>OY970155.1:0-4691534 GCA_963706205.1 uncultured Acidimicrobiaceae bacterium | reverse complement strand
ACCGAGCTCGGCCGCTGCGATATCGAGCAGGCGCTCACGGGCGAAAGTAGCCTCCGGCCCGCCGGCACCGCGGTAGGGCGAGCACGGGCTCTTGTTCGTGAGCACGCAGATCACTTCGGCCCTGTAAGCGGGGATATGGTAAGGACCGGGCAGGCCTGTGATCGCCAGTGATGGGTTGACTATACCGAGAGTGCGAAAATACGCACCCTGATCACTGACAATTGTGCCGCGCAGACCGAGGATGGTGCCGTCGTTACGAACCGCGAGTTCCAAGTCGAATTCCATCTCGCGGGCATGGACGATGCCGAGAAAATGCTCACGGCGGTTCTCGATCCACTTCACGGGGCGGCCGAGACGGGTCGCGGCGAGCGGGATTAGCAGATCCTCGGGATACAGCTCGCTCTTTACGCCGAAGCCGCCACCGACGTCGGGCTGGATGACGCGGACACGCTGCTCGTCGAGCCCCAGGAGGGCCGCAGTGAGGGAACGTGCCGTGTGTGGCCATTGGCCGGACGCCCATATCGTCAGGTCACCAGTCACCGGCTCGGTCGTCGCCAGCACGCCGCGCGTTTCCATCGGCACGCCGGTATAGCGCTGCATCCGGAAGCGCTCGCAGACAACCCTGTCGGCGCTGGCGAAGGCACGCGCCACGTTGCCGATTTCATCAGTCCAGCGGGCAGCGATGTTGCCGGGTACGGTATCGTGCAGCAGTTGGGCGCTGGCAGTCTGGGCAGCGTCGCAGTTGGCAATGACCGGAAGAGGCTCGTACTCGATCTTTGCGAGCTCTGCCGCCTCTTCGGCGTGGGCGCGGTCGGTGGCGACGACGACCGCCACCGGCTCGCCGACATATCGGACTTTGTCGCGGGCCAGCGGGTATTGGGAGCACGGCAGGAGAGACGGCACGCCGACCAGAACCGGAATGGTTGGCGGCTCCTCCCATCCGTTGGTGAGAGTGAAGGCGTCGACGACGCCGGGTGCCGCCTTGACCGCGGCGAGGTCGATCCTCTTTATGCGCGCATGGCCATAAGGGCTGCGGACCAGCGCTGCGTGCAGTATACCCGGCAGGCTGATGTCATCGACATAGCTGCCCTTGCCGCGCAGCAGCCGTGGATCTTCGAGGCGGCGAATGCGTGCCCCGATCATGGTTGTAGCACCCCATCTCAGCGCTCCCATATTTGGTCGGCCGCCCGCGGCCCTGGTGGCCGGTACAGCGGCGAAGGCTGTCCGAGATCGTGTGGCGGATTTCCTCCTCGGATACACTTCTGATCTCGGTTTCAAATAGTGGCGAATACTGTCGGGGTCGAAATTTTGCGAGCGCACCTTCTCTCGCCGCTCGCCCACGAGGATGAGACGGCGAGCGAAGAGGGAGGTGGTTTGCGGATCTGTGCAGGCGTTAGCTTGTGCGGCGTTTAAGCAGCCTTGCGGCCGCACTGCCGCAACCGCCTCAAGGGTCGCCGTCTGGGCCTTCGGCGTGCGCCCGATAATCTCCTTGGATTGCCGGCCCCCTTCGGTCTGGCCCGCCCAGAGAAGCATGCTGTCTCTGGGCCATTGTCGAAGAACGCATATTTGCAAGCCGAACCGCTAGACTTAGACGTTGTGGGCGAGGGAGCGAGCGCGCCCTACCGGCACGCCGTTGCGGTACGGGAATGCGACCGTATCCACCGGCCGACCGTTCTCGACATTGAGCCAGAGGCGCAGCAGGTGGCGCTTGCGATGCACCTCCGGGTAATCCAGGTACGAAGTGCGGGAATGCAGCACCACGCTATTGTTCAACAACTGAATATCCCCCGGCAGGAGGTTCATGCGGAGCTGCAGATCCTCGCGCGCTGTGTATAGCACAAAGGCCTCGAGCGCCTCGCGTTGTGCCGAACTCGGCGCAATGCCGGTCTTTTCCTGCGCCGAATAAATGTATTCGATGATCGCCGGGCGGCAGCTCAGATAGCCCTGGTAATAATTGTAGATCGGGCTGACAAAATAGGGCTTTTCGGCGCCGACCTCCTCGCCGCGCCGATCAAACAAGAAATTGCCGTACAGCAGCCCGAGCAGCGTCGGTTCGTGCGCCCAGCATCTCGTTATGGATCGTCGTCGAGCTAACGATCAGGCTTTGGCCGCCCTTCTTTGGCAACGCGCCGGCAGAGCAGCCCGACGATGTCGACGATGTCGGTGTGGAATTCGAGTTCGGCCCGGGTCTGATAACCGCGGATGTCGCTCCGGCCGCGGTAGTCGGAATAGCCACGGTCGAAAACATGGCCAAGCAGGTCGCCTTTGGCATTCTGCGACACGACATTTCCGATGTGGGCGCCAATGCCGCGGTAGAGGAGCCCCGCCTCTTCATCGGAATAACGCTCGACTGGGATGCCGCGCAGCAGCACGAAGCCGCGCCCGTATTCGAGCTCCTGGCGCACCTCGACTAGGAGCTTGGCGAGGGTCGAAGCAGTGGGAACCCGTCCCGTGTCACCGTTTCAATCGATATCCCTTCCCGCTGCGCCGAACGCAGTGCCGCCTCGATCTCGGCGATCGCCGCGTCAGAGAGCCTGACGATCCAGCTCTCGTTGCTGGCAAAATCTTCTTTCCGCCAAGCGCTGACATCGCTCACGGTGTTTGTCAGGATGGCAGCAGTGCCGGAAGTTAGGATGCGGGCGTCCATCGGTTTTGCTCCTATACCTTCCGCCGTTTAGGTGGCTGCGGCGGTTTCGGCGAAAGAGAGCCTCTCGCCCGTTCGGAACTCTTCAGGAAACTGGTGCAGCCCCCGCTCTTTGATTGAAGAAATCGGGCGCGGAGAGGAGGTCGTTGGCCCGCGGTTTGGTGAATATTAGCCTGGATTTGCGCACCCGTCCACGATAGGCTTGACAACGGCGAATAAGTCGAAGGTCGAGCGCGCCAGCCGGTCCATCCTCGTCACCCTTCACGGTGTCGCCGATACTGAGGTCTCTCAACGTCATCTGAAGCTTGCAATGGTCGGGACGCGCGCCGCCCGTCGTTTCCCAGTAGAGCCAGGTGCAGCCCGTGTCGCGGAGTTATACCAAATCCCGTTGATTAGCATCCATGAGCCCAATCGCGGAGGCCGATCGACATGATGATCCAGGGCTGGGCGACGAGCTTGTTCCAGGCGTAGCAGCAGTGATCGAGGATGGCGCGATAGGAGGGGAAGACCCGGTTGGAGAGCCAGTTGTCGCGCAGGAACTGCCAGAGGTTCTCGACCGGGTTCAACTCCGGGCATTTTGGCGGCAATGGCAAGAGGGTGAGGTTGGGTGGCACGACGAGCTTGTCCGACAGGTGCCATCCCGCCTGATCGAGCAGCAGCACGGCGTGCGCTCCCGGCGCTACCGCTTGGGCGATCTCGGCCAGATGCAGGTTCATCGCTGCGGTGTTGCAGCGTGGCAGAACGAGGGCTGCGCCTTTGCCCTCTCGGGGACAGATCGCGCCGAATATATAGGCCGAGGCGGTGCGCTGATCGCGTGGCGCCGAAGGCCGGGTGCCGCGTTTGGCCCAGCGCCGGGTGATCTTGTTCTTCTGTCCGATGCGCGCCTCGTCGGCAAACCACACCTCTATCGGCTGGCCTGCGGCCTCATGGTGCGCGATCTCTGCCAGACACGCGGCGAAGTTTTTTTAAACGCCTCAAGGGCGGCGGGGTCCTGGGCGTGATGGCGCGGACGAGCAGAGAGCTTGCGGTAGCCCATCGCGCGCAGCATCCGGCTGAGCGTCTGTTTGCTGATCGAAATGCGGAACTCGGCATAGACCCACTGTGCCAGATCGATCAGACGCCAGCGCACCACCCCGTCCACCGCCGGATTGGGGCCGGCCTCGATGATCCGCCTGAGCGCTTCGCGCTGCGCGGGGTTGAGCAGCGGTCGGTTGCCCGGCGCCTTGCCGTCGAGAAGCCCCGAGGGCCCATGCGCGTTGAAGGCCACCACCCACTTGCGCACTGCCTGCCGCGCGACACCGCCGATCGCCGCCGCCTCGTCGCGCGAGGCGCCGTTATAGATCGCCGCCAGCGCCAACAGGCGCCGGGTCTGCTTGGCATCCCGCGAGGCTTTCGCCAGCGCACGCAGGTGCTGCGCGTCGTAATCTTCCCGAAGCCGCAATGCCGCTGACATGACCTCCTCCGCCGTTTGCCACGGTAAAGCACAGGCGGCGCGGCTTGGGAAGCCTTAAGGACGCTACTCAGCGGGATCTGGTATTAGTCAAGCCGGGCGTCGAGTGTCCGGTCGTAGGTGCTGATGTGGGGGTAGTGGGCTCACCATCCATCAGTTTCCCGCGATGATGGGTTGACGGGTTGAAGCCGGGTATGATGCAACGATTCCGCGTTCGTTCTGACGTGGGATCGCGCCGTGGCACAGGTGAACGGGATCGCCGTTTGGGCGGAGGGGATCAGGGCGGAGCTGGCCAAGCGGCTGCCGCAGCAGCGCAAGACGCAGCGGAACAAGCTGGCGGTTCTGGTGGCGACCATGCTGCACGTGCGCAGCGCCAACCTGGTGGAACTGGCGCCGGGCTGCCGCGCGAGTCCGATCGCTGGGACATGGGATATCAATGGATTTCCCGGTTTCTGGCCAATGATTTGGTGTGCTGCGACACGGTCATGGAACCGTTCGCCCGCGAGATCCTGGCCCGGCTGGCCGAGACCGGGGAGCCCATCCCGCTGATCCTCGACCAGACCAAGGCCTCCGATCGCCACCAGATCCTGATGCTGAGCGTGCGTTGGGGCGAGCGCGCTCTGCCGCTGGCCTGGCGGGTTGAAGAGACCGAGGGCGCCATCGGCTTCGCCACGCAACAGGAGTTGCTCGCGGTGGTCGCCGACTGGCTGCCTGCGGATCAGGCCGTGGTCCTGCTCGCCGACCGCTTCTACGGAACCCCCGAGATGATCCGCTGGTGTCGGGATCGGGGATGGGACTATCGCCTGCGGCTCAAGGGCAACCTCGTCGCCCGCTGGGGCGCGACAAAGACCACCACCGGCGCGCTCGCCTTGTCCGGCGGCCGTTATTTCGAGGCTGTCACCCTCACCGGCAAGCGGGTCACGACCAACATCGGCATCATTCGCGATCCCGGACATGCCGAGCCCTGGATCATCGCCATGTCGGCCAAGCCGGGATATCTCGACCACCCTGGGATATGCCGCGCGCTGGGGCATCGAGCCCATGTTTTCCGACTTCAAATCGCGCGGGTTCGGCCTCGAACAGACCCATCTGCGCTATCCCGACCGTCTCGCCTCCTGAGCTTGTCGAAGGGCTGATCCTGGTCATGTCCTTGGCCCTCTACTGGGCGGTCTCGACCGGCATGTGGGATCAAGCCAACCACCCAATCCCTGCCGAAAAAAACGACCGGACCGTCAGCCTGCCAAGCTCGCCCGCGGAAGGCTCTCCTGGTTCACGCGCGGCCTCCGGCGCGCCATCAAACTCCTCCTCGAATGCCTCCCGCTCCCGAAGCTCTGGGAGATGCCTACTAAACTGATAGATGCTCAGGGCGCAAACAATTTTACCACAACATCGTACTACTCAGAAGGTGAATGCGGGTCTCTCTCACCTCGGGGCTCAAGCGTTAACTGCGCCCCCGCGCCTGACGCGCGGCCCCATCCCGGCTCTCAACGGCGGCACCGGCCGACGCTTCGGTGGATCGAGCTTGGCTAGGATGGATTTCCAGCGGATCGAGCCGCAGGGCGAACGGGTCAAGCGTCGCTATCGAGCGCGTGCGCGCAGATGCTGGACAAGGGCGCGGTATTGGTCTTTGGTTAGGTCGAGCGTCACAATTTCCACTGACTGCTTCGTCGGGTTGAATTAACGTATTCCAGAAATACAAAGAGTGGACAAACCGACACCAAATCCAGCGCCAGGAAGCGGGAGGAGGGCATGGGCTTCTACATCCGGAAGAGTGTTTCGGCCGGCCCATTTCGATTCAATTTATCCCGCTCTGGCCTGGGCGTCTCCGTGGGAGTGAAGGGCTTCCGCATCGGCAGCGGACCCCGCGGCAATTATGTGCACATGGGCCGCGGAGGGCTGTATTACCGCGCTTCGCTGGGTAGGCCTCGTAGGTCGTTCGCCGCAAGAAACCTCGGCCCAACCCCGTATCGGCCTCCACAATCTCCCCTTCCCGGAGATCCCCTCGCAGCAGTGGAGATCGGCAATGTCCTGGAAATGGTGCCCTCCAATGGTTCGGAAATCGTCCGAGCAGATCAACGAAAAGATGCGGCGCGTGCGCTTTTGGCCCTGGGTACTGGGGGGCGGGCTAGCAAGTTCAGCGGTGCTCGCGGGTGAACCAGCGGGACAGCACTTTGCGTTGGCGCTTATCCTATGTACGACGGCCTTAAGTGCGTTAGTCGCATATCTAGATGTTCAAAGAAAGACAGTTGTTATTATTTATGACTTATATGACTTAAATGAGCATATCATCTCTTCTCTCCAAACATTCGCGAATGAATTCGATAAAGTCGCGTCCGCATCGAGGATTTGGAACATTGACTCGGCGAGCCGCACTTTTGATTGGAAACGAAATGCTGGCGCGGGCCGCCTGATTACGCGGAAGCGAGCGACCTTTGGATACAGCGTTCCGAAGGTAATAAAGACCAATGTAGACGTGCCCAGCGTTGTCGGCGGCCGACAGGCCGTATATTTCTTCCCGGACGTAGTTTTAATCACCGAAGGCAACAATGTGGGCGCCGTCTCCTATGATGACCTGAACATCTATTGGAATACCACCGTATTCATAGAAGATGATAGCGTTCCGTCGGATGCCAGGGTCGTTGGATACACTTGGCGCTTCGTAAATAGAAGCGGAGCGCCGGACCAAAGATTTAACAACAATAGGCGAATCCCGCAAGTTCTCTACCGACGAATGGGCCTACAAGGCACGGGTGGCTTTCAGAAAATCTTGCATATTTCGAAGGTGGAAGACCGAGGTGGATTAACGACGGAACCAGCTTGGTCACGGCCAACACGCTGATGAGGGCCGGCCACGGCAGCGCCCGGACGGCCACGCAGGCGATCACCGTGACGTAGAAAGCGGCCATCAGACCCTTGGTGGCGGCCCGGGCCCGGGTCTCGCCCAGGACGACGGGCAGGGTCCGGATGCCGAGGGGGGCGTCGAAGGGTGCCTTGTCGATGTGCTTGCCCATGAGGACGGCCGTGCACAGCAGCCCGTAGGGGACCGAGGCCGCCACGATCTCCCATGGGAGGTGTCCCACCGCCGCGTAGTAGGTGCCGCAGACCATGAGCGGACCCCAGACGAGGAACACGTCGGGCTCCCCGAGTCCGCGTTTCTTGAGCCGCAAAGGCGGCGCCGTGTAGGCGAAGCTGAGGGCGAACCCGGCGACGGCGAAGGCGACGACCGGCCAGCCGCGGTAGACGGCGAGGATCACGAGGATGCCGAGGTCGATGGCGTTCACCACGAGTGCCCCGGTCGCCAGGCCGGCCTTGCTGATCATCCCCGACAGCACGGGATGGGGCACGTACAGGGCGCGCGGATACGACGTGGTGTCGGCCCCGATCGCCACGTCGAACAGGTCGTTCATGAGGTTGTTGGCCACATGGGCGAGGACGATGCCGGTGAAGGCCAGCACCAGCAGGCCGGGGCGGAATCCGGGACGGTGGACGGCCAGCAGCGTGGCCACCGCTCCGGCCACGAGAGTCATGGGCAAAACGGCGGCCCTGGTCAGCACCAGCCAGCGCAACACCGGGTCGAGGGGTCGCCCCGACGGCGGGTTGGTGGTGCGTAGCACCTCCCGCCACGCCGAGAACCGGCTCTGGGCGGGGGGCGCCTCGACTGCGGTAGGACGAACGTCGCTCACCGGCTGCATCGTACGACGGGGAGACCCGGCGGACGAACCGGCCCCGGGGCCAGCGGGTGCCTGTCGTAGAAATCTGGCCATGTCAGCCACGGCGGATCACGACCACGTCATCGATACCGGGAAGGGCACCTTCGACCTGAGCGAGCTCGGGCATCTCATGCCCGGGATGGCCGAGATCATGCCGCTCGTGGGGGCTCGGATCTGGAAGTGCTACTACGCCGGACAGGCCCGCAATCAGGCACTGGCCCGTTTCCAATTGAAAGAGGCCCGCGGTCTCATGGAGAAAGGCGCCTTCCTCCGGCCCAAGTACGCCGAAAACATGGACAAGTTCATCGACGAAGAGCTGGCGGCCGTGGCCAAGTGCATCGATTCCGAGGACTGGGAGTCCTTCGACGCCGCCTTCAACGCCATGATCGACGCCGCCAACGCATACCACGACGTCTACGACAAGTCCTTCCTCAAGTGGAAGATCCCCGATCAGCCACCACCTGACCTGGACATGACCCCGCGCCGGTAGATCCCGCGGCCCCGCCGGAGGAGTCTGACCGCGTGGCGACCAAAGGAGCGCTGGCCGGCCGGACCGCCGTCGTCACCGGTGCCTCGAGCGGCATCGGTCGGGCCATCGCCGAGGTCCTCGGCGCGGCCGGCGCCCATGTGGTCCTCGGTGGTCGGACGCCGGACCCCATGGCCGACTCGGTGGCCAAGATCACCGCCGCCGGCGGCCGCGCCGAGGCGCATGTGACGACGTCCGCGACGTCGACCAACTCCGGGGCCTCGTGGCCCACGCCACCGAGTCCACCGGGCGGCTCGACATCATGGTCAACAACGCCGGGCTCAGCCATCCCGAGTCGATCCTCGAGGAATCCGACCCCGAACACTGGCGGGTCATGCTCGAGACGAACGTCTTCGCCCTTCTCGTCGGATCCCAGGCGGCGGTGCAGGCCATGCGGGCCTGCGGGGCCGAGGGCCACGTCGTGAACATCTCGTCGGTGGCGGCCCTGCGATCCCGACTCGGGCGTCTACGGCGCCACCAAGCACGCCGTCAACTGCATCACCAACGCCCTGCGACGCGAGCTCATGGAGGAGCCCATCAAGGTGCTCACCGTGATGCCGGGTGCCATCGCCACCAACTTCGCCCGCAACTTCGACAGCGCCGTCCTGCAGGGTCTCGTTTCGGTGGCCGGCGACGAGATACCGGCAGTCGAGATCACGAAGGGCGAACGGCTGCCCGACGAGGTGCTGGCCGGTGCCCAGGAGGCCCTCCCCGGTCATCTCCTCACCCCCGAGGACGTGGCCGAGGCGGTCCTGTGGGCCGTCACCCGACCGGCGAACGTCCACCTGTCGGAGATCGTCGTCCGGCCGAAGCGGGACCTCAACCTGTAGTCCGTTCCCGCCGGGACTCGAGGCGCCCTCCGGTCACGAGCGTTCATCAACCGGTGCTCCCCACTCCCATTGAGATGGGCGCGGTCGGCGCCGCCGCCCTCTCCCACATCCCCGCCTGATTCCCGACTCAGACGAGAAGGCGGAAGACGTG
This sequence comes from uncultured Acidimicrobiaceae bacterium, assembly GCA_963706205.1. Taxonomy (GTDB): domain Bacteria; phylum Actinomycetota; class Acidimicrobiia; order Acidimicrobiales; family UBA8190; genus MFD10071-224. Next base: position 4,682,223 of record OY970155.1, on the reverse strand, counting down.
GCTGTCGGGGGGTAGCCGCTGGGCGTCGAGCCCCGATGCGGCGATACGGGCCACGAGACCGTCGAGATCCTCGCGCTGGGCCAACTCCACGCCCACCACCGCGGGCCCGAACTCGCGGTCGTTCTTCTTCACGTACTCGAAGAGCACGATGTCGTCCGTCGGTCCCAGGCACTCGTCGAGAAAGCGCCGCAGGGCGCCGGGCTGCTGGGGGAACGCCACCACGAAGTAGTGCTTGAGGCCCTGGTGGACGAGGCTGCGCTCGACGATCTCGCCGTAGCGGGCGACGTCGTTGTTCCCACCGCTCAGGACGCAGACGACGGTGCGACCGCCGATCGTGCCGGCGAGCCCGTCGAGCGCGGCGATCGAGAGCGCCCCGGCCGGCTCGGCCACGATCCCGTCGTCCTGATAGAGGTCCAGCTGCTCGGTGCAGACCCGACCTTCGGCCACCACCTCGATCTCGGGCACCAGCTCGCGGACGATGGCGAAGGTGAGGCGCCCGGGCGTACGGACGACGGCGCCGTCGACGAAGTCATCGGTGATGTCGATCTTCACCGGGTGACCGGCCTCGAGAGAGCGCACCATGGCCGGGGCGCCCGCCGGTTGCGCCCCGACGAGGCGCGTGTCCGCACCCTCACCGTCGAGGGTGACGGCAATGCCGGAGACGAGACCCCCACCGCCGATGGGCACGACGAAGACGTCGGGGGGACGACCCAGCTGTCTGATGGTCTCGAGGGCGACGGTCCCCTGGCCGGCCACGGTCATGGGGTGGTCGAAGGTGGGCACGACGGTGGCCCCCGTGTCGGTGGCGTAGCCGGTGGCGGCGGCGTTGGCGTCGTCGAAGGTGTCACCGGCGAATCGCAGCTCGACCAGGTCCCCGGCCAGGGCCCGGATGCGCGCCACCTTCTGCCGGGGGGTGCGCCGGGGAAGGAAGACAACCCCGGGGACGCCCAGGTGCCGACAGCTCCAGGCCACTCCCTGGCCGTGGTTCCCGGCGCTGGCGCAGACCACCCCGACGCGCAGGCGCTCCGGGGGTAGTCCGGCGATGAAGTTGTAGGCGCCGCGGATCTTGTAGGACCTCACCGCCTGAAGGTCCTCGCGCTTCAGGTAGATCGAGGCGCCGTGGCGCTCCGACAGCCGCTCACTTCGTTGGAGAGGCGTCTCCACGCCGACGGCGCGGAGGCGCTCGGCCGCCGCCCGGACGTCGGACAGCCCGATCAGGTCGCGCCAGACCACCGGATCGGCGCCGTCAGGAGAGTACGTGCGCAGCCCCGTCCGACTCACGTATGCCACGGGATCTCCATACGCAGAAATCCTACGGGTGTCACAGCCCGGATCACCGCGCCGGCGCCAGCCCCACGGTCTCGGCCACCTGCGACATCTCGTCCTTGGCCGCCTCCAGGTCCGGCTGGAGGCACGTCACCACCAGCCGGTCCACCCCCAGGGCGTCGAGCTCGGCGAGGGTCTCGGGGGTCGTCCCCGTCGACACCCCGGTGAGAGTCAGCTCGATGGACCCGGGATCGCGTCCGGCCGCGGTGGCCTCGGCCCGCAGGCTCTCGAGAGCGCGGCGGAGCTCCTCGCCGCCGATCCCGAGAGGGTGCCACCCGTCTCCCCGGCGCCCGGCGCGTCGGATGGAGGCGGCGCTGTGGCCCCCGACGTGGATCGGGATCCCGCCCGGCCGGTAGGGCTTCGGATGGGTGTGGGCGTGGGCGAAGCGGAAGAACTCGCCGTCGAAGGCAGCACCGCCCGGTTCGGTGTCGGCCCACAGCGCCCGCATCACGTCGATGCACTCGTCGGTACGCCGACCCCGGGAGGCGAAGTCGACCCCGCAGGCCTCGAGCTCCTCGCGCATCCAACCCACACCGATGCACAACCGGACCCGGCCCTTGGACAGCGCGTCGAGGGTGGCCAGCCTCTTGGCCATGATCACGGGGTGATGGGCGGGAAGGACGAGGACTCCGGTGGCCAGTTCCAGACGGGTGGTGGCCGCGGCCAGGAAACCGAGCACATCGATGGGGTCGGGAATGGCGCAGTCGTCGGCCAGCGGCATCCGCCCCGACGAGGCGTACGGGTAGCGACTGGTGTAGTCGCTGATCACCACCGGGTGCTCCACCAGGACGATGGACTCGAAGCCAGAGTCCTCGGCATGCCGGGCGAAACCGGTCATCCAGTCGGGATCGGCGCACACCCCGGCGCGCACCGGCGGCAGCACGGCGAATTTCATGGTCATGGTCTGCGTCCTCCGTCGCGCTCGATGACGGCGGCCCCGTCGGGGTGCGGTGCGGTCACCGGTCGTCCATGGCCCGGTCCTCACGCCAGTCGAGCGACAACTGGCGCTCGGCGAAGCCCCAGCCGTCGGACTGCCGGGCGAACGTGTCGGCGTAGCGCACGGCCATGACGAGCATCCGGCGGGTCCCGGCCCTCTCGTAGACGTGGTGGGCCAGGCAGACGGTGTCACCGGTGGCACCGTCGCCGTCGATGATGACCACCTGTCCGCCCACGATGTGGGTGGTGGCGAGATAGCGGGCGAGACCGGCGTCGATGGCCCCGGCGATCTCGTCCCGGCCGCAGCGCACGATGGGGGCGTCGTCGGCCGCGTCGTGCAGGCGCGACACCAAGCGGCCGTCGGGGGTGAACAGCGATGCCACGGACCGGGCCTCACGCCGGTCGACGTGACGGGCGTAGGCGTCGACGAGATGGCGCAGCGCCGTACGGTCCGCCACCTTCCGCTGCTCGTCGTCCACCGCTGTCCTCCGGGGTATCGGTCGGTCCGGCGCCGACTTCGGCGACCGGTCGCCGCGCGCGTTTCGCATCGTAGGCGGGATGCACCGGCTATCCACCACGTCCCGTGACGAAAGCGACCACTGAGGCAGGTCATGACCGGAGCGTGCTTCAGGGCGCCGCGGGCGCGACCGATGCGCACATGAGAAGGGAGGGGTCACGATGACTCTGGGCGAGCGCTGCGACGAGATCGTCCGCCTCATCGACGAGACCCTCGTCTCCGTCGGCGCGTCGACCCCCACCGGGTCCGGCTCCGTCACCGAACCCGCCCCCGCCCCCGCCCGCGGTGTCACCGGGGACGGACACCGGCGTCGCCGTCACCGATCCGTGGCCCGCCTCCGCACCCTCCACGACGACGGCACCGCCGACGTGTGCCCGTCCTAGATCTCGGGCCGTCTTAGATCTCGGGCCGTCGGAGATCTCGGAATCCCCACCAGGGATCCAGGAGCGGCATCGAGGTGCGTTGAGGGGGTGACCTCGTGTGGCCCCTGTGAAGTCACTGAGAATGGGGACAGCCGACCCTCGTTCACAGGAAACGCACAGCAACCTGGTTCAGGATCGGCGCAAGGGAGGCCGAACCTCGTGTCCACTCCACCGCGCATCCTCGTCGTCGACGACGAGCACTCCATCACCGATCTTCTCTCCATGGCCCTGCGCTACGAGGGCATGGACGTCCGCGTCGCCCACCTCGGGCGTCAGGCGCTTGATGCCGTCGGGACGTTTCGACCGCAGCTGATCGTCCTCGACGTGATGCTCCCGGACCTGAACGGCTTCGAGGTGCTCGAACGCATGGGCCGCGACATGGGCGGCACCCGGGTCCCGGTGCTCTTCCTCACCGCCCGCGACACCCTCGACGACAAGCTCAGGGGGTTCACCCTCGGAGGCGACGATTACATGACGAAGCCCTTCTCGGTGGAGGAGCTCATCGTCCGGGTGCGGGCGATCCTGCGGCGCGTCCACGGTGAGGGCGACAACGGACGCCTGGAGCTGGCCGACCTGCGCCTGGAGGAGGAGAGCCACGAGGTCTTCCGGGGGTCGACCTCCATCGACCTCACCCCCACCGAGTTCAAGCTCCTCCATTACCTCCTGCTCAACGCCGGCCGGGTCGTCTCCAAGTCGCAGATCCTCGACCGGGTGTGGAACTACGACTTCGACGGCAACGCCAACGTCGTCGAGATCTACATCTCCTACCTCCGGCGCAAGATCGATTCCCTCGGCCCCTCTCTGATCCACACCGTCCGGGGGGTCGGCTACACCCTGCGCCCACCCCCGGAGTAGCCGGTGACGCTCCGTCTCCGTCTCCTCCTGGTCCTGGTGGGCATCGTGGCGGTCGGCCTCGTCGTCTCCGACGTCGTCACCTACACGTCGCTGCAGTCGTTCCTGGTGGCCCGGCTCGACCAACAGCTTCAGGCGGCTCCCGAGCCGGTGTCCCGGGCGCTTCAGGACTGCGTCGAGCACACGAGCCCGTTCACGCCCAGTTCGGGCCCGTCCCAGTGCGGGCTTCCGTTCCAATTGACGTCCCAGGTTCCGTCGGGCGCCTACGGCGAGCTGCGCGACGGCGACACCGGCCAGGCGCTGGCGTGGGCCTGCTTCCAACGTCCGGGGCACGTGGCGTCACGGTCGCCCGCTCTCCCCTCCCCGCTGCCGGTGTCGTCGGGCGCCCAGAAGGCCACGATCTTCACCGTCACGAGGACCGGGTGCGGCGCCCACGCCTACCAGGGGATCGCCACCTTCACCGCCAACGTGATCCAGGGCGGCCCCGACCTCGTCGTCATCGTGGCCGTCCCGCTCACCGATGTGAACGAAACCCTCGGCCACCTCCTGCTGGTGGAAGGGCTCGTCTCCGGCGCCGTCCTGATCGGTCTGGGTGCGCTGTCGTGGTGGATGGTCCGACGTGGACTCCGGCCCCTCGACGAGATGGCCACCACGGCCGGGACCATCGCCTCGGGGGACCTCTCCCAGCGCGTCCCCGACACCGACCCGCACACCGAGGTGGGTCGCCTCGGCGTCGCCCTCAACACCATGCTGACCGAGATCGAGGGGGCCTTCGCGGCACGCGCCGCCTCGGAGGAGCGGCTCCGACGCTTCCTGGCCGACGCGTCGCACGAGCTGCGGACACCGCTCACCTCGATCCGCGGCTACGCCGAGATCTTCGACCGTGGCGCGCGCGACCGCCCCGAGGACCTGGCCACCTCCATGCGCCACATCCGCTCCGAGGCGAACCGCATGTCCGAGCTCGTCGACGACCTGCTCCTCCTGGCCCGCCTCGACCGGGAACGGCCCCTGGCCCACGAGCAGGTCGAGCTCACCGCCGTCGTGGCCGCCGCCGTCGACGCCGCGCGTGAAGGCACCGGACCGCGCCGTCACCTTCGCCCCCTTCGGTCCGGTCGTCGTCACCGGCGACGCCAACCGCCTCCGCCAAGTCGTCGACAACCTCGTCGCCAACGCCATCAGCCACACCCCGGGGGCGACACCGATCGACGTCGGCCTCACCGTCGACGGCACCACCGCGCTCCTGACCGTGGCCGACGAAGGACCCGGCATCGATCCCACCGACCGCGCCCACATCTTCGAACCCTTCCACCGCGCCGACCCGTCGCGGGCCCGGTCCACCGGCGGCGTCGGCCTGGGGCTGGCCATCGTCTCGGCCATCGCCTCCGCCCACGGGGGAACCGTCGGCGTGGACTCCGAGCCCGGGTCGGGCGCCACCTTCTGGGTCCGGCTCCCCCTGGCTCCGGCCGACGTCGCTCTCCCCGGCGGCCCACCTCCTGCGGCTCAACCGTCACCGACCCCACCGTCATCAGCCCCACCCTCATCGCCCCCACCGGCACCGGCTCTGCCCGTCCAGCTGGCGCCGCCGACGGCCCCGTCGCCTCCGGTCCCGACCGTGGGTGGCGACCCGCCCTGAGACCGGTCGCCACCGGGCTGCCGGCCACACTGGGCCGCCATACTGGGCCGATGGAGAAGCTCGTCTACCTGCTCTGGGGGACAGACGACCAGGGCGACGACCTGCGCGACCGGCTCCTCGCCGAGACCGCGCCCCGCCTTCTTGGCGCCGGCGCCCGGGGCCTCGGCATCAACGTCCACGACACCGCGGCGGCCGACGCCCCCTCACCGATGCCGGCCCCCGAGGGCGAGGCACCCCACTGCGCCCAGATCTCGGTCTGGGTCGACTCCTACGACCGCCGCCGACCCTTCGACGAGATCGTCGCCGGCCTGGGGACGGCCTCCGCCGGCTACCTGGTGGTCGAGTCGCTCTACGAGGACTACGGCACCACCCCCCACGCACCGCCGCGTTCCTGGCCCGACGGCGAGCGGTCACCGGGGGTTCTCACCGTCGCCCTCATCCACCGCCCCGACGGTCTCGCCTACGACGACTGGATCGACCGCTGGCACGGCACCCAGTCGCCCCTGTCGGCCGAGCTCCAGCCGCGTACCCGTTACGTCCGCAACGAAGTCGTCCGCCCCCTCACCGGTGACGCCCCCCACGTCGACGGCATCGTCGAAGAGGCCTGGCCCTCGGCCCGCCACGTCGCCGACCCCCTCCTCTTCTACAACGCCGCCTCCGCCGACGAGCTGACGGCCAACATCGCCCGCATGCTCGAGAGCGTGAACGCCTGCCTCGATCTGACCCGCCTGCGCTCCGCCACCATGAGCGAGTACCTCGTCAAGACTCCCTGACGTCAGGAACCACCGGCCGTCCGGCGGGCCTTCCAGATCTCTTCGCACGGCCACCGGCGGGCCCAGTCGAGCGGGACCCACGGATAGCGCGTCGTCGACCCCTCGGGCACCTCCACCTCGATGAGCTCCTCGACCGTGAAGCCGTTAGCCCGCAGGAGCCGGAACATCTCGCCGTGGCCGAGATGGAACTCCACCGAATCGTCGTCGGACCACTCGAAGCGGTGCATCCCGATGTACGGCCGCAACAGCCGCTCCCCGGCCCGACCGTCGGGCGTGTCGGGGAGGCAGCACATGAGCAGGGGGCTGTTCACCAGGAACACCAGCTGCCCACCGGGGCGCACCAGACGCGCCGCCTCCGGTATCCACCGGTAGGGATCGCACCAGATGCTCGCCCCGTACTCCGAGATGGCCAGGTCGAAGCTCTCGTCGGGGAGAGGGACCTCCTCTGCACTCCCCTGGATGAGCGGGAACGGCCGTCCGAACTCGGCCTGCAGCCGGCGGGCGGTGGCCAGCTGGGCGGCCGAATTGTCGATCCCGACCGGCCGCGCCCCCGCCCCCGCAGCCAGGCCGAGACGTACCCGGTCCCGCACCCCAGCTCGATCGTGTCCAGGCCCTCCACCGAGTCCGGGAACAGCTTCAGCTGCGACTCGGGAACGCCCCACTGTCCCCACGACGGCTCGTCTCGCCCCCAGTTGCGCCGCCCCGGTTCCTCGTACTCCGCTGCCCACACGTCCCACACCCGTCGGTTCCGCCTGACGTGATCGGGGAGATCGGCCACCGCGGGGACGCCCCCTCAGACCCGGGCCTGCTCGTCGAACCGGGTGTAGCGGTCCACGAAGGCCAGATGGGTCACGCCGGTGGGACCGTTGCGGTGTTTGGAGGTGATGATCTCGGCCGAACCGCGGTCGGGTGAGTCCGGGTTGTACACCTCGTCGCGGTAGATGAAGAGCACCACGTCGGCGTCCTGTTCGATCGACCCCGACTCCCGCAGATCGGCCAGAACGGGCCGCTTGTCCTGGCGCATCTCCAGATTGCGCGAGAGCTGGGAGAGGGCCACGACCGGAATGTTGAGCTCGCGGGCCAGGACCTTCAGGCCACGGCTGATCTCGGACACCTCGACCTGACGGTTCTCGGCCCGGCTCCGGCTGTGGCCGCTCATCAGCTGCAGGTAGTCGACCACGACCAGGCCGAGGCCCTGGCGCGCTTTCAGCCGGCGGGATTTGGCCCTGATGTCCATCACGGTCACGTTCGGGTTGTCGTCGATGAAGATCGGTGCGTCCCCCAGCCGTCCGATGGCGTTGGAGATCTCGCGGCCAGTCCGACTCGAGCAGGTGCCCGTTGCGCATCCGGGTGGCGTCGACCCCCGCCTCCGAGCACAGCATCCGCTGGGTCAGCTCCAGGTGGCTCATCTCCAGCGAGAACAGCAGCACCGGCACCCGGGCGTGGACCGCGGCGTGGTTCACGATTCCCAGGGCGAAGCTCGTCTTGCCCATGGCCGGACGCGCCCCCACCACGACGAGGTTCGCCGCCTGGAGCCCCGCCAACTGGGCGTCGAGATCGCGATAGCCGGTGGGCACACCGGTGATCGTCTCCCCCCGCTCCACCAGCGCCTCGAGATGGTCGAGGCTCTGGGCCAACAGGTCGCGCAGCGGCGCCATCGTGTCGACCATCCGCCGTTGCGCCACCTCGAAGATCATCGTCTCGGCGCGGTCGACCACTTCGCTCACATCCTCGGGGACGCTGTACCCGAGCTCGGCGATCTCGCCGGCCACGGTGACCAGTCGTCGCAACAGCGCGTGTTCCTCGACGATCCGGGCGTAGTAGGACGCATTGGCCGTCGACGGCGTGTTGACCTGCAACGAGATCAGCACCGACGGATCGCCCACCGCGTCGAGCAGACCGGACCGGCGCAACTCGTCGGCCACCGTCACCGGGTCGGCCGGCTCCCCCCGGGTGTAGAGCGAGGTGATGGCCCCGAAGATGTGGGCGTGGGCCGGCTTGTAGAAGTCCTCGCCGTTGCAGAATTCGATCGCCGATGCCGTGGCGTCGCGCGACAGCAGCATGGCGCCGAGCAGCGACTCCTCGGCGTCGAGGTTGTGCGGCGGGACACGGCCGCCGGCGGCCTGCAGACGGCTGGACGCGTACCTCTTCGAGTGCCTGCGCCATGGACCCCTACCCTCCCCCATCCGTCCCGTGAATAACGAGAGGATGACCTTGGGGAAATCGGCCCATTGTCAGGGATTGACTGTGGATATGACGTGTGGAAAGCGGACGACGTTGGGGACAACCTGTTGATCCGCTCACACCATCGGCGATCCCCACAGAAACCGAGGCTACGGGAGGGGTGTCACGCTCCCCTGTGACCGGGAGGGGTCACGAGGTGCCGGCCCTTTACGTGCTGGCCACGACCTCGACGGTGACGTCGGCGGTCACCTCGTCGTGCAGCTGCACGGGGACGACGTGGGTGCCCACGGTCTTGATCGGTTCCGACAGGGTGATCCGGTGCCGGTCGACCACCGCGCCGGTCTGGGCGGCGATGGCATCGGCCACGTCGGAGGCGGACACCGAACCGAACAGACGACCTTCGGCCGCCGCCCGGGCCGACACCGTCACGGTGGTGGCCCCGAGGACCTCGGCCACCGACCGGGCCGCGTCACGGTCCTGGACGTTGCGGAGGTCCCGACCGCGTCGCATGGCGACCGCCTGCTTCTCGATCCGGGCGCCGGCCACCAGGGCGCGGCCGGTGGGCAGCAGGTAGTTCCGGGCAAATCCCCGCGCCACCTCGACGATGTCGCCGCGTCGGCCCACGCCGGCGATGTCGTCGCGCAGAAGAACCTTCATCAGAACGGCTCCTCGTCGAAGCCGTAGCCGCCGGATGGCTCGGCCGACGCCGACGCCGTGGCCGCGGCGGCCTGACGGGGAGCGGGTGCGCCTTCACCGGGCCCGCGGCGCTCGTTCTTCGTCACCTGCGCCGTGGCCCACCGCAGGCTGGGGCCGATCTCGTCCGCCACCACTTCGATCTTCGACCGCTTGTCGCCGTCGGCGGTCTCCCACGAACGCTGTTCGAGGCGGCCGGTCACGAGGACCCGCGAGCCGCGGCCGAGGCTCTCCGCCGCGTTCTCGGCCATCTCCCGCCAGCACACCACGTCGAAGAAGGAGGTGGCCTCCTCCCACTCCTGGGTCTGACGGTTCTGCCAGCGCCGGTTGACCGCCAGCCCGAAGGTCGCCGTGGCCTGACCGCTCGGGGTGAACCGCAGTTCGGGGTCCCGGGTGATGTTGCCGACCAGTGCGACGTTGTTTCCGTTGGCCATGGTGTGTGTCCTTCCGCTCCTCTGGTCCTCAGCGGTCGCCGGAAGGCGTCGCCCGCACCGGCGTCTTGGGCCGGGTCCGGCCCACCGCCTCCTCGGGCACCCGCATGATCTTGTGACGCAGCACCTCGTCGGCCAGGACCAGGAACCGGTCGAGCTCGGCCGCGGCCTTGGGCTCTGCGGTGAACTCTGCCACGACGTAGTAACCCTCACGCTTGTGACGCAGCTCGTAGGCGAGCGTCCGCTTCCCCCACCGGTCGACCGTTCCCACGGTGCCGCCGTTGTTCCGCACGACGTCGAGGCCACGCTCGAGGACAGCCGTGATGGCCGACTCGTCCACCTCGGTGTCGAAGATGATCACCGTCTCGTAAGGCCGCACGCGCGGCTCACCTCCCTCTGGACCCGACGCCCAAGCGCCCGGGGCCCCGCCAGGCGCGGGGCAGGGTGCACGTCCGGTGCCCGAAACCTCACCCGGCCGTGGCCGGGGCCATGGTAGCCGACGGCTACCGGGCCTCCTCCGGGCGCCCCGTCGGCCCTTCGGCCGGACGGCTCCGCCCGATCAGCGCTCGGCGGGGAGGTGGTAGGTCTCGGCCTCGGAGGGGAAGGTCCCGCCACGCACGTCGGCGGCCCACGACGACACCGCCGCCACCGCCACCGCGGTGAGATCCGCGTACTGACGCACGAACTTCGGCGGCGCCCCTTCCCGTAGACCCAGGAGATCGTGGAAGACCAGCACCTGGCCGTCGCACCCAGCTCCGGCCCCGATCCCGATGGTGGGGACGTCCACCTCGGCGGTGACCCGGGCGGCGACCACGTCGGGCACGCCCTCGAGGACCATGGCGAAGCATCCCGCCGCCGACAGCGCCTTGGCGTCGTTCATGAGAGCCTCGGCGGCGGCCGTGTCCCGGGCCTGCACCCGGTAACCCCCCATGGCATGGACCGACTGCGGGGTGAGCCCCAGGTGCCCCATCACCGGGATCTCGGCGTTGAGCAGGGCCTCGACCACCCCAAGCCGGGCCCGCCCGCCTTCGATCTTGACCGCCTCGGCGCCGGCGCGGACGAGGACGGCGGCATTGCGCACGGCGTCCTCGGACGAGACGTGGTAGCTGAGCCACGGCATGTCCCCCACCACCAGGGCCCGCGGCGACGCCCGGCCCACGGCCCCGACGTGGTGGGCCATGACCCCCACGTCCACCTGCAGCGTGTCGGCGTGGCCGAGCACGGCGTTGGCCAGCGAGTCGCCCACAAGGACGATGTCGACCCCGGCGGCGTCGGCGATCCGGGCACCGGGGGTGTCGTAGGCGGTGAGCATCACGAGGGGCAGGTCCCCCCGGCTGCGCTTGCGCGCTCGCACCTCGGGGACGGTGACCCTCCGGGTCGCGGCCGTCGGGGTGGTGCCGTCGTCAGTCATTGGCGAGGGGCCTCCTTGCCGTCCAGCGCCCAGGGGCTGCCGGCGGCGTCGTGACCGAATGCCCCTCAAGTGTACCGTTCCCCCGGTGGCGACCACAGAGGCCCGGGCCGGCGACACCTGCGCCAACTGCGGGGGACCCGGTGACGACCTCGACGAGGTCCTCCGGGTCTACGTCACCGTCGACGACGACGGCCGGGTGACCGGCTCGCAGACCATGGACGCGCCCGAACGGTGGTGTGTGGCGTGCCGCGCCCTCTACCCCCACCTCCCGACGGGACCGGATGCCGACGACGGGAGCCGGCGGGCGGGCGACGCTCCCGCCCCGGACCCGGGGGCCTAATCTCTCGCCAGAGTGTCGGCATCGCCGTATGTCATCGACTACCGGGGCACCTTCGACTTCGACCTGCCCCCCGAGGCGATGTGGGACGCCCTCGAACACTCCGAGCGTTTCGAGGGCTGGTGGGGCTGGCTGCGCGAGTTCCGGCTCGACGGCGGCGGCCTCCAGGCCGGATCGGAGCTCCGCGGGCTCGTCTCCCCGCCTGTCCCCTACCAGATGCGCGTCCGCGTCGTCCTCGACCGGTGCACCCGCCCGGAGCGGATCGACGCCACGGTGGGGGGCGATCTGGAGGGCACCGCCCATCTCGTCCTGGCTCCGCTCGGTGCCGGCTCCCGGGCCGACGTGTCCTGGACGGTGGAGATGAAGCAACGTCCCATGCGCATTGCCGCCCGCGTCGCCGCGCCCCTCCTGCGATGGGGTCACGACCGGGTCGTGGAGGCGACGGTGAACGGCTTCCGGCGCCATCTGGGTCGGGACGCCGCGACCTCAGGTCAGTCGGGCGAAGGCCAAGGCCGAGGCCAGGGCCACGAGACCCCACGACATGGTCCGCAGGGCGGTCTCGAGCGGGCCGAGTAGAGCCCGTTCGTCGAGAGGCATGACGGTCCCGTCGGCCAGGGTGACCGACCCTTCGACCGAATGGGTCGACCGGCGCAGCAGGCGGGCCGGGGTGCTGAGAACGCGTTGGGCGCACGACAGGGCGAAGGCGGCACCGGCGGCCAGGACGGCCGCCAGGTCCAGAGACGAGGTTTGGGCCACGTACCCGGTGAGGACGGGGAACGCACCCCAGGCGGCCGCGAACCCGGCCGTGGTGTGCACGATCCCCCCGAAAAGCTCGGCGTTGTAGGCGAGGACGAGCAGGGGCCCGACCACGATGAACGGCACCAGGACGATGCCGACCCGGGCCACACCGATGACGCCGAGGACCACGGCTCCGGCGAGGCCGAGCACGGTGACGGCGACGAGGGCCCCGCTCGAGATGGTCGTCCGCAGCGGCCGGCCCGTCAGTTCGTCGACGGCGTGGGCGGCCACCCCCACGGCCAGGAAGAAGGCGATGAGGGTGGCCAGCAGACGCGAGGTGTCGACCCGGGGGGCGAGACAGGCCCCGATCACGACGTAGGAGAGGTGCCACGCCGTGTAGGGCGGGTGCAGCAGGGTCCACCAGTCCCGCCACCCGCCGCGCGCGGCGGCATAGTACGCGGGGCGCCGCTCCCCCTCAGCCACCGGCCCGCCGTCCCCACATCACCAGTCCGCCGCCGAGGCTCATCGGACGCACGCCGACGTCGACCAGGCCGGCCTGGCGCCAGGCACCCACGGTCCACGACACCGGGTACCGGCGGTAGTGCGACGAGATGTTGGGCCCGAGGAACCGGCCGACGTCGAACCACTCCCGGCCCCCGGTCGCCCACCCGGCCAACGGCAGCACGGCCCGGGTGTAGCCCCACCACCAGAAGCGCCAGAACCGGCTGGACGGGACCAGGAACTCCAGGTTGGCCACGACGCCCCCCGGCTTCACCACGCGGGCTGAGCTCGGCGATGGCGGCGGCGGGGTCGTCCACGTAGCGCAGGAGATACGTGAAGGTGACGGCGTCGAAGGTCCCGTCGGCGAAGGGCAGCTGCTCGCCGCGGCCCAGCGCCAGATGGATCCGGGCCCCGGCCCGCCCGACGTTCTCTCGGGCCTGGCGCACCATGGCCTCGGTGACGTCAACCCCCACGACGCGGGCACCGGTCCGAGCCGCCAGCTGCAGGGCCACACCCGCCGGTCCCGTGGCCACGTCGAGAACGAGACCGGGCGACGCCTCCACCACATGGTCCACCATGGCCCGGCGCCACCGACCGTTCTGTCCGAAGGACAACATCTCGGCCAGCCGGTCGTAGCGTTGCGGTAACGGAGAGAAGAGCCGTTGCGCGAACCTGTTCGGGCCACCGGTAGCGTCCGCTACCGCGGTCGGCATGCCTCCGTGCACGCTGCGAGGATCGCACAGAACGCCGGCCGTCGCCCGGCGCCACCGGGCGCCGATGACCCCGCCGATCACCTCGATCAGACGACGGCCACCACCACGATGCCGAGAGCGGCCGAGGCCAGCGCAGCGGCCACTTCGCCGACCAGATTGACGAGCGCCTGGCGGCCGAAGCCGTCCTCGGCCAGGCGCACGGTCTCCCAGGTGACGCTCGACCACGTGGTGAAGGCTCCACAGAACCCGACCCCCACGACCGCGTGCGCCCGGCCCCCGAGCCCGTGGTACCAGGCCAGCCCGGTGACCACCCCCAAGATGAACGATCCGGTGCCGTTCACCGCGAGTGTCCCGAAGGGAAAGGAGCCGGTGCTGCGGTCCTGCACGGCGCCGTCGGTGAGGAACCGGGCCACGGCGCCGACGGCGCCGGCCAGCGCCACGGCCAGGCCGACGATCACCGGCCGACCCCGCCACCGGTCCCCGCGGCCGGGCCCGCCCGTCGGTGCAGGCGACCGGCGGCCGTTCCCGCGGCGGCGGCGACCAGGCCGGCCGACATCGTGGCGGCCAGATAGGCGACCGCCCGGGCCGCTCCGCCGCCGTGCACCAGGGTGTCGGCCTCGACGGCCACCGTTGACATGGTGGTCCAGGCGCCCAGCACACCCACGCAGGCGAACAGGCGCGCGTAGCGCCAGACGGGGCTCGGGGGGCGCTCGCGTTCCATCGTGATCGTGAGCACCAGCCCGAGCAGGAACGCCCCCGAGGTGTTGATGGCGAACGTCGACGCGGGGAAATGGCCGGCGGGCACCGGCCAGGTCAACTGCAGCTCGTACCGGGCGAGAGCCCCGACCGCGCCCCCGGCGGCGATGGCGAGCACGACGCCGGGGTGGCTCCGTCGCACGGGCGCGGCCGCCCGTCGGTGGGCGCGCCCCGGTTCCGACGGATCGGTGGGCTCGAGGTCGGGATCGATGGGGAGCCGGTCGTCGGCGCCGAGCAGGTGCGCCAGGCGGCGGCGGAGATGGCGGTCCCGCAAGGGATGCGCCGGTGTCATCTGGCTCCCTCCTCAGTCACTCACGAGTAGGAGCCATCAGGTCGCGTGGCCGACCGGTTCCGGCGAGCCCCATCGCCGTCACCCATGGTACCGACGCCACTGTCCGGCCGGGGGACGCCGCCGGCACGGCGGCCGCTTCGCCCGCCGGCGTCCTATGTCGAGGCGAACTCCGTCTCGTCGTCCGCGTCGTCCCAATCGGCCGACCGCCGCTGCAGCATCAACGGGAAGGTCGTCACGATCAGGACGAACAGAGCGAAGGTCACGATGTGGACACCGGTGCAGTACTCACAGAGGTTCTTGATGATGAACAGCTCGGCGTAGAGAAGGTAGAGGACGAACCCGATGCCGCTCACGGCCATGGCCAGGCGGAGCCAGGCCACCCGCACGTCGGTCGTGATCCACAGTCGGGGGAGATTGATCGCCGTCATGGCCACGTAGAAGACGAGCCCGAGGATGGCGACGGGGATACCGAACACCTCGGACTGCGGGCTCGTGGTCACCTTGAGGCAGTTGATGAATCCGTGGGTGGGACAGGAGAGGACCTGCTTCTGGAAGTGGGTGACCGTGAGATAGGTGGAGTCGGCCAGGCCCAGCAGCGACAACATCAGGGCGGTGACCCGTACCCCGCGCCCCGGCCCCGGAGGGGCCGTGACGACGTCCTCGTCGGAGGACACGTCGTCGTCGCCCTCGTCGGTCTCGGGAGCGCGCCGCGGGGACCCGGCCTTTCGCCCGGCGACGGCCGCTTCGTTCACGGACGACGCCATGTCGCTCAGCTCAGACCCATGGCGTGCGCCGCCGTGGCCACCACGGGCGCCGAGCACACCGACGCCGGCTTCTGGCCGGTGGCGGCGCAGATGCCGGCCGTCAGGTAGTTGGCCGTGCCCACGATGGACTGGGTGACGGGGTCCTTGGGATGCGACAGCTTCGACGCCACGTCCTGTTGGTCGAGACCGGCGAGGACGGTGGGCACATAGCTGGGCGAGGTGACGAACGCCTTGTTACCGATGTCCATGAAGGGAAAGCCCGAGCTGTTGTCGTAGGTCTGCCACAGGTTCGCCTCCTGCTTCGTCAGGGGCTGGAGAAGGACGCTCGTTCCCACACCGGTCTTGTCGTTGCTGTTGTGCTCCACCGCGTTCAGGGTGATGTACGCACTGGTGTACGTCGACCCGTAGAAGGAGAAGGTGGGTGTGGACGGGTCGGTGTCCCACGGGGACGAGGTCGTCTCCTGCAGGTTGTTGAACGTCCCGAACTTGCTGAAGGCCATGATGATCGACCACCGCTCGGCGGCACAGTAGGGACAGAACTCGCCACCGATGAAGACCGCGCCCGGCTTGCCGGAGATGGTGAGCGGCGGCTGACCCTTCTTGACCGTCGGGGGCACCACCACCGACGTGGACGGCAGGCCCACCGCGGCGGCCACGCTGGCCGGCGGGTTGGTCACGGCACTGAGGACCGAGGCCTGCGCGGGCGTGTTGACCGGGGCGGTGAGACCGGGCGTGCTGGGCGGCTTGGACGGCTGGGTGACCTTGAAGATCACGAAGCCGACGACGATGACAACGACGACGGCCACGGCGGCGAAAGCGATCGTCGACGGGGAGAAGCGCTGGGGGGCGGCACCGGGACGGTACCCTCCCGGCTGCTTCGGCCCCTTGCCGCCACCACCGCCGCCGGGTGGGCGGCCTCCGGAGCCGGTCTTGGTGGCCGGCGTCGGGCGACGGGCGGGCGCCTTGCCGGCTCCGTTGGGTCCACGGGCACCGGGGGACGGCTTGGTACCGGCCGCTGGGCGCCCTCCGGCGGTCGTGCCGGCCTTCTGGCCCTTGCCGCCCCCTGCCTGCACTGCACTCATCGAATTCCCCTTGCGTCGCCCAGCGGTCAGTCCGTCAATGGTGCCCCATGACGCACCCCATGTGCGCGCGCCGAGGCGCCCGCACCGTGTGACGGCCCTGCGTGATCTCCCCCGGCTTTCTGCCTCAGCCGTTGCGTCGTCGGGCAGAAGCTGCCGACGCCCGGTGGCGACCACCGGCGGGGTACATCCGGGCCAGGTGGTTCCAGGCACACTCGGGGCAGACCTCGACCACGTAACAGACGACCTCGTCGGCCCGCCGACACAGGCGGGAGAGCTCGGTGGCCGACGACGGGCACCGGCCGTTCGGTGGCAGACGCGGGCCGAAGACGTAGGTGACATGGACGAGGGGCGGCCCCTCGCAGATCGGGCACTCCTCGGGCAGCGGCACACCCACATTGCGCGCCGCGCGCATCAGCTCGGGGTGGGCGTCGCAGACGTCGAGTTTGGACAGCCGGCCCTTGTGGAATTCGCTGACGACGGCATTGCGGGCGAGGCGGTACTCCACCCGTCCGCCGGTCCCCGTGACCGGGAATCCTCGCAAGGCCGAATGCCCGAAGCTCATCGTCAACCAGGGTACCGCCGCGTGCGCGTCCGGGACGATGGCAAATTGCGTTCTTTTTCCCGCCGCTTGCGATGGCCTAGATATATCGGTACGATAGGTCATAGCGATGTATCTAATCCGTCAATCCTCAGACTCTGACCACCGCACGGGCGGTGCCTGATGCTCGAGCTCGCCATCCTGGGCCTGCTCGAGGACCAGGAGCTGCACGGCTACGAGATCCGCAAGCGCCTGCGGGACGAGCTCGGGCTCTTCTCGAACATCTCGTTCGGGTCCCTGTACCCGGCCCTGTCGCGTCTCGAGCGTGGCGGTGCGGTGGAGGCCATCGAAGAGTCGGGTGACGACACGGGGGGGCCCGTGCCCATGACCGGATCCCTGAGCGGCGAGCGCGCCGCACTGCGGGCCCGGCGGGCCAACCCAGGCCGGGGCCGGCGAGGGCGCAAGGTCTACCGGATCACCGATGAGGGGCGCCGCCAGTTCACCGCCCTCCTCGGAAGCGAGAGCGGCGCCGGGTCGGAGGACGCGCGCAGCTTCGGGCTGCGTCTCGCCTTCGCCCGCTACCTCCCGCCCCAGGCCCGCCTGCGGCTACTCGAGCGCCGCCGGGCCCAGTTGGCCCAGCGCCTGACCGAGACCAGGGCGGCGACCGGCGCCGGGAGCCGTCTCGACCCGTATGCCCGGTCACTCGTGGAACACACCACCGAGTCGACCGAGCGAGACATCTCGTGGCTGGACCGGCTGATCGACGCCGAACGGGCGAGGTCCGCCCACGTGACGACCACGCCGTACGGAGACACCGAGACCTACGGGCACACCGAATGGCAGACCGAACTGAAGGGGATGACACAGATGGAGGGAGAGGCTCGATGAGTGCTGTCCGGGTGGCGATCGCCGGCGTGGGGAACTGCGCCAGTTCGTTGGTTCAGGGGGTGGAGTACTACCGCGATGCCGATCCCGCCGATGTCGTGCCGGGGCTCATGCACGTGGAGCTCGGCGGGTACCACGTCGGCGACATCGAGTTCGTCGCCGCCTTCGATGTCGACGCCACCAAGGTGGGGGTCGACCTGTCGAAGGCGGTGTTCGCCGGCCACAACAACACCATCCGCTTCGCCCCCGTCGGCCACCTCGACGTCACCGTGCAGCGGGGCCCGACGTTCGACGGGCTCGGGATCTACTACCGCGACACCGTGGAGGAATCACCCACGGAGCCGGTCGACGTGGCCCAGGCGCTGCGCGACGCCGGTGCCGACGTCCTGGTCAGCTACCTCCCGGTGGGCTCCGAGGAGGCCCAGCGGCACTACGCCCAGGCCTGCCTCGACGCCGGCGTGGGTTTCGTGAACGCCATCCCCGTGTTCATCGCCAGCGACGCCACCTGGGCGCGCAAGTTCCGTGACGCCGGCGTCCCCATCGTGGGGGACGACATCAAGAGCCAGGTGGGTTCGACCATCGTGCACCGCGTCCTCACCCGTCTCTTCGAGGACCGCGGCCTCGCTCTCGATCGCACGTACCAACTGAACTTCGGCGGGAACATGGACTTCATGAACATGCTCGAACGCGAGCGCCTGGAGTCGAAGAAGATCTCCAAGACCCAGGCCGTCACGAGCCAGGTCGAGAACTTCGTCCTCGATGCCGACGACGTCCACATCGGTCCCTCGGACCACGTCCCCTGGTTGAACGACCGCAAATGGGCGTACATCAGGATGGAGGGCAGGAACTTCGGCGACGTCCCTCTGAACCTGGAGCTCAAGCTCGAGGTGTGGGACTCCCCCAACTCGGCCGGCGTGATCATCGACGCCGTACGGTGCGCCAAGGTGGCGATGGACCGGGGGATCGGCGGCCCCCTCCTCGGACCGTCCGCCTACTTCATGAAGTCGCCGCCCGTGCAGTTCCATGACGACGAGGCCCACCGGATGGTCGAAGCCTTCGCCGCCGGCGAACCGGGTCCCAGCTGGCCCGAGGACTGATCAGGCGCCCGTCGTCGCGGGACGCTGGCCGGCCCACCACGCGTCGAGACGCCGTCGGGCCTCGTCCTCGCCGAGAGGGCCTTCGCTCCAGCCGCAGCTCGAGGAGAAACTCCAGAGCCCGGCCCACGTCGGGACCGGGGGCCAGTCCCAGGTGGGTCCATCACCTGCCGGCCGTCGAGCTCCGGGCGGATGGCATCGAGCTCCTCCTCGGCCCGCAATTCCTCGATCCGCCGCTCGAGTTCGTCCATGCGCTGCCCGAGGGCGCGCGCCCGGGCCGCGTTGCGGGTCGTGCAATCGCACCGTGTCAGCTCGTTGAGCTCGTCGAGCAACGGCCCGGCGTCGCGCACGTAGCGGCGCACGGCCCGGTCGGTCCAGCCCAGCCGATACGTGTGGAAACGCAGATGGAGCTCGACCAGCCGGGTGACGGTGTCGACGTCCTCCTTGGAGAAACGCAGCGCCGTCATCCGGTCGCGCGCCATCCGCGCCCCGACCACCTCGTGGTGATGGAAGGTGACACCGCCGGGCCCGAAGTCCCGGGTCCGCGGTTTGCCGATGTCGTGCAGCAGCGCCGACAGACGGAGCAGGCGTTCGGGTCGTGTCTTGTCCACGACGGCCAGTGTGTGGGCGAGGACGTCCTTGTGCCGATGGATCGGGTCCTGCTCGAGAGCCAGAGCAGGGCAGCTCGGGAAGGAATTCTCCCGCCAGTCCCGTTTCGACCACGAACCAGAGCCCGGCCGACGGCCGGTCCACCACCATCAGCTTCCCGAGCTCGTCACGGATCCGTTCCGCCGAGACGATGGCCAGGCGGTCGTGCATCGACCTGACGGCGGAGACGAGGGCGTCGTCCGGCTCGAGTCCCAGCCCGGCGATGAACCGGGCGGCGCGCAACATCCGGAGCGGGTCGTCGGAGAACGAGATCTCGGGATCGAGCGGGGTGCGGAGCCGACCGCCGGCCAGATCGGCCAAGCCGTCGTAGGGGTCGATGATCTCGAGGTCGGGGCCCAGCCGTAGGGCCATCGCATTCACCGTGAAGTCCCGACGCGACAGGTCCACCTCGATCGAGTCGCCGAACGACCACCTCGGGCTTGCGCGAATCAGGCCGGTAGGCCTCGGCCCGGTGCGTCGTGATCTCGATGGTCTGTCCCCCCTTGCGGACACCGACGGTTCCCCACCGTTTGCCCTGCAGCCAGACGGCGTCGGCCCACCCGGCCACGATCTTCTCCGTCTCGTCAGGCACGGCGTCGGTGGTGAGATCGATGTCGGCGTCGAGCGCGGGCTCGTCGCGGCAGAAGACGTCGCGTACCGAACCACCCACCACGTACAGGTGGCGGCCGGCGTCCTCGAAGCGCGCGGCGAGGTCGGCGGTGGCATCGACCAGGGCCTGTACGCGCGCGGGAATCACCGGGCCGAGGGTAGTGCCCACCGTGGTCGGCCCCCGACGAGGGCGACGGCGTTGACCACGTCGCCGGGTCCACCGTAGCGTGCCGCCGCATGGCCGTTCCCCCCCACCGATCCGAACGCAACGCCCTTTGCGATCTCCTGGCGCGCGTCGGACCGACGGCCCCGACGCTGTGCGAAGGCTGGACGACGACCGATCTCGCCACCCATCTCGTCGTGCGCGAACGCAAACCGATCGCCGCCCTGGGCCTCGTCCTCCCCGGCCCGTTCGCCGCCGCGCTCGGCGCGGACGATGACCCGCACGTCGACCACGACGTCCTACGACCACCTGGTGGCCCAGGTCCGCAGCGGCCCCCCGTCGCTGCTGCGACCGTTCGACGCGGCGATGAACCAGAGCGAGTACTTCGTCCATCACGAAGACGTCCGACGCGGGGCCGGTGACACCACGCCCCGACCGCAGCGGGACATCGCCGAGGTCGAGGAGGCGCTGTGGCGCACCCTCGGGCGAGGATCGCGGCTGTCTGACGAGACCTCTCGGCAGCACCGGGCTCGACCTCGTCCACGCCGACGGCCGGACCGCCCACGCCCGGCCCGGTCCCGTCACGGCGACGCTCACAGGCCGTCCCGGGGAGATCGCTCTGTACCTTTCGGGCCGCAAGGCCGCCGCCCACGTGGAGCTGGGGGGCCCACCAGACGCCGTCGCCGCCTTGCGTGACGCCCGTTTCGGGATCTGACGGGACCGACAGCCGGGCGCCACAGAGACCCGCGGCCCACGCCGCCGAGCTCACGACCGGTAGGCTCCCACGCCGAGGTGGACCGGACCGAGGCGAGCATGGCTCCCGCACGCGGCGGTGACCGCACCGATCGCGGTCGACGGCGCCGGGTGCCGGCGGGTCGCATCCTCTGCGCTCTGGCCGGCACCGTCCTTATGGTCGGCGCCCTCGGGTGCGCACCCCCGGCCTCCGCGGCCGGTTCGGGGCGGTCGGGACCCACCCTCACCCTGCTGGCCCCACCCACGATCGCCGGACCGGACTCTCCCTTCGCCGTGCGATTGGCTGTCTCCAGCCACGTGGCCCGCTCCGAACTCACGTTGGCCGTCACCGTGTACGGAGCCGTCACCACCCCCACTGAATTCGACGAGACGTTGGACGGCTCACCAGTCGGAACCGCCGTCTCCAGCTCGGCCGACCCCATCGCCGTGTCGTCGCTCCCGTCGGACCCCGCGGGCGGGGTGGACCTGACCGTCCCGGTGACCGCCGGCGGCGTTACCGGTCCGGGAACCGGGCCCTTCATCGCCGACCTGCCCTGCTCGCAGGGTTCCTGCGGGGGGGTCTACCCGGTCCAGCTCGTGCTCACCGATACGGCCTCGGGCGCGGTGACGTCACGCCTTCTCACCTATCTCGCCTACACCTATCCACCCGTCAGCGAACCGTTGCGCTTCGCCCTCGTGGTTCCTCTGACCCTCTCCTCCTCGTCGACCGGCCCGGCGCCGTCGGTCGCGGCGGTCACCCCCGCGTCGCTCGCCACCCTCACCAGCGTGATGGGGGCGATCTCGGGGTCGGCGGCCACCGTTCCCCTCACGATCGCCCCCGACCCGGCCACCGTGAGCGCTCTCACCGCCGACACGCGGGTCCGGTCAAAGGCGGCTCTGTCGGCGCTGGTCTCGCTGACGGCCGGAACGGATCGTCAGACCCTGTGCGGCCCGTTCGTCTCCGTCGACGCCAGCGCCCTGGTGAACCCCGCCCTGGGGGGGGCCACCGAGCTCGCCGATCAGGTTCGTCGGGGGGTCCAGGTGCTCGACGCCGTACCGGGTCTGCGCACCACCGACTGCGCCAGCGGCAACACCTGGGTCGCGGACGACACCCTGGACAATGCCGCCCTCGCCGCGCTGGGCGCGCTCGGCGACCGCGCCGTGGTCGTCCCGCCGAGCGCGGTCTCCGGTCCCAACCCGCCGACCACGCCCACGAGGCTGTTCACGTGGGCCGGCGCGCCGCAGTCGGGCACAGCCATCCTCTCCGATCCGGGGTTGTCCGCCCGGCTGCAGTCGACGGCCCGCACGGATCCGGCTCTGGCCGCCGACCAGCTCCTGGCCGAACTCGAGTTCGACTTCTCCGAGGCGCCGAACACGAGCAAGCCGCGCGGGGTGGTGGTTGCCCCGCCAGCCTCCTGGCACGCCAACCCCACCATCCTCGCCGACGTGCTCGCCGGCCTGCAGCACAATCCCATGGTCGAGCCCGTGACCCTGGCCACGTTGTTCTCGGAAGTGCCGGTGGGCGGAACGGTCGGCAATTTCACCCAGCCCTCCTCCCGCCGCCCGGCCCCCTACGACACCTCCACCGGACTGCCCACCGCCGCCATCGCCGCGGCGCGCGCGCAATGGACGGGGTTCTCGGACGCCGTGTCGGGCAGCGGCGCCGGTACCGCCGTGGCCGCTGGACTCGACGATCTGTTGCTGGGGGCCGAAGCACAACGGCTGCGGCCCTCACAACAGCGCGCGGCAGTGGGAGGCTTCGAGAACGCCGTCCGCCGCCAGCTGGCCCTGCTCTCGATCGCATCGCGCGAAGTCCGCCTGACGGCGAGCACGGGGAGCGTCCCCATCACCGTCATCAAGACCGCGCCCTACCCGGTCGAAGCCGTCCTCACCCTGACCAGCGACAAGATCGCCTTCTCCGCCTACGGCGCCCAGGCCCCGAACAGCGAGTGCAAGGCCCCGGTCATTACGAGCGCGGCGAGCAGGTCGAGCGTGTCGACCCTGTGCACGTTCGTCCACGGGACCAACGCCGTCTACATCGAGATGCGCTCCCGTGTATCGGGCGATTTCCAGATGTCCGTGTCGCTGAACAGTCCCCAGGCCGGCCTGCCGCTGGCCTCCGGGCAGCTCACGGTCCGCTCCATGTCCACCTCGGCGGTGGCCATCGCCCTGACGGTGGCGGCCGGAGCCGTTCTGCTGGGCTGGTGGGGACGCACCCTCTGGCGCACCCGCCGGACCCGCCGGACCCGCCGGGGAGTGCACCGGCAACGGGACGGACCGGCGTCGTGAGTGACGAGAGCGATCCGCCGGATCGCCGTGACGATTCGGTGACGGCGAGCCCCGGGAAGGGCCTCGTCGAGCCGTCCGACCACCGCGCCGATCCGGACCGGCCCGGCGCGGGACCGACCGAGGAAGAAGCATCCGGCGCCGGATCCGCCGGTGAGGAACCGAGGGACGGGGGACCGACGGACGCGGGACCGACCGACGCGGGACCGACCGACGCGGGACCGACCGACGCGGGACCGACCGACGCCGGGGTCAGGGACGGGGGATCCGACGAGGACGGGGACCCGGAGGCCGGCCACGCCCGCCCCGACGACGACGAACCCGGCGTCGTGGCCCTCCCGGGCATCGGCGAGGTACCGGGCATGGGCGAGGCGCCCGGAATCGGTCGGGCCACGGCCGTCATGGCCGTGGGCACGACGCTGTCGCGCGTCACCGGGGTCATCCGTATCGTCGCGCTGGCCTACGCGCTGGGGACCAGCAGCCACGCGGCGGACGCCTACAACCTGGCCAACACGATTCCGAACATCCTCCACGACATCGTGCTGGGCGGCGTGGTGTCGGCGACGTTCATACCCGTGTTCGTCCAACGCCTGACGACACGCAGCGACGACGAGGCCTGGGAGGCGATCTCGGCCGTGACGAGCGTCACACTCATCGTCATCGCCGCGGCGTCGGTGGTGTTCCTCCTGCTGACTCCGTTCATCATCGATGCGACCACCGCTCTCAACCACTCGTCTCAAGCGGCCCAGGACCGACGCGTGGCGACCGAGCTGTTGTTCCTCTTCGTGCCCCAACTCACCTGCTACGGCTTCATCAGCCTGGGAACGGCCCTGCTCAACGCCCGACGGCGCTTCGGGGCCCCCATGTTCAGCTCCATCGCCAACAACGTGGTCCTGACCGCCGTGCTGCTCTACTACGCCTTCACGGTCCAACATGCGGCCAGGAGCATCGGCGGACTCTCGCACGACCGGGGCCAGCTGTTGCTGCTCGGACTGGGCACGACGGCCGGGGTCGCAGCCCAGGCGGCGTTGATGGTGCCGAGTCTCCGACGGGCCGGCCTGCGCCTCAGGTGGAAACCGGACATCCACCACGAAGCCGTGCACACGATCATGCGCCTCTCCGGATGGACGTTCGGCCTGGTGGCGGCGAACCAGGTCGCCCTGATCGTGATCCTCACCCTCGCCGGGCACGCCCAGGGGGCGGTGAGCGCCTACACCTACGCCTGGACCTTCTTCCAACTCCCCTACGGCGTCGTGGCGGTGTCGGTCATGTCGGCGACGGCGCCCGAGCTCACCGCCCACTGGTCCCGGGGTGACCTCGTCGCCTTCCGTCGGCGCATGGCGACAGGACTGCGCACCACCGTCGCCGTCGTCGTACCGGCCGCCGCCGGCGAACTGATCCTGTCCCACCCGCTCGTGGCCCTTCTCCTGGCGCACGGGGCGACCACGGTGGCCGACACGATCCCCACGGCCACCTCGCTGGCGCTCCTCGCTCTCGGCCTGCCGGGTTTCTGCGTCTTCCTGTACGCCGTGCGCGT
Source organism: uncultured Acidimicrobiaceae bacterium (assembly GCA_963706205.1). Lineage (GTDB taxonomy): Bacteria > Actinomycetota > Acidimicrobiia > Acidimicrobiales > UBA8190 > MFD10071-224. The sequence continues at coordinate 4,657,370 of OY970155.1, read as the reverse complement.
GCTCCAGTCGGTGCAGGACCTGCGCTCCGCCTTCTGGCTCTACGTGCTTGAGAACGGCATCAACATCGTCGCCGCCGTCGCCCTCGTCGGACCCCTGGGAGTCGTGCGGGGCATCGCCCTCTCCATCACGATCGCCTACACGGTGGCCGCTGTGGCCGCCTTGGTCCACCTACGGACCCGGGTGCACGGCCTCGACGGCGACCTCATCCTGGGGCCGCTCGCCCATGTGGCGTGGGCGACCGCGGCCCTCGTCGTGGGCGCGGCTCTCGGTAGCAACGTCTCGGCGTCGGAGAGCAGCCTCGGGCTTCTCCTGCGGGTCGCCCTCGGCACCGTTGCCGGAGGAGGGGCCTTCATCGTCGCCGCCGGCGTCCTCGGGGGCAGGCGCCGGCCGCCGGCGTCGCACCCCCCTGACGAGGATCCCGGGCGCCCGCCGGACCGACCGCCGCCCCGAGGTCCGCGGGGTCGCTCCGCCCTCCCGCCGCGACCGGATCCGCTGCCGCCGGCCGGGAGGCCTCCCGTCCGGCCCCCGCGGCTCGGTCCGACGCGAAGCGTGGGACCCGATCCGGCGGACCGTGGCAGACTCGGCGCGTAGGACTCACGCGTCGTCGCGACCGGCTCGACGCCACGACCTGAAGGAGGCGGATGGCCGGAATCCAGGTGGTCACCGACAGCGCCTGCGATCTGACGCCGGCGACGGCCGACGCCAACGATGTCCGCGTCGTGCCGCTGGCGATCCGCTTCGGCAAGGAAGAGCTGATCGACCGCGACGAGCTGTCCATCAAGGAGTTCTGGGACAGGGTCATCACCGGTCCTGACATGCCCGAGACAGCCGCACCGTCTCCCGGTGCCTTCCGCCAGGCCTACCTCGACGCCGCCGAGGCAGGATGCGACGGGGTCGTCTGCATCACGTTGTCGTCCGGTCTGTCCGCCACCTTCCAAGCGGCGACCACCGCCTCCGCCGATCTCCCGGTGGCGATGCCGGTCAAGGTGGTCGACTCGTTGACCGTCACCATGGGCGAGGGACTCCTCGTCCTGGCCGCCGTGCGATATGGCCAAGGACGGGCGCGGCCTCGACGCCATCGTCAGCGAGGTCGAGTCATTGCGGAGTCGGACCCACGTCTACGGCGTGCTCGAGAGCCTCGACTACCTGAAGAAGGGGGGCCGCATCGGCGGCGCCGCCCACCTGGTCGGGTCGTTACTCTCCATCAAGCCCGTCATCGAAGTGCGCGACGGCGTGGTGGAGGTCGAATCCAGGCAACGGACCCGTTCGCGCGCTCTTCAGTACCTGGCGTCCAAGGCCCTCGAGGCTGGTCCTCTGGAACGCCTGGCCGTCGCCAACGGAGTGGCCCGGGACATCGACGAGCTGCTGTCGCTTCTCGAGACCGCCCGTCCCGAACACGAGATGATCGTGAGCGACCTGGGTCCGGTCATCGGCGCCCACGCCGGTCCGGGCACGGTCGGCGTCTGTTTCCAACTCGCCCGCTGAGCAGGGCGTCTGCTGCTCCCGACTATCCTCGGGCCTATGCCTGACCAGGGAGCCGACACGTCACCGGGTCACAACGACGCCGCAGCGCAGTGGCAGGTCCGGGTGGTCGACACCGTCGAGGACGTCGTCACCGCCGCCCACGACCGCGTCATCCGCCCGCTCCTACTCGTCGCCCGCGCCATCGTCTTCGCGATCATCGTGGCCACCATGGTGTTGGTGGTGGGCGTCATGTTCTCGGTGGCCGTGGTCCGCCTTCTCGACGTCTACGCCTTTTCGGGCCGGGTCTGGGCGTCGGATGCCACGGTGGGGGGACTCTTCACCGCCGTCGGGTTGGTCCTCTGGACCATGCGCCGGTCGCGCCGGGGCGCTGGAGCGCCATGAGCACCCCCGAGATCCACGATGTCGTGATCCTCGGGTCGGGCCCCGCCGGTCTCACGGCCGCCATCTACGCGGCGCGGGCCAACCTCAAACCCTTCGTGGTCGAGGGAGAACCCTCGTCGACCAGCGACCAGCCGGGTGGGCAGCTGATGCTGACCACCGACGTCGAGAACTACCCGGGCTTCGTCGACGGCATCATGGGTCCCGAGCTCATGGAACACTTCCGCGACCAGGCGGCGCGTTTCGGGGCCGTCTTCGTCACCCGCAAGGCGACCCGGGTGGACCTGTCGTCGCGCCCGTTTCGGCGTCTGGACCGACGCCGCCCACGACGCCGACGCCGACGTCTCGGCCCGGGCCCTGATCGTGGCGACCGGGGCGCGCTCGCTCATGCTCGACGTACCGGGCGAGAGCCGCCTGCTCGGTCACGGCGTGTCGACCTGCGCCACATGTGACGGATTCTTCTTCCGTGAACAGGACATCGCCGTCGTCGGTGGCGGTGATTCGGCCATCGAGGAAGCGCTCTTCCTCACACGCTTCGCCGATACGGTCACGCTCGTCCACCGGCGCAAAGAGCTACGGGCCTCGAAGATCATGCAGGACCGGGCCTTCGCCAACGACAAGATCGTCTTCCGGTGGGACTCGACGGTGAACGAGGTACTGGGCGACGGCAAGGTCTCGGGGCTCTCGTTGCACAACGTCGTCACCGGACAGGACAGCGAGCTCCCGCTGTCGCGGTGTGTTCGTGGCCATCGGGCACGTGCCCAACAGCGGCGATATTCGCCGGCCAGCTCGACGTGGACGAGAACGGCTACATCCGCACCACGACGGCTCGCGCACCAACGTCGACGGCGTCTTCGTGTGCGGGGACGTTCAGGACCACATCTACCGCCAGGCCGTCACGGCCGCCGGGATCGGGGTGCATGGCGGCCATCGACGCCGAACGGTGGCTCGAGGCCGAAGGCCACGCCTGAACCGCCACGGCCCCGGACAGGGCCAGCGCGGAGGGAACATAGGCCGCGTCGGAATGCGGCCACCCCGCCCGGGGTTGACAGAGCTGTTCGCAATGTGTGCCCGGAGACCGGCACGCAGTGGAAGGAGCAATTCATGAGTGAGGGGATCGCGACACTGAGCGACGCTACGTTTGACGAGCATGTCAAGTCGGCCGAAACACCTGTGCTGGTGGACTTCTGGGCCGAGTGGTGCGGTCCGTGCAAGATGATCGCCCCCGTCCTCGAGGAGATCTCGGCGGAGCACAAGGGGAAGATCGAGATCGCCAAGCTCAACATCGACGAGAACCTGGACGTGACCCGGCGCTACGAGGTGATGAGCATCCCGACGATGATCCTGTTCAAGGACGGGGAGCCCCAGATCCGGATCGTGGGAGCCCGGGGCAAGGCCCAGCTGTTGCAGGAGCTCCAGGCGTACCTGTAATCCCGGGGTCGGTCCTGCCCTTGCGACCGGGCGACATCGGAGCCGCCGTCGCCGACCTGCAGCAACGGCTGGGCAGAGTCGGTCTGCCGTGCCCGCCCGACGCCGACGGGCTCTTCGGGGCCGGCACCGCGGCGGCGGTGGAGGCGTTCCAACACCGGCGGGGCCTACGCATCGACGGGGTCTGCGGCCTGCAGACGTGGGGAGCCCTGGTCGAAGCGGGTTTCTGCCTGGGGGACCGGTTCCTGTACCTGCACGCCCCCATGTTCCGGGGAGACGACGTCGCCGACCTGCAGCAGCGCCTGTCCGCCCTCGGGTTCGACACCGGACGCGTCGACGGCATCTTCGGGGCGCTCACGTCGTCTGCTCTGGCCGATTTCCAGCGCAACGTCAGCCTGCCGGTGGACGGCATCCTGGGCGCGTCGACGTTCCGCGAGCTCAAACGTGTCATGCCCCGCCACGCCGAACCCGAATTGGTGAGCGCCGTGCGCGACCGTGAACGTCTCCGACAGGTCTCGGGCACACTGCTCGGCCGGCGCCTGGCCATCGGGGAGGAGGGCGGTCTCGACGTCCTCGTGGCGGCCGTCCGCCGCCGCCTGGCGGCCACCGGTGCCGAAGTCGTCCCCCTCATCCACCCCGACGGATCGCTCCAGGCGGCTGCGGCCAATGCCGCCGAGGTCGAGGTGTACGTCGGGCTCCGTCTGGACCCCGACACCACTCGCTGCTGCGCCTCGTATTACCGCGGGTACAGCTACGAGTCCGCCGGCGGGCGTCGGCTGGCCGAGCTGATCCAGTCGCTCGCCGCCTCCGCCCTCGAGATCCCGCCCGACGGTGTCCGGGGCATGTCCCTGCCCCTTCTGCGAGAGACCCGCATGCCCGCCGTGATCTTCGAGGTCGGACCGCCGGCCGTCGTGGTGGCGCGCGCCGGTGCTCTCGCCCACGCCATCGTCGAGGCGCTCACCGTCTGGGCGGTCACCCCCGTCGACTGACGCCCGGGTCGACCGGTGGGCCGGCCAACTGCGTTCGGCACGGTCACGCGCAGATCGAGGTCCCGTAGGTCTACATCGTGGGCTGTCCACAGCCTCATGCACAGGTTGTGGATGACACTGCACGTCCCCTCGACCGTTAGATTGCCACGCTCCGTGTCAGTCGAGAGTGGCTACCAGGCACGAAAAGGCCCATATCCCACTCTCCGACACGACAACCTCACGGCTCGGAAGAGGACGGGCCCCCACCAACCATCAGCTTGTAGATCCGCTCGAGATCCTCGAGCGTGGCGAATTCGACCAGTACACGGCCCCGTTTGGAGCCCATGTCAACCTTCACTCTCGTGTTGAGATGGTTCGACAACAGGTCCTCGAGTTCGAGGAGACCGGGGGCGGGAAGGCGGCGGCGGGTCCCGACCTCGGGGGCGGCGCTGGGAGCCGTAGGCCCGGGCCCAGGTGGAGCCGTGGTGGATCGGGGAAGGCCCGCCCCGTTGGAGACTTCGGGGCCATCGACCTCGGCGCTCTGGACATGACGACGAATGGATTCCTCCACCGCCCGGACCGTCAGGCCCTCGGCCACGGCCCGCTTGGCCAGCTCCTCCTGGAACGTTCGGTCTGGCGTCCCCAGAAGTGCCCGTGCGTGCCCGGCGCTGATGGTGCCGTCGGCCAGGGCCCGCTGGACACCGGCGGGCAGCTGAAGGAGTCGAAGGGTGTTGGTGACCGTTGTCCGGCTTTTGCCCACCCGTGAGGCGACCTGTTCGTGCGTGTAGTCGAATTCGTCGACAAGCTGTTGGAAGGCGGCGGCCTCCTCCAGGGCATTGAGATCTTCGCGGTGGAGGTTCTCGACGAGCGCCTGTTCGAGGCTGCGCACATCGGAGACTGTCTGCACGAGGACCGGCATTGTCTGCATTCCGGCACGGCGGGCGGCGCGCCACCGTCTTTCGCCGGCGATCAGCTCGTAGTCGTCGGCGCCGGCCTCCCTGCACCAGAACCGGCTGGAGAACCCCGACCTCGCGGATGGAGGACGCCAATGAGGTCATTGCCTCCTCGTCGAATCGCGTCCGGGGTTGCAGCGGGTTGGGGCGGATGCTCGATATCGACACTTCTCGCAGTGTCGAGCTCCGGTCCCGCGCCACCTCCGCCGGGATGAGGGCACCAAGCCCCTTGCCTAATCCGCTACGCCGCGCCACCGCTGACCTCCTTGGCTAGCTCCCGATAGGCAATGGCCCCGCGAGACGTCGGATCGAAGACGGTAATCGGTTGCCCGAACGAAGGGGCCTCGGAGATCCGTACCGTCCGGGGGATGACGTTCCGACAGACCTTGTTTCCGAAATGGATCCTGACCTCGTCGGCGACCTGTTCGGCGAGCTTCGTCCGTGCGTCGTACATCGTGAGCACAATGGTCGAGACTTCCAGCTTGTCGTTCAGATTCGCCTGGACGAGATGGACGTTGCGCAATAGTTGCCCGAGGCCCTCGAGTGCGTAGTACTCACACTGGATGGGAACGAGAACCTCCTCCGCCGCGGCCAGACCGTTCACCGTGATGAGCCCGAGGGACGGCGGGCAGTCGATGAGAATGAATTCGAAATCGCCACTGACGGCTTCCAGGGCCCGGCGCAGCTTCATTTCCCGACTGAAGCTGGGTACGAGCTCGATCTCGGCGCCGGCCAGATCGATCGTCGCCGGGGCGACGAACAGGTTCTTCATACTGGTCGGTTCCACCGCATCTTCCAGGGAGACGTCCCGCATGAGGACGTCGTACATCGACAGCTCGAACGACCGGGCGTCGATGCCCAGGCCCGTCGTGGCGTTCCCCTGGGGGTCGAGATCGACCACCAGGACGCGGTACCCGAGCTCGGCCAGGGCAGCCCCGAGGTTGACCGCGGTGGTCGTCTTCCCCACTCCCCCCTTCTGGTTGGCCACGGCCAGGATCCGGGGGGTCGGCCGGGGCACATAGTCTCCCCTTTCGACCACGCCCTCCTCCGCCCCCAGGCCCATCGGGTGCCTGGCGGGGAGATTCGTCGGGGTGGTTTCCAGATCGGGCCGAGGATCCGGGAGATCCTCCCTCTCAGCCTGCTCGGCGGCCGTCTCGTCGTGCGCCGTCTCGCCGGGAGGAACCTCCTCGACCACCGGCGGCTCCGGGTCCACTGTCGCCTCCGCTGGGATCTGCTCGTCTACTGGACCCTCAGGACTTGTCTCGGGGGGCCGTTGGCCCTGGTCCGAGCGCTGATCTCGACCTCTGATGCGGACGCGCACCGTCAACTCTTCAGGCGGTTCGGATTCACGGGCCCCATCCTTCCCATCCCCACACTCTGGGTCAAGCCTTGTCGAGCCCTTTCCTCCGTTTGTTTCACGTGAAACATCGAAATCGGGTTCACGTGGCGTCGTCCGACACCTCTCGGGTCACGCGGCTCAATACGGCACACCCGACCAGACGTTTCACGTGAAACATCGGGTGCCGGGCCGAATTCGGCCTGGTCAGCGGGTGGCAGGTACCGCCATCCCCTCAAGTCAGCCGTCTGCCACCCGGTAGAGGGGGCGTTTTCCGGGCACGCCCACCCGCCGTGGGAAACGTGCCGGACATTCCACCGTCTGTCGCAGGACCCGATATCCGAATCCTCCCCTCCACAGCGCCAGGCGCTCGAGGCCTACCTGGGCCAAGCCCTCCGCTGGCCATCGGGATTCATCGGTGTCGTCGTTCGGCGCCGATAGGGGCGGCTCAGACACGATCAGGATCCCTCCCGGCCGCAGGAAGGGCGCCGAGCATTCCGCCGTGACCGCCGGAGGCCCGAACGAGCGGGCCACCACCAGGGAGAAGTTGCCCCGCAGAGCCTCAGCCCGCCCCGCCATCTCGGCTCGGTCGGACAGGACCTGAACGCGGTCCCCCCACCCCTGGTTCTCGACCACCTCGGCCAGAAAACGGGCTCGACGCTGATTGCTGTCGATGAGGGTGGAAACACGCTCGGGCCACCGGTGCGCCAGAACCAGGCCGGGGATACCTCCGCCCGAGCCCAGGTCCATCCAAGCCCCGGTGGCATCGGCGAATCTGTGGGCATCGGCGGCATCGGCGAATCCCTGGGCGTGGGCGACGTGGACGTCCAACGGTCCAGGACCGAGGAATCCCCACGCCTGGGCCCGCTGGAGGGCCTCGATCAAAGACTCGGGCAGGGGTGGCCCGGGAGGTGGCACCGCAGTGGTCATGAGGGGCGGCAGTCGGGTGCCCCCGGGCGGGGCGAGCGGCGATTCAGTCGTCGGTTCCGGACGCCGATCCGGCGGCGACACCATGCGGCGAGACCACGACGTACCGACGCGGTTCCTCGCCTTCCGACCTCGTTTCGACCCCGTCGATCTCGGCCACGGTGTCGTGCACGACCTTCCGGTCCGGCGCCAGCATCGGCTCCAGGGCCTGCTCGGAGCCACTGGAGAGGACCTCCTCGGCCACCTGGCGGGTGAAGCGCTGCAACGCCTCTGCCCGCTTGGCCCGGTAGCCGGCCACATCGACCAGGATCCGCTCGGTGGGTCCGGCCGTGCGACTTTGCACCACGGTGCGAGCGAGCTCCTGGAGGGCGCCCAGCGTGGCGCCGCCGCGCCCGACCAGGACGCCGAGCTCGTTGCCGTCCACGACCACCTCGACGGTCTCGGAATCGATCACCCGGAGGGACACCGCCGCCTCGAGCCCGATCTCCTCGATCAGGCCTTCGATGAACTCCCGCGCCGACTCCCCTTGCTCTTCCAGTGACAGGACTTCCCCCACACTCGCCTCCTCGTTTGAGCCGGGCCGTCCCGGGCGATCTCCCCGCTGCGGGGGCCGTTGTTTGTCGGGTCCGGGTTTCCCCGAATCCGCCGATCCGGTCGACGCCCGCTCCGCCCCGGCAGAGGACCGGCCCGATCCGCCCCGAGACCCTCGCCGGCGACTGCGTTGTGGCGGGCCTTGTCCGCTCGATCCATTCTTGGACGGAGGCGAGTCGGTGAGCGTCCGGTCGACCTCCGCAGAGGGGCCTTTGGCCGCGGTGGCGACCTTTGGGCCGTTGCGCGCCGACGGGGTCCGACCACCGCCCTCCCGCCTCTGCTCCGGGGCCGGGCGGCGGGATCGACCCCGCTTGGGGCGCGGACTCGTGGGCTGGACTCGCGCCCTCACCCGCGCCTCACCCCGCATCCTTCCGAACAACCCGGCGCGTGGCTCGGTCACCACCACGAACTCGGCATCGGCGTCGTCCACGCCCAACTGGTCCAGGGCCGCGTCCTTCGCCTCCGCGACGGTCCGGCCGGTCGTCTCGACCCATTCCACTGCTACCGGTCCTTCCTCTCCCGCTTCGTCTTCGAGCGGGGATGCGTGGGTTTCTTGTCGCCGGCGCCGTTGTCGCCGGCGCCGTTGCTGCCGGCACCGTTGCTGTTCTTCGATTTGGCCGGCGGGCCCTGGCCGTTCGCCTTCGGGGTGCCGCTACCGCCGGCGGCTCGGGGCGATGGCTTTCCCGGCTTCTTGGGCGCACCGTTGGGCGATGAGCCCGGAGGAGCCGTCGACGCCGGCGGGGGAGTGGCGCCTTTATCCGGGCCACCCCGGTCTGCGGGTGGCAGCGCCTGCTTGGCCCGCTGCTGCGCATCTTTCTGTTCGAGCGCCTGCTTGGCCCGCTGCTGCGCATCTTTCTGTTCGAGCGCCTGCTTCTGCATATCCGCCAACCGCTCCATGAACGGCTTGCGTCGTGGCTTCCCCCCTGCGCCGCCCCCGCCCGACGGGAGAACGCCCTCGGCCGCCGCGGGCGTCTTGTTCAGGGTTCCGGATCGGAAGATCGCCTCCTGGATCCCGATGCGGCACATGCTCGAGACGATGAAGTAGATGTTCACACCTGCGGCGATATTGATGTAAATGACCGCAAAGATAAGCGGCATATACCGCTGCATCATCTGGGCCTGCGGATTTGATTGTGCGAACTGAGGATTCCGATTATTGAGTTGCCGCATTTGGAAATATTGGAGCCCGATGGCAATGAGAATAAGGGCGGCGTAGGGGAGAGCCGAGACGACGGAGTGGTGGCCGAGGACCTTGTCCGCCAGATTTATGCCGAAAGCATTGATCTTTCCGGGACTCTTCACCAGATTCTGGTACAGCTTCGTGTTGGTGCCGATATAGCGGGGGAGGGCGCAGATGGCCTGATGGCAAATGCCCTTCGGATTCCCCACAGCCGCTGGTAATCCCGCCGCTCCTCGCGTGATCGTATTTGCCAATCCTTTGATGACTCCATAGAGAATGATGAAAACGGGGAATTGGGCCACCATTGGCAGACATCCACCGGCCGGATTCACGCCATGCTCTTTGTAGAGCTTCATCATCTCTTCGTTGAGGGTCTGGCGGTCTCCCTTGTACTTCTGCTGCATCTTCTTCAGCTCGGGGCTGAGCCGCTGCATCGCCACCATCGACTTCGTGCTCTTCACCGTGAGCGGAGCGGTGACGATCATCACGACCACCGTGAGTAGGGCGATGGCCACCGCGTAGTTCGGGATCAGTGCGTAGAAGAAGGCGATCAGCGTCCCCATGAACGTGTAGAGGGGCGCGAAGATCTTTCCCAGGGTGCTCCCGAGGACGGGGATCAGGCTCATCACCGCGGTCTCTCCCTTACTCCGGTACCGGGTCGACGCCGTGGCCGGCCCACGGGTGGCACCGGGCGATGCGACGCACGGCGAGGGCGCCACCGTGCAGCGCGCCGTGGCGCTCCACAGCCTCGAGGGCGTAGTCCGAGCAGCTGGGAACGTACCGGCACGGTGACGGACGGCCGGCGCGGAGGAGCTGGTAGAGGGCAACTCCCCGCATGACGACCCGGGCCGCCGGGTTCCCGACCGGCACCGTGGCGGCGGTCACCGCTGCCGCTCCCCACTCGCTGCTGTCATTGCTGTGACCACTGTCGTCCTCAGATCCTCATAGGAGAGCCTCGATGCGCCGGGATCGGCGGCGACCAGGTAGGCACCGGGCTCCAGCCCGGCCACGTCGCCCACCACCGCCCGGATCCGGCGCCGGAGGCGGTTGCGGACCACGGCCCTGCCCACGCGCCGTCCGATGGCGAAGGCGACCCGGGGTTCGCGTGCCCCACCTACGGCGGCGTACGTCACCGTCACCGGTCCCCGGCGGGCCCGGCGGTCCGACCGGCGGAGAGCCTCGAACGTGGCGCGGTCCCGGATGCGCCAGACCACTCCGGACTGGCCGCTCTAGGCGGACAGGCGGTTCCGGCCCCGCAGACGGCGGGACCGGATGATGGCACGGCCGGCCCGCGTCGACATGCGGTGACGGAACCCGTGGTTTTTCGCCCGTTTCCGGACGTTGGGTTGGTAGGTTCGCTTCACGTCCCTTCGTTCCTTCCTGGGCCGGCGGGGGAGGCAGGCCAGCCGGGGCCTCGTGCGGCGACGCACGACATCGACCCTGAGTCGTGACCGTAGATGTTAGGCGCGTCCCCGAACACCGACCAGGCAGCACTTTCCCGGACCGTCCCAATCAGCCACTAGCAGCCCCTGTGGGGGCGGTGTACCGTGCCAGACACACCGGTCGACGCTCCCCCACGAGGGTCGTCCGGATACGACGCCCTCCTTCCCCGGGGCCTGACATCCCGCCCACCCACGGCCGGGAACGAGCTTCCGAGCAATCCACACCTGTGGATCTTCTTGTGGACAAATCCTGCGATCGGGGGGCGGAGGGCCTGGTGAACGACACAAACGACCTGTGGAAGCGCTGTGCGGACGCGCTCCGGGAACAGGTGTCGGACGCCACCTGGCGGACGTGGTTGACGGGGCTCGTACCCCAGGCCTTCGACGGCGACCTCCTCGTCCTCACCGCCCCGAGCACCCTGGTGCGCGACCGGATCGAGAACCGCTTTCTGGGACTCATCGCCGCGGCGATGTCCGACGTCGCCGCCCAGCAGGTCACCGTCCGCCTGGACGTGGCCGAAGTGGCGGTGGCCGAGCCTGCCGCCGAGGAGATGCCGGCGGATGACGACGAGGTCGAAGCCGGCCCGGCCCCGACAGGGGGCGGCTCGGTCCGTCGTCGGCGGTGGCCCGACGACGCCAGTGCCGGGGGTCTCGATCCCCGCTACTGCTTCGACTCCTTCGTCATCGGCTCGTCCAATCGCTTCGCACACGCGGCAGCACTCTCCGTGGCCGAAATGCCAGCACGGTCCTACAACCCGCTCTTCATCCACGGCGGTGCCGGTCTGGGAAAGACCCATCTCCTGCACGCCATCGGGAACTACGTGCGGGACAATTTCGCCGGCCGGCACGTCCGCTACGTCTCCACCGAGACGTTCATGAACGAGTTCGTCGACGCCATCCGGAACAACACCACCGCCGCCTTCAAGCGGCACTACCGGGAATGCGACGTGCTCCTGATCGACGACGTGCAGTTCATGGAGGGCAAAGAATCGCTCCAGGAGGAGTTCTTCCACACCTTCAACCATCTCTACGGCGCCTCGAAACAGGTGGTCCTGACCTCGGACCGGCCACCCAAGTCGATCGCCACCCTGGAGGACCGCCTCCGCAGCCGGTTCCTGTCGGGGCTCATCACCGACGTCCAACCGCCCGAGCTCGAGACACGCCTGGCCATCTTGCAGAAGAAGTCCGAGAGGGAACCCTTCCCGGTGCCCGACGACGTGCTCGAATTCATCGCCGCCAACGTCAAGGGCAACATCCGCGAGCTCGAGGGGGCATTGATCCGGGTCTGCGCCTTCGCCAGTCTCAACCATCAGCCGCTCTCCCGTGACCTGGCCGAACACGTCCTGTCGGACATCCTGCTGGCCGGTCAACCCCGTCGCATCACGCCCGGGATGATCCTGGAGGCCACGGCGTCGACCTTCGGCTTCACGGTGGACGACCTCTGTGGTCCCAGTCGCCGGCGTCCCCTCGTGATCGCCCGGCAGATCGGGATGTACGTCTTCCGGGAGATGACCGACTTCTCCTACCCGGCCATCGCCCGGGAATTCGGTGGGCGCGACCACACCACCGTCATGCACGCCGTCGACAAGATCTCCTCCCTCATGAAGGAAAGGCGTCACATCTACGACCAGGTCACCGAATTGATCCTCCACATCAAGAGCGGTGTATGACCCTGTGGGGGAAGACTGCGGGAGTTGTGGATACAGATGCCCGTGTCGGGGATGACGGGGGGTCCCTGACCAACCACCCGGGACACCGGTGGACGCCGGTGGACGACCGGTGGACGACGAAAGGGGCTCTGGCCTCGGCCGACGGTGCCTCGTCCACAATCCACAAGCCCTATTACTGTCACTGTCAGAATTCAATTCTTTAGAGAGCAAGGGGCCCTGTGTGAAGTTCCGTTGTGAACGCGACACCCTGGTCGAAGCGTTGACGACCGCCGGACGAGCCGTCACCACTCGCGGGTCGACGGCCGCGGCTCTGTCGGGGATCCGGATCGACGTGGCCGGGAACCGGCTCACTGTGGTGGGGACCGATCTCGATCTGACGGTCCGGGTCGAAAGCGAGGCGATCGGCCTCGACGACGGCACCGTGATCACGCCGGCGCGCCTGGCGGCCGACATCGTGCGTTCACTCGAGCCCGGGGCGGTCACCTTCGAGGGCGGAGAGGATGAGGTCGAGATCTCCGCGGCCCGCTCGCGGTTCGTGGTGCGGACCTTCTCCGTCGAGGATTTCCCCGTTCTTCCCGATCCGCGGCCCGATCAGGTGAAGCTGCCCGCCGCCGGCCTAGCCGAGGCGCTGCGCCAGGTGGTGCGGGCCGCATCCAACGACGACGCCCGGCCCCTCCTGACCGGGGTCCTGGTGGCGGCCGAGGGGTCGGGGACCCGACTGGTGGCCACCGATTCGTACCGGTTGGCCCTGCGGGACCTCACGGGGACCGGACCACTGCCCGAGGGCACCGACCAGATCCTGATCCCGGCTCGGGCACTCACGGAACTACAGCGCCTCCTGCCGGCGGCGGGGGGAAGGAGGCCGCGGGCAAGGAAAAAACCGACGGCGCCACCGACGTGGGCTTCTCGGTGAGCGATCTCGACGCGACGTTCACGGCGTCGGGTGTGCGTCTGATGACCCGGCTCCTGGACGGCAAATTCCCCGACTATCGGCAGCTGATTCCGCCGGGTTACCCGAATCAGCTCCGGGTGGGCAAAGAGTCCATTCTCGACGCGCTGCGCCGTGTCCGGCTGCTCGTACGGGACAACACCACTCCGGTGCGTCTGTCCATGCGGTCAGGGGGCGTGGAGCTCACCGTGGTCTCGCAGGAGGTGGGTCACGCCAGCGAAGACGTCGACGCCGACTACGAGGGTGAAGAGTTGACCGTCGCTTTCAACCCCAGCTACCTCATCGACGGCGTCGAGGCCGTTCTCGGTGACGAAGTCGTTCTCGAGACCCTCGACGCGACCAAGCCGGCGACCGTTCGCGCTCCTGATCACGACGACTACCGCTACCTCCTCATGCCCGTGCGCGTTTCTTAGATGTCGGTCCCGCCAGCGTCGCATGGCCATCACCACCCTGTGGCTCACCGATTTCCGTTGTTTTGTTGAGGCGTTCGTCGAACCCGATCCCCAGGGCCTGACGGTGTTACGCGGGCCCAACGGGTCGGGCAAGACCTCGGTCCTCGAAGCGGTCGGTTGGCTGGCCACGCAGCGGTCACTGCGCGGAGCCCCCCGCGATGTTCTCGTACGCGCCGGAGCGGACCGGGCCATCCTGCGGGCGGAGACGGTGACGGCCGGGCGTCGTGTCCTCGTCGAGGCGGAGTTGCCCATGTCCGGAGCGGCCCGGGCCCAAGTCAACCGCCAGCCGGTGCGCCGCCGGGCGGATCTGGCCGAGGCCGTGCGTGTCACGGTGTTCTCTCCCGATGATCTCCACCTCGTCCAGGACGGTCCGGCCGGACGCCGCGGGTACCTCGACGACGTGCTCGTCGATCAGCACCCTCGTTTCGAGCTCCTCACGTCCGAGCTGGATCGTGTGCTGCGTCAGCGCGCCTCGGTGCTGCGTCAGGCCGGGAACCGGCTCGATGCCGACATCGTCGCCACCCTCGACGTCTGGGACGATCGACTGGCGACGGCGGGATCCGAGCTGGCCGACGCCCGCCACGCGCTCGTCGACGAGCTCGCCCCGTTGGTGTCGGAGGCCTACGCCCGCCTGGCCGGGTCGCCGGAACCCGTGACCTTGACCTACCGCCGGTCGTGGGACGGGGATCTGTCCGACGCACTGGCCGCCCGCCGGGCCGAGGATCTCCGGCGCCAGGTGACCTCCGTCGGTCCCCATCGCGACGAACTCGACATCAGCGTCGGTCCAGGACCGGCACGGACCCACGCGTCTCAAGGCGAGCAGCGGTGCGTGGCCCTGGCCCTGCGTCTGGCCACGCACGAGTTGCGTCGCCGCAGTACCGACGAACCCCCGGTTCTCCTGCTCGACGACGTGTTCTCGGAGCTCGACGCCCGCCGCTCGGCCTCCCTGGTGGCACAGCTGCCGGCGGGCCAGGTGCTATTGACCACGGCTGTCGACCCACCCTCGGCGGTGACGCCCGATCGTGTCGTCGACGTAACCGGGGGCAGGCTGTCGAGCGTCGGAGGGCGGGCGTGACCGGCCCAGGCCGTCGCTACGACAACCGCGGCCGGGCCCCGGGTGGGCCCGTTCCCATGTCGGAGGCCCTGGGTGCCGTCGCCGGGCGACTGGGCATCGGCGGAACCGACCTGATCGCCCTCGTGTTCGGACGCTGGGAGGATCTGGTGGGCCCGTCGGTGGCCGCGCACGTACGTCCTGTGCGTCTGGTGGGAAACACACTCGTGGTGAGTGCCGACCATCCCGCCTGGGCGACGCAGATCCGGCATCTCGCACCTGAGATTCTCGAGCGTGTGGCGTCTGAATTCAGCGGCGACGGGACTCCTGTCCGACTCGAGATTCGCGTGCGTGGCTGACGTCGACGGGTGCCCGCGCCGCTGACCGGTGGGACCCGTCACCGAGGGCCTCGCCGGCGTACGGGAGCCCTGAGTCGGTACAGCCTCCTGGTACACTGAGAGCATCGGAATCGCACGACCAGAGCCCCCGTTGCGGACTCTCGTCGCGGTGGTCCCCCCTATTGTTCGAGGATCTGAAAGGGCGCGTTTGTGGCGCTGAAGGTTGAGCCGGAATTGGTCGACAAAACGCGCGGGACTTCTTACGACGCCACCGACATAACGGTTCTCGAAGGCCTCGAGCCGGTCCGGCAACGTCCGGGCATGTACATCGGCTCCACTGGGCCGACGGGTCTTCACCACCTGGTCTGGGAGGTCGTCGACAACTCCGTCGACGAGGCCATGGCCGGGTACTGCACCCAGATCGACGTGACCCTGCTGGCCGACGGCGGGTGCCGGGTCAAGGACAACGGCCGGGGGATCCCCGTCGATCCCCACCCCCAGTACCCGGACCGTTCCGCCGCCGAACTCGTCCTCACCACGCTGCACGCCGGCGGAAAGTTCGGCGGATCGGGCTACAAGGTGTCGGGCGGCCTCCACGGGGTCGGGGTGTCGGTGGTGAACGCCCTGTCGTCACGGCTCCTGCTCGAGATCGACCGCGACGGCCAGCACCACGTCGCCCTCTTCACCGACGGCGGCGAGCCCAAGGAGCCCCTCCACGTCACCGGCCCGGCCCCCAGGGACCGCACCGGTACGACGGTGACGTTCTGGCCCGACGCGTCGGTGTTCGAGGAGATCGAATTCCGCGGCCCAGACCGTTCTCGAGCGCCTCCAGGTCATGGCGTTTCTGAACAAGGGCCTCGAGATCCGGTTCGCCGACGAGCGCGCCGATCGGGAGCAGAAGGTCGTCTACCGGTACACGGGCGGCATCGTCGACTACGTCAAGCACCTGAACGCAGCCAAGGAATCGCTCTTCCGCAAGGTGTGCTCGTTCGCGCAGGCCGAGAACGAGCAGGAGGTCGAGATCGCGCTGCAGTGGAACACGGGTTTCCACGTGTCGATCCACTCCTTCGCCAACGGCATCTCCACCAATGACGGCGGTATGCACGAAGAGGGATTCCGCAAGGCGCTCACCAACGTCGTCAACCGCTACGCGCGGGCCAAGGGACAGCTGAAGGAGAAGGACCCCAACTTCGACGGCGACGACATCCGAGAAGGACTGACGGCCATCATCTCGGTCCGCCTCACCGACCCGCAGTTCGAGGGACAGACGAAGGCCAAGCTCGGGAACGTGACCATCCGCTCGCTGGTGGAACGGGCCACGAACGAGAAACTGGCCGAGTGGCTCGAGGAGAATCCGCGCGAGGCCAACCAGATCGTGCAGAAGTCGACGACCGCGGCGCGGGCACGCATCGCGGCCCAGACGGCGCGTGACCTCACCCGCCGTAAGTCCGCCCTCGACGGCGCCGGGCTCCCGGGCAAGCTCGTCGACTGCTCGTCGCGTGACCCACGGGAGAGCGAGCTGTTCATCGTCGAGGGGAACTCGGCCGGTGGGTCGGCCAAGGACGCCCGCAACCCGCGTACGCAGGCCATCCTCCCCATCCGGGGGAAGATCCTGAACGTCGAGCGGGCCCGGATCGACAAGATGCTCAAGAACGTCGAGATCCAGGCGCTCATCGCCGCCATCGGTGCCGGCCTGGCCGAGGAATTCGACGTCGAGAAGATCCGGTACCACAAGGTGATCGTCCTGGCCGACGCCGACGTGGACGGATCCCACATCCGCACCCTGCTACTCACCTTCTTCTTCCGCCAGATGAAGCCGCTGGTCGAAGGTGGGTTCGTCTACGTGGCCCAGCCGCCGCTGTACTCGACCCTGGTGGGCAAGGAGAAGGTCTATCTGAAGGACGACCTGGCCCGGGCCCGGTTCCTGGAGGAGCACCCGAATCACCAGAAGGAGTTCCAGCGTCTGAAGGGACTGGGCGAGATGGACTTCAACGAGCTTCGTGACACGACCATCGACCCGGCACGCCGGTCACTGCTGCAGGTGACCGTGGAACAGGCGGCCGTCGCCGACGAGGTGTGCTCGGTGCTCATGGGCGACGACGTCGAGCTGCGCCGGCACTTCATCCAGAGCAACGCCAAGGACGTGCGATTCCTCGACATCTGAGGACCGGCGCCGGCCCGGCGCGTCGCTGATCGCACGAAGATCGAAGGGATAACGACAGACGATGGCCAGACGGGGCGCGGGCGGGACAGGAGACTCCGGGTCGGGAGGCACGGGTACCGAGGTTCCGGACCCGCCTTCAGGATCGATCGAGCCCATCGAGATCCAAGAGGAGATGGAGCGCTCGTTCCTCGAGTACTCGATGTCCGTCATCATGTCGAGGGCTCTTCCCGACGTCCGTGACGGGCTGAAGCCGGTGCACCGCCGGATCCTGTACTCGATGGACAGCCAGAACCTGCGGCCCGACCGACCGCACGCCAAGTGCGCCAAGGTCGTGGGCGAGGTCATGGGGACCTACCACCCGCACGGCGACATGGCCATCTACGACGCCCTGGTCCGCATGGTCCAGGACTTCAGCCTGCGTCATCCCCTCATCGACGGCCACGGCAACTTCGGGGGTACCGGGCCGGACGAGGGCCCGGCGGCGATGCGCTACACCGAATGCCGGCTGGCCCCGCTGGCGCTCGAGCTGCTGGCCGGCATCGACGAGGAGACGGTCGACTTCGTCGCCAACTACGACGGGTCCAACGAGGAGCCCGTGGTCCTGCCCGCCCGCTTCCCCAACCTGCTCGTCAACGGCTCGCAGGGCATCGCCGTGGGGATGGCCACGAACATTCCACCCCACAACCTGGGCGAGGTGATCGACGCCACCCTGCACGTCATCGAGAACCCCGAGGCGACGTCCGACGATCTGATGCAGTTCGTGAAGGGCCCCGACTTCCCGACGGGCGCCACCATCCTCGGGCGCCAGGGGATACTCGACGCCTACCGGACGGGCAAGGGATCCGTGAAGATGCGGGCGGTGGCCGAGATCGACGAGTCCCGTGGCGCGACGCGGATCGTCGTCACCGAATTCCCGTACCAGACGTCGGTCGAGGTGATCGAGAAGAAGATCGCCGACCTCGTCCACGGCCGTGAGCTCGACGGAATCAGCCGGACCCAGAACGACTCGGCCGGCCGGAAGTCGCGTCTGGTCATCGACGCTCAAGCGCGACGCCAACGCCAACGTGGTGCTGAACAACCTCTACAAGCACACGCCGATGCAGACGAGCTTCGGAGTCAACGTCGTCGCCCTGGTCGACGGCGTCCCCCGGACACTGAGCCTGGCCCAGGCGGTCTCCCACTACGTCGCCCACCAGATCGAGGTCGTCACCCGGCGCTCCGAATACCGGCTGCGCAAAGCGCGAGACCGCGCCCACATCGTCGAGGGGCTCCTGAAGGCCATCGACATGCTCGACGCCGTCATCGCCGCCATCCGCGGTTCGGACGACCGTCCCGCGGCACGCGAAGCGCTCATGGCGGCGCCCTTCTCCTTCTCCGAGGAGCAGGCCGTCCACATCCTCGACATGACCCTCGGTCGGCTCACCCGCCTCGGTCGGTCGGAGCTCGAGGAGGAGATGACGAAGCTGCGCGAGACGATCGCCGAGCTCGAGGCCATCCTGGGCGATCCGGTCGAGGCTGCGGGGCGTCATCGCCGGGGAGCTCTCCGAGATCAAGACCAAGTACGCCAACCCGCGCCGGACCCTGATCACCCACGACCCCGGCGAGATGGGGGTCGAGGACCTCATCGAAGACGAAGAGATCGTGGTCACGATGACCCGGGCGGGGTACATCAAGGCCGTGCTGGGCGCGTCGTTCCGGACGCAGGGACGCGGCGGGCGCGGCGTCCAGGGGGCGCGGCTCAAGGAGGAGGACCTGGTCGCCCAGTTGGTCCACACCTCCGCCCACGCATTCCTCCTGCTCTTCTCCAACCGGGGACGCGTCTACCGGCTGCGGGCGCACGAGGTGCCCATGAAGGAACGCACGGCCCGGGGCACTGCGGTGGTGAACCTCCTGCCTCTCGCCCCCGACGAGACCATTCAGGCCATCGTGGCCACGCGCGACTTCGACTCGGGGGGCTTCCTCACCTTCGCCACCAAGCAGGGACAGGTGAAGAAGACGGCCTTCACCGAGTACGACAAGTCCCGACGCGAGGGGTTCATCGCCATCGCGCTTCGCGACGGCGACGAGCTGGTCCGGGTCGTGGCGACATCGGGGGACGACGACGTGGTCATGGTGAGCCGCAACGGCAGCGGGATCCGCTTCTCGGAAAACGACGTCCGCCCCATGGGGCGCGACGCCGCCGGTGTCCGGGGCATGCGCCTCAGGAGTGGCGACGAGGTCGTGTCGTTGGACGTCGTGCGTCCCGACGCCGACGTTCTCATCGTGACCGACGCCGGCTACGGAAAACGGACCAAGACCGACCACTTCGGCCGGCAGGGCCGTGGTGGCCAAGGGGTGAGGGCCATCAAGCTCACCGCCGTGAGAGGCCGGGTCGTGGGCGCCTTCATGGCCGGCCTGGACGACGAGATCCTCCTCGTCTCGACGGGCGGGGTCGTGATCCGCACCGCCGTGCGCGAGATCGCCGCCCAGGGCCGCGACGCCACCGGTGTCCGGCTCATGAGCCTCGATGCCGGTCACGCCGTGGCCGCGGTGGCCGCCGTGGCCGCCGAGGACGAGGATGCCGTCGCCGAGGCATGAGCGGCACTAGATAGCCGGCGCGTCGGCGACGTCGCGGTGAAACGCGACGGACAAGGTGTCGAGTTCTCCCGGGACGTCGCGAGAGTTGAGGACGACGTCGAGCTCCCGGTTGTCGTCCATCGAGCTCGGCGAGAAGTTGATCGATCCCACCACGGCCTCTGCCGACGCGGTGCCGGCGTCGGCCAGGACCAGCTTCTCGTGGATGTAGAGCACACCGTCGCGGTCGGGATACAGATGGACGTGCCCGCCGGCGTCGGTGATCCGCTTGAGCGACGACGCGTACAGGCTGTTCTCGGTCATGCACACCTCCACGTCCACCCCGCGGCGTGCGGCCGACGCCAGA
This sequence comes from uncultured Acidimicrobiaceae bacterium, assembly GCA_963706205.1. Classification (GTDB taxonomy): domain Bacteria; phylum Actinomycetota; class Acidimicrobiia; order Acidimicrobiales; family UBA8190; genus MFD10071-224. The sequence continues at coordinate 4,637,137 of OY970155.1, read as the reverse complement.
GCATCGGTGACCGCCGTCGAGTCCATCTCCTCGTTCTCCACCGCCAGAGAGTGCCGGGCACCATCGATCACCCCCAGCATCAGCGGCTGCGAGCCGGGGCTCCACAGGAGATGGTCGCCGCCGGAGACGGCGCGATCCGTCGCCCCGGCAAAGTCGGCGGCGAAGGTCGACTCGATGGCGGACACGTCACGACCGTCGCTGTCCTCCAGCGCCACGTCCCGGGTGGTGGCGTAGTCGTCGGCGACCAGGTTGAGACTCATGATCAGACATCGGGTGTCATCGGTGCAGATGGTCTTCTGATGGGTGATCCGCCGGGCCGGGGCGAGGGCGACGGCCACCCCGTGGGCCGACAGGTACGCCCGTGCGGGCTGGTTGCGGGCGGCCTCGAGAGCCGAGTCCAGAAGCACCTGGACCCGGACCCCCCGCGCCTCGTCACCGGCGAGGATCTCCTCGGCGGCAGGGTCCGCCAGCTCGTACATCGTCATGGTGAGCCGAGACGTGGCGCCCCGCATGAACGTGTAGATGGGGGTCATGCCCGCATCGGGTTCGACGTAGACCGGGCCGATGGCTCCGGCGGGGGACACAGGGCGAAGGGGAGCCGCCGGATCCTCGGGACGCATCGTGGTCGAGACGGCAGGTGCGGAGGACAACGGTCGTGACGTCACGGAATGGACCGAGGGGGAGGCGCAGGCGGCGAGGCCGATGGCACCGATGACGAGGCCGCCCGGCGCGGTGAATCGCCGGAAACGCGGACCGCGGCGCGCTCGGGTCACCGCCCTGCGGACGGTGCCCGGAAGCGCAACCGATGCTGTGGGGAAACGCAGGACACCGCCACCGTCCTCATGGGGAATTCTGGAGCCTCTGCAGCGTCACGCTACGCTGTCGGATCACGAGGACGGCCCGGCGGTGGTCGCAGGAGGGTCGTGGACGACGGGGCTATAGCTCAGCCGGTTAGAGCGCAGCACTGATAATGCTGAGGTCGCTGGTTCGATTCCAGCTAGCCCCACAGAAGCCCCACAGAAGAACGGGGTCACGAGGTCGTGCGAAATTCGACCTCACAAGTTGCTCGCGATGGCGGTGTGCCTACAGTCATGTCTCAAGTCCGCATGGAGACGTGCCGATGTGACAACCGGAAGACCATCCAATCAGGGCGATACGCCTCGAACCCCAGAGCTCGTGGAAGTACGCACCGCCCCTCATCGAGAGTGTGGCGTGATGCAACCACGACGGAGACTTCTGCCGCGGCAGTTCACTGATTGGCAGGGCAAGTACATGACCGGCGAGGGCGACCCCGCCCAGCATTGGCGTGACTGTCGGATCGTCGATATCTCGTCCGCGGGAGCCGGCGTCGAGCTCGTCGACGCCACCGACAACGAGTCGGCCGGCTGCCGGATCCTCCTTGCTGTCCACTTTGCGGGAGTGGTTCGCTACTCCCAAGCGGAGAAGGACGACGGACGCAGGGTTGGGATCCAGTTCGCGAACCTGACGGACGAGGAGCGGAGCTACATCGAGTCCCTGGAGAGCCTCGGGGCCTCCTGGTAACCGCCGTTGGCCACGGGGTTGTGACGGGTGATTTGATGTGCCTGAGGTTCAGGGTCGACGTCAAAGGGGGGACCCGTGGGAGCACCGTGGAACTTCGAGCTCTACATCGGCGGAGACTGGACGGCGGGCGAGGCGACCCAGTCAATCGAGGTGATCGACCCGGCCACCGAAGAGGTGATCGGACAGGTCCCGGAGGCGACGCCCAAGGACGCCGTCCGGGCCATCGAGGCGGCCCGGACCGCTTTTGACGAGGGCCCCTGGCCGTGGACCAAGCCGGCCGAACGGGCCGCCGTCCTGGTGCGGATGGCCGAGATCCTCGAGGCCCGGTCGGCCGAGCTCCGGGAGCTGATCGTGGCCGAGACAGGCTCGACCGGCTTTCTCACCGACTTCGTACAGGGTGGTGGGTCCGTCGGCATGTTCCGTTCCAACGCCGCCCAGGTGGAGCACGTGGTCGCGTGGGTGGAGGCCGGTGCCCCCACCGGAGGGTCCTCGGGAATGTCGGGGCAGGCGCTCGTGCGTGAGCCCGTCGGTGTGGTGGGCGCCATCACCCCGTTCAACTTCCCCTTCATGCTCAACGTGGTGAAGACGGCCCCGGCGCTGGCTGCCGGCTGCACGATCGTGCTCAAGCCCCATCCGTGGACGCCGTTGGACGCCTTCATGATCGCCCAGGCCGCCGAGGAGGCGGGCCTGCCGCCCGGGGTCCTGAACGTCATCACCGGCCACGGCGAGGTGGGGGACGAGATGACGAGCAACCCCCTGGTGGACATGGTCGCCTTCACCGGGTCGACGGCTACAGGCCGACGGATCATGGCCAACGGGGCCGGCACGATGAAGCGCCTCCAGCTCGAGCTGGGGGGAAAGAGCGCCCAGGTTGTTCTCGACGACGTCTCGGAGGACTACGCCCGCTCCATCGGCTTCGGCCAGGTATTGGCCCACTGCGGCCAGGGATGCGTTTTGCAGACCCGGCTGCTTCTTCCCGAGCGCCTCATGGACGCCTACCGGGAGGGAGTCGCCGCCACCGTCCCCCACATCACGATCGGCGATCCCAAGGATCCGTCCACGGTTCTCGGGCCTCTCATCCGCGAGCAGCAGCGCCAGCGGGTGGAGGGGTACGTCGCATCGGGCCGGGAACAAGGGGCGGAGCTCGTGGTCGGGGGGAAGCGGCCGGCCGGATTCGACAAGGGTTTCTTCTACGAGCCCACCGTCTTCGTGGGGACCAACGACATGCGGATCGCCCAGGAGGAGATATTCGGGCCGGTTCTCACCGTCGTGCCCTACTCGGGAACGGATGCCGACGCCGTCCGATTGGCCAACGATTCCATCTACGGCCTCGGGGGCGGGGTCGTGGCCGAGACGACGGCACGCGCCTTCAACGTGGCCCGCCGGATCCGGGCCGGGTTCATGAACGCCCAGGGCGTGGGCGGTGCGGCCCACGAGCCCGGTCCCGGCGGTGGACAGGGTCCGGGCTGGGGTACGGCCATGTCCGGTATCGGCCAGAGCGGGGCGTTCGGCGGCTTCAAGCAGAGCGGGATCGGCCGTGAGTGGGGCCACCATGGCATCGAGGAGTTCACCGAGGTCAAGTCCATCGGCTGGAGCTGACGGACGGGCACCGGAGACCGGCCGACGGTGCTCATCGGACACGTCGCGGTACCCTGGCGTGCATGCGGCAAGCAGCCAAATTCGGGCTCGCCGGCGTCATCGTGGTGGCGCTCGGCCGAATGGCGGCGACCGGACGGTTGCCGAGAAACGTGTTGGCCGGTATCCGTATCCCGTCGACGATGCGCAGCGATGAGGCGTGGCGCGCCGGCCACCTCGCCGCCGCGTCGGCGTTGACGGTTTCGGGCCTCGGGCCTATTGCCGCCGCGCTGGTCGTCGGGGCGAAGCGGCCGGGTCGCGACACTCAGACGCTCGTCTTCCGAGTCGGGACCGGATGGCTCCTCGGTTGGCTCGGTCTGGCCACGGTCCAGGCCAGTCGCGCGGCGGCGGGCGACGCCGGTCACCGGGTCGTGACCGCGGCCCCCAGAGTGAATCTCTGATCAGGGATCCGACGCAGAGCGCGACGCCTTCTCCAGGAGCAGCTCCCTGTCGCGGGCGTTTCGGGTCATGGAGGCCGCCCTCTCGAATTCCGCACGTGCCTCCTCTGCGCGTCCCAGGCGCTCGAGCAGATCGCCCCGGACGCTCGGGAGGAGGTGGTAGTCCCGGAGAGCCGGTTCGTCGGCCAGGGCGTCCACCAGCGTCAAACCGGCCAGGGGACCATCCGACATCGAGATGGCGACCGCCCGGTTCAGCTCCACCACCGGTGAGGGCGTCAACACCATCAACTGGCGATAAAGGGCGGCGATCGCCTCCCAGTCCGTGTCCTCGTAGCGGATGGCCTGGGCATGGCACGCGGCGATCGCGGCCTGGACCGAGTACGGCCCGTCACCGGCTTGGTGCAGGGCATCGATGCCGCGCCCGATGAGCATCCGGTTCCACCGGGTGCGGTCCTGGTGGGCGAGCAGCACCGGCTGACCGGCGGAGCCGGTGCGGGCCGGAATGCGCGACGCCTGAAACTCGAGGAGCGCGGACAGACCGTGGACCTCGGGTTCGGTGGGCATCAGGGCGGCGAGGACGCGGGCGAGGCGCAGGGCGTCCTCGCACAACGCCGGGCGCACGACATCGTCACCCGCCGTCGCCGAGTAGCCCTCGTTGAAGACGAGGTAGATGACCTCGAGAACCGACGACAGGCGGGCGGCCCGCTCCGCCCCGGTGGGGACCTCGAAGGGGACCATGGACCGGGCCAGCGCACGCTTGGCGCGCACGATGCGTTGGGCGACTGTCGGCTCGGACGTGAGATAGGCACGGGCGATCTCCTCGGTTGTCAGCCCGCCGAGGAAGCGCAGGGTGAGGGCGATCCGGCCCTCCGGCGACAGCACGGGGTGGCACGCGGTGAAGATCAGCCGCAGCAGGTCGTCATCGATGTCGTCTTCGTCCCCTGGCTCGGGCGGCGGTACGTCGGTCAGCGTCCGCCCGACGTCCGCCAGTTTGCGCGCGTATGTCTCCTTGCGGCGCACCAGGTCGATGGCCCGGTGCTTGGCCGTGGCCATGAGCCAGGCACCGGGCTTGTCCGGGACACCGCCGTCGGCCACTCCTCAAGGGCGATGACCAGTGCGTCCTGCGCGAGTTCCTCGGCGATGCCCACATCTCGCACGATGCGGGCGACACCGGCGATGATCCGGGCGTACTCCATCCTGAAGACCGCTTCGACCGTGTCGGTCGCCCTCTCCGCCGTCACGACCACCCATCGAACCAGCCGGTTCGTGGGTGGGCAAGCGTCGTCGGTCAGCCGTCGACGATCTGGCGGACCTCGGCCGTGACCGTCCAGTGCTCCTCGTGGATCTGCAGGAACCTCTTGGTCCACTCCAGCGCCTCGGCCTTGTCCTTGGCCTGGAGAATGGCGTACCCGCCGACGACTTCCTTGCTCTCGGTGAAGGGCCCGTCGGTGTAGCTGAGCTTGCCGCCGGACCAGGTGACCCGGGTGCCGTCGGAGGTCGGGGTGAGCCCGGCGGTGTCCAGCATGACTCCGGCTTTGGTGATCTCCTCGAATAGCGCGCTCATGCGCTCCGACAGTTCGGGGCTGGGGCCTCCCTCGGGGCTGTTGCGCTCGTCGACGCGGATCATCGAAAGGTAACGCGGCATGGTGACTCCTTTATCCGGGAGGCGGGGTACTTCCCCGCCTCTCACCCTTGTGTCGAACGGGAGAGCCCGGGATCGACAGCTCCGCCGAAAATTCTCCGGAGAAACGTCGATCACCGGCCGGGCCTCCCGGATGAGCTCCCGGCGCCGGCGCCCCGCGCTCAGCTCCCCTCGCGCCAACCGAAGGACCCGAACTCCTCCGCCAGTGCCGCCATCGCGGTCTTCTCACGTCGCCACGCCTCGTCGATCCGGGCGCGACAGCCTTCGCGCAGGAGCCGTTTGTTGGCCGCCAGGACGGCGGCACCGTGGACGGCCATCCGCCGCGCCATCGACACCGTTTCGTCCAGAGAAGTCCCGGCGTCGACCCGGGCGAAGGCGAAGCCGTTGGCCACGGCGTCGTCAGCACTGAGGGCGGCGGCCGAGAGCATCATCCATGCCGCCTGCTGGGCACCGACCCGGAGCGGGAGGAGGTAGCTGCTCCCCGCCTCGGCCGCCGTGCCGAGGGTGACGAAGGGCATGCGGATCTCGGCGGTCTCGTCGAGGATCACGATGTCGCAGTGCAGCAGCAGGGTCGCACCGAACCCCACGGCCAGGCCGTTGACTGCGGCCATGAGCGGTTTGGGGAAGTCGGCGAGGCACGCCAGCAACGGGTCGAAATGCACACCCAGCTCCGTACTCCCGCCCGGGCGACCCATCTCGCCGAGATCGACGCCGGCCGAGAAGGCCCGTCCTTGTCCGGTGAGGACGCAGACCGCCACGTCAGGTGCGGCGGCGGCGTTCTCGAGGTGGGCCCGCAGAGTCTGGTACCCGTGGGCAGTGAAGGCGTTGAGCTTCTCCGGTCGGGCCATCGTGAGGATCCGGACACCGTCGCGATCTTCGGAGAGGACCGGGAACCTCGGTGTCGATGCGCTCACGCCGGGACCCACGCAAGCACACCGTAGTGCCGAGCCGTGTCCCGACGACGGCGGGACGGGACGTGGCTACCCTGGCAGAAATACCGGAGCGAGGAATGGTGGCGTGAGCGCGGAGACCTCAGACCACGGGACGGCCGTCGACGATGTGCTCACCGATCGGCCGCGGCCCGGCGTGGCCCTCGTCACACTCAATCGGCCCCGGAAATTGAACGCCTTGACCTCGGACATGCTCGGGCGCATCTACGACGTGTTCGAGACCCTCGGCCGCGACCCGTCGTGTCGCGTGATCGTCGTCACCGGTTCGGGCCGGGGGTTCTGCGCCGGGGACGATCTCTACGAGTGGCGCCCGCCGGCGTGGATAGCCACCGACATCGGGCCGGTGCACACGAACATGTACCAACAGAAATTCGTGGCCCAGCTCGTTCCGCGCCTGCGCGCCCTTCCCCAGCCGGTCATCGCCGCGGTCAACGGCCCCGCCGCCGGCGCCGGGTACGCCCTCGCCCTGGGCGCCGATCTCCGGCTGGCTTCGACGTCGGCGCTGTTCGTCGACGCTTTCGTGAAGATCGGCGCGTCGGGCGCCGAGATGGGTCTGAGCTGGCTGTTGCAGCGGATCGTGGGGGCCACTCGTGCCGCCGAACTGGTGTTGACCGGGCGTCCGGTGGACGGAGCCGAAGCGGCCGCCATCGGGCTCGTCCTCGAGACCGTCCCCGATGCGGAGCTCCTCGACGCCGCCTATCGACTCGCCGAACAGATCGTCGTCAATACCCCGCTCGGGACGTGGATGGGTAAGGCGACCCTGTGGTCGAATCTCGAGATCCCCAGCCTCGAGGCGGCGATCGACCTCGAGGCGCGCACCCAGATCCTGACGCTGGCCACCGAGGACGCCAGGGAACAGCTCCTCGCCTTCAGAGAGCGGCGCCCGGCGAACTACGAGAACCGCTAGGAGCGGCGCACGGGACGGCGAGATCGTGCCGTCTCACCAGGGCGTCCACGGCCGGCTCAAGCCCCGGTGGGATCGCGCCGAAAGTGGTGGAGCGCGGAAGGATCCGCGCCACCGGCAGGAGGCCGGTGCACCACAGGGATGTGCCATGACGGGAAGGAACCCGTGGGTGGTCCTCGGCGTCGCGGAGGACACCCCGTACCACGAGGTCCAGCGCGCGTTTCGCCGGAGGGTCAAGCGGACCCATCCCGACGGGGGCGGAGACGCGAGCGAGTTCGCCACCGTCGTCGATGCGTTCGAGGTTGTCCGACAGGCCCTTCCCCCTGAGTGTCGCCGTCGTCCGGCCCGACCCACCCCCTACGACAACTGGGTACGTCCGGGCAGCCCGACGCGATCATGGACCGAAGACGACGGCCGGGGACCCGTGGCCTCACCCTGGTCGGACGACGCGTGGACGTTGCCCACGATAGGACCGGGGGAGAGCGACTTCACGGCTCTGCTGCACAGCGAGATGTCAAAGGCGCGTGCCGGGGTCGCGGGCGCGTGAACGGAGACACCGGCCCCAGGCTGCGAGGCGCGTCAACGACACCGCGGGCGGGTCTCACGCCCGGCGCTGCTATGGCCGTATGTCGAGGGCGTCGAGCCTCCCGGCGAGCTCGTCCATCCACTCCGACGGCCGTCCTCCGCCGGGGAGCGGGACATGCGCCTCGCTCCGCCACAGCGCGTCGCCCAGGGCCGTCCGGACGTGCCAGGCCATGATCCGATCGAGGGCGAGCACCCCGTTTGTGGCGGTCTCGTATCGTGATGCCGTGGCCAGGAGCAGGTCGACACCGGGCCCCTGGGCCGGAAGGTAGCGAAAGTCGTATTCGGGTTCCGCCATCGCGCTCGTCTCGTAGTCGACGACGAGGTGCAGCCGAGGCTCGTCGAGGTTCCACACCTGGTTGTGCCCATGGAGATCACCATGGACGAACACGGCGTCAGCGGAGGATGAAAGCGCCGCGTCGACCCAGTCGCACCACGTCAGAAGTCGCTCGTGCTGATCGGTCCGCAGATAGGTCGGGAGGCCTTCCCGTAACCCCCCGGTCGTGGCCTGCGGCACGGGCGCGGCGAGCCCCCCGAGGGCAGCGAGGGCCCGGGTGAGGAGTCGGGGGCGGTGCAGGCGCGACAGGAACGAGGCGAGCTCGTGCGCGATCTGCTCCACGCCGGTGGGCCCGGTCGCGCCCACAATGTCGTAGGTGAGTGGTCGACCCCGGACGAGACGGGTGACCACCAACACCGGATCACGGGACGTGGCGACGACGTCGGGGAGGTGTAGGCCCTCGGGGTCTTCGGCCAGCATCCGGAGAACCCGGGCTTCGTGCCGGAGGCGTTGGGCGGCAACTCTGGACCAGGCGAACTTGACCACGAATCTGTCGTCGACGGTGGCACTGGACGACGACCACAGGGGATCGCTCTGGTCTACGCGGGCGTGCAGGACGACGGGGCGGTCAGACAGCTCTGGGACCACAGCGGCCATTGCTGTCCGCAGGTCGTGGACCGAACCGTCGGGCAGCCAGCCGACGTCGTCCATCCCGGGAGGATCACCCACGGTGCGGACGGGACCGGGTCTCGGCGCCGACGTCGCTACCCGGCGTCGCTTTCGGCCAATCTCTTGAGGGTGAGCAATTGCCTGCGCATCATGATCACGTCACCGGCCGGCAGGAGGTAGCGCACCGCCAGACGGTGCGGCCCCGGCGGGGCGGCGAATGTCACCTTCGCCACCAGGCGGCTCCGGTTCTGATCGTTCGGCACCACCCGGTAGGAGACGGCCACCCGCCCGAACCACGACGTGTTCGAGTCGAGGGTGATGGATAGACCCGGTTCGAAGGAGACGAGCCGGAAGATGGTCATGAAGCGCTGTCCGACCTCCAGGTGTTCCAGGCCGGGAACGAGATGACGTGGACTGGTGTGCCCGAGGTTGTCGATCCAGTCGTAGCTGTACGGCGCCAGCCGGAGCTGGCACAGCCAGCGGAACACGAGCGTGGCCGGGGCGGAGACATCGACGGCTCGGAACAGGGTTGCGTCGGCGCCCTCGACCAGTGCGTCGCAGGGATAGGCGGCCTCACGCTCGTCCGCCGACGACCCCCACGTCTCGATGACGGAAAGCCCTCGCACGGACCCACGGTAGTGGCCGACGATCTCCGTGGGCCGTAGAGCGGTAACGGTCCATGGGCTCGTGACCAGTGGGTGTGATTCACCGCCCACCGGTGAACAGATGCGAGCTTCCGTCCGTAGTGCAGACCGGACGACGTTCCGTACGCTCGGACGGGGTGAGATCTAGGAGGTCAGATGAAGAGAGTGGGCGTCGTCGCTCTGGCGGTCGGGACTCTGGCCGTCGCCATGGGCGTGGCCGACCCAACTCTGGCCAGGACGACACCGGACCGGTTGGTGTGCTCGCCCTCTCAGAACGGCGGTCGTCTGGTCGGTGGGGTCTGTACGCTGCCGGAGGCGTCACAAGGGCAGCCCTACGAAGGGTTCATCCTCACCAGTCAGGGCTCGGGGGGTACGTTCAGGATCACCTCCGGAAGCCCCCCTCCGGGTCTGACCATGCCTCGGCAGTTCGGCGCAGCCGGGACCATCGTCGCCGGGACTCCGACGCAGCAAAGAAGCTTCACCTTTGCCGTTACCGGGATCGACCAGCACGGACAGCCCCTCGGACGGACCTATCGCATCACGGTGGCCCCACCCCCGCCGCTGCAGGTCAACGCCACTGGCGGTTGCCCGTCGGGAACCGTGGGCGTGTCCTACGAGCAGGACTTCTTCGCCCAAGGCGGGGTGAAGGCGTGGATCTGGTCACGCAAGTCCGGGTCGTTCCCGCCCGGCCTCGCACTGCACACGGTGAACGGGCCGGATGACCAAGACAGCGTCCTGACCGGGACCCCCACGACCGCCGGCAGCTTCACCTTCACCATGCGAGTCACCGACGTCCACGGCGCCACCGCCACGTCCCCGTCCTGCACCGTCACGATCGGCACGTAACCGGGCGTTCCGAGAGACCGGACACGGCCAGTGACTCGGCCTGACCGTGGTTGAGCCGAACTGGTGGGTGCCGATCAATGGCTGTGGCCCCCGGAGGGGACGCGACGGCGGTGTATCCACGAACCGGAAAGCCGCCGACGATAAATTCCCGCCCATGGCCAGGCAACGCCCGTACTACAAGGAATCACCGTCGTGGCTCGACGCCTCGGAGGTGTTCACCGATACGCAGAGGGTCGACTTGTTCAACGACCCGAGGTGGGAGACCACGGTCCGTCCCTCGTCGAGACGGGCGATGGCCGACGAGCCCCACCGCGCTCCGCGCGGGACTTTCGCCAAGGCCCTGGCCTTTCGGCGCGTCCTCATGAAGCGGGGTCGCCACAGCCGCAATCCGGTGTGACGCCGTCGGACGCCCGGAGCCGATCTTGGGCGAGCGCCGGGGACTGAGCCCGGCGGCCGGTCTCCGAGCTGTGCGACTCCGAACTGTGCGACGCTGGCCCGGCGCGCGGGAACGGAGGCGGACGTGGGCGACGACTGGGCCAGGCCGGTGGTGCACTGGGAAATCGTGGCCCGAGACCCCGAACGGCAGGCCGCCTTCTATCGGGCACTGTGCCACTGGGAGATCGGCGACGGCCCGATCATGGCGATACCGGCGGGACTGGGCGGACCCGAGCCGGGCCCGGCCGGCCACATACGACAGGGCGACCGCGCCGGTGTGAGCCTCTACGTCCAGGTCCGGGAACTGCGGGTATCGCTGGCCTTGGCGGTGGAGCTGGGAGGCCGGATCGTCGCCGAACCGTTCGATGTCCCCGACGGCCCCACCCTGGCCGTGATCGACGATCCCGAAGGCGTCCCGGTGGTGCTCGTCCAGCAGTAACGGCCGTCCCCCGCCGCCGCGGCCGCACGCGAGCGGCTCGGACGGAGGGCTCAATCGAGGGTGGAGTAGCGCCGCGTCTCGACCGTGGCCTCGTCGACGAACGCCATGAAGGCGGCGGTGACCGGATCCTGGCCCCACCGGGCGGTGGCGACGTCGGCGTCGTGGTCCGAGAGCCACAGGTTGATCACGATCCAGTGGCCGTCGTCGGAGCGGGCGGTGGTGCGCCGGCGGAGGCCCGACTGTTGGTAGGCGAAGTCGGATTGGAGCTGACGGTCGGCCTCCATGAACCGTTGCTCGTCGGCGCCCGGCGCCAAGCGGAAGCTTATGATCTCGATCACCGGATAGGGAGGCTAACGGGCCATCGCCGTCCCCGGGGCAAGGCCCACTGTCAGCCCGGGGGCGGGTTCCATTCGACCTCGACCCAGTTGTTCTTGTCGGTCTTCTTCACCGCGTACATGGCCTGGTCGGCCCGCTGGCGCATGGCGGCGATGTCCGCGGCGGGGCCCGGTCCGCAGATACCGACCGAGAGCGAGACGTCGGCGCCACCCACCTTGATCTCCCGGGTCACCCCGAGAAGGCGGGCCCCGAGGGGGACGGCGTGCATGTCGTCGACATGGCTGACCACGACGGCGAACTCGTCACCGCCGAAGCGGGCCACGATGTCGTCGCCGCGGACGATGGTGCCGAGGCCCGCCGCCACCGCCCGCAGGACGTCGTCGCCGACGGCGGTGCCGAATTCGTCGTTGATGGACCTGAAGTCGTCGATGTCGCAGAAGGCCACCAACACGCGGACGTCGCGCTCGGCCAGCGTGGCGGTGGCTCTCTCGAAGGCGGTGCGGTTGGCCAGTCCGGTCAGGGGGTCGAGATCGGCCTGGCGGACCAGGCGCTGGTCGCGGAGGTGGCGCTCGTGGACGTCGCGGACGCTCATGACTATCTCGTCGGGTGCCCCCGAATCCGGTTCGGCGGCCAGGCGCAGTGTCACCTCAGCCCAGCGCCAGTCGCCCGATTCACTTTGGAACTGCACGGTGACGTGCGCGTCGGAGGAGCGCAGTGCGCGTGCCATCTGCTCCTCGACGGCCTGACGGTGCGAGGGGTGGAAGAAGCAAGAGGCCGGGCGATGCAGGATCCGCGGCGGCTCCAGTCCCGACATGGTGCAGAACGAGGGTGATACCCATGACACCGCTCCGGCCACGGAAACGAGGAGGAGGCCGTCGGGGATGTAGCCGGCGATGCGCCGGGTGCGGGCGTCGGCCGCGGCCAGGGCGCGGTGGTGACGGATCCGGTAGACGGCGTGGACGAGGGTCTGGGCCACCGCCTCGACCTGGACGACGAGGGTGGGGTTCCAGCGCCGGGGGCGGTGGAAGACCTGGAGGCCGACGACGCCGAGAAGCCGGGTGCCCACCGTGACGGGGACGATGACGAGGGCGAGGAGGCCGTTGGCGGTGGCCAGTGCCCGTTCCGACGGGGCCACGTCGATGCCGGAGAGATCCTCGACCACGACGGTGGTCCCCTCCCGGAGGGCCTCCAGGGTGGAGCTGAACATCGCCGACAGGGGGGAGCCGACCGACGGGGCGGCGGCGGCCAGGCCGGGACGGATCCAGTGCCAGTCGTCGGTGACACAGAGATCGGCGTCCACCAGGGTCATGAACGAGACGTCCACGTCGGCGGAGGCCCCGAGCTCCTCCAGGCAGGTGGCGGCGGCGGCGTCGAGCGTCGAGGCGTCGGCCGCGCCGAGCAGGCGCGACAACCGGGAGGCGACGCCCTGAAAGGCGGCGTGGGGGTCGGAGGCCGGGAGGGCGCCGTCGGTCCAGGTGGTCACGTACCTACATCGGAGCGGTTAGCGGCGGCCTTGAGGACGCCCCCTGGGCCGGCGGCCTACGGAGACGGCGCGAACTGGGGCAGCCAGGGAGCCGACGCCGCCAGGAGGTCGTCGGTCATGGCCGTCAGGTGTTCCCAGGGGAGGGTGCCGGCCACGGGGTCGGCCGCCATGGCCTGGAGGACGAGGCCCCGATCGCCGGCGATGGCGGCCTGGACGGTCAGCTCCTGGGAGGTGACGACGCGCCGGAGGTGCTCGGCGGCCGCACCGGCCGAGGCGACGTCGCGGGGGCGGACGCCGTCGGCGTCGACGGTGCCCATGCACTCCACCACGACACCGGCGGGGAGGTCGGTGACCTGACCGGTGTTGGGGAGGTTCATCGGTAGCGAGCGCGGCTGTCCGGTGACCATGCCGTCGATGAGCGGTGCCACCAGTTCCCCCGACGACCACCGCGGCACCTCGCCCCCGGCCTCGAGCTCGGCGGCCCAGACCCCGTCGTCGACCTTGTCCTGGGTGTGGCCGGCGAGGCCGTAGTGGTGGATGCCCCAGGCCCGGCCCTGATCGGAGGCGGGGGTGACGAACCAGGGGAAGAACTCGGCCACGTGGGTATCGGCCGAGCCCGGGAGGACACCCAGGTGGCGGAAGATCTCGAGCTTGACCCGGTTGTTGGCCACGATGTCGGCCTTGGTCCAGTCGCGCGAGGGGTCGAGCCGGCGCCAGTGCGACGCCGCCGGCGGGGTCATCCAGACCGGTTGTCCCTCCAGTTGTCCGGGATCGTCGAGGACGTCGCGGAGCATGGCGAAGCCGTCCCCGTCCCCGATGCGCAGCGCGGTGACGAGGGGGAGGTGGTTGACGCCGGCGACGACGGGGTCGATGTCGCGCATGTCGGCGTCGAAGACGAGGCTCAGCCAGAACTGGAGTCCGACCAGTTCGTTGCAGAGCCCGACGGTGCGGACCGAGGTCTGGGACGAGACGGCCCGGCAGAGGGCGGTCAGGGGGTTGCTCACATTGAGGAGGATCGCAGCGGGGGCGCAGCGTTCAACCTCGGCGGCGATGGCCAGGACGACGGGGATGGAGCGCAGCGAGCGGGCGATGCCCCCGGGGCCGACCGAGTCGCCCACCGGCTGCCAGATTCCGTAGCGGGCCGGGATCTCGAGGTCGTGGCCCATGCTGGCGAAACCACCTACCGAGAGGGCGATGATCACGACGTCGGCGCCCTCGAGGGCGGCGGGGAGGTCGGTGGTGGCGGTGACGTCCATCCCGATACGGCGCGAGGTCACGATGTGCTTGGCGATGGTGAGCATGGAGGGGAGCGACGACTCGTCGATGTCGGTGAGTGTGACCGAGCAGTCGCGCAGGCTGGCGGTGTTGGCGAAATCGGCGAGCAGGCGCGGCGTCCAGTGGGTGCTGCCGCCGCCCACGACGGTGATCTTCGGTGTCATGGAGAAAAACCCTAGGTCCCGACCGCCGGAGCCGAAAAGGCGGGCCCGGTGTCGAAGAGGACGTCGAGGCGCGGCGGGGAGCGGAAGGCCATTCCTTCCACGTGGGGTGGCGCGGCGGACGGGTCGAGGCGCAGACCCCGGAGGCGGTCGAGAACGGCGGTCAGGCCCACGCGCAGCTCGAGGCGCGCCAGGTGCATCCCCAGGCACTGGTGGCGACCGGTTCCGAAGGCGAGGTGGGCGGCGGGCGGACGGTCGAGGTCCCAGGCCTCGGGGTCGTCGTAGCGGGTCTCGTCGTGGTTGGCGGATCCGGTGGCGCAGACCACCGAGACCCCGGCCGGGATGGTCACGCCGCCCAGCTCGACCGGGCAGGCCGTCTCGCGGTTGACCATCGTCACCGACGTCTCCCACCGCAGGGTCTCCTCGATGACGGCGTCGAGGAGGGTTCGGTCGCCGTCGACGCGAGCCAGGACGTCGGGATGCGAGAGCAGGGCCAGGAGGCAGTTGCCGAAGGCGCGGAAGGTCGTCTCGGCCCCGGCGGGGAGAAGGAGACGGAGGAATCCGTAGATGTGCTCGTCGCTCAGTCGTTCGCCGTCGATCTCGGCGGTGACGATGTCGGAGACGAGGTCGTCGGTGGGATGGGCCTTGCGCTGCTCGACGAGGGGCGTCAGGTACTCCCGCATGGCCCGGGCCGCCGCCGTGGAGACGGCGTAGTCCTCGGGGCCCATCGAGATCTCGAGGCCCCAGCGCTGGAAGAGCTCGTAGTCCCCGGTGGGGACGCCGAGGACGCCGGCGATGACCTGGACCGGGTAGCGGCTGGTGACGTCGGCCACCAGGTCGCAGGACCCGCGGCCGACCACGGTGTCGATGAGCCGTTGGATGGTGGGGGCGATCAGCTCGTCCTCCCAGCGGACGAGGGCGGACGGCCGGAAGGCGTGGGCCACCAGGTTGCGGTGGCGGCGGTGCTCGTCGCCGTCCATGGCCAGGATGACCGTCCCCATCACCGGGCCCATGGTGTCGGCGTTGATCCGCGACCGGAAACGCTCGGCGTCGTGGAGGATCTCGTCGACGTGGGCGTAGCGGGTCACCATCCGCATCTGCTGTCCGAGGCCTTCGATGGCCATGACGGGATCGTCGCGACGGCAGGTCGCCCAGAAGTCGTAGATGTCGCCCCCGTCCATGCCCCCCGCGTCTGGCCCCCCGGCGTCGGTCACACCGAGAGCGAACCAGGGTCGGGCGCGGCGGCGCAAGCGCAGCGACGGCGGGCCGCGGGGCGGCGGGGAGGTCAGGTGGGGGCGGAGTGGAAGTTCACCACGAAGGGTGCCGCCCGGGGGGCGAATACGAAGCCGGGGACGGTAGTGCCCAGTATCGAGACCGTCATCGAGACGCGGCTGGCCCCCAGTTCGACCGAGAGCTGCCCGGAGGAGGAGGTGAAGGACTTGGTGGTGCCGGCGGGAACGGTGGCCGAGAAGACCGGGGCGAAGCTGGCCGGGCTGCTGACGTGGATCCAGCACGGTGCGGCCGTGGTCACCACCACGGAGAAGACCGAGGAGCGGACGGTGACGGTGGCCGAGAGGGGACCCGACGCCGCCTCCTTCACGACTGGCCCGCGGGCGGCCGGCGGCCGGGGCCCGTGCGACGTGGCCGCGCCGCCGGTGGGCGGCCCTTCCACCAGGTGGATCTTGCGCAACCAGGCCGGGCGCCAGTGGTGGACGGCCAGGCCGCCGACGCCCACGACCAGGAGGAGGGCGGTGGACCAGACCGCCACCCGCAGGGCCAGGGGGGCGGGACGGGGCTCGGGGCGGCCGCGGAGGGTCACGGGGATGGCGTCGGTCGAGTCGAACCTCAGTCCCGGGGGGAGCGAGGGGCGGACGGTGCGGGGGGTCTTCACCTGGGGGACCTGGGCCGTCTGGGTGAAGGAGCGGAGGTGTGAGGTGTCGCCCGGGTACCGGCTCAGGTGGCCGGGGACGGCGGGGACCGGCCCGGTGTCGGGACGCGGCGGGGGCGCCGCCGGGGTTGCGCCGACGAGAACCGGGGACGGACGGTCGCCCACGGTGCGCCATTGCGCGCCCACCGTCTGCGCCATGGCGGCGGCGTCGAGGCCGAAGATCTCGGCGTAGCGGCGCACGGCGACCAGCGCCGCGCTCTCGTCGGGGAAGCGTGAGAGGTCGCCTTCCTCGAGGGCTTCGAGGTGGTGGCGGCGGACACCGGTGCGGTCCCCGACGGCCTCGAGGGTGAGTCCCGCGGTCTCCCGGGCCTGGCGGAGCTCGGCGCCGAAGCGGGAGAACGGGTCCCGTTGCCGTCGCACACCGCGACGACGGGTCGTCCTCTCGCTCCCTGCGATGACCACGACGACCCCCTTGTGTCCTTGACTCGATCGTACTGTGCCCAGGTCAGGGGCGGTGTTCGGATACTTCGATGTCGGCACCGGACCAGCGGTCCTTGAGGATGGCGACGGGTGCCGCCGGGCCCCGTCGACGGCGACCGCGGACAGCGCGAAAGGCCGCCGATCGAAGCTGACGTCGTCGTCAGGGCTGACATCTGCGTCAGGAAAAGGTAACGTGACGGGCGTAGGGCCCCCGGGGGCCGGCGCCCACCCGTATGTCCCGGCCCGGCACCGGCCTGTCACACTCCGTGGCGTCAGTGGCCCGGTAGTGAAAGGCGCAGAGCGATGGAAGTCGAGGACGAGCTCGAGGCCCCCAGCACGACGATGTTCGCCGACCTGGCATCGGCCGACGACCCCCGGGCCATCTCGGCGATGCTGCGCCAGCAACGCGTGCACACCATCGAGAACATGTTCCATCTGCTCACCCACCGCGAGGACGTGGAGGCGGCGCTGCGGAAGCCGGCCGTGTACACGTCGGCCCCCGAGGCCGTGGAGCTGGGGAACATCCGGCCCCTGATCCCGTTGAGCGTCGATCCACCGAAGCACGTGAAGTACCGGCGGATCCTCGACCCGTTGTTCGCGCCCAAGCACATGGCCGCCCTCGACGGCGAGGTGACCGAGCTCGTCAACCAGACGATGGACAACTTCGCCGTCAAAGGGACGTGCGACTTTCACGAGGAGTTCGCCGTGCCCCTGCCGTGCACGGTGTTCCTGCGCCTGATGGGGCTGCCCCTCGAGGACCTGGACATGTTCCTGGAGATGAAGGACGGGATCATCCGCCCCTCCGGCGACACGATGGAGTCGCAGTCGCCGACGCGCAAGAAGACGGCCGAGAACATCTACGCCTACTTCGAGGAGACGCTGGCGCAGCGCCGGCGCGCCCCCACCGAGGACCTGTTGGCCCGGATCATGCGGTCCGAGGTCGACGGGGTGCAGCTGACCGACGAGGAGATCCTCGACATCTGCTTCCTCTTCATCATCGCCGGGCTCGACACGGTGACCGACTCCCTCGACTGCATCTTCGGGCATCTCTCGCAGAATCCCGACCACCTGGCGCAGGTCGCCGGCGACGAGTCGGTCATCCCCTCGGCCATCGAAGAGCTGCTGCGGTGGGAGAGCCCGGTCCCGGCCGTCCCCCGGGTGCTGGGCGAGGACGTCGAGGTGGACGGCTGCCCGATGCGCGCCGGTGAGCACGTGATGCTGCTGATCGGTGCGGCCAACACCGACCCGGCCGCCCATCCCGGTGTCGACTCGGTCGATCTGCTGCGGAACCCGAACCCCCATCTCGCCTTCGGCGGCGGGGTCCATCGCTGCCTCGGTTCGCACCTGGCGCGCGTCGAGCTGCGGGTGGCGCTGCGCGAGTGGCACAAGCGGATCCCCAGTTACGAATTGGTTCCGGGGACGGTGCTCGAGTACACAGAGGGTCTGCGCTCGTTGCACCACCTCCCGCTTCAGTTCCCGCCCGCCGGCTAGGTCACGACGCCCGTGCACATCCGGCTCGACGCCGATCGTTGCCAGGGCCACGGCCGCTGCTACGTGCTGGCGCCCGATCTCTTCGACGCCGACGACTACGGCCACTGCGTCCTGTTGGTCGACGAGGTTCCCGCCGGACGCGAGGACGACGCCCGCACCGGCGTCGAGAACTGCCCCGAACAGGCCTTGTCGCTTGAGAACTGAGTCGTTCGAGGACTGAGTCGCTCGAGGACTGAGTCGCTCGAGGACTGAGTCGCTCGAGGACTGAGTCGGCCGCGGTCAGGCCAGGCGGGCGACGTTGCCCTGTTCGGTCACCGTCACGGTCACCGCCGCGTCGACGGCGTCGTGGGTGACGAGGGCGCCGCTCGTGGCGGCGTCGGTCCTGGCCACCGTGTGCCCGGAACCCGTGTGCCCGGGTCCCGTGTGCCCGGAACCCGTGTGCCCGGAACCCGTGTGCCCGGAACCGGGGGGGCCGCCGCCGACGTCGACGAGGACGACCCCGTCACCGGGTTCGCCGTCGCGGCCGTAGGTGACGGTGTAGGCCAGGATCGTCCCCGGGCCGTCGAACGACGCCTCCACCGGGACGGTCGTCGATCCCCGGTCGATCCGCTCCTGGAGGCCGTCGGCCGGGGCCGGGGGAGCCTGTGGCGGCCGACGGGTGTAGACGCCGACGGCCTGCTTGGTGAGGAAGTAGCCGTTGCCGTGGACGAGGGCGACATCGCCGCTGCCGGACCGGAGCCAGTCGAGGGTGTTGGCCACGCTGTGGGTGACGTAGTTGCTGCCCGGTCCCCCGTGGTACTGGAGCCCGCCGGTGAGGGTGAGGGGTCGGGGGTCGTCGGGCGGAACGGCGAAGCTGTCGCGGGCCACTTCGATCGAACTGGGGAAGCAGGCGTAGAGATCGAAGGCGCCGACGTCGTCGACGGTGACGCCGGCGGCGGCCAGTGCGGTGTCGGCGGTGGCGACCAGACCGGGGGCGGTGTGGACCCGGGTCCGCTCCGAGAGGTACCAGACCTCGTGGGCGTCGGCCCATCCGCCGATGTAGGCGACCTCGTCGGGGCCGAGGCCCCACGCCCGCGCCGTCTCGGCGTCGGTGACGAGGAGGGCGGCCCCCATGTCGACGTCCATGACCGCGTTCAGGTACTTCGGGTAGGGGAAGCAGATCATGCGGTTGTCCGGCGTCACGGTGGTCAGCTCGGCGCCGTCGCGCCGGGTGGGGAACCACGAATGGGGGTTGGCGGCGGCCACTGCGTTGAACCGGTCCATGAGCTCGCCCATGGCCCGCCGTTGGCCGTCGGGGTCGCGTCCGGCCGCGTGGGCCAGGGCCGACTCGATGAGGGCGTACATGGTGGTGGCCTGGACGAGGCCGTGGTCCCGCTCGACAGGGTGGGTCCCCATGTCGGGCTCGAGCGGGGGCCAGGTCTCGGGCCAGCCCGGCGACGACGGCCAGTCGAGTTCCACCCCTGCCTTGCGGGCGCGCCGGCGCGTGGCCAGGGCCTCGGCCCCGGCGATGAGCACCCGGGGACGCGCCCCGGAGGCGACCAGGTCGGCGGCCCGGTTGACGAGCCACTGGGGGATGTTCCCGCCCATGCCCGAGCAGCGGGTCTCGGCGCCGTCGATCCCCAGGCGTCCGGCCAGGGCCGGGGCCGGGTCGCCGTGGCGCAGCGACAGGGAGTGGACCATCCAGAGGTGGCTGATGTCGGCGACCGCCGCGCTCCCGGCGTCGGCCAGGGCGAGGGCGGTCGCCTGCGCCATCAGGTCGAAGGGCGACGGTGCGGCCGCCGGGTCCTGCTCGCGGTTGGTCACCTGGCCGGCGCCCACCACCACCGGGACCCTGGTCCAGTCCGTCACGGTGCGGCGTTCCTCGGTTCCCGGTGGCGAGGTGGCGGGCTCAGACGGCGGCGGCGACGAGAATCGCGTCCGTCGGCCCCGCGTCGTGGCTGAGGATCGGGGGTGGCTGGTCTTCGGTGAGCGGCAAGTCAGTCGCGCCCGATGTTGCCGAGGTCGGCGGCGAACACCTGCTTGCGCTCGTGCTTGGGATTCCGGGCCATCAGCGAGGTGTCGACGTCGGTGGCCTCGGCCCGCAGGGCGGCGACCGTGCACTTCTCCCGGGGCCGGACGCTGAACGGGTCGTAGTGGAAGAGCCGGATGGCGTTCTCGTGGGTGATCTTGTTGACGTCGGCGTCGGACACGCCGTCGAGGTACTTCATCGCCATCTCCGGCGCCTGGGGCCAGGTGGAGTCGGAGTGGGGGTAGTCGCACTCCCAGCAGATGTTGTCCATGTTCATCTTGGCCCGGCTCTCCACCCCGAAGGCGTCGTCGATGAAGCAGGTGATGATCCGCTCGCTGAACACCTGGCTCGGCAGCATGTCGCCGAAGTCCTGGCCCGTCCACGCCTTGTGGTGGTGAGTAGACGTAGTCGACCCGCTCCAAGAAGTAGGGGATCCAGCCGATACCGCCCTCCGACAGCGCCAGGCGGAGGTCCGGGAACTTGCGGAGGACGGGGGAGAAGAGCAGATCGGCCGCGCACTGGACGATGTTCATGGGCGACAGGGTGATGAGCACGTCGAAGGGGGCGTCGGGCGAGGTGATGACGATCTCCGAGGACGAGCCGATGTGCATGCAGACGACGGTCCCCTCGTCGCTGCACGGCCGTCCAGAAGGGGTCCCAGTGGTCGCGTGTGGACGCTCGGCCAGCCCGAGCTTCGACGGGTTCTCCGAGAAGGTGACGGCGTGGCAGCCCTTGGCCGCCACCCGGCGGACCTCGGCCGCCATGAGCTCGGGATCCCAGATGGCGGGGATGGACAGGGGGATGAACCGGCCCGGGTAGGCGCCGCACCACTCGTCGATGTGCCAGTCGTTGTAGGCCTGGAGCATGGCCAGGGCCAGCTCCTTGTCCTTCGGTGCGGGCGAAGAGCTGACCGCAGAACTGGACGAAGGAGGGAAAGCACATCGAGCCGAGCACGCCGTTCGCGTTCATGTCCCGGATCCGCTCGTCGATGTCGTAGCAGCCCGGACGCATCTCGTCGAAGGAGGTGGGCTCGATGCCGTACTCCTCGGGCGGCCGGCCCACCACGGCGTTCAGACCCACGTTGGGGATCTCGTTGCCCTCGTAGGACCAGACGTCGATCCCGTCGTCCTTGTGGATGACCCGGGGGGCCTGGTCCTTCCACTTGGCCGGAACCCGTCCGTCGAACATGTCGGGTGGCTCGACGACGTGGTCGTCGACGCTCACGAGGATGAGGTCCTCTGCGTGCATGGCTCCCCCTCCCTCCTACGTCGTGCTCTGCGGGCACCGGAGAGGCGCCGAGCGCGTGGCCGATCTTATACCGGGCCTCCCCCGTACCTGACATCCGTGTCAGGCGCGGTGTCGCCGCCCGTCGTACACTGGCCGCCCGATGCCACCGCCTGGACCCCCGTGACCGCGCCCCGAGGTCTCGCCGCCATCGCCGGCGCCGACCCCGACCGGGTGGCCCTCGTCTGCGGGGGAACCCGCACCACCTTCGGCCAACTGGACCGGGCGGCCAACGCCGTGGCCCACGCCCTCGCCGGCGGCGGCGTCGGCGCCGGCGACCGGGTGGCGGTCATGCTCGGCAACCGCCCCGAGATCTTCGCCGCCTGGTACGGCGTCGCCCGGCTGGGTGCGTTGGTGGTCCCCGTGTCCACCCGCCTGACCGCTCCCGAGGCGGCCTACATCCTGGCTGACTCCGGGGCCGCCGTGGTGGTGCACGACGGGTCCGCCCCGGCGCTGGCCGCGGCGGAGTCCACAGGCACCGCCGGCCTGGCCGTCGACGACCCGCGCCTGGCCGCCGGGTCCGAGGACCCCCCCGACCGGGCCTACCTGGGGAACCCGGTCACGACCATGAGCTACACCTCGGGCACCACCGGGCGGCCGAAGGGCATCTCCCGCCCGGCCCCCCAGCCGGCGGCGGAGGCTCCCCCCAACCCCTTCGCCCAGTTCTGGGGACTGCGGCCCGACGACGTGCACCTCATGTGCGGGCCGGGCTACCACGTGGCCCCCTCGGCCTACGCCCAGATGTCGCTCAACGAGGGGGGCGCGTGGTGATCATGGCGCGGTGGGACGCCACCGAGGCGCTCCGGCTCATCGAGACGGAGCGGGTCACCACCGCCCAGATGGTCCCGGCCAACTTCGTCCGGATCCTCGAGGCCGACTGGGGCGCCTACGACCGGTCCAGTGTGCGCAAGGTCCTCCACGCCGCCGCGCCCTGCCCGGTGCCGGTGAAGCGCAGCATCATCGACGTGTTCCCGCCCGGGTCGATCTGGGAGTACTACGGGGCGAGCGAAGGGATGGCCTCGGTCATCTCACCCGAGGAGTGGCTGGCCAAGCCGGGCAGTGTCGGACGGCCCTTTCCGGGGCTGTCGGTCCGTATCCTCGACGACGACGGCGCCGAGTTGGCCCCGGGCGAGGTCGGCGCCATCTACATCTCGTCGTTCGCCGGCCTGCGTTTCGGGTACCACAACGACCCGGACAAGACCGACCAGGCCTGGCGCGACGGGTTCTTCACGGTGGGCGACCTGGGGTGGCTCGACGAGGACGGCTACCTGTTCCTGGCCGACCGCCGGACCGATCTCATCATCAGCGGTGGCGTCAACATCTACCCCGCCGAGGTGGAGACGGCGCTCATCGAGGATCCGGACGTGGTCGACGCCGCCGTGTTCGGGCTGCCCGACGAGCGGATGGGCCAGAAGGTCCACGCCGTGGTCGAGCTTCGGGCCGGTGCCGGGCGCGACGCCGAGGCCCTGCTCGGCCGCCTGGCCGAGCGGCTGGCCGACTACAAGAGACCGCGGGCCGTCGAGTTCGTCGACGTGCTGCCGCGCGAGGCGAACGGCAAAGTGGTGAAGGCGCGCCTGCGCGCCGAGCGAATGGAGCCGGCCACCGCCGGCCCGCAGAGGGAGGGCTGACCATGACCGACGGTGCCGCCACACGACCGGAGGTGCGCGGCGAGCCGCGCCTGTTGATCGACGGCAAGCTAATGGAGGCGAGCGGCGGAGCGAGCTTCGCCAACATCGACCCGGCCACCGAGAAGTCGCTCGGGGACACCGCCGACGGCACCACGGCCGACATGGCGCAGGCCATCGCCGCGGCGCGCCGCGCCTTCGACGAGACGACGTGGGCCACGGACCACGCCTTCCGGCGGTCGTGTCTGGAACAGCTCCACGCCGCCCTCGAGACCCACAAGGAGGAGCTGCGCGCCATCGTGGTGGCCGAGGTCGGCAGCCCCCTGATGTTGACCTACATCATGCAGGTGGACGGCCCCGTCGACGACCTCGCCTATTGGGCGGCGCAACCCGACCGGTACGAGTACGAGCACTGGCTGCCCGTGCGCGAGGTCTTCGGCCAGCCCCAGCGTCGGCTGATCCGCCGCGAGCCCATCGGCGTGGTCGGGGCCATCACGCCGTGGAACTTCCCCCTCTACCTGAACCTGGCCAAGCTCGGTCCCGCCCTGGCGGCGGGGAACACCGTGGTGCTCAAGCCGGCGCCCGACACCCCGTGGTCGGCCACCTTCCTGGGCCGGTTGATCGCCGAGGAGACCGACATCCCCGCCGGGGTGGTGAACGTGGTGGCGTCGTCGGACCACATGGTGGGGGAGGTGCTCACCACCGACGCCCGCGTCGACATGATCACCTTCACGGGGTCGACGGCCACCGGCCGGCGGATCATGGCCAAGGCGTCGGACACGGTGAAGAAGGTGTTCCTCGAGCTCGGGGGCAAGTCGGCCAACATCGTCCTCGAGGACGCCGATCTCGGGTCGGCGGTCCCCATCAGCGCCATGGGGGTCTGCACCCACTCCGGACAGGGCTGCGCCATCACCACCCGGCTGCTCGTGCACCGGTCGCGCTACGACGAGGCGGTGGAGATGGCCGACGCCGCCATGGCCTCGGTCACCTACGGGGACCCCTGGGACCCGGCCAACTTCCAGGGCCCGCTCATCAGCGCCACCCAGCGCGAGCGCGTGCTCGGCTACATCGAGAAGGGCAAGGCCGAAGGGGCGCGGCTCGTGCGCGGGGGCGGCGTGCCCGTACACCTGCCCACCGGCTACTACGTCGAGCCCACCCTCTTCGCCGACGTGAACCCCAAGGCCACCATCGCCCAGGAGGAGATCTTCGGTCCCGTCCTGGTCATGTGCGCCTTCGAGGACGACGACGACGCCGTCCGGATCGCCAACGACTCCATCTACGGATTGTCGGGAGCGGTGACGAGCGCCACGGAGGAGCGGGCCCTGGCCGTGGCCCGCAGGATCCGGGCGGGGACGCTGATGGTGAACGGCGGGATGTACAACGCCCCCGACGTCCCCTTCGGCGGCTACCGCCAGTCGGGCCTCGGCCGCGAGAACGGCGTCGAGGGCTTCGAGGAGTACCTCGAGGTGAAGGCCATGGGGCTCCCCGGTACCGCCACCGCCTGACGCCGGTCGAGGACCCCCGGGCGCGCCAGAGTCGGTCGTCCGCGCCGACGTCAGACAGACAGCGAGTCGGCGTAGCCCAGGGCGATGGCACTGGGAGCGTCGAGGTAGCCGCCGCGGCCCCACTCCTCTTCGATCTCGATCTCCGGCCGGCCCGTCCGCTCGGCCAGCAGCCGCATGAACTCGGCCTGGAGCGCGCTCTGGGCCTCGACGGTCCGGGCGATGTCACCGGGCCGGCCGGCGGCGGCCGTGTCGGGATGCCGGAGATGGAGCCGGGCGTGGGGAGCGACGGACCGGCGTGATCCGGCGGCCAGGACGCCGACGGCGCCGCCGCCGACGGTGCCGAGGGCCACCGTGTGGACCGGGACACCGAGGATGTCGATGACATCGATGAGCACTCCCGCCGCCTCCCACGTGGCCGTGGGCGCCTGCAGGCGCAGCTCGACGTGCTCGTCGCCGAGGGCGTCGAGAGTGAGCAGAGCGGCGGCCGTCTCCGACGCCTTGTCGCCGGTGAGCTCTCCGTGGACGAGGACGACCCGGCGGGCGAAGAGCGAGGACAGGACCTGGTCCCCGAAGGGGGCCCCCGTCGCCACGTCAGTCCCCGCCGCCGAGGTGCCAGTCGAGGACGTCGTCCACCGCCGCCGCGTACCGCTCCAGGGTGGAGAGACGGACGTCGACCTGGCCCGTCTCCAGCCGGGCCACGGCCGACTGCGAGGTGCCCATGCGGGCCGCCACCTCGGTCTGGGACAGACCCAGGGAGATGCGCCGCTCCACCAGCTCTTCGGCCAGGGCCCGCCTGCGGGCCGCCATCTCGGCGAATCCGGGCAGTCGTGGTTCGTGTCTCCGCTCGTTCATGACCTCATATATGATATCTCATATGAGAGATACCTGCGATGGTGCTCGCGAGGAGAGGTGGTCGTCCGTGCTCAGTCACTCTTTGATCCCCATGGTGGTCGACCAGACGGCCCGCGGCGACCGCTCCTTCGACATCTATTCATTGTTGCTCAAGGAGCGCATCGTCTTTCTCGGCCAGGAGGTCGACGACCAGATCGCCAACCTCCTGGTGGCCGAGATCCTCTATCTCGACGCCGAGGACCCCGAACGCGACATCGCCCTCTACATCAACTCCCCCGGCGGCATGGCCTACGCCGGGATGGCCATCTACGACGTCATCCAGCACGTCCACTGCGACGTGTCGACCATCTGCGTGGGCATGGGGATGTCGGCGGCGGCCATGATCCTCGCCGGGGGCGCCCCCGGAAAACGGTTCGCCCTGCCCAACTCGAAGATCATGATTCATCAGGGCACCGCCGGCACCCGGGGCGCACCGAGCGACATGGCCATCCACCTGAAGGAGGTGCTGGCCACGACCCGGCGGATGGCCGAGATCATCGCCTTCCACTCCGGCCAGCCCGTCGACCGCGTCGAACGGGACATCGACCGCGACTACTTCATGACACCGGACGAGGCCAAGGAGTACGGGCTCATCGACGAGATCATCACGCCCACCCGCGGTCTGTGCGCTCCGGGCGCCGGGGCCGACCAGTCGCCCTCGACGGACGACGCGCCACGCGAGCTCTCCGGTGCCCGCGCCTGAGCGGCGTCGACCGGCGCGCCGCGCGCCGCGCCGCGTGCGCTGCGAGACGTGTCTCGACGTCCTGGTGCTGCGTCACGCCTGGGACGTGTCCACCTGCAGTTGCGGGGCACTGACGGTGTCGGGTCGACCGACCCGACCCACCGTCCACTGGCTGAGCCGGCCCGGGGGCGGATGGACCGAGCTCCCCTGCGTGACGAACGACCGTCGACCCCCGGACCGCCAGGCGGGGTCACCGGTGCGCCGGATCGGGTTCGCGGCGTCCGGGCGCGGCGAGGGGGGCTGAACCCGGCGGATCAGCCCGTCGGTCTGGTGAAGACGTCGGGCCCGAAGGAGGCGAGGCCGGGGGCGGCAGCCTCGCCCAGGTGGGCCAGGCCGAAGACGTCCTCCACCGTGCGCAGCATCGAGAAGTGGTTGTAGGGCGTGGCCGTGGTGGACCCGGGCTTGATGAACCGAGAGATGGCCAGCAGGCCGACGCGCCCGCCCCCCGGCCCGCTCAGGCCGGGCTTGGCGTTCTGGGCGCCCGACGCGCCGATGCTCGGGGGTTCGTTGCAGCACGACCTGTCGTCTGAGAGCACACCGGTGGCGTCCGATTCGTCGAAGGTGATGAGCAGCAGGCCGTCCTGCTTGAACGCCGGGGATCCCAGGATCTTCGGCACCCACTTCTGGAGGAAGGCGTTGATGCCGTCGAAGCCGGCCGGCCCGCCCGCCGCGCAGGTGACGTCGTGGCCGTCGTCACAGAGGTTGGGCGTGATGAACGAGAAATTGGGGGTGGTCGATACGGACGACAGGTCTCCGGGCAGCTGCGTGAGGGGAACGTCGTCGGCCTTGCAGCGCGACGACCCGGTGATGGCCTGGAAGTAGACGAACGGGTTGTGCCGGGTGGCGTAGAGACTGGTGGTACTGGCCAGCACGTTCGGGTCGGCCTGACCGATGTCGGGGTGCTGGCACGGCCGGGCCATCGACTCCATGTACCCCTTCCACGTGAGCTTGGCCTTCGTGAGCTGGCTGGCGACGTTGCCGACGGTTGCCGGATAGACACAACCGGTCCCGGTGGCGATGCCGTTCACCACGGTGGGAGGCGTGACGTTCTCGTAGGTGGTGACGCAGTCGGCCTGGGTCACGGGGTTGGCCGGCTGGCCCGAGATCATGGAGATGTAGTTGCCCAGACTGTTGTGGGAGGTGGCGTAGTACTCGCTCAACAGGTTGCCCTTGCCCCGCAGGGTCGTCGCCAGATAGGGCGAGCCGGCGAGCGCCCCCCACGTCTCCTCGTAGAACTTGTTCTCGAGCACGATGAGAAAGACGTGGCCGATCGGGGGGATGCCGGCGGGCCGGTGGATCCTGGCCGTCGAGGTGGTGGCGCTCGGGGTGCCGCCGCCGTGCGAGCACGACGCCAGGACCAACGCCGCGCAGGCGACGGCGACGACGGAGGCGCGGAGCCGGGGCCTAGCCACGGCCGAGGATGGCCGTCCCGGTGGAGGAGATCCACCCCCCGGTGGCGTTGACACAGGCGAGCGAGGCGTCGGCCACCTGACGCTCCCCGCACTCGCCGCGCAGTTGTTTGACCGCTTCGACGAGTAGGAAGATGCCCCGCATGCCGGGCTGGCACGCCGAGAGCCCGCCGCCGTCGGTGTTGGTGGGCAGGGCCCCGCCCACGCGCAGCCGTCCGTCGGTCACGAAGGACCCGCCCTCGCCCTTCTTGCAGAAGCCGAGACCTTCCAGGGTGAGCAGCACCGTCAGGGTGAAGGAGTCGTAGACCTCCACCACGTCGATGTCGTCGGGGGTGACCCCGGCCTGGGCGAAGGCCTTCTTCCCCGACCGCACGCACGGGGACTCGGTGAAGTCGGCCCACTCGCTCATGGTTGTGTGCGAGATGGCCTCGCCCGTGCCGAGCACCCAGATCGGGGTGTTGGCGCAGTCGCGGGCCCGGTCCTCGTGGGTGAGGACGATGGCCCCGCCGCCGTCGGAGCGGATGCAGCAGTGCAGCTTGGTGAGCGGGTCGGCGATCATCCTCGAGCTCTGGACGTCCTCGATGGTGATGGGGTCGCGGTAATAGGCGTCGGGATTGAACCCGGCGTTGTAGCGGGCCGACACGGCGATCTCGGCCAGCTGCTCGATGGTGGTCCCGAACTCGTGCATGTGGCGCCGGGCGGACATGGCGTGCTTGGCGATGAGGGTGTGGCCGAAGGGGGCGTCGAACTGGATCGGACCCTTGTTGCCGAAGAACAGATTGGCCGTCCGCGTCCGGCGCTTCAGATCGGCGCGCGAGGTCGACCCGTAGCTGAGAGCACGACGGTGTCGATCTGGCCCTGGGCGATGGCGGCCACGGCGTGCTCGAGGAACATCTCCCAGCACGATCCACCCACGCCGGTGGAATCGATGTAGTCGATGTGCGGGGCCAGGCCGAGGTACTCGGCCACCTCGATGGGGGGCAGCGCCCCGGTGCCGTGGGACATGAACCCGTCCACCTCGCGGCGGTCGATGCCGGCGTCGGCCAGGGCGCGTGAGGTGGCCTGGTGGTGCAGCTCGAACGCCGATTTGTGGTCCACCCGGCCGACGTCCGACAGCGACGCGCCCACGATCGCCACTTTCCGTGCCATCTACGAGTGCCTCCACTTCCCATCTCGGTGCTGTGATCGCCCGGCGCAGAACCTGACACGGCGTCGGAGAACGAGGGTGAAGGGTAGCGTGGCCCCGTGAGCCAAAGCACACCGGCCTACCTGCGCGATCCCCTTCCCGGGGTGCCCGCCCGCCGGCCCGGAGCACTGCGACGGACCATGTCCATCGACATCGGGCCCCGCCGCGGCTTCAGCGCCGCGCTCGAGATGACCGGTCTGGCTCGTGACATCCGTACGGTCACCGGTGGCGACCCCGGGGTCACGGTGCTGGCCGAAGCCTCGGTGGCCGCCGGCTTCGACATGGCCCGGCGACTGACTTCGCTGGAGACGACACCGGCCGCCTCGTGGGTGAAGGACCTGATCGGGACGCGCGCCGGGGGAGGGTTCCGGCGTCACCTGTGCGAGGTCGTCCCCGGCGCCGAGGCCGGGTCGCTGCTGCGACAGGTCCTCGACGACATGCCGGCGGCCGCCCTCATCTCCGGCTACGCCTGGATGCGCCTGGCCCGGCGCGAGGGCCATGACCCCTCCACCCTGACCCCGCCGGACATCCTGGACCGGATGACCGATCTGTGCTCGGGGTGGCGGGCCGGAGGTGCAGCCGTGACGAGTATCGAGACCCATCAAGGGATGCCCATCCAGGACTGCCCGCCGGCACCGGTGGACAGCTCGGACCCCGTGGGCTGGCACGGATCGGACCCCTCGAGCGCGACTGGATGCGTCGCCGGCGATGCCTCGACGTAACCGTCGACGGCGTCGGTGGCTTCTCGCCATCTGGGCCATGTTCCGCGACACGGTGGGTGAGGAGGACGGCGACGAGGTCGTCCTCCACGAGTACGCGGTGACAGCGTCGGGCGCCGGCGGTGTCCTCGGGGCCGATCGCCGCCGAGCCCCGCGTGCTGCCGTTCACCGAATGCCCGGCGGCGGCCCTGACCGTGGGCGACCTGGTCGGTTGTGATCTGGCCGAGCTGTCGCGTTCGGTGCCCGAACGGCTCAACGGCATCCGCTCGTGCACCCATCTGAACGATCTCCTGCGCGCCCTCGGTGGAGTGGCCGACCTGGTGACCCGGGCCGGCGCCGGCTGAACCCGGATTATCCGAGAGCCCGGACTACTCGAGTACGCCGGCGTCGGTCAGGCGGCTGCGTTCGGCGCCGTCGAGCCCGAGGATCTCGCCCAGCACCATCTCGTTGTGCTCCCCCAGAGTGGGGCTCGTCCTCTCGTAGCCGGCGGGGGCGTCGGACAGGCGGAAGCCGTTGCGCTCGTAGCCGCACGCGCCCATGCACGGATGGGTCAGTGTGACGAAATGGCCCCGGTGGGCGAGCTGCGCGTCGGCCGAGGCGTCACCGAGATCGGCCACGGGACCGACTCGACTCCCGCCGCCTGCAGCGTCCCGGCCACATCGGCGGCGCTTGCGCGTCGCCGTCCACGCCGAGACCAGCGCCTCGATCTCGTCGACCGCCGCCCGGCGGGCGTCGAGGGTGGCCAGACGGGCGGTGGTGGCCTCGTCGACACCGATGACTCTGGCCAGGCGTGCGCCAGTCGTCGTCGTCCCAGCAGGCCACCGCCACCCAGCGGTCGTCGCCGGCGCACGCGAAGGCGCCGTGGGGGACGAAGCGCTCGGACCGGTTCCCCTGACGCGAGCCGCGATGTGGCCGTTGACGTCGTAGTCGGCCACCCACGGCGACAGCGAGTACACGGCCGCCTCGACCTGGCTCACGTCGAGGTGGACGCCCTCGACCGGTCCGGCGTCGGTAGAGCAGGCCCGCCGCCAGCGCGGTGGCCACGAAGCGGGGGCGAGGGAGTCGGTGATGGTCCCGTAGGGCCCGACCGGCTCGCGGTCGGGCCAGCCCGGTGAGCAGGTTGTAGCCGCCGAGGGCGGAGCCCTGGCCGCCGAAGCCGGGGTAGTCCTTGTGGGGACCGGTCTGTCCCTGAAGGCACGAGCTCACCATCACGAGATCGGGCTTCTCGGCTCGACCAGCGACGCGTAGTCGAGGCCGAAGCCGCGCATGGCCCGGGGGGCGAAGTTCTCGGCCACGGCGTCGGCCCACTCATCAGCCGCTTGGCCAGGGCCACGCCTTCGGGGTGCTTCAGGTTGAGCGTCACCCCCAGCTTGCCCACGTTGACGGCGTCGAACATGTCCGAACCCTCGAGCCCGCACGGGTTGCCGGGGCCGAAGCCGTAGGTGCGCAGGAAGTCGGGGCGCGACCGCGACTCGATCCGGATCACGGTGGCGCCGTGCTCGGCGAAGTAGCGCACGGCGATGGGACCGGCCGCCCCCGTCCCGAACTCCAGCGAGCTTCGTCCCCGTCCAGGCCGGGCGTGCCCGGCGCCGTGCGGCGTTCGGGCCGGGTCGGGCGCGCCGGCCAGCGCGGCGTCCGCGTCGCCGCGGCCGCGCCGGACCGACGGGACCGGGGCGTGCCACGACGTCGCCGGGGCTCGTCACCTGACGAACGACCGCGGGAAGTGGGCGACGCCGTCGACGGCGCAGAAGAAGTCGCGCGCCGCCAATTGCTGGCTCTCGATCAGCTGCGCGCGGCGAGTTGGCCGGGGCGAGCATCAGGTTCGTCTCCACCGCGATCTCGTAGAGCTCGGTCATGGTGTGGCGGGCGAAGTACGCGGCGATGGGGGCGGCGATGGCGTCGAGCTCCTCGCCGCTCGTCTTGGTTGTGGTCGTAGGTCGTCCAGTCCCGCTCGGTGAGCGCCGGCGTGGCCAGGCCGTCCTCGGTCGACGAGACGGGTGATCGTCTGCAGGTTGGCCACCCGCGCCTTCCCGCCGCGCAGGCCGAAGGACACGAAGCCGTCGGCGCACGGCCAGATCTCGCGGGTGATCCCGATGCTCGCCCCCGAGCGCTTGCCCCGCATGCTCGTCTGGGGAAGCGGCCGGCGTGTCCCATGGAGGCGATCATCACCGCCTCCTGGGCCGAGACGTCCACCACCTGGGGCCGGCCCGAGGCCAGGGCGGTCAGCGTGGCCATCGCCGCCTCGGGGCCGACGTGCGACCACGCCGTCGGCTCGGTGCAGCGCACCGGCGCCCGGTCGGGGTCGCCCGTGCAGTACATGTTCCCCGTCGAGGCCATCACCCCGAGGTCGCTCGCCTTCCACGTGCGCCCGCGGTGCCGTCGGTCCCGAACGAGGTGACGAGGACCCACACCGCGTCCGGTGCGCGCCGACGGGTCGACGACCGAGCGCGCCGGGCCACCGCGGCGTGGCGATCACCACGTCGGCGCCGCCGAGGAGCTCGGCCAGGCGCGGGTCGTCGGCCGCCGTCGAGCTCGACGCTGGTCTTGCCGGCGCTCCACGCGACGAAGCGCAGCGACGTCCCGTCGGGTCCGAGCGGCGGCACCCGGCCGCAGTGGGTCGCCGCCGGGCGGCTCGACCTTCATGACCTCGGCGCCGAGATCGGCGAGGATCCGCCCCGTCATGGCCGCGGGCTCGCCGGCCATGTCGACGACGCGGACCCCGGCCAGCAACGCCTCGGGCACGCCCTCGTCGGACACTACTCTCGACGCGCAGGGCGGCCGTCTCGAGGACGTGCACGGCGCAGGCCGAGCCCAGCCCGATGACGTGGGTCAGGCCCACCGGGCGCCCTCGATCTGGCGGTCGCCGGCCTCCCCGCGCAGGTGGGTGGCCACCTCGTAGAGGTTGGCGACGCCGGTGGCGCCGATGGGGTGGCCCTTGGAGATGAGCCCGCCCGACACGTTCACCGGGATGTCCCCGTCGCGCCACGGGCCCGCGCCGGTCGATGAAGTCCCCGGCCCCGCCCGGCTCGCACAGCGACAGGTTCTCGTAGTGGATGAGCTCGGCCGTGGCGAAGCAGTCGTGCAGCTCCACCAGGTCGAGGTCCTGCGGGGACACGCCCGCCTGCTCGTAGGCGGCCGCGGCGGCGTTGCGGGTCAGCGTGCGACACGTCGGGCTGGGCCGTGTCGGACTCGACGTAGGGGTCCGAGGTGAGCACCGAGGCCGAGATCTTCACCGCCCGCCGGCGCACGTCGGGGTCGAGAGTCTTCAGCTTGGCGTCCGAGCACAGCACCACCGACGGCGGACCCGTCGCCGGTGGGGCAGCACATGAGCAGGGTGTTCGGGTAGGCGACCATGGCCGCGCCCATCACCTCGTCGAGGCTGAAGACCTTCTGGTACTGGGCCAGCGGGTTCAGCGTCGAGTGGGCGTGGTTCTTCTCGGCCACCTTGGCGAACTGCTCGAACCCGACCCCGTCGTGGTGCGAGGCGTACTCCATGCCCGGCCTGGGCGAACACGCCCGGCATGAGCTGCGTCCCGAGCATACCCTCCACCGGCATGACCGAGCCGTAGCGGCCCGACGGCTCGAAGCCCGTCGGCTGGCCGAGCGGGCCTGGCCGGCACTGCCCAGCAGGCCCATCTTGCCCATCTGCTCGACCCCCACGGCCAGAGCCATGTCGGCCTCACCGGCCTTGATGGCCAGATGGCCGGTGCGCACCGCGGTGGCGCCCGTGGCGCAGGCGTTGGCCACGTTGTACACGGGGATGCCGGTCTGGCCGATCTGCTTCTGCAGGTGCTGGCCGAGCATGTTCGACGCCTCCAGCAGGCTGCCGACGGCCAGGATCTGCATGTCGTGCGATGGTGGCCCCGGCGTCGGCCAGGGCGCCGAGGGCGGTCTCGCTGGCCAGGTCGATGCTGTCCTTGTCGGGGTAGCGGCCGAACTTGGTCATCGTCGCCCCGATGATCCAGATGTCTGTCTGCCATCACCAACCTCCTCGATGTGATCCGCGGCCCCGTCTGGGCCCAGGCGTCACGCGATGTCGAAACGTTCCGGTGTTCGACGGGCCGTACCCCGTTCAGGCGGCGGTGAAGCCGAAGGCCACCGCCTCGGTGCCCTCCTCGTCGACCCCGCAGGCGAAGGTGGTGAGGCGCACGGGCATGCCCGAGCTCGATCTTCTCCGGATCGGACCCGGCGTCGACGATGTTGGCCTTCACCACGCCGCCGCCGTCGAGCTCGACGACCGACGAGACGTAGGGGACGGGCACGTTCGGCGCGGCCCGGTGGACGATCGTGAACGACCGCACCATGCCCGTGGTGGCCAGCGCCTGGCGTTCGAACCCGAGCTTCCCGCAGCGGGCACAGGCGTTGCGGCGGTCGAAGAACAGCGCCCCGCACGACGTGCAGGCCTGGGCCTCGAGGTGCGGCTTCGCCCCGAGGACCAGGTAGTCCACCACCGAAATGCGCCGTCGTCGCCTCGCTCACGGACGGCGACCCTAGCCGGTGATTCACATGGGTGTCAGTCCGTGTCATGCTCGGCGGCACACTCTCCGACGACCGGCCCGCGATCGCCAGGAGGACGACGGCCGGTCGGACCAGCCGCTCGAGGACCAGGTGCTGCACCGCGTCGACAACCAGGTGGTCTGGATCACGCTCAACCGTCCCGAGGTGCGCAACGCCATCACCCCCGACCAGCGCAACCGGGTCATCGACCTCCTCGAGGACGCCTCGGCGCTCGCTCGGAGGTCCGCGCCGTGGTCCTCACCGCCACCGGCGAAGGCTTCTGCACCGGCGCCGACCTGCGCGCCGGGGCCGCCGCCCGGCCCCGCCCCGGCCCGAGGGCGCGCCCGACCGCGATCATGGGGGACGCCGCGCGCATGATCCGGCGCGGCGCCCAGCGCCTCGTCGTCGGCCGTGCTCGACTGCGAGAAGCCGGTCATCGCCGCCGTCAACGGCACCGCGGCCGGCATCGGGGCCCACCTGGCCTTCGCCTGCGACCTGGTGGTGGCGGCCGACGAGGCCCGCTTCATCGAGGTCTTCGTCCGCCGGGGCATCTCCCCCGACGGCGGCGGCGCCTACCTCCTGCCCCGGCTGATCGGGCTCCAGAAGGCCAAGGAGCTCATCTTCTTCGGCGACGACCTCTCCGCCGCCGACGCCGCCGCGCTCGGCCTCGTCAACCGGGTCGTCGCCCCGCGAGCAGCTCGAGCACGCCGCCGGCGAGCTGGCGCGGCCGGCTGGCGGTCGGGCCCGACCAAGGCCATCGGCATGGCCAAGTGGCTGCTCAACCGCTCCCTCGACTCCGACCGCCAGACCGCCTTCGACGAAGAGGCCTGGGCCCAGGAGCTGATCGTGGGCACGGCCGATGCCGGCGAGGGACTGCGGGCCTTCGCCGAGCGCCGACCCCCTGAATTCAAGGGTTTCTGAGCCTCCGGGCGACGGCCCCCGCCCGGCTTTCCCGGCTCCCCGCCGGCACAGTAAGCTGACACGAAAGTCAGAGAACTGCCGGGGGCCCCGCCGGCGCTCCGGCGGCTGCCCTCCACGGGGGCGGTCAGGGAGGTGCGATGGCTCGCGAGTACCGGCTCATCTCGGCGGACGGGCACGTGGTCGAGCCGCCCGACATGTGGACGAAGTACCTGCCCAAGAAGTTCCACGACCGGGCGCCGAAGCTCGTGAAGGACGCCAAGGGCGGCGACGCCTGGGAGCTCGTCCCCGGCACGCCCGCCCATGCCGCTCGGCCTCGTCACCAACGCCGGGCGCTTCGGCAAGCGCTACGAGGACCTCGAGTGGTTCGGCTCGACCTACGACTCCATCCTGCAGGGCTCCTTCGAGGGCAAGGCCCGCGTCGACGAGCAGGACTTCGACGGCGTCGACGCCGAGGTGCTCTTCCCCTCGCAGCGCACCATGGGCGCCTTCATGGCCCAGGACGACGACGACTACCACCTCGCCGGCCTCGAGGCCTACAACACCTGGATGCACGACGAGTTCATGGCCGCTTACCCCGATCGTCTCATCGGCCTGGCCCAGATGCCCGGCGTCGACATCCAGACCTCGGTCAAGTGGCTGCACGAACGCCAAGGCGGCCGGCTACAGGGGCGTCATCATCTCGGCCTACCCCTCGGGCAACTCGAACCTCTCCGACGAGGACGACGCCTTCTGGGAGGCGGCCGAGGAAGAGCAGATGCCCGTCCACATCCACTCCGGTCTGCGCCAGGCGGGCAAGCGCACGGCCGGCTCCTTCCAGAAGGCGGCGGCCTCGGCCGGCCGGGAGATCGGTCTGGCCGAGATGGGCGGTCCCGTGGGCGACGCCTCCAGTTCATGTCGAAGTTCATCTACTCCGGCATCTACGACCGCTTCCCGAATCTCCAGATGCGTGGCGGTGGAGTGCGGCGCCGGTTGGGTCCCCCACTTCCTCGAGCACATGGACGACCACTACTGGCGCAACCGGACCTGGACGAAGACGACGCTCAAGATGCTCCCGAGCGAGTACTTCCGCCGCAACTGGAAGGTGACCTTCATCCGCGAGCCCTTCGCCGTGGCCATCCGGCACTGGATCGGCGTCGACAACCTCATGTGGTCCACCGACTACCCGCACCACCGCCACGACTGGCCCTACTGCCGGCGCATCGTGGAGGAGTCGATGGGCGGCGTCCCCGACGACGAGCGTCGCCGCATGTGCTGCGACAACGCCCGTGAGCTCTACCGCCTGGGCTGAGCCGGCCAGGACGAGCAGGGCGTGACCCGGGAACGGGGCGCCTGCGAGACGGACGGGCACGACGCGCTGATGGCACGCGGCTGCCGAGCGAAAGGGAGAGCACACGACGATGGGAATGCTCGACGGCAAGGTGGCGATCGTCACCGGGGCGGGCCACGGCATCGGCCGGGGTGAGGCGCTCGAGCTGGCCAGCCAGGGGGCGACGGTCGTGGTCAACGACGTCGGCGGCTCGGTCCACGGCGGCGGTGTCGACAAGGCCCCGGCCGAGGAGGTGGCCGAGATCATCCGCAGCCACGGTGGCCAGGCCTCGGCCAACTACAACGACGTGGCCGACTGGCAGGGGGCCCAGGCCCTCGTCCAGCCAGGCCGTCGACGACTTCGGCCGCCTCGACGTCCTCGTGAACAACGCCGGCATCGTCCGCGACGCCATGCTCTTCTCCATGTCGGAGGAGGACTTCGACTCCGTCGTCCGCGTCCACCTGAAAGGGCACCTTCGCCACCACCCACCACGCGTCGGTCTACTGGCGCGAGGAGTCCAAGGCCGGGAACCAGCCCCGGGCCGCCATCGTCAACACGGTCTCCTCGGCCGGCCTCCAGGGCAACGTGGGTCAGGCCAACTACGGCGCCGCCAAGGCCGGGATCGCGGCCCTGACGGTCATCTCGTCGCTCGAGCTCTCCCGCTACGGCGTCCGGGCCAACGCCGTCGCCCCCGGGGGGATGACCCGGATCACCGGCACCCTGATGAAGGACGCCGAGATCATCGAGCCCGGCGCCACCGACGAGGGCGAGTACAACCCCATGAACCCCCGCAACTCGGCGCCCATGGTGGCCTGGCTGGCCTCGGACGAGGCCCTGCACGTCACCGGCCAGGTCTTCCGCGCCGTCGGCCACCGCATCACCCACTACGAGCCCTGGTCCCTCGGGCCCACGATCGAACCGAAGAAGAGCCCGGCGCGCTGGGACCCGGCCGACATCGGCGCCGCGGTCAACGCCCAGATCTTCCGCTCCCGGGCCCCGGGCCTGCAGATGGGAGGCTGACGACATGGCATCGGTCTGGAGCTACGACGGCAAGCGCGTTCTCGTGACCGGCGGAGGTGGCGCCGGCATGGGCGCCGCCGCCGTCCGTGACCTGGTCGAGCTGGGCGCCGAGGTCCACGTCTTCGACCTGAAGGAGCCACCGGTCGGACGTGGCCTGCTACCGCTCGGTCGACCTGCGTGACCCGGCCGCCATGGCCGAGGCCGTGACGGCGGTGGGCGGTCCTTTCCACGGTCTGTTCAACTGCGCCGGTCTCCCCGGCCCCCCCTTCTCCGGGCTCGACACCATGCTCGTGAACTTCGTGGCCGCCCGGCACCTGACCGGACTGGTGGCCCCGCTCATGCCCGAGGGCTCGGCCGTCGTGCACCATCTCCTCGGCCGGCGCCTACGGCTGGGAGAACACCCTGGACCAGGTGGCCGACCTCATCGCCACCCCCGGCTACGCGGAGGCCAGACCTGGTGCGAGGAGCATCCCGAAGAGGTCGGTGAGGGCTACCTCCTGTCCAAGCAGGCCATCATCGTCTGGACGCTGCACGCCGCCCTCGACCTGGCCCCCAAGGGGATCCGGGTCAACTCCACGAGCCCCGGGCCGACGGCCACGCCGATGATGCCGTCGTTCGAGAACGCTACATGGGCAAGGACTTCATGGACAAGTTCCCGAAGCCCCTCTGGGGACGCAACTCCACGCCCGAGGAGCAGGGCCATGTCGTGGTGTTCCTGAACAGCGACGCCGCCAACTACGTCACCGGCGCCAACATCTACGCCGACGGAGGCTTCTCGGCCGGCATGCTCACCAGCAGGCTCGACTTCTCGGTCCTGATGGGCGAGACGCCGGCCGGCTGAGCGGCACCGGCGCAGACCGATACAGAAGGCAGGGGAGTCGGACGTCGTGGCGCAACAGCGAACGGACCTCGAGGAGTTCTTCCACCCGAAGGCCGTCGCCCTCGTCGGTTCGGTCAACCGCAATGCCAATCCCGACCGTCTGCGCAAGACCCACGCCGAGCGCTGGGGTGACCGCTGGTACCTGGTCAACGCCAAGGGCGGCCAGATCGGTGACATCCCCGTCTACGAGCACGTCACCGACATCCCGGCCGAGGTCACCCTGGCCGTCGTCAACGTCGGGACCCGCCTGGTGACCAAGGTCGTCGAGGAGTGCGGCAAGCACGGCGTCCCCTACGTCCTCATCTTCACCGCCGGCTTCTCCGAGGTGGGCGAGCCAAGGGCGCCGCTCTCGAACGCGAGGTGGGCGAGATGGCCGCGCCGCTACGGCATCCGCGTCTTCGGACCCAACACCAACACCAACGCCTTCGAGGTCCTCCCCGAGCCGCCCCGTCGTCGCGGCGGCCGTATCGGCCTCGTGACCCAGAGCGGGCACCAGGGCCGGCCCCTCGTCCAGGGAACCGAATTCGGCGTCGCCTTCAGCGTTGGGTGCCGACCGGCAACGAGCTCGACCTCGAAGCGGCCGACTTCATCGAGTACTTCGCCTACGACGACGACACCGCCGTCATCGCCGGCTACTTCGAGGGGTTCAAGGATCCGCCCAAGCTCCGCCGGGCCCTCGAGGCCGCCAACGCCCAGCGCAAGCCGGTGGTGGCGCTCAAGATGGGAGCCACCTCGGCCGGGACGCGGATGGCCAGCTCGCACACCGGCCACCTGGCCGGCTCCGACGCCGTGGTCGACGGCCTCTTCCGCCAGTACGGCGTGACCCGGGTCTCGCGACCTCGACGAGCTGCTCGAGACGGCCGCCCTCTTCGCCAAGCTGCCGGCGGGGACCGGACCCAACTGCTGTCTCTACTCCATCTCGGGAGGTTCGGGCACCCTCATGGCCGAGGTGGCCGAGGCGAGCGGTGTCCCCGTTCCCATCCTCAGCGAGACGACGCGCTCGGCGTTGCGGGAGATGATCCCCGACTACCTCACCGTCGACAACCCTGTCGACAACGGGGCCCAGTTCCTCGTCACCAATCCCGTCGAGGACCGCCGGCGCGTCTTCGACCTCATCGTCGCCGACCCCGATGTCGACGTCATCGTCATCGGCCTCACCGGGGCCCTGGGCCGGCTGACCGACCGCTTCGCCGACGACATCGTGGCCTTCGCCGACGAGATCTCGAAGCCCATCGTCGTCACCTGGAACTCCTTCAAGACCGACGAGAAGGGGTTCAAGACCCTCATCGACGCCGGCATCCCCATGTTCCGGTCCTTCCGCAACTGCTTCGCCGCCCTGCGCAACTTCGCCCGTTACGAAGAGGCGTCGTCGAGTTTCCGGGCCCGCAAGAAGATGTCGACCAAGCTGCCGGCCAGCCGCCGCCGACGCGCTGTCGGAAGCCGGTCCCGGCGGTGGGCCACTCGGCGCCGACGCCTCGCGCCGGCTGCTCGAGGCCTTCGGCGTCCCCCTGGCCGGGGAGGGCCTGGCCCACTCGGCGGCCGAGGCCGGACGCACTGGCCAAGGCCATCGGCTTTCCCGTGGTCATGAAGATCGCCTCGCCCGACTTCCCCCACAAGTCCGACGCCGGCCTCGTCCGCCTGGGCGTGGACAGCGCCGGTCAGGCCTCCACCGTCTACGCCGAGCTGGTGAAGCGGGCCGCAAAGGCCAACCGCAAGGCCCGCATCGAGGGCGTCCAGATCCAGGAGCAGGTGGAGGGCGGGCGTCGAGATGATCGTGGGCGTCACCCGCGACCCTGTCTACGGTCCCGCCGTCCTCGTCGGCACCGGCGGCGTCTTCGCCGAGATCCTCAAAGATGTCGCCGTCCGCCCCCTGCCTCTCGACCGCCGGGACGCCGAGGAGATGGTGACGTCGCTGCGCGGCTACGCCCTTGCTGCGCGGGGCTCGCGGTCAGGCCCGCGCCGACGTCAAGGCTCTGGTCGACGTCGTCCTGTCGGTGGCCCGTCTGGCCGCCGCCTGCGGTGACCGGCTTGGCCGAGCTCGATCTCAACCCGGTCGTCGTACGTCGGCGCGGCGCGGTGGCCGTCGACTCCCTCGTGGTGGCTGCGGAGTCATAGTGGGCGGGGAGTCATAGTGGACCTGGAACTGTCCGACGACCAGAGCGAGCTCAAGTCCTCGGTCCGCGCCGTCCTCGAACGCGAGTGCCCACCGTCGCTCGTCCGGGCCGTGATCGAAGAAGGCAAGGGGTCCGACGAGTTGTGGGCCCGCATGGTCGAGCTCGACTGGCCGGCGCTGACCGTGCCCGAGTCCGATGGCGGGCATA
Source organism: uncultured Acidimicrobiaceae bacterium (assembly GCA_963706205.1). Lineage (GTDB taxonomy): Bacteria > Actinomycetota > Acidimicrobiia > Acidimicrobiales > UBA8190 > MFD10071-224. The sequence goes on along the minus strand of OY970155.1, from coordinate 4,596,746 downwards.
GGGCTCGGGTTCGTGGAGCTGGCCGTGGTGGCCGAGGAGCTCGGCCGGGTCCTGGCTCCGGCGCCCTTCCTGGCCACGGCGGGCCAATTCGTGCCGGCGCTGCGCGCCGCGGGGTCCGACGAGCAGCGCCGCCGCTTCCTCGGCGCCGTGGCCCACGACGGCATCGTGGGGACGGTGGCCGTGGCCGAGGCCGCCGGTTCGTGGGATGCCGCCGGTGTGTCGGCCACTGCCCGGCGCGACGGCGGGGCCTGGATCCTCCACGGGGAGAAGCACTTCGTCTTCGACGGGGCCCGGGCCGACGAGATGGTCGTCGCCGCCCGCGTGGCGGGACACGACCGGGGACGACGGCATCGGTCTCTTCGTCGTCCCCCAGTCGTCTGTCCGCAGCGAACCCATGGACGACATCGACGCCAGCCGCCAGTACGCCACCGTGGTCCTCGACGGGACGCGCGTCGACGACGACCGGGTGCTCGGCGAGCCGGGGACGGGCGGTCCGGCGCTGCGTCGGGCCATGGACGAAGCGGCCGCCGCCCTCTCGGCCGAGATGGTGGGCACCTGCCAGGCGATCTTCGACATCGTCCACACCTATGTCGGTGAGCGCGAACAGTTCGGGGTGAAGATCGGATCCTTCCAAGCCGTGAAGCACAAGCTGGCCAACATGTTCGTCGCCCTCGAGTCGGCCCGGGCCACCACCTACTTCGCCGCGCTCACCATCGCCGAGGACGACGACCGGCGCGAGCTGGCCGTCGCCACGGCCAAGGCCAGCGTGAGCGACTGCCAGCGGCTCATCGCCCAGGAGGGCATCCAATGTCTCGGCGGCATCGGCTACACGTGGGAGCACGATATGCACATGTACGTGAAACGGGTGAAGGCCACGGCGGCGATGTTCGGCTCGGGCGCCCACCACCGGGCCCGGGTGGCGCAGATGATCGGGCTGGTCGGCGCGTGACCGCCGTGTCGGGCCCGGTGTCGGCATGACCGGTGTGCCCGAGGAGATGGCGGTGGCCGTCTACCGGGCGCCGGGCGAGGTGGCGGTGGAGCAACGCCCGGTTCCGCGTCCGGGTCCCGGCCAGGTGCTGGTGGAGGTCGGGCACTGCGGGATCTGCGGCTCCGACATCCACCTCATGCTCGAAGGATGGGGAAAGCCGGGACTCGTGGGGGGCCACGAATTCACCGGGACGGTCAGCGCCGTGGGCGCCGATGCCGGTGACTGGACGGTGGGCGACGCGGTCGTGGGCGGTCCGTCGCCGCGCTGCGGAGCCTGCCGGCGCTGCCGGGAAGGCAAGCCCTCCCAGTGCGAGCGGCGCACGGGAACGGTCGACTCCCACCTCGACAACGGCGCCTTCGCCCGCTACATCCTCGTAAACGCGCGCGTCGCTCCTGCGCCTGCCCGAAGGCCTCCCGGCACGTGACGCGGCGCTGGCCGAGCCCCTGGCCGTGGCGCTCCACGGCATCACCAGATCGGGCGTCACCGATGAGGACACGGCCATGGTCTTCGGCGCCGGGCCCATCGGCGCCCTCACCATCGTCGCCCTGGTGGCGCGCGGCATCCCCGTCACCGTGGTCGAGCCGGGTGAGGCGCCGTCGGCGCCTGGCCCTGGCACTCGGTGCCACCGAGGCCATCGCCCCCGACGAGCTGGAGACCTATCGGCCTTGGGAGCCGGAGCGTCTGTCGCCGCGAGCCGTCGACGTCGTCCTCGAGTGCTCGGGAAAGAAGGCGGCCATGGAGGCCGGCTTCCACCAGCTGCGTCGCGGCGGACGACTGGTGCTTGTCGGCGCCGGGATCGAGGCCCCCTCGTTCGACCCCAATCGCCTGATCCTGAACGAGCTCGAGATCTGCGGGTCGTTCGTCTACGACGCCGACGGGTTCGACCGCGCCCTGGCGCTGCTGGCATCGGGAGCGGTGCCGGCATCGCTCCTGATCGACCCCGAGGACGTCGGCCTCAACGGCATCTCGGTGGCACTCGAGAATCTGGCCACGGGCCGGATCGCCGGCAAGGTCATGGTGGTGCCGAATCGTGCCACGGTGCCCGACGCACAGGAGGGCAGATGACCCACCCGTACTACCCGACGGGCAATCCCCGCTTCAACCACGTGGCCATGAGCGTGCCGGCCGACCTTCTGGCCGAGGCGCCGCGCGCCGAGATCCTGCGGTTCTGGGACGAGGTGCTCGGTTTCTCGGAGATGCCCATGATGACCCTCGACCGCAAGCGCCTGATCCTGAGTTGCGTGCACTGGGACCAGTTCATCTTTCTCATCGCCGAGGACGAGCCCATGCGGTGCCCGCGCATGGACCACTTCGGTCTCGCCGTGGGCTCGCGCGCCGAGCTCGAGGGCGTCGCCGCCCGGGCCAAAGCGTTCCGCGAGCACGACGACCGCGTCGATCTCATCGATCTCCACGTCGACGACCAGGGACCCATCAAGATCCACTCGCTCTACGTGAAGTACCTCCTGCCGCTCATGTGCGAGCTGCAGTGGTGGGAGTTCATTTCGTGAGCCATCCCCTGCGCTTCGGCGTCTTCGTCCCCCAGGGGTGGAAGCTCGAGTACAGCGGATGGTCGGGACCCGACGCCTGGACCCGTTCGGTGGAGCTGGCCCAGTTGGCCGAGGAGCTCGGGTACGACCACCTCTGGGTCTACGACCACGTCGAGACCGTGCCCCGGCGCGAACCGACCCACGTCTTCGAGGCCTACACGATGCTCGCCGCCCTCTCCCAGCGCACCCGGACCATCGGCTTGGGGGAGCTCGTCACCTGCGCGTCGTACCGCAACGCCGGGCTCCTGGCCAAGGAGGCGGCCTGCATCGACGTCTTCTCCGGGGGCCGGTTCATCCTGGGACTGGGCGCCGGCTGGTTCGGGCGCGAGTACGAGGCCTACGGCTATCCCTTCCTCCCGCCGCGCCAGCGTCTCGAGGTCCTCGACGAGACGCTCGAGGTCATCAGGCGTCTGTGGAGCGAGGAGACGGTCACCTTCGACGGGGCTCACCTGCATTTCGCCGGCGCCTACTGCGACCCGAAACCCGTCCAGCAGCTCCCCCCGGTTCTCGTGGGCGGCGGCGGGGAACAGGTGAACCTGCGCATCGCGGCGCGCCACGCCGACGCCACCAACTGGCAGGTGGACCTGGAGTCCTTCGTCCGCAAGTCGGCCCTGCTGGCCCGCTACTGCGAGGAGATCGGCCGCCCCCCCGACGCCGTCACCCGTACCCACGGCCCGGACTGCCGTCTCTTCGACACCGAGGCCGAGGCCCGGGCCTGGTGCGCCGAGCCCGACGGGGGGAACCTCTGGGGCGGCGAATCCGTCGACACCTATCTGGCCGACAACCTGGTGGGGACGCCGGAGCAGGTGACGGAGAAGACCCAGGCCTTCATCGACGCCGGCTGCAGCGAATTCATCCTGTGGCTCCGGGATCTTCCCGGCGACGAGACCCTGCGACGGTTCATGGCCGAGGTGGTACCGAAGCTGCGATCGTCAGAGTGACAGCGGGGTCGTCAGAGGACCCGAGTCGACCACAGCCGCCAAGGCTTCGGCTGACTGCCGGGTGAAGTTGCCGCTGATCTGCATCCGACCGGCGAAGGATGCGAACACCGGTTCACCCGGCTCGGTGATCGGGACCGACACGGCCTGGCCGTCGACGTCGACACCGATGAACTCATGGAAGGACTTCCGGGCCAGCGCGTCCCAGGCCGAGGACCCGGCGCGGGTGAGCGTGACGTTCACGATCCACCCCGGATTCTCGAAGGCGGCCTGGGCGCTGGCCACCGCCGTGTCGTCGAGAGCGGTGGGGCCGAGGAGATAGCGGAGACCGCCCTCTCCGCTGGCCGGGACGAGGACGGCGCCGTCCGGGTCGGCGTTGTTGTCGGCGGCTGACGTCGACGGATACGACGACAATGCCGGATCGGGCGGAATGGTCCGGGCGTTCGATGTGGCCGAGGAGGTGTTGACGGTCAGATTGGGCGCCAGCAAGGAGTAGCGGTTCGACGAGCACGTCGTCGGCAACGTGCCCACCAGGGTGCCCGGTGCCGGAGGCGTGTACCGATCGGCCTGGCACAGAGCAGGACGGAGTTGGAGGGTGCCGGGAGCCAGCAGCACGGACGCCGGAACCGGGAGGCGAGTCCCTCCCGACACGACGACCGAACGTCGCCTGCCGGCGACCGAGGCGCCTGAGTCTCCGAGGACACGGAGACGGACAGTCAACTCCCGAACGTCAGCGCTCAGCTGCAGCGTCGATGCACTCCCGTCGGCAGCGACGAAAGTAGCGACGACGCGGGTGCCGCCCGGTGCCGACGAACCCGACGGGCTACCGGCTGACCCGGAGCAGGCGCCGGCGACGACGCCGGACAGGACCAGGACGGTGACCATTCCACCAGCGCGCCGCCCTCTCATGGCGAACCTCCCCCGTCGATCAGGCCCGGTCCGACCGGTTGTGGGCCTATGGTCGGATTAGTACACTATCCGATATAACAGAGTCGACCCGGAAGAGTTCTGTCTTGTCTTTCTGGAAGGGGGCGTGGACGTGACCTCGATGGGGTTGCGGGGGTCGTCAGATCGCAGCGTGCTCGTCCTCACGAGCCTGGCCGGCGGTCCGAAGCACGGCTACGCCCTCATCAAGGACATCGAAGAGCTCTCCGGCGTCCATCTCGGTCCCGGTTCGCTCTATGGATGCCTGACGAAATTGGAAGAAGCCGGACTCGTCGAGGCACTCCCGAGCGACGACCGCCGCCGCCCCTACCGACTGACAGGAGAGGGACTCCGAGTCCTCCGTGAACGGTTGACCGAGTCGCAGCGCATCGCCCGCGTCGGCCTGGGCCGAATCGCCGGCGGGACGGCATGAGCCGCCGTGCGATCCGCGTCGCGCTGCGTCTTTATCCGAGACCGTGGCGCGAGGCCCATGGTGACGAACTCGAACAACTGACTGACGACCTGCTGCGTGACCCGCGGGAAAAGGCGTGGCGCATCACGCTGAGCACGACCATGGGAGCGGTGCGCGAGCAGATGCGACCGAGGTACGACACAGCCGGTCGTCTCATCGGACTGGGACTGGCCGTCGCGTCACTTGCCCTCGTCGGGTTCGGCGTGGCCACGGTGGTCGGTCACGGGCCGGGACCGCCCCCCCTCGCGGCCGCAGCCAGCGCACCCGGTCGCATCGCCACTCTTGCCGGCATGGAGTCCGTCCTGCGCACCCGGCACGTACGGGTCGTGGTCGACGGCACCGATGTTCCTCTCCCCGAGATCGCCGCTCGTACCGTCGGTTTCGCCGGCAGCAGCCCGACCAAAACCGACAACTCGTTTTCGCCGCCGTCGTTTGTGCGGCAGGGTTCGTTCATGGTTCCAATCGTCCGGTTCTCACCAGTCGTCGCGCTGAAGAAGGCGATCGCCTACCAGGTACTCACCGATCTGGCGACGCGCCAGGCAGAGCGCAACGGCGGCGTCGTGACCCAGTCCGTTGCCCGCGCCTTCGCCGAGAAGGAGTACGCGATCTGGCTCCGCCTCAAGACCCCGTTGCCCGACGGAGTGTCCGGCACCAGGGCCTTTCTCGCCTCCCGTGCCATCGCCTCTTACCGGCAGGTCCTCACCGTGGACCAGGAGCTGACGGCCATCGCCGGTCCCCAGAGCGACATCAGCCGGACGCCGGCGCTGCAACGATGGTTGATCCGGGAACTGCGCACGAACAGCGTGGCCATCGACGGGGTACCGGGGCTCGACCCAAGCGACCTGGCGTCCAATCTCCCGGGACAGCTCTGAGTCTTCCGATCTAGGGTGCCGGCATGACCACCAGACCGGTCGCCCTCGTCACCGGAGCATCCTCGGGTCTCGGCGACGGTTTCGCCCGGGCCCTGGCGGCCTCCGGTCACGACCTCGTCCTGGTGGCGCGGACCGGGCCCGCCCTCGAGACGCTGGCCGGCGAGCTCGAACGGGACAACGGTGCCAAGGCCGAGGTCCTGGTGGCCGATCTGGCCGACGCGGCCCAGCTGGCATCGGTGGCGGCCCGCATCGCCGGGGCACCGGCCGTGGACACGGTGATCAACAACGCCGGGTTCGGCCACTACGGGGCGTTCTGCGACCTGCCCCTCGCCGGCGAGGTCGGCCAGGTCCAGGTGAACGTCCTCGCTCTGGTCACCCTGAGCCACGCCGCCCTCGCGGTGATGGTGCCGCGCCGGTCCGGAAAACTTCTGAACGTTTCGTCCATCGGTGCCTTCGCCCCCGCCCCCGGAGGGGCGACCTACTCGGCCACCAAGGCCTTCGTCCTGTCGTTCACCGAGGCGCTCCACGACGAGGTGGCATCGGCCGGCGTCCACGTCACCGCCTTGTGCCCGGGGTTCACCCGCACCGACTTCCAGCAGCGGGCCGGGGTGCAGAGCTCGGGCGTGCCGTCGGTGGCGTGGAGCGACGCCCCCACGGTGGTGGCCGCCGGTCTGGCCGCCCTCGAACGCAACCAGGCCGTGAGTGTGCCCGGTGTCCTCAACAAGGTGGTGGCCGTCTCCCCGCGCTTCGGACCGCGGGGACTCACCCGGCGGATCTCCGCCGGTGTGATGAAGCGCCTCGACGCGCCTCAGGCCCCCACGCCGGGGTAACCGCCACCGCCGAAGCGCTCGTCCAGGGCGTCGTAGTCGACGGCGAGCCCCTGGCGCGGGAGGACGTCGACGAATTCGACCGCCTTGGGCTTCTTGTACGACGCGATCCGCTCACGGCAGTAGCCGATGATCTCGTCGGCCGTGGCCGTCTGGCCATCGGCCAGGACGACGACGGCGGTGACGTTCTGCCCCCACTTCGGATCGGGGACGCCGATGATGGCGGCGTCGGCCACGGCCGGATGGGTGCGCAGGCAGCCTTCGACTTCGGCCGGATAGATGTTCTCGGCCGCCGACTTGATGAGCCGGCCCTTCGGTCCCACGAAGGTGAGCGAACCGTCGGACTCGATCCGACCGAGGTCGTTGGTGTGGTGCCATCCACCGGCCTGGCGAACGGCGTTCAGCTCGGGCCGGTTGAAGTAGCCGTTCATGACGGTGGGTCCCCGGACGCCGATCTCGCCCGTCTCTCCGGCGCCCAACTCGTCGCCGTCGGGGCTGAGCATGGCGATGCGTACGAAGGGGGCGGGCCGACCGCTGGTGCCGATGCTCGGCTGCAGCGCGTTCAACGTGGCCATCCCCATCACCTCGGTCTGGCCGTATCCGGCGGGCTTCTGGCCCCACGGGCTCGAGTCGACGGTGATCATCGCCGTCCACTGCGGCTTGCCCGGGAATCCGCGCAGGCTCTTCAGGTTGTAGCGACCGTCGGCGTTGAGTTCGATGATCTGGTCCATGGTGGGAGGCATGATGAACCCCCCGGTGCAGCCTTCGTCGGCGATGAGCCGGCACAGCTCCTCGGCGTCGACGCGCGGGGTGAAGACGTTCGTCCCCCCCGACAGAAAGGTGGCAAGGGTGGTCATGAACGTGGCCACGTGGAACAGCGGCCCACAGTTCAGGTAGACGTAGTCGGCCCCCACCCCCTGGATCAGGGCCATGAACGACCCCTGGATCACAAGGGCCCGGTGCGACAGCAGCGCGCCGTTGGGGGAGCCGGTGAAGGCGGCCGTATACATCATGAGGACGGCGGCCGCCTCGTCGACGGCCGCAGCGGGATCGGTGATCGGTGCGCCGGCGATGAACGACTCGTAGCTTCCGTCACCGGCTCCGTCGTGCTGGAGCCACAGAGCCTTCGACCCCGTGTCGGTGCGCACCTGGCGCAGGGTGTCGCCGATTTCGGCCTCCTGCCAGAACGCGACCGAAGGATCGGAGTCGTTCACGACGAAGACGAACTCCTCGGCGCTCTGCCGCCAGTTGGCCGGGCAGAACACCGCACCGATCTTCGCCGCGGCCAGGAGTCCCTCGAGGAGGCGGTGACAGTTTTGTCCCAACCACAGCAACCGGTCGCCCTCGCCCACCCCGGCACCGGCCAGGGCGTGGGCCAATTGGTTGACGCGTGCGTCGAGGGCGCGGAAGTCGAGGCGGTAGTCCCCGCACACTGCGGCGGTCGAATCCGGACGGTTGCGGGTGTGATCGCGCAGCACGTCGGCCAGGGTCACCTGGTGCATCACATCCGTCATTCGTCGACCACCCGGCCCGCCTTGTAGCCCGACCGGGGGATCGAATCGCGCTCGAGGACGATGACGTCGGCCTCGATCCCGAGCGTGTCGCGCAGCGCCGCCGCGCACCGCTTGGCGATCTCGGTGTCGTCTCCCCCGGCGCCGGTGCCCCGCTCCACGCGCACCACCAACGGTCGGGCCAGCTCGGTGGGCCGCACCATCTGCCACTCGAGGGTGGGCTCGTTCACCTCGGCCACCACCCGGAGGGCGGACTCGACCTCGTTGGCCTGGAAGCGAGTGGTCTGCACGGCGATGAGGTCCTTGAAGCGCCCGCCCCATAGGCCGCGGATCGAGGTCTCACCGCAGGGGCAGGGCTCGCGCAGGATGGCGCAAGCCTCCTCCAGGTCGTAGCGCAGCAGTCCGTTGTCCCGGTCCAGGGTGGTCACGACGAGGTCGCCCCACTCGCCGTCGGCCACCTCGGCCCCGGTGGTCGGGTCGACAGCCTGGACGATCCCCCAGTCCTCGTTGATGTGGGCCCCGGGGAGCTGGCCGCAGGCGCCGCCGACGTAGGCGTAGCACTCGGCCCCGGCAGTCATGAGGGGCATGCCCTTGCCCATGCCGAACCCGGGCATCCCCTTGAACTCGAGACCGGCGTCCTTCGGATCGATCCCGACCTTGTGCGGCGACCTCGAAGAACCGCCCCGTCGAGAAGCCCATGAAGGGGATGTCGGGCTTCACCCTCGTCCAGAAGCGCAGTCCCTGTTCGGCGAGCTCGTCGGTGTCGGGCGGCGGGACCCACACGTTGAGCATCCCGAAGTACTCGTAGGAACCGGACAGCATGGGACCCCCGCCGTAGAGATAGGCGGGGTGGGCGTGGGTCACGATCATCCCCGGGCGGTACCCGTAGCGCCACCACACCCGGGCCGACGACTCGTATTCGATCCACAGGTCGCGTCGGGTCCAGATGGAGATGGTGGGGGCGCCGGTCGTCCCCGTCGACTGGCCCACCCGAACAGCCTGGCGGGGATCGGTGAACCGGTAGGTCCCCCACGGGGGGGCCGCCGCCTCGGCGTCGCGCAGGTCCTGCTTCACCGTGAGCGGAATGTGGCGGACGTCCTCGAGCGACCTGATGTCGGCCGGCGACGTGATGCCGGCGGCGACGAGCTTCTCCCTGAACAGCGGGACGGGGTTGTCGAACACCTTGCCCAGCAGGTTCCCCAGTCGCTGTTCCTGCAGGGCACGCAGGCGTTCGGGGTCCATGGTCTGGATCTCGGGGTCCCAGAACTTCTGCGTCGTCTGGCGCGGCGGTGGCCCGAGGACTTCGGGCCCGTAGCTCGGCATGCGTCTGTCTCCGTTTCCTTGCGTATCAGTCTCGGGGGCGAATCGTGTCTCTGGGCGAATTTGTGTGTCCCTACCGCCGGGGAAGACCGAGCACCCGTTCGGCGATGATGTTGCGCTGGATCTCCGAGGTTCCTCCGGCGATGGTCCCGGAGAACGACTGGAGCCAGTGGAGGAGCCAGGCTTCGGCGTCGCCCCGGCCCACCGAGGGGGCCTCGTGGCGGGCGAGATCGGTTCCCTCCGCCCCCAGTGCCTCGCCGACATCGAGGGCGAGGTTCCTCCGCAACTCGCTGCCGAGAAGTTTGAGCACCGAGTGCTCGGGTGAGGCCATGCCCTTGGCGAATTTGGCGAAGCCGCGGTACCCGAGGAGTCGAAGCGCCTGCGACTGCACATAGGCGCGGGCGACGGTGTCGCGGAACATGGGGTCGTCGTCGAGGCGCCGACCCCCGGGGAGGGGGGTGGTGGCGGTGGAGATGACCCGCTGCAGCATCCGCTCCAGGTTGGTGGACTCGCTGATCCACAACATGCCCCGCTCGTGGGCCAGTGACCCGCCGGCCACCGACCACCCGTGGTGAAGCTCGCCGACGAGGTTCTCCGCCGGCACGATGACGTCGGTGAAGAACACCTCGTTGAAGTCGGCGTGGTCGCGGTCGGTGAGCTCGGCGATGGGGCGGGTCTCGATCCCGGGCGTGGTCATGTCGATGATGAGGACGCTGATCCCGGCGTGCTTGGCGGCGTCCGGGTCGGTGCGGACGAAGCAGAAGCAGTAGTCGGAGTGGTGGGCTCCCGAGGTCCACACCTTCTGACCGTTCACCACGAAGTGGTCCCCGTGCAACTCGGCGCGCGTGCGCAGGCCGGCCAGGTCGCTGCCGGCGTTGGGCTCGCTCATGCCCAGGCACCAGCTGACCTCGGCCCGCAGGGTGGGGAGGGCGAACCGGGCCTTCTGCTCCTCGGTGCCGTAGTCGAGGATCGACGGGGTGATGATGGACAGGCCCTGGGGGTTGCAGCTGCGGGGCACGCCGATGCGGGCCAGCTCCTCGAAGTACACCATCTGCTGCAGGGGTGTGGCGTTGCGGCCGCCGTACTCCGGGGGCCAACCCGGTACCAGCCAACCGGCGTCGAACAGGGCGCGCTGCCAGCGCCGGGCCCATTCGGGGATGTGCGCCGAGGACACGACGCGCTCGTGGCGCTCCTCGACCGACGGAAGGTGGCCCTCCATCCACTCCCGCAGCTCGGCCCGGAAGGCCTCAGTCTCCGCGTCGTAGTGCAATTGCACCCCGGGATCGTAGCCCGAGACACTGACACCGGCGTCAGCGTCGGGGGCGTCCCGGTCCCCCGGGGGCCGCCCCCTCCACCACTACGGTCGTGGGCCGATGCCTGCCCGCCCCCCCAACAGCTACGAGCTGTTCACCTGCGCTTGGAAGGGCCACCAGCTGGTGGGCACCGACGCCGCCCAGGTTACGGAGGCCGACGCCGCGATCGTCCGCGAGTTCGGCGGCACGCGCTGGCACCACTGCCTGCGTTGCTACGACTGGGTGGCGAGGACACCCCCTGACGCCCCCGCCCGCGAGCGGGTGCCTCCCCGGGCGGACATCGAGCTGCCCCTGCGGGGCCGGCTGCTGCGCGACCGCTACGTTCTGCGCCTCATCGCCTTCGACCGGTTCGTCCACGTCGTCATCTTGAGCGCCCTTGCCGTCGTCATCTTCTTCCTGGCCGGCGATCACTCGGCCCTCCAGCGGGACTACAACCAGATCATCCAGGCCTTCGGGGGCCCCTCCCAGGCCCATCCCATCCTCGGACGCTTCAAGCACTTCTTCACCATCACACCCACCCACCTCGACGAGGCCGGCGCCGTCGTCGTCGCCTACGCCGCCCTCGAGGCCACCGAGATGGTGGGTCTCTGGTTCGCCAAGCGCTGGGCCGAGTACCTGACCTTCGTGGCCACCACGGCGCTGATCCCGCTCGAGATCTACGAGCTGACGTCATCGCTGAGCATCCTCAAACTCCTCACCTTCGTGATCAACGTCGCCATCGCCGTCTACCTGCTGTGGTCGAAGCGCCTCTTCGGTCTTCACGGCGGCCACCGGGCGGAGGCCGAACGCCTCCGGGCGGCCGTCAGCTGGGAGGCCGTGGAGAATTCCCTGCCGGTCCGTTGACCCCCATGTGGAGCCGCCCCGGGTCGAGGGAACCGGTAAAAGTCCTGGCCCGCCCCGCTGATCTCGCCCGATCAGGGCTACACTGGCAGTGAAGGCGTCCGGACCCTGCTTCCTTCGCACCTGGCCACCGCCAGGGCAATCAGAGGGAAGGTACAGAAATGGGTCTGTCAGGAATGGCCTTCAGCGTCGTCGCCATCGCCGCCGGTGCAGTCATGTACTGGGCCGTGACCGCTCAGGGTCACGGGTTCCGGCTCTCCACCGTGGGGGTCATCCTCATGGCCGTGGGAGCAGTGGGTCTGGTCGTCTCCACCGTCATCTTCGGCACCTCACGGCGCCCGTCGGGTAGTCGTCATCACACCTACGACCGCGAAGTGACCGACTCCCAGGGTGGCTCGACCGCCGTCCACGAAGAAGTGCACTAACCGACCCCGCCACCGGGCTGCCTCACTCGGCGTGGTTCCGGGAGGCAGCCCGGTACAGCGACAACGGCTGCGCCGATGGCCGGTTGGCGTCGTTCCCCGTTCGCCCCCCGAGGCTGACCGCGTCGGGTTGTGAGTTGAGTTCCAACGGTCTGCCTTGGCAGACGTCGGCAGTACCCGTCTCGACCCGCGCCGCCCAACCTTCGTCGGCGCGGCGCAGTCTCTGCCCGAGCTCGGCCAACATCCTCTCGGTCACGGAGAGGATGCGGAAGTGGAGGCTGCGGAATTCGCTGCGCGACAGGACAAGAAGGAGCATGTCGGTATCGGCGACCACGGTGGCGGTTCGCTTACCGCCGTCGAGCAGGGCGAGCTCGCCGAAGAACGACCCTGGGCCGAGGGTGCCGAGCACGATCCCGTCACGACTCACCGTCGCCCGGCCTCGAATGATCACGAAAAACTCGTGGCCGAGTTCCCCGGCCACCGTGAGCACCTGTCTCGCCGGGCACCGGTACTCGGTGGTGATGGCGGCGATCTTCCATAGCTCCTTGTCGGTACATCCCGAGAACAGAGCGACGTTTCTGAGTGATTCCCTCCGCATTTCCTTATACGAACGGGGCTTGTGCATGGATCTCCTCCTGTGGTTAGTGGGTCCGTCGTTGGTCACGAGGGCCCGATATCGGTGACAACGTGTTCGCCGCGGTAGGTACCGAACCCGGCTGTCCTCGGCGGGAGTCCCGGTGCGCCTCCGTACTCCATGGCATTGCTCCAGGGGACGTCTCGTGCCCCTGCCGGCTCCCAACCGACCTCGAATGTCTCCAGTGGCTCGGGGAAGCCCTTCAGCTCCAACGGCCCCAGGCCCCGGTACGGGAATCGCCCGCGGCGGCCCGCCATGGCCTTGACGACCTGGGCGGCAAGTATCTGGCCGCTGGAGGCGCAGGCGCACAGGCGGGCCGCCTCGACGACGGGGTCGCCGAAACAGTCGCCGTCTTCCCGCGTCACCTCGCCGCCGCTCAGGCCCACGCGCAGTCCCAGGGCGTGTCCGCCGACGCAGTTGTCGGTGTCCACCGCCCGCTGCATGGCCACGGCACACGACAGTGCCGCCGACGCCATGGAGAACACAGCCATGGCGCCGTCGCCCAAGGTCTTCACCTCGGTACCCCCGCACGAGACGATCGCCCGGTGAAGCGTGGCGAAGTGCCGGCGACGCAAACGGTCGGCGACGTCCGGAGAGAGGCGCGACGACAGCTGTGTCCAGCTGACCAGGTCCGTGAACAGGATGGTGACGTGTTCATGGTCGAGATCGCGTCCCTGGTGTGCGAGGTCATGGGGGCGGGCCGTCGCTGTGACCATGGGGTCAGGGAGCGCGCCGACCAGAGAGAGGACCGCTGTGTCCCCGGGGGACGCCACACGGTGTGATTCGCGCATGTCCATGTCTGCACTCCTCTGTCTCCCGGTACTCCCGTCCGCTCGGACGAGCCTCCGGGTCAATGCCATTGATGTCCCACGCCGGTTGCACGACGGTTGCGAGCCGGTTGGGCCGGCGTTCGAAGGGATTACCGCAGGCGCGGGTCCGCCGGGCGGAAGCCGCCGCCCTGCAGGCAGGGCGCTTATGCCTGTGACCAGGGCTACGCTTCTTGCTGCACACCGAGGAGCGGCACCGAGGAGCGGCACTGAGGAGCGGCATGGACTTCCGCTTACTGGGACCGTTCGAGGTGGTCGAGGGCGGGGTGGCGATTCCTCTCGGGGGGCGGCGGCAGCGAGCCGTTCTGGCCTTGCTCACCATCCACGCCGGCGAAGTGCTGTCGACCGACCGCATCGTGGACGAGATCTGGGCGGGTTCCCCGCCACCGTCTGCCGTGCGGACCGTCCACGCCTACGTGTCACGACTGCGCAGCGTGTTGTACGCCTCGGGACCGGGAGCTGGTGCCGAGCTTGTGGTGAGCCGCGATCCGGGCTATCTCCTGGGCGTCGAGAAGTCCCAGATCGACGCCTTCCGGTTCGAACGGGCGGTGGCCGAGGCATCGCAACGGCTGGCCACCGGGGATGCCGAAGCAGCCGCCGAGGGGCTACGGGGGGCTCTCGGGATCTGGAGGGGCACGGCCCTCGCTGACTTCGCCTTCGAGGCCTTCGCCGTCAACGAATCGCAGCGACTGATGGAGCGCCGAGTCGAGGCCGTCGAACTGCGCATCGACGCCGACCTGGCGCTGGCCCGCCACGCCTCGGTGGTCGCCGAACTCGAAGGTCTCGTCGCCGACCACCCGTTGCGGGAGGGGTTCTGGGCGCAGCTGATGACGGCTCTCTACCGCTGCGGCCGGCAGGCCGAGGCCCTGGCCGCCTACGGAAGGGTCCGTCGGGCCCTCGTCGACGAGCTCGGCATCGAGCCCGGGCCCGAACTGCGTCGTCTCGAGCGCCTCGTGCTGGAGCAGTCCCCCGACCTGGCCTGGCGCCAAACCGGGGAGATCAGAACCGATACGGGCTCGTCGGCACCGCTTCCACCGCGTCCGAAGGAGGACGACCTCCACAACTCGTCGGGCCTCCTGCCCCTCGTCGGCCGGGACTCGCACCTCGAGCGCCTTGCCGCCGTCGTTCACGGCGCGCAGCCCGGCGGTCGGCCCCGCCTGGTGCTCGTCATGGGGGAGGCCGGGTGCGGCAAGAGCCGCCTCCTGGCCGAGTTCGGGCGCCGGGCGTCGGCGGACGGCGTTCTCGTTGCCGCCGGCTCGGCCGAGCGCGAGGAATTGCTGCCCTACGGAGCGCTTGCCCAGATGGTGCACAGCGTCCTCGACATCTGTGGCGCCACGACCCTCGAGCGTGTGGGACACCTGCGCGCCGATCTCGCCTGGCTGCTCTCCGATCTCGCCCCCCGACCGTCGGCCGGGGTCGAGGACCCGGCCTTGGCTCGGACGAGGCTGTTCGAGGCGGTACTGCAGCTCCTCGCCATTGCCGGACAAGGCGAGCCGCTCGTCGTCTTCTTCGACGACGCCCACCGACTCGGGGACGCGTCGATGGCCTTCGTGCAGGCGATGCTCGACCGGACCTGGTCGCGTCCCATGGTGGTCGTCATGGCGTGTCGCACAGACGTCGGCGAGCGTCGGCCGCACGTCGACGACCCGCTCCTCGAGCTCCTTCGTCGTGAGGGAACGGTCTCGATGGAGGTCGGCCGGTTGTCGGCCGCCGACCTGGCCGTGCTGGTCGGCCGTCTGGAAGGACCCGCCCCCGGACCGGAGGCGGAGTCACTCGCCGCCCGGCTGGGGGAACAGACCGGAGGCATCGCACTCCTCGTCCGGGAGGTCCTGGCCGCCGGAGGCGCCGGGGGTGACCCGGGCGCCGGCATCGGCGTACTGCAGACGTCGGTCAGTCGCCTCGTGCAGGGGGTGATAGAGCACCGCCTACAACAGATGTCGCCCGACATCCGACGTCTGGTCGAAGTGGCCGCCGTGATCGGTATGGAATTCGACGTCGGCATCATCGCGGCGGTGATCGGGCGCCCGCCGGCTGAGGTGGCCGAACTCCTCGAGGAGGGTCTCGAGACAGGGATCATCGTCGAAACCGGGCAGTTCGACAGCTATGCCTTCGACCACGGCCTCATCCGCGACGTGGTGGTCGGTGCGGTATCGGCCAACCGTCAGATCCGCCTGCACGGAAAGGTGGCCGAAATCCTGGCGACGCGGGGCGCCGACATCGAGGCCGCCCGCCATGGCCTGGTGGCCTATGGCGGCATCACGGCCGAGACCGCCGTGGCGCTCGCCCTGAGCGGGGCCGACGCCGCGCTGGCGTCACTCGAGTTCGAGATCGCCCGCTCTCTGTGTGCCGACGCCCTGGCCGGTCCGGCCGGCGCAATGCCCACCGGCGTCCGCGCCGACCTGCTGTTACGTCTGGGACGGGCCCAGTCGTTATCGGGGCACCCCGAGGAGGCCGAAGAGGCGTGGCGCTCGGCCGCCGATCTCGCCCGCTCGGCCGGCGAGAACGAGCGACTCGCCCAGATTGCACTCGGAACCGACCCGCACGGGCACACCTTCATGAGCTCCTCCGACCTGCGCTGGTCACTGCTCACCGAGGCTCTGGACAAGATCGGTCCTGCGTGGTCGCCACTGAGGTTGCTGGTGGCCAGTGAGTGGCTGACCGAGGCCGCCATGCCCGCTCGACGGGCCCTCACACCCGAGCTCGTCTTCGAAGTCGTCGACGCCGCCACCACCTTGGGGGATCCCCACGCCCTGGCTGCCGCCTACCGCGCCCGACATGTCCTGGCCCGGACGCGCCAGCTGCCGACTCGACGGCAATGGTCCGACGAGCTCCGCACGCTGGCCGAAGGGCTCGGTGACGACAAGTGGCTCTTCGAGGCCCACTTGGCCTGCCTCATCGATGCCGTGGTGGAGGCTGACGGCGACGGCACCGAGCGGTCCCTCGACCTGCTGCGCCAGACATGCGCGCGCTACCGCGCCCCGCGCTCTGTGGACGTTCGAGCTGGCGGCGGCCAGCTGTGCCCGATTGCGAGGCGAATTCGAGATCGCCGACGAGCACGTCAGCGCGGCGGCAAGTATCGGGGAGCGCCACGGGATCATGGACACGGGCGCCGCCATCGGGGCCGTGACCTTCCTCAACGCCTTTCACCGCGGTGGCCTCGAGACACTGCGGACTCCGCTGGAGGAATTCGCCGAGAGGACGCCCGACATCTCGGCATGGACGTTCGGCGCCGGCCTGGCCGCCGCCGCCGATCACGATCACGACGCTGCCCGCGCCGCCCTTCAACGGGGGATGGGCGTGCTGGCGGATGCGCCCGAGGTGCTCTGGCTGACGTCGGTGTGCCTGGCGGCGGAGCTCGTGGGCTGGGTGGGTGGGGACGAGCCGACCGTCTCCCGGGTGACCGGGTTGCTCGAGCCCTACGCCGGGCAGATCGCCGTGGTCGGGACGCTCAGCAGCGAGTTCGGCCCGATCGACCGGTGCCTCGGGCTCCTCGAGCGCGGCTCGGGGGGACGTGGATCGGGCCGGCGAGCACTTCGCCGCCGCCGTCGCCGTGTGCGAGCGACTCGGTGCGCGGCCGTGGGAGCTGTGCACCAGGGTTGACTGGCTCATCGTGGACCGGGCCTCGGGTCGTTCCGAGCAATGGTGGTGGGAGTCCCTCGTGTCCGAACTCGAAGGGCTCGGCCTCGCCGGCGCCCTCGGCCGCCTGAACCGGGCGATGGGGCGCGGCTGAGGACGTCCTAGTGATGGTGGGGCATGTCGAGGCCCGCGACGTGGCGGGGCAGGCGATGGAGCTGCGCCACCGTGGTCAGCGATGTCGAGGACCACAGATCCTTGGGCGTGACCGTGTCGGGCAGCACCTTCTCGGCTTCGATGGCGCCCGGTCTGAACGTGCCGTATTTGTCGAGTTCGCCGTTGTGCGCCACCAGGTTCCAGGCGACACGGAGGGCGGCGCCCGCCATTTGCCGCCGTGTGTGGGCTCCCCCGAGGCCACGGTCGCCGAACACCGGGCCCAGGTCGAGGGCCCCGGCGAAGGTGACCCCGGACGGGACGATCATCCGGTCGGATAGGAGCCACGGGGGATTGGCGACCGGCCCGCCCCCGCCCGCGTCCCGGTCGGCGAAGATGTTCCAGAACGCGTCGTCATCGTTCAGGTCAACGGGACCCGTCTCGTCGCCGTCGCCGTCGTCGGCCAATGCCGAGGCGATGCTCTCGTGGAACTCCACGATGAACGTGCTGGGCTCGGCGTCGCGGTCATGACCTGCCGCCAGAGCACCGGCGCCGGCGCCGGCTCCCGGATCGGGTGCTTCCACCGGTGCCAAGGAAAAGAGGGGATCGGGCAGGCTGATCGGCATGGGTGGGTCTGCCTCTAAGAATGACCGGAACACGAACTCCGAACATGTCAGAGACTTCTTTCCGCTCTGCAGACCTTGGTGGGCGCCATCGATCTCGGGATCGAAAATGGTCACGATTGCGTCGGAGAGAGTCTCGACCTTCGAACGGATGTGTCGCGCTACCGCCTTGCCTTGACTCATGTACAAGTCGTAACTCCGCAACAACCCGGGGGCCGTGAGCGCGAGGAGGCTCAGGTAGGCGTAAGTGGTGTCTCCCTCGTCGACATAGCGGCGGGCTCGAGCAACGACGTTCTCCGCGTCCGCTCCCGCCGCGACGTCGACATGGCGCAATGCCGTGACGGTCGTGTCGTAGGGAGTGGAGAGGAGCTGGTGCAAGCTCGCTTGGCGGGCGGCTGCGGGGTGTTCCTCAGACTCCCCTTCGACGTGGGCGAATTCACCGTCGCCGAGATAGAGACCGGAATGGTTCGTCGGCCTGGCTTCGGCGAACTTGATCAGGGCACTGATCAGGGAGATGGAGTCGAAGAGGATGACATCGCCAGGAGCCAGATGATCGATGAACTTATCGGGCTTCGTCGTGATGAAATATTCTTCCTCGTCCGCCACGGCTCGTTATCCGCCAGCCTGCATGCGCTGTAGCGCGGTGTCGGCCCCCTGTACCCCCCCGATGACGGCGCGGTGCATCCACTCGAGTGCCTCGTTGCTGTTCTCTTGGTACAGCATTTCGCCGAGCTGATAGGCCGAGAATTGATGTCCGGCTCCATGGGCGATTTGGTACCAGGTCTTGGCCTCGACGTTGTTCTGCTGTTTGCGGAGGAGCTCACCGACTTGGAACGCCGCATCGACGTGTCCGGGAGTCGCGGCACGCTTCCACCAGTACAAGGCCCCTGGCTCGTCCGCCTTCTCGTTCTTTAGGAGCCATCCCAATTGGTACGCGGCCTGGACGTGCCCGGACTCGGCCGCCTGGGTGAAGAAGGTCATTGCGTCGTCGGGCTTGCCCTCTGACCACAGGAGCTCGGCGAGCTGATACGCGGCTTCCGTATGCCCCTGTTCCGCCGCCGCACGCCACCAGGACGCCGCCTCGGAGCGATCCCCGTCCTCATTGAGCACGAGCCAGCCCAACTGGACCTTGGCCGGCCCGAATCCCGCCCGAGCCGCCTGCTCGAACGCCACCTTGGCGTCGTCGGGGCGCCCCTCTGTCCAGAGCAGATCTCCCAGGCGGAACGCCGCTTCGGGGTCTCCGTGCTCGGTCGCACTGCGGTACGCCTGTTCGGCCTCTTGGGTCTTGCCCTCGTCGCGCAAAGCCTCACCGCGGCGGAACTCCTCCGCCGCCTCGGGTGTGGGCTCAGGAAGTGCGTCGACCTGCACCCGGGAGGCGAGAGTCTTCTTCTCGTGTCCCCAGGTGTCGTAGAACGATTCGAATGTCCGGTCTGGCCCGTCCGTGTCGCGGTCAACCGTCTCTTGCGTCAAGAAGGTGCCCGGGTCGGGCCAGTCATTCCTGGCTCGATCCAGCATGGACTTCAGTAGCCCGGGGTCACCGACACAGGCGTCAGCCAGCTCGAGCAACGCCGGGTGGCCGCGGGTGGCGCCCAGGACCTCGGCCAGGCTTGGGTCGCTCTTCGGTCCGTCGAGCATGGGTGAGAGGTGGGGAAGTTGGCGGACCAGGAGGAGGGCGTCGTTTCGGTTGAGCCTCGGTACCGGGATCGTCTTGACCCCTTCGAGGAGGTGGGAGGGGAGTCGACGCGACGTGACGAGGAGACGCCCGCTCCCCTCGTGGTTGCAGAGGGCGTCGAACAACGGAGCCCACCTGGGATCGAGCCATCCACCGTCGTCGGTCAGCAGAACATCCAGACCATCGAGGACCAGCAGGATCCCGTTCTGCTCCATCGTCTCGGTCAGTTCGGCGAGCCACTGGGCGTTCTCGTTGCGACCCACCGAGGGTGCCCACTTGAGCGCGGGCAGCAGCCCGTCGGCGAAACGATCGAATGCCAGCTCTGGACCGTGATCCGTCGACACGAACTGAAACCATTGCAGGATCGCGAAATCGTCCTGACGGCCATATGCGATCTCGAGGGCACATTGTGTCTTGCCCACGCCGGCGATCCCGTGCAGGATCACGGCACTCGTGCCACTTCCGTACGTCATCTCCTTGTTGGCGGCGGCGAGCACGTCGACGCGACCAACGAAACGTTTGGGTTCGGCGAGGAAGTTTGCCATCCTGGGAGTCAAGTTCGGCGGGGGTCCTGCCCGGTCAGGTGGACCCAAGCGGGCGCTCGCCAGTGACAGGTTCCCGAAGGCGGCGGGTGTGAACGCAGAGCGGGCCGGAGACCAATGCGTGGGCGCTTCGAGGGCGGCATCGCCTGTCGCCAGGCCCATCGCTCCCACGGCGGTATGTCCGTTCACCCACATCCTGCTGTAGAGACCGCGGGTGAAGTCGATCGCGAATCCGTCCCTGACCGGGTAGCGCATGGCGACGACTGTGCATCCGACCGCTTCGGCGATGTCCACTGCCAGCCCGTGGACGTCACGCCCGATGTCAGCCGGCGGGGGTGGGTGGACCGTCGGGATACCCATCGATTCGAGCCACGGTCTGGCGGTGACGGCGGCTGAGGAACACGCCGTCAGGGTGACCAGCTTCAGGCGGTCGCCTGCACCCATCAACCATTGAACCAGGTCGTCCGATTGCACCGAGACGCTCTGCCCGTTTTCGTCTTCGAGGAGGAGCAATCCCACCGTGCCGTGGCCCGAGAGATGGACGATGTCCCAGCCCTCTGCGTCGTCGAGCGCAGTTTTCAGGGAATTCAAGGTCGCTCCGTACTGGAGGACCTTGAGGTCGATGGCTTTGCCCCGGCGGATGAGCTCGCGGGCGATCTCGGCCATCAGATGACGCTCGTGGCGCAGGTTGAGCGCCTGCTGATTGGTTGGCGCCGAAAAGACGGCCAGGACTCGGAGCCGCTCTCCGTCGACTGGATGGAGGGCGGCGTCCTCAGGCGGTTCGACCTTGACGACGAAAGCCACTCGTTGCCGCGCCAATGAGCCTTTGGCAGTGATGGCGATCCCAAGGGGCACTTCCCTCAGCCACCTGACGTCCGGGTCCATCGCGTCGATCCACACCATGGCCGGTGCCCGAGCCGCGAGCTTGCCGGCGAGGTCCCCGAGAATGTTCTCTTTGGTCCAGGTGCCCACCTTCTGGACCAGCGCGGTTTCGACGTCGAGCCAGTCGTTGGGCTTCTGGCGTTCGAGCACCTTCCATTTCTCGGACAGGTCGCGCAGCGCCGCGAACTCGCGGGCCGTTCCGTCGAAGTCCACCTGGCGGTGGCCGAGGGGGCGCGATGTGGCGGCATCGAGCAGTCGCAGCGTGAAGTGGTGGGGCCCCTTGACGCTCGTTGCCTGGAGCACCCTGACCTGCACGTCCGGCGAAATTAGCCCCACAGGCAGCCTCTCGCCAGGGCCGGCGCTGCCGAGCCGGGACGGGCGTCGACAGGGCTCATCGCGGTGTCGTCCGGGGCGGCCCCTCAGTAGTGCGCGGGCCGGGCCTGTTCTAGGCCTGGCCCCGCGTGAGAAGCATGCTCCCGGCGATGGGACCGCCCCCGTTGGCCACCACCGCCACCTCGGGAGGGCCGGCCACTTGGCGGTCGCCCGCCTCGCCGCGCAGCTGCAGGCACGCCTCGTGGAGGAATCCGAATCCGTGGAGCCGCCCGGCCGAGAGCTGGCCGCCGCTCGTGTTGAGAGGGATCTGACCGTCCAGCGCGATGCGCGATCCACCTTCGACGAACGGGCCGCTTTCGCCTTTCTTGCAGAAGCCGAGCTCCTCGAGCCAGACCATGGTGAGGATGCTGAAGCCGTCGTAGAGCTCGGCCACGTCGACGTCGGCCGGGGTCAGGTCGGTGCGCTCCCACATGCTGGCCGCCGCGTCGCGCGCCGCCATCGTCGTCATGTCGTCGAACTGGTCCCAGCTCGGACGGCCCCGCAGGGCCGTGCCGATGGCGTTCACGTGGGCGACGGACCGGGGCGCGTCGGGCGCGTAGTCGACGTGGGAGACGATCACGGCCGTCGATCCGTCGCAGGGGACGTCGCAGTCGAACAGGCACAGCGGTGTCGAGATCATCCGCGCCCCCAGGTAGTCCTCCATGGTCAGCGGGTCGCGGAAGATCGCCTTGGGGTTGAGCGACGCGTTGCGACGGCCGTTCAGGGCGATCTGGGCCAGCTGCTCACGGGTGAGCCCGAATTCGTGCATCCGCCGCCGGGCCACCTGGGCCAGCCAGTTCCCGGCCGAGACGGCCCCGAAGGGGATCGTCCACTGCATGAATCCCATCATCCGGGGCGGGCCCCCGCCGGGACCGGTCATGGCGCCCATCCCGGGCGAACCGAGGGCCTGACGCCCGCCGCGGCCCTGGGCGGTGGACTCGGTCACCGTGCGGTAGACGAGGACGTGGCGCGCCAGTCCGGCGGCGACGGCCAGGCAGGCGGCGAAGACAGCCCTGATCTGTCCCGGGCCCTCGCCCCCGCCGTCGTGCCAGTTGAGCTTGAGGCGCAGCGCGTCCTGGACGTCAGGCCCCGACGGTCCGGCGAACCCGCCCGGACCCATGCCCATCCCCGGGTAGGTGGAGAGGCCGTCGATGTCGTCGCGGGTCAGACCGGCGTCCTCGATGGCGGCGAGGGCGGCCTCCACCGTGAGGTCGAGCTCGGAGCGGCCGAGACGCCGGCCCACGGCCGACTGCCCGATGCCGGAGACGACCGCCCGCCGCTCGAGGAGCTGGTCGGCCTTCACGAGGCAGCCGTTTCGGGTGGGGCCGGTCGGAAGAGAGGTAACCAGACGTCGTCGAGGTGTTCGAACGTCACCGCCACGTCCATGCCGACGGCCATGTCGTCCGCGTCGGTGTCGATGATGTTGGTGGTGAGCCGGACATCGTCCTGCTCGGCGATGGTGACGAGCCCGATGATGTAGGGCTCGGCGTCCGGTACCCACTGCTGGCAGTTGACGGTGAAGGAGTGGACGACGCCCCGGCCGCTCACCGCCTCGGGGGACAGGGCGTCGGCCAGGCAGTAGGGGCACCGCGGGGTGGGGGGGTGGACGTAGTGCCGGCACACCCCGCAGCGCAGGAAGCGCAGCTTCCCGTCCTCTCCGGACGTCCAGAAGAAGCGGTGGGTGTCGTCGAGGCGCGGCAGGAGACGGAAGGGGGGGCCATTGGCGGTCACCCGGTGATGGTACGTCACCGGCACCGAACCTGACGGCGCCGTCAGGCTCGCACCGGTACGCTCGGCCTCCGCATGGAACCGGGCACGGGCCTCGAGGGGCGTCGGGTGTTGGTGGTGGGGGCCTCGTCGGGTATCGGCCGGGCCGTGGCCCTCGCCGCCGGGGCCGCCGGCGGGCGCGTGGCCCTCGCCGCCCGCCGCATCGAGCTGGTGGAGCAGGCGGCCGACGAGATCCGTCAGGCCGGGGGCGAAGCACGCGCCTGGCGCTGCGATGTGACGGTGACCGACGATTGCCGTTCCCTGGTCGACGCCGCCGCGGAGTTCCTGGGCGGGATCGACGTGGTCGTGTACATGTCGGGCGCCTCGCCCCTGGTGCGGGTGGCCGACGCCACCGCCGAGCAGTGGCACCAGCTGCTGGCCACCAACCTGGTGGGGGCGGCGACGGTCGTGGCGCACTCGCTCGGGCATCTCCGACGGGCCACCGACCCGGTGGTGGTGGTGACCACCACCACCATGGGGGACCATCCCTGGCCGTGGCTGACCGTCTACGGATCGACCAAGGCGGCGCTGGCCGAGATGGCCAAGGGTCTGCGCCACGAGGAACCGGGGCTGCGGGTGATCTGCGTGGCCGTCGGCCCCACGATGACGGCGTTCGCCGACGGATGGGACGCCGAGACGGCCGCGGCGGCCTTCGGCGCCTGGGCCGACGGCGAGATGATGCGCTACGGGGTCCTCCAGGCCACCGAGATGGCCACCGCCATCGTCGACGCCGTCCTCGACAGCGGCGGCCCCGACGACATCCTCATCGCCGCCGATCCTGACGGTTGACCCAGTCGGGCCGCAGCACGACCCAGGTGCAGTCGGTCCCCTCCTCGGCCGGGGCCACCGGGTCGTCGGGGTGTTCGACCTCGAAAGTGAAGCCCAGGCGGGCGGGGACGGCACGGCTTCTCACGTTGGCCCGATCGTGATGGATCTCGACGCGCTCGACGCCGTCGACTCCGAAGGCGGCGTCGGTCAGGGCTGACGCCATCTCGGTGGCAAAGCCGTGTCGGAGATGGTCGACGTGCACCCAGTAACCGATCGCCAGCGCGGACCCTTCCGCACGATCGACAAGGCCGCAGCCGCCGACGACGACGGCGTCGGGGGGGACGGTGTCGCGGAGGAAGGCCCCGTAGACGACCTCGGCCCCTGATTCCCAGCTCCGCTCGAAGGTCCGCACCACCTCGGCGCGGGCCTCGGGCGAGAGAGGCTCGGCGGCGGCCCAGCTCATCCACGGGCGGAGGTGGTCGAGACTCGCCACGACGGCCGACGAGAGCACGGCGATGTCGTCGAGCTGCCACCGACGCAGGGTCAGCCGCGGCGTCGACAGTGATCCCGGGAGTCTCACGATGCGGGGGACGCCACCATCTCGGCCAGGACGCGGCGGTCGATCTTCTCCATGGCCGTCCGCGGCAGCTCGTCGGTGAGGACGATGGCCTCGGGGAGTTTGTGGGCGGCCAACCGGCTGCGGGCGTGGTCCCGCAGCGACTCCAGGGTGGGGACGGCGGCGCCGGAGCGGGCCACGACGACGGCCACCCCGATCTCCCCCATGACCGGATCGACCCGCGGTGCGACGGCCACATGGGCGACCCCGGGATGGTCGGACAGGACATCTTCGACCTCCAACGGGAAGACGTTGTAGCCGCCGCGGACGTACATCTCCTTGCTCCGTCCCGACAGGTGGAGCCGGCCCCGGTCGTCGAGGTGGCCGAGGTCACCGGTCCGGACGGCGCCGTCGGCGGTGAAGACCGCCGCCGTGGCCTCGGGGTCGCGGTGGTAGCGGGCCATCACCGCCGCCGACGCCAGGCAGACCTGCCCTGTCTCACCCACCGGAAGGGGCCGGTCGGTCGTCGTCGCGGATGGTGAGCTCCACGCCGGCGCGGGCGCGGCCCACGGACTCCTCGGCGTCCTCGGGGGGATCGTCGGGCCCCGTGCCCACTCCCACGCCGGCCTCGGTGCAGGTGTAGCGGACGACCACCGGGACCCCGAAGCGCCGGCGCGCCTCGCGCACCAGCGACGCCGTCGCCGGTCCCCCGCCCAGGGCGATCATCCGGACCGCGAGGTGTCGGTGGCCTCGAACCGGTCGTGACTGAGCATGAGGGCCACCTGGGTGGGGATGCCGCCGAGGGACGTGAGCGGTGCCGGGCCACCATCTCGAGCGCGTCGCCCGCCGACCAGCGGTCCATGAGGAACGTCGTCCCGCCGCCGCGCAGCACCTGGGGCAGCTTCGTCATGTACCCGAGATGGGCGAACGAGGTGGACGACAACCCCCGGCCGCCCCCGCCCCAGCGCCGTCCCCCGTCCACCTCGCCGATGGCGTCGAGCTGGCGGTCACAGAACACCGCACCCTTCGGTTCACCCGTCGTCCCCGAGGTGAAGACCACGGCCACGGCCCGGTCGGGGTCGGCTCGAAGCTCCGGTGCCGTGGTGCCCGAGGTCCGCAGCACGTCGAGCGCGCGTCCGTCGGTGGCGTGGTGGGGTCGACCTCGATGATCTCGCCCATGTCGGTGACGGGGACCCAGGTCGGTGGTGGCGGCCAACTCCTGCGAGGCGATCACCAGACGCGGCCGGGCGATCTCGAGGCAGCGCCGTCTCTCGGGTGGCGACAGCCGGTCGTTCACCCCGGCGGTGACGGCTCCGATCTTGGCCGCCGCCACGTAGGCCACGGCGTAGGGGGCACCCGACGGCAGGAGCAGTCCGATCAGGTCGCCGACCCCGACGCCGCGTCCGGCCAGGCCGGCGGCGACGGCGTCCGACAGGCGGTCGAGCTCGGCGTACGAGAGGGTGCCACCGTCGGGGGTCACGTACACGGCGGTGTCGCCGAAGCGGGCGGCCGCCTCAGCCACGATGCCCCCCAGAAGCGTTCCGCCCGCCATCTCCGCCCGTCGTCTCAGGTCGTCGCGTCGGGTGTCACCGGCCACGGGGGCAGCCGGTAGAGCTCGACCGCGTTCTCACCGAGGATGCGGGCCCGGGTGGCGTCGTCGAGGGGTGCCAGCGTGCGCCGCAGGGTCGTCACCGCCCCGGGGAAGGTGGCGTCGTGATGGGGGTAGTCGGATCCCCAGACGATCCGCTCGTCGCCCGATGAAGGGGACGAGGGCGGGAAGGGTCGACTCGTCGATCTCGTAGCTGATCCAGCACTGGCGGGCGAAGTACTCGCTCGGGGCCAGGCGCATCTGCGGACAGAAGCCGCCGAAGCTCTCGGCCTGCTCGTCGAGCCTCTCCATCCAGAACGGCACCCAGCCCCCGCTCGACTCCAGGAACACGACGCGCAGACTCGGGTGGCGTTCGAGGACCCCGAAGGCGATCAGCTGCGCGCAGGCGAGCATCTCCTCGAAGGCGTGCGACACCGCGTGCAGGACCAGTGGGTTGAACGGGCGGTCGCTGCCGAGGGTGGGGACGATGATCGAGCTCCCTTCGTGGATGCCGATGGTCATGTCGACCTCCTCGGCCGCCTCCCAGATCGGCTCGTAGGCCGGGTCCGACAGGGAGCGTCCCCGACACGGATTGGGACGGACGAAGGCGGCCGGGAAGCCGAGCTCGTCGTGGGCCCGCCGCAGTTCGCCGGCGGCGGCGGCGGGGTCCTGGACCGGCACCATCGCCGCACCGAACAGGCGGTGCGGGTCGGCCGCGCAGTACGACGCCAGCCAGTCGTTGTAGGCGCGGGCGATGGCAAGCGCGGCGACGGGATCGTCGAGGGCCCAGAAGTAGAGCCCCACCGACGGGTAGAGCACGGCCCGGTCGATACCCTCGCTGTCCATGTCGGCCAGGCGGGCCCTCGGGTCCGATCCCCCGGGCCAGGCATCCTCGAGGGGACGGATGTCTCGGGGTTGGCTGAAGCGGGCGCCCGGCGTGGCCAAGGTCCCGAGGGCCACGGCCAGGATCTCGGTGTCGCCCACCACCACGTGCTCGAAGCCGTGGGCGTCGGCGTCGATGCGGGGCCGGTAGGCCTCGGGCACGGCGTCCCACGCGGCGCGTGGCTCGACGACGTGCCCGTCGGCGTCCACCACCGCGCCTCCGGGTCTGCCGGCGCCCGTCGTACCGGTCGTCTTCGGCGTCCGCCCGGTGGCCGGCGTCTCCGGCCGACCCGGTGTGGCCGTCATGCCCGCCAGTCGTCGGCGTCGGGGAGCGGATGGCGGAACAACCCGGCGGCATTCTCGCAGGCGATCTTCCGCAGCTCGTCGGCGGGGAGATGCCCGAGCGTCTTGTCGAGCACGAGCCTGGGTGTCGGGCCAGGTCGAGTCGGCGTGCGGATAGTCGCTCTCCAGCATGATGTGGTCGACACCGATCCGGTGGCGCACGTCGATGACCGACGGGTCGTCGATGGTGCAGAACCAGAAGTTGCGCCGCAGGACGTCGCTGGGCAGGAGATCGGACGGCCAGGCGGAGGACTCGGTCCCCGAGGCCGAGTGGCTCGAGGACGTAGTCGACGCGGTCGATCAGCATCGGCACCCACCCGATGCCCCCTTCGGACATGGCCACCGAGAGGTGGGGGAAGCGCAAGCGGCACTCCCGACCACAACCATTCCGCCGCCGCGATGAGGGCGTTCACGGGAAAGAGCGTCGGGCAGGAGCTCGAAAGGGGGTGCGGGCGACGGCAACGGCGCCCACGACGAGGCGCCGGTGTGCAGGCACACCACTGTCTAGGTTTCCTCACAGGCGGCGAAGAAGGGGTCCCACTGCGCCCGAGAAGATCGACGGGAAGCCCAGGGCGGCGGGGAATTCGGGGAAGCTCACCGCCTTGAACCCCCGCTCGGCGTTGCGCCGGACCTCGGCGGTGGCGATGGCGATGTCGGCCAACCACGGCAGCTGCAGGGCGATGATCCGCTCGGGGTACGTCCCGGCCCACACCTCGAGGTGCCAGTCGTTCCAGGCGCGCATGCAGGCCAGTCCGAGCTCGGGATCCTCCGCCCGCGAGAACACGGCGCCGCAGAACCCGGCCACCAGTGACGGGAAGCAGAGCGACGCCCAGATGCCGTTGATGTCCATGTCGGCGATCCGGGCGTGGATGTCGAAACACCCCGGCCGCATCTCGTCGAAGCGCGAGGGATCCATGCTCCAGGTCTCCCGGGCCCGGCCCGCCACCGCGTTGAGGCCGATGTTGGGGTACGTCCGGTCCTCGAAGTGCCAGTACTGAACCCCGTCGTCGTTCTCGATGACCCGGGGGACGCGATCGGCGAGAGAGGTCGGGACGCGGCCCACGAAGAGATCGTCCGGCTCGATGAGATGGTCGTCCACCGAGATGACCGGCACCTCGATGGGGCGCGGCTCCGGATCGGGCAGGAGCACGGTCACGGGAGTGGCCCCGTCCCCAGAGGAGCCCTGCGTCGCCGTCACGGCCGCAGGGCCGCGGCGCAGAACGCCCACAGGTCGTCGGCCACGTCGGTCGGGGAGTCCTCGATCTGGTGGCAGATGAGGGCGTGGAGGTGCGACACCACCAGATGGAACAACGTCCTGGCCGTGCGCCCGGCGTCCTCCACCCGCAGCGCCCCGCTGCGGCCGGCGGCATCGAGCTCGGCGCGGAAGATCTCCACGAAGGGCTGGAGCACGGCGCGCAGCTCGTCGGGTCGCGATTCGGACAGACGCAGGTGCTCGCGGACCAGGGCGGCGGCGTAGGGGAGCCGCCCGTCGACGGTGATGAAACCAAAAAGCCCCTCGACGGCGCAGCGGACCCGGTCCACGGGATCGTCGTAACGGTCGACGGCGCCGGCCAGAGCCTCGGCGCCGTGGCGGGCGTCGTCCTCGAACAGAGCCACGAGGAGTTCGTCTTTCGATTCGAAGCATCGGTAGAAGCTCTTGAGAGAGGTCCCCGTGGCCGCCACCACCTGGGTGACGGTGAACACGGGGGCGCCCGTCTCCCACATGAGGGCCCGCGCCGCTTCGACGAGATCGTGCGCCACCGTCGGCCGCGGTGCGCCCCGGCGGGAGGACGGGGCAGGGGGTGCGGCGAGCGCTCGTGTCCTTTGCCCCGCCCCTGCTGTCATCGGGAAGGGAAACTATCATCCGTCGGAGAACGGCGTTCTCCGACGGGGGGCCGTGGAAACGGCGCCGTGGACACGGCGCCGGAGGAGGGGACGCCATGGGTGCGAGCATCGGGCTGGTCATCGACGGCGAGGTGGTGCCGGGAGAGGCGGGGACCTATCCGGTCACCAATCCGGTGCGCCCGGCCGAGGTGGTCCTCGACGGTCCGTCGGCCTCGACCGCCCAGGTCGACCGGGCCGTGGCCGCAGCGCGCCGCGCCGCGCCGGGATGGGCGGCGTTGTCTCACGCCGAGCGGAGCGAGCTCGTGGGCAAGGCGGCCGCCGCTGCCGGCGCCGTGGTGGGCGCGTCGGACCTGGCCCGGTTGCTCACCCGCGAGCATGGGAAGGTGCTGTGGGAAGCCCAGTTCGACGCCGGAACCATCGGCGGGATGGCCGGCGCCTTCGCCCCCTTGGCCGCCTCCGCCCTCGAGGCGCGCTCGCTCACGAGCGGCGGCGGGCGCCAGACGACGGTGGAGTACGTCCCCTACGGGGTGGTGGCCGCCGTCCTGCCCTTCAACTGGCCCGTGTCGGTTCTCGGCAACAAGCTGCTGCCGGCGCTGCTTACCGGGAACACGGTGGTGGTGAAAGCGCCCCCCACGTGCCCCGGTGCCGTGCTGGCGGTGGCCGCCGCCATGGCCGACGCCCTCCCGCCCGGGGTCGTGAACGCCGTCAACGGTCCCGGTCCCGAGCTCGGCGAGGCCCTCGTGGCCCATCCCGACGTGGACATGGTGTCGTTCACCGGTGGGGTGCCCACCGGCCGAGCCGTCATGGCCGGCGCCGCTGGGGCGCTGACCCCGGTCGTGCTCGAGCTCGGCGGCAACGATCCGGCCATCCTCGCCCCCGACGTCGAGATCGACGACGCCCTCGTGGCCAAGATCGTGGAGGCCGCCTTCATCACGAGCGGACAGGTCTGCATGGCCATCAAGCGGCTCTACGTCCCCGAGGACAAGGTCGACGCCGTGGTCGAGGCCCTCGTGGCCCGCGTCGCCACCGAAGTGGTGGGTGACGGCCTGGCCGACGAGGTCACCATGGGCCCGGTCCACCGACCCGCGGCGCGCGACCGGGTGGAGGCCATGTTGACCCAGGCCGAAGCGTCCGGAGCCCGGGTGCACCGCCCGGCGCGGGTGCGTGAGGAAGACGCCGGCGCCGGCGGCTACCTGGTTTCGCCGGCCATCGTGGAGGGCGCCGACGACGACGCGTCCATCGTGTGCGACGAGCAGTTCGCGCCGGCGCTGCCCGTCCTCGGCTACCGGACGCTCGACGAGGTCGTGGTGCGGGCCAACGCCACGCCCTTCGGATTGTGCGCGTCGATCTGGACGGCCGATGACGCCGTGGCCGATGACATGGTCGGTCGCCTGCAGGCGGGCACGGTCTTCGTGAACGCCCACGGGACTTCGGCCATGGACCACCGGGCACCCTTCGGGGGCTGGAAGCAGTCGGGCTACGGCGTCGAGCTCGGCCCCGAAGGCATGCGGGCCTTCACCCGTCCGCGTACGGTCCTGCGTTTCCCGGCGTCCTAGGGACCCCGTGACCTGAGACCCCGAGACCCGTTCCACGCCGGCACCTCTGGCCGGTGTCCATCTGGAGGAGACCACATGCTCGATCTTCTGATCCGCGGCGGCACCGTGTTCGACGGTACCGGGGCGCCCGGCCGCCGCACCGACGTCGGCGTCGAGGGCGGACGGGTGGTGGCCGTGGGCGACACCGACGACACCGCCGGAACCGTGATCGAGGCCGACGGCCTCTGCGTGGCCCCCGGATTCGTCGATCTCCACACCCACTACGACGCCCAGCTGACGTGGGACCCGTCGGCCAGCCCATCGCCGCTGCACGGCGTCACCACCGTGATCGGCGGCAACTGCGGCTTCTCACTGGCGCCGTCGGGACCGGCACACGCCGACTATCTGGCCCGGATGATGGCCCGGGTGGAAGGGATGCCGCTGTCCTCGCTGGAACAGCTCGACTGGTCGTGGAGCTCGTTCGGTGAGTGGCTCGGTCGTCTCGACGGACGGATCGGGGTGAACGCCGGCTTCCTCGTCGGTCACTCGGCCGTGCGACGTTCCGTCATGGGCGACGCCGCCGTCGGGTCGACGGCGACGGCGGAGCAGACGGCGTCCATGGTGGCCATGCTCCACCGATCGCTCGAGGAGGGTGCCCTCGGGTTCTCCACCTCGCAGGCCCACACCCACAACGACGGCGACGGATCGCCGGTCCCGTCGCGTTCGGCCACCCGGGCCGAGATCGAGACGTTGTGCGCGGCCGTCGGCGAGCACGACGGCACCACGCTCGAGATCATCGTCCCCGGGTGCCTGAACGGATTCACCGACGACGAAGTGGACCTGATGGCGACGCTCTCCCTGCTGGCCAACCGGCCCGTCAACTGGAACGTCCTCGGGGTGTCGGCCATGAACCGGGCCGGCCTCGAGCACCAGTTGGCGGCGTCGACGGCGGCGGCCGCACGCGGGGCGACGGTGGTGGCGCTGACCCTGCCCCACACCATGAAGATCCGACTCTCCTTCGAGCACGGGGCCATCCTCGACGGGCTGCCCGGTTGGCGCGAGCTGTTCGCCGTCCCCGCCACCGAGCGCATCGCCCGGCTGTCGGATCCCGACGAACGTCGCCGCCTCGACGAGGGGGCCCGGTCCAAGGAGGCCGGCATCATCGGGGCCCTGGCCAACTGGCAGATGCTGCTGATCGACGAGACCTTCGCGCCGCAGAACAAGGCCTACGAAGGCAGATCGGTGGGCGAGGTGGCCGCCGAACGGGGTCAGGAACCGTTCGACGCCCTGCTCGACATCGTCATCGCCGACGAGCTGCGGACGGGACTGCGCCCACCCATCCCCGAGTCCGAGGCGGACTGGGAATTGAAGGCCGACGTCTGGCAGCGACCCGCGGACGGTCGTGGGGGGATCCGACGCCGGTGCCCATCTCGACGTCATGTGCGGCGCCATCTACTCCACGTCGCTTCTGGGCGAAGGGGTGCGCAAGCGCCACCTTCTCTCCTGGGAAGAGGCGGTCCACCAGCTCACCGAGGTTCCCGCCCGACTGTACGGACTGCGTGACCGGGGCCGGTTGGCTCCGGGCACGTGGGCCGACGTCGTCATCTTCGATCCGGCGACGGTCGGGCAGCTCCCCGAGCGCACGCGCGCCGATCTGCCCGGCGGGGCCAGCCGCCTCTACGCCGAGGCCGAAGGCATCGAGCACGTGTTGGTGAACGGCACCGAGATCGTCTCGGCCGGTGCCTTCACGGGAGCTCTGCCCGGAAGCGTGCTGCGGTCCGGTCGGGACACCGACACGGTGACGGTCCCGGGTGTGGCGGTGGCGTCATGACGCCGACGCAGGCCGGCACCGTGCGCGCCGCGGTGCTGCGCGAGGTGGGGGCACCCTTCGAGGTCGAGGAGATCACGCTCGAGCCGGTGGGCCCCCGGGACGTGCGGGTGCGGATGGCGGCCAGTGGCGTGTGCCACTCCGACCTCTCGGTCCAGAACGGGACCATCCCCTTCATGTTCCCCACGGTGCTCGGCCACGAGGGTTCGGGTGTCGTGGTGGAGGTGGGTCCGGCGGTGACCCGGGTGGCCGTCGGCGACCACGTCGTGCTCACATGGATGCCGCCGTGCCGACAGTGCTTCTGGTGCCTGGCCGGACAGCCCATGTTGTGCAACACGGGTATGGCGGAGTCGCTGGGCGGCCCGTACGCATCGGTGGGCGGGGCGAAGCTCATCCGCGGGCTCGGGACGGCGACCTTCGCCGAGGAGACGCTCGTCCCCGAGCGCCAGGTCGTCCCCGTCGACCGCGCCGCTCCCCTCGAGCTCGCCGCCCTCGTCGGGTGCGCCTTGTCCACCGGGATCGGTGCCGTCTGGCACACCGCCGGTGTCGAGCCGGGCTCGACGGTGGCCGTCATCGGTTGCGGTGGCGTGGGCCTGTCGGTGATCCAGGGGGCGCGTCTGGCCGGGGCCTCGACCATCGTGGCCGTGGACCACATGAAGTCGAAGCTCGACGCGGCCACGGTCCATGGGGGCCACCGACGTCGTCGACTCGTCCCAGGAGGACGCCGTGGCCGCCGTCCAGGCCCGGACGGACGGACGGGGCGTGGACTACGCCTTCGAGGTGGTGGGCCGGGCACCCACCATCCGTCTCGCCTTCGAGGCGGCGCGGCGCGGGGGCACGGCCGTGCTGGTGGGGGCGGGATCGCCCTCCGACCAGGTCACGTTCAGCGCCTTCGAGCTCTTCGTGGGGGCCAAGACGCTGGTGGGATGCGTCTACGGCTCGACCGATCCCGACCGGGACTTCCCGTCGCTGGTGAACCTGGTGACGCGGGGGGCCATCGACGCCGAGGGAATGGTGAGCCGGAGGATCCGGCTCGATGACATCAACGACGCCTTCCGGGCCATGGAGGCCGGAGAGGTTGTGCGCAGCGTCATCGTCTACGACGGTGCCCGAGACGTTGACGGTGCCGGACACGTGGCCACGGCCGGAAAGGAGTCGTGACGGTGGCACGGGTCGAGGTGGTCGACGCTGACGCGCACATGATCGAGCCACCGTCGCTCTTCGGAGAGCTGATGACGCGGTTCCCCGAACAGATAGGGATCCGGACCGACACCGCCCTGGGTGTCCTCGTGGAGGGTCGTCCCTATCCCCAGTACGAAGGACCAGGGGCCGGGTGCCCGCCGGAGAGGGGCATGACCGACGCCGAGGGCGTGAATCCCGGGTCGCCCGCCGGGGTGCTGGCCAACGCCGATGTCGACGGCATCGACGCCATGGTCCTGTTCCCGAGCTTCGGGCTGTGCGTCCCCACCATCGAGGACCCGGCCCTCGGATCGGCCGTCGCCCGGATGTACAACTCCTGGGCGGCGGAGTTCTGCTCCGGCGGCGAGGGCCGGCTGTTCGCCGCCGCCGTCGTGCCCATCGAGCACGGCGACGACGCCATCGGCGTCATGGCCGAGGCCAAAGAGCTCGGTCTCGTCTGCACGGTGGTTCCCCCGGGCCTGAAGACCCGCAATCTCGACCACCCCGACCTCGACCGGTTCTACGCGGCGGCGGCGGAGATGGACATGGCCCTGGGGGTGCACGGGGCGCCGGGCATCCACCTGCCCAAGATCGGGGTCGACCGCTTCACCAACTACATCCAGGTCCACTGCATCAGCTTTCCCTTCGACCAGATGACGGCCATGACGGCGCTGGTGAGCGGAGGTGTGTTCGACCGCCACCCCGCTCTGCGGGTGGCGTTCCTGGAGTCGGGTGTCGGGTGGTTGCCGTGGTTCATGGAGCGCCTGGGCGAGCACTACGAGTCACGCGGCGACTGGATACCCGGGGGATGGTGCAAGCCTCCGGCCGAGTACGTCGCCGCCGGGAACATCGTCGTCACGTGCGAACCCGACGAGCGCAGCGTTGCCCTACGTGGTCGAGATGCTCGGTGACGACTGCATCATGTTCGCCAGTGACTATCCGCACTGGGACGGGGCATGGCCGCACGCCACGTCCGAGCTCCTCGAACACAACCAGGGCCGGGTGACCGACGCGTCGTTGGCGCGCGTGGCGGGCGGGAACGCCCGTCGGTTCTACGGCCTCCCGGAGGGCGTCAGCCCGTAAGGCCCCATCGGGTCCGTGGCGCCGTCAGGCGACGTCGGGCGGGGGGAGAGAGTCGATCCCCTCGATCTCGAGGACCTTTGTTCGTGACGTGTGTCCCGACACCATGTGCACGCGGCGCCGCGGGATCCCGAGCCACCGGGCGACGCCTTCGACGGTGGCGGAGTTGGCGGCACCATCGACCGGCGGAGAGTGGACCCACAACTCGAGACGGGTGCCGTCCCACGACCGCCGTTCACGGGTGGATCGGGGATGGACATGGACGGTCACCCGCATGGCTCTCAGGGTGGCACCCTCTCAGGCGCGACACCACGTCACCGGGTCGATCGCGTGGACGTCCGGGCCGGTCCGAGTGCGACGACAGCGCCGGACACCACCAGCAGGAGGCCCAAGAGGAGCAACCACCACAGCCCCGGTCCGGCCCCCGTGAAGGCGAGCTTGCCCGGGGCGGTCGACGACGCGCCCGCCGTGGATCCCGCCGACGGCGACGTCGAGGCGGCCGTGGGTGCCGGTGCGGCCGACGGGGCGCCGGGCGACGTCGTACCGCCGGGGGTGGCACTACCCGTGGGTGTTTTCGCCGGTGCCGTCGTGGTGGTGGTGCTCGTCACCATGCTCACGATCACGACCGAGAATCCCGCCACACCGTTGCCGGTGACCTGCCCGGGGGTGGTGTCGCTCACGAACGTGTACAGCGGCGCACCGTTGTAGGTGACCTGAAAGGTTCCGTTCGACTGCTTGGAACTGCCGACGGTACCGGTCACCCCGGGTCCACCGGTGGGCACGGTCCCGGCGGGAACCGTCACCGGCGGCCATGCCGCGGCGCAGGCCCCGTGGCACGTACTCTGACCGTTGTGGTCGGTGTCGAGGGTGTAGAGCGCCAGACCGGAATCGTTGGTCAGGATGGTGCCGAATGTGGCGTTGGTCGCCACCTGCACCGTCGGCGTCGCGCCCGACGCCACTCCCATACCGGCCGCGCCCACGACCGCCGCCGCCGCCAAAGCGGACAGTGAGATCAGAGCCAGGGTCCGGCGCCCCCGCCCGCTGTCACGGTGTGCCCTGCGGGGCGCGCTCGTGCCGGTGGATCGTTCGGTGATCATGGTCGTCGCCCTCCGTCGTTCGCCGTCAGCGCG
Organism: uncultured Acidimicrobiaceae bacterium; assembly: GCA_963706205.1. GTDB lineage: Bacteria > Actinomycetota > Acidimicrobiia > Acidimicrobiales > UBA8190 > MFD10071-224. The sequence goes on along the minus strand of OY970155.1, from coordinate 4,560,994 downwards.
TGACTACGGCTCACGACCTTCCGGCGTTCACGGGTTCGTGGCCAGCGTGGCGGTGGTCCTCGGTGTCTCGGTCGTGGCTCTCCTCCTCGCCGGCATCGTCCCCGTGCTGGCGGCGGGGCCGGCGTATGGCGGATCGGTCGCCGGCGGACCGGCGGCCGGCGGTGTGTTGCCCTTCGGTCAGGCAGCAGGGCACGGGTCGCTCGAAGGCGTCGCCGTCGTCGCCCCCATCGTGGGAATGGCCGCCACCCCCGACGGCGGGGGGTACTGGCTCGTGGCCAGCGACGGCGGGGTGTTCGCCTTCGGCGACGCCGCCTTCCACGGCTCCACCGGGGCGGCCCGACTCGTCGCCCCCATCGTGGGGATGGCCGCCACCCCCGACGGCGGGGGGTACTGGCTCGTGGCCAGCGACGGCGGGGTGTTCGCTTTCGGCGACGCCGCCTTCCACGGCTCCACCGGGGCGGCCCGACTCGTCGCCCCCATCGTGGGGATGGCCGCCACCCCCGACGGCGGGGGGTACTGGCTCGTGGCCAGCGACGGCGGGGTGTTCGCTTTCGGCGACGCCGCCTTCCACGGCTCCACCGGGGCGGCCCGACTCGTCGCCCCCATCGTGGGGATGGCCGCCACCCCCGACGGCGGGGGGTACTGGCTCGTGGCCAGCGACGGCGGGGTGTTCGCTTTCGGCGACGCCGCCTTCCACGGCTCCACCGGGGCGGCCCGACTCGTCGCCCCCATCGTGGGGATGGCCGCCACCCCCGACGGCGGGGGGTACTGGCTCGTGGCCAGCGACGGCGGGGTGTTCGCTTTCGGCGACGCCGCCTTCGAGGGGTCGGCGGCCGGAAGCCAGCTCGTCCAGCCGGTCATCGGCGTCGTGCGCTTCCCCCGCGGGGCCGGGTACTGGATGGTGGAGGGAGCTCCCCTCGCCGGCAAGGTCGTGGCCATCGATCCCGGGCACAACGGCGGGAACGGGAGTGACCCTGCCTACATCAACATGCCCGTGTTCAACGGGCGCGCGCCCGAAGCGTGTGACACCACGGGAACCGCCACCGACAGCGGCTACACCGAAGCGCAGTTCAATTTCAACGTGGCCGGGTACCTCGCCGCCGACCTGCGCGCCCAGGGCGCCACGGTGGTGCTGACCCGAAATTCAAACACCGGTGTCGGGCCCTGTGTCACGCAACGGGCCGCCATCGGCAACGACGCCCACGCCGATGCGGCCGTCGCCATCCACGCCGACGGTGGACCGCCGGGAGGGCGTGGCTTCACCATCCTCGAGCCGGTCGGCGACGGGCCCAACGACGGGGTCATCGGCCCGTCGGCCGCTCTCGGTACCGACCTGCGGGGGAGCTTCCTCGGGACCGGCGAACCGGTGAGCAACTATGACGGGGTCGACGGGATCCAGTCCCGTGACGATCTCGGTGGTCTCAATCTGACCACGGTCCCCAAGGTCTTCATCGAGTGCGCCAACATGCGCAACCCGACCGATGCCGCTCTCGTCGTCAGCACCGCCTGGCAGCAGCGGGCGGCGGGCGCCATCGACAACGGGATCACGGAGTTCCTACGGGCACACCCGACACCCTGATCGTGGGTCAGGACGTGGGAGCCCCCGGAGAACCCGCGGCCTGGAGTAGCTGCTGGTAACTCTCGACCTGATCGGCCGGTGGCGCGTGCACGTCGACCGGGGCGCCGTAGTCCGAGAAGTCGAGCGACTCGTCGAAGCGCGCCGATCCGGTCGAGGTCGACTCCACCACCTGGGTGTCGAACGAACGCAGCAGGCCCGCATGGTCGACGAAGACCTTCAGGGCGACGGTGCGTACCTTCAGCCCGGATACCGCCTGTTGCATCCAGGAGGGCAGGTTCGTCTTCTTCAACTCTTGCGCCACGGAGGACGGGTTCACGGTCACCCGGTAGCCGCTGACGGCCGCCCCGTCGACGGTGGAGGGCCCGAGGGCCACGACCTGGTTTCCCTGTTGCGCCAGCATCTGCAACATCACCGCCGGGTCACTGCTGAGGCCTTCGGCGCCCGGGTTCTTCGCCGCTGCCTGTTGCAACGCGGAGAAATCGATCGCGAGCCACGATTTGCCGGGGATCACCGTGCTCAGCCCGGGAACGGATTCGTATAAGACACCGCCCAGGTAGACGGCGTCGGCCGGCACCTGTTGACCGGCGACGCTCATCGTCAGATGAAGTTCCATGGCGTCGTTGGTGAAGTCGATGCTTCCGGATCCTGTTCCGGTCAGGGTCGTGGCCTGCGCCGTGCCCGAGATGGACACCGTCACGTGGGCGGTGCCGTTGTTCAGCGTGCTGTTGACGGCGTCGACGACCTGGGCGCTGGCGCTCTTGGAGCCGCCGAACACGACGACGCCACCGACCACGAGCACAACCACCGCCGCGATGCTGAGCGCCACCGCCAGCGGCGTCTTCGAGCGCCGGCCCGAGGCGTTCCCCGCGGGCGGCTCGCCGGCATGGTCCGGGTAGACAGACGACGGGCCGGTGACGACGGTGAGAGGTCCGCCCCCGGCGTCCGGAGGTTCAGGGACCCGAACCGACGGGTGGAGATGCGGCGGGTACCACTTGCCGTCGGACGCGATCCACCAGCCGGGCCCCTGGGACATGTCGCTCATGGCGTCATCCTCGATCTCTCTGGGTTGGTCAAGGGGATCGGGAAAATCCTACCGCCCGCTGGGACGACTTGGCCACGGTATGTGGTGACATTCGCGCCCACCATCCAACCGTCGAGGAGGGTGAACCGGTCGGGGTGGGGGCCGGGGCCCGTAGGCTCGCTCCGTCATGGCCGCCGGACCCGCCGCCCGTGCCGCCACCGTCCTGGCGGCCAAGGACCCCGTGCTCTTCGGGCTCGTCGAGCACTACGGCCCCCCGCGCCTCGGCGGCCGGCGACCGGCCGGCACGCGGTTCGCCGTTCTGGCCAGCGCCATCTGCTACCAGCAATTGGCCGGCAAGGCGGCGGCGAGCATCCACGGTCGCTTCGTGGCCGCCGTGGGCGGCGAGGTGACGCCGACGAGCGTGCTGGCCACGCCGACCGCTGTCCTGCGCGCCGCGGGCCTCAGTGGGGCCAAGGTAGCGGCCGTACAGGACCTGGCGCAGAAGGTGGCCGACGGGACCGTCTCGCTCGACCGTATCGGTCGCCTGAGCGACGAGGACGTGGTGGCCCATCTGGTGCAGGTGCGCGGGATCGGACGCTGGACGGCCGAGATGTTCCTGCTCGGCACCCTCGGACGTCTCGACGTCTGGCCGGTGGGCGACTACGGGGTGCGAGCCGGTTTCGCCAAGGCCTGGGGACTTCCCGAGATCCCGGCGCCGGCGGAACTGCTCGACCGCGGCGACGTGTTCCGTCCGTATCGCAGCGTCGTGGCCTGGTACTGCTGGAGGGTGGTGGACAACCCCGCCCCTGTCCCGTCGCCTTAGCGCCGGGGCATCTTGATGGCGCGGTCGGCGATGATGTTCTTCTGCACCTCGGTGGTTCCGGCGCCGATCGACGTGTAGCGCTGCCACACGTAGTTGTGGCTCCAGTGTCCCTTGTCGACGGCATCGGGTCCGCCGCGCGGCCAGGACGCCCATCGGTCCCAGAATGTCGACGCCGAGCTCGGCGATCGTCTGTGACAGCGAGCTCCACTGGAGCTTGGCCAGCGGCACCTCGGGCCAGTTCTTGTGGCCCTTCAGGATCTTCGACAGCGCTCGGGCGTTCAACAGCCGGGTGAGCTCGAGCTGGGTCCACAGACGGGCGATACGGTCACGGATGCCGGGGTCGTCGAGGGCATCGGGATTGTGCGACGCGGGCCGTGGCGATGAGGTTGTCGAGCTCGATCCGCATCGACACCGACAGTCCCGGCCGTGCCCACCCGCTCGTGGCCGAGCGTCCCCATGGCCACCTTCCAGCCCTGGTTCTCGTCGCCCAGGCGGTAGGCGGCGGGCACGCGTGCACCGTCGAAGTTGACCTCGCAGAACAACTCGCCGCCGGTGATGTCGCGGATGACGTTGACCTCGATTCCGGGCAGCTCCATGTCGACGATGAGTGCGGTGATCCCCTCGTGCTTCGCCCCGCGCTCGATGGCGGTGGGGTCGGTGCGCACGAGGAACAATCCCCACTTGGCCAGATGGGCGGTGGAGATCCAGATCTTGCGCCCGTTCACGACGTACTCGTCGCCGTCGAGCACCGCCTGGGTGCGCAGGTTGGCAAGGTCCGATCCGGCCTCGGGCTCGGTGAAGCCCTGGCACCAGTGCTCCTCGGCGTTCAGGATGCCCGGCAGCCACTGCTGCTGTTGTTCCTCGGTCCCCCACCGCAGGATCATGGGCCCGATCTGCCACAGACCGTTGGCGTTGTAGATGCCCGGGGTCTTGGCCTTGGCCATCTCCTCGGAGTAGATGGTGTTCTGCGACACGGTGGCCTCGCGCCCGCCCCACTCCTTCGGCCAGTTGATGGCGGCCCAGCGGCCCCCGTGCAGGCGGCGCTGCCAGGCCTGACGTCGCAGCATGATGCGCCGGTCGGCGTTGTTCTCGTCGCCGATCTCGCCCTCGGCCGCGAATTCGGGAAGGTTGTCGTCGAGCCACGTCCGCAGCTCCTGGCGGAAGGCGTCGTCCTCGGCGGTGGCGGCGAAGTCCACGGGCGTCGTCTAGCGCGACCGGCCCGGTGCCTTCGACCGGGCGCCGGTCAGGACCTCGGGGTTCACGATGTTGCGGGGGGTGACGCCGGCGCGCAGCCGGCACAGATCCTCGGCGATGGTCTGCGTGTGATTGGCCTCGGTGTCGTAGGTGGCCCCGCCGATGTGCGGGGTGAGCACCACGTTCGGCGAAGGTCGTGAGGGGATGGTCGGTGGCCAGATGCTCGCCCACGAAGTGATCGAGACCCGCTCCGCCGACCTTGCCCGACCGCCAGCGCTTCGACCAGGGCGTCGCCGTCATGCAGCTGGGCGCGCGCCGTGTTCAGGAAGATGACGCCGTCGCGCATGGCGGCGAACTGCGCCTTTCCGATCATCCCGGTCGTCTCCGGCGTGACCGGGTGCGTGCAGGGACACGACGTCGGAGACCTCGAGAAGCTGGTCGAGGCTGTGGGTGGCATCGGACGCGTAGGGATCGCTCGACGACGACGTGCATGCCGAGGCCCTCGAGGCGCCACCTCAGCGCGCGCCCCACGGCACCGAGGCCGACGATCCCGGCCGTGCGCCCGGCCAGTTGCCAGGCCCGGAACCGTTGGTAGGGGATGGTCCCGTCGCGGTAGGTCTGGCCGGCGCGGACATCGGCGTCGGCGCGGACGCACCCCCCGGTTGACGGCGAGAAGCAGGGCCACGGCCAACTCGGCCACGGCGTCGGCGTTGCGAGCCGGTGCCCGCAGCACGGGGACCCCGGCGGCCGTGGCGGCGGCGACGTCGACATTGGTGGGGTCGCCCCGACAGCTGGCGACGGCGATCAGGGGTTGCTCGAACACCACTCCCTTGCAGGAGTCGGCCTCGACGATGAGGATGGTCGCTCCTTCGGCCGCGGCGCGCTCGGCCAGCTGCTCGGCGTTGTAGATGCGGATGGGCTGCTGGTCGATCCACGGGTCGATGACCAGGTCGGCCAGTTCGTGCAAGAGCTCGAGACCCGGCCCGCGTACGGGGGCGGTGACGAGCGCCCGCGGGCGGCTGTCCGGCAACGATCCTCCCTCTGGGTTGGAAGTCCTCCATAATGACCCATGATGACGTCCGTGTCAGGTTCGGTCACCGTGGGCCACGGGCTGCCCGTTCTGTCCGATCCATGCCGAGTACAACGAGGCGTAGAGACCACCCAGCCCGAGCAGTTCTGTGTGGGAGCCGAGTTCGAGCAGTTGGCCGGAGTCGACCACGCCGACGCGATCAGCTCGCTCGGCCGTCGACAGACGGTGGGCGATGACGATGACGGTTCGCCCCGTCATCAGGGCAGAAAGGGCTTTCTCGACGACGGATTCGGTCCCGGGGTCGAGGTTGGACGTGGCCTCGTCGAGGATCAGCACATCAGGATTGGCCAGAGCCGCACGGGCTAACGAAACGAGCTGACGCTCGCCAGCGGAAAGGCGCGATCCACGTTCGCGGACCTCGGTGTAGAGGCCGTCCGGCAACGCGTCAAAGCGGTCCTCGCAGCCGATGGTGCGCAGCGCTCTTCGGACATCGTCCTCCGAGGCGTCGGCGTCGGCCAATCGCACATTGTCGAGGATCGTGCCGTGGAAGAGAAAGCCTTCTTGGGGAACCACCGAGATGTGTCGCCGGACGGATGCGAACGTGGCGTCCTTCAAGTCGACTCCTCCATAGCGAACCGATCCTTCGACAGGGTCGTAGAAGCGCGCCATCATCTTGGCCAGGGTGGATTTTCCTGCTCCCGTCGGTCCGACCAGGGCGACGCGTTCGGCAGCAGACACGGTGATGCTCACGTTGTTCAACACCGTGTCCGACTGGCCGGGGTGATAGGAAAAGCTCACACCGTCGACCACAAGGTCACCGGTGCTCGGTAGGTCCACAGCCCCCGGCCTTTCCGATACCGCCGCCTCCGTGTCCAAGACCCCGAACACCTTCTTCAGCGCCGCCCCGGACTGTTGGACCAGGTTGAAGAGTTGGCTGAACTGCTGAATGGGGTTGATCAGGTAGGCCAAGAACAGCGCGAAGGCGCTCACCGTGCCGATTGTCGTGCGGTGCCAGTGGACCAGGAGCCCGCCGAATCCGATGATTATGGCGGTGGCGGCGGCGTTGGTGAACTCTACGATGGGGAAGTACCGGGCGGAAAGCGTGACGGCGTGGACGTTGGCTTCATACTGGGCCTGGTTGTGATCGACAAAGCGTGCGAACTGTTCCTCCTCCCGTCCGAACGCCTGCACCACCCGGATCCCGGCCAATGACTCCTGCAGGGTCGACAGTGTCTGACCGATCCGATCGCGCACGACGAGGTAGGCGTCGTTCGAATCGCGGCGGAACTTGCGGCTGGACACGATGACCGGTGGCAGGACCACGAGGGTGGCCAGGAACAACAACGGGGACAAGATCGCCATGATGACGATGACGCCGACGAAGAGCAGTCCGCTCGTGACGAAAATGACGATGCCCTGCTGGACGAGGTTCTCGAGGGCGTCGATGTCCGATGTCATGCGGCTGACCAGTCGACCGGTCTGCTCGCCGTCGTAGAACGACATGGAGAGGGACAGGAAATGGGCGAACACCCTCTTGCGCAGATCGCGCAGGAATGATTCGCCGATCCTGTTCACCATCACGATCTGGGCCCGCTCCAGAAGGCCCATCGATATGGCGACGATGAGATAGACGGCCGCCGACAGCTCGATGACCGGGCGGCTGAGATGGTGGGGGGACAGGCCGTGGTCTATGGCGTACCTGACGATGAGCGGCCCGGAGACGGTTGTGAACGTGAACCCGATCAGAACGCACAACGCCGCGATCAAGCTCTTCTGATAGGGCTGCATCATTGACCACGTGCGTTTCATGATCCGGCCTGCTTCAGCAAGATCGACGCGGTCCTGATCTTCGACCGCCCCCTGGCTCCATCCGGCGCGGCCCCCTAGGGCGCGCATCAGTGCGTCACTTCCTCGAGGTCGTCTCCTTGGAGTGCCTCCCGGGCGGCACCGAGAGCGGCGGCCTGCGCCAGCACCTCCCGGTATCGGGCACTGGTGGCGCTGAGCTCCTGGTGGGTGCCGGTGGCCACGATCCGGTGGTCATCGAGGAGGACAACCCGCTGAGCCAGAGCGATGGTCGACGGACGATGAGCGATGACAATCGTGGTGCGGTTGACGAGTACCTGAGTGAGGGCGTCGCGGATCTCGTGCTCCTTGTTGGCGTCGACGGACGAGGTGGCATCGTCGAGAATCAGAATTCTGGGGTTGGCCAGGATGGCCCGGGCCAGGGCGATGCGTTGGCGCTGGCCGCCCGACAAGGAGAACCCGCGCTCGCCGAGAAGGGTGCCGTAGCCACGGGGAAGTTCGGAGATGAACCCGTCGGCCCCGGCCAGCACGGCGGCGCCGAGTACCTGCTCGAAGGACGCCCCCGGCTGGGCAAAGGCGATGTTGGCGGCCACGGTGTCGGTGAACAAGAAGGTGTCCTCGAAAACCACTGCCACCGCCCGGCGCAGATCGTGCAGCTTCAGATCGCGGATATCGACCCCGTCCAACGTGATGCGTCCGGCCTCGACGTCGTAGAAGCGGGGGATGAGTCGAGCGAGGGTTGTCTTTCCCGATCCGGTCGACCCCACCACCGCCACCGATTCACCCGCTCGCACATTGAGGTCCAAGCCGTCGAGGACAGGAGGTCCACCGCTGTTGTAGGAGAACCGCACATTCTCGAAGCGGACCTCCCCAGGCCCGTCGTTCAGCGAGCGAGCTCCGGGACGATCTGTCACCACGGGGGAGGCGTCGAGGACCTGACTCACCCGTTCCGACGATGCCACTGCTCGCTGTGCCAGAGCGATGATCTGTCCGATCGATTGTAAGGGGTTGATCAGCATCGTGATGTACAGGTTGAAGGCAACCAGCTGGCCGACCTGGATGCGATGGTCCACCACCAGCACGCCGCCGTACGCCAATACGCCGGCCATCGAGATCGAGGGTATGACGTCTAACAACGGTTGGAACCGGGAGCGGATACGGGCCAGGTGGACGATGCGGTCGAAGACATTGTCGGCTTGCTGGGAGAACTGCCGATGCTGGGCGGCCTCGGCGCCGAATCCCTTTACCACCCTGATCCCCGTCACCGTCTCCTCGACGATCGTCGACACCGTGGAGAGTTCCTGTTGCAGGGACATGGCCACCGGGTGCAGCCTCGAAGAGAAACGCTTGGCGGCGACGTTGATGAACGGCAGGCAGAACAGCGCCAGGAGGGCGAGCTGCCAATCGATGACGAGCAGGACGATCGACACCAGTGCGAGGGTCAGGACGTTGGCGATCGTGAGCGGGATCATCGTGGTGAAGGCGTTGATCTGTTGGAGATCGGTGGCCGATCGGGCCATGAGCTGGCCGGTCTGGGCGCCGTCGTGGTACGCGAAATCGAGCTGTTGGAGCTGGCCGAACATCGCCTGGCGAAGGTCGGTTTCGACGGCGTACGAGACTCTGAACGCGAGGTAGCGCCGGAACCCGGAGCAGGTTGCCGAGACGGCGCCCAGCAGCAAGATGGCCACGGCGTAGGTCAGCAGACCCCTGCCGTGCCACCCGTCGCGCATGTCATTGTCGATCGCGGCTCCGGTCAGGCTGGGCACGATGACACGGATGCCGCTCCATAGGATGCCCATCCCGACGCCGGCGAAGACCGCGCCTCGATGGCGAAGGATCGTCTTGGTCAACAACCTCCACCCGACGGACCTCCCCGGCCTCCGTGACTGTTCCTTGGCCCGGATCACGGCTCGGTCACCCCCCGGACGGCCTTCGACATTGCCGTCAGGGGGTCGTCGCCGCGCGATCGGCAGCGACCGCGTCATACGTCTCGTAGTCCGATCCGGTGTCGTCGGCGAACTCGAATTCGAGTAGACCGGCCTCGCCCCACCGCTCACGCAGGTAGCCGTTGTTGGCATCCAACAGGCCCAGTTTGCGCGTGTTGGGAACGAGCTTGGCGAAAAAACCACGGGCGAAGCTGCGTGCCGGGTTGATGTTGGCCTGTCCGGCCGCCTCCATGATGAACGGCAGCACGGCAGCGTGATCCACCCCCATGCGCTCCCACACTTCGGGAGTGGTGGCTCGCGAACGCGAGTTCAGCGTGGCGTCGACCATGAACTCCTGGCGCTCGCGCAGCTCGGCTTCGCTCAGATCGGCGTAGAACTCCGAGAGGGTGAGCACACCGAAGGCGACGTGTCGGGCCTCGTCAGACATGACATACCGGAGAAGCTTCGTCAGCAAAGGCTCCTGGGTTCGCCGCAACATGTCACCGAATGCGGCCAGGGCCAGCGATTCGATCACGATCTGCATCCCCAGGTAGGCGATGTCCCACCGGGAGTCCTCCAGCAGAGACCAGATCTGCGACTTGAGGAACGGACTCATCGGATAGGCCTCGCCCAATTTCAGAGAGAGGTACTTGGCGAACACCTCGGTGTGCCGAGCCTCGTCCATGGTCTGGGTCGAGGCGTAGTACTTGGCGTCGATCCACGGGACGGTCTCGACGATCTTGGCCGCTGTCATCATGGCTCCCTGCTCACCGTGCATGAACTGGCTCAGGCTGGCCTTGAAGAACTCGATGCCGAGCTGCAGGTACTCCTTTTCGCTCCACCTGCTCAGCGGCGACCCCGGCAGCGTCCCGGCGATGCGGGTCACCGCCAATAGGGGGCTGTCCTGCTCGGCCGCCAGCCGCTCGGGGTCGACGTCGGTGGACCAGTCGAGGTCGGTCACGCTGTTCCACTGCGAGCCCATGGCCTTGTTGTAGAGAGTGACGAGCGGCCCCCGGTCCCGTTCGTAGTCCCACAGGAAGAGGCGGTCGGCGTGGTCCTTGATGACATGGATGGCCTCGTCCATATCCTGACGACCCGGCAGCGGAGCGCCGGCTCCAGGCTCCGACCCGCCTTCGGTAGGTGTGCCGCCTGCGGTCATATCCTCAGCTCCTTCTTCCGCCCATATTGGCGTTCGGGGCAGCCCTGGCCACCAGATCGGGGACAACGCCACCCAGCTCGGCCGGGTCCCAGCGGTCTCCCTTGGAGGCAGCGGGCCCGGCCACCCATCCTTCGGCCACGCTGATGGTGTCGCCCCGGACGTTGAAGACACGCCCGGTGATGCCGGCCGACTCGGCGCTGCCCAGCCAGACGACCAGGGGGGCGATGTTGCCCGGGTCCCGGGCGTCGAACTCCTCGGGCTTCTTTGTATCCGAGGGTCCTCCCATGCCCAGGTTCTCCGTCATGCGGGTCAGCGCGGCCGGCGCGATGGCGTTGACGGTGACACCGTAGCGGCCCAGCTCCATGGCGGCGATGACGGTCATCGACGCGATCCCGGCCTTGGCGGCGCCGTAGTTGGTCTGCCCCACGTTGCCGTAGATCCCTGAGGGGGATGTGGTGTTGATGATGCGGGCGTCGTTCGTCTCCCCAGCCTTGGAGCGATTGCGCCAGTACTCGACCGCGTGCCTCGTGGGGGCGAAGGTGCCTCGCAAGTGCACCCGGATGACGGCGTCCCACTCGTCGATGGTCATGTTGACGAGCATGCGGTCGCGCAGGATGCCGGCGTTATTGACCAGGACGTCGAGGCCGCCGAAGGTGTCGAGGGCGGTCCGGATGAGGCGACCCGCCCCCTCGTAGTCGCTCACGTCGTCGCCGTTGGCAACCGCCTCACCACCCATGGCCCTGATCTCGTCGACGACCTCACCGGCCGGGCCGGCCGAGCTACCGGTGCCGTCCACCGCGGCCCCCAGGTCGTTCACCACGATCCTTGCGCCCTCGCTGGCGAACGCCAGGGCATGCTCGCGGCCGATCCCCCGACCGGCTCCGGTGATGACGACGATACGTCCGACGCAGATGCCCACGTGAATTCTCTCCTCAGTGGTTGACTTCGGTTGCTCCTCGATACTGGTCCCGCAGTTTCCTCTTGAAGATCTTGCCCGTGTCCTCCCGCGGTAGCTCGTCGGTGAAGTCGACGGTGCGCGGGCACTTGAAATGGGCCAGGCGGGCCCGGGTGAAGTCGATCAGTTCCTCGGCCAGCGCCTGCGTGGCCGCCACCCCCTCGGCCAACTGGACCACCGCCTTGACCGCCTCCCCCCACTCCTCATCGGGCACGCCGATGGTGGCCACATCGCCCACGGCGGGATGCTGCAGGAGCACGGCGTCGACCTCGGCCGGGTAGATGTTGACGCCGCCGGAGATGATCAGGTTGGCGGTGCGGTCGGTCAGGAACAGGTAGCCGTCCCCGTCCATGTAACCCATGTCGCCGAGGGTGAAGTACTCACCCCGGAAGGCACCGGCCGTCTTGGTCTCGTCGCGGTAGTACTCGAACCGGGTCGCCGCTCGCAGCCACACCAGGCCCGTCTCCCCGGCCGGCACCTCGTTGCCGTCGTCGTCGGCCACCTTGACCAGCCTCCGCGCCATCGGGCGGCCGACCGTGCCGGGGCGGGTCAGCCAGGTGGCTGAGTCGACCAGCGTGCCCAGGCCCTCGGTGGCGGCGTAGTACTCGACCACAATGGGGCCCAGCCACTCGATCAGCCGTTGCTTGACGTCGACCGGGCAAGGCGCGGCGCCATGGATGACGAAGCCCAGCGAGGAGACGTCGTGTTTCGTCCGGACCTCGTCGGGCAGGGCCAACAACCGGTGGAACATCGTCGGCACCATGTGGGTGTGAGTGATGCGGTGCTGCTCGATGAGGCGCAGTGTCTCAACCGGGTCCCACTGCTTCATGATCACGACGGGCACGCCGTAGAGCATGGGCGCGGCGACAGAGAAGGCCAGCGGCGCGGCGTGGTAGAGGGGACCGGTGCACAGGTGGACGTCCACGACCCGCGCCACATCCTCGTTGTAGCCCCAGATGTTGACGGCGGCCAAGGCGCTCGGCGCGGCCTCTGTGCGGTGCACCCCCTTGGGCCGCCCCGTGGTACCCGAGGTATAGAGCATTTGGCTGCCCAGCGTCGGGTCTTCTATATCGCTGCCGTCTTGTTCGGCGATGACATCGGCGTAGGAGGCGAACCCAGCGAGCTCGCCACCGACGGCCAGCTTGACCAGACCGCCCGCTCCCATGGCCTCACCGGCGCCGGCCTCGATGGCCTTCTCCCCCAGGTCCGCGGCGGCGATGAAGGCTTTGGCGTCACAATTCTCCACGATGTAGCGCGCCTCGTCACTGGTGAGGTGCCAGTTGATGGGGGTGAGGCGTAGCCCGCTGCGCTGGGCCGCGTAGAGGGCTTCGAGGAACTCGGGCCGGTTGGTGCACATCAGGGCGACGCTGTCGCCCGATCGCAGACCGCGGGTCCGTAACGCCCGCACGAGCCGGTTGACGTTGGTGTTCAACTCGCCGAAGGTGCGGTCGCCATAGGCGGTGTACAACGCCGGGCGGTCAGGTACCCGGGCCGCCCACCAGGCCACGAGCATGCCCTGAGCGGCGGCTTCGGCCTTGTCTTCGGGAATCGTCATCCGCTCCGTCCCCTCAACTGTTTGCGTGATGGATGGCTCAGGCGTTCTTGGGCAGTTCCGAGAAGGGAGTCACCCGGTCGTTGCTGGGTTCCTTCGGAAGGCCCAGCACGCGCTCGCCGATGACGTTGCGTTGCACCTGGTCCGTGCCACCGTAGATGGGAGGGGCCTGGGCGAACAGCGCCATCCCGGCCATGTCACCGGCACGCGGATCGCCCGTCGCCTGCACCAGGGTGGCTCTGTCGGCGGCGTCGTAGGCGTGCAGCATGCCCGACGGCCCGGCGATCCGCATTCCGAGGTCCCGGGTGAGCCGCACGATCTGGCTCATCGAGAGCTTGGCCACGTTCGGCATGCCCGGGATGTCGCCACCCTGCGCCTTGACGGCTTTCACGCGCAGAGCGTTGAACCGGCCCAATTCACCCAAGATGTACAGGCGGGCCAGATCCTGGCGCACCACGGCGTCGAGGTTGACCCCCCGGGACTGCGCCAGGCCGATGAGATAGCGCGCGCCGTCGCGCATGGCGGCGAGCCCTCCACCGCGCCGCCCGGCACTCGGGCCGCTGCCGGAAGACACGAGATCACCGACCCTTTTGTCCAGCGCGCCCATGACCGTGCCCGGTTGGGCCATCACACCATCGGACGCGTTTCCGCCGCCGGAACCGAGGCCGGTCCTCTCGTTCATGAGCGTCGTGTTGGCGGCGGCCCACCCCTGGTTGACGCCACCGATGAGGGCGGAGTCGGCCACCCGGGCGTCGGTAATGAACACCTCATTGAAGAGGGCGTTTCCCGTCATCTCCTTGAGCGGCCGGACGTCCACCCCGGGCTGGTGCATCTCGAAGGCGAAATACGAGATCCCCCGATGCTTCGGCACCTCCGGGTCCGTCCGGGCCAGCAGCATGCCCAGATCGGCGTACTGACCACCAGAGGTCCAGACCTTCTGGCCGTTCACGATCCACTCGTCGCCGTCCTTGAGTGCCCTGGTCTGGAGGCCGGCCAGGTCGGAACCGGCCTGGGGCTCGCTGAAAAGCTGGCACCACGCCTTTCGGCCGGTGACGATGTCGCGGACGTAGAGGTCGATCTGATCCTGGGTGCCGTGGGTGGCGATGGTCGGCGCAGCCAGGAGCAGGCCGAGCCCGGCCGGTGCGGCCAGAGCCCCGAAGGTGGCAATTTCACTAGCCACCAGTACGGCGTCCGACCGGGCAACGGCCCTGCCATAGGCGTCGGTGGGGAGCCCCGGGGCGGACCATCCCGCCAGGCCGAGGCGTTCCCACCACTCGCCGACGGTGAGGTCGGGGTCCCAGTTCTGCTTCAGCCAAATCCGCAGGTCGCTGAGCAACGTATCTGTCGACGTCGCGTTGTCGGTCACGTTCAGTCCTCACAGTCACAATCAGTCGAGCCGTGGAAGCCCATGGCCACGCCTGGAAGCGCCCGTCGTCTGCGCCACGCGCAGTAGACGGCGGACGAGGTGTCAGGCCCCCGCCCCTATGGTAGTGAGAGCACCCGTTGGTCACCCGCCCCGTTCGCGCTCGGTCCGGCCCTGGCTGGTGTCCGATGCCGACCAGACATCGCTGTCCGAGGACGTGGCAGAGCTTGCAACCACTGAACGAGCGTAAGAGGCTCTGCCCGAGAGAGGCGCTGCTATCGGCATCCCGGAAGGGACGAGGGTGAGAAGTCTGAAGGGTGCTTCGGCCTTGGTGGGGGTGGCGGATGATGCCTCCCCCACGGGAGAGCTGGAGCTCAGTGGGCGGGCGCTCGAGGTGGCCATGATCAGAGAGGCACTTGCCGACGCCGGCCTCTCCCTGTCCGACGTCGACGGCGTGACGCATGCCAATTCTTCTCTGGGGTTGGCCGAGTACCTGGGCATCCACCCCCGCTATACCGACTCGACCAACACGGGCGGGTCGAGCTACGAGGTCCATGTCGAGCACGCGGCCGCCGCCATCAACGCCGGGCTCTGCGACGTGGTCGTCGGCGTGTACGCGTCGACGCCCCGCAGCGACCGCACCCGACGCCGGACCGGCACGGTCAGGAGACCCGTGATGGGTCCCGAACCCGCGGTCGAGTGGGAGTTGCCCTTCGGGCTGCGCATGCCCATGGGTCCCTACGCCATGGCGGCGACCCGTCACATGCACGAATACGGGACGACCTCCGAACAGCTGGCCCAGATAGCTGTGAGTACCCGTCAGTGGGCCGCCCAGAATCCCAAGGCCCGCTACCGCGAGCCGATTACGGTCGACGACGTGTTGGCCTCGCCCATGCAGAGCTCACCGCTGCACCTCCTTGACTGTTGCCTGGTCACCGACGGGGCGGGCGCTTTTGTCATGACCAGTGCCGAACGGGCCAGGGACCTGGCCAAGGATCCCGTCTTCGTGCTCGGCGCCGGGACCTGCCACGACCACGCCATGATCAGCCAGATGCCCGATCTGACGGTCACGCCCGGTGCCGTGTCGGGGGCCAACGCCTTCGCCATGGCCGGCGTGAAGCCTCATGACGTGGACCTCCTCATGGGCTATGACAGCTTCACCATCACCGCGCTCCTGCACCTCGAGGATCTCGGCTTCTGCGCCAAGGGCGAAGGTGGCCCCTTCGTCGAGGACGGAAAGACGGGTCCGGGAGGTTCGCTGCCCATGAACACCAATGGTGGCGGCCTCTCCTACACCCATCCCGGCATGTACGGGATCTTCCTTCTGGTCGAGGCCGTGCGACAGCTGCGCGGCGAGTGCGGGTCCCGCCAGGTCGACGGTGCCGAGGTGGCCGTGGCCCACGGCTCGGGCCTGGTCCTGTCCTGCATGTCCACCATCGTGCTCGGAACGGAGGCCACGCTTTGAGTGAGGCCGCCGAGCAACCTCGGCGGTTCGAACCACCGGTCACCCCGACCTCCGAGCCGTTCTGGCGGGCGACGCGCGAGCGTCGCTTCCTCCTGCAATGGTGCATTGACTGCGGCCGCGCCATCTTCTTTCCCCGCGAGGTATGTCCCGTGTGCCTGGGCAGCCGGCTGGAGTGGCGCCCATCCTCCGGTACCGGGACCGTCTACACGTTCACCGTCGAACACAATCCGCAGAACCCCAATCTGACCCCGCCCTACACGATCGCCCTGATCGACCTCGACGAGGGAGTGCGGATGATGTCCAACGTGGTCGGGTGCCCTCCGGACCGGGTCCATGTCGGGATGCCGGTTGGTGTCACATGGGAGGAGCTGTCGGACGGGCGTAACCTCCCGCTTTTCGAGCCCGCCCCGAGAGCTGACACATGACGTGACAGGCGGTCAAACGGGACCCCGCTACGCGCAGGGCATGAGCGTCCCGAGATCGACGCCGTAGAGCTCAGCGACATTGGTGCACAGGATGGCTTCGGTTTGTTCGTCGGTCAGCGATGTCGTGTGCGTGTCGAGCATCTCCTGACTCCAAGGCCAGGTCGAGTCCGAATGCGGGAAGTCGTTGGCCCACATGAGCCGGCGCCAGTTCATCTGGTCGGCCTGTTTGAACGCCGTCCAGTCGTCCTGAAACGTGACGTAGATGTTCTCGGCGAAATACTCCGATGGAAGCCGGGCGAGCTCCTGGTCGGGCTGCATCCAGTGGCGGTGCCGGTTGAAGGCATGATCCATCCTGTACATGAAGTGGGGGACCCAACCGGCATCCGCCTCGACACACACCACCTTGAGCCTGGGATGGCGTTCGAAGACGGCGCCGAAGACGAGAGTGCCCATGATGTCCTGGCAGCCGCGGACGACCGAGAGGAAGCCGTTCAGGCGAGGGCCGCGGGTGGGGCCGCTGCGGGTGGTGAGGATGTGGAACGACAACGGGAGTCCGAGGTCGGTGGCGGCATCCCAGAACGGGTCCCACGACTTTGAGTCGTAGTCGTCGTCGTACGACGGATCGCCGGGCATCATCACGCCGCGTAGCCCGAGCGCCTTTATGGTCTCGAGGTCGGCGATACCCTCCTCGGGCGAGCGCAGGGCGGTCTGACCGGCGCCGAGGAAGCGTTCCGGGTGCGCGGCACAGTAGGAGGCGATCCAGAGGTTGTAGGCGTCGAAGCATGCCTTCTTGTAGTCGCCGTCGCGGTGGTTGCACAGCTGCATGCCGACGGTCGGGTAGAGGACCTCGGCACTCACGCCGTCGCGCTCCTGGTCAGCCAGCCGCGCCTCAGGATCCCAGCCCGAGCGGTGGAGGTCGCCAAAGCGGACACCCATGATCCGTATCTCCTCGGCCGGTTTGCCGGCGGCGGCCACGAGGCCCATGGGAACGGGTGTGCGCATGCCGTCGATCACGAACAGGTCGCCGACGTTCTCCCCGCCATCGACCATGTGGGGCGCCCTGTCGCGGTAGGCGGGGTCGATGAAGTCGAGATACGTGTTGGGTGGTTCCGTGATGTGGGAGTCGGCGCTGATGATGGGATACGGGCGGGTCACGGGGATGCTCCTTCAGGGGAGCGCTGGTGGCCGCGGACGAGGCGGCCGGGTAGTGCCCCCGTGTGCTCGCCCGAGGCGTAGGTCTCGATTCCGGCGACGAAGGTGTGGAGATAGCCGTCGGCCCGCTGGAGCAACCGCTTGCCGCCGGCGGGAAGGTCGAATGCGATCGTCGGAGGACGCAGTGTCAAGTCGTCGAAATCGATGACATTGAGGTCGGCCCGGTAACCCGGGGCGATCTTCCCCCGATCGAGCAGGCCCACGGCGCGCGCCGTGCGCAGCGTCTGCATGGCGACGACGTGCTCGACGGGCAGACGCTCGCCGCGCGTCCGGTCGCGTGCCCAGTGCGTCAACATGGTGGTCGGGAAGCTGCCGTCGCAGATCATTCCGACATGGGCGCCGCCGTCGGCGAGACCGAGGACCGCGTTCGGATCGACCAGCATCTTTCCAACCGCCTCGAGATCCCCGTCGACGTAGTTGAGGAACGGCACGTACAGGAAAGCTTCGTCACCCCGGGCGACGAGGTGGTCATAGGCGAACTCGGCCGGAGTGACGCCGGCGCGCCGCGCCATGGCCGAGACGCTCGACTCCGGAGCGGGCTCGTACTCGGGCGGGTCGCCGAGGCAGAACATGCGATCCCAGGGGAACAGCGGTGGTCCCTCCTCGAGCTCGGAGAGCACGACGCCGCGGACGTCGTCGCGCCGAAGGACCTCCCGGTCGCCGGCGGCTCGGCGCGCCGTCGGCGATGCGCTGATCGGGCTCAACGTGGTGCGCAACCCCAGGATTAGGCCAACCGGGCGGGCCGCGACCTGCGCCGACACCTCGAGGCCCCGACTCCTGGCGCCGGAAATGGCGGCGAGCAGACCTCGCCAAGCGTCGGGGCGGACAGGGTTCTGCGCCACCGAGATCGAAAGCGGACGGCCCGAGGCCTCGGCCATCCCCATCACGATCGCCAGTTCGCCCTCCTCGTCGGCGAAGTCGGAGACGACCTGCAACACGCCGGCGTCGGCCTCGCCGAGAGCGCGGGCGATGCCGATCAGCTCCTCGGCCGCCGCCGTGAGGGTCGGCGTCCAGTCCCCGGTGCTCGTGCGGTGGTTGCGGGTTCTCGACGTGGTGAAACCGAGGGCCCCGGCCTCGACCCCCTGGCGGGCCAGACGGCCCATCTCCGAGATCTCCTCCGCACTCGCCGGCTCGCGCCGTGCCCCGCGCTCGCCCATGACGAACAGGCGGAGGGCGCCGTGCGGCACCTGGGCAGCGACGTCGATGTCACGCTGGCGTCGGTCGAGGGCGTCGAGATAATCGGGGAAGCTCTCCCAGTCCCACGAGAGTCCCTCGTGTAACGCCGTGCCGGGGATGTCCTCCACGCCCTCCATGAGTTCGATGAGGGTCCCGTGGTCGGACGACCGAACAGGAGCGAATCCGACCCCGCAGTTGCCCATCACGACCGTGGTGACCCCGTGCCACGACGACGGGGCGAGAACGCTGTCCCAGGTGGCCTGCCCGTCATAGTGGGAGTGAATGTCCACAAAGCCGGGGGTCACGAGAGCGCCGCCGGCATCGATCGTCCGGAAGGCCGGTCCGCCATCGCCGGGAGCCGTGACCGCGGCGATGCGTCCATCGTTGACGACGATGTCGGCAGCACGCGAGGGGCCGCCGCTGCCGTCGACAACGGTGCCGTTGATGATCATGAGGTCATGGGACACGGGCGGTCTCCTTGGGTGTGGGCAGCACGTCGCGCACGAACGTCCGGGAGGCGCACCGGGTCTCCTCGCGGTCGGCTCGAGCCGCCATGCGCGGAGCCACGTCGACGTGGGCGATGCCGGTTGTCCACCGCTCGAGTGTCATGCGCCCCTCCCGCACCCAAACGGTACTGCGCCGAGTTCTCCTTCTGTAGTGTGAGCCGATGGGAGGATCGGCTCACGAGGAGTCCGCTCGGTGTCCACGAGGGCGAGCGGAGATGGCCCGTTTGGGCAGGTCAGCAGCACCGGGCAGGCGCAGATGACGGCCATCGACGAGCCCGGACGATGATGGCTGCGTCAGGCTCGGTGACCGTCGGCATCGATATCGGAACCACGGCCGTGAAGGCCGTGGCCGTCGACGACGACGGCGGGGTCCTGGCCCGGTCCCGCGTCCCGCACCGCTTGTTCTCCGCCGCGCCCGACCTCCTCGAGCACGACGCGGCGCGGGCCTGGCGCCGGGGTCCCCTCCAGGCACTGGCCGCCGTCCGGGCCACCGGCGAACCACTCGACGGGGTGTGCGTGTGCAGCATGGTGCCGTCGCTCACCGCGGTCGACGGGCGGGGACGTCCCGTCGCTCCCGGCCTGCTCTACGGCGACGCCCGCGGACGGGGGGACCGGGCACCGGAGCCGGCCGCGGGGACATCGGTCACGGTGAAGACGAGCGATGTCCTGCCCGACTCGGAGGGATTCCTGCGGTGGGCGGCGGCCGAGGCGCCCGACGCCCACGGCTATTGGCCCGCCCAGGCGGTCGCCAACTTCGCCCTGGGAGGGGTGGCGGCCATCGATTCCGGTGTCGCCATGATGTCGGCCTCGCTCCTCAGTGCCGGGCAGTGGGACGTCGACAAGCTGAAGCGCATCGGTGTCGACGCGTCCCAACTGCCCATGATCGTGCCCATGGGCGCACGCGCCGGCACGGTGACGGGCACGACGGCGGCACTGGCCGGCGGAACCGTCGACGCCCTGTGCGATCAGATCGTCTCGGGGGCCGACAACGCCGGGGATGTGCTCGTCATCTGTGGCGCCACCCTGATCGTGTGGGCGGTCGTCGACGAGTGGGTCGACGCTCCGGGTCTGTGGACCGTCCCCCACACCGTGGCCGGAAAGGTGCTCGTCGGCGGTCCCAGCAACGCCGGGGCGCTCTTCGTCGACTGGGCCCGCTCGCTTCTGCACGGCCCCCGTCGGCCCTCGTCCCGGCGGGCCCATCGCCTCGACACCGCTGAGGGCCACGACCGGGGCCAGGTGCCCCGGCGCGGGCACCCCGACCGGGTCCCGGTGTGGATGCCCTACGTACGCGGCGAGCGGGCCCCCTTCCACGACACGACGCTGCGGTCATCGCTCCACGGTCTGGACATCACCCACGACGCCGATGCCATGGAGCGCGCCGCCTACGAGGCCAGCGGATTCGTCGTCCGCCACATGCTCGATCTCGGCCAGGTCAAGGCGCGCCGCATCGTGGCCAGCGGAGGCGGCACCAATGTCACACCCTGGATGCAGGCCATGGCCGACGCCTCTGGCCTGCCGGTGGACGTCGTGGCCGTCCGGGAGGGGGCGGCCTACGGCGCCGCCTATCTGGCCCGCTTGGCGGCGGGCCTCGAGGAGTCACTCGACGGTGCCCGCCGGTGGGCGCGCACGGGGTACCGGGTGGAACCCGACGCCGCCTGGCAGGAGGCCGCCGACAGGCGGTACGCCCGCTTCCGCGCTCTCGGTCCGACTCTCTGACGGGCCCGCCTCTCTGCCATGCTGGGGCCCGGAGGTGACGACGTGGGTCCCAAGGACGACAGCGGCCCGGTGGCCGAGGGTGACGACTGGAACTTCCCCTTCGAGGCTGAGTTGCATGCGGTCGCCCCGGGGTTGCACGAGGCCCAGAACGGGTGGCTGGCTCAGATCGACTCGCTGCGCGCTCCTGATCGCAAGACCCACGAGCTCATCCGCATGGTCTGCACCGTCATCCTGCGCAACCCCCCGGGGGTGATGCGCCACGCCATGCTGGCCGCCGAGGTGGGGGCCACGTGGGACGAGGTCGCCGGCAGCATTGTGCTGACCCAGCCCGCATTCGGCTTGTTGTCGGCGGTCGAGGCCCTGCCCTACGCCCGTCGTGGCTGGGAGCGCGGACGACGCCTCCACGACGACGTCGGATCGACGTCGTCCGGCCAGCCGTGATCCGCGCGTAACTGACCAGTCGACCCGTCCTCGCCAGGCGTCCGTCGCCTCAGGACTTCTTGGCCGCGGCCCCGTTCGTGGGACGCGCCCGCTTGGGGCGCACGTTGGCGACGCCTCCGTTGGCCAGCGACCGCACGGGCGGCGTGCCGCCACCGAAGAGGGCGCGGTGGACGATCGTGGTCAGTGTGTCGAGGGCCCCGGCGTCGACCGGCTCACCGGCGAATTGACGCAGGTAGTGAAACCTGTCGACCATCGCCACCACCGCTTCGGCCGCGGCGTTGGGATCGATCCCCGGCTGGGGACCGCCCTCGGCGATGCGGTTGGCCAGGGTCTGGGCCACGGCTCCCGCCGCTGCGTGACCCTGGGCACCCAACTCCGCGTCGCTCATGGCCAGGTCGCTCCAGGCGCGCAGGACGGGGGCGTACCGCTGCCACGTTTCGGAGAACTGCTCCATCCACCGCCGTAGCTCGAGCCAACCCTGGTCGTTCGGTCCCACGGCGCCGAGCGAGGCGTCGAGGGCGGCCACCACCTCTCCGGCCTCACCGACCAGGGCCCGCAGAAGGTCCTCCTTGTTGGAGAAGTACAGATAGAAGGTGCCGTGGGACGTCCGGGCCACCTTCACGATGTCGTCGACGCGTGCGGCGTAGTAGCCCCGACGGGCGAAGACGATCATGGCGGCATCGAGGAGCTTGCGCATGGTCTTGCGACCCTGGGAGCGAAGGGCCCGCCGGCTGGCCGGTTCGCCCGCCACGTCGGCGTCGGACGCCTTCGCTTTGCTCCGCGGCTGGGCGCCCGACGACGAGGCGGACTTTTTCGTTGCCGGCCGGGGGGTCATCGTGTCGGAGCGTCCGTTGCCGGCGCCCAGCGTTCCGGCTGGTTCCATGGTGAGGCGCATCGTATCCACGCCGTCGCGCCACGGCTCAGGAGCACGACCGGCGCCTACGAACGGGCGGCCGGCTGCGGCTCGAAGGCCACCTTGATGGCGCCGCTCTCGTCCTGCCGGGCGAGCACGCCCAGAGCTTCCCACCACCGTTCCAGTGGAAATCGGTGGGTGAGCATGCCGGTGAGGTCGACGCGGCCCGACGTCGTCAGATCGAGGTAATGGGCGATGCCGTGCTGGCGCACCCCTTCCACCTCTTCGATGCCGAAGGCATTCGACCCGGCGATGGTGAGCTCCTTGAAGTACACCGGCGTCCATTCCCAGCGACCGGGTGTGGCCACTCCCGTCTGGACCAACGTGCCGTGCTCGGCGAGCACCCGCACCCCCACCTCGAAGGTCTCGGGCTTGGCGATGGTGTCGTAGACCACGTCGATCCCGCCCGGATGGGCTACCGGCAACCCGTCGAACGGTGCGTGCAACACGCCCCCGGACCACTGCGCCAATTCCTCCACCACGGCCAGCCGCGGCTCGTGGGCCACCACCTTGGAGGCCCCGAGGCGCGTCACGAGCTTCTCCTGGGCGGAGAAGCGCGCCACCACCGCCACCTCGACGTCCGGGTACAGGCAGCGCAGGGCGGCGACGCTCGTCACCCCGAGCGCCCCCGCTCCGTAGACCAGCGCGCGACCCCCGGGGGGCGGAGGATTCCGGAGAATGGCGTGCATCGAGACGGCGAAGGGATCGGCCAGGACGGCGAGCTCGTCCGGTATGTCGTCGGGAACCGGGATCAGCATCGAGTCGTGCGCCGCCAGCAATTCCGCCCACGCACCGGGTGCATCGGTGGTCACACCGACGTGCACACCCGGTCCGAGGCTTCCCGATGTGAAGCTCCAACACAGGCTCAGCTTGCCGGCGACGCACGCGGGGCACGGCGGATCGACACCACGCGGCGCGCAGGTGAGCCACGGGTTGAGGACCACCCGGTCACCGATCTCCACCCCCTCGGCCCGGGGGCCGACCTCCACCACCTCGGCCACCACCTCGTGTCCGGGTACATGGGGGAGCGACGAGAAGGCGGACATGGGGTTGTCAATGTCGCCCTCGCCGAAATCGCCCATGACGAGCTTGGCGTCGGATCCACAGATGCCCGACAGGACCGGTCTCGTCACCACCCAGTCGGGACCGACCATGCGGGCGTCCTCGACCGTGTGCATCCCGAAAGGCAGTGAAACGAGAGCCCGTTCGAGGTCGTCGACCGGCTGGGGCCGTCTCTCCTCGGGCGCCGGCGGGGCACCGAAGACGAGCGCTCTCACCGGCTGTGCTCCTTGTCGGCGGCCGCCTTCTGTGACCGGTGGAAGGTGACCATTCCGGCCATGAACTTGTCGATGTCGGCCACCTTGGCCTCCACCACCGCCTTCATATCGGGGAGGAAGTGCTCGAAGTGCTCGTCGTCGATGGCGTCGGCGATCCCGACGGCCGTCTCCGCGGCCGGGACGAGGTCCCCCTGGTACAGCGGGGGGTCGTTGTCCGGTTGGTCCCACAGCTCGGTGTCGATCGTCCCCGGCAGGATCAGTCGCACCGTCACCCCGGTGCCGGCCAAGTCGGCGGCGATCCCCTCGCTCCAGCCGCACATGGCGAACTTGGACGCCGAGTAGGCCGCCTCCGTGGTCACCCCGAAGCGGCCGGCGATGCTGGCCACGTTCACGATGGTCCCCGTGGCCCGGGCCAGCATCCGGGGGATGAGAGCCAGGGTCATAGCCGTGGAGGACAGGAAGTTCACACGCATCACGCGTTCCACGTCGCCGGCGGTGATGTTCGGGATCGTCTTGCGCATGGGGACCCCGGCGTTGTTCACCAGCACGTCGATGTGGCCCAGCACGTCCCAGGCGGTGACGGCCAGATCGGCGGCGGATTCGGGGTCGGACAGATCGGCCGCCCACATCTGCGACGCCGGCGCGTGGACGCGGCAGTCCTCGAGGACCTCGAGAAGTCGGTCGTGACGGCGGGCCACGATCCCGACGGTCATGCCCCGGGCCGCCAGCTCGCGTGCGGTGGCCGCGCCGATCCCCGACGACGCACCGGTCACCAGTGCGATCCGTGACTCGTCCCCACTCGCCTTCGCCATGTTCGTCGCCCCCTCGTTGTCGTTGACGTTCACACGATTCCCCGGTCCCGCAGACCGTCGAGCTCGCCCCGGGTCAGACCCACCATGTCGCACCACACTTCGACGTTGTCGGCGCCGAGCGTAGGGGCGCCCGCCGGGGTCGTGCCCTGCTCGCCCACCAGACGCGGGTACGGCGCCTGCTGACGGATCGCCCCCAGGACCGGATCGTCGATCGTGACCAGGTCATGGCGGGCCGCGAAATGGGCGTCGGACGCGATCTCCACCGCTGTGTAGGCGGTGGCCACGGGCACGTCGAAGCGCACACACGCCTCCTCCACCTCGACCGCCGTCCGCGCCATCGTCCACTCGGCCACCACGGCGTTGATGGTGTCCCCGTGGCGGGCCCTGTCGGCCAGGGTGGCGAATCGGGGATCGGTGCGGAGGTCCGGTCGACCCATGGCCTCGCACAGGCGGCCGAAGTTGGCATCGGACCCGGCCACCACGCAGACGAACCTCCCGTCGGCGGTCGGGTAGTTGTCGAGGGGAGCCGAGTTGGACAGGCGGTTGCCCTCGCGGCTGCGCACCGTCCCCAATCGGTCGTAGGCGGTGATCGTCCATTCGAGGATCCGCAGGACCGCCCCGTAGAGCGACGCGTCGATGACGGCCCCGGCGCCGGGCACCCGGGCGCCGCCGGTGTGCCCTCGGCTGCCGGCTTTGCTCCGCGGAACGGCGTCGCGTCGATACAACGCCGCCAGGGCCGCCTCGGCGGCGAACACCCCCGTGAGGTAGTCGGCCACGGTGACGCCGGGCCGCACCGGAGGACGGTCGGCTTCGCCTGTCAGGTGGAGCAGGCCGCCGTAGGCGACGCCCAACCGGTCGAGCCCGGGGCGCGTCGCGTACGGCCCGTCCTGGCCGAAGGCGCTGATACGCACGACCACCAGGTGTGGCGCCAGAGCGGCGGGGCCGAGACCCCAGTCCTCGAGCGTCCCGGGGCGGAAGTTCTCGCACACCACGTCGGCGGTGGCCGTGAGGCGGCGGAAGAGATCTTGTCCCTCTTCCGTGCGCAGATCGCAGGTGACGCCTTTGCGTCCACGGCCCTCGACGGCCCAGAACAGGGAGTACCCGTCGGCGAAGGGTCCGATGGTGCGCATGAAGTCGCCGGTACCCGGCTGCTCGACCTTGATCACCTCGGCCCCCCATTCGCCGAGGAGCCCGGCACAGAACGGGGCACCGATGCGGGTGCCGACGTCGATGACTCGCAGTCCGTCGAGGGGACCGGGCACGGGTGGAGATCAGTCCCGGGGTGCCGGGGGGGCGTCGCCCCGGTCCCGTGCTGCGAAGACCTCCTTCATCGAACCCATCTGTTTGCGCTGATCGAGAGCCTCGAGCGACGTGGCGGTGTTGTGCGCCCAGTGGTGCGCCATGAAGTGGTACTTCCATGACGCCGATTTCCCCATGAGCTCACCGACGTGGTTGATGGACTCCTTGACCACCTGGGCCGTCACCGGCGGGACGAGGGCGATCCGATCGGCCAGCTCGTGGGTGAATTCGGTCAACTCGGCGCGGGGGACGACCTTGTTCACGAGCCCGAGCCGCCAGGCTTCGGCGGCGTCGAGCTCTTCGGCGGCCAGGAGGAATTCCTTGGCCTGGCGGATTCCCATCTCCCACGGTTCGACGAGGAGCTCCACGGCGGCACCGCTCATCCGGAGCACCGGATTCGAGAAGAGGGCGTCGTCGGCCGCCACGATGAGGTCGCACATGCAGGCCAACATCAAGCCGGCGGCCACGCACTTCCCCTGGACGGCGGCGATGGTGGGCTTACGGAAGTCGTGGATCTTGCGGCACCGGTCGACGTACATCACCTGCTCGTGGCGGAACTTCCCTTCCGGTGTGGCGCGCATCCGGGCCCACTCGTCGGGTTCCGGCCCGAGTATGGCCTTCAGGTCGTGGCCCGAGCTGAAATGCTTGCCCGCCCCGGCCAGGATCACGACACGGACGTCGTCGTCGGCGTCGGCCCGGTCGAAGGCGGTGTCGATGCCGTCAATGAGGGCGGTGTTCTGGGCGTTGGCCGCCTGGGGGCGGTTCATGAGGATGGTGGCCACGTGCCCCACGACCTCGTAGAGCACGACCTCGTCATCGGTTCCCACGGCCAGCCTCCTGTCTCGCCCGACCGTCGTCCCCGGCACCGGCCTTCGGCCCGGGGACGGATGCCTCCGGCTCACGCGGCAGGCCGAGTACGCGTTCGCCGATCACGTTGCGCTGGATCTCGTTCGTTCCGGCGAAGATCGACGCCGCCTGATAATAGAGCCACGCCCGCTGCCACGATCCGTCCCCCGGGTTGTCCTGGGCGTCACGCCACAGGGCGGCGGCCGGGCCGAGCACGTCGAGAGCGAGCTCGTGCAGACGCTGGCTCATCTCGCTCCAGTACAGCTTCAGGAAGCTGCCCTCGGGTCCCGGTGCGAGCCCCCGTTCCAACTTCGACAGCGACCGCCAGTTGTGGAGCTGGAACAGTCGAACTTCGACGTACGCCTGGGCCAGTCGCCGCCGCAGACGCTGCTCGTCGAAAGCGCCCTCGGCCGCCGCCGTCCGCAGCAGCTCCTCGAGATGCTGCATGTGGATGACGAGTTGTCGGGGATTCACGCCGCGCTCGTGCGAGAGCGTGGAGCCCGCCACCCGCCACCCGTCGCCCTCGTTGCCCACCAGCTGGTCCTCGGGCACGAACACGTCATGGAGGAACACTTCGTTGAATTCGGCCTCCCCCGTGAGCTGGACGAGGGGACGGACCTCCACGCCGGCGGCGTGCATGTCGACGACGAAGAAGGACAGCCCCTTGTGCTTGGGGGCGGTGGTGTCGCTGCGGGCCAGGCACACGGCCCAGTCGGCGAACTGGGCATAGGAGGTCCACACCTTCTGACCTTCGAGAACCCAGCCACCGTCGACGTGCTCGGCCAAGGTGCGGACGGCCGCCAGGTCGGAGCCCGCCTCGGGCTCGGAGAAGAGCTGACACCACAGCTCGGAGGCGGGCAGGACGGCGGGCAACCACCGCTCCTTCTGGGCGTCGGATCCGTGGGCGAGGAGGGTCGGTCCGGCCAGATTGATGCCGATCCGGCCGACCAGCTCGGGGGCCCGGGCCCGGGCCAGCTCCTCCTGGACCACGAAATTCTCGACCGGGGCCGAGACCCCGGCCGCCATAGGCGGTGGGCCACGTGACACCCACCCACCCGGCGGCGGCGAGCTCCGCCTGCCAGCGTCGCCCGAAGGCGACCTCTTCGGCCAGATCGGTCGAACCGCGGCGGCAGCCCGACGCCGTATTCCCACGGCAGGTGCTCGCGGAGCCAGGCGCGGAATTCACCGCGGAGCCGCTCCTGGTCAGGCGTGGTTGTCAGGTCCATGGCGCCGACTCAGCATGACACAGCCGTCAGCCTCGGCCCCGGGGCGCTCTGTAGTCTCAGGGCGTGGATTTCGAGCTCTCCGACGACCAGCGCGCTCTGCAGAGCGCGGCGTCGACCCTGCTCGATGACCGGTGCTCGACCCTCCGCGTGCGCCAGGTGGCCGACGAGACCGGTCAGCTCGATGCCGACCTGTGGGCGGCGATGGCCGAGCAGGGGTGGCCGGCCGTGGAGCTCCCCGAATCGGCCGGTGGTCTCGGCCTCGGCCTGGTCGAAACCGTCGTTCTGTGCGAACAGCTGGGCCGCCATGTGGCCCCGGTGCCGTTCCTGGGCACGGTCCTCAGCGGTCTGGCCCTGAGCTGGGCGGTCACCGACGGAGAGACAGAGCCCTCGGCATCCCTCGGTGAGGTGGGCATCGGGACATGGATCGAGCAGTTGGCGGCCGGTGACTCCGTGGGGGCGGTGGCATGGTCGCGGCGGCCAGGGGCCGTAACGGCGCGGTCCGACGGCTCGGGGGGGTGGACGCTGTCGGGGCGGTCGGACCTCGTTGTCTACGGCCCGTCGGCCGACGTCGTGGTCGCCTTCGCCGAGGCCGAGGGGGAACCGGCAATCTTCGCCCTGGCCCCAATGGGTTCCGAGAGGCCGCCCGCCGAGCCGGCCATGGACCGGACCCGCAGCGTGGGCTGGCTGGACGTCACCGACCGGCGGGCCCTGCGCCTGGGCGGGCCCGCACGGGCCGGCGACCTGCTCGACCGGGCGGCCACGGCCGTGGCGGGCGAGATGCTGGGCGCGGCCGACAGAGTCCTCGAGATGACGGTGGCCTACGCCAAGGACAGGGTGCAGTTCGGACGACCGATCGGAGGGTTCCAGGCCGTGAAGCACCGGTGCGCCGACATGCTCGTCGATGTCGAGGGGATGCGGTCGGCCACCTACTACGCCGCCTGGGCCGTCGGCGCCGCCGACCCTGATGCCGCCGCGGCGGCATCCGTGGCCAAGGTATGGAGCTCCGACGCGGCCCGCCGGGTGATGGCGTCAGGGTTGCAGGTCCATGGCGGCATCGGCTTCACGTGGGAGCACGACCTCCACCTCTACCTGAAGAGGTCGCAGCTGGACCAGATGAGCTTCGGCGACGCCGGTCTCCATCGCGAGCGTCTGGCGCAGATCCTGCGGCCGCGCGCGGAGTCCGGTCTCCCCGTGCTCTGAGAGTCTCGTCGCCCGTGCGGATCGTCATCTTCGGGGCGGGCGCCATCGGCGGTGTCCTCGGAGCCCGTCTCTTCGAGAACGGACAGGATGTCGTGCTCATCGCCCGGGGCCCGCACTACGAGGCCATGCGTGCGCGGGGACTGCGGATCGAGACGCCGGTGGCCGACACCGTGGTCAATGTGCCGGTGGTCGACGGGCCCGCGGCCGTCGACTGGTCCGACGACGACGTCGTCGTGCTCGCCATGAAAACCCAGGACGTCGTGGAGGCTCTCGTGTCGTTGGACGACGCCGGCGCCCGCGGTGTCCCGGTCGTCTGCGCCCAGAACGGTGTCGAAAGCGAGCGGATGGCCCTGCGGACATCAGGCGACGTCTACGGCGTCTGTGTGATGTGCCCGGCCGCCCATCTGCAGCCCGGAGTGGTCCAGGCCTACTCGCTACCCTCTCCCGGGATCCTCGATGTCGGACGGTACCCGTCGGGATCGGACACCCTCGCTGAGGCGCTGGCGGCCACGTTCCGTGCGGCCACGTTCCACGCCGAAGCCCGTGGCGACATCATGCGGTGGAAGTACACCAAGCTCCTCATGAACCTGGGCAACGCCGCCGAGGCTCTGAGCGGCCCGTCGGCACGGGCGAGTGAGATCGCCCGGTTGGCGCGCGCCGAGGGTATCGCCGCGCTCCATGCCGCCGGCATCGCCTTCGTGTCCGACGAGGCGTTCGTCGAGCGGCGCGGCGATCTCATCCGGCCCCGGGACATCGGTGATGGTCCGCGGCCCGGTGGTTCGTCGTGGCAGAGCCTCGAACGGAGCACGGGTCGTATCGAAGCGGACTACCTGAACGGGGAGATCTCGCTCCTCGGTCGCCTGCACGGCGTGGCCACGCCGGCGAACGACGTCCTGCAGTGCGCGGCCAACGAAGCGGCGCGCCGGGAACGGCCGCCCGGTTCGACATCGGCCGAGGAGCTCCTGGCCCGCGTCTGGCAGTGAAGCTTCCGGTTGTCGGTCGCCGCCGGTGACTGTGGCTGCCTCATCAGGAGGTGCGGCCACATCAGGATGTGCGTGCCTCATCAGGATGTGCGGCGCTGTCAGGATGTGGCGGCGAGCTCGGCCGCCAAGGTGCGCAGGGCGGCGCGGTCGGGCTTGCCGGCGGCGAGGACCGGGAGTGCGTCGAGGGCAAAGACGAATTCCGGTGTCTTGAACCGGGTGACCCGGCGCTCGGTGAACCAGGCGCGGCAGGCGTCGAGATCGAAGGGGACACTCGTCTCGACGAAGGCGGCCACCCGCTCGCCGACGTCGGGGTCGGGGACCGGGACCGCCACCGCGTGGCGGACCGACGGGTGCGCCTCGAGCGTCGCCTCCACTTCCGACGCCGAGATGTTCTCACCCGCCCTGATGATGATGTCGGAGAGGCGTCCGGTGACCCTGAGCCATCCGTCGGCGTCCAGCACGCCGAGGTCTCCGGTGCGGAACCAGCGCCCGGGCCTCGTCACCACCCGATCGGTGGCGGCGGGGTCGGCGTAGCCGACGAAGAGCTCCGGACCCCGTAGCCACAGCTCCCCGGCCTCACCGGTGCGGAGACGTGCCCCGGTTCCGGGATCGTGCACCGCGATCTCGACCTCTCCGGTGGCATGTCCGTCGGTGTCGCGGGCGCGCTCGAGGCTGTCGCGGGGCCCCGACGTGGTGACAGTCGGTGCCTCGGTCGATCCGTAGGTCCGCTTCACGCGGCAGCCGAAGGCCTCGGCGGTGGCGTCGACGAAGGCGGGGCTCACCGACGCGCCCCCGGTGGACACCAGCTTCAGGCTGGCCACCCGCTCGGGCCGGAACCGTTTGGACGCGGTCATCTGGGAGAAGAAGACGGGAGGGGCGCCCATGAACGTCACCCGTTCCTCCTCGATGAGGCGCAGACCCTCGTCCGGGTCCCACCCCGCCATGATCACGCTGGGGATCCCGGCCGTGGCCGGGAGCAGGACGCCGTTGAGCAGGCCGGACACATGCGCCAGCGGCGCCGGCATGAGCACGGCGTCGCGCTGGTCCAACCCGTGGATGTCGACCATGAGCGTGGCCTTGTACCCGAGGCCCCGATGGGTGTGCAGTGCGGCTTTGGGTACCCCCGTCGACCCCGACGTGAAGAGGGCCACGGCCACGTCGCTGCCCCGTGCCGGCGACTGCTCGGCGCCGACCGGCGCGGCCGGGTCGAACAGTGCGAGAAGGGCGTCGAGCCCCCCACCGTCGGGCACGGCAAGGGCGCCGGGGAGGTCGGCGGCGGGCAGATCGGGGGCCGAGAGAACCATGACCGGCGAGACCTGATCGAGGGCTCCGGCGACTTCGGCGGCACCCAGACGGTGGTGCAGCGGGGCGGCCACGGTTCCGAGGCGCCAGCAGGCCCGGTACAGCACGATGGCGGGTGCGCCGTTCGGCAGTTGCCAGGCCACGACGTCACCTCGGCGGACCCCGGCGGCGCGCAGGCGTCCGGCGAGCGCCGCCACGCCGGTCTCCACGGCGGCACCGTCGAGACGGCCGGAGTCGTCGACGATGCCGGCGCCCGGGCGGGCGGTGAAGGTGGATTCGAGGACCCCGCGATCCCACGGGCCACCGGCCCGGCGATAGTGCGCGGCCCTGGTGGGGACGAAGGTGGGGCGCAGACGAGGTCCACGTCGCACCCGTGGGGCCGCCATGGCCGCCCACGCTAGCCCTCGGCACAATGACATAACCTGACGCCGTGGTCAGAGAACGCGGCGGGTCCCGTACGCATATCGTGGCCCCGCCGGACGTGACCGAGCGGGTGGCGTTGGCGCCGGCACCGGGTGAGGCGCCCCTTCCGGCCCCCAACGCAGCCGCCCTTCTCCGCCGGCACGCGACCGATCCCGACGTGGCCAACCGCCCGGCGGTGCGCTTCGGGGACCAGGTGTGGACCCACGCGCGAGCTGCTCGAGGAAGCGGGGAGGTTCGCCGCCCTGTTCACGGCGCGACTCGATCCCGACCGTCCGCCGCCACGTCGCCGTCCTTCTCGACAACACCCCGGACTACGTGTTCGCGCTGTGCGGTGCCGGTCTCATCGGTGCCGCCCTCGTCGGGCTCAACCACACCCGGCGCGACGAACACCTGGCCCGGGACATCTCCTACACGGACGTGCAGTTGGTGATCACCGAGCCCCGTCACCAGGATCTTCTCGCCGCTGTCGCCGACGGGCTCGACCTTCCCGGTGGCATCCTCATGTCGAGCCGCTTCACCGACGGGGACGATCCCGTCCCGACTCTCGGCGAGCCGCTCGCCGATGCCCTCGCCGCCCTCCCGGCCGACGCCGGCGATCCCGGCCTCGACCCCGATCTCGGTGCGCTGTGGGCCCTGCTCTTCACGTCGGGAACCTCGGCGGCACCGAAGGCGGTGTGCTGCAGCCAGCGTCGGCTCCTGACGACGGGCAATCGCATGACCATGGTGCTCGGCGTCGGACCGGACGACGTCGGCTACGTGGCCATGCCCCTGTTCCACTCCAACTCCCTGATGGTGGGCCTGGCGCCTGCGCTGGTGGCCGGGGCGTCGGTCGGACTGGCCCGGCGCTTCAGCGCCTCACGGTTTCTCGACGACGTCCGCCGCTACGGGGCGACCTGGTTCAACTACACGGGCAAGCCTCTCGCCTACCTGTCTGGCCACTCCCGAGCGACCCGACGACGCTGACAATCCTCTGCGCCTGGCCTACGGCAACGAGGGGTCGCCGCAGGTCGTCGAGGCGGTGGCCGACCGGTTCGGAGTGGCCATCGTCGACGTATTCGGCTCGACGGAGGGGGCCATCGCCCTCGACCGGTCGGGGGGACCGCCGCGGGGCTCGGTGGGCCGCCTCCGCCAGGGGATCAAGGTGGTGGACCCCGACGGTAACGAGCTTCCGCGCGCCACCTTCGACGCCGACGGCCGTCTCACCAACGCCGAGGAGTGCGTGGGCGAGATCGTGAACGTGGAGGGCCAGGGTCCGTTCGAGGGGTACTACCGAAACGAAGAGGCGATGGCCCGGACCACACGCAACGGGTGGTACTGGAGCGGTGACCTCGGGTATGTCGACGAACACGGCTGGGTCTACTTCGCCGGGCGTACCTCGGACTGGCTGCGGGTGGACGGCGAGAACTTCCCGGCCGCCCCCATCGAGGCGATTGTGGCCCGCCACCCCGACGTCATCCTGGCGTCGGTCTACGGCGTGCCCGACGTCGACGCCGGAGACCAGGTGATGGCCGCCCTGGTGCTCCGCCAAGGGACCGCGTTCGATCCCGCCGGTCTTCGCCGCGTGGCTCGACGCGCAGCCCGATCTCAGTCCCAAATGGCGTCCGCGCTACGTCCGGCTGTCGCTCGGGCACTGCCCACCACACCGACGAACAAGGTGCTTACCCGCACACTCGTCCATCAGAAGTTCCGTACCGACCGCACCGGCGGCGACCCGGTCTACGTGCGCGGACGCGGCGAGGACGCCTATGCGTCGTTCGACGCCACCGACGAGACGACTCTTCATAAGGCGTTCGTGGCCGCCGGTCGCGGCCAGGCCTGGGACCTCTGACCCCGCGCCGGTGGACCTGTCGCTCACCGACGCCGAAGAGCGTTTCGCCGCCCTGGCCCGGGCCTGGTTCACCGAGCACGCCGAGGCGGCACCGGACACCGACGATCTGGCCGAGGCCATCGCCCACGGACGCGCCTGGCAGGCGAAGCTGGCGGCGGCGGGGTGGGTGGGGATCGACTGGCCCGTCGAGTACGGGGGCCGTGGGGCGTCGCCGGTGGAGGTCGCCCTGTTCAACACCGAATACGCGCGCAGCGGGGCGGCCCAGCTCGTCAACCGCGTCGGCATCAACCTGGCCGGGCCCACACTGCTGGCCCACGGAACCCCGGAGCAGTGCCTGCGCTGGCTGCCGTCGATCACCACGGCGGAGGAGATCTGGTGCCAGCTCTTCAGCGAGCCCGGTGCCGGCTCGGACCTGAGCGGGCTGTCGACCGTGGCCGAGCCGACCGGCGGCGGGTGGCGCGTCACCGGACAGAAGGTGTGGACCTCGTACGCCCAATTCGCCCGGTGGGGCCTGTGCCTGGCCCGCAGCGAGCCGGATACCACCGGGGCCCGCGGACTGTCGCTCCTCGTCCTCGACATGCACGCCGCCGGGGTGGACATCCGGCCGCTCGTCCAGATCACCGGCGAAGCGGAGTTCAACGAGGTCTTCCTCGACGGCGTCGTCGTTCCCGGAGACCAATTGGTGGGACCGGCCGGCCAGGGTTGGATGGTGGCGTCGACGACGCTGGCCCACGAACGCGGCACCAACTTCCCGTTCAAGGAGGAAGTGGTCCACGAGGGTTATCTGTCACGGCTTTTCGCCACCGCGGTGGCCAACGGCACCTTCGACGATCCCGACGTCGCCGACGCTCTGGTCGACGCCTACGTCTCCCTGGTGGTCCTGCGCACCCACAACTGGCGCACGCTGTCGCACTTGAGCCGGGGCGGCGAGCCGGGGCCGGAGTCGAGCTGGGTCAAGCTCACCTGGTCGGACATGACGCAACAGCTGTCGCAGACGGCCCTGGCGGTGATGGGATCCGAAGCGCCGTTGACGGGACCCTGGCAGCGCCAGTGGTTGTGGAGCAAAGCGGCCAGCGTGGCCGGGGGGACGTCCGAAATTCAGCGCAACGTGATCGGGGAGCGCATTCTCGGGCTTCCCCGCGAGCAGAGGAGATAGCGTGCCCGTCCACTACGAGCCCGGTGACGACCACGTGGTATGGATCACCATCGACCGTCCCGAGGCCATGAACAGCCTCGACATGGACCACTTCGCCCAGCTGCGCAAGGCATGGGACAGATTCGGCGACGACGAGGACTCCTGGGTGGCGATCATCACCGGCGTCGGCAATTCCTTCTGCGTGGGAGCGGACCTGAAGACGTACATCCCCCAGATCACCAAGCTGCAGAAGGAGATCGCCTCCCGCCAGATCGAGGAGCTCGACGGCTACCGGATCGATGACGGGATCAAGGCGGTACTGCGGGGGGTGAAGCTGTACAAGCCGATCGTGGCCGCCGTGAACGGTGCGTGCGTCGCCGGCGGCATGGAGATGCTGGGCGGTTGCGATCTGCGGGTGGCGGTCCCCGAGGCGTACTTCGGCGTCATGGAACCCAAGCGCGGACTGTTCGCCGGCGGCGGGACGACCGTCCGCCTGCCCCGCCAGGTCCCGTTTCCGGCGGCCATGGAATTCCTGCTCTGCGCCGATCGGGTACCGGCCGAGCAGGCCCTGGCCATGGGCCTGCTGAACGCGGTCGTCCCGGCCGAGGAGCTGCGGGCCAAGGCCGAGGAATACGCCCACCGCATCACGGCCAACGGGCCCTTCGCCGTGCGCAAGACGAAGGAGAGTGTGCTGAGGGGCCTGGCCGTGGACATGTCCGAGGCGTACCGGATCGAGTCGGAGATCTCCAAGGAGGTGTTCTCGAGCGACGACGCCAAGGAGGGTCCGGCCGCTTTCGCCGAGAAGCGGCTGCCGCGCTGGACGAACAGGTAGTCGGGCCGGCGGCGCCGGGAGGTCGGGGACGCACGTGACGCAGCTGTCGTTGTCCGACGCCGTCGAACGGCACGTCCACGCGGGCGACACCGTGCAGATCCTGTGTGGTCACTGCCGGTGGACCGCCGCGGCGCGTGAGATGGCCCGTCAATTCTGGGGGACCGACGCGGGTTTCACCCTCGTCATGGTCAGTCTCAGCTCCCTCGGCGCCCTCTTCTTCCGCGGTGGCATGGTCAGCAAGGTCGTCACCACCTACTCGGGGGACACATTTCCCACCTACACCCCGAACCCGGTGTTCCAGCAGGCCTACACGTCGGGGGCCGTGGACGTCGAGCACTGGTCGATCCTCACCTTCACCCAACGGCTGGAGGCCGCGGCGCGCGGCCTGCCGGCCATCGTGACCGGATCGCTCGAGGGCTCCTCCATGGCCGACAACGACGCCTTCGCCTCGGCGTCGTCGCCCTTCGGCGTCGTGGGGCTGCTCGCCCCCCTCGTGCCCGACGTCACCCTGGTCCACGGGGCGGTCGCCGACGAGGACGGGAACGTGGCGCTGTCCGAGCCGCTCCTCGAAGGCGTGTGGGGAGCGTGGGCGGCCCGACGCGGTGTGATCGCCACGGTGGAGCGCGTGGTGGAGAGCCTCGACGGGCTCGGTCACCGGACGAAGATCCCCGCCCACCGGGTGTTGGCGGTGGTGGAGACGCCCTTCGGTGCCCACCCGGGCGGGCTCTACGCTCCCGGGCTCCCGGTGCGTTCCTACGGCGAGGACATCGCCTATCTGGACCGCGGTCCGTGCCGCGACCCGCGGTGACTTGGACGCCTGGGCCCGACAGTGGGTCCTCGAGCCGATCACCCACGGCGCCTATCTCGACCGCGTGGGCACGGACCGGCTCGCATGGCTGACGGCGCGCACCGATCCGGCGTCGTGGCGGATGGATGCCGACGCCCATCCGGTGGACGAGGAGGAACCAGCGAGCGCGTGGGAACGGGCCGCCGCCTTCGGCGCCCGCCAAGTGCTGGCCGAGGTCGAGGCTATCGACGCCGACGCCGTCCTGGCCGGTGCCGGGGTGGCCAACCTGGCCGCCTGGGTGGCCGTCGCCCGCGCCCGTGAGGCCGGTCACCGCGTCAAGCTCACGGCCGAGCTCGGCATGTGGGGCTACACCCCGACACCGGCGGATCCGTACATCTTCAACCACCGCGTCTTTCCGGGGACCCCGCTGCTGGCCGACGCGTCCACCGTCCTCGGCATGGTCGTAGGTGGACCCGGGACCCGCACGGTGGCCTGTCTGGGCGCCGCCCAGGTGGACCGGGACGGCAACCTCAACTCCACGGCCATCCCCGGTGGCCCGTTCCTCGTCGGGTCGGGAGGCGCCAACGACGTGGCCAGCCGCGCCACCGCTTGTGTCGTGGTCTCGCTGGCCCGGCCCGAGCGCCTGGTCGAGCGCGTGGGGTACGTGACGAGTCCGG
Source organism: uncultured Acidimicrobiaceae bacterium (assembly GCA_963706205.1). GTDB lineage: Bacteria > Actinomycetota > Acidimicrobiia > Acidimicrobiales > UBA8190 > MFD10071-224. The sequence continues at coordinate 4,524,109 of OY970155.1, read as the reverse complement.
GTCGGCACGTGGAGCGGGTGGTGACCGACCTCGGTGTCCTGCGGCGCCACGACGGCGTCCTGCGCATCGCCGCCGTGCCCAGCGGCGAGGGGTCCATCGCGCAGCGGGTGCGTACGCTGGCCGACGCCTGCGGGTGGGACGTGGAAGCGGTCCGGCAGGTGGAGGAGCTCGACCCGGTCACCCACGACGAGGTCATGGCCCTGCGGCGGTACGACCCCGAGCGGCTTTTCCTGTCCTGAGTCGCCGTGCTGAGCCCGGTCGTGTGGTCGCCAGGGCGGACGGATACGTGTCGGTATGTACCGGGGCACAGGCAGACGCCGTGGACACCCGCTGCCTGCCTCGCCGCACGAGGCGGGGTAAGACTACAGTGACCGGCACCAGAACTGACATGGGCGTCAGTCGCGTCGCTTTTGCCAGAGGGGACCGAGGGGAATGACGCGACGAGCGACCGGCAGGAACAGGGGGAAGACACGATGAGACACCGCCGCGGGAGCCTTGTGGTCGGAACTTTGGTGCTGGCCGTCGCACTGGTGGCCGCCGCCTGCTCGAACTCGACCTCGCCGCCGGCGACCACGTCTGCGGGATCACCGAAGCAGACGCTGTCGACCGCTCCCGGCGTGACCCCCACGTCGATCACGGTGGGATCGCTGGCCACGGCGTCGGGGGCGCTGGCCGGACAGTTCTCCCAGCTCGTCAACGGCGTGCAGGCCTACTTCGACGCCGTCAACGCCGCCGGCGGAGTCGACGGCCGCAAGATCCTCTTGAAGGACCAAGCCGACGACACCGGCAGCCCCACCAACGACACGACCCAGGCCCGGAACCTCGTCGGGCAGGACCACGTGTTCGCCGTGGTCGGGGTGGGCACTCCCTTCTTCGCCGCCGCGTCGTACTTCGCCGCCACCGGCACCCCCGCCTTCGGCTACATGGTCACCCAGGACTGGAACATCCACCCGAACCTCTTCGGTGGCTACGGGTCCTATCTCGAATTCACCACCAGTCAACCCGACGAGTTGTTCGTCGCCCAACAGCTGCATGCCAAGTCCGTCGGTGTGATCGCCTACGACATCGCGGCGTCGTCGGAGGACGCCTGCAAGTCGGTGATCCAGGGCCTGCAGCAGAACGGCATCCACGTGGGCTTCCAGGATGTGCACTTCGGACTCGGTGCCAGCCCCACCGCTGACGTCCTGGCCATGAAGGCGGCGCACGTCGACCTGTTCATCTCCTGCATGGAGGGATCGGACAACCTGGCCATCGACCAGGCCATGCGCCAGAACGGCATGACCGGGGTGCACTCCGTGTGGCTCACCGGATACGACCGGTCCTATCTGAAGCAGGACCCCGCCGACATGATCGGGGTCATCTTCCTGGAGGAGCACGTCCCCTTCGAGGCGGCGACCCAGTTCCCGGGCAAGTACCCGGCCTTGGAGCAGTACATCGCCACCATGAAGAAGTACGAACCGAGCCTGATCTACAACGACCTGGCCTTCGAGGGTTATCTGAACGCCGTGCAGTTCGTCCAGGGCCTGAAGGAGGAGGCGGCCACGGGCAAGCCGCTGACCCAGGCCGACCTGATCTCCACCATCAACAAGGAGACCGCCTTCACCGGCGACGGCCTGACGACGCCGATCAATTGGACGAACGCCCATGACTCGGCCATTCCGCCGTACTGTGCGGCCTTCGTCGAGGTCGAGCCCGGGGACGTTCTCAAGGTGGTCTTCACCCAGAAGAACGACGAAGTCTTCGTCTGCGGAAATTCCAAGGACCAGATAGTTTCGCCTCTGCCAGGTACGCCCGGGCTCTGAGCGTCGAGCGTGCCCGGTGAGCAACTTCCTCAATTACGCCATCCCGGGAATTCCCCAGGGCTGTGAGTATGCGCTCATCGCCGTGGGCCTGGTGCTCACGTTCCGGGCCACGGGGGTGTTCAACCTCGCTTTCGGGGCACAGGCCTTCGTCGCCGCCTTCGCCTACGACCTGCTGAACCAGTACCAGAACTGGCCGCAATGGGCGGCGTTCATCGTCGCCGTGCTGATGATCTCACCGGCCATCGGCCTGGCTCTCGACCGGTTCCTGTTCCGGCACATCCCCACGGCGTCGACGACGGCCAAGGTGGTGTCGACCGTCGGTCTGCTCATCGCCATCCCCCTGACCATTCCCATTCTCTTCGGGACCGAGCATCGCAACAGGATCGCCTTTCTGTGGCTCAGCCCCCGGATCGTCTATGCGCACTTCTTCTCGACGCCGTTGAACGGCACGGCCATCGCCACCACCGTGATCACTCTCGGCGTGGTGGCCGGGCTGGTGGCCGTCTTCCGCTGGAGTGCGATCGGGCTTCAGATGCGGGCGGTCGTCGAGAGCCGGCGTCTGGCCCAACTGGAAGGGGTGAACTCGGCCGGCGTGGCCGCCGTCGCCTGGGCCCTGTCGAGCACCCTCGCCGGTCTGGCCGGCGTCCTCATGCTTCCCCAGTCGCAGACACTCGATCCCACGACGACCCTAAGCTTCACCACCTTGCTGGTGGCCGGCCTCACCGCCGCGGCGCTGGCCAGCTTCCGGAGCCTGCCGCTGGCGCTCATGTGGTCCATCGTGCTCGGGATCGTGCAGAACCTCCTCGTCTGGTTGCTCCCATCGGGGAGTGTGCTGCAGCAGAACGTGGCCCAGACGCTGCCCTTCGTCGTGCTGGTGGCCGTGCTGTTGTTCAATCCGAGGCTCAGGAACCTGGAGCAGAGCACCGACCCCATGGCGTCGGTGGATCCCCCGCCTCCGCCACCGTCGATCCAGATCCGCGACCGCCGGTTGGACATCCCCATGAAATGGTCGTGGCGCCTCCTGCTGGCCGGTTTTGTGGTGTCGTCGCTGACCTGGATCCCCGACAACTGGGTCTACCCGTTCGCCCTGGGCATCGTGTTCTCCATCATCTTCCTGTCGGTCACCCTCATGACGGGCCTGGCCGGTCAGCTCTCGCTCTGTCAGGCCACCTTCGCCGGGGTGGGGGGCTTCGCCGCCGGGCAGATGGCCGCCCATTTCGGGATCCCGATCCTCCTGGGGGCGCTCCTCGGTGGCATCGTGGCGGCCGCCGTCGGCGTGCTGGTGGCCCTACCGGCGCTGCGATTGTCGGGCCTGCCCCTGACCCTCGTCACCCTGACCTTCGCCATCTTCGCCGACACGGTTCTCTTCCAGTACAGCTGGTCGGGTTCCGGTGACACCGGGGTCACCTTCCCCCGTCCCGGCAGTTACTTCGCCATCGGCAGTCCCGGCGACAGTCACTTCCTCATCCTGGCCATGATCGTCCTGGCTCTCGTGATGCTGGGTGTCGCTCTGGTCCAGAGAGGCACCACGGGTCGGTACCTGGCCGCCATCCGGGGTAGTCAGACGGGGGCGGCCAGCCTCGGCATCAGCCTGACGAGGGCCAAGCTGACGGTCTTCGCCCTTTCGGCCGGCATCGCCGGCCTCGGTGGAGCGTTCTACGGGTCACTGCAGACGGTGGCCGGTGCCAGCGACTTCAATTTCGCCTTCTCGTTGGTGTGGGTGGTGGCGGTGATCACCACCGGGGCCATGTCCATCGAAGGGGCCATCCAGGCCGGCATCGGGTACGCCGTCTTCCAGCAGATACTGAACCTCTATGTCCCGACCCGCTTCAACGGGATCGAGGCCATTCTCTTCGCCGTGGGCACCCTGACCTACGCGCGGCATCCCGAGGGCATCGTCGAGTTCCAGAAGACCAGGTGGATGAACCGCATCGCCAAGATGTTCCAGCGCTATGACGAGCGGCAGGGCCGCGCCACTCCCGACACCGCCGCCGCCCCGGCCGCCGCCGCCCGGCTCGCCGCCCCCGGTGCCCCCGGTGCGTGACCTCGCCGCCCAGGGAGACGCACCCGACGCCGTCGCCCTGCTCGACGCTCGCGCCATATCCAAGCGATTCGGCGGTGTCCAGGCCTTACACGACGTCAGTCTGTCTGTGAAAGCGGGCGAGATCTTCGGGCTGGTAGGGCCGAACGGTGCCGGCAAGACGACGCTGTTCAATTGCCTCTGCGGTCAGTTGCGCCCTGACGGCGGGAGCGTCCGTCTCGACGGCGAGCCCATCGACAGATTGCCCACCTACCGGCGGGCCCGGCTCGGCATTGGTCGGACGTTCCAACGCATCGAAGTGTTTCCCGAATTGAATGTGCGCGATCACCTCCTGGTGGCGGCCAGGGCCCAGCGAGGCGACGGTGCCCTGTGGAAGGACCTCCTGAACCTCGGCCAACCCAAACCCGAAGAGGTGGAGACGGTCGAGCGTGTCCTCGACCTGGTGGGGTTGCGGGACGTGGCCGGTATCCCCGTCGCCGCCCTCAGCCTCGGGCACTGCCGTCTGGTGGAGCTGGGCCGGTCCTTGGCCGGCAAACCCCGTATCCTCATGGCCGACGAGCCGTCGTCCGGACTCGACGTACAGGAGACGAGGGCACTGGCCGACACATTGCGTCAGGTGCGGGAGGAGCACGGAACGGCGGTGCTCCTGGTGGAGCACGACCTCGACATGGTGGCCCAGGTGGTCGACCATGTCGTCGTTCTCGACTTCGGCCAGCAGATCGCCGCCGGCACCCTGGACGAGGTCCTGGCCGACCCTGTGGTGCGCAAGGCCTATCTGGGGAAGACCGCATGACCGATCTCGCCGCCGCCGATTCGCCGGCTCCCGTCACCGCTCCCGCGTCCCCGGAGCCGGCCGCGGCGGATCGCCCGCTACTCGAGTTCGTCGGCGTGAACGTCTCCTACAGCACCTATCGGGCTCTGTTCAACGTCTCGTTCGCGGTGCCGCGGCGCGGCATTGTGGCCCTCCTCGGTTCCAACGGTGCCGGCAAGTCGACGGTGGCCAGGGTCGCCTCGGGCCTCGTGCCGGTCACATCGGGGGCCATCCGTTTCGACGGCAAGGACATCACCGGGGTCGCCGCTCACAAGATCGCCCACGAGGGCCTGGCTCACGTCCCCGAAGGCCGCGGCGTGTTCGCCAGCCTGACGGTGGATGAGAACCTGACGTTGGCCTTCCGCCAGAAGGTCGGACGTCGCGGTGTGAACGAAGCCTGCGAACGGGCGTTCACGGCCTTCCCGGCGTTGATCGCCTGCCGCCGCCAATTGGGTGGCACCCTGTCCGGTGGGCAGCAGCGCATGCTGTCTCTGGCCCGGGTTCTGGCCGTGCCCCCCCGACTCCTCATCGTCGATGAGCTCTCGCTGGGCCTGGCGCCGGTGGTGATCGACAGCGTCTACGACGGGCTCCTGGCCGTGCGCGACAACGGCTGTGCCATCCTCGTGGTGGAGCAGCAGGTGGACAGGGCGCTGGCCATTGCCGAAACGGCTGTCCTTCTGGCCCACGGGTCGGTGGCGTGGACGGGCCCGGCGGCCGACGCGGCGTCCGCCATGGAAGGGTTGCTCCCCAACCGGGGGCTGGCTGTCACCGAGACGAGCGACAGCAACGGCCGCAACGGAGCCGTCCCCGGACCGTAAGACCGCGCCGCCCGGGGAGGGTCGACGGCATCGTCCTGCCCGGTCTCGTCGTCGTAGTCGCATTCGTGATTTGTGTCGCCAAGTCGAAGAAAGGACAGACGATGGGATTGCTGGACGGCCGTGTGGCCGTAGTGACCGGCGCCGGTGGTGGCATCGGTCGCGAGATCGCCCTGTGCCTGGCGGCGGAGGGCGCCCGCGTGGTCGTGAACGACCTGGGGACGTCTCTCGGCGGCGAAGGGGCGGCGAAGGACCCGGCCGCCGAGACGTGCCACCTCATCGAGAAGGCCGGAGGCACGGCGGTACCGAACCCGGAGTCGGTGAGCGACTTCGACGGTGCCGGTCGGATCGTGGCCCAGGCCGTCGAGACCTACGGGTCGATCGACATCCTGGTGAACAACGCCGGGATCGTGCGCGACCGCACGCTGCTCAAGATGACCCCCGACGACTACGACGCCGTCATCGCCGTGCACCAGAAGGGGACGTTCAACTGCACCCGGCACGCCGCGCCGCATATGAAGGAGGCCGGATACGGCCGGATCGTGAACATCACGTCGTCGGCCGGGCTCCGGGGCAACTTCGGCCAGACCAACTACGGGGCGGCCAAGGCCGCCATCATGGGGATGACCTTCGTGTGGGCCCTGGAGCTCGGGCGCTACGGCATCACCGTCAACGCCGTGGCCCCGGCGGGTCTCACCCGCATGACCGAGAACCTGTTCGGCGGGGCCGACGCCCCTCCCGACCAGAACCCCGCCTTGAACGCCCCCCTGGTGGCCTTCCTCGCCTCCGAACAGGCCAGCTACGTGAACGGGCAGGTCCTCGGGCGCACGGGTTTCGCCTACACCATCTTCCAGACGCCCCGGCAGGTGGCCGAGATGTGGAACGGGGAGGGATGGACGCCGTCCGAGGTGGCCGAGCATTTCCACGAGGTCCTCGGCCAGCACCTCCAGCCGGTCGGCATGCCCGCGCACCCGTTGCTCGGCAAGAAGGACGGCGCCCCCGGGTCCTGATCCCGCGGCGCGGTGGGAGAGTGGTCGTCGTGGCCGAACGGGACGTGATCGCCGGCGCCACCCGGGGTCCGGTGACGGTGGACATGCTCGTGGCCGATCTGGCCGCCCTCGGCGTGGCGTCGGGGATGACCGTTCTCGTGCATGCGTCGCTCTCCGCCCTGGGATGGGTGTGTGGTGGCCCCCAGGCGGTGATCGAGGCGCTGCAGCTCGTCCTCGGAGCCGACGGCACGCTGGTGGTGCCCACCCACTCCGGTGAAAACAGCGACCCCGCCGCGTGGGTGGCCCCGCCGGTGCCGGAGTCGTGGTGGCCGGTCATCCGGTCGTCGATGCCCGCGTTCGATCCCCACCTCACGCCCACCCGGGGGATGGGCGCGGTCGCCGACTGTCTGTTGCGCCATCCCGCCGCCCGCCGCAGCGCCCATCCCCAGGTCTCGTTCACCGCCGTCGGACACCACGCGCCCGAGATCACGTCCGGTCACCGCCTCGACGAACAGCTCGGGATCACCTCTCCTCTCGGGCGCATCTACGACCTGGAGGGCTCGGTCCTGCTCCTCGGGGTCGGCCACGACAGAAACACGTCTCTGCACCTGGCCGAGTACCTGGCCACCTGGCCGTCGAAGCGGACCCGCCCGCATGCGGCGGCGGTGGCCGTCGACGGTGAGCGGCGGTGGGTGACCTTCACCGATCTCGATATCGACGAGGGCGACTTCCCCGCTATCGGCGCTGCCTTCGAGGAGGATGGGTCCGCCCGGCGCGCCCGGGTGGGTCACGCATCGGCCCTCTTGATGCCGCAGCGGCCGTTGGTGGACTTCGCCACACGCTGGATGACCGACCATCGCTCCTGATCCGGCCGCGACGATCCCGTCGCGATTTCGTCAGATCTGTCGTGGTCGTCGTCCATCCACTGTGCGTATCCTGAATCGGCGTGGGTCCGGATCCCCAATCGACCCCCGCGCAGAGAGGGAGTTCCCGTGGGCGGGCGGCGGCGCCACGGGCCTCCTCTGCCTGTCGGTCCGATGTCCCTACCGGCGCTCGCTGTCGCCCGAAGACGATCCGCGGTGAAGGCAGTCAGCCGGTGAAGGCAGTCAGCCGGTGAAGGCAGTCAGTCGGTGAAGGCAGTCAGCCGGTGAAGGCGATCAGCCGGTGAAGGCGATAGGCACGATGACGCTGGCCGACGGCACCAGCGACCCGCCCTGGTTGATCACGATCACGCAGCCGGGGTGCGTGGCGTCGCATGTCCCCGAGCCGACGGCACCCGTGGTGACGGTGAACGACACGGTGCCGGTGCCGGTGGGATCGGGGTGGAGGAGATCCCCGGTGTGGAGGTCGCAGTCGCCGGCCTGTGTCGGCGGGCTCGTGGAGCACTCGAGGACGTTGACGGTCTGACCGGCGACGTACCCGTGCCACGAGACGGTCACGGTCTGGCCGTCGGCCAGCCCCCGGGAGGGTACGACGGTGGCGGCCAGATGGCCGACGGTGGTGGTCGGGACGGGCAGCAGGACGACCCGGCCGCGACGGGCCACGAAGGTCAGCGTCGTCACGCCGCTCTGGGCGTCGTGACGCAGCCGGCCGGCCGCCGCGGTCTGGCCCCGCAGGTAGCGGTCGAAGAAGTCGGTGGTGGCGCGCACCACGCTGGCGAAGGCGCGGCCGGCCGGGTTGACCGGGGAGCCGTGATCGCCGCCGATGATGGTGAGAAGACCCTTGGGGGCAGAGGCGCCGTTGAAGACGTCGAGGCTCGACACGTAGGGGACGGCCTGATCGGCGCTGCCGTGGACCAGGAGGATCGGTGGGGCGGCGGCGTTGTCGACCGTGCCCGTGGGGAAGGTGATGGGATCGCCCGACATGACCGCCGCCGCCTTGATCCGGTCGTCGCGGCAGCACGTGTTGGCCACGAGACCCAGTGTCGTCACCCCGCCGAGGGAGTGGCCGGCGGCGCCGACCTCGCTCGGATCGATGAGTCCCGCCAGCGGACCGGTGGCCGCCGCCGACTGGTCCAGCATCTGGGTGACCACGAAGCTCATGTCGCCCGGCTGGTTGACGTAGTCGGAGAGATCGGGACCGCCGGCGGTACGCGCGTTGGTGAGGGGGAACAACGGGGCGGCCACCACGAAACCGGCCTCCGCCCACCTCTGGAGCAGCGGCAGGTAGCTGGTGACGTCGGAACCGAAGCCGTGGGCGAAGACGATGAGGGGATAGGGCCCATGGGCCCGGTCGGCGGCCGCGCCGGGGACGGGTCGTGCGGTGGCCGCACCCGCCGTCGGATAGAGGACCGTGGTGACCAGGGTGCGCCCGGCGTGCCCCGCCACCGACCCGTTGGCCGGGGTCGACCGGGACGGATCGACCAGGGTCTGCATCGTGATCCCGATGGCCCGGTCGGCGCTTCGGTGCGACGTCGGGCCCGGGGTGGTGGCCGACGAACAGCCCGACACGAGCGCCCCGACGGCGGTGACCATGGTCACCGCCACGACGCCGGCCAGGTGAGGGCGGGGGCGCACGGTGCGGGTCGGGGCGGGGGCGGTTCAGGTGCGGTTGCGCGTCAGGATGTTGACCACGGACACGCCCGACCCCCGCCCGCCGACATTGTGCTGGAGCGCGTATCCCTGCCGGATGGCCACCTGGCGCTCACCCGCCTCCTCGCGCAGCTGCCACCAGCACTCGGTCAACTGGGCCACGCCGGTGGCCCCGATGGGGTGGCCCTTGGCCAGCAGGCCGCCCGACGGATTGACCGGTATCCGACCGTCGAGGGCGGTCTCGCCTTCGAGGGAGGCGGGGCCGCCCTTGCCCTTGTCGACGAATCCGAGATCCTCGATGTCGAGGATCTCGGTGATCGTGAAGCAGTCGTGGACCTCGGCCATGTCCATGTTCCCGGGACCGACGCCGGCCATGGCGTAGGCGCGCTCGGCCGCCGCCGTCGTGGCCGGCAGTCCGACGAAGGTCGACTTCTCGTGCAGATAGGGATGGTCGGTGGCCACGCCGAACCCGGCCACGTAGACCGGCTTGTCGGTGAACTCGTGGGCCCGCTCGGCGCGTGGTCAGGATCACCGCGGCGGCGCCGTCGGTCTGCGGGCAGCAGTCGAGCAGCCGCAGCGGGCTGGCAGACCGGCGGCGAGGCGAGAACCTGGTCGACGGTGATCTCGTTCTGGAAGTGGGCGTAGGGATCGAGGCAGCCGTTGTGGTGGTTCTTCACGGCCACCGAGGCGAGCATCTCGGGGGTGGTGCCGAACTCGTGCATGTGACGGGTGGCGAAGGGGGCGAAGAGCACGGGTGCGGTCTCGCCCCGGTTGTAGAGCGGGTGTCCCGACGGCGGCGCGGGCCAGCAGGCCCTCCTGCGCCGACTTGTCGCGCATCTTCTCCACGCCGACCACGAGCACGACGTCGTGGACGCCGCTGGCCACCACCATGGCCCCGATGCGGAAGGCGTCGGAGCCCGAGGGACAGGCGTTCTCCACCCGGGTGCACGGGATCCCGGAGAGGCCGAGGGCGCTGGGCACGGTGTTGCCACCGATGCCCTCCTGGCCCCAGAGGGTGCCGCGCTGGGTGGCCACGATGGCGGCGTCGATCGACCGGCGGTCGAGGCCCTTGTCGACGTTGTCGAGGGCCGCCTCGAAGGCGCCGGCCGCCATCTGCTCGTAGCTCTGGTCGAAGAGCTCGCCGAACTTGATCAGCCCGGCACCCACCACGGCGACCCTGTTCCAGCTCATCGTCGACCTCCCCCCGCACGGTGTGCGGCACCACCCGCCGTTGCCCCGGCGGACGGCGCTACCGGCGACGACATGGTCGCCCGGAACGCCTTGTAACCGTAGACGGGGATCCCCCGTTCGATGGCGTAGAGCCGCAGCGACAAGGTGACCGGGTCGTCGATGGCCAGATCGTCGGCGTCGGCCGAGGACCCCTGGACCATGATCCGGGCGCCGTCGTCGAGGTCGACCACCACCATGGGCAGCGGTGCCTGGAACGGCGGGGGCATCGTCTGGTTCACCACGAAGGTCTGGACCCGACCGGTCCGGGCCAGGCGGACGACCTCGAGGTCGCCGGAGCCGCACCCGATGCAGCGTGGGATGGATCGACGGCGGCGTCGAGATGACGCCGCACAACCGGCAGCGGGCCCCCTCGAGGCCGAGCATCTCGACGTTGCCCCGCACGAAGGCGGCGCCGGCCGGCGGCACGCCCATGGGGATGGGATCGCTCATGGGCGCGAGCTGACCCCGGGCCCGGATGGCCTCGACGTAGGAGACCGGCCGCCCGACGGCGAGGGCGGCGACGGCGTCGTCGGCCCCGGGCACGCTGCGGGCCAGCTCGACGATCACGGCCGTGGCCCGGCCGCCGCCGTAGGCGATCATGCCGAGCACGCCCGGGGGCGGTGGTCGCCGCGCACCCCGCCGGATGACACCGAGGAGGGCGGCGGCCGATCCGCTGTCACCGAGGGCGGCCTGGACGGGGGCCGATACCAGGGGGCCGCCGAGGCGCTTGGCCACGGCCGGAGCCAGCTTCCCGTCGGGATCGGCGATCGCCCATCCGGCGGTCACCGGGGGGTCGGGCAGCTCCCCGGCACCGAGGGCGCGGCCCGCCGCGGCCAACAGGGGCACGAAGACCTCCTCGCGGAACAACCGCCCGTCGTAGACGTCGCCGGTGCGCCCTCTCGGCGTCGCCCCGGTAGCGGTCGACGGCGGCCATGACCCGGGTGGCCCGGGCCACCAGACGGGCCGGCGCCCCGGAGCCGTTGCCGCCCGACACCGCCGGGTCGAGCGGCGCCCAGGACGAAGGCGGCGGCACCGGCACCGGTGGTCGACTCCCCGGCCGTGCCCAGCTCCCGGCACCAGCGCGTCCGACGCCACCACCAGGGCCAAACGGGCGTGGCCGGCGGCCAGCGCATCCCAGGCGGCGAGGAGCGCCTCCATCCCGGCGTGGGTCGATCCGTGAGCAGAGCAGTCCGGTGGCGCTCGGATCGAGACCCAGGGCGGTGGACGAGAAAGGCGTGGCTCGGACCTTCGGCGAACGGCGGCCGGGCCGTCCCCCACCACAGACCGGACAGGTCACCGACCTCGACCCCGGACGCCTCGAGGGCCGCGGACCGCCGCCTGCCAGGCCAGCGTCAGGGTGTCCTCGTCGGAGTCGCACACCGCCACGGTCGCCCGACCCCCGCCCGACCCCCAGGCGGCGGCGACGTCGGCGGCGGCCAGCCGCAGCGACGGCGCCGCGGCACCGACACCGAGGAGGGCGACCGGCGTGGTCGTGCGCAGAGTCGACGGCCGGGTGGTGAGCGGCGGGGCGGTCACCGGCGCGGCGTCTTCCACCACGGGCCGCCGGGAAGGCGCCCGGCCAACAACGACGTCCCCACGAAGTTGCGCTGGATCTCCACCGTTCCCGCCCCGATGCACAGTCCGCGGATGTCGCGATAGGCGCGCTCGACGGGGTACTCGCGGCTGTAGCCGTAGCCGCCGAGAAGCTGGATGGCCTCGTCGCAGACCTTCTTGGCGGCCAGGTTGCAGGCGATCTTGGCCATGGCCGACTCGAGCGGCGGCGGCGTGCCGCCGGGACCGGCCAGCTGCAGCGCCCGGTCGAGCAGCAGCCGGGCCCCTTCGAGCTCGACGGCCATGTCGGCGATCTTCCACTGCAGGCCCTGCAGGTCGGCCAGCGTCTTCGTCCCCACCTTCCGCTCGTGCATGTAGCCGATGGCGTACTCGAGGGCGCCCTGGGCGGCGCCGAGACACATCGCCGCGTTCCCGCACCGCTCGTGGTTGATGTGGGCCAGAAGCGTCTTGAGTCCGCTGTTGTCGGCGGGGTCGCCGAGGACGAGGACGTCGTCGGGTTCGATGCGGACGCCGTCGAAGGCGAGCTCGGCTTCGGTGCAACCCCGCAGCCCCATCTTCCGGTGCGTCCCGGCCACGCTCACGCCCTCGGCCGCCAGGTCGACGAGCACGGCGCCGATGCCCTTGCCCGTTCCCGCCTCGCTCCCGGGGAAGCGGCACCACACCAGGCAGGCGACGGCCTGGTGCCCCCCGGTCACGTAGTTCTTGTAGGCCTCGAGGCGCCACCCGTCGCCGTCGGGCTCGAGGTGGGCCCGCATGGTGGTGGCCGCCGACCCGGCATCGGGCTCGGTGATCCCGATGCAGAAGAGCTCACCGGCGGCGGCCTGGGGCAACCAGGTCCGGCGCATGGCCTCGTTCCCCAGGTGCTCGATGGCCCGCGGGGGCCCGTTGAAGACCAGCTGACAGAGGATGGCGCTGGAGACGTCGACCCGGGCGATCTCCTCGAGGACGATGGCGGCTTCGATGTCGCCCATCCCCATCCCGCCGTACTCCTCGGCCACGGTGACGGTGAAGAGGTCGGCCCGCCGCAGCGCCTCGAGCGACGCCTCGGCGAACTCCTCGGTCTCGTCCCAGTCCGCGGCGTGGGGGGCGATGTCGCGCTCGGCCACGTCGCGCGCCAGCTTGCGCAGGGCGGCCCGGTCCTCGTTCTCGACCAGCTCCGAACCGTGCACGGCCGCGCTCACGGCTGGGGGTGGGAAGGGCTGTGGCGGGCGGTCGCCGGACCTGACACCATCGTCAGCGAACTTACTACACTGAGACGCCGGCCTTCCCAGGCGACGCCGGCCTTCCCGCGCGATGAGACAGAGGTGGCGACCATGAGCAAGACCCGGGAGTTCAAAGACATCCGCCGCCAGAGCGGTGGCGCCGAGGCCAAGAGCGTCGACGACTTCATGAACGAGCTCGAGACGCTCCAGACGGAGATCGCCACGGCCAAGAACATGGTCTGGGAGGCGGTGGCCGACGGGAGCCTGTCGGAGGAGTACCTGAAGCGCTTCGCCAAGGAGTACTACTTCCTGGGCCGGTACTACACGACGGAGTTCGGTTCCATCGTCTCCAACGCGCCGGACGCCGACGCGCTGTCGCTGGCCACCTCCGAGCACTTCGCCCATTGGCTGCAGAACCTGGCCGACGAGACGGGGTACACCGGGGACGCCAACCACGTCGACATGAAGATCGAGTGGGCCCATCAGATCGGCGTCACCGACGACGAGCTCGTCAACTACGTGGCCATGCCCGAGACGATCGGCACCGTCTTCACCACCCTCTACTACATGCGCCGTTCCTACGAGGAAGGTCTGGCCGCCTTCGGTTGGGCGGGGGAGCGCTTCGCGGCGTCGACCGGGTACGCCAAGAAGATGTACGAGGGGATGCGCGAGCACTACGGCATCGAGGTCGAGAACTTCCGCGTCCACGCCTACGCCGAGGAGGACCACGGCGAGCAGGCCGACTACCTGCTGCGGGAGGTGGCCGTGTCGGCCGACCAGCAGCGCCGGATCCGGCGGGCCATCATCCACACCTTCTCGGTCCGCAACCAGCGGACCGTGGCGCTCAACCGCTGGCTCGACGAACCCGGAGCGTTGCGCCGGGACCGGGGCTGAGGCGGTGGCCGCCGTGCGCGAAGCGGTCATCGTCGACACCTGCCGCACCTTCTTCGGCAAGCGGGGAGGGGCGCTCGCCACCTGGCATCCGGTCGACCTCCTGGCCTTCACCTTGAACCACCTGGTGGACCGGACCAGGGTCGACCCCGGACGCGTGGACGACGTCATCGGGGGATGTGTCTCCCAGGTCGGCGAGCAGTCGACCAACGTGGCCCGCAACGCCTGGGTGGCGGCCGGGCTCCCCCAGTCGGTCCCGGCCACCACCGTCGACCGCCAGTGCGGTTCCTCCCAGCAGGCCGTCCACTTCGCCGCCGCCGGGGTGGTGGCCGGCCACTACGACCTGGCCGTCGCCTGCGGGGTGGAGTCGATGTCCCGGGTCCCGTTGGCCTCCAACGCCCGGGGCGGGACCGGCCCGTTCCCCCCGTCGTTCCTCGAGGTGATCGACCACCGTCTGTGGATGCAGTTCCGGGTGGCCCAGGTCCTGGCCGAGGAGTGGAAGGTGAGCCGGGAGGACATGGACGCTCTACGCCCTGGAGAGCCACCGGCGCGCCGCCGAGGCGACGGACTCCGGGCACTTCGCCGGCGAGGCCATTGCTGTTCCCCTCCGTGACGACGAGGGCACCCTCACCGGCGAGTTCCTGACCGCCGACGAGGGCATCCGGCAGGACCACCACCCTCGAGGCGCTGGCCGCCCTGCCCCCGGCCCAGTCGTTCGAGCCCGAGACCGCTCCGGACATCACCGCCGGGAACTCCTCGCAGATGACCGACGGGGCGGCGGCCATGCTGATCGCCGAGCGCTCCGTGGCCGAGAGGCTGGGACTGCCCATCCGGGCGCGGTTCCACGCCTTCGCGGTGGCGGCCGAGGACGCCGCCATCGTCCTCTCGGCGCCGGTCCCCGCCACCCGGAAGCTCCTCGAGCGGACGGGGATGATCGTCGACGACTTCGACGCCATCGAGTGCAACGAGGCCTTCGCCGCCATCGCCCTCATGTGGGCGCGCGCCTTCTCCCCCGACCCCGACCTCTTCAACCCCCGCGGCGGGGCCATCGCCATCGGCCATCCCCTCGGCGCCTCGGGCGTCCGTCTCATGACCACGCTGCTCAACCAGCTCGAGGCCACCGGCGGCCGCTACGGCTTCCAGACCATGTGCGAGGGCGGCGGTCAGGCCAACGCCACGGTCATCGAGCGGCTCGGCTAGCCGGGCCCCAGAGCAGCCGGGCCGAGAGTCAGCGGGGGGACGAGCGACGTGGACTTCACCTTCTCGGCCGAGCAGGACGACTTCCGTCAGGCGGTCCGGACCACCCTGGCCGCCGAGGCCCCGCCGGCCTACGTCCGGGCCATGATCGACGACCCCGTCGGGGTCACCGCCGAACTGTGGGAGACGATGGCCGGGCTCGGCTGGTTGGGGGTCCTCGTCCCCGAGTCGGCCGGCGGTCTCGGGCTCGGCCTGGTCGACCTGGTCGTCCTCCAGGAGGAGCTGGGGGCGCTGCCGTTCCCCGGACCCTCTCTCTCCTCCGCCGTCCTCGCCACCCTGGCCGCCGTCCGGCTCGGGGCCGACGACCTCCTCGGCGACCTCGCCTCGGGCCGGCGGCGGGGGACCGTCGCCGTCGAGGAACCGGGACACGGCGGACCGCTCGACGCCATCGCCGCCCGGGCGACGGCGCCCCCCGGCGGAGCCCCCGACGGGGAGGTCGTCCTCGAGGGGGTCAAGCCGCTCGTGCTCGACGGCGCCTCGGCCGACTGGGCCCTGGTGGTGGCCCACGACGAGGCCGGCCTCGCCACCTTCCTCCTCGAGGCCCCCGGGGCCGAGACCGTCCCCGCCCTCGACGTCACCCGCAAGGTGGCGCGCCTGGCCCTCGACGGCCGGCGGGCCCGGCGGGTGGGTCCCCCGGGGGATCAGCGCGCCCTGTGGGCCCGGATCCTCGACGACCTGGCCGTGGCCGTCTGCGCCGAGCTGGTGGGGACGGCGGAGAAGGCGCTCCACATGGCCGTCGAGTACGCCCAGGTCCGGGTCCAGTTCGACCGGCCCATCGCCACCTTCCAGGTCATCAAGCACAAGGCCGCCGACATGCTCCACCGGGTGGAGCTGGCCCGGGTGGGCACCCACTACGCGGCCTGGGCGTCGGACGCCGACGATCCCGAGCGCGAGCGGGCCGCGGCCATGTGCAAGGGATACGTGGCCGAGGCCGCCGACTTCGTGACGGCCGAGTGCATCCAGGTCCACGGGGGGGTGGGCTTCACCTGGGACGTCGACGCCCACCTCCTCTACCGGCGGGCCAAGCAGGACGACGTTCTCTTCGGCGCCCAGGGCTACCAGCGCCAGCGCCTCGCCGATCTGGTCCTCGGACCGGCGACCGTTCCATCCGGCTGATGGTCCTAGGCGAGTGAGAGCCTGAGCCGTTCCTTCAGGATCTTCCCGGTGGCGTTGCGGGGCAGCTCGTCGGCGAACTCGATCCGGCGCGGGACCTTGTAGTCGGCCATCCGGGCCGCGCAGTGGGCGCGGAGCTCGTCGGCGGTGACGGGGGAACCGGCGGCCACGACGACGACGGCGGCCACGTCCTCACCGAGGACGTCGTGGGGGATCCCGATCACGCCGGCCTCGATGACATCGGGATGGTCGAGGAGGACGGCCTCGACGTCCACGGCGTGGATGTTGTTGCCGCCGCGGATGATCACGTCCTTCTTCCGGCCGACGATGTAGAGGTAGCCGTCGCCGTCCATCTTGGCCAGGTCCCCGCTGTGGAGCCACCCGTCCTTCCAGGTGCCGGCGGTGGCCTCGGGGTTGCGGTAGTACTCGCGCTGGCGGCCCTCCATCCGCAGGACCGCTTCGCCGATCTCGCCCACCGGGACCTCGTGGCCGTCGTCGTCGAGGATCTTCACCTCGAGCGGCGGCATCGGTTGGCCGACCGAGCCGATCCGCTTGAGCGCCTCCCCCTTGGGCATGGAGCAGAAGGCCGGTCCCGCCTCGGTCATCCCGTAGGAGTTGGAGACCGACGCCTCGGGCATCTTCTCCTGGAGCGCCCGCAGGGTGGACGGGGCCAGCGGCGAGCTCCCGACGGCGCAGATCTGGACGGAGCCGAGTTCGGCCGCGGCGAAGGCCTCGTGGGTGACGATGAGCTGGGCCATGGCCGGGACCAGGAAGACGAACTGGGGTCGGCGCTCGGTCACGATCTCGAGCCAGCGGCCGGCGTCGAACCGGGGTTGGTAGATCCCCGACAGCCCGAGCTGCATCGGGTTGTAGATGAACCCGATCCCGGCGAAGGTGAAGAGGGGGCTGGCGTGGAGCCAGCTGTTCCCCGAGTAGGCGGGGTTCGGGGCGCCGGGGATGAGGGCGACGTTGCGGTGGCGGATGGCCACCCCCTTGGGCAGGCCCGTGGTCCCCGAGGTGTAGAGGATGTCGGCCAGGTCCTCGGAATCCACGGTCACCTGGAACCGGCTGTCGTCGTCACCGCCGGCGTCGCCCCACGACCAGTGGTTGCCCGAACCCGGGTGGCCCGAGGCCGGGTTGCCCGAGGCTGGGTTGCCCGGGGCGGGGTTGCCTGAGCCGGGTGCTCCGCCGTCCGGCGGCGGGGCGGTGAGGATGTGGCGGACGGTGGGGAGGCCGGCGGCCACCCTCCTCGCCGCCGGTGCGAGCTCGACGTCGGTGAGCATCACCGTCACCTCGGCGTGACCGAGGAGATGGCCCAGCTCGCTGTCGGTGAGGCGGATGTTGGTGGGGACGGCGACGGCCCCGGCCTTGTGGACCGCCGCATAGGCCACCATGAAGCGCAGCGCCTCCTCGGCCCTCAGGTAGAGCGCCACCCGGTCGCCCTTGGCCACCCCCCGGTCGACGAGCCCCCGGGCCAGGCGGTTCGATTCGGACTCCCACTGGGCGAATGTCATCTCGCCGCTGTCGATCACCACGTAGCCGACCTTGTCGGGGAAGGCGCCGGCCATGGCCCGCAGATGATCGGTGAGGAGGGTGACCGTCACCTCACGAGCCCCCGAAACCGGCGTCGAGGACGGCCGTCCGGCGGGCGAACCGCCACCCGTCGGCCGTCCGGACCAGCTCGTCGTGGTAGCGACCGGTGTTCGTCAGCTTCGAACGGCGGGCGTCGGGGGCGGTGTCGGGCCCCGGCCGGGACAGCACCAGGAGGGTCACGTCCTGGACGGCCCGGTCGCCGTCGACCTCGACGGTGGCGTCGACGGTGACGTGCTTCACCCCGTAGGGGGTGTGCCGGACCATCTCGGCCAGGGCGGCGCGGCCGGTGGTGGAGAAGGTGTTCTCGACCGCCATGACGCCGTCCTCGGTGAAGGTGGCGGCGAACCCGTCGGGGTCGCCGTCGTCGAAGCAGCGGTTGTAGCGGGCCGTGAGCTCGCGGATCTGGGCCCGGTCGAGCAGCCACTGCACGTCGGCGTCCACCCGCGCCACCTCCCCTCGACGAACGGGGCCGACGATAGCGCGGCCCGCGCGACGGGTGACACGGGCGTCAGGAGGTGCCGGGGCGCGTCTCCAGCTCTCCCAGGCGCTCACCGGGGCGCCAGTGCCAGACCCGGTGGGCCCCGCCCTCCGCCCGGAAGTAGCCGACCTCCTCGATGTCGACGACGAAGAGATGGAAGTCCCCCGTCGGCCGCCACCCGATCCGGTCGAAGAGAGCGGCGCCGTAGCGGTCGCGTGCGTCGGCGTCGGTGATCTCGACGGCGCGCCCGTAGAGCTTCACGTCACCCTCGGTCCCCTCGGTGCTCGTGACGATGCTGTGCACGACGCAGCGCGGGTCGCGTCGGAGATCGAGGGCCTTCATCGAGCGCCACATCATCCCCAGGGAGAGCCGGTCGTCGACGATGAGCGGCTCCACGGGGCTGATCCGCGGTCCACCGTCGCGGCGCAGCGTCCCGAGGAGGACGAGGCCGGCGTCCTCGAGCCGGCGGCGGGCCAGCGCCGCCAGCGGGCCGGCGTCGGCCTCGAAGCGGCCCCAGCTCACCATCAGCGCGTCGCCGGGGACGGGGGACCGGCCGGCCCCAGGGTGCGGACGTAGCGCTGCATCGGGTAGCGGACGTAGTCCACCCCCGTCCAGAAGTCGACGGCGTGGACGTCGACGTCGACCACCAGGGCGGTCACCCGTCGGCACCCCGCCGCCCGCAGGCGGCGCTCGCCCTCGGCCACGAGCGAGGAGGCGATGCCGCGCCGGCGGACCTCGGGGAGGACGGCCAGCCGGTACATGTTTCCCCGCCAGCCGTCCCATCCGGTGATGAGGGTGCCCACGATGCGCCCGGCGCTCTCGGCCACGATCAGGGCGACGCGGTCGCGCGCCACCAGCGCGCTCAGCGATTCGGCGTCGTCGGTGGTGGTGGGGTGGGCCCCGGCGCCGGCCCAGACGCTCAGGACCTCGTCCACATCGGCGGACGTGCCCGTCCGCACGGTGACACCTCCCATCCCGGCGCCCGGTCGGCGGCCGCCGGTCTTCTCGGCGTCGTCGGCCGCGTTCGTCACCCGTCCATTGTGCCCACCGCGGTGGCCCACGCGTAGCGACGGGCCCACGGTTCGGGGACCGACGACGGGAGCGTCGCAGTGCCGTTCGGCCACAGCGCCAGGGCGAGCAGAACGAACAGCGGTCCGGCATTCGGGTCGGTGGCGATCCCGGTGGTGATCCCCCCCAACGACTGACCCACGATCCAGAAGTCGACGGACAGCGCCGCCCCGGCGATCAGGAAGACGGCGGGTCGGCGCAGAAGGGGACCGATCCCGATGCCGACGGACGCCACGGCCAGAACCACCGCCAACCCCGTCCCCTCACCGTGCAACGTGGCGGCCACCCACGTCTGGAAGGCGGCCAGCCAGTGCGGACTCGACCCGGCCGCCGTGGTGAGGGCGTCGCTCGCGCTCTCGGGTCCGTCGTTCGCCGGCAACAGCCACAACGCCGCCATGCCCAGCCAGATCACGGCCCACGCCAGGCGCCCCCCGATCTCGCCCAGAGGCCCGGCCGCCGCCGCACTGCCGGCCACCGAACTGGCGCCCGGGGCCGGTGCGCTCGTCGTCGTCCGGCGGGGCCAGACCGCCACGCCGATGACGGCGTAGAGCAGGACCGCACCGGGCGCACCGGACAGCGGTGACGCGGCGCCGGTCAGGAGCATGCCGAACCCCTCGCCGAAGCACCAGACGCCCGCCGCCCACACGAAGGAGAGGGCCAGGGCCGGGCGCACCGTCTCGCGCCGCAGCAGTCCCACCCCGATCAGGATCTGGACGGAAGCGAAGAGTGCGTCGGCCGGCGCCGGATGGACCGAGACCAGGCGGGCCATCTCGTCGATGGGCCAGGCCACGAGGGCGGGCTGGCCGCCGGCGGAGGGCCTGACGATGTCGGCGGCGAACGCCGGGCCGAACATCTTCGGCTGGAGCTGCAGGACGCCGTCGACCAGCCAGACGATCCCGAGCCCGATCTGGATGGTCCGGGCCGTGATCCGGCCGCCCCCGGGGATCGACGCGCTCACGCCTGTCCGCTCTGGTCGATGCCGGTGTAGGCCGACGGGGGAAGATCGGCTTGGAACTGGTACTGCGCGGCCAACTGGGGAGCGGTCCAGACGTGCAGCATGAAGTAGGAGGTGCCCCGGTGGTTGCCGATGGTGCAGGACCCGTCGGCATTGGTCTTCCCCACCAGCTGACCACCCGACACGCACAGGTTGTCGTGGGCGTGCCACTGGGTGAGCGAGCCGCCGATGTCAGGGCCCGGCTGGCACGGTGCGGGCCCGAGGAACATGGCACCGATCAGCACGGGACCGTCGACGGTGTTGGCGAACATGAGCGCCGACGGGTGGGCCGGATCGAGTACGTCTCCGTGCTCGACCACCGACCGGTTGAGGTAATGGGTCATGGGGCCATGGGCCGACGACAGCGGTGCGTACCCGTCGGCTTCGGCCGTCTGGACGTCGGTGTACGGCGCGGTGTCCGCCGTCACCGCGGCGACGAGGGCCTGGGCGGTGGCGCGCTGGGCCGCGGTGGGTGGCGTCGACGGGACCGGGGCCATCACCATCCCGTTGGCCATCACGGTGGCGCCCTGCACGTTGGGGCAGATGGCGTTGCTCGACGACGTCGCCCCGGCGGCTGTTCCCGACATCGATTGTCCCGATATCGAATGTCCCGACATCGAATGTCTCGACATCGACTGTCCCGACATCGACTGTCCCGACCCGGTGGTCGTGGGCGTGACGTCGGCGGTCGGTGCGGTCTTCGGGGCCGAGACGTGGGCGGCGGCGGCCACGGCCACCCCTCCGATGAGCAGTGCCCCCGCCAGTGACACCGTGGCCACGGCGGACCACCAGAGTCGTGTGGCCGATGTGGCGCTGTTCCACCCGCGGCGCAGGCGTTCGATCGTGTTCGTCATCGTGGGTCTCCTCCTCCGTGCCTTGCGGCAGTGGTCAGAGGATCGGCCCGGGAGATGAGTGCGCTGTCACCGGCGCGTTAGGAGACGATGAGGACGATGACGATCAGGTGACGATCGGAGGCGGCCGTGCGGGCCGTCCTCTCAGTCGTTCTCCTCGCGCTCCACGGTGAGCTGACGGAACGCCAGGACGGTGGCTGCTCCGGTGACGACGAGGAGAAGGAGGTCGAACACCCAGGCACCGTGCATGGTTGCTCTTCGGCACGTCGGGTGTGCGGGTTGAGATGTGTCACCCAGGGTGACGTTGCCTATCCTGAATCATGACCGCGATGTCATTCGACCGGGCCGCCGACTTCTACGACGCCACCCGTGCGCTGCCCCCCGACGTCCACGCCCGCCTCACGGCGATGCTGGTGGCCGAACTCACCGGACGTGACCGCTGCCTGGAGATCGGTGTCGGCACCGGCCGCATCGCCCTGCCGCTCGCCGCCGCCGGTGTGCCCATCGTGGGCGTGGACATCGCGTCGAAGATGTTGCGGCGCCTGGTGGACAACGCCGACGGGAATCAGCCCTTTCCGCTGTGTGTGGCCGACGTTACGGCGCTGCCCTTCGCGGCACGCCGGTTCGGGGCCGTCGTGGCCAGTCATGTCCTGCATCTCATCGCCGACTGGCGCGCCGTGGTCGACGAGGCGCTGCGGGTGCTCCGCCCCGGCGCCGTCCTCCTGGTCGATTTCGGTGGCGCGCCGCGCGCACCCTGGAGCACGCCCGCCGACGCGGTGATGAAGGCCCACGGTGTGGTCCGGTTGCGACCGGGCATGTCGGTCCCCGAGCCCGTCGAGGAGCATCTGTCGGGGCACGCCGTGGCGCGGCCGCTCGCACCGTTCACGATGACGGTGGAGCGGACGCTCGCACAGGACCTGTCCGAGTGGGAGGGACAGATCCACTCCTGGACCTGGTCGCAGGACCCGGTGCGGATCGCCGCCGCCTGTGCCGACGTGCGCAGCTGGGCGTCGGACAACGACTGGCCCGTCGACCGGCGCATCGAGATGGAGCGGACCATCCAGTGGTGGGCGTTCGACGTGGTCTGATTCCAAACGGCGGCGAGGAGGTCGCCGCGTCACTGGCGTTCGTCCGGAGATTCACGCAGCACTAATCGATGATGTCGTCGAGGTCGACCCCCTCGGGGACGGGAAACAGACCCTGGGCGGCGACGCTGCGCACCACGACCCCCCACGTCGGACGGGCCGAGATCAGCGACTTCAACTCGGTCATACCGGCGTCGGGCTGACCGGAGAGGATCAGCGCCCCGACCCGTATGAAGCGGGCGTTCTCGTCCCCCGGCAGGCGGCTGAGGGCCAGCTCCACCTCCCGGAGAGCGGACTGCGGCTCGCCCCCGAAGAGTGCCTCCTCGGCCCGGTCGCAGTGGTCGAAGGCATCGGAGACGACAAGGAGTCGGTCGATCTCGTCCAGGGGGCGATCGTGATGGTCGACGCGGACGTCGACGAGGACGCCCTCCCACGGGTGGTCGTGACGGTCACCGTCGACGATGAGAACCGCCGCCGACATGCGACCGCGGGCGTCGCCGCCGGCTCGTTCGGCGGCCCGCAGCGCGCCCAGGAGCCGCTCGGGGAACGATCCCGTCCCCGTCTCGTAGGCCTCGGCCATGGCCGGCCACACCCCGGCGCTGGCCATCATGTTGGCCTCCACGCAGTACTGCCGACCGACATGGTGCCCGGCGTGGTCGATGCACATCGCACCGGTGAAGGCGCTGGCACCGCCGCGGGCGTCGACGACGCCGACCTGTCGGATCGCCGATTCTCCGTCGCCGGCCCGGACCTCGTCGAGCGCCTGCCCGGCGTCGGCCCCCGCACCCAGCCGGTCGAGACACTTCGGACCGTAGGAGACGTCGACCATGGCCTGGGTGGCCACGGCCCCCACACCGGCGACGGCCCAGGGGACGAGGGCGCCGACGGCGAACCAGCACGTCTGCACGGCGACGCCGAGGTGGCCGCTGTCGGGGTCGCGGGCGACGATGGAGTAGGTCATGGCCCACTGCTAGCACAGACGGCGCCGCCCGACCGGTGTGCGCCGCCCGTGGGGAGCCACCGGTGCGGCCGCCGGTGTGAGGTCGACGACCCGCCCGACGATTTGGGGCAGGGCTGCCTCTTCCGCTTTCGGACTCCGGTGGTCATCCTGATCCCATGACACTCTCCCGCCGCGCTCCCCGCTCCCGCACCCTTCTGACCGTCGCTCTCCTGATCGGCCTGGGTCCCATCGTCGTCGTCGCCTCGGCCGGTGCCGCCCCGCCGGCATCGGGCGCCTGGTCGATCGAGCGGATGCGCCCGGGTCCCGAGCCGAGCAATTCGCCGTCGGCCGTGTCGTGTCCGTCCACCACCGTTTGTGTCGCCAGCTCGGGTGGCGCCCTGGTGACCACCACCGACGGGGGGCGGAGATGGACGAGACGACACCTTCCCCTGGCCGTGGTGGAACTGGGTGGGATCTCGTGCCCGACCGCGTCGCACTGTTGGGTGGTGGGCAACACGAGCGGCGACCCGAGCACGGGAGCTCTCTTCGCCACCACCGACGGGGGGAAGACGTGGAGCACCGAGACCATCCCCGCCGGCCTCGAGGGCCTGTGGGGGGGCATCTCGTGCGCGGACGTCGCCCATTGCTGGGCCTTGATCCCGGTGGGCACGGGCAACGGGACGAGCGTGATCGCCACCACCGACGGAGGTACGACATGGAAGGTCCAGAGCCTCTCCATCGGCGGCTACGCCAACCTCACGGACATCTCCTGTCCCACCCGGCTCCGGTGCTCGATGGCCACCAGAAGCGACAACCCGCACTTCGACGGTTCCATGGCGAGGACCACCGACGGGGGCCGGACCTGGTCGACGGGACAGCCGGCGGCGGGTGACTTCCAGAGTGTGTCGTGCCCGACGGCGTCGCGCTGCTGGGCGGTGGGGGTCGACATCACGTACACCACCGGTCTCGTCTTCACCACCACCGACGGGGGGAAGACCTGGGAACCCGAGACCCTCCCGGACGCGACGGCCATGCTCGATGGCATCTCCTGTCCCACGACGTCCAACTGCACGGCCGTCGGTCAGAGCGGCGCGATCTCCACCACCGACGGGGGGACGACGTGGAACACCGACGTCCTGCCGCCGTCCATCGTGGGCGTGCAGGGCGTGTCCTGCGCTGTTGCCACCGCGTGCGTCGCCGTCGGGTACACGGCCACCGACGCCGTGATCCTGGGCCAGAAGCCCGCTCAGGCGCGCGGCAGGGCGTAGACGACGATGGCCACGAAGTGCAGCGTCGCCCCCACCACGGTGCAGGCGTGGAAGACCTCGTGGTACCCGAAGACACCGGGAACGGGATCGGGCTTGCGCGCGGCATAGACGATCGCCCCCAGCGTGTAGAAGCCGCCGCCCGCGGCCAACAGCCCGAAGCCGGCACCGCCGAGCGAGTCCAGGAGCTGGGGGAGCACGGCCAGCGCGCACCAGCCGACCACCACGTAGGGCACGGCGACGGCCCACTTGGGCGCGTCGAGCCACATCTGGCGCACGGTGATCCCGACCGCCGCGCCACCCCACACCAGGCTCAGGATGAGGACCTGCGCCCATCCCCGCAGGGCCAGGCCGGCGACGGCGGTGTTGGTCCCGGCGATGGCGACGAAGATGGTGGCGTGGTCGGCGCGCCGCATCCGCCGGCGCGCCGCCGGCGACCAGCGCACGCGGTGGAAGGCGGCGCTCACGCCGAAGAGGGCGACGATGGAGGTCATGTAGACGGCCAGGGCGGCCGCGGCACCGGCCGTCGGGGCCCGGGCCACCACGAACGGGGCGGCGATGACGGTCACGACGACCGCCACCAGATGGATCCAGCCCCGCAACAGCGGGCGGGTATCGGACGACGGTTCGCCCGGTTCGGGGCTCAGGTGTTCGGCGGTTGACGTGGTGGGCATGGCCATGTGTCGGACACCGGCATCGCGGGCACCGGAATCGGGGACACCGGAATTGGACAGCACGGCGGGGCTATTCGTCCAACGGGAGCGCTGTCGTGCGCCGGGCGCCGTCTCGTCCAAGGCCACGGTGGCCGGCGGCGGCGGTTGTCAGGTGTCGCTGACCACCGGCGTGGCGACGGCGGCGTCGGCCCCCTGGTGCTCGAACTGCGTCCGGTAGAGCTCGGCGTAGACGCCGTCGGCGGCCAGCAGGTCGGTGTGGCTGCCCTGTTCCACGATGCGGCCCTCGGCCACCACCAGGATGACGTCGGCCTCGCGCACGGTGGACAGCCGGTGGGCGATCACCAGCGAGGTGCGCCCGGCCAGGGCGACCTTGAGCGCCTCCTGCACGGCCATCTCCGATTCCGAATCGAGATGGGCGGTGGCTTCGTCGAGGACGACGACGTCGGGCGCCTTGAGCAGGAGTCGGGCGATGGCGATGCGCTGCTTCTCGCCGCCCGACAGCCGGTAGCCGCGATCGCCGACCAGGGTGTCGAGCCCGTCGGGCAGCGAGTCCACCAGGGGCAGGATCTGGGCGGCCTCGAGGACCTCCATGAGCTCCTGCGTCGGTGGCCCCGGGTTTGGCGTAGGTGAGATTCGACCTGATCGTCTCGTGGAAGAGGTGGGCGTCCTGGGTGACCACGCCCACGATGTCGTGGATGGAGCGGAAGCGTGGCGTCGCGCACGTCGACACCGTTCAGGCGGACCGCCCCCGCGCGCACGTCGTAGAGGCGCGGCACCAGGTGGCTGATGGTCGTCTTGCCCGCGCCCGACGGCCCCACCAGGGCCACGAGCTGGCCCGGACGGGCGGTGAACGAGACGTCGAACAGGATCTGGTTGGACGGGCTCTGGTCGAGCACCGCCACCGACTCCAGCGACGCCAACGACACCTCCTCGGCCGTCGGGTAGCTGAAGTCGACGTGGTCGAACTCGATGGTGGCCGGGCCCCGGGCGATGGCGACGGCCCCCGGCTTCTCGTCGATCATGGGGGGGAGGTCGAGGACCTCGAAGACGCGGTCGAACGAGACCAGCGCCGTCATGATGTCGACCTGGACGTTCGACAGGGCGGTGAGCGGTCCGTACAGGCGGTTCAGATAGGCCACGAGCGCCGTCAGCGTCCCGATGGTCAGGGTGCCGTGGACCGTGAGCACGCCGCCCCAGCCGTAGGCCACGGCGGTGGCCAGCGACGCCGTGAGTAGCAGGGCGGCCATGAAGACGCGGCTGTACATGGCCGAGGTGACGCCGATGTCGCGCACCCGCCCCGCTCGCTGTTCGAAGATCCCGACCTCGTCCTCGGCCCGGCCGAAGAGCTTGACCAGCAGGGCGCCGGACACGTTGAAGCGCTCGGTCATGGTGTTGGTCATCTGCGCGTTCAACGTGTAGCTCTCGCGGGTGATGGAGGCCAGCCGCCGCCCGACCCAACGGGCGGGGACGAGGAACACCGGGGTGAGAACCAGAGCCGCCAGGGTGATGGGCCACGACAGGTAGAACATGAGCCGCCAGGGTGATGGCCACCCCGATCACGTTGCTCACCACCGACGAGAACGTGTCGGTGAAGGCCTGCTGTGCCCCGAGCACGTCGTTGTTCAGCCGGGAGACGAGCGCCCCGGTCTGGGTGCGAGTGAAGAAGGCGACAGGCATCCGTTGGATGTGGGCGAACACCTTGGCCCGCATGTCGAAGATGAGCCCTTCGCCGATGCGGGCCGACACCCATCGTTGCCAGAGCGAGAGCCCGGCATCGGCGATGGCCAGAAGGGCGACCAGCAGGGCGAGGCCGACGATGAGATGGACGTTGTGGTGCTTGACGATCCCGTTGTCGATGATGTCGCGGTAGATCAACGGGTTGGCGGCGCCGATCACGGCGTCGATCATGATGAGCACGAGAAAGACCCCGAGCATCCGCTTGTACGGCGCCGCGAAACGCGGCGATCCGCCCCACGATGCCCGGGGGCAGCTGTTGGTGGATGACAGAGCCGTCGCGCCGGAACGACCGCATGAGCCCGAATGCGGCGCCTCCGTGTCCTCGGGCCATACCCATGCCCATTCCCATGTTCAGTCCTCACCTCTGAGTGTCCGTGGATGCCTCGCTCCCCGGGGGCGTGGCGCGGCGTCCGGTGTGTCGTGGTGCGGCCGGGCGCAACTGCAGCAGCCGTCGTAGCGGCACAGCGCCCCCAGCAGACGGGCCAGGTCGGCACGCTCGTGGCCGGCCAGGCCGCCGAAGACCTCCTCGGCGGTGGCCCACCGCGCCCGTTCGAGGCTGGCGAGCAGCGCCCGGCCCCGGGCCGTCAGGCTGACCAGGACCGAGCGTCGGTCGTCGGGGTCGGTGGCCCTCGTGATCAGCCCCGCGGTTTCGACGCCGTCGACCATGGTGGTGACCGATCGGGGCACCACTTCGAGTCGAGCGGCGATCTCGGCCATGCGCAGGGGACGCCCGGCCGAGGCCACGATGTGCAGGACCCGGGCCTGGGCACTGGTCAGCCCCAGGGGGGCCAGCTGGGTCGTCGACCCCCGGCGTAGGCGCCGGGCCGAGTGGCTGAGCAGTTCGGCCAGTTCGAGGGTGGTGTCCCCCGTCGTTCTGGTCGACGTCGCCCTGGTCGTCGGCCCGGGGCGCGTCGCCCCCCTAATGTGCGCTTCCACGATTACTGAGTCTAGCTCCTAATGAGACTGACTCAGCAATGTCGACGGATCAGCCGGCGACGGGGGCCACCGGGCCTATATAGATGGTCTCGTCGGTCTCGGTGGCCACCGAGCAGGCGTTGGAGGAGTTCTCGCCGCTCGCCGCCGTGGGCGCAGCCGGCACCGGGCCGGCCCACCCCGGGAAGCGGACGGAGAGGGACATGGTGTGCGTGGCGCACGTCCACGACGAGAAGGTGATGCTCGATCCGGCCAGGGCCCCGGTGCCGCCGGGGGCGGCGGGGGTGAGCACCGCCGTCACCACCGGCGCCGGTCCGGGCGCCTGGAAGGTCGGGATGGGCTGCCCGTCGGCCGCCACGACCTGGACCCGGGGCACGCCGGACAGGGCGCACGGGGCACTGGCGGTGTCACGGAACACGATGGCACCGGCCAGCGTGGAGGACGAGCCGCCGAACTTGGTGAAGTCGACCGACGCCGAGACGGACGACGCCGTGCACGACGTCGTGCGTGGTGCGACCGCCGTCGTCGCCGTCGTCGTCGGGGTGGCTGACGGCGAACCCCCGGAGCAGGAGGAGAGCAGCCCCATCGAGGCGGTGGCGACCATCCCCACCGCCGTCCACCGTCTCATGCCGGCCTCACCGCCGACCGAGGCGGAATCGGTCCCGGGCCGGTGGCCAGACAGCGGTACGACCCCGCCGGGTTGGCCGGGTCGGGCAGGCGCGGCGGCGTGAGGAACGCCGGCTTCGATGTCAGATCGATCATGCCCAGGACGTCGGTGGCGTTGGCGTCGCGACGGGTGAGGGCCGGGAGGTTCCACTTGGTCTCCACCGTCTTCAGGACCGACGTGTGGTCGTAGACGGTGTGCGAGACGTAGTGGCGTCGGGCGTAGGGGGAGATCACCCCGGCCGGCACCCGGAACCCGTAGCGGTCGAACCCGCCGGGGAGGAACCCCGACGGCAGCTCGGGGGGGATGTCGTCGGGGGGGATGGCGGCGGGCGGTGGCACGTGGTCGTACCAGCCGCCCCATTCGTCGTACGTCCAGATCATGAGGGTCTTCGGCCAGGAGGGTGACTGCATCACGGCGTTCACCACGTCCGAGAGGTACTGGTCGCCGAACTGGATGTCCTGGGGGTTCTCCTCCGATTGGACGGTGTAGTTGGCCTCGACCACCGAGAACTGCGGCAACGTCCCTGCCGCCGCGTCGACGTAGAACTGCTCCATCTTCACGAACTTGTCGCTGATGGCCGGCTCGTTGGCCAGGGAGATGTAGACGAGGGGGGAGGGGGTGTCGGAGTAGTAGTCCTTGAAGCTGATCCCGTACGTGTTGAGACTGTGGAAGATCGTCCCGTTCGGGGGCAGCCCGTGGGGCAGGGAGTCGTTGATCTGCCCGAGCGACGTACCCGAGAACAGATAACGACGGTTCGGATTGGTCTGCGCCATGGCCGAGCAGAACCACCGGTCGGCGATGGGGAAGGTCGAGGCCAGCCCGCAGGTGAAGGGGATGTCGCTGTCGAGGAAGTAGCCCATCGACTCCCCGGTGGAGGATGTCACGAAGCCGAGGTTCGTCCCGTTGTCATAGGAGCCGTGGCCCGTGTTCCAGTCGTTGCCCACGCCGTTCGTCATGCATTCGCTCGGCATGTGGAAGGCGTGGACGAGGTTCCCCTTGCCGTCCGGGCAGGCGGCGGTGGGCAGTCCGTCGTGCCCGAGCGGGAACCCGTCGCCGCGTCCCAGCATGCCGAGCAGGTTGTCGAACGAGTGGTTCTCCATCATGACGACGACGATGTGCTCGATCTCGGGCAGGCTCTCGGTCCCCGGTGCCAACGACGGGTGGGGCAGAGACCCGGGCTGACGGACGGAGGCCGCGGTCAGCCGGGCGGCGACGCTCCGGCTGCCGCTGACACGCCGGGCCGGGGAGGCCGACGCACCGCCGAGGACCACGCCGGCGGCGCCGGCGGCGGCCGCCCCGAGCAGGGCGCGGCGGCTGACCACCGAAGCGGCGTCGGGGGCACGGGATCCGGCGCCCGGTCTGTCGCCTCTGTGGTCCACGCCTCCACCCCTCGGGTCGTCGGCCCGTCGCTGTGTGTACCCGTCGGTGTCGCCGGGTCGAACGGCGGTCCGACCGTAGCCCACGTGCCCCGGACGGGTCGGCGCAGATGCGCCGCCGCACCGCCTCGGTGACGCCCATCTGCCCCGGTTTACCGGCACGCCCGGTATACCTTTTTGTTTGTGCGAGCGACGCCGTGAGGATCGATCGCCGACGATTCCTCGTCCGCTCCGGTGTGGGTGCCGTGGGCACGCTGGCCGCGCTGTCGGGTGCGAACGAGGCCGACGCCGCCACCCCGGGGGCGCCCATCGCCGGGGCGAGGAGCGACGCCACCCTCGGCCCCGTTCCGTTCCAGGGTCACCATCAGGCCGGGATCCTCACCCCCGCCCCACCGGCCGCCGCCTTCGTGGCGTTCGACGTCACGGCCGAGGACCGCACCACCCTGGCCTCGCTTCTGCGGACCATCACCAGCCGGGCCCGGTTCCTCACCGCCGGCGGTGTCCCGCACTCCACCGCGGCGTCGAGCCCCCCGGCCGACAGCGGCACCCTCGGACCCGACGTCCCCCCCGACGCCCTGACGGTGACCCTGGGCGTGTCGTCGACGCTCTTCGACGACCGCTTCGGCCTGGCCTCGCGCCGTCCCATCCGGCTGACCGCCATGCGGCCGTTCCCCAATGACGGGCTGGCGGCCGAGTGGGTGGGCGGTGACCTGATGCTCCAGCTGTGCGCCGGGAGCAGCGACACGGTACTCCACGCCTTGCGGGACCTGGCCCGGCACACCGCCGGAGCCATGACGGTGCGCTGGCGGATGGACGGCTTTCTCTCCCCGCTGCGCCCCTCCGGTGTGGCGCGCAACCATCTCGGTTTCATGGACGGCATCGCCAACCCGGCGGTCCACGATCCGAAGGTGGCCGACGAGGTCCTGTGGGTGGTGAAGGGGCACGGCGAACCGCAGTGGGCGGTCGGCGGCAGCTATCACGTGGTCCGGCTCATCCGGATGTTCACCGAACTCTTCGACGCCGTTCCGCTGTACCGCCAGGAGGCCATCATCGGCCGCCACCGGGCCAGCGGGGCCCCGCTCGGCCTCACCAGCTACACCGACGTCCCCGACTACGGCAATGATCCTCACGGCCGGGTCGTCCCCTTGACGGCGCACATGCGCTTGGCCAACCCCCGCACGGCCCGGACGGCGTCGAACCGGATCCTCCGGCGGGGCTACAACTACGACCTCGGTCTCGACGCCAACGGCACGTTGAACATGGGTCTCGTCTTCAGTTGCTTCCAGCAGGACGTGATCCGTCAGTTCGAGGCGACCCAGCAGCGTCTGGTGGACGAGCCGTTGGCCGCCTATGTCCGGCCCTTCGGTGGCGGGTACTTCTTCGCGCTGCCCGGGGTCCGCGACCCGAAGGACTGGTTGGGCCGGGGCCTCGTCGGGTCCTGACCGAACCCGGCACTACCCTCCGGCCCGTGCCCAGCGCTCCCGTCCTGTTGGTGACCGGTCCCCCGGGGGCGGGGAAGTCCACGGTGGCCCGCAAGGTGGCCGACCGTTTCGACCGGGCCGCCTGTGTGGAGACCGACTGGTTCTGGACCACGATCGTCCGTGGTCACATCCTCCCGTGGCTTGCGGAGGCCGACGCCCAGAACCGCGCCGTGCTGCAGGCGTTTGCCGCCGCCGCGGCGCGGTTGGCCGGGGGCGGTTACACCGTGGTGGTGGACGGGATCATCGGCCCCTGGTATCTCGATCTCGTCACCGACGAGTTCTGGCGGGTGGACGCCGACGTGCACTACGTCGTGCTCCGACCCCGCCTCGAGGTGGCCTTGGCGCGCGCCGCCTCCCGGACGGGCGACGAGAGGGTCACCGGGCATCGCGCCCTCACCGAAGAGGGTCCGGTCCGACTCATGTGGGAGCGCTTCGCGGACCTGGGGCCCTACGAACGTCACGTCGTCGACAACGGCTCCCAGGATGCCGAACAGACGGCCGACGTCCTCTGGACGCGATTCACAGAGGGCACCGACAGACTCACCTCCCCATCGGACCGGTGAGCGTGTCGGCCCGATCGGGGGAGCGTCAGCCGGAGATGAGCTCGGCCAGGAGCGTCACGGTCGGGTTCCCCCGGGTGAGCCAGCTGTCGTCGACGCCGAGGCGCTCGAGCAGGCGCGCGGCACGGACCATGATGGCCCCGCTGCGCAGCGCCGCGAACACCTCGAACCAGCGCAGGTCGACCAGCGCTCGCCCCAGCCGGTCCTCGTAGGCCGCCATCGTCGCCGCCCGTCCGGGGAACCCGGGGAGATCGCCGCCGCAACGCTCCACCGTCATCCGGTGCAGAACCAGGAACCAGGCCAGGTCGAGCTCGGCCGGGCCGAGCGAGGCCATTTCGAAGTCGAGGACGGCGGCGATGGTGAGGTCGTCGGCCACGAGGACGTTGCCGAGCTGGACGTCGCCCCACAGCAGTGACACCGGGGGTTCGCTGACCGGGAGCCGGGTGCGGCACCAGGCCACGCCGTCGGCGAACACGGGCGGTATGTCGTCCTCGGCCGCCCAGGCCAGGTACCGCTCCCAGCGGTCGACTTCGCCGACCAGGGTGTCGTTCGTGGTCCGCCGGATGGCGCCGGGCAGGAAGTCGTAGTGACCGGTGGAGACATCGATGCGGTGGATACCGGCCAGGAGATCGAGGAAGTCGGCGTGCAGACGCGCCTGGAGACCGGCGGAGGCGTCGGCCAACCATCCGGTGCGGAGGAACGGTGTGTCGGCGCGGACGACGCGGCCGTCGACGTGGGGCATGAGGATGAAGGGTGCGCCCACCCAGGCCTCGTCGAGCTCCACGGCGAGGGGGACGACGGCCGGCAGTCCGGCGCCGGCCACCAGCTCCTGGACGCGTCCCTGGGCGGCGAAGTCGTAGAGGGGGAACAACCCGTCACCGTTCGGAGGGAGCCGGGCCACCAGGGACCGGTGCCCGCCCAGACCGTCGTCACCGTCGGATGGTGCCGGCGCGTCCCACTCGACCTCGAGAAACAGTGTCTCGCTCGACAGGCCCGTCGGGGGTCGGCTGATCGGCGCCACGCGGGGACCGGGTGCACCGGGCCGCCGGGCGCCCAGCCACTGGCCGAACCCCTGGCGGACCGCTTCCA
Organism: uncultured Acidimicrobiaceae bacterium; assembly: GCA_963706205.1. GTDB lineage: Bacteria > Actinomycetota > Acidimicrobiia > Acidimicrobiales > UBA8190 > MFD10071-224. Next base: position 4,491,064 of record OY970155.1, on the reverse strand, counting down.
GGTCGCGCGGTGCGGAGATCCCCATGGAAGGAACCGACACTATCGTCGGCTCGATGACGACCGTCGCCCAGTTGCTGCTGGAACGGGCCGGCGACGACGGCACGGGCCTGCGCGACGGCGACGCATCGTGGTCGTGGCGCCAGGTGGTGGAGGAGTCGGCGGCGTGGGCCTCGTGGTTGCGCCGTGTCCGTCGCGAGGGGCCGTTCCATATCGGCGTCCTTCTCGAGAACGTGCCCGAGTACGCGTTCGTTCTGGGGGCGGCGGCATTGAGCGGTGCCACCGTGGTGGGGATCAACCCGACGCGTCGCGGGGCCGAGCTCGCCGCCGACATCCGCCACACCGACTGCCAGGTGCTCCTCACCGACACGGTCCAGCGCCGATTGATCGACGGGCTCGACACCGGTGTGGAACCGGGACGGGTGTTCGTCGTCGACGATCCCGAGTTCATGGCCGCGGTGCGGACTCCGGGACCGCTCCCCGAGGACCTGCCGGGGCCGGAGGCGCTCTACCTCCTCCTCTTCACGTCCGGATCGACGGGGGCACCCAAGGCGGTCCGGGTGAGCCAGGGCCGTCTGGCCGATGCCGGCCTGACGATGGCCAAGGGGGCGGGGTTCGGCGCCGACGATGTCCTGTACTGCGCCATGCCGATGTTCCACGGCAACGCCCTCAACCTCTGCGTGGTCCCGGCCATCGCCTCGGGGGCCTGCATGGTGCTGCGCCGGCGCTTCTCGGCGTCGGGCTTCCTCCCCGACGTCCGCCGCTACGGGGTGACGTACTTCAACTACGTCGGCCGGGCCCTGGCCTACATCCTGGCCACACCACCGCGACCCGACGACGCCGACAATTCCCTGCGGTTCGGTTTCGGAACCGATGCATCACCGACCGACATGGCGGCGTTCAAGAAGCGTTTCGCTTGTCCGATCGTCGAAGGGTACGGGTCGAGCGAGGGTGCCATCTCGATGAGTCGCGTCCCGGGGACACCGCGCCAGTCGGTCGGGGTGCCGCCCCCTGGCACCGAGGTCGCCGTGGTCGACCCGGTCTCAGGACGCGAGTGTCCCGCCGCGCGCATCGACGCCGGCGGCCGCCTGGTCAACGCGTCGGAGGCGATCGGGGAGATCGTCAGTCGCAACGGGGCCGAGCGTTTCGAGGGCTACTACGCCAACGAGGAGGCGGAGGCCGAACGGACCCGGGGCGGGTGGTACTGGTCGGGGGACCTCGGGTACCGCGACGAGGCGGGCTTCTTCTACTTCGCCGGCCGACCGGCGGACTGGCTGCGCGTCGACGGCGAGAACTTCGCCGCCGCTCCTGTGGAGCGGATCCTGGCGCGCTTCGACAGCGTGGTCACCGCCGCCGTCTATCCGGTGCCGGACCCCCGCACCGGAGATCAGGTGATGGCCACGTTGGAGCTCGCCGCCGGCGCCCGTTTCGACCCCGAGGCCTTCACCGTCTTCCTGGCCGCGCAGGAGGACCTGGGGACGAAGTGGGCGCCGCGCTTCGTCCGGGTCACGGGCCAGATCCCCCTCACCGGGACGGGCAAGGTCGACAAGCGCCCCCTGCGCTCGGCCGCATGGGTCACGGATGATCCCCTGTGGTGGCGGCCGCCAGTGGGCCGTGGCGTACACGACGGGTCCTCGTACCGGTTGCTCACTCCGGCCGACCTCGAAGCGTTGCACGACGAGCTCGCCGCCCACGGCCGGACCGGACTGCTTGAATTCTGAAGCGTGGACGAGGACCCGGCTACCGACGACCCGGCCGACGACGACCCGGCCACCGACCCGGCTACAGACAACCCGGCTACCGACGACCCGGACGCCTCTGGGGACGACGCTGACGACGACACTCCGGAGGGGATCCCTGCGGTGGTGCTGGCGGCGATCAAGGACCGGATGCACGCACGTCGCCTCAGCGCGCCCGACGATCCCGGGCACCTCGAGGCGAGCCTCGGTACCGCTGACGACGACGTCCACGTCGTCGACGACGGGCCCGAGCACTGCACCATCGGGCGGTCTGTGGGGTACTCCCCCGACGGATGCGTCTATGTCCTGGTGGGGCGGATCTCGCTTTACGGCTACGAGCAGATGAGAGACGGCGATGTCGAGCCCGCCCACGCCTTCGACGACGCTCGCGACATGACTCTCTGCGGTGTCTACGAGGTGGACGGGATGGTCGAGAACATCGCCCTCATCCGTCGCTTCCGCCATGTGGACGACGTTCCCGCCGAGTACCTCCCACCGGGTCCCTTCCTCGAATTCTCCGAGGAGAACGCTCCGGACGACGAGATCTAGGTCGAGGGCACCACGACCGCTTCCCAGCCGGAGCCGGCGGCCGAGCGCCGGGCCGCGTCGAGAACGGCCATGGCCGCCACACCGTCGGCGAAGGTGGGCAGGGCGGGCTCGTCGGGCACCTCGAGACCGAGGATGCGACGGCGGAAGGCCCGGGCCAGCGCCGTGTAGGGGCCGCGGTCGATCCCGGTGGCGTGGAGGAGGTCGTAGGCGGTGACGAGGAGGTCGGCCGGTGGTGCCACGGGAGCCTCGGCCACCATGTCGGCGGGGACGTCGACCGTCCGCTCACCGTGGCGGTCGGCCACGCGGACGGTGTCCCCGGCGATCGAAAGGGTGCCACCGGTCCCGGCGATACGCGTCTGGATCAGGAGTGGGCCCCACGAGGCCGAGCTCGACTGCAGGACGCCGTCCACCCCGGAGCGGGTCCGGAAGTGCACCGTGTAGGCGTCCTCGACGCTCCAGGCACTCCCCGACCCGGAGTGGTCCGACACCGAGACGAGACCGGCGCTCACGGCGTCGAACTCCCCCAGGGTGGTGCGGATCTGGTCGATGGTGTGGGTGGCGTGGGCCCCGAGCCATCCGCCTCCCTGCGAGGCGTCCGACCACCACGACGGGACCTCGGCCCCGGGGTCGGCGAGCAAGGGGATATGGAGGAGGAAGGTGGCCAGGCGGGGCTCGCCGATGGCGCCGTCGGCGATGACCCGGGCGGCCAGGCGCTGGCCGGTGGCCCAGCGGAACTCGGCTCCCACCAGATGGACGAGTCCGGCGTCCTCGGCCGCCCGGAGCATGGTGTGGGCCTCCGCCGCGTCGCGCGCCAGAGGCTTCTCGCACAGGACGTGCCGGCCCGACGCCAGGGCCCGGAGGGTGAGCGCGGCGTGGGTGTGCGGGGGGGGGTGGCGATGGTGACGGCGTCCACGCCGGGCAGGGCCAGGGCGGCGTCGAATGAGGTCAGGGCGTGGGGGATCTCGAAGCGCCCGGCCCGCTCCTGGGTGCGGACGGGGTCGCGGCCGACGAGCCCGATCACGTCGAAGCCGGCCGCCCGCAGGGCGGGGACGTGGGTGAGGCACCCGAAGCCGGTGCCCACCACCACGACCCCCACCTTCCGGGCACTCTCGGTCGTCACGTTGCCGCCCTTATCCTTGGCCGCCGTGGTCGCCGACCCCCAGGCGTTCTAGGGGGGAGCCGGCCGGTGACGCAAACAGGCGCAATGGCCGTGAACGTTGCGGGTCCGTTGTCCGTACTTTCCGGATGCAACCCCCAGCACGCAGCTCCGGACTCGGTCCCGTCCCGAGTCCGGAGCTGGACGCCGCTCCGGCGCTGCGGTCGCCGCTCGCGTCCCCGGTTCGGCGGTGACTAGTGTCGGACGCGAACGCCGAGCCGGCGCTCCCCACTCACCACCGGCGCTCGTGGCCGAGAGACCCGAGGCCACGACCGTGCGGGCACGGAGAGGGCCGGGAGAAGGAGGACGTCATGGGATTGATGGACAAGGTCAAGGCGCAGGCGACGCAGCTGGCCGACAAGGCGCAGCAGGCCGGTCAGGCCGGACAGGCCAAGCTGGCCGACCTGCAGGCCAAGCGCAAGGGTGACGCCCTGCTGCTCGAGCTGGGCGGGATCGTCTACAGCCAGAAGGTCGGCCGGGCTGACGCCGGTGCCGACGCCCGGCTCACCGAACTGGTCGGCCAGCTCCAGGCCTTCGAGGCCGAGCACGGCACCATCGGCGTGACCTCGGCCGACGCCCCCGCGTCCGACGGGGTCCCCACCGCGTCAACGCCGCCCACGGCGTCGGCCCCCCCGGCGGCGGCACCCCCTCCGGCGGCGTCGGCCGGACCCATTCCCCAGGCCCAGTACGGTTCGGGGCAAAGCTGAGCAGACGTTTCTGTCGCCCCGGGCCCTAGCGGTCCGGGTGCGCGAGGGCCGGACGGTCGGGCACCGGGAGCCCGGGGGACGCCGGTGGGACGTCGCCGACCACGGCCGGACGGCCGTCGAGGGGGTGTGGATCGATGGCGTGGGACTTCACCACGGAACCGGAGTTCCAGGAGAAGCTCGACTGGATGGACGGCTTCGTCCGCGACGAGATCGAGCCCCTCGATCTGGTGTGGGGAGGGCGCGCCTTCCATCCGATGGACGACACCCTGCGGAAGGTCGTCGATCCCCTGAAGCAACGAGGTGCGCGACCGCGGGCTGTGGGCGTGCCACCTCGGACCCGAGCTCGGCGGCGAGGGCTACGGACAGCTGAAGCTCTCGCTCATGAACGAGATCCTGGGCCGGAGCCAGTGGGCGCCGATCATCTTCGGGACCCAGGCGCCCGACACCGGGAACGCCGAGATCATCGCCCACTACGGGACCGAGGAGCAGAAGGAGCGGTACCTGAAGCCCGCTGCTCAAGGAGAGATCTTCTCGTCGTACTCGATGACCGAACCCCAGGGCGGGTCGGACCCCACCCGGTTCACCACCCGGGCCCGGCGCGACGGCGACGAGTGGGTGCTCGACGGGTGGAAGTTCTTCTCCTCCAACGCCCGGACGGCGTCGTTCCTCATCGTCATGGCGGTCACCAACCCCGACGTGAGCGCCTACAAGGGGATGTCGATGTTCCTGGTGCCGACCGACACCCCCGGGGTGGAGATCGTGCGGAACGTCGGGCTGATGGGCGAGTCCCTGCACGACGAGGACGCCGGGATGCACGCCCTCATCCACTACAACGAGGTCCGGTTGCCGGCCGAGAGCCTGCTCGGTGGTGAGGGCCAGGCCTTCGCCATCGCCCAGACCCGGCTCGGGCGGCGGACGGATCCACCACGCCATGCGGACGGTGGGGATCTGCCAGAAGGCCCTCGACATGATGTGCGAGCGGGCGCTGTCGCGCGAGACCCAGGGAAGCCTGCTGGCCGACAAGCAGAGCGTCCAGAACTACGTCGCCGACTCCTACGCCCAGCTGATGCAGTTCCGGTTGTTCGTCCTCTACGTGGCCTGGGAGATCGACGAATACCAGGACTACCGCAAGGTCCGCCACGACATCGCCGCCATCAAGGTGCTCACCCCGCAGGTCCTGCACGACATCGTCCAGCGCTCCATCCAGGTCCACGGGGCACTCGGGGTGTCGAACGAGATGCCGCTGGGGCGGATGTGGATGATGGCGCCGGTCATGGGGCTGGTGGACGGCCCGAGCGAGGTCCACCGGGTGACCGTGGCCCGGCAGGTGCTGAAGCGCTACCAGGCGGCCCCGGGACTGTGGCCGACGGAGCACCTGCCCGGAGAAGATCGCCGCCGCCCGGGAGAAGTTCGCCGAATACCTCGAGCTCGAAGTGGCGAACCTGTAGTGGTCGGGGCGACCACGCCGCAGCAGGACGAGGAGCGGACCAAGGGGCTGATCGACGAGGTGGTCCTGGCCCGGTGGATGGACGACCGGGACCTCCCCGGTGCCGGCGAGCCCCTCGAAACCACCTTCATCACCGGGGGCGCCTCCAACGAGCTGTTCGAGATCCGCCGGGGCGAGCACCGGATGGCCCTGCGCCGGCCGCCGCGGATCGTGCCCGACGGGCGCAACGAGACGATGCTGCGCGAGTACCGGCTGCTGGCCGCCCTGGCCGACACCGACGTCCCCCACGCCCGGGCCGTGGCCGTGTGCGACGACCCCGGACTGATGGGGGGCTGCTTCTACCTGATGGAGTACGTCGACGGGTGGTCACCGATGGGCGGCGGCGGGTGGCCCGCTCCCTTCGACACCGACGCCGAGGGCCGGCGCGGGCCTGGCCTTCCAACTGGTCGACGGGATCGCCAAGTTGTCCCGGGTCGACTGGGAGGCGAAGGGACTGGCCGGCTTCGGGCGGCCCGACGGCTTCCACGAACGCCAGGTCGACCGGTGGATGAGCCATCTGGCCGCCGTGCAGTTCCGCGACATCCCCGGTCTGGACGTCGCCGCCCAGTGGCTGCGGACCCACCAGCCCCGCCAGTACGAGCCGGGGATCATGCACGGCGACTACCAGTTCGCCAACGTGATGTTCCGCCACGGGGCCCCGGCCCGGCTGGCCGCCATCGTGGACTGGGAGATGGCCACCGTGGGCGACCCGCTCCTCGATCTGGGCTGGGTCATCCAGGGGTGGCTCGATCCCGACGAGGAGCGGACCACCGGGAGCTACGTCGACTACAGCGACATGCCCAGCCGGTCCGAGCTCCTCGACTACTACGCCACCGAGAGCGGGCGGCCGGTCGACGACATCGACTACTACGTGATCCTGGCCCGCTTCAAGCTGGCCGTGGTGCTCGAGGCCGGGTACGCCCGGGTGGTGAAGGGCCAAGCCGACAATCCCAAGATGGAGGCCTTCGGTGACGTCGTGCTCTCCCTGGCGGTGAAGGCGGCCGACCTCGCCGGTAGCTCGACGCTTCGGTGAGGGGGACCCGTCGGTGACGGGGGACCCGTCGGTGGACGCCGCCTGGCGGACCCCGGCGGAGCGTTTCGATCTGACCGGGAAGGTGGCCCTCGTCACCGGGGGGAGCCGGGGACTGGGTCGGTCCATGGTGCAGGCGTTCGCCGCCGCCGGGGCCGACGTGGTGGTGACCAGCCGGAAGCTCGACGCCTGCGCCGCGGTGGCCGCCGAGGTGACCGCCGCCACCGGCCGGCGGGCGGTGGCTCTGGCCTGCAACGTCGGGCGGCTGGGACGAGCTCGACGGCCTGGTCGACGGCGCCTACGACGCCTTCGGCCATGTGGACGTGCTCGTCAACAACGCCGGGATGTCCCTCGCTCTACGGGCAGGCGACCGACGTCACCGAGGCCATGTGGGACAAGGTCGTCGACCTCAACATGAAGGGGGTCTTCCGGCTGACCACCCTGGTGGCCAGCCGGATGGTCGGCCACGGGGGCGGGTCGATCGTGAACGTGAGCTCGGTCGGGTCGATCCGGCCCAACGCCTCGATCCTGCCCTATGCGGCGGCCAAGGCGGGGATGAACAGCCTGACCGACGGCTTCGCCCGGACCTACGGCCCGACCGTGCGGGTCAACTGCATCATGGCCGGCCCCTTCTTCACCGACGTGTCCAAGGCCTGGGACATGGAGGCCATCGCCGTGGGGTTGCAGCGCCATGCGCTTGCGGCGGGGCGGCGAACCCGACGAGGTGGTGGGCGCCGCGCTCTACTTCGCCAGCGACGCGTCGAGCTTCACCACGGGAGCCGTCCTGCGCGTCGACGGCGGGATCCCCTAGGAGCGATGGCGGTGGCGCGCCACCCCCGGGGTGGCGCAGGTCAGGAGCCCGATCCGAAGAAGGGGTTCCCCGGTCGGTCGCGTCCGGCGAGGAGGTCGGCGACGTCGGGTCGGCGGTGGCGCCCCGCCTCCAGTGCTTCCCGGGTGGCCCGGCGGTTGTTCTCGTAGACGGCCGTCTCGTCGGTGGCCTCGGGGTCGACCCAGACCGCGGCGATGAGAAGGAGATCGTCGAGATCGCCGGCGGCGACAATGTCGTCGGCCACTGCCCAGAGGGTCCCCGAGGCCACCCCGGCCTGGGCCGCGCCCCAGGTGAGGCGTTCGTGGCGGGAGCCGGCCAGCGGAGCCTTGTTGACGAAGAGGGTGTAGGGCTTCACGGGGAGACCGGGGCGGAGCACACAGATGAAGGGGATGTGCCCCGGACGCGGCATGGCCAGGGCGGTGACCCAGGCCGATTCCACCGGACCACCCCGGGCGCCGAGGACGGTGTTGAGGTGGGCGGCGTGGGCGCCGGAGCCGACGAAGGCCTCACCGATCTGGGTGGCGGTCAGGTCGCCGGGGGCCATGTCGGGGGCGGTTCGGGGAAGGGATCGGTCCGCCCGTAGCGGTCCATGCGCAGGAGATCGCTCCCCGTCGTCCCCGGCTTGGTGTCGTAGGCCAGGAGTCCGACGTGGCGCAGGGTCCCCCCGACGACCGGGCTCACCCGGTGGATCGAGTGGCGGCCCTCGAAGATGAGGAGGGTTCCCGGCGTCATGGCCAGCGTCACCACGTCGGTGGTGTCCCCGGCGAGGAGACGGGCCACCGCGTCGTAGCGCTCGTCGGTGCCGCTGCGGATGCGGGGGACCACCTCGAAATCACCGCCGTGCTCGGCCGACTGGATGGCGAGGGAGACCACGAAGTCGGTCTGGTCGAAATGCCACTGGAGCCGGTCGCCCTCGCCCATGACGGCCAGGTTGAGCGCGCCGAAGGGGTCGGCGTAGCGGTAGAGCGGACCGCGGTCGAGGATGGCGGCGATGAGCTCGAGCAGGGGGTCCCACTCGAAGAGCCGCCGGAGGGGCGATGTCCGGGGGATGACGTCGTAGCCCACGGCGCCGACGGCGTAGGGCGCGACGTGCAGCCGGGGGTGGTCGCCGGGCAAGTCGAAGTCGGGGATCTCCAGGTAGGCCGTCCCCTCCCCGGCTGAGTGGTGGGCCCGGGGGGCGAGCGACCGGGCGTCCTGGACCAGGGCGGCGACTCCCGGCGCGGCGACGAAGCCCGGAAGCTCGGCCGCTCCGGTGGCCGCCAACCGGGCCCGGGCGTCGCCGATGACCGCGCCGCCTCTGTCGCCGTCCAGGTCGGAGAGCGGATACCGGTCGAGGTCGACGAGATCGAAGAGCCCGGTGTCGCTGTCCATGGTGCGTCCTCTGGGGGCGGCCGCCCCCGGTGGTGGGCGGCGGCCACCACCATAACCAGGCTCCCGGAGGGGATCCGGTGGTCTCCCCTCTCGGGTGTCGGGTAGGTATCGGATCGGCCCGGGCGGCCCCGCTTCCCTTGATGTCGGCCGAAAGTGAGCATTCGGGTGCGAAAAGTGGTCAATTTTGACGACGTCGGCGGGTGGTCGTCTGGCTTCTCAGCGCGTTATTCATCATCTCTGACGATTGTCACGACCCCACCCAGCCGTGAAGATGCCGTGGGGATCCAACGACAAGGAGAGAGCAAATGAACGTTCGGCGTAGTTTTGTGCGGCTTACCGCACTGACAGTCGTCGTGGCAATGCCTCTGATGGGCATGGCGGGCATCGCTTCGGCGAAGAGCGTCAAGGCCACAGCGGCGAAGTGTGCCAAGCACCCACACAAGTGCAAGGGCGGAAGCGGCGGCGGCGGCGGGGGCGGCGGTTCGACTCCCAACATCATCGTGACCGTTGCTCCCAACCCGTTGATCGAGACCGGGACGTCCGAGATCCACGCCATCGTCCAGGTGGAGACCTCCCCGGCCTACGCCGGCGACCCGGTCTTCATCTACTCGCAGCAGCTGGTCAACTCCTGCCTCGAGGGAAGCGTCCACTTCTACTCGAGTGCGTCGGGCGACCTGTCCAGGGACCTGGGGAGTAACCCTTCGGTCATCCTCGACGACGACGGCAACGTGACCGTTGAGCTGGCGGCCAACGACTGTGCCCCCGGTTCCAGCGTCATCGAGGCCGACCTCGTGAAGGCCCCGTACTACACCGCCACCACCGTCCTCGTGGCCAACCCGCCCGTTCCGACCACTGCCGGTCTGACCGGGTACCCGAACCCCGAGGTCGAGACGGGTGACACCTCCAGTGGACCCAACGGGCCCAGCGGAAACTCGGATGTCTACGCCGTGTTCTACGTCGAGGACAGCCCGGTCTACGCCGAGTCCGAGGTCGAGATCTCCTCGGCTCAGCTGCAGAACCGCTGCGGTCTGGGTGCCCTGTGGAGCGCCGGTAACGGTGGATGGGGTGACGACACCGGAGCGCACACGTTGCTGGACGACGACGGCAACGCCGTGTTCATCTTCGAGGGCGCCTCGTGTGCCGCCGGACCGTCGACGGTCATCGCCGACGTGAACGCCGGTTCGCACGACACCTTCACCACGGTGTACACCATCAGCCCGCCGGTTCCGACCATCTGATCCCGACTGGCAACCTGCAAGTAGCAGAGAGGGGGGCCGCAAGGCCCCCCTCTCTGCGCGTCAGCCTTCCGGCGGACAGGATGGAGTCGTGAGCCCGTCCGCCGACACGCCGTACTACCGCCGGGATCTGGCCCTGGTCCACCACAAGGGTTTCGCCTTCCACGCCGAGGCGTGCGCCCCGGGGGTGCTCGAGCTCCTCGAGCCGGTGCTCGACCGCCGGGGCCTGGTGGTGGAGATCGGTTGCGGCAGTGGCCTTCTCACCGGGGAGCTGCTGAAGGCGGGACATCGGGTGGTGGCCACCGACGCCTCACCGGCCATGCTCGAGCTGGCCCGGGAGCGCACGGAGGGCGCCGAGGCGGTCCGACGGGTGACGCTGCCCGACGATCCCCTGCCGGCGGCCGACGCCATCGTGGGTGTCGGACACGCCCTCAACTACCTTCCCGATGCGGACGCCGTCGACCGGGCGCTTCGGGCCATGGCCCGGGCGTTGCGCCCGGGGGGCGTCCTGGCCGTCGACATCTGCGACATCGAGTACGGAAGCGCCCGCCGGGAGGCGCCGGATCTGGCCCGGGTCGCGGAGGACTGGGCCATCGTGACTCGCTTCTCGATGCCGACGCCCGACAGCTTCGTTCGCCAGATGACGACCTTCGTGCGGGCCGAGGACGGATCCTGGCACCGCGACGACGAACGTCACGACAACGTCCTGATCGACACCGCCGGGCTCCCCGGGCTCCTCGCATCCGAGGGGGTGGAGGCGGAGGTGCGTAGCGCCTTCGGATCGGAGTCTCTGCCCGTCGGACTCCGGGTCCTGATCGGGCGACGCCCCACCTGACGCGGTTGCACCAGGGCACACGCGGTCACCGGTCCGGCGCCGTCGCCGGGCTGCGCATCGCACCGTCGGTTCGTGACCCGTCGGGTACGCCGGCGGCGACAGCTCCGCGGTCCGATCCCGGGAATTTCCGCCCGAATGCCCGCGTCCCGCCCAATTGAGAGTGCGCAAGCGGATCCGGAGAGTGGTCAATTCTGATGACACGATCCGTGGTCGGGCAAGTTCTCAGTGCGCTATTCATCATCTATGACGATTGTCAGGGCCCTACCCAGAGATGAAGATGCGTGGGGGACCAACAACAAGGAGAGAGCAAATGAACGTTCGACGTAGTTTTGTGCGGCTTACCGCACTGACAGTCGTCGTGGCCATGCCGCTGCTGGGCATGTCGGCCGTCGCTTCGGCGAAGTCCGTGAAGGCTACGGCGGCGAAGTGCGCCAAGCACCCACACAAATGCAAGGGTGGCGGCGGTGGCTCGGGCGGTCCTACGCCCAACATCATCGTGACCGTCGCGCCGAACCCGCTGATCGAGACGGGGCAGTCCGAGATCCACGCCATCGTCCAGGTGGAGACCTCCCCGAGCTTCGCGGGCGACCCGGTCTTCATCTACTCGCAGCAGCTGGTGAACTCCTGCGAGAACGACACAGTGACCTTCTACTCGAGTGCCGACGGTGACCTGTCCGATCCTTCGACCAACAGCATCACGGCGATCCTCGACGACGACGGCAACGTCACGGTGGAGCTTTCGGGCTACGACTGTGCGCCGGGCTCCAGTGTCCTCGAGGCCGACCTCGTGAAGGCCCCGTACTACACGGCGACCGCCACCATCGTGGCCAACCCGCCCGTTCCGACCACTGCCGGTCTGACCGGGTACCCGAACCCCGAGGTCGAGACGGGTGACACGACCAGCGGTCCGAACGGCGCCAGTGGCAACTCGGACGTCTACGCCGTGTTCTACGTCGAGGACAGCCCGGTTTACGCCGAGCAGCCTGTCATGATCTCGTCCGCTCAGCTTCAGAACCGCTGCGGTGAGGGCGCCCTGTGGAGCGCCGGTAACTACGGTGGCGGAAACAGCACGAGCGGCTGGACCACGCTGGACGACGACGGTAACGCCGTCTTCATCTTCGAGGGCGCCTCGTGTGCCGCCGGAGACTCGACGGTCATCGCGGATGTGAACGCCGGTACCGGCGACACCTTCACGACCGTCTACACCATCAAACCGCCGGTTCCGACCATCTGATCCCGACTGGCAACCTGCAAGTGGCAGAGAGGGGGGCCGCGAGGCCCCCCTCTCTGCGCGACCGGGCCCAGGTTGTATGACGACGGAGTCGACGCGCCGGGCGGCCGGGGCTCCGTCTCATACGCAACGGCGACGTCGTCGGGACCCGAGCGACCGTGGCGGTATCGGCCTCGTTCGCCGAACTACGATGGGGTGACCATGGGTGGCTGGATCGTGTATGTCGACGTGTAGGTGACGTGGGTGCCGGCGAGGACATCGGCGATCACCGTTGACGTGCCCGCGGCGCACGAGGCACCGGAGAAGGCGAACACGGCATTGCCGTCGTCATCGAGCGTGGCCGTCGCCGTGGCTCCGGTGAAGGTCCCCTGGTTCGAGGTCCAGGTCACCCCGCCCAGACAGCGGCCCGCCAGTTGGGCGGAACTGATCTCCACCGTGGTCTCGGCGTAGACCGGGTCGGTCTCGACGTAGAACACGGCGTAGACGTCGGAGTGGCCGCTGGCGGTGGTGTCACCCGTCTCCACCTCGTTGGCCGGGTAGCCCACCACTCCGGTCGGCGTGACGATCGGGGGCTGAGCGATCAGGGTGGTCAACGCTGTCAGGTACGGCGCCGCCGTGAGATCGGCCTCGATCACACTCGACCCCGGGGCGCAGTTGAACCCGGTGAGGCTCACGGTGACGTTGCCGTCGTCGTCGAGGACGACCTGGATCGAGTCGGTCGCCGGGTGGGTGCCGGGCTGGAGGGTGCCGAAGGCGACGGTGGCACAGGAGGTGGCGAGCTGCGACGTGTCGATATTGACCTTGTCACCCGCGAACGACGGGCACGCTTCGACCTGGACGACGGCGTGGACCTCGGACTGGCCTGTCTCCACCAGCGGGTTGGGGCTGACCGTGACGGCGAGGCCGCAGACCGGAATGGTCACCGTTACTTTCACGTGGGCTTTCTCCCGCGGCGCAGCCTTACCGGTGAGATTGTCGGTCCCCATGGCCGTGGCCTTGTCGATGACTGTGATCGTCTTCTTGCCTGTGTTGGTGAGAGTCGCCATGCAGGTAAATGTCCAGACAGCTTCCGGCTCCAAGAACACCTTGTTTCCGTCCGAGCTGCTCACGAGAGTCGCGGGACCGCAAATGGACCCCGCGACCGTGACGTTCTTGATGGGGTCCAGTCCGGTGTTCGTCTCCGTGTAGGTGAAGGTGACTGATGTCCCCGACGGCACCGTCGTGGCACTGGCCGCTTCGATCAAATGTGTCGATACCTTGCCTACCGTGAGCGGTTCGCTGGTGCACGCGCTGGAGACTGGGCCGGCATTCGACGGGTCACCGCTGTAGGTGGCCTGGAACCAGTACAACCCGCCGACGGCCGTCCACGCGTCAGAGGGCCCGACGCTCCCGTCGGTCACCGTCTTCGTCCCGAGGGGCGCCACCTGGGTCGTGCAGGTGTCGTTGGAGAACACGGCGTAGGTAATCGTGCCGCCGGCCGTCGGGCTGGCGCCGGTCAAGGTGGCCTGGTCGGTCACCGAGGTGCCGGCCAACACCGGCCCAGGTCCCGGCGGGGTGAGTTGCGTCGTCACCGACGGCTTGAACTTCACCGTGAGCGGCTCGCTGGTGCACGCGCTGGAGACCGGCCCGACGTCGGACGAGTCACCGCTGTAGGTGGCTTGGAACCAGTACGGCCCGCCGACGGACGTCCATGCATCGGAGGGCCCGACGCTCCCGTCGGTCACCGTCTTCGTCCCGAGGGGCGCCACCTGGGTCGTGCAGGTGCTGTTGGAGAACACGGCGTAGGCAACGGTGCCGCCGGCCGTGGGACTGGCCCCGGTCAAGGTGGCCTGGTCCGTCACCGGAGTCCCTGCGATCACCGGCCCCGGCGGGGTCAGTTCCGTCGTCACCGACGGCTTGAACTTCACCGTGAGCGGCTCGCTGGTGCACGCGCTGGAGACCGGCCCGACGTCGGACGAGTCACCGCTGTAGGTGGCCTGGAACCAGTACAACCCGCCGACGGACGTCCACGCATCGGACGGCCCGACGCTCCCGTCGGTCACCGTCTTCGTCCCGAGGGGCGCCACTTGCGTGGTGCAGGTGTTGTTGGAGAACACGGCGTAGGCAACGGTGCCGCCGGCCGTCGGACTGGCCCCGGTCAAGGTGGCCTGGTCCGTCACCAGAGTCCCTGCGTTCACCGGCCCCGGCGGGGTCAGTTCCGTCGTCACCACCGGCACGAAAATCACCGTGAGCGGCTCGCTGGTGCACGCGCTGGAGACTGGGCCGGCATTCGACGGGTCACCGCTGTAGGTGGCCTGGAACCAGTACAACCCGCCGACGGACGTCCACGCATCGGACGGCCCGACGCTCCCGTCGGTCACCGTCTTCGTCCCGAGGGGCGCCACTTGCGTGGTGCAAGTCGCGTTCGAGTACACCGCGTAGGTAACGGTGCCGCCGGCGGCAAGGCTGGCGCCGGTCAAGGTGGCCTGGTCCGTCACCGGAGTCCCTGCGTTCACCGGCCCCGGCGGGGTCAGTTCCGTCGTCACCGACGGCGTGAAAATCACCGTGAGCGGTTCGCTGGTGCACGCGCTGGAGACTGGGCCGGCATTCGACGGGTCACCGCTGTAGGTGGCCTGGAACCAGTACAACCCGCCGACGGCCGTCCACGCGTCAGAGGGCCCGACGCTCCCGTCGGTCACCGTCTTCGTCCCGAGGGGCGCCACCTGGGTCGTGCAGGTGTCGTTGGAGAACACGGCGTAGGTAATCGTGCCGCCGGCCGTCGGGCTGGCGCCGGTCAAGGTGGCCTGGTCGGTCACCGAGGTGCCGGCCAACACCGGCCCAGGTCCCGGCGGGGTGAGTTGCGTCGTCACCGACGGCTTGAACTTCACCGTGAGCGGCTCGCTGGTGCACGCGCTGGAGACCGGCCCGACGTCGGACGAGTCACCGCTGTAGGTGGCTTGGAACCAGTACGGCCCGCCGACGGACGTCCATGCATCGGAGGGCCCGACGCTCCCGTCGGTCACCGTCTTCGTCCCGAGGGGCGCCACCTGGGTCGTGCAGGTGCTGTTGGAGAACACGGCGTAGGCAACGGTGCCGCCGGCCGTGGGACTGGCCCCGGTCAAGGTGGCCTGGTCCGTCACCGGAGTCCCTGCGATCACCGGCCCCGGCGGGGTCAGTTCCGTCGTCACCGACGGCTTGAACTTCACCGTGAGCGGCTCGCTGGTGCACGCGCTGGAGACCGGCCCGACGTCGGACGAGTCACCGCTGTAGGTGGCCTGGAACCAGTACAACCCGCCGACGGACGTCCACGCATCGGACGGCCCGACGCTCCCGTCGGTCACCGTCTTCGTCCCGAGGGGCGCCACTTGCGTGGTGCAGGTGTTGTTGGAGAACACGGCGTAGGCAACGGTGCCGCCGGCCGTCGGACTGGCCCCGGTCAAGGTGGCCTGGTCCGTCACCAGAGTCCCTGCGTTCACCGGCCCCGGCGGGGTCAGTTCCGTCGTCACCACCGGCACGAAAATCACCGTGAGCGGCTCGCTGGTGCACGCGCTGGAGACTGGGCCGGCATTCGACGGGTCACCGCTGTAGGTGGCCTGGAACCAGTACAACCCGCCGACGGACGTCCACGCATCGGACGGCCCGACGCTCCCGTCGGTCACCGTCTTCGTCCCGAGGGGCGCCACTTGCGTGGTGCAAGTCGCGTTCGAGTACACCGCGTAGGTAACGGTGCCGCCGGCGGCAAGGCTGGCGCCGGTCAAGGTGGCCTGGTCCGTCACCGGAGTCCCTGCGTTCACCGGCCCCGGCGGGGTCAGTTCCGTCGTCACCGACGGCGTGAACTGTTCCACGGTGGTCGATGACTTCGCCGTCTCGGTTGTGGTTGCGGTCGTGCAGTTGCCCGACCCGTCCAGACATAGATCATTCCAAAAGACGGTGGCGGTGTCCGGGAGCTTGTGAGTCGTCGGATTGATATTGAAGTCGCCCGGCTCGACGGAGTAGAAGCTCACTGGGCCGGCAATCAGCGATGTTCCGTAAGGAAGAGTGCACTGGATGTTTGGCGCGGTCCCCGAGCAGCTGGCCGAGCCCGTGGGGGAGAGCAGAGCCGGGTAGAGAGACGATAGGAAGGCGTTCGGCGACCCGGGAGAAAGGACGTTGCCGCCGCTGGCGAACACCTCATCAGACAAGCCGCTGACGACGATCGTGTCGTGCGCCGTGAGCTGTGTGTTCGAGATCAGGTACTTGCACGTGTAGGGCTGCCCGATGAACGTGGCGCTGGTACAGCTCTTGGACATGCCGATGCCGTGGAACGCGTCATAATTAGCGTCGATCGTATTGGAGTCGGTGAGCCCTGAAGACAACGTGGCGCTGGCCTGAAGGTCGACGATGTCGTCGTTGACGGCGCCCCCGGTGATGACGTCGGTGGCCACGCCGTTCACGGCGGCGAACGATCCGAGCCCCGTGACCGTCCCGGTGCCGGCCGTCTTGGCGAACGTGACGCTGGCGGTGGAAAAGGGGCCTGTGGTGACCGTGTTGCCTGACGTGTCCTCAATGGTGGCCGTGAGGGTGGTCGGGAACCCGGACAGCAGGATCGGATCCTGATTGCCATATGTATTGGTGGCCGTGAGCACGATCTGGGTGGCGGGGCCCGCTGCCCCCGAAGGAGATGCCACGACGAGGGACCCGAGTATCGCCAGAAGCCCGAACGATGTCGCGGTTGCAACCTTGGCTGCGCTCCTCGACCGTCCTGCACCCATAGGGGCTCCTCGCTGGTATCGAACGCGACGTCGTTGCCTATCGACAGGGTCGTACGCGACGACCTGGCCCCCGCGAGTCGACCGTAAGAGGTGCTTCCAGCTTCTGCATCGTCACGAATGAGGAACATCATCCAGGGGTTGCCCGACCACACAGAGCAGCAGAATGTTGAGTCGACCGACCTCACGTACCCGAAAGAGGCGATCCGGCGCCTACGACGCGATCGCACGTCCCCTTGCCTGACTTCGATGCAGCGTGTAGTGCCCTAACACGCGCATTCCGTGCCAATTTGGGTGATGCGTCCCGCATCGGGGTGGGAATGGATCTTGTCACCGTCAGGGCACAGCGGCCACCACGAGTGATGATCTCGACGCTACGTGAGAGGGGATCGACTCGGACCCGACCCGACATCAGACCACTTTGGGGGGCCGCACAGATGCACCACTCCGTGAGGCCGTGAACCTCAAGCGTCGTGTGTGGCGTGAACGTGATCCGGTTCAGCGGATCGACCCGAGGTCAACGGACAGACAACCCCATCATGCGGGCCTAGCTCGCGGCCTTGGTCGACGACCCAAACGATCACGCTACTGATGGGATCGGTGCCTTCCCTCACGCTGTGCTCAAGAAACATGCGAGGCCGCCGCTCTACGCAGTTGGGTGGTCTGCGGCTTTAGGGGGGGACTTCCACTGCCGATATATGCAGGTGACCGCGTATCACGAGGAGATGTGGACGGCCGTGACGATCGTTCCTGGTCCCGGACTGCCACCGGAAGTCGTTGGAGCAGGGACTCGACGGTCTTTGAGATACCTCCTATCGGCCGCTGTCCTGGTTGCCTTGGCTGGCGTCGTTTTGCCAACGCGTCCGGCTTCGGCCGCTGCGACGAACACGGTTGTTCTTGACGATGGGACCTGCGGACACGACCTGCAACTCGGTTCCGACCCAACCGCCAGTTCGAGTGCCACACCGACATTTCTTCTTTATGCAGACGGCGGGGCAGCCTCATATTCGGTGGCGATCGACGGCACCCCGATCGGGACCTTCCACGACGACGGGTATGGCGATGTCTGCATCACCGATGCTCTGGTTCTGTCCAATGGCCCACACATCCTGACTGCGAATGAACTGGCGCCGAAACCCGGCAACCCGGTGACACCGTTCTCCTTTACGGTCGACACTGTTCCGCCTTCCGTGCCTTCGCAACCGTCCCTCGATCCAAGCACGGACTCGGGTGTGAAAGGGGACGACATCACCAATGTGATTAGCCCGAGACTCGATGGTACGAGTGACCCAAGCGTCTCGATCAGCGTTTACGACGGAACCGAACTCGTCGGCGGCGCGCTTGCTGATTCGTCAGGCCGCTGGGGGGTGACGGTGATCCCACTCGCCTCCGGAGTGCATTCCCTCACGGCTCGCGCCATGGACGAGGCGGGCAATCTAAGCAGTGCGTCCCCGGCTCTCCTGCTCACGATCGACACGACGCCTCCGCCCGCGCCTCCTGCCCCCACGCTCGACCCGGCGTCCGACATTCCTCCGACGGGGTATGACACCACTACCGTCACGACACCCACGATCGATGGGGTCGGGACCGGAGCCGGCTTCACGATCAATGTGTATCGCGATGGCACTGATGCGGCTACGACCACGGCCGACACCTCAGGCGGTTGGCAGTTCGTTCTTCCTACGTTAGGCGTCGGCTCCCACACGGTCACGGCAACGACGACCGACCTTGCGGGCAATACGAGCCCCCCCTCCGCGACTTTGACTCTCGTCATCATCACGGGATCCGTCTCCGATCCGGCTGCTCCGGCGCTGTCGGTGACGGCGGGCAGAGCCTCGGCGGCCCTCTCGTGGACCACACCGGCCGACGGTGGAGCAGTCATCACCGGCTACAACGTCTACCGGGCCACGACCTCGGGATCAGAGACGCTTCTCACCAGCGTTGGGGCGGACACCACCACCTACGCCGATTCTGCGGTGACCGCGGGCACGACGTACTACTACCAAGTCACGGCCACCAACAGCGTCGGCGAGAGCCTCCACTCGAACGAGGGCTCGGCCTCGATCGCGGCTTCTGATCCCGCTGCTCCGGCGCTGTCGGTGACGGTGGGGAGCGCCTCAGTGGACCTGTCGTGGACCACACCGGCCGACGGCGGGGCGGCCATCACGGGCTACAACATCTACCGGGGCACGACCTCGGGATCAGAGAAGCTGCTCAGCATCGTGGGGTCGGCGACCAGTACCTACACCGATGCCGCGGCAACGAAAGGCACGAGGTACCACTACCGAATCACGGCGACTAACAGCGTCGGCGAAAGCCCCCCCTCAAACGAGGTCTCGGCAAAGATGCGCCGTCACCGGAATGGCGGGAAGTGATCCACTTTTCGATCCAGTCGGTCTGCTGTGTGGGTGTCAAAGCCAATCTCGTGCTACCACATTAGAGTCGGGCTGGGATGTCGGATCTGGCGGTCATCGTCCGACCACTTCTACGGTCGGACGATGACCTTTCCGGCGTTGGGGTCGCGCTCGAGCTGTGCGAAGCGCTCCGGGAGCGCGTCGAGACCGATGGTCTCTGTCACCATCAACCGGGCGTCGAGCCGGTGGCCGTCGAGGGCGTCGAGAGTATCGGTGAAGTCCTCGCGCCCGTAGTAGATGGCGAAACGGACGTCCAGCTCCTTGGACATCGCCCAGAAGGGGAATATCTCGTCGTTCTGCGCGGCAGATTCCCACCACCACGACGCGTCCGTCCACCGCCGTCAGCTCGATGGCCTGCTCGATGAGGCCGGGGCGCCCGCTGCACTCGAAGACGACGCTCGGGCCACCACCGGTGGCCTCGACGACGCCGGCGGCGATGGGTCCGCTGGTGGGGTCGAAAGCCGCCGAGGCGCCCAGCCGGAGGGCCAGTTCCCGTCGGAGGATTGAGGGCTCACTGACCACCGCCACTTCCACTCCGATCGACACAGCCCAGGCCACGGCGGCCAGGCCGATCGGACCGGCGCCCAGGACGGCCACACGGTCGCGGGCGGTCACCTGGCCCCGCCGGAACGCCCGACGGATCACGGCGAGCGGTTCGACCAGGGGCTGCTCATCGGAGGTAACGCTCGCCGGGAGTCTGAAGAGCTCGTCGGCGCGGACGGTCACGAACTCGGCGAAGCCTCCGGGCCGCTCGAGGCCGATCAGTTGGAACTGCGCGCAGTGGTCGGCGCGTCCGGCTCGGCAGAAGACACAGTCACCGCACCCGCCGAACGGTCGGGCCACGACGGCCGTCCCTGCCGGCCACGCCGTGGGATCGACCCCGGAGCCCACGGCCGACACCTCGCCGGCGATCTCATGGCCGAGGACGGCGCCCGGTGCGGCCAACTGACTGGCCAGGTGCAGATCACTCCCGCAGATCCCACAGCCGGTGACCCGCAGGAGGGCCTCACCGGGGCCGGGGGCCGGAGGCGGCATGTCCGTCAGCTCGAGTCGTGGCCGCTCGTCGGTGAGGACCACGGCCCGCACGGGTCAGCCTCCGATGACGACGACCGGCGGGTCGGCGATGCCGAATTGCTCCGCACAGACCGCCCGGTAGAAGGGCAGGATCCCGTGGGCATCGATCACCAGTTCGACGTTGCCGTCGGCGTCGAGGTTCAGGTTGGCGCCGTGAATGGCGAACCACACGTCGGTCACCCCCTCGTTGGTGGCTGGTACATGAAGCGTGTGGACGGAGCCCGCCGGTTCGTAGAGATAGGAACCGGCCGTGTTCACCACGTCTGGGTACTCCTTGTAGAACCACGACCCCTTCTGGGTGAAGGCATAGACGTGCCCGGTGTGCTTGTGGGTCTGGATGGTCGTATCCGGAGGGAAGTGGTTGCGGACGATCCACACCCCGTTGGCCAGGTCCACCTGAAGAAGCTGCAGGGTCCCGCCGTCGCCGATGTCGACGAAGGGCAACTCCTCCTCTCCCCGGTGGATGGCGGTGGGCGGGAGATCGGTGATGGTCATGGCGTTCCTCCAGGTGACGGCGTTTCCTCCCGGTGACGAGGACAACGTGGCCGGTACCAACACTACCGAGCGGCCGGGGTCTCCGGCCCGTGGCGGCTCCGGCGTGAGGGCATGGAGAGGAACTGACGGACGAGGCCGGTCACGTCTTGCGGTGGACGGAGACCGCGTAGCCGGCACCGGGGGCGAACGGCGCCCGGTCCCAGGTGGCCCACCGCTCCACCGGTTCCAGCCCGCCGTCGGCGGCGAGGCGGTCGTAGGCCTCGAGATCCAACCCATCGTCGAGGAGCGAGAAGCCGGTGACCAGGAGGCCGTCGTCCTCCAGATGGCGGGCGAGATTGGCCAGGACGGGTCCTTCCGTTCCCGGCGTGAGGAAGATCATCACGTTTCCGGCCGCGACGACCCCGTCGAAGGTGCAGCCGAGGTCGACGTCGACCAGGTCGGCTTCGACCCAACGGATGAGTGGTGCCTTGTCCCGGGCCACCGCTAGCATCTCGGCGTCCAGGTCGACGCCGACCACGCCGAGTCCGCGCCGAGCCAACTCGATTGCCAACCGGCCCGTCCCGCACCCCGCGTCCAGAACCGAGCGCCGGCCGAGAGACGCCACAAGATTGGCCTCACCATGAACGTCGTGACCTTGAGCCGCCAACCGTTCGAAGCGCTCGTCGTACTCCCCACCCCGGGCGACGCTCCCTTCGAGCCACCGGTTGCCAGCGCTTTCGTGGGCCACGAGGTCTCAGCTTACGGTCGCCACTTTGACCCCACCCTCACCGGATTGTGCCGGGCGGAGGCGCAATGGGGCCCGCGCGGCGCTGTGTTGGGCGATATTCACAGGCATCTTTCAGTTTTATTGCGTACCATCCACCCCCGTGGGGGGGAGGGTGATCGTGAACGCCAAAGGTGAAGCGGTACGGACATCGGTATTTCACCAACGCCGTATCTGGCGATGGGCGGCCTTCGATCCCCCGCTGCGGAGCCCCCGTTTCAGTGGTTGTTGTATGCGCAAGGTGTTGTGCCTCGCCTGTGGCGAAGCCGTGGGGGCGACCGACGATCCCGTCGACGCGCTCCTGTTGGCGTGGAGACACCGCAGGGTGGACCGCACCCAACCTCGGTAGGGACGCCCACGAGCGGGTCGGACCCGCTGGCGAACGCTCACTGACCGCTGGGGCGCGGCGGAGCGCATGATGGGCAGGGTCCTCTCCCGGCGGCTTCCGAAGCCGACCCTGTTCTGGGCGATCGCCGTTGCCCTCGTCGGGCTCCAACTGGTCGCACTGATCCTCTACAGCTGGTACCTCTACCGGCGCTTCGACCTCCTGGAGGATTTCGCACACAACGCGCAAGCCTGGTACCAGATCTCCCACGGCAACCTGTTGCCTCTCGACACGGTCCGGTACCCGTCGACGCGCTTCCTCCGAGACCATTTCGATCTCGTGATGTGGCCGCTCAGCCTGTTGCATGTCCTGTCCGGCTCACCGTTCTGGTTGTTGGTGGTCCAGGACGTCGCCGTCGCCGCGGCCGAGCTGATCACCTTGCGGTGGATCTGGTTTCTTCTCGGCGACCGTCTCGATCGTCATCGGACCACGGCCGCGCTGTTGGCCCTCGTCGTGCTCATGGCCAACGCCTGGTGGTACGAGACGGTGTCCTTCGACGTCCACCTGACGCCACTCGGTCTCCCTCTGCTCGTTCTCGTGGGCTACTCGCTGTCGAGCGGACGGTGGACCCGGGCCTATCTGGCGGCGGCCGTCTGCCTCCTGTTCGGTGCCGTCGTCGCTGAACTCCTGGTCTTCGTCGGCCTCGGTGCCCTCGTCGCGTTCGGCGCCCGCCGCCGACGGGACCGGAGGGGGCTGTTCGCGGCCTTGGTCATCAGTGTCGTGGCCGGGGCATGGGTCCTGGTCGTCACCGGGATCGGGGCCAACCAGGCGAGCAATCTGGCCAGCCAGTACTCGTATCTCGTCGCCGACAACGGCCATGCCGGCACGTTCGCTCTTCTCAGCGGAGCGCTCCGCCACCCGGTGCGCGTCCTGCGCATGCTCTCCCACCGCGCGCATGCCATGGTCCGGCCTCTCATCACCTCCGGTTTGGCGGGGATCCTGTCCCCGATCGGACTGCTGGTGTCCATCGGGACCCTGGTGCCCGCCGGCCTGGCCGTGAGCCCGTCCTTCAGCAGTGTCAACGACTCGTTCCAGACTCTGGCCGTCGTGCCCTTCGTCCTGGTGGGCGACGTCATCGTCCTCCTCTGGTTGGGAGCGCGGTTCGGATCGGCGCCCTCCGCTGAGGCCCGCGAAGGGGCCGCAGCCCATCGGCTCCGGAGCAACCGCGGGGCGATCGTCTGGGCACTGGCCTGTCTCCTCGCCCTGACGGCGGTCGTCCAGGACGAGCGATTACTGGTGCATCTCCGGCAGACCTGGTGGACCGTCACCCCGTCCGGGGCTGCGGCGTTGCACGCCGGGTTGGATCATGTGCGGAGCCCTGATGAGGTCATCGCCTCGAACGGGGTGGTGGGCCGATTCTCGCAACGTCGGTACGTCTACCCCCTGCAGCTGTCACCCCAGACCGTGCCCGTGAAAGCGTCCGAGGTGGTCCTCGTCATCGCCACGGCGGGAAATGAAGCGCTTACCCGTGCGCAGGTGAGCGCCGATTTGCGATTCGTACGGGTTCAGCTCCGCGCCCGTACGATTTCTCAGGGGACAGGGGTGAGAGTCTTCCGGTGGGACGTCCCGCCGGGCCAGACCAGCCTCACCTTTCCGTGAGCGTTACCGCCGCTGACGGGAGCGACGGGAGCGACGCGACGACCTGACGGGCGGGTGACGTTCGGTACGGTCCCGCCAAGAGTTGACGTCGGGTTGGGCCGCCGGTGGGGACGACCCGTCACAATCGCTCGTGACAACGGCGGCGATCGTCGCGCACGCACTCGGCAGAGGGTCGATGCGGCACGGGGTCAGCTCTGGGGGGCGTCATCACCATGCACAGTCGATTGAGGAAACTTGCCACCGTGGCCGGGGCTGGTGTGGTCGCCACCGCGACGACCCTTGCCCTGACGACGTTCAGCGCCAGTGCGGCCGGAACGGCCGCCACCAGCACGAGCCTGAAGGCAGCCGCCAGCGTGACCAACAGTCACGCGGCGACCTTCACAGCCTCCGTGTCGGCGTCCACTGCGGGGTTGGGTAAGCCCACCGGCACCGTGACGTTCACCATCACGGGCAGCGACGCGAGCCGTGTCCACTGCCTGACGTCCGACACGGTGAAGATCCACGGCAAGGGCAAGGCCGCCTGCCAGGTGGCCGCAGCATCGCTGTCGGCCTCGGCGTCACCGTACGCCGTCAACACCGTCTACTCGGGCGACAGTACCTATGCCGGGAGCAGCGCCAGTCTCTCCGAGGTGGTCACCACGGCGAAGAGCCACGTCTCGCTCATCTTCGATGCCAAGCCGGCCAGCAAGCAACAGACCGTTTTCACGGCCACCGTCACCGGCGGCTCGGGTACACCGACCGGGACCGTCACGTTCGTGGCGGCCGCACCGGGGCAACACGCCAAGGCCAAGTGCAGCCCCGGTGGCAGGGTGCAGCCCCTGGCTGTCAATGGCAGCACGCCGCCTCAGGACGTGGCCACATGCACGCTGAAAGGCGGATGGCTCATCGTGAAGAAGGCGACCACGGCGGACCCGCACCCGAGCTCCAGCTGGACCGTAGTGGCGACCTACAACGGCGACGCGAACTTCGCAACGAGTTCCGCGACAGTGTCCGGAGTGGCCAAGTCGTAGCGGCGACGAATCCGACGGACACACGCAAAGAGCCCCCGGCCAGCCCGGGGGCTCTGTCGCGCCATCGCCGGCGGTCCCATCAGGATGTCGCTCATCGGTTGACGGGATGATCCTCCCCGTAGGCGCGCCGTGAGATCACCGGGGCGTCGCGGCCGGTGCCCCGTGGCCCGAGACCTTTGGAATCGTCGCCGGTTGACGACTCCTCGTGATACACCTCCTCGACGTTCACGCTCCAGACGTCGTGGTGCGTGCCGTGTGCGACGTTCTCGGCCGTGAGCATGGCCGTGTACATCGAGTGGTCCTGGTTGTTGTACCGGTGCATGCCGTTGCGCCCTACCGGGTGGACGTTGGGAGTGCAGTCCTCCAACCACTCGACGATCCTGGCCACGTTGGCCTTGTAGTGCTCGTCGTAGAAGGGATAAGCCTTGGGCATGCGCACGACGTAACCGGCTTCGACCTTGGAGGGGTCGACAAGTCCGAGAATCGCCAACTCGCGGGTCCCCTGCTCGATGAGATCGGCGTCGCTTCTGTTCCACGTCTCGTCTCCTTCGAAGACGAAGAACTCAAGGCCGAGACAGGTGCGACCTTCCTTGACCAGGTAGGGAGACCAGGAACCGAAGTTCTGGATCCGACCGACTTGGACATCGCGCGAATGCACGTAGATCCAGTTGTCGGGAAAGCTGTACTCCACCGGGACCACCAGGGCGACGGTGAGAAAGTCCCGGTAGCGCAGGTCTTGAGCGGCGCGGATCGCGGTGTCCGTCGCCGGCGGGTCCATGACCATCAGAAGCTGCGAGATGGGCATCGAAGAAATGACGTCGTCACATGGGAACTCCTCCCGGGTTCCGTCGGCCGTCTCGGCGATGACCGCCACCGCCCTGCCGTCTCGGTGGCGGACACCGACGACTCGGGTGTTCATGACGACTTTGCACCCGTTGGCTTCGACCAGATCGCGACACCGCTCCCACATCATGCCGGGGCCGAGCTTGGGGTACTGGAACTCCTCGATGAGCGACGTGATGTCCTTCTTGTTCCTCCGCGGCAGCAACGAAGTGATGACGGCGTTGAACAGCGAGAGGTTCTTGATGCGTTGCGCGGCAAAGTCGGCGGGAAGGTTGTTCGTGGGGACGCCCCACAATTTCTCGTTGTACGTCTTGAAAAAATGCGTATAGAGCCGCCACCCAAAGCGAGCGGCGATCCATCCCTCGAGCGTGGTCTGGTCCTTGGGTGGTCGGATGCGGACCCAGACGTACGACATAACGCAGCGCAAAGCCTCCCAGATCCCGAGGTTCTTCAGCGCGTTCGACGCCTTCAGGGGATAGTCGTAGTACTTGCCCTCGTAGTAGATGCGGCTCATCCGTGGGCGCAGCATGAAGTCGTCGTCTGACAGGATCTCGTGCCAGAAGGCTTCGACCTCGTTCACCTTGGTGAAGAAGCGGTGGCCACCGATGTCGAATCGCCAACCGTCGCGCTCGACCGTCCGGCTGATTCCGCCCACGACCGAGTCCGATTCGATAACGGTGGACGTGACTCCGTAGCGGACGGCTAGCTCATAGGCGGCGGTGAGACCCGCCGGACCCGCGCCGATGATGACGACGTTCGGCGTGCTGTCGGTGTGGGCGTCGCTGAATTCAGGCATGAAGTGGGCATTTCCGGGTCGGGGTCCCGTGACAGGACGGCGTCGGACATCGTACTTCGAACGGGTACGGCACCGAGTCGTTCGCCACCGACCGGCGGCGTCGTTTTGTCGTGGTGCGTCGGTTCAGGTCCCGGGAGCGCTCGATCAGGCCAGTCGCCCATTCATACGAACGGGAAGGGTTCGTACATGACGTACCCACCGGGCGACCACTCCCATCTCAAGGCAGAGCGGAGACCCGATCCGCGATCGGGCTCCTCGACACTTCATAGTGCGGGGTGACGCGCATGGCCTACACACTGGCGGCGGGTGCCGATACCGAGCCGGCCCCCGACGTGGCGTCAGTCAGGAATGTGGTGATGGCCTTCGCCAGCGCGGCGGCAGCC
Organism: uncultured Acidimicrobiaceae bacterium; assembly: GCA_963706205.1. Lineage (GTDB taxonomy): Bacteria > Actinomycetota > Acidimicrobiia > Acidimicrobiales > UBA8190 > MFD10071-224. Next base: position 4,464,410 of record OY970155.1, on the reverse strand, counting down.
TGGCGCTGGAACGCAGGATCGACGAGCAGCGCCGCATCGGTCGGATTCGGCATATTCCCGCATTCGACCATCACCTTGGGCACGGTGGTGAGGTTCAGCCCTCCGAGGTCATCACGCGGCACGACGCCGTTCACCCCGTAGTAGTTGCTCACCGGCATCGGGGTCTCGGCCAGAAAAGCGCGACGGACATGGTCGCCGAGGACCTGCGAGGCGCTGATGATCCCGTTGTTGACGCCGCTCGCCACCGGCTCGAGGATCGAGAAGCCCCGGCCGTCGACGGGCCCGCCGTCCGCGTGGATGGAGACGGCGACGTGGGCACCGGCAGCGTTCACGATGCTAGCTCTCTCAGTGATACACGGGCCGTATCCGGCATTGGTCGTCCGCGTGAGGACCACCGTGGCTCCCTGGGCGCGCAAGGTGGTGGTCAGGTATTGGGCCACGTTGAAGGCGAATTGGGCCTCCGTGAAGCCGCTGGCATCCTGGGTGCCGGTCGTGTCGCAGGTCTCTTCCTCGCGGCCGTTCCACACGGACTGGTTGATGTAGGAGGTGTGGTCCCAGTTGTCCCCGTTGTGTCCGGGGTCGATTCCCACCACCATGCCGGCCAGAAGCCCACGACGCGATGGGGAGCCTGTGCTGGTGGTGGTGGAGCGTGTGCGCCGTGATCCCGCTCCGTCCGGCGCCGACGATGTGGTTTTGCGGTCGCGGGTGGCGGACCATGTCACTCCGGCCAGTCCCATCCCGACGGCCGCTCCCACCGCCGCCTTCAGCAGTGTCCGCCTGGCCATGGGGCGCGCCACCTCGACAGCATGCCATGCCGCGTTCGGACGTCTGATTCAGATAGTGGTCAGCCCGCGTCACCCTCTGGAAGCGGCCAGGGCTGTGTGGGCGCCGGCGGAGGAGAGCGGTCGTCCGGGGGAGAGCCGAGTGGTCACGAGACCGGACAGCACGGCCATGGTGGCGGCGAACACCCAGAGGTGCCGGAAGTTGACGAGAGCGGCAGCCGGTGAGCGGGGAGTGCCGAGAATCACGACCAACAGCGCCACGCCGAAGGCGCCACCGACCTGACGGGCCGTCTGGTTCACGGCGCTACCGACAGCGAAGCGCTCGATATGCAGACTGGACACGGCGGCCGCACTGAGAACGGGAAACGTGAGCCCGATCCCGAGGCCGGTGATCAGGGTCGCCGGCAGCCAATGCGTCACGAACGAAGGGTGGAGGCCGATGGCGGTGGCATACCAGCTGAGACCGCCGGCGAAGACGCCGAAGCCGACCAGCAGGACCTTCCGGAAACCGATGCGTTGGGCCACCCGTCCCGCGGGACCTGAGACGACGGCCACCACCAGTGGTCCGGGGGTGACGGCGAGGCCCGCCCGCAGGACCGAGTAGTGCCAGACACCCGTGAGGAACAGGATGTTCCCCAGCAGCATGGCGAAGAAGCCCATGGCGTACAGAACAGTGGCGGCATTGGCCACGGTGAAGGACCGGGCCCGGAAGAGGGCGAGGTCGAGTACGGGTTCGGGGTGGCGAGCCGACCGCCGCAGGAAGGCGGTACCCAGGAGGACGGCACCGACAAAACAGGCGAGGACGCGTACGCTCGACCAGCCCCAGCTCGGTCCCTCCGTGGTTCCCAGTACCAGGGCCGCCAACGTCGTGCTCACGAGGACGACCCCGGCGTAGTCCGGCCTCTCCCCCGAGCTGACGCTCTCCGTCTCGGTCAGGACCCGCCGTCCCACGAGGTACCCCACGGCGCCGATCGGCAGGTTGACGAAGAACACCCACCTCCACCCCGCACCGGTCACGAGAACCCCACCGAGCGACGGTCCGGTGGCCACGGCCAGGGCGCCGATGCCACCCCAGAGGGCCACCACCTGCGAGCGCCGCTCGCTCGGGAACGCCCCGAGGAGGAGGCCGAGCGACGCCGGCAACATGGCGGCCGCCCCGCTGCCCTGGATGAAGCGTCCGGCGACGAGCAGGTCCACCGACGGTGCGACCCCGCACAACGTCGACCCGAGGGTGAACACGCCCAGACCGATGAAGAACACACGTCGGCGCCCGAGCCGGTCGGCAGTCCGCCCGGCGGTGACCAGGAGAGATGCGAAAACGATGCTGTAGCCAGTGATGACCCAGGCGAGCGACGCCCTCGAGTCGTGCGAAAAGGAGCGCTCGAGGGCGGGGAACGCGACGTTCACGATCGAGAGATCGAGCGAGGCCATGAAAGCGCCGAGAGCGGTCACGAAGAACACGAGGGTCCGGCGCCGGGAGGCTCCGGCGTCGACCGGTGCCGAGGCTGCCACCGGTTCGTCGGGGAGGGGTCGGATCTCTGTGGCGTCCGGCATGCTGCGCACTCTAGGGGGTTGAGTTCTATTATGCAACCGACTGCCGTGGCCGTGGGTCCCCGGGCGGCGCCGGGTTGGTCTGCGGATCAGGCCTGGTGACGGCCACCGGCTCACCATCGCAGGTCGACACGTAGCCTCTGGCCATGGCGCCACATCCCGGATCCCCCCGCATCCCGCCGCTACCCGAGGACCAGCGCGACGCACGAGTGAGCGAGTTGCTTGATCCGATCCGGGTCGACGGCACGGACCTGAACATCTTCGCCACCCTGGTGCGCCATCCCGGTCTGTTCAAGCGGTGGTCGAGTTTCGGTGGTTACCTCCTCTACCGTGGCGACCTCCCGGCGCGCGACCGGGAACTGCTGATCCTCCGGACGGCCTGGAACACGGGAGCCGAGTACGAATGGGGCCAGCACGCACGTATCGCCCGCACCGTCGGTCTCGAAGACGCCGAAATAGGCCGCGTGGTCGACGGTCCCGATGCACCGGGATGGACCACCCTCGACGCCGCATTACTGAGAAGCGCCGACGAACTGCACCGGGATGCGTCGATCTCGGACGCGACGTGGGGTGTCCTGGCCGAGCACTACGGCGAGCACCAGTTGATCGAGGTCTGCATGGTGGTCGGCCAATACCACCTCGTCGCCTTCGCCTTGAACTCGCTCGGGGTCGAGAGGGAGCCGGGCGTCACCGGCTTCCCCTGACGAACGGCGGCGTGTCGTCGGGGTCAGATGCGGCTTACACGACCACGGGAAGGCGGTGCCAGCCCCGCACCGTCGTCGTGTGCACCCGCTCGGCACCGGTGAGGTCGACCTCCCAGTCCGGGAATCGGGCGAGCACCTCCTCGAGCGCTACTCGTCCCTCGAGACGCGCCAGGGCCGCACCCATGCAGAAGTGCAGACCGAAGCCGAAGGTCACGTGGTGGTCGATCGACCGGCGAACGTCGAACCGGTCCGGATCGTCGAATTGCCGGTCGTCGCGATTGGCGGCGGCGTTGAGCATCAACAGGATCGAACCCTCCGCCATGGTCGAGCCGTGCATCTCGACGTCGTGCGTGACGTACCGGGCCTGGACGGGCGACGGTGCCTCGTACCGCAGGATCTCCTCGATGGCGCCCGGAATTAGACCGGGATCGTCGACCAGAGACCGACGTTGGTCGGGATGGGCCCCGAGGAGGTAGCCGGTCCAACCGATGAGTTTGGTCGTCGTCTCGTTGCCGGCGGCGGCGAGCAACATGGCGTAGTTGAGGACCTCTTCGTCGTCGAGATGCCGCTCCACGCCCGTCTCGTCGAGGAACGTCGTCTCGATGAGATCGGTCATGAGATCGTCGGCCGGATGTTGGCGACGGAAGCTGATGTAGGGGGCGAAGCTCGACATGTCCGAGGACCGGGTCACGATCTCCCTATCGGCCGGAGGTCGACCCTCCTCGATGCGCAGGCCCTCGTCGAAGTGGTCGCGCACCGCGACTTGATCCTCCTCGGGGATGCCGAGCATCTCGCTGATCACCCGCATCGGCAGGTCGGCGCCGAGGTCGCGCACGAAGTCGAATCCGCCGCTGCCGACGAGAGGGTCGAGTGCGGCGGCGCAGTACTCACGCATACGGGCCTCCAGGACCGACACTCGACGCGCCGTGAAGACCCGGGCCATCAGCCGACGGTGGAGGTTGTGGAGAGGCGGATCCTCGAAGATGAACATCCCCTTCGGGGTCTCCATCCCGGACCGGATAATCTCCAGGACCGATCCCCGCCCGGAACTGAAGGTCTGCCAGTCGATCGAACACGACTCGACGTCGGCAAACCGGCTGACGGCATAGAAGTCCAGCTTCTCGTTGTAATACAGGGGGAACTCGTCCCGCATGCGCCGGAAGACCGGGTACGGGTCGGCGTCGATGTCGAAGTCGTAGGGGTCGTAGTAGATGTCGCTCGTCGAGGTGGCCATCACCCTTGATCATGCCCACTTCGCCGTTCCCCGGCCAGGCCCCAGGGTGGTCCGACGCGAGTGGCGCGGTGCGGGTCCGCAGGCGGCGCAGTACGATGGGGACCAGCGGGGCCAGTCGATAAGGAGGCCCAGTGGTACTGGTGGCGTTGTCTGTGCTCGTCGTTGTCGCGGTGAGCGTGGGCGTCGGCATCCACACCGGACCGCACGGGCTCGTCGCCGCCGGCGCCCTCGGGATCCTGGCCAGCATCGCCCTCGTCGTCGGGGTGATCGAAATGGTCCCCACCGGCTCCCGCCCTGTCTTTGCCTGGGTCCTGCTCGCCGGCGCCGCCCTCGTCTCCGCCGGCGCCATCGTGGCCGGCGCGCTCTCGGTTCCCGCCCTCCGGCGTCGTCAGCCCGCCATCGGATCCGGTCGACTCTGGGGTGCCGACGGTGTGGCCGTGACCGACCTGGACCCCCTGGGCACGGTCCGGGTCCGGGGAGAGACGTGGACAGCCGAGTCGATGTGCGGTCGCCTGCCGGCGGGCGCCGCCGTCGAGGTCATGGAGGTCGAGGGTCTGCGCCTGCGGGTGTGGTCCGATGCCGCCGCCGGGGCCAAACTTCCCGACGGTGCGAAAGATGAGGAGCGAACGTGATTGTCGTCATTGCCGTTGCCGTGGTTGTCGGAATTCTCCTGGTGGCCTTCGCGACCCTGTCGGTGAAGATCGTGCGGGAGTATCAGCGCATCGTCCTGTTCCGTCTAGGCCGGTCCCTCGGTCCGCGGGGCCCGGGCCTGGTGTTGCTCAATCCGATCACGGACCGGTCCAACTGGGTGGACCTGCGCGAGCGTTTCCTGGAGATACCCCATCAGTCGGCCATCACCCGGGACAACGCCACCATCTCCATCGACTTCATCATCTTCTACAAGGTGCTCGATCCCGTCATGTCCGTCCTGCAGGTCCAGAACTTCGCTGGTGCCGCCCAGAACATCGCCGCGACCACCCTGCGCAGCGTGGTCGGCGACATGACCCTCGACGACGTCCTCTCCAAGCGCGAGGAGATGAACATGCTCCTGCGCACCAAGCTCGACGATGTGACAGAACGGTGGGGGGTGAAGGTGACGAACGTCGAGGTGCGAGAGATCAACCCACCGCCCGCCGTGCAGGAGGCGATGACCCGTCAGATGTCCGCCGAGCGCACCCGCCGGGCCGTGGTAACGGAATCCGAAGGGCAGAAGCAGGCCGCCATCACCGTGGCCGAGGGCCAGAAGCAGTCGGCGATCCTGTCGGCCGAGGGCGACCGGCAGGCCGCCATCCTGCAGGCTGAGGGTCTGGCCCTGGCGCTGGAGCAGATCACGGCCGTGGCCCGCACGGTCGACGCCAACACGCTCATGTTGCAGTACCTCGACGCTCTGCGCGACGTGGCCAGCTCGCCGTCGACGAAAGTGCTCGTCCCGATGGAGTTGACCAACCTCCTCTCGGGAGTGCGCGACCTGGCCGGGCAGCTCGGTCCGCTCGGAGCCGCCGCCACCAACGGTGCGGTCGTCAAGAGCGAACCCCCGGGCGCCCCGTAGTCGGTACGTCTTACGAACTGGGCCGGTCGGTGGGTCCCGCCGTCCCGGGGCCGGGACGAGGGGATCGGGTACCGGGCACCGCCTCGGCCAGGGCGCCGCTGTGCACGTCGAAGATGAACCCGCCCACCGCCAGATCGGGTGGCAACAGGGGGCACGACTCGATCAGCTCGATGTCGTGACGCAACGTCGCCAGTTGGTCGGTGGTGGCCAGGAAGTCCCACCCGTCGGTGTCGACCCCACGCTCCGTCTCGATGCGGGCGCGGATCTGATCTTCGGTGGAGTCCACCATGGCGCAATTGGTGTGCTGCACGACACAGACACGCGTGACCCCGAGCAGGTTGACGGCCAGGACCAACGAACGTAGAGAGTCGTCGGTCACCCTCGCCCCGGCGTTGCGGAGGATCTTGGCATCGCCGGCCCGGAGGCCCAGCATGGCCAGCGGATCAATCCGGGAGTCGATACAGGTCAGGACGGCCAGGCCCTTGGCGGCCGTTCCCGCCACACCCGAATCGTGGAACTCGGTGCGGTAGTGCTTGTTGGCGTCGAGAAGATCGTCGAAGATCGACTGGTTCTACCAGTAGACCGAACCGGTGGTCGATCAGCTGCGTCTCAGTCCCCGGGAGGGGTCGCCTCGACCTCTGTCCGGATGCGCTCGAGAGTGGTCCGCATGCCGGCGGCGTTCGTCCGGCCCCGGGCCCATCCGAAGAGCTTCCAGTACAGGCGGATGGGGGCGGTGTCCGCCAGCTGGAAGGACTCCGTCACGTCGGTACCGTCGCCGCTGGCTTCGAAGGTGTAGCGCCACGTGTTGAGCGCCTTGGTCCCCTCTCCCACGGTGAAGGTGAATTCCCGACCGGGCTCGCTGGCGACGATGACACAGGTGGTCCAGTACACGGGCCCCCGCCCGTTGCGTCGCACGTGGCCCCGGAACCGCACCCCGACGCCCGGTCCACCGGCTCCGTCCAGCCACTCGGCTTCGAAGGTCTCGGGGCTGAATCGCCCGGTGTTGGTGACGTCGCTCACCACCGCCCAGACCCTCTCGGGTGGCACCGCCATGTGAACCGTGACCGACCCGCGCACGGGGCGAACCTACAACAGGGGCCGATGACCCGGTCCACCTGGCCCGATGACACCGCCGGCACCCACCGGGGGCGGTCCCCGGCGTCGGCCCCGGGCCACGGCGGCGGTCGATCGATCCGGGATCTCCCCGTCGGGTGGCTCAATAGAGCCGGCCCGGGCGCCGATGAGTGGAGCACTATGGGACGGCACGGCGCGGGCACAGGCCCTGGGAGCACCACCAGTGGCCCGGCGCTGCGTTTCTCGGGCGTGGTCCACCGCTACCGATCCGTCGTCGCCCTGGACCACCTCGACCTCGAGGTGGCCCGGGGGCAGACTCTCGCCCTCCTCGGGCCCAACGGGGCCGGAAAATCGACGGCCATCTCCATCCTCCTCGGCCTCCAGCGCCCCCAGGAGGGCAAGGTCACGGTCCTCGGCACCGACCCCCGGTCGGCCATGGCCTCGGGGAAGGTCGGTGCCATGCTCCAGGTGGGCGGCGGCAGCGGACTCCCCCACGGCGTGAAGGTCGGCGACCTGGTGGCCATGACGGCGCGCCTCTACCGCCACCCCTCTCCGGTCGACCGCACCTTGGAGCGCGCCGGGCTCACCTGTCTGGCCGACCGTCAGACCCAACGTCTCTCGGGCGGCCAGGCCCAGCGGGTGCGCTTCGCCCTGGCCATCGTCGGGGACCCCGAGCTCGTCTTCCTCGACGAGCCCACCATCGCCATGGACGTCGAGGGCCGGCGCACCTTCTGGGCCATGATGCGCGGCTTCGCCCAGGAGGGCCGCACCGTGGTCTTCGCCACCCATCACCTCGATGAGGTCAACGCCGTCGCCGACCGCATCGTCGTCCTGCGCCGGGGAACGGTGGTGGCCAACGGCCCGGCCTCGACCATCAAGGCGGCGGTACCCGCCCGACGCGTCCGCTTCACGTCACCGGGGGCCGATCCCGCCCGCCTGCGGGAGCTCGACGGCGTGGACGCCGCCACCGTGCTCGGGTCCGACGTTGTTCTCGATTCTCTCGACGCCGATGCCACCGTGCGGTCACTCGTCGCCTCAGGCATCGCCTTCAGCGACATCGAAGTCACCGGGGCCGATCTCGAGCAGGCGTTCGTCGCCCTCACCGGGGACCTGGTCGATGCCCACACCGTCGATGATGCCGTCGCCCGGCCGGTGCCCGATGCGCACAGCGGCCTCGGGCGATGACAGGGCTCGGGAGTTATCTGCGCTTCGAGGTCGTCCGCCTGGTGAGCAACCTCCGCTACGTGGGGATCAGCGTCGGTTTTCCCGTCGTCTTCTACGTCCTCTTCCTCAACAACGAACACCCCACCGCCCACATCGCCGGGACGAACTGGAAGACGTACTTCATGGTCTCGATGGCCAGCTTCGCGGCGATGGTGGCGTCCCTCAACGCCGGAGGGACCCGCCTGGCCGCCGAGCGGGCCTCGGGATGGACCCGTCAGCTGCGGGTCACCCCGCTCCCGGCGTGGAGCTACGTCGCCACCAAGGTCGCCACCTCCATGGTGATCGCACTGCCGGTGATCTCGTTGGTCGAGCTCACCGGTCTCCTCGTCGGCGGTGTGCGCCTGGGTCTGGGCACGTGGGCCGCGCTCACGGTGGTGCTCTGGGCCAGCGCCCTGCCTTTCGCCGCCCTCGGGGTCCTCGTCGGGTTCGTGGCCTCGAGCGAGACCGCCTATCCCCTGGTCACCGCTCTCATGTTCCTCCTGAGCTTCTTCGGCGGGCTCTTCACGCCGGTGGCAGACCTGCCGACGGCCCTGCGCCACGTCGCCGCCTACCTGCCCAGCTACCACGACGCCTCCCTGGGGTGGGCGGTGGTGGCCGGACGGGCTCCCGCCATCGGCGACGCCGGCATCCTCGTCGGCTACGCCGTCGTCCTGGGGCTGGCGGTCACCTGGCGCCACCGCGTCGAAGAGTCACGAGCCTTCGCCTGAGCGCTCAAGTCTCCGGGGCCGATGGTCGATTGACCATGGTGGAGGCGCTGGACTTGACGGCGACGTCATCGGGACAGGACACCGATCGACCCCGCCTGCCCCCGTCCGCCCGGCCCTTCATCGCCAGGCCGACCGGCCCGGACGCCGGTCCGAGCGGCCATCGGACGCCCGCCCTCGACGGACGTCGCCTGGGTTCGGCGCGCGAGCTGCGCCGCCGGGTCACCCAGAGGGTCCGGGAGTCCCGCGAGACGTCCGCCCAACTGTGGTGGCAGGTCACCGCCGCCCTGCTCGTGATCGTCTACTGCGTCTCGTTGTTCGCCACCCACCGGCCCCCGGGCGGATATCAGTGGTTCTGGGACGGGTGGGTCGGCAACATCGCGGCGACCCTGCCCATCGTTCCCATCATCATCCGCATCCGGACCAAGACCAAGCTGCGGGCGGCGTGGGGCGCCATGGCCATCGGCATCGGGCTGAACACCATCGCCAATCTCGTCTACATCTTCCACGACCGGTCCTTGAACCCGGTTCCCAGCCCCACGTCGAGCGACCTCGCCTACCTGCTGTCGGACCTGGCGTTCATCGCCGGTGTGGCCATGATGACCCAGGCGTCGTTCGGGCGCGGGCTTCTCAGTCTCCGGCTCGACGGCGTGGTCGCCGGCCTCGCCACGGCGGCAGCGGCCGCCATGCTGTGGTTCGAGCGGCTCCTGACGGTGAGCGGCCACCCATGGCCGGTCGTGATCAAACTCGCCGATCCGACATCCGACCTCGTGCTGCTGATGCTGATCGTGGCCGGACTGGCCCCGCGGCGCTACCGGGTCACCTGGTCGACGGGCCTGCTCATCCTGGGCGTCCTCTGGTTCGTCGTCGGTGACGCCATCTACATGAACCAGACCGCCTCCCACACCTTCGCCCAAGGGAGGCCGGTCGGGGGTTCGTGGGTCATCGCCATCTGGCTCATGGGACTCGCCGCATGGGGACGTGAGGACCGCCGTTCCCTGCCGCGGCGCAGCACGGGCGTGGCCCCGCCCGGGTTCGCGCTGGTGCCGATCGTGTTCGGGTTCCTCTCCCTGGCCGTCCTGGCCACGTCCCTGGCCCGCCACGACGCGCCGGCGGCGTCCAATCTGGCGCTCGGGGCCCTCGGTGCCGTGATCATCCGCATGGCGATGACGCTGCGCGAGTTGCGGGGAGGGGCCGAGAACTTCCGCGACGCCCGCACCGATCAGCTCACCGCACTCCAGAACCGGCGCGCCTTCCTCGAGGACGCCGAGCTCAAAATGCAGACGGCGTGTGATCCCGAGCACGTCGGTGTCCTCCTGGTGGATCTCGACGGGTTCAAGGAGATCAACGACTCACTCGGGCACCATTGCGGTGACGAGCTCCTGCGCATCGTCGCCACGCGGTTCCAGGGCAAGATCGCCGACCGCGGCTCGGTGGCCCGTCTCGGCGGCGACGAATTCGCCAGCGCCTGCATCGTGGGTTCCTGTCAGGAGCTGGTCGTGGTGGCGCAGGAGCTGGCCGAGACCCTGTTTGACCCCATCTCACTCGACGGCGTGACCGTCCGCGTCGGAGCCAGCATCGGTGTGGCGATCTCCCCCGACCACGGTTCGACCCATTCCGCCCTCCTGCGCAGCGCCGACGTCGCCATGTACGAGGCGAAACGCAGCCGCTCGATCGTCTGCGTCTACCACGCCGACCACGACCTCAACAGCCGCGAACGTCTGGAGCTGATCGACGAGCTGCGGACGGCGATCGACCAGCGGAGTCTCACCCTGCACTACCAGCCGACCCTCAGTCTCCATACGGAGACCATCGTCGGCGTGGAAGCTCTCGTGCGTTGGCATCACCCGAGGCAGGGTCTTCTCCAGCCCGACGACTTCGTTCCCCTGGCCGAGCGCGTCGGGCTCATCCCGCAACTCACCCGCGCCGTGCTCGAGATGGCCATCGCCGAATCCGCCCGGCTCGACGAGGGCGGACACCCTCTCCAGATGAGCGTCAACATCTCCCGCTACGACCTGGTCGACGAGGAGCTCCCCGCCTTCATCGACAATCTCCTCGAGCACTACGGCGTACCTCACAAACGCCTCACCCTCGAGGTCACCGAGTCCTGTATCGGTGCCGACCCCGAACGCGCCCGACGGAGCATCGACGAGTTGCGCGAGCGCGGGATCCGCATCTCCATCGACGACTTCGGTGTCGGCTACTCGTCGATGTCACAGCTTCTGCAACTCCCGATCGACGAGCTCAAGATCGACAAGTCCTTCGTCCTCGCCCTCGAAGAGGACGACCGCGCCCGGGCGATCATCAGCTCGACGGTGGAGTTGGCCCGGGCCCTCAAGCTCGTCGTCGTGGCCGAAGGAGCCGAGAAGACGAGCAACTTGAACGCCCTGGCCTACCTCGGCGTCGACATCGCCCAGGGCTTCTTCATCGCCCGGCCCCTCACCAGCATCCAGCTCGACGCTTTCCTGAGGGACCCCTCGCGCATGGGCATCCCGTCCATCGCCGCCCACACCTGATCCCGCCTCCTCCACCCGCCGCCACCGTTGTCGCGCCCGGCGCCCGGGGCCGACCCGGGTCGGGTGGTCGGTCCCGGTCATTGACGCTAACGTCAAGCTAAGTTCCCGTTAACGTCAGGGCGGTACCGGCCCACAGGAGGGCGATGACCGATCTCGGGCGATCGACCCGGCCGGGCCGGCTCCGCCCGCCCCCCGGGCCGGGCTACAAGTGGATGGCGCTGTTCGTCTCCACGCTGGGCATGTTGATGGCCACCATCGACGGCTCCATCGTGCTCATCGCCCTGCCCGACATCTTCCGCGGGATCGGGATCGACCCCCTGCAACCCGGGCAACACCTTCTACCTCCTGTGGATGATCCTCGGCTTCCTGGTGGTGACCAGCGTCCTCGTGGTCACCCTCGGCCGGCTGGGCGACATCTACGGCCGGGTCCGCATCTACAACCTGGGATTCGCCGTCTTCACCTTCTTCTCCCTCCTGCTGACGATCACCTGGACGCCACGGCCACGCGGCGGGGATCTGGCTGATCACCATGCGGATCTTCCAGGGCGTGGGCGCCGCCATGCTGATGGCGAACTCGGCGGCCATCCTGACCGACGCCTTCCCCGTCGGACCAACGGGGCCTGGCCCTCGGGGTGAACCAGGCCGCCGCCTTCAGCGGTACCTTCATCGGGCTCGTCCTGGGCGGGGTCCTGGCGCCGATCAACTGGCGACTCATCTTCCTCGTCTCGGTCCCCGTCGGGCTCCTCGGCACGGTCCTCGGCTACCTCAAGCTGCGCGAGCTCGGCCAACGGCGGCCGGCCGGTATCGACTGGCCGGGCAACGTCACCTTCGCCCTCGGCCTGGTCCTGATCATGGTGGGCATCACCTACGGCATCGAGCCCTACGGCCACAGCAACATGGGCTGGAGCAATCCGCTGGTCCTCGGGGCGATCGGTCTCGGGGTGGCGCTGATGATCGCGTTCTGTGTCATCGAGACCAAGGTGGCGGAGCCCATGTTCCGGCTCCAGCTCTTCAAGATCCGCGCCTTCACCTCGCGGGGTCTTCGCCAGCTTCCTGGCCGCGCTGAGCCGCGGGCGGGCTCATGTTCATGCTCATCATCTGGCTCCAGGGGATCTGGCTCCCCCTCCACGGCTACGACTTCGCCCGCACCCCGCTGTGGGCCGGGATCGCCATGATCCCTCTCACCGTCGGGCTCCTCATCTCCGGTCCGGTCACCGGCATCCTCTCGGACCGCTACGGGGCCCGGCCCTTCGCCACCGGCGGGATGATCGGCGCCGGCATCTCCTTCGGGCTGCTCGAGCTGCTGCCGATCGACTTTCCCTACTGGGTCTTCGGGCTCCTGCTCTTCCTGACGGGACTGACCATGGCCGCCTTCGGGTCCCCGAACCGGACCGGGGTCATGAACAGCCTTCCGCCCGAGCACCGGGGGGCGGGTTCGGGGATGAACACCACCTTCCAGAACTCCGCCCAGGTGTTCTCCATCGGGATCTTCTTCACCCTGATGATCGTCGGCCTGTCGTCGACGCTGCCCCACAGCCTCTACGAGGGCCTGGTCGGCCACGGCGTCCCGGCCGGGATCGCCACCCGCGCCGCCCACCTGCCACCGGTCTCCACCCTCTTCGCCGCCTTCCTCGGCTACAACCCGGTCGAGCACCTGATCGGTGCGGGGACCCTGGCTCAGCTCCCCGCCGCCCAGCAGGCGGTGCTTCTCGGTCACGGTTTCTTCCCCTCGCTCATCACGGCCCCGTTCCGTGCCGGACTCCACGCCGCGTTCGACTTCGCCATCGTCGCCAGTGTCCTGGGCGGCGGCGGCGTCGTGGACCCGGGGGACGATGTACGTCCACGCCGAGCCGTCGTCACCCGAGCCGTCGTCACCCGAGCCGTCGTCGCCCGAGCCGTCGTCGCCCGATGCGTCACCGACAGCCATGCCGGAGACGGGACCCGCGACCAACGGTGCCCACGAGCCGGCGGGAGTCCCGTCGCTGTCGGGCCCGGCGCCGGACGGAGCCGCGTGATGACACCGGCCTACCCGTCGCCCGAGACGGCGCCCGTCGTCTTCCGCATCGGCGAGGTGGCCAAGCTGACCGGGCTCACGACCCGGACACTGCGGTACTGGGAGGAACTGGGTCTCGTCCGTCCGAGCGACCACGGCGTCAGCGGCGACCGCCATTACACGGCGGCCGACATGACCCGGGTCACGAGGATCCGGGATCTCCAGAAGCTCCTCGGTTTCTCGCTGGCCGAGGTCCGGGTGGTCCTCGACACCGAGGAGGTCGACGTCCTCGACCGGGTGAAGTCCGAGTTCCGGTCGGGTGATCCCTCTCCGACGCGACAACGCGAACTGCTCGACGAGGCCATCGCCGCCAACGACCAGCTCCTGGCCCGGCTCGACGACACCCTGTCGCACATCGAGGCGTTCCGGGCCGAGCGCGAGGCCAGCGCGACCCGGCTGCGGGCCCGTCTCGAGGCACTCGACGCCACCGTCCCCTCACCGGTGGACGTCGTACCGCCGGGTCACCCGGAGACAATCACCGGCAGCACGGTGACCCGGGGACAGCCGACCCGGACCCAGCCGACCCCGAGACAGCCGACCCGGAGCAAGTAGACCCGGGACACGTAGACCCGGGGAGAGCACACCCAGGTGGAGCACACCCAGAGAAAGTGAGGACCCGATGACCGATGCCATGAGAGCGGAGACGGTGACGATCGCCGGCGCCGGGGGCGACGAGATCGAGGCGTACCTGGCCCAACCGCTCGACCGGTCCCCGGTCGGTGGCGTGGTCGTGATCCACCACATGCCGGGATACGACGAGCAGACCAAGGAGATCACCCGGAGATTCGCCGCCCACGGCTACCTGGCCATCTGCCCCAACCTCTACTGGCGCGAGGCTCCCGGCGCCAGTCCCGACGACGCCGCGGCGGCGGCCCGGGCCGGCGGTGGCGTGCCCGACGACCGCTTGGTGGGTGACGTCGGCGGCGCCGTCGCCCACCTCCGATCGCTCGACTCGTCCAACGGCAAGGTGGCGACCATCGGCTACTGCTCGGGCGGCCGCCAGTCGTTCCTGGCCGCCTGCAGCCTGCCCCTCGACGCCGCCGTCGACTGCTACGGCGCCTTCGTGGTGGCGCCCCCGCCCGAAGGGGCCCCGCTCAAGGTCGGGCCCATCGTCCACCTGGCCAAGGATCTGTCGTGCCCGCTGCTCGGCCTCTTCGGCGCCGAGGACCAGTTCCCGTCCCCGGCCGAGGTGGCCGAGCTCGAGAAGGTCCTGACCGACCTGGGCAAGACCTTCGAGTTCCACACCTACGAGGGCGCCGGCCACGCCTTCTTCGCCACCAACCGGCCCAGCTACCGTCCCGAGGCGGCCAACGACGGCTGGGAGAAGATCTGGGAGTTCTTCGGCCGCCACCTCGGCACCTGACCGGTCGCGGCGAACCAGAGGAGACCACCGTGTGCACCTACGAGACCACCTGCCTGCCCGTCAGCGGGAGTGGCAAAGGGGGCGGATGGGTGGTTCGTCCTCTCCGACGCCACCGTCTACTTCGACCATCCGGTCCACGCCCCCGCCGAGCACACCCTCAACATCGATCTGCTCAATCCCGCCCGTGGTCCCGGATCCCGGGTCGCCCTCGAGCTCGATCCCGTCTCGGCCCGGGCACTGGCCGGGGCCATCCTCGAGACGCTCGACGGCGCGCCACCCGGTCTTCTCCCCGCCGCCTCTCGTTCCTCCGCCGCCTGAGCGCCGCCCGGCGGGCGGGCGGAGCCAAAGGCGGATAGACCAAAGGCGCAGAGAAATCTGGCGGGACCGACGACGACCCGAAGAGGAGCGACCATGACAACGGCGAACCCGATGCAGCTCGGCATGGTCGGCCTGGGCCGGATGGGGGCGAACATCGTCCGCCGTCTCATGCGCGACGGCCACCACTGCGTGGTCTTCGACCTCGACCCCAAGGCCGTCAAGTCGCTCGAGGCCGAAGGGGCGACCGGCGCCGACTCGATGGCCGACTTCGTCCAGAAGCTGTCGGAACCCCGCGCCGCCTGGGTCATGGTCCCCGCCGGTGAGATCACCGCCCAGACCATCGACGATCTGGCCTCCCACCTGACCGCCGGGGACACCATCATCGACGGCGGGAACTCCTACTACCGCGACGACATCCGCCGGGCCGCACATCTCGCCGGGCGCGGTATCCACCTGGTCGACTGCGGGACGAGCGGAGGGGTCTGGGGGATCGACCGGGGTTACTGCCTCATGATCGGAGGCGAAGCCGACGTGGTCGGTCGTCTCACCCCGATCTTCGCCACCATCGCCCCCGGGGTGGAGGCGGCCCCGCGGACCCCGGGACGCACCGGTGAGCCCGATCAGGCCGAACAGGGATTTCTCCACTGCGGGCCGAACGGAGCCGGGCATTTCGTGAAGATGGTCCACAACGGCATCGAGTACGGGATGATGGCCTCGCTGGCCGAGGGCCTCAACATCCTCCACAACGCCGATGCCGGCACGCACCACGTCGAGGGTGACGCCGAGACCGCTCCCCTCGAAGAACCCGAGTTCTATCAATTCGACATCGACACGACGGCGGTGACGGAGGTCTGGCGCCGCGGCAGCGTCGTCGGGTCGTGGTTGTTGGACCTGACCGCCGACGCCCTCTACGCGTCGCCCGATCTGAAGGAGTTCGCCGGACGCGTCTCGGACTCCGGGGAAGGACGGTGGACCTCCATCGCCGCCATCGATGAGGGCGTCCCCGCCCCCGTACTCACCGCGTCTCTCTATGCGCGCTTCGCCTCACGCAATCTCGACGATTTCGCCAACAAGGTCCTCTCCGCCATGCGCAAGGGCTTCGGCGGTCACGACGAGAAGAAGGCCTGACCGCAGATCCTTTCGGCCCACCGCTATCAGACCCCGTAGACTGTCGTTTGAAGCACCAATCGAAGGCGGAGCACCAATCGAAGGCGGAGCGCGTCGAATCGACGCGTCTGAGGCGGGAGCAAAGATGTCAACGTCACGCGGAATCACACGAACACTGGTCATGGCGGCCGGCACCCTGGTCGGTCTGGTGGGATCGCTGGTCGCCGTGAGCGGCACGGCCGAGGCCGGTCCGCCCAACACCCTCTACGTGTCCACCACCGGTAGCGACGCCGGGAACTGCACGGCGCCGGCCACCGCCTGTGCCACGATCAACGGCGCCATCGGCAAGGCCGTCGCCGGTGACACCATCAAGGTGGCAGCCGGGACCTATGACCAGACCGTGGCCGTCGACAAGGCCGTCCGCCTGGTCGGTGCCGGAGCGTCGAAGACGATCGTCAACGGTGCCGGGATCGATCCCGGTGGCACCACGTACGGCGTCCTCTACGTCGGGTCCACCGGGGGGGCGGTCTCGGTGAGCGGCTTCACCTTCGAGAACCCCTTCCCCTACGCCTACACCTCCGGAGAGCCGGAAATCGTGGCCCTCGCCGATCCGAACGCCGGCGACACCGTCGTGCTCTCCAACAACGTCATCGTGGAGGGAACGTCCGACCCGAACGACACCACCGACTTCCCCATCGGCATCGACACCTTCAAGAACGCGGCGGCCACGACCGTGAACGCCAACACCATCTCCGGAACATTCCAGGGGGCGCTCTTCGAGGACAACGGCCCGGTGGCGTTCACCCACAACAAGGTCATGAATCTCATCGCCAACACGTCCGGGCCCACCACCTACTCGGGTGAAGGTCTCTTCTTCCTGTCGGACCTGGCCGAGTCGATCACCCAACAGAACGCCTCGTCCAACACGTTCTCGCACTACGCCGGCCTCGGCATCATCATGGAAGGCGGCTACGACAACGGGAACTGCTCCAACGTGCCCTGCAACGGCTCGATCTCCGGCACCATCAGCAAGAACCACCTGGCCCTGGGGGGAGCGAGCGACGGGGTGGGGATCGACCTCCAGTCCGAGTTCAACGGCAACAACCTGACCGCCACCGTCACCAACAACAAGGGATACGTCACCAGTCCCTCGCAGGCGATCGTCGAGCAGGCCACCAACGGAGCCACCATCTCGGTCGTCCAGGGCGGCAACGCCATCAAGGTCCGACCGTGAGGCGACGTCTTCGCGGGCGATGATGGGGGGATGACCAAGCCCGTCGCCGTTCTCTTCGACGTGGACGAGACCCTCGTCCACACCGGCGGAGCGGGGGCGAGGAGCTGGAAGGCCGCCTTCGAGAAGCTCTACGGCGTCGCCGCCGACATCGGCGCCCACACCTCGGCCGGCGAAACCGACCCCGAGGTGGCGGGCGAGACGTTCCGGGGTGTGCTCGGCCGGGACCCCACCCCCGACGAACTGGGCCGGCTCTACGCCCAGTACCTCCTGACCCTGGCCGAGGACATCTGGACGTCCAAAGAGTACCGGGTGCTCCCCGGGGCCGAGCACCTGCTGGTGCGGATGGGGGACGCCGGGGTGATGCTCGGCCTCGTCTCCGGGGCCATGGAGGGCGCGGCCCGGACCAAGCTCATGCCCGCCAACCTCAACCGGTTCTTCGTCTTCGGCGCCTACGGCTCGGACTCGCCCGACCGGCCCGAGCTGACGAAGCTGGCCATCGAGAAGGCCACCCGGCTCCACAGTCAGCTCACCGCGGCCCAGGTCTTCGTGGTCGGCGACACCCCCCGCGACATCTCGGCCGCCCAGGCGGCCGGTGCCGTCTCGGTCGGCGTGGCCACCGGCCACTACTCGACCGACGAACTGGCGGCGGCGGGGGGCGATCACGTCCTCGCCTCTCTGGAGGACGCGTTTCCGGGGCTCTGACACCGGGGAGCCCGCGCCCACGTAGTGCGACAGGGCCCCCGGTGAGGGCCGAAAGGGAGGTGCCGACATGGCGGCGGAACACTGGAAAGAGCAACCCGAGGAGCAGGACTTCGCGGCGGCCCGTACCTACCTGTCGCTCCTGGTCGATCCGGCCCAGGCGAAGAAGCTGGCCAAGATCCTGGAGCGCAGTCCCGGGCTCGAGCACTTCATGGCCAAGGACATCCTCCGGGCCAGCGGCCTGGCCCTGCTCCCGGCCGACAATCACGAAGTGGCGAAGGATCTGGGCAAGGTGAAGGCCGGCACCAAGCTCTCCCCCGTTCTGCTCGTCCGGGGGACCCCCCTGTGGATCGCCGACGGCTACCACCGCGTCTGCGCCAGCTATCACCTCGACGAGGACGCCCAGATCCCTTGTCGGATGGTGGGCCGGGGCACCGGCACGCGGTGATCGCCGGCCGAGGCCGCCCTCCTCGGTGTCGTCTCGAGCCCCCCACCGGCGGGGACCCCGCCCTCTTCCGGGAGCACCCGACGGACGGACCTTGACGTTAACGTTAAGATATAGGCAATGTCCCGGGAGACCAGGCGGTCGGGCGACCGTTACAAGTGGATCGCCCTGTCGAACATCACGCTCGGCACCCTCATGGTCTTCATCAACCAGTCGATCGTCCTCATCGCCCTTCCCGCCATCTTCCGCGGCATCCACCTCGATCCCCTCACCCCGGCCAACACCGGCTACATGCTCTGGATGCTCATGGGCTTCATGGTGGTCCTGGCCGTGCTCCTGGTCACGCTGGGCCGCGTCGGCGACATGTTCGGCCGGGTGAAGATGTACAACCTCGGCTTCGCCGTCTTCACCGCCTTCTCCATCCTCCTCTCGATCACCTGGATCCACGGACCGGGCGCGGCCATCTGGCTCATCGGGATGCGTATCGGCCAGGGCGTCGGGGGGGCCATGCTCTTCGCCAACTCCTCGGCCATCATCACCGACGCCTTCCCCGCCAACCAGCGCGGGCTCGGCCTCGGGATCAACAACGTCGCCGCCATCGCCGGGGCCTTCATCGGTCTCGTGCTGGGCGGACTGCTGGCCCCCGTCCAGTGGCACATGGTGTTCCTGGTCTCGGTGCCCTTCGGTATCTTCGGGACGGTCTGGGCGTACCGCAAGCTCGAGGACCGCAGCGTCCGCACGGCCGCCCACATCGACTGGTGGGGCAACGCCACCTTCGCCGCCGGACTCATCCTCATCCTGGTGGGCATCACCTACGGCCTTCTCCCCTACGGCCACCACACCATGGGCTGGACCAGTCCCACGGTGATGGCCGAGATCGCCGGCGGCCTGGCGCTGCTGGTCGTGTTCTGCGCCATCGAGACGCGCGTCGCGCATCCGATGTTCCGGCTGTCGCTGTTCCGCATCCGAGCCTTCACCGCCGGCAACGTGGCCAGCGGGCTGGCGTCGCTCAGCCGCGGTGGCCTCATGTTCATGTTGATCATCTGGCTCCAGGGGATCTGGCTGCCCCTGCACGGCTACAGCTTCAGTTCGACCCCGTTGTGGGCCGGCATCTACATGGTGCCCGTTGACCGTCGGCTTCCTGGTGGCCGGGCCGCTGGCGGGTCATCTGGCCGACCGGTACGGGGCCCGCCCCTTCGCCACCGGCGGTCTCCTGCTCGTCGCCCTGACCTTCATCGCTGCTCCAGATGCTGCCCGTCGACTTCGGCTACCCGGTCTTCGCCACCCTCCTCTTCTTCAACTCGGTCGGCATGGGACTGTTCATCGCCCCCAACCAGACGGGCATCATGAACAGCCTCCCGGCCGACCAGCGCGGGGCGGGGGCGGGGATGGCAGCCACCTTCAATTCCTCGGCCCAGGTGCTCTCGATCGGCATCTTCTTCACGCTCATGATCCTGGGCCTGTCCGCCACCCTCCCGTCCGACCTCCTCCACGGACTCATGGCCCAGGGCGTGGCGCCGTCCACCGCGGCGCGCGTGTCTCGCACCTCCCCCCGGTCGGTTCCCTCTTCGCCGCCTTCCTCGGTTACAACCCGATGGCCACCCTCCTCGGGCCCGCCGCGCTCCACCACATGACGGCCGCCCAGGCCCACTACATCACCGGTCGCTCGTTCTTCCCCCACCTCATCTCCGCCCCCTTCGGGAAGGGTCTGGCCAAGGCCTTCGACTTCGCCGCCGTCGTCTGTCTGCTCGGCGCCGTGGCCTCGCTCCTGCGGGGCGGGAAGTACCACCACGCCGAGCCCGGCCCGGCCCTGCCGGTGGAGTCGGCCGAAGAAGCCGTGGCCGAGACCGAACCCCTCCTGGTGAGCTGACGTCATGGCGCGCGGCACGGGGGCGACGACGGCGGACAAGGGCCGACCTCCCTCACCACGACCTCCGCCCGATCCGTCCGCCGCGGGCCACGAGGCTGAGCCGGGTCTGCGCATAAGCGACGCCGCCTCGCGCGTCGGTGTCTCCGCCCGCACCCTGCGCTACTACGACGAGCTGGGTCTGCTCTGCCCGTCGCAGTACACGCCGGGAGGGGAGCGGCGTTACCGCGACAGCGACCTGGTCCAGCTCCAACGCATCCTCGAGTTGCGCGAGGCGCTCGGGATGAACCTCGAGGAGATCAAGGGGTTCCTCCAGTCCGAGCAGCGCCTCGACGAGGTCCGGGCCGCCTATCGGGCCGAGAAGGAGCTCGACACCGCCGCGGCCCGGCTCCAGCGCAAGGCCCTCCTGGAAGAGGCCCTGGCCCTGAACGAGTCCCTGAAGGAGCAGCTGAACGCCAAGCTGACCCGGATGGACGCCTTCCGGGCCACCCTGGCGCGCAACGCCGATCGTTGCCGAGAGCTGCTGGCCGAGCTCGGGTAGCGGAATACGGCCCGGGGCTGCTGTCCCACCCCGCTCCGGCGCGGGAGGCTGTCGGGATGGCGGCGCCCGGGGGCTGGGGTCTGGGGATGTTCCACCACCACATCGGGCGCGGCCTCGTCTCGATCGTCCTGCTGTCGATCGCCAGTGCCGCCGCCTACGGCTTCGCCGCCGTCCTCCAGCACCACGCGGCGATCCGCGAACCACCGGAGCTGTCCGTCCGCGTCGGCCTCCTCGTCCGACTCGCCCGACGGCCGCTATGGCTGATCGGCAACGTCCTCGACGGTGTCGGCTATCTCTTCCAGTTCCTGGCCCTGCGCCGGGGATCGCTCCCTCTGGTCGAGCCGCTCCTCGTCCTCAGCCTGGTCTTCGCCCTGCCTTTGACGGCGTGGCTCGATCATCGGCACATCTCGACGTCCGACATCGCGTCGACGGCCGTCGTCACCGCGGGCCTCGCCCTCTTCCTCGGCGTGGCCCACCCGGGACTGGGTCATCCCCAGGCATCGGGCGAAGCCTGGACCGTCCTCACCGTGGTCATCGCCGCCGCCTGCGGGGCCATGGTGCTCGGATCGCGCCGCGGCTCGCGACGGCGGGCGGCGGTGCTCCTGGGGGCGGGTTCGGGTACCGCCTTCGGATACGTCGCCGCCCTCACCGAACGCACCGGCCACCTCCTCAACGGCGGGGTGCTCCATACCCTCGCCAGCTGGGAGCCCTACGCCCTGCTGGTGGGAGGGGTGGTGGCCCTGCTCCTCACCCAGAGCGCCTTCCACGCCGGAGCGCTACGGCTCTCGCTGCCCACCTTGACCGTGGCCCAGCCGCTGGTGGCCGTGATCATCGGTCTGGGGCTCTTCGGCGAGAACATCGACGCGCACGGCCTGGCCCCGGTGGGCGAGGGCGTCGGCCTGGCCATGGTTGTCCTCGGTGTCTTCGCCCTCACCCGGGTTCCGGTCATCGGGACGGACCCCGAGACGGCCTGATCGGCGCGACGGGTCCCGACCGTGAGATGGCTGCACGCGCTCGGTCACGCCCTGACCATCTCCGGGTCGATGACCTGGGAGATCCTGTGGGCGCTGATCCTCGGGTTCGCGTTGTCGGCGGTGATCCAGTCGGTCGTCAGACGGAAGACGATCGCCCGGCTGCTCGGCGACGACCGACCCCGGACCCTGGTCCTCGCCGCCGCCTTCGGAGCGTCGTCGTCGTCGTGTTCCTACGCCGCCGTCGCGCTGGCCCGGGCGCTGTTTCGCACCGGGGCGAGCTTCACCGCGGCCATGACGTTCGAGATCGCCTCGACCAACCTGATCGTCGAACTCGGTGTCATCCTCGCCCTGCTCATCGGATGGCAGTTCACGCTGGCGGAGTTCATCGGTGGTCCCGTCATGATCGTGACCCTGGCCGTGGTCTTCCGCCTCTTCCTACGCCGCAACCTCCTCGAGGCGGCCCGAGCGAACGCCGACCGGGGGCTCGCCGGATCGATGGAGGGACACGCGGCGATGGACATGACCATCCAGGCGGACGGCAGCCTCTGGCGACGCCTGCGGTCGCCCGCCGCCGTCACGTCGATCTCCCACATCTTCGTCATGGAGTGGGCGGCCGTCGCCCGTGACGTCGTCGCCGGTCTCCTCATCGCCGGTGCCCTGGCCGCCTGGGTGCCCGATTCCTTCTGGCGTCATCTCTTCGTCGTCCACCATCCGCTCGTGTCGGAGCTCTGGGGACCTCTGGTCGGTCCCCTCATCAGCCTGGCCAGCTTCGTCTGCTCGATCGGCAACGTCCCCCTGGCCGGTGTCCTCTGGAACGGCGGCATGAGCTTCGGGGGGGTGCTCTCCTTCATCTTCGCCGACCTGATCATCCTGCCCATCCTGGCCATCTACCGGAGGTACTACGGCACCCGCATGATGCTGTTCATCCTGGCCAGCTTCTACGTCACCATGGTCCTGGCCGGCTACGCCGTCGGGTTCCTCTTCGGCGGTCTCGGGCTGGTGCCGACGACGCGCCACGCCAAGGTCTCCGACATGGCCGTGCACTGGGACTACACCTCGGTGCTGAACATCGTGGCGCTCCTCGTGGCGGCCGGCCTCGCCTTCCGCTTCGTGCGCACGGACGGAGTGCCGATGTTGAAGATGATGGGCGGTGCAGCCGGTGGTGACCACGCGCGCCCGTCCGGGCAGGCGTAGCGTCCGGACATGGCTGTGGTCGGTCGCTTCTCGCGTGCCCGTCGCGACCGGTCCGCCCCACCTCTGCCGCTCCCGGCCGGACCGGTCTCCAACGGGGAGTTCGTCCCGGCGGCACCGGGGCCCGACAGCCGGGCCATCGACGCGCTGGTCCGAACGGCGGTGGACGAGGCGGCGTCGCGCCGGGGCATGGACCGGCGGCGCTTCCTCCAGAGCGCGGGGGCGGTGGCGGCCTCCCTGGCCGCGTTCGAGCTGGCCGGTTGCGCGGGAACGCCGTCGCACCACGCGTCCACGAGGCTCAAGAAAGGTCGGGGGGGAACGTTCCACACCCCGCCCCCCGTCGACGTCGACGCCTGTCACGAGACGCTCGCCACCACCGGTGGGTTCATCCTCGACGCCCACACCCATCACGTGGTCCCGGCCGGACCGTGGGCTCAGAACGCCCCCGAGACCGTCAACCTCGTCCTGGGCATGCTCCCCGCCGGCTGCAGCGACCGGCCGCAGCTCGACTGCGTGGACCGGGCCACCTATCTGCACGATCTCTTCCTGGCCAGCGACACCACCGTGGCCGTCCTCACCGACGTCCCCAATTCGGGACCGGCCAACGCCCCGATACCGTTCCCCGACGCCGTCAGCACCCAGGAGATCACCGCCGGGCTCACCCACGGCGGCGCCAGCCGGGTGCTGGTGGAGAACGTCCTCGCCCCGAACGTCGGTCCCCTCGGTGCGACGCTCGACGAGATGACCACGGCCGCCGCTTCCGGCCACCTGGCCGCCTTCAAGGTGTACACGGCCTGGAGCCCGACGGGGCAGGGGTTCTCCCTCGAGGACCCGGCCATCGGGCTGCCCACCGTGCAGCACGCGCACGATCTGGGGGTCAAGGTCTTCGTGGCCCACAAGGGACTTCCGCTCATGAACTTCGACCCCACCTTCAACCATCCCGACGACGTCGTGGCGGTGTCGCGGCAATTCCCCGACATGAATTTCGTCATCTATCACGCGGCCTGGGACCCGTCGTACGTCGAGGGCCCCTACGACCCGTCGGCCACGGCGGGGATCGACACCGTGCTGGCCGCCCTGGACCGCCACGGCGTGGCACCGAACGAGAACGTCTGGGTCGACACGGCGACGATGTGGCGCCAGCTCCTGACCCAACCGGACCAGGCGGCCCACGCCATGGGCAAGATCCTCAGCCGGGTGGGGGACAAGCGCGTGCTGTGGGGCACCGACGCCATCTGGTACGGCAGTCCGCAAGCACAGATCATGGCCATGCGCGCTTTCCAGATCACGACCGAATACCAGGAGCGCTACGGCTACCCGGCGCTCACCGACGACATCAAGGCGGCCATCTTCGGCCAGAACGCCGCCGCCCTCTTCGGCCTCGATCCCACCGCCACCCACTGCGCGCTGGCCACCGATCCCCTGAGCACGCAGATCTCCGAGGCGGCCCAGCTGCGCGCCGACGGAGCCCTGCCGTCGCCCTGGGACCCTCACGGCCCCACCACCCGCCGGCAGGTCCTCAGCTGGCTCGCCGCACCGACCACCCATTGGACGCCCACATAGGTGGCACGCCTCTCGGAGGACCAGCTCATCGACCGTTCGGTGACCCTGGCCGCCGAGCTGCTGGTGGCCGCCCGGACCGGCACCTCGCGTGGCGAGCAACGGCGCCAGCTCCGGCTGCGCCGGCTGCTGGCCAGCGAGTCGGGGACGCGGTTGATCTTCTCGGTGGCCGACCGGGTGCTGCGTCCCACCGACGTCCGGGCCGCGGCCGGGCAACTGATCGCCGTCACGGCCGGCGACCTGGAAGGGGTCTCGCCCGCCGATCGCACCCTTCTCCGGATCGCCGCCCGGGCCGCCCGGCCGTTTCCGGGGCCCGTGGTGGGCCTGGTGGTGGCGCGCCTGCGCCACGAGACCGGAGCCCTCGTCTACCCGGCGGAACCGTCACCGCTCGGCCGCCGGCTGGCCCGGTTGTGGAAGGCGGGCCGACGACCCAACCTCAACCTTCTGGGCGAAGCCATCCTGGGGTGGCAGGAGGCGGAGAAGCGGACGGCGGCGGTGGACGCGCTGCTGCGGCGCGACGACGTCGACTGCGTCTCGGTCAAGGTGTCGTCCGTCGCCGCCGGGCTCTCGCTCATCGACTTCGAGGGATCGGTCGGGCGCATCACCGGTCCGCTGCGCCACCTCTACCGGCGCGCCGGCGCGTCGGGCGACGCCAAGCTCGTCAACCTGGACATGGAGGAGCACCGAGACCTCGACCTGACGGTGGAGTCCTTCATGCGGGCCCTCGACGACGACGAGTTCGCGTCGCTCACCGCCGGCATCGCCCTGCAGGCCTATCTTCCCGACACCCACGCGGCGTTGGACCGGCTGCTCGACTTCGCCGGCCGCCGTCGGGAGTCGGGAAAGGCCCCCATCCGGATCCGTCTGGTCAAGGGGGCCAACCTGGCCATGGAGAACGTGGACGCCGAGCTCCACGGATGGCCGGCGGCGCCCTATCGCACCAAGGCCGACACCGACGCCTCCTACATCCGGCTCCTCGAACGACTGGTGGAGGTGGCCGCCAGCGGTGCCGTGCAGGTCGGGGTGGCGTCGCACAACCTCTTCGACGTGGCCCTGGCCCTCGTCCTCTCGCAGGAGACGGGTACGGCTCTCGACGTCGAGATGCTGGCCGGGATGGCCGACACCCAGGCCACCGCGGTGGCGGCACGATCGCCACGACTCCTGCTCTACGTGCCGGCCACGACCCGCGGCGACTTCCGCAACGCCCTCGCCTACCTGGCCCGCCGGCTGGACGAGAACACCACGCCGGAGGGGTTCCTCCGCCACGCCCTGGCCATGGCCCCCGGCAGCTCTCAGTGGCAGGAGCAGGCCGACCGCTTCGCCCGCTCCGTGCGCGCCCGGGGCGACGTGACCACGCGCCCGTTCCAGACACAGGACCGGACACGAGACGGGACACAGGTCGGGATCCGGATCCCCGTGGCCCCGTCGACCACCGTGTCGCGCCCGGCGGCGGACGACGGGCGGTTCGCCAACGAACCGGACACGGACCTGACCGTGCCCGCCAACCGCCGGTGGGCGCAGGGGGCGTTGGCGGCGCCGGGCCGGCAGGCACCGCCGCCGCCGGCGTCGGAGGCCGACGTCGACCGGGCCGTGGCGGGTGCCGTGTACGCGCAAACGCAGTGGGCGGCCACGCCCGCCCGCGATCGGCGCCGGCGACTGGAGGCGGCGGCCGAGGTCATGGCGGCCGGGCGCGCCGACGCCGTCGCCGTGATGGCCCACGAGGCGGGGAAGACCTTCGGCGAGGGCGATCCTGAAGTCTCCGAAGCCGTCGACTACGCCCGCTGGTACGCGGCGGGGACCGACCTGTTGGCGTCGCTCGAGGACGAGGTGGGAAGTGTCCCGTGCGGAGTGGTGGCCGTGGCTCCGCCCTGGAATTTCCCCTACGCCATCGCCGCCGGCGGGGTCCTGGCGGCGTCGGCCGCCGGCAACACGGTGATTCTCAAGCCGAGCCCCGAAGCGCCGGCCACCGCCGCGCTGCTCGTCGACCAGCTGGCGGCGGCGGGCCTGGGCGACGGCAGGGTGCAGCTGGTGGCCGCCCCCGACGGCCCGGCCGGGCGGCATCTGATCACCCACCCCGAGGTGGGGGCGGTGATCCTCACCGGATCGTGGGACACGGCGCGGCTGTTCTCCCGCTGGGCCCCCGGCCGCCGCCTGCTCGGGGAGACGAGCGGGAAGAACGCCATGGTCGTCACGGCCACCGCCGACGTGGACCAGGCCGTCGGCGACCTGGTGCGATCGGCCTTCGGGCACGGCGGTCAGAAGTGCTCGGCCGCCAGCCTGGCCATCGTGGTCGCCTCCGTCCACGACCACGGCCCGTTCCTGCGCCAGCTGGCCGACGCCACGCGCGCCCTGCGGACAGGCCCGGCCGACGATCCGTCTTCGGATGTGGGCCCGATCGTCGGTCCGTTCACCGAGTCGCTGGCCCGGGCCCTCACCGTTCTCGACCCGGGCGAATCGTGGTTGGTGGAGCCGCGGTGCCTCGACGAGGACAGTCGTCTGTGGTCCCCCGGTGTCCGCCTCGGGGTCGTACCGGGATCGTGGGCCCATCAGACGGAGTGGTTCGGTCCGGTCCTCGGGGTCATGCGCGCCGCGAGTCTCGACGAGGCGCGGCGGTGGCAGAACGCCGTCGCCTACGGACTGACGGCGGGGCTGCACTCGCTCGACCCGGCCGAGCACCGGCGCTGGGTGGACGACGTCGAGGCGGGCAACCTCTATGTCAACCGGCCCACCACCGGAGCCCTGGTGGGCCGCCAACCCTTCGGCGGCTGGAAGCGCTCGAGCGTGGGGCCCACGGCCAAGACCGGAGGCCCCAACTACCTGCTCACGTTGCGGCGCTGGCACGACGCCGACGAGACCGGTGTCGACGCCGCCACCGCCCACTACCGGCACTGGTGGGACCGCCACTTCGGCCGGGCGACGGAACTGGTGGGGCTGTCGTGTGAGTCCAACCAGCTGCGCTACCGGCCGGTGACCGCCGGGGTGATCGTGCGCGTCGCCGAGGACACCTCCGACGAGGAGGTGGCGA
This sequence comes from uncultured Acidimicrobiaceae bacterium, assembly GCA_963706205.1. Lineage (GTDB taxonomy): Bacteria > Actinomycetota > Acidimicrobiia > Acidimicrobiales > UBA8190 > MFD10071-224. The sequence continues at coordinate 4,436,695 of OY970155.1, read as the reverse complement.
AGGCCCTGTCGGCGGCGGCCGTGACCGGTACCCCCGTCCGGGTGTCGAGTGCGGTGCGGCGCCAGGGATGGCACGCGCCGTCGGGGGCGACCATCGAGATCGAGAGCGCCGAGGCGTTGGCGGCATCACTGGGGGACACGGCCGGCCCCCGGCTGCGCCTGCTCGGGAAAGCCGAGCCCGAGGTCCTCGCCGCCGCCGCCGACCACGCGCTGACCGTCATCGACGAGCCGGTGTGCTCCCACGGCCGCGTCGAGCTCCTGCGTTGGCTACGCGAACAGGTGGTGACGCGGAGCCTGCACCGCTACGGCAACGTCGTCTACGCGCCCCTGACGGACGACTGAGCGGCGCCGTCTCGGTGGGCCGTCTCCGGGTGGGTCGTCTCTCCGTGCCGCCGGTGGCTGGGTCGTCATGGTCGGTCGTCAGGGTCGGTCCTTCTCCAGGACGGCGACATAGGGCTCGCTCGGCGAACCCCCGAGGATGCGGCTCTGGTGCCAGCCCGTACCCCGCAGGAGGGTGCGCATCTCGCGGCGTGACACGAAGAGCCAGGAGAACCAGGGCCCGACGTCGGTCCGGTACCGGATGCGCAGGCGTACCTGCCCGGGCATGCGGCCGCGGTCGCGGTTGCGGAAGTAGTAGCTCCGGGTGAGGGCGGGCGCACCACCGCAGTAGGGGTTGGTGCTCTGGGCCAGGATCCGCGCCCCCGCAGGGGTCCGGCGGGCCCAGGACGTGAGCACCCGTCGCAGCCGCTCGGGTGTCCCGAAGATGCCGAAGTTGTTGCCGAAGAGCACGACGGTGTCGAACGAGGAGACCTTCGCCGTGAGAGCCTCGGCCGACATGCACCACGCCTCGGTCACGCCGCGGGCCCGGGCCGTGCGGACGGCCAGCGGGGAGGCATCGAGGCCGACCACCTCGAAGCCCCGACCCTGCAGGTAGAGCGGCACCCGACCGGCGGCACAGCCCACGTCGACGACCCGCCCGCGGGCGTAGCGGATGGCCCGGCGTTCCGAGGGGAGCCACTGGGCGAACCGGGCCACGTAGAGCTGGTGGCCGACACCGGTCTCGGTGAACCCGTCGTCACGTTCGAAGATCTCGGGATGGGTTTCCCCGCGCGCCCAGTCCCGCAGCGCGTGGCCGAAGGCGTCGGGCGCTCTAGCCATGCGACGCGTGATACCCCTTGGACCCCACGTCCCGGGCCAGCACGCTGCGCGGGTCGTCGTCGGACTTCAAACGGTCGAGGACGTGCCGGAAGTCGTAGCGCGGGGTCCAGCCGAGTTCGGTGCGGGCCCGGGTGTTGTCGTAGACGCGGTCGATTCGCGGGAACATCGTCCAACCCCGACGTGCGTACTCCGCCGCCTGATCGGGAAAGCGCCGCGCCACGACACCCGGGGCGTCGACCATGAGCGCAGCCGTGTCGTCACGGGTGAAGGGCGTGGTGGCGGAGACGATGTACCGGGCGAAGCCGACGGCCGGCGCCCGCTCCAGGGCCAGCAGGTGGGCCCGCACGACGTCCTCGATATCGACGCGGCGGTAGAGGTACTCGTTGGCCTTCACGTTGTCGTCGCCGTAGGTGCCACGCACATCGCCGTCGTCGTCCGACTCGGGGAAGAAGCGCGCCACACGGAGGACCACCACGGGAAGGGAGTTGTCTCGGTGCACCAGCTCGCTCAGATCCTCGGCCGCCGTCTTGGTCACGCCATAGACGTTGCGGGGCACCGGTGTCACCTCTTCGGTGATCCAGGTGGCCGGCGCGCCCGGGGCAGGGGCGAGGGCGCGTCCGAATGCACTGGTGGTGCTGGTGAAGACAAAGGCGGCCACGCCGGCGGCGGCCGACTCCTCGAGCAGCACGAGGGTGCCGGTGACGTTCGTGTCGACGAAGGACCGGCGATCGTGGGATCGGATGTGGGGCTTGTGCAGTGTCGCCGTGTGGACGACGCCGGTCACCTCGGCCAGGCTGCGGCGGACGACGTCGCGGTCGCCGATCGACCCGACCACGGAGGTGAAGGGGGAGTCGACGACGTCGAGTCCGACGACGGAGCGTCCCTCGGACCGCAGGACGCGGACGAGTGCCTCACCGAGATGTCCGGCACTGCCGGTGACGAGGATCCGCTCCCGGTGCACACGGCGAGACGTTACGGGGTCCCGTCCCGTCGGACCCGGCGCCGAGGGTCAGGTGGACATCCCCACGACGGGCCTCGTGAGGGGACTGCCTCCGGTGGAGCCGTAGAAGACGGCGTCACCGAAGGCGAAGATGCCGCCGTCGGAGGCCACCTCCCAGTAGCCCCGGCCGTCGGGGTCGAGGCGATGCCGACGATCGGTCGGGTCAGGGGCTTGCCCCCCATCGAGCCGTAGAAGACGGCGTCACCGAAGGCGAAGATGCCGCCGTCGGAGGCCACCTCCCAGTAGCCCCGGCCGTCGGGGGTCGAGGCGATGCCGACGATCGGTCGGGTCAGGGGCTTGCCCCCCATCGAACCGTGGAAGGCGGCGTCACCGAAGGTGAAGATGCCGCCGTCGGAGGCGACCTCCCAGTAGCCCCCGCCGTCGGCGGTCGCGGCGATGCCGACGATCGGCCGGGTCAGGGGCTTGTTCCCCATCGAACCGTGGAAGGCAGCGTCACCGAAGGTGAAGATGCCGCCGTCGGAGGCGACCTCCCAGTAGCCCCCGCCGTCGGGGGTGCTGGCGATGGCGACGATCGGTCGGGTGAGGGGCTTGCCCCCCATCGAACCGTGGAAGACGGCGTCACCGAAGGCGAAGATGCCGCCGTCCGAGGCCACCTCCCAGTAGCCCCCGCCGTCGGGGGTCGCGGCGATGCCGACCACGGGCCGGGTGAGGAATTGGCCGCCCATGGAGCCGCAGAAGGGCACGGTGCCGTACGCGAAGATGCCGCCGTCGGAGGCGACGAAGCGGTAGCCGTCCTTCGATGCCGGCGGGTTGCAGTGCACCTGGGCCGACAGACCGATCGGTGCCACGAACAGCTGCCGGGTGGCACCGCAGCCGTAGTTGGTACAGCCGGCGCTACCCCCCTGCCACGCCGCGTAGTCCATCCAGAAGGCCCCGGACGCGTCGGCGAAGAGCGATCCGCCCCCCGGGCCCAGGACCGAGCCGTAGGTGGTGAGGATCCGGGCGTCGGTACCGCACGGCCCGAGCGGCCCGACGCAGGTGGTGACGCCTTCGGAGTAGCCGGTGGAGGTGTAGACGCCGGCCGAGAAGAGCAGGGTGTAGGTCCCACCGGCGTCCACCACGGACGGGTCCTCCACCGTGTTCTCCCACGGGTAGGCGGCGGTGTTGTTGTACATGAGCTCGCTCGGGGAGCCGACGAGGCCGAGCCCGTCGGCGCTGAGCTGTTGCGACCAGATGGTGGCCTGGCTGCTCGATCCGCCGTCGTTCTGCTTCCAGATCAGGTAGGCGCGACCCGACGTCGGGTCCACGAACGGGGCGGGGTCGATGGACCCGGTGGGCTGGCAGACGAGGCCGCCTCCCGAGCTGTCGGTGAACTGCGGGCTCGACGGCGACAAGGTGGCACCGCCCACCGCCACCGAGATGCAATCGTGTCCGCTATCGCTCGCGTAGGGCGACTGGGCCGCGTCGTAGTACATCAACCAGTGCCCGCCCCAGTCGAACACCCCGGGCGACGTCTGGGTGTTGGTCATCTCCCAACCCGGTGGGGAGGCCAGGGCCGTGGACCCGTAGGCGTGTCCCGTATAGCTGTGGTATCCGCCCGACGGGCTCGAGCTCACCAGGGCCTGGATGTGGTTGCCCAGCGTGGTACCGGTGGTGAAGGCGAAGTACGTCCCGGCCGAGTAGACGACGTCGGGGTCACCGGCGTCGCCGGCGAAGGCGGGGGTCGTGCTCGGGCTGACGGTGACGGCCGCCGACGGCTGCTGCGTGGCGATCTGGGTGATGCCCGCGGTCATCATGACCACCATGACGGAGCCGGCCACCGCCGTCGCCGCGCTCCGTCGACGTGATGTTCGGCGGCTGCGCGGGTCACGTCGGTCCATCAACACACGAACTCCCATTGAACGGTGCCGGCGGTTCCGCATTGCGGCGCGGTGTTGGATGTCGTGGAGGCACGCAGAGTGCGATGAACCCGTTCCGAGCGGCACCAACCACCCTAGGTCAGTGTTTCGCCGATAATCGGGCGGTTTGGCGGCATTTTGGCCGCTCCGACGTGACGGCGATTTAGACAGGTGGTTTCACTCTGAGCGGTCCGCGCCGCTTCCGTGGGACGATGTGTCAGGGGGAATGCGGGGGGCTCAGCGCACGTGATTGTCGTGAAATTGATTTCATCTGCCACCGTTCGGCGTCCGATGACACAAGGAGTGCGCGGCCGAACCTCGAAGACGCTGATGGGCGTCGGTGTCTCGCTGGCCGTCGTGGGAGTGAGCGCGTGGTCGGCACCCGTGAGTGGCGCGTCGGTGCGCGTGCAGATGTCGGCGCCGTCCACCGCGCGCCCGCACGCCGGCAGCACCGCAGTGGCGGCGGCGGGGATCGTACCGCCGCAGAATCCGTCGGAGAGCCTGTCGCCCAGTCCGGCCTTTCTGTCCGACGGGCGTTGCCAGCGCAACACCCTGGACGACTCCCAAGCGTGCAATGCCGACGTCGTGACGGCCACCGACAACGCCCGGTCCGTTCTGGAGAGCTTGACGTCGTTGTCGCTCAACCTGAGTGCCTACGACGCCATGACGGTCCCGGAGCAGATCTTCGTGATCACCAACCTGGAGAGAACCGACCGCGGGCTCGCCCCTCTGGCCGGCCTCACGACACAACTGGACACCGTGGCCCAGACGGGGGCCACCGACGGGACCGATCCGGAATTGTCCTCGTCAACCCTGACCGGCGGTGCCACCGTGACGTCGTGGGCGTCGATCTGGGCCGGCGGCACCGCCAACCCTCTTGGCTCGGACTACTACTGGATGTACGACGACGGACCCGAGTCGCCCAACGGATCGTGCACGACACCGTCGTCGCCGGGCTGCTGGGGCCACCGCGACGCCATTCTCGGTACCTTCGCCACCTGCGGGCAGGCTGAGCAGTACATGGGCGCCGGCAACGCCGCCACCGGATCGTCCTACAGCCCGTCCCTCGCCGCCATCATCGTCGGTGCCTGTGGGCCCACTCCGTCGGATGTCGTCTTCACCTGGGCACAGGCACAGAGCCTCCTGGGTGGCGGGACCGGCCCGTCGGTGCCCGGTGCCCCGCGCACTGTCACCGCCTCCCCGTCGACCACCAAGGGAATCGTGCTCGCCTGGCAGGCGCCCGCCGACAACGGTGGCGCCGCGATCACCGGATACAAGATCTTCCGGGCGCGTTCCGCCGGCGCCGAGACCCTCTACACGACGGTGGCGTGCACCTCGAGCACCTGCAGGTACAGGAACCGACATGCCCGGGCCAGAACGACGTACTTCTACACGGTGGCGGCCGTGAACGCCGAGGGACCGGGTCCGGCCTCGACCGAGGTATCAGCCCGGGCGCGCTGAGCCTCGTCAGTTGGTGAAGAGCTCCGACACATGGGGGCGGTGCGCGGGCTGCAGGGCGATCAACTTGTCGGGGTTCGTCACCACCCGCACGTCGGTGATCTCGTCACCGACGACGTCGATGGTGAGCGCCACGGTCACCCGGCGGTCCTCCTCCTCGAGGACGAGACCGGGCTGCCCGTTCAAATCGACCTCCCGGGCCGAGACACCGGCCGGGATCCGCCGGGCCACCGACAACAGGAAACGGGCGGCGCGATGGGGTCCGGTGACGGGCCGTAACGCGGCGCGCACCTTGCCGCCGCCGTCGGTCCACACCGTCACATCGTCGGAGAGAAGCGCCAGCAGCCCTTCGAGGTCCCCCGTGCCACAGGCGGCCAGGAACCGGCGCGTGAGCTCGCGTCCATGGGCGCGGTCGGCGTCGAACCGTCGCCGGGGTGCATCGACCCGGCGGCGGGCGCGCGACACCAGTTGGCGGCACGCGACCTCGGTCCGGTCGACGATGGCGGCGATCTCGTCGTAGGGATAGTCGAAGACGTCATGGAGGAGGAACACGGCACGTTCCACCGGCTGGAGCTCCTCGAGCAGGACCAGGAAGGCCAGGGACAGGGAGTCGGCCAATTCGGCACCGTCATCCGGCGCGGGAGCCTCCGCCTCCACCGGCTCGGGCAGCCACGGTCCCTTGTACGACTCGCGACGGACCCGCGCCGAGCGCAGCTGGTCGATGCAGAGGCGGGTCACGATCGTCGTCAGATACGCCGACGGTGCCGCCACCTCGCCCTGACCGCGTCGGGACCACCGCACGTAGACCTCCTGGACCACGTCTTCGGCCTCGGTGGCGCTCCCGAGCATGCGGTAGGCCACGGCGAACAGCGATGCCCGGAGTCCGAGGAACGTCTCGAGGTCGCCCACGTCAGGTCACGGGCAGCGGCGCCACCGCGCACCGGTCCGAGAAGCCTTGGCTGGTGAGACCCAGTCCGGCGTTGAACCGTGACCGGAAGTTCTCGAGAGCGACCCAGGCGGCCAGCTCGACGATCTCCGGCTCGCTCAGGTGGTGGTGCAGCCGCGCCATGAGCTCGTCGGATACGACCACCGGTGCGGTGGTGGCGGCCACGGCGTACTCGAGGACGACCCGTTCGGCGTCGTCGTAGACGTCACTGTCGCGAAAACGGGGGACGGCGCGGACCTTCTCGGGGTCGATCCCCTGTTGCATGCCCTCGTAGTAGCCGAAGTCCGTGCACCAGGAGCATCCGATCTGGCCCCCGGCGGCCTGAATGGCCAGCCACCGAAGACGGGGATCGAGCCGCTTCCAGCCCCGTTCGGCCGCCGTCTCCAGCGCGCCCATGGCCACCAGCACTCCGGCGTGGTGGGAGGCGGCCATCACCGGCTCGACGGCCTGCCCGAAGCGATGGCGGGAGTAGCGGGCGGCGAGTCGGGGAACCAGTCCCGCGGGCTTCTCGACCAGGGTCACATGGGCCATGACGCCTCCTTGGCTGCGTGCCGCCCATGAGGGTTCGGACACGTCCGTCGGTTCACGCCAATTGAGACGAGACGGGACCGGATCCTGTGACAGGTGGTCGTCGCGCCGGGCACGGACCCGTCCGGTGGCCCGCCGCCGGCACGGTCACGCGGTCGGCGCCCTGCCCCGCAGACCCAGGACCTCGGCCGACGCCGCCAACGCGTCGAGGTGGGCGTCGACCGAACCGAAGCCGGCACCCATGGTGTTGACCGTCAGGTGGCTGGCCCCCATGGTGCGCCACCGGTCGGCGTGGTCGGCCAACGTCGTGACGCCCCCTGCTCCCCAATTCACCCGGCCTTCGAGGCCGAGAGAGCTGGGGTCGCGGCCGGCCTCGGCCGCCGCCGCGTCGACCAGCGAGCGGGCCTCGTCGAGCCGGGGCCCGGGAGGAACGAGCGGAAACCAGCCGTCGCCGAGACGGCCGGCGCGCCGGTAGGCCGGTGGCGACGCGGCTCCGAACCAGATCGGGATGGGCCGCTGCACGGGCAGGGGGGCGATTCCCGCTCCGATCACGCGCTCGCCGTCGACCTCGTAGGTGACGCTCGGCTCGGTCCACAGGAGTCGGAGCAGCTCCACCTGGCGCTCGATCCGCTTCCCCCGGTCCGAGAATGTCTTGCCCAGGGCGTCGTATTCGACGGCGTTCCATCCGAGGCCCACGCCCAGACGGAAACGGCCGCCGCTCAGAAGGTCGACCTCGGCCGCCTGCTTGGCCACCAGCGCCGTCTGCCGCTGGGGGAGGATGACGATGCCGGTCACCAGCTCCAGGGACGTGAGCCCGGCCAGGAAGCCGAACGTGACGAGCGGTTCGTGGAACGTGGAATGGAGGTCGTAGGGGCCGTCCCATCCGGTGTGGACCACCGGGTCGGCCCCTACCACGTGGTCGTAGGCGACGACGTGGGCGAAGCCGAGCTCCTCCACCCCCGTCCCGTAAGCCCGCACGGCACCGGCGTCGGCGCCGATCTCGGTCTGGGGGAACACGACGCCGATCTGCATACCGGGGCCTTCAGTGCTCGAGGTCGATGACGGTCCTCACGGTAGCGCCGGTCGGATCTCGTACGCACACACGTGGGCGCCGTCCATCAGATGCGCGACACGTTGTACGTCGGCGCCCGGGAGCGCGTCGCGGATGAACGACAGCTCGCTCGAACACGCCTGACGGAATCCCTGCGCCACCGACAAGATGGCGCAGTTGTGCTCGGTGATGCGCCATCCCCCGTCGTCGAGGCGCTCGACGTCGGCCAGGTAACCGTCCTCGTCGAGGATGGCGGTCAGCTCGTCCACCTGGTCCTCGAGGTCCCGGCTGTCCAAGCGGGGCCGGGCGTCGTGGAGCCGGCGTCGCCGGCGCTGCTCGAACAGGTCGTCCACCTGCTCGGACTCCGAGCCACCGAGATATCTGAGCAACTCCGTCGTCAGGTCCCCGTAGCGCTTGGGGAAGAGCCCGTCGGCCAGGGGCGTCAATTCGTAGACATGGGTGGGACGGCCGCGGCCTTCCGCGTCGCGACGGTGTGCCACCAGCCCGTCGGACTCGAGTCGCCCCAGCTGTTGGCGCACGGCGGCGGTGGTCAGGCCGAGCTCGGCGGCCAGATCCTGGGCCCGCAAGGCCCCCTGCCGCTTCAACGCCACCAGAATGGCCCGCCGCGTGGTGGGCACGGCCTGCAGCGGCGGCTCGACGATCGGCGGAGTGTCGGTCACGGCAGGACCAGATGGACGTCGCCGAACTCGTGCCACAGGTAGCCCTCCTTCAGGGCCGCAGCGTACGACCGTTCGAGGAGGTGGCGACCGGCGACGGCCTCGAGCATCGCCAGGTGGGAGGCCTCGGGCTCGTGCCAGCCGGTCAACAGACCGTCCACCGAGCGCACGACCCGATCGGGTGTGATCACCGTTTCGGTCCATCCGCTCCCGGCGTGCACGTGCCCACGGAGGTCGACGACGGTTTCGAGGGCACGCACCACGGTGGTGCCGACGGCCACCACCTTTCCGCCCTCGCGGCGGACGTCGTTGATGCGGTGGGCGGTGGCGGCCGAGACGCGGTAGTGCTCGGGGTAGGGCGGTTCCGACGCCTCCAGCGAGGCGACCCCGGTGTGCAGCACGATGGGCACCACCCCGACCCCCCGGGCGGCCAGCCGGGTCAGGATCTCCGGGGTGAAGGGCCGACCGGCGCTCGGCATCTCGGCCGAGCCAGGCTCGGTGGCGTACACGTTCTGGTACATCGAGATGGGCCAGCTCCCCTGCACGTAGCCGTAGCGGATCGGCTCGCCGTGGACGGCCAGGAAGGTGAGCAGGGGGACGGGCGTCGACAGGGTCGCCACCCACAACCGCACCCCTTCCGGGTGGTGCGAATAGGGCGTGAGCAGGTCGAGCCGTCCACCGGCGGCCAGGGTGACGGTGTCGCCCGCCGACGCCGTGAACACCGGGTGGCCGTCGCGGCGCAGCTCGACTGTCCAGAGGTTGGCCGGCAGTTGCGTCGACAGGTGGAGCTGGAGCGGTTCGCCGTGGGGGTCCACCCCCTGCAACTCGGCGGCCAGGGTCCCCGACGTGTTCACCACCAGCAGGTCGCCCTCCTCGAACTGGCGGGGGAGCTCGGTGAAAGTCGTGTGCTCGATGCTGCCCGTGGAGCGCCGGGCGACCATCATCCGTACCGCATCGCGCGTCATCCCGCGGGCCTCGGCCGGGCGGGTCGCCTCGAGCTCCGGCGGCAGCACGAAATCGTGCAGTCCGGCGAGCGGACGGACGGCCATCGGCGTCAACGTCGGGGTCATCGGGCGCCCGCCGGAGCCAACTCGGCGGCCTTGACCCGCCCGCTCGGCGTGTCGCCGGTGACGAGGGCGAGCAGCGAGGGCACGACCGAGTCGGGCTCGGGGCGATCCGAGATGTCCTCGCCGGGAAAAGCGTCCTGGTGCATGTCGGTGCGCATGTCCCCCGGGTCGACGGCCCACACCCGGATGCCGGGCTCCTCCACGGCGAACGTGGCGCTCAGGTGGTCGAGGGCGGCCTTCGACGATCCGTAACCGCCCCACGAGTCGTAGTGCTCGACCGATGCGTCGGAGGTGACGTTGAGCACACGGGGGTCTTCCGAACGGCGCAGGAGCGGGAGCGTCTCCTGGATGAGGGCGAGCGGGGCGATGGTGTTGACCTCGACGATGCGCCGGAGCGTCTCGGGCCGGATGTCGGCCGCCCGGGGCAGGGGGCTCTGGCCCAGAGTGCTGGCGTTGTTCACGAGCAGATCGAGGCCGCCGAGCACCTCGGCGGCGAGGGCCAAGGCCCGTCGGTGCCCGGGATCGGTGACGTCGCCGGCCACGGCCCGCACCTGCGCCCTGCCTCTCAGGAGGTCCCGCACCTCGTCTGCGGCCGCCGACAGCCCGGACTCCCCCCGGGCGTCGAGCACGAGGGACCACCCCTGGGTCGCCAGCCCTTTGGCCAGGGCTTTCCCCAGTCCTTTGGACGCTCCCGTGACGATCGCAACCGCCATGATCAACCTCCCTCGTCCGACCCGGGGCCCTGAGCGGGCCCACCGACAGCATGTCCCACTCAACCTAATAAAACAAGCGAATGCTTGTTTTATCTTCCCGCCGGCGGGTGGAGACGGTGAGTGAGGCATCCTGGGACCCGTTAGGCCCACCGGGCCGGACGGGGACAGGGAGGGAATGCACATGGCCGTCATCGCCGACACCACCTCGGGCAAGATCGCCGGCCGGGAGAAAGACGGCCTCCTGCTCTTCGCCGGAGTGCCCTTCGCCGGCGCTCCCGTCGGGGAGCGCCGCTTCCGGGCACCGGAACCCCATGAGGGATGGGACGACGTACGCGACGCCACGCGCTTCGGCCAGGTGGCCGTCCAGGTGGGCGACAGCCTGGGGGCCATCGGTGCCGGGCCCGCCCCGGACTGGAGCGAGGACTGCCTCTTTCTGAACATCCAGACGCCGGCCCTCGACGATTCCCGACGGCCGGTCATGGTGTGGATCCACGGGGGAGCCTTCGTGAACGGCACCGGCGCCATCCCCTGGTACGACGGTGCGCACTTCGTCCGCGGCGGCGACGTGGTCGTGGTGAGCATCAATTACCGGCTCGGCACGCTCGGCTGGCTCTCACTCGGCCAGCTCGACCCGACGTACGCCACGTCGGCCAACAACGGCCTTCTCGACCAGATCGCCGCGCTGCGCTGGGTACGCGACAACATCGCCGGTTTCGGTGGCGACCCGGGCAACGTCACGATCTTCGGGGAGTCGGCGGGGGCGATGAGCGTCGGAACGCTGCTCGGCACGCCGTCGGCGGCGGGGCTCTTCGCCAAGGCGATCGCCCAGAGCGGCGCCGCCTACAACGTGTCGTCGATCGATGACGCGGCCGCCGTCACCGACGCCTTCGTCACCGAACTGGGCGGCGGAGGTCTCGACGCCGTCCTCTCCGCCGCGCCCGAACGTCTCCTCGAGGCCCAGCAGGCCGTGTCGCAGGCCATGGTCACCGGAAAGCTCCCCCGCCGGGCGACGTCCGCCTCCGGCCTGCCCTTCGGGCCGGTGATCGACGGAGAGGTGTTGCCCCGGCATCCCATCGAAGCCATCCGGAGCGGTTCGTCCGCCGCCGTTGCCCTTCTGACCGGGACCACCCGCGACGAATGGAACCTCTTCGGACTCACGGAGAAGAGAGTGGACGACTCCGACACTTTGGTCCGGCGGGTGGGGCGGGTCGTGCAGAATCCCGAGTCTCTGGCCGCGGCCTACGGCGAGGCGCGGATCGGGGACGACTACGACGCGCTCTTCAAGGGCATCATGACCGACCGCGTGTTCCGCATACCGGCCATCCGGATGGCCGAGGCCCAGTCCCTGCATCAGCCCGAGAACACCTTCATGTACCTGTTCGAGTACGCCTCCACCGCCTTCGACGGCCGCCTCGGCGCGTGCCATGCGCTCGAGATCCCCTTCGTCTTCGACAACCTCCACAAGCGCGGTATCGAGTTGCTCACCGGACCTGAGCCGCCCCAGTCGGTCGCCGCCGCCATGCACGGGGCGTGGATCTCCTTCGCCCGTACCGGTTCGCCGGTCCACGACGGAGTGCCGGACTGGCCCGCCTATGACCGGCAGCGCCGGGCCACGATCCACTTCGGCGTCCCGTGCCACCTCGAGGACGACCCGGGCGCCGCCGAACGCCGGGCCTGGTCGGAGCTGCTCTGAACGCGACCCGGCGCGGTCAGAATCAGGGCGTGCCCGTCGGAGCCGGGATCAGCGTGCCCCGGGTGTTGACGCAGGCGAAGACCTCGTCGTTCTTCTGAACGTCGATCACCTTCAGCACGTCACCGGGCTCGACCTCCACCAGTGACCCGCACAGGATCGATGAGGGTGACGTGTGCGCCTTCGACCAGTTCACCGGGGTGGTGAGACCGCCCGTGAACGCCGTCTCCTTGTTGATGGTGGCGATGAGGTCCGCCTGGGTCAGGGGCCGGCCCGTGGCGGCCTGCTCCTTCAAGCCCTGAACGAACTGCACGGCGTTCAGATAGCCCTGGAAGGCGAGGTCGTCGTACGTCCAATTCGGTTCGTATCTCTCCATGTTCTTCAGGTACTGCTCCATGGCCGGGTACCGGCCGGGGAATTGGGTCGCCGCCTCGAAGGGCACGTGCTGCTCGAGATAGATGGCGCCGACCATGTCGGCCGGGTCCTGCTTCAGGTAGGCCCGGTCGTATCCCTGGAGCCAGAGTGTGTGCACCGTCGTCATGCCGTTCTGGTGCATGGCCAGATCGAAAGCCAGGTTGTCCGACCCCTCCATGCACGAGATGAGGAAGTCGGCATGCACGGCCTTCATGGCGAGCACGTCAGCGGTGGGATTGGCTCCGAGCCCGAAGGCGAGGTCCTGGAACCCCACGTTGACACCGGCCAGCTTCAGGCCCCGGATCACAGCCGCGCAGGCGTCCTTGGACTGCGCGGCGATGCTGTAGGCCACGACGGCCACGGACTTCGCCTTCAGCGTTTCGGCGATGTCCACCAGCCCGGGTTGGACCTCGGAGTATGCGAGATAGGACCCGTAGGCGCCGAAGAGGTCGGGGTGGATGTTCCAGTCCTGCGAGACCAGGTAGCCGAAGGCCGGCGTGCCGACGGCGGCGAAGAACGAGGCGCCCGTGAAGAACGGTGTGCCCACGCCCACCACGGCGAACACGTGGTCCTGCTCGACGAGGTTGCGGGCCTGGGTGGTGTCGTCGGTCGGGCTCCCGCTGTCGTCGGCCTGGTACCTCAGGTAGATCTTCCGGCCGTCGACACCCCCCTGGGCGTCGACGGCGTCGAAGTAGGCCTGCACTCCGTCGACGATCTGGGCGAACTGACCGGCCAGCGCACCGGACGCGGTGGCCAGACTGCCGACGATGATCGAGTGCGCCGACACACCCGGTGCGTCGGACGCGACGGGTCCGCCGGATGCGTGCGGCGCGGGCGCGCTCGAGCAGGCGGCCAGCGTGACGGTCACGACGACCGTCGCCAGCACCAGGCTCCCGCGGTGACGTTCCACGTTGCCCCCCGTCGGTTCAGGTGGCGGTCACTGTACCCCCGCTCCGTGCGGTGCCGCCGGGCGGCTTGTCGTCACAGCGGTGCGTTGACCTCGGCGATGGCGGTGACGATGGGGGCGTCGTCGTCGAGGACGAAACCGTTCGCCACGGCGGCCTCGGTGGCGGCGGCGACGCGCTCGATGTAGTCGTCCCTGGACGCGTACAGCGAGGCGAGCGTCCCGGCGTCGAACGGGATGGTGCTCCCACACAGGAAGGCGATCGGGTGCCCGCTGTTGCCCAGCCCCGACAGCACCGCCGTGGGGACGTCGACGTGCGGTGTGCGGATCCCGCCTTTGGCGTTGCCGTGGTCGTCGGTGACGAAGGCACCGTCGCGGACCGAGAGCCTGGGTGAGGCACCGGGCCGGGTGCCCTCGCTGACCCACCGGTCGAGGCGCGACACCGCCGCATTCATGACGTAGTGCTGGGGTCCGGCGTTCACGAGCCTGTCCAGACCCATGCCGTAGACCTCGGACACGGGGACCCAGGCGGCCGCCAACTCGTCGATGGGGAGCCGTCCGGTGTCGATGGGGCCGGCCACGAACGTGTACATGTCGCCGTGCGAGGCCCCCGCGATCTCCCATAGAACGAACGAATCTCCGTCGTCCTGGCGGGCCGCCAGGTACCCGAGGTTCAGGAGGTCGGTCTCCGATTCCACACACAGCACGGGGACGCGCAGGTCGGGACGGAAGGCGACGGCGTCGCCACGCATGGCGGCGGCCGGGTCCAGATCGTCGTCGAGGGGTGCGGCCGTCCGCCCTCGGGCGTGCACCAGGAAGCCGTCGTGCACGGCGCTGACCGGATCGATCTCGTTGACGTAGGTCGTGAGCCGGAAGGCGGACTGTGACTCGCCGATGGCCATCACCCTCTCGACGGACAGGCCGTCGAGGATCGTGCCCGAGTTCGTCCGTACCGCGGTGCTCGCCTGGGAGTAGATGTCATAGGAGAACCGGTCCCCGGGATGATGGAGGGCGCCGTAGCGAGCCGGGTCGGTGCCCACCAGTCCGTGGCTGGGGAGGCCGATGAGGCTGCCGCCGCCTTCCACCCCGATCTTCTGTGCCGATACCCCCACCCACGCCGCGCCGCGCCGCATGAGCTCGGTGTGGGTGAAGATCCAGTCGGGTGAGGCGTCGAGCCCACCGCTCACGTTCAACCATTCGACCCACACCGTCCCGTTGAAGGCGTCATCGTCGGTCGGCCGATAGACCAGAATGCGTGTGGCGAAGTGGGCCCCCTCGACGACGGACACGCCGCCCCCGGTCGGCGCGTAGGCGACGGCGCTACCGGTGAACGCATACTCGGCCGCCGTGTATCCGAGCGGTTCGAGGTCGAATCGGGTGCCGGCGATGAAGGGTGACCCGGCGTCGGGAAGCGCCGCCAGGGAAGGTTGAGCCATCGTCAATGCGCTCCTCGTCGTTTCACCGGTGTCCGATCCAGCAGCACGACCGACCAGCCTGTCATGCAGCGCCGCCAGGGCCCGGTTCGACCCACGAGGACGGCACGCCCCATCCGGCCCGTCGCCATCAGCGTCGACGCGTGATAGGGCGTCCATTTGGAGAAAATTCGGAAATGGCTATTCCAATACGGTCGCAATTCGGTGTACCCTATTCACCATGCGGTGTCGTGATCTGACTGACAGCCGGAGCTGCCGGCGCTTCGCAGGGGTACAAACCCCGGCGACGTCGCGCGGCTGGCTGTCCATGTCGAAGCACGGGTACGCCGATCACGCCATCGAGTCGGCCAATCTCGACACGGAGGCGCCCTTGACGGGTTGACCAGGACTTTCAAGAGTCCGAGGACCGTCAAGGAGCCGCTTCCGCAAGGAGGCGGCTCTTTTGTTTCTCGGGCCGGACATGGCCACTGAACACAACCAGAGGGGTGAGGCGCTGGTGACCGACCGGTCTCCAGCACGGGCCAGGATGGGGTTCGAGTCCCCGCGCCCCTGCGAGCGTGTGACGCCCAAATGCCTATATGGGCTTGGTAGAACGCGCCCAAATAGCTCCTTGAAATCCGAAGAGATCGCCGACAAAGGATCGGACCCGCCCCATCGGCGGACCGGTCCCGTTGCGGGCGTGGCGGAACAGGAAGACGCACCGGCCTCAGAAGCCGGCGGACGAATACGTCCGTGAGAGTTCGATCCTCTCCGCCCGCACTCAGGCGGGAGCCCGGTGGACGGTCGCAGATGTCCCCTCCACCCATAGGAGCCGGTTACCCCCGACCGGCTCACACCGGCCGTCACGGCGTCACCCTCCCGAAAGTGACGCTGACCGACCGGGCTCCCGCCGCTCCCCGCCTCTGCTTCCACGGGCAGAGGTTGACGCGTTAGCTCAGCCGAAGAGCGCCAGACCGTCTATCTGGGTCACGGGTTCGAGGCCCGTACGCGTCGCCGGGCAGCGTCCCCGCCGGGTCGTAGCGGACGACCCGGCGGGTCGCTGCCGTGCATCCACGGTTCTTCACCAGCGCGCCGCACCTCGTGCAGAAAGGAGGAAGACCATGTTCAACTTCTCGGAGTTCAAGTTCCCGGCAACCGCCCGCCGGCCTCGGCGCGCCCCTGTCACCGCGCTGGCGCGCACTGCCGGCGTCAGGAGGACCCACGGTGCGGGCGTCGTTCACGCCGGCAGCTCCGCCACGGAGCTGCGTCTCGTGGCGGCCCCACCCACGTTCGGCGGCCTCACCCGTACGGGTCACCACGTCGTCTCGCCGCTGAGGTGGAGTGCCAGCGACCTGTTCAGCCTGGCGACCCTGCCAGTGACTCCAGGCTCACCGAAAGGTCGGCGAGCAGCCGCGGGTCGACGGATCGCTTCGAGCGCACCAGGGACGCGATCTGGTCGGCGACGTCCCAGACGTTGACGTTCATGCCGGCGACCACCCGACCCTGGTCCAGCCAGAAGACGATCACCTCACCTTTGGCCCGGTCGCCCCGGTAGACGACCTGATCCCATATGGCGGCGAAACCGTTGTACTCCATCCCCAGGTCGTACTGATCCGAGTAGAAGTAGGGGACCTTCTCGTACGTCACGTCCCGACCAAGCATGTTCCTGGCCGCCACCGGGCCCTGGTTGAGCGCCGCCGACCAGTGTTCCAGGCGGATCGTCGTGCCGAAGACGGGGTGATAGGCGTTGGCCACGTCCCCGGCCGCCCAGATCCCGGGTATCGAGGTGGCCAGGTGCCCATCCACGACGATGCCGTTGTCGAGGGTGAGGCTGGCGGCCTCGGCCAGCTCCGTCCGAGGGCTCACGCCCACGCCGACGACGAAGAGGTCACCCGACACCGAACTGCCGTCGGCCAGCACGACCTCTTCGGCGGATTTCGTACCTCGGAATGCCTCGACACCGACACCCATATGGAGATCCACGCCGTGGTAAGCGTGCAGGTCCCGGAACATCGCGCCCACCTCGGGACCGAGCACGCGTTGCAGGGGAACCTGGGCACCTTCGATCAGGGCGACCTCTTTGCCGAGTTGCCGGGCGGAGGCGGCAACCTCGCATCCGATCCAACCGGCGCCGACGACGACGAGCTTCGTGGCCGTGGCGATGGCATCGCGCAGGGCATCGCAACTGGCCAGGCTCCGCAGGTAGTGGATGCCCTCGAGCTCGGCGCCGGGGATGGCGACCCGTCTCGGAGTCGCCCCGGTGGTCAGGAGCAGCTCGTCGTAGGCGAGCTGTCCCCCCGGATCGAGGGTGACGTGCCTGGTGGTGGGATCGATCGACGCCACCGTGGTGGACGTGAGCAGCTCGATCTGGTGATCGGCGTAGAAGCCCTCCGGATGGACAGCCGCATCGTCGAAACCGACCTCGCCACGCAGGTACGCCTTCGACAGCGGCGGGCGTTCGTAGGGCCGGACCGGTTCCTCTCCGACCAGCACCACGGGCCCCTCGAAGCCCTCCTCCCTCAGTGTCTCGGCGGCTTTGGCGCCGGCCAGGCTGGCCCCCACGATCACGAACGTGGGGCTTGTTGTCATGGTCTCAGCCTCCTACCCGTGGGCGCCGGCAAGAGCGAAGCATTCGTGGCGCGAGCATGCACCACTGCGAAGGAGATCACGAACAGCACACACCGCCGCACCCACGTCGATGGGCCGGCTCTTCCCTCGATGTGATGAAGGGATTCGTCGCCGGCATCGAAGGAGCACGTCTCGACGCCACATTCGATCCCGATCCCGGCCGCTGCTGCGTGACGCTCACCGGGTAAGGTCGGGTCACCTCGTCTCGCCCCCGACAACTCGTAGGTGGAACCACCTGCGGGCGGCGAGCAGTTTCGCTCATGGCATCCGGGCATCGTCCGGGCAACCATGTGACGGAGTGCGACGTGTGAAGCCAACGATTGCTGTCGCCTCCAGCCTGGCCGCCGCCTTCCTCTCGGTGATGACCGCCGATCCCCCGTCTGCGGCGGCGTCGTCATTTCCGGTCATCTACAACGGCGTCGTGGGGTACGCCCAGGCCAGCAGCACGGCCAGTCCTCCTGGGGCCAACAACTGGTCCTGCCGACCGACCGCCGCCCACCCGCGCCCGGTCGTTCTCGTCCACGGGACGTTCGGCGACATGTCCGACTCGTGGCAGGCACTGGCTCCACTCCTGGCGAACAACGGCTATTGCGTCTTCGCCTTGAACTACGGCGCCGCCAACGCCAGTGGGGCCCTGGGCGTCTACGGCGTCGGTGACATCACCCAGTCCGCTCAACAGCTGGCGGCATTCGTCGATCAGGTTCTGGCCGCCACCGGAGCCCGGAAGGTCGACGTCGTCGGTCACTCCCAGGGCGGGATGATGCCTCGCTACTACATCAAATTCCTGAAGGGAGCCTCGAAGGTGCACACCCTCGTCGGCTTGGCTCCTTCCAACCACGGCACGACGCTCGACGGATTGGCCACCTTGGCCACGTACCTTCCCGATGCCGACCAATTCACCGGGTCGGTCTGCGCGGCGTGCGCGCAGCAGGAGGCGGGGTCGGCGTTCCTGACCAGCTTGAACAGCGGCGGCGATACCGTTGCCGGGGTGCGCTACACCGTCATCGAGAGCGAGTACGACGAGGTCGTGACCCCGTACACCTCGGCATTTCTTTCGGGCCACAAAGTCACGAACATCAGTCTGCAGAGCCAATGCCCCCTGGACTTCGGCGAACACCTGTCGATGCCGTACGACCACATCGCCGACACCGATGTGCTCAACGCCCTCGACCCGGCCCATCTACAGGTGCCGGCGTGCTACCCGGTGGCTCCCGTCATCGGCGGCTGATCCCGCCTTCCTTTCAACCAGAGCGATACCACACCGGACAACCAGAGAGACACGACACGGGCCCGAGCGATCCGTGAGGCCGTGAACTACGTTGGCCGACGTGGTCCGGTTGGTCCGTGGCGGTCGAGCCTGATGACGTCGTTGGAGGTCAGGCCCGTGGCCGGGGCGCTGGGGGCGACGATCACCGGTATCGATCTCGACACGGTGACCGGCGGCGAACAGTTGGACGGGGTCCGAAAAGCGCTCGCCGATCACCTGGTGGTCTTCCTTCCCGAGCAGCATCTGGACCTCGACGGACTCGAGCGCATCACCGATCTGCTCGGTGGCAGGGACGCCACTCCGTTCGTCACCCCCCTCGAAGACCGTCCGTATGTCATCCGGGTCATCAAGGAACCGGGGGATCAGCTCAATTTCGCCAACGCCTGGCACAGCGATCTGAGCTACCTGCCGCAGCCGCCGTCGTACACGCTCCTGCATGCCTGGGAGGTTCCCGCCTTCGGGGGCGACACGATCTGGTCGAATCAGTATCTGGCCTACGAAACGCTGTCGCGGGGGCTGAAGGAGACGCTCGTCGGGCTCCGGGCCGTACATTCGGCGGGCATGGCCTACGGGACCGGCGGGTTCCTGGACAAGGTGAAGGACCTCACGTCCATGGCCATCGCGCCGTCACCCGACGCCTATGCCGAACATGTCCACCCCGCGGTCATCGCGCACCCGGCTACCCACCGTGCCGCGTTGTACGTCAACCCGGTCTACACGACCCGCTTCGACGGGTGGAATCCCGTTGAGTCCCAGGAGTTGCTCAACCACATCTACCGCCACGCCACCAGTGAGAACTTCACGTGCCGCCTCCGGTGGGCCCCGCACACCCTCACCATCTGGGACAACCGCTGCACCATGCACAACGCGCTCAACGACTATCCGGGCGAACGCCGCGAGATGTTCCGCACCAGCGTGAAGGGCACGTCTCCGTGCCCGGTCGAGGCGCACTGAGCCGGACGTCGGGGCAGGTGCCCGGTCAGTGCCGGGTCATCCCGCGGAGCAGATCGACCCCGAGCTCGACCGGGACGGCGGACAGCGGGCGCCGGGAACGGGTGGCCAGGTACGAGCCCACCAGGATGAGGGGGAAGCCCACGGCGATGCCGGTCGTGAAGTGCTCGCCGAGGAGCACAACCCCGAGCAGGACGGCCACGGCGGGATTGAGATAGGTGATCACGGTGGAGCGAGCCGGGCCGATCTCGGCGATGAGGGCGAAGAAGAGAAGAAAGGCGAGCGCTGTGCACACGAAGGCCAATCCGGCCACTGCGCCGAAGACCTCGAGGGAGATGTGGGCGGGCAGATGGGTCAGAGCTGACGGTGCGTAGGCGATCGCCGTCAGCGCCACCGAGGTGCTCACCACGCCGAGGCTCGGGAGGTCCGACAGGCGCCGGCTGATGATGAGAGGACCGAAGGCGTAGCCCACCGCCGGCACGGCCATCTCGGCCACCGCCACCAGGTCCGTCCCGTGCAGGTCGAAGCCGACCAGGGCGCCGACACCGGCAAAACCGACGAACAGCCCCACCAGCCGGCTGCGGGTGATGCGCTCCGTGGACGGGCTGACCAACCGGTAGAGAACGACCGCCACCAGGGGGACGGTGGCGACCAGGAGTCCGGCCACGGAACTGGAGAGGTGCTGCTCGGCCCGGGAGAGAAACAGCCAGGGGAGGGCGATCTCGACCACGGTGTACACCACCACCCAGCGCCAGCGACCGAGCAGGGGACGGATCTGGCCCCGGTGCAGGGCCACCGGGATCAAGAGGATCGCCGCCGGCAAGGTCCGGGCGAAGACCAATGTGGTGGGGGACAGCTCCCGTACGGCCACCCGGATGAGAAGGTACGGAGTACCCCAGATGACGCTCATGGCGACGAACAGCAGCCAACCGCGTCGAGACATCCCCATGTACTAGTCGCTCAGACGGAGGTGTCCGACCGGAGTGTTTCTGTCGTGCTGTCGACGTCGCTCACAGTCATCAGGCGACGTTCGTCGCTACGGGGGGATCTGCAATGATGCCCACACGGCGACGGCTTCGCAGGGGCGCCGGCGAGGCATGGGGAGCGCGCGATGCCGGGGATGGGCACCTACCTGCAGACCAAGAACCCCGTCGTCGTCTCGGCCTTTCACACAGCCCTCCTGCACCAACTCCTCGTCATCGGGGTCGTCGTGGTGGTGCTGGCGTTGGTGTGGAACATCCTCCGGACACTGCAGTACCGGCACTCGGCCGGGCCCGGAAACGTGTCGGTGGAACCGGCGCCGGTGGTCGTACCGGCCGAACCCGTCGCCCGTCGGGTCCTGAGGATCGGGTTCGCGCTCCTGTGGATCCTCGACGGCCTTCTTCAAATCCAATCGGCCATGCCGCTCGGATTGCCGACAAGCGTGCTCGAACCGTCGGCGACGTCGTCACCCGGTTGGGTCCAGCACGTGGTGAACGTCGGTGTGACGATCTGGAGCAATCATCCCGTCCAGGCCGCCGCCTCGGCGGTATGGCTCCAGCTCGGGATCGGAGCCGTCCTTCTCCTCGCCCCGCGTGGTCGGTGGTCACGGTTCGCCGGTCTGGTAGCGACGGGGTGGGGACTCGTCGTCTGGGTTTTCGGAGAGGCGTTCGGCGGGACCTTCGGCCACGGGGCCTCCTGGCTCTTCGGCACGCCGGGCGCAGTCCTCTTCTATTGCGTGGCGGGCGCGCTGGTCGCACTGCCCGACTCGGCGTGGTCGAGCCCGAAGTTGGGTCGCCTGATCCTGCGGGCCATCGGCGTCTTCTTCGTCGCCATGGCCGTTCTCCAGGCGTGGCCCGGCCGGGGCTTCTGGCAAGGCGCGGGGCGAGGCACGAACGCGGGGAACCTCACGACCATGCTGCGCGCCATGGCACAGACAAGTCAGCCCGGCTCCCTGTCGTCGACGGTCCGGGCCTTCGGACGCTTCGACGCGTCGCACGGGTGGGAGGTCAACCTCGTCGTCGTCGTCCTCCTGGCGGTGATCGGGGTGGCGTTCTCTACGGCCAATCCCCGGGTGGTGCGACCGGCGCTATACGTGGCGGTGGTCCTGTGCGCCGCCGACTGGGTTCTCGTCCAGGATCTGGGGTTTCTGGGGGGCGTAGGGACGGACCCGAACAGCATGCTGCCGATGGTCCTCGTCTTCGTGTCGGGATACCTAGCCGTCGCCCACGTCGCCGCGCCTGTGCGCGTGTCGCGCGGAATCCAGACTCCGGTGGTGGCGATGGAGGGCGGGAGATGGTGGGATCGCGTCACTCCCGGCCACCTCACGCGGGTGTTGGCCACGATCGCGGCCCTGGCCGTCGTGGCCGTCGGTGCCGTGCCCATGGCCTCGGCCTCCGTCAACCCGCGTGCCGACCCGATCCTGGCCGTGGCCGTGGACGGAACGCCCAACACGGTCGACCTTCCGGCGCCGGGGTTCCGACTCGTCGACCAGGAGGACCGTCCGGTGTCGCTTGCGGGTCTTCACGGCCGGACGGTGGCCCTCACCTTCCTGGATCCCGTGTGCACATCTGACTGTCCCCTGATAGCGCAGGAATTCCGCGCCGCGAACTCGCAGCTCGGAGCCGATGCGAACCGGGTCGTCTTCGTGGCGGTGGTGGCCAACCAGATCTACCGGTCCACCGCCTTCACCAGGGCATTCGATCGCCAGGAAGGCCTCGACCACATGCGGAATTGGCTGTTCCTGACGGGACCGTTGCCTGTGCTCGACCAGGTCTGGGAGCACTATGGCATCGTGGCCGACGTGGCGCCGGCCGGTGCGATGGTGGCCCACAGTGAGCTCGCCTATCTCATCGATGCCCGGGGGGACACCCGCGAGGTGCTCAGCACCGAGCCGGGTATCGGCTCGTCGTCGTCATCGTCGTTCTCGGTCTATCTGGCTACCGCGCTCGAACGCGTCATCCACGCGTGAGGCGGCCCTGGGCGCGCCTCCCGCTCGCCTTCGGCGCGCCGGCGTTGGTGGTGATGGCCGGCCTGGCCGGTTGCTCGGGCCGGATGCCCGGTACCGCTGGCGCCCCCCACCCCGCACCGCCCGCCGTCAGCGTGCCGCTCGGTACCTCGTTCGCCTCCGCGACCGGGGTGATGGCCGTCGTGGCGATGGGCAAGCTGAGCGATCCGGTCAACACCTTCTGGCAGCTCTTCGTCCGCGTCGGTGCCACCTCGGCGTGGGCGCTCGTGACCCCGCCGGGCGTCGCCGACAACGGTGGGCTGGTGGCGAGCCCGAGCGCCGCTGCCGTCGATGGAGCCACGGTGCTCGCCGGATTCGAGCCGAGCCAGGACCTCGTCTTCTCGCCCCTGGCTCTGACCCGCGATGACGGGGGGTCGTGGTCGCCGGGCATCGTGCCCGGCGGACTCGCGGTGGTGCCGGACGCTCTTGCCGTGTCCCCGGGCACCGGTTTGCTGGCGCTGGTACGCGGCGGAGGGGGTGAGGTTCTTCGTAGTGCCGGCGATCCGACGATCTGGTCGATGCACGTCGCCCGACGGACGCTGGCCACGTCGGCGGCCGGCAGGTTGTGCGGTGTCGGCCAGCTCACGGCGGTCGCTCTCGACGCCAGCCGGGGCGCACTGGTGGGGACGACCTGTACGACCCCCGGCGTCGTCGGCATCTTCGGGGCCGCCGGCGGCCCCTGGCGCCTGGTGGGGCCGCGGCTCTCGGGCATGTCCCGGTCGGAGCCGACGAAGGTGTTGCGCTTGGTCGACGACGCTGTGGCGAGCGCCCTGGTGGCGGTGGGCAACGCGTCGAGGCTGCGTCTGATCGCCGTGGCCAGCACGGCCGGCGGGGGGTGGTCACGATCGTCGGCGCTGCCACTCGACGTCCACGGCCGCATCGTGTCGACCGGCGTCGCATCCGGGGGTGGTTTCGTGGTCCTCTCGTCCCGGCCCGACGGCTCGTTGGCACTCGACGTGGAGACAGGGCCCGGTACTGATTGGCATTCCTTGGCCGCCCCGCCTCGCGACACGGCCACGGTGGCGGTGGGGGTCGGTGGCGAGGTCGACGCGCTGGCCGTGGCGTCCACACGACTCACCGACTGGCGTCTCGACGCCGCCACCGGGACATGGAGGAAGATCAGCATCGTGACTGTACCGATCCAATTCGGTTCCTCGTGAGCGCCGGGCCCCGACCGGCGCCGAACCGACCGACGCACACGACGAGGACGACGTGTCCTACCTGACCGGACACTGGTCGTTCGATCCGTTCCTGGTCGGCGTGGCCGTGGTGGTCCTGGCCCACGAGGTCGGGCTGGCACGGCTGCGGGCCCGTTCCGACCCCCGCCGGACGCGGCGGCGCCGCTGGCGCTCGCTCGCCTTCTACGGGGGACTCGCAGGCCTGCTGGTGGCGGTGGAGTCTCCGATCGACTACTGGTCCGGCGACTACTTCTTCGTCCACATGATCGAGCACATCTTGATCTCCTTCTATGCCCCGATCCTGATCGTGGCCGGGGCGCCGTGGATCCCCCTGCTGTTCGCGTTGCCGGTCGGCGCCCGTCGTCGTATCGGGCGAGCGGTGCTCCTGGGCGCCTGGGCGCGCCCGCTGCGGGTCCTCGGCCGGGCGGTGATGAGCCCATGGACAGCGCTGGTCGCCTTCAACGCGGTAATGGTGCTCTGGCATCTTCCCGCCCTCTTCGACCTGGCCGAGAACAACCAGCTCGTGCACATCTGGCTCATGCACGGCAGCTTTCTCGTCACCGGGATCCTCTTCTGGCTCCAGATCATCCCGTCTCACCCGATCAAGCCCCGGGCGTCGTTCGTCTGGCAGGGGGGAGCGATCATCGGCACCAACGTCGTGATGTTCGTGCTGGCCATGGCCCTGAGCATCTTCTCGAACACCTCGTGGTACCCCGTCTACGCCCACGTCCCGGGAGTTTCGTTGCCGCCGTTCGCCGATCAACAGATCGGGGCGGCCATCTTGTGGGTGTGTGGCGACTTCTGGGCCGTCCCCGCGTTGATCGTGGTGGTCCGGCGGGCGATGGCCGAGGAGGGTGGGTTGTCGAACGTCCTCGAGCGCCTGGCCCACCGCCTGCCGAGCTCCCCGCTACCCGCCCAGAAGGTCGTTGACGAAAAGCCGTACCGGGCATAACGTCGCCGGCGGGTTGCGTGAGCAGGGCCGTTCTCGGAGGTTCGGGGACGGCGTGGGGAAGACAAGGGGGAAGGCGAACATCGAGGTAAGTTGAGACTGGAGGCGGTGGTGGACGGGGCCGTATCTGTCTGGGCAGTGCGAGGCTGATCGTGGGGCGGAGTTTACGGCTGGCTGTCGTCGGCGCGCTACTGGCCGTGGCGGTGGGCCTGGTTGTCTTCACGGTCATGGCGTTCCTGCGATCGTCACCACCCACGGTCGATTTCACCACCGGGCACCAGCAGGGGGCGCCGGTAGATCTGAACGTACAGACGGTCGGCTCCATCGGCTTCGGTCCCCACCCGACGTGGGTGTCGTACCTCACGCAGACCCCGGGCGGACAGTGGGTCCACACCACGTTGTGGGACCTCCCGGCTCACACGCGGATGAACATGACGGTCTACCAGTACGACGGAGGCTCGCCTCTACGCAACCAGCAGTTCGGTCAGGTGATCGGCACCATCGGCGGCGACGCCACGCTCAACGGAAAGAGCTTCAAACTCATCAACGCCAATGCGGGTAACGGTGTCGCGCACACCTTTGCCATTCCCAGCTTGGGGATCAGTGTGCCGCTGTACGCCAACAACTCGAACGCCAATCTGTGTGCAGCGGCACCGTGCCCGACCGGCTCGCCTCACAACATCGTGAAGTTCTCCTTCATGACCCCGGGCCCGGGGCAGTACCCGTGGCAGTGCTTCCTGCCGTGCGGACTCGGTTTCCTCTACGGCAACGGTGGTCCGATGCAGACGGTCGGGTACATGGACGGGTTCCTCAAGGTGGTGGCGTGAGCCAGGGCTCCGAGACTCACCACTTTCGCCGGCTGATCGTCGTCTGGGCGGTCCTCGCCGTCGTGGCCGACGTCGTCTTCTATTTCGCCGTCGGCCCCCATGTGCCTCCGGGTGCGATGACGTCGACCGCCAGTGGCCAGCAATCGGACTTCAACGTGCTGTTCATGATCGCACTCCCGGTGATGCTGGCAGTCTGGGTGTACATGGCCTACGCCCTGATCGTCTGGAGGGGGTCGCGGGCCGGGGCCGTCGAGCCTGAAGGGGGACCGAGAGCCCGTGGCCACTTCGGGATCCAGATCGGCTGGATCGCCACCAGCACGGTGATCGTCTTGGGCGTGTTTGTCTTTGGGACGTTCGAGCTCGTCGTGCCCGCCGGGGCCGGCGGTGGAGAGGGGCCCGACCCGATCTGGACTCCGACGTCGCACGACGTCCTTCCCATCCAGGTCATCGGTCAGCAATGGGAGTTCACGTACCGGTATCCGACGTTCGGAGGATTCGAGACTCGGCAGCTGATGATCCCGGACAACACGACGATCGCGTTCCACGTGACATCGCTCGACGTCATCCATTCCTTCTGGGCCTATCAGCTCGGGGTGAAGGCGGACGCCAACCCCTCGGAAGACAACGTCGCCTACACGACCACGAAGCAACTCGGGTCGTTCACCGTCCGCTGTTCGGAGCTCTGCGGCCTGTGGCACGGCTCCATGTTCGACTACGGGCGGGTCCTAGCCAAGTCGCAGTTCTTCGTGTGGGCCCAGTCGACCGAACGCCAGAACGCGGCCAACACCAAGAACCTGCCGGCGTTTTCGTACACGTATGTCCCCGATGCGAACGGCGCCGCCGGCGGCCTCTACCCCGACAACAAGGACCCGTACAGCAACGTGGAGCAGTACGGCGCCACGAGTCCGAGCAAGTAGGAAGGACGACCGAGGGCATGGCACTCGACACGCGGGAGTCGATCGGCGCCGAGCACTCTGGTGATGCCTCTCCGCCGCACCCAGGGCTGCGTCGCCCGCTGTGGCTGGGGCCCAATGCCGGTCGGGCTCTCGTGGGTGCCGTCGCCGGCTATGCCTTTGGCCACTGGATCGGCAACGTCATCGCCAGTGGCTACACGAACGTCCAGGGGAGCGGCCAGAACGACGTGGCCACCGTGCTCGCCCTGTCGATAGGGGTGGTGGGCTGGCTGGCCGGCGCCGGAATGTTCGACTACCCGCTGGCCAAGCTCGTCGGACGAGAGCCGCTGCCCCCAACGGTGTCGAAGACCTGGACCCGCTACTTCGGGCCCACCCTCGACCACAAAGTCATCGGCCTGCAGTACACGGTCGTGGTGCTGTTGTTCCTGTTCACCGGTGGCCTGCTGGCAATGGCCATCCGGACCGAGCTGTTGAATCCGACGAACCACGTCTTCGGCCCTGGCACCTACATCGCGGTGGTCAGCGAGCACGGGACGATCATGATGATGATGGCGTCGTCGATCATCATCGGGCCCCTCGGGAACTGGCTCGTACCTCTCATGATCGGGTCCCGTCGCATGGCGTTCCCGCGCGTCGAGTCTTTTTCCCTGTGGATCTTCGCCGCCGGCTACCTGGTCATCCTGACCGCCCTGCCTCTCGGGGGATTCCCGACCGGGTGGACCGGCTATGCGCCGCTACAGACCCAGGCAACCGTGGGCATGGACTCCTACCTCGTGGGCTTCGCCGTCATCGGGATCGGCATGATCTGCGCCGGATTCAACCTGCTCGCCACCATCATCAACTATCGCGCCCCGGGTATGAGTTGGGGCCGTGTGCCGACGTTCGTATGGTCGATTCTGGCCACCGCCGCTCTGCTCACACTGGCCACCCCCACCCTGGTGGCCGCCGGATTGTTCGGGACCCTGGACCGGACGGCCCAGACCGCCTTCTTCGTCAACGAGCACGGCGGGAGCTCGTACCTGTGGCAGAACCTCTTCTGGTTCTTCGGGCACCCCGAGGTCTACATCATGGCCCTGCCCGGCTTCGGGATCGTGGGCGAGATCTTGCCCGTGTTCACGAGAAAACCGCTTTTCGGTTACCGGATCGCCGCTGCCGGCATGATCGGTGTGGCACTACTGTCGTTCTTCGTTTGGCAGCACCACCTCTTCCAGAGCGGGATCAACCCTGACATGCGACCGCTGTTCATGCTCACAACCGAGCTGATCTCCATTCCTACGGGTTTCATCTTCCTCGTTGGCCTGGGTACGTTGTGGAAGGCGAAGATCCGCTATGAGGTGCCGATGCTGTTCGCGCTGGGCATGTTCTTCAACTTTCTCATCGGCGGGATCTCGGGCGTCTTTCTGTCCGACGTCCCTGTCGACGTCAACGTCCACGGCAGCTTCTTCGTTCTGGCCCACTTCCATTACACGATCATGGGTGGACTCGTCTTCGCCTTCTTCGGCGGTCTGTACTACTGGCTCCCGAAGATGACGGGGAAGACGATGGACAAGCGGCTCGGGCAGTTGCACTTCTGGATGATGTTTATCTTCTTCAACCTGACGTTCTTTCCTCTGTTCTTTGTCGGGCTGCTCGGCCAACCGCGGCGCGTGTTCGAGTACGCGCAGAACCTACAGACGCTGAACGACATCTCGTCGGTGAGCGCCTTCTTCCTTGGAGCATCCTTCCTCGTCTTCGCCTTCAACTTCGTCCGGTCGATGTTCATCGACCCGAAGCCGGCTCCGGCCAACCCCTGGCACTCGCTGGGACTCGAATGGCAGACACCGACGCCCGTTCCCCCCTACAACTTCACGCGTATCCCGGTAGTCCTGGCCGACCCCTACCACTACGGCACGACCGACGTCCGGGCCGTGGCCGACCTCGGACCCCGCACGTTGTCGTTGGCCGGGGTGGTCGCCGCGGGGCCGTCGGCCGGGCTCGGTTCGCAGACGGTCACCGGCGAAGAGGGGTCCGCCGACCCGAGGCCACCGATCGCATGACGACCGAACCCGTGGCCGGCGACGACTACATGGCCTACGATGCTCCCGCGTTGCGCGAGACGCCGGAGGAGATCGAGTACGAGATGCGGTCGGCCGAAGGCGCCATGTGGACCGGCGGGCGCCTCGTGATCGGCATCGAAGCCTTTTTCTTCGCCGCCCTGGCCTTCGCCTACTTCTATCTGCGCTCGACGAACAGCGGCGATCTCTGGAGGCCCAACCACGTCACGGCCCCGACCGGGACCGGTGCCGCTATCGCCGCCCTTGTGCTGGCGAGCGCGCTGTTGACCGGGTACGGGACGATGCGCCTGCGCCGGGGCGAGACCCTCGACTGGGAGGTGGCCGGCTGGACGGCCGTCGTCGGTGGGCTCGTCGCCCTCGGACTGCAGGTGTGGCAGCTGACCAAGTTGCCGTTCTTCCCCGGTTCGAGCGGTTACGCCTCCTGCTTCATCGGCTGGTCAGTGATGAACATCACGCTGCTCCTGGCGGGTCTGTACTGGCTCGAGACGCTGCTCGCCCGTTGGCTGCGGTTGCGACGGGCGGTGATCGAGGACGGTGGCCCGGCGCGTTCGACGATGCCGGTGGCCCGTCTCTTCCGGGCCAACCTCGAGGGGTGCTGGTATTTCTGGGCCTTCATGGCCGTCGTGGAAGTCCTCTTTTGGGTACTGTTCTATGTGATCTGACCAGGATCTCCCGCCCTCCGACCCGGTGGGCGCGGTGACCCCGCCCGGAGGTGCGTGCAGCGCCCGGACGAAAGGCGGTAGGCGATGTTCGGGACCAGCAGCCTCGTGGGAGCCCAGGCCCTCACGTTCGCCATCCCCGTCGGGACCTTCGCCGTCGTCTGTCTGTGGTTCTTCTTCCAACGTCGCCCGAACCGGTGAACGGCGGGGCCGCCGATGTGCGGCCCGGTGGAGGGACCCACCACCCGTTCCCGGATCCGGGCGGTGCCCGGTTGCGTGAGGGAGGAAACCGAGCCCGGCTGGTCCTGGCGGCGCTGGGCGGCGTGCTGCTCGTGACGGCGCTGGTGCCGCCGCTGTCCTCGGTGGCCAGACGGGTCGAGGCTCTCGAAGCCCTGCAGTTCGCCCTCCTGGCCATCGCTGTCCCGGCCCTCGTCGCCCTGGGCGCCCCGTGGCGTCTGCTCGGCCTGGCCGCCAGGCCCACCGGTGCCGCCGACGCCGAAGGGGTCTCAGTCCTCGAGCGGCCCCGCGTCGCCGACCGGATGGCCGCCGCCCACCGCCGTCACCGCGTGCTGGGGCGCAGCATCGCCTATGTGGCGCTCGAAGCGGTCGTGGTGGTCGCTTGGCGCGTCCCGGCCGGTGTCGACGCCCTGGCTCGTCACGGCTGGTTGTCCCTGGTGGAGGCGGCCACCCTGGTGGCCGCCGGGATCGGACTGTGGCTCGAGATGGTGGAGTCGCCCCCCTTTGCGCCGCGTCTGTCGCGGCCTTACCGCATCGCCGTGGCCGCCGTCGCCATGTGGACCATCTGGGTGACCGCCTACGTGGTGGGGTTGTCGCACGTGTCGGTCTACCGGTCCTACGCCCACGTGCCCGGCCGCGACTTGAGCGTGTCGGCGGACCAGGCCATCACCACCGGGGTCCTGTGGTTCACATCGCTATGCGCGTTTCTCCCGGTGATCTTCGCCAACTTCATGATCTGGCTCCGAGGCGATGACGACCCCGACGACGCGCTGTACCGGCTGGTGCGCGACGAACGGCGCTCGCTTTAGGAGCGCGACACGCCGGGCAGGGACTGGGTGGAGATGTCGATCCTCGGCAGGCGGGTCCCGAGCAACCGGCCGGCGGCGTCGATCTCGGACGTCACCGTGTCGCGATCGGCGGCCAGGAGTCGCTCGTCGGTGGTCAGCCTGGATCGGGCGCGTCGGTCCGACGGGTTCGACGTCAGGCTCTCGACGGCCTCGATCGCCCCCAGGGCATCGGACGTGGACCACACCGTGGCGGTGTTCACCGCTTGGCCGACCTCCTTACCCGCAGGCGAGCCGAGAAGGCTGATGTCCGACAGGTCGAAGATGGTGGCGTTGGTGTAGGAACACGCATTCTGGTCGTCGCGCAGCAGTCCCGGGATCTGCGCCCGGTTGGCGGGGCTCAACCGGCCCGATTCATCGGCGTAGAGCGTCAGAGCCTCGTGGAGGGAGAAGACACACGGGCCCACATCGGTGTTGATCTCGCTGATGACAGTGGTCTCGCCCTGGATGTCCGATGCCCGCGACGTGGGTGTGGGCAGATCACTGATCACGGCGGCGCCGACCACCACGACGACGCCGGCGGACACGAGAAAGGCCCGGCGGCGGTACCACATGGTCTTCTTCCGGCCGGGCTCGGGCACCGGGGGGAAGAGACGGGCTTCCGTCGTGGGGCCGGACACGCCGCTCACGACGTCCCGCCGAGGAGTCGGCCGGCGTACGTGGCGATGCCCTGTCCCCACCGGGCGACGCTCGCCGGGGGCAGGCTGAAGACCCCGGACGAGCTCTCGTCGGCAAAGGGTGTCGCCTCATAGCGGAGGCGACCGGCGGGATCGATGAAGTACATGGCGTCGGTGTGGGCTACGAGCCCCGAGGTGCGCGACACGTTGACCGTCACACCGTAGGTCTTCCACACCGTGCTCAGGTTGCCCAGGCTCGAGGTCAGGAAGTGCCACGTGGCCAGGGTGGCGAGGCCGGTCCGGGCTGCGGCCGCCGACGCCGGGGCGGCCGAGAGCACGACCGGATCGGTGTTGACGGTCACGAAGGCGACATGCGCCGACTGCGGGCCCAGGTCGGTCGCCGCCTGCAGGAGCTCGGACGACATGATGGAGCAGATGTCCTGGCACGGGGCGTCGAAGAAGGTCAGGACGACGGCGTCGCCGCGCTCGTCGGCCAGTGTGAGCGTGCGTCCCTCCTGGTCGGTGAGGGCAATAGGCGGGGCCACCGCCCCCCCAAGCCGGATGAGACCCATGAAGTTCGGGAGCGGCGCGCCCACCTCCGGCACCGACGGCGCGGAGCGCGGCGGGCCGATGGCGCCGGGCACCGGCGTCGTCGTCGACGGCGTGGCGGTGGTTGACGCCGGGTTGAGCCCGGCGCTCGAGAGCAGGTGCTCGGCCAGAGCGCCCCCGATGGCGAGCACGGCGAAAACGGCCAGGACGACGAGGATGAAGTTCCGCGGCACCTTGGGCTCCACCCGGCGGAAGACCTCGGCGCGCTCGGCGTCCGACAGCGGCGGCGTCGCAGGGGGCTGCTCGCTCACTCCGGTGGACATGGCGCCGACCCGTCCTCTCGCCGATCTCAGCGGTCCCGGATGACGGCAGCGACGCCGGCGCGGGGACAAACGACGTGCGGCTCTCCGATCCCCAACCGGTTCGGCACGGCCGTGATGCTACCCGTCTACGACCGTCCGTGCCGCTGAGACCTGGCGGTCGTCTGGGGCCGTGTCGACGCGTGTCAGTCGACCTCGTCGCTGTGTCCGCTCACTTGCAGGAGGAGGAGTCCGACGAGTAGGGCGACGACCACCCCGACCCCGACGGCGAGGCCGATGAGGGTGTCGTGGAAGTCGGATGTCGCCAGGTGGCTGCTCAGCGTCAGATGGGCGGATGCGCTCAGTATGTCCCTCACGCCGGCCAGGATGCCGATGATCAGGAACGGCCGCACGGTGAAGGCCCACGACCGCAGGTGTTGGAAAACGGTGTGGACGATGTCCAGAAGGATGATCACCACCAGGATGCCGTCGATCGCCCCGACAACGGTGCCGGGGAAGGCGCTCCAGTGGTCGAGAAAATCGACGATCGTCCGCGCCAGCACGATGCCCGCCACGATCAGCAGGCTGACCACGATGGCGTATTCGATGACGACGATCACCCCCGTGATCACGGCGTCGACTCCGAGGTTGGACCTCCCCGACGTCGTGACCCCGTTCGCCACATCGCTCACCCTAGTGATGTCCCCGCTGGTGTCAAGGTCGTCTGGGCAAGGAGGACGAGCCGGGCACGGTCTACGCTGTCGTCGTGCGGAAGCGCTGGTTCTCGCGCAGGGCGTTGCTGCTCCATGTCGAATTCTCGTTGCTGGCGTCGGCCTGCCTGGTGGCCGGTTGGTGGCAGGTGACGAGGGCACTGGGCGGCAACGGGCTCAGCTGGTTCTACTCCGCCGAATGGCCGGGGTTCGCGCTGTTGGCCGTCTACGGCTGGTGGCACCTCATCCACGAGGACCCCGAGGCGTATCGGGCCCGCAAGCAGCGCCCTGTGGAGTGGGACGCCAGCGAGATCTCGCCCGAACAATGACGGACCGGGGGACGACCCATGCCCGGTGACCCGGGACCGACCCCGTCACCGGGGGCCGGGCGCCAGCTCCGGTGCGCCGTCATCGGCGCCGGGATGGCGGGGATCCTCTCCGCCATCACGTTGAAGGAGGCCGGCGTCACGGACTTCACCGTCTACGAGAAAGCCGATCGCCTCGGTGGCACCTGGCGGGAGAACACCTATCCGGGCCTGTCCTGCGACGTCCCCTCCCATCTCTACTGCTACTCCTTCGCCCTCAATCCCGAATGGAGCCGTCTCTACTCCCCGGGAGCGGAGATCGAGGCCTATTTCGAAGGCGTCGCCCACGACCGCGGCGTCGTACCCCACGTCCGTTTGGGCGACGAAGTGGTCAGCTGTGCCTTCGCCGACGGGCGGTGGCGCCTGACTACGGCCGGCGGCGTGCACGACGAAGTGGATGTCGTGATCGCCGCCACCGGGGTCCTGCACCACCCGAAGTACCCGGACATCAAGGGCGTGGACTCCTTCGGCGGTGCGCTCTTCCACAGTGCGCGGTGGGACCACGACGTGGTGCTCGACGGGGCGCGCGTCGGGATCATCGGCACGGGGTCGACGGCGATGCAGATCGTGTCGGCCGTCGTCGACCGCACACAGAAGCTCACGCTGTTCCAGCGCACCGCCCAGTGGGTCATGCCCGCCGTCAATCCGGCCTACACGCCGGAGGAGCAGACGGCGTTCCGAAATGACCCGCAGCTGATGGAGGGCTTGCGCGACAGCGTGTCGGAACTCTTCGACCACTTCTCCGACGGCATCGTCGACGCCCGGTCACCGGAGATGGCGATGATCGAGAGGTTCTGTCTCGACAACCTCGAGAACAACGTCACCGATCCCGATCTCCGCGAGCGTCTGCGGCCGGACTACCGTGCTGCGTGCAAACGCCTCGTCGTCTCCACCAACTTCTACGAGGCCATCCAGAAGGAGAACGCCGAACTGGTCACCGAGGCGATCGAACAAGTTGAGCCGGGCGGCGTCCGCACCGCCGACGGGCGCCTGCACGAGCTCGACGTCCTGGTGCTCGCCACCGGCTTCAAGGTCGACGCCTTCGTCCGGCCCATCTCCGTCGTCGGGCGTGACGGTGCGGATCTCGATCAGGTGTGGGTGGATCGTCCCGAGGCCTACCTCTCGATCTCGGTCCCGGGCTTCCCCAACTTCTTCATGCTCAACGGGCCCAACGGTCCGGTGGGCAACTTCTCGCTCGTCGAGGTGGCCGAGCTCCAGATGCGCTACATCATGCAGTTGATCGACCGGCTGCGCTCGGGAGACTGCCGCCAGATCAACGCCACCGATGAGGCCATGGAGCGATTCGAGGCGGCCCGGGTCGAGGCGGCCAGGAACACCATCTGGGCCACCGGATGTCGCAGCTGGTACCTGGACGACCGCGGCATACCGGCCGCCTGGCCATGGCCCTTCCGGCGGTTCCGGGCCGAGATGGCGCAACCGACCTGGGATGCCTACGAGCTGCGGGACTGAGGACCGGTCCCGCACTCAGACCAGGTTGCGGATGGGATCGGAACCGTCCCAGTTGTCCGCCGCCTCCCGCACCGTGGACACGAGCCATCGGGTGGCGTCGGTCAGCTCCATGACCTCCACGACGGTGCTGGTGGCGCCCCCCCGGTCGTAGTAGGCGAAGCGGGCCATCCCGCCGGTATCGCCGGCGTGTACCAGCGGCCATCCGGCATCACCGGCGGCCCCGGCCACGGCGTCGAAGTCCTCCGCCCACCAGGCCAGGTGGTGGAATCCCTGCCGACCCTCGTCGAGGAATTCCCGGTAGATGCTGGGCGAGTCGTCCTCCTGTTCGATGAGCTCGACCTGGAGGTCGCCCGAGTTGGCGAAGGCGATGGATACCACCGGCTCCGTCAGCCGGCCCCGGTACACGGACCCCGTCTGGGTGAGGTGGCGAAGAAGCAGCCACGGGCCGACACCGGCGCTCAGCCACCCGTCGATGGCGTGACCGAGGTCGCGCACCACATAGCCGTTCTGCCGGATGGGGCCGGGTAGGAAGGCCCGGGGCCGTGCAGGTTCCATAGGGTGCGACGTAGGGTACCTTCCCATGGTCACGCCAGCCCCCGAGGCGGAGCGTCGCCTGCGGCTGGCGTTCGTCGGCTGCGGTGCCATCGCCGCGTGGCACCTGGCCGCAGTGCGCGCGGTGGCCTCGCGCACGGACGTCACCGCCGTGGTCGACGTCGACTCCGACCGGGCGCTGGCCCTGGCCAAGGAGACCGGCGCGGAGGCGTTCGGATCCCTCGACGAGGCGCTCACGGCGGGGATGTTCGACGCGGTCCTGATCATGGTGCCGCACCGCCTCCACGAGGAGTTGGCGGTGACCGCCCTGCGGGCCGGCAAGCATCTGCTCCTGGAGAAGCCGATGGCGCCGACCGTCGAGGCCTGCGCGCACATCCTGGACGCCGCCCGACAATCGACCTCCGTGTTCTTCGTGGCCGAGAACGCCCAGTACTGGCCCGAGGTCGTCCTCACCAAGCACTTCATCGACGACGGCACCCTGGGCGAGGTGATCACGGCCCGGGCCTGGCACTGCGCCACTCCCATGGACGCCTTCCACGGCGCGGGGAATTGGCGTTTCTCGGTGGCCGACGCCGGCGGGGGGGTGGCCATCGATGCCGGCTCGCACTGGTTGCGGCCGTTGCGGATGTGGTTGGGCGAGCTGGTCGAGGTGGTGGCGGTCACCGGCCGCCCCTACGACGCCATGGAGGGGGAGTCGATGTGCCGGGCGCTGTGCCGATTCGACTCCGGTGCCGTGGCCAGCTTCGACGTGGTGCTCTCCCCCGGTCCCGTCGCCCCGCTCCCTCTCTTCCAGGTCACCGGCAGTCGCGGCGAGCTGGTCATCGATGCGCTCGGGCGCGTCAAGGTCTACGACGGATCCGACCCCCGGGGCACGGTGATGGGTCAGGGGGGCTACCTGCAGAGTTACGAGGGCCAGATTGCCCGGTTCGAGTCGGCCGTGCTCGACGGCGTCGCCGCCCCCGTCGGCCCCGAGTTCTCGCTGGGTGAGTTACGCGGCGCACTGGCCATGTGCCGCTCGGCCCGGTCCGGTCGCTGGGAGGCGGTGTGGTGACAGCCACGTTCGACTACTCGGGGACGCGTGTCCTGGTGACGGGCGGCTCGAACGGGATCGGTCTCGGTGTGGCCGCCGCTTTCCGGGAGGCGGGCGCCCACGTGACCATCACCGGCACGCGTCCGTCGCCCGACGACTACGATCACGACCTGAGCGGCTTCGACTACCGCCCCTGCCGCCTCCCGGACCCCGACGCCCTGGCGGCGGTGGCCGATGGCCTGTCCGGCCTCGACGTGCTGGTGAACAACGCCGGCCAGAACCTGCCCGGGGGCCGCAGCGAGTACGACCCGGAGGTGTTCGAGGAGGTGGTGGCCGTCAATCTCTTCGCCGCCTTCCGGATGGCCTCGGCGTGCCGGGGGCTCCTCGAGAGAAGCGCGGTCGACGGCGGCGGCAGTGTGGTCAACGTCGGCTCGATGTCGAGTTACTTCGGCATCGAATTCGTCCCCGGCTACGGTGCGGCCAAGGCGGGCGTCGTGCAGATGACCAAGACCCTGGCCGTGGCCTGGGCGCGCCGGGGCATCCGGGTCAACGCGGTGGCGCCGGGGATCATCGAGACCAACATGACGGCGCCCATGCTGTCGCTCGACGAGCTCACCCGGCCCATCCTGGAACGCACGCCCATGCGCCGTTTGGGCACGCCCGGCGACGTGGCCCCGGTCGTGCTCTTCCTGGCCAGCCCGGCGGCGCGCTACGTCACCGGCCAGACGATTCCCGTGGACGGCGGTTTTTCGGTGCAGGGATGACGTCCGGGCGACGTATCCGCATCACCGACCTGCGCCGACCGGAGCTCACCGAGGTGCAGCGCCTGGCTCTGGACCACGGCGAGCGCCACCCGGTCGATCTGACCGAGGAGGCGGTGTTGGCCGCGGCGGTCGAACGCGCCGGGCTCTGCGACCTCGGGCCCGACGATTTCCGGGCCCGGCTCCGGCTGTGGCTGGAGGAGGTGGACGGCGACGGCGAGCGCACGGCCCTCGGGCGCCTGACCCTCTTCCGGGACTGCGTCCGCTATGCGGTGAACCGTCTACGCATCCGCGATCTCCTCGCCCGTCGCCCCGAGATCGCCGACGTCGAGATCGCGGCGCCGATCATCGTCGTGGGCCTGCCCCGCTCGGGAACCACCCATCTGGTCAATCTCATCGCCGCCGACACCCGCCTGCGTTCTCTCCCGCTGTGGCAGAGCTACGAGCCGGTGGCCGACCCCGGCGAGCAGAGCGGGTCTGACGGCGCCGACCCCCGTTACCGACGGGCCGAAGGCGAGTGGCAGGGCATGCAGTCGATGTTGCCGTACATGGGCGCCATGCACCCCATGCGGCCCGACCACGTCCATGAGGAGCTGGAGCTGCAGCTGCCGGACTTCTCCAGCTATCAGCTCGAATGGGTGGCGCGCGTCCCGAGGTGGCGCGACTACTACCTGGCCCACGACCAGTCCCCCCACTACGCCTACCTGAAGACCGTCCTCCAGATACTCCAGTGGCAGGGCGCCGGTGAACGGCCGAGCGCCGGTGAACGGCAGGGCGCCGGTGCACGGCAGGGGCTTGGCGAGAGGTGGGTGCTCAAGTCGCCCCAGCATCTCGAGCAGCTCGGGCCGCTGCTCACCACCTTTCCCGACGCCACCGTCGTCGTCACCCACCGCGATCCGGTGTCGGTGGTGCAGTCGGCGGCGACGATGATGACCTACGCGGCGCGCATGAGCTACCGGACGCCCGATCCCGACCACTACCTCTCGTACTGGACCGACAGGATCCGCCGCCTGCTCGAGGCGTCGCTGCGCGACGGCCACCTGGTGCCTGCCGACCGGCGCCAGGATGTGCTGTTCCACGAATTCATGGCCGACGACCTGGCCACCGTGGCCCGCGTCTACGACACCGCCGGCCTGGCCCTGACCGGCGAGGCCCGCGCCGCGATGGAGGCCTATCTCACCGACCATCCCCGTGACAAGGAGGGCCAGGTCGTCTACGACCTGCGGGAGGACTTCGGCACCACGCCCGACGATGTCCGCCGCCCCTTCGGCTTCTACCACGACGCCGTCCCCGTCGCCGTGGAGGTGGCGTGACCACCGACGACGTCGACCGGCTCATCGACGAGCGACCGGGCAAGGAACTGCTCACCCCGGTCTACGACGATCCCGCCCACCGCCTCCAC
Source organism: uncultured Acidimicrobiaceae bacterium (assembly GCA_963706205.1). GTDB lineage: Bacteria > Actinomycetota > Acidimicrobiia > Acidimicrobiales > UBA8190 > MFD10071-224. The sequence continues at coordinate 4,398,569 of OY970155.1, read as the reverse complement.
GACCTCATCTACCGCTCGGGCGGGACGACGGCCGCCTATATGGTCGTCACCGATGCGGGCCGGGTCATCGTGAACACCGGCATGGGTTACGAAGCCCCCCACCACAAGCGGGTCTTCGACGCCGTGTGCTGTGGGCCGACACCCTACGTCGTCACCACCCAGGCCCATGTCGACCACGTCGGAGGTGTGGGGCTGTTCCGGGAACCGGGCACCGCGTACGTGGCCCAGGCCGACAACCGGTCCTGCCAGCACGACGATGCCCGCATCGCCGCGCTGCGACGGCGGACGGCCGCCATCTGGTTCGACGTCTCGGGGCGCCGGGCCCGGGAGATCGCCGCCGAGAACCCCGGTGTGCCCATGGTCCAGGACACACCCGTCCCCGACATCACCTTCGACCACCGGCTGGGGCTGTCGGTGGGTGGCCTCGACCTCGAGCTCATCTCCACACCGGGGGGCGAGACCATCGACAGCTGCATCGTCTGGCTCCCCCAGCACGGCGTCTGTCTCATCAGCAACCTTCTCGGTCCGCTGTTCCCCCACTTCCCCAACCTGAACACCTTGCGCGGCGACCGCTACCGCACCGTCGAGCCCTACCTCGCCGCGCTCCGGACCCTGCGCGATCTCCGGCCGTCGATGCTCGTCACCGGTCGCCACGAGCCGATCGTCGGCTCGGATCTCATCGACCGCGCTCTGGCCCGTCTGCATGACGCCGTCGACCACGTCCACCGCCAGACGCTCCTCGGCATGAACGAGGGTAAGGACGTCGCCACCTTGATGCGCGAGATCCGTCTACCCGAGGCGCTGCGCGTGGGGCAGGGCTACGGGACGGTGGCCTGGGGCGTCCGCACCATCTGGGAGAGCTACATGGGTTGGTTCCGGCTGCGCTCGACGACCGAGCTCTACCCGCTGGAACCGGTGGCCGCCGCCGCCGAGCTCGTCGACCTGGCCGGGCCCGACGCCGTCGTGGCGCGGGCCCGGGCCACGTTGGCCGACGGAGATCCGGTCACGGCCGTCCATCTGGCCGAGGCCGTCCTCCATCGCCACGGCGATCACGGCGGAGCCACCGGCATCATGGTCGAGGCCCACCGGGCGCTGCTCGACGGCGGGGGTGACGAGAACTTCTGGGAGAGCGGTTGGCTGCGACACCAACTGGAGCATTGGCAACGCGAACACCTGCGGTCGCGGCCCCGACCTACGCCGTGAGGGTGGGGCCGACGTCCGCCGAGGACAGGGCCATGGAGCGTGCCGGGACCGGGAAGGGGATGATGTCCCGCTCCGTCCTCGCCGGCCACTGGAGCTTGCGCTCCAGCAGGGCGTCGCTGACCGACCGGGCCGAAGGGATCCGGGCGGCGACCGTCGTCTCCGTCGCCATGGCCTCGACCACGCCCTCCAGAGCCCGCAGGGCGGCGGTGGCGTAGCGCTCGGTCCGGATGATCGACGCCCCGGCCCGGGGTCGAATGGCCAGCGTCGTCTCCGTCGTCGACCACTCCATCAGCTCGAACTCGACCCGCACCGGCCGACCCAGGACGAACAGGACGCCGGGGGTGTGGCGCAGCGACATGGGGTCCGGGCTGTCGACGTCCAGGTCCCGCCCCACCCACAGGTAGCGCGTCCCCCGGACGTAGCGCGAGCCGACCGACGTCTCGTTGAGGGAGCGGTGCCACCGGTCGGTGACCTCGGCCGCCTCTGCCGGGCACAGGGGGAGCTTCTTCGAAACGTACGCGGTGTCGAACATCTTCGCTCCTTGGTTCGGGCTCCTCGTGCAGACCGAGCGCATCACTCCCCTCATCCTCGGCTCTGCCGCCCGTGCTGTCTGTATCGGCGGCGACACATGGTCCGTGTCGGCCGACACACTGGCCGCAGGAGCCCGAGACCTCAGTCGAGCAGGTGAGGATCGGCCCGGAGCTCGGCGCGCACGGCCGCCTCCCAGAAGCCGATGAAGCCTTCGCCGTCGGTGGCCGCCATGAAGTCCAGGAAGGCCTTCGGCAGTGGCGAGGGGGCCCGGCTCCCGGCCGCCCGGACGTGCCAGGCGCGCTGGCACCGCTGTTCGAGCGCCACCGCCCGTTGGTGCACGGCCCGGGCCGATCCACCCAGGACGAACACCCCGTGCCCGGCCAGCAGCGCGCTGGTGGCCGGTCCCATGGCGGCGACGGCCCGGCGGGCGCCGGCGGGGTCGTTGACCGGTCCGTCGTACTCGTTCACGAGGACGAGCTCTCCGCCGCCCAGCGCCGAGCTCTGATCCATGATCTCGGGCACCTCGCCCATGTCGGCCCACACGGTGGCGTAGAGGGGGTGGTTGTGCACGGCCCAGGTGACGTCGGACCGCAGCTTGTGCATCTCCAGGTGCAGCGGGATGCCCAGCGGCACGGGCCAGTCGCCTTCGACCACGCGGCCGTCGAGGTCGATCCGCAACACCTGCGACGGACGCAGCTCGGCCCAGGTGATCAGCCACGGGTTGCACAACAGCGTCCCGTCGCCCAGGTCCACGGTGATGTGGCCGGCCAGATGGTCGTTGTAGCCCTCGTTCCACAGGGTCCGGGCCAGCACCACCAGCTCCTCGCGCGGTGACAGGTCGGGGATCAGCTTCTCGGCCGTGGGCGTGAACTCCATCGGTGTCTCCTCACTGTGTTGTCCTCCGGCACTGCGTTGTCATCCGGCGGGCAGGACCGGATCGGGCAACGGGTGGCGGTACAGAGCCGCGGCGTTCTCGCTGCACAGGGCGCGCAGCTCGGCCGGGGGAAGGTGGCCCCAGCACTTCTCGATCACGTTCTGGGTGTCGGGCCACGTGCTGTCGCCGTGGGGGTAGTCGACCTCGACCATGATGTTCCCGATCCCGATCCGGTGGCGGGTGTCGATGGTCGAGGGGTCGTCGATCGTGCAGAACCAGAAGTTCCGCTGGAGCACCTCCGACGGTCGCAGCTCCCAGCCCAGCCCGTACCCGGAGCGGTCGACCATGTTGTCGAGCCGGTCGAGCAGCATGGCCACCCACCCGATCCCGCCTTCGCTCATGGCGATCTTGAGCCCCGGGTGGCGCATCGGGTAGCCCGACCACAGCCACTCGGCGCACGCCTGCAGGGACTGCTGACCGAACAAGGTGGCCCCCAGCTGGAGCACCGGTGCCCCGGGGGGAGCCTTCGGCATTCCGGAGCTCCCCACGTGCAGCGACACCACGGTGTCGGTCTCGACGATCGCCTCCATGATCGGGTCCCAGTGCCCCCCGTCCCACAGCGACGGCAGCCCGATCTCGTGCGGCCGCTCCGGGAGGGTGACCGAGGTGAAGCCGCGCTCGGCGTTGCGCCGGATCTCGGCCACCGCCTCCACCGGGTCGGAGAGATAGGTGATCCCGAGGGGGACGATCCGGTCGGGGTGCCGCTCGTACCACTCCTCGAAGAGCCAGTCGTTCCACGCCCGCGTGCAGGCGATGCCGAGGTCGCGGTCGGCGGCGGCGGAGAAGACCCGTCCGCAGAAGCCCGTGATCTGGGACGGGAAGTTGACTGACGCCCACACCCCGTTGATGTCCATGTCCTTCACCCGGGCGTCGATGTCGTAACAGCCCGGTCGCATCTGGTCGAAGCGGAAGGGCTCCAGGCTGTAGGTCTCCGGTCGCCGTCCGGCCACCGCGTTCATCCCCACCTGGGTGAAGCGCTGCGACTCGAACTCCCACACCTGATGTCCCTCGGGCGTCTCGACCACCCGCGGGGCCCGCGCCGCCAACCGGGCCGGCAACCGGCCTTCGAACGTCCCCGGTGGTTCCACCACGTGGTCGTCGACGGAGATGACCGACACCCGCACCATTCGGGGGGCGGGGTCGGGCAGGAAGAGGTCCGGGTTGGTCACGGTCGCTCGGGGTCGGTCACGGTCGCTCGGTCACTCGAGGTCCAGCGCGGTGACCGCCTGTCGGCGCAGGACGAACTTCTGGATCTTGCCCGTGACCGTCATGGGGAACTCCTCGACGGTGAAGACGTGGCGCGGCACCTTGAACCGGGCCAGGCGCTGGCGACAGAAGTCACGGATCTCCTCGGCGTCCACCTCGTGGCCGGGTGCGGCGATCAGGAAGGCGGCCAGCTCCTCGCCGAACCGCTCGTCGGGGATGCCGACGACCTGGGCCGAGGCCACGCCGGGGTGGGTGAAGAGCAATTCCTCGATCTCCCGGGGGTAGATGTTCTCGCCCCCCCGGATCACCATGTCGGTCAGCCGGCCGACCACGCTGACGTTCCCGTCGGCGTCCATCGTCCCCAGATCCCCCGTGTGCATCCACCCGTCGACGACCGCCGCGTCGGTGGCGTCGGTATCGCCCCAGTAGCCCGACATCACCAGGTAGCCCCGGGCGCAGATCTCACCCGTCTCGCCGCGCGCCACGACCTCCCCGTTTCCGGCGTCGGCGATCTTGATCTCGGTGTGGGGGAGCGCCGATCCGACCGTCGACACCCGGACCTCGAGGGGATCGTCGATCCGGGTGAGCGTCGAGGCCGGGGCGGTCTCGGTCATCCCGTAGGCGATGGTCATGGCCGACGCGTGCATCTCGTCGACCACCCGCTTCATGATCTCGATGGGGCACGGCGCCCCGGCCATGATCCCCGTCCGCAGTGCGCTCAGGTCGAACTCACCGAAGCGGGGATGGCCGAGCATGGCGATGAACATCGTCGGCACCCCGTAGATGCTCGTGCACCGCTCCTCGGCCAGCGCTTCCAGCGTGGCCAGCGGGTCGAAGGCCTCGGCGGGGTAGACGATGGTGGCGCCGCTGGCCATGCACCCGAGGTTGCCGATCCCCATCCCGAAGCAGTGGTAGAGCGGCACGGGGATGCAGACGGCGTCGTCCTCGGTGTACCGCAGCTGCCGGCCGATGATGGCGCCGTTGTTGACGACGTTGTGGTGGGTGAGCGTCGCCCCCTTCGGCCGCCCGGTGGTGCCACTGGTGAACTGGATGTTGATGGGGTCGTCGCAGTCGCAGCGCTCTTCCCGAGCCTCGACCTCACCGACGTCGACACCCTCACCGGCGTCGAGCAGCTCCCGCCAGGTCATATCGGAGTCGACCCCGCCGACGACGGGGCCGTCGGTCCCGATGGCGATCACCCGCTCGAGCGACGGGCACGCCCCCCGGACGTCCTTCACCATGGCGAAGTAGTCGGCGTCGCGGAAACCGGCCACGGCGGCCAGCACTCGCACCCCCACCTTCGACAGCGCGTAGGACAGCTCGCCCGAGAGATAGGCGGGGTTGATGTTGACCAGGACGGCGCCCACCATGGCGCTGCCCAGTTGGAGCTCGGTCCATTCGCTTCTCGCCGGGGACCAGATCCCCACCCGGTCGCCGGGCTCGACCCCGAGGGCGATCAGCCCCCGGGCCACCGCCGTGGCCCGGTCGCCCAGCTCCGACCAGGTCAGCCGCAGGCCCTGATGGCGGCTGACGAGGGCCAGCCGGTCGCCGCTGGCCTCCACCCGCCGCCTCAGAAGCCGCCCGATCGTCTCTCCCGAGAGCGGCGCGTCCGAGATGCCCGAGACATAGGAAAGCTCCAACCGTTCCCCCTCGCGATCCGACCCGTCCGATGTTACCGTCGACCGCAGTGACGACCCCCTGGTTCGACGACGCCATCAGCCTGGTCGACGCCTTCCGGGCCAAGACCATCTCCCCCCTCGAGGCCCTCGACGCCTCCATCGACGCCGTCGGCTCCTCCTCGTTGAACGCCTTCAGCCACACCGACTTCGACCGGGCCCGCCAGGCGGCGGCGGCGGCCGACGTCAGCCTTCCCTTCGGCGGCGTCCCCTTCGGGGTGAAGGAGCTCGAGCAGGTGGCCGGCTGGCCCTACACCGAGGCCTCCGTCATCTTCCGCGACCGGATCGCCCCGCGCGACCACACGTCCATCGTCCGGCTCCGCGCCGCCGGGGCGGTGCTCGCCGCCCAGACCACGGCGTCGGAGTTCGGCGGCATCAACTGCACGTCCACCGAGCTCCACGGGACCACCCGCAACCCTTGGGACCTCTCCCGCACACCGGGTGGCTCCTCGGGGGGAACCGCGGCGGCCGTCGCCGGTGGCCTCTTTCCCATCGCCACCGGGTCCGACGGCGGCGGCTCGATCCGCATCCCGGCCGGCTTCTGCGGACTCTTCGGCCTGAAGGCCACCTACGGCCGGATCCCGAAGGGCCCCTCGGCGGGCATCGAGCCCCTCACCGCCGTCCTCGGCTGCCTCACCCGATCGGTCCGTGACACGGCCCGTTTCTTCGACGTCTGCAACGGCTTCGACCAGCGCGACCCTCTGAGCCTTCCCGCCGTCGGCGGGTGGGAGGCGGCCCTCGGGACCCACGACCTCGCCGGCATGACCGCCGTCATCGTCCCCGACCTGGGCACGGCCCGGGTGCGCGCCGAGGTGGCCGACGTCGTCGCCGGCGCCGCGCAGACGCTGGCGTCGGCGGTCGGACTGAAGATCGTCGACCTCCGACCGGAGCTCCCGGCGCTTCGCGGTCAGTGGTCCATGGCCGGACAGGTGAGCTTCATCGTCACCCTGGGGGCGGCCTATCCCGACCGCATCGCCGACCTCTCCCCCGAGATGCGCATGGGTCTCGAGTCCGCCCGGGAGCGCTTCAACCTCGAACGCGCCGCCTCCATCGAGTCCTACCGCCGCCAACTGAACGAGGCCATGGCCGACCTCTTCGCGGCGGCCGACTTCGTCATGACGTCGACCAATCCCGACGTCGCCTTCGCCGCCGAGGGTCCGCCTCCGTCGACCATCCCCGGCGCCGATCTGATCCACGAGATCGGCTTCTCCCGCGCCATCATGAACAACGCCGCGCTCACGGCGCCGTCCAACATGAACGGCTCGCCGGCCGTGAGCATCCCCGCCGGCTCGGTCGACGGGCTCCCCGTCGGCCTCCAGGTCCTGGCCGGCCATCACCGCGAGCCTCTCCTTCTCGATCTGGCCTTGGTGGCCGAGCGGGTCCTCGACTGGCCCAAGGTGGCACCGGGCTCCCCGATCTAGACCTCGCGTAAGCTGGATGTCCACCAAGGGGGCCGCGATGTCCGAGCGCTACGTGATCATCTCCGCCGACGGCCACTGCGGTCTCCCGCTGGCCGACTACCGGCCCTATCTGGAGGCCCGCTTCCACCGCCTCTTCGACGACTGGGTGGCCCAGAAGGAAGCGGAGCGCGCCGAGAAGCTCGAGACGAATTTCGAGTACATCATGGGGTGGGAGACCTCCAACGAGGAGGGTCTGCGCGGCGCCTACGACTCCGCCGTGCGCGACAAGGAGCTCGACCAGGACGGCGTCTCGGCCGACGTCCTCTTCGCCGACGCCGACGCCATCACCGGGATGGGTTCGCCGCCGTTCAACGCCGGGCTGGCGGCGGGCGAGATCACCGATCCCGACCGGGCCTTCGCCGGGGCCCGGGCCCACAACCGCTTCCTGGCCGAGCTCTGCTCGTCGAGCCCCGACCGCCGGGCCGGGATCGCCCTCATCCCTCTCTGCCACGACCCGGTCCGGGCCGTCGAAGAGGCACAGTGGGCGGCCGACCAGCCCGGCATCCGCGGCGTGATGATCCCGACCATGTGGCGCGACCGGCCGCCGTACTCGTCCGAGGTCTACGAACCCTTCTGGGCCGCCTGCGCGGCGGCCCACCTGCCCGTCCACACCCACTCCGGGGAGGCTCCCCAGGAGGACTACAACGGACACCTCGGCATCTATCTGGCCGAGGTCGTCTGGTGGGCGGCCCGACCGTCGTGGCACCTGCTGTTCTCCGGCGCCTTCGAACGCCACCCCGACCTCATGTTCGTCGTCACCGAGGCGGCCGCCTACTGGATCGCCGACTCCAAGTGGAAGTGGGACCAGTACATGGGCGGGGGCCACACCACCAAGAAGATGGCGGCTCTCCTCGAGGGGAAGATCTCCAAGCTCCCGTCGGAGTACTTCGGCACCAACCTCTTCGTCGGCGCCTCCACGATGTCGAAGGAGGAGATCCGCCGCCGACACGTCCTCGGTCTCGACGCGGTGATGTGGGGGACCGACTACCCGCACCCCGAGGGGTCCTGGCCCCACACCGCGGCCAAGTTGAAGACCGACTTCTGCGCCGTCCCGGTGGAGGAGACCAGGCAGCTCCTCGGCGGCACGGCGTCGATCGTCTACGGGTTCGACCTCGAGGCGCTCCGGCCCATCGCCGAGCGCATCGGCCCCACGCCGCAGGACCTGGGCCAGGACCCGTCACTTCTGGCCGACCCCGATGCGGCGGCGTCGGCCAAGTGGTGGCTGGCCGAGTACGGGATCACCCCCACGCGCTGACGTCGGTTACCGCCGGCGGATCCCGTCGCGCCTCTGGGCGCATCTCTGGGCGCGCCTCTGGGCACCTCTCTGGGCGCATCTCTCAGAGTATTCAGTGAATCCTCACAGGCAGTTGACAGCAATAGCTGTCAATGATGCGGTGCACCCGTCTGTACTGCCGGGGCGGGCACACGCGGAAGAGAGGTGGGGATGGTCTCGCTGGGCTACGTCTGGCACGAGCTACGGCGGCGCTGGAGCCGTACCCTGGTCACCGCCCTCGGTCTGGCGGCCGGCGTGGGCCTCGTCATGGGGATCGTGGGCGTGTCGAACGGGCTCTCGAACGCCCAGAGCCAGGTCCTGTCCCCGCTGTCGTCGGTGGGCACCGACATCGTCGTCGAACGCACGGTCGGCGCGGCCGACACGTCGTCGACGGCGACCACCACGACCACCGTCGCCCCGGGCGGCTTCGGTGGCCGGGGCGCCAACGGTGGGGGCGGGTTCTTCGCCGGCGGTGCCGGTACGAGCGCCAACACCTCGGACCGCACGGCGCTGGCCGGTAACAACTCGTCGATCCTCACCGACCTGTCCAAGCTCGGCCCCGCCGGGACCCAGTACAGCAACGACTTCTTCGTGAACGGGACGCTCATCACCTTCCCCCAGAAGGCCGTGGCCGACGTGGCCAAACTGAAGGGCGTCACGGCCGCCGTGCCGGCGCTCTCGCTCCAGGCGCTGCACGAGACCGGCACCGTGCCGAGCATCACCGACACCGTGACGACCGGCGGACAGACGATCAACCAGGCCGTGCGGCCCCCGCCGCTCACCGCCGCTCAGCAGGCGGCGGTCCGGGCCTGTCTCCAGGCCAGCGGGCAGTTCACCGCCCCGTCGCCGGGCGCCGGCGGCACCGGAGGCACCGGTGGCACCGGCGGCACCGGAGGCACCGGAGGCGGTCCCCGTGTCTTCGGTGGTGGGGGAGGAGGCGGATTCGGCGCCGCGTTCACCAAGTGCCTCCCGGCCAGCTACCAGCAGTACGAAGCCCAGGTCGTCGTGCCCCAGCAGACCATCACCCGGGTGCTCAACCCGCCCGCCACCAATACCAAGACCACCGGCTACACGGTGGCCGGCGTCGACCCCTCGAACCCGAACTCGGGACTCATCACCAAGGCACAGCTCGTCTCGGGGACGTGGTTCACCTCCACCCCGGCCGACGAGATCCTGGTCTCGACCGCCTACGCCAGCTCCAACGGCATCAAGGTCGGGCAGACCTGGACGGTCAACAAGACGGGCTACACGGTCGTCGGACTGGTGAACCCCACCCTGACCGGGGACGTCTCGGACATCTACTTCGACCTCGCCACCATGCAGGCGGCGTCCTCCCAGCCGGCCCGGATCAACGAGGTGCTCGTCAAGGTGGCCAAGTCCACCGACGTGAACACGGTGGCGGCGGCGATCAAGAAAGAGCTCCCCGGCGCCACCATCCTCACCTCCAAGCAGCTGGCCGGTCAGGTCAACGGCAGCCTGTCGAACGCCAAGAAGCTGGCCTCGGACCTCGGCGTCGCCCTCGGGATCATCATCCTCATCGCCGCCCTCCTCATCGCCGCCCTGCTGACCTTGTCGAGCATCGCCAAGCGGGTCCGTGAGATCGGGACGCTGCGGGCCATCGGCTGGTCGCGGGGCCGCGTCGTCAACCAGATCCTGGCCGAGATGCTCGGGATCGGTCTCGTCGGTGCCGCCATCGGTGTGGTCGTCGGCCTCGGTGTCTGCGCGGCGGTGAACGCCTTCGGCCCGACGTTGTCGTACACCGTGGCCGGGGCGGTGGTCGGGGCCTCGTCGGCGAGCGGGCTCCTCCACAGCGCCACGGCGGCGGCGTCGGCCACGAAGTCCATCCAGCTGCACACGTCGATCTCGGTGTTGACGGTGGTCGTCGCCGCCGTGATCGCCATCGTCGGCGCCCTGTTGGCCGGTCTGGCCGGCGCCTGGCGCGCCGCCCGGCTGGCGCCGACCTCGGCCCTGCGGGACCTCGGATGACCCCGGACAGGGACACGACCGCGACCTCGGTCGACCGCCCGCCGCTCTACCACCTGCAGGGAGTGGAGCGCCGGTACATGAAGGGTGCGGCCGAGGTGGTGGCCCTGCGGGGGGTGAACCTCGACATCGCCGGCGGCGAGTTCGTCTGCATCGAAGGTCCGAGTGGCTCGGGCAAGAGCACGCTGCTGCAGTTGCTCGGGGCCCTCGACACGCCCACGGCCGGCACCGTCCAGATGGACGGCCAGGAGCTCGGCTCGGCCGGCGACGGCGCCCTGACCGAGATCCGCAGCACGCGCATCGGATTCGTCTTCCAGCAGTTCAACCTCATCCCCACCCTGAGCGCCTCGGAGAACGTGGCCCTGGCCATGGCGCCGCACCATCCGGCCAAGGCGGACCGCGAGGCGCGGGCGAGAGAGCTCCTCACCCGGGTCGGGCTCGGGCACCGCCTCGAGCACCTGCCCTCCCGGCTGTCGGGCGGTGAACAGCAGCGGGTCGCCATCGCCCGGGCCCTGGCCAATCAGCCGGAGGTGATCGTGGCCGACGAGCCGACGGGGAACCTGGACTCCGAGAGTGCGGGCGAGGTGATGGGCATCCTCACCGAGCTCCAGCGTGACGGCGTGACCGTCATCATCGCCACCCACGATCCGGAAGTGGCCCAGCACGCCACGCGCCACCTCAGGTTGAGAGACGGTGCCGTCGTGGACGACCGCGCCGGCTGACCGCTCTACCCGTCGACGGCCGGTGGTCGGTAGCGCAGACCGTCGAGGGCCATGTCGAGGACGCGCTCGATCTGCTCGGGCGTGGCCGACGGCATCTTGGCGATCCCCGCCACCATCCGCACGACGTCGGTGATGTCGGTGTCCCCGCGCACCACGCGTGCCTCCTGGGCGCGCCCCAACAGCGGTTCTCCGGCCCCGTAGAACAATTTGTGGCACTGCTGGAAGACGTCGGCGTCGTGGTCGATGTAGGCGAACAACTCCTCGCGCAGCGCCTCCTTGGTGCCGAAGTAGTCGACGAACCGGTGCAGCCACGCCACCAGTGCGTCCCACGGTTCCCGGTCGCGCAGGTCCTCGGCCGACCGGCACAGGGCCTCGACCTCCTCGACGTAGACGGCCTCGAGCAGGGCCTGGCGGGACGGGAAGTGCCGGTAGAGGGTGCCGATCCCGACCCCGGCCCGCCGGGCGATCTCCTCCAACGAGGCGGACGAGCCGTCCTCGGTGAACGCGGCGCGGCCGGCGGCGATGAGCTTCTCATAATTCCGGCGGGCATCGGCCCGCATCGGGCGGAGGGGAGCGACGACCTCGGGAACGGTCTCGGCGCTGGTCATCGGCTTTTCTCCTACTTCGGTTGCAAAACGGAGGCTACCTCCGTATACTAACCGGAGAGGCCCTCCTGTTCTTTCCGGAGGATACCTCCTTTTCAGCGTCTTGTCTGCCTGCCGAACGGAGTTTCTCCCTATGTCCTCCACCCTGGTCGCACGCGCCCCCGCACCGGTCACCGCCCCGGCCGGGCGACGCGCCCCGAACCCGTCGCTCGTCCTGGCCATCATCCTGGCCACCTACCTGATGATCATCCTCGACGCCACCATCGTCATCACCGCCCTGCCCAAGATCCACCGGGCCCTCGGCTTCTCGTCCACCGGGCTCTCCTGGGTCCAGAACGCCTACGCGCTCACCTTCGGGGGATTTCTCCTCCTCGGCGCCCGGGCCGGCGACATCCTGGGCCGCCGCCGCGTCTTCATGGCCGGGATCGCCGTGTTCACCCTGGCTTCGCTGGCCGGGGGCCTGGCCCAGTCGGCCTCGTGGCTGCTGCTGGCCCGGGCCGTCCAGGGCGTCGGCGCCGCCGTGGCCGCACCGTCGACCCTGGCCCTGCTGCAGATCAGCTTCCGCGAGGGCCCCGAGCGGGCCCGGGCCATCGGGGCCTACAGCGCCGTGGCCGGCGGGGGCGGCAGCGTCGGGCTCGTCCTCGGGGGGATGCTGACCAGCTGGGTGTCCTGGCGCTGGGGGCTGTTCATCAACGTCCCCATCGGCGCGGCGCTGATCTTCCTGGCGCCGCGCTACCTGCCCGAGTCCGAGCCACGCCACGGGCACTTCGACCTGACCGGCGCGGCCACCTCGACGTTGGGGATGACCGCCCTCGTCTACGGGTTCGTCCGGGCCGCCTCGGCCGGATGGGGGAGCCGGATCACCGTGGCCTCCTTCGTCGCCGGCGTCGCCCTCCTCGGCGCCTTCGTCCTCACCGAGATCCGGGCCGAACAGCCGATCATGCCCGCTGCACCTCTTCGCCAGCCGCCAGCGCTCCGGCGCCTACGCGGCGCGAATGCTCCTCGTGAGCGGGATGTTCGCCATGTTCTTCTTCCTGACCCAGTTCCTCCAGGGGGTCCGGGGCCTGAGCGCCCTCGACGCCGGACTCGCCTTCCTCCCCGTGACGGCGGTGATGTTCGCGGCGGCCCGCACGGCCCCGCGCCTCGCCTCCCGGATCGGGAACACCCGTCTGCTCATCGCCGGCGTCTTCGTGGCCGTGGTGGGGATGGCCTGGCTCAGCCGGATCACGGCGGACTCGGCCTACTTCCCCCAGATCGCCCTCCCCATGCTCCTGCTCGGACTCGGGATCGGTACCGCCCTCACCCCGCTCACCACCGCCGGCGTGTCCGGAGTGGAGCCCGAGGACGCCGGGGCCGCCTCGGGGCTGACCAACGTGGCCCAACAGCTCGGGGGCTCGCTCGGGCTGGGGATCCTCGTGACCGTCTTCGCCGCCGCCGGCCGCGCCGCCGCCCACCATCCCGTCGGCGCCACGGCGCAGCTCCAGGCCCACCACGCCTTGGCCCTGGCCATCGCCACGTCGCTGCGGGGGTCGGCCGTCTTCCTGGCCCTCGGTCTGGGGGTCGTCGTCCTCATCATGCGGCGGACGACGGTGAGGGTGGCTGAGCCGGTGGCCCAGCCGGTGACGGAGCCGGCGCCGGCCCAGGCGGCGGTCCGGGCCACCAACGGTCAGCCGTTCTTCCCGCCGGTGCGGGCCTGGGTCCATGGGCCCGAGTTCGCCCGCGACCCCGTTGTGACCGTCGACCTCATGGACCGGGACGAGGCGACCGTCGACGAGAGGAAGTGCTCGTGACCGCGCCGTGCCGAGGCGCCGGAGGCCGAACGGCAGTAGAAAAGGTCTGAGCCAAGGAGGACTCGATGGCCACGATGCGGTTCAACCACATGGAGCTGTCATTCCCGCGGGGGACCCTGACCAAGGAATTCCGGGCCGACGTGGACACCTTCTACTGCGATGTCCTCGGCTGGAACGCCCTCGACACCGAGGTGGTCGGCCAGTCGTGCCATCTCCTGCAACCCGACGACGGGCAGTTCATCCTGCTGGCCGAGGGCGACGAGCCGATGTCGTCACCGGGGTACGACCATCTCGGACTCCTCATGCAGACCCGCCCGGAGGTCGATGCGGTCCTGGCGCAGTGCCGGAAGTTCCAGGAGACCGATGACCGGCTGCGGATCAAGGAGTACGAGGATCTCGTCGTCGGTCCCGACCTCACCATCCACGCCTTCTACGTCAAGCACCTGCTGCCCATCTGGTTCGACGTCCAGTGCATGGAGTGGCCGACGGGGATGGAGCCGGCGCGCGGCTGGCGCTACGGCTGACACACCCGGTCACCGCGGAGGTCGAGAACGGATCAGGCGGTCGTCGTCACCGCGCCGTAGCCAGGCCCGACTCGTAGGCGATCACGACGAGCTGGGAGCGGTCACGGGCGCAGAGCTTGCTCAGGATCCGGCTGACGTGGGTCTTGGCCGTGGCCGCGCTCATGTGGAGCTCGTCGGCAATCTCGGCGTTGCTTCGCCCCCGGGCCACGAGGACCAAGACCTCTCTTTCCCGGGGGGTGAGGGACCGGAGCAGGTCGGTGTCCGCCGGAGACGATGCCGAACGGGAGGCGAACTCGGCGATGAGCGTCCTCGTCACACTGGGGGCGAGAAGGGCGTCACCCCGGGCGATGACGGCGATGGCGTCGAGGAGGTCCTCCGGTGGGGTGTCCTTCAGGAGAAATCCGCTGGCGCCCGCCCGCAGGGCGTCGTAGACGTACTCGTCGAGCTCGAACGTGGTGAGGATGAGGACGCGGGCCTTGTCGTCCCGGCGGGCCTCGACGATCTGCCGGGTGGCCTCGATCCCGTCCATCTCCGGCATGCGGATGTCCATGAGCACGACGTCGGGCTCGGTCGCCCGCACGACCCGGACGGCGTCGGCCCCGTCGGCTGCCTCACCGACGACCTCGAGGCCGGGGGAGGAGTCGACCAGGACTCGGAAGCCGGCGCGGACGAGGGCCTGATCGTCGACGACGACGACCCGGATCACGACGCGGCCAGGGCGTCGAACGGGAGGCGGGCGGACACCCGGAACCCGCCGTCGGGGCGCGGTCCCACCGACAGCGACCCGTGGTAGAGGGCTACGCGCTCACGCATCCCGACGATGCCGTGGTGGGCCCGGGTGCCGTCGGCGTCCGGGGCCTCGGTCGCCAGGTGGGAGACGCCGCGACCGTCGTCATTCACTTCGATGACCAGTGCGTCGCCGTCGTCGCGGATCTCGACGTGTACCCGCGCCGGCCCGGCGTGCTTCACCACATTGGTGAGAGCCTCCTGGATGATCCGGTATATGGACTGCTCGACGCCGGGCGACAGCGTGCGGACGGCGGTACTGCGAATGTCGAGATCGACGGAATAGCCGGCCGTCCGGACCTGCTGCATCAAGGGGTCGAGGGCGCCCACGCCGGGCGCCGGGGCCAGAGCTGCCGGTTGACCGTCGTCTCGTCGGAGAACACCGAGCATGCGCCGCAACTCGTCCAGAGCGGAGCGACTGGTGGCCTCCACGGCGGCCAGAGCCCTCTTGGCGTCGGCCGGTTGCGTGTCGATCACGTGACGCCCCACCCCCGACTGGACGGCGATGACACTCAGGCTGTGGGCCACGACATCGTGGAGTTCGCGGGCGATCTGGAGACGCTCTTCGGCCACCGAGCGCTGGGCGCGTTCCTCCGTCTCGCGTTGACGCTGGGCGGCCTGCTCCGCCAACCCGGCGACGTAGGTCCGCCGCGCCCGGACGCTGTCGCCCACGAACCACGCGGCCACGACGAAGACGAGGCCGAGAGTTTCCAACTGGGCGTTATGAGACGCGACGGAGTGGACCACCGAGGCACTGAGGAACAGGGCGATGATGACGACGAGCGCCGGCAGGGACCGACGGCGTTCGTAGCTCGAAGCCACCTGGTACATGGGGATGGCCACGAAGGGATCGAGAAACGGGCTCGCACCGAACCCGGCGCTCACCGAGATGCACACGGCGATGAAGGTGAGCGCCGTCAGCGGTTTCCGACGGCGCATGGCGAGAGCGAGGCCGGCCACGAGGGCGGAGAGAAATATCACGACGGTCGGATGGTTCGGGCCCGGTCCGGGTCCGCTTATCGGGACGGGTCGAGCGGTGTGCGCCCCGATCAGGAGAAGAAGGATGCCGAGGACCAGATCGATGATCTGCAGCTGCCTGGGGGACACGCGATGGAGAAAGGGAGGCCGGGGAGGTTGCTCAGTTTTGTCCGATCCGCCCACGTCATTGAGCCTACAGACCGACCGCAGCCTCGTCGTCGTCCCGGCGGGAGTACTTCGCGTACTCCTTGAGATGTACACGACGGGGTCACAACGTCGTGCCCACTACATCCCCAGCGGTACTCGAGAAAAAGACCATGGGTGGACGACTCCGAGCCGTGTCGGCGCGAACCTCGTTACGACACGGCCCCGTCGATACCCGATAGCGCCGACCGATACCGTCGCAGAGACGGACAATGAGGAGACGTCGCATATGACGGAGGCCACGAACGTGGGTTCATGCGCAACCGGAGTCGATGGAGGCATCGGGTGAGCACGGACACGCTCACAGGCGTCTCCGCCCCGCGGGCGGTCGAGAGCGAGTGGGCCGTGGAGACCCACGGGCTGACCAAGCGGTTCGGGGAGAACGTCGGCCGTGAACGGCGTGGAGCTCCTCGTCCCCCGGGGATGCGCCTTCGGCTACCTCGGTCCGAACGGCGCCGGCAAGACGACGCTCATCCGGGTGCTGCTGGGTCTGACCCACGCCGACGCCGGCACCATGTCGCTGCTCGGCTACGACGTCCCCCGCCATCGCGCCGCCGCGCTGGCCCGGGTGGGGGCCATCGTGGACGAGCCGCGGTTCCACGGTCACCTGACCGGGCGCCAGAACCTCCAGATCCTGGCGGCGGCGCGCGAACCGGCGGCCCGGGACCGGATCGGCCCGTCACTCGAGCGCGTCGGCATCCTCCACCGGGCCGACGACAAGGTGTCGAAGTACTCCATGGGCATGCGCCAACGCCTGGGCGTGGCCGCCTGCCTCATCGGGGACCCGCAGCTGCTGATCCTGGACGAGCCCATGAACGGGCTCGACCCGGCCGGCATGCACGAGATGCGCGACATGATCCTCTCGCTGGTGGCCGAGGGCCGCACCGTGGTGCTGTCATCACACCTGCTCGACGAGGTGGAGCGCACCTGTGATGCGGTGGCCATCGTGGACCGTGGCAACATCATCCGCCAGGGCCCGATCGCCGAACTGCTGGCCGGAGCGTCGCTCGAGCTACAGGTCGAATGCTCGGATCCCGAGCGGGCCCGGACGCTGCTCGAGGCCACCACCATCGGAGCCGGCATCGAGCATCGGGCACGAGGGGCTGGGCGTCACCCTGCCGGCGGGGACTCCGCGCGATGTCGTCGCCGAAGTCAACCGTGTCCTCGTCGAAGGGGGGATCTCGGTGTACCGGCTCCAGGAGGTCCAAGCTTCGCTCGAATCGTGGTTCCTGTCCGTCACCAGCCGACTGGGGGCCGACGAATGACGACCGTCCTCGACCGCCCGTCTCCGTCCCCGGCGCCGACGTCACCGGCACAGCGCGACCACCGGGGATCGTGGATCCCCACCGGTGCGATGATCACCACCAGGCTCATGGAGCTGCGTAAACGGCGCGGCCTGATGATCGCCCTGATGGTGGTGAACATCGGCATTCCGAGCGTCTTCCTCATCGTCCGGTTGCTGAGTCACGCCATCGCCCCCCATTCCTACGGGCCGGCCGGCGGCTACGACATCTACACCAACATGGTGGCCGGCGTGATGTACGTGTTCGGTTTCATCGTGGCCGCCACGCTCGGGGCCACGGCCGGGTCGTCCGACCTCACCGACGGGATGTTCCGGCACCTGGTGGTGACGGGCCGGTCCCGCCTGGCGCTGTACCTGGCCCGGATCCCGGCCGGGTTGGCCGTCGTGTGGACGATGCTGGCCATCGGCTTCACCATCGTGTGCGCCGTGTGTGTCTTCGCCGCCCCCACGACCATCAGCTACGACGGTGCTGACCGTGCCGGCTGGCCTGTCGCTCAGCGGCTTCGAGAATTGGGCCGGCGCCCATCCCCACGAGACCATTTGCGCCCTGCCCTACCAAGGCAGCGACCCCGCTGTCGGCAACGTGCTCGCCAGTGTGCAATGCGGTCCGAACGGTCCCGTCGGCCCCGGCGTGTCGGTGAAGGGCTCCCCGCCCCCGGGGCGGCCGCCCAGCCCACATCGGCGGCGCTCAAGGCGGCGGCCATCACTGTCGCCAAGCAGGGCTACGCCGGCTACCGCGCCATCTTCCTGTATCCGTCGACGTCGCTGATGATCAGGTCCGGGTTGTGGCTCGGGCTCGAAACCACCATCGGATTCATCGTGGGGCTCGGGCTCGGATCGCTTATCGGTCAGAGAACGGTGGCGGTGATCCTGATGATCGTGCTCGAGGTCATCCTCACGCCGCTCATGTCCACCCACCTCATCCCCCACCTGCTGAACGCGCAGCGCGGGTTGGTGGGCCTGGCCACCGCCCATCTGGAACCGGCCGGTCTCCCCTTGGTCTTCGGCGGTGGGGGCGGGGGCGGAGGACCGGGGGGAGCCATGCGGCTGTTGCCGGAGTCGCGCACCGTCGCCGTCTGTGTCGTCGTCGCCTGGCTGGTGGGCTGGACGGTCCTCGGTGCCTGGCGGATGGTGACCAGGGACGCCTGAGGGTGCGGCCGGCGCAGCGCTACCAGGCCCGCAGCACCTGGGTGGTGTCGAAGGCGTTCGAGGTCGATTTGGTGGGGTAGTCGCCCGCCGCGATTGGGACGGCGATCTCGTCGACGAGCGGTCCCACCGCGGCGGCCAACGGCGCCAAGGCGTCGAGGTCGAAGCCGTAGAGCTCGGCCGCGTTGGTGCCCACACAGCGTTGGACGACGTCGGGGTCCTCGCCGGCGAAGGCCACCCGCAGGGCCTCGCGGCTGTAGGGCCAGGTCCCCTCGGAGTGGGGGTAGTCGTCGCCCCACATGACGCGGTCGGCGCCGAACTGGGGCCGGAGCTCCGACTCGGACGAGCGCAGGTAAGAGGCGCCCAGCCAGATGTTGCGGGCGAAGTACTCCGACGGCTTCATCGACATGCCCTTCGCCGCGGCGCCGAAGAAGACGGCCTCGGCCGCCCCGCCGGCGGGGTCCATGCGGCCGAAGAACCAGTCGAGGGTCTCGAGGCCGCGCGGGAGCCAGGCCACCCCCTGCTCGGTGAGGGCCACCTTCAGACGGGGGAAGCGTTCGAAGACGCCGCCGAAGATGAGGTGCCAGAGGGGGCGGTGGCTGAACCAGGGCACCTCCACCAGCATGATGGCCCGGGCCACCTCGAGATCGCCGTACTCGGGGAGACCGGAGCCGGCGTGGATGTTGATGACGGCGCCTAGCTCTTCGCAGAGCCGCCAGAGGGGGTCGTAGTGGGGGTCGTAGAGAGGGGGGAGGGGCGAGCCGGGCGGGATGGAAGGCAGGAGGATGCCGCCGAAGAGGTTCACGTGGTCGGCCGCCCAGGAGATCTCGGACAGCGCGTCTTCCATGCGGTTGACGAAGACCTGGACGACGCCGGCGCGCCGGCCCGGTTGTGCGAGACAGAAGTCGGCCACCCAGCGGTTGTGGGCCTGGACGCCGGCCCACCGTCGCTCGTAGTCGGCCTCGTTCGGGGGCAGCGCCACCAGGTTGCCCTCCTCGAAGAAGGGGGGGACCGTGTTGGGGAAGAGGACCTCGGCCACGATCCCGTCGGCCTCGTGCTCGGCCAGTCGTCGCTCGGAGTCCCAGTTGCGGTAGCGGATCGGGGCGAGGAGGTCGGCGAAGGGGACCTCGTACGTGGCGGCCCAGGCGTCGAACTCGTCGTGGAACCGCGAGGCCAGATAAGGCCGGTAGTCGACGACGTCGGCCCCGCAGTGCGAGTCGGCTGAGATGACGGTGTAGCGAGGCTCCATGGCCACAGTCTCCTCCAGTCCGCCGACCCCCGTATAGCGAGGGGTTGGGTGCAGCCCCGGGTTCAGTGCAGCAGGGTCGGAGGGAGTTCGCCCTTGCCGATGGCGTCGGCCCGGGCGTGGAGCAACGGCGCGAACCGGGTGGCGTCGGGTCCGAGGATGTAGCGGCCCTCGTCGAGGTCCTCGAGGACCTTCGTGCCCAGCCAGTTCAGGTCGACCACCTCGGCCGGGAGCCCGGCCGCTTCGAGCTGGGCCTTGAACTCCCCGAAGGTCGTCCCCGGCGCCGGGGGACGGGGCCTGATGCGCTCGAGGTCGGCCGGTCGGTTGCGTCCCGCCGTCCACAGCCCGGTGTCGAGGAGCCCGCCGCCGGGATAGAAGACGTGGGCGCCCACCGGCGCCCCCACCGTGCGGAGCTGGTGGGCGACGGCTTCGACGAAGCAGGAGACGGCCGCCTTCGACGAGGCGTAGACACTGGCATAGGGCACCGGGGCCACGCCGCCGTCACCTGAAGACGTGGCGATGATGTAGGCCGGCGTGCGCGCCTCGAGCATCCGGGGGAGGAAGGTCAGGACGGTCTGGGCCACGCCGAAGACGTTCACCGAGAAGCACCAGCGCCAGTCGTTGATCTCCTGCTCCCACGGGAGCCCGCCGCCGCCGGAGGTGACGCCGGCGTTGGCGAAGAGAAGATCGCAGCGTCCCTCGGTGGCGTAGACGTCGTCGGCCAACGCCACGACCGAGTCGGGGTCGGCCACGTCGGTGCGGATCCCCCGAACCGTCCCGAGAGGTGCCAACTCGTCGACGGCGGAGGAGAGGGCGGGGCCCTCCACGTCGGCCACCACCACGTGGGCGCCCCGGGCGAGCAGCGCATGGACCAGTCCCCGACCGATGCCGCCGGCGCCGCCGGTGACCACGGCCACCTTGCCTTCGTAGTCCACCGTGGAACCGCCTCTAGTCCTCGCCGGTGGGCGAGAGATCGTCGTAGCGCTGGTGGATGAAGGGGATGACCCATTCCGCCGGCACCGTGGAGTGGATGCGCCCGCGTTGGATGGCGTTGCGCTCGCCCAGCGTCACCTCGACGAGGGAGCGGACCGGGAGGTCGGCCACCGGGTCGAAGCGCGACTCGCGCAGCACCAGGTCGCCGGCACAGGCCTTCACCCACCGGACCGTCTCCTCGCGGGTGCAGTAGACGAGGGCGGGATCGGCGTCGAGGCCCTTGCCGTCGGGGGCCGGGAGCGCCTTGAAGTAGAAGTCGGTGCGCGTCTCGGGCTCGGGCACCGCCAGCGTCTCGGTGGTGCGCCCGGTGAACTCGGCGAAGGTGACCCCCATCCGGTTCATCGTCCCGTGGACCGCGTCGCCCTCGATGTCCACGGCGACCTGGCCGATCTTCTTGGGCTCACCGAAGGTCTCGCGCCCACCGATGACGGACTGCTCGGTGCTCATGGGCATGACCAGGCAGTAGAAGCCGACGGTGCCCTCGTGGGTGCACTGGACGGAGAAGCTCCCGGCTCCGAAGGTCGGGAGCCCGGGGATGTCGACCGTGGCGAAGGTGGCCTTGGCCAGCGGCCGCGAAGACGGCTCCAGGGGCTTGGGGAGCACCGAGGCCAGGACGGCGGGATCGGTCTCGAAGGTGGCCACCAGCACGGTCGACCACGCCCCCACCGAGGTCTTCTCCACCTCCCGACTGCGGAGCTGTTCCGCAGTCCTGGCTGCGTAGCGGACGGTCACGAGCCCTCCTCCGACGGATGGTTCCAACGGCATGCGCCGCTGGCATCGTCGCAGCGCCCGGCGGCAGGGTCAACCGGGGGAGACGACCCCGGACGACATCCGGATGTCCACGTCGAGAAGGACGTCGGGGGCGGACGCGAAGGACCCCGGCCGGAGCCGGGATCCTCCACTCTTCTCGACTCCCGACCGGCCGGCGAGGGAGCCGGACGCGATCCGTTCGGCTCGAGAGTCGACTACGGCTCCTGGGCGACGATGAATCCGCCCACGTTCTCTCCGTTGACACTCGTCCCGCTGTCACTGTCGAACGTGTAGAGCCGCTTGCCGTTCAGTGTCACCTGGCGGTGCCTGCCCATCTTGACCGTGCCCAGACCGGCGGCCCCGAGCGGCATGGTCTTGCCCTTGGGCATGAAGAGAGGCGGCCACACGGTGAGGCAACTCTTCTTGCACGGTGTGGAGTTGGTGTCGACGTAGAGGCTGAGACCCGGGACGGTGGCCAACATGTTCGTGAACGTCATCGTGCCGGAGCTACGGGTGACCACCTGGACGACCGTGGCCGAGGCCGACTTTGTGGTCTGAGCCGATGCGGGGGCGAGGGGGGCCAGGGCGGCCACCGTCATCAGGCTGCCCATCAGGGCCCCGGCCATCGCCGCGCGTGTCGGTGTAGCCGTTCGATACCGCTCCCGCGTGTGGACACTGGACGTCACTGCGCACCTCCTCGTATCGGGGCGCCAGATCCCAGCGATATTCTGCGCCGGACTGCCGGTCCCCCTGTCGGCCGTTACCACCCCTCATACGTACCGACGGTGCGACTCGTTCATCAGCGGGCCAAGAAAAATTCGTCGACGTGGGAGTACCCGTGGACAAAGGCCGTGGCGCGACGCGGGATCAGTGCTCGGTCAGCACGGCGGGATCGGGCCAGGCGAAGCAGAAGACGGGCGCCGTTCCCCCACCGGGAAACGGTCCTCCCACTCTCTCTTCGACGCAGACCCCACCGCGCGCCCGGTAGAAGGCTTGGGCGGCGGTGTTCTGGGCGAGCACGGTGAGATGCATGCCCGATCCGGGGGACGACACGAGCACCACCGACGCCGCTTCGGCCATGAGTCGGGTACCGATCCCGCGGCCCTTCAGGGTGTGGGTGACGTGGAGGTTCTCCAGGAGGGCACCCCACGTGGGGTGGCGGTCGAAGATGATGTGGGCGAAGCCGACGATGGCGTTGTCGACCTCGGCGACGACCGTGACGTGGTCCGACCGTGGACGGGCGAGTCGGTCCCTCCATGTCTCGAGTCGGTCGGCGAACACGTCGCCGTCGAGGTAGCTGTCGAGGTATGCGCCGCGGTAGTGGCGCCTCCAACTGTCGGCGTGGAGAGCGGCGACGGCGTCCGCATCGGGAGCTGCGGCCTTCCGACAGCGCGCCACGGCGGGGTTCGACGGCACCGGTCTCGTGTCCATTCCTGACTCGAGCGAAGGCCCTACGTCGAACCCGGCGGAGCCATCAGACCCTGGGCCAGGAACGACATCACCGTCTCGAGGAAGGACTCGTCCATCGTCCCGCCGTCGAACGCCCGCATCAGGTTGATGCCGTGGAAGAGGGCCACGATGATCTTGGCCAGGTGCTCGGGGTTCGGCAACGGTTCGAAGCCTTCCCGGGCGCGCTCGGCGCTGATCAGGTCGGCGACCTCGGAGATCGACGCGGCGTCGAACTCCGCCAGCTTCTCCCGGGCGGCCGGATTCCTCATGGCGTAGAGGGCGAACTCCTGGTAGAGGATGTCCCAGTTGTCGCCGAGGTCCTTGGTCTGGTCCCGGATCAGGGTGACGAAGTCCGGCAGGCGGGCCTCGGGGGGGATGTCCGACGCCTCCAGGGTGGCGTGGAGGGCGTCCATCTCGCGCTCCCGGGCTGCCTCCAGCAAGGCCAGGAACAGATCCTCTTTGTTCTTGAAGTTCGAGTACACGGCCCCCTTGGTGAATCCCGCGGCGGCGGCCACCTCGTCGAGCGACGCGCCGTGGAACCCCCGCTCGGCGAACACCTGGGCCGCCGCCTGGAGCAGGTACTCCCGGGTCTGTTGCCGCCGGCGCTCCGGGGTGAGGGGTTCGAATGCCATAGGCCTTGCGTAACACGTCAGTATAGTAAATACTCACTGGTATGACAGATGTGTGCGAGTATGTGACCCCATTCGATCCCCTCGCTCCCGGCCCGGCTCCCGATCCGGCCCCGACGGCCATCGCCACCACCGGGCTGGTCCGGCGCTTCGGGTCACTGGTGGCCGTGGACGGGATTGACCTGGACATCGCCGCCGGAGAGATCTACGGGTTCCTGGGTCCGAACGGAGCGGGCAAGTCCACCCTCCTGCGGGTGCTGTGCACGCTGCTGCGCCCGAGCGCCGGGCACGCCGCGGTGGCCGGCTACGACGTCGTCGAGGAACCCCAGGAGGTGCGGTTCCGTATCGGGGTGGCCCTCCAGTCCGCCGCGCTGGACGACCGTCAAACGGGCCGGGAATTGCTCGCCCTCCAGGGACGGCTCTACGGGCTGAGATCGTCCGAGATCCGGACCCGACTCGGCGACGTTCTGGATCTGGTGGACATCGGTCGGGCCATCGACCGGCGCATCGGCACCTATTCCGGCGGGATGAAGCGCCGGCTCGATCTGGCCGCCGCCCTGATGCACAACCCCGAGGTCCTCTTCCTCGACGAGCCCACCACGGGACTGGACCCGGCCAGCCGCGACAGCGTGTGGTCGGAGGTCCGTCGGCTCAATTCCGAACTGGCGATGACCATCTTCCTCACCACCCAGTACCTGGAGGAGGCCGACGAACTGGCCGACCGGGTCGGGATCATCTCCCGGGGTCGTCTGGTGGCCGAGGGCCCGCCCGATGTGCTCAAGCACGCCATCGGACAGGACGTGATCGTGGTGGAGGTCCTACGGCGACGACCCCGGTGCGCTCGACATCCTGCGGCGGATGGACGTCGTCGACGAAGTCTCGCGGGAGAACCAGACGATCACCATCGGCACGTCCGACAGCTCGTCGGCGATCAACGCCGTGGCCGTCGCCCTCAGCCGGACCCGCCTCGAGGTGAGGAGTCTCACCGTGCGGACCCCGACCCTGGACGACGTCTTCCGGCAGCTGACGGGTGGTCACATCGAGGGAGACGGAGCGGGCCGATGAGGACGAGTGGGGCGCAACCCATCAGGGCCAGAGAGACCGGATTTCTCCGCGACGTCCGCTGCGTCGCCGGGCGGGCGTTGCGTCAGATCCCGCGCGAGCCGGCGTCGGTGCTGCCCGCCGTGCTCGTGCCGGCCTTCTTCTACACCGTCAACCTGGGGGCGCTCGAGAACCTGGCCCGTGGTGCACGGGGGCTTCAGCTACAAGGCCTTTCTCGTCCCCATGGCCATCGCCTTCGCCGTCACCGGGATGTCACGCGCCCCGACCCTGGTGACCGACATCCAAGGTGGGTACTTCGACCGGTTGTGCATGACGCCGGTGCGCCGTATCGCCCTGCTCCTCGGCCTGATGGTGGCGGACGTCGTCGTCATCGTCACGCTGTGCATACCGGTCCTGGCCATCGGCTTCGGCGTCGGCGTGCGCTTCGCCACCGGGGCACCCGGTGTGTTCGCCTTCGTCGCCTTGTCTGCCCTGTGGGGGTTGGTCTTCACCGGCATCCCCTACGCAGTGGCGCTCAAGACGGGGAGTCCCGCCGCGGTCAGTGCCACCTTCGTAGTCTTCTTCCCCCTGTTCTTCCTGAGCGACGCCGTCGTCCCCAAGCAGGCACTCACCGGGTGGTTCTCGACCATCGCCACCTACAACCCGGTCACCTATGTCCTCGCCGCCCTGCGGTCGTTGATCACCTCCGGCTGGCGTGTCGACACCTTGTTGGAGGGTCTCGCCGCCGTCGCCGGTATCGGGCTGGTGAGCATGACGATGGCCATGATGGCGCTGCGGGGGAGGATCAGCCGGGGGGCGTGACCGGCGGTCGCGCCGGGCCGAGTCTTAGTGGCCGGAAACGGCCGGCTCTGCGAATCGCTCGTGGGTGGGGTGCTCGTCGGGAGCGTCGGGACAGCCCCCGTGATCGTCGGCGTGGTGGTCGACGTCGTGTGTGCCGGCGTGGTGTTCGTCGGAGATGTTCTCCAGCGTCCGCCCGGTCGTTTCCGGCAGGACCAGGGTAACCAGGTAGCCGAGCCCGGCCGAGCCGGCGGCGACGAGCAGCATGCCCCGCAGACCGATGCTCTTGTCGAGAACGGGGACCACGAACACACCGATGAACGCTCCGAGCTTTCCGATGCCGGCGGCGATGCCGTGGCCGGTCGTGCGCACACTGACCGGGAACACTTCGGAGGGCAGGACGAAAGTGGTGGTGTTGGGACCGAACTGGATGAAGAAGTAGCTCAGACCGAAAACCAAGAGGAACGGAACGACGGTGGTGGTGAGAGCCGGCACCAGTCCGAGACCGAGAAAGGCGCAGCCCATCACGGCGAAGCCCAGGAGCTGCAGTCGACGGTGACCGATCCGGTCCATCTTGGTGAAGGCGAGGACGTATCCGGGCAAGGCGAAGATCACGAAGATCCCGAGCGTCCACGCCAGTTTGGCTGTCAGACCGGCCGTGGGCGCCACGTCCTTCAAGATGGCGGGCACCGACAGAGTGTTGCCGTAGAAGGCGTAGTCGAGCAGGAACCAGCTTGCCGCAGTACCGAGCAACAACCGCAGCATGCGCGGATCGGTGAGGAACTGGCGCAGTCCCATCCGACCTCCGGAGTGCCGCGGCTCGGCCGGAGCAGAGATGGCGCCGCCGGAGAACGCCGCGAGTTGTCGAGCGGCCTGTTCGGACTCGCCCCGGACCTGCTCCTGGTAACGCGGCGACTCGGGCATCTTGGTCCGGAGATAGATCACCGCCGCGGCCGGTATGGCCCCGAGACCGAGCATGAGACGCCACACCAGATCGTGGTTCACCCCCGAGGAGAGAAGCGCCAAGCCCACCAAGGGGCCGACGATCAAACCGGCGGCCTGCATGGAGAAGACCAAGCCGACGAGGCGGCCACGGTCGTCGCGGTTGGAGTATTCGCTCATGAGCACGGCCGACACCGGATAGTCGCCGCCGATGCCGAGACCGAGGACGAATCGTGCCGCCACCAGCCACACCAGGTTGCTGGCGACGGCGGAGGCCAACGCCCCGGCGATCATGACGCAGGCGACGACCACATAGACGGTTCTGCGACCGATCACGTCGGCGATGCGGCCGAAGATGAGCGCCCCGAAGAACGCCCCCAGGATGGCGGTGCTGGACAGGATGCTGACCTTGGTGGTGCTGAGATGCCACTGCGACTTGACCAGCACGGCCACCGTCGAGATGACGAACAGGTCGTAGGCGTCGGTGAAGAAGCCCATGCCCGACGTGAGTACCGCTCGGCGGTGGAACTTGGACGTGGGGGCGTCGTCCAGCAGCTGGCTGATGGACCGGTGGTCCGACACCGTGGGCGGGTCGGGGCTGATCCCCGGCGCCTCCGTCAGTTTCGTCAGCTGATCGACCACACCACTCCCGCCGCACGCTCGTCTCTTGGGGCGAGTCTGGTGGTCCCATGTGACAGATAGGGAATCTGAAAGTGAACGGGAGGTGAACGTTCCGCGAACTTTGGGTGACGGCTTGAGTAGGGTTTCACAAACCATGCCCAGCGAACCGGCCGCACCTGATCCCATCGATAGGCAGATCAGTCACCTCTTCGCCTTGGTGGCCGAGGCACTGGCCGGCGCCACCGATGCCCTGCTGAGTGGCAACATCTCCGCCGGCCGAGCCGTGGTCGACCGAGACCGGGCCATCGACGACCTGACCGCCGACGTCGTCCGGCTTGTCTGGACCCGGCTCGACTCGGGAACCACCTCCCGGGACGAGCTCCATCATCTTGTCGGCCTGCTCCTCATCCTCCCCGAGCTCGAACGGAGCGCTGATCTCGCCGAACACATCGCTCAGAGGGCGGTGAGCAACCTGGGTGCCGACATGAGCCCTACTTGCCGGGGCATCGTCCAGCGCATGACCGAGGTTGCGTTGGACATGTGGCGCACAGCGGCCGACGCCTACGCCGACCGCACGGCCCGCGGTATCGCTCTCGACGAGGACGACGAGGAGATGGATCTCCTGCACGAACGTCTCACGCGAGAGATCGCAGCCGAGGCGATGCCCACGCCGGTTGCCGCCCAGCTGACCCTTCTCGCCCGCTTCTACGAGCGGCTCGGGGACCATGCCGTCAATCTGGCCCACCGCATCGGCGCCTTCGCCGCGCTGGACCAGTAGCTCCCAATCCCGCCCCGGCAGTAGCGTGACGGTCAGATGGGGTCGGGTCCCGTGGCGTGGGGCCCGCGGACAGGGAGGGCACTGTGGGGACAACCGGGGGGACTACTCGATTCGCACCTCGGTGGGGTGTCGTCGTGGCGGCGTCTACGGGTCTCATGGCCATCGGTGTCTCCGCCATCACGTCGGCACCGGCCGCGGCGGCCTCACCGGTCACGTACTCCACGTTCACCCCGAGCCTCACTCGGATCGGCTCCGTCAATCTCTCGACGCTTCCGGCTACGGCTACCCACGTCGCCACTACCGTTCAGGGCACCGCCCCGCAGGTCAACCGGTCGGCGCCGGGGGGCCACATCGTGGACCCGCAGGCCGCCGCCCACCGACCGAAAGGCAAGGCCGCGGCGACACCCGGAGCCACGGCATTCCCCGTCACCTCCCAGAATGTGCGGGGCGAGAGCGGCTTCGACGGATTGACCGGCCCGTCACAGGCCGCCGCCAACGGCGGCCTCGACCTCGAACCACCGGACCAGGGGCTGTGCGCCGGCGGGGGCTATGTCACGGAGTTCGTCAACAACGCCCTCACCATCTACCAGCCCGACGGCATCCAGCTCCTACCCGTCATCCCGTCGTACGCCATCTTCAAGCAGTCGTCGACGGCCTTCTTCTCCGACCCCCGCTGCTACTACGACGCGCCCACGCAGCGGTGGTTCCTGCAGGAGTTCATCGTGGGAACGGTGGGCAAGAACGGCAAGTCCACGTCTCCCAGTCTCCAGTTCCTGGCCGTGAGCGACACCGCCGACCCGACCGGGTCGTACTCGATCTGGTCCATCGACACCACCGACGCCTCGACGGCCAACTGCCCGTGCTTCGGCGACTACGACCAGATCGGCGCCGACGACAACGGGATCTACATCGCCACCGACGAGTTCTCCATCGCCGGCTTCGGGTACAACGGGGTGGTCCTCTACGCGCTGTCCAAGGAGCTCATCGAAACCTTCTCCCAGACGGGGATCCCACCGGTGGCCTTCGGGTACCGGATAACCCAGGACTACTTCGGACAGCCCTACCTCCTGTCGCCCAGCGAAACCCCGCAGGGTGCGCTGTTCGCGCCGAACACGGAGTACTTCGTCGAGTCCAACGGCAACACCCTCTCGGACAACCACCTGGCGGTATACGCACTCCTCGACACCTCGCTGCTGGCGGCGCCCGCCGCCCCCGACCTGTCGGCGACCGAGGTGGCCAGCGAGGCGTATTCGGCGCCGTTCGACGCCAAGCAGGCCCCGGGACCGCGACCCCTGGGCGTCTCTGTGCAGGATCCCGAAGGCCAGATACAGGCGGACTTCGACTCCGTCATGCAGGTGTCGTACCTGAAGGGTCACCTCTACGGTGAGCTCAACACGTCCACCACCGGGGGCCGCGACGCGGCGGCGTGGTTCATCCTGAAGCCGAAACAGTCGGGCCCGAAGCTCACCGCCCACGTCGTGCATCAGGGCTACGTCTCTCCCCAGGGGCTGAGCGTGCTCTATCCGATCACCGCGCTCGACGCCGCCGGCAAGGGATTCATGGCCTTCGCCGTCTCCGGTACCGGCAGCTTCCCGAGCGCCGCCTACGTCTCTTATGGTGCCAACGGACCGAGCGGGCCGGTGCGGATCGCGTCGGCCGGGGTGGCGCCGGAGGACAGCTTCACCTGCTACGCGGCCTTCGTAGGCCCCAGCTACGGCGGATGCCGGTGGGGGGACTATTCGATGGGCGTGGCCAGCGGCGGCAGCATCTACCTGGCCACCGAGATGGTCCCCCCGACGAGTCGGGACTACCTCACCAACTGGGGCACGTACGTCTGGAGCGCACCGGCCGGCTGACTGCGCCCGCATCGCCGTCGCGACCGACGTGGGCGGCGGTCTCAGAGGGTCCGGGTGGGAAGGGCCGTCTCGCGGGCGGTGTCGCCGTGGCGGCGGATCTCGTAGGCCAGCGCCCCCGGCTTCTCGGTGATGGACTCGTGCAGGTCGGTCCCGTGATAGACGAGGCCGGCTCCGTTGTCGGTGGCGTAACCGGTCGGGAGGGTGCCGTTACCCACCAGCCGATGTATGAGTGGTCGCCTCCCGGGTTCGGCATCGTGGTGCGGGCTGTTGGAGTAGGGCAGGAAACCGAGGCCGTCGGTCAGCGGTCGCAGCGGCAGTCCGAACGAATCGGTGGTCCCTCCGACGTGCCAGCAGACCGATCCGGCCGAGACCCCCATCAGCACGATCCCCGCCTGCCAGACCGCCCGCAGGATGGTGTCCAGTCCGTGCACGCGCCACAACGCCAACAGATTGGCCGAGCTCCCCCCACTGACCCATATCAGGTCCTGTCGTGACAGGTGCTCGGCGATGTCGTCGACGTTGGGCATGGGGAACAGATCCAGGTGCGACACGACCATGTCGAGCTTCGAGAACGCCTGGTGCGTGGCCGACAACCACGTCGGGTTGTCGCCCATGGCGGTGCCGATGATGCACAGTCTCGGGTGGCGCCCGGCGCCGGCCAGCGTCGC
This sequence comes from uncultured Acidimicrobiaceae bacterium, assembly GCA_963706205.1. Lineage (GTDB taxonomy): Bacteria > Actinomycetota > Acidimicrobiia > Acidimicrobiales > UBA8190 > MFD10071-224. The sequence goes on along the minus strand of OY970155.1, from coordinate 4,368,474 downwards.
CGCCAGTGCATAGGCAGGGCCGGGACGGAAATTCCACGTGTCGGCGCCGTCGGGTTGAAAGCCGATGCTCGTCGCCACGATCGTCGGCTGCGATGCGGACACGTCGCGATTCTGCCGCACCGTGCCTACGGCCCCGCGGACATCGGTGACCGCAAGTGGTACGCTAGAGCCAGTGCACGACTGAATCACGCAGATCGTGCGTCGTTGCTCGGTTGCCTGGGTCTCCCCGCAAGGGTGTGAGCGTGGAGGAGGAGGCAACGCCTTGGCCGACGGCACCGTCGAGTGGACAGGTCCACGACGCGCCCCGGGCCGACCCCCCCCTCCGGCCGCTCCCGCGCGCCTCGTCCCGTTCGTGAAGGACTGGAGAACGAAGTGAGTCGAGCAGCGATGAGTAACGACATCGACCGTGACGAGCGGGCTCTGCGGTTGCGCGATCAGGGCCGGCCCTTCGCCGGTGTGGCCAAGCTCCTCGAGCTCGACAGCGCCGGCGCCGCCAATCTGTCGTTCAACCGGGCGCTGCGCCTGCAGCCCAAGGCCGAACAAGCGCGGCTGCGCAGCCGTGAGATGGACCGGCTCGACGTCCTCGCCGTCCAGATCCGCAACCGTGACGACCTCAGCGTGGAGGAGATCGTCCGCCGCCTGCGGGGCGTCAAGCACCAGCGCAGGACCCTCCTCGTGGCCTGAGAGCGCCGACGGGGGCGGCACCCTTCGGCGTGGGCGAAAGAGGGAGGCTGACCGATGGACAACAGCGCGACGAGACGCCCGGGAGTGTTCGTCGGAGACACGGTGGAAATTCGTACCCGGTATCAGATCGGCCAGTGGGCCCACGGCTACGAAGTGGTCGACGTCCTCGGCAGTGGTTACCGCATCTGTCGCTGCGGGTCGCGCGAGTTGCTTCCCGACGTCTTCGGTCCGGACGACGTGCGCCTCGACGGCGAGCAGTAACCCCGTGTACAGGTGAACCCGACGGACAGTGACCGGGCGAACGCGGCTCTCTCGAAAAACGTTTCAAACGTGGCATTGAGGGGTAACCTTCTAAGACGCGGGGAATTCATGTGGCGCCGTTTGGCGCCCGCGTTCTAATGCCGACACGATCTGCTCGGCCGAAATGGGGAACAATTTATGCATCGTCACTCTTTTTATGGCGCGTCCGTCCTCTTCTTGCTCGTGACACTCATGGTGGGGGCGACCGCGGGTGTGAGTGCGGCGAGCACGCCGCGTATGGTCAAGCCGACCTTGAAGTCGGCACTCAGCAGTTCGAGCATTCCCCCTGGGGGCAGCACCACCGACACAGCCACCGTGACGGGCACGGCCAAAAAGGGAGCACCCACCGGCTCCGTCACTTTCTCCGTGTGCGGGCCCACCGCCAGTGCCACCCCGTGCACGTCTCCGAACGCCGGCTCGGCCACGGTCGGTCTGAGTCCGGGCGCCCACCACACATCGACGGCCAGTGTGATCCTCGAGGCCGGATCTCCGGGGTGGTACTGCTTCCTCGACCAGTACAGCGGCGATGCCCATTACAAGGCGGTCAGTGACAACAACACGGCCACCGAATGTGTCGATGTCACCAGCGGCGGCAAGACCTACACGCCGACGGTCACCTCGGCGCTCAGTCCCTCGAGCATCCCGGCCGGCAGCACCTCCGTCGACACCGTCACGGTGACGGGCAAGCCCGCGGCGGGGTCCCCCACCGGGTCGGTGACCTTCTACGTGTGCGGCCCCACCGCCAAGGCCACGCCGTGCACGTCCCCGAACCTCGGGCCCGTCACCGTGGGGCTCAGTTCCGAGTCGGGCAACCGCTCCACCACCAGCATCACCATCCAAGCGGACACTCCCGGGTGGTACTGCTTCCTCGACCAGTACAACGGTGATGCCAATTACACGGCCGTGAGCGACAACGACCCGGCCACCGAGTGCCTCGACGTGACCAACGGCGGCGGGGGATCCACCCCCACCATCACGTCGTCGGTCAGCCCATCGAGCATCGTCCTCGGGAACACGGCCATCGACACCATCACCGTGACCGGCAATGCCACGGGCGGATCCCCCGGCGGTACCGTGAATGTCTACGCCTGCGGGCCCACGGCCACGAAGACGCCGTGTACGTCGCCGAACATCGGCCCCGCCGTCGTGACCCTGAGTCCGGAGTCGGGTAACCGCGCCACCGGCAGCGCCACCATTGATCCCGGGGCTCCCGGTTGGTACTGCTTCCTGGACCAGTACAACGGAGACGGCTATTACACGACCGTGACCGACAACGACACGGCCACCGAGTGTCTCGACGTCACCAACGGTGCGGGTACCGCTCACGCCGGGGCTACCACCCTGACGGGAACGGCGGGAGCCACGAGCGGACGCGTCCGCGCCACGTTGACCCCGGGGGCGTGATCCTGCGGGCGACGCTGCGAGCGTGACCCTGCGGGCGTCACCCTACGGGCGTGACGCTGGGACGTTGACGAGCCTTACCTGACCGCGTACCGGCGACGCGGTCAGGTCAGGGCGTAGGGATTGGCCCGGTGGGGCTTGGCGAAGCGCATGTGCAGCGAGATGGCGCCGCTGGCCAGTGCCGCGTAGAAACACCACAACGATGCGAATCCGTCGGCCGTGAGCCGGGCCAGGACGACGACGGCGACCAGATTGGCGGCGCCGAAGATGACGATGTCGCGATAGCCCGAGGCCAGCAGCGACCCACAGGTGGCCACGATGTACAGGCCGATGATCAGCAGTCCGTGTTTCAAACCGATGCTGTAGGCCAGGTGGTAGTTACCGAGCTTGACCTTCACGTGGTCGTTGAGCATGGTCTTGAGCAGCACCACCGCCACGCTCGTTCCAAGAACTACGAACGGCGCGATCCGCCATCGTCGACGCGCCGTCGGTTCGAGTCTCAAGATGGCCAGAGGCACGATGATGGGCACGACGACGAAGGCGATGACCAGATAGATCCACATGGCGATGCGGCCTGCGAGGTGGGGAACATGGCCCTGAAGCCCCCACCACACCAACGACTCATCGATCTGGTGTGCACCGAGCAGGACCGGTGTGGCCGCCAGGAGGAGGTAGTTGTTACGTCCGCGCAGATGCCGGCAGGCATCGACGCCGATGGCGGTGACGACGAGGCCACCGACCAGGTCGCCTTCAGGGGAGAAGCACACGCGAGCAACGTAGTCGTGATCGCGGAAGCACTTCGGCCATGGTCGTCAGTCTCGACGGTGGCGGATCTACGGAGCGACCGACGACGCGACCGACGACGCGGTGTGACACTCGGCGTCAGTGGTGAGGTCCGATTCGAAGATGCGCGTCGGTGGCGGGGCGCCGACCTTTAACGAGGCGATCTGGGCGGCGGTGGGCCAACGGACCTTGGTGGCCCAGCCGGCTTTCTCGAACAGGCGGATCAGTCGGGCGGCGAGGTCCACCTGGTGGGGCAGGGCGCCGTGGCGGGCGGAGGCGGGGGAGCTGTGATGGAAGTTGTGCCAACTCTCGCCGAACGACAGCAGCGCCAGGGGGGCGACGTTGGCGCTCTGGTCGGTGGTGATGAACGGTCGACGGCCCCAGAGGTGGCAGATGGAGTTGATGCTCCAGGTGACGTGGTGCAACAACGCCATGCGGACGAGTCCGGCCCACAGGAAGGCGCCGAGCGCTCCCGCCAGGGTCCCGTAGAGAAGCCAACCGATGACGAAGGGGATCGCCAATGAGCTGACAGCCAGGACCGGGAAGAGCCGGTCGACGATCACGAGATCACGGTCGCGCCGCAGATCAGGTGCGTACCGTTGCGTGTCGGTGGGATCGGCGGCGAAGAGCCAACCGACGTGCGCCCAGACGAGGCCCCGGACCGTCCCCACCGGTTCCGAGCCGTAACGGTGCGGCGAATGGGGATCTCCGGGTTGGTCACTGAACATGTGGTGCCGGCGGTGGATGGCCACCCAGCTGATGATCGAACCCTCCAGTGCCATCGACCCGGCCACGGCCAGGGTCACCTTCAGGGCCCGGTTCGCCTTGAAGCTGCGGTGGGCGAACAGGCGGTGCAGTCCCGCAGCCACCCCGAAGCCGGTGACGAGATAGAAGACAGTGGCGAGCACCACGTCTCCCACGCCGATCACGCGGCCCCATCCGAAGGGGAGGAAGAGGGCGAGCCCGACCACAGGCCCGGCCACGAGCAGGATCGTCACCACCCGGCCGGCCGTGGATCCCGGCGATGGTGGCGGGAGATCCTCAGATCGCGGGGACCGCGGGTCCTGGTCGACCGGCGGCGGCGCGGCCTGTACGACCGGCATGGTCATGACGCGTCCTGACATGGTGGCCCTTTCGCAACCCCGCCGGCTCACGATCAGCGCGACACGGCCAGGGTTTGAACAGGTCACCGAGGTCTAGGGCGACACTCCACACTACCGGCTGCCGGTGGCGGCGCTAGCCTCACTCAGCCTGGCATTCCACCCGCCGTTCGGGGCGGGGCGGCGGGGCCGACGGGGAGGAGGACCGATGGCAGAAGTCGGGCCCGGGGCGACGTTCCTGGATTTCGACCAGATCGACTGGGCGACCGCCGGTTCGGCGGTGCGCACCGCCCCCAAGGAGCTGGTGGAGGCGGCCCGCACGACGGGGGCCCGCCAGAAGCGGATGGCCACCGGGGAGCGCGGGTTCTACATGAACCACAACGTCATGCCCGCCGGCTTCACCGTGCCCACCCACGTCCACGACCACGACGAGCTCATCGTGGTCCTCGAGGGGGGCTGCACCATCCTCGACGGCGGTCCCACCATGAGCGCCAACGACGCGGTCGTCATCCGGGCGCAGCATCCATACGGGTTCACCTGTGGGCCCGAGGGCATGCGCTTCCTCACCATCCGCACCGGCGAGGCCGGTTTCGCCGCGGCTCCCTGACGACGGGCCTCCCGCCGGTCAACCGTCGGCGCCGGAGAGCGGTCCGACGGGTTTGTCGCCGGTGATGGTGACGCGTTCCATCACCCGGCGGCTCGTGTAGTCGGCCACCGCGTAGTGCTGGACGACCCGGTTGTCCCAGAAGGCGACGGCGCCCGGCGACCAGTGGAACCGGCACTGGAACTCGGGGTTCTTCAGATGACCGAGGAGGAACCCGAGAAGGGCGGTGCTCTCGGGTTCGGAGAAACCGTCGATGGAGACGGTCCAGTTGGCGTTCACGTTGAGAAGCTTGCGCCCCGTCTCGGGGTGGACACGTACCACCGGGTGGACCACCGGAGGCCATTGATCGAGGCTGTCGCGGAGGCTGGCGTTGGCCACGTGCTTCGTCCGCTCCACCATCTGCTCGAGGGAGTGGACGGCCCCGAGGCCGTCGAGGATCGACCGCAGGGAGGGGGAGAGGGCGTCGTAGGCGGCGTACATGGAGGCGAAGCACGTGTCGCCCCCGACCGGCGGGAGGACCACGGCCCGCAGGATCGAGCCCATGGGCGGGTTCTGCATGTAGGTGTTGTCGGCGTGCCAGCTGTCGGCACCCTGGCCCTTGGGGGCGACCTGGTCGAGGACGATGATCTCGGGGCGGGGGCTCGAGGTGGTGCGGAACAGAGGGAGGTCGATCTTCCCGAAGTAGCCGGCGAAGCGGATGTGGTCGTCGGTCGTCATCGACTGGTCGCGGAAGAAAAGGACCATATGGTCGAGCAGCGCCTGGCGCACCACCTGCACGGTGGCGCCGTCGAGGGGCTGGGAGAGGTCGACCCCCCGGACCTCGGCGCCGATGGCGGCGGTGAGGACATCGACCGTGATCGTCCGGCTGCCCGATGTCGTCATGACGGCGATCCCGGTGGGGTGCGGCGTTCCCGGACGGCGCGCTGCGCCTGGCGCGCCACCTGTTCGACCTCGCCGACGACGCGGTTGATCGCCACCGGGTCGAGGCGGGGCAGAAGGTGGGCGCCACCGGCCTCGGCCAGCATCTCCGGTAGGCGGGTCCGGATCCGCTCCAGTGCCCAGGTGAGCATGTCGCCGTGGGCCACGGGGTCGAAGTCGATGACGTTGTTGACGACCTCGTCGGGGCTGAGATCGCCGGGGCGGTGGATGTAGTGGTAGTGGGGCTCGTCGTCGAAGGCGTCGAAGCGGAGGTACTCGTGGCCGCCGTCGGTCTCGGCCACGTGCAGCGACACCCCCTCGTCGGTGAAGCCCCCCTCGGGGGATCTCTCGATGAGCTCGGCCAGGTGGTCGGGGTTGTCCTTGTAGGTGTCGAGGAGCCCTTCGGGGTCGACGTCGCGGTACTCCACCCCGATGGTGACCACGCCGGACGGGAACCAGCGGGTGGAGGCGGGGTCGACGGGTTGCGGGGGGATGGCGTAGACCTTGCCGATCACGGGCGGGACCTCTCTCTGGGTGTCGGCCTCACGGCACGTGTCGGCCTCACGGCAACCGGCCGAAGATGCCGCGGGCGTTGGCTTCGAGCAAGCCGTGGCGGACGGTGTCGTCAAGATCGAGCTCGCCCAGTTGTCCGAGGGCGTGGCGGTGTCCGACGGTGGGGAAGTTGGTCCCGAAGAGGACCTTGGACCGACCGGCGTGGCGAAGGAAGTCGACCAGGCCCGCCGGCCAGTGCCGGGGCGGGTAGGAGGCGGTGCCCAGGTAGACGTTGGTGAACTTGAGGGCCATGGCGACGGCCTCGTCGACCCAGGGCCACCCCGTATGGGAGAGGACGAAGTTCACCCCGGGGAAGTAGAGCGCCGGTCGGTCGATGCCGATGGGACGGCCGGACTCGCTCGGCATGCGCCCCCCGGAGATGCCCGCCTGCATCACCACCGGCACGCCGGCGCCGTCGGCCAGCGTGTAGAAGGGGTAGTAGTCGGCGTGGTCGAAGCGACGGTCGTGGCTGTGGGTGTGGACGTAGAGGCCGACCACCCGGTCGTCGGCGAGCGCCTCCTCGGCCCGGACGACCCCGGCCATGCCCCGCTCGGGCGACACCGTCCACAGCGCGGCGAAGCGGCCCGGGTGCCGGCCGGCCAGGCCGTCGACCTCCCCGAAGGAGGCGGCCACGTCGGAGAAGGCGAAGCCCGACGGGTGGGTCTCGGGGTCGGAGGCGGCGACGATGAGGGTGGCGATGCCCAGGGCGTCCATCCGGGCCACCATGTCGTCGGGGTCGGTGAAGCTGTCGTCGGCCGCCCGCCGGATCTTGAGGGCCAGGCCCTGGGCGGCGATGGCCGCGTCCCACGCCGCCGCGCGCTCGGGTCCGAAGGCGTTGGAGAGGTAGTCGACGGTTCCCGCGGTGACCGTGGCGCCGGTTGCCCCTGCGCCGGTGACGGGTCCGCCCGTGACGGGGCCGGTCACGTCGGGCCCGGGGCCCGCTCGTCGCGGAAGCGCCGCAGCTTGGCCGCCGTGCCCAGGCCCGTCCAGTCGTCAAGGGCCCCGGGAACGACCACCTCCACCGCGATGCGGACCCCGAGCCGGTCGCGCAGACGCTCCTCGACCGTCGCGGCGATGGCAGCGAACTCCGACAGGGGGGCCTCGCTCACCGCCGAGAGGATCAGCTCGTCACGGTTGTCGTGGCGCACGGCCCGGACGAAGTAGTCGGTGCCCACGCCGGCGACGGCCGAGGCGATGTCGCCGAGCGCCTCGGGCCAGACGTTCACACCCCGCAGCTTGACCATGTTGTCGCCCCGGCCGGCGAACGACGTCATGCGCCGCAGCCAACTTCCGCAGGCGCACGGCCCCGGCGGGTAGAGGGCGGCCAGATCCATGATGTTGTAGCGGAACTGGGGGCTGCCGGTCTTGTAGAGCTCGGTGATGCAGAGCGACCCCAGCTGGCCGTCGGGGACGGGACCGCCCGTCTCGGGGTCGAGGACCTGGACCACATACGCGTCCTCGAAGATGTGGAGACCGTCGTGGGCCTCGCACTCCACGGCCACGGTCTGGACCTCGTGGAAGCCGTAGGTGTCGAAGTACTCGGCGCCGAAGGTCTCCTCGAGCAGGACCCGGTCGCCGATGTTGGGGATAGCCCGAAGGGCCAGGTCCGTGCGCGGGTCGTATCCGAGTCCGCGGGCCACGTCGGCCAGGCGCAGGAGGTAGTCGCCGGTGGTGAGGACGGCGGCGGCGCCGTAGGCGATGGCCATCTCCACCTGGCGCTCGCTGGAGGTGACGTTGCCGGTCGAGGTGGTGAGGACCACACAGTTGAGCCAACGGTAGAGAGCCTCGTCGTAGATGAAGGCGCCGTTGTGGGTGCCGTAGGCCCACGAGTTGAGGACGACGTCGCCGAAGCGGATGCCCTGCCGGTAGAGCTGGCGGGCGAGCAGGAGCGCCCCCACCTCGCGGTCCCACTGGGTGTAGAAGGTGGGGCGCGAGGCGCCCGTCGTCCCCCCCGACATGAACACCCGCATGGGCTCGCGCACCGCGCTCTCGGGAGTGACGCCCTGGTAGTCGCCCCAGGGAGGATGGTCGTCGATGCTCGACCGGATGTCGTCGACGGTGTAGGCGGGGGCCTTGTCCAGGTCGGAGAGGCTGTGGAGCGCCGAGGGGTGGAAGCCGGCCGCGTCCCAGCGCCGGCGGAAGAACGGGACCCGGTATGCAGCCTCCGCCCGGTCCTTCAACCGCTGGAGCTGGAGGCGCCCGATGACGTCGGGGTCGTCGAAGAAGGTGGTCTCGAAGTACTCGGGTGCCGGTGGATAGGCGCGGACGATCTCGTCGTAGTCGACGGCCTGCCACGGTCGGCGTACTCCCTGCGACATCGAGTCCCTCCGGACGGCGCGTTCGGACCGGTTCAGCCGGGCCCGGTGACGGTGCCCTCGACGAATGACGTCGGCATCGAGTCGGCCGGGAAGCGGTAGAGGTCGACGGCGTTGTCCCAGAGGATCTTGGCCTTGGACTCGTCGGTGATGACGTCGGGCAGCAGGGCGAGGAAGGTCTCGGTGGCGTGGGGGTACTTGGAGTCGGGATGGGGGAAGTCCGTCTCGTAGACGATGTGGCCGTCGCCCATCCAGCGGATGACGTCGGCCACGTACCGGTCCTCGCATTCGGTCGAGATCCAGCAGTTGGCGGTGAAGGTGTCCCACGCCGAGCGCGTGAGATCGGGGAATTCCGCCGCCCCGGCCAGCTCCAGCTGCTCGTCGATGCGGTGGAGCCACGACGGGAGCCACCCGCAGCCTGCTTCCATGTAGGCGCAGCGCAGCCGGGGGAAGCGCTCGTAGACGCCGTGACAGATCATCGAGAGGACGGCGGACTGCGCCTCGTGGGCGTGGACGACGGTGTGCCATTCGGTGAAGGTGAAGAAGCGGTCGGATCCGGCCGAGGGCCCGTTCAAGCCCATGTACTCGTGGGTGGCGAAGGCGCAGTCGAGGTCCTGGAGGAGCTCGTAGACGGGGTCGTAGTAGCGGTCGCCCAGATTCCGGTGGTTGAACTGGTCGGGACGGGCCCAGAAGCAGCGGATCCCGAGGTGCTCGTGGGCGTACTGGATCTCCTCGACGGCCCGGGACACGTCGTTGAGGGGAACGGGGCCCGAGGTGAGGACCCGACCGCCCGAGGTCTCGCGCATCTCGGCGCCCCACCGGTTGTAGGCGCGGGCCATGGCCGCCTGGAGCTCGGGATCGATCCCCTCGAGCCACATGTCGTACTCGGGCCCGTAGATGACCATGATGTCGACACCCTCGGCTTCGAGGGCCCGGGCCACGCGGTCGCCGGTGAAGCCCTTCACAACCATCTCCTCGCCGTACTGGGCGATCATGTCCTCGGTGGTCCAGCCGATGGCCTTCTGGAACTGCCCGTAGAGGACGGTGGGGTGCTGGACCCACCGTCCGTCGACGACCACGGGGTTGTAGGTGTCCAGCCCCGCGGGCGCCCGACGGCCCACCCGGTGGCGGTGACGCTCGTCGAGGAACCGGTCCCACAGATCCTGCGGGTAGATGACGTGCGCGTCGGCGTCGAAGACCTTCAGACCGTTCCGCATGGAACCCTCCCTCCTCGTGTACGTGATCCCCCGGCTCGGCCCACGGTCAACCTCCCGGCTCGAACAGCTGCAGGAGCCGGTCGAGCGCGTCACGCAGCTCGTGCTGGCGCGGGGCCGCCGGAGCGAGCGACGCCTCCCACCGGTGCAGCGCCGTGTTCACCCGGGTGGCCAGCCGACGGCCCTCGGCCGAGAGGGCGACGATGACCCGGCGCCGGTCGGCCGGGTCGGGCAGCCGCCTGATCAACCCGTGGGTCTCGAGCCGGTCCAAGGTGAGCGTCATGCCGCCGGTGGTGCGCCCGAGGACGCGGCAGAGCTGGGTCGGTGCATTGCGCCCCCCGGGAGAGCGTCGGACGGTGGAGAGGACGAGGTAGTCGCCCACCGTGATCCCGAAGGGCTCGACCACCGACTCGAGGCCCCGGCTCACGAGCAGGTTGAGCCGGATGATCCGGGTGAGGAAGTCGGCGTCCCCGGGGAGCCCGAGCTCCTCGCGCCACGAGGAGACGGGGGCCGGGGCGTCGTCGCGTGACGGGGTTGATCGTGGAGGGGAGGACCGTGCGGGGGTGGACATGGCCACGGTCGGCTCCCTCCTCCTGACTGGAACACACGGTATTGACAGAAACACTCAGTGCTGAGTAACTATGTCAAAAGGAGTTTAGGCGATCTGATCGGGGGAGACAATGGGTGAGGACGCCGGGCTGCCGGTGCCGGGGCTGGCGCCGACCTTCCGCTACGTCGACGATCCCGAGGTCACCTGGCAGCAGGTGAAGGCCATCCGCCAGGCGGACGGGACCGTGTCGTCAGTGTGGGAGAAGTGGTTGGCCTTCTCGCCCGAGCCCCAGTACCTGTCGCTCTACGCCAAGTGGGATCCCGGCGTGGTCGTCCGGCGCCACGGCCACTACAGCCCGCACGTCCTGTTCGTCATCGAGGGTGAGATGTGGTGCGGAGACCGGCACTGCCCGGCGGGCACCCACATCGAACTGCCCTTCGGGGCCGCCTTCGGCCCCTTCGTGGCCGGTGGGAACGGGACGCTTCTGCTCGAGGTGATGATGGGCGATCCCCGGTCGTGGGGTGACGACGCCGGGGCGTTCCAGCGGACCCTGGCCGACCGGGGGGCGACGGCGCTGCCCGACCCCGAGATCGAGCTCCCCGACTGGCTCGTGGACCTGCGGCAACGGTGGGTCGTCGACGGGGAGACGAGTGACACCTGACGGTCGGCCGTGACCGTCGAGGACCGGTTGACGTTGCGGGGACGGGTCGTGGTGGTGGCCGGTGCCGGCGGAGGAGGCATCGGCACGGCCGTGTGCCGCGCCGTGGCCGAGGCGGGTGCCTGCGTGTTGGCCCTGGATGTCGATACCCGGGCCGTGGCGGCGGTGGAGGAGGCCCTCGGCGTCACTTCGGGCCCCCATCGCTGCGTGACGGCCGACGTGCGCGACGAGGCTCGGGTGGCCGGGGCCCTCGACGAGGTCGCCGGGCTCGGGCCGTTACACGGACTGGTGCACGTCGCCGGCGGGATCTGGCCGCCGCAGTGGGCGTCGCTGCTCTCGATGCCCCTCGAGACCTGGGACGCGGTGGTCGAGCTGAACCTGCGCGCCGCGCTCGTCTCCATGCGCGGCGTCGCCTCCCGGCTCGTGACGGGGGGGACCGGGGGCAGCATCGTGGCCGTGTCGTCGATCGCCGGGCTGAGCGCCATGCCCTACGCCGCGCCCTACGCGGCGGCCAAGGCCGGATTGATCTCGCTCGTCCGGACGGCGGCCCTCGAATGGGGGTCGTCCGGCATCCGGGTGAACACGGTGGCGCCCGGATCGGTGCGGACGCCGAAGAGCGCCGGCGGTGAGAGCGACGCCGACATCGACGCGGGCGAATTGTCCGACACCGAGCGCGCCGTGCTCCCCCTTGGGCGCCGGGGACTGCCCGACGACGTGGCCGCGGCGGCGCTGTTCCTCCTGTCGGACATGTCGAGCTGGATCACCGGACAGGTCATCGCCGTGGACGGCGGTTCGTCGGCGCGGCCGTCGTTCCTGGGCGACGACGACCTTCCGGTGTTCGTCCACGACGAACGCCTCCGGCGCCTACCGCGGATGTAGTTCCGAGGCGGGCGCCAGGCGCAGGACGTGGGCGGGCGAGACCGGGAGTCGCTCGGGGAGGGTCACCGACAGCGTGCCGTTGCGCACGCTCCAGTCGACGGCGGTGTCGGCGCCCAGGAGATCGACCCGGCGGAGATCTCCCGCCGCCACAGCGCGCAGCGCAATGGTGCGCGACCCGGGTGGATCGACGAGGGTGGCGTAGAGCACGTCGCCACCGAGGGTGAAACGGACGTCGGTGTCTTCGGACGTGGTCGTGGTGGCCACCGTCCAGGGCCGGGTGTCGTAGACGGCCTCGCCGTGGACGTCCAGCCACCGCCCCAGTGCGGCCAGTGGCGCCTCCTGCCAGTCGGGGAGCGTCCCGTCGGGCGCCGGTCCCACCCCGATGAGCAGGTTTCCGTTCCTCGCCACCACGTCGACCAGGAGGCGGACGAGCCCGGTGCCGGAGATGACGTCCTCCGGGGCCTCGTTGTGGTTGGCCCCGAAGCTGTGGCCCACCCCGCGGGTGGCCTCCCATTTCCTGCGCACGATGCGGTCGGGGCGGGCGTACTCGGCGGTGGTGAAGTCGGCGTGGCGGGCCCCGGGGAACGTCAGCTGCTTGTATCGCTCGGGCACGAGCCGCCATCCGCGTTCGACGGCGCCCGCCGCCACCCGGACGGCACCGTCGACCAACCGGCCCCGGTGCGACGACTGCACCCACCGGTCGTTGACCACGCCGTCGGCGACGGTGTTGTAGTAGTCGGCGAACAGCCCCGGCAGGTCGCCGGCCGGCGGCCAGCCGATGTCGTTCCAGAGCACCGACGGCCGGTAGCGGGAGATGAGCTCGCGGACGTGGGCCTCGGCGTAGCGGGCGTAGACGGGGTCGGTGGGGACGGCGAGGAGGGCGTCGGCCAACCCGCGCATCACGACCGCGTTGTAGGGCCAGTCGTAGCCGCCCGAGTAGTAGAGGCCCATCCGCATGCCCTGGGCCCGCACGGCGTCGGTCAGATCGCCGACCAGGTCGCGCCCCGAGTGGTAGGCGCCCTTCACCGGATGGGGGATGGCGGTCGGCCACAGGCAGTAGCCCTCGTGGTGCTTGGTGGTGAGGACCACGTAGCGGGCCCCGGCGCGCCGGCAGACCGAGGCCAGGGCGTCCAGGTCGGCGGTCGACGAGGCCCGGTCGAACACGGGCATGAAGTCGTCGTAGGCGAAGCCCGTGCCGTAGGTCTCCTCGTGGTGCCGACGGGTCGGACTGTCGGGGAGCTGGACGGTGTTGGCGTACCACTCGGCATAGGGATTGTTGCGGAGCATCCACGCCGGTCCGTGGCGGCGGAGGATGGTCTGGATGTCGGGTACCTGAGGCGCCCACGCCGGCACCGAGTAGAGACCCCAGTGGAAAAAGACCCCGAGCTTGGCGTCCTCGTACCACGGCGGCACCCGGTGGCTCGTCACCGACTCCCAGGTCGCCTCGTAGGCCATGGAGTTAGATTGCGCCATGCCGCCCCGACGTGCGAACGCCATGGACCACGTGGTCCTGGTCCTGTTCGAGAACCGCTCGTTCGACAATCTCCTCGGCCGGCTCTACCAACCCGGCGAGGTCCCCGCCTTCGAGGGTGTGACGGGCAAGGACCTGTCCAACCCGATCCCCGACTGGGCCGAGTACGGCGCCGAGCACAAAGTGGTCCCCTACGCCGTGGCCACCGGGATGGACGCGCCGAACCCGGACTCCGGCGAGGAGTACCAGCACACCAACACCCAGCTGTTCAACGTCCTGGACGCGGCCAACCGGTTCAAGGACGCCACCGAGATGGTGGCGCCCTACAATCTCCCAGCCGACGGTCGGGTTCCCACCATGGACGGTTTCGTCACCGACTACATCAACTTCTTCACCGTCGAGATGGGCCGGCAGCCCACCTACGACGAGTACCGGCAGATCATGACGGGGTACACGCCCGAGCAGGTCCCGGTTCTGAGCGGTCTCGCCCAGGGGTTCGCCGTGTTCGACCACTGGTTCAGCGAGGTGCCGTCGCAGACGATGACCAACCGTTCGTTCTGGACGGCGGCGACCTCGTCGGGGTTCGTGGTGAACCGGCCCATGAGCAACTTCATGCGCCACAACCGGGCCGAGACGATCTTCGACCGGCTCGAGCGGCACCAGAGGACCTGGAAGGTCTACGTGCTCGAGCCTGACCCGATCTCCTTCACCGGAGTGATCCACATGGCCCGTCTGCGGGATCGGTTCGCCACCCACTTCGTGCCTTTCTCCGAGTTCGAGAGGGACGCGGCCCAGGGAACCCTCCCGAGCTTCTGCATCATCGAGCCCAACCTGCTGGCCGGCCACAGCGACTACCACCCTGCCTTCGGGCGGGCGCTGCTGCCGGGGTTCGAGGTTCCGATCGACCCCCCGTCGTCGATTCTCGCCGGAGAGGCGTTCCTGGCCCGCATCTACGAGGCGGTGCGGTCGGCACCTGCGTCGGGGGGTTCGAACGTCTTCAACACCGTCCTCTTCATCGGTTGGGACGAGCCCGGCGGCACCTACGACCACGTGCCGCCCGGACCGGTCCCGCCGCCGGACCCCGCCGCACCGGCCGGCGATCTCGGCTTCCGCTTCGACCGCTCCGGGTACCGGGTCCCGGCCGTCATCGTCTCGCCCTGGGTGGGCGGCGGCGTCGTGGTGGGCGACGAGTTCCGGCACACGTCGATGATCGCCACCCTGCGCAAGGTCTGGGGTCTGGGCCCGCCGTTCACCGGGCGCGACGCCGCCGCCCGGACCTTCGACGACGTGCTCAGCCTCGAAGTACCTCGGGAACCGAGCGCCTGGCCGGAGGTGACGGCACGACCGGTGCCCGCCTTCCAGATGGAAGGGGTGGCCTCCCGCGCCGCCCTCGGGATGCTGGGCCGCCATGTCTGCCACGGCCTGCTCCACCACGCCCGGGACACAGGGATGACGGTGCCTCCCGCCCCTTTCGACCCCGACGCCGAGATCTCGCCGGCGTTGGCTCTCGAGTGCGTGCACTGGATCGCCGAGCGGATGTTCCCCAGGCTCTCCTGAGGCGGCCGGCGGTCAGCCGGCCGTCTTGGCCAGCTCGGGAACGAAGGTGGCGGCGTCGACGGTGCCCACCCCCGAGGCCAGGTCGTAGCCGGGCTGGGCGGTGAAACCGGTCACCGTCTGGAGCCCGTGCTGGCGGAAGGACACAGTGTTGTTGCCTGAAGTGATGTCCACGATCCCCTTGGCTCCGCTGGCCGACAACGAGTACAGCGCCGGGTTGATGAGTCCCAGAGGGTGACCGGCCACCTGGTCGGCCAGCGCCACCACGCCGGCGAAGAGCGGCGTGGCCTCGCTGGTTCCGCAGACCGGATACCAGCCCACCGCCTGGCCGGCGAAGCTCTGATACGTGTCGACGCCGCCGTTGCAGGCCGCGCTCATGGCGATGTCGGGCACGCCGCGACGCCCACCGACGACCGACTTCACCGCGTCCTGGTAGGAGGGTCGGGGGAAGATGATCGACAGGCCGCCGCCGCCGGCCAGCGGGTTCGGACCGCGATCGCCGAAGATGAACCTCTGGGTGGGGACGTTGAAGGTGTCGTTCCAGACGACGTCCGGTGCGGTGTGGTTGCCCTTGGCGTCGAGTTGGAGCTGGGTGCCACCGACTCCGGTCACCAGAGGGTCGCTGTCGGGCCACGAGGTCACCGGGAAGTCGTAGAAGATGCCGCCGACGTTCCCGACGTCGGCGGCCCCGCTGTCGCCCGAGGCGGCCAGGACGGTGATGTTGTTCTTGTCGGCGTCGGTGTAGGCGCCCCGCAACGCCAGGAGTGACTGTGCCGAGGGGAAGGTCTGCTCGGTGGCGCTGAAACTCTGGCTGATGACGTCGCCCAGATGGTGGTCGATGACATACTCCTCGGCCTCGACGATCTGGGGGAAGCCCGTCGTCCCCTCGTTCTCCGACGTCGGGGTCTCGACCAGGAGGATGCTGGCAGCCGGGGCCATGGTGTGGGCCCATTCGACGTCCAGGTTGGTCTCACCGGCCCAGCCTTCACGGCCGGGGTCGGTCTTGTAGGGCGGCACCGGACCGGCGGGCTGGATCACGTCGAGAGACGGAGGGGCGGGGAGGCCGAAGGTCCGGTCGAAGACGTTGAGGTCGTGGCCGATGGTGGGCGAGCCGTACGAGTCGACGATGATGATGGTCTCCCCCTTACCGGTGATCCCTTTCGAGAAGAGCGTGGGCAGGTTGTAAGCCTGCTGGATCTGGGCCGGTTGATAGCAGGCCACGTGGAAATTGGACTCGCACTGGGCGGTGGTGGGAGGCGAAGCGCTGGCCGTCCCCGCGTAGACCTCGTCAGGATGGATGAGCACAGCGCGCGGCGAGATGGACGCCGAGGCCTTGAGTCCGGAGCCGCCGGTGGACAGGCCGAGCAACAGCACCGCACCGAGGATGACAGCCGCCCATCGTGTCGCTCGCATGATCCCCCCAGAGAATCGCCGCCCCCGCCGCCGCCCCGAGGCCGGCGCCGGCCAGACACGTGCCTGATCCTCGGATACCGGATACTCAGATAATCGTACTGAGCGGCAGGAAGGGGAGCCCGTGGGCTTCGGCCACGGGCTCGTAGGTCACCATGCCCTCCACGACGTTGACCCCCCGGGCCAGGGCGGCATCGCTGCGTACGGCGTCGCGCCATCCGCGCTGGGCGATCTCGAGCGTGTACGGAAGAGTGGCGTTGACCAGGGCATGAGTCGAGCTGTGGGGGACGGCACCGGGCATGTTGGCGACGCAATAGAACAGCGAGTCGGCCACCTCGAACGTGGGGTGGGAGTGCGTGGTGGGGCGGGTCGACTCGAAGCATCCCCCCTGGTCCACCGAGATGTCGACCAGGACCGATCCCGGACGCATCCGGGCCACGAGCTCGTCGGTCACCAGGGTGGGGGCGCGGGCGCCGACCACGAGCACGGCACCGATGACGATGTCGGCCTCGAGACAGGTCTCCTCGATGGCATGGGTGCTCGATGCCACCGTCTCGAGCTCGCCCCGGAAGTGGTGGTCGACCTGGCGCAGCCGTTCGAGGTTGCGGTCGAGGATGTAGACGTCGCAGTGGAGTCCGACAGCCAGGGTGGCGGCGGCCATACCGGCGATGCCCGCGCCCAGGATGACCACCCGGGCCGAGCGCACTCCGGGGACGCCACAGACGAGCACACCGCGCCCGCCGCCGGGCCGCATCAGGTGGTGGGCCCCCACGATGGGTGCCATGCGTCCGGCCACCTCGCTCATGGGGGTGAGAAGAGGCAGGGAACCGTCAGGCAGCTGGACGGTCTCATAGGCGATGGCCGTGTTCCCGCCGGCGATGAGGGCGTCGGTACATTTCCGTGAGGCGGCGAGGTGCAGGTAGGTGAAAAGCACCTGGGAGTCGCGCATCCTCAGGCGGCCGTACTCCTCGGGTATGGGCTCCTTCACCTTGAGCACGAGGTCCGCTCCCGCCCAGATGTCGCCGGTATCGGCGAGGATCTTGGCGCCGGTGCGGGCGAAGTCGTCGTCGGTGATCGAGGATCCGGCGCCGGCGCCCTGCTCCACGTAGACGGTGTGACCGGCCGAGGTGAGCTCGCGTACCCCGGCGGGGGTGATCGCCACCCGGTACTCGTCCTCCATGCGCTCTTTGGGTACTCCGACGATCATCGGCCCATCTCCTGGTGGCGGTCATCGGCGGTCGGTTCTCCGGGGTCCCGCCGCCCCGCACCGGGGTCGGACCCGGGGCGGCCCCCCGTCCCGCCGGTGACCCCGTCCACCCGGAGGCGCCGGGCTGAGGTTCTCACGCCTGTTCCCGTTGTCATCGCTGTCACAGACCGTAGCGGGCGTGCTCGGTTTCGACCCTCTGAGCGGGACCACCAGGGAGAAACGGGTACCCGAACTCCGGGCCGCAGACCCGGCGGCGCCCTGTGCTCAGGCCCTCACAATGGAGATCACGGGCACCCTCGAATGCAGTGGGCGGCGTGACGACGTATGGCCGATCGACAGATTCGGTTGAAGTCGCACCGTTCGGTGGGCCGGTAGTGAGTGAGATGGATTTGTATTGGGCGGTATCCCACACGTGGATTCACCTGGTGAAATCCGCGTGGATTCTCTCTCATACCCGGCGGTAACGGCGCAATACCTTTACCTGAAGAGCGTTGATCGCCCCGGCGAAAGCGTTCGGCGGAATTCAGAGTGGATCTGGGGATGCGCGTCGGGAACGGGGGCATATTGCGCGGCAGAAGTCCTCTGACTCTCCGCCACCTATTGAGGGGGAGTCCTTCTGTGAAGTCGGCTGACCGTGATGGTTTCGGGTCGGAGGTGCCATCCACGCGCGCGCCTTTGATACCGGGGCACGAGGCGGGGCCAGAACATCGCTGGAGAGGGGCCGTTCGGTGACAGACCGAGGGATCACCGCGCCTCCCGTGTCCGCCAACGGCAGCAGCGGGGATGACCCGCACCTCCCGCTAGTCGTCGACTGGGGCGTCGACGAGCTCCGGGTATTCGGCGACAAGGTGGTGTCCGCGTTCGCGATTCTCGGCGACATCTTTTCCATGCTTCTCGACGCCGTCTGGTCCACGGTGGCGGCCATCGTGCATCGACGGTTCTCGTGGGCCGAGTTCGCCGAGCAAGCCTGGTTCTTGATCTCGGTCACGGTGCTACCCGCCATTCTCATCGCCATTCCCTTCGGGCTGGTGCTGGTGCTCGAGGTCGGAGGGCTCTCGGTCCAGATCGGCGCGGCCGCCATCGTGGGTGCGGTGGACGCCATCGGCATCGTTCGGGAGGCGGCGCCGGTGATCACGGCCATCATCTTGTCCGGAGCGGGAGGTTCGGCCATCTGTTCGGACCTCGGCGTCGCGCACCATGCGCGACGAGATCTCCGCCATGTGGGTCATGGCCGTCGATCCCGTCGAGCGCCTGGTCGCCCCCCGCGTGCTCGCCACCGTGGTGGTGGCGTTGCTGGTCAACGGCATCGTGGCCTTCGCCGGCATCATGAGCGGATATCTGGCGGCGGTCTTTATCCTCCATACCAGTGCGGGCGGATTTCTCAACTCCTTCAGCACATTCGCCCAACCGGCCGACGCCATCGAGTCGATGTTCAAGGCGGGACTGTTCGGATTGCTGGCGGCCGTCGTCGCCTCACATCAGGGTCTGAATGCCAAGCGGGGACCGGCGGGCGTGGGCGAGGCCGTCAACCGCTCGGTCGTCATCACCGGCGTCGGCTTGTTCCTCCTGAATCTTCTGGTGACCGACGTCTTCCTGGCCATCGTCCCGGCGCGGGTACTGTGACGGTGCCCCGGTGACCGCCGAACTGCCTGTTGCCGAACGCCCGACCGCTGGGCGGCTCGCCACCGTGGCGAAGCCGGTCACCTTCCACGGTGTCAATGTCGGATACCGGTTGCGCAACCAGCTCATTTGGATGGGCGAGTTGCTCGTGTTCATCGTCAAAGTGCTGCGCGCCATCCCGATGGTGCTGCGCCACTACCGCAGGGAGTTGTGGCGTCTCATCGCCGAGGTGACGTTCGGAGGCGGGATCCTGGCCATCGCCGCGAGCACGATTCTCGTTTCGGCGCTCCTGGCGTCGGTGGTGGGGGTCCAGCTCGGCGTGGAAGGGCTCCAGGGGCTCAACGTCATCGGCCTGACCCCTCTCACCGGTCTGCTCTCCGCCTTCGCCAACACCCGCGAGCTGTCGCCCCTTCTCGCCGGCTACGGGCTCGCTGCCCAGATGGGCTGCAAGTTCACGGCGCAGCTCGGGGCCATGCGCGTCAACGAGGAGATCGATGCCCTGGAGGTCATGTCGATACCCGCCCTTCCTTATCTCGTCACCACCAGGCTGCTCGCCGCCCTGGCGGCGGTCATCCCGCTCTACCTGCTGGCGCTGTCGGGGGCGTACCTGGCGACGCAGTTCGCGGTGCTGACGATTGCCCACCAGGGCTCAGGGACGTACCTTCACTACTTCTACCTCTTCCTCAACCGGCGCGACGTCCTCTTCTCCGTGCTGAAGGTCGTCGTCTTCGCCCTGCTCGTCACGATCATCCACTGCTACTACGGGATCACGGCGTGGGGCGGCCCCGAGGGCGTGGGACGTGCCACCGGTCGGGCCATCCGGATGAGCACGGTCGCCATCGCCATCTCCGACATGTTGATGACCCTGCTCTTCTGGGGGATCACCGTCCCGGTCAAGGTGACGGGTTGACCATCGTCGCCCCTCCCGCGCCGGCTCCGCGACGGCCGCACGCCGACGGTACCCGAACCGCGCCGCTGGTCCTGGCGGCTGATCGCCTTCGGGGGTCTGCTCGTGGCCCTGCTCATGGTCGTCGTGATCGTGGTGTTTGCATCCTTCGGCGGCGCCTTCTCGACCTACGCGGTGGCGCAGGCACAGCTTCCGCTCACCTCGACAGCGGTGGCCCTGAGCGCACCTGTCGAGTACCGGAACGTGACGGTCGGAACCGTGGCGAGCCAGGGTCGATCGGTTCCCGGGGGACTCGTTCTGGTGACACTCCACCTCGACCGCTCGATGCTGCACGAGATCCCGGCCGGGGTCCGAGCCACCGAGACACCGGTGTCGTTCTTCGGGGACGCGTACATCGTGCTGGTGGCGCCCACTCATCCGGGCACGGCCACGCTGCGCCCGGGCGCCACTATCCCCGCTCTGCGCGTCGGCCAGACGGCGTCGTTGCAGGCGACGCTCGGGGACCTCGACACCCTGCTCATCAAGCTCCATCCCGCCGAGCTCGACGCCGCCCTCACGGCACTGGCCGGCTCCTTGCAGGGAAACGGGACGTCCCTCGGACACAATCTCGTCCGGGCCAACACCTATTTCCAGCAGATGCTCCCGCTGTGGCCGACGGTGGTGTCAAATCTGAACACGCTGGTGCCGGTGGCGAATCAATTCGCCAGCTCGACGCCCGACATCCTGCGGATCCTGGCCAACCAGACGACGACGGCGGACACCGTCGACAACCAGGCCGCCGAAGTGCGCCAGGCCATCGGCGGCGGGGAGACGCTCACCGGCCAGGCCGCCCAGCTCCTCACCGCCATCCGGCAGCCCTACGACATCCTGGCCGCTGACTCCGGTCCGTTCCTGAAGGCCGTGTCCCAGAACCCGCAAGAGATCTCGCAATTGCTCCAGGGGCTCGACGACTGGGCCAAAGCATGGACGGCGGCCGAGGCATCGGGGCCATATCTCGACCTGACCCAGAACCAGGTCGTCGCCAACCCCGCCGACCTCGGGCTGGCGGTCCTGGGCGGACCGCAGGCGGCCGCGTACCTGGACGCCGGCCTGGGCGCCGGGACTGTCAACCCGCCGACGTACTCGTCAGCCGGAGCCATCTCCGCCGCCACCGCTGCCGACAGGTCTGTGCTCGCCGCCGCGGTGTCGGCTCCCACCCCGGTCATGGCCGAACCCGCCCAGGCCCGAGCGGTGTCGCGGATCGTGCGTGCCGTGAGCGGCTCGACGCCCTCCTCCGGGGCCGTGTCCACCCTCCTTCTCTCACCGCTGCTCGAAGCCCTAGTGACCGGGTCATGAGAACACATCACCACCACCCCGGGCTCCCGCGCACGATCGTCAAGGTCGTCGTGTTCACCCTCGTCTCCGTGATCATCACGTCGATCGTGATCTCGTCGTTGCTCGACCTCAACTCCCAACCAGCGACGGGATATGTCGCCGAATTCTCGAACGGATCGGGGTTACAACCCGGTGACACTGTCCGCATCGCCGGGGTCGAGGTGGGGAAGGTCAGTGCGGTGACCCTGCAGCAGAACCACGCCGACGTGTCGTTCAGTGTCGACGACTCCCAGCAGCTCACGACGACGACCCACGCCGCCATCCACTTCGAGAACCTCCTCGGTCAGAGATTTCTCGCCCTTCTCCCGGGTCGTCCCGGCGGCCGGCCCCTGGCCCCCGGAGGCGTCATTCCCGAACCGCGGACGACTCCGGCCATCGACCTGACCGCCGTGTTCGACGGCTTCCAGCCGCTGTTCTCCGCACTCTCACCGAACCAGGTGAACCAGCTGGCCGGGTCGATCATCGATGTCTTCCAGGGTGAGTCCGGGACGATCTCGAACATCGTGGCACAGACGGCCACATTGACGAACAACCTGGCGGATCGCCAGCAGGTGATCGACACCCTCCTCACCAGCCTGTCGAGCCTCCTCGACACCGTCGGGGTGCACGACACGCAGCTGGGCCAGCTGATCGGGAGCTTCGACACCCTCATGACGGGCCTGGCCGGATCGCGGACCCAGATCGGTTCGGCGATCGACAACCTGGCGACGGCGGAGAGCACCACGAGCACTCTGCTCAACGAGGCTCAGCCGACGCTCAACGAGGACATCCAGACGCTCTCCCACGCGGTCCAGTCGCTGTCCGTCAACCAGCAGGGGCTCAACGGGGTACTGCGCGGGTTCCCGGGCCTTGTCAACGCGCTCACCAAGATCCAGAGCACGGGCAGCTGGGTCAACGTCTACCTCTGCAACCTGACGATCAATGTGAGCGGACAACTCGACATTTCCCTCGTCCCCGGACAGAGCCCGACCAACGAATACCCGAACCCCGTCACGCTGCCGTCAGGGGCTGTGGGTGATCAGGCCGGCCACAGTGCGAGTTGCTCATGAAGCGCTTCCGTGAACGCAACCGCGCCATGACGGGCCTGGTCGGGGTGGTGGTCGTCCTCGTCCTTGTGGCCGGCGCCCTGGAATTCCCGCGGCTTCCCCTGATCCATTCCAACGCCACCTACAGCGCCGACTTCGCCAGCGCCGGCGGTCTGGCTACGGGAGACATCGTCACCATCGACGGGGTGAAAGTGGGATCGATCACAGGCATGACCCTCGACGGAAACCGGGTCCGTGTCTCGTTCACCGTCTCGGGCGCCGATCTCGGGTCCACCACGTCGGCGGCGGCAAAGGTGCTCAGCCCCGTGGGCACCGAGTACATGGAGCTGACCTCGTCGGGTGGGGGTTCGCTCAGCGCGCTGATCCCCGAAGAACGCACCAGCGTGCCGTACAACCTCGTCACCGATCTCTCGGGGCTCGGGAGCGAGATCCAGCACTACAACCTTCCCCAGATCGAGAAGGCGCTCAACGTCGGCAGCCAGGATCTGAACGGCACCCCGGCCAGTGAGACGACCAGCGCCTTCAATGGTCTGGCGGGCATGTCGCGCGTGATCGGAGACGAGGGAACGGCGCTGGCCACCATCGTCTCCCAGGGTGCGAAACTCAGCACCGTCCTGTCGCAGCGCAGTCGTCAGCTCTTCGACCTGTTCGGCCAGAGCGACCTGGTTCTGTCGGTGCTGGAGCAGCGGCGGACCGCCATCCAGCAGCTCCTCACGTCCACGTCCACGCTGAGCCAGCAGATCACCTCGATCCTGTCGGTGAACCGGCCGCAGCTCACCACCTTGCTGGACGACCTCCAGTCGGTGTCGGCCGTACTGGCCAAGGACAGCAACGACTTCGGCCAGGCCATTCCGATCCTCGCCGCCTTCAGCCGGTACGCCGCCAACGCCACCGGTTCCGGGCCCTTCGTCGATGCGTCGGTTCCCACGCTTCTCATCCCCGACAACCTGGCCACCCAGTGCTCGGGGCACGGCGCGTTTCCGAGCCTCAACCCACAGGTGGGGTGCCGGCCATGACCGCTGTCTCGCCCCGGGGCACCCTGTCGGCGTTGTCGGGCCGAGTGGCATCGACGGTGACGCGCATTTCGCTGCGGACGCGCCTGTTGGGGGCGACGGCCGTGGCGGCGGCGCTGCTGATCGGCGCGATCGCCGCCATTGTGACCAGCGGCACGCCCGAGATGACCATCACGGCCAGGTTCGCCACCGCTCCCGGTCTGTACCCCGACAACTTCGTCGATGTCCTCGGCATGCCCGTCGGGAAGGTGACCAGGGTCACGCCGGGACCGACCTACGTCACGGTTGTCATGCAGGTGCCCACCTCGGTCGCCATCCCCGCCCGTGCCCATGCGCTCATCATGGCTCCCCAGGTGGTGAACGACCGCTACGTCCAGCTCGACCCGGCGTACGTCGGTGGTCCCCGGATCGAGGACCACGCCGTCATACCGGTGTCGCGCACAGAGGTTCCGATCTCCGTGGACGGAATCGTCGACAGTCTCGACCAGCTGTCCCGCGCGCTCGGTCCCAACGGTGTCAATGCGCACGGGGCCCTGTCCGCCTACGTGGCCAGTTCGGCCCACGCCTTCGGGGGCGACGGCGCCGCCTTGCACTCGACATTGGTCTCGCTCGGCTCGGCGTTGGGGGCACTGTCATCCAAGAGCCCACAACTCACCGCCCTCTTCGACAATCTCGGCAACCTTAGCCATGTGGCTTCGCAGTACACGGCCACTTACCAGGCATTCGCCAACAATCTGGCCGTGGTGAGCACCGAGCTCGCCTCCGACGACTCCGACATCGGCGCGGCTCTGACCAACCTGCAGAAGGCTCTGGGTGCGCTCGCCCAGTTCACCACCACCAACGCGTCGGCCCTGGGGACGAGCGTGTCCAACCTCGACGCCTTCGCCGGGGCGGTGGCCACGAAGCAGCACCAGCTGGCCCAGGTCTACGCGGCGCTGCCGATCGCACTGAACAACCTCACCCAGGCCGTCGATCCCAACGCCCCGGGCGGTCCCGCACTGAAAGCGCGTTTCGATCCGATGAAAGGCTCAGCCGGATTCTCCCAGTCGGTCTGTGGCAACCCGCTGTTGCGCCTCCTTCTGCTCTCGATCGACCGGTCTCAGGACAAGGACCCGACCATCGACGTCGCCTGCGGGGTGAACGGGCTACTGGCCGGCCTGCCCACGCCACCGGGGGCATCGAGCGGCCCAAATCTGTCTCTGAGCTCGCTGATCGGGGGCCGGTCATGAGACGCGCCGAGCGCGCCAGGAGGTTGGTCGTGGCGCCCCTCGTGGCGGCCGTGGCGGCGCTGGCGCTCGGCGGTTGCGCTCTGAGCCTCCAGTCCCTTCCCAAGTTCAGTGGCATCGGCACGGCCACGTATCCGGTCCACGCCGTGTTCGCCAACGTCCTCAATCTGCCCACCGACGCCCAGGTCCGCATCGGCGCCGAGGTGGTCGGCCAGGTGGGCACCATCGGGACCAAGGATTTCAAGGCGGACCTGACCCTGGACATCGAGAAAAGCGTGCGCCTGCCCCAGGGCACCACCGCCCAGATCCGCTTCGACAATCCCCTCGGTGACGAGTACGTCCAGTTGCAGGAGCCGCCCGTCCTCACCTCCGCCGTCGACCATTCCACCGCCCGATTCCTGGCTCCGGGTGCGGCCATCCCCGAAGGATCCACCAGCACGGCACCGAGCGTCGAGGACACCTTCGGGGCCCTGTCACTGGTGCTGAACGGGGGCGGGATCAACCAGCTCGAGACGATCATCCACGAGCTCAACGACACCTTCGGCGGCAACCAGCCGCCCATCCGTTCGTTCCTCACCACCATCGACCACGGCGTGAGCTCACTGGCCGGTGGTCGGACGGCCATCGACGGTGCGCTGGCGTCGATCGCCAATCTGAGTCGTCAGCTCAACGGAGGTGGCAGGACGATCGCCAACGGGATCAACTCCATCGCGCCGGCCATCGCTGTGCTGGCGAGTGAGAACACTCAGATCACCGGCCTGATAACACAGCTGTCGAATCTGGGTGCGGTCGGTACCCAGGTGGCGCAGCAGAGTGGCCAGGACTCGGTGAACGACGCCAAGGACCTCCTGCCCGTGGTCCAGCAATTGGCGTCGGTCTCCGCCCAGCTGGCCCCCGACCTGAGTGACCTCGCCCTTTTCGAAGCCGAGTCGCCCAAGGTCGCACCCGGTGACTACCTGCAGGTCAGCGCCATCGTCAACGTGTTCCTCCCCTCGGGCAGCTTCGAGGCGACACCTCTGGCGGGATCCGGGGCAGGGGCGTCGGATCCCGCCGGATCTCGGCCCACCCAGGGAGCCCAGGCGGTCTCCCAGCTCCTCACCACGAGCCTGGCATGACGAGGGGACCCCGATGAGTCGGAGCCTGGTGCCGCGGATGATCGCCCTGGCGGTGGTCATCGTGGTCGGCGTCTACTACATCGTGTTCGACGTCATGCAGTTTCGCGTGGCGTCCCAGCCCTTTGTCGTCACCGTCCTGATGCCGAGCGCCGGGGGGTTGTACGCCGGAGCCGACGTCACGTACCGCGGCATCCAGGTCGGCACCGTCACCGCCCTCGACCTCAGTCCCGAAAATGTGGCCGTCAGGCTCGGCATCGACGCCGGACAGCTGATCCCCGACAACGGGCGCGTGCGGGTGAAGGAGCTCTCGGCCCTGGGCGAGCAGTACCTCGACCTCCAGCCGGCGCGCAGCACGGGACCGGATCTGCACGCCGGAACGGTGATCCCCGCCACCCGGGTGGTCCTCCCCACACCCATCGGTACGTCATTGGTCGACCTGGGCACGATGCTCAAGAGCGTCAACACCGGGGACCTCCAGACCGACGAGAACTTCCTGGCCGGTGCGTTCGTGGGGACGGGAACAGATCTCCGCACGATCATCGTGACCGGGCAAAAGCTCTTCAACGCGCTGGTGGCGGCGCAACCGGAGACGGTCAACCTGATCGTCGACGGTCAGAAGGATCTGCAGACCCTGGCGGCCACCGACGGCGACTTCGCCACGTTCACCTCGGGTCTGGCGTCGCTAACGGGACAGCTGCGCGCCTCGAACACCGATCTCCAGGCCCTCATCCGCAACAGCGACGCCGCCGAACGTCAGCTCAATCCCTTCCTGGCGTCCGAGAGCGCACAGATCACGGGCGTCGTCTCCAACCTGGCGACGGACGCGCAGGTGAGCGACCAGTACCAGCCCGAGGTGCAGGCGATCTTCCAACTCTTGCCCGTCGTCTCCGACGAACTGGCCTCGGTGGCACGTGGTGGTCAACTGCACGGTGAGCTCGAGATCAATACCGCCAACACGGTGTGCCCCTACATCCTGGGCAGTCAGATGCCCGGTCCCACGCAGACCGTTGTCCTTCCCTCTCTTTCGAACTCGTGCCCGGCGACGGCACCCGACATGCTCCGGCGCGGCTCCGCCAGCGCTCCGGCGTTTGCGGGAGGTTGAGCTGACATGAGACCGACGCGCGCAAGCCGTTGGCGCCGCTGGGCGACGGGAGCAGTTGCCGTGGCGATCGGCGTCGTCCTGGCGGCCGGTTCACTGATCGTCGTCGTGACCCACGGCAGCGGTCCGAGGGCGGTGGTGGGCTCTGCCGGTCCGGAGCTCACGGTGCCCGTCCCCGGCGTGACGGCGGACGCCGCCAGTCCCCTGCCGCGTGGTCTGGCAACGGCCAGAAAGGTGCTGGCGCTCATGAGCTCCGACAACCTGCCCCCCGACTGCATTCCCAATCCGGCCGGGCCCCCTAGCACCACCTACCAGTTGGGATTGGTGGGGACGGTCCATGGCGGCGTACTGACCGCCGGCCCGACAACGGTCGCCAACATCAGCGCCACCTTCTGCGGCGTGGTGACGGTGGTCAACGGCCAGCCGCCGTGCGGCGCCACCGGCAGCGTGTACTCGCCGCCCGACGGGCAGGTGTTCGGTCCCCTATCCGTGGCCTTCACCCTCGTTCCCGGTATGTCGCCGTCGGTCGGATTCTCGGCCAATCCAGGCACGATCACCGGAACGTTCAGCTGTGAGGCCTCCTCGGAGAACGGGTTGAACGTCACCCTGGACGCGACGGTGAGCGGGACGACCGCCCCGTTGTTCGGGGTCTCGTGCACCATCGGGCCTTTGACCATCCCCCTGGCGGGGACAGTCACGGGGCCGTACACCGACCTGACCGCCACCTTGACGAGCGACGACTTCACGGTTCCCGCCGTGCAGGTCTCGCCGACGTGCCCCGCGGGGGTCCCGGCCAACATCGACGACATCGTCGGGCTGCCCATCGCCCCGGGCGGCGCGAGCGCCACATTGCCGGTGACCGCTTCGTTGTATCAACCGGCATGACACCACGGGAGGCAACCACGATCTCACTCCAGCAGTAGCAGACGGCACACGAAAGCACCAAGAGCACCATCGTCACACCACAACAACAGCAACCAACACACAGGAGGAAGCAAGACAATGCGTAGTCATAGGAAAAAGCTGGTCGTCACGCTGGGCGTGGCCGCGGCAGCGATTTTTGCCGGCGCCACGGCGGCATACGCCACTCTGGGGCCCGGTGTGACGGTCACCGCGTCACTGAAGGCCGGCACGACAATGACCTTCGCCGGGAACATCAATTCGGTGCCCATCACGGTCAGCTGCACTAGCTTCTCGGGAAGCGGGACGACCGGTAGCTCCCCGTCGGACTCCGTCCCGCTAACGGGATCACCGACCATCAGCGGTTGCACCGACTCGACCGGTGGATCGGACACCATCAAGACCAACACCAACAACGGCGCATGGGTGTTGTCGGTGACCAGCAAGAAGCCGTACAAGGCGACCCTGACCATTCCGAAGGCGGGAGCCACGTTCACGTCGAACATCCTGTCCAACTGCGTGATCACGGCTGAGCCGACGAAGGCCGGAAGCGTGAAAGGTTCCTTCGACGGCAACAACACCGACACGGTCAAGAACGCCAAGATCAAGACCAAGGGTTCGGGCTGCACCAGCACAACGGCCAAGACGAACGCCACTGTTGTTCTGAGCCCTGCCCCCGGTCCGCCGCCGTACGGCTGATCGTGAGCTGGTCGCGTCGACGCCACGGTTCGTACCTGTGGTGACGTGTCGATCGTGACCAATTCTCGGTCCGAGACCCATAGGGACCCGGACGGAGGGGGCGGCCCGATCTGGCGCCGTCCCCCTCCGTCGGGGTGCCGACCACGGTGGGGAACAGCAGTGCTCAGGAATCAAAAGGAGAAATGATGACGCAAAGTGCCATGGGGCGGTGGTTGACGGCACTGGGAATGGTCGGCGTGGTGGCAGTGGCCGCTCTGGTGTCGGGGAGCACGACGACGCCACGCGTCGTCGCACCCGTCGCGCACCCGTCTCGCGCCGCCACGAGCGCTTCCTCGAGAACGTCGGTCGAGCCTCTGGTTCGGTCCACCGTGAAGGCGGAACTGACAGCGCTGGCCCGCGTCAACGGCTTCTCCAGCGATCCGTCGAAGGTATTGACCGCTCTCACGAATGCCGCGGGGATGCCGGCTTGCGCACCGCCTCCGGTTCCGGCTCCCACCTATCCCCCCGGTCAGAGCTACGGCATCCCCTTCCTCGCCGCCGTCACCGGTGGCCAGGTCCTCGCCGGCTACGACGAATGGACGGCCAACCATCTGACATGGAAGGTGCAGGGCACGACGTACAACCTGTACCCCTGGCAATCGAAGATCTATGACATCACGGGGTGGGTGACGGGCCTGCTCGAACTGCCGAGCCTGACCGCACAAATCCCGCCGCAGGACGTCGTGTTCTGCGACAACGGCGGTGCCGACTGCCTGGCGGCCGACTGGCCAGCCGGTGAGTGCGTGCACATCCTCGCCCAGTACGGGCCGTCCCCGGCCAGCCCGACGCCGCCTGCGGGTCTGGGCAACGACCATCCCGAGGGCACCGCCTGCAGTGGTTACTCGACTCCCACCTTCAACTGCTTCCCCTATGTCGTGAGTCTGACACCGTCCGGCGACACGTCCCTCTCAGTGAGCGGGGTCGAGTCCGACGGTGCCCTCGATCTCCAAGTGACGACCTCAGCGGTGACGACAGTGACCGAGGTCCCTCCGCCACCGTCCCCGACCTTCACCTGTCAGGACAATCCCACCGTCGTCACTCTGTCGACGGTGCCCCCGTCAGGCCTCCCGGCGTCGGCGCCGGTCCCGCCGAACCCCCCCAACACCGACGACCGGTCACTCCAGACCGCACCACAGCCTCTGACGGGACCCCTATCAGCGTCCACGAGCACGGTGGCTAGCAACAACTTCGCCATACCGGCGTTCTTCCCGAGCACGGGCGGATCGCCGTGCTCCCTCTTTCTCGCCACCAGCTTGAACACCTACGCCGGAGGATGGAATTCCATATTCAGAGATCAGGACCAGGGCCTGTACTACGTGAACGGCGGCAACAACTCGGCGGCGGCCGAGCAGGGCTGGGCCCAATTCACGGCGACGACAACGGTCGTCACCTTCGGCCTTCCGGTGGGTCCGCCAGCGGGCTTCAACTTTTGAACCTCGCCAGCCAAGTCGAGGGGGAAGGGACGACAAGTGTACACGAACCAGTGGAGGAGACGATGACGATGATGGTGGATGAGAAGACATCGCCGGCGCCGGTGGTGCGACCCGCCTCCACGTCCGACGCCGTCATCTCGATCCAGGGCATCACGAAGCGCTTCGGCAGCCACACGGTCCTTCAGGACATCACTTTCGATGTTCCCAGGGGCAAGACGTCGGCCGTCCTCGGGCCCTCGGGCACGGGGAAGTCAGTACTGCTCAAGGTGGTTATCGGGCTCCTCCAGCCCGAAGCGGGCCAGGTCTACATCGACGGCGATCCCATCGTGGGCGTCCGGGAAAAGGAGGTCTTGCGGATCCGACGCAAGATCGGGGTGCTCTTCCAGGACGGGGCCCTCTTCGGCTCTATGAACCTCTTCGACAACATCGCCTTTCCTCTGGTCGAGCACACGAACAAGACCGACAAGGAGGTCCGTAACGTCGTCCTGCGGAAGTCCGAACTGGTGGGCCTGGTCGACCACCTGCACAAGCTCCCCGGCGAGGTGTCGGGCGGCATGCGCAAGCGGGCGGGCCTGGCCCGGGCGTTGGTGCTCGAGCCCCAGATCCTCTTCTTCGACGAACCGGACTCGGGCCTCGATCCGGTCAGGGTCGCCTACCTCGACGACCTGATCAACACGGTCCACGAGGAGACAGGAGCCACCTTCTTCATCATCAGCCACAACATCGAGTCGGTGAAGAGAACGGCCCACTTCCTCGGGTTGCTGTTCCGCACCAAGCTCGTGGGATTCGGTGCGAAGGAGGAGATGATCACCTCCAAGGTCCCGGTGATCGAGCAGTTCCTGGCCGGCCGGCCCGAGGGGCCGATCAGCATGGACGAAATGGCCGACGCCGAGGTGGGTGATCTCGTGCCGCCCGCTGAGGTCGGTGGGCGCGGACCGGCTCAGGCGCCGACGCTGAACGACTTCTCCTCTGCGTATCCCGATGATCCCGACACCACGGCTCCCGGCGGACACACCGTCCCCGGGGCGTTCCCAGGAGGTACACGGTGAGACCCATAACCAATGCGATGACTGACGACGGCTCTGTCGACGAGGCCGACGAACTCGACCCCTGGGCCACCCCGCTCCGGCCCACCGCCGCCAAACCCCGGGCAAAGGGCGACGGGGCTCTGGTCTCCATAGCGGACGCCATCATCATTGAGGTCGGCGACGGGGGTCAGGCAGCGGAGGATGAGAACGACCTCCGTGTCCACGAGGAGAGTGACCCGGACGCCCTTCACGATCACCCACGCGCGATGCCGGCGCGAGCCCGCGATTGGGTGGTTTCCCATGCGGGGATGGTCATCGTGGGAGCCGTGGCCGTCGCCTTGGCGGTCGCCCTCCTGCTGACAATGTCCGCCCTGGGAAACAGCAACGCCCTCGGAAGCGCCCGCACCAGCGCCCTCGCCGCGGCCCGGACCGACGCCGTCGCATTGGCGGGCTACGACTACCGGCATCTCAACCGTGACTTCGGAGCGGTCCTGGCACATTCCACCTCGTCGTTCCGACGGAGCTTCTCGCAGTCGAGCAATGCCGTGAAGGGCACCCTCACCAGGTATCACGCCACCGCGCATGCCAAGGTCGTGTCGGCCGGACTGGTATCGGCGAGCACGTCCCAAGCCGTCGCGCTCGTCTTCCTCGACCAGACGGTCACGAACTCCAACCAGACGAACCCGACGACCGACCGCAGTCAGGTCGTGATCACGCTCGCCAATTCGGGGGGTACGTGGCTCATCGATCAGGTACGCCTGCTCTGATCTCGCGGGCCGAAGGTCGGCGACGCGAGTAGTTCCTCGCACGTGGATTTTCGGGGCTGCACCGGGAGGGGAGATAAATAACCATGTCAGCGAGGCCAAAACGGACTTCGGCGGGACCGAACGTGGACTCCGGCGGGGCGCGCACTGGGGGTGGGATCGTGTCGATGACTGTTCCTTTCGTTCACAGGCCGTCAGTGCGCTCTGGGCACCGGCTGGCGGCATATGCGGCGGCGGTCGCCCTCGTCGGGGCCTCTTTGGTCGTCACGACCGCCCCCGGGTCGGCTACGGCGAGGACACTTCCGAGCTATCTGGCCGAATTCGCCCACTGTCCAGTCAACGTCAAGGGAGTGGCCACCTGCCTCTTCTCGTCGACCACGAGCACGACCTTCCAGATCGGCTCCACCATCGTGACCTCGACGAGTCCCACGACCGTGTCGCTCGGCCTCCGCTACACGAAGTCGGGCCAGCCCATCGCGGTGACCCCCAATGACGGGACGCAGACCCTACAGGCGTCTCCGATTCCGCTCCCCGGTGGCCTGACCGGCATACCGGGGCTGGACGGCGGTCCGTTGGCGGTCACGGTCACGCCTCAGCTGGTCGGGACTCCGGACGTGAACCTTGCCAATCTGCTCGGTGCCCACGGTCCCGGCCTGACGTTGCCGATCGACGTGCTCATCAGTACGCCGACAGGCGTCCTCGGCCCCGACTGCACCATCGGCGACGCGGCCGACCCCATCACGATCAACCTGACCACCGGGACCACGAGCCCCCCGGGACCGAACACGCCGATCACGGGGTCCGTGGGAACGATAACGAGCACCAACAAGGGACTGCTCACCGACACCGGCATGAAGCTCGTCGACAACGCCTTCGCCGTGCCGGGGACGCAGAACTGCGGGCCAGCCGGGATCTTGGACCCGATCCTCGATCTCGACAAGGGACTGCCGTCTCCCGCGGGCTCGAACGCTGCCGTCCTGCTGGGGTCGTCGTACACGGCGCCGGCCAAGCTGGTGAAGAAGTACCTCCACTAGGTACCTCCATAACGTGGCCCGCGGTCCGGGCCGTCGGCCTTCAGACGGCTGCCAAGGCCAACTTGTCGTTCAAGGTGCCGTGCTCGCCGAAGAGTACGGTGCGCCAGCGTTCGACGAGCTCGGTCGTGTCGCTGTCGTCCGGGTGGAAATCAGGGCGGTTGTAGTCGCGAAGTTGACGCCAGAGGGCGCGGCTCATGATGGGAGAGTGCCGGAATGTGCGCCAGCTCCGGCGGAGGTTGCCGTGTCGGTAGGTGTCCCGGTC
Source organism: uncultured Acidimicrobiaceae bacterium (assembly GCA_963706205.1). Lineage (GTDB taxonomy): Bacteria > Actinomycetota > Acidimicrobiia > Acidimicrobiales > UBA8190 > MFD10071-224. Next base: position 4,335,315 of record OY970155.1, on the reverse strand, counting down.
ACCGAGCAGGGACACCACCATGGCCACCGCCATGCCTGTGGTGAAAGCGGCGCAGAGAACTTTCATCGTAATCACCCGTAGGAGCTCACCGCCGTCGACGGCTCGGTAGACGTCGAAGGCGACCGCCTTGTGCTCCGACTCCTCGAGCGTGTGCCACAGAAAGAGGTCCAGAACCGCTTGGTGACCGAATTGCGCCCGGGCCTCCTCGCTGGTGAGGACGAGCTCGGCCAAGGTGGCGGTGAAGTGCTCGAGGGCGGCGGTCAGAGCCAGATTGGACTTCGGTGACATCCAGCGTTCACGGATCTCGAGGCTCCGTTTCACTATCCGCTCGATCCGCTTGGTCGGATAGCCGAGCTGGTCGAGGCGGTCGTTGAAAGCCCGGTGCTCCCGGCCGTGGACGGCCTCCTGCCCGATGAACCCCGCCACCTGCCGTTTCAGATCCGGGTCGGTGATCTGGTCACGGAACCGCCGGACCGATCGCACGAAGAAGTCCTCCCCGTCGGGGAATACCGCCGACAGCGTCGCCGCCAGGTGACTCGGGATCAGATCGCCATCAGTGGCGAAGTGTCTCGGGACGTCCTGGAACGACTCGTCCAAGGACATGCGGCGGGTCAGCACCTTGCGGTCGGGATTGCTGGTCTGGATCATGCTCCGTCGTCTCCTCCTCAGAGCCGGGTCCCCCGATACGGCCACTATAGAGAATATGAGGATTTTACTCAAGTTCTCATTTGCTAATATGGCGAATGATGGACGTGGGCACCGGTGACCGCCCAGCTTGAGCCGACGAAGGGCGAGCAGACACGCCGGGCGATCCTCGACGCGGCCATCGCCCGGTTCGGCCGCGAGGGCTTCCGCGCGACGTCGGTCGCCGACATCGCCCGAGATGCGTCTGTAGGTGGCACCGTCGCCTACGCCTATTTCCCGAACAAAGAGGCACTCTTCTTCGCCGCCGTGGACGAGGACTCCGCCGGAGTCATCCACGAGGGGCTGTCGGTCGCTTTCGCCGAGACCAATGTCCCGGAGTGGTGGCAGACGCTCATCCTCACACTGGTAGGAGCTCTCGAGCGCCACCCGTTGGCCCGGCGGCTGCTGGCGGGACTGGAGCCCGAGGTCACCCCTCGGGTGCTCGAGATGCCGGCGCTGGCGGAACTTCGGAAGGCGTGCGCCGAGCAACTCCGCATCGAGCAACTCGATGGGTCCGTCCGGTCCGACATCGACCTGACCACGATGGCCAATGGCATCGTCGCCATCATGCTGTCGCTGCTCATGTCCGTGGTCCAGGTGGGTGGGGTTGCGGCCGCCCTCTATGCCGACGACATCGCCGCGGTGTTCGAGGCCGCCATCAGGCCGTCGCCGTCGCCTCGCCCGGTGGCCTCGCGCCGACGGTCACACCCGGTCTGATCGGGCGACTCAGCGGCAGCGGAGGTCAGAGGCCGGCGGTAGGAAGGGCGTCGGCCTGGCGGAGTCGAAGAGCCAACGCCGCCAGCAGGTTCCGGGTCACGGCGGGAGCCTTGCGCAGCAGCCGGGTGAGATCCCGGGAATCGATCTCCAGGACCTCGAGATCGGTGACGGCTTTCACTGTGGCCGACCGCGGTTTGCCGTCGATCAGGGAGAGCTCGCCGACGATGTCGCCGGGACCGAGCAGGGCCAGGCGCCGGCCCGCCTGGAGCACCTCGGCCCGGCCCGAGGCCAGGATGTAGGCGATCCCGCCGGCGGCGCCCTGGCGGGTGAGAACGGTGCCGGCGGCCAGTTCGTCAGCCACGGTGAGGGCCGTCAGCTGAGCCAGCTGGCGACGGGAGCAGGTCGAGAACAGAGGCATCTGCGCCAACAGCTCAGCCTTCCGAGCCTTCCCCCAGTCGGCCATGCTCCCTCAGATCCCGTTGAGCTCGTGTGCTTCCGCCGATATTTTCCTGGCACGCCACGTCCCGGAGAGAGGGTTCGCCGATTCTCCTGAGATTCCGGGGATCAGAGAATCGTCGGTCGACGGTGGATGGCCTGTGCCCACGCCTCCAGCGTGTCATCTCGCACGGTCTGAGGGGATCGAAAATCCACCTGGGTGAAACCACGTGGCCCTCACGCCGAGCATTCTCCGGCCCGGCCGAGAACATCGACGCCAGTGCGTCCGACCACCCGCTGACGGTCAGACTTTCGGGCCGGTGGAGGGCTTCGTACGATGTCGTCGGATCGACACGGGACGGGCCGTCGGCCAACGTGAGCTTCACGTTGGCCGGAGAGGACTGACGCTGCTCAGCCCAGGGGCCGCATGCGTCACCTGAGTGCAACACGAGAAAGGGGGATGGGGACTCGGGCCGCACTGCGGGCGCCGCTCCCCGACTGACAATGACTGTGATCCTCAACGAGTCCGATGCCCAGCTCGGCGCCCTCGCCGGCCAGCAGGTCGCCGTCATCGGGTACGGCAACCAGGGCCGGTCGTGGGCCCTCAACCTGCGGGATTCGGGCCTCGACGTCGTCGTCTGCGTCCGAGCCGATCCGACCAGGGACACGGCCGAGGCGGACGGATTCGCCACGAGCGATCTGGCCGGGGCGAACGACGCCGACGTGGTGTGCCTGCTCGTCCCCGATGATGTGATCCCGAGCCTGCCCCTGACACCGCGTCCCGACGCACTAGTGATCGTGGCCAGCGGGTACACGCTGGCCTTCGGGAGACTCGACCCTTCCTGCGACTTAGGGATGGTGGCACCCCGGATGCTCGGCCCCGAGGTGCGCCGGTGCTATCTCGAGGGCGTCGGGTTCATCACGGCCGTAGGGGTGCACCGCGACACGACCGGCACCGCCCGGGCCCGTGTCCTGGCCGTGGCCAGCGCCATCGGTGGGCTGCGCCAAGGCGCCATCGAGATGACCCCCGAACAGGAGGCGGTACTCGACCTGGCCGTCGAACAGGCCCTGGCCCCGGCCCTGCGGCGCGTCAGCGAGTCCTTCGTGCAGGTCATGCTGGAACGGGGAGTGCCCATCGAGGCCATCGTCACCGAGCTGGTGCTCTCCGGAGAGGTCGAGCGGACCTATCGCCTGGTGCGGCTGGAGGGTGGTGCCGCGCAGATGGCGTACCACTCGCCGACCAGTCAATACGGACAGTTGTCGCGGGCGGGTCGCTACGGACACCTCGACCTGGTGAGCACCATGCGTGAGCTGGTCGACGACATTGCGTCGGGACGCTTCGCCGACGAATGGGACGCCGAGCGCGACGCCGGCTATCCGCGCTTCGAAGCCCTACGCGCCAAGGCGATGGCGCCGGAGATCCTGGCCTTCGAGGCCGACCTGAGGTCCAAGCTCGGCGAAGGGGCCGCAGCGACCTGACACGGGAGGGGGCACGCCGTTGTTGGAGTTGGGGCTGGGGGGAAAGCGGGCTTTCGTCGCCGGTTCGGGACCGGGACTGGGTCGGTCGTGCGCGCGGGGCCTGGCCGAGGCCGGGGCGGCTGTCGCGTGCGCCGACATCGACGGCGTCCGGGCGGCGGAGGTGGCGGGCGAGATCAGCGCTCAGGGAGGGCGAGCCGTGGCCATCGAAGGCGATCTGAGGAGATCGTCGGACGCAGAACGAGCCGTGGCGGAGACTGTCGGTGCGCTCGGGGGACTCGACGTGGTGGTCGACGTGATCGGTGAGATCCGGTGGGGCCCGGTGGCCGATCTCACCGATGACGACTGGGACTACAGCTTCGACTCGGTTCTGCGACACGTCTTCAACCTCGGACGGGCGGCCGGTCGTCAACTCGTGGACCAGGGCACCGGCGGCAGTTTCGTGGCGGTCTCGTCGGTCAGTGGCCTGGCATCGGCCCCGTTCCACGCGCCCTACGGGGCGGCCAAGGCGGGACTCATGTCGCTCACGCGATCACTGGCGATCGAGCTGGCTCCGGCCGCGGTCCGGGTGAACTGCGTGGCGCCCGGCGGCGTCGCCACGCCGCGTGTCGTCGGGCGCATGGCTGGTGCCGACGCATCCGCCGCCAGGACGCCGCGCAGTCGCGCCCCCCTGGGACGCATGGGTGAGCCCGACGAGATCGCCAAGGTCGTGGTCTTTCTGGCATCGGATCTGGCCAGCTACGTGAGTGGGCAAACCATCGTCGTCGACGGGGCGGCGACGGCCCAGTTCGCCATGGGCCAGCTGCGGGCGGAGCTGATCCCGGACAACGCCACGCTGGAACAGCCTCCACCTTGACGCCGTGGCGCCTGCGTCGTCAGCGCACCACGAACGGGTCACCGTCGCCGCGGAGGCTCATCAGCAGGTTGTCGACCCCACATTGGGCCATGGCCCTCCTGGTCTCCGTGGTGGCCGAGCCGATGTGGGGGACGATGATGACGTTGGGCATCAGCAACAGAGGTTCGTCGGGGTGTGGCGGCTCGTCTTCGAGCACGTCCAGTCCGGCACCGGCGATCTCCTCCTCGGTCAGAGCCCTGGTCAGAGCCGCTTGGTCGACCACCCCACCCCGGGACGTGTTGACGAGGAACGCCGTGGGCTTCATCGAGGCGAACTGCTCGCGACCCATAAGGTGCCGCGTGTCGGCATTGAGATCGACGTGCAGCGAGACGAAATCGGCGGCGTTCAGGCCCTCGGTGAGCCCGACGACACGGTCGACGCCGGCGATCGCGGGCAACCCGCTTCGGGTGTCGACGTATCGCACGTGCATCCCGGCGGCCAGAGCCCGGGTCGCCACCGCCTGACCGATGCGCCCGTAACCCACGAGAAGCAACTCCTTTCGGGACAGGTCACCACCCAGAGGGAACCCGCTCCATCGACCACCGGCGACGGCCCGGATTCCTTCGGGGATGCGTCGGCTGAGCATCGTCATGAGTGCCAGCGTCAGATCCGCCACGGCGTCGCTGAGGACTGGGGTGATGGTGACCGTGATCCCCCTCTCCCGCGCCGCCTCGAGATCGATGTGGTCGACTCCGACGCTCACCGTGCTGATCACCCGGAGCCGCGGGGCCGACGAGATGACATCTCGGTCGACCGACACATGGGAGTTCACCAGCACTCCTTCGGCGTCGGCGAGGGCGGCCTCGAAGGCGCGGTCGTCGGATCGGCCTTCGGGCAGGACGGCCAGGTCGTACTCGGTCAGCTGGTTGAGCAAGGTCTGTGCCAACGGCACGGCGACGACCACCTTGACGCGCGTCGACGACGCCATCAGAGGCCCGCCATCAGAGGTATGCCGACGTGGCTGCGGGGCCGGCGCTCGGCCGAACCTGGGCGAGGGCGTTGCCGGCGCCGAGCCCCAGCAGCCCGGCGTCCGACGCCACCTCGACCAACCGGAACCCCTGTTGGAGTCTTTTGACCGCCGTCTGCGCGTTCCCGGCACTTCCGGGGACGACGTCGTGGCGTCGGCAGGCGTCGACCACCAGCTCAAGAGCGTCCGTGAAACTCTTGTCCGATTGGTCCGGAGCCGGAGCGAGGCCCAAGGTGACACTCAGGTCGGCCGGACCCATGTAGACGGCGTCCACCCCCGGTACAGAGACGATGTCCTCCACGTTGGCCACCGCTACCTGCGTCTCGACCATGACGATGCACAGGACCTCGCGATTGGCCCGTGCGAAATAGTCGAATCCGGCGTAGTAGTTCGCCCGCAGAGGGCCGTAACTGCGGATCCCCACCGGTGCGTAGCGGCACGCCGCCACGGCGGCCTGGGCTTCCTCCCGGGTGTTGACCATGGGCACGATGACACCCCACGCTCCGGCGTCGAGGCTCTTGCCGATGATGCCGGGTTCACTGCGGGGAACGCGGACGAGAGGCACGGTGTCCGTGGACGAAATCCCCTGGAGCATGTGCACCATCTCGGAGTAGTCGATGAGGCCGTGTTGCATGTCGACACAGACCCAGTCGAACCCGCTGTGCGCCATGATCTCGGCCGAGAAACTGCTCGGCACGGTCAGCCATCCACCGAGGGCGGCACCCTGTTGGGCCCAGATCGCTCGCAGCGAGTTTTCGCGCATCTGTTTCCTCCTCGATAAGCGATCGTCAGGCTACGTCATCGCCGGACGAGCTCCCACAAACGCGACCGAGGCAGATGCTCGAGCCACGGCGATCACGATCGCGTCATGGACCGGTTGGCCATCGGCGACGAGTGCAGCCAGTGTGCCCACGAAGACATCTCCGGCTCCGGTGGTGTCGACCACCGGAACGGGCGGAGCGGGAACGTGCGAACAGGTGTCGGCGTCAGCCACGACGGCTCCGTCGGCACCGACGGTCACGATCACCGTCCGGGGACCTCGGGCCACCAACGCCGCGGCACCGGCCCGGGCGCCGGTTATCCCCACCACTGGTGAGCCGACGAGTGCCGCCGCCTCGCTTTCGTTGACGACCAGCGTGTCGACTCTCTCGAGTAACAGTCCCGGGAGCGCACGGAATGGCGCGGCGTTCAGCAGAACATGTGTCTGCCGCCCGCAGACGGCGACCGCCTTCTCCACCGTCTCGAGTGGTATCTCGAGTTGGGCGACGAGCACCGAGCTGTCCCGTATGCGCCTGACCGCCCCCTCGACGGCGCTCGCCGCCAAGAAGCCGTTGGCCCCTGGAGCCACCACCACCGAGTTCTGGCCGTCGGGAGTCACCGTGATGAACGCCGCCCCCGTCGCCACGCCGGTCACCTCCGCCACGAGTGAGACATCGACGCCGCGCCTAGCCAGGTCCCGGCGCTGTGCGTCTCCGGCGGGATCGGCCCCTACGCGCCCCAACAGCGTGACGGTGACCCCGCAGGCGGCAGCGGCCGCCGCCTGGTTTGCTCCTTTGCCGCCATGACGCGTGACCAGTGTGGCGCCCGTCACCGTCTCTCCCGCACGGGGACGGCGATCCACGACGAGAACATGGTCCTGGTTGATCGATCCGACCACGAACACCGTGCCCATCGATCATCAATAGAACCACGTGGATGTCGATGAAACCCATCCTGGATCCGACGGGTCGTACTGGCGCCCGTCCGGAAGAACCCCTGTGATCACCTGAGGGCCCTGGTCGGTGCGGTCGTGTATGGCAGTTCGTACGGTCGGTCGGCCTTCGGCAGTCAATCAATTTCGGGTGGTGGTCCTATACGCTCTGGATGAGTCACGGATCAGGGTCACCAGGGCGGACGCAGAGCCAGACTCCGAAACGGGTCGCCTCTGCCCGACATCACGGGGGACACATGAGACGATGCACGGCATGCGGGACCGAAACCGAGTCGAACGACACATCCTGCGCTCAATGTGGGGGTCCATTAGAACCCGTGGGCGCCGCTGACGCACCCCCGCCCGGGTACGGATCGGCGGAGAGCGCGCCACCTCCACCGGGCTCGTTACCGCCGGCCAGCTTCGGCACACCCGGGGCCTCCACCCCACCTCCGGGATACGCCCCGCCTCCGGGATACGCCCCGCCTCCGGGATACGCCCCGCCTCCGGGATACGCCCCGCCGCCCGGATACGGTCCGGCGCCTTCGGGTCCGTATTCGCAATTCGGGACTCTGGCCGATTGGGGGACCAGGGCCCTCGGGTATCTGATCGATTTCGCCGTTCTCTTCGTCCTCATCATCGTCGGGGTGATCCTCGGCCGGGTGACGGTGGCGTTGCAGTTGCTCGTGGAGCTGGTCGTCATCGTCGTGGGTATCTACCTGTCCGTCCAGGTGGGACAGACCGGGCAGTCGCCGGGCATGAGGGTCATGGGTCTCAAGTGCATCGGCACCCAGACCGGTCAGCCGATCGGAGGGGGCCTCGGGTTCGTACGCTCGCTCGCGCACTTCGTCGACTCGATCATCTGCTACGTCGGTTGGCTGTTTCCGCTCTGGGATTCCCAGCGTCAGACCCTCGCCGACAAGATCATGAACACGGTGGTCGTCGTCGTTCCCAAGCAGGCCTTCAGCATCACGCCGCCCACGACATGATCCCGGCGGTCCGCTACGAGGTGGACTCCTCCCACCTCCGGGTCCCCGCCGCGGGTCTGGTGTTCGGTGGGCTGTTACTCGCCCATCTGCCCACGAGCGTGGGCCTGCCGTGTCCGTTGCGGACCGTGACCGGGATCCCCTGCCCCTTCTGCGGCCTCACGACGTCGATACGCGCCCTGGGCGGAGGGCACCTCAGTGCCAGCCTCCGTGCTGCGCCCCTCGGACTCATCGCCGCCGGAGTTGCCGTCGTGACCCTGACGGGCTTGGTGCCGAGGACGATCCGGCTACCGGTGTCGGCGCTCGCCTTCCTCGTCGCCGGAGAATGGATCTTCGAGCTCGCCCGGTTCCACGTGATCTGAGGGGGTGCCCGCCCTCTCGTCAGTTTCCGAAATCCCAACCGATCCCGTGACTGAATTGGGCCAGGACGTTCTTGGCGATGAGAATGCGGTGGACCTCGTCGGGGCCGTCCGCCAGGCGAAGCGTGCGGGCTCCCTGATACATGGCGTACAGCGGGAGGTCACCCGATACGCCGGCGGCGCCCCACACCTGGATGGCCCGATCGACCACACGCTCGTAGGCAGCGGGCACGAAGACCTTGATGGCCGAGATGTCGGTGCGAGGATCCATGTCGTTCGCCATCTTTTCCGCACAGTGGATCGTCATGAGGCGTGCGGCCTGGATGTCCATGTAGGAATCGGCGATGAAGCCTTGGATGAACTGCTTGGTCTGCAAAAGACCTCCGTGCACCTCCCGTACCCGGGTGCGCTCGACCATGAGATCAAACGCCCGCCACATCTGACCGATCGAATTCATGCAGTGGTACACCCGTCCCGCCCCGAGACGGTCCTGGGCGGCCTGGTGACCGGTTCCCCGGCTGCCGAGCTGATTCTCGACCGGGACGCGGACGTCCTCGTAGACGATCTCGCAGTGGTCGCTCTCCACGCCCCAGACATTGATACCACGCAGAATGTTGACCCCGGGTGTGGTCCGGGGGACGATGATCTGGGTCATCCGTCCGTTGTTATCCGCCGGTCCGTCGGGATCCTCGGTGCGGCACATAACGATGAAGAAGTCGGCTCGTTTGCCGTTCGACGTGAACCACTTGTGCCCGTTGACGACCCATTCGTCGCCGTCGCGGCGCGCCGTGGTGCGCAGAGCGCGCGGGTCCGATCCGGCGACGTCGGGCTCGGTCATCGAGAACCCGGACTCGAGCTTGCCCTCGATCAGGGGGATGAGCCACGTTCGCTTCTGCTCTTCGGTCCCGTACTTCACGAGCAGCGTCTGGTTCCCCGAATTCGGAGCCACCACTCCGAACAATGAGGCGGCGCCGATGGCATAGGCGAGTACCTCATTCATATAGGCCAGCTCGAGAAAGTCGAGACCGGCACCGCCGTACTCCGACGGCAGATGCGGCGCCCACAGTCCCGCCTGCTTCACCTTGACCTTGACGCCCTCTCGCAGCTCTCTGGCCGCGGCGAGGTCCTCGTCGGTGACAGAGGGATTGGTCCGCGAGGCCCACAACATGTTTTCGTGCGGAAGGACCTCCTTGTTCACGATCTCGGCCGTCAGGGCGCGGATCTCGTTGATCCGTTCGGACATGGTGGGGATCGGCTGGACGTTCATCGCCATGGTGGGGTCCTTCTGCTGGTCGGGAGTCGGCGCCCGTGGTCGCCACGTCGTCGATCGCACCCTATTGTGCCCTCAACCAAAAGCGCCTTGGCGCGCCCCCGGCTACGGTCTCGTGAACTGGCTCGGAGGGTGGGCTGTGACGATGGAGCGCTTCGATCGACGGACCTTCGTGGGGCTGGGTGCACGCGTCGCCGTGGCCGCTGCCGTGGGCTCATCAGCCGAGATCCTCGTCCGAGATGCGACGGCCGATGCGTCCGCTCCCGGCTTGCCCGGCCGACCAGGAGCGTTACGGATCAACGGGCTCGAGACGGCCATCGGTGTCGACCCGGACGAACTCCTGCTGGCGTGGACGGTCACCGACGCACGGCGTGCCGCCATCCAGCGGGGCTACCGGATCCGGGTGTTCCGACCGGGAGGATCGAGCGAGAGTACCCATACGATCTGGGACAGCGGCGCGGTGGCGTCGTCGCGGCAGGCGTTCGTCCCTTACACTGGCCGCCGGCTGTCATCGGACACCGAGTACGGCTGGACGGTGAGCACCCAAGACGGCCACGGCAGGTGGTCGCCGGCTTCGACGTCCTCCTTCGTCACCGGTCTCCGCACCTCGGACTGGCGGGCCGAGTGGCTGCGCCCCCGACCACGAGGCGAGGCACCGGAGCAGTACACCTACCTGCGCACCGGGGCGATCCTGCGCGCCAGCCGGGTCGTGCGCGCCACCGCCTACGTCGCCGCCGCCCATAAATACCAGCTGTGGGTCAACGGGAAGCTGGCCGACACCGGCCCCAGCTTCAGCTATCCCGACGAGTCCTACTACCAGGCCACCGACATCACTGCCCTGGTCCGGTCCGGGGAGAAGAACGTCATCGGGCTCCTCCACCACTGGTACGGCCGGGGATCGGGCCGGCCGCTGTCCATGCCGGCGGTCCTCGCCCAGGTCTCGGTACGCCACGCGGACGGTAGTCGCCATCTCATCGTCACCGACGGGTCGGTCCGCCAGCGGGCGGCGGAGTGGCTACCGGCGCCTCCCCGCAATACCGAATCCAACGACTTCGTCGAGATCATCGACGCCCGGTCGACGCCTGTGGGCTGGTCCGAACCCGGTTACGACGACTCCCACTGGGAGCCGGCGAGCGTGCTCGGTCCGGTCGGCACGGCACCCTTCACCGGTCTCTACGCCCAACGGACCCGCATCGCGGAACGGGCTGTCGCGCCGGTGTCGCTACACCATCTGAGATCAGGGGCGGTCGTCATCGACTTCGGCAAGGTCTATGCAGCGCGTCCCGTGGTCCACTTCGATCGCGGGGAGCCGGGGCGAACCATCGACATGCACGTCGGCTACGTCCTCGACCCCGACGGACACGTCTCCACGACTCACGCCGTCCAGCAGACGAACATGGCCTACAGCTACGTCCAGCGTGGGGGACACGAGACGTTCACGCCCTACACCTTCCTCGGCTTCCGCTATCTCGAGATCGACGACCCCGGTGAGGCGCTGCATTCGGGCCAGGTGACAGCCTTGGCCCGTCACGCGGCGATGCCCGCCGTCGCCCCGGCGTCGTTCTCCTCCTCGGATCGTTCCCTCGAGGCTGTCTGGGGCTTGTGCACCCACTCCGCGCTCTACGCCTCGCATGAGCAATTCGTCGACACGCCCACCCGGCAGAAGGGGCAGTTCGTCTCCGACGGCATCAACGAGTCACAGGCGATCATGCGCGCCTACGGCGACCAGAACTTGACGTGGCAGGCCCTCCGGGACTTCGCCCGGTCCCAGGCCCGCTTCTGGCCTGACGGCCGGATCAACGACTGCTACCCCGACGGCAACGGCGCCGAAGACATCCCCGACTTCACCGAGCTCTATCCCGAGTGGGTGTGGCGGTACTACCAGAACACGGGCGACCGACCGACGGTGGTGGGTCTATACCCGGTCGTCAAGAGGATCTCGGACTACATCTGGGCCGCCATCGATCCGTCGACCGGCCTGGTCACAAACCTGCCCGGTGGGGGGACCGACTACCAGAACGGACTCGTCGACTGGCCGCCGGAATCGCGCCACGGGTACGACATGGACACCGCGGCGCGCACCACGGTCAACATCCTGGGTGTCAACGCCTTGGCCCGGATCGGCCAGATCGCCGAGCTGGCCGGCGACGGGTCCGGAGCCTCGGCGCAGTCCGCACGGGCCGCCACCCTGCGCAACGCCATCAACGCCCGACTCACCCGGCCCGACGGCGTCTACGTCGACGGGCTGAAGGCCAGTGGCGCCCAGAGCTCCCATGTCTCACAGCAGGCCAACGGCCTGGCGCTGTGTTACGGCGTCGTGCCCACCGGGTTCCTGAGCGCGGTGGCGGACTTCACCACCAGTCTTGGCATCGCCCTCGGACCTGACCACGGGATGGAGCTGCTCCGGGGCCTGCACGCGGCCGGACGCGACGCCGACATCGCCCACGTCCTCACCGACCGGACCATTCCGGGCTGGGCCCGCATTCTCGCCTCCGGTGGCACATTCACGTGGGAGGACTGGGAGCCGACCGACCTCGACGGCGATTCGATGTCGCACGGCTGGGGATCCTCGGCGTTGGTCGCCATGCAGGAGGCTCTTCTCGGAGTGGCCCTGCAGTCGCCGCAGGGTGAGGACGACACGACCGCTCTCGAGGTGCGTCCGCCGGCCATCTTGTCCGAGGCAGCCGGCCTGGTGCCCACCACGGCGGGACCGGTCTCCGCGGCCTGGCGGCGATCGGGTGGCACCGTCACCTTGTCCCTCGACGTACCGGCCAACGCCAGCGCCACCGTCGTGCTCCCCGGTAGCAGTGCTGAGCGGGTGCTCGAGAACGGGACACCGGTCACACGGGCGGCGGGGGTGACCGTCGTCGGTCAGGCCGGCGGGCTGATCACGCTGGCCGTGGGGAGCGGGAGCTACCGATTCGTCGTGTAGTGGTCACGATTAGCTCGGAGCCACCGCCCGCCGCACCTCGTTCGTCCCGATGTCCGAGAAGTAGAGGACGCCGCCGGAGGGCGACACGGCCACTCCCGTGGGATACACCATCTGGGCCGCGGCCGCGCGCGTCACGTCGTACTGGGGGTTGTCGGGTACGGCACCGGCCACGGTGTACATGTCACCGGCCGCCATCGCCCGCCCGAACGAGTTGCCGGTGACCGCCGGGACCTCGCGGATACAGCGGTCGTAGGTATCGGCGATGAACAGATCGCCCTTGGCGTCGACAGTCAGCCCGTCGGGGAAGTTCAAGCCCGCGCCGCCGAAGGTGGCCGACAACCCGTCGGCCACGTACGTCCCGTAGAGACCCGCCCCGACGACGGTGTTAATCGACCCGGCGGCGATGACGGTGCCGTAGTAAGTCCCACCCGTGGCCGCCACCTCGAGTATCGCGCCGGCCCCCTGGTCGGAGATGAGGATGTCACCGTGGTTGTCCACCGCCGCGGAGACGGGAGTCCAGAGCTGGGCCAACCGTGCCGGGCCGCTGTCACCCGACGAACCACAGACACCGGTGCCGGCCACGGTGTAGATGTCGTGGGCGACCATCGAGATCCCGTAGAAGGTGCCCGTATCGGCCGGTACCTCTCTGATGACGCAGTTGCCGGTATCGGCTATGAACAGGTCGCCGGCGCCGTCGACGGCGACACCATCGGGTTCGTCGAGACGGGCCAACACCGCCCGTCGCCCGTCACCCGAGTATCCGGACACGCCCGTGCCCGCCACCACGACCGCCCGTGGCTGGTGCCGGGAAGGGGGAGAGGCGACCAGCTCGACCACCCGGTTGTCGACCGCCTCGACCGCAAAGAGATCTCCGGCCCGGTCGACGGCGACAGCCCCGGGGGCGCCGGAGTCCGGGCCCGGCCGCTTCGAGTTCGAGGGGCAGCGACCTCCGAGTACCGTCGTGATCCGACCTGTCCGCATGACCATCCCGTAGGAATGCCGGTTGCCCGCCGGCACCTCGCGGACGGCACAGTTGGCGGTGTCGGCGATGAACAGATCGCCCGACCGATCGAGGGCTATGCCGGAGGGTTCGTCGAGGCGTGCCGCTCGAGCCGGACCTCCGTTCCCCGAGTAGCCGGCCACCCCTGTCCCCGCCACTCTCGCCAGTGATGGGACCGACGTCGTGGCCCCGCTCGCCCCACCCGGCGAACTGATGGTCACCGCCATCAACCCCGCGGTCAGGGCCATCACCAGCTTGAGCCTCCACCGACGCGGGGAGGCAGGTGACGTCGCATTGGTGTCGTCGGCCACTTCTCTCCTGTCGCCTTGGTGTTCTGCTGCGCTCGGCGCCCAGCCTCCCTCTGGTGACCGATTGTGTCTACCCGCCCACTCGCGCTCGGTGGTCGTGGTGTCGATCGGTGTCGTCGGAGGTCGAAAGTCCGGCTTCACACCGGTGTAGTTTCCGCCGTTCCGTGCGCGGATGGAACGTCGTGTCCGGCACTCACCCGAGGAAAGTCGTGCTCGACCAGGGACGGATGACGCCGCCCGTCGCCAAGGTGTCTCTGGCTCCAAAAGCGCGTATGGTCACCCTCCGGCGGGGTCAGCAGACACAGCTCCGACATCGTCATCCACAGGCGTTGACGGCGAACGCGGCGGTGGAGTGCCTCCGAGCACCGACAGTGCGCGTTGGGCGACTCTTCGCCTCCGGCAATCGATGAGCCAGGAGAGGCCATATGCATGAATGTAGAGGCGCGCGGCCATCACGGGACACGCGCCTCTCCGTGCGGCGGACGCTTCCGGTCACTCTCGTCGTTGTGGTGGTCGCTGTCGGTGTGGTCTGCGGCGTCGCCGCCCGAACGACCGGAGCGGCACTGCCCCGGAGTGACCCCTATGCCAACGTTCAGGCGCAGGTCGGTTTCAACTGCGATCTCTACGCCATCGACAACACGCCCAATTGCATCTATTCGACCCTTCTCAATATCAATTACGCCCGGTCACTCGAAGGCGTGGGACCGATGATCCTCCCCGGCGACTACGTCAACCTGCCGCCGTCGGAGCAGCTCTTCGTTCTCTTCAACCTGGAGAGGACCGCTCGGGGGCTTCCCCCCTTGACCGAGCTCGATGCCAGCGCCGACGGTGATGCGGCGATCGGAGCGATGGGATCAAATGATCCTCCTCTCCAAGGGTCGTCCACCTTCCAACCGGCTGCCGGCATCGCTGCATTCGGCATCGGCAATGCCCTGCAGGCCGACTGGGAGTGGATGTACACCGACGGCTGCTACCCCTACCGGGGCAGCGGTGCCTGTACCTCGGTGTCGCCCACCGATCCGGGGGGGTGGATCCACCGCAACGACATCCTCGGCAACTACGGGTCCTTTCCTGCGGCCGGTGCGGCCGAAGCCACCGCCACTTCCGGCCGGTATCCGGGGCTCTTGGCGTGGACGGCGGAGTTCGGAGGATCACAGGGCGCAGTGCCCAACGCCGACACGGCATTTCTCAATTCATCCGTGGCCTATCGGTCCAGTGCCGCGCCATGGATCGTCCGGGTGAATCCGTCCACCGCGGGGCCCGGTTCGATCATCACCATCCAGGGTGTCTACCTGACGGGCGCGTCGGTGGTTGATTTCGGGAGTGCCGGTTGCACCGCGTCGCCCACCGTCACGAGCGACGAGAGTCTGGTCACATTCGTACCCGGCTGCGCGGCCGGTGCCTCCAGTGTGGAGGTGGTCGTGCCGCCGGATTCGTCGAATGCCGCCGCTTTCAATCCGAACGGTCCGGTCGTGCGCGCGGCCTCGTCGTCGCTGCGGCCACCTTTTGTCGCCATGGCCTCGACTCCCTCGGGCAACGGCTACTGGGAGGTGGGATCCGACGGCGGCGTCTTCGCCTTCGGCGGTGCCGACTTCCACGGCTCGATGGGCGGGCGCCACCTGAACAGCCCCATCGTGGGCATGGCGGCCACTCCCGACGGAGGGGGCTACTGGCTCGTGGGAGCCGATGGCGGGGTCTTCACCTTCGGCGACGCCAGCTTCCTCGGCAGCACGGGCGACGTGCGGCTCCACAGGCCCATCGTCGGCATGGCCGCCACCGCCGACGGTCGGGGGTACTGGTTGGTGGCCAGTGACGGAGGAGTGTTCAGCTACGGCGACGCCCGCTTCCATGGATCGACGGGAGGCACCCATCTGAATCGCCCCGTCGTCGGGATGGCGGTCGATCGAGCCACGGGGGGCTACTGGCTGGTGGCGTCGGACGGCGGCGTCTTCTCCTTCGACGCCCCCTTCTACGGGAGCACCGGTACCACCCACCTGAACCGGCCGGTCGTAGGCATGGAGGCGGCACCCGACGGATCGGGGTATCGCTTCGTGGCCAGCGACGGGGGCATCTTCTGCTTCCACCTCGCCTTCGAAGGATCGGAGGGCGCCGCGGACCTCGACCAGCCCGTCGTGGGCATGACCGTTCAGGGCGCCACCGGGTACTGGATGGTCGCCCGGGATGGCGGAGTCTTCACGTTCGGGGGAGCTGGGTTCTACGGCAGTGGCGCATAGCCGGCGACGCCCCCCGCCTCGTGGTCACGACGGTGGGAGATCACGGCGGCGGAGGCGCCGCCATGGCCACGATGGGTTGATCGAGCCTGATGCTCCCGAGCGATCCCTCGAACGGCGCGTTGAAGGCGAAGACACCCCCGTCGGTGCCGGCCAGCCAGTAGCCGCCGGTCGCCCCCTCGGCGATCATCCCCACGATGTTGGTCACGTGGGCATGTAGCCCTGGCACCGATCCGGCATAGGGGGCGTTGAAGGCGAAGACACCGCCGTCGGTGCCGACCAGCCAGTACCCGCCGGTGGCGGCGTCGTAGGCCATTCCCACGACGTTGGTCACATGGGCGTGGAGCCCGGGCACCGACCCGTCATAGGGGGCGTTGAAGGCGAAGATGCCGCCGTCATTGCCCACCAGCCAGTAGCCGCCGGTGGCGGCGTCGGCTGCGATCCCTACGATGTTGTTGACGTGTACATGGAGTCCCGGCACCGACCCGGCGTACGGCGCGTTGAAGGAGAAGACACCGCCGTCGCGTCCCACCAGCCAGTAGCCGCCGGTGGCGGCGTCGTAGGCCATCCCCACGATGTCGTTCACGTGGGCCCCGAGTCCTGGCACCGACCCGTCATACGGGGCGTTGAAGGCGAAGACTCCACCATCGCTGCCCACCAGCCAGTACCCGCCGGTGGCGGCGTCGTAGGCCATCCCCACGACGTTGGTCACATGGGCGTGGAGCCCGGGCACCGAACCCTCATAGTTGGCGCTGAAGGAGAAGACCCCGCCGTCGCGGGCGGCCAACCAGTACCCGGGCCGCGCCGGCGCCGCTGGTGGCGGGGGTGGCAGCCCGGCCGGCCCGACGAAGGCGGCGACGCCGTGGGCCTCGGGCGCCAGCAGCAGACCGTCCGCCACCGAAGGAGTCGGGAAGTGATTGTCCTCGCCGTTGAGGGCGAACGATTGCACGGTCGTCCCATTGGCCGGGTTGAGTCCCCGCAGCGTCGCCCCCCCGATCGTCCACACCTCACCGCCGGCCACGATGGCCGGACCCGCCGACCCGGTGGGTGTCTTCCAGAGGACGCTCGCCGATGTGGTCGACGAGACCTGGACGGCTTCCACGCCGTCCATGCAGGGGACGTAGACGACGTTGCCGTCGACGGCGTTACCACCGTCGACGTCGTTTCCGCAGAACGAGCCCGGTTGGACGATCGCCGACTGGCCTCCCACACCACCGAGATGCGAACCGTTCATCAGATACGCGCTTTGGGATTTTCCCGCCTGGAACACCACGCCGTTGGCGAGTAGAGCCGGCGAGGAGGACCCGAGATCCAAATCGTTGTTGTTGTCGTTCTGCCAGGACGAGGGGACGAAGTAGTCGGCCAGCTGCAAGCCCGCTGTCAGCTTGAGGACAGCGTCGCTCGAGTCGCTGGGATTGCCGGGTGCCGGATTCGAGCCGAAGCCGTTACCACTCGCCACCCAGACGTTCCCCTGGTTGTCGATCACCGGGGCGGCGCCCCCCATCCAGATCGCGCCGGCGTGGTTACCCGCCGCCGAGTCGACCTGGAAGACGCGGGTCGGACCTCCCGATTCCGAGGCCGAGATCACGTAGCCCCAGTACTGCCCGCAGTCACCGTCGTTGCCCCCCATGCCGAAGACCACTCGACCGTCGTCGAGAGCCAGACCGGTGCGCTGCAGCTCGGTCGTCGGGTCGGTGCCGCCGGGGTCCACCTGCTGCCGGAGGAGCACGACGCCTGTATAGAGGTCGAGGCCGATCAAGAAGTGACCGATGGCTCCGCCGTTGTCCTCGTCGGCCACGACGAAGATCTCCGAGCTCGACCGGTCGATCACGGGCGTCCCCGTGATCCCCACGGTGGGGCTGATGTCGCCGCAGGGCAGGTCCGACGACGGCACCGGGTTGCCGAGGTGGCTCGCCCACATCACCTGGCCGCCGCTGGCGGCCAGCTCGTAGACGGTGTCGTTCTCGGTGGCCACGATGACGCGGCCCGCTTCGACCAATGGCTCACCGAAGACGGCACCGTCCAGGCCGGTGTTCCAGGCCGCTCGGGCGGGCGACAGATTCGTGCCGCTCGGATCGACGCCCGACCCGAGGCCGTCGTGGTGGTACTGCGGCCAGTCGGACCCGAACGAGAAGTGCGCGACGACGGCCTGGGACCCCCCCGCCGCCGAGCCCGTCCCGGCCCCCACCCCCAGGATTCCGAGAACGACGAGGACCGCCAGGAGAAGTAGAGCGCGACGTCGTCTGATGCGGAAGCTGGTCACGGGGGTAAAGATAAGTCCGAAACCCCGTCCCCGGGAAGCGACGTGGCGCCAATGTCCCCGCCCCCTGCCCTTCCGCCCTCCATAACGACAATTCCCAGCTGAGCGGGTTGCTACCCTCGGACTGGCCATGACCTCGATCTCGGACGTGCTCGCTGGCCGCTACCGGCTCGCCGAGCTCCTCGGCCAGGGTGGGATGTCCGACGTCTACCGGGCGGTCGACGAGCGCACCGGCCTGACCGTCGCCGTCAAGCTCGTCCGTTCGGGCGATCCCGAGTTCGCCCGCCGACTGGCGCAGGAGGCCCGCGCCCTCGAACGGTTCGAGCACCCCGGCCTGGTCCAGCTCCTCGGCACCGGGGTCACCGGTGCGCAGGCCTATCTCGTCATGGAGTTCATCGACGGGTCGACGCTCGCCGACATCCTCCGCCGGGGACCCCTTTCGCCGACGGAGACGGCCCGGATCGGCGCCAACCTGGCCGGCGCACTCGGCTACGTCCACACCCGGGGCATCGTCCACCGCGACGTGAAGCCGGCCAACATCCTGGTCACCGCGGCCGGTGACGCCCGGCTCGGGGACTTCGGCATCGCCCGGCTGATCGACGCCTCGACGATGACGATCGCGGGCACGACGCTCGGCACCGCCGCCTACATGGCCCCCGAACAGCTCGAGGACCACCAGGTGGGGCCGGCCGCCGACATCTGGTCCCTCGGGATCGTCCTCCTCGAATGCCTGACCGGCCGACGCGTCTACGAAGGCACCCCCAGCGAGGTCATCGCCAAGCGGCTGGCCGGACCCGTGGCGCTCCCCGCTGATCTCCCCGTCCCCTGGAAGCTGCTCCTGAGCGGGATGCTCGATCACCAACCCGAGCAACGCCTCGACGGCTCCGAGGTCGCCGGCCTACTCCCGGGGCCGGTGTTCGCCGTGTCGTGGATCCCGTCGCCGCCGACCGCCGCCGGGTCACCACGGCCGTCGGTGCCCCCGGATCTCACCGCGCTGGCTCCCGCCGCCGGACTCACCGCCGTCGCACCCGTGGCCGAAAGCGCCGCCACGCGCGTCCTCGTCCCCGACGACACCCGCGTCAACCCGGCCGGCGTGGCGCCGTCACCACCGCCGGTCCGCCGCCACGGCCGGCGTTGGTTGATCGGCGCGGTGGCCGCGGTCCTGATCGCGGGCCTGGCGGCGGGGCTGCTGGCGGCCTTCGGATCGAGTCCCTCGCACCATCCGGAGAATGGGAAGAAACCCACGCACGGCAGTGCCGTCACCGTGCCTCCTGCGACGACGACCAGCGTCACGACGACCACGACCACGACGACCACGACCACGACGACCACGATCCCCACGGGGACGGCGGCACTGGCCGGTCTCACGAACGACGTGGCCACCGGCGTCAGTGCCGGCACCATCGACGGCGGCACGGGGAGGGCCATCACCGGTCCGGCCGGTCGTGCGGTCACCGACGCATCGGCGGGACGGACCAATCAGGCGGTCAACGAGTTGCAACTGGCGGCGACGGCGATCGCCGACGGCGTTCAGAACGGTTCGATCAGTCAGGACGAAGGGACCACACTGCAGAGCGATCTCTCCACCCTGGCCACCGCGCTGGGTCTGAGTGGAACAGCCACCGCGTCGACCACGGCGCCGACCACGCAGCCGGGGCCGGGGAACGGCAACGGCAACGGCAACGGCAACGGCAATTGATGCCCCCGACCTGATCCGCCGGCCATCGTGTTTCCCCGGCCCAGGACTTGGCCAGGCACCTGACGTCCCCGGCACCGGATGACGTGGATGCGTAGCGTGTGGCGGTCCGGGGAGTGGGCCAGATGAGCCAGAGTTCGACGACGCAGCCTGTGGACCATCGTCCGGCCAGGGCGCCGACAACCGAATGGACGGCGCGAGCGGCGACCTCCATCGTGCCCATCGCCGTGGTCGTGGTGGCTCAGATCGTGGTCTTCCCCATGCCGGTGGGGGTCTGGGTCCAGGGCGTGGTCCTCGGGCTTCTCGGGGCGGTGATGGCGGTGGGCCTCGGGCTCGTCTACCGCTTGAACCGGGTGGTGAACTTCGCCCAGGGCGACCTGGGCAGCGCGCCGGCGGTGCTCGCCTTCGGGCTGGTGGGACTGTCCGGGGTCAACTATGTCCTGGGGCTCGCCACCGGGTTGGTGACGGTGGTCGTGCTCACCGCGGCCGTCGAGATACTCGTGATCCGACGGTTCGCCCGCTTCCCCCGGCTCATGCTCACCGTGGCCACCATCGGGCTCTCCCAGACCCTGATCGTGGTCAGCCTGCTCATCCCGAACATCTGGGGTCAGACGGCGATCGGCACCGCCTCGGTCCACTTCCCCTGGCATCTCTCGTTCGGCCTCTCGCCTATCGTCTTCACCGCCGACGACCTGGTGGCGGTGGTGGTGGCCGTGGCCGCCTTGGCCGGGGTGGCACTGTGGTTCAGGTTCACCGACCTCGGGATCGCCACCCGGGCCACCGGCGACCGCCGGGACCGGGCCGCCATGCTCGGGATCCCCGTCAACCGGTTGCAGACGGTGACATGGATCGTGGCCGGGGTGCTGTCGTTCCTGAGCGTCTTCCTGAAGGCGGCCATCGTGGGGCTGCCGCTCGATCCCGTCTTCGGTCTGACCGCCCTGGTCGGCGCGCTGGCCGCCCTGGCCCTCGGTGGCTTCACCGACCTGCCCGTGGTGGCGTTGGCGGCCGTGGCCATCGGGACACTCGAGCAGGGTGTCGCCTGGGACCAGCCCTCTCAGCCGACGCTGGTGCTGGCCGTGATCGCGGCCGTGGTGATGCTCGGGATGGTGACGCGTCAGCTGGTCCGGCGCTCCGCGCCGCGCGACAACGCCGTGCAGTGGGTTCTGGCGTCGGGGGTGCGGGACGCGCCGGCGGAGCTCCGGCGTCTCGTCGAGGTACGCCTGTGCGCCGTCGGCGGGGCTGCCGCGGTCCTGGCCTTCATGATCACCCTGCCGGCATGGCTCGGGCCAGGCAGCCTGCTCGAGGTGTCCACGCTGCTCGTGCTCGGGATCGTGGGGTGTTCGATCGTGGTCCTCACCGGTTGGGCCGGCCAGGTCAGCCTGGGTCAGATGGGCTTCGCCGCCGTGGGGGCGGTGGCGGGCGCCGCGGCCATGATCGACTGGCACTGGGACCTGAGTCTGGCCCTGCTGACGGCGGGGGCGGCGGGGGCGGCGGTGGCTTTCGTGGTCGGTATCCCCACCCTGAGGCTCGACGGCGTCTTCGTGGCCGTCACCACCTTGGCCTTCGGCCTGGCCGCCTCGGGGTACTTCCTCGACCGGGCCGAGTTCTCGTGGATCCCGGCCGGCGAGCTCCCGACGCCGCGGCTGTTCGGCGTCGCCGTCGTCTCGCAGGGAGCGGTGCTCGGGGTCTGCCTTGGGGTGGGGACACTGGTGGTGCTCGCGATGCGGGGTCTGCGCCACAGTCGCTTCGGTCGGGTGCTGCGGGCGCTCAGTACCAACGAGCGGGCGGTCGCCGGCTACGGGGTCGACGCCACCCGGGCGAAGCTCACCGCCTTCGCCGTCTCGGGCTTCATCGCCGGTCTGGCCGGGTGTCTGTTGGTGGTTGTCAACCAGCAGTACGTCGAGTCGCCGTTCACCGCCACCGCCAGCCTGGCCGTGTTCACAGCCACCGCCGTGGGGGGTCTCGGCTCGGTCG
The DNA here is from genome assembly GCA_963706205.1 of uncultured Acidimicrobiaceae bacterium. Classification (GTDB taxonomy): domain Bacteria; phylum Actinomycetota; class Acidimicrobiia; order Acidimicrobiales; family UBA8190; genus MFD10071-224. Next base: position 4,313,435 of record OY970155.1, on the reverse strand, counting down.
TGGGTGCCGTCGTCGGGGCGGCCCTGGTGGAGGGAAGCGCCGTCTTCCTGCCGCCGAGCTGGCAGCTCTTCCCCTCCGCTTTCGGTGTCCTGCTGGTCCTGCTGGCCTTCCCCGGAGGCGTGGCCGGCCTCGTGTTCGCCGCCCGGGACCGGCTCCTCGACCTGGTCGGTCGGCGGCACCGCCCCGCGTTGGCGGTGGAGGCTCCGTGATCCGGTGGGCGCGACTGGGCGCCTTCGGTGGCGGCGCCCCGGTGTTCCCCCTGGCCGTCCTCTTCTCTCTGCAGCTGCTCGACCAGGCCACCCAGAGCGCCTTCAACGTCCTCATCCCCAACGTCCGCGACGCCTTCCACCTCTCCGACGCCGAGATCCTCCTCATCGTGGCTTTGGCCGGGGCGGCGTCGCTGCTCGGGACGATCCCGGTGGCGTGGTTGGCCGATCGTCGGGCCCGGGTCCCGATCGCCCTGGTGGGGGCGGGCGTGGGCGCTGTCTTCTCCATCGCCCTGGGGTTGGCGCCCACCGCCGTGGTGTTGGCCGTGATGTTGTGCGGGGTCTATCTCGGCCAGGCCGTGATCTTCCCCACCCACAATTCCCTCATCGCCGACTACTTCCCGGTGGCCGTGCGGCCCCGGGTCTACTCGACTCACCGGGCCGGGCTGTCGCTCGGGTCGGTGGCCGGGGTGCTGGTCGGGGCGGGACTCACCGCCGCTTTCAGCTGGCGGGTCCCGTTCGTCGTCTTCGCCGTTCCCATCCTGGTGGTGGTGATCGTCGGGCTCCGCATGCGGGAGCCGGCGCGCGGTCTCTTCGAGGACGCCGCCCTCCGGGGCGGTCAGTCCGATGGCCCTCAGGCCGTGGCGGCGGTGGAGCCGCCGCCGTCGTTCGGGGAGGCCTGGCGGATGGTCTGGAAGATCGGGGTGCTCCGCCGGATCTTCGTGGCCCTGCCGTTTCTGGCTGCGGCCATCGCCGGCTTCGCCTCGTTGGCGTCGCTGCAGTACCAGCAGACCTTTCATCTCGGGGTGGTCGATCGCGCCTACCTGGTGGCGCCCGTCCAGGTCTTCGTGCTCGTCGGCTTGGGCGTCGGGGCAGTCGTCGGCACCCGGCTCGCGGCGCGCGGATTCCACCTCGTCTTCCGGATGCTGGCGGTGGCGGCGGCGGCGGCCTCGGGGTTCGCCGTGGTGTTCGCGCTGGCTCCGTCGGTACCCGTTGCCTTCTTCGCCGACGCCGGGATCGAAGCGTCTCTGGCCATCGTGGGCCCCGGCGTCCTCGCCGCGCTCTCGCTGGCCATCCCCGCCCGGGCCCGGTCGGTGGGTTTCTCCATCGGCGCCCTCTTCGTCCTCCCCGGTCTGGTGGTCATCCCCGTGATCGGCGCCATCGGCGACGCCGTGGGCTTTCGCTACGGAATGCTCATGCTGGTGCCGGTCTTCCTGATCGGTGGCCTGGTGGTGGCGAGCGCCGGCTCGCTCATCGAGGCCGATGTCCGCAACGTCTGGCTCTCCATGAGGGCGCGCAGCGAGATGCTGGCGGCGCGGGCCCGCGGCGAGCTGCCCCTGCTGTCGGTGCGCGGTCTGGCCGTCGGGTACGACGGGGTCCCGGTTCTCGGGGAGATCGACATCGAGATCGCCGAGGGGGAGATCGTGGCCCTGGTGGGAACCAACGGCGCCGGCAAGTCGACGCTGTTGCGGGCCATCGGAGGCATAACCGAGGCCGACGGCGGGGCCGTCGTCTTCAACGGGCGCGACATCACCCACACGCCGCCCGACGAGATCGCCCGGATGGGGATCGGGCTGATGCCCGGGGGCGACGGGGTATTCCCCACCCTGACGGTGGAGGAGAACCTGCGGGCCGCCGCGTGGCAGACCCGCTCGCCGCGGCCCAGGGCCGACGGGCGCGGTGCCGACGGGCGCGGAGCCGACGCGCGCGATGCCGACGCGCGGGTCACCGACGCGCTCGACCAGTTGGCGGTCCTGTCCGACCGGCGTTCGGACCGGGCCGGCGACCTGTCGGGGGGACAGCAGCAGATGCTGGCACTGGCCATGGCCCTCCTGGCCGCGCCGGCTCTGCTTCTGATCGACGAGCTCTCTTTGGGCCTCGCCCCCATCGTGGTGGAACAGCTCCTCGAGTCGGTGCGGGCCCTGCGCAGCCGCGGGACGGCGGTGCTGCTGGTCGAGCAGTCGGTCACCCTGGCCGTGTCGGTGGCCGATCGCGTCTACGTCATGGACTCCGGCGCCATCCGCTTCTCGGGACCGGCCGCCGAGGTCCGCGACCGACCGGAGCTTCTGTGGTCGATCTATCTCCGTCACGCCGCCGCCGGGGTCGACGCCGACCCCGTACCCGTGTTCGCCCGAGCCGACGGACCCCGCCGGGGGACAGACCCAATGGGGGCCGGGGCGGCGGCGGGAGGGGCACCGTCGGCCCTGGCCGTGACCGGGGTGTCCGTGACCTTCGGGGGGATCACCGCTCTCGACGACGTCACACTCGAGGCCGCCCGGGGTGAGGTGGTGGGGATCATCGGGCCCAACGGCGCCGGCAAGACCACCCTCTTCGACGTCGTCTCCGGCTTCACCCGGGCCCGTTCGGGCCGGGTGACGGTCGACGGGTTCGACGTCACCGCGCTGTCGGCCTCCCGGCGCTCACGTCGAGGTCTCGGCCGCTCGTTCCAGGACTCCCGGCTGTTCACCGCGCTGTCGGTGCGCGACACGTTGGCGGTGGCGCTCGAGCGCTTCATCGACACCGGCGATCCCGTGAACGCCGCCCTCCGGCTGCCCGCCCTGGTGGACACCGAGGCGGCGGTGGACGCACGCGTGGAGGAGCTGATCGAGCTGTTCGGCCTGCAGAGATACGCCGACACCTTCGTGCGCGAGCTCTCCACCGGGACCCGGCGGCTGGTCGACCTGGCCGGAGTCGTGGCCCACGCCCCCTCGGTGGTCCTCCTGGACGAGCCCTCGTCCGGGGTGGCCCAGCGCGAGGTGGAAGCCATGGCCGAGCTGCTACGTGGTGTCCGGCGCCGGCTGGGGGCGACGCTCGTGGTGGTCGAGCACGACATCGCCTTCATCGCCGAGCTGGCCGACCGGCTGGTGGCCCTCGACCGCGGCCGCGTCCTGGCCGCGGGCGCTCCCCGCGAGGTCCTGGCGCGCGCCGAGGTGGTGGAGGCGTTTCTGGGCGACGATCCGTCCACCCGCTCCACGGTGTCGTCGGCCGCGGCCCTCGGCGTCGACGATCCGTCGGGTGCGGTCCGGGCGGGGGAGGGTGACCGGTGAACGACGACGGCGGCCGGTCGCCCCGGCCCTGGCCCCCGGTGGGTCGCCTACGACGGACGGGCCCCGTCGTCCTGGTGGTCGCCGCTCTCGTCGCCGCCGGGGCGGTGGCGACATCGCGCTCGAACGGCGGCGCCGGCGAGTCGACGACCCGACCGGGAACGTCGCCTGTCGCCGGTGGAGCCGGGAGCTCCCGACTCCCTGTCACCTACGAGGAAGCCAAGAAGGCCGGGGACACGTCGCGCTACCACTGGGCGGCGGGATGCGACGTCTCCACCGGGCGGCTGTCGATCCCCTCCGTCTACGCCGCGCCGTGTGTGCCGGCCTTTCGCGGCGCCAACGGCGGGGCTACCGGCACCGGCGTGACGGCGACGACCGTCACGATCGTCTATTACATCCCCCCCCAGGGTGATCTGGCGTCGGCCATCGAGGGCGCGGCCGGCACCCCGGCCACCAACCTGGCCACCGCCCAGGGCTACGTGGCCATGTTCAACCGGATCTTCCCCCTCTACGGACGCAAGGTGGTCCTGGTCCCGTATAACGCCACCGGTGTGAGTACCGACGCCGTCGCCGCGCGCGCCGATGCCATCCGGGTGGCCCAACAGATCCATGCCTTCGCCTCCATCGGCGGTCCGGCCCAGACCCCGGCCTACGAGGACGAGCTGGCCCGGCTCCACGTCGTCTGTCTGTCCTGCGGGCTCGGCGCCACCTACACCAGCTACCAGGCCGACGCGCCCTATCTGTGGGGCCAGCTGCCCACCCCCGACACGTTGCTGAACGAAGCCCTGCGCTACGTCTTCACCCAACTGATGCACCGCGATGCCGTCTACGCCGGTGAGGAGTCCTTCCGCCATCACCGACGGGTCTTCGCTTTCGTGCACTACGACCAGAGCCCACCCGTCTACACGTCGCTCACGGCCGAGCTCACCCGCGAGATCACCAAGGCCCATCTCCCCCTGGCGCTGAACGAGAGTTATCTGCTGGATCTGACCGAGCTCCCGTCGGAGGCGGCCACCATCGCCGAGCACCTGAAGCGGGTGGGGGCCTCGACGGTCATCTTCGCCGGGGATCCGATCATGCCCATCTACCTGACCAAGGCCTGCGCGGCGCTCGGCTACTACCCCGAGTGGGTGATCACCGGGACCGTCTTCACCGACAGCTCCACACTGGGCCGCTACTACGACCAGAAGGAGTGGGCCCACGCCTTCGGGATCACCAGCCTGCCCGTGCCCACGCCCATCGCCCTGGGCGACGCCTACCGCCTCTACCGCTGGTACTACGGCACGTCGCCCCCGGCCCCGCGCACCGCCCCCGTGCTGCTGCCGCCGATCGAGCAGCTGTTCGACGGCGTGGAGATGGCGGGGCCGCACCTGAGTGCCATGACCTTCGCGCAAGGGATCTTCCGGTTGCCCCCCACCGGAGGCGGACCGACGACCCCGCTCGAGGCCTACGGCTACCGCGGGGCACCGCCGGTGCCGAGCTATGCGTCGCCCGCCGACTACACCTTCATCTGGTACGACGCCACCGCCACGGGTACCGACGAGGAGGGCGTGGAGGGCACCGGCATGATGCGCTACGTGGCCATGGGTCGCCGCTATCCGGCCACCGGCGCGCCGGCCACCGAGGTCCCCATGTTCGACGTCGCCGGGTCCGTCCTGGAGTACGCCACCTATCCCCGGAGTTCGGCCCCCCCCACCTATCCGCCGTGGCCCGGCTCGCCCACGGCGACGCGCTGAGCACCATGGACAACGCCGTCGACCGCCACCCCTGGAACGACGTATTCACCGCCACCGTCCCCGACACGGCGCCGACCATCCTGAGCGACGCGCAACGCCACGCCTTCGTGGGCGACGGCTACGTCGTCATCGACGACCTCGTCGAGCCGGGGATGCTGGCCGAGGTCACCGCTGAGCTCGACGCCCTGGAGGCCACCGTCGACCAGTTCCTCGGCACCCAGGACGACGGGCGCTTCCACATCGCCGAGCAGGGAGCCATCACCTTCAGCCCCCACGCCGTCCTCCGCTCCCCGGCAGCCCGGGCGCTGACCCGCCACCGCGCCATGGTGGGACTGTGCCGGGATCTGCTCGGCCCCGACGTCAACCTCTACTGGGACCAGGCCGTCTACAAGAAGACGGAGAAGCCCCGCCGGTTCCCGTGGCACCAGGACAACGGCTACACCTACGTGGAACCCCAGATGTATCTCACCTGCTGGCTGGCCCTCACCGACGCGACCCTCGACAACGGCTGCCCCTGGGTCGTCCCCGGCGCCCACCGTCACGGGACGCTGCGCCACCACTGGGTCGACCCCATCGGCTGGGAGTGCTTCGACGATCCCCCGGGGGCGGTGGCCGCCGAAGTACCGGCGGGCGGGGCCGTCGTCTTCTCGTCGGTCACGCCCCATCTGACCGGTCCCAACACGACCGGCGCCGTCCGCAAGGCGTACATCGTCCAGTACGCCGTCGACGGCGCCGAGATCCTCCAGGGCGATCCCGACGCCGGGCCGCCCGTCGGTCGGATCCGTGCCGACGACCCCGACCGGCAGTATCCGGTGCTGCGCCACGGAGACCCGGTCCCACCGTGACCGACACGACATCTCCCCGCACAAAGGATGAGGCCCCACCGAATGGTGGGGCCTCATCGTGTGACCGCAGTCGACCGGGGTCGACTGTTGCCGTGGACGATCAGAACTTCAGAACGGTCCCAGGCTCCACGGACAGGTTCCCGGAGGAGTCGAGGCACACCTCACCCTTGATCTTGCCCTTGACCGAACTGCCGAGGCCCGTGGAGCCGGTGATCTTGCCCTTGACGGCGAATTCCGTGTCGCCGGCGGCGCAGGTCCCGTGGGGGTCCTTCTCATCCTTGGTGACAGCCTTGGCCGTGACCGAGACGTTCGTCGTCCCCCCGGTGGCCCAGGTGATCGTGCCCGAGCCGGACGTGAAGGCGGCGATGGGGAAGGTTCCCGATCCGCCGGTGTTGGCCGTGTCGGTGCAGCCGCCCAGGCTTCCGCTGCCACCGGAGACGTTCCCGGAGAGAGAGGAACAACTCGTTCCGCCTCCGGCCCATGCCGGGCTGCTCATCGCCATCGTGACCGCCGAGGCCGGGATGGTCAGAGCGGCAACCGCTAACAAGATACGACGCATACTTCCCCCTTTTCTCAGGTATACGACTCGTCCACCTTTTGCGTTTTTCGTCGGGCGGACGCTGGCGGGGCGAACGTTACACAAAGCGAATCCGGTGTGCCCGGGGAGGCCGGAGGCCGAGGTGCACACGCGAGCACTGTCCGCTCCCCAGTTCACGGAGCGCCGCGTTCGTGATCGAGGTCACAATCAATGCCGTGGCGCCGAGCGGAAGAGGGAAGGAAGACGTAGTGTACGAGGGTCGTACGCAGTGACCGGAGCGGCGCCAGGGGAGCAGTGAGGGGACGCGATTGACCCGGCGGGAACCCAAGGTACGCGATACCCGGAACCGTTTGTTGGCGGCCGCCCTCGAAGTGTTCGCGGCCAAGGGGTTCGCCCACACCTCCGTCGACAACATCGTCGAACGGGCCGGCTGCACCAGGGGGGCCTTCTACTACTACTTCGAGAGCAAAGAGGACATCGCCCGTGACCTCCAGCGTGATCTCTGGCACCAGCTGGCGGAGCGGGCACAGGAGGCCTTCGATCCGGCCCTCGGGATCATCGCCAATCTGAAGAAAGCGTTCGACGTCCATCTCGGCGCCCTCGGTGCCCTGGGTCACGCCCGCTTCTTCCTCCGCGAGGGTTTCCTCGATCCGGTTCTCGAGGCGTCCGGCCGCGACGAGCTGAAGTGGGGGGTGAGCCTGATCCAAGAGCTCCTCGTCGACGCCATGGGCCGGGGGGAGATCGTCAACGTCGAGCCCTTCGCTCTGGCCGCTCTTCTCACCGGTCTCTTCGAAGTGGCGACGGACCACACGCTCGAGGTGAGTGACCCGACGTCGACGATCGAGGTGGTCCACGTCATTCTCGACGGACTCGCCGCACCTCGTGCTACGACGCCACCACTCTCTGACGCCGGGTCCCCTCGATCTGACGTGCGTCCCCCGATGGCTGTCGCCGTCGCAGGCGTGGCCGACGGCTGACGACACGCACCTCTGTGCGTACCGAAAACACCGCCCGTTCCGGACACTTTTAGACCGCCCTTGTCGAATTTTCAGACACCAAAATTTGACGATGTATTGGTCCTGACCCCCCGCATGATCGCTGCGGAGCAATCGCCGGTGGCCCTTCGCGTCTCGGCAGTTCCCGAGACTCTGCGGAAACCGTCAACATGGGGCTACCGATAACCCTGTTCATCTGGGTCGGGACCGGGCATCAGCCTGACCATTTCCCACGCTATTGCTTTCGGTTTCCCACACTGTTGCAGTTGCAATGAAGGTCGAGACCTGCGTTTCTCTGGTTCTCGCCTCACGCAAGGGAAGAAGTCCTGGTCGGTCTAACCAGCTAATCCGGATCCTGGTGGCGTCACGTATCTGGGAGCCGTGGGTTGACTTTGTATAGCAGTAGCGCCGTCAAACCACTTGCGCCTATCCGAGGTCGCCGCCAATGAGTTGGACCGAGCGCGTCGGAAGAACATAGAACGGCGACCTCGTGCCCGATGGAGGATGGGCGACCCCCATTAGGGACCACGACGCCAAAGTCCTGTCACACGCCGGTAAAGTCCAGGTCAATCCGTCCAGACGGCCGGGTCTGCACCCGGGACGATGGCCGCCTACCATCCGACCGATGGATGGTGCCGGTGACGAGGGCATGGGGCACCGGCATCTCGAGTTCCGCAACAGCGCCGACCCCGTCGGATGATCTCACCGGGTTCCGGCACCGGGCCACGGGGCCGCGCCTACGGTCGGTTCATCGCCGCGGTGCTGTGTGCCATCCTGGCGACGGTGCCCGTTGTCGAGGTGGCGACGTCTGCCCCCGCCGGTGCGGCTGTGCGCGGGCCCCACTGTCCACCGGAGTGTGGTCGCGTGGCGGCGGGCGATCCCCTCCTCGCCCCCTACGTCACCACCAATCCGGGTGTGGGTTGGCTGGCTCTGCCCGCCGCCGATGTCCAGTCCTATGTGGATGCCTTGAAGAAGAACCTGGCCCGTGGGTCGGGCAGGGGGGTTCTGGCCAACGTCGCCGCCGGGAGGTGGGTATGGGCCACCGGCCGGTTCGACCTGCTGATTCTCCTGGTGTCGTCGGCGCATCTGGCCGGACTCCATCTCGAGAACCCCACGAAGAACGCCGAAGACATCTGCGCCGCGTCACATGGGGAGCCGGCCAGCAGGCTCGTTCAGATCGGCGGCATACCGGGCTCGGTGACCGGGTTGTGCGTCGTGTCTTCAGGATCGTCGGCCAGGCGCGCCACCGTCGTGGCGTTCACCCGAGGTGACGTCGCCGCCCTCATCGAGGTCACCTCGACATCGAACCAGCCCATAGACCCGCTCACCACCGCCATCGTCGCTGGACAACAGGACCTGGCTCTGCCGTCGAATGGTGTGCTCGTGTCGAACGGGCCGGACCTTGCCCTGGGCCTCTTCTGGCTCTGCGTTCTGGCCGCCGTGATCTTCGCCATCGTCGCGACCATCCGCCGGAGAAGGAGCTGGCGATGGCCCTTCGATGCGGCGGTGGTGGCAATTCGACGCCGTCAACTGGCGCTAGGTGTCTCACTGGTGGCGGTCATCGGCGCCATGGCCTTCTCGATGGTCGATTTCTCGCTTTTGCACGGGATCGGCAACTGGGACCAGTCAGGGTTCAACGACCTGTGGAGAAGTTGGTCGAGCTCGGCCCTGATGACCTTCGGCGGGGGATACGGACATGTCTTCGCTCTCGATTCGGCACTCGAGACCGCACCGGCGTTGCAGGTCGTTGTCGCACCCATCGCCCGGGCGGCGTTCGGTCTGTCGTTCCCCTACCCGAGTGTGGTGCTGTACCCGACGGCCTTCCTGGTGGCGGGGCCGCTCTTTCTGAGCGCCACGGCCCTTCCCATCTGCGCCGGCGACCGCTGGCTCCAGTACATGGGCGTCACCGACCTCCGCCGGCGGGTGACCGTGCTCGGCGTCATGGCCGTCACCCTGCCCCCGATCGCATTGGAGGGGCATCCGGAGGACCTGGTGGCGTTGGGGGCGATGCTCTACGGGCTCATCGCCGCCCTCGAAGGACGCCATCGCGCCACGGGGTGGTGGCTCGGCGTCGCCCTGGCCTTCCAATTCCTCGCCTTCCTGGCCGTACCGATCGCTCTGGTCTTCCTGAAACGGCGCCAGTGGCTGGGGGCCATCGTTCCCATGGTCGCCGTGCCACTGAGCGTGCTCGCCGTTCCTCTCGTCACCGCACCCTCGACGACCCTGCGGCAGTTGCTCCACCAGAAGGTCTTCGACATCAACGGAAACATCACCCCGACCTGGCATCTCGATCCGGGCGTGGGTGCGTCGATCCGCGGCCTCGTCGCCCTGGCGGCGATCCCGGCGGCCATCATGTTGGCGCGGGTCCTCCCGAAGGACAGTCAAGGCGCGGCCAACCTGGTCGTGTGGGCCCTGGCTCTGCTCTTCGCCCTCCGAGTCTGCGAGCCCGAGCTGGTTCCGTTCTTCCTGGCCCCGGCTCTGGCCCTGTTCCCCGTCAGCGCGTCGCGGGCTCCGTGGCGACGACTCGTCGCCGCCGGCGCACTGGCCGTGTGGCTGAACTGGTGGGTCCACTTCCCCGTCCAGGCCCGGTGGTCGCACTGGCTGATCCTGGTCGCCCAGCTGGGCCTGCTCGGATGGCTCGGCCTGCCCCGGGCACCGGGGCGTCGGGATGACGCCGCCGACGGTCCGGCCCGGGCACCGGCGGCGGCCCGGCCGCGGCCAACGTCGAAGGCGCGGACGGCCTGAGCGGGTTCCCGAAGCCGCCCAGGCCGTCAGAACGCCTGTTTCGTGCGGACCAGTAGTGAAACGCTCGTGTGACCGGGGTCGACCCAGCACGCTCCGTGCGACCCTGGCCCGCGAGCGCTGCAGGACGGTCGCTCGTTGCGACCGCGCCCAAGTGTAATTGAGATGTACACGAATCACGTCGAGAACGGTCACCAGATCTGCCGCAGCCTTGGAGTCTTTGAATGATTGATCGAGTCGCAACAGATCTCACGATGTACGTCCACGAATTGTCTGCGCCCAGAGCCTCGCATCCAGGCGTCTCGACACTCCGGGCGCTCGTATGGGTGTCAGCTAGTGCCGAAACGACAAACCTTTGCCCTCTTTGGGCAGAGGCCCGTCATTCCTCGTCACGCTGCCGGCGCAGCCTGGGCGAGCGACTCCCCGGCACCGTCGGTCACGACGATCCCGGGGCGGGCCACGGCCGGCCCTCGACCCACAGCGACGCCACGGTTCTCCGTGGACAACCGCCTGGGGTCACGCCGGGTCCGACCGGGCAGGTGCCGACCGGCTCGACGGTGCGTGATCGTCAACCCGGTGAGGTCGACGACGGTCCCGCCCCGAGGTGACCTCGCGGCGATGTTGGAGGCACCCACCAGGTCGCGGTGGGCGTGCAGGTAGCAGTGGGGACAGAAGAAATTGCGACCCCGGGGCTTGGCCACCTTCTGCGAACAACGGGGGCAGGTGGACGACGTCCCGCGTTCGTCGACTAGGGCCACGTCCATGCCGGCGGCCACGGCCTTGTCCGTGAGCACACGACCGACGAGGCCCCACCCGGAGGTGGGGCCTCGTCATCTGCAGCGCGGTCGACCTGGGTCGACCTTATGACTAGAACTTCAAGACGGTGCCCGGTTCCAGCGTCAGGTTGCCGCTGCCGTCGAGGCAGACCTCGCCCTTGATCTTTCCCTTGACGGACGAGCCCGAGCCAGTACTTCCAGTAATCTTGCCCTTGACGCTGAATTCAGTCGAGCCGGCGGCGCAGCTACCGTGGGGATCCCTCTCATCCTTCTTCGGAATCGTTGCCACCACTGTGACAGAGGTCGTCCCCCCGGTTGCCCACGTAATCGTGCCGGAGCCAGACGTGAACGCGGAAATTGGGAACGTTCCCGATCCGCCGGTGTTGGCAAGGTCAGTGCAGCCAGTTATTGAACCGGACCCACCGCTCGCATTCCCGGTTAGGGCGGAACAGCTGGTCCCACCACCGGCCCACGCCGTGCTGCTCAATCCCAAAGTAACCGCCGATGCGGGAATGACCAGAGCGGCAACGGCAAACAAGATACGACGCATACTTCCCCCTTTTCTCAGGATTACGAACCGGCCGACGACGGCCGTATGAGTGAACGCTAATGACGTGACCAACGTTACACGGGACAAACGTGATGTGCGGAGGCCAGGCGGGGCGGCGGCGGCGGAGTCCGACAGTCGACGAGGACCCGGGAGTGGTGGCAAGTCCGATCCGGCGCCGCACGAATCAGCCGCACGAATCAATTGAGCGATCCAGACCGACGACACAACTTGCAGGGCGTCCATGTGCGCGCCGGAGGTATGTCTGCCTCTTCCGATCAAAAAAGAAGGAGGGCTTCGGCCAGGGTGGCCACCGCCTGCCGGCCGGTTCGTGGAGCCCCGTTCTGGCTGGGTATCACGCGGTCCTCGGTGCAAAGCCTCTAGTGAGTCCAACACCGTCCGAAAACTGACGCGGCAAGGTGGTGACGGTGGAGCCCGGAGCATTGGCCGCTCTGCTCACTGGTCTTTTCGAGGTGGCCACGACGCACACGCTCAAGGTGAGTACCCCAGCGTCGACTGTGGAAGTAGTCCATGTGCTGCTCGCGGGACTCGCCGTTCCCGGTGCGGCCGCGGCAGGCGCTTCAGAGGGCGCAATTCACAGTCCCTCCGAGGTCCGACCCCCGCGACCGCTTTCGCTTGTCCATGCTGAAGAACGCTGAGGTGATTTCCCCTTAATCGATGGAGTTAGTCAAGGGCTCCCGATCACACTCCGAGGTCAATCTTGGTCTCTCGACCAGGCTCTCAGCGCGACTACAAGCGCATCCGGGGCCCAGATGTCAGTTTTTCATACACCAAAAATTGATGATGTTTCGAAGAACGCACCCACTCATGATGGTGAACGTATCAATGGCCGGCGGGCCCTTCATGTCTCGTAGACCCCGAGACATGATGGATGCCGTCAACATGGGTTGGGGGAGATATGAAGATCTTTTCCGTGCTGCCGCTCATCAGTGCCCGGCACCGCATGAAGGCGACCAGGCTGATCTTGTCGCTCTCCTTGGTCTCAGGACTGACGACCGTGGCAGCACTCTTGGTGACCACTACTCCTGCTTTCGCGGCAACCACCACGACCTGTACCGCCCCCGCCTCGGGCGGTACCAGCACGACCTTCTACGTGGGGGCCGGCGCCCAGACCTACTCCGTGGCCTGCTACGGCAGCGGCCTGTCGACCGCCACCTACCCGACCTCGATCACCGTCAACACCGGTGCCCTGCCCGCCGACGCCACCTTCCCCACCACCACCCCGGGGTGCACCCAGAGCACCTCGGGATCGGGGACCACCGAGCACTACATCCTCACCTGCGTCATCTCCGAGACCCCCGTCTCCGGCGACATCGGCGCCTATAGCGCCACCTTCCTGGCCACCGGCGGCGGCACCGCGCCCAACGCCACCTCCGGGACCCTGACCCTCAACGTGGCCAATCCGCTCACGACCTGTACGGCCCCCGCCGCCGGCGGGACCAGCACCAGCTTCACCATCGGCTCGGCCGACTCCTACTCGGTCGTCTGCTACGGCAACGGCCTGACCACCGCCACCTACCCCTCGTCCATCACCATCAACAGCGGCACCCTGCCTGCCGACGCCACCTACCCCACCACCACCCCGGGGTGCACCCAGAGCACGTCGGGATCGGGGACCGCCGAGCACTACATCCTCACCTGCGTGATCCACGAGACCCCGACATCGGCTGACGCCGGCACCTATCACCTGACCTTCCTGGCCACCGGGGGCGGGGGCGCCACCAGCACCACCTCCGGCACCCTGACGCTCACGGTGGCCCCAGTGGCCCCGACCTTCCACGCCGGCCAGTACTTCAACGGCGTCGCCGGCGTTCCCTTCTGCTTCGACGCGGCGGCCGACACCGTGACCACGGCCAACGGCGGCCTCCCCCTCACCAGCATCACCCTGGGGGCCACGCCGGCGGGGGTCACCAACTACTCGCTCCAGAACGTGAACTTGGCCGCCGGGACGGCCCAGCTGTGCGGGACCATCAGCTCGGCCGAGGAGACCCACACGGTCACCATGGCCCCGGTCTTCACCAACGCCGGCGGCAGCGTGACCGGTAGCGTCACCCTGTCCGCCTACGGATCGTGCAACTGGACGTCGAGCGCGGGGACGACGAGCCTGTTCGACGCCAACCAGGACCTCTACCAGTCGGGATCTCAATCGGCCTTCGGCGCCCCCATCACGAACGGCGAGACCGTCGGCTCGACCACCAACTACGCCACCTGCACCCAGGCCATGTACCTGGGCGCGGGGCTCGGTGGGGCCAGCACGGTGCTCACGGCCAACCCCCTGCCCACCCCGACGGACTCGAACCCGTCGGCCAGCCAAGGTGACCTGTCGTCCTCCAACCTCGAGCTGGGCAAGGGCTGTTACGGCAGCGCCCACATCGGTAACGGCGCCGTCTACACCAACTTCGGGTCGGGGACCGTCCTCACCGTCCCCAGTCCATGGGTGAACGGCGGGACCTGCAGCTACGGGATCGGCAGCAACTCGGCTGGCGGCAACACCGACTCCTTCGCCACCTGCCCCCCGACCCAGGCCGATGTGAACGAGGGCTACGTGTCGTGCAGCATCCTCGCCTCGTCGGGGAACAACGACAGCGGGGCGAACACCTCGTTCACCTACAGCAGCGACGACCTGTTCTTCACCGGCCAGCCCGTCCCCCAGCAGTCCACGGCCACCCTGTCGGCCACCGCCGCCCAACCGGGCGACACCGTCAGCGTCACCGGCGGCACGAAGTGGTGGGGCGGGGGCGGAGGCGCCGAGCCGAACGCCGGGCCCTACGGTGATTCCCAGATCGGCTCCTACTACCAGGTCGGGGCTCCCAGCGTCTTCATCGGGACCAGCCGGGCCACCGCCGTACCGGTGGTGAGCTCGAACGTCACGCTGACCGCCAACACCTACGCCTGCACCGGGGCCGAGTCCTCCTCCGTGGGGCCTAACCCGTGCACGATGACGGACGGAGGACCGACCGGTTCCTTCACCCTCCCGGCAGGGTTGGCGCCGGGCACCTACAACGTCTACATCGACGCCACCAACACGACACCGCTGCCCGGCAACGGCCCCAACGACGCCTACCAGACGACCCGGGGAACCAACCTGGGTACCGACGAATCGGTGACCCCGATCGACGTCGAGGGCGTCATGGTGGTGAAGACCTCGACCACCTCCTCCTACGGTTCCGCCGGCCAGACGCTGTCGTACAACTACAACGTCACCAACACCGGCCCGGACACGCTCACCGGCATCCAGGTCAACGACAACCTGATCCCTAGTGCCAACATCAGCTGCCCGAGCTCGTCCCTGGCCGGCAACTCGTCGGAGACCTGCACCGGCACGTACACCACGACCCAGGCCGATGTAGACCGTGGCTACGTCACCAACACGGCCACGGTCAGCGGGACGAGCCCGTCGTCGGAGACCATCACCTCGGCTCCGTCATCGGCCACGGTGGACGCATCGGACGCCACCTCGTCGCTCAGCCTGACCAAGTCCACCAGCTCGACCGGGTACGGCGCCGCCGGTGACACCATCAACTACAGCTACCTGGTGACCAACACCGGCACGACCACGCTCTCGGGTATCAGCGTCGCCGACAACCTGGTCGCCTCGGTCAGCTGCCCGGACTCCTCCCTCGCCCCCGGCGCATCGGAGACCTGCACCGGCAGCTACACCGTCACCCAGAACGACGTCGACACCGGCTCGGTGACCAACACGGCCACGGCCAACGGAACCAACCCGTCCGCGGCCACCGTGAATTCGAGCCCGTCGGCGGTCACCGTGTTGGCGTCCAACGCCACTTCGACCCTGAGCCTGGTCAAGTCGACCACCTCGACGGGGTACGGCGCCGCCGGTGACACCATCAACTACACCTACCTGGTGACCAACACGGGCACCACCACGCTCTCGGCCTGGGGTGTCACCGACAACCTGATCGGCAGCGCCAGCTGTCCGGGCGGGTCCCTCGCCCCCGGGGCGTCGGAGACCTGTACGGGCAGCTACACGGTGACCCAGGCCGACGTGGACGCCGGCTCGGTGACCAACACCGCCACCGCCAGTGCCACCGGGCCCTACGCCAACGCCGTCAGCTCGAACCCGTCCTCGGTCACGGTGTCGGCCTCCGACGCCACGTCGACCCTGAGCCTGGTCAAGTCGACCAGCTCGACGGGGTACGGCAAAGCGGGCGACACCATCGACTACAGCTACCTGGTGACCAACACGGGCACCACCACGCTCTCGGGTGTGGGCGTGGCCGACAACCTGGTCGCCTCGGTCAGCTGCCCCGACCCCTCCCTCGCCCCCGGGGCGTCGGAGATCTGCACGGGTAGCTACACGGTGACCCAGGCCGACGTGGACGCCGGCTCGGTGACCAACACGGCCACCGCCGACGCCACGGCCCCACCGGGCGCCAGCCCGGTGAGCTCGAACCCGTCCTCGGTGACGGTGTCGGCATCCAACGCCACCGCCAGCCTGAGCCTGGTCAAGTCGTCCGACACGGCCAACTACGCCGCCGCCGGCGACACCGTCGACTACAGCTACCTGGTCACGAACACCGGAACCACCACGCTCTCGGGCGTCGGCGTCACCGACAACCTGGTCGCCTCGGTCAGCTGCCCGGACCCCTCCCTCGCCCCCGGGGCGTCGGAGACCTGCACGGGCAGCTACACGGTGACCCAGGCCGACGTGGACGCCGGCTCGGTGACGAACACGGCCACGGCCAACGCCACCGACCCCCACACCAACGCCGTCAGCTCGAACTCGTCCATGGTGACGGTTCCGGCCTTCTCGACCTCGAGCATGAGCCTGGTCAAGTCGACCACGTCGACGGGGTACGGCGCGGCGGGTGACACCATCAACTACAGCTACCTGGTGACCAATACCGGTGTGACCACGCTCTCGGGTGTGGGCGTCACCGACAACCTGGTCGCCCCGGTCAGCTGCCCGGACTCCTCCCTCGCCCCCTCGGACTCGGAGACCTGCACGGGCAGCTACACGGTGACCCAGGCCGACGTGGACAACGGCTCGGTGACCAACACCGCCACCGCCACCGCCACCAACCCCCAGGACAAGCCGGTCAGCTCGGCGTCGTCCTCGGTCACGGTGGAGGCGTCCAACGCCACCTCGACCCTGAGCCTGGTCAAGTCGACCACCTCGACGGGCTACGGCGCCGCCGGTGACACCATCGCCTACAGCTACCTGGTGACCAACACGGGCACCACCACGCTGTCGGCCATCAGCGTCTCCGACAACCTGATCGGCAGTGCCAGCTGCACGCCCGGTTCCCTCGCCCCCGGGGCGTCGGAGACGTGCGCCGGCAGCTACACGGTGACCCAGGCCGACGTGGACGCCGGCTCGGTGACCAACACGGCCACGGCCAGTGCCAGCAACCCGCAGGACGTCACCGTCACATCGGGGTCGTCCACGGTCACGGTCGAGGCCTCGGACGCCACCACCAGCATGAGCCTGGTCAAGTCCACCAGCTCGGGCGGGTACGGCGCGGCGGGTGACACCATCCACTACAGCTACCTGGTGACCAACACCGGTACGACCACGCTCTCGGGCGTGGGTGTCACCGACAACCTGGTCGCCTCGGTCAGCTGTCCCGACTCCTCCCTCGCCCCCGGGGCGTCGGAGACCTGCACGGGCAGCTACACGGTGACGCAGGCCGACGTGGACGCCGGCTCGGTGACGAACACGGCTACGGCCAGTGCCAGCGGCCCCTACGCCAACGGTGTCAGCTCCGGGTCGTCGACGGTGACGGTCCTGGCCTCCAACGCCACGACGTCGATCAGCCTGACCAAGTCGACGAACTCGACCGGATACGCCAAGGCCGGTGACGTCATCGACTACAGCTACGTGGTGACCAACTCCGGCACCACCACGCTCTCGGGCGTGGGCGTGGCCGACAACCTGATCGCCTCGGTCAGCTGCCCGGACTCCTCGCTCGCCCCCGGGGCGTCGGAGACCTGCACGGGCAGCTACACGGCGACCCAGGCCGACGTGGACGCCGGCTCGGTGACGAACACGGCCACGGCCACGGCCACCGGTCCCTACGCCAACGGTGTCAGCTCCGGGTCGTCCTCGGTCACGGTTCTGGCCAGTGGCGCGGCATCGACCCTGAGCCTCACCAAGTCGACCACGTCGACGGGGTACGGCAAGGCCGGTGACGTCATCGACTACACCTACCTGGTGACCAACACCGGTACGACCACGCTCTCGAACGTGGGCGTCACCGACAGCCTGATCGCCCACGTCAGTTGCCCGGATTCCTCCCTCGCCCCCGGGGCGTCGGAGACCTGCACGGGTAGCTACACGGTGACCCAGGCCGACGTGGACGGCGGCTCGGTGACGAACACGGCCACGGCCACGGCCACCAACCCCCAGGACGGCCCCGTCACGTCCGGATCGTCCTCGGTCACGGTCGACGCGTCGCAGGCCACCTCGTTCCTGGGCCTGGTCAAGTCGACCACGTCGACCGGGTACGCCCAGGCCGGTGACACCATCCACTACAGCTACGCGGTGACCAACACGGGCACGACCACACTCTCGGGTGTGGGCGTGACGGACAACCGGGTCGCTCACGTGAGTTGCCCGGATTCCTCCCTCGCCCCCGGGGCGTCGGAGACCTGCACGGGCACGTACACGGTGACCCAGGCCGACGTGGACGCCGGCTCGGTGACCAACACGGCCACGGCGACCGCCACGGCGCCCGATCCGCACACCGTCAGCTCGAATTCGTCCTCGGTCACGGTGGACGCCTCCGGGGCCACCTCGAGCATGAGCCTGGTCAAGTCGACCTCCGCCACCAGTTTCACCCGGGCCGGACAGGTACTCACCTACAGCTACAAGGTGACCAACACCGGGACCACCACACTGTCGGCGATCAGTGTCACCGACACCCTGATCGCCGGGGTCAGCTGCCCGGACTCCTCCCTCGCCCCCGGGGCGTCGGAGACCTGCACGGGCAGCTACACGGTGACCCAGGAGGACGTGGACAACGGGTATGTGACCAACACGGGCACGGCCCACGGTGCGGCACCACCCCACAGCACCCCGGTCGTCTCGTCGCCGTCATCGGTGACGGTGCACTACGGCGGTGTCGTGATCACGACCACGTCACTGCCGACGCTCACCGAGGGCACGCCCTACAGCGACCAGCTGACGGCGAGCGGCGGGGTCACGCCCTACTCGTGGAAGGCACTGGCGGGTCTGCCCAAGGGCCTGAAACTGTCGAAGAAGGGCGTGTTGTCCGGAACGGTCGCCAAGAAGGTGGTGCCGGGGACCTACTCCATCACGGTGGAGGTCACCGACAGCACCAAGAAGGGTCACCAGAAGGACGCCAAGTTCCTGTCCCTCACGGTCGTCTACTAGAGGTCCGACAGACCCACCGGTTCGACGTAGCCCCGGAGCGCCACCAGGCGTTCCGGGGCTACGCTGCAACGGCAATTGTGCCGAAGGAGCCTGACATCACCCCGCCCTTCGGTGACCTTCTGGTGCGGGCCCACGGCGGGACGGGAGAAGCGACATGAGCCGAGGGAGCCGGTGTGCCGGCATGGTGGCCGCGGGGGCACTGGCCGGGTGCACGATGCTCCTCGCCGGGTGTTCGTCGTCACACGGTCCGACATCGTCGGGGTCGGCGACGGGCGCCACGACCCCGGTCGTCACCCGTGTGTCGGCCATCGCGCCCGGTGAAGCCGTCCCCTTCACCCTGGCGGACAATGCGCGGTCCGAGGTCAAGACCGGGACATGCGCCCAGTCGTCGGGAACATGGGTGCTGACGGGAACGGTGCGGAACTCGACCACGAAGGCGAAGACGTTTCAGATCGTGGTCGACTTCGTGACAGAGCCGGGTTCGACCGTGCTCGGTTCCGACGAGGTGACTCTCCCCAAAGTGGGCCCGAGAGCGACTGCGCCGTGGTCGGCGACGGGCGCCCGGGGCAGGTCCCACGTGGCGTGCGTGGTGCGACAGGCCCAGGCCAGCTGACGAGGACAACGGCGACGAGCGTGTCGGTCCCCGCCCCGGCGTTCTCCCGTCCTTCGATTGGCGGGTGCGCTGACGTCACCGGCCGGCATCCGGTGGAGCGCCGTTGCCCTCGCATGACCCCGTGACCGGGGAGCCCCCGGCAGCGGTGGTCGACGCCTTCCGGCGTGACGGCCACTGCGTCGTGCGCGCCCTCTGCTCGCCCGAGGAGGTCGCGGCCATCCGGCCCGCCGTCGAGGCCGCCGCCGCCCGGCGCACCGCCGGGGTGGCGCCGCTCGAGGAGCGCGACACCTACGGCCGCGCCTTTCTCCAGGCGATGAACCTGTGGCGGCTCGACGACGCCATCCGGACCTTCGTCTTCGATCCCCGTTTCGCCCGCACGGCGGCGTCGCTCATGGGCGTCGACGGCGTCCGCCTCTACCACGACCAGGCCCTGATCAAGGAGGCGGGGGGCGGCCCCACACCTTGGCACCAGGACCAGCGCTACTGGCCGCTCGACACGACGCACACCGTCACCATGTGGATGCCGCTGGCCGACGTTCCCGCGGAAGTGGGGTCCATGACCTTCGCCTCGGGGAGCCATCTGCTCGGCGACCTCGGTGTGCCGGGGATCTCCGACGATTCGGAGGCGCTGTTCGCCGACGTCGTCCGCCGCCGGGAACTCCGCCAGGACACCCATGGAGCCCTGGCAGCGGGAGATGCCACCTTCCATTCCGGCTGGACGCTGCACCGCGCCGCCGCCAATCCGACCTCCGCGGCCCGACCGGTCATGACCGTCATCTACTTCGCCGACGGTGCCCGCGTCACCGAGCCGGCCGACGACTACCAGAGGTTCGATCTGGCCATGTGGCTGAAAGGCTCGGCTCCCGGCGACATCGTCGACTCCTGGCGAAACCCGCGCTTGTGGTGACGCCCAGCGCCCTGGCCGCAGCCCTGACGGCACACGGCGACCGTCGTTCGTTGCGAGGTGAACTACCTCAAGATCGCGCTGTGGCCTGCCGAAATTGCCGTCCATGGCCATCGAGAGTCCGACGACGGCACTGCGACAGCGAAGGGACCTCTCCAGCGGCATGCACTGGTTGCTGGCTTGGCTTCCCGAGGGTCGCTCATTGGCGCAGGAAACGTGGGCCAGCCGCCACCGCATGATCGTCCGCTTCGCGCTGATCCAAGCGCTGGGCGTTGGGACCTTCGGGCTCCTCCGCGGGTATTCCCCCGTTCTCTGCACCATCGATGTCGGACTTGTCGGCGCACCCGCTGTCCTTGCCCTCTACACGGGTGTCGGTCGCCGGGCTCGCACGATCTCGGCCACTGTGAGCTTGATGTTCGCGTCAGCGACGATCGTGGACCTGGCCGGTGGCTCGGACGTCGCTCACTTCCACTTCTTCGTCATGGTGGCTGTCGTCGCGTTGTACCAGGATTGGACAGCCTTCGGAGTCTGTATCCTCATTACGGTTCTTCATCACGCGGTGCTCGGGGCCATCGACCCGAATGTGGTCTACGGAGACGCCACCGAGCGAGCGCATCCGATCGTCTGGGCCTTCGTCCATGGAGCGTTCGTCCTGGCTGAGAGCATCGCCCTCCTGATTGCCTGGAAGGCCAACGAGGAACAGGAACTCTCCGACACTCTCACACGCCTTCCGAACCGAACTGCCTTTGTGGAACAACTCGAGCGCTCACTCGCCAATCCCGAGCTTCTCGTGAGCGTGCTGTTCATCGACGTTGACAACTTCAAGCAAATCAACGACTCGGCCGGTCACCTGGCAGGCGACTACGCGCTATGCCACGTGGGTGAGCGGATGCGGGAGGTGATTCGCGAAGGAGATGCCGTTGCGCGCGTCGGCGGCGACGAATTCGCCATATTCGTGCGTGGCGGTGCCACCGAGGCATCGATCGTCGCCTCACGGTTGCTGTACGCGCTCCAGGACCCGATTGTGATCGATGGGAGGGAACTGCTCGTCCACGCCAGCATCGGCGTGGCGGACAGTGAACTCGCCCGTTCACGTCATGCCGAGGACCTCCTGCGCGATGCGGACCTGGCCATGTACCTGGCCAAGTCGTCGGGAAGAAACCGATTCGTCACCTATACGGCTGGCGTGGACAAGACCGTACGCCAGCGCGCCGAGCTCGGCTTCGACATTCGTCACACGCTCGAGTCCGACGAACTCGAGCTCTACTATCAACCCGTCGTCCTGGGGTCCGACGGGAGCCTCGTGGGGGTCGAGGCGCTACTCCGCTGGCACCATCCCGTCCGTGGACTGGTACCTCCTGTCGAGTTCATCCCTCTCGCCGAAGAGACCGGCGATATTCGGGCCATTGGCGCGTGGGTCCTGCGAACCGCCACGGCCCAGGTCGCGGAGTGGCAACGAACTCTCGTCGGGTGTCGGGACCTGGGGCTCGCCGTCAATCTGTCACCTGTCCAAATGCGCGGCGACGACCTTGTGGACATGGTCACGACCATCCTGCACGCCGCCGGACTCGAGGCCCGATACCTCACTGTCGAGGTGACGGAGTCGATGCTGCTTCTCGACCTCGAAGCCGCAAGACGTCAGCTGGATGCACTTCGTGCCCTTGGTGTCCGCGTCGCCATCGATGACTTCGGAACCGGCTACTCCTCTCTGTCGTATCTCTCGAAACTTCCCGCCGACGTGGTGAAAATCGATCGATCCTTTGTGAAGGATCTGGAGTCGAGATCGAATGCCTCGGTGCTCGTCCAGGCCGTCATCGACATGGCCACCGCATTGGACCTCGACATCGTGGCTGAGGGTGTCGAGGAAGCACCTCAGCAGATTGCCCTCAATGAGCTCGGCTGCCCGCATTCACAGGGGTATCTCTTCTCGCCGGCCCTGCCAGCCACCGACTTCGCCGCGCTCGCCGAGGCCTGGTCGACCCGCTCAGATGGGATCCGCGATCTACTGGAGCGGTCGTCTGAGGTCAGATCATGACCAGGAACAACGGCGTTCCCCGGTGGTGAGCGCCATAAGGGCCGCGGTCTCTCAAGCGCCACTGGGAGGGCATCTCTGGCACTTCCTTCTCCTGGCGGCCTGGTTACCGATCTTCGGCATGATCGTGCTCGTCGAACGCCTGAAATCGAGAGCGCGCATCGAAGCCACAACACGTTCCTCCCGGTATAGGGAAGGGGCGGGTGACCGCCCCGGCGGGCCACGATGCGTGGGGTGGTGCCAAGCGATGGCGATCGGATCGGTGTGTGCGGCACTCGTACACGCTGCTGTGATGCCCGATCACTTCCGGCAATCGGCCTGGTACGGCTCGTTCTTCCTTTCGGCTGCGCTCAGTCAGGTCGTCTTTGCGGTTGTTGTCGTGGCCAGGCCGACGCGCCGGGTCGTCATCGCCGGAATCGCCGGCTGTTCTCTTGTCGTCGTCCTATGGTTGATCACCCGGCTCGTCGGTGTGCCCATCGGACCGGACAATGGCGCAACCGAGTCGTTCGGGCTTCTCGACATTCTCGCCTCCGTCGCCGAGATGGCGGTCATCGGTGCCGGTGCGGGTGCACTGCGGACCTGGGACGCGACCCCGGCCTGGCGGTGGGCCCAGTGGTCGCGGTCTATGCGCCTGGCCGCGCCTTCGTGTGTCGCCGTCGCTTTGGCTGCCAGTGTCTTCGGGTCACGCTCATGACGTGACGAATCACGACGAACGTCGGCGGAGCTCTCTCTGAACGTTGAATACGTGGCGGAAGATCCGTTTGCGCACAGACTCGGTCATGTTCACGAACCGCAACCTGGTCACGCCGTGGCGTCCGAGCTCGAGCACCTCAGCGTCGACGTCGATAGGACCCGAGGGCAACTCGATAGCCAAGGTGATGCGTGAACCGACCTTCCCCACGAATCCGGCGCGGAGCTTGATCCCGCCGCCCGACAGGTCGACGGACACCGTACGGATCGCACCCGCCTCTGCATCGGTGCCGCCTCGGCGTTCGATCCCCACCGGCACCTCGGTCCGAACCCGGACCCATTGGCGTCGTTCGATGGCACCGGGATGGTCGAACGGTGTCAGCACGCACACCGTTGGTGGAGGATCGCCCGCCACAACCTCGAGCATGCCCTGGACGCGCAGCAGAGCCAGGCTGGAGTTGACCTCGGCGTAGACGGCCCTGTCCTTGAAGTCCATGACCCTGACGTCGTGCGTCTCTAGACGAAGCTGCGACCGCTCGGTGACGCCGGTGACGGCGGCGGCCACGAGACGTGTGCGTCCCCGAAAAGAGGTATTCGGATTATCCCGAACCGCGTCTCTCCCGGCGGCGGGGCGCAGCTCGATGGGGTGGCCGACGAAGGAGTTCAAGAGATCTGGGTTGAGCACTGAAACTCCTTGTCCGGTGGACCGATCTCAGGAGTCAGACACGTCGAGCGCAGCGACGCAGGCAGAATACCCGCCCTCCGGTGTGGGCTGGAGCACCTCCACGACTCACTGAAGTCAGCACGTGTCGAGGCGTGGATCGGGCGAGTCTCCTCACGGCACCGGTGGCGTCGCTAGGCTCCGCCATCGGAAGGGGTGGGGTGATGTACGACGCGAGTGTGCTGGCCCGGTTGGCGGGGTGGTCCGGCGGACTCCGGCCGGTGGTCACGACGCAGTCCCGGCGGGTCATCCGAGCGGGGGACGAAGCGGCGGCCGCGCTGGAAGTGAAGGTGGCCGGGTACGAGGGCGGCATCCTCCACGTCGAGTCGGCGGACTCCCGGATCCTCGGATTCGACCAGCGCGCGGTGGTGATCGACTTCCGGTCGGGTGCGGAGCGGTTCCGGCTGCAGGGATCGCTCGAGATCCTCTCTCCCACGCCACCGCTCCTGGCTGCGCTGCACCCGGTCACCGTCCCCGGCGAGCTGCAGCCCCGTAAGTCTGTCCGCGTGCCCACCAACGTGGCGGTGCGGCTCACATCGGCTGACGGTCCCGCCGGTGAGGAGGTCTGGCACGCCACGACCACCCGTGACCTCTCGGCCGGCGGTGTCCGCCTCAGAACCGTGGGCGACATCTGTGCCGGCCAACGGCTCCGGATCAACCTCGAGTTGGCCAATGGGCCGATCGACCTGGTCGGAGACGTCCTCGAGGTCATCGGTGACGGGACCACCAGGATCAGATTCGTCGATATTTCGGAGTCCGACGCGCAACGACTTCTCCGCCATCACGTCGACCTCCAGAACACGAGCGATCGTCGCGACGCCACGCCGTGAATTGCCGGTGGCCGGTCAGCGGGCGCTGTCGGGCAGTTGTTTGTATCGGCTAACGACTTGCTCCGGCCTTTCCGCCCGAGGACGGCGGCGCCGACATCGACGTGCGGGAAGTGACGGCTGTTACCAGCTGGTGGTGGCGAGTCGATGGACCTGGGACGAACCCGAGCGGAGTCGCTCGCATGCAACCCTTGCTTTGTCCTCCACGGTCGGAAAGACTGCCCAGTTGTCCTCCCTGATTCTCCATAGGAGGCGCAATCCGAAACGGGGGCTCGCATGATTCGGAAGACTCTTCTCATCCTCGCGGCTGCCGCACTGCCGTCGCTCCTCTTGATCAGCGTGGAGTCGGGTGTGGCGCAAGCGAACCCGATCTTCCCCGGTAACGTGACCTGCAGTCTCGCCTCGGGCGGCAACTGGAGCGGCTCGATCACCTTCACCCCGCCCCTCAAGAACGGTGGCACGGCCACCACCGAGACATTCAAGGTGATCGCCAAGCTGGGGAGCGGGACGAACCCGTGCGTCACGTCGACGACCAATCCGGGTCACGTCGTCGGACTCATCAAGGGAAAGCTGAAGTTCACCACCTCCGGGGGCGCCAACGACTGCAACGCCATCTTCAGCGGTAGTGCCCTTCCTGCCCCTGTCGGCGCCATCTCCAAGTTCAACCTGAGGTGGCTGGCACCGCCCGGCGCACCGACGCACTGGGTTCACCCTGCGCCGTTCGTCGTTACCGGCGCATTGGCCAAGAACAACATCACAGTCAACGGCGGGACCGTGGCGGCAGTCTCCTTCGCGCCGTACCCAACGCCGAACGCCACACTTTCCGGAACGGGTTGGCCGGCAACGGTCGCGGCAGGGTGCGCGTCCGCCGGTGGACTGACAAGCCTGCCTCTGGACCAGTCCTTGGGGACATGGTGAGCCGAGCCCTTTGACAGGGCCTTCTCCCGGGTCACCCGGTGCTCGCCGAAGCAAGGCACCGGGCAACCCGGGGTGTCTTGCGGTGCGTCAGGCGCTGGATGTCGAGCTTGAACCGGTGCTCGACGAGTTGCCGGTCCCGGGTGCGGGTGGCGGTGGTCCACCCGGAGGCATGTCCAGCTGGGCGCTTCCGGCATGGAGCCTGTCGATGGTGGTGGTGCCGTTGGTGGTCACCGTGCTGAAGGTGACGGCATCACCGACCGCCAGGCTGCTGAGCGACGCCTCACCGTTCTTGTCGATGTCGCTCGAGCTGGTGACGGCGTAGGTGGTCGTGCCGGTGCTCGTCTTGATGGTCACATCGGAGGTACCGACGGCGGTGACGGTACCGCTCAGAGCAAGCGCGCCGCCGGCGCCGGCCCCTTTGGGCATGTCCAGCTGGGCGTTGCCGGCATGGAGCCTGTCGATGGTGGTGGTGCCGTTGGTGGTCACCGTGCTGAAGGTGACGGCATCACCGACCGCCAGGCTGCTGAGCGACGCCTCGCCGTTCTTGTCGATGTCGCTCGAGCTGGTGACGGCGTAGGTGGTCGTGCCGGTGCTCGTCTTGATGGTCACATCGGAGGTTCCCACGGCGGTGACGGTACCGCTCAGCATCAGGCCGTAGCCGGCAGGCGGTGACGGGGTGGTCGACGACCCACCGCCCGACGTGCTCGGGGATGCGGCGCCCGGCGTGGACGTCGTGGCCGCACTGGCACTGAGCGCCGTGGAGGCGATCCCGCCGGCGACGCCACCGACCCCGAGGAGTCCGAGTCCCGAGGCCACGAGCCTTGACATCCGACGGCGGGGCTTTCGAATTCCATCATTCTGTTCGTTCATGTGATCTCTTCCTTCGGTCTAGGTCCCCGGAGTTGGGGACGAGATCACTTTGGGACTTCGACCTTTGGCCCCAAGCAAGACCGACTGTGAACTTCCTGGCAATCGACTTTCGCCCGATCAGACGCCTTCGCGAAGCTCAGGTTCGTCGACGCCGGATGTGTCCGGGGTCGGAGAGGAAACGGCCGGGAGTCGAACCGTGAACGTCGTTCCCGAGCCGACGCGCGATTCGGCGGACACATCGCCTCCGTGATTGGCGACGATGGCGCTCACGATGGAGAGACCGAGCCCGGCACCTCCGTGCAGCCGGGACCGAGAACGGATCGGAGCGGTAGAAGCGCTCGAAGATCAGATTCGCCTCTTCGGGGTCCATGCCCGGCCCGTTGTCGGCCACCGGATCACCGCGCCGTCTTCGAGCTTGTCGACCGAGACCCGGGCGGTGGTGCCGGGCGGAGTGTGGGCGCGGACGTTGCCGAGCAGATTGTCGATGACCTGACGGAGGCCGGTGGCGTCACCCATGATCTCCACCGGTTCGGAGGCGTCGAAGGTCACGGGCCAGTCCGGACCCACGGCGGTAGCCGTCTGGACGGCCTCTGCGCACAGCGCCACCAGATCCACGGAGCGGTGTTCGAGAGGCCGGTCGCTCGTCCAGGCGGGCCAGCAGCAGGAGGTCGGCCACCAGTTGCTCCATCCGACCGGTCTCGATGCGAATGCCGTCCATCAACCGCTCGAGGTCTTCCTTTTTCTCCGAGGCGCCCCGTCCGAAGAGCTCGGCGTAGGCGGACACGGCGGCGATCGGGGTGCGCAGTTCGTGGGAGGCGTCGGCCACGAATCGTCGCAGCCGCTGCTCGGAGTCGCGCAATCGACGCTCGGAGGCCAGTCGGGCGCTGAAGGCGGATTCGATCCGGGTCAGCATGACGTTGAGGGTGCGGGCCAGGCGTCCCACCTCGGTCTTCTCGTTCTCGCCGGGGACCCGTTCCGTCAGGTTCCCGGCGGCGATGGTCTCGGCCGTCCGCTCCATGTCCCGCAGGGGGCGGAGGCCGAGGCGCACCAACCAGAGGCCACCGATCACGGCCAGGACGACGGCTCCGGCGCTGGCCGACCAGCTCCACCAGCAGGAGCTGGTGGAGGGTGCTGACCGTCGTCCCCAGCGGTTGGGCCACGATGAGCAGGTCTCCGTCTCTCGAGGATCGAAGCGCGCACCCGGAACGTCGGGCCGCCGGCCTGGGTGGACGGCGCGTCGAAGTAGGCGACCCGCTCGCCATTCTCGGCGGTGGTGAAGCCGGTGATGGTGTGGGGTATCTGCGCGGTGTAGTTGGTGCCGTTCACATTGGCTGCGCAGCTCTGTGCGTCGACCACGCCGCCTGCCGGCGTCCGAACCTCGACCGCCTGCACCTGAATGGCGTTGGACGGAGGCTGGTTGTCCTGACCGTTGTCGACGTTGCCGGAGGGATTGCCGCCGGGGCCGGCCCGGCCGGGTATGGCGAAGCAGGAAAGAAGGTGGCCCCCGTTGACCCAGGATTCGATGCCGACGTGGGACTGATCGAGTTGCTGGTCGATCCGCTGATAGAGGAATGACTGGAGCGCCGAGTAGGTGGCGACGTCGGCGACGGCCAGCGTCACGACGGTGATGATCCCGATGGCGACCAACAACCGGGTCCGGAGCGACATCACCTACTCCGCGGCGGGTTCACGCAGGACGTACCCGACCAGGCGGACGGTATGGATGACCGGGGTACCGTGCGCCTCGAGCTTCCTGCGCAGGTAGCTGACGTAGGTCTCGACCACGTTGCCGTCCCCTCCGAAGTCGTAGTGCCACACGTTGTCGAGGATCTGAGACTTCGACAGCACGTGGCGCGGATTGAGCGAGGAAGAAGCGCAGCAGGTTGAACTCGGTGGCGGTGAGTGGGACCGGTTGCCCGGCCCGGCTCACCTCGTGGGCGCTCTCGTCCATCTCGATATCGGCGAAGCGGAGAATGCCTCGTCGTCGGGCTCGCTCCCGACCCGACGGAGGATGGCGTGGACCCGGGCCACGATCTCGGCCAGGGCGAAGGGTTTGGTCACGTAGTCGTCGCCGCCGACGGTCAGTCCGGCCACCCGGTCCTCGACGGCGTCCCGAGCGGTGAGGAAGAGGATGGGGACCCGGATGCCGTCGGCCCGCAGACGCCGGGTGACCTCGAGGCCGTCGAGGTCGGGCAGCATGACATCGAGCACGATGAGATCAGGGGGGTTCTCCTGGGCGGAGGTGAGCGCCACACGCCCGTTGACCGCCTCGTTGACGTCGAATCCCTCGTAGCGCAGAGATGTGGCCACGGCGTCCACGATCGATGGCTCGTCGTCGACGACGAGGATCCGCTGGGTGCGGGACGGCTCCACCGATCGTCTCCTTCGTGTCCGGACTCAGGCCGGCTGACCTGGGGTTCCCCCAGCATCCCACCTGGACTTGGACGCCGAATGTGAGCCGGCTGTGGGCCGGCTGTGACGGGAAGCATCGAGGCGTCACCTTTCACAGGAAGCTCCCAGCTGGTTCGAGGCTGACTCATGAGTGCGCACTGTCCAATGGAGTCGACCAAGCGGAGTCACCGGTCGCTGACCCCGAACAGGCGAAATCCGCTTCTGCACGAACACTTCAGAAAGGAGACGACGTGTCACCGCAGCTCAACTCCCATCCTCGGCGTCGTGAAGCCGAGTTGCTCCGCGATCGGGCCATGGTCCGGGTCCGACGGATCACCGCCGCGATCGGTGTCGCCGCCTCGGCCAGCGCCGTGGGCCTCGGGGTGCTGGTTGCATCCACCGCCAAGACGTCGTCGGCCGCCGCCACGTCCGTCACGACGGGATCGTCGACGGCGACGACGTCGACCAAGTCCTCCAATGCCTCAGCGTCGACGACGCCGACCAGCTCGCCATCATCCGCGTCCGCGTCGACCGCCACCTCCACCACGCCCACTACGACGACGAACAAGTCGACGACGACCTCGGGGCAGTCCTGATGGGCGAGGGACCGCTTGAGCGGGACCCGCTCAGTGAGGTCGCCGGACCGGAGCCCGAGCAGGCAGCGACCGCCAGCCGGTCGATGCGGGCCATCGGCACGACGGCCGTCGTGATCGTGACCGATGCAGCCGTGGCCGACGAGGCGCTGACCCTCTTGGCCGAGGATCTGGCCGCCCTCGACGCGGCGTGCAGCCGTTTCCGTGACAACTCGGAGATCAGCCGAGTGGAGCGGCGAAGCCACGGTCATCCCGTTGCCGTCGGTGCGCTGTTGTTCGACGTCCTCACCGTGGCGTGTGCGGTCGCCGAACAGACGGCAGGCACGGTGGACCCGACAACCGGGGCCGCCCTGGTGGGGCTCGGCTATGACCGCGACTTCGACGAGATCAGTGGCTCCATGGATCCCGTTGAATCCCGACCTGTCCCGGCACCGGGGTGGTGGCGGATCACGCTCGACGCCGAGGCGCGTACTGCGGCCATCCCCAACGGTGTGCACGTCGACCTCGGGTCGAGTGCCAAGGCCTTTGCCGCCGACCGGGCCGCCCAGCGGATCAGCACCACCCTCGGCTGTGGGGTGCTGGTGAATCTGGGGGGCGACGTGTCCTTGGCCGGTGCCTCCCCGAAGGACGGATGGGCGATCGGCATCGGCGCACACAGCTCCACGACCTCCGACGAGGTCGATGCGGTCCTGGCCGTCTTCGCCGGAGGTCTGGCCACATCGGGAACCACCGGCCGTACCTGGATCCACGACGGTCGTCTCGTGCACCACATCGTCGATCCGTGGACCGGGGAGCCAGCCGATCCTGTCTGGTCACTCGTGTCGGTCCTGGCCAAGACGTGCGTCGAGGCCAACGCCTGGAGCACAGCAGCGGTGGTGTGGGGTGAGGACGCTCCCGGCAATCTGGCCGCCCGTGCCGTGTCCGCCCGACTGGTGCGTCCCGACGGGCGCGTCCTGACGGTCGGTGGATGGCCGACCGACCCGGTATCCGACACGAACGCGTTCGACACAGCGAAAGGGACGGTCCAGACATGCTCGCGCTCGACCTCGGCAAGCATCTGGTACACGATGCGGGCCACCGGCATCGTGGCCCTCGTCCTCATGAGCGCGACCATGGTGCTCGGTATCCTCACCGCCGGGCGGGTCCGGACCCGATCCTGGCCCGCCTTCGCCAACGCCGACCTGCACAAGCGGGTCTCGCTGCTGGCCATGGTGTTCCTGGCCATCCACGTCCTCACCGCCGTCCTCGACACCTACGTCAACGTGGGGTGGGCCGCCCTGGTGGTGCCGTTCGCCTCTCCCTACCGGCCGCTGTGGACCGGTCTCGGCACCGTGGGGGTCGACCTCATGGCGGCCGTCGCTGTCTCCAGCGCGATGCGCCAGCGCATCAGTGCCCGCACGTGGCGCGCCGTCCACTGGCTGGCCTACGGGAGCTGGCCGGTGGCGATGGCCCACTCGCTCGGGATGGGCACCGACGCGTCCACCCTGTGGATGGACGCCCTCGCCGGCCTGTGCACGCTCTCGGTCCTCGGCGCGCTGGCCTGGCGCATCAACGACCACCAGAGGAGCAAGCGCAGCGTCGTGTCGGTGCGTCCCGCCAACCGGACCATCACCCGGAACGTCGCCGTGGTGCGGGGGTCGTCGACCACCCGGCCCGAGGGGCGGCGACGCACCGTCGACTCTCTCGCGGTAATTCTCGACCGGCGAAGGGAAAAGGGACCACACATGAGCGCCACGACGATGGACACCGTTGACCGGGATCTTGTCAACCGGCTCCTCACCGGTACCGGTCGTCACACCACGGGCAACCGCCTCATTCGCTGCGGTCCCGGGTCTGAAAACGGCGCGGGGCTGGCTCACCACACCGAGACACACGGGGAACTCTCCATCCCCCACCGGAACGACCCGGGATGGAGCACGGGTATCTGGGAGGCGGTCTCCGCGTCCGGTCTCCTGGGCCGGGGCGGGGCGGGTTTCCCGTCAGCCGCCAAGTGGAATGCCGTGCGGCGGAGTCGTCGGCAGCCGTTGGTGGTAGTGAACGCCATGGAAGGGGAACCCGCCAGTCTCAAGGACCGGACCCTTTTGTCCCGGGCGCCCCACCTGGTGTTGGACGGGGCGGAGGTGGCGGCGGCCGTCATCGGTGCCTCCGAGGTGGTCGTCTGTGTCGCCGATGACGGTGGATCGGCCGGGGCTTCGGTCACACAGGCCGTCGCCGAGCGGAAGAAGGCCGGCGTCGCCCGATGCAAGATCTCGGTCGTCCGTCCACCGGGTCGGTATGTGACCGGCGAGGAGTCCGCCCTCGTGGCGTGGCTCGACCACCGAAAGGCCCTACCGACGCTGCGGATCGACAAGTCCGTTCCCCTCGAGGTCTCCAGTCGGCCGGTGGTGGTGCACAATGCCGAGACCCTGTCCCAGATCGCACTGATCGCCCGGCACGGACCGGAGTGGTTCCGCCGGGTGGGAACACCGGAGGCACCGGGGTCGACTCTGGTGACCGTCAGCGGCGCCGTGCGCCACCCCGGGGTTTTCGAGGTCGAATTGGGGACGCCGGTGATCGACATCCTGCGCCGGGCCGGGCTCGACACCGAGGTGTCGGGAGTCCTGCTCGGAGGGTACGGGGGGGCCTGGCTCCACCCTTCTCTACTGGCCACGCCGTACGCTCCGGGGCCCCTGACCCGGGCCGGGGCAACCCTCGGTGTCGGCGTCATCGTCGCCTTGCCGGTCGGCTCGTGCGGACTGGCCGAGACGGCTCGCATCGCGCGCTACCTGGCCGGCGAGAGCGCCGGCCAGTGCGGCCCCTGCGTTTACGGTCTGCCGGACATCGCCACCGATCTCGAACAGTTGTGGGCCGGCCGAGCCGACCCCCGGACACTCCACCGCATCCAGTCCCGGGCGTCGGCCATCGAGGGCCGGGGCGCCTGCCGGCACCCTGACGGGGTTGTCCGGTTGGTGCGCAGTGCCCTGGCGGTCTTCGCCGACGATGCCAGGGCTCACGCGAACGGCCGCCCCTGCCCCGGGCATGGCGTCCGCACGATGATGACGTTTCCCGACGACGCGACGACAGGAAGAAGGGCGTCATGATCACACGTGTGGCCGTCCGCGTCCGGGTGGATCCGGTTGCGTGTGACGCGTACGGGTACTGCGCCGAGATCCTGCCCGAGCGGGTGACGCTCGACGAATGGGGATATCCGATCGTCGACGGCACTCCGGTCGACGCCGATCTGGTGGACCTGGCCACCAGGGCCGCGGTGGAATGCCCCCGCCGGGCGTTTCTGCTCGAGCAGTGCCTGCCGAACCCGACTTAGAACACCCAACTACGAGAAGTAGGTGGAGCCGGCCACGTCGACCGACTTCAAACCGTTGGCACTGCTGCAGGCCGCGGTTATCTGGTGACTCGTTTGGAGGGTGGTCACGCTCACGTGCGCGGTGGTCCCGGTATAGGACCCGCTCGATGCCGGCCCGGTCGCGGTGAACAGCACATTGCTTCCGTTGTTGAACGTGGAAATGGACGTCAGCGCCCCCTTCGTGGCGTTGATCTTCGCGTAGCCTTCCATTTGACGGTGATTTTTATGGGAGACGTCCAGTCCGTCGAGCAACTATTGACTCCGCCTGTCGAGACCCCGCTCACCTTTCCCGACATCACGGTGGCGCTGCCGGTGCTCGTACAGGCGCTCAAGGTGCCGTGGATGGTGAGCTTGTCGGGCAACGACCCGAAGGCGGTCTGGGCCGGCTTGTACTTGACGACCGCCGAGAGCGAACAGGAAACGGTCCCGCTGGCGTTGACGCCCCGGATCGACGCCGCCCACGCAGACCCGTCCAAGGCGCCAATGGCAAGAGCCAGAGCAACGCTCACGATGACGAGACGACGAGCCATTTCCGATGACACAGTTGCACGAAGCGCAGGCTCAAGCCTCACGGCATTAACCCCCCTCGTCATGAGTCACCGCACGACGCGCCACGGCTCAACCGCCGCCGAGACCCGTTTCCCCTTTGGCCGAGTATGCAGAGTCCCTTCCTCTGGGTCAACGAGATCGAGACCGCCGTCGCCACCGGCTAGACGGAGCCAGGCGGGTCTCCTCGGTACTCGCCGCGCTCTGAGTAGTCATTCCAACGCGTGACGTCACATGAGGGCCTGACGGTGCGTTGGCGCTGCGCGAAACCCTCGTATCCGGGATGACAAGCGGCAGATTGACCGCGTAGAGTGAGGGCTGGCCAGGACTTTTGTTCTGGCTCGCTACCCGGGGGGCGGTCGTGCTGTTGCACGTATTCAATCTCTACGATCTGTTCGTCCTCTGCTTCGTGCAGCTGGTCCTGTCGACGGTGCTCGTTCTCAGCCCCGCCCGAGTCGTCGGCACCCGGTACCGGTGGACCGGCTCGAGGATCATCGAGGTCCTCATCAGCGCCCTCGGAGCGGCGGCGATAGCGGCCGTCTCCTGCTTTCTGGCCGCCGAGTTGTGGGGCCTGCCCGCTGCCGGACTCGAGACGGCGGCCTACATCCTCACGATCTTCTCCGTGATCGTCATCATCCTCCGGCCGGACTGCAACGTCGTCGGGCAGGTCTTCTACGCGTCCTACTCCGCGGCGGGGTTCACCTTCCTGGCCTTTGCGGCTCTCGTGGCCGCCGACGCGACACGATCGATCGTCGAGGCCCTGACGGCGTCTCTGTTGATCCTCCTCGACCTGGGGGCGTTCCTCGTCTGGAACTCGAACATCAACTATGTGAGCGACGTGTTGTGCCGCACCCGCCCTTCGCGTCCACCACCTCAGGTCGATCCCGCCTACCTACCGATGGTCTCACTGCACATCCCGGCCTACAACGAACCCCCCGAGTTGCTGATCGAGACGATCAAGGCGGTCGAGCGGATCGATTACCCGGATTTCGAGGTGATCGTGATCGACAACAACACCGCGGATCGCGCCGTCTACGGCCCGGTAGAGGAATATTGCCGGGACCGCGACCGCGTCCGGTTCGTCCACGTGGCACCGTGGCCCGGCTACAAGGCAGGTGCTTGTAACCTCGCGTTGCGTCGATATACGGACCCGCGGGCTGAAGTCATCGGGATGATCGACGCCGACGACATCGTCCAGCCGAATTACCTTCGCGAGACCGTCCCGTACTTCTCCGATCCCCGACTTGGCTTCGTCCAGACCTTCGAAGGCAACCGCGACTACGAAGGCAGCGCCTACTACACGGCCTGCGTCGACTCCTACCAGGGCTTCTACCTGGCCGTCATGTCGTCGCGCAACGAGCGGGACACGGTGCCCTTCGTCGGAACGATGGGTCTCTTCCGGCGTAGTGCCCTCGTTGAGAATGGTGGCTGGAACGAGTGGTGTATCAGCGAGGACACCGAGGCTTCCCTTCGGGTGCTCAAGGCGGGCTGGTCGGGCCTGTACGTTCCGCGTTGCTTCGGCCGGGGGGTCGTGCCACCCACCTTTGCCGGGCTGAATACACAGCGCCATCGCTGGTGTTTCGGCGCCATGCAGATCCTCAGGCTTCATTGGCGCAGCCTCATGCCCTGGGACCGGGCACCCGACAACCACCTCACGAGCAGTCAGCGTCGCGACTACCTCATGGCCTCCTTGGGGTGGACGAGAGACCTCATGATGTTCGCTTTCGCCCTTATCCTGCTCACGATCACCGGGCTGAAGATCACCGGTTCCCGCTTCGCGCTCATGCCCCTCGCCGGAGACAAGTCACTGCTGCCGATGTCGCTCATCGTGATCGCCACGATCTGCATGACGTGGACCCTCCGCCAATGGACGACAGTCTCGCGTCGTCGCGCCCTTTTGTCCCTCCTCATCAGCCTCTCCGCCAGTTGGATCACGGCGCTCGCCTGTATCGAGGGCATGTCGCGACGAGAAGGCGTGTTTCTGAGGACGTCGAAGACCGGCTCCAGCCACCACCGGTTGCGTACCGCGTTTCGCCTGAGCCGTTGGGAGACGGTACTGGCAGTCTCGCTTTATGTGTCGGCCGGGCTTCTCGCCGCGTCGCCGCATCCAGCTCTCCTGCTGATCGGCATCATCTCCCTTCAGGGCACCGTGTATCTGTGCTCTCCCGTCGCATCGTTGTGGAACTTGCGAGCCCAACGGGTGTCGTCGACCGAATACCGTCGCCGCTTCGAGGAGCGGCGCCTCCGCCAGGCCGGTCGCCGCCGAACGTCGTTTCGGCCCGCCCGCCTCGTCGGTGCCTTGGGTCTTGCGGTCGTCGTGGGAGCGGCGGCTGCTGTTCTCGCCGCTCCCAGCGGGCTCCTCCCCGGCAGCGCTGTCAATCACGGACCCGTCGTGACGCCGGTCCACGGGCCGCTCGTCGTGGTGCGAACCCCCACACGCGGGACCGGAGGATCGAGGGCGCGAACGGGCCCGGTTACGTCCCCGACGTCAGGGGCGGACATCCAGGCAGGGTCTGGCCTTCGTCCGTAGCGCCACCGCGTCACACCGGCGTCGACTCCGACCCGTCGGGTCTGGTCAGCAGGTTGCGTCCGAGGACTTCATCGTCACGTCGAGGCAGTAGGACGAGACGTTCAGGGAGAAGTACGACGAGCCTGCGTCGAAGAGCCCCCCACTTTCGGGACCGTATTCCATACCGAACGGGATCGTGTCCAACCAGTAGTTCTGGCCGAAGTTGCTCCAGCCATAGTTGTTCTGGAGCAGCGTGCCCGCCGAGGAGAGAACGCTACTCAGATCGACGCTCACGGTGCCCTTGCTGACGACATCGGCACGGTTCAAGACGAACCAGATCGTCCCACCCCAGGGCACCGTTCGTCCCCCCGTGTCTATGTTGGTGGCGTAGACCGACCAGGCCTGTATCCCGGGGTCCGACACCCCGTCGACGGCGAAGGGAACGCTGGCTGTTCCCACCTTCACGCTGTCAGGCAGCAGAGCACGCTGGTCGTAGTCGGTCCACACCATGACTTCGACCGTTCCATTCGTCGTGCACGGCGCTTTCGTGGCCGAGTCGTTGAGCCACATGTCGTAGGCGATGTCATAGGTCACGTGCTGCGTGTTGGACGAATACGACGTGGTACCGAAGAGATCGGCAGGAATCGCACCGACCCTCATCGGGAGGCGCAGCCCGGGAGACTCGGGTGGGGACGAGTGGGCATGGCATTGGTTTATCCCGTACAGCACATTCGGGTATCCCCGTACCCAGGTATTGGCGCTCGGTGCGATGCACGTGGACTGGGTGCACGGTGGTGCGGCATGAAGGTTTCCCCGCACCGTCACGACGCCTGACGAGTGCACCGACATGTTGACGGATCCGGCCGTCGACGAGCCGGCGCCGAGGTTCCATTCGTCACCGTCCAGCTGAGCTGATCCGAGGTTGGGATTCGATCTTTCGCAGGTCCTCGGCGCGGAAGGGAGGAATTGACATCCGGCCGTCCAGTGCCAGGTTCCACCATCAGCAGCGGCGTCCGGCAGGAGGGGGACCGTCGGGCGCCGCGCATCGACGTGCCCGCAACCGGCCAGAAGGAGCGCGACGATGGATGACGCGATCGCCAGGGCAGCCCGGGAACGCCTGGGTGCATGCTGTTGTGGTCTGTTGCCGGTCACGTGAAGGTGCACCTTCTCCAGTCCTGGTTCGAGCCAGGTTGCATGCAGGCGGCGGGTGGATGTCAGAAGAGGTGGATGTAGGGGTGGCCGTTGCGCGTGACGATGAGGACGACCTTTCCGACAATGGACGATGCCGGGATGGGGCCGAACGATCGAGAGTCGCACGACGCCGTGCGGTTGTCTCCCATGAGGAAATAGTCACCCGGCGGGATCTTGGTGCGGTGAATCGGTGTCGATCCCACCTGCCCGTACATGGAGTTGTACCAGCCCGGCTCGTTGAGGTGACGTCCGTCGATATCGATCGCGTTGCCGACGGACCAGATCGTCTCGCCGGGAAGGCCTATCACCCGCTTGACGACGTTCTGGATGTCATCGGCATCCGGCCCGCAGGGGTAGCGCTTCGGATGGCGGAAGACGACGATGTCCCCTCGCGCCAGCGGTCCCACCAGGAGGCTCGACTTCACGGCCAGGATCCGATCGCCGGACTGGAGTGTCGGCGCCATCGCCGCTGAAGGAACGGAGAAGGGCTGGACGAACGACGTCCGAAGGAGCACGGTGACGAGCGCGGCCACGACCAGAACGGCGATCCATCCGATGAGAAGCCGGCGGCGGCGGCGGCGACGGGACGGATCCTTGCGTTTCATGCGGGTGGGGGCTTCGCTCGGACCCTCGATACCGAAGTCGAGCCCCCTCAGGCGATAGTCCGGACGTGATCTGGGGCGGGGCATCCCGAGCGCCGTCCTCCCCGCACGCTGGTCGCCCCCCGCAAAGCCGGAGACGACGGCTGCGTCGGCGGGCCCCATCCAGAGCGACGACTGAGCTCCCGTTTCTTGCGGGGGTCCACCCGGGACTTCCAGGGACCCCGCACGGCGTCTCGTCACGATCAGACTTTGGACTCGCTCGGCCGTCCACCGTGTCCGTTCGTGGATGGCACGCCGAGGTCGACGTCGACCCCGTTGTCGCTGTGTCCGGTGGCGGCGTCAGGGACATCCGGGTTGACCTGAGACGGGGACGTACCTTCTCGGCCCAACGTGCCCGGTACGGCCGGACTCGGGCGCGGCGCTCGGGGGATCCGTGACGGGCGGGGAGAGTTCGAACGGGGTCTCATCCTCGAAAAGACGGCGGGCAGGGACGGATCGCTCACCACGACGCCGTCAGCGGTCTCGGGTATGACGACGGTCGGTGGGGAGCCGATGACGGGCTCGCGGGGGTCGTCATGCGCGGACACCTCGACGTGCGATTCCGCAGTCGACGTCTCCGGTACGGCTATCGACGGTCCTGGAGCCCGACCGTTTACGTGGACAGGCGATCGCCGGCGACCGGGCCGAGACGTCGTGTTCTCGGTATCCCCGCGAGTGCGGGCGCCGCCTAGGCGGACGCGCCGTTTCGCGATCACCGACTCCAGCGACCAGGCCCGCTTCTCCGCCGGCGTCAGGTTGGACCAGTTGGCCGGCATGCGACGGATCAACGCCGGTCCGACCCCACGAACTGTCGCGTCAGACGGGATTTGTGCTCCCCATTTGGCCGCAATCGCCGTCGCCTGGGCGAGGGTGACTGGAGTGCTGCTCGGGTCGGTGGGCAGATCGAACAGGCCCACGTCCTCCAGCCAGTCGGGACACCCGGCGCTGATCGCCTGGGCGACGTCCGGCCAGCGCACACGGGCGAGCAGGTACGGGTCGGCGCTGTCGGGCAGCACCAGGTACTGCACTTCCCCCACCTCCCGCATCACTGCTCCGCGCTCAAGGTGGGAGTGGCCAGCCCGACCACGGTCGACCCGGCAGCAGGACCGGCCGGATGAAAGGAGGACGAAGCCACCCCCACGCTCCGGCGTTTTGAGGACGCTCTCCGGGTTGTGGGTTCCCATTTACGCACAGCGTCGACAACTTCCCTCGGGCGGACCGTCCGATGACCAGGAGAATCCTACGAAGGGTGGTGGGAAGACCGCATCGGCAGATTTGACGATTAGTGGCGGTCCGGGGTGGTGCGAAAGCGTATGGAGGTGCCTAGGGACTTCACTTTGGAGATGATCCTCCCGAACGTCTGTTCGGTCGAATGGATCGCTCCGACGAAAGGAGAACTCCTGCCGATCACCCGCCATGGTGCCTCTGCGGGATCGATGGCCGTTAGCCCGAAGACGCCCGAACCCGAAACCAGCAAGGTCGACCGACCCGAACCATCGAGACGTCCTGTTCGTTCTGGCCTAAGGGCTCGGCGTATCCTGCATCTCGGTCGACGACACTGTGCTTGGCTCGAAGATGCCACCACCGTCGGGCGTGTAGGTAAGGGCGTACCAGTCAAGGCCCGCAGCATCAGGGCACTCGAACCCCAGAAACTGGGAACGCAGACTGAAACCGTAAATCCAGGACATAGGTGTCAGGGTTGCGGTTGTCGAACACAACTCCGGTCCCGGCTGGTTTCCCATTGACGTGTTCCTATTCGCGTACCAGATGACGGTGACCGTTCCGGACGGTCCGGACTTGTCCGAGGGCTGCATATCTTGCGTAAAGATCTCCCTGCTGGCGACCCCGAGGTCAATGCCCGCCTGGCGCTGGAGTGCGCCGCCGTCAAAGGTGCACGACGGCTCGCACACGCTCTCGGTACCGCCGAGCGGTCCCGAAACACCGCAGTAGGCCTGGTTCAAACCCGTTGTCCCTCCGACTCCAATCTCCGTCGCATAGGGCGGGGGAACGAATGGCACGGTCGTGAGCGGAGGCCACGTGGTCGTCGGCGGCGACGGGGTGGTGTCGGTAGGGCTCCCCGATGGTGTCGTGGAACCAGTCTGGGTCTCGGCGACTCCGCCGCGCCCCGAATTGCCCGAGTTCTGAGAACCAGTGGCACCCACCTTCGTGAGAGGCGAGTCGCTCGTCGATGGGTTCAGCTGGGACCCGGTCGACCGGGTTATCGGCCGAGCGGTGGTGGAGCTGGTCGAGCCTGGCCCTGTGACGTTCGGCGGAAGGGTCCTGGACGTGGACATCGGATGCTTCGGCGCTGGTTGGAGGGCGAGAGCAACCGCGCTGA
This sequence comes from uncultured Acidimicrobiaceae bacterium, assembly GCA_963706205.1. Taxonomy (GTDB): domain Bacteria; phylum Actinomycetota; class Acidimicrobiia; order Acidimicrobiales; family UBA8190; genus MFD10071-224. Next base: position 4,273,501 of record OY970155.1, on the reverse strand, counting down.
TTGCGACGAGGAGCCCGAGGACAACTCCGATAGTCAGGACGGCACGATCGCGGTACCAGGGCGAACGAACCTGCGATCGCATCTCTCTTGGCGACGGCGTCATCCCCGCCTCCTCCGCTGACACCAGCCCCGACAGGTTGGTGATGCTAACGCACCTCCGTCTTATGGTGACCGGCGCAGCCTGAGGCGCATGGCGCCCACGTCACGGGCTTGAACGTTCGCAACGAGAGCCGGAACGCGTGAAGGAGGTCGTGACATCGTCCCTGTGCGTCGGCGCCGAGAACTAACGTGCAGCGATCGAGGAGCACCGGACACCGATCACCCTGGTCCACGGATTCGCTTCGTCCTTCGACCATACGTGGCGCAAGAACGGCTGGGTCGACATCCTGGGCGACCTCGGCCGGCCCATCGTGCCGGTGGATCTGCTGGGCCACGGCACCGCGCCCCGCCCCACCGACCCCGCCGCCTACAGCGACGTGGAAAGGCTGGTGGACGGGGCGCTCCCGGACGGACGTCTCGACGCCGTGGGATTCTCCGCCGGGGCCAGCGTCCTGCTGCACCTGGCCGTCGATCACCCCGGTCGCTTCCGGTGTCTGGCCCTGCTCGGGTTGGGGGACAACGTGTTCGGTGGTCCAGAGCCGATGATCACCGTCGACGCTCTGGAGGGCCGGAGCGGACCCGAGGACGTGCAGGGCACGCTCTTCCGCCGCTTGGCGGAGTCGGCCGGAAACGATCCCGAGGCACTGGTGGCCTTCCTACGCCGCCCCGACCGCCGGCTGACCGAACCGGAGCTGGCGGTCGTGGACTGTCCCGTGCTGATTGTCCTGGGGGACCGCGACTTCATCGGGGGAGCCGATCGTCTGATGGCCGCGCTCCCGCGAGGCGAGCTTGTCGTCTTGCGTGGCGTCGACCACTTCGCCACGCCGTCGGACTTCGGCGCCATCGACGGCGTCATGCGCTTTCTTGAGAGCCAATCGCCAGAATGAAGGTCATCACCAGAATGAGCCAATCGTCAGAATGAACGGACAGGTGGGCAGCGACGGCCTGCCGCCACGGATCGGGGGACCACCATGACAGCTTCACTCACGATCTCCGCACTTCTCGGACTGGCCACCACGGCGGTGGCCTTCATGGGCAACCGCCACCTCTTCGGCGGGGACGGCGCCGGTCGGGTATCGACCCTGGAGGGGGTCTACTACGTCGTCGGACTGGTGTCTCTGGGTCTCGGTTGGTACTTCAATGTTCGCTACACCCATACCTACAGCACACGCGAGCTATGTGAACTACACGAAGATGCTCTTCACGAACTGGGCGTCGGACTCCGCCGCCCAGGACTACATCATCGTCAACGTCGTCCTCCTACCCCTATGGACGATCGTCGACGGACGGAGACGGGGCCTGCGACTCCCGTGGATCTTCTTCGTGATGAGTCTCTTCACCAGCCTGGCGTTCTCGATGGCGATGTACCTGGCCTTCGTCGAGCGACAGATCCGCTACGCCCGGGAGGAATCGGCTGGCGTCGAGGACGGCGTAACCGCAGTTGTACCCGGGGATGAAGGTGACGCCCGGTCCGCCGTGGCAGCCGGCCCCGCACAGATAGAGACCCTCGACCGGAACCGGATTGTCCGGCCAACCGCGCGGTCCCGGGCGGAACGGGCCCATGAACTCCGGCTGGAGCAGCCCGTGGCGGAAGTCACCACCGGTGCACCCGAACATCAGCTCGTAGGTGTAGGCGGGGTAGTTGAACTGGCGCTCGATCAGGTCGGGGAAGTTCGGTGCCACCGCAGTTACCTTGGCGACGATGCGCTCCGCCATCTCGTCGCGCAGTCGCGTCTGCTCGGAGTGGGTGGCGCCGATGGGGAAATAGAAGGCGAAGCTGCTGGCCGCGTGCTTGCCCGGGGGAGCGAGCTCGGGGTCGTCGATCGTCGGGATCTGAAGGTTGAAGGACGGCGACCCGTGGTACGAGTCCGCGGACGCAACCCTCGTAGTCGAGTTGCATCTGCTCCGCCGTTCCGAAGAGCGTGACGTTCCGGCGCAGCTCGCCTTCGTTCAGCACCTCGTACGGTCCGGAGAATTCAGGAAGGCCGCCGAGAGCGAAGTGCATCTGGAAGTACGCGGCCCGATGGTCGATGGCCTCGATGCGACGGATGAAGCTCTCCGGAAGCTCCTCACGGTCGAGCATCTGGGTGAAGGTGGCGGTCGGATCGAGGTTGGAGACGACCACCGGCGCCGTCACCACCACCCCGTCGCTCAACGCCACCCCCTCGACCCGCCCGGCGGCGACGACGATCTTGGAGACCTTGACATGACGCCGGAGTTCACCTCCGCTGCGCTCGAACAACCCCCGCAGGTGTTCGGACATGGCCCCGATGCCGCCGCGCACCTTCGACATGGTCGCGTTACCGGGAGAGGCCAGGGCGAAGGCGAGACAGAGAGCACTACCCGGCGTATATGGTCCCCGATAGGTGGAGTTGACGGCCAGGAAGGCCAGCATGCTGCGGACCTGGGCGTGCTTCTGGCGGTCGGGGAGATAGCGGTCGACGACGTCCATGACGCTTCCGAACATCGCCGTGCGGATCGCCTGGCGCTCGGATTCGTTGGACGCGCACGCCCACATCTCGTCGAGCGACTTGGGCGGCTGTGCGCACGTCGAACCGCCCGATGGCCCGCGCCGGTGCCTCTGCCCAGGCGGCGACTTCGGCCATGCCCATCACGGCGTCGAAACCGAGTGCGTCGCCCAGGTGGGCGAGGAGCTTCTCGGGATCCGAATAGAGCAGGATCGGGGGCTCGCCGGCGGCGCCGATGCTGGCCGACTGCACCTCGGGCTCGTAGATGGGGCAGGCATCGAATCCGAGGTCGTCGTAGATCTCGTTCGGGAGTGGGAACTGGACCGACCCGGCCAATTCGAAGCGGTAGCCGCGGGCCAACTCCGTGGTCGACCCCATCCCGCCGATGAAGTGGTTCTTCTCGAGGCAGAGCACCCGCATTCCGCCCCGGGCCATGACCGCCGCCGCGGTGAGGCCATTGTGGCCGGCGCCGATGACGATGGCGTCGTAGTCCGACATCTACCGGACCGTAGCCGACCTGCAACCGTCAGGGCGGCGGCGAGTGTCCCGGTGGCTCAGAAGGCTCCGACGCCGTCGGGTGTGCCGAGCCCGGTGGGGCCGTCGTAACCGGTCCCGGCGTTGCACAGGTAGGCGGGGGTGCAGGAACCCTCGCTGCCGCTGGTGATATCGAAGAGGTCTGTGGGATGGGCATAGGCGAGCGACGCCGGCGTCGTCGTGCTCGAAGAGTCGTCCGCCAAGGCGTAGACGGCGGCGATGATGGGCGACGCCACGCTGGTGCCGAACTCGTAATAGAAGCTGCCGGCGTGATAGCCGATGACGTCAGAGGCCACCGCGCTCACATCGGCCGTCGTCCGCAGGGAGCACCCGCTGTCTGTCTGCCACGTCGGTTTGGCCTCGTAGGCCGAGCAGCCGCTTCCGGAACCCTGGATGGGAGGGTTCGAACTCGTGTTGACCCACGCCGCCTCGTCCCAGCCGCGCGAATTTCCGGAGTCGGGGGTCAGCTCCGTTCCACCGACCGAGGTCACGTACGGGGAGGCGGTCGGGTACTGCACGCCCCCCTGGTAGGCGCCATCGCCGGAACTGAATGTGATCGGTACCCCGGGATGGTTGAAATCGCCGTCCCAGCCCGTCTCGCCGCTGTATTCGGTGTTGCCCCAGCTGTCGCTCACCACCTTGGCGCCGAGCGCCACGGCCTCATTGACTGCCGAATAGAGGTCACCGTTCCCCGATGAGTTGGCCTCGATGAGCATGATGTGGCACAGCGGGCAGACGGCCGACACCATCTCGATGTCGAGGGCGCTCTCCCCGGCCCATCCTGCGTTCGACGCCGGCAACGGGCTCGTCAAGCCGTTCTGGTTGAGCTTCTCGAAGCACCCGGCCGCGCACTTCGGCAAATGGAAGGTCTTGCGGAACTTCTTCAGGTCCTTGGCCGCCTTGGGATTGTCAAAGGCATCGACGACGGCGACCGTGACCCCTTTGCCGGCCGTGGCCGACAGCGAGGTGAGTCCATAGGCGTTTTGGATGTTGCAGGGGTGGTAGCCGGCGCTCTCGCTCACCGTGCAGCTCGAGCCGCTGGGCGGTGCCGGTGCCGGGGTCAGCTTCAGGTAGCAGCGTGACGTATGGGGACCACCGGCGGTGGCGCAACCTGCCGGCACCGCAGTGGTACCCGATGCGGCCAGAGCTTCGGCGGCCGGAGTCCAGTGCGTGACGTCGCCGGTGTGGGCGGAAGCCTCCGGGGCGACCGGAACGGCGCCGACGAACAAGATCAACGGCACGATGACGATCGCTGTTCGTGCCAACGTGCGCTTCCTCATGGCCCTCACCCCCCGCTCTGGGGCACGTGTATGTGTATGCGCATCGCATGTGCGACGCGAGCCCCGCCCGGTCGCTCGGCGCACATGATGACACGGTCAGTCGGTGCGCCGTGGTGTCCTGCAGAGTCGGTTCTCGGTGCGACCGGGGGTCCTCGGACGAAGGACCGGCAGCCGTTGCCTCGATGGGGCGGGCGCCGTCGGCGCGGCGAGCAAGCGGGCGACCCGCGGCGAAGTATAGGAAAATCTAACCGAATCTAAGGATTGTCCTAGATTTCTGGGCTCGATCCGGACGGTCGGGGCGGCGCAGGAGGGGGGCCTCCGGTGGCGGGGGGTAGTCCGGGAACCTGAGGCCCCCCTTCGACTGCGCCGGCAACCCCGGTGGGGGAAGCGATCCACCGGTGTTGTCCCCTCAGTGAGAATACCGGGACGTTGCCATGGGCAAGCATCGGCTGGGCTGTGCTTGCAATAGTTAGCGACAGCCGCTGGGGTGGGACGGATCCGGGCCGAGCTCTTCGGCCACCTTCGTCAGGGAGTGACAATCTCGTTTCTGGTGCTGACGAGCTGGCGCACCTCGGTCACCGCCGGTCGAGGTCGGCGAGGTGCCGTTCGACGGCTCCGTCGGGCGTGACGAAGAGAGGAGATCGAGATCCGGCGACTGCTTCTCGCCGTCTTCGGTGAGGGGACCAGAAGTGGGTCACCGTGACCGGTGTTCCGAGGGCGATGCTCAACGGTCCCGCAATCCTGTCCTGCAGCACGAACCACGGGCCCAACGCGAGACCGGCCCGAATGACGGCAGCGCAGCAGACCGTCGCCATGAGCGAAACGGCGAGTCGATGGCACATGGTGTGTCAGTGGGGTCTGCCAGAGAGTCACCTCAATCCGTCACATCTTGTTGGACATGAATTGTCTCAGGGGTCAATCGTTGAAAGAGTCGCGAAAAGGCGCTATGTGGTTTGACCTCGACCCGGTATGCCGTTAGCGTCAATTGCATAAACCTGCCGGCGGGGCATGGTTTGTTCTTCTGATCCCTTGGATCTCTCGGTGTCGGATTCTCCAGAACGCGCCGGCCCACGAATTCAAGGAAAGGGCGGGGCGTCCAGATGAGCCGGAGCCACTTATTCCATTTCTCCGCACGCGCATGCCGGTCTATCGCAGTTGTAGCCCTGGTTGCGAGCACGATGAGCGCCGTGGTCATTGGAGCGGCGACTCCGGCAGCCCAGGCCGCGGCCGCCCACGGGGCGGCGCATGCCTCGCTGTCGCGGCTCGCACCAACACCGACGGGCGCTCCTTCGGCCCTGTCGAGTCGCACGTCGCGCCTGGCGGCGGCCGCTGCCGCCGCAACGGCTGGAAAGAGTGGTTTCAACCAGGCGGGAGAGATCAACGGGGCGAACGGTGCTCTGTACGGGTGGTCGGTGGCCACCTCCGGCGACACCATGGTGGTCGGAGCCCCCAGTGACAATGCCAATATCGGAGCCGTCTACGTGTACTCCGGGTCGGGGAGCACATGGACTCAGGAGGCCACGCTCACGCCGTCGGACGGCGTCTCCGGTGACTTCTTCGGTGGGTCCGTGGCCATGAACGCCGGGACCATCGTCGTCGGCGCCTGGGGCCGCGGCAACTACGAGGGTGCCGCCTACGTCTTCTCCTACAGCGGGTCGGGGATCACCTTCACCGACACCCAGCAGGCCGAGCTCACCGACCCCGGGCTGGCCAGCAACGACACGTTCAGCGCCTCCCTGGCCATTGCCGGGAACGCGATCGCCATCGGCGCACCGGGTGAGAGCTCGAACCAGGGGGACGTCTATGTCTACGCCCTCCAAGGCTCCACCTGGACCTTGGCGTCCACGTTGAGTGATCCCGGAGCCGTCGCCAACGACTCGTTCGGATACGCCGTGGCCTTTCAGTCGTCCACGCTCGCCATCGGCGCACCGGGTGTGGCGGGGACCCTGCCGAGCAACACGGGAGAGGCCTTCACCGGCGCCGCCTACGTGTTCAAGAGGACCGGTGGCTTGTCCGGCACCTGGACCCAACAGGCCGAGCTGACGGCGTCCAACGGGCGAGGCTGCGTGACGACATGCACCAATGCCTACGGCCTCATCTATGGCGACTATTTCGGGTATTCCGTGGCCCTCAAGGGCAAGACCGTGGTCGTCGGTGCCCCCTTCTCGTCGCTTCCGACCCCGGCACCGGACAGTGCCGGGAACGGGAGTGCGTACGCCTTCACGGAGACGGGGAGCGTCTGGTCCCAGAAGGACGAGCTCTACGATCCGGCGGAAGAAACCTCCGGGACCGCCGCCGGCGACTCGTTCGGCTACAGCGTGGCCTTCTTGGGCAAGGCCATCGTTGCCAACGCTCCGGGCGCCCCCCAGGGATTCCAGTCGAATGATGCGACCGGGTCCGCCTTCGTGTTCGCGGGACACAAGGGCGTGTGGGCGACCTACCCGACCGAATTGACGGCCGCAGACGGTGGCCCGGGCGACTACTTCGGCTACGGGTTGGCGACCGCCGGAAACAAGTACGTCGTGGTGGGAGCGCCCTACACCTACGTACCGCCCACGTACGCCCAAGACGGCGGCGTGTACTTCTTCAAGGACTGAGACGCCTCCGAGGGGAGCCGGCACGGGAACGCGCCGGCTCCTCCGGGGCGGGGACGGTTGAAGTCTTCGGCGCCAGGGGCAGTCGATACGCGAAATGTCCGCGGTGATCCCTTGGGGAGCTGTGGCACAACTCAAGGAGAACGATCAGGCCCGGTCGCGCCGACGGTCCCCGGGTGATCACGCTCGATGACGTCGAACGTAGTTCTTCCCTGGCCGTCGCCGAGCTCGACGACGGTTTCTTCCGGGGGCGAACCGGCTCCACCTCCGTCTCCGAACGTGGCTACCTGCGCGCCATGGCGCAACTGAGGCCGGGACCGGTCAGATCATCCGATGTCGCGGCCGTCCTCGGGAAGGGGCCAAGGCGGTCGGCCCCGTGGCGACACCCTGATCAACCGGGCACTCTGCTACTCACCGGCGTGGGGGGAGATCGCCTTCACCGTGCCGTTGTTCGACCGGTACATGAAGCGCTGGATGCCCGATCCGCGCTAGCCGCCGACCGAACTGGCCGCCCGGCGACAGCGGACCGACACCTCGCCATGAGACCCGGGCGCGACCGTCCCTCAGTCACTATCGTTACCGTCGTGCCGTTGTTCCTCGATCGACACGATGCGCCGAATGCGACCGCCGCCGAGATCGCCGCCGCGCATGAACTCGATCTGGCCGTTCAAGAAAAGTACGGAGTCCGTTACGTCACCTACTGGTTCGACGATAACGACGGGAAGGTGTTCTGTCTCGCCGAGGGGCCCGACCGCGAGTCCCTGGAGGCTGTGCATCGGGACGCTCACGGTCTTGTGGCTGAGAACGTCATCGAGGTCGGTCTCGGTCCCATAAACGATTTCCTCGGTCAGCCTCCTCACCACAGACCGGGAGACGTGTACGTAGAGTCCGCCTTTCGCGCCATTCTGTTCACTGACGTGTGTGACTCGACAGAGCAGACGCAGGAGCTCGGCGACGAGGGATTCATGCTGCTCCTCCACGCACACGACGAGATCGTGCGTGACGCGTTGGACAGGCGGGGCGGACGCGAAGTGAAACACACGGGGGATGGGATCATGGCCTCGTTCACCTCCGCGTCGGCGGCGGTCGAGTCCGCCATCGACATCCAGCGTTCTCTGCTTCGCCGGAACGCGGACGCAGAGCACCCTATCGTCCTGCGCGTCGGCATCAGTGTCGGGGAGCCGGTCACCGAACACGACGACCTGTTCGGCGCCACGGTCCAACTCTCGTCCAGACTCTGCGGAGTGGCGTCGCCGGGCGGTATCGCCGTCTCGACCGCGGTCCGAGACATCTGTCTCGGAAAGCGTCTTGATTTCGTCGGCAAGGGCGCGGTCGGTCTCAAAGGGTTTGCCGAGCCGGTGGACGTCTTCGAGGTGAGCTTCCAGCCTGAATAGCCAGTCGCCGCGAAGAGGCGGCCGACCTCAGGGCGTGACGATCTCGCTCCCACTGTTCACCAGGCGGCGGACGTCGGCCACCGCCCCGTCGATGTCGGCGAGGTGCCGCTCGATCGCCCCGTCGGGCGTGAGGAAGAGAAAGGTCACCCGCGCCACCGGTTCGGCGGTTGTTGCCGCCACCGTCAGCGCGTAGGAGGCCCCCTGGATCCGGTACCCCTCGACGCGGCGGTCGAGGTTGTCGGGGTCGGACGTTGCCGCCGTCTTGTGGTCCACCACCACCAGACCGTCCGGGCCCCGGTAGAGGAGGTCGATGTAACCCTCGAGCAGCCGGCCGTCGAGGGGGGTACAGACGTAGACCTCCCGCCAGTGTGGGCACCTGGCCGCCTCGATCACCGACGGGGAACCCAGCGCGTCGAGCGCGAGCTTGCGGATGTTGTCGATACGGTCGAGGACGGCCTCGGCCTCGCACTGGGCGGCCAGGGCCTCTTCGAGTCCGGCCCCGCTGGCCAGATCGATTGTCTGCAGCACGCCGTGGACGGCTCGCCCCACGGCCGTCCCGTAGCGGCCTTTCAACCAGGGAGGGAGATCGAGATCCCGCGGCCTCTTCTCCAGCCCCGGATCGGGCTCCCCCTCGCTGTCGGGGGTGCCCTCGTCGGTCAACGCCGTGGCCGCCACCGCCGTCGGACGCGACGCCCGCAGGAGCGCGGCGTCGCGCTCGGCCGCCCATTGCTCGAAAGGTGGCGGCGCAGTGGGCGGCTCCCGGACGATGAAGGGAAGGGCGCCCACCTCCTGTGCCGCGTCGGGCAATGCACCGATCAGGTCCCCCATGCCGGAGAGAAGCAGCTCGGCGTTCGTGCGCCGCGTCGACGCCGGCGCCACGGCGCGCGCCTTTCTGTGCAGCGAGACCACCAGGTGATCCCGGGCCCGGGTACAGGCCACGTACAGCAGGCGGATCCGCTCGTGGAAGCTCATCTGCTCGTCGATGGGCGCCCACTCGGCGTACTCGAGTGTGGTCACGTTCTTTCCGAACTTGTAGCCCACACCACCGCCGCCACCGCCACCGCCACCGTCACCGTCACCGCCGGAACCGCGGGAGGCGGCGGGGAACACCACCTGGGCCGGCGCCGGCCGGCCCTGGGGCACGGTCGACATGCCCGACACGATGGTGATGGGGAACTCGAGTCCCTTGGCGCTGTGGATCGTCATGATGCGCACGGCGTCGTCGTCGCTCTCGGGCAGGATGGCTTCGGCCACGCGCGCGCCCTCGGCCGTCTGCAGGCTGACCCAGCGCAGGTACTGGCGGAGGTTGCCTCCCGTCGCCTCGCTCCAGGCCCGGGCCTGGTCGATGACGAAACGCAGCCGCCGCCAGACGTCACGGGGCCGGCCCTCGGCGAAGCCGAGCTCCATGGCCCGACGGTCGGCGGAGATGCGGCCGAGCAGCTCCGACGGTGCCAGCCAGTGGCGTTCGTCGTAGAGCGACCGCAGGTAGGTGAGTCCGGCCCGGACGGGATCGTCCGCGGGGACGGTGTCGGGTTGGTCGGCCAGGTAACTCCACCGACCCGCCCGTTCCACCTTGAACCGGAAGAGGTCGTCGTCGCCGCAGGCGAGCAGCGGCGTCCGCAGGGCGGAGACGATACGGAGGTAGTCGGTGGGGTCGTCGACGGCGCGGAGCACCATGAGCAGATCCCGGACGGCCCGGCTGGCGTAGACGAGGGAGCTCGACTCGGCCCGGAAGGGAACGCCGGCGGCGTCGAAGGCGTCCTCCAGGAAAGGTAGTGACGTGCGCGCCGGTACCAGGACGGTGACGTCCCCGAGCCGGGCCGACCGCCAGCCCCGGCGACCGTCATCGACGGCCCATTCCTCCACGATGGCCCGGACCACGGTGGCCGCCACGTCCTGTGCCTCGGCCGCCCGCAGCTCGTCGGCCAACGTGTGCGAGGGATGCTCGTGGCGGCCGAGGACGGCCACCGGCGGCCCCGAAGCCGGAGCGGGACGGGTCGGCTCGAGGGCGATGTACCGCGGGCTGCGACGGTACCGGCAACTCGACGTCGTCGGGTTCGGCCATGAGCGCACCGAAGGTGGTGTTCACCCAGTCGATGACCGGTCGGACGGTGCGGAAGTTGGCCGTCAGCTCGACCGCCGCACCGGCGCCGTGGGAACCGAAGCGCTCGGCAGCGGCCAGGAACACCGAGATGTCGGCCCGGCGGAAGCGGTAGATCGACTGCTTGGGGTCGCCGACGACGAACAGCTGGCCCGGCGTCACCTCCACCTCGTCCCACGGCGCGCTGCCCGGCCGTCTCACTCGTCGGGTCGACTCGCGGCGATGCGGACGGCCAGTTCGATCTGGATGGGATCGGTGTCCTGGAACTCGTCGAGCAGGAGATGTCGGTAGCGGCGGTGCAACGCCGCTCGCACGGCTGGCGCCGTGCTGGGGATCGACGGAGCATGGCGCGGGCCAGGACGAGCAGGTCGTGGAACTCCAACTGGCCCGCCTGCTGGCGCTCCGTTGCCGCCCCCAGCGTGAACTGTCGGATGGCGCTGCCCAGTCGCTCGGCGCAGGCGTTGGCCACCTCGGCGCCGACCGCCGCCAAGGCGTCGCCCGCATCCCGCACCCGCGCCTGGACATCCTTGACGTCGTCGAACGACGCCTTCTTTCCGATGTTGCCCACGCTGAAGCTCGGCAGCTTCTCCGTGGCGTTCGGTCCGAGCGCCTCGAGGAGGTCGAGCTCGTCGGTCATGGCGGCCAACTCGGCCAGGCGGACGGCGATCTCGTCGAGTCGCAGGACGCAGTTTGTCGTCCGGATCACGGCAGGGCTCGGCGCAGACCTCGTCCACTGCGACGCGGGCGGAACGGAACAGCACGTGCACCGACGGCGGGTCGGGCGCCACCTCGGGCACGCGCTCCTGGACCAGGTCCCAGTTGTCGTCGAAGGCCTCGGCCAACGACTGGAGAGCTCCCGACCGCACACCCGACGCCAGCAACAAGAGAATGGTGCGTTCGAGAGTCGGATCGGCCAGCAGCTGGTCACGGAACATCGACCAGCGGCGCTCGAAGGCCACCTTGGAGCTGACCTCGTCGAGGACCTCGACGCGCGGGGGCAGGCCGGCCTCGACCGGATGCTCGGACAGGAGCCGCTGGGCGAAAGCGTGGAGAGTGCCGATGGCGGCGCCGTCGAGCTGGTCCAGAGCGGTCCGGCAGCGGTCGCCGACCTCGACGCCGGGATCGCCTTCCTCTCGCCGCTCGAGCTCGCGGCGGATGCGGTCACGTAGCTCGGCGCCGGCCTTCTCGGTGAAGGTGATGGCGGCGACGTCGCGCAGCTCGGCCCGGCCCGACGTCACCAGGGCCACCACCCGTTTGACCAGTGCGCTGGTCTTCCCCGAGCCTGCTCCGGCCTCCACGAAGAGCGTGGTGCCGAGATCGTCGGTGATCCGGTCGCGGGCGGACTGGTCGGGGGGAGGCGGTCCCTCCGGCACCGGGCCGTCCTCCCGGTCGGCCTGGATGCTCACGAAACGGATGGTAGGCGACGGCTGGGACAGCGCCCGGGGGACACCACGCTCTACGTTTGCCCGATGACGACGAGATGGCCGCCCCCGGCGTGGGGTGGGTCGTGGGGGTAGGCGAGAAGCGGGCGGTCGGCCGGATCGGCACCGTGGCCGACGCCCGACGCTTGGCCCGGCGCCGGGTGCCGGGCCCGGTGCGCGACTACCTCGAGGGTGGCGCCGGCGCCGAGACGACGATGCGGGCCAACATCGACGCCTTCGACCACGTCGAGTTCCGACCCCGGGTGGCGGCCAGCGTCGGCACGCCCGCCCCCGATCTCACCACCACGGTGCTCGGGACCGAGGTGTCCATGCCGCTGCTGCTCAGTCCCGTCGGGTTCACCCGGATGATGGATCCGGCCGGCGACGTGGCGGCCGCCGGCGCCGCCGGTGCCGCCGGGACGATCATGACTCTGAGCTCCATGTCGGGCCACACCATCGCCGAGGTCGCCGCCGCCGCCACCGGACCGACGTGGTTCCAGCTGTACTTCCTGGGCGGGCGGACGGGGGCCGAGCAGCTCGTCGACCGGGCCCAGCGGGCCGGCTACCGGGCGCTGGTGGTCACCCTGGACACCCCGGTGCCCGGCAACCGGGAGCGGGACCTGCGCCACGGTCTCACCCCGCCGCTGCGATTGGATCGGCGGACCGTCACCAAGATGATCCCCCGGGTGCTGCCCCATCCACGGTGGCTCCTCGACGCCGCCCGGGACCGGTTCCAGGTCGACCTGGTGAACACGACCACCCTCGAGCTCGACGGCAAGACGATGACGAGCGGCGAGGCTCTTCTCTACTGGCTGGCCACGCCCGCCCGCTGGGAGGACTTCGCCTGGCTGCGCGAACAGTGGGACGGGCCCATCGTGGCCAAGGGACTGCTCACCGGCGATGACGGGCGACGGGCCGTCGACGTCGGGGCCGACGCCGTCATCGTCTCCAACCACGGTGGACGGCAGCTCGACTCGGTGGCCCCGTCCCTGGCCGCGCTGGTCGAGGTGGTGGACGCCGTGGGCGACCAGGTCGAGGTTCTCGTCGACGGCGGGATCCGGCGCGGGTCCGACGTGGTGAAGGCGGTGGCGTTGGGGGCCCGGGCGGCCATGGCCGGCCGCGCGTGGGCCTACGGACTGACCGCCGCCGGCCGGCCGGGGATCGACCGGGTGCTCGCGCTGCTGCGCCAGGACATCGACCGGACCATGCGCCTGGCCGGGGCGGCCACGGTGGCCGAGATCGACCGCTCTCTGGTGCGGATCCCGGCGCAGTGGGAGCGCTGACATCGCCACGCTCGCCTCGCCATCCGGGCGGAGCGATCCGGTTCGAGTGAGAAACTCGACGTTCGTGCCGGTCACGAGCGCGTCCGGGGAGCATTCCGGGTGACGGACGCTAGGGCTCCCGGTGGTCGCCCGCCATGATGTGGCGGTCGGGGCCGAGCCGCTTCCGGAAGTCGCGGACCGTGTAGGCGATGAGCCGGGCAGGGGTCCGGGCCCGGGCCGTGGCCGTCCGGGGGAGATTGAAGAGGGGGCCCATCTCGCCGAAGTAGTTTCCGGCGCCCACGACGGCCCGCAATTCGTGCCGGTCGTCGGCGTACTCCGAGAGGATCTCGATCTCGCCCGTTTCGATGACGTAGATCCGGTCGCCCCACGAGCCCTGACGGAACAGCACCTCTCCGGCATCCAACTGGACCGTCTCGGGGGGGAGGTCGGAGGCTCCCAGATTGGGAACGAGCTCGACGACTTCGTCGGCCAATGGGACGAGTCGTTGGTCGTGCGTGGCGACTACCACCACCCGATCACCCGAGGCCAGCTCGCGGATGATCTGGAGGAGTGACTCGACCTGGATGTAGTCCAGGTGGGCGGTCGGCTCGTCGGCGAGGATCAGGGGCGGGTCGAGCGCGAGCGCACGTGCGACCGCCACACGCTGCTGCTGTCCGCCGGACAGCCCGCCGGGACGATGGTGCAACCGTTCGCCGAGGCCGAACTGTCCGAGCAGCTCGACCGCCCGGGCACTGGAGGTCTTCCAGTCGTAACCCGCCGCCCGCATCGGCAGTGCGACGTTCTCCAGGGCGTTCAGACTTTCCACCAGGTTGAACGCCTGGAACACGATGCCGATGGTGTTGCGCCGGTAATCGGTCAGTTCCGCGCCCTTCAGCCCGGCGATCTCCACGTCGCCGAAGGTGATCGAGCCGCTCGTCGGCGTCAGGATCGACCCCAGGCAGGACAGGAGGGTTGTCTTGCCGCAGCCGCTCGGGCCGAGGAGCAGGGCCAGCGAACCTGACGGGATCTCGAGCGAGAAGTGGTCGAGCGGCCGGATGTTGAACCCGCCGTTGGAGAACTCGACGGTCAGGTCGTCAATGCGGAGATCGGGCATCACGGACCTCCGAATGCGGACGCTGGATCGACGGAAAGGGCCCGTCGTAGACCGAAGAGGCTGGCTAGGAGACTGAACACCACGGCGACGACCGGGAGAAGGACGTAGGTCTCCCATGAGATCGACACGGGCAGGCCCAGGTGGGGACCGAGAAGTGTGCCCACGCCGAGTCCGACCAGTGCGGCGATGAGGGACAGGACGACGGCCTGCAGGGCCAGACCCGTCAGTAGCGATGTCGTCGACACCCCGATCGCCTTGAACACGGCGAAGTCCTTGAGGCGCTCGATCACGGAGAGATAGACCACCGAGCCGATGATGAGCGCGGCGATGACCCAGGCCAGGACAGCGGTCAGGTAGATCGACGAGCGCGCCTGCTTCAGGGCGCGCAGCAGATCGTCGACGCCGGACTTGTTCGCCACGACGGCGAGACCCGCTGGCGGCGGCGTGGTGATCGACCCCTTCACTGCGAAGGCCGAGGCGATCGGGGCGCCGCCGAACGCGACCGACTGGGCGGCCGGAAGTGTGAGGAACACGTTCGGCACCCCGGCCAGTGCCGTCGAGTCGTCGACAGTTCCCACGACGACGAACCGGTGTCCGGCGATGACGATGGGGTCGCCGACGTTGTAGCCGGCCAGCTTCGTGCTCACCACCACCTCGTCGGACTTCACGGGCACCCGCCCCGCTTGGACCTGCGGCCACGCGAAGCTGCTTGCCGGCACCCCGAACACGTTGACGTCGGTCGGGCTCCCGTGGGTGACAACGTCCTTGCGGATGAAGACGACGGGGACGGCACTGACCACACCGGGCAGGGCGGCGATCTCGGTGACGCGTGACGACGGGACAAGCGACGATCCGAGGAACGGACCCGCGGCGCCGCTCCCGACCACCCACATGTCCGCGTGGAATCCCTGCACCGTGTGGGAGGCCTCGGCGTTGAATCCGCCGCTGATGCCCGTCATCGCCAGCGTCAAACCGAACAACACGCCGGCCCCGACGACGGCCACCGCGAACCGCATGCGCCGCCACTCGAGGTCACGGAGCGCCGGGCGGACCATAGCGGTCGCGCCGCTCGACCCTTTCCGCGTGCCAGCCGCGGTCACCGGACTCCCCGTCATCCGTCGCCCGCCGTCCCGCCGGCCGACGGGCGCGCAGATGATCGGCTCCGGACCAGCCTGCGTGACGCCTCCGTGCGCCACGGTTCGCTCATCGTCCGCATCGGACCCAACCCGCCATCTGGGAACCTCCTCGGCGACGCCGCATACCGACGTGACCGTCGAACGGTACCGGGGTGGTTCAGGTGCTGCAAGGGACATGCATCCGTTACATTGGGCGCGCTGGCTCGAGGGCAAAAGGGGTGCGAACATTCCGACGCGGCGCCAGGCGGAGGTACACCGAGCGTGACCGGCTGGTCTCGCGTCGACCGCGGCCGTCCTGCAGCCGGTCCGGCCGCGACGCGAGGCCCGGTGCCGCATCCGTCCCGCCGGCGACCGGGGTCGAGGACGTGACCAGCGCCGCCGAGGTCTCTTCCCTGCTGGCGACGGTCGACTTGTTCAGTGGGCTTGACCCGGTGAGCCTGGCTCGTCTCGCCGATGTGGTCGAGATCTGTGAGGTCCCCGGCGGCACCGTCCTCATGCGGCAGGGCGAGGCGGCCGACTACGTGTTCGTCGTCCTTGCCGGACGCCTGCAGGTCCGGGTCCGAGACAGCTCCGGGGCGGAGCGCCTGGTCGGCCACGTGGGTCGGGGTGAGGTGGTCGGGGAGATGGCGCTCATCAACGGCGAGGTCCGGACCGCCACGGTGATCGCCGACCGCGACTGTACGTGCCTGCGCCTGGCGGTCAACGAGTTCGACCGGCTGGTCGCCGTCGACGCTGCACTATTGCGGCCGATCGCCAGTCAGATCGTGGCCCGGATGCGCCGCAGCCTTCTGGACCGGGCGGCGCCGCCACCGGTCGGGACGATCACCCTGGTGCCGCTGGACCCCGAGACCGAGGTCGGCGAAGCCGTCGAGCTCCTCCGGGCCACCCTTCTCCGTCAGGTGCCGGACGCCACGAGCATTACCCCGGACGGGTCGGACGCCGACATCGCCTCCCTCGAGTTCGGGCACACCTTGGTGGTGCTTGTCGGGGAGCCGGGCGCCACTGCGTGGACCCGGCGGTGCCTCCGGCAGTCCGACGTCGTGGTGCTGGTCGCGTCGGCAAGCTCGAACGCCCGGCGGCGCGATGTGGAGACGGTGCTGGGCGAGCACAGGGACGCGGTCGGCACCCGGGTGGACCTGGTGCTCGTGCAACCGGACTCGGGCCGCGATCCGTCGGGCACGGCGTCGTGGACGGGCGGTCGGGGCATCGATCGCCACCACCACCTGCGTCGTGCCCGGGCCGAGGACGCCGCCCGGATCTGCCGAGTGCTGCGCAACCAGGCCGTCGTCCTCGTCCTGAGCGGCGGCGGTGCGCGCAGCATGGCAGAGATCGGCGTCGTCCGGGCCCTCCAGGAGCTCGGGATCCCGATCGACGCCGTGGCCGGCACCAGTGCCGGGGCGCTGGTGGCGGGGGCCGTGGCCAGGGGATGGGGCTGGCAACGCATCGCCGCGACGGTCCGGGCCGGCGTCGCCGAAGGCAAGCCCCTGATCGACCTCACGTTTCCCGCACTCTCGCTCGCCCGCGGCGCGGTTGTGACCGAGCGCCTGCGCGCCGCGGCCGGGACGATCGATATCGAGGACCTGCTGATCGACTACTTCTGCGTGTCGACCAACCTCACCCGCAAGGAGCCACGCGTCCACGTCAGCGGGCCGGCGTGGCGAGCGGTCCGGGCCAGCCTCGCCATCCCGGGGGTCTTCCCGCCCGTCCCCGATGGCGACGACGTTCTTGTCGACGGGGGCATGCTCGAGAACTACCCGGTGCGTCGCATGCGCCTCCGCCATCCGAGGGCGACGGTGGTGGGGGTCGATGTCGGCTCGCGGCGCGACCTGTCCGCGGGTGACCTGCCTGACACCGGCGTCGTTTCCGGCTGGAACCTGCTGCGGGCCCGGTTCGACCGGAACCACGACGTCGGGTCGCTGAGCATGGTCAAGGTGCTCGCCGGCCTCACCGAGCTCGGTGTCCGCGATCCGGAGGGCCCGGATCTGGCCGACGTCACCGTGGAGCCGCCGGTTCTCGACCTGCCAATCCTCGACTTCTCCCGGTTCGACGAGGCCGTCGAGCGCGGCTACCAGGAAGGAGTCCGCGTGCTCGAGGCGTGGTGGACGAGTCAGTTGGCGAGGTTGGCATGAGCGCGACACCGGAACGGAACATGGCACGGATCGCCGCGATCGCCAAGGTGCTCACGGCGCCGTTCGTGCGCTACGAGCTTCACGGCCAGGAGTACGTGGCCGACACCCACGTCGCGATCATCGCCGCCAATCACCGCAGCTTCTTCGATGTGCCGGCCGGGCTCATCGCGCTCCACCACTTCGAGCGGTACCCGCGCCTGCTCGTCGCATCGCTCTACTTCGAGCGACGCGCGACCCGCCGCTTCGTGCGGTCCATCGGTGCTATCCCGGTGGACCGTGAGCGCAAGTCGGGCACCGCGGCGAGCGCCGCCGTGGAGGCCCTGCGGGAAGGCGTGCCGATCCTGGTGATGCCCGAGGGGCGCCTCCACTGGGATCCGGACGATCCTCTCGCCTTCGGGCCTACGCGTCCTGGCGTGTCCCGCTTGGCCGTGGCGGCCGACGTGCCCGTGGTGGCGGTCGCCATCAGCGGGACGGAGACGGTGTGGCCGGCCTCCAAGCGGCTGCCCCGGTTCAATCCGTTCCGCCGCAAGACCGTGGTGATCCGCCTCAGCGGGTCGCTCCTCCACTTCGAGAACGACGACCACGAGGCCAACACCGGTGAGGTCATGGCCCACATCCGGGCCCTGTTGGCGGTCTCGGCCGGCGAGCCGCCCGACGGCGCCTGACAGGTCACGGACCGGTCCGGACTCGGGGGGGCCGGGTGGAACGCCCCTTCAGGGCGCCGCCGTCGCGTCGGACAGGTCCTGGGCCGCCACCACCGCCCTCGCCGGGATCGGTCGTCCCCGCACGAAGTAGGAGTCGGCGAACTCGCCCTTCAGCCCACCCAAGTCGTCGACAAGCCAAACCGGTGCCAGCCGGCGGGGAACGGCCACCTGGGACACCGGGTCATAGGTGCCGAACACCAGGTCCCAGATGGGCGTGGTTACGCCGAAGTTGCGCAGCGGCGCCTCGTAGTGGTGGTGGAAGTGGCTCCGCCGGGCCCAACGTCCGTAGGCGTTGCGGGGAGGCCGGAGGTGGTCGGCGGCGTGGATCCACCTGTAGACGAAGTAGGCGGCGACCCAGGCGGCACCGAAGGCCAGCGCCACCGCACCCGGTACGGCGGACCAGAACAGCAACGGGAGGACGGCGAGTCCGACGAAGAACACGGCACCCCACCAGAGGACGCTGACGCTGTTGACGAGGTATTCCTGCCGGGCGTGATGGGCCAGGTGAGTCCGACTGAGAAAATTCCCGTCGCGTGAGACGTGGAACCACCGGTGGAAGGCGTATTCGGAGAACGTCCAGCCGAGAGCGCCGACGGTGGCGCCGACGGCTAGACCGGTCACAGACGTCATCGGACCTCCCGCGGCTGGCACTCCCGGGCGGGCACCGCCGACAGCGGCACTTCGTTCGCCCCGCCGAGCGAAGTCAAACCAGGGCGCAAGTATCCGTCCGGCCCGGCGGGCTGTCAATCGCAGCCTGCGGTGAGTGGATGCCCGGCACGACACGCGGACCGGGCGCCACAATGAAGCCGCGTGGACTCACCCGACCCTGACCCTGAGCAGTCCACGGGCGAGCACGACGGCACGCTGGGGGAGGCACCGCTCGCCCGGCGGGCGGTGGTCAAGCGGGTCGTGGTCGTGGCCGTCAGCGGGTTGGCCATCTATCTCGTGCTGCCCCGCGTCACCGGGGTGTTCGCCTCGTTGCCGCGTCTCTCCACGCTGAAGTGGGGCTGGTTCGCCGCCGCCCTCGGCGCCGAAGCGGCGCACTTCGGGTGCGACTTCGCCCTGCAACGCATGGCGCTGCGGGTCAAGGGTTGGTTCGCCGTGATCACCGCCCAACTCGCCGGCAATGCCATCACCAACGTCCTCCCCGCCGGTGCCGCCGCCGGTGCCGCGGTGCAGTACCGGATGCTGGCGGCGTCGGGGATCGCCACCGACACCGCCGTCGGCGGTCTTCTGGCCTTCTCGCTGCTGGGCATCGGTGGCCTCCTGGCCCTGCCGCTCTTCGCCCTTCCCGCCATCTTGTTCGGCGCTCCGGTGCGCAGCGGTCTGGCGGAGGCGGCCTACATCGGGATCGGGGGTTTCGTTCTCTTCACCGGTTTCGGTGTCGTCGTCCTGGCCACGGACCGGCCGTTGGCCTGGTTCGGGCGGACCGCCGAGCGCGTGCGCAACGCTGTCCTCCGACGTCGTCCCCCCTGCGCGATCTGGACCAGCGGCTGTCGCGCGAGCGTGACGTGATCACGTCGGTGCTCGGCAAGAGATGGCGCGACGCCGTGCTGCTCTCGGCCGGGCGTTTGGGGTTCGACTATCTCTGTCTGCTGGCGGCCCTGCGGGCCACGGGATGTCACCCCCGGCCCTCACTCGTGCTCCTGGCCTTCGCCGTGGCCGGCGTCATCGGACTGGTACCCATCACGCCTGGGGGCCTGGGCATCATCGAAGCCAGCCTGAGCGCCTTGTTGGTGCTGGCCGGCGTTCCCGTCGGCGACGCCCTGTTGGCCACCCTGGCCTACCGGGTGGCCTCCTATTGGCTCCCGCTCCTGGCCGGTGCCGAGGCGTACCTGCTCTTCCGTCGGCGGTACCGGACGACGACAACCGAACCGCCTGGGCCGGCCGGAACCGGAACCGGCGGAAGCGGCTGAACCGGCTGAACCGGCTGAGCTCTCCGCGCCGGGGAGGCCGTCACTCGCCCGGTGGCGTCGGGGCGCGGGTGGTCTCGGAGACCACCCCGGCGGTGGCGACGTCTCTCGGGTAGGTCCGCATGGCCCGGAAGAGATAGAGGGCCGATGCGGACAACGGCAGGAGCATGATCACGAAGGTCCAGCGCAGACCGGAGTAGGGGTGGTTGCCGCTCAAGAGGTCCGACACCGCCCCGAAGAGCAGGGGCGCGATGGCCTGGGCGCCGGTGCGGACGAAGGTGCGGATGCCCTCGGCCCGACCCCAGAGGCGGGCGGGGACGATGTCGAGGCGCGCCGCGTCGATGGGGGGGTTCTGACACGAAAGGGCGCCCGCCGCCAGGATGATGTACGGCAGGGCCGAGATGGCGCTGTGGCTGACGAGAGCGGGGATGAAGAGGACGACGGTGGCGACGGCGGCGAAGGCGGGGACCTGGATCCTCCCCTTCAGGTGTCCTCTCGACAGGAGCCTGTCGCCCAGTGGTCCGCCGACGAGGACGCCGACCGCCGCGCCACCACCGACGACCAGCATGAGGAGGTTGGCGAAGACCTGGTCGACGTGGTACTGCGCGTGGACGAACTCGACGCCGAAGGTCTGGACCCCGGCCAGGAAGTAGTAGCCGAGAGCCCCCGAGATGATGAGGGCGACGTTCGTCTTGACGTGGAGCACGTAGCGGGCGGCGGCGATGAAACCCATGTGCTCGTCGGATCCCTCATGGACCAAGCGGGGGTCGGGGGGAATGTTGCGGTCGAGGGCCAGGCGCTGGGCGTCGGTGATGGCGCCCGGGACCGCTTCGGTGCCGGCGTCATCGGGGGTCGATTGTCGGTACCCGGGAGCCGGCAGCAGCGCTCCCTGGCCGCCGCGCACCGGCTCGGGCAGGCGGAAGACGAAATAGGCGAGGAGGAAGGCGGGGATGGCCAGGATCACGAAGGCGGCGCGCCACGACAGCGCGGCGATGTCGCCGGTCACCGCGAAGCCGACGCCGGCACCGATCAGTTCGCCGGTGAGGATGAAGGAGTAGATGCGACCGCGCTCGCGGCCCGGGAAGAAGTCCCCCACCAGTGAGGCCACGATGGGGCCGGCCGCGGCGGTCACCACCCCCAGGGCCAGTCGGGCCAGGAGGAGCTGGCCGAAGGAGCCGGCCGTGGCGCTCCAGAGCATGGCCACGCCCCAGAAGGCGATGGCGATCCCGAGCGTCCAGGTCCGTCGGACCCGGTCGGCCAGTACTCCGAAGGGCAGCGCCGCGATCGCCCCCACCAACGAGCTGACGGCCACCAGGAGCCCAATGTCGGTGTTGTCGATGTGGAGGTGCTGGCGCAGCTCGATGGCCGAGGCGCCCACGGTGGCGACGTCGGCACTGGACAGACCGAGGACCCCGGCCAGGACGACGACGATCTGGGTCCGGGTGGGCCCGCCGAGGGTGAAGGTCAGCCGGGTGCGGGCGGCGTCGGCACCGTGGCGGGTGGTGCGACCGAGGAACCGCAGTGGGCTACGGGGACGGGTTCGGTATCCGAACACCCGCTCGGTGTCGTCGCCCGGCACAGACCGAGCCTAGGGTGCCCCGGAGCCGTAGGGGCAGGACGGAGATCGTCTGGTCAACCGAGGAGCTCCTCGATATCGGCTGCCGTCATGGCACCGGAGGCGAAGTCACCGGAGTCCATGACGTTGGCGAACAGGGTCGCCTTCTTGGCCTTGAGCGCCATGACCTTCTCCTCCAGGGTGTCCTTGGCCACCAGGCGGTAGACCATGACCTTCTTCGTCTGGCCGATGCGGTGGGTGCGGTCCACGGCCTGGGCCTCGGTGGCCGGGTTCCACCAGGGGTCGAGGATGACGCAATAGTCGGCCTCGGTCAGATTGAGACCGAAGCCGCCGGCCTTGAGGCTGATGAGGAAGACGGGAGCGGTTCCGGTCCGGAAGCCCGAGATGACGTCGTCGCGTTTGCGGGTCTTGCCGTCGAGGTAGCGGTAGTCGATCCCGGCGTGCTCGATCCGGTGTCGGGCCAGGGTGAGGAACCGGGTGAACTGGCTGAAGACCAGCACGCGGTGCCCGTCGGCGGCGATGTCCTCGAGCATCTCCATGAGGGCGTCGAGCTTGGTGGAGGGGACGGTGGCGTGTTTGGCGTCGACGAGCGACATGTCGAGACTCGCCTGGCGCAGGAGGGTGAGGGAGCGGAAGATCTCGAACCGGTTCTTCTGCATGTCGCCGAGGAGTCCGAGGACCTTCTGACGCTCCCGGTGGAGGTAGGTCTGGTAGAGCTTCTTGTGTCGGGCATTGAGATCGAGCTCGAGGACCTGCTCCTGCTTCTCGGGAAGGTCGTTGACGACCTGCTCCTTGGTCCGGCGCAGGATGATCGGTCGGACGCGCCGCCGGAGTTGAACCAGGCGCTCGGAGTCGGCCTTCTTCTCGATCGGAGTGCGGTAGTCGTCGGTGAAGCGGTCGGGACTGATGAAGAGACCGGGCGCCGTGATCGACAGCAGCGACCAGAGCTCCATCAGGTTGTTCTCCATCGGTGTCCCGGTCATGGCCACCTTGAACGGCGCCGGCAGCATCTTGGCCCTCCGGTAGGCCTGGGAGGCCCGGTTCTTGGCGAATTGGGCCTCGTCGAGGAAGAGCCCGGCCCAGTCGATCGCCGCGTAGTGGTCGTACTCGAGACGGAAGAGGGCGTAGGAGGTGATGACGACGTCGACGTCGGTGGCCAACTTCTCGAGGGGGTGGCCCCGGCGGGCCTCGGTCTCGGTGACGGTGACGACGCCGAGTGCGGGGGCGAATCTCCGGCACTCGGACGCCCAGTTGCCGACGACACTGGTGGGGGCCACCACCAGATAGGGCGAGGCGCTGAGCCCCCGTTCCTTGGTGTGGCACATGAGGGCCAGAGCCTGGATGGTCTTGCCCAGCCCCATGTCGTCGGCCAGGATGCCGCCCAGCCGGTGCTCGTAGAGGTAGGCCAACCAGTTGAACCCCGTCAGCTGATAGGGCCTGAGGGTGGCGTGGAGACCGTCGGGCACGGCGTGCTCGGTGCTGGTACTCGCCTCGGTGAGGGTCCGGACCGAGTCCTCCCACTCACGGGCCTGGGCGGTGACGACCCCGAGGCGCTGGAGGTCCTCCCACAGGCTGGCCTGGAATCGGCTCAGGCGGACGCTGTCGCCGGGGTCGTCGCCCAGGGTGCGGGCCTCGGCGATGAGCTCGGCCAGTTGACGGAGTTCGGGGCGGTCGAGGGAGAAGTAGGTCCCGGAGGGAAGGATGAGATGCGACCGCTCGTGGACCAGGGCCACGAAGAGCTCCGCGAAGGGGACGTCCTCGCCGTCGACGGTGACGGCCACCGACAGGTCGAACCAGTCCCTGTCGTCCGACGGCGAACCTCCCAGACTGACGAGGGGCGGGTCGACCACCTCGTGGTACTCGGGGATCGTCCCGATCTGTTGGATCTCCACACCGTCGATGCCGGAGAGGACGGGGAGGAGTTGGGAGACGAACAGCACGGCCGCCATTCCGTCGAGGACGACCTCGGGGGCCAGCCGCTCACCGAAGACGCCGGTCTCGAGCAGATCGGGTACCGGGCCGACCACCGTCGTGACCGCGTCGACGATGGCGTTCTCGGCGAGACGACTGCCGGTGCCCTTCGACGCCTCCCAGAGACGTTCCCGCACGCCGGAACCGGCCGTCCCCCGGGTCCACGTGAGTTCCACCCGGTGACCATCGGCGTGGGTGACGGTGAGAAGAATGCGGGCCGGGGGCGGCTCGGGAAGGTCGACGGACCCGTCGCCCGAACGCACGTCGATACGACGGCGCAACCTCGGGTAGAAGTCGCGTAGGAACCGCTCCTCGTCGGGCGGGGGCACCCGTAGGGGCGTCGAGGCCAGGAAGCGACGAAGGCCCTCGTCCACGGGCGTGGCGAACGGAGCCATGGCGAGACGCATGGCGACTCCGGACGGATCGGCCGGACCGTCCCACCAGGCGATGCCGTGGGCCGGCGAGCCGATCAGGAGCGAGGAGGCGAGGGGGACGTCCCCGTCGTCGATCCCGACCCTGGGTCGGAGCTCGAGTCCGCCGTCGCCCCGGGTGGCGTCGAGGGTGACCGACGCGGGACCGACCCGGAGGTCGACGGGCCCGGCCTGGCGCCCGCTGTGGATCAGGGGCAACTCGAGATCCCGGGCTTCGAGCAGCAGGTCCCAGAGCCGGCGGCTTTTGATGTCCTGGAGCCAGACGGTCTCGGCCGACGAGCTGTAGGCGGAGCGACCGCTGGCCACTCGGCTCAGGGCCAGGAGCTCGGTGAGAACGGTCAGATGCTCCGGGGTCCGGCCCTCGACCGCTCGGCGGTAGGCGAGGTACTCGAGGTTCGACCACGAGATGCCTGACCTCACCCACTGTCCGCTGTGACTGCGCAGGACCGGTCGGACCCGGATCCCCGACGCTGATGTACCCGGCGCCGTCCGGGCCTGGGTCAGGACCAGCTCGAATTGGAGTCCGATCTCGGCCGGCTCCGACCAGGCCGGACCCCACTCGTCCCGGTCTGATGGGGCCGGACCCGATTCACCCCCGGAGATGAGCGTCAGGAGGGGGGTCTCCCAGCGCGGCGCCTTCGCCCGGCGCGTGGCCGGCGCCTTTCGATTACCGCTCGACCGGGGTCCCGGGGCCCGCGTCCTCGGGGGAACGGTCGGCTGGGCCGGGTTGACCAGAAGAAGGGCCACGGCGTGCTTGCAGTTGATCTCGACGGGGCAGGTGCAGACGGCGTCCATCCCCACGATGCGGTCCGACGTCGAGCGCCGCACGATGACCGTCACCCCGTAGGGGGTTCGGGCTCCACCTTGGACCTCGCCGAAGGCGCAGGCGCCGTCCTCCGTCCACCGCACCCGCCGGACCGCGCCCTGGCCGGCGTAGGCGAGTCCCCGGGTGAAGGTGGCTGAGCCGACCAACCTCCTCAGGGTCTCCATGTCGGCGGGCGTGAGCACGCGGTGCCGCCTCCTCGCAGGTCTGGCTGTGCTTCATCACGGTAGCGCCCGGGTGTAAGGGCTCTACTCGGTACCGCCCCCGGCCACGTACCTGTCGGCCAGGGCCCGGAGGATCTCCTCACACTCGGCCGCGCAGTCCCTGATGATCTCGGCCACGGGCCGGCTGGCGGTGATGCGCCCCGCTACCTGACCGCCCAGGGCGATCCCGGCGTCGAGGTCGCCGCCGAAGTAGACGTCGGGGACGCGGCCGAACGAGGCCATGGCGTTGTTCGTGTGGTCGGCCTCGAGGCGCTCGCTGTAGGGGGTGCGCAGGGCCCGCAACCCCGGCGAGGTGTGGCCGTTGAGGAACACCGTGTCGGTTTCGGCGGCATCGATGATGGCCTGCTTCCAGCCGGCGTGGACCGGTGACTCGGTCGAGGACACCATGGCCGTGCCCAGTTGGACGCCTTCGGCGCCGAGGGCCAGCGCGGCCGCCATCGTGGCACCGTCGAGAAAGCCACCGGCGGCGATGACGGGCACGTCGAAGGCCTTCGTCACCGCGGGCAGCAGCACCATGGTCGACACCGGTCGCGGGTTCTTGAAGCCGCCGCCTTCACCGCCCTCGACGATGAGGCCGTCGACGCCGGCGGTCACCGCCTTGTCGGCCGCCCGGAGGGTGGGGACGACGTGGAAGACGGTGAGGCCGGCCCCTTTCAGCTGGGCCGTGTACTTCGTCGGGCTGCCGGCCGAGGTGGTGACGAAGCGCACCCCCTGGGAGATGACGAAGTCGACGATGACGGTCGCGTCGGCCACGAAGGCCTGGGCGATGTTCACCCCGAAGGGCTTGTCGGTCAGGTCCTTCATCATGGCGATCTCGTCCCGGATCACGTCGAGTTCGCCCGACGAGGTCTCGATGATCCCCATGGCCCCGGCGTTGGAGACGGCGGAGGCCAACCGCGACCGGGCGATCCATCCCATGGGGGCCTGGACGATGGGGATCTCGACCCCGAGGAGAGCGGTCACCCGGTTCGTCAACATCCCCGGGATCTTGGCATGCCGAGGTGCCCCATCGGCCCTGCTCGTCCCTGTCTGCCCCAAAAGACCACGAGTAGCGGTGATAACACCACGTGACAGATAATTCGACAGGAAATCACGGAAGAAAAGCACCGTTGGTGGTCTGCTCACCCCTGAAAGGGAACCGTCATTACTGACGATGGTGACGTCACCACACTCAATTGTAAGTTGCACACGAAGAGTAGTAACTCACAGCTCGTAGAGAGCCACCCACAAACCGTAGGCGGAGAGTTCGCCTCGCTCGCAAGGTGGGTACACCTTGACGACAGCCACCGGGTCCGGACAACGGCGGATGAGACGTCGAACCGTGAACGCCGGGGTGGCGGCCGGAATTCTCCTCGTCAGCGTCGTCGGGTCCGTTCTCGTGGACCCCACGGCCGCCTTCGCCCACTCCAACTACGTGAGCGGTGTCGCCACCTGTGCCAACGTCGGCGCCAACATCGACATCACCTGGACCGTGAGCAACGACTACAACCTCACGGAGACGGCAACGGTGACGTCGGCCACCGGTGGGGTGGGGACGGTGTCGGGTTCACCGGCGAATATCGCCGCCAGTCCCGGGCAGCCCTACAAGTTCGCCATCATGAAGCAGGTGCTTCCCGGAACGACGACGGGGTCGGCCACGCTCGGCGTCAAGGGGGTCTGGTCCGACAACTACAGCACGACGGACTGGGGAACGGTGACACTGCCCACCGGGTGCGTCGCGCCTCCCGCCACGGTCACCACCGCACCGGCCAACGGCTCGGTGGTCCTCGGGGCCTCGGACGCCGACACGGCCACGGTGACCGGCGTCGGTGGCGTCACCCCCACCGGAGGCGTCACCTTCTACGTGTGCGGGCCCTTCACCGCCGCCACCGCCTGTACCACGTCGGGCACCAAGCTGGGCACCGTCGCCCTGGCCGGCTCGGGCAACACGGCCACGGCCACCGGCCCGTCGTTCACCGCGACGTCCACCGGGACCTACTGCTTCCTGGGCGTCTACTCGGGCGACGGCAACTACGCCGGGGGATCGGACGGGTCCACCACGCGTGAGTGCTTCACCGTGGGCAAGGCCACCCCGTCGTTCACCACGACCCCGGCCGACCCGAACGGCATCGTCCTCGGGTCGTCGTCGTCCGACTCGGCCACCGTGACAGGGGTGACCGGCACGGGACCGACGGGGACCGTCAGCTTCTCGGTCTGCAAGGAGAGCACCGTCGGCACCGCCTGCACCGGTGGCTCGGCGGTGGGATCCCTGCCCTCGCCGACGTCGACGTCCGGGGCCGTCTCCACCTACACATTGGCCGCCGGCATCTTCACGCCCACCGCCACCGGCACGTACTGCTTCAGCGCCGCCTACGGCGGCGATGCCAACTACAGCGCCGTGTCGCTCGAGACCGACCCGGCGGCCGAGTGCTTCGCCGTCACGATGGCCACGCCGGGGTTCACGACCTCGCCGGCCAACGCCACCATCGTCCTCGGCGGGTCCGACACCGACACGGCCAAGGTGACCGGGGTCCTCGGCGTCACTCCCACGGGGACCGTCACCTTCTACGTGTGCGGGCCCTTCACCACCGCCACCGCCTGCACCACGTCGGGCACCAAGGTGGGCGCCGGTACGCTGGCCGGCTCGGGCAACACGGCCACGGCCGCCAGCCCCTCGTTCACCCCGACGGCCACCGGCATCTACTGCTTCTTGGGCGTCTACTCGGGCGACGGCAACTACGCCACGAGATCGGACGGGTCCACCACCCGTGAGTGCTTCGCTGTCACCCCGGCCACGCCGGGGGTCTCGAGCTCACCGGCCAACGCCACCATCACCCTCGGTAACTCCGACACCGACACGGCCACGGTGACCGGCGTGCTCGGCGTCACCCCCACGGGGACCGTCACTTTCTACGTGTGCGGGCCCTTCGCCTCCGCCACCGCTTGCACCACGTCGGGCACCAAGCTGGGCACCGTCACCCTGGCCGGCTCGGGCGGGACGGCCACGGCCATCGGCCCCGCCTACACGCCCCTGTCCACCGGGACCTACTGCTTCCTGGGTGTCTACTCGGGCGACGGCAACTACGGCGGGGGATCGGACGGGTCCATCGGTGAGTGCTTCGGTGTCACCCCCCCGCAACCCGGAGTGAAGACCGCCCCCGCCAACCCCACCATCACCCTCGGTTCCTCCAACTCCGACACGGCCACGGTGACCGGGGTGCTCGGCGTCACCCCCACCGGGACCGTCACCTTCTACGTCTGCGGGCCTTTCACCACCGCCACCGCCTGCACCACCTCGGGCACCAAGCTGGGCACCGTCGCCCTGGCCGGCTCGGGCAACACGGCCACGGCCACCGGCCCGTCGTTCACCGCGACGTCCACCGGGACCTACTGCTTCCTGGGTGTCTACTCCGGCGACGGGAACTACGGCGGGGGATCGGACGGCTCGACCGGCCGTGAGTGCTTCGCTGTCACCCCGGCGACGCCGGGTGTCACGACCTCGCCGGCCGACGCCACCATCGGACTGGTCGGATCGGATACCGACACGGCCACGGTGACGGGCGTTCTCGGCATCACCCCCACGGGAACCGTCACCTTCTACCTGTGCACGGGAAACGCCAGCCCCTGTACGGCGACGACGACCGGTGTGGTGGACCTGGGCGCCGTCACCCTGTCCGGCTCGGCCGGCACGGCCACGGCCACCAGCGCCTCGGTCTCGCCTCTGGCCGCCGGGACCTACTGCTTCGCGGGTGTCTATTCCGGCGACGGCGATTATCTCGGGGGATCGGACGGCTCGACCACCCGTGAGTGCTTCACCGTCCTCCCGGGCAAACCCGGGGTCACCACGACGCCGGCCACAGCCAACATCGTCTGGGGCGGCTCCGACTCCGACGGCGCCACGGTGACCGGGACCGACGGCATCACCCCGACCGGCAACGTCCACTTCTACGTGTGCCAGGGTTCCGCCCCCTGCACCATCGCCAGCACCGGTGCGGTGGACCTGGGCATGGTGGCGCTGTCGGGCTCGGGCGACACCGCCACGGCCACCGGCCCCTCCTATATGCCTCCGACCACCGGGAGCTACTGCTTCTTGGGCGTCTACTCAGGCGACGGCAACTACAGCGCAGGATCGGACGGGTCCAGCGATGAGTGCTTCACCGTCACCCCACCAAGACCGGGCGTCACGACCTCGCCGTCCGACGCTTCCATCGTCCTCACCGGTACCGACAGCGACACGGCCACAGTGACGGGGGTGATGGGCGTCACCCCCACGGGGACCGTCACCTTCTACGTGTGCGGGCCCTTCAAGTCCGACACCGCCTGCACCACATCCAGCACCAACCTGGGCACCGTCACCCTGTCCGGCTCGGCCGGCACGGCCACGGCCACCGGTCCCTCCTACAAGCCCCCGGCCACTGGCATCTACTGCTTCCTGGGCGTGTATTCGGGCGATGGCAACTACACCGGGGGATCGGACGGGTCGACCGGTGAGTGCTTCACGGTGACGATGGAGTCGGCGGTGGTGGTGACCACTCCGAAGGCGGCGAGCATCTCGCTCGGTCAGACCGACAGCGACACCGTCAAGGTGACGGGCAATGCCTCCGGCGGCGTCCCCACGGGAACCGTCACCTTCTACGTGTGCGGACCCACGGCCTCGCCCACGCCCTGCACGGCGATGACGACGAAGCTGAAGAAGCCCGTGAAACTCAAGAAGGGGGCGGCCGCCGACACGTCCACGGCGACGTCGGCGGCGTTCACACCGACCAAGATCGGGACGTGGTGCTTCGCCGGGTACTACTCGGGGAGCGCGGAGTACGCGCCCGGATCGGACACCTCCGTCGGGGAGTGCATCACGGTGACGCCTGCGGTGGTCCCGTGCAGCCTCGTCGTGACGGTATCGCCCAATCCCCTGATCGAGACGGGTGCGTCCGAGATACATGCCATCGTCCAGGTCCAGGCCTGTGCGTCGCTCGCCGGCGACGCCGTGAGCATCTTCTCGTCCCAGCTCGCGAACTCGTGCAGCAGCCTGAGCTTCGAGAATCTCCAGGGGACGGGGCCCTTACCGAATGTCGGGACGAATACCATCGTGGCCTACCTCGACGATGACGGGAACCTCGACGTCGTCGTGAACGGCACCAACTGTGCACCGGGTAAGAGTGTGGTCGAGGCCGATCTGGTCGCCGCCCCCTATTGGACGGCGGTGACGACGTTGGTGGCCAAGGCTCCGGTGGTCACCGCGCCCGGGGTCACGGGGTGGCCCAATCCGGAGGTGGAGACCGGCGACACCCCGGCCACCGGGATATCCGACGTCTACGCCGTCTTCTACGTGGAGACCGATCCCACCTACGCCGAGCAGACCGTCGACATCGGTTCCCCCCAACTATTCGCCCGCTGCGGCGGCGGGGTCATCTGGAGCTCCAACCAGGGTTCGTCCACAACGGCGACGGCCACCGCCACATTGGACGACGACGGCAATGCGGTCTTCGTCTTCATGGGCGCGTCGTGTGCGGCGGGGACGTCGGACGTGATCGCCGATGTGATGGCGGGCGACAACCCCACCTACAGCACCAGTTACACGATCCTTCCCCCCACGCCCAACATCTAGCTCCTCCGTGTAGGGCCGGTTCTGCCGTCCCCGGATCTCGGCCTGGGCGCTAACGTCCGAGAGTCGGCAGTGTGCAGGGTCGATCTCGAGGAACGGGCCGGCAGTGAGGGGTGAGAGACGTGCTCGATGTCGCCATCAAGGGGGGAACGGTCGTCGACGGAAGCGGAGCGCCGTCATACCCGGCCGACGTCGGGGTCCGCGACGGCCGGATCGTGGAGATCGGTGCGGTCACCGAGGCGGCCCGCCAGGTCATCGACGCCGACGGCGCGCTGATCACCCCGGGGTGGGTCGACGTCCACACCCACTACGACGGTCAGGCCACCTGGGACGACGTCCTCGAGCCGTCGGCCTCCAACGGGGTGACGACATTGGTGATGGGCAACTGCGGGGTGGGGTTCGCGCCCGTCCGGCCCGCCGATCACGACGCCCTGATCGACCTGATGGAGGGCGTGGAAGACATCCCCGGCTCGGCGCTCAGCGTGGGGATGCCCTGGGGGAGATGGGAGAGCTTCGGCGAGTACCTCGACCTGCTCGACGAAGGACGCTACGCCGTCGACATCGCCGCCCAGGTGGCCCACGGCGCGGTGCGGTTCTACGTGATGGGCGAGCGCGGGGCGGCCAATGAGGACGCCACCGATGAGGACATGGCGGCCATGGCCTCCCTCGTCGCCGACGCGCTGGACGTGGGCGCCGTCGGATTCTCGACGTCGCGGACGGTCGGCCACCGGGCCCGGTCGGGACGTCCGGTGCCCGGCACCTATGCGCCCGACGCCGAGCTTCTGGCCATCGCCGGGGCCATGCGCAGCGCCGGTCACGGGGTGTTCGAGGCCATCGTGGCCGGGACCATCGGCCGGCTCGATCGCCTGGGCGGGGAGCGGGCCAAACCGTTCGACGAGGTGCCCCTCCTGGCCGCGGTGTCACGGGCGAGCGGTCGACCGGTCACCTTCACCGTGGCCCAGCTCTTCGAGGACCCGGGACATTGGCGGCTGGTGCTCGACGCCGCCGCCGAGGCGAACCGCGCCGGCGCCACCCTCCGACCCCAGGTGATTCCCCGGTCGGTCACGATCATGACCAACCTCGACACGTATCACCTCTTCATGGGTCGACCGACATACCGCAAGATCGCCGACCTGCCCCTCGCCGAGCGGGTGGCCGAGATGCGCCGGCCCGAAGTGCGGCGGGCCATTCTGGAGGAGCCCGACGCGCACGCCCCGGCCGACTTCTCGGCGCTGATCGTCGAGCTCTTCCAACCGGCGTTGCCGCTGACCTTTCCACTGACCGACCCGGTCCACTACGAGCCCCGCTTCGACGAGTCCGTGTATGCGCAGGCCATGGCGGCCGGGCTCGATCCGGTGGCCCACATGTACGACCTGCTCCTGGCCGATGAGGGTAAGGCGTTCTACGCCCTGCTGGGATCCAATTTCGTCAACGGGACGCTCGACGTGTGCCGGGAGATGCTGCTCGACCCCTACACGGTGACGGGCCTCGGCGATGCCGGAGCCCACGTCAATCTCATCTCCGACTGTTCGGCGTCGACGTTCCACCTCACGCATTGGGCCCGTGACCGGACCCGGGGCGAACGCCTGCCCGTCGAGTTGCTGGTACACAAGCTGAGCGGCGCCAATGCCGAGCTCTACGGCTTCGCCGACCGCGGGACGGTCACCGTCGGCAAGCGGGCCGACCTGAACGTCATCGATCTCGAGAGGCTGCGCATCTGCCCGCCCGAACTCCGCCACGACCTGCCCACCGGTGTGAGCCGCATCCTGCAACCGGCCGAGGGATATCTCGCCACCCTGGTGCACGGCGCCGTCACCCGTCGGGAGG
Organism: uncultured Acidimicrobiaceae bacterium; assembly: GCA_963706205.1. GTDB lineage: Bacteria > Actinomycetota > Acidimicrobiia > Acidimicrobiales > UBA8190 > MFD10071-224. The sequence continues at coordinate 4,240,919 of OY970155.1, read as the reverse complement.
ACACCGACACCGGAGAACGCCCCGGGCGTCTGGCTCGGGGGGCTGCCGTTTAGCCGGCCGCCGGAGTTGCCGAGGCCCTACGCGGTCTGCGGCCCCGGGCCCGTACCGACTCCCAACCTCTCCCGGAAGAATGCCAGGGTCTGATCGAGCGCGGCCCGCGTCGGCGTGCCCTCGCGATCTTGGAGATGCTCGGTGAGGACCGAGTGCGCCACCTTGGGGTGTCCATGGGGATTGCCCGGTGAGGAGTCGATCTCGACGGCGATGAAGGCGTCTCCCAGTTCGCGTCGCAACGTGACGAAACGCTCGGCGAAGCAGAAAGGGTCGTTGGTGAAGCGCAGCCCCAGCAGGCAGGTCCCCTCGGCGGTGCGCTCCTTCACCCGGGCCAGGTCGGAATCGGAGATCCCGATGTCGGCCTTGTGCTTTTTCGTGATCGGGAAGGGCATGGACGGCTGGCTCAGGACCGGGGCGAGCATGATGTCGTCGACCATCATGGCCAGGGCGAATCCCCCGGTCAGGCACATGCCGACCGCTCCCACCCCGGGACCCCCGCACCGGGCGTGCTCGGCGGCGGCGAGCCGGCGCAACCACCCCGTGATCGGGCTGGTCTTACGCCGGGCGAAGGTCGAGAACTCCCGTGAGATGCAGACCGGCCCGATGGACTCGAACATGTAGGCGCCCGAGGGGGGCCGGCCCGGATCACCGAAGAGGTTCGGCATGATGGCGGTGCACCCCGCCGCCGCCACCTTGCGACCGAATGCGGCCACCAGGGGGGTGATGCCGGGGATCTCGCTGATCACGATGACGGCCGGCCCCGTCCCGGCGCGGTAGATGTCACGTCGCTTGCCGTCGGCCTCGAAGGACTCCTGGGTGAAGCCGTGGAGGTTCTCCGTCCATTGCCGCCTGTCGCCCTTCACCATGGGGCGGACCGTAGCATCGGCACGCGCGCGTCTCCGGGGTGCGCGAAGTGCGATCTCCTCGTCGGCACCGTTCGCACTCACCCGTCGGCCACGGCACACTGGGATCATCCAGAAGCTCGAAGGGGACGTACCGGACGCATTGGATCAGGCGGAGACGCCGGTAGACGCCGCGGTCTCCGACGACCCGCAACCCACTGGCCCATCCCACCGGCGGGTGGCGTGGTGGGTGGCTGTCATCGCCGTGGTCGTCGCCACCGGTGGTGGGTTGGGCCTCGGAATCGCACTTCCGCGCTCCGGGCCCGTGCCCGCCCGCCCGACGGCCGGCGCGCCGGCTCGCCTGCTCGACCCGCCCCCGGCACCGGCGTACGCCCAGGGCACGATCGTGCCTCCCTACAACGCGGCCATTCCCGACCCTGCCGTTCTCGTCGGAAGTCATCTGGACTATCTCTACACGAGCGCGGCGGGCTTGTCCCCGCCCAACATCCCCGTCCGGGCTTTCCGCGACGTCGAGCACCTCGGCCCGGCAGTGGACGCCCTGCCCACGCTGCCCCCGTGGACCCACGGCGGTACGTGGGCACCCGACGTCCGGTACGCCGACGGCCGGTATGTCATGTGGTTCAGTGCTCCCGACGTCCACAACGTGCTGGCTACGGGTAGCGCGTCCAAGTGCATCGGCGTGGCGGTGGCGGACACGCCGCTCGGGCCCTTTCTTCCCGGCGCCAGTCCGGTCATCTGCGGGCCGGCCGGCAGCATCGACCCGCGTACCTTCGTCGCTCCCGACGGACAGTTGTGGCTCTACTGGAAGGCGGACACCAACGCGGCGTGGGGACCGGCCCAGAACCCCGACGCGCCGGCGAACATGCCGACCACACTGTGGGCGCAACGCCTGGCCCCGGACGACATCACCCTGATCGGTCAGCCCCAGGAGATCCTGGTGGCGACCCAGCTCTGGGAGCACAAGCTCATCGAGGCGCCCGACATGGTGGACCACGACGGCCGCTACTACCTGTTCTTCTCGACCAACCCGTCGTACCAGGACTCCGACGGGATCGCCGTGGCCTTCTGCCCGGGGCCGGCGGGGCCCTGCACGGAGCCCTACGGCGGCCCGCTCCTCGGCTCGAACACGCTCGGGCTCGGTCCCGGTGAGGAGTCCCTGTTCACCCAGGACGGGGCCACCTGGCTGCTCTTCTCACCGACGGGCACCGGGTTCTTCCGCCAGATGGCCGTGGCCCGGGTGGCCTTCGGGTCCCGCGGCCCGTACATCGCCGCATTCGCCGGCCGCGTACCCGGCATCGCCCCCGCCTCCCGCCCCACCGACGTGCGGTCCTCACCGACGTGACCACCGCAGCGCACGATTACCAGAGGCTGCTCAATTCGGCGTCGACGACGGTGGCGAGGGGCGGCGACGACGCCGGCAGCTCCAGGTCGTCGGGTCCGCGGATGGCCCGGTGGTCGAGGAGGCCGTCCATGTCGGGGGGAGAAAGCGCGTCCGCTGCGCGTAGCTGTGCCTGTCGGTCCAGCCCGCGGGATCGCCGTGGTGGTAGCGCAGCGGCGCGTAGATGTGGAGATGGTGCTTGGCCCGGGTGAGAGCCACGTAGAAGAGTCGGCGCTCCTCGTCCACCTCCTCGGCGCTCCCCGTGGCCAGATCGGAGGGGAAGGCCCCGTCGGCGGCGTGGATGAGATGGACGACCCCCCACTCACCGCCTTTGGCCGAATGCACCGTCGACAGGGTGAGCCAGTCGTCGTCGAGCGAGGGAGAACCGGCCAGATCGCCGGTGGAGGTGGGTGGGTCCAGGGTGAGGTCGGCCACCAGCTGGTTGGCGTTGGGGGCGTCGGCGGCGATGCGGGCCAACGCGTCGAAGTCGGCCAGGCGCGCCTCGGGATGGTCATAGTGACGGCGGACCATGGGCTCGAGCGCGCCACGGATCAGGTCCACCTGGATGCCGGCGGAGAGCTGGTGGTCGCGGCAGGACCCGAGCGCCGCGGCCAGGGCGGACAAGTCGGTCGCCGACCGCGGTGCCGCGCCGCAGTCCTGGGGGGCGGCACAGAAGCTGGCCAGCGGATCGGGACCGGTGCGTCCGGGGTCGCGCACCCCCAGATGGTCGAGGACCTTCTCGATCGAAGTCGGCCCCGTGCCGTGGGCCAGGTGGAGGACCCGCATCCAGGCCAACTCGTCCCACGGGTTCTGGACGAGGCGGAGCATGGCCAGGAGGTCGCGGACGTGGGCCGCCTCCAGGAAGCGCAGGCCGCCGTATTTGACGAAGGGGATGCGTCGCCGGCGGAGTTCCACCTCGAGCAGGTCGCTGTGATGGCCCGTCCGGAAGAGCACCGCCTGGTGACGTAGTGGTATGCCCGACTCGTAGTGGTCGAGGATGGTCTGGCTCACCGCCATGGCCTGGGCCTGCTGGTCGGGGCAGGTGGCCAGGGTGGGACGGGCGCCGCCGGATTCGTCGGTCCACAGTTGTTTGGGCACCCCTTCACCTACCCCGGCGATGACGGCGTTGGCCAACTCGAGGATGGGAGTGGTCGAGCGGTAGTTCTGCTCCAGGGTGACGGTCGATGTCCCCGGGAAATGGAGGGGGAAGTCGAGGATGTTGCGCACGGTGGCCCCCCGGAACGAGTAGATGGCCTGGGCGTCGTCGCCGACGACGGTGACGGCGATGTCGTGGGTGGCCATGGCGCGCAGGATGTCGGCCTGGACCAGGTTGGTGTCCTGGTACTCGTCCACCAGGATGTGGTCGAACCGTTCCGCCAGCGCGGGACCGAGGGTCGGATCGGTTACCGCGGCGCGCCAGTAGAGGAGGAGATCCTCGAGGTCGAGGAGGCGTTGGTCGCGCTTGCGGGTGGTGTAGGCCGTGAAGATCGTGCGGAGTCCCTCGACATCCTTCGAGCACCAACCGAACCACCGGACCACCGTCTCCTCGAGGGGCATCTGACTGCTCACGACGCGGCCGTAGACCGACGCCACGGTGTCGATGCGGGGGAAGCGGGTGTGGGAGTCGGCCGCCACCGGGGCCCGGACGAGGGCCAGCAGATCCTTGGCGTCGCCCTGTCCGAGGACGCTGAAGCCGTCGGCCAGTCCGAGCGCGGCGCCGTAGCGGCGCAGGAGGTTGTGGGCCACCGAGTGGAAGGTCCCGGCCACGACCCGACGGAACAGCAACGGGTCGGTCAACTGCCCCGCCCGTCGGGCCAGTTCGGCGGCGGCCCGCCGGCTGAAGGTCACGAGCAGGATCCGCTCCGGGGCCGCACCGTCGTCGAGGAGCCGGGCCAGTCGGCTGACCAGGGTCCGGGTCTTGCCCGTCCCGGCGCCCGCCGCGATCAGGAGCGGCCCGTCCCGGTGGTCCACCGCCCGCCGCTGGGAGGGGTTCAACCCGTCGGCCCACGCCGGCCCGGTCATGGGGGCGACTTCGAGAGCCTGCACAGCCAGATCCTAGCGGCCTTGTCGAACATACGTTCGCCGACGGGCGGCCCGGCCGGGGCCGGCGACCAGGTTTCGCCAGGCCCCGTGGGGGATTTTGGCCGGACCGCCCGTCGGAGAAGGTGTGGTGATGGTGCCCGGGTCGGATCGAGGGCTCAGGAGCCGACGACCGCGTTCCCGGCGGTGTCCACCGCTACGCAGAAGGTCGACTTCGGACACGAGACGGCGCTCAGATCCCGTCCCGGATCGATCGGCAGCGCTGCGCTCCACTGACCGGAACGGGAGACGAGGGCGTTGCCGTTGGAGTCCACGGCCAGACAGGTCGAGGTGTCGGTGCACGACAGAGCCGTGATCGTCGAAGAGACGTCGACATCCGCCGGTTCTGACCACGTACCGCCGGCCAGGCTGAAGACATAGCCGCCGTTGCCAGCACCGAGACATGCGCCAGCCGCACCACAGGAGACGGCATCCACCTGACCTGTCATCCCACTGATCTGGTCGTTGGTGATCTGGCCCCCGACCGACATCCAGTCACCCATGTCGTTTCGATCCTGAACGACGCCGCCGTTCAGGCAGAACGAGACACTGGCGCACGACACGCTCGTCAAGCGGTCACCGATGCTCCCGTAGCCGGACCCACCGGCGGACGCGGTCCATGTGTTGCCGTCGTACGTCTCGCTCACCATGGCGTCCCCGGGGCCCTCCGAGATCCATCCCACCGCGGTGCACTCCTCGGTGTCCCTGGCACACGACACCCCCGCCAGGGTCTCGCCCGGAGCCACCGACACACTCGTGTTGGACGACCAGACACCGTCCTTGTAGATGACGGCGAGATCCTGATCGAAGTCGGAGTTGCCGGAAGTGGTGCCGACGGCGACACAGAACCGCGCGCTGGAGCACGACACGCCCGTGAAGTCGTTTCCCGGACCGGCCACGGGGTCGAAGGCCGACCACGTGCCTGCTCGGTCGATGGCCGCGTTCCCCGCCGAGTCCACGGCCACGCAGAAGGTCTTGGTCGGGCACGAGATGCCGGACAATGTCCCACCCGTGGAGTCGATCGTCCGGGGTGAAGTCCACGTCAGCCCGCGAGGCGTGCCTGGTGACGTAGCTGATTCTGACGTCGCCGTTGCCGAACTGGAGGCCGGTCTGCGTCGTGGCGCCGGTCGCCGACGGGGTGACGTATCCGGACCCGCCACCACCGGGGCTGTCGACCGGGACAGGACCGATGTAGTTGCAACAGGCGAGGGTGCCGTCGAAGTACCCTCCGCCGCCACCACCGTAGAAGCCGCCGCCTCCGCCGCCTCCACAACCGGTTCCCCCGATTCCCGATTTGCCGGCTCTCGTGCAGGGAGACATCGACGGCCCCGCAGTCCCACCAGCGGAAGAGCTGCCGGCTCCACCACACGACGGCCACGGCCCGCTCTCGAAGCAGAGAGCGCCCTCGGTGCCGGACGACCCGCCGCCGGCCCCACCCTGAGACTGAAAGGAGGCGGAGTAGGGGCCACCGAGACCTCCGAGATACGAGTCGTAGGCGCCGCCACCGCCACCACCGGCGACCACGATCCGGTGGGCGAGGGTGTGTCCTCCGAGGCGGACGTCGGTGGCGCCACCGCCGGCTCCGGTCGAATAGGCGGACTGCGGTGCGCCCGTCGCTCCGCCTCCGTTGAAGCCGCCGATGGTCCCCGTGGGCTGTCCTCCCACGGTGACGTCGAGAGTCGCATGGGGCACGACGGCCACCGTGCCCTCGCTGTAGCCACCCGCGCCGCCGAGGGCCTGCCCCCCGTCGGCGTTTCCACCCTGCGCCCCCCAGGCCTCGATCGTGACCTTGGTGACACCGCTCGGGACGACGAACTGTTGGACGGAGCCATTGGTGCCGTCGGTGCCGTTGTACGAGAAGAAGCACGTCACTACGGCCGCATCGGCGCTGCAGTTCGGAGGAAGCGGTGCTGCGGCGGCGGGGCCGGAGCCGACCATGAGGACACCGGATGCGGCGACGATCGCGCTGGCGGAGCCCAGACCGAGGGTCTTTCCGAGTGCGCGTGCGGTGTGCCGGACTGTTGTTCGAGCCATCACGACCTCCCGTTCCCCTGTTGCGCGTGGGGCAACTGTGTGGGGCACTGTCTCTCTGGATCGTGTCGAAAGGGCCCGCTACTGACCAGTGTCAGGGCTGCCACTTCTGTTCGGACGCAGCGCTTTATAGGCTCTGATCTGTGGTGGGGGCAGAGGGGAAACAGATCGGGGTCGAGCGGGCGGTGGTCACCTATCCGGCGCCGCATGGCACCGACGCGATCACGCTGTGTGATGGGCAGACAGCGACGTTCGGTCGAGGGGCGGAGTGCCGGATCCGTTTCGCCTATGCACCGGTACCCGACGAGGGTGTTCCCCGCGTGGCGGGAAGTCTCGTGGCCGTGAACCGACGCATCTTCATCGAGAGCGCCACCCAGCCCGGCCACCGGGCCCTCGAATTACGGACCTCGACCGGGACGACCCAGATCGCCGCCGGCGAAGGGTATTCACCGCGTGACGGCCACTTCGAGCTCTTCGTCAGGGGAGAGGGCTCGGTGTGGAAACTGGGCATCACGGTGCGCGAGTCGGTGGGGTCGAACACCGCCGATCGTTCGCAGGACCCCCCCACGAAGCGCTTCTCCCTCGACCTGACCGAGTCGCAGTACGCCGTGTTGACGGCTTACTGCGAACCGCCGAGTCGTGGGCGTTCGGAACCGGCGACGCACAAGGAGGTGGCGGCGGCGCTCAACTACCACCCCAATACCGTGCGGGAGATCCTCTACGAGATCTGGGCCCGGATGTTCGCCCAACAGGTCCCCATGCCCGACGTGTCCGACAAACGCGTCGCCGTGGTCGAAGCGACACGCGTGCACGGGTTACTTTGGGACCGGAAGTAGCCCCACCGGTGGGTTCGCTGTGGACGGGACCGCCTGGGGAGCCCCGGCGCTACCGGGTGGATCTGGTCGACGGCGAACCGGTCGACGTCGGCGGCGGGGGCGAGGGTCTCGTCTACCAGGCGCACAGGACCGTGAATGATGAGGAGCATGTCGTGGCGCTCAAGATGCACACGACGCTCACCCTCGACGACTTCGAGCGCTTCGCCGAGCGGGCGACCGCTTTGTCGAAGGTCGACCATCCGAACGTGATGCACCTGGTCGACCTTTTCGTCGGGACCGCCCTGATCGACGACGACGACCCGCCGGACGACGCCTTCAGCATCATGTACACGGTCGCCGAGTGGATCCCCGGTCTCTCGTTTCCCGCCGCTGTCGAGGCGACGAGTCCCGCGTCAGGACTGCGTTGGGTGGCACAGGTCGCCCGGGCCACCGCCTATCTCCACGGGTTCCGCTCGACCGAGGCGCCGGAGGGGCTCGTCCACCGGGACATCAAGCCGTCGAACGTCCGCGTCACCCCCGACGAACGGGCCGTCCTCATCGACTTCGGCATCGCCCGACCCCACCGTGAAGGCGATCACACCGAAGGCGCCGGAACCTACCTGTGGCGGGCCCCGGAAGTCGTCGGGGGCCCGGGCGAGCCCGGGCCTGCGTCCGACACCTGGGGAATCGGTGCGCTGGCCTACTGGGTGCTGCTGGCGGAGCCCCCCCGACTCGAGGGCGCCGCCGCTTCCCGCGAACTGCTCACCCCCGCCGCGCATGGCGCCGGATTCGGCGACCCGAAGGGTCTCAGTCGCCACATATCCGGATTGCTCGAGACGCACCCGCACCGTCGCCCCGGCGATCTCTCCCGCTGGGCGGACGACATGGAACTGCGGGCGGCAGGGAAGCACCCGTTCCATTGGGGTCGCGTGGCGGTGATCGCCGCAGTCATCCTCGTGCTGGCCGGCGGGATCGGCGCAACGGCGGCCTCGCTGGGCGCCACGACCGCGCCCTCTCCCTCACAGTCGGGGACGCTGGCTGGGGAAGCCGCCACCGTCATGCAGAGGGACGCGGGACTCGGGAGCCTGCTCAGTCTGGCGTCCTACGTCCGTGCTCCGACCTCCGCCGCGCACGGTGCCCTCGTCGATGCCATCGAGGGGCCACTGGACGCCATCCTCCACGACGGCAGCGCCATCTCCGGCATCGCCTACAACGGCACCGGCACACTCCTGGCCAGCGGAGACAGCGCAGGAAACGTCGTCCTGTGGAATACGGCCACCCGGACGCCGGTGAAGAGGTACCACGTCGGTAGCCCGGTCACCTCCGTCGCCCTGAGCCCGGGCGGCACGCTCCTTGTTGCCGGCGACCGGGCCGGCAACTTGGTGACGTGGAACACCGCTCGCGGGACGGCGGATCGCGTGTCACTCCATGTCGGCCGGGAGGTCACCGCCGTCGCCTTCAACCCGACGGGCACTCTGGTCGCCATCGGTGACGCCCACGGTGCCGTGGGCGATATCTCCGCCGATCTGATTCTGTGGAACCCCGCCACCGGGAAAGTGGTTGGTCGGAAACAGGTCCCTCTCGGCACCTCGGTGACGTGCATCGCCTTTGATCCGGACGGCTCGCCGATCGTGGCTGCCGGGGTCGAGGGTGGCGACGTCGACTTCTGGTACCCGAACTTACGCAAAGTGTTTCGCGCATGGGTTCCCGGTGAACTCCCCGTCTCCAGCATCGCATTCAGTCCTGACGGTCGGACTGTTGCCGCCGACCATTCCGGAGGACGTGTCGAGCTCTGGGAGGTTTCCCAAATCCCCACGAACCCTTCGGTGAAGCCTTCCGTGTTCCCCGTCGGTAGCACGGTGGACCAGGTGGCCTTCAGTCCAGACGGCGACACCCTCGCGGCGGGAGACACGCAGGGTGCCGTAACACAATGGAGTACAGCCGGTCACGCACAGATCGGCGACGTCTTCCACGACGGGAACCCGATTGTCAGCGTCGTGTACAGCCCCGACGGCAGGACGCTCGCCACGGGAGATGCTGCTGGTGAGATCTCGCTGTGGAGTACCGTTCCCAAAAAGGCGACGCTCACGCCTGACGGGGCCGGGAGTCAGATCGACAGCGTCGCCTTCAGCGGTGCGGGTGGGCTCATGGCCGCCGCCGACTACGCCGACGATGTCGATCTCTGGGACGGCTCGACCGGTGACTACATCGGTCGCCTCCCCGGCGAGAGCAGAAATACTCAGATACTGAGTGTTGCCATCGACCATGACGGCTTGCTGCTCGCCACCGGAGACAAGCTCGGCAATGTCGCACTGTGGGACACCTCGACCGGGAAGCAACTCTGGGTCCGCCACGGGGGATCCAAGGTCTTCAGCGTGGCGTTCAACCGGAGCGGCACGTTGCTCGCCTCAGGCGACGCCGGATATCGGACCGTCCTGTGGAGAACAGCCAATGGGACGGAGGTCGGCCGTCCCCTGCCGGATCCGGCCAGAAGCTTCGTCCGGACGGTGGCCTTCAGCCCCGACGGCCGGATGCTCGCCGCCGGGGACGATGGGGGACTGGTGACTTTGTGGCGCACGGGGACGGAGAAGGAGATCGGCCGACCGCTGGTCGATGCGAAGGGCAGCGTCCGGGGTGTGGCCTTCAGTCCCGAGGGAACGATTCTCGCCGTCGCCGCTGACGACGGGTTCACGACCCTCTGGAAGGTGCCGACCGGCGGTCCGATCCGTCGATGTGCCGAGCACAATGGAGTGGACAGTGTGGCGTTCAGCCCCGACGGCAGGACTCTGGCCACCGGCGATCGCCGTGGCGACATCGTGGCGTGGAACGTGGCCACCGGTTCGGAGGACGGACCGCCTCTCCCCCAGCACGGCGAACAGGTGTACAGCGTCGCATTCAGCCCGGACGGTTCTACGCTCGCCGTGGCCAATGACCTGAACAGCGCTGCACTCATTCCCTCTGTCGTCGTGAGCGAATCGACTGGTGGTCTCGCGATGACCCTGTGTCACGAGGTCCAGGGCAACCTCACTCCCGGGGAGTGGACACGGTACGTCCCGAACGTGCCGTATCAGAAGGTGTGTCCCACGTACTGAGGTGATCTCCCGAACAGAAGTGGCAGCCCTGACACTGGTCACGGGGGCCTGCCCGGCTCATCATGCCTAATGAGATGAGCGTTCGCTCAGGCTCAGGCCGGCTGACCCGGCCGGATCAGAGTCGGTCCGAGAGGAGGAGTCGTGAACTGCAAAGTGCAATCCCTGTCATTAGGCAAGAAGATTGCGGCTGTGGTGGCAGCGGTCGCCGTGACCCTTCTGGCCACTCACGTGCTGGCCACGGTGGGCGTCTAGCTCACCAGGCGGGCCATCCCGGAGGGAGGCTCCCGGTGGGAGGGTCGTTCTGGGCGATTCCCGGAGGCGCACCCAACGACGTCAGCAGTTGCGAGAAATTGGCTCCGAAGGCGGTCGAGTTGGCGCCGGAGAACTGCCCGGCGTCGTTGGCCATGCTGTTGCCGTCACCCGACGGATCGGCCCAGCCGGTCTCGATGCCCTCCGGACCCTCGTACATGGTGCCGAGGACCGTTGCGGACGACACCGACTGTCCGACGGTGACCTGCGGATCGATGTCCTCGGCGGCGTAGACGACGAGTCCGCTCGCCGGCCCGTCGCTCAGGCGGTAACAGATGAAGGTTCCCCCCGGCCAACCGCCGTTGACCGTGCTCAGAACCACACCGTCGCCGATGGCGTAGATGGGGCCGTACCCGCTGTAATCCACTCCCTGGTCGATCCGTTCCGGTGTGAGGGCGTTGACGCTCCGCAAGGGATCGGCGTACGAGCCCGGGGAGGGGTGGAACGCCACGGTGACGGGAGCGGAAGCCTGAGCAGCGGAAGCCTGAGCCGCCTGAGCCGCTTTCGCCTGGGCGGCGGCCCTCGCGGCCATGGCCTCCTCTTGGGCCAGCGCGGCCGCCTCGTATTGCTTGGCCGCAGCCGCCAGGAGGGCCTGGAGGTTGCCCCGGGCCTGCGCGAGCAGAGCGTCGTCGTTGGTGAGAGCGCCTTGCGCGGCTTGACGGGCATCAGCCAGCTTGTGTACGTCGGCGTCGGCTTGGGCTTGTGCGGACCGCAACTGCGTCTCAGCCGACTGGGTCTTCTGCTTGTCGATGTTGACGGCGTCGACGGCGTTGTTCAGGCTGTCGGAGGCGACCTGGATGTACTCCTGCTTGCCCATCTGCGAAGCCGTGTCCCCCGAGTCGAATATTGACAGTGCCGCATCTTCGTCACTACCGCTCATGTAGCTGGTGAGGGCGAGTTGCCGCAGACGACGGTTGCCCCGGTCTTCGGCGCGGCGGTCAGCTGCGAGATGCGCCTGGACGGCGGCGAGCTGAGCCTCGACAGCCGCCTGGTGCGCCTGGGCGCGGTCGTAGCTGACCACCAGTTGCTGCACCCGGGAACCGTCCTGGGCGATGCGCTGGCCCAGCTCGGTGATCTGGGCCTGGTCCGACTTGGCATCGGCCCCCGCAGGCGTCGGTCCTGACGCCACCGTCACCGTCACGAGCACACTGAGGACTGCGAGGACGACGACGGCCCGCGTCACGAAGAGCCCAAGCCCGCGGCGAGAGCGCCGTAGGCGGGCGTGGGGGTCCCTGGCCCCGCCGTGTCCCGGCATAACGGACGCAGACGCTATGCCAATCGAGCGTCCGGATCCAGATGCAGCCGGGTCAACCGTCCGGCGGGTGCGTCGCGCTCACGGTTCTGGTGTCGGCGCGGCTGTGCCCGATGGCCCGCTCGTCGGTGCCCAGGTACGACGCGATCACGAGGGGGTTGGACCGGACCTCGTCGGGGGTGCCCTCGGCGATCACAGCACCGGCTTCGAGGCAGTAGACGCGGTCGCTGATGGCCAGGATCAACGGCAGGTCGTGCTCGACGATGACCAGGGTGGCATCCAGTTCGCTCTGGACGCGCGTGATCAGCGGCCCGAAGGCCTCCGCCTCGCGCTGGGCCACGCCCGCCGTGGGTTCGTCGAGGCAGATGACCGATGGGGCGGCGGCCAGGAGCGCGGCCAGTTCGACGATCCGTCGGGTGCCCGTCGAGAGCTCGGCCACGAAGCGGTCGGCGTAGCGACCGAGTCCCAGGAAGTCGATCAACTCGGCGGCCTCCGTGGCCCGCCTCCGCTCGATCATGGTGGAGCGGGGGAGGAAGAGCAGGGTTCCCCAGAATGACGTTGTGGCTCGCGCCTCGAGGGCCAATTCGACGACTTCGCGGACGGAGAGTTCGGGGAAGAGCCTGGCCGCCTGAAAGCTTCGTCCCAGCCCCAGGCCGGCCCTTTGATGGGCCTTCATGCGGCTGACATCTCGACCGAGCAGCTCGACCCGGCCCCGTGCCGGGACGAAGCCGCCGATGGCGTTGAGCAGTGTCGACTTCCCGGCACCGTTGGCACCGATCAGTCCGACGACTTCTCCGGGACTGGCCCGGAGATTGACGCCGTCCACGGCCACGAGGCCGGTGAAGGCTACCGAGAGCTCGACCGTTCTCAGAACCGAGCCGTCGTCGTTGGTCCGCGGTTGGCCGACGGGAATGGTGCGGGTCAGCGAATGGGGTGGCTCGATCGATGTCTTCACCGGCACCGCCGGCAGGCGCGCTTCGAGGAAACGCAGAGCCGAATCTCTGAACCAGTACCCGATCTGGGTGAACCCACCGGGGATGTACAGAAGGATGATCAGCAACCCGATGCTCGAGGTGAGCAGGGGGACGAGGGTGTTGTTGGGCCAGAAGGCGGGCAGACCGACGACCCAGAGGGCACCGATGACGGCTCCGGCGCGGCTGCCGAGCCCCCCGATGACCGCCATGGCCACCAGGGCCAAGGAATCGTCGACGGTGAAGAAGCGCTCGGTGTACCCGATGGTCACGACCAGGCCGCCCAGGATGGCGCCGCCCAGCCCGGCGATGGCTCCGCTGACGGCGTACGCCGTGAGCTTGGCCTTGGCGGGCGAGACGGTGAGTGCCGCCGCCGCGTTCTCGTTCTCGCGCACGCCGATGATGGTGCGCCCGATGCCGCTGCGCCGGAGGCGGCCGAGGAGCACCAGCACGATGGCCAGCACGATGAGAGTGCCGAAGTAGTACCCCCGGTTGTTGACGCTGATGTCGAAAGGTCCGATGTTCCCCCGGGGCAGCTGCACCGTCTGTTGACCGAGGGACAGGATCGGCAGCGGGAAGATGTAGGCCTGGGCGGCGATGGCGAAGGCCAGTGTGCTGGCCGCCAGGAGCAGGCCCCGGACCCGCAGGGCACCGATTCCCACCGCGGTGGCCAACAGGGCGGCCACCGCCGCCCCGGCCAGGAGTCCCCAGCCGAACGGGATGGCCGGCAACGTGCCCTTCAACAGGTGCAGACCACCCCAGCCGATGTCGACCGACACCCCTCGCACGAAGGCGGCCGCGCTGAGGGCGCCGATGCCGGCGAAGGCCATCTGTCCGAGCGACAACTGCCCGCTCCACCCCGTGAGGACGGTGACCGACGTGGCGCACAGGGCGAAGGCCAGAATCTCGGCGTAGGTGAACTGCTGGGAGGACTCCCGGAAGAGGAAGGGAAGAGCGACGCCGGCGAGCAGGGCGAGGAGCGCTCCCAGCTGGGAGAGTCGCCCCACCCACCAGATCTGTTTGAGGCGCTCGGGGACCGCCCGCACCCGGGGGGCGAACTGGAATCCGGCCGTGTCCGGCTCGGCCCGTCGGCTCACGCGCCCGACGAGCAGGACCACGACGACGAGGAGGACGAACTGGATCAGGCCGGTCTGGCTGGGGAAGTTGAAGGTGAGGACCTGGTCCAGTATCCCGATGGCGATCGACGCCACGAAGGCGACGGGGAAGGACAGCATTCCGCCGATCATCGCCGCCACCAGGCCGCGCAACAGGGTGTCGGGTCCGATGGCGACCAGGTCGGTGGACGTGGAGTCGGTGGCGATGAGGATCACCGCCAGCGCCGACAGGAACCCGGCGATGGTCCACACCGCGGTCGAGATCATCTTGGGGTTGATCCCCGTGAGACGGGCCAGGTCGGAGTTGGAGACCGAGGCCCGGACCGACTCCCCGAATGTGGTGTGGTTCAGGAGCCACCAGAGCCCGAGGGTCGTCACGGGGACGGCGATGAGAGCCAGGACCTGGGCGCCGCTCACGATGATTCCCCCGCCGATGTTCCACTGGCCGTTGATGGGGCTCGGGAACGTGGTCTGGAGAGAGCCCGTCTGATAGCTGGGAAGGGCACGGCTGACGGCCTGGGCCAGTTCGGCGACGCCGATCGTGGCCACGAGCACGATGACGCGTGGCGCGTGGAACAACCGGCGGATCACCGCCAGCTCGACGACGGTGCCGGACAGCGCTCCCACGGCGAGGGCGGCGGGCAGCGCCAGCCAGTACGGCCAGTGGTGGATCCCCACCATGATGGCCAACAGGGCGGTGGCGGGCACCCCGAGATCACCGACGGCGAAGTTGATGACCCGGCTCGACCGGTAGACGAGCACGATGCCCATGGCGATGAGGGCGATGATCATCCCCCGGACGGTGCCGATGAACAGCAGGTTCGACGTGAAGATGGCCGAGAACACGGCCCTAGCCGCCCTCGGCGCCGAAGAAGACGGCCCGGACGATGTCGTCGCGCCCGAGGAGATCCTGTGCCGGACCTTCGAAGCGGACCGAGCCCTTGTCCAGGAAGATGGCGCGGTCGGCGATCGACAGGGCCACGTTCAGCGACTGCTCGACGATCACCATCGTCTGGCCCTCGCTCTTCAGGCGCTCGACGATGGTCAACAGGCGTTCGACCACGATGGGGGCGAGGCCCAATGACAACTCGTCGATGAGGAGGATGTCGGGTTCCTGGAGAAGGACGCGGGCCAGAGCCAGCATCTGCTGCTGGCCACCCGAGAGGGTGGCGGCGATCTGGTCGTTGTTCCTCTCGAGCTCGGGGAGGAGGTCGAAGACGTACCCCAGTCTCCGTTCGGTGTCGGGCCCGGGACGTCCGAGGAGCCGGGCGCTGGTGGCGAGATTCTGGCGGACGGTCAGGCTCGGGAAGACCCCCTTGCCGCCCGGCAGCTGGATGATCCCGAGTCGGGCCCGGGCTTCGGGCGTCACGTAGGTGATGTTCTGGCCGTTGAGGCGGACGACCCCGCGTTCGGGGACCTCGAGCCCGCTGATCACGCGCAGGATCGTCGACTTCCCGGCGCCGTTGGTGCCGAGGAGGGCCAGTGTCTCGCCCCGGCTGGACCTCGAAGTTCACGTCGAAGAGCACCTGGACGGGCCGTAGGAGAAGTCGATGTCGGCCACCTGGAGGATCGGAACGATGGCCCCCTCCTCGCGCCCGCTTGTGCTGCTCCTCCTGTTCCTCCAGGAGCTCCGACACGACGAGCGACAGGTCGTGGCGGATGAACCGGGCCCCGTTCATGAGGAGGAGCCCGCCGATGATGCTCGTGGGCACGCCCAGCACGATGACCGTGTCGCGGATACCGATGGCGTTGGTGAAGAAGCCGGCGATGATCCCGCCGGCAGAATCCTCCGATGAAGAAGATGTACATGGTCGTTAGGGCGGTGCCCATGCCCCGCAGCCGATAGGGGACGACCGCGTACAGGACCGGTCCCACCATGGCGAAGGCGGACGTGGTGAGGACGGCCTGGGGGATGCCGAGAATGACGAACCAGGTGCTGGCTGTGGATCGAGAATTGCAGGGGCGTGAAGATGGCCGACGGCAGGATCAGCAGTCCCACCACGGCGAGGGCCTTGGCCGGGTTCTTGCGGTATGTGCGGTCGAAGTACTTCCCGACGACGGGCAGCAGCGGGAGGGCGCCGATCGCCGCTCAAGGCTCAGGATGATGCCCCGGTGGAGCACGTTCGTCACGTGCAGGTCGTTGTTCAGGTAGAGCGAGGCCAGGGTGGCCTGGCTGAACAGGCCGAAGCCCGAGAGCGCAGAAGGCGACCAGGACGGTGCGGATGGTGGCGATGCGCTTGAGCCGGGTGAAGGCCGCCTCCATCGAGATCGGAGCCGGCCGCTCCTCCTCGACCACTTCGTGGAGCACGTGGTCCTTCTCGAACTGGCCCCGGGGCGGCTCCTTCATGAAGAAGGCTCCGATAGCCACGATCGACACCGGGATGCCGAGCAGGTACCAGGCCCAGCGCCAGCCCTGTGGTCCGCCGGCGATGTCGGCGATCGCCGCCACCAGGACCGGGCTGAGCAGAGCAAGTGGCGTGGGACACGCCCTGCATGGCGGCGGACATGCGGGCGCGGACGAGATCGGGTAGGCGTCGGCGATCAGCGACCCGTGCACGGGAATGGTGTTGGCCTTGGCGATGCCGGTGAAGAAGCGGGTCCAGAACAGCATGAACGAATTGACGGCGAAGCCCGACGCCAGGACGAACCCGCCGAACAGCATGGCTGGAGACGCCGACGATCGGGCACCCGCTTGACCCGGTCTGCCAGCCACCCCATGGGGACGGCGCCCAGGACGAAGAAGGCGGCCGAGGCCGTGCCGATGAAGACGATGGCGCCCTCGCTCATGTGGAACGTGTGCTGGATCTCGGGGGCGAGGACGTTGATGGCCGCCCCTTCGAGCTCGTCGAGCGAGACGAGAGCCGTCAGGATCACGAACATGAACCAGCCGCCGACGCGCAGACCCTGGCGCAGCGTCATCGGCACGGCGTTGACACCGGGGAGTAGGTCGTCGGGGAAGACGATCTCCTCGCGGGCGTTCCTCCTGCGCGCCTCGGCGGTCAGTACCGCGGGCCAGCAGCCGTCGAACTCTGTCCGTACCCCCGCGCTGTCCAGGGTCCCCCTTCCTCGGCCGTAGAAGCAGGCACATCGCCCGCGGTGTCGGCCCGCACCGAACGCCCCTTGCCGTTCGCTATGACCCGGGGATGTCCTCGAGCGGAGTGAGTGGGTTTCCAGTCGCCCTTCGGTCCGAGCGTCGAATTGAACTCCTGCAGGCGGAAGGTGTCGTTGTCGTCGTACTTGCCCGTGTGGAGCGAGGCGTACACCCGGCGCCGCACGTCGCGGATGGCGCCGAAGTGGTCGACGGTGTGGACCCAGTTCGTGATGTTCAGGTTCTTGCCGATGCGGTTCCCGATCTCCTGGAACTCGGTGAGCAGCTGGCAGGCGTCATTGATGTCCCCGTAGGTGTCGAGGGTCTTGCCGTTCGGACCGGGAATCATCGTCTCGGCGTTCGGTGCCACCTTGCCGGTCTCCTTCTTGTAGATCGTTGGCGCAGTACGTCCAGTTGGAGCTCGCGTCGTATTCCTGCGAGGTCGGACCGCCGGCGGTGATGATGCCCTCGTACGGGTTGGGATGCCGACCGATGTGGCGTTCTTGCTGGCCGTACCCGAGCACGTCGCTGGCGTTGTCATCGGTGACGAGCATGACGCCCGGCATCTCCTGGCGTACCTTCTCGATGAACTGCTGGGAGCCGACCTGGGTGCCCGAGACGTACAGGGCGTTCACGTTCTCGCTCTTCCACCGCTCGATGAAGCTGTCGAGCTGCGTCCTGGGCGGCGGAGGTGTCGGCGCCGGTGACGTCGAGGATGGCCGTGCTGCCCATCGGCACGCCGAGACTCTTCAGCTTCGGAACGACGCTGTTCTCCACGACGTTCTGACTGATCTGCTCGCCCAGGACCGCGATCTTCTTGCCCTTCAGCGTGTGCTGCTTCTTCAGAAGACTGATCAGGACGGCGTCGTCCGTTCGGGAGTCGTGCCCGGCAGGATGATGAGACCCGGCGGCGACTGGTTGATGATGGCCTGCGTCAGGTCGAAGGTCAACAAGACGGTGTTGTGATCCTTGGCGATGCATGTCTGGGCATCGCCGGAGAAATCGACGAAGTCGCCCATCACGGCGAAGACATGGTCATCCTCGGTGAACGATGTGCACAGGGACAATGCCTGGGCGCTCTGGATCGGGCAGTACATCTGGTAGTCGGGGACGATGCGTCGGCCCGCCACTCCACCGTGCGCATTGACGTAGTTGATGAAGTCGTCGTAGACCTGATCCTGGTTCTCGCGGATCGATTGGTGAACTGCTCGATGCAGGTGAAGTCGACCAGCCCCACTCCTATCTTCACCGTCTGAGCGGTAACTCCCACACCGAGTGCCGCCGACGACGACCCTCCTGAACCTGTGGTGGTGGACGTCGTTCCGGTCTTCGGGGCGCTGCTGCACGAGGCGAGGAGGAGCCCTCCAGACAACAGAACGATCACCCCGACGCGGGACCAGTGACGCACGGAGCGTCACCCTACTACCGACCGACAAACGCCGACCGACCAAACGCGAAGAGACGTTTTGCTGAGATCGTCGGGCTGCCGGGCGCGGCGGAAAAATCGAGAGGAAGGCTCTCAGGTCCGTAGAAAGCGAGCTGAAGCCTCTGCCGCTGTGGCGTCGAGGTCGATTTCGGACAGGTCCCCGTAGCCGCGAGAACCCACTGTCTTGTCGTCCACGTCGTGGATGGCGTCGTCGTCGGACACGTCGCCCCGGTCCGCCACGCCCCTGAATTGGACGGACCGCCCGTCGGGGAGGGGTATGGCGATCGTACCCAGCGCTGCAGCGCGGAGTCGCCGAAGCCGAAGGCCAATCCCGACGCCACTGGTCGGGTGCCGTGGGCCAGGTGATGGTCGGTGTCGGCGCCCGACTCGGGCGAAGCGTATGTACAGAGAATGAGGTGAGTTTTCACACCAGGCTCTGGTCATAGAGTCTGCACCACCCGAAAGTCCGAAGACTCGATGCGCCGTTTGATCGGCAACATCGAGTCTTCGGACAGTTTTCAGTGACGCTAGTCAGCTAATGCTGGTCTCGACGATTCGCATCTTCACGTAGATCATCTGAGCATCGAAGTCATCCGTCGGGAAGCCACCAGCCCACGTACGTGTTCCAGGCACCTGAAGCTTCGTGCTGGGCCAATGTCTCATAATGGACGCCACCGTCGCTGAACGTGTCGGGTGTCGAGATCATCTCGCCGTTGTAACCCATGATGGTCACGTGGCTGTAGTCTTCAGGATCATGCCCACCTGTGGCATTGAAGAAGACGAGAGAACCTGGCGGGGGCGTCCCTGTCCCGGTGGTGCCCGCTGTGAAGTGTCCCCAGACATCCTCAGGGTCAGTGTTTGAGTTGTAACCGACTCCGGACGTCAGGTTCTCCAAGTTGGTACCCGCCCCGTCGTTCCATGCCGCGTATACGAACGAGAGACAGAGACCGGGCCAAGCCGAGCTACCGATCTGACCAACTGCCCAGTTGATCGCAGCGGTCTCGGCCGGAGTTGGTCCTGGCGGCCTCTCCGCGGACGGCGGTATGCCGTAGATCGATGTGATGTCCGAGTCGGTTGGGTAGTGACTGTCATCGTAGTAAGACGCGTAGTAGCCGCTGATCCCGCTCCAGGTGATCGAGAACCAAACGTTGACGTACCCGACTACAGGACCCGTGGTCCAGCAATTGAAGGTCGGACTGGTGCCAGTGGGCATGACGCCAAGAAAGCCGAACTTGCTGTCGTCGGCGCTGAGAAGATGGTGACGGCGCTTGTCATCTGGATCACCGACGTCGGCAATGTCCCTCCACACTCTGGGATCCCGTACTTCGACGTTATGTCGGAGTCAGTCGGATACGAGCTGTTGTCATAGTAGGAGGCGTAATAGCCCGTGATTCCCCCCCAATAAACTTCGAACCAAACGTTGACATAGACGACCACGGGACCTGTGGTCCAGCAGATGTATCCGGGACTCGTGCCCGCTGGCATGACGCCTAGTTCCGAGCTCGAGCTCGTAGGACCTGAGTAGATACCGGTTGAAGTCGTCGTCTGAATTGGGGCAGCGATTGTCACCGGCGCCGCGGTCACTGTCGTCGACTGTGGTGGGTTGGAGGTCGTCGACCCCACAGGGCCCACCGCTGTTAGTGAATATGTGTACGTCACCGGTGATGTCGTGGAATTTACCGGGATTGTGAACTGTGCGGTCGCACTTCCCGATCCGCAGGGCACCGTGGAAGGTGATCCCCCGACTGCCGGACTCACAGAGAATGAGCAGCTTGTGGCGTCGCTCATCGAAGCAGTCAGGCTTACCGTTCCACCCGTCACCGGCAAAGACGAGGGAGACGCACTGAACGAGTCGACGGCCGGAAGAGTGTCGGGCCACAAGACTATCGAAAGGCTCTCGGTGGCGACATCCCGCTTGTGTGGCTTGGTCGAAGCTCTGTGGTCAATGACCCTTGCAGTAAAGGTCGATGTCCCTGCTGTAATAGGCGTGCCGGAAATCGTGCCGGTGGACTTGTTCAGGCTGAGTCCAGTTGGCAGCGCGCCCGACGAAACCGACCATCTGTACAAAGGATTCCCGCCGACGGCAGCCAGAGTCGTGTCGTAGGGTACGCCAGCGGCCCCGAAAGGCAACGACGGAGTGACGATCTGCAAGGGCGCGGTGGCACCGAAAGCGGCGGGAGCCAACGGTACGTTGGCGGCGCCGGCCACCGCAGCCGCCGAGACCGCCAAAAGAGTGCCGGCCCGCATCATGCTGCGAAGTCTGGTTCTGATGGTCATATCCGATTCCTCCTTATTTGTTGTGGCCCCGTCTTCGCTCACACCGAGGATGTCTCCCACCATGTGTTTCGCCTCTGAAAGATCTCTGAGGCTTCGCTGAAGTACTCGATGGGGTGGCTGAAAGGGCATCGAAAGCCCTGGTGAGGTAGGCCGAGTAGGATTTGGGAGAACCTAGGAACCGGCCTTTGGCGGGGGGCTATGTGATGCTGTACCGGATCCTCGGACCGCTAGAGGTGCTGGACGACGAAGGACGAAACGTCCCGCTTCGCGGCCGGCGCGAGCGCGTCCTTCTCGCCGCTCTTTTGCTCGAAGCCAATCGGGTGGTCTCCGTCGACCGACTGATCGACGCCTTATGGGGGGAGCATCCGCCCGAGACAGCTCCCAACACACTCCAGGTGCATGTGTCCAATCTGAGAAAGAGGCTGGCTGGAGCTTCAAATACGGACAGTCCTTTGCATACCGAGGCCCCCGGCTACGTGCTCCGGACAATTCCAGGGCAGCTCGATTCAGAGCGTTTTGAGTCACTCGCGGTGGCATCACACCCCCACGAAGGACCTGAGGCCTTGTCGGCTCGGCTGGCCGACGCACTGGCCTTGTGGGGCGGCTCCGTGCTTGCCGGGCTCGAGATCGACGCCTTTGGACGAAGTGATGTAACTCGCCTCGAGGAGCTGAGGATCTCTGCAATCGAACGGCGGATCGAAGCGGATCTCGCCCTCGGCCGCCATCTGCACCTGGTGGGTGAGCTGGAGGGTTTGGTCCACGCCCACTCCTTGCGAGAAGTGTTTCGGGCTCAACTGATGCTCGCCCTTTACCGATCGGGCCGCCAAGCCGATGCCCTTACCGTCTACCAGCAGACGCGCCGAGTCCTCGCTGAAGAGCTCGGTATCGACCCAAGCCCGACCCTCCGGGAGCTTGAGCTTGCGATTTTGAATCAATCCGCGGAGTTGGACCCGCCTCGCGGAGCGAAGGCAACGAGGATCGCAGCTGAGTGGCCTTCGGGCACGGTTACGTTCCTCTTCACGGATATCGAAGGCTCCACCCGCTTGTGGGAGCAGTCGTCGGCGGCAATGGCGCTCGCCTTGAAAAGTCACGATAAGTTGCTGCGCTCAGAGATCGAAGATTCAGGAGGCTACGTCTTCAAGACTTCTGGCGACGCGTTCTGTGCGGCGTTTTCGACGGCCAAGCAGGCCGTGCAGGTGGCGGTCGGGGCTCAACGCGCTATGTCAGCCCAACTGTGGCCCGCAGACGCGGTGCTGAAGGTGCGTATGGCCCTGCACACCGGGGAGTGCGACGAAAGAGATGGCGAGTACGTCGGCCCCGTGCTACATCGGATCGCTCGGCTCGAAAGCATTGCCCACGGTGGTCAGGTGGTCCTAACCCGAGCGACAACCGATGTTGTTCGTGACCAATTGCCGGTCGGCGTGCGTTTGAGGGACCTCGGCACGCATCGGCTGAGGGATCTGGGCCGCCCCGAAGAAGTGTTCCAACTCGATATCGAGGGTCTGGAGGTCGACTTCCCCCCCCTTCGTTCGCTCGACAATCCCGATATTCTGAACAACCTGCCCGAGATGGTGTCGAGCTTCGTCGGGCGCCAGATCGAGTTGAACGAGATCCGCCGCCTCGTAACTCAGTCGCGCATTGTGACCCTCGCCGGACCGGGAGGCGTGGGCAAGACTCGACTGGGGCTTCAGGTTGCCGCCGAACTGCTTGACGGTTCCGGCGACGGCGTGTGGCTGGTGGAGTTGGCGGCGTTAGGTGATCCCGAGGCGGTAGCAGCCGCGATGGCGAGAGTCCTCGGGATCAAGGAGCAGAGCGGACGCTCCATGCACGACACCCTTGTCGAGGCCCTCGCTGACCAGTCGATGCTCGTCGTCCTGGACAACTGTGAGCATGTAATCGGGGCTTGTGCCAAGCTCGCCGAAGTAGTCGTACGTGGCTGCCCACGGGTGCATTTGCTGGCGACGAGCCGAGAGCCACTCGGCATCGACGGGGAGCATGTCTTTCGGGTGCCCTCACTCTCCCTACCCCCCGAGGGCGCCGGCGCATTGTCGGAGCTGGCTGCGTCCGAAGCAGTGGCACTCTTCGTTGAGCGCGCGGGGAGCCAGGCCACGGACTTTGTCCTGACTGCCGACACCGCTCCGCTTGTAACGGCCATCTGCCGACGTCTCGACGGTGTGCCTCTCGCTCTGGAACTGGCGACGGCCCGGCTGCGTTCGATGTCGCTCACTGACCTCCACGAGAGGCTCGACCACCGCTTCCGCCTATTGACAGGGGGAAGCCGAACGGCTCTTCCTCGTCAGCAGACCCTGCGGGCCATGATTGACTGGTCGTACGATCTGCTAAACGAGTTCGAGTGCGCGGTGCTGCGCCGCCTGTCCGTATTCGCCGGGGGTTTCGAGTTGTCGGCGGCCGAGGCGGTGTGCGGGTCTGGCGAAGTAGATGGTCCTCTCGTAGCCGACTTGCTCGGATCACTCGTTGACAAAAGTCTCGTTCAGGCTGAATCTTCTCAGACCACTGTCCGCTACCGACTACTCGAGACGATTCGCCAGTATGCAGCGGAGGAACTACTCCACTGCGGCGAGTCCGAGGCCAGAGCAGCACGCGTAGCACACGCCAAGGTCTTCCTGGCGATGGCAGAGACGGCAGAACCTCATTTGGCCGGCCCCGATCAGAACCAATGGCTACAGCGCCTCGACGTCGAGCGTGACAACCTGCGCAACGCGTTGGATCACCTGAACGCCACACCGTCGGCCGCTACCGAGGCTCTACGAATCATAGTTGCTCTAGGGCGGTTCTGGGAAAGACGTGGTTACTACAGCGAGGGCATCGAACTCGTGCATGCGGCGCTTGAGCGTGCTGATGCCCAGGCACCAACGTCGCTACGGGCTGCGGCGCTTACGGTACTCGGGCTGTTGCACCTGCTCCGCGGAGACACGTCGGCGGCCCTGACGCATTACGAAGAAAGTCTTTCGATCGCCCAGCCGCTTGGAGACCGTGCCCTCATAGCAGAGGTGCTAGGTCTCACGTCCTATGTTCGCTTCAGGCAAGGCGACTACGGTGCGGCCGCTGACCTCAGTGATCAAGCCGTTACGCTGGCTCGAGTCAGCGGCGATAGCCGACTCATCGCTCTAGCGTTGAGCCGACGCGCCAATACGGGCAACCAACGTCCAGACGCAGCCAGAGCAGACCTGGCAGAGGCCGTGGCATATTTTCGCGCGGCAGGTGATTCTGGACGTATCTTGCATGCCCTCCACAATCTAGGGGTGCTCGAACTTGAATCCGGCAATCTCCGAATGGCTCAGTCCCACCTTGAGGAAGCCCGGACGATCGCGTTGGACCTCCACGATAACGATTATGTTGCATACGCCTTACATAACCTCGGCACTGTGGCAGTCCTGCAGGGGGACATCCAGATGGCGTTGGTATGTGCGACTGATTCTCTCGCCCTCGCCCGTCGCGTAAATGATCATGGTCTGTTCCCTTACCTCGTCCTAGAGTTCGCACTATGCGCGACTGCCGTCGGTGAATTCGGACGGGCCGCAATCCTTCACGGCGCTGCAGACGTTCTGATGGATGGTCTGGATGAATCATTCGAGCCGTTGGAATCCACCCTCCGCGCTCAGGATCACGCATGTCTACGTGAGCGAATCGGCGATGACGCCTTCGACAGGGCGTATGACTCTGGAAAAGCCTTGACCGACAAAGCGATTCTCGACTTTGCGATCCGTCAAAACGCGGACGAGCCAGTGCAGTGACCGTCAACGTTGGAGTGTACGGTCCATTGGTCCAAGAAGCTCTGGTCCGAGGCCGCAGCAGCCGATCTATATTCGTGGGCGTAATCACACGAGGCCGTCTGAACTTCGAAGTTGAGTTGAACTCGGGATTCGGATCTCGACAGGAATAGATGCGGCGGGAGCGGTCAAGCATCGATCAAACGTCGTTGGATGCTGACGAGGTGCTTGTGGGAGCGGTCAAGGTTCAGACATCGAAGCCATTCGGGACGCATCACCACGGTTATCTCACGGTCGTCTTGAAGCCATCCTCCTCAGACGGGAGTCTGCCATTGTCCCATTCCTGCTGGACCACCTACAGTATGGCTTCGAACGTTTTAAGTGGTTCATCAATCGTGACGCTATTGGGTCCGTCTGTGGGAGTCGTATAGTTCGCTGTGAGTGAACACACGACGGCGGCGAGGGGCTCGCGGTTTGGTTGTTCTTCCTACGAAGGTATCGACTCTGGTGGTCGAATCACAGCCAGGCCGGACGATCGACCGGCGCCTCGTTCGCCCTTGGACGAGATTTGGATGAGCAACTTAGAAAATGCCGAGGCGACCGCTTCACTCGAGGTTCAGTCTAAAAGGAGCATGTAATGTACAGGCGGCCACTTCGGAATCTACTGCTAGCGACACTGCTGGCGAGCAGTATCGGCATCGCAACCGGCACGACCCGGGCAAGCGGTCAGGTCACCCATGGGATCGTGCTTCTCAAGAACTGTGAAGATCCGACTCTCATCGGTTCGCCATATGAATGCGCCTACTCTGTAGCTCAGAACGTCGCCGGTGACACGGCTACGGTCACCTCGATCGTCGACCAAGTCGACTCAGCCGACGGGCCAATGTCCTCAGGCAACATATTGCCCGACCTCAACCTAACCCTCTCGGGCGGAGCGACCTGCACCATCAACGAAACTTCGTGCTCGATTCCTGAAGGCGGATCGATATCAACAACGTCCGACTTTAGCTTTTATGCGGTGCAAGCCGTTGACTTTACCCTTCCAGACCATGTTGTGCCCGATCAGGTGACGGCGACATATACGGAAGATTGTTCAGGGGCGAATGCAGGCAACTGCCCCGTAGGGCCCCAGACGGCTTTGGCCGGATCGTCAACCACCGTCCAGCAGCTTTCCGCCCAAATGGTTAATTCGGAACAACTAAATGGCTACCCCGCCGGAACTGTGCTGCTTGGTTCGAAAGTCACAGATCAGGTGACAGTGTCGGGATTGGGTCCGACGCCAACGGGAACGGTGAGTTTTGCCATTTCCAGCGAACCTTGCACTCCCCCAGGTACCCCTATTGGTACGAGCACTCTGATCGGGGGAGTGGCAACCTCGAATCCCGAACTTGTCAATTTGCCTCCTCAGTGGTTCCTCGCCACATATAGCGGTGACGGGACCTACGCCTCGTCCTTCTCGTGCGCGCTCCTGCAGGGCTTTGGTGCACCACCACCCGTAGCCGTCCTTGACGTGGAGCGGAACGGAAAGGAAGTCACCTCCGTTCCCCTTGGCTCAACGATCATGGAACAAGCTGTGGTCACAAACGGCGGAGGCGTACCGCTTTCCGGAACAGTCGGATTTAATTTCTTCCCGGACGGGAATTGCTCGGGTACTGGTAGTCAGGCTGGGATCGGAAACTTGAATGCCGGCGTGGCCAATTCGAACCTCTCGGGAGCACTTGCCGCTGGTGTCTATTCCATTCTGGCGACCTATATTCCTTCGGAGGCCGAGGCAACGCTCGGCTGCGATTCGTTTAAAGTGCGGAAAGGATCTGTCGGTCTCACCGTCCGACCATCTAAAATCAGGGGGAACCCTAATAAGGAAATCGTCGAAACAGCCACGGTGAAAGGCGCGGGAGTCTTCAGCCCGACAGGTACTGTTACTTTCTATGCATGTCCGCTGACGACCGGCTTCCATTGCCTGTCGGCGGCTCAACAGATCGGTTCGCCAGTCCCCCTGACCCCCGCACCGAATGGCACATCGTCGGCTTCGACTCAGTTTGAAGCGAGCAGTACGGACCGTTTTGAGATTTTGGCAGCATATTCTGGCGATTCCAATTACCATCCCCGCCCTCTTTCGCGGCATTTCGCAAGTAACTGAACTTCGGCCATACATTCCCGAATTTCGTTTCTCGATAGTCCGATTTATTCCATAACCCCAGAAGCATATGGGACCACCGCTGTGCCCATGGTTCGGGAATGACCGGCCATCTGATGGGTTTCTGGCCGAGTGAAAGCGCGGCTCCCCGGGGGCGATTTCGAGATTGTCCCCGATCCAATCCCAGGTGCGCACCGGTTGGAGAGGCTCAGCCGATTGTCGGAAGCTGCTCGGTTTCGGTCTCCAGCGGCGTGTCGTCGAGAGGCAGGGCCAGGTCTACGAAGACGGCCATGGCCGGGTCGGAGGACTTCGCCTCGAAGGCCCGGCGGAGGTCGGCCACACCCAGGCCGTCGGGATCACAGGACGGGCACTCGTTGAAGGGGGTCGTGGAGGAGGCTGTCGGGTAGTGGGGAAAGACCCCGGCCTCGATCCCGGTCACCATGGTCCCGATGGTCGCACCCACCTTGTCGAGGACTTCAGTGGTGACCGGGTAGCCGATCCGGTCGAACTTCCCCCTGGCCGAGACGAACCAGTACTCGGCGATGACGGGGGCGTCGGGGGCGGAGCGGAGCATGCGGGCGGCCTGGCCGTAGACGGCGAGCTGGAGCCTCTGGCCCTGGGCGTCGGGGTTCTCCTCGGACAGGTCCCCGTAGCCGCGTGATCCTCCCGTCTTGTAGTCCACGACGTGAATGGTGCCGTCGTCGGACACGTCGACCCGGTCGGCCAGGCCCCTGAATTGGACGGACCGACCGTCGGGAAGGGGTATGGCGATGGTGGGCAGGTCGGAGTGGGCGAGGCCGAAGGCGAGTTCGGCCGCCACCGGTCGGGTGCCGTGGGCCATGCGGTGGTCGGAGTCGGCCCGGAGGAAACGGTCGAGGTCGGCCAGGATCCGCTTCTTGTCCCGCTTCCAGAAGACGGCCCTGCCCGTTTGGCCGTGGGCCTCGTAGCGGGCACAGATCTGCTCGCCGATCTCCATCAGCCGGAACCGGTCAGCCGCCGACCACGGCTCCGTCGGCGCCGGCTGTACGGCCGGCGGGCGGGCCAGGACTTCCGCAATGAAGACCTCGAGAGCCTCGTGGACGAGAGATCCCCAGTCGCGCGGTGAGATCTCGATCTGGTCCTCGGGGTTTTCCACTTCGTCCACCCGGAGAAGGGACTGGAGGAAGTAAGCGAACGGGCAACCGGCCCAGGTCTCGAGCCTGGTGGCCGACGTGGGCTGGTCCGCCGGCGAGGGGATGGTGAGCCCGGCCAGGTTCCCGTCGAAACGGGTGAAATGCTCGCTCCGCCGTGCCGCCACGACACCGCCGCCGGCGTCCAACGTGGCATCCCCGGCCGTGGCCAGTGCCGGAGCATTCAACCGGGTCGAGCCCTGGCCCATGAGGAGGCGGAGCCGGTGCTCCTGCTCGCTGGCCGGCGACGTCAGATGCCGGAGTCCGCCGTCGAAGGAGGCGACGTGCTGCAGCCAGGGCCGGTCGGCGCTGAGGAGCTCGTCCGACCACCACCGTTCGCCGGCAAGGGTCGAGGCGAACTCGAGGACCCAGCGCGACGGGACACGCTCGATGTTGCGGCGGAGGTCACCGCGTGGCACACACAGGACCTGTCGCGACGCACCGGCCAAGGCGGCGAGAAGCTGGCGGTGCTGGCGTTCCACGCTGCTGGCCCGAAGTGGCAGTTCGTCGCCCGTTGCTTCACGTTCATGGTCCGGGAGAAGCGAGTCGTCGCGGGTGGGTGAAGGGAAGAGCCCTTCGGCCAGACCGAGGATCACGACCAGATCGAGGTCGAGACCGATGCCCATGGAGATAGAACCGACCAGCACCCCCTCGCCCATCCGTCCCACCCGGCCGAGGTCGGCCTCGAGCTCCAGCTCGATGGTGCGCGTGAACACATCGAGCGCCACCTTTTCCTCGACGGCGTCCAGGCACGCCAGCCGGTCGAGCGCCCGCTCCACCCGCTCGGCCGCCTTCTGCTCGGCCACGGGCCAGGTGGTGCGTCTCCTCTCAGAGCCGAACAGGTTCTGAAGATGCCGACGCGCCCAGGCGACCCGTTCTCCCCACGCCCGAGGTCCGGCTGCCGCTTCCGCCAGATCGTCGACCAGTCCCAGGACGAAGGCCCGGAGATCGCGCGCCCGGGCCGCGCTCTCGCGTGAACGCTCGGCCCGCCATTCAGGGGCGTCAGGATCCGCCTCGTCGCGTGTCGCCTTCGCGTCGAGGTCATCAGCCAGAGTGGCCAACCGGAGGTCCCAGTCGCGGCGTCCGCCGACGACCCCGGCGTCGCGCGACAGCCTCTCCCAGGCCGTCACCGGGATGGCGCCTCCGTCACGCCGGAGCCGGGCCCCGGCCAACCAGGCGAAGACGTCCTCGCGCCGGAAACCGCTCTCCGGGAGCTCGAACAATTGGAGCAGTGTGCGGCCCGCCACCCGGGCCGTGAGCATCATCACCGCCGCCCCGTTGACCGGGATCTCGGCGGAGGCCAGCTGCTCGTGGGCCAGCCGGGCGTAGGGCTCGGGACTGGCGTGGAGGAGCGCGATCCGGTCGAGCGGCGTCCCCGCCCGTGCCGCGTCGACGACGGCCCGAACCGCCACTCGGACTTCCTCGTCGCAATCGGACACCGTGACGATCCGCGTGCGCTCCGCGTCGATGACGGCCATGGGCTCGATGTCCGCGGGCCGGGCTCCGATCCCTTCGCCGGCGATGCGTCGCACCGACAACTCGACTTCGGCGTCGGCCCGGGCGTCGCCAGTGGTCCCGGCCAGCACCGCCAGATCACCCAGTTCGCCGACGGTCTTCAGGAGCATCCCACCGTGCCGGGACAGCCGTTCTGGTAGGTACACGACCACGGCGCCGAGACTACGAATCGCCGACTCGTTCGAACGCAGCGTCTCGATGGCGCCGTCGATCAGGTCCTCCTCGTCGTACCAGTCCGATTCGAGTCGGGTTCGGGTCGAGCGATGGAGTCGAACGACATCGCCGGCACGATCACTTCTCCGCGCCAACGCGTCGAGAGCACCGTTCGAGAGATCACGGAGCTCGCGGTAGGCGGCGATCAGCGCTGCTTCCGTGGCCGCATGGCCGGCGACCGGTGAGAAGATGCCGGGCCGCTCCGCCAGGGCCGCGCGCAGTGCCGCGGCGATGACCGGAGTGGACACCGGCCGGCGCCCGGCGCCGCTGAGGGGGGAGGACCCCAGCAGCTCGGCCATGCGGTAGACGGTCAGGAACGAGACGGCCGCCACACCGATCCCCGTGCCGCAGACGGAACCCAGTACACCCGATGCCAGTAGCCGGCGTGTCGCTACTCCGACATAGTTGGAGGGAACGACGACAGTGACCGGCGTGAGAGGCCCGTCACCTTTGGCCGCACTGATCGCAGAGCGCAACGCTTCGGCCGCCGGAGATCCGTATCGAACGCGAGTGACATCGACGCTCACGGCTCGATGGTAGGCGATGGCTGTGATGCTGCCCCGGGCTTTTCAGCCGCCGGAGCCGCTCTCCAATTGATCGAGATTGACGGCTCCGGCCGGTATGGCGGGCGACTTCGCCGACCCGTACTGGTCGAACGTGATCATGCCCGGTCCCCCGGGACCGCCGACCAGCTCGATCATGTAGGGACGACCGCTATCGGCGACGTACAGGGTCCCCTTGCGTGTGGAATCGGTCAGCCCGACGACTGACTGACCGTCGATGTTCGAAACCGAGCCCTTATGCAGCGTCCCCTGGGGCTGGATGTTGCGAATCAGGTTCGGCAGGTTGAAGAGCCCGGCGAGGCTCCCGAAATCCTTGTTCCCGGTGGTCGTCTGCAGCCACTTGCCGCCAAGCAGTTGGCCGGCCGCCTGATTGCCGGAGACCTTCGACATGGTCGCCTGGCTTGCCTTCAGATAGACGGTCGTTCCCGACAAGATGATCTGAAACGTGGCTCCATTGTCGGAGATCGTTCCGCCGCTTCGAACAGATGTATCGACGAAGTCGAGATTGACATTGTCGCTCCCTGATCTGACTCGCCCGGAGATGTGCACACTCGAGGTCGATTCGGTCGCGCTCTTTGCGTCGGAGAAGATCTGATTGGCCGACTTGGAGGCCTCACCGTTGTTCGAACTCGACGCGCCACAGGCGGATAGGAAGGCCATCGTCGCCAGCATGCCCAGGGTGAGCAGCCGGACGAGTGGTGTCGATCTCCTCACAAGCCGAGCGTACCGCCCAGGATCTAAGCTGGTGGTGACGTCCGAGAGTGGGGTTGTCCTATGGGGGATCACAAGCCGTTCGAGTTCCGTGGCGTCCACCACCTGGCCCTCGTCTGTCGTGACATGGCCCGGACAGTCGACTTCTATACGAACGTCCTGGGGATGCCACTGGTCAAGACGATCCAGTTGCCTGAGGGCATGGGACAGCACTTCTTCTTCGACTGCGGCGGGGGCGACTGTCTCGCCTTCTTCTGGTTTCCCGGGGCCCCCGACGGGGTCCCCGGTATCTCGGCACCGGCGGCCCGCCCCGACCAGGGCGATCTCACCAGTGCCATCGGCTCCATGAACCACGTGGCCTTCAACGTGGCGCCGGAGAAGATCGACGAGTACCGGGAGCGACTGCTGGCCGCCGGGGTCGACTGCACCGAGGTCGCCAATCACGACGACAGTGAGTTCGGTATCAGCGACACCGTCCATCCGGGAGTGTTCGTCCGGTCCGTCTACTTCCAGGACCCTGACGGGATCCTTCTCGAGTTCGCCTGTTGGACCCGGGTTCTCGGGGACGGCGACGTCGCCCACGACCCTGCTCCCGTGGTCGAGCGCATCGACGTCTGAGCGGACCGACCGTGCCCCGACTTCGTCAAGTGCCGAAGGCTGACGCCGAGGCGCCCATCGTGAAGACGATGTACGACTTCCTCTTCGAGGGACGAGATCCGGTGGCGGAGCCCGGCACGTGGACGGGGGCGCCGGGCGACTGGTGGACCGTGTTCGCTCTCGTCCCCGACGTCCTCGAACACGCCGTGGCCGGTTTCGGGTTGTACCAGAGCTCGAAGCGACGATTGGATCCTGTCCTGCGCGAACTGGGCCAGATCCGCGCCGGCTGGGCCACCGGGAGCCAGTTCGTCTTCTCCCAGCACTGCAAGTCCATGCGTGACATGGGTGTGGCCGAGGAGAAGATCGAGTCGATTCCCACCTGGTCGACGGCGGGTTGTTACGACGAGACGGAACGCCTCGTGCTCGCCTACACGGATTGCCTCGTTTACGGACACGGTCGTGTCCCCGACTCCCTCTTCGGCGCCCTCCGGGAGCAGCTGAGCGACGAAGAGATCCTCGAGTTGACGTACATCACCACTCTGTATTTCCAGCACGCCGTGATGTCACGGGCTCTGCGGACCGAATTCGACGATCGCGGAGACCCGGTGGTCGAAGTGCCCGGTCCGGAGGGGGCCTCGGCTCTGCACCCCGGGCCATCGACCCGCCCCTCGACGTAAACAGTCGAGTGCCATTCGGTACGCTGGTGGTGCACGGCGCGGGAGATGGTGGCGGAAGGGGGCGGCGGTGTCGATGACTCGGACGACGTCGCGTCACACACTGCCGCGAGCCGGTGGCACCGGAGCCCGGGCGTCATGGTCCCGGTTCGTCATCGTCCTCGGCCTCGCGGTCGTCGCGCTGACCCCGGCGGCCAGCGCCCAGGCCGGGGGGCGGTCGACGGCCTTCAAGGCGACCGGCTACTTCACAACCGGGCGCGCGCACGGTCGATGGTTCTTCGTCACGCCGACCGGCCAGCCCTTCTTCTCGACCGGGGTCGACCATGTCTCGTCGGCTCCCGACACCGACCGGACGACCGGCCAGTGTCCGTACTGCGAGGCGATCCAGAGCCAGTACCCGAGTACCTCGGCGTGGGAGACGGCAACCGTGGCGCAGCTCAGATCGTGGGGGTTCAACAGCCTCGGCCCCTTCAGCGACGTGAGCGAGTTCGCCGGCCAGATGCCCTACTCCGTCCAACTGTCGATGGCCAGCGGGAACGACTGGTTCGCACCGTCGTTCGTCACCAACGCCGACGCGGTGGCCGCCACCCAGGTCGCACCCCTGGCCGACGACCCCAATCTGATCGGCTGGTACACCGACAGCGAGCTGACATGGGGGCCGGATATCTCGAACACGAATACCGAGCTCAAGGACTACCTGGAGTTGCCCGCCGGCTCTCCCGGTCTGGCCGTGGCGCAACACTACGCCGGGCACCCCGACGACTTCCTCTACGCCCTCGCCACCCGGTACTTCCAGGTGACGACCGCGGCGGTCCGCATGTACGACCCCCACCACCTGATCCTGGGGGTGAAGGCAGAGGGCCAGTACATACCGCGCGAGCTGCTGGAGGCGGCCCGCCACTATGTGAACGTGTTCAGCATCGACGACTACACCCTCCAGGCGGGTTTCGCCCAGGACATCCACCATCTCTGGCCGGTGTATCTCCCGGTGACGGCGAACTTCGGCAATTTCGAGAAGTTCGCCCACATACCGATCATGGTGGCCGAGTACTCCTTCATCGGCGAGACCCTCCAGACACCGGACACCGTTCCCGGCGTCTACGCGGTCTATCCGACCCAGTCGGCCCGGGCGCTCGCCTACGCCGGATACATCGCGCCCCTGTACGAGGACGCGCCGTGGGTGGTGGGTGACGAATGGTTCGAATACGTCGACGAACCGCAGGGGGGACGCTTCGACGGTGAGAACAACGATTTCGGCCTCGTGGACGTCGAGAACCAGCCCTATGACGAGCTGGTGACGCAGACGGAGATCCTGCACTCGATCGCTCCCGACCGCCTGGTCGGATCCGGCCCGATGTGCGACGCGTGGGCCCCAAGCGGAAGTGGTGTCGTCTGCACGGCCACGATGGCCCGGGTGAGCTATCCCCTGGAAGTCCTGGGGACCGCCCTTCCGAACGGCACCCAGGGTGAGAGCTACCGCGATCACGTTCTCGCCGCGGGAGGGAGGCCCGGCTACACATACGCGATCCAGCAGGGGTCGCTTCCCGCCGGTCTGCGCTTGCACAGCGCGACGGGGGCCATCACGGGCACTCCTCATGCCAGTGGCACGTACACGGTGACCGTCGAGGCCACCGACTCGACCACGCCCGTACCGCAGAGCGCCACCCAGACCCTGTCGCTGGACGTCGCGCCACGTCATTGACTCCGCCTCCGACACCCCGGAGTTGCTCGCCCTGAACGTCGAGAGAAATCACCCGGCCCATCCCACGTGGAACCACCGATGATGAGCGGTCCGGCGCCGAGCATCCTGAGTGCGT
Organism: uncultured Acidimicrobiaceae bacterium; assembly: GCA_963706205.1. Lineage (GTDB taxonomy): Bacteria > Actinomycetota > Acidimicrobiia > Acidimicrobiales > UBA8190 > MFD10071-224. Next base: position 4,207,045 of record OY970155.1, on the reverse strand, counting down.
GAAGAAACGCACAACCCCCTACGAAAGAGCAGGGGGCTCTCGACGATGAGTCAACGACCGGAAGCATCGGACCAGGGTCCCGCGGACCCGCGTGTCAGTCGACGGGAGTTCCTGGCGGGCGGTGTCGCGCTCAGTGTCGGAGCCGCCTTCGGCAGGACCGGACTCACCTCACGCCAGGGTCGACTCATCGAATCGGCTCTGGCTGCGAGCGGTGGTCGCGGTTCACTCGGCGACATCGAGCACATCGTGATCCTGATGCAGGAGAACCGCTCCTTCGACCACTACTACGGCACCCTCCCCGGAGTACGCGGCTTCAACGACACGAATGCCTACCGTTCCTACGTCCGGGGCCCGAGCACCGACCCCACGACGGTTTTCAGCCAGACGATGGTGAGCGGCTCCCAGGTGCTCTACCAGCTGGGGGACGGCGAAACCTCGCTCGAGCCGTTCGAGCTCGTCAGCGACCCACCCACCGTCGACGGCCAGACGACCAACGACATCACCCATGACTGGGGCCCCCAGCACATGGCCTGGAATGACGGGTCGATGGACCAGTTCGCCGTCCAGCACCTGACCTGGGACGGGACGGCACCGTCACCCATCCCGGGCCAGTCAGCCATCCCCAACGGGATCACGACCATGGGCTACTACCGCAGTACCGACTTCCTGCCCTTCTACCGGGCCCTGGCCGACGCATTCACGATCTGCGACAGGTACCACTGCTCGGTCCTGGGACCGACCGATCCCAACCGCCTCATGTGGATGTCTGGCAGCATCGGTGCCACCGGTCTGGACGGAGAGGGAAAACCCAACGGTGGCCCGATCCTCGAGACCTACGTGCAGAACCGTCCCGAGAAATACGGCACCCTCACGTGGAAGACAATGCCCGAGGTACTCACCGACAACGGCGTGTCCTGGAAGGTGTACCAGGATCCCACCTCCAACCTCCTGTTCAACACGCTCACCTACTTCTCGAGCTTCTCCGATCCGTCGACCCCGACCGAGGTGGAGAACGCCGCCAACGGACTCACTCCTGTCTACCCGGCCGGGTTCGTTTCGGACGTGGCCGCCGGCACCCTCCCGCAGGTCTCGTGGGTCCTGCCGCCGGCGGCCAACTGCGAGCACCCGGCTGTTCCGCCGGAATACGGGGAATACCTGGTGTCGCAGATTCTCCAGACCCTGGTGTCCAATCCCGACGTCTGGGCCAAGACGGTCGTCCTCGTCGTCTACGACGAGAACGGCGGGTTCTTCGACCATGTCGCTCCGCCGACACCGGGCCCGATGGTCACGCTGGCCAACGGCGTGACGGCTCCCTCGAACGCCAGGTACGCCGGGGAGTACGTCACCGCCTCCGCCCTCGCGTCGGTCTACCCGACCTCGTCGCCCGGTGACAGTCAGGGTGTTCTCGGTCCCCTCGGCCTCGGCTTCCGCGTGCCGTGCCTGGTCGTCTCACCCTTCAGCGCCGGCGGCTGGCTCTGTCCCGATGTCTTCGACCACGTCTCGACCCTGAAACTCATCGAAAGCGTCTTTCTCCCGGCCCGTACCCTGATGAGCTCCGGAGGCCTCGACATCTCGCGGTGGCGCTATGACACCGTCGGTGACCTGAGCGAAGCGTTGCCGACGCTGCGAAAGCCCGTCGACGTCGTCCCCACCTTGCCGGCCACCTCCATGACCGACCCCGACGTGGATCAACAGGCGCTGGTCAACGCCTTGCTCGGGACCGTCGATTACGGCCCGGCCTACCCGGCCCCGGCGCAGAACACCGGCATCCCCGCCCCCGACGACGACACCACGAAACGGCGGCGAACGCACCGCTAGCAAAGTGTGAGCACATGGGCCGGCCGGCTTCGCCGTGCTCTACGCTGACCGTCGATGGGTTGGACACCTCCTGAGCGCGGACCGTGGGTGGAGAAGCTGGCGGCATTCGGCCGAGGTCTCGGGGACGACGGTCGGTCGATCGTGTCGTTGCGGGCCGACGATCTGTTGGATGGCGCTCGTTCGGCCACCGGTCTCCACGACGTCGGCGACAGCTGGTTCCGCGAGCCGATGGACCGTCTGTGCACAGCTCTCGACGACGAAGCCGAGCTGCACCTGGCCGGGCGGATCCGGGCTCGGGCCGAACTGCAGCTGATCCTCCAGAACCGTTTGCGCCTGATCGACCTGTGGCGCCAGGAGCCCACCATCGGGGACGAAGTCGTCCGGGGTCCGATCGTGGTCACCGGTCTCGGACGGTCCGGCACCACCCTCATCCATGAGCTGCTGGCGTGTGACCCGGCCAATCGGCCGCCGCTTCTGTGGGAGCTGGTGCACACCGTGCCGGGTGCGGCGGCACCGAAAGGGGCGCACGCCACGGGGTCGGCACAGGACTGGGTGGCGACCACGCACGCCGAGATCACGCTCATGGACGAGATGGTCCCCGCCTTCACCACGATGCACGAGAACGGGGGGAACCTGCCCACGGAGTGCATCTTCGCCTTCGCCCACCAGTTCTCGAGCGACCAGTTCACCGGCCTCTACAACGTTCCCAGCTACACCATCTGGAAGAGCGGAATCGACCAGGCTCCCATCTACGACTGGCACCGCCGCATGCTCCAGACGCTGCAGTGGGCCACGCCCACCGAGCGGTGGGTGGTGAAAGCCCCGTCCCACCTCTCGGAGTTGCCCCTGGTGTTCGCCACCTATCCCGACGTCCGCGTCGTCATGATGCACCGGGATCCGCTGCGGGTGGTCGGCTCCCTGGCCGACACCATGTCCACCCTGCACTGGATGCACTCGAACCGGGTCGCCCATGAGACGCTGATCGAATTCCTGTCCATGGGGGTCGAGTTGCAGATGAACGCCGTGACCGCCGAGCGCGACTCGGGGACCCTGCCGGTGGACCAGATCGCCGACGTCCGCTATCAGGACCTGGTCGCCGATCCGATCGGCACCGTGACCCGCCTCTACGGCCTATGGGACCTGGAGCTCTCGGAGGAGGCATTGGCCAGGCTCAGACAATACGTCGACGGCCGGCACGTCCACCGGGCGGTGGGCGAGCACCTCTACCGTTTCGAGGACACCGGTCTCAACCTGACCGAGCACCGCGCCCAGGTGGCCGACTACCAGAAGCGCTTCGACGTCCCCTCGGAGGTCTGAACCCCGGATCAGGCGCGCAGGGTGTCGATGGGCACGAGCTCGCACGTCGGGTGGGGCGGATAGTCGGCCAGGACCCATCGCACGAGCATGTAGCCCTCGCGCCGTCCCCCGGTGTCGATCCAGTTGGCCACACCGGGGTCGGTCGGCGATATCACCAGCCGCCAGTCGCCGTCTTCAGATCGCCGGGCGGTGTGGTTGTTGAGGTTGGTGGTGGTGTACCGGTAGTCGAGGCTCTCCATCCATGCCGTGGTCGTCGTGAGCCCCCAGTAGAGGAAGTCCTTCGGCGGATCGTGCACGGTCACCACCAGTGCCTCTCCCTCGCCCAGAACCCAGCGACCTCCGTGGTATGTCATCTCGGCGTTACTGTGCGATCGCACCTCGTCATCCTGCGCGGCCACGTGCTCGGCTCCGGCCGTTCCTCCGAAGGTATTGATGTTCGTCGCCGTGTCGTGCCACATCGTGACGGCAGTGGCGACAACGAACTGGACGAACAGGCCGGCGAATTCCATCTTGGCTGCCAGTTCTTCCACACCGAGAATGGGCGGGGGAACCTGGTCGAGCAATTCGATCCGCAGGTCGGACGGTGTGTCGTTCCTGCGGTCGAAGAACGTCTCGCGCACCGCCAATTGACCGGTGCCGGGCACCAGGACGACCGAGTTCTTCGGTGGTGGATCCGGCATCTCATGGGCCGGTGCGATCAGAATGTCCACTTCGCCGTTCGGACCCAGGTCGAATTGGTCGAGATGAGCCTGAACCGTCGTGCCGGTTCGGCCTTCGACCGCTCCCTTGCCGACGGGCGTGCCGAAGGTGAGACCCACGTAGGCGGCCTGGCCCCGGGTGCCGATGAGTCGGTAGCTCCTGTTGTCGTCGAGCGTGGAGAAACCGTAAAGGACATCGGGGTTGTCGACCAGCAGCTTCCGGTACTCGCTCTGGGACTGGAACAACTGCGGGTGCAGGGGGTCGGCTTTCTCGATGAACCATTCCTGAGCCAGGGAGCTGATGCGGGTGACCCAGCGGTATCCCTCGGCCATGTCCGTGTCCGTGCGCGGAACCGCCTCGGCGTTGCGGACGGTCTCGATGGCCGCCTCCTGGGCCTCGATCCAGACTTTCCAGGCGGCGTCGAGTCGAGTCCTGGTGGCGTCGGTCATGGCGCCAAACGATAGAGGACCGCCGTGGGTCGTGCCCGTGTCCGTCGACGGTGCCGAACCGTCCTGGGGTCTCCCACCTATGGTGAGCGATCGGGTCGCAGGCTCATGGTTGGACGGAAGGGCGGACGATGAACAACGGGGATACTGACGAGCGCTGGACCGTGCTGGTCACCGGTGCAACGGGGCGGATCGGGTTCCCCATCGCGCGGGAACTGGCGCGCCGCCATATCGTCTACGGCTTGGCACGCTGCGGTCACGCCGGGGATGAGGAGCGTCTGCGGCGGGCGGGCGTCGAGCCCATCGTCGGCGACATCGCCCGATTGGATCTGCGTTCGCTCCCGTCGAACCTGACTCATGTCTTTCACAGCGCCGCGCGCCTCGGCCGGGAGGCCGACTCGGACTGGCAGACCACCTTCGAGGTGAATGCCCAGGTCACGGGGAGGCTCATCGCCGCCTGTCGTGGGGTGAGAGGTTTCGTCTTCTGTTCGTCCGGATCGACCTACGCCTACCAGGGCCGCCGGCCCTTGCGCGAAGACGATCCACCCGGCGTCCATCTCGGCGTCTACAGCCTGTCCAAGATCGCGGCGGAAGCCGTGTCCCGCTTCGCATCGGTGGAGCACGGGGTCCCATTGACGATCATCCGCATCTTCTCCACCTACGGACCCCTCGGCGGCGCACCGGCGGACCGCCTGGACCGGATCCGCGCCGGCAAGGAGGTGGTTCTCCACCCCGACACGCCCAATAATTACAACCCCATCTACGAGGACGACTACGTACGCCTCGGCGTCAGGGCCATGCAGGTGGCCACGGTCCCTCCCCTCACCGTCAACTGGGCCGGGAGCGAGACGGTGAGCGCCGAGGACTATTGCGCCTACCTGGGCGAGCTGAGCGGGAAGGAGGTCAGGATCCGTTACGACGAGCGGGCGCCGTGGCCACTGTGGCCCGATGTGACCCTGATGCACGAGGTCCTCGGTCGGACGCAGGTGCCGTGGCGCGAGGGTATGAGGCGCATGGCCGAGGCCCGGTCCGGCTGAGATCCTGTGCGTGGCGAAACCGCATCCAGGTCGTCGACCCGCTCTCGTTCCAGGGGCGCTTGTCCCCGAGAAGCGGACTTCCGGTGGCCCCGGACGCGGAGAACCCCCAGCCGAGGCCGGGGGTTCTCCGATCGTTCCTCGAGGGTCGACGCGATTACGGCTGGAACGTGATGCTCACCGACCCGCTGGCGCTGTTACCCCCGGTATTGCCCACGAAGGTCTTGCCCTTGGCACTCCTGGCCGTGTAGTCGGCGCCGCCGCCGCCACCGCCGGCCGAGGTGCAGTCGAGTTCGTCGCCGGTGCCGCCGCCGCCAGCGCTGAAGCCGGCACCACCACCACCACCAGCGGCGCTGGTCCCGGCATACGTCCCGCCGTTCCCGTTGCCGCCGCCGCCGCCGACGTACGACGTGCCGCCTGAGACACCACCGGCGCCACCGGCGCCACCGCTCATACCGCCGGTGCCGCCGCTCACACCGTTCTTGGTGCTCGCTCCACCGTTTCCACCATCGCCGCCGTCGGAACCGGCGCACATGCTCTCACCACCACCACCGCCGCCACCGGCGACGATCCGGATGTTCTTCTTGATCGTGCTCGACGAGCAGGAGATGCCGAAGCACAAGCCGGAGGCGCCGCTGCCACCACCGCCGTTGCCGTTGCTGCCGTTGGTGAAGAGCGTCCCAACGGTGCCGACGCCGCCGTTACCGCCGTTGGCCCAGCCGGCGCCGCCGGCGTTGTTGACGCCCTGAACACCGCCACCCGAAGGTCCGGTGGCGCCACCACATCCGACGATGTACGTGTAGTTCTTGTTCGGCTTCACCCTGAATGTGGCGTTGACGCCGCCGCCCTCGCCACCGCTACCGGGCGTGTTCGAGCTCTCAGCTCCGCTTCCCTGGCCGCCGTTCCCGCCCAGCACCGTGACGCGCATGATGTGGTCCCCGGCGGGGACGACAACACTCGTCTGTGTGCCGCAGGCCGTCGCTCCGGCAGGACTGACCGGTCCCCCCAGCACGGCGATGCCGCTCAGTCCTGCGCTGCCGGCCGTCAGGCCGAGCGCGACCAATACGTGCTTTGCTCGTTTCACGATTGACCCCTTCCATCACTATGTCTCTCGGATACCCACCAGGACCGATCGGTCTCGGGCTGGGTGAAGACGGCACGTTGCCCCGCGCCTTCGTGCCATCATCAGAGCAGGACCAGATGCCGGGGCCCATACGGGTAGATGCCCCTACCGATGTCCCGAGCCGAGGCCGAAGGGTGGCCGGGTGAACGCGTTATGCTCGATCCGCCGGTCGGAGCGTGTCGAGTGGGGGGCCTCATGTCGGAGAGAGCGGCGGGTTCTGCCGCTGTTCCTATGGCGCGAGTACCGCTCGTCGGCCGCGAGACAGAGCTGCAGCTTTTGGCGGGCCTGTTGACAAGGCAGAGTGTTCGTCTGGTTACAATTCTTGGCCCGAGCGGCATCGGCAAGACCGTCGTCGCCGAAGAGACGGTTCGCCGCCTGATCGCCTCGGTCCCCCTCATCGTCCAACGGATGACCCTCGACGAAGGTGGTCTGGCCGAGGTCGGTGCCGAGTCCGTTGAAGCGACTCTGTCCCTGGGTCCCGGCGACGGCGCGTCCGGCCCTGATTCCCCGCCGTGCCCGCGGTTGGTGCTCATCGATGGTGCCAACGCCCTCGCCGATGTTCCTCGTCTCGTGTCGACGGCCCTCGACTCCGATCCGGACCTGCTGATCCTGGCCACGAGCGTGCTCCCGCTCGATGTCAGTGGCGAGCAACTGCTGCCCCTCGAGCCTCTCGCCCTGCCGAAGCGGGCGATCCATGACCCCGAGCGAGCGGCCGCGTCCCCGGCTGTCCGCCTGTTCTGCGATCAGATGAGGTCATCCGACCCTGGTTTCGAGCTCACGGGCACGAACACACGAGCGGTCGTCGAGCTGTGCATTGCCCTTGACGGCATGCCGGTGGCACTCGAGCTTGCCGCCGGCCGTGCGGCGAGCCTGGGTGTCGAGGGGCTCCTCGACCTCTACCGCACCTCCGGTCTGGCCGCACTGACCAGGAGGTCGTCTGACTCGGCCGATCGCCACCACAGCCTGGGCCGGACGATCGGGTCGACGTACGGACTCCTCGCCGACGACGCTCAAGACCTTCTCCGCAGTCTGGGCGTCTTTGCCGGCAGCTTCGACTGGCGGGCCGTTGTCGCCGTGACGGCCGGCGGCGTTCCCGGGTCGGACCGGTCGACCGAGGTCCGGCTGTCGGACGACCTGGGTGCCTTGCTGGCGTCGGGCCTCGTCCGCCAGGTCGGAGGCTCAGGGAGACCGGGAGAGGCCCGCTACTTCGCCGCTCAACCCATCCAGCAGTTCCTGCTCGAGCACGATGACGCCGGCGAGAGCGGACTTGTCCGACGCCGCTTTGCCGAGCACTACCGTGACCGGGCCCGAGAGCTGGCGTCCGGCCGCTTCTCCTTCGGGGGAGGGGAGTCCGATCACCAGTTGGTGATCGACCGGGAGAACTTCCTGGCCGCCCTGGCCTTCTTCGAAGCCGAGGACGACATGGTCTCTGTCCTGTCGTTGGCCGTCGATCTGGAAAGTATGTGGATCGGGGGTGGGACGGCAGAGGCGGGGGCCCGCCGGCTGTCGGGCATCCTCGATGCCCATCGGAACCGAACAGACGTCCACGCCGTGGGCGACCCCGTTCTTCTCGCCCGGGCTCTTTCTTCCCTCGTCTTCCTGGACCTCTGGTCGCGGCGCCCGATCCTCGGACCCGCCGCGTTCGCCCGACTGTCCGACGCCGTCCGGTACGCCGGTCACGCCGGCCGGCCCGACCTGATCCTGCGCAGCCGGGAGGTCGAGGTGCAGGTGCTCATCGTCGAGGGCGCCCACCTGGAGGCACTGACGGTTGTGGAGGAGGCGTTGGACTCGGCTCAGGAGTTGGGCGAGGACTTCTGGCGCATGCGGTTCCTCACGTGGAGCTCGGTGGTGGCCAACATGACGGGGGATTACATCGCCGCCCTGGAGGATGCCGTCGTGGCCCGAGATCTGGCCCGGACCTCGGGGGACGAACACCAACTGCTCATGGCGTCGCACGTCCTCGCCGGAGTTCCCGGGGCCGTCGAATACCCGAGGGCGTGCCCCCCCGATCTTGACACGCTGTTGGAGTTCGCCCGCCGGCTCGGCGATGTCCGGATCGAGGGTTTCGTGATCATCGGCGCCGCATTCCAGCACGTCACCGCCGGCGATCGCACGGGGGCGGCCCGCAGCCTCATTGAGGCACTCGAACTCGGCCGACGGACGGGAACCTGGTACCTCCAGGATCACAGCCTCTTTGTTCTCGTGATGGCGCTGCTGGCGTTTGGTTCCACGGCCGAGGCCGTCGAGCTGCACGGGGCCCTCTACGACGCCCTCCCAGCCATCCGTCTCCGGCTGCCTGATTTCGTCGTGCGCACGTACGACCGGGCCGTGGACCGGGCTCGCCAGGCGCTCGGGGAGAGTTCTTTCCAACGGCTGGCCGCCACCGGCGGCCTCCGCACCTGGTCTGCGGCGCTCGCCCTGGCCGAGCAACGGGCCATCGCCCTGATGGGTCCGCCGTCGGAGCCACCGGGCGAGGCGTCGCCGAGCGACCAACCAACCGACCCCTCTGTCGGCTCCGACCCCTCACTGTCGCGCCGGGAACTCGAGGTGTTGCGCCTCATCGCCTCGGGCTGTTCGACCAAGGACGTGGCCTCCGCTCTCAACCTGCGCCCGAAGACGGTGATGCACTACACGTCCAGCCTCTACCGCAAGCTCGAGGTCCATAACCGGGCCCAGGCCGTCTCGGCTGCGTGGCACCTCGGAGTACTCGAGTCGCCCGGGTGAGCGTTCCCATCGTCCTCGTCCACGGCGGCGGCCACGGGGCCTGGTGCTGGGAGCCGACGGTGGCCGAGCTCACGACCGAGGTTCTGGCCGTCGACCTCCCTCCGGTATCGATCCGGGGTGGGCCGGGGCGACTCGTCGAGGTCCCGGAGTGCGGCACGCTCACCCTCGCCGACTGGGCCGCCGCCGTGCTCGACGCCGCCACCGCCGCCGGCTGGGACCGTTTCGTGTTGGTCGGTCACTCGCTCGGTGGGGCCACGATCGCCGACGTGGCCCGCCAGGCCCCCGACCGGGTGGCCCACCTCGTCTACGTGTCGGCGGTGGTGCCCGAGGAGGGCGGGACCGTCCTCGACATGCTGCCGGCGGAGTTGCTCGAGCGGACGGCGGGCGGGTTGACCGAGGAGGCGGTGCGGGAGATGTTCTGCACCGGCATGGACGAGGACCAGACCCGGTTCGTCCTCGACCACGTCGGCACCGAGGTGGTGCGGACTCTCGTGGAAGCGGTGAGCCGGATCGGTACGCCCCGGATGATGCCGGTGACCTTCGTCCGCTTAACCCGGGACAACGCCCTGCCCCCGGCCACCCAGGACGCCTGCATCGCCCGGCTCCGCCGGGAGTTCGATCTCGTCGACGTCATCGACCTCGACGCCGGCCACGACGTCATGATCAGCGCTCCGGCGGCGTTGGCCGACGTTCTCGATGCAGTGGCGGCCGCCGCCGTCTGAACAGCTACGGACCAGAATCGAACGCAGCCCGCCAGGGACGCATATCGAGGCCCGGATAGCGCGCCTGGACACCGGCCAGAGTCTGCTCGGTCCAGTACGGGTGGCCCGGCTGCGGAAAGCCCACCGCCGTCAGCTGACGGACGTTGGCGCCCTGGACGAAGTTGTGCCAGGCGGGCGTGAGCCCTTTGAACGGCCACGCCTGGTATCCACCCCACTCCGCACCGGCCGGCTTGTAGGCCACATGGAGCATGAACCGGGAAACTCCCGGCTCGGTCCGGTCGACCGACCGGTGGTAGACGTCGGGACGGTACATCGCCACCGATCCGGCCGGTCCGGCCGCTTCGCCCGGATCGTCGTAGAGGGCGGCGTAGTCGTCGAAGCGGAGCGTGTGGCGCTCGACGGGGATGTCGGCGGTCAAACGACGGGACACCATTTTCGTGGCGCCGTTGGCCGCCGATACGTCGTTCAGGTAGATGTACGTCTCCAGCTGCTGATAACCCGCATCGCGGCGGGGCACGAGGATGGTGTGGTTGGGATAGTCGGTGTGGAGCAGCTGGTTGTACCCGGATGACTGATTCGAGTACTTGGCCGTGAGCGTTCCCTGATAGAGGCGAACGTCGGTGGTTTCCAAGAGCTCCTGGGCCGTCTCGATGAGTGATTCATGGACGACCAGGTGGTTCAGGGCTTCACTGTCGAACGGGAACTCCGGCCAGGGAGCGTCGCTGGTCCGCCACGGAGCGGTGCGCTCGTTGTCAACGCCCGAGTCCATCTCGTCGGCCGTGGGAAAGAGCGACCGGACGGCCTCCTGGGCCCGGGTCAGTAGGTCTCCCGCGAAGGCGCTCTCGATGACGCACCACCCGTCGGTCATCCACCGGGACTTCAGCTCCTCCGTGAGGAGTCCGCCGCTCACGACGTCCTTTCAGAGCCGGCCGAGGGACTAGACCTGGCGTCCCAGGAAGGCCAGGAGCCTGTCCTGAGCGTCGGCGCCGGCGGCGGGGGCAAGCTTCGGGCCATAGAAGCCGGGACCGCGCAGGAGTTCGTCGATCGGCTCCAGATCCGCCAGTGCCTTCTCACATGCCGCAGGGTCCAACCGATCGTCGGAACCGATCGCTCGGGCGAGGTCCCAGGTGTGCACGAGCATGTCGCTCATGGGAAAGCCGAGGCCGACGCCGGCGGTCATCTGGCCGAACGGGAGTTTCACCTGTTCGTCGAGTGCACCGGGAGCCCCGATGGCCTCATCGGCGGCATCCCGCACCGTCCTCCACACGAGGACGACGTCATCGCCGGTGGCGTCGATGGCGCCGGCCGCTCCGAGGGCCTTGGGCACCATCCTTTGCGCGCCGATGGCATGGTCGACCAACTTGGCCACGTCCCAGCCTTCGCAGCACGTCGGCTTTGACCAGTCGTCCGCTCCGACCGCCTCGACGCGTGCGGAGAAGCCACCCGCAACCTGCCGCCAGAGTGTCAACAGATCGGTCACCTTTTGCTCCATTGGTTCGATGATGGGCCCGCCAGCCCATCTTCGCGGCTCAGACCGAGCTGTGCGGGTTCGGGAGGGTGGCAGACGTCCACACGAGGCCGATACACATCTCATCGGTGGACCCGTCACCCCAGGTGACGAAGTGGGGGGGCGCCTTGCGCAGGATGGGGAGCTGCTGGCCAAGGACCGGGTCGTAGGTGCAGTTGACCTGAATCCGTTCTCCCGCCGTCACGTGGATCGGCGTGCTCACGTTGTAGGCCCTCTGGTAGTGGAAGTTGTAGTCCGAGACACTGAGCACGGTTCTCGCCTGGGGCGTTCCCGGGTTCAGGACCATCCTGAAGGCACGACCCAGTAAGTGCATGTGGACCTGGGTCCGGACGATGTAGCCGGTCCTGTCGATCGGCCAGATGCACGATGCGGTATCACCGACCGGGGGGTTGGCGGGATTATGCCCGCAGACCTCCTCGATCCCGTCCACGATCTCCACCGCTTGCGGGCCGAAACGTCGGCCCTGGTTGGCCAGCGATGCCGCTCGGTTGCACAACGGGCCGGACACCCCGCTCGGACAGGGGAGGTCCGGTGGGGCCAGCGCCTCCTGGAGCTGCAGTGGCAGCACCGGTGCCGACCTGGGGACCGTCTTGAGAATGAGGGTGTTCCGGACGGGCTTGTCGCCGACCAGGAGGTTGTAGTGGACCTGTTCGATCACCAGGCTTCCGGCCGGAAGCGAGATGCCGGTTCCCTGGGGAAGGGCGTCAGCGCCGTGGCCCGGAGCCCAGACACTGAGGAACGGCGTCCTCAAGAAGTCGGCGAGCGAGGCGTCGGGCAGCGAGGGTGCCCCGAAGCATGTCCACCCCTTGTCACCGGTCTCGGCGTTGTCCTTGAGCGCAGTGGCCGCGAGAGACGGGGGCACCAGGGCCAGATCGGCATGGTGGACCTCGGGGCTCCCTGGCGTGAACCGGCTCCAGACGACATAGGAGTTCTTTGTGACATGCGGGTTCATCAAGGTGCAGTGGTAGTCGTCTGTGCCGCCGACGGAGGCGTGAGGTTTGTAGGAGGGCGACACGAGAGTGAAGTGTTTGAACAATGGGGAAGACGATGACGTGGCGGACGTGGCGACCAGGACCATGACGACGAGGACAGGGACGAGCAGGCCGACAGCAGCGCGCCGGCTGGTCAGCCAACCGAGGGCGCCTCGATCGATCATTTCGGTCATCGTCCCGCACACCCCCGTCGCGTCGCCGGCGATCTCGACGAGACCTCCCAGGTGGTCGCCCACCACCGACTGGTAGGGAAATGGTAGTCCCGACCCCCAACCTCTTGTCGGGTGCCAAGACCGGATCACCCTATGGGGTGTCGCCGCCGCCCGGGGGAGGACGCACCACGGTGCGGCCCGTCGTCGTCCGCCGTTCGAGGTCCTCGAGTCCGGAGGGGACGTCGGCGAACTCGATCTGCCGGCCGATCACCGGACGGATCGTACCGGTCCGGGTGAGGTGGAGGATGCGGTTCCAGATGTCGATGCTCTGGGCGGTGGACACGAAGTTCATGCCGAACGGACGGGCCGACGCCGAAGGTGACGTGGGGGTTCGGGGCGCGGCCGAAGTCCAAGCGCCGGGGATCGTCGAACGCCTCCTCGTAGAAGTTGGCCGAAGCGAAGTAGAGGGCCACCCGCTCGCCTGACGCACGAGCTGCCCGGCGACCTCGGTCTCCTCGGTGGCCGTGCGCTGGAGGACTACGGCGGGGGAGGCCCAGCGCAGGATCTCATCGATCGCGGTCACGGGACGTTCTGCCCGCCACCGTTCTCACTGGTCCGGATTCTGGAGGAAGGCCAACGTGCCGTGGGTGATGGCCTGCCGGGTGGTCTCGTTGCCGGCGACGGCCAGGATCATGAAGAAGAAGGCGAACTCTTCGCTGCTCAGGCGCTGGCCGTCGGCGTCGGGTTGGACGAGCCGGCTGGTGACATCCCCGAGGTCGAGGCCGGCGATGGCCTGCAAGGGCAGATGGCGGGCGACGTCGATCACGAAGTCGCCCGTGCCCTCGCTTTTGGCCGCCCAGATGATCTGTTACGCCGTGCCCGCAGATCGTCCTCCAGGCCGGCCAGGGCCCGCGGCGTGAAGCAGCGGTTTCCCACCCGGCGCACCCGGGTGTGGCGGGGCGGGTCCATGCACAGCAGGAGGTTCTTCGTGGATTCGCCCGTGGGGTCGGACTCGTCGAGCCGCCGGACGAAGGCGGAATTGGTCTCCACCGACCACGCCGGGCTCCGGTTGACCGCTGTCACATCAGCGTGGCGTGTGACCGCCCAGAACCCGCCGTCGCCGTAGGCGCCGGAGGGGTTCTGGGGATTTCACCGGACCGGTTGATTCCGGCGCAGCCAGGCGAATTCGTCGAGGGGCAGATGATCGGCCATCCGGTCGGGATCGCTCAGATCGAGCCGATCGTCGACAGGCGTCAAGGACACGACGGCAGACCTCCCGGGCTGACACGGCTTGGTACCAGGGGACCGGAGGCTCTGAAACCGGGAAGTGTCACCCTGAGGGAGCCATGCCCGGCCTCCTCGAGCGACCACCGGCGGGGCCTACGCCCTGAATCTGGCGATTTTAGAGATATCTGGAATTACTTCTCTAAATGGTGTGGCCGACGGATCGGCATTAGCAGGACGACGATGGCAATTTCATCGTGGCGGCTCCACGGTGCTGGCGGCGCTGACCTCGTTTGCGCCGGGGCATTGGGCCTTCCCGCCATCACAGATCGCCGACCATGGGACATCGAACAGCGAGAACAGCAGATGATTGGGGAGCTGGTAGTCACCGGCTTGAACCTTGTAAAAGGAAACGGGCCCGAAGTCAATGCTCGCTCCCGCACCAATTGTGCAGAGTTGTGACGACGAGCCACATGAGGCGCCATTCATGGGGTGTTGTGGTGCTGAGGCGAGTAAATCCGCCGGGCCCGTAACCCGGCCACCGGCCGATTCCACCTGCTCCTCGGTTTGATTTTCGTAGAAGGTCACGGTGTCGTAGCCAAATGGGACGGAGACGATGTAGTCACAGGCCAAGGCCTTCTCCGCCCGGACCGGGGTGCTGCATGACAGTCCGACATCGAGGCCAACGATTTCGACCTCCGCCTTGGCGGACCCACCCCAGAACCTGACATCAGAGTCGCCCAACGGGTTCGCGGCCCGGGCCCGCACCTTGTTGACCAATTTGGTTCTGACATCGACCTTCGAGCAACGATAAGAGGGCTCGCGGGCACCTGGTGCCAGGGACCCCGGGAAGGCCTTGGAGCAGGCTGGCGCGAGGGGATCGCTGACGGAAACTCCGGTGAGGGGCACCGAACCCTTGTTTTGGATTGAAATGACCCAGTTGGCGGTGGCCCCAGCGGAAATGGACTGGACGGCCGGTTGGATGCCGACGGCGAAGGCAGGACGTGTGTGGGCCGCTGCAGGTGTTGACCCCAGCGGTAGTACCAGTGCCGTGACCAACAGGACCAAGCCCGTCACTGGCAGGGCGCTGGGTCTGCCGTCACTGGTCCGGCGGTTCCGGCGGGAGAATGCTGTCAGCGAGATCACACGACCACCCCCCCATCGCATCGAAACTCTTCTGCCCCCAGAAGGCGCTATCCCGTTCAGTCAGATGGTAGCCCTGGCGTAAACCGACGGGCCACCCGTTTGACTCGATCGGGTCACGCCGCGTGTCGTTCCCCCTCCTGACCTCTGGAAGACGCTGTCGACGCGTTCTCGAATCGAGGGGGGGAAGGGTTTTCTCCGTACTAATGGGACGGTTCGGCCTCTCTCCTGTCGGAGCTCCCGACCGGCAAGCCCGAAGGCGTTCGGACTACCATTTCTCACTGAGGGTGGCACTCTGGGAACCTAAAGGGGACGATTGGCTCGATATTTCACCGGCCGGGCTCCTGATCAGGAAGCGCGTGAGGATGAACCATCGGCTGCACGGGGCTCGGCAGCAGCCCCGCCAACTGGCGCCATCACGTTGTTGTTCAGCGACATCGAGGGTTCGACCCGGCTGTGGGAGCAACATCGCTCAGCGATGAGCAGAGCGAACGCGAGACATGACGAGCTGCTCCGAAGGAATATCGAGAGATGCAACGGCTATGTGTTTAAAACGGTCGGCGATTCCTTCTGTGCCGCCTTCAGTACGCCCAGTGATGCCATCTCGGCGGCGGTTGACGTCCAACGAGGATTGGCGACGGAGGAATGGCCCGCACCCATCAAGATCCGGGTTCGAATCGGCCTGCACACGGGAGAGTGCGAACAGCGGGACAACGACTACTTCGGTCCATCGGTAAACCGTGCCGCTCGTCTCGAAGCCATCGCTCACGGCGGCCAGATTTTAGTATCGCGAGCGACCGCTGAGATTCTTCAGGATTCGCTGCCTGACGGTGTGGCCCTGAGGGACATCGGAGAGCACCGACTCAAGGATCTGGGGCGACCTGAGTGGGTATTCCAGGTAGAAGCAGACGGATTGGCCACGGAATTCCCTCCGGTGAGCTCGCTGGACAACCCGGAATTCCTGCACAACCTGCCGGAACAGGTGTCGAGTTTCGTGGGGAGGGATGGCGAACTGGCCAGGCTCTGCGAGCTGGTTGGTTATGCGCGAGTGGTCACATTGACCGGTCCTGGAGGCGTCGGAAAAACTCGCTTGGCCCTTCAAGTCGCCGTCGAGCTGCTGGACGGGTCAGGAGACGGAGTGTGGTTCGTCGACCTCGCACCTTTAGAGGATCCAGAATTGGTGGCCCAGACCGTAGCGAACGTTTTGGCGGTTCGGGAAGAACGGGAACATGCAATATCGGAGACTCTGGTCAACGCACTGCGTGATCGCGATATCCTCGTTGTACTCGACAACTGCGAACATCTCATTGCCGCCGCTGCCACTTTGGTCGAAAACCTGGTTCAACATTGCGGCATGGTCAATGTGTTGACGACGAGTCGTGAGCCGCTCGGTATCGCTGGTGAGCACGTCTATCGAGTCCCATCGCTGACGCTTCCACCAACCGACGAAGAGGACCCGGACCGGCTGGCACGATCTGAGGCAGTCCGACTCTTTGCCGAACGCGCCCGCCAGCACAATCCGGACTTCTCCCTCGACGTTGTCAACGCGCCTGCGATTGCCCGCTTGTGCCGTCGTTTGGACGGAATCCCGTTGGCTATTGAACTGGCCACAGCCCGCTTGCGCTCGATGTCCCTTCCTGACCTCGAGGCTCGCCTTGACCAGTGTTTTCGCCTTCTGACCGGTGGGTCCCGGACGGCACTACCTCGCCAACGGACCCTTCAGGCCCTCATAAGCTGGTCCTACGATCTCCTAGCTGAGGCTGAGAGGGTATTTCTTGACCGTCTGTCCGTATTTGCCGGCGGGTTCGACCTCGACGCGGCAGAGGCGGTGGCACTCGGCGACGGGGTTGATGAACCGGACGTCCTCGACACTCTCGCCGTTCTGGTGGACAAGAGCCTGGTCCAAGCCGATGATGCCGCTGGAACGGTCACGACTCGGTACCGGCTGCTTGAGACAATCCGCGACTTTGCCAGTACGAAGCTGGCCGAGCGAGGCGAAGCTGAGGCCGCTGCCGTGCGCTCGGCCCACCGCGATCATTACCTCGAATTTGCCACGATGGCGAGGCCATACCTGGACGGCCACGACCAGATCCAGTGGTTGGACCGACTTGAACGCGAACACGACAACTTGCGTTTGGCCCTTTCGTACTGCCTTGCCGACCCGGATCCTGCTCTCGGGCTTTGCCTCGCCGCCGAGCTCGCCCCCTACTGGGATTACCGCGGATACGGCGTTGAAGGCGTTGCTCGACTCCACGCTCAACTCGATCGTCCGACGGGTGACGGGGCGCGATTGCAACGGGGCTCAGCGCTCATAGGATCCGGCCTGCTCCTGTCCACCGTAGGGAACTATCGGGACGCCATCGGCCAAGGCGAGGAAGCCCTCGAGATCGCACGCGTTGAACGTGACGACCATCTCAGGTCTGAGGCGCTCAAGGTATTGGCGGTGGCGCGTTATCGGCAGGGAGAATTTGGTTCTGCTCTCGCCCTGGTCGACGAGAGCCTTCTGATCGCCCGGGCCCGGGGAGACCACAACCTCGCCGCTTATCTGCTGAGCATGAAAGGTGTCGCGCTCGACGAACTCGGTCAAGACGGTCTTTCCTCGTACAACGAGGCCCTAGTGCTCTTCCATGGATCCGGCAATCGTATTCGAGCGACATCGGTGTTGAATAACCTCGCGTGCCGCGAGATGACGAGTGGCGACTTGCGTATCGCCCGCGAACATCTCGATGAGGCTCTGAAGTCGGCCGAAGACCTCGGGGACCTGGAGCTCGTCTCCTATATCCTGGGAAACATCGGCTTGGCCGCCTATCTCAAAGGTCACCACGCTGAGGGAGCCGAGAGCTTCCTACGCTCACTTGAGATTTCGCGTCGCAACGGATTTGAGTCTCAGCTTGGCTATGCTCTTCTGGGCCTGGCATTGACGTCACCAGAGAGCGCGGCGCAGCGCGCTGCCAAGTTGCACGGTGTCGTCGACGCACTATTTGAACAACTCGGAGAGCATCTCCAAGGTCTTGAATCTCGGCTGCGCGAAGCGGACGTTTCCCGGCGGCAACGTATCCTGGGTGTGCCCAACTTTGAGGCCGCCTACTTGGCCGGGAAGGGGATGTCACGTGAGGAGGCCATACCGTTCGCCACTCTTGACTCAGAATAGGCATCTCTCGACCCGAGACTGAGATGAAGCCGCCTTGCGCTGTCCTGGCTCCGTTTCTCAAGAGAAGCCACTCCCCAGCGAAGCTAGAGATCGGGCCGATCGGCCACCGAGGCGAGGTTGGGGATCCAGCGCCTCATGAACGTGTCGAACATGGGGACGGTGAAGTCGATCTCGCCCCAGCGGGGCGAGTAGCAGACGGCCTTCTTGATGAGGCCGTCGCGGGTGGGCCCGAGGGCGGTCGACTTCTTGCCCAGGAGGGAAGCCACCTGGCCCGACCGGACGGGACCGGTACCGAGCTCGGCCATGGCCCGAAGATAGGCACGTTCGGGGTCGGAGGTCCGACCGGTCCGGACCCGGAAGAAGCCGTCGTCGAGCTCGGCCGTGGCCACGGGGATGGACCTCTCGACGTCCCCCAGATCGATGTTGTCGGGGCCGTCGGAAGCGTCCCAGGCCTGGGACCCGAATTCCTGGAGGAAGTAGGGGAAGCCTTGGGTGACCTCGACCACCCGGATGACGGCGTCGTCGGTCCAGCGGACACCCTCGTCGGCGGCGGGAACCCGCAGGGCCTCGGCCGCCTGGTCGGTGTCGAGGGAACCGATGACGGGGAAGGTGAACATGCGCTCGGCGTAGGACTTGGCTTCGCCGGTGAGGGCGGCCAGGGAGGGGAGACCGGCCCCGGCGATCGTGATGGGGAGCGTCAGCTGGGCGGCGCGGTGGAGCCCCATGACGAGGGCCTCCAGGATCTCGGCCTTCACGTAATGGAGCTCGTCGACGGTGATGAAGACCCCGGTGTCGTGGTCGCGGGCCACCTCGCCCAGCTCGGTGAAGAGACCGGCCAGGTCGGTGGCCAGATCGCCGGAGTCGGCCGGCCCGGAGACGGCGTCGACGTCGATGGACAGCTCCGGTCCGTTCGGGAGGCGAATAGAGAAGGCCTTCAGGACACCGAGGGCCCGGCGGACCCGCTCGCCGATCCGGCGCCGGGCGTCCATGGCCAACAGGACCCGGCGGAAGGCCGAGGCCAGCCGGACGGGGAGGTCCCCGTCCTCGTTGACCTCGACGTGCTCGTGGAAGTAGCCCCGGCCCTGGGCCAGCTGCTCGAACTCGTTCAGGAGGACCGTCTTCCCTACCCCGCGGAGACCGGTGAGCATGGCCGAGCGGCCGTCGCGGCCGAGCCGGAGACGCTGGAGGGCGATGTCCATGGCCTCGATCTCCCGTTCCCGCCCCACCAGAGCCGGCGGCCGGGTCCCGGCGCCGGGGCTGTAGGGGTTCCGAAACCGGGTCCACACGACGAGTCTAGCGATTTTAGACATATCTACCAAAGGATCTATAAATACGCCAATATTCTGTGTTGGTGGGCCGCGATGGCACTCTCATGTGGCAGCCCCTGTAGTTCGGACTCCCGACAAGACACGACGAAGTCAGCCAGGCTCTTGCCGCGTGGATCAAACTCTGGGTGCTCGGCTGTACGAAGTGCTCCTGACGGCCAGCCATGTCGAACACTGACAAATCTGCCTCCGGTAGTCGTGACGAGACGTCTGGCTTTGCCGAGCGACTGCTGGCTGTGATTGACGAGGGTCGCCGCACGGCGACGTACAAGTTGGCTCTGCTCGTCGCGCTCACGGAATGCTGTGCCGAGGCGGGAGCCTCCCCGGGAAATGGGCGGTTCGCCCTGAGCACGCGGGCCATTGCAGAAGTGGTGGCACGGGTGTATTGGCGCCAGCTCCGTCCGTTCCAAGTGACCGAAGAAGCGATTCAGTTGCGCCAAATCACGAACAAGTCCGCCTCCATACTGAGTGCCTTGACCGGACTCCAATCCGCGGCGCCCTTAGCCACTTCGTGGGATTCGGCGTGTCGCGCCGCGCCTGAGGCAGCAGAGCGTGTCCTTGACCAAGTTGAATTGACCGTCGCACGGTATCCAATCTTGCGGCTGCAGGTCATCGATGGCGTCCCCCAGCCCTTCATCTACGAGGTTGAGTGGACTGAACGGGTGACCTTACGCCATCTGCATCAACTGGGAGATGGTGCCGTCTGCTTCCAATCGGGAGCGCCGGCCCAACTTGTCCGTCTCGCGCCTCTGATTCGTCCTCTCGCGGAGACCCACTGGGTCCGAATGGTTGCCGAGCTAAACGGACTTACGCCAGTCGAAGACGAGTTGCGACGGCATCTCTTTGGGACGGAACGGTCCACATTTCCACTGGTCTTGCGTCGAGGTTTGAGCGAGTTGCAATCGGATACATGCTTCTATTGCGATATCTCGCTAGGCGTGGAGCGTTCAGCGATCGATCACTTCATCCCCTGGGCCCGATGGCCAAACGATGCCATTGAGAACCTGGTGATAGCGCACGCTGCCTGCAACGGTCACAAATCGGACCGGATACCGGGTCCGGTTCCCTTGATGCACTGGAGCGATCGGATGCGATCTCGTAGATCTGAGGTGCGGAAGATCGCCGTCGAATCGAAATGGAGTTCGGCCGCGGATCGCACGTTATCGGTGGCGATGAGCCTGTACACGCACCTGCCCGAGGGGACGCCTCTTTGGAACCGCCCCGGCGAGATAACAAACGCTCCCTCCGGTGATCTGATCGAAATCCTCAAAGGTGCACGTCGATGAGAAGTTCGGTCATCGTGCGGCTGTGAATGAAGTCGTAGTTAGCACTTTTCATCTCTGCAGGTGACGTATTGTCCCTGCTGAGAGGCGCAATTAGGCCAATTTGAGGGGCGGCGAGTAGACCAAAAGCGGCTGCGAGATGGAACGGCTGGGCCTCTTCCGATGCCGTCCGACGAAGCGCCGGCCAATGTCGTATCACCCGAGCAGCCGCAAGCCCGAACTCGACCCCTTCCGGCGCTGGCGCCCCCTCGTCGACAGAAATCTGCATGTCCATCGCCGAACGCGGAACCGCTAACAAGATCAATGCACCCGATATCGCTCCGAGCGTTTGTCGATATCAGCGCCACACCTCAGAGCTGAACCCGCCGCACGCCCTCGCCAGGGGTAGGCACATGCAGCCTGGTCCATTTCGATCCTTGCAGCGCCAATACGGGAGGGTTCAACCCATAACGTGTCACGCCGGGCGTCTGTTTTCGCCCATCACTCGATCTCTTTCGCGCAAGTGTCTAGGGAGAAGCGGTCCAGCAGTCCCAACGTTCAAGAGTGAGGAAGCCGAGGCGTTTATAGATTTCATAACCGGCCGAACTCGACTGCAGATATGACCACCTTGCGCCATTGTTCAATCCGTCGGTCACCGCCCGTGCGGTTACCGCCGCTCCAAAGCCCTGGCCGCGGTGCCCTGGCGGCGTGGCGATGTTGAAGATGCCAACCGAAGTTTCAAGGGTGACTCCCAGGCCAGTGGTGACCGGATTCCTGTCGATTTCACCCACATAGCAGCGGACCCCTGGTTGTCGCAGCACGGCTGGCGTCATGAGTTGAACAAACGGCTCCTCGGGGGCTTCAAAGCCTCTTGCTGCGATCCTCGCGTGCAGCAGCGCCTCCTCGGGCGCGAGCTCCCTGATCTGTAGGTTCTTGACCTCCTGAGCGTCGTTCAGGCGAGAATCGTCTGTCAGAACCATCAGAGGAACCTGATCTTCTCTGTTCATGCCTCTACGGGCAGCCATAGAAGCGAGCCGCCGATTGTTGCCAGGGCGCAGCTGGACACAGTAGGGCAGACCCGAGTTCGCGATCTCGTCCAAGAGTGCGGATACGGCTACCTCATCGAGTTCCAACCGCTCTGGCCACACACCGTTGAGCGTGGCTAGAGGTACACCGGTCACGGCGGCGATTACACCGCTCTCTCGGCGGGTCCAGCCAACGGGAATGGCGGCCACCAGATGCTCCCACACGGAGGCGAGACCTGAGGCCACGTTGTCGGCGTCGACCACCATCGGGGCACGATAGATCCTCACGAGATGGCCTGCCGGAAGGGGCTGCGCTTGCCCGGAATCGGCGTCCGCAAGGATTATGGACCGGCTACGAGTCGGACTTGCGATCCATCCTTCAGGCAGTGGCGGGGACGCTCGGGATGGATGCAGGGAGATCGAGTACCCCGACGTCCGGTCGACCTACCCCGGCAGCAAGTCTGAGTGTGCGTCGCCCCAGACACTTCCGGTTCGAGTGGTCGAATACGTCTCGCCATCGACCAACGCAAACGGCGGCTACAAGTGTTAAGCGAGACAAGTCGCGGATGCCAGACTGTGGAGAGAACGACCACCTGATCGGACAAGGCCAGACCGGTAGAATTCCGGAGATGGCGGTGGTTTGTGCAGGGTGTGGGTCGGCGATCGGTGAGACGGCGAAATTCTGCGCGGAGTGCGGCGCCAAAGTGCCGAGCGAGAGCACGGACGACGTCCGCAAGACGGTCACGGCCCTATTCTGCGACCTGGTGGGATCGACCAGCCTGGGCGAACGCACCGACCCCGAGAACCTTCGGGCACTGCTGGAGCGCTATTTCGCTGTGATGCGAGCCGCCCTCGAGCGCCACGGTGGGACGGTTGAGAAGTTCATCGGCGACGCTGTCGTCGCCTTCTTCGGAGTCCCGGTGATCCGGGAGGACGACGCCCTTCGGGCGGTGCGGGCCGCGTTCGACATGCAACGCGACCTGGCCGCGCTCAATCCGGAGCTGTCCCAGCGTTGGGGCGTCGAGTTGGCTTTACGTATCGGGGTCAACACTGGCGAAGTGCTCGTGAGCGGCGCAGCCGAGCATACGGTGGGCGATGCCGTGAATGTGGCCGCCCGACTCGAACAAGCCGCCGGGGCCGGCGAAGTTCTCGTGGGCGAGGCGACCTGGCGTCTGGTGCGGGAGTGGGTCGAGGCAGATCCGATGGCACCGCTCGAGCTCAAGGGGAAGCAAGAGACCGTGCCAGCATGGCGTGTGCTGTCGGTGGCCGGAGTCACCGAGGCACCTCATATCGACACCATGATGCGGGCCCGGCTCGTGGGTCGGGACCGGGAGCTGGCGATGCTGGGCCAGTGCTTCGAGCGCGCCGAGGCAGACCGCACCTGTCAACTGTTCACTGTGTTCGGCGCGGCGGGGGTGGGAAAGACCCGACTCACCGAAGAATTCCTGACCACCCATGCCCCGAGTGTCCGCGTGATCCGGAGTCGATGCCTCTCCTACGGGGATGGCACATCACTGTGGCCTCTCCTCGAGATGTTGCGAGCGTCCGCAGGCTTCAGTGGGACCGAGGCTGACGACGAAGGCCGGGAGCGCCTGGCCGACGTGTTCGGGGGCGATGCCGATGCCGCACAGGTCACGGAACTCCTGGCCCCCCTCGCCGGCCTGGGGGGGACGTCGGCGGCCATCGAGGAGATCCAGTGGGCCGTCCGGCGCTACCTCGAGGCTCTGGCTGGCTCAGAACCGGTCATCTGGGTGGTCGACGATATCCAATGGGCCGAGCCAGCTTTTCTGTCCGTCGTCGAGGACCTCGTCGACTGGACTCGCGATGCGGCTCTGGTCGTGCTGTGCCTGGCCCGTCCAGAGTTCCTCGATGACCACCCCACCTGGGGTGGGGGGAAGCTGAACGTCACCAACGTCTTGCTCAAGCCCCTGTCGGCCGGAGAGTCCACGCAGCTCGTGGAGGAGCTCCTGGGCGGAGCCGGCCTGCCGGTCGAGGCGCTCGACCGGGTCGTGTCGAGCGCGGGGGGGACCCCTTTGTTCGTCGAGCAACTGCTGGCCATGCTGGTCGACGACGGGTTACTGGTGCACGCAACCGAGGGGTGGCAGGTGTCGGGGGACCTGGGCTCGGTAACCGTCCCCCCGACCATCGGCGCATTGCTGGCAGCACGCCTCGAGCGCCTGGTGGCCGGTGAGCGCCAGGTACTCGACGCCGCCGCCGTCGTGGGCCAGCTCTTTTACGCCGGGGCGGTGGTCGAACTGACGGCACTCGAACCCCGGGCAGTGGCCGGTTACCTGCGCTCGCTGGCCCGGAAGGAAATGGTCCGCTCGGAGCGAAGCGACATCCCCGGCGAGGAAGGATTTGCGTTTTCCCACACCCTGGTGCGCGATTCCGCCTACCAAGCCCTGCCCAAACTGCGCCGGGCCGATCTCCATGAGCGATTGGCCCGCTGGCTCGACAAGCGCTCTGACGCAGTGGCCGGCGAAGCCGACGAATTCGTAGGACATCACCTGTCGGAGGCTGTGGTCCTGCGCCGGGACATGGGCGAGATCGACGACGGGGCACTGGCCCAGGAGGCGGCGAAGCGCCTGGCCGCGGTGGCCTGGCGGCTCATGGCCACGGACCTCACGTCCGCCTCCGCTCTCTACGCCCGGGCGGCCGAACTGGTCGCAGGCACTGTGGCCGGATTGGATCTGAGATGGCGTCATGGCGTAGCTCTCTTCCGAGCACAGGAGTTCGCCCGCGCCCGCGACACACTCGACGCGGTACTCGGCGAGGCCGAAGATTGCGGCGATCGGGGTTTGTTCCTGCGAGCTCGACTGGCGTGGCTCGATGTGGCCACGCACACCGCAAGCGATCTCGCCATGGCCGAGATCGATGCGGCTGCAGCTGAGGCCGTGGGTTACTTCGAATCCACCGGTGACGACGAAGGACTGGCGTATGCCTACGCCGCACAGCGCAAACAGCTGAATATCGGAGCCCGATGGGAACCGATGATGGAGATATGCGAGAAAGTGATGTACCACGCGTCACGTTGTGGCGATCATCACATGGTCGAGGAGGCGCGGGCCTTTCGATACGCTGGGATGTTCTATGGGCCGCACCCGGCCGATGAGATGCTCGAGCTTGTACGTCGGGATGCGCTGTCCGGTGCTACCACCCGAGCCGCGTACGGAACTCGGCGGATGGTCGAAGGAGTACTGCTCGCCCTTGGCGACCGGCCGGCCGAGGCGCACGCCGCGTTGGCCGATGCCCGCTCCGTATTCGAAGAGATACATGTCACTATGCACCTTCTTCATCTGGCCATTTGCTCTGCCATCACCGAGTTGGTTCTCGGTGATGACGAAGCCGCGGAGCGTCACCTTCTGTTCATGTTTAACGAGCTCGAGCGAAGCGGCGAGCGGTCCTATCTCTCGACCGTGGCGCCCATGCTCGCGGAGATCCACCTGCGTCGAGGTGATACCGCGGCAGCGGCGGAGCTGGCCAACATGGGGCGGAGCCTGACTCTCGAGGAAGACGTTGTCTCCCAGGCTCTGTGGCGCATCGTGATGGCTCGGGTCGTTGCAAGGAACGGGGACTTCAGCCGGGCCCTCTCGTTGGCGGCTGAGGCCGTGGAATGGATGGAGCGTGGCGATCAATATCAATGGATCGGAGACATGTACAAGGGGCAGGCTGAGGTCCAGCTCTTGGCCGATCGACCTGAAGACGCTCGAGATTCGCTACAGCGAGCGCTCGAACTTTACGAAGCCAAGCGAGATATACCCGACAGCCAAAGAGTGCGATGGAGCCTTGACGATCTCGCCTCTGCTTGAGACACGCACATCAGGACTGAGTTGATCTCTCCAATCGCGCGATTACGGGAGGAAGCGATATGGCCATGCCTAAGTACCATGCTTCGGACTCGGCGCATCTCCTGTGTTGGTATGGGGTCGGATTGGTGACACGCGACCGGTTCTTCGTCCTCGGACAGACTGTCGAAAGCACCCAGGCCATCCGATATCGCCACGATGATCAAGTGCAATATTGCACCCGACACCATCCGATACTTCCGGGACGAATGCGGTCCCTCTTGGACGCCGGCTGAGCAAAGCGTCCAGTCTTCGTCCCGTCGGCTGATACCGAGCGGTTAGCCCGACGTGGGTGCCCCTTTTCCCTGGCCCGGGATAGGAGTGGAAGTTGCCACTCCGTTCACGTTCGTAACCGGGGTAGAGGTATTAATGCAATTGATTAAGAGTGCTGCTCGCGCCGCCGACTGGAGCCTTGAGGGCCACCGTCATAGCAGTCAACCGCCATTGGAATTCCCGCGTTAAGAATTACAAATAGCGCAATCAAGCACGAAAAGTGGTGGTAGTGGGCTGGGGGCAGCGTCGACCACGTCCCAGGACATAACAATTGTTGTCTGGCCGGGGGTGGTGTGTATGTCGTGTGTCTTCGCTGCATGGTCGACGGCTCTTCCCTGCTAATGCCGAGTACATACACCACTTCTGATGTGCTGTCAGGCGAGCGTCACCTGTGCCTGCTCAGGTCACGGTGTGCAGCGTCCATATGACTATCAGTGATAGTAAACTGAGGAATATCAGGTCAAGCGCAGCCCGAGGGGGATGGGCTCATGAGCGGGGTGGCCGGGACCTGTGCCACTGGGGGTTGTTATGCACGGTCGGTTCGTATCGGCGTCGGCGATGGTTCTCGGATGGTTGGTGATCATGGTGGGCGCCACGGGAACGACTGGAGCCCGTCTGATGTCGGCGGGTGCGCACTCGAGAGACGCCGGGAAATTGCTGGCCACGCTCGAGGATCCCGGTGACACCTACTTCGATCAGTTCGGGTACGCGACGGCCATCTCCGGTTCGATCGCGGTGGTGGGGGCACCGGGCTCCACCGGCTATGGAAAGACGTACATCTTCGAGCGCGGCGCATTGGGTTGGTCGACGACGCCGGCCGTCACCCTGGACAATCCCGACGACGTTCCCTACTTCGGGAACGCGGTGGCCGTCTCCGGTTCGATCATCGTCGTCGGTGCGTATGGCATCTCGGGCGATGGCCAGGCTCCGCCCGGGGCGGCCTACATCTACGTGAAGGGCGCCGACGGGTGGCCGACGAGTCCGACGGTATCCCTCCCCGATCCGGGGGCTGACAACAAAGACGGGTTCGGCTGGTCGGTGGCGGTCTCGGGTGGAAATGTGGTCGTGGGCGCACCCCGGGAAGACGGCGGGACGGGTGACACCTACCTGTACTCACAGACGGGGGGCCGTTGGCCGACGATACCCACGGCCGTGTTCACGGACCCGACCCCCACGGACGTGAATGACTACGGAATATCGGTGGCCTTGGCCGGCCGCACCCTGGCGGTGGGGGCGGACGGAACTCAGAGGCCGGTGGCTTCCCCGGGGTCGGCCTTCCTCTATATCGCCGGAAAACACGGGTGGCCGACCGATCCCACCGTCACTCTCGACGATCCACTGGCGACGGACTATGACGGATTCGGCTCCGCCGTGGCCCTCTCAGGCCACACCCTCGTCGTCGGTGCCCGCGGTGCTCCTAACCCCGACTATCCCGGTGCTGCCTACCAATACGAGAAAACCCCGACGGGGTGGCCCACCACGCCCACCGTCGTTCTGGGTCGCGCTAACGCCGAGGAGGACCCCCAGCACTACTTCGGGTACACGGTGGCGACTAACGGCTCGATGTCGGTGGTCGGCGCACCCGGGGGCTACATTGGGCCAACCGCGCTATACGTGTATGTCGAGGGGTCGGAGGACTGGCCCTCACAGCCGACCTTCCAACCGGGTGATCCGAACAGTGCCGGCTACGACGGCTACGGGGAGACCCTGGGAATGACCGGGGACACCGTCATCACCGGGGCGTGGGAGGCGGACGACTATCACGGAGCCGCATACATCTACCGCTTCTGAACGCCGCGCCATTTCTGACTGAGTCCAGAGGCGATGGAATTCTTCCTCTATCTTCCGCAGATCCGGCTGTCCTTCGAGGAGCTCGTCGACCGAGCTCGGGCAGCCGAGGCGGCGGGCTTCACCGGTGTCGCCGGCATGGACCATCTGGCGCCGCCGCAGGCGGAGGACCAACCGATGTTCGATGCCATGACCACGGCGACGTGGCTGGCCGCCCACACCCGTCGGCTGGCCGTGGGCTCGCTGGTGTTGTGCGACGGCTTCCGCCACCCGGCCGTGCTGGCCCGTGAGGCGGTCTCGCTCGAACACGCGTCGGGCGGACGTTTCGAGTTGGGTATCGGGTGGGGCTCGGTGACTGGGGAGCTGCGGACCTTTGGCATGGAGACGGTCGAACCGGCCGATCGTGCCGAGAGGTTGCGCGAGACGCTCCAGGTCCTGCAGGCGCTGTGGTCCGGCGAAGTGGTGGACTTCGATGGTCGATTCCATACCCTTCGCGGCGCCCGTCAGGTGCCAGTACCGCGGAGCCACATCCCGATCGTCATCGGTGGCACGGGACGACGGACCCTGGCCATGGTCCGGGAGTTTGCCGACTGGTGGAACGTCCACGCCGGTGTCCTCGATCAGGTCGAGGCTCGTCGAAGTGAGATCGGCCGGGCCCGCGTGTCGATCCAGGAGGTGGTGGGGCTGGTGCCGGCCGGCGGAGATAGCCAGGCTCTGACCGCCCAGGCCCAGCGCCGTTTCGGTTTCACCGAGCCCGTCGTCGGTGGCGGCGCCGAGCTCGTCGCTCACTTCGGCGCCCTTGGCCGGCGGGGTGTCGAGCGCGTCTATACGTGGTTCAGCGACTTCGCCCCGCCCGAGACGCTGGCCGCCTTCGGCGAACACGTGATCGGGCCCCTCCGGCGTGACGCCGCCGAGGGCTAGATTCCTCGTACCGAGGCTGCAGCGAGGGGGAGGATGCACCCGATGAGGACACGCGGCGCAATCGTCAGGCAGACGGGCCGCGCCCCGTCGTCGAGCAGTCGTCGAGGTGACAGGGGGAGCGGAATGACGAACGGGTTCGGCCGGGGCACCACCACGGACGAAGTCCTCGAAGGGATGGACCTCACCGGGCGCCGGTTCGTCATCACCGGCGCCGCCAGCGGACTGGGTCGGGAGAGCGCGCGGGCTTTGGCCGCCCATGGTGCCTTGGTGGCCCGGAGTCCCGAGCGGGCCGAGGGGGCGGTGGCCGAGGTCGCAGCGATGGTGCCCGGGGCCGACCTCGAGGCCGGCGTGGCCGACCTGGGTGATCTGGAAAGCATCCGTGCCTTCGCCTCGTCCTATCGGGCCGGTCACCCGACACTCGATGTCCTTGTCAACAACGCCGGGGTGATGGCGTGTCCTATGGGAAGGACCGTGGACGGATTCGAGACGCAGTTCGGTACCAATCACCTCGGCCATTTCCTGTTGACGGCCTTGCTCTACCCGGCATTGCAGGCGGGAGCCCATCCGCGTGTGGTGACCCTCACTTCGGCCGGTCACAGTCGCGCCGACGTCGACCTGAAGGACCCCAATTTCGAACGGACCGAGTACTCAGCGTGGGTCGCCTATGGGCAAGCCAAGACGGCCAACGCGCTGTTCGCCCGCGAGCTGGCTCGGCGGGCGGGAGCTACGGGATTGTTGTCCTTCGCCGTCCATCCGGGTGTGATCGCCACTGATCTCGGCCGGCACCTCACCGATGACCTCATGCACGACATGGTCGAGTTCGCCCGTCGTCGTTCGGCCTCAGCGGGCAGCACCGGGGAGCCTCACGGTCTCCAGTTCAAGTCCGTCGAGGCTGGCGCGGCCACGCAGGTGTGGGCCGCCACCACCGCGGATCTGGCGGACCACAATGGCGCCTACCTGGCCGACTGTGGCGTCGGGGTGCTCGGGGCGGATCCCGGCGCCAACGGTTTCCGGCCGTATCTCCTCGACGACGAGCATGCGCTGGCGTTGTGGGAGCTGAGCGAGCGGCTCGTGGGCCAGCGTTTTGATCCATAGCCGAGCAGCCGGCACAACGGCCGCCGGGGTCTGCGCAGACGGTCCCGACTAACCTGCGGTACATGTCGGTCGATGTCCGCACACGATCGGTCAAAGATGTCCGTTCGCTCGAGCGCGACGAGATGTTCGACGCCGTACTCCCTGAAGCCCTGGCGGTGCATGGCGGTCTGGCGGGTCGGGGATGCTCGTACCTGGGGCTTTCGTCGCTGGGCTTCGACGTGGATGGGCGGACCATCACGCTGTCCGCCGATTCGGGGACCCTGCGGCTCGTCTCGGACATCGACGCTGCGGACGTGGTCGCGCATCTTGCGTCCGACGCCGTGTCCGACCTGCTCCAGGACCGGCAGTCGACCATGGGTCTGGCTATGACCTCCCGGGTCAAGATCAGCGCCGGCGATATCACCGACTGGATCAGCTGGGAACCCGTCCTGCGGGCACTGCTCGACGGCCGCAAGGTGCACGAAGCCGGTGACGTGACCATGGTCGACGTCGACGGCAACGAGCTCGATCTTGGCCGCGCCTTCACTGCGGACGACGACCCGAGGGAGATGGCCCACTTTCTCGAGCAGGCCGGATTCCTCCATCTCCGAGACGTCTTCGGTGTGGCGGAAATGGCGACGCTCGGTGCCGATGTCGACGAGTGGATGGCGCGGGCCGCTCCCGACGACGGTGCGTCGTGGTGGGCCACCGACGACGCCGGCCAGGACCACGCCGTCCGGGTTCTCTTCTTCTACGAGAAGTCGGAGGCCTTGCGCGCGCTGCTCGACCGTGGGCGTTACCGGATGCTTGGTGAGTTGACCGGCGACGGCCATGTCCATACCGGTAATGCCGAGGGTCTCGTCAAGCCGCTCGGCATCGTCCGGGGCCTGTCCGATCTACCGTGGCACAAGGACTGTGGCCAGGGTGGACATTCCTACATCTGCAACGGGCTCACCACCGGAATCTCGGTGACCGGGGCCGACCGCACGAGCGGTGCGTTGGGCGTTATCCCGGGAAGCCATCGCGCCAATACCATGGCCACCGGCCGGGACCGTCGACTCGATCTGCAGCCGATGATCCTGGAAACACGGACCGGTGATGTGACCGTCCACTGCTCGGACACGCTCCACCGCGCCCACCCGCCCGTCGACCGGCCTCGCAAGGTCGTCTATTCGAGCTTCGCGCTACCGGCCCGGCCCGGCGAAGAAGTCGCACCCGACCCGCGCCGGCGCGAGCAGCGAGCACAGTTGAGCGACGTGCAGTCACGCATCGAGGCTGCCGACAACGACGCCAGCCGGACCCGCTACCAAGCTGGTCACGGTCGCTGAGGATAGACACAACTCGGTATTCGGATCGCCGCCGTCGATGGCGGTGGCCCCAGCACTGAAAGTCGGCGTGGGCGAAGTGGGCACGCAAAGTCCGATGCCCACCTGGATGATGAATGAACTCTTGCCCAGGAGCGGGGTTTCAGTCCGGCGGCCTACGCTTTGATACGTGAAAGTGATCGATGCCGATACCCACCTGCTCGAAACCCGAACATTGTGGGCCGACCACCTGCCCGCGAGTCGCAAGGACCTCGCCTTGCGGATCGCTGACGACGAGTTGGGCTACGCCTGGCTTACCGCTCCTGACGGTCGGCGCATCCACCTGGCGGAGGCCCCAGTGCCCGGGGACGTGCCGGCGATGGGGGCATACCGCGCCCACCAGCGTCGAGGAGATCCGGCGCCGGCCCGCTTCGAGGAGGCGGTGGCGGACCACGACGTCGACCCCGCAGCGCGCGCCGCATTCCTGGATCGTCAAGGGATCGACCAGGCTGTCGTGTTCCCCAACTTCGGACTGTTCTGGGTCCGGGCCCTCGAAGACCAGCCCACGGCACAACTGGCCAACATGGAGGCCTGGAACCGGTGGGCGGTGGAAGGCCTACGACCGGCCGGCGCCGGTCGTCTGCGACCGGTAGGCCACGTCTCGCTGCGCGACCCCGTCTGGCTCGAGGGGCAGCTCGCGGTCCTCGCTGAGGGAGGCATCGAGGCGGCCATGGTTCCGATCGGCCCGGTGGACGGGCAGCCTTTCTCCCATCCTGACCTGGACCGCTGTTGGTCAGCGTTCGAACGCAGCGGGATCGCAATCATGTTCCACATCTCCGACGGTGCCCGTCCGTTCGGTGACGCCTGGTACGAAGGCGACGCCAACCCGGTCGAGCCCCTCCTGATGTCCCTGTCCATCTCGGTGACTCCGATGCTCGCCCTCCAGGACTTGAGTGTCGGCGGCGTGCTCGAACGACATCCTGAACTCCGGGTGGGTCTCGTGGAGTTCACATCCTCGTGGTTTGCCCAGTTCCTCCCCGCCCTCGATGCCAGCTACCGCTTCCACGCCGCGTACAACGGGCTGGCACCCGATCGCCTGCCCCTCGCCCCGAGCGACTACCTGCGACGCCAGGTACGGATCGCGACGTTCGGGTTCGAGAGGCCGGGGCGATTGACCGACACCGTCGGGGATCTGTTCATGTTCGGCAGCGATTATCCGCACGCCGAGGGACTGGCCCATCCGTTGGAGGACTTTCAGGCAGCAGGAGGGCCGCCCCTCGACCAGACCACCGAAGGGCTCTACCGGGGCAACGTCGAGTGGCTGCTCGACCGATGAACGGCCGACCACCAGGCGCTCTTGGGGCGATTCTCCGGCTCCGGCCTGGCAACGGGACGACGGAATTGGTGGCGACGATGGGCGACAACGGATCCCCTTTGTCAACGAACGCTCGACGATCGCCCAATCGCCGATCTTGGCTCACCGGCAGTCGCCCAGCTTGTCGGCCGGGAAGCGCGGCCGTTCTTCGGGCATGATGAAGACGTGGGCGAATCCGGGAACAAGCCACGCAAACGGAGGCATCGGTTGGACAAGGTGCCGGAGTTCGAGGAACCCAACGAGCTGTCGCTGCCGGGTCTGACTGGCTCGACCCAGTTTGGTGTCCGAGACGGCCGATTCGGTCACGGTTCCGATGGCAAACATCGGGGCCAGCCCGGGCGGGCGGGACTGTTCCTTCTCCGGTTGCTGGGGCGGCGGCCCAAGGAGTAACGCCGGCCGACGATGACCGGTCCGTCTCGGGCGCGTCTCAGCGGTGATCAGTGCCGATCAAGAGGTGATCGGAGCTGGTCGTACCCCCTGTCCGTCCGTCGAGCCGATCGCAACAAGAAGTCCCCTGGTAGGTATGGGTGGGTTGGTTGGGTCGCTCGATGGGTGGGTGAGCAAAAAGGAATTGATCCTCAGCATCCTTTCGGACGCAGGAGTACTTATCCTGTGTCCTGGTTACGGGCCACCTCGCCCGGCTCGGTGAAGAGGCGGCCAGATCAGTGGCCAGATCGTCCGAGGCGGCGGATCGGGTACCACGTCGATGTCGACGAGAGCTCCGCCGAATAGACGAGGCAAGAGTCTGAGTTCATAGCTATAGAGAAGTATCTATACAACCTCGACAAATGGGGTCGACGACGGCACTGACTCGCAGTGGGGTGATGTCAGTCTCATGGCGGTGGTTCGAGAGACACGGTAACGATGACTTACCGCAGCAACTCTCCGTGCTTGGGCTATATGAAGCACTGCGGCGACCCGGTCTGAAGGCGGGGTTTCGGCGGGGTCTCTGCCGTGAAGGTAGTGGCAGTTAGCACTCTTTATCTCTGCAGGTGGCATATTGTCCCTGCGTAGAGCCACAATCAAGCCAATTTGAGGCGGGGCCAGAGGGTCGTGAGCGGCTGCGAGATGGATCACGAAGGGACCGCCTTGTCGGTTTGGTGCCCTCCTGCATCGGCCGGCTTCAGTGACCTTCTGAGCAGCCGGCCTCGATGAGCGTCGTATCCCACGGCGTCGGGCGCGATCATCGGCATATCCCGAGATTCCGGACGCGGCCTCTAAGCCCGGCGGGGATACTCACACTGCTACCGATGAGTGGACCGCCCCGGGGCCGAGTGGCGGCGACGTCGCAGGTGGACTGGGCCACCACTAGTCCATGGATGAACCAGGATCATTGGGATGAGGTACCAGCGGTGTCACCTCAACGGTCATCCACGCGTGTAGGGGCAATGAGGCAAGGATGTCTTGCAGCTGTTTCTCGTCGTCGGCGCGCCACAATCCAAGCGTGCGCCATTCCCCTACCAGAAGGGGAGGCCTCCACAGACGAAGCAGATGACCTTGGGCGGCGAGTTCGGCAGCACGAATGGCCTCTCGCTCCTTGGTGTCGTCCACCTCAGATTCGGGCGTCCCTTCTGGAACCTTCGTCACCATGTTGGCAAGAAACTCCACCGAGACACTCCTTCATTTGGGCGTGGACCCCGGCCGCTGCATCAGCGACGGCCATGGTGCGCGCGAAATCGGTTGCGTCGGCAATCGCTCCCGGCCTGGGCGCCGAGTGGTGACCTCCTGGACGAGCCACAAGTTGCCGTCGGGATCGTTGAATGAGAAGAAGGACCCGTAGCTGGCGCGCTCGGGGTCGAGGCCGGGTTGCCGCGCCTCCAGGGGGAACGGCGGGCCGTGCCACACGTCACTTACGTCAATGCCACGGCCGACGAGTTCGCTATGGGCCCCCTCGATGTCGGAAACGATGAGCGCGCTCTCAGCCGATCCTGGCTCGGCCGCTATGAGTCCCTCGCCGAACGTGATCGAGGTGCCAGAGCCTGGGGGTGTGAACTGGACGATCCGGAGCCCGTCGAGCGGGGCGACGTCCTCATCGAGTCTCCAACCCATTCGCTCGTAGAACTTCTTGGATCGGTCGACGTCGGACACGGAGATGATTTGGACTTCGAGCTTCATGTTGACCTGGGGTGCGATTGTGCTCATGGCCCTCATCCCTTCCTTTGTTCGGACGGTTCCGACCCGTCGTCATGCGGATGACATCGCTTACGTCGGAAGCTCAAGTTCGTGCTCCCTCCGACAAAGCAGATGTCCTGAAGATGAGTGAACACTGGTGCTGGTCCTGGGTCCATGACTTATGACCAACCTCTGGTAGGCCCCGCCTATCACCCCATGTCAGAGGTACCATTTGCAGCGTGGAGCTCCGGCAACTGACCTACTTCGTCGCGGTTGCCGAGGAACTGCATTTCGGTCGGGCCGCAGAACGGCTTCACCTAGCTGGACCTTCGCTCTCCCAGCAGATCCGGAATCTCGAACGTGAGCTTGGGACACAGCTCCTCGTCCGCGACCGCCGACACGTCGAGCTGACGCCCGCTGGTAGCCAGTTCCTGACGGATGCTCGAGAGGTGTTGGACGCCGCTGCGCGTGCGTTCGATCGGGCCCGTAACGGAGCTGGCGAGTTACCTCTTAGGCTGGGCTATGTCAGTTGGCTTCCCCAAGAGGCGGCTGCAATGACCGACCCTCGCGTCCGTGTCGACGAATGGGTCCTACCCTCACACACACAAGCGGCGCGGGTGGCCGAGGGCAGCCTCGATCTCGCTATCGCGTGGATTGAGGAGGCCGACATCCAACGACACAACTTGGCCGCTCACCTCTTCTGGTACGAGACACTGGAAGCCGTCATGCCGCGTATACATCGGGCGACTCGTCACAAGAGTGTGCCGGCAGCCGAGATCACGGTGCTCGTCGATGTTGACGAAGCATCGTGGTGGTCATGGAACCGCTACGCCTCTGCCTTCGCCAACGCTACCGGGGCGTCAGTAACGAACATCGACGACGGCGGCATTGCTGGGCCTGCATTCTTCGAGCATGTGGCCCGCTTGGGGCGGCCGGTGCTCGATTCGCCTAAGCGGCATGTTGCGCCGATGCCGCCGACATTGACCCGCCGATCTGTCCGATCCCCTGTGCCCCTATGGACCTGGGCACTACTTCACCGCGCTGATGACACCCGGCCGATGGTCATTCGCGCTACCCGGACTCTGATCGACCACGCCTCAGCCCTGGGTTGGCGAACACCTCCCTCCGAACCAAGCTGGCCCCAGCCAGCGTGAAGGGCTGGACGCCGAGCAAAGAGCCAGACGGACGGCCGTCGGCGGGCCGCCCAATCAAGCTCGATGCCTACGAAGCGACGCACCCCGGTCTGTCGATACCGGCCGGGGTGTCAGCACCGGTTGGGGTATGTCCCAGGGATCTAGGCCCCTATGTGTCAGGCCGCGTTGGTAACGCGCCCCGAGCAGATCGACGGACCCAAAGAACATTGCCCAGACCTCGGGACGAGGGCGCTATCAATCGCGAGCAGCGGCTAAGTGTGCGCATCCCTGCCGGTGTTGCTGCGGGCCGGGGACAGCACTTGACCGCTCTGAACGTCCGAAATTGCTCGGCCGCGGTTACCGCTCGGTCGCCTTTGGGCAAGTGTCAACAGATCGGCACCTTCGGTGGGGCTGGAAACGTGCCAACGGTGTGGCCGAGTCCTCCGTAGAAACCCGCTCCCGCCGTGACGGGTTGTCAACTAGGCGAGCCCGCGGGCGGCCCAAGCTCGGGCCGTCACCGTGAACGGTGCCGAGAGCAACATCTCGCGGCACTGATCGCGAAGCCGGATTTGCTTAGCGGCGTCAAGTCCGGCCACGTAACTACCCGCTGGGCCCACTCCAAACGTGAACGGTTCCCACCAGTCGTCGAAGCTTGGATGCGTGACCGTGATCGAGAGAGCGGTGTCGACGATCGAGGTCAACCCTGCTTCACTGAACAGCTGTGCAAGGTGACCGTCACGTACTCCCGCGAGCTGCGCTTCGCCCTCGATGTCACGATCTAGTTCGCGTGCGGCATCCCAGAAGAGGCTGAGTGGTCCCCCGCCACCATCATGATCCCACACACACGCCGCCACGACCCCCTCGCGGCGGGTTACCCGGGCCATCTCGCGTAGACCAACGATGGGTTGCTTCATGAATTGTACGACGAGCTGTGCCAACGTAGCGTCGAAGCTCCGGTTCTCAAATGGGAGCTGTTCCGCGGTTGCTCGTTGCACATCGATCGCGAAGTTCCGGGTTTGCACCGCTCGCAGGAATTCCCTCGGAAGGATCGACCGCCGCTACGGTTCCCGTTCCTACCCGTTTCACCAGCTCATCGGTCAAGGCACCGGGACCGCATCCCACGTCGAGCACATGCAGTCCCTCGACAACCGAAGCGAAGTCTGCGAAAACAGGAGCGAGCGGCGCCGAATAGCGGCCCATAAACCGGTCGTAGGCATCAGCTCCGACTGCGAAGGTCACGGTCAGAAGTCTACGCTCGGAAGTCATACCGCTCTCCGTGGAGCCCCCAAAGGCCCGATCGTGAAGACTTGTGATGCCGGGTTGGGGGTGCCCAAGCGCGGCTCAATTGGCAACGGGAATGGGGCTCGGTATCACCGGAACCGGAGCGCCAGACGATGGCTCCTGACCAGGCGGAAATGCCCGGATCCGGTGAGGCCCTTAGGAACGCGTCGACAGGGCCAGCCATTCGCGGTCACGCGCTGGCCGCCGATATAGACCGGCCGTTGTCGGACCGGCGACGCACAACCGGGTACTTATCTACGGCCACGGACACCCTATACCTCCCGGGCAGCCTTGCTGGCATTCGGTTCGCAGTTGGCAATGCCTTCCCAGTTGGCACTGGCGACGTCAGGCAACCGACCGCCTGCGGACAGGCGTGGCCGTGGAGGAAGGTGACCTTGTGTTCGCCCACCTGGACGGGACGCCGCCGCATCCTGAACGAGTCTCACGGTGGTTCGCGAAGCTGGTCGGCACGACTGGCCTTCCTCACATACGCCTTCATGATTTACGTCATCTGCATGCGACATTGGCTTTGGCTGCCGGCGTGGCCCCACGGGTGTTGGCCGACCGGTTAGGTCACAGCACTACTGCGGTCACCACCGACACGTATCAACATGTCCTTCCCGACCTGGACCACGACGCCGCACGTCGAGTGGCGCAATTGGTATTCCGCGATCGAGCGGAGCGGGCGATCACGAAGGATCCTCATGAAGAGAGCTGCAACGCCACGGGGGGCTTTCAGGACTAATCGGGCATTATTTGTTGCTCTATTTCAGTGACAAGAGGAGTCAAGGGGGGGATTGGTCGAGCGCTTGGGGTGGACCGGCGGTCACTCCGCTGCAAGGGCCTGCGCTTCTGCTCAGCGCACTCGCTGGAGGGCGGCGTTGGCCGCCGCGACATTAAACATTTCGGGGTCGAACTTGTAGCCCACCCAGACCAGGTAGTTGTCGTGCTCCTCGTGCAATGGATCGGCCAGGGCGGCCAGGAACTCCCCATAGCCCCCCGTGCCGCCCACGTCCTCGGGCGGACAGGCCCCTCCTCCGTCTAGGCACACCCCGTGTTTGAGTACGTGTGGAGCCCAGGAGACGTCTTCGACCACGACCTCATGGGTCCACGAGTCGCCGAAGTCGTACTCATAGGAGAAGCGCCGCAGGCTGCCCCGCAACGCAAAGGAGACAGTGCACTCCGTCTCGTCCAGCTCGTCTTCGGGATAGTCGTCGAACTGCATCCCATAGAGCTTGCCGTCGATGGTAAAGCTGTGCAGGTGCGAGTTCGTCCAGCCCATGGCAGCCTGGAAGATTTCGTGAAGCTTCGACAGTTTCGCCCCACCGGGGACCAGGATTCGTCGCCATACCGGCGGGTCGATATCCTCGAGACGAATACGGAGTTGGAACACGGGTTGTTGTGCCACGCTGGCACACTACGCGGACCAGCGAGGCGCCTCCAGAGTTCCAAGAAACCGAGCGGACCCGCTATTGATTCGACTGAATCTCGATCGTGCAGATGTAGTGGTCCAGGTTGGCAGGTTCGGTATCTGGTATCACGACCGCACCAAGCTTCCTATTCAGGGCAATCATGCTGTGGTTGTCGCGGTGGACGAGGGAACTCACGAGATGAACCCCGGCCGTCCGTGCTCGCCTCAAGAGCTCTTCCTTGAGGTTTCGCCCGATTCCGTGTCTGAAGTGACCGCGCCTGACGGCCAGGATGACGCACTGCCAATTTGCCGAATCACTCTCTGGTGCCCAGATCAAAAGGCCCAGCAAGACGTCGTTGGAGAAGACTCCGAATGCGTTGACGTCTCCGGACTCGAGGCTTGCAGCTAGGTTCGCCTGGATGAGGTAGTCGAACGATTCGGTCCAGGTTTGGTTGGATCGTGCGCACGAGAAGTTGCGGAAATGCTCTTCGTGCTGTGGACCGAGTTCGACGAACTCCATGTCCAGCGGAAGGACTCAGATACGCGACGAACGTTGTTGGTCGAGAGCCACTTCGATCGCCTTCTGGCGTTCCGGGGTCATGGCGAACGGCTTCAACGAGTAAACGTCGGGGTGGGCCCCACGGAGCCTCTGAGAGGCCAGCGATTCACGAGTTCTTGCTGACCCGAGGAGCCGTCTCTGCAGGGCCCGGAACTGGGCCTCGACGGCCACACATGCGTCGGCCAACGTCCCAATCGCCTCGCCGGCGAGGCGCGGGACCGGCCTGCCTTGGAGATATCCCGCTGCTCGACCCTTCGTCAGCAACCCCATGCAACGATCCTTGCACGATGGGTGAACGCTCGCCTCGGATGCCGTCACGATTGAGGCCGGGAGCCGGCAATACCGCTGTCGCCACTGGTTAGCAACTCGTTAGCATCCGAGCTGAACGGCGTGGGAAGTCGGGCGGTCACAACCAAGAAAGTCCTGGTA
Organism: uncultured Acidimicrobiaceae bacterium; assembly: GCA_963706205.1. Classification (GTDB taxonomy): domain Bacteria; phylum Actinomycetota; class Acidimicrobiia; order Acidimicrobiales; family UBA8190; genus MFD10071-224. The sequence goes on along the minus strand of OY970155.1, from coordinate 4,167,855 downwards.
CGTATGGGTGGGTGGGCGAGGGGGGACTTGAACCCCCACATCCTTTCGGACACAGGAACCTGAATGGTGCTGACGCCTTAGGGTTTGCGTTTCTAGGTTCATAAGGCCGCTGAGCAGCGGAAACTCCTGCCCACTCGCCTGGCCAGCGCGTCGTCGATCGGTCCAGCACCGAACGATCGTTAGCAGATGGTGAGCACGCACCCGGTCACCAGCCTTCCGGTTCGAGGGCGCGAAAGTGCAGATCAAGCTGGGTCGGTTGGCCCTAGCTCGCTCCCTGAAGCTCCTGTTTCGGGGTTGGGGTGTTCGCTGCCTGTTGACCTCGCTTGGATCAATGGCGAATTGACGTTCTCCCCCACGATGTCAAACAGCGTTGGATCGGTCCTCTCGGAGCGCCTCCATGGAGCGGCTGGGGGATTGGAATCGACTGGTCCGGCGAAATGATCCTGTAGTCGTCGGAATCCCCGGAAGTCCCCGCGGTAGGAGACCACGTCCCACACGTCTTCGGAGAGTGCTGCGAGGTAGAAGCCCGCCTTGGTCGAGCGCCTTGGTAAATCGGAGGTGATCAGGATTATCGCGATGTCTTGTCTGCGGGCAAGCTGCATTGCCATGTATCCGACTTTCTCGACCGTGTCAGTTCGACGCAGCGCACCTCGATCCTGCTCGTCGGGCGTCCCACGCGCAAGCATGAGAAATGGCCGTCCATTACTTCCGGACGCCTGAGCGTCTACGGGGAATCCCTCGATCTGAAAGTTGGTCCTTTCGACAGTTGCGCCAGCGTCTTTCAGCCGTTTGATTGCCATTGCCTTGAAATCGGCTCCGGACCGAGGTGCCCGCGACTGGAAGTCGGCGCGTCTGTGAAGATCGGGATCCTCGAAAGGACCTTCCACACCCCCACCCGGGATTTCAAACAGCGTGTCGATTCCGAAGTTCGTCATGGGGATCACCCGGAAATGGGGGTAGGCCGAACAGCTTGCGACGTTCGGGAAGTTGATCGATCACGAGGTGGCTACCAGGTGATTCGAGGAGACGGTAGAGCTGAGATCGGGTGGGGACAGTCGCAACCCGCTCGGCGTCAGTGACAACGAGATACCGGGCCGAGATATCAGAAGCTCGCACCGCAAGAGCCAGTGCATCGAGGTCCGCGGTCGTCTGTGAGATGGAACGGAGCCAACGAGCCCGGAGGATCTCATCGGAGCCGTAAGACCGCTCGTGCCCTCGCCTCCCGGCAGGAACGATCCATCCGCGCTGAACCCAATCGTCCAACTGGTTATAAGTGACCTGCGCCGCTTCAGCAGCTTCCGGCTGAGACAACAGAGGTGAGGATCGCGTCGCCTCAAGTGTGTCTTGCCACTGCATCTCCTCGAGTTCTTCCAAGCTGCTTTCGATGAGGAGAGCTGCCACCTGTGCCGGACCCACACGACGGCCCGATTCGCCGATCTCGGTAGCGAGATCCTGGAGACGTGTCCAGCTGTCCTCCTTGAACGGCACAAGTCGGGTGACCGTCCAAGCGGGATCCGTGGGCCGACCGCCGCTCGAGCGCAAACGTTGGTTGAACTCCTCGCGCAGTGCAAGCAGATCGAGAGGACCGCCTATGTTCTTAGGCCCGACCTCGACCACGCGCGACGCGCCAAGAGCCTTGGCGATCTTCCCCTTGTCTTCCTGCTTCATGTTTCACCCCCGTCTCCGTACTCGATAATCCCGAAGTAGCTTCCGTCGATGACGATGCCGACCTCGCCCTGGTTGGCCTCGCGTCCCATGCGACACAAGAACCCTCGGAGGCGCTTCAGCACCTCGTCGTCGCCAAGAATCTCCCCGCTCACATAGGAGATGACCATCTGGGTGTCGTCGAAGACCAAGACGCCGCCTCGCTCATCGTCACGCCAGACGCCCCGACCGGGCGGGAACGCGGTCGCTCCCCGGAACAGAGTCCCGAACGTAGTGATCGCCTGATCCGTCCAATAGGCCTGATCGATCGGTTCTCCGTCACGGTCGACGCTCGGAATGAACAGCGTGACCTGCTCCACGCCAGCCGGCGGCCCTGCTCCCAAGGCGTCGTGAAGCGCTCCACTCATGGCTACTTTCTATATCGAAAGAGAGGCCAGGTCAATAGAGGTCCCAATGAGTGACCGGGCCAGACGAAGGTCCAGCCGCGCTCGGACTCTGGTGCCATCATCCCGGTCGGCCAGAATCAATGCCCACAGCTCAGCCGTGTCGGTCGTGGGCACCTCCATAGGAGGTCGAGCGCGGTGCCGACGGCATGCGGTCGAGGCCACGTCGCTGCCTGGGAGGGCCCAGACCGACAGGATCCCGAGCGAAGCCGCATCTGGGCCAGGTGTGAGTGGCGATGTCTAAAGGACTCTAAAGACTCTAAAGCTCCTGCATAAAGACCCTTTCCCACGGTGTGTCACGACCGGGGAGTACCTTCCTTCAGAGAACCGTCCTGTCGGGCTCGAGGCTCTGCCGATCAGGAGAAAGCTCACGGAGCCTCCTTCGACAACCTGCGTGCCCGCTTCGGCGCGGGCCGGGACAGAAGGAGCCTCCGTGCGGGGACACGTCTATCGCCGGGGGGAAACCTGGACCTACGTCGTCGACATCGGCCATGACGCAACCGGTCGGCGACGTCAGACGTCAAAGGGCGGATTCCCCACCAAGAAGGACGCCCAAGCAGCGCTCAATGTCGCCCTCAACTCTCTCCAGCAGGGCACCTTCGTCCAGCCGACTGCCATCACCGTCGAACACTTCCTGAGAGATCGATGGCTCCCCGCCGCCAAAGGGACGATTCGGCCCACGACCTACTCCTCCTACGAGATACATGTGCGGGTCTACCTGGTGCCCGCCTTCGGTCATCTCCGCCTGCCGCAGATCAGTCCGCTCGCCATAAACGCCTTCTACGGCGAGCTCCTGAAGGGTTGGAACGGTCGAGCCGCCCTCAGTCCATCCAGCGTGCGCCGGATTCACGCCACGCTGCACCGCGCGCTGCGCGACGCAGTGCGATGGCAGCTGATCGTGCGGAACCAGGCCGGCGCCGCCGACCCGCCCCGGGCCCGGCGTCCGGAGACGAAGGTGTGGACGCCGGCTCAGCTCCACACCTTCCTGGCCGACGCCGCCGGCGACCGGTACTACACCCTGTGGCTCTTCTACATCCTGACCGGCGTCCGTCGGGGGGAGGCTCTCGCCCTGCGTTGGTCCGACGTCGATCTGCAAGCCGGGACAGCGGCTATCCGACGAAGCCTCGTCCCCGTCAATCACGGTTTGGTCTTTGGCGAACCCAAGACCGACCGCGGTCGTCGCCTTATCGGACTCGATCCCGCGTTGGTCAGTGCTCTCGGCGAACACTGGCGTGGGCAGGCCAAGGGACGGCTGCGCTTGGGAGTCGACTATGAGGATCAAGATCTGGTCTTCGCCCACCCCGACGGAAGGCCGCTCCATCCCGAGCGGGTCTCTCGGTGGTTTGCCAAATTGGTCCGAAAGACGGGCGCACCCCCAATCCGTCTTCACGACCTGAGACATTTGCATGCGACTTTGGCCTTGGCGGCCGGGGTGGCCCCACGTGTGTTGGCCGACCGGTTGGGCCACAGCACGACGGTGGTCACCACCGACACCTATCAACATGTCCTTCCGGACCTCGACCACGACGCGGCGCGCCGGGTGGCTGCGCTCGTCTTCCCCGATCCGGCTGTGCGAACGACCGAGCAGGGGTTGGCGTGAAGGTTCGGGACGTGGTCGAGCTCGAGCCCGACGCAGACAGCGCGCACCCCGGTGCACGAGAGGTTCCAGCAAGGATTGAAGGTGTTCGACGTTCGTCTGTTATCGAACAGCGACTCAACTGTCCTGGTGTTCGGAAATTCCGAACACCAGTACAGACCTGCTACCGTAGGGTCATGGCGCACGACGGGGACAAGGCCGGCCTTGCCGACCTGGCCGAGGCGCTGTCCGGTCTTGACCTGGACGTGGAGCAGGGAAGGTCCGGCGCCGGCGATCTGGTCGTCCACCTGCCCGGTCAGGACGTGGCCATCGTGGTGGAAGTGAGGAAGGCCCCCTCCCCGGCGGGTGTACTCCAGCTGATGGAAAGCGGCGCCTCGGACACGACCTACCGACTTCTGGTCGTCGACCACCTCTCCGCCTCGGTACGTGAGGTCCTCGATCAGCACGGGTGGGGTTACTTCGACCGGGGTCGGGGGCGCCTGCGCCTGTGGGCCGGCCCCCTGCGCGTCGACGCCTTGATCGACGGTCTGTCCCAAGGGCGCCGGCGTCCCCGCGAAGCGCTGGCGACGGCGGTGGGGCGGGAGGTGGCGGTGTGCCTGCTCATCGGAGATGAACCGCAGAGCGTGCGCCGCATCGCGTCACAGATCGACCGGGCCCCGAGTTCGGTGTCGACCGCCCTGCAGGCGTTGCGGGTGGAGTCGCTCGTCGAACCGGGCACGACCTTGCCCCTTGTGCCCGAACTGTTCTGGGCTCTGGCCGGAGTGTGGGGTCCCTCGGTCCGCGCCGTGGGGCTCCGGGAGTGCCCTGCTCCGGGCGATGCGGCGCGAACGGCCCAACTCGGACTCGGCCTCGAGGGCGACGTGGAACGGTCGACGGGGTGGGCGCTGCGCGGCGATCTGGCGGCGGCGGGATGGGGGGCCAGGGTCGTGGTCGGCGGAACGGCCGTCGCCGACTTCTTCGTGCCCGACAGCCGCGTGGTACGGATCTGTCGCCAGCTCTACGGGGAAGCCAGTACTCCCGAAGGCCGCCGGGCAACGGTGGCAGTGGCGCCAATGCAGCTGGCCGTGGCTCGGCGTTTCGATCTGGCCCGGCGGGGCGTGGACATCGAGTGGCCCGTGGTTCATCCCTTGTTCGTGGCCCTCGACTTGGCCCAAGGAGGCGCCCGAGGCCGGGAAATCCTGGATGAATTCGAAGTGCCCGATGGATTCCGACGTGTCTGGTGAACCTACCTCGATCGTGCTGACGGGGGATCCCGGCGGCGTCACAGCGTCGCTCATGGCCAGCCTGTCCGAAGTGGCGCGCGCCGGTCTGACCGACTGGGCCCTGATCGGAGGTCTGGCCGTCATGGCCCGACTCTCTGAATCGCATCGGGTGACCGGTGACATCGACACGCTGTCACGCCAGGTCGATCCGCCTGCCAAAGCGGCGTTGCTCCGCGTGGCCAGGGAAGAGACCTCGACAGGGGTGCTTCTATCCAACGGTACCAAGGTGGACCTCATAGAGGTGGCTCCCACATTGGATCTGGCTGCCCTGCCCGACGGCACCGGGCAACGCATGTTCGCCCTGGCCCACTGGTGGATGGCCGACACCGCCGAGGAGGTGGTGCTGTCCGTGGTCGGCGGCGACGGTGGACAGGCCGGTGTCGTGGCCGTCGAGCGCCTCCGACTGGCCACGCCGGCGGCATTGGTGGCCGCCAAGTTGCAGTCCATCCCGGCACGCCGAGCTCGGGCCCTCGACAAACGCGAGAGCGACGCCTATGACGTCTACCGGCTCCTGCGAGCCGATCGGGAGGATGACATCGCCCGAGCTCTGGCCGGCGCGCCGGGCGGTCTCGGCCTGTGGTGCCGGGGAGCCGTCCACGACCTTCTGGTGGCGAACGCCACCCGCTCGGCCCGTTGGCTGCGCAATGTGGCCGGCACCGACCCTCCCGACAGCGGCGACCTGGAAGCCGTCGGGTCACTCGTCTATGAGCAGCTGACCCGGCACCTCGAGAGCCGTTAGTGGGGACAGCTCGCTCCGGTCGGCACCGACCTCACGCCTCCGTCCGATTGCCGCCGCTGGCCGTGAGCAAAGCGTGAGCAGGAGCCGCCGGGGCCGCGGGAATGGTGTCCTCGTCAGCGGAGAAAGTCCTGGTCAGATGGGGTGGGCGAGGGGGGACTTGAACCCCCACATCCTTTCGGACACAGGAACCTGAATCCTGCGCGTCTGCCAATTCCGCCACTCGCCCGAATGACGAGGTCACGCTACTCGACCCATTCGCGTCGTCAGCGAGGCGACTGGGCGGTGTCACGACCGGGCGCCATGATCGCAAAAGGCGATTGCCCCGGGACGGAGTTGCCGGGACCACAGGCGGGGCGGTCGAGGGTCCGTGAAGAAGCCAGGTCCTTATTCAAGGTTGTACACCAACCTTGAATAAGGAGGTTTTATGGCCAAGGTCGGCCCTTGGTGCCTCTGTACGCCAAATGGTGTACAATCGGCCACGTGGCTGCTAAGACCGAACGTCTGAACCTTCGTCTGACCCCTGCCCAGGACGCCGTCCTGCGTCGGGCGGCGGAGGCCCGCGGAGAATCTGCCAGCGACTATGTGCTGCGACATGCCGTCGAGGCGGCTGAGACGGACTTGGCCGATCGGCGGGTTTTCGTGGTTGACGACGCTGCGTGGGTCGAACTGCAGGCGTTGGTGTCGGCGCCGCCGGAGCTGCCGTTGCCGATGACGAAACTTCTCTCGAATCCCTCAGTGCTCGACACGCCCCCGCGGTGACCTACGCCGGTCCGCAGTTACTCCGCAGTGATCATGTTGTGGGGGGATTCGACTGCGGTAAGCCGGCGTTGAACAACTGGCTGGTTCGCCGAGCGCTTGGCAACCACTCCTCCGGCACTAGTCGCACGTGGGTTGTCACGGAGATCGAAACCGGTCGGGTCGTGGCGTTCTACGCTTCATCGACGGCGTCAGTCCTTCGGTCATCGGCCCCCAAACGTTTCGGTCGCAACCAGCCCGAGGAGTTGCCCGCCATCCTCCTTGGTCGGATGGCGGTCGACAGCAAACACAAGGGAAAAGGCCTCGGTGCCGCCCTTCTCAAGCACTTCATGTTCAAAGCCATCGAGGTGGCGGGGACGGTCGGGGTCCGACTCTTGTTGATCCACGCCAAGGACGAGGAAGCCAAGACCTTCTACGCACACTTCGGGTTCGTCGAGTCCCCGATCGACTCCATGACCATGATGATGCTCCTGAGAAATACATGAGATCCGGCGGGCCGGGGCGCCTGTCCCCGCAGTCCGCCCCGATCACGTTCAGCTGACCGTCTTTCGATACCGACGGCCTCCAATACCCAGCACCGGACGGCCCTGAGTACGGGCGGTGTCGGATCAGGCATAATCGTCACGACTCCTGACGGGCTCGAGGCTCCGTCCAGGAGAACAGGACGGTTGAGCCTCCTTCATTCCCCTGCGCCGGCGGACTTCGCCGACGGCAAGAAAAGAAGGAGGTCTCTGTGCCAGACGCCGGGCCGCCACCCGTCACCGTCGCCAGCTTCCTACGAGACATGTGGCTTCCCGCCGTGAGGGGCGCGCTCCGGCCAACGACGTACTCCTCCTACGAGATGCATGTGCGCTGCTACCTGGCGCCCGCATTCGGCCATGTGGAACTCGAGCAGGTGACGGCGCCCGCCATCAACGGCTTCTACGGCCAGCTCCAACAGGGCTGGAACGGTCGCCCGGTGCTCAGCCCGGCCACCGTGCGACGGATTCATGCCACGCTCCACCGGGCGTTGCGCGATGCGGTGCGGTGGCAGATGATCTCGCGGAACCCGGCCGGCGCCGCCGACCCTCCGCGTGCGCGACGTCCCGAGATCAATGTCTGGACACCGGCTCAACTGCACCTGTTTCTCAAGGACGCCGCCAGCGACCGTCACTACACCCTGTGGCTGTTCTACATCCTTACCGGTGTCCGTCGAGGGGAAGCGCTGGCCCTGCGCTGGTCCGACGTCGATCTGGGAGCCGGAACGGTGGCCATTCGACGCAGCCTGGTGCCGGTGGACCACCGCCTGGTCTTCGGAGAACCGAAGACCGCACGCGGTCGGCGGCTGATCGGAATCGATCCGCAGTTGGCCGACGCCCTGGGCGAGTACCGACGTCACTGCGTGGAGGGTCGACTGGCGACGGACGGGGCCGAGGGCGACGACGACCTCGTGTTCGCCCACCGTGACGGGAGGCCGCTGCACCCCGAGCGGGTGTCGCGGTGGTTTGCGAAACTGGTCCGGACAACCGACGCACCGCCGATCCGGCTCCACGACCTGCGTCACCTGCACGCCACTCTGGCCCTGGCGGCCGGGGTGCCCCCCCGGGTGCTGGCCGACCGGCTGGGTCACAGCTCGACGGCCGTCACCACCGACACCTATCAACACGTTCTTCCCCACATGGATCACGACGCCGCTCTGGCGGTGGCCGAGCTGGTGTTCGCCGATCCGCCTCGAGGCCCGGCGTGAACGTCCGCCAACGGTGGCCGAGACGGCTATGTCACCAGACGGTGCAATACCGATTGGTGACACGAAACCCCGGCCACTTCGCCTCGCCGGGACCGCCGGGACCTGAGGCAAGAGCCCCCACCCCCCAGGCTCTCAAATGAGCGATTCCCGCAGTTCAGGGGCGGTGCGCGCCATGGCTGCCCCGGCCCGCCGAGCCGGCCCGACCTGCGCCGGGCGTACACGCCACCGGTAGGATCTGCATCCACCATGGGACTCCAGGCTTTCGAACAGCGCCTCGAGCGTTTCGTGGAGGGCGCCTTCTCCAAGGCTTTGCGCGGTGGGCTCCACCCGGTCGAGATCGCCCGGCGGCTCACCCGCGAGATGGACCTGCTCCGCCGGGTGGGGGTCCATGGCCTGATCGCCCCCAACGCCTTCGTCGTCATGCTCTCGCCCAAGGACGCCGAGCGGTTCGAGTCCTTCGCCGACGCCCTGGCCCGTGAGCTCGGTGACGCGGCGCGTGAGCACGCCCGGGCCGAAGGCTACGAGTTCGTCGGTCCCGTCACCGTGGCCCTCCACAGCCTCGACACGCTGCGTGCGGGCCGGTTCACGGTGAAAGGTGAAGTTGTCGAGGGTCCCGACGGGGTGGCGGCCGGGTCCGTGATTCTGCCTGACGGGTCCCGTATCGTGCTGGGGGTGGAGCCGATCGTGATCGGCCGGCTCCCGGAGTGCACGGTGGTGCTGAACGACCAGAACGTCAGTCGGCGCCACGCCGAGATCCGGCGCTCGGGGAGCGATGTGGTGGTGACCGATCTTCGGTCGACCAACGGGACCAAGGTCAACGGCGTCCCGGTGAGCGAACGGGTGCTCGAGGACGGAGACGACATCACCGTGGGCACGACCACTCTGCGATTCGAGACCTCCTGAGAGCGTGGCCGGCCAATTCTTTGCCACGGCGCTCAACAATCAGAACCTCCTGCGGGCGCTCGAGATCTTCGTCGTCGTCCTCATTTGGCTCTTCTTCCTGCGCGTCATCCGCGCCGTCTGGGTGGAGGTCCGGCCCCCGAAGATCCGGGGGACCGACGCCGGGGAGTCCCGACGGGAACGCTCGGGCCGTTTCAATTTGAAGGTCATCGAACCCGCCAGCCACCGGGGCCAGGTCTACGACCTGGGCGAGGAGATCACCGTGGGCCGCGCCGCGGGATGTGCCGTCCACGTGGACGACGCCTACACCTCGAATCTCCACGCCCGCGTCTACCGGCGCGACGGCACCGTCTGGGTGGAGGACCTCGGGTCCACCAACGGGACGTGGGTGAACGCCGAGAAGATCGACGGCCCCACCCGGCTGGGCCGGGGCGACCTCCTCCAGGTGGGTGGCACCGTGTTCGAGATGGCGCGATGAGGGCGCCGAAGGCGCCGGCGGCACCGTGACCGTCCTGCGGTCGGGATCGGCCTCCGACGTCGGCCGGGTCAGGACGGTCAACGAAGACCGCGCCCTCGAGACCCTGACCCTGTTCGCCGTGGCCGACGGTATGGGGGGCCACGCCGGCGGCGAGGTGGCGGCGTCCATCGCCGTCGGGGCGCTGGAGGCGGCCTTCGCCCGCAACCCGACGACCGACGGGCTGGTGGAGGCCGTCCAGGAAGCCAACCGGGCCGTGTGGGAGCGCGGCATCGGCGACCAGGCCCTGCGGGGCATGGGCACCACCGTCACCGCCGCCGCCCTGGTCTCTACCCCCGACGGCGATCGCCTGATGCTCGTGAACGTCGGTGACTCGCGCGCCTACCGTCTCCACGCCGGGGTGTTCGACCAGCTCAGCGTCGACCACTCGGTGGCCGAAGAACTGGTGGCCCAGGGGGCGCTGTCGGAGGAGGAGGCGGCCGTCCACCCCAAGCGGCACATCCTCACCCGGGCCCTCGGGATCAGCCCCCAGGTCGAGGTCGACCTCTGGGAGGTCGTCCCCGTCGAAGGTGACCGCTACCTGCTGTGCTCCGACGGGCTCTCCAACGAAGTCACCCAAGACGTCCTCACCCGGGTGTTGACCTCCGAACGCGATCCGCGGGCCGCGGCCGAGGCTCTAGTCGGTCTGGCGAACGATTTCGGCGGCAACGACAACATCACCGCCGTGGTGGTCGACATCCTCGTGGGCGAAGAGATGGACAGCGGCGCCGGGGCGGACGCCGCCGATACCGTGGCCGGCGATCTCACCGGTGCGGTGCCCGTCGTCGACGTTCTGGCCGCCGGGGCGGTCGAGCCGCCACTCCCCGACACCGCGGGACGTGCACAGAGCCGTACCGTTGACGTCGACACGGCACCGGCCATGGCGCCGACCCCCGTGGCCCCCCAGGCCGAGGAGGCCCGTCCCCGGCGCAGGGTGCCGCGCCGGATCACGTTCCGGGTGCTGCTGTTCCTGATTCTTTTGGGTGCCCTCGCATTCGGCGCCTGGTACGTGATCAAGGTGTACGTGGGTGACTCGTACTTCGTAGGACTGGAGAAGGATCAGTTGGTCATCTTTCAAGGTCGTCCCGGGGGATTTCTCGGGCTCGATCCCAAGATCGTCACCCACACGGGGGTGACGACGGACCAGGTCGGATCCATCGTCGTCCCCGCGCTGCGCGCCGGTGTACAGGAGCCGACGCAGAGCGCGGCGAGCAAGTACGTGGCGGGGCTGGTGGCGGCCCAGTGCAGTCTCGAGAACCCGCCACCGAGCTGCGCGTCCACGACGACGACCACGTCGGTGCCGGTGGCCACCACGACGCCGGGAGGACTCTGAGATGGCGCGCCGGATCCGTTGGTTGGGCCTGGGGATGGTCGTGTGCTTCCTCGTGCTGTTCGTGCAACTCAACAACATCCAGGTGGTGAAGGCCCATCAGTACGCCACCGATCCGCGCAACCCGGCGGTGATCGCCCAGGCCCAGCAGACGCGGGGGATCATCCAGAGCGCCGACGGGCAGGTCCTGGCCAAGTCGGTACTGGCTCCCAAGGGCAGCGCCGAGAAGTACCTGCGCGTCTACCCCCCACGGTGGGCGACGCTCTTCTCCGGCGTGGTGGGGGTGGACTCACCGCGGTTCACCAACTACGGCGTGGAGGAGTCCTACAACTCGTATCTGCTGGCCCACAACAAGCCGGTCACCTCGCTCAAGGACCTCCTCACCACCGGCGCACCGGTCACCGACACGGTCACCCTCACCATCTCCACGAAACTGCAGCTGGCGGCCCAGGCCGCCCTCGGTGGCCAGGTGGGGGCGGTCGTGGCCCTCGACCCGCGGACGGGAGCGGTGCTGGCCATGTACTCCAACCCCACCTACGACCCCAACCAGCTGGTGTCGTTGGACCCCAACACCGAGGCCTTCGCCTTCGCCATCGACAACGACCGGAATGCGGCCGGGTTCGCGCCCTTCACCTCGCTGGCCTACCAGGACGCCACCCGGTTCGGGCCGGGCTCGACGTTCAAGACGCTGACGACGGCGGCGGCCTACGACCGGGCCCCGCAACTGGTGAACACACCCATGCCCTTCTTCCCCGGCAACGGAGCCGTCCCCTCGGGTTACTTCAAGGGCCAGACCCAGCCCCTCAACAACGACGACCACGTGCCGTGCGGAGGAACCATCGCCATGATGCTGCCCGAGTCCTGCGACACCGGTTACGCCGTGCTGGGCACGAAGATCGGGCCGGCGGCCATGCTGGCCGAGGCCGACGGTTTCGGGTTCAACCAGCAGCCACCCATCGATCTGCCGCACAGTCGCCTGGAGGTCTCCGACTTCCTGCAGCCCAGCTGCTACCAGAACGCCCAGGTGTTCCTGGCCTACTCGTCCATCGGCCAGAAGTGCACGGCGGCGAGCCCGCTGCAGATGGCTATGGTGGCCTCCGCCTTCGCCGACAGTGGCGTCATCATGACCCCGCACGTGATGGACCAGATCCGCGACTCCGACGGGAACCTGGTCACCCGCTACCAGGCCACCCCGTGGAAGCAGGCCACCTCGGCGAAGACGGCGGCGGCGGTGACCGGGCTCATGCAACAGGTCGTGACCCACGGGACGGCAAGCGGCGTCGGGTTCAATCCCCGTGACGACGTGGCCGCCAAGACGGGGACGGCCCAGGCCGGCGTGGGCAACACCAACGTGAACGGCTGGATGATCGCCTTCGCCCCGGCTACGAACCCCGTCGTCGCCCTCGCCGTGGTCATCCCCAACACGGTGCTCTCCAAGGTCGGCGCCGAGGTGGCCGGGCCGGTCATGAAGGCCATGATCACGGCGGTGCTCGGACAATGACCCCCATGACACGTGCCCAGGTCGGATTCCGGCCGCGACGTAGGCTCTGACGAAGATGGAGCCCTCCCAGAGAGACCCCTTGTCGGGCCGCTACGAGCTATCCCATCTGGTGGCCCGGGGGGGAATGGCCGAGGTCTACCGCGCCCACGACCGGCTGCTCGACCGCCCCGTGGCCTTGAAGATCCTCTTCCCCGAACTATCCGTCGACCGCGCCTTCGTGGAGCGGTTCCGCCGCGAGGCCCAGGCCGCCGCCAACCTCTCGCACCCGAACATCGTCCCCGTCTTCGACTGGGGCGAGGACGGGGGGACGTACTTCATCGTCATGGAGTTCATCGACGGCCGGGCGCTGTCCTCCATCTTGCGGTCGGCCGGGCCCATGCACCCCGACCGCGCCGCGGAGATCGGGGCCGACGTGGCCATGGCGCTCGCCTACGCGCATCGCCACGGCGTCATCCACCGCGACGTCAAACCGGGGAACGTCCTCATCACCGAGGAGGGGACGGTCAAGGTCACCGACTTCGGGATCGCCCGCGCCATCAACACCGAGGAGAGCCTCACCCAGACGGGCGCCGTGATGGGGACGGCCACCTACTTCTCCCCCGAACAGGCCGAGGGCATGGGGGTCGACGCCCGCAGCGACATCTACTCGCTCGGCGTCGTGCTGTTCGAGATGGTGACGGGACGCCCACCTTTCATGGGCGACACACCGGTGGCCGTCGCCTCCAAACACGTCCGCGAGAATCCGCCGACGCCGCGCGAGATCAACCCGTCGGTACCGCCCGATCTGGAAGCGATCATCCTGAAGTGTCTGGCCAAGTCACCGGAATACCGCTACGCCACGGGCGACGACCTGCGCGTCGATCTGCTGCGCTTCCGCGAAGGCCGGGCCGTCGGGGCGGTGGCGCCACCGATGATGGCGCAACCGACCATGGGGACCACCCAGGCCGTCCCCTACAGCGGCACCCAGGTCCTGGCCCCGGTGGAGGGCAAGGACACCGACGAGTCGGAACCGAGCCGCACCCGCCTCTACGCCGGGATCCTGGTGGCACTGCTCGTCGCCCTGGCCGTCGTCGTCGTCTTCCTGGGCCAGTCCCTCGGGTGGTGGCACCTCGGATCGGGCAGCAACACCGTCACCGTTCCCGACCTGGCCGGGCAGACCGTGATCCAGGCCGAGCACACCCTGCACAGCGACGGCCTCAAGACGTCGGTCCAGTCCGACAAGGCGAACAAGAACGTGCCCAACACCCAGGTGGTCCGCACGGTGCCGGGGCAGGGCTCCTCTCTCCAGAAGGGGAAGAACGTCATCATCGTGACCGGCGGGAAGGGCAACACGATCCCGGTGCCCGACGGTCTCGTCGGCCAGTCGGTGGGATCGGCGACGAGCGCCGTGCAGGCGGCCGGTCTGCAGGCCAAGGTGAAGACGACTGGACTCTGCCAGCAGCAGAACATCGTCTGCTCCACGAGCCCGGCGGCCGGCTCGCAACTGCTGCCGGGCAAGACGGTCACCCTCTACACCGCTCCCACGGCCACGACCACCTCGGTGCCGCCGATGGCCCAGGTCCCCGGCGTGGCCGGCGACACGCAGACCCAGGCGTGCAACGCCATCATCGGCGCCGGCTTCGTCTGCGGCACGACGACCACCTCGACGCCGTCGAACCTGCCGGTGAACACGGTGGTGAGCACCAGCCCGCCGGCCGGGTCGTCGCAGCCCAAGGGGTCGACGATCAACCTCGTCCTCTCCAGCGGTCCGGCCACGGTGGTCGTCCCCAACGTGGTGGGTGACACCCAAGCGCAGGCGGTGTCGGCGTTGCAGAACTCCAACCTCACTCCCGTTGTGCAGTGTGTTCCGACTGCGTCCGGGGACGTCGTCGTGTCTCAGACGCCGTCGGGGGGCACGACCGTAAGCGTCCCGTCATCAGTGACCATCGTGGCCGACGAAGCAAGCTGTTCCGGCACGACGACCACGACCCCCTCAGGGGCCTGAGCGGCCCTTCGGAGACCCTCCGGAGCGCGCTCTAGGCCACGGGTTGGGCGGCGCCCAGGAAGTTGGCCAGCAGTCTCGGGCCGGTGGGGGTGAGGATCGATTCGGGGTGGAACTGGACGCCTTCGATGGCCAGGTCCCGGTGGCGTAGTCCCATGACCACCCCGTCGGCCGTCTCGGCCGTGACCTCGAGGACGTCGGGCAACGACGCCCGGTCCAACACCAGCGAGTGGTAGCGGGTGGCCTCGAACGGGTTGGGTAGATCGGTGAAGACGCCCGTGCCGGTGTGGAAGATGGCTGACGTCTTGCCGTGCATGAGCTGTGGAGCGGCCACCACGCGTCCCCCGAAGGCCTGACCGATGCACTGGTGGCCGAGGCAGACCCCGAGGAGGGGGATCTCGCCGCCGAGCTCGGCCACCACGGCCAGGCTCACCCCACCGTCCTCGGGGCGACCGGGACCGGGCGAGATGATCACGGCGTCGGGGGCCTCGGCGCGGATCCCGGCGACGTCGATGGCGTCGTTGCGGAAGACCACCGGCTCGGCTCCGAGCTCACCCAACTCCTGGACGAGGTTGTAGGTGAAGGAGTCGTAGTTGTCGATGAGCAGGACGCGCGCCGCCATGATCACACGAACTTTAGTGCCCGGACGGAGCCCGGCGGCCCGGCACCAGGGGGTATCCTCGTCCGATGGCGGCAAAGCAGGGCCCGGGGGGCGCAACCCGCAAGGGCCGTTCGACGGGGCGGGCGACGAGCCGAGCGGTCGGTGCACCCCACGGCCAGCAGCGGCCGCTACACGCCGCCGATCCCCCGCAGTGTGAAGGTCAGCCCCAAGTGGATGGGTCCGCTCATCCTGGCCCTGCTCATCGCTGGGCGCGCTGATGATCGTGTTCAACTACTTCAACGTGCTGCCGGCCGCGCCGACCAACTGGTACCTGCTCGGAGGCATCGCCCTCATCGCCGTGGGCTTCATCACGGCCACCCAGTACCGCTGACGACCCCGGCCTGAGCGCTGACGCGCCCGACCGGACGGCGTCCGGTTGATTAGCCGAGGCGCTCGATGATGGTGGCGTTGGCCATGCCGCCGCCCTCGCACATCGTCTCGAGGCCGCAGCGTCCGCCGGTGCGCTCGAGCTCGTTGAGCAGTGTGCCCATCAGCTTGGCCCCCGAGCACGCCCAGGGGGTGACCGATGGCGATGGCCCCGCCGTTCACGTTCACCCTGGTCCATGTCGGCGTGGAGCTCCTTCTCCCAGGCCAGGACGACCGAGGCGAAGGCCTCGTTGATCTCGACCAGGTCGATGTCGTCGATCGTCATCTTGGTCTTCTCCAGGATGGCCTTCGTGGCCGGGATGGGACCGGTCAACATCGTCACGGGGTCCACGCCGGCCAGGGCGAAGGCGTGGAAGCGGGCCCGCGGGGTGAGGCCGAGGGCGGCCGCCTTCTCCTCGCTCATGATGAGGACGGCCGACGCGCCGTCGGTGATCTGCGACGAGTTCCCGGCGGTGACCTTGCCGTCGGGCTTGAAGGCCGGCTTCAGGTTGGCCAGGACCTCGGGAGTGGTGTCGGGCCGGATGCCCTCGTCGATGGCCAGCATCTCGTCGGTGACGTTGCCCTCGTCGTCCTTCACGTGCAGCGCCACGATCTCGTTCTCGAAGCGGCCTTCGGCGGTCGCCTGCGCGGCGTGCTTCTGGCTGCGCGCCGCGTAGGCGTCGAGGTCCTGACGCGAGACGTCCCACTGGTCGGCGATCATCTCGGCCGAGATCCCCTGCGAGACGAGCCCGCCGCGCTCGGCGTAGCGGGCCATCATCTGGGGGCCGAAGGGGTAGCCCAGGTCGCGGACGACCGACGACCCCATGGGGGTGTGGGTCATGTGCTCGATGCCCGCGGCGATGACCACGTCGTAGGCGCCGGCCATCACGCCCTGGGCGGCGAAGTGCAGTGCCTGCTGCGAGGAGCCGCACTGCCGGTCGATGGTGGTGGCGGGGACCGACTCGGGGAAGCCGGCGGCCAGCGCCGGCGTTGCGGCCCACGTTCACGGCCTGCTCGCCCACCTGCATGACGCAGCCCATGATCACGTCGTCGACGAGCGACGGGTCGAGGTCGTTGCGCGCCACCAGGGCCTTGAGCGGCTCGGCGGCGAGGTCGACGGCATGCCACCCCGGAGCTTCCCGTTGCGGCGACCGCCGGCGGTCCGGACGGCGTCCACGATTACGGCGGTGGTCATGAGGGGGCTCCTTCCACAGCTACGGGAGTGGCGTGACCCCCGCAGCTTACCGAGTGAAACTGACTGATCGGTCAAGTGACCGGGCCAGAGTCTCCCCCGAACCGGGCCCGCCCGTCAACGGGCGCCCGGTCGACCACCTCCGGGTGGCACCACCCGGCAGCACTACGGTGTCGCCCGATGGCCGGACGGGTGAAGGACATGGACCGGTGGCTCGGCAACGGCGGGATGGAGGTCATCGACCTGGTGGGCGCCCGCTTCGACGACTACGGGGTCGACGGCGAGGACCTCGGGTGGGTGACCGGGGCCTGGACGCCCACCGCGCTGGCCTGCAATCCCCACGGCACCGCCCAGGCCGGCATCCACTCCCTCATCCTCGACGCGGCCATGAACTTCGCCATCAATTCCGCCCTCCCGGGGCGTGACCGGACCCGGGGGACCCTCGAGATGAAGACGGAGACGATGCGCCCGGCGTCGCTCGGGGTCGGCTTCGCCCTTCGCGGCGAGGTGGTCCGGATGGCCAAGCAGGTGGCCTACGCCGAGGCGACCGTCCGCGACGGGGCCGGACTCCTCGTCAGCCGGGCCACGGGGACGTTCCTCCTGCATCGGGCGGATCCCCCGCCGGCGGCGTAGGTCCGCTTCGGGATCGCGCTGGGCCGGATCCATCCGGCGAAGTTCGAAGCGGCGACGGCCCTCAGGCGGAGCGGCGGGGCTCCACCAGGGCGCCGGTCCGGTGGTGGCGAGGCGATTCGAGGATCTGCTCCGCGGGTCCCCATTCGACCACCTCGCCGTCGTCGAGCACCACGATCTCGTCGGCCACCAGGGCGGCCACCTCGGGATCACGGGTGGCCACCACCACGGCCGTCGCCGTCTCGGTGCGCAGCCGCTGGAGGAGCTCCAGGATCCGCGCCCGGACGCCGTGCTCCACCCCCACCAGGGGCTCGTCGAGGAGCAGGACGTCGGCCCCCTGGGCCAGCGCCTTGGCGATCTGGATCCGCTGGCGCATGCCGGCCACCGGCGCCGTGGCCCTCGGTCCGGCCTGGATCAGCACGCCCGCCCGGGTCCCCGGAACCGTCAGGTCACGAACGCCGTCGGGCGCCGGCGGGTGGACGAGCTCGATGCTCCGGGCCCGCAGCTGCCGCCGCCTCTCGCTGGACGCCCCGGTGACGTCGACCCCCTGCACGAGCACGGAGCCCGAGGCTGGGGGGAAGTCGAGCCCGATGCAGCGCAGGAGCTGGGACTTTCCGGCCCCTTCGCCGCCGAGGACGCACAGGACCCGACCCGCCTCCACGGCGAAGTTGATGTCGCGGCACGCGGCCGCGTCGCCACTTCCCACGCACAAATCACGGACTTCGAGAACGGGCCGCGCCACGATGCCGCTCCTACCTCCATAGCCGCCCCTGAACACCGGAGCGGCAACATTTCGCTCTCTCCAGGGTACAAGGCAGGTGTGAACCCCCCGCGACGGGCAGGTAACCGCTGGGCGAACTGTGTCCGGCCGGCCACGGGCCGAGCGCAAACACCCAGGTGGCGCTCAAGGACTTCCCGGGGTCAGTCGATATAGCGGAAGTGACAGTGTCCGCCCAAGAATCTGCGGTCATTCCGTGGCCTGACCTGGGCATAGAGGGTGAACCGGAACTGCTCTTCCAGCCCGCCGTCGACCTGGCCACGGGCCGCCTGCTCGGCTTCGAGGCCCTCCTGCGGTGGAACGACCCCGTCCAGGGCCGGATCTCGCCCAAAGAGCTGATCCCGTGGGCCGAGGTCAACGGCTACATGACGGCCCTGAACACGTGGGTGCTGTCCGAAGCCTGCGCCCAGGCGGTCCGGTGGCGCTCGGAGATCCAGCTGGCGGTCAACTGCTCTGTCTTCCAGCTCCGGCGCAACGAGGCCGCCGCCGCCGCCGCCGTCGCCCTGGAGCAGTCCGGTCTCCACCCCGACCGCCTGACCATCGAGGTCACCGAGACCACGCTGGCCGACGACGGAGCCGCCGCGGACCTCCGGGCCATCTCCCGGCTGGGCATCCAGCTCACCGTGGACGACATGGGGTCGGACTGGTCGTCGCTCGAGAACCTCCAGCACTTCGCCGTCAACACCATGAAGATCGACGGATCGCTCATCGACGGTATCGACCACGCCGGCGGGGTCAACCGGGCCATCGTCGAGACGATCGTCAAGGTGAGCCATTCGCTCGACCTCTGCACGGTGGCCGAAGCGGTGGAGACGGCGGCCCAGGTCGCCATCTTGAAGGAGCTCGGCGCCGATGTCGGCCAGGGCTACTTCTTCGCCCCTCCGTTGGCGGCCGACGAGGCCCTCGCCCTCACCGACATGGACCTGCTCCCCATTTTCCCGCTGGTGGACCCGACCCACTCCGAGGTCGAGTTGATGACGGAGTCGGTCCCATCGGACGACGGGCACGACATCGAGGACGTCGTGGCGGACGCCACCGCCGCCGCGGCGGTCAACGCGTCGACCGACACTGCGGAGACGACCGACAGCGCGACGTCGACCGACGATACGAAGACGACGTCGACCGACGGTACGAAGACGACGGCGACCGACGGTGCGAAGACGAAGACGAAGTCCGCCGATGTTCCCTCCACGGACGCCCCCGATGTGGACGCGGTGACGGTGCCGGCCTCAGGGTCGGAGCCGGTGGCCGAGGACCACGATCCGGAGACCGAGGACGACGCCGATGCCGACGACCGTGGCGACAAGGTCGGTGCGGCCACGGGACCGCGCGCCAAGACCGCAGCGGCCAAGGCGAACACCAGATCCAACCGTTCCAACGCCTCCGGCCGACGCAACCGTCGGTCCGGCCAGCCCAAGAAGGGCCACGCGGCGTAGCTCAGCGGCGTTTCCCGGTCACCTCAGGGCGACCGGTCGGCCACCAGCCGTCCGAGCGTCGCCATCTGCCGCTCCGTGTTTTTTCTCGTATTGGGGACGTGACGCTCGACGGCGCACGGGGGCTCCGCCGCGGCCTGCATCATGAGCGGTCAGCGAACGCCGTGAGGTAACGGCCGTTCGGTGAACCGAGTCCGGTCGCGTCGTCCCAACCGGGAGCCGCCGACAGGCCGAGGTCGTGGCCGAACGTGAACACGAAGTACGTGGTCCCGCTGCCCGGGACGCCGATGTCGTACACGGGCCACACGTTGCCGGTCTTGGTATGAGAGGCGGTGACGTCGCTGAAAACGGCTTGGCGACGGCCCTGGCTGTAGATGGTGGGGTTCACCAGACCGAGCCGGTGCTGCGCCGCCTCGGTGGCCAGCGCCTCGATGCCCGCCATGAGCGGGCACGCCAGACTTGTCCCGAAGGCCCGCCGCTCACCGTATGCCGAGCCCCCGGTGAACTGCTCGGTGAGGCCGACGAGCATGGCGGTGGTGGGGTCGGCGTCCATGGCCACGTCCGGTACGGCCCGTCCCGCCGCGCCACGGGGGACCACACCGTCTTGGTAGGCGGGCCGTGTGAACAGACGGGAGAAACCGCCGCCCGAGCCGCCGAAGGGTCCGGCCGGCAACCAGCGGCGGTCGTTGTTGGACAGACGGAATTCCTGGGTGCCCCACGCCGTCTGCCACTCGATGCGGCCTGCCGGCCCGATGGCGGTCGAGGTGCCGCCCACCGCGGTGACGTCGGGGTCCGAGGCCGGATAGTCGGTCTGGACCCGGCCCGTGAAGAGTCGTCCGTTGCCGATGTCGCCGGACGCCGCGAAGAAACCGATGCCTTCGAGAGCTCCCTGCTGGAAGTCCTCGTGGTAGGCGTTCTCGATTCCGGTGGTCACCTCGGACTCGGGATCGCCCCATGAGGCGCTCACCACGGAAGCGGTGTCGTCGTCGACGACGCGGTCCAACGTGTCGATGAAGTCGAGGTCGCCGCAACCGCTGCTGGCGTAGTACTCGATGTCCGCCATGGGGGCCATGGCGTGGACGGCCTCGACGTCCTGTGCCTCTTCCTGGAACGCGTTGCCCTGGCAGAGCGCACTCAGATGGAACTGGCCCTTCGGGAGGAACTGGACGAATTGCCCGATGGCGAAGGCGGCATCGCCCTGACTGGTGAATAAGGCGTTGGCGTCGGAGAACATGGTCGGCGAGGACCCGGCGCCCACGACGGCGACGGTGGTGCCCTGGCCGGTCAGCCCGCTGGCGGACACGCCGTAGGCGTCTCGCAGTTGGGCCGGTCCGTAGCCGCAGACGGCGTCGTGGGCAACGGCACCGTCAAAGGGCGGCAGGGGCTGGCCGTCCGCCGCGGTGCCCCCGGTCAACTGCCCGTAGTACGACGAGCACGGAGGGGCGATGTCTTCGGGAGACGGTGGCGACGCACCACCGGGCGGTGCGTCTGACCCCGCGCTGGTCTCCGCCCCCGACCCCTGGTCCAAGCCGACGACCCCCAGGACATCCGGTGCCACCGACGCCGGCACGCTGGCGTTCTGTTCGGAGGCCCAGAGTCGCTGTCCGCTGTGGGCGAAGATCCCGAAGCTGACGCCGAAGGCGCGACCGGCGGAGGACAGTGTGCCTGCGGCGACGACGTAGCGCCCGTTTCCTCCCGTCCCGGCCACCCGAAGGCCAGAGCCGGCCAGCCACGATTCCACCGCCGTCGACTCCGTGCGCCCCGGTGCGAAGCGCTGCCGGTACTGCGCGTCGGTGAGGAACTTGCCGTAGTCGGGACTCCCCGGGGTGGAGACGGCGGTCACCGCCGCCGCCAGCGCCGCCTCGCCGCCGATGGGCTCCAGGTACACCCGCAGCGTGAGTGGCTCGGTCGGGTCGGGGACCTCGAGCGGGGTCTGGCCTACCGCCCACGTCGGCGCGCTTCCGGGCAGGACCGCCCGTGCCGCCCCCGGTGGAGATGCGCCGGCCCGGCCCGGCGCCGCCATCGTGGCCGCGATCACGGCGACGGCCAGCACCGGTGCCCACCCGAACATCGCACCAGGTCGGCGTCCGGGTGTCACCGGGTGTCGATCGCGGTCGCTTCCAAGCGAGGGAGCGCGCACCGTGAGCACCGACCTGATCGATTCATGACCCTGATCGATTCATGACACCGTCAACGCCTGCTGGGAGTAGAACCAACCTCCGACATTGGCGTAGACCCAGATGGCTCCGCTCTGCGCGTCGTCGGGAACTTTCACCACAACCTTGTTGTTGAACGTTCTGAAATTTTGCGTCGTGTGGGTCTGTCCTCCGAATGACACCGCCGTCACCTGCTTGAGAAACGAGCCTTTGAGGGTGACCGTGCGTCCCGGTGCGGCGCTGGTGGGAGAGAAGCTCCCGGCCACGAGGCCACCGGGGCCCATCCAGAAGCGTGGGTCACCGGCGGGCACGAGGAAACGGGCGTCCACACTGCCGCCCGACTCGCTGAGTGATTTGACACAGGGCGCCACTGCTGGGGAAGGGCACTGAGCCAGGAGCACGGGCGGAGGCGGCGAAGGTATATCGGGCTGATAGCAGATCTTCACGCTTCTCGTGCTCGGCTCCCCGGCCAACTGCTCTCTGACATGGATCGGCGCCGAGGACGTGAAGGTGGTCTCGGTCAAGGTGGAGACGGCGGTGGGGTAGTCGTAGGAGGTGCCGCAGGACAATGTCCCGATGGCCACGTCGACCGTCATCGAGGCGGTGGTGGTGGAGGTGCCGGTGGCGGAGACGGTGGTGGCCGGGATACTGCCGTTCGCCGCCGTCGCCCCGCTGGCGCTGCACGGGGTGTTCGGGGCGCAGGCAGTGACCTGGAAGCCGGCGGTGGCGACGGCTCCCGGCCCCCCGTTCAGCGAGACGGTCTGGCCGGTGAACACCTGGGTTGTGGAGGTACCGGCCTGGTCGGTCTCGGTCACGCTGGCCGTGTAGGTGCCCGGCGCGGTGTAGCTGTGGGTGACGGTCGGTCCCGGCGTGGACTCGGTGTTGCCGTCTCCGAATTTCCAGGCGTAGGAGGTGATGGGGCTGGAAGGCGCCACCGACGCCGAGGCGTCCAGTGTTGTGGGGCTCCCCGTCGGCGCCGGCGTGACCGAGAGCTGGGCCTCGGGAGCCTGGTCGGGTGTGATGGCGATATCAGACCCGTAGTTGACGGGGATCGGCGTCCCCGCTGTGTCCGTGGCGATGTCGATCGGGGACACCGTCTGTGACACGCCGTTGATCACATAGGCGGTTCTGCCGTCCGGGCTGATGGCGATGCCCCGGGGACCACTGCCCACCGGGATCGACGGGCCGGC
The DNA here is from genome assembly GCA_963706205.1 of uncultured Acidimicrobiaceae bacterium. Lineage (GTDB taxonomy): Bacteria > Actinomycetota > Acidimicrobiia > Acidimicrobiales > UBA8190 > MFD10071-224. The sequence continues at coordinate 4,145,035 of OY970155.1, read as the reverse complement.
CGTGTTGGTGGCCGTCGAGATGGGCGTGACGCTGTCGGAATTGAAGTCCCCGACAAAGGCCGTGGCTCCGTCGGGAGTAATGGCGATGAACTGCGGACTGCTCCCCACCGGAATGGGCGTTCCCGGGGTGTTGGTGGCGGTGGAGATCGGAGTGACCGTGCCGGAGCTGCTGTTGACCACGTAGACGGTCGATCCGTCGGGGGTGATGGCGATGCCGTACGGCTCGGTCCCCACCGGAATGGGCGTCCCCGGGGTGTTGGTTGCGGTGGAGATCGGAGTGACCGTGTTGGAATTGAAGTTCGTGACATAGGCGGTGGCGCCGTTGGGGGTGATGGCCACGAAGGCCGGACCAGCGCCGACGGCGATGGGAGACCCGGCGGTGTTTGTGGCCACGTCGATGGGGGTGACGGTGCCCACGGGGTCGCTGTCGACGACATAGGCGGTCGTGCCGTCAGGCGTGATGGCGATGCCTTCAGGGCCGTCCGGGACTGGGATGGGCGTCCCCACCGTGTCGGTGGCGGTGGTGATTGGTGTCACCGTTTCGGAGACGTCGTTGGACACGTAGGCGGTCGTGCCGTCGGGCGTGAGAGCGATGCTCGTGGCGTTGCCCATCGGGATGGGCGTCCCCGGGGAATTGGTGACCGTGTCGATCGGGGTCACGTTGTTGTAGATACCCGAGGTCACGAAGGCGACCGGATCCGAACCGGAGGCGGACACGGGGGGTGTGCCGAGGGTTGTCGTCCCGATCGCCACCACACCGAGCCCGGTCGCGATCATCGGAAGTGTCCCCAAGATCCGCGTGGTTCTGGCGTGCCGCCGCGCGCCACGGACCGAGTCCTTCGCCATTCCCGCCACCCCCGCCACGTTTGGTCTGTACATCCGGACCGCACCGCCACCGTCGACCGTATCACCGGTAAACACCAGGTCACAAGGCCGATCGCGGCCGTCAGCCGGGGATCCCAGTGTGGATCAGCCCGGCGTGGATCAGACCGGCTTGGATCAGACCCGGTCGGTCACCAGCTTCCCGAGCGTCGCCATCTGCCGTTCCGTGCTCTCGCTCCACGGGAACCCGGTGTTGAGCCGGACGAACTCGCGATACCCGTGCGACGGCGAGAACATCGGCCCCGGGGCGATCCGTATCCCGGCGCGCTCGGCGTCCGCGTAGAGGTCCATGGCGTCGACGCCTTCGGGCAATTGCACCCACAGCACATGGCCGCCGCCCGGTCTCGTGAGTCGGGTGGCGTCGGGGAAGTGACGCTCGACGGCGTCGATCATCGATGCCATCTGGTCCCTGTACATCCGCCGGACCCGCCGGATGTGCCGGTCGCACCCGCCGCTGTCGAGGAAGGCGGCCAGCGCCAGTTGGGGGGCGACGGCGGTGGCCTGGTTGACCACCAGCTTGAGCAGCTCGACCTGGTTCTGGTAGCGGCCGGGGATGGCCCAGCCCACGCGCAGCCCCGGTGACAGCGTCTTGCTGTAGGAGGAGCAATAGAGGACCAGTCCCCGGGTGTCGAAGGCCTTGATGGCGCTCGGCCGCGGTCCCTCGAAGACGAGCTCGCCGTAGACGTCGTCCTCGACGAGGGGGACGTCGTGTCGGTCGAGGAGCCCGACGAGCCGTCGCTTGGCGTCATCGCTCATGCACGAGCCGGTGGGATTGGAGAAGTTCGAGACGAGGGCCACCGCCGCCACCGGTTGGGTCTCGAGGGCCCGGGCCAGATCGTCGAGGTTGATCCCGTGACGCGGGTGGGAGGAGATCTCGAGGGCCCGGAGCCCGAGCGACGACAGCACCTCGAGCAGCGCGTAGTAGGCGGGGGACTCGATGGCCACGGTGTCCCCCGCCCCCGTCACCGCCTTGATGGAGAGGTAGACGGCTTCCTTGGCCCCGCTGGTGATCACGATGTCGTCGGCCGACACCGCGTAGCCGGCGTCGCCCCCGCGCTGGGCGATCGACCGCCGCAGCACCGGGCTCCCGGGCGGCGCGTCGTAGGAGTGACAGGCGGCCGGCTGGTGGCGCAGCACGTGGCCGAGCAGCCGGTTGAGCGCGGCGATGGGCATGAGCTCGGTTCCCTGGACGGCCGCGCCCAGGGTGGGCTCCTGGGGGTTCCCGATCCCCAGGTTCAGCTTCACGGCCAAGGAGGCGTCGACCCGCTGGGCCCCAACCGTCGGCCTCGACTCCTCGGGCTCGGACCGCAGAACCGGCCGCCGGGGCCGGACGTAGTGACCGGACTGGGCCCGGGTCTGGACGAGACCCCGGTCCTCGAGGACCCGGCACGCCTCGAGAACGGTGGTCAGGCTGACCCCGAACTGGTCCCGGAGCTTGCGGACCGACGGGATCCGGTCGCCCGGTCCGTAGGTCCCCGCCTCGATCTGGTCGGCCAGGGTGTCGGCCAGCTGCAGGTAGAGGCTCCGGGGGGAATCCAGATCCAGTGGCATCCGTTGAACTGTACCCCGGAACAATTATGAAAAGAACGTCACTGAGCGAAACTGTACTGGTCGAAAAGCACGGCAGCTGTCTCTTACCGGCCGGGGTCCCGGTCCCTAACGTGGGTCCATGGCCCGTTCGATGAACCTGGGGATGCCCCGGATCGGACCCCGTCGCGAGCTCAAACGGGCGGTCGAGGGCTACTGGGCCGGGACCACCGACGCCGCCACCCTCACCGACGTGGCCCGGAGGCGCCGGGAAGACAATTGGACAGAGCAGGCCGAGGCGGGCATCGAGAGCATCGCCTCCAACGACTTCACCCTCTACGACCAGGTCCTCGACACCACCTGCCTGGTGGGGGCCGTCCCCCGGCGCTTCGGCCACGCCGGCGGCCCCGTCGACCTCGACACCTACTTCTCGCTGGCCCGGGGCACGACCGGCGGCGCCGGCGGCGCCGGCCACGCCGTGGCGCCGCTCGAGATGACCAAGTGGTTCGACACCAACTACCACTACCTCGTCCCCGAGCTCGGCCCCACCACCGAGTTCACCTGGTCGTCGTCCAAGCCGGTGGACGAATTCCGCCAGGCGCTCGGGCTGGGCATCTCGACCCGCCCCGTCCTCGTCGGCCCCGTCACCTATCTCCTGCTGGCCAAGGCCACCGTGCCGGGCTTCTCGACCCTGGACCTCCTCCCCCAGCTGGTCGACGTCTACGCCGAGGTCCTCGACGCCCTGGGCGCCGCCGGCGCCCGCTGGGTCCAGCTCGACGAGCCCTGTCTCGGCACCGATCTCGACGACGGGGCCCGCAGCGCCGTCGACTTCGCCTACGGCGAGCTCACCCGGCGGACCCTCAAGATCCTCGTCGCCACCTACTTCTCCGGCCTGGGCGAGAACCTCGAGCTGGCCGCCGCCCTCCCCGTGGCCGGCCTCCATGTCGACCTGGTCCGCGACCCCGGCCAACTGCCGCGCCTGCTCGACGCCCTCGACGCCGACACCGTGTTGTCGGCCGGCGTGGTCGACGGGCGCAACGTCTGGCGCACCGACATCCGCCACACGCTCGAGCTCCTGGCCGGCGCCGGCGAGCGGCTGGGCGACCGGTTGTGGGTGGGGCCGTCGTGTTCGCTCCAGCACGTTCCCCACGACCTCTCGGCGGAGACCGGCCTGCCTTCCGAGATCACCGGCTGGTTGGCCTTCGCCCACCAGAAGCTCGGCGAGCTGGCGGTCGTCACCCGGGGACTGGTCGAGGGTCCCGACGCCATCGCCGCCGAGCTCGGCGGCAGCGACCGGGCGGTCGACGCCCGCCGCACCTCCCCGCGCCTCACCCGGCCTCCGGTGGCGGCCCGCCTCGAGGCGCTGACCGGCGCCGACGCCCGGCGCCGCTCGCCCTACGGCATCCGCCGGACCGTCCAGGCCGAACAGGTCCCCATGCCGCGGCTTCCCACCACCACCATCGGCTCGTTCCCCCAGACGGCGGAGATCCGCGCCGCCCGCCAGCGCCACGTCTCGGGGGAGCTCACCGACGACGGCTACCGGGAGTTCTGCCGCACCGAGATCGCCCACGTCATCGCCGAGCAGGAGTCACTGGGCCTCGACGTCCTCGTCCACGGCGAGCCCGAGCGCAACGACATGGTCCAGTACTTCGGTGAACGGCTCGACGGCTTCGCCTGCACCACCGACGGCTGGGTCCAGAGCTACGGGACCCGCTACGTCCGTCCTCCCATCCTCTTCGGCGACGTCGAGCGTCCCGAGCCGATCACCGTCGACTGGGCCCGCTACGCCCAGTCCCTCACCGACCGGCCGGTGAAGGGCATGCTGACCGGTCCCGTCACCATCCTCCAGTGGTCCTTCGTCCGTGACGACCGGCCCCGGGCCGAGACCTGCCGGCAGATCGCCCTGGCCGTGCGCGACGAGGTCCTCGACCTCGAGGCCGCCGGCATCCGGATCGTCCAGGTCGACGAGCCGGCGCTGCGCGAGGGGCTCCCCATCCGACGGCGACTGCGGCCCGACTACCTGGCCTGGGCCACCGAGTGCTTCCGGATCGCCACCGCCGCCGTCGGTGACGGCACCCAGATCCACACCCACATGTGTTACGCCGAATTCGGCGACATCCTCGACGCCGTGGTCGCCCTCGACGTCGACGTCATCTCCATCGAGGCCGCCCGCAGTCGCATGGACCTGCTGAACGACCTGGCCGGGGTCGACTACGCGGCCGGGATCGGTCTCGGTGTCTACGACATCCATTCGCCCACGGTCCCCACCACCGACGAGATCGCCGAGTTCATCGAGCAGGCCCTGACCGTCCTGCCGGCCGAGCAGCTCTGGGTGAACCCCGACTGCGGCCTGAAGACACGACGCGCCCCGGAGGTCTCGGCCGCCCTCCACAACATGGTGGCCGCCGCCCACCGCTCTCGGCAGGAGGCCGGCGCGCTCCGCGTAAGCTGAGCGCCGTGCACCTCCGCGACGTCCCCCTCCGTGTCGTCACCGGCGCCTACATCCTCCACGCCGGTCTGGAGAAGTGGAGTGGGGACGAGGACCGGGCCACCGCCATCCACGGCATGGCGGCCGGCGCCTATCCCGCCCTCGAGTCCGTGCCCCCCACCCGTTTCCTGAAGCTGCTGGCGGCGGGGGAGATCGCCACCGGCTCCGCCCTCCTCTCGCCCTTCGTGTCCAACGCCAAGGCCGGCGCGGCGCTCACCGGGTTCTCCGGCGGGCTGATGGGCCTCTACGCCAAGACCCCCGGGATGCGGAAGCCCGGCAGCATCTGGCCCACCCCCAAGGGGACCGCCGTCAGCAAGGACGTCTGGATGCTCGGGATCGGCCTGGCCCTGCTGGCCGACGCCGTGTCCGACCGTCTCGGCCGCCGCGCCCGGGCCCGGGCACGCGCCCGCGCCTGATCCCCGTCACGCCGTCGCGCCCTCGTCGGGGGCGGTCGTCCCGTCGTTGTCGTTGTCGATGGCGTTGTTGGTGTCGATGGCGGCGGCGAGCTCCTCGTAGCTCCAGGTGAGCGTCCCCGTCGAGAGGTCGTGGGCCACGGCGACTGGACGCATGGCGCATGGCGACCAATCTTGCCGAAGAGTTGTGGCGCGGTTGAGCGTTCGGTGATCCCGCACTGCCACCGTGTCGGTGGGGCAGATGGAGGCACGATGACCGGGACGAACGTTCTCCGCGAAGGCACGGCCTACGTGCTCGTCGAGGTGACGGACGGCTATCAGATCTGGGACCGGCAGGACTACTTCTCGGACATTCCCCGGGGGTGTCCCCGCGACTACTATCGGCTCAACGCCGAAGGTGAGCACGCCGCCTGGAAGTCGTTCTACGAGCTCGAACCACTCACCCATACCGGCGACGACCACCAGTGGGACGAGACCGGTGAGATCGCCGACGAGATCGGATACGCGGTGTTCTGTGCCATCTGCGGCGTCGAACTGGCCGGCGAGGGCCGGTTCTGCTCCGCCTGCGGGGCACCGGTGCGGTCGGCCGTTGAACTTCCGCCCACGGCGTCGGGGAGTGGGGTGTAGATCATGAGATCGTCGACACCGGTATCGGGCGCACACGACGAGAGGGTGGATGTCGTCGTCCCCGTGGTCCGGACCACCGGCCTCGTCTTCGAAGCGGCCGGTGCCGACCCTCACGAGGACCGGGCCTGGCCCGGGGCGTGGTACCCGCGCCGTCCGGCCGGCTACGACCTCCAGGTCCGTTTTCGCTAGCGTTCCGGCGGTGACCGATACCCGGAGCGACGCTGGTGACGCCACCGGTGCGCCTGTGACCGGTGCCCCCATGACGGGGCTCTCGCATGTGCAGCTCCTCGTGTCCGATGTCGGTGTCAGCGCCGCCTGGTACACCGAGGCCCTGGGTCTCGAGCCCTACGCCGAGGATCTCGACACCGGCTATGTCGCCCTGCGCCACCGGGGGGCCAGGATCGTGATCGTCCTCACCGCGGCGTCGGACCCAGGCGACATCGGGCGGCCGTCCGGCCACCCCGACAACGTTGTCGGCGCCCCGGGAGAGCTCGACCACCTCGCCTTCGCCGTGCCCAACGAGGACGCCCTGCGTTCGTGGGCCGATCACCTGAGCGGGATCGGCTTCGGACATCCCGGGGTGGTGGACGAACTCGGCAAGCCGTCGCTGCAATTGCGCGACCCCGACGGCATCGCCATCGAGTTGGTGGCACCGCGCCGCTCAGGTGGGTGGGGGTAGACCGAGGACGCGAGCCGCCCAGGGCAGCGCCGTCTCCAACTGTCGTCTCTGGCCTTGCGCACTGCAACGATCCAGCGGCCCTGGGCGACGTTGGTATGCGACGACTCGGCCACCGGCAAGGGCACGGGGTCGTTCACCGCCACCCTGACCAGTCCCTGAACCGGCCGATCGGCGTAAGGCGAACGCTACGAGTGCTTGAAGGTCTCGGTGAAGCCGTCGCCGGCGGCGTTCAATCTGCCCGTCTTGATCTGCAGGGCGTAGCAGCGAGTGCACTGGCAGCACGCGCTCTTGCGGTTGACCACTCTCGCATGTGCGGCCTTGAGGGTGAGCCCGTTGATCGACGCGTTGCTGAAGGCGATGACCCCGAAGTCAGGCACCGGAAGGACGCCGGGTGTGCGGTCGGCATCGATCCCGTCGGAGATATACGTGCCGACGCTGCCCGCCGCCACTGTGTCTGTGGAGCTGACACCCTGTGTCACGTCGTCGACGGTCACCTGGGTCTGCCCGGGAATGATCACCACAGACGTCGAGACGGTGTCGCCCGGCGCGGGGGCGACGGGCATGCTGGCCACGACGTTGTTGACCACTGCCTGGGCGGTGAAGCTCGGGGTTCCCCCCTGGCACGCCACCACCACGCCACCGGCGGAGACAGAGTCGGTGACCGAGCTGAAGATCCCGGAACCGACGATCACGCCACTCGTCTGTGCCGCGCACGTCACCGTGGGGACGCCGAAGGTGGTGGCCGCCGAGGAGGACGAGGAGGCGGGGCCCTTCTCAATCAGGGCGAAGCCGGCGTAGTCATGGCTCGTCGCCGCCAGCACGGGGCCACCGCTGATCACCAGGACGGTCACGACGGCGACCGACGCCACGAGAGGTAGTCGTCGAAAGGTCATTCCCCGGTCCCCCTCTTCTCGCTCTCGTCATCCCCCGAGCGCAGGCCGGACGGCGCCATCTCGCAGATCGGGTGAGCTCGCGGGCGAGGGCCATGCTACGAGGATCCCGACATCGACGCGTCGTCGGTCTTTTCCCCGTCGGTTGCACTGCGTCGTCGGTTGCCGTCCCACAGAGTGGGGGATCGGTCATTGTGCATGGCCGACCGGTCATCAATGTTGACGAAATCTGAAGGAGCTGTGTTCGCCGACGCGACGACCACCCATAATGAGCGAGACCGACGGGGAGGTCAGCGATGAGGCGGAAGCACTTTGTGGGCGCCACCGCGTGTCTGGTGACGCTCGTGTCGGGTTCGGTCGTTGCCAGCGGTGGGGTTTCCACCGCAGCGTCGTCGGCGGCTCCGCCGGCACCGGCGCCACATGTGGTGCCACCCAGTCCGGTCGTCGGCCTGAACCAGGCCCGGGCCGACCGGCCCGATCGCTACATCCCCCGTCCCGGATCGGCGCTGGCGCGGCCGATGGTGATCCCGTCCGGGACCTGGCAGCCCCTCGGCCCGGCACCGATCGGCCCGCCGTTCCTGGCCGGTGGCGGGTTCTACGGGGGCGTGAACTCCGGTCGGGTGACCTCCGTCGTCGTGATCCCGTCGGGCACCTACGCCGGTCGGGTGGTGATCGGCTCCGCCGGTGGCGGGATATGGACGTCGGACGACAACGGGACCAGTTGGACCTCGCGCACCGATGACGCTGCCACCCAGGCCATCGGGTCACTGGCCATCGACCCTTCGAACCCCGACCATCTGATCGCGGGCACGGGCGAGGACGACCAATCGGGGGACGCCTTCTACGGGCTGGGCATCCTGTCCTCCACCGATGGTGGCACCACCTGGACACTCTCCGACCCCGGGTTCGTGTTCCAGGGAGCCCACATCGGCGGAGTAGCCATCGATCCCTCGAACTCCAACCACATGTTCGCGGCCACCGATCAGGGACTGTTCGTCACCACCGACGGGGGAACGACGTGGGCCCATCCCACTGATCCGAGTTACGCGGCTGTCGCCGGCTTCATCGACGCCGTCGTGATCGACCCCGCCACCCCCACCACGGTGTACATCGCCGGGGGACCGGCCACCGTGGCGCGGTCGCTGGACGGGGGAGTGACATGGGCCAAGGCGAGTACGGGCATCAAGCGTCCCAAGGCCAAGTGGAACCCGTTCACGGCCCTATCCATCGCCGCCTCGAGTCCGTCGACCCTCTACGCATCGGTCGGAAACTTCAAGAAGCCGGTGGCCCTGTACAAGACGACCAACGGAGGGACGTCCTGGAAGAAGGTCAAGGCTCCGGACTACACGGGGAACAAGTACTCCTACGGCTCGGGCAAGGGCGAGCAGGGGGACTACGACAACGTCGTCGCCGTCGATCCCACCAACGCGAACCACGTCATCGCCGGGGGAGAGGCCCTGGTGGAATCCACCAACGGCGGCACCACGTGGCGCAACATCAACGGGAAGAACTGGTACGCCCCGGGGACCAATGTGATCCACACCGACATGCATGCGGTGGCCTTCGGCCCCGACGGGACCGTGTGGAACGGGGACGACGGCGGGGTGTACTCCTACAATCCTTCGACTCAGGTCGTCACCGATGCCAACGGCAACCTGAACATCACCCAGTTCTATTACGGGTTCAACGAGGTGGGCGGGACGGTACTGGGCGGTACTCAGGATAACGCCTCGGCCTCGACCAGCAGTTCCTCGGTCGGGGCCTGGACGAGTCTGTGGTCGGGGGACGGAGGGGCCAGTTCCATCACACCCAATGACACGGCGGTGCAATTCATCGAGTCCGACAGCCATCTGTACGTCACGACCGACGCCTTCGCCTCGGTACTGACGGACATCACACCGTCGGCTGTCGGCCTGTTCACCCCACCGATGATCGTCGTGCCCGACACCGGCGACCCGTCCAATCCCACCGTGTTCTACGGCGGACCCGACCTGTATCGCACCACCGATCCCACCGCGGCCACGCCGACCTGGACCAAGGTGACCACCGTGGGCAAGTACGTCACAGCCATCGCCGCCGACCCGTCGGACCCGTCTGTGGTCTACGTCGGATTCCAGGACGGCACGGTGCAGGTGTCCACAGACGGCGGACTGACCTTCAGCACGCTGGCCACCCAGCCGTTCACGGAGACCTTCGTGACGGGAATCTCGGTCGACCCGTCGAACCCGCAGGCCATCACGGCCAGCTTCAGCTACAACGACACCCGGTACTTCATCGGGAACCCCCATGTCGCCCAGTACCTGTACTCGTCGACACCGGCCAGCGGGTCGTGGACCGTCATCACCGGCGACCTCCCGTCCATCGGTGCCGTGAGCCATGTCGTCTACGACAACGGTGCCCTGGTGGCGGCGACCGACGAAGGGGTCTTCGCCACGGACACCCCGGCGGGATCGTCGACCGTGTGGTCCCCTGTCGGTACCGGTCTGCCGGCGGTGCAGGTCCAGGACCTCTTCGTCGATCCGACGAGCAGCAGCCTCTACGCGGTGACGCACGGCCGCGGGGCCTGGGTTCTCCCCTAACGTCACCGAGCGGACCGACCTGCCCCGGGGTGCCGCCGGCACCTCGGGGCGAAACCGCGCGTGCGGTTCGAGTGACTACTGTCGAAGCCGGAGATGCCCTGTCCCCCGACGTCTCCATCGATCGAAGCCCCCGCTGGTGACGAGCGCCAGGAGCCATGCCCGACTACCGGATTCTCGTACCTCCTCCGAAACGTCATCGGCCGGTCCGCAACGCCTCGGTCGCCGTTGTTCTCGCCGCCCTGGTGGCCGCCGGGGCGTACATCGCCTATACGCACATCCACAACCATCATCACGCCACGGCCACAGGTGGCTCACATACCACCGCTCCCAAGGCGTTCGTCGTGGCATCGACGACGCCGGCTTCCGGCGCGACGAACGTGCCGTCCGATCAGGTGGTGAAGGTCACGCTCTCCCTGCCGGTGGCCGGCGTCTCGGGAATGCCGACGTTCAATCCGCCCGTGAGCGGGACGTGGTCGAAGGTGGGATCCAAGTCCTTTTCCTTCTCGGCCACGGCGCCGTTCATCCCGACGACCACGGAGACACTGGCCTTCCCGGCCGGGGACGCGGGGCCCCACAGCACGGACGGTCAGGTTCTGGGTGCCCCTGTGACCGTCTCCTTCACGGTGGCCCAAGCGAGTACCGAACGGTTGCAGGAGCTCCTGGGGCAATTGAACTACCTCCCTCTGTCGTTCACCCCCGCCGGACCTCCGAAGTCACCGGCCGAGGCGACGACCGCGCAGGCCGGCACCTTCGCCTGGCGGTGGCCGGATTCACCGTCGTCCCTGACGGCACTGTGGTCAGAGGGCTATGAGAACGTCATCACCAAAGGGGCGGTCATGAATTTCGAGAATCAGAACGGCTTGACCGTGGATGGATTGGCCGGCGCCAAGGTGTGGACAGCGCTGCTCTCCGATGTCGCTACGGGTAAGATGGATGCCGATCCGTACACGTACGTCTTGGTGTCGAAACAGCTTCCGGAGGCCCTGACGCTCTTCGAGAACGGGACGCCGGTGCTGGCCGACATTCCGGTCAACACCGGGGCCCCGGGAGCCGACACCTCCGACGGCACCTACCCGGTGTTCGAACACGTGGTCAGCTCGCGAATGAAAGGCACCAACCCCGACGGTTCCACCTACGACGATCCAGCCGTCCCGTGGGCGAGCTACTTCAACGGCGGGGACGCATTGCACGGATTCGTACGTGCCACCTACGGGTCCCCTCAGAGCAACGGCTGCGTCGAGATGCCGATCTCGGTCGCCGCCAAGGTCTGGCCGCTGTCGCCCATCGGGACCCTCGTGACGGTGGTCGGTCCTGCGTCGTGAGGTTCCGGGAGTGAGATCGCTCGCTTCACCGCCTTGGGCGGGGTAGACCATGCCCATGGTAACCGGTGGATCGACGGACACGGAGAAGACGCGACGATCCGGACCGGCCCTGACACGGTTGCCGACGCGGACGGATACGACCCTCGCCGCCAATCTCCCTGAGCGGTTCAGCTACCGGGTCAAGCGGGTCCTGCTCGGACCGCCTCTGGTGACCGAACAATTCCGCGGCCAGCGCCTGGGGAAACCCACCGCACTGGCCGTGCTGTCGTCAGACGTCATGTCCTCGTCCGCCTATGCCAGCGAGGAGATCCTACGAATCCTGGTGCCCATCGGTGGCCTGGCGGCATTCTCGTTGGTCACTCCGCTCACCGCCGCGATCCTGGCCGTGCTGGCCGTGGTCACCATTTGCTATCGCGACGTCGTCCGTTCTTATCCCAAGGCCGGTGGCTCCTACGTCGTGAGCCGCGACAATTTCGGCCCCAACGTCGCGCAGATCGCCGGTGCGGCTCTCCTGATCAGTTACACGATCACCGTCGCCGTGTCGGTGGCAGCCGGATCAGACGCCATCATCTCCGCGGCGCCCGTACTGGCACGCGGAGCGGTACCGCTGTCGATCGCTTTCGTCGTACTGATCGCATTCGGCAACCTGCGCGGCATCCGGGAAGCAGGACGCCTCTTCGCCATCCCCACCTACTTCTTTATCGTCAACATGGCGGTACTGATCGTGATCGGCGTGGTTCACGCCGCCGTCGGTGGTCTCGGGCACGCGCCACGGACACATGGCACATTGACGCTCGGACACACGGGCAGCGGCGGTGTGATCCTCGGTATATCGGCCTTCTACCTTCTGCGGGCATTTGCCAACGGAAGCTCGGCGATGACCGGCACCGAGGCGATCTCCAACGGAGTGAGCATCTTCCGAGATCCACAGGCTCGCAACGCCCGGACCACGCTGGTGCTGATGAGCAGCATTCTCGGAGTGATGTTCCTGGGCGTGTCGGTTCTGGCGGCGCTGACCCACGCCGTGCCCTTCATATCCGGGACTCCCACCGTTGTCGCCGAGGTCGGCAGGATCGTCTACGGGACGAGCCCTACGGGCCACGCGCTCTTCTATGCGCTGCAGGCGGCGACCGCGTTGATCCTGATCCTGGCCGCCAATACCAGCTTCACCGGCTTTCCCTTCCTGGTGAGTTTCGTGGCCGAGGATTCCTTTCTTCCCGCGCAAGCTCACGGTGCGGGGCCACCGCCTCGTCTTCTCGAACGGCATCCTCCTGCTCTCGTTCGCGTCGATAGCCCTTCTCATTGCCACCGGGGCGAAGGTGGCGTCGCTCATCCCGATGTACGCCATCGGGGTGTTCACCGGGTTCACCATGGCTGGCGCGGGCATGGTCAAGCATCACCTCTCTCACCGGGAGCCGCACTGGCGCAAGAGCGTCGCCGTGAACGGTGTCGCCGCCGTGGTCTGTCTGGTCGTCGTCATCGTCTTCGCCGTCGCCGAGTTCACCCAGGGCGCCTGGGTCGTTGTCGTTGTCATGCCCGTCCTGGTCTACGCGTTGATCCGGACAAACCGTCAGTACCGGACCGAGGACTTCGTCCTGGAGGAAGGTGCCGCCGTGCAGGCGTGTGAGGCCAGGATCCTGCGGCGCCACGTCGTCGTTCTCCTCATCGACCGGATCGACCTGGCCGCCGCCCGGGCCATTCAGTACGCACGCACCATGGTTCCCGACGATCTGCGGGCCGTGCACTTCAACATCGACAATCGACGGGCGGAGATACTCATCGAGCGGTGGCAACAGGTCGGGCTGACCCGATTGCCCCTTGACGTGGTCGATTGTCCGGACCGGAGGCTCGGTCGGGCCGCTCTGGAACTCGCCGCCGAGTTGGCCGATGGCGAGACCGAGGTCAGCATTCTGTTGCCCCGTCGCTCGTACGGGAGGACGTGGCGTCGCATTCTCCACGATCAGACCGCCGACCGGATCGTCGACATCGTCAGTCAACTGTCCCATGTCAACGCCACAATCGTGCCCTTTCTCGTTGCGCCCGGCATCGACGGGCGACGCCCGACGGTCACCCTCCCCGCTTCCCCGGAGCCGCAGGAATCGACGTCGGCAGTGCGCCCATGGGCGGAAGGCGAACGACTGGCGGGCCCTACCCCAGCCGGGACGGTCCCGATATCCCTGCTCCAATGGCGCAGTCACGCCCGCATCGCGGGTCGGGTGAAGACCATGACTATCCAGCCATGGTCGGGCGTCTCCACGCTGGAATGCACGGTGGTCGACAAAAGCGGCGAGGCTATCACGCTCGTCTTCCTCGGTCGCCGCTCCATCCCCGGGATTCGCACCGGGACCGAGATCATGGCCGAAGCACGAGTAGGAAAGCATCAAGGAAAGCTGGCCATGATCAACCCGCTCTACGAGCTGCTTTCCGCCTCCGACCATACGACGATCGATTGAACGTCATGACATCCATCCGTCGACCCGCCATGGTTGTCTGGTTGTTGGCCGTCTCGACTCCATTGGGGATGACTGCGCTGCTGATACCCGGACGTGGCCACCTGTCGGCAGCCAACGAGGCACTGATTCTCGTCGTTGTCACCGTGGCCATCGCGTCGGCCGGCCGTCGCGGACCGGCTGCGTTGGCCGCCCTCGTGTCTGCCGCGTCGTTCGACTTCTTTCTCACCCGGCCCTACGAGTCATTCCGCATTCGGAGCCAAACGGATCTGACCACTGAGATCCTGTTCGTCGTCGTGGGACTTCTGGTCGGTGAGATGGCCGCCAGAGGTCGAAGGCATCGTGAATCCGCCGCCGAAGGACGACACGAGTTGACCCGCATCCACGAGATGGCTGAACGCATCGCCGGCGGCGAGGAGCCCGACTTCGTACTCATGGCGGTCGCCGCCGAGCTCCGGGAGCTGCTCTCTCTCCAGGACTGTCGGTTCGTGTGGGAGCCCCCATCAGGCAAGGGGGCGTGGATCGACCCCGACGGAACGGTCCGACTCAACCCGCTCCGATGGCCGACACCGGTGGCGGGACTGCCGACACGGCAGGTTGAGCTTCCGGTCCGGGGCCAGGGCCAGATCCTCGGGACGTTCATTCTCACCCCGACCCCGGCCATGCCCATATCCCAGGAAAGATGCGTCGTCGCGGTCGCGCTCGCCGACCAGCTCGGTTCGGCGTTGTCGGCACGCACGAGTCCGAGTTAGAGACTCAGCTGACGGTGCTTATGGCGCCGCACCCCGCCGTACCCGGACCCGACGGCTAGCTAGGCGGACTCCCGACGCTTCGCCCGACGGGTCCTCGGTGTCATCGTCACGTCCGGATCCGAGGCCCTCACGATCCCAGCCTTCAGACGACCGAGTACGAGGGTCCACGCCGCTTCCATGAATGCAGCCTGGCTGGCCGTGTCGACCAACTGGTGCACCTCGACACGGGCTCCCGTGGCGCGGGGGTGGATCCGGAGGTAGCCCGTCATGTCCCCGCCCGGCACCGGTACGTTGTCGTCTTCGAAGTCCCAACGCATGGCGATGAATTGCGGCGGGCAGACGATCTCGTACCTGCCCCGTATGTGCGTCCCCCACTCCATGGTGCAGGCGAAGCGCCCGTCCTCGATGGTGACGGGTACACCCAGCCACCGTGAATAGACGGCGGGGTCCACGAAACCGGCAAACGTCAGGGTCTGATCGGTGTCGACGTCGGTGCCGGCCACCACCACCGGCTTGGTATACGCGTCGGACAGGGCCCGCTCGGGTGTGTCGTCGGCACTGATCCACTTGCCCGAGTCGCCGAGAGCGGCGTGGAGGCCGTGGAGCACCTCTTGCCGGGCCCGGTAGCGGCGGGAGGTGCCCGCCACCGTGATGGTGACGAGTCCGGCCTCGCGCAGCACCGCCAGGTGCTGGGAGATCGTCGGCTTGGTGACAGCGAAGGCGGCGGCGATCTCCCCCGCCGGTACCTCCCGGTCCCAGATGAGGGCCAGGATCTCGCGCCGGATGGGTGACGTCAGCGCCCCGATCACTCGTTGGATGTCGCGCCCCTGGCCCCCAGGGGCTTCACCGGCGGCTTGCAGCTTATTCGGCATCTGTCTAACTTAGCGGTGACCGAACATCGAGGGGAGATGTCATGGCGAAGACAGACATCTGGCCTGCCATCCACACCGAGCGCAAGGCCCTGGCCGCCGATCTCGGGGCGCTGGCCGTCGACCAGTGGTCGACCACCTCGCTGTGCAGGGCCTGGTCGGTGCGTGACGTGCTGGCCCACATGACGGCGACGGCCAAGATCACGCCGCCGAGCTTCTTCGCCAAGATCCTCGCATCGGGATTCAGCTTCACCAGAATGCAGGCCAAGGACATCGCCTCGGAGTCGGGTGCTTCCCCGGCCGACACCCTGGGTCGCTTCGAGGCGGTCGTGACCTCGGTGAAGCATCCGCCGGGACCGACAGACACCATGCTCGGCGAGACGATCATCCACGCCGAAGACATCCGTCGTCCTCTCGGGATCGATCATGACTATCCCGTGGACGCAGTGGTGCGGGTGGCGGATTTCTTCAAGGGCTCGAATCTCATCATCGGAGCCAAGCGTCGGATCGCCGGGCTCACGTTGCGAGCTACGGACACCGACTGGTCGCATGGTTCGGGACCCGAGGTGTCGGGGCCGGTCATCTCCCTGGTCATGGCCATGACCGGACGCACGGCGGTCCTGGACGACCTCACCGGAGACGGGGTGGCGACCTTGAGTCAGCGCTCGTAGATCCGATAGCAACGACCAAGAACAGGAACCTAGGAGGCCAACAGTGGCGAAGTTTGTGTTGGTGTACACCGGTGGAGGGGGTATGGGGGACACCCCGGAGGAACAGCAGAAGATGATGGAAGACTGGATGAACTGGTTCGGGTCTCTCGGCGACGCCGTGGCCGATCCCGGGAATCCGTTCGGGGTTTCGTGCACGATCACGTCGGATGGTGCGGTCCGCGACGGTGGAGCGGCCGCCCTCGGTGGATATTCGATCATCACAGCCGACAGCGTCTCCGACGCCGCCGACAAGGCCAAGGGTTGCCCGGTGCTCTCGAGCGGCGGTGGCATCGAGGTGTACGAAGCGATGCCCATCGGTTGAGGCGTTGATGACCAGTCGGTCCGACCGGGACACGACCGCCGGCCGGGGGTTGTGATGCTCGTCGACGTGTGCACAGAGATCGAGATACGGCGCCCGAGAGATGAGGTGGCGGCATACGCCTCGGATCCGGACAACGCCACCAGTTGGTACGCGAACATCACGGCGGTCGATTGGAAGTCGCCGAAGCCGGCGGCCGAGGGTTCGAGGGTCGCGTTCGTCGCCCGCTTTCTCGGTCGGGAGCTGAGCTACACGTACGAGATCGTCGAGATCGTGACCGCGGCGCGCTTCGTGATGCGCACGGCGGAGGGCCCGTTTCCGATGGAGACCACCTACACCTGGGAGGACACGGCCGACGGTGGCACGCTCATGGCGCTGCGCAATCGGGGCACTCCGTCTGGTTTCTCCCGACTGGTCACACCTCTGATGGCCCGTTCCATGCGCCGGGCCAACCGCAAGGATCTCGTCCGGCTGAAGGGCATTCTCGAGTCGTCATCCGGCCGGTGAATAGGATGCCCCTCGTGATGACCGGTACGGGCCGGGTGGCTCGATGCGCATCGATGCGTCCCGTCCCGCCGTGATCGTCCACAGCGGACTTCCGCCCGGGTTCCACTCGGTGACACCGCGCATGGTGGTCAGCGACGTCGTGGCCGAAGTCGAGTTTCTGCGGGCGGTATTCGACGCCACCGGGGAGACCCACAGCGATCGCCCGGCCGAAATGCGTATCGGTGACTCCCTCGTGATGGTGAGTCCGGCGGGTGAACGCGAGGTGTTCCCCGCCTTTCTCTATGTCTACGTCGAAGACGCGGACACCACCTATCAGAGGGCGCTGGCGGCGGGCGCGCAGAGCCTGGAGGAGCCCCGCCCCACCCCCTACGGTGACAGGCGGGCGATGGTGCGCGACCGATACGGCAACGTCTTCCAGATCGCCCATCGGGAGGCATCCGAAGCCCCGGCATGAAGAGCGGAGCGGTGTGCCGGGTCGCGTGGCTTACCCGGTGAGCACACGTGGTTCGAGCGTGAACTTTGTTTTCAGCGACCACGTGATCGGTTGCGCCGTTCCCGTCGGAGACGAAGCTTTGCCAGCAACTTCCGGAAGATGAAGCCCACGACGAAACCTTACCGTGACGAGCGCCGCCGCCGGGCGTCGCCCGGAGCGAGGTGGGATCGCCGGTTCCGAGGGTTGGGCACTGCACTACCGCGTGCGTTGGGCCCTTGTCGCACCTGGTGGTCGTGCGTACCCTTTCACCCGATGGGCGTGGATGAGATCGAAACCCGAGTGCGGACGATCTGCATGGCTCTGCCGGACGTGACCGAGAGGCTCAGCCACGGCGCGCCGGCCTTCTTCGTCAAGAAGCAGTTCCTCATGTTGTGGCCGAACGGCCATCACGATCACGACTTCCCCCATCTGTGGTGCGCGGCCCCGATGGGAATTCAGGAGGGGCTCGTCGCCGGTACACCGAGGCGATTCTTCCGACCACCGTATGTCGGGGCCCGTGGGTGGTTGGGGATGCGCCTCGACGGTCGGGTGGACTGGGATCAACTGGAACTGATCTGCGAGGACGCGTACCGCGTGGTCGCGCCGACGAAGCTCGTCGCCGTGCTCGACTCCCAGCAGCGGTAGTCCCTCCGCTTCAGTCGCGAGCGGCGAAGAGCGGCCATCGGCCCGGAACGCCCTTCAGCTCGTACTCCCCGCGGTCCTCGAACGTCAGACCCGAGCCGGCGACAAGATCGGTCACCGTGCGGGAGGCCAACACCTCGCTCGGCTCGGCCAGCGAGCAGATGCGGGCGCCGACGTGCACGGCGATGCCGCCGAGATCCCGGTCACGCTGCTCGCACTCCCCGGTGTGGACGCCGGCGCGGAGGCTGAGCCCCAGGGACGTGGCCTCCCGGGACGCGGCCAGGGCACATCCGACCGCACGTGCCGGTCCGTCGAAGGCGGCGAAGAACCCGTCGCCGGTTACCTTGATCTCTCGCCCGCGAAATCGGTCAATGTGCCTGCGCATCATGGCGTCGTGCCTGTCCAGGAGCTCACGCCAGCGGGCATCACCGAGTTCGACAGCCCGCCTCGTCGATCCCACGATGTCGGTGAACAACACCGTTGCCAGCATGCGATCGGGTTCAGGTTCCGGACGCCTGCCCGTGAGGAACTCCTCGACGTCGGCGAAGTCGTCGAACCCCGGCCCCACCGACGGGAGGTGGTCTTCGCCGGTGAGTTCGACGTAGCGCGCCAGGGGAATTCTGGCGGCCAGGTCCCGGCCGCACTGAACGGGAACAATCGGGTCGCCGGCTCGATGGACGACGAGGGTCGGGATCGAGATCGTCGGAAGGATCGGGCGCACATCGATCTCGACGAGCAGACGGATGATCTCGCCCATGGCATTCGGGCTGGCGCTGTTGCGCTCGTAACGAGCCATCTGATCGCGTATTCCGGGGTCCTCGGCCGCCCCGGGGAAGAACAGGCTCAACACCGCTCCGGTTCCCCATTGGGACTCGAAGAAGACGGCATAGTCTTCGGCGGCCTCGGCCGAGTAGCCGAACGCCTGGTCCGGCCCTTGCGCCAGGCGGGCGAAGGACCCGACGAGAATCAGTGCGGCCGTTCGCTCGGGGTAGGTGGCGGCATAGAGGATCGACATCGGCCCGCCTTCCGAGATTCCGATGAGGGCGGCCCGTTCACAGCCGGTGGCATCCATGACCGCTCGAACATCGTCCATCCGCTGCTCGAGGGTGGGGGCGCCGATGGCGCGGTCAGACAGCCCGGTTCCGCGCTTGTCCAAATGGATGACCCGGGCGAATCGGCCGAGCCAGCGCAGGAACGGTCCGACGAAGAGGGGGACGTCCCAGGCCAGCTCGACGTGTGAGACGAATCCGGGAACGACCACCACGCTGAGCGGTCCGTCGCCGCTGACCTGGTAGGCGACATGCGCGCCGTCGGCGCTCTTGGCGTAGCGCGTCTCCGTCGTGGACATCAACGGGGCCGGTTCTCCGCTCCCATCCGCAATGATGGAACCCGCGGTGGCGACGTGACCTCTGTTGCACACGAAGGACGATGTCCTCTCAGGTGCGACCGTCCGGCGTCGGACAACGATACGAACCGACCGTGTCCGATCTCGTAGTGGCTTGTCACGAGGCCGCGGTCATTGGCGTCTTCCCAGACCGGTAGACGCGGACACGACGTCCGCCAAGCCTCGAGTACCTCGGCGTACGGGCGAGAGTCGGGCCCTATCCACTCGAGAAGATCCAGGATCAGAGATTCAACGGTGTCGGACATCGAGCCCCCGTGGGCAGTAGCGGGTGATTCGCATACGGCGACTCCCGGTCTGTTTCACGAGGCTAGCCCTCGCGTCGCGCACGCCCGGCTCCGTCCCGCGCTTTACTCGGCGGCGAAAAAGTGATATCACTTTGATAGGAGCCGACCAGCCGGCAGGGGTTGCCGGTTCCGGGGAGGTCATCAGATGCAGGTATCGACAGAGAGCGTCCCTTCGTCGATCAGGCCGGCGACTGCCGTCCACGAACGCGAGATCCGGTCCGGGCCCGGTATCGCCGTCCTGGTGGGTGCGTTGGCCTCCTATGTGGGCGGCGTTCTCTTGATCAGGGCAGGTGGAACCGCGGCCGTCTGGACGGGAGCAGCACTTTTCGTCCTGGCCACCGCCGGGGTCGCCGGGCTGACCGCCATCACCCCGGGAGAGGTGCGTGTCGTACAGCTCTTCGGCGGCTACCGGGGCACCGTCCGTCACACCGGTCTGCGCTGGGTGAACCTCTTCGCCATCCGCCGGAAGGTGTCGGTCCGGATCCGGAACAAGGAGACACCGACAGTCAAGGTCAATGACTCCGACGGCAATCCGATCGAGATCGCCGCTGTTGTCGTATGGCAGGTGCATGACAGCGCCCGAGCTCTCTATGGCGTTGACGACTTCGTCGCCTTCGTCAACACCCAGAGCGAAACAGCTCTCCGACATATCGCCAACGGCCACCCCTATGACAACGCCGGCAGCGACACCCTCTCGTTGCGGGACCACACCGATGAGGTGGCCGGCCAGCTGGCCGCCGAGATCGCCGCCCGGGTCGTTCCCGCCGGTGTCGACGTCATCGAGGCCAGGATCACCCGGCTGTCGTATGCACCCGAGATCGCCCAGGTGATGCTGCAGCGCCAGCAGGCCGGAGCCGTCGTCGCCGCCCGGTCCCGCATCGTCGACGGTGCCGTGGGCATGGTCCAGATGGCGCTCTCACGGCTCGCCGAGGAGGGCATCATCGAGCTGGACGAGGAACGCAAGGCGGCGATGGTGTCGAACCTTCTCGTCGTCCTCTGTGGTGACCGCGGAACCCAACCGATCGTGAACGCCGGCTCGCTGTACCAGTAGCCGGTGCCCAATGCCCTGGTGACCGAGCGCAAGAGCGTCCTTCTCCGGCTCGATCCCTCCGTCCACGACGCGCTGGCTCGGTGGGCCTCCGACGAGCTGCGCAGCACGAACGCCCAGATCGAGTTCCTCCTGCGACGCGCCCTCACCGATGCGGGGCGCAGCCCGTCCGCCAGCCCCCTGCGAAAGCGCGGTCGCCCGAAGAAGGATCCCGACTCAGGTTGATCGCATACACGTGAGAGAGCGGGGAGCAGGGGAATGACACGGCGTTTCCGCACATATACGGCATTCAGTATCAGCTGCGCCCTGGTCTGGGCCGTCATTCTCGTTGTCAGGCTCTCCATCGGGAGTAAGGACGCGCGCCACGCTCTCCTGTTGGTCTTCTTTGGATGGTGGTTGGGTTGGCTCGCAGCCACCATTGCCAGAGTCGTGTATCCGCCACCGAAGTCGCGGCGATCGTTCGATCCGAACACCGGCGGAAGCTGAGGTCGACCCGGGCGAAAGCCCTGTCGGTCTCGGACCAGACGCTTCGGGACCCCGCCTTCGTCGTCGGCTAGACAAGGTTGTGTCGGGGGTGCGGCTCGACGTCTGTCTGTGAGGGGGCCAGGATGGGTCGGTTACCGGTGGGAGTGACCCTCGGCTCTGGCGTTCTCTGTCTCTCCCTGGTGGCCGCACTGGTGATCGGAATCCCGCCCGCCGATGGATCGGGCACAGGCGCGGGAGACCCGGCGGCCGGCACAGGCTCTTTTCTGTTGACGGCGACGAACACCGGACCGAAGTACGCGCCCACCTTCACGGGCAAAGGCCAACTGGGTGTCCGGGTCCCTTCCCGACGGTCAGGGGTATGAGGGTGGGACCGTGCCGACGCAGTCCGAACTTGCCGGTTTCTACGCCCAGCCTCCGGGTGGTGTGCAGCGAGCGCGCCAATATTCCGACCTGGTCGACGCTCACATTCTCCGATGGGGGTCAGGCGTTGACGCTTGCTCGGGGACACACCAGCGGGTGGCGGCAGTCGATCAACCTGCGTACGGGTGTGGTCACCACGACCTCCCACTGGACCGCTCCCGATGACCATGTGACCGACCTCTCCTATGAGGTCCTGACCGATCGCGCCCGCCCGGACGTGGCTCTGGTCCGCCTCGAGGTGACTCCGCGATGGTCCGGCACGGCCACGGTGATCGACGCCATCGACGGTTCCGACGCCACGCTGAGCACACAGCTCGGCAAGGGGTGGACGCGTGCCGATCGTCGTCAGTGGGTCAGCGTGCAGACCGTGGGGACGAAGATCACGGCGGCGGTGGCGAGCCAAACTCGGGACCAGTGACGACGTGAGCGCCACCCTGACCGAGGTCGACCAACCGGCCGACCAGAGCATCGGACAGCAGCTCGCATTCCCGGTGGTCGCGGGCCGGAGCTACATGTTCACCAAATATGTGGGCGTGGTGACCTCCCAGGCCGAGCGCGGCGCCGGTTGTCGCCGCCCAGATGTCGGCCCGGACAGCCGCCTCCATCGGTTTCGGTGCGCTCATGAGAGCGAAAGACGCCGCGTGGGCGAGAATGTGGACCGGTCGGATCGATGTACTCGGCGACCCGACACTGGCCTTGGAGGTGAACGCCAGCGAGTTCTATCTGTGGTCCAGCACGGGCGACGGCGTCGATTGGAGCATCTCGCCTGCCGGGCTGTCCTCCAACAACTACAAAGGCCACGTCTTCTGGGACGCCGAGACGTGGATGTACCCGGCGCTCCTGGCCCAGCATCCCGACCTGGCCGCCGGAGTGAATGCGTACCGGTACCAGCGGCTTCAGCCGGCCGAGGCACACGCCCGGGCCACCGGCTACCAGGGCGCCCGCTATCCCTGGGAGAGCGCCCTCGACGGCACCGAGCAGATCCCGCCGCCGGCATCACTCGTCAGCGAAGGCCTCAACGAACAGCACATCACGGCGGATGTCGCACTCGCTCAGTGGCAGTACTACCTGGCGACGGGCGACAGGAAGTGGCTGGCGCAGCGTGGTTGGCCGGTGCTCTCGGAGGCCGCAGCATTCTGGGCCTCCCGGGCGACACCGGGACCCGACCACACCTATGACATCGACGGCGTCACCGGCCCGGACGAGGAGAATGCCGACGTCAACGACGAGATCTACACGAACGTGGCCGCCAAGCAGACGTTGGAGATCGCGGCCAGGGCGGCTCGGGTGCTCGGTGCGCCGGTACCTCCGGCGTGGCCGCGGATAGCGGCGGGAATCGTCGTGCCCACCGGCTCGACGTCCGACGTCCAACCGGAGCTCGCCGGCTACGGCGGACAGCTGGTCAAGCAGGCCGATGCCACACTGCTCGAGTATCCCTGGGCCTACCCGAGTCCGTCACGTGTCGAAGAGGGCAACCTCAGTTACTACGCGCCGCGCACCGACCCCGCCGGTCCCTCGATGAGCGATTCGGTCGCCTCCATCGACACGGCGGCGCTCGACACGCCGGGGTGTTCCAGCTACGTGTACACCCAGCGCAGCGTGGAGCCCTTCATCCGAGATTCCTTCGACCAGTTCTCGGAGACGAGAAGCGGCGGGGCCTTCACGTTCATGACCGGGATCGGCGGCTTCCTGCAGGAATTCCTCTACGGCTATTCGGGCCTGCGCTGGAGCTCCCAGGCCGTCGAGCTCTCTCCGAGTCTGACGGGTCAACTGCGAGGGATCGTGCTGCACGGGCTGTCCTGGCACGGCCGCCGGTTCACCATGGCCATCGGCCCACGGACCACGACCGTCACCCTGAACCGCGGTGCCGCTCTCCCCCTGGAGATCGGTGGCCGGATCCGCCATGTCGGGACCGGCCGGACACTCACCATCGCCACCCGGCGCCCGGCCCTCTCGGGCACCACCGACACCGTGCGCTGCGGGACGGCCGAGGCGACGTCGTCCCAGCCGGCTGCCCCGCGCTGGCGGCCGTCGACGGGAGTCCGGCGACGGATTGGCAGCCGGTCACCCTCCCGGCGACGCTGACCGCACCCTTTCCCCAGGGTACCCAGACGGTGGACAGGGCAACCCTGCAGTGGGGCCAGATGTGGCCACCGGCACCGGCCCCCAATCGGCTGCGGCCCCCGGGGCCGCCGGTCACCCTCCGCGCCAGTACCTACAACCTTGCTGTCTCGGTCAACGGGCGGACCTGGCAGACGGTCGCGACCGTGACCGGGCGGATGACCGGCACCACGGATGTGGTGCAATTTCCGGCGACCGGAGCCCGCTATGTCGCGGTCGCCATCACCGGGTCCACGGACATGCAGCCGCCCATGCTCGACGAGCTCACCGTGACGTGACACCGGACAGCCGCCAGGTGCCCGGGGCGCCGCTTTCGTGCCTGCCTCCGGTGACCCCCAGGTCTGGCCGGGGCTGGCTCTTCTCGCCGTGGTCGTGGCGGGACTGGCCGTGTGGTTGGGGCGCCCGAAGGTGCCGTCGGGGTGACGGCTCCGTCTCGACCGGGAGCTCTTCCCGACGACGCTCGGCCCACCTGCCCCGTTGCCGCCGTCTCGTGAGTCGCTGCCTGTAGCGAGGTTCCGTCCTGGCGTGGTTTCCTCATTCTTGGTGATGTTTTACCTCGTACAGACATCAACAATGCACTGTACGTGGGATAGGACTCACGGAGGAACGCGAAAAGCCGGGTGGTCTCCTGGAGGCCGGCCTTGCGCCGGTACCGGGACGGGGAGCAGAGGTCACAATGAATGTCCGTCACAGTCCGCTGGCACGGTTGGTGGCACTGACCGTCGTCGTGAGCATGCCCTTGCTGGGCATGGCCGGGGTCGCTTCGGCGAAGGTCGGCGGCCCCCACTTCTGCGCCACGCACAAGACCGCGAAGAAATGCGCGGGCTCCGGTGGCGGGCCCACAGGCGGCGGATCCGGTGGTGGGTCCGCTGACATCCAGGCCACGGTGTCACCCAACCCGGTCGTGGAGACCGGCCAGTCGGAGATCCACGCCGTCGTCCAGGTGGAGACGCTTCCGGCCTTCGCCGGTGACGACGTGACGATCGACTCGCAGCAACTGGTGGATTCGTGCGGCAAGGTCCAGTTCGAGACGGCCCGGTTCGGCATCCCGCCGCAGTTCGGCCCCGCCCCCATCAGCGTGGCCCTCGACGACGACGGCAACGCCACCGTGATCGTGGACGCCTGGAACTGTCCACCGGGGACGAGCGTGATCGACGCCAGCCTCGAGAAGGCGCCATACCTGACCGCCATCGCCGAACTGGTGGCCAACCCCCCGGTCGTGACCGCTGCCGGTCTCACCGGGTACCCGAACAACGAGGTCGAGACCGGTGACACCACTGGCAATGACCCGAGCGGCAACTCGGACGTCTACGCCGTCTTCTACGTCGAGGACAACCCTGTCTACGCGGAACAGAGGGTGCAGGTCTCTTCTGCCCAGCTCGAGGCCCGTTGCGGAGACGGCTGGTGGTGGGAGGCCGAGAACAGCGGCACGACCGTCGGGTCGCTCACGGGCGGCGTCAACACCGGCGGGGCGCCGATAACGACCCTGGACGACGACGGTAACGCCGTGTTCGTCTTCAAGGGCGCTTCGTGTGCGGCGGGGGATTCGGTGGTGACCGCGGACGTGATCGGTGGCACCAACGACACGTTCACCTTCACCTACACGATCATGCCTCCGGTGCCGACCATCTAAATCGGGACCGGCAACACCAGCCAGGTCACACATCGGTTGCTGACCCGGCTAACGGACGAATCCTTTCGCGGGCCCGGACCGGGCCGTCCTTCGGCGCCGATGCACCATCCGCAACCGAATCACGCCACCTGGGGGTGCCGGTTCACGTCTCGACTTCTGAAATGGCCAGTTCTGGACAGTTGGCTATCGCCAGCCTGGCGCCGTCTTCAAGGCCCGGAGGGACGCTGCCGTCGCCGACGACCGATGACTGGCCGTAGTCGTCGATGTCGAATAGGTCGGGTGCCAGCGCGTAGCACCGGGCGTGACCCTGGCATTTCTCCGGGTCCACCGCGATCTTCATGGGAACACCACCGGAATCGATCGAGGGCCCCGGACTTGACCCCCGGCCCAGGTGACCGGGGCATCGTCGGCCAGTCGGAAGGTCGGGATCCGCGCCACCCACTCCTCAAGGGCGACTCGGAGCTCCATGCGGGCCAGATTTGAGCCGGCGCAGCGATGGATGCCCGTGCCGAAGGCGATGTGGCGATTGTGGGCCCGGTCGAGAATCACCTCGTCGGGCCGTTCGAAGGCGGCCGGGTCGCGGTTGGCGGCGGGGAAGTTCATGAGGAGCTTGTCCCCGGCCGCCATAGGGCATCCCTTGAATTCGGCGTCGGCCGTCACAATGCGGGCCATGGTCACCGGCGAGTAGACCCGAAGGAACTCTTCCACGGCCGGGGCCATCAACTGAGGTTCGGCGACCAGACGGGCCGTGTCTCGGGGGTTACGGGCCAGATGCCACAGGGTCGAGCCGATCGCGCTCCACGTCGTGTCGATGCCGGCGATGAGCACGAGACCGGCCATGCCGAGGACCAAGGTGTCCTCGATCGGCTCGCCGTCGTGGCTGGTGTGGGCGAGCTGGCTGATCAGGTCGTCCTGAGGGTCGTCCTTGCGGAGTTGGAGATGCTCAATGAGGAAATTGAGGATGCCGTCACCGCCTCTCTTCACCCGATCCGGCTCGTCGGCGAACTCGAGGACGTCGCGGACCCAGCCCGTGAACGTGTCAGAGAGGTCCGCCGGTACACCCAGGATCTTCGCGATGACCCGCACCGGTATCTGTTGGGCGAAGTCGGCGGCGGCGTCGGCGTGACCGGTTCCGATGAAGCCGTCGATCAACCGCCGGCAGAGGTCACGGGTCATTGACTCATAGCTGTCGACCTTCGTGTGCGAGAACCACGGTAGAAGCAGGCGCCTCGTCCAGGTGTGCAGGGGCGGATCGGCTGATATCGGCGGCAGGCCGTAGGGGAGGAGATCGTCCGGCTCCTCCTCGGTGGCGATGACCCCGACCTCGAGAGAACTGAACCGCTCGATGTCGTGGGCGGCCTCGGTGACGTCTGCATAGGTGGTGAGGAGCCATGCACCGCCCCGACGATTCGTGTGGGCGATCGGGCACGTCTGGCGTAGGTCGTCCCAGATCGAGAACGGATCCTCGATGTACGCGGGATCCATGACGTCGAAATCCGTGGTCCAGTCAGCGACAGGCAGTCTTTGCGCCATCGGTTCTTCCCCGCTTCGTGCTCAGAGCTCATGTAATCCTCGCGCACGTGGCGGGCTGAATGCCAAGGCCGGCCGTAACTACGGGCACCAGGTGCCGGACGGTCAGGGCCTGAACAAGGCGCTTGACACCTCCCGAGCCGGGGCGCAGGGCGCCGAAGATCAGAGCTGGATACATTCCTTCTGGCAGGGGACCAACCTCACGTTCCTCCCACCTCAGGTCGCTGACCCGGGCATCGAGTTCGTCGACCGGGGCCGAGCAGGAGGCGGGCAGCCAACCCCGGCAACAGTCCGGTCTGGCGACGAGCCGGCTGGGAGCGACTTCGGCGTATGGGCGTGTCGCACCAACCAAAGAACGACCGGGCGACTGGAGGTCCTATAAACGTGAGTTACCGCGACCGGGGGACGTGGCTCAGGAAATCATGATCTGATGGGAACTTGTGTGGCTTGGGAAGAACTCAACAGTGGCCATGGCGCGAGCCGCAGCGCTCCCTCCCGCACGGCTCGCGGGGGGTTGTACCCCCTTGGTGTACGCCGGTCGCGGATGTGACGACGAGCGTGGCGGTCACATTCCGGGGACGACCTACGTCAACATGATGTGACCACCATGGACGTGACCGACTTCGACGCCGAGCGACCCCGACTGACGGCGATCGCCATCCGGATACTCGGGTCAAAGGCCGATGCCGACGACGTGCTGCAGGAGGCCTGGCTGCGCTTCTCGCGCACCGACGACGTCGACGACCTGCCCGCCTGGCTCACGACCGTCGTGACACGGTTGTGCCTGGACCACCTGCGCAAGCGGCGGACCAGGTGGGAGGCCGAGGCCGAGGCACCCGCCGACCCCGCACCGGTCGACCCGGAGGCCGACGCGATGCTCGCCGAGAAGATGGGCGATGCCCTGCAGGTCGTCCTCGACGCTCTGGCGCCGGCCGAGAGAGCGGCGTTCGTCCTGCACGATGTCTTCGGCTATCCGTTCGACGAGATCAGCGCTGTCATGGGCCGCTCGGGGACCGCCGTACGCCAGCTGGCGAGTCGGGCGCGGCGCAAGGTGCAGGGCGCACCGGAGCCCGCTCCGGCGCAGGCGGCGCGTGCCGAGAGCCGCCGCGTCGTCGATGCATTCCTGACGGCGGCCCGCGGCGGGGATCTCGCGACGCTGCTGTCGCTGCTCGCGCCCGACGCTGTCATGCGTGCCGACCTGGTCGGACAGACAATGGGTACCGATCCCGTCTACGACGGCGCCGCCGCTGTGGCCGCCCGGCTCAACGGCGCCCGGGGGGCGGCACCCGTCACCATTGACGGCGAGCTCGGCGCCGCCTGGATCCACGCCGGGGTGGTCAAGGTGGCCTTCGTGTTCCATGTCGAGGCGGGCCTGGTGCGCGAGGTCGAGCTGATCGCCGACCCGGACGTGCTGGCGACCATGGACGTGGTCCGTGCTCGGATGAAATCCTGAGGTTGATGCCGCACCGACCCACGTCGGCATTGAAGTGACGGTCCGAGACAGTGAAAGGAAGCGAGGCTCATGAAAACGATGACCTGTCAACAACTGGGTGGCCCGTGCGATTTTCCGCACCATGGCGTGACCGCAGACGAGGTCATAAAAGCGCAAGATCGACATCTCAAGGAGATGGTCGCCAAGGGTGACCCAACGCACGAAAGTGCCTTGAAGGAGATGAAGGGCCGGTGGAAGAATCCCATAAAGGGAATGGGGTGGTATAGGAAGACCAAGCGTGATTTTGCTGCGTTTCCCGAAGGCTGATCACAGATCACGCGCGCAGATCTGGCAATCTGTCCACATGACCCCTGCTCCGAACCCGTCGCCGGTCCGTTTCGAAGGGAGCATTGCGAACATCGCTCGGGACTGGTCGATGACCATCACACCTGCCCCGCCGGGACCGCCGCGGCGAATCGATGGATACTCAATCGGAGTGATCCCCAACATCGATGAGCCTGGACCGCATGGTGGTGAGGTCCACCCTGACGGTGACGAGTTCTTGTATGTCGTTAGCGGAACGATGGAATTGATTCTCGACGACGGTGACGAGAAAGCTGTCGGCATCCAGACGAAGGTTTTCCTTCGGTCCGGCGATGCGTACGTCGTGCCACGCGGTGTCTGGCACCGGCTTGAACCGGTCGAACCCAGTTATCTCGTCCACGTCACACCCGGCCCGAATGGGGGTCATAGACCGCGAGATACGGCCGAGGCTTGACAAGCGCTGAGCACCATGAGCTGAGCGTTGCGCACGGCCCAACCGGCTGGCCGTTTGGTCCGTGAATTTTCTCGGCTTAGTTGTGCGCAGAAGCGCTGAAATTCTGCTCGCTGTTGTGCGGTCTGTGGGCCAGTTCCGTTTCCCGAGTTCGTCGGGTACCCGGGCTAGCGAGCGGCACGGGTCAGAAGCTGACGGAAACCCACCCGTCCGCCGGTGCGCAGAACGGCGCGACGGTAAATGCGAGCGGCCAGGATCGCCATGCCAAATGTCCCGACGATGGAGATCAGCACCGAGGCGACGAACTCCCACCAGGTGACCTGGCTCAGGCCCACGAGCACGGGCATGCAGAACGGGGCGGTCGGGGGGAGATAGGCAAAAATCTTGAAGACCAGATCCGGGCGGCCGGAGCCGACCACGGTGAGTGCGAAGACATAGCCCACCAGGATCGGAATGCTGAGAGGGAGAGCGAGCGTCTGTACCTGGTCTTGGCGCTCGGCGGTGGAGCCGGCGGCGGCGTACACCCAGCAATAAAAGGCGTACCCCAGGACCAACCAGAGCAACTGGCACAGCACCACCACGGGTGCCGTGCCGTGCAGCAAGGAGGAGCCCACTGCCTTTGCCAGGATGAGCGCGAATCCCACGACGAGGGCAGCTTGGCCAAGGGCCACCAGCCCGATACCGAGAACCTTGCCGCCGAGCAGTTGCAGAGGGCGCACCGTTGCCAGCAGGACCTCGACCACCCGACTGGACTTCTCTTGCATGACGCCGATCAGGATCCAGGTGTTGTACTGCGTGAGCATGAAGAACAACAGCACCAGACCGAACACTGAAGCGCCGTTCGTGGTGGGCTTCGGGTTCGGTCGGAGGGTCTTGACGGGGACAGACTTAGAGTTGTCGATCAGGCGGGCCTGCTCTGGCGTGACGCCGCCCGCCCGATATGCCTTCAGCACACCGAGGTAACCGGCCAGGTTCTGGACGAGGGTCGGATCCGCCGGTGAACTGCTGGCGCTGGCCGGCAGGTTGAGCAATACCTGGTTGCCGCCAATGACGGCGAGATCGATGTTGTTTGACAGCAGGGCCGCCTTGGCGGCCGCGAGGGATCGTTCCGCCACGATTGTGATCACGTCCTGGCTCTGCTTCCCTGCGGAGTCGACCACCTGCTCAAGCTGCGGTGCCAAGGGGCCGACGATTCCGACCTTCTGTCGAGTGGGCCCGCCGCTGCTGCTGTGGAGGGTCGGGATGATGATCGCGGCGGCTACCGCGATGAGGAGGATGAGTGTGCCGATCCGGAAGATTCGGCCCCGGATGCGTTCTCTGATCTCGCGTCCCGCCACCATCCCGACGACGCCCAGGAGGCTCTCGATGGAGCTCGAGGTCCGGCTGCCGCTTCCGGTGCCGGTTGTTGACGCGACCGGGTCAGGGACCGGGCCGACGCCCCTAGACGAGTCGGGCGGTAGTCCCGTGGATGCCCGGCGCCTCCGTCGATTCGTGAAGATCCAGACCCTCACGAGCGCTCCGGCAACGACAGCGATGTAGAGATACTTCAACGAAGCGCCTCCCGGAAGACCTCGGAGAGACGGCGCCGTTCGTAGGAGAACTGGGTGACCCGCCCTGCCCGCATCGCAGCCCGGAGGATGTCGTCGCTGTCGACCGAGCTCTCCAGGATCAGGCGGACAGCCCCGCCGTCGACCTCGGACACGTTGACGCCGGGAAGGTGGCGCGCCCAGTCACCTGTCCGGTCACCGTCGATGCGGACCAACAGTCGCCGGCCTCCACTCGTCGCCAACCCGTCCACCGTTCCCGACACGACCAAGCGGCCGTGGTCGATGATGATCACTCGCTCACAGAGGTCCTCAACTTGGTCGAGCTGGTGGCTGCTGAAAAGCACGCAACACCCGGCTCGAGCCTGATCTACCAGCACCTGGCCGATGGCGTCGATGCCTGTGGGGTCGAGACCCGACAACGGCTCGTCCAGCACAAGCAGTTCGGGCCCGTGCACGAGAGCCGCCATGAGTTGCACCCGCTGCTGGTTGCCATGCGACAGCGTCTCTACCTTGGAGTTCCTTCGGTCGGCGATGTCGAGTCGTTCGAGCCAGGCGTCAGTGGCGCTGGCAGCTTCTGTCGCACTGAGCCCGTGCAAGCGACCCAAATACTGGACCTGTTCGCCGACAAGCATGCCGGGATATAACCCACGCTCCTCAGGCATGTATCCAAAACGGCGCCGCTGAGCTTGCTCTACGGGCGCACCGTTCCAACGGACGGTCCCCGCATCGAGTTCGGTGAGACCGAAGATGGCACGCATCGTCGTCGTCTTGCCCGCGCCATTAGGTCCGAGGAAGCCGATCACCTGCCCCGCCGGCACCTCAAACGAGAGGTCGTCAAGGGCGATGAGGGGCCCAAAAGTACGGCGCAGCCCGTTGAGCTCCAGCGTTCCACTCATCGTGGCAGGTTATGTCATCGATCCCATGAGGACTCGGCCCTCGCCGACGCATCGATCGTCGTCTTGCCCGCCGTGCGTGTATCAGGTGGCCGGGCGTCGGCCCGAGGAACAGGCCGTCCGTCTCACAAGGTGGTCCAAAAGATCGACAAGCGCGGTGACAGAAACGCTCCTGGGATCTCGCCCAGCAGGACTTGGCGGCGGAGTCTCAAGTGATGACATTCACGCGCAAGCGAGCAGCCCCATCGACAACGTGGCGGAGGCCCGGAGCTTGCCGAGACAGCCCGCGATCCCCAAGCTTCAGCCGTAGGTGGGGTGCTGGGGCCAGCCGGGAGGCGAGTCCTCCCAATCCTCCTGACGGCCGTAAGGAGCTAGGTCGAGGATGTTGTTGACGAACAACACTCGGTCTACGCCCCGGCCATTGGTGGCGTAGGTGCGATAGACCTGATCGCTGTCGGTGAAGAACAGGTTGAGCATGAAGCCACCGCCTGCCCCGCAGTCATCGGCGAACGAGGTCCCGTGCGAGGACGCGAACGGCACCGTCCAGCTCTTGCTGACCCAGTAGGACTCCATCTGGGCCAGCGGCATGTTGGACACGGTCCGCCAGCTCACACCCTCGTCGGCCAGCGTCGCCAGTTGGATCACGTTGTTGGTGAAGTGGGTGCAGCCGGGGCAAAAGGCATCCGGACCGTTGTCCATAAACTGGTAGATGGCCAACTGCGGGCGCCCGTCGAAGAAGTCCAGCAGCCGCTTTGGCCCATCGGTGGTGTCGAAGAGGTATTTCTCGTTGTCAAAACGGACCATCGGAAGGCGGCGTCGTCGGGCGGCAAGGGCGTCGAGGTGGCGGGTGGCCTCCTTCTCCGCAACCAGCAGCGCGTCACGTTCGCTCTGCCATTCCTTCTCCGACACGACACTCGGCATGCTGACCATGTGAGCTACCTCCACGCTTCCTGATTCGTACCCCCCGTGCCCGCGCACGAGGAGTTCCTCGGGCATCATGACTAGCACAGGCTCCCGAACTCATGGATAGGGGGAGTACCCCTACCGCACGTCTGGGACGTTCAGTTAGGCCGTTTCAGGCTCCCACGGGAACGACCATATGCCCGATCTAGGTGTAGTGCCCTGAGAGTTTGCGGACACGACTCGCCGGTGGCCCTCCGATAGCGGTGTGGTAACGGTGATGGTTGTAGACGTGGAGCCAGTGGGCAAGTCGCCGGTTGCGCTGGCCTTCGGATGTCCAGGTCCGGACGTAGGCCCACTCGGCCTGCAGGGTGCGGTTGAAGCGCTCTGCCTTGCCATTCGTCTGAGGTCGGTAGGGCTTGGTGAAGCTGTGTCGGGCCAGTTGGAGGGCGTGGGCGAACTCGTGGGACCGGTAGCAACTGCCGTTGTCGGTGAGGACACGTTCCACCTTGATCCCGTTGGCAGCGAAGAACTTCCGTGCCCGGCGCCAGAAGTCGGCGGCGGTGGCTCCCTGCTCGTTGTCGAGCACTTCGGAGTAGGCCAGGCGGGAGTAGTCGTCGACCGCGGAGTGGACGTAGGCGTAGCCAACCTGGTGCCGGCCTCCGTGGTGTTCCCGGCTTCGGCCGTGGGCCCTCCAGCCGCCACCCTTCGGGATCCGGCCCAGCTTCTTGATGTCCACGTGGACGAGCTCGCCAGGTCGGCTCCTCTCGTAGCGGCGGATGGGCTCCCTGGTCGTCCGATCGAGATCGGAGAGTCGGCTCATCTGGTGGCGCTCGAGGACCCGGTGGACGGTCGAGGCGTGCATGCCCACGATGCCGGCGATGCGGGCCGGACCGAGTCCCCGACTCTGGCGCAGCGTCACGATCCGTCGCTCGACGCTTGCCTTGGTCTGGCGGGGACACCGCTGCGGGCGACAGGACCGATCCTCGAGTCCGGCGACACCTTCTTCCTGGTAGCGGCGCCACCAGACATAGGCCCGGTCCCTGGAGATGCCCATCGATGCGGCCGCATGGGCGACCGGCCAGCCTCCCTCGATGCGCTCACAGAGCCGCAGTCGACCTTCGGGCGTGAGCGGAGCGTTACGGTGCATCTGAAGCCTCCTTGGAGAGTGGGTGCTGTGGTAGCTACACACTCGCCTCGGAGGCTTCAGCTATGGGTGGATCCTGTCAGCAAGGCCTATGGGCACTACATCTAGGGACGGCCAATGAACATTTGGGTCGGGTTGCGGGCAATCCCAGGGCCGCCTTGGATTCTGATCGATTCCGGACGGCTCTGGGTTATCGGCTCTTCCAGCGAGCGACACGCGAATACACGATTCGACCCGCTCACGAAGAAGCGGAGCGGAGGATTGCGGCAGATGCGTTGGTTGACGCCAGGCTTGCTGCACCGCAGCATAGAAGTCCTTTCGACAAGATGGTCAGCGGGACTTGAGCGAGTTGCGATCCATCGCATTGAGAGTTCGGCGAAGGACCGCAGCCTCAGACGGTAAGAGCGTCTGCGCAAATCGGACCAGAGCTGCATCGGCGTCGCCATCCACGCCCAGCGCTTCGTGCATCAGCACCGCGGTGTAGGAACCCCGAGTGCCAATGGGGGTGAACCGGAGCGCGCGTTCCCCCTTCCGACGGAGCACCAATTGCTTGTGAACGAGACGGTCGAGGACGGTGGCTACAGTCGTATAGGCGTAGTCGGGAAGCGCATCGGCTACGTCACGTGCCGTCAGTTCGCGTTCCGGTCTTTCCCAAAGGATGTCCATCACTTGTCGTTCCAGCTCGCCGAGCCGAGCCGCGCCGCAGGTGCAGTTCTTACATCGACACGGATCACAGGCACACGCCAAGTTGTCGCATGTCGTAGTGGAATTCATTGGCGCAGCCTCGATTTCAAAATGAGACGACGCTTGAGTCGTCCGTGGCTTCCGGACCTTGATGGCCGCCGCTCAGAGCATCAAGATCAGCATATATCCCATGGTCAGGCACATAGCTATGTGAGCGCCGGCCTCGAGACGAGGCGCGAGCCACACGTCACGCGCCGTCTCAGGGCTCCCCTCCGCGCTGGCCCTAATCTCCGACGCCACCGGCGTGCTGCCGACTGAGGCAAACGTCAGCGCCGGTTGGCTGTCGGAAACGTGAGACGGTGACAAGCGCCCGATCCTGTCCACCTCCCAGATGGCCGAGGCGAAGAGGGCAACAATGAATGCTAGGGGCAATATCACGAAGTCGGTGGTCGCACCGGTCGCCGCTCCCATGGCCATGCTGCCGCCACGTCCGACTGCACTCGGGACGGCGGCTAAGTACATATAGAGCATGGCGAGGGACATCACGAGGTGGATGAGGCGGCGAGAGAGCTGGTGGACGTGGGGGCCATATCCGGTCGCCGTGCTCGGCTCTTTGACAAACTGGTAGCAGCGCCAGATGAACCATGCGGCGAGCAGGGAGAACACCAGCTCCCATACCGCGCTAGAGATGGGATTGAGGGCCGAGACCAGCTGACTGGTCATGGAGACGCCCATCAGGATGTGGGCGACCTCGATGTCCCGATGTAACGGTCGCGACCACCTGCGAGCGGCGACCAGGCGACCAGCGCTGTAGCCGGCAACGACCACCATCACGGTGGCAAAGAGGTCATTCACCCAACTCGGATTGGTCATGTCGGACTCCGATCGAGTGCAATTCGAGACGGGGCGCGCCGTGGCGTGGCGCTTGGCGTCCATCTCCAGTAAGTGGCGCACAGCAAGAGGAGAAGCGGGCCGGAGTTCACATCGGTGGCCCCGTTGGTGAAGAGAGCTCCAAAATTCTCGCCGACCACCCAGATCGTCAAAGCCAATACGGCCGCCAACACGATCGTCGCGTTGGCCAACGACTCCGGCAGACAGGTTCCGAGGGCCACGATCAGGAGCAACACCGCCAATACGACCATCACCCCCAGCCCGTTGTGGGCGACCAGACTCGCGCCATGGTGGTCGATCCGCCCCACCCACCCCGGTTCGCCGGTGGCCTCGATCGCGATCAGGTTGTGGAGGCCTTGCGATGAACGGTTAGCGCCCAGCACGGCGAAATAGGAGAGCGATCCCCAGAGCACCAACCAAAGGCCCTTGGCGATGGGGGCACCCACGGCCCGGGCGGCGATGAACGGGGGCTTCTTCTCGCCCCGATCGCTCGGCCACAGCAATACCGCCAGCAGCGCGTAGATCATCACGGCGCCCGGTGCCCCGTTGACCGGATTGGCCGCACCGTTGAGGACTCCCCCGAGACCCTCGCCAACCCACCACACGCCGATCGCCCAGGCAATAGATGTAACCAACCCGAACTTCACCGCTGGCCGCCACGCGATGGCAAAGCCGATGGTGCATTGGGCCGCAGCGAAACAGGCGTCGGTGAGGACAGCATGGTGTCCTATGGCCGTTGCTGAAAAAGCAATAGGTCGAGCGATGACCGACGGATTGCCCTGGGACATGCCAGAGATCATCTGTAAGCCGAAACTCTTGGTGAAGAAGAACGCTTGTAGTTGAAGGACGCCGTCGATAAGCCAAAGGGTGGCCAGCGCCAGCTGCAGCGTCCTCCGGGCATCTGGTTTGGTCCATACCTGAGGCCTGGTCGCCTCGACGGCAGTCGGGGGAGCGACCCACGCTGACCCTTGGTTGGTCATGGTGTCGCCGCTCACTCAGATCCCCTCCCGGTGCGCGTGACCGCTTCGGCGACATGCGAGCACAGCCCCAACGAACACCGTGGTCTGGGTTTCTAAACTACAACCCGTAGTAGGCGCAGCATGCCAAGAGGAACCGTGCCCGTCAAGCGCCCATCCAGATTGCGTTCCCCAGGGACGGAGTGCTCTAGTTAGCTCGGTTGCCTCTAGGTCGGCTCCAGAGGCACTTTGCGTGCGATTCAGCCGAGTACGGCAAACAGTCGCCACGTGCCCGGCACACCCTTGAGTTCATGTTCCCCGCGTTGCTCGAACTCGACACTCGACCCGACGACACTGTCCTTTACGGTCGATGAGACCAAGATCTCACCGGGGCCGGCGAGGGCCGACACCCTGGCCCCGATGTGAACAGCCACCCCGGCGACGTCGTCGCCACGGACCTCGACCTCCCCGGTGTGGATACCACCTCTCACATCGATGTCGAACGCCTTCAAGCTGTCGCGGATGGCCAGGGCGCACTCGATGGCTCGACTGGGGCTGTCGAAGGTGGCCACGAAGCCGTCCCCCACGGTCTTCACCTCGCGGCCTCGGAACCGTTCGATCTGAATTCGCACGCTCTGATCGTGACGATCGAGTAGGTCACGCCAGCGTCCGTCCCCGAGCTGAGCCGCCCGGTCCGTGGAGCCCACGATGTCGGTGAACAACACGGTGGCCAGGATGCGCTCGGCACCGGATCCGCCACGGACTCCGGTTAAGAACTCTTCGATCTCGTCGAGCATGGGCCCGGTGTCGCCCACCCAGTAGAGCAAGTCGGCCCCTGACAGTTCGACGCGTTTGGCTCCCGGGATGTGCTCGGCGAGGTAGCGGCCATGTCCCACGCTGAAGAAGGGGTTGTCCGCTCGGTGGATGATCAGCGTGGGCACTCGGATCAAGGGCAGGAAGTTGCGAACGTCGGTTTCGTAGACCACAGCCTGCATCGCTCGCGCCATGGCCGGGGTCGCTCCCAGGTTGCCAGCCCGATCCCACCAGGCGCGGAACGCGGGGTCATTGGCGACGCTTGGAGCAAATACGGCCAGGGCGTTGTAGCCTTGCTCGACGGCATCGGGTTCCGCATTCAACATCACCGACGAGTCGACCAGACTCTGGGGAAGGCCGTCGGGGTAATCGGGCGCCCACGTGGCCCGAGCTGCGCCATTTACAACGATCAGGCCGCTCACACGCTCTGGGTGCATCGCCGCCAGCATGAGACCTTCAGGGGAGCCGACGAGCGGGGCGAACACGGCCGCTCGCTCCGAATCGACGGCATCCAATACCGCGATGCCATCCTGCATCCATTGCTCAGTTGTCGGGGGCACTGATGTCGACCCTCGGTCCGACAACCCCACCCCGCGCCTGTCGAAACGGAGGAGCCGACCGAACGAGGCCAGGCGACGCTGGAAACGAGCCATGGACGGTTCTTCGTCCACACAGTCGATCGGGATTGTCCCCCCGGTGTAGAGGAGCAGGTCAATCGGCCCCTCTCCGAGTACCTGGTACGCGATGTCCACGTCACCCGACTTCGCGTAGCGGGTTCTTGTGATCGAAGCCACCCCAAGAGGGTAGCGGGAGCCTCCAATGTTGGTTGGCTCCCACAGAAGGCGAGTGTCGAGCAGGAGAGCCAGATCCGGCCCGAGCATCGGGATCGCTCACGGTCCTCGATGGCGAGCGAGTCGCACTGGACGGGGCGCAGGACCAGGGCGCTTCAAGACACGACAGATCCAGTCAAGAACACCAAGTTCTGAGGGCGAACATTTCTAGCGTATCTGACGTCCGGTGTATCTGGTAGTGGAAGCCGAGGCTCCTCCTGATACCAGGTTCAGGCGCCAGCATGTCTTTGTCCATTCGGTCACGGGTTGCGCAGGAGCGAGGTCAGTTTGAGTCCCAGCCACGGGCGGCGCCCGTAACCGACCAAGCGGCCACGAATTACCTGACGCCAAACCGGGACCCTGCCGTATGCGGTTAGCAGATAGGCCACTGGATCGACTGACATTCGACAATCAGCGCGAGACGGCCGGTTCTCGGCAGTGGTCAGAGTCCCGTCAGCGAAGAGCAAGGTAAAGGTCGGCCCTCCTCGCAACCTGACGCAATACGTTGCCGAGATGCCCCGCGCCGCGTCTTGGTCGACGAAATGGGCCATGACGGGGACGGCTGCGGAGAACGAGAGGCACGCGTCAGGAGGGTCGATGACCCAGTTCCGTCCGACAGCAGTAGCGAGGTCCCAGCCGTGAACGAGGATGTCGCCAACGACGAGACCGACCAGGACTTCAGGTAGGACTCGAAGCCCCGCATGCCACGGGGCGAGCTCCTCGGAGTAGGTAGCGAAGGCATTTCTGAAGTCGGGTGCCGCAACGTCTATAGCGTCTGCAAGAAGGGCTGGTTCGCGCTCGGAGATCTCGGCGAGGTGCCGTGCGTTCTCGGCATCACCATCCAGCAAGCTTTGCCACGGGGGTGGCCCACCGGCAAGCATCGCGGTATAGAGAACCAGACCCGAGAGCACATGAGCGCCGATCTCGCCAACGCTCCAGGTGAGATGGAGTATAGGTTGCGCTCCGTCAGGGGCCGTTCTCAAGAGCTTGCTGAACTGGCTGGTAACCCGCTCGTGGGCAGCGAGTGCCGTTGGCATGCTCAGATAGCCCATCTTCAGACTCACGGCTTCAGCGAGTTCTCATGATGCAGCGAACTCTAATGCGCGGCCTGGGACCGCGAAGGTTGAGAGACACTTCCAGACGGAAATGAATGAGTCTGTTAGACCTCCACGGCGAACAGACGCCAGGTCCCCGGTACACCTTTCAATTCGTTCTCGCCCCGGGCGGCGAAGGCGACGTCTGATCCGGCCATGAGATCCTTGACAGTCGAAGAGACCAGCACCTCACCCGGTCCGGCCAGAGTCGACACCCGTGACCCGATGTGCACGGCCATCCCGGCTACGTCATCGCCACGGACCTCGATCTCGCCGGTGTGGATCCCAGCACGCACGTTGATGTCAAAGGTCTTCAGCGTCTCTCGGATGGCCACGGCGCACTCGATCGCTCGACCAGGACTGTCGAAGGTGGCGACCAAACCGTCGCCCATGGTCTTTACCTCACGACCGCGATACCGCTGGATCTGCGTGCGTACGCTCTGATCGTGGCGGTTGAGCAGGTCCCGCCAGCGCCCGTCTCCGAGCTTGGCGGCCCGTTCGGTGGAGCCCACGATGTCGGTGAACAGCACGGTGGCCAGGACCCGTTCCGCGCCGGAACCGCCGCGTACGCCGGTGACGAACTCTTCGATCTCGTCGAGCATCGGTCCGGAGTCGCCGACCCAATAGAGAAGATCGACTCCGGGAAGCTCGACCAACTTGGAATGCGAAATGTCCTCAGCCAGGTAGCGACCGTGACCGACAAGAGGTGTGTCCGTTCGTTGGATGATCAGAGTCGGTAGTCGGATCAAGGGCAGGAGGCGGCGATTGTCGGCGGCGATCCAGGTACTCCAAATCGCTCGCGCCATGGCCGGGGTAGAGCCCAGATGGCCCGCCCGATCCCACCAAGCGCGAAACGCCAGGTCCTGGGCGACGCTGGGCGCAGCCACGGCCAAGAGGTCAAAACCCTGATCGACGGCATCGGGTTCGGTATTGAGCAGCGACGAGTCGATCCAACTCTGGGCAACGCCGTCGGGGTAGTCGGGTGCCCACGCCATTCGAGATGTTCCGTTGAGGACCACCAAGCGGCTGACGTGCTCCGACTGCGTTGCCGCCATCATCAGACCACAGCGGAGTCGGCAAGAGGCGCAACCACTGCCGCTCGCTCCGATCCGACGGCGTCCAATACGGCCACGGCGGCCTGCGTCCGTTGCTCCAGGGTGGGAGGAGTCGAAGGTGACCCTCGGTCCGACAATCCAATCCCCGGCCCGTCGTACGGCAGGAGCCGACCGAAGCTAGACAGTCGACGCTGGAAGCGAGCCAAAGACGGTTCGTCATCCATACATTCGATCGGGATTGCGGCCCCCGTGAGCAAGAGCAGGTCGGTCGGCCCCTCACCGAGGACCTGGTAGGCGATGTCCACCTCGCCGCGCTTGGCGTAACGGATCCTGGGGCTGGGAGTCACCCCGAAAGGGTATCGGGCGGGCGAGAAATTCGCCGAGTCGCGCCGCCCGGCATCACCGCCCACGGCAGGACGTGGCATCAG
Organism: uncultured Acidimicrobiaceae bacterium; assembly: GCA_963706205.1. Taxonomy (GTDB): domain Bacteria; phylum Actinomycetota; class Acidimicrobiia; order Acidimicrobiales; family UBA8190; genus MFD10071-224. The sequence continues at coordinate 4,104,535 of OY970155.1, read as the reverse complement.
CGCTGACAGCTCGGCAACTGCCGGTTACATCGCGGCCTCGAAGAAGTTCGAAGAGGGAGCGCCCATCCATTGACATCGCTCGGGTCCGTCATGTGCGTGACACCGAGTGGAGGTAATGGGACGTTACTTGAACCATTCTGACCAGGGAGAATGTCTCCGGAAGCTCCTCGAAATGGTGCCATCTGGTACCAAAACGGCCATAACTCGAACCCCGAGACGGGTATGCCGGCGCCTCGAACCCGCCCGGGTGGAGGAACTGATCAAGGGTTATGTCGAAGGCGTTCCCATCGATGATCTGGCTGACCAATTTCAGCGTTGATCAGAGCACCGTCCAGAAGCATGCCCGTCGTCATGACTTACCTCGTCGCTCACCTCGGTTGGGACCCAATCAGACCGCTGAAGCCGTTCAGCTCTACCTCGACGGACAGTCCCTAGCCAAGCTGTCGAAGCACTTTGGGGTGGCCACCGATACGGTGGCCCTTGCCTTGCGCAGGGCCGGTGTAACGTTGCGACCGCGGCGGGGGTGGCCACGGTAGGTCGCTTCAGGCTCCCACGGAACGACGTCGGTTGCAGGCGATACCGGGCGCCTTGGATTCCGATCGATACCGGATGGGTCTGGGTTGTTCAGGAGTTCGTACCAGGGGCGATGTAACGGCACTTCCGCCCAGTCGATTCCAATACACCCTTGGTGGTCAGAACCCCTGGTCCGGTGTGGTCAGCGCCTGTTACGTGCCAATCAGAGTTTGAACGTCTATGTGCCCGAGGTCCAGGAAGCTGCTGACAATAGTGACGCGTTCGGGAAGACTCCGAGCCCTCGCGAGAACAGTTGGGTAGTCGTGGGTAAGAGTGAAGGCGAAGCACCGGTCTCGGTCGAGTCCGCCGTCACCGAGATCGTGGGCGATGAGTTCTCCCGCGTAATGGGCACCGACAACCGCAATCACCCATTCGCCGAGCAGCGGGTCGAAGGCTGACAGTGAAGCGCCGCGAACTCCCTGGATCGGTACAAGTGGGATACCCGCCCCGAGGGCGGCGGCGAGGGGGCAATGGGCGCCAAGACAGGAGTAGCGATGCGCCACACCGGAGGTGAAGTTTCGGGCCTGTTGAAAGCAGCCAAGCACGACCGGTGTTGTTTCTAAGGCAAGCCCTTGGTGTTCCAAATGCTGCGAGATGCCTTGGAGCAGACGTTTGGGTCCAATCGGAGTAACAGAAGGATAGACAAGGCTAAAGGGACTGGCGGGGATCGGTGCCACCCGGGAGATGGAGGCGTCCGAACGCTGACAACCCGGAAGGGGCTCCTCGCCAGGGCGGGCGGCGACGACTAACGGCCGTTAACGGAGGCTGGAACGAGGGACAGACTCTCGGAGAGGTCCCGAATGTACGGGTCGTCATGTCCCCTAGATGCTGGCCCAAGGGGATGACGTTCGTCCCGGTGGTCGGCTGGAAGCAGGAACGCCATGTCGGGGGGCAGAAGGGCAGCGCTATTCCGTGCGGTATTGCTTCTGGCTGCGGGTTGCGTCCTGGCTGCCTGCGCTGGGCCCAGTTCGCACTCGGGCGCTCCTGCCTCAACTGCAGGCCCGCATGTGCACGCTTCGGGTCCGGTTTCCCCTCAGCCCGAGATCAACGGAGCGCCAGTGCTTGTCACACCTGGTCCGGCTCGCGCCGCCTACCTCGAGTCCCAGCGCCAGAAGTTGCCCTGGGTCGAGCATCCACCCTCCCGTGTCGCCATTGCCGGCACCGTTGTTTCGGCCAACGCGCGCGGAATGCTCGTGAACATCCCGCCCGTGCCGACAAGCCCCCAGGACAGTGGCATCGTGTTCCATCCCGTCCCATCGGAGGCCGTTCCCGGATCCGACGTGCGGGTGGACTTCGTCAGCGCGTCTGACTTCTTGCTCGCACACGGTCAACAAAGCCTGGCCCCGGGCTCACCCATACTCGTGATGGGCATTAACAGAGGATCGGCCATACGCGCGGTCCTTGTGACCGATGGTTCGGGAGTTCACCACCCAGAATCGCTGGACGTCACAGCGTCGGCACTGAAGCGAACAGGGTGGCCCAGGGTCTTGGGGGGCTCGGCACAATTGGACGCAACTCGTACTGCCACGGCCGGCAGCGGCACGTCACCAGAGCTGGTCGGTCACGGGTCCGTGGGGCTCGACGGCATCAATGTCGGTATCAACAACATCGGATTCGGCAACCAGGGCAGTGATTGCCCCTACTTCAGATTCAATGCGACCGTGACCGCTGGCTATGGAGCCCAATGGAACTTCCACATGCACTTCGCTCTCGATACCAGCGGGAACCTGACCGTAGTCTCAGATCCGGCGTCTGGCTCAGCCGTCTCCATCAACAACACGGTGAACCACACCTACTACTCAGCCTTCGGTGGCGGTGTGCAGTGGGGTGTGGACCTCGGTTGTGATACTCCGATTCCAATCCCGCAATTGAATCTCTTCGGCCACAGCCTCGGGGGTGGGCACGTCGGCCTCGATTTCTCATATGGCAATACCTGGTCGGTACTTCTCGAGAACGAGATGGACCAGCCGGCGCCTCTCTGGGGGGACAAGGTGCTCAATGTGCCCGGCATCTCATGTATCGACGAGCTCTCGTCCGACAACATCCCCGCAATCGGTCAGTTTTTATCGACGATCCACGGCCCGGCGATCACCGTCCCCATCTGTGACGACATCAACATTGACCCGGCGGGATTCCGCGCCAGCCTCCACGTCGGGACCTCCCCGACACCCCAGGGCGTCGCGCTCGGCGATCCCACGACGAGCGATCACCCTTCGGTGGCTGTCAGCGGGCTGTCGCCCAACGGGACAGTGAGCGTGGACACCTACAACTTCGTCCCCCAACAGGACCTTAACGTCACTGCGGGAATCGAGTTGGGCCGGCCCGAGAATAAAAAGACGAACTCGAACTCGTCGCCTTCCGAGCAGAACCCCCACCCGCTGGCGACCGCCGTCTGCAAGGACGGGTGGGTGAGCTATGCACAACACTCACAGGGGCAATGCTCAGGTTCTCACGGAGGGATCGCCCAGAAGCTCGATCCCTCCTCGTCGTCATCAGATTCCTCTTCGGATCAGTCGCCGGATTCGTCATGGTCCGATCTCGCTGACGGGAAGATCAGTTTCGGACCGTGGAACGTCCCGTTCCTCGACGGCTCGAGTCCCATGACGGTGTCGTGGAACCCGAGCACGATCCGGTTAATGCCTACGCCGCCCGCCCCGCCATCGCTATGTGGCACGGATGCGCTCGTGACCGCGGCGACAGCTCAAGTCGCACAAACTTTCCCAACGAATGAGTTCACTATCAATGTACTCAAGACGCTCGGAGCAGATCCTGAGTGGGCTTCGTTCAACGTTACGGCACGTCCAGCGTATTCCGATACCTTTCAGGACGCTCAAGGAGTGGCCGAATGCACGCCGTCAGGTGGATGGCAAATCAAAGACATCGGCGGCGTCTTCGTGGGCTGCAACGTGGTTCCAATCTCTATACGTTCGCAGTTGGACCTCCAGGGTGGGTGCCCACCTTCGGGTTCTACCGGTGACAGCGGGAGTTCCACGTCCGGAAGCAATAGCGGTAACAGCGGAAGTCCGAATTCATTGCCGCTTGTCTTAGACTTAGCTCTACGACCAGATCGACATCGCCATGCTGGCGGGTCTGTTCCCGATCAGGGCATCTACTTCCCACCCGCCATCGAGCCATACCCGGACGTGATTCCCGTGGAGCACGTCAAGTAGCTTGAGCACATCAGTGGCAATCACGATTCCCTCGTCTACCAGAGCAATGTCGAGGTGGGTGGCTACCGTACTCCTATGACCCGGTATCCGAGTACCGTGCGGCCTCGACCCCTCGACCGGGGAATCCAGCCCGCCCACCGGCACCATCGCTTTGCGATCGGCAGTTTCAGGCCGCTTTGTGCCACACGGACACGTGGCTGCGGCTCATGGCGGTAAACGGAGCCCGGTGCCAGTCGGCCCAGCGCTCTTGCAGGGTCATCCCGGCCATCTTGGCCATAAGGTCCAACTCGGGCGGCCAGACATAGCGGTGTGGGGAGGAGAAGGTCTTGAGTTGTCCGTCGAGGAGCCACCAGTGGCTCGATACGGCGATCTGGGCAGCCAGGTCGTACTCCTCGACTCCGACGTGGTCGTTCGTGGCGACGAACACATAGCGGGTCTCGCCCGGAGGAAGACGCTGGATCTCCGGTATGTAGTTCTCGACGACGAAGCAACCTCCAGGCTCCAAATGGGCGGCAGCATTGCCGAAGGCTGCTATCTGCTCGTCCTGGCTGGTCAGGTTGGTGATCGTATTGCGAAGCAGATAGACCAGCTTGAAGCTGCCATCCATCGACGTCGTGGCGAAATCGCCGACGCTCACCTCCACCCCAGGTGGTACCCCTTGGCGGCGAAGTTCGTCGACCATGGCCCGGGACAACTCGATGCCAGAAACCTGAATTCCCCGGCGGGCCAGAGGAAGCGCCACCCGCCCGGTCCCGATGCCGAATTCCAAGGCAGGGCCCGTGGCGGCCAACTCGGCTAGGAATTCGACCGCCTGGTCGAGCACGTCGGGATGGAAGGTCTCCGGCCAGAGCCTGGCGAAGTTCCTGGCAATCCACTCGTCGAAGTGCGTTTCGGCCACGACAATGAGCATCGCAAATCGGATTCCGCCGCGCAAGAGACTCTCGCCAAACAAGCAGAGCTCTTTCGATCCTGTTTGGACCCTGACCTGCGCGGTATCGCTCTGGGGTGCGGATTGCGAGCGACTATGCGTCATAGCAGGGCGGCGGCGAATTCGTTGTGGTGGTCGGTCCACCAGCGGCGCCGGCGGTCGTAGCGCTCGCTGCCACCGGTCCGGTTCCACATCGCGACAGAGTTCGCGTTGCCGGCTTCGACGCTGCGCCGAACGGCTGCTTCGATACGGTCAATGGCATCATTCATGGCGGTGAGTAACTCCGCCCGGCCGTCCCGGTCGAGTCCATAGGCGTCGGCGACGAGTCGTAGCCGCGCCGGCCGGTCGGCGGGACGCCAACCGAGTCTGGCCTGGTCAAATTCGTCCTCGATCGGTACACAGAGGCGGGCGAGGTGGGCGAGGTCGTAGACGGGGCGACCAGCGGCAGCGAACTCGAAGTCGAGCAGAGCAACGGCGATGCCGTCACGGAAGACGACGTTCTCAGGGCACACGTCGTTGTGGCACACGAGCGTTCCGCCCGCAGGGTCAGCCAGACTTTCGTTCCAGGTGAGACCCTGAGGGTCGAACCCGCGAGCGGCGTCGTGCAGCCCCCGCAGCAGGCTGGCGATGGACGCCAGCGCGGTGTCGGACTGGCTCCAGTCCGGATAGGGCGGCACGGGGACCTCGCCGTCGATGAACACGAGGCGCTCGCGTCCGTCCTCGTCGATGCCGATCGGGAACGAGGCGCCCTCGAATCCGGCGTGCCCCACCGCCCGCAGGAAGGCGTGGATCGAAACCGAGTGCTGGCTCGAAGGGCGAAGGACATGCGGACCGACGCGGACCACCTGGCCTGCGTTCGCGATCCCGCCGTCGAGCTGTTGCTCACCCACGCGGCCATCTTGACATTGTCCGTAAAGCGGATGCGGCAGTCCCCCAGCGGACCCGTCCGACTCGGCCCCAGGGTGCTCAAGTCTGCTGAGCCAGAAAGGGTGGGGGAACTGTGGCCCCCCGACTGCTCAACCCCACCCTTCACTGGCCCCCCGCTATTTCCAGGCTGAGCGTAGATCCGTTTGCCCCCGTTGCCAAGGGTCTCTTCCCATTCGGAGTCCCCGCACGTCGGAGGCTTCTCAAGGCCGATGGACGGCATGGAGTATGGAAGCGATTCGACCCGGCGAGGATGTTCGGGAGTGAGACGGCCGCTGCTTGTTCAGCTTGGACGAAAGGGCTCCAGAACTTGCTTCACCTTGTCAGCAGCTCCCCACATGTTGCCTATGTGAGCGATCTCACTGAGCGATTCACGGAGGTAGAGGATGGGCATCCTCTCCTCCCAACCTGGTTCCGAAGGGTGCAGTTCTTGATACCGGTCAAAGAAGGTGCCTGAACCAGGTGGACGAGGACTGCCCCACATCATTGATAGATCGACCTCGGCCCATCCATATGAGACGGCAGGGTCGATGAGTACAGGATGTCCATCTGATGTGGCTAACAGATTGCCCGTCCACAAGTCACCGTGGGTCAGAACCGCGGGCATGACGGGAATGATTGATGGCAGTTCTTCGCATAGGCGTTCAAGAGCACTTTGGTCCTGATGAGTCAGCACTTCTTGAACCAATGGCTCCTGGATATATCGAAGAAGCCGATGCTCTGCGAAAAACTGATGTCCGTCAGTGTTCCAATCGTTTCTCTGGGGGAGGCGACCAAGGTACCCGTCTCGGTGCCAGCCGAATCGACTCTGCTCCGAGGCCGCGTGCAGTGCAGCCATGTCGGTGGCCAGGCTTTCCCAAAAGTGAGGTTCATCGAGGCCCGAGGTAATGCTTTCCCAAAAGCTAGATGCATCCGACACTGGCTGAAGAGCTTCGAGCACCAATAGGGTCCCAACCGAGGCAATTACCTCGGGAGTTCGTACGAGCCCAGTGGTCCTAAGCGCTTCTAGACCTTCAACTTCCTTCTCTAAGAGATCAGATGCTGCGCCTGATACCACTTCCTTTGCTACCAACTGCGAACCGTCAGCATAGGTGACACGATAAGTCTCACAATGGTTACCTGTCGCTAACGCCATGACTTCAACGATCCCGTCTGCTCGCCCGATCGAAGTCAGGGCTTCAACAACGGTCACGAACCAGCAGCTCCCGCTCGTCTATGAAGTGCTCTGGCAATCATCTATCAATTGTCTCATGAAGACCATGAGACACCAACCCCGGGGAGGCAGGTGGGGGCCCGGTGTGATGAACTGCGAGCCTAAGGTCCTGCTACACCATGAGGGCGCTCGACACTTCACGATCAAAGAAAACCGACGATCGGACGTGCGCTCCAGTCGGTAGCGAAACTGGATCACAGGGACCCCGCCACAGGTTGATTTCGTGGTCGGTGCGCAGAATTCCCTCCTTATCGAGTCCGACGATGAACCGCTCGGCGACCGGGATTTGCTGTCTTGGTATGCGATTAACCATTGCCGATCGACAAGTCAAGGATCGAATCTAAGTGCTGGCGAATCTCGCTGTGCGATACGGCGATTGGGAACCTCAGGAGGAGTGCGCAGTCGACTTCTAGTCGAGCAAACAGTTCAGTGGTCGATCGAAGAGCCCTGCGGACGTCGTCCGCACTGAACCGAGCGCAAGCCGCACGAAACTCTTCAAGAAGTTGAGGGTCAGCCCATCGTTCTAGGAACCGGCCTTCGTGCCAGGTGTCAACTCCCGGAGTAGACAACCGTGTCTTCCACGCCAGCATCTCGACGACCAGTTTTTTCAAGTGGCAGTCGCACATGGCCTTCGCCACCCAGACTTCTCCTCGACGGAGCTTTTTCGCCGCCAGAACCACGTGGTACCAGAAGTCGTTCGAGACATTCTCAAACTCCACCTGTGAAGGCCGCTCGACCGGCGGTTCGGAGTACGACCGCCCGTCAAGAGTGGCTTTGATGAAGTCCGTCTTGTCGACCAGCACCCGGAAGCCGCGGCCAAGAATCCTCTGCACCGGAGGTTCGTCCGTCATGGCCACGAGATACGGGGCAACCGCGGCGTCGACGAAGGCGAAGTCGACGTCCATCCCCGATCGGAACAACACCCGTCGCTCCTGACCGCCCCCCAGCGCCCACGGCTCGACCGTCGTCACGAGCGGCGACCCGAGGTCGTCCAACCAGGCCGAAGATCCCAGGTAGCGATCGGGATCGTCGACGAGGAGCACGACATCGATGTCCGACCATTGGTCAGCCCTGTGTTCTGTTCGTGCCTGAGAACCCAGCAGGATCACCGCCTGGACGTCATCTCGATTGTTTGCCCACTCCACTATCCGAACAAGTGTTTCGTCCGCCAGTCCCATGGGATAATCATGAGCCACCGACGTCCAAAGGGGGACGTCGGTGGGTTTCGGGATCGTCCGCCACAATGGCGGGTGTGATGAGTTCGAGGAAGGTCTCGTACAGCTTGGCGTCCTCTGGATTCTGGTGGGCAGCCTGGGCAAAACCGTCGGAGGCGGCAAGCATGATGCCCGCCAGAATGTCTGATGGGACCTTCAGGATAAGCCCCGTAGCCGCCGCGTTTTCCTCCACGAACTGAGCGACCATCTCCCGATTTCGTCGTCGTTGGGCGGCGGAGCGGGCTTGGATCGATGGGTTGCGGATCTCGTAGAGACGAAACTCAAGGCCGAGCATGAGGACGTTGGGATCCTGATCGACCATCGCCTGCTGCCAAAGCGCAGCCATGGCCGCGAAGTCGAATGCGGCGCGCGACCCCCGCTTGAGGAGCTCAGCGAAGGCCTGCAACGTGCGCTCGTTGAAGTGGTCACGCACGGCGAAGAACAGGTCCTCCTTGCCTTCGAAGTTCTTGTAGATCGCACCGCGTGTAAAGCCGGCGGTCTCGGCGATCTCGTCCAACGAAGCCCCGTTGAACCCGCGCCGGGCGAAGACCTCAGCGGCCGCCTCGACAAGGGCCGCTCGGGTGAGCTGCCGCCGGCGCTCACGTGTCCATTTCTCAGCCACCTCAGTCCATCTTCTCCTCAGGCGGGCTCTTGACTCTCAGAGACATCATTGTATCTTAGATACGTGTTCGTATCTCGTTTTCCTGGGGCGCCCAGGGAGAAGCTCAGATGACCGGCCGCCCCATGCTCGAGATCCAGGGGCTGCGGAAGTCCTACGGCACGAGGCTTGCCCTGGCCGGCGTGGACCTCGACATCGCCGCCGGTGAGATCGTCGGCCTCCTGGGACCGAACGGCGCCGGCAAGACGACACTGGTGTCGATCCTGGCGGGTCTGATCCAGCCAGACGCCGGAGGCGTCTTCATCGGCTCGATCGACGCGGTCGCCCACCCGCACCAGGCTCGACGATTGCTCGGCCTCGCGCCCCAGGAAACCGGGATCTACCCCACACTCACCTGTCGCCAGAACCTCAAGTTTTTCGCCGAACTTGCGGGCTCGCAGAGACGCCAGCTCCGAAGTGCCGTGGATACGGTGGCGGCGGCTCTGCAACTCACCGAACTCTTGGACCGCCGCGCCCAACACCTTTCGGGCGGCGAGCGTCGCCGCCTCCACACGGCGATCGCACTCGTCAATCGTCCCTCGCTCGTGCTATTAGACGAACCCACAACAGGCGCCGACGTGCAGACCCGCGCACAGCTGCTCCACCTTGTGGGCGAGCTCGCCGCCGAAGGCTCGGCGATCCTCTATTCCACGCATTACCTGACGGAGATCGAACAGCTCGGAGTCTCGGTGGTCATCCTCGACCATGGTCGGGTCATCGTCCGAGGTAGCGTGGTCGAACTGGTGACAGCCCATGCCGCCGGTGTCGTCGAGCTGACTTTTGAAGGGCCGGTCCCACCCCTAGCGGCCCGTGCTCATGGCGCGTCCACTCACACTAACGGCTCTGTGCTGCGAGTACGCACCCAAGAACCCGGAAGAGTCATGGCCGCAATCATCGAAGATCTCGGCGCCCGAGCCAATGAACTTCGTTCACTCGGGGTTGTCCAACCGAGTCTTGAATCCGTCTACCTCGAATTGACTGGCCAGAGAGACGAGCAGGGAACGACGAACGAGCCGTCCCATGTCGGGTAGGCGAGTAATCACGATCACCCGTCACGAGCTGCGGATCATAAGCCGAGACCCCGTTCCCATACTGGTCTTGGTGGTCTTTCCACTCATCTTGATGTCGTTTTTGAAGCCCGCCTTCCGGCTCGCCCTTGTGGCCAACGGATACCCACACGCCAACGGGGCCGAACAAGTCGTACCGGGGGAAGCTGTCCTGAACGGCTTCTATATCGTCGGCATGACCAGCTTCGCCTTCTTCTCCGAGTATGGGTGGAAGACGTGGGAACGGCTCCGAGCGAGCAAAGCCAGCTCGGCCGAGATCATCACGGGCAAAGCCATACCTCGAATTGCCGTGTCGGTGGCGCAGTTCACCATCGTCTTTGCCATTGGGACCCCGCTCCTCGACCTCGTCATCCGGGGTCCAGTTCTCGCCCTCGTCCCGGTGGTACTGGCCTTTGCCGTCTGCCTGGTCATGCTGGGTGTCCTTGTGACTGCGCTCTGCCAGACCATCCAGCAGGCCAATGCGCTGGCGTTCGGCGGCCTCGTCCTCTTCGGCGCCATAGGCGGCGCTCTCGTTCCCATCAATGTGATCCCCAGCTGGGCTCGCACTATTGCGCCAGTCACGCCCACCTATTGGGCAATGCGAGGGTTCCGCTCGGTCATCCTGGCGGGGAACGGAGTGTCAGGCGTACTCCTGCCGACCGCCATACTCCTCGCCATGGGCGGCGCCTTCGCCGCCATCTCGCTCGCCAAGTTCCGCTTTGCCGACTCCAAGACCTCCTGAGCCCGATCACGCCGACCCATGGGCGATCCGATCGGATCGTTCGAGGGAAGTCCGGCGCGGCTGCACCGACACCGGGCAGACGCGAGGATGGCGAAGGCGATTTGTCCGTTCGAATGCCCCACGCTGCGGCCGCGGCGTTAGCGATCATAATGAGACCCCAAAGGAGGAATCGGCGTGAGTGCTGCCGGCACACAGTCCGGGAGTGGCCGTGACCAGGTTCACGGGGTTGTGGTCCGCCCCGCCCAGGCCGATGACGCCCAAGCCCTCGTTGAACTGCTGACCCAGTTGCACCCCGCCTACCCGCCGGACCCCAACCGCGCCAACGAGATCCTCGTTGAAGCCATGCGACAGCCGGGGAGGACGCTGCTCGTTGCAACCCTCGACGTCAGGGTCGTAGGAACGGCCGACCTGTTGATTGTTCCCCAGCTGACTCACGGTTGCCACCCCTGGGCAATCGTCGAGAACGTGGTGGTGGATCAAGCGACGAGAGGTGGAGGAGTCGGACGGGCGATGATGGCTGAGGCACTGCACAGGGCCAACGAGGTGGGCTGTTACATGATGCAGCTCGTTTCTTTGCGGCACCGGCACGATGCACACGCCTTCTACGAGGGATTGGGATTCGTGGCAATAGCGGAGGGCTTCCGCAGCTATTTCCCAGGGTTCGCGCCGACAGGAGAGCCCGATGAGAGGACGGGCGATGAATAGGCAGGATCGTCCTGATCGGCTGTAGAGGATTGTCAGCTACTACGTAACAGCCCGAGATCGGTGGCGATATCTCGCAGTGATAAGAATCGCCGAAACGGAACTCCGTTGTTGTCGCACCAGTTGGCTAGGTCATCCTTGGCGTAGAGAACATCTACCAACGGAGCAACCTTACGGTCGCTGGTGCCATCACCAACGAACACCGTCGTCCGCCCCCTCGACTGGGCTTCACGAACGGGTGCCTGTTTGCAGGTCCCACAGTCCGCGCACGGGCAATCGTCGTCGCGGTATGGGAACAGGAGTGTTCGTGTCTGCCGATCGACTTGAGCAGTCCTAACCGCAACACCGACGGTGAGGCCAAGCTCCCACACGTAGAAGCCAAAGCCATCTGATACCACGGTCACCTCGGCGCCGGCAGCGTGGAGGAGGTCAACAAGAGGACCGAAGTCGGGGTCGATTGGCACCTCGGCAGCTACCGCTCGAAGGACGTGCTCCTCGGTCGTGGCAAGCAGGGCCCATTCGCGAGCTACGCACTCACGACTTCCGATCACCTTGCTTTCGTACAAGTCTTCGATCTCATGCCATGAGTCTCCAGCCAAGCGATCAAGGAGATGGACACAGATATCAGCGGCGGAGATCGTGCCGTCGAAATCCAGAAAGACTGAAGTGGAACTTAGGTCGATTGCTCTCATTATGGATCTGTGGTTGGGACTCACGACCCACATCGATGGGTTCTAGTAAGGCCATCAGGGTGTACCGGGTCGGACGTTACTCAAACCGAGTGGAGGTAATGGGACGTTACTTGAACCATTCTGACCAGGGAGAATGTATCCGGACCCTCCTCGAAATGGTCCCATCTGGGCCCAAAACGGCCAAAACTCGAACCCAAAGACGGGTCTGCCGGCGCCTCGAACCGTCCATGGTGGAGGAGCTGATTCGGGGCTATGCAGATGGAGTGCTCGTCGACGAACTTGCTGCCCAGTTTCGGGTTGATCAGAGCACAGTCCAGAAGCACGCCCGCCGACAAGGCCTACCTCGTCGATCACCTCGGCTAGGCCCCAAGCAGACTGAGGAAGCAATCGGGCTGTATCTCTCTGGCCAGTCATTGGCCAAGCTGTCCACACACTTCGGTGTCGCCACCGACACCGTCGCCCTTGCCTTGCGCCGCGCCGGAGTTACTCTACGAGCACGACGGGGTTGGAAGTACTAAGCCAACTCTGGCTCTTGCCATTCACGCCAACGGTTCTATTGAGGCCCTCAACTACAGCGGGAGTGGGCTCGGCGGTTGTGGTCAGGCGTTGGCGGGATCAGCTGCTCTGGCGGCCTGCTCGATCCTCGCGCAGTGGTTCTCCCAGTAAGGCGCGTCGTATTCCTGCAAGGCCGTGCTCTGGGCGTCGGTCCCGACCGCCCCGTCGAGCTGTTCGCGCAGGATGTCGGCATGTCCGTGGCCACGAAAAAGTCCGCACTTTTGGCCATGAAGAGTCCGCACTGGTGGCCACCACCAGTCCGCACTTTTGGCCACGAGAAGTCCGCACCCCTCGCTGAAGCATCCACCTGAGGGTCCCCCCCGGCCGGTCACGGTGGCGGTGCAAGCCAACCGCCGCAACCGACCGAGGGGAGACCTCCATGAAATCAGCGAGGGACCGAATGGACATGTATGCCGCCTACCAAGAGGTGGGCACCTACCGAGCCGCAGCGGAGATCTGCGGCACCAGTGACAAGACGATCAAGAGGGCCGTGGAGGGCGCCAGGAGGGCCGAGGCGGCCACTGCCGACGGTCGAGGCGTGGTCCAGCACAACTATGACGACGTGACCGACATCATCGCCCAGCGGGTGGAGAAGACCGAGGGTCGCATCTCGGCCAAGCGGCTCCTGCCAGTGGTCCGGGCCGCCGGATACGAGGGATCGTCGAGGAACCTCCGCCGGGCCGTCGCCGAAGCGAAGGCGCAGTGGCGCATCGAGCACCACCGGGGGCGCCGCCCCGGGGTGTGGGTGCCCGGCGACATGTTGGTGTTCGACTGGGGGGAGATCGGACCGCTGTTCGTGTTCTGTGCCGTGTTGGCCTGGAGCCGGTTCCGCTTCATCTACTTCGCCGACAACCTGGGCGCCGATTCGACCATGGCCGCGCTGTCCCAGTGCATGGAGACCATCGGTGGGGTCCCCAAGACCCTGTTGACCGATCGCATGGGTTGTCTGAAGGGTGGGACTGTGGCGGGCCTCGTCATCCCGACACCGGCCTACGTGCGCTTCGTCACCCATTACGGCACGCGCCCCGATTTCTGCGAGGGTGCCGACCCGGCGTCGAAGGGGATCGTCGAGGCGTTGGTCGGTTACGTGAAGTCCGACCTCATGATCCCCGAAGAGCTCAGCGTTTTGGAGCTCGCAACGGCCAACGCCAAAGGCGTCGTGTGGTGCACCGAGGTGAACGCCCAGGTGCATTCGGAGATCATGGCCATCCCGGCCGAACGGCTCGAGATCGAGCGTCCGCTGCTCGGGATCCTGCCGTCGCTCCGGGCGCGCATCGGCAAGGTCGTCCAGCGCAAGGTCGACCGGCTCAGCTGTGTGCGCTTCGGCTCGGCCCGCTACTCGGTGCCCAATGTCCACATCGGCCGCCAGGTCGAGTTGCGGGTGGCCGACGGCACCGTGCACGTCGTGTTCCTGGGCGAGATCATCGCCGAACACAGCCTCGTCGCCCCTGGTGAGACGGCTGTGCTCGACGAGCACTACGGCGGTCCCCGGCCCTTCCCGGCCCGGGCCGTGCGCCCGAAGACCCCGGCCGAGAAGGCGTTCTGCGCCATGGGCCCGGCCGCCGAGGCCTTCATCAAGGGGGCCGCCGCCAGTGGGGTGACCACCCTCGCCGCCGACCTCGTCGAGCTGTGCGCCATGGAAGCAGCTCACGGCACGGGGGCACTCATGGCGGCCGTCGAGCGGGCCGTCGAGTTCGGCCGGTTCCGCGCCCACGACGTGCACTCGATCCTGGCTGCGGGCACCGGCGTCCCCCGTCCACGGGCACCCGGTGACGCACTCATCGTCGCGCTGCCCAGTGTCGCCGTCCGCTCGCTCGGGGACTACGCCATCGGGGGTGAGGCATGAGCACCAGTCCGCCGCCGCTCGCCGCCGACCTCGATGCCGGTCTGCGCCGCCTGCGGCTCGGGGCCATGCGCCGACTCAGTCCCGAGCTGTTGGTGGTGGCCAAGACCCAGCGCTGGCGCCCCGAGGAGTTCCTGCGCACCTTGGTCGAGGCCGAGATCGCCTCGCGTGACGCCTCGAACGCGAGGGGACGGCTCCAAGCGGCGGCCTTCCCAGTGAAGAAGACCCTCGAGGAGTTCGACGTCGACGCCTCGTCAATCCCACGCGCCACGTTCGACTATCTGGCCTCGCTCGAATGGATCGCGGCCAAGGAGAATCTATGTCTCGTGGGACCGGCCGGGACAGGCAAGAGCCACTGCCTCGTGGCCCTCGGACACGCTGCGGTGGAAGCGGGGATGCGGGTCCGCTACTTCACCGCCTCCGAACTCGTGGAGACCCTCTACCGCGGTCTGGCCGACAACTCCGTCGGCCGGGTGATCGAGCAGATCTTGAAAGCCGACGTCATTCTGGTTGACGAGGTCGGCTTCGCTCCGATGGACGACACCGGCACGCAGCTGTTCTTCCGCGTCGTCGCCGCCGCCTATGAACGACGGTCCCTCGGCATCGGATCGCACTGGCCGTTCGAGGACTGGGGGCGCTTCCTCCCCGAGCACACCACAGCCGTCAGCCTGCTCGACCGGCTCCTGCACCACGGCATCGTGGTTGCCACTTCCGGCGAGTCGTTTCGGCTGAAAGAAGCCCGTCAGCGAGGAGGTGCGCCGAAGCTCACCTAGGATTGAACATCACCGCGAGGGGTGCGGACTTCTGGTGGCCAAAAGCTCGGACTGAAGACTGGCCATGCACATCGGCATGTCCGGCGTGCCGGTTGGTCTCCATGAGAATGTGAACCAGGATATTGAGCAGCTTCACCTCGGGCCGCGGCCACCACGGCACGTGGCCGGGCGCGTCGATGGCGAGCGTGTCGATCGTCGCGTCCGCGTGTTCCCAGACGCGCCGGTAGAAACCAATGATCTGTTCGCGGGTCTCGTTCTCGGTGACCCACAGGTCGTTGCCCCTCGCGGCCTCGTCGTCCCACCGGGGCAGTGGTTCGAGGAACGGGCGGCCGAAGACCTCGCCAAAGTACCTGGCCTCCCAGGTCGCCGAGTGCTTGAGCAGGCCGAGGAGGTTGGTTCCGGTGGAGGTAAGGGGGCGTCGGCTGTCGTATTCGGAGAGCCCATCGAGCTTCGAGACCAGCGCCTCACGTATCCAGCGCAGATCGCCGTGGAGGTACTCTTTTGCGAATTCATCGATCATGCGGCATGAGCCTGCCATGCGCCATTCGTGGGCTCAACCCGTGTGACCGCCCGCGGCGCGTGGCCGGACGCCCGAGTTGGATCAGGCGTTTGCCGGCACCCCAGTCCCAGGAGCCGTCTCCTCCACCATTGTCCCGATGTCACCATGATTGGCTGCCTGCCACTCCTCGGACATTCGGCGACACGGGAGAAAGCTGATTTGGACGCCTTCGCAGCTGACGGAGCGAAAGTGTTCGTTTAGGGCGCGAGGTGGACAAGCGACGGGTTTGGCAGCATTGCCGTAGCCCAAGTCGTGCCGGTGGAGGGGTCGGATGCGACGGCGAACAGGCCGGTCACGTCGGCTGGGAGGGTTATGGGCGTGATCTCGCCGGAGTTGGGATCGACCCGGAAGGCTCCGGGTTTGGGCTTGTCGGTTGTGACCCACAGCGAGTGGCCGTCGGTCGTGAGGCCGAGGATAGGTGCTCCGAGTTCGATGCTCCGGCCGGCCATGCCTGTGCTGACCGGCATCTCGACAAGCGCGCTGCCGGTGCTGACCCAGAGTGAGGTGCCGAGTTCCACCATCTGATTGACTCTGGTGCCGATGTGGGTGACGAGACTCACGGTGTTGGTCTGTTCGTCCACGCGCAGGATGCTGCCGTCGTATGGGCTTCCCAAGAAGACGCCGAGGGATCCCGTCGTGACGAACAATGGTGGGTACGGTCCTCCGGGGAGGGGGATGGTGGCGATCGTACGACCGGTCCGGGGATCGACCCGGCGGAGTCCGAATGACCCGTCAACGGTCCACACCGCGTCCGTGTTGACCGCGAGCCCACCGTCGACGTTCAGCGGGATGTTCACCACAACCTGACGAGTCCTGACATCGATCTTGACCAAATGAGTGGACGCTTCGCGCTGCTGGGTGCGCATCCAGATGGAGTCTTTGCCAGCGACGATCTGGTACGGCCCGCCGTTCGGCAGCCTGATCGAGCGGCACCGGCCCGACCTGGTGCTCGTCGACGAGCTTCGTCTCGGCGCGGGCTTCGCAGCCGAGCGTCTCGGGCTGCCCTGGGTGTCTTACGCGCACCACTACTTCGACGAGTCGGACATCTCCGAGGCCATGGTCCACTTCCACTGCCAGTGCTTCGGCCGGTCCGACGAGGACTTGGAAGTGTTCGAGGGGTGGTGGCCACATCTCCGCCAGGTCCTTGGCCTCGGGCCCGAGCCCCGAGGTCGTGTCCAGGTGTGCTGGTGGAATCAGTCCGCCCTGGCCACCCTGGTCCTCGGACTTCCCGAGCTCAAGGTCCACGCCCGGCCTGCGCCCGACTACGTCCACCGCGTGGGGCCCACGTTGTGGGCGCCACCAGCTGTCGCCGAACCGGACTGGCTGGGCAGGCTGGGTGAGGACCGTCCCGCCGTGTTGGTGAGCCTGTCCAGCAACCCGCTTCCCGACGAGGCTCTGGCCGTGCTCGGGTCCGAGGCGTGGTTGGGTCGTTTCGACGTCGTGGTCACCGCTGGCGCAAGAGCGCTCCCTGATCTCCCGGCGGGGGTGATCTCGGCCGGTGACTTCCCCCACTCGCAGCTTTTCCCTCAGGTGGCGGCAGTGGCGTGCTCGGCCGGTCATGGGGCGGTGACCCGCGCCGCCTCAGCCGGAGTCGGTGTCCTCGCCGTACCGCAGATCGGAGATCAGCCACTCGTCGCCGACGCTGTCACCCGCTCCGGCCTCGGCTACGCCGTGCAGCCCGACGAGCTCACCGTCCACTGGCTGAGCGACAGTCTCGACAAACTACTCACTGGCGACGGCCTCCATCTGGGAGCTTTGAAGGAGGCGGCCCAGGGCTACGACGCCGTCCATGTGTCGGTTGACTTGATCGAAGAGTTGCTCCCGGCTTTCTGACCGTCCGGAGATCTACAGGAGGGAGTGGTGATGGCTTTTGTCGACAGCTACGGACCGTGGGCCGTGGTGCTCGGGGCTTCTGAGGGTTTGGGCGAGGCGTTCGCAGTTGGCGTTGCAGCTCGGGGCGTCAACGTGGTGGTCGCCGCCCGTCGCAGCGATCTGCTCGCACGTGTCGCGGACGGCATTTCCCACGCGCACGACGTCCAAACTCGGGCGGTGACCCTGGACCTGGGCGATCCAGGATTTCTGGGGGATCTTCGTTCCGCCACGGAGGGACTCGAGGTTGGCCTCGTGGTCTACGACGCGACAGGCGTCTATACCGGCGAGTTCGAGGATCAAGCGGTTGACTCGATGAGGTCGATGGTGGCTATCAACTGCCTCGGACCGCTCGTGGTATGCGAGCACTTCGGACGGTCGATGATCGCCAGAGGCCGAGGCGGGGTTGTCTTGATGAGTTCAGGCGCAGGCCTCGCCGGTTGTCCTTACAACGCTACCTACGCGGCGTCAAAGGCCTTCGACCTTGTCCTCGGTGAGTCGCTTTGGGCTGAATGGCGCCGCGACGGGGTTGACGTCATGTCGGTCATCGGGCCGGCGATGGACACTCCGACCTATCGGGCCAGCATGCCGGCGGAGGTGCTCGCCGTGACGCCCCCGCCCATGGCGCCAGATGTGGTGGTCGAGGAAGTCCTCGACGCCCTCGGGTCGTGTCCGTCGTTCGTGCCCGGCCAGAACAACCGCGAATTGCTGGCCGCGCTCGGCGCTCTACCCCGAGTCCAACAAGTCGAAGCCATGGCGGCCGCCCACGCCGGGTTCGCCAAGCGTCGCCAGTAGGTTCCAGGTCCCTGGAGCGCCCTCCAGGGGTCGGCCACCGACCATCCGAGTCGTGCCGGAGTCGGGCCACTTCTGGATCCGCGCGGGTGCGTTCTGCGATTTGGTCACCCGGCTCGCAAGGAGTGGAGGATGGTTCGCGCGGTCATTCCCGAGCCCGCCAATCCGATCTCGACGGCAACGGGTCGGCTCGTGCCTGGGACGTGGACAGCCATGACGAGAACACTTGAGCGGTCCGTCGTGGCGGGACACGCCCGAAGCCTGCTGATCCGCAAGCACGGCCCGAACGAATCGGAAGTGATTGGTCCGTCCGGTCCGGGGTCGATGACGAGTCCGTCGGTCGGGACAGGGACTCCCACATGGGATATAGCCAGGCAGGCAGGTGGGGACACCGACGTCCCAGCGCTGAGAAGGACATCCCTCTCACTGAGGCTGAGGTTGGTCGGACCACAGTTGACGGGCCAGTCGGCGCGACGGTCGATGGCCCAGGTCCTCGGAACGGCTGCGCTCAGACCGCCGAACGACACGCGGTGCCACCTACTCTGTACGAGCGGGGACGCTCCACTGGCGAGGGCCACGGCCCGTGGCGAGTAGGTAACCGTGTGGAGGACCTCGCCCGCCGATGGACCTGTGGCGTCGACCGAGGCGTGCAAAGACGGGATGAGGAGGGTGCCATCGTCCGGTCCTAGCCAGTAGACGGTGATGCCATTGACCACGTGAGGCGACACACCCGTGGGCGGCGGCGAGTCATCGGCACCGAGGACGACGATGTCCAGTCCGATGGCCTCGTTCTGGCAGAACAGTTTCGGTGTGCCACCCAGGTAGATGTTTCCCCTGGCTTCGGGGCAGCCCAAAGCAATGTCCCACGTGGCTGGAACCGAGATCTGGACGTCGTCGAACACGACCGGGACCCACCCGGACGGAGTCGCGCCCTTGTCAACAGAAGGGGTCTTGGTTGTGGAGGCAAGGGATGATGTCGCAGTGGAGGCCGTGACAGGTGTCGCGGCGGCTCTCCCACAGGCCGCCCCCAGAACCATGAGTATGCCCAGGCTGGACATTTGCATTTGCAATCGATTCTTGACCATGCGTGCTTAGACGTCCAACAAACCCCCAAAGTTCCCGGCCCAGCCATCCACAAATCGCCTCCGTCGCACCGTCCTCTATCTCACGCCGGAGCTACAACTCGACCATCAAGGTGGATACGAGCCAAGGCACCGACACTTCGCAGATATGGCTCGCCTTTCAGCCCACCTCCGGCTCCCCTTGGAGGACCCCGACTGATCGCTCCCCTGAGATCCTGCGCAGGTGCCGCTCCTCGAACGTGATCCGGGTGGAACGAGCGCGAGGATTCGGACCGTGACCGTTTCCGAAGCCCCGACGGTCCAATAGCTCAGGGGCCACCGGGAGGAAATCCTGAGTTTCTAGCAAATCGATCTAAGGACTTCGTCCTCCTAATGACTTAATTGGAGTGTTACATCTTTGGAGCTTATGACGAGGTGCAGGCAGTGGGGTTGCCAGGGCGTCCCGGTTCGGGCGTATCAGACTTTGAGGCGTGGTACCGCGAAGAAGGCTCGCGGCTGGTCAACGTCCTAACACTGACATTGCTAGAGCCGGACCTGGCCAAGGACGCAGCCGACGAAGCATTCGCCCGTGCGTACGAGCGGTGGCCTCGCGTGAGTGCCATGAAGTCACCGACAGGTTGGACGTACAAAGTTGCCCTGAACTTTGGGCGCCGTCACCTTCTGAGGCGTCGGGTCGAGCAAGCACTTCTCTTACGGCAATGGCGAGACAGATCCGCCACCGAACGGTCGGCCGCGGGGAACGATCCTGATCTCTGGGCGATCGTCTCCAGTCTCCCCCTCCGTCAGAGGACGGCAATCGTCCTTCGCTATCTCGGTGACTTCTCTGAACGGGAGGTGGCGCAACTCATGGGTGTGTCGGCTGGCGCCGCGTCATCGAGTCTCTCGGCTGCCAGACGTCACCTAGCTCAGCTCTTGGGGCAAGAGAATGAGGAACCCGGATTGAACCGGAGGATGTTTCATGGATGATCAAGCAGGAGACCGCATGGATATCAAGACTGTCTTGCTGGCGGCACTACCTCAGGGAACCACAACGAGGTTGTCCACCGTTGATGAACTGAAGGAACGGATCGCCAGGAAGCGGCGACACCGGCACTCCACTATGGGGATGCTCGGCGTTGTCATCGTGGCGCTCCTGCTGATACTCGTCCTGCTCCCCTTCGGCATGTCGAATCGTCCTCAAGCAATTCATGCCGGAGCTGGGCAAGCCCATAGGGTGACACCCACGTCCCCCAGAATCGACCTGACAACGGTGGCACTACCCGGTCCGTACACTGGCTACGTGCCATCCTACGGTCCGATCGCGATCGACCCCAACGGAAAAGTCGCCTACGTCGGGGATCCCCACGCAGGGCTGGTCACTCCCATTGATCTGCCCGGCGGTCGAGCGCAACAGCCGATCACGCTGGGCCAATGGGGCATCAATACCATTGCCATCGCTCCTGACGGGCGAACGGCATATGTGGTGGAGGGTGGCATCGCCGACGCGATCATTCCCATCGACCTCGCCACCAGGACAGCCGGACCAGCTATCCACGTCGTAGGAACGAGAGCGCTGGGATCGTCCATTGCCATCTCTCCCGATGGACATATGGCTTACGTCGATTCTCTGAGCGAGAACCAGGAGCGGCCAGGGACGGTGAACATCATCCACACGGTGCCCAGTTATGTCGTGCCCATTGATCTCACCACGAAGAGGGCAATGCGCCCGATATCTCTCCAACCCCTGAGCACAGGCGGTCACATCGTTCAGTCCGAGGAGCCCCGGTGCCTCACGAACTGCGGTTTCGACGAGACCATCGGGGGCATCGCCATTACGTCCAACGGTCGCACGGCCTATATATCAGACACTGAACCTCACACGAGTGGGATATTCTCCATTGATTTGATAACGGACCGAGTCGGTTCAGAGATCGCTACCGGTGGAGTCGCGGGACCTATTGCCGTCCTTCCGAACTCACGGACGGCGTACGTCGCCGGCAACGAGTTCGTTACACCAGTCGACCTTGTCTCTGACTCTGCAGGTCCTTCCATTCGCGCCGTGTCTCAAGGGGAACTATTCAGTTCGATGGCCATCACGCCTGATGGCCGCACTCTTGTCGTCGCTGGGTACCCCGAGATTGGATTGATCGACGTACAGAGCGAAACGGTCGAAGCTCCTATCCAGAATCCAGCCGGGGGAGGCGATATCGCAATAGCACCACCCGAGACGCCGGCGCTACCCCGGACGACTACATCGATACCGCAAGCCGGCAACATTGTCGTTCCTAACGTTCTCGGTTTGACCATTCTCAACGCCGTTGGCGAACTTCAGGCTGTTGGTCTGACCAACTCGATCGACGACTTGAACTGTCACAGTTCAGTGGGACGAGGATACGTGGTGGGGCAGTCCCCGACAAAGGGATTCCGCGCAGCGCCCGACAGTCGGATCAACCTTCGGGTCTCTTGTCGTAACGCATCATGATCTTCCGATAACGCAGGAACCGTCATGGTACCTAGGGCGCATCTCACCCGGACTCGCGCGGGGGCAAGCGAGCAGCAGAACGAGAAGAGTTCCCATTATTGATGAGCTGGGACTTTGACATTCCGTCTGGCATGTTGACGGTAGACGGCGTTCGAGATGTGGCGCCTGAGGGCCCTGGCTGTCGGTATCCAGTGCCCCAATGTCTCATTGCAAGGAACGGTGGTGATCTTTGGCGGTCCTGACTCCCCGCTTGCGCCTCTCGGACCCGAGAGCCAGGATCACCCACTACAGCTTGTCGTTAGGGAGTTGACCATGCAGTCGCCAACTGTGACCGCTATCTGCGGACACATAGAGGTAGGCCTCGAAGGTGCCATCCCTCTGCTGTGGCCCGAGCGCCACGGTACGGATGGTTCCATCGCTCGCGCTAACCCCATAGACGCCCCATGCGAACCCGGTCCCCCACCACCGGATACCTCCGTCAGTGGTGACTCTTACAACGTTGCCACCTTGACCCCACACGTAAGCCCCATTAGGTGGCAGGGCTCCAACTTCGGAGGTGTTGTTTGCTGCTTGGGCTGCAGCGGCATAGAACTCAGGCCCGTCAATGCGCCAGCTGGCTCCTCCGTCAGTGCTTATGGCCGGATACGTCGCTTCGTTCAACGAAGTAAACACGGCGAGACCAAATGACACGCCTGGGCTGTCGACGACAATCGCCGTCACATCTACAGCGGGGACTGGAGTTCCGACTCGCTGGAGGCCAGGCACTAGTACCTCCGGCAATATCCGGGCATACAGTGAGGCGGATAGTCCTGCGGGAGTCGCTGCGGAGATAGGACTCGCACTAGATATCGTAACCTGAGAAATGGTTGTCGAAGCGGTCGTTGATGTGCCAGCGCCGCAAGCAGTCAGAAACATTAGGGGCAGGATCCCCGTGATAGCGATGGCAGGTCGCAATGCCTTCACGATCTTTTCACGTTCGGGAACTCGGCTCCGTTGACACGGTCAAGGCGACCACCGATGGCGACCGGTATCACCAGCGTGCCCTCGGCGAGACGGTCGTCATGGTGAAGCCGCAGGGCAACCCACCGCACCCGCCTCGATACTGCTGATCAGAACCCGCCCTGTGTGCTGGTTGGGTTCGGTGCTCAAATACCCGTCGAGCTGCCCGTTCGGCGTCGTCACGAACCATGAACCTCCCTGGGCAAGCGAAGTCCCGAATGCAGACCCGTATATTCGGTTCGCCGTGGAAAGGGTGTCGCCCACGTGCAGACCCTTGACGGTTGCGAGATGAGTAGTCGGAAGCTTCTCTCCCGTCGCTGATAACGTGCTGTAACCAACAAATCGACCGTTCTTGAAGTACGCCGTAATCGTCGGCCACTGCACCGCGGCGTCGACTGTGCAGTCGCCCGCCATGTTGATGGGTGCTGTGCTATTCGGCGAGCCAAACGTCTTGTCGAGACTCGAAATGGCCGAAGACTGGGTCTGCCCGAATCGGGTCGCTCTGATCCCGTTGCCATACAAGTGGACTAAGGCCGTCGGACGAGGGCCTGTGGAAGCAGGTCGATCACCGTTCGGGCTGAGCACCGTGCTTCGTGGGCCGTAAGCGAGCAGCAGCCCAATGGCAGTTGCTGTCACGGCGATCCCGAGGCCCACCACGACAGTGCGTCTCGCGCGATGAGCACGGTGGTGCGTTATCAGCGTGCGGTGGACAGGTCGTGTAGTGGCAATCGAGAAAAAGACCTGTCGAATGCGGTCTTCGAGCTGTTCGTCGGTAATCATGACAGTTTCCTCCGAAGCTCCTTGAGCCCTCGGTGCAGGGTCGATTTCACGGTGCCGAGTCGACAGTCCAAGACAGCTGCGATCTCGGCTTCAGGAAGATCGTTGTAAAATCGCAGAGCAAGCACCGCCCGTTGACGGAACGGGAGCTCACAGATGTGTCCCCACAGCTCGTCAAGAGCTAAGTCCTCTAAGACCAATCGTTCTGTCACACGCGTCCGACGCTCGACCGCCAGGTGCCGAGCATGGTTCCGACACAGATTGGTGACCGTGGTGCGAAGGTAGCCATCGGGGTTCTCGACGGTCCCCGGTCGCTGATGGAGCTTCAGGAACGCCTCCTGGACGATCTCCTCGGCAATCGCCTCAGATCCGGTCAGCATTCGAGCAAGACTCACCATGGGCGCCCGCTGGTGCCGGAAGAGCTGATCGAGGTCCTCGCCACTAATGCCGAGTTCGATCCGGGTGTCCGGGCCGTCTGCTCCCTCCATACCTATATAACACTCGGCGGTCATTGAAGGTTCCAAGCTTCTGACCGCCCCATGCCCGACGCCCACTTGCAAAGGCCGGGTCCAGATCACCCCGGGAGGGTCAGGAGCGGCCAACCCTGGACCGGTCGGGATCACCCAGACCGGGATGCCCGACCAAGGCACCGTCGAGCCGGACCCGTCCGGCTTGCTTTGCTGAATAGAGGGCCTGATCGAGCGCGTCGAATGACTTCGGCGGGGCTGTCGAACGGCTCCGACCAAGTGGTTACGCCGAAGCTCATGGTGACGCTGACCGGAGTCTTCGCCAAACGAGCTTGCGACCGATCTTCAGCGCTGCGGCAGTGGCGGCCATGACGGCGATACGGCCGGCCAGGCCGAGTGAGACGCCGGGTCGACCGTCATAACGGGCCTGGTAATCCGTACCTCATAGGACTACTATGACTAGGACCATGATCACTGTCAACATCGACCGCTCCGAACCCGTGCCCCTGCACGACCAGGTGGCGGCCGAGATCCGCAGGGCCATTGCCGAGAGAGAGGCCGGACCCGGTGAGCGCCTGCCGCTGGTGAAAGACATCGCTGCGGTGCTGGGGGTGAACAAGAACACGGTCCTTCGGGCCATGCATATCCTTCGAGACGAGGGGATCTTGGAGTTCCGTCGCGGACGTGGGATCACGGTCGCGGGCACCCCCGAACGCAGCGCAATACTCGGCAAAGTTCGAGAGATGGTCGCCTTCGCTCGACACCACGGGTATCGCCCCGAGGAGGTCATCGAGATGATCGAGAGTCTCTCCTCCACTCCGGCTCGGGCCCGAGGAGGTGCTGCGTGACTGTTGTCCAAGACGCTCCTCCATCTGACACGCAAGAGGCCCAGGCCCTCTTCGAGGAGGCTCGCCGTCGGAGGCGCCGTCGCTGGGCACTGCTCGGCTCGCTCGTTCTCGCTTCGGCCGTCGTCGGACCCATCCTGGGGCTGCAAACCGGGGGAAGAGGCGCAGGTCACGAGAAGACATCCCATCCTCGATCGCCGCACAGATCACCGATAACGGGATCATTCGGTCACGACGTGGTGGTCATCGACAACGACGCCGTCATGACGCTCGTTGACTTCTCCACCGGCGCCCGCAAGACGGTGACGCTCCCCAACAAAGGGGGTGGAGACTACCCAGACGCCGTGCTCGCCACGGGCGGGTTCTTCGTTTACCCCGGCGGCGAGGGGACATGGGCGATTCCCGTTGACTTGTCGGGTTCGGCGCGATTGCTCGGGCCCTCAACTGATGTGATCCCGTCGACCACGGCCGGGCGAGTGTGGTTAGTGACGATCCCCTACAACGGTGCGAGCGTCGCCACCATCACGGTCCAGGAGGTAGGGGTAGACGGCCGCTACCGCGGGCCGGTCTATCGCGTTCCGGCAGGATTCACTCCCATCAGTGGCGTCGCCGGGGGCTTGGTGCTGGTCGATACCCTAGGCCCCGCAGAGGGCAGCGTTGTCTGGGACCCGGCGACCGGCCGATTCGGCTCCCATTTCCCTGGACCAAATGTGGGCAACCTGGTCGACGTCCGAGGGTCGATGGTCGCTTGGGGCGTCGGGTGTTCAGCCAACAGCGTCTGCACGTCGCTCCGCATCACCGACGTAAAGACAGGTCGATCCCGCGACTATCCCTCGCCCCAAGGAACCTTTGGCTGGGTGTCGACCGGCGGAGAAGGGTCTCGGAACGTTTTTTCCTCTGACGGCCGATACCTGGCGATCCGAGCAGCCAATGGCGCCAGCCAGCTCAGTCCCAGCGACGTCTATGTCCTCAATCCCTCGTCGGGAGCCACGTTCTTGGTACCTGATTCCTCAGCCTCGTATCTCTACTCCCGGGTGGCGTGGCTACCGGACACCTCGTGGGTGGTCTTCGCCTCCGACGGAGGGACGGTGAGCGCCTACAACGTCCAGGACGGCCAGCGGCGTTCGTTTACGACGCCGTGTTGCGGCGTGGCGTTACTTTCCGTTGTGGGCTAGGCGGGACTTGTGCGGAGAGAAAAAGGTTGACTGGCGGCGTGAGGATTGGGTGGGGCGTCATGGCGTCGGCGGGGGGAGTCAGGACGCTGGCGCTGTGGCAATGTCCTCTACCTCGTTCTTGGATGCTGCACCGAGTGTGACTTGGGTGTCCGCGGTATTCGTCGTTAGGTCAATCGGGGCGATAATTCCCGTTCCTCCGAGAACGAAGGCTGTGCTTCCATCCGGTGATATCGCTATCTGCGACGAATACGGCGCCACCGTTATGGGGGCCACTGCGGTAAGAGTCGCAATCTGAATTGGCGTGACAGTGTTCGGCCCAGGGTAGTTCTGGCCGGTGTTGACGACGTAGGCGTACTTTCCTGCCGGGTCAACCGCAATTCCCTTAGGAATATGACCTACAGGAATTGTCGCCACTGTTGAATCAGTCGCGGTGTTGATGGCGGTGACACTGTCTGAGCCGGAATTGCTGACAAAAACAACTTGTCCGTCCGGAGAGATAGCCACTCCCTCAGGGCCTCGGCCCACCGGGACGTTCGCTTTGACTGTGTTTGTGGACAAGTCGATGACGTCAAGCTGTCCCGGCACGGTGCTACCGCTGGCCGCGGAGACCCAGGTTGAGACGTAGGCGGTCGTTCCGTCTGGCGATATCGCGATGGCTGAGGGCAGACTCCCGACGGTGATCGTATCGGTCACAGTGCCACTGGAGAGGTCAACGACCAGCACGGTATTATCAAGGGCGCCAGTGAGCACGTACGCCGTCTTCCCATCGGGTGAAATCGCAATCGGACCAGGACTGTGGGCACCGAGCCCTATGGGATGTCCCAATGTTCCTGTGTTCAGATTGATGGGAGTGAGAGTGTTGTCGTTTCCGAAACGAGATCCCACATATGCAGTGTCAGTGGCAGGCGCGACTGCAATTAGTCCGGCACTCGGAAGTCCTGAAATGACAGATTGCTGGATTACAGATGGTGTGCTGGCAGACGTCGTCCCACTTGTTGGGGAGGTACCGATGGATATTCGCTCGATCGATCCAGTTGCAAGGGGGATGAGCACGGAATAGGCGGTCCCGACTGGGACCGGTGTCGCTCCCGCACCCAAGTTTCGCGCATGGCTTGGCCCACCAAATGGGAGTAGTACGAAAATCAGCAACGGCACCAGTACGGCCAGGGCCACAAACGCCCCGATAGTCGACTGCCGACGACGTTTTCTCGCAACCCGATTCCCCAGGGTTGGGTGAATCGATGCGGGGTGGGTGAACTGAGACGAGACTATCGATGCCAGAAGTTCGACCCGCTCCTGATGGTCGAGGATGTCGGCGCTTCGGGTTGCGATCTCGGGACGAGCGGCGGCGAGTCGTTCAAGTGCGTCAGCTGTCGTCACGGGTCATCTCCTCCATTTGGTCCTTGCCATCTCGGCCGAGGGCCGGATGATCGGTTGGACGGTCACTAGCAATTGGGTGCCACTCTTCGGCGGCCAGGGCCGATTCCAGGCGTCCTCGCGCTCGATGGAGTCGGACAGCAAGCGCTTTGGTTGAACATCCGAGGAGTTCGGCAGCCTCCGTATTGTCAAGACCGTCCCAAGCCATAAGGCAGAGCAGTTCGCGGTCCCCCGCTCGGAGCTTATTTAGTGCGGCTATCACGACGGAACGATCGGTGACCGGGTCCATGGACTCATCGAACAGTTCCGAGCTCACCCACGTACGGGCGATGCGCTCGACAAGCCTGTGCTGACGGCTTCGGCCTCTCCGCTGGCCAGCCAGGGTGCGCCGGGTGACCCCAAGGAGCCATGACCGGGCCGGATCGGGAACCTCGTCCAATCGCCGCCAGACAACCAGGAACGTTTCAGCGACGGCATCTTTAGCCGTCTCTGGATCGACACGTGCCAACGCGTACCCGAGAACGAGATCAATGTGGTCGGTGAAGAGCCGTTCGAATCGCTCCACATTCCCCGCAGGTGTCACCTTGGCCACACTAGGTATATGGCCACCACACACGCTCGGGTTACAACCCGATTGGGACGTGCCCGTCGATGATCGGGCTGACCGGGCTCGGGGTCCCCGCAGGTTGGAGGCTCCTCGGGCCGATGGGCGGCATGGAGTATGGAAGCGATTCGACCCGGCTGTCAACGGCCATCGCGATCTCCCCATAGGCGGCCATCAGAAGTCCCCGCGGACGGTCATTGGAATTCCCCGCGGACGGCCACGAGAAGTCCCCGCGGACGGCCATGGTTTCTCCCCACGGACGGCCACGAGAACGCCCCGCGGACGGAGTCTGGCGATCTCAGCTGTCGAAGGACACCACTCCCTTCCCGGACATGGCGTCGGCCAGGCGCACGGACTCGCCGTCGGTCACCACCAGGTGAGCGTGGTGCATGAGTCGGTCGACCAGGGCGGAGGCGATCGTCTTGTCCATCAGCTGGTCGAACCCTGACGGGTGCAGGTTGGACGACAATGCCAGCGAGCGCCTCTCGTAGGCGGCGTCGATGAGGCGATAGAGCCCTTCGGCGGCGTCCTGTGAGATGGGGAGAAGCCCGATGTCATCGACCACGGTGAGCGCCACCGCGGCGAGCGAGGAGAAGGTCTTGGACACCGTGTCGTCCACACGGTGACGCCGGACGAGCGCACCCAGGTCCTCGACGGAGAACCAGGCCACCGTCAGACCCTTCTCGACGGCGCTGTGGCCGATGGCTTCGAGCAGGTGGCTCTTGCCCGTCCCGCTAGGGACGGCGACAGACTGCAACATCTTCGGCGGTTGCTCCCGTGCGAGGTCCGGGTCACCTCCACCGTTCACCCGCTATTTGGCCAACTTCTGCCGGCAACGGGCTTCAAGAGAAGCGACGGGGTGCTCTTCCTGATCGTCGTTCTGCCCGACGGATCGCCAGGGACGATCCCGGCGGCCGCCACCGACGTGTTGGGCGACGAGCCCACGGTGGCCCTGGCCACAGTGTTGTCGGTGGAGGGAATCCGTCTCCTGCAGGGCCTCGTCGGCCACATGATCGTGGCCAGCCATCCGCGGGCCACGGCCAAGGGAATCGAGTTCTTGGAACTCGACCACTACCTCGAGGTGCTCGCCATCAAACCCGGGGCCTTCCCGGGGTCCACGCCGCTGGGGCGGGCCCGGGCCTGCGGTGCGTTCAGCGCCAGCCACGACCGCTTCCTCACCGAAGCCCGCCATCGTCTCGGCGACGCCGGTGGTTACCGGGCCGTCATCGACGTTCTCCTGGCCGAGCGTCATCTGCCCCGAGACGCCGTGCGCCAAGGGCTCGACGCCGCCCTCGGGCTCGGTTCGGTCGATCCCGAAGTCGTCGTCATCGAAGCCCGTCGCCATGTTTCGGACGTCCCCGCCCCGGTCATCGAACTGGCATCGCTCTCGGTCTATGACCGTCCCGTTCCTTCACTCTCGTCCTATGACGAACTGCTCGAGGCCCGGTCATGACCAAGCTGAGCGACTCGGGGGCGACAGCGGCCATCGGCGCCGCCACCCGGCAGTTGCACCTTCCTACTGTGCGCGAAGAGTCCGGTCGCATCGCCGAAGAGGCCCTGCGCCAACGCATGAGCCACTTGGGATACCTGGCCGAGGTGCTATCGGCCGAGGTCGACGACCGAGCCGAGCGCCGGCGGGCCCGGCGGGTCATCGAGGCGCGTTTTCCTCGCTTGAAGCGCCTGCAGGACTTCGACTACAGCGCCAGCGCCGTCGACGAGAGCGTCATTGCCCTGCTCGCCTCGGGGTCCTATCTCGACAAGGGCGAGCCACTGGTGCTGCTCGGCGACTCCGGAACCGGGAAATCGCATCTACTCATCGGCCTGGGCATCGCCGCCTGCGAGCAAGGCCGGGCGGTGCGCTACCTCACCGCCGCCCAATTGGTCAACGAGCTCGTGGAGGCAGCCGACGAGCGCCGGCTGTCGCGCCTGGTCGCCCGCTACGGACGGGTGGAACTGCTCTGTCTCGACGAACTGGGCTACGTCCAGTTGGACGCCCGGGGATCAGAGCTCCTGTTCCAGATCATCACCGAGCGAGAGGAGAAGGCATCGGTGGCCACCGCGTCCAACCTGCCATTTTCCGAGTGGGGCGGGATCATTCCCGACGCCCGCCTCGTGGCTGCCATCGTCGACCGCCTGACCTTCAACGGCCACATCGTCGAGACCGGCACCGACTCCTACAGGCTCAAAGCGACCCGTGACCAGAAGCGCCGGACATGAACTGGGTGGGGCCAGAATCGGTTATCGCGGTGGGGCCAAAATCGATTGACAAACCCACGTCCACGTCGTGGGTGGAAATACCCCGAATCCTAAGTTCGGTTCGGGCAGCTCAAGAACCCGTTATCTGGCCAAGCAGTCCCGATTGACTCACGATGACGGTCCCCGCTAACTCAGACACATTCGTTTCGGTTGAGGAAAGCACCGCCTCGGCCTGGAACCACCAAAAGTCACTCCTCATGCGGATGCGACCTATTCACTGAGATCATTTCCCAAGAAGCCTCTTCAACTGGCCTTCCGTCAGCTCTTCACCGAACTGCTGCCGAGTGGCTTGAATCTGAATTGCGCCCTGCTCGATACCTTCTCTAAGTGGATCCTGATGATCCAAGGTCCGTCTTGCCGCGTCAAGAACTTCATCCATCACCGCGTTAGCGGCACCCAGTTTTCCGGTACGCATCAGCTCACTTGCTACACGAGACTTGATTCGCAGCGCCATCGGATCCTCATTTCCCGCAAGCCGACTGTGTAAATCGAGCAGTTGCATATCTATTTCTAAGGCGCTCTGAAAGTCCCCAAGGATGAGGTTTACATATGCCAGCTGATCCATAGCGTAGAGAGTATCGGGATGTTCTGGACCCCTCACTCGCAAGCTCCAATCCAGTATCCGCGTCTGCAATGCGCGGACCGTCTCATACTCGCCCAAAGCCTTGACCGTCTTTGCGAGCGCAATCAGCGACGCTTCGATTAGGTCATGATCCGGAGTCAGCTTGCGTTCCCATTTAGCGAGGAGCTCCTCCTGCATCCGACGGGCTTCCTCCAATTCGCCAAGCTCATACAGATCGATTGAGAGAACGGATGCAGCCTTCAAGGTGTCTTCGTGCTCGTCCCCTAACACACGCCGTCGAGTGGAAAGGACCTCTGTCTGTACTTCCAGTGCTGTCGAACGGTCCCGCAGACTGCGATATGCGTACGCGAGATCTACCAAGCCGCGAACTGTCTCCGGGTGATCATTACCGAGTTCCTCGCGACGAAGCTCTACAACCCGCTTGGCTCGGTTGAGGTCCCCCATCGGATCTGAGAGTGACACTGACGTCCCTCACTTGCACGATTCAGAAGAACTCAAGGTTAGCGTACGCTCCAAGTTCTGGCCCACGCTTCAGAACCACTTGGGAAGTGCCACATCATACTAACTTGAGGAACAGAAGCCCTTGGTGCATAGACTGTACGCGAAACCCCGCCCCACCGCGAAGACTCAAGCACACATTTGATACACATGGACCGCTTGAGCTGCGCGCGTTCGACTGGCTACGGCGCAGCTACTTCCACCAACGGATCGCCGCCGCCGCCCGCGTCCTCGATCATCCTCCGAATCCCGGGAGGACTATCGACTCCCACCTCATCTGGTGGAGGCACCCGAATATTGGGATCAGATGGGGGCTCGAATCGGCGCTCAAGAGTTGGTGCCCGTTGAGGGGGAACGACAGGAGGCTGAAACGTGGCCTCGCACCACCAGAATGCCAGCGAGACCCCACATCCAAAAAAGTTCCAAAATGACTTACCGCTAATTTCACCGAAAGCAATCTCTGTATTGGGTCGCGAATTGTTCGCGGAGGCGGAAGTGTTCTCACCACTAAAGAACTTTTCACACGCCTGGGCTCCGTGCTCCGAGGCGCACACAAAGAACACCTGAACGCTATGCGATTGCTGAGAGAGCCACCCGAGGAACTGACCTAATGACATCTCGCCTAGCGGATCGGCAGCGTTTATCGGGTCATCGCCTGAATACGCGTACGCCTGAACCGTGGCTGCAACCTTGGGATCTACCGATAGGAACTGCTCGGTGGCAGGATCGTAGTAGCGGTGGATCAGGTAGATGAGTCCAGTAGAGTCCGTGTAGCCGCCCGAAAACCCGAATGGCGTCGCGGCGCTGCCGCTGCTATTGATCTGCTTCCCGTAGGTCGAATAGGAAGACTCGTTGACGATGGAACCGCTTTGGCTGAGAACGAGCTGCACGCCAGATGGCGCCGATGTCAGATAGCCGGCAGCGTTGGAGGATAGATTGATTTGTTCGATAGGTGCCGTGCCTCCAAACATTGTCGGACCGTAGACATATGCATTCGTCCCGTCCTCGAGCAGCAGCGGAGTCGAGTTGGCATTGTTCCAAGTGAAGTCTGCGACGCCACTGGAGGAGACGGCGCTCGTTCGGTTGCCGTCGCCGTCATAGCTGTAGCTAGTTGCGCCACTTGGTGTCGATCCGCAGTTCGGACTCGCAGCGGTGATCGGACCGGTCCAGCACAGCTCGCCGTAGGC
This sequence comes from uncultured Acidimicrobiaceae bacterium, assembly GCA_963706205.1. Classification (GTDB taxonomy): domain Bacteria; phylum Actinomycetota; class Acidimicrobiia; order Acidimicrobiales; family UBA8190; genus MFD10071-224. Next base: position 4,071,971 of record OY970155.1, on the reverse strand, counting down.
GTTCCAGGCGAATCCGGTGGCTCCGGAGGTGGGCGGAGAACCGCATGACGCGCTGGCGATACTCGATGGTGCGGACCAGCAACGCTGGCCATCTGGGGTCGACGTGTAGGAAGTGGCACCACTGGGTGGGCTTAGGCACCCATTGGATGATATCCCTTGCACTGACCAGCACAACTCGTCGTCCGCGTTATAGCCGTACGACGTCGCCGAGCCGCTCGGTAGGGTATCGGAGGCCAGCTCACCGTTCAAGTTGTAGGAGTAGCTGTCGGCTCCCGACACGCCTGGATTGGTATTGCTCGCGATCCAACTGCGATCCTGGGAGCTGTCATACGTCGGACTCGTCGAGTAGCTGGAGATGGTTCCACCGGGTGCGTCGAGCTGGGTGGCGCTATTGACGAGTGCATCAGTGTTATATCCCCACGACTGGTTGGGGACGATTGGGGGGGAGATGGTCGTCCCGCTGTAAGACTCGCTGTTGACCTCACTGTCGGCGTTGTAACCGTAGGTGACCGAGTCCGCGCTCGTGGTTGGATAGCTGACAGACGTCAGGTTGTTGAGCCCGTCCGAGCTGTATCCGTAGCTGGTTTCATGACCTAGCCAGTCGGTTGTCGAACTGAGGCGATTGTTAGTGGGGTCATACCCATAGGTGACGATCGGATTCGTCACCGAGGCCGTACCGCCGCAGTTGGTATTCGATGCAGCTGGGTAGCCAATGCAGGCTACTTGCCCAGAGACATTGTAGGTGTAGTTGACGGTGTTGCCATTGTCATCGACGACCGTCATCGGGTTCCCGCCGGCGTCGTAGGTATACGTCGTTGCCGCCGCCTGACTGGTCCCCAGGTTGTCGGACATGGTGGCCAGCGTGGCATTCAGGTTGTAGGTCCAAGCCGAGTCGCCGTCGGTCCCCAGCGATCAGCGGCCCGGACTGAGAGCTTCGCTCTTAGCATTTTCGGCTGTCGGCGTCGTAGCCGGTGGTGACCGTATTCCCCGATGGGTCGGTGGACTGGTAGAGCCGGCCGTCGGTGTCATATTGGTAGGTCCACGTATTGGTTCCGAGATCGTCCGTTCCTCGACCGGGGCGAGTGCGCCAGGCCCCAGAAGGGCTCCAGGCCGAGGGGATCACTAATGCCTCGGACTCAACCTGGCCAAGGGCCTCATCGGACCTGAGGCGGCCGGACTGCTGGGGTCTCTGGTGATCGCTACCTGGTGGCAGGCCACCTTGGGAAGAGCTGCAGTCCCCCAAGGCCGGAGGCACCCCGTCTTCGCCTTCATCGACGAGTTCCAGGACTACCTGCACTTGCCAACCGATCTGGCTGATGCCTTGAGCCAGACCCGCGGATTCGGTGTTGGTCTCACTCTTGCGCATCAGCACCTCGGGCAGCTGAGCCCCTCGGTACAAGCGGCCGTCCTGGCCAATGCCCGTTCCAGGCTCTGCTTCCAGCTGCCCGCCAAGGACGCCCGGACCCTGGCACCGATTGGTAGCGGTCCTGAGCCCGAGGACTTCACCGGCCTTGGGGCCTTCGAGTGTTACCTGCAACTCATGGCCAATGACGCGGTGCAACCGTGGTGCAGTGGTAAGACACTGCCGCCACCACCCGAAATCAGTGCCCCCGGAAGAGTTCGGGTTATCTCCCAGCGACGCTTCGGAGTCCGGGCCACCGAAGTCGACGCTGCCATCCAGGCCGCCCTCGGTGGACGATCCAATGGGCCAGAAGACGACCTGGCCCCGAGGCGACGACGCACTGGGGGTCCGAAATGACGGACCTCACCGAATGTCCGATCGCTCGACCGATCGAGTGGCCTTGCCCCGGACAAACTACCTGCGTAATCGCTACAGATACGGTGACAACGGCGCGGAGTGTCTCTCAGATCTCATGTCTCTTCCCTCCCTGGTGGGACCCCAGTGGGTGGAAACCCAAAGGCGTCATCAGGGAGTGGTTCAGAAGGGTCTCGGAGGTCAAGACACCATCGGGGGTGCCAGCCGGAACCGGGGGTCGTGTCCGACCGCGTGGCCACATCACTCACCCATCCTCCCTATACCAACCTCATCAACGGCGCGGAAGGATCGACACGAAGGGGGGAAGGGCGTGAGCTCTCCTCGTGTCGGGCCGAGGGGGTTGGCCCAAATTCGTGACGAGCTGACACCCCGAGAGACCGCTGTGGTCCAACAACTCGGGATCCTCCGGCTCATGACTGGCGGCCAGATCGCCGCCGTGCATTTTCCGGCCGCCGATCACGGGACTCCGACGGCCGCCGCTCGGGCGTGTAGCCGGGAGTTGAGCCGATTGACACAGGACCGCCTCCTGGTGCGCCTCGGTCGTCGGATAGGAGGGATTAGGGCAGGATCGTCGTCCTACGTCTACGCCCCGGGGCCGGTCGGGCAGCGACTGCTGGCGCTGGACGGACCAAGGCCTCGGTTCCGGGAACCCTCTGCCATCTTCGTGGATCACACCTTGGCGGTGTCCCAGTTGGTGGTGGAGCTGACCATGGCCGATCGAGCCAGGCGCTGTGAGGTGCTGAGGGTCCAGGGGGAACCGGACTGCTGGCGCACATTCGGCGGCGTCGCCGGACGGGTATTGCTCCGCCCCGATCTGGCGGTGACGCTCGGGCTTGGCGACTACGAAGCTGACTATTTCATCGAGCTGGACAGGGCCACCGAACACCTGCCTGCGGTACTCCGCAAGTGTCAGACGTACCAGGCGTACTACCACTCCGGTCGTGAGCAGGCAGCGCACGGCGTGTTCCCCAGGGTCTGCTGGGTAGTACCAGACGAGGCCCGAGCTGAAGCGCTGAGGACAGCGCTGGACCGGAACCGTCATCTCACCAAGGGTCTCTTCCTGGTTACTACCAGTTCCGACTCGGTCGAGTCCTTGATACGGAGGCCGGCATGAGAGGAGCCGTCCTTCGCAACCGGGTGATCGTCGGCGACGTACGGGGCGCTCTGGCGCGGCTACCCGACGCCTCGGTCGACTGCGTCATCACCTCGCCGCCCTATTACCTACTGCGGGACTACGGCGTGCCCGGGCAGATCGGGTTGGAGGCCAGCGTCGAGGGTTGGGTAGATGAGCTGCGCCTGGCCATGCGGGGCGTGGCCCGAGTCCTCAAGCCCACGGGTACGGTCTGGCTAAACCTGGGCGATAGCTACTCCCGTCACCACCATTACGGGGCACCGGCCAAGAGCCTGCTGCTGGGACCAGAGCGGTTGGCCCTCGGCCTCGTGGAGGACGGCTGGACTGTCCGAAATCGGATTGCCTGGGGCAAGCCGAATCCGATGCCATCGAGCGTCAGCGACCGCTTGAACACCACCTGGGAGTTCGTGTACTTCCTCACCCGTCAGCCGAAGTACTACTTCGATCTCGACGCAATTCGGGTGCCCCACCGCTCCAGCCGTCGAAAGTCAGCCAAGGCGAGGCCGGTAACGCTATCGACTCAGGACACCAAGCCCACTTGGGCGGGGCCTCTGGCTGGATCGAATGTCGGCCTCAAGCGCTTGAAGGCGGCGGGGCTAGCCGGACATCCCTTGGGTGCCAACCCAGGCGACGTTTGGACGATCGCTACGGCCGGGTACCGGGGCCAGCACTTCGCCACGTTCCCCCCGGAGCTGGTCTCACGACCGCTTCTGGCCGCCTGTCCAGAGCGGGTCTGTCAGGCCTGTGGGCAACCCTGGCAGCGGCCTCACCGCGTCCGCGATCGCCATACCCAACGTGTACTGGAGCCCACGTGCAGGTGCCGCGCCGGTTGGCAGCCAGGGCTGGTCCTGGACCCCTTCTTTGGGGCCGGCACCGTCGGCGTGGTAGCCGAGCAACACCGCCGTGACTGGCTAGGTATCGAGCTCAGCCCTGTGTTTGCCGGAATGGCCGAACAGCGAATCGCTACCGCCCGAATAACAAGGAATGAAGGAGATGCTCGACAAGCAGCGTGACTCGTCGGTGCCCTGCGGCTTTATCAGGAGAACCCAATCCGGGATCGCCGGCCGCAACAACACCGAGGAGGACCTTATGACTCTGAGTCATGAGAATCCCGCAGTGCTCCAGGAGGACCAACCATGAAGACCATGGCCATCCGTCTGGAGGAAGAGCAGCACGCACAGCTGAGCATGATCGCCCAGCTCGAGGAGCTGACCGTGGCTGATGCCATTCGGCAAGCCATCGATCAGTGGGTCGAGTCACGGCGTAACAACCCACAGCTGCAACAGCGTGCCGAAGCAGTTCTCGCCGAGATCGAGCGAGACGCCACTACCCGTCGAGGAGCCATCGCCGCCCTGTTGGGCAAAGAAGGTTCTTCGACACCGCGGGACGAGAGCACCGGGGGCCGAACCGCTGGGCGCTCCTCCCAAGCGAAGGGTGGTGGGTCAGCCAGTCGCTAGTGCGACTGTTTCACAAACAAACCTAGGCAGGGGCTCCGTCGAGTTGGAGTGCCATCACGCACTCACTCACGGAGCTCCTGCCACACACCAAACAACTGATTAGAAAAGGAGAGGAGGTGAGCGATGAATGAACGAGGACGTGAAGCAGAAGGAGGTGGAAACAATCAAGGAACCTAAGCTAGCGGCGAGCAATCACCGGCCCTGGCTCCCCGGATCTACGTCGCTTCCCTCAGTGACTACAACGCCGGCACGCTGCACGGCGAGTGGATCGTTGCGGCCGTCGATTCCGCGGAACTGGCTGAGTCGGTGCAGGCCATGCTGACGAGTTCGCGGGAACTTGGCGCCGAGGAGTGGGCTATCCACGACTACGAAGGCTTCGGACCGTTGCGCCTGGAGGAATACGAATCGCTGGAAACGATTTCGGCCGTAGCCTTGGGCATCGCCGAGCATGGTCCGGCGTTCGCCCATTGGGCGGCGCTGATTGGTACGAACGACCGAGAAGCATTGGCCCGGTTCGAAGACGCCTATCTGGGTCACTGGGACAGCCAGACGGCATACGCCGAGGAATTTCTTGATGACATCGGTGTCTACCGGGACATCGAGGAGGCGTTACCCGATCATCTGCAGCCTTACGTCACGATCGATGCGGAGGGTATGGCCCGGGATATGGAATACGGCGGGCAGATCACGACCAGCAGCGGGGACAACGGCGTCTACATCTTCGACGGAGGGGTGTGATGATCCCCAACCGTGTTGTGAAATGGTCAACAAAGTGCTGTTTTTGGGCAAACTTCCTGGTAGAATGGGTGGTTTACGGAGCTCGACCCATTATGAACCAGGAGCGATCCAAGCGCCTCGGAGAATTTCTTCGTGCCCGGCGAGAAGAGCTGGGACTTTCAGCACGGCATCTTGCCCGTGCTGTCGGTGTGCGGGATTCGACCATCATGCGCTTGGAGCGCGGTGTTTACGCCGCCCCGGCCGCCAACAAGCTGGCTCGCATCGCAGAGGAACTCGTGCTCGAGCTGGCTGACGTCTTTGCCTTGGCCGGGTACGCCGTTCCGAGTTCCCTCCCTGCGCTACCTCACTATCTGAAATTGCGCTATCCCGAACTCCAGCGTGAGGCCATCGATGAGCTGGACGAACACCTTCAGCAGCTTCTCGGACCTGTGACGTCGGCGAGAACAATGAGCGCCTCAAACGGGCGGTCGTCATGACACGGCGCCTGTCAACCTTTATGAGACACATTTCTTCAGGAATCACTGTGTCGTAGCGGGGTCCTCCTTGGGCTCGTTGATCCACACCGCCGCAGGTAACGCCGGGGGTTCCGGCGGCTTGCGGACGAACCGCTCGGGGTGCACGGCGTAGGCGTCCGTGAGTACTTCGGCCCGCTTCTCCCGGACGGCCTCGGCCCGGCCGTAGTGGACGTCGGCCGGCGTGTGTAGCCCGATGCCCGAATGGCGGTGCTCCTCGTTGTACCAGGGGAAGAAACGACCACAGAATGCGTGGGCGTCCTCGTAGCAGCCGAAGTGGTCGGGGAACTCGGGCCGGTACTTCATGGTGCGAAACTGGCTTTCACTGTAGGGGTTGTCGTTGCTCGTATGCGGGCGGCTGTGGCTCTTGGTCACCCCCAGGTCGGCCAACAAGAAGGCCACCGGCTTGGCCACCATGGGCGAGCCCCGGTCGGCGTGGACAGTGAGCTGGCCGTGTCTGATGCCTTGCTTGGTCACGGTGTCGGCCAACAGGACCTCGGCCAACTTGGCGTTCTCCGAGCGGGCCAGCATCCAGCCCGGCACGTAACGGCTGTAGATGTCGATGATCACGTACAGGTAGTAGTAGGTCCACTTCACCGGCCCTAGCAGCTTGGTGATGTCCCAGCTGTAGACCTGGTTCGGCTCGGTGGCCACGAGCTCGGGCTTCACCCGGGCCGGGTGGGTGGCGTGACGACGGCGGTCGCCCACCTCGTCGTGGGCCCGCAGCACCCGGTACATCGTCGAGATGGAGGCCAGGTAGACGCCGGCGTCGAGGAGCTTGGCGTAGACGGTGGCCGGGGCCTCGTCGACGTGCTCATCGGAGTTGAGTACCCGGCGCACCTCCTTGCGCTCCACTTCGGAAAGCGCCCGGGGCTGGGGAGAAGGCACCCGCTCGGGGGCCGGTGGCGCCGGGGACTTGCGGTGCTGGCGATACCACCGGGCCCGGGGTTCGCCCACGGCCTTACAGGCGTCTCGCACGCCGACGATCGGCTGGAGCTCACTGACGGCCTGGTCGATCATCTCGTCTCGCCCGTCTCGTCCTCGGCGCTGTCGGTGGCGAATTGCTCCAACAGCGCCGAGAGCTTTCCCTGGACCTCGATGACCTTGCGGGCCTTCTCGAGCTCCGTCTCGAGGCGCTGGTTGCGCTTACGCAGCTTGGACAGCTCGCCGTCTCGCGGGTCCTTCGCCGGACGGCCGGCGGAAGCAGCCAGCGCCCCCGGTCGCGCTGCTTGCGCCACTCGGTGATGAGCGACGAATACAGCCCTTCACGTCGCAGCAGCGCCCCCTTGTCGGCCTTGGAGAGCGTGTCGTACTCGGCCAGGATGTCGGCCTTGTACTTGGCCGCGTAGCGCCGGGGCGGCCGGGTCCGTTCGGGGACCTCGGGGTCCGGATCGGTGGTGTCGTTCATGGCGCCAGACTGGGCGCGCGTGTCAGCAGAGTGGTGGATTGTCGTGGTCATGGGGAAACTCCCTCCCCGCCCTCTCAGCTCAATGAATTGGCAGCTTGACGTGCCTCACTGGAGGTTGACACAGAGGGACATCTGCGACGGGGCGAACCTCAGGAAGCTGCCATCATGATCAGCAGTTGGTCTCTCAGCATGATCAGGAAGTCGACGGCGCCATTCGCTTCCTTGGCCAGTACAGTTCGATTCAAGCCCAAGACGACGCAGACAAGCGTCTCGACATCGCGCTCTTTGGTCAGGCCCATGACAAGGACGTCGTGAACCTCACTGGTCAGCTTTGCCGTATGGCTCGGACCAATTCTCGTCAAGTACGAGCGGAGCAGTGCTTGCCCGTCGGCTCCGGCTTGGATGCCTCCGTTCAGCCAGGAGAAGTACTCGGTCAACTCCGGGAACGCCGATTGCAAGCGGCCGCTAATCACGGTGGGATTGACATTGGGCTTGAGCCGCAAAGGGTGTGGTATCGAAGTCTTGATCTCTTTCATAAATCTCTCCTCTCCATTTTACAGCAATGCGTCAAGAGCAGCGATGCCTTTTTGTTGACAACAAGGCAGCTCAGCGCGACAATTCATGAGCAATATAGGGGTAATTCGAATGAGTAAGTCAAAGCGCCTCCTGGCCACAAGACCTTCGAAAAAGGAAGGGCAGCCAGAAGCAAACGAGGTCAGTGACGAGCACAAAAGGGCCGTCATTTACCTTAGGGTGAGTACACCTTCGCAGGTGAAGACCGACTACAACCCGGAAGGCATTTCTCTTCCGGCACAACGTGACGCCTGCGAGCTCAAGGCCAGCTCGCTTGGGACAGACATTGTGCGCGAATTTGTTGAGCCGGGCCGCACGGCCACCAGCATTGACAAGCGCCCGGTGTTCCAGGAGATGTTGGCTTGGATCAAGAGTCAGAAGGACATCGACTACGTCATCTGCTACCAGTTCAATCGTGTGTTCCGGGATTCCATCGACGCTCTCATCACCAAGAAGGACCTGAGCCGGTATGGCACGCGCGTTGTCTCGACCTCCATGGATCTTGGCGAAGGCCCCGAGAGCTCGATGGTGGAGACCATCCTCCATGCCGTCGACGAATACCGGTCCAAGGCCGACGGTGCTGACATCGCCTACAAGATGGGAGCCAAGGCCCGCAACGGCGGCACACTCGGCCGAGCACCCCTCGGATACCTGAATGCTCGTGACCTCTCCGAAGGACGAAATATCGGCATCGTCACATTCGATCCGGAGCGCCAGTCGCTCGTTCGCTCGGCCTTCGAGCTCTTCGCCACCGGCGACTACAGCCTCGATTCGCTGTCTGAAGAGCTGACCAGGCGGGGGTTGAGAACCCGACCGGCGCGTTATCCGAGCGGACCCATATCAACATCGAGACTCAACGAGCTGCTACGTGACCCGTATTACATCGGATTCGTCACGTACAAGGGGGAACTCATCCAGGGTCGGCACGAGCGCCTCATCGATGACGATCTCTTCGACCAGGTGCAGGAGATCCTTGACGCTCGGGGAGGGAGAGGCGAGCGCAACCGGCGTCACCATCACTACCTGAAGGGGAGTGTGTGGTGCGGTCGCTGTCATGACGAGGGAGTCGAGTCCCGCATGCTCATGCAGTGGGCCAAAGGAAACGGTGGGCGCTACCTCTACTACTTCTGTAGCCGCAAACAGCAACACTTGTGTGACACCCGCTACGTCGAAGGCGACGCCCTCGAAGGGGCCGTGATCGATTTCTATGCGACTGTGCAGTTCCCCGACGACCTGGCTGATCGCATGCGTACTCTCATGCAGGAGGCACTTGATGAGGAAGAGGCGTCGTGCAAGCTCCTGCACCAACAATTGCAGACCGAGCTGGATCGGTTGGATCGCCAAGAAGAGAACTTGCTTGATTTTGTGGCTGACGGCGACGACTCATCCGCCAAAGCCCGACAACGCCTTAACGCGATTCAGCGGAAGCGAAGCAAATTGTCGGAGCAGCTTGATCAGACGGGAGAGCGGCTTGCTGTCGGGGCTGCCTTGATTGAAGACGCTTTGGTGTTGCTCAAGGATCCTCAGGGACTCTATGTGCGGATGGCTCCTGAGCAGCGTCGGCTAATGAATCAGGGGGTCTTCGAGAAGGTGTATGTCATCGAGGATGCCATCAGTGATGCCGTGTTCAATCCGCCCTTCGATGAGCTTGTTCAAACCAAGACCGCCTTGTCCGCCGATGCATCCAATGCCGGGGATTCTGGACATTCTTCCGGTTCTCTGGCCGCTGCCCTCTCTGACGATGGTTCTAGTAAGCGGGTCATGGTGGAGCTGACCGGACTCGAACCGGCGACCTGCTGGTTGCAAACCAGCTGCTCTACCAACTGAGCTACAGCCCCGCGCCCCTCCACAGGCTAGATGAGGGCCGTGGCTGTCCCGCGATCCGTCGTTCACGTTTTCGAAGCGGGGCGGCGCGCTGGGTAGCGTGGACGGCGATGCCCGTTCCGGAGACCGACGCCGACCCGTCCCGCACGCTCCGCTTCGACGGATGCTTCAATTTCCGTGATCTCGGGGGGTATCCGACGGCCGACGGTCGACGCACCCGCTGGCGCAGTCTTTTCCGGGCCGACGGCCTGAGCCGGCTGACCGAGAGCGACATGGGCAGCCTCGCCGCACTGGGCATCGTCACCGTCATCGACCTGCGCACGGATCTCGAGGCCGACACTCAGGGACGCTTCCCCGAAGGCGTCGACGGCGTCACCTACCACCACCTCCCGCTCACCGACACCCTCCCCGGGGAGGAGGAGTCCCCGGACTGGGACAGCCCCGCCTTCGTCACCGATCGGTATCTGGCCATGCTTTCGGAGGGCGCGACCACCGTCTCCTCCGCCATCCGGCTCCTGGCCGATCCCGGTCGCCGCCCCGCCGTCTTCCATTGCAGCGTGGGCAAGGACCGCACCGGTGTTCTCGCCGCCCTCGTCCTCGGTTTCCTCGGGGTCCCCGACGACGTGATCGTGGAGGACTACGCCCTCAGCTATGCCGCCATGCTCCGGATCCTCGAGCACCTGAAAGAGACGTACCCCGACGCCCGGGACATCGTCGAGCGCTACCGTCCCGTGATCCTGTCGGCCGATCCGGCGTCGATGGCCGGCTTCGTGGCCGGGGTCCGCCGGACCCACGGGTCCTTCGACGCGCTGGCCGACGTCCTCGGTGTCGTCTCCGAGGTGGCGATGCTGCGGGCCGAGATCCTCGAGTCCCCCTGAGGCGGCGCCGTCAGCGGGTGATCTCGTCGATCCGGGCCATGACCCCGGCGTCGAGCAGAGCCGCGACGTCCAGGGCCTTCATGTTCTCCACGACCTGCTCGGGCCGGCTGGCCCCGGTGATCACGGTGGAGACCCGCGGGTTCTTCGTGCACCAGGCGATCGACAGCTGGGCCAGCGTGCACCCGAGATCGTCGGCCACCTTCTTCAGTCCCCTGACCTTGTCGTTTCGGTCGGGGTCGGTGAGCGTCCCCTGCAGCCATTCGTAGCCGGGCAGCGCCCCCCGGCTCCCTTCCGGCACCCCGTCGAGGTACTTGCCGGTCAACAGTCCCGACGCCAGGGGACTCCAGGTGGTGAGCCCGAGACCGATGTCGCGGTAGAGGCGGTCGTATTCGAATTCGACCCGGCCCCGCCACAGGATGTTGTACTGCGGCTGCTCCATCACCGGCTTGTGGAGGTGGTGGCGCTCGGCGATGTCCCAGGCGGCCCTGATCTCGTCGGCCGTCCACTCCGACGTCCCCCAGTACAGCGCCTTCCCGGCGCTGATGATGTCCGACATGGCCCAGACCGTCTCTTCGATGGGGGTGGCCGGGTCGGCCCGGTGGCAGAACAGCAGGTCCACGAAATCGAGGCCGAACCGCTCGAGGGACCCGTCGACCGCCTGCATCAGGTACTTCCGGTTGAGCGTGTTCCTCATGTTCGGCTCGTTGTGGATCCCCCAGAAGAGCTTGGTCGACACCACGTAGCTGTGGCGGGGCCACCCGTTGTGGGCGATGGCCTTTCCCATGATCGTCTCGGACTTCCCCGCTTCGTAGCCCTCGGCGTTGTCGTAGAAGTTGACCCCCGCCTCGCGCGCCGCGGCCAGGCACTCGGCGCCCAGGCCTTCGTCGAGCTGTGGACCGAAGGTGACCCAGGATCCGAACGACAGCACGCTGACCTGGAGTCCCGAACGGCCCAGTCGTCGGTATTGCATGTCCATGGCTGTCGCGCTCCTTGATGGCTCGTCCGGCTGACCGCCCGACTCTACGGGGAATGGCGGCGTCGTCGCCTCCCGCCGGCAGCCCCGCCCGCCCCTAGGCGTCTCCCCTGGTCAGGGGCTCCCCGCCCCTGTCCGTGACGGACGGCGAAGCGGGGAAATTGATCCGCGTCCCCTTGTCATCGGGGCCGGCCCGGGTGATGCTTAGACCAGCCGCGTCGCCAGGGAGGGCTCCCCCATTGACCACCGATCCGGTCCCGGAATTCGGCTACGAGTTCTCGACCCACCTCCAGCTCATCGAGTTGGCCCATGAGCTTCCCCCCATCGCCAACAAGGGCGACCACTCCCGCCTGAGCGACGCCGCCTCCACCCTTCTCGAGGCGTTCGTCCGCCACGCCGAGGACGAGCGCTATCTCGTCCTCCGGCTCCCCCCGTTCACCGCCCGGTTGGTCGAGAACGGTCAGCAGCGGGTGGTGGACCGGCTCGTCTCTCTCGTCCTCGAGGCCGATCTGGCCGAGAGGCCCTGCCGCTGCTCGGAGCTGGCCGAGGAGGTCGCCTCGCTCATCGAGATGCAGATCGTCTCCGAGGAGTGGGACCAGGCCGGAGGCTGACCACCCCGTCGTCCGGGGCGGTCTTTCCCCTTCCTACAAGAGGGTGAAGGTCCCCGCCTTTTCGGGCGCCGGCGCCGTTTCGGCGAACGTGCTCCAGCCGCCGGTGGCTTCCTGTCCCATCAGCGCCAGGTTGGCGCCGTAGGCGGTGACGGCGGTGGACCAGGCCGTGATGGCGACCGTCCCCACGCCCGTCGCCCCGCCGCTCTGGAGGTAGGTCCCCGTCCCCGTCGTGTTCACGCAGAAGAACCCGGTGAAGTTCCCGGTGCGCGCCGTGGCGGACAGGAAGTAGGGGGTGAGCCCGGCGCCGCAGGGCGACGCCACCGTGATGCTGTAGCCCCGGCTACCGGTGAAGCCGCCGGCGTCGGTGGCCGTCACGGTGAAGGAGAACGTGGTCCCGATCTGGCTCTTCGCCGTCGGCGTGCCGCTCACCACCCCGCTGGTGGCGTTCAGCGACAGGCCCGTGGGCAACGAACCCGGAGGCACCGAGAACGTGTAGGGCCCCACACCGCCGCTGGCACTGATGGTGGTGGCCGTGTAGAGGGTTTCCCACGTGGCCCCGGGCAGGACGGTGGGCGACAAGGTGATGGTGGGGGCCACCACCGACAGGCTGTAGGGCTGTTCGCCGCTGAAGCCGTTGGCGTCGGTGGCCGTCACCGTGAAGGTGACCGGTCCGGCGGTGGCGGTGGGCGTACCCGAGATCAGACCCCCAGGGGAGAGCGACGCCCACGAGGGGAGCGATCCCGGGGCGACGGTGAAGGTGTAGGCGGCCGTCCCCCCGTGGCCCGTCAGTTGCTTGCTGTAGAGGAATTCGGCGGTGGCGGGGGACAGCGCGGTGGGCGTCAGGGTGATGAAGGTCTGGTAGGCACCGCTGTCGCACACCGGCGTGGGCCGGGTCACCCCGCGCTGGTCGGGGGTGGCGCACAGGCTGGTGCTGTTCACCAGGCCGATGGCCGGGCTCCCCGGCAGCAGGGCCACCGTCTTGGTGGGGCCGCCGTTGCCGGCCAGGGAGACGAGCGAGGCGTCGAGGGTGAGCGAATGGCTGACGCCGCTCGTTGTGCCGAAACCGCACGAACCGTCGTCGTCGATGTTGTAGCCCTGGTCGTTCGAGGTTCCCGCGTTGGCGCAGTCGCCGTTGGTGCTGTCGGCCACGACGGTGGCGGCGAGGTTGAGGGTCGCTCCGCTGCCATTGGAGACTCCGCCGCCTCCGCCGGTGGTGGCGGCCCCGTTGCCCTTCAGCGTGCTGTTGGAGACGGTGACCGTGCCTCCCCCGGTGCCGTTGTTGTCGATGCCGCCGCCCACGGGGGCGGCATTGCCCGACAGCGTGCTGTCGGAGACGATCACGGTGCCGCCCTGGACGAAGAGACCGCCGCCAGCGGTGCTCGCGCCGTTCGTGGACAGTGTGCTGTCGGAGACGGTGACCGAGCCGCCGTTGTCGTAGACGCCGCCGCCGGAGGCTCCGGTGTTGCCGGAAAGGGTGCTGTCGGAGATGGTCAGGGTGCCGTTGTCGTAGACGCCACCGCCTTGGGCGGCGGAGTTGTCGGACACGGTGTCGTTGGTCAGGGTCAGGATGCCGTTGTCGAGCACTCCGCCGCCACTGCCGCTGGAGTTGCTGCCGTCTTCGATGGTGAGGCCCGAGATACCGGCGGTCACCGCCGAGTCGACCAGGAAGACCGTGCTCGTCCCGCCGCCGCTGACGGCCAGGGTTCCCGCGCCGGGTCCGGTGATGGTCAGGTTCTGGGCGATCTCGATGGGGCCGCTCGTGAGGGTGACGGTGTCGGCCGTGCATGGGGACAGCGACGAGCTGAAGTTGACCGAGTCACCGGAGGCGGCGGACGCCACCGCCAGCCGCAGCGAGCCGGTGCCGGAGTCGTTGCAGTTGGTGACCGTGAAGGTGGTGGCCCCGGCCACGGTGGCGGGCAGGAGGGCGACGCAGACGGCGGTGACGAGGGCGGCGGCCGTGAGCTCGAGCGCGGCGCGGGCGCCCATCGGCCGACGCCGTCGGTGGCGGCGCCGGCTGTGTCGGTCTCTGCTCATGGGGTCCTCGGACGGTCTGCGCTGCATCGGTGTGCTGGTTGCCATCTAGATGGTGGGCGTCGGGGCGACGATCGTGAATGTCGTGGAGTAGGTGCTGTGGATTCCGGCGGCCACGTCGGCGGAGACGGTCGAGGGACCCGCAGCGCACGAGGAGCCGCTGAAGGCGAACACGGCGTTGCCGTCGTCGTCGAGGGTCGCCGATGCCGTGAACGAGGAGAACGACCCCTGGTTGGAGATCCAGACGGGGGCGACGGATCCCCCGCAGCGGTCGAACAGCTGCGGGGATTCGATGTCCACGGTCTGCTCGGCGTACACCGGGTCGGTCTCCACGTAGAAGACGGCGTAGACGTCGGAGTTGCCGCTCGGGGTGGTGTTCCCGGTCTCCACCTCATTGGCCGGGGAACCGGTGACCCCGGCCGGGGTGGGGCCGGGGGGAAGGACGTTGACGGTGCCGAGGGCCGTGTAATAAGGCGCCTTGACCAGGTCGGCCTCGATCAGATCACTCCCGGGGGCGCAGTCGATCCCGTAGAGGCTGACGGTGGCGTTGCCGTCGGAGTCCAGGAACACCTGGATCGAGTCGGAGGTGTAGGACGCGCCCGTCTGGAGCGAACCGAAGAGCAGCGACCCGCCGCACACGTTGGCCAGTTGCTGCGAGTTGATGTCCACCGGGTCGTTGGCGAAGGCCGGGTTCGTCGCCACCTCGACAACGGCGTAGATCTCGGACTGGCCCGTCTCGATCAGCGGGTCGGCCAGGGTGTTCGGGGCCACGGTGACGGTGATCGGCGGAGGACTGCCTCCCGTACCGCCCCCGCCACGGGTTCCGGGCTTGCAGGTGGACCAGTGGGGATGACTCTGGCACCACTTGACTGCGCCGGGGGTCGCCGCCGAGGCCGCACTCGAGAGGCCCGTCACCGAGAGACCGGCGACGACCATGAGCGCCACCACCCTCGTTGACGCGCGTCGCATGGGACCTCCCCCGGTCCGCGGGACTCGGTTCTCTCCGTCGCACACCGTAGGGGGAAGGTGAACGCGCGACATCATCGATTTTGAGTAATCGCACTCCGGCGGAACCCACATTGCGTACCCGTGAAACCTCGGTGCGTCGCATCAAACGGAACCATGCCCGTCAGCGCGGCGCGCGCACGGCGAACCGGCGGTGCAGCTACATGCGGGCCCGGAGAGTTTGCGTTCCTTCACCCGACAGGTCCTCGAGCGGCGCTTGGCGTCCCGCCATGACGAAGATGAGGGAGGCCAGCGGGCCCTCGACGGAAGGACCGTCGCCCGTCGACCAGTCGGAGTCCGTCGCCGACATCCGCAGACCGGCAATCCGCTTCTTGACGTGGATCGGAAAACCGACGTTCTTCACCGTGTCGGCCACCGCCAACAACGTGGCTTCCGGGACGGTCCGGGACATACCCGTCGGTCGGCGGATGTCCCCGCTGTGGCACACGAGGTCGGTGAGCATGACCTCCGGCTTCGCCCCCGGCGGCGTGCGACGCGTCCCGATCGTCCTCCTGAACTGCCCCAGGAGCTTGTCGGGGGGCGCCGCTCCGAGCGCCAGGCCTTCACGGGCCATGAAGCGGTTGAAGTTCATGCCGCTCTTGAGCATCCCGGCAAGGAACGGGCCCGTCTTCACGTCGGCCCCGCCGACCAGGTGACCGACGACGTGCCGGACCTTCCACTCGCTGCACAACGATTGGGCGTCCCACTGGCTGTCGTCGAGCCTCGCCAGGTCGTCAGCCAGCGCCGACCGCTCCTCGTCCACCGCCTGCCACGTGTCCATGACCACCTCCGTGTCCCGGATCCGTCCGTCGTAACGGTAGCGAGGTGAGCGTGACCGGGCCCGCGGGATCGGGGAGAGACCCGGAGGTGTGCGGCGAACCGGCTCGAGCGTGCTTCGTGACCCCCCTCTGGAGTCGGGCTGCCGGGATTTGAACCCGGGACCTCCACGTCCCGAACGTGGCGCGCTAACCAAGCTGCGCTACAGCCCGTTGTGCCGGTGGTCGTGCGTCCACGATCGGGACCGGACCACCGATGAACCATCCGATGCTACTGCCAAACCCAGTGTTTCCGACCCTTCCCGGCGCCCGGACCGGGGCCCCGACGAGACGCAGCGGCCCGGGCCGGTCCCTCAGGACTCGGCGGCGGGGGTCTCCTCCGGCACGTCGGCTGACTGCACGACCACCTTGGCCACCCGCCGCCGGTCCATCTCGGCCACCCGCAGCTCCCAGTCCTCGAAGCGGACCCGCTCGCCCTCCTCGGGGATGTGGCCGAAGGCGTCGAACAGATAACCGCCGAGGGTCACGTACTCACCCTCGGGGAGCGGGATCCCGAGTTGGTCGCGGACGTCGTCGATGGTGGCACTACCGTCCACCAGCCAGCGGGTCCGGTCCACGCGGATGATGTCGGGTTCGCCACCGCGGTCGAACTCGTCACGGAGATCGCCCACCAGGGCGGACAGAAGATCCTTGACGGTGAGGACGCCGGCCACCCCGCCGTACTCGTCGACCACCACGGCGAAGGCCCGCCGGTCGCGTCGCATGTCCGACAGCACGTCGAGGACGAGCCGCGACTCCGGCACCAGGTAGGGCTGGCGCAGGCGGCGCGAGATGTCGAGCGGGGACGGTTTGTCGGGTCCACCCTCGCCACCGTTGCGGCCGTCGATCTCCCAACCGGTGCGGAAGAGGTCGTTCACGAAGAGGACGCCGATCAGGTGGTCGAGGTCGTCGTCGTAGACGGGGAAGCAGCTGTGTCCCGACGTCCGGACCGCCCGGGCCACGTCGGACGCATGGACGGGGATGGGGAGACCCACCACGTCGACACGCGGGGTCATGACCTCGCGGACCGACGTGTCGCGGAGGTCCTCCAGGGCGGAGAGGATGACCTGCTCCTGGTCGTCGGCCAGGACCTGCTTCCCGCGCGACGAGGGGCTATGTGGAGGGCGGTGCTCCGATGACCCCTTTCGGCGACGCAACACGTCGATGAGGCGGAGAGTCAGGCGCCGTCGGTGGGGGAAGAAACCGCCATCGGCTCATCCGACCCGGCCACGAGGAGGGGGACGGGCTGGAACGACTGGTCGTGGTACGTGCCCCCGTCGAGCAGGGCCCTCGTGCCCCGACGGATCCGCATCGGGTCGAGGGGCTTCACGATCCACCCTTCCGCTCCGGACCGCTTGGCCAGGAAGACGTCGGCCCGCCGGTCGAGGAGCATCAGGACGGGGACGTGGGGGAGGTTCCCGTAGGACTCCTCGAGCCGGAGCTCGAGGCAGACGGCCATCCCCCCCATGTTCCCCATCTGGAGGTCGACGACGAGGAGGTCCGGTTCGTAGTCGTGCACGGCGGCGGGCACGGCATGACCGGTATGGATCTCGACGACCTCGACGCCGGGCTGGCCGACGACGGCGGCGACCTCGGCCCGCACCGAGGGTGCGTCGCTGGCCATCAGGATGGTCGTCATCGGCCAGGCGCTGTCGTCATCGGCCCGAGGCTAATGCGCGCCTGCGCCGCCCGACCACCGACGATGTCTGCGATGGGTCATGCGGATGTCGCCGTTCACAGGAAGACCTGTCACTGAAAGACCCGTTACTGAAAGACCCCTACTGAAAGACATGGTCGGCGACGAGGCCGAGGCTGTCCACGTCGTGGACGTCGACGTCGAGCAGGGGGACGCGGGCCACCGGGGACGGGGCCACCTGGGCCACCAACGCCGCACAGGCCGACTCCTCGCGCTCGTTGACGGCCTGGTAGTCGCGCAGATTGTCGATGAGCCCGGCCAGGGTGCCGCCGGCCGGGACCGGGGGGAACGGTGCCGTGGGCCCGAAGGCCGGGTGGACGCGGTTCACCACCAGTCCCTCGACGGCCAGCTCCGACTCGTTCAGCCGGTCGGCGAACCAGCCGGCCTCCTCCACCGTGTCCGCCCGGGGGGAGGTCACGAGGACGAACGCCGTCGTCGTCCGGGCCAGGAGACGACGCATGTCGTCGGCGCGCACCCGGAACCCCTCCTCCATCCCCTCGAAGGCCTGGAAGAAGGCCACCGCGTCGTGGACGATCTCGGTACCGGCCACTTTGGAGATGGTCCGCAGCAGAGCCTGGGTGGCCACCGAGACGGCCCGGAGATAGGCACGGGTGGGCATGAGGAGCATCTGGAACAACCGGTGCCCGAGGAATCTGGTCAGCCGGCGGGGGGCGTCGAGGAAATCGAGGGCGTTGCGGGTGGGGGGGGTGTCCACCACGATGAGGTCGAAACCACCGTCGTGGGCCAGCTCGTAGAGCTTCTCCATGGCCATGTACTCCTGGGTCCCCGACAGAGCGCCACTCAGGTTGCGGTAGATCCGGTTGGTCAGGATCTCCTCGGCCTGCTCGGCCGAGGGCGCGTAGCGGCGGACGAGGTCGTCGAAGGTCCCCTTGGAATCGAGCATCAGGGCCCAGAGCTCGCCCGGCCACGGTCCCTCGATCCGCCGGGCCGAGTTGGACAGGGTCGTGAGGCCCAGCGCGTCGGCCAGCCGCCGGGCGGGGTCGATGGTCACGACACAGGCCTTGCGGCCGCGCCGGGCGCCTTCCAGGGCGAAGGCGGCGGAGACAGTGGTCTTGCCCACGCCGCCTGATCCGCAGCAGACGACGATCGAACGCTCCTCGACCAGCTCCGAGATGGCCGGTATGCCGGCGGGGACGGTCACGTCGCCGCCCCGGACGCGGTGGTCTCTCCCTGCGGCTCGGCTCGGTAGGCCTCGACGGCCGCCGCCAGGGAGTCGGCGATCTGATCGATCTCCGGCGGACCGATGGTGTCGCCGAAGACGAAGGGCGCCACCAGCTGGTGGAGGGGGAGGTCCTCGGCCAGCCGGTGCCGCTGCTGGTGCTGGAGGCGCGACCGGCTGATCTGGAACGTGGCGGCGGCGGTCAGTGCCGCCACCTGATCCTCCGTCAGGGTCACGCCCGCGGCGCGCGCCGCGGCGGCGGGATCCTCGGCGAGCTCCGGTTCGTCGGCCAGGCAGGCGTTCACGATCACAGGCCCGAGCGTCAGGCCGACCCGGTCCTCGAGCTGGTAGGCGGCCTCTATGACCTCGTTGACCGGCATCTCCTCGGGCAGGGTGACGAGGGCCACCTGGCAACGTTCGGGATCGGTGAGGAGTTCGACGACATCGGCCGCCTGGGCCCGGACGGGACCGGACCGGGCGGCATCGAGAAGGCCGTGGGCCGAGGAGAGAAAGGTCATGGCATGCCCGGTGGCGGGCGCGTCGACCAGGATCAGATCGACGTCCGAGTCGCGCTCGAGCTGCTTGATCTTGCCCAGGACGAGGATGTCCCGGATCCCGGGGATGGCCGTGGCCACGACGTCGAGGGCGCCGGAGGAGACGAGCCGCTTGGAGATCCGCCCCATCCCGTGGTCGGCCAGGTATTCGAGCAGCGCGTCGTCGGGCGTGATCCGTCGGGCGTAGACCGTCCCCATCCCGGAGTCGCCCCCGGCGGCCCCCGGAGACGGGAGACCGGAGGACGCGGAGGCGGTCCCACCCACGGAAGTGAGGGGCGACGGGTCGTACCCGAGGGAGCCCGATCCGCCGAAGGCGGCCGCCATGCCGGATTTGCCTTCCAGGTCCACCACCAGGACGTCGAGCCCCGCCCGGGCGGCCATACGCGCCAGGGCGGCGGTGATCGTGGTCTTCCCGACACCCCCCTTGCCGGCGACGACCAGCACCCGGCTCTGCCGGCAGAACGCGGCAATGTCCATCCTGGGGCGAGCGTATCGGTCGCGCCCCGACGGTCAGCGATCGACAGCGCACAGACGTCGCCGGGTCACGGTCTGGTCGTCCACAGGTTCGCTTGAATCCCTGCTCAGACCCCTTGTTCGGGGAACCCGGCAGGAGTAGCGTCCTCCCACGGGAGGGGGAGTGTCGACACAGACTTTGGAAGAGATGTGGCAGGCGCGGGCGGCCTGCAGGGGGCCGCAGGCAGCGGTCTTCTTTCCGCCCACGCATGCGGAACGCAAAGAGGAGAAGCAGGACCGCGAAACGCGGGCCAAGGCGATCTGCTCGACCTGCGTCGTCCGGCGGGACTGCCTGGAGTACGCCATCCGGATCCGTGAGCCGCACGGGATCTGGGGCGGAATGAACGAGGTGGAGCGCAAGCAGGTCCTGGAGCGACGCGCCGGCTGACCGAGCGACGGGAGCCCGGGCCCGGTCCTCGGTGGTCGGTCCGGGGGCGCACGCCCGGGGATGCGCGCCCGGAGACCCTTAGCTCTGACCCTCCCCGTGCCCGGTTCCGGAGGGCAATCACCCAGTTTCCGACCGCATCGGTGATGGTCGCCAGTGTTCCGAATGGCAACACCAATGGGAGGGTGTGCGAGTTACTCCTTGTCAGGAGGTTCCTGACGTTGTAAGGTATCCCCTGACAACACAGGGAGCCCGACAACAACTGGGAGAAACCCATGGCCGTCACCGAAGAGTCCGTCGCTTCATTCTGCTCGTTCTGTCTGAAACCGGGAGACGAAGTGGCAAAGTTGGTCGCTGGTCCGGGGGTCTACATCTGTGATGAGTGCATAGATCTGTGTCGCCAGATCGTCAGCAACCCACCCTCCCTGCCAACAGAGATGACGTCGTGGGAAGAGAACCTTGACCTCGACGGAGTACTTGCGAGCCTCCCTCGGATGGCGGCCGCAGGTGCGCAGGTCGAAAGCAATCTCTCCCGCTTCGTGAACAGGGCGAGAGAGCTTGGCGCTACGTGGGCGGCCATCGGAACGTCCTTGGGGATGAAACGACAGTCGGCGTGGGAGCGATTCTCTGGCGAGGAGTAGAGGAGTGGGGGAGTAATTGCCCGAGCGTCAAGTCCTCGATTCGTGATCGCTTCACGTTTTCGCCCGGCATCGCCGGGTCGTTGGAGGGAGCCCGCTGAGGGCGCCCCATTCGGTTGCTCAGCCTCTGGGTGGTTTCCGCGGCACCGCTTGTCAGGGGCCGCCCGCGGCTCCGCATAGACGGCCGGTGGATGTCCCCGGCGGGTGCTGAGTGTGATGTGAGAATTTCCACACATCGGCGCCTATCGTGAAATAGGAGAAAAACCTCATATTTGGCAATTTGGGTATAATGTGAGGAAATGATCACATCAGATCCGGACGAGAAGCCATTCCGTGTCTACACGGCCGCCTCGATCGGGCCTGCCCTCAAGCACTACCGCAAGGAAGCAGGCCTTACCCAGGCTGAGCTGGCAGAACGGGTCGGCCTCACCCGGGAATACCTCTCGCGCCTGGAACGGGGCCACGAGTCCGAGCAGGTGCGACGGATTCTGGCCGTGCTTCGGGAGCTAGGCGTCCGAGCGACCCTCCAGAAGGCGGATTGGTAGTGGCCGACGAACTGGCCGTGTGGCTGTACGGGGACAAGGTCGCCATCGTCGAACAGGTGCGAGGGCGTCCCCGTCTTTCCTACACGCGCGAAGCCATCGACAAGTACCCGTTGGGCCTGCCCCTGCTTTCGCTGACGCTTCCTTTGACACCCCAGCCCTACGCACCGGGAGTCGTTGGTCCGTTCCTCGACGGACTACTTCCTGAGGGGGACGCACGCCGCGCCATCGCCGATGACATCGATGTCAAAGCGAGTGACACGTACGGCCTCATTCGGGCGCTGGGTCGTGACTGTGCCGGGGCCCTCGTCGTCCAACCTGCAGACGAGGCGCCGCCGGCACATCCGACCACTCTCACCGCCGAACCGTTGAGTGACGAGAAGATCGGCGACCTCGTGGCCAGGCTCCGAAGTGCGCCGTTGGGTGTCGGAGGCCGAGTACGGGTTTCTCTCGCGGGTGTCCAGGAGAAGCTACTGCTGACGCGGCTACCAGACGGTACCTGGGGCAGTCCGGTTGACGGGACTCCCTCCACTCACATTCTCAAGCCCGCCATCGCCCGGTATCCAAACACCGTTCAGAACGAGGCATTCGGCATGCGGGTGGCGAAACACCTTGGGCTTTCGGTTGCCAACATCGAGACGACAACTATCGACGGCCGAGATCTCATCGTTGTCGAACGATACGATCGG
Source organism: uncultured Acidimicrobiaceae bacterium (assembly GCA_963706205.1). GTDB lineage: Bacteria > Actinomycetota > Acidimicrobiia > Acidimicrobiales > UBA8190 > MFD10071-224. The sequence goes on along the minus strand of OY970155.1, from coordinate 4,050,040 downwards.
ATTGTTCATGGAGACGGTTCGGTCGATCGCATCCACCAAGAGGATTTTTGCCAGGCAACGAGTAATCCACCAACCAAGAAGTACCAGGAGGACGGTGGTCCTCCGCTACGACGTATCGCCAAGATCCTCCGGGAGAACAGCACATCTGATTCGGCTGAAGCGCTCCTTCGTGCACTCACTCTCAATGTTCTGATCGGCAATGGTGATGCCCACGCCAAGAACTTCTCCTTGCTGCACTACCCGTCAGGTACCCTCGCGCTGACACCACTGTATGATTTGATGTCGACCCTTTTCTATGGCGACGATCGACTGGCGATGTACGTCGACAACGTGCACCGGACCGACCGTGTCACGGCCGACCGGATCGTCAACGAAGCTGCGAGTTGGGGCCTGTCCAAGAGCCGAGCTGCAGACGTCGTCGCAGCCATTCTTGAACGTTCACCGGCGGCGATTGCCGCCGCTCAAGGCGAGACAGAAGGTCTGGCGCCTGAGATTCCTGTACTTGTCGACGCACAACTCGCACGCCTACGAAGCACGTTCGACGCGGCGTGAACGGATTTGACCCGGGGCCGTAGCCCACAGCGTCTGCACGGTGACAAGCCGTCGGGGACGATCGAGGACAGGCGGTAACCTTCGTCGGTGCCCGACTCCTCTGATGCTCCCGTCCCGCCGGTGGCGGCCCGGGACGCGGCGACGATCATGCTCGTACGCGACGCGCAGAGACCGGCCGGCCCCGCCCTCGAGGTGTGCATGTTGCGGCGCCACCTCGATTCGGACTTCGTGGGCGGTGCCTACGTCTTTCCCGGGGGGAAGGTCGACGACGCCGACCGGACGCCGCGCGCCGAAGAGGCCTGCGTGGGACGGTCCGACGCGGTCGCCTCCGACTTGCTCGGTACCGGCAGCGGCGGGCTCGCCTTCTGGGTGGCGGCGCTGCGGGAGTGCTTCGAGGAGGCCGGGGTCCTGCTCGCCTACCCCGAGGGGGCGGGTCCGGGCGGTGACCTCGTCGACGTCTCCGATCCGGAGGTGCGCCGGCGGCTGGCCGGCCGGCGGCTGGAGCTGAACGCGGGGACGGTCGGCTTCCTCGACGCCTGCCGGGCCGAGGGACTGCGACTGGCCGTGGACCGGGTCCACTACTTCAGCCACTGGATCACCCCCGAACCGGCACCCAAGCGCTACGACACGCGGTTCTTCGTCACCGCCCTCCCCCCGGGGCAGATCCCCATTCACGACGACCACGAGACGACCGACACCGTCTGGGTCCAGCCGACCGAGGCGCTGGCCCGGGCGGCGGCGGGCGAGTTCGACATCATCTTCCCCACCATCAAGAACCTGGAGGCGATCTCCCGGTTCAGCACCAGCGTCCAGCTCCTCGCGGCCGCCGCCGCCGTCGAGCGGGTCCCCACCGTCCTGCCCCGGGTGGTGGCCGACGAGCGGGGATTCCGGATCCTGCTCCCCGGCGACCCCGGCTACGACGAGGCCGTCGGCGCCGCCCCGACCCCGACGTCGGCGATCTCGCCGTCCGACATCGGCGCCGTCGTCCGGACCATCGGGGCCGACGGTCGTGGCGGCATCCGGCCCTAGGAGGGCGCGTCGGGTGCGGCGGTGAGCGCGTCCCCGCCCTTCGATCCTGGTGCCGCCGCCGAACCGGGCCGTCCGGTGGCCCTGTCGGAGCGGGTCGTCCGGGTGACGGCTCCCAACCCGGGGATGATGACGGGCCCGGGGACGAACAGCTATCTGGTGGGGACGGCGGAGCTGGTGGTGGTGGACCCCGGTCCCGACGACGCCGGCCACACCGAGGCCCTGGCGGCCGCGGGCGAGGGGAGGATCCGGTGGATCGTCGTCACCCACACGCATCCCGACCATTCCCCGGGGACGGCCGCCCTGGCGGCGCGGACGGGGGCGATGGTGCTCGGGTTCGACGCCCGTGACGGTTTCGAACCCGACCGGTCGGTGGGTGACGGCTTCACCCTGACGGGGGAGGGATTCTCGCTGCGGGCGGTCCACACCCCGGGGCACGCCTCCAACCACCTGTGCTGGTCGCTGGTCGACGAGCGGATGCTCTTCTCCGGCGACCACGTCATGGGAGGGTCGACGGTGGTGATCTCACCGCCCGACGGTGACATGGCGGTGTATCTCGACAGCCTGCGGCGGCTGCTCGTCCTCGAGCCGCGACTGTCGACCATCGCCCCCGGTCACGGGTCGCTTCTCACCGACCCGGCCGCCACCGTGGAGGGGGTGATCGCCCACCGGCTGCGGCGCGAGGCGGCCGTCGCCGAGGCACTGGGCCGGAGCGGGCCGGCCACGGTCGACGATCTGCTCCCCGGTGTCTACGACGACGTCCGCGAGGAGCTCCTTCCCGTGGCCCGCCGCTCGCTGTGGGCCCACCTGCGCAAGCTCGCCGCCGACGGTCGGGCGCGGTCTTCGGATCCCGACGACATCGAGGCGACGTGGGAGGCCGCCCGGTAGGAGGAGGCCCGGTCGGTGGCGGCCCGGTCGGTGGCGGCTACTCGGGCGTGGGGGCCCGGTCGGCCGGCGGGGTGAGGGCCAGCTCCACCTTCTCGAGCAGGCGGGCGGTGCAGCCTGCGGTCTCGACCACGGGGGCGATGTCGTCCACGATGCTCGTGGCCAGGGCGTCGAAGGCCTCGGCCAGGGGGCCGGTGCCGAGGGCCACCGGTTGGCCGGAGTCACCGGCGGCGGCCATGTCGGGGTGGAGGGGGACGGTGCCGACCAGGGGGACGCCGATCTCGGCCGCCAGCCGTGACCCGCCCCCCTCGCCGAAGAGCGCGTAGGAGGTGCCGTGATCGCAGATGAAGGCCGACATGTTCTCGATGACGCCGGCCACCCGGAGATGTCCCTTGCGGGCCATGTCGGCGGCGCGCGAGGCGACCTTCTGGGCGGCCAGGGGCGGGGTGGTGACCACCAGGACCTCGGTGCGCGGGAGCATGCGGGCCAGGCCCATCTGGACGTCCCCGGTGCCGGGCGGCATGTCGATGAGGAGGTAGTCGATATCGCCCCAGCGGACGTCCTCGAGGAACTGCTGGACGGCCCGGTTGAGGATGAGGCCGCGCCACATGATGGCCGTGTCCTCGTCGGCCAGAAACCCCATGGAGACCACCTTGAGCCGTCCGGGTCCCACGGGGAGTTCGAGGGGGACGATCTTGCGGGCCGCGTTGGCGCGGAGCTCCCCCTGCATGCCGAGCATCCGGGGGACCGAGAACCCCCAGATGTCGGCGTCGAGGAGTCCGACGGTGAGCCCGCGACGGGCGAGGGCGACGGCGAGGTTGACCGTCACCGACGACTTGCCCACTCCACCCTTGCCCGACGAGACGGCCAGGACCCGCGCCACCGGTGGGATATCGGTGGCCACGGCCCGGTCCTCCTGGGCCTTGTGCCGGGCCCGGTCCATGAGGGCCGATCGCTCGACGGCAGTCATCTCACCGAGGGCGACGCGGACCGAGGTCACCCCGGGGAGGCTCCCGACCCGACCTTCGACGTCGGCGCGGAGCTGGGTCCGCAGGGGACAGCCGGCGATGGTGAGGGCCACCTCCACGTCGACCTGGCCGTCGTCGGCCACGGAGACGTCGCGGACCATCCCGAGGTCGACGATGTTGTCACCGAGCTCGGGATCGATCACACCGAGGAGCGCGGCGCGGACCGACGCCACGGCGGGCGGTGCGGTGCGGTCGGTCACGGACGCGATCGTACCGGCGAGCTGGCTTCTTTCGGCCCGGCGACCGATCTCCGGGGGGCGTCAGGTACACTTTCAGGCACAGATGCGCGCCCGCCGGGCCGCCAATGCTCTTCGCGACAGCCGAGTGAGATCTCAGGGAGGCACGGCCGTGACCACGATGACCGGGATCAGCATCAAGAGGAAGCCGGATCCGATCACGCTGTCGGAGACGGCGGCCACCAAGGTCACCGATCTCCTGGCCCAGGAGGGCAACGACGCACTGGCCCTCCGGGTGGCGGTCCGCCCCGGGGGTTGCTCGGGCTACAGCTACGAGATGTTCTTCGACTCCGAGACCGCCCCGGACGACATCGTGAGGGAGTTCGGAACGGTGAAGGTGGTGGTCGACGCGGCCAGTGCCGAGTTGCTGTCGGGCTCCACCCTCGAGTACTCCGACGGCCTCCAGGGCGCCGGGTTCCACATCTCGAACCCCAACGCCTCCCGCACCTGCGGGTGCGGCTCCTCGTTCAGCTGACGGCTCCGGCCTCGTCGGCGCCGGCGGCGTCGACGACCGTGACCTTCAGCCTCGACGGGAAGACCGTCGAGGTGGACGACGACGGGATCTCTCTTCTCGAGGCCCTGCGCGACCGTCTGGGGAGGAAGACCCCGAAAGACGGGTGCAGTCCCCAGGGGCAGTGCGGGTGCTGCACGGTGTGGATCGACGGATCGGCCCGGGTGGCGTGCGTCACCCCGGTCCGACGTGTCGCCGGTCGCGCCGTGACCACCCTCGACGGACTCGAGCCGGCCGTGCGCGACGGATGGGCCCGGGCTTTCACGGAGACGGGGGCGAGCCAGTGCGGGTTCTGCACCCCGGGGATCATCATGCGGCTGGCCGCCCTCGGCCGACGGTCGACGGAAGTCGACGAGGGTGCGGTGCGGACGGCGCTGCTCGCCCACCTGTGCCGGTGCACGGGATGGTGCAGCGTCCTCGAGGCGGCCCGGCTGGTGTATGGCGGGGCCGGCGGCGGGAGTGACACGGGTGCCCCCGACTCCGGGGTGACCCGTGATCTCGACGCCGCCGCCCGCCGGGCCGGGCTGGAGGGCGGCACCGACCAGGCCGTGGGACCGACCGTCGCCCTCGGCGGCGGCGGGTTCGCCGACGACACGGTGCCGCCGGACGCGCTGGTGGCGGTCCCCGACGGTGGCGGGGCCTGGGTCGTGGCCGGGACGCTCCACGAGGCGCGGCGACGGGCGGGGAAGGTCCAGGGGCGCAATTCGACCGTCGCCGTCCGTCATCCGCTGGCGGTGGCACCCGGGGAGTTCGCCCTGACGTTGCGGACCACCTTCACCGAACCGGCGTACCTCGAGCCGGACGCCTCGTGGTGCGAGCCGGGGGGGACGGCGGCGAGCCCCCTGGCCAACGGGGGCGCCTTCGGCGGGAAGGTGGTGTCACCGGTGGCCGGCGCCGCGCGCCGACTGGCCGACGAGCACGGGCGGTGTGTCCGGGCCGTGATGGCCCGGGAGGACGTGGTGAGGATGGGGGCGAAGAGGCCCCCGATCGCGGCGGGCCTCAAGAACGACGGGACCGGGGTTCTGCGGGTGGCCAGGACGCCGGGCAGCGGGAGCCTCGACGAGTGGGTGATGGCAGTCGCATCGGTCACGGAGGATCTGGTGGTGGAGGAGGTGGTCGTCCCCGGACCGCCGGTCTCCCCCCGGCTGCGGGGGGCGGGGTGGGCCGAGGCCACCGTGCTCCTGGCCGGACTCGACGCCCGGCGGGGGGGCCGGGTGGGACCCGGACACCCGGTGACGGTCCGATCGCCCGCCGGTGCCGAGGCGACGGCCGAGATCGCCTCCGACGGTGCGGTGACGGTCAGGGTGGCCGCCGGTGAGGTGCTCGACGAGGTGGTGCTGCGGTCCTACGCCGTGGGGGCGGCCCACCAGGCCCTCGGGTGGGTACGCAGCGAGGGCGTGGCCGTCGACGCCGACGGGACCGTTCTCGATCTCACCATCCGGTCCTTCGGGATCCTGACGGCGCGCGCCATGCCCCCGGTGGCGGTGGTGGTGGAGGACGGCCCCGGTCCCCCGGTGCGCGCCGGTGACGCCGTGTTCGCGGCGGTCGCCGCCGCCGCCTGGGTGGCCGACGGGCTCCCGCCCGAGTGGCCCGACGAACGAGGAGGGACGTCATGAGTAGCCCTATGTCAACCTCCGTCGACCATGAGGCGCTGGAAGGCGGCGTGTCGTGCCGGGTCATAGGGGACGTGGTCTTGCCAGCAACGCCAGATGACGTGCACCCAAGATCGAGCGAGGATCCGCTGGGCGTGCGGATGTCGTTTCCCGCTGTCACGAAGTTCCCGGTATCGGTTTTCGGCCCAGGCGTTGCCTTGCCAGGAGTCCCCGGCGAAGTCGCACAGGGCGGCACGGAGTTTCATGTCGGCGCCCCAGCGAAACGTCACGGTGCGGTACTTGCCCGAAGAGCGAGTGGACGGCGTGACCCCAGCCAGGGAGGCGAGGGATTCGGGATCAGGGAATCTTCCCCGACAGTCGCCGATCTCGGCGAGCAGTGTGGCGGCCCGCACCACTCCCACGCGGGGCAAGGACGTGAAGATGGGCGCGTCAGGATGGGCCTCGAGCTGTTCGGTCATGCGGGCGGTCAGCTCGTCAATCTGGGCCCTCAGGGTCTTCAGAACCTCGACAAAGGCCGTCACCACCGCACCTTGGACGTCATGGACGGCTCCGGGCGGAGCGTCGGTTAGATGGGCAAAGAGCTCAACAGAGGTCTGGCGGCCGCTGTAGCCGCTGGATGCCAACCATCTGGTCAGACGTTTCTCCGACAACCACTGTGCACTCACGGCGGACGGGAACCGCTCCAGGAAGCGCAGGCTGATTTGACTGTCGATGGACTTGAAAAGGCCAATGGCACCGGGGAAAACGACGAGCAGGTGCGCCCGCAGCTGATTGGCCACCGCCACCCGAGTTTCCACCAGGTCTTTTCGGGCCCTGACATGGTTGCGCAAGGTCACCGTGGCCGGCGAGTCCGGCTCGAGGCTCGGCCAGCGGTGGCCATCGGTGCGCAGGCAATCAGCCAGCATGTAGGCGTCCGAACGGTCGGACTTGTTCCCGGCATTGCCATAGCGCTCGCGCAGTGCCTTCACCGACCGGCTCGAGACCACGACGACCTCGAAATCGGCGCTGAGCAGGGCATCGACGATGGGCCCATCGGGTCGCTCAATGGCCACTCGGCGAACGTCGTGTTCCCGGAGTCTTCGGCAGAGCTCTCTCAAGCCAGCGGCACTGTGGTCGACGTCGAACTCGTCGACGACGATTCCGGCCCTGTCGACGATGCCCACGGCATGGGCGTCGGTTGCCCAATCCACACCGCCGAAACGAGACGTGAGATCCTGCATGTCAGCCTCCTCGCTGTTTGCCCAGTGGGGAAGCACCCGGTGGTCCATGGACGTGTCTGCCGGTCGCTCACTGATCGGCGCTCTGAGGCGCTCAGCCCTTATTGCCAGTCGGCACGTCCTGGGCCGCCGGCCCTCGCTTTACTCATGATGGCGATCAAGTCGCGAGCGGTCCGGGCGATGAACCGACGGTCACCAGGGTGCACCGCCAGCCTGACGACTGGCGACCTAGGGATGGTGGACCAGTGAGCAGTCCGGTCGGACCCTACGCCCCGGCGGTGCGGGCCGGTCCGTGGCTCGTGTGCTCGGGCCAGATCGGCGTGCGGAGCGCGCCGGACGGTCCCGTCCTCGTCGGGGGTGGTGTGGCCGAGCAGGCGCACCAGGCCCTCGACAACGTGAGGCACTTGCTCGCCGGTTTCGGGTTGACGTGGGAGAAGGTGGTGAAGACCACCGTCTTTCTCACCGACATGGCCGACTACGCCACCTTCAACGAGATCTACGTGGCGGCCCTGGGCGACCACCGACCGGCGCGGTCACTGATCGCCGTGGCCGGGCTCCCGCTGGGGGCGGCGGTCGAGATAGAAGCCTGGGCCTACGACCCGCAGTAGGGCGCACGCCGCCGCGTCCCCATAGCCCGGCCCTTCAGAGGTCCGGTCAGGGTCGTCGGTCACGGGGTCCAGGTGCCGTGGCCGAAGCGGTACCCGACGGAGCGGACCGTCTCGATCAGATGGGCGTGCTCCTCGCCGAGCTTCGCCCGGAGTCGCCGGACGTGGACGTCGACGGTGCGGGCCCCGCCGTAGTACTCGTAACCCCAGACCCGGCTGAGCAACGTCTCCCGGGTGAAGACCTTGCCCGGGCGGGCGGCCAGGAAGCGGAGGAGCTCGTACTCCATGAAGGTGAGGTCGAGGACACGACCACCCACCGCCGCCTGGTAGGTCTCGAGGTTGAGGACGAGCGGACCGTGCTCGATGAGCTCGGCGTGCAGCCCGCGTCCCGTCCGCCAGAAGAGATGGGCCAGGCGGGCGGCGATCTCCTGGGGTGTGGCGGGCAGGACGCAGAAGTCGTCGAAGTGGTCCTCGCGCAGCTGGAGGTCGTCGATCTGGTGGGGGACGATGATGAGCAACAGCGGACGCAGGGGGACGTCCCGGGTGCGCACCAGGCGGCACAGGGCGAAGGCACCGGCGGCGTCGCCGTCGGCGCAGACCACCGCACCGGCCCATCCGTCCTCGGGCTCGTCGGACTGGGCGTGCTCGGCCCGGGCCAACGCCTTCCAGGGGTAGCCGGCGCGCTCGAGGGCCAGGCCCACCTCGGCCGGGAAGGGATCGGGGAAGCAGAGCAGCGACTCCATGGTGCTTCCCTCCCCTCGATCTCCGGTGCGCCGGTGTCTGTGCCGGTGTGTCTGTGCCGGTCTCTATGTGCCGGTCTCTATGTGCCGCTCTTCATGTCTCGGTGTTCGAGTGTCCGCGTCGGAAGTGGCCCCCGAACTAGAGCAGCGGCAGGTAACGATCGAGCTCGAACTGGCTGATGTGGGTCTTGTACGAGGCCCACTCCGCCCGCTTGTTGCGGATGAACCACTCGAAGACGTGCTCGCCCAGGGTCTCGGCCATGAGCTCCGAGCGTTCCATGTCGACGACCGCCTCGTTGAGGCTGCCCGGAAGCGATCGGATCTGCTCGGCGGCGAGCTCCTCCGGGGTCATGGCGAAGAGGTTGGCGGCCGCTTCCCGGGGGAGGTCGTAGCCCTGTCTCGATTCCCTTCAGCCCGGCCGCCAGGATGACGGCGAAGGCCAGGTAGGGGTTGCACGCCGAGTCGGGGGCCCGGTACTCGACCCGGGTGGACTCGACCTTGTTGCGCTTGACGAACGGCACCCGGACCAGAGCCGAACGGTTGTTGCGGGCCCAGGACACGTGGATCGGGGCCTCGTAGCCGGACACGAGGCGCTTGTAGGAGTTCACCCACTGGTTGGTGACGGCCGTGATCTCGGCCGCGTGACGGAGCAGGCCGGCCATGAACCGCTTCGCCACCAGGGAGAGCCCGTCGGGGTCCTCGGGGTCGTAGAAGGCGTTGGTGTCACCCTCGAAGAGCGACAGGTGGGTGTGCATCCCTGATCCCTGGACCCCGGCCAGAGGCTTGGGCATGAAGCTGGCGTGGATGCCGCGTCGTTGCGCCATCTCCTTCACGACCAGCCGGACGGTCATGACGGTGTCGGCCATCGTGAGCGCATCGGTGTAGCGGAGGTCGATCTCGTGCTGGCTGGGAGAGTCCTCGTGCTGGGCGTGCTCGACCGGGATGCCCATCTCCTCCAGGGTGAGGACGGTCCGCGTCCGCAGGTCGCTGGCCACGTCAGCTGGCGGTGAGCTCGAAGTAGGAACCGGAGTCGAGGGTCACCGGAAGATGGCTGGGGTCGGAATCGGCGAAGTAGAAGTACTCGATCTCCGGAGCGGCGTAGAAGGTGAACCCCTGGTCCCGTGCCCGGTCGAGGGTGCGCCGCAAGGTATGGCGGGGACAACCCTCGAAGGGTGACCCGTCGAGGTTGAACAGGTCGCAGAAGACCCGGGCGACGGGAATGTCGTCGGGATGCCAGGGCAGGAGTTGGAACGTCTTCGGATCGGGTCGGGCGAGGACGTCGCTCTCCTGGACCCGACTGAAGCCGTCGATGGCGGATCCGTCGAAGGTCATACCCTCTTCGAGCGCGTTCTCGAGCTCCGCCGGGGTGATGCTGAAGGTCTTGGCCGTCCCGAGGACGTCGGTGAACCAGAGTTGGACGAACCGGATGGCCCGTTCCTCGACCGTCCTGAGGACGTACTCCTGCTGGCTGCGCATCCCACCTCCGCTCGTGCCCCGGTCTCGGCGCCCTCCGGCTGGCTGCCGGGGGTTACCAGTGTCGCAGGCGATCGAAGGGGGCGCGAACGCGTTCACACGCCGTTCACAGTTGGGCAACGTGGGCGAAACCGGCCGGTGTCACCCTGTGAGCCAGGCATCAGCCGCCCGGGGGTTGGTCCGCGGGCGGGCGGATTTGTGAGCGGCAGAGCCAGCCACCACCATGGTGCCCGGCACCGGGACCCTGTAGGACGGGGGACGGTTCAGGCGGGCAGGGGCAGGTTCCAAGGCACCCGGCCGGCGCGTGACGAGACGATCAGCGGACCAAGGACTACGACGAAGGAGGACCCGTGGAGAAGCGGACCCCGGCTGAGGTGCTTCGCCTGGTGAAGGACGAGGGGATCGAGATCGTCGACGTTCGGTTCGTCGACCTCCCCGGCCTGATGCAGCACTTCTCGGTGCCGGCCCACGCGCTGACCGCCGACGTGTTCGACGAGGGCTTCGGATTCGACGGATCGTCGATCCGGGGATTCCAGGAAATCCAGGAATCGGACATGTTGCTCATGCCCGACCCGAACACCGCGGTGATCGATCCTTTCCGGACACACAAGACGCTGAACCTCAACTGCTTCGTGCGCGATCCCATCACCTTGGAGCCCTATTCCCGCGACCCCCGGTACGTGGCGCAGAAGGCCGAGGCCTATCTGGGCACGACGGGTCTGGCCGACACCTGCTACTTCGGCCCGGAAGCGGAGTTCTTCATCTTCGACGACGTGCGTTACTCCCAGGACCAGCGCTCGGCGTTCTACCAGGTCGACTCGATCGAGGGGAACTGGAACACCGCCAGCGACGAGGGTCCGAACCTGGGCTACAAGATCCGGCCCAAGGAGGGGTACTTCCCCGTGCCTCCCGGAGACCACTTCCAGGACCTGCGGTCCGAGATGATCCTGACGATGGAACGACTGGGTATCGAGATCGAGGTCCAGCACCACGAAGTGGCAACGGCGGGCCAGGCCGAGATCGACATGCGGTTCGACACGTTGCTCGTGATGGCCGACAAGCTGATGCTCTACAAGTACGTGGTGAAGAACGTCGCCCACGCGGCGGGATATACAGCCACCTTCATGCCCAAGCCGTTGTTCCAGGACAACGGATCGGGAATGCACTGTCACCAGTCGCTGTGGATGGGCGGAGAGCCGCTGTTCTACGGGGACGGATACGGCGGCCTGTCGGACATGGGCCGGTGGTACATCGGCGGCTTGCTGAAACACGCCCGGGCCGTGCTCGCCTTCGCTGCTCCCACCACGAATTCCTACAAGCGACTCGTCCCCGGGTACGAGGCGCCTGTGAACCTGGTGTACTCACAACGGAACCGGTCCGCCGCCTGTCGGATCCCTCTGTACTCGCAGAGCCCCAAGGCGAAGCGGATCGAGTTCCGGTGCCCCGACCCGTCGTGCAACCCCTATCTGGCCTTTTCGGCCATGCTCATGGCCGGGCTCGACGGGGTGCAGAACCGGATAGAGCCCCCCGACCCGGTCGACAAGGACCTCTACGATCTGCCGCCGGCGGAGTTGGCCAAGGTCCCTCAAGTCCCGGCATCGCTCGACGAAGCCCTGGGCGCACTCGAAGCCGACCATGACTTCCTGAAGGCCGGCGGTGTCTTCACCGACGACCTCATCGAGACATGGCTGGAGTACAAGCGGGTGAACGAAGTCGACGCCATCCGGCTCCGACCGCATCCGTGGGAGTTCATGCTCTACTACGATATCTAAGCGTTGACCTGCACTATTCGTTTCGCACAGCGCTGTCAGGCCGCGGAGAGGCCGCGGTGGAGTTGAACTCGCCGTCGATGGCCGTTCGGGTTCGGTCCTCCTCATCGTCGAATAGATGTCCATACATGTCGAGGGTCGTCTTGGCTGATGCGTGGCCCAGGCGAGCTTGGACAACCTTCACCGATGCACCGGATCGGATTAGCAGGCTCGCGAAGTAGTGCCTGAGGTCGTGTGGTGTGGCCCAAGCGGGAAGGCTTGCCTTGGTGCGGCCTGTCTTCCAGGCCGATCCGAAAGGGCTCTCCCGTATCGGGCCACCCCGCGCATTTGTGAAGATGAGGCCTAGCTCGGGGTGAGCGGGCCATTGAGTGAGGTGAGCGGCGAGCGCTTCGGCAACTGTTTGCGGCAGGGGAAGGGTGCGGTAGGAGTTTTTCGTTTTCAGCTGGTCGACGAGAGCTACTCCCGCTCCTGGGACCCGGGACAGCTGTTGATCGACCCGGATGGTCCTGCGAAGGAAATCGACTCGATTGACGCAGAGGCCAAAAATCTCACCGGGCCTGAGGCCCGTTCCAGCGGCAGCAATAATGAGAGCCTCATACCGAGGTGCGATTTTCGCTGCTCGTCAGCAGGCGGTTTGGTTGCTCTATGTGACCGGGACCACTTCCTACGTCGACCTGGCGGCACGTACCGGTTTCTCCGACGTCCATTGCCGGAGGATCGTCCGGCGGAAGCTGGCCGAGAAAGGATCGGCGGCGACGGTGGAGCTTCTCCGCGCCTCGCTGTGGGCCGACCTCGAAATGATGAGGGTGGCCTACGAGCCGCTCATCCACATCACCAAGTTCCCCGACGGCACGCCATTGTCGCCGGGGATGTACCTGCGGCCCAATAATGACGACGCCACCATCTACCTCAAGATCCTCGCTCAGCAGGCAGCACTGCTGCCGAAATGGGTCGATCTGGGGTCGACGAACAATGCACCGCCGGAGAATGAGGAAGCGCGGGCGTCCGCTCGGAGGGTCGTCGAGTTCATGACGCTCAGCGAGAAGCTGGCCGCTATCGGCCCCCCTCGCCAGCGAATCAGCACTGAGACAGCTGAGGAGATCATCGAAGGTGAGATCGCCGCACCCGCCAAGCCTGAACTCTTGCGCGAGTACTGTTCCACGAAGAACAGAGTGCCAGGGTTCGACCGTTGTTGCGTTCCGAGTTACGAAGCACCATCTCAGGTGACCTTGGTGTTCTGTCTCCCTCGCCGAGGCTTCGCCCCGTCATCTCGATCCGTCGTGACCTACGGTCCCAATGGCCGATCTGGCTTCGGCAATGGAGAAAACGGTGCGCTGAGCGGGAAACGGTGGACAGGCCCCATCGGGCCGACGGTAAGGGGGAGCAGGGCAAGCAGGTACCGAGTCACCTCCGGCGCCGCCTGGCTTTGCGTTCCCGATCAGAACTTGAGATGTGGCTCTTGGCGTTCTGCTGCCAAAGGTAGAGGGTCGGCAGACACAGGCCCGTATCTGAAGTCTGCGACTCGCGTGAGGGTCTGAGCCACGACTTTGGCGGTGAGTCTGGGTGTCAACGGGACGACACGACCACAGCGTTCTGTGTCGACGGTGACAGTCCATCTGTAAGCACGGCTACAGACGCTACGCGGTAAAGGTCGTACCTTGCCGGTAGGAACACGCGGGAGCATGGTCTCAACCAAAGGAGAGAGCAATGAAGATGAAGCTCGTCTGTGCCTCGTCAGTGGCCTTGGTGGGAGCCCTGGCCGTCATCCCTGCCACCCCGGCATGGGCTGCTCCGCGACCACACATTTCAGTCGTATCGACAGGTGGTGACGGACCCTACGTGACCGGCTCAAAGTTCACGCCCAACGGCAGTGTCGTTGTGACAGAGTGGGCCGCTGGGGTCAAGAAGCCCTACTGGACGACGACCACCTCGGCCAACGGAAGCGGTCAGATCGCCACGTACGACATCTGCGATGGCAACACGGCGCTGAGGATTCAGGCACGCGACGTGACCACTGGGCGCAAGAGCAACAAAACAGCGCCTCAAGCCTACGTCTGCATTGGCTAAATCTGCCCCGGTCCTTGTGAAAGCATCGGAAGTAGCAACGGCCCAACGGCCCGGCTGTAATGCCGTGTCGGTGGGCCGTTGTCGCTTTGCCGCAGCCATGCTCGGGCATCAGAACCTTGCGTCGTATGCCTCTCACGCATGCCCCGAGTTCCTCGGCAGACAGGACTGTGCTCTTGGCAGACAGGGCTGCGCCTGCATGGAAACGCTGGATGGCTCTCGACTGGGAGCAGGCATGGTCGATCTGGACTGGTCGGTGTGAGATAGACGTGGCCCGATCCGGTGGCGCACCCCCATACGGCCTGTTACTTTGTGATTGTCGGACTTGTCAAGTTGTACCGAACAAGGGGGGAATCGTCATGGAGCAGGTATTATTGGCTGTCGTGTCGCCGAAAGCGATGAAGCGTCTCTTCGGCGGGGTACTAGTGAGCGTGAGCGCCCTCCTAGTGAGCCCGCTCGTCGGTGTGGCGCACGCGTCACCTGACACGACGACGAGCACCTTCACCACGATCACCAGTTCGGCCAATCCAGTGGTGACCGGAGTCCAGTTCACCGTTCTGGGCACGGAGTGCGACCGGGTGGCCAATGTGCACCCGAGCGGCAAACTCATCTTCAAGGACGTGACCTCCAAGAAGGCCTTGGGCAAGGCAACGTTGACTCCCGATCCGACCTACGAGAACTGCAGTGACGCCAGCGTGACTGACACTGAGGCCCTTGCCCCCGGTAACTACACCATCAAGGCTCATTACAAGCCGGGTGGTGCTGTTCGGGTGCATAAGAGTCCGGCGGCGACATACGTGCAGACGGTGACATCGTCCTCATGATCTGAGGACCACATCTGGGTTTCGGATGATCCTGAACGTCTCTGGGTCGATGGGTGGTGTCAGGCGCTCGCCGAGGGTGACGATTGACCCAAGCGCTCGGATCTCCGAGAGCGCCCTCGGGAAGGGGGCTCAGTTCACTGCGTCCCTCGTCGGACCGATTGTGCCCCGGGGCGAGCAGGCCGTGATTGAGGTCCATGCAAGACGTACGACGAAAGAGAGTGCCTGAGAACATCGGCCTCGATGACCACCCGACACGTCCATCGGGATGTGCAAAGGGCGCTGGAGTCGACTGACGCGAAACTGACCCGGACATCTCTGCCCGAGCCAGTTCCGTCGCCGACGCCCCCCGAGGGGTGACAAGGAGAACGCCTTGGTCCACAGTACGTCGTGCCGGGTACCTGGTCGTGACGGATGCGAGCAAATGTGCGGCTCCGCTCGACTGGGTTGTTCATAGTGGAAAGCGATGCGTCGGCTGTGCTGCGGCGCCATCAGTCGACTCTCCGGTGAATGCACCGGGACTGTTGTGGGTCCATTGTTCCACCCTCCATCCTGACTCGCCGATTCCTGGGCGACTAGCGGTGAACGACAGCTTGATCTGCTTGTCAGCCACGCCACGGACGGCGTGGGGAAGTCCCGAAGGAGCGGTCGTGGCGATGTGCAACGGATGCCTTGTTGTTCACCGTGACGGAGTGGTCGCCTATTGCTCCGAGGAACTCGACGGCGCACAGTGCGACGGATATGAGATTGCACATCTCGCCGGGATCCTGTCGTGCCGGGTGTCACCGCGTAGCTCTCGATGTCGCCACTGTGAAGATGTGATGCATCAACGGCTCGCCGTGGCACCCGACTTTGTACCTGACGGACTGCACGATCTCTCCTGCTAGCTCACCGTCCTCCTTCTCAGGGCACCCTCGGCTGCCCTCGCGTCCGCCGACAGACATCCTCGGCGGACCGACTGTGTTCTGGCAGGCAGGCTGCGCCGGGCCTCTGACATTTGGCACGGTTCGCGCAGCCGTCTATAAGCTCAGAGCGACGCCATCGTGCCGGAAGCCAGCCGCAGGGCGCCCATGTACACAGGGGCCTTTCTCCGGCACGCGATCAGTTGGATGGAGTCGCCCACTTGTGTGTACGTCGAAGTGCCGCCTGTCACGGTGCCAGTATCGGTGTATGCGCCATATCCCGTCGGACACGTCCCTGCTTTGACGTCAGTCAAGGAGACGACGGTGGTCGTCCCTTCATGCCACGTCCACGTGTACTTGGTCGGACCGCGCGCCGTGGTCAAATCACGTCCAAACCCGGACAGAATCTTTGCCTGTGGCATGCACATCGCCAAGTGGAACTGGTACGCGGTCGCGTAGCCGTACAGCTTGCCGCAGGTGACGCTGGAAGACGCCCAGGCCGGACTGGATGTTGTCACCGACACCGGTACTGCTAGGGCAATGGCGACTATTGCCGCTCCGATCACACGACGCATGACATTCCTTTTCTCGCGACGATCCCCTTACCCGTCGTTGGGATACTAACCAGCCGTGGAACACCGTGTCCTGGGTCTCGTGGACCGAGCGGTCGCGGAGATTCCGGTCAACAACCTGCCGTTGCGCCTGGGGTCAGCGTCACCGTGGACATCATGGTCGGTGTCGTGAACTTGCCCGAATAATCACCGGACGCCTTCGAGTACGTGCCCTTGAAGGTGGCTGCCGCGTTGGGACCCGAAACGAAGGTCATGTTTACATTGGCCGTGTATATGGGCTTCTTCCACTTCCCGGCGTCGCCAGCGTCGTCGGAGAACTTGTGATGTTTGGCGAAGGTCACGACCGTGCAGGGCACGATATTGAGCGTCCAGGTTCACCCGGACTTGACCCCCGCACCCGGTGACGCTGCCCCCGCCGACGGAGCTAATGTCAGCGCTCCGGTGATGCCCAGCGCCAGAACCCCAACCATTGCGCTTGAAGAAATAGCCGCACGTCTCATTGTTGGCCCCCTTGGTTCGACTCTCACTCGAATCACTCCCCCGAGGCCATAGGCTAGGGCCAGAGTCTTCGGAGCGCTATCGCCGACCATCCGAGGGTTTCTGCACTGCAATCTGGCCACGTGAAATCACGTCGGCAACAAGCTCACGGCGCGGACTAGCTAGTCGATCCGGATTGTCATCCGAAGGAAGTCGACTCGATTGACGCAGAGGCCGAAGACCTCACCAGGCCATAGGCCGGTTCCTGCGGCGGTCACGATAAGAGCCTTATACCTAGATGCGACTGCGTCAGCCAAAGACAAGACGTCGGATGTCGAAAGCACTTCGAGAGTATTCGATGGCTTCGTCATCGGCAGCTGAATATCTACACACGGAGTGCTGCTGATGACCCGATCTCTGACAGCGTCTTTGAAGACAAAGACAACTCGCCCATGGACAACACCAATAGTCGCTGGAGCTAACTTTGGGACTAGGTGCTGCACCAGACCTTGTATCTCGCTGGGCATAGAGCCGTTGGCTCCCTTCGATATCCATCAGGTGTCTGCCTCTGCACTATGTGAATGATCCCTTTCCAGGCCCGCGTGCGAAACTGGTCAGATGCAGCAGGCGTTCGCAGCGGCAGGGGCAGGGTTCCTACTAGCCGTCCTGTGGTTCGACCTGATGTTCGATGTTCAGGTCCTCGGCCACCAGCAAGACGTTCCTGAGCCCATACTCGCTTCGATCTCTACCTACTACAAGCGTGTTACGACGGAGTCACGGCCGATGAACCGATTGGTCGCGGCCGTGATGATCGGAACTATCGCTTCCATCGTGGCTGAAGTTGTCAGGAACCGAGGACCACGTTGGGCGTCCTGGGTATCGCTTGCCTTGGTTGTTTCGGCCGTGGCCCTTGCCGGTGTTCGAACGGTACCGAGAGCGGTCCGACTAGGCGCTCGCCGTGATCCAGCCGAGCGCCAAATCGCCTTGGCCCGGTCGATTCTGCGCGATCACCTTGTGTGTTTGGCCGCTGTCACAGCAACACTCGTTGTCCAGCTTGCCTGGGCGAAGTAGTAGCACGAAGAGCTCAACGCCACCGATCCCGACCAACGCCGCCTAGATCGGTGACTCGGGAGGGGTTGACTCGACCGGGCCGAGACAAGAGGAGGTGGTCATTGGCCCGCTGTCCTTGCCAATCGACCGTGCATCCGGCGTCCATTCATATCGCAAGCACTCCTCCCGTCCAAAGTAGTAACTCCATCGTGACTACCGTCATCGTTGCCCTCGCCAACAAAACTGCGCGCGGCCGTATATGGATACAGCGAGCGGCGGAACTCTTGAGGGGTTAAAGTTCGCCGCGGACGATTCACCGAGCGAGACGGGGGACCAAATCATGCTTCGTAAGCTCCTGCTGGTAGCCGCAACTGTGATGTTGCCGTCAGTTCTGGTGGTAGTCATCGAACCGGGTATCGCCTCGGCAGGGGTAGTGGCGGTCGGAACCGCCAACTGCAATGGACTTGCCGGGAAGGGATTCATCAATCCGAGCCTCACGGTTGCGGGGGCGAACGGAGGCATGAAGATCAACTTCAAAGCAAAGTTCGGCCCGTGCCCGAACGCCAACTTTACCGCTCCCGTTGGTGACATTATCAAGGGTGGATCACTTAAAGGCAGCGGCTTTTACAGCAACAATCTTGCGAGCAAATGTGGCAACTACTTCGGCTCACTCGACACCATTGGCAACATCAAGGTCACCATCAAGTGGAAGGCTAAGCCCGTCCCCATTGCTAATACCGTCCTCACATACGCTGCTGCTCCCTTTGAAGGTGCGCCAGCAGGCGTCATCACCCTGACGGCCCCACCCCCACCCGCTGCCGTTGGATCATTCGAGCCTGCTGCTGGTCCGGTCCCACCGCTGAACACGATCACTCTGCCCTCCAACCTCGCCTGCGCCGGTCCGCACAACTTCTTGATTGCTGGAGGTAACGTCAACGTGTAACTCAGCAGTCGCATTGACCGTTAACTGCGTGTCTTTCGAAGGCGGAAGCGGACGAACGCGTCAGCCAAGGAGTACCGCGACGGTCTCGCTGCTGGCATCCGGCGGTCCAAGTGTGCGAGCGCAGGCCACATCCCAGCCACAATCGCGAGCAAGGACAGGGCCAGAACTGCCAACGCTACCGGCACCGATCGGGTGGGCTCGAATCCAGCCACCACTGTGGTCGCCGCAATCCAGAGCACGGACGGGATCGGCGGTCGGCGTGCCGCCAGATCGAGCACTATGAACATGACGCTGGCGGCGAGTAGGTAGTAGGGGAGCAACACCGCTTCGAGTAGGAGCCGCGAGGCGAGGCACGCGAGGGTCAGACCGAGCAGTGGCACGGGAGTCAAAAGGCGGGTACCGGATCGGCGCCGAGCCCACAATGACAAGAGCAGGGCCACCACGATCGGTCCATCGCGAATGATCAGATCGCGCAGCGTCTGCGAGACGTGGAGCAAATCGACGACCGTACCTCCCAGATCCGAAGCGCCGCCCGTGCCATTCGTGGTCACATTGTCGAACGTCACGCCTGGCGCGACCACCCAGAATGGCAAGATCCCGACGAAAGCGATCACGACCGCCGGGCCCACGACTCGTACGCGCTCGCGCCAGCCAGGACTGGCGACTATGACCGGGACAATGGCGAGCAATACGAACTGCTTGCTCAGAAAGGCGAGACCAAACAAAGCGCCTGCGAGGATCCATCGTCGGCGCACGGCCTGAGCCAGGCCGGCGGCCATAGCACCGACGCACAGGATGTCCTGCGGGTGAAAGCTCTGCGTGAGCCCATCGCTGGCAGCGGGGAGAACTGCGAGGAGGCCTAACAAAAGCGCTGCCGACCATCCGCTCGGAGGTCGCACGGCTCGCAGGAGCGACAAGCTACCGGCGCCGAGGGCGATCCACGCCAGCAAGCCCAGTAAGCCCTGGCTGTGATACCACGGCGGTCTGGCGGGTCCTTGACGTCCGTTTGGCATGGTGGCTGTAAATCCGCACTCGCCAACATCGTGGGCAAACGTAGGGTCATTTGAGTAAAAGGGAGACGAGTTTCGGAGGTGTTCGGCCCGCGACGGAGTCAGGCACCAGAACTCCGCCCCGATGAGCGGTCGAAAGATTAGGACGAGCGGAGATGCGGCGAGCACATACCCGGGCGGGTTGGGCACATAATCCTGGCTGGCGGCGGCGGTCAGGTCTCCGTCCGCAAGAGCCGTCGCTGGAAGAGTCACCCCGTCGGCGTCGCTCCCTGAGATCGGTCCATGGCGGATGAAGACGACTCCCGCGAATAGACCGAAGGCGACGATCAACAGCAGCCAGTGCACGCGCGTGTTCGACCTCGGGCCTCGACACGTCGAACTGGTATCCGACACCGGGACGATCATCTGCTTCCTTAGGTCATGGCCCGCAATAATCCCACGACTTCGGCGCGCTTGCCGATACGGTTCCCCCTGAGCGTTCGTCGGGCCGAATACGTGGCGGCCGGGGACTTTGATTCAGGCTCTACGTAGGCCGGGCAGGATCATCGACGAGTCACTGAAAGTGATTGGAGGGCCAGACCGCCGCTGCGCCCAGCAAGGCATCGTGCCCGTGCCATCGCTGTATGGATCGTTCGCATGCGCGCCGCTCGATGTCCTCCTCCGCCTTTCGTAGCCTGGCCAACTCGCTTTCGAGTGTTGGCTACTGCTCCGAAGCTGCCACGCTCCACCGCTCCAGCTGAGCCACGGTGTCGCTCCTTCGAGCGCGTCGGGGCCGTCGACTGCTGTGGAGCGAACACGCTCGCGTGCGTCAAGCTTTACCACTCGACGCCGGTGGAGACGCAGAACTCATTCTGCTCGGGATCCGACATTCTTACCCATCGGGTTCCCCCGAAGCTCTGCACGCCTTCGTCGATGCGATGAGCGCCGATTGTCTGCAGCCTGTGGATCTCGGCTTCGATGTCGTCGACCACAATGTCAAGGTGCATGCGGTTCTTGCCGGCTTTGGGTTCGGGTACGCCCTGAAGGAGAAGCGGTGACGCGATCCCTTTCTTGGGAACGAGCACGGCCAACTTCACATCCGTGTAGTAGTCGCGATAGTCAAGCGCCTGGCGCCAGAACTTAGCGAGCCTCTCCGGCTCTGCACAGTCGAGTACAAGTTCCACTCTTGCCTTGTTTTCCATCCCGTGCCTCCAGCTCGGAAGACGACTCCGCCAGGACGATAAGGATACGGGGCCAGCTAGCGCGAGCAGCGTCGTTCTCGGCCACGCCCGTCGTTACCACTCGCCGGGAGGTGGCCCGGCAACGCCTGCTGAGCCCATTCGACGGAGCTGTCCCACACCCAAGGCATCAGGCTTGAGTGATCCATCTCAGCATTGTCGCATCGACCCGGCGATCTTGGATGCTGACCACCGAACTCCCGGCTGTCGCAATGAGGCGGACTGTCCACCGGGGCCGGTCCACTCAGCACGAATCAATCCGTCGACCGGTGTCGATCCCCGAGGCGGGAATTATCGTTCGTAGTGATACCGGGCCTGGAGAACGACGATGTCATCACCTTCGACCAGATACACGAGCCGGTGTTCGTCATCGATACGCCTGGACCAACAGCCGGCCAGAATGTGCCGCAATGGCTCGGGTTTCCCGATACCGGCGAAGGGATCCCGGAGCGTGTCGTCGAGAAGGCGATTGATCCGCTTGACCACTGCCTTGTCAGTCGCCTGCCAGTACCGATAGTCCTCCCAGCCGTGAGGGGTGAAGACCAGCCGCATCAGGAGAGCTCGTGCACCTCACGCTCGCCGGCTTGCGCCTGATGCAGGCTCTCAAGTAGGCGCTCGGCATTCGCGGGAACCCGCAGCAGGTATGCCGTCTCCGTGAGCGCGTCGTAGTCGGCGCGGGACAACAGGACGGCGTCGCCACGCTTCGAGGTGATCTCGACTGGCTCGCGGTCATCGTTCACTCTCTCAATGAGCGGGAACAGGTTCTTTCGGGCTTCGCTCGCAGTGATGGCCATTGGTTCGCCTCCTGGCAACGCTGAATTCGGTACAAGATATGGTACCACTGTTAGATCACCCCAGGACACACGTTGAGAAGTCCGCCAGCATCCGGAGGCCAACTCAGCTGTCAAGCCAGATTTGTGATGTCCAGATGGTTCCCACGATCATCCCGAAGGCCTTGTCACCCGCCGGGGTCGTGGGATTGTTGAAGTTCTGGACCTGCAACTTGCTAACAATGGCCCAGACGCCCCGGTCGGTCCAGATGTATGGAAGGTCCGCGTTGAGGCGTTGGGCGATCTGCTGGTACGCCTTGGCCCTCACGGCCTGATCGGTCGATCGGCGTCCCGTCTCGAGCAGCGTCTGGATTACTGGGTCTCTGTTCTGGGCGAAGTTGGGATTGAGAGCTCCGAAGATCTCCGCCGGGCTCCACCACAAGTAGTTCAGGTCGGGGTCCACGGCGGCGAATTGGCGCCACACCGCGGCCTGGTACGAGCCGGCCAGGGCGTCATTGATTTCCACCGACGGCTGGATCTGGGTCAGGGTGACGTTCATACCCACCGCTTGAAGCCGGCTCTGCAGATATTGAGCCGCCTGGACCGATGCCGCGGTCGGCGGCTCTATCAGCGTGAAGGCCACCGGCTTGCCCGACTCTCTCTCTACCTCCTTCACCAGAGCGGCGGCTGCCGTGGGGTTGTACTTCGGGTAGCCGCTATCCGGCGCATAGTACGGAGATCCTGGGGTGAAGGGCTGGTCGATGGGGGGAGTCACGCCGTGGTCGATGATCTTCGAGTACTCGGCGGAGCTGATGGCCATGGCCATGGCCTGGCGAACCTTCAGATTGTCCATGGGCGGCTTCGAGAGGTTGCACATGATAAAGCCCATGTCGGGCTCACCGACGACTGTCCGCGTATCGTCGATGTACGCATAATCGGCATTGTCGCGAAAATGCAGGATCACTTCCGGGAGGGCCGCTTGCATGATGTCGATGTTTCCGGCCTCGAGCGCGCTTGCCCGGGAATCGTCGTCCAGGATCGGTCTGTACGTGATCTCGTCCAGGTAGGGAGTCCCCGTTCGCCAGTAGTGGCGGTTACGCGTGGCGGTGAAATGGTCGTTCGGGGCCCAGTCTTGGAACTTGAATGGTCCAGTGCCGACGGGGTTCATTCCGCCGTTCTTGTCGGCGATCATGGAGGGAGCGACGATATAGCCGCCCTGACCCCCGATGGCCCCGGTGAGATAGGTCGGAAAGGGCACCCAGGGTTGGGTCAGTGTGATCGTGACGGTGTCAGGTGTGGTCACACTGATGGCATGCGTTTTGGCCAATAAAGGGTTGATCGAGATGCCGAGTTCTCCGGTGAGGAAGTGCTCGATGCTGCCGGCGATCGCTGATGCGTCGCAGGGAGTGCCGTCATGGAACAGCACCCCCGGCCGGACGCCGATCGTCCACACCGAGTAGTCGGAGTTGGGCGTCACAGACTGGGCCAGGTAGGGCTGGACGCTCCCATCGGCGGCAATGATGGTCAGTGGATCGAAGACCGTCCGGGCGTAGAGGATCCCGGTTTCATCGAAACGCCCGACGGCCGGGTCGAAACTCTGGTCTTCGTCAACCGTACCGAAGACGAGACTTCCGCCCCTCTTCGGTGGCGCGTTTGTGATGCCGTTGCGGGAACGGCTCCGGTTGGGTTGACCCGACCCCGAATCCGAGCTGCAGGCGGTCATCAGTCCGCCAGCCCCGACGCCGGCTGTGGCGACGCCAGCGGCTCCGATGGCACCGCGGGCCAGGAATGACCTTCTATCCATACGCTCAGGCACGTTTCCCCCTCCCTCTGGCTTCGAATCGCCATTAGCGTTTCACGTCGCGTCTTGGAGTGTCACACACCATGAGGAGTGCCAACGCCTCCCCCCGACCCTTGCGGCGCATCGAGCGGGTAGCGGCCGAGTGATGGGTCCGTACCCGGAGATTTGATCGACCGGACTTTCAAGCCGACTGGCCGAATCCGTCCTCGAGGATGTTCTTCGCTCCCTGCTACCTGCTGATTTGTTGCGCGCGGCAAACCGTGGGTCGCAAGGCTCCTCATCCGTTGCATCTCCTTGGATTCTCCGAAGAATGACAGGGCTTGCGGGTCTGTCCGCTGAATCGAATCACTGATTCCTGATGGACCAGAGGGCACCACTTGTTCACTCCATCAGGTTGCGGAAGACTTCTGGTATTCCTCCCTGGATCGTGGCGGGAGGCTCAATCGAACGGGGGATCAAATGGCCCGAAAGACAGTCCTCATAACGGCGTCACTCGCCCTACCATCGATCTTCTTACTTACGGTGGGGTCCGGCGTCGCCCAGGCCGCCCGTACGAATCCGGTCCTCCCCGGCAGCGTGACATGCAACGCCGGCAACGGTGTGTGGGCCGGCCGAATCATCTTTTCCCCACCTCTCCTGAACGGAGGCACCGCAAACATTGAGAAAATCAAAGTCGTCGCGCGGTTGGGCAGCACGACCAGCCCATGCCTGACCGGTTTCGGCTCTCCGCAAATCGGAAGAATCGTGGGCAAGCTACTTGTCAGCGATCCCGGCACCGCCAACAACTGCGCCACCATCTTTAGCGGCGTTGCACTTCCTGCTCCTATCGCTCCCCCCTCCAAGTTCATATTGCACTGGACCACGCCCGCAGGGACACCGACGACGTGGAAGCCACCGGGGCCGTTTGGCGTTACCGGTTCAGCTGGTCTGAACAACATCGTCATCAACGGCGGCACGGTGACGGGGTCCTTCTCTCCGTTCGCGGGCCCGACGGCGACTCTTTCGGACGCCAGTTGGCCCGGAGTCGGCGGGGCTGTCGCGACAGGGTGCGCATCGACGGGCGGACTGCACTTACTAACTCTGGGCACCTCCTCGGGCTCATGGTGACCCTCTGGCGTCCCGTGCCGAGTGTGCAAGGCTCCGAGGTAGTCAAGTAGCGGGAAGCGTCGTGGCGGTATCCGCCGAAAGATCAGCGCTGGGCGGATGCCGCGACGACCAACAAGATGAGTGGCGTCTATCAGAAATTGGCCATGTCCCCGTTTGGTGATCTTGAGTCTTTGCAGACCGAGAGAAGGTCGCACGAGGCATGTCTGATCGAGCACCCACCCGAAAACATTCAACGAGTGACACCGGGACGGTTCCCGACTATCACCACCGCGCGGTGACCCAGATCGGTGGTCGACCTGTCACCGGCCGACGACAACGGTCAATCTCGGCGAACGCCCGGTGAGGGCGCCTGACGCTGTCGTGGTCGGTTCCGGCCCGAACGGGATGGCGGCCGCGCTGACCATGGCCCGAGCCGGTCTTCAGGTCGACGTCTATGAGGGTGCAACGACGCCCGGGGGCGGTTGCCGCACAGAGGAACTGACTCTGTCCGGGTTTCGCCACGACGTGTGCGCCGCCGTACACCCGCTGGCTTCGGCCTCACCATTCTTCCGCACGAGTGCCCTCGAAGGGCGAGGCGTCACATTGCGCACACCGGAAGTGTCGTTCGCCCACCCTTTGGACGGAGGGCGGGCTGTCGCCGTGACGGCATCGGTGCCGGACACGGCGGCCAGCCTCGGCGTCGACGCCACCACGTACCGGAGGCTCTTCGATCCTCTGGTCCGCGACCTGGCCCCGATTCTCGGCGCCATCCTCGTCCCGTTGCGATCCGTGCCCGCCCATCCGTTGTCCGTGGCTCGCTTCGCGGTGACCGGGCTCATGTCCGCCCAGCGGATCGCCCGACGTTTCCAGACCGAAGAGGCCCGGGCGCTTCTGGCCGGTGCCGCCGCCCACTCGATGCTCCCGCTTAACTCGCCCTTGACGGGCTCAATGGGCCTGCTGTTCACCATGTTGGGACACGGTGTGGGGTGGCCGGTGGTGGAAGGGGGCAGCGCCGGGATCATCGACGCCCTCGTGAACGAGCTCGAGTCTCTCGGTGGCCGCATCTTCACGGATCATTGGGTGCGCGACCTCGGCGAACTTCCCGCCGTTAACGCCATTCTCCTCGACGTCTCGCCCCGCGGCTTGATCGACGTTGCCGGCAACCGCCTTACTACGCGTCACCGACAGGCCCTCGAGCGTTTCCGCTACGGACCGGGTGTCTGCAAAGTCGACTGGGCCCTGGAGGGACCGGTCCCCTGGGAGGCGGCCGTCTGTCGGCGGGCCGGCACGGTGCACGTGGGTGGAACCTTGGCCGAGGTCGCCCGCAGCGAGTCGGAGGTCCGTGGCGGACATCACCCCGAACGCCCGTACTGTCTGGTGGCCCAACCGGGGGTGGTGGATCCGACCCGTGCCCCTGACGGGTGCCAGACGTTGTGGGCCTACTGCCACGTCCCGTCCGGTTCGACCACCGACATGACGGCGCGCATCGAAGCCCAGATCGAGAGATTCGCGCCGGGATTTCGTGACCTGGTCCTCGATCGCCGAACCACCACCGCGGTCCAGACCGAGGAGCACAACCCCAACTACGTGGGTGGGGACATCAACGGTGGCCTGACCACGTTGCGCCAGACGATATTCCGTCCCACGGTGCGATGGAATCCTTACCGGACCGGGCTCCCGGGGGTGTACCTGTGCTCGGCATCGACTCCACCCGGCGGTGGCGTTCACGGCATGTGCGGCTACGGAGCGGCCCAGGTCGCCCTGGTCGACCTGGGCCAAGTGAGCCGGAGTGGCGACGAGTCGAGGCACGAATAGAAGTACAGCGGCAGGACCCTTGGCCGGCTTCGGAGACTCTGTGGCGGGTTCTGACACGGGCGATTACGGCGGGATTGATGGCAGCTTCAAGATGACGGTCACGATCAAGGAGGTCGATTCGTGGCCAAGGTGTGCGAAGGCCGGCCAAACGCTCCTCGGTACTCGGGTCCCTCTTACCGGTGCGGGAACCCTGTCGATCAGTCAGGCAGGCGTTGCCTGACCTGTCTTTCATGTCACACGATTCAATGGGACAGACGCTCTGTGGCCGGCTGGGTCCCAGGTGTAGGCCCCGACCAGGGCAGACGCTCAAGCTGACATCGCTTATAGGCCGATGAATACCCGAGTGATCACGGGAGGCCCGCCATGAGCATGGTGTCACAAGGGCAAGGATGGTGGTTGGCGTCCGACGGTTTCTGGTATGCGCCCGAACGGCATCCGGACAACGTGGCCGACGATATCGACATACGGGCCGCGTCTGCAGTGAATGTGCACCAGGGTAATGGCTCGTGGCTCGTCCCCGATGGGAGCGTGTACTCACCTGCCGTGAGTACAGCCGGTCAACCACCCCAGAGTGTCGCAACTGCGCCAAGGCGCGCTGTCGATGATGTGTATGTCTCCGCGCATGCGAAGGACAGAATTTCCACAAGAAGCCGGTCTGCGCTGATGGTGCTCATGACGCTGATCGTTCTCGGCGGTGCTGGCGCCCTCACCTACTCACTCACCTCACGAAGCAGCTCGATCGTCGGAGATTCACCCAGCACAGCTATCGCACTTGCCACGTCGGCCGTTGAGGGCGCTGGCTCAGTACGCGTTGTGACCACCATTCAACTCCCAGGGCAGACGGTGACCTACGTGAACGACAGCACCGGCCAATCGGGCCAGCAGGTCATTAGCTCATCAAGCGGGATTCGGATGACGGTCCTCGTTGTTGATGGGTCTGCGTACCTCAACGTCAATCCGACCGCGATGACAACTCTTTTCCGAACCCCGGCAACTATCACCCAGCGATTCGCGAACAAGTGGCTCTCGTTCCCAGCAGGCAGCCAAGCCTACAAGTCGATCGCGGAGACGCTTACTCTTACTTCGCTCCTCCAGGAAGTGACGCCTGTGCGCCCGATCACGAAGCTCCCCCCTTCCGTCATCAACGGTCAATCGGCAATTGGTTTCCGCGGCGAGCTGCCTGGTGATCTTCCGGGCACGCTCTATTTGTCATCGGTGGGCCCGCCCCTTCCTGTCGAAGAGATCAGCTCCACGCCGAAGGGCGTTACCACCGCAATATTCAGCGACTGGGGTGAAGCCGTGCATGTCACCGTGCCGCCGGGAGCAATTGCGGGTACCGCCGCCGGGTTGTCCTAGAACACCGGGCAGTCGGAACCCGCTCGGGTGCCGTGCCCAACAGCGACCTGCTCTTTCACACGATCGACAGCCGCATCTTCTCGGTAATCGTGCCGACGCGTTCAGAGAAGCGCCACAGTGCCGGTAGCCAACCGAAGCCCGCCCATGTACTGAGGGGCATTTCTCCTGCACACATTCATTTGGATCGAGTCACCCACCTGAGTCAATGTTGAGGTCCCACCGGTGACTGAGCCGGTATCCGTGTAGGCCGTGTATCCGGGCGGACAGGTGCCCATTTGGACGACAGTCAACGACACGATTGTTGTCGCTCCACCGTTCCACGTCCACGTGTACGTCGTCGGGCCGCCGACTCTCGTTAACGTGGTGCCAAAACCCGCGAGATTTTTTTCGGTCGTGCGCGGAGTGCACTTTCTCAATGAGAACTTGTACGACCCGCTCGCATATCCGTAGAGTTTGGTGCAGGTGACAGTGGAACTGGCCCACGCAGGAGTGGACCCGGCGACCGTTGCTATCGACGCCGGTCCCGACAGCGCGAGGACGACTGTTGCCGCTCTGATCAAACGACGCATGGCTTTCCCCAACCTCTCGACGGATCTCCCGTCCGTGAGGCACATAATCCTAACCAGGTGAAGCGTTTCGTGCCCGGTCGCCAACGGGGTTGGCACGACCGTGCGAGATTGCGGGTCACCTGATCGCAACCCTAGAGCCGGCAAAGGACACAGGCGGGCAGGTCAGTGCAATACGGCCACGGGACGCCTACCGCCGAAAGCTGATCGATTGGGTGCCCGATTGCATCTTCCTGGAGCGATTCTGGGTCGCCGGAGAGGGACCAGACCGGTGTGGTTACGGACGTCGTCAGATCGCCGCCAGGTGCTCCTCGATCGTCCCCGCGATCATGGGGTCGCGGCCGCTGTCCAGGAGAAACAGGGCGTGACGTAGGCGAAATGCCGTCTCCAGGGGCAGCGGGTCAACGTCCAGACCACGTTCGGTGGCGTAGGACCGCCATGTCACTGACCACAATTGGGAAAAGTCATGTCGATGGTGACGCCAGAGCCCCGTTCCCCATTCGGTGAGATCGAAGTCCCAGAAGGGGTGGTCAATGCGTGCGGTTTCCCAGTCGAGAATACCGGTGAGCTGTCCATCGCGGGCCAGGAGCTGATCCTCGTGGAGGTCTCCGTGGACGAGGACATGAGGGAGCTGCGCCCCCGCCTCCAGTCGCTCGGTCCACTTCTCGCTTCGACCTCGAGAGGCGAGACGATCGGCCGCCTCGGCCACAGCATCGCGAGTGGTGGCGGGATCGAGTGCGCGGCGCAGCCAATGGTCATCCGATCGGTCGTGGTGAGCGGGCGGGCGGGCACCGGGTAGTTCCAGCGGGACGATTCCGTGCCATTGGCCGATCGAGCGGCCTAGCTGGTCTAGCAGATCGGAAGGGTTGGGCGGATGCGAACCCGGCAGTCGGGCAACCGCAGCAAAGGGGTGCGGGTAAACTGTTTCGTCGAACCATCGCCCCACCAGGCGGGGAACGACTCGGAGCCCCACAGGTTCCAGAGCGCGGTATGCGGCCAATTCGCGCTCGAACCACTCGACACCATCCGCCCGTCGGGGAAACAGATAGACAGATTCGGCGCCGAGGAGAACGAATTTGTTCCATCCGGTGAGATCGATCTCGAGCGGCTCATCGCCGATGTCGACGAGTTCCCGAAAGCGGGCCAGCCGGGGCGGGATGAGAACGGCCCAGAGCGGATCCCCGTGTACCAGCGACTGTGCGGGGCCGTCTCTTCGGCTCGGCGTCGTCATTGTCGATTGCCTCCGAGGACGGCGATGGCCGGTCGACGCTCCACTTCGCTTCGAGATCCGTAGTCGAGCGTAGGTCAGATCGAGGCGCCTGGCATGCCTGAGCTCGAGCGGTTGATGTCGTGGAATCACTACGGCTTGGGCGCTCCAACGATGGTCCATGTCGCTCGCCGTTCGCAGATCTCATCACTTGTGAGAATGGTGACCGGTCCATCGCTCTGCGCAGGATGGACGCGGGGTATCGCAATGATGGTGGTACGCCACTCGGAGCTAAGACGGTGCCAGGACGTTGCCGGGAACGGATGGGTGGGCGATGGCCGTTATAAGCGTGATCGGCATCTGCGGTACGGCGTTCGGTCTCCTCGTCACGGTCGCGCTCGTTCTTCGGGTATTTGGACGAGCGCCGCGACCACGGACACCGGTTGCATGACGCCGAGGACGGTGGAACGGTCTAACGGCGTTACCCGCCGGTCGTCTTCGGGGGACCCATCATCACTGGGCAGGCGATCATCGAAGAGCCGGTCGACGTGATTTGTGACCTGACCGCCGGATCCGTGGTGGACGGCGAGGTCCCGGGAACAGACGCAGGATGGTTCTCGGGCACCGGCAGCGGCATCGGCGGTGGCGTGGGTATCGGTTCGGGGAACGTCACGGTGTCGACGACGGCACCCGAGGAATCGAGCAGCCGGAGCGTTCCCCGCACTACGTACGGCCCCTCCCCGGTCGCTGCTGCCGCTGGGCTGATCTGGTGGGCCAGAACGGCTACGCCGTCGACCGGAGACATCTGATCGGACGACCCGTCCGCGAATGTGATCTGCGCTGTGGCGACGTCCGGACCGACCGACACGGCTGTCCACCAGGCGGGGGCACCTTCGAGGACCCCAAATGCGTTGGAAATGGTGTTGGGTTGGGTGCTGGTACCTGTGGTCGCATCCGGGGTAACCGCCAGTGTGTCGAAGAGGA
This sequence comes from uncultured Acidimicrobiaceae bacterium, assembly GCA_963706205.1. Classification (GTDB taxonomy): domain Bacteria; phylum Actinomycetota; class Acidimicrobiia; order Acidimicrobiales; family UBA8190; genus MFD10071-224. The sequence goes on along the minus strand of OY970155.1, from coordinate 4,019,744 downwards.
CCCCCTGGCCGACGGCGGCATCGCTCGACAGCTCGATCGACACCGATGTACCGGCCAATGATGCGCTCATCGGGCCCTGCGTAGTTGAGGACCCCAATCCTGGTGAAGAACCCGATGATGACCCCGCCTGCGTGTTCTGGATCGGGCCGCACGCACAGGTTTCTGCCAGGGGATCGCGATAGGCCCTGATGGTCACGCCATCGGCTGTCGTCCGAGTGAAAAGGTGGGTGGCGCTTCCCACGCTCACGTTGTTGCGTGCCGTGGTGTCCGTCACTCCCGAGATCATTGGACACGCGAAAGCCCCGGACGATGACGCGATCGATCCAGCCGCGCCGCCAGCTGAGGGCGAGATCCCAAGCGACGTCGTCGAGGTGACGCGGGCGACGTTCACGCGGACATGTCGTGCGCCGTCAGGCGCCGGGGTGTTCGCCGAGGCGAGCCTCATGTACCCGCCGGCGGCACCGGCGGCCATCGCCACAGCGGCAATCACGACGCCAAGGCGCACACGGCGACCTCCGGTCCGGTGCAGAGCACGTGCCACTTTCGCCCAGCCGTTGTGCGTCTGTTGGTCATCGGCTGCGACTGCCGTTCTCGTCGACCCCCGGCTTTCGTTCGCTGACGTTCCCAGGTCACTTTCGTGTTCTCCGAAGTGCATTGCCGTCACCTCCGCCACCCACGTCGGTGGCTTTGTCACCTATCTCGTTCGACGTCTCGGCCCCACCAGAAGTTCCCGACGTCTTTGGCGCGCGACCTCCACCGACCGCGGCCTCCGGTCCGGCTGTCGTCCCTCTCACGCAGGCACCGCCCGGGATGTGTCACCACGGCGCTTTGACGTCACCGTGAGAGCGAGGCTCCCAAGGTCCCGGGAATGGACCCGGCGCCGCTTCGCCTTCGCCCGGAGTCACCGGGACCCTTAGAGGTGATCGATCGGATCCTGGACGAACGTGTGTTCGCCCAGATGAATCTCCCGGAGTGACCGGATCGGCGGCGTCGGAGGCCGGCCCCTCCGAAATGCGGTCCCCGCGACAATCGTCAGAGCCCAAACCCTAAATAGTGAGGATGCGGGTCCGCCGGTTGTGGGACCAGGATCACTGTACGTGCCCAATGGCACGGTGACGGGGCTAGGGCGGCGGAGCGGTTCCGGTTCGGCACACCGCTCGGCCAGTGGGCCGGGGCGGCAAGGAGACGGGCACATGGGCATCGGTCGGACTGCGCAACGACGTGTCGCATTGGCGGCGGTGATAACGCTGTCGGTGCTGGGCGTGTCGGGTGTGGCGTCAGCGAAGACCCCGGCGCACGGATGCCACAGAACTCACACCTGCAAAGGCGGCGGAGGCGGAACCGGGGGCCCGCCGCCCACCATCATCGTCACCGCCAGCCCGAACCCGTTGGTGGAGACAGGCGAATCGAACGTCGACACCGTCGTCCAGGTGGAGACGAGCCCGTCGTTCGCCGGCGATCAAGTCACCATCTGGTCGTCGCAGATGAACACGTCGTGCTCCGCGCTGTACCTCGAAACCGAGCAACCGTACGGCCCGCTGACATACAACAACATGACGTACTCCAAGGACGAGCCCCTGACGGTCACGCTGGACGACGACGGAAACGTCACCGTGGTGCTCAACGGCTACAATTGTGCCCCCGGGAGCGATCTCATCGAAGCCGACCTCGTCAGCGCTCCGTACTACACGGCGACCACCATTTTGGTCGTCGAGCCTCCCCAGGTCACCCCGCCGGGAGTCACGGTGTTTCCGAACCCCGAGGTGGAGACCGGTCAGACTGTCACGGTTAGCGATGGCGAAGAAGGAACGATCACGTATTACGGGTCCGACGTGTATGCCGTGTTCTATGTCGAGACCAGCCCCGTGTATGCCGAGCAGCAAGTGGAGATCACCGACAACCAGCTTGCGGACAGCTGCGGTGGGGGCTTCGACTGGTATGACTCGTTCACTGACGTTCTCAACAGCTCGATGCCGGCGCAGCCGCTCGATGACGACGGAAACGCGGTCTTCGTCTTCTTCGGTTCGTCGTGCGCCGCCACGACGTCCCAGGTGATCGCCGACGTTGTGGCCGGCACGCATCCGACGTACCTGACCACCTTTACGGTCAATCCGCCGGTACCTACGATCTGACCCCGGAGCCCCGTCGCGTCCCCGGGGACGGCCGACGCTCTTCTCCTATCGGGTCGCGCTACCGGAAATAGGCCGGACGTAGCCACGCGCTCCGCCGCTGACCGTTTCACCCGCTCGTTCGGTCATCCCAGCACCGTGCCGGCGTGCCTCCTGTAGGTGGACCCTCGCACGCCATATGCGCTCCGAGAGCCGGACTCTTCAGGTCGAAATCCCTGCGGCCGATAGGAGACGGTAAGCGTCTGCAGCAGGGGGCCAGCATGGTCGTACGACTCTCGTCGGAACAGACCGAGAGGGTTCAGGCACTCGGCGTCACCATGAACCGGATCGCCACGGCCATCCGGCTGGCTCGCTCCGACGTGTCCTCGTCCCCAATGGTTGTCAAGCAGTTGCTGGACGACTACTGCGAGGCCGAAGCCGAGCTCCGTTCGATGATTCCACGATCGATACGTCCACTCTGATCGCCGGACGCCCAACGCTGAATTCGAACTTGGCGCCGCACCAGCTCCGGGCGCCTCACACCCACGGGTCCACCCGGTCCACGATGGTGGCCACCCAGCGCGCCGCGGTGGCGGGCTGGCCGTCGATGCGGGCCACGGGGATGCCGAGGCCGAGGGCGGCGGCCGGGCTCACGGTGGCGTCGAGGTTCTCGAGGGCCAGGGCGTCCATGCCGCCGAGGGCCTGCACCCAGGCGGCGGTGTCCTCGGTCTTGGCGGTGGCGTCCACCACCCCCCACACGGCGGTGGGCCGCAGGGCGGCGATCAGGTGGCTGGCCCACGACCGCTCGGGGGCGGCCACGGGGGCGTCGACCACCACCACCGCCGGCTGGGAGCGCCGCCAGCCCGGGGCCAGCTCGGCGGCATCCTCGGCCGAGCGCACGAGCAGCTTGCCGGTGACCACGGCGTAGGCCCCGGCGTCGCGCGAGCAGAAGGGCACCTCCACGGGGTCGGTCCCCAACTCGCCGGCCAGGGCCGCGCCCAGGCGCCGGGCGGGGACACCGGCCCCCACCACCACCAGCAGGCTGCCGGCCCGCCGGGGCAGAGGCGGCGGGGGGGTGAGGCCACCGAAGGCCTCGAGCAGGAGGGTCTCGAGCAGGAGGGTCTCGAGGTCGCCACCGAGGCGCAGACCCTCCGACAGCTGGTGCACCATGGAGGCCCCGAGCCCCACCCGGTGCAGCGCCGCCACCATGGTGTCGGCCGCCGAGGCGCCAGTTCCACCGCCCCCACCACCACCGGAGCCGTCCGGCGGGACCACCGTCGCGGCCAGGAACTGTGCCGCCTTGGAGGCGATGTCGGGGGCGGCGCCGCTGTGCTCGTCGCCCGCCTCGGAGCGCGGCATCCGCCCGGGTCCCATGCCCGAGCGGGAGGCGGTCTCGAGAAGGGTGGCGACCCTGGACATCACCGTGTCGAAGGAATCGCGGTCATCTCGGGTGACAGGTTCTTGGCCAGGAAGTGGCGCCGATGTGACCTGGTCGGCGCGGGCCGGGGCCACGGGAGCCATCACTGTCGAGGCGTGCGCGGATTTCCTTACGCCGGAGGTGCCCATGGTCGTGTCGGGCGGCTCGCCCTTCGGTACATCCGTAAAGGTCGGCGGCGAGGTCGCCAGTTGGCCGCTCTCGACGGCCGAGGCTTGCGCTAAGTGGGGAAGACCGAAGCTTCGGTAGCGCGTGCGCCGGCCGGCGATGACAAAGGCGAATCCCGTCAAGGCCAGCCCGATGACGATTCTGACCGGGACATGGCTTATCGAAGATCTCGTCACCGGGGAAGCGGACCTTTCCGCCAGGCGACCCGGGCGTCGCCCACGCCTGACCCCGGCCCACACCGGATCACGACGCAAAGAGTCACATGACCATTCTGAGCAATTGCGCGCCTCAAGTGGTGGACGAGTCGTCCGGGGCGTACATCAGGGCCGAGATTTCCAGGTCGACGAGGAGGATCCGGGATGTCGCCCCCCGTGCGCACGGCAGCCCACCGCCGGGGTCAGGTGGCCGGCTTGTGGGCCAGGACGATGATCCGGGCGTTCATGCGGAATTCTTCGTGCAGGTCCTCCGCCTCCACCGTCGCCAGGTCGGAGTCGAAGGCTTCGGCCGTCATGGTGCCGCTTTGCACGATCCGCTGGCGAGCGAAGCGGAGCTGCTCGAGGACGAGGGAACGTTCACCGTCGAGCCTGCTCACAATGCGGTGTTGTGCCTCGGGGAGTACTACGACGGACGCTATGTCGAACCCCACCTGACGGAGGTAGGTCGAGAGCTTTCGCCCACATTGGCGGTCTCCGCCCCGGGAGTGCTGGATGGCGGAGACCGCTCCAACCAGTCGCGCCAGAGCGGGGCTCGACTCCGGCCAGGTGATGTGCAGCTGGTCGTCGGTGTCGCTGACGCAGGCGTAGCCACCCGGCCGTACCACGCGGTGGAGTTCCCCGACCGCCTGGACAGGATCGGTCAGGAACTGGAGGAGCTCGCGTATGAAGGCGAGGTCGAAGCAGTCGTCGTCGAAAATCAGGCTCCGGATGTCGCCTTCATCGAATTGGACAGTGGCACCGTCGGTGAATAGTGCTTGCTCACGCAGGCGGCCGAGCAATGTCGTCGAATGCTTGATGAAGCGCGGATCGATGTCCACCCCTTGAACCCGCACGCCGAGATTGGCCGCGAGTTCGAAGGCAAGAATGCCGAGGCCACTGCCTACATCGAGTACCGACGAGCCTGTCGGAAGCGGCAGCATGCGCAGAGCGGTACGCCACATGCGGTGCAGGCTGTGTGTGTAGGCCAGCGTGACAGCCGACTCGTCGTCGCCGGCGGCGCGCAATTCATCGGTGTACGCCTCCAGGGTTGCGTCAAGCGTGGCCTGCTTGGCTTGGTCGAGCTCCACGCTCTCGATCCTTCCACGCATGACCCGGAGGATCGGGCATCATCGCGGCGGCGCCGGTGACCGGACAGACGGTGACCGGGCCAACCCAGGATCGCGCCGGCTTGTGTGATCAGCCCCGATCAGGGCTCGATCTGCCGAATGCGAAAGAGAGACAGCGATGCCTGCTAAGGACCTGCGGCGTCCGGGTCGTTGGACGGGCTACCCGAATCGTCGTTGTCCACGCCGTGGACGATGCGAAGAGGAGCGGGAGTATTCGTTGACGGACTCTCGGCCATGCGCGTCGCCAGGGCGAGGGTCGTTGCCTTGAACATCTGCACGCTGGCGGCGATCTCGTCGATCGACTCCTGTACCACGTGTTTGGCGCCGTTGGTGAGGGTGATGACGGTGTCGGGTGTCTCCTCGACACGTTCGATCAAGTCAGGGTTGACGCCGAAGCGTTCTCCGCTGTGAAAGCGCGTCAGCACGATCACTGTTCTGCCTCCCCTACCTGGGCTGCCGGCGGCGACCCGCCCGCCTCGATGCCGGTCATGGGCCGGCGGGCGGCGGCCAGCATCTTGAGCGCCTGGGTGCGCCGGGCCTCGCGCGAGTAGCGGTCGATGATCCCGGTGAGCAGGGATCCGGCGATCCAGCAGACGACGATGGCCACGAGGAACCGGGTCCCGGCCGTGACGGCGGTGACGTTGCCGTCGAGCACGCCGGGGACCATGGGCAGGCAGATGGCCACGGCCCCGGCCAGCACCAGCTCCGGGCGCCTCACACCCACGGGTCCACCCGGTCCACGATGGTGGCCACCCAGCGCGCCGCGGTGGCGGGCTGGCCGTCGATGCGGGCCACGGGGATGCCGAGGCCGAGGGCGGCGGCCGGGCTCACGGTGGCGTCGAGGTTCTCGAGGGCCAGGGCGTCCATGCCGCCGAGGGCCTGCACCCAGGCGGCGGTGTCCTCGGTCTTGGCGGTGGCGTCCACCACCCCCCACACGGCGGTGGGCCGCAGGGCGGCGATCAGGTGGCTGGCCCACGACCGCTCGGGGGCGGCCACGGGGGCGTCGACCACCACCACCGCCGGCTGGGAGCGCCGCCAGCCCGGGGCCAGCTCGGCGGCATCCTCGGCCGAGCGCACGAGCAGCTTGCCGGTGACCACGGCGTAGGCCCCGGCGTCGCGCGAGCAGAAGGGCACCTCCACGGGGTCGGTCCCCAACTCGCCGGCCAGGGCCGCGCCCAGGCGCCGGGCGGGGACACCGGCCCCCACCACCACCAGCAGGCTGCCGGCCCGCCGGGGCAGAGGCGGCGGGGGGGTGAGGCCACCGAAGGCCTCGAGCAGGAGGGTCTCGAGCAGGAGGGTCTCGAGGTCGCCACCGAGGCGCAGACCCTCCGACAGCTGGTGCACCATGGAGGCCCCGAGCCCCACCCGGTGCAGCGCCGCCACCATGGTGTCGGCCGCCGAGGCGCCAGTTCCACCGCCCCCACCACCACCGGCGCCGTCCGGCGGGACCACCGTCGCGGCCAGGAACTGCGCCGCCTTGGAGGCGATGTCGGGGGCGGCGCCGCTGTGCTCGTCGCCCGCCGACAGCACCGGCTCCCCGACGGCGGCGGCACCGCCGGCGAAGTCGTCGGCGGAGGCGGTGAGGGCGTCATGGCCGTTGCTGGCGCCGGGGTCGGGCTCGAGGGTGGTGGCCACACGCCAGAGCACGTCGTCGAAGGACTCGGCCACGGCGTCGGTCGTCGGGACCCCTGCGACCGCATGTGCCTGAGCCGAGGTCGTCCCAAGCGGCGTCGGCGAGGTCGTCACAGATGCGGACGCAACCTCGTTCACGTCGTCGGTGGCGTCGGCCATGGCACTGAAGACGTCGGAGGTCGTCGTGCGCCTAGACGTACTCACCGCCCCCGACGTCTCGATCGAGTCGGACAGGCCCTCGGTTATCGAAGGGAGGGGGGCGTCGGCAGTCCCGGGAGTTTCGACCACCACCCGGTAGTGCTCCTTGGCGAAGAACCCGAGCACCCCGCCCACGCGGATCTTCTCGGCGCCGTTGATCTTGGCATCGGGGCCCAGCTCGGTGCGGATCCGGTCCAGCAGAAGCTGGACGTCGGGACCCTCAAAGGACGTGAGCTGGGCTGACACTCATGACTCCGATGCGATCAAGTTCACCTGGTGTTCCGAATGACTGACGACACCAACCGCCGTTATCGACCTGATTCGAGGCCCGCTTGAGCGCTTCGGTTCTGGCCACCCCCATCGGGTTCGTGGCTCCTCCTTTGGCGCCCCACCCGACGGCCCCGCCTCGGCCGAGCGCCCGACCTCCGTCGGGGCCGTCGCCCTGACGGTCGGCGGTGTGGTGGGGTTAGTTCCCGCTCTCCGGTCTGGAGGGCTCGGACGTGGGGCTGTGGATGTCACCGGGCTGTCTGCGCAGGATCGTGATGAGAGCGGCCGCCTCTTCGAGTGTCCGGCAGATAGGCATGAAGTCCTCGACGCCGCTCGCGTACATCACCTTCCGTACTCCCGGCGGCGGTGCCACGATGATCAGCGCACACTGGTGCCGGCGAAGCTGTCTGAAGGCTTGGACGAGAACGCTCAGTCCGAGACCGTCGATCCTGGTGAGACCCTCGAGGTCGACCATCACCGGCCGGGCCTTCTCGCACAGGTGATCGAGCGCCTTGCTGAAGGCGGGCGCCGTGACCGGTCCGAGCTCCCCGACCAAGGAGACCACAGCCGCGCCCGACGCGTCACTCACCTGGATATTGAGGTCCACCGCGTCTCTACACTATTGAGCCGCACCTTTGGCGACGCGGATGAGGCAGACAACTGACACGACATGCCCCCTGTACGGCCGCAGTTCGGTCAACTTCGGTTCCTCATCCGACGTCAAGGAGTGAACATGGCCACGCTCGGTGACTGCCCCGTTTGACGACGTCTGTCCGCGCACATTGAGGCCGGACGCAGCTCCTGGGCGCCGTCCTAGACCCTGTCGACGCCGTCATCGTCTCTACAGGGCAACGGTGTAACTGCCGAAACGTGCCTGTGGACACCCGCCCGGACGTCATCGTGGCTTGGCTGCAGAACGATTATGGACGGCTCGGAAGAGCGGGCGAATCCGTCGCCCACGCTCTGCAGTCGAGTGGACTGGCACGCCAGGTCGCGTATGTGGAACCCAACGAAGGGGGAGAAGGGCAGCCGACCCTCGATGTGGTCGAGAACCGCGGACTGCACGTCTACCGCCGACGTGGAGCCGACATTCCCGGGGACACCGTGGCCGAAGCCGTCATCAGAACCTCCGGTCTCCGTGCCCCCGCCCTGCTCAACTTCGGAGTCGCCGAGTCCAACTGGTGGTTCCACCACGCCTTTGCGCCCCGATGTTCGACAACCGCTCTCGTGACCCACGACATCCTTCATCTCTGGCCCGGCATGGAACCGACGACGGCAGATCGTCTGGCCCGGGTCCGGCAGCTTCTGATCCGCGGTTCGCACAGCGTGATCGGACTGGCGACCGGGGCGGTCGCCGACGTCGAGGGAGCGCACTACGTCGGACACGGATGTGACAGCGGGATGGAGAGCGACACGGTCGAGGACCTTGCCGAGCCACCCGACCTGTCCGTCATCCCGCACCCACGCGCACTGTATTTCGGCGCGCTCTCGGTCCGGATCGATGCGGGCGCCATCGAGGCCGTGGCGTCATCCGGGGTCCAGGTCGTGCTCATCGGCTTCGCCCCGGCCCCCCCGGTGGCGGCCCTGATCCACGACCATCCCAATGTCCACTTCCTCGGATCGAGGACACCGGCAGACTCACCGGCTTACCTGAGACACTGCGACGTCGGCATTGTCCCGCACACCGACGAGGCCTTCACGTGGTCGATGGAGCCGCACAAGGTCTACAACTACTCGTGTGCCGGGCTCCGTCCCGTGGTGCTCAATTGTGCGTGCCCTCCGGCCTTGAGTGATCTCGTCATATCGACCACGGATCGTGAGGCGTTCGTGGCCGCGGTGAGCGAGGCCATCGGACTCGGTCGGCTCAGCGTCGACCAGCGCCGCTTCGCTCGCAGCCTGACCTGGGCGTCGGTGGCAGCGAGAATCATGGAATCGCTCGGCCCACCGGGTCCGCCTCATGTTCCGATCGGTTCCGTGGGTCGGGCGATGGTGGGGTCGCGCTGACGTCGGTGGTGTCAAGAACAAAGTTAAGACAACGCCCGACCCCGACGATAGATCTGTGTGCACCCTGACGGGCTGGTCTTGGCAGTGGCCCTGCTTCGGTTCTGTGGCGAAAGGCTCCGTCCTCAGGCGTCGGGGGCGACGGTGCCGGTGGGAACGACATGAAGGGTGAACAGCTGCTCGAACGTCGTCCGGAGGAGGCGGCTATCGGTGACGTCTCGGAGGAGCAGGTCCCTCTGAGCATATGTCTGGTGGTCCATGCCTTCTGGCCTTTCGATCACGGGGGCGTGGAGACGTATGTCCACGGTCTGGCCCGTGCACTGAATGCGGTCGGGCACCGCACGGTGGTGTTCCATCCTTTCAGCGTCTCATCCAAGCCTGACGGGACCGTGGAAGAAGATTCGGTGGACGGCGTCGATGTCGTCAGGATCAATCGTTCCGTTCTCCACCCGCATCAGGAGTTCGGCGACGTTGCCGTGGAGAGCGCGCTGCGCAGCGTTCTGTGGGATCGGCGCATCGACGTCACCCACTTTCACCATCTGTCCCGAGGTCTTTCGGCGTCCTTGCTCGAGACCGCCTGGATGGCCGGAGCTCGTGTTGTTCTCACTCTCCATGACGCGTGGGTCGGTTGTCCCAAGGGCATGGCGATCGACATCACGGGAAAGCAGTGCACCGGCCCCGAATCGGCGGCGAAGTGCGGGACGTGTCTGGCCAGGGGGCAGGCCAATCTCGTCGACCCCAGCACGACGTGGGTTGCGGCCCGCAACGCGTACTTCAGGCGCGTGGTCCAACTCTGCGATCTGGTGACTTCGCCGTCTGCGTACCAGGCGCGCATGATCGGCCGGGCCGCCTGGCTGCCCACGTGCATCGAAGTGGTGCCCACGGGAGTGGACCTCTCGAACGATCACGACGCCACTCCCGTCAGGAAAGCCCCCGGTGCAGGTGCGGTGCGGATCGGTGCCTTGTCGAATTTCGTGGTCAACGTCCACGGTGAGGACTTCAAGGGTGCCGCCGTGCTCGCCGACGCCAGCGCCCGGCTCCCCGAGGGCAGCGCCAAGATCGATGTCCACGGAGCGATCGACCCCGTGTCCCGGGCGCGTCTCGAGGCCAGCCCGAACCTCGTCCTCCACGGTCCGTTTGATTCTGGCCAGCTCGACGAGATCCTCGATGAGTTGGACTACCTCGTGGTGCCGTCGCTGATCGAAAACTATCCGACAGTGGTGAGAGAGGCCTTTGCTCGCCGGATTCCGGTCATCAGTTCCGATGCCGGCGGACTGCCCGAGCTGGTGACCGACGGCGTGAACGGCATCGTCGTTGCGGCCGGCGACCCGTTGGCGCTGGCACGGGCGTTGACGAGAGCACAACAGGATGCGCCACTTTTGGAGACGTTGCGCGCCGGCATTCGTCCACCACTGGGAATGTGTGAGGACGCGTCGCGCTGGGTCGACCGATACCGACGACTGGGCGGTCATTGCCTTGCACCGAGAACCTCGACGCGGGTGAGCGTGGTGGTGGCGACCTATGCCCGTCCCAACTCACTGCGCCGGTGCCTGGACGGGTTCGTAGGACAAAACCTCCCGCGCCGGTCATTCGAGATCATCGTCGTCGACGACTGTCCGCAGGCCCCTGCACAGGTGGTCGTCGAATCGTTCAGTGAATCGCTCGATATCCGGTACGTGCGCCACCCGGTGAATCGCGGTCTGGGTGAGGCGCGCCGAACCGGGGTCAATGACGCGACCGGGGACATCGTCTTGTTCTTCGACGATGATGACCTCCCGGGACCTCGACTCCTGGCTGAACACCTCCGAATGCACCAACGCCATCCCGGCGAAGCCGACGCTGTCCTCGGTTTCACCGGTGTCCACCCCGACGTGGCCGTTTCACCTGCGCTGTACCACGCGCTCGTGGTCGGCCAGGAGTACTTCTCGTATCCCGCGCTCGACGAGGCTTCCCCGGTGCCGTGGCACTCCGCGTGGGGCGGGAGAACGTCCTACAAGACGTCGTTGCTTCGCCGGATCGGCCCCCGTGGTCGCTGGCTCGAGGACAGCGATCTCAATGCCCGACTGCTACCAGCGGGACTGGTCGTGCACTACACGAGAAATGCCGTGCAGTTCCTGACGGACAGCCTGAGCGACGTGCGTCTCCTCGTGCGCGCCCGACTCCTGGGGATGTCCGCCGCCAAGCTGTTGGCCGACGATGCAAGCCCCGAGCTGACCGCTCTGTTCGGAGGGCCCGACGCGAGAGGACGGCTACGGCAACTTTCCCCGACCGTCCCCCAGGCTGAATTCATCGTGCGAAGCCTGGCCGACATGGGACTACCGGCGCTGCGACGGTCGTCGGTGCTGGTCGACGGTCACCCCGGCAACGCTGAAGAGCTTCTCCACAGCGCATATTCGGTGCTGCTGTCGGAAGCGAATCTTGCCGGCCGAGTCATCGAGGAGACACGACGTGACGGCCGGGTGAGTTTCGCGGCGTCGCCTGACTGGTCCGACCCCGCATGCCTCGAGAGTGTTCTCGGGGTTTTTCTGGCCGCTTTCGCCGGAGACACAAGTATCGACACCGAGCTCTACCTCTGTCTCCCCGCTGGCACCATGGATCCCGGCGGTGCCTTCCAGCTGGTGAGGACCCTCGTGACCGGACTGGGGTACGACGTGGACACGGTGCCGGCCGTCAAGGTCTTTCAGTTCGCCGGCTCGGAAGCCAATGAGCTCAGCGCCATCTGGCTCCGGTCAGGTTGGGGGTCGCCGGACACCCCCGGTCCCTCCTACAGGGTCATCGAGGGTCCTGATGGCCTACGGAGGTCGGCGGGTCTGCGTCCCCGCAGCGAGGCTCTCAAATGAGTCCTCGACCCATGGTCAGCGTGGTGATGCCGCTGTACAACACCGAGAAGTATGTCGCAGCCGCCGTGCGCAGCGTGCTCGCGCAGACCTACGAGAACCTGGAGCTGGTGGTCGTCGACGACGGTTCGAGTGATGCCAGCATCGACGCCGTGACGAGCGTGGCCGATGACCGCGTCCGGATCGTCGAGCAGGTGCACGGGGGAGAGGCGGCGGCCCGCAACCGGGGCCTGGACGAGGCGCGCGGCGAACTGGTCGCCTGGCTGGACGCCGACGATCTCTGCCTCCCGCACCGCCTGACCACCATGGTCGACGCGCTCGAATCGACCGGCGCCGCCTTCGCTCATTGCGATCTGCTCTTCATCGATGAGCAGGAGGTGCCGATCGGACTGTTGCAAAGCAACCAGATCAGCCCGGCGAGGATCCTGCCCTTCCTGTTGCGGGAAGGTACCCCCTTCAACAACAACACGCTTGTGATGCGATCGGAGATCCTGGCGGGCAGCCGCCACGACTGCGTGATTCCCTTCGGGACGGACACAGACTTCATCGCCCAGTTCGCACCGTTCCACACCGGTGTCCACGTACCGGAGCCGTTGATCCTCTACCGGCGTCATCCCGGCAGCATCACGAACGCCCAGTCGCCGGAGACGGTGCGACCCATGGTGGAACTGCTGCTCAGGCGCTACCCGTTGCGCGAGCTCGTGCCCGAGGCCTGGTTGGCCGGGAGCGAGGTCGAGAGCGAGACACTGGCGTTGGCTCTGGTGGCGCTCAGGCTGGTCCGTCGTGGCTTCGCCGACGCCGCCGTGTCCTGGCGTTTGGCGGCGATCGGTTCCGGTCAGGTCGCACCTGTGGTCCTGGCCGTGGCCAGCATGGCCGCGGGTGACCTCGCCGGCGCCGCCCGGGCCCTGGCCAACTGCCGACCCGACGACCCCGTTGCCCTCAACCTCGAAGGAGAGCTCCTCGTGTGCCGTGGCCAGTTGGGGGCCGCCTCCTACCGATTCCGGCAGGCGTTGCTGCTCGCCCCGGAGTACGGCGAGGCCCTCAGCAACCTGATGGGACTGGGCGGTCGCCTCGACCTCAGGGCCGTGAACCCCGACGGGCGCCGCTTCGCCGGTTGAACGTCGACGGTGCACCGGGCGGAGGTGGCGGGCAATGTTCGGCGTCACATGCGACGGGAAGAACAAGGTCAAGACAACCGCCGGGGCGGACGATAGTCCCCTGTGGACCATGACTGGCTGGTCGTAGGCGCGGGGTTCACGGGGACGACCCTGGCCGAACGCTTGGCCAGCCAGCTTGACCAAAAGGTGCTGGTTGTCGACCGTCGTGGTCACATCGCCGGGAACGCCTACGACGGTCCGGGGCGCGATGGCCAGCGGATCCATCACTACGGCGCGCACATCTTCCACACCGTGTCCGATCGGGTATGGGCGTACCTGTCACAGTTCACGATGTGGCGACCCTACGAGCACCGGGTGCTCGGTGCGATCGACGGCACGCTCGTGCCCGTCCCGTTCAACCTCACCTCCCTGCACGCCCTCGTCCCGGAACCTCGTGCCGATGTGGTCGAGCAGCGCCTGCTGGCCGAGATCGGCTATGGCGGCACGATCCCGGTCCTGAAGCTGCTCGAGCACCCGGATCCTGTTCTGCGCGGACTGGGCGAGTTCGTCTACGAGAAGGTGTTCGCCAACTATTCGGCCAAACAGTGGGGACTGCGTCCCGACCAGCTCGATCGATCGGTGACGGGCCGGGTTCCGGTCGTCGCGTCTCACGACGACCGGTATTTCCACGACCGTCACCAGGCCATGCCCGCCGAGGGCTACGCGGCCATGTTCGAACGCATGTTGGACCACCCGAACATCGACGTCGTGCTCAATACGGATCATCGGGATGTGATCGGACAGATCGGGCACGTCAAGACCGTCTTCACGGGACCGATCGACGAGTACTTCGACAACAGCTTCGGAGCCCTGCCCTACAGGAGCCTCGAGTTTCGCCACCAGACAGCGGCCGTCGCCTATGCGCAGCCGGTGGCAGTGGTCAACTACCCCGACGAGGTGGGGTTCACCCGGATTCTCGAGCACAAGCATCTCACCGGGGACACGGGCGGCACCACGGTACTGACAACCGAGTGGCCACGGGACCACGTGCCCGGCGTCAACGATCCGTACTATCCGGTTCCCGCGAGGAGAACCGTTCCCTCCACGCCCGCTACCTCGAGTTGGCCCGGGCCGCCGACCCCGATGTCGTCTTCGCCGGGAGACTGGCCGACTACAAGTACTACAACATGGACCAGGCGGTGAGCCGGGCGTTGCTCGTTTTCCGGGGTCTTGTCCCCGGTGTCTCCCCACGCCGTGCCCACATGAGTGGGACGTCGATGTGACATCCCGGCGCGGCCCGCCAGCGACCGGTTGTGAGCCCGGGTCTAGGTGCGGGCGAGTCTGGTGGTCCGGACGACGCGTGACGACGGCTCGTAGCGCATACGGGCGACGGTCGTGGCCATGATGGACGACAGGTCTGCGTCGATGTCGTCCCGCGTCGCATCGCCGAAGGCGCCCCCGTCCCCGAACGCCTCGCGACGCACGAGCAGGCAGGCAGGCGGAGCATTGTCTGCCTCTGCCGCTCTCGCGTCGTCTCGCCAGGCCTCACCGCCGACAACCAGAAGACCGCCCAAAAGGTCGGGGCTGTCGTCGCGGTCCAGCTGACGGGGGCGCACCGCGTCGACGGCTGGGTCGTCGTCGAGGGCGGCGACAAGTGGCTCCAACCACCTCGGAAGCAGCACGGTGTCGTTCTGCAGAATGAGCACGTACTCTCCGCGCGCCAGGGCGGCGCCTTGGCGGCAGGCGGCGCTGAAGCCCGTGTTCTGCTCGTTGCGGATCACGTGGAAACGGGAACTCCGGGCGCCCGCCAGCTGACCGGTGGCGTCCTCGGAGCCGTTGTCGACGAGGATCATCTCGTACAAAGAGGCGTCCGTCGTCGACTGCAGGCTCTGCAGGCACCTGAGCGTCAACTCGGCGCCGTTGTGGCACGGCACCACGATGCTCACCCGAGGATCGTCGCCGTCGACGGTGGCCGGACCATCCTCGGGACTGGCAACGCCATCAGCGTCGGCCAGGAGCTCGGGGCACAGGGCTCCAGCCTCGCTGCGAATCGTCTCCCGCTCGAGAGGCAGGGCGTCGCCGAAGGCCGTCATGAACGCGTCGCGGCCCCGGGGATCGCCGAAGGCACGGACCACGGTGGCGGCCGCCCGGGCCCGGACCGGCGCGGACGCCGTGCCCGTGGCGATGGCGACGAGTGGGCAATTGGCGGTGAATCCGGCGTCGCGCATCCGGGCCGACCACACCAGCGCCCGGTCGACGGGAAGGGAACGGGCCAAGGTGGCCGCCGTGGCCAGGACCACCCACCGCGTCCTCCATGTGCCCGACACAGGCCTCGAGGACCTCGTCGGCCGTCGCCGAGGGGAGTTGGAGCACCTGGGCCAGGAAGTTCGGGGCTTTTCCGATCGGTATGGCTACGGCCAATTCCGTTAGTGGCCGCCCGGCTCGGCGCAGGCTGTCCACCAGGATCCCGAGGTGCACATCGATGACGCCCTCGTCGACCAGCACCTCGAGCAGGACGTCGGCGGCGTCCGACGTTCTCCCGAGACCCTCCAGGGCCTCGGCCCGTTGCTCGGCGAACATGTGTCGGGCGACCTCGAAGCCGTCATCGTCGAACTGGCGAACGCCGATTCCGTCGAAAAGGTCGAGCGCCTTCTGGAATTCTTGGCGCGCCAGTCGGATCTTCCCTTCGGCGATGTCCGCTTGTACCGGCGAGGTGGAGATCTCGCGCATCGTCCCGATCCACTCGAGCGCCTCGTTGTGGCGTCCGAGGTGGATCAGCGCCTCGGTCGCCGTGCGCGTGGCCAGGCGGCGGGTAATGGGATTGTCGGTGTAATCGAGGCCCTCCCGGCAGTTCTCGAAGGCCTCCTCGAACCGTCCGGCCGTGAGGTAGGCGCGTCCCAGACTGGTGAGCGAGAACCCCTTCTCCCAGCCGTCGGCCTGGGCGACTTCGGCCTGCGCCACCCGTAGGTTCCGCTCCGTCTTGTTACGGGTCCGCATGGCGTCGTCGAGGTAACCGGTGTGCCGAATTCTGGCGCTCTCCAGGACCACCTGGTGAATGCCGCGGTGGTCGCCGCGTCCGGCCACCTGCTCGTGGAGCCGACCGGTCCATTCACAGCGCGCTCGTCGGAAGAGGCGGCAGGCCGAGTGCACGAAGCCGGACCCGACCCCCACGCCGGTCAGGTTGTCGATGGGCACGGAGAAGCCGTCCATCTGCGGGTCAGTCCGGTCCATGAGGTTGAGAAGTCCGGGGATGTCCTCGCAGATGAGGGTCTCGTCGGCGTCCAGCCACGCGATCCACTCCCCCGAACAATGTTCGAGCGCCGCATTCCGAGCCCGTGAGAAGTCGTCGTCCCAGTAACCCTCGATCACGGTGGCACCGAGATCGCGGGCGATGCTGACCGTAGCGTCGCTCGATCCGGTGTCGTAGATGACGATCTCGTCGGCGAACCCGGCCAGTGACGCCAGACATGTGGCAATGTTCGTCTCTTCATCCTTGGTGATGAGGCAGGCCGAAACCTTTGCCGCATCGCGCGTCGAGTGCCCGGTACCGAAGCGCGATTCGAAGCGACTCCGGTTCGTCTCCTGCTCGGCGAACCAGTCGAGGCCGTTGGCGTCGAACGTCTGGTGGCCGTCGTGGTGGACGAAAGACTCGTGGGCGATGAGCAGACGCTGACCCGATGCCATGATGCGCCGGCAGAGGTCGTCGTCCTCGTACCCGCCGATGCCGTAGGCGGTGTCGAAGCCGCCAACCTCATCGAAGACGTCCCGGCGCACGGCCAGGCAGAAGCCGACGAGCCGCTCCGCCTCGGTCGTCTGGCCGCGGTGCTCCTGCGCCCAGGAGCGGGCGAATCGGCGCATGCCGGGCATGTCGCCGCGCAGGTATGAGGCCCCCTCCGCCACCTGCGGCCCGGACACGAAGTTCGAACGGGGACCCGTCGCCCCGACGGTGTCGTCCTCGTCGAACGGCACGATCAACGGGTCGAGCCACCGGCCCGACAAGACCGTGTCGTTGTTCAGGAAGACCAGGATGTCGTGGCGGGCGATGGCGGCGCCGTCGTTGCAGCCGCCGGCGAAACCTCTGTTCTCCTCGTTGGTCACGACGTCGAGCCACGGATAGCGGCCGAGGCGCCGGGCGGTGGCGTCGCTGGATCCGTTGTCCACCACGACCACCTGATCGCGGACGCCGAGGGTCGGTTTCAGTGACTCCAGACAGGCTTCGGTGGACTCCCAGGCGTTCCAGGCGAGGATGACGATGGTGGCGGGGGAGCGGCGCATGGCGCCTGTCCTATCGGCACCGCCTGAGGCCCGGTGTAGGGGAAAATTTGGCCCCACACCAGGGCTCCCCCGGCCTCGGAATCCGGATCCGGACGAAATTCCCGCCGAATTCCCTCAAGTGCCCACGGGCCGTGGTCGAAGATCCCGTGTCATCCCACGCGGTGTCGGCCGACCAAGGTCCGGAACCGGGTGGGGACGTGCACAGAGCTCCACGGACGGAGCGAACCATCAAGGAGGAAACGGATGTCTTCCCTCGTAGTCAACACCAATCAGTCTGCGATCAACGCGTTCAACAACCTGAACTCGACCGACGCAGCCATGACCAAGGCGATCTCGGAGCTGTCTTCGGGTCTGCAGATCCAGACGGCGGCCGACAACCCCGCTGGCTATGTCGTGGCCGAGGGCCTTCAGTCCCAGGCCAACGGCTTCACCCAGGCCATCTCCAACGCCCAGGCCGGTGTGTCGTTGATCCAGACGGCCAGCGGTGCGTTGAACCAGATCACCTCGATCCTGCAGACGATGAACCAGCTGGCCCTGAGCTCGTCCAACGGCGCCACCAACGACAGTTCGTCGTTGAACGCCAACGAGCAGGAGTTCCTGGCCCTTCAGAACCAGATCGACCAGATCGCCAACACCACGTCCTACGGGACCAAGGCCCTGCTCGACGGGACCTTCACCAACCAGAGCCTGCAGGTGGGGGCGTTCGACAACTCCAACCAGCAGCTGGTGCTCACCATCGGTGCCGCCACCACCGGCGCCCTCGGGGTGGCCACCACCGCGGTGGGAGTGGCCTCGCAGGCCAGTGCCCAGGCGGCGGTCTCCGCCGTCCAGGCGGCCATCTCCACGGTGGCCTCCATCGAAGCCAACGTCGGTGCCACCCAGAACCAGCTGGCTGTGGTCGTGGCCAACCTCACGGTCGGTCAGCAGAACCTGCAGTCCGCCTACTCGGGGCTGGTCGACGTGAACTTCGCCCAGGAGACGACCACGTTCACGACGGAGCAGATCCTGATGCAGTCCGGCGTGTCCATGTTGAGCCAGGCCCAGCAGACGCCGTCACTGGTCCTGAAGCTCCTGCAGTAATCCGGCGCGGGGCCTGAACCCCCCGGGGACTCTTTTGCCCAACGTCCCCGGGGGGAGGCTCCAAGTTCG
Organism: uncultured Acidimicrobiaceae bacterium; assembly: GCA_963706205.1. Classification (GTDB taxonomy): domain Bacteria; phylum Actinomycetota; class Acidimicrobiia; order Acidimicrobiales; family UBA8190; genus MFD10071-224. The sequence continues at coordinate 4,001,256 of OY970155.1, read as the reverse complement.
ACAGACGCCGCTAGCGACGGGACGGCTGACCGGCGGCGGCTTGACTTCGCTTACACAACCGACGTCGGCGGGTGTCGGAATTCTTCGATAATGCCTAAAGCAAGACCTGGCTGAGGTCGAAAGATCTCGGGTCACGGTCCATGGATGGCTTGGCGTTGTATCGCCCAGGACGGGCTCACAGAGAGATCTCCGCCGGCACTTGCTCGGTGGGGCCCGCAGTGTTCCTGGGAGGTCGAGCCCTATGGACGGGATCGTAAGCGTCCTGCAGTACGCCGTTGACGGTGTAGCGCAACAGCAACAGGCCACCGCCAACAACCTCGCTAACTCGGAGACCCCCGGCTACACGGCCCAGGACGTCGACTTCGAGACCAGCCTCCAACAGGCCATCGATGCGCCGAGCGGTGGATCGGCTGGCGTGGTGGTCTCGGCCGACCCCTCCGCACCGGCCACCAACGGGAACAACGTCGACACCGCCACGCAGCTGGTAGCCGCCCAGAAGGAGACCCTGCAGTACCAGACCATGGTCGACATGCTCAACGCCCAGTTCCGACTGGTGTCGGGTGCCGCGGGCGGGAGCTTCTCATGAGTCTCTTCGGATCCCTCGACATCTCCGGTACCGGCATCAGCGCCGCCCAGACCTGGCTCGACACGACGGCGGGGAACATCGCCAACATGAACGACGTCAGTCCCACGAACCAGCCCGCCTACGGCGTGCAGACCCCGGTGTTCGTCCCCTCGGGAATGGTGGGACAGGTGGGTGACGGTGTGGCCGTCGCCGGGATCGCCGAGGGCGACACCACGGGGATCGTGCAATTCGACCCGAGCAGTCCGGAGGCCAACGCCCAGGGCGAGGTGCGCGTCCCCGACGTCCAACTGGGCTCCCAGATGGTGGACATGATCCAGGCCCAGACCGATTTCCAGGCGAATACGTCGGTGTTCGCCGACGCCAAGACCGCCTACCAGGCGGCCCTCACCCTCGGGACCTGACGGCCGTGATACCCGCCATCGCGCCCATTGCACCCTTTCCTTCTCCTCCGGCCCAGGGGGGAGCCGCGGCCCCCGGCACCGGCGACACCTTCTCCGGCTCGATCACCAACGCCCTGGACCAGGTCCAGCAGAGCCAGAACACGGCGTCGACGGCGGAGGCACAAGCGGCCGCCGGTCAGGGCAGCGTGACCAACGCCATGATCGACGCCACCCAGGCGTCGTTGGACACCCAGGTCACCGTGGCGCTGGTGGACAAGGGTGTGGCCGCATTCACCGACATCATGAACATGTCCTTCTGAGATGGCTCTGGTTCCCAGCTCCGAGTTCACCAAGGCCCGCGACGGACTGAAGAGATTCGCCTCGGAGTTCACATCCGGTCAGAAGGCCGTCACCGTGGCCGCCACCATCGCCGTGGTGGCCGGTGCCTTCGCCTTCATGTCCTACTCAGCCAGGCCCAACTACACGCCGTTGTTCACCAACCTGCAGTCGTCCGACGCGGCCAACATCACCACCAAGCTGATCTCGGACAAAGTGCCGTACCAGCTGTCCGATGGCGGTACCACGATCTCGGTCCCGGCCAGCGATGTCGACCAGGAGAGGCTGTCGCTGGCCCAGTCGGGTCTGCCGGCGACCAGCACCGTCGGCCTGTCCCTGCTCGACAAGGAAGGCATCACCAGCTCGAACATGACCCAGCAGGCCGACTATCTGCAGGCCTTGCAGGGCGAGCTCGAACAGACGATCGACTCGATCCAGAATGTGACGAGCTCACAGGTGAACATCGCGCTGCCGGCCAATCAGGACTTCGCCCTCAGTAACGATGCGCCGACGGGGGCGTCGGTGCTGGTGACCATGCGCGCCGGCCAGTCGCTCACCGACTCCGAGGTCCAGGCCATCGTCCACCTGGTGGGCTCGAGCGTCCCCAACCTGTCGTCAAGCAGCGTCACCGTGGCCGACTCCAACGGGAACCTCCTCGCCGGACCCGGAGTGGCCGAGGGCATGGGTGGATCGGGCAGCCAGACCGACTCCTACGACTCGGGGGTCCAGGCCAAGGTGGAGGCCTACCTCGCCGCCGCCCTCGGGACGAACAACGCCGACGTCCAGGTCAACGCCACCCTCTCCTATGACCAGGTCTCGACCACGACCCAGAGCATCACGCCGGGGACGAACGGTCAGCCCTCGAGCTTCTGCACCCAGACATCGAACAGCAACCAGACGTATACGGGCAGTGGCACGCCGCCCGGCGGCACCGCCGGCGCGATCTCGGCTACGGCCGGCACGGGGAACGGTAAATACAGCAACACCCAGCAAACCCAGCAGTGTGAGACCAATCAGCAGACCAAGACCGTCCAGCAGGCCCCCGGGACCGTGCAGAGCCAGTCGGTGGCTGTGCTGGTGAATTCGAAGTCGCTCCCCAAAGGCCTGAGCCTGACCGCCCTGCAGACAGGGGTGGCCGCCGCCGCCGGGATCGTGCCCTCTCGTGGTGACACGCTGGCTTTCAGCTCGATGCCGTTCAACACTGCCGCCGCCAAGCAGGCCGCCAAGGCCGCCGCCGCCGGCTCGGCCGCCAACCAGAAGCAGGCCATGGGGACGCTGATCAAGACGGCGGTCGTCTTCCTCGTCATCGCCGTCGTGCTCTTCCTGCTGTGGCGATCGGCCAAGAAGGCCCGGGTGGCCCCACCCACCCAGGTGCTCGGCCCGTCCGACATCGCGGCGCTCACCCGGTCTCTCGCCGACGAACCCACCGGACAGCTTCCCGCGGCCATGGCCGAAATATCCACGACCCGCGAGGCCGGTGATGTGAACCGCTTCATCGACAGCCAGCCCGATGACGTGGCCACCATGTTGCGGGGCTGGCTGGCCGACTCACCCTCGCTGAGCAACTCGTGACGGGCATCTCGTAGATGGCAGTTCTCACCGGATCTCAGAAGGCGGCTGTGGTTCTGGCCCAGCTGGACACCGACCGCGCCACCAAGATCCTGCGGGCCATGAGCGAGAAGGAGGTCGTCGATCTGATGTCGACGATGGCGACTCTTCCGACCCTCGCTCCCGACGACGTGCGTCGCGTCCTGTCGGAGTTCAGCATGCATGCCTCGTCCGCCGTCGGGGTGGGCCAGGGCGGGGTCGATGTCGCCCGCAAACTCCTGAAGGAACGTCTTGGCGCGGCCAAGACCGAGGAGGTCCTCGACCGGTTCGTGACCGTCAACTATTCGCACCCTCTGGCCTTCTTGCACCGCATCGATCCCCAGCAGATCGCCAGCTTCATGAATGACGAGCATCCCCAGTTGATCGCGCTCGTGCTCTCGCACCTGCCCGCCGATTCGGCGGCCCGGGTCATCGCCGATCTGGAGGAGACGACGCGCACGGACGTGGCCCGGCGCATCGCCACCATGGAGCGCATCTCCCCCGACGTCGTCCAACAGGTGGCAGAGTTCCTCGAGCAGAAGTTGGCTGCGGTCCTGCGCGCCGGGGTGTCCGGTGGTCACGAGATGGGCGGACTGTCGTCCATCGTGGCCATCCTCAATCAGACCGAGCGCTCGTCGGAGCAACAGATCCTCAGTGAACTCGAAGAGTCCGATCCCGACCTGGCCGAGCGGATTCGCAACGAGATGTTCGTCTTCGACGACGTCGCCAGCCTCGACGACCGGACGTTGCAGCAGATCCTGCGCAACGTGGTCCCCAAGGATCTCGCCGTCGCCCTGAAGACAGTCACCGAGTCGGTGCGCGACAAATTCCTGCGCAACGTGTCCGAACGCGCCGCCCAAGATGTCCTGGAGGAGATCGAGCTCCTCGGCCCCACGCGTGTGTCGCAGGTCGAAGCGGCGCAGGGCGCCGTAGTAAAGACCGTCCGGGAGCTCGAGGCGTCGGGGGAGATCGTGTTGGCACGGGGTGACGATGAGTTCGTCTAGTCGCGCCATGAACCGCGTGCTGCGGGGCGAGGCGGGCCGCCGGGCGACGGCCGAAACCTTCGCGCTCCCCCTGCCGGACACGAAGGGACAATCGACGTCGAGCCCCGCCGACCCTTTCGCGGCGGCCCGGGCCGGCGGATTCCAGGAGGGGTTCCAGGCCGGATTGGCCGATGCGGCCACCGGCGACGAAGCGGCCAAAGCGGCCCGCGCGGCGCGCTTGTCGGACGCGCTCATCACCGCCGCCGTCTCGGCCCGGTCACAGCGCGCCGCGGCGGTGGCCCTGGCCGAGCGCGAAGCCGTCGAGCTGGCCTTCGAACTGGCCGAGGCTCTGCTCGGCCGAGAGATCAGCCTGAGCCCGTCATTGAGTCTCGACGCCGTGTCGAGGGCCGTGGCCCTCGTTCCCAAGGGCGAGGACCTCGTCGTCCGCCTCCACCCCGGAGACGTCATCACACCGGAGGATCTGCAGACCCTGGTGGCCGACGCCTCCATCAAGGTGGTCCACGATCCCGAGATCGAGGCCGGCGGCTGCGTGGTCGAGGCCGGCCCCTGCCGGATCGACGCCCAGATAGGTCCAGCCATGGAGCGGGCCCGCGCCCTCATCAACTCGGTCGGCCAGGGAACGCGAGGATCGGCATGACCGTCATCCCGCATCCCCTGCACGCGTCGTTGAGCGAGGCGGTGGCGCCCCGGCGCACGGGCCGGGTGACGCGACTGGTCGGGCTCCGGATCGAAGTCGAAGGTGTCGCCGCCGCCGTTGGGGAGGCCGTGAGGATCTGGCGTGGCGGCGGAATCCTCGACGCCGAGGTCGTCGCCGTCCAGGGCTCCGCCCTGGCCGTGATGCCCCTCGGCGATCTGGCCGGCGTGCGCTTCGGGGACACCGTCGAGGCACTGGGGCGACCTCTCCCGGTGAGCGTCGGTGAGGGACTCCTCGGCCGGATCCTCGATGGTCTCGGCCGTCCCATCGATGACGGCCCCCCTCTGGTGGATGCGAAGGAGGTGGGAATCGACTCGGCGCCCCCCCACCCGTTGCGCCGCGAGCTCGTCGACCGCCAATTGGCGCTCGGCGTCACGGCCATCGACACCCTCGTTCCCTGTGGCCGGGGTCAACGGCTCGGCATCTTCGCCGGTTCCGGGGTGGGGAAGTCGAGCCTCCTCTCGATGGTGGCCCGGGGGACCGACGCATCGGTCTCGGTGGTGGCCCTGGTAGGCGAGCGCGGGCGTGAGGTCAACGAATTCATCCAGCGCGATCTCGGACCGCAGGGCCTGGCCCGCTCCGTCGTGATCGTCGCCACATCCGACGAGCCGGCCCTTGTCCGAATCCGGGCCGCGTTCACGGCCACCCGAATCGCGGAGTGGTTCCGTGACCAGGGCAAGGACGTCGTGCTCATGATGGACTCCCTGACCCGGTTCGCCATGGCCCAACGCGAGGTCGGGTTGTCGGCCGGGGAGCCACCCGCCACGCGGGGTTACCCGCCATCGGTGTTCACTCTGCTGCCCAAGCTCCTCGAGCGCGCCGGCGCGGCAGAGACGGGAAGCATCACGGGGCTCTACACCGTCCTCGTCGAGGGCGACGACATGAACGAACCGATCGCCGACGCCTCGCGTTCCATCCTCGACGGCCACATCGTCCTGTCGCGCCGCCTGGCCACAGCCAACCATTTCCCCAGCATCGAGGTGCTCGAATCGATCTCCCGGGTCGAACCGGCCATCCTCACCCGCGAGCGGCGGGCCATGACCAGCGAGATCCGTCGCCTGCTGGCCGCCTACCGCGAAGCCAAGGACCTCATCGAGATCGGCGCCTACATCACGGGGTCGAACGCCCTGGTCGACCGGGCCGTCAGGCAGAAGGAGCAGATCGACCGGTTCCTGTGCCAGGACCTCTCCGAGATCACCCACGCCGACGAGTCCTGGGCGGAGCTGGCCGAGGTCCTGGCGAACGACGACGCCACCGAAGCGGTGCCGGTATGAAGCGCTACCACTTCGCCCTCGAGGCGGTGCTCCGGGTCCGTCGGGCCCAGGAGGAGGCGGCCGCCTTCGCACTCGCTCACGCCAACCAGAGACGCCAGCGCGCCCTGGTCGTCCACCGGGCCGCGTTGGCCCGCCGCGACGCCCTTGTCCTCCACCAAGGTGAGCAGGATCACGCCGCCTTCCGACAGGAGCGTGACGTCAGCGAACGGTGCGCCGCGGCGGTGACGGCCGCCCGGGCCGCCTTCAACGCGACGTCCGATGAGGCCGCCGCCCGCCTCGCCGACTGGACGGCGGCGGCCAAGTTGGTGTCCGCCGTCGAGCGCCTCGACGAGCGTCGACGTGAAGAGTGGCGTCTCGAGGAGCAACGTGCCGAGATGCGGGCCATCGACGAATCCGCTCTCGCCGGCTGGCTGGCCGAGACCGCCATGGCCCCGGCGTCAACGTCCGAAGAGGCAGTGCCGGCGTGAGCTCGGTCGACCCCTCGACGATGGTGGCCCGCATGCAGGCCCTGGGCACGGCGGTGTCGTCGCTCGGCTCCGCCCTGGAGCAGGCCGCCCCGACTGGCGAGTTCGCCGACGTCCTGGCCAATGTCAACAGTGTGCTCACGGCGGCGACCGATCCGTCGGCCCAGGCGGTGCCCTCCTCCGTCGCCGTCACCCCCTCGGCCAGCCTCCTCGGGCTGACCAGCCCCGGTGTCGACGGCTCGGCGGGCGCGACCACTACCGGCGGCGCGACCGGCGCATCGGTCGTGGCCGACGCCGAGCAATATCTCGGTGTCCCGTACCAGTGGGGTGGGACCAGCCCCACCACCGGCTTCGACTGTTCGGGGCTCGTCCAACACGTCTACGGCGATCTCGGGATCACCCTTCCCCGGACCAGCGAGGAGCAGGTCACGGTGGGAACCCCGGTGGACACCGTCGCCGATGCCCAGCCGGGTGATCTCGTCTTCTTCGAGCCCGGTGTGAGCGGTCCCGGACACGTCGGGATCTACATCGGCAACGGACAGATGATCGACGCGCCTCATACCGGCACTGATGTCCAGATCCAGCCTGTGGGCCAGCCGACCGCCATCCGCCGCGTCCTACCCGACGCCGCGGGCACGAACCCCACGTCCACCTCGGAGTCGACGTTGCCCGGTGCTATCCCGGCGAGTCTCGGCGTCCCCGACAACCTGATCCCGCTGTTCGAGTCGGCGTCGGCACAGTCCGGCGTGCCCGCCTCCCTGCTCGCGGCGGTGGCCAAGCAGGAGTCGGGTTACGACCCCAACGCCGTCAGCTCCGCCGGAGCCGAGGGCTTGATGCAACTGATGCCGTCAACGGCGTCGGGCCTGGGGGTCAACGCCTACGACCCCGCGCAAGCCATCGACGGGGCCGCGCAGATGCTCGGCGGCTACCTCCAGCAGTACAACGGGTCCGTCCCCCTGGCTCTCGCCGCCTACAACGCCGGCCCCGGGGCGGTCGCCCAGTACGGCGGCGTCCCCCCCTACGCCGAGACGACCGCCTATGTGAGCGACATCCTCGGCATGCTCGGAGCAACGTTGTGAGCCCCGTCGACAGCGCCCTGCTCACCGCTGTCACCTCCGACGAGTCCCGCGTCGATCGGAAGCCACAGGCGACCGCGGATACCGGTGGCGACTTCGGCACAACCCTGTCGGCCGTCGTCTCGGCACCTCCCGAGGCCCCGAAGCGCCGGTCCGGCCGATCGGCCGAGGCCTCCGCGTCCACAGACGAGTCTTCCCGTCCGCAGGCCGACCACACCGCGCCTTCCCCGACTCCGGTATCAGCCGCCACCCCGGCCACATCGGCCGCTCCCACCGCCGTGGAGCCCGGTCGCTCGACGTCCGCATCGACGGGGGAGCCGAGCGGGTCCGGCCCGACCGACGGCCCGGGTGCCCCCGGCGCGCCACCGGTCGCCTCGGGCGGCACCGCGCCGGGCACCGCCTCCTCCGTCGGTGACGCGGCGGCGTCCCACGTACCGGCGACCCCGGTGCCATCGACGGCCGACGCCGCAGCGCCCGGGCTCGAGCCGTCGCAGGGTGGCGGCTCCTCCGACTCGTCGAGTTCCGTCGCCGTCCTCCCGGCACCCACCGATCTTGGTGTTCCGTCGGACACCGCCACCGCGGCGTCCCCGTCACAATCAGCGTCACCAGCGGCCCCTTCGCCAGCGGCCCCATCACCGTCGGACCCATCACCGTTGGCCCCATCGCAGTCGGTCCTGACTCCGGGGGGCACAGCACCGGCGGGACCCTTTGTCCCGGCCGCGTCGCCGTGGCGAATATCGGGGTCGGGCACACCCCAACCGTTCGTGGCAACACCCGCCGACGGCCAGGGCACGGCCCTGGCGACACCGGCGGCGCACGGAAACGGCCAGGCGTCCCCGTCCTCCGCTGACGCAACGACCGTCACCGCTCAAAGCACAGGCGCTGGTCCCCAGGTCCTCGGCGTCACCACTCCGGCGTCGGCGGCGAACGTGCCGGCCACCGTCGCCCTGGCTCCCCCCTCGAGCGTCCCGGCGTCCACCGGCGCCGTACCGGAGCCGCCCCCGACACCGGCGCAACAGGTCATCACGCTTCTCGCCCCCCTGCGCTCGTCGGAGGACGGCACGCACGAAGTCACCATCGGCCTCGAGCCCGAGGGTCTCGGGACCGTGAAGGCAACCGTCACCGTGAGCGCCGGACAGGTCGTCGTCCAGCTGGGAACGGACAACGACCAGGCCCATGACGCCTTGCGTCAAGCGCTCCCGTTGCTCAAACACGAGCTCAGCGGGGACGGTTCGTCGGCCAACGTCCTGCTCTCGAACGAGGGTCAGCAGGGCCGGCCGGGATTTGCCCCGCGGGGGATGGCGCCCGACGGTGTGTCGGCCGACGACGTAGGGAACGGTGACGCCACCTCCGCCGCCACGGCGGTGGCCGTCGCGCGCCAAGGCCACATCGATCTTCACCTGTAAGGAGGACACGAATGAGGACGGGAGAGAACTCATGACCATGATCCCGGGAGTGACCGGTTCGTCGGGAGCCGGCGCCGCCGGTGCGTCGGGCCCGTCCAGCGCGAGCGGCCTGAACCAGCTGGACAATTCCCAGACGTTCCTCCAGCTGCTCGTGGCTCAGCTGGAGAACCAGGACCCCACCAGCCCAACCGATCCGACGTCGTTCATGACCGAGATCGCCCAACTCACGGCCGTCCAGTCTCAATCGTCACTCTCGGCTGAAGAGCAGACGGTGGCAGCCGACTCGATGATCGGTATGACGGTGACGGGGGCCGGGGCCGAGGGATCGTCGATCACCGGTCAGGTCACCGGTGTCCTGCTCAGCTCGTCCGGGGCGCCGACGCTCGAGGTCCAACCGGCCAATGGCACGGCCCAGAACTTGTCGCTCACCAATGTCACATCTGTCAGCAAATCGAGCCCATCCGGTTCGTAGGGCCCAGACCAACGAGCACCCAGACCAACCAGCACCCAGACCAACCAGCACCGAGACCAACCAGCACCGAGACCAACCAGCACCGAGACCAACCAGCACCGAGACCAACCAGCACCGAGACCAACCAGCACCGAGACCAACCAGCACCGAGACCAACCAGCACCGAGATCATCTCGTCGTACAGCCCACAAGGGTCGTACAAACCCATAAGGAAGGACAGGATCAAATGGAGCAGTCGCTCATCGCCGCCGTTTCCGGGATCGAGGCCAATCAGACGTACCTCGACGTGATCGGCAACAACCTCGCCAACTCCGACACGACCGGATACAAGGCCGAAGACCCTGTCTTCACCGACCTCCTCGCCGAACAGATCGCCGGGGCGTCCGCGCCCTCCGCCGGGCAGTCCGCCGGCATCGATCCCATCGCGGTGGGTGCCGGCGTCCGGGTCGGAGCCGTCACCAACGATCAGTCGCAGGGGGCCATCCAACAGACGAACCAACCGACCGATGTGGCCATCCAGGGCGCCGGCTTCCTGATCGCCGATCGCAACGGCCAGCAGTACTACACGCGGGCCGGCAATCTCACCCTCGACGCCAACGGTGATCTGGCCACCCCCACCGGAGCGCTCATCCAGGGCTGGCAGGCCACCGGGCAGGGGGTCATCAACACGAACGCCCCCGTCGGGGTGGTCAACATCCCCAACGGCCAGGTGATGGCCGCACAAGCGACCAGCTCGTTCGTCATGGCCGGGAACCTCCCGGCGTGGAGCGGCAGCGGTACTCCGCCGGTGGTCACCACGACACTGAACGGCTACGACTCGCTCGGCAACACCATCCCGGTCACGCTCACGTTCAGCGCCGTGGCCGGAACGGCCAACTCGTGGCAAGTTCAGGGCACCGTGCCCAACGGAGCGGGGACGGCCAACCTGTGGTCCACGGCCCCGACGGTCGCCTTCAGCGCCACGACCGGTCAGATCGCCAGCATCACGGGTGTCACGGCCAACTCGGACGGGTCCTATTCCCTGCCCGTCACCACCATGCCACCCGGCTACACATTCCCGAGCGGCGACACCTGGAATATCAAGTTCGCCGCCCCGGGTTCGATCAACGCCGTCACGCAGTTCGGTGGCGAGCAGACGGCACAGCTGGCTTCGCAGAACGGCAACTCGGCCGGAACCCTCGAGAGCTTCACCATCGGCGGCGACGGGGTCATCAGTGGTGCCTTCTCCAACGGCCTCACCGAGCCGATCGCCCGGTTGGCGCTGGCCACGTTCTCCAACCCCCCTGGTCTCGTCGACGACGGCAACCTCATGTACTCCGCCTCGGCGAACTCGGGCCAGGCCGCTATCGGAACGGCCGGGACCGGTGGGCGCGGCACCCTGCTCGGGGGAGCGCTCGAAGGTTCCAACGTCGATCTCGCCACCGAATTGACCAACATGATCCAGGCGCAGGAGGCGTACCAGGCCGACACCAAGGTGGTGAGCACCACCTCGGCGGCACTTCAGTCCCTGGTGCAGATGCAGTAGCTCCACAGCGCCCTGCCGGCAGTACGTCGTCGCCGGCAGGGCGCTGTCTTCACCGACGGTGGTGGGTGTCTCGACGCTCGCTCCGGACAGTGGAGATCACGTTCTTGTCGGCGCCAATGGCTCAAGCTTGCTTGCGGCGGCGTCGATGGTTTTGTCGGCGCCAGGACGGCGTGCGGACCCTTCGGCCACGGATCGGCCCGAGACCCCGTGGTGACACAGGTGACGCTGACCGATTCCGAACGACAGGTGGAGCCTTACGACTTCCAGCGCCGCGACGCGCTGGAACGGGCGCGCATCCGGCTCCTCCAGCCGATCCTCGAGGTCCTGACCCACCGCGTGGCGGGGTCGCTCACCAGCATGCTGCGGACGCCGGTCAAGGTCGACATCGGCGAGCTCGAGCAGCACCGATGGGAGGAGTATGTAAACAGCCTCCCCGATCCGACCTTCCTCACCGGTGCCAACGTCGTTCCCACCGGGGGACGGATCATCCTTCATCTCCCCCTGTCTCTGGCCATGACCCTGGTCGAGACCCGCCTGGGCGGCACCGGCGGTGGTCGCGTCCCCGAGCGGTCGCTGACCGAGATCGAGCAGCGCCTGGTCACCGAAGTCGCCCACGCCTTGCTCTCCGAACTGCCTCCGGCTTTCGCCCCGGCCATGGCCATCACCCTGGGGGCGATCTCGTCGGTGTCGAGCGGGATGTTCCTGCCGGGGTCGACCCCCAGCGAGATGTGCCTGCTGATCGGCCTGAAGGTCGAGCTCAACGAGTCCGTCACCGAGTCGGCCAGCATCTGCATGCCCCTCGTCGTGCTCCTTCCCATCCTCGACGCCATCGAGCGTTTCGACAAGGTCGAGATCGCCGAGGAGGCCGGCGCCGCCCCCACGCGCCTGCGGGAACGGCTCCACGCCACCGACGTGGAGATTCGTGTCCATTGGCCCGAGGTCCTCCTTTCTCCCGAGGAGCTCCTCAGTCTCGTCCCCGGTGACGTCGTCCCCCTGCACCGGGCCCGGGACCTCCCGATCGTCCTGAGCGTCGGGGGCGCCCACTACTGCGACGTCGTCCCCACCAGTCGGGGCAAGTCGATCGCATGCATGGTCACCGACACATGAACAGACCGACACATGAAGGACATCGTCATCACATCGTGACGACGCGGACAACACAGACGGAGGAGAAGTGAACGACGAGAGCATCAACGCCGGCGTCATCGCCGAGCAGTCGGTCGATGAGGTCGGCGCCCAGTCGGTTGCCGCCCAGCCGGTCGCCGCCCAGCCTGTCGCGGCCCCGGCGCCCGACCCCGATGCGGGGCGCCTCAGTATGCGGCCCCTGGAGACGCTCAGCAATGTCGAGCTGGCCGTCACGGTCGAGTTGGGCCGGACCCGCCTGCTGATGAAGGACCTGTTGAGTCTCCGCCCGGGCAGCGTCGTCGAGTTGGACCGGCACGTCGGATCCCCCGTCGACGTCTTCGTCAACAGCACTCTGTTGGCCCACGGGGAGGTGGTGGTGGTCGACGACGAGCTCGGTGTCCGGATCACCGCCATCGACAGCGGTACCGACGACACCCGGGGAGCCTGACGACCGTGCCCCGGTTGTCGGGGACCCCCGCCCTCGCCCACGACGCCCTCGCCCACTACGCCGTCGCCCACCATGCGGCCGGCGCCGGTTCGACCGGCGCCCAGAACGTCTCGGCGTCCTCTCTCCTCGTCCAGATGGTGGTGGCGCTGGTCGTCATCGTCGTCTTGATCAAGCTGGCGTCGAAGTTCGTCCAGGGCCGGGGCCGACGGACACTGGGTCACGGCCCCCGACCGCACGGCGTCGCCGTCGTGGGGCGCCAGAGTCTGGGCAAGGGCGTCCAGGTGGCGATGGTGGCGGCGGGGCGGCAGACCTACCTCCTCGGGGTCACCCAGCGCCAGGTCACGTTGCTCGGACAGGTCGAGACCGAGGACATCGCTCCGGCCCAACGCAACGACGATGATCAGGGTGGGCTCCAGCTCCTGCGCGGTGGGAACCGACCGGGGGCGTGCGCCGACGAGTCCCTCCCGGTGTGGAAGTCGGCCATCGAGCAGATGCGCGTCCGCACCGTGCGCCGAGCCTGAACCAGACATCATGAACCCTCTGCTGGCTGCGGGATCCTCGATCAACATCAATCTCGGCAACAGCCTCTCCAAGCCGTCGACGAGCGTTCTCGTCATCGTCGCCCTCACCCTGCTCGCCGTCGCCCCGTCGCTGTTGATCCTGCTCACCGGTTTCACCCGCATCGTGATCGTCCTGGGGCTCACCCGTCAGGCGCTCGGGCTGCAGTCGACCCCACCGAACCAGGTCATCGCCGGATTGGCGCTCATCTTCAGCCTCTTCATCATGGCGCCCACCCTCAACCAGATGAACCACGACGCGCTCCAGCCGTATCTGCACGGCAAGGAGACGATTAGCCAGGCCTATGACTCGGCCCAGAAGCCGCTGAAGACGTGGATGCTCAAGCAGACGGGCAACGAGGAACTGGCCCTCACGACGGCGGTGGACAAGGAGCATCCCGCCACTCCGCAAAACGCGTCGCTCGGAGCCATCATCCCCGCGTTTCTGCTCTCCGAATTGAAGAGCGGATTCATCATCGGCTTCGTCATCTTCATCCCCTTTCTCATCATCGATCTCGTCGTGGCGTCGACGCTGATGTCGATGGGTGTGGTGATGCTTCCGCCCACCTTGGTCTCCCTCCCGTTCAAGCTTCTCCTGTTCGTCATGGTGAACGGTTGGGTGCTCGTCACCCACTCGCTGGTGGTCAGCTTCCGGTGAACGAGGGCCACCTCATGAACATCGCCGCCGGCGCGATGACGATGACGGCCAAGCTGGCGCTGCCCATCCTGCTCACCAGCCTCGTCATCGGTCTGGTGGTCTCGTTGTTCCAATCGGTCACCCAGATCCAGGAGGTGACGCTCACCTTCGTTCCCAAGTTGGTGGGAATCGCACTGGTGTTCATGATCGCCGGACACTGGATGCTCGGTCAGTTCACCGACTACGTCCAACAGCTGTTCGGCCAGGTGACCACCCTCCTCGGCAGTTGAGTGGCGGGAGCCCCCTGTGGACCTGAATGTCGACCCGCAGTGGCTCCTGGCGTTCTTCCTGGCCTTCATCCGGGGACTGGCGTGGCTCGTCGTGGTCCCACCCTTCTCGAACCGCCACGTCGTGCCCCGGGTGGCGCTCGTCGGGATCGCCGGGGGGCTCGCCATCCTGGCCGTTCCTCAGATCGCCCAGAATCACATCCCCACCGACACCGCCGGACTCGTCGGTGCCGTGGTTCTCCAGATCTTCACCGGAGCGGCTCTCGGCCTGTGCGTTCTCGTCCTCCTGAGTGCCGTCACGGCCGCCGGGGGGATGATCGACCTCTTCGGTGGACTCAACCTGCCGCCCGCCGTCGACCCGCTCTCGGAGAACCAGACCCCCATGATCGGCCAGTTCTACGAACAGGTGGGGATGGTCCTTCTCTTCGTCACCAACGGCGAGCTCCTCCTCGTCCGGGGCTTCGAGACGTCGTTCGGAGCCTCCGGACTGACCCTCTCGTCGTCGGCCACCGCGTCCAACGTCCTCTCGGCTGACCTGGCCACGTTCTTCACCGCCACTCTCGAGATCGCGGCGCCGCTGATCGTGGTGCTGTTCGCCACCCAGATCAGCCTGGCCATGCTCTCGAAGGCGGCTCCCCAGATCAACGTCTGGATCCTCGGCTTCCCCGTCCAGGCCATGATGTCGCTCCTCTTCGTGGCCATCGGCATCAAGGTCCTCCCGGGCTATGTCGCCAACCTGGTCGATCGCGCCCTGCAGGACACCGGTGTCCTCCTCGGGCACCACTGACGGAGCCGCGTCAGACCCATGGGCAAGAACGACGACAAAACCGAAAAGCCTTCTGCCAAGCGCAGGCAGAAGGCGCGGAGAAAAGGTCAGGTCGCCACCTCGAAGGAAGTGTCGAGCTGGATCGTGGCGCTGGCCGGCACCATGCTCGTCCCCGTCCTCCTGCGGACGGGCGAGTCCCGCCTCACCGACCTCTTCGGTCGGGTCTCGCATGTCATGACGGCCCCCAGTGTCCCCGGAGCCCTGGGCGTCCTCCAGGCCGGACTGGCCGACGTTGTGACCCTGGTGCTGCCCGTCGCCGGTGCCTTCGCCGTTCTCGGCGTGCTGGCCGACGTGGTCCAGACCGGTGGCCTCTTCTCGCTGGAGGCGGCCAAGCCCAAATTCAGCCGGGTCAATCCGGTAGCCGGGATCAAACGGCTGTTCTCCACCCAGTCGTTATGGCAGCTCCTGAAGCAGGCCCTGAAGATCGCCGTACTCGTCCTGATCGCCAGAAAGGTCCTCTTCGGGCTCGGTGGCAAGCTCGTCGGCACGCAACCCGTCGACATGACCCCGGTCGTCTCTTATGCCGGTTCGGTCATGCTCGGCCTCGTTCGCGACGTCGCGCTCATCGGCCTCCTCCTCGCCTTCGGTGACTACGCCGTCCAGCGTCACCGGCACAATAAGAGCCTCAAGATGACCAAGCGGGAGGTGAAGGACGAGGCCCGTCAGTCCGACGGCGACCCCTTGATCAAGCGCGAGGTGCGCCGCAAGCAGATGCGGCTCAGCCGGGCCCGGATGATGGCCGCCGTGGCCGGCGCCGACGTGGTCGTGACCAACCCCACCCACTACGCCGTGGCCTTGCGCTACCAGGCCGGCCATGGTCATGCCCCCCAGGTCGTGGCCAAGGGCTCCGACGAGCTGGCACTGCGGATACGAGCCGAGGCGCAGAAGCACGGCGTGCCGATCGTCGAGGACCGCCCGCTGGCCCAGGCCATCTACGCCGCCTGCGAGATCGACGCGTACGTCCCGCGAGAGCTCTACGTGGCGGTGGCCCGGGTCCTCGCCTTCGTCTTCACCCTGCCCAGCGTCGTGAAGTCCTCGGGCAAGGTCCACCAGCGACCGACGAGCGCCCTCGTGGCCTGAGTCGGCGCCGCACCGGGCGACGGAGCCCTACTCCGGGGCGTCGACGACCTCGGCGATCTCCACGAAGTCGATGCGGGGGCCGACTCCGTAGAGACCCGTGACCCGTTCCCGCAACTCGTCTGTGAAGAACTCGTCGGCTGCCTGTCGTGATTCCCAGATGTAGAAGTTCACCGCCCGCTGCTGCTTTTCGTCGACGGTGAAGAACTTGAAGCGGAGGCCGGGCATTCCCTCGAACATGCCACGCGCCTTCCTGGCCACGTCGATCACCCGGTCACGATCGAAGTCCCCGCCGGACTCGAACGTCACGTTCACACCGATCATGATCGCTTCCTTTCACCTGGCCGGAGCGCCTGTTCTCCAGGCCGGCCCCAGGGTACAGGGCGGAGCATGTCTTGCGTCGAGGGACCCCGACGCTCCGGTACATGTCGGGCGGCACGGCAGGGGCATGTCGCCACGACCAAGAGTCGGGGCAGGGCAGCACGCCGGCGTCACATGGTCACGTGAGCTGGGGCGCTTCCAGGTCGAAGGTGGTGCCCACCGAGTTCTGGATGAAGCTTCCGGGCAGACGGGCGGCAAGGGCGTGGGTGGCCTTCCACCCCGTGCAGTGCGCGGGGACGATGACCTCGGGAGCCAACTCGGTGAGTGCATCGCAGGTGGCCCCGATGATCGGCTCGAAGAGCGGACCGCTCAGATGGAATCCCCCGATCACCGCGTAGATCCGGTCGACGCCGGTCAAACGGCGTGCGTATCGGCAGATGTTCACGATCCCCGAGTGTCCGCATCCGGTCAGGATGACCAGACCTTTGCCGGCGACGTGCATCACGAGCGCCTGGTCGTCGAGGATGAGGGGGTCCGGCTCCCAGGACTGGTCGCGATACGCCTGGTGGATCGGAAAGCCCGTCTCGAAGGTCGATGTCCGGTCCACTTCTCCCGTCACCAGCACCGAGCCGTCGAAGAGAAACGAGGGCCGGCGGTCCTCGATGATCTCGAAGCCGGCGTCGGACAACGCCCGCCGGCTCGTCGTCGGCAGCTCCAGGGGATCGCGCCCGGGGAGGGCGATACGCCGGCGGGTCCAGAACTCCGGGTGGAGCACCACGGGCAGCTCGACCCGACCGAGTGCCTGGGCCAGGCCGGAGAGCCCGGTGGTGTGGTCGAAGTGGCCGTGGCTCAGGACGATGGCCTCCAGGTCGACGGGGGCGAGGTCGAGACGGGCGAGATTCTCCCGGCACCCGTCGGGCGTGATACCGGCGTCAAAGAGGATCCGGTGCACCACGCCGCCTTTGTTCACGGCGACGTGGAGGGAGAACCCATGTTGGGCGTGAGGCACGTCGAGGACCTTGCCCTCCTCGAGGATGGACGCGGACACCGTAGGTACCTCACCGATGCGGCCGAGCAGGCGATGAGCCGGCCCTTGGTCGGGGAGGAAGACATCGATCGTGTTGTCACAGACGGTCGTGATGGCCACCGAGTCGACCGGTACGAGCGCGATGGTGTCTCCGGCATCGGCCGCGTCCCCGACGGGCGGGGGAGCGACCACAAACGGCCGAGACATACCGTGATCCGAACACATGGCGGCTCCCTCGCCTGGGACCTGAACCGGCGTGGTGATGCTAAGAGTAAGTGCTGTATCTACTTCTTGCGATCGGTTCCCCCAGTAGCGGACGAGAGCAGCGCCTACTGCCGCCGGTTCAATCAGTTGCGGCGGTCGTTCGCCACGTCTAGCCTCCGGCCAGCTGTCCCGGCCCGATCCGGAGGATCAGACCTGGAGGCACTGCAAGGGGGAAACGGAGCGGGACCGTGAACCGGCGGTCCTTTTTTGGGCCACTGCCAGTTCTGCTCCGCTTCGATGCGGAAGGAGTCCCGTAATGGGCGACAAAATCCTGGCAACCCGGGTGCGGGCGTTCATGAGCCCAAAGAAGCGCAGGATCCTTGTGTTGCGATCGCTGGGTGCGCTCGGCGCGGCGTTCCTGGTCACGGTGGTCCTTCAACCGACGACAGGGTCCGCCGCACCGTCGTCGACGCCACCGGCCATCGCGCTGGCCCAGGTGGAGTCCCAGCTTTCCGCCGTGACCGCCAACGCAGATGCGCCGGCCCGAGCTGCGCTCACTGATGCCATTTTCAAGCTGGGTACTGCGATTCCCGATAACAGCCCGGGGGGCTCCAGCTTGAGTTCTCTCTGGGCAGATTTGAACGGCGTCAGCCTCCCCGTCCCCCCGCCTTACGGGGACACGGTCTTCACGGCTACGGAGGCGGCGGCTCGGGACCTTGTGAGCATTCTGTCCGATCCGACGGTCCCGAACTCGACATTGCTCGCCGCCGGGGGCGCGATCGTTGACGCCGACCACGCTATAGCCCGCGACGCCAACGGTATGAGGCCCTCGCCACATACCGGGCCCCCCTTCGGCTCGCGCTCTCCCGCCAAGATCAGCAGCTACCAATCGCAGTGGGATTCGGCGTACGGGAAACTCGGTACAAAGATCACCAAGGACGTGACGACGGTGCCTACGTCCACGATCGGACAGGCCGCCGAGTATGCGTTGCAGTCACCGGTCGAAGGCCCTAACAATTTCGTCACGCCGGCTTCCGGCTCACCGTTGACCGTCAACGGTGAGCCCGAGGTCTTTTATTTCGGCGCTGAAGGATGCCCTTACTGCGCCGTCGACCGGTGGTCAATGGTGCTGGCGCTGTCCCAGTTCGGTCAGTTCTCGCCCCTACCGCTCAGCGTGTCGTCGAGCATCGATATCTTCCCGGGGACGAACACGTTCAGCTTCTACGGCGCCCGCTACAGCAGCCCCTACGTGACATTCGTCCCCGTCGAGGGCTACACGAACCAGCCAGCGTCACCGACCGATACGGGCCCGGGCGGTGTGTGCGACGGCTTCCCTTGGTCAACGTTGCAGGACCTCTCGTCCGCACAGCAGGCTTTGTTGGCCCAGCAGAACCCGAACTGTCAATACGGAGTCCCGTTCGTGGACGTGGCCAACATGTGGGACAACGCCTCTTCCTTTGCCGACCCGCAAGTGATCCAGGGTATGTCTTGGACACAGATAGCGAGTGATTTGAACAATCCCAGTTCAACCGTGGCGCAGTCCATCGAAGGTGGCGCTGAGCAGCTTGTTGCCGAGATCTGCGAGGTGACCGGTGAGCAGCCGACCAGCGTGTGCAGCTCAAGCGTCGTCCAACAATGGCAAGCAAGCCTGTCGAGCATGGGGCACCCATAGGGCGGGCAAGCGTTTCTCCCGCTGGCCCGGATGCGGTACGACTGACCGACGAAGTATTGAAGCTAGGGCGCCAGGGCAACTGCCTGGCGGGTTCCGACCACTGGCAATCCACTGGGCGGCGGATATCGCGACGCTCCCGTGAGGATCGGGAGAAAGATCCTGGCACGTCTTTCAGTGACGAGGAAAGGTAGCGTGGCTTTCCGTCGCACCGACGATCGGAGGCTGAAATGCTGATCTCCACCATGAACGACCTGCCCGGCTACGAGGTCACTGATGTTCTGGGTGAAGTATTCGGCCTGACCGTCCGTAGCCGGAACGTCGGCTCCCAGATCGGAGCGTCCTTCAAGTCCCTCGCCGGTGGCGAACTCAAAGGCATGACCAAGAACCTCATTGCCAGTCGTACGGAGGTAACCGAGCGAATGGTGCAGGAGGCCGAGGCCAAGGGCGCCGACGCTATCTTGGCGATGCGCTTCGACACGTCGGAGATGGGCGGGAACTGGACCGAAATCTGCGCCTACGGCACGGCGATCAAGTGCAGGAAGCTTTAACCCCCGATCTCCGTTCCTCCTGTGTGGGGCAAGAATCTGCGCATATCCGCCGGCTGATCAGTCGAGGCGGGGGGTGCCGTCCCCGCTGGGTGTCCGGTCATCCCCGCCAGGGGATCCAGAAATTTCCGAGGTCGATTGCAACCTGATCGGCCGTCCGGGCGTATAGAGCCCGTGCGGTATGGCCGCAGGATGGCAGATCGAGGACGCTTGGGTGCCTACGACGAACTTCACCGACCTCTACGCCTCGTCCTTCGGGCGCCTGGTGGGACAGGTCACCATGGTCACCGCCAACCGCGACGCGGCGGAGGATGCCGTCCAGGAGGCGTTCGGTCGGCTCTGGAAGCAGTGGGACTCCCTCAGCACCCACGGGAGCCCCGAGGCCTGGGTGCGACGCGTGGCCATCAATCTGGCCATCAGCCGCTGGCGCCGCCTGCGCCGGCTCCGACCCCTCGGCGACAGCGCTCGAACGGCTCCGGAGGACGATCCGGTGACCCGACACGACATGCTGAAGGCGCTGGAGGCGCTCCCGGTTCGACACCGCCAGGCCCTTCTGCTCCATCACGTGGTGGGTCTGCCGGTGGCCGACGTCGCCCGGGAGATGGGAGCACCCGAAGGCACGGTGAAGTCGTGGCTCTCTCGCGGGCGCGACACGCTGCAGCGCTCGCTCGGCGTGGAGGAGGCTCCCCGTGGATGACGACCGGCACATCGATCCGATAGGCGGGCTTCTCCGGGATTTCGTGCGCGACGTGAGCGAGCAGGTCGTCGTCCCCGCGTTCACACCCGGACGGCCTCAAGCCCGGGGTCACCATCGGGCGCGTCCGCGACGGCGCCGGCTCGCCGTCCTGTTCGGGTCCGTGGCCCTGGCCGGCGCGATCGTCCTCGCCGTCGTCTACGGGCCGCGCGAGCGCGCAGATCGGTCCCAACCCGGTCCCCGTCACCCAGCCGACGCCGGGGTCGTCGCCCACCACCCTGGCCGCATCGGGTCCATGCTCGGCCCGCCAATTGACCGCTACCGTGACCTTCAACCAGTCGGGCACCGACCTGGGGGCGATCAGGCTGACCGACACCACCGCCCGGGCCTGCTCCCTGGCCGGGCAGCCGCACGTCGTCGTGGTCGACGGGGCCGGGAACGTCCTCGGGCTCAGCGAATCGACCTTCCACCGGGCCCCGGACTGGGCACCGCCTGCGAACCCCATTGTCCTCTCGCCCGGCGGGGTGCTCCCCCAAGCCATCGTCCAGTTGGACTGGACGTGGTGCGGGCCGCGTCCGGGGAGGATCCGGTTCGAGATCCGGTTCTCCGGCTGGCCGTCGGCGCTGACCGTGCCCAACGCGTCGATCTCCCCCTCCGGATTCACGCCGGCCCCGTGTGCCGGCGCCGGGCAAGCACTCTTCGCTGTTGACTTTGTGCGTGGTCTGGGTCGCGACGGGATCATCGGACCGGGGACGGTTCTTCCCACCGGGAACCTTGTTCTCGGCGCGGACGGAGTGGGGATCATCGCCGTAGGAGCACCGAGGGCGGTCGCGGTGACCACGGCGGACCAGTATCTGGGACGCTCCACGGGCACGGCGGCCGGTGTCTGTCCTGGTCGCACCGAGGTGGAATGGGGCGACCTGTCAGTGGAATTCTCCGACGGCGCCTTCGTCGGCTACCGCTACGACAAAGGCGGGTTCCCCGCTCTCGGCACCGAACGCCGACCATCGGGACAACCTCAGCCACGCCTCACGACGGCCACCGGGGCCACGTTGGGGATGACGCTCGCCCGCGTGCGGCCTCTCTATCCTCCCCGTGCGTTCACCGAGGAACAGGGCGGGGCCATCGTCGAGTCCGGGACGACCGCCGGCCACCGGCTCTTCCTCGGTTTCTTCGAGTCCACCCCGTCGGCGCCGCTCACCGAGATCAAAGGCGGTGCTCCGTGCGGTGACGTCTGACCGGTGACCGGCCGACGTCCCTACGTGAAGAGCACGGAGATGCTCTCGCGGCGGGCGATTCTCCGGATGGCCTCGCCGAAGAGTCCGGCGACCGAGACCACCTCCACTTTGGACGGCAGCTCGACAGGCTGGGTCTCGACGCTGTCGGTCATGAAGAGTCGTTCGATGGGACTGGCATCGAGCCTCTCGATAGCGGGTCCCGCGAGCAGACCGTGGCTCACCGCTGCGTACACCGACGTGGCGCCTCGTTCGATCAGCACCCGTGCGGCGTCGACGAGAGTGCCCGCCGAGATGGTGAAGTCATCGACGATCAGGGCGGTCCGCCCTTCCACGGATCCGATCAGCTCGACGACTTCCGCTGACTCCGAGTGGTCCACTCGGCGTTTGTCGGCGATGGCAAGAGGAGCGTTGAGTCGCTCAGACCACTGGCGGGCTTTCTTGGCGAACCCCGCGTCCGGAGCGACGACCACGAGGTTCGGAAGGGCCTTGGCGGCGACCGCGTCACACAGCACAGGAAGCGCATAGAGGTCGTCGACGGGGACCTTGAAGAAGCCCTGAACCTGGGGGGCGTGAAGGTCGAGAGTGACGACGCGATCGACACCGGAGGCCTCGATGGCGTCCGCACAGACTCGAGCTCGAATCGACACTCGCGGCTCGTCCTTCTTGTCACCCTTGGCATAACTGAAGTACGGGATGACGGCGGTGACGGACGCGGCGCTGGCGCGCTTGAACGCATCAATCCAGAAGATCAACTCCATGAAGTTGTCGTTGGCGGGGAAGGCGGTTCCCTGGACGAGGAACACGTCACGACCCCGGACGTTCTCGAGCACCCGGACAAACAGGTTGCCCTCGGAGAACCGGAGCGTCTCACCTGCCCCCAACGGACAGTCGAGATAGCGGGCGATGTCCTCCCCGAGCTTGCGGCTGGCGGACCCCGCGAACAGCGAGAACTCGTCGGTCACACGCCAAACCTATCTCCCCGGGCATAGAACGGCTCCCACCACACGGCGGTCCGTCGCCCTGGACCCCCGGTTCTTCAGTCGTGATCGCCGGTCGGGCAGATTCAACCCGTTGGGGGGATTTGCCGATGGAGCAGATGGTGCCCCGATCAGATTCTCCTGCCCCTTTTCGCTATGCGTCTACCAAGCGGGGTATCACTCTCAGCGTTCGTTTCTTCCTTGTCCTCGCCGTCGTTGTCCCCGCCCTGGGTGCCGTTGCCGTTGTGGGCTGGCAAGGACTGCGGGCCGGCCAACGGACCGCCGATGCTCTCTACCGGGATCACCTTCTCTCTGTCGAATCCACCGGCGAGCTGAGGAATCAAATTGATCAAGCTCATGAGAGTGCGCTGACAATCCTCACGACCGCTCCGCCAGATCGGTCACAGCTCACGACCGCGCTGGTCACTCGAATCGTGCCGAGCGTGGACGTGACCTTGGCTGCCGTCCGTCAGTCTCACGACGCAGATCCGGTAGAGCGGCGGGCGACCGACAGGATCACAGCCGACTGGCAACGATTCCACGACCTGGTTGCGAGCGGCACGTTGGCGGTACCGCAGTCTGCCGATGCGGCCAAGACGGTGAACAGCCTCTTCGATGACGCCACCGCCAGTATCAACGCGTTGATACACCGGGAAGACGCCCAGGCGGCGCTTGCCTACCGCCTCGGTCAAACGAATTATCAGCAGTCCGTCCAACTGATGCTGGTGAGCCTGGCGATCGCCCTCGCCGCCGGGGTCGGAATGGTCCTGTGGTTGATCCGTAGCGTCCTTCCTCGCACGTTGTCGTACGTACGCTTTGCTGCCGATATCGCTGATGGTGAGGACACCGACGTTCTCGACGTTCGGGGCAATGACGAGCTCGGTGACCTGGGGCGAACCCTGCGCGATATGGCACGTCGTCGACATTCCGAACGCCTCTACGAACAGACCCAGCTCGAGTTCACCAACACGCTGCAGGTGACCGCCGATGAGGAGGAAGCACACGACCTGCTCAAATTCCACGTCGAGCGAAGCCTGCAGAAGGTGAATGTCACCGTCCTGAACCGCAACAACAGCGCAGATCGCCTGGAGGCCGTCACACAGCTCTCGGTCGACTCGGCCCTGCTCTCGAGCCTAGACGGCGCCGAGCCGAGATCGTGTCTCGCCGTCAGATTTGCGCGCGCCCACCATCGCTCGGCGACCGACGCACCGCTTCTGGCGTGCTCGGTCTGTGCATCGTGCCCGGGGGAGACGACGTGCTCCCCGCTCCTCGTGAGTGGAGAAGTGATCGGCTCGGTTCTCGTCGAACATGCTTCGCCGTTGTCCGACGACGAAGAGCGTCGGATCCGGGAATCGGTGAGTCAATCGGCGCCGGTCCTCGCCAACTTGCGCAACCTCGCCATCGCCGAGCAGCGAGCGTCAACTGATTCCCTCACCGGGCTCCCGAATCGCCGAGCCATTCAAGAGACCATCAAGCGCATGGTCGCTCATTCTTCCCGCACCGTCTCGCCGCTTTCGGCCCTCATGATCGACTTGGACAATTTCAAGCAGATCAACGACAAACACGGACACAGTCGGGGGGACGAAGTGCTCGCCGGGGTCGGAGCCGCCATCCAATCGACTCTTCGTGCCAGTGACTTTGCCGGGCGGTGGGGGGGCGAGGAGTTCCTCCTGCTACTTCCCGACACGACAGTCGACGGCGCCGTCAACACCGCTGAGAAGGTCCGTAAGGCGATCGGCGAGATCTACGTGCCAGACATCGATCGGCGGATCAGCGCCAGCGTCGGCGTGGCCACCATCCCCGATCATGCGGGAGACGCCGAACACCTCGAACGCAGCGCAGATCGGGCGCTCTACACGGCCAAACGCAACGGACGAGACCGCGTCGAGATCGCATCGACCGAAGCCGTGCCTTCCCGACCGACCGTCGACTCTCCCGTTGAGTGAGGTGGCCGAAGGCGGCCACGCCCCCGTCTGCGAGGACGCCACACGCCCTGATCTTGGGGCATCATGCTCTGGTGGAGCCACGTCGGCAGCGGGTCCGCGAGGTGATCACCCGACTCACCGGTAGCGCAACGGTCACCGCCAAGTCTGACGGCTCGGAACACATTCTCTTTCCGGTGGCGGCCAGTCCCGCCGAGGGGGACGATCTGAGGGACTGGGTCGTGCGCGAGAGCGCCGCCCGGACGATCGAGATCGGCTTGGGATACGCGGTGGCGACCCTGTTCGTCTGCGACGGTCTGCTGGCGGTGGGCCACGACGCCCCGTCCCACGTTGTCATCGACCCCTACCAGGCAACCAGGTTCGCCAACCTGGGCCTGCAGTTCCTCGAGGAGGCGGGCGTCGCCGACGTGGTCGAGCATCACCCAGAAGAGTCCCAGATCGTGCTTCCCCGGCTCCTCGCCGCCGGTGAGAGCTTCGACCTCGCCTTTGTCGATGGGAATCACCGGTTCGAGTGGGTATTCGTCGACCTCTTCTACCTGGGTGGCCTCGTTCGACCCGGTGGAGTGATCTTCATGGACGACTATCAGCTTCCGGCGATCGCCCGGGCGACGTCGTTCTTCGTGGCCAACCGCGGCTGGACGCTCGAATCGGTGTCACGGGCCGATGACCTCCACCAGTGGGCGGTGCTGCGGACCACGGTGGAGCCTGATACTCGGCCCTTCACCCATTTCGTGGATTTCTGATGGCGGCTGGTTGTGCCGCGGGTGAGCGTCTCGAACCGGTGGCGTCCGGCTGATGGCGGCCTCGTGGGGGACTGACAGGTTGGCCTAGGTGTCGAGCGAGCCGAAGCGGACTCCGGTGCGCTCTTCCGACACCTCCCACAGCCTGCGCGCCGTGGCCGGGTCCTTGGCCGCCC
Organism: uncultured Acidimicrobiaceae bacterium; assembly: GCA_963706205.1. Taxonomy (GTDB): domain Bacteria; phylum Actinomycetota; class Acidimicrobiia; order Acidimicrobiales; family UBA8190; genus MFD10071-224. The sequence continues at coordinate 3,975,958 of OY970155.1, read as the reverse complement.
GCACGAACGACACAGGTTTCGGATCGCCCCGCATCCCGAAGAGCCTGTCGGGTCCGAAGTACTGCGCACCGCCGACACCGGGCGCGGTGGCGCCGTAGAGGCTCGGGAGGGCGCCGGCGGCGGCAGGCTGGGCCACCACCGCGTTCGCCAGATCGCTGAGTCTGGCCATGATGCTCGATCCGCTCATCTGCGGGCCGACGGCCTGCAGATTGGTGGCCGCATAGCCGGGGTGGGCGGCCACGCTGACGAGATCCTGGCCCCGGTCCGTCACCCTTCGGTCCAGCTCGAGTGTGAACAGCTGGTTGGCCAGCTTGGCCTGGGCGTACGCGGTCCATTTGCCGTAGCGGCGCGCGCCGTCGAGGTCGTCGAATCTGATCCGACCCATCCTCGCCATCTCGCTGCTGACGGTGACGACCCGGGCGCCGGGCCGGGCCAGCAGACTGTCGAGCAACAACCCCGTGAGGGCGAAGTGGCCGAGGTGGTTGGTGCCGAACTGCATCTCGAATCCGTCGGCCGTCTCTCGACGGGGGATCGCCATCACTCCGGCGTTGTTGACCAGGATGTCCAGACCGCCGTGCTCACTCGAGAACTCGGAGGCGAACTTTCGCACTGACGACAGGTCGGCGAGATCGAGCTGGCCGACCTGTACATCGGCCGTGGGGACCTCTCGGCGGATGCGGTCGTGGGCGTCGCCGCCCTTGACCTGATCCCGGCAGGCGAGCACCACATGGGCACCGGCCCCGGCCAGTGCCTGGGCGGTCTCGAAGCCCAGACCGCTGTTGGCTCCGGTCACCACGGCGGTGCGGTTGGCCAGGAGCGGGATGTCGTCAGTGGTCCACGGTGCCATGCGCACTGACCCTACGCGCGGGGCCCTGGAGATTCCAGGGGTCGACATGGAAACGGAGCGATCAGCGCACGAGACGGAAGCTCACTGTCCGGTCCGAGCTGGGCATGGCGGGGGAACGACACCTGAGGCTCGGCGCCGTGCTCGAACACGCGCACCTCGACGATGGCCAGGAGGGCACCGCGCGTCGTCTCTCGCCGCCGGATTCTCTGCTCGACCTCCTGTCGCACCTCGTCAGACAGGTGTGCGTCGTCACCGGATGTGTGAGCGATCCAACCGTGTTCTGGGGACATGGACGTATTCTGACCGCGTTCACCGTGCATAGACGGAGATGACGTTCTGGCTGGCCGAGGTGAAGGCGTTACGGGTCCAGCTTCCCCACCGTTGTGAGAGCCGGAGCCCGGCGATGTGGGCCATCAGGTCGAGCTCGCTGGGCCAGACGTACCGCTGGACGACCGGATTGAAACGCACGCCGTGTTCGGAGATGGACACGTGGTTCTCGTAGAGCATCTGGGTGGCGGGGTCGAAGCGAAGCAGGTCGAGTCGCACGGCATCGACGTCGATGGCTTCGACCCTCACGTACTGGCCGTGGGTGAGGTCGTCGACGAAGGCTGTCGTACAGCCCCCTTCGACGACGAAGACGCCGTCGTCGGTGAGGTGGGAGGCGACGTTCTCGAAGCAGCGCAGCTGGTCGCGTTGGGTGAGGAGATTGAAGAAGGAATTGAACACGATGTAGATGAGCGGGTACGTCCCGGCGACACCGACCTCGGCGAAGTCGCCCATGGTGACCGGGATCCGGTCGCCACCCTCCTTGTGCCGCAACTTGGCCACCATCGCCTCGGAGAAGTCGATGCCGTCCACGGGGACGCCTCGTGCGGCGAGGGGGAGGGCGATCCTGCCCGTGCCCACGGCGAGTTCCAGGGCCGGACCACCACGGGCCAGCTCGTCGAGAAAGGCGACGGTGGCCTGCTCGTCGCCGCGTAGGGCGAGTTCGTCGTAGACCTCGGCGTTGTCCTCGTCGAAGGTCATGATCGGCTGGTAGCCCTTCATGCCGACCCATCTGAGCCGCTCGCCGGGTCGGGCGCAATCACATATCCCCGGATGACGTGCCCCTCCCATGCAGTCGCCGGCTGCCCGCTACCCGACGGCCCCGTAGCCGGCTTCGGCGCAGCGCACCGCCTATCCAACCGACTATGTAATTGGGGAAGTCTCAGGCAATTGGGGGAAGTCTCAGCTCGATCTCGCCGGCGGCGTCGGCGAGCCGTTGCGTGACGGCCGCTTTGCGTTCGGCGATAGACGGCGATTCGAGTTCGACGAGGGTTGTCTCCGTAGCCACCCGGAGTGCATCGAGCTGTTGGTCGAAGGCGACGATGATGTCACGGCCGCCGGGCTCGTCGATGGCGTGGACGGCGTGCCAGAGCGCTGAGTGCAGGGCCACCCGCAGCGCCGGGGGCGACGCGAACGGCTGACCGATCCGGTCGGCGTTCTGGAGTATGCGGCTGATGGCCTCGAGCTGGCGCCGCCAGTCCTCGACCTCGATGGTGGTGGCCCGGCGACCCTTCACCGCCCTCCAGCCGACCCCGCCGCCCACGGCACCGATGACCAGGCCGTAGAGGGGGGCGACGAAGGTCAGGGCATCGAAGGGCTGGGCCAGCATCATGCCGGCGACGGCCCCCACGCCCACCGCGGCGAGGCCCTTCGTGCTCATGGGCCGGGGGGGCAGGCCGAACGTCACGGTGCGGCTCGTCCCCAGCCGGGCCAGGAGTCGCTGCGGGGTGGAGAGACCCGGTTCGTAGACGGCCAGGGCCTGTGGCACCGTGTCGATCCCGAGCCCACGCGGTGGGAGGGCCCAGGGCGGCCGACCGCGGGCGAACTCCCCGAACAGGGGCCGGACGGCGTCGGGGGAGAGACCGAAGCGTCGCCCGTAGTCGGCGCCGCGCCCGTGGTCACCGGCCCGCACGGCGTTCCCCCTCAAGCGAAGCGGCTGCGCGCCGTCGACGAGTCCCGTCGACCCAGGATCTCGGCCGTGACCTGGGCGGCACTTCGGGCCAGGGCCACATAGGGAGAGTCGTCGGGTTGGCCCGCCGTGGCCCGGCGCAGCGCCGACGCGTAGGTGATGACGGCCTCGTCGTCGTCGGGAACGCCGTCCGCCGTCCACGGTTGCTCGAGGGCCCGGGCGACGACGGCATCCTCGTTGCCGTCGTCGAGGGCGCGGATGAGGATCCTGGCCTGGTCCTCCACGAGGACCCGCTGTGGCGATCGGTGGTGGTGGCCGCGGGTTTCGGCCACGAGCCACGTCAGGTGGGCCTCGAGGATCGACGGAGCCGTGGCGGCGAGGACCTGCCGGACGGTCATCCACGGCCCCGCCGCTCCCGTGGCGCCGGGCCGGCGCCATTGCCCGATGACCGGACCACGCGACAGCAGCTCATCCATGACGATGGCGGTCCGCGACCGTGGCCCCCCGTTCACGTCGTCGTTCACCCGTTGTGCATCGGCCGACGAGCGCACCATCTACCCCAACAACGGCCCAACAGACGGTCACGCCGCCTCTCAGAGGATCCGGCTGTGGAAACGTAGAAAGAGAGGGTCGGCAGGGATGTCGCAGGAAAGGACGCCATGAGCCGCGAGATGGTTCGGACGGCCGCCAAGCTCCTGGCCAAAGCACAGAGCACCACATCCGACTTCGAAGCCATCGCGCTCGTGGAGCGGTCCTACGGGCTTCTCGCTGAGGTCATCACCGCCTACGACCAGACCCATGACAACGGCCCCGCCGCTCTGCGCCGACGTGAGCGACGTCGTCTGCGCGAGAGGCGGCGTCGCCCCCGGACCGACGCCGTGAACGGCCCCGAGGGCGAGCTCGGCCCGGCGCGGACGGTCGATTCGATCGCCCGCTACCGAGGTGAGTCGGACGACGGCTACTCGTGGCGCCGCGGCATCGACGTAGTGCTGTAGGTCAGATCCAGGTGTCGAGGTAGGCGGCAGGCTCCCGGGTGACGACCCGACCCTGACGCAGCGCATCGGCGATCCGGTCACGCGCCGCCTCCACCTCAGCCTGCTTGGCCTGCGTCTGTCGTAGCGCACGGGTCGCCCGCTGTCGCAGATCGGCCGGCAGGGGACCGAGATCGGCGGGAAGTACGAAGGGCGGCACCGCGGGTCCGCCGGTTCCCAGCTCCGTGTCCACATCGGCCAGGCGGCGTTCCATGTCGTCGAGGACTTCAGGCCACCCCACCGACGCGCTCCCCTCCGACGCGCTCCCCTGCGACGTGGTCTTCTGTGACGGCGACGGCCTCAGCCGCCTTGCGCCAGGCCTCCCCGACCTTGCCGATGAGCTCCGCCGCCGCCGCTGCCCGCGGCCGGTCCTTGTGCAGATTGGCAGCGAGAAGTTCGGAGAAGAAGAAGTCGTAGAGGGCGATCATCCGGGGAGCCCCGTCCCACAGCTCCGGCTTGATCGTGTCACGCAGCGTCAGGATGATGGCCTGGGCGTGGACGAGATTGTCGCTGATGGCCTCCAGGTCGTCGGTCTCGAAGGCGGCATCGGCTCGCCGCAGATCGAGTTCCAGCGCGTCGTAGAGCATCGTCAGCCGCACCGCCGGTGCCGCGGTCTCGATGGCTTCGGCGAGGTAGCGCTGCTGCAACTTCGCCGCCTGGGCGGCGGTCATCTGACTCCCGACCGCCCGGCCTCAGAAGCCATTGGCGGAGATCTGGGCCAGCTCGGAGGTCAGCGCGGAGCCCTGGTTCTTGAGCGTCCCGAGGGTCTGCTCCAGACTGGCGAACTGCTTCAGCAGCATCGTCTGCTCCTGGCTCACGATGCCGGCGTAGAAGGCGATCTGGCTGTTCAGGTCGGTCGACTGGCTCTGCAGGTTCTTGACCGTCTGGGTGATCTCGCCCTTGGAGGGGTCGGACATGGCGCTGGCCAGCGACGTGAGGGACTGGGCGATGCCGGGCTGGTAGGTCAAGGTCCCCAGGTCGGTCAGGGAGGAGATGCCCGGCGTCGTGACCAGCACGGACAAGCCCGCCAGGGTGGGGTCCGACGCCGGCGCGTTCAGGAACTGGCCCTTGCCCGTTGCCGCCTCGCCGTTGATGGTGCCGGCCACGTCGGTGCCGGCGAACGTGCCCGCCAGGCCGGTGGATCCGGCCACCGCATTGGTGGAGGCGACGGTGAAGGTCGACTGGCTCCCGTAGTCGTCCGACGAGAGCACCACCTGCTGTCCGCCGTTGACCACCTGGGCCGACACCGACATGCCGGCGGAGGCGAAGGCGGCGTTCAATCCGGCGGCCACGGACGAGAGGGTTTCTCCGCTCGTGGTGGTGTACTTGGCCGAATTCGTTCCCATCGACACGGTGAGCTGTTCGGCGGCCGAGACCGACCCCGCCGCCAGCACGGCGCCGGTGTCGGTGGCCTGGGTCGCCGAGTTGCTGATCTGGACGTCGTAGGAACCGGCCCGGGTGGTGTCACCGGCAAAGGACAGCGACACCTCGCCGGTGTACGTCGGTGACGCCGGCGCGAAGGTGCCGTCCTGGGTGAACATGGCCGCCACCTGGTTCGGATTGGCCGCATAGGCCTTTTCGAAGGCCGACGTGTTGAACTGGACCTGGCCGCTGCTCAGGGTGATGCCGATGTTCAGAGCGTTGCCGAGCGACGACGAGCCGGAGATCGAGGCGAAGATCGACTGGATCTCGTTCGTCACCGTCTGGAGGACGGCCGACCCCATGAGCGGGCCGGCGGTCTTCGTCTCGGAGTTGTACCCGGCGTTGGTCTGGATGTCGGACAGCACGGCGTTGGCGTCGCTGACCACGTTCTGCACGGCGGTGGTGGCGGCCGACGCATCGGGGGAGACGGTCACCGTCACCGGGTTGGCGCTGGTGGCCAGGAGGTTGACGGAGAGACCGGGCAGGAGGCCGGTCACGGTATTGGTCTGGGACTGGAACGCGTAGCCGCCGACGCCGCCCACGAGGACCTCGGCGTTCTTTCCCGCCGAGGCGACGTTCAACGCGCCGAGAGACGACGAGGCGAAGGCGTTCATGTCGACAGACAGCGCCGAATCCGTACCGGTGGTGGACGAGGAGAGCTGGAGGAGGAACGCGTCCGGACCCGTCTGGACGGCGGACGCCGTCACACCCAGGTTGGCGGCGTTGACGTTGGAGACGATGTCCGCCAGTGATCCGTTGCCGGTGGAGACGTTGGTGGCGGTGATCGACCCGGCCGTGAGCAGAGAGCTGTTCACCTGGCTCTGCGACGAGCTCGCCACCAGAGTTCCCGTGATCTGTGCTCCGGCGGCGCCGTTCAGGGTGACCGGTCCCCCGGGGGTCACCGTGGTCAACGTGTTGGAGGTGCCGTCGACACTGATCACGCCGTCCACGCCGGCCGTGGCGCCGGCCATCGTCGACAGGCCGAGGGTACCGAGCCCGTTGCCGCCGGTCACCTGGAGGCTCTGGCTCGAGCCTTGATCGACGGTGGAGAGGATCAGGTGTCCGTTGGCGTCGTAGCCGGCCTGGAGCACGCCCGATGCCCCGGCCGCCGAGATGGCGTTGCGCACGGCGGTGAGAAGTCCGCTGCCGCTGTAGCCGCCGGCGGGGCTGGCGGCGATGGTGAGGTTGTAGGCCGTCCCGTCGACGGTCACGGCCACCGAGTCGTTGCTGCCGGTGGTGACGGTGATACCCGAGGACTGGGAGCCGAGGGCGACGGTACCGGTGGTCGACGCCGCTTGCGAGGACTGGGTGACCTCGATGGCGTGGGAGCCGAGGGTGAGCCCGGTCCCCGCCGCCAGGCTGCCGAACCCGAGGGCACCACCTTGGGCCACGAGCAGCGATGGGTTCGAGTCGACGATCTGGGAGGTGGAGGCGACGGTCCCGCTGGAGACCAGTGAGCTGGCGGAGGCCAATTGCTGGACGACGAACTGCAACGACCCGGCCGGTGTACCGGGCGCGGCGTCGGCCGTGACGATGCTGTTGTCGGACGACGTGGCCTGACGCGCGTTCCAACCGCTGGCGGTGGCCAGGTTGGAGGCGTCGGTCTGCAGCGTCATCAGATCGCTGTTGATCTGCTGGTAGTCCGCGACGTGGGAGTTGAGAGAGGCCTGTTGGTTCTGCAGGTCCGTTTCCGGTGCCTGATAGGGCTGGAGCTCGGCCTGGATGATCTGTTGGGTGTTCAGTCCTGATTCGAGGCCGAAGTCGACAACTGAAGGCGTGCCGATGGACGGAGGCACAATCGTCATGTCTCGCTTCGCCCCCTTTTGCTCTCGGTCGCCGGCGTCACTGCTGGTGCGTTCGTGACTCTTCGGCTGGCGGGCGATCGGCCTTGAGCGTTGTAGGGCTGGCGTTGAGGCCCGCCCCGCCGTGGTTCCGGCCGGTGCGTCTTATTCGACGGCTGCCGGCGGCGACCCGCCCGCCTCGATGCCGGTCATGGGCCGGCGGGCGGCGGCCAGCATCTTGAGCGCCTGGGTGCGCCGGGCCTCGCGCGAGTAGCGGTCGATGATCCCGGTGAGCAGGGATCCGGCGATCCAGCAGACGACGATGGCCACGAGGAACCGGGTCCCGGCCGTGACGGCGGTGACGTTGCCGTCGAGCACGCCGGGGACCATGGGCAGGCAGATGGCCACGGCCCCGGCCAGCACCAGCTCCGGGCGCCTCACACCCACGGGTCCACCCGGTCCACGATGGTGGCCACCCAGCGCGCCGCGGTGGCGGGCTGGCCGTCGATGCGGGCCACGGGGATGCCGAGGCCGAGGGCGGCGGCCGGGCTCACGGTGGCGTCGAGGTTCTCGAGGGCCAGGGCGTCCATGCCGCCGAGGGCCTGCACCCAGGCGGCGGTGTCCTCGGTCTTGGCGGTGGCGTCCACCACCCCCCACACGGCGGTGGGCCGCAGGGCGGCGATCAGGTGGCTGGCCCACGACCGCTCGGGGGCGGCCACGGGGGCGTCGACCACCACCACCGCCGGCTGGGAGCGCCGCCAGCCCGGGGCCAGCTCGGCGGCATCCTCGGCCGAGCGCACGAGCAGCTTGCCGGTGACCACGGCGTAGGCCCCGGCGTCGCGCGAGCAGAAGGGCACCTCCACGGGGTCGGTCCCCAACTCGCCGGCCAGGGCCGCGCCCAGGCGCCGGGCGGGGACACCGGCCCCCACCACCACCAGCAGGCTGCCGGCCCGCCGGGGCAGAGGCGGCGGGGGGGTGAGGCCACCGAAGGCCTCGAGCAGAAGGGCCTCGAGCAGGAGGGTCTCGAGGTCGCCACCGAGGCGCAGACCCTCCGACAGCTGGTGCACCATGGAGGCCCCGAGCCCCACCCGGTGCAGCGCCGCCACCATGGTGTCGGCCGCCGAGGCGCCAGTTCCACCGCCCCCACCACCACCGGAGCCGTCCGGCGGGACCACCGTCGCGGCCAGGAACTGTGCCGCCTTGGAGGCGATGTCGGGGGCGGCGCCGCTGTGCTCGTCGCCCGCCGACAGCACCGGCTCCCCGACGGCGGCGGTACCGCCGGCGAAGTCGTCGGCGGAGGCGGGGGCGTCATGGCCGTTGCTGGCGCCGGGGTCGGGCTCGAGGGTGGTGGCCACACGCCAGAGCACGTCGTCGAAGGACTCGGCCACGTCGTCGGTCGTCGGGACGGCGTCACCGTCCGCGGTCCGCGCCACCGCGGCGTCCGGCACAGAAGAGTCCGGCACGGGTGCGCCGCTCACGTCGGGGTCGGTGGCGGGGTGCGGCTGAGCCGAGGTCGCCGGGAGGATGGAGACCTCGTTCACGTCGTCGGTCGCCTCGGCCATGGCGGAGAAGACATCGACGGTCACCTCAGGTGTGATGGCGGCCGGGGCCAGGGGCTCGGGATCGTCGCCCTCGGGGGACGGCGCCAGAGGTGACTCGAGATCCGGTGACGTGCGGGCGGCGGCGTCCCTGCGCCGGGCCCGGCGCGACGGGCGGTCGTCTGCGGCGGTCCCGGGGTTGTCGTCCGACGTCGGCGCGCCGGCCGGGTCGTGGGTCTCGGGAACCTCCACGACCACGCGGTAGTGCTCCTTGGCGAAGAAGCCGAGGACACCGCCCACGCGGACTTTCTCGGCGCCGTCGATCTTGGCGCCGGGGCCTAGTTCGACGCGGATCCGGTCCAGCAGGAGCTGGACGTCGGGTCCCTCAAACGACTTGAGCTGGGCTGACACTCACGACTCCGATGCGATCAATTTTAACCTGGGGGCCGAGCTCGTTGACGGATAGGACCCCGAGGCGGGGCAGAGCGGGGGCGAGGAGGCGGCGCAGCGAGGGGCGCAGGCGCGATGCGCAGATGAGGACGGGGTCGCGGTTGTTCTCCTCGGCCTGGCGCACGAGCACTCCCATCTCGCGGACCAGCGCGTCGACGACGTCGGGCTCGATGACGAGGACGGTGCCCGAGTCGCCCGGCCGCACGGCGTCGGCCAGCTGACGCTCGAAGCCGGCGTCGAGGCTGATGATGGGGAGGGTGCCGTCCTTGACGTACATGGCGGTGATGGCCGGGCCCAGTGCGCGCCGGGCGGACTCCAACATGGCCTCGGGGTCCTTCGCCTGGCGCGCCTGCTCGGTGACGGCTTCGATGATGCGCACCAGGTTGCGGATGGCCACACCCTCGTCGAGCAGTCCGCACAGGACGCGGTGGAGGTCGGTGAGGGTGACCTGGGCCGCCCCCATCTCCTCGATCACGGCCGGGTCGGTCTGCTTGACGGAGTCGAGAAGGGTCTTCACCTGTTGGGCCGAGAGCAGTTGACCGGCGTGGCGGCCGGCGACCTCGCCCAGATGGGTGGTGATGACCGAGGACCGGTCGATCACGGTGGCCCCGGCCACGAGTGCCTGTTGGCGCAGCTCGGCCGGGACCCACTTGGCCGGGAGGCCGAAGACGGGTTCGACGACGGTCTCGCCGGGAACCACGTCGAGGCCGCCGCCGATGGCGAGGAAGCGCCCCGCCGGGGCGGTGCCCGTCGCCACCTCGACGCCGTGGAGCCGGATGGCGTAGGAGTCGTTGGCCAGGTGGACGTTGTCCCGGGTGCGGACGGGGGGGATGATGAGCCCCCGGTCGGTGGCCAGCTTGCGGCGCAACCCCTTCACCCGCTCGAGCAGGTCGCCGCCCTTGGCCGGGTCGACCAGGTCGACCAAGGTGACCGACAGTTCGAGCTCGAGTGCCTCCACCCGCATGTCGGCCGCCAGGGCCTGGGGACTGTCGGGGGCCGGCATCACGGCCTCGGAGTCGGCGGCGGCGGCGGCGGTCTCCTCGACCCCGATGGCCCGGCCCGCCCGGGTGCCGAGGAACCAGAGCAGACCGCCCACGATCAGGAAGGCGAGGTGGGGGAGCCCCGGGACGATGGCCATGGCGGCCATGACCACACCGGCGATCTGGATGGCCCGGTGCTGGCGGCGGACCTGGCCGATGAGGTCCGTGCCGAAGTCCTCGTCGTCGGTGGCGGCGCGGGTGACGATCAGACCGGTGGAGATGGACATCAAGAGGGCAGGGATCTGCGAGACGAGGCCGTCGCCCACGCTGAGCAGGCTGTAGGTGTGGGTGGCGTCGGTCACCGACAGGTGTCGTTGGGCGATGCCGATGGTGAGGCCGCCGATCAGGTTGATGGCGGTGATGACGATGGCGGCGATGGCGTCGCCCCGGACGAACTTGGCCGCCCCGTCCATGGCCCCGTAGAAGTCGGCCTCGTCCGACGTCTCGGCCCGTCGGCGCTTGGCTTCCTGCTGGTTGATGAGCCCGGAGTTGAGATCGGCGTCGATGGCCATCTGCTTGCCGGGCATGGCGTCCAGGGTGAAGCGGGCCGCCACTTCGGCGACCCGTCCGGCACCGGTGGTGACCACGACGAACTGGATGACGATGAGGATCAGGAAGACGACGAGGCCGACGATGAGGTTGCCCCCCACGACGAAGTTCCCGAAGCTGTTGATGACCGACCCGGCGTAGCCGTGGAGGAGCACGAGGCGGGTGGCCGAGACGTTCAGGGCCAGGCGGAAGAGGGTGGCCACCAGGAGGACGGCCGGGAAGACGGAGAAGTCCAGGGGCTTCTTCACGTGCATGGTCATGAGCAGGACGACCATGGCGCCGGAGATGTTCAGGCTGATGAGGACGTCGAGAACGAACGTCGGGAGGGGGACGACGAGCATGACCACGATGGCGATCACCGCGGCGGGAACGCCGATGAGGCCGAGCCGGTTCTTCATGACACCTCGGGAGGACGACAGCGAACTGAGGACCGGCCGTTCCCTGGCCGCCTGATGCCGCGCCGTCCTGGCGCTTAGCCGGCTCTATCGACCGCCGGGCCGTCCCGCTTGAGGACTCCGGTCGAACGCGTCGACCTCGGGCCGGTATCCCACCGCCGGCCCATGATCGCGAATTCCCGCCGAATTCCCTCAAGTGCCCACGGGCCGTGGTCGAAGATCCCGTGTCATCCCACGCGGTGTCGGCCGACCAAGGTCCGGAACCGGGTGGGGACGTGCACAGAGCTCCACGGACGGAGCGAACCATCAAGGAGGAAACGGATGTCTTCCCTCGTAGTCAACACCAATCAGTCTGCGATCAACGCGTTCAACAACCTGAACTCGACCGACGCAGCCATGACCAAGGCGATCTCGGAGCTGTCTTCGGGTCTGCAGATCCAGACGGCGGCCGACAACCCCGCTGGCTATGTCGTGGCCGAGGGCCTTCAGTCCCAGGCCAACGGCTTCACCCAGGCCATCTCCAACGCCCAGGCCGGTGTGTCGTTGATCCAGACGGCCAGCGGTGCGTTGAACCAGATCACCTCGATCCTGCAGACGATGAACCAGCTGGCCCTGAGCTCGTCCAACGGCGCCACCAACGACAGTTCGTCGTTGAACGCCAACGAGCAGGAGTTCCTGGCCCTTCAGAACCAGATCGACCAGATCGCCAACACCACGTCCTACGGGACCAAGGCCCTGCTCGACGGGACCTTCACCAACCAGAGCCTGCAGGTGGGGGCGTTCGACAACTCCAACCAGCAGCTGGTGCTCACCATCGGTGCCGCCACCACCGGCGCCCTCGGGGTGGCCACCACCGCGGTGGGAGTGGCCTCGCAGGCCAGTGCCCAGGCGGCGGTCTCCGCCGTCCAGGCGGCCATCTCCACGGTGGCCTCCATCGAAGCCAACGTCGGTGCCACCCAGAACCAGCTGGCTGTGGTCGTGGCCAACCTCACGGTCGGTCAGCAGAACCTGCAGTCCGCCTACTCGGGGCTGGTCGACGTGAACTTCGCCCAGGAGACGACCACGTTCACGACGGAGCAGATCCTGATGCAGTCCGGCGTGTCCATGTTGAGCCAGGCCCAGCAGACGCCGTCACTGGTCCTGAAGCTCCTGCAGTAATCCGGCGCGGGGCCTGAACCCCCCGGGGACTCTTTTGCCCAACGTCCCCGGGGGGAGGCTCCAAGTTCGACAGACGCCGCTAGCGACGGGACGAGACGTCGTCGTCCCGTCGACCGCGCCCACAGACCGGGTCGAGCCGGCGGATGACGCCGTCTCGCGACCAAGGAGGATCCGATGATTTCGCTCACGCGCTTCCACAGCGGTGAGTGCATCGCGGTCAACCCCGACCTGATCGAGCGCATGGAAGAGAGCCCCGACACCGTCGTGACCATGACGAACGGCAACCGCTATGTGATCGGGGAGACGATCGACCAGATCACCGACAAGATCCGGGCCTTCCGGGCGTCGCTGCTGGCCCTGGCCGTGCAGATGGCGGACCACCCGTCGGTGGCCGCGACGGCGCGTCTCACCGTCATCCGGGGCCAGGGCGGTGGCGTCGGCCACAGCAGTGGCGCTTTCCACCGCGGTGGCGCCGACCACGCCGGTACCTGCGAATCAGGGGCGGTCGAGCCATGAAGATGGACCGGATGACCCCGATCGCCGTGGGCGGCGCCCTCGTCGTGATCCTCTTCTCGATGATCGTCGACGGATCGAGTCCGACTCTGCTGTTCAAGCCCGCGCCGATCATCCTCGTCTTCGGCGGGACCATTCTGGCCGCCGCCGGCGGCTTCATGAAGAGCGACGTCAAGAAGATGAAGAACGTGGTCAAGGCGGCCATGGGCGTGCCCGAGGACAATCCTGACGAGGACATCGCCCGGCTGGTCAGCTTGGCCGAGCTCGCCCGCCGCGAAGGACTGCTCGCCCTCGACAAGGCGGCCGAGAAGGTCGAGGAGCCGTTCTTCCGCCGGGGTCTGCAGATGACCGCCGACGGGATCGACCCCGAGGAGATCCAGGACATCCTCGAGGGTGAGATCCTGGCCATGAAGGATCGGCACAAGGCGGGCGCCAAGTTCTTCGGGGACATGGGGGGTTTCTCCCCCACGCTCGGGATCATCGGGACGGTCATCGGCCTCATCCACGTGCTGGCCAACCTCTCGAACCCGAACGTCATCGGCCCCGCCATCGGCTCGGCCTTCACCGCCACCCTGTGGGGCGTCCTCGCCGCCAACATCATCTGGTTGCCCATCTCGAACAAGCTCAAGCGCGCCTCGGAGCTCGAGATCCATCACAAGCGGATGGTCCTCGACGGCCTGCTCGCCATCCAGGCCGGGAGCAGCCCACGACTCATCCAGACCCGGCTCCAGTCCTACCTGTCGGCCTCTGACCGCGACGGCGGTGCCAGCGGATCGAAGGAGGCGGCATGAAGAGCCGCCTAGCGGCGCTGGAGGAACATGAGGTGGAGAACGGCGAACGCTGGCTGCTGACCTACGCCGACATGATCACGCTGCTCCTGGCGCTGTTCATCGTCCTGTTCGCCGTGAGCACGATCAGCGCCAAGAAGTTCGAAGCGCTGGCGCTGGGGTTCAAGCAGAGCTTCTCGCCCAATCCCGGCGTCCTTCCTTCGAGCAACGGGGTCGAGCAGTACGACAGCCTGACACCGACAGCGGGACCACGGCAGGTACAGCAGCATCCGAGCATCTCCACGCCGGTGAAGCAGGCGGCCAGCACCTCGGCGGCGTCGTCGTTGTCGGCCTCGGCCGAGTCGCAGCTGTCCACGGTCGACCAGAAGATCACCAAGGCCCTGGCGGCCAAGGGACTCAACACCGTGGCCGGGCTGAGCACGTCCATCCAGACCCGGGGGCTGGTCGTCCAGGTCCTCACCGACCGGGTCTTCTTCGACACCGACTCGGCCCAGCTCGGACCCCAGGGTGACGTCGTGGTGGACACCATCGCCTCCGTGCTGCGGACCACGAGCAACGAGATCGACGTCGAGGGTTACACCGACGACCAGCCCATCACCGGCGGCCCGTACACGTCGAACGAGGAGCTGAGCGCGGTGCGCGCCGCCAGTGTCGCCACCCGGCTCATGGAGACCGACGGACTCGACCCGAACCGGCTGGCGGCGACCGGGTTCGGCGACTCTGATCCCGCCGCGCCGAACGACACGGCGGCGCACCGGTCCCTCAACCGCCGGATCGACTTCGTCATCCTGGCTCCCGGGGCGAACCAGCCGTGAGTGCCGTGGCCACCGATCAGGCCACGCGCCCGGCGTCCGCCGGCGCCGACGGTACCGGCGCGGCCGATGCCGCCGGCACCGTCGGCGGGGAGGTCAAGGTCAAGAAGAGCAAGAAGAAGCTGTTGATCATCATGCTCGTGGTTCTTCTGGTCGGCGGCTTCGAGGCCAAGTCGATGCTGCTCAAGCCCCACTACAAGCCGGGACAGACCGTTCCGCTGGGCACGATCCTGCCCCTCGACCAGCTGACCGTGAACATGTCCGACGGCCACCTGGTGCAGGCGACCATCGCCATCCAACTGACCAAGGTGGCGGCCAAGACGGCGGCCACCGACCTGCCGCGCTTCGACGACGCCGCCATCACCGTGCTCGGGGCCGAGACCTACGACTCGTTGCTCGCCCCCGGCGGACGGACCACGGCCAAGGCGCAGATACTGAGCCTGTGTCAGAAGATCCTCCCGCCGGTGGACGGTGACGGCGAAGAGGTGAGCGCCGTCTATTTCATGAGCTTCGTCGTCCAGTGACGCACGCCGGGGGCCGCCGACCAGGGGACCGGCCGCCGACGGGGGGACTTTCGTCGAAGGGCTACACCTGGCGGCGGAACCGGCCGATAAGGCGCAGATGGGACTGAACGCCCTGGTGGTGTGCCTGTTCGAGGAGAGCGAAGCGCTCGAACACCTGGCCTTCAAATTGGAGCAGGAACAGCTGGTGCTGGTGGCGGGCAAACCCCGGTTGCTGGCCCGCAACAGCGCCGAATTCGAG
This sequence comes from uncultured Acidimicrobiaceae bacterium, assembly GCA_963706205.1. Taxonomy (GTDB): domain Bacteria; phylum Actinomycetota; class Acidimicrobiia; order Acidimicrobiales; family UBA8190; genus MFD10071-224. The sequence goes on along the minus strand of OY970155.1, from coordinate 3,960,918 downwards.
CAGGCGGTGAACGCCCTGGCGGTGGTGAGCCGGCGCCGTGAGCAACTGGTGGAGGCGGCCGCCGCCGAGCTGGGGATGGCGCCGAACTCGACCCTGAGCGCCCTGGCCGACGCGGCGGACGACGAGGACGAGCGCCGGGTGTTGGGCGAGCGACGCGCGATCATGCGGTCGCAGGTGGCGCGGATCACCGACCTGTGCGGCAAGAACCGCGAGATCCTGGCCCGGAACCTGGCCGCCACGACCGACGCCCTCGCCCTTCTCGGCGAGGGCCCGTCCTACACGGCCATGGCGACGACGACGGTGGGGGCGGCGCGGGCGCGCGTGCTCGACGCCCGGGCGTAGGGGGGAGGACAGTTCCATGGGTGACCTCGCACTCAGCATCGCCGCGTCGGGCCTCAACGCCCAACAGACGGCGATGGACACCATCTCCGAGAACCTGACGAACGCCAACACGCCGGGCTACATCTCGGAGAAGGTCGATCTCACGGCCAACGCCGGGGGCGATCTGCTCGGGGTGGGCGACGGGGTCCGTGTCGTGGGTGTCTCCCAGAACGGCGACGGGCTGCTCGCCACCAACGCGCAGCAGTCCCAGGGTGTGTTGGCCCAGAGCAGCGCCCTGCAACAGGTCCTTCAGGGGGCGCAGGCCGTGTTCCCCGAGCCGAGCTCGGCGGGGATCTCCGCCGACCTGTCGACCTTCTGGCAGTCGTGGGACGCCATCAGCCAGAACCCGTCGAACCCGGCGCCGCGCACGGCGGTGGTCGACCTGGCTCAGAGTCTCGCCTCGGACTTCCAACAGGCGTCGCAGCAGCTCTCCAACCTCCAGAACAACGCCCAGGCGCAGGTGACGACGTCGGTGGCCGAGACCAACACCATGCTGCAACAGGTGGCCACGCTGAACGGGCAGATCACCACCACCGAAGGCTCGGGGGCCCCGGCCAACGCTCTCATCGATCAACGCAACCAGATCCTGAACCAGCTCGCCTCGAGCGTCGGCGCCGTCGGGGTCTCGGAGCCCAACGGGACCATGAACGTCGACGTCGGGGGCGTGACCCTCGTGCAGGGCACGTGGAGCGACACCGTCACGAGCACCGGGGGTGCCGGAAACATGCACCTGGTGGCCCAGGCCAGCGGCGTCACCATCCCGGCGTCGGCCGGCAGCATGGCCGGGCAGTTGGCGGCCATCAACCAGTACCTCCCCGCCTACCAGTCGCAACTCGACACCACCGCCAACGACCTGGCCTCCACCGTCAACACGCAGTTGGCGGCCGGGTACACGGCCTCCGGCGCGTCGGGATCCGGCTTTCCGCTGTTCCAGGGGTCCGGCGCCGCCGGACTCACCGTCAACGCCGCCATCGTGAACAACCCCCAGCTGATCGCCGCCTCGAGCACCGGCACTCTGCCCGACGCCAGCAACGACGGGGGCAACGCCCAGGCCATGGCCGAGCTCTACAACTCGCCCACCGGGCCCGACGTGAACTACCAGTCACTCATCCAGGGCCTCGGCTCCCAGGTGCAGGCCGTGAACAACCAGGTGCAGGCCCAGACATCGGTGGCCAACGCCTCCCAGGAGAACCTGCAGTCCATCGTCGGGGTCAACACCAACGACGAGATGGTGCAGATGTTGACCTACCAGCAGGCCTACCAGGCGTCAGCCAAATTGGTGAGCACCGTCGATACCATGATGCAGTCGCTGATACAGGCGTCATGATGCCGGCGACCGCAGCGAGGAGCGACTCGTGACCGACGTGATGGGAACCGGCGCCATCTCCTATACACCGCGGATCATCGCCGACCAGTTGATCACGGGGATCAACGCCGACCAGGCGCAGCAGGCGACCCTCGAACAGGAGCTGTCCTCGGGCGATGTGATCAACCAGCCGTCGGACAATCCCGCCGGGGCCGCCGACCTGCTCCAGTTGAACGGGAGCCTGGCTCGCGCCCAGCAGTACGCCGCCAACGCCACCGACGGGACCGCCTGGCTCTCGCTCGGGAATGCCACCATGAACCAGATCATGTCGGCGCTGCAGCAGGCCCAGCAGACCGTGTTGTCGGCGAGCGGGGCCGAGCTCTCCAACGAACCCGGGGCCCTCCAGGGACTGGCCGCCCAGGTCTCCTCGATCCGCCAGGCCCTCATCAACCTGGCCAACACCACCTACGGGGGGCAGGCGATCTTCTCCGGCACCGGCAACGTGGGCCAGGCGTACGACCAGAACGGCAACTACGTCGGCGGTGGGTCGGCGCCGACGCGGACGGTCGCCGCCGGCGTGCAGGTGGCGGTGGGGGTCACCGGGGGCCAGGTGTTCGGCTCGGGGTCGAGCGGACTTCTGGGGACCACCGGCATCCTGGCCCAGATCACCCAGGATCTGCAGACGGGGACCACGGCGTCGCTGGCCAACCTGCAGAACGTCGACGCCCAGGCCCTGAACACCGCCATCACCCAGGTCTCGGACCAGGCGGCCGATATGGGAGCCAACTACCAGAGGATGCAGGCCTTCGCCCAGCAGGCGACCAACAGCCAGCAGGCGCTGCAGGGGCAGATCGCCGGCATCGACAGCACTAACGTCGCTCAGGTGTCCACCCAGCTCACGGAAGCGCAGCAGTCCTACCAGTCGGCGCTGTGGGCCACGTCGCAACTGTCGCAGGATTCCCTCGTGCAGTTCCTCAGTTGACGGGAGAGCGGAGCCGATGCTGATCACACGGACACCGTCCGGCGAGCAGACGCTCGGAGCCGGCGGGGGCACCGACGGCGACGGTGACGGCGCGCTCGACGACGTGGTGCTCGACTTCGGTGGCGGGATACCGGGATTCCCCTCGTCGCGTCATTTCACGATCGAGAGCCTGGCCGCGGAGCTCCAGCCCTTCTGTGTCATGCGGTCGGTCGACGAGACCGGGATCAGCTTCGTCCTGGTGCCACCGGGTGCGCTGTTCCCCGACTACACGATCGAGATCGACGAGCAGCACGTGGCCAACCTGGGATTGGAGACGGCCGACGACGCCGTGGTCCTGGCCATCGTCACGCTGGGGGAGCCGCCGACGGCCAATCTTCTCGGCCCCCTGGTGGTGAACCGCCGGACGCGCGCCGCGGCCCAGGTGGTGCAGTACCAGTCGAGCTACCGGGCGGCCGAGCCGCTGGCGTCACGGTCCGACACCTGAGCGACGCCGGCGCCCGCCGACGCGTCGGTGGGACCGGACCCGAGTGGTCCCCGGTCGGCCAACGCCGCGGTGAGGCCGGCGACCCCGTCGGTGGACGTCGAGGCGGCCTGGAGGTTGGCCTGCTGGATCTCGAGGTAGACCTCCTCGCGGTGGACCTCGACCTCCTGCGGTGCGTCGATGCCGATCCGGACCTTGTCGCCGGCGACGACCAGAACGGTGACCTTGATGTCGTGGCCGATCATGATGCCCTCGCCGACGCGGCGGCCGAGGACTAGCACGGGGGGTGGGCCTGCGTCGGATGTGTCGCCGTCTCGTCCGTGAGAAGTGGCATCGTCCCTCCCTGGAGGATCGGCCCAGGCTACCGGGTCAGACGGCGTAGAGGTCGCCGTCGGGTCCTTCGGCGATGGTGATGCGGGTGAGGCCCCGCGGGGCCGGGCCGTTCACGAGGGCCCCGGTCTCGCCGTTGAAACGCGATCCGTGGCACGGGCAGACGAAGAGCTTCTCCGGCGCCACGTAGGCGACGGTGCAACCCTCGTGCGGACAGACGGCGTCGAAGGCCACGAAGGTCCCGGCGCGGGGCTGGACGACGACGGCCGGATCGCCGGTGCGGGGATCGTTGAAGGTGGCCGCCTGACCCACCGTCACCGCCGTGGCCGGGCCCAGGTTCTTGCCCGGCGGGGTCTTGGATCGCGGCGTGGTCGGGGACGAGTCCTTCGGCGACGAGCCACCGAGCGTCTTGACCGTCGCCGCGTCGGCCACGGGCGTGTAGTGGCCCACCAGTCGACCGACGCCGGCGGCCAGGCCGGCCAGGAGCACCCCGAGGGCGCCGGCGGTGCCGGCGGTCACGGCCTTCAGCGCGAAGGTGCGGCGGTCGAGCTCGTGGCGGTCCCCCGGGTCCCGGTCCGGGCGGGCGGGGGCAGCGACGGCGGCGGCCAGGAAGGCGTCGACCGAGAGGACGCCGCCGGATCCCGCCACCAGAAGGGGCAACCAGGCGAAGAAGAAGACGATGTCGGACCCCGTGTAGTACGGGCTCGAGTGGAAGCTGATGGTGAGGAAGAGGCTGAGCGAGAGCAGCATGCCGCCCACGGCGGCGATCCGGGTCCACAGGCCGAGAAGGGTCCCGAGGCCGACGGCGAGCTCCCCCAGGGCGAGGACGACCCCGAGGGCGACGCCCACGTGCTGGAGGGGACCGACCAGGGCGTGGATGGGGCTCGTGTGGGCCGCGCTCTTTAATTGGCCCTCGATCGACGTCGGGTTGTTGGCGTCGAAGAACCCCGGGTTGGCCAGCTTCTGCAGCCCGGCGAAGGTGAAGGTGCCGCCCATGAAGGCGCGGAGGGGGAGGAGGGCCCAGCCGGACGACGCCGCCGAGAGGGGAGGACCGACCCAGTCCCGACGCGCCCGGATGGATGTCATCGCGCTCCTTGGACGGCCGTCCGCGCCGGCCGTTCGCACCCCCGGACGACGGTCCGAGCCCCGGCAGCTTACCGACGCGGCCCGAGGAATCGACCGCACCACCGGCGCGACGGAGAGGACCGACGTTCTCCGTTGCGCCGGCGGTGGCCGCCGTCGGAGGTCGGGGTCCGGCGGGCGGCCACTACGCTTGAGCCCTGTGGAAATGGACGTCTGGCCGGGGGTCGAGGGCCTCACGCGACGGGTGGCGGGCCGGGCCCGGGGCACCGGTCGGCGGTAGCGGCGACACCCGATGCTCACTGTTCCTTCCAGTCCCTGGCCCGGGACCGAGGCCGAGGAGCGCCGCCTGGCCACGGCCGAGCTCACCCTCGGCGGTATGCACTGCAGTGCCTGCGCCACGCGGATCGAGGGTGCCCTGGCCCGGCAGGACGGTGTGGTCAGTGCGTCGGTGAACTTGGCGACGACGCGGGCCTTCGTCGCCTACGACCCGTCGGCGGTCGGGGTCGAGGAGTTGTGCGGGGCTGTCGACGGAGTCGGCTACTCGGCCGCCGCGGTGGAGGCCGACGACGGGGGTGCGGTCCGCGAGCGTTCCGACCATTGGGGCCTGCGCGCCGTCGTCTCGTGGCCGCTGGCCCTGGCCGCCTTCGCCATCGCCCTGGCCGCGCCCGAGGGCGGGAGCGCGATCGACGGGTGGATCGTGCTCGTCCTGGCCGTCGGGGTCGAGCTGGCCGGCGGGTGGCCCTTCCTGCGGACCGCGGCCCGGTTGCTGGCGAAGGGTGCGACCAGCATGGACACCCTCATCGCCCTGGGGACGTTGGCCGCCCTGGCCGTGAGCGCGGTGGAGGCGATCGCCCTGCACGGACAGCACTACCACCTGGGTGGCGGAGGCGAGTTCGCCGCCCGTCTGCACGGGGTCATGGCTCCGCTCATCGTGGCCATCCTCGTCACCGGCCGGGCCATCGAGTCGAGGGCGCGCCAGCGCGCGGCGCGGGCCATGCACTCGCTGCTCGGGTTGCGTCCCCCGACGGCGCGCGTGGTGTCGGCCGTCGACGACGACCACGGTGAGCTGGTCGCCCCCGAGAGCATCCCCGTCGGTGCGCTGATCCGCGTGCGCGCCGGTGAGACGGTGCCCCTCGACGGGGTGGTGGAGGCCGGATGGTCGGCCGTGGACGAGTCGATGCTCACCGGCGAGGCCCTGCCGGTGGAGCACGGGCCCGGCAGCGAGGTGACGGGGGGACGCGCAACGGTGGTGGTGTCCTCGTCGTGCGCGTGGCCACCGTGGCCGCCGAATCGGTCCTGACCCGGCTGCAGAAGCTGGTCGAGGAGGCCCAGCGCGACAAGGCCCCGTTGCAGCGGATCGCCGACCGGATCAGCGGCGTCTTCGTTCCCGTCATCCTGGCCGCATCGGTGGTGACGTTCCTGGCCTGGTGGCTGGCGGCCGGAGACTTCGGAAAGGCGGTGCTGAGCGCGGTGGCGCTGCTGCTGGTGGCCTGCCCCTGCGCCATGGGGCTGGCCACACCGGTGGCGATGATGGTGGGATGCGGCCGGGCCTCGGCCCTCGGGATCCTCATCCGCAGCGGGGAGGGGCTCGAGCAGTTGGCCAAGGTCGACACCGTCGTGTTCGACAAGACGGGGACGTTGACCGAACGCTTCGCCCGGGTCACCGAGGTGATGGTGGCCGCCGGGACCACGGGCGACGAGGTGATGGCACTGGCGGCCGCCGTGGAGGCCGAGAGCGACCACCCCATCGCCACCGCCATACGCGATGCCTACGCCCCGCGTGACCGCGTCGAGGACGCCAACGTTCTGCCCGGCGTCGGGGTGGAGGGGACGGTGGGGCGACGGCGGGTCCGGGTGGTGCGGGTGGCCGGGTCGGAGCTGCCGGCGGACCTGGCGGCGGCCGTGTCGGGGCGCGAGGCGCGCGGCGAGACGGTGGTCGTCGTCGAGCGCGACGAGGTGGTGGTGGGGGCGATCGCCGTCACCACGCCGCTGCGCCGGGAGGCGGCGGCCGCCGTGGCGCAGCTGCGGGCGATGGGACTGAGGACGAGCATCCTGAGCGGGGACAGCGAGGCGGCTGTCCACACGGTGGCGTCGGCTCTCGGAGTCGACACCGAGCACAGTGCGCTCAGCCCGGCGGCCAAGGTCGACGCGTTGAAGGCCCTGCAGGCCGACGCCCACCGGGTGGTCATGGTGGGCGACGGGATCAACGACGCCCCCGCCCTGGCCACCGCCGACGTCGGGTGTGCCATCGGCAGCGGGACCGAGGCCGCCCTGGCCAACAGCGAGGTCGCCCTGCTGGGCGACGACCTCCACGGCGTTCCCGCCGCCATCGCCATGGCGCGCTCCACCCTGGCCGTCATCGTGGAGAATTTCGGCTGGGCCATGGGGTACAACATCTCGGCCGTTCCCCTGGCCGCCGTGGGCCTGCTCGACCCGCTGGTGGCCGCCTTCGCCATGGGCCTGTCGAGCCTGATCGTGGTGCTGAACAGCCTCCGGCTCATGCGGCTGGGACGGACGGGACTCGACCAGGTCCAGGCGCCGCGCGTGATGCGCGGGGCGCGGGGCTTCGCCCTGTGGGTGGCGCTCCCCGTCGTCTTGTTCGCCGGAGCGACCGTGATCGGCCAGGTGGTCTCGCCGGCCCGTGGCCAGTCGCTGCTGCCGGGGTTGAACGTCCAAATCTCGAACGTGGCGTTGGGCGGGGGCGGGAGCGCCGAGGTCTACCTCTATCCCGGGCACCCAGGGGTGAACCAGCTCCACGTGATCCTCGACGGGCTCAGCGCGCGACAGGGCGCCTCGAGCTCGGTGCGCGTGACGTCCGCGGTGGCCGGCGGGCCGCCCCGGGCCTTGCGACAGTTGCGGCTGAGCGCCGGCCACTTCGTCGCCTATCCCACGCTGGGACCGGGGAACTGGCGATTCTCGATGACGGCGACGATCGGGAAACGGTCGGTGCCCTTCAGCGTCACCCGGCTCGTCCGGTAACGCCGCCGCGCCCCGGGGCCGAACCGGGCTACCGTTTCGCCATGGGGACTCCTCGTTCTGCGCGCCTCGGTGTCACCTGGATCCTCGCCTCCGTGGCCATCGTCGTCGGCGGACTGGTGGCGGTGGGCACGTCGGCCACCGCCGTGACCCCCAAGATGACCACCATCACCCTGCGGGGGGCGCACGCCTACAAGCCGGTGGCTCCCCCCGGGGCCACCGATGACTATCACTGCACCCTGGTGAATCCGCACGTGAAGGTCAATTCCTTCATCGTGGCCAGTCACTTCTATCCCGAAGGGATCGACGTCCATCACGCCATCCTCTTCCTGGTGCCGCCGCAGTATGCCGCCGCCGCACGCGCCGCCGACGGGAACGGCAAGGGCTGGACGTGCTTCGGGGAGTCGGCGCTGCCGGGCACGGGACTCGGGCAGATCTCGGACACGCCGTGGCTCTCGGCCTGGGCGCCGGGACACGGTCGGGACGTGGTGCCGGCGGGAACGGGGGTCTCCTTCCCGAAGGGCAGCATGGTGGTGATGCAGGTCCACTACAACCTGCTGCGCGGTGACGCGCCGGTGCGGGTCAAGCTGGTGCTCACCACGGTGCCGATGTCCACGCACCTGAAGCCACTGCATCTCAGTCTGCTGCCGGCCCCTCCGGACATCCCCTGCCCGGCCGGCGTCACCGGACCCCTGTGCAACCGGGCTGCGTCCCTGGCCAACCTGGGCCAGCGGTTCGGTCAGGACCAGGTGGGTTTCGTCGACTTCCTCGAGAACTTCTGCGGGCGCAGCACGACCGACCCGCCCGGTGGCGACACCACGACCTGTACGTGGCCCATGGGGTCGGGTCACATCGTGCGGGTCACGGCGCACATGCACCTGCTCGGGCGGGGCATGAAGATCGTGCTCAACCCGGGGACCCCGCAGGCCCAGACCCTGCTCGACGTGACCAATTACAACTTCGACTACCAGCGTTCCTACAACCTGGCCAAGCCCGTGGCCACCAGGCCCGGCGACACGGTCCAGGTCACGTGCACCTACGACGCCACCCTGCGGCAGAAACTCCCGCAGCTGAGGAATCTCCCGGCCCGCTACGTCACCTGGGGTGACGGATCGTCCGACGAGATGTGCCTGGGCATCCTGGTGTCGACGGCCTGAGAACTCCCCCCACCGGCACCCCGATCTAGTCCCCCGACCAACACCCGAGGATCACGTCCGAGACGGTGTCGGCGATGTCCGCCTTGCTGGTGGGGGGGACACCGAATTGGGCGGGTAGTCCCGAGATGTCGACGAGCAGCACCTTCCAGTCCTTGCGGACGACGACCGAGCCGTCGCCGGCGGTGAAGGCGCCCTGTCCGAGGTTGCCCAGTGGACCGATGTCGCCCAGTCGGGTCCCGAGCATGGCGAAGTAGCCCTTGGTCTGCGGCCAGCTCGACAATTCCTTGATCGACAGCACCAACGCCCCGTCGGGGTACTGGTACCGGCAGGAGTACAGGTGATCGACCCAGGTCGGAGTCTGGACGACCGCCTTCACACCCAGGACCTGAGCCAGCTCGCCCTGGGCCTTCGGCTGACAGACCATCTTGGATATCTCCGACGGGAGCCGACCAGCCGGCAGCGGCACCGTGACCGTCGTCCGCGTCCGCGACGCGGTGGGCGTGCTCCCGCACGATGTGGCCACCGAGCGCGGCAACCGCCACGGCGATGAACGGCAGGCGGCGGCGCACTTTTCGAGAGTAACAGAGGGCATTCGCGCCACCCTGTCGGGGTGAGCCGTCGTTGCCTGCCCCGATGCGGTGGGCTCCATGCGCTTGGATGGTGACGATGCGCCGCTGCTCGTGGGGACACGTCGTCGGCGCGTCGGTCGTCTATCTGGCACTGTCGCTCGTTCTGTGGTGGCACGTGTGGGTCACCGGCGACCCGTCGACGTCGGTGACGTGTGGATGCGGAGACACGGCCCAAGGTGTGTGGTGGATGGAATGGGTGCCGTGGGCCGTGCAGCACGGTCACAATCTGTTCCTGAGCCAGCAGCTCTTCTCGCGCCGCGGCGGAGTGAACGCGTTGGCCAACACGTCGGTCCTGGCCCTCTCGTTGCTGTTGGCGCCGGTGACGGCGATCGCCGGCCCCGTGGCCTCGTTCAACGTGGCCAATCTGCTCGCCCCCGTGGTGTCGGGTCTGGCCATGTTCGCCGCCGCGTCCAAGGTGACGCGGCTGTTCGCCGCCCGGCTGACCGCCGGTGCGCTCTACGCCTTCAGTCCGTTCATGCTGCGCAACACCGTGATCGGGCACCTGCAGCTGACGTGGGCCTTCTACCCACCCCTCGTGTTCTGGCTGCTCGTGACGCTCGTCCGCGATCGCGCCGCGAAGCCGGTGACCATCGGGTTCCAACTCGGGATCCTGACCGTCGTCCAGTTCTTCATCGGTCTCGAGACGATCGCCTTGACGGCCATCGCCGCCGCCGTGGCCGCGCTGGTGGCCGTCGTGGGAGCCCCGCGCGCCGGCTGGAGGTTGGGGCCGCGCTTCGCCCGGGCGCTGGCCCCGGCGGCCGGCGTGACCGCCGTCGCGCTGGCCTACCCGCTGTGGTTCTTCCTGGCCGGCCCCCAGCATGTGGCCGGGCCCCTCTCCCTGGGGACGGGTGCGGCGACGGACGCCATCGTCAACGCGGGACGCGACGTGCACCGGAGCAACGCGCTCGAGCGCGTCGTCGGGTATCTGGGCGCCGGGGGGCCGACCGTCGAATACCTCGGCGTCGCCCTGCTCGTCTTCCTGGCCCTGTCGGCGGCCGTCTGGCGGCCCCGCCGGCTCCCTCTGGTACTGGCGGGCAGCGGGCTGCTGCTGTGGGCGCTCACCATCGAGGCCACCGGGTTGTGGCGCCTCGTCGACCGGTGGCCACTGCTGTCGAACGTTGTGCCGGTGCGGTTCACCTTGATCATCGACATGATCGCCGCGCTCCTCCTGGCCTGCTCCGTCGACGGCTGGTGGACCTGGGTGCGACGCCATGGTGCCGGCGTCGCCGCCGCCGCCCGGCGGCGACGATGGGCGGCGGCGTCACTGGCGGTCGTCACCGTCGGCGTGCTCGTCCCCGTCGCCGCCACCTACACGGTGCCGCTGGCCACCGAGACGCCCTCGGTGCCGTCGTGGTTCGTCTCCCCCGCACCGCAGCGGTTGCCCGGGTCCACCGTGTTGGCCGTCCCGTTCTCCGACAGTGTCTACTCGGATGCGATGTTCTGGCAGGCGAAGGCCCGGTTCTCGTACTCACTGGTGGCGGGGTGGGAGTTCGTGCCCGGTGGGGACGGTCGCCACGAGCAGCAGGTGTCACCCATCGGCGGGGCCTTCCCCATCCTCGAGTCTCTGTCGCCGCTGCGCGCGCAGGCGGCCCCCGCCCTCACGTCGGCGACGGTGCGTGTCCTGCGCCGCGCGATGACGCGGTGGCTTCCGTTGCTCGTGGCCGTGGTGCGCGGCGTCCCGGGAGGCACCGCCGCGGCCGGGTACCTGACCGCGGCGATCGGCACGCTCCCCACCTTCAGCGGCGGTGTCTGGTCCTGGCCGCTGACGGCATTGGGTCCGACGCCGCCGGTCTCCGATGCCGTCTTCCGACGCTGCCTGGCCGACGCCGGGGAGGCCGACCCCCTGGCCGTGCCGCGCTGCGTCCTGCAGGGTTGAGGGCCTGCCGCGCCGGGAGCGGTGGGTGCCCGATACCGGCATAGGCTCGTCCGATGAACGGAGTCTCCAGTGTCCGTTGAACGCAGTCGAAAGGGTCGTGTCCTCGTCATCACCTTGCGACGGGAGGAGAAACGCAACGCCATCGACGAGGAGACGGCCCTCGGCATCGACGGCGCGCTCAACGAGCTCGAGGACGACGACGAGCTGTGGGTCGGGATCGTCACCGGTGGCACCACCGTCTTTTCGGCCGGCACCGACCTCTTGGTCGGTTCGGGGCCGGGCACCGCACGGGGCGGACCCTACGGGATCATCCGACGCCGCCGGTCGAAACCGTTGATCGCCGCCGTGGAGGGCGCCGCCCTCGGTGGCGGCATGGAGATCGTGCTGGCCTGCGACCTGGTGGTGGCCTCGACCACGGCGACGTTCGGACTGCCGGAGGTGCGACGGGGGCTGCTGGCGCTCTACGGGGGCGTCTTTCGCTCCGCCCGGTCGCTCCCGTTGAACGTGGCCAAGGAGATCGTGCTCACCGGTGATCCCATCGACGGCCGCCGGGCCGAACGACACGGCCTGGTCAACGCCCTGACCGAACCGGGTGCCGCCCTAGACGGGGCGTTGGAGCTGGCCGAGCGGATCTGTGCCAATGCCCCGGTGGCGGTGCGGCAGAGCCTGCAGCTGCTCGAGGCGTGCGCGGTCGACGAGGAGGCGTCGTGGCCGTTGACCGACGAGGCGATGTCGGTCGTCATGGTTTCCGAGGACGCACGCGAAGGCCGGCGCGCCTTCCTCGAGCACCGCTCACCGCAGTGGCGCGGGCGCTGAGGAGCCCGGCGTCCGGAAACCGTCAGCGCCGAGGCACCGGCGGTGTCACCGGGCGCCGCGCAGGAGCACGCCGGGGCGTTCGCCGGTGTCCTCGCCGTTGTCGAACGTGGTGACGCCCGACTTGATGGTGGCGACGTAGCCGGTGGCGTCCTGCACGATGCGGCGACCGCCGGCGGGAAGGTCGGTGACGACCGTGGGGCTGCCCAGCTGGAGGTGCTCGTAGTCGATGACGTTGATGTCGGCCAGCCGGCCCGCCTCCAGGGTGCCGCGGTCTCCGAGGCCGTAGAGCGAGGCGGTGTCGCGGGTCTGCTTCTTCACCATCATCTCGAGGGGCAGCCGTTCGCCGCGGGTACGGTCGCGCGTCCAGTGCGTCAGCATGAAGGTGGGCTGCGACGAGTCGCAGATGACGCCGCAGTGCGCTCCACCGTCGCCCAGACCGGCGGCCGACCGCGGGTGGAGGAGCATCTCGCGGGCGGGCTCGAGGCTGCCCGAGGCGTAGTTCAGGATGGGAATGTAGAGAAGCCCCTCGCCGTCGCCCTCGAGCATGGCGTCGTAGGCGACGTCCAGCGGCCGGCGTCCGGTGGCGGCGGCGATGCGCGTCACCGAGCGCTCGGGGCCGGGCTCGTAGTCGGGGGGATGGCCGAGGATGAAGGTGTTGCGGTAGGCGTCCTCCATGCGGGCGGCACCGTCGTGTTCGGGTTCCCACGACACGATGGCCTCGCGCACGGCCGGATCCCGGAGGGCGGCGACGAGCTCCGGTGCGGTCAGGTTCCGGGCTTTCAGGGCCTGGTAGGCGGGGATGCTCTCGAACAGGCAGAGGGTGGTGAAGTGTCCGGCCAGGAGTCCGGTGGCGCGCGCCTCCACCTGGGGCCACAGGTCGGCACCGCCGGCGACGGCCTCGAGCGACGTGTCGAGGAGTTCGCGCCACAGTTCGGGGGCCGAGCTCACCTGCAAGAGGGCGAAGGTCACCGGGCGACCGATGGCGGCCGACAGGCGACGCATCCAGTCGACCTCCCGGGCCGGACTGAGGACGTCCTCGCCGGCCACTCCCGCCGGCGCCAGCTCGAAGATCCCGGTACCGAGATCGCCCAGGGCGGAACCGATGCCGAACAGCTCGTCTTCGGCGGCGAAGGTTCCCGGGACGGGCTCGCCGTCGATGGCCAGGTGCGCGATCGTCCGTGAGGTGGAGAAACCGAGGGCACCGGCGGCGATGGCGGCCTTCACGATGACCTTCATCTGCTCGATGTCGTCGGCGGTGGCCGGCTCGTTGTGGGCGCCCCGGTCCCCCATGACGTAGGCCCGGACCGCTCCGTGGGCGATCTGGGTCCCGACATCGACGGTCCAGCGCCGGTGGTCGAGCGCATCGAGGTACTCGGGGAAGGTCTCCCAGTCCCAGCTGATGCCTTCCGACAGCGCCGTCCCGGGAATGTCCTCGACGCCTTCCATCAATCCGATGAGCCAGTCGTGGCGGTCGGGCCGGGCCGGGGCGAAACCGACACCGCAGTTTCCGGTGACGAGGGTGGTGACCCCGTGCCAGCTGCTCGGGGCGAGCACGTCGTCCCAGGTGACCTGGCCGTCGTAGTGGGTGTGGATGTCGACGAATCCGGGGGTGACGAGCAGGCCGTCGGCGTCGATGGTCCGGCGACCCCGTGCCCCTCGGAGATCGTCGACGGCGACGATGCGGCCGTCGTCCACGGCCACGTCGGCCGTCCGGGCGTCAGATCCGGTGCCGTCGACGACGGTGCCACCTCGAATGACCAGGTCGTGCATGGTCGATCCCCCTGCGTCCCGCGGCCGCCGTGTGGCGATGGCGCGTGGAGAAGACTGCCACGTCGACGGCCCACCCGACAGGCGGGAATCCCCGGAGTTCGGTCCGACGCCGTCAGGGACCGTCGTCGGTGAGCTCGTAGCCCACGCCCGGAAGGGTACGGAGGAACGTTCCCCCGGTGTCACCCAATCTTCGTCGGAGCCGGTAGGCGTAGACGCGGAGGTACTGGTTCTCGGTGCCGTAGCGCGGACCCCAGACGTGTTCGAGGATCATGCGGTGGGTGCAGACCTTGCCGGCGTACCGGGCCAGGTAGGCCAGCAAGGCGAACTCCCGGGCGGTGAGGTCGAGGGCGCGTCCGTCCATGCGTCCCTCGTGATGGACCAGGTCCAGAGACAGGGGCCCGACCACGAGCGTCGTGGGCTCGTCCTGGCCGTCCTCGCGGGGACGGTGTCGCAGGGCCACACGCAGGCGGGCCTCGAGCTCGCCCATGCCGAACGGCTTGGTCATGTAGTCGTCGGCCCCCCCGTCGAGCGCGGCGATCTTGCGGTCTTCGGTCCCATCGGCCGACAACACGATGATCGGGACACCGCTCCACTGCCTGATGCGGCGGCAGACGTCGAGGCCGTCCATGTCCGGTAGCCCGAGGTCGAGGACGACGATGTCGGGTGCTCCCGTGGCCGCCTGGGAGAGGCCCTGGGCGCCGGTGGAGGCGGTGAGGACCTCGTGACCCAACGCCACCAAGCCGATCCGCAGGACGCGTAGCAAGGCGGAGTCGTCGTCGACGGCGAGGACGCGGGCCACGCTCATGGCACCGGGGCCGGGAGGCGGTCGATGGGGAGGGTGACGCAGAAGCGGGCGCCGATACCTTCCCCGTCGTCCACCCAGATCTGCTCCCCGTGGGCCTCGACGAACGCCTTGGCGATCCACAGCCCGACCCCGGAGCCGCCCACGGAACCGCGGCCCGTGAATATCTGGAAGACGATCGCCCGTTCGTCGGGTTGCACACCGGGGCCGCGGTCGGTCACCGCCACCTCGACTTTGCCGTCGGCGCGCCTGCGGGCCGACACCGAGACCGCGGTGCCCGGCGGTGCGTAGCGCGACGCGTTGTCGAGCAGGTTGGTCAGGACCTGACCGATCAGCAGATGATCGACGTCGACGAGCGGGAGATCGTCGTCGAGTTCCATGGCGATGCGCCCGGCGGCGAGACCCAGTCCGCGGGCGGCTTCGGTCACGAGGTCGACGACGGCGATGGGCTCGCGGCGCAGCTCGAGGGCGCCGGACTGGACCCGGCTCATGTCGAGGAGGTTGGTCACCAGGCGGTTGAGCCGGTCGACCTGGTCGTCGATGAGGGCCAGGAGCTCCTGTCGCTCCGCCGTGCTGATCTCGGCGTCGGGATTGCCCAGGGTCGAGGCCGAGATCTTGATGGTGGCGAGCGGTGTGCGGAGGTCGTGCGAGACGGCTCCCATCAACGTCCTCTGGAGCCGGTCGATCTCCTCCAGAAGCTCGGTGCGCATTGCCTGTTCGCGCAGCTGGGCCCGTTCCACCGTCAGGGCGATGTGGTTGGCGAAGGTGAGAAGCAACTCGCGGTCGTGACGGCTGAGGACGCGCCCCTTGATCCCGAGGAGCCCGACGGGGCGCCCCGTGGCCGACAGGGCGACGCTGCGGACCCCCGACGCGGCCACCGATGACGTTCCCAGAGTCGTCGGTCTCCCCGGCGCCGGGATGATGCGCGCCATCTCCTCGACCGTGAGGGGTTCCCCGGCGGCGGCGGCGATGTCCAGGCTGGTGCCGGTGGGAAGGAGAAGAACGACGCTGGCCAACCCGAAGGCGTCGTGGACGGCGGACACGATGAGCGCCAGGAGCTCGGGGACGGGTTTCTCGCCGATGAGCAGATCGGTCAGTTCGAAGAGGCGTCGGATCTCGGCCTCGCGCCGGTGCGCCTGGGCCCGCGCCGCGTCGAGGCGCCCCACCACCTGGGCCACGAGCAGCATGACGATCACGTAGACGACCAGGGCCACCCAATTCTCGCCGGCCCCGACGGCCAGCGTGCCGTAGGGGGGGATGAACACGAGGTCGTAGGCGAGGAAACCGGCGGCGACGGCCACGACGCCGGCGGCGAACCCGCCGGTCACCACGCCGACCACGACGGGGACCATGAGAACGAGCGCGGCCGTGGCGATGCTCAGGTGGCTGCGGAAGGGGGCCATGATCGCAGCCAGGACCGCCACGGTGCCGAGCGCAGCCCCTGCGCCCACCAAGCTGCGTCGTACCGAAGCCATGGCCCTCACTTGCTCCGATGAGCCTGGCTTCCAGGTTAGACGGACGACCTCGTGGCGCCGATCGTCGGGCACAATGTGGTCATGACGGCGTCGCTCGAACCCACGGCCAACGAGCTCGAGGACGACGCCGTGAGCCCGGCCGGCCGGTTCCGCATCTACATGGGGGCCGTGGCCGGTGTGGGGAAGACCTTCGCCATGCTCGACGAAGGCTGGCGTCGGCACCGTCGGGGCGCCGATGTGGTCGTCGGCTTCGTCGAGACCCACGGCCGGCCCCGCACGGCCGAGCTCATCCGTGACCTCGAGGTCGTCCCCCGCAAGGTCGTCAGCTACCGCGACGCGACCTTCGAGGAGATGGACCTCGACGCCGTTCTCGCCCGTGGGCCCGAGGTGGCCCTGGTCGACGAGTTGGCGCACACCAACGTGCCCGGGTCGGGCCGCAACGAGAAACGGTGGCAGGACGTCATCGAGCTGTTGGACGCGGGGATCAATGTCATCACCACGGTGAATGTCCAGCATCTGGAGAGCATCGCCGATCCCGTGGAGCGGATGACCGGTTCACGCGTCCGCGAACGGGTGCCGGACTGGGTGGTGCGCAAGGCCGACCAGCTCGAGCTCATCGACTCGTCGCCCGAGCAGCTCCGGCGGCGGATGATGCACGGCAACATCTACCCGCCGGCGAAGGTCCAGGACGCCCTGACCCACTTCTTCCGCAAAGAGAACCTGGTGGCCCTGCGGGAGTTGGCGCTGCGTTTCGTCGCCGACGAGACCGAGGAGGAGCTCCTGGCTTACCTCCGGGACCGTCATCCGAGCGAGATCTGGGATACGTCGGAGAGGATCATGGTGGCCATCACGGCCGCCCCGGGCACCGACGCCGTCATCCGCCGCGCGGCGCGGCTATCGGCCCGCATGAAGGGCGACCTCCATGCCGTGCATGTGGTGGCGGCGGACCGTTCCCCTCGAGCGCGATGCCGCCTCTCTCACCGCTCTGCGCCGGTTGGCCGACGATCTCGGGGCGCACTGGCACGAGATCACCCGCGACGACCCGGCGCGCGCACTGGTCGACTTCGCCAGCGAGAACCAGGTGACGCAGATCGTCCTCGGATCGAGCCGCCGCAGCCGTTGGGAGGAGAGGACCAAGGGATCGGTGGTCCAGCGGGTGCTGCGCTTCGCCTCGGACAGCGGGGTCGACGTGCACGTGATCGCCCGTCGTGATGACGACGCCCCGCCCGGGTCGGAGGCGTCGTAGCGGCCGGGACCGGCGGGTCTCCTCGGTCAGAGGGGACGGACTACGCCCCCTCGATTCCGTAGAAGAGGCGTTCGACCACCCGACGGGCCCGGCGGGTGACCCTGCGGTACTCGGCGCGAAGCGCCGTGGGGGAGGTGCCGAGGCTGCGGGCCAGATGTGACTGATGGTGGGGCTCTGTCGGCAGGGCGTCGCCCGGTGGGGTGCCGCCGGGCAGCGTGGCGACGAGGTGCCAACGGTTGCGTGTGTGCTCGAGGAAACGGTAGGCGTGTCCGAGTATCTCGGCGTCGCCTACCGCCAGGGCGCCGTGGCCGACGAGGGCGTCCAGGGCGGTCATGGTGCCGGCGGCGGAGACGCCATGGCGCAATTGCAGGAGTTGAGCGGTCCATTCGATGTCCGACAGTGACCCGCGCCCGAGCTTCAGATGGAATTGCGGGTCCTCGCGCGGCGGGATGCGTTCGCGTTCGATGCGCGCTTTCATGCGTCGGATGTCGGCCACGTCGTCGTCGGTGAGGGGACGGTCCCAGACGAACGCGCGCGCCAGCTCCATGAACCGTTCCCCGAGCTCGCGGTCGCCGGCCACCAGGCGGCGCCCGGAGTAGGGCCTGGCGTTCCCACGTCTGGGCCCACCGCTCGAAGTACGTGTGATAGCCGACCAGGTCGCGCGCCAGACGCCCCTGACCGCCCTCGGGACGCAGACTGAGGTCGATGGTCGCCACGCGTTGCGACGGACTCGGTCCGTGGACGAACCGCAAGAGGGCTTCGGCCGCCTCCTCGCCCCGGTCGTGGTCGGTGGACACCGGGCCGTCGAACACCAAGAGCACGTCCAGGTCGCTGGCGTAGGACATCTCGCCCCCGCCGAGACGACCGAGGCCCACGACGCAGAACGTCACGTCCGTGACGACGTGCTCCACCGCCGCCTCGAGGACGGCCTCGGCCACGTTGGTGAGGGCCGTACCCGTGCTGGCGATGTCGTCGATGTCGAGCAGGTCGCGGGTGGCGATCCGGAGCATCTGGTCCTGAGCGAGCCGGACGAGGCGCGCCCGTCGCCGTCCCTCGTCTCCCGGCCGCGCCAGGCGTTCGCTGGCTTCGTCCACCAGGTCGGCCCGGGGAGCGGGGGCGAGGGCCCGGTC
This sequence comes from uncultured Acidimicrobiaceae bacterium, assembly GCA_963706205.1. Lineage (GTDB taxonomy): Bacteria > Actinomycetota > Acidimicrobiia > Acidimicrobiales > UBA8190 > MFD10071-224. The sequence continues at coordinate 3,942,478 of OY970155.1, read as the reverse complement.
GTCGTCGAGGACGGCGATCAGCTCGGGGTTGTGCTCGATGGCTTCGGCCATGATGCGGCTCGACCCCAGGACCAGGCACAGGCGACGGGCGGTCTCGGGGGACTCGCGGAACGTGGTGACCACGAGGGCGCGGTGATGGCTCCGGACGACGAGAGTGCGGAGCCCGAGAAGGCCGAGGTCGGGATCGGGGGTGACCGACAGCCAGTCGAGAAGGAGCGGAAGGAGCTGGCCCATGAGCCGTGAGACGCGCGTGAGTCCGCCGGCGAGCTCCTCCACCGCCGCACGGGTGCGCCGGGCATCGCCGAAGCCGAAAGCGGTCAGGCGCCGCGCCACGGCGTCGGCCGACATGACGCTTCGGGCCGAGGTGTCGGCAGCTGCGCCCGCCGGTGTCGCGTCGAGAGCGGCGAAGGCTTCGAGCAACGGTCGGAAGAAGAGGCGCTCGTGAACGATCCGCAGGGCGCTCTGGCAGCGACGCATGGTCTCGTCGAAGGCGGCCGTGGCCGTGGTGGTGGGACCATCGGTGAAGCCGAGCACGCGGGCCAGACGCCGGCGGGCGGCGGCGTCGGTGGGCAGCGCATGGGTCTGTTCCTCCTCGACCAACTGCAGCCGGTGTTCCACCGTGCGCAGGAATCGATAGGAGTCGGCCAGGACGGCACCGTCCTCACCGCTCACGTAGCCGGCTCTGGTCAGCTCGTCCAGCGCACCAAGGGTGGACCGGTCCCGGATGGTGGGGTCATGGTGGCCGTGGACGAGCTGGAGCAGCTGGACGGAGAATTCCACGTCGCGGATTCCCCCCGGACTCCGTTTGATCTCGAGGCCGCCGAGCCGGGGCGCGACGCCTCGGCCTCGGCGCGCGCCTTCATCGACCGCAGCTCCGCCAGCTCGTCGGCGCTGAAGGTCCGCTTCCACAGGGCGTCGTCCGCCGCGCTGGCGAAGTCGGCACCGAGCTCGGCGCCGCCGGCCACCGGACGCGACTTCAGAAGGGCCTGGAATTCCCAGGCCTGGGCCCGCGCCTCCCAGTACGAGCGGTACGCCACCAGGGTCCGGGTGAGCGGCCCGGAGCGGCCTTCGGGCCGCAGGTCGACGTCGACACGGAAGCATCCACGGGCTATGCGCAACACGTGGCGGGCGACGGCGTCGCCGCCGGGTAGGGCGGTGACGAACATCATGTCGACGTCGCTGGCGTAGTTGAGCTCGCGGCCGCCGAGCTTGCCCATGCCGATCACGGCGAACCCGTCGAGGTCGGTGGCCTGTGCGGACAACGACCACGCCCCGTTGAGGACACGGGCGGCCATGTCGGCCAGGGCCCGTCCCACGTCCTCGAGCGTGTCCATCCCGAGCAGGTCGCGCGCGGCGACGCGCAAAAGCTCGAGGCGTTTCGACCGGGCCAGGGTGACGGTGTCGGTGGCGTCGATGGCCACGGGGCGGTCCAGTGCGTCGAGGACGTCGAGGGCGCCGGGGTCGGCCGCGCATAACCGGGCCAATGAATTGCTGGCGGCGACGACAGTGACGAACGCGTGCGCCAGAGGGCTCGGGCCCTGTCCGTCGATCAGTCGCTCGGCGGCGGCGGGACGTTCTTCCATCGCCCTGACCAAGGCGACGGTGACGGCGTCCGGCGCGGCGGAATGTTCGGCGGCGCCGGCCAGCGCCTCGGGCAGGACACTGCGCACACGGGCAGCATGCCAGGCGGGATGGCCCGTCGGGTCGGTCCGGGCGCGCCGGTAGGATCCCGAATGTGCCCCGCGTGCGTGTGGCCCTGTGCCAGCTCGACACGGTCGTCGGTGATCTCGACGGCAACGTCGAGCGGATCGTGGCCGCGCTGGCCCGGGCCGAGGAGGACGGGGCGGATCTGGCCGCTTTTCCGGAGCTGGCCATCACCGGCTACCCGCCCGAGGACCTCCTTCTCAAACCGGCGTTCGTGGCCGACAATTATGTCGCCCTTCAACGGGTGGCTGCGGCCACCGCCGATTGCGTGGCCCTCGTCGGTTTCGTGGACATCGTCGGCCACGACAGCGTCTCCGACGCCGTGGCCCGGGCCGACGGCGCCGGTGTGGTGGCCCGGGAGGCCGCCATCCGCGGCGCGCCACGCCGGTTGCGAAATGCCTTGGCCGTCTGCGCCGGGGGGGGCGTGCTCGGCGTCTACCACAAGCGTCGCCTGCCCAACTACGGCGTCTTCGATGAAGAACGGTGGTTCGCGCCCGGCACGTCGGACCTCGAGCTCTATGAGATCTCGGGTCTGGCCGTGGGTGTGTCGGTGTGCGAGGACCTGTGGTTCGCCGGCGGCCCTGTCGCCACCCAGGCCGCAGGCGGGGCCCGCCTGATCGTCAACGTGAACGCCTCGCCGTACGCCATGGGCCGGGGCGCCGACCGTCTGGCCGTGGCCCGCCAGCGCGTGGCGGAGTCCGGATGCGCCATCGCCTACGTGAACCAGGTGGGCGGCCAGGACGAGCTCGTTTTCGACGGTGGCTCCTTCGTGGTCGACCGCACCGGTGCGGTGGTGGCCGCGGCCCCCCAATTCACCGAGACCATTCTCACCGTCGATCTCGAGGTGGCCGGCCCCCGAGCGCGCTCCGCGCCCGCCGCGACGGCAGCGCCGGTGGGAGACCTTCCCGTCGTTCCCGTCAGTGCCGCGCCACGCGACGCCGAGGCACGGCCGGTTCCGGCCCCGGCGTCCGCGCTCGGACCCGATGCCGAGGTGTACGCGGCGCTCGTCCTCGGGACCCGTGACTATCTGGCCAAGAACGGATTCGTCGACGCCGTCATCGGTGTCTCGGGCGGCGTCGACTCCGCCCTGGTGGCCACCGTGGCCGTCGACGCCCTGGGAGCCGAGCACGTGCACGCGCTGGCCATGCCGTCGCGTTACTCGAGCGCGGGGTCGCTCGACGACGCCGCCGCGCTGGCGGAGAACCTCGGTATCGACCTGCAGACCGTTCCCATCGAGCCGGCCCATGACGCGTTGTCGGGCATGCTGGCGTCCGTCCTGGGGGCCGTGCCGGTCGGGCTGACCGACGAGAACCTCCAGTCGCGCATCCGTGGCGTCGTGCTGATGGCGGTGTCCAACGCTCGGGGTTGGATCGTCCTCACCACAGGGAACAAGAGCGAACTGGCGACGGGCTACTCCACGTTGTACGGGGACTCGGCCGGTGGTTTCGCCGTCATCAAGGACGTCCCGAAACTTCTCGTCTACCGCCTGTGCCGCCATCGCAACGCCACGGCGGGAACCGATCGCATCCCCGACGCCATCCTGACCAAGGCACCGTCGGCGGAATTGCGGCCGGACCAGCGCGACGACCAGAGCCTGCCGCCGTACGAGATCCTCGACCCCGTCCTCGAGGCGCTCGTGGCCCACGACCGCTCGGTGGCCGAGGTGATCGGCGCCGGATTCGATCCTGGCGTCGTGACCCGGGTGGCCCGGCTGGTGGACGGGGCCGAGTACAAGCGCCGCCAGTCACCTCCCGGAGTACGCATCACGGCCAAGGCGTTCGGCAAGGATCGTCGGATGCCGATCACCAACCGTTATCGCGATCGTGGCCCCGACGTGCGCGACGATGCGCCCGGGCACACGCTCGACGCCGCGCCCACGGCGCCGGCGGCCCCCGGCCACCCGGGGAGCGCCGGTGGCCGGTGATCCGACGGAGGCGGTGGCGTTGGCGGTGGAAGGTCTCGCCGCCGACGCGCCGGCGGCCGGTGGTGCCGGCGCGCTCGGCTGGGAGGCGCAGGCCCGCATCATCGGCGGCTACCAGTGGATCGAACGGCGCCTCTTCGAGGTCCTCGGTGGTTGGGTGACGTCCGAGGCCGTCCCCGAGGCCCGCCTGATGTTCGATGTCTACAGCCAGCAGCACGCGTGGCACGGCGAGTTGTGGGCCGAGCGACTCCCCGTTCTCGACGGTCTCGACACCGCCACGTTGACGCTTCCCCCGAGCACCGAGGTGGATCGCCTGCTCTCTCTCCTGGCTGGGGGGCCACCGGGTCAGGCCCCGGCCGCCGGTGGCACTCTCCTGAGGCTCGTGGCTCTCGCCCGCGTGGTGCTGCCCCGGCTCGTCGCCGGTTACGGCCTCCACCTGCGCCGTGCCGCGCCGGTGGCCGACGCCCCAGTGGTGCGAACACTACGTTTAGTGGTGCGCGACGAGGTCGAGGCGTGGCAGGCAACCGAGACCCTGGTCCAGACCCTGGTGAACCGGCCGCACGACATCGCCGTGGTCACGGCGCACCAGCAGGCACTGGAATCGGTCCTGGCCGGGATCGGGCCGGGTCTCGTGCCGTGGCCCCGGGGCACGACCGACGCAACGGGCTCCTGGTGAGCCGAAGCCCTTGACGGCGCCGGTAAACTGATATCCACAGGCGACCGCTGTCCGTGATCCGGGGAGAAATCCGCGGAAGCGGGCGACCGACGGGTGCGTGAGCAGGAGAAAAAGTTTGTCCTGCCGGCAGGCACCGCCGGAGGGGACCCGACGAAGGGCTGAAGGACGTTGGCGAAGGAGCGCGTCGAGCGCGACGAGGAAGATCTCGTACGGCTGTATCTCACGGACATCGGGCAGTACCCCCTGCTCACCAAAGATGACGAGGTCCGTCTGGCGCAGACGATCGAGGCCGGTCGAGACGCCGAGCAGGAACTCGGCGCCGGTCGGCCCAAGGACGTGACGCCGTCCAAACGCCGTGAGCTGAAGCGCAAGATCATGACGGGCGAGCAGGCGCAGCAGACCTTCGTCCAGTCGAACCTCCGCCTCGTGGTGTCGATCGCCAAGAAGTACCAGGCCTCGGGCCTGCCCCTGCTGGACCTCATCCAGGAGGGGAACCTCGGTCTCATGCATGCGGTCGAGAAGTTCGACTGGCGCAAGGGGTTCAAGTTCTCCACGTACGCCACCTGGTGGATCCGACAGGCGATCACCCGTGGCATCGCCAACACCGGTCGCACCATCCGTCTCCCCGTCCACGCCGGCGACACCCTCGCCCGTGTCCAGAAGGCCCAGGCCCGGCTCGAGCTGAAGTACGGCCGCCCGGCCACCCTGGCCGAGCTCGGTGCCGAAGTGGAGATGCCCGAAGACAAGCTCATCGAGGCCCTGCGGTTCCGGGCCGAGCCGCTGTCGCTGTCCGAGCCGCTGCGCGAGGACGGGGACGCCGAGTTGGGTGACGTCGTCGAGGACCGGTCGGCCGAGTCGCCCTTCGAGGTGGCGGCCACGTCGCTTCTCCCCGACGAGATCAATCGCCTCCTGTCGCCTCTCGACGAACGCGAGCGCGAGATCCTGCGCCTGCGCTTCGGCCTCGACCGGGGGGAGCCCCGCACCCTGGAGGAGGTCGGCGAGCATTTCAACCTCACCCGGGAGCGGATCCGCCAGATCGAGGCCCGGGCCATGTCGAAACTCCGGCACCCGTCCTCGGACACGGGCGCCCGGGATCTCCTCACCGTCTGATCGCCACGGGCTGATCCGTCCTGGTCCCGCCTCGGCGGTGGGAGGCCACGCCGGTGTGAGTAGGATCCGGGTCGTGAAGAAGCTGCTGATCCTCGCCATCCTCGTCGCCCTCGGATTCGTCGCCGCCAAGAGGTTGCGCGAAGCCTGAGCCCCCGGCGGAGGCGCCTGATGTCTCCGCGGCACGTGCCCTCCGACCGTTGTCAGCTGGCGGTCCGCCGCTGGTTGTAACGCCACGCCAGCATTGCCGCCCCCGACACGGCCAGCGCCGCGCCGGTGACGGCCGCGGCCGTGGGCAGGTTGGGGACGGGGACCCGGTCGCGTAGGCGCACCGGCCGCGAGAACTGCCGGATCTCCCATCCGCGCTCGCGCGCCAACCGGGCGAGGACCCGGTCCGGGTTGACGGCCACCGGATGGCCCACGGCCTCGAGCATGGGGACGTCGGTATAGGAGTCGCTGTACGCGTACGACTCGTCGAGATCGATTCCCTCGAAGAGGGTCAGGGAGCGGATGGCGTCGGCCTTGAAGGGTCCGTAGGCGTAGAAGGCCATCTCCCCCGTATAGCGACCGTCGAGGTCGACCACGGCCCGGCTGGCGATGGCCCCGTCGACCCCGAGGTACTCCGCCAGCGGCTGGACGATCTCCTCGGGCGACGCCGACACGATGTACGTCCGCCGCCCGGCCGCCCGGTGCTGCTCGATGAGCTCGATGGCCTCGGCGTAGATGATCGGTTCCACCACCTCGTCAAGCGCCTCGCGGACGAGGTCCGACACCTGGGTCTGGTCCCACCCCCGGGTCATGGCCAGGACCGACTCCCGGATTCGGGCCAACTTCTGCTCGCTGGCGCCCAGGTGGAGGTAGACCAGTTGCGACACGAGGGCCCTCAGGACCGTCCGCCGCGAGATCAGGCCGCCCCGGTAGAAGGTGTGGCCGAAGGCGGCCATCGAGGCGCGGGCGATGACCGTCTTGTCCAGGTCGAAGAAGGCCGCCTCCACGAGAATTGAGTCTACGGTCGGCCCGCCCCCCGAGAGGGGCCTCAGGGGCCGACCAGCAGCCGGCGCACGGCATCCTCGGCATCGCCGATGACCAGGGCCAACACCTCGTCCCCGGCGCTCAGCACGGTGTCGCCGCGCGGCACGACCAGACGGTCCTGACGGACCACGGCCACGATGGTGGCGTCCCGGGGGATGTCGAGGTCGGCCAGGGCGATCCCCTCGGCCGGAGAATCCTCGGCCAGGGTCACTTCCACCAGGTTGGCCGCCCCGCCCTCGAACTGAAGCAGCCGGACGAGCGACCCGACCGACACCGCCTCCTCGACCAGGGCCGTGAGCAATTGGGGGGTGGACACCGACACGTCCACGCCCCAGGACTCGTTGAACAACCACTGGTTGTCCGGATGGTTGACCCGGGCCACGACGCGGGGAACGGCGAATTCCTGTTTCGACGAGCAGCGAGATGACCAGGTTGTCCTCGTCGTCTCCGGTGGCGGCGACGGCCACGTCGACGTCGGCCATCCCGGCCGTCATCGAGCGAGCTCACCTCGCAGGCGTCGGCCGCCACCCAGGTGACGTCGAGGGAGTGCCGCAGCCGCTCCACGAGGTCCGGGTCCTTCTCGATCAGCAGGACGTCGTGGCCGTTGGCGCCGGAGGTCCTTGGCGATGGCGGTCCCCACGTTGCCGGCTCCGGCGATCGCCACCTTCACTGTCGCCTGCGACCTTCGACGGGTCGCGACACGGGGGTCCCGGTGGCGATCTGTTTCTCGAGGTCGGCCATGGCCTCCTTCATCACGGCCACGTGCAGCACGTCGCCCTCCTGGCCCACCATGGCGGCGACGTCGAGACGGGGCACCCCGGCGCGGGTGACGGCCACCAGGTTGGCCCGGCCCTCGAGACCCAGGTCGTACAGGCGCTTCCCGGCCCACGCCTCGGGCAGCAGGTGCTCGACGAGGAGGAGCTGCCCGGAGGGATCGGTCCATTCACCGGTGACCGTCTCCGGCAACAACCGCCGCAGAACATGATCGATCGTCCACGTCACGGTGGCGACGGTGGGGATGCCCAGCCGCTGGTAGATCTCGGCCCGCCGGGGATCGTAGATCCGGGCCACGACGTTGGGGATGCCGTAGTTCTCGCGGGCGATCCGCGCCGTGAGGATGTTCGAGTTGTCCCCGCTCGTGACCGCGGCCAGGGCGTCGGCCGTTCGCGCCCCGGCCCGGTCGAGGTCCTCCCGGTCGAAACCCGAGCCCACCACGGTGCTGCCCGGCCACTGCGCCGGGAGGCGGCGGAAGGCCCGCTGCGCCTTGTCGAGAATGGCCACGCGTGTGGCCCTGTTCGGCCAGGCCGACGGCCAGCCCCGAACCGACCCGCCCGCATCCCACGACGACGACGTGCACCGCACCATGCAACACGGCGGTGGACGCCATGACAATTCTCATTGTCGCCGTGACCTCCCTGGTGATGTCCTGTGCTTACCTGAAGGGGTGAACGAGGTCGGGCCGCCCACGGCCACGAGCATCCCGGTCCCGGGCTCGGGCGACGGCGACGGGCCCCCGCCTTCGGTCCGGCGCGGCGACCGGTCGGTGGCGCCCGTGGCCCTGCCGTCCCCGGCATCGCCGGACCTTCCCGAGACGCTGCGCTACCGGCTGAAGAACACCCTCCTCGGCCCGCCCATCGCCTCCGAGCGCCAGTCGACCGAGCGGCTCGGCAAGCCCACGGCCCTGGCCGTGCTGTCCTCGGACGTCATCTCGTCCTCGGCCTACGCCACCGAGCAGATCCTGTCCAGCTGGTCAAGGTCATCGGGGTCGCCGCCTTCTCCCTCGTGATCGCCGTCAGCGTCGCCGTCATCGTCGTGCTGCTCTTCGTGACCCTCTCCTACCTCGAGGTGGTGAAGGTCTACACGAAGGCCGGTGGCGCCTACGTGGTGGCCCGGGAGAACTTCGGGCTCAACGTCGCCCAGATCGCGGCGGTGTCGCTGCTCATCGACTACACGCTCACCGTGGCCGTGTCGGTGGCCGCCGGGCGTGGCCGCCCTCACGTCGGTCTTCCCCGGGTTCACCCGCTGGCACGGTGGAGATCGCCATCGGCTTCGTCGTGTTCATCGCCTACGGGAACCTGCGCGGCATCCGCGAGGCGGGGCGCACTCTTCGCCGTCCCCACCTATTTCTTCATCGTCAACATGGTGATCCTGATCGTCGTCGGCATCGGTGAAGGACGTCCTCGGTCAACTGCACCCGCATCTCGTTGCACCAGCCCGGACGCGCTTCCACGTCGGGACACCGGGGAGCGGCCTGCTGCTCGGGGCCGTCGTCTTCGTCGTCATGAAGGCCTTCGCCTCCGGCGGCTCGGCTCTGACCGGGACCGAGGCCATCTCCAACGGGGTCAGCGTCTTCCGTCAACCCGAGTCACGAAACGCCCGTCATCACCCTCGTCCTCATGAGCGTCATCCTGGGATCGCTCGTGCTCGGTGTCGCCGTCCTGGCCGCCGTCGTCCACCCCGTGCCCTACATCTCGGGGACCCCGACGGTGGTGGCCCAGATCGCCAAGTACGTCTACGGCAACGGCCTGCTCGGCCACGTCTTCTACGTCCTCCTCCAGGCGGGCACCATGCTCATCCTGGTGCTGGCGGCCAACACCAGCTTCACCGGCTTCCCCTTCCTGGCCAGCTTCGCGGCCGACGGACTCCTACCTGCCCGCGCCAGCTCACCCGGCGCGGGCACCGACTCGTCTTCTCCACGGGCATCATCGTGCTCACCGTGGTCTCCATCGTCCTGCTGCTGGTCACCCGGGCCAGGTCGACAACCTGATCCCGCTCTACGCCATCGGCGTCTTCACCGGCTTCACCATGGCCGGGGCCGGCATGGTCAAGTACCACCTCACCAACCGCGAGCCGCAGTGGCAGCGGCGGCGTCTCATCAACGGCACCGCGGCCGTGCTGTCGTTCATCGTCGATCCTCATCATCGCCGTGACCAAGTTCAACGAAGGGGCGTGGGTCGTCGTCGTCATCCTGCCCCTCGGGGTCCTTGTGCTCCTGCGGCTCCACCGCCAGTACGTCGAGCGAAGACAGCGCAACTCGAAGCAGGACGCGGCCAGCGCCTGCGAAGTCCCGGTGCTGCGCCGTCACGTCGTCCTCGTCCTCGTCGACCGCATGGACCTGGCCACGGCGCGGGCCATCCAGTACGCCGCGGACGCTCTCCCCCGACGAGCTGCGTGCCGTCCACTTCGCCGTCGACCCCCTGGAGTCGGCCGACCTCGAAGCGGACTGGAGTCGGCTCGGTCTGTCGCGCCTGCCCCTCGACATCATCGAGTGTCCCGACCGGCGCCTGGCGCGCGCCGCGCTCGAGCTCGCCGCCCAGACAACGGCGGACGGGACCACCGAGCTCACCATCCTCCTGCCCCGCCGGGGCTTCGCCGCCGGTTGGCGTCGCCTGCTCCACGACCGCAGCGCGGACCGGATCGCCGCCGCGGTCGGGCCAGCTCCCCCATGTCAACGCCACCATCGTCCCCTTCCAACTGACGGGTGGTCGGACCGCAGAACGCGGACGCCGATTCATCGAGAGTGCCGCGGCCCGCGCCACCCGTACCACCCGCGACGTCCACCGGATGGACGTCGAGCTCGGCCCCCGGGCGGCGGGGACGATCCCCATCGCCGAGGTCCCGTGGCGCGCACCGGGTCCGGGTGGCCGGGCGGGTGAAGTCGATCCGGGTGCCCACCCGGACCGCCGACCCCCAACCTCGAGTGCACGCTGGTCGACGGGACGGGGGCCATCCTCCTCGTCTTCCAGGGCCGGCGCCGGATCCCCGGGATCCAGCAGGGAGCCCGTCTGGTGGCCCAGGGGACGGTGGGCGCCTGGGAGGGCCGCCTGGCCATCTTGAACCCCGAATACGAGCTCATCGCCGGGCCCGACACCGAAGAGGTGGACCTCCGCACCTGAGAGTCGGTATCGTCAGGCCCCTTGCCGTCGTCGCGGGAGTCGGTATCGTCGGCCCCAGTTCTCGGGGCGCGCCCACCGAGCCGCCACCATCGAATGACACGGACCGAAGCGACGACCGGCCGCCGGGCTCCTTGCCGGGCCGGGCGACCGACGAAGGGAGCAGCAGGCGCATGCCGCACTTCATCGCTGAAGGGGGGTACCAGAGCTTCGTTCTCACCGGTGTCGAGAAGACCTGGCTCGTGATCGCTCTGGCCGCGGCCGTCTTCGGAATCGTCGTGGGCCTGATCCTGATGAGGGGGGTCCTGGCCGCCGACACGGGGACGACCAAGATGCGCGAGATCGCCGCCGCCATCCAGGAGGGCGCCGAGGCCTTCCTCCGCCGTCAGTTCCGGGCCATCGCCATCGTCATCGTCCCTCTGGCCATCCTCATCTTCTTCACCGCCACCAAGGTGACCCGGCCCGACCACACCGTGGCCCTCTCCTTCGGGTCGGCCGGGATCTTCCGGGTCATCTGCTTCCTCGGCGGGCGCCCTCTTCTCGGGGACGACCGGCTTCATCGGGATGAGCCTGGCCGTGCGGGGCAACGTCCGCACCGCGGCGGCGGCCCGCGACGGCAAGCTGCCCGGGGCGCTGCGGGTCGCCTTCCGCACCGGGGCCGTCACCGGGCATGCTCTGCGTCGGTCTCGGCCTGCTCGGGGCCACGGTCATCGTCTTCCTCTTCCAGAACACCGCCACCGCCGTCCTGGTCGGCTTCGGATTCGGCGCCTCGCTGCTGGCGCTGTTCATGAGGGTCGGCGGCGGCATCTTCACCAAGGCGGCCGACGTCGGCGCCGACCTGGTGGGCAAGGTGGAGGCGGGCATCCCCGAGGACGACCCCCGCAACGCGGCCACCATCGCCGACAACGTGGGCGACAACGTCGGCGACTGCGCCGGCATGGCCGCCGACCTCTTCGAGTCCTACGTCATCACCATCGTGGCCGCCATCATCCTCGGCTACGCCGCCTTCACGCTCCCTGGGCGGGAGCCTGGCCGCGCACTGCGGCGCGGGCCGTGATCTTCCCCCTCATCGTCCCGGCCATCGGCATCCTGGCCTCGGCCATCGGGGTCTTCGTGGTCCGGGCCCGGCCCAAGGACAAGTAGCGCCATGGCCCCCATCAACCGGGGCTTCTGGACGGCGGCCGCCCTCACCGTGCTCGGCGCCGGCCTCGTGGCCGGCGTTCTACCTCCACTACATGAAGGCGTTCTACGCCGTGCTCACCGGGGTGGTCCTCGTGCCCTGGTGGCCAGCCAGATCACCGAGCACTTCACCTCGACCGAGCGCCGGCCCGGTCCGCGAGATCGCCGAGTCGGCCCGCACCGGGCCGGCCACCACCGTCCTGGCCGGCATCGCCATCGGGCTCGAGTCGACGGTGTGGGCCATCCTGGCCATCGCCGTGGCCATCGCCGTCTCGGTCGGCCTGGCCCACGGCAACATCGAGCTCTCGCTCTACCTGATCTCGCTCACCGGTATCGGGATGCTCTCGACGGCCGGGCATGGTGGTGTCCGAGGACAGCTTCGGCCCCGTCTCCGACAACGCCGCCGGGGTGGCCGAGATGTCGGGCGAGTTCACCGGCGAGGCCGAGCGGGTCATGGTCAGCCTCGACGCCGTGGGCAACACCACCAAGGCCATCACCAAGGGTGTGGCCATCGGCTCGGCCGTCATCGCCTCGGTGTCGCTGTTCGGCTCCTTCGTCGAGACGATCGTCGTCGCAGCTCAACCTGCACTGTCGCGGCTCGAAGCTCTTCACAGCCCCAGACCCAGATCAACGTGGCCAACCCGACCATCTTCATCGGGCTGCTCATCGGCGGGTCGGTGGCCTTCCTCTTCTCGTCGCTGGCCATCCGGGCCGTGGGCCGGTCGGCGGGGACGGTGGTCCAGGAGGTGCGCCGTCAGTTCCGGGAGCACCCCGGGATCATGGACTACACCGAGAAGCCCGAGTACGGCCGGGTCATCTCCATCTGCACGGCCGCCGCCCAGCGTGAGCTCGTCACCCCGGCGCTGCTGGCCGTCCTCACGCCGGTGATCGTCGGCTTCGGGATCAACTACCTGGCCCTCGGGGCCTTCCTGGCCGCGGCCATCCTCACCGGCCAGCTCATGGCCAACTTCCTGTCGAACTCCGGCGGGGCCTGGGACAACGCCAAGAAGTACATCGAGGACGGCCACGAAGGGGGCAAGGGCTCCGAGGCCCACAAGGCGGCCGTGATCGGCGACACCGTGGGTGACCCCTTCAAGGACACCGCCGGACCGGCCCTCAACCCGCTGATCAAGGTCATGAACCTGGTGTCGCTGCTGATCCTCCCGGCCGTCATCACCCTCCGCCACCACACCGGGGCCCGGCTGGGGATCGCCGGCGCCGCCGTCGTCATCCTGGTCGTCGCCATCGCCTTCTCCAAGCGGAAGTCCGAGGGCTTCGGGGCCGAGGACGCCGGTGTCGGGACGTCGAGGGCCCGATCCCGCTCCCCGAGCCGTGGCGGCCACCGCCGTCGGATCCTGAGCCCCGGTGACGACCTCGCGGCACCGGAGGATCGCTGGCCAGGCTTCGGTCTGAAAGCGAGGTCGCGACCTGGCGGCTGTTGACACGGGCTCGTTCCAGCCTTCACGCTCATCCACGACCATGCCCCCTCGCACCCGAGCCTCCCGCAGCGCGGCCAACGGCCGCCGGCCAAGCCCCTCGTCATCGTCGAGTCCCCGGCCAAGGCCCGGACCATCGCGGGCCTGCTCGGGCGCGGACTTCGTCGTCGAGTCGTCGGTCGGCCACATCCGGGACCTGCCCCGCCGGGCCGACGAGATCCCCGCCGCCTACAAGGGTGAGGGCTGGGCCCGCCTCGGGGTCGACGTCGACAACGGGTTCAAGCCGCTGTACGTGGTGGCCCCCGAGAAGAAGTCGACGTCGTCGCCCGGCTCGAAGCCGCTCGTGAAGCAGGCCAGCGAGGTCTACCTGGCCACCGACGAGGACCGCGAGGGCGAGTCGATCGCCTGGCACCTCACCGAGGTGCTCTCGCCCCGGGTGCCGGTCAAGCGCATGGTCTTCCACGAGATCACCGCCGCGGCCATCGCAGCGGGCCGTCGACGAGTGGCGCGACCTCGACCGGCGCCTGGTCGACGCCCAGGAGGCCCGCCGGATCCTCGACCGGCTCTACGGCTACGAGGTCTCCCCGGTCCTGTGGAAGAAGATCATGCCCCGCCTCTCGGCCGGCCGGGTCCAGTAGCGTGGCCACCCGGATGATCGTCGAGCGCGAGCGGGCCCGGATGCGGTTCCGCTCGGCCACGCTGGTGGGACCTCGAGGGCACCTTCGAGCGCCGACCGAGGGCGCAGAGCCTTCGGCGCCAACCTGGTGGCCGCTGGGCGGGACGCCGGTGGCGACCGGGCCGCGACTTCACCGAGACCGGCGAGCTCGCGCCGGGCCGACGTCGGTGCTCCTCGGCGAGGCCGAGGCGACCGCGCCTGGTCCGAGGGTCTCGCCGGCCAGACCTTCACCGTGCGAGTCGGTGACCGAGAAGCCGCTACCGGCGCTCGCCGGCGCCGCCCTTCATGACCTCGACGCTGCAGCAGGAGGCCAGCCGCAAGCTCCGCTTCGGCGCGCAGCGCACGATGCAGGTGGCCCAGCGCCTCTACGAGCAGGGCTGGATCACCTACATGCGCACCGACTCGACCACGCTGTCGGACGAGGCCCTGGCCGCGGCCCGGGCCCAGGCCGCCGCGCTGTACGGGCCGCGAGTACGTCCCCGACGCGCCCCGCCGCTACGAGCGCAAGGTGAAGAACGCCCAGGAGGCCCACGAGGCCATCCGGCCCGCCGGCGAGTCGTTCCGCACCCCCGACGAGGCCGCGGCCGGAGCTCTCGGGCGACGCGCTCCGCCTCTACGACCTCATCTGGAAGCGCACCGTGGCCTCGCAGATGGCCGACGCCACCGGGACGAGCGCCCAGGTCCGCCTGGTGGGGGTGCCCGGCGGGCCGCGCACGGCCGCGCCGACGAGGCCGAGTTCTCGGCCTCGGGCACAGTCATCACGTTCCCCGGTTTCCTGCGGGCCTACGTCGAAGGGTCCGACGACCCCGAGGCCGAGCTGGCCGAGCGCGAGGTCCAGCTGCCGGCGCTGGCCGAGGGCGACACGCTGTCGGCCACCGGCCATCGACGCCCGGTCGCACACCACCCAGCCCCCGGCCCGCTACACCGAGGCGTCGCTGGTGAAGGCCCTGGAGGAGCTCGGCGTGGGCCGCCCGTCGACCTACGCCAGCATCCTCGGCACCATCCAGGACCGGGGCTACGTCTGGAAGAAGGGCACCGCCCTGGTGCCGTCGTTCACCGCCTTCGCCGTGGTGGGCCTGCTCGAGCAGTACTTCGGCGAACCTCGTCGACTACGGCTTCACCGCCGCCATGGAGGACGACCTCGACGAGATCGCCCAGGGGCGCAGCGAGGCCCTGCCCTGGCTCACGCGCTTCTACTTCGGCGACCCGCGGTGGCGGGCAACGGCAAACCGGCGGCCGTCGGCAACGGCACAGCAACGGCGCGGCGGCCGGCAACGGCGACGGCGACGGCCATCGCGGACTCAAGGAGGACGTGGCCTCGCACCTCGGCGAGATCGACGCCCGCGAGGTCAACTCGATCCCCATCGGCGACCGACGCCGACGGGCGAGCCGATCGTGGTGCGCGTCGGTCGCTACGGCCCCTACCTGCAGCGCGGCGAGGACCGCGCCTCGATCCCCGAGGACCTCCCGCCCGACGAGCTCACCGTGGAACGGGCCGAGGAGCTGCTCGGCGGCGCCGTCGGGGGACCGGGCGCTCGGCACCGATCCCGACGAGCGGCCTCCCCGTGCATCGTCCGGACCGGTCGCTTCGGTCCCTACGTCCAGCTCGGCGAGGCCGTCGACGGGGGCGAGCAGGCCCCGGACGGCGTCGCTGTTCAAGATCGATGGCGCCCGACGACGGTCACCCTCGACGACGCCGCTCCAGCTGCTGCGGCTGCCCCGGTCGGTCGGGCGCCGACCCGGCCGTCGGGCGAGGAGATCCTGGCCCTGAACGGCCGCTTCGGCCCCTACCTCAAGAAGGGCACCGACACCCGCAGCCTCGAGCCGGTGAGGAGCACCTCCTCACCGTCACCCTCGACGAGGCCTGGCCCTGTTCGCCCAGCCCAAGACGGGACGCGGGCGGCGCCGCGGCCGCCCCGCTCAAGGAGCTCGGCGACGACCCCGAGACCGAGCCGCCCATCGTGCGTGCGCTCGGGACGCTTCGGGCCCTACGTCACCGACGGGACGACCAACGCCTCGCTGCGCCAGGGTGACGAGCCGGAGACGATCACCACGAGCGCGCCGTCGAGCTCCTGGCCGACCGCCGGGCGGCCGGACCGCCGGTCAAGCGGGCCAAGAAGGCGGCCAAGAAGGCGGCCAAGAAGACGACCAAGGCGGCCAAGAAGACCACGAAGGCGGCCAAGGCCACGAAGAAAACCACCAAGGCGGCCAAGGCCACGAAGAAGACGACCACGGCGGCACCGGCGGCGTCCGATTCGCACGGCGACGCCTGACGCGGACATGGGTGGGATCGCCTCGCCGGAGGCATCGCCGTGCGCGGCCGGCTGATCGCCCTCGAGGGGATCGACGGGAGCGGCAAGACGACGCAGGCCCGGATCTCGCTCGACCGGTCGCCCCGGCCTGGTCACGGTGACCGCCGAGCCGGGGGCCACCGCCCTCGGGGCCGAGCTGCGGGGGCTGTTGCTCGATCCCGACCGGCCACCGGTGGCCGACCGGACCGAGGCCCTGTTGCTGGCGGCCGACCGGGCCCAGCACGTGGCCGAGGTGGTGGCGCCGGCCCTGGCGTCGGGACGGTGGGTGGTCACCGACCGCTTCTCGGGTTCGACGCTCGCCTACCAGGGCTACGGCCGGGGGTTCGACCTCCCCGACCTCCGGCGCCTGGTCGACTGGGCCACCGGGGGGATCGAGCCGGACCTCAACGTGCTCGTCGACGTTCCCATCGACGTGGCCCGCCGGCGCCGGGCGGGGGGGACCGACGACCGGTTGGAGAGCCTGGACGAGGACTTCCACGACAGAGTCCGCCACGGCTACCTGGCCCTGGCGGCGGCGGATCCCGGGCGCTGGGTGGTGGTCGACGGCGCGGGCGAGGTGAACGAGGTGGCCGGACGCCTGAGCGCGGCCGTGGTGGCCCGCCTGGGCGTGCCGCCGGATGCGGCGCCGTGACCCCGGCCGCCATGGGAGCGGGGGAGAGCGCCCGGCCCGGGCACCCCCCGGTGTCGTCGGCCGGCGACGGCGAGCCCCCGGTCCGCGCCCTCTTCGACGACGTGGTGGGCCAGGCCGCCGCCGTGGACCGACTCCGGGCCACGGCCCGCCGCCCCGTCCACGCCTATCTCCTGGTGGGGCCGCCCGGGGTCGGTCAAAGGGCCCTCGTGCGGGGGTTCGCCGCCGCCCTCCTCTGCCCCACAGGGGGGTGCGGGGTGTGCTCGACATGCCGGCGGGCGCGGGCCGGGATCCACCCCGACCTGGTCGAGGTGGACCGGTCGGGTCCGTCGGTGACGGTGGAGGACGCCCGGCGGATCGTGACCCTGGCCCAGCGCCGGCCCCTCGAGGCGCGCCGGCAGGTGGTGGTCGTGTCCGATGTCCACCTGGCCCTGCGGGCGGCGCCGGTGCTGTTGAAGACCCTGGAGGAACCGGCCCGCGACACCGTCTTCGTCCTCTTGGCCGATGTGGTGCCCCACGAGCTGGTTACCGTGGCCAGCCGCTGCTTCCGGATCGACCTGCCGCCGGTGGCGCCCGGGGCCCTCGCCCCCTGGCTCGTCGGCCAGGGGGTGGACGCCGCACTGGCCGGCGACATGGCGGTGGCCGCCGGGGGAAGCGTCGACCGTGCCCGGCTGCTGGTCGACGACGAAGGCTTCGCCGCCCGTCGGTCGTTGTGGCGCGACGTTCCCACCCGGCTCGACGGGACCGGCGCCACCGCCGCCGCCCTGGCGGCGGAGCTCCTGGCGTCGGCCGAGGAGGCGGTCGAGCCACTGCGCATCCTCCACCGGTCGGAGATCCAGGCCCTGGCCGACCAGGCCGAGTCGACCGGCGAGCGGGGTCTGCCGGGACGCAAGGACATCGAGGACCGCCACCACCGCGAGGAGCGCCGCTGGCGGGTCGACGAGATCAAGGCGGGCCTGGGCGTCTTGGCCGCCGCCTACCGCGACCGGCTCGTCGCCGAGGTGACCGGCGCGGCGGCCTCGGGTCCCGGACGGGTCGCCGAGCGGGTGCGCGCCCTGTCGGGCGCCGTCGACGCGGTCGAAGGGGTCTGCGTCGAGATGGTCCGCAACCCGAACGAGTCGCTGATGCTCGAGGCGCTCCTCGTCCGCCTGTCGGCCGTGACCGGATGACGGCTGCGGCAGCGACCATTCACAGCGTTGCAGCCCGCACTGTGAGCGACCGTAGGCGTGGCCGATTGCACACCGGGTCGCCCGGGCTCGCGCTATTAGACGGGAAACACGCCGCATGCAAGCAATTTTTGCGCAATTTTGAGGATTCCCGACGAAAGGGGCGGGGGTACGTTCGACCGCGAAGAGCGGGTTGTCCCTGGCGACACCCGCGGCTGAGGAGCGACGATGTACATCCGGACTATTCGCAGACTGCTTATCCCCGTGTTGGTGGCCAGCACCATCGGCGCCGTCGCCATCACGACGCCGGCAGGTGCCGCCCAGTCGCACGGGATCACCGCCCTGAAAGGATGCGAAAGCCCGACCGCCATCGGGCAGAAATATCTCTGCAGCTACACCCTGACCCAACCGGTGATGGGCGACACCGCCACGATCACGGACATCGACGACATCGTGGCGGCGGCGAGTGGCCACGTCGATTCGGGCCCGATCCTGCCCCTGCTGAGCCTGACACTGAGCGGCGGAGCGGCCTGTAACGCCGGACAGACGCAGTGCACGCTCCCGTACGGAGGAACGATCGTCTCGGCCGATTACAGCTTCTACAAGGTGCAGGCGGCCGATTTCGGACTCACCAACCACATTCTTTCGGACGAGGTGACGGTCACGTATACAGAGGTGTGCACAGGGTCAGGCTCGGGCAACTGCCCGGTGGGACCCCAGACGGCAAAGCCCGGTTCCTCCAGCTTGATAACCAAGATCCCCACCACAACGCTGACGGCCGTCCAGTCGGGCGGTTCCAGCGTCACCTCGGTTCCCCTGGACTCGACTGTCACCGACCAGGCCACGGTGTCGGGGACGGGAGCCGGCGCTCCGACGGGCACGGTGACCTTCACCTACTTCACCAACGGCAACTGCACGGGCACCGGGAGCCCGGCCGGCGCGCCCGCCCTCCCCAGCTCCGGGGTGGCCACCTCGAACTCCGAGGGACCGATCACGGTCATGGGGAACTACTCCTTCACCGCCGTCTACAGCGGCGACGCCAACTACGCGACCTCGAACGGAGGCTGCGAAGAGTTCACAGTGGCGAAAGGGACAACCACGACGGTCACAACCGTGCAGCTGAGCACGGGGCACGGCCGTCGCCATCACGGCCACAAGCAGACAGGAGCCGGGCCTGCCACGTCGTTCCCTCCGGGATCGAAGGTCACGGACCTGGCCACGGTGACGCCCACTCCGCCGGGAACCCCCACCGGCACGGTGACCTTCACCTTCTTCACCAACGGCAACTGCACGGGCACCGGGAGCCCGGCCGGCACGCCCGCGCTCAGCAGCGGGCTGACGGCCACCTCCAGCGTGGAGGGGCCGCTCGTCGCCGGGAACTACTCCTTCACGGCCGTCTACGGTGGCGACACCAACTACGGGGGATCCAACGGGGGCTGCGAATCGTTCAGCGTGGTGGTCAGCTGCACCATCCTGGTCACCATCTCCCCGAACCCGCTGATCGAGACGGGCCAGTCAGAGATCCACGCCATCGTCCAGGTAGAAGCGTGCCCGACGTTCGCCGGTGACCCCGTCTTCATCTACTCGCAGCAGCTCGTCAACTCCTGCTCGAGCGTCGAGTACTACTCGAGCGCATCGGGCACCATCTCGGAACCGCTCGGTAGCAGCGCCACGGTGGTCCTCGACGACGACGGCAACGCCACGGTGGAGCTCTCCGGCACCAACTGCGCGCCGGGTTCCAGCGTGCTCGAGGCCGATCTCGTGAAGGCCCCGTACTACACGGCGACCACCACCCTCGTGGCCAACCCGCCCGTTCCCACCGCTGCTGGTGTGGTCGGGTACCCGAACCCCGAGGTCGAGACCGGTGACACCTCCAGTGGACCTAACGGCCCCAGCGGAAACTCGGATGTCTACGCCGTGTTCTACGTCGAGGACAACCCGGTCTACGCCGAGTCGACCGTGGAGATCTCCTCTGCTCAGCTCCAGAACCGTTGCGGTCTGGGTCACGAGTGGACCGCCGGCAACGGCGGTACCGGAGGCGCGACAGGAGCGTCGACGCTGCTGGACGACGACGGTAACGCTGTCTTCATCTTCGAGGGTGCCTCGTGTGCCGCCGGGGACTCGACGGTGATCGCCGACGTGAACTCCGGTACGCACGACACGTTCTCAACCGTGTACACCATCAGCCCGCCGGCACCGACGATCTGATCCTCAGGTCGTCCCGTCGACGGTAGGAGTGGGAAAGGGGGGCGCTCGCGCCCCCCTTTTTCCATCCCGACAGCGCGCCGTGACGGCCGCGCCTTGAGGGCCGTGCCTTCGGGGCCGGCACCGGCCTCCGACCGTGCTGGCCGCCCTTCGCTAAGGTTCAAGGCCGCTCCTTCGCGGCGTTTTTCCGCACACGAGGCGGTCAGCGGAAGGCTCCGCGTATTAAACGGAGCCGTACCGGAAGGATCACGGAGAAGACACGCCTGGGTAGCTCAGTCGGCCAGAGCAGCGCACTCGTAATGCGCAGGTCAGGGGTTCGAATCCCCTCCCAGGCTCCACCGGTCGCCCGTCATGTGCCAGCCGACCGGCATTCCGGTAAATTCTGAGATTGCTGGCGGGAGTGTGAACGTCACGGCGGCCCCGATTGGTGTCATGGCCGACCGCGACACACGTGAGCGGGGAGGCGGGGCGTGGGGGACAGCCGTCGGTTCGTGCGGTCACTGGTGGCCGGAATCACGGTCCTGGGGGTGTTCGTCACCATTGCGGGCGTGACCCTGGGGTCGGGCCCGGCGTCGGCCGACACCGGCTTCGTGAATTACACGTGCACGCCGGGAGGTGCGGTCTCGGTGGACATCACCGGATCGATCCCGACGACGGTGAGTGTGGGCAGCCAATTCAACGTGAGCGGGTACCAGGTCGTCGTCGACCTGACCACGACCCAGGTCCAGGCGATCGAGAGCGGTTTCGGTGTCACCACGCTGTCGGGAGGAGTCAGGGTCACCACCAATGCCGTGGGTGCCACCCCGTCCAGTCTGACCTCAACGGTGGGGACGTTCTCGGTCAACCTGCCGTCGCCGGCGGCGCCGGTGTCGTATTCCGTTCCGAGCTCCCCGACGACGCTCGGCCCCTTCACGGCGACCGCCGGCCACGTCGTGCTGACCGCCGGTGACGGCACTCTGTCGTTCAGCAACATCGGCATCGCGGCCAGCTGCACCCCGCCGTCGCCGGCCCCCGTGCTGGCGGCCACCTCGACGGTGGGGCCCTTCACCTTCGTGGGCAACGGCGGCGCCGGGACGGTGACGGTGCTCGACACGGCCACCGGTGCCGTGGTAGGCAGCCCGATCCCCGTGGGAGGCACCCCCGACTACATCGCCGTCACGCCCGACGGCTCCAAAGCGTTGGTGTCAACGTGGCCGGGCGGTCATTCGCTGGTGCCTATCGACACCGCCACGCTGACGGCGGGCAAACCCATCCCCATCGAGGCTCCCCGCGGCCTCGCCATCGCACCGGACGGCTTGACGGCGTGGGTGAGCGGTGGGAGTGGCGACAACAGTCTCTACCCGGTGAACCTGGCCACGGACAAGGTCGGGGCCCCGTTGACCGTGGACACAAACCACTCGGCCGCCTCGGTGGCCATCTCTCCGGACGGGTCGACGGCCTACGTGTCCGACCAGTTCGGCGGCCTCGTCCCGGTGGATCTCACCACCGAGACGGTGGGCACCACGATCAACCTGTCGAGCGGCCCCTCCGAGACGGCCATCGCGCCCAACGGCCACACCGCCTATGTGGACGCCGGTACCAAGCTCTTTCCGGTCGACCTGACCCAGCACCCGCCTGTCGTGGGGACTCCCATCACGCCCTGTGGGCCGTCCGGTTCGCCGGACCGCATCGCCATCACCCCCGACGGGGCCACGGCGTATGTCGGCTGTTTCACCACCGGTGAGGTCGTGCCGGTCACCCTGTCCACGTTCACCGCCGGCACCCCGATCTTCGTCGGGTCGGGAACGGACCAGATCGTCGGTACGGGCATGAGCCCCGACGGCACCACGGTCTATGCGGCCGATGCCACTGACGGCAAGGTTGTCCCCATCACCACCGCCACCAACACCGCCGGGACGCCCGTCACCGTCGGTTCGTCCCCTCAGGGCATCGGGATCATGCCCGACTCCGGGCCGTCCGCCTCCCTCTCGGTATCAGAAGATCAAACCGATCCCTCCGGTCTCACCGAGGACTTCGACGCCGGGGCGTCGGTGTCGAACACCAGTGCCATCGCCTCGTACTCGTGGAACTTCGGCGACGGCCATACCGACGTGACCACGGTGGCCACCGACAGCCACACCTACGCATCGTCGGGGACCTACACGGCCACCGTCACCGAGACGACGGCGGCGGGGACCTCGAGCTCCGAAATCTCCACCGGACAGGAGATCCTGCGCGAGGGCAGCTCGGCGGCGACCACCTCGGCCCACTTCACGCTGGCCCCCTGCAGCACCGGTTGCACGCCCACGGTCACCAGCCCCGACGGCGGCGCCACCGTGGCGGTCACCCAGGCGGCGTCCACCCAGGGCAGCCTCACCCTGTCGGTGGCCCCCGCCATCCTCGGGTGCAGCAAGGGCTTCACCGAACGCTCCGAGGTCTCGACCCTGACCGAATCGTCGCAGTACTCGTCCTCCTCCGACATCGTCGTGCAGGTGACCGAGACCGGCCTGGCCAGCACGTCCGGGGTGCGGGTCTGCTACCAGTCCGTCGAGGCCACGCCACCGCCGCCGATCTTCTTGAAGAAGTGCAGCTCCCACCGTCAGGCCCCGTGCTACGTGTCGATCGTGCCCTCGGGCACCGACACGGTGCAGGCCACCCTGGACGTGCCCCCTGGCGATCCGCGCTTCTGGTTGGGCTCCGGGACCCTGGGGCTGAGCACCTTCTCGCCGACGAAGGCGATCGTGGGTGCGCCGGTGGTGATCAAGGGAGCGAACCTCTCCGAGGTGACGGGGGTCTACTTCTCGGCCACGCCCCCCGGCTCGTTCGTGCAGGCGGAGCAGATCACCTTCGGGTCGACGACCACCGAGATCACGGTGGATGTCCCCCAGGGTGCGGTGAGTGGTCCCGTCTTGGTGAAAACGCTGACGAACGGGTATACGTCGAAGAAGACCTTCAAGGTCCACTGACGGAACGACCCGAGGCCGGGGCATCCGAAGTCGCCGGACCCGGGGAGTCGACCGGACAACCGGTGAGTAGGGTGCACGCATGGCCGATCAGGCGCGCTTCGCGGACCTCGCCATGGAGTACATGCCGTCGCTGTACTCGGCCGCCCTGCGGATGACCCGCAATCCGGCCGACGCCGAGGACCTCGTCCAGGAGACCTTCCTGAAGGCCTACCGGGCGTTCGATCGCTTCGAGGAGGGCACCAACCTCAAGGCCTGGCTCTACAAGATCCTCACCAACACGTTCATCAACAGCTACCGCGCCGCCAAACGGCGGCCCGAGAAGGCGGACGTGGAGGACGTCGAGGACCTCTACCTCTACCACCGGCTCGGGGACCTCCAGGCGACGGGGACGGGCCGATCGGCCGAGGACGAGATGTTCGACCACTTCACCGACGACGAGGTGAAGCAGGCCATCGAGTCGTTGCCCGAGTCCTTCCGGATCGCCGTCCTGCTGGCCGACGTGGAAGGTTTCTCCTACAAGGAGATCGCCGAGATCACCGAGGTTCCCATCGGGACGGTCATGAGCCGGATCCACCGGGGAAGAAAGGCCCTGCAGAAGGCGTTGCTCGACTATGCAGTGGCGCGTGGCCTGGTCGGTACCGCCGACAGCGGTCATTAGCGGTACGGCCACGAGCCCGAGGGAGGACCCGCCATGGGGACCGGAGAGTCCGACGTCGACTGCAACGAGACGATCGAGCGGCTGTACCACTATCTCGACGGTGAGCTGACCGACGAGCGCCGCGGCGAGATCAAGCGCCATCTCGACGACTGCCCCCCCTGCCTCGACGCCTTCGACTTCGAGACCGAGCTGCGCCAGGTCATCGCCGACCGGTGCAAGGACCGGGTTCCGGACTCCCTCCGCCAGCGGATCCACGACGCCTTGAAGGAAGCCGAGCGCGAGAGGGACCCGGCCGGGAGCTGACCTCCCGGGCAGCCATCGCTGCCCTGCGTGGCCGCCCGTCGGTCACGCTGCGGGCCACCGGCACCGGGCGGGCCCGGAAGACTGCCGGACGACCCGTTTCTTTCACAACGTCCTCACAACGAGGGGTGAACTCCCTCTTGTCCAGTGGTCCCCACGGCCGATAGGGGAAGCACGCGGACACCGAGGGAGAGGT
The DNA here is from genome assembly GCA_963706205.1 of uncultured Acidimicrobiaceae bacterium. Classification (GTDB taxonomy): domain Bacteria; phylum Actinomycetota; class Acidimicrobiia; order Acidimicrobiales; family UBA8190; genus MFD10071-224. Next base: position 3,918,444 of record OY970155.1, on the reverse strand, counting down.
TGGGGGGTCATGGTCGAGGATCGGGCGGACGGCGGGGACGTATCGATCGGGGGACAGGCCTTCACCACCTACGGGCGGCCGTCCAAGACGTTTCCCGAGGGTCGGGTGTGCGGGGAGTCGAGCTGCGGGACCCTGCTGTCCATCTACAACGAGAGCGAGTTCTGTTACCAGCACGATGCCGGCGCCGCCCCCCGGCTGCGCGGGAGGAAGAGCGCCTGACGCCCGGCAGCGGCACGCCGGCGGCGCGACGGGGCCGACAGGGCCCCGGATCACCACCGGTCCCGGCGCTCCGTACACTGTCGACGTGACCGACGCCGTCTCGTGGGATGTGGCCCAGAGAGTGGCCACCTGGGTGGGCGGCCGCCGCTCGTGGTCGGGAGCGCAGCTCGTCCCGAGCATCGACGCCGCCACCGCCGCCCGCCTGGAGGAGGATTTTGCCGAGGTCACCGCCCAGGCCGAGGCGCTGGTGATCGAGGCGACCGGGCTGCGACCGGCGTCGGGCGAGGCCCGGGCCAGGGTGGTCGACCGCCCCGGGTGGGTCAAAAACAACCTGTCGTCGTTCCGCCACCTCCTCGATCCCGTCCTCGGTCAGCTCGAGACGGCCACCTTGAAGGGACCCCTGCCGGGGGTGGCCCAGTCCGCCGCCGGGGCCCAACTGGGACTGGTCCTGGGCTGGATGTCCACCCGGGTGCTCGGTCAGTACGACCTGCTCTTCGCCGGTGACACCTCGGGCGACGCCGTGTCCTACGTGGGCCCCAACATCGTCGCCCTCGAGCGTCGCCACGGCTTTCCCCCGCGGCAGTTCCGGCTGTGGATCGCCCTGCACGAGGTCACCCACCGCTGCCAGTTCACCGGCGTCCCCTGGTTGCGCGGCTACTTCCTCTCCCAGGTCGACCAGGTGCTGTCCCACGTCACCCCCGACCCCCACCGCATGCTCGAGGCCCTGGGGCGCGCCGCCCAGGCCGTGCGCCAGGGACGGAACCCCCTCGAGGACGCGGGCGTGCTCGGACTGGTCGCCCCGCCGGAGCAGCTCGAGGTGATCGCCCGCATCCAGGCCATGATGAGCGTTCTCGAGGGGCACGGTGACGTGACCATGGACCGGGCCGGGGCCGAGGCCGTCCCCGACGCGGCAGTGGTTCTCCCGGGTGCTGCGCGAGCGGCGCAACAGCGCACCGCGACCGGTGCGGCTCCTGCAGCAGCTGGTCGGGATCGAGGCCAAGATGCGTCAGTACCAGCAGGGGGAGAACTTCATCCGGGCGGTGGAGGCGACCGCCGGCCCCGCGGCCCTGGCTCGGGTCTGGGAGGGTCCCGAGCAGCTGCCGACCATCGAGGAGATCCGCCACCCCGACGAGTGGTTGGCGCGCACGGGCCCGACCCAGCTCGCCGTCGGCTGATGGTCGGCCCCGGGGCCGACCGACCGGACGACCGCCACGGTCCCCCGCCGGGGACGACGGTCGACGAGCTCCTCGCTCGGTGCACGTTTCCCCCCGCGGGGACCGCCCTCGTCTGTGCGGTGTCGGGCGGCGCCGATTCCCTGGCCCTGCTGGTGCTGGCCTGTGCCACCGGCGCGGCGGTGACCGCCGTCCACGTGGACCACGGCCTGCGGCCGGAGTCGGCCGGGGAGGCCGAGATCGTCGTCGCCGCCGCCCGCCGCTTCGGGGCCGCATTCCGCGCCGAGACGGCGATCGTCGCGCCCGGTGCCAACCTCGAGGCCCGGGCCCGCGCGGCGCGCCGGGCGGCGGTCGGTCCGGGGGCGGCCACCGGTCACACCATGGACGACCAGGCCGAGACCGTCGTTCTCAATCTGCTGCGGGGGGCGGGGCTCGACGGGCTGGCCGCCATGCGCCCCGGGCCGGCCCATCCCATCCTGGGGCTCCGGCGGTCGGAGACCCGGGCCCTGTGTGCGGGATTGGCCCTCGACCCCGTGTACGACCGGTCCAACGACGATCCCCGCTTCCGGCGCAACCGGATCCGCCACGAGCTCCTCCCGCTGTGCGCCGACATCGCCGGGCGCGACGTGGTGCCCGTGCTCGCCCGCCAGGCGGGACTGCTCGGCGCCGAGGGCGACCTGCTCGACGCGTTGGCGGCCGGGATCGACCCGGCCGACGCCGCCGCCTTGGGCCGCGCCCCGGGTCCGCTGGCCCGACGGGCCACCCGGCGGTGGTTGCGCGGCGACGGTCCCTACCCGCCCGACCTCGCCGCCGTGGAGAGGGTGCTGAGCGTGGCCCGGGGCGAGACCCGGGCGACCGATGTGGCCCCCGGGGTTCGCGTCCGGCGGGCGCGCGGCCGGTTGTCGGTCGCCCCGGTCGTGCCCGGGGCCGCGGCCCAGGTCGAGCGCTGACCAGTCGTTGGTAAGGTCGGCGACCAATGGCCGATGAGGTGGAGTCGCCCTGGCGCGCCGGCGCACGACCGATGTCCGGTGCCGTCGACCCGTGGCACGGCGATCCCCATCTGGGCGAGATCGTCGTGGCCGAAGACGTTCTCGACAAACGGGTGGCCGAGCTGGGCGAGGAGCTCACCCACGACTACGACGGCCGTCCGCCCTTGCTCGTCGGGGTCCTGAAGGGCGCCTTCGTGTTCATGAGCGACCTGGCGCGCGCCATCCGGCTGCCCGTCGAGATCGACGTGATGGCCGTCGCGTCCTACGGGTCGGCGACGACGACGAGCGGCGTGGTCCGGATCGTGAAGGACCTGGACTCCGATCTCACCGGCCGCCACGTTCTGGTGGTCGAGGACATCGTCGACAGCGGGCTCACGCTTGTCGTATCTGCGTCGGAGCCTGATGGCGCGCGAACCGGCCAGCCTCGAGGTGTGCGCGTTGCTGGTGAAGGAGGGACGCCAGCCGTCGAAGCTCGACCTCCGCTACGTCGGTTTCCAGATACCTCCCGATTTCGTCGTCGGTTACGGGCTCGATGTCGCCGAGCGCTACCGGAACCTGCCCGACGTGCGCGTCTACAAAGGGCCGGTCACTGTCGGGTGACAGTCCCATGAGCGTCGATGTCGAGCGGGTGGAGAAGCTCGTGGCCGAGTTGTTGGCCGCCATCGGGGAGGATCCCCGGCGCGAAGGACTGCAGGCGACGCCGCGACGGGTGGCCGCGATGTACCAGGAGTTGTTCGCCGGGAACGACGACGATCCGGGGAGCCATCTCACGGTGACGTTCGCGGCGGAACACGACGAGATGGTGATGGTGAGGGACATCCCCTTCGCCTCGCTGTGCGAGCACCACATGATCCCGTTCATGGGCAAGACCCACGTGGGCTACATTCCCGGTGACGACGGCCGGATCACGGGTCTGTCGAAGCTGGCCCGCCTGGTCGACTCCTTCGCCCACCGGTTGCAGGTGCAGGAGCGCATGACCACCCAGATCGCCGACACCATCGAGAGACGTCCTCGAGCCCCGCGGGGTGCTCGTGGTGGTGGAGGCCGAGCACCTCTGCATGTCGATGCGGGGCGTGAAGAAACCGGGGACCCTCACCATCACCTCGGCCGTGCGGGGTCTCTTCCGCGACGACCCCCGGACCCGGGCCGAGGCGATGGAATTCGTCCACGGCCGGTGAGAATGCCGGTGAGAACGATGGAGCCCGACCCGTCACGGGTGGCTCCGGGCGGTTCTACGCTACGGCCCATGCGGCCCCTCGTCATGGGCGTCTTGAACGTGACGCCCGACTCCTTCTCCGACGGGGGCCTCTACCTCGACCCCGACCGGGCCCTCGAGCGGGGCCTCGAGATGGTGGCCGAGGGGGCCGACGTGGTCGACGTGGGCGGGGAGTCGAGCCGCCCGGGGGCGGAGCCGGTCTCCGAGGTTGAGGAGCTGCGCCGGGTGGTACCCGTGATCGACGCCCTCTCGCCGCACGTCCGGGTCTCGGTGGACACCGTGAAGGTGGCCGTGGCCGAGGCGGCGGTGGCCGCCGGGGCCACCCTGGTGAACGACATCTCCGCCACCTTGTGGCCGGTGGCGGCAGCCCACGGGGTGGGATGGGTGGCGATGCACATGCAGCGGGACTCCCCGGACGATGCAGGACGACCCCCGCTACGGCGACGTGGTGTTCGAGGTCCGGTCCTTCGTCGTGGCCCGGGCCCGCCAGGCCACCGAGGCCGGGGTGGGCGAGGTGTGGGTGGACCCGGGGATCGGGTTCGGCAAGACCGTGGATCAGAATCTGTCCCTGCTCCGCCACCTGCCGGAACTGGCCGCGGCCGGTTTCCCGGTGCTCGTGGGGACGAGCCGCAAGAGCTTCCTCGGACGCCTGTCCCCCGGCGCCGACGGACGACCCGCGCCCGTAGAGGACCGGCTGGCCGGATCGCTGTCCACCACGACCTGGGCCATGCTGGCCGGCGCGGCCATGGTGCGGGTCCACGACGTGGCGGCCGCCGTCCAGGCGGCCACGCTCGTCGGGGAGACGGCGCTGGTGCCGGCATGAGAGGTACATGGTCATGAGAGGTACATGGTCATGAGAGGTACATGGTCATGAGAGGCAAGCGGTCATGAGAGGTAAGTGGGCGGCGGGGATCTCCCCGCGCAACTTCACCTGGGTGGTCCAGGACCAGCTGGCCGTGAGCGAGCGGCCGGGGGGTTTCGCCCCCAACCACCGCCGGGTCCGGCGCCAGGAGGAGATCATCTGGTTGCGGGTCCAGGGCTTCACCCGGGTCGTCTCGCTCCTGCCCTCGTCGCACAACCTGGCCGCCTACGACGAGGGCGAGCTCACCAGCTCGCACTTCCCGTTCGGCCCCGGCGGGGACCCGCGCGAGATCCTGGCCGACCTCTACCGCAGCCTCGACGAATGGCTGGCCGCCGGTGAACGGGTCCTCGTCCACCAAGAGGAGCTGGGCGACCGGGTCATGGGGGTGGTGGCCGGCTACCTGGTCTGGTCGGGTCGACTGCCCGGCGGGGCGCAGGCCATCGTCGTCGTCGAGCAACTGATCGGGCACCAGATGGGGCCCCAGGGGCGCGACGTCGCCGCCCAGGCCGTCATCCTCGGCCCCGCCCCCACCGGCAAGCGCCGCGCCCCGCCGCGCGGTGCCGGCACGGGTCGGTGACGGGGGACCGGATCGAGGTTCGGAACCTGCGCCTGCTCGGCGTGCACGGGCTCCTCCCCGACGAACGGGAGCGTCCGCAGCCGTTCGAGCTCGATCTCGACCTCGAGGTGGACATCGGACGGCGCGGCGGCGAGCGACGACCTGGCCGACACCGCCGACTACGGCGCCGTCATCGAGGCGGCGGCCGCGGTGGTGGCCGGCGCCCCCCACCACCTGCTCGAATCCCTGGCCGGTGCCATCGCCGACGCCGTGCTGGCGGACGCCCACGTGACGTCGGTGACGGTGGCGGTGAGAAAGCTGCGGCCGCCGGTTCCCTACGACGTCGAGTCCACCGGGGTCCGCCTCACCCGCCCCCGGCCGCGGCGACCCTGACCCGACCCCTGACCTCGGAGTGACGGCGTGCGGGCGTTCCTCGGTCTCGGCTCGAACATGGGGGACCGCTGGGAGCACCTGCGCCGGGCCGTGTCGGAGCTCCCCGACCTGGTGGCGGTGTCGCCGGTGTACGAGACGGAGCCGGTCGGGGGTCCGCCCGGTCAGGGGCGGTACCTGAACCTGGTGGCCGCGCTCGACACCGAGCTCGGTGCCCGGCAGCTGCTCGACGTGGCGCACCGTCTGGAGCAGGGGGCCGGGCGGGTGCGGACGGTGAAGGACGGCCCCCGGACCCTGGACGTCGATGTCCTGCTGGTGGGGGATCTCGTGATCGACGAACCCGATCTCGTCGTCCCCCATCCGCGGATGTGGGAACGCCGGTTCGTCATCGAGCCGCTGGCCGATCTGGCACCCGATCTGGTCCCACCCTCGGTGAGAATTGCCTCTGGTGGAGACGTCCGCCAGCTGGGTATGCTTCGGGGGTACTGATCCGATCGCCTGACGCGACCGGCACCCTCGGTGAGGGGCCGGAGCGCAGAAAGGTGTCCGGTGACATCTCTCCGGCTGGTGGGCCCCGGGCGGGCCGGCCGCTCGTTGGCTTCGGCTCTCGTCGATACGGGATGTGAGCTCCGCGCCGTGCTGGCGCGGGGGGACGACCTGACGGGAGCCGCCGCCGGGGTCGACGTCGTGGTCATCGCCACCCCCGACGACGCCGTGGCCCAGGTCGCCGCGGCCATCGGACCGGTGGAGACGACGGTGGTGCTCCACATGTCGGGGGCGCTCGGTCTCGACGTCCTCGGACCCCACCGCCGGCGGGGGTCCCTGCACCCCCTGGTGCCGCTGCCCTCGGCCGAGGTCGGCCGGGTCCGTCTGCGCAGCGGGATCACCTTCGCCGTGGCCGGCGACCCCGTAGCGACCACCCTCGGACGGGCGCTCGGAGGACGGTGCATCGAGATCGACGACGACCACCGCGCCGCGTACCACGCGGCGGCCTGCATCGCCGCCAATCACCTTGTCGCCTTGCTCGGCCAAGTCGAGCGGGTGGCGGCCGTGGCCGGGCTGGGGGTGGACGCTTTCGTGCCCCTGGCCGCGGCGGCCCTGCAGGACGTCGCCGACCTCGGCCCCGCCGCCGCCCTCACCGGCCCCGCCGCCCGGGGCGACGAGGCCACCCTGGCCAGACACCGCGGCGCCCTCGCCCCCGACGAGGTCGCCGCCTACGACGCCGGGGTGGCCCAGGCGCGCCGCCTGGCGCAGGATGCGTCCTCGGCGGCGCCGGCGACGGAGATGGCCCCGTGCGCGCGTGATCACGTCGGCCCGGGCGTTCTCCGCCGCGCTCGAGGCCGAGCGTGCTCTCGGACGGGGCGTGGGGCTCGTCCCCACCATGGGCGCCCTGCATGCCGGACACCGCTCACTGGTGGCGCGCGCCGCGGCCGAGTGCGACGTCGTGGCGGTGACCGTCTTCGTGAACCCTCTGCAATTCGACGATGGCCGAGGACCTCGCCAATTACCCGCGCGACCTCGAGGGTGACGTGGCCCTGGCGGCCGACTCGGGAGCCGCCATCGTCTTCGCCCCGCCCGTCGCCGAGATGTACCCCGGCTTCCCGGCCCCGGTGGCCACCTCGGTACACGTCGACGTCATCGGCGACGTCCTCGAAGGCGCGTCGCGGCCGGGCCACTTCGACGGGGTGGCCACCGTCGTGGCCAAGCTCTGCTCGCTGGCCGGGCGATCCCGGGTGTACTTCGGGGACAAGGACTTCCAACAATTGGCCGTGGTCCGCCGCATGGTCGCCGACCTGTCGCTCCCGGTCGAGATCGTGTCCTGCCCGACCGTGCGCGAGGCCGACGGGCTGGCGATGTCGAGCCGCAACGTCCGGTTGACCGGTGAAGGACGCCACGCGGCGGTGGCCCTGCCCCGTGCCCTCGACGCGGGGCTCGCCGCCCTGCGCGCCGGCGAGCGCGATCCGGTCCGGGTCGGCGCGGCCATGCGCTCCGTACTGGACGCCACCACGGGGGTCGTCACCGACTACGCCGTGGCCGTCGACGCCACCACCCTCGGGACGCCGGAGCGTCTCGGGGGCGAGATCCGGCTCCTGGTGGCCGCCACCGTGGGGCCGGTCCGCCTGATCGACAACGCCGGCATGGTGCTCGAGGCCGCCGACGAGGCGGGTGTGGCCGAGACCTCGGTACCGTCCTCCGCGGTCACCGTGTCGTGATGACGATGCCCGACCCGAGAGACATGAGAGAGGAGCGCTGACAGGCGATGCGCCGGCGCATGATGAAGTCCAAGATCCACCGGGCGACGGTCACCGACGCCAATCTCGACTATGTCGGCTCCATCAGCCTCGACCCCGAGCTGATGCGGTTGTCCGACATACGGGAGTACGAGCAGGTGACCGTGCTCGACATCGACAACGGTGCGCGGTTCGAGACCTACGCCATCGCTGGGGAGCCCGACGAGGTGTGCCTGAACGGTGCCGCGGCGCGGCTGGTGCACCGGGGTGACAAGGTGATCGTGATCACCTACGCCGACTACGAGAGCTCCGAGCTCGAGGGGTTCACCCCCACCATCGTGCACGTCGACGCCGGCAACCGACCCATCGAGATCACCGACCACGTCGACGGCGCCGCCGGTCGCCTCGAGGCCGAGCTCCTCCGGACAGTGACCAGCTGACACCCGGCCGCGTGTCGGGAGCGGGACTCGCCGTGGACCTCGACGTCCTCGTTCTCGGTTCCGGCGTGGCCGGGCTGTCCGCCGTCGTCCGCCTGGCCGAGGTGCCGGGGATGCGGGTGGGCGTGCTGACCAAGGCCGAGCTCTCCCAGTCGGCCACCCGCTGGGCCCAGGGGGGCGTGGCCGCGGTGCTCGGCGGGGACGAGGACTCCACCGACCTGCACCTGGCCGACACGTTGGCCGCCGGCGCCGGGCTGTGTGACACCGAGGCGGTCCGGATGCTCGTCGACGAAGGTCCGGCGCGCGTCCGACGAGCTCATCGCCCTGGGTGCCGTGTTCGACCGCGAGGCGGGAGGCGACCTGGCCCGGGCGCGCGAAGGGGGCCATTCGACGGCCCGGGTCCTGCACGCCGGGGGCGCCGCCACCGGGGCCGAGGTGGAGCGGGCCCTCGTCTCGGCCGTGCGAGCACACGCGCCGCCGCCGTCCTCGAGCAGTGGTTCGCCGCTCGATCTGCTGGTCGACGCCGGTCGGTGCACGGGGGTGCGTGGCCGTCGACGCCGACGGCGGTCGTCCGCGAGGTCCGGGCCCGCCACGTGGTGCTGGCCACCGGCGGCGCCGGCCAGCTCTATGCCGTCACCACCAACCCGGTCGAGGCCACCGGTGACGGGATCGCCATGGCCCTGCGTGTCGGGAGTGCCCGTCGCCGACGTCGAGTTCTTCCAGTTCCATCCCACCGCACTGCACCATCCGGCGATGCCCCGGCCGCTTCTGTCCGAGGCGCTGCGCGGGCACGGGGCCATTGCTGCGCGACGCCGGCGGTGAGCGGTTCGTCGACGAGCTGGCACCGCGCGACGTCGTGAGCCGGGCCATGGCGCGACCGCATGGCGGCGGCCGGTGTGCCGCACCTGTGGCTCGACGCCACCGGGCTCGAGGCCTTCGACGACCGGTTCCCGACGCTGGCCGAGCGTCTGTGCCGCCGCCGGTCTCGATCCCGACCGTCGACTGGCTGCCCATCGCTCCCGCCGCCCACTACCTCTCCGGCGGTGTCATCACCGATCTCGACGGCGCCAGCGCCCTGCCCGGGCTGTGGGCCGCGGGGGAGGTGGCGTGCACGGGTGTGCACGGGGCCAACCGGCTGGCCTCGAACTCGCTGCTCGAAGGGATGGTGTTCGGCGCCCGCCTGGCCGAGGCCATCGAAGAGGGTCGCGACGGCGCCGGCGCCCACCGGCGATCATGCGCGCGCTGCTCGCCGATCCGCCGCCGGGCGACATCGGCTGCCTCGACATCGCCGGGCTGGCGGCGCCCTCGTGGGCGACGCGGCACGGTCTGCGGCGAACGCGGCGCCGATGTGACCAAGAGCCGTCACCGTCTGCAACGGGCCATGACCGAAGGCGCCGGCGTGCTGCGCACCACGGAGTCACTGGCGACGGCGGCCGAGGAGGTGGCCGACGTCGCCGCCACCGTCGGCGGCCTGGCCCGCCGGGCGCGCCGCCGGTGAGGTGGCCAACCTCGCGGCGGTGGCCACCGCGCTGCTGCGCGCCGCGGACGCCCGGGTGGAGACGCGCGGGGCCCACGCCCGCGTCGAGTATCCCGCAGTCCCGGCCCGAGTGGCGCCGCCGGCTCGTCCACGGACAGCTGCGGCCGTTCGACGTCCTCCGCCGGCGGCGACGTCGCACCGGGTGTCGCCGGTGACGTCCGGTCCCGTCGATCCGCCGCTCCTGGCCGTCCGTCGAGGCGGTCGGCCGGGCGCTAGCCGAAGACGTCCTGCCCCTCGGAGACCTCACCGCCTCGCTCGTCCCCGCCGCCACCGCGACGACGGCCCACATCGTGGCCCGCGGTCCGGGGGTGGTGGCCGGCCGTCTGTGCGCGCTGGAGGCGTTCGCCCAGGTCGACCCGGCGGTGGCGGTCCACTGGGTGCTCGACGACGGCACCGCGGTGGTGGCCGGCTCGGTCGTCGGCACCGTGTGCGGCCCGCTGCGCTCGATCCTCACCGCGGAGCGGACCGCGCTCAACTTCCTGTGTCACCTGTCGGGGGTGGCCACCGCCGCCCGGCGGTACGTCGACGCCGTCGCGCGCCGCCAACCCCGCGACGCGGGTCCTCGACACCCGCAAGACCACGCCCGGCCTGCGGGCGCTCGAGAAGGCGGCGGTGCGCGCCGGGGGCGCCCACAACCACCGCGGCAGCCTGTCGGAGGCCGTGCTGGTGAAGGACAACCACCTGGGTGGCCTGAGCATCGCCGACGCGGTGGCCCGGGCGCGGGCGGTGGTGGCCCGGTCGGATGGTGGAGGTGGAGTGTGACCGCGCCGACCAGGTGGTCGAGGCCCTCGACGCCGGAGCCGCCGCCGTCCTCCTCGACAACATGACACCCGACGCGGTGGCGTCGTGCGTGCGGCACCGTGCGGGCCCGGCCCGACGGAGCCGGTGTCCTGGTCGAGGTGTCGGGCGGTGTCACCCTCGACAGCGCGCCGCTCTACGCGGCGGCCGGGGCCGACCTGATCTCGGTCGGGGCGATCACCCATTCGGCCCCCGTCCTCGATCTCGGTCTCGACCTCGAGGAGGGCTGACCGTGCTGCTTGGCCATCGACGTGGGCAACACCGAAACCGTCATCGGCCTGTTCTCGACCGGCCCCGGGCGACGATCCCCCGCCGGGAGTCGCGTCCCGCCCCACCGGTACCGCCCGAGCCGGCCGGCCTGTCGCACCACTGGCGGCTGTCGACGGTCGACGACCGCACCGCCGACGAGCATGGCGCTGCTCATCATCGCAACTGCTCACCCTCGACGGCATGGACGTCGACGACGGTGGTGAGCGGGATGGCGGTGACGTCGTCGGTGCCGCGCGTCACCGCCGCCCTGCGCCAGATGGCCAGCCGGTGGTTCGACGTCCCCTGCATCGTCCTCGAGCCGGGGGTGCGATCGGGCATGCCCATCCTCTACGACAACCCCAAGGAGGTCGGGCGCCGACCGGATCGCCAACGCCATCGGTGCCTATGACCTCTACGGGGGCCCGTGCATCGTCGTCGACCTGGGGACGGCCACCACGTTCGACGTCATCTCGGCCGCCGGCGAGTACCTCGGTGGTGCCATCGCGCCCGGGCATCGCCATCTCCATGGACGCCCTGTTCCACCACGCCGCCGCGCTGCGGCGCGTCGAGCTGGTCGAGCCGCGCAGCGTCATCGGGAAGTCGACGGTCGAGTCCATCCAGTCGGGTGCGCTCTACGGGTACGCCGAGCAGGTGGACGGGATGTGCCGGCGGATCATGGACGAGCTCGGCCACGGCACGGTGGTGGCCACCGGCGGCCTGTCCGAGCATCGTGGCGCCGCTGTCGCAGCCGGATCGAGCACCGCGAACCGTGGCTCACGCTGCACGGGCTGCGCCTGGTCTACGAACGCAACATCAAGGACGGATCGACCGTCCGTCGGCCCCTGACGGCGGGGCGCCGGCGACCGATAGCGTCGTCGCCCATGGCCGAGGTCCCGTACCGTTTCGAACGCACGGCCGAGGCCGGTCCCGCTGCAGGATCGCTACACCTCGCTGGGGCCGGGCGAGGAGACCGACGACGAGGTGTCGGTGGCCGGCCGGGTGATGCTCAACCGGCCCCAGGGCCGCCTGGCCTTCGCCACCTTGCGCGACTCGTCGGGTCAGATCCAGCTGTTCGCTCTGGAGAAGATCGACGGAGGACTTCGACGCCTTCTCCAAGCTGTCGCAAGGGGACTGGGTGGGGGCGACGGGCGCGTGGTGAAGACCCGCAAGGGCGAACTGTCGGTGCAGGTGCGCGAGTGGGTGCTGCTGGCCGAGGCCAGGCGATCCTTCGGCGACAAGTGGAAGGGCGTGACCGACACCGAGACGCGCTTTCGCCAGCGCGAGGTCGACCTGTGGGCCAACGAACGCGCCGGGGAGGTGCTCCGGCTGCGCAGCCGCGTGGTCAGCTCGCTGCGCCGGCGACTCGAGGCCGAGGGTTTCGTCGAGGTCGAGACGCCCATCCTCCACGTGATGGCCGGAGGAGCCACGGCCAAGCCCTTCGTGACCCACCACAACGCCCTCGACACCGACCTGTTCCTGCGCATCGCGCCCGAGCTGTTTCTGAAACGACTGGTCGTCGGCGGCTTCGAGAAGGTCTTCGAGATCGGGCGGGTCTTTCGCAACGAGGGCCTCTCGCCACGTCACAACCCCGAGTTCACCATGCTCGAGCTCTACCAGGCCTACGCCGACTACCACGACTTCATGGTCCTGGTGGAGGAACTGGTCGCCGGCCTGGCGTCGGAGCTGCAGGGGACGACGTGCCTCACGTACCAGGGACGCACCCTCGACCTCACCCCGCCGTGGCGCCGGGCCACCATGGCCGAGCTGGTGACCGAGTCCACCGGTGAGGAGGCGAGCGTCCATACGCCCGTCGACGACCTACGCCGGCGCGTGGCCGCCGCCGGGGTGGAACCCGACCGCCGCTGGGGCCCGGGGAAGCTGCTGCTCGAGCTGTACGAGAAGACGACCGAGCCGGGACCTGTGGGGGCCGGTGTTCGTCACCGACTTCCCGGCCGAGGTGTCGCCCCTGGCGCGCCGTCATCGCCACGACCCCGATCTGGTCGAGAGGTTCGAACCCGTCGTGGCCGGGCGCGAGCTCGGAAACGCCTTCTCCGAGCTCGTCGATCCCGACGACCAGCGGGCACGCTTCGAGGCGCAGGCCGCGGCGCGCGCCGGCGGGCGACGACGAGGCCATGGCCGTCGACGAGGACTACCTCCGGGCCCTGGAGCTCGGGCTGCCGCCCACGGCCGGGCTGGGCATCGGCATCGACCGCCTGGTGATGCTGCTGGCCGACGTGGCCAACATCCGCGAGGTCATCGCCTTCCCCACCCTGCGCCCCGAACGTTCGCCCGACCGGTGACCGCGATGTGACAGGGGTCACCCTCAGCGGACGCCGACGGTGCGATGCCGTCGGCGCGACGCCATCGCCGAGGGTTACCGGCTCACCACGGGGAGGTCGTCGAGGAGGCCGTGGGCGAGGTCGGTGAGGGAGCGACCGAGCTCGGATTCGGGCAGCTCGGCGGCGGCGGCGCTGGCCTCGTCGACGTAGCGCCGTCCGGCGGCGACGGTGGCGTCGATGGCCGTCGACGCGGCCACGATGGCGCGGGCCTTGTCGCGCTCCGGCTTGATCGAGGGGCTTGCCCAGCAGCGGGGCCAGCTCGGGACCGGTCCCGGGGTCGTGCAGAGCCTTCAGCACCGGCAGGGTGTAGATCCCCTCGGCCAGGTCCTGGCCGGGCGGCTTCCCCAGCTCGTCCTCGGTGCCGACGACGTCGAGGACGTCGTCGCGCAGCTGGAAGAACATGCCGAAGCAGCGACCGAAGGTGGTGAGGGCGTCGACCTCGTCCCGGGGCAGCTCGCCGGTGAGTGCGCCGATGCGGCACGAGGTGGCCATGAGCGCAGCCGTCTTCCCGGCGATGGCGTTGAAGTAATGGTCCTCCGTGCGCTCGGTGCTGAAGGCGGCCCTGACCTCGGCGACCTGGCCCTGGCAGAGCTGGCCCAGGGTGTGGGCGAGCAGCCCGGCGATCTCGGTGCCCGAGCGAGGCGGCGATCTCGGCCGACCGGGCCAGGAGGAAGTCGCCGGCCACGATGGCCACCAGGTTGCCCCACCGGGCGTTCACGCTCTCGACGGTCCGGCGCATGGTGGCCTCGTCCATGACGTCGTCGTGGTAGAGCGACGCCAGGTGGACGAGCTCGACGGCCACGGCCCCCTGCAGGTCGTCGGGACCGGCCGCGGCGCGCCCGCCGGTCGCCGCCGCCAGGGCCAGGCCGGGGCGCAGCCGCTTGCCGCCGGCGGCGATGAGGTGGGCCGTGACCTCGTCGAGGAAGGGGTCGCCCGAGCGCACCGATTCGCGCGAGCGCGGGTTCGAAGCGGGCCAGGTTGCCGTCCATGGAGGGGAGCGACAGGAGGGGAGCGGTGTTCACCGCGCTGAACGATAGGCGACAGAACACGCGATGCGACAACGGAGCCCCGTCCTGGTCAGGGGTGTTGTCCTGGTCCGCGGATGGTCCCTGGGGGGAGCCGGTGGCCACCGGGGCCCGGCGCCCGGTCCCCGACACCGGTCACCCCTGGTCCGGGCGTCTCGACGGGCCGGCTGAACGCCGTATGTGGTCGTGGTCAGGATCTGGTCCCGACCTGCCGAAGGAGAACCCCAACGGATCGACGACGCAGATTCGTAGCGGGACTGGTGTTGGTTCGTTCGGTCCGACCGGTACACTCGGTTGGAGGAATCGAGCCGTCGAGGGAGGCGGATCTGGTGTTCGAACGCTTCACTGACCGGGCACGAAGGGTGTTGGTGCTGGCGCAGGAGGAAGCGCGCCTGCTCAACCACAGCTTCATCGGTACCGAGCACATTCTTCTCGGCCTCATCCACGAGGGCGAGGGCGTCGCGGCCAAGGCGCTCGAGTCAGCTCGGCGTCTCGCTGGAGGCCGTGCGCGAGAAGGTCGAGGAGACCATCGGGCTGGCTCGGGTACCGCGCCGACCGGGTCGCCGCCGTTCACCCCCCGGGCCAAGAAGGTCCTCGAGCTGTCGCTCCGCGAGGCCCTGCAGCTCGGCCACAACTACATCGGCACCGAGCACATGCTCCTCGGCCTCGTGCGCGAGGGCGAGGGCGTGGCCGCCCAGGTGCTCGTGAGCCTCGGTGCCGACCTGGCCCGCGTCCGCCAGCAGGTCATCCAGCTCCTGTCGGGCTACCAGGGCAAGGAGTCGGTCGGTGCCGGGTCCCGGTTCGCACGGCGTCGGAGACGCCGTCGGGCTCGCCCGGTGCTCGACCAGTTCGGCCGCAACCTCACCCAGCTGGCCCGCGACGACAAGCTCGACCCGGTCATCGGGCGCGAGAAGGAGATCGAGCGGGTCATGCAGGTGCTGTCGCGGCGCACCAAGAACAACCCGGTCCTCATCGGCGAGCCCGGCGTCGGCAAGACCGCCATCGTCGAGGGCCTGGCCCAGCGCATCGTGGCCAACGACGTGCCCGAGACGCTCAAGCGGCAAGCAGCTCTACACCCTCGACCTCGGCGCCCTGGTGGCCGGCAGCCGCTACCGCGGTGACTTCGAGGAGCGCCTGAAGAAGGTGCTGAAGGAGATCCGCACCCGCGGCGACATCGTGCTGTTCATCGACGAGCTGCACACCCTGGTCGGGGCCGGGGCGGCCGAGGGCGCCATCGACGCCGCCTCGATCCTGAAGCCCATGCTGGCCCGCGGTGAGCTGCAGACCATCGGTGCCACCACCCTCGACGAGTACCGCAAGCACCTCGAGAAGGACGCCGCCCTCGAGCGCCGCTTCCAGCCCATCAAGGTGGAGCAGCCCACGGTGGCCCACACCATCGAGATCCTGAAGGGCCTGCGCGACCGCTACGAGTCGCACCACTCGGTGACCATCACCGACCAGGCCCTCGTGGCCGCGGCCAACCTGGCCGACCGCTACCTGGCCGACCGCTACCTGCCCGACAAGGCCATCGACCTGATCGACGAGGCCGGCAGCCGGCTGCGCATCCGGCGGATGACCACTCCTCCGGACTACAAGAAGCTCGAGGACGAGATCGACCGGATCCGCACCGACAAGGAGTCGGCCATCGAGCGCCAGGCCTTCGACCAGGCGAAGAAGCTGGCCGAGCAGGAGAAGGAGCGCCTCGACCGCAAGACGGCCATGGAGGCGGAGTGGCGCGCCGAGGGCGTCGAGCTCTTCGACGTCGTCGACGAGGAGGTCATCGCCGAGGTGCTGGCCAACTGGACCGGCATCCCCGTCTACCGCCTCACCGAGGAGGAGACGTCCAAGCTGCTGCGCATGGAGGACGAGCTCCACAAGCGGGTCATCGGCCAGGAAGAGGCCATCAAGGCCCTGTCGCGGGCCATCCGTCGGACCCGCGCCGGGCTCAAGGACCCCAAGCGCCCGAGCGGCTCGTTCATCTTCCTCGGCCCGACCGGTGTGGGGAAGACCGAGCTGGCCAAGACGCTGGCCGAGTTCCTCTTCGACGACGAGGACGCCCTGATCCAGCTCGACATGAGCGAGTACATGGAGAAGCACACCGTGTCGCCGCCTGGTCGGTTCGCCCCCCGGGTACGTCGGCTACGAAGAGGGCGGCCAGCTGACCGAGGCCGTGCGGCGCAAGCCCTTCTCGGTGGTGCTGTTCGACGAGATCGAGAAGGCCCACCCCGACGTGTTCAACGCCCTCCTGCAGATCCTCGAGGACGGTCGGCTGACCGACGCCCAGGGCCGTTCGGTGGACTTCAAGAACACCGTCCTGATCATGACCTCCAACCTGGGAACCGCCGACCTGCGCAAGTCGTCGGTCGGGTTCGCCAAGATCGTCGGAGGCGGTCAGCTACGAGCGGATGAAGTCGAAGGTCAACGAGGCGCTCAAGGCAGCACTTCCGGCCCGAGTTCCTGAACCGGATCGACGAGGTGATCGTCTTCCACGAGCTGTCCAAGCGACGAGGTCATCGAGATCGTCGACCTCATGATCCAGCGCGTCGGCGACCAGCTCGAGATCGCAGGGCCTGGGCCTCGAGCTCACGCCGGCGGCCAAGATGCTGCTGGCCGACAAGGGCTACGACCCGACGCTGGGTGCCCGACCGCTGCGCCGGGCCATCCAGCAGTTCGTCGAGGACCCCTTGTCGGAGCGGATCCTGTGGAAGGAATTCCGGGTGGGCGAGACGATCATCGTCGACGTCGACGACGGCGAGATCGTCTTCCGCACCGTCGAGGGCCTCGAGCCGCCGCCGGTCGAGCTGGCCGGCGCCGGCCCCAGTACCTGAGGGCGCCGCCCGGGCCCTCTGTCCGTCACACCCTCCCCGTACCGTGCCGGTATGGGCAGAGCGAGGACGGTGCACCGGTGTCAGGCGTGCGGGGTGGCCACGGCCCGATGGGCCGGTCGGTGCCCGGCCTGTGGCGCATGGAACGCTCTGCGCGAAGAGGCGGCCCCGGCGTCGGCGAGGGTGGCGGCGTCGGGCGTGGACAGCGGTCGACCCGGCGACGGCGGTGGCCCTGTGCGCCGTGGACCTGTCGGGGGCGGCGCCCCGATCGACCGGGCTGACCGAGCTCGACCGGGTGCTCGGCGGGGGGCTCGTCCCCGGATCGGTGACCCTGCTCGGCGGGGAACCCGGGGTGGGCAAGTCGACGCTGCTGCTCCAGGTGCTGCGGTCGATGGCCCTGACCGGGGCCGTGGTGCTGCTGGTGTCGGCCGAGGAGTCGGCCGCACCAGGTCCGGCTGCGCGCCGAACGCCTCGGTCCTGTGCCCCCGACCCTGTTGCTCCTCGAGGCCACCGACGTCCGGGCCGTGACCCGGAGCGTGGAGGAGATCCACCCCGCCCTGGTCGTCGTCGACTCGATCCAGGCGGTGGCGGACCCCGGCGTCGCCGGCCTGCCCGGGAGCGTCGCCCAGGTGCGCGCCTGCGCCGAGTACCTGGTGCGCCTGGCCAAGGCGCGATGGGGTGCCGGTCGTGCTGGTCGGCCACGTGACCAAGGACGGCGCACTCGCCGGTCCGCGGGTGCTCGAGCATCTGGTCGACACGGTGATGACCGTCGAGGGCGACCGGCACCACGCTCTGCGCATGGTGCGGGCCACCAAGCACCGGTTCGGCCCGACCGGCGAGCTCGGGCTGTTCGAGATGGGCGATGCCGGTCTGGCGGCGGTCGACCGACCCCTACCCCTCCTGCTCGGCGACCGCCGACCGGGACTCCGGGAAGCGCGGTGCTCCCGGCCATGGAAGGCCAGAGGGCCCTGCTGGTCGAGGTCCAGGCGCTGCGGGCCCCCTCGTCGTCGACGTCGGCCCCGCCCCGCCGGTCCGCCCAAGGGGTGGACGCCGGGCGCCTGGCTCTGCTCCTGGCGGTGCTCGAACAGCACGCCGGGCTGATGCTCGGGCACACCGATGTCTTCGCCTCCGCCGTCGGCGGTATCCGCGTGACCGAACCGGCGGCCGACCTCGCCCTCGTCCTGGCCCTGGCCTCGGCGCTCAGCGGTCGGGCGCTGCCGGCCGACGTGGTGGCCTTCGGTGAGGTGGGCCTGGGTGGGGAGATCCGTCAGGTCCCCCACGCCCCGCGGCGACTGTCGGAGGCGGCGCGCATCGGTTTCCGCCGCGCCCTCGTACCGGCCTCGTGTCCCGACGGGCCGGGCGGCATCGAGCTCGTGCGCGTCGCGTCCGTGCGCGACGCGGTCATCGCCGCCCTCGCCGGCGAACGCGTGGCCACACCCCGGGTGGTGCGCGTGCCGGCGTGACATCGGCCACGCATCGCAACGGGACCGCTCATGTCGGCCCACGGGTACCATGCCTCTCGTGGAGCGAACCAGCTGCGGCCCTCGCCGGTGCTCTCGCCTTGGTTGCTCCCGGGCAGCCACTGCGCGACGGACTCGAGCGGGTGCTGCTGGCCAACCGGGGTGCACTGATCGTCGTCGGCGACGACGCCGACGTCCTGTCCATCTGCACCGGCGGATTCCTCCTCGACGCCGAGTTCACGCCGCAGCGACTGTCCGAGCTGGCCAAGATGGACGGGGCCATCATCGTGTCGGCCGACGCCGCGCGCATCGCCCGGGCGAACGTCCATCTCATGCCCAATCCCGCCATCCCCACGTCGGAGACGGGGACCCGGCACCGCACGGCCGAGCGGATGGCGAGGTCGATCGATGTCCCGGTCATCTCCGTCTCGGCGTCGATGGGCGTCGTCACGGTGTACCGCGGCGAGGCCAAACACGTGCTGCAGTCGGCGACCCGCCTGCACGAACGCATCGGACAGGCTCTGCAGACGCTCGAGAGGTTCCGTCAGCGTCTCGACGCCGCCCTCGGCGGCGCTGTCGGCACTGGAGATGCACGACACCGTCACCCTGCGCGACGTGATCGCCGTCCTGCAGCCGGCCGAGCTCGCCGTCCGGATCGCCGAGGAGATCGACAGCGAACTGGCCGAACTGGGCGACGACGCCCGGCTGGCCCGGCTCCAGCTCGAGGAGCTGCTCGACGGAGTGGCTCCGGTCCGGCGCCTGGTCGTACGCGACTACATGCGCGCCGGCCCCCCGGTCCGTGCCGTCAGCGGCCCCGGGGCGGCGACCGACGGCGCTCGCGGCGGGTCGCGCACGGGCCTCGAACATGCCCTTCGGGCGCTCGCCCGGCTCACCACCGACGAGCTCCTCGATACGCGACGGGTGGCGACCGCCCTGGGCCTGGCACCGTCACATCTCGACCTCGACGCCGCCTTGGAGCCGCGCGGCTATCGCCTCCTGCATCGCCTGCCCCGTTTCCCCGAGGCCGTCATCGACGGGATCGTGGAGCACTTCGCCGGCCTGCAGAAGATCATGCGGGCCACGGTGGGGGAGCTCGAAGAGGTCGACGGGAGTGGGCGAGACCCGGGCCAAGTCGGTGAAAGACGGTCTGGCCCGGTTGGCCGAGGCCACCATTCTCGATCGCTACGCCTGATCGGCGTCGCCACCGCCACGTCGACGAACGCGGTGGAAACGGGCGCCCACCAGCGTGGGGACCCTCGCGGGGCCGTCGTCGTGCGTCCGGTAGAATAGAGCGCTGTCCTGCGCACGGCGGGCGCGGTTTGCGGTTCGGGAGACACGACGTGTTCGACATCGGTGACAAAGTGGTCTACCCGCACCATGGTGCGGCGATCGTCGAACGTCGTGAGGTGAAAGAAGCCTTCGGGGAGAAGCGCGAGTACCTGGTGCTGCGCCTGGCCTACGGGGATCTCACGTTGATGGTGCCGGCCGACAACACCGAAGGGGTCGGCCTGCGCGAGGTGATCAACGACGAAGAGGTCGAGGAGGTCTTCGCCGTCCTTCGCAAGAAGGAGGCGCGGATGCCCACCAACTGGTCGAGGCGGTACAAGAACCACTCCGAGAAGCTGCGCTCGGGCGACATCTACCAGGTGGCCGAGGTGGTGCGGAACCTCTCCATCCGCGACAAGGACAAGGGACTGTCGGCCGGCGAGAAGCGCATGCTGCAGCCGGGCCCGGCAGATCCTCGTGTCCGAGCTCACCTTCGCCCTCGACGTGGACGAAGAGGCGGCCGAGAAGCGTCTCGACGAGGCGCTGCCCTGACCCAGCCCGACCGCCGCCCCGTGGCGGCGTCGTCAGTGGGTCCGACGCCGGTGAAGGTGTGGGCGGTGGTGGTGGCCGCCGGCGACGGTGCCCGGTTCGGTGGGCCGAAGCAATTCGTCGAGATCGGCGGGCGACCACTGGTCGACTGGTCCGTCGACGCGGCGCGCTCGGTGGCCGACGGGGTCGTGCTCGTGGTCCCCGGCGACCTGGCCCGCTCCGCATCCCCCGGCGCCCACGGTGCCGACGTGGTCATCGCCGGCGGGGCCACCCGCGCCGAGTCCGTCCGCGCCGGACTGGGTGCCGTTCCGCCCGACACCGAGCTGATCGTGGTCCACGACGGCGCCCGCCCGCTGGCGGCCGCCGCCCTGTTCCGGTCGGTGGTCGACGCTGTCGTCGCCGGCGCCGCCGCGGCCATCCCCGGGCTGGCTCTGGCCGACACACTGAAGCGCGTCGACGCCGCCGGTGCCGTGGTGTCGACGGTGGCACGCCACGGGCTCGTCGCCGTCCAGACGCCCCAGGCGTTTCGAGCCGATGTGTTGCGCCGGGCGCACGCCGCGGGCGGTGATGCCACCGACGACGCAGCCCTCGTCGAGGCGCAAGGCGCTACCGTGCGCGTCGTGCCGGGCGACGCGCGGAACCTGAAGGTGACCACCCCGGCCGACCTCGACCTGGTGCGCGCCCTGGTCGGGGGGTGACGGTGACCGACGGGATCCCCACCTTCCGCGTCGGTCAGGGCTTCGACATCCACCGCTTCTCCGGTGCACCGGGCCGACCCCTCGTCCTCGGCGGGGTGAGCATTCCCGGAGTGGCCGGCCTGGCCGGGCACAGTGACGCCGACGTGGTGGCCCACGCCGTGGCCGACGCCCTCCTCGGTGCCGTGGGTCTCGGGGACCTCGGTCGGCACTTCCCCGACAGCGATCCGGCCTGGGCCGGTGCCGATTCCCTGGTCCTGCTGGCTCAGGTCCGCACCCTGGTGCACGACCACGGGATGACGGTGGTGAACGCCGACTGCACCGTGATCTGCGAGCGTCCACGCCTGGCCGAGTACACCGACGAGATGGGTCGGAAGCTCGGCACCGCGGTGATGGCGCCGGTGAACGTGAAGGCCACGCGCGCCGAGGGCCTGGGGACGCTCGGTCGGGTCGAAGGGATCGCCTGTCTGGCCGTGGCCCTGGTGGCGGCCACGAACACCGGTGCCGCCGACTCGGGCGGCGCCGCGTGAGCGCCCCCCCCGGTCGCCGGCCGGCGCGCCGGACGGGGTCGGCCCCGCCCCCGCGCGGCGCGGGCGCGGGCGCGGGGGCGAGCCCCGGTGCCCGGCGCGGGGCCGGCGACAGTCGTGGGCGCGGCGGTGCCGCCGACCAACGGGGCCGCCCGGCCGAGCGTGGCCGTCACGGCCTGGGCGGCGACCAGGTGGAGGGACGCCGGGCCGTCCGGGAGCTGCTGGCCGCCGGTCGTCGCCCCGTCCACGAGGTCTGGATGGCCGACGATCTCGACCCCTCGGCGGTGCTCGACGACATCGAGCGGCTGGCGGCGCGGAGCCGGGCGCGGGTGCGGGTGGTGCCCCGGCGCCGGCTCGACGCCGAGGCGCGCACCGACGCTCCGCAGGGCGTCCTGGCCCGCGCCGCGCCGCTGGTGGAGGCCGACCTCGACGATCTCTGCCGGACGCGCCACGGGGTGGCGCCGTTTCTGGTCGTCTTCGACGGCGTGACCGATCCCCACAACCTGGGCTCGTTGCTGCGCAGCGCCGAGTGCGCCGGCGTCACCGGCGTGGTCGTCCCGCGACACCGCGCCGCCCACGTCACGCCGACGGTCACCAAGGTGGCGGCCGGAGCCGTCGAACATCTCGCCATGGCCGTCGTCCCCGGCGTCCCCAACGCCCTGCAGCGCATGACGCAGGCGGGTGTCACGACCGTCGGGCTCGACGCGTCGGCCGACCTGTCGCTGTTCGCGTCGGCCGGCGCCGGCGGCGGTGGTGGTGTCGACCTGGCCGGTCCCGTGGCTCTCGTCATCGGGGCCGAGGGGAGGGGTCTGGCATCGCTCACCCGACGCCGGTGCGCGGTGCTGGTGTCCATTCCGCAACACGGCACCATCGAGTCGCTGAACGTCGCCTCGGCCGGCGCCGTCGCCTTCTTCGAGGTGGCACGCCTACGCGCCGGGCGCCGCGCCGTGGGGGGATCGACGCCGTCGGGAGCGGCGCCTTCGGGATCGGCGCCGTCAGGGTCGGGACCGAACTTCGTGGCGCAGCCATGAGGGCGACCACGACGAGCCGGTGGTGGGAGTCGAACCCACGACCTGACGATTACAAATCGCCTGCGCTGCCACTGCGCCACACCGGCGTGGCCGACCACGCTACTGCCGGGCCACGCGGTCCGGACCCGGTCGCCGCGTGGCGGACGTGGCTGGTGGGACACGGTGACCGGCGCCCGTCGTCGGGGATCCTTGCTTCGCGCCTGGCGCATTGGCAGGCTGGGCCCACGATGGCTTTGGACGAACGGGACATGCAGATTCTCGACTTCGAGCAATCGTGGTGGACCCGACCCGAGAAGAAGTCGGTCGCCATCCGCACACGGATCGGGATCTCCCCGGCCCACTACTACCGTCAGCTCGGCGAGCTCGTCGACAGTGGACCGGCGCTCGAGCACTTTCCCCTTCTCGTCCGACGACTCCGCCGCCGCCGCCTCGAACGCCGGCGGGGGCGCTACGAGAGCACGCCCGAACGGCAACACCCGCGTCGATGAGTACGACGTCAGCCAGCGGCAACGGATCCGCCGATCCCCCCGACGGGGCCGAGCACGAGCCCCCGTCGCGGGCGAGCTCGGGGCGGGGGGTGGCGATCGTCATCGTGGCCGTGGTGATCGGTGTCCTGCTCCTGCCGTCGGCCACCCGGGCGCCGCTCGCCGCCAGCGCCAAGACGACGGCCCCCACGACGACCGTGGCGTCCGTCGGTAGGGCCGCCACCCGCGGCCACGGCCACGGCCACCACGCGGGGACCTCCACGTCCACGTCGACGTCGACCACCGTCCCCCCGGCGAGCATCCACGTCCTCGTGGCCAACGCCACCACGACCAACGGGGTGGCGGGGGCGGTCACCCGTTTCCTCGCCTCCAAGGGATTCGCCACCCTGACGGCGACGAACGCACTCCTCAAGGTCACGGCCTCGCAGATCTACACGGTCGGCGCCGCGAGCGCCGACGCCGGCACCGTGGCCGCCGCCCTCAGCCTGCCCTCGACCAGCATCGAGGCGGTGGCGGCGACCGCCCCGGTGTCGAGCGAGGCCGGTGCCAACGTCGTCGTGATCGTCGGTCCCGACCTCGCCACGCGCTTCGCCCCCGGTACCGCGGCGACGACCGCTCCGGCCTGACCGGCACTCCACTCCTCCCCGCCGGGCCCGTCATGGACGACCCCGCCCACGACGAGAGCGTCTCGCTCGGTCCGTTGGCCGCTCTGCTGATGGCGCCGGCATCGACGGCGGTCCTCACCGACTTCGACGGGACCCTCTCGCCCATCGTCCCCGATCCCGCCGACGCCCGGCCCCTTCCCGAGGCGCCCGGCATCCTGGCCCGCCTGGCTGAGCACTTCGCCGCCGTGGCCGTGGTGTCGGGCCGCCCGGTGGCCTTCCTGGCCCGCCACCTGTCGGGGGCGGGGCCGTCGGTCCGTCTCTTCGGCGTCTACGGCCTCGAGTGGATGGAAGGAGGCGTGGTCCACGTGACTCCCGAGGCCGAGCCGTGGCTGGCGCCGGCGGCCGAGGTCGTGGCCGCGGCGGTGCGCGAGGCCCCTGCCGGGGTGGAGGTCGAACCCAAGGGCGCGGCTCTGGCCATCCACTGGCGCCGGGCTCCCGAGGCCGGCGGTTGGGCCGAGGAGTTCGCCCGGCACTGGGCCGGCCGCACCGGTCTGGTCCTGCAGTCGGGCCGCCGGGCCCTGGACCTGCGGCCGCCGCTGCCCATCGACAAGGGCCAGGTGGTCGAGCGCGTCGCCGCCGGGTGTTCGGCCGCCTGTTTCGCCGGCGACGACGCCGGTGACCTGGCCGCCTTCGCCGCCCTCGACCGTCTGGCCCTGCGGGGTGTCCACGCCGTGCGCCTGGCCGTGGCCGACGAGGAGTCGCCCCCGGAGTTGGTGGCCGCCGCCGACCTCGTCGTCGACGGGCCGGCCGAGGCCCTGGCCCTGCTCGGTGGCCTGGCCGCGGCGGCCGAGCGCGCCGCGGCCGGAGGGACCTGACTCAGGGCCCGGCCGCCGCCACCAGGTCGGCCAGCCAGTCGCCCGCCTGGCGGCGCTCCACCAGGGCCCGCAGCGCGGCGGCCCGCCGGGCCCGTTCGGGGGCGGGCATGTCCAGGGCACGGGCCAGCACCGCGGCGGTGTCGGCCACGTCGTAGGGATTGATCTCCAGGGCGGCTTGGCCCAGTTCGTCGAACGCCCCGGCCTCGCGCGACAACGCCAGAACCCCGTCGTTCTCGTTCACCAGTGGTCCCTCCTTGGCCACCAGGTTGAGGCCGTCGCGCACCGGGTTCACCAACAGCACGTCGTAGAGGGTGAGGGCGGCGAAGGAGCGGTCGGGGTCGTCGGCCACGTCGAGGACGACGGGACACCAGTCGCTCGTCCCCCATCTCTCGTTCACCCGGGCCACGGCGTGTTCGACCTCGGTGCCGTAGGCGAGGTACTCGGCCAGGTTCTCACGCGAGGCGTAGCCGAGGGCGAGCATCACCACCGCGCCGCGCCACCGCGGGTGTGTCTCGAGGAGTTCGTCGAAGGCCCAGAACCCCCGCAGCAGGTTCTTCGACGGCTCGAGTCGATCGACGCGCACCACCAGGCGCCGGTCGCCCACCATCTCGGCGATCCGGGTCCGCGCCGCCCGGCCGTCGGGTGACGCGGCGCGGGCCGAGAGGTGCGACGTGTTCGGACCGAGGGGTGAGACGAAAGTGGGTCCGGGCTCGACCCCCATATCGGCGCAGCAGCCGAGATAGCCGGCCTGCCAGCGCCGGGTGTGGAAGCCGCAGGCGACGGCCGAGGCCATCCCCTGCAGGATCTGGCGCCCCGTCTCCGACGGCAGCACGCGGAACATGTTGGGGTCGGCGAACGGGGTGTGGGTGAAGTGGACCGTCTTCAGGTCGGGCCGGTCCCGGGCCAGGAGCTGCGGCACCAGGCACAGGTGGTAGTCCTGGACCAGCACCGTGGCGCCGTCGTTGGCCACCTCGGCCACGGCGGCGGCGAACGTCGCATTGAGGTCGCGGTAGGCGTCCCACGCCTCGGACCAGCGCTGTCCGGCCCGCGGCCGGCGGGCCAGGTCGAAGAGGTGGTGGTGGCAGAACCAGAGCGTGGAGTTGGAGACCACGTCGTAGGCCATCCGGTACGTGTCGGGGTCGGGCCGGACGACCACGAGGTCGAGTCCGGGCCGGCTCATGAGCCCGGCATCGGCCGCCGCCCGGTCGGCGTCGGACATGGCACAGGCCACCCAGGTGGCGCCGCTGCTCTGCAGGAGGGGGTGCAGGGCACCGGCCAGGCCGCCGGCCGAGTCGACCACCACCGGCACACCGGAGCCGTCGAGGACGAAGGAGAGCGGACCCCGGTTGGAGGCGATGACCAGGTCAGCTCCGCCCATGCGGCGACCCTACCTGCGTACCGGCGCCGGGGGGACCACGATGTCACCGATGGCCGACCGCCCCCCACCCCTCGTCCTGGCCGCGCCCGACGCCTTCAAGGGGACGGCCTCGGCCCAGGTGGTGGCCGCCGCGGTGGCCGCCGGGGCGGCCGGTGCCCGATGGGGGTGCGACGAGTGTCCCCTGTCCGACGGCGGTGAGGGGTTCGCCGAGGTGACGGCCGGGGCCGGCCCCGGTCACGGAGACGCCGGCCGGTGGATCGAGACGACGGTGACCGGCCCCCTCGGCGAACCGGTGGCGGCGCCGTGGTACCTGGGTGGCACCCGGGCGGTCATCGAGTCGGCGGCCGCCTCGGGCCTGCCCCTGGCGGGCGGGGCGGACGGGAACGACCCCGTCGGGGCCACCTCGCGCGGGACGGGCGAGCTCATCGTGGCCGCCATCGAGGCCGGTGCCCGGACCGTTCTGGTCGGGGTGGGGGGGTCGGCCACGACCGACGGCGGCCTCGGGGCGCTGGAGGCGATCGAGGCCGCCGGGGGCCTGGGCGGCGTCGAGGTGGTGGTGGCCTGTGACGTCGAGACGCTCTTCGTCGACGCCGCCGCGGTCTTCGGCCCCCAGAAGGGGGCGTCGCCCGACCAGGTGCTGGTCCTGCGGGCCCGGCTCGAGGAGTTGGCGAAGAGTTACCGGACCCGCTTCGGCACCGACGTCGCCGTCCTCCCCGGGGCCGGCGCCGCCGGCGGGCTGGGGGGTGGCCTGGCCGTGCTCGGCGCCCGCCTGGTGCCCGGCTTCGACGTGGTGGCCGGCACCGTCGAGCTCGAGGCCCGACTGGCCCGGGCCGACCTGGTGGTCACCGGCGAGGGTCGCCTCGACGCCTCGTCGTGGTCGGGCAAGGTGGTGGGCGGCGTCCGGCGCCTGGCCGAACAGGCCGGGATCCCCGTCCTGGTGGTGGTCGGCACGGTGGGCCCCGGCGGTGCCGCCGCCGGCCTGGAGGTCGTCGACCTCACGGCGCGCTTCGGGGCGCCGCGCTCGCTGGCCGACCCCGCCGGCTGCGTGGCCGAGGCCGTCGGCGACGCGCTCGGCTCAACGGCCCGGTAGCGGGGTCCCCGGCGGCAGGGCCCGCCCGAGGGCCGCCCGCAGCACATCGGTGGCCTCGGGGCGCAGCTCGGACAGGGGGCGGTTGCGGTGGATCCGCACCCCGAGATCCACCTGGGCGACGGCGTCGACGCCGAACCGGTCGGCCACGTCGATGAGCAGGCCCAGCTCGATCCCGTAGTCGGGGTCGAGACCGGTCTTCTCCAGCACCGACCGGGGGGCGGCGCTCTCGCCGGCCAACGGCTGACGGACCCCGGCCAGGTGGGGGAACAGGAGGTCGATGACGGGCCGGGCCACCAGCTCGGTCACCCGGCCCCCGCCCGGGGTCCCCGTCCACCGGTCGCTCGTAGAAGCCCTTCACCAGGGCGACGTCGATCGTCGGTGAGCAGGGGGCCGAGGAGACCGGTCACGAAGTGGGCGCCGAAGTTCTCCACGTCGGCATCGAGGAAGACGAGCACGTCCCCACGCGTCTCGCCCAGCGCCACCGCCAGGGCCTGACCCTTGCCGCCGCCGGCGCCTCCGGCCGCCACCACCCGGGCCCCGGCGGCCTCGGCCGCCGGGGCGGTGCCATCCACCGATCCGTCGTCGATGACCAGCACCTCATCGACCAGGTCGACCCCGCCGCCGCCGGCCGTCAGAACCCGGCGCACGCTCGCCACGATGGCCCCCACCGTCCTCTCCTCGTCGCGGGCCGGGAGGCAGACGGAGATGGTCCGCCCGGCGCGCGCCGCGGCCAGGGAGGTGGCGTCGAAGTCCCGGTGGTGGAATGTCCGGCGTCCGGTCGTGCCCACCACCCGATCATCGCCGATCCCCGTCGTCCCTGCGACCAGGGCCCCGACGGTGGTTCGTTGACGGCGGGGGTCCGCGTCGTCCACCATGGAGGGATCATCCAGAGCGGCTGAGGGACGGGCCCTGCGACGCCGCGGCAACCAGCAGACCACGCCATGAGCGGGGGACGCCAGGTGCCAATGCCCGACCGATGAGGAGGATCCTGTGGACTTCGTCACCGGGCTTGCGCTGTCGGGAATGTGCGCGCCCCTACCCGGCCGAGGCGCTGCACGTCTGCGACTACTGCTTCGGGCCGCTCGAGGTCGTCTACGACTACGAGGCGATCCGGGCCCAGGTCACCCGGGAGTCCGATCGCCGCCGGACCCTCAGACCATCTGGCGCTACGCCCCCCTGCTCCCGGTGGCCGACGACGCCCCCATCGACCTCGGCACCGGCTGCACCCCGCTCGTGCGGGCCGACCGCCTGGCCGCCGAGCTCGGCCTCGGGGAGCTCTGGATCAAGAACGACACGGCCAACCCGACCGGCTCGTTCAAGGACCGGGTGGTGTCGGTGGCCCTCACCAAGGCCCGCCAGCTCGGGTTCAAGGTGGCGGCCTGCGCCTCGACCGGCAACCTGGCCAACTCGGTGGCCGCCCACGCGGCGCGTGCCGGGATGGTCTCGGTGGTCTTCATCCCCCACGACCTCGAGGTGGCCAAGGTCGTCACCACCGCCGTCTACGGCGGCCACCTGGTGGCCGTCGAGGGCACCTACGACGACGTCAACCGGCTGTGCGCCGAGCTGACCAGCGAGCACCCGGCGCTGGGCGTTCGTCAACGTCAACGTCCGCACCTACTACGCCGAGGGCTCGAAGACCCTGGCCTTCGAGGTGGCCGAGCAGCTGGGCTGGCAGGCTCCGGACCACGTGGTCGTCCCGGT
The DNA here is from genome assembly GCA_963706205.1 of uncultured Acidimicrobiaceae bacterium. Lineage (GTDB taxonomy): Bacteria > Actinomycetota > Acidimicrobiia > Acidimicrobiales > UBA8190 > MFD10071-224. The sequence goes on along the minus strand of OY970155.1, from coordinate 3,889,937 downwards.
GGCGTCGGGGAGCCAGCTGACCAAGGTGGCCAAGGGGTTCGAGGAGCTCTACGAGGTGGGTCTGCTCGACGAGGAGCCCCACGTCCGGGTGTCGGGCGCCCAGGCCGCCGGCTGCTCGCCGGTGGCGACGGCCTTCGCCGAGGGGACCGACGTCATCCGGCCGGTCAAGCCCCACACCATCGCCAAGTCGCTCGCCATCGGCAACCCGGCCGACGGCTGGTACGCCCTCGAGACGGTCCGCGACAGCGGCGGGGCGTTCGGGGCGGTGACCGACGACGAGATCGTCGACGGCATCCGCCTGCTGGCCCGCACCGAGGGCATCTTCGCCGAGACCGCCGGGGGCGTCACCATCGCCACCCTGGCCAAGCTGGCCGCCGCCGGTGTCGTCCGCCCGACGAGCGGGTCGTCGCCTACGTGACCGGCCACGGGCTGAAGACGGTCGAGGCCCTCGCCTCGACTCGTCGGGCCCACCGCCACCATCGCCCCCACCCTCGAGGCCTTCGCCGCGGCGGTCGACCTCGATGCCGATCTCGGACCGGAGACGACCAGTGAGCGTCACCGTCCGCATCCCCGCCCAGCTGCGCACCCTGACCGGGGGCGCGGGCGAGGTGGCGCTGTCGAGGGCTCGACGGTGGGCGAGGTCCTGAAGGCCCTCGACGCCGCCCACCCCGGATTCGGCGACCGGCTGTTCGACGACTCCGGAGCCGCTGCGCCGGTTCGTGAACGTCTTCCTGGCCGACGAGGACGTCCGCTTCCTCGACGGTCTCGACACCCCGGTCGCCGACGGCCAGACCCTCTCGATCGTCCCCGCCGTGGCCGGGGGCTGACGCCTCCGGGGCCCTTCGGGCCCCGCTGCCGGGTCCGGCCCCGCCGCCCGGGTTCCGGCCCCGTCGGCGGCCCACCGTTGCGCCCCGTCTCCGTCGTGGTTTAGCTGTTAGCACTCGAAGCGGTAGAGTGCTAACCAGAGTCACGCAGAGCGCATCAGAGCGCCCGGTGTCGAGCGGGTCCACCGACCCACCGGCCACGGCCCCCCGGTCACCGTCGCGGTGCCCGGACCATGTCACCACGGAGGACACCACGCCATGCCCAAGCTGATCGCCTTCGACGAGGAGGCCCGCCGGGCCCTCGAGAACGGCATGAACAAGCTCGCCGACGCCGTACGCGTCACCCTCGGCCCGAAGGGCCGCAACGTCGTGCTCGAGAAGAAGTGGGGCGCCCCCACGATCACCAACGACGGCGTCTCGATCGCCAAGGAGATCGACCTCGAGGACCCGTGGGAGAAGGTCGGCGCCGAGCTGGTCAAGGAAGTCGCCAAGAAGACCGACGACGTCGCCGGTGACGGCACCACCACCGCCACCGTCCTGGCCTGGGCCATGGTCCACGAGGGCCTGCGCAACGTGGCCGCCGGGGCCAACCCGATGTCGCTCAAGCGGGGCATCGAGGCCGGCGTGGAGGCGGCGGTCGGCGTCGCTCAAGACGATCTCGCCAGGAGACCGAGTCCAAGAGCCAGATCGCCCAGGTGGCCTCCATCTCGGCCGCCGACCCCGAGATCGGCGAGATGATCGCCGAGGCCATCGACAAGGTGGGCAAGGACGGCGTCATCACCGTCGAGGAGTCCCAGACCTTCGGCATGGAGATGGACCTCGTCGAGGGCATGCGCTTCGACAAGGGCTACATCTCCCCCTACTTCGTCACCGACCCCGAGCGCATGGAGGCCGTCCTCGAGGACCCCTACATCCTGTTCGTGGGCCAGAAGATCTCCGCCGTGCGCGACCTGCTGCCGGTGCTCGAGAAGGTCATGCAGACGGGCAAGCCGCTCGTGATCATCTCCGAGGACGTCGAGGGCGAGGCCCTCGCCACCCTGGTCGTCAACAAGATCCGCGGGCACGTTCAAGTCCGTGGCCGTCAAGGCCCCGGGCTTCGGCGAGCGCCGCAAGGCGATGCTCCAGGACATGGCCATCCTCACCGGCGGCCAGGTCGTCACCGAGGAGGTCGGCCTCAAGCTCGAGAACGTCGGGCTCGACCTGCTCGGCCGGGCCCGCAAGGTCGTCGTCACCAAGGACGAGACGACCATCGTCGAGGGTGCCGGCGACGAGGCCGACATCAAGGGCCGCATCAACCAGATCAAGGCCGAGATCGAGAACACCGACTCCGACTACGACCGGGAGAAGCTCCAGGAGCGCCTGGCCAAGCTGTCCGGCGGCGTGGCGGTCATCAAGGTCGGCGCGGCCACCGAGGTCGAGCTCAAGGAGAAGAAGCACCGCATCGAGGACGCCGTCTCCACGACCAAGGCGGCCATCGAAGAGGGCGTCGTGCCCGGCGGCGGCGTGGCCCTGCTGCGGGCCCAGGCCCAGATCCTCGACCGGGCCGAGAAGCTCGAGGGCGACGAGGCCACCGGGTGCCGGCATCGTGGCCCGTGCCGTCGAGGAGCCGCTGAAGCAGATCGCCGTGAACGCCGGCCTCGAAGGCGGCGTCGTGGTCGAGAAGGTGCGCAACCTGAAGAAGCCGGCCGAGGGCCTCAACGCCGCCACCGGCGTGTACGAGGACCTCTTCGCGGCCGGTGTCATCGACGCCGCCAAGGTGACCCGCTCGGCGCTGCAGAACGCGGCCTCGATCGCCGCGCTGTTCCTCACCACCGAGGCCGTCATCGTCGACAAGCCCGAGAAGGACGCCGGCCCGGCCATGCCCGGTGGAGGGATGGACGACTTCTAGGTCCCGGCGAACCTCCCGGGAGCCGGCTGACCGGCCGCGGCGGCGTTCGAGGCGAGACCCACAACGACGGTTCCACGACGAAGGGCGCCCCTCGGGGCGCCCTTCGTCCGTGTCCGTACACTGGGGCCGAATGCCGGGCACACTGACGCCATGACATCTCCGGGACCCGACGGGCCGCGACGCCGCTGTCGCCGTCGGTCGGGTCGGGCGTGCTCCACCTGTTCTGCCGGGTCGGCCCGGCGCTCGACGCCGAGGCGGTCGTCCGGGCCGTGAAGGACGCCCGGGCCGGCGGCGACCAGGTGGTGACGGTGGCCCTCCTCGGGCACAAGGCGGACGTCGGGGTCATGGTCATCGGGGCACGGACCTGTGGCGGCTCCGCGCCTCCAGACCGCGCTCACGGGGCCGGCCTCGAGGCTGGTGGGGTCCTACGTGTCGCTCACCGAGGTGTCGGAGTACGCACCCGGTCTTCCCGAGGAGATGAAGCAGGCCCGCCTCTACCCCACGCTTCCCCCGCTGAAGGCATGGCCGCCTTCTGCTTCTATCCGATGTCCAAGCGCCGGACCGCCGCCTCAACTGGTACGCGCTCGGCTTCGAGGAGCGCGAGGAGCTCATGCTGGGCGCACGGCACGGTGGGACGGCGCTACCACGGCCGCATCCTGCAGCTCATCACCGGCTCGACCGGTCTCGACGACTGGGAGTGGGGCGTCACTCTGTTCGGCGTCCACCCCGACGACCTGAAGGCGTGCGTCTACGAGATGCGCTTCGACGAGGCGTCGGCCCGCTACGCCGAGTTCGGCCCGTTCGTCACCGGCATGGTGGACGAGGTCGAGGCCGTCCTCGACAGCGTCGTCCCCCGGTAGGCGACCGATGTCGATGACAGGACCGATGTCGATGACAGGACCGATCACCGAGACAGAGGGACACGAGCAACTCGATGCGTTGACGGCGGTGCTCCAGCGGTTGGAGCGCGTCGTGGTCGCCTTCAGCGGCGGGGCCGATTCGGCCTTTCTGGCCCGCGTGGCCACCGAGACTCTCGGTGCCGCATGCGTGCTCTGCGTCACGGCCGTGTCCCCGTCGCTGGCGCCGGAGGAGCTCGACGACTGCCGGAGACTGGCCGCCGAATGGGGACTGCGGTGGCGGGAGGTCCCCACCGGCGAGATCGCCGACCCCGCCTACCGCGCCAACGACGCGGAGCGCTGTTACCACTGCAAGATCAGCCTGCTCGACGCCCTGACCCCGCTGGCGGAGGCCGAAGGGTCCACCGTCGTGCTCGGAGTGAACGTCGACGACCTCGGCGACCACCGGCCCGGCCAGCGCGCCGCGGCCGAACGCGGGGCGCGGTTCCCACTGGTGGAGTCCGGCTACGCCAAGGCCGATGTCCGCCGCGCCTCGCGCGCTCTCGGTCTGCGCACATGGGACAAGCCGGCGGCCGCCTGCCTGGCCTCGCGCGTCCCCTACGGCACCCCGGTCACCCTGGGCACCCTGACGACGGTGGCCACGGCGGAATCGGGCCTGCGGGCCCTCGGCTTCCGCCAGGTCCGGGTCCGTCACTACGGCGACCTGGCGCGCGTCGAGCTCGATGCCGACGAGATGGGGCGCGCCGTCGAGCTCCGCCAGGAGGTGGTGGGGGCGGTGCGCGCCGCGGGGTACCGCTACGTGACGCTCGACCTCGAAGGCTTCCGGTCGGGCAACCTGAACGCGGCGCTGGCCGACACCACCGCCACCGACCACGGGTCCGAGCCGCTGCCGACGAAAGGCCGTTCATGATCGACGTCCGGGTGAAGCTGACGTTCCCCGAGGAGCTGGTCCGCGAACCGCTCATCGCCCGCCTGGTGCGCGCCTACGACGTGGAGCCGAACATCCGCCGCGCCAACGTCGACGACCACGAAGGATGGATCGTCTGCGAGGTCGCCGGGCAACCGGACCAGATCGACGGGGCGTTGGCCTGGTTGCGCGACCAGGGCGTGCGGGTCGATCTCCTCGGCGACGTCGTCGAGAGCTGACCGCCGTGGTCGGTGACGACCGCGGCGTCCCCCCATCCGGTGTTCCGCCCGACCCCGAGCGGTTGCTGGCCGAACTGGGTGCGTCGCTGTGCGCGCAGATCGTCGCCGTGGTGCCCGGCTGGGTCGAACGCGCCGTGGCGGGGATCCTCGACGCCTGGGTGGCGACGCGCCCGGACGGTGGTGTCGACCGCGCCGCGCTGCGCCGCGAGGCCAAGAGGGCCGGGGCCGGCGCCGCCGCCGAGGTCGCCGGCGGACTCCAGGCCCTCGTGGGCGCCGACGTCGACGCGCAGTGGACCACCCCTCTCGAGGTCGTCCGGGCCGCCGTCGTCTATCCGACCGGGGTTCTCCTGCGCGCCGGTGTGCCCGCCGTCGTCCGGGACTCCTTCGCCGAGGCCCGCTTCCCCGACGACGCCTACGGGCTCACGCCGGCGTCGCTCGGTGCCGTCGACGCGTCGTTGACCGATCCGGCGCGGGCCTGGGGAGCGGCCAAGGCCATGGCCCACAAGGCACGTCACCGACCCGCCTGACCCGGGCACGTCGGCGGAGGGTCGGCTCCCCGGGGGCGGCCGTCGGGTCGGTCCGTCGGGTCCGTCTTCTGTTCATCGAACGATCACTCATCGGATGCCTGCTGTTCGCGGATCGTTCACCTTCTCCTCTTAAGTTGCGCGCGGTGAGCGGCGGCACACTCCTCGCGATGCGCCATCGGTGTCCGGTCGCCGGACCGGCGACGACGGACCGCGTCCGCAGCGGACCGACGTGACCGATCCGGCCGTGGCGATGATGGGGACGGCCGACGGGGTGATCCGCATTCTCGTGGTGGAGGACGAGGAGTCCTACCGCGAGGCGCTCCAGGCCGGTCTGGGCAAGGAGGGCTTCGCCGTCGAGTTGGCCGCCGACGGTCTCGACGGGCTCCGGCAATTCGCCGCCCACCCCCCGGATCTGGTCCTCCTCGACGTGCTGCTCCCGGGGCTGTCGGGCACCGAGGTGTGCCGGCGGATGCGGGCCCTGGCCCCGGTGCCGGTGATCATGGTGTCCGCCCTCGACGCCGAGATGGACATCGTCCTCGGGCTCGAGCTGGGCGCGGCGGACTACGTGACCAAGCCCTACCGCCTGCGCGAGCTGGTGGCCCGGATCCAGGCGGTCCTGCGACGCGTGCAGCCGCCTCCCATCCCGGTCCCGATCCGGCCGGCGGCGGTGGTCGCCCCCGTGGAGGTCGTCGTGGCCGGACCGGTGCGCGTCGACTTCGCCCGCCGCGAGGTGCGCGCCGGGACGCGGGCCGTACACCTGTCGCGTCGCGAATTCGATCTGCTCTCCCTGCTGCTCTCACCTCCGGGCCAGGTGCGGACCCGGGACGAACTGATCGACCGTCTGTGGTCGGGCCGGGACCTGACCGACACCCGGACGCTCGACACCCATATCCGCCGGCTCCGGGTGAAGCTCGAACACGACCCGGCCGACCCGCAGTTTCTGGTGACGGTGCGCGGGGTGGGGTTCCGCTTCGACTCCGACGGTCGCGGCACACCCGATCTCGATCACGGCTGAGCGGTCAGCCGCCGCGGGCGACGCCCCCGGTCAGGACGCGGGCCCGCCTTCGCCGCGCCACATCGGCTGACGGGGACGGTCGAAGAGGACGTCGAGATGTTCACCGCGGAGGGCGGCGAAGACGTGGGGGCCCCACCGTTCGGCACCGACCAGGGGCTGGGGGAGGTTGTCGGGGGGGAACCAGCCGACGTCGGCACATTCGAGGGGATGGGCCCGCAGCGTCCCACCGAGGGCGCGGCAGTGGAACACCAGTGAGTACAGCGGGACGCGGGTGAAGCCTAGTCGGAGTCCGTCGAGAACGGCGATGAGCCGGACGACTTCAGCCTCGATGCCCGTCTCCTCGAGGACCTCCTTCACCACCACCTCGGCCGCCGAGTACCCGACGTCGGCCCATCCGGTGGGGTAGAGCCAGACCCCGGAGTCGGCCCGCTTGACGAGGAGGAGCTCACCGCGGTCGTTGCCCACGGCCGCTCCCACCGCCACTTTGGGGGTGACGTACCCGGGCACGCCCTGTCCGACGGCGCGCATCCACTCCTCGACGAGATGACCGGCGTCCTCGACACCGTCGGTGCCCGACGCCGCGGCCACGGCGATGTCGGCGGCCACCCGGAGGACCTCTTCGAAGCGCTCCTTCTCGTAGAGACTCTCGGTGAATCCCAGGCCCGTGCGCGCGATGGCCGCCAGGCTCTCGCTCCACCGCAGGAGCTGGCGGGGGGAGATGGGTGGGTCCACGTAGGCACGCTACCGCAGGCCGCCCGCAGTGAGACCCGGTCCGACGCCCGGTGGGCCACAATGGATCATGTCCGTGAACGCCGACTGCAAGCACTACGTCATGCAGACGACGGCGCGCGGCGACAAGCTCGAACAGTGCCGGATCAGAGCCAACGAGAACCTGCCCTTCGCCTGCCCCGAGGGCTGTGTCTTCTACGAGCCCCGCAAGGTGTCGTCCGCCGGCTGGCACGTGGCCCCGCGCCCTCCCGACGAGCCGCCGCGCCGCTGACGGTCCCCGCTGCCCTGACCGCCGCGGTGGGCGACGGGGCGTGGGAGCATCCCCGTCATGGACGTCGACGCGCTGAGGGCCGCCGGTCTGTACGACCCCGGGTCACCGACGGCGGCCGACCGCCTGGCGCTGCTCGCGTACCTCGACGGGCGCGGGGCCACGGTGGCCCAGATGGCCGAGGCCGAGGCCGACGGTGTGCTCTTCGGCCTCAGTTCGTACCTGGCCGCCTTCGCCCCCGTCGACCGGGTCCCGCTGTCCGAGGTGGCGTCGCGGTCGGGGACGACGGTCGACCGGATACGTCGCCTGATGCTGGCCGAGGGGATACCCGTCGACGAGGACACGCTGTTGCCGGAGTACGTGGTCGACGACGCGGCCGCCTTCGAGCTCGGGATGTCGTTGTTCGGCGAGGAGGCGACGGTGGCGTTCACCCGCGTGATGGGCGCGTCGGTGGCCCGGATCGTGGACGCCGCCATCAGCCTCTTCTACGGCGAGGTGAGCCCGACGATGGTGACCGACGCCACCGAGCTCGAGCGGGCCCGGACCAACGAGCGCGCCGGCGCCGTCTTCGCCCTGCTGCCGTCGGTGATCACGCACCTCCTCGAACAGAGCTTCCGGCACAGCACGGTGCGGGCGGCGTCGACGCACGATGACGCCGCCGGGCAGACGGCCACCGTGGGCATCGGCTTCGTGGACCTGGTGGGCTCGACCGTGTGGGCGCAGCGGCTGAGTCTCAAGGACCACGCCCTGGCCCTGTCGAGGTTCGAGTCGGCGGCATGGGACATCGCCACCGGGCTCGGCGGCCGCGTGGTCAAGCTGATCGGTGACGAGGCCATGATCGTGGCCGAGTCGGCCGAGACGGTGTGCCGGATCGCGCTGGCGTTGTGTGCGGCGGTGGCGTCGGACCCCGGTCTCCCCGGGGCGCGCGCCGGTGTCGGTTTCGGCGACGTCACAGCCCGCGGCGGCGACTTCGTCGGACCCCTCGTCAACGTGGTGGCCCGAGCGGTCAAGGAGGCGGCCGAGGGGACCGTCGTGGTGACGGCCGAGGTACGCGAGCGGTTGCCCGCCGCGCTGCCGTGGGAGATCTCGGATCTCGGGACCCGGGCGCTGCGCGGGATCGACGCGCCCCGGCGCCTCTACCGCATCGCCGCCCCCGCGGACGACAACGACGACAACGACAACGACGGCGGCGACGGGGGGCGCGGCGGCGTCAGGCGGTGAGGAGGGCGGCGAAGGCGGCCCAGACCTCGTCGGTGGCCCGGGCCGAGCCGGGGGAGAGGGCGCCGAGGCCCATGAAGCCGTGGACGAGGCCGGGGAAGTCGAGGAGGTCGACGGCGACGCCGGCGTCGATGAGCGCGTCGGCGTAGGCGCGGCCTTCGTCGTGGAGGGGGTCGAACTCGGCCGTGGCCACGACGGCCGGGGGGAGGCCGGCCAGGTCGGCCAGGAGCGGGCTGGCCTCGGGGTCGGAGGGGTCGTGGTCGCCGAGGTACTGGGCGGAGAACCAGCGGATCGCCGCGGCGGTGAGGAGGTAGCCCTCGCCGTTGGCCACGACCGAGGGACGGACCTCGGTGAAGTCGACGCCCGGGTAGACGAGGGCCTGGGCACAGATGGCGGGGCCGCCGCGGGCGCGGGCCCGGAGGGTGACCGCCGCGGCCAGGTTGCCCCCGGCGCTGTCGCCGGCCACGCCCAGGCGGGTGGGGTCGGCGCCCAGGTCGGCCGCGTGGGTGGCCACCCAGGTGGTGGCCGCGTCGCAGTCGTCGAGGGCGGCCGGGAAGCGGTTCTCGGGGGCGAGGCGGTAGTCCACGCTCACCACCACGGCCCCGGTGCGGCGGGAGAGGATGCGGCAGCTCCCGTCGTGGGTGTCGATGTCGCCGATGACCCAGCCGCCCCCGTGGAAGAAGGCGACGACCGGCGCCGGGGCGGTGACGCCGGGGCGGTAGATGCGTAGGCGGAGCGGGCCGGCCGGGCCGGCGATCGTGCGGTCCTCGACCTCCTCCTCGGGCTCGGCCGCGGCGGCCTGATCCAGCGCCCCCAGGCTCGCCCGGAAGAGGTGGCGGAAGGCCTCGGGGGTGACGGTGGCGAAGTCGACGGGGCCGGCGGCCGCCATCTGGTCGAGGATCGACTGGGTGGCCGGTTCGACCGGCACGTCAGACGGCCTCGCCGGAGGTGGCTTCGAGCTCCTCGGGGTCCGACACCGGCGGCCGGCCGGTCCCCGATCCGTGGCCCCCGCGCGTCCAGAAGTCGAGAACGGTCTCGGCGTTCAGGCGGCCCGCCTCGATCAGCGCGTCGGTGCCGGAGAAGTCGTCGTAGCGGGAGACAGGATCGGAGTCGACGGAGAAGACGATGACCTCGACGCCGGGCGGGAGGCGCTCGAGCTCGCGGGCGAACTTGGCGTGGATGGCGATGAAGAAGGCGGTGAGGACGGCCTCGATGGGACGGCGGTAGCGGTGCGGTGTGTAACGGAGGGGACCGCAGAGGAAGACGAAGATGCGCTCGGCCCCGTGGGCGATGGCCCGGCCGATGGGGACGTTGTCGACGACACCGCCGTCGATGAAGGCCTCGCCGCCGATCTCGACGGGCGGGAGGAGCGACGGCAGCGCGCAGGAGGCGAGGATGGCCTCGACGGCCGGCCCGTAGGTGAACCACTGGGTGCGGCCGTCGGTGAGCGAGGTGGCGACCACCTCGAGGTGGACCGTCGCCTCCTCGATCCGCTCGAAGGTGAGGCCGTCCTCGATGAGACGGCGGACACCGTCGTTGGCGTGGACGGCCTCGCGTTGCTGGAGGAACCGCCAGGGACCGGGGATCCGGCCCTGGGGGAAGACGTCGCCGGAGGTCACGGCGCGCCAGTGGGCGGCCATGCGCTCGACGCCGGCGGGGGTGGGTTCACCGGCGAAGCCCGCCGCGTTGATGGCGCCGACCGACGCGCCGTAGACGTCGTCGGCGGTGATGCCGTGGGCGATGAGGGTCTGGAGCATCCCGATCTGGGCGGCGCCGCGGGCCCCGCCGCCGGCGAAGACGAAGGCGGTGCGGGGACGGCGGCGGCGGGCGTTCAGGTACCGGGGTCGGGTCCACCGCCGACGGGGCGCCCCCGTCCCCGGGAAGACGCCGCCGGGCAGGGCCACGGGGTGGACGGTGGACTCCACCCGCTGCTCGCGCAGCGGCGGGATGTCGGTCATCTCTCGGGGTCGGCCCCGGCCCCGCCCGCGCCACCCGCCGGGGCCGCCCCGCCCGCTCGGGCCTCCCCGGCAGCTCGGGCCGCCCGGTCGCGGCGGACCCCCCAGCGCACGGCCGCAAACGCCAGTCCCACCATGGCCAGGACGAAGACGGCGAAGACGGCGACGAAAGCGGCGCTCATAGCGTCAACGACCCTACGTCACACCCGTCGGGCAAGCTGTGGACGTGCCCCCGTCATCCGCCGCCGCCGCCGCCTTCCGGCCGCCGGAGGGCGACGACCTCCTGGATCGCCTGCGGGGCCGGGGGGCGGCCCGCCCGCCGGTGGACCCGGGCCTGGCCGGGGGGCTGCGGGACTGGCTGGAGGACGGGTTGGCCGACGCGGCCGCCGGGTCGGCCGGGCCGGTGCGGGTGACGAAGGAGACTCTCACCGGGGCGCTGCTGTGCGAGGCCCACCTGATGGCCCGGTGGACCGCGCCCCGGGTGGTGACCGTGGCGTTGGCCCGCGGCAGCCTGGTCGACGCCCTGTTCCGGCAGTGGGTGACGACGGGACGGATCGACGAGCCGTGGTCCGATGCCCTGGGGGCGGTGGGGGTCGGTGGGGACGTCGACGGGATCGCCGCCTTCGTCGAAGCGCTCCCCGACGACCGGCGCCGGGGCCTGGCCGAGGAGATCGCCGAGCACGCGGCGGGGATCGTGGCGCGCTGGCCCGTGCCGAGCCCGATGTGGCTGGCCCGGACGCAGGAACGGGTGGTGGTGCCGCTGGTGGGTGGTCGGGTGGTGGTGAGCGGCGTCGTCGACCTGGCCTTCGGGGGACCGGCCGGGGAGACGGCGTCGGTGTGCGTGGTGGAGATCAAGTCGGGGCGTCGGCGCGTCGAGCACCGTGGCGATCTCCATTTCTACGCGTTGCTCGAGACCCTGCGCAGCGGTGCCCCCCCGTTCCGGATCGCCACCTACTACACCCGGACGGGAGAGCTCGACGTCGAAGCGGTGACCGACGACGTCCTCGTGGGCGCGTTGGAACGGGTGTTGGCCGGGGCGGTGCGGTTGTGCCGGCTGTCCGCCGGGGGCGAACCGGCGCGGACCCCCAACGCCCTGTGCGCCTGGTGCACGGACCTCCCGCAGTGCGCGCCGGGCCGGGCGCGGACGGGAACGGCGGTGCCGCGCACCGCCGGCGACGCCGATGACGAAGACGACGACGATCTCGTCCTCGTCCCTGCCGGCCGGATCGGTGAGGGTGTCGACGTCGTCGACGAGGAGCCTGAGGGGTGACGGTTCCGGTCGCCACGGGGATGTCGCTGGCGCTGCCGCGGGCGCGGGCGCTGACCGACGCGCTGGTGGCCCCGGCCGACGGCGGTGTGTCGGGGGAGGAGCTCGAGGCACTGCGGGCGCAGGTGGCCGGCGACCTCGGCGCGCTGGTGGAGGAGCTGCCCCCCGGGGAGCGGCTGCGGCTCGACTCCTACCGTTTCGCCCTGGCCCGGGAACGTCCCGATCAGATGGGGTCGGTCGACGCCGCTTTCGTCGCCTCCCCGGTGACGAGTCGGCGCGCCGTGGGGGTGAGCGCGGTGGCCCGGTGCGTCCGGCGGTGGGCGCCGACGCCGGCCGTGGCCGTGGACGAGGTCCTGGCCGCCGGGGTGGAGGACATCGCCGAGGAGACCGATCCGACCGGGCGGCCCCCCTGGTGGGCCGGGTGGTACGCGGGGCTTCCCCCCGGGGCGCGGGCCATGGTGGCGGCCGAGGCGGTCACATGGGCCACGCAATTGTGGACCGCCCTCGAATGGGACCGATTGGCGCCGGCGCCGATCGTCGGCGGGGGCGACGACTGGTGGGACTGCCCGGGGACCCGGGCGATGACCCTGCAGGGACGCGCCGATGTCCGGGTCCGGGCCGGGGGGCGACCGGTGCTGCTGGTGGTGGGATCGGGCGTCCCCCCGGCGGACTGGCGCGCCGCGCTCGGATTCCCGGCCCTCGTCTCGGCGCTGGCCCGCGGCGAGCGGGCTGTTGCGGTGCGGGTGGTGGGGCTGTGGCCGGCCAGCGGGCAGGTGCGGATCCTCCCCGTCGACGGCGCGGCCCTGGCCGAGACGGCCACGGCCGTGGTGGCGGCCGTGGCCCGATGGGTCGACGCCCGGATCGAGGCGCGGTTCGAGGCGCAGGCCGCCACCGCCGACTGACCCGTCCGGCCGATCAGGCGGCGTGGCCCGCCGTCCAGTCGAGCAGCCGGTCGAGGGGCCAGGTGTTGACGACGCGGTCGTCGGGGGTGTCGGCCGCCACCGCCTGCTCGCATCCGTTGCCGAGCCATTCGAGTTGCCCGGGGGCATGGGCGTCGGTGTCGATGGTCACCAGGCAGCCGAGGGCCAGGGCCTGACGCAGAAGCGGTTCCGGCGGGTCGCGTCGCTCGGGTCGGGAATTGATCTCCACCGCCGTGCCGGTGCGGGCACAGGCGGCGAAGACGAGCTCGGCGTCGAAGCGCGACTCGGGCCGCCCCCGGCCGATGAGCTTGCGGCCGGTGCAGTGCCCGAGGATGTCGGTGTGGGGGCTCTCGATGGCGGCCAGCATGCGGCGCGTCATGGGACCGCTGTCCATGGCCAGCTTGGAGTGGACGCTGGCCACGACCACGTCGAGGCGGGCCAGGAGATCCTCGTCCTGGTCGAGACCACCGTCCTCGAGGATGTCGACCTCGATGCCGGTGAGGATGCGGAACGGCGCCAGTTCGGCGTTGAGCTCGGCCACGACGTCGAGTTGCCGGCGCAGGCGCTCGGGGTCGAGCCCGTGGGCCACGGTCAGCCGGGGACTGTGGTCGGTGAGGGCCCAGTAGTCGTGGCCGAGGTCACGGGCCGCCTCGGCCATCTCCCGGATGGGGCTGCCGCCGTCGGACCAGTCCGAATGGCTGTGGCAGTCGCCGCGCAACTGTGTCCGGAGTCGCGCCACCGCCCCCTCCGGCGCCGGCGCCGCCCGCCGGAGAAGCTCGGTGAGGTAGGCGGGTTCGCCACCGGCGAGGGCTTCGGTCACGGCCGTGGCCGTGGAGTCGCCGATGCCGGGGAGGGCGGTCAGGCGCCCGGTGCGGGCCAGCTCCTCGATCCGGGCCGGCGGCTGCTCGGCCAGGGTGGTCGCCGCCCGGCGGAAGGCGCGGACCTTGTAGGTGCCCGCCCCTTCGGCTTCGAGGAGGTAGGCGATGCGTCGGAGGGCGTCGACCGGGTCCACCGGCGCGAATGTACCGGGCCGATCCGTGCCACCATCGTTGGATGCCCGCCAAGGCGCCGGCCGTCGACATCGAGGTGGACGGGCAGACGGTGACGGTGTCGAACCCGGACAAGGTCTTCTTCGCCACCCGGGGGGAGACGAAGCTCGACCTGGTGCGCTACTACGTGGCCGTGGGTCCGGGGGCCCTGCGCGGTGTCTTCGACCGGCCCACCGTCCTGAAGCGCTTTCCCCACGGGGCCGAAGGCGATTTCTTCTACCAGAAGCGGGTCCCGGCCGGCCGGCCCCCGTGGATCGAGACGGTGACCGTCCACTTCCCCAGTGGGCGCAGCGCCGAGGAGCTGTGTCCGGTCGACGTGGCCCACATCGCCTGGGCCGCCAACCTGGGATGCCTGGACCTGAATCCCTGGCCGGTGCGCCGCGACGACGTGGACCACCCCGACGAGCTGCGTGTCGACCTCGACCCTCAGCCCGGTGTCCCCTACGACGCCGTGCGCCGGGTGGCCCTCGAGGCCCGGAACGTCCTCGGGGAGCACGGCCTCGACGGGTTCCCGAAGACGTCGGGGTCGCGGGGGATGCACGTGAACGTGCGGATCGAACGCCGGTGGGACTTCACCGAGGTCCGACGCGCCGCGCTGGCCCTGGCGCGCGCCGTCGAACGGCGGATGCCCGACGTGGCCACCTCGGCCTGGTGGAAGGAGCAACGCGGGGAACGGGTCTTCATCGACTACAACCAGAACGCCCGGGACCGGACGGTGGCCTCCGCCTACTCCGTGCGGGCCAATCCCGAGGCCCGGGTGTCGTGCCCCCTCGACTGGGACGAGGTCCCCGACGCCGAACCGGCCGATCTGACGATGGCCACGGTCCCGGCCCGTTTCGCGGCGCGCGGGGACCCGGCGGAGGCGATCGACGATCGCCGGTACGACCTCGGCGCCCTCCTCGAGCTGGCCGCCCGCGACGAGGCCGAGGGCCTCGGCGACGCGCCCTGGCCCCCCCACTTCGCCAAGCAACGCGGGGAGCCGCGCCGCGTGGCCCCGGGGCGGGCCCGGGACCGGGAGCGACCGCCGACGGCGTGAAGGTGCCTCAGGGCGCCAGGCCGAGGTCGACAGCGACATCGCGCAGCGTAGAGAACGGGCGGTAGGCGACGTCGTTGGCCTCGCACCACTGCGCCAGCGCGCCGGTGGCGTAGAGGACGTCGGCCAACGGAGCGGCCATCCGGTCGCTGGTGCCGTCGCCCACGAAGATCGTCGTGCGCCCGAGGGCCGCGGCCCGGCGCAGGGTCGACTGCTTGCAGGTCCCGCAGCGCGCGCAGGGACAGGAGGGGTCGTCGTAGGGGAAGGCGAGGGTGCCGGTGGTCCAGTCGACGGTGGACGTCAGCACCGCCACGCCCACCGCGTCCCCGGCGGCGGAGGCGGCGAAGCCGAAGCCGTCGGAGACGATGGTGACCTCGGCGCCCGCACCGGTCAGGCGGGCGACGAGCGCGTCGAAATCCGGGTCGAGGGGGACCTCGGCCACGACGGACCGCAGGACCTCGGCGTCATGGGTCGGCAGCAGGGCCCACTGGCGGAGGATGCATTCGCGACTGCCGATCTCGCCGCTCGTGTAGAGGACCTCGATCTCGTGCCAGGCATCGCCGACCAGCCGGTCGAGGAGGTGCATGCCGGTGTCGGCGAGCGAGATCGTCCCGTCGAAGTCGAGGAACACCGACGCCCCTCCGAGGTCGACGTCGACCGTCACGCCCCGAAGACGGCGTCGAGCTCCTCGGGCACGACCACCTCGAGCTGGGAGTAGGTGCAGGTCTCGGGGAGCCGGTCCGGGCGCCAGCGCCGGAAGGTGCCGGAGTGGCGGAGGCGGTCGCCCTGGAGATTGCTGTAGGCGACCTCGCAGACGAGCTCGGGGGCCAGTGGCTCCCAGCCCAGGTCCTTCTTGGCGTTCCACCGCGACGGTGCGCCCGGGGTGCGGCCGCCGGTCGGCTCCGGCGCCGCCCATGTCTCCCAAGGGTGGCCGGCCAGCGACGGACGACGGTAGGGGGCGAGCTCGTCGACGAGCTCGCGCCGGCGGGCCATGGTGAACGACGCCGTCACCCCCACGTGGTGCAGGACGCCGGCCTCGTCGAAGAGCCCGAGGAGCAGCGAGCCCACGATGGGGCCCGTCTTGTGCCAGCGGAACCCGGCCACCACGCAGTCGGCGGTGCGCTCGTGCTTCACCTTCATCATCACCCGCTCGTCCTCGCGGTAGGGCAGCTCCTGGCGCTTGGCCACGACGCCGTCGAGCCCGGCGCCCTCGAAACGGGCGAACCAGTCGCGCGCCACCGCCGGGTCGGTCGTGGTGGGCGTGAGGTGGACCGGGGGCCGAGCTGCACCGAGGGCGTCCTCCAGCAGAGACCGGCGTTGGCGGAAGGGGTCGGCCCGCAGGTCGCGGTCACCGACGGCCAGGAGATCGAAGGCCACGAACGACGCCGGGGTGGTCCGGGCCAGCAGGTCGACACGCGAGGCGGCGGGATGGATGCGCTGGAGTAGGGCGTCGAAGTCGAGGCCGTGCGTCCCGGCGATGACGATTTCGCCGTCGACCACCGCCCGCGCCGGGAAGCGCGGCGCGCAGTGGGTCCATGAGCTCGGGGAAGTAGCGGGTGAGGGGCCGCTCGTTGCGGCTCCCGAGCTCGACCTCGTCACCGTCGCGAAACACGATGCAGCGGAAGCCGTCCCATTTGGGCTCGTAGACGAGGTCGTCGGCCTGGGGCAGCTCGCGAGCCAGCTTGGCCAGCATGGGGGCGACGGGAGGCATGACGGGGAGATCCATCGCACCACGCTGCCACGCCGGCGACCCGGTTGTCGGTTCCGGCGACGGCCGGAGGAGTGCCGGTTTCACACAACAGACGGACAAGCTCCGCTCCGGAGCTGGTGGGGCGGCCCGGTCCGGTCGATAGTCAGGTGATGGCCCACCACGTCGCCGTTCGCAACGCCCGAGCGGTCCGCCGTCCGGCGCGTTGACCCCGCCGGTCCGACGCCGTCCATGACCGTGAGCGCCATCCGACCGACGACACCGCCGGCCGTCCTCGTCGCCGACGACGACGACATCGCACGGGGGTCGGTGTCCGACATCCTGCGCCTCGAGGGCTATGCCGTCACCGAGGCCGAAGACGGAGACGTCGCTCTGATCCTGCTCGGGACGGACCGCTTTGACGCGCTGGTCCTCGACAACCGCATGCCGCGGCTCGACGGCCTGGCCCTCCTGGCCGCCGCCGACAATCCTCCGCCGGCCGTGATCATGTCGGGCGGCGACTTCGACCCCGGCCGGCGCAAGGACCTCGCCGTCCGGGGCATCGGCTATCTGCACAAGCCCGTCGAACCCGAGCACCTGCTCGACGCCGTGGCCACCGCCGTGGGCCGGAGCCGCCGCTCACCGGCATAGAGCGCAGCGCCCGGGCTGTGCCCGGTCGAGGCGTCGATGGGGCTCGGTGGGAGACGCCGTGCGACACTCTTGCGTTGCTGAGCGATGAGGGAGTGCGGGCCGGTGATGGCGTGATGCGATGGGTGGCGCCGGTGCGCAGGCCGGGTTCGATCCTCGGTGCCGTCGCCGCTGTCGTGGTGGCGATCACGGCGATCTACCCGACAGCCGCCGGCGCCGCGCCCTCACCGGCGACGCTGGCCGACTCGAGAGTCCCCGTCCCGGCGGTCGAAGGGCCGATCACCGGTCCGGGAAGCCCGTCGATCATCGGGACGTCGTTCGCTCTGTCCACGGTCGGCTACCGCCAGGACGAGTACTTCATCTCCGGCCGGGCCACGAGCTACGCGCTGTCGAGCGCGGCGCCGGCGGACGGGCGGTGGAAGGTGACGCGCCGGGCGACGGCGAGCTACAAGACCCGGCTCCTCGTCTACCGGCCGTCCGATCCCCGCCGGTTCAACGGCACCGTGGTCGTCGAGTGGCTCAACGAAACCGGCGGTGCCGACCTCGCCGCCGACTGGATCGGCGACCACACCGAGCTCGTCCGCCAGGGTTTCGCCTGGGTGGGGGTCTCGGCGCAGGCCCTGGGCGTGAACGGCGGGACGGGTGTGCTCGGGGGGACCGGCTCGGGGCTCAGGAAGTCGAACCCGCGACGGTACGGATCGCTCCACCATCCCGGCGACGCCTTCTCCTACGACATATTCTCCCAGGCCGCCCAGGCCATCCGTCACCCCCGCGGCGTCTCGCCCCTGGGGCGGCTGAAAGCCAAGGCGCTCATCGCCGACGGCGAGTCACAGTCCGCCTTCTTCCTCACCACCTACATCGACGCCGTCGCCCCGCTGGCCCACGTCTTCAACGGCTACCTCGTCCACAGCCGCTGGAGCGGCGGGACCTCGCTGGCCGGATCGCTCGCCTTCGGCGTCCACGAACCGTTCCGGACCGACCTCCACGTACCGGTGCTGGCCTTCGAGACCGAGACCGACCTGGCCCTGGGCGGCTACGTCGGTGACCGTCAACCCGACAGCGCGTGGTTCCGGGACTGGGAGGTGGCGGGGACGGCCCACGCCGACGACTACACGCTGCTCGGCATGGCCGACACCGGGCGGACCAACATGGCCACGGCCATCGTCACCCACGACACCCCTATCCCCGTCCTCGGATGTACGTCGGCGCCCAATGCGGGACCCCAGCACTGGGTGCTCGATGCCGCCATCGCCGCGCTCAACCGGTGGGTCCGCACCGGGACCCCGCCCCCGCACGGACCTCGCCTGACCATCACCGCCGGTACCCACCGGGTTGTCCGACGAGACGGGCTCGGCGACGCCGTCGGAGGGATCCGCACCCCGCAGCTCGACGTTCCCGTCGCCGCCTTGTCGGGGACGGCGCCACCGGGGCAGGGCGGGACCTGCAACCTGTTCGGTTCGACGGTTCCGTTCGAGCGGGCCGTGCTGGCCTCTCTCTACCCGACGCACGCCGACTACGTGTCGAAGTTCGACCAGGCCACCCGTCGGGCGGTCACGGCCGGCTTCATCCTCCCCGCCGACGCGTCCGAGCTCGAGGCCGCCGCCTCCGCCTCGAGCGTTCCCTGACGCGCGGCGTCGGCGATCCGGCGGGCGATGGGGCGCCCACCCCAGCAATCGCCGGTGGTGGGTTCCCGGGGCACTCACCGGAGCTTGGCGAGTCCTTCGTTCAGTTGCAGCACGTCGATGTAGCTGTGGCCGAGGAAGCCGAATTGAGCGCCGTGTGTCTCGCGGACGATGAGACTGCGCAGCGCCGACGCCGAGATGCCCGTGGCGCGCGACACCATGGGGATCTGGACGGTGGCGTCGAGGGGGGCGATGTACGGGTCGTCCCCGCTGCCCGAGGTGGTCACCAGGTCCGGTGTGGGATTGACGCCCCGCTTGTTCCAGTAGGCCAGCAGCGCCTGGGTGTTGGCCAGGAGCACCTTCGACCGGGGTCCGAGGTTGGTGGCCGCCGATTCCCCGTTGATGCCGTTGGCCACCAGCGGGTTGTCGCCACCCGAGGCCGGGGGGGTGGCCTTCGGGTTGGAGTGGTAGGGACCGAGATCGTCGGGCCGGCCCTGGAAGATGCAGCTACCCGGGGGATGTCCCGGGCACACCGTGTCCGACCAGTTCTGACCGATGATGGTCGAGCCGTTGGCACCGACGGACCCGTCGGCCTGGTGCGTGAAGAGCACCTGGGAGACCCCGGTGCCGACGAAGGCGTAGACGAAGGTGCCGAGGGTGGCGATGACCACCAGGATGACGGCGCGGCGGAGGTGGGCAAGCATCAGACGATCTCCATCAGTAGGCGTGGAGGGCGACCAGGATGAGGTCGATGAGTTTGATGAAGATGAACGGGACGATGATGCCGCCGACCCCGTAGATCCACACGTTGCGGCGCAGGATGGCGGCGGACGAGGCGGCGCGGAACCTCACCCCGCGCAGGGCCAGGGGGATGAGGGCCACGATCACCAGGGCGTTGAAGATCACGGCGGACAGCACCGCGCTCTGGGGGCTGTGCAGCTTCATGACGTTCAGCGCGTTCAGGGGTCCGGGGACGCCCGGTCGCGTGTAGAGGGTGGCGAACAGCGCCGGGATGATGGCGAAGTACTTGGCCACGTCGTTGGCGATGGAGAACGTCGTGAGCGAGCCCCGGGTGATGAGCAATTGCTTCCCGATCTCGACGACGTCGATGAGCTTGGTCGGGTTGGAGTCGAGGTCGACCATGTTGCCGGCCTCCTTGGCCGCCGTGGTCCCCGTGTTCATGGCCACGCCCACGTCGGCCTGGGCCAGGGCGGGAGCGTCGTTGGTGCCGTCGCCGGTCATGGCGATGAGCTTTCCGCCCTCCTGCTCGGAGCGGATCAGAGCCATCTTGGCTTCCGGGGTGGCCTCGGCCAGGTAGTCGTCCACCCCCGCCTCCTGGGCGATGGCCGCGGCGGTGAGGGGGTTGTCGCCCGTGATCATGATCGTGCGGATGCCCATCCGGCGCATCTCGTCGAACTTCTCCCGGATACCCTGCTTGACCACGTCCTTGAGCTCGATGACGCCGAGGATGACGCGACCCTGGGCCACGACGAGCGGTGTCGACCCCGCCCGGGAGATGCGCTCGACGATGTCATCCAGACCGTCGGGGACGACGCCCCCCTGGTCGGTCACCCACCGCTTCACCGACTCCGCCGCCCCCTTGCGGATCTGGATGCTGTCCATGTCGAGACCCGACATGCGTGTCACCGCTGTGAAGGGCACGAAGGTGTGTCCGGCCCCGAGATCGCGTTCACGGAGATTGAAGCGCTCCTTGGCCAGGACGACGATGGAGCGGCCCTCCGGCGTCTCGTCGGCCAACGAGGCCAGCTGGGCGGTGTCGGCCAGCTCCTCCTCGCTGTGACCGGCGGCCGGATAGAAGGCTGATGCCATGCGGTTGCCCAGGGTGATCGTCCCCGTCTTGTCCAGCAGCAGCGTCTGGACGTCGCCGGCCGCCTCGACGGCCCGGCCGCTCATGGCGAGCACGTTGCGCTGGACGAGGCGATCCATGCCGGCGATGCCGATGGCCGAGAGCAGCGCCCCGATGGTGGTGGGGATGAGGCAGACGAGCAGCGACGACCAGGATGACGACCGACACCGTGGTTCCCGAGAAGTGGGCGAAGGGCTGCAGGACGACCACCACCGGGAGAAAGACGATGGTGAGGACGGCCAGCAAGATGGTGAGGGCGATCTCGTTGGGGGTCTTCTGACGGTTGGCCCCTTCGACCAGGGTGATCATCCGGTCGAGGAAGGTGTGGCCGCGCTCGGCGGTGATACGGATGACGATGCGGTCCGACAGCACCCGGGTGCCGCCGGTCACGGCCGAGCGGTCCCCGCCGGACTCGCGGATGACCGGTGCCGACTCTCCGGTGATGGCCGACTCGTCCACCGAGGCGACGCCTTCGATGATCTCGCCGTCGGACGGGATGGCGTCGCCCGCCTCGCACACCACCAGGTCGCCCTTGGTCAACGTGGAGGCGGCCACCCGCTCCTCGGTGCCGTCGGGCCGTAGCCGGCGCGCCTCGGTCTCCGAGCGCATCTTGCGCAGGGTGTCGGCCTGGGCTTTGCCCCGACCCTCGGCCATGGCCTCGGCGAAATTGGCGAAGGCGACGGTGAGGAACAGCCAGACGGTGATGGACCAGGTGAAGATGCCCGGATGGGCGATGGCCTCGATCAAGGTGATGACGCTTCCCACCAGGACCACGAACATGACCGGGTTCTTCACCTGGACCCGCGGATCGAATTTCTTGAGAGAGTCGACGAGCGCTTGGCGCAGGATCTCGCGGTCGAACAGGCTGCGGGCCTCGGCCACCCCGTGGGCGACGGTGGCGGCGGGGGTAGTCGGTGTCGTAGTCACGGAGCTCTCATTCATGGCGGGTGTCTCCATCAGAAGAACTTCCCGTGGCTCAGCTGCTCGACCAGCGGTCCGAGAGCCACGGCGGGGAAGAAGGTCAGGCCCCCGATGATCACGATGACGCCGACGGTGAGCCCGGCGAACATGGTGTTGTCGGTCCGGAACGTCCCGAGCGACTCGGGGACCGTGTTCTTGGCGGCCAGTGCCCCGCCGAGGGCCAGGGCCGGGATCATGATGCCGAAGCGACCGATGAGCATGTCGATGGCACCGACGATGTTGTAGAAGTCGGTGTTGCCCGAGATCCCACCGAAGGCCGACCCGTTGTTGTTGCCCTGTGAGGTGAGGGCGTAGAGGATCTCGGTGAATCCGTGCGGCCCACCGTTGAGCGGGCCGGCCCGTCCGGCATGGATCGACACGGCGATACCGGTCAGGATGAGCACGATCATGGGCATCACCAGTGCCCCCAGGCCGGCCAGCTTCACCTCCGTGGCCTGTATCTTCTTGCCCAAGTACTCCGGTGTCCGCCCGATCATCAGACCGCCGATGAAGACGGCGATGATGGCGTAGATGAGGATGGTGTAGAGCCCACTCCCCGTGCCCCCCGGGGTCACCTCCCCGAGCATCATGCCGGTGAGCAGACCGAAGCCCCCGATGGGAGTGAAGGAGTCGTAGGAGGCGTCAGCCGACCCCGTGGACGTGTTGGTGGAGGACACGCCGAATAGAGCGGTCGTGGCCGGCCCGAACTGTGCGTTCTTGCCCTCGGTGTTGCCCTGGGCTTCGTACATGACACCGGCGTGGGCCACGGCCGGGTTGGGCTGGGATTCGGCCCAGCTGGTGAAGCCGACCCATGTGCCGAAGATGAGAACCATGGCCGCCAGCAGGGTGGCGCCGTGACGGATGCTGCCCACCATCTTGCCGAAGGTGTAGGTCAGGGCGAAGGGGATGGAGAGCAGGAGGTAGATCGACAGCCAGTTGGTGAAGGCCGTCGGGTTCTCGAAGGTGGTGGCCGAGTTCTGATCCAGGAAGCCACCCCCGTTGGTCCCCAGTTGCTTGATGGCCTCCATGAACCCGATCGGGCCCCGCGGGATGGTCTGGGTCACGTTGTTGAGAGCGTCGCGGAACGAGACCGGTCCGGCCAGGGTCATGACGGCACCCTCGCCCACGAAGATGATGCCGGCCATGAAGGCGATCGGCACCAGGATGTAGAGCATGCAGCGGGTGATGTCCACCCAGAAATTCCCGATGGTGGGCGAGTTGCGTCGTTGGAAGCCCCGCACCATGGCGATGGCCACGGCGATACCCACGGCGGGGCTGATGAACTGCTCCGCCATGAGCCCACCGATCTGGGAGAAGTACGACATGGTGGTCTCGCCGCCGTAGTTCTGCCAGTTGGTGTTGGTGACGAACGAAGACGCCGTGTTGAAGCTCAACGGGGCTGAGACGGCGCCGAGGTGCTGCGGGTTCAGGGGGAGCGATCCCTGGATCCGCAGGATCAGGTAGGTGGCGCCGATGCAGACGGCCGAGAAGATGATCATCGACCCGGCGTACCGCTTCCACGTCTGCTCGTGGTCCGGACCGGTCCCCAGGGCCCGGTAGAGGGGGCGCTCGGCCCATCCCAGGAAGTGCACGCGACCGTCGAAGACAGCCGCCATGTACGAGCCCAGGTACCGCCACGTGATCGCCAGCGCTATGACCAGAGTGGCGATGGTGAAGAAGAAGTCCACCTAGAACCATTCCGGCTTGAACATGGCCACGCCGAGGTAGATGAACACGGCGATCGAAATTGCCAACAGGATGCCCTGGACGACGGTCATACCCGCTCCAGGGCCCAGATGAGCCCGAGCATGACGACGGCGAAAGTCACGATGCCGAGAACCGCGAGAAAATCGACCATGGAGCGATCATGCGCCGACGGGCCGTGAACACGCCGTGAACGGAGTGGTCGCCGGCGTAAAAAAGACGTGAACGGCCGTGTCCCGGTATGCTGCGGCGTCCAGCCCTGGAGCGTGCGCGATGAAAGCAGCCGTCTACTACGAGACCGGTGGCCCCGAAGTCTTCCGCTACGAGGAGGTCGCCGACCCGGCCATGGCGGGACACGAGGTCCTCGTGCGGGTCGAGGCCATCAGCATCGAGGGTGGTGACACCCTCAACCGCACCGGCGGTGAGATGTCCGGGGTCCCCCACGTCGTGGGGTACCAGTGCGCGGGCACCGTCGTGGCCGCCGGCGATCAGGTGACCCTGCTGCGCGAGGGCGATCGCGTGGTTACCGTCGGTCTGGACGGTTCGCACGCCGAGCTCCGGTCCGTGGCGGAGCCGTTCTGCTGGATCATCCCGGATGGTCTGTCCACCGAGGAAGCCGCCTGTATCCCCGTGCCTTTCGGGACGGCTGACGACTGTCTGTTCGAGTTCGGGCGGCTTCAGCCGGGGGAGACCGCCCTCATCCACGCCGGAGCCAGCGGGGTGGGGATCGCCGCCATCCAACTGGCCAAGCGGGCCGGCGCCCGGGTCCTGGCCACCGCCTCGCGCGACGAGAAGTTGGAACGACTGACGGAGTTCGGACTCGATGCGGGTATCAACTACGCATCATCGGACTTCGTCGAGGAGGTCCGGCGGCTGACCGACGGGAAGGGTGCCGACGTGGTCGTCGACTCCGTCGGCGGGTCGACCCTGCAGGGAAGCATCCGATGTCTGGCTTACCGGGGACGGTGTGTCACGGTGGGCGACGCCGGGCGCCAGGGCACCGAGCAGATGGACATCTCCACCCTGCGCCCGAACAACCAGTCGCTCACCGGGTACTTCCTGGGAGCGGAGATCTTCCTGAGCCCACGTCCCCACGCCATGATCGCCCGACACATCGATGACATCGCCGCCGGTCGTCTGCGCGTCGTGATCGACCGGCGCTTCCCACTGGCCGACGCCGCCGCCGCCCACGCCTACATCGAGAGCCGGCAGGCGTTCGGACGGGTCCTTCTGCTTCCCTAGGTCCCGACGCGACAGACGATCTCGCCGTGGACCATGGCGAACCACCCGTCGGGGTCCGCCGCCCACCGGCGCCAGGCGGCGGCCATCTCCTGAAGGCCGTCGGTGTCGGTCAGCCCCAGTTCCACGGCCCGCATCCCCAGGGCCGACTCCGTCATCCGGTCGGCCCAGAGGTCTCCCCACCAGCGCCGGTCGTCGGCGTCGGAGAAGCACCACGCCGATGCCGTGGCCGTGACGTCGTCCAATCCCGCAGCTCGGGCCCACGCCATCAGCCGTCGGCCGCCGTCGGGTTCGCCGCCGTTGTGGCGTGCCACCGCGCCGTAGATGTCGAGCCAGAGATCGAGCCAGGGATCGGCCGGATACCACGTGAAGGAGTCGTAGTCGCCGTCGCGGGCGGCCAGGACTCCGCCGCGACGGCAGACCCGGCCCATCTCGACCAGCGCGCGGACCGGGTCCGACAGGTGTTGGAGGACCTGGTGCGCGTGGACGACGTCGAATGATCCGTCGGCAAAGTCGAGGTGGTACGCGTCGCCCACCGCGAACCGTGCGTTGGCGATGCCCGCGCCCTCGGCCGCGGTCCGGGCCATGGCGACCACCTCGCCGACGTTGTCCACCCCCACGACGTGACCCGTTCCGACCCGCCGGGCGATGTCGACGGTGATGGTTCCCGGCCCGCACCCGACGTCGAGGACCCGGGACCCCGATCGCAGCCACGGCAGGAGGTAGGCGGCCGAGTTCTCCGCCGTCCGCCACCGGTGTGAGCGCAGCACGCTCTCGTGGTGCCCGTGGGTGTAGCGGTGGCCGGGGGAGTCAGGAAGTGCGGACAGGTCGGGATCGGACCGGGTCATCAGGGTGAGCATGCGCCGATCGCTGGCCATTAGCAAAGTGATTTATCAATCGATGTGTATAAGCTGTGTGAATGTCACGACCGGAGCAGCTGAGAACCTTCATCGCCGTCTACCGGGCCCGGTCGGTCACCGATGGTGCCCGTGAGCGGGGGCTGTCGCAACCGGCGGCCAGTCAGCAGCTGGCGGGACTGGAGCGGGCGGTCGGGAGCCCCCTCTTCGTCCGCACACCCCGGGGCGTCGAACCCACCGGTCGGGCCGTGGCCCTGTACGCCGAGACGGCCTCGGTCCTCGACCAGCTCGAGGCCGCATTGGCGGGACTGGACGACCGACCGTCGGGCACCTCGTCGGCACCGCTGCGCCTCGGCTCCACGGCCGAGTTCTTCTCCTCTCTCGTCCTTCCCGTCATCGGCACCACCGACCTGGCCGTCGTGACCAGCTTCGGAGATGACGCCCGGCTGCTTGTGCAGCTCGAGCGCGGTGAGCTCGATGTCGCCGTGATGAGCTCGGTTCCCGGCCGCCGGTCGTTCGACGCGGTGCCGATCGGCGACAAGCGCTTCGTCCTCGTGGGCTCGCCCCACATCGTTCCCGACGATCCGTTCGACTCGCTGTCGGCGCTCGGTGACTGGCTCGTCGGTCAGTCGTGGGCGGCGTACAGCCTCGAGCTGCCCATCACCAGGAGGTTCTGGCAGACCCATCTCGGACGGCCGTTCTCGGCCCGGCTGCGACTGGTGGCGCCGGATCTCAGGGCGGTGACCGGTGCCGTCGAGAAAGGGATCGGCTGCAGCATCCTCCCCGAGTTCGTTTGTGCTCGGGCCCTCGACGAACACAGAATCGTCGAGGTGCATCCCGTCTCCCATCTGATCCCGGGCGAACCCTGGTTCGTCTGCTTCCGCACCGGGGACTTGGCCCGTTCGGCGGTGGCCCAATTCGTGAACCTCTTCGACGGATGACGACCTTTGTCGCCATGCTCCGCGGCATCAACGTGAGCGGCCGCAACCGGTTGGCCATGGAGGACCTGCGCGGCATGGTCGTCGACGCCGGGGGTAAAGACGTCCAGACCTACATCCAGAGCGGCAACGCCGTCTTCACCAGCGGGCGCTCGCCCACGGCCATCGTGAAGGCCCTCGAGAATAGGCTCAACGAAGTCCTCGGGAACCCGGTGCCGGTGTTGGTGCGCACGGAGGGTGAACTGGACCGGGTCATCGAGGCGAATCCTTTTCTCCCCCGACACGATCCCCAGGTCCTCCACGTCACGTTCATGGACGCCGCACCCGACCCCGTCGCCGTTGAATCGGTGGCGACGACGCGGACGGACGACGACCAGCTGCACGTCATCGGGCGCGAGGTCTACCTGCTCTGCTCGAATGGTTACGGAAAGACGAAGCTCACCAACACGTTCCTCGAGAGACGATTCGGGTCGCAGGCGACCACGCGGAACTGGCGGACGATCACCACCCTCGCCCAAATGGCACACGGCTGAGCGTGCCTGCCGGCAGGAGACCATGAGGGCGGTGCGCATCGTGTCGGTCGTCGCCGTCGCCTGTGCGACTTTGGCCGGGTGCAGCTCGGGGACGCACCCGTCTCAGACGCTCTACGGACCTCCCGGGGCCCGCTTTGAGGTGGCGTTTCCGTCGAAGCCTCAGACGGTTCCCGACCCGGCCAATACGCAGGGCCTGTCCGGAGAGATCAGGTCGTATGCCTACGCGGTGAGCTCCGAACCCGATCTTTTCTCGAATACGGCCCCGGTGCCCGGTCCGCCCACGTTCGCCGTGATCGTCGTGACCCTGAGATCAGCCTCCGATGCCCGGTCGTTCCTGCACGATGCGGCCCGCGCCCCGGGTATGGGGCCGGTGACCATGGATGGAATGCCCGGTTATGAATTCGTCGGATCGGCGAACTCGGCTTTGAACCACGGAACCAAGATCACCGACCCGAAGGCGTCGGAAGGAACCCTCTTCCTGGCCCGGGGAGCGACCCTGTTCGCTCTCCTGGTCGTCACCGTTCATGCCGCGCAGGCGCGCGCCTTTCTCGGTTCGTTCCGAACCACGTAGACGCTCACTTCCAGCGGAAGTGGACGAAGACCCGCCCGAAGTTGTGCGAGTCCTTCTCCACCCGGTGGTAGAGGGTCTTCATCTCCTTGGTGTCGAGAAAGCGCAGGACGCGCTTCTTCAGCTGACCCGACCCCTTTCCCGGGATGATCTCCACCACGGTGGCTTTCTTCCGAACCGCCTCGTCGATGATGTCCCGCAGCGCCTGATCGATGTCCGTGCCGCGGTTGTAGATCTCGTGCAGGTCGAGCTTGAGCTTCATCGGACTCCTCCCTCCGATTATGACGCGGGTGGGCGCACATGACACCGGCGGCGGATGCCAAGCTGGTGGCGTGGACAGCCAACCCGGGCCACCGGTCGATCCGTCCTGCGGGGCCACCCCCGACCTGGTCGAGTTCCTCCAGTCGCTCGGGGCGACCCCCGAGCAGATCGCCGAGGCCGAGACGCGATCGAATCTGACCGGTCTCGGTGCCGATCTCGTCTTCGCCGCCGCCGAGGGCCTGACCGCCAGCGAGCTGGCCACCTTGGCCGGAACGTCGGTCGATCGGGTGATGGGGATCTGGGGAGCGCTCGGCGTCGAGGTGCCGGGACCCGAGGAGCCGATGTTCTCGTCCGACGATGTCGAGCTCATCCGCACGCTGACGTCGGTGGATCTGTTCACCGACGTCGACAGCGACGAGATCCTGCACGTCATCGGCAGTGCCCTGTCGAGAGTGGCCGATGCGGCGATCTCCTTCTACGTGCAGACCGTCGAGTCCGAGCTGGCCGACAGCGGGGCGGATACCCTGGAATTGGCCCAGAAGGGGTCGCGTGCGGCACGGACGGCCCTGGGTGTGGGGGCGGGGCTGGGCGCTGTCTTCGCCCACTTGCTACGCGACGGTGTGGATCGCCAACGGCGGGCGCAGGCACACGTGAGCGACAGGGCCCTCTTCCGCTTGGCGGTCGGATTCGTCGACCTGGTGGGCTTCACGCCCCTGTCGCACCGGATGGCCACCCGGGAGTTGAGCTCCTTCATCGGGCAGTTCGAGAACCGGGCCTTCCGGCTCGCCGCCGAACACGGTGGCCGAATCGTCAAGCACATCGGGGACGAGGTGATGTTCGTGGCCATCGACCCCGTCGCCGGCTGCGAGTTGGCCCTGGCCCTGAACACCGAGTTCGTGGATGAAGGGATCCAGCCCCGGGGCGGACTCGCCTTCGGCGACGTGGTGGCGCGGCAGGGCGACTACTACGGCGAAGTGGTGAACCTGGCATCGCGACTGGCGGACCTGGCCATTCCCGGCGAGGTCCTCGCCGACGAGAATGTGCGGGTGGCCGCCGCCGACGGCCCGCTCGTCTTCGAGAGCGCCGGTCGCCGGCAGCTGAAGGGATTCGACGAGCCCGTTCTCGTCTACAGCGTCAGTGGGGCGCCTACCACGACGTGACCGCCGCGCCGGCGCCCACGCGAGCGGCGGCACTGCCGTCCGGACGTGCCGAAGGGGCCGGCGAACATTGGGTGCGGGGGCACACCTGTCGCCAAGCCCCTTCGGCGCTGCGGTTCCCGGAGCCCCTCAGCTGCCGGTACTCGCAGCGTACGAGGAGGTGGTGAACGCTATGGGTCCACACGATGACAACTGTGTAAATCCGTGCCAACGCTCACGACGCCGCCGAGCTGTTCGAAGGTCGTGAGGCGGGTGCCGCGGTGAAGGTAGGTTGGGCGTGTGGCTGGCGCGACCATAACTCCGACGCTCAAGTCGAGATGGCATCAGGACGGCTGGTGCGTGATCGAAGGGGCCATTCCCCCCGAGGATCTGGCGGCCGCTCAGAGCGCGCTCGAGCTCCTTTTCCCTTCGGCCGACGAGATGGACCGCGGTACCGACGATGAGAGGACCACTGCGTGGCGGACGTGGGACGCAGCGTGGCCGGAGTTTCCCTTCAAGAGCACACGGTTGAACAAGCTGGTCGTCCACGACGTCCTCATCGATCTCGCCACCGAACTCCTGGGGACCGATGACGTGCGTCTGTATCTGGCCTTGGTGACGGCCAAGTACGCGCACCAGTCATCCGGCTACAACCGGCTTCTCCACACCGACTATCCCAACCACTCGGTGGTCGTCCCCCGCCGCGAGGCCGGCTATGAACATCTCGAAACGTTCATATATCTGAACGACGTCTCCGCCCGCAACGGCGCCACGCGCCTCGTGTCCCGCACCAAAACCGCCGCCATCCCCGTCGAGCAGCACACGCTGAACCTGACGGACTACGGCCACCTCTACGACGAGCCGGGCGAGGCGGCGGGGCCGGCGGGATCGGTGGTCGCCTACGGTCCCGACGTCTATCACCGCTCGGTCGACGTCACCGAACCGGGGCAGGCTCGGTTCATGCTTCACGTGGCCTACAAGCCGGCGCGCCTCGACTGGGTCGGCTACCAGGCCTGGCAGATCAAGGGTTTCTCCCCGGAATGGCACAAGTTCGTGCGGCAGGCGAGCGTGCGCCAATTGTCGGTGCTCGGCTTCCCCAGGCCGGGGGACCCGTTTTGGACGGACGCGACCTTGGCGGGCGTGGCCGCTCGGTACCCTGGCTTGGATATAGGCCCGTGGCGGGACCGCGCCTGAGAGGAGAGCCCCACCGTGCCGAGCGAAGCCCAACCCTGGATATCGGCTCTGCGGAGTTCCCAGGACCGCCTGAAGGCGCTGGTCGAACCGCTTGTTCCCGACCAGCTGGGGGCACCGTCGCGCTCCCGTGACTGGACCATCGCCCAGGTCCTGTCGCATCTGGGAAGTCAGGCCGACATCTTCGGCGCCATCCTCGACGCCGCGCTCGAACAACGCCCCCTGCCGGGCCCGGATGCTTTTCCCCCGTCTGGGACGCGTGGAACGCCCGTAGCGCCGCGGATCAGGCAGTCGACAGCCTGGCGGCGAACGAGGCGTTCGTGCGCCGGATCGAGGGACTCTCCGATGCGCAGCTCGATGCACTCCACTTCCCCATGTTCGGGATGGAATTCGACGCCGTCGGGTTCCTGCGGATGCGGTTGAGCGAGCACGCCGTGCACTCATGGGACGTCGTCGCCTCGCTCGACGCCACGGCCGAGGTCGCCGCCGATGCGGTCGACCTCCTGATCGACACCCTTCCCGAGATGGCGCGCCGGGTCGGGAAGGCGCAGGGTGTACCCATCGCGCTCCGGATCGTCACCACCGATCCCGTCCGCAATCTGGTGCTCACCGCCAACGACGAGGTACGCATCGACCCGCTCGACGGTGGGTCGATCGGCGGCGTGCTCCGACTGCCGGCCGAGGCGCTGTTGCGTCTCGTCTACGGGAGGCTCGACGACGAGCACACGCCCCCCATCGAGCTCGACGCCGACGGGATCACCCTCGCCATGATCCGTTCGGTCTTTCCCGGCCTCTGACGATCGGGCGCAACCCCGCCTCGACGTGCAAGGATGCCTCGCAGTTTCCGTCGAGGTGAGTCCGGTCCGCAGAGGTGCGATGCGATCTCGCTACAGGAGGGCTGTCGTCGGCACCGCGTGCGCTGTGGTGCTTGGGGCTCTGGTGGCACCGGGAGCCGACGCCGCCAGCGGTGCCCCGACCGTCGTCGGCGTCGCCGGCACCGGTGCCCCGGGTCACAAGGGCGACGGGGGCCCCTCGGTGCGTGCCGAGCTGACCGGCCCGACGGGTATCGCCGTGGACGCCGCCGGCGATCTCGCCGTCGCCGATAGCGGCAACTGCCGGGTCCGCCTGATTGCGGCCCGTGGTGGACGACACTTCGGCATCGCCATGACGGCGCGGCACATCTATACGGTGGCCGGAAGGGGCTGCGGGCGACGAGGGTCGACGCGTTCGGCGCCGACGTCGTTGGCCGACCCGACCGGCGTGGCGTTCGACTCCGCCGGCGATCTCCTCATCGCCGACGCCTCGGGGAACCGGATCCTCGAGCTTCCCGTCTCGTCGGGTCGGGACTACGGGGTGTCGGTCAAGGCCGGGCACCTGACATCGGTGGCGGGGACGGGGGCGGCGGGCTCCTCCGCCAACGGGCGGCCGGCTAGGTCGTCCAGGCTGGACGACCCGTTGGGCATCGCCGTCGACGCCGCCGGGAACCTGTACATCGCCGATACGGCCGCCTGTCGGGTGGACGAAGTGCCCGCCCACGACCAGACGCGCGCGGGCGTCGTCCTCAGCGCGGGCCACCTTTACGCCGTGGCCGGAAGCGGGACCTGTGGCTTCGGCGGGGACGGTGGACGCGCCGTGGAGGCCCAGTTGTCCTCGCCGTCGGCGGTCACCGTCGACAGCCGAGGAGACCTGCTGATCGCCGACCGGGGCAACAGCTCGGTTCGGGAGGTTCCGGCGACCACGGGCTCGTACTTCGGTGTGGCGATCACCGCCGGCGACATCGGGACCGTGACCGGGCAGGGCATGCACACGGAGTACCTGAACGACGGCTTGGGGGCCACCGGACCGGTGTCGGTCGTGAACTATCCCACCGGTCTGGCCGTCGACGCGGCGGGTGACCTGATCATCGCCGACAGCTACGACCGGTGCCTCCGGGAGGTTCCCGCTCGAAACGGTGTCCTCTTCGGGCGCAGCGAGAAGGCCGACGACCTGTACACGCTGGCCGGCGTCCTGGCCGTCGGTGGCGCCTCCGCCGGCGACGCCACGCGCTGGATCCTGACCCGCGTGACCTACCCCTACGCCGCCGCCTTCGGTCCCGGTGGGGCGCTCTACTTCAGCGACCAGGGCGCCAACACCATCCGCAGGATCACGCGTTCGTGACCGCGGGGGTTTGACCACTGTGGCGCCGCACCGATCGGATCGCCGGACGTTCCTGGCCAACGGCGCACGCGCCTCGGCCGCGGTCGCCGTCGGCTCGCTGCCGTTGACGGGCCGGTCGATGTCCACGCCCGCCCGTCTGGCCGACGCTTCCACCTCCGATCCGGCTTCGGGCAAGGCGGCCGGTGAACCACGACGGTTGACCGTCAACGGCGTCGAAGACCCCGTTGGGGTCGACCCTGACGACGTCAGCTTCGCCTGGGAACTGGACGATCCACGCCGAGGTGCACAGCAGAACGGCTACCGGATCGTCGTGTCGGTGTCACGCCCGGGCCGCAGCGCGCGGACGATCTGGGACAGCGCCCAGGTGACGTCATCGCGCCAAGCCTTCCTCGCCTACGGCGGAAGGCAACTCTCGGCCGACACGCAGTACCAGTGGCGCGTGTCGACCCGAGATGGTGGTTCGACATGGAGCCCCTTCTCGGCACCGGCGTCGTTCACCACCGGGCTGCGCGCCGGCGACTGGCGGTCAGTGTGGTTGCAACCGGCGGCTTCCGATCCTCAACCGGACCGGCACACCTACCTGCGGACAATCCGTACGCTTCCCCACAGACCGATCGCGCGGGCCACCGCCTACGTGGCGGCGGCCCACAAGTACCAGCTGTGGGTGAACGGCACCGAAGTCGATGCCGGGCCCAGCTTCTCCTACCCCGACGAGCAGTACTACCAGGCCACCGATGTCACGGCCCATCTCCGACCGGGTGCGCCCAACGCGGTCGGCGTCCTCCATCACTGGTACGGCGCCGGTCAGGGCCGGCCTGAGTCGGCATCGGGGGTCCTCGTCCACCTGTCGGTCCACTTCAGCGACGGCAGCACCGAAGTCATCGGGTCCGACGGCTCCTGGCGCGAACACCCCGGGGAGTGGCTGGCGGGCGGCTATCGCAATACCGACGGCGCCGACTTCGTCGAGAACATCGACGGACGGGCCGTGCCCCTCGGATGGGCCGACGGCGACTTCGACGACCGTCACTGGACCGCTGCGACCGTCCTCGGTTCCGTGGGCACGGCACCGTTCACCCATCTCTACGCCTTGCGTACCCGGATCGTCGAACACCGGGTCGAGCCGGTGACGGTGCGGACGCTCGCCACCGGCGCGGTGGTCGTCGACTTCGGCAAGGTCTATCCCGCTCGCCCGCTGGTGACGTTCCGGCAGGGTGTCGCCGGCCGGACGGTTCCCATGCATGTCGGGTATCTCCTCGACGCCGACGGTCACGTCTCCACCGTCCACGGCACTCAGGGGACCGATCTGAGTTTCTCGTATATCCAACGCGACGGGGCCCAGACCTTCCGGCCCTTTACCTACCTCGGTTTCCGTTACCTCCAGATCGACGAACCCGGAGAGCACCTCGGGCGGTCCCAGATCGCGGCTCTGGCTCGACACGCGGCCATGCCGAATGTACCGGCAGCCACCTTCGTCTCCTCGGACACCATGTTAAACGACGTCTGGGAGCTGACCAGTCGCTCCGCTCTGTACACGTCACAGGAGCAGTTCATCGACACACCCACCCGGGAGAAGGGCCCGTTCCTGTGGGACGGGGCCAACGAGTCCCAGGTGGCCATGCGCGCTTTCGGCGAACAGAACCTCACCTGGCAGGCGCTGCGGGATTTCTCACGGTCGCAGAAGCGATATTGGCCCGACGGTCGGGTGAATGCCGTCTATCCCAACGGTGACGGGGCGCGGGACTTTCCCGTCTTCACCGAGATGTACCCCGAATGGGTGTGGCGGTA
Source organism: uncultured Acidimicrobiaceae bacterium (assembly GCA_963706205.1). Classification (GTDB taxonomy): domain Bacteria; phylum Actinomycetota; class Acidimicrobiia; order Acidimicrobiales; family UBA8190; genus MFD10071-224. The sequence goes on along the minus strand of OY970155.1, from coordinate 3,856,088 downwards.
CTACCAGAACACCGGGGATCTCGGCACCGTGGCGTCGCTCTACCGGACCCTCGTCAACATCTCCGACTATCTGCACAACCTTGTGGACGCGACGACGGGACTGATCACCGGTCCCGTTGCGTCGACCAATGGTGACCCCATCTACGGCTACGACCTCGAGACATCGCCCGACGCCACGATCAACGTCATGGGCGTGAACGCCTTCAACCGGATCGGTCAGATGGCGATACTTCTCGGCGACGCCGCACAGGCCACGGTCCAGTCGGTCCGTAGCGCCAGCCTGGCCTCGGCTGTCAACGCCCGGCTCGTGCGCAGTGACGGCATCTACGTGGACGGACTTCACGCCGACGGAACACTCAGCCCCCACGCCTCCCAGCAGGTCAACGCCTCGGCTCTCGCCTACGGGGTCGTCCCTCCCGCACGGGTGAAGGCGGTGGGGGCGTATGTGGCCAGCCTCGGGATATCCGTCAGCCCCGACCACGGTCTCGAGTTGCTGCGGGCGCTGCACACCGCCGGCCTCGACCAGGATCTGGTCGAACTCCTCACGAACACCCGGATCCCGGGGTGGGCGCACACCGTCGCCGCCGGCGGGACGTTCACTTGGGAGACGTGGGTCCCGAGCGACGACATCGGCGACAGCATGTCCCACGGGTGGGGTTCGTGTGCCTTGGTGGCCATGCAGGAGGTACTTCTCGGTGTCACACCCGTCACTCCGGCGGAGCCGGGCGGAATGACGGTCCTCGACGTCAGGCCTCCGCCGGCCGGTTTGATCGTCACCGGACAGTTCCCCACGGTGTCGGGTGTCGGTGCGGTCCGGTGGCAGCGACAGGCATCGGCCGTCGATCTGGCCCTCACCGTCCCGGCCAACGCCGCTGCCCATGTCCATCTGCCGGCTACGAGCCCTCAAGCCGTGACCGAGGGGGGCAGGGCTCTCGCCCGTGCCCCCGGAATCACGGTTCTGAGCGCCAAGAGCGGTGACGTGACCGTTCAGGTGGGGGCGGGCACCTACAGCTTCAGGGCCGCCACGGCCTGACGGCCGACGCCCCGTCCCCCAGGCGGCCGTGCCTGGACAAGGGTGCGACACCGGCGGCCCGACCTTCCTTTTCGACCCTGTTCTTCATTTCAAGCCCGTGCGTGCCGAAGATCACCCTGTATGGGGTTGGCCGGCGAAGGGCCTGGTCATCCCCCAGATCACACGATAAGTGACTAAGCTCCCACTTGGGGTGAGAAAGTGCTGCTCGACCGAGACAGGCGGGGACAGCGGATAGCACCGCGGTTCCGTACCCTCCGGCCCGCCCGGGGGTTGGTTCGAGCCGCACGCCTTCGTACGGCAGTCAGAGAGGCCGCCGGACCCCGTTCCGAGGCAGGCATGACCCTGGTCGAGGTGATGGTGGCCTTCGCCATCCTCATGATCACGTTGGTACCCGCGGCCTACCTGCTCGTGAGCGAGGCGGGTCACGCCACCTCGGCCCGGAACAATCTGACCGCCTTGGCCATCGCCGAACAGTGGACCGAACAACTGGCCCAAGCACAGGACCCTCCCCCTCAGAACAGCAACCTGTCCGTCTGGACCGACACGATCCTCGCCCCCAGCCTGACCCCGAGCGGTTGGGGTCCGGGGTCGCTGGCGGTGACACGGGGGAGTGCGACCTACAAGGTCAGCGTCGAATACAACTGGGCCAGCCCGAACGGCGGCGCCAATCCCAACCTGTGCTCCTCGACACCGGGAGCGGCGCCGGTGCTCAACCTCCAGGTCTTCGTCAAGTGGGGCCACAACAACAGCGTGGAGGATGCCACCAACCTCGACTTCCCCACGCCCGGCATCCCCGCGTACGGATTCCTGGCCATGCAGTTCAAAGGTGATGCCACCGATTCCGACCAATACGCCCCCGCTGCACCCTGGTTCCCGGCCACCCCGGGTGCCCTGTCCCGGGTGACGGCCATCCCCGTCACCATCAGCGGGCAGTCGACCCCCATCTATCCGGATCTCTACGGGTGTGTCTTCGCCGAGCTCAGCCCCGGCAACTACACGGTGACCGTCGGCGAGCCGTCGACCGCTCCGTTCGGAACACCGACATTCGTCCAGAACCTGGCGACGGACGGAACCGGCACCGACCCGGCGGGTGGCGCCGCATCGCTCTCCTTCGCCGCCACCATCACCATCGGACAGACCGACACCATCCCGGTGTTGAGTTTCGATGAAGGCACGACTGTCGGACTGCAGTACGCCTCGTCCACCGCCCTGGAGGACGGGGTCTACTGTCCGGGCGCCGGCCAGATCGCCTGCGTGGCTACCGGTGAGAACGGGTCGGGAGCCGAGGTCGAGTGGATGTCCACCGCCACCGGGCAGTGGGCGGCCGCGGCGCTTCCGGCGAACTCGTTGACTCGCATCGAATCTCTCGCCTGCGCCGGCACGGTGCTCTGTGTCGGGGTGGGCTACGGACCCGGAGGGTCCATCGTGTCCAGTCCCACGAGCGTCAGCTTGGTCCCCACGGTCGACCCCCTGTCGCTCCCCGGGGTCACCGTCACCCAGCTGACCCAGGTGACGTGCCCGAGCGCGTCGGCGTGTGTCGCCATCGGCAACGGAGTGGTGAGCGGGACGGCGCGCCCCATCGCGCTCTGGGATTCGATCTCGGGTGGCGTCGACCACTGGAGCACCATCACCCTGCCGACCGTCCCCCAGGTGGCATCGCTCTCCCAGGTTGTCTGCCCGTCGGCCGCGACATGCGTGGCGATTGGGTCCGCCGGGGCGGCGGGTGTCGAGCTCTCGGGGCCCCCCAACGGTCCGTGGGTCTACGGCACGGCCACTGACGTGGGAGGCAGCACCGCCGGTGGCGCCACTCCCAAGGATCTGACGCTGACGTCGCTCTCGGGTGTGGCGTGCGCATCTGCGACCGCCTGTATGGCCATCGGAACGGGAAGCATAGGTGTGGTCTCGGGGAGCACCGTGGTCGCCGGAGGGCCGGTCGGCCCGGTGGTCCTCACCGGAGCGGTCACCGGGTCGGGCAGCACCTGGTCCATCGATCTCTTTCCCGCGACCCTGGTGTCGCCGTCGGGTTCGGTGTCCTCGTTGTCCCAGGTGCTCTGCCCCTCGACCCAGTGCATGATCAGCGGGCAGGGCACCACCGGCGGTACGGCCGGCGCCTTCATCCTCACCGGCACTACGACCTTCACGCCGCCAGCCCCGCCGGCCAGCCAGAACCAACTCCTATTCAAAGACACGCTTCCCGCCGCCGGCGGCAATCCCATCTCGCTGCTGACCCAGCTGACCTGTCCGGCGTCCGGCGTCTGCGCCGCCATCGGGACCGGAGGAGCGACTCAGGCGATCCTGTCGGGAGCCATCAATGGCGTCGGCGCTGACTCGTGGACGACGGCCACGGCGCCGGCAGCGGTCACCGGCTTGACGTCCCTCGTGTGTCCCGACGCCACCGACTGCCTTATCGCGGCGACCTCGACCACGAGCTCGGGTCAACCGGACGCAGTGTTGTTGTCGGGGTCACCCGGTCCGTCCGCCGCGTGGGCTCAGCTCACTCTCCCCTCTCAGGAAACCGGAATTATGTATCTCAACGGGATCAGCTGCACACCGCATACCAGCGCCACCTGCACTGCCGTCGGAACCACGTCGAAACTGGCGGCCATAACCTCAACCACGACGGGACCTGGCGGACCGTGGACCGATCACACGTCCGATTCCGGTCTGATCAATGCCGGAGCGTCGCTGCTCACCGGAAACGTCGTGACCGGGGTCCCCATCGAATTCGCCACCGCCGGCAATCCGGGCATTATCAACACGACGTCCGCCAACGCCGGCTATTGGAACACGGTCGCCGCCGGCGGATCCCCGAACGCCACGACCATCGGTCCCGTCTTCCCCTTCACCTCGGGATACACCGTCTTCGCCGGCGACTGCCCGTCGGAACAACCGATAAGTAGGGGGACGGTCCTGGCGCCCGCTCCTCCGGGATTGACATCACCCGCTCCCGTCACGGTCCCGTTGGGTGTCGTGCCCCTGAAGGTCGTCGCGGGCTCCCACGTACCATCGAGCGACACGGTGCACCTCCAGTCGACCGCCTCCTCGCCCTGCAGCACCCACACCTACACACTCCAGACGCCGGGAGCCGATGGCCTCAGTCGCAGTGAAGTGCCTTTCGGCGCGTACAACCTGACGATGACATCGGGTGTGTCGACCACCGCAGCCGTCGCCGTGATTGTGGCCCCCGGTTCGATCACCGTGGGAGGAACCACCACTCGGCTTCCCGCTCCCGTGACGGTGACGGGCCCGTGACCACTCCACCGATGATGAGCGTACGTGCCCGAGTGGACAAGCGCCGTTCGCGCCGAGCCGACGCCGATTCCGGGATGATGCTGACTGAACTTCTCGTCGCCTCCGCCGTCCTCATCATTCTCGTCACTCTCGTCCTTGTCAGTGTCACGTCGTACGTGAGGTTGAGCACGCAAGTGCTTTCCTCGTACGGCAACACCGAGCAAGTCCTCATCGAGGCCACGAACTTTCAGAAACTGGTCAGATCCGAGGTCGAGCCCGCACCCACGCTGACCAGCGGAGCACATGCAAATGTCCCTGCCCCAGCCTTCTCCACCGTCGCTGGCACCGACACCGTCAACAACACCCCCACCGCCATCGGATATGTGGGATCGACTGCCGTCGGTCCCTTCTCGACGACCTTCTATTCGAACGTCGGCAGCAGCGCCGGTCCCGCTCAAGTGGTGGCCAAAGAGACCGCGAATCCTGTCGTTGCCGGAAAACCAGCGACCTGGACGCTCTCCGTAACGGAGCAACTTCCCGACACCGGGTCATGTCCGTTCGCCACCATCTCCACCAATGTCTGCACGTACAACGGCTCCTCCCACAACCCCCCCAAAGTCGTCTTCATCGACCCCTACATTGTGAACAACGACACGCCGACCAATGTGTACGTTGGGACGACTTACCAAACCCACCTGAATTTCACTCCGATCTTCACCTACATCCTCCTCCAGACGTCGAGTGCTTCCAACTCTCCGGGACAGCAGGTCCCGGTGTCGGTGGTCACGCCGGCATCGTCATTGTTCCCGTGGCCTCTCCCGCAGACATCGAAGGACGACAGCATCTTTACGACGTGCACGGCTGACCAGACCGCTACTCCCATCGCCAACACCTGTCCGGGAGATGCAGTGCAAGGCGTCACCATTGACTTGTTGATTCAAACCCCGGGATCGCCGACTCCGACTGAAGACAACACCACGATCTTTTCTTTGACGTCCACGTCGAGTCTCTACAATCCATTGGTCGGGTGACGAAGATGTCGATCATGCGCTGCGGCATTCGGCGGACCTCGCTCGGGTCGTGTCCAACACGACCGGGCCGGACCAATCAGCGTCGTTCACGCGGCGATCAGGGACAGACAGCCCTCGTCCTGGTCAGCGCCATCGCCATCGTGATGGCCACGTTCGGGACGGTGATGGCGGCTACCACCATCGCCAACAATCCTCTAATCGCATCCGACCAGATCCAGCACTATTCCTATCGCGCCGCCGAGGCCGGCCTCAACACATTCGAGAGCGTCATCAACAACAACCCCAACCTGGCGAATTGTTCCTCCAGCCTTAACGGCAATGCCCTGTGCACAGGTCTCCAGTACCAGAATTGGAATGACGTGCCTGGGACAACTGGGGGGAATGGCGTGATCCCCGAGTACTACCTCGTCGACAATCCGCAGCCCCAGATCGCCGGCGACGGCTCGCTCACCAGTCTGAATGTCGAGATCATCGGGGCCGCCGGCTTCCCGGGCCGCTTCGTGTACCAGACGATCATGGGAGAGTTCCAGCCAATCAATGGATATCTGGTCAATGTCTGGTGGTCCGACTACGCCGGTTCCAACCCCAATGGGACGGGTTTGGAATATCCGCACGTCATCGCCACCTCGGGTCAAGGTGCCAACACAGACTATGAGGGCGAAGAGGCCCTACATTGCTCGTACATTTGGCAGACCAGCACGTCCCCCGCTCCCTACACTTTGACCAACAACGCGACCAATGGGGCGCGGGGAGACACCGGACCATGCGGCGATAGCGCCCCGCCCTTCACCTCGGGTGACACTATCAATGGCCCCCTGTACTCCAACGATTCGATCAAAGTCAGTAACAATCCCAATTTCGGCATCCCCTGGTCGCCGACGGGGGGCGTAACACCTGCGGTCGTGACAACGGCGGATCCCCAGTGCCAATTCGTCGACGCTTCGACGTACACATGCAGCCCCCCCCCAAGCGTAGGGGTGTACAGCAGCAGTAGTACGTACAATCACGCCATCGAGCAGTCACCGGTGGACGACAGTTCGCTGCAGAGAATCGCCGCGCTTGGTGGCTGCCTCTACCAGGGCCCGACCCAGATCACCCTGGTCGGCAATCAAATGAATGTCATCAGCCCCGACACTCCGGCCAGCCCCAGCCCCGGGACGAATTGCCCCAACCCGGCCGCCGCCGGCGCCACGTGGACTGGGACGACGGGAGCGCTTCCCGCCAACGGCGTTGTATACGTGCAGACGGCCTCGAGCGCCAACAAGAAGACCGGTGCAAATCCGTTCGACGACAGTGGAACGCTGTATCCGTCGGACAACGGGAAGTATGCCCAGACTCTCCCGTCGTGCAGCGGCTGTTATGACGGTCAGAGTGCCATTCCCGACGAAGAGGGAGATGCCTTTGTCAACGGGCACCTCTCGGGACTTCTGACCATCGGCAGCGACAACGACATCATCATCGACGGAAACATCACCTACGACGACTGCCTCACCTGGGCAGGGACGAATCCGGGCGATCCCGTCTTCCAGGGCAAGAAACAAGAGTCGGCATGTGGATACAACTCGTCCGGTTCCGGGCACCTCAACGACGTTCTGGGACTGGTGGCCGACGAGTTCGTCGAGGTCAATCACCCCATCGACCCGGCGAATAGCGGCGACGTCCTTCCCTTCTGCGGCACCCCTCATAACAGCTCGGTCGGACAGCCTGGGATAAGCCCCTCGATGAGCAGCGCTGAGGGCGCGCCGATGTGCACGCCGAACAACAACCAGTATGTGAGCCTGAACGACGTCACCCAGGGGAACCTTGTCATCGACGCCTCGATCCTGGCCCTGAACCAGTCGTTTTCTAACAACAACCCGACGGCGGGTCCCAATCTGGACCAGATCATCCTGTACGGCTCGATTCAGCAGGAGGCTCGTGGTCAGATAGGCGGTGGCACCTTGACAGCCGACGCCAACGGAGCGCCGACCAGTAGCAGCAACCACACCGGTTACGGCAAGTTCTACACCTGGGATCCGCGTCTGGAGCTCGTCGCCCCTCCGAGCTATCTCAACCCGACCGACGCCTCGTATGCTCTTGCCTCATCGGCCGTGACCGACTCGACGACGTGTCCGAGCTGGCACCAACCCACGAGCTACTACTCGAATGGAGCAACGGAGGCCTGCACGGCTCCGTGATCGCTGACCGCCGCCCGCGTCCGCCGTCGTAAAGGTTTGGCGCCCGATCGAAGAGTATCTTTTCCTCATGCCGCGCACGACATCGCACTACGGCGCGCGTCGCGGCCAGATCGGGGATCTGTGGCTGCCGGCGACTGTCACCGGTGATCTGCCGATGGTCGTCTTGATCCACGGCGGGTTCTGGCGGGCCCAGTACACCCGGGCCCTCATGACCAGGATGGCCCGCGCCGTCGAGGAGCGGGGCTGGGCGGCGTGGAACATCGAGTACCGTCGCCTCGGGATTCTGGGCGGTGACGGGGGATGGCCGCAGACGTTCGAGGACGTCGCCGAGGCCATTGATCACGTCGCGTCGTTTCCCGGTGTCGACACCCACCGGGTGGTGACCTGTGGCCACTCCGCCGGGGGAACGCTCGCCCTGTGGGCCGCCGGCCGCCATCGCCTCCCCGGCAGGGCGCCGGGCTCGTCGGTCAAGGTCGCCGTCCGCGCCGCCATCTCGTTGGCCGGTGTGGTGGACCTCGCCGCCGCCGAATCGTCGGGTGTGGGTGGTGATGCGGTGGCTCGACTTCTCGGGGCCGGTCAGTCTCAGCGGCCGGACCGGCTCCGTCTATCCTCTCCCGCCGCCATGCTTCCGCTCGGGGTGCCGCAGATCCTGGTCCACGGCCTCGAGGACACCGTCGTCCCTCCGTCCATGAGCGAGCGCTACGCGCACCAGGCGCAGGAGGCAGGGGACGACGCCCGGTATGTCCCGCTTCAAGGGATCGGTCACCGCGAGCTGATCGATCCCCACGGCACGGCGTGGGCGGAGATCGCGGCGACCTTGGCTGACGTCTTCGCCGGCTGAGGTCCACCAGGGAGAGTGCCGCCGGCAGGATCCCGCACGCGTCGACAACGTTGTTGGGTTGTTGTCGCTCACGCCGGTTCTGATTGCTGACGATGACGTGACGGTGAGGCCACCGAGGTCGTCCGACACGATATGGCGGGGCTGGGCGACGCCGGGCGGCAGCGCCAACCGACCGGTCAAGAGCACGCGCCTGACGTCGGAGGCTCAGGTGAAGAGTCGCCTGTTCCCCAAGACTCGATCCTGGTTCGCCCTGGGGGCACCGCTCGAGCTGCTCAGCCCCCTGTCGGTCCTCCGCATCCTCTACGCCCTGCTCCTGGTGGCGTGGCCCATCACCGCCGGGGTTGTGGGGACAACCGGGACCAACGTCGTCGCCGTCTCGGTGGTCGAGGCGGTCACGGTCGTCGTCTGGCTCGTCCTTCTGAGGGTCAGGAACATCGGCTTGGGATGGTGCCGGTTCCTGATGGGACTGGTCGCTCTCGAGGTGGTGGTGCTGGTGGCGTCCGGAGGCGGCACGCTCGCCTCGTTCGGATACGTGATGGTGCTCGTCCCCGTGGCCGTGGCTCCGGCGTTGTTCCTGTCGTTGCGGGCCGTTCTGGGCCAGCAACTCGTCGTCGGTGGCGCCCTCTGGGTGGCGACGGCGGGCCGGTGGGGTGCTGGCCGCTCGGCCGTCATCGTCGTCCTCGAGGTCGTCGGCGTTTTGTCGGCGTCGTTGACCGTCATCCTGCTCGCCCGCACCGTCCAACGTCGTGGCGGCGTGGATCCCGACACAGGACTGCCCAACGGATTCGGTCTCGCCGATCGCGTCGCCGGGCACGGTACGACGGACGCACTCGTCGTGGCGTCGGTGTTCCTGAAGGGCATCGGTGACGCTCGCGAGGCCCTCGGCTACCACGTCGGCACCGAGCTGCTGCGGCGGGCAGTGGAGAATGTGGGACAGGTCCTCCCGGCCGATGCGGACATCGGCCGCGTCGACGGTGACGAACTGGTCGTGATCAACCGGATCGGTCCCACCGCGGGAACGAACCGGGCCGCAGCCGACGCACACGCGCAGTCGCTCGCCGAGACGCTTCGGGAGGCGATCACGGCGGGGCACTATCTGGTCGACGACATTGAGGTCTCGCTGCGGGCGAACGTGGGCCTGGCGGTCGCCCCGTGGGACGGCAGCGACGTACCGGAACTCATCCGGCGGGCGACCCTGAGTGCCCGTAAGGCCGCGGCCCAGGGCCGCGCCCACGTAACGTGGTCCGGCGACGAGGGCGTCCTGACCGCCAGTGACCTCGCCCTTCTCGCCCACCTCCGCCTGGCCTCGGAACGCGGTGAGCTGTCGCTCGCGTACCAGCCTCAGGTGGCGGTCAGTTCGATGCGGATCGTGTCGGCCGAGGCACTTCTGCGCTGGGGAAGCGTTACCCTGGGGTCGGTCCCACCCGCCATGTTCGTCCCGCTGGCCGAACGTACCGGACTCATCGACCGGCTCACCGAATGGGTGATGCGCGAGGCCCTCGACGCTCAGGTCCGCTGGCGCGGCGCGGGTCTCGACATCCCCGTGTCCGTGAATCTGTCCGCGACGTCGCTCACGGTTCCCGATCTGGCCCAGTGGATACTTGCGGAGCTCGAGGATCGGCGGCTGCCGCCATCCAGCTTGACCGTCGAGGTGACCGAGACCGCCGCCATCGATCTCCTCCAGGCCGTGGACCTGCTCCGGCCGTTGCATGACCGGGGCGTCCGGGTCTCCATCGACGACTTTGGAACCGGCTACACGTCGCTCTCGGTTCTGCCGGATCTACCTCTCGACGAGTTGAAAGTCGATCAGCGCTTCGTCTTGCGCTCGTCCACATCTGCGGCCGACGAGACCATCGTGCGGACAGTCAGAGAGTTGGCTCACCGTCTGGGTCTGGTGGCTGTCGCCGAAGGGGTCGAGAACCAGGAGTTGTTCGACCGGATGGTGGCGTTCGACTTCGACATCCTCCAGGGGTACCACCTGGCGAGACCGATGGCGGAGGAGGATCTCGTCGCCGCCGCCTTGGACCAGGAGATCGCCGTGCACCGCGATCAGGCGCCTCGACGATCGCCCGATTCTCCAGGGCTCGCCGGCAAAGCGTCTCTTCTTGCCACCGGGCGGACCGAGTAATTGCGCGTGAGCTGCGGCGCGGGTCCTTGACCCGGTCGTGCGCACCGAGGCGCCACCCGCCACCGGGAACGGCCACGAGGGCGGGCTGCTCGAGGGACTCACAGTCGAAGTCCTTGCGGTCGAGCTCCACCAGTGTCTCGAAACGTTCCCCGTCCTCGGACCGGGCCATGACGTTGGCGAAGCCCCTGCCCTCTCCGAAGGGGCGTCGGAAGCGGTAGCCCAGGTAGATGGCTCCGTCTTCACCGAGGGCGGCGCTCGGCCCTCCGGCCCAGTGCCCGGGGCCCTGGCCAAGCGGCTCCTGGACGACTGTGGCGGCCGGCGCGTCAGGCAGTGGCAGCCCTTCCGTTTCCTCGGTATTTGTGTCCAATCTGTCATCGACCCCGTACGAGCGGAGGTAGGCTCCGGAGAGTGCGTTCGTCAACATAGATGGCTTCGGCTGCGAGTCGGTGCTTCTTGACCGGCCCCGACCGACAAAACCTCCCCGGACGGCTCGTCGGCAGACCGGACCGAGGCGTCGTCACGGTTCGTCTAGACGAACTCACAGGCGGGGCAAAGGGAATCCTCAGGAAAAGTCGGTGTACTGAGGAGCAGATGATCGCACCAGTGCTCACGAATTCCTGAGGAGATCCATGGACACCCCCGACGCCTCCGCTCCGGTCCCCGACGTACCGGGTTGGCACGTTGACTCACAGCCGACGGCGGCCCCCGGACATGTCGACGACCAGGGCCCCGATCCGACTGCTCCCATCGCCCTCGGCGATCACGGTCCCGAGCCGACGGCCCCCATCGCCCTCGGCCCGGTTTCGGGCAGTGCACCACCACCGCCGCCTCCGGCTCCTCTGTTCGGTCCCGCCCCGGCGGGTCCAGATGGTGGCGCGTGGGGACCCGTCTCCACTCCCTATGGCCTCGTTTGGGGCCCCCTCCCCACCCCGTCACCCGCTTCCTCCCGTCGCCACCCGCGCCTGATCCCTGCCATCTGCCTGGCGGTCGTGGCCTCCCTCCTCGTGGGAGTGGGCGTGGGCTACGCACTGCGGCGACCGGCGACCAGCCCGACCAATATCGCCGATAACTCTGGGGGCAGGGGATCGTTCACGGCGCCGTCGGGCGGGGGTTCGGGTTCGACGACCCCTCCGTCGGGATCGGGGTCGTCGGGTTCGCCCGTCCCCTCCTCGGTCGTCTCCACCGTTGATCGTGGTCTCGTGGATATCAACGTGACCCTCAGCTATCAACAGGAGTCGGCGGCCGGAACGGGCCAGGTGCTCACATCGTCAGGTCTGGTCCTCACCAACAACCACGTCATCGACGGCGCCACCAGCATCTCGGCGGTCGACATCGGTAACGGGCGGACCTACTCGGCCACGGTCGTGGGCTACGACCGCACTGGCGATCTCGCCGTCATCCAGCTCCACGGGGCGTCGGGACTGAGCACCGTCTCGATCGGTGACTCCTCCAAGGTGACCGTCGGCCAGCCCATCGTGGCCATCGGCAATGCAGGTGGTGTCGGCGGTACGCCGAGCGTGGCCGCCGGAGCGGTGACGACCCTCAACCAGGCGATCACCGCCAGCGACAACGACGGGAGCAACCCCGAGCAGCTGACGGGACTCATCGAGGTCAACGCGAACGTCCAGCCCGGAGACTCCGGTGGACCACTCGTCGACAGCGCCGGTGACGTGATCGGCATTGATACGGCCGCCTCGGCGTCGCCCTCGTTGTCCTCGACGGGCGACGGCTACGCCATTCCGATCAACCAGGCGATCACAATTGCCAGGCAGATCGAATCGGGGAAGGGTTCGGCCGCCGTGCACATCGGGCCCACCGCCTTCCTCGGGGTCGTGGTCGAGTCCTCCGCCGCCGGCGGTTTCGGCGGTCTGGGCCAAGGTGGATCGTCGGTGTCCGGTGCGACGGTGGCCGAGGTGGCCCCCGGATCTCCGGCCGAAGGGGCCGGACTGGTCACCGGTGATGTCATCACCTCTGCGGGCGGCCAGACGGTGAGTTCGCCCGCGTCGCTCTCGGCCGTCATCGCCAGCCACCGCCCGGGCGATTCAATCCCGGTCGGATGGACGGACAGCGCCGGCACGCAACACACCGTCAACGTCCAACTCGCCAGCGGTCCCGCCACCTGATCCGATGACGCCCTCCCTCCGGACGGCCGGTGGGAGCGACGCCGGCGCAGCCACGTCTACCCGACCGGCGAGACGCTCTACCATGGACACGCTCCGGGGGCACCGGAACCGACGGGACGAGGGCGGATCTTCATGGCGGACTACAAGGTGGTCTGCGTCGAGCGGAAGCCGGCGGCCGATCATCACCACATCGTCGGGGTCGGTGTCGTCCGCGGCAGTCGGGCGATCGAGCACAAGTCGGTCAAGGACGTCCGACGGGCCATCAAGGCGAAAGCGGACACCTTTTACACGGACAACGGGCCGTCAGGTGACAGGGTTCCCGTCAAACGACACAAGTGCTGTGGCGAAAAGACGATCTGTTCGGTGACCGACGGCGCCAAGTCCGACAACCTGGCTGCTCTCAGTTCCTGCAATCGGCTGACCTGGTACATGAACAGGTAGGAACCGCCGTCCGGCTCAGCCCGTCCGTTTCAACGCTGCCAGGGTGCCCACGACGCGCTGACCCAGGCTCGCTGACCACAGGCCGGACACTTCATGAGGCTGGTGTAGCCGCGACCGGGGCGCCACAGCCACCACGGCAAGTGGAGAACCAGGTACTTGAGGATGTCGACGTCTGTGTGTGTCCCGCACTTCGAGCACGACAGGCTGATCGGTCCACCGGCGGTGTGTTCGGGGGGGCGCCGGGCGGTGACCTTCGTCACCGGTGTGCGCGCTCGGGGCGGGCGTGCGGCCGCCCGAGATGAGCGTGCTCCACGGACGGGCCGCGGCGGGGCGCTCAACTGTGGTCGTGGTCGTCCGTTCTTCTTGGGGCTCTCGGCCGCCGGGACCGTGCCCGCGGCCGAGAACAGGGCGTGTCTCCCGGGGGGGACCCGCTTCTCCGGTCGACGGGGCCCGGCTTCTTGGCGCTCGGCCGGGGCCCAGAACAGCGCCCGCTTGCCGAGTGGATCGGGGGAGTCAGCCATGGCGTCGCTCCCCCCCGGGGCGTCCCGTCCCGATCAGCCGACCAGGCATGGGACGGATTCGAGCTCGCGGGCGAGGGCGCGGTACGCCGCGGCGCCGGCCGACGTCGGCGCGTGCTGGAGGATGCACCGCCCGAATTCAGGCGCCTCGGCGAAGCGTACGGACTTCCGTACCGGCGGGTCGAGGATCTCCAGCCCGTAGCGCTCCTTCACATCGGCCAGCACGCCCCGTCCGTGACTCGTGCGTTCGTCGTAGAGGGTGTTGATGATCCCGCGAACGGTGAGCTCGGCGTTGGCGAACATCCGCACATCGTCGATCATCTCCAGCAGCTGGCCGACCCCCCGGCTGCAGAGGGTCTCGCACTGCAGGGGGATCACGACCTCGTCGGCCGCGCAGAGGCCGTTGATGGCCAGGATCCCCAGTGACGGCGGGCAATCGATGAGTATGAAGTCGTACTCATCATGAAGGCCTTTCAAGGCGCGGCGCAGAACGTGTTCGCGTGACGTCCGGGTCAGGAGGTGAACCTCGGTGCTGGCCAGATCGATGGTGGCGGGCAAGATGTCAAGGCCGTCGACCCCGCCGACGACGTAGCGGACATCGGCCGCCTTCAACGTCCGCACGAAGACATCGTGGAGAGAGACGGGCAGGACACTCGGGTCCAACCCGGTTGAATAGGTGAGGCAGGCCTGGGGGTCGAGGTCCACGAGCAGGACCCGTCGTCCGGATTCGGCCAAGGCGAAGCCCAGGGAGTGGACGGTCGTCGTCTTGCCGACTCCACCCTTTTGGTTCGCCACGGCCACCACACGTGCCACGCGCAGCAGTCTAGGCACGGCCGACCCTGACTGACGCGTCATCTTCTTCAATCTCGCCAGCACGGGTCCGAACGACGGCCGACCGACCCCAGCCGTCGTCCGGCCGACCGGACCGAACTCTCACACGGTGGCGGCCGACCTGCCTCTTGTTGGTCGTCCACCACTGTCCGTGCGTCTGACATCGCGTGCTTACGCCAACGAACGGCTCCAAAACTTTCTGCGATTCCGGGTCGATCCGGCCCCTCGGCTTGCGTCACCACTGTGATCCGTCATCACAGACGCGACAGAGGGAGGGCCCCGTGAAGCCAGCCGTGATCTGGAAGCACATCCACTCGGAGAGGGAGCTCTTGGTCGAGACCCTGGCCGGGCTCCCGGACGACGCCTGGACGACGCCGTCTCTGTGCCAGGGTTGGTCGGTCCAGGAGACCGCCGGCCACATCCTGGCCGCCGCCGAGCAGACGCCGGCCGCCTTCTACAAGGAATTGATCGGCGCCCGGTTCAGATTCGACGTCTTCACCGATCGGGCCGCCCGTCGCCTCGGCGCCCTCGGGCCGTCGGTTCTGGTCGAGCGCCTGGGGGCCCGAACCACCACCACGAACCACCCACCTGCCCCCGTCATGGCCATGCTCGGCGAGATCGTGGTGCATGGCGAGGACATCCGTCGGCCTCTGGGCATCGCCCACAAGGTGCCCGAGGATGCCCTCGTGGCCGTGGCCGACTCGTATAGGAAGTCGAATCTCCTCATCGGAGCGAAGAGGCGGATCGCCGGTCTCCGGCTCCGGGCCTCCGACGTCGACTGGACCGGCGGCGATGGCCCCGAGGTCACGGGACCCCTTTCATCGTTGGTGCTCTCCATGACCGGACGACGCGCCGGCCTCGTTGATCTCACCGGTGACGGGGTGGCGACGCTTGCCACCAGGGTGTAGTTCAGCCCCGCCCGCCCCCGCCGGGAATCTCCGTGGTGTCCCGGAGCTCTCTGAGGCGTCGATCGAGGAAATCGTGTTCGGCGGCGTTACCGGTCCGGCGCCGAGCTTCCCGGTAGGCCGCCGCCGCCTCCTCGGGACGCCCGTCCCGCCGCAGCAGATCGGCACGGGTGGCATGAAAGAGGTGATAGTCGACCAGGCCCCCGGCCAGCTCCGGTTCATCCAGGAGAGCGAGACCCCGCGCCGGCTCTTCGGCCATGGCGACGGCGACCGCCCGATTGAGCCGCACGATCGGCGTCGGCTCCCATTGGAGGAGGCGATCGTAGAGAAGAACGATCGTGGCCCAGTCGGTCCGCTCGGCGCGATCGGCGGAGGAGTGGACGGCGGCGATGGCTGCTTTCACCTGATACGGACCCGGCCGGCCCAGCCGCTGGGCGCGGGTGAGCAGCTCCCGGCCTCTCGCCACCTGACCGAGGTTCCAGCGTCCGCGGTCCTGCTCCTCGAGGGTGACCGGCCGGCCCGCGGCGTCGCTGCGAGCCGCCCGGCGCGAATCCTGGAACAGCACCAGAGCGGCCAGTCCCTGCGGCTCCGGTTCGTCGGGAAGGAGGTCCACGAGTAGCCCGGCCAGGCGCACACCCTCGTCGCAGAGGTCGACCCGAACCAGATCGGCCCCGCTCGACGCCAGGTACCCGGCGTTGAAGATGAGGTAGACGACGGCCAGGACCGCACCCAGCCGCTCGGGGAACTCGGCGGGCGACGGCACCCGGTAGGGGATGGCGGCCTGCCTGATCTTGCGCTTGGCCCGGACGATCCGCTGGGCCAGGGTGGCCTCGGCGATGAGAAAGGCCCGGGCCACCTCGTCGGTCGTCAGCCCACCGAGCGATCGCAGCGTCAGAGCCACCTGGGCATCCAGGGAGAGAGCCGGATGGCAACAGGTGAAAATCAGCCGCAACCGGTCGTCGGCGATCGGCCCCGGACCCTCGGCGGCGTCCCAGGCGATGGCCAACTCGCCCCAGGCACGGTGGCGTCGTTCGGCCGAGGCGGCCCGCCGGAGACGGTCGACCGCCTTGCGACGGGCCGTGGTGACCAGCCATCCGGCCGGGTTGGTCGGAATGCCCGACGCCGCCCACGCCGTCGTCGCCGCCACGAAGGCGTCCTGCACCGCGTCCTCGGCCAGATCGAAGTCTTTGACGACAGCGATCAGTCGGGCGAGGACGCGCCCGCGCTCGGTCCGGTAGACGACATCAAGAGCGTCGTCCACCGGACCGCGGTCCCCCGGCGGTTCCGAACGTTCCAGGACTACATCTCCGCCACGGGGCGGACCTCGACGGAGCCGAACTTGGCCGACGGCACCATCGCCGCCGCCATCAGTGCCTGGTCGAGGTCGTCGCACTCGATGATGTAGAACCCCGACATCCACTCCTTGGTCTCGGCGAACGGTCCGTCCACCGTGAGGGTTTCGCCATTGCGCACCCGGACCGTGGTGGCGGTGCTCGGGTCGTTGAGCGGGTCACCGCTGAAAGGACGGCCGTGGGACGCCAATTCCTCGCTGAACGCCGCGTAACCGGCCATCAGTTCGTCCCATCCGGGGTCTCCCGGTACCGGGTGGAGCTCCGGGTCGTTGTGAATGATCAGCATGTAGCGCATCGTGACCTCCTTGGTCGTCTGCCGAGCAGACCTCGTATGCCCAATTGACGTCGACCGACCGCCCCGATCGACAGGGAACGAAGAATCCATTCGGCTCGAACCTAAGAGACCCCGCCCTCCACCCGACGGTAGAGACATTGCCCGCCTCCCGACGCGTGTAACTTTCCGCCCGGGGACCAGACCCGTGCCGTCCACCCGAAGAGCCCTCCTGCGGACAGCGGAGCGGATCCGTCGCACAAGAGCCGGTCCTCTCCGTTCGGAGCCAGGTGGAAGGCGACGTTCAGGTCGAGCGTGGGAGCGATGAATGGCGGGTTCGCCCAGGCGTGTCGGCGGTACGCCGACGGCCAACTCGGCAGGTCGACCAGGATGAGACAGCGAGCCGCCTCCACCCAGGGGTCGTCGAACACGGCGGTTGGTCTGAAGCGGAGCCATTCCTGCCAGCGGGCGGGTCGGGAGTCAGGCGGGGGCCACGTCGCCTCGAAGTTGATCGGTTTGGCGTCCAGGTTGTTCCAGAACGGGTACGGCGGCTCGGCGTCCTCAGGTAGGAGCTCGTCGATGCCCGGAAGATCGTCGGGTCCGGGCACCGCGGGCGCCACTGTGTCGTCATGCTCCAGTCCGTCACCGTCGTTCCCGACGCTCCACAGCATGGCGTCGAGGACCGGACGATCGTCCTGAGTCACCTCGATCCGTTGCGCACTGGCGGTTCGGCCGCGCTTGCGTGTCTCGACCCGCACCTCGACCACCCCGAACCGGGCGGTCCCCAGGTACTGGCACGAAAAGGCCGCCGGGCGCGGATGCGCGCTCGCCGCACCGCCGGCCCGTAGCGCGCAGGCGGCGACGTACCCACCCATCGGACCCCAGATCTCCCAGTCCCGACTGAGCGTCGCCTGGTAGCGCCCGTCGCCACAGGGCGTGACGCGGGTATCGGTATCCAGGTCTCCCACCGACCCAGCGTGTCGCCGGGCCAGAAGTTTGGCAAACCCGAGGTCGGCTATTGCGTCGACATCCCCACGATCGGCTGGCTGAGGTGAGTCCCGCCCAGAGAACCCGAGAACGGAGCATTGAAGGAGAAGATGCCACCGTCGGATGCGACCATCCAGTACCCACCGGTTGACCGGTCGGCGACCATGCCGACGATCGGCTTGTTCAACGGTTTGCCGCCCTCCGATCCGTAGAACCGGGCGCCCCCGAAGGTGAAGATCCCGCCGTCAGAGGCGACCATCCAGTACCCACCGGTCGACGGGTCAGCCGCCATTTCAACGATCGGCCTGTTCAGGTGGATTCCTCCCGTCGAACCGGCGAAGGGAGCGTTGAAGGAGAAGATCCCGCCGTCGGAAGCCACCATCCAGTAGCCACCGGTCAGCGCGTCAGCGGCCATCCCGACGATCGGCCTGTTCAGGTGCTTCCCGCCCTCGGATCCGTAGAACTGCGCGTTGCCAAAGGAGAAGATCCCGCCGTCGGAAGCCACCAGCCAATACCCGCCCCCGTTCGACGTGGCGGCCATGGCCACAATCGGCTTGTTCAGGTGTTTCCCGCCCTCGGATCCGTAAAACTGCGCGTTGCCAAAGGAGAAGATCCCGCCGTCGGAAGCCACCAGCCAATACCCGCCGCCATTCGGTGTGACGACCATGGCGACGACGGGTCTGTTCAGGTGCTTCCCGCCCTCGGATCCGAAGAACCCGGCACCCCCGAGCCCGAATACGCCGCCATCGGCGGCGACCAAGTTGTATCCTCCGATCAGCTTGCTCGCGGAGCCGGCGACGTTCGTCTCGTTGAAGCTGGCCGAAGTCGAACCGGCCAACCCGGCTGTCACGGTGTAGGGGCCAGAAATGCTGTCAGCGGTGAAGGCCGTGGCAACGGCGGCACCCGAGGTGTTCGTCGTGGCCGTGGTGGCGTTAGTTCCGTTGGCGAAGGTGCCGCTGGCACCATTAGGCGGTGCAGTGAAAGTCACTGCGGTGCCACCGATGAGGACCGGGTTGCCGTGCGAGTCTTCGATGGTGGCGCCTAGCGAGGTCGAGAATGCCGTGCCGACGGTGGCATTCTGACCTGTGCCGGAGCTGACAACGACCTGGGAAGCGGCACCTGCGACGTTTGTCTCGGTGACGCTGGCAGATGTCGAGCCGGCCGAAGAAGCCGTTACCAAGTACGAGCCGGAAGTCGTGCCGGCCGTAAAGGTGGTTGCCGTCGCAACTCCACCGCCATTCGTCGTGGCTATGGTGGTGTCGGTGCCGTTCGCAAATGATCCGCTTGCGCCGCTGCCCGGGGCGGTGAAGCTCACAGTGGTGCCGCCGACGAGCACTGGGTTGCCGTGCGAGTCTTCGATGGTGGTGCTCAGAGAGGTAGCGAACGCCGCGCCGACGGTCGCATTCTGACCGGCGCCGGAGGTTACAACGTCCTGGGAAGCGGCACCTGCGACGTTTGTCTCGATGAAGTTGGCCGATGACAGGCCGACTGACGAAGCCGTTACCAAGTACGTGCCGGCCACGGTGTCAGCCGTGAAGGGCGTGGTCGTCGCGACTCCACTCGCATTTGTGGTCGCGGAGTCAGTGATGGTGCCGTTGAAGAATATTCCGCTTGCCCCACTGGCCGGTGCGGTGAAGGTCACTCTCGTACCTGCGATCAACACGGGATTGCCGTGTGAGTCTTCGATGGTTGCACTGAGTGGATTTGTAAAGATCGTGCCGACGGTGGCGCTCTGAGTGGCCCCAGAAGTGACAACGACCTGGGACGGAGCGCCGGCAACGATCGTGTATCCCGGGCTGCTCGCCGCCTGCGAGGCATCGATCGAGGTGTTGACACTTATGACGTAGGTCCCAGCAATGGCGGTGTTGGTGGCAGTGGCCCCGACGCCGGCGACCACGACGACAGGTGCCAACGAAGAGATCGGCACCGGCGTGGTGATGGTCACGTTATTGGATGCCGAATCGCTCGGCGTGGCCGTCAAGGCAGTTCCGTTGACGGTGTAGTCCGCCTCAACTAGAGGGAACTGAGTGCCAGCCGGCCCCGTCAACGTGATGGTATCCACCCCGTTGGCCAAAGCACCCGTTGCGCTGGTCGAGAAGTCGACGGTGTAGGTGGCCGAAGCGCCGGCCGTAAGGGGTGTCGGCGAGGCGGTCACGCCTGTGACTGTGGACGCATAGGCGTCCGGAGCAATGAACGCGATGGAGGCGACGAGTGCGACGATTCCTCCGATTGCGATCCGACGATGGGTCGTTCTTGGCACGGTGAAGCTCCTGTCTGGAGTTCGCATACCGCTCATCTGCGGAGCGGATGCGACCTCATGGGGGTGGAGATCGATCGACGCCGCCGTTTCAGACGGTCGTCGTGGGTGGACGAATCAGAACGCCCCGGTGCTTCCGACGTTCGTATTCCGTGTGGGTCGCGCCGTTCGAACTACAGAGGGACGACGGGTCGATGCGCGACAGCGATGCGATAGAGGAACCCTCTTCGAGGCGCGTGGTCGCGCCGACGAAACGGGTGAGTATTCGAATCAAGGACGTGCTTCGCCTCTTCCGGTGATTGGTGAGAGGACACGTCGAGCCTGTGACCAGGCGTACCCCAGGATGTTCTCTCATATCGGCCGCCGGATCAAAAGTCTGAAGGCCAACTGTCGACACAGAGGAAACGAGACCGACCACCACCCCTTTCGCCTCCCTTCGGCGGTGTCGTGCTTGACCCTGGTCGGTGAACTGACTGGGGTTGCGTTGGATCAGCGGCCACGTCCGGTCGGGTGAGCGCAGCACCGTCTGGCACCGGACTCGAGCCCGTCATGGTGACTCTCGGACAGCTCCCGTCATGGTGATCAGCCCGGCTCGGCGGTCTCTGGTGAATGCCCGGGGCGGCACCCAGGGACCCGAATTGCGTCCCGCGCCGAAGCCGCGTCGCCCGGACCATCTGGGACCCCGCCGATTCGGGTGTCCTTCCTCTCCTCGTCAGCGGCAAAAGCCCAGCTGAGAGGCCTGGAGCGAGTCGGTTCAGCCCTTACGGACCCAACGCCCCCCGGGCCCCTGGCCCGGCATTAAATCCCAGGTCGCAACGAGCCGATATTCCCCT
Source organism: uncultured Acidimicrobiaceae bacterium (assembly GCA_963706205.1). GTDB lineage: Bacteria > Actinomycetota > Acidimicrobiia > Acidimicrobiales > UBA8190 > MFD10071-224. Next base: position 3,835,129 of record OY970155.1, on the reverse strand, counting down.
GGCACGGTCGACCGGCCCGCTCCAGGCGGGGCGGCGGTCGTGGTGACGGTTGGGACGGCCCGATGGCGACGGTACGTACAAGGAGCACTGACGACGACAGGGTCGACCGCTGGAAGGGTCGACCCGTCCTGTCGGCACTGGTGAGCCTGGCGATCTTCGCCGTCCCCATCGCCCTGTCGATCGTCGCGGCAACGGTCACCGGGCACATGCTGCCCCGGCCCCGGGGCACCGGCTCGTTGGTGGCATGGTGGATCGTCGTTCTGGCGGTACCGACCCTGGTGCTCGTGGCCACGGACCGGCTGTCCCGTCGCGCACTGCCCCTGGCGGTGATGCTCAAGATGACGATGGTCTTCCCGGACCGGGCGCCCAAACGCCTGGCCGTGGCGCGTAAGTCCGGAAACACCCGGGACCTCGCTCGGCGTGTGGAGGAAGCCCGGACGCAGGGGATCAACGATGAGCCCGTGGCGGCGGCCGAGAAGATCCTCGCCCTGGCCGGTGCCCTCAACTCCCATGACCGCCTCACCCGTGGTCATGGCGAACGGGTGCGGGCCCTCACCGATCTCATCGCCGAGGAACTCGACCTGCCGACCGCGGACCGCGACCGCCTGCGTTGGTCGGCACTTCTCCATGACATCGGCAAGCTTGCCGTTCATCCCGACATCCTGAACAAGCCGGACAAGCTCGACAAGGACGAGTGGGAGATCATCAAGAAGCACCCTCTCGAGGGGGCCAAGCTGACGGCACCACTGGCTGGATGGCTCGGTGAATGGGCGAATACCATCGCCGAGCACCACGAGAAGTTCGACGGGAGCGGGTATCCCTTCGGCTTGAAAGGTGACGAGATTTCGCTCGGCGGTCGGATCGTCGCCGTCGCCGACTGCTACGACACCATGACGACGGTCCGCACCTACAAGGCGTCCATGAGCCCGAAGGCGGCCCGGGTGGAATTGGCGGCCTGCGCAGGGTCCCACTTCGACCCCAAGATCGTGCGCGCCTTTCTCGACGTCTCCATCGGTCGCGTCCGACCGGTCGCCGGGCCGTTGGCGTGGCTCGGTTCACTACCGTTCGTGAGCAGCATCCCCCAGGCGGTTTCGGTGCTCGGGCGTGTGGGGGCTGCGTCCGTCGTCGTGTCGGGGGCGGTGACGGCGGGAACCCTGAACGCGGTGTCGCACGCATCGGCCAGACCCCATTCGGTTCAAGCGCTTCCTCCGATCGCAGCGGGGACGGTTCCGCCGGGCGGGGGATCGTCGGGAAGCGGGACGGGCGGGTCGCATGGAGGAGCCGCGCCCCACAAGGGATCGACGACCACGTCGACCGTCGCCGGATCAGGCTCGGGTGGTGGCGGCGCCGCCGGGGGCGGCGCCGACGGAGGTGGCCCTGGCGGCGGCACGACCACGAGCACGACCATCCCTCCGAAGGTGCCGTCGGCACCGACGGGCGTAGGCGTGACACCGGGAGACGGTGAAGTGACCGTGTCCTGGTCGGCGCCGAACGACGGCGGCAGTGCCGTCACGGCGTACACCGTGACGCCGTACGTCGGTGGTGCGGCCCAGACGCCGCACACATTCAACTCGCCGGCCGTGTCTCAGGTGGTGGGTGGGCTCACGAACGGCACCACCTACACGTTTACGGTGACCGCCGACAATGCTGTGGGCGCCGGCTCCCCCTCGGCGCCTTCCGCCCAGGTCACGCCCGTAGCGTCTTCGTTGAGCATCATCGACGGAGGCGGCAAGCCGGGCCATCCCCAACCGGGTGACCAGATCATCGTCACCCTGTCGCCGGCCCCGTCGCCGGGCGCTTTCTGCAGCGCCTGGAGCGCGACGTCCTCCCCGGACCTGGTCGACTCTGGTGTCGTCGTGCAGGGGACACGGCCCTCGTCGGGGGACGACACGATCACGGTGACCGACACGACGGATTGCAACGGTGGCTTCCACTTCGGCAGCATCGACCTCGGCCAGCGGGGCTACTTCAACGCCAACGCGTCGTTCGGTGGGAGTTTCGCCGCATGCCACAACGGCAAGACAGCGGCATGCTCGACGATTCATTGGGACGGACGGAACACCCTGATCATCACGCTCGGCAAGGAAAGTAGCTTCCAACCGACCCAGATAAATCCCAGCGTGGCCGTCTACACCCCCGATCCCGCTCTGGGCTTCTCGAGGACGATCTCCAGTGCGGAGGAAGAGAACTTCTGAGTTGGCTTCTCAGACGATGATGCCGCGCACCCTTATGGTCACCGGCGGTTGGTGCCGGGCGCAGTAGAAGCCGTCGTTGTAGACCGAGAGATGGGTTGTGCACCGGACTTCTCCGCACAACCGGCCGGCAGGAAACGTTCGAATCGGCACGCCGTGTTCGTCGAGACGCCAGCAACATATGGGTGTTCGCTTGTCCATGGCCACTCCGTCCCTCCTCCATACAGACCGGTCGGGCCCTCCGCTCCTGCGACCGTACCGAGACCGGGTAACCGGAATGCGACGAATCCGTCGACTCCGGGCAAACGCTTGGTGACGGACCTGTGACATCCCTGGTGCCGGCGGGCGCCTTCTCGTCCCGCCACCAGACGACGGGTCATCATGGTGGGCATGGATGAACCTCTCCGCCTCTTGCCCCTGGTCGGCGCCTACAACTTCCGCGACCTCGGGGGCTACCCGACCACCGATGGCCGGACCACGCGCTGGGGTCGCCTCTACCGCAGCGACACTCTCCATGAATTGACCGACGAGGACCTGGCTGTCCTGCGCGACCTCGAACTGGCCAGCGTGATCGACCTCCGGACGCCGACCGAGGTCGAACGGGTGGGTCGGGGGCTGCTCGGTTCCGAGCCGGTCCGGTACGTGAACCTCTCCGTGCTGGCAGAGGACGGGGGCGAGCAGCAGGCGGCGCCAGCGCCCAGGCTGGCGGATACGGCGGAGCGGTACTTGTCGTATCTGGAGATGGGGCGCGGCGCCCTGGTGACGTCTTTTGGCCTGATGGCCGATCCCGAGAGCTACCCGCTCGTCTTTCACTGCCAGGCCGGCAAGGACAGAACCGGTGTCCTGGCCGCGCTGGTCCTCGCCTGTATGGGGGTCGAGCGCCGTGCCATCGTCGACGACTACGTGCTCACCGCCACGCGGATGGACCTCATCATCGGCCGCTTGCGCCGCGATCCGTATTTCGCCGATCGCATCGACGACCTGCCGCCGTCGGTGTTCTCCGTCGAGGCGGCGACGATGGAGCGTTTCCTCGATGGTCTCGAGGAGAAGTACGGCGGCGCTCGATCATGGGCGCAGACGGCCGGGGTCCCGACCGACCAGCTTGATGCCCTGGCGGATCTCCTCGTCGAGCCGTGAACGCTTGTCCCCGCCCCCGCCACCTCATAACGTGTCCGACAACCTGTCGTCGCACTGGACCACCGAAGTGCGAAGCGTCTCCCTCCAGCTTGGGATCACGCTCGTGGCTACCCCCGGATGCGCCTCGTGGAATGAACCGCGTCGGTGTCAGGGCTCGGAGGTGACGACGGTTGACTATGGGTTGACCGAGGCCCAGACTCGGGCTCATGGGGAAAAGGGGCGCAAGCAGGAACAAACGTGGTCGACCAATCGCTATCGGTCTATGGGTGGCGCTGGCGGTGTTCGTCATCCCAGCCGTCCTATCGTCGGCGGCGGGAGCCACCGGTGGAGTGGCGCCTTCCGGTCCCGACTCCTCGGTCACCTGCACGACCACCACGCCCATCGCTTTCAGCGGCAGGTCCACCACCGGTTCGATCGCTTCCCCCGGGGCGGACGCGTGTTTCACGTTCGCCGCCGCCAGCGGCGACGTGGTGTGGTTCGACCTGGCCAATCCCGCTGACGATCTCCCCGACCTGTACTTCGATTTCTTCAGTCCGACCGGAGTCTCCACGTGCGCCGGATCGTTTACGGCCGCGTCCCCCTGCGACGTGCCCAGCGGAGACGCCGGTACGTGGACGTTGCAGGTGAGCGATACGGGCGATGACACCGGCACCTTCTACACCTCGATCCAGCGCCTCGACGTTGGCGTGGGCTGCGGATCGATCTCTGCCGGGAAGTTGAAGAAGGGAAGGATCTCTCCCCCCGCAGGCTCGGCGTGTTTCAAGGTGCCCATCAAGACGGGGGACTTCGTCTTCGCCCGGGCGGCGGGGCTGGCGGGCGATCTGAGGCTGTCGATGATGTTGGCGGAACCCGACGGGTCCGTACCGTGCGGTGTCGGCAATCCTTATAACGGTTGCACGCTCACCGAGGCCGGCACGGGTACTCTCCTGGTGTTCTCCTCGGGGGGCACCGGAAGATTCCTCCTTTACCTTCAGGAGGCGACGGCCCCGCAACGTTGCATCGCCACGGCGGTGGGCGGGGGCGGCCACGCGAATCTGGGCAAGCCGGGTGATGTGGCCTGCTTCACCTTCGATGGCACGTCGGGAGAAAACGTGCAGACAACCCTGACGCGCCAGTCGGGCAGCGGGGCGACGGCTCTTGTCACCACCCTCCTGCGGCCGTTGGGCTACGTCGGTTGCGCTTGGTTTGGCACCAGCGGAGGGTGCACCTTGGACACAACGGGCCGATGGACGATGCTCATCTGGGACGAGAACAACGATAAAAGCGGTACATACTTCATGGCTCTGACCAACCCGTAAACCGGTCACGAGTCTCGACGTCCGGACCCTTTCGACGCCGACGTCGCAGGTGACGACTGGCGTACCGGCAACTGTCACTGGCGAGGTGCTGGAGGAGCCCGTTGGGCAAGAAGCCCAGGGAGGGGTATCGCGGAGCGGAGGGAGGGGGATTCGAACCCCCGGGCCTTGTGGGCCAAGGCTTTTCAAGAGCCTCGCATTCGTCCGCTCTGCCATCCCTCCGGAGGGGCCCAGGGTAGTGCGGGCCGCAGTGACGCGAACCCGGACTGGCGGGGAGGCGAGCGCGGTGGTCAGGTGTCGGCGATCTGGCGGCGGAGCGACGCTATCCAGTCGTCCGCTTCGCGCCATGCCGTGTCCGCCTGCTCGCGGGCGGCCGGGCCGTGCTCACCGGCCGCCGGATACGAACCGAGGAACTTGACCCCGGCCAGCTCGGCGTGGAGAACCCGGAGACAGTCGGCGACCACCTCCTGGGCCACGTGGCCGGAGAGATCGATGAGAAAGCAGTAGTCACCGAGTCCCCGTTTGGTGGGTCGGGACTCGAGCTTCGTCAGGTTGATGCTGCGCGCCGCGAATTCGCTGAGGATGGCATGGAGGCTTCCGGGCCGGTCCTCGCGTTGAAAGCAGACGATGCTCGTCTTGTCGTGTCCGGTGGGCGCCGGGATGCCTCTCGGGGCCAGGGCCACGAAGCGTGTCTGGTTGTCCGGATGGTCCTCCACCGCCGAGGCCAGGATGTCGAGGTCGTAGAGCCCGGCGGCGAGCCGGGGAGCCAGGGCGGCGGTGTCGAGGTGGCGGTCCTCGCCGACGATCCGGGCCGCCTCGGCCGTGGAGTTGGTGGGGACCACCTCGGCCTCGGGGAGGCGGTCGGCCAGGAAGCGGCGGCACTGGCCGCTGGCATGGGGAAACGACAGGACGCGTGTTATCGAGGTGATGGCCGATCCCGGGGGCGCCATCAATTGCATGTGGATATCGAGGATCACCTCGCGCTGGATGAGGAGATCGACCTCGAAGACGAGGCTGTCCACGATGGCGTTGACGGTGCCCTCGATGGAGTTCTCGATGGGAACGAAAGCGAGGTCGGCCGACCCGGCGTGGACGGCGTCGAGCACGTCGGGAAGACCGGCGAAGGGCAGGACGGTGCTCGACGCGTAGTCGGGCTGGGTGAACAGCGCCTCCTCGGTGAAGGTACCGGCCGGACCCAGAAAGGCGATCGTGCCTGGAGCGGTCCCGGAATCGCTCCGGGAAGTCGCAGGCCTGTCCATGTCCGGGCAGGATAGTGGCGACCATGGACGAGCCCGCCCTGAACCAGCTCCTCGACGACGTCCGGGCCGGTGTGGTGACGCCCGATGCGGCGGCGGCGCGGCTGCGGCGGCTTCCGTTCGCCGATCTCGGATTTGCCCGGATCGACCACCACCGCCGTCTGCGCCAGCGGGTGGGCGAAGCCGTCTACGCGCCGGGGAAGTCACCCGGGCAGTGCGCCGCGATCGTCGGTGAGCTCCTGTCGGAAGAGGGCGGCGGACCGGTGGTGTTGACGCGCGCCGATCCCGCGCAGGTGACGGCGGTGACGGCGGCGGCTCCCGACGGCGAGGTGACGGCCACGGGGGCGCATGCGACGGTGGTCTGGCGCCCCGCCCCGGTCCGGCCCGGACGCGTACTGGTGGTCACGGCGGGGACCGCCGATCTGCCGGTGGCATCCGAGTGCGTGGCCGTCCTGCGCGCCTACGGACTGCACCCGGACGTCCTGGCCGACTGCGGGGTCGCCGGTGTCCATCGCCTCCTGGCCTCGGTCGACGACCTGGCCGAGGCCGATGCCGTGGTGGTGGTGGCCGGCATGGAGGGGGCGCTCGCCAGCCTGGTCGGGGGGATCAGCCCGGCACCGATCGTGGCCGTTCCCGTCTCGACCGGGTACGGGGCCGCCCTCGAAGGGGTCACCGCCCTGCTGGCCATGCACGCGTCGTGCGCGGCGGGGCTCACCGTGGTGGGGATCGACAACGGTTTCGGGGCCGCCTGCGCCGTGGCCCGGATCCTTCTGTGAGCGCGCCGCGCGCGGAGGCGACAGCCGGTCCGACCGGCGCCGGTCGGACCGACGGCGGTGGCGGGGCGGCGCCGACGATCGCCTGGTTCCACTGCTTCGCCGGCATCGCCGGGGACATGGCGCTCGGCAGTCTCCTCGATGCCGGTGCCGATCTCGACGAGGTCCTGGGCCTCCTCGGACGTCTGCCCTTTCGGGGTTGGCGCCTGCGGGCCGAGCCCGTTCTGCGCGCCGGGGTGGCGGCGACCTTGGCCGTGGTGGACGTCACCGATGATGTCGTCGTCCGCACCCATGCCCACATCGTCGGCCTGGTGGAGGAGGCGAGGCTTCCGCCGCGGGTGGCCCGGCGTTCGCTCGCCGCCTTCGCCGCCCTCGCCGAGGTGGAGGGACGGCTCCACCGGCGTCCTGCGTCACAGGTCCATTTCCACGAGGTGGGCGGGCACGACACGATCGTCGACGTGGTGGGGACCGCGGCGGCTCTCGAAGTCCTCGGCGTGGACGAGGTGACGTCGTCGTCGGTCGCCACCGGGACGGGAACGGTGCGGACGGCCCACGGTTTCCTGCCGAACCCGTCGCCCGCCGTCGTCCGCCTGCTCGAAGGGGTGCCGACCTGGGGCCGGGACGTGGCCGTGGAGCTGACCACCCCGACGGGTGCGGCCATCCTGGCCGCGATGGTGTCCGGCTTCGGGCCGCTCCCGCCGATGCGGATCGGGTCGACGGGCTTCGGGGCCGGGAGCCACGAGATCGACGGGCTGCCCAACTGCACGCAGGTGGTGGTGGGGGAGTCCACGGCCGCGTCCATGGCCGGTCAGCCCGTGGTCGTTCTGGAGGCCAATCTCGATGACGCCACCGGCGAGACCCTCGCCCATGCCCTGCAGGCACTGCTCGACGTCGGGGCCCTCGACGCCTGGATCACCCCGGTGGTCATGAAGAAGGGCCGGCCCGGTCACACGGTGAGCGCCCTGGTCGATCCCGCTCTGGTGGAGTCCGTGCGCCGGGTGCTACGGGCCGAGACCGGGAGTCTGGGAGTGCGGGCCTCGTCCCAGGAGCGGTGGCCGGCGACGCGGGCCATGGACGCGGTGGAGGTCGAGGGCCAGGCCATCGCCGTGAAGGTCAGTCCCGGGCGGGTCAAGGTGGAACAGGCCGACGCCGCCCGCGTCGCCGCCTGGACGGGACTGCCCATGCGCGAGGTGGTCGTCCGGGCCGAAGCCGCCTGGCGTCGCCGCGCCGATGACGCCGACGGGGCCGACGGCGCCGACAGGGCCGACCGGGCTGACCGGGCCGGACCACCCCGGCGCCGTCGCCACCAGGAACGCGACCGGAGCGGGAACGAACCGCCGGACGACCCGACGCCCGCATAGGGGGCGCGTCGGGATGCGCCCCGGCATCGCCACGCCGTGGGTGACCGGTACCGTGGAGACGATGACGCTGCTCCCACCCGACGATCCCGAGGACTGGACCGACGAGCAGTGGCTGGAATGGCTGGAGATGACCGACCCCGGGGACACGATCGATCCCGGGCCCCGGTTGGCGGCCTGGAGGAGCCACCCGGTGGGCAGCGTCCTCGGTGCCGCCATGCTGGGACTGCGCGACGCGATCTACGGGAAGCCGGGCGAGGATATCGTCATCGTCCAGGAGGCGGCCGGCGATCCCCCCGACAGCGACCTCCACGACCTGCGTCTCGACCCGGACCATCCCGAACGTTCCGAGGTCGTGGTCCGGCCCCGGCCACCGCCCGAGGGGTGAGCCGCCCGTCGTCGACGCGGTCGGCGATGGCAGCGGACCGGAGCGCTAGCCGGTGGCCGCTTCCACCACCCGCCCGGCGGCCAGAAGTGTCTCCTCCGCACCGCGCCGGGCCACCAGCTGGAGGCTGGCGGGAAGGTGGCCCGCGGTGGGAACGGGAAGGGACAGCGCCGGAACTCCGGCCAGGTTGACGGGCAGGGTGCACCGCGCCACCAGGAGGTCGTCGGCGTCCTCGAAGCGCGGGGGGAGGATGGTGAGAGTCGGTAGGGCCAGGAGATCGAACTCGGTGAAGACGCGGTGGAGGCGCGAGCGCCACAGCCCCTGGGCCTTGCCGGCCGCCGACAGCGAGACCTGGTCCGAGACGTCCCGGCCGAGATGGAGTCGGGTGAGGACGTCGTCCCCGATGGCGTCGGGGTGGGCCTCGGCCAGCGCCCGGTTCGTGGTCCAGGCCTCGGCCACGAGGAGGAGACCGCCGGTGACCGAGACCGATTCCCACTCGGCGAGGATGATGTCGGTGACGTCCCAACCCGTGGCCGCCAGGGCGCGGTCGACGGCCTCGTCGATGATCGGGTCGGCCTCCACCCGGACGCGGCCCACGCGCCAAGGTGCGGCGGCGGCGACGGCGAAGCCCGGCTCGAGCAGCGCCATCCCGACCTCGAGCCCGCCGACGTCGCGGGCCATCGGACCGATGGTGTCGAAGCTGGGGGAGAGGGGCCAGACCCCGTCGAGGGGGATCCGTCCCCACGTCGTCTTCAGTCCGGCCGTTCCGCAACAGGCGGAGGGGATCCGGACGGACCCGCCGGTGTCGCTGCCGTAGGCGACGTCGGCGTCGCCGTTGGCCACGGCGACGGCCGAACCACTGGAGGAGCCGCCGGGTACCCGGGTGGGGTCGAGAGGATTGACAGGGGTGCCGAACCAGGGGTTGACCCCGGTCACGCCCAGGGCGAGCTCGTGGAGATTGGTGCGGCCGACGATCCGGGCGCCGGCGGCCCGGGCGCCGGCCAGGCAGGCGGCGTCGGCGCCCGCGGCGACGGCCTGATCGGCCACGGCCCGACAGCCGGCCGTGGTGGGGACGCCCTCCATGTCGATGAGGTCCTTGACGGCCAGCCGGACGCCGGGACCCGACGTGTCGAACCGGGTGACGAAGGTGGTCACGGCGAACGGTTCCAGCGGTAGACGTTGGTCTCGCGTTGCTCGAAACCGAGCCGGACGTAGAGACGGTTGGCCGCCTGGCGCGACGGACGCGAGGTGAGATCGACCGTCCGCGACCCCTCCGACGTGGCGCGGTCGAGCGCGGTCCGCACCAGAGCGGCACCGATCCCCTGGCCGCGGATGGAGGTGTCGACGACCACGTCCTCGATCCACGCCCGGGGGCCGGTGGGCGCCCGGAAGACGACCAGGGTGAGCGATCCGACGATGGCGTCGCGGGCGTCACGGGCCACGAAGAGCACGGTCGCCGGCGAGGTGGCGATGGCGTCGATCTCGGCGTCGCTCGGTGCCGCGGCCGACGACGACAGTTGGGGGACCAGGGTGGCCAGGGCGTCGACGATCTCGGGGGTCACCGTCGTGACCTCGGTCACAACGACGCCGCTCTCGGCAGCGTCGGAATGGCGGGGTCCGGTCACGACGACGGCAGTGTAGTCAGGCGGCCCGGGTGCGACGGCGTGGTCGTGGGCCCTGCCGCCGGGCGGGCCCACCGGGTACCGTCGAGGGAGCCGGACCGACGCGCCGGGGAGAGGAGGGGCGCCGAGGTGGACGATCCGGACTCCGACCGGGAGGGATCGGACGCGGGAGATCGCCGCCCGAACATCCTCCTCGTCGTCTCCGACCAGGAGCGCCAACGGGGTTGGCTGCCCTTGTCGGTCACCTTGCCGTGGCGGGACCGCCTGATCGCCGAGGGCCTCGAATTCACCCGGTACTACACCCACTCCTCGCCGTGCTCACCGAGCCGGGCCAGTCTCCTGACCGGTCGCTACCTGCCGGGGCACGGGGTGACGGACAACGTGATCATGCCCGAGCACGAGGAGCTCGACCCGTCGGTCCCGACCCTCGGGTCGCTCCTGCGGGCCGCCGGGTACCGGTCGCTCGTACATCGGCAAGTGGCATCTCTCCCAGTCCGCGCACCCCGACATGGAGGCCTACGGATACTCGGACTGGGACGGTAACGACCGTCACTTCATGGGGTGGGCCGGAACCGGCGTCCACTTCGACCCGGTCATCGCCTCCAACGCGGCCCACTGGCTGCGGTCCAACGCCGGCACCGGACCGGGCCGGCCGGCGACGCCGCCGTGGTTCCTGACCGTGGCCCTCGTCAACCCCCACGACGTCATGTGGTTCCCGATCGACCAGCCCGGGTACGCCGAGCGGCACCCCGACGAGGTGGCCGGCGATCCGCCGCGTCCTCGAGAGCCGCCGCCTGGAAGGACGACGACCCGCTCCCGGTCTACGGCGAGGACCTACGACGAGGTCTTCGACGAGCTCCCGGCCAACTTCTCCGACGACCTCCACGCCAAACCCGAGGCGCACCGGCAGTGGCGCTGGGACCAGCAGCACGGACTCTGGGGGTACATCGACCCCTCCGACACGAAGGCGTGGCTGCGACACCTCGACTACTACGTCGAGCTCCACCGTCTGGCCGACCGAGAGTCTCGGGACCGTCCTCGGCGCCCTGGAGGAGAGCGGTGCGTGGGACGACACCGTCGTGATCTTCACCTCGGACCACGGCGACATGTGCGGCTCCCACGGCCTTCGGTCCAAGGGCCCGTTCGTCTACGACGAGATCATGCGGGTGCCGCTGTACGTGCAGGTCCCGGGTGTGACGCCGGCCGGCGACGGCGACCGACGCCCTGGCCACCCACGTCGACCTGGCCGCCACCGATCTGCGCCCTGGCCGGTGTCGACCCGGCCGCGCCGCCGGGCGGGACGGCGGGGCCCACCCTTCAGGGTGTCGACCTCTCGCCCGTCCTGGCCGAGCCGGCCGTCACGGTGCGCGATCACGTGCTCTTCGCCCAGGACTCGGCCCAGACCCAGAACCTGAACACCGTCCGCTACGCCCTGCGGGGGTTCTTCGACGGGACGACCAAGTACGCCCGCTACTACGGCGTCGGGGGCGGGAAGCCGTCCACCGGCCTGTGGGGAAAGGATCCCGGACGCAAGCTCTTCGACGTCGACTGCGACTTCGACGACCAGGACCACGAGTGGTACGACCACGACACCGATCCCCTCGAGCTCGTCAACCTGGCCAACGACCGGAGTCCGACGCGCGCCGAGCTGCGCGACCTCTTCGGCCGGCTGCGCGCCTATGAGAGCGACGAGATGGAACGTCTCTGAGAGCCGATGCCCACTCCGCCCCCCGGTCCCACCAACGACGGCTGACCGACATCACCGGGCCCGGCGCGTCCGGCGTCCCACCCGACCGATCCCGACGCTGAATCAGGGAGCGACCGGGAACCTCACCTCCGGCACCGGTTGGAAGCGGCGGGCCGCCTCGGTCCGCAGCCGGGGCGACAGCGTCCGGCCCTTGCGCAGGATGCCGACGGCCGACTGCACCCGGTTGCCGGCGATGCTCCAGTCGGCCAAGCCGCTCGGCGACGACCACCCGGGCCAGACGGCGGTCCCCGGAGGTGTCGCTCTCGGGGACGACGCGCCCGACGAAGGTCCGGTTCCCTGGCCGGTGAAGGCCTCGGGATGGGTGTGCATGGTGAGACAGGCCGGACCCTCGCCGAAGGCCGGTGCCCCCGGTCCCAAGTCGACGACGAAACCGTCGTCGGCCGGTCGTGCCCCGGTCACCGGGAGGCACAGCGGGAAGCCGTTGTCGTCGACCACGGTGAGATCCGTCAGTGGCAGTCCACCGACGGCAGGCGGCCGTCTCGCGCCACGACGTCGGGGGGGCCAACCACGCCCGCGGCTGGGCGCCGGAGGGCGCCGGATCGGAGAGCGGCGCGGCGGTGCCCTCGGGGGCGTGCCACGACTGCGGTGCCACGTCGAGGTCGCGGTTCGGCCACCAGTGGATGTGCAGGGGAGTGATCTCGATCCAGATGCGGGCGAAGTACCACCCCATCCGCCGGAGGACGAACCGGGGCTGCCCCTTCAGGGCCTCCGGATATTTCCGGGTGCTGGCCGCGATGTACCGGTCGGTGTTGGCCTGGAGGTCGGAGTCGCGCACGGTGGCCAGGCCCTGGACGAGAACGGTGGCCGGCCGGTCGACCCCCGACGCCGACAGGGTCGGCGAAGAGCAGGCACACCCGGGGATCGCGTCGGGCCCGTTCCGCTTTGGCCGGATAGGTCAGCCCCGTCGAGACGTCGAGGGTCCGCCCCCCGGCGCCGACGTACGGAGTGGTGGGCACGGTGACGGGCGTCGCTGTCCGGGTGAGGCTGGCGTACTCAGCCGTGACCGAGCCCTCCCAGACCTCGATCAACCCCGTCGGCCACGGGCCGGCCCCGGCGGTGGAGGCGCCGGCCGGTGGGTTGTCCATGTCGGCAAGAATACGGGGGCGTCCCCGGTCATCACACGGAGACGAGGGACAGGCGATGGCACCGTGACCCGATGACCGACAGCGACGACAGTGGCATGGGGCGGACGACCGGGGCCGCCGGACCGGTCGGCAAGGGTCGCGTCTCCCGACGGGTCTTCCTGCGCCGGGTGGCCGCCGCCGTCGGCCTCGGTGGTGTCTCCTTCGGGCTCGTCGAGCTCACCTCGGCCGGCGCCACCGACAGCACCCGACCCCCGGTGTCGAGGGTCCGTCACCGTCCCCCCGCCCCCCCGCCGCCCGAGGCCGTCGAACTGACCGCTCTGCCCGGAGGGGCGGTCGTCCCCACCGCGGCGTGGATCCGCACCGAGAACGCCCGGCCGGGAACCGTCGACTGGGTGGTGACCGGCCACCAGTTCCCGCGGGCCATCGAGGGTTTCGCCGACGTCACCAGCGCCGTCGCCGGGACCGACGTCACCCTCTTCGTGAACACCCTGGCCCGCAGTTTTCACGTCGAGGCCTACCGGATGGGCTACTACCAGGGTCTCGGTGCCCGCCTCGTCTGGACGTCCGACGACGTGGGCGGCGTGATCCAACCACCGGCGACGGTGAGCCCGGGTCTCAACACCGTCCAGTGTGCATGGGCACCGTCGCTCTCGGTCCCCGTCGATTCCACCTGGCCCCCGGGCGCCTATCTGCTCAAGCTGGTGGGCGACTCCGGGGAGCAGCAGTACATCCCCTTGTGCGTCCGCGACGACGACAGCACCGCCGCCTTCGTGGTCCAGCACAGCGTCACCACGTGGCAGGCCTACAACCTCTGGGGTGGCTACAGCCTCTACAACGGCCTCACCGCGGGTGGGCTCTCGTTCGGTCAGAGCACGGCCGGCAAGGACTACGACCACCGGTCGCGCGCCGTCTCGTTCGACCGCCCGTTCTCCCAGGACTGGGCCCAGGGGGCGTCGGACTTCATCGGCAACGAGTTCCCCCTGATCTTCCACATGGAGAGTCTCGGACTCGACCTCACCTACTGGACCGACGTCGACCTCCACGAGCGCCCCGAGCTCCTCCTCCATCACCGCTGTCTGTTCAGCCTGGGTCACGACGAGTACTGGTCGCTGCCCATGCGCGACGGCGCCGTCGGTGCCCTCGACCTCGGGGTGAACCTGGGCTTCCTGGGGGCCAACGCCTGCTACCGCCAGATCCGGCTCCAGCCTTCCCCCGTCGGGCCCGACCGTCTCCAGGTCTGCTACAAGTCGGCCGCCGAGGACCCGCTGTCCGGTACCGACGACGCCGTGGTGACCGGTCCGGAGTGGTCGGCGCCGCCGACCTCGTGGCCCGAGAGCCAGCTGATCGGGAGCATGTATCAGGACGTCGGGGCCGACGCCGATCTCGTCGTCACCGACCCCTCGTCGTGGGTCTGGGCCGGGACCGGGGTCACCGCCGGCCAGAAACTCCCCCACGTCATCCAGGGCGAGTACGACCGCTTCGACCCCACTCTCCCCGGGCCCCGCAACGTCGAGGTCGTGGCTCACTCACCGGTGGCCAACCGGGGACCCGGGCGTTACTCCGACGTCACCTGGTACACCACCTACGGCGGGGGCGGTGTCTTCGCCACCGGGAACGCCTCGTGGGTGAACAAGCTCTCCCACACCACCGCTTTCCCGGACAACGTCGTGCCCGCCGCCATCCCCGGTGTGACCGAGATCCTCCTCGGGGTCATGGAGAACGTCTACGCCGTCCTCGGTGTCGGGCTCGGGTCGGCCAACCAGCCGTCACCGGCCAGCGGGACCACGCTCCCACCCGGCTCGGGGGCATCGACGCCCGCACCCTCCGTCACCGCCTGACAGCACGTCCGGCTGGCCGGCGCCGGCGGACGGCGGCCGGACGTTCGTCGGTCCCGGGCACCCTCCGGGGGAGTTGGAGGGTGCCCGGGACCGAGGACCCAGGTTTCAGGCGGCGCGTCGCGAGGAGCCGTCCTTCACCCTCCGACCCTTCACCGGGTGATCCGACGCCCGGTGACCCGACGCCCGGTGACCCGACGCCCGGTGACCCGACGCCCGGTGACCCGGCGCGTCCACCCGGTGGAGCTGAGCCTCGAGGTCGGCCAGGGACCTCGAGGCCCGGTCGAGCTCATCCATGGCGTTGAGCGTGGCACCGGAGCCCGTGATCCGGGGCACGACCTCCGTTATCTTCCGCAGCAGTCTTCCCACCAGTCGGCTCCTTGTAGACGGCCCCCGCGTCGAATGTCACGGTACGACAACCAGGTGTCCCCCGGGTCACGGCTCTGTGAACGCCACAAGAACAGAGAATAAAGAGGTGGTGTCAGGGTCGGTCGCGAAAGGACCGGTCGTCTTCGTCGCCCGGCCGTTCTGATCGCGGTTCCGATCGCGGCGGGCCAGGTCTGGCCGGGGGTTGGGCGGGGAGAAAGACAGGTTCTTTGTGTCTCGGGCCGGGCGAGGGTTCGGTCGTCACCGGTGGGCCCGGGAAACGCGGTCCCTCGGCGGAGGCCGGACGTCGCGTGACGGGCGGGTCCTCGGGCACAGAATGCAGGCCCGGCGCGTCCACGTCGTCCCAGTCGGCGAGGTCGTCCGGCGTCGGGTCGTTCGGCGTCGGGTCCATGTGCGTCACCGACGGTGAGGCGGGCGGCCACGGTGCCGGAGGCCCGGACGGTTCCTCCCACCCGGTGGCCTCACGCGGTCGTTGACCGGTCGACGACGGATCGGGGGACCATGTGTCCGGTGGTCCGATCTCGTCGCGTCGGCTCTCCATCAGCTCCTTGAGCCTCCGCCACCGGGCGCCCTTCAGAGATGCGAGATGGTTCGGAAGCACCTCGGCCTGACGGTCGGCCTCGCGCCGGTAACGCTCGGCCACGCCTCCCATGGCGAAGACGGTGGCGCTGGAGAGCCCCGCCGTCTCGGCCACGGCCAATCCGTGCAGGCGGCCGGCCGCCACCCGGGCGTCCTGCATCAGGCCCAGGCAGTCCTGTAGGCGCACCACGCGTCGGACGAATCCCCGGGTCTGTCCGTCGTAGATCTCCGCCACGAACTCGAGCGCGTAGCGCAGCCGCTTGCAGCGGATGCGCAGCCGGTGGAAGTCGGCGGGGTCGCGACTGCGCCGGGCCCGGCGCGCGGCGGCGACCGCCGACCGATGACGAGCGATGACGAGGCCCGGAACGACGGCGACGGCGGGCACCTGGGCCGCCTTGACCTGACGTCCGGATCCCTGCCCCGGGCCCGGTCGCAGCATCACGGTGAATTCGGTGACGAAGCGGTCGTAGCGCGGCGAATCGAGGGCACCGAGCATGCTCTCCCGGGCGCCCTCGCGTTCGCGACCCAGAAGTCGGGCCAGGTCGATCAACGCTCCGCCGTCCTCTTCGGGCAGCGCGTCGATCCAGCTGTCCAACCGCTCCAACTGGACGTCCAGGTCGCGCACGGCGCCGAGCGCGTCGGCGAGCCAACCCAGCTCGCCGCGCAGATGACCGGCCGTGCCCGGCAGGACACCATCGAACAGGGCCAGGGCGGCGCGCAGCCGCCGGGTGGCCACGCGCATGTCGTGGAGCTGTTCGATGTCCTCCCCCAGGCGGGTCCCGGCCTCATGGGCGAGCATGGATCCGAGATTGCGACGCAGCACGGCGTAGGCGACGGCACCGATCGACGGCTCGGCCGGCAGTGCCGTCGGTCCCAGATCCGGGATCTCCGGCACCTTCAGGCCGGCGGCGAGCAGACCCGCCTCGAACTTCGACAGGATCGCCGGCTGGAGGCCGCCCTCCTGGCGCATCTGGTCGACCAGGGGCGTGAGCAGGTCGACCCACCGGGCGTCGGCCTCGACCTCGACCCGCCGTATCCGCACCGGATACTGGTCGTCGCCCACCACGATGATGGTGTCGTCGAGGTCGACTTCGCCCATCACCTCGTCGGCCGTCCACAGTTGGTACGGACGACGGCGCGTCCGTATCTCGAGAAGCTGTGCCAGTGGCGCGTCCCCGGCCAGGGCCCGCAGGCGGCGACCCACCGGCCCGTCGGGGTCCAGGGCTCCGAGCCCGGCCGCGGGGAGGGGTTCATTGACCTCGACCCTCCGCCGCAACCCGGCCACCGCCGGGGTGGTGTCCTTCAGGGTCACCTCCCCCTGATCGGCGTCGTGACGGATCCGGAGGACGAATCCCGATCGACCGATCCGCCAATCCTCGGTGTCGAGGTAGACATCGACCGTCCGCCTGACCGCCCGGGCCACGACCGAGACGACCACCGAGGCACCGCCGGTGCCCGGCACGACCTTCGGAAACGAGGCCAACCAGCGCTCGACGGGCCGGAGATCGAGCGCGTCGAGCTGCCACTCGACCTCGACATTTGTTGGTTTCGCCCCCCGCTCCGCCACAATTGGAGGCTACTCGGCGGGGATTGGGACGGTCATCGGCCTGGTCAGAAGTCTTTCCGGGATCCGCACAATTCCGACGGGGTATCTCCTCGATTAGGTCGGGTATCCCCTCAATTAGAAGGTGGTGACGGTAGGTTCCTAGATGTGGGTCGATCCGCAGCAGCGAGGAGTCGCGTCGGCACGGACCAGGACGTCGTGCGTGCGGCCGGGGGCATCGTCCTGCGCGAGGTGGCCGCCGGACGTAGGGAAGTGGCGGTCGTCCACCGTCCGGGTCGAGACGACTGGTCACTTCCCAAAGGCAAATTGGCGGAGGACGAGTCCTTCGAGGATTGTGCTCTGCGCGAGGTGCAGGAGGAGACCGGCCTGCGCTGCCGGATGGGACGCTTCGCCGGATACACCGAGTACCGCGACCGCCGCGACCGGCCCAAGCTCGTCGCCTACTGGCTCATGGACGTCCTCGACGGCGAGTTCGCACCGTCGGACGAGGTCGACGAGATGCAGTGGCTCGAACTGACGATCGCCCGGCGCGCCCTCACCTACGAGCGCGATCGTGATCTGATCGCCTCGCTCGACAGTCTCCCGCTGGCGCGATCGGGCTGACCGGTCCTTCGAACCGCCCGGCGTCGGGCGGGTCGCCATCGGATCTGAAGCGTCGCCACCGGGCCGTCGCCCCTCCGCCCGGCGCTCCGCCGGTCTCGGTAGTCTGGTCACGGATACCATCGCTCTGACCACGACAGGTGGTCGACAGCTGAGCCGATCGGGCCGGCACCCCCCGGCTCCTGCCCCGGGACCGTTTCATGCGTTGTTCGCCTCTCGTTCAAGTTGCGTTCACCTTGCTTCGTTAGCGTGACTTTCGGTGATTCCGCGCACGCGGGCGCCTGACCGGTACCGGCCGAGTGACCCGAGCTGACGGGGGACGTGAGGGACTAGCGGAAACGTGGCCACCACGACCGACACAGCGGGGGCGCCCGTGTCGTTTCCCACTCCCAGCCCGATCGTCGTCAGAATCGACCGGCGTACCGACGACAGGATCTTCCGCGGCACCGTCCGGGCCGCCGGGTACGGCAGCCTGGTCCTGCTCTTCTTCATCGGCCTGTTCCTGGTCCTGCGGGGCCTGCCGGCGCTGCACATCATGGGGTGGCGGTTCTTCACCACCTCCGGCTACCAGACGGTGGGCAAGCACCTCTCCTTCGGTGTCGAGGCCTCCCTCTACGGCTCGGTGGTGGTGGCGCTCGTGGCGTTGGTGGTCGGGGTCCCGATCGCGCTCGCGACCTCGCTCTTCCTGTCCGAGTACGCGCCCGTCTGGAGCCGTCGCACGCTCATCGCCCTCGTCGACCTGGCCGCGGCCGTGCCGAGCGTCATCTACGGGCTCTGGGGCTTCTTCGAGCTTCAGCCCAACATCGTCGGGTTCAGCAGCTGGCTGTCGCACCACCTCGGGTTCATCCCCATCTTCAAGGTGGTGAGCCCGCCGGTGACGGCCTCGCTGTTCATCGCCGGCCTGGTGGTCGGCATCATGATCGTCCCCATCATCGCCTCGATCACCCGCGAGGTCTTCTCGCTGGCACCGCCGGGGGAGCGGGAGGGGGCGTTGGCGCTCGGCGCCACCCGGTTCCAGATGATCCGGTCGGTCGTCCTCCCCTTCGGCCGCGGCGGGATGGTCGGGGCGATCATGCTCGGACTAGGTCGCGCGCTGGGCGAGACGATCGCCGTCGCCATCATCCTGGGCGAGACGTTCGCCATCTCCCCCCATATCCTCCAACACGGCGGGACCACCATCGCCAGCCTCATCGCCATCAACTTCCCGTCCGGCGGACCCAACGGCATCGCCGACCTTCTCATGTGCGGGTTCGTCCTCTTCCTGCTCACAATCGTGATCAATCTCGCCGCATCGGCCATCGTCAACCGGTCGCGCAGCGGTGCCGGGGTCGAGTTGTGAGCGCCACCACCCTCTCACCGGGCCCGTTGGACACGGCGCCGGTCACCCCTCGTCGCCCCCCCTCACCGGTGCGCCCGCGGGATTTCGGCGCCAAGGACGCCTCTCTCCTGGCGCTGTCGGCACTCTCCGCGCTGGCGCTGGTCTGGGTGGTCTTCTACCAGCTCACCCTGCTCTCGGGCGCCTTCGGTTTCCTCGTCTGCTGGTACGCATGCTTCCTGGCCATGTACTGGCTGGCGAGCGCCCAGCTGGTGGACCGGATGGCGGCATCGGACCGGGTGGTCACGGTTGTCGTCGTCACCGGCGCCGCTGTGGTGATCGGGCTGCTTGTCTTCGTCGTGCTGTGGGTGACGTTCAAGGCGGTTCCCCACTTCAGTTGGCATTTCCTCACCAAGGACCAGAAGTTCTTCGTCGTCCTCGGCCCCCATGCCCTGTCGTCGGTCGGCGTGGCGCACGCCATCGTGGGGACGCTCGAGCAGGTGGGGATGGCGGCGTTGATCGGCGTGCCCGTCGCCGTGGCCACCGCCGTTTTCCTGAACGAAGTCGGGGGGCGGGGGACGCGCCTGGTTCGTACCGTGGTGACGGCGATGAGCGGCACGCCCTCGGTCATCGCCGGCGTCTTCATCTACTCCATCCTCATCATCAACCACGTCCTCGGCTACTCGGGTTTCGCCGCCGCCCTGGCGCTGTTCGTCCTCCTGCTACCGCTCGTCACCCGCACCACCGAAGAGGTGCTGCGCGTCGTCCCCAGCGGGCTGCGCGAGGCGTCGTTGGCCCTCGGGGCATCGGATTGGCGCACCGTCTGGTCGGTGGTGCTCCCGACCGCCCGCTCGGGTGTCATCACCGCCGTGTTGCTCGGGGTGGCGCGCGCTGCGGGGGAGACGGCTCCCCTGCTGTTCACGGCGTTCGGCTCGCAGGTCATGAATTACAACGGCTTCTCCCGTCCCCAGGGAGCGCTTCCTCTGGTGGTGTGGTCGAACGTGCGTCAGGCCGAACCCGTCCTCATCACGCTGGCGTTCGAGGCCGCCTTCGTTCTCCTCGTCCTAGTCCTCGTCCTCTTCGTCGCCGCCCGTGTCCTCGGTCGTACGAAGTCCGGACACCGACGCGGCCACAGCCCGCTCGGCGGCCGCCTTTTCCACCGCAGGGCGCAACCCATCCCCATCGATCTGCCGATCGACATTGGAGGCAACCACCGATGACCGTGTCCGCATCCACTCTGATCTCGCCGCCCACAGTTCCCAGCTCGCATCCGACCAGCGGGGCGGCGTCGCTCGACGCCACCGGCGTCCACGCCTGGTTCAGCGGTCGCCTCGTTCTCGAAGGTGTCGACCTCGCCATGGAGCGCTCGTCGGTGACGGCGCTCATCGGACCCTCGGGGTGCGGGAAGTCGACCTTCCTGCGGATTCTCAACCGCATGCACGAGGTCGTACCCGGAGCGCAGCTGGCCGGGACGGTCGAGCTCGACGGCGTCGACATCTACGGACCCGGACAACGCGCCGCCGACACCCGCCGTCACATCGGCATGGTCTTCCAGAAGCCCAATCCGTTCCCGGCCATGTCCATCGCCGACAACGTCCTCTCGGGGCTGAGGTTCTCACGGATCTCCCCGGCCGACCGTGACGCCGTGGTCGAAGAGATGCTCGTCAAGGCGGGACTGTGGAAGGAGGTCAAGGATCGGCTCGCGCGAGCTCGGTGGAGCGCTGTCCGGTGGCCAGCAACAGCGCCTGTGCATCGCCCGCGCCCTGGCCGTCCGTCCCCGTGTGCTGCTGATGGACGAACCCTGCTCGGCCCTCGACCCGACCTCCACCCGGAGGATCGAAGAGACGATCCGGGACATCGCCGACGAGGTGACCGTGGTGGTCGTTACGCACAACATGCAGCAGGCTCAGCGCGTCTCGCGTCGCTGTGCCTTCTTCCTGGCCGAGGAGAATCAGCCCGGCCGCGTGGTGGAGTTCGGGTCCACCAAGGACATCTTCTCGAACCCGGTCGACCCGAGAACAGAGGACTACGTGAATGGCCGATTCGGCTGAGATGCGTCATGTTCTCCGGCGTCGCCGCCCCCTTCTGGCGGCCGTGTCGCGCGGCACTGGTCGTGCTGGCCTGGGCCGCCGGGCCGGCGGCGGCGTCCCCGCAGATGAACTCGACCGGATCGAGCTTCGCCGGCGTGGCCATCCAGCAGTGGGTGGGCGAGGCGGCCACTTTGTACGGAACGGACATCAACTGGCAGGTCTCCAGTTCGGTGACGGGACTGGACGACTTCGCCCAGAACCAGATGGACTTCGCCGCCTCGGACATCCCCTACAGCTCCGGGCAGGCCTCGAGCAATCCGTCTTTCCCGTACCAGTACATGCCCGATGTCGCCGGCGCCCTCGCCTTCATGTACAACCTGACCGGCAACAACGGTCAACAGATCCGCAACCTGGTTCTCGACTACAAGGCAGTCGAGGGCATCTTCACCGGCAAGATCACCAACTGGGACGACCCCGAGATCCAGGCCATCAACCCGCCGGCGGTGGCGGCCAATCTGCCCAACTTGAAGATCCTCTCGGTCTTCCGGGCGGACGCATCGGGCGAGAACTACCTCCTGTCCGACTACCTGTTGCACACGGACCCGGCGGGTTTCGAGGCGTACCAGCAGGCGGTGGCGCTCGGGGTGGGCAAGCCGACGGCCATGTGGCCTGCGCCTCAAGGGTTCGAACCGCCGGGATACCCGGGGTGGGCCGACGGTGACATGCAGGGCGTGGCCGGCTCCGACGCGGCGGCGAACTACGTGTCGGCCGGGTCCAGCGACGGTGCGGTCACCTACGTGGAGACGGCCTACGCCAAGGAACACGACATGCCGGTGGCTTCCTTGGTCAACGCCAGCGGCAACGCCGTCCAGCCCACGTCCGAGGACGACGCCATTGCCCTCGAGAAGGCCATCTTGTACGCCGACCTCACCCAGAACCTGGCCAACGTGTACACAAACTCGCTGCCGCAGGCCTACCCGGTCTCGGCCTACAGCTATTTCGTGACACCGTGCTCGCCGACGTTGGCCGCCGCCCAGCACACCTCCTGCGCCGCCAACAACTCGGGGACCTCGACGTTCCCGAGTCAGAAGGGACAGGCGCTCGGGCAATTCGTGCAGTTCGTGGCCTGCGCGGGCCAGTCGCAGATGGCGCAGCTGGGCTATTCCCCATTGCCCCCGAACCTCGTCCAGGAGGATTTCGACGCCATCGGCCGGCTCAACGGCGGCCAGCAGCCGCCCCCCGTCAACGCGGCCACGTGCAAGAACCCCTACGTCGACGGTCAGACCCCCCTCCCCGGTGAGCCCGGGATCATCGGCCAGGCCCCCCCGCCGACCACCGTTCCCATCGGGCCCACCGGACCGGTAGGTGTGACGGGTGCGACCAAGGCGAAGTCGTCTTCCGGGACAGGAGGGCCGGGTGCGGGCACGTACGGCACCACGAATGCCGGGGTGTCGACCGCTGTCACAGTGCCCAGCGGATCTGCGGCGCAAGCACAGGCGGTCGCCCGCCAGCAACAGGTTCAGGCGATCCGCGCCGGTTTCGCCCACGGGAGCGCGCTCACCGCGGCGTCGAACAGCCTCCTGCGCTCTCTCCCCGAGGCCGGTGCGATCCTCTTGTGGTGCGGGGTACTGGCCCTGATCCTGGCCGGACCGCCACTGGCAACGTGGGCCTGGCGCAGGAGGTCGGTCCGATGAGGTTCGGAACGTCGAGCGCTCGGTCGCGCATCGGCCTCGGGGCCCGCCACGGGGCGACCCCCGTACCGGGCCGAGCGCGGCAGCGCCCGGGTGGCGGATTTCGACGGTCGATGAGACCGGCCCTGCGGATCGGTCTGGCGGCGCTGGTCGTCGCCGCGTTGGAGATCGTCGCCCTCCCGGGTACCACCAAGGTCGCCGATGCGACGACCGCTTCGTGCCCCGAAGGGGCCAACCAGTGCGTCGTCGTCACCCCCCCCGGCTGCAGCGCCTCGTGTCCGTCGGCCACCGTCGGTCCCACCACCGCCGTGGCCGACGGGGCCTACGTGTACACCCAGCTGTCGAACTTCCCCGCCGGTGACTGGGTGGCCATCGCATTCTGCCCTGCCAGCCAGTCCACCAGCGCCGACCCCATCTGCGCCAACGAGCCCAACGAGTTCGCCGGCATCACCTTCGTCACCGCCGTGTCGAAGACCCTCCCCGACGGATCGGACCTCTTGTCGTACCAGGTCACCTCGGATCCGCCCGATCAGGGAAACGCTGCAATTCGCGGACTCGACGTCGACAGCCAGCAGACGCCGGGGCCCTTCTTCTGTGACAACAGCCCGGCCAACGGCTGCGATCTCGAGATCACCGATCTCGGTCAAGCCCTCGGCGGGGGCCAGCCGGTGACGTTCCCTCCGTTCACGACGGCCAACACGATGGTCGTTCCGCTCACGTTCGCGGCGGCTTCGACCGGATGTCCGTCGACCGATGCCATCGTCAACACGGAGGGATCGTTCAGTATCGAGCAGTTCCTACCCTCGGCCGTGAAGGCGACCTGCGCCGATCCGTCGACCGGCGTCATCGGACTGAACATCGCCACCGATTCCCAGTCGGTCGTCTCGGACTTCGCCTCGGGAGTCGCCAGTCTGGTGTTCACCGACGACCCGAACGACCCAGCCGAGCAAGGATCGCTCAAGGGTTCGCATTACGTGCTCATACCGGTGGCGGCGTCCGCGTCAGTGGTGTCCTTCCTGTCGGCGTCGGTGTTGAACAGCGAGTCGGTCGCGTCGCCGGAGTCCACCTACCAACTCACACCGAACATGGTGGCGGGAATGCTCACCGCCGCGTACACGAGCAGCTACGGCAGCGACCTCCTGGTCCCGCCGCTCACCTGCAAACAGGTGGGCTGCGGCAAGAACACCGGTCTCGCCAGCTCCTTCAACCTGCTCAATGCCGTACCTTCGGGATCCAGCGGTCCCGCGAGCCTCTTGTCGGGATTCCCCAGCGTGGCCACGGGGTCGAGCGATGAGACCACCAGCTGGCTCTGCTCGATGCCGAACGTCGCCGTGCCGGTGAAGGACACCAAGGGCAAGACGATTCCGGTGGTCGATCAGAACGTGGCGGCCACCACGCTCACGACGCCGGGCGTGAACGTGCATCCGTGGCCCTTCCCGGCCTGCACGTCCTACCCGGTGATCCCGACTTTGGGGAAGGACGAGGGGGACTACGGCCCGGCCGAGACGCCGGCGGGTCAGGCCAAGAACATCCGCACCCAGTGGGGCGCCCAAAGCGGTGAAGGTCCCGTACCCGGGTTGAACGGCCCCAACAGCGCGGCAGGGTTCGGGGCCATGGACTGGGGCGACGCCGCCTACTTCGGGCTGAACGCGGCCAGCCTTCTCAACGCGTCGGGGCAATTCGTAACTCCGACGCAAAGCTCCATCGATGCGGCGTTGAACGACGCCACCGAGTTGCCCAACGGCACCCTCGCCTACGACTACACCACCACCGATCCGAGTGCCTATCCCACGCCCATGGTGACCTACGCGCTGCTGTCGACCGCACCGCAGCAGCACGACCAGGTCGTCGCCGAGACGGATCTGCTCACGAACCTCGTCAACTTCTCGCACAGTCCTTCGGGAGGGGTCCCTCTGCCGGCCGGCTACGTCCCCTTGCCCGACAACCTGTTCTCGCAGGCGACGAAAGAGATCCAGACCGCCCTCACCACCATTCCCGCTCCGCCGCCGGTGTCGACGCTTCCGTCAGCCCCGTCGGGTGGTTCGCCGGGGACGACTCGTCCGGCGGCGCCGCCGTCACACCCCTCCGTATCGACGTTCTTTCCCGGCCCGTCGGCATCGACAGGGCTGGGCTCGAACGTCCACATCCAGCAGTTCGGCGCCCGCGGCGGCTCCGTGAAGAGCAGCTCCGGAGGGGGACCGGTGGTCAAGACAAAGCCCCCGAACCCCGGGTTCGTTCCGCACATCATCTCCCTGTTGTCGGGGCGCGACCGGTGGATCCTGCCGCTGCTGCTCGGCGCCATGATCCTGTGCCTGCCCAGCGGTTCGCTGGTGCTGGTCGTGACGACGCTCCGTCGCCGCTGGGCGCGGAGGAAGTCGGCGGTGACGGAGCCGGCGACGTGACCGAACGCGACACGTGGCTGCGGGCCGACATGGCCGTCTCCTCCCCTCTTCTGCTGCCCCCGTCGACGACCGCGGCGGCGGCCGTGCCCAGGCAGACCGATCCGGTCGGCGACTGGCCGCCGGTCGCTCCCCGCCACCGGCGCCGGGCCCGCGGCATGCGGTGGGACGTCGTCGGTGTTGTCCTGACGGGGATGGGTGCTCTGTTGCTGCTGTTCTTCACCTACCTTTACGTGTTCACCCCACTGACCCACGGGCGCGATCAACATCGACTGCTGCAGTCGCTCGTGGGCAGTCCCCGTGCCGTGTACAGCCTCGTCAACCACCATCTCCCGGCCGAGGGGAAGCCCATCGGTATCCTCACCATCCCGGTGCTCCACCAGCGTGAGGTGATCGTGATGGGCACCAGCTCGGCCGACCTCCAGCAAGGTCCGGGACTGATGGTGCACACGGTGGTGCCGGGAGATCCGGGCAACTCGGTCATCGCCGGACGTCGTGCCACCTACGGAGCGCCGTTCGGCTCGCTCGGCACCCTCGTCCGCGGCGACCGCATCGAGATCGTCGACGGCGCCGGGAACTTCACCTTCAGGGTCACGAGCGTCCGGCAGCTGGCAGGGGGACAAGCCGACGCCGCACCCGTGCGCGGCCAGGCATGGCTCACGTTGGTCACCTCGAATTCTGGGCTCGACGCCAGCGGCCACCTGATCGTCGTGGCCAAGTCCACCGGCTCTGCCACCCAGACCGGTTCGGCTCCGAGCGCCCGCTATGACACGACCTTGGCCGGTCTGGGCGGTGACCCGGCGGCCGGCATCCTGGCGCTGCTCTGGGGCCTGGCGTTCGTCGTCGGGCTGGGTGCAGCCCTGTATGCCATCCGTCGCTCGCGCCACATCTGGTTGCCCTACATGTTCGCCACGCCGGTCCTACTGGCCTGCGGGCTCTTCGCCTGCGAGAGCCTGGCCCGCTGCCTCCCCGCGACGTTGTAGCGCTCTGCTGCGAGACTCCGACCCTTTCCATGCCCGCGACGACACAACTGCTTCGCCACCGTGTACTGATCCCCATCGTGACGGTGGCCGGCCTGGTGATGACCGCGTGTGGCGGCACCCCCACCCCTCACGGCCAGGCGGGCGGCGGTGCCGGAACGACGACAACGTCCACGGCGCCCAACTCGCCCTATCCCGGCGTCGACCCCGGGCACGTGGTCGCGGCGCCTCCGGGAACGACCACCACCCCCACCGAGGACGCGAAGTACCCGATCTACCAGGGCTTCAACACGGGCCAGCAGGCGTTGATCACCGCCCACGGGTTCTGGCCGGCGCAGCTGAACGCCATCACGGACCAAGCGGTCGTATGGACAAACGTGTCGGGCGTGCCCCAGCAGGTCGTCATCAGCCAGGAGCGCGTCCGCTCGGCAACGATTCCTCCCGGCGCCCAGTTCGTGTGGACGTGGAAGAGCGGGGGCAACATCAACGTGCGTTCCGCGTCGGGTTTCAGCGAGAACCTCTACTTCCAGCCCTGAGGGGGCCCGCCCGTCACCGATGGAACGCAGTGCTCCGGATAGTGATGGCACGGCTACAACGAGATGTCAGTCGGCCGGTTCTTGAGCCCTACAGATCACCAACTGTTTGCCCCGACGTGACGGAACGTTCACTGACCGTTCACCTCCGAATCGTAGCTTCATTCGTGGATGCGGGGGCGCCAGGAATGGCGGCGCGTCGATCCACACACAAGACAACCAAGGGAGGCTGGACATGTTCAAGACGCTCTTGAAGCGTCGGAGGCTGCTCGCCACCGCGGGGGGCTTTCTCGGTACCTCTGCGCTGGTGCTCGGAGTGGCCGTTCCGGCCGGTGCGACACCTGCGCCGGCGCAGAACACCCTCGTCATCCAAGGTGGTTCGAACACCACCTACGGGATGATGCTTGGGTTGAGCAGTCTTTTCGATACCGCCATCGGCTGCAACCCGCTGAACACCGGTTCGCCCCAGGCGACGCTGGACTACAGCTGCTCGAACAGCCCGCAGACCGGAGGTGAGAACGGCTACCCCGTCGGCCCGTCGCAGGCAACACCGTTCAATTACAACCAGGTCAATCCGTACAACGACGTGGTCGCCGAGGAGCCGCCGCTGGGATCCGGCAACGGCATCAACGAGATCCAGTACAACGGGTCGGGTTCGGCTGGTTCCGGCATTCCCGCGGCGCCACTCAACATTGCCCGCTCCTCACGGGCGGCGAAGAGCGGAGACGACGGATCTCAGTTCGTGGCCTACGCCGAGGACGCGGTGCCGTGGTTCGGCTTCAAGAGCGTGCCCGGGACTGTGAACGGCGGAGTCTCCTGTACGTCGGGTATCACCGGCATCACCGACACGGAGCTCAAGGCCATCTACAACGAGGGCTCCGCCACGACGTGGGGCACGGTGGCGTCGTCCGGAGGAATCACCGGTACCATCCCGCCCTCGTGCAACAGCGAGGTCGTCGACTGCTACATGGCCCAGAACGGATCGGGCACCGAGTCGACGTGGCAGACCGACATGAGCATTCCCACGGCGTCCCCGACATGCCTCAACTACGAGGGCACCGGCAACTCGGCGAACCACGTGATCTTCGAGAACGAGGACTCTTCCATCACCGGTAACCCGTCGGGTGACGATGCGGGAACGGCTTTGTTTTACTTCTCGTTCGGGAAGTTCAGTACCCTGTGTCCTTCCGGCAAGGGTGCCTGCGCTCCGCACAGTGGGTTCGTCGGCGAGGTCGGCTCCATCGACGGCGTGCCGGTCAACCAGTGCACCATCACGGACACGGGCAACAAGCTGAAGGGCAAGGGCTCGAAGGCGAAGTGCACAGGTACGGCCGAGAAGTACTTCACCGACCGCGACCTCTACAACGTCTACGAGAACTGCGGCCCCAACAACACCAACTCCGTTCCGTGCACCGACAACCAGGCGGAGCAGGCGATGCTGAACTTCGGGAGCTCGATCGGGTTCATCTGCAACGCGACGACCCACGGCGACGCTGACCCGCTGAGCCCGACCAGCGCCACCTACGGGACCGAGATCGACGCCGTCATCACGGCGAACGGTTTCTTCCCGTTCCCGCTGGGTGTCCAAGGTGACAGTGGAGCGGGCGTCGAGCCCTGGACGTCGGCCGCCACGAGCACCGAGGCCCAGATCACCAACAATACGGTGACCAACTGGGGCCCCAGCTCGGCCACGAATCCCTACTACAGCGCTGACGTCACTCCGGCGACGTCACCTGCCAACAACGGCGACAAGGGATACTGCCGGGTCACCGAGGGTACCTGAGTTCGTTTCCGAAACTGCCGCTTCGGCGGTAGGGAAGCTATGCAGCAGTTGCATGAGAAATTGAAGAATCGGAGTGTGGGAGACCCGGCCAACTGGCCGGGTCTCCCACTTATTTTCGGGTACATTGTGCAGCCGCACGCTCGACCTGTCATCGCTGGGTGCAACGGAATGACCCGGGGATTCTCCATCGCCCGCTCACTATGACCCGACTCACCAATACCCCGAGCCGCAGGATGCCCCCGACCGGACTATCGCACCGACCCGACACCCGGCGGCGCGCGGCGGCGGCTCTCGCCTTGACGTCCGGCCTCGTGGGCCTCCTCTCGTCGTGCGGCGGCGGTGTGCCCAGTCAATCGGCGTCGCAGGTGCTGAGCAATGCCGTCGGGGCAGCCCGCAACGCCGGGAGCTTCCACTTCGTGGACAAGGTGGGATCAGGCTCCCAAGCCGTTGTGCTCACCGGCGACACCGGCACCGGCACCGCTCAGGAGACCTCCACCAGTCCCGCGGGGCGCCTGGCGGTATCGCTCGTCGACGGCGTCGCCTTCCTGCAGGCCGGTGCGGCCACGCTCGAGAACTTCCTCGGACTGTCGACCACCCTGGCCACCAAGGAGAGCGGAAAATGGGTGTCGGTGGCCAAGGGCGAGAAGGGGTACGCCAAGATCGTCCAGTCGCTGGCGCCCGATGCGGAGCTCGATGCCTACATACCGCAGATCGGGGTCGGCACCGGCAAGCGGAGGACCCTCCACGGTATTGCCGTCCTCCCGGTGTCCGGGGCGGCGCCGGCGAAGGACTCGAGCGCCGGGCTCCCTGCCGTGGCCACCCTGTTCGTCTCCGTGCAGGCGCCGAACCTACCGGTCGGCGGAGCGATCAGCGGCAATGACATCCACGGCCGCCGACAGAGCGAGGAAGTGGTCTTCACGAAATGGGGCGAGCAGCTGCGCCTGAGCGCCCCCCCCGGTGCGGTCAGCCTGGCGTCGCTGACCGGCTGATCGTCAGTTACCTGCTGATCGTCTGTGAACGGAGTCCTCGGGGGCGCTAAGTTCTCGCCTGATTCTGTCAGCAGGCCACGCGCACTGTGGCCGGGGCTCCAGGGCCGCACGACAGGTGAAGGGGGGTGCTCTGTCCGTGGATCCGTACATCGTGTTGGGGAGCGCGATCATCGGGTTCCTGGTCGGTGTGACCGGTGCCGGCGGAGGCGCCCTCATGACGCCGATGCTGATACTGCTGTTCCATGTGAAGCCCTCGACCGCGATCTCGAGCGATCTGGTGGCCGCCGTGGTGATGCGCCCCATCGGAGCCGCCGTCCACCTCCGACAGCGAACGGTCAATCTCCGGCTCGTCGGGTGGATGACATTGGGGTCGGCCCCGATGGCCTTTCTGGGCTCCTATATCCTCCACCTGTTTGGAAACGCCAAGTCGGCCGAGAAGAATGTGCAGATCGCCCTGGGTGCGGCGCTTCTCATCGGAGCCGCCGCCATGATCGTGCGCTACGTCCTCGATCGCCGCGCGGGAAACGTCCGTGAAGGCGTCGTCCACAATCTGACCGTCCGTCCCTTGGCCACCATCGCCGTCGGCATGGTCGGAGGGATCATCGTGGGGATCACCTCGGTCGGTTCCGGATCGCTCATCATCGTCTTCCTTCTGTTCCTCTATCCGATGATCGGCGCCAATCAGCTGGTGGGGACCGATCTCACCCAGGCCGTGCCCCTGACCGCCGCCGCCGCCCTTGGTGCTCTGACTTTCGGCCACGTGCAACTGTCGGTGACGACCTCGCTCATCGTCGGAAGCGTGCCCGCCGTCGTCGTCGGATCCTTCTTGTCCTCGAGGGCACCCGATCGTTACATCCGGCCGGCGATCACCTTCGTGATCCTGGCGTCGGGACTCAAGTACGTCGGTGTCGGAACCACCGAACTCGGCTGGACCCTCTGCTGCGTCCTGCTGGTGGCGTCGGCCTCGTGGCTGGTCTACGTCCGACCCTGGAGCAAGGACGCGAAGACCGCTCTGAACGCCACAGACGCCGACGTCGAGGCTCAGGTGCAGTCCGCCGTCCACCCTGCCGGTCCCGACTAGGCATCGGCGCCCGATGGCCTTCTACCGGGAGCAGGTCTTGCCCCGTGTGATCGACAGGATGTGCGGAACAAGCGCCGTGCGTGAGTGGCGCGCACAGGTGACCGAGGGGCTGACGGGGCGTGTCGTCGAGATCGGTTTCGGATCGGGGCTTAACGTCGACCTCTACCCACCCGCGGTCGATGTGGTCCTGGCCGTCGAGCCCGCGGCGGTCGCCCGGCGACTGGCCGGCGGGCGGATCGACCGGTCGAACGTCCCCGTGGACCACGTCGGGATCGACGGTCAGGCCATCGCTCTCGATGACGACAGCTGCGACAGCGCCCTGTCGACGTTCACGTTGTGCACGATCCCGGACGTCGGTCAAGCTCTGTCCGAGCTCTATCGGGTGATGCGCCCTCAGGCACGACTGCATTTTCTCGAGCACGGCCTCTCGCCGGACCCCGCCGTTGCCGTGTGGCAACGGCGACTGGAGCCGCTTCAGCGACGCCTGGCCGACGGTTGCCACCTGACCCGCGACCCGGTCGAGCTGATCGCGGCGGCGGGGTTCACCGTGCTCCAGGTCGATCAGCGATACGCGAAGGGACCGAAACCGTGGTCGTGGTTCAGTGCCGGGACGGCGGTCAAACCGGGATAGCCCGTCATGTCGCGGGTGAGGCTCGTCGCCTGCCCAGTCCGGCTGGTCCACGGCTCAGGACAGCGCTCGCGGCGGATCGGCGGCGGCGCTGCCCGTGGTTTGGAGACGCTCGAAGACGAGCCGGACGGCCATCGATCCTTCGCCGATGGCGGTGGCGCAGCGCTTGACCGACCCGCTGCGGACGTCGCCCACACAGAAGATCCCGGGCCGGCTCGTCTCGAGGAAGAGCGGTGTCCGGCCATCGGGATCGAGCTCCGACGCCGGGACCTCGCTCCCGGTCAAGAGGAACCCGTGTTCGTCCTTGGCCAGTTGGCCGTCCAGCCAGTCGGTGGCGGGCTCGGCGCCGATGAAGACGAACAGCCCCCGCACCGCCAGTGTCGACGTCTCCGGGCGGGTGCTGTCGACGAGCTCCACCCTTTCGAGACGGCTCTCCCCGATCAAGCCGGTCACCTGGGTATTGGGCAGGACCTCTATGTGGGGCAGCCGGTCGATCTGATCGATGAGGTAGCGCGACATCGAGGCCTCGAGCGACGGGCCCCGGATGGCGATGTAGACCCGGGTACAGGTGGCGCCGAGGAACAGGGCCGCCTGACCGGCGGAGTTGCCCCCACCGACGATCACGGCCGGACCCTCACCGCACAAGCCGGCCTCCATCTGGGTGGCGGCGTAGTAGACACCGACACCTTCGAACTCCGACAGGCGGGCCAGGGGGAGGCGGTTGTAGCGCGCCCCGGTGGCGACGATGACCGACTTGGCGCTGATCACCTCGCCGCTCTCGAAGGTCACGTGGTGGATGTCGTTCTCCGAGGACAGAGAGACCGCCTTGGAGGCCAGCATGATGCAGGCCCCGAACTTCTGCGCCTGGAGAGCGGCGCGCGCCGCCAGTTCCTCCCCTGACAGTCCGGCGGGAAAGCCCAGGTAGTTCTCGATGCGCGACGACATGCCCGCCTGCCCCCCGAGCGCGGTGTCCTCGGCCAGTGTGGTCGCCATCCCCTCGGACGCTCCGTAGACCGCCGCCGCCAGACCGGCGGGCCCACCGCCGAGTACGAGGAGATCGCAGACGTCGTGAAGGCCGTGGTCGCCGGCACCGGAGAGGCCCAGTGCGGCGAGCAGAGTCCGACTGTCGGGATTGCGCAGCAGCGGACCTCCCGGGATGATGACGATGGGCAGATCCTCGACGGGTACCTCGAGCTCGCGCAGCATCGTCTCGGCGTCAGGGGACGATTCGAGGTCCAGCCATTTCGACGGCAGCCGGTTGCGGGCCATGACCTCGAGCAGCCTGCGGGTATCGGGGTGGAAGCGGGAACCGATCAGGGTGAGGCCGGAACCGATGTGGGTGAGGATCGAATGCCGGAGCAGGAAGGCCCGGAGGATCAGTTCGCTCAGGTCGAGCTCCTGGGCCATGACCACTCGCAGCTGATCGGGGCTGACGCGCAGGATCCGGCCGGGCGTGGTGGCCACGGCGGTGAGATAGACGCGCTGGCCGGTCAGGAGGCCGATCTCGCCCAGGAACTGTGCCGGACCGTAGGAGGCGAGGACCGACTCTCCGGGTTGGCCGTGGTCCTGCACGATCTCTGCGTGGCCGGTGAGGAGGACGATCAGGTCGTATGTGTCGTCGCCGTCGGCGAAGAGCACATCGCCGCCGTCCACCTCGACCTCGCGGCCGTAGCTCCGCAGCACGTCGATCTGCGCCGTGTCGAGGACGGGCGACCGCCCGGCCTGAAGGTGGGAAATGGCAGCGGCGAGATCCGGCATCTGTAGGCAGGATAACGGGACTCTTCGCGCGGTCGTCCGTGCCGACCCGGGCGGCCCCGTCATGGGACATGCTGGGGGAGATGAGACAGCGACTGAGCCTGGTCACCCTGGGTGTGAGCGACATCGGTCGTGCCCGGGCCTTCTACGAAACCCTCGGGTGGGAAGGTTCCGGCGGGTCGGGGGACGAGCCGGTGTTCTTCCAGGCCGGCGACATGATCCTGGCTCTGTGGGACCGCGCCCTGTTGGCCGCCGACACCGGCGTCGAGGACAACGGTGGATGGGGCGGGATCACGCTCGCCCACAACGTGTCCTCTCCTGCCGAGGTCGACGCCATCACCGAGGCGGCCCGGGCGGCCGGCGCCACCGTCGTCCGGGAGCCGGCGGAGGTCTTCTGGGGCGGCTACACCTCGATGATTCTCGATCCTGACGGACATCCCTGGGAGATCGCCCACAATCCCGGGTGGTCGCTCACCCACGACGGCGCAGTGCACCTGTCGTGACACGGGGTGTGCCATCACGGACCACGGCGGTCGTCGCTGCCGTCGTGCTCGGCGCGGCGGGCGTCGTGCTGTTACCGGCCCCCCCGGCGATGGCCGACGGCGTGCCGTCGGCACCCCTCAACGTCCAAGCCGAAGTGTCGACGACCATGGTGCAGGACGGGGCCGCGGTGATGTGGACGGCACCGGCCTCGTCGGGCAGCAGCGACGTCACGTCCTACACCGTGATCCCCTTTGACCAGGAATCGGGTGTCGGTCTCGGCGGATCGGTCGTGTCCGGAAGTCCACCGCCGACGGCCACGACGGTCTCCGGTCTGGTGGCGGGCGACAGCTACACGTTCACGGTGACCGCCACCAACGGCCAGGGGACGTCGGTGGCATCGGCCGCCTCCGACGCCGTGGTCCCTGTGGGGGTGCTCCCGACCCAGTCGGCCGACGCCTCGTCCCCCGGTTCCGACGGCAGCGCCACCACGTCGCTGGGTCCAGCGGGAACGGCGTCGTCGATCACGGCCACCGCCGGCGGGGGTGCGGGCACCGTGGCCGTGGCGACGTACCCGTCGGAGCCGATCGGATCATCCTCGGTGCAGGGGAGGTTCTTCGACCTGTCCGTCCTCACGGGGGCCGCCTTCGACGAAGTCACCGTCACCTTCTGCGGGGTGGCAGTTGCCGGGACCGTCATGTGGTGGGACCCGAACCTCCGCAGTTACGTCTCCGCCTCCACCCAGAGCGCACCGACCGGGACCGGCCGGTGCGTCACACTCGTCATCACGTCGTCGACCACCCCGAGCCTCACCGATCTCGTGGGTACCGTTTTCGTGGTGCCGTCCGCCCCCGCCGGCGCCGGCTACGAGGTGGCCGCAGCCGACGGCGGTGTCTTCGCCCTCGGTGACGCCACCTTCCTCGGTTCGCTCCCCGCGGCCGGCGCCCACGTCCGAAATGTCGTGGGGATGGCGGCCACCCCCGACGGCGGTGGCTACTGGCTCGTCGGTGCCGACGGCGGTGTCTTCGCCTTCGGAGATGCCCGCTTCCACGGATCGATGGCGGCCACCCGACTGGGAGCCCCCGTGGTGGGAATGGCGGTAACCCCCGACGGCGGCGGCTACTGGCTCGCCGCAGCCGACGGCGGTGTCTTCGCCCTCGGTGACGCAGCCTTCTTCGGTTCGCTCCCCGCGGCCGACGCCCACGTCCGGAATGTCGTGGGGATGGCGGCCACCCCCGACGGCGGTGGCTACTGGCTCGTCGGTGCCGACGGCGGTGTCTTCGCCTTCGGAGATGCCCGCTTCCACGGATCGATGGCGGCCACCCGACTGGGAGCCCCCGTGGTGGGAATGGCGGTAACCCCCGACGGCGGCGGCTACTGGCTCGCCGCAGCCGACGGCGGTGTCTTCGCCCTCGGTGACGCAGCCTTCTTCGGTTCGCTCCCCGCGGCCGGCGCCCACGTCCGGAATGTCGTGGGGATGGCGGCCACCCCCGACGGCGGTGGCTACTGGCTCGTCGGTGCCGACGGCGGTGTCTTCGCTTTCGGAGATGCCCGTTTCCACGGGTCGCTGGCCGGAACACGCCTCAACGGACCGGTCGTGGGGGCCACCGCGCCGTAGGTTCGCGCCGTCGATCCGACGCACCCGAGCTCCCGTGTTCGTTCAGCGCGGCTCGCTGGCGCGCCGTGAGGTTGCGGTGGGCGGCCCCGCCGCGGTGTGGCGTGCACCGGGAGGATCGACGGCGAAGGGTGCGGGCCCGCCCCACTCCTCGTGGTAGACGAGCTCCCGTAGGGGCCGGCGGCGGACGGGACCGTGATGTCCCAGGGGACGACCCAACGTGATGGTGGCGGCCACGAACACGTCATCGGGGATGCCCAGCAGCGCCCGCAGATCGGCGTCGACGAATGCGTTCCATATGGTCATGACTCCGCCATAGCCGAGTGCCCGTGCCGCCAGAAGGAGGTTCTGGCAGGCCGGGTAGATCGAGGCGCCCTCGGCCGGGAACGGTGCCCGATGGCGGATCATGCACGGCAAGATCACCACCGGCACCGTGTCGAGCTGCTCGACGTAGGCATCCATGGTCCGCGCTATGGCCGCCTTGGGTGAGGTCTCGTCCACCCCTGATCCTTGGTCGTAGCCATCGGCGGCGCGCTTCGAGCCCCACGCCGTGCGTGCCGCTATGGCGAGGAGTCCCTTGGCCGCCGCCGCCTTCGGACCGTCTCTGAGCACGAGAAATCGGAAAGGTTGACGATTGGAGCCGCTCGGCGCCCGCGTGGCAGCGAACAACACGTCGCGCAGCACATGGTCCGGGACAGGCTCATCCCGGTAGCGGCGGATCGCCCGGGTGCTACACAGGCCTTCGAGCAGGCCCACGACGTCGGGATACAGAGGGGATCCGTTATCCATTTGGCCGTCCCCGCTCAATCCCGGGCTCGAGGTCACGAGTCCGGTACACCGGCATCCGGTACAGCAGGGTCCGGTACACCGGCGTCAGGGCCGAGGGGTCCTCGAGCGAGGCCGAGCGTGGCGCCCGTCCAGCCCTCGTTGAACAGCTCGATCGGGTCGCGGAGATCGAGCATGCCGAGATAGCCGCCGCCACGCTCGATGGCATCGTGGACGGCGTAGCCCAACACCTCCTGGCACTGTCGGGGCAGGCGGCAGGCCAGCTCGGGCGGCACGGCCAGGTAATTGTTCTCCTCGGTGCGTAGCCAACCCAACGTGTACGACAGGTGAACACCGCGGCGTGGCTCTGAGCCGTGGTGGGCACCTCCGCCATGGAATGTCGATCCGAGATACACGATCGCCGAGCCTGCGGGCATCTCGGCCACAACCGCCTCGTCGTCGGTCGGGTAGCGCCCCGTCTCCCATCGGTGGCTCCCCGGGAAGACGCGCGTCGCACCGTTGTCAGCGGTGAAGTCGACCAGAGCGATCACCGAGGCCAGCTGCAGCTCGGGCTTGGGCTCGGGCACCAGGTTCCACACGATCTCGTCCTGATGCCAGAACTGATCGGTGGCGCCGGGGAGACGCTCCAGCAGGTGGGCCAGATTGAGCTGATAGCGGGCACAGGACGGTCCGAGGATGGTGTCGCACACCGCCATCAGAATCGGATGGATCATCACGTCGGTCGCGAAGGTGGGCGACTTGCCGGCCAGACCGGAGACGTGGCGGGTCTGGGCGTGGAAGAACTGCACTCCGGGATTGAGATGTCGCATGTCGGGGTCGGCTACGTCGACGAAGGGCTGGACCTCCGCGTTGATCGCCTTCACGACGCCCGGGCTGAGCAGATCGTGGACGATGACGGCACCGTCCTCCCGGAGCGCGCCGACGACGTCCTCGGCCGTGGCATCAGCCGCAACCCGTGTGATTCGACCCTGGTGACCTGGTCGCATGGGCTCCCCTCCGACGCCGTTCAGTCTGGCACGGCCCGCAGTGGCCGGAGTCAGGCGGGCCCCACCGTCGCCAGCCGCGGGACGACCGGGCCCCACACCTCTTCGAGCCATTGGGCCGGCTCAGGGGTCGTCGACCGGGCCATGACCGTCTGCACGCCCACGGCACCGAGGGACTCGGCCTCCGCCAGGATGGTGTCCGCATCGGCATTGTCGACGACGTTGATGAGAGCCGTGACCTCGATCTGGGCGGGGTCACGTCCGACCTCCTCGCAGTGACCGCGCAACACCGCCACCTTGTGGGCGATGGTGGCGGCGTCGCCGAAGAGATTGCAGGCGTCGGCGTACTTGGCCACGAGCCGGAGCGTCTTACGTTCACCGCCGCCACCGATGAGGATCCGGGGCCGCGGCGAGCTGACCGGCGCCGGCGAACACAAGGTCTCTGCCAACTGGTAGTGCTTGCCTTGGTACGGCCCGTTGTCATCGCTCCACATCTGGCCACAGATCTGCAGCGCCTCCTCGAGGCGCTCGAAGCGCTCGGATGTGGGAGGGAATGTCACCCCTAGCCCCCGGTGCTCGCGCTCGTACCAGGCGGCGCCGATGCCGAGCTCGGCACGGCCGCCGGACAGAACGTCGAGCGTGGTGACCGTCTTGGCCAGCAGGCCCGGTGGGCGATACGTGACGCCGCTCACGAGTAGTCGCACGCGCAGTCGTTCGGTCTTGGCGGCGACGAAACCGAGGGTCGTGTAGCCCTCCAGCATGGGCTCCTCGGCCGGCCACATCACATCCATCTGGAACCAGTGGTCCATGACCGACAGGGTCCGGACACCGATGCCTTCTGCCGTCAGGGCCAGCGTCGTCAAAGTAGATCCGATCGAGGCCGGTCCGCCCGTCCAGGTGAATCGT
The DNA here is from genome assembly GCA_963706205.1 of uncultured Acidimicrobiaceae bacterium. Lineage (GTDB taxonomy): Bacteria > Actinomycetota > Acidimicrobiia > Acidimicrobiales > UBA8190 > MFD10071-224. The sequence goes on along the minus strand of OY970155.1, from coordinate 3,797,339 downwards.
GGTACGTGGAGGTCGAGTTGCATACCACCTCCTTATCAGAGTTGTGCGACCACAACGACGAGGCGTGGCCCGCTGAGTCGAGCTGCGACGGCGGGTGCCTCGCACGCGTGAGAGGCCGAAAGGCTACAGACATGGCACGGAGCCGTCGATGTCCCCAGGGTGGAGCGAACCTCGTTGGCTGACCGGCTCGGTCCACAGCCAGAGGACCTGAGCCAGGCACCGGACCAGGGCACCCCGCCTCCTTTGACCGCAGTCACATTGGGTCGTGGGCCTCCCGCACTGACGGTTATCGCGTTCGCGCTCTTCGCGCTCTATCTGCTCTGGCAGGCCACCCGATGGGGCGGAGCGGCTCACCAGACACTCATCGGAGATGCCTTCTTCATCCCCGCCGACCTGCTCGCCCTCGCCTCCGCGTTCATGGCGTCGAGGCGCTGTCGAGATGATCACCGGTTGTGTTGGTCCTGGGGTTTCGTCGCCGTCGCCATGGTCGGAAACCTCGTAGGTGGCCTGCTCCAGGGCTATCACGAGTTCGTCCGGCACGGTCCCGACTCTCCTGACGGGACGGATGTGGTCTTCTACGTCTTCCTGTTCGCCGGCCTCATCGGGTTCGCCGCTGGCCGGCGCAACCTGATCCGGCGGTGGCTGTTCACCCTCGACACGGCGACGATCGCCTTGAGTGGTGGAGCCGTTCTCTGGTACTTAGTCGCCGGCCCGCTGGCGACGAGCAGAGGTCACTCGGTCCACGCCATCGTGTACGCCATCGTCTATCCGCTCGGGGATCTCATCCTGCTGATCGCCGCCGTCAGAACTCTCCAGCGAGGCGTCGCCCCCTCCTCCCGACACGCGGTGCGGACGATCGCCGTCGGGATCCTGGTCTATGTCGTGTCGGACACGATGGAAGGCTACCTGGGCCTGCACGGGAAGTACCGCGGGGGCAGTCGCATCGACATCGTGGCCATGGCGGCGGTCTTGATCTTCGCCATCGCCGGTACGCTCCAGTCCAAGGTGACATCACCAGAACCTCGGCCACCTCCGGGACGTGCCAGTTCGAGCTGGATGTCCTACATGGCGGCGGCCATCGTCTTCGTTCTGGTGTTCGTACTCGAGCGGCATGAGCCCTTTCGTGACCTGAGCATGGTCGGGATTGCCGTGCTGGTCGCCATCCTTGTCGCCACCGGCCAGCTCCTCGGTCAACAGGCGTTGGTGTCCGAGCGGACGAAGAACGAGGATCTGCTCGGAGAGCTCCGGCACCAGGCGTTCCACGACAACCTGACCGGTCTCGCCAACCGGGCCCTGTTCAACGAGCGCCTCGACCACGCGCTCGCTCGTCGGCGGTCGTTCTCCGCCAACCATGCCGTCCTGATTGTCGATCTGGACGGGTTCAAGTCGGTGAACGACTCTCTCGGTCACGAGGCTGGCGACGAGCTCCTTCGAACGGTGGCGACGCGTCTGAGCGATGCGGTGCGACGAGGAGACACGGTCGCCAGGGTCGGTGGAGACGAATTCGCCCTCCTCCTTGAAGACGTGAACGGTGAGAAGGCCACCGTCGAGCTGGTCGAGCACCTTCTCGACATGCTCCGCAAGCCCGTGACCATCGCAGGACGGAGGTTGCTGCCAGAGGCGAGCATCGGCGTCGCTCTCACGGAGGAGGAACCGCGCACGTCCGGTGAGCTCCTCCGCTACGCCGATGCCGCCATGTACCAGGCCAAGCGTCAACACACCGGCCACGTCTGCGTGTTCGAGACGGCGATGCAGACCGCACTGACGGAGCGCGTCGAACTGACGGGTGACCTTCAGGGTGCGGTCGGACGCGGCGAGATGCGGGTCTTCTACCAACCGATTCTCGACCTGGCCTCACAGGACATCATGGGATTCGAAGCCCTGGTCCGGTGGATGCACCCATCCAGAGGCCTCCTTCCGCCCGCGGCATTCATCTCACTTGCCGAGCAGAACGGCCTCATCCACGAGATCGATACGTGGGTCCTCTACGAAGCCACCGCCGAGGCGAGCCGGTGGCGTCACCCGGGTGCACAGCGGGCCGGACTGTCCATCCACGTAAACCTGTCGCCACTGCAGCTCCACGAGACCGACCTGATTGACACGGTCGCCGGCGCCTTGTCGGCGTCCGGGCTCGAACCGGGGCGGTTGACACTCGAACTGGTGGAAAGCAGCGTCGTGGACGACCTCGACCTCGCCCGCGCCCGCCTGACGGAGCTCAAGGCACTGGGCGTGCGGATCGCCGTCGACGACTTCGGCACCGGGTACTCCTCGCTCAGTCACCTCCGCACCCTTCCCATCGACGAACTGAAGATCGACAAATCGTTCATCGCCGCCATGGAGACCTCTGACCAGGCCAGAGCCCTGGTGCACAGCCTGATCCAGCTCGGCGCCGCGCTCGGCATCAATACCGTCGCTGAAGGGATCGAGGATGTGGAGCAGCTCGTGCACCTCCGGGCCGAGGATTGCATACAGGGTCAGGGCTATCTGTTCGCCCGACCGCTGGCCCAAGACGACCTGCGGTCGTACCTCGTGCACGGCGTCGGCACATTGATCGAGCCCACCTCCGCTGCGATGGCGGGAAAAGACTGAAGCCACGACCGACGGGGGCGAACCGGGTGAGCCCTCCGCACAAGTCCATCTCTGAATTGTCGGCCATGACGGCGAAGGACCTGACTTGCAATTCATCCCAAGCTCGCCATCGGCGTACGCTGAGGTCGTGTCTGACCCTGGAGATTGCTGGCCACCGGCAACGACGATGAGTCCTGGTGACGTTGCCCGAGAGATCATCTTGCGTCTCAAGAACGAGTTCCACATCGACGGCATCAGGTCGACAGGAGCGAGTCTTGGGCAGGACGGCTGGATCGCCCGGGTTGGCTTGTGGCCGGACTCAGAAGAACGGATCGAGTCCGTCCGGAAAGCGTTGGCACCGCTTGCGGTCACCACGCACCCTCGTTCCGAGCGTCCTCGTAGGCTCTGACAACCTGGAGGATCCGTTCGGGTACGGTGGGTTTGTTACCGTCAGATGATAGTGCCTGGAGAGGTGCGAGAGCGGCCGAATCGGACTCACTGCTAATGAGTTGACCTGGGAAACTGGGTCCGAGGGTTCAAATCCCTCCCTCTCCGCCGAATGTGGTCCTGTCTGCCCACCGGGGCGCCCTGGTCGACCCCGGTAGATTGTCATGGTGTCCGAGACCTACTGGTTGGAGACCCTGGGCTGTCCGAAGAACCAGGTCGACTCCGAGAAATTGGTCGGCACCCTCGTGGCCGACGGCTACGAGGAGGCCGCAGGACCCGAGGATGCCGACCTCGTGGTGGTGAACACGTGTGCCTTCATCGAGGCGGCCCGTCAGGAGTCGATCGACACCATCCTCGATCTCGCCGACGCCCGGCGGGCCGGATCCCGGCTGGTGGTGACCGGGTGTCTGGCCGAGCGCTACGGATCGGAGCTCTCCGAATCCCTGCCCGAGGTCGACCTCGTCGCCGGGTTCGGGGTGCCGGTCACCTTGCGCCGGCGCAACTCCTTCGACCTGTTGAATCTCCCCCGTCCGGAGGCCCGCGCGCCGTGGGCCTATATAAAGGTGGCCGAGGGGTGCGACCGCCGGTGCGGGTTCTGCGCCATTCCGTCGTTTCGGGGACGCCAGCGCTCGCGGCCCACAGACGCGTCTGCTCGACGAGGTCGACGCTCTGGGTGACGGGGTGCGTGAGGTGGTCCTCGTCGCCCAGGACCTGGCCTCGTGGGGGCTCGACCGCAGTGCCCCGGACCGGGTCCCGCTGCCCCGGGGCACCCCCCGACCGATCGTCGAACTGATCCGGGCCGTGGCCGACCGGGTCGAGCGGGTGCGCCTTCTCTATCTGTATCCGTCGGCTCTCGACGACGAGCTCGTCGACACGATCGTGGACACCGGCGTGCCGTACTTCGATCTGTCGCTCCAGCACGTCTCGCGGCCGCTGGTCGAGCGGATGAGGCGGTGGGGCGACGGGACACGCTTCGCGCGAACGGATCGCCCGGATCCGCACCGCCGCTCCCGACGCCGCGCTGCGGTCGTCGTTCATCCTGGGCTACCCGGGCGAGACGGAGGAGGACCACGACGCCCTTCTCGGTTTCCTGACCGAGGTACGACTGGACTGGGCCGGGTTCTTCACCTTCTCCGAGGAGCCGGGGACCTACGCGGCGGGTCTCGGCGACGCCGTTCCGAGGGAGCTGGCCCTCGAGCGCCTGCGCGAGTGTTCCGAGATCCAGGACCGGATCACGGCCGACCGCCGGTCCGCCCTGGTGGGCGAGACGATGCGGGTGCTCGTCGACGGACCCGGAGTGGCCCGCTCGCACCGCGAGGCCCCGGAGATCGACGGCATCGTCCATGTGCCGACGACCATCGCGCCCGGCCGACTCGTCGACGTCGTGGCCACCGGCGCGGCGGGCCCCGACCTGTGGGCCGAGGTGACCGGACCGGTTGCCCGGTGACCGACCCGGGTACGGCACCGGTGGTCGACGTGCCGGCGGATCGGTCCGAACCTCCGGCGGTGGCGCCGATCGGCGAACGGGTGCGGCAGTTCACGTTCGGTCCGTCGGCCCTCATGACGCCGGCCAACGGGATCACGCTGGCCCGGCTGTTGGCCACTCCGGTGGTGGTGGTCATGGTGGCGATGCGGGGGGCGGGCTGGCTGCCGTTCGCCGTGGCCTTCACCATCGGGGCCACCGACGGAGTGGACGGATGGCTGGCCCGTCGCCAGGGGACAACCCGGTCGGGAGCCTTCCTCGACCCGTTGGCCGACAAGGTCGTGGTTCTGAGTCTCCTCTTCGTCCTGGCGGCCAAGGGCGAGTTCTTGTGGCTGCCGGTCGGCCTCGTCGCCGCGCGCGAGGTGGGGATGAGCGTCTACCGGGCGGTCGCCGGGCGCCGCGGGATCTCGATCCCGGCGCGGACGTCGGCCAAGGTCAAGACGCTCGTCCAGGGCATCGCCATCCTCCTGGCCCTGGCGCCGCCGGTCGCCTCACACCGGACCGTGCTGACGGTGGCGATGTGGGTGGCCGTGGCCTTCACGCTGATCACGGGAGTGCAGTATCTCCTCGACGGCCGGCGCGCGGCGCGGCGCCCCCGGGTCTGATGCGGATCGAGGTGGTGGCCGTCGGCACGGAGCTGTTGCTCGGCCAGATCGCCGACACCAACTCAGCCTGGCTCGGTGAGCAACTGGCCCTGGCCGGCGTCGACTCCCATTTCCATCAGGCGGTGGGGGACAACCAGGAACGGATCGTGCTCGCCCTGCGTACCGCGTTGGCACGCAGTGACGGCGCGGTGGTGTGCGGGGGCCTCGGCCCGACCCACGACGACATCACCCGCGACGCCATCGCCGAGGTGATGGGCGTGGCCCTGGTGCGCGACCCGGCCATTCTCGAGCGGATCGGCGAGATGTTCTCGTCGCGGGGACGGGCCATGCCCGAGAGCAACGGCCGCCAGGCCGACGTCCCCGAGCGGGCTACGCCGATTCCCCAGCAGCTGGGGACCGCACCCGGGCTCATCTGCCCGGTCGGCCACAAGGTCGTCTACGCCCTGCCCGGCGTCCCCTACGAGATGTACGAGATGTTCACGCGGGCGGTGCTCCCCGACCTGCGTCGTCGGATGGCCGAGCAGGGCGACGTCTCCGTGATCGTGAGCCGGGTGGTCCGGACGTGGGGAAACAGCGAGTCCGGTCTGGCCGAGCTCCTCGCCCCCCGTATCGCGGCGCTGGACGCCGGCGCCGGCAACCCCACCATCGCCTTTCTGGCCAGCGGGATCGAGGGGATCAAGGTGCGGATCACGGCCAAGGCGCCCGACACGCCCGCCGCTGAGGCGTTGTTGCGCGCCGAGGAGGAGCAGGTCGTCTCCCTGGTGGGCGAGTCGGTCTTCGGATTCGACGACGACACCATGGAGTCGGTGGTGGGCGCCCGTCTGAAGGCCCGTGGACTCACGCTCGGACTGGCCGAATCACTGACCGGCGGCCTGGTCTCGTCGCGTCTGGTGGGTGTGCCCGGCGCCAGCGACTGGTTCCGGGGGTCCGTCGTCTCCTACGCCGGCGACGTCAAGCACGACGTCCTCGGCGTCCCCGCGGGGCCCGTGGTGAGCGCGGCGGCGGCCCGGGCCATGGCCGACGGTGCGCGCCGCGTGCTCGGCGCCGACGTGGGCCTCGCCCTCACCGGTGTGGCCGGCCCCGACGCCCAGGAGGACCAGGCCCCGGGGACGGTGTTCGTCGGCCTGTCGCGGGCCGGGTCCGAGACCGAGTCGCTCGAGGCCCATCTTCCCGGGGATCGCGACCGGGTCCGCCAGTACGCCACCATCACCGCACTCGACCTGCTGCGCCGCCGCCTGATCGCCGGCCCCTGAGCCCCGCCGCCGGACGCTCGCTGATCTCGTTCATGACGCGACGGGCTCCCAGGGCTTCACCCACGGGGTGGGTTCCCACCCTTCGGCCGCCGCCATCAGCGACCCGGCGGTGGCGCCGTCGAGGCATTCCCGGATGATGTCGGCGTGCCCGGCGTGGCGGGCGGTCTCCTCGACGAGATGAAGAAGGACCCAGCGCACCGACGCCTCGTCGGGGAACCAGGGCACACCCTTCGGCAGCGGCACCGACTGTCCCAGATCGGCGACACCGGCGATGGTGGCGTCGGTCCGCTCGGCCTCCTTCTCGTAGGCGTCGAGGAGGCCGGCCAGGGTTTCATCGGGACCCATCACGAAACCGGCCAAATAGCCCGCGTAGTCGGTCGGGTCCGACGTGTCGCACCCGAGGACCTTGTCGATCCAGCCGCGCTCGGCACCGGCGACGTGCTTGACGAGCCCTCCGATGCTCAGGCTGCTGGCGGTCGTGGCCATCCGGGCCTGGTCGTCGGTGAGCCCGTAGGCGGCGTTCCGGACCGCGGTCTCGTTGCTGGGCCAGGAAGGCCAGCAGTCCCTGGCGCTCGTCGGCGGCGGGTGGTGCGTTCATGGGCATGACCGATTCTTCTCCGATCCGCCGGCTCCACCGGCACGGGGGTCTGGGCTCCGGCGGGGGATCGCCCCCGTCACATCCCATCATGACCGGTTAAACCGGTCATCCTCTGGCCAGTTTCAGCGCGATAGTGGGGCCATGCGAGCCGACCGCCTCGTGGCCGCCCTCCTGATCCTCCAGGCGCGGGGCGGGTGACGGCGACAGCGCTGGCCGAGGAGCTCGAGATCTCCGAGCGCACCGCCCGCCGGGATCTCGAAGCACTGGCCATGGCCGGTATCCCCGTCTATTCGCAGTCCGGGCGGGGAGGCGGATGGTCCCTCGTAGGGGGAGCCAAGACCGACCTGAGTGGCCTCACCGGCGCCGAGGTACGGACCCTCTTCCTCATCGCCGGTCCGTCGGCGGCGACACCCGAGGTGAAGGCGGCGCTGCGCAAGCTCGTCCGGGCCCTCCCGGAGACCTTCCGGGCCGAGGCGGAGGCGGCGGCATCGGCGGTGGTACTCGACCCGACCGGGTGGGACCACCACCGGGCCGAGCCCCCCGCCCACCTCGGGACCCTCCAGAAGGCGGTCATCGACGGCGTGCAGGTCCGCCTCTCGTACACGGCGCGCACCGGCACCGAGACGGAACGGATCGTCCACCCGCTCGGTCTGGTGGCCAAGAGGACGGTCTGGTACCTGATCGCCAACACCGACGGCGGATTGAGGACCTTCCGGGTCGGTCGGGTCCGCGCCGTGATGGCGACGGACCGACCGGTCGAGCGACCGGAGGACTTCGATCTCGAGGAAGCGTGGCGGTCCACCCTCAGCACGCTGGACGAGCACCGGGTGCCGAGCGTGGCGACGCTGCGGGTCGACGCCGAGATCGTCCCGCATCTGCGGGCCGCGCTCGGCACCCCGATGACCGTGGCCAGAGCGGAGGTGGACGGGCGGGTGGCCGTCGAGGTGCGGAGTTACTCGCCCGAGAGGATCGCCAGCCAGCTCGCCGGCTTCGGTGGCGCGGTGGAGGTCCTCGCACCGCCGGAGGTCCGGGACCATCTCCGCCGGATCGCCGGTGAGCTCATGGATATCTACAAGTAGGGCCTACCCGTCGCCGCCCGTGGCCGCGGCGGAGAGCTGCGACGGTCGGGGCGTGCCGGTGAGCGTGGTCTTCGGGTGGACGGGCAGGAGCACCGGTCGGCGGGGCTTCTGGTTGAAGTTGAAGTCGGCCGATCAGGTTGCCGAGGATCTTCTCGTTCTCGCGGACGTCGGGTCTCGGGTCGGGTCGGCCGTCGGTGGCCGGGTCGAGGCGCTGACCGTCGAGGAAGTCGTCTTCGATGAACTTGTCATAGGCGTCGAAGCTCAGCGTCTGGTGGTCGATGTACCCGTGCTTGGCGTAGGGGCTGATGACGATGCCCGGCACCCGGAGCCCGTAGCCGTTCTCGTCGACGGTCGGGCGGGACCACGTGGTCGTAGAAGCCGCCCCAGTCGTCCCAGGCCAGGAAGATGGCCGTCGAGTCCCAGTCCGGGCTCTTCATCACCGCGTTGACGAGGCTGGTCACGTAGCTCTGCCCGTAGCTCACCGGGGCGGGGGGATGCTCGCTCACCGCGCCCGACGGCACCACCCACGAGACCGCCGGCAGGGTGCCGCTGCTTGGCCGCCGCGTAGAACTGGTCGACGTCCTGGATGTTCCCCAGCTGGTGGTCGGCCTTCACCGTGTCGAACCACGGCAGCGGGTTCCAGATCCCGGGGGTGTTCGACGTTCTGCTGGACCGGCGCGACAGGTCTCGGCGGCGGCGTTCTCGCAGTCGGGCTCGGTCCCGCTCACCACGTAGTACCCCCAGCTGACGTGCGACTTGTGCAGCAGGTAGGTCAGGTCGGTCCAGGCGTAGATGGGCTGGCCGCTCGCCGCCTTGCTCTTCTCGGGCGTGCTTCGGATTGCCGCCACCGTTCTTCGGGCCGGCCTGCGCCGCCGTAGATGGCGGGGGCGTCCGCCGGCCGCTCGGCCGGTTTCGTCTGCAGGGCGTTGACGCAGCTCGACGGGTTGTCCGTCCTGCGGTGCAGTACGCCGACCATTCCGACACCAGGAACAGGTGGGACGGCAGGCTCCACGAGGCGTTCGGCTCGAACATGTGGTCCTGGAGGACGAAGTCCTTGGCGTAGGTCCAGTAGTTCGGGATGTCGCTCCCGGTGTGGTAGCCCATCACGTCGGGCGTGGCCGAGTTCGTGCACGCCGGGTCGGTGGGATCGAGACACCCCTTCCTGCCCGGACTCGGCCTGTCCGATGAAGCCGTCCATCTTGCCGCCGTCGATGTCGGCGGTGGCGTTGGGTGCGGAGTGGGGTCCACCACCGTTCACGTCGGCATGGTCGACGTACGGAGCCACGCACGACCCGGTGGCGGGATCGGTCACGCACACCGTCGGTTTGCCGTTGCTTCATCGGGATGCCGTCGGCCCCGGGGAACGTGCCGAAGTAGGAGTCGAACGACCGGTTCTCCTGCATGATCACGATCACGTGCTTGATCTTGTGGACACCGACGGGAACGATGTAGTGGCCGGTGGGCCCGCCGACCACCCGTTCCACCGGTTGGGACGACGAGGTCGGTGGGCCGCTGCACGCGCTGGACACGAGAGCCATGGCGACGACCACACCGAGACCGGCGGTCATCGTCGGCGTGATCAATCGGCGCATCGGGCCCAAGTATCGGACATCCGCGTTTAGAATGTCAACCATGGTTGTCAATCCGGTCCCGTCTCCGGGACAGGCGGGTCTAGGGCCCACCTTGCGCCGGGCGTGGGTCGGCTACCAGCGCCGGTTGGACGAGGCACTGGCGGCGGCGGGCTTCGACGATCGTCGCCTCCCCGACGGACGGGTCCTGCGGATCTGCGCGCGTTCGGACGGGGTGACGATCTCGGAGATCGGACGCGAGCTGGGGATCACCCGCCAGGGGGCGGGCAAGATCGTCGCCCGGCTCCATGACCGCCGGTACGTCACGCTCACCGCGTCGTTCTCCGACGGCCGGGAGAAGATCGTGGAACTGACACCCCGGGCCACCGACTATCTCGCCGCCCAACGCAAGGCGGCCCGGGGTATCGAGCGCCAGCTGCGTAAGGAGTTGGGCGCGGAGGGTGTCGACAACCTCCATCGCCTTCTCGACGCCCTGGGCGGCGAGGAACAACCGCCCATCAGCGACTACCTCCGGGGGCTCAGCGACTGAGCCGGATCTCGTGTCAACCGGAACCGAGCAGTTGCGCGTAGAGCTCGTGGGTCTCGCCGTCGAAGGCGACGAGACGGATGATCTCCACGTCCGACTCCACCGAGGAGACGGTGGACACCGCGATCTGCGCCGCCAGGTCGGGCGGGTAACCGTAGACGCCGGTGGAGATGGCCGGGAAGGCGATCGATCGTGCTCCGAGATCGTCGGCCACGGCCAGGCAACGCCGGTAACACGACGCCAGGACCGCGGCCTCGCCTGACCGCCCCCCGGCCCAGATCGGGCCGACGGTGTGGATGATCCACGACGCCGACAGCCCGAAGCCGGCCGTGGCCTTGGCGTCCCCCGGTTCGCACCCTCCGAGGGCGGCGCAGGCGGCGTGGAGCTCGGAGGCACCGGCCGCCCGGTGGATGGCTCCGTCGACGCCCCCGCCTCCGGCCAGCCGGGAGTTGGCGGCGTTCACGACGGCATGCACCTGTTGGTCGGTGATGTCCCCGAGGACGGCTTCGATCGATGACGGGCTCACCCTCGCATTGTCGTCTGATTCATCGTCGCCCGTTCATCGTCGTCCGTTTCGGCGGGCGGGTCCGACAGACTGTGCCGGTGCGTCTGTTCGTCGCCGTGTCGCTCCCGCCCGATGTGACGGAGCTGGTCCGTGACCTCCCGCGTCCGGACCTGGCCAGCCTGCGGTGGACGACGGAAGACCAGTGGCACGTCACGCTCCGCTTCCTGGGCGAGGTGGAGGCGCCGTCCGCCGTCGCCGAGGCGCTGAAGGACGTTCCGACGATGCTGCGGGACGCCGAGATCGACGACGTCGAGGCCCAGCTGGGGATGGCCACGGCCTGGTTCCGGGGCCGGCGGATCCTGCACGTCCCGGTGACCGGGCTCGACGCCGCCGCCCAGGCGGTGGCGGCCGCCACGGCATCGTGGGGAGAGGGTCTCGACGAGCCGCCCTTCGCCGGCCACCTGACCCTGGCCCGGGTCCGACGGGGCCAGGAGGGGCCGGCCAACCTGGCCGGGACCCCCGTCAGCGCCGAATGGGCGGTCGACGAGATCGCCCTGATGTCGTCGACTCTCGGCCCCGGCGGGTCGCAGTACGGCGTCGTGGCCCGGGTCCCCCTGGGGTCGTGAAAAGATCCCGCACGAACACCTGTTCGCCAACTACAGTCCTGTAAGTCAGCCAGGGGACCGACACAACCCCTTCGTATGGTCCTCCGGGTCGGAGCGACGAACCCGGTGATACGCACAACGAAGAGAGGCGAAAGAAATGGAACGTGACAAGGCGCTCGATGTGGCTCTGAGTCAGATCGAGAAGCAATTCGGCAAGGGCTCGGTGATGCGGATGGGGGAGAACCTCAACATGGGCATCGAGTCCATCCCGACCGGTGCGATGGCGCTCGACATGGCCCTCGGCATCGGAGGACTGCCCCGGGGCCGGATCGTCGAGGTCTACGGACCCGAGTCCTCGGGCAAGTCCACCCTGGCCATGCACGTGGTGGCTGAGGCGCAACGCAACGGCGGCATCTGCGCCTACATCGACGCCGAACACGCCATGGACCCCGTCTACGCCACCGCCATCGGCGTGAACATCGACGATCTGTTGATCTCCCAACCCGACACCGGAGAGCAGGCCCTCGAGATCGCCGACATGCTGATCCGCTCCGGTGCCCTCGACGTGATCGTCGTCGACTCCGTCGCCGCCCTGACGCCCCGGGCCGAGATCGAAGGCGACATGGGCGACGCCCATGTCGGCCTCCAGGCGCGGCTCATGTCGCAGGCCCTGCGCAAGCTGACGGGCACGCTGTCGAAGTCGGACACCATCGCCCTCTTCATCAACCAGTTGCGGGAGAAGATAGGAATTTCGTACGGGAACCCCGAGGTGACCCCCGGAGGTCGGGCCCTCAAGTTCTATGCCTCGGTCCGGCTCGACATCCGGCGGGTGGAGGCGATCAAGGACGGGGTCGACGTGATCGGGAGCCGGACCCGGGTGAAGGTCGTGAAAAACAAGTGCTCGAGCCCGTTCAAGGTGGCCGAGTTCGACATCATGTACGGCACCGGCATCAGCCGGGAGGGTTCTCTCCTCGATGTCGGCGTGGAGCTCGGCTTCATCAAGAAGTCGGGGGCGTGGTTCACCTACGAAGGTGAGCAACTCGGCCAGGGACGGGAGAACGCCAAGCAGTTCCTGCGGGAGACCCCCGAGCTCATGATCGAGATCAACGAGAAGATCCGCAGCCAACTGGCGGCCGTCGTTCTGCCGGCGGGGGCGGAGGTGGGCGTGGCCGCCCACAGCGACGGCAACGTCAACGGTGCCACCGTGGACAGCGACGACGCCCCCATCTCGCTGAAGGGCTGACATTCGCGACCTCCCCGCATGAGCGGTACCGGGTTCACCGGCGCCGTCCATGCGGGAAGGCTCGCCGGTCTTCGGGCGACAACCGAACCAGGTTCTCCTGCGTAGTAACGGGTGACATGGGAGGTCGTTGCCATGGCTGCTTCTCGCAGTGGCCTGACCACTGCGTTGATCGTCATGACGATCTGTCTTGCCTCCTGCACCGGAGGACCAGGGCGACTGACGTCGGCAGCGTCAACAGCCACCATGACGCCGACCACCATGGCCGTTGCTGGTGCGCCCTCCAGCTCTGTCCCGCCGACAACGGTCAGCCCGTCGTCAGGCCTTTGGGCGTTTCGAACCATCCCGGGCACGGGGGTGGTCCAGGACATCGCACCCACTAGCTCAGCCCTCTATTGGCTGGCTCTTCCCGGTCCGGCGCCGGTTGACCCGACGATCGTCACTCCCACCCGGTACGACCTGACCTCGGGACAGATGATTCACGGAGCGGCGACGTCCGGAACCATGGGCGATCCCGCTCTCACGGTCACAGGGGGATGGGTTTGGATCGTCCTCCAGGTGGGGGCCGAGGCACGGGTGATGCAGCTCGATCCTTCCACTATGGCCGTGGAGGGCGAGCGCTTCCTGACGGTCACGGACAACACGTCTTTTTCGCCCGTTCCCGTTCTCACCGCCACCATCGGCGGTCCACTCTGGGTGGCTGACGGGGAGCAACTGTGGTCCTTGAATCCGTCGACCGGAGTAGTCGAGAACGAGATCGAGACGGGAAACGAGATCGATTCCATGTCGACTGATCCGACCGGGGCACTGCTGTACACGGGTGGGCAGACTCCCGGTCAGTACGGCATGGCGGTGACCGAGTACGACGCTCGTACGGGACAGCAGTTGGTCCGCTCGTATCAACGGGGCGCCATCGCCGGGGGCACGGTGGCGGCCACAGAAGGAGGCGTGTGGGTGTCCTTCCGCACGGGCATGGCCGGCCCCGCGCTGGAGTTGTCCAGCGCAGATCTGAGCACCATCGTTCGACCCGGCCAACACAATGGACTGGGGCCCTTTGACCAGATCATGGGTGTCGGCTCCGGCGTGAGCGAGGGTGTCCTCTGGCTGTCGGCTGTGACCAGCCTCGCCTGTACCGACCCGGGTTCGGGCGTGATACGGGCGACAGAACCAACTGACGTGTTCGATCCGATCGCCAGCGGTGGACGGCTCTATGCTTTGTCTAGGCCAGAAGCGGTTGTCGTCATAACGCCCCCGCCGGCCTGTTTTGCCTAGCGGTGAGCTCGGCGTCTCGCGGAAGAATCGACGGTCCAGGAGAGCGCTTCAGGGAGTGCCGGCTACGGGGGCCGCCGTCGTCACCGGAATCCCCGACGGTACGAGTTCGATCCAGGTCTTGCCCGGATCGAGGGCGATGGTGGAGCCATTGGCGGCGACGAGGCTGGTGTTCGCGGCCAAGGGTCCGCGTTGCCAGGTGCCGGTGATCTCCTCGCCGTTGCGGAAGACGGCGAGCGGCCCGCTCCCGATCAATTGCGATTGGACCTCGAGACCGCCCTCGCTGTTCTCGAGCCAGGGGCCGTAGGTGACGTGGACCGTCTGCACCACGATGTTGGCCACGCCGATCCGGGTTCCGCCGTCGGCCACGTTGGCCGGAACCCCGCCGATAGACAGCAGCCACTGTCCGTTGATCGGGCTCCACGTCCAGCTGTTGTCGTTGGTTCCCGCAAAGGGGATGTGCAGCGATCCCACCGGTGTGCCCGTCGGGACCATCGCCGAGTACGTGTAGAGAGGGGCCGGTGGGGTGGTGTCGTTCGCCTGGAGGGCCCATGCCGCGGCCGTCGACGTGTAGGTGTCGTAGGGGGCGTACCGTCCCGACGGGTGCTGGATGATGGAGGCGTGGGTGAAGACATCGTCGTTGATCAGGTTGGCCCGTTCGATCAGCCCGATCACCGGATTGATCCCGCCGGCATGGACGAAGAGCGGTTTGCTCAACTGGTCGAGGATCGGCGCGTCGACGGCGCGCGCCGAGCGGATCGGTCCGACCAGGTTGGCGCTCTGGCACTGGAACACGGCGACCAGCCGGGTGATGCCGCCTTCGACCGGCTCCTCGAAGACGACGTCAGCGTCGGTGAGGCCCGATTGCGGTCGCGCCGTGGGGTAGTTGTCGACCTTGATGGCGAGCGCCGGCCGTTGCGGGACCCGGCCGCCGGCGGGGGGCTGTCCGGTGAGGGGACAGTCGGGACCCGCGGGCGCCGTGATCAGGGGCGCCGCACCGGTGTGCGAGCGGTTGGGGTCGGCCTTCTTGCCGCCCGACGAAAGTCCCAGGGCGATGCCGGCGCCGGCCAGGATGACTACGGCGGCCACGATGGCGATCATCCAGGTCCGGCTCATCCCCGTCCGCTTGGCGTGACGAGGCCCGCCGTCGGACCCCGTGGCCGCGGCGTCGGTGGAGCCGGCTCCGCTGGCGTCGGTGGCCTCCATGGCCCCGGTCGCGTCCGTCGCCGCCGCCGTCCCCAGGACCGAGGTGGCGTCGTCATCTCCGGCCGGCGCTGCGCCCACGACCGAGGTGGCGTCGTCATCTCCAGCCGGCGCCGCCGCGCTCACCACCGAGGTGGCGTCGTCGGCCCCCGCGGCCGAGCCGGGTTCCTCGGATGTCACGCTCGGAGTGCCGGCCAGAGGCGTGGCGTCGAGCTCAGGTTCATCGCTCGTGTCGTCTGTCCCATCGGGGATCGTGTCGTCGGGCATGTCCCCCTCCTACGGCCTGGCGTCCGGTTCGTGGCGGCGCCCGCCACGTCGAGGCGTCGGGTGCCCACGCCCCTGGGCCCGGGACCCGATTGAGGGCGAGGCTACCTCCTGACCCCCGTCCCCCTGTGTGACCCTCAGCGTCTCAGTTCGTCACCACCAGTGAGAAAAAGTGCTCCACCGCAGCGCAGGACCGGTCTCGCCACCACCGGAGATGATGCCGGCCACCTTGGCCCGCGGGACGAAAGCGGGATAGGACGGTGAGGTGAAGATCGCGGGGGTGCACGAGGCGGCGACCGCGTTCGAGGGGGCGGCCACCGTCTACGAGCACTCCCGTCCCGGGTATCCGTCCGAGGCGGTGACGTGGCTGGCCGACGAGCTCGGGCTCGGACCCGGGCGGAGGGTTGTCGATCTGGCCGCGGGAACCGGCAAGCTCACCCGCGACCTGGTGGCGAGCGGTGCGCAGGTCATCGCCGTGGAGCCGGTGGCGGCCATGCGGCGGACGCTGGCGGACACGGTGCCGGCCGCCGGTGAGGGAGCGGCGGTGTCCGTGGTGGGGGCGGTGGCCCAGGCCTTGCCGTTCGGTGACGGCCGGGTCGACGCCATCACGGTGGCCCAGGGCTTTCACTGGTTCGCCACGGACGTCGCCCTGGCCGAGATGCACCGTGTTCTCCGCGACGGTGGAGGACTCGGCCTCATATGGAACTACCGCGACGTGTCCGATCCCCTGCAGGCCGCCCTGACGGAGCTGATGGAGCCGTTGCGGGGCGACACGCCGTCGTACAACACCGGCGAGTGGCGACACGTCTTCGACGACGGCGAGCTGTTCGCCACCGGGGAGGAGTTCCACTGGTCGTGGCGGCAACCGGTCGACGTGGAAGGGGTCGCCGACCGTGTGGCGTCGATCAGTTTCATCGCCGCCCTCGCCGCCGACGACCGCTCCCGGTTCCTCGATCGTGTCCGCGCCGTGGCTGCGGAAATCGAGGCGCCGCTCACTCTGGCCTACGTGGCGGACGTCTTCGTCTTCGGTCGGGTGGACTGACGACGGTTCGCGACACCCCGGCGGGAGGCGCCGGAGACGGGACCGGCAGTAGCGTGCCCACGGTGGTGACGCCGCAGCAGGTCCCGCCGTGGCTCCGGAGGATGGCCTCGGCCGCCATCGACACGACGTGGACGTGGGTGAGCCAGCTGGGTGCCATCGGCCCCGACGACCGACGGGGAAGACGGTTCGGGGCCTTCGGAGAAGGCAGCCTGATCGCCTTTCCACCGGGGGCGATCTACAACGAGCGGTGGATCCGGATCGGGTCGCACACCATGATCGGGCCGCACGTGTCGCTGACGGCCGGAATGGCGCCGGGCCAGGACATGGTGAGTGATCCGGTGGTGTCCATCGGGGACAGGACCCTCATCGGCCAGGGTAGTTACATCGTCGGACACTTCTGCATCGAGATCGGCGACGACATCCAGACCGGGCCCTACGTCTACATCACCGACCAGAACCACGCCTACGCCGATCCCGACGTTCCCATCGGTCGGCAGTGGCCGGTGGAGTCCAGCGTGTCCGTCGGCTCCGGGAGCTGGCTCGGGACGGGAGTGATCGTGCTCCCCGGCGCGCGGATCGGGCGCAACGTCGCCGTCGGCGCCGGGTCGGTCGTGGTGGGCGAGCTTCCCGACCACTGTGTCGCCGTCGGTGTCCCGGCCAAGGTCATCAAGCAGTACGTGGCCGGCGACGGCTGGGTGGCCACCGAGCAACGTCACAGCAGCAACACGCGCAACACGGACACGTCGGGTCACGACAGGGACAAGGGCGACGCGCCGTCGGTTCGTCGACCTCCCGACGCGCACGGCGTCGTCAGGACACCCTCTGGCGACGCGGCGAATTTTTTGCCCGCGACGCGGTGCCACGCGACGAATAGACCGGAGGGCACGATGCGTCGCGCCCTGCTCACCAGGTGCGTGGAAACGCGGACAAATCGGACATTGTGCTGATAGTCCACAACGTCATCCCCAGGTCTTTCCACAACGATCTCCACAGGAAACGCGAGACCCAGCCGGAACGGTCCACAGCGCGCGATCGCGCGGCGCGGGTATGTACGCGTTGGCGCGCGCGACAACGTAGATTGACGCTGCCGACCGGGCGCGGTGCGACTTTCAAGACCATTGTCGACAAGTCGACCGAAGAGACGGGACGATCCACCAGACGCAACGACAGACGACTGGTGGGGACGAAGGAAGAAGGGTATGACAACGAAAACGCTCGGTCGGGGACTCGGTATCGCGATGATGACTCTCGCCGTTGTGGGCATCCCCACCGTGACGGCCAACGCCGATGCCACCTGTTACACCGGGTGCACGCCTCCGACGACGGCGCCGCAGACGTCGGGCGGCGGTGGCGGTAACCACGGAGGCGGTCGTCCGCCGGTGACGAAGTCGTCCGGAGGCTCGCGTCGGCCGGGATCGTCCGGCGCGTCGTCCGGGTCGTCGGGTATCGGTGCCCGCACCGCCGCGGAGTCGACCGGTGCGTCAGGCGGGAGCCTTCCGTTCACCGGAGCCGACGTCGAGGAACTGACGGCGGGGGGAGTCGGGGCCCTTCTCGTCGGTGGCGCGCTTCTCCGGCGGAACCGCAACCGCCGCCGCGCCCAGACATAGACAGGCCCGGTCCCGACGGTTCTCGACACCGGAGCCGCGACGGCGGTGACGGGCCGGTCGGGGCGGTGACGGGCGGGCCCTGGTGTCTCACCAGGGCCGGAG
The DNA here is from genome assembly GCA_963706205.1 of uncultured Acidimicrobiaceae bacterium. Lineage (GTDB taxonomy): Bacteria > Actinomycetota > Acidimicrobiia > Acidimicrobiales > UBA8190 > MFD10071-224. The sequence goes on along the minus strand of OY970155.1, from coordinate 3,779,354 downwards.
GTGTCGACCGGAGGGTGTGACCGGCCCCGAGGGTGGTGTGCGCAGTGGGTCGCGGGCGGGTCCGCCGCTCCAGGAATCCCAGGAATTGACGATACATTTCGTGATGCGTGCGTCGGGCCAGCGCGCCCGGTGTTCTTTCGTCGACGATGGGACCAGGCAGGAACGGTGGACGAGATCTTTGGCGCCTTGCGGGTGGGAACGGACCTGGTGCCCGTCGCGCACGTGGCCGAGTCCGTGGCCCGCTTCGGAGACCGGTATGTCGGGCGGGTCTACACGGCCCACGAGGTGTCCTGCTGCCAGGGGACGCCCTCGGTCGTCGCCGCCGGGCTGGCCGCCCGCTTCGCCGCCAAGGAGGCGACCATCAAGGTGCTGAGGCCTGTCGCCCACCAACCCGACTGGCGGTCCATCGAGGTCAGGCGTGATCCGGCCGGGTGGTGCGCGCTCCACCTGACCGACGAAGCCGCCCGGATGGCCCGGGAACAGGGGATCAGCAATCTGGCCGTAAGCCTCACCCATGAGGGGGGCATGGCCGCCGCCGTGGTGGTGGCCGTGTGCGACGGCGACACCGGCGGTAACGGCGCCACCGGCAGCAACGGCGTCACCGGCAGCCGGGGGGACGGCGACGGGGACGAGGAGCGATAGCGATGGAGAGCGAGATCCGCGAGATCCTGTCCGAACACGCGCGGCTCCCCGTCGAGATGAGCTCGCTCGATGATGGGGCGGATCTCTATCAGGCGGGGATGACGTCCCACGCGTCGGTGAGTGTGATGCTGGCGCTGGAGGACACGTTCGACATCGAGTTCCCCGAGAGCATGCTGCGCAAGACCACCTTCGAGTCGGTGTCCGCCATCAGCGCCGCGCTCGCCTCTCTGGTCGGCGCGCCGGCGGAGTGACGGGCCCCATGACCGAGCGCACAGAGAGCCGATGACGTCGGACAGTGGAGACCGCCTGGTAGACGAGGCCGGCCGGATCGGTGCGGAGGTGGCCGGGCCGGCCGCCGACGACGTCGACCGCAAGGCGCGCTTCCCCTCTGAGGCCGTGGAGGCGTTGCGCGCCGCGCAGCTGCTGTCGGTGCTGGTACCGACCGAGCTCGGCGGCGAGGGGGTGCGGATCGGACAGGTGGCGGACGCCGTGGGTGCCCTGGCCCGGCACTGCGGGTCCACGGCCATGGTCTACGCCATGCACCAGATGCAGGTGGCGTGTCTCGTGCGCCACGGGCGATCGGAGTTCCTGCGCGACTACCAGCGGGGGCTCGTCGATCGCCAGCTCCTGCTGGCCTCGGCCACCACCGAGATCGGTGTGGGTGGTGACATCCGGACCAGCGTCTGCGCCGTGGAACGGCAGAACGGTCGGTTCACGCTGGAGAAGAAGGCGCCGGTGATCTCCTACGGCGAGAGCGCCGACGGGGTGCTGGCCACGGCCCGGCGGTCCCCCGAGAGCCCGCCGAGCGACCAGGTGCTCGTGCTGTGCACCCCACCGGGTCTGACGCTCGAGGCCACGAGCGGGTGGGACACCCTCGGACTGCGCGGGACATGCAGTCTGGGGTTCACGCTCGAGGCCGAGGGTGACGTCCGGCAGGTGCTCGACGATCCCTTCGCCGACATCGCCAGCCGGACGATGCTGCCCGTGTCCCACGTCCTGTGGAGCTCGGTGTGGCTGGGCCTGGCCTCGGCGGCGGTGGACCGGGCCCGGCGGTTCGTGCGGACCGAGGCGAGGAAGAACCCCGGGGTGACGTCGCCCGCCGCGGTCCGTCTGGCCGAGCTGATGACCGTCTACCAGCAGATGGAAGCGCTCGTGCACGGGGCGGCCCGGAACTACGACGAGGTGTACGACGACCTGGAGACGCTGTCGGGGATGGGGTTCGCCATCGCCATGAACTCGCTCAAGGTCTCCTCCTCCACGCTGGTGGTCGACATCGTGGGGAAGGCCCTCACCATCTGCGGGATCTCGGGCTACCGGGAGGACTCGCCCTACAGCCTGGGTCGGCTGCTGCGCGACGCCCACGGGGCGGCCGTGATGGTGAACAACGACAGGATCATCGCCAACAACGCCCAGATGCTTCTCGTCCACAAGGAGGACTGAGGCGGTGGCCGAGGACACCTTCGGGACCTTCCGCCGCCGGCTCCTCGATTCGGGCCTGGTTCTCGACGCCGGGGTGGAGGGCCTGTACGGGCGGTCCCTCGCCTACGAGGAGATCATCTCGGGGATCATCGGCCTGACCACGCGGACCGGTGTCGACGACCGGGCCCTGTCCGTGCACTTCCCGCCGGTGATCCCGCGCTGGCTGCTGGAGCGGACCGACTACCTGAAGTCGTTCCCCGACCTGACCGGCTCCGTCCACACCTTCCGGGGCGACGACAAGCTGCACGCCCGGCTGCTCGCCCTGGTCGACGCGGGCCACGACTGGGTCGAAGTCCTCGAACCGGCCGACGTCGTGCTGCGACCGGCCGCCTGCCATCCCGTCTACCCGCTGTGCACCGATGGTCCCTTGCCGGCCGGGGGGCGGCGCTTCGAGGTGCAGGGGTGGTGCTTCCGTCACGAGCCCAGTGCCGATCCGGCGCGGATGCTGGCGTTCCGGATGCACGAGTTCGTCTATGTCGGCGACCCCGAGGGCGCCACCGCCCACCGCGACGTGTGGGTGAAGCGGGGGACCGAGATGCTCGAGAGTCTCGGTCTCGACATCGAGGTCGTGGTGGCCAACGACCCGTTCTTCGGGCGGGTGGGGCGGGTGCTCGCCGCCAATCAACGCGAGGAGGCGCTGAAGCTCGAATTCGTGACCCCGATCACCTCGACGGAGTCACCGACGGCCATCTCGTCGGTCAACCGTCATCAGGACCACTTCGGACTGACCTTCGGGATCTCGTCGGCCGACGGGGAGGTGGCCCACTCGGCCTGCTTCGCCGTCGGGGTGGACCGCACCGCGCTGGCGCTGCTGAACCGGCACGGGCTCGACCCGGCGTCGTGGCCGGCCGAAGTCCGGGCCCGGTTGTGGCCGTGACGCCGCCCTCGTCGTGAGCCGGCCGTCATGAGAGAGCAGATCTTCGATCTGGACCCGGCCACCTACGCGCCCCATCCGCTGCACGCCCCCGACCGGAATTGGACGGAGACGAACTGCTGGCAGGACATGATGATCGAGGTCCTCCACGTGCTCGGCCTCGATCCGGTGGCCGCCCTCCCGGGGACGCTGAGCACCGACTTCGACGGCGACCACTGGTCGCTGTTCAAGTTCCCCCTCGAGGACCTGCGGGTGCTGTTCGGGCTCGAGGTGGCCGAGATGTACGTGTGGCGGCCGGTGATCGACCACCTGGCCGACCACCTGGCCCAGGGTCACTTGCTCACCGTCGAGGTGGACGCCTGGTATCTGCCCGACACGGCCGGGATCACCTACGGGCTCGACCACGCCAAGACGGGGGTGGTGATGCAGATGCTCGACCGCCGGAACCGGCGGCTCGGCTACTTCCACAACGCCGGGTACTTCGAGCTCGGGGGCGACGACTTCGACGGCATCTTCTATCTTCCCCACGGACGCGACCCGCGGATCCTGCTGCCCTACGTGGAGATGGTGAAGCTCGACCGGGTGCGTCACGACGACGACCGGCGTGTGCTCGAGACGGTGGTGGCGCTCACCGCCGACCACCTCGGTCGCCGGCCGGCGACGAACCCGATGACGCGGCTGCGGGGGCGGCTCGAGTCCGACCTCGAGTGGCTCGCCTCCGAGGGCGACGCCGTCTTCCACCCCTACGCCTTCGCCACCTGCCGGCAGGCGGGGGCCAACGCCGAGATGGCGGGGTCGTTCGTCTCGTGGCTCGACGCCCGCGACGGGGGAGGTCTGGACAAGGCGGCCGACGCCTTCGGTGCCATGGCGGCGACGGCCAAGGGACTCGAGTTCGCGTTGGCCCGCGCCGCCCGGGGGCGCCGCGTCGATCTGGCCGCCCCGTTCGCCGAGTTGGAGCAGGGGTGGGCCACGGCCATGGACGCGCTGGTGGAGCGCTATGGGACATGACCTGCTGCTGGGCGCGTCGTGGTCGTGCTGCCGGACCGCTCCCGGTGAGGCCGCCACGCCCGTCGAGCTCGACGGCCTCCCCCGGCCGTGGATGGCGGCCGGCGTGCCGGGTACCGCGGCCGGAGCCCTCGCCGCCGGGCCGACCGCGCTCCACGACGGCGACGTCGACATCGACGCCTGGGACTGGTGGTTCCGGTGCCGGGTCCCCGCCGGTGGCGACGGCGGGTGGACACTGACGTTCGAGGGGCTCGCCACCGTCGCCGACGTGTGGTTCGGCGGCGCCCACGTGCTGCACAGCGAGAACATGTTCGTCCCCCAGTACGTCGATCTCGGGGCCGTGGGCCGCGACGACGACCTGGTCGTGCGCTTCGCCGCGCTGGCGCCGCTGCTCGGCGTGCGCCGGCCCCGGCCTCGGTGGAAGACGCAGATGGTCGACCATCAGGGGCTGCGGTGGTTCCGGACCACGGTCCTCGGGCGTCAACCGGGATGGGCCGTCACCCCGGCGCCCGTCGGTCCCTGGCGGCCGGTGCGTCTCGAGCCCACCGTGCCCGGGCGGGTGGTGGCCCGCCGGGTGGGGGCCCGCTGTGGCGACGGCGACACCGGGGTGGTGTCGGTGATGGTGCGGCTCGCCGGGATGGCCGATGCCCCCGGAGCGGCGCGGGTCCGGGTGCGCCGTGTCGACGGCGCGGACGGGCACACCGGGGACGGGGCCGAGGGCCCCGTGGCCGTGCGCGTCGAGCGCGACGACCTGGTGGTGGAAGGGGAGCTGGTGGTGCCGGGCGTCGAGCGGTGGTGGCCGCACACCCATGGCCCCCGACCCCTCTACGGGGTCACCGTCGAGGTGGGCGACGAGACCGTCGACGCCGGGCGGGTGGGATTTCGGACCGTGGATCTCGACCGGACCGACGGGGGCTTCACGGTGGTGGTGAACGGACTGCCGGTGTTCTGCCGCGGCGCCTGCTGGTGGCCGGTCGACCCCGTGGGCCTGCACGCCACCGACGACGAGCTGCGGGCCACGTTGGAGCTCGTGGTCCTGGCCCACATGAACATGGTGCGGATCCCGGGGGGGACGGTCTACGAGGACGACCGCTTCTGGGACCTCTGCGACGAGCTCGGGATCATGGTGTGGCAGGACTGCATGCTCGGCTACACCGATCCGCCCGAGGACGAGGACTTCGCCGCCGCCGTGGTGGACGAGCTCGAGCACGTCTTCGGCCGGCTGGGGGGCCGGCCGGCGCTGGCCGTGCTCTGCGGCGGGCAGGAGATCGAGGAACAGGCGGCCATGTTCGGGCTCCCGCGCGCCGCACAGCGGTGTGCGCTCACCGAGCAGACCATCCCGGCGCTCGCCGCGCAGCGGCTGCCGGGGGTGCCGTATGTGACGTCCAGCCCGACGGGGGGTGACATGCCCTTCCAGCCCGACGCCGGGGACTGCCACTACTGGGGGGTGGGGTCCAACCTGCGGGCGCCCGACGACGCCCGGCGCTCGGGGATCCGCTTCATGAGCGAGGGCATGGCCTTCGCCACCCCGCCCGAACGCCAGACCGTGGAGGAGGCGTGGGGCGGTGCGATGGGAGCGGGCCACGATCCGCGGTGGAAGCGCGCCGTGCACCACGACACGGGGCGGTCGTGGGACCTCGAGGACGTCCGCGACTACTACGTCCGGCAATTGCTCGGGGTCGACCCCCACATCCTTCGCTACCTCGACGCCGAGAGGGCGCTCGACCTGGGGCGGGCGGTGGTGGCCGAGCTGCTGGCCGGCGCCTTCGGCGAATGGCGGCGGGCGGGGTCGACGTGCGCCGGGGGTCTCGTCGTGGCCCTGCGGGACCTGGTGCCGGGGGCGGGCTGGGGCGTCATCGACGCGCTCGGGCGACCGAAGGCACCGTGGTTCAGCCTGCGGCGGGTGCTCGCCCCCGTGGCCGTGGTGGTGAGCGACGAAGGCCTGAACGGGCTGCACATCCATGTCGTCAACGACACCGCGAGAGCCGTCGCCGGCGAAGTGACGGTCGAGTTGTTCGCCCGCGGCGAGCTGCGCCTCGAGGAGGCGGTCCGGGCCGTGGAGATCCCCGCCCGGGGACAGGTGATGCTGGAGATGGGTGGGCTCTTCGACGGTTTCCGCGACCTGAGCTACGCCTACCGCTACGGACCTGCGCCCTACGATGTCATCGCCGTCGCCCTGCGTGACGGCGAGGGGGGCGTCGTGAGCGAGGTGGTCCATCTGCCGTCGGGTCTCGAGCGTCCCGTCGAGTCCGAGATCGGCCTGGCGGCCACGGCGCTCGCCGGGGAGGACGGGGCCTGGGCCCTGACGGTGACGACGAGACGGTTCGCCCAGTGGGTGGTCGTCGAGGTCCCCGGCTTCCGGCCGTCGGACTCGTGGTTCCATCTCCCGCCCGGCGCCACCCGGATCCTGACGCTGCACGGGTGCGGTGGCGACGGCGGGGCTCCGGCCGGGCTCGTGCGCGCCCTCAACGCGCAGACGACGGCGCGCCTCGTCGTCGCCTAGCGCGGTCGTCGACGTGGGCGGGGACGAGAGGTGACGGCGCGGGCGGTGTGGTTCGGTCCGAGCGAGCGCCCGCTGTTCGGATGGCTGCACACCCCGGACGACGGCGTGGTGCGGGGTGCGGCGGTGCTGTGCCCGGCGCTCGGCCTCGAGGGGGTGTGCGCGCGGCGAGCCTTTCGTCATCTGGCCGAGGGTCTGGCCGCGGTCGGGGTCGCCGCGCTGCGCTTCGACTACGACGGGACCGGGGACTCGGCCGGGAGCCAGGACGACCCCGGGCGGGTCGAGGCGTGGATGGACAGTGTGCACCGGGCGGTGCGACTGGTGCGCCAGGCCGGCGCGGCGCGGGTGGTGGTGGTGGGCATGCGCGTGGGCGCCACCGTGGCCGCCTGTGAGGTGGCGCGGGCGCGGACCGGTGGGGCGGTGGACGGGATCGTCCTGTGGGATCCGTGCGCGTCGGGCCGGACCTATCTGCCGCGAGCAGCAGGCGCTCGGGCTCTTCAGCCTGGGCGGCGCGGCCCGCGACGACGGGTCGGTCGAGGTTCCCGGGATCGTCTACCAGGCCGAGACGGTGGCCGAGCTGTCGGATATGTCGATCACGGCCACCGAGGGCCCGCTGGCCGAACGTGTCCTCGTACTGGTCCGTCCGGACCGGCCCACCAACAAGGCCATGAAGGAGCGCCTCGGGATGGGGCACGTGGAGTGGGGCGGGGCCGTCGGCCAGTCCGACTTCGTCGACGTCGAACCCTTCGAGGTCCGCGAACCCGTGGCCACCCTCGACGCCGTGATCTCGTGGGTGACCGACGTGGTCGGGACCGTCGTCTCGACCTTCGCCTCCCCTGTGTCCGACCATACGGCTGTGTCGGACGGCGCCGCTGTATCCGACGATGCCGCGGTCGTCGTCGCCGGCGACGGCGGGGGTGGGGCCGTCACCGAGAGGATCGTGGCCCTCGGGCGTCTCGGACTCTTCGGCATCGTGACCGAACCGTCGGAACCGGCCACGGGGCCGACGGTGATCCTGCTCAACGCCGGGTTGATCGACCACGTGGGGCCGTCGCGGTTGTGGGTCGACTTCGCCCGGCGGTGGGCGGCCGGGGGTGTGCGGGTCCTACGGTTCGACTTGAGCGGGCTGGGTGACAGCCCGGTGCGGCCGGGGCAGCCCGAGGACGTGATGTACCCGCCGGAGGCGTTCGACGATCTGGCCGAGGTGGTGGCGGCGATGGCGCCCGACGGGGCGGGCGACGTCGTGCTCACCGGGCTGTGCGCCGGCGGCTACCACTCCGTCGAAGGCGGGATCGCCCTCGGGGTGGGGGCGGTGTGTCTGATCAATCCCATCCTCACCGCCCGGCCGCCGGAGATCCACGCCGGGGACGGGGGGCGGACGCCGGAGATCGACCCCCGGCGGCAGGCCACCACCGCCCGTCGACGGTGGGTGCGGGCCCTGCCCGCCCACGACCTGTTGGGGAGCATCGTCGAACGGATGCCCGACGGCGCCTGGTGGATCATCAACCGGGTGGCGGTCGGGAGTCCCCCGGCGCGGATCCTCGAGAAGCTGGTGGACCGGGGCGTCGACACCTACATCGTGTGCGGCGAGAGCGAGGCCCGGGTGATGCGTCGCGGCCAGGCCGCCGCCTTTCGGCGGCTGGCCCGGACCGGACGCTTCCATCTCGAGGTGATGTCGGGCATCGACCACGAGCTGTTCGCCCGCGCCTCGCGCGACCGGGTGGGTCCGGTGGTCACCGAGAGGATCCTTCGGTCGGTGACCACGACGGAACCGGCCCGCCGCGTGTGACGCGGAACACCTGCAGAGGAATTACTTGTGGTGCTTCGGCGCCTTCTTGAAGGTGCAGGAGACGCCGGCGCTGGTCCCGTTGGCGGTGGTGACTGTGACCTTGTCGCCCGCCGTGGTACCGACACCGGTGGTGGGCACCTTGACCTTGAGGGCCTTGGCCGTGTCGGATTTGAAGGGACCGTTGATCGTTGTCTTGCGGCCGATGGTGACCGACGTGGCCGCCGACAGGCCCGTGCCCTTGATGGTGACGATCTTGCCGAGCACGGCCGGCGCCGGTGCGCAGGCGGTGACCGTGGGCGCAGCCGTGCTCTTGGCCACAGCCGAGCCGGTCAATGCCGCGGGCACGGCGAGACCGGCCACGGCGAGAACGGCGATGCCGGACGCGACAGTTCGAACTCTCACTTTGCAAACCCCCCTGAGTCGTGAAGACGTCAGAGTGACCGACCCGGATCACCGGGGGCCCAACGGGAGGTCAAAAGTTCAGGCGAACGCCTCGGCCACCGCCTTGGTGTCGGGGAAGAGGTCGACGGCGATCACCTTGCCGTCGGAGAAGGTCCAGATCTGGGTCTCGTCCATGTCGACGGTGCGGCCGGTGGGGGCGGTGAAGGCCATGTGGAGCCAGACGACCACGAGATCGCCGTCGCCGAAGACAGCCTTGATGTCGAAGGCGGTCATCTCGACGACATCCATCGCCTCCATGAAGGCGACGACGCCCTGGCGGCCGGTGTACTCCTTGAAGAAGGGGGCCGCCTCGCGATCGGCACAGGCGACGGCCCAGCGGACCGTGCGCGAGAGATGGGCCATGGGGGCCATGATGTCGCCGCGACCCAGGGCTTCTTGGATCTGGCGGACGATGTCGACGTAGGAGGGCGCCGGCGGCGCCCCCGCCGGCTGATCGGTCGTGTCGGTCCCCTCGGCCACCGGGGCGATCGTAGGCGAGTGGCGGGACCGGCTTCCGCCGGCGGATACGGTGCGGCGCGCGGTTGGTTGGGTCCCCGCCGGCGGGGACGGCCGGGCGTGGGGAAGGGTGGGGGGGATGGGCGGGTCGGCGGGTCCGGTGGCGCTGGTGGGCAGCGGCGAGTTCCTCGACGTGATGGCTCCGGTCGACGCCGCCCTGCTGGCGGGGCGGCCCCTCCGGGCCGCGGTCCTCCCCACGGCCTCCTCCCTCGAGGGCCAGAAGAGGGTGGCCTGGTGGCTGGAGCTGGCCCGGCGTCACTACGAGGCCATGGGGGTCGAGCCCGTCCCCGTCCCCGTCCTCACCCGGGCCGACGCCGGGGACGCGGGCCTGGCCCGGCTGCTCGAGGGGGTGGGACTGGTCTACCTGTCGGGGGGCGACCCCCACCACCTCACCTCGACCCTGAAGGGGTCGCTCGTCTGGGACGCCGTCACCGCCGCCTGGCGTGGGGGGGCCGCCCTGGCCGGGTGCTCGGCCGGCGCGATGGCACTCACATCGGGTGCGCCCCCGGATCTCGGCCCCGGCGGGTCCCGGCGCGTCCCGCCGTCATCGGCTGCGCCGTCATCAGCCCTGTCGTCGCCGGTGGCGCGAGACGGATCGGTCCCGCCGGCCGACGCGGCTGGTGGAGGCCTCGGGGTCGTCGGCCACCTCGCCGTGATCCCGCACTACGACCTCATGGAGCGGCGGCGGCGGGGGATCGTGGAGTGGTTTCGCGCCTGGCAGCCGGCGGGGACGACGCTCGTCGGGGTGGAGGAGGAGACGGCGCTGGTGGGCGCGGGAGACCGGTGGCACGTCGAAGGCCGGGGATCGGTCTGGGTCTTCGGGCCCGGGAGCCCCGAGCGCTTCGGGGCCGGCGAGGACGTACCGCTGGCGCCGGAGGACGCGCCGGCGCGGTGACGGGCGACGGAATGTCCGCGCGCGAGTCGTGTTGGACGTCGCGTAGATCGGACGCCGGGGAACCGGAGGTCCGCCCCCCGAGAGAAAGGCGCGCCATGCCGGCCGTGACCGTCGACGACATCCTCAGCCTGCCCAAGATCGCCGCGCCCGAGGGCGCCGAGCGGCCCGTGCTGTCCCTCACCGACGCGCCCAACGGCTTCGAAGGTGAGGGTTTTCCGGTGCGCCGGGCCTTCGCCGGGGTGGACCTGGCCCGGCTCGACCCCTTCGTGCACATGGACCAGATGGGCGAGGTGGACTACGCGCCGGGCGAGCCGAAGGGGACGGCCTGGCACCCGCACCGGGGCTTCGAGACGGTGACCTACATGATCGACGGGACGTTCCAGCACCAGGACTCCGCCGGCGGCGGCGGGGTGATCACGAACGGCGACACGCAGTGGATGACGGCCGGCGCCGGGATCCTCCACATCGAGGCCCCTCCCGAGGCCCTGGTGACGAGCGGCGGCCTGTTCCACGGGATCCAGCTGTGGGTGAACCTCCCGTCGGCCGACAAGTGGGTGCCGCCGCGCTACCAGGACATCCGCAACAACCAGGTGGCGCTGGTGGCCTCTCCCGACGGGGGTGCCCTGGTGCGGGTCATCGCCGGCGAGGTCGGCGGTCACGCCGGACCGGGGACCACCCACACGCCGATGGCCATGGTGCACGCCACGGTGGCGGCCGGGGCCCGGTTGGTCCTGCCCTGGCCGCGGGAGTTCAACGCTCTGCTCTACGTCCTGGCCGGACGGGGTGCCGTCGGGAGCGCGGGTGCGGCGGCGCGGACGGGGAGCATGGTCGTGTTCGGCGACGGGGACAGCCTGGTGGTGGCGGCCGACGCCAGCCAGGAGGGACGGGCCCCCGACCTCGACGTCCTCGTCCTCGGTGGCCGGCCCATCCGGGAACCGGTGGCCGCCTACGGGCCGTTCGTGATGAACACGCGGGCCGAGCTCGCCCAGGCGTTCGAGGACTACGAGAAGGGTCGGCTCGGGACCATTCCCGCCGACCACATCGGCCACTGACGGGAACGCAGCGGCGCCGGGCGGCCGGCGCCGGTCGCCGTGCTCACGGGGCCGAGCCGGTCAAGGTGACGACCATCTGTCCCTGGCCGTTGTCGGCGTTGAACTTGTACTGCCCGGAGAACGACCCGGGGCCGGTGGGGGTGAACGTCACCGCCTGGGTGACAGACGTGCCGGGATCGAGCGTGATGCCCTCCGGTAGGGGGCGGGCGACCGAGAAGGCCCCCGCCGGGGCCGCCGCCCGGGAGATGGTGAGCGGGATGTTGCCGGTGTTCTCGACATGGAACGCGGCGGTGGCGGACGAGCCCACGGCCACGGACCCGAAGGCGACGGTGTCCGGGCTGAGGGTGAGGACGGCCGTGCCCGTCACCGCCGCCCCGGTCAGGGGCACCGACACCGAGCCCCGGTCGCTCGTCACGGTGACGAAGGCGCGGTTCGTGCCCGCCGTGCGCGGGTCGTAGGTGACCGACGCCGTCACCGACAGCTGGGGGGCGAGGACGGTACCGACGCGGGGCAGTCCCCGCACCGTGTAGGGCGCCGACGGGAGCCCGACACCGGTGATCGTCTCGGGGTGGTCCCACGAGTTGCTGACGGTGAAGGTGAGTGTCTTTCCGCCCGCCCCCGTGTCGAGGGTGCCGAACGACATCGGCGGGGCCGAGAGGAGCAGACCCGGCGACGTGCCGTAGCCGGTCAGCGCCACGCTGCCGCTTCCGGCCGTGCTCGTCACCGCCAGCGCGGCCACGACGGGGCCCGCGGCGTGCGGCGTGAAGGTGACGGGGATCCTGAGGCTCTGGCCGGCGGCGACGACGCGCCGGTGGGTGGGACCGCGCACCGAGAACTCCTGGTTCTTCTGGCCGAGGGCGGTCGTGTCGGGCGCACCGGCGGAGCCTTCGATCCCCGCCCCCCGGTTGGGGACGGTGGTGCCCGACGCCCCGGCCCGATTGAGCACACCGGTGGCCGGAGAGACGCCGGTGATGGTCATGGCCCGGGTGGCGGTCACGGTGACGTCCACCGTCCTGCTGGCGCCGACCGCCACCCGGCCGAAGTCGACGGGTGCCGCCTGGAGGGCGGCGGCCGACTTGGTGCCGAAGGCGAGCAGCTTCCCGCTGCGGTTCCCGATGTAGACGACGCCGTTGTAGGCGGTGGGGACCGAGAACTTCGACGCCGTGCCGATGGAGCCCGACCACAACAGCGGGAGGGTGCCCCCGTTGGGCACAGCCGCGTAGGCGCGCAGCTGACCGTGTGATCCATTGGGTCCGTCGCTGTAGACCGTCCAGACCACGGCGCTGCCCGACGTCGTCCCGTTGCTCGTCACCTCCGGGGAGCCCGACGTGTAGCCGAAGGCGCCGGCACTGGTGCCGGCCGAGGTGAGCTGAGGGACGCCGCCGCCGTTCACGCCGTAGCTGAGGGCCCGGAGATAGCCTCCGCCACTCGATTCGGTGACGTAGACCCAGCCCCCCTGTCCCCCGTAGGCGGCCGGATGGCCCCAGACGCCGTTGTAGGGACCGAGCGTCTGGAGGGTGTCGTCGGTCTGACCGGGGCCCTGCTCGCGGCCCCCCAGATCGTTCCGGTTGAGAAGGAAGATGCGCCCGTCCTTGCCCACCTGGACGAGCAGGTCGGGGTCGGAGGCCGTCCCGAAGTACGGCGCGGGCAGCGCGATGGGGCCGCCGGATCCGAGGTCCACGTCCCCCTGGTCGAGGTCGGGGGCGTCGGCGGGGGAGAAGTAGTCGGTGGCGGTGAGCTTCCCGTCGCCGCCCACGGTGAGCCGGACGACCGATTCCGACAGCGTGGGGGGCGGACTGTGTCCCGCCGACGGCGGCGGGGCGATGCCGTTGCCGGTGGTGAGCAGGATCTGGTTCGGTCCGTCGGACACGAGACCGCCGCCCGACTGCCAGATGCCGGACATGGAATTCTGATCGGTGCCCACGCCGGCCTCGTCGCTCCACATGGCGGTGATGGCGTGCGTCGTGGTGGAGACGCCCATGACGATGCCCCGGTAGGGGTTGTTGTCGCAGTCGGAGGAGAAGGCGGCGTAGACCACGCCCCCGAGGAGAAGCAGCGCCGGGCGCTGCAGTTGGGAGCTGTCGGTGAACGGCACCCCGGGCGTGTTGTCGGGCGTGCCCTGGAGCTCGACGGGGAACCCGGGCGCCTCGGCGCCGGTGCCGGCCGAGACGGCCTGCAGCCAGGTGTGGTTGTTGGACGGGCCCGGCCCACCGTGCTGGAGCCTCGTCGTGAGGTAGACCAGGCCCGTCGACGGGTCCTCGACGGGCGTGGAGGTGGACCCGAGATCCGGCTTCAGGTCGCCGCAGCCGATGGTGGACGCCAGCACCGGCTTGCCGAAGTGCCGCCTCCACTCGATGGCGCCGGTGGCCGCGTTGAGCCCGTAGGCCCAGGCTTCTTCGGTGGTGACGATGACGGTCCCCTTCACCACCAGCGGCTGGGCGTAGATGGCCCCCTTCATCTGGGTCTCGAAGACGCGCCCGAACGATGCGGCGGCGACGGCGGAGGGTGACAAGGCGGGTTCGTTGGGGTCCCACCCCGAACGCAGGGTGTCGTAGGCGGCAGTCGTCACGTCGGGCGGCGAGCCGGCCAGGGCGACGGCCGTGACGATCCCGATGCTGCTACCGACCACGACCACAACGGCCGCAGCCGCCACGGCGCGGCGTGTGCGTCGCCGACGCATTGTCCCCCCCTCGGGTGCCCGTCCGGGAGCACCCGGAATCGGCCAGTCTACGTCCAGACCGGGGTTTTCGGATCCCCGCGCGGCGCGCCGACCCCGACGGTGGAGCGGCTCAGACGGTGGAGCGGCTCAGACGGTGGAGCGGCTCAGACGGTGGAGCGGCTCAGACGGTGGAGCGGCTGCGGAGTACCTCGAGGGCGCGATCGGCGTGCTTCTGCATGCTCAGCTCGCTCTTGATCACGCCGATGACCTTCCGGTCGGTGTCGATGACGAAGGTGTTGCGCTTGACGGGGACGAGCCCGCCGCCGCGCTTGACCCCGAAGATCTCCGCCACCTGGCGATCGGGATCGGACAGGAGGGGGAAGTCGAAGCTGTACTTGTCCGAGAACTGCTTCTGCTTCTCGACGGTGTCGGCGCTGATCCCGACCCGCTGCCCTCCGGCCTCTTCGAATTCCTTCTTCAGGTCGCGGAAATGGCAGCTCTCCTTGGTGCACCCGTAGGTCATGGCCCCCGGGTAGAAGAACAGCGTGACCGGTCCGCCGGCCAGGAGGTCGCTCAGCTTCCGGACCGTCCCCGTCTCGTCGGACAGTTCGAAGTCCGGCACCAGATCGCCTACGTCCATGGTCGGCACCCTACCGGGCCGCGTTCGTCGCTGCTCGCCGGCGCAGGCGGGGCGCGGGCGGGCGCGGGTCCGTTGCCCCGTGGATCCCGGCAGCGCCGCGGGCCCGGTGCGTACGATGACCGGATCGGCCTCCCGGCGAGGTGAGGCCCGAGGCCCCGGGGGAGTTGTCATGGATCGTGCCCGTGCCGTCCGCGCCCGTCTTATGGGCGCCCGCCCGACCCGCGTCAGCCCGGTGCGCGCCCGCGCCGTCGCCGCCGTGGCGCTCGGCTGTGTCGCCCTGGCCGCCGGATGCTCGTCGGCGTCCCCGACCACTGCGGGCGGGGCCCGGTCGGGGGGGCTCACGGGGAAGCCCGGCTACCTCGTCTACTGGGACCAGAACGAGGAGGTCGACTTCCTCCGGCAACCGTCGGGGCTCCAGGGCCAGCTCATGCCGGCCTGGGACCTGAACGGGCAGGTGTGCGTCCTGCCCGACCGCAGCGGTCGGTTCGTCGGGGGACTCGACCCGACGCTTCCGAGCCAGGACAACCCGGGCGGCCTGAAGCCCTACAAGCAGCCGGCCATCGGGGAGGAGCTGAACCGGGCCAACGGCTCCTACGCCGGGCGGGTGTTCCACGTCCCCGGTCCGTTCAAGATGCCGGGCCAGTCGCTGGGTGAGGACTCGCCCGCATCGGCCAACGGTGTCTTCAACAACAACAGCACCTATACCGGATGCGCGTTCGACACCCAGCGCAATCTGTTCGCCACCGACATCGGCACCGCCCAGGGATCGTTTCCCCCACCCGACGACGGGCGTCTGGTGGAGTGGTTCGCCCCGCACTACCGGTCCTACTGCATCGTCGAGGGGCCGACCACGGGAGGTGTGGGCCCGCACCACGTGGACGGCACCGGGGGTCTCAGCCAACCGGGCATGCTCGCCCTGGCCGACAACGGCGACCTGCTCATGCCGGTGGCCGGTCCCGACCAGGTGGTGCGCATCGACCACACGTCGTTCCCGGCCGACGCCGCCGCCTGTCCGGGGGGCGTGTACCCGCGGGCCGATCTGCGGACGTCGGTGTTCTTCCAGGGGAACTCCACCCTGCTGCCGTTCACGGCCGGGATCGCCCGCGACCCGACGTGCGACTGCTTCGCCATCAGCAGCTTCTTCGGTAACCCGTCCATCGCCTGGGTGACCGCCCAGGGTCGACCCGAACCGGGGCGCACACCCGTCCCGGGCGAGACGATCGCCCAGATCGGACAGGACCCGACCGGCTACAACCCCTTCGGGATGGCCTTCGCCCCCGACGGGACCCTGTTCTTCGTCGACATCCACATCGCCTGCAAGAACAACATGATCGGCAATGGATGCGGCCCCGCCGACTACGGAGGGCGTGTCATGGAGGTGACCTTCAGCGGTGGCCGGCCGTCCACCCCGACGGTGGTGCACGGGGGCTTCGACTTCCCCACCAGCGTCACCGTGTGCGTCCCCGCCCGGCAGGTGTGCCCGTACCCGACGGGGAGGATCGTGGCTCCGGCGTCGGGCCCGTCGGAGAACAACGCGCCGGACAGAGCGCCGGCGTCGGACAAACCGGCGACCGCCGGGTTCGGGTAGAGCCGTGGGCGCCGCCCGGGGGCGGGGCGCGCCGCGGGGGGCGGCCCGGTCCCGGGTGCGGATCACCGGATGGGTGATGGCGGCCGTCATCGGCGCCTCGTCCCTGGCCGGGTGCGCCGCGGGCCCCGCTCGTCACCCCGCCGCGCACGGTGCCGCCCCCGGACCGTGGGACTGGCCCACCTACGGCCACGACGCCCAACACACCTTCCACGGCCGGACGACCTTGACCGAGGCCACCGCCTCGTCGCTCGAGGTGGCGTGGTACTTCCCGACCGCCGATGCCGTCACGGCCACGCCGACGGTCGTCAACGGCACCGTCTACGTCGGTTCGTGGGACGACTGGTTCTACGCGCTCGACCTCGAGACCGGGCGGGTGCGTTGGAAGTTCCGTCTCAGCGCCCAGAATGCCGTCACCCCGTACCCGGGTCAGCACCCGCGCGACGTGACGTCCGACGGCGGTCTCGTGACCTCCTCGGCCTGGTACCAGACGGGCGCCGGGAAACGTCCCGACCTCGTGATCTTCGGCGGGGGGTACACGCTGTACGCGCTGAACGCGGCCACCGGAGCCCTGTACTGGCGCCACGACTACACCGGTCGTCCCGACCAGCCGGCCCACCCCGACACCGATGGCACCCGCATCTTCTCCTCCCCGGTGGTGGTCGGGAACAAGGTTCTCTTCGGCGTCGATGTCGACGGGGCCCGGGGCCACCGGGGTTACGCCGCGGCCGCCGACCTCGACACCGGAGCCCCCGTGTGGGAGTACCAGACCGACGTCGACGCCGCCGGCCACGTGCTGAACGACGGCTGTGGAAGCGTGTGGTCGTCGGGGACGGTGTTGCCGCGCCTCGGCCTGGTGGTGTTCTCCACGGCCGACTGCCATTTCTCCAATCCGCCCCCCACGGCCGAAACCGTCTTCGCTCTGCACATCGGCGACGGGAGGTTGGCGTGGATCTTCCGCCCGCGGCGACCCGACGACAAATGCGACTTCGACTTCGGGACCACACCGAACGCCGGGGTGACGGCCGGCGGTGCGGTCTCCTTCCTCGGCGCCGGTTCCAAGGACGGCACCTACTACTCCCTCGATCCCGCCACCGGGCGTCTGCGATGGAGCACCAACGTCGTCTTCGGCGGCTTCTCCGGCGGGTTCATCGCCACCTCCGCCTTCGACGGTCACCGGGTCTACGGGTCGACCGGCATCGGCGACTTCGGAAACTTCGAGGGCGCCGGCGAGGTCTTCTGCGACCCGCACAACCCGCTCGACCGGCCCATGCAGGAGCCGTCGGTGCACGCCTTCGACGCCGCCACCGGTGCCGTGGTCTGGCAGGCGAACCACGGGTCCTCGTTCGCGCCGACCACGGTGGCGGGCGGCTTGACCTTCAACGGTCCGGCGCTCGGCGGGGCCGTCCTCGATGTGCGCGATACGCGGACCGGACACCTCGTCGACCAGGTGGGGCTGCCCGGGGCGAACTGGTCGGGGACCGCCACCGTGGGCGACGCCCTCGTCATGGGGATCGGGAACTCGTACACGGCCACCCCGGCCGGTGTGGCCGTGGTCACGCCCGGGGGGCGACCGCCGGTGGTGCCCCGCAGGGCCTGATTTTCTAAGCGGCGGGGGCGTCGATCACGAGGCAGGCGTTGTGCCCGCCCATCCCCAGCGACGACTTCATGACGGGGCCCTCGGCGCACGCCGTCAGGCCGTCGAGCAACTTGGGGTGGCCCTTCGAGACCCGGCGCGGTGCCGGGATGACGCCCGTCTGGAATCCGTACAGGCTGGCCAGGATCTCGATCGCCGCCGAGGCGGCTTGGGTGTGGCCCACCAGTGGCTTCATCGAGAAGATCCCCTCGGCTCCGGGAAGGAGCTCGTCGAACAAGGCGGCCTCCACCGTGTCGCACTGGGCCGTGCCGGTGCCGTGGGCGTTCAGATAGGCGATGTCGCTGCCGTGGACGCCGGCGTTGTCGAGAGCACCGCTGAACGCCTGCCGGACCTGGACGAAATCAGGGGCGATCGACACGGGGTGATAGGCGTCGGAGGACATCGCCCCGCCGAGCACCCTGGCGTAAGGGCCCTGGGGGCGGCCGGAGACGACCATGGCCACGGACGCCTCGCCGGGGTTGAAGCCGCGGCTGCCCTCCTGGAACGGACGGCAGACGTCCCAGGGCGGGGCGTCGATGTGGAGGACACCCAGGTTGGCGAAGGAGCGGGCGTTCTCCGGGTTGGCGGAGAGGTCCGAGGCGATCACCACGACGTCGGTGGCGATCCCGGCGTTGATCCACATCTGGGCGGTGAGGAGGCCCACCACGCCCGACGCGCACATGGCGGTGACGCCCATGCTCGGGCCGTGGAAGTCGAACTCCTTCATGAAGCCCATGAGCACCGTCGAGGGCATGAGCTCGAGCCAGTTGCGCCGGGTGGTGCCCGCTCCGACGCGGTGGTGGTAGTCCCTCCAGTGGCCGACGTCGCCGAGCACCATGCCGTGAACGAGGCCGACGACCGCCCCGGGGCGCCAGCCCCGGTCGAAGGCGTTGTGGACCGCCTCGCGCCCGGCGTGGCGGACGGCCCGCATCATGCGGCTGGGCCCGTCGTCGGGGTTGCCGCCGTCGTCGATCATGGCCAGCCAGCCCCAGTCGTCGTCGAAGGGGGGCGAGAACCCGCTGTGGCAGCGGACGGCGGACTCGCTCGTGTAGAGCCCTTCCCGGAGGAGCTTCTCACCCCACCCGTAGCCGCTGACGGCCCCAATGCCGCAGATCGAGACGGGTCGATTGGGGAACGATGTTTCCATTGTCCTCGCCGGTCCCGTACCCATCTCTGACCACCTATAACCCTTCTGGGCTCTTGCAACTCACCAGCCACTTTGTCAACAGGAGGGCCCAGAGTAGGGGGTGTTCCGCCCGGCGTAAAGATGCGGAACCCTTTTGGTGGCAATTGACCCACTGAGCACGCTGGATTTTGCTAAATCACAGCGTTGTCATTTGGGAAACGATCACAGTCCGTGACCCCGGCCCGCGCCGGGGGCGCTCGCAGGCCGGCCACGGTAAAGATCGGACCCGGGTCCACCGATACAGCAGGCATGCCTGATGCGCGCCTGGGCTTGGTCCAGACCGCCCCCGTGACGGCACCACTGGGCGAGACCGGCGACTTCGGCGGGGACTGCGAGCCCGTGGCGATCCCGGGCGGAACCGATGGGCGGGACACCGCCGGTACCCCCGAACGCCTGGCGCTGCTGTCGGGCCTGGCCGGGGTGGCCACCTGGGAGCTCACCGTCCCGGGACCGGGGCTGCGGTGGCACTCGCGCTTCGAATCGATCGTGCGCAATCCTCCCGCCGGCG
Source organism: uncultured Acidimicrobiaceae bacterium (assembly GCA_963706205.1). GTDB lineage: Bacteria > Actinomycetota > Acidimicrobiia > Acidimicrobiales > UBA8190 > MFD10071-224. The sequence continues at coordinate 3,759,947 of OY970155.1, read as the reverse complement.
GCCGGTACCGGGTGCCGGCAGGCCCCCACGGAAAGTCGGTGGCCCTGGAGGACCTCGGAGACGTTCTGCTCGGTCCCATCGCCGAGACCGCCCGGGCCGGGGTGGTGTGGGACAACTACGAGCTCATCCAGGAGATCGAGGATCCCGGCGGCGCCGTCCACCGGATCCTCGTCCGGGCGACCCTGCTTCCGGCCGCCGCCGGCGCCGATGCCGCCTTCTTCGGGATCATGGCCGACGTCAGCGACCCGGGCTCCGTGCCGTGGGTCACCGCCGACGTGGGAGAGCGTCTCGAGTTGCTCGTCGAGCACTCCCCCGACGGGATCATCGTCCACCAGGACGGGATCATCGTCTACGCCAACCCCGCCGCCCTGCACTTCGCCGGGGTGAATTCGTTGACCGAGGCGTTGGGCAAGCCGATGACGCTGTTCATCAACCCCGCCGACATCGGCCCCATCGTCGCCCGTCTCGCTCAGCTCAACGAGCCCGGCGACGCCGTGAAGGGCTCCGAGGTGACGATCGTGCATCCCGACGGCGAGAAGTTCGTCGTCGACATCGTGAGTGTGCGCACAACGCTGGGGGGGCAAGCCCGCGTACCAGGTGATCCTGCGCGATGTCTCGGAACGCAAGCGCGCCGAGGAGGAAGCCCAGGCGCGACACGGCGATCGAGCGGCGCTACGCCGCCGCCGTGGCCGCCCTGGAGGAGGGTGTCGTCGTCGTCGACCAGACCGGCGCGGTGGCGGCGGCCAACGACTCGGCCACGCGGATCCTGGGCAGCCGGTTGCGTGACGGCCAGAGCGACGCCATCTTCACCGGCGGCGGCCCGGCCCAGCGCAACGACACGACGCCCTTCCCGCCCGACGAGCTGCCCGCTGGCGGTGGCCCTGGCCGACAACGAAGGGACGAGCGACGTCGTCATCGGGGTGCGCGACGAGCACGGCAACGAGCAGTGGTTGTCGGTCAGCTCGCGCCCGATCGATGACGCCGGAGGACCACGACGGCGGTGCCGTGGTCTGTTCGGTGTCCGACATCACCGAGCGCAAGCATCTGCTCGACCGCCTGGCGTGGGAGGCGCGCAACGACCCGCTCACCGTCGCTGGCCAACCGCAGCGGATTCCTCGCCGCCGTCGAGGGGGCGCTGGAGATACAGCGACTCCGAGCGCGACGGGCTGGTCATGTTCTTCTTCGACCTCGACCGCTTCAAGCTCGTGAACGACTCCCTCGGTCATGCGGTGGGCGACGAGGTCCTGCGGGCGTGGCCCAGCGGCTGCGGACGGCCATGCCCCGGGCGGTGAGCCTGAGCCGCCTCCACGGCGACGAATTCGCCGCGCTCGAGACGGGCGTGCCCGACACCGACGCCGCGTTGCACCGCGCCGAGGAGCTGCGCTCGATCCTCTCGCGCCCGGTGCAACTGAGCACGGGGCGGACCCTCACCGTCACGCCGAGCATCGGCCTCGTGCGCCTGGCCGATGTGGGACGCGAAGCGTCCGAGGTGCTCCAGGACGCCGACATGGCGATGCTGCAGGCCAAGACGCGCGGGCGCGGACGTGTGGCCATCTTCGACGCCGGCCTGCGCGAGGAGGTCGGCAACCGACTCGAGCTCGAACACGATCTGCGCAGCGGCGGTGGAGAACGGGGAGCTCCGACTCGAATACCAGCCGCTGGCCTCGCTGGCCAACGGCCGGGTCCTCGGCCTCGAGGCCCTCGTCCGGTGGGAGCACCCGCGGCGCGGTCTGCTGCTCCCCGGCGCGCTTCGTGGGACTGGCCGAGGAGTCCGAGCTCATCATCGCCCTCGGTCAGTGGGTGCTCGAAGCGGGCTGCGCGCAGATGGCGCGGTGGCGGGCCATGTACCCCGAGGCGAACGACTCCTTCCTGGCCGTGAACGTCTCGCCGCGTCAGTTCGACGGGTCAGCGCTGTTGCCCGCCGTGCGCGGGGCCCTCGAACGCAGCGGTCTCCCGCCGGGCGCGCTCATGCTCGAGATCACCGAGTCCGGGATCGTGTCCGACGACGTCCGCCTGCACGGCATGCTCGGTGAGCTGCGCGAGTTCGGCATACGGCTCGCCATCGACGACTTCGGCACGGGGTACTCCTCGCTCAGCTACCTGAAGCGGCTCCCGGTCAGCTACCTGAAGATCGACCGGTCCTTCGTGATGGGACTGGGCAGCGACACCGAGGACGAGCGCATCGTGGCCGCCATCACCGATCTCGGGCCACGGTCTCGGGCTCCGGGTCATCGCCGAGGGTGTCGAGAACCGCCAGCAGCGGCACGTGGCGCGCCAGCTCGGGTGCGATCTCTACCAGGGGTACCTGCTGGCCGAGCCGCGGCGTCCCCGGGACATCCCGCCGTTCTGGCGCCCCCGCCACGTGCCCGCGACCAAGGCCTGAGAGCGATCCACGCCCCGACGGGCCTATGTGTGTGAAAGCGGGTAGGGGAGGGGTCTGCGTGCCTTCGGCGCAAGCGCCGAGGGAGCGCCCCCCTGACCCCTTCCCTTGCCCGCTTCCAGGCCACGGCGATGTGTCGTCGTGGTCCCCGCTCGGGTGACCGGGCGCTCACAATGGGGCACCCGGACCGGCCGGAGACTGGTTCCCGTCACCCGGCAGACTGCGCCCCCCGGGACAACTCCAACCCACGGCTTTGACAAATTTCGGCCAAATCAAGGCCGTAATCCGGGAATTTTCAGGCTGCGAGCAGGGAATTCTCTGGGTGTCAGGAGGGATGCAGGGTCCAGCTGGTGACCACCAGCTGCCCGGCGGACACGGTCTGGACGACGGTGATGGCGTAGCGCCCGGGGGCCCGCCCGCCTACGACGACGGCCGTGTCGGTGAGTTGCACGCTGGTGGCGGCGGAGCCCGTCGCCGTCACGGTGACGTCGAGGCTGGCGTCATACCCCGAGACGTGGGCGCCGACAAGAGCCTCCGGCACCGGCACACCGGGGGCGATGGCCCCCCACCAGCCGAGCTGGCTCTGCTCGAGGGCCTTGACCCCGGCGATGAAGGACTCCACGGCCGAATCCTCGACGGACAGGGGGCCGGGACCCTCCACGTAACCCGGATCCGGCCGACCGGTGATCGACATGGTGCCCATGGGGACGGAGTTGGTGGCCAGCGTGAGACCCTGGGCCACGAGAGCCGCCGGAGCGGGCACCGTGGGGGGCGAGGCCGACGTCGGCACCGTTCCCACTGTCGCTGCGGCCGTGTTGGGGACCGACCGGAATTCGCTGGCGGTGACCAGGTAGCGGGTGGGCGTGAACCACAGCGCGTTCGTGGGCCAGCAGGTGACGAGGCTGAGTGTGGGGCTGGGCGTGTTGTAGATGGTCGATCCCTGCTGGATCACCTGGTGGCTCTGGACGGCGTAGTCGTAGGTGACGCAGGGGGTCTCGTACTCGATCGTCTCGCCCGGCTTCAGCTGGTCGATGTTCACGAAGTAACTGACGTCGTGGGCTTCGAGTACGGCGTTGCCGGTCGTTCCCGGCCAGACAGAGGTCGGGACATGACCGACGGCCACGTTGAGCTGGTCGTCGCCCGTGCCTTCCTCGACCGGTGCCGTGAGCCCGATGCTCGGGATGACGAGGAGCCCCTGGGGCCCGGCCGCGTTGGTCGTCGCCGCGCAGGTGGATGTCGTCCCCGTGGCCGTGGCGTGGGCCGCCTTGTGGCGGGCGTTCTCGAGCTTCTTGATGAGGGACTCCCCGACGCGGTTGGAGTGGGTCGTCCACAAGGTGGCACGGACCTGCCAGGTCACAGCCACGGCCACCAAGAGCAGACCGACGCTCATGAGGACGCGGTAGCCCCACCGCCGGGGGCGGGGTGCCTCGGGACTGTCGTTCTGGGTGGCACGGCGGAACACGACCGCTCCGTTCGGTTGGTGGCGCCGGTCGTTCAGGCGGAGGGATTGAGGATTCCCAGGATACTGTGACCGTGCTCTGTGGCGGTCGCGCAACTAGACGTGGTATCCGTATCCTCGTTTGCCGAGGGCCGTCCGGTACGCTGGGAAATCAGTGAACCGCCGAGAACCGCCATCCGTGGGGAGACCGCTCCCGGGCGGATCGACCGGGGACCCGGGTACCCCTGACCGCACCGTCACCCCTGGTCCCGCCCCTGCCGGCCGCACCCCGGCCGGCCCGACCCCGGCTGCATCTGGCCCCGCCGGTGCCCTGACCGACCCAGCCGAGACCTTCGGGTCGTGGATGGCCGTCCCGGGTGCTCCGGAGCACACGACCAGCGGTCCCCGCTACGACCAACGTCGTCTGCGGCCGCAGCCTGATCTCGTCCCGGGCGAACCCGGTCCGGCGGTGGACAAGCTCGTGCGCCAGGCGCTCGGGCGGCACATGCTGCTCGGCGAGATGGCCCTCGTGTGCACATGGGCCTTCGTCTCCTTCGTCGTCTTCCACTTCCTCACCTCGGGTCACCCGTCGACCGCCGCCGCCGTGAGCCTGGCCTGGTTGTTCGCCGGAGTGAGCGGCGTCATGGTGGTCGTGATCCTGGCCTTTCGGCGGGTGGCCGAGCGGCGGATCCGTCAGGGACTGCGCGACGCCTCGAGTGCCCTGCGCTCGATCGAGTCGGTCACCGACCCCGCCCTCTCCTTCCTCCCCCTCGACGCCCTGCTGGAGGAACTTCTGGCCCGGACGTGCCAGGTGGTCGGAGGTGAATCGGCGACCATCTTCCTGGTGGCCGACGACGGCCGGAGCCTGAGCGTCCGGGCTTCGCGTGGCCCGAGCGAGCCAGCGACCGGTGTCGCCGTCGGGGTGGGTGAAGGCGTGGTCGGCGCCGTCGCCCAGAGGGCGGAGGCCGTCATCGTGAACGAGGTCGCCGACACCACCCTGGCGAACTCACCGGGGCACCGGGGCGTCGTCTCGCTGGTGGCGGCCCCCCTCCTCGTCGGGGGCCACGTCATCGGGGTGGTGCAGGTCGGCACGGGCCAGAAGCACCGGTTCGTGTCGCGAGACCTCCGGCTCCTGCAACTGGTGGCCGATCGATCGGCGGCGTCGATCGAGCGGGCCCGACTCGACGAGGACGCCCGTCGGAGCCGGCTGGGAGCCGAGCACGCGCGGCTCCATCTGTCCATCCTGGCCTTGGCCGGTGACGAAATGGCCACCGCGCTTGAATCGTACGACGAGGCCCTCACCCGTTTGGTGGGCGTCATCGTGCCCACTTTCGCCGACTGGTTCGCCGTCGACCTGGCGGAGAGCTCGGGCCAGGTGCGTCGGGTGGCCTGCGGGGCACGGGCCCGGGACACGGTCACGTCGTCTGTGCACCGTCATCCCCAGGGCGACGACCTCGTCCACCGGGTCATGGCCAGTGGTCGTCCCGAGGTCCTCATGAACACGCAGTACCGGGGTCCGGACCGTGAGGGATCGGACGCCGAGAGCTATTCAGAGGCCCCACCGGCGTCGGGGATCGAATCGATGGTGATCGTCCCCGTGCATGTCCGGGGCCTCTCCTTCGGCGCTCTCAGTTTCGTGACGGGCCCGGGTCGGCGCGGCTACCGACCGTCCGACCTCGACACGGCGCGGGGCCTGGCCGAACGCGTCGCCATCGCCGTCGAGCGCGTTCTTCTGTGGCGCGAGAGCCGGGCGGCCGAGCGCGCCGCCACCAGAAACGCCGGGCAGTTGCGCCGCCTCATGGAAGCGGCGCTGGCCGTGAACGCCCCGTTGGCCGAAAGCGAGGTGCTGCGCGTCGTCGCCGACCACGCCCGTCGGATCCTCGGGGCCGACATCGCCGTCGTGGCCCCCGTGAGCGACGGCGCCGACGGTCCGGGTCTCGTCGAAGCGTCGTCTCCCTCCGTCCTGGCCCCGACCGAAGCGGCGCTCGTGGGGGTGGCCTGTGACCTTGTGGCCGCCTCCGACCGGCCGGTGCGGCGGTCAGGGGGCGACGGTTCCGACGTCGCCGGGCATGTCCTGGACGGCAACGGACCTCGCCCGTCCGCAGGGGCGGGCGCCGCCGTACCGTGGTTGGCCGTTCCCCTGGCCGACGCGTCGGGGTCCACCGGACGCGCCATCGTGGTCATCGGTGGTCCGGGCGGACCGTTCAACACCGAGGACGAGTCGGTCATGGTCCTGCTGGCGCAGATGGCGTCGGTGGCCCTGGTGAACGCTCGCCTCTACCAGGCTGTGCAGAGCAACGAACACCGCCTGCGCGCCGTCGTCGAATCGTCACCCCTGGCCATCGCCGAGGTCGACCTCACGGGCGAGGCGCGGTGGTGGAACGGGGCCGCCGGGACGCTGTTCGGTTGGGACGACGACTCTGATGCCGTGCGCTATGTCTCGGGCGACGCCGCCGCCGCGTCAGTACTGGAGGAGTTGTGGGCGCGCACCGCCCACGGGGTGGCCTCGGTCGGTACCGATCTCGAGACCACCGGTCCCAACGGCAAGACCCTCGAGTTGTCCGTGTCCACGGCGCCGCTTTTCGACCACGAAGGGTCGGTGACGGGCATCCTGGTGGTGGCCGAGGACGTCACCGAACGGCGCCGGATGCTGGAGCAGTTCCACCAGGCCGAGCGGCTGGGGGCGATGGCCCGCATGGCCGGCGGCGTGGCCCACGACTTCAACAACCTGCTGACCGTCATCCTCGGATCGACCGAGGTCCTGCTGCGGCGGGCCGATGCCGACAACGAATGGCGCGAAGACGTGGCCGCCATCCAACGTGCCGGAGAGCGCGCCGCCGCCCTCACCAGTCAGCTCCTGGCCATCGGCCACCGGCGCCCGGTCCAGTCGGTGGTGGTCGACCCCGACTCCGTCATGCAGTCCATGCGGCCCATGCTCGTGCGATTGCTCGGGGCAGACGTGGAGCTGGTGCTCGTGCCCGGATCGCCACCGGGCCGGATCCTGGCCGACCCGGCCGAGCTCGAGCGCGCCCTGTTGAACATGGTCATCAACGCGCGCGACGCCATGCCCGACGGAGGACGGCTCGAGTTCAGCACCCGGGTCATGGGAGCCGATCTCCCCGACTCGTGGCGCGTCGTCGCCCTCGTGGTGTCGGACACCGGCGCCGGGATGGATCCCGACACGGTCGAGCACTGCTTCGAACCGTTCTTCACTACCAAGGGCTTGGCCCAGGGCACCGGCCTCGGTCTGGCCGCCGTCCACGCCATGGTGACCCAGGCCGGCGGTCACATCACCGTCGAGTCCACGGTGGGCACTGGCACCACCTTCACGCTGTGGTTCCCCGCCGCCGAGGCCGAGCTCGAGGCCGGGGCACCGGAACCGGAGCCGGTTCTCGACCGAGGTGACGAGGTGATCCTCCTCGTCGAGGACGAAGAGGAATTGCGCCGCCTGGCCGTCCGCGAGCTCGACCGGCGCGGCTACGCCGTGGTCGTGGCGGCCGGTGGGGCGGAAGCTCTCGAGGTGGCCCGATCGCTCGACGGGCGCATCGACCTGCTCGTCACCGACGTGGTCATGCCCGGGATGAGCGGTGTGGAGCTCGCCGCCCAGGCCACCGCCTTGTGGCCGCTGCTTCCCGTCCTGTTCGTCTCCGGCCACCTCGACGAGGGATCGGTGGGCCGTCATCGGATGGCCCAGGACGCCGATCTGTTGGCCAAGCCGTTTACGCCCGACCAGCTCGGGCAACGCGTCCGCCAGGCCCTCGACCGTACTCATGCCCGCGGGCGCGAAGGTGTCGGGGCGGGGGAATGGCGCAGCCGACCCAACCGGGCCGCCTGGTCCTGACCCGAAGGAATCGGGTCAGCTTCGGATCAGGGCTCGAAGCGGTAACCGACGCCGCGGACGGTGCGGACCCAACGGGGATGATCCGGATCCTTCTCGATCTTGCGCCTGATGCGCCGGACGTGTTCGGTCACGGTGCCGGCGTCCTGCCAGGCGGACGAGGATCCCCACACCTGGGCGAGGAGCTGTTCCCGGGTGAAGACCTGCCGCGGTGAGCTGGCCAGGAAGGCGAGTAGGTCGAACTCCTTGGCCGTGGTCTCCACCAGTAGATCCGACAGCGTGACCTCGCGGGCCATGATGTCGATGGCCAGGTCACCGAAGTCGAGCGCCACCGTGGTGGTCGTCGGCCGTTGGCCCACCCGGCGCAGGACCGTCCCCACCCGTGCCGCCAGCTCGGCGGGCGAGAAGGGCTTCACCACGTAGTCGTCCGCCCCCAGCTTCAGCCCGAGTACGCGATCGGACTCCCGACCGCGGGCGGTGACGAGGATCACGGGCACGTTGCTCGTCCGCCGGATGGCGGCGAGGACGTCGAATCCGTCCTCGGTGGTGAGCATGACGTCGAGGATCACCAGATCGGGGGCGCGACCCGACAAGGCCGCCGTCGCCTCGGCCCCGGTGGCGGCTTCTTCCACCTGGTAGCCCTCGGATTCGAGCAGCCGGACCAGCAGGCCACGGACCTCGGGGTCGTCGTCGACCACGAGCAGACGCCCACAGTCCCTGCCGGTGTTCCTGTGGGAGACCGGCGTCGTCGTTTCTGCTCTCACTGCTGGCCCCCTCGTCTCGTCACTTTAGCTAGTGCCACGACCACCGACCGTAGTGGTGTTGACCAACATTTGGGAAGGGGACTCGGTCAGAATCAGGAAATTACCCGACGGAGGCAGTCGTCTGCATCCTGACTACGGACCGACGATCAGGATTGTTGGGTTCACGTTGATCTGCCGTAGCGCTGAATGTGGCTTGAGAGTTGCACACTCGTGCCTGTGGGGTTCGGGGGGTGAGCGGGGTAGTGGGGGCGCAACGCGCCCGGGCGGACGACTCGTCGGCAGGGTCAGACGCGGGCGACGAACGCCATGGGCCCCGCGTGCTCGTGGTCGGGACCGACGACTGGGCCATAGAACAGTCGGCGGCGGCCCTGGAGGACGCCGGGTTCGGCGTCTTGCGATGTCACGAACCGGGCGAACCGGAGTTTCCCTGCAACGCTCTGATCACGGGTCGGACCTGCCCTCTCGAGGTCGGTTTCGACATGGTGGCGACCGTCCGGGCCCGTCCCCTCGACACCATGGCGCCGGGTGAGCTCGGCGTCGTGTGTGCTCTTCGGAACGGGATCCCGCTCGTGGCTGCGGGGGTGGCACCCGAACGACTCTTCGGACCGTGGGCGGCGGTCACGGTGGAACAGGGCGGAGAATTGGTGACCGCATGTGAGAAGGTCGTGGGCGAGGTATTCGCCGAATTCGTGGCCATGCCGTCGGTCCGGTCGCCCAGAGGAGGCCTCTGATGTCACCCGAAGGTGCCATCCGTGTCATTGACGACATCGACCCGTGGCTCGAGGAGCTGTGGGCGAACAACGGGACGGACCTCCTGCTCACCGCCGGAGCTCCTCCACTCGTGCGCATCGACGGGCAGATCCAGCCCGTGAAGGGAGAAGAACCGCTCACGGCGGCACGCGCCGAGCGGATCGTGATGGCGGTGATGGGAGATGATCTCATCGTCAAGTTCCGAGAGGAACGCGAGATCGACTTCGCCTTCAGTTGGCGCAACCAGGCCCGTCTGCGCTGCAACGCCTTCCACCAGCGCGACACGTGTGCCATGGCCGTGCGCGTCATTCCCTACGAGATCCCCGGATTCGACGAGCTGGGCATCCCTCCTGCCGTCGAGCGCCTCGTGAACCTTCCCATGGGTCTCGTGATCGTGACCGGACCCACCGGATCGGGGAAGTCGACCACCCTGGCCGCCATGCTCGACTACATCAACCGTCGCCGGGCCTGTCACATCGTCACCATCGAGGATCCCATCGAGTACGTGCACGGCAACCACCGATCGGCGGTGAGCCAGCGCGAGGTGGGAAACGACACCGAGTCGTTCCCGCGGGCGCTGCGGTCGGCGCTACGCGAGGACCCCGACGTGCTGCTCGTGGGCGAGATGCGTGACCTCGAGAGCATCTCCACGACCTTGACCATCGCCGAGACGGGCCACCTGGTGTTCGCCACCTTGCATACCAACGACAGCGCCCAGGCCATCGACCGCATCGTCGACATCTTCCCGTCCGACCGCCGGGACCAGATCCAGGTGCAGCTTGCCTCCACCTTGGAAGGGGTCATCTATCAGCGCCTCGTTCCCCTTATCGGGGGAGGTCTTGTGGCCGCATACGAGGTTCTCTTTGCCAACCACGCGGTGCGCAATCTGGTGCGTGAAGGCAAGACCCGTCAGTTGCGAAACGTGATCGCCACCCACACCTCCGAGGGTATGCAGACCCTCGAGATGGCGCTCACCGGCCTTGTCAGCCGAGAACTCATCACGTACGACGCCGCCCAGAAGGCGAGCCTCTACCCGAAGGAGATCGGCAGGCCGGGTCTGGGGTCCACGGCACAATCACTCGTCATCGGGCAGCCACCTCCGTCCCCGAGGATCGCGTCGATCTGACGGGACGTCCGTCGAACAGACTGCCGGGAAGGCGATGCGACCAGGGCACTTGTTCGCCCCTTGGAGGAGTTGGTTGAATTTGGTTGGCGCAATGTTGATGCGCCATTGACTCTGCCTGGAGCACGGCGGGTTCAAATATCTGTTGGGCGAAAGTTCCACTGATTTGGGGGGAGGTGAGGGTGATCCGCAGGCGCTATGGGCACGGGCGAGATTGTGTCGCACCCGTTCGGCAGCCCTCGCTTGAAGACTCTAAGAATCGCGATGACGGATTCACGCTGGTCGAACTCGTGATCGTGCTCACCGTGATCCCCATCGTGATTGCGGCCATCGCGGCAGCAGTCATCACAAGCTTTAAGGATCAGGCCGACGTCTACAACCGGCTCTCTGACTCGCACGACGCGCAGATCACGTCTGGTTACTTTGTTCCCGACGTGGAGAGTGCTTCCTTTGTCAGCACGAGTGCTTCCGTCGTGCCCTGCGAGTCGATCGCCGCTCCAGTGTTATTGGAGTTGACCGAGTTCGACGGTGGTCAAGCAGAACAGATCTACTACATCGATAATGCTATCAACTACCATCCAGATTCCCAGCAGAACGCAATGTTGCGTATCGTCTGTGCGGGTAATGGCTTCACCGTTCAGGTTGGAACCAATACGATCGTGGCGCACAGCGTGACATCGGCCAATGCATCGATTTCTTGCGTCACGCCGGCCCCACCGCCACCGCCGCCTCAGGCATCCTGGTCACCGTGGACTGCGTGTACCGCGACAGGAGGTTCTGGACCGGCTGTTTCGAGCGTATCTCTGACCGTGTCCGAAATACCTTTGAACACCGCCAACGTCCAGTTGGACTCATTCAATTACAGCCTCTCCGCGTCGCCTCGCGCCTGGGTTCCAGACACGGCCGCGGCGACAGGTGGAGCACCACTACCCGCCCTCCTGGTTCTCGGTCCCAACATGAAGAGTGGTACCAACCTCATTGAGTTCACGCCGAGCGCGAGCGGCCAAACACTGACGACGACAGGGCCGTCACCGGCCGGCGATATCGACGTCGATTCCAAGAGCGCCGGGTCTATATCAATGTTTGGCAACGACGCGATCAAGTCCTCGGGCAATCCGCCCGGCGCCTTCGACATCTACAACTGCGCCTCGAGTGCGGGCGTCACGTGCACCAATGGAGCGGTATCGAGCATCGGATCGAACAATACGACGCCGAATCCGATATCGATGGCGAGCCCGGAGCTGGACCCCCTCGGCAACCTGCCCACTCCCACTGTTCCGAGTCTGTCTCCGGCTGCTTGTACGTCCGAAATGAATTCGAACATCTCCGTCAGCAACCAAAGCGGCGTAATTTGTACACCTGGAATTTATACGTCTGGATTGACGATCTCTGGAAACAGCGATGTCATCACGTTTCAAAGTGGCACCCCCGCAGACTTCTATCAGTTTGGGAATTCGGGCTGCAAGACCAAATCACAGTGCGCGAAAACCGGTCTCAACATCACCGGGACCAACGACACCATCAACTTCCAGAGCGCCACCTATGTGTTCGAGGGCTCCACTTCGGACGCAAACACCTGCGGTAGCAGCGGCTTATCGCTTCCCAACAGAGGCGGAATGAGCATCAGCGGCCTCGGAAGGGACACTCTTCAGGATGGCGGTGCCGGTGTGTTGCTCGACTTCGAGGGTGGCGCAGCCGACTTCGGCTGTGGGGTGACTGCCGACAACACCATTTCGCTGTCTCCGATGACAACTGGACCGTACCAAGGCGTTCTGCTCTTCGACAATCGGACGCCGACGGTACCGCAACTCGTGGTGTTGGACGGCTTCTCGACGAATGGCACGATTTACGCTTCTAGCTCTTTTGTCGAAGCCGTCGGCACGGCAATGAACACGGCCGGTTCCCTCGTGGCTCAAACCCTCCAACTTGCGGGCAACCTGACACTCCAATGACTAATTCCAGGTGGTATCGCAAGGGCCCCCGATCCCTCATTTGCCGCAGCTGCAAGGTCTTCTCAAATCGCGCGAATACCGAAGCAGGAGATACCTTGGTCGAAGTGGTGCTTGCGGTGGTCGTTATTGCCCTGACCGCGGCGGCCCTACTCGGGGCCATCACTACTTCGATTGTGAGCTCGGCGTCCCATCGCTCCTTGAGCACGGACGACGCCTTGCTTCGGTCCTATGCGGAAGAAGTTCAGAATGAAGTCGAGCAACAGCCCATTCCGCTGTATCAACCTTGTGCTCAACAGGGTGCGTCGGGTCCTTACAGCGCCATAACCCCAAACTTTTCGGTCCCAACCGGGTACACGCTTGGCATGAGCCAGATTCAGTACTGGGGAAACGCGACCTATCTAACGAATTCGCTGACGAAGCACAGCCCAACCTCCACCCTCGTCGTGAATCCGCTTGTGTACCAAATGAACGCCAATGAAACCTTGGTCATTGGCAATCAGACGGCAATAGTCACGGCGAATGCGATGCCGGGTGCAACATCGATTCAGATAAGTGACCCGTTGGGCGGCCCATTTGACCCAAGCATGGACTATCCGGCAGGTCCACCCAATCCGAACGGAACCAACGTGACATGGCTCTATGACCAAGGGTGGTTCCCATTGGCGGCATGCTCGACATCAGCGGTGGCCGCCGGTGCTCTTCCCGGCAACGACTTTCAGCAATTGACCCTCACGGTCACTGCACCATCGGGCATTACGGATGAGATATCCATTGTGGTGAGGAACCCGAACTATGTGTGAGCGCGGACGCGACGAGAGCGGCGCAGTTTTGATTTTGGCTCTGATCTTCGTCATCGTGACCGGAGTGGTGGGTGTCGCCCTGGCATCACTCACGAGTACGAACCTTCAGGCGACATCGGGCCTCCAGCAGAAACGGGGAACCGAGTTCGCCGCCGATGCAGGCGTCGATGCTGCGATCCAGCTTGTCAGGTATGCCTCAGCTACCTACACAGCCGGCACATGGGCGCCATGCGCCCCCGGCACCAAGCCATTGTCCATGGATGGCACGACCGTCTACGTTGAGTGCACTTTGGGAAACGCGACGCCGCCGGCTGGCGGGAGGTCGGTCGAGTTCCTCGCGTGCGGGGCCAATCAACGACCCTGTACAACGGCAGCGACAGATCTGACGGCTCAAGTCACGTTCGACGACAACGCCGACACTGGCGGTCCTCAGCAGGGGACGTCAGTGATGATTGTCAGCTGGGACGAGTCGGCGTGATTGTGCAACTCTTCTGACTCACGTAAAGGGTGGCCTTGCGGTTTAACAGAGTTCCACCTGTCGTTCATCGCAGTGTTAGTGGAAGAGTCTAAAGCACCTCGATCTTTCATCCCGCGTTGGCTTCTCGGAACGCACCAACGGGTCTTCGGCCATCCTCACAGGCTGTCACGGGCTGTCCAATATCAGTGACCAGACGCACCGCCCTCCGGCCTTTCCCACCCGTGTCCGGATTCCTTCTCCTTGCCTGCATAATCGCCTATTCACCTCATTGCGTGAGGGTCCTCCAGCTCCGATGGCTTCTCGCCGATTTGGGCCACCAGGAGAGCCTCGCCTCATGGCGGCTCGAACAGGCCGCACTGCGGCCGCCGTAGACACCATTCGACACCTCGTACCGCATATCCGGGACCGCGCCAAGACCTTCATCTGGCAATTCGCGAATGGGGAGAGGAGCATTGACCAACACGGCAGTCAACGACCTTGATGGCGGGGGATGGTCAACCACGGCCAAAGGATGACCGAGTGTCAACGACGGTCCAAAACTGCGCGGTAGTCCCCGGGCGTTAGGTGCTCAGTATTGGACTGTCGCCGACAACCGAGAACGAGTCCGCGACGCCATCGGTTGGACCGTCGACGGGTGCGCCGTGTGACCTCGCTCAAACTCGGTGGTGGAGTCGAAGACGAACAAGGAAACCAAACAACTTCCGGTCCTAGGACGTGATGGCGCAAGATCTTCCGGACCGGGGGTGCAGTGAGTTTTGGAACCCCATGCAGCCGTTGCCAGAGAGGCATTGGTTTGCGAGATGGAAAGGCACCGTTTGCCCATGTACGACACGCCCACGGCAACCGGACGTCCGGACCGTACGGTGGTCACTGGACCGCATCCGCGTGGGGCGCGGTCCGAATTGGTGGTCCTCGAGCCTGTCGGGACCGGACCGAGCCATCGCTCAGGGCACTAGCGTTACCGGCGATGACGATACGTGGCGCCCGCCAGGGACGTGGAGCACCGCTTCCCTACCAGCCGTTGGCCGGCGTGGTTCCATGCCCTGCCGGTTGGCTGGCTGCAACGGCGAAGCTTCAGGGAATCACGATGGCAGCGGAGGACCCGAAGGTTTTTCCCACCTTGCTCGAGGTTCTCGACTACAAACCTGCCTACCAGGTCATTGCCCTGTTCGCAGCGGTCGGTCTCGTCGATACTCCCGTGTCGGGCGGAAGAAGATGCGATCGTCAGGCGCGCCAGTTGTTGGGCTGGCCTCGATCGGGTTCTGTCATGTCCCCACCAGCCCGTCCATCCCTGGCGTGCTCCAGTTACAAGGAGGCAGTCGAAGCGAACGGTGGCCATCTGAGCCCCATCAGTTGGCAACTTCTGCCACGTGTCGCTGAGGTGGATCGCGACATAGCTCCGTACTGGCAACGCACAGTGTTCGAGGTGCACTCGGAGTTGAGTTTCTACCAGCTGAATGACGACTGTCCGTTGCGGTTCCCAAAGCACGCGGCCCCAGGACAGGCCGAGCGTCGGGACCTGCTATTACAACGATTGCCCGGTGTGGAGAGAATCGTCGACGCCCGCATCCGCCGGGTTCGCACTGCTCATCTCCTCGATGCCGCCGCCTGTTTGTGGACGGCGCGGCGTATCGTTGCCCGGGCTGTTAACCGCATTCCCGATGACCCGGAGTGGGACAGCCAGGGCCTGCGAATGGAGATCGTCCATTAATTCCCTGAGATCACGAACCCAGTGGCGTCGACGATAACGAGGCGCGTAGACGTTCGAGCTCAATCAACGTGTCGTCGGGCGCAGACAATGTCTCTGAGCCTTGGACTGAGGATGGCCACGCAAATGCGAGCATGGCAGCCATAAGGCCGGCCATCTCGAACCAGTACGCCCAGATGTTGGTGTGAGAGAAGACCATGACCGTGAGTGCCAATCCTGCGGCGGAGGTGAGTACCCCCCGGGCCCGCCCCCGTGTTGCGCCGGCGACCAGTGCCAGCGCCACTGCCGGCATGACGTAGTAGGGATCCATCACCGACTCGAAGAGGCAACGGGCTCCGAGCGCCGCTGCAGCCAGCCATACGATCGCTGTGGCGTTCCCTCGCCAGCGATAGGCGGGTATCGCCAGAGCCACGGCCACGGCAATGCCGACAAGGCGTCCCGGACCTGCCGCTACCGCATACCGCGAGATCTTCGGTGCTAGGAGAACCCAAGGTGTGGGGAAGTTGGCCGTCGGATAATTGGGCTGGTTGAAGAGCGCCATGATCGATCCGTGGAAATTGGGAACAAGGACCGTCACGAGGAAGAACCCAGGGACGATCGCACTTCGGGTCAGAACGGCGACAGCTATGCGCCAGCCGACAAGAGCAATCACTATGGGGACCAGGGCAACCACGTACAGCTGCATGGCTATGGCTATGCCGAACAGCCATCCGGCACCTGTCCAGCGACGGTCGAGGAGGAATACCAGCGCGTAGGTCGCAAATCCGAGGGCGACCACGTCCTCGGGATGACCCCAGATGACGATCGTGGACCACAATGCCAGTCCCTCGACCACGGTCAGAAGGTGGCGAGCCTTGCCGGGGACCTCCAAACGCCGTGCGAGGGCATTGAGGGCGAACAAGCCGACTCCAGCCATAGCCATCGAGAATGGACCCACCAGAATCCAGGCATCTGGCTTTGTGAGTTGCAGGAATGGCGAGCTCTCGGAAAGGCCGAGCGCTGAACACAGAGTGACGAGTGGCCACATGACCACAGAAAATCCAGGGAGAGTGACGAGTGCCGTGTGCGCGCTATAGACAAAGGAGATGCCTCCCCAACCGACATAGTGCGCGTCGCGGACCTCGAGCCATATGTCGCTCGGAATCGCCCAGTACCATGGCTTGTGGCGCACTAGCGCAGGCCACCAGAAGGTGTACGCCATACCCGTCGCCACGACGACAAGGCTGACCATGACAGGCCACATCGCTTCACGACACCGGGTTCTGCGCGACGGCCGGAGGCCAGGCGTCGCCACGTCGGATGGTAACTCTGAGGCCCCGGAGTCAAGGGGAACCGGGATGTGGGATGCAGGGGCCCCAAGTGGGGCCCCTGCATACTCCACGTCGACGAGACTTCCCATTGTTCCTAGTGAGCGTTGGTATTGCAGAGGTTGGTGAGTCCAGTACCGCCGGTGTCAACGTCATCGGCTGGGGTGTAGATGACGGTGCCCGACTTGTCGGCCGAAACAGAGCCGCTGCCGTTGAAGTTGATTTCGTAGTGCGCGGTACCGGGCGCAGCCCGAAGGAACGGCCCGTACGTGGCCCCACTAACGAGGACGGTCGAACTGGTGAGCGCCGTCCATTGGTTCGCCGTCGGATACGCGTTCAGCTCCGCCTTGTAGGTCTCAAGGGCAGTCTCGACTGTCTTGGCGTCACTCTCGCAAGATGCGGCTGCTGCGTTTTGGCCGGTCGTGCCAACGGCGAAGACCACAATGGCGGCCAAGATGGCGAGGATAATGATGACGATGAGAAGCTCGATAAGGGTGAAACCACCCTCGGCCCTCTTCTGCATCATTCGCTGTACATAGTTTGACTGACTCTCTTCGTTACTCATTCGGGAAGTCCCCCCATTGTCATGTCGCCGGCGAGTTGCCGACGGTGTCTTTGTGTCAGATTGATTCTTCGGTCATAGGAGATAAGTGTCGACAGAAAAACCTCCTCGTGCGGTCAAGAGCTGGCAACGATCGATGTCAGACGGCAGATTCTTCATACCTGTACCTGGCGAAAGATGCCGTACATTGCGGAGATAAGGGCGATGGCGACGAAGCCGACGATGAGACCGACGAAAATGATGACCGCAGGCTCGAACAGAGCCGTAAAATTCTTGAGTTTGTATTCAAGCTCACGGTCGAAATACGAGGCGGCTGTCTCGAGCTGATCGTCCATGGTCCCAGTGCGTTCGCCGACACTGAACATGTGTCTGGCTGCCGAGGGGAAGAGTCCCGTGTCGGCTAGAGGAGCGGCGAGTCCCTCACCTCGCATCATCGCATCGCGGGCGCCGCTCAGACCTTGGCGGTAGACCGAGTTGTTCGTGGCCGCGCTCGTCACTTGGAGAGCCTCCGGAAGGGGGACGCCGGCACCTACCATCGAGCAGAGGATGCGGCAGAAACGCTCGAGAATCGCGGTACGCACCAGGTCCCCCAGGACGGGGACTCTAAGTAACAGGTCGTCACGGATGGCGCGTCCACGCTGCGTCGTCACTGACAGCGCCGCTGCGGTCACCACCGCTGCAAGCAAAAGCGCAAAGACGTACCACTCGTTGACGAGGATATTGGTAACCGAGAGAAGCATGCGGGTTGGCAGAGGGAGTTTGGCGTGCAGTGATGTGAAGAACACCTTGAAGCGAGGCAGAACGAAGCCGGTGATGATGACGACGGCAACGATGGCCATGACGATGACGATGCCGGGGTAGACGAGGGCGGAGACAATCTTCCGTCGGGCTTCGAGGTCTCGTTCGATGTACTCCGCCAACTGATCGAGAACTGTGTCGAGGTTCCCCGTCAATTCTGCAGAGCGCAGGATCCCCAGAAAGAAGGGAGGAAACGCCGCCGGATGTGCCTCAGCGGCGTCAGCGAAGGTCTCGCCGGCGCGGAGGGCGTCCGACATCTCGGCCAGTGTGCGTTGGAAGACCTTGTCCCCCATCTCCTCGGTCATCACCTCCAGGGCCTCCAGGACGGGGATTCCCGCTCTCATGAACACACCCATCTGCCGGGAGAAGTGCATGAGCTCCTTGCGGGAGACCTTCTTCTTGGTGATCTCGATTTCGAAGAAGCCCTTCTTCTCGCGGACTTCGAGAGGCGACAAGTCCCGTTCGATTAGCGCACGGCGCGCCGTCGTGATCGTCAATGCATCCTCGACGCCGTCGATTCTCGTCCCGTCGGGTGTGACTGCGCTGAATCTGAACTTTGCCATGAAGAGTAACCCCCCCCTCAGAATGAGTAGATCGAGCGCACGACCTCGGCAATGGTCGTCACATCGTTCGCCACCAGTTGGAGTGCTTCGTCCCGTAGTGTCCGCATGCCCTGGGAGATGGCCATGCGCTGGAGCTCCTCTTGTGTCGCCCAGCCGACGATGAGGCGCTTGATCTCAGGGGTGATTCGCATCAACTCATAGACGCCGATGCGATCCCGGTAGCCGGTGCCTGCACAGAAGTTGCACCCGACACCCTGCCAGAACTCAGTCTTGTCCCCGCCTCGGGCCTCCTCGTAAAAGGCCAGCTCTTCGTCCTTGGGGTCGTACGGAGCTCGGCACGACTGGCAGATGCGGCGAACCAGGCGCTGGCTGACGACTGCCACGACAGATGAGGCGATGAGGAATGATTCGATACCCATGTCCAGAAACCGGTGCAGAGCGGCGGCTGAATCGGTTGCATGCAGAGAGGACAGGACGAAGTGTCCAGTCAGAGCGGACTGAACGGCGATTCGTGCCGTTTCAACATCTCGGATCTCGCCCACCAGGATGACGTCGGGATCTTGGCGCAGAATTGACTTGAGCCCGTCCGCGAAAGTGAGACCAGCCTGTTCGTTCGTCTGGATCTGGTTGATCGTCGGGAACACATATTCGACAGGATCCTCGATGGTCATGATGTTCCTGTGGGGTTCATCGATTTCGCTGAGCGCGGCATAGAGCGTGGTGGTCTTTCCACTCCCCGTTGGGCCCGCGCACAAGACCATTCCGAATGGAGCCTGGATGAGTCGTGTGAACGTCTCGTGAGTATCCTCAGGCATTCCGAGGTCGCTCATCCGGAAGAGAGAACGGCTCTTGTCGAGGATCCGCAGAACGCATTTCTCTCCCCAGATAGTCGACACCGTCGCAACTCTGACGTCGATCTCTCGACCGTCGATCTCCATCGTGAATTGGCCGTCCTGTGGACGTCGGCGTTCAACGATGTTCATGCCCGCCATGATCTTGAGCCTGCTCACCAGTGCGGGCGCCATGCTCAGCGGGAGCTGAACTGCGTCGTGGAGGGATCCGTCGATTCGGAAGCGGACACGGAGCTGTTGATCCTGAGGTTCAATGTGGACGTCAGATGAGCGGTCCCGAAGGGCCTGGGTAATAATCAGGTTGACGACCTGAACCACGGGCGCATCGTCGGCGATTGCCTGTTGAACGACGTTGTCCTGGGTGCGACGTGGCGTTTCGGCTTCCTCGAAAAGACGGACGTGATGCTGGATGGTCCCGAGGGCTCGATAGGCGGAGTCAATGGCGCGCTGCACGTCGGACCGAGGAGACAAGACGAGGTCGACCTGTTGCCCGGTGGCACTCGCCAGCTCCTCTTCGAGATCTGGGCTGGGGTCCGAGACGGCGATCGTCAGGCGGCTGCCCTTCAAGTCGACCGGCACGGCGAATCTGGCCCGTGCAATGCTCTCGGGGAGGAGGGAGGCGGCTTCAGGCGACGGCGCCTGTTGGGACAGGTCCATCAGTGGGATCTGCAACTGGTCTGAAAGTGCCTTCACCAGATCGCGCTCGTCGAGCGCACCGAGCGCTACCAGGAGAGATCCGATCCGTTGCCCGGACGCCGACTGCTGGAGCAGGGCTTCGGCCAACTGAGCATGACTGATGAGTTGCGCTCCGACCAGAAGTGCGCCGAGCTGCGAGGGCTGGCCCGGAAGGGTGTCGGTCAGCTGAAGGGCGCTGTTGGCACCAGAGGCGCCATGACCTTTAGCGTCCTGTCCAGCTTCGGTTGCAACAGTCTCCCTGCGTAGCTTCATTCCACACCTCTCGGGTTCCTGCCTTGGTCATATCGATTGGGAATCTGACGGAAGTCCATGGATTGTCCACACGGTAACGGCAGCCCGACGCGAGCGTGAGTTGAGTTCACCGACTTCGGGAGGCCAGAACCTCGGTGCAGGTTGAGACGCTGAATTGCCTGTCCCGTGGCCGCCCTCACGCATACCAAGATGACCGACCAGACTCACTGCGCCCTCTATGGTGGCCCAAAATCTAGCCAACTCAGGCTGTCGATGATGGCCCGGATGACCAGATCCCGTGGCACGTCGGCGTTTCGATCTGAGGTCCAGTGGGCGATCTCCCCAGGTCTTGCGTCTGACCCGGCGGATGAGAGTTTCTGAGTTTCCGGCACCCTACGTCGCCTGGCCGCCCGTCCTTGTGGTCCTCAGGGCGTCTCGCCTCCGGCTTCAGCGACGGGCGGTGGGAGCGTAATCCCGACCCGCCCGAGCGTGAGATGACCTCCCCTCCCGAGACACAGCGGACCGGGTCAAACGAGCGTTGACCGGATGCCCTGCTCCGGCCTTCCCGGCCGTCCCTCTTTGTCGCTGCCGAATGCTCGGTGCGGGTGGGCGCGGGCCCGTCACGGCGAGGCTGTGGTTTGCCCCTGCGGATATTTTGGCGATGCCGCCAATGCGTGGGACCACGACAGGAATGTCAGTCTGAGTCCCCGCATCGAGGCCAAACGAGTAGATATGCCCGTTGGCAGCGCTCAGGGCCAAGCTGAAGTTGGACCCCGCCGAGATCGCCGCGACCCCTGTCAAATTTTCCACCGCGACCGGGACGTCACTGTTGGTCGTCGAGGCATTACCCAACTCTCCCGAGCTGTTGTCACCCCATGCCGCGACCGTGCCATCGCTGTGAAGCGCAAGGCTGTGGTCGAGACCAGCGGAGACGGCGGTGACCGGCGACCCGGTCAGACCGGTGACCGCCACCGGGGTGTCGCTGATTCCACCCGCCTCGCCATCGCCGAGTTGGCCGACATTGTCGTTCCCCCAGGCGGAGATACTCCCGCTACTGCCGAGGGCTAGCGCGTGCTCCAGGCCTGCCGCGACGGAAGTGACGTCGCTCAACCCGCTAACCGCGACCGGCGTGTCGCTACTGGTGGTTGTCCCGTCGCCGAGCTCACCGTAGCTGTTATCGCCCCAGGCCATAACCGTGCCATTGCTCAGTAACGCCAGGCTAAAATCGCCCCCGGCGGCGACAGCCGTGACGCCGCTCAACCCGCTCACCGCGACAGGAGTGTCGCTGCTGGTGATGGTTCCATTCCCCAGTTCGCCTTGACTGTTGTCGCCCCACGCCATGACCGTGCCGTCGGAGAGCAGTGCCAATCCGTGCTCGAAGCCCGCCGCTATCGACGTGACCCCTCCCAGACCATGGACCGAGACGGGAGCGGCGCTGTCGTTTCCGGTCGTGCCGTTTCCGAGTTGACCGACACTGTTGATCCCCCAGGCGTCAACCGTTCCGTCGCCCATCAGCGCCAGACTGAAAGCACTTCCAGCTGCCACGGCAGTGACACCCGTCAAGCCGTGGATATTTACTGGATGGCCAACATTGACGCGAACCGCGCCATTGCCGAGTTGACCAAACGCGTCGTAACCCCACGTCTTCACGGTGCGATTCGCGAGGAGCGCCATACTGAAGCCCTGGTTTCCGCCAGGATCGCCGGCCGAGACGCTGGTAGCCGTCCGAGGAAGGCGAACCGCCACTGGCAGGGTGCTGTCCGTGCTTGCGCTTCGCGTTCCTAGCTCGCCGTAGAAGTTGTCACCCCACGCCATGACGCTCCCGGTATTGAGAACGGCCAAGGCGTGCGCTCCTCCAGCCGATACCGAGGTCACTCTACTCAAGCCGCTAACAGGGACTGGAACGTCGCTGTTTGTGTTAGTGCCGTTGCCCAATTCGCCGTAGAAGTTGTCCCCCCAGGCGACTGCGTTGCCACCGCTCTCGACGGCGACACCGAAAGACCCGCCAGCAACAAGGGCCGTGACCGAGCTCAAACCGACGATGGGTACCGGAGTATCACTGTTCGATGTCGACCCGTCGCCCAGTTGGCCGGACGTGTTGTCGCCCCACGTCATCACGTCGCCGCTCACCAAGGCCTCGCTGAACGCATTGCCGGCGGCGATCGCAGTGACTCCACTCAGACCGGAAACGATGGCGGGTACAGTACTGAAAGAACCGCTGCTGCCGTCACCTAGCTCGCCATCGGTGTTGTCGCCCCACGCCATCACCGTGCCGTCGGAGAGCAGCGCCAGCGCGTGATTCACGCCGGCAGCGATGGCTGTGACCCCACTTAGGCCGGTCACGACGACAGGGGTGTTGCTGTACGTGACGTCGCTGCCGTCACCCAGCTCGCCGTGGGTGTTGTCACCCCACGCCCTGACCGTGCCGTCGGAGAGCAGCGCCAAGCTGAATGTTCCACCGGCGGCGATCGACTTGACCCTGGCTAAACCGGTGACGGCCACCGGCATGTCTTCGTTGGAGTTCGATGCGTTCCCCAACTGACCCGAGCTGTTGTCGCCCCAGGCCTTCACTGTTCCACCTCGGAGGAGAGCAAGTCCGTGCGAGCCTCCGGCGGCGATGGCGGATACTCGGTGGAGCTTCACGACTTGGACGGGCGAGTTGCTGTTTGTGACGACCTTTCCGTGACCCAACTGACCATATGCGTTGTTGCCCCAAGCTCTGACACTGCCGGTGACCGCGGCTGAGGCGGAGGTAGTTCCCGCCGCGCACAACGCGATAGTTACGACTAGGACGGCCATCGCCAGAGCTGAGCGCCGACGGTTCCAGCCATCCCTTGATACGGACCTATCCATTCCCGAACCCCCCCCGGTGTCGGCGCGCCCACCACTCCATGTGGCCGAATCGCCTGAGGACAGCGTAACCAAGCCGAGAGGCAATTGGGAACCGGTGCCGCCCACCGACGCCCAAACCTCTGTCGCAAGCTTTCAACGCCTCCAGATTCACACGATGGCCTTCCACGGATTCGCGATCGGACGTTGGGAGAGAGTTGGTTCTGCATTGCCGAGCGTGTGAGAACGATCCGACACAGTGACTTTCGAGCGTTCTTGCGGGTGGCGGGACAGCCGCCAGGAGTCGAGACAACAGACGTGCGCATGTCTTGCCTTCGGCCACTATTCCACGCAGCCAGTGACGTCTCCGGACAACGGAAACCGCGGGGGGGACATGAGTCAGAAGAGGCACGAGCATGTGAGCGAAGGCGGATTCACGCTCTTTGAGCTCCTGGTTGTGATCATCATCTTGGCCGTCCTGGCCGGGATCGTCACGTTTGCCGTGGGATCGACACAGGCAAACGGAATCGCGTCATCGTGCAGCACGGATGCCCGGTCATTCCAGACCGCACTCGAGGAGTACAAGGCCGATCTCAACGCCTATCCGCCACTTGGCACAGGATCCGCGTTGACCACGACGGTCACCGTCGGTGGCACAACATACGGTCCATTCATGCGCGCATTGCCCTCAACCAGCGAGTACCAGATCGTGACGGATGGGAGCGGTGGTGTGTTTGTGTATCCACAGGGGACGGCGCCAAACACTTCGCCCCACGGAATGCAGACGCAAACCGTGGGCGGGGCTTGGGTCTATGCGGGAATACCCAACCCCAACACAACGATGGCTCTTGACTTTGGTGTGACAAACGGGGCCATTTGCAACAACCCATACCTCGACCACAGTCCTTCGTGACAGGTTCGGTGAAAGGCCGACAGTCGAGTCGCTGCTCACTCAATTCCTTGCCGTGAATGGTCCTCAGGTCGGGCGGCACGCGAGGATGGCAGTCTCGGCAGCCGTGTCGGCGGCAAGCTTGGCCCCCTTGGCCAGCTCAGCCATCTTGGAGACGTGCGTCGGGTGTTTCAGGAAGTAGCGTGCCACCGCCTGTTTGTTGGGCGTCCCGTCCTGGTTGCTGAGATGGAAGACCTCTTCGCTGATACTTCCGTCGGTCGCCCGGTCGCTGATCACCCGGAAGACAGACCACGGGATCCCGCGCGACTCGCAACTCTCGGCTATGGCGGCTGTCTCCATGTCGAGAGACACGACTCCCAGGGCGCGGAGCTCGGCCAGGACGTCCGGATCGGTAGTGAGCCCGTCGGTCGTCCACATCTTTCCGTGGGGGACCCCCTCGGCCTTCGTGGCGGGGCGATACTCAGCACCCGTAGCGCTGTTGACCACGACCTCGGGGAGGATGAGCGTCCCGATCGCGGTCTCGTTCTCCACCGCGCCGGTGATGCCCACGACCACTACTTCGTCGACCTCGACGGCGTCCAGCAGGCGCTCGGTGCCCTCCCGGGCGAGCGCGGTGCCCATACCCGTCACGATGGCAACCACCCTGCGGACCCCCAGACTTCCGGAGCTGACCCGCACCCCTCCCAACTCCGTTTTCCGCAATCCCAACTTCTTCACCAGGGGACGGAGTTCCATGGGCATGGCACAGATAAAGGCAAGATGCCCGGAGGTCGCAGGGGTGCTCACCAGGCAAGCTTGCCCTCTTTCCTCCCAGCTGGCCACTTCTCCACCCTTGCGTCAAAAGGCTCTCGGGAGGCAGCAGACTGGATCGATGATTACCGTATTCGGGGTCCTGGCTCTCAGCTTCATGATGCTGATGTATCTGTTCGAGAAGCGGGGGAGACGCTTCGTTTTGGCCTTTGCCGCTGGTTGCGCCCTTTCGAGCAGCTACGGCTTCCTCTCCGGCGCCTGGCCCTTCGGAGCGGTGGAGGGGGTCTGGACCCTTGTCGCGCTGCGCCGTTGGCATCGTATCCGGTCCGATCCATCTCACGGTTCGTGAGTGCTCATGGCCGACCGCCACAAGAGCGGGAACCGGTGAGAGAATCCTCTGGTGACCAAAGTACCGATCGCATGCACGCTCAATGTCGATGCAGCGGTCGATCGGGTGGCGGAATGGAAAGAGTTCCTGTCAACCGCGGTCGATCGAGTGGACCACGACAGGAACCACGCCACTTTGACCATGCTGGGAATCGAGGCTTTGGTGGCTGTCACCGACCTGGCGGAGCGCGAGCGAGTGTGCTGCTCCTTCTTTCAGTTCTCGATCGAACTGGACGGGATCGAGACTCGTCTCCATATCGAAGTTCCGTTCGAGGCGGAACCGATCCTCAACGAACTACTCATGCTCGCCCCTTCACATATCCGCCCCGCTTGATGGCGTCGGGACGGTCGTGCATTCGACGCGAGAAGATGGGTGTCCGTTGGCCGATCGGAGAGATGCAACGCTCTAGAATGAACTCCTTGACCGGGGGAGCGGGCCGAACACGTCCGCACATATGCAAAGGAGCGGGTTAGGTGGGGCAAAGTCGTGATCGCAGACGCCTACGTCGTAGGTCGAGCGCAGTGGTGCTGGCCGTCGCGGCGTCTGGCTTCGTTCTCGCTGCCTGTAGCAACGGAAACAACTCCGCGGCCAACTCGACGACGACTACCGCGGCAACCACCGGTCCCACCAGGACGACGGCTCCGACCGGCGGTCACCCGACGACCACACCTACGACCCTTCCGTTCTCTGTCGCCCAGGTCCACACAGGGACGGGACCAGCCACCTTGACAGATTTCTCCGTGCCCTCCAAGGCAACGGAATGGGACATCGACTGGGTCTTCAACTGTTCGTCGACCCCGACGAAGACCGGGACCTTTGACGTGACCGTCGTGGGGCATGGTTCTTCTGCCAACACCACAGACGCTGGCGTCACACAGCAGGGCCCTGGAACAGGCGGTCTCGTCAAGAACTACGACACGGGCAAGTTCAACCTCAAAGTGGCGACGACGTGCAAGTGGACGGTGAGGGTCGAAGTCTTTAGCTAGAGGTCAACAGATAGACAGCTGATGTGTCACCGGCTGACAAAAACAACGGCAACACAATCTCTTCCCAACAGATAAACAGCGCCGCGGCGTCCCGCAAATCGCAGGCGCAACTCGCATCATCCGTTTTACGCCGCCGCTCTGACGGCACGCGGTACCGGGAGGTTGTCCGTAAGTTGACGCTCCCGTGGATATCCGTTGATCGTGGTGACACACCATTGTCCTGCTACCTCATATTCGGGGGAGGACACAAGGGCTTTGGCGCGTCCAGCACCGGCTTCTTTCGTGCTGGGCGATGGGGGGGTTGTGAAGGGCTTCTGCCGACGATCGTGGATGGCCATGGCCGTCGCGCCCGGGGTGCTCCTGGGCGTGGTGCTTGGCGCGCTCGCGGCGTGGGCGAGTACTGGCACATTTGCGGGCACAGGGGCCACTGGGGGCTCTGAAATTCATGTCGTGTTCCAGATACACACGAAGCCCTCTCTTGCCAACGATTCAATCTTCGTCAGTTCGGCGCAGTTGACATTCGAGTGCAGCAGCGTGACGTACGAGACGCTCCAGGGCGGTTCGACATCCTCACCGCGGACGAGTCTCGACAACATCACCGTCAAATTGGACGCCGACGGGAATACAGCCGTCACACTTGACGGCGTCGACTGCGCACCCGGGACCGCGATCGTCGAGGCTGATCTGACCGGGGCGCCCTACTACACGGCTATCGCGACACTCACCGATCGCGCCACCTGCCGTCAAGAAACCCGGCCTCACGGTTGATCCGAAGAGAGAGACCGAGACCGGCCAGACACCGGCCACGGGCGAGTCCGACGTCTACGCCGTCTTTAACGTGTCGACGAACCCCGTCTACGCCGGGCAGCAGGTCCAAATCTCCTCGCCGCAACTCGAGGACCGATGCGGCCAGGGCTGGCGCTGGGAGCCGAACGGGGACACGGCAGTCTTCGGAATCCCTCCGACGATCGGCACCGCCATCGCCACCCTCGACAACGACGGGAATACCGCGTTCGTGTTCAAGGGATCCTCTTGTGCCGCCGGGACCTCGACGGTCACCGCCGACGTCCTCGCCGGGTCGCATCCCACCTACAGCACAACCTTCAAGGTCATGGCTCCGAGGCCGAAGTCTGTCGCACAGGCAGCGGAGACCGCGGCAGAGGCCGCCTCCAACGCGAGGAAGACGGCGCGGACCAGGGCGATGATGACGCTGACTCTCAGCCCGACTCCGGTCACAGAGATCGGATTTACGCCGAGTGGCGATCTCAGCATTACAAAAACCGACAACGACGGGGGCTCGTCGATCACCTCGGCTAGGGGCACGACGGTTCCGGGTACGTCGATCACCTACACGATCGTTGCTTCCAATGCCGGACCGACGACCGCCACAGGTGCTTCGGTGACCGATGCCCTTTCCCTCAACCCGGCCATCACCTCAGACACCTGGACAGCGACCGGGTCCGGGGGAGCAATCGGCTTCAGCATCGCGGGAACGGGCAACATCTCCGATTCGGTGAACCTGCCCCCTGGGGGCTCCGTTACGTATACCGTGGTTGCCGCCGTCAGCCCGTCGGCCATGGGGACCCTGACGAACACGGCGACGGTCACCCCGCCGATCGGTTATTCCGATACCAACCCGGGAGCAAACAGCGCCTCCGACACCGACACGCTCAAGCCTGACGACGGGCTGACGATCACGAAGACCGACGACCACCGCGGTTCCGTAGTGGCCGGTACTCCTATCACCTACACGATCGTCGTTACAGACGCCGGTCCCTCGGACACGTCACACCTGAGCGTGGTCGACACTCTCCCGGCCCAGGGCCTCACCAACATCTCGAGCCCGAATGTGCCGTCGGGGGTGACGTTCTCTCCGGGGACTAACACCTGGACCCTGGCGACACTGCCGGCTGGTCATTCGGTCACCCTGCAATTGGCAGGCACCGTCCCCTCCGGGGCCACGGGATCGACCTACACGAACACGGCCTCGGCCTCGGCCACCGATGCGTCGACGGTCACGGCCACCGACACCGACACGCTGAGCGCCCAGGCGAACCTGACCATCACCAAGACCGACGGGGTCAGCTCCATCGTCGCCGGGACCCCCGACACCTACACGATCGTGGTGTCGAACACCGGGCCGTCGAGCGCCTCGAACCTGAGCGTGGTCGACACCCTCCCGGCCCAGGGCCTCACCAACATCTCGAGCCCGAATGTGCCGTCGGGGGTCACCTTCACCGCCGCCACCGACTCCTGGACCCTGGCGACACTGCCGGCCGGACAGTCGGTGACCCTCGAGCTGGCAGGGACGGTCCCCTCCGGGGCCACGGGATCGACCTACACGAACACGGCCTCGGCCTCGGCCACCGATGCGTCGACGGTCACGGCCACCGACACCGACACGCTGAGCGCCCAGGCGAACCTGACCATCACCAAGACCGACGGGGTCAGCTCCATCGTCGCCGGGACCCCCGACACCTACACGATCGTGGTGTCGAACACCGGGCCGTCGAGCGCCTCGAACCTGAGCGTGGTCGACACCCTCCCGGCCCAGGGCCTCACCAACATCTCGAGCCCGAATGTGCCGTCGGGGGTCACCTTCACCGCCGCCACCGACTCCTGGACCCTGGCGACACTGCCGGCCGGACAGTCGGTGACCCTCGAGCTGGCAGGGACGGTCCCCTCCGGGGCCACGGGATCGACCTACACGAACACGGCCTCGGCCTCGGCCACCGATGCGTCGACGGTCACGGCCACCGACACCGACACGCTGAGCGCCCACGCCAACCTGACCATCACCAAGACGGACAACGACGGGGGCTCCTCGGTCACCACCACCAAGGGCACGGCGGTGCCGGGGACGTCGATCACCTACACCATCGTGGCCTCCAACAGCGGGCCGTCCGCCGCCACCGGGGCGTCGGTCACCGATCCTCTGGCGCTCAACCCGGCCATCACCTCGGACACCTGGACGGGGATCGCCTCCGGGGGGACCACCGGCGTCAGCGCTTCGGGATCGGGCAACATCAACGACTCACTCACCATCCCCGCCGGTGGGTCTGTCACCTACACGGTGGTGGCCACCATCCCGTCGTCGGCCACTGGGACCCTGTCGAACACGGCCTCGGCCTCGGCCACCGATGCGTCGACGGTCACGGCCACCGACACCGACACACTCAGCGCCCAGGCGAACCTGACCATCACCAAGACGGACAACGACGGGGGCACGGCGGTGCCGGGGACGTCGATCACCTACACCATCGTGGCCTCCAACAGCGGGCCGTCCGCCGCCACCGGGGCGTCGGTCACCGATCCTCTGGCGCTCAACCCGGCCATCACCTCGGACACCTGGACGGGGATCGCCTCCGGGGGGACCACCGGCGTCAGCGCTTCGGGATCGGGCAACATCAACGACTCACTCACCATCCCCGCCGGTGGGTCTGTCACCTACACGGTGGTGGCCACCATCCCGTCGTCGGCCACCGGGACCCTGTCGAACACGGCCTCGGCCTCGGCCACCGATGCGTCGACGGTCACGGCCACCGACACCGACACACTCAGCGCCCAGGCGAACCTGACCATCACCAAGACGGACAACGACGGGGGCACGGCGGTGCCGGGGACGTCGATCACCTACACCATCGTGGCCTCCAACAGCGGGCCGTCCGCCGCCACCGGGGCGTCGGTCACCGATCCTCTGGCGCTCAACCCGGCCATCACCTCGGACACCTGGACGGGGATCGCCTCCGGGGGGACCACCGGCGTCAGCGCTTCGGGATCGGGCAACATCAACGACTCACTCACCATCCCCGCCGGTGGGTCTGTCACCTACACGGTGGTGGCCACCATCCCGTCGTCGGCCACCGGGACCCTGTCGAACACGGCCTCGGCCTCGGCCACCGATGCGTCGACGGTCACGGCCACCGACACCGACACACTCAGCGCCCAGGCGAACCTGACCATCACCAAGACGGACGGGGTCAGCTCCATCGTCGCCGGGACCCCCGACACCTACACGATCGTGGTGTCGAACACCGGGCCGTCGAGCGCCTCGAACCTGAGCGTGGTCGACACCCTCCCGGCCCAGGGCCTCACCAACATCTCGAGCCCGAATGTGCCGTCGGGGGTCACCTTCACCGCCGCCACCGACTCCTGGACCCTGGCGACACTGCCGGCCGGACAGTCGGTGACCCTCGAGCTGGCAGGGACGGTCCCCTCCGGGGCCACGGGATCGACCTACACGAACACGGCCTCGGCCTCGGCCACCGATGCGTCGACGGTCACGGCCACCGACACCGACACGCTGAGCGCCCAGGCGAACCTGACCATCACCAAGACCGACGGGGTCAGCTCCATCGTCGCCGGGACCCCCGACACCTACACGATCGTGGTGTCGAACACCGGGCCGTCGAGCGCCTCGAACCTGAGCGTGGTCGACACCCTCCCGGCCCAGGGCCTCACCAACATCTCGAGCCCGAATGTGCCGTCGGGGGTCACCTTCACCGCCGCCACCGACTCCTGGACCCTGGCGACACTGCCGGCCGGACAGTCGGTGACCCTCGAGCTGGCAGGGACGGTCCCCTCCGGGGCCACGGGATCGACCTACACGAACACGGCCTCGGCCTCGGCCACCGATGCGTCGACGGTCACGGCCACCGACACCGACACGCTGAGCGCCCACGCCAACCTGACCATCACCAAGACGGACAACGACGGGGGCTCCTCGGTCACCACCACCAAGGGCACGGCGGTGCCGGGGACGTCGATCACCTACACCATCGTGGCCTCCAACAGCGGGCCGTCCGCCGCCACCGGGGCGTCGGTCACCGATCCTCTGGCGCTCAACCCGGCCATCACCTCGGACACCTGGACGGGGATCGCCTCCGGGGGGACCACCGGCGTCAGCGCTTCGGGATCGGGCAACATCAACGACTCACTCACCATCCCCGCCGGTGGGTCTGTCACCTACACGGTGGTGGCCACCATCCCGTCGTCGGCCACCGGGACCCTGTCGAACACGGCCTCGGCCTCGGCCACCGATGCGTCGACGGTCACGGCCACCGACACCGACACACTCAGCGCCCAGGCGAACCTGACCATCACCAAGACGGACAACGACGGGGGCACGGCGGTGCCGGGGACGTCGATCACCTACACCATCGTGGCCTCCAACAGCGGGCCGTCCGCCGCCACCGGGGCGTCGGTCACCGATCCTCTGGCGCTCAACCCGGCCATCACCTCGGACACCTGGACGGGGATCGCCTCCGGGGGGACCACCGGCGTCAGCGCTTCGGGATCGGGCAACATCAACGACTCACTCACCATCCCCGCCGGTGGGTCTGTCACCTACACGGTGGTGGCCACCATCCCGTCGTCGGCCACCGGGACCCTGTCGAACACGGCCTCGGCCTCGGCCACCGATGCGTCGACGGTCACGGCCACCGACACCGACACACTCAGCGCCCACGCCAACCTGACCATCACCAAGACGGACAACGACGGGGGCACGGCGGTGCCGGGGACGTCGATCACCTACACCATCGTGGCCTCCAACAGCGGGCCGTCCGCCGCCACCGGGGCGTCGGTCACCGATCCTCTGGCGCTCAACCCGGCCATCACCTCGGACACCTGGACGGGGATCGCCTCCGGGGGGACCACCGGCGTCAGCGCTTCGGGATCGGGCAACATCAACGACTCACTCTCCATCCCCGCCGGTGGGTCTGTCACCTACACGGTGGTGGCCACCATCCCGTCGTCGGCCACCGGGACCCTGTCGAACACGGCCTCGGCCTCGGCCACCGATGCGTCGACGGTCACGGCCACCGACACCGACACACTCAGCGCCCAGGCGAACCTGACCATCACCAAGACGGACGGGGTCAGCTCCATCGTCGCCGGGACCCCCGACACCTACACGATCGTGGTGTCGAACACCGGGCCGTCGAGCGCCTCGAACCTGAGCGTGGTCGACACCCTCCCGGCCCAGGGCCTCACCAACATCTCGAGCCCGAATGTGCCGTCGGGGGTCACCTTCACCGCCGCCACCGACTCCTGGACCCTGGCGACACTGCCGGCCGGACAGTCGGTGACCCTCGAGCTGGCAGGGACGGTCCCCTCCGGGGCCACGGGATCGACCTACACGAACACGGCCTCGGCCTCGGCCACCGATGCGTCGACGGTCACGGCCACCGACACCGACACGCTGAGCGCCCAGGCGAACCTGACCATCACCAAGACCGACGGGGTCAGCTCCATCGTCGCCGGGACCCCCGACACCTACACGATCGTGGTGTCGAACACCGGGCCGTCGAGCGCCTCGAACCTGAGCGTGGTCGACACCCTCCCGGCCCAGGGCCTCACCAACATCTCGAGCCCGAATGTGCCGTCGGGGGTCACCTTCACCGCCGCCACCGACTCCTGGACCCTGGCGACACTGCCGGCCGGACAGTCGGTGACCCTCGAGCTGGCAGGGACGGTCCCCTCCGGGGCCACGGGATCGACCTACACGAACACGGCCTCGGCCTCGGCCACCGATGCGTCGACGGTCACGGCCACCGACACCGACACGCTGAGCGCCCAGGCGAACCTGACCATCACCAAGACGGACAACGACGGGGGCTCCTCGGTGACCGGCGCCGTCGGTACGACGGCGCCCGGGGCGTCGCTCACCTACACCGTCGTGGCCTCCAACGCCGGTCCGAGTGACGTGACCGGAGTCGAGATCTACGACCCGGTTTCGGTGATCCACGCCATCACTTCCGACACCTGGACCGCGGCCGCATCGGGGGGCGCCACCGGCTTCACCCCGTCGGGATCCGGGAACATCGACGACATCGTGACAATCCCCGCGGGAGGCTCCGTGACGTACACGGTGGTGGCCTCCGTCAGCGCCTCGGCGACCGGGACCTTGTCGAACTCGGTCACGCTGACCCCGCCCCTGGGCTTCACCAACACGAATCCTCTCGCCAGTTCCGGTGGCGCGGTGAGCGCCACGGATTCCGACACGTTGGCGCAAGCCAATCTGACCGTCATGAACACCGACGGGGTCAGCTCGATCGGTGCCGGGACCGCCGACACCTACACGATCGTGGTGTCGAACACCGGGCCGTCGAGCGCCTCGAACCTGAGCGTGGTCGACACCCTCCCGGTCCAGGGCCTCACCAACATCTCGAGCCCCGGCCTGCCGTCGGGGGTTACCTTCACCGCCGCCACCGACTCCTGGACCCTGGCGACGCTGCCGGCGGGTCAGTCGGTCACCCTCGAGCTGGCGGGGACGGTCCCCTCGGGAGCCACCGGTTCCACGTACACGGATGGTGTCACGGCGAGTGCCTCTGACGCCTCCGCGGTGAGCGCCACCGACACCGACACCCTGGGGAGTCAGGGCGACGTCACAATTACTCTTGCCGACAACGTCGGGGGCTCATCCGCCGCCGCCACCGTCGGCACCGTCGTCGCCGGCTCCTCCATCACCTACACGATCGTCGCGGCCAACTCCGGGCCTAGCACCGTAAGTGGAGCCGAGACCTACGACCCGCTGTCGGTGGTTCATGCCCTCACGTCCGACACTTGGACGGCCGCCGGGTCCGGGGGTGCCACCGGCTTCACCCCCTCGGGCTCTGGGAGCATCGATGACATCGTGACCATCCCCGCCGGGGCATCTGTCACCTACACGGTGGTCGCCACCGTCAGCCCTTCGGCCTCGGGGACCTTGTCGAACGTCGTGACGCTCACGCCTCCGGCTGACTTCGCCAACACCAACCCCTTGGCCACCTTTGGCGGCGCTGTGAGCGCCGGCGACAGAGACACGATCAGCCCGTCGTAGATAAGAGGTCGTGATAAAAGGCCTCGATATCGAGACAGATGGCCCGGAAAGTAGGGTCTGCTAGGGGAAATGAGCACCGGGCGGCCCCGCTCAGGGTGGCCGCCCAGGACCCCCACGGTGGTCGGGCCCCCGCCGGGAAACACTGTGAGTAGTCGTCGATTCCACACTCTCCGACATCCTCTGACCTCTAATTGTGGGTGATTGGGAGGAATCCCTACAGATCGTGAAAGTCAAATCACGAGTAGGCGGGAAATTGGACAAGGTTTCGCCAACAAGATCCCTAAAAGTGGTGATGTCCGTCTAGGGCCCGACCATGGACAATGCACTGTACGTGGGCCCGACAAGGAGGCTCGCGAGGGAGGGCGAAGCTACGACGGCCCCTGGACGTAGGCCTCCCGCCGACAAAACCGTCGACAAGGAGCAGGAAGCACATGAACGTCCGTCATAGTCGTCTGGCACGGTTGGTTGCACTGACCGTCGTAGTGAGCATGCCCCTCCTGGGCATGGCGGGGGTGGCCTCGGCCAAAGCCTCCGGCCCGAACTGCAAGTTGCACCCGAACCGCGCGGCATGTAAGGGCGGCGGCGGTGGAACCGGTGGTACTAATCCGAACATCATCGTCACCATTGCGCCGAACCCGTTGATCGAGACGGGGATGTCCGAGGTGCACGCCGTTGTCCAGGTGGAGGCGCTTCCGGCCTTCGCCGGTGACCCGGTGTTCATCTACTCGCAGCAGCTCATCAACTCCTGCTCGAGCGTCGAGTTCTTCTCGAGCGCATCGGGTTCGATCTCGGAGGAGCTGGGTAGCAGCGCCACGGTGGTCCTCGACGACGACGGCAACGCCTCAGTGGAGCTTTCGGCCACCAACTGCGCCCCGGGCTCGAGCGTGTTCGAGGCCGACCTCGTGAAGGCCCCGTACTACACCGCCACCACCACCCTCGTGGCCAACCCGCCTGTTCCCACCGCTGCTGGTGTGACCGGGTACCCGAACCCCGAGGTTGAGACCGGTGACACCTCCAGTGGACCTAACGGCCCCAGCGGAAACTCGGATGTCTACGCCGTGTTCTACGTCGAGGACAACCCGGTCTACGCCGAGTCGACGGTGGAGATCTCCTCTGCTCAGCTCCAGAACCGTTGCGGTCTGGGTCACGAGTGGACCGCCGGCAACGACGGATCCGGAGGCCCCACAGGAGCGTCGACGCTGCTGGACGACGACGGTAACGCTGTCTTCATCTTCGAGGGTGCCTCGTGTGCCGCCGGAGACTCGACGGTCATCGCCGACGTCAACGCCGGTACGCACGACACCTACACCACCATCTACACCATCAGCCCGCCGGTGCCGACCGTCTGAGCCACAGCTTGGACAGCAGTACCGAAAGACAGACGGTAAGAGCGGGAAGGGGGGCGCCTTGCGCCCCCCTTCCCGGCTCTTGGGAAGACCTCAGCCCCGTACGCTCCCCCGGTCGGGCGCTGAAGCGCCGCACGTGTTCGGGCACCGTCCGGGCACCGGGGCGTGAGACAAGCACCTTTCGAGGGTGAGAACCGCAGACAGAAGGAACCCGAAGGGGGACTAGGGGTGCAACGTCACCATCGCGCCATCGTGTCCACGGTGCTGTTCACCGTCGTGGTCGCCATGACCGCCGCGCTGGTCCTGTTTCTCGGATCGGCAGCCCAGGCCGTCACCCGCTCCCACGGGGCCGCGCTGTCCAAGGCCAAAGCCCCCCGGCAACTCGCCGAGGTGCTGGCGTCGGACTCCTGGGTCGGGGCCGGCTTCGGGTGGTCCGTGGCCGTTTCGGGGTCCACCGCCGTGGTGGGCGCCCCCTACGCCGACACCCCCGGGGTCTCCTACACGGGCGCCGCCTACGTCTTCTCCAAGGTGGACGGCACCTGGACCCAGGAGGCCGAGCTGGTCGCCTCCGATGCCGCCAACGGTGACAACTTCGGGTGGTCGGTGTCCATCTCGGGCACGACCGTGGTGGTCGGGGCGCCCGACCACTACTACGGGATCGGATCCGCCTACGTCTTCACCGACACCGGGGGCACCTGGACGCAGGCGGCCGAGCTCCAGGCCGCCGGCCTGGAGGGGACCGGCGGGGAGAAGTTCGGGTACTCGGTGGTGACGTCCGGCTCCACCGCCATCATCGGGGCCGACGGCTACAGCGGCCAGACGGGGGCGGTGTTCGTCTTCACTGACTCCGGGGGGACGTGGACCGAACAGCCGATGCTGGCCGGGGCGCCGGTCACCACCGGCGACAAGTTCGGGTGGTCGATGACCTTGTCGGGCACGACGCTCGTGGTGAGCGCCGTGAAGCACGCCGGCAACGGGGCTGTCTTCGTCTTCACCGGCTCCGGTGGGGTCTGGACCTACGAGACCGAGCTGACCGCGGCCGACGGCGTCTACAACGACTACTTCGGCGACAAGGTGGCCACCAACGGGAAGCGGATCGTGGCCGGTGCTCCGGGCCACAACGGCGAGCAGGGGACCGCCTACGTCTTCGACGGCTCCGGGGCCAGCTGGACGCAGGTGGGCGAGTTGACGGCGTCCGACGGCGGACCGAAGGACTGCTTCGGATGGTCGGTGGGTCTGTCGGGCAAGAACGTCCTGGTGGGCGCCGAGCAGACCAACAACGACAGCGGCGCCGCCTACGTGTTCAAGAAGAAGGGTGCCGGGTGGCCCCAGACGGCCGAGCTGACGGCGGGCGACGGGGGGGCGACCGACGAGTTCGGGTACTCGGCCAACCTGTCGGGGAAGATCGCCATCATCGGGGCCGACGGGGCCGAAGCCGGTGCCGGGTCGGCCTTCCTCTACTCGCTGTGACGCGCCGGGCGTCCGGTCGAGAGGTGCCTCAGCTGTAGGTGAGGACGCGTCCGTGGTCGTCGACGGCCAGGCAGAACGACGTGGTGGCGCACGAGACGGTGACGAGTCCGGTGGCACCGTCGATGTCGACCGGTGGCGTCCAGGTCGTGCCGTCGAAGGTCAGCGCCCGTCCCCCGCGGTCGACGGCCACGCAGAAGGCCCGGCCGAGGCAGGAGACCGACGAGATGGTGTTGGCCCCCACCTTCGCCCCCGGCGCGCCCGGGTCGATCTGTTGGGGGACGGACCACGACGAGCCGTTCCAGGCCAGGATGTTCCCGACGCTGTCGGCGGCCATACAGAACGAGGGGCCGGTGCACGAGACGGTGTCGAGCTGGCCCGAGGTGTCGACGTCCTGGGGTTGGGTCCAGTCCTGGCCGTTCCACTGGGCGATGCCCCCGGCGGTGGCCATGCAGAAGGTGGGGGAGGGACAGGAGTCGGCGGACGGACCGCCCCAGGCACCGGCGCCGCGCAACCAGGTCCCGTTGTAATAGAAGGCGTTGCCCTCACCGTCGACGGTGACGCAGAAGGCCCCCGAGGCACAGGCCACGGCCTGGAGTCCCTGGGCCCCGTCGAGGGTCTGGGCGTCGCCCCAGGAGAGGCCGTTCCACATGACGACCTCGTTGCCCCCGGGGACGGCCGTGCAGAACCTCGGGCTGGTGCAGGAGATCCAGGCGGCCGGCGGCGACGGCGGTGGCCCGAGGGTGAGAGCCGGTGTCGACGACCACGACGTCCCGTCGTAGCGGAAGGATCCGCCGGCGTCATTGACAGCCATGCAGAATGTCGGCGCCGGGCAGGAGAGTGCGGTGATCGGGTGGCCGGCGCCGACCGGAGACGACGGACGGGACCAGGGCGCCGGGGGAGCTGCGACCGTGGTGGAGGTCGACGTCGTCGTGGTGGCCGTGGGCGCCGTGGCTTTGGGTACACCGCCGCCACAGGCGGCCGCCGACACCGCCAGGACCGTCAACGCCAGGACCACCGACGCCAGGACTGCCGGTGACCGGACCGACGACGACCGGCGCCGACGCCTGCTCGTCGTCGGGTCCACGAGCCATTGTCCCATGGGCGGTCCCGGGCGGCGCGTCGCGGGAGAGACGGGCGCGAATTGTCCCATCCGGCACTTTCTCCACTCCTGCGACAGGGTTCGTCACCAGGGGTCTTCGGTGTCGGGCGGGCGTTGGTCGGGCATTGTCGGCTGGTTGGGAAAATGACGGCTCAACGCGTACCATCTGAAGGGTCGGTGCTCGTTGGGGCGAGCTCGAAAAACAGAGGCCAGTCCGATGTGCATGATGCCCGATGAGTGATCGCGGTCACGTTCCGTCGTCCCCGTACGGCGACGGTCGCCCGGGGATCGGACGCGAGGCGGGACCGGTGGCCAGACGGAAGATCGAGCAGTTCGACTTCGGTGTCCGGAACACGCTTCTGTACTACAGGGACCTGAAGGCCACGCTCGATCTGTCGCCGGGGTCGGGTGCCACCAAGGGTGCCGTCGGCGAACTCCTGGCCGGCGAGCGGGTGCTTCTGTCCGACCTCTTCGACGGCGACGCCGACGCGCTCGAAGAGCGCGATGAAGCGGGTGCGGTCGATCTCGTACCGGACCCGGCGCGACGTCGACAAGGGTGCCCCCGGGACCTTGTGCCTGGCGTGGGGCATGGCCAGCTGGGACAACGGTCGTCCGACGCTCCCGTCGGCCCCCGTCGTGCTCCGCCAGGCGGCGGTGGGCCGGCCGGCGGGCGCCACCGAGGATTTCGAGCTGGTGGTGGGCGGGCCGTGGAGCATCAACACCACCCTGCTGCGGTTGCTCGAGATCGACTTCGGCGTCGACGTGGAACGCGGCGCGCTGGGCGACCTGGTGGAGGAGTTGACCCGCCACGGAGAACCCACCGCCCTCTTCGAGCGGGTGGCCAAGATGGCCGACGACGTCCCCGGTTTCTCGATCTCGCCCCGGGTGGTGATGGCCCCGATTCCCCGGGTGGCGATCATCGCCGAGTACGACGGGGCCCGGACGGTGAACGGCCACGACGATGACGGGGTCGACGGCGCCGCCGGCGACGACGACGTCGCGGCGCGAGGGGAGAACACAATCGCGACGCGGACGGCGGGACGCGCCGGGGAGGCGGGCGGGGACCGGTTCGCCCTCGTCCGCCGCGGTCCGTCGGTCCCGGAGGCGACCGACGGGGCGGGCGACGGCGACAGACTCGTCGAACGGTCGGTGGCGGACGCCATCATCGCCGAGATCACGGCGGTGTTGCGCGGCGACGGCTGGCCCGAGGCGCTGATCGAGCACGCCGACTCCGGGTTGCGGGTCCGGGATGCGGCGGAGCTGCTCCACCGGTGGCACGACGCCCGCGACCCGCGGCCGAAGCCGTCGCGGTGGGACGCCACCCATTTCGCCCTCTGGGGACTGGCCGCCGCGCCACCGGTGGGCGACCGGGCCATCGAGTCGGTGTCGCGGTGGGCCGAACGTCGCCTCCACCCGGTACTGGTGGCCTGGCAGACGGTGGCCGAGCACCGCTACCGGGGCCACCGCCGGCGCGGTCGGGGCCGGCTGATGGCGCTCTCGCCCGGCCGGGTCGTCGTCCCCCGGGGGATGGACGAGGCCCTGTG
Source organism: uncultured Acidimicrobiaceae bacterium (assembly GCA_963706205.1). Lineage (GTDB taxonomy): Bacteria > Actinomycetota > Acidimicrobiia > Acidimicrobiales > UBA8190 > MFD10071-224. The sequence goes on along the minus strand of OY970155.1, from coordinate 3,720,564 downwards.
GGGTCTGCCCGTCGACCTGCTGGTCGAGTGGGCCGGGTGGGTCTTCCGGCAGTGGCCCGGGGCGCCGTTCGAGCTGCTCCTGCCGACGGGGACCCCGCAGCTGGTGAGCGCATGGTACGAGCGGGCCCGGCCCGTGGCCGAGCTGGCCGTGAAGACCTGGGTCCCGTTCTCCTCGGTCGAGGACGACCTGGCCAAGTCGGCCCAGCGGTGGGTGAAGCAGCTGACGACGGCCTGCGACGGCGGGGGGGCGCCGCTCGGGACGTGGTTCCACCGGAGCATGGAGGTCGCCGGCGAGGCGGTGGCCCTGCGGGTGGGCGCGGCGGCCGCCGCCGGTCCCCGGACGCGCGATCGGGCCGCCGCCGCCCACGCCGAGCACGCCATCTGAACCCTCACGCCATCTGAACCGTCAATCGGAATAGACGGCGAAGTAATTCTTGATCGATCTGGTCTCGGCTCTGAATTGACGGTTCTTCACCGTTCGGCACTCCCGATCCCAGTGCGACTCCGGACGGGCGATCGTCGAGATGCAGTCGATCACGTACGGTCCCGACGACCAGGGAATCAGCTCCTGGCCGATGCAGTGGAGACCCGAGTCGGCGCAGAGCGCAGCCACTCCGGCCGATGTCGTCTCCGGATCGCGCCACCCAGACCCGAGGCCCACGCCGAGGAACTTGAGAGCCTGACGAAGCTTCCACGGCAGGTGCCGGGCCGCGGGACCGAGCGGTCGGAGGATGCCGTGCATGCGCCGGTACATCCCGAGGTTCGAGTGATGGAGGACGGCGACACCGTCGGGCTTCAGGACGCGACGAAGCTCTCCCACGTACGAGGCGAGGACGTCGTCATTGACGTGCACGAGTGAGTCGAAACTGAAGGCGAAGTCGACACTATCGCTGGTGACATCGTGCAGTGTTCGTCCGTCGTTCTGGTAGAAGGTGGCCTTCTCGATCGACGCGAATCGATCGTGACAGGCGCGGACACATTGCCCGGCAACGTCGACGCCGATGAACTCGTCGCACTGATCGAGGAGGAACTCCGTCCAGCGCCCCATGCCGGGAGCGATCTCGAGGATCGAGGCCGCCGGAAGAAACCGGCGGATGCGGGGCAAGATCGCCCCACCCCATTGGCCCTGGGGCGAACCCCAGGGACGTGACCACTCATCACCCAAGTTCGACCAGTCGTAGCGCTCGTCCCACGTTTCGCGGTTCTCATTGAGAGTCGGCACCGAGCCGGAACGGTACTTCTGGGGGAGAAGGTTGGCAATCGATAACGGCCACGAGCCCGTTGTGCCGGTCGGTGGGCGAGGGGTCGTCGGTCAGCCGGGGGGGACGGGGAAGAACATCTCTCGGGGGCCGGCGAAATGGCGGAGGAATCCGGGGCGCAGGCCCTCGTGTTGGTCTCCGCCGGCTGCCGCCGACATCTGTGAGTGGAAGACGGCGATGGCGGTGCGCTTGCGGTCGAGGTAGCCCGCCGTCGAGACCGTCTCGGCCGGTGCGGCGGCGGCCAGGGTCCGGTTCCACGACCGGGGCCGCGTCCACTGCCAGATCGGATAGGCGAGCAGGCGCGCCCCGGTGCCGGCCACGGCCCGGCGCGCCGCGGTGCCCAGGGCGGCGTGGTCGCTGTGGGGGTCGGCCTCCGAGGTGACGAGGACGTCGTCGGGAGTGTGGGTCCGCACGGCGTCAGCCACGGCGTCGACGAGCGCCTCGCCGGCGGTATGGAGACGGGTCTCGGGGAAGGCGAGGTGGGTGACGGCGTCGTCGGGGAGACCGAGGATCCGGCACGACGTCCGGAGCTCGGCGTCGCGCACGGCGATGTTCTGGGCCGGGTCGCGCCCGGGCGGCCAGGTGGACCCGTCGGTGATCACCACCACCGCCACCGCCGTCCCGGCGTCGACCCGGCGCATCACGGTGGCCCCGCACCCGAGGGTCTCGTCGTCGGGATGGGGGGCGAGGACCAGGCACGACCGGCGGGTGGAGGAGTCGGTGACGTCGGTGCCCCGCCGGCCGATGGCGGTGCCGATGAGGGCGGCGATGGGCAACTTGACCGGGACGAGCGCCGCCTCCACCCGGAGCCGGGCCGGCGAGAGGGTCACGGGCCGGTGGCTCCCGGTCCCCGCGCCGCCCGGAGCTTCCGGACCGCGCCGGCGGCGCGCTGGCGTTCCCCGGGCGTGGCCCCGACGGCCAGGTAGAGGCCGAGGTAGGTGACCGTCCCCGCCATACCGTTGACGAGGGCGCCGGCGAAGGAGTCGCCGGTGAGGGAGCGGCCGACGAGGAGGACCGCGGCGCAGGCGGAGGCGGGGATGATGTGGGGGACCACCGCCCCCCGGAGCAGGCTCGAGATGCGGACGCCGACGGCGCGGGTCCCGATGACGAGGATCCCCGGCAGTCGCACCAGCAGGACGCCCCCGAGCGTTCCCACGGCCACGCCGACGGGCCCGATGAAATGGGCCAGGGTGACCGACAGGGTGAAGTTGGTCACCACCTCGACACCGGAGACGGCGCAGACCACCTTCAGGTTGCCCGATCCCTGGAGGACCTGGCCGAGCGACCGGACCGGGGAGGCCAGCCCCACGGCCACGGCCAGGATGACGAGGACGTGGGCCGAGGTGTCGTAGCCGGGGCCCACCCAGGCCCGGATGCCCGGCCCGGCCAGGACCATGAGGAGCAGGGCGATGAGGACGCCGACGAGAAGGGTGACCCGGACGGCGTCGATGACGATGTCCCTCAGGCCCCCGCGGTCGCGGTTGCGGACGGTGGCCGAGGCGTAGGGGAAGAACACCACGGCCAGGGAGTCGAGGGACTGGTTGGCCGCCTTGGCCAGGCGCGCCCCGACGGCGTAGACGGCGGCCGAGCGGACCCCGAGGACGATCCCCACGATGACCACGTCGCAGGCCGCCAGCGTGGCCTGGAGGACGGCCGACAGGAGGAACCAGCCGGAGATGTTGGCGGCGGCCCGCAGGCGGAGGCGGTCGATGAGCCGAAGGCGGATACGGGCCCCGGGGATGATCCGGCGGACCATCCCCCAGCGGACGACCTGGAAGGCCACCGAGATGGAGGTCCAGGCGACGGCGAGCGGCACGATCCCGCCCCCGAGGACCACGATCAGGATGCTGGCCCCGCTGAGGGCGATCCCCATGGTGGCGTTGGAGAGCGAGAGCAGGTCGAAGCGTTGGTGACTCATCAGCGCGCCGCCGAAGGTGTCCCCCGGTATGGAGACGGCCAGGCCCACGGCCAGGACGGCCACGCAGATGATGACCTGGTCGTGGAGGACGGGGGAGACGTGGACGATGCTCGGGAAGAGGAAGGCGATAAGGATGCCGGTGCCCAGCGCGATGACGCCCATGGGGACGAGGACGAAGAAGGTGGTGTTGATCATCCGGACGGCCTGGTTGGGCCGGACGTAGGCGTCCTCGGCCACCAGCTTGGTGGTGGCCCCGCCGAAGCCGAGCTCGAAGAGCTCGAGATAGGCGACGACGGTGCTCGAGAGGACCCAGACCCCGTAGGCGGGACGACCCAGATGGTGGAGGAGCAACGGCGTGACGACGATGGCCGAGACGGCCGTCACGGCGAGGGCCATGTAGTTGCCGAAGACGTTGGCCCCGAACCGGTGGGGGAGCGAGCTCTCGGCCCCGCCCGTCGGTTGTTCCGGTGGGCTCACGTCCGTCACACGGTCAGACCCTACGCGACGATCCCGGTGATCCGAGGCGGCCCGGGCCGGGCGTCACCGCCGATGGCGCGACGTCGCCATCTCCGTGACACCGCGTTTGAGGGACACCGCGCCGCGGACGAACCGGTTCGGCAGGGCCACCGCCATCTTCGACCGGCGGAGGTCGGGGAGGTCGGGCCCGCCGAGGGCCTCGGCCCGGGCGACGGCCACCCGGGCCTCGGGCGTCCGCCCTGACAGGACGAGAGCCCGGGCCCGGCGGAGGTGCCACCGGGCGCGCTGAGGCGCGGTCAGGGCGATCTGTTCCTCGGGGCGCCCCCGGAGCCAGCCGTCCCAGAAGGCGAGGACGTCCTCGGCCACGCCGAGCCCGTGGTCCGATCCCCGCCACGCGCCGGACTGGCCCTCGTGCAGGCGGTAGACCACCAGGGCGCGGTCGAGGAAGGAGACGGGCCATCGCGCCTCGGCCGCCGACAGGAAGAATTGGAGGTCGCCGCAGCACAGGTCGGGCCACTCCCGCGCCGGGCCGGCCCAGAGCTGGCGTCGCCAGAGCGCGTTGTCCAGCAGCATGAACCATTCCTCGGCCAGCACCAGGTCGAGCAGACCGTCGTTGCGCCCGGGTCGAAGCGGTATCGGCCACGACCCGGTCCCGTCGCCCCCACCGCGGTCGAGAGTGACGCCGCAGCAGGCCAACCCGATCTCGCCGTCGCCCTCGAGGACGGCGACGAGACGCGAGAGGAACGTCGGCTCCCACCGGTCGTCGTCGTGGAGGACGGTCAGGTAACGGCCCCGGGCGCGGTCGAGAAGAGCGACGTGGTTGGCGGAGAAGCCGAGCCGCTCCGGATTGTGGCGGTAGTCGATCCGGGGATCGGCGAGGGCGGCCACCAACGACGCGGCGGCACCGGTCTCGTCGCCGATGAGGAGCTCGAAGTCTCCGAAGTCCTGGGCCAGGACGCTGCGGACACTGCGCTCCACCTCGTGGGCCGGGCGTGCCATCGGCATGCACACCGAGACCGTCGGCCCACCGTCGGGTTCAGGGGCCGTCACCGGGTTCAGTAGCTCGCCGGGAGCAGCGGGCTGACGGCACCGAAGAAGAAGAAGAGGACGACGAGGACGCCGAGGGTGCCGGCGCCGTAGACGGGCCACCGGACGCGCCGGCGCCGGGCGATCAACCAGACCGCCCCCCCGGCGGCGATGACCGCACCGCCCCACGCCAGTGCCGGCACCCAGTCGCCCTGGCCGCCGGCCAGATCGGCCGCTTCGGCGGCGAGCCGGCCGCGCCCCACCGGGACCGTGGTGGGCGTGGTCCCCGCCGCCACCGCCGTCACCTGGGCGTCGGCCAGCGTGGCCTGGACGACGAGGCGGCCGGTGGAGCTGAAGCGCGGGTTGCAGGTGGTGAGGGTCAGCTCCGGTGTCGTGCTCGGGGCGATCACGGCCAGGTCGGCGGGGTCGTTGCAGTTGGAGTCCCCGCAGGCGACGACCAGGCTGCGCGTGACCTTGTAGGTGAAGACACCCTGGGTGGTCGTGACGATGAGGGGGTCACCGGGCGCCAGCTCGTTCAAATTGTAGAAGGGCGCCCCGTAGGTGGTCCGGTGGCCGGCGATCGCCGCGTTCCCCTGCTGTCCCGGCAGCGGCGTCCCCAGGTAGTGGCCGGGACCCTGGCGCAGGTCGGTGGTGGAGGTCCCTTCCACGATCACCTTGTCCACCCCGATCCTCGGGATCTGGAGGAGGCCGACCGGCTGGCCGTCGGCCGGGTCGGCGGTGGTCGGCGCCGGGCCGGCATTGCCCTTGGTGCCGGAGATCGTCGTCGACGGGACCGTCGTCCCGGCGTGGGCCTTGTGCAGTTCGCGGTCGAGCTTCTGGCGCAGAACGGTCTGACTGTGGGACTCGGCGATCCCCGTCCCCCACAGTTGATAGGCGACGAAGAGGAGGATCACGGTTCCCAGGCAGAGCAGGAGACGGCCCACCGCGCCGGTCACGTGGCCCCGTCGCACAGGTCGACACTACTGTCCCGCCGCCTTCTTCCGGGTCCGCGTAGACTCCCTTTCCGTCGTCGTCCTCTTCGTCTGCACCGCCAACGTCTGCCGGTCACCGATGGCGGCGGCCCTTCTCGGCGTCGTTGCCGGCGAGGTCGCGGCCGGTGGAGCGGGGGCCGGCCCAGTGGGGTCCGGCCCAGTGGGGTCCGGCACAGTGGGGACCGGTGGAGTGGGGACCGGTGGAGTCGGCGCCGGTGGTCCGGGTGAACCGCTCACCGTGCTGTCGGCCGGCCTCCTCGACGGGGGGCACCCGGCCTCGCCCGAGGTGGTCACCACGCTCGCCCCCTTCGGTGTCGACCTGGCCGGTCACCGTTCGACCCGGCTGACGGCGGCCGCCGTCGAAGGGGCCGACCTGATCCTGACCATGGAACGGCGTCACGCCCGTGAGGCCGTGCTCCTCGTCCCCTCGGCGTGGGCCCGGACGTTCACGCTCAAGGAGCTCGTCCGCCGCGCCGAGCGGGTCGGACCCCGTGACGGCCGGCCGCTCGGAGCCTGGCTGGCGGCGGTCGGCGACGGCCGGGAGCGGACCGACCTCGTCGGCCGGTCGCCCGAGGACGACGTGGCCGATCCCGTCGGCGGCGACATGGCCGCCTACCGGGCGACGGCCACGGAGCTGGCCGACCTGGTCCAGCGGTTGGCCCGGCTCCTGTGGTCCGGCGCCGGGTCTGCCGATAGCTGAGAGATGTCCGGCCCCCTCCCCCCGCCGGCGTCCCCGGCGCACCAGGAGCCGAACCCGGGCGGGACCCGGCGTCCCCGCCCGGCGCGCCGGCCCCCCCGGTCGCGCCGGCGCCGGCTCGTCTACTGGGGCACCGCCGTCGTGGTCGTCCTCTGGGCCCTCGCCGTCGGGGTGGTCCTGGCCCTGGGTCTTCGCGACGCCCGCCACGCCATGGCCCAGATCACCGCGGCCAAGTCGCACCTGTCGGCCGCCGATCTCGTCTCGGGTGGGCCCGGGCCCCAGCTGACCGCAGCCGGGGCGCAGTTCGCCCGGGCCAAGAGCCTCCTCGACTCGCCCCTTCTGGCCCCCGTCGACATCCTCCCCGTCATCGGGCGTCAGCTCCGTTCGGTCCAGGACCTCGCCGGCGCCGCCGCCCGGGTGTCGGACATCGGGGCCCGGGCCGTCCGCCGGGCCCGGACCGTCCTCGAAGCCCCCCACCACCTGGGCCCCGACCGGGTCACCGCCCTGAAGCGCCTGGCCCAGCTGGGCCAGCAGACCGACGCCCAGTTGGCCACGATCGACACAGGCCCGTCGGAGGCGCTCATCGGTCCGGTGGCGTCCCGGCGTGACGACTTCCTGCGTCAGCTGACCGATGTCCGGACGAAGCTCGAACACGCGTCGACGGTGGCCACGGCGGTGGCCGCGATCATCCAGGGTCCCGAGCGTTACCTCGTCCTCATGGGGAACAACGCCGAGATGCGGGCCGGCTCGGGCGCCTTTCTCGAGGCCGGTCTCCTGACCACGGCCGACGGCGAACTCCATCTGACCGACGTCATCCCGACGGCCTCCATCCCCGCCCCCCGGGGGGCGGTCCCGGTCACGGGCGACCTGGCCACCAACTGGGGATGGCTCCTCCCCGGGGTGGACTGGCGCAACATCGGCCTGACGCCGCAATTCGACGTCAACGGCCCCCTGGCGGCGCGGATGTACCAGGCGGTGACCGGCCAGCGGGTCGACGGTGTCATGGCCGTGGACGTGGAGACCCTCCAGCAGCTCCTCCAGGTCACGGGGCCGGTGGTTCTCCCCGACGGGACCACCCTGAACGCCTTCAACGTCGTCGAGTACCTGACCCACGATCAGTACGCCGGGCTGTCGGACCAGCAGTCCTCCCAGACCCGCACGGACCGGCTGGGGTCGATCGCCACCGCCGCGCTCGACGCCATGAACGACGAGTCCCTCGATCTGAAGGGTGTGGCCACGGCCATGACGACGGCCACCGAGGGTCGCCACCTCCTACTCTGGTCGGCGGCGCCGACGGTGGAGGACGCCTGGGTGGCGGGGGGGGTGGCGGGCGAGCTCCGGCCCGACTCGGCCATGGTGGCCGTGATCAACCGGGGTGGGAACAAGCTCGACCAGTACCTCTCCGTCCAGGCCGGTCTCCAGCTCACCCCGGGAGCCGGCGCGACGCAAGCGACGCTCACCGTCGGCCTCCAGAACCGGACCCCCCCGGGCCAGTCCCAGTTCATCGCCGGGCCCTTCCCCGGCCTCGGGACGACCTACGGCGAGTACACCGGTCTTCTGGCGGTGAACCTGCCCCCCGAGGCGTCGGACCTCCAGGTCGGCGGGGGTGCCGCCGTGGACGCCCGGGGGGCCGAGGGCCCCGTCTGGGTGCTGGCCACACCGGTGGACGTCCACGCCGGGGCGTCGGAGACGGTCGTGATCACCTTCCGGCTCCCGGCCGGTCCCGGTGCGATGACGGTGGTGCCGGCGGCCAGACTGACACCGGTGTCGTGGCACTACCGCGGTGCCTCCTACACCGACTCCGCCCCCTTCACGCTTTCGTGGTAGGCATGGCCGCACCGGGCGCGGGGGCCGGTCCCCGTCGTGCCTCCTCCCACCCGGCGGCGTATCGCCCACCCGGCCCCGGACCGGACCTCTGGTCACGCTCCGTGGTCGCCGCTCTGGGAGATATTCCTGTGCAGTTGACCGGGAATTGGGTTTCCATAGTGTTCGTGGTGAGCAACGTGGGGCACTATGCGTCGTAGAGCGTTCACGAAGGGCGCAACCACCACGGAGGGCGCCACCAGCACGGAAAGTGCGACCACTGTAAAAGTGGTCGTGACCACAGAGCGCGTTAAATGATTCGAGATCCGGGTTTCGGACCCCCGTGCCGACCGCCGCCGGTGGCGATGACGGGACTGGAACCACTGAAGGTGACTAGATTAGATGGAGGAGTCGTCGTCACGGCGACGGGGCGAGGGGTGGAAACGATGAAGATGAGGTTGCTCGGCTTGGGTCTGGGTTCCATCCTGACCCTCGCCGGCGTGATGATTCCTGCGGCGACGGCGAACGCCGACAGCACCTGCTACACGGGCTGCTCGTCTCCGCCGCCCGACGCCAACGCTCCGGCACCAGTGACGAAGGCGGCCCACGTCTCGTCGACTGACCTGGCGTTCACCGGTGCGGATATCGAGGAGATGACGGTGCTCGGTGCGGGCGCCCTCGTTGTGGGCGGCGCCCTCATGCGTCGCAGCCGCCGCCGCAACCGTGCACACGCGTAGCTAGTCAACCCGAGCGCTTCGTCGACATGGCCGTCGGGCTCAATTTCCAGTCGTGGGCGACCACATCCTCGGCGCCCGCGCGCTCGATCACCGCACGCCGTCGGTGGCGCGCTCCGGCGCGTCCGGAGATGGCCGTCGTCGCCTTCGCCGACTTCGCCGTCCTGGCCGCCTTCGTCATGATCGTCGCCCCCCTGGCCACGACGTGGTGGAGCTACGTCTTCGTCGGCTCCGTTGTCGTCCTCCTCACCATCACCGGTCACTACCGCAGCCGGATCACGCTCAATGTGGCGCGCGAGGCCCGGTCCATCGCCGCCTGTACCGCCGTCCCCCTGCTGATACTGGCGGCGGTGCACATCGCCGACGTCTCGAGCACGGGCCTCATCGTCGCCGGCGTCTGCGTGCTGGTGGCGATGCTCGTCCTGCGCTGCGCGCTCTACGCGCTGATCCGACGTCTGCGGTCGAAGGGGATCTACGGCGAGCGGACCCTGATCATCGGCGCCGGCCAGATCGGTACCACCTTCGCCGCGACACTGGAGGAGCACCGCGAGTACGGCCTGCGGCCGATCGGGTTCCTCGACGACGTCGACGACGCCGATCTCCCTCTGCCGCTGTTCGGCGGGGTCGCCCTTCTGCGCATGGTGCTGTTCGAGGAGAAGGTCGACCGCGTGGTCGTGGCTTTCGGCCGGGCGCGCGAAGCGGACATGGTGGACGTGTTGCGCGCCTGCGAGGACGCGTCGGTCGACATCCACATCCTTCCCCGGTTCTACGAGCTCGGCTCCGCCGTGCACGCCACCGACGTCGACGACGTCTGGGGCTTCCCCCTCGTCCGTCTGCGCCGGCCCGTCCGCCGGATCTTCTCGCGGGCGGCCAAGCGGGCCTTCGACATGGCGGTGGCCGCCCTGGGGCTGTTGCTGATGTCCCCTCTCTACGCCGTGTTGGCCGTGGCGGTGAAGCTCTCGAGTCCGGGGCCGGTCCACTTCCGCCAGCAACGTGTGGGCCAGCGCGGCGAGACCATCGAGATCCTCAAGTTCCGCTCCATGCGGGTGCACACCGATTCCGACACCGAGTGGAACGTCGACGAAGAGGCGATCACCAGGGTCGGCCGGGTCATGCGGGTCCTGGGCCTCGACGAGATCCCGCAGCTGTGGAACATCCTCCGGGGCCAGATGTCCCTCGTCGGCCCCAGGCCCGAACGTCCCTTCTTCGTCGAGCAGTTCAAGGCCGAGATCCCCCACTACGACGACCGGCACCGGGTGCCGATCGGCCTCACCGGACTGGCCCAGGTCCACGGTCTGCGCGGCGACACGTCGATCGAGGAGCGGGCCCGGTTCGACAACCACTACATCGAGAACTGGTCGCTCTGGCGGGACCTGACCATCTTGATGCAGACGCTGTTCGCCGTGGTCCGCAACGTCGGCTCGGCACGATCGTCCTCGCACCCGGTGGCGACGTCGGTGACGGCCGGGTCGACGGTGGGTGTGGTCAGTGCCGGACCGGCCGTCGGTGACGCCTCCGCCCCGTCGACGCCGAGCACTGTCGGAACCGTGTCCACCGGATCGACGGTGGGTGTCATACGCTCGGACGATCTCGAACACCAGAACCGCGAGGACAGCCGGGCAGTGGCGCCGACGGTCCACGAATCGAACGAGGCCGCGCCGATCGGATGACGATGGTCGGACACCGGGCTGCTGACACGGCCGCCGGTGTGGATCACCGGACATCGTGGAGAGTGCCGGTCACCGCCGTGGTGGTCCTCGGCGCCGTCGTCAGCATCGTGTCGGTCGGTCGCGCCAGCTTCTCGCTCGACGAGAGCGTCAGCACCAGTCTGGCCGTCTCGTCGTGGCACACCTTCACCCAGACGGTGGTCCACCGCGAGGCGAACATGTCGCTCTATTTCGTCCTCCTCCGGGCGTGGGTCCATCTCGGACCCTCCGAGACCGTGGCCCGCACGTTGTCCGTGGCCGCCAGCGTCGGCGCCCTGGCCGTCGTCATGGTGGTGGCCCGACGCCTCTTCGACCGCAGGACCGCTCTCATCTGCGGACTGCTCCTCGCCGTCGATCCCCTGGTGGTGCTGTTCGCCCAGGAGGCACGCGGCTACGCCCTCGGTCTTCTCCTCGTCTCGGCCTCCTCGGCGCTGTTCGCCCGGGGCATCACGGGGCGGTCGGGGTGGGGTACGTGGGCCGCCTACGCGCTGGTGTCGGCTCTCGCCGCCTACGCCAACTTCTGGGCCGCCCTGGTGCCCCTGGCGCACCTCGTCTCCGTGGCCGTACTGCCCGCCGGGCGCGTGCCGTGGCGCCGACTGCTCCCGACCGGTGTCGCCCTGGCGGCCCTGCTCGTTCCGCTCGCTCTGCTGATCCACTCCACGGACAGCTCCGGTGTCAACTGGGCGGCGGGATCGAGCGCCGGGCGGGTTATCTCCAAAGTGCGCGCCGCTGTGCCGCACCTGCTCATCGACGTCGCCGTCGTACTGGTGGTGATCGTCGTGGTCGCCGTCGTGGTCGCGCTGCGGCGACACCCGGTGGCGCAGCGTCTCGTCGACCACTGGCCGATCGTCTTCTCGCTGTCCTGGCTGGTGGTGCCGGTGGCGGCCGTGGTGCTGCTCTCGGTCGCCTACAAGCCGCTGCTCGTCGTGCGCTACCTCGTGGTCTGCCTCCCGCCGTTCGTCATGCTCGTGGCCTACGGCCTGACCCGGCTCGGACGCGGCGCGGCGACGGCGGCCGTGGTCGGTCTCGTCGTCGCCTCCGGCGTCGGACTGGGTGCGTTCTATGCACGCGGCTCGGCCCAGGATTGGCGGGGGGCGGTCGCCGCGGTGGCCGGGCACGCCCGTCCGGGAGACGGTGTGGTGATCTTCGCCCCCTACAACCGCATCCCCTTCGAGTGGTACGTCCATGACCATCGGGCGGCCGAGACCCTGCTGCACCCGATCTTCCCGGTCGGCGCCTGGAGCGACGACGCTCTGCGTTACGACACGTCCATCACCGTCCGGACGTCGGCCATCGCCGCCGACGCGACCGGGTATCACCGTGTCTGGTTGGTGCTCAGCGCCCAGCAGCTGTACCCGGGACCGGACCGGGCGCTGCTCGCCGGACTGCGGTCGGCGGGACTCACGCCGAGCACGTCGTGGGCCTTCCACGGCGTCGACGTCATCGCCTACGTCGACCACCGGTGACCCAGTCTCCGGCACCGATCGTGGTGGCACGGCGGCGGTATCGTGGGATGTGATCGAGACGGCGGACAGTCGGGATGCGGTCGGACCGCGGTCCTCGACCCCGTCGGACCCACTGCGTGTGCTTCTCGTCGACGTCTCCGATCGCGGCGGCATCGCCCGTTACTGCGCATCGCTGCGTGCCGCGCTGCAGAGGGAGGGCACGTCGGTCTCACTGGCGGCGCCGCCCCCGCTGGCCGACGCCGGTCTGGCGCTCGCCCGCCGGCACTGGGGTCCGGACGTCTCGGGCCTGGCCCGGGCCCGGCTCCTCGGGCGTCGTCTGGCGGAGATCGGACCCTCGGCGCTGCTGCTCGGACGGGCCGTCTGGCGGGCGCGGTGCGACGTGGTCCATGTCCACACCGAGGTGGTTCCGCTCTTCGACCATCTGGCCCTCGGTGCCGTGGCGCGGTCCCGTCCCGTGGTGATCACCGCCCACGACCCCGAACCGCTCGTCGGTGGGGCGCGGGCGTTCGAGCGTCAGGCCCGGCGGTGGCGGGCCGCCGATGCCGTGATCATCCACGGCGAGGCCCAACGTCGCCTGGTCGAGACGAGCGCTCCCGGCGTCGCCGTCCACGTGGTCCCGGTCGATCTGGCCCTGGGCGGTCCGCCGATGCCGAGAGCCGAGGCCCGTCGACGCCTGGGCCTGGGCGAGAACCCCACGGCCTTGCTCCTCGGGCTCATCCGGCCCTACAAGGGGATCGACCTCCTGGCCGACGCCTGGCCCCAGGTGACGGCGAAAGTTCCCGGCGCCCGCCTGGTGGTGGCCGGGGACCCGTACTCGTGTCCCGATCTGGACCGCCTCGAACGCCTCGAAGGGGTCGAGGTCCGGCGGGGGTTCATGGCCGAGGAGACGTTCGACTGCTACGCGGCGGCGCCCGACGTTCTGGTCCTCCCGTACCACCGGGGCTCGCATTCGGGCATCCTCCATCGCGGTGCGGCCGCCGGGACGCCGGTGTTGGCGTCCCCGTCGCTGGCCGACGAGGTGCAGCGGACGGGCGCCGGCCTCGTGGTGGCCATGGAACCGGCCGCCTGGGCCGACGCCCTGGTGGCCGCCTTGAGCGGTCATCCGCCCCCGGCGCCGTCGGTTCCCACCGGCCGGGCCACGGCCCTGGGCACCCTGGCGGTCTACCGGGAGGTGCTCGACCGCCGGGCGCACCGGGCGTCACGCCCTCGCCAGACATCGTGACCCGTCACCCGACGGCCGGCCGTACCGGCCACCGGTGAGCCCGACGGTCGCCCCCCGGCGGCTGCGCGTCGCCGCCGTCAGCAACTCCCGCCAGGCGTGGGGGGCCGAGCGTGCCGTCATGGGCATGGCCGCCGCTCTCGCTGGGCGCGGCATCGACCTGGTCCTGGCGTCGCCCCCCGGCTGCGCTCTCGAGGAACAGTGGACGGGGATGGGCCTGCCCCACCTCCCGCTCGAGATCGCCGACCGCCACGGGATCCGGGCGCCCGACGGCGACGGTCGGCCGGGAGCCGGTCAGTGGGCGGCGGAGGTCGTGACGTCGGTCCGATCGGTACGCCGGATCGCGGCGGTGGCGAGGGGCGTCGACATCATCCACTCGAACAGTCTCTGGGCCCACCTCGACTGCGCCGTCGCCGGTCGTCTGGCCCGGCGCCCCACCGTGCTCGACCTCCACGACATCGTGCGCGCCGGGATCGGGCGCCGCGTCCTCACCGCCGCCGTCCGCATGTCGTCGGCCGCCATCTCGGTGAGCCGGGCGGTGTCCGACTGCGTAGGACCTTCGGGGGCCGGCCGCGTGCGGGTGCTGTTCCCCCCGGTCGACCTGGACCGGTTCGCCTTCCGGACGGGGACGCCCGATCCCGAGGTGCGTCGTCGTTTCACCTCGTCGGTGACCGACCCCCTCGTCGGCATCGTCGGACGCGTCGATCCCGAGAAAGGCGTCGACCTCGTCGTGGGCGCCGTCGCCGCTCTGCACGGGCCGGGCGCGCTCGCCCATCTCGTGGTGGTGGGGAGCTCCGCCTTCGGCTCCGATGCCTACGTCGAGCGCCTGAAGGACGACGCCACTCGGCTCCTTGGCGACCGGGTCCGTTTCGTCGGACGGGTGGAAGACATCCCCGCGACGCTGTCGGCGCTCGACGTACTCGTGAACGCCTCGGCCGCGGAGCCCTTCGGCCTCGGCGTCCTCGAGGCCCAGGCCGCCGGCGTGCCCGTGGTGGCCACCCGCTCCGGAGGGGTCACCGACTTCCTCACCGACGGCGACAACGCGCTGCTCGTCCCCGTGGGGGATGCCGCCGCCATGACCGGCGCGCTCGAACGCCTGCTCGGGGACCCCGACCTCGGCGCCCGGCTGGCGCGCCGCGGGCGCGCCGTGGCCGAGGCCGGCCATGGGCTCGATGTCTTCGCCGACGCCATGGCCGACCTCTACCGGGGTCTGGCGCGCCGGCCCCCGGCCGCGGTGGGTGCGGAGCCGGGCCCGTGAGGGCCCTGATGGTGACGAAGTTCGTACCCGTCCCCGACGATTCCGGAGGCAAGCAGCGCTCGCTGGCCATCGCCCGGCGGCTGGCCGAGCGCGCCGAGCTGGTGCTGTGCGCCTACGACGACGGGAACGCGGACCTCGGTGCCCTGGAGAAGCTCGGGGTGGACGTCCGGTCCGTACCGTGGCACCCCGGCTTGGTCACCGCCGCGCGCGGTCTGGCCCGGACGAGGAGCATCTCGGCCGGTCGCTTCTGGAGCGCGGCGCTGGTGGGCGAGGTCCGACGGGCGGCGGCCGAGGCCCCGCTCGATCTCCTGCAGGTCGAGTACATGCAGATGGCCCCGGTGGCGAACGGCGTGGCCGCCAGGACGCGTGTCCTCGACCTCCACAACGTCGAATCGGCACTGGCGGCGAGCTACGCACGCGCCCGCCGCCCGCCGTGGTCGGCCCCCTTCCGCCTCGAAGCCGCCGCCCTGCGGGCCCTCGAACGCCGGGCGCGGCGTGGCTTCGACACGGTGGTGGTGGTGAGCCAGCGCGAGAGGGACCGGCTGCCGCCCGGTCCCGGTCCGGTCGTCGTGTGTCCGAACGGCATCGACACGCCGGTCGCGCTCCCGCCCGCACCCTCGCCCACGGTGGCCTTTGTGGCCACCATGGGCTGGGCCCCCAACACCGACGCCGCCCTGTGGCTCGGGCGCGACATCTGGCCCCGCGTCCGGCTCCGGGTGCCCGACGCGCGCCTTTTGTTGGTGGGGCGAGACCCCACCCCGGCGGTGCGCGCCCTGGCGTCGGAGTCCGTCGAGGTATCCGGTACCGTGTCGGACGTCCGTCCCTACCTCGCCCAATCGCGCGTCGCCGTCGCCCCGCTGCGATCCGGAGGTGGCACCCGCCTCAAGCTGCTCGAGGCGCTCGGCGCCGGGCGCCCGGTGGTCGCCACCTCGATCGGTGTCGACGGCCTCGAGGACCTGGTGGGACGGGGCGTGGTGGTGGCCGATGCCGCCGCCACCATTGCCGGGGCCCTGGTGGAGCTGCTCAAGGACCCCCGGGCGGCCGCCGATATGGGCAGAGCAGGCCACGACGCCGTCGCCACCGACCATTCCTGGGACGGCGCGCTGGCCCCGCTCCTGGAGGCGGTAACCCGATGACCCAGGCAGCCATCCTTCTCGTGGCCGCGACGGCGGCCGCCGTGCTCCTCGGGCTCTTCGCCCGATGGGAGCGGACGGGCAAGGAGCACTACGCCGTCATCCTTCTCCTGGGAATGCTGGTGGCCGAGACAAGCCTCTACCAGAACCAGGACAACATGCCCCGCGACATTTTCCACCCGGGCAGCGGGGCCTTCGAGTTCCGCCTGCCCGAGGTCATCATCACCCTCGCCCTGCTGGCCCGGCTGGTGGTCCGGGGCCGGGCCACCCGGATCGGGTTCCCTCCCCTCGTCTGGATGGCCTTCGGAGCGTGGATCGGCGTCGCCGCCGTCGAGGGCGTCCTGCGGCACAACGACCTCACCGCGCTGCCGTACGAGGCCAAGGTGATCATCTACGTGGTCGGCGGCTACGCCCTGGCCGCGGGGGTTCCGGTCCAGCGCTTCTTCGAGGGCCGGGCGGTCGAACGGTTGGTGCGATGGTCGGCCGTCCCGGCCACGGTGGTCGTCCTGATGTCGGCGTTCCACAAGGGTTACGCCATCCACCTGCCCCTGCTCCCGCTGCCCGACTTCGGGATCGACGGCAGCGACGCGGCCACCATCTTCGTCGCCATCGGGCTCATCGGGCTCCTTCTGGAATTGGCCAAGGAGAAGCGCAGCCGACTCACCCTCGTGGCCGTCGTCCCCCTCCTGGTGAGCCCGTTCCTGACCAACCAGCGGGCCGTTCTCATCATGCTGGGAGCGTCGGTGGTTGTGGTTCTGGTCGTCGCCACCGGAGTCACGGCGCGTCGGAGGCTGCACGTCACGTCGGTGGAAGTCCTGCTCAGCGCCCTGGCGGTCGTGGGCGTCGTGCTGGCCGTGTCGGTGGTTCCGGCCGTCGAAGGCCAGCGTCAGGTCCAGGTCCCGCTCAGCTCGACCTTCGCCCGGACCTTCAACGCCCCCGACAAGATCCAGTCCGCCGAGGACCGTGCTAGCAAGTGGGAGGTGGCCTTCTCGTTCATTCGCCAGCACCCCATCATCGGCAACGGCCTGGGTGTCGAGTTCAGTTATTTCGACCCGGGGCCGAATACCTTCTCCATGACCGACGTGACCGAGAACATCGGCCTCGACCTGTGGATGAGGGCGGGGCTCATCGGGCTCTGCCTCTTCGTCCTGGCTCTGTTCTTCTCCTTGTTCGACGGGCTGGTGGCGTGGCGGCTCCATCCCGACCGGATGGTGGCCGTGCTGGCGTTGGCCCTGGTGGCAGTGGTCGTGGGCCTGGTGTCGAAGGGCATGGTGGAGTCGATCTTCGAGAAATACCGGCTGGCGACGATGCTCGGGATCTCGCTGGGGATGCTGCGCGCCGCGGTGACGTCGGGGGGCGGAACGCGGCTGGCCCTGAGCCGGACGCATGCCTACGGGGAGGTCTGACACCGTGGACATCCGACAGCTCCTGCGCGACCTGCGGCAGAACTTCATCGTCGTCTTCCTGGCCTTCGCCGTGTGCGTGGTCGCCGGTGGCGCGGCCGCCTACCTACCGGCCAAGCAGTACCAGGCGTCGACCGGCCTGTACCTCACACCCACCTCCCTCAATCCCGCCAGCGCGGTGACTGTGATCCAGTACGAGCTCCTCGGGTTGCCCTCCGAGGCGACGCTCCCGAGCACGCTGGCCGCGGCGCGCGCCAGCGCTCTCGTCGCTCCGGCCAACCGCACGGCGCACGTGTCGGTGACCGCGGCGGCGCCGCCGACGACCGACGTCCTCACCATCAGCGTGAAGGCCGCGCAGCCGGACGTGGCCGCCGAATTCGCCAACGCCATCGCCAGCCAGGTCATCGCCCTCCAGGGTCGCAACAGCCTGTACAACACGAGGCAGTTGTCGCCGGCCACGCCGCCCACCAGTCCGGCCAACCCCACCAAGCCCATCCTCTTCGCCGCCGGGGGCTTCGGTGTCATCGCCGCCGTGTTCGCCGGACTGGCATCGGCCGGGGTCCGGCGCCGCTTCAGCCGGGTCACCGAGTTGAAGGAACGGATCGGCGCCACCGTGCTGGGCGAGATCCCCCGCGTCATAAGCGGGAACATCCGTCCGACGAGCCTGTTCGTCCTCGGCCGCCAGCCGGCGGTGATGGAGGCCTTCCAGGAGTTGCGCAGCAACCTCCTGCTGAGCATCCCCGACGGGGGCCCGACGTCGATCGCGGTGACGTCGTGCGACCCGTCGGAGGGCAAGACATCGACGGTGGCCAACATGGCCTGGGCGCTGGCGGCCGAGGGCCGTCACGTCACCGCCGTGGACTCGGATCTGCGCAAGCCGATGCTGCACCTCGAGCTCGAGGTGCCCTTCGGGCCGGGGCTGGCCAGCGGGGGGGCGGTCGACGCGCTGCGTCACGCGTCGAAGACGACGAACCCCTATCTCGACGTGGTCCCCGCCGGTATCCCGTCACAGCATCCGGCCGACGTGGTGTCCGCCTACCTACCGCCACTCCTGCACAGTCTGCGCGAACGCCAGCAGACGGTCATCGTCGACTGCCCGCCCATGATCGGCGTGGCCGAGACCGTGCTCATCGCCGCCATGGTGGACATGGTGGTGGTGGTGGTCGACACGCGCCGGCTCCATCCCGATCGGCTCCAGCAGTGCTTGCTGCGGCTCGACGGTGCCGGGGCCAACGTCGTCGGCGTGGTCCTCAACCGCACCCGCCGCCGCCGCCGCTCGGGCAGCTACCAGTACGGCTCGTACGGTCGCGAGGACAGTCAGCTGGTGCCGCCGGCGCCGGTGCCGGCGCCCACGCCCGCCCCCGGTGAGCCGGCGTCCACGGTGGTGGCCCGGTCGCGGTGGCTGGGGGCGGCGCCGCCCGCCGACAGACCGGTGGAACCGGTCGGCCGTCACACCGCCCGGCGCGGGGGATCGGCCCGGCCACCTGTCTTTCGGTCCCCGTCTGCCGGAACGGACCCCGACGTTGGTGGGACCGGCGAAGGGACCGGTGCCGGCATCGCCGAGGCCGAGGCTCGTCGTCGCCATCCGGAGTGGTGACCCCGTCGCATCGGACGGGAGTGATCCATGGGTCCGGGTGACGGTACCGACAGCGCGCAGCGCGCGGCCCGGGAACAGCAGTTCCATGACCATGCCTTCACCCACGAGACGCGCGCCCGGGTGGACAAGTACTACGCCGTCACCCGGCGCAGCACCGAATGCTATGAGCGCTTCCTCGACGGCATAACCCCTCCCGCCAGGGTTCTCGAATACGGCTGCGGCGAAGGGTCGGCCGCCTTCGGTCTCGCCCGCCGGGGAGTGGCGGTGACGGGCATCGATATTTCGCCCATCGGGATCGAGCACGCCAATCAGGAGGCGGCCGCGGCCGGGTTGCCCACGGCGGAATTCCTGGTGATGGACGCCGAGAATCTGGTCTTCGCCGACGGTGATTTCGACGTGGTGTGCGGCAGCGGGATCCTGCACCATCTCGATCTGGAACGGTCGCTCGCCGAAGTTGCCCGCGTTCTCGGTCCGCGCGGCCATGCCTGTTTTCAGGAGCCACTTGGCCACAACCCTCTCATCAACCTCTACCGGCGCCTGACCCCGTCGCTGCGGACCGTCGACGAGCACCCCCTTCTCCAGTCGGACCTCGCCCGACTGCACGCGCCATTCGGTGACGTGGAGGTCCGCTACTTCCATATGTTCACCCTCCTGGCCGTCCCGTTTCGGAACTCCCGCCTCTTCTCCGGACTGCTCCGCCTGCTCGAGTCGGTCGACCGCTTCCTGTTCTCCGTCCTCCCCCCGCTGCGCCGATTCGCCTGGCTGGTCGTCATCGAGCTGGCCGCCCCGAACGCGCGGTCGGCCGACGGCGCGGACGCCTCCTGAGCAGGCCCGAGCGTCGGCCGGGGGCCGTGGCGGCCCGTACAGTGGCTGGCGATGACGACGGACGCCTTTGAGCTCATCTGCGAGGTCGAGCCGGCGACCCGGCCGGACCTCATGCACGTCCGTCACCAGATCGGTGTGATGAGCCGAGTGGCCACGGCGTTCCTGATCCCTGACAACCACATCGGTCGGGCGACGGTGTCCAGCATCGCCGTGGCCCACGAGGTCGCCCTCATGGGAGGCCGTTCGATCGCGTGCCTGAACGCCCGGGACCGCAACGTCCTCGGGTTCCGCCGGGATCTGCTCACCGCCGCCGCCTACGGAGTGGACGAGTTCCTGTTCGTCTACGGCGACCGTCCCGAGACCGGTGCGCGTTCGGACGACCTGACGGTCCGGTCGATGATCGAGGAAGTCCGGCGGTTCTCCCCTGACCGGCCGGCGGCGACGCCACCCCTGCGATTCGGTGTGACCTCGGGTCTTCGGGCCCTGCCGGCGTGGAAGCACGAGGCCGACTTCATCCTGACCCAGGTGGGCTTCTCCCTCGATGCCCTCTTGGAGTGGCGTGCGTCGGTGACCTTCGCAGGCCCCGTCTACGCCGGCGTGATGGTGATCGCCAGCGCGCCGATGGCCCGGAAGCTGTCCATCCAGATCCCGCAATTGGCGGTGCCCGAGTCGATCATCGAACGGGTCGAGCGTGATCCCATGGCCGGTGTCGAGATCGCCTGCGACCTGTTGCGCGGCATCAGGGAGTCGGGCGCCTTCGACGGAGTCCATCTCGTACCCGTCTCCCGGTACCGGGAAATGGCCGCCCGGCTCGAAGGGCAGATCGGCTGACGGGGGTCGTCCGCCGTGGGCGGGTGCCTGTGTCGAACCGGCCGGCCCCGGACGGTGGCGAGCCATACTGGGTCATGAGTGATTGGGGCCGGGTCACCTACGGCGATCCCTGTGGCGGGTGCGGGTTCCGCTGGACGATCAGCGGGGAGCAGGCCGTCGCCACGGTGACAGCCGCGCCCGAGGAGTTGGCGCGATCGCTGACCGGCACCGACGGAGGGCGCAGACATCCCGATCTGCAGTGGCCCGTGGTGGCGTACGTGTGCCACGTGTCCGACAACCTGCGCATCTGGGCCGAGCGTCTGGCCGGGCTGGCCGCCGGTGACCATCGACCGGTGGCGCGGTACGACCCGGACCTCCTCGCCGCGGCTCGTCGGTACGACGCCGTCGCTCTCCCCGCTGCGCTCTGGTCGCTCGAACGAGCCGTCAGGGACTGGACCGACGCCGTCGGGCTGGCGGACAGAGCGGGGGTCACCCTCGTGCACCCCGACAGAGGTGCACAGTCCGTCCTCGACGTCGCCCGATCGAACGCCCACGACGCCTGTCACCACTGTTGGGACATCCGACGGACGATAGACGCCACCGCCGGGGGAGGGGACGAGAACGACGGTATCGCTTGACCCACGGCGTGCGCGGCACCGCTGTCCCCGGCGGATACCGGCTCAGCCGAATACGGCCTTGAACTCCGCCAGGGCGTTGGGAAACCGGCCGTCGGTGATCGCGTCCTGCTGGCCCGGAGGATCGAAATTGAAATACATGCCGAAAGCCACGTGGTGCGACGAGATCCACCCGGCCATCTGCTCGATGAAGACCGGATCGTCACCCAGGCCGTGCCCGTCGTCACGGTCGGCCACGCCCCACTCGGGAAAG
The DNA here is from genome assembly GCA_963706205.1 of uncultured Acidimicrobiaceae bacterium. Lineage (GTDB taxonomy): Bacteria > Actinomycetota > Acidimicrobiia > Acidimicrobiales > UBA8190 > MFD10071-224. The sequence continues at coordinate 3,699,353 of OY970155.1, read as the reverse complement.
ACGATGGGCTTGGCCTTCCCCGCCGCATAGGCGGCCACCCGGTTCAGACTGGCCAGGGTCCCACTCGTCCAGGCGCACAATGAGGCGGCCGCCGTCGACGTGTTGTTGAAGGCCAGCCCACAGCCACCGTTCCAGGTCTGGTCGTAATAGTCATCGCCGATGTAGTCGACGTAGGCGTTTCCCGGATAGGCGTCGTCGGCCGTGTACGCACCGGGATACGAACCGGATTGGGGATCGGGTCCCTCCCAGATGAACTGCAACGCCTGCCCCGGGACCGACCGCATGGCATCGACGATGTTTCGGTAGTACGCCGCGTAGTTGGCGGCGTCGGTGGTGTCGGAGACACGCCAGGAGTCCCAGTTCCCGGTGAATTCCCATCCCAGCCGCAGGATGGCGTTGCCCTGGCCCGAGTTGACCAGCGTCTGGGCCAGGGTCACGAAGTACTGGTTGTATGCACCGGTGGCGCCCTGCGCCAAGGAGTCGTTGCCGGAGTTGTCGAGGATGGGTACAGCCAGCACCAGGCGGTAGCCCGATCCCCGCCAGGCGTCGAACATCCAGCTGAGGGATCCTCCCGAGCCGTCGATCTGGCTCCACGGTCCGCCGGGAAGGTAGTCCTCGACCATCGTGACGTGCGCGCCGGTGGCCGCGGCGAAGGCGGCCGCCCCGGCGGGGTTGGCGGCACCGCTATAGACGCCGACGGCGGCCGCCGGCGCGACGGCATGCACCGGCGGTCTCGGCGGTGCCGTTGTCGATGGTGCGGATCGTGGCGCCGCCCGTGGTGCCGTCGTGGGCGGAGGCGCCGGTTGTGTGGTGGGGGGAGTCGTGGTCGTCGTCGGGGGCACCGTGGTCGTCGTCGGAGGGACTGTGGGCGAAACGATTGCCCCACCACCGCCCGCCGAAGCAACGGGTGTGACGCGCGGGTGATGAGGAGCGGTGAAGATGCCTGTGGCCGTAGCCGTCACGACGATGATCAGCAGGCCGGTGACGATCTCCTTGGGCAACCCGAGTACGACACCGAGACGTCGTCGTCGACGCATCGGAGGATGTGGTCCGGGCGCGTTCGGATGCATCCGTTTCAACGTGGTTTCCCCCAGGCCCAAGGAAAGGTGCGGCCGTTGTCAGGATCAGGACGGGCACGATGTTGTGGCTCTTGTCCTGAAACATCGGCGTTGTCGCGCGTCCCCTTGAGCCATTTCGACTCCACCCGGGGTCGTTGCGCGCGCTCCGTGCTCCTCAGTCAGGGACGAGACGACCAGACCTCCGTGTCGTGGCGGCGGACGCCGCCAACCGCGTCTCTCCGAGAGTGCCGGGCATTCGGTCGTGATCGACGACGTCGCGACCCGTCATCTCTCGACGCCTTGGCGACGACGACCGTCACGGCCGGCATCGCGTCGCTCGGGCACCGCCACCGGGAGAGTTGCCGCGGCGCGGTGTCTTTTGGAACGACTCGTTCAGAGAGTGCAAAGAAGATGAGTGTCGAAAGAGGTCCGCCGGTCTGGGACGGCCACGGGTGTGAGAGACGGGCGCGGCCGTGAGAGACGGGTGCGGCCGCGAGACCCGGGCGCCGAGGTGGGAGACGGGTGCCCCGGTGAGAGAGAGGTGCCGCGGTCAGAGATGATGACGATGTGGTTCGAGGGATGGATGGTGCGCAGCGGGCAGAAGTGGTAGCTGTGTCTTTGGTCCCGCGAGTTGGCGGTCGGTGGGCTGACGCAGTCGGACGTGGGTCAGGGGACGCTCACGTGACTGGTGAGACGTGTGAGGTGTCGGTGCCCGGTGTCCTTACTGTTCAAAGAGCGGTGCTGGGCGTACCATATAGTTGTGAAAGTGTTGATCGTCGCACTGTCCGGGTCCGGACACTCGCTGGACGTGGCGCGCCTGAGCACGTCGCGCGGTGGACTATGCACCCTGCGGGGGAAGGGGAGGGTTCGTGCTGCGCGAGGCTGAATTGGCCCGACTCATCACCGCCATCGACACGGCTGTGAGCCGCGCGATCGATGCCTTCAACATCGCCGCCGAGACCGAGGACGAGCAGCTCGCGGCCGAGGCACGGGCATGTGTCGAAAGGCTGAAGGCCTTCCGTGAACTCACGGCCGCCCAGCCCACCCGCGCCTCCCGGTGGATGCACGCCCGTCCCCCCCGCGGAGATTCGCTGAACGCTTCGTGAACCCTCGAACCCGTCCGGCTCCCCGATAGCGACAGCCGTCGAGCTAGCGGCAACGGAGCCCCGGAGTGCTCCTCCTCGTGCGGCTCGATCGGTTCCCGTCGGGGGCTCAGTGGGGGGGCAGGTAACGCCGGGACCAGCCGACGAGAAAACCCACCCCCCACGACAGGTGCATGACTGGTAGGGCCACCGCCAGGCCCGCCCCCGCCGCCGGATCGCGGCGCATCTCGGTGCCTGCGCCCACGGCCACCACGAGCAGGTAGGCGAGAGCGACCCGGCGACGCCAGGGCGAGAGCAAGCCGAGCACGAGTAGGGGTGCAGCCAGCTGCCGGAGCCGGACGGAATCGGGGTACTTCCGAACCGTGGCCGCCCGGCCGGCGCCGTACCGGTAGTACTGCTTCATGAAGCCGACGAAGCTGCCTCTCGGACGGTAGGTGGAACGGATGGCGGGATCGAACCACACGCCGCCGTCATGGCCCAGCCGGTGCAGGAGCTCGCCGTCCTCGTTGGATGCGAAGTCCTGGTCGTAGCCGCCGTGGCGTCGCAGGACGTCGACCCATGCCGCACCCAGGTAGACGATGTCGGTCCAGGCGGCCGACGAGTTGGCGTTTCGGAAGCGGGCCGGGCCGGCACCGAGGGTCGACGTGAGAGCGGCGCCAACGGCACGTTCGACCCAGGTCGTCCCGTGGGGTTCGAGCGGGCCGCCGACGAGCGCGGCCCCTGATCGTGTCAGTGCGGCAACGCACTGATCCACATAGTCGGAGGCGACGACGGTCCTGCCGTCGACGCGGACGAGCACATCCCCGCGGGCTTCGCCCAAGGCGACGTTGAGGCCGGCCGATTGTAGGCGGTCCGGATTGTCGATGACGCGGACGCCGGGGAACCGTGCGGCGATCTCTCGGGTCGCATCCTCGGAGCCACCGTCCACGACGAGGATCTCCACGATCCGCGGGTAGGTCTGCTCCACCACCGCCCGCAGGCATCCCTCGATATTGGCGGCCTCGTTGAGAACGGGCAGCGCCACCGTCACTCCCGGGAGCGGTCCGGCGCTGCTGACCCGGGCGTCTGGCCGACCGGGCGCAGTCTCAGACATGGGTACGACCCTGAGAAGCGGATCCGCCGGGTTGTGCACGCGCAGAGGAGCGGAACCGGCCATCGACCACGACTATCACGACAAGGGCACCAAAAACAAGGATGTGGGACGTCGGCTCGGGCAGTTGTCGCGGCATTGTCACACGCCGCGCAGCGATTCCCGCCCCTTGTCGAAGAAGGCCACCGGATCGCTCCCGCGGCGGATCTCGGCATAGGTGAGCGCGGCGCCGAACGGTGCGTTCCAGAACGGCCCCTCTCGACGGTCGTGGGGTCCCACATAGAGGTAGGGCTCATCGATGGCCGTATCGCCCGGCGACCCGCCGTAGTTCGCCCGCCGGCCGGGTGCCCCCATCTCCAGGGCCAGGTCGAAATGCTCGGGCCACAGCTGGATCGGGCTCGGAACATCCATGGGGGCCGCTGCGGCCACCACCGAATCGACAAGCGACTGGCAGAACGCGAACCACCGGGCGAGCGCGCCGGCCGCCTCGGTGTCGACCATCAGAGGCGCCGACGGGTCCGCCGGTAGGTCGAGCACAGGGTGCGGGGCGCGGGCGGGGTCCATCCCGGCGAAGGTGTAGGCGTCGAGAAGGGTGGTGATCGGTTGGCGTCGCTCCCCGTCGCTGAGCATCCCGTCGACGACGAGAAGGCGGCGGCCGTCGAATTCGGGGGTACCGAAACCTCCGGGAACGACGACGAGGCCCATCCGCCCGACGGCCTCGTGACGAGCGGCGCCGAGCACCCGGGCCGCCACCAGATGGAGAGACTCCCGCGTTTCGGAATACGTCTCCGGCAGGGGCGGCAGGTCCCCGATGGTCGATGGCGCACGGCCGAGAGAGTCGTCTGTCACGGCCACATCATCGTCGGACGATGCTTGCCCGCCCCCTCGAATCGTGACCGCCTACATGTCGAGAGTTGCAGACTCACGCGACATCCCCCTTCGACCGACCGCTTTGGATTTCGTCCGTCGCAGAGAATCGCGGGGACCGAGTGCCACCCGGTCGGCGACCACGAGGGCGCGACCGAGGACCTCGGAGGGATCGACCACGTCGGTGACGAGATGGGCAGCCAGAGCCTCGGCGGCTGTCAACTCGCGGCCGGTCAGGCACAGGTCGCGGGCCAGGCCCCCGCCCACGATGTCCGCCAGTGGCCCGTAGACGACGTCCCCGAATGTGTGTTCGGGGTGGGAGAACCGTGTCGTGGTGGCGGCGACGCGCAGATCGCACAGGACGGCCAGGTCGAATCCTCCGGCGATGGCGGGTCCGTTGAGGGCGGCCACGGTGACGAGCGGGAACGTCGCCAAGGCCCGATGGTAGCGATCGCTCGACGCCCACAGGCGCTCGGAGAACTCCGGGTCCCCGGCGGCGGTTTCGAATTCTGCGAGGTCGAACCCGGCGCTGAAGACAGGCCCTGCCCCGGTGATGACAAGGACCTTGAGCTCGGGATCGCCCCCGAGGAGGTCGAGGCGATCGGAGATCTCGTCGCGAAGCGCCGTAGACAGCGCATTGCGGCGCTCAGGTCGGTTCAGCGTGACGACGGCCACCGCCGGGGACGGGCGATCGAACAGGGTCAGGCTGAACATCCCGTCAGCCTACGGAGTCCTGGTCAGGGGCGCGCCGAGCCAACGCCCTCGACGCCGTGACCGGGTCAGGGCGCCGGGCGCGGCGGTGTCGCCCGCGGAGCGCCGATTCATCCGGGTCCCCGACCCGTCCGTTGCGACGATGTTGACGGCGTCATGGACGGGGGTTGAGCCCCGGGGCGCACGATGGCGTCATCTGTCGAGTGAAGGTGATACCGGGGTGATGAGTGACATGGCGCGACCGCAAGGAAGAACGACCATGCCGGACCGCGACGTGACCGTCGAGGACCTCGGCGAGGACGTCGTCGCTCTGGCCGTGGCAGCCGAGGCCCGGGGCCGGGCCTCGGTCCTGCGCCGTGTCAACGGCGTGCCCGTGCGGATCATCGTCGAGGTGGTCTGAGCCGACCCCGGCCCATGCCGGGCCCGCGCCACGGCGATGCACTATCTCGAACGGTCGACCAGGTCGGCGTACTCAGGATGACGGTCGATGTACGCCGAGATGAACGGGCACATCGGCGTGACGTGAAGTCCCCGTGCCCGTGCGTCATCGAGGGCGCTTTGAGCCAGGCGACTTCCGATCCCCCGACCCTCGAAGTCAGGCTCGGTCCGGGTGTGGAGGAAAGTGATCCCTCCCGGCGTGTACTCATATGCCACGTAGGCGGCCAGGGTGTCGTCGACGTAGGCCTCGTAGCGGTGACGGGCCCGGTTCTCGGTGACCCGGACGGTCACGGGTTCATCGGCCATGACTCTCCCGCGGATATCCAGGTCGCACCGCGCTGCAGCATAGGATCACGTCACAGCGCCAAGCTGTGGGAACATGCTCGCCGGACCGCTGACCGCGTCGGCCCGCGCCGAAGGAGGAGAACCGATGACACCGAGACGCCGGGGCATGATGATCCCCCGCCCTCCGAAGCTCGACGAGTTGACGCGACTGCAGTGGGCGGCCTTCCTCATCGGCAACGTGGTGATGGCCGTGGTGGGAACAGTGGTGGCGCTGATCGTCGTCACCATCATCGTGGGCCTGGCCGACGGGCACTGAAAGCCACCGGTGCGATCCGGATCAGGGGGAGTCGGGACGGGGGGCGTCGTCGCGTTCGAGGTGTGCGGCCACGAAGAGCTTGCCGTCCACTCGGACCGGTTGGAGGCGCCCGACGATGGGAACGATCTCGCCCTCGGCGGTCTCGGCCTCGGGATAAAGGCCGGGGTCCATCTCCCGGTCCCTGGGCTCGGCCAGGTAGCCGCGCCGGTAGGCCTGGTGTCCCCATCGCTTTTTGCTGGGGACGAGCATCTCCACGAACTCCCCGGCGATGTCCTCGCTTTCCATGCCGAAGAGCGCCTCGGCCGGCCTGTTCATGCCCAGGACGATTCCCTGGAAGTCGACGACGACCACCGGCTTCTCCTGGGCGTCGAACTCGGGAACGGCGGTCAGGACGTCGTCGGGGATATCGAGAGACGGCATCTCTGGCGAAGTCAAGGCAGGCAACTCCTTCGTGACGACGGGCGCGGACGTCCATGGACGGTACCCGCTCGCCACAGGACCCCGGTCACCGCCTAAATTCCCGGCGTGGCCGCTGACCCACCTCCCGCCTACGACGAGCTCCCGGCTGTTCGGGGGGCGCCACTGGGGTCCTCGTGGGGACTCTGGGGTGCCTCCGACACATTGGGCTGTCTCAACCTCCTCACCCCTGACCGGATCAGGGCCGGGGTGGCCTGTGCCCGCCGGGGCGCGGTGTTCTGTCTCAACCTCGAAATGGAGCTTCCGGACCCGCCTCTGTTCTCCCGCAGTGCCTTCCGGCATGTGATCCACGATTTCCCCGTCGGCCACGACGACGAGCTCGAGGGTTGGAACACGCAGAGCTCGAGCCAGTGGGACGGCTTCCGCCACATGAGGCATCCCGTGTGCGGCCACTACAACGGCGTCGCCGACGCCGACCACGGCATCCACCACTGGGCCCGTCGAGGGATCGTCGGGCGGGCGGTGCTGGCGGACGTCGCCCGTTGGCGGGAGTCGGTGGGCCGACCCATCGATCCGGCGTCTCCCACCGCCATCGAGATCGACGATCTCATGGCGACGCTCGGTGCCCAGGGTGTCGAGGTCGAGACGGGCGACATCCTGCTCGTGCGCAGCGGATGGATCGACTGGTACCGCAGCCTCTCTACCGACGAGCGCGTCGAGGTGGCTGAAGCCTCTCGCCCTACGGCCTGCGGGTTGCAGAGGGGTGTCGGCATGGCCCGCGCCCTGTGGGACCTGCACATCGCCGCCATAGCCGCCGACAATCCGGCACTGGAGGTCATGCCTTTCGGCGTCGGCGATCGCGACGAGCGGGGGACCTGGACGGAGGACCCGGCGCGGGCGGCCGAGACGATGCTGCATTTCAGCCTGCTCGGTCTCCTCGGCATCCCCATCGGGGAGTTCTTCGATCTCGACGCACTGGCGGAGGACTGCGCGTCGGACGGTCGCTACACGTGCCTGCTCACGTCGGCGCCCTTGAACCTGTCGGCCGGCGTGGCCTCGCCACCCAACGCACTGGCCGTCAAGTAGATCCGGCGCCGAGTGCCCTCGACAGTCACGTCGGCACCGACCATGATGCGGTCATGAAAGTCGGCCTTCAGATCCCCAATTTCACCTTCGGTACTCCGGACGACCGGTTGTTCGATCAGGTCGTCGATCTGGCCACGGCCGCCGAGGAATCAGGGCTCGATTCGGTGTGGGTGATGGACCATTTCTTCCAGCTCCCTGCCCTCGGAGGGCCGGCGCAGCCGATGCTCGAGGCGTACACGCTCCTCGGTGCGATCGGCGCCCGGACACATCGGGTCAAGCTCGGCACTCTCGTGACCGGGGTGACGTACCGGAACCCGGCGCTGCTGGCCAAGACGGTCACCACCCTCGATGTCATCACCGGTGGACGCGCCATTCTCGGCATCGGGGCCGCGTGGTACGACGTCGAGCACCACGGCCTGGGAGTTGACTACCCGTCGGACGCAGAACGGCTCGATCGGCTGGAGGAGGCGGTGCAGATCTGCCGGGCGATGTTCCGCGAGGAACGTCCGAGCTTCGACGGCCGCTATTACCGCACTCACGACGCGTGGAACGTTCCCCGACCCGTCCAGTCGGGGGGCCCTCCCATATTGATCGGTGGTGGGGGTGAGAAGCGCACACTGCGCCTCGTCGCACGCTATGCCGATCTCTGCAATATCACCGGCGATGTGCCCACCATCAGGCACAAGGTCGACGTTCTGCATCGCCACTGTGAGTCTGAGGGCCGTGATCCGGCGGAAATAACCGTGTCCCGGTTGAGCACCCTCGTCATCACCGACTCAGAGGACGAGACCGTCGCCACGCGGGCCTTTCTCCGAGAAGCGGTAGGAGAAGAGAGCGGCTTTAACGTCGGTGGCGAGGATGAGATCGTCGAACAGGTGAATGAGCTGCGAGCAGCCGGAGTCGAGTACTTCATCTTCAACATGCCCACATCTGGACCCGACGCCGTTCGTCGGCTAGGCGAAATGTTCGGGGCTCGACTCACCAATTGACCGACGCACCAATCGACGTGTGTCGACTCCGTCGATTCGCTCACGGCGTCGCCGGTGCGGCGTTTAAGGACCGGTTATTCGCAATGCAGGTATCTTGCCATCGTGCGAAGAGATCCTGATAAGACCTGCAGGGAGGCGCTTTTTCGCATTCAGCCGGAACGCCGACGCGGCGTTCAACTTTAAATTTGTCTAACGGGATATTAGTGTCAATGATTCTCATTTAAAAGAGTGGTACGGAAGGGGAGAAAACGTGGCAAGGATTGAAGAGGTGACTGTCTCACTCATCGATGATTTCGATGGCACCGAGGCGTCTGAGACAGTCAAGTTCGCCCTGGACGGGAAGAACTACGAGATCGATTTGTCGAAGACGAACGCCAACGAGCTTCGCCGGACGCTACGACCGTATATCGACCGGTCGCGTAGCGCGCGTCGGGCACCGGCGTCCCGGCGTTCCGCCAAGAGTTCGGGGGGGCGTCGGGGTCCGGCTCGACGTTCGGAAGGCTACGACCGTACCGAAGTGCGGGCCTGGGCCAAGGCCAATCGGATCAAGGTCGCCCCCCGGGGCCGGATCGCCAACGAAGTCGTCGAGCGGTGGCGTAAGGCGTCAAAGTAGCGGGACGTAGTCGGGGCGGACCCCTTGTTCCGAGGGGGTCCGCCCCTCGTTGACGGCTCTTTGAGGTTCGGCGTCCTCGGTGCCCGTCACCGGGTGCCGGGGCGCGTGGAGCCACGCGACGAGATCGCTCGGCGCCATCGGCTTCGCCAAGAAGTACCCCTGAGCGTCGTCGCAACCCAGTTCGGTGAGTTGCTCCCATGTCTCGAGGTCCTCGACACCTTCGGCCACGATCTGCAGGCCGAGGTTGTGACCCAGATCGACGACCGATCGCACGATGATGGCGTCATTGAGATCCGTGTGCATGTGCTGGACAAACGACTGGTCGATTTTGAGTTGGTTGACGGGAAGGTCCTTCAGATAGGCCAACGAGGAATACCCGGTCCCGAAGTCGTCGATGGCGATCCTGACCCCCAACTCGGCCAACTCTGTGAGCAGGAGCCGAGCTCTCGTGGGTTCGGTCATGATGGCGCTTTCTGTGATTTCAAGCTCAAGAAGGTGCGCGGGGACCGCCCAGCGGTCAAGGGCCATCTTTACTTCTTGTGGGAACCCGTCATCGAGCAGACTGCGGGTCGACAGGTTGATTGCCATCGACAATTCGGTTCCGGTCTCCGTACCTGTCTCGTCGAGCCATTGTCGGCACTGGCGTAGCGCGGTGGCGAGTACCCACGTGGTCAGGGGTTTTATGAGCCCCGTGTGCTCGGCAACCGGTATGAACTCGGATGGCGGGAGAATGCCGAGCGTGGGGTGCTGCCAGCGAACCAGCGCCTCCACGCCCCGGATCTGGCCGGTCTCCATGCTCGCCTTCGGTTGATAATGCAGGAGAAGCTGACCTTCGGCAATGGCTGTCCGGAGGTCGCCGAGCAGGGTCAGGCGGCCCGGTGTGTTGAGATCGAGCTTGTCGTTATACGCCACGATGCTCTCGTTCGAGCCCTTGGCCACGTACATGGCCACGTCCGCGCGTTGCAGGAGCAGATCTGCGCTGTCGCCGTCTCCGGGTGCCATGGCGACGCCACAACTGGCTTCCATGCTGAGCACCATCCCATCGATTTCGAGCGGCTTCTCGAGTGCCGAGATGATCCTTTCGGCTACCTCCAAGGCGTCACCCAATGCTTCGACGCGGGGGAGCAGCACGCAGAACTCGTCGCCTCCCAGCCGGGCAACGGTGTCCGCGTCCCGCAGGATCTGGTGGATCCTGGGCCCCACCTCACAGAGGACTCGGTCGCCGTACTTATGACCCAGGGTGTCGTTTATCTCCTTGAAGCGGTCCAGGTCGAACAACATGACTGCGCTGTTCGATCCGTCGCGCGCACCTTGGCGCATGGCCTGCTCTGTCCGGTCGTAGAAGCACGAGCGATTGGGCAGACCCGTCAACACGTCGTGGAGTGCCTGATGACCCAGCAGAGCCTCGGCTTGTTCCTTCTTCTCGCCCATTGCGCCGGCCATGCGAATGACCATTGCGAGGGCGATGACGCCGAGAAAGCCGACGGCAAGAGCCCGGCTTCGATTGAGATAGGACGGGGCCCAACCCATCCAGACCATGGTCTGGCCTATGGCGATGCCGGCGAGCGACCAACCCATCGTCGCCTTCCACACCGCCGCACCACACTGCTGCATGTCCACCAGAACGACGAAAGGGTAGGCCATGAGCAGCACGGGTCCCCAGCCCGTCATGTAAATGACCACGGTGACAGCCGTGACATGAACGGCAACGCGCAGATGAAGGTGCAGGGAACGGGGCTTGGTGTCGTGCCATGGTTCGACCAAGAAGCTGATACCAGGCGTGATCGCCAAGACGGCGAGATATGCCCAGATCGACAACCGCGCCACGTAACCGAAATGGCGCAGGACGATCACAGCACCGAACGCGATCGGGCTCATGGCATAGGCCAGAAAGACCGGGGCAAGCCCCTGCGAACCTCCGGAGCGCTCCACGCCGGACGCAGGCGCCAGGTCTGGATGCACCGGGGCCGGCGTCACGGGCCGCTCACCAGCGCTCACCTGCTCACCGCTCGTGCGTCTGGTCCCACGGTTGGATATCGACCGTGCCGGCATTGCTCTAAAGAGGCACGCCGCTCCAAAAAACTCGGATCGCACAACATTCGGGGCAACCGGTTCGCCCCCAGGCACAGCCCATGAACCCGACGGTCAGCGACACCGTCGGAGGCGCCGGGGATGATTGCCGTGGCCTACAGGGATCACTACTCGTTGTTACGCCCATCCGAGCTCTTCCAGCCGGGGATCGGTGATCCCGAAATGGTGTGCGACCTCGTGAATGACGGTCCTGCGCACCTGGGCGACGACTTCCTCCTCCGAGGAACAGACGCTGCAGATGGCGTCTTGATAGAGGGTTATGCGGTCGGGCATGACCCATCCGTAGCTACTGGGACCCCGGCTGGTGAGAGGGATCCCCTCGTAGAGACCGAAGAGCGGTCGTCCCTCGGCTCGGGCATCGACGACCACGGCGACGTTGTCCATCTGCTTCCCGAGATCGGGCGGAAGGGAATCGAGGGCGTCGGCGACGAGTTCCTCGAAGCGCTGGCGCGTGACGCTGTACATGATTCGCACCGTCACCGATGGGCGACGGACCTAGGAAGGCCCGTGGCTGACGGCTTCGACATTGTTGCCGTCGGGATCGCGGAGGAACGCACCGTAGTAGTTCGGGTGGTATTCGGGCCACACCCGCGGCGCATGCAACACCTCCGCACCCGTTGCAACACCGGCCTCGAAGAATGCTCGCACCACCGAACGGCTGGCGGCCGTGAAGGCGATGTGAGACTCACGGAAGCCGTCACCGGTGCTTCGGGGTCCGATCCAGAAGTTCGGCTTGGGCGGGACCCCGAACCCGATGACATCCCCGACGTCCATGACCCGTTCTCCGCCGAGAGGAGCGAGAACAGCGTCATAGAAGGTGGCGCTGGACTCGACATCGGCGCACTGAATGGAAAGGTGATCGAGCACCACCACACTCTATGGGGCGGCGGTGCAGGCTCACCATGGGCCGGTCTGCACCGATCGGAGGTGCGCCTGGGCCTCCACGGCCGAAAGGGCCCTAATGTCGTGCGGGCATTGCCACGGCATCGCCCGGCTCCGGAGGAGATCGAGATGTGTGAATTTGCCAAGGACAGCTCCGACTCGAGCGTCGAGACAGGGTCGGAGGTGTGACCGCCGCCCGGGCCCTGGCCGGCGCCCTCGAGCCCGTCACCGGACAGGTGTACTTCTCACCCGAATGCCACGCCGGCTATGAGTCCCTCGGTTTCGCCGCCAGTCCCGCCACGATGGGCGATGTCGCGCTCCCCGACGGACCGGCCTACTTCTGCAGTCGGGGCTCGGTCATGGGCCAAGTGCCCGGTGAAGTGGTCGCCGCTGCCTTCGGGGTGTTCAACCCCGTGGTGGTGGCGCCTGCCGTCGCCCACGGTTGGACCCTGACGGACGCGGCCACCATCTGCGAGGTCCGCACCGAGGGCGCCGTGGGACAGCTCCGTCGCATCCTGGGCGGCCAGCCTCCCGGCCTGGCCCGCGCCACCGAGCTGCTTCGCCGTGCCAACGACGGTCTGCGTCCCGAGGGGCGTGCCCTCTACGCCGGCCTGCTCGCCCTCGACCTGTCGGGCGATCCGGTGGCCGACATGTGGCGCCTCGGTGACCGGCTGCGCGAATACCGGGGTGACTCGCATATCGCTGCGTGGGTCAGTGCCGGGTTCGACGCCACCGAGATCGGTCTGCTCACGGAGCTCTACTGGGGTCTGCCTCTGCGGACCTACGTGCGGACGCGTGCATGGAGCGACGAGGACCTCGACGCGGCTGAGGGGCGTCTCCTGGCGCGCGGATTGATCGGCGGAGGCGCGCTGACCGACAAGGGCCGCGCCGAGCGCGAGGCGGTCGAGGTCGCCACGGACCGGGCGTGTGAACGCATCGTCTCGAACCTTGGTGACGACCTCGACGAGCTGGTGGGCATTCTCGGCGACTGGGCCCGTGCGATCCAAGGCGCGGGCGGCTACCCGGCACGAGGTCCGCACGACCTGGCTCGGGTGAACCGCTAAACCATCGTCTGGCCTGCGCTGGCGTTGACCGCCTCGCCGGTGATGGCCGCCGCGTCGTCGGAGAGCAGCCAGGCGATCGTGGCGGCGATCTCATCGGCCGACTGAAAGCGACCGAGGGGGATGTCGCGCAAGATCGCCTCGCCGAACGCCTGTTGGAGGATCCCGTTGGGGTTCGTCAGGTCGGTGTCCACGGTGCCGGGGCACACCGCATTGACGGCGATGCCCGAAGGCCCCAGCTCCAGGGCCATCGTCTGCGTGAGCAGGATCACGGCCGCCTTCGCCGCGCAATAGGCGCCCAGCATGGGAAAGCCGCGTTTGCCGGCCTGGCTCGACACATTGCAGATGCGTCCACCGACTCCGGCGGCCACCATGAGCCCGGCGCAGGCCTTGGAGACGAGCCACGTCCCGGTGACATTCACGTCGAGGACCCGGCGAAACTCGGCCGTGGGAACGGACAGGAGCGGACCGAGGCCGAAGCCCGGGCCGCTGCCGCCGGCGACGTTGGCGACGAGGGTGATCGTGCCCAGCGTCTCGGTGGCCGCCGCGACGGCGGTGGTCACATCATGTTCGTCGGACACGTCGGCCCGCACGGCGACGGCGCGGCGGCCCAGGGCTCTGATCTCGTTCACCACCTGGTCAAGGTCGTCGGCGGACGCCACGCCATGAGCCGGGGCCTCGACATACGGTCGGGCGATATCGAGGCAGGCAATATCGTGGCCGTCACCGGCCAGACGCAGCGCCGTGGCTCGCCCGATGCCGCGTGGCCGCGCCGCCCCGGTCACGAGGGCGACGCTCATACCGCCCCCGACGCTCGGGTGCGGCATGTCCGGCGGTTCGTCCCGGGGTGCGCCCACCTGTATTTCACGCCGATCACGCGGCCGTTCATCACGTCGGGAATGTCATCGTGGCCGCTCCTGGCGGTGTGTGATCTGGGCATGATTGCTCCTTGTCCAGACATCCTTGTTGATGATGGTCACCTGGAGCGCTGATAGCGGGGCCGCCGTCGGTGTCCCAGGTTATGTTCACCAGGTCGCGAAGCCCTGTCACCCCAAGTGGTCACAGGCGCCTCGGCAGCAACAGTCTCTCTGCACTTGCGAGTCGCGTCGTCGTGTTCTAAACACTGGGTGACTGGCGGGCCGCGCTATGCGGCAATCTCAACAGAGATGAAGGTGGCGAACAATGAAACTCCAATGGCGTGTTTTCTCTACTCTCGTCGCGGCGGGCGGCCTCGTCCTCGCGACCGGGGCGCTCAGCTCCGGAACCGCAGCCGCCGCTGGGCCTCCCCTTTGTGTGGGAACCCCGACGGCACCCGGCGTTCTAGCCGGAGACTATGGGTCGGGCGTGACGATCGAGGGTGTGTGCGCAGTGAATGCGGGGGTGGCAGTCGTCCACGGCACGCTGAACATCACCGCCGGGTCGGCGCTCGTGGCGGCATTCGCGCTCAACGATGTCAGAGGAAAGGGAATCTCCCGCTTGACCGTCCTAGGCAACGTCAATGTGAGCAAGGGTGCAACCTTCATTCTGGGTTGCGAGCCCAATTTCTTCACGTGCGTCGACGACCCCAATGCTGCGACGGGTGGGACGCTATCGAGCCACGGCGTCGTGCGGGGCAATATCGACGAAGATCAGCCACTCGGGGTGATTGTGCATGCCACCACGATCAACGGCGACGTGCACGAGAATGGAGGAGGCGGTGGAGTCTCGTGTGCCCCGCAAACCACGGGGATCTGGGCCGTGATCGGGAGTCCCGTGTACAGCGACTACGAGGACACGGCGATCCACGGCAACGTCGACGTGAGCGGAGTCAACACCTGCTGGACCGGCTTGGCTCGCGACGGGATCTCGGGCAACCTCACTCTCAGGAACGTCCAACTGGCGGATCCTGACGGAATCGAGGTTCTCGCCAATCACGTTTCGGGCAACTTGGACTGCCACGCGAACAGCTTCGTGTGGGACAGCTCGGAAGCGAACTTCGGCCAAACCGGTCTCTACCCACGTACCCCCGAGCCCAACCGGGTGAACGGAACTCGCAGCGGCCAGTGTGTGCTGGCCAGCCCGGCCACCCAAGGAGGCCCCCCCGGTCCGGGGCCTTTCTAGGCCTCCCGATCCCAGCCATGGCGTGACCCTGACTGGCTCCGCGTTCGCGTGACGGAGCCGGTCAGGGCATCGCCTGCCCGGGCTTGAACGCCGAGGGCAATTCTGTGGCTTCCATTCGCCGAGTTGCGGTGGGTCAGGAGTGGCCGAGGGTAGGCGTGCTACCTGCAAGGCATGGTGGGCCGCCCGGGGCTCGAACCCGGCACCTTGGGATTAAAAGTCCCCTGCTCTACCCGATGAGCTAGCGGCCCAGCTGGTGTTTCTTTGGCCAGACTAGGTCCTGGCCTACTTCTGTCCTAACGACCTCTTCCCAGATCAGGCAGTTGGCGTCCCATCCGACGTGGGGTCAGACGCGACGGTTACCCGCGTAACCCAAGCCGCGTTCCTTAGAGCTCGGAAGCCGGGGCCGGAAGCGTCCCATCTTGAAGCAGCTCCGGGTCTCAGGGGGCGAGACCCTGCTCATTCTTGGCGCGGCCGGCTCGGTCGGGATGATCGCCACGCAACTCGCCGTCGCCCAGGGCGTGAAGGTCATCGGGACCGCCTCCCCGCGGGATCACGACCTTGTACGCGACCTTGGTGCTGTCCCCATCAGCTACGGCGCTGGCATGGCCGATCGGGTGCGCGACGTCACCGCATCGGTGGACACGGTGTTGGACTCTGCCGGTAAGGGCGAACTCGCCGAAGCCATCATCCTCGCCGGGGGTCCCCGGAGGGTGATGACCCTTGCCGACGAGCACGCCGCCGAGCGAGGCGTTTCGCTCTCAGTCCCAACGCCGGACCGGGCACCCGAAGCCCTCGATCAGACCATGCCGCTCCTCGCCTCTGGCGCCCTTCGGCTCCGCCGGCAGCGCAAACTCCCCATGGCCGACGGCGTCGAAGCTCATCGGCTACTGGAGAGCGGCGAGGCGCACGAGAAACTCGTGCTCGAAGCGCAATGAGTGTGCACTGGGGACCGGTTTCGTGTCACGACACATGGCCACCGACGTCCGGGCCGCATCACCGCGCCGCCCTCCGGGAGATCAGGTCTGTTTAACCATGACCAAGCCTGAGACCGACAAGGCTGTTCTGAGAAACTCCGTCAGCGGGAGCGATCGACGATCAGGTCACCTTGAACTTCTTGGTACTTGTGGCCGTGCCCCCGTCGGTCGTCACCGTGACGAATCCAGTGGTGGCTCCGGCGGGGACCTTGGTGGTGATCTTGGTGGGTGTGTCGGTCGTGATGACGGCAGTCGTGCCATTGAACTTGACGCTCAGCGCACCCGAGAGGTTGGTTCCTGTGAAGGTGACCTTCTTGCCCACCTTGCCCTTGGCCGGCTTGAACTTCGTGAGGGTGGGGTTGGGCACCACGGTGTAGGAGATCGACACTGGCATGCTCTGGCCGTCGGCGCTGGTGGCCGTGACGGTGTAGGAGAAGGTCCCCACCAAGGAGGTGTTGAGGGTGCCCGATCCTCCCGAGACGGTGTCAGTGCCGTTGTTGTCGTCACAGCTCGTGAGGCCCGGGCCCCCCGACCCTTCGGAGCAGGTGAAGCTGGTGGCGACTGTCTGGCCTTCGGGGTAGCTCCCGCCGCTCGTGGGGAAGTTGATCGTGGCCGAGGGGGCGCCCGCCGTGATCGTGAACGTGGCGCTAGCCGACAGGCCGCTCACCCCGCCGGTGGCGGTCACGGTGTAGGAGCCGGTGGCCAGGATGGGCACCTGGATGTTGTTGGCCGTGCAGGCGCCGGAGACGTTGGTCATGCAGGCGGCTCCGGTGGGGGAACCGCCGAAGGTGAACCCGACCGCCTCGGCCGCGGCGAACCCAGAGACGGCCGCACTGAAGGTGGAGCCGTCCGGCCCGGAAGCCGGCGACAGCTGCAGCGACGGCCCCGTGATCGTGAACGTGGCGCTAGCCGACAGGCCGCTCACCCCGCCGGTGGCGGTCACGGTGTAGGAGCCGGTGGCCAGGATGGGCACCTGGATGTTGTTGGCCGTGCAGGCGCCGGAGACGTTGGTCATGCAGGCGGCTCCGGTGGGGGAACCGCCGAAGGTGAACCCGACCGCCTCGGCCGCGGCGAACCCAGAGACGGCCGCACTGAAGGTGGAGCCGTCCGGCCCGGAAGCCGGCGACAGCTGCAGCGACGGCCCCGTGATCGTGAACGTGGCGCTAGCCGACAGGCCGCTCACCCCGCCGGTGGCGGTCACGGTGTAGGAGCCGGTGGCCAGGATGGGCACCTGGATGTTGTTGGCCGTGCAGGCGCCGGAGACGTTGGTCATGCAGGCGGCTCCGGTGGGGGAACCGCCGAAGGTGAACCCGACCGCCTCGGCCGCGGCGAACCCAGAGACGGCCGCACTGAAGGTGGAGCCGTCCGGCCCGGAAGCCGGCGACAGCTGCAGGATCGGACTGACCGCACCGGCTTTTGTCGCACCCAAGCCGACGACAGCCAGAGTTGTCATGGCGCCCAGCAATGTGCGGGCAATGAGGCCAGGTCGACGCAGCCGGAGGCTGAGCGGTAAATCTTGTTTCATCTGCGTAGTTACCATCGGGGGTGCTCGGGCTTTGACGGGTCCAGGGCGCCTGACGCGGCCTGGACGACTCGCCCGGGAACCGATCGAGACCCGGTTCCGGTTGTACGGGTTTCCCACCGATTACCGTGCGCTCTCACCTGTCACACGAGCGATCTCCGACCCGTTGGCACCGGCATTTTTGGACTAGCCGTCCTGAGCTGAGCGATCCATCCAGCGCGACGACCCGGTGGCTGGCACTATGACACTCGTGCACCGAGTGGACGACCAGCGCCCTACACCCGGTTGGCTGCTCGACGAACTCGCCAGCGCTGGTCGGGAGAATCTCGATGGCGCCCATGTCGAGCGATACGACGGGAAGATGGACAGCCGAGCAGACGTCGAGGTCGAACTGTTGCGCTTGTGGGGGCTTGGCGAGTCGTCAGTCGTCATCGACCTCGGGTGCGGTACCGGCCAGTTCGTGTTGACCGTCGCCCCAGTGTGCCAACGGGTGGTCGCCGTCGACGTGTCACCTGTAATGCGCGAGCGCCTTCGCCGGAAGCTCGGCGAAGCTGGGATCCACAATGTCGAGGTCGCCGCCGCCGGCTTCCTGACGTACGACCATGCCGACGATCCGGCCGACGTCGTCTACTCCCGGTACGCACTTCATCATCTTCCTGACTTCTGGAAGGTGATGGCGCTTCGGCGGGTTCGGGCCATGCTCCGGCCGGGCGGCCTCTTCCGCCTGTGGGACGTGGTCTACGGCTTCGCTCCTGACCAGGCAGGCGAACGGATTGAAGCGTGGTGCGCGCCCTTTGGCCACGAGATCGAAGGTGACTGGGCTCGCTGGGAAATGGAAGAGCACGTACGCGACGAGCACTCCACGTTTACCTGGCTGCTCGAGGCGATGTTCGAGCGCACCGGGTTCACCGTCGAGGTCGCCGACTACTCCGATGACGGGTTCGATGCTCGCTATGTGCTGCGGGCCACCTCGCCGTAGACCCGCCTATCCTCTGTGAGCCGCGCACGACGATGGCCGCTCACTCGTGCCGGGCGGCAAAGATCGATTTCGGGCTGAGCGCGTCGGTCAGTACACGACGACGGGTGAAGCGCCACTCCGAGTCGGCCACGCGGTACTCGTCCAGATAGCGACCCCAGTGGTCCAACCCGACCGCAGTCAGCACGAAGAAATAGCATCGACCGGTCGCCGTGGTCTCGTCCACGAGATCGATCTGGTGTGTCGCAGTGCAGTGCCTGAGGTACGCCGGGCGGCCTCCTGGTATGGACGTGTGCGCCGGGACCCGGCTCCACACCTGCCGTATTTCGTGCAGACCCCGGTAGACGTCGCCGCCGATCTCGACAACTGCATCCGGTGCGAAGAGTCCGAGCATCCGATCGAAAAGCCCGCTGTCTCCGTAGGAGTTGTAGCGGATCACGAGATCGCGTATCGCTTCGCGTGCCAGGAGATCGGAGATCTGGAGCATCGTCAGATCATCCCGCAGACCGACCTCTACACGCCGATCCCGATTGCCACCTCTGTCCTGTTCCCTACGAATTCCGCCGCCTCATGTCGTCTGCGATCTGACTGTCCGCGTATCGTCCCTGGTCACGGTCGCCATGTGCCGTCGAGCGACATCCCATCTGACCGTCTTGATGGGATTATCGGTCCCTGCTCTACCCGATGACCTAGCGGCCCGTGAACGGGCGGGAGAAACGGGCCGGCGCCCACTCACGCCGTGCGTTGTTGCGGAGCTTACCGAGGAGTCCCCAGGTGGACAGCTCGACTCTCAGGATCGGACGAGTCGGACCGGAACGGCCGCATCGGGTTCGTTGACGCGGAAGCTCAAGCTCTCCTCGAAGTACAGCCGGACGTCGTCCGCGTCGTGGTCGAGGTAGCCGATGGAGAGGTCCTGTCCGCAGTCGAGTACGAAGTCACCGCCCCGCAGACTGAGAACGACGCCGCCTTCGACACCCGGCGCCCACACCACGGGACCCCCGAGGATCTGCCGGAGATGGTCGAGGAGCAGCTGGCCCCCGTGCTCGGTGGTCTCGATGATTCCGGTGTACCCGGCCGGTCCGATGGCCAGGCCATAGGGCCCGTCGATCCCCGATTGGCGAAGGACATCAACGGCCTTGGCCACGACGGTCGGCGAACCTTCGAACTCGCCGTTGAAGTCGATCGCTTGGTGTGACGACATCTCGGCGATGCCTTTGATGCCGGCCGAACCGTGGCCGTGGAAGACGGTGACGTTCTCCGCCAGGGCGATCTTTCTGGCCGCCTTGTCGAGGTCGGCCATGTCGGCGTCCGCAGCCCCGCGGTCGACGTCGTCGATCTCCGACCGTGAGACCTTGAACGTGGCGCGCAGCTCGATCAGGGGAAGCACGCGGCGCTGGCGGGCGGTGACACCGTCGGCCGGTGCCTTGGAGGCCTTCGTCACGCGGCCGAGATTGGTGGCGGAGTGCGACCAACCGTTCGGACCGGCGAAATCGATCAGCTTGCGAGCGGCCAGGTACGTCGTCAGCCGCGTTTTCGCCTCCTCGTCGATGGCCTCCCAACCGGCATTCGAGATGGGGGCCCTGTCCCGCAGAAGGTGATCCATCACTCCACTCCCTTCAGGCTTCCTATGCCGAGCGAACCGTGACCCGCGGGTTCGCCTCCTGCGGGGTCACCCCCTGCCTTCGCCATGACGTCCGTCTCGATTTCGGTGACCGGTTCCGTGGTGAACAGGTATGTGCGCATGTGTCCGTCGAGCACCGGGTCGTGGCGACGGAGCCACTCGAGGGTCATCGCCGCGTGCTCCTTCTCATCGTCCTCTGACAAGTCGAACGGCATGGATGGCCCTCGGGTCGGATCGGTCCGGATCACGCTACTCAAGCGGATGAACCTGAAGACGCGCCACTCGGCGCGGTGCCGCCGCCACGAGGCGCAGGGGCTCACCGGCGTGGTGAAGGAATTGCGATCGCCTCCGGACGACCGCCCACGGCGACTGCGGTCCCGATCATGCGCGTGGCGAGGTTCACCGGCGTGAGCGTGGCGTCCTGTCCGGCCACCCAGGCGGACACCCCGTCACCACCGACGGCCACCGCCTCGGCGAGGTGGCCCACGCTGATCGGCGTGCCCACCTTGAATGAGATGAGGTTGAGCGGAACGAGATCGGTTCCGGTGGTCACCCAGGCCGTCGGAGCGCCCCCGGGTCCGCTCGTGGTGACGGCCAGCGCCGTCGGCCCCGTGCCCACGGTGACCGCCGGACGGCCATGCATGGTGGACAGATCGATAGGCGTCACCGTGTCGCTGCCGAAATCGGCCACCAGCGCCGTCGTCCCGCCGGGGCTGACCACCACCGCATCGGGTTCCATGCCCACCGCGATCGGCACCCCGGCCCGCATGGTGGTGAGATCGACCGGCGTCACCGTGGCGCCCTCGAAGTCGGCCACTAGCGCCGTCCGACCTCCGGGGCCGCCGATGGCGACGGCGTCCGGGCGCGCGCCGACGTCGATCGGATGACCGGCGCGCAGAGTCGTCAGATCGACCGGTATCACCGTGTTGTCGTCGATGTCGGCGACGACGGCGATGGCGCCGTCGGGGCTCACGGCCACCGCATCGGGTTCGACCCCGGTGGGGATACGAGCGATCACGGCGTCGGTGGCCGTATCGAGAACGACGAGATGGTCGTCCCCCTGGTCCGTCACGAGGAGACGACGACCGTCGGGGGTGGCGGCGACGGCCGACGGTAGGGAGCCGGTGGCGACCCTCCGGTCGAACCGTCGAGCGCCGAGGTCGACGGCGGTGATCGTCGTGCCCGGCTGGTCGTCGTAACCGAAGTTGCAGACGTAGGCCTCGATACCTCCAGAGGCCCGACTGGCCAGGTCACCGGCCCGTGCCGTCATGGCTTTGCCACACCCCGTGACCGTCACGAGCAGCCCCAAAGTGACCACAACTTTCACAATTAGTGGCAATTTTGCCCTCTGCCCCATCAATAAACGCTGTCTGTGGCCCGATAGCTTCACTCAGTGAATACGCTCAACGTAGTCCTCAGGAACGGGGCGGATGATTCTCGACGTCCGTGCCCCCAACTTCGACGGCTCCTCGCGGTCGCCGGGCTGACCGTAGCGCCCCTTGTCTTGGTGTCGGCGCCATCGACGCCGACGACATCGGCCGCACCGGTGCCAGGCCACGCCGCGCTGCCCATTCCGGTGACGAAGGCCTATCCGCAGTCTCGCCAGGGCATCCTGCCCCCGGGCAATCCGCCGGCCAACATCGCGCCGAACCCGAACTTCCTGCTCGTCTGCTCCGGGGCGCACTACGACGATTCGTCGAACTGTGTGAACGCCACCCTCGAGGCGATCGCCAACGGCCGGGAGCAGGAGGGCCTGCCCGGTATGGTCCTCCCCACCGACTGGACCCAGCTCTCCCCGTCGCAGCAGCTGTTCGTCGCCACCAACCTCGAGCGCACGGTGCGCGGACTTCCGCCTCTGACCGCCATGGCCAACGGTCTCGACTCGTCCGCCGCGCTGGGAGCGCAACAGAGCAACGATCCCACCCCCCCGCCGGGGTTCCCGTGGTCGCAGTGGGGCAGCAACTGGGCCGGCGCCATGGGGAGTCCCCTCGAAGCCATGTACTACTGGATGTACGACGACGGTCTCGGTTCGTCCAACGTCGACTGCACCCAGTCCGATCTTCAGGGCTGTTGGGGGCACCGCTCCAACGTGTTGTTCGGCCTGGCCTGTCAGCCATGTGAGATGGGCACGGCGTTCGACGGAACCGGCTACCAGGGCTATCCCTCCTGGGCCGAGATCCTGGTCGACACGTCGGGGAGCCCGGCCGTCGATTTCAGCTGGAGTCAGGTCACGCCGTATCTGCCCGGCAACGCCGGCGGCGCCGGGCTCACGGCGCCGACGGTCGGCATCGCCTCCACCCCCGACGGCGGTGGCTATTGGCTGGCGTCGGCCAACGGAGGTGTCTTCAGCTTCGGTGACGCCACCTTCTACAACTCATTGGCCGGTGTCCACCTGTCGGCGCCGGTGGTCGGCATCGCCTCCACCCCCGACGGCCACGGGTACTGGCTGGTCGCGTCCGACGGCGGCATCTTCGCCTTCGGCGACGCCGGGTACTACGGCTCGATGGGCGGTCACCCTCTGAGCAGGCCCGTGGTCGGGATCGCGACCACACCGAGCGGGCGCGGCTACTGGGAAGTGGCCTCCGACGGCGGCATCTTCGCCTTCGGCGACGCCACTTTCCACGGCTCGATGGGCGGTCACCCTCTGAGCAGGCCCGTGGTCGGGATCGCGACCACACCGAGCGGGCGCGGCTACTGGGAAGTGGCCTCCGACGGCGGTATCTTCGCCTTCGGCGACGCCACTTTCCACGGATCGACAGGTGGGGTCAGGCTCGTCCGTCCCGTGGTGGCCATGTCGGCCACCTCCGACGGCCGTGGATACTGGCTCGTCGCCTCTGACGGCGGCATCTTTTGCTTCGGCGATGCCACCTATCGCGGTTCCACCGGGGGTGCCCCGTTGGTGTCAAAGGTGATCGGCATGTCGGCGTCGTCCCAGGTCGGTTACTGGTTGGCGGCGGCCGACGGCGGTGTGTTCAGCTTCGGTGTGCCGTTTCACGGCTCTGTCGGTTAAGCGGGTGGAGGCCCGGTCGGCCGGCGGGTTGCGGGATGCGTCCCGTGCCCGCCGGCACCGCCGCCTCACCGTCGGGACAGTTCCGCTCCGTTATCCCTGCGCACAGGACACCGACGAGTCCCGGTCGTGGCGCGACCACCCGGCCCGGTCGGTCACGGGCCAGAAATCGCCCGTGCCGAGGTCCTGCTCGTACGGGACCGGCGGGGTGCGGCCCGTCGCCCCGTCGTGTGCCACGACCGTGACTGCGGCCAGGAAGGTGTCGACCTCAGCGGCCGTGGACGAGATCCCGCAACTGGCGCGTACCGCTCCCGGCAGGGCGCGGTGGTCGCCCCGCAGGACACCCTCGCGATAACTCTGGATCTCGGTTCCGGACAGGCCGAGGAGGCGGATGAGATACGGGTGGGCACAGAAGCATCCGTGGCGGACGCCGATACCCCACTCCGCGCTGAGCCGGGCGGCGACCAGGGCGTGGGGGACGCCCTCGACGGTGAAGGTGCCGATCGCCAGCGTCTCGATGTCCAGATCCGGCCCCAGAAGGCGGACGCCGTCGATTCCGTGTAACCCGGCCCGCAACCGACGAGCGAGCGCCGCCTCGTGGGTGCCGATCGTGGGCCAGCCGATGCGACCCAGGGTGTCGAGGGCGGCCTCCAGAGCGACGGCCCCGACGACGTTGGGTGAGCCGGCTTCCTCCCGCTCAGGGGGTTCCGTCCACACCACCTCGTCCAGGTCGACGAGATCCACGGCGCCGCCGCCGGCGAGGAAAGGATCGCCGTCGACGAAGGTCGTCCGGGGGCCGACCAGCACGCCGGCCCCGTAGGGGGCGTACATCTTGTGCCCACTGAAGGCGACGTAGTCGGCTTCGGCGGGGATGGGACGGTGGGGTGCCAGCTGGGCGGCATCGAGCACGACGGGCACCCCCCGGGCATGGGCGGCCTCGATGATGGCGGGCAGAGCCGGCAACCAGCCCGTCACATTCGACGCCCCGGTCAGGGTGAGGAGGCGGGGCACGGGCAAGCGGTCGAGTCCGGCGATGACGTCGTCGACGTCGAAGGAGCCGTCCCGACCGCACTCCACGTATCGCCGACGGGCCACTCGACCCCACGGCAAGAGGTTGGCGTGATGCTCGACCACCGTGGTGAGGACGATGTCATCGGGGTCGAGCCGCAGGCGGTACGCCAGTTGATTGATCGCCTCCGTGGTATTGCGGCACAGGATGGCGACGTCGTCGCGACGTCGGGCCCCACAGAACGCCAGCGCGGTGGCACGCGCCGATTCGTATGCCGCCGTCGACACCCGGGACTTGAAGCCGGCCCCCCGGTGCACGCTGGCGTAGGACGGGACGAAGTCCGTCACGGCGTCCACCACCGTCGTCAGCGCGCTCGTCGACGCCGCGAAGTCGAAATTCACATACGGTCGCTCCGACCCGTCGATGCAGGGCACGGCCATGCCGTCGCCCACCAGTCGAGCCGGAGGATCGGCGACGGGGAGGTCACCGACGATCGTCGTGGGCGGCTTGTCCACCGGGGCCCCTTCCGTGGTCGCCTCTCGGTCGGGGCCGATTGTACGGGCCCTCCCTGCGTCTCGGTGTGGTCCGTCGCCGCCACCGACCCCCGGTACGATCACCGGTCGTGGAGTACGACCTGCCCGCCGGGCACGCCGACGACGACGGCTCTGTCGGCGAGGCGGACGCCGCCACCGGCGATGTCGAGATCGCGGCGGACGACATCGACACGGCCCTCGATGCTATCGAGCAGGAGCTCGCTGACGTGGAGCTGGCCCTCGAGCGCCTCGGTGACGGCACCTTCGGGCACTGCGAGACGTGTGGCGGAGTCCTCTCACCCGAGGAGCTCGAGTCCCACCCAGCGGGCCGGTTCTGCCGGGCCCACCTCCCGCTCGAGATCCCGTAGGGGCTCCCGACGAGTTCGCTACCCCTTCTTGGTCTCCCAGAAGATCTTGTCGATGGCGCCGATCTGGCCGAGAAGGTCCTCGGCCACCTTGACGTCGTTCGTCTTCTTGACCTCACCGGCGGCCTTGGTCGCCTTCCAGAAGATGTCTCCGAGCTCCGGGTACTTCTTCACGTGCTCGGGCTTGAAGTAGTCGGTCCACAGGACCCAGAGGTGGTGCTTGACGAGTTCGGCGCGCTGCTCCTTGATGAAGACGGCGCGGCCCTTGAAGACGTCGTCGTCGGACGCGTTGAACTTCTCCATGCATCCCTTGACCGACTCCGCCTCGATGCGGGCCTGGGCGGGGTCGTACACGCCGCAGGGGAGGTCGCAGTGGGCGTGGGCCGTCACCGGGGGGGCGAGGCGGTCGATGGTCGAGAGCAGACGATCCACGATGCGCATGTTTAGGACTCCTTCGTCCAGATGGGAACCGTTGGGTACGAGGGCCACCTTACCCACGGGCACCGCCCGGTGAACCGGGCGTGGTCCCGACGGGGTGTCTGCATCCTGGTCGCCGGCGCCGCCGCCTGTGCGGTGCGCCCCCGGCGGGTGGCCGTCGAGGGATCGAGCATGGAGCCCACCCTCACGGGCGGTGATCGGCTCGTCGTGGTCCGGAGGATCACCCCGCGCGTCGGTGACATCGTCGCTGTCCGGGATCCCCGATGCCGACCTCGGCTCCTCGTGAAGCGGGTGGTCTCGGTTCGCGGAACCGAGGTCGTCGTCGGGGGGGACAATCCCCGATCGAGCACCGACAGCCGGGCCTTCGGGCCGGTGGAGCGCCGGGCCGTGGTGGGCCGGGCCGTCTACCGCTACGCCCCCCCGGGACGTGCCGGACCGCTGACCTGAGAACGGTTGTCACCGGACCGGTGGGAAGGACCTCCCCCGTCAGATTGGTCATGGCTCCAGGCCTCGGGATCGACAGCCGGCGCGGTACGATCACCCGGTGACCGCCCTTGACGACGAGCTTCAACGTCTCTTCGCCTCCGACTACCTCGATGCGGTGGACGAACGAGCTCTCGACGAGGTCCGGGCCATGCGGGCCGAGTGTCAGGAAGCGGAGACGGTGGTGTCCTACCTTCGGCGCGTGGTGCAGGGACGGCTCGACGTCGTGCACAGCTTCATCGACCACCACAACACCGGCCAGAGCGTCGGCGACCTCGATGCCGTGGTGGAGGACCTGTCGTCGATCATCGGGTCGGGCCCGGCCCGTCCCCAGGGCTATGGGCGCCTGCCCTCGCAGATGTCGCCCGACATGGAGAAGGCCGACCTCACCCGGGAGATC
Organism: uncultured Acidimicrobiaceae bacterium; assembly: GCA_963706205.1. Lineage (GTDB taxonomy): Bacteria > Actinomycetota > Acidimicrobiia > Acidimicrobiales > UBA8190 > MFD10071-224. The sequence goes on along the minus strand of OY970155.1, from coordinate 3,672,918 downwards.
GACGAGGTCCTTGATGCCGACGGCATCGGCAAGCTGCCCACCATGACCGAAAGCTGAGCTGCGGTCCCTGGCCGAACGGCTCACGGTCATCGAGCAGCGGATCTCCGACGAGCGCCGGACCTTGCACGAGCGGATCGACGCACTGCAGGCGGAGATCGTCAGTCGCTACAAGACGGGCGAGCGTCAATCCCGACGACCTGTTGTCCTGACGTCGATCGCGCCGGCACCCGAACGCAGATGCCCAAGCAGCTGCCCGACCGGTGGGGTGACCTCGGTGCCTTCATCCGCGAACAACGCAGTCACGGCCCGCCTGTCGCTGCGCCGGCTGTCGGAGCTGGCCGGCATCTCGAATCCCTACCTGAGTCAGATCGAACGGGGCCTGCGACGGCCCTCGGCGGAGATCCTCCAGCAGATCGCCAAGGCGTTGCGGATCTCGGCCGAGACGCTCTACGTCCAGGCCGGCATCCTCGAGCCGGGAAAGGGCGAAGCCGACCTGGCGCGCGAGATCTTGGCCGACCCGTTTCTGACCGAGGACCAGAAGCAGGCACTCATCCGGATCTACCTGTCGTTCCGTCACGAGAACGACGACGGCCGCCCCGAGAACGAGGCCGGACGAGCCGAGAAGGTCCTGGGTCACGACGACGGGTCGGGGCACGATGACGAGGACGTCGCCACTCCTCGGCACCGTCCCGGACAGGCCGTCCTGCCCGCCGTGGGTGGCCCGGGCCACGCCGACGCCGGCTGAGCCCGATCGAGCCGCCAGGTAGGCTCGGCGCCGGTGCGTCGACTCGCTGTGCTCTCCCTGCACACCTCACCCCTCGCCCAGCCGGGGACCGGCGACGGCGGGGGGATGAACGTCTACGTGCGCGAGCTGTCCACCGCCCTGGCGCGGGCCGGGGTGGAGTGCGACGTCTACACCCGGGCCTGGTCACGACGGATCTGCCCGCGACCGTCACGGTGGAGCCCGGGTTCCGTGTCCACCATGTGCCCGCCGGACCGCTGGCGCCGATGGCCAAGGAGCAGCTCCCCGCCGTCGTCGACGAGTTCACCGACAACGTCCTGATCGCTCATGATGTCGGGCATCGGCGTCGACCCGGCGTTCCACGAGGAGACCGGCTACGACGCCCTGCACGCCAACTACTGGCTGTCGGGCCTGGCCGGCCACCGTCTCAAGCACGAGCTCGACCTTCCCCTCGTGTCGACCTTCCACACCCTGGCCCGGGTGAAGGCCGAAGCCAGCCCCGAAGAGGTCTCGAGCGACGAACCGCACCGCCGGGCCGAGGCCGAGGCGACGATCATGCGCTGTTCCGAGGTCGTGCTGGCCTCCTGCTCGGTGGAGGCCGCGCAGCTGGCGGAGCTCTACGACTGCGACCCGGCGCGCATCAGGGTCGTGGCCCCCGGGGTCGATCACGCCTTCTTCGGACCCGGTGACCGGCCCCAGGCACGTCGAGCCCTCGGTCTGCCCGCCGACCGTGCCCCTCCTGCTGTTCGTGGGTCGGATCCAGCCGTTGAAGGGTGCCGACGTGGCCGTGCGGGCCCTGGCGGCGATGCGGACCAGTCCCGACGCCCATCTCGTGATCGTCGGCGGGCCGAGCGGCCCGCGGGGCGAGGACCATCTCGACGGCGGTCCAGAAGCTCGTCGACGACCTGGGGTTGGCCGACCGTGTGCGCTTCGTGGATCCGCAACCGCACGAGCTGCTCTCGACCTACTACCGCGCCGCCGACGTCTGCGTCGTGCCCAGCCGTTCCGAGTCCTTCGGTCTCGTGGCCCTCGAAGCTGCCGCGTGCGGGACGCCGGTGGTGGCCGCCGCCGTGGGGGGTCTGACCACATTGGTCGACGACGGCCACACCGGCTATCGTGGTCGACGATCCGACGCCGCCGGCGTTCGCCGCGGCCGTCTCCGGCGTCCTCGGCGACCCGCTGCTCGGCGAGCGCCTGGCGACGGCGGCGGTCGTGCGGGCCCGGCGCTACACCTGGGCCGCAAGCCGCCGATCGCTGCTGCGGGCCACCTACGAGGAGCTCACCGCCGAGCGCCTCGTCGTGTGTCGCTGACGCGATACCTGATCGGACCGCGCCCTGCCCGTCGCCGACATCGCCTCCCCCGACGAGCGCGCCGCCTGCGACGCCGTCATCGAGCGCTGGGCGGCCTCCCAGCTGGTCGGCGAACGGGGCGGTGGTCGCCGTCGACCGCGAGGACGAGTCTCGGTCGCTGGTACCTGCGGCTGCGTGGTGACGAGAAGGACTTCGTCACCGTGTGGCTGACGATCCGCCAGCGCACGTTGCACCACGAGACGCAGGTGATGCCGGCGCCCGAGGTGAACGTGGAGGAGACCTTCGAGTACCTGCTGCGTCGCAACGCCGATCTGCATCAGATGCGATTCGCGCTGGGTGCCGAGGACGCCGTGTACCTGGTGGGCGAGATACCGGTGGCGACGGTCACCGAGGACTGAGCTCGATCGCATTGTGGGCTCGAGTCACTGGCGTACGTCGACGAGTACTTCCCGACGGCCATGAGCATCGGCTTCGCCGGCCGCTACCGTCGACGCGTCGTCTGAACGAGCCGCGCGCCGAGGCGCGCGTGACGTCACGGGTATGTGGCGGAGCGACGATCGCGCTGTCGGTCGTTGTGTGCCGCGCTCATTCGCGCGCCACCGCGGTTGCGACTAGGGTGCGCCCCGGCACGGCCCGAGGGGCTGGTGATGTCGGTCGATCGGGGAAGTGCGACCGGTGTCCTGGGTTCCTCGGGCCGAGCCGCGTCAGTACGCGCCGGTGTCGAGGGGACGTCCCGTCGGGCATGGTGCGCGATCGTCCCAGCGCGCTCGCCGCGGTGGCGCGCGCGGTCACCGGTCCCATGGCTGGTGATGACACCGTCGGCGATAGCCTTCGGCGGCGTCGACGCCGGGTGGTGGGGCGCCGGAGGAGTGGGGAATGCAGCCGAGACTTGTCGTCGTGGGTGGGGGACGGATGGGGACGGCGCTGGTCGGCGGTCTCGTGGCCGCCGGCTGGGACCCGGGTGCTCTCATCGTGGTCGACGCCGACGCCGCCCGACGTTCGGACCTGGCCGAGATCCTCCCCGGCGTGACGGTGACGACCACGCCCGTGGCGTCCGACGGCGCCGTGGTCGCCGTCAAGCCGGCCGACGCCGAGACGGCGTGCCGGTCGTTGGCTGTCGCCGGCACCGACCGGGTGCTCTCGATCATGGCGGGTGTCCGCCTCGCGCGTCTCGAGTCCTGGCTCGCTCCGAGAGCGGCCGTGGTGCGGGCCATGCCCAACACCCCGGCCCGGTCGGCGCCGGTGTGTCCGCACTGGCCGGTGGCCGCCGGGCGGGGGAGGCCGACGTCGGGTGGGCGGAGGAGATCCTCGGCGCCGTGGGCACCGTGGTCCGGCTGCCGGAAGCCTCGCTCGACGCCGTCACCGGGCTGTCGGGCTCGGGACCGGCCTACATCTTCCTCGTGGTCGAGGCCCTCATCGACGCCGGAGTGGCGCGTCGGGCTGGCCCCCGAGGTGAGCCGGACCCTGGCCTTGGGGACCGATCGCGGGGGCGGCCCGGCTGCTGGTCGAGTCGGGCGAGAGCCCGAGAGCCTGCGCGCCCAGGTCACGTCCCCCGGGGGCACGACCGAGGCCGGCGCTGCCCGTGCTCGAGGACCGACGGGCTGCGGAGGGCGATCACCGAGGCCGTGGCCGCCGCCACGGAGCGGTCGCGGGCTTTGAGCGGCGGTTGACGCGGGTCGGTCCGCCCCCCGGCCGCGTTGACCAAAAGACCAGGTCAAAGGCGTGGGGACGTCGAGAGGGGGCCAGCGTCGCGAGATTGTCCCACGAGCATTGTCCGCCCCCTTTCCAACATTCACCACAGTGACGTACAGTCGACTCAGGCGGGAGAGGGGTGATTCCACTGAGTGCAGATGACGTCACCAGCGCTCGTTACCTGACGGTTCGCGAGGTAGCGAGCACGCTGAGAGTGTCGAACATGACGGTCTACCGACTGATCAACGCAGGCGACCTTCCGGCGGTGCGTGTCGGTAAGTCGTTTCGTCTCCGTGAGGACGACGTGAACCGCTACCTGTCGGACCGGTACACCCAGGCCGGCTGACCTGCCTCCGGCCGTCTCCCTCGGAGACGGTCCAGCGGTGGCGACAGCGGGACGGGACGCTGTCTTCCTGCTCACCGACTACGGCGACGACGACGAATTCGCGGGTGGTGCGAGGGCCGTCGTCCTCCGCCACGCTCCTCAGGCACGCCATCGTCGACCTGACCCACGGCATACCCCCTTTCGATGTGCGGGCCGGCGCCCTGACCTTGTCACGGTGTGTGACGTATCTAGGTCCGGGAGTGGTGTTAGCGGTCGTCGACCCCGGCGTCGGAAGCGGTCGTCGCGCCGTGGCCGTGACCGTCCGAGGGGCTCCCGGCCCGACCGGCGCCGGTCCCCGGAACCTCGTCGGCCCCGACAACGGGCTCCTCGGCTTCGCCGTCGACGCCCTGGGAGGGGCGAGCGCGGCGGTCGCTCTGCCCGGGGCCGGTTCCGTGGGGAGCACGTTCGACGGTCGCGACCTGTTCGCACCGGTGGCCGCCCGTCTCTGGGCGGGGGCCACGCTGAACGACGTGGGCATGCCCATCGATCCCGAGAGCCTCGTCCGCTTGCCCGCGCCCAGGGTCATCGTGTCGCCAGGGGCGGCGGGAACCGGGCCCGGCTCGGTGGAGGCCGAGGTGCTGTGGGTGGACCGGTTCGGCAACGTGCAACTGGCCGCCGGAGCCAGCGAGGTGACCCGGGCCGGCCTGGTCGGCACTCTCGAGATCCGCACGGGGACGGCTACTAGACGAGCCGTGTTGGTGCCGTCGTTCGCCGCCTTGGCACCAGACGACGTCGGGCTCCTGCTCGACGCCAACGGCCATCTCGCCCTCGTGTGCCGTCTCCGGTCGGCCGCTACCGTGCTCGGCGTGCGCCCCGGGGACATCGTGACGGTCAGTCAGGTACCGGGCGGGAACCCGGGCCCCGGGATAGCGGCGCCCGATGACGGCCGGGGAGCTACGTGAACCTCGCCAGCTTCGTCGAAGGTCACCGGGGCGACAGCCGAGCGCTGTTCGACGGCGGGACGTGGCACACGTGGGGTGAGCTGCGCCGCCGGTCGGCGGCCACGGCGGCCGGCCTGGTGTCGCAGGGGGTGGGACCGGGTGATCGTGTGGCCATCGCCTGGCCCACGTCGGTCGACTTCGTGGTGGCCTATCTGGGCGTCCTGGCCGCGGGGTGCGTGGCGGTACCCCTCAATCCCAACAGTCCGGCCGCCGAGCTTGCCCGCGAGCTCGAGGTGGTGACTCCGGTGGCGTTGCTCGCCGGCGGCGCCGGCGCCCGTGGAGCGGCCGACGTGAGCGACGCGCTGAGCTTCACGCCTCTGGTGGTACTCCCCGACGCCGGACCGCGGCCCGCGCCGGTGAGCGGAGCGACGGGTGGCGCGGCGGTCGTGTCCTGGGAGGAGATGTCGACATCGACGGGCGCCATCGAGACGGGTACCGACAGCGTCCTGCCGGTGATCGGGCGTGACGAGGATGACGTCGCCGTGCTGCTCTTCACCTCGGGGACGTCGGGATCCCCGAGGGCGGCCATGCTCACCCACGGGAACCTGGGCGCCAATCTTCGTCAGATGCTGGCTCTGCCCGGTGAGATCGTCCGGGCCGACGACGTCAGTCTGGCCGTCGTGCCCCTCTTCCACGTCTTCGGGTTGAACGTGGCCCTGGGCCTGTCGCTGGCCTCCGGGGCCGCCCTCATCCTGGAGGAGCGCTTCGACCCGGCCGACTCTCTGAGAACCGTGCGCGAGCTCGAGGTCACACACGTACTGGGCGTCCCGGCCATGTTCGCCGCCTGGGTGGCCCTGGCCGCCCGCGATCCGGAGGCGGTCGGCCCCGGCGGTCTGCCCCGAGTGCGACTCGCCATCTCCGGTGCCGCGTCCCTGCCGGCGGAGGTGGCGTCGCGTTTCGAGAGCGCCTTCGGCGTTCCCGTGTGGCAGGGATACGGCCTCACCGAAGCGGCCCCGGCCGTGGCGACCTCTCTGGGCACGGGTCGCAACCGTCCGGGATCCGTCGGTCAGCCTCTGCCCGGTGTGTCGGTCCGCCTGGTCGATGAATCCGAACGGGACGTGCTGGCCGGAGACCCCGGCGAGATCTGGGTGCGGGGCCCCAACGTCTTCGCCGGCTACTGGCGCGATCCCGATGCCAGTGCGGAGGTGCTCACCTCCGGCGGCTGGTTGCGGACGGGAGACATCGGCGTGATCGGCGAGGACGGCGATCTCTTCATCGTCGACCGCCGCAAGGACCTCGTCATCGTCTCGGGCTTCAACGTGTACCCCGCCGAGGTCGAGAAGGTGGTGGCCTCCTTGCCCGGGGTCGCCGAAGCGGTGGTGGTGGGCCGGCCCGACCCGGATTCGGGCGAGGCGGTCGAGGTCGTGATCGTCGTGGCCCCCGGGGCGGACGTCACCGAAGAGCAGGTCCGTGACCACTGTGGCACCCGCCTGGCCCGCTACAAGTGCCCGACCAGGGTCAGGTTCGTCGCCGAACTTCCCCATGGCCTGGCCGGCAAGGCGCTGCGGCGGGCTTTGCGGTAGCCCCGGTCGGAGGAGCCCGTCGTCGCCCTCCCGCAGTGGGGCGCCGACTTGGTGTTCATGGCTTCCCCGTCGGTACGATCCGGCTCACCATGGTCGACGCGAAGCCACGCCGTATTCCCGAGGCCACCGTCATCCGCCTGCCGGTGTACCAACGCATCCTCCTCGAATTGGTGCGCGGGGGCACGGCCACGGTGGCCTCGGACCAACTGGCCGAGATGGCCCGGGTGAACGCCTCCAAGGTGCGCAAGGACCTCTCGTTCCTGGGTTCGTTCGGCACCCGGGGCTCGGGCTACGACACCAAGTTCCTGCTGTCGCAGATCGACCGCGAGCTGGGTATCGACGGCGACTGGCCGGTGGCCGTCGTCGGCCTCGGCAATCTCGGGAGGGCGCTGGCCAACTCCCAGGGGTTCACGTCGCGGGGGTTCCGGGTGTGTTCTCTGTTCGACGTCGAACCCTCCCTGGTGGGCAGCCGCATCCATGGGCTCACGGTCCGCCACCTCGACGACTTCGAGACGGTGGCGGCCGCCGACCGGCCGAGCATCGGCGTCATCGCCACACCCGCCGGGGCGGCTCAGGACGTGGCCGACCGGATGATCGCCGCCGGGGTGGGGTCCCTCCTCAATTTCGCCCCGAAGGTGCTCACCGTGCCCCCGACCGTGCTCCTGCGCTACGTCGACCTGTCCATCGAGCTGCAGGTCATGAGTTTCTACCTCTCGCACCGGGACCAGCCGGGGGCCGCCGAGGAGTGGTCGCCGCTGTCGCTGGCCGTGGGGCTGACGCCGGCCGAGCCGGCCTGAACCCGGGTCGCCGTCGCCGATCTGGCGGTGGGCCCCGCCGACCGGCATCCTTGTAGGGAGGTGAGGCGCAGCCGGCCCGCCCCACGGACCTCTGACCGTCGGTCCCGAACAAGGAGCTCTGCAACAGGTTGTCCGTCGTCGTCGTTGGTCTCGAGCATCACAACACGCCCCTCGACCTGCTCGAACGGGTGGCGGTGCCGGACGAGGCGCTCGGGAAGACCCTCGGAGCGCTGTACGACCGCACGAACCTGTCCGAGGTCGTCGTCCTGTCCACCTGTCTGCGCACCGAGCTGTACGCCGTGGTGGAGAGGTTCCACGAGGGCGTGGCCGATCTGCAGGAATTCCTGGCCACCAGCGCCGGGACAACAGTGGACGTCATCGAAGGACACCAGACGCTGCTGTTCGACGACGCCATGACCATCCACCTCTTCGAGATCGCGGCGGGGCTGCGTTCGTCGGTGCTGGGTGAGACCGAGGTTCTCGGCCAGGTCCGCCGCGCCGCCGAGCGGGCCGAGGCCGAGAAGACCGTCGGGCCCGTGTTGTCGGCGCTGTTCCAGAGGGCCGTGAAGGCCGGGCGGAAGGTCCGCTCCTCGACCGCCATCGCCCAGGGCGCCACGTCCTTGTCGCACGTGGCCGTCGAACTGGCCACGGCGCGGCTGGGAGGCAGCCTCGCCGGACGAGAGGTCCTGGTGGTGGGGGCAGGCACCATGGGGGTGGGCATCGTGGACGCCCTCGCCCAAGGTGAGGACCGGGCCAGGATCGTGGTGGCCAACCGCACCGTCGACCGGGCCCGGGTGCTGGCTCGACGTGTGGGCGGGGACAGTGTGGGGATGTCGGGGCTGGCCGGGGCGCTCGAGGCGGCCGACGCCGTGCTGCTGTCGACGGGATCCTCCCTCCCCGTACTCGACGTCGAGATGATCACGTCGGTCGTGGGCGCCCGCCACGCGGCCGACAGCGGACGTCGGCCCCTGGTGGTCGTCGACGTGAGTGTCCCCCGCAACGTCGATCCGGCGGTGGCGTTCGTCGAGGGGGTCGAGCTGCTCGACATGGACGATCTCTCCGATCTGGCCGAGCAGGCCCTCGACGGCCGGCGCGGTGAGGTGGCCGGGGCGCGCGCCATCGTCCAGCAGGAGGTCGAGCGTTACCGGGCCGACGAGCGTGCGCGGGGGGCGGCGCCGATCGTCTCGGCCCTGCGCAACCGCGTCTCGGAATTGCGACAGACCGAGCTCGATCGGCACCGTAACCGCCTGGCCGATCTCGACGAGAGCCAGTGGAGTGAGGTGGAGTCGGTGGTGAACGACATCCTGGCCAAGGTGCTGCATCAGCCGACGGTGGCCTTGAAGGAGGCGGCAGGAACGCCGCGTGGGGAGCGGCTCGTGGAAGCGCTGCGCAGCCTCTTCGACCTGTAGTCACCGGCGCCATGGCCACGCGCGCCGGCGGAGGTGCTCGACGCCTGCGTCTGGCCACCCGCGGATCACCGTTGGCCCGCTGGCAGGCCGCCCGGGTGGCGGAGTTGCTCGACGCCCGGCCCGGCGCGCCGACGTGTGAGCTCGTCGTCCTCGAGACCACCGGCGACCGTCTCGCCGACGTTCCGGTCGACCGCCTCGGGGGTCAGGGGGCCTTCGTCACCGAGATCCAGGCGGCCGTTCTCGACGGACGGGCCGACATCGCCGTGCATTCCGCCAAGGATCTCCCCTCCATCACGCCGACCGGACTCGAGCTGGCGTGTGTCCCGGAGCGTGCCGATCCACGCGACGCCCTCGTCGGGGCCCGCCTCGACGACCTGCGGCCCGGTGCCCGCTTGGCCACCGGATCGGTGAGGCGGCGGGCGCAGCTGGCGTGGTTGCGCCCCGACCTCACCTTCGTCGAGCTGCGCGGCAACATGGCGACGCGGCTCGAACGGGCCGGGCGCGAGGGTGCCGGGGTGGTGGCCGTCGCCGCTCTCCAGCGTCTTGCGCTCACCGAGCACATCGCCGAGGTGCTCGACACGGGGACGATGTTGCCGCAGGTGGCCCAGGGCGCACTCGCCGTGGAATGCCGCGCCGATGACGCCGAGGCCCTACGTCTGCTCGGACGCATCGACGACACCGTCGCCCACCGTGCCGTGACGGCCGAGCGGGTCTTTCTGGCCGCGCTGGGCAGCGGGTGCACGCTCCCGGTGGGCGCCCTGGCCACCCCGTCGGGATGCAGGGCCCCGAGAGACGATCACGGGCCGACGGCTCGGGAGGCTGTTTCTGACGGCGACCTCGCCCTCGAAGGCATGGTGGCCAGCCGCGACGGGCGCATCCTGTTACGGCGGCGAGCCACCGGCGGCGACCCCCTCGAGCTCGGCCGCCGCCTGGCCTCGGATCTTCTCGACCACGGCGGGAGGATGCTCGACGACTGGGATCCGGCGAAAGGACCCGATCGATGACCGTCTACCTCGTCGGGGCAGGACCCGGTGACCCCGGTCTGCTCACCCGGCGTGGCGCCGACGTGTTGGCCCGAGCCGAGGTCGTGGTGTTCGACCGGTTGGTGCTCCCCGCCCTCCTCGGGCTGGCGCCACCGACCGCTCTCCGCCTCGACATGGGAAAACGGCCGGGGGAAGGAGGTCGCCAACAGGAGATCCACGCCGCATTGATCGAGCACGGCGCGCACAAGACAGTGGTCCGGCTCAAAGGGGGCGACCCCTTCGTGTTCGGGCGCGGCAGCGAAGAGATCGAGGCCCTCCGGGCCGCCGGGGTCGACTACGAGGTCGTCCCCGGCGTCACCTCCGCCTTCGCCGTTCCGGCCTACGCCGGGGTCCCCGTCACCCATCGCGGCGTGTCCAGCTCCGTCACGGTGGTGACGGGCCATGTCGGCGATCCCTCGGCGCCCGGCGGCGTGGCGTGGGACGCCCTCGCCCGGGTCGGGGGGACGCTCGTGATCCTCATGGGGATGGAACACCGGGCCGAGATCGCCCGTCTGCTCATGGCCGGCGGACGCCCTCGCGATACGCCGGTCCTCGTCGTGCAGTGGGGGACGACTCCGGCAGAGCGATCGGTACGGGTGCCCCTCGATCGATTGCACGCCGTCGGGTTGGGAGCACCGGCCACCATCGTCGTGGGCGCCGTCGCCGGCCTCGATCTCGGCGGCCGAGGACGTCGACCCCTCTCCGGCGTGTCGGTCGTGGTGACCCGTCCGCTCGGCCAGTCTCAGGACCTGGTGTCGAGACTGGCCGATGCCGGCGCCACCGTGGTGGCGTTCCCCGTCATCGCCGTGGACGGTCCCCTCGACCCCGGTCCGCTCGAGCAGGCGGCGCGTGGTGCCGACGCCTACGACTGGATCGTCTTCACGTCGGTCAACGGCGCCGAGCGCTTCCTGGCGATTCTGCGCGACGCCCGCGACCTCGGAGGGGTCAGACTGGCCGCCGTCGGTGCGGCCACCGCCGAGGCGCTGGCCGCCGGGCATCTCGCCGCTGACCTCGTGCCCGATGACGCCACGGCCGAGGGGCTGGTGGCGTCGATGCCCGACGCGCCCGGCGCCGGCGACGGGCCACCGTCGGGGCGGGGGTCGGGCGCGCCGCGCCGCCGGATCCTCTACCCGCGTGCGGCGGAAGTGCGCGACGTGCTCGGGCGCGGCCTGCGGGCCAAGGGCTGGGAGGTCGACGAGGTGGAGGCCTACCGCACGGTCACCGCCCGGCCATCAGACGGCGCCACATCCGACGCCCTCGAGGCCGCTGTTGCGGCGGACGCCATCACCTTCACGTCGCCCTCCACCGTGGATCGTTACCTGGCGCTGTCGGACCGCAGGGTCCCGCCGGTGGTCGCCTGCATTGGCCCGGTGACGGCCCAGGCGGCGCGCCGGGCCGGACTCGTGGTCGACGTGGTCGCCGTCGATCACACCGCCACCGGTCTCGTCACTGCGCTCGTGGGCCGCTACGACGGCAACTCCCGCCCCGTCGACGGCGGGTCCGTGCCGGGCACTCCGACGCCGCCGTAGGGCGCCGGTACGCTGGTCACGGTGGAGACCCCGACGTCGTGGACGCCGCCGACGGCGGCATTCCCTGTCCGGCGCCTGCGCCGCCTGCGGCGCACCCCGGCCCTGCGGCGTCTCGTGGCCGAGACGTCGGTGACGGTCGACGACCTCATCGCCCCGCTCTTCGTCCGTGAGGGGATCAGCGAACCGGTGCCCATCTCCTCGTTGCCGGGACAGAGCCAGCACACGGTGGCGTCGCTCGTCATCGAGGCCAAGCGACTGGCCTCCCTGGGCGTGCCCGGCGCTGGTCCTCTTCGGCGTGCCGGCGACCAAGGACGCCATCGGATCCGGAGCATGGGACCCCGACGGCATCGTCCAGGTGGCGCTGTCCGAGCTGCGAGCGGCCGTGGGCGACGCCCTGGTGCTCATCGCCGACCTGTGCCTCGACGAGTACACCGACCACGGGCACTGCGGCGTGCTGCGGGCCGACGGCACCGTCGACAACGACGCCACGCTCGAGCTCTACCAGCGCGTGGCGCTGGCGCAGGCGGCGGCGGGCGCCGACGTCGTCGCCCCCAGCGGGATGATGGACGGTCAGGTGGGCGCCATCCGTGCCGCGCTCGACGGCGATCGGACACGAACGAGGTGGCCGTGCTCGCCTACGCGGCGAAGTACGCCTCGGCGCTCTACGGGCCGTTCCGCGACGCCGTCGACGTGACCATCGCCGGCGGGCGGGACCGCCGGGGCTACCAGCAGGACCTCCGCAACCGCCGCGAGGCGCTGGCCGAGGTGGCGCTCGACGTCGCCGAGGGCGCCGACATCGTCATGGTGAAGCCGGCTCTCGCCTACCTCGACGTCATCGCCGACGTGGCCGGGTCGCGTCGACGTGCCCGTGGCCGCCTACCACGTGAGCGGGGAGTACTCCATGGTGAAGGCGGCCGCCGAGCGCGGCTGGATCGACGGTGACGCGGTGGCGCTCGAGCACCTGACCGCCATCAAGCGGGCCGGCGCCGACATCATCCTCACCTACTTCGCCGGCGAGGTGGCCGAGGCCCTACGATGGGCTGAACCGGGTGCGATGCCCGACACCAACGAAGCCTGGTTCGCACGGGCCCGACGTGTGATCCCTGGAGGCGTCGACTCGCCGGTGCGGTCCTTCGCCTCGGTCGGCGGGACCCCGTACACCGTGGTGCGCGGCGAGGGGCCCTACGTGTGGGACGTCGAGGGACGGCGCTACATCGACCTGGTCCAGTCCTATGGTGCCGTGCTCCTCGGGCACGCCCATCCGGTGGTGACCGCGGCCATCGCCGACCGCGGCCGCCCGCGGCACCACCTTCGGCGCGCCCACCCAGGGCGAGGTCCTGCCTGGCCGAGACGATCTGCGACCGGGTGCCGGGTTGCGAGCAGGTGCGGCTGGTGTCGTCGGGGACCGAGGCGGCCATGAGCGCCGTCCGGGTGGCCCGTGGCGTACACGGGCCGCGACCGGGTGGTGAAGTTCGACGGCTGCTACCACGGCCACGCCGACGCCCTCCTGGCCGGCGGCGGCAGCGGCGTCGCCACCCTCGGGCTGCCGGATTCCGCCGGCGTGCCGCCGGTCGGCGGTGGCCGACACCGTCGTGGTGCCCTACAACGTGGTGCCCGACGCTCGACGACGCCGTGGCCTGCGTCATCGTCGAGCCGGTGGCGGCCAACATGGGCGTGGTGGCACCGGCGCCCGGATTCCTCGAGGGCCTGCGCCGCGCCTGTGACGAGGCCGGCGCCCTGCTGGTCTTCGACGAGGTCATCACCGGCTTCCGCATCGGGCCCGGCGGAGCCACGGCCTGGTCGCGGCGTCACGCCCGACCTGTGGTGCTTCGGCAAGGTGATCGGCGGCGGCCTCCCCGTCGGCGCCTTCGGCGGCCGCCGCGACGTGCTCGCCGGTCCTGGCGCCCGATGGCCCCGTCTACCAGGCCGGGCACGCTGTCGGGGAATCCGCTAGCCACCGCCGCCGGGCTGGCCGTGCTCGACACGGTGGTGCCGGCGGACTACGAGTCGTTGGCCGGGCGCGCCCGGCGTTTCGCGACGGCGCTGACCGAGGCCGTCGGCGGCGCCGGCGTGGCCGTCCAGGTGCCGGTGGTGGGCCCGATCGTGGGACTCTTCTTCGCTCCCGAACCGGTGACCGACCACGCCGCGGCGCGGGCGTCGGTGGCCAACGGACTGTACGCGCGCTTCTTCGCCGCCATGCTCGAACGGGGCGTGGCCCTGGCTCCGGGTCCCTACGAGGCGATGTTCCCGGGCCTGGCCCACACCGACGCCGTCCTGGACACCGTGGTGGCGGCGGCGGCCGACGCCGCCGGGGTGCTCTCGGTCGGCGTCACCCGATGAGCCGGCCGGGGCGACCGTGACGCCCCCGAACGATTCCTGGTGACCGCCCCGGGACCGCTGATCGCCTCGGGCCGCGACGCCGACATCTTCTCCTTCGGCGACCGGCTGGTCCTGCGCCGGTCCCGGGCCGGCCGGTCGATGACCACCGAGGCCCGGACGATGGAGTACGCCCGGGGCCACGGCTATCCGGTGCCGGCGGTGGACCATCTGAGCGACGACGGCACCGATATGGTCATCGAACGCGTCGACGGGCCGTCGATGGCCCAACTTCTCCGGCGCCGGCCCTGGACCCTGCGGGGCCAGGGCGACATCCTGGGCGGTCTCCATCGGCGCCTGCACGCAATCGCGGCGCCGGATTGGGCCCGGCCGGGACCGGGGACGGGCGGCGGCTGTCTCCTGCACCTCGATCTGCATCCTCTCAACGTGCTCATGGGGCCGGCGGGTCCCGTGGTCATCGACTGGAGCAACGCCTGCCGGGGAGACGGCGCCACCGATGTGGCGCTGACCTGGGTGCTCATGACGGCGGGGGAGATCCCGGCACGCCGGCTGGAGGCGTTCGTCGAAGGTCTGGCCCGCCGGAAGCTCGTCGCCGGCTTCCTGGGCGGCTTCGACGTCGACCCGGTACGAGCGGCGCTGCGCGCCGTGGTGGAGTGGAAGGTGAAGGACCCGCACATGTCGGCCGACGAATGCCGCCGCATGTGGGACGTCGTCCACCGGGTCGAGGCCCCCACCTCGGCTTGACGCGGGACGCTCCCCGGGCGCCGCCGGATGCCGGGCGATCTCCTGCCCCTTCGTTACCATGCGGACATGGACACGGTGGAGGCGTCAGCGGTCGACGTGGACACGGCGCCGAGCGGCACCACGATCGCCCCCGGTGATCCGGTCTCCCCCCGCCAGATGGAGGACCCGGCCGGGACCCGTCCCCACGATCCCGACTCGCCGTGGGTGGCGCCGACCTGGTTCATCCGTCTACTCGTAGTCGGTGCCGTGGCCGCCGTGGCCGCCGGAATCGTGCTCCGGTTCTGGACCCGCACCGACATGTGGCTCGACGAGGCACTCACCCTCGACATCGCACGCCTGCCTCTGAGCCAGCTCCACGCTGCGCTCAACCGCGACGGCGCCCCCCCGCTGTACTACGTCCTGTTGCACTTCTGGATGGGGGCGTTCGGTACCTCCAACGTGGCCGTGCGCGCCCTGTCGGGAGTGCTGAGCTGTGCCACGCTGCCCTTCGTCTGGATGGCGGGGCGACGCATCGGTGGCCGGACCGTCGCCATCGGCGTCGTCGTCCTGGTGGCCACGTCGCCCTTCGCGGTGCGCTACGCCACCGAGAACCGGATGTACTCGTTGCTGGCGTTCCTCACCGCTGTCGGGTTGGTGGCGCTGCAGCGCGCGCTGCAGGCACCGGCGGTGGGCAATCTCGTCGTCGTGGCCCTGGCCACCTCACTTCTCCTCTACAGCCACTACTGGTCGCTCTACCTCGTCGGGGTGACGGCGCTGTGGCTGGCCTGGCAGTGGTGGCGCGGTCCGCAGTCCGGCCGCCGGGGAGCGCGTGCGGCGTTGGCGGCCGTGGCCGTCGGGTGTCTGACCTTCCTCCCCTGGGTCCCGACGTTCATCTATCAGTCACGCCACACGGGCACGCCGTGGGCCGTCCCGGCCGACTTCGCCGCCCTCGTCAATGCCGTGACATCGTTCGCCGGCGGTGCCACCAATCAGGGCCGGGCCCTGGCGCTGCTCTACTTCGCCCTCGCCGGTCTCGGGTTGTTCGGCATTGCCGGCGGGTTCCGTCACATCATCCTCGACCTTCGGACGCGACCTGACGGTCGCGGTCTCGCCCTCGTGACGGTGGGGACCCTGGCCGCCGCCGTTGTCGGTGGTTACATCAGCCGCAGCGCCTTTCAGGCGCGCTACGCGTCGGTGATCTTCGTCTTCCTGGCCCTCCTCGTGGCCATGGGGTTCGCCACCTTCAGCGATACGCGCGTCCGCGCCGGCGTCATGGCCGCCACCGTGATCTTCGGCATTGCCGGAAGCCTGCCCAACATTTGGACCAGCCGGACTCAGGCCGGCCAGGTCTCCGCCGCGCTGGCGACGCTCGGCCACCAGGGCGACATCGTCGCCTACTGCCCTGATCAGCTCGGGCCATCGGTGTCCCGCCTCCTGCCGACGGGCAGGTACCGGCAGATCACGTTCCCCCGGGAGACTGGTCCGCAGTTCGTCAACTGGGTCGATTACGCCCAGGCCACGGCGGCCGGTAACCCCGGCCAATTCGTCTCCCGGCTGGCCAGCATGAGCGGTTCCACCCACGACATCTTCTTCGTGTGGGCGCCCGGCTACGAGACCTACCACACCAAGTGCGAGCAGATCGAGATCGGCCTGCAGGACGATCATTCCTTCACCGCTCGTGAGATCTTCCCGTTCACCCAGGTCCTGAACTCGTCCGTCATCTACGAGGACATGGAGCTGGTTCGTTTCAGCCCCGTCACCGGCTGATAGTTGCTATAGACAATGAATTGGTCGGGCTCAGGTCTCGGCCTCCGGATGCCGAAGATCACGACACGATCGTGTGACGCGCCCCCTCCTAGGGTCGGTGGGACCTGCACAGGAACGGAGAAGTGACCATGACGCCAGTGACCGACGCCGAAGATCTCCGACTCGACGGTGTCGTCGTGTCCGGGACGACGCCCGACGGGCCTGCCGCCGTCGGGGGCCTCTCCCTCGTCATGGACGCCCGGGGAATGACCGTGATCGTCCCCGGGGGTGCCCAGCCGCGCACCGCCCCGTGGACGAGTGTCTCGGTGCCCCGCTTCCGCTCCTCCGCCACCCTGCCCGACGGGACCCCGGCCACCGCCCTGGCGGTCGACGCCGGGGGCCGTCCCCTCGAGTTCCTGGTCCCGGCGGAGGCGATCCCCACCAACCTGGCGCCCAGCCTCGAAGCCAAGGTCACGGCCCTCGCCACCCGTTACGGAGCCACCGTGGCACCCCCCCCACCGCCACCGGGAGGACCGTCCGGGGTGGGCTCACCGGCCACGCCCCCGTCGGCGACCCCGCCCCCGCCCCCCCCGTCACCGGGCGTCGTCGGTGCCGCCGCGCCGTCCATGGTCGACGCCACCGCCCCGCCGAAGACAGCGGCCGCGCCGCCGCCACCCCCGCCGCCACCGCCTCCGGTCACCGGGACGACGGTCCCGCCGGCCGTGGGAGCACCGGGGAGGCCGACCGCCGCGACTCCGCCGCCGCCGCCCCCACCGCCACCGCCGGGCGTCGGGACCCTCGGCACCAAGGTGACGCCGCCCGTGCGCGGTGGCGTCGGCGCCCCGGGCACCGACACCGGGACGGGCGTCGACGCCCCGGTCGTGCCCACCGCCTCATCGCCCACGGGGACGCTGCCCCCGGACGCGCCCCCCAAGGTCGGGTCGCTCGAGACGACCGCACCGGCGACGGGTGCCGATCAGCCCAAGTCGCGGGTCCTGCGACGCGGCCGGTTCGGTGCCCCCAAGAAGCCGGGCCAAGCGGCCGCTGCGGTCGGGGTTCCGGAGACGGCCGAAGGACCCCCGAAGGCCGACGACGCCAAGAAGGCCCCCGCCAGCCGTTTCGTCGGCGCCGCGGCCCTGGCCGGCGTGCCCGACGCGGCCGCGACGGCCCCGCCGGCGGGTGCGAAGCGGGCCACCCCCACCCACACGTCCATCGCCGCCGGTCACCGGCGGGTGTCGGGTCGGTTCGTCGCCCTCCTCGTCGTCCTGCTCCTCCTGGTGGGCGCGGCCGGCGGTTGGTACTACAAGCGTCACAACTCGTCGTCGGGGACGCCCTCGCCGGCGGCGGTCCAGGCCGACCTGGCCATCGCCGCCCACGCCGGTATCCAACGGACCGACGTTCCCGGGTGGACGACGGCACCGGGCTCGGCCGGCAACGCCTTCGCACCCGTCGTCGCCCTCTCGCCGGCCGCCGCCGGGGCCTCGTCCAACGCCTTGACCGCACTGGCCCGGTGTCTCCACGTCCCGGTGGCCGACGTCACCGGCGCCTTCGGGGGCGCGACGTCGTCCCGGACGGCGCAGACGGCCTCGCCGACCTTCGTCGACCCGAGCGCGGCGGAAACGACGGCCAGTTCCGTGGTCGACGTCATGCAGGCGCCATCGGCCGAGCAGGCGGACTTCTCCGTCTTCTCCAACGCGGCCGGGTTCACCACCTGCTACCAGCCGTATGCGCAGGCGATGCTGCCCTACACCCGGTCGGCGTCGGCGGCACCGTTCACCGCGGTCACCGTGCAGGCGACCTCGGTCACCGCCCCCGCCAACAACCAGGTCCACGTCGAGGCCTTCCAGATCACGCGCTCGCGGGCGGGGGCGTCGGCCACCACCACCGCCGTGGCCGTATTCGGCGGTCGCGTCCAGGCGACGCTGTCGCTGGCCAGCCCGGCGGCGTTCCCGCCGCCCGTCGGAGCCTCTCTGGTGGCCAACGTCGAGGGTCGGGTGACGAAGGATCTGTCGGCGTAGTGGCTCGGGGCGCCGGCCGGGCCGGCGCCGCCGCGGTCAGGGTGTCTGGACGGCGCGGGCGATGGTGGCCATGGCCCGGTAGGCGGCCTCGGCCGGACCGACCTCGTCGGGCCGCAGCAGGTTGGCCATGATCCGCAGCAGCCACCCCATGATGCTGCGGGAATGCATGCCCGTCTGGACACACGCCCGCATCACGTCGGGATTGCTGATCAGCCGGACGAAGTCCCGGGCCACCCGGTAGTAGAGCCCGTAGGCGTCCTCGAGCTGGACCGTAGTCGGCGAGAGCACCGTCGCCCCTCGCCCGACGAGGGCCGTGGCCGAGGCAGGCTGCCGCCAGGCGGCCCGTCTCGTAGGCGTAGGCGATCCCCTCGCCGTTGAAAGGGTTGATGGCGCCCGCGGCATCTCCCACCACGAGACGTGGTCGGACCCATCCGGGGGCGCGACCGACATCCCCATGGGCAGCTTCCCCCCGGTCGGCGGCCCGCACGACGTCGGCGGGGGAGAGCTCCCACGACTTCGGCGCCTACTGGACGAAGGCGTCCATGAGATGACTGGTGTTGACGCCCTTCCACCGGCCCTCCACGCGTCAGCAGGCCCACGCCGACGTTCACCCGACCGTCGCCCAGGGGGAAGATCCAGCCGTAGCCGGGGACCACCTTGCCGGAGTGGTCGCGGATGTCGAGATGGGACTCGATGAAGAGGTCGTCGTGGCGCGGGGAGCGGAAGTAGCCCCGCAGGGCCATGCCCATCGGGTACGACCGGTCACGGAGCGTGCCCAGGGCGCGGCCGAACCGCGAGTTGGCCCCGTCGGCAGACGACCACGTAGCGCGCCTTCACCTCGTGAGCGTCCGGTCGGCGTCGAGCACGTCGCGTACCACCGCACCGGCAGCACCTCGGCGCGGAGGCCGTCGCCGCCCACGGGCCCGACGTGGCGGTCGAGGATCGACCGAGCCTCGGCACCCTCCCACACCGTGGCACCCGCCTTGGCGGCGCGCTCGGCCACCAGCTGGTCGAGATCGTGGCGGGTGATGACGTAGCCGTACGGACGGGAACGACGGATGGTCGGGCCACGGCAGGTCCATGGTCATCCCGTAGGCGCACGACCGCAGACCGTCGAAGCGGTGCGCTCCCGACAGTGCCCCGGAGAGGCCCATGTCGGTCGAGCTGGCGGACCGAGCGTGGCGTGAGTCCGTCGCCGCATGTCTTGGTCCGGGGGAAGTGCTTCTTCTCGACCACGCACGACGTCCCAGCCGGCATCGGCCAGCCAGTAGGCGCACGCCGAGCCCGACGGGCCTCCGCCGACGACCAGGACGTCGTGGACCGAGCCGTCGTCGACAATGGGCGGACGGGCCGTTCCCGCTGCCCGTCCGATGTCGCCGGCTGCCTCGTCCACGTGTGTGATCGTAGGTCCCCGGGCCCGGCGGGGACATCCGGGTGGGCAGGGGAAAGAGCCGTTTCCCGATGTGCCTGGCGCGAAGGCGTCGTGGTAGAACCGGAACGGTCATGGACCGATACCTGCCCGATCGTGCTGCTGCTGGTGCTGGGCGTTCTCTTCGCGGCCCTGTCCTTCGTGGCGTCGTCGCTCCTCGCTCCCCGCAAGCGACCGACCACGGCCAAGCGGGCCCCCTACGAGTGCGGGATCGTCCCCGACCGTGAACCACCGCAGCGCTTCCCGGTCCGCTTCTACCTGGTGGCCATGATCTTCATCATCTTCGACATCGAGATCGTCTTCCTCTACCCGTGGGCCGTCGATCTTCCGGCAGCTCCGCACCTTCGGTCTCATCGAGGTGATCGTCTTCGCCGCCGTGGTCTTCGTCTCGTTCCTCTACCTCGTGTGCAACGGTGCCCTCGACTGGGGCCCGGCCAAGAGCCTGCGCCCTGCCCTGTCCGACGAGCGCCGACCACCCAATCGACCATCGCCCGTGTCGGGCCCGACGCCGGGCCCCCGACGGGCCGGGCGGCGTAGCGGCGGGGGAAGCGTTCGTGGGCCTCGAGGACCTGCAGCACAATTTCCTGACCGGTCGGCTCGAGGACCTGGTCAAGTGGTCCCGGCGCAACAGCGTGTGGCCCGTCACCTTCGGTCTGGCCTGCTGTGCCATCGAGATGATGGCGGTGGGCACGGCCGACTACGACATCAGCCGCTTCGGGATGGAGGTCTTCCGGGCCTCGCCGCGTCAGGCCGACCTCATGATCGTGGCCGGCCGTGTCTCGCAGAAGATGGCCCCCGTGCTCCGTCAGGTCTACGACCAGATGATGGAGCCCAAGTGGGTCATCTCCATGGGCGTCTGCGCGTCGACCGGTGGGATGTTCAACAACTACGCCATCGTCCAGGGCGTCGACCAGATCGTCCCCGTCGACGTCTACGCGCCCGGTTGCCCGCCCGGTCCGGAGACGCTGCTTCACACCATCCTGACTCTCCACGAGAAGATCCGGACGGGCGAGATCACCCGCCGCCGCGAGTCGGCGCCGGCGCGGTCCGAGGAGCTCGTCGGCTGGATGCCCGAGCGTCCCGACGACGTGCGTCTGGGCACACCCCGATGAGCGACACCGACGTCGACCTGAGCGGCATCCCGGCGGCGACCTCCACCGGCCAGGACGTCGTCTTCCCGCCTCTGGCCCGCTACCACGACACGGTGAAGGCCCACAAGGTGGCGGGTTTCGCCATGCTGAGCGATCTCACCGCCGTCGACTACCTCACCCACCCCGGTCGTCAGCTCCCGGCCGACGTCGTCCCCGAGCGTTTCGAGGTGGTGGCCTCGCTTCTGTCTCTGTCGGCGGCGCGCCGGGTCCGCGTCCGGGTCCAGGTGCCGGAGGACGACGGCGGTGATCGCCTCGCTGTGGGATCTCTACCCCGGGGCCGAGGCCCTCGAACGCGAGGTCTTCGACATGTTCGGGATCCGCGTTCACCGGACACCCCGACCTCACGCGGATCCTCATGCCCGAGGACTGGGAGGGCTATCCGCTGCGCAAGGACTACGGCGTGGGCCGCGTCCCCGTGCAGTTCAAGGAGTCTCCGGGGCCCCGATGACAGACGACGTCACCAAGGACACGGATCCGGCCGGCGGCGGCGCGGCCGATTCCGCCTTCGATCTGGTCAAGGAGACCGAGGAAGGCGGCCAGGAGCTGTTGCCGCGCGAGAGCACGGCACCCGAGGAGCTGTCGCGCGAGATGGGGTCGGTCCTTCGGGTCCCCGAGAGCCATGCCCGGTGATCCGGCCCACGTCGACGTCGAGCGGCCCGACGACGAGACCATGATCATCAACATCGGGCCCCAGCACCCGTCGACCCACGGAGTGCTCCGGCTGATGATGGAGCTCGACGGCGAGACGGTGCTGCGGACCAAGCCGATCATCGGTTATCTCCACACCGGGATGG
The DNA here is from genome assembly GCA_963706205.1 of uncultured Acidimicrobiaceae bacterium. GTDB lineage: Bacteria > Actinomycetota > Acidimicrobiia > Acidimicrobiales > UBA8190 > MFD10071-224. The sequence continues at coordinate 3,651,369 of OY970155.1, read as the reverse complement.
AGAAGACAGGCGAGGAGCTCACGTACCAGCAGGGGTCGACCAACGTCACCCGGATGGACTACCTGTCGCCGCTCAACAACGAGCTGGTCTTCTCCATGGCCACCGAGGCGCTCCTCGGGATCGAGCTGCCCGACGCGGGCCGTGTGGATCCGGATGCTCCTGTCCGAGTTGCAACGGGTGTCGTCGCATCTGATGTGGCTCGCCACCAACGGGATGGACCTCGGGTCCACCACCATGATGATCTTCGGGTTCCGTGAGCGCGAGCTGGTGCTCGGCTTCTTCGAGAAGACCACCGGTCTGCGGATGAACCACAACTTCATCCGCCCCGGCGGCACGGCCGCCGACCTGCCCGACGGGTGGGAGGACGACGTCGTCCGTGATCGTCGACACCATCGAGTCCCGCCTCGACGACTACGACCAGCTCATCACCGGGCAACCCATATTCCGCGAACGCACCGAGGGGGTGGGGGCGATCACCGCCGAGGAGGCGCTCGCCCTCTCGGCCACCGGGCCCATCCTGCGCTCGACCGGCATCGCGTGGGACCTGCGCCGGACGATGCCCTATCTCGCGCTACGACAAGGTCGACTTCGACGTCATCGTCGGCACCTACGGCGACAACTTCGACCGTTACGCCATCCGCTTCAACGAGGTGCGTGAATCGCTCAAGATCGTTCGCCAGGTGCTCGACCGGATGCCCACCGGCGACTACCGGGTCCAGGACAAGAAGGTGACCCCGCCCCCGCGGGCCCGCATCGACGAGTCGATGGAAGCACTCATCCACCACTTCAAGATCTTCACCGAGGGATTCAAGGTGCCCGAGGGTGAGGTCTACACCGCCATCGAGTCCCCGCGCGGTGAGATCGGTTGTTACATGGTGTCCGACGGATCGGCCAAGCCGTACCGCATGCACATCCGCGGTCCCTCGTTCGTGAACATGCAGACCCTTCCCGTGATGCTGCACGGGGCGGCCTGGTGGCCGACGCCATCGCCACCACCTCGTCGGTCGACCCTGTCATGGGGGAGTCCGATCGATGACAGGGTCGCATCTGACCCCCGACGTGATGGCGCGCGCCCGCGAGATCGTGGCGCTCTATCCGCATCCGCGCTCGGCGCTGATCCCGTTGTGCCACCTGGCCCAGGAGCAGGACGGCTGGCTGCGCCCGGAGGCCATGGACGAGATCGCCGAGCTGGTGGGGATCACGCCGGCCGAAGTGCTCGGGACGGCGACCTTCTACGACATGCTCCACACCGAGGAGGTGGGGACCTACGTGGTGGCGGTGTGCACCAACATCGCCTGCATGCTGCGGGGGGCCTACGAGCTCCTCGACCATGCGGAGAAGACTCTGGGGACGCGGACGGGGGCGACCTCGGCCGACGGCATGTTCACCCTGGAGGACGCCGAATGCCTGGCCGACTGCGGCCGGGCACCGTGTCTGCAGGTGAACCACCGGTTCTTCGGTGACGTCACCCCGGAGAGCTTCGACCGCCTGGTCGACGACCTGCGGGCCGGGCGCCTCGACGCCGTGGTCCCCCATCACGGGACTCTCATCCGGGTGCGGCGCGACGGCGGGCTCCGGGTCGACGACGACGACCTGCGGGCCGAGCGCGAGTCGACCGCCGCGGCCATCGCCGGGCGCGCCGCGGCCGGGGCCGCCAAGCCCGGCGGCGCCGGCGCCACGGGGGGCGGCTGATGGCCGTCACCGACGCACCGCGGATCGTCACGTCGCGCCTCGAGCACGAGGACTCGCACACTCTGGAGCGCTACCTGGCCACAGGTGGCTACGAGGGCCTGCGGAAGGCTCTGACCATGACGCCGGAAGCGGTCGCCGCCGAGGTCGACGCCGTCAGCCTGCTCGGTCGGGGCGGCGCCGGGTTCCCCGCCGGGCGGAAGTGGTCGATGCTGCGGAAGGCACCCACCAGCTACCTGGTGGTGAACGGCGACGAGAGCGAGCCGGCCACCTTCAAGGACCATCTCCTGCTCGAGCGCGACCCCCACCAGCTGATCGAAGGGAGTCGTGATCGCCGCCTACGCGCTCCAGGTGACGAGTGTCTTCCTCTACGTCCGCGGCGAGTTCGCCCTCGGTCTCGAGCGCGTCACCGAGGCGCTGAACGACGCCTACGGGCACGGCGCCGTCGGTCGTGACATCTTCGGGTCGGGGTTCTCGGTCGACGTCGTCGTCCATCCCGGGGCCGGTGCCTACATCTGCGGCGAGGAGACGGCGCTGCTCGAGAGCCTCGAGGGCAAGCGCGGGCTTCCCGCGGATCAAGCCGCCCTACTTCCCCGCCGCCATCGGCCTCTACGGCGAGCCCACGGTGGTGAACAACGTCGAGACGCTGTCCAACCTGCCGTGGGTCCTCGTCCACGGCGCCGCCGCCTTCACGGCGCTGGGGGAGGGGCGATCGACGGGAACCCGGCTCTTCGCACTGGCCGGCCACGTGGCCCGGCCCGGGGTCTACGAGGTGGAGATGGTGAAGACCACCTTCCACGACCTGATCTTCGCCCCCGTGCTCGGCGGCGGGATCCCCGGCGGCCGCCAGTTGAAGGCGTTCATCCCCGGTGGCGCCTCGGCCCCCTGGTTCGGTCCCGACCAGGTCGACCTCCCCCTCGGTCAGGACGAGGTGGGTCGAGGCCGGGTCGATGCTCGGGTCGGGCTCGGTGGTGGTGATGGACGACTCCACCTGCGTGGTGCGCGCCGCCTGGCGGATCACCCGGTTCTTCTGGCGCGAGTCGTGCGGCCAGTGCACGCCGTGTCGCGAGGGCAGCGGCTGGTTGGAGAAGATCCTGCGCCGGATCGAGGACGGCGACGGGACGCGAGAGCGATCTCGACCTGCTCATGGACATCAGCGACAATCTCGCTCCGGGCGTGAGCTGGCCGCCGGAGCAGACGACGATCTGCGTTCTCGGGTCCTCCATCCCGTCGTCGATCGCCTCGGCCATCCGGATGTTCCGCGACGAGTTCCTCGTCCACATCAAGGACGGGGCCTGCCCCCATGGCTGATCCCGTCATCACGTCGCACCACGCCATCGCCCCGCACACCGAGGCCGGTGCCACCGTGGAGATCACGATCGACGGTCAGGCCGTCACCGCCGGGGCGGGCGAATTCCTGATCGCCGCGGCCGAGCGGGCGGGGGTGTTCATCCCCCGGTTCTGTTACCACCCGCGCCTCAAGCCGGTGGGGATGTGCCGGATGTGTCTGGTCGAGGTGAGCGGACCGCGCGGCGCGACGCTCCAGCCGGCGTGCTACGTGGCCGTGGCCGACCAGATGGAGGTGGTGACCACCTCGGACAAGGTCAAGAAGGCGCAGGACGGGGTGCTCGAGATGCTCCTCGTCAACCATCCGCTCGACTGCCCGGTGTGCGACAAGGGCGGTGAGTGCCCGCTGCAGGACCAGGTCCTGGCCTACGGGCCGGGGGAGAGCCGGTTCCTCGAGGAGAAGCGGCACTGGGCCAAGCCCATCGCCATCTCCGAGTTGGTCCTGCTCGACCGCGAGCGGTGCATCCAGTGCGGGCGTTGCGTCCGCTTCGCCAACGAGGTGGCGGGTGAGGCCCAGATCGACTTCCTCGGACGGGGCGACGCTGGTGGAGGTGAACGTCTTCGAGGGACACGTCTTCAGCTCGTACTTCAGCGGCAACACGGTCCAGATCTGTCCGGTGGGCGCCCTGACGGCCACCCCCTACCGGTTCACCGCCCGCCCCTGGGACCTCGAGCAGGTCGAGTCGACCTGCACGCTCTGCGCCTTCGGGTGTCGGGCCGCGGTGCAGTCGTCGGCCAACCGGATCACCCGGCTGCTCGGGATGGACAGCGACCCGGTCAACCAGTCGTGGCTGTGCGACAAGGGCCGCTTCGTCTCCGAGGCGCCGAACGCCGAGAGCAGGGTGACCGAACCCCTGGTGCGCCGGGGCGACGCCCTCGAACCGGCGTCATGGGGTGAGGCGCTCGGCACCGTGGCCAAGCGCCTGGCCGAGGTGCGCGCCAGCCGCGGCGCCGGCGCCATCGGCGTGATCGGCGGTGCCCGGCTGTCCAACGAAGACGCCTACGCCTGGGCCAAGCTGGCCAAAGGGGTCATCGGCACCGACTCGGTCGACGCCCAGATGGGCGACGGCGTACCGGCCGAGGTGGTGCTGGCCCTGCCCCGCGCCACGATCGACGAGGCCTGCACGGCCCGGTGCCTGGTGGTGCTGGCCGGCGATCTGCGCGAGGAACTGCCGGTGCTCTTCCTCCGCCTCCGGGGGGCGGCCGTGGACCACGGTGTGCCCCTCGTCGAGTTGGCCTCCCGCCCGGGATCGCTCAGCGGATTCGCCACCGCCTCTCTGCCCTACCGGCCGGGCGAGGCCGCCGCCGTGGTCCGGGCCCTGGCCGGTGACGGCGGACGCCCGGCGTCGGTCGACGAGTCCGCCTGGGCGGCGGCGACCGGGGTGCTCGGGGGCGCGGGCGCCGCCGGGGACGGTGTGGTGGTGGTCCTCGGCCGCCCGTCTCTGGCCGAGGACGGGGCCCTCGTGGCCGAGGCCGCCGCCGCCATGGCCGAGGCCTGGCCGTCGGCGCGCTTCCTGCCGGCGCTGCGGCGGGGGAACGTGATGGGTGCGCTCGACATGGGGCTGGCGCCGGGACTGCTTCCCGGGCGGGTGTCGCTCGACGACGGTCGGGCCTGGTTCACCGAGCGGTGGGGATCGGTGCCGTCCGAACGCGGGCGCGACAGCACCGGCATCCTCGGTGCCCTGGCCGACGGGTCGATGGCGGCGCTGGTGCTGGTGGGGGCCGACCCCCTGGGCGATTTTCCCGACGGCACCCTGGCGGCCGAGGCCGTCGACGGGGCCGACTTCGTGGTGGCGGTCGACGGCTTCCTGTCCGCCTCGGCCGCGCTGCGCCGACGTGGTCCTGCCCGCCGCCATCGTGCACGAACGCTTCGGGACGACGACGAACATCGAGGGTCGGGTGACCCGACTGGGACAGAAGTTGGTGGCCCCCGGGCAGTGCTGGCCCGACTGGATGATCGCCTCCGAGTTGGCGGAGCGACTCGGCGGGGACCTGGGGGTCGAGAGCATCGCCGAGCTGTGGGACGAGATCGAGGAGCTGGCGCCGTCGCACGCCGGGATCACCCGGGCCGTCCTCGAGGCGCCCTCGGCGCGCGACGGGATCATCGCCCCGTTGCCGGCGTCCCCGGTGGCCCTGAGGCGCCGCCTGTCGCCCGAGCCGTTCGATCCCATGGCCACGCCGGGCATCGAATCGGTCGAGGCCCAGGGGGCGCCGCCGCGCGCCGGGCGGGCCGAGCCGCTCGGTGGCGAGGGCGAGAGCGAGAACATCTCGTCGGGCGGTGCCGGTGGTGCGAACGGGTCGGACCGTTCGGACGGGGGACGGCCCCGGCCCCTGCGCTGGCCGCAGCCCGTCGCCGTCCCCACGCTGCCGCCTCCCGACAGCTACTCGGTCCGGCTGGTGAGTGGTCGGGTCCTCTACGACCGCGGTGTCCTGCTCGGCGCCTGTGACTCCCTCGGCGCGCTGGTGCCCGCCGCCGGCCTGAGGGCCCATCCCCACGACCTCGAGAAGCTCGGTGTCGGAGACGGCGGCGCCGTCCGGGTGCGCTCGGCGCGCGGTGACGTCGTCCTCGACGCCGTGGCCGACGCGGCGGTGCCCCGGGGCGTGGCCTCGATCGACTTCAACCTCGACGCCGAGGCCCCCGGCACCGACGGATCCGGCACCGACGGATCCGGCACCGGACGGCGGGCGGTGGCATCCGCCCTGATCGACTCCCGGGAACCGGTGGTCGACGTGCGGCTGGAGACTCCGTGATCCGGGGTCTGGCCGCCGCCGGCCACCTTCTGGCCATGGGCGATCCGTTGTTCGCCAACGGCGTCCACTGGGTGGAGCTGCTGATCGTGGTCATCAAGGTGGTCGTGGCCTTCGCCGCTCTGCTCGTGTCGGTGATGCTGATGATCTGGTTCGAGCGGAAGGTCATCTCGGACATGCAGGCGCGGATCGGACCCAACCGCGCCGGGCCGTGGGGGTTGCTGCAGACATTGGCCGACGGGACCAAGCTCTTCTTCAAAGAGGACCTGATGCCCGAGAAGGCGGACCGGTTCGTCTTCAAGCTGGCGCCCTACCTGGCGCTCGTGCCGGCGCTCCTGGCCTTCACCATCGTCCCCGTCGGCGGCCTCGTCACCGTGTTCGGTCACCGGTTCGAGCTGCAGGTGGCCGATCCCCCCGTGGGGATCCTCTTCCTGTTGGCCATGTCGTCGGTGTCGGTATACGGGGTGATGCTGGCCGGGTGGTCGTCGGGGTCGAAGTACCCGTTGCTGGGCTCGGTGCGGGCGTCGGCCCAGATGATCTCCTACGAGGCGGCCATGGGGATGTCGGTGGTGACGGTCATCCTCATCGCCGGGACCCTGTCGACCCGGGGGATCATCGACGCCCAGGGAACGACCTTCTTCTCCAGCTGGAACGTGATCCGGACCGGGATCGTGCCCTTCCTGCTGTTCATGATCGCCGTCACGGCCGAGCTGCAACGCCCGCCCTTCGACCTGGCCGAGGCCGACAGCGAGCTGGTGGGCGGTTTCCACACCGAGTACGCCTCGATCCGCTTCGCCCTGTTCTTCCTGGCCGAGTTCATGAACGTGATCACCATGTCGGCCGTCGCCGTGACGCTGTTCCTGGGCGGTCCCGACGGACCGACGGCGCACGTGTTCATCCTGTCGTGGGTGATCCCCATCGCCTGGTTCCTGGGCAAGACGCTGCTCTTCCTCTTCCTCTACGTGTGGCTGCGGGCGGCGCTCCCCCGGCTGCGGTACGACCAGCTGATGGACCTCGGGTGGAAGGTGCTGATCCCGTTGTCGTTGGGGTGGGTGCTGCTGGTGGCCGCCTATCTCGAGGGCCGCTGGTGGGGGATCGGGATCTTCCTGGCCATGGCGGCCGGTTTCGGGTTCCTCCTGCGGGCGGTGGTGGTGGGGCGCGACCGCGACAAGGACACCGGGACCCTCGCCGTCGAGCTGACCACGGAGAGCGGACCATGAGTTTCTTGAGCTTCTTCGGCGGCTTCAAGGTGTCGCTCAAGCAGATGGCCCGGACGCGGGTCACCTGGCAGTACCCGCTGGAGAAGAAACCCAAGATGAACCGGCTGCACGGTCGCCATGTCCTCAACCGGTACGAGGACGGGATGGAGAAGTGCATCGGCTGCGAGCTGTGCGCGGGGGTCTGTCCGGCCGACTGCATCTATGTCCGCGGGGCGGACAACCCCCCCGCCGACCCGGTCTCGCCCGGCGAGCGCTTCGGGTTCGTCTACGAGATCAACTACCTGCGGTGCATCCACTGCGACATGTGCGTGGAGGCCTGCCCTACCGAGGCCATCACCGAGACCAAGCTCTTCGAGTTCTCGTTCACCAACCGGTTCGACGCCATCTACACGAAGGCGGAGCTGCTCGTGGGGGACGACGGTCGGCCGAAGAACCTGCCCTGGGAGGACTGGCGCGAGGGCGACGACCTGCACACCTCGGCCTGGATGCGGGCGACCTCGCCGTCGGGGAACGCCGCCTACGAGGGCCGGGTGCAGTGGTCGGGCGAGCTGGGCTACGGCGTGCGCGCTCCCGAAGCGGGACAGAGCGGTCGGCGCGACGACGGCGCCACCGGGATCCGGGCGGTGCGCGACGTCTTCTCCGACCACCTCGACGACTTCGACCGCAATGACGACCAGCGCGGAGCCGAAGGGGTGCGGAACCGGCTGAAGGCCCACATCGCCCTGCGGAAGGCCTCCATCCGGATACCGGGACGCCCCCGGCGCGCCGTGGCCGCCCCGACCGGTGAGACCCCGCCCGGCGACCCCGGCGGCGGGGACGGCTGATGGGGAGCGGTCCTCTGTCGATGCACGTCCTGCCCCTGGTGGCCACGGCCACCCTCGTCGACCGGGTCACCTTCGGGATCGGCGCCACCATCGTGATCCTGGGGGCCATCGGGGTCGTGGTGGCGCGCAATCCCGTCCACGCCGCCCTGATGCTCGTGATGACGCTGTTCGGGGTGGCCGTGCTGTTCGTCGAGGAGGGGGCCAACTTCCTGGCTGCCGTGCAGGTGATCGTGTACGCCGGGGCCATCGTGGTGCTCTTCCTCTTCGTGATCATGTTCCTGGGGGTGGACCGGGAGGAGAACCTGGCCGAGGAGCCGCTCCCCCTGCAGCGACCGCTGGCCGTCGGCCTGGTGGTGCTCGGTCTGGCCGGTCTGCTCGCCCTCGGGATCGGGGCCCACTGGTCGACGGGGGCCCCGTCGGTGGCCGGAGCGGCCCAGGGTCAGTCGGGCGGTGACGTGGCCGCGCTGGGCCGGAGCGTCTTCACCACCTATCTCTTCCCCTTCGAGGTCACCGCCGCCCTGCTCGTGATCGCCGTGGTCGGTGCGGTCGTCCTGGCCCGCCGCCCCCGCCAGGAGGCGATGGCCGAGGAGGAGGGCGACGGCGGCGATGGTGGCGACGGTGGCGACGGGGGGACGCGGCGGGTGGGGACGAGATCGGCGTCGATTCGACCGAGGCCGTGGCCAAGGCGGTGGCGGGAACCGTGTCCGCCGCCTTCGGGCGGGCCGAGGCCGAGAACGAGGAGGGGGCGCCATGAGCATCCCGGGGCAGTGGTACCTGGCGCTCGGGGCCGTGCTGTTCAGCATCGGGGCCCTCGGACTCCTGGTGCGGCGCAACGTGCTGGTGATGTTCATGTGCATCGAACTGATGCTGAACGCGGCCAATCTGACGTTCGTCACCTACGCCCGGATGCTCAACGACATCGGCGGCCAGGCGCTGGTGTTCTTCGTCCTGGTGGTGGCGGCGGCCGAGGTCGTGGTGGGACTCGGGATCGTGGTGGCCATCTTCCGGCGCCGGCGGAGCACGACGGCCGACGACCTCCATCTGATGAAGGGCTGAGAGGGCCCACCGAAACGACAGGACCGACGGACGAACGATGCTCCACGCCGCCTATCTGATGCCGTTGTTGCCGCTGGCCGGCTTCGTCGTACTGGCCGCCTCCGGGCGCCGGCTCGGCGATCCGTGGGCGGGGTGGGTCGGGACGGCCACGGTGGGAGGCTCCTTCGTGGTGGCCTGTGTCACCTACGCCGGGCTCTTGGGACGACCGGCGGGTCCGTCGCGCGAATTCACCCAGAGCCTGTTCACGTGGATCCCCGTGGGCGGCCTGCAGGTGAAGGCGGCGCTGCTGGTCGATCCCCTGTCGGTGACGATGGTGCTGTTCGTCACCGGGATCAGCACCCTGATCCATCTGTATTCGATCGGGTACATGAAGGGCGACCGGGACTACCCGAAGTTCTTCGTCTACATGAACCTCTTCGTGACCTCGATGCTGATCCTGGTGCTGGCCGACAACCTGGTCTTCACTTTCGTGGGGTGGGAGGGGGTGGGCCTGTGCTCGTACTGGCTCGTCTCCTTCTGGTTCGAACGCGACAGCGCGGCGAGTGCCGGGCAGAAGGCCTTTCTCTACAACCGGCTGGCCGACGTGGGCTTCCTGATCGCCATCTTCCTCGTCTTCGACAAGACGGGGACGGTCACGTACCTGGGGGTCTTCTCGCACAACGCGCTGTTCGGGTCGGGGGCGCGGACGGCCGTCTGCCTGCTGCTGTTCATGGCCGCCGTGGGGAAGTCGGCGCAGATCCCGCTCTTCCCGTGGCTGGCCGACGCCATGGAAGGGCCCGACACCGGTGTCGGCCCTCATCCACGCGGCCACGATGGTCACCGCCGGGGTCTACCTGATGTGCCGGATCAGTCCGCTGTTGGCGCTGGCCCCCGACGCCCGGCTGGTGGTGGCGACGATCGGTGCGGTCACGGCCTTCGTGGCCGCCACCATCGCCTGCGCGCAGCAGGACATCAAGAAGGTCCTCGCCTACTCGACGGTGTCGCAGCTCGGGTACATGTTCCTGGCCGTGGGCACCGGGGCCTACGAGGCGGCCATCTTCCTCATGGTGGCCCACGCCTTCTTCAAGGCGCTTCTGTTCCTCGGCGCCGGATCGGTCATCCACGGACTGGACGACGAGCAGAACCTGAAACGGATGGGGAACCTGCGCCGGTACATGAAGCTGACGTTCGTCACCTTCGGGGTCGGGTGGCTGGCCATCGCCGGGATCCCTCCGCTGTCGGGCTTCTTCGCCAAGGGGGACGTCCTCGACGCCGCCTTCGCCCGCTACCCCGCCCTGTGGGTGGTGGGGCTGGTGACGGCCGGACTCACCGCCTATTACATGACGAGACTGACGGTCCTGGCCTTCTTCGGCGAGGACCGGTGGCGACAGAGCTCCGCCGGCGGGCACGGTAACGGGGAGGCCGTACCGCACGAATCGCCCTGGGTGATGGCAGCGCCGTTGGTGGTGCTGGCCGCGCTGGCCCTCGCCGGGGGCGTGCTCGACCTCCCGGGGCACCCGACGTTCGCCCCCCTCGGCTGGCTCGCCCCCGTGTTCGGGCCCGCTCTGTACAACGCCCACCAGTCGGCCGGCACGCAGTGGGCCCTGGCCGTCGTCGACGCCGTGGTGGCCGTGGGGGGTCTGGGCGTGGCCTACTCGGCGTGGTCGCGTCGGACCGAGCGCCCGGCGCTCGAGCCGGTGGTGCTGCAGAAGTCGTACTTCATCGACGACGTCTACGACGCCGTCATCGGCCGGCCGAGCGAGCAGGTGGCCAAGGCGGCGGCCGTCTTCGACACCAAGGTCATCGACGGGGCGGTGAACGGGGTCGCCCGCGCCGCCCGGGGCGCCGGTGGGGGGCTGCGGAAGATCCAGACCGGGTTCGTGCGCCAGTACGCGCTCGGGATCGTGATCGGTTCGGTGGCCCTGCTGGCCTACATGCTGACGAGGGTGTCGTGACCCACGACGGGGCCTTCCCCTTCCTGACCGTCCTGGTCCTGCTGCCGGCGGTGGCCGCCCTGGTGGTGGCGATGGTGCCGGGGTCGATCGGCGAGAAGCGGCAGCGGATGGTGGTCGAGGGCGTGGGGTTCGGGGCCATGGGCGCCACGTTGGCGCTGGCGGTGACGATCGCGGCGCGGTACCGGGCCGGGAACGGGAGCTACCGGCTGGTGAGCGACCACCAGTGGGCGCCGACGCTCGGGATCGGATGGCACCTGGGCGTCGACGGGATCTCGGTCTTCCTGGTGCTGATGTCGGCCGTTCTCTTCCCCCTGGCCCTGCTGGCCGGGCGCGAGCGTCGTGACCCGCGGGCCTTCGTGGCCTGGTTGCTGCTGCTCGAGTCGGCCTGCCTGGGGAGCTTCGTCGCCCTCGACCTGATCCTGTTCTTCCTGTTCTTCGAGCTGACGCTCGTCCCGGTGTACTTCATCGTGGCCGGCTGGGGCTTCTCCCGGCGGGCCTACGCGGCGATGAAGTTCTTCCTCTACACCTTCCTCGGGTCGGCCTTCTTATTGGTGGGGATCGTGGCCGTGGCCTTCATCCACCAGCGCCAGACGGGGGTGTTCACCTTCGACCTGGTGACCCTCACCCGGACCCATCTGGGGCTCGGGTCGCAGGTCCTTCTGTTCCTGGGCTTCACCGCCGCCTTCGCCGTGAAGGCCCCCATCTTCCCCTTCCACACCTGGTCCCCCGACGCCTACGCCGAGGCCCCGGTGGGGGGGTCGGTGATCCTGGCGGCGGTGATGGCCAAGCTCGGGACCTACGGGATCATCCGGTTCGACCTGAGCCTGTTCCCCCGGGCGGTGGTCGACCTGGCGCCGTTGCTGCTCACCCTGGGGGTGATCGGGATCCTGTACGGGGCCGTCGTGGCCTGCGCCACGCGCGACCTGAAGCGCCTGGTGGCCTACTCGTCGCTGGCCCATCTCGGCTTCATCGTGCTGGGGACGTTCGCCCTCACCACCCAGGCGGTGACCGGCAGCGTCATCCAGATGGTGAACCACGGCCTCGTGATCGCCCTGCTGTTCATCGTGATCGGGTGGATCTACGAACGCCGCAAGACGTGGCAGGCGTCGGAGCTGCGGGGCCTCCAGCGGCCCGCTCCCATCCTGGCCGGTGTGTTCATGGTGGGGCTGCTCGCCACCATCGGACTGCCGGGGTTGAACGGGTTCGTGGGGGAGTTCCTGATCCTGATCGGGACATTCCTCACCCACCGGTGGTGGGCGGTGGTGGCCACCGGCGGCGTCGTGGTGGCCGCCATCTACATGTTGTGGGCCTATCAGCAGACCTTCCAGCACGCGCCCGATCCGGCCGACGCCGCCACCCCGGACATCTCCTGGCGCGAGGGGGCGATCGTGGCCCCCCTCGTGGTCCTCATCGTCTTCCTGGGCGTGTACCCGAAGCCCGTGCTCGACCGGATCACGCCCTCGGTCAACCTGCTCGTCCGCCACGTCGACCAGGCCACCGGTGGTCACCAGCCGGCGGTGAGTAGCGCCGGGACAGGCGCAAGAGCGGCGACGGCGACGACCCGGCGCCCGACCGCCGCGGTGGGGGTGGCCACGATCACCTCCTCGTCGCCCGTCCGCCGGGCCGGCCCAGTCGCTCCGGCGGTGACCGGGAGGCCGTCGTGACCCCCCTGCTGCTGGCCGCGGCGCCGCCTCTGGCGCTGCCCAAGATCGCCTACTTCTCGATCCTTCCCGAGCTCGTCCTGCTGGGCGGGGCCGTGGTCATGCTGGTGGCCAGCTCGCTCGTGCGCCGGCCCATGGACCACGCCACGGCCACGACCATGACGGTCCTCACCGCGCTGGCGTCGCTGTCGTTGGCGCTCGTCCAGTGGTTCCAGGTCCAGAACAGCGGACCCCACACCGCCATCGCCGGGGCGGTGGTCCAGGACGGGTTCAGCGCCTTCATCGCCATCCTGGTGTCGTGCGCCGTCCTCGTCTCCGCCCTGGTGGGCGACGGGTGGATGCAGCGCGAAGCGGTGGTGGGTCCCGAGCTCCACGTCCTCACCCTGGCGTCGGCGTCGGGGGCGGTGATCATGGGGTCGGCCAACGACCTGATCGTGATCTTCCTCGGCCTCGAGATCATGTCGATCGCCTTGTACGTGCTGGCGGCCATGAACGCCCGGAGGATCGAGTCGGGGGAGGCGGCGCTCAAGTACTTCGTGCTCGGCTCGTTCTCCTCCGCCGTCTTCCTCTACGGGATCGCCCTCGTCTACGGGGCCACGGGGACGAGCAACCTTCCCCAGATCGCCGACTACCTGTCGCGCAACATCCTCCTGCACAACGGGTTGCTGCTGGCGGGGATGACCCTGCTGCTGGTGGGGTTCCTGTTCAAGGTGGCGGCCGTGCCCTTCCACCTGTGGACGCCCGACGTCTACCAGGGCGCCCCCAGCCCGGTGACCGGCTTCATGGCCGCCATCGCCAAGGCCGGTGGCTTCGCCGCTTTGTTGCGCGTCTTCATCTCCTCCTTCGGGACGTTGCGGATGGACTGGCAACCGGCGGTGTGGGTGATCGCGCTGCTCACCCTGGTGCTGGGCGCGTCGGTGGCCCTGGTCCAGCGCGACATCAAGCGGATGCTCGCCTATTCGTCGATCAACCATGCCGGGTTCGTCCTGCTCGGGTTGCAGGCGGCATCGGCCCAGGGGGTCGAGGGATCGCTCTACTACCTGTTCGTCTACACCTTCATGGTCATCGGGACCTTCGCCGTGATCACCGTCGTCGGCGGCCGGGGCGACGGCGCCCACGACCTCGAGCGCTACCGGGGTCTGGCCTCGCGCCAACCGTGGTTGGCCGGTGGCCTGACCGTGCTCCTCATGGCCCAGGCCGGGATCCCCTTCACCACCGGGTTCCTGGCCAAGTTGGAGGTGATCGAGGCGTCGGTGAAGGCGGGCTCGAGCGCGCTGGCCGTGGTGGCCATGGTGACGGCCGTCATCGCCGCCTTCTTCTACCTGCGGGTGATCCTCCTCATGTATTCGTCGTCGGCCGGGGTGGTCCCCGCCGGCGGGGGCGAACCGGTCGTCGACGCCGGCCTCGTCGGCTCCGGGGGTGCGTCGGCGTCCGCGGTCGGCGCCGTCACCGCCCTGTCGACGGTGCAGGCGACGGTGCAGGCGACGGTGCAGGCTCCGGTCGGCGTCGAGGAGACGGGGGAGGGATCACCGCCGCCGCTGTCTCCGTCGGTGGCGACGGCCATCGCCGTGTGCGTGGCGGTGACGGTGCTGTTCGGTCTGTGGCCGGCACCGATCGTCGACTTCGCCCACCACGCACTGCTGTACTCGCACACCTTCGTGCCCTGAGCGGCGCGGACGACACGGTGATGGGGGGGACCCGCCGTCTGGCCATGTTCCCCCTCTCCACCGTGCTCTTCCCGCAGGCCGAGCTCCCTCTGCATGTCTTCGAACCCCGCTACCGGGAGCTCGTCGACCACTGCCTGGCCGACGAGGTCGGGTTCGGGGTGGTGCTCATCGCCCGGGGATCGGAGGTCGGCGGCGGTGACCAGCGCTTCGGGGTGGGGACCGTCGCCCGGATCGCGGCGGCGTCGCGCTTCGACGACGGCCGGTGGGCCCTGCTGGTGGTGGGGACGGACCGGATCTCCGTGACCCGGTGGCTGCCCGATGCGCCCTATCCGCTGGCCGAGGTGGACGAGCGCCCCGAGGGTCCGGGCCCCGGGGACGAGGCCGCCTTCGCCCGGGCCACGGCGGCGGTGCTCCGGGCCCGGACCCTGCTGTCGGAGCTGGGTGGGGCGGCGCCGGTGGTGGCCGACCTCGGGGCCGGCGCCGACGACGACGCCTCCGACGATGACCGGCGCCTGTGGCGTCTGTGCCGGATGGCCCCGCTCACCGTGCTCGACGGCCAACACCTGCTCGAGGCCGATGATCCCGGCGACCGGCTCACGCTCCTGGCCGAGCTGTGCGAGGCGCGCGCCGACGACCTGTCGGGTCTGCTCGGCGGAGCCTCCGGGGACCAACCGACGTGAGTGGTCAGGCGAGGCGGTCGAGGAAGGCGGACAACGCCGCCCACCAGGCGTCCGGATTCTCGAACTGCGGGCTGTGGCCGGCGTCGGCGATGACGGCCAGGGTGGCGCCGGCGATGGCCGCCGCCATGCGCTCGGAGGGGCCGATGAAGGGGAGGTCCTGATCTCCCACGATGACCAGCGCCGGGAGGGCGGGGGGGAGGTCGCGCAGATCGTCGAGGCGATCGGGGGAGTCGACGAACGTGGCCGTCATCGTCGCGTAGAGATGCGGGGAGGTGGCGCGGAACTTTCGCTCACCGAACTCCGCGTAGCCGGGCCGCTCGGCCAGCAGGCGCCGGTGGGCCGGGGTCTCGAGCGGCGACACGTGCTGCGCCATGAGATCGGCCAGGGTGTCCATACCCTGCTCCCGGGCCACCGTGGCGGCCGCCGCCACCAGATCGGCGTCCAGACCGTCGACCGGCCCGTGGCCGGTGTCCATGAGGACAAGTCCGGTGAGACGCTGCGGGGCCGTGGTGGCCATCACCTGCGCCACCATGCCGCCCATGGAGTGCCCGAGGAGGGCGAAGCGCTCCCAGCCGAGGACCTTGGTCAGGGCCAGGGCGTCGTCGGCCAGGATGGCGAAGGAGTAGGCGTCGTCGGACGCCGGTTGGGCGCTCGATCCATGGCCGCGGTGGTCGGGGGCTACCGCGTGCCAGCCGCGGGCGGCCAGCGGGTCGAGCCACTCGGTGAAGTCCTCCTTGGCGCCGGTGAACCCGTGGAGGAGGAGCAGCGGCCTCCCGCCCATCCCCGACTCGGCCACCACCAGGTCGAGATCGCCGACGGTGACGGTGCGCTCCTCCACGGTCGCCGATGCTGCCACACCGGTCGCTCCGGGGCACGCCGATGCCACCCGATCACCGGACCACCGCGAAGCGTCAGGCAGTCAGAGCAAGCAGACAGGTCAAGCAGTCAGAGAAGTGTCAGGCCCCCGTCCACGGCCAGGACCTGACCGGTGATGTAGGCGGCCGCGTCGGAGAGGAGGAAGACCACCGGCGCGGCCACCTCCCAGGCCGTCCCGTGGCGGCCGAGCGGGACGGGGGTGCGGGCCCGCCCCGGCCGGCCGGCGGTCGCCACCCGGCCGAGCGGGGTGTCGATGAGGCCGGGCGCCACCACGTTGGCCCGGATCCCCCGGGGCGCCATCTCCAGGGCCACGTGGCGGCAGAGCCCGATGAGCCCGGCCTTGGACGCGTCGTAGGCGGGCAGGCGGCTGCCGGGGGTGAGTCCGGCCACCGACCCCACGAAGATCACCGAGGCGTGGTCGGCCAGGCGGTCGGCGGCCAGGCTGACGATGAGGAAGTGGGCCCGGAGGTTGACGGCGAAGGTCCGGTCCCAGTCGTCGGCGGTGGTGCCGGCCAGCCCCGACCCCAACCCGATGCCGACGTTCAGGACCAGGCCGTCGAGGGGGACCCCGGCGCCCTCCACCACGGCGCGACAGCCCTCCTCGGTGCTCACGTCACTGACGACGGCGGTGGCCGACGCACCGAGGGCCTCGATGAGCCGGACCGTCTCCTCGGCCGCCTCGGCGTCACGGTCGGCGCACACGACGGTGGCGCCGTGACGCGCCGCGGCGATGGCGATGGCCCGGCCGTTGCCCATGGGGGGGTCCTCGTCGTCGCTCGGGCGGGTGCCCGCCCCCACCACCAGGACCCGGCGGCCGTGGAGCTCGTCGTCCGTCATGGTCCCCCGACCGTAGTGGGCGCGAGGCCTCGGGCGACGGGGTCGGGCCCGATATCATGGGCGTGTGGTTGAGCGAATGACACGTCGATTTCGTCGCCTCCCGGCCCGCCACGGGTCGCCGGGAGGCGTCGCCACGTCCGACATCTAGGTCGGCGACTCCGATCAGGCGGGCCCACGGGCCGGGAGGTTTTCTCCCGCCCCCGCCGCCTGAGAGAAGGAGTCACCGTGTCAGCACCGTCCCACCCCACCGCCGAACACCTCACCGCCGAACAATTGCGTCGCGACATGAGCGTCCGCGACCTCACCGACCCGGCCGAGGGTCCGCACGCCATCCAGCGACTGGTGGACCGGGCCGTCGCCGGCCTCGCACGGGCTTGGGACTGCGAGGTCCGGTGGTGCCGCGGTCCGCGGATCGTGCCCGTCACCGACAACTACGACGGACTCGGCTTCGCCCCGGACTCGGTCACCAGGGACACGCGCTACACCCGCTACGTCGACGACGACCGGATGTTGCGGAGCCACGCCAGTGCCATGGTTCCGCCGGCGCTGCGGCACCTCGGCGACACCGTGGCCGACGACGTCCTGCTCGTCTGCCCGGGGGTGGTGTTCCGCCGGGACGCCATCGACTGGCAGCACACCGGGACGCCCCATCAGCTCGACCTGTGGCGGATCACGCGCCGGCCCATGGGCGACGGCGACATGGACGAGATGATCTCGCTGCTCCTCGGTGCCCTCACGCCGCGGTGGACGTCGCGTCAGGTGCCGCGGGTCCACTCCTACACCCGACACGGTCGCCAGGTCGACGTGTCGACCGGCGACCGCTGGGTCGAGGTCTGGGAGTGCGGTCTGGCCCACCCGGCGGTGCTCCGGCGCGCCGGCCTGGAGGGCTGCAGCGGCCTGGCCCTGGGGATGGGCCTCGACCGGCTCCTGATGGTGACCAAGGGGATCCCCGACATCCGCCTCCTGCGTTCGACCGATGCGCGCATCGCGTCCCAGATGCTCGACCTCGACCCCTACCGACCGGTGTCGGCGATGCCGCCCATGGGACGCGACCTGTCCATCGCGGTGGACGCCGACGAGGACGAGGAGACCCTGGGCGACAAGGTGCGCGATGCCCTCGGGCCCGACGCCCGTTGTGTCGAGGAGGTTCTGATCCTGTCGACGACGGCCTGTGCCGACCTGCCGCCGGCGGCTCGGCGGCGTCTCGGGGCCGGACCGGACCACAAGAACCTGCTCGTCCGCGTGGTGTTGCGCGACCTCGAGAAGACCCTGACCGACGACGAGGGCAATCGGCTGCGTGACCGGATCTACGGTTCTCTCCACCGGGGAACCGAGTTCCAGTGGTCCACCGATAAGGCGACGAGATGATCGGTGGGCTGGTGGGGGAGACGAGGGCGGGTCGCCCCGAGTTGGCACCGGAATAAGGCGGCGTCCCCGCGGGTTTTCCGCTGTGTGAGGGTGGAGATCTTTTCCGACGTGGTATGCCCGTGGTGCGCGGTGGGCAAGCGCCGCTTCGAGGCCGCCCTCGGCCGGTTCGAGCACGCCGATGAGATCGAGGTCGTGTGGCGGGCGTACGAGCTCGACCCGCAGGCGCCGGCGCGCCGCCCGGGCGACTACGCCGATCGCCTGGCCCGGAAGTACGGGATGTCGAGGGAGCAGGCGGTGGCGGCGAACGAGCGATTGACGGCCACGGCGGCCGCCGAGGGGCTCGAGTTCCACTTCGAGCGGGCCCAGCCGGGCAACACCTTCGACGCCCACCGTCTGCTGCACCACGCCCGTGCGGTGGACGAGAGTCGTGAGGACGCGTCTTTCCAGGACGCACTGAAGGAGCGTCTGTTCCGGGCCTACTTCACCGAGGGCGCGGCGATCGGTGACCGCCAGACTGTCGTGGCCCTGGCCGGCGAGGTCGGACTCGACGGGGAGGAGTGCGCCGAGATCCTGGCCGGTGACCGCTACGCCGAAGCGGTCAGGGCCGACGAACGCGAGGCGCTCGAGCTCGGTGTGACCGGTGTCCCGTTCTTCGTCGTCGACGGCCGGTTCGGTATCCCCGGGGCCCAGGACGCCGACACCATTCTCGGTGTCCTGCGGCGGGCGTGGGCGAAGCGTCACCCGCCGCCGACGATCGGGCCACCGACCGACGGCGACGCCGTCTGTGACGGTGACAGCTGCGCCGTGTGAGAGCGCCGCGCGGTCGGGCCGCGTGGCTCTGTCGGGGACGCCGTGAGCCCCGTCAGCCGCCTCCGGCCAGCGCGATGTCGTCGACCGCCAGCTCCTCGGTCCGTGCCGCGCCGCACTGGGGGCAGACCCCTTCCCGGTGACGCCACGAGCGCAGCATCCTGGTGCCGGCGTCGTTGAGGATCACTTCGAAGGAGTCCGAGTCCGGATCGAGTTGGAGGTCGTGGTAGGGACGCCACTGCGTCATGGCCATGAGAAGCTCGAGCCCGGGGCCCTTCGGGGTCCGGCGAAAGCGGCGACGCTCGGTGTCGAAGCTCCACCGGCTGTAGCACGAGTCGACGGTGAGGTAGCCCATCGATGTGATCGTCGCCCACCCGGCTGTGAGTACACCGTGGGAATGCTTGCGGTTCGATGACGAAACGGGTGCGGACCCCGCCGGCTCCCGGTGCGGGGGCGGCCTCTCTTACGTCTTGGGTTGCAGGACCACGGGTCCCGAGAAGTAGACGTTCTTGTAATAGTCGCCCAGGTATCCGGTCGCCACGACCGTGACCGTGGCCTTTCCGGCGCCGAAGAGCCCGATCCCGGGTGGGACGACCGCCTTCCAGGGCGTGGGCTTCCTCCTCGGCGTGCAGTTGGCCGGGGCGTAGACCGTGTTGGTGAAGTTGAAGTGGCGGTGGTACACCTGCGAGAGGGTCACATAGAGGTAGAGGCTGGCCGGCTCGGTGCAGGTGATCGTGCCGGTGATGTAAGCCACACCGGTCTTCGTGTTCACCTTGTCGGTGGTGGCCAGGGCGCCTGACAACTCAGGGGGAATGTTGGGGTTGAAGCCCAGCGCCGCGGCCGCCGAATCCGAGTAGTCCGAAGCGTCGGCCGCGCTCAGGATGCAGGGTGACAAGGCGCAGTCGACGTTGATGCTGTTGACATTGATGATGCGGCTGACGTCGTAGCCGAAGGTGAACGCTCCCGAGCCGTCGTCTGGCACGTACAACTCGGTCGACTGGTCGCAGGGCAGGGAATCAGACGAGCTGGATGTGCATTCGGTCAGGGTGATGGACGTGTTGGGCAGGAAACCGGTCGCGGTCACGGTGACCGTCTGGCCGTCGGCCAGTCCCGCACTCGGAACGACGGTGATCGTGGGCATGCACGGCGGCGATGACGACGCCACCGGCGGCGGGGCCTCACTCGGGGGCGCACAGCTGGTGGCCGTGCCGTGGGCCGCCGTCAGCGAGGCCGCCGTTCCCGTGGCGCCGAGGACGAGGGGGAGCGTGGCTCCCACGGCGATGGCCAGCACGACAACGGCCGGACCCGCGAGCGTCGATCCCCGGCGAAGACGTCCCATAGCCCACCATCCCTTCATATGGTCTGCCGGCCCGCTACTTCTTCTTGGCGGACTGCAGCACGACGGCACCGGCGAGGCCGACGTTCCGGTAGGAATTGCCTATCTGGGTCGAGAGTTGGGCCGTCACGTTGGCGGGACCCACGAAGAAGAGCCCGAAGCCCGGGGGCACGGTGACGGTCCAGGGACTGTGGCCCTTGCAGACGATCGTGGTCTGGCCGTAGTTGGTGAAGTTGAAACGGCGACGGAAGATCTGCTGCAGCTCCACGGTCACGTTGACGAGTTCGGTTCGGGTGCACAGGGCGGTGCCGCTGATGGAGGCCACCCCCGTACGGGGGACCACCGTGTCGGTCGTGGCCAGGCTTCCCCTCAGCACCAGGGGGCTCTTCGGATTGAAGCCGAGTCGCGCCAAAGCCGCCACCGAGTAGTTCGAGATGTCTGCGGCACCGAGGAAGCAGCGACTGACGGCGCAGTCGAGAGTCTTGGCTTTCCCGGCCTTGGTCGGGATATTGACGATGCGACTCACGACGTACGTGGTGGAGAAGGAACCGGAGCCGTCCGTCCCCACCTCGAGCAGGGTGGAAAGGTCACACTGCTGCGGGCCCGTGGCGCCGTTTTCGCATTCCACCATGCCGACCCCGGAGAACGGGCTGAAAGAGGAACCGGTCACCGTGATGGACTGGCCGTCGGCCAATGCCGTGTCGGGTACCGCCGTCAAGGTCGGTGGGCCGCAGACACTCGACGAACCGCTTCCCGAACCCATGCTTCCCGAACTCCCGCTCGATCCGCACGACCCCGAGCTGGTCAGGCGTGATGCCAGGCCGCCGAGGCCGATGCCCGTGGCCAGCTGGGGCAGGACCAGGACCAAGAGAACGAAGCTGGCCGCCGCCACCACGACAAGACGTGTCCTCTGCTGCACACGGCGCATCTGTCCGCCCCCTCGCTGCCCGACCGTCGGCTGATCGATGTCCTGTTCCCGGTCCCGTGGGGTGCTGCTGCGACCCCGCCGTACCGCCTCGCGATGACGCTGGAAGCTCATCACACCCGTCGGGAATTGGCATCCCCAATTTTAGGGACACCCCACCGGCAACGGCTGGTCAGGGAGTCGCCAGATAGGGACCGTCCGACCGGAATCCGAGGCGCGCCATGGCCACCGGTCGGGGAGGGGTGGGGCGGGGGTCGTCGGAGTGCCAGGGGTTGTACAGGAGATAGACGTTCGAGCCGTCGTTGTAGATGGAGGGCTCCCCCGGACCTTGGCCCTGCGCGTTGGACCCGAGCAGCGGTTGGGGGACGGGATCGGTACACGGACCGAAGGCGGTCTGGCACGACGCCACGCCGATGGCGTACCCGGCGGTGTTGTACCAATTGGCCGAGAAGAAGAGCCAATAGGTGCCCCAGACCTGGATCACGTCGGGAGCCTCGACGATCGTCCCCTGCCACGGCTGGTCCGGTTGGAAGATCTCCACGGCGTGGCCGAGCAGAACCCTCCCGTCGGCGCTGAGGCGTTGGGCCCAGATCCCGGTGCGACCGTCCTGGTCCGGTCCCGGTGTGCCGGGATTGGCGTTGTCCTCGGACTTCCAATACATGACGAGCGTGTTGTCCGCATCCCGGTACGTCCGGGCGTCGATCGACCCGCGGTGGTCTCTCTGACAGATCATGGGTTGCGGTTCCCCGCTGAACGGCCCGGCCGGGTCGTGTCCGAAGGCCGCCCCGATGCAGTGGGTCACCGGGCCCACCCCCTTGAGCACGGCGCTGAAGTAGAGGGCCCAGCCACCGGCCACCTTTCTCACGTCGGGGGCCCAGGTGGCCCCGCCACCGGCCCACGGCGGCAATGTGGGAAGCACGTCTCGGGGGGCCTGCCACCGGCCGATCTTGGAACCGGTCCACAGCGGGACGTTCATGTCGTAGGCGCTGGAACCGAAGTCACCTTGGCTCGCGTAGAGGTAGTAGCGCGTCCCCACGTGCAGCATGAACGGATCGGTGGCGTCGGGCCCGCGCAGAATGATGCGGGCCGGCGTGAGGCTCGAGAGAGCCGGCGGCGGCGTGAGATCCTCGGTCCTGATGCCGGCGCTGGCGATGTGGGTGTCTCCGACCACCATCTCGGAGGCGACAACCAGCACGCAGAGCACGATCCCCGTCGGCCGCGACCACGTGCGGACCGATCGCAACGTGCGACGCCGCGAGTCGGGTGTGCGCTCTGGCTCGGGGGGAGGTCGGGCCAACGGCGCCGCCAAGCCGGCCACGCAACCGGCGAGCAGACCGAGGGCGGGGAGTTGCCAGTCGAAGTCCACGTTCCCGGCGACGACGAAGGCGATGAGGGCTCCCACGGCGCACGACGACATCACGTCGAACCGGCGGACGGCGAAGGCGATGGCCGTTCCGGCCCCGAGCAGCAGCACGGCGCCGATCAGACCGCCGTCAGCGGCGACGGTCAGGTAGCTGTCGGGCTCGAAGCCGGGGTACCCGCTCACGGGCACGCGGGAGTTGTAGACCCTCTCCGGTCCGACCCCCCTCACCTTGGACGAACGCCACTGATCCATGGCGGCCGACCAGTTGAGGAACTGGTCGTGCGGGCCGGCGGTCCCGGCGTTGCGTTCGAGCGGAGCGTGCGACGTGAATCCGATGGTCAACCCGGCGACGAGGACGAGTCCGGCGATGGTCAGCCCCCGCCCCGCCCCGGCAGACCATCGGGGCCAGGGTCGCAGGGCGGTTCCCATGGCCACGGCCACGCCCACCGCCGGCCACGCCCACCAGGGGGAGACGGCGCCGCCGCCCGCTTTCACGGTGGCCAGTCCGGCCGCCAGGCCGGCCACGATGGGCCACAGGGCGACCGACCATCGTCGGAGGGGGACGAACAGCGCACCGAAGCCGAGGGCGAGCAGAGCCCAGGGACTCTGGGTGGCGACCAGGCCGGCCATGCACGTACAGACGGCGAGACGCGCCGTCCAACGATCGTCGTCGAGGCCGAGGGCGACGAGGACGGCGATAACGAAGACGGTGGCGGCGGCCCCCGGATAGGTCAGTGTGGTGGCCACACGCCAGACGCCGTCCACCGGCGCGGCCAGCGGCGTCCACCGGACGAGGACGGCGACCAGTCCGAGGGTGGCGCTCACGGTCGCGATGGCGGTGACCGTGGATCCGATGCGCCTGCGCTCGTTGTGCCCCAGGACCCGGACGACGACGAAGGCGGCCACGAACCCGACGACGCTCGCCCCCAGGGGGAGGAAGGCGGCGACGCTGTGCTCCGTGATCGAGCGGACCAACCACCAGGCGGCGAAGGCGCACGCCGCCACGGTGACGGCCAGGGTCCGTCGATCCCGGTGATGCCACAGGGCCAGGATGACGACGGGCACGGAGATGACCGCCACGCTGAAGGCGTCGACCGGATAGAAGGCCCCCTGCCGGAAGAAGGCGGCGGCCATCATCCCGACGACGATGGCCGCCAGGACCGGCGCACTGAACAGCCCACGCGGGCGGTCGGCCGACGCCGCCGGCACATTCTGAGGCACGCCGGACGCCAGGTCGACGGGCACGGGCGAGGCCACGGTCACGTCACGGCCTCACGATCCCGCGCCGTCTCGCCCACCGCCGGGTCACCGTCGTTCATCGATGGCAATTCTGCCCCGCCCCTATCCGTCGGCTCTCGCCGGCGCTGTGGCCGCCGCCGGGGTGCCGTCGTGCCGGGTGGTGGCCGCCACCTCGGTCAGTCCGTAGGTCACGGCCACCGCCGCCAGAACGAGGGTCCCGACGGCGTCGACGGTTCGGTTGGCCGGGTGCAGGGCCACGAAGGCGGCCGTGGCCGCGATCCACGCCAGGGAACGATCCGGCAGCCGGCCCGTGGCCAGGTCGAGCACCAGGAAGGCCACGCTGGCGGCCAGGAGGTAATAGGGGAAGATGACCGACTCGAACACCAGTCTGCTGGCCAGGCAGGCGAGGACCAGTCCGAGCAGCGGTGCCGCGGACATGAGATGCGATCTCGTGCGGCGACGGGCCCACAACGACGCCAGGACGGCGAAGACGACAGGGAAGTCGCGGGCCACGGTCGAGGACACCGTCGACGACGCATGGAGGACGCTCAGGATCGTGGCCCCGGCCACCGCCCCACCGGAGCCGATCCCGCTGAGGTTTTCAAGCGTCGCCCGGGGAGCGACGAACAGAAACGGCACAAGGGCGGCGGCCACGATCGCCACGGCCGGAACGAGTATGCGTCGCCGCGTCCGCCAGTCAGGGGCGGCGACGAGGACGGGCACGAGGACGAGGACGGCGAACTGTTTGGTCAGGAAGGCCAGGCCGAAGACGGCTCCCGCCGCCGCCCACCGACGCCGGAGCACCAGGGCCAGACCTCCGGCGCTCAGGCCGAAGCTCACCAGGTCCTGGGGGTGGAAGAGCTGCACGATGGCACTGCTGGCCGCCGGCAGGATGACGAGGAAGACAACCAGGGCGACCTCCGCGGTCCATGGCGGGGCGCCCGTCGCTCGCAGCAGTACCCAGCTGCCGACGGCGAGGACGATCCACGCCAGGACTCCGAGCACGCCCTGGGCCCGGTACCACGGTCGCAGCGGCGGTCCGAGGTGGCCGTCGGGCAACACCGTGCGGAACCCGCACTCGCCCACGACGTTGGCGAAGTCGGGTCTGTCGCGTAGAGCGACGTCCTTTCTGAGCGCCATCGCCCTTCCCGGTGTCGTGCACCATGTGGCCGATCCGATGAGGGGCCGAAAGAGGACGACCAGGGCCGAGGCGAGCAGGGGGTATCCGGGTGGATTGGGCAAGGACACGACATCGGCCGCCGCGTGCAGGTCGCCCGTGGACAAAGAGGTGGTGACCGAGGTCAGCGGAGTGGTGTCGCCGGCGGACGGGGGGCCCTGACGGACCAGGAGAATCCCGAGGTATCCGGCCAGGGCAACGACGAAGATGGCGCAGCGCAGGAGCATGGACAGAACCGGGCGCATTCCCGGGTCGGTCGCCGGATCAGCCATCGACGTGTGGCACGAGGGCCACGTGCGGCACCGAGGCGCCGAGTCCTTCGGGTTCGGCTACGGCGCTCGTGGCCATGGCCAGGACGACGAACATGAGCACCGGGATGACGGGGATGTGCCACAGGAAGTCGAGCGAGCTCTGCACGAGCAGGGCACCGAGACAGGCGATCCCGCACTCGGGGCTCCAGGCACTGGGTTGACCCCGGAGCCGGGCCAGACGGATAGCGAGGCCGACGAGGCCCGCCACGAGAACGGCGAGCCCGACGCCGCCGTCTTGGATCAGGAGCTGGAGATACTCGTTGTGGGCGAACGTGGCGGTGAACACCTTGCCACCGACGTCCCACTGCAACAGCACCCGGGCCGTGCCCGTACCGAGGATCAGATGGTGCCGCGCCACATCGAAGGCGGCCGCCCATTCGTGGGCGCGGTCCGACGAGGAACCCGATGCCCGGGCCTTGGCGATCTCGCTGATCACGCGTCCGGTCGACACGGCGGCGATGAGGGCGGCGAGGACAGCGGCGCCGATGGCGACGGCGCCGATGCGCAGCGTCACGGACACCACGCTCCACGCCGCCACCGCCGCGCCGAAAACCAGACCGGCGGCGGCCAGGGCGACGTGCGGGGACGAGTCCACCGGCACACTGGGGGCCAGGCACGCCATGGTGATGACGGCACCGGCCGCCGGCGCTCCCAGGCGAAGGAGGGTCCGGGGACCGCGCAGAGCTCCGAGGAGAGCGATCCCGACGACGAGCCCGAGGACCCCGCCCCGACTGAGCGCGGCGCCGATCCCGACCAGAAGGAGATAGGCGGACTCGGACCACGGAAGGCTCGGCTTCGGTGCCGTCATCATCCGATCGAGACAGAGAAGGGCGGGCGCGGTGAGAAAGGCGGCTAGTGCGTTTTCATAGGTGAGTGTGGACGCGGCCCTCCAGAGGCCCTGGCTCACCAAGGCATCGGGCTGCCACCGCGCGACCACAGCGGCCCAGCCGACGACGGCGACGATCACGGCGACGGCGACGATCCCCACCGTCAGCAGACGGAGTTCCGCCGGCCGGAGCACTCTCACCACCATGACGGCGGCGGCCATGGTGAGAAGCAGCGTGACCGTACCGATGGCGTCGGTTGCATGCCCGGCACTGGCGGAGCTCGCCACCGTGACCAGTGACAGAGCCACCGTCATGGCCACCAGCGGGTCTCTCACGACCGGGCGGACCCACTTTGACGATCGCGACGTCACGACGCCCGAGACGAGGGCGATGCCGACGAGGACGACGAATACGCGGTACGGACCCGGGTAGAACGCCCCCTCGGATTCGGTGGCGTACGACAGTGCGCTCAGCAGTGCCGCCAGTGCCACGACGGAAACAGGTGCCGTGGTCGTGCCCCGCCCGTCCGGGTCCCCCGCCATTCCTCACCTTGACACCTGGGCGGTCCGTCGACAACGCCTCTCAGCCCAGAGGCACCCGGAACCGCACATCGGTGACGACGAAGGCACCCCAATCGTGGAGCTTCGTGGTGCCGTCCGATCGCCAGCCGTGATGTTCATAGAACTGCCGGGCGCGGACGTTGGTCTCGAGCACCCAGGCCGATGCGGAACGGAATCCGGCGCGCCGCCATTGATCGTGAACCGCCCGCAGGAGGATCGACCCGCCACCGCGCCGCCAGACACGGGGTTCGAGATAGAGGGTCTGGAGTTCGGCCACCGCCGCGGCATCGTCGTCATGGTCCCGGGTCGGGCTGATGCCGGCGAAGCCGGACACGGTCGCGGTGCCGGTCGGGGCCCCGTCGACCAGGACCAGTGCCCCCGTCGACGGCCATGCCGTGGCATCGAGGAACGTCTCCCATCGCTCGAGCTGTCGAAGGGGATCCAGGTCGTCGAGGTAGGACTGCGGGAGCAGCCCCCGGTACGCGGCCTGCCACGAACGGACGTGGACGGTGGCGATGGCCAGCGCATCGGCCCGGGTGGCGAGCCGGACCTCCATCGGACGGGCGTCGTGCAACGGCGGTCAGGACCGCTTGGGTCCCACCGCTGATCGCAGAACCGGTGCCATGTCCGGCTCCGAGTCGGGGGCCGGGGCCGCCTCGCACTGGTCGGGAGCCGGGAGAAGAGAGGCACCGGTGTCGGCGATCCCGGCCGGTCCGGCGTTCTCGAGGGCGGCGTGGGCGCGTCGGTCAGAGGCGGCGATCATCCGACCGATGACCGGGACCTCGGACAGCGACTCGGCGCGCAGGATCGAGAGGACGACGGGAACGAGGTGCTCGGCCGTGTCGTAGATCACGTAGCGCGGCAGCCACTGCGGTTCGTACTTGGCGTTGAACCGCCACAGCGTCTCGATCTGCAGGAAGCTCGACATCTTCTTGAGCGCCCAGCGTTCCACCCGTTGGGTGACGCCGTCACCGCGTTCGCCGTCGAGGATCGACCGCAGCGCGGCGAAGTTGAGGCTGAGGCCCGTATGGCCCTGTCGGCGGAGATGCTCGATGGACGAGACGAGGGCGAAGTCGATGAGCCCGTTGGGATGCTCGCCGCGGTCACGGCGCATGAGGTCGAGCGAGAAGCCGCCGATCCCGCGCGCCGGTACGAATTGACACAGCGCGGCCGGTTCGCCGTCGGGCCCCGTCACCACGCACAGAATGAGTCCCTCGTCGCGAGGGTCGAAGATGCGCCCGAGAACCATGGAGAAGCCCCGCTCGAATTCTCCCCGTCGACCCTGGGACATGAGACCGGTCAGACGTTCGGCGGTGAGCCGGTCGAGACGCGCGGGGTCGTGGAAGGTCGCCGTATAGCCGTATTTGGCGATGCGGTTGTACGCCTGGCGCAGACCCTTCATGTGGCCGCCGGCCAACGAGAACCCCTGGACATCCACGACCGCTTCGTCACCGATGTAGATCTCGTGCATTCCCATGGCGCGGTAGAACGGGAGCCATTCCTCGCCCCCGCCCATGACGGACACCACCCACCCTCGGTTGTCGGCGAACCGCCGGAAGGCGCCCCATACCTGTTCGCGCTCGGCGTTGGGCCCGATGGGGTCGGGTGAGACCAGGCACACCCCGCCGTAGATGGCGTAGGCCACCAGGCTGTCGCGGTGGAAGAACCATTGCTTGTCGCTGCGCAGCGCGAAATAGTCGAGCGTGCCTTCGCCGTGGCGTCGCACGATGTCACGGGCACGGGACTGCGCGGCGCGACTGCCCGACCGCCGGCGGTCGACCACCGGACGGGTGGCGAGCACCACCGCCACCACCGCCAGCCCGATCCCCACGGTCATGAGGCTCGGCGCCAGGAAGTCGTCCATGCGATCGGGCAAGGCGATGGTGGTGATGCCGACGAGGCGTTCGATCACGGCCTCGCCGCACCGCCATAACGTCAGACGGGTCTGGTGGAGATCGAAGCGCAGGGTCAATTCCGTCACCACGCTCGTGATGACGGTGATGCCGATGACACCGGCGGCGAGAGCGATGGCCGCCGACCGTAGGGAGGGCCGGTCCGAGGCGGCGCGGAACTCGCCCCGGAAGACGACCAGGAGCGACAACACGGCGCCGGCCAGAACCGACTCACCCACGTCGCCGCCGCGTACGAGGTGGAGAACGAGGGTCAATCCGAGCACCACCGCGGAGATGGCCCAGGCTCGGTGCTGACCCCGTCGCACGCCGCGGGCCAGCGCCAGGAGGCCGATGCCGGCGAGGGCGACGAGCGCGCCGGCGGCCTGGGTGGCGCCCAACGGGAGCACCTCGAGCACCAGATGGAGCCGGTTGCGCAGCGGTGGCGTCACCGCCGACAACAGGTCGGCGATGCCGGCCACGGCGATGGCACCCGACGCCCAGCGCCGGACCCGGCGCGACCGGCGCCGCACGGCGCGGAGATCGGGTCCGGGGGGCCACGACTCCCCGCGTGGGTAGGCAGCCACGACCACGGGATGGTGGTCATGGACGCGCCGGTCGCGCGCCGCCAGGCGCTCGAGCAGCGTGGCCGGGGATATCTCGGACCGCGACAGCAACAGCCGGGCGTGCAGCTCGGCGCCGGTTTCCAGCTCCACCCAGGACAGCTGCCGGCAGTGCAGGAAGACGGGCAGCATTCCGAGCCGACCGGGACGCTCCTCGACGACGTCACCGGCGGCCCCGGCGCAGGCGAAGAACCCGGGAGTGAGGTGGGTGAGCTCGGCCTGGAGGGTGGCCCCGGTGACGAGGGCGTCGTAACCCTGCGCGCAGAGCACCCGTCCGGCGTCGCGTCCGCCGTCGTTGGCCGTGGCACCGGCGCCGGACCACGTGTCCTCGAAGAGCTTGTCGAGCCGGCCGCCCCCGAGCGTCCGCCACGCCTGGCGCGCCAGCCACCCGAGCACCCCGGCCATGACCACGACTTCGATGACGCAGACGACCGCCGCCACCAGCAGCCGCGTTCCCCAGGTGGCATGGCGCACCCGGGTGAGGGCCCGGACCGTTCTCGGTTGGTCCTCGAAGAGATGGGCCAGTCCGGCCGACACGAAGGGGAGGCTCAACGCCAGGGCGGCCACGAAGGGGACGAGGAGCCACCACCCGAAGCGGGCGAATCGGCGGTAGAGAAGGCGCGAGGTGAGAAAGCGCTGGACGCTGGCGGGATCGGCCAACCGGTCGATGCCGTGCTGCCACGGGGCCGTGGGGCTGGGCGTCGCCGCCAGAACGGCGGCGACGTCGGACACCGGTTTCAGCGCCACGTCCCCCGCCGGGACGCCAGGCACGCCGGCGTCGACCCGCACCACGCGGGTCCCGGCCGCCGTGGCCATCGGGAGATCGATGCTCGGCGCGATCTCGGCCCCCAGGGCCTCGAGCGGCGCCCGCACCGAGGCGTCGTTCCCGAGGGCGGCGTCGGTGGAGCCGGGAAGACACACCACCCGCCGCTCCTGTCCGCCGGCGAAGCGTTCCAGGGCCGAGGCCAGGCCTGGGTGGGCGACCAGGGCGGCCCGGGCCACGGCGGCCCCGTCGGATCCGTCGGATCCGTCGTC
Organism: uncultured Acidimicrobiaceae bacterium; assembly: GCA_963706205.1. Taxonomy (GTDB): domain Bacteria; phylum Actinomycetota; class Acidimicrobiia; order Acidimicrobiales; family UBA8190; genus MFD10071-224. The sequence continues at coordinate 3,621,370 of OY970155.1, read as the reverse complement.
CAGGTCAAACAGGTTTCCGGCGATGACCACGAGGCCGGGGCCGTCCCACGTGTCGAGGGCCCGGGCGAAACCCGAGGCCGCCCAGGCGCTGGTGGCGGTGGCCTCGGGACCCAGGGCGAAGTTGGCCACCACGACGACCCGCCCTCCGGCGCCGACGGGGATGGTGAGGCGGTCGCCGTGGAGCGGAGGACGAGCGCCGGGGGTCGGAAGGAGTGCCTCGGAGGCGCCTTCGGGCATCGTCCCCCCATCTTGCCAGCCCCCGGGCCCGGTCAGGCGCCGCAAGGACCGTCGATCGGCCCGGTCGAGGGTCCCACCAGGTCTCCGGCGGCCCGGGCCTGACGCTCCCCCCGGGTCTGTCGGTGACAGGTCGAATCACTACCATCGGCGGACGAGGGGGCCGCCACCAGCGCCACCCGGGAGCGTCACTCGGAAGGGACGGCCCAGCCATGTCGGACACCCACGCCGCCATCGACGACTTCCTCCTGGAGGAGCGCCGATTCCCGCCACCCGACGGCTTCGCCGCCTCGGCGGTGGTGGCCGACGACTCTCTCTACGCGCCGGCGGAGGCCGATCCCGAGGGATTCTGGGCCGATCAGGCGGCGGCGCTCGAGTGGTTCGATCCGTGGCACACCGTGCTCGAATGGGATCTGCCCTTCGCCAAGTGGTTCGTCGGGGGAACCCTCAACGTGTCTGTCAATTGCCTCGACCGTCACGTCGCCGCCGGCCTCGGCGGCCGGGTCGCCTACCACTTCGAGGGCGAGCCGGGCGACACCCGGACCATCACCTACGCCGAGCTCCTCGCCGACGTGGAGCGCTTCGCCAACGTCCTGTTGGGTCTCGGCGTCCGCCGGGGCGACCGGGTGGCCATCTACATGCCGATGATCCCCGAGCTCCCCGTCGCCATGTTGGCCTGCACGCGGATCGGCGCCGCCCATTCCGTGGTCTTCGGTGGCTTCTCGCCCGACGCCCTGCGCGACCGCATCAACGACGCCGCCGCCAAGGTGCTCATCACCGCCGACGGTGGTTGGCGGCGTGGGGCCGTCGTGGCCCTGAAGGAGAACGCCGACGCGGCCGTCGCCGCCGCACCCTCGATCGAGCACGTGGTCGTGGCGCGCCGGACGGCGGACGCCGGGGGTCCCACCCCGATGACGGCCGGTCGGGACCAGTGGTGGGACGACCTCATGGCCGTCGCCGAGCCGTCGTGCCCACCGGAGCACATGGACGCCGAAGACCTCCTCTACCTGCTGTACACCTCGGGAACCACGGCCAAGCCCAAGGGGATCATGCACACCACGGGCGGGTATCTCACCCAGGTCGCCTTCACCCACCGGGTCGTCTTCGACGTCCATCCGGAGACTGACGTCTACTGGTGCGCGGCGGACATCGGGTGGGTAACCGGCCACAGCTACATCGTCTACGGGCCGCTGGCCAACGGCACCACCAGCGTCCTCTACGAGGGGACCCCCGATTTTCCCGACAAGGACCGCTGGTGGGACATCATCGAGCGTTACGGCGTCACCATCCTCTACTGCGCGCCCACCGCCATCCGGACGTTCATGAAGTGGGGAAGCGACTACCCCGAGCGCCACGATCTGTCCTCGCTGCGTGTGCTCGGCTCGGTGGGGGAGCCCATCAATCCCGAAGCATGGACGTGGTACTGGCGGACCATCGGCGGCGGGCACTGCCCGGTTGTCGACACCTGGTGGCAGACCGAGACGGGCGCCATCATGATCGCGCCGCTGCCCGCCGTGACCACCTGCAAGCCGGGGTCGGCCACCTTCCCCCTCCCGGGCATCTCGGCCGAGCTGGTCGACGACGTCGGGACGGTGGTGACGCGGCGGCGGGCTATCTGACCCTGACCCGGCCCTGGCCGTCGATGTTGCGGGGCCTCTACGGCGATCCCGAGCGCTACCGGCAGACCTACTGGAGCCGTTTCGACGGCCGTTACTTCGCCGGCGACGGCGCCAAGCTCGACGACGAGGGATACCTCTGGCTGTTGGGCCGGGTCGACGACGTCATGAACGTCTCGGGCCACCGGATCTCGACCACCGAAGTGGAGTCCTCGCTCGTCGACCATCCGTCGGTGGCCGAGGCGGCCGTCGTGGGCGCCAAGGACGCCACCACGGGGCAGGCCATCATCGCCTTCGTGACGCTGCGCGGCGGCCAGGAGCCGACCGTCGAGCGCGGCGAGGAGCTGCGGCGCCACGTGGCCCAACTCATCGGACCCATCGCCCGACCCCGGACCGTGATCTTCACCGATGAGCTCCCGAAGACCCGGTCGGGCAAGATCATGCGCCGGCTGCTCAAAGATGTCGCCGAGGGACGGGACCTGGGCGACACCACCACGCTGGCCGACCCTCGCGTGGTCGAGGAGATCCGTCGACTCTCGGCCCAGCGACCGACCGAGGAATGAACGCCTCCGACACATCGTCGACGTCGACCCAGTCCACACCGCCCAATTGGCGGTGGCGCACCGGGCCCGTGTCTCCGGGGCCGACGGTGGTGTTCGACATCGACGGTGTCCTGTCGGATGCCGCCGGTCGTCAGCACTTCCTCGAATGGGGCCGGCGCGACTGGGACGCCTTCTTCGACGCCTGTGCCGACGACCCGCTAGTCGACGAGGTGGCCCGCCTGCTCGAGCTGCTCGATCCCGCACTGCGCGTCGTCCTGCTCACCGGTCGCCCCCTTCGGGTCCAGCCCCAGACACTGGCCTGGCTCGTCCGCTACCGGTTGCGCTGGGACCTCCTCGTCATGCGCAGCCGGGGCGACGGCGCCCCCGTGGCCATGTACAAGCGGTCGGTGGTCTCGGACCTGCGCCGCCACGGTCTCGATCTCCGGCTCGCCTTCGAGGACGATCCCCGCAACCGCGACATGTTCCACGCCCAAGGCATCCCCTGCATCTACATCCACTCGGGCTACTACGAGTGACGTCGGCGCCGGGCCGTGCGGGGACCGTCGCCGCGCCGCTCATCAACGCATCCTGATCCGGGTGAGCCGTTCGACGCCGGCCGGGCCCCGTCGGCGCGCACGTCGGGGGCGGGCGGGGGGCGCTGTGTCCGTGAGCCCGGCCAGCCACCCGCCGACCAGGAGAACCCCGGCGGCGACGAGCACGGGGAGATCCCCGAAGCGCTCGTAGACGGTGGCACCCGTCCGCCTTTCCACGTCGCCCACGACGACCTGGCGCCGGCCCAGAACACTGCGTTCGAGCACCCGGCCGCGGTGATCGATGACGGCGCTGAACCCGGTGGGCGACGCCTGGGTCAGATCGCGACCTTCGGCGATGGACTGGAGCCGCGCCGCGGCGATCTCCTGGCTCGGGACCTGGCTGCTCGAGTACGAGGCGGTGTTGGTCGGCACGATCAGCAGCTGCGCCCCGGCGCGCGTGGCCACATGTCCGCGCTGCGCGAAGAAGACCTCGTAGGACACCATCGTTCCCAGAGGCCCCGCCGGCGTGCGCAGAACACCGTTGCCGTGACCGGCGATGGCGTCGAGCGGCACGGCCGAGAGATTCGCCAGGTGGGCGAAGAACCCCCGATCGGGGACGTACTCGCCGAAGGGGACCCGGTGGACCTTCTCGAAGCGAGCCACCAGCCGGCCGTCCGGCGCGAAGGCGACGATCTCGTTGCGGAAGCTGGTGGCCGACACCGTCTCGGTCACCCCGACGGTGAGGGTGGCGTGCAGTTGCCGGGCGGTGTCGGCCAACGTGGTCTCGGCCGACGACGCGTCGAGCGCGACGTCGAGGGACACGACGTCCTCGGGCCAGACGACGAGAGTCGGAGGCTCCCCCCCGGCCGCCGAGGGGATCTCCGCCGTCGCCGCCAGCTGGGCCTGGAACACCGAGGCCGGGCTCACCTCCGCCTTGCGCAGACCCCGGGCGCCCCCGCCCTGGACGGCCGCCACCCGCACGCGCCCCACCCCCCGGCCGCCGTCGGGGGCCGCCGCCCCCCACCACGCCACGGCTCCCACGGCGACAAGGGCGGCGAGGGCGGCGGCGACGGTTCCACCCCGACCATGAGTCGCGCCCCGTGGATCGAACCGGCGGGCCGGGGCATCGGACGGGCGGCACGCCGAACGTCGACGATCGACCGCCCTCCCCACGGCCGAACCGATCCCACCGAGCCCCGCGCCCCCCAGCCACACCAGTCCGACGAGCAGGAGCGGCCCCCCGAGCCGGGCCGAGCCGGCCAGAGGTCCTCCGGCCTGGCCGAGGGCGATCCCTCCCAGGGGGAGGCCCCCGAAGGGCCAGCTCGACCGCAGGGCCTCGGCCAGGACCATCGCTCCGGCCAGGGCGGCGCTCCGACCGCGGCCGGGCGGGGAGACGGCGCACGCCAGGGCCAGGGCCAGGGACTGGACCACCATCAGGATCACGCCGCCGTAGATGTTGAAGGACAGTGCCCACCAGAGCCCGGGCACGAACAGGCCCAGACCGGCCGCCCACCCGGCCAGGAGGCGCTGGCCCGGGCGCAGACCGCCGAGTCGCCACCACAACAGCCCGGCCGCCGGTCCGGCCACGATCCACGATCCCCACGGAGGAAGCGACAGGGCCAGACCGATCCCGGCCACCAGGGCGGGCACCACCACCCGGCCGCGGCGTTCCCCCCGCCCGGTCCCGCGTCGTTCGACCCCGTCGCGTCGCCACCACCGCACCACCGGGGCCACGTCCACCGCCGGTGCCCCCGTCGACCCGGTGTCGACCGTCACCGGGCCATGCCCGACGTGGCGCCGATCCCGTCGAGGACGGCACGGGCCGCCCGACGTCCACTCCCGATGCAGGCCGGGATGCCCACCCCGTGGAGAGCGGCGCCGGCCAGGGCGACCGACCCGAGACAGCCGGCCGCCGATTCGATGGCGGCCACACGGGCGAGGTGGCCCACCTCGTACTGGGGAAAGGCGAGCGGCCACCGGGTCACGAGCGTCTCGACCGGGGAGCCCGTCACGCCCAACATCGCGCCGAGCTCGGCCAGACAGCGCGCCACGAGCTCGTCGTCGTCGAGAGACATGTGCCGGTCGTCGCCGTCGCGACCCACCGACACCCGCACGAGGACGTCGCCGTGGCGACGCAGCTCCGGCCACTTGGAGGTGAGCCACGTGCACGCCGTGAGGAGAGGATCGGGGTGACGCCTGTCCCCACGGGGGACGAGGAAGCCGCTGCCGTCGAGCCGGCGGTCGACGTCATCCTCACGCAAACGCAGTGTCACGAGGGCGACCGAGGCGTAGGTCACGGCCGCCAGACCGTCTGCCAGCGCGGCGTCGTGCGGTCGCACGAGCCCGGCGGCGGCCGGGGCCGGTACGGCCACGACGGCGCCGTCGGCGACCAGTTCCTCCCCGTCGGTCCGGATCGCCCACCGGCGGCCGTCACCTCCGGCGCCGCGTCCGATCCCGACCACCGGTGCGTCGTGGCGCAACTCGACACCGCGCTCGTCGAGAGCACTCGTGAGGCGGTCCACCAGACGACCGAGACCCCCGCGGACCGACAGGAACACGGGCGCCGCCCCGCCGCCGATGTCGCCGTCGGCGGGGCCGTCCCCATCTGCCCCGGGGTCCGGCGGCGGCGCCGTGGTGCGAAGCGCCCGCATCAGACTTCCGGGTCGTCGGTCCGCCGTGAGCAAGGCCGGGAAGACGGCTGCCGCGCTCATGGTGTCGACGGTGCCGGCGTGGATCCCGCCGACGAGCGGGCCGGCCAGACGGGACGCGACCTCCCGGCCCAGTCGGTCCCGGACGATGTCTCCGACCGCTTCGTCGCTGTCCGACGTCGATGGCCGTGTCGCCCTGGTGGCCGGGCGCAGCAGGTCGAGGGCGGGGCGCACCAGGCCGGCGGGGGAGCAGATGCCCGAGCGCGCCAGAGGACCGAAGCGGGTCGGTACCCCGAGCGCGAGGCCGGCCGGAAGACGACGCAGACGTCCCCGGGCCCACACGTAGGCGTGGCGCGCCCCGGGTGCCACCAGGTCGGGGGCGAGGCCGAGCTCGGTGCACAGGGCGATGGCCTCGGGGCGTCGGGCTACGAAGGCGTCGGGACCGAGATCGACGTCGCGTCCGGCGAAAGCTTCCGTCCGCAGCTTCCCGCCGAACCGGGACCCGCCTTCGAGGACGATCACCCGCGTACCCGGCCCGGCCCGGTCGGACAGCTCCCACGCCGCGGCCAGGCCGGCGATGCCGCCGCCGACGACGGCCACCGTCCGTTTCGGCGTCGGGTGCACGTCAGTTTGGGGACGCGCCGTGGTCCGCGTCGGTGGCGAGCACGACGTCGGCGAGGACATCGCAGAAGCGCGGATCGTCGTTGAGCGATGCGGTCCGGGCGAAGGACATCCCGCAGCGGGTGGCGGTGGACCGCGCCTCGACATCGATGTCGTAGAGCACTTCGAGATGGTCCGAGACGAAGCCGATGGGGCACACCACCACGCCCGCTCCGCCGGCCGCGGCGACCGACCTGATCACGGCGTTGATGTCCGGTCCGAGCCACTCGTCGTCGGTCCGGCCCGCGCTCTGCCATCCCACCGACCAGTCCCGGATCCCGGCCGCGCCGGCCACCGCCCGGGCCGACTGCTCGAGCTGTTCGGGGTAGGTGTCCCCGGCGGTCACGACCCGCTTGGGGACGCTGTGGGCGGTGAAGACCACGGTGCTGCGGCCCGCATCGGCGTCCAGTGAGGCCACGGCGTCGCGTACGCGCGCGGCGACCAGCGACACGAAACCCGGCGACGCGTACCAGTGGTCGATCATCTCGAACACGACCGGGTCTTCGGGGTCGCCTCCGGCGATCGCCTCCCGGGCCCGCCGCGCGTACTCGCCCACGCTCACCGTCGACGAGTGGGGGGCGAGCACGAGACCGATCACCCGGGTGACACCGGTCTCGAGCAGTGTGCCCACCGCGTCCTCGATCCGCGGCGGCGCGAACTTGGCCCCGCCCACCACCGTGTACCGACCGGGTACCCTCCGCCCGAGCGCGGTGGTGATCCCGGTCACCTGGGCGTCGGTGAGCTCGTTGAGAGGAGATGTTCCCCCGATGGCGCGGTAGCGCCCCTCGAGCTCGACCAGCTGCTCGGGCGAGGGGGGACGCCCCCGGCGGATCTCGGTGTAGAAGGCAGCCACCTCGTCGACGGCGCGGGGTGTGCCGTGGGACATGACGAGCACACCGGTCGGCGGCGCGTCCTGTTGGTGGTGCCCACCCGTCATCCCGTCTCGGCCACCGCGCCGGGGACATCCGGAGTCTGCTCGTGCACGTAGGACACGAGGCGCTCGAGGATGGCCGGGTCCGTCTCGGGCAGGACACCATGACCGAGATTGAAGATGTGACCGGTCCCCCCGCCCCGGGTGAGGACCTCACGGGCCTCGTCGCGCACCGTCTCCCATGACCCCAGACAGGTGGCCGGATCGAGATTGCCCTGCAGGGCGTAGCCGGGCCCGATCCGCCGCCGGGCCTCGTCGAGCGGCACCCGCCAGTCGACCCCCACGACGTCGGCACCGGCCGACGCCATGAGGGCGAGGAGGTCGCCGGTGCCCACCCCGAAGTGGATCCGCGGCACCCCCAGGTCGGCCAGGCCACCGAGGACGCGGCGGCTGGCGGGCAGGACGCTCGTCTCGTACTCCTCCGGGCGACAGCGCGCCCACCCAGCTGTCGAACAGCTGGACGGCGGCGGCGCCCGCCCCCACCTGGGACCGCAAGGAGGCCAGGGCCAGGTCGGCCAGCGTTCGCACCAGCCGAGCCCACAGCCCGGGGTCGTCGTGCATGAGCGCCTTGGTCCGGGTGAAGTCGCGCGACGGGCCGCCCTCGATCAGGTAGCTGGCCACCGTGAACGGGGCGCCGGCGAAGCCGATGAGCGGGATCCCGAGGGGGTCCAGCTCGTCGGCGACGATCCGGACGGCCTCGAGGACGTAGGGGGTGTCGACCTCGGGGTCGAGAGCCCGGAGCCGGGCCAGGTCGTCGGCCGAGCGAAAGGGCCGGGCCACGACCGGTCCCACCCCCTGGTGCACCTCGACGCCGAACCCGACGGCGGCCACCGGTACCACGATGTCGGAGAAGAGGATGGCGGCGTCCACCCCGTAGCGCCGGACGGGCTGGAGGGTCAGCTCGGCGGCCAGCTCCGGCCGGCGGATGGCGTCCAGGATGCTTCCCGGCCCCCGGGCCGCCCGGTACTCGGGCAGCGACCGTCCGGCCTGGCGCATGAACCAGACCGGCACCCTCGTCCGTCGGTTGGCACCGGCAGGCGCGCAGGAATGCCGAATCGACCACTGACACGGGAAGACGCTACCCGACGACCTCGGGTGGTCCTCCTCGTCTCCCGACCGCCCCGACGGGTCCCCGCACCCCCCGCGGGAGCGCCGAGACCGCGGCGGTATGATCGATGGTTCACTGCGCGCAGCAGGGAGAGGGAGCGGCTGTGGGCGCACACCCCGAGCTCGAGGCGGAACAGGCTCACATCGACAGGGCGTACGGGCGGCTGGACCAGCTTCGGTCCGACGCCGAGAACCTCCTGCGGTCCGTTCTCGACCAGGGCCGTGGCGGTACCCACCAATTCCGCGAAGAACGTGACGTCATCGTCCGGACGAGCCTGGCCCGCCTCGACCAGCTCGACATCGGCGAGCAGGCCCTCTGCTTCGGTCGGATCGACCGCCGGGCCGACGACGACACGGTGGAGAGCTTCCACATCGGCCGACTCGGGATCTCGGGGGACGATGTCGACCCCCTGGTGGTCGACTGGCGGGCACCGGTGGCCGAGCCCTTCTACCGGGCCACCGGCCGCGAGCCCATGGACCTGGTCCTCCGCCGCCACCTGGCCGCCCACGGCCGCCGCATCGTCGGCATCGAGGACGAGCGATTCGGGCGGACGCCGCTCACCGGGGACACCGGCGAGCCGTCGGGACGCGGTGAGGCACCCGGCAGCGTCGACGACGAGGCCGAACTCGAGCTCGGTGGTCCCGGGGCCCTCCTCGCCGTCCTCGAGGGGGCCCGGACCGGTTACATGCGCGACATCATCTCCACGATCCAGCGTGAGCAGGACGAGATCATCCGCGCCCCGCTCCCGGGCGTCCTGGTCGTCCAGGGGGGCCCGGGGACGGGGAAGACGGCGGTGGCGCTCCACCGGGCCGCCTACCTTCTCTATACCCACCGCTTCCCCCTCGAGCGCCAGGGCGTCCTCGTCATCGGGCCGAACCCCCTCTTCCTGCGCTACATCGAGCACGTCCTGCCCTCCCTGGGCGAGAGCGGGGTCACCCTCTCCACCATCTCCGGCATCGTCCACGGCGTCCAGCAACGGGCCGCCGAGGCTCCGGAGGTCGCCCGTCTGAAGGGTGAGGCGCGGATGGCCACCGTGGTGGCCCAGGCGGTCCGCACCCGCCAGCGGCCCCTCCGACACGATGTCGACCTTCCCTACGGGGCCACCGTCCTGCGTCTCACGTCCGAGGCCTCGGCCGCCGCCATCGCCCAGGCCCGCCGTCGACCGGGGACCCACAACGCCCGTCGCCGCTTCGTCGAGCAACTCGTCGTCCGCCGCCTGGCCGACGACTACCTGCGGGCCATGAGCGTGCTCCGGGGCGGGACCGAATCCTCCGCCGCTGTCGACGCTGCCCCCGACGCCGCCGACGCCTGGCTGGCTGCGTCGTCGGGGGCCCGGGACCCCTCGTCCGTGGCCCCGGCGCCCGGAGACCGGTCGTCAGGTGACCCCCTGTCCCCGGAGTCGTGGGTGCCCGGGACCACCGCCGACTTCGAACCCGGCGCCGCGTCCGACGAGACCGGGCGAGACCGCCCGTCGATCGGCGGGACCGGCAACGGCCACGCCGGCCGCGACGACCGGATCCGCAACGGAAACGGGCACGCGGAGCGGACCCACGAACCGGAGCAGAACGGCAGGGCCGAGGAGCCTGTCTTCGACCTGGCCGAGTTCTCCCGACAGATCCGGCTCCTCCCCCAGCTGGCCGACGCCCTCGACCGCATGTGGCCGCGACTGAGCGCCGAGGAGCTCCTCCACGACCTCTTCGGTTCGCCGCCTCTGCTGGCCCTGGCGGCCCGGGGCGTCCTCGCCGCCGCCGAACAGGCCACCCTCGTCCGGCGACCGGTCAGCACGTCTCTGGCCGACATCCCGTGGACGGCGGCCGACCTGGCCCTGATCGACGAGGCCCGGGTACTCCTCGGGAAGCGACGCCCGCGCGCTCGGGGCGGGATCCGACTCCGACGACGGCCCTCGCACCTACGGCCAGATCGTGGTCGACGAGGCTCAGGACCTCTCGCCCATGCAGTTGCGAATGGTGGCCCGACGGTCGCTGTCGGGATCGGTCACCGTCGTCGGTGACATCGGCCAGGCCACCGGACCGTGGGCGCCCTCGAGCTGGGATGAGGTCACGGCCCATCTCCCCGGCGAGCGCCCACCCCGGTTGGTCGAGCTCACCGTCTGCTACCGGACGCCGGCCGAGGTCGTCGAGGTGGCGTCGCGGCGTCCTGGCCGAGGCGGCCCCCGCCCTGCGTCCGCCCCGACCGGTCCGTCGGTCGGGCCACGAGCCCCGCTTCGTCGCCGCCGAACCCGGCACCCTGGCGGGTGCCGTCGTCGACGCCGCCGCGGCCGCCGTGGCCGACGTCGCCCCCGGCACCGTCGCCGTACTCGCCCCGGCGTCGCTCGTGGGCGAGTTGGCCCTCGCTCTCGATGACGCCGGGTACCACGCCATCGATCCCCGCCGCGACGGCCTGGGCTCACCGCTCAGCCTTCTTCCCGTCGACCTGGCCAACGGTCTCGAATTCGACGCCGTCGTGGTGGTGGAACCGTCCACCATCGCCGACGAATCGCTCACAAGGCTTGCGGGCTCTCTACGTGGCGCTCACCCGGCCCACCCAGCGCCTCGTCGTGGTCCACGCGCGGCCGCTGCCGACGTGCCTCCACCGCTGACGGCGCCCGACCTCGGCTGACCGCCCCGGCCACCGGGCGACCGGCGCCAGGTCCGTAACGGTGTTGGCGCGGAGGGGTCGCTGTCCGCTAGGAAAGACGCCGTGACGCAGGCCCTGTCGGTGGAACAGACCGCGCACGGGCGCCGCGCCACGTCGCTGAACGGCCGCCGTTGCTGGCCGTCGGCGTCATGATCTGGCTCGGCTCGGAGCTGATGTTCTTCAGCGGCCTCTTCGCCGCGTACTTCACCATCCGGGCCAACGCCCACGCGGCGTGGCCCCCGCTCGACGGGAAGCATCTCGACTACATCCAGGCCGGAATCTTCAGCGTCGTCCTCCTGGTGTCGAGCCCGACCTTCCAGTTGGGCGTCTGGGCCGAGGAACGAGGCGACCGGCGCTCGGCGCGTCAGTGGATCGTGACCAGCTTCATCCTGGGAGGCGGCTTCCTGGCCAACACCCTGTACGAGTGGCACGACTTCGCGTCGTCGCACCACGGGCCGTCCCTCAACGCCTACTGGTCACTCTTCTTCATCATGACGGGCATCCACGGTCTGCACGTCGCTCTCGGTCTGGTGGCGATGATCTTCCTTCTCGGTCGCATGAGGGGCGAGGCCGGTGATCCCGGCGAGACCAACGTCTTCCAGGCGGTCGGCTACTACTGGCACTTCGTCGACTTCATGTGGATCGGCATCTTCAGTTGCCTCTTCCTCCTCAAATCGAGTTGATGAGGCGGAGGACAGCAAACATGGTGACCAAGCGGCGCCGGTTCCTTCTCCTGCCGGCCATGATCGTCGTCGGGGTCGCGCTGGTGGGCCTGCTCAGTCCGGGGGCGCTCTACCGCACGGCGTCGGCGTCCACGGCGTCGGGCGCCACCAACGCCCTCGACCCGCCCAACCCCATCGCCTACCGGAAGCTGCCCAAGTCCTACATCGCGCCCGGTGCAGCAGCTGTTCGAAGCCAACTGCTCGAGCTGCCACGGTGTCGACGGCACCGGGACCGCCAACGGGGTGCCCCTGGTCGGACTGGGGCCGGCCACCGTCGACTTCTGGGTGGGCACCGGCCGCATGCCGCTCGGCAACCCGGCCACCCAGCCCATCCAGAAGGCACCGCGGTTCCCGGACAAGGAGATCCTCGAGATCGCCGCCTTCGTCGGATCGCTCGGTCCCACGGCGCCGGGCTTCCCCGACGGCATCCCCGTGGTGAACTTGAAGGGCGCCGACCTGGCCTACGGCAACTCGATGTTCGTCCTCAACTGTGCCGCCTGCCACACCATCACCGGCTCCGGTGACGCGCTGGCCGACGGGAACTCGGCACCGTCGCTGCACAAGGCGACCGCCGTCCAGGTCGGTCGAGGCCCTGCGCACGGGGCCGGCCAACATGCCCCACTTCGGCCCGGGTCAGCTGACCAACCAGCAGGTGGCCGACATCGTGGCCTACGTGACCGGGCCCATCCAGCACCCCAACAACGCCGGCGGTATCGGACTCGGCGGCATCGGCCCGGTGGCCGAGGGGTTCATCGGTCTGCTGATCGGCGTCGGTGGCCTCATGCTGGTGGCCTTCTGGGTCGGGGACCGGTCATGAGCGACCACGACGACGGGCACGATGACGGGAAGACACCGGTCGGCCTGCCCCGTGGCGCGGTTCGACGATCCCCACATGCAGCCCCTGGCCAAGAACCCCCGCCGGGCCGAGCTCCTCATCGCCGTGCTGCTCCTCATCGGCCTGGCCGGCTTCGCCGCCTACGGCGCGCTCTACTGGGTGGGCGGCCAGACCCAGTGGGAAGGGCGTCTACCTGGGCGTCGGCCTGTTCGGTTTCGGCTTCGGCCTCTCCGCCTGGGGCAAGTACCTCCTCCCCCGGGGACCCTTCGTGGAGGACCGTCACTCGTTCGCCTCCAGCGAACAGGACATCGAGGCCATGACCGCCGCCGTCGTCGACCGGGGCACGATGGTGGTGCGCCGTCGCGGGTTCCTCGGCGGCCATCCTGGCGGCCGGATCCGGTGTCATGGGAATCGTCTTGGGCTTCCCTCTCCTGCGTTCTCTCGGTCCCACGCCCAAGAAGGCCCTGGACACGACCAATTGGACGGCCGGGAGCTTCCTGGTCGACATCACCGGCCGCCGCATCCACCGGGCCGACATCGAGGTCGGCGGTTTCCTCACCGTGTTCCCCGAGGGATTCTCCGACGCCATCCAGCAGGCCAAGGACCAGACCGTCCTCATCCGTCCCGTGAAAGAGCCTTTCGTCACCAAGCCTGGCCGCGAGACCTGGACACCCGACGAGTACGTGGCCTACTCCAAGGTGTGCACCCACGCCGGCTGCCCCGTCGGCCTCTACCAGGAGCAGCTCCTCCAGCTGCTCTGCCCCTGCCACCAGTCGTTGTTCGACGTATTGAAAGGAGCCGAACCGGTCTTCGGCCCGGCCCCCCGGCCCCTGCCGCAGCTGCCCCTGGCCATCGACAACGACGGATACCTGGTGGCCCAGAGCAGGCTACGACCAGCCCATCGGGCCCGGGTTCTGGGAGCGGTCATGAGCACGACGACGTCCACCGGGGTGACGGCGACGTCGGCCAACGGGTCGGCCAACGGTAAGCGCGTCACCAAGAACAAGCCGGTCGACGGGGCCGTCCGGTGGTTGGACGACCGCCTCGGTGTGGCCAAGGGCGGCCGGGTGCTGCTCGACAAGATCTTCCCCGACCACTGGTCGTTCCTCCTCGGGGAGATCGCCCTCTACTCCTTCGTCATCCTCCTGGCCACCGGCGTCTTCCTGTCGCTCTATTTCGTCCCCTCCTCGACCGACGTCGTCTACTCCGGGGCCTACCTGCCGCTGCGCGGCATCCACATGTCAGCCGCCTACGCGTCGTCGCTCGACATCTCCTTCGCCGTCCGCAGCGGTCTCGTCATCCGCCAGATGCACCACTGGGCCGCCGACGTCTTCGTCGGGGCCATCGCCGTCCACATGGCCCGCATCTTCTTCACCGGGGCCTTCCGCAAGCCCCGTGAGCTCAACTGGTTCATCGGCGTCACCCTGCTGACGCTGGCCATCGTGGAGGGCTTCCTCGGCTACTCGCTGCCCGACGACCTCGTCTCGGGCACGGGCATACGCATCGCCTACTCGATCATCTTGTCGATCCCCGTGGTCGGGACCTACCTGGCCACGTTCGTGTTCGGGGGGAACTTCCCCGGAAACGGGCTCATCATCCCCCGCTTCTACATCCTCCACGTCCTCATCATCCCCCTCGTCCTCCTGGGGCTCATCGGCGCCCACCTCGGGCTGCTGGTGAAGCAGAAGCACACCCAGTTCCCCGGCCATGGCCGCACAGAGGACAACGTGGTGGGCACCCCCATGTACCCGACCTTCATCCTGAAGACGACCGGGTTCCTGTTCATGGTGTCGGGGGTCCTCTGGGCCCTCGGCGGTCTGGTCCAGATCAACCCCATCTGGCAATTCGGTCCCTACAAGCCCACGGTGATCAGTTATGCGGTCCAGCCGGACTGGTACATGGGCTGGCTCGACGGCGCGCTGCGGATCATGCCCAGCTGGGAATTCACCGGCTTCGGCCACACCATCCCCTTCGAGGTGTTCCTGCCCGCCGTGCTGTTCCCGGGGCTCACGTTCAACCTCTTCTACCTGTGGCCGTTCATCGAATCGAGAGTCACCGGCAACCGCAAGGCCCACAACCTTCTTGATCGTCCCCGGGACAGACCCCTGCACACGGCGGTCGGGGCCGCGGGATTGGCCTTCTACTTCATGCTCTTCGCCGCCAGCTCGACCGACGTCCTCGCCAACTTCACCCAGATATCGCTCAACACCGTGCTCTGGTTCTTCCGCTTCGCCGTGTTCGTCATCCCCGTCATCGTCGGCCTCGTTACCTGGTCGATCTGCCGGGAGATGATCGGTCAGCACGGGATCGGGAAGCGCAAACGGGCGGTCGTGGTCACCCGTTCCGCGCAGGGCGAATACGCCACCGTGCCGAGTCCGCCGCGTCCGGGCGACCAGGAGGAGGAGCTCGACCCCGAGCCGGTTCCCGCCTTCATCGAGGCCGAGCCGGAACCGGTGGGAGCGGCGGGCGAAGGGGCCGGGGTCCGGCGCATTCCGCGTCAGGTCTAGCCCTGGCGATCGGGCTGCCGTGAGCGCCGCTCGGGCGCCGAGCCCCGCGTCGGCTCCCGGTCCGACGGCGGGACTCGCCCGCAAGCTCGGGATCGGCCCCGGTGACGTCGTGGCGCTCCTCGGTGCCCCCTCGGCGTGGTCGGCCGGTCCGCTGCCGGACGGGGCCCGGCTGCGCCGAGGCCTGCGGGGACCGGCGGACATCGTGATCGCCTTCCTGCGCCGGGCGTCGGAGTTGGAGAATGTGCTGCACCGCGTGGTCCCGACCCTCGGACCCGAGGATGCCCTGTGGTTGGCGTGGCCCCGTAAAGCCGCCGGTCATGTGAGCGACCTGGGTGACAACGTCGTGCGCGCCGCCGCCCTCGAGACGGGTCTGGTCGACATCAAGGTCGCCGCCCTCGGAGAAGACTGGTCGGGCCTGCGCTTCGTCTGGCGCCGTGAGCTGCGCGACCAGGTCCGGCGTCGACTCGGGACATCGTGAGGAGTACGACCCCAGGCGACGCGGGCCCGCTCTAAACGGTGAGTTCGGTGAGCTCGCCGACACTGTCGACCACGGTCACCCCATTGAGCTCCTCCGGCGGGGGACGCCCCCCGGCCACCCAGACGGCGGACATGCCGGCTCCCAGGGCGCCGAGAACGTCGCGCTCCCAGCTGTCTCCGATCATCACGGCGCCATCGGGTGACGCGCCCAATTGGTCGAGCGCGTACATGAACACCTCAGGATCCGGTTTGCCGATGCCCACCTCGCCCGAGATGACGACGGAGTCGAAGCAGTCGGCCAAGCCGGTTCCTTCGAACTTGAGGCGTTGAATGTCGGCCGGCCCGTTGGTGAGCAGACCGAGCGGTCGCGTGCCCAGGAGAGAGCGGACCAACCGGGCCGCCCCGTCGATGAGCCGGTGGCCGTGACGTTGGCTCTCGACGTACAGGTCGGACATGGCGCCGGCCAGTCGGGGGTCGTCGCTCCCGAGCGTGGCCAGCGCGGCGCGCCAGACGTCCGGCCGGTATGTGCGGGCCCAGTCCCGGAGGTCGTCGAGGACCGGGTGGCCGCCATCGAACGTGGCCCACAGGCCCTCCCAGGAGGCGATACCGAGATCGCGGCAGAGGGGGTGACAGGGTCCCGCCCGCCACAACCGGCGGGCCGTATCCAACACGACCTCCTCGACGCGATGCGGGTCGTGGTCGGGGACCAGTCCGGCAGCGATGCGCAGAGACGACCGGGCCACCTCTTCCTCGATGATGAGGGTGTCGTCGAGATCGAAGATCGTGGTCCGGGTGGCCATCGCCCGACGCTATCGGTTGCCGAAGAGCCCGCCGGCACGTCGCCCGCGTCCCACTCAGCCGACCGATCCCCGGTAGCGTTGTCGCGAGATGAGACGATCGATGAGAGCGCGCTCGATCTCGCTGCCGGTCATCGCCACCGCGCTCCTGGTTGTCTTCACCCCCGGCGTCGGCCACGCCGACTCGTTGCCGGTTTCGGGTTGCACGGTCCTCCCGGCCGACAATGTCTGGCACGCCAACGTCTCCGGTCTTCCGGTCGACCCGAATTCGGCCACTTACATCGCCAGCATCGGGGCAACGGCGCCGCTGCACCCGGATTTCGGCTCGGGAAAGTACGGCGGGGGTCCGATCGGTATTCCTTACAACCAGGTGCCTTCGTCACAGCCGTTCGTCCCGGTGCACTTCACCTACGCGTCGGAGAGTGATCCCGGTCCCTACCCGATTCCGAAGAAGCCGCTCATCGAGGGCGGTCCCCATGCCACCGGTGATCGTCACGTGCTCGTCGTCGATTCCGGTACCTGTACCGACTACGAGCTCTTCTCGGCTCATCCCCGTCAGCGGGGGAAGTCATGGCACGCCGGTTCCGGCGCCGTCTTCCCGCTGGGATCCGACGCCCTGCGCACCGCCGGATGGACGTCGGCCGATGCCGCCGGGCTCCCCATCCTCCCCGGGTTGGTCCGCCCTGACGAGGTCGCCGCCGGAGTCATCGACCACGCCATCCGGGTCACGGTGCCGAGTTCCGACGACACCTATATCTGGCCGGCGCGTCACGAGGCCGGAACCGCCGATCCGTCCCTGCCGCCCATGGGGCTGCGGCTGCGCCTGAAGGCCAGTGTCGACATCTCACAGTTCCCCGCCACCGATCAGGTGATCCTCCAGGCTCTCAAGACCTACGGGATGATCGTGGCCGACAACGGTTCACCGTGGTTCATCAGTGGCGTCCCCAGCTCGTACTGGGACAACACCACACTCCACGATCTCACCCAGATCACCGGTTCCGATTTCGAGGTCGTGGACGAGTCGTGCCTGATGGTGAGCGCCGATTCGGGGGCCACCGATCCGGCCCACTGCAGTGGGGCGTCATGAGGCCGGTGGAGACCTCGACCTCGACCGCGACCGCGGCCGGGTCCGCGACCGGGTCGAGGGCACCGGTGCCTCCGCCCCTGTGAGGGGCCTCCGGACGGGGGTCCTTCGCCGGGCCCGCGTCGGGTGATACTGGGCGGGTGCGAGGTCAGGGGGAGGCGGACACTCCGCCGGCGCTTCCCCGGGGTCTCCTGCCGCTGATCTGTGCGGCGGTGCTGGTCGACACCGTCTTCTTCACCGCCCTCACCCCGTTGCTCCCGCACTATGTCCACAGCCTCGGATTGACAAAATCCGGAGCCGGATTGCTGGTCGCCGCCTATCCGGTGGGGACCCTGGTCGGCGCCCTGCCCGGAGGAGTCCTCGCCACAAGACTCGGGGTACGGCGCGCTGTCGTCCTCGGCCTGGCCGTCATGAGCGGGGCCACCCTCGTCTTCGGCTTCGACACCTCCTCGGCGGTTCTCGACGGGGCCCGTTTCGTCCAGGGCGTCGCCGGCGCGTGCACCTGGGCGGGGAGCCTCGCCTGGCTGGCCGCCGCCGCCCCCGTCGAACGGCGCGGGCGGGTCCTCGGCGTGGCTTTCGCCGCCGCGCTCGGCGGTGCGCTCGTCGGTCCGGTGGTGGGCGCACTCGCCAGTCGGGTCGGGACCGGTCCGGCCTTCGCCGGCGCCAGCGTGGCCGGGGTGTTCCTCCTCGTCATGAGCATGACGATGCCCAAGCCCGCCGCCAGCGAGCCCCAGAGCCTCCGGAGCGCCCTTCCGGCGCTGACCGACCCGGGGATCGCCGCCGGGATGTGGCTGACGGCTCTGGCCGGTATCGCCTTCGGGGTGGTCGACGTCCTCGTCCCCCTCCGGCTCGGCGCCCTCGGTGCGACCGCCGTGGTCATCAGCGCCGCCTTCCTGGGCGCGGCCGCCCTGGAGGCCGCGCTGTCCCCGCTCATCGGGCGCCTCTCTGACCGACGGGGCTCGCTCGCTCCCGTCCGGGTGTCACTCGTAGGCGCTGTCGCCGTCAGCGTGTTGATCCCCTTCGTGACCCCGTCCTGGCTCCTGGTGTGCCTGCTGGTGGTCGGGTTACCGGCGTTCGGCGTCCTCTTCGTCCCGGCGTCGGCGATGATCAGCGACGGTGCCGATCGCCGGCACCTCCACCAGGGCCTGGCCTTCGGACTCGCCAATCTGGCGTGGGCTGCCGGTCAGGCACTGGCGGCCGCTTCCAGTGGCGCCCTGGCTCAGGCGACGGTGGACGCCTTTCCGTTCCTCCTCCTGGCGTTGGTGTTCGTGGCCACGGCGCTGGCCATTCACCCGCTGGGCCGCAGCGTCATCGCCCGCTTCGGTGTGTGGGGAACGGCTGCCGATGGGTAGGGCGGTCCGGACAACGCGTCGATCGGGGCCGTCAGTGCAACAAGGTGCTTCGGACGGTCAACACCATGCCGGCGGACGATGAACCTGTCGGAACCCCATCGGGTGTCCGCCGGCACCCCGGGCTCTCATTCGGTGCGCCGTGGTAGCTGGGTGCTCGCCTCCACCGGGTCCGCAGGAATGTTGGCGGCGTTGTGCCTGAGCTCGCACGACACGGGTTCGGCGGCGTCGCAGGTGTGGTCACCGTTCGTCCTCGTCGCCGGGCTTCTGCTCGTCGGTCTGGTGGCCGAGCGCGACGGGTTGTTCCGTGCGGCCGGCTACCGACTCGCCCGTCTCGCCCCCAACGGCGTGGCCCTCTTTGTAGGCGCGACGGTCTTGACGGCTCTCGTGACCGCGGTGTTGAACCTCGACACGTCCGTGGTGTTCCTCACTCCCGTCCTCATCCACGCGGCACGGAGTCGTGGTCACGCCGAGGGGGCATGGCTTTACGGGTGCCTGCTTTTGTCCAATGCCGGCTCCCTGCTGTTGCCGGGATCGAATCTGACCAACCTGATCGTCGCCGGCCACGTCCATGTCTCGGGTGCCGCTTTCTTCGATCGGATGGCACTGGTGTGGATCGTCGCCGTCGTGGTGACGGCGGCTGTCGTCGCCGCTGTGGAGCATGGGTCGCTGCGCGCGGGAGTCGGTGCTCCTGTCCCTGCCCCGCGACCGACCTTCGGCCTGGGTCTTGCCGCCGTGACGGCGGTGACCATCTTGGTCGTCGTGCTCCGATCGCCGGCGCTGCCCGTCGTTGCCGTCGGTGTTGCGGTGGTCGGATGCCGGCTGGTCACGCGTCGGGAGCACGGCGGACAGGTGGCCGGCGTGCTCGACCTTCCCGTGCTCGTCGGGCTGTTCGGGGTGGCGGTGACCCTGGGCGCCCTGGGACGGGCGTGGTCAGGTCCGGACAGCCTGCTGGCGCATCTCGACGCCTGGGGGACGGCCGCCGTCGGGGCGGGGGCCAGCGTGCTCGTCAACAACTTGCCGGCGGCGTCGCTCCTGGCATCTCGGGTACCCCCGCGGCCCTATGCCCTCTTGATCGGGCTCGACATCGGCCCCAACCTCTTCGTAACCGGCTCCCTGGCGTGGCTCCTGTGGCTACGGGCCGCCCGTGCCGCCGGCGCCGAGCCCTCGGTGGCCAGGGCCGGTCTCCTCGGAGTGCTGTCGGTACCCCTGTCCATGGCCGCCGCCGTGGGGATGCTCGTCCTGACGGGATCGCACTGACGAGGCCGCATAGCCGGGATCGCACTGGCGGTTCACGCACCGTCGAAGCCCACCGCCCGCAGAAGGGCCCGGGTGAAGGCGCTCATCTCGTCAGAGGGCAACTGGTCGGGGGGCCACCACTGGACGGCGGATGTCTCGTCGCCGTCCGGGCGTGGGGTACCACCGGTCACGGTGGCGTCGAAGACGGTGGAGACATAAGACGTCTGATCGCCGTTCGGATAGGTGATGCGGAACTGCGGTCCACCTATGACGCCGAGGATGCGACCGAGCGACACGCCGACGCCCGCCTCCTCCTCGGCCTCCCGCACCGCCGCCTGCTGGGGGGACTCGTCCGGTTCGACGGCGCCGCCGATGACCGCCCACTGATCGGTGTCGAGGAGGCGGACGAGCAGGATCCGGCCGTCGGCGTGGCGGGGAACCACGGCGGCCGACGGCAGGACGAGCAGTTCGTGGCCCACGAGGGCACGGAGACGCTCGATATGGGGCGAGATGGCCATCGGCTCACCGCGGGGCCGGTGCCGGTGTCCCCGGACCGGGCACGAGGACGCAGCGGGTGCCCCGGTAGATCGTGGGCATGCACTTGTTGCAGTGGATGCACAGCGACCGGTGCGAGGCTCCTGTGCGCATCTTGTCGACGAGGTCGGGTTCGCGCAGCAGTGCCCGGGCCATGGCCACGAAGGTGAAGTCCTCGGCCAGAGCCTGCTCGATGGTGTCCAGGCGGTTGATGCCTCCGAGCAGGATGAGCGGCATGGTGAGCGCATCTCGGAACTGGCGGGCGTAGGGAAGGAAGAAGGCCTCCTCGAACGGGTACGACGGCAGGAACCGGTGACCGAAGACGCGGAAGCCGAGACGTAGTGGGAGCGGGAGGGTGGCGCCGAACTCCCGCAACGGAGCCTCGCCGCGGAAGAGGTACATCGGGTTGGCCAACGAGCTTCCCCCGGTGAGTTCCAGGGCGTCGAGGAAGCCGTCGGATTCGAGCATGCGGGCAACCTCGACACTCTCGTCGAGCCACAGCCCCGCCGGGACGCCGTCCGACATGTTCAGTTTGGCGGTCACCGCCATCCGGTCCCCGACGGTGGCGCGGACCACTTCGACGACGCTGTCGGGGAAACCGGGCCCGGTTCTCGAGACTTCCTCCGAAGCGGTCGGAGCGACGGTTGAGTTTCGGGCTGAGAAAGGCGCTGAGCAGATAGTTGTGTCCGAGATGGATCTCGACGCAGTCGAATCCCGCCTCGACGACGAAGCCGGCGGCCCGTCGGTAGTCCTCGGTGATCCGGTCGATGTCGGCGTCGGTGACCCCGCGGAACCTGGTCCCCATCGGGCTGAAGCCGCTCGAGGGCGCCAATGCCGGTGCCCCGTTGGACCGGGCGTTGGCGACAGGCCCGGCGTGACCGATCTGCGCGGCGGCGGCCGCTCCGTGGGAATGGATCATCTCGGTGAGACGACGCAGCCCGTCCAGGGCTTCAGGGCGTAGCGCTACACACCGCTTGTCCGTCCGTCCCTCCGGCGAGACGGCGAGGTAGGCCACCGTGGTCATCCCGACGCCCCCCGAGACGACCTGTCGGTGGAACTCGACCAACTTGTCCGTCACAAGGCCGTCGGGCGTCACCCCTTCGAACGTCGCCGCCTTGATGATGCGGTTCCGCAGAGTGATCGGACCGAGTCGCGCTGGTTCGAAGACCGTCGTCGCCACGGTTTTCACCCTAGTGCGGTGCCCCTGCCTTTCGGCACGGTGGTGTGGCGCGCCGGCGCCCTGTGGGACGTCGTGACGAGACCGCGCCGGTGATGCCGAGCGCGCCGACGATCGGCGCGTGAGCGTCGTGCCGTCAGACGGTGCCACCCCGTCTGCTCTCGACCGTCACACCGACGCCGGCGGATATGACGAGGGCGAAGCCCGGAGCCAGCAGCCAGATCCCGAAGACGAGGGAGAGGACGATGAGGAACAGCCCCATGCCGAGGACGAAGGGCCAGATGCTCGAGTTGGGAAAGGAACCGATGACGCCACCGCCGTCTTCGACCGAGGCGTCGGTACGGTCTTCGGGTCGTGGCTTCATCCGGTGTGACCACCACAGGTAGTAGCTGCCGGGCACGAACCCGAGCAGCGTGGTTCCAAACAGCATCATCGTTCCGCCCTGCTCGTAGGACCAGAACCAGTAGATAACGCCGACGATGCCGAAGAAGACGGCGATACCGATCAGGAACAGGGCCTCGATGCGCACCGCGTCTCCTTCGCTACTCGTGTCCGTCGTCTGGTGCCGTACCGATGCCGACCGGTTGGCGGTGCGTACCGTTGCCGTTCGCATGGGTGAGAGCCATGGCCTCGGGATGGTGGAAGTCCCAGACCGGTCGTTCGGAGCGCACGGGTGGGAGTCTCTCGAAGTTGTGGTGCACCGGAGGCGAGGTGGCGAACCACTCCAGGGTGTGGCCGTCCCAAGGGTTGTCGCCGGCGGGTACGGGCACGCGCCACGACACAAGCAGGTTGACCAACATGAAGACGAACGAGATGCCGATGATGATGGCACCGACCGTCGACAGGACGTTCAGGAACTGCCAACCGAGGCCGGGGTCGTAGGTCGCCACCCGCCTCGGCATCCCCTCCAGGCCCAACCGGTACTGGGGCATGAACGTCAACCAGAAACCGATGAACATGAGCCAGAAGTGCCACTTGCCCAGGTTCTCGCGGTATCATCCGCCCGGTGAACTTCGGGTACCAGTAGTAGAACCCGGCGAAACCGGCGAAGACGGCCGTGCCGAACAGCACCTGATGGAAGTGGGCCACCACGAAATAGGTGTCATGGGTGGCGAAGTCGATGGGGGGAGAGGCGAGCATGATGCCCGTGAGCCCGCCCATCAGGAAGGCGAAGAGGAACCCGACGCAGAAGAGCATGGGCACGTGGAACGAGATCTGGCCGCGCCACATCGTCCCGATCCAATTGAAGAATTTGATGCCCGTGGGCACGGCGATGAGGAGCGAGAGCAGGGCGAAGAAGGGGAGGAGGACGGTGCCCGTGGTGAACATGTGGTGGGCCCAGACGCCCGTGGACAGCGCGGCGATCGCCATGGTGGCGAACACCATCCCCTTGTAGCCGAACATGGGCTTGCGTGAGAAGACGGGGATGATCTCGGAGACGATGCCGAAATAGGGTAAGGCCAGGATATAGACCTCCGGATGGCCGAAGAACCAGAAGAGGTTCTGATAGAGCACCGGTACCCCGCCACCGGCCACCGTGTAGATGTGCGTGCCGAAATGCCGGTCGGCGAAGAGCATCACCATCGCCGCCGTCAGGATGGGGAAGGCGATCAGGATCAGAATGGCCGTGACGAGCATGCCCCACGTGAATAGCGGCAGCCGGAACATCGTCATTCCCGGGGCGCGCAGGTAGAAGGTGGTCGTCACCAGATTGACGCCGGTGAAGATGGCCGAGAACCCGGTCATGGCGATGGCCAGGATCCAGAGGTCGGGCCCGGCCCCCGGCGAGAAGGTGGCCTCCGACAGCGGGGCGTACCCCACCCAGCCGAAGGCGGCGGCGCCGCCGGCGGTCAGGAATCCCAGCATCATCGTGATCGACCCGCCCAGGTACAGCCAGTAGGAGAGGGCGTTCAGACGGGGGAACGCCATGTCTGGTGCACCCACCTGGAGGGGGAGGATGTAGTTGGCCAGGCCGCCGAAGGCGAAGGGGCCGGCGAAGAGGTACAGCATCAGGCTGCCGTGCATCGTGAACAGCTCGTTGAACTGCTGGTTCGAGAGCCCGATGGCGCCACTCGGGCTGGCCAGCTGCAGACGGATGAACAAGGCCATGATCCCGGCCAGGAAGAACATGACCAGCGACGTCACCATGTAGTTCATCCCGATCACCTTGTGGTCGGTGCTGGTCATCCATTTGAGGAGACCGGTCGGGCCCTCGTGGTGCTCGGGGTGGTCGTGGAGGGAGTGGTCGCGCTCGGCCAGAACGGTCACGCTGCCGCCTTCCTGGTTGAGGTCGATGCGGGCGATGACGTGCGCGCCGCTGCCGTGGTCAGGCTCCGCTCGGAGCTCAGCCACTGTCTGGAACTGCGCAGTCGGCAGGGCGACCACATGGAAGAACATCTCGGAGTGGTAGAGCCCGCAGAATTGCGTGCACTGCGCCCGGTAGATCCCGGCATGCTGTACCGACAGGTCGAACGGGTTGGGATGACCAGGTTGGGCGTAGCGGCTGAAATTGAACTCGGGCACGTAGAACCCGTGGATGGTGTCCGCCGAGGTCAGGTTGATCCGGACCGTCTGTCCGGCCGGGACCACCAGGCCGGGTCCGAGGCAGTCGGTGCTCGGCGCGCAGGCTCCGCCGTTCAGCCCGATGGGGTCGGGGTCGTTCAGGGTCTCGCCCTCCACACTCACCTGCTGTCCGACGTAGTTGAATTGCCAGCCCCATTGGAAGGCTTTGACATCGACGGTCACCGCCGGATGGGGGACGAGCGCATCCACCTCGTTCTCGGTGAACACGGTGAAGCCGAAGAGGATGAGCACGATGACGACCGGGATGATCGTGTAGGCGATCTCCAGACCGAGGTGTTGCTGGAACTGGCGGGGGATGTCCTCGGACCGGCGTCGGTAGCGGACGATCGCCCACAGGATGAGGGCGGCGGTGATGACCCCGACGACGATGGCGGCGATGAAGGTGCCGGCGTAGAGATTGAATTCGTCGTGCGCCTGGGTCGTCGATCCGCGATAGCCCCAGAACGTGGGGAGTTGGCACCCGCCCAGCACGATCGGCAGGGCGATCGCGCCGACCAGGGCGAGACGACGGGGATGACGCTTGAGCGCGGCGGCGCCGGTCGAACCGGTGGTCGGGGCGGTCACGGCGCCGACCTTAGCCAACCGCGCCGCGCAAGTAGTAGTTGGTCGGCCGGCCTCAGAGGGGGTCGTGGGCGAGCCCGTCAGACTCGCGCGTCGCCCAGTTGTAGACGCCCTTCGCCATGGTCGAGGTCGCCGTCTCGGCGCACAGGGTGAAGATCCTGGCCCGCACCCTGTGCACCCCCGGATCGGTGGGCGCCGCCAGTGCCGCCAGCTCGGCCAGGTGGGTGGCCACCCGGAGGGCCGGGCCGCGGTCGCCCGCGGTCGTCGGCTGGTCGCCGGCCATGGCCGACTCGGCCAGCGCCCACGCCCGGTCGCACAGGACGGAGGCGCCGCCCGCCAGGTCGGCCAGCTCCGCCGCCAGTGCCGCCTCGGGTGCCGGCTTCAAGGTGGCGGGGTTGCCGTCCCACCACCCGCCGTAGAGACGCCAGATGTTGCGGACGACGAATTCCGGCTCGTCGTAGACGGGCCGGAGATAGGGCCGGTCGAGCAGGGCGGCGGGGGCGGTCACGGTGTGGAGGATCTCGTCGAGCCGGGCGCCCGGCGTTCATGAGGGCAAGGGTCTGATCCACGAGCGAGTCGAGCAGGTCGGCGGTGTCGGTCAGGGCCCGGAGGATCCGCTCGGCGCCGATGACGGGGAACCCGTGACCCGGGAGGAGCACCTCCGGCCCGAGCTCCGCCATCTCCCGCAGGGCCACAGCCCACTCGCGGGGGTACCGCTGGACCTTCTGGGGGTTGCCGGCGTTGGGGGAGGCCCAGATGAAGAGGTCACCGCTGCACAGGACCTTCTTGTCGGCCACCCAGGTCCAGGTGTGGTCGTCGGTCTCCCCCCGGGCGTGGTGGAGATCGAAGGTCAGCCCTCCGACCTCGAGCGCCAGACGGTCGCTGTACGTCCGGTCCGGGTAGCGGTACGTCGTCGGCCACCGCAACCCCGGTACCCCGAACTGACGTTGGTTGATGATCTCGTTGTAGCCCGCCGTGAAGATGTAGCGATCGAAACGCGCCGGTAGGGCGTCGTGAGCCACCACGACGGGCCGCGGCCAGCCGCGTTCGACCGCCTCCTCTTCGAAGACGGGCACGCCGAAGACGTGGTCGATGTGACCGTGGGAGTAGATCGCCGTGTCGAGCCGGAGCTCCGACCACCCGCGCACGGTGTCGTGCACGGCGGTGGCGACGAAGGCCGACCCCGTGTCGACGAGAACCAGTCCCTCCTCGGTGGAGAAGGCCGAGACGTTGGCGAAAGACGGGACGAAGGCGACTCCGTCGGTGACCTCCGCCAGCCCACCGAGGTATCCCCCGACGGGGTGGATCTGCGTGACGTCGATGTCGCCGCGCCACAGCTTGTCGGCCAGCTCGAGCACGTCGTCCGCCATGACCCCCTCCTGGCTCACCGCAGGTGCGGTGAGCCTACGGCACCGCCGCCGGCCATTGGCTGGTCGGCGTCGCCGGTTCGTCGCGTCTCAGCGAGAGGTGCTGCGCCAGGCACGCCCGAGGCGTCCCACGTGCGTGCCCATCCGGCGGGCACCGGAATCCACTGTGCGTCGGGTGTCGGGCATACGGATCCGGGCTCCCGCCGTCATGCGTCCGAGCCGGCGGACGGCCGACAGCGCCGGACCCGGTCGTGCACCCTCGGCCCCCGCCACCGCCCCGGCGCCGGATGGCGACAAGGTAGCGGCGCCGGCACGACCGGTGGCGACGGGGGAATCGACCCGGGCGGCGTACCGGGTCAGCATGGTCATGCGCAGCCACGCCACGGCCGACGAGCTCGACGGCCACGATCCCGACCGTCCCGGGCCGTAGAGCCGGCACCAACGGCGATGCGGCGAGGAGGATGCCGGCGACGACATCGAGGACGGCGTGGAGGCGGGCTCCGCAGACCCGGACGATCCCGATCGGGCCCCGGGCGGTGAGAGCCAGGAGCCCGATGATGGATCCGGCGGCGAGAAGCAGGTCGCTGCCACCGATGTGCACGGACACCACGACGAGCACCACGGCGAAGAAGCACTCCACCAGCTGGTGGACGCCGAAAGTGATCGGGCGCCGGCGACGCGCGACGCCCGCAGTCGTGCCCGGCGCCGGCGTCGAAATGGGAGATCTATCCCTTCGACGTGCTCGGTCCGTCACCGTCGGCCGAGGTGGCCTTGTCGCTGCCGGTGTCGGTCGTCTCGCCCTTTCCTTCTTCGAGCCCCTTCTTGAACTGCGATTGGGCCGAACCGAGAGAACGAGCCAGCTTCGGGATCTGAGAGCCGCCGAAGAGGACGACGACGATGACGACGATCACGATGATGCCGTCCACACCGAAGATTTCAGCCAGGACTGGGTGCACGGGTGCCTTCCCTTTTCCGGAGCCCGTGAATGGGCGGGACCCTTCTCACAGGTTAGACCGGCATGGTCGCCGGTGACACGCGCCGGTAGCGACCGACCTGCGCCCGGTCCCGCCGCAGGTCAATTGGCCAGGAAGACCCCGAGGACCAAGGCCGCCACCGACGCCACGGCGGCGACGGCTCCCCAGACGGCGAGCCCCGCCTTGGTGTCGGCCCGGGTGTGCAACCACGCCCCCAGGCCGGCGAGGACGACGACGGTGATTTTGACACCGAGGATCGCTTGCCAGGCCCGGGGCTGGCCGGCGTGGGTGGCCGACACGTTCCAGAGCCCGGTGACGAGCAGGACGCCGTACGCCGGCCACTGGATGCGGGCGAAGGCCTGCGCCAGGGACCGGGCGGCGCCCTCGCCCAGTCCCCGGGCGGTGGGGACGAGTCCGGCCAGGGTCAGCTGGCCGCCCACCCATACCGAGGCGGCCAGGACGTGGATCGACACCCGGATCCCGTCCAGGGCGGGAGCCAGCCCCGCTGCGGTCACGGCGGTGTCACGTCCCCTGCCACGATCATGTCCTCTGCCCGCGTCATTTCCCCTGCCACTGGGGCTTGCGCTTCTCGGCGAAGGCGACGGGGCCCTCCATGGCGTCGGCCGACGAGAAGACGACGCCGACGGCCTCGGCGTTCAGAGCCCAGCCCTCGTCGTCCCCCACGCTGGCCGCGCCGACGACGACCTTCTTCGTCCACCGCACGGCCAGGGGGGCGTTGTCGGCGATGAGGTCGGCCAGCGCCAACGCCTCTTCCATCAGGCGGGAGGCCGGGACCACCCGGTTGACCAGGCCGAGAGCCAGTGCCCGCTCGGCGTCGATGGCCTCGCCGGTGAGGGCCAGCTCCAGGGCGATGGCCAGGGGGAGGCGCTTGGGTAGGCGGATGAGACCGCCGGCCCCGGCTAGGAGGCCCCGCTTGACCTCCGGGATGCCGAAGGTGGCGTGATCGGCCGTCACCACCATGTCGCAGGCCAGCATGATCTCGCACCCGCCGGCCAGGGCGGCGCCGTTCACGGCGGCGATGATCGGCTTCGAGAAGGTAGCGCTGGGTGATGCCGGCGAAGCCCCCGGTGGCGCCCATGATCGACGCTCCCTCGCCCGAGGCGAAGGCCTTCAGATCCATGCCGGCCGAGAAGGCCTTCTCTCCCGATCCCGTCAGAATGACGACCCAGCAGTCGTCGTCGGTCTCGAGCTCGTCCAACGCGCTTCGACATGGCCTGGCTCACGGCGCCGTTGATGGCGTTGCGGGCCTCGGGCCGGTTGATGGTGAGGATCTCGACATGACCGCGACGCTCACGTTCGACTGCTGACATCTCCGCTCCCTTTCGTCCTGCGCCTCGGTGGATGATCGCCTCCGGGCGGGCTCGCCGTGCGGTTGCGCCCTGGCCCGTGAGTCTCGCCCTACCCCGGGGCGCGCCGCCATCCGGCGCCTCGTGGCCGACCAGGCCGACGTCCCCGCTCACCCGGTGACCCGGTATCGCAGAGGCGAGCCGTGGACATCGACCCTGGTGCCGACGAGGTTGCGCGCCGCCAGGGATCGCAGTTCGCCAGGGTCGGCCGCGGCGGCCACGTGGCGACCGTCGTCGAGGCGGGCGATCACCGGTGCGGCGGTGATCTCGTCGCCGCGGCCGTTCGCCACCGTCGACGCCAGGACGACGGCGGGCCCGGTGGCGTCGGAGGCGATCTCGACGGCGCCGGCATCGATGGCCGCCTGGGCGGCGGCGGTGTCGCCCTGGCGCCACCGCTGCGGGGGTGGTTCCGACCCGTAGACCCCGGCCGCGTGTTTCGTCAGATACCAGCCGAGGGCGGTGACGAGACCGGTCCCACCGTCGTCGCGCAGCCGGTCGGCCATGGTGGCCACGGCGTGCAGCGAGTAGTTGTTTCCCGGCCCGCCGAAGTACGGGAGCCCGCCGGTGACTGTCAGCGGTCGCCGGTCGTCGGACTCCACGCCCAGTGCCTGGCGACCCAGCTCCACCGCGCACGGGAAGCAGGAGTAGATGTCGAAGGCGGAGAGATCGTCGACCCCGATACCGGCCGCCTCGAGAGCGGCCCCGATCGTCACTTTGATGGCCGGTGCGGTCCCCGGGTCCGGCCGCGCCGCGGGGAACCAGACGTCGGCGCACTCGGCGCCCGACCAACAGAACACCGCCCCGGCGTCCACCCCGGCCCGCCGGGCCGCCGCCAGTGAGGCGACGACGACGGCGGCGCCCTGGTCCACGGTGAACATGGCACACATGTTCTTGGCGTAGGGCTCGGAGACGAGCCGGTTGTCGGGGGTGACGTCTGACACCTCCGCCGGAGTCCTGGCCTGGGGGAACCAGGCGTAGCGATGGGTGGCGGCCACCGCCGTCAACGGGGCCATGAGCCGACCGAGGTGGGCGCGCTGCTCGGCGAAGCTTCGGCCCGCCCGGTGGGCGAGGACACTTTCGAACATGGAGTAGAGATGGACAGGGGCGATCAGACCGGCCTGGAGCTCGGCCGCGCTGACCGGAGGCCGGTCGTCGCCGATGACGGGATCGGGTGGCCCAAGAGTGGTGGCCCCGTCGGCGGGCAATGGCGCGCCGGCGCGGGCCGAGCGCTGCGCCTCGGCCCCGGCGATGAGAACGACCTCGACATCGCCGGCGGCGACGGCGGCCGCGGCTCGGTTGACGAGCCATTGCGGAGAGTTGCCCCCGACCGTCGTCGTCTCGGTGCGCGCCGGCGTCAGGCGGAGCCGCCGGGCCAGGTCGGACGCCGGAGACGGGCCCACCGGCGAGATGATGTTCACGACCGAGACGTGGGCAACGTCGGACTGCAACCTCGGCACACGGTCGAGGGCGGTCCGCGCGGCGCGTTCAGCCAGGTCGAGTGCGGACACGGTGGCGCGGCGCTCGATGGATTGTCCCGTCGCCACGATCACCGGGCGTCGGTCGTCCGCCGTCACGCCCGGGCTCCCGGCCCGGTCACCGCCGTCACGGACGCACCCCGATCTCGGTGTGGGCCGTCCCCCGCAGGTGCCACTGCCTCTCGACCTCCCAATGCCGACGCCGGTGCTCGAGAACGATGGGCGCATCGGCGACCTCGCTGTTGGTACACGTGGCGGTGGCGCCGTCGGGATCGACGTAGCCCACGGCGACCGTTCCCGGATCGGGCAGTGTGGCCTCGACCCGCAGGCGCCAACGGCCCACGGTGCCGCGGACCCGCCAGGTGGGAAGGTCGAGATGCGTACGGAAGAGGGGGGAGGCGGCCAGGGGGTCGCGTGGCCAGTCGTGGCCGTGACGGCGCAATTGGACGAAGGCGAGCGGCGGCAGGTGGTTGAGCCCGGGGCGCCGGCTCACGGCGCTGACGATCTCGAGGACGTCGCCGTCACCGAGGCCGGCGTGGAGCCATCCCCACCGCTCGGCGTTCCCGTGGCCGTAGATGTGGCCCACGCCGCCGCGGGCGCGAGGGGACAGGACGCGGGCGACGCCGTCCACGCCGATCGACCCGACGAACTGTGCGTCGGGGACGGGGGAAATGGCGACGGCGGGAAGGACGTCGCGGCGCCATGCCCAAGCCGGAAAGGTGAACAACGGCCGCGCCTCGACGTCGTGCACCCAGTGCAGGTCCCAGGTCACACGCCCCGCCTCCCCCCTTAGGGCGGGCGGTTCGAAGGAGGTCTCCGTGGTGCTCGACACGGCCCTGGCGGCGGCCCCGACGGCGGGGAGCGGCTCGGGGCCGAAACGCTCGAGGACCGGTTGCGACCCGGTGGGGAACACGACCACCCAGCCGTGCGAGTAGGCGCTACCGGTGAGAGGGGTCACGGTCTCGTGGTGGATCCAGCAGCCGGTGCCGCTGTCCGGGTCGGTGATCGACACGTACCAGACTTCGAGCCGTCCGCCCTCGCCCTTCCAGCGCGGCGACATGGTGTCAGGGCCAACGCCATGTGTGTCGCCTCGCGCTGGACGCGCCATGATGCCTCCCCCGACGGGCACGGGCTGAGGATGCGTTGTCAGTCGGCGCCGGTGGCGAACCGCTCGGGATCGACGGCGACGAACAGCGCGTCGGCTTCGGCCAGGATGGCGTCGCCGGCGCGTGCCTCCCCGGCCATCAGGAGCTTGCGACCGTCGCGACCGGTGAGACGGGCCCGGAATTCCAACGGGACCCCGATCGGTACCGGGGCCCGGTAGGTCACGGTGAGCCGTCCCGTGAAGGCCGGGGTGCAGGTGATGGACAGGACGAACCCCATGACCTCGTCGAACAGGGCGGCCACCATGCCGCCGTGGGCCCGGCCGGGGGCACCTTCGAAGGCGTCGCCCAGCGTGCTGCGCAGAACCGCGTCATCGCCGTCCCGCAGGACCTGGGCCGCCACGCCCATGGGATTGGCGGGGCCGGTCACGATGCAGTCGGTAAAGTGGCTTCCCCGGACGCCGCCCTGCGGAGGGGGCACCACGAACAGATCGCGGTTCATGTGCAGTGTCGGTCGTTGCCGCGGGGGTGATGCCTCCACGCGCTCCGTCATCTCCGCCACGGTGGACGTCATCCGGGTGAACGCATCGTCGTCCACCTCGTGACCGACGATCGCATGGCCGAGGCGACGCATCGCCGCCGCCGTTGCCAGCCGGGCCGGTGATACCGGCGTCCCGCCGACGTCGGCGGTCGAGGTGTCGCCGGGGTCGTCGATGGCCGTCAATTGCGCGACACCTCGGCCCAGGCGACGCCCTTGTCCGCCTCGACGTCGCGGGGCAGCCCGAGGATCCTCTCGGCCATCTGGTTGCGCAGCACCTCCGACGTACCCCCCTCGATCGTGTTGGCCCGCGCCCGTAGAAACGTCGTGGCCCGGGCCTGGGAGGCTGCGTCGTCGGTCGTCCAGGCGATTCCCGCCATGCCGTTGACCTCTACGGCGAAGTCCGAACGTCGTTGGTTGAACTCGGCGTTGAACACCTTGTTGACCGCTCCCTCGGGTCCCGGTTGCTGGCCCCGCATGCGGGCCGAGTTGGCCCGGAAGGCTGTGATCTCCTTGACCTCCGACTCGATGTAGAACTGCGCCAGCTTCTGGCGGACGCGCGGGTCGGCCCGATCCGGGATCTGATCGAGATAGGACTGCCACGCGTCGCGCCGGACGCCACCGGAGAACGAGACCGGGTCGAGGGACACTCCGGCGAGCGCCACGCGCTCGTTCATCAAGGTGGTGCGGGCGCAACGCCAGCCGTCCCCCACGTCCCCCACCCGGTTGGCGTCCGGAATGCGGACGTCTGTCAGGAAGACCTCGTTGAACTCCGAGGACCCGGTCATCTGACGTAAGGGCCTGATCTCCACTCCCGGTGATTTCATGTCCAGGATGAAGTAGGAGAGCCCCTCGTGCTTGGGCACGTCGGGATCGCTGCGGGCGAGCAACATGCCGAAGGCGGCGAACTGTGCGATGGTCGTCCACACCTTCTGGCCGTTCACCACCCACTCGTCGCCGTCGCGCACGGCACGCGTGGACAGTGAAGCCAGGTCCGAACCGGAGCCGGGCTCAGAGAAGAGCTGGCACCAGATCTCCTCGGCGGAGAGGATCTTGCGGAGGTAGCGCTCCTTCTGGGCTTCGGTGCCGTGTTCGATGATGGTGGGCCCGGCCAGTCCCACTCCGAGCAGATTGATCGACACGGTGGGAAGGCGGTACCGGACGAGCTCCGACCTGATCACCTGCTGCATCCAGGTCTCGCCCGACAAACCGCCGTACTCCTTGGGCCACAAGGGAGCGGCGTAGGGGCTGCGTCCGATCGTTCCCTGCCAGACGAACGGATTGAATCCGCTGTCGGTCCTCAGACGTTCGAGAGCGGCGTCGTCCCCCGCCTCGACCAGATCCATCCACGTGGCCGGGAGCGAGTCACGGAGCCAGGCGCGGAACTCGGATCGAAAAGCCGTCCGCTCGGGCGTGTCCTCGATCTCCCAGCGCATCTCTCGGTTCCCTTCTTCACGGCCGTGCCGAACCCCGGCACAACCTCGGTCGCGGTGCTCAAGGCCCACGTCACTTCGGTCAAGGCGTCGTTACAGTGATGGCGTCGTCGCGCCGTCAGCTTAGGGGAGGCCATCCGATGCCCACCACCGACAGCACAGGTACTCCGGACCTCTCCAACGACCAGCAGCACGCCTTTCGCCGGGCCGTGCCCGACGCCATGCTGGCCACGCCGTACCTGTCGGGCCTGGGACTCGTCTTCGAATCCTACGAGCCCGACGACGTCGTCATCCGGTTGGTGTTTCGGGCCGACCTGACCAATGACGGAGTCTCGTACCACGGCGGGGTCGTCGCCGCCCTCATGGACACCACCGGTGCCGCCGCCGCCTGGTCCGACCACGATTTCAGCAGAGGAACGCGGGCGTCGACGGTGGCGCTGTCGGTCCAGTTCGTCGCCGCCGCCGAGAGGAGCGACCTCGTCTGTCGGGCCCGCACCGTCCGACGGGGCCGCGAGCTCACCTTCACCGAGATCACGACCACCGACGCCGACGGCCGGGTGGTGGCGCACGGGGTCCAGACCTACCGCATCGTCTGAGCGGGGGGCGCGCCGGGTGCGCGTCCCCGGGATCGTGTCGGGGCGGCCGTCTCTCAGTGGGTCGCTGACGCCGCCGCGCCGTGACGGACCTGGTCGAGTCCGAGCAGGGTCCGCCGTCGGTCCAGGACCTCGGTCATGAAGGCCCGACCCTGTCCCAGATAGCGCAGGATGTCGGCCTGGGCCTGGGGCCGCGGGAGCATCCACGAGTGTCCGCCCGGGACCCAGACCACGGCCCGGTGGGCGAGTTCGGAGAACTCCTGGGCGGTCGCCGCGTTCACGATCCGGTCGAAGCAGCCCCACACCGGCATGATGGGGACGCCCTCCTCGACGACATGGCGGACTTCCTGGCGCAGGTCGATGGTCATGATCATGGAGCCGACGGGTAGTGACCGTCCCATGGTGCGGAGGTTGCGACTGGCGTCGGGCCACAGGCCGCGCAGGGTCGACGGGAGCCGTCGGCCGATCAGGAATCCGGGGGTGTCGAGTACGACGGCCATCATGAGGTCGACCACGCCGGCCACGTCGGGCACGACGGGGGAGAGCAGCGTGGCCAGGATCCCGTGACGGTTCTTCCACTCGGGGGTGGCCGCCCCGTCGCGATAGATGATCCCGAGGGTGCGCTCGGGGTGGAGATCGGCGAACTGCATCGCCACCGCCCCGCCCATGGAATGGCCGAGAAGGACCACCTGCTCGACCTCGAGATGGTCGAGGAGCCGGACGATCTCGTTGGTCAGTCCGCGGATGGAAACCCGTTCCCACGGCAGGGGATCACTCCCGGCGAAGCCGGGCAGGTTGGGATTGATGAGACGCCAGCCGAGCGTCTCGGCCATGTGGATGCTCTCACGCCAGTACATGCCACCACCGGCGAAGTAGCCGTGGAGGTTGACGGCCCACACCGGAGGACTGCCGGGGCCCTCCGGCCCGCAGGCGTCCATGTTGTCGGACACCGCGTAGCGGACGCGACGATCGTCGAGGATGACCTTGCCCGGGATCATGCCGATGGCCCGCTCGGTGCGGTCCGTGGCGCGCCCGCACCGCAACGCCCGGTTGCGGCGCGGGTCGGGGGCCCGGTCGGCCCGGTCCCGGCCCGCCCGAGAGGTGAGTGCAGGGACACGCATGGCGACCGGGCCCGAGGCTAGTGCAGCACCCCCACGGGACCTGGGGATCTGGTCCTCAGGCACCCGTCGTCACGGCCGACGCTCGGGCCAGGGCGTCGGCTGCCTCGGTCACGAACTGGCGGACGAGGTCTGCCGCCGGGACGAGCTGGTGGATGGCGCCCACCCCCTGTCCGGCCGGGTAGCACTCGCGGGTGGGGTCCACCTCGGCGGTGGTCTCGTCGCCCCCGAGGTGGAACGCCTTCTCGGCCATGGACCGCCCGAGCTGGGCGGGGAACCGCTCGAGTTCCCCGCGTGCTCGTCGTAGTACGCCGTGTAGGAGTTGCGGACCACGCGCATCGTCTTGCCCGAATAGGCCCGGCTGATGGTGGTGCCGTCCTCGGCGGTGGCCAGGAGGGCGTCTTTGTACCCGAGCACCGCCCGGGCCTCGGGCGTGGCGATGAAGCGTGTGCCGACCCAGACTCCGTCGGCTCCGAGGGTCAGGGCCGCGGCCAGGCCCCGCCCGTCGGAGATGCCCCCGGCGGCCACGACCGGTACCCGATCGCCGACGGCGTCGACGATCTGGGGGACGAGGGGCATGGTGGCGATCAGCCCCGTGTGGCCACCGGCTTCCGTGCCCTGGGCCACGACGATGTCGCAACCGGCGTCGACGGCGCGCCGGGCATGGTCGACCCGGCCGCACATGTTGATCACGAGCAGACCGTGCCGGTGGCACAGATCCACCACCTCGGTGGGGACACCGAGGCCGGCCACGAACACCGACGCGCCACCCTCGATGATCTTCTCCACAGGGCCGGCCATGTCCCCGGGCATGGCGGTGAGCAGGTCGACGCCGAAAGGCTTGGTCGTCAGCTCGCGTACCTTGCGCATCTCCTCGACCATGCCGGCGGTGGACATGGTGGATGCGCCCAGGCACCCGAAGCCCCCGGCCGCGGACACGGCGGCGACGAGGCGGTGGTACGAGACACCGCCCATGCCGGCCAGCATCACGGGGTGCTCGATGTCGAGCATCTGGGTGAGTCGCGTACGCATGGGTCGCCTCCCGGGAAGGAGACAGTCTTAATGGGAGGCGGCCCGGGGCGCCACCGACGGGTCAGGGCCACATAGCCTCGGCGCCATGGCCGACCTCCGTCTCTCGTACCGGCGGACCCTGGCCCGCATGCGTCTGGCCGGCCGTACCGTCACGGAGCTGGGCCTCCCCACCCTGAGGTTGGTGGCCGCCAACTCGGCGCGCCGCCAGGTCGCGGCCTGGCGCGGCGCCCTCCCGCGGCGCGACGCGGTTGTCGGGCAGATGCCCGGTCGTCTGCGCCAGGTGGTGCCCGAGGCCACCGGCGCCCGACTGGTGTTCGAGCAGGCCGAGCTCGACGTCCGCTTCCTCGCCGTCGACGTCGTGCGCCTGTCGTGGGGCCCCGGCGTACCGCCGGTGCCGTACGCGGTGGTCGACGACGTGCCCTGGCCCGTCCCCGAGGTGGTCACCGGCGCCATGGAAGACGGAGGACTGGTCCTGCGCAGTGCGCAACTCACCGTCACCGTGGACGGGGAAGGGTCGGTGCGGATGCTGCGGCCCGATGGCACCCTCGTACGTGGCGAAGCACCCCCCGTCCGGCGCGGAGCCAGATGGGAACTGCGTCACACCATGCGGCCCGGGGAGCGGTTCAGTGGGCTCGGCGAGCAGTCCGCCGGCGTCGATCTGCGCGGCGGGCGCTTCGCTCTGTGGAACACCGACGCCGGTGGATCGTGGAGCTCCGGTCGGGGGCCTCTGTATCTGGGGATCCCTGTGGTCGTCGCCACACACCGCGACGGGGACACGCTCACCTTCTACGAGAACTCCACCCACGGCGTCTTCTCCTTCGGCGCTCCCGGCGTACCCGATGCACGCGACACGGCCGGCACCGCTTCGGTCGGCTTCGCCGGTGGGGTGTTGCGCCACTACGTCATGGTCGGTGACGTTCCCCACCTTCTCGACCTCTATTCGCAGCTCACCGGGCGACCGACCCTGCCGCCGCGGTGGGCGCTCGGCTACCACCAGAGCCGTTGGGGATACAAGACCGAGGCCCAAGTGCGCGAGGTGGTCGCCGGGTACAGGGCCCTCGGGGTCCCGCTCAGTGCGGTGCACCTGGACATCGATTACATGGACGGCTACCGGGTCTTCACCTTCGACCGGACCCGGTTCCCCGACCCCCGGGCGCTGTCGTCGGAGGTCGCGGCCTGCGGAGCCCGCCTGGTGACGATCGTCGACCCCGGCGTGAAGGTCGACGACGGCTACGACGTGTACCGCCAGGGCCTCGACGGTGGTCGATTCTGTGTGGATGACGACGGGCGGACGGTGGAGGGAGTGGTCTGGCCGGGTCGCGTGGCGTTCCCCGATTTCACCGACCCCGGGACACGGGGGTGGTGGGCCGGGAATTACCGTGTGCTCACCGATGCCGGGATCGCCGGGATCTGGCACGACATGAACGAACCGGCGTCCATCTCCCTGTTGGGTGACCCCTCCCTGCCGCTGTCGACACGCCACGACTTCGACGGGCGCGGCGGCGATCACGGTGAGGGCCACAACCTCTACGGCCTGCTCATGAACCGCGCCGGCCACGAGGGGCTCAGCCGCGCCCGTCCCGAGCGGCGCCCGTTCATCGTGTCGCGCTCGGGGTGGGCCGGCATGCAGCGCTGGGCCTGGAACTGGACCGGCGATGTGGCCAGCACCTGGGAGTCGATGCGCCAGCAGATGGCGACCGTGGTCGGCCTGGGCTTGTCGGGTGTGCCCTACTCGGGCCCGGACATCGGCGGCTTCAGCGGCGTTCCCTCCGACGAGCTCTATGCGCGGTGGTTGCAGATGAGCGTGCTGCTGCCGTTCTGCCGGACCCATTCGGTGCTCGGTGCACCGGCGCGCGAGCCGTGGCGATTCGACGATCCCACGC
The DNA here is from genome assembly GCA_963706205.1 of uncultured Acidimicrobiaceae bacterium. Taxonomy (GTDB): domain Bacteria; phylum Actinomycetota; class Acidimicrobiia; order Acidimicrobiales; family UBA8190; genus MFD10071-224. Next base: position 3,583,713 of record OY970155.1, on the reverse strand, counting down.
GCCGGATCATCGAGTCCTGGCTCCGTTTCCGGTACCGCCTCCTGCCGTACCTGTACACCCTCGCCCACCGCGCCACCGCCACCGGGGCGCCCCTGGTCCGCCCTCTGTGGTGGCCGGACCCGGACCGTCTCCGAGAGGCCACGGCGCCCGACGACGGGCCGCCACCCGACCCCGACACCACAGGGAGGGGCCACACCGACGACGCCTTTCTTCTCGGTGACGCCCTTCTGGCTGCTCCCGTCACCGAGGCCGGAGCCACGGCCCGGGACCTGGAGCTGCCCCCTGGGGATTGGCTCAGCATCTGGGCGGGCGACGGCAGCGGTGGCCCCGGAAGAGGTGTCGCACGTCTCGGGGCCCCGGCCGACCGCACCCCCGTCCTCGTGCGGGCCGGGTCGATCCTTCCCCTCGACGACGGATGGATCCGGCGCCGTGATCCCTGCGCGGTGGACGCTGATACCGACCTCCCGGCGGCGGGCGACGCCGCCCATTCCACCGGGGACCTCCCGACGACCCTGGGTCTCGATCACGCGCCGGGCCGACTCGCCTTTCACTGCTGGCCCACGGGTCGAGGTGATGCCCGGGGCGAGTGCATCGACGACGCCGGCGACGGCTTCGGCCCCGTGCGCCACGACGGCGTACGGCTGTCGGGAGCGGTTACCGGCGGCTCGGCCGTCGTGACATGGGAGCGCAGAGGTGACTTCCCGCCCCCGACGGTCGTCCGCGTCGTGCTCCACGGCCTCGTGGCCGAGACGGCCACGGTCGACGGACTACCGGTGGCGATCACCGGTTCGACCGTCGAGTGCGGTCCGTTCTCCGAGCTCCACCTGCACGGAACCCGATCGGTTCGGGAACGGCGCCCTTGATACTGCGGAGAAATGCCCGCCGCGTCCCCCCCGAACGGATCGATATCCCGGGGTACGTCCTGCGCCGGTTGACGGTGCGCGACGCCCCCGCCGTGTCTGCGGCCGCCAGTAGGAGTCTCGAGCATCTCCAGCCGTGGATGCCGTGGGCCACCCCGGAGGGGGTCACCGTCGAGACCCAGCGGCTGCGGATGTCGGGCCCGGCCTGGTCGTGGTCGCCCGACGGTGACTACGGGTACGGCGTGTTCCTGGCCGACGGCGCGCTGGTGGGCGCCTTGGGACTGCATCGTCGCGTCGGGCCGGGTGCGCTCGAGATCGGGTACTGGGTCCACGTCGACCACACCCGCCGCGGTATCGCCACCGCCTCGGCGCGGGCGCTGACCGACGTCGGGTTGGCTCTGCCCGGGATCCGGCGCATGGAGATCCACTGCGACGCCGCCAATCGGGCCAGTGCGGCGGTGCCGGCCCGTCTCGGTTACCGGATGGTGGGCTCCGAGGAGCACGAGCCCGAGGCCCCCGGCGAAGAGGGCCGGCGCCTCATCTGGGTGATGTACGAGCGGGAGTGGAAGACGTCGGTGCGTTGACCGCGGTCCCGTTCACCGGGACGGAGTCGCCCTGACGCCCGTCTGTCGCGCCGGCGACCTCCGCCGGGACGGGGCGCTCGACCCCGATGTGGGGCAGGACCCGGTCGAGGGAGCCCGGGAACCACCAGTTGGCCTTGCCGATGAGAAGCATGACGGCGGGGACGACGGCCATCCGGATGACGACGGCGTCGACCAGGATCCCCCCGGCGAGCCCCAATCCGAATTCCTTGATGACCCGCTCCCCGCCCAGGATGAACGAGCCGAACACCAGGATCATGATCAGGGCGGCGGCGGTGATGGTCTTCCCGGTGGCGGCCAGGCCGTTGCGGACGGCGACGCGGTTATCGGCGCTCTTGAGCCACTCCTCGTGGATCCGGGAGACGAGAAAGACCTGGTAGTCCATGGACAGGCCGAACAGGATGGCGAACAGCATGACGGGGAGGAACGCCTCGACGGGACCCGATCGGTTGACGCCGACGATCGACCCCGACCAACCCCACTGGAAGACGGCGACCACAATCCCGAAGGCCGCTCCGATCGAGAGCACGTTCATGGCGGCCGAGACGAGAGGGATGACGACGCTGCGGAAGACCACCGAGAGCAGCAGGAACGACAGCAGGACGACCAGACCGATGAACAGGGGGAGCTTGGCCGACAGCACGTGGGCGAAGTCGATGAAGATGGCTGTCGTCCCGCCCACCAGGACCGTGAGGCCCGAGCCCGACTCCGCCGCCGGGATGGTCTGCTGCCGGAGGTGGTAGACGAGATTGGTCGTCGCCGCGTCCTGCGGCGCACTGGCCGGGTAGACGTCGATGAGCGCCACGTCAGCGCCGTCGTGGGTGGGGATGAGCACCGGAGGCGCAACGCTCGCCACCCCCGGCTGCGCGCCGACGTCGGTGACCACCCGGGCGAGCGCCCGGCTGTCGGCGTTGCCGTGCACGACGGTCACCAGCTCGAGAGGTCCGTTGAACCCCGGCCCGAAGCCCTTGGCGAGCATGTCGTACGCCTGTCGGGTCGTCGACCCGACAGGGTCGTTGCCCTGGTCAGCGGAGCCGAGGCGCAGCGAGAAGAAGGGAAGGGCGATGACCACGACGCACACCAGGGCGATGGCGGCGGGCACGACCGGCCGGCGCTGGACGAGGTCCGCCCACCGGGGCCAGAACCCTTTCGTGCCGGCGCCGACGATACGCGGTCCGTTCGCGGCCAGGTTCGCCTTCTGACGTCGTGACAGCACGCGCGGACCGATGAACCCGAGGAGTGCCGGCAACAAGGTGAGGGCGGCGATCATGGTGAGGGCGACGCCCAAGGCGGCGGCGACGGCCAACCCGTAGAGAAAGGAGACACCCAGGGCGAACATCCCGAGAAGGGCGATGCAGACGATGATGCCGGCGAACAAGACGGCCCGTCCCGAGGTGTTCACCGCGTTCACGATCGACGATTGGGGATCATGGCCGGCGATGAGGCCTTGCCGGTGTCGGGTCACGATGAAGAGCGCGTAGTCGATTCCGACACCGAGACCGATCAGGAGCACGAGGGTGGTGGAGAACTCCGGCATCTTCATGACATGGCTGAGCAATCCGATCAACCCGACCGCCGTGCCCAGCGAGGCCAGGGCCGAGATGAGCGGGAGGGCCATGGCGAACAGGGACCCGAAGACGAGCAGCAGAACGATGCCGGCGAGCAGGACCCCGATCCCCGTCCCGCCGAACGACGGCCTGACCGCTTCCTCGGCCAGTTGGCCCGCCACGGCGACGTGCAGTCCGGGGGCATCGGCCGAGGTGGCGGTGTTCACGAGGTCTTTGGCGATTGCGGTCGACAGGTTCTGCGCCTGCTTGTCGAAAGTCACCGTGGCGAAGGCAACTGTGTGGTCCCTGCTCACCCGGGCGGTGCCCTGGAGTCCGTAGGGTGAGACGACGCTCGTGACATGGGGAACCTCCGCCACCCTGGCCAACATGGCGTTGACGCGGGCCTCGACCGCCGGATCCGTCACGCTCGAGGTCCCCGAGGTGCCGAAGACGATTTGATCGACGTCGCCCGATACCCGTGGCGATGCCGCCTGGAGAAGCGCGATGGCGTCGGACGATTCGGTCTTGGGCAACGAGAAGCTGTTCGAGTAGTCGCTGCCCGCCGCCCGGGAGATCAGGGTGACGGCGATCAGGGCCGATGCCCAGAACAACAGGACCAGACGACGGTGGCGGACACACCAGGTGGCAAGAGCACGCATGACGGAGACTCCTCGGAATGTGAGTGTGGCGGGACCGGCCGGCTGTCTACGGCGCGGTGCCCTGGGGGGCGAGGTCGTGATCCTTCGACGGCGCCACCCGTATTACCAGGGCGGACACGAGCAGTCCGGTCAAGGCGATACCGGCGGCGACCTCGAAGCCGGTGGTGTAGCCGTGTGTGGTGGCGATGGCGACTGCCGCTCGGGTGGCGTGACCGGGTACCGCCGCGCCCAGACTCTGGGCCCTGCTCTTCGTCGCATCGATGGCGATGGTGGCCAGGACGGAGAGGCCCAGTGCCCCGCCGACCTGCTGATTGGTGTTGAGCAATGCCGATGCCAGGCCGGTCTCGCGTGGATCCACGCCGGCGACGGCGGTCAGGGTGAGGGGGACGAAGGCGAGCCCCATGCCGATCGAAATGATCAGCAGCGGACCCAGAATGTCCAGGTACCCGCTCGTCACCGTGAGCCGCGACAGCCAGGCCAGTCCGACGACGGCACCGGCTGGCCCGATGAGCAGTGGCAGCCGGATCCCGATGCGACCGACCAGGCGGGCCGAGACGTTGGCAGCCACGACGATCCCCGCCGTCATGGGGAGGAAGCCCACTCCTGTCTTGATCGGACTCCAGCCGAGGACGTTCTGGAGGAACTGGGTGAGGAAGAAGAACATGGAGAAGACGGCGGTACCGACGCAGAACATCATGGCGTACGCACCGGAGCGGTTGCGGTTGGCGAAGATCCGCAGGGGCATCAACGGTTCGGAGCTCCGCGTCTCGACCAAGCCGAACGACACGAGGAGCACTACGGCGATGCCCAACGGGACGACCGTTCCGGGGCTCCCCCAGCTGTGGCTGGACGCATTCGACAGTCCGTAGACGAGGGACAGCATTCCCGCGGTCACGGTGAGTGCGCCGGGCACGTCCAGATGGCCCGTCGTCGTCTCCGACTCGTTGAGGGCGCGGGGGGCGAGGAAGAGAACCAGAGCGGCGATGGGCACGTTGACGAAGAAGATCCATCGCCACGACACCAGGTCGGTGAGGATGCCACCGAGAAGCAGGCCGACGGCGCCACCGGCGCCGGACATCGCCGCGTAGACGCCCATGGCCCGGTTCCGGGGCGGGCCCTCGGGAAAGTTGGTGGCGATCAGCGACAGGGCGGTGGGGGCGGCAATGGCGCCGCCCACACCCTGGAGACCGCGGGTGATGATGAGCCAGACGTCGCTCGTGGCCAGACCTCCGAGCAGCGAGGCGGCGGCGAAGATGGAGATCCCGACCATGAACATCCGCCGCTTGCCGTAGAGGTCGCCGGTGCGGCCGCCGAAGAGCAGCAGTCCTCCGAACGTCAACGAGTAGGCGGTGATGAGCCACTGGAGGTTCCCGGTCGAGAAATGCAGGTTCTTGTGAATGGTGGGGAGGGCCACGTTGACGATGGTGGCATCGAGCACGATCATCAGCTGGGCCGCCGAGATGACGACGAGGGCGAGACCCAGATGTTTCCCGGCGGTGTTGCTGTTCGTGCGTTCGGGGACGGTCGTCGTCATGACGTCGGCGCGCTGCGACCGTGTCGGGGAGCGCTGCGGGTCGTCCTGTCTGTCGGCGCCGTGGCCAGCGGCAGGATGACGTCGTTCACAACCTGATCGGTGAACAGCGCGTCGGCCGTCTCATCGGAGGTCAGGAGGCGATGAATCATGAGGGCGGGAAACAGCGACACCAGGAGGTCCAGATTGCGATCCTCCGCCACCTCGCCCCGGGCGACCGCCCGTTCGAAAACCTTCTTGAGGTCGGCCATCTTTGCATCGACGAACCGCTCGCGAAAGACCTGACGAAGCTCGGCGTCGCGCGCCAGTGCCGTGATGAGACCGATCATCAGCTGGGTATCGAACCGGTTGTCGGTGCTCGTGGCACCGTGGGCCATCGCCTCGAGGTCGCCGCGCAGCGTCCCCGTGTCGGGCACCGGAGGGGATCCCTTCAGAGAGTTGAGGGCGTCGACGACGAGCTCGGCTTTGCCCGACCAGCGCCGGTAGATCGTCGTCTTGCTGGCGTGTGCGCGCGCCGCGACCGAATCGATGGTGAGGCGGTCGTACCCGATCTCGGCCAACAGATCCAGCGCCGCGTCCCGCAGGGCGACGTCGCGCGAGGCGTCGAGCGGGCGCCCACCGTGATGCTCGGTCTCGTCGATCCGGGCGGTCGGGGCGGGGCGCATCTCTCTCCTTTCGGCGTCGGCCGGGCAGTTCTTAAACGATACGGTATCGTACTCTAATCGGAGGCGCGGTCACGTACCATCCTCGTCGGGGGAGTGGATCGGCAGCCGGTCAGGGCGGCGGCATGGTCGGCGCCGACGCGGCGGCGTCCGGCCCGAGGGCCAGAACGGCCTCGTCCACGGACGGGAAGAAGTGGTCGCGCCCGATGCGGTCGAGGAGCCCGCTGCGGGCGAAGTTCTTCGGTGCACCGGCGATCGCCCGGGCCACGGCCACGGTGACGTGGGTGCGGCCGAGCTCGTCGAGGACCTGGGCCAACACACGCGCGCCGGTGTAGTCGATGTCGCTCATGGCCACGGCGTCGAGGACGAGGAGCCGGGCCGGAGGCGACGCCGCCGCCAGCGCGCCATGCACCTTGAGGCGGAAGAAGCCGGCGTTGGCGTAGTACAGCGGGGCGCCGAAGAAGAAGACCACGACGGCGGGAACGACGGTGGCGTTGTGGGGACCGTCCACCGACTCCCAACTGGTCGTGTCCGGGATGCGTCCGAGGACGAAGGTCTTCGGTCGTGCGCTGAGCCGGGTGCGGTCGAGGATGGCGAGCCCGACGGCGACGGCGATGCCCTGCTCGACGCCCACGACGGCGACGACGACGAGCGTCACCAGGGCCAGGGCGAACTCCCAGCGGTCGAAGCGCAGGATGCGAAGCAGGTCCCTGCCGTGGAAGATCCGGGTGGCGATGAAGATGAGGACGGCGGCCAGGGTGGCGAGGGGTACATCGGTGAGGAGCCCGGCGGCGGGGATCAGGGCCACCATCAAGACGGCGGCACCGAGCCCGGCCACCTGCGTCCGGCCCCCGGTCGAGGCCACCGCGGCGGTGCGGGCGGGGCTGGCGTTGACGGCGAAGGAACCGACGAGACCGGAGGCGACGCTGCCGGCGCCGACGCCGATGAAGTCGCGGCCCACGTCGACGTCGTATCCACCCTGGGAGGCGAAGGCGCTGGTGGTGGCGGCCGACTGGCTCACCACCACCAGGGCCACCACGGCGGCGACGGGCAGGACATGGCCGAGCGATGACCACGAGAGGTGGGTGAGGCCGACGCGCGGTGCACCGTGGGCCAGCGTGCCGAGGACGGCGACACCGCGGGCGTGGAGGCCGGCGGTCGCCACCACCACCGTCGATCCGACGAGCGCGACGAGAGCACCGGGGACGCGTTTGTTGATCCGCTCGGCCGTGAGGACCACGGCGAAGACCGCCAGTCCGATCCCGAGTGTCCAGCCGTTGGTGGAGCCGACGTGCCGGGCCACATCGATCACCCGGTGGACGGTCGACCCCGAGGTCGGGCGGAGGCCGAACAGGTCGGTCAACTGGTGGACGATGATGATCACGGCCACCCCGGCCAGGAAACCGGAGATGATCGGCGCGGAGAGGAACTCGGCGATCCAGCCCAGTCGGAGCAGTCCGACCAGGACCACGAGGACTCCCACGACCACCGCCAGCAGACTGACGAGGGCGATGTAGGCGGGCGAACCGGTGGAGGCCAGGTGGGCGATGCCCACGGCGAAGAGGGGGGCGATGGTGGAGTCGGCGCCCACCGAGATCTGGGGGTTCGAGCCGAGTAGGGCGAAGAGGACGGTTCCGGCGACGAAAGCGTAGAAGCCGGTGATGGGCGGCATGCCGGCCAGGCGGGCTGTCGCCAATTGCTCGGGCACGGCGATGGCGAGGAGAGTCACGCCCGCCACCACGTCGGCGCTGAGCCACGCCCGCTGGTACCCGTGGATCGAGGACGCCAACCAGGTCGACCGTCGCCTGGAGGTCGACGGCGTCGGCACCGACGGGGGCGTCACCACCGGGGGGAGTGGTCAGGGTTCAAGATCGAGCCAGTGTCGCGCGCTGGAGAGAACGGCGACCCGGGGTTCGGACCAGACGAACCGCTCCACCCGGTCGAGCACCTCCTCGACCCGGCCGGCCGTCGGAGCCACGAAGGCGAACCCGAGGACGGCCCGTTGCCGGAGGTCGTGATGGTCCACTTCGGAGCCCGAGACGCCGAAGCGCCGCCGGGAGGTCTCGAGGAGGTGACGGACCACGGACCGCTTCTCCTTGAGCGAGCCGCTGTCGGGAAGCTGCAACTCGATCTCCAACGCGGCGACGTGCACCGTCAGGTCCGGTGGGCCGGTGGCATGGCGGCGACACTAACGACGGGCGGGCGTCGCGGCGATGCGGGCCCTCGTGCGGCCGCTGCTACGGTGACGCCCGTGTCAGGGATCGGGGCCCGCCGGGGCCGGATGCGGCGGGGTGGGATCCCGTCGGCGGCGCGCCGCGGCGATCTCGGCGGTGCCCGTGGACGACGGTGCCCCTGATGCCGATCTGGCTGAACGACGACGAATACCGGACCCTCTCCGCCGCGTGCGAACGCCTCATCCCCGCCGACGAGACCGCCGGGGCCGTCGACGCCGGTGTGCCCGAGTACATCGACGGGATGCTCGGCGCCTTCCTGGTCGACCCCCCGAGGATCTGGGCCGGGGGCCCGACGTCGGGACGCTTCGGCGGTCCGCCGGGGTTCGCCACCTTCCACCGGCTCGGGCCGTTCGACGAGCTGGCGTGGCGGATGCGGATCGAGGGATCGCTCGGGATCCCCGAACGCGAATTCAACGGACCGGTGGTCGGGTGGCAGCAGATCTACCGCGACGGCCTCGCCGCGCTGGGCTCCGACTTCCGTGACGTGAGCGGCGAGGAGCAGGACGCACGCCTGCGGGCCGAGGACGAGTTCACGACAATTCTCTACGAGCACTGCTGCGAAGGGATGTACGGGGCACCCGAGTACGGCGGCAACCGCGACACGGTGGCCTGGGAGGCGATCGATTTCCTCGGTGACGTCCAGCCCCGGGGGTTCACCGACGCCGAGGTCTCCGGCCCGTGACCGTCGACGCCATCATCGTCGGTTCCGGCCCGGGCGGTGCCACCGCCGCCGACATCCTCACCCGGGCGGGGTGGACGGTCACGATCATCGAAAAGGGCCGGAATCACCTCATCGACCCTGATGATCCGGGCCGGTTGGCCCAGGACTACTCCAACGACGAGATCAAGTTCCTGCACCGGCACTTCCTCGGGCCCGATCCCCTCATCGAGCCGCGGACGTTTCGGACAGGTGAGGATCAGGGCGAGCGTTCCTACGTGGGTTCCGTGAATTCGATCCCCTCCACGGTGGGCGGGGGTGGGACGCACGCCGACGGGAAGGTGCCGCGCTTTCGGCCCGAGGACTTCCGACTGCTGAGCACGTACGGTCCGATCGAGGACGCGGCGGTGGCCGATTGGCCGGTCGACTACGACGAGCTCGAGCCGTATTACGCCGAGGTCGAACGGCTGATCGGCGTGGCCGGGACGGCGGGGGCAAATCCCTTCGCCGCTTGGCGCTCGGGGCCCTACCCGATGCCATCGGGGGCCCCGATGTACGGGGCCGTGCTGTCGTCAGCGGCGGCCGAGCGTCAGGGCCTCCACCCGTACGCGGCGCCGACGGCGGCCAATTCGATCGTTTACGACGGCCGGCCGGCGTGCAACAACTGCGGGCACTGTGCCTATCTTCGGGTGCCCCATCCACGCCAAGGGTGACCCGGTGGCCCTGTTGCAGCACGCGTTGTCCACGGGTCGGGCCGAGCTTGTGTCGGAGACCTTCGTCTCCCGGCTGAGGACCAACGGGCGCGAGGCCACCGGTGTGGACGTCATCGGCCCGGACGGGGTGACCCGGACGATGAGCGCCCGTCACGTCGTGGTCGCCGGCGGGGCGATCGAGACGCCGCGCCTGCTGCTGTTGTCGGGGATCGAGCACCCGCTCGTCGGCCGGTATCTGATGATGCACTTCCAGACGATGAACGTGGGGATCATGCCCGAGCGCCTCCACGCCCACCGGGGCCGGTCGGTGACCCACGTCCACGACGACTGCATGCTCGTCGACGATGCCGCCCGTGCCGCGGCGCGCGCCGCCGGGCTGCCCTGGATCCGGGGCGGGATGGTGGAGCACGGGGGAGGGGGCCATCCCGTTATGGAGGCCCAGTTCTACCCGTGGGGCCCTTCCCACAAGAAGCTCATGGCCGCGTCGCCCCTGCGCGACCGGCTGTGGGCCTTCATCATGCAGGGCGAGGATCTGCCGCAGCCCACCAACCGTGTCGATCTCGACCCGACCATCCGCGACGTGCGGGGCTTCCCCGTGGCCCGGATCACCTACCGGCCGCACCGTCACGAACTCGTCGCCTCCGCCCACCACGGACCGCGCCATATGGACGTCCTCGACGACATGGGGGCGACGTGGACGGCCACGACGACGTCACCGTTGGTGGCGGGCGCCTCCGTCACGTCGCCGTTCGGCGGTGCCAGCACCGACTACCGGGGCCCCCTATCGGCCATCCCCGCCAGCCGCCATGTCATGGGGACGACGCGGATGGGGACCGACCCCTCCTCCTCGGTGGTGGATCGCCCAGGGGAGGATGCACGGACTTCCGAACGTCGTGGTGGCCGATTCGTCGGTCTTCGTGACGTCGGCCGGATACGGGCCGACGCTCACTTTGGTGGCCCTGGCGGCGCGCGCCGCCGCTTCGCTGGCGCGGTGACGGCCCCCGTCGGTGGGCGCCGGTGCGCCACCGGCGTCACGCCGTCCGGCGCTCAGCGGCCGAGATGGAGGGCCAGGAAACGCTCGGACGCCTCGAACTCCTCGGGGGGGACGTCGCCGTGCTGGCCGGGATGGGCGTGCAGGCGTTTGTCGGTGCTCCCCAGGGCGTCGAACAACGACTCGACCATCTCGCGGGGGAAGAGCTCGTCGTGCCACTGCATGAGGAAGAGCACCGGGCATCGGACGTTGGGCGCGTCGGTGGCGATGCGGGACCTCGTCGGTCCGGTGAGTCCCATCAGGCCGAGCACGGCCACGGCGATGCGGGGTTCGGCGGCGACGAGGGGCAGGCCGAGGATCGTGCCCATGGACAATCCCCAGTAGCCCACCGGGCCCGTGCCGATGTCCGGCTCGGCCCCGAGCGCGTCGAGGGTGGCCCGCCAGTCGCCGACCATGGCGTCGGTCATGGTGGGGTCGGACGCCCAGAGCTGAGCGAAGTCGAAGAAGGTTCGGTCGGGGCCCGGTCCACGACCCGTACGGCGATCGCCGTGCACGGGGCCGTCGATGGCGGCGGCCGCGTAGCCGAGGTGTCGGACGAGGCGGCGCCCGAGGGCCACGACGTAGTCCTGGCGCTTGCTGCCCGAGGCTCCGTGGCCGATGAGGACGAGCGGTCGGGGTCCGTCGGCGTCGGGCGGTGTCCAGAGCAGGCCCGGTATCGTCCGTCCCTCGCGCTCGACGTCGAAACGGCGCTCGCGCACCCCCTTGGCGACGTCATCCTCCGGCCAGTGCACCGCCGAAGAGTACCGGTGCCCTAATGGGGATCGACCTACTCGCTCCATTACTGGGTGAGTCTGGTCACCGAGCCGCCATCAGGTGAGCACTGTTGTACCCCGGGCCCTGAGCCCTACGGTTAGATCGTGCCCCGGCTGGTCGGTGAGGTTCCCGTGACGGCTGGTGGGATGTCGTGCCTCGAGCACTGATTGTGAGTCTTGCGATCCACCGGTCCCGGACACCGGGGCCCGAGGCTTGGTGTTGGTGGTGCGAGCGTGACCCAAATACTGATCGGCCCCTCTTGGTGCCCTGAATGGGACATGTCCGCTCGCGCTGCCGGCACCGGCCCGGTCGCCGTGCGTTGGCCTGATCAGAAGCTTGTCCGCCATTTCGGCGTGACCCCTCACAGTCCTGCCACAGCGTCGTTCGGACCGGAACCGACAACGACTACTCCCCTTGGCAAAGGAGCGATTCCATGTTGGCAGACCACGTCGACGTCGTCATTGGTGTCGATACCCACAAGCTCACTCACACGGCGGCCGCCTTGAGCCCGGCCGGAGCGGTCTTGGAGCAGGTGACCGTTCCGGCCGATCCGAAGGGCTATCGCCGCCTGGTCGCATTCGCAGAGAGGCACGGCCAGACCCGGCTGTGGGCCATCGAGGGCACCGGCAGCTTCGGAGCCGGTCTGACGACCGCCCTGCTCGGTCGCCAGGAGAGGGTCATCGAGGTGGACCGGCCGAAACGTCCGGCCCGGCGGGCCGGGGCCAAGAGCGATGACATCGATGCCGTGCGCGCCGCCCGGGAGGTGCTGTCCGGCGACCGGGCCGGCGAACCTCGGTGCCGAGGCCAGCGTGAGGCGATCCGTGTCCTGCTCACTACCAGGGCGCAGGCCATCGAGTTCCGCACGCGGGCCATCGCCGCACTTCACGCCCTGGTCGTGAGCGCCCCCGACGGTCTGCGCGAACAGCTTCGAGAGCTGACGCTCGGTCGCCTCCTCGACACCTGCGCCGCCCTGCGTGGATCGACCCGCCAGAATGCCGAGGAGTTCGCCACGGCCATGGCCATGCGGGCGACGGCACGGCGGGCGCTGGCCTGCGAGCGCGAGGCTGCGGAGCTCGAGGTCCAGCTCGAGGCGCTCGTGCGTCAGGTCGTGCCCGCACTCCTGGAAGAGGTCGGAATAGGCCCCGTGGTCGCCGCCCAGGTGATCGTGTCGTGGTCGCACCGGGGACGGGTCCGCTCCGAAGCGGCCTTTGCCCAGCTGGCCGGCGTCGCTCCCGTCCCGGCCTCGTCGGGCCAGACCATCAGACACCGGCTGAATCACAGTGGCGACCGTCAACTCAATCGTGCTCTGCACACCGTGGTGATGGTCCGGATGCGCCAGGACCCCACCACGAAGGTCTATGTGGCCCGGCGCCTGGCCGAGGGCAAGACCACCCGGGAGATCAAGCGTTGCCTGAAGCGCTACGTCGCCCGTCAGTTGTTCCGCCAACTCGAGGCGATGCCGATCGCCCCTTGACAGAACATAGAAGCGTCCCATTAGGAGGCTGCTGGGGTCCTCGGGCTCGTGTTGATGCCGGTCAAACGAGGGAGGAAGCCCAGATGATCTTTGTAGGGGTGGACTGGGCTGAGGCCCACCACGACGTGTGCGTGGAGGATGAGCATGGCAAGCGGCTGGGATTGGGTCGACTTCCGGAGGGAGTGGAGGGAATCGCCCGATTCCATGATCTGGTCGGTGAGCACGTCGAGGAGCCGGGTGAGGTCGTCATAGGGATCGAGACCGACCGGGGCCTGTTCGTGACAGCGCTCTTGGCGGCCGGTTATCAGGTCTTCGCCGTCAACCCGATGTCGACGTCGCGCTATCGGGACCGCCACTCGACCTCAGGGGCGAAGTCCGACCCGGGCGACGCCAAGGTGCTGGCTGACATGGTTCGCACCGACCGGCACAATCACCGGCTGGTGGCCGCCGACACAGAGACGGTGCAGGCGGTCAAAGTGCTGGCCCGGGCCCATCAGACGATGATCTGGTCCAGGATGCGCCAGGCGAACCAGTTGCGTTCGACCCTTCGTGAGTTCTACCCGGCAGCGCTGGTCGCCTTCGACGATTTGACCAACAGCGACGCCCTGGAAGTGCTTCGGATGGCGCCCACTCCGGAGCTGGGCAAGGCCCTGTCGCGCTCGAAGATCGCGGCTGCGTTGCGTCGTGGCGGCCGCCAGCGCCGACTCGACGACCGGGCGGTCGAGATCCAAACGGCTCTGCGCTCCGACCAACTCGGCATGCCTTCTGCGGTGTCGACGGCGATGGGGACATCGGTGACGGCCAGCGTGGCCGTGATCGCCACCATGGTCGCCCAGATCGACGCTCTGACCGAGGAGCTCGAAGCGGGTTTTGAGAAGCACCCGGACGCAGAGGTGATCCGTTCCCTGCCAGGACTGGGGATCATCCTCGGCGCCCGGGTGCTGGGCGAGTTCGGCGATGAGCCGAACCGGCGGATTCAAGGGGTCCACGCAACACCTCGGTCTGGAGGCAACGCTTCGTTGCCCTGACCAAGGAGGACCCAGATGGGTGCGCACGTCATGACCGTTGGGCAAAAGCAGATGGCCCGTCGTCTCAGGTCCAAGGGCATGAAGTTCAAGGAGATCGCCAGAGAGCTCAATGTCAGTCTGGATTTGGCCCGTGCCACCCGCTATCAAAAGCAGGTGAGGCCCGGGAGACCAGATGGCTGGGAACCGGCTCCCGGGCGCCTCAGCGCAGAAGAGCGCGAGGACATCATGATCGGGCTGCGGCAGGGTGAATCGATGACGTCGATCGCCGGCCGACTCGGACGAGCGCCTTCGACGGTCACTCGGGAAGTGGCCGCCAACGGGGGGGTCGAGCACTACGGAGCCTGGAAGGGCTTTTGTCGGGCCAAAGAAGCGGCAAAGCGTCCGAAGGCCCCCAAACTGGCCCATCCGGCCCTGGTGGCCCAGGTCAGCGCCTGGCTCGAGGAAATGTGGTCGCCCCAGGAGATCTCGGCCCGCTTGCACCTGGACTTCCCCGACGATCCGATGATGCACGTGAGCCACGAGACGATCTACCAGTCCCTCTTCGTCCAGGGTCGTGGTGAGCTGCGCCGTGAGCTGGCCCGCTGCTTGCGTTCGGGACGCATCGCCCGTCGCCACCAGGGCCCGAGAAATGGGCGGGGCAAGATCCCCGGGATGGTCATGATCAGCGAACGCCCCGCCGAGGTCGCTGACCGGGCCGTGCCCGGGCACTGGGAGGGCGATCTGATTATCGGGGCCAAGAACGAATCGGCCGTCGGCACGTTGGTTGAACGAACGACACGCCTGGTACTGCTCCTCCACCTGCCCGGTGATTATGGGGCCAAAGCCGTGGAGAAGGCGATGATCAAGGCCATCGCCACCTTGCCCGAGGAGTTGGCCCTCTCGATCACCTGGGACCAAGGCAAAGAGATGGTCCGCCACAACAGCTTTACGGTGGCGACCGGTATCCCGGTCTACTTCTGCGATCCCCACTCACCCTGGCAGCGTGGTTCGAACGAGAACACCAATGGACTGCTGCGCCAATACATGCCCAAGACCACTGATCTCTCCGTCCATAGCGCCGAAGACCTTGTGCGCATCCAACGCAGCCTCAACGGACGACCTCGCAAGACGCTCGGTTATATGACACCATCAGAGAAGTTTGCCGAGGTCGTTGCGCTCACTGGTTGAATCCGCCACCGCTACTGCACCCCCAAGTCTCGCAAGAACTACGCCGGCACGTCACCGATCACCCGGGCCTCCGGAACCAAGCGGACCGTGCTGGCCCGTTATGTCCGCAACCACCGCCTGGCCGACGCCATCTACATGTGGGCCTTCGCTGCCATCAGCGCCTCACCAGGAGCTCGAGCCCTCTACGACAACCGCCGGGCGGCTGGGGACACCCATCACGCTGCCCTCCGAGCCCTCGGCAACCGCCTCGTGGGGATCCTTCACGGCTGCCTCGAACACCATGCGACCTATGACGAGACCATCGCCTGGGGCCACCGAATTGCCCCACTCGCTGACGCTGCTTGACAAATTGGAGCCGTGGGATGTCTAACTGTGGGGTACGCGCGACCAGGGGACGCCCTTGTCGACGCGGGGCTCGCCGGGCAGGCCGAGGACCCTTTCGCCGAGGATGTTGCGCATGATCTCGGAGGTCCCCCCTTCGATGGAGTTGGCCCGCGAACGCAGGAACGAGTGGCGGACGTCGCCGAAGTTGCCGGCGCGCTCGGGCCGCCGCATCTCGTAGTGGGTGGGGTAGAGGGTGCCCGTCATACCGAGGAGGTCGACGCAGAAGTCGTAGATGTCCTTGTTGAGCTCGGCCCCGATGAGCTTGGCCACCGATCCCTCGGGACCGGGGGTTCCGGCCCGGCGCAGCTCGCGTGCCCGCATGTTCGTGAGACGGGCCACGTCGGCCTCCACCCAGAGGCGGACGAGCCGGTCGCGTTCGGCCGCGGTCCCGCCGCCGCGCTGTCGCCAGATGTCCAGCGCTTCGTGGATAGGTCCGGAATTGCGCGCTGCGACGCCACCGCCGATGGCCACGCGCTCGTTCATGAGGGTGGTCATGGCTACCCTCCACCCGGCGCCGACGGCGTCGAGACGGGCGCTGTCGGGAATGCGGACGTCGGTGAAGAAGACCTCGTTGAACTCGGCCTCCCCCGTCATCTGGCGCAGGGGTCGGACCTCGACCCCCGGTGCCTGCATGTCGACGACGAAGTAGGTCATGCCGCGGTGCTTCTCGGCCTCGGGGTCGGTGCGGGCCAGGAGGAGTCCCCACTTGGCCGTGTGGGCGAGCGTCGTCCACACCTTCTGGCCGTTCACCGCCCATTCGTCGCCGTCCCGGACGGCGCGCGTAGCCAGTCCGGCCACGTCGGAGCCGGCACCGGGCTCGCTGAAGAGCTGGCACCAGATCTCCTCGCAGGTGAAGAGGGGACGGAGCAGACGCCGGCGCTGATCGTCGGTGCCGTGGGTGAGGATGGTCGGAGCCGCCATCCCGAAGCCGATGACGTTGCGTTCGACATCGTTGGGGGCACCGACGTGGCGGAGGCGGCGCTCGACGATCCCCTGCAGGTCGGGGCTCACGCCCAGCCCGCCGTAGCCGTCGGGGAACCACACCCAGGCCAACCCGGCGTCGAAGCGGGCGCCGGCGAACTCCGTGGCCGGTGTCGTCGCCGGATCATGGGTGGCGAGGAGCTCCTCGAGGCGCAGCCGGACGAGCTCGGCGGCGTCGGTGGCGAGAACGTCGGTGGCGGTCATGTGACAACGATACCGAGGCCATAGCATCATGCCCCGGCCGGGGCGATCACGTCCGGGCCCCCGGAGCCGACAGGGAGGGTGGTTTGTGGAGCGCGTGCCATTCGAGACGATCGTCTACGAAAAGGACGGGCCCGTCGCCCGCATCGTCCTGAACGTCCCCGAGAAAGCCAATATCCAGACCGCCCAACAGGTATGGGACATGGACGAGGCACTGGAGCTCGCCGACCGCGACGACGAGGTCAAGGTCCTGGTGTTGAAGGCGAACGGCGAGGGATTCTGTGCCGGCCACGCCATCGTGGGACCCGAGGAGATGGGCGAGGTCTATCCCACGACGGGGCCCACGCCGGAGCGGACGTGGAAACACCACCACTACGGGCTCTTCCTCTGGCCACCGTTGCGCCTGTGGGAATTCCCGAAGGCCACGATCGCCCAGGTCCACGGCTACTGCGTGGGCGGCGGGACCGTGTACGGCCTCTTGACCGACCTGACCATCGCGTCGGACGACGCCTACTTCCAGATGCCGCTACCCCAGGGATTCGGGCTGCCCGGCGCCCAGACGATGATCGAGCCCTGGGTGCTCATGAACTTCAAACGGGCCGCCGAATACCTGTTCCTGGCGCCCACCATCGACGCCACCCAGGCGCTCGACTGGGGGATGGTCAACCGCGTGGTGCCCCGGGCCGATCTCGACGCCACCGTGGAGGACATCGCCCGCACCATCGCCCAGATGCCTCTCACCACCATCCTGGCCACGAAGGCCGGGCTCAAGAGGGCGTGGGAGATGATGGGGATGCGGGTCCATCTCCAGATGTCGACCGACCTGGTCGCTCTGTGCAGCGGTGCCTCCGATGTCCGGGCCGTGATGGCCAGCATGAGCGGCCGCCGCCCCCGACAGAACGCGGCGGTGCGCGCCGACGAGGCCGTCGGACCCGAGGCGGCCGGCTCCGAGCCCTGAGCGGGGGCGGGCCACCGGAGATGCCCGAGTAGCCTTGTCATCCCGTGGCCAGTGACCTCGACGATCATGTGGGCACACCGGGCCACGAGAAGCGACCGCGGCGGAGCCGATGGATCGTCGAGTGGATGGTGGTCCTGCTCGTGGCGCTCGGTCTGGCCATCGGGCTGCGGACATTCGTCGTCCAGACCTACTCGATCCCGTCGGGGTCGATGATCCCGACGTTGATGATCGGTGACCGGATCCTGGTGGACAAGCTCAGTTACCACCTTCATTCCGTGCACCGGGGGGACGTGGTGGTTTTCGCCACTCCGCCCAAGGAGCTCGCCGCCTTGATGGTCCAGGATCTGGTCAAACGCGTCATCGGCCTGCCCGGCGAGACGATCTCCTCGGGTCCGCACGGAGAGGTCCTCATCAACGGCAAGGTCATCCACCAGCCGTGGTTGACGGCCAGCGCCCGGGCCAATCCGGGACCGGCCATCCGGACACAGAAGATCCCCGCCGGTGAGATCTTCGTCATGGGTGACAACCGGGGCTTCTCCGACGACAGTCGGGACTACGGGCCGGTGGACGAATCACTGATCGTCGGTCGCGCCGTTTTCGGCTTCTGGCCGTTGTCGCATATCCACCTGCTCTGACGCGGTCTCTTCGGCGACCGAGACGAGCCCGACACCGATCACGATGACACCGGCCACTGTCACCCTCGAGGCGATCGACGATCAGGAGACGGTGTTCGCCGCCGCCTTTCGGGCCGGCGACATCTCCGGGGCGTGGCACCTTTACCATGACGACGTCGTCTACCTGAGTCCGACCACCCGCCTGTTCGGATGGCCGCGACGGATCGAGGGTCGGGGTCCGACCCTGGAGTTCATCCAGCTGACGATCACCGGGCTGACCGACGTCGACTACGCGCTCGACGAGCGCGCCGTGATCGGCGCCGACAGTGCCTACACCCGGATTCTCTTCGATTTCGCCGCCGGCGGGCGGCGGCTGCGATCGGTCTACGTCGTCGTCTACCGCTACCGCGACGGTCTGATCTCCCAGCAGGAGCTGTACTACGACCCGAGTGACCGCCTGGGCGACGCATGATGGCAACCGCCGTTGCCACCGAGTGCGGTACACGGTTCGCCGGACATCGTTGGTAGGACGGTTCGTTCGCAGGGGACAACCGTTGGCGCACGGTTGGTCGACCGTTGATGACAGCCGTGTAGCTTTTCCTGGATCGTCCCACCGGTCTCCGGCTGCCGACCACGGCCGTCGCGGTGGGCTCCAAGGGCTCGGGGGGTCTGTGTCGTGAAGCGCCTGGTGCTGTGCGTGGCGTCCGTCGTGGTGTCGTCCTCGTTCTTTGCCGTCGCCGCCGGTGGGACCTCGTTCGCCGGCGCGCCGGCCCCGGCGACGGTGGCGAACGGGGCGTTCCTGCCCGCACCGGGACATGCACGGATCCACGCGGCGCGTGGTCTGATCGTGTCCCAGTCGACGAACTGGTCCGGTTATGTCCAGGCGACGACGACCCGGCACACGTTCACCGATGTGACCGACACCGTCGTCGTGCCCACTGTGGTGTCGAGCACCTCGGGCACCCAGTACGCCGCCGACTGGGTCGGCGTCGGGGGCTTCGACCAGCACCCACGCGACGTCACCCTGGTCCAGACGGGCATCCAGACCATGGTCACGACGAGCAAAGGTCATCGCAAGGTCTCCTACGACGCGTGGACCGAGGTCCTGCCGCAGGCGGAGAAGCCGCTCAGCCTGACCCTGTCCGTCGGAGACACCGTCACCGCCACCGTGCAGGAGACGGCCAAGAACAGGTGGGTCATGACCGTGGACGACGTGACGACCGGCCAGAGCGCAGGACGCACCGTCACCTACCGCTCCAAGGGTCTGAGCGCCGAGGCCATCCACGAGCGCCCCTGTGTGGCGGCCCCCTGCAACACCGTGAACGATCTGGCCGAACTGGCCCAGACGTCGGACGTCGTCTTCGACCCCGGCTCCTTCAGCGAGACCCCGCCGGGAACGCCGCCGGTTGACGAACCCCTTCTCACCACCACCGTCCCGGGCGCGACACTGACGGCGGTGCAGATGCTCGGCAACGACGGCACGACACCCATCGCCACGCCCTCGGGCCCCGACACCGCCGGGGACGGCTTCACCGTGGCCGACGGGGCGGCCCAGCCGCCGCCGCCGAGCGTCTGAGATCAGTCCGCCAGCAGCTCGGGGTGGCGGGCGCGGACCATGCGCCGCATCCCGTCCTTCCACGTCATCGTGGTCGTGCCCACCAGGTGGTGCATGCGGGTGAGGTCGATGTCCACGCTGTCGATGGTGTCGGTTGTGGGTGCGAGCGTCAACGGGACCCCGGTCAGCTCCGACAGGTAGCGGCACCACTCCTCGATACTCACCGCCTCGTCACCGCCCCAGTTGACGACGGTGGCCGGTACCGACGAGGCGGCGACGAGCCCGGGGACCATGCCGATGATGTCGTCTTCGTGCAGAGGGTGGTAGATGCTCGGGGCGTCGACGTGGACGGGGATGTCCGATCCGTTGATCATCATCTCCAGATGGATGGCCGGCCAGCCGCCGCCGTCGCCGTAGGGGACCGAGAGCCGGGCGATGGTGGTGGGGAGGGCGAAGCGCTGGGCCGCCCACCTCGCCGTCGCCTCGGCCGCGATCTTGCAGATGCTGTAGGTCCGCAGGAAGGGCCAGACCCCGTGGTTGTCGCCCAACGGGTCGGTCTCGGCGAAGACGTGGTGACCCATCGGCTTGTAGACGCCGGTGGTCGAGCAGTGGAGAAACGAGCGCGCCTTCTGGTGATGCTCCATGAGCCAGGCCAGCCCGCCGGCGTTGGCCAGCAGATCGACGTCCCAGTCGTTGGTCTTGGCGACGGCGAAGTTGAGGACGTAGTCGGCGTCCGCCGGTAGCGCTCCGACGTCGCCGGTGGCGAGGTCGATGGACGCGCAGTGCACGCCGGCCGCCTCCAGACGTTCCCGGGCGCTGTCGTCGCGGAAACGGGCCCCCCCGTAGACGTCGTTCTCCTTGGCCAGCGCGCAGGCCACCGGCTCGCCCACCTGGCCGGTGACGCCGGTCACCACGATCTTGGCCCCCCTCAGCGGTTCGGCACCCATCGATCGACTCCTCTGTTCCCCTGTGGTCCGCGTCCACCGTGAGCGACCTGTCCGCCCGGTGCGGGCCCGGTGTCCGGCGAGCCTACGACCCGTCGGTGCCGGTGGCAGCCGGAGGGGCGCCGGCGAGGGACAATGTCGGGCATGGCGCAATTCCACTGGGACCCGGCGACGTACCGCGCCCTGATGCGCGCCGAGGTGCCCGCCTACGACGAGCTCCAGGACGCCGTGGCCCGAGCCACGGAGTCGGTCGCGACCCGGCGCGTCCTGGATCTGGGAACAGGGACGGGGGAGACGGCCGGCCGGGTGCTCGCCCTGCATGACGAGGCCTTCCTGGTGGGGGTGGACGAGAGCGACGAAATGCTGACGATGGCCCGCCAGACGCTGCCGGCGGCCCGGGTGGAACTGCGGGTGGCCCGCTTGCAGGACCCGCTCCCGTCCGGACCTTTCGACGTCGTGGTCTCCGCTCTGGCCGTGCACCACCTCGAGAGCGCGGCCAAAGCCGAGTTGTTCGGGCGCGTCCACGAGCTGCTCTCGGCGGGTGGGCGTTTCGTACTCGGGGACGTGGTGGTGCCCGACAAGGCGGCCGACGCGGTGACGCCCGTCGACGGCGAGTACGACCTGCCCGACACGATCGCCGACCAGGTGCGCTGGTTGGATGCCGCGGGCTTCGACGCCACGGTGGCCTGGCAGTGCGGCGACCTCGCGGTCCTGGTGGGCGAACGACCGGTCTGAGGTCGCCTCGCGTCAGGTCCGTCTCTCGACCAAGAGACTCTGGATCGACCGGCCCAAGGGCCCGTGCACGTCCCACAGCCGGCACTCCGCCATCCCCACCCCGGCCGTTCCGAGAGTCGTGCGGGCTTCGAGGCAGATCCACTCGCCGAGGGCGGGTCTGTCCATGAACACACTCAGGTCGGGGTTGATGAAGAGGTAGTTCTGGAAGTCGAACAGGGAGCTGACCCCGTTCCCGAAGTCGCTGGCCGCGGCCACCCGCTCGAGGGACGAGGGTTCCTCACCGGGGACGACGGGGACAGCCAGGCGGACCCAGACGGAGGAGGCTCCGCGGCGACCGAATTCCCCGACCACGAAGCGCAGCTCGGCGCCGTCGGAGTGGAAGGCGGTGTACCCCTGCACCGGCCCGGGCGAGCGGTGTCCGTCGTCGGGCGCCGGCGGTGCCCCGGCGCCACGTCCGGGAACAGGCCCCGAGGTGGTGACCTCGGCGAGCCCGGCGGCGGCGTCGTCGTCGTCGGCCAACCGGCGGATCCGCAGGGCGCGGCCCCACGCCAGGTCCTGACCGGAGGAGGAGACCCGGACATCCACCAGTTGGACCTTGCGACCGGGACGTGACACGGTCGCCGTCACGGTGAGCGCCACGACCGGAACCGGGCGCAGAAGCTCCACCGTCAGCCGGGCCACGTGCATCGCCTCGTCGGACGGGCATCGGGACACGGCCCGTCCTATCAGCGCCGCCACCGGACCGCCGTGCAGAGCGTCAGGCGACCAGGGACCCCGGGCGAAGTCGGTCGGCACCCAGAGATCGCCGTCGGGGTGGAAGAGAGCGTCGTCGTTCTCGACGGACATCGGTCGGTGGCGGCGCTCTGTCAGCGGTGCGCGGGTCGACGACGCGGGAGGCGGCGTGGGTCGGTCTCAGTCGCGCGCATCGTCACTCGTCGGACGGGGTCGGCTCGTAGGTGGTGTCGACCGACTTCGCACTGGGCCTCCCGGTGTGGGTCAGCGCCACCTCGTACCCGTCCACGGCGTCGAGCTCCTGGACCATGTCGACGTGGGGCTTCGGGTCGGGGCCCGACCACTTGGCCCGCGCCGCGCGCCGCGCGGCGCGAGGATCGGTGGTCACCACGAAGACCACCTCGTGGTCCTCACCCAGGCGCCCGGGGGCGGGATCCCCGCCGAGGTACACCGCGTAGAGCCGGGGGAGCCCGTCGTCGACCCGCTCGGCATCGGCCATGGCGCCTCCTTTCGGTCTCCCGACCGTACTGTCGCGCTGTGGAGGTCGTCATACGAACAGCCCGCCGTCACGAGATCGCTCTTCTCGGCGACGTCGAGCGCGACGGCGATCAGCGCTACGCCGGCTATGACGGGGTACCACCGGGGTTCGACGACACCGTGGCAGCGTCCACATTGGAGGGCGCCCGCACCGCCGGCCGGCTCTGGGTCGCCGCCGCGGGCGACGGCGCCATCATCGGCTTCGCCCTGGCCGAGCCCGTCGACGGCCAGGCCCATCTCTCTCAGCTGTCGGTGCGACTGGCGTTCCAGGGGGGCGGTCTGGGTCGGCGCCTCGTCGACTCCGTCTGCGCCTGGGCCCGGGACCATGCCATGGGGGCGGTGACGCTCTGCACCTTCTCGGACGTCGAGTGGAACCGGCCCCTGTACGAGCACCTGGGATTCGTGGTGCTCCCCGAGGCGAAGTGGACGCCGGCTCTGCGTGCCCTCTTCGAGGGCGACGCCGATCTGGGCCTCGACCTCGCCCGCCGCGTGGTCATGCGGCTGGCCCTGCCCGAGCGGTGAGACCCGGTACGTGCGGTCACCGCGCCGCCGACTCCCGCTACCCTGGCCCGGCGGGCGAGACCCGCGTCGCGAGCGCCGACGACGGGGGAGGTCCGGTGGCGAAGGAGCCGTTCGGCTGGCGCACCGCCGCCAGGCGACACGTCGGTGCCGTGGTCCTCGGCAGACGGGCCAGGCACTCGGCGCTCACGGGCCTGGTGGTTCTCGGTCTCGTGGCCGCGGCGACGGCCGTGCCCGTGGCGGCGTCCGCCGGCGCCTCGGTGGCGACGGCCTCTTTCCGCGGTCACGGATCGATCGAGGAGGCCTACGTCGTGGGCGCTCCCCCCGGCGCCCACCTGACCCTGGTCGACGGGTCCGGCACCCGGGTCGGGTCCGGGGTGGTCGACAGGCTCGGCAGCCTCATCGTCCGAAATCTCACACCCGGATCCGGTTTCCGCTTCCGGGACGGAACGGGAGCCAAGATCGCGCGCCACCGCGCCGTTCTCGGTCCTGTCCACCGGTCACTCCACGCCTCCGGCGTCGTTCTATTCGTCCCAGCATCTCCATGCCGGTCTCAACTACGTGCGGATGCGCGATGGCGTCCTGATCGCCGCCACCGTCCGTCTGCCACCGGGCAAGACCCTGGCCGACGGTCCCTTCCCGACGGTGATCGAGTACTCGGGTTACGGCACGGCCGCTCCCCACAGCCTGATCGATGCCGAGGAGGGCAAGGCCCCGTCGAAAGACCCGCTGTTGCCGGACACCTCCACCGTGGTGGGGGCCGTCGTGGCCCCGCTGCTCGGATTCGTCGCCGTCAGCGTCCAGATGCGGGGGACCGGATGTTCGGGCGGGGCCTTCGACCTCCTCGGCTACCCCTCGGACTACGACGGCTATGACATCGTCCAGGCGGTCGGGGCCCAACCGTGGGTCTTGCACCACAAGGTCGGCCTGGTCGGGATCTCGTACTCCGGGCTCTCGCAGTTCCCGGTGGCGGGCACCGACCCGCCGGACCTGGCCGCCATCGCGCCCTTGAGCCCCACCGACGACCTCTTCTCGACCGGGTACCCGGGAGGGATCTACAACAACGGATTCGCCAAGAGCTGGGTCGGGCAGCGGATCACCGACGCCGAACCCGTCCCGCAGGGCGGACAGCCGTGGGCCAAGGCCGAGATCGCCGCCGGCGACACGACCTGCCGGGCCAACCAGCGCCTCCATCTCCAGGCCGAGGGCCTCGAGACTCTGGTCGGCCCGGGTCTGGCCCGGGTGCCCAATCTGTTCGACCGGCGTTCGCCGGCCCGGTGGGCCAGCCACATCACGGTGCCCGTCTTCCTCGTCGGCTCCCTCGAGGACGAGGAGGTGGGGCCCCAGTGGCCGGCGCTGATCACGGCGCTGAAGGGGGACAAGAACGTCTTCGTGACAATGGTCAACGGCACCCACACCGATTCGCTCGGTCCCGACACGATCTCGCGTTGGCTCGAATTCCTCGACATCTACGTCGCCGGCGAGGTCCCGACGCCCTCACCGACCCTTTCGGTGTTGGCACCGGTGCTCTACTCGACCCTCACCGGAGGAGACCCGGCGGTGCCCGTCCCCGCCGTCCGCTTCACGGGAGCACCATCGGTGACCGCGGCCAAGATCGCCTTCGCCGCGCACGACCCCCGGGTCCGGGTCCTCTTCGACAACGGGGGCGGGAACCTGGGCCCCGGAGCCCTCCAACCCACCTTCTCGGCCGGATTCTCGACATGGCCACCGGCCGGAACCGTGACCCGCTACTGACCTCGGAGCCCACGGCACCCTCTCCACGACGCCACCGCGCGGTGACGCCACCGCGTCCTTCCGCCCCAACCCCGCGGTCCGGCCGCGAGACGACCTGGCGTCGTCGGCCAACCCGTGGGCCGCCCAACCTCCGTACGACTGGACGACCGTCCCGGCCGCCAACGGCATCGCCTTCCAGACACCGGTCTTCACAAGGGCGACGACGATCGTCGGTCCCGCCAGCCTCGACCTGAGGCTCAAGTCGACGGCGAAAGTCACGGACCTCCAGGTCACGGTGACCGAGGTCCGACCGGATGGCACCTGTGTGCACGGGGCCGGATGTACGGCGCCCATGGCGGAGGAGGAGTACGTCACCTCGGGCTTCCTCCGCAGTTCCAACCGGACCCTGTCCTCGGCGTCGACTGCCCTGGACCCCGTCCCCACCTACCTGGCTTCGGACAAGAAGAACCTTCCGGCCGGGCGCTTCACCCTCGTCCGGATCCCCGTCGACCCCATCGCCCACACCTTCCGGGCCGGGACCCGCTTGCGTATCGTCATCTCCGCCCCCGGCGGCGACCGCCCGTCGTGGGCCTTCCAGACCCTGGCGACACGTGGTTCAGTCGTGGACACGGTGGCCCTGCGGCGCCGTCGCCGGTTCCTCGTTCGTCGTGAACGAGGTCCACGGCGTCGTCGCCCCCGGCGCCCTGCCCGGCTGCGGCGCGCTGCGGGGAGAGCCCTGCCGGGCCGACACGCTTCTCGCCAACCAGTCGTGACCCGACCCTTCGTGGCGTGACGGCTCCGGGACGACCGGTCCAGCGCGACGGGCCCGGGCGGGCACCGATGCGGGCGGTATCCCCGCCCCGTGGGCGTCGGCGCTGGTGGACCGGGGTCCCCGCTCGTATGATGGCGCGCTCGATCTGACGACCAGTCAGATACTGCCCGGTTCAGGAGGCTCCCCGGAATGGACTTCGAGTTCTCGCCCGAGCAGCTCGCCTTCGTGGACGAGGTCGAGCGGTTCCTCGACGAGCACGACGACCCCGAGGTCTTCGACGTCACCCGGGAGAACATGGCCCAGATCGTCGACACCCCGGCGCGCCGGGCCTTCATGGCCCAGATGGGCGAGCAGGGCTGGCTCGGGCATCACCTGGCCCAAGGAGTACGGGGGCCAGGAAGGCGACGGCGTCTACGAGCACCTCCTGAACGAGTCGCTGGCCCGGCGGGGCGGCCCCCAGATCGGCAAGGGCGTCGGCATCGTCGGCAAGACGATCATCCGTCACGGCAGCGAACGGCTCAAGCGGGAATTCCTCCCGAAGATCCTCCGCAACGAGGTCGAGTTCGCCGTGGGTTACTCCGAGCCGAACGCCGGATCCGACGCGGCGTCGATGCAGTTGAAGGCCACCCGTGACGGCGACGGCTGGCGTCCTGAACGGTCAGAAGACGTGGACCACCTCCGCCCACTTCGCCGAGTGGTACTGGGTGGGGGCCAGGACGGATCCCGAGGCGTCCAAGCACGCCGGGATCACGCTTTTCCTCGTCCCCCTCGACCACCCCGGCATCACCGTCAACGCCATCTGGACGATGGGCGACGAGCGCACCAACGAGGTCTACCTCGACGACGTCTTCGTATCGGACGACTATGTCGTGGGAGAGCTCAACCACGGCTTCCAGTACATCTCCGAAGCTCTCGACCTCGAGCGCTTCACGATGTTCACCTTCTCTCCCATCGCCCAGCGCCTCGACGTCCTGTGCGACTACGTGGCCGACGCCGAGCGTGACGGGGCACCACTGCGCCACGACCCCATCGTCCGCCAGCGCATCGCCCAGCTGGCCACCCAGGCCGAGGTGGCCCGCGTCCTCGGTCTCGCCTTCGTCAACGAATCCTCCCAGGGTGGCGCGGCCCCCACGGACGGAGGCATCGGCCTACAAGCTCTATGCCACCGAACTGTCCAAGCGTCTGGCCAGCGCGTCGATGGACATCGCCGGCCCCGGCTCCCAGCTGCGGGTGAAGACGCCCGACGCCCCCATGGAGGGCCGGGCCGAGTCGACCTACCGCTACACGGTGATCGACACCATCGGAGGCGGCGACCTCGGAGATCCAGAAGAACATCATCGCCCGCCGCAAGCTCGGGCTCCCCAAGAACTTCTGATGGGGCGGACGCCACCGGTACCGGCCACTGGCCCGCTCGCCGGGGTGACGGTCCTCGACCTGTCGAGCGTCGGCCCCGCGGCGCGCTGCACCCGGCTCGCTGGCCGACTACGGCGCCACCGTGGTGAAGGTCGGCGCCGTGCCCGGTCGCGGCCCCGCCGGTGTGACGCCGCCGTACTTCGCCTACAGCGCCCAGCGGGGGATGCGCCGCGTCCACCTCGACGTCCGTCATCCCGACGGGCGCGACGCCTTCCTCGCCCTCGCCGCCGGCGCCGACGTGATGGTGGAGAGCTTCCGGCCCGGCGTCGTCGACCGCCTGGGGATCGGCTACGAGGACGTCCGCGCCGTCAACGCCGGCATCGTCTACTGCTCGACCAGCGGCTACGGCCAGGACGGCCCGCGTTCGGCGATGGGCCGGACACGACCTCAACTACCTGGCCGTCTCCGGCTACCTGGCCTCGAGCGGTCCCCGGGCCGACGGCGGGCCCCCGGTCCCGGGGGCGACCATCGCCGATGCCGCCGCCGGCGGCATGCACGCGGCCCTGGCCATCGCCGCCGCTCTGTTCGTCCGCGTCATCTCACCGGTGAGGGCACCTTCCTCGACGTGTCGGTGGCCGACGGGGTCCTGTGGCTCATGTCCCTGGCCGTCGACGAGCACCTGGCCACCGGCGCCGAACCCGGCCCCGGACACGACGTGCTGACCGGGCGCTACGCCTGCTACGACACCTACCGTGCGGCCGACGGACGGTGGCTGGCGGTGGCCGCCATCGAGGCCAAGTTCTTCGCCAACCTCTGCCGCGCCCTCGGATGCGAGGAATGGACCGACCACCAGTACGACGACGACGCCCAGAACCAGGTGCGCGCCGCCTTCACGGCCGCCTTCGCCCGGCACGACCGCGACGCCTGGGTGGCGAGACTCTCGGGCGCCGACACCTGCGTGGCGCCGGTCCAGGCCGTGTCGGAGATCGCCCACGACCCCCAGTTCGCCCATCGGGGGGCGGTGGTCGCCGCGTCCGACGCCGACGGTCGTTCCTTCTGCCAGCTGGGTGCCGTCCTCGCCGGCATGTCTCCGCTACCGACACCGGTGATCGTGCGCGATCCGGCCGCCACCGACACCGACGAGCTGCTCGAGGGGGCCGGGATCGATCCGGCGCACATCGCCGAGCTGCGCACCGAGGGGGTGGTGGCATGACGGCCACCGCCGACGTCGTGGCCGAGGTCCGCGCCCTCATCGATGTGCCCCAGTACGAGGAGGCCGGGGAGTTCCCGGTCGAGCGGGGCTACATCTGGACGACCTGCGCCTCGGTGGAGAACGGGAACCCCCTCTTCTGGGACGACGAGGTGGCGGCGGCGATCACCGGCGGACCCGTGGCGCCGCCCACGATGTTGTCGGTGTGGTTCCGGCCCCATCACTGGGCGCCCGATCACGACACCCCACACCTGCCGCTGCAGATCCACTTCGACCTGAAGGAGCGTCTGGGTCTCCCGGAAGCGGTGATGAGCGACAACACCATCGTCTTCCACGACCCCGTCCGGATCGGCGACGTCCTGTCCACGCGCCAGATCCTGCGCTCCGTATCGGACGAGAAGACGACCAAGCTCGGGACCGGGAGGTTCTGGGTCATCGACGTCGAGTACACGACCCAGTCCGGTGCCCTCGTCGGTGTCGAGTCCTACACCGGTTTCGGTTACCGGCGCGCCTCGACGGGCGCGTCTTCCGGAGCGCCGGCGTGAGCCCGGACACCCCGACCCCCGGCACCATCGTCCCGGCGCTCTTGCTGGGCGAGGTCGCCGTCGGTGACAGGCTCCCCGAACTCGTCTACGACGTCACCGCCACCACTGTCGTCCTCGGTGCCCTCGCCTCCCGGGACTGGCGGCCCATGCACCACGACAAAGATTTCGCCGTCGAGCGCAACGGCACCCAGGACATCTTTCTGAATACGCCCAATCAGGCCGCCTGGTTCGAGCGCTTCATCACCGACTGGACGGGTCCCCACGGGCGGCTGGGCAAGATGACCTTCCGCATGCTCGGCTCCGTCTTCCCCGGCGACACGATGCTTCTGTCCGGCGTGGTCGACGAGGTGACCGTGGACGACTCCGGCTGTGCTTGGGTGGGAGTCGACGTCACCCTGTCGGTGGACGGCGACGTGAAGACGACCTGCGACGCTCGCGTGGCCATCGCCGTGGACGCCGACGACAATCCCTGGAGCCGCACCGGTGCGCGGTGGCGACCGTGACGGAGAGGAGCTGACGGTGCTGGACCTCGACTTCGACGCCGAACAGGAGATGCTCCGCGACACCGTCCGCGGGGTGTGTGCCACCCACAGCCCCCTGGCCGTGGTCCGCGCCCTGGAGGACGACCCCATCGGCTACCCCGTCGAACTCTGGAAACAGCTGGGAAAGCTCGACCTCATCGGGCTCCTGTTGCCCGAGGAGCACGGTGGAGCGGGCATGACCCTCATCGAGGGTGTCGTCCTCTACGAGGAGCTCGGCCGTTCCCTCGCCCCCACCCCGCACTTCGTGAGCGCGGTGCTCTGCGGAGGCGCGTTGGCCCGGGCGGGGTCGACCACCCAGCGAGCATCGTGGATAGAGACCATCGTCACCGGCGACACCATCCTCACTCCGGCCTGGTTCGAGCCCGAGAACAGCGGCGCCCCCGGCGGGGTCCAGGTCCGGGCGGTCCCCGACGGTGACGGCTTCCGCATCTCGGGCACGAAGCGCCACGTGGCCTTCGCCTCCGCCGCCACCCGCCTGATGGTCCTCGCCCGCACCGGCGACGCGCCGGGCGACGTGGACCTCTTCCTCGTCGACCCGACGACGACCGGGGTCACCCTCACCCAGCAGCACAGCGTCGCCTCCGACGCCCAGTACCGCGTCGATCTGTCCGACGTCCGCGTCGGCCCCGAGGACCGCGTGGGGGAGCCGGGATCGGGCTGGCGGACGTGGGACGCCGTCATGCACGACGGCTGCATTCTCCTCGGGGCCCAGGCGATGGGCGGGGCCCGCCATGCGCTCGACATCACCGTCCAGTACGCCAAGGACCGCCACCAATTCGACAAGCCTCTCGGGGCCTTCCAGGCGCTGGCCCACTATCTGGCCGACGCGGCGACCACCGTCGACGGGGGGACCACCCTCGTCCACGAGGCGGCCTGGGCCCGGGCGGTGGGACGTCCCGTGAACAGACTTGCCCCCATGGCCAAGCTCTTCGCCTGCCAGACCTACCGGGACGTGACGGCCATGGCCCAGCAGATCTTCGGCGGTATCGGGTTCAGCGTGGAGTTCGACATCCAGTTGTACTTCCGCCGCGCCAAGCAGCTCCAGATCTCGTGGTGGGACACCCGCCACCTCGAAGAGCTGGTCGCCGCCGCCGTCCTCGACCACCGCGTCTGAGCCCGGGCCGGGGATGGCGGGTCCCCGGTGTCTACGACCCGGCGGGGTCGGGACCGTTCAGCCGGGGAACCACCTGGTCGACGAACAGCTCCAACGACGGCCAACCGACGGTGGGATCGAGTCCGCCCACGAGCGGTTTGAGCTTGAGCCCGGACCGGGGGTCGAGCGACCGGGCGAGGGCCACACACTCGTCCGGCGTCACCACCGCATACAGCCCGGCCCGGCGTACCTCGTCCACGGTCGTCACCTCCCTCCACGGGTTGGCGCCCGGATCATGCACCGACCATGCGCCGTAACCGTTGGTCTCGTGGACGGCATGCCGCGAGAGCTGGGCCCACGACCGCTCCGGGTCGTCGGTGACGAACACCCACATGGGACCGTCCGGCCACAGCAGGATGCCGTCACCCTTCCCCAGCCGGCGGCACTCGGTCACATAGGCGTCGGCCAGGGCCTGATCGGGAACGGGGGGCAGATAGGCGTCACCCAGCCGGGCCGCCCGCCGGGGAGCCGAGCCCCCGAACACCACGAACGGCCGTGGACGCTGCACCGGCGCCGGGGTCACCCGGATCGTGCGTCCCCGGTAGCGGAAGGGCTCTCCGGTCAGGGCCTGGACGAAGGCGGCGGCCTTCTCGGCGAACACCGCCCCCCGATCCCGGTAGGGGACACCGAACATCTCGCACTCCTCCGGCACGTACCCTGCGGCCAGGGTCAGCTCGAGCCGCCCCCCGCTCACCACGTCGAGAACAAGCGCATCCTCGGCGGCGGACACCGGATCGCGCAGGGTCAGGACCAGAGCCGAGATCATGATCCTCGTCTGTTGCGTCCGAGAGGCGACGGCGGCGCCGAACACGAACGGCGCGGGGAGGTAACCGTCGGCCGAGCCGTGATGTTCGGACAGAACCACTCTCGGGCATCCGCGTGCGTCGGCCCACGCGCACATCTCGAGAGCCTCGCGGTAGAGGATCTCGCGTCCCGTCCCGAAATCCGGGGCCCGCAGGTCGTGGTGCAGCACCCAATTCATCGGACGTATTCGCGACCGAGAGAGAACCCGTCGAGGAAGACGTCGGCTTCCCGGCTCCGTGAGTAACGACCGGCCAGTGCCCGAAAGCGTTGCGAATGGTTCGGTTCCACCAGATGGGCGAGCTCGTGCACGAGGACGGCGTCGAGGACCCAGCCGGGAACGACCCGGAGGCGGTCGGAGATCCGGATCTCACCGGTACCCCACGTGCACGATCCCCACTGACTCCGCTGATTCGTGACCCACCGGATGGACGAAGGCCTCACCCCGTCGAGGTAGCGGTCGGCGAGCTGGCCCGCACGGTCGGCCAGATCGGTGTCCGAGGCGGCGACGTGCGGTCGGTAGTTGAGGACGCGCCGCACGAGGTCCTCCACCATCTCGGGGCGCGCCGAGCGCGGCATGGAGGCGGGAAGGACCACGACGACCCGACCGTCGCTCCAGAAGGCGCTCGCCGATTTGCGCCGCCGCGTGCTGACGCGCACCTCCACCTCCGGTCGGCCCGGCGGAGCCGTTTCGGGCCCGTCCGTCGCCAGTGCCCGGCCCGGGGCCGGGGCCGTGGCCCGCGTCGGTGGGACGACGGTCGGTGCCGACGCCGTCGGTTCCGACGCCCCGATCGGCACATCCAGGGGCAGCATCGGCTGCACCGGCGTGGGGAGCCCTCCGGGCGAGTCGTCCATGGACCCACATCTTGGCGTGGGCCTGTACCGCGCGGGTGGCTACCGGGCGGGACGCCCCGCCGGATGCCTTCTCCGCACCCGTAAACCGTCGGCTGCCCCCGCCGTCACCAGTGCTTCCGTTTGCCGCTGGCGTGGAGCGCCGCCAGGTAGCGGTTGTACGAGGCGAGCTCCTCGTCTTCCCCGGCGGCGCCGCCGCCTCTGTCGTCGTGGGCGTCGCCCTCGCCGTGGGCCTGGTGGTCCGTTTCGGGGTCGTCGTTCCTGGTCACAGCCATCGATGACGTCTGCGGCCCCTCGCTTCGATCTCCTGGGCTGGGCTCGTGGATCAGCTTCCACCACATGTACACGGCGTAGCCGCCGAAGATCGGCCACTCGAAGACGTACGCCCAGCTCAGCGTGTTCCCGGACAGAGCCCGAGTGACCTGCCACCAGCACAGGGCGATGCACGCCGGAACGACGACGGCCGCCGTCAGGTGGGTGAAGACATTGCGATGTCTGGGCCCTTTCCGACGCACGGTCCAACGCTAGCGACCGGTGGCTCCGATCCGGTAGCCGCGGCGCGGCGCCGTGAACCGTGTCTTCGTTCTGGACATACGTGACGGTGCCATTCAGACTTGGCGCCTTGCCTGACGGTGGAAGGGATCGGACACCTTGGTCGCACGACGATGACGAACGCTGAGCCGGCGTCCGAGAGGACTTCGGGCCTGGACCGCCGCTGGTGGACCCTCATAGCCGTCTGCGGGGCCACCTTCATGCTCCTGGTGGACGTCACCATCGTCCAGGTGGCGCTGCCCACCATGCAACGGCAGCTCCACGCCAGCTTCGCCGACCTCGAGTGGGTGATCTCGGCCTACGCACTCTCCCTGTCGGCGCTGATCCTGACCCAGGGGAGCCTGGCCGACCGATTCGGCCGCAAGCGCATCTTCATCGCCGGCCTGGCCATCTTCACACTGGCGTCGTTGGTGTGCGGTCTGGCCAACAGTGCCACGTTCCTGATCGTGGGACGCGCCGTGCAGGGCGTCGGCGGCGCGGCGATGTTCGCCACCTCTCTCGCGCTCATCGGACAGGACTTCCGGGGCACCGAACGCGGCACCGCCATCGCCGCCTGGGGCGCCACCGTCGGTGGGGCGGTCGCCGTGGGTCCCCTCGTCGGCGGCGCCCTGACGAGCGGCCTGGGATGGCGATGGATCTTCTTCGTCAACGTCCCCCTCGGGCTCCTCACCCTCGCGGTGTCCGTCACTCGCATGGTGAACATCAGCGACCCGGGTACGAAGAGGCTCGACATCGCCGGTCTGACGACGTTCTCCGGGGCTCTGTTCCTTCTCGTCCTCGGCCTGACCCGCGGAAACGACGACGGGTGGGGGAGTCCCTTCATTCTGACGCTGCTCTGCTCCTCGGCCGTGCTCCTGGCCGCGTTCATCTTCGCCGAGTTCCACCAGGATCGGCCCATGTTCGACCTGTCGCTCTTCCGCAAGCCGGCGTTCACGGGCGTGTCCCTCGCCACCTTCGGCATCGGAGCGGGCATGTTCGCCATGCTCACGTACATCACGCTCTATCTTCAGGACGTACTCGGCTTGTCACCGCTCCAAGGGGGGCTCCGGCTCCTCCCTCTGACCGTGCTGACCTTCTTCGTGCCCCTGGCGACGCGCAATCTCGCCGAGCGCACCCAGCCCGGGGTGTCCCTCGGGGCGGGTCTCTTTCTGTGTGCCGCGGGTCTGGCCTTGATGCACGGGGTGACGGCGACATCGTCGTGGACCAGCCTGCTCCCCGGATTGGTCGTCTCCGGTCTGGGCGTCGGCATCGCCAACCCGGCCATCGCCAAGATCGCCCTGGGCGTCGTGAGCCCCGAGCGCAGCGGCATGGCGTCGGGTATCAGCAACACCTTCCGCATCGGCGGCCTGGCCACCGGGGTGGCGGGCCTCGGTGCTCTGTTCCAGGGGCGCATCTCCAGCTCGCTGTCCGGCGCCATCGGCCATCCCGCCGGAGCGGTGGCGACCGTGGTGGCGGCCGAGGGGACCCATGGAGCCGACGCCCACATGCTGGCGCAAGCCCACCTGACGACGGCGGCCGGAGCCGCCTTCAGCACCGGCATCAACGAACTCCTGGTGACCGGGGCCGTCATCGTGTTCGTCGGGGGGTTGTTCGCGGTTCTCGTCCGACGCAAGGACTTCCAGCAGCCGCGCCCCCCCGCCCCGCCCGCCGGCGACGAGCCGGGAGTATTGGCCCCGTCCCCATCCTGAGCCGGCCGTCGGGCGTCGCCTCTGCGAACGCGTTGAGTGCCTCGCGCTACGGTGCGTCCCATGGCTGCCGACGACGTGACCTGGGGTCTGGTCGACAGGTCGCTCCTGGACCGCATCGTCGTCGTGTCGCCGCATTTCGACGACGCCATCCTCGGGGCCGCTCACCTGCTCGCCACCTATCGGGGGAGCACCGTGATCACGGTGCTGGGTGGCCGCCCTTCGGAGTATCCACCGGAGGTGACGGACTGGGACGCCTGTGGCGGATTCGTCACCGGTGACGACGTCGTGGCGGCCCGGCGCGAGGAGGATCGTGCCGCCATGGATTTCGTCGGCGCCACACCGGTCTGGCTCGAGTTCGCCGACCATCAGTACCTGGCCAAGGAGGACCGGCCCACGGCGACCGACGTGGCCCCGGTTCTCGCGTCAGCCCTCACCGCCGCCAAACCGACCGCCGTCTTCCTCCCGATGGGCCTGGCCAATCCAGACCACGTCGTCACCCACGACGCGGGACTGATGGCGCGGTCGACACTGGTCGAGTCCGGAGGCGGGCCAGCCTGGTTCTGCTACGAGGATCACGGCTACAAGCACATCCCGGGAATCTTGGCCTGGCGGGTGGCGAAGTTGTTCAAATCGGGGCTGTGGCCGACCCCGGCGGTTGTCGCCATCGAGCCCGACATGGACCACAAACGGGCCGCTATCGCCTTCTACAAGAGCCAGGTCGCGCCCCTCGAGCGCGATCACGTCCTGACCGAGCGCCTCGATGCCAACGTTCCCGAACAGTACTGGCGCCTCGCCGCGCCGCCGCCCGGATGGGAGCGCCTGGCCGACGCCATTTAGTCGTCCTGCCCGGCGCCGAGCGTCACCTGTTCGGTGGTCGCCGCTACGAGGTCTGGTCGGTGTGCGCCGTCGCGACAGCAATGATCACGATCACCAGGAAGATGGCGATGAGTGAGAAGCCGATCACCACGCCGGCGATGGCCAGTCCGCGGCCCTGTTGGACGCCGCCGGTCCGCTTGATCTGTCCCAGAGAGACAAAACCCAGGACGATCCCGACGACACAAGAAAGACCGAAGAAGAAAGGGATGATCCCGACGGCCGAGCACACGAAGGAGGCGATGGCCAGCCCGTTCGTCCTCCTCTCGGTGACGAAGGGAGCTCCCGGTGGTGCGAAGCGATAGGGCGTGTAGGGGGATCCCCACGGCGGGGAGCCCGTCGGTGGCAGATGCCCGGGAGCCGGTATCTGCTGACCGTGGTTGGGGTACGGAACCGACGGAGGCGCCCGGTAACCGGGATGGGATTCGGGCGGGTACCACTTCCCATCCGATGCCTGCCACCACCCCGGTCCCGATTGCGTGTCACTCATGGACGTTCTCCCTGCGCCAGCGGTCCACCTCCAGTATCCACCGACACCCGGCGTTCACCCCGCATGTCCGTCGCACCAACCCACCCACCGCCCGTCTGGGCATGACCACGCGCCGCCACCGGCGGCGCCGACATACCTCGGCGCCAACTCGCGCACCGCGACATCCGCCGCCGTCGGGGTCCTATGCAAGGCTCGAATGGTGGACTACTGGAACCACAACTCGGCCTATCACGGCATGATCGTGGACGTGGCGGCCCGGGTGCACGGGCGAGCGCTGGACGTGGGGTGCGGAGAAGGCCTGCTCGTGGAACGCCTGGCCGCAGTCTCGGTCCACGTCACAGGTGTCGACACCGACACGGATGCCGTAAGGCGAGCGCGAGAACGGACAGCATCGCTTCGCAATGTCACTCTTGTCGATGGGGACTTTCTGACCACGACGACGGATCCCGGCGCCTATGACGTGGTGACCTTCGTCGCCGTGATCCATCACATGGACCTGACGAGCGCTCTGCGCCGAGCGAAGGTCCTGCTGCGCCCGGGGGGCGAGCTCGTCGTCGTCGGATTGGCGGCCAACAGGACGGTGGGCGACTATGTCATTTCCGCCGTGACCTGGCCGACGATACGCATATTCAGCCGACTGCACCGTGAAGCACGGGATGTAGGGCTCGTGGCCATCGCGCCGTCGCAGAGCCTCCGCGAGATTCGCGCCATCGCTCAACGTGAGCTACCGGGCGTCCGGTTGTGCCGGGGCCTCTATTACCGGTACGTCCTTCGATGGCGGGCGACTTCCTCGAGCAACGGTCGCCACGACACGACCGACCGCACCTGACG
Organism: uncultured Acidimicrobiaceae bacterium; assembly: GCA_963706205.1. Classification (GTDB taxonomy): domain Bacteria; phylum Actinomycetota; class Acidimicrobiia; order Acidimicrobiales; family UBA8190; genus MFD10071-224. Next base: position 3,547,218 of record OY970155.1, on the reverse strand, counting down.
GCCGGGTACCTTGGCCGCGTCGTCGGCGCGCCGAAGAGCGACCATGGCCGCCCACAGCGTGTCCTTCTGGAAGGCGTCCACGTCGTCGTCGGTCATGGGACCACCCTGGACCTCGAGGGTCAGGGTGCTGTTTGCGCTGAGGGTCCCGGCGTAGGACGGCTCCATGGTCACGAGATACCGCTTCGCCTCGGCGTGGCCGGCGACGAGATCACCGACACGCTCGCCCAGTAACGGCGTCACGAGAAGCGCTCCCGCCCGAGCATGGTCGCCGCAACCGGTTTCCAATGCACTGGCGAGGTCGTGAACCAGTCCGGCGGCTACCAACTCCGGGTCATCGGAGTAGTCAACGGCGAGTATCTCGGCCGTTTGAAGCAAGTGGGGTAGAGCGGGCACCACGTCATCGGACGGTCGGCCGTCAAGGGAGCCGAGTGCTTCTATCAACTCTGTCACAGCCGAAAAGGGGGCCAGTCCCACCGACACAGCATGCCAGGCAGGATGGCGACCCACTCGACAGCGCTCGCCAGGGATAAAGGCTCACGAGGCCTTTGAGTGATACTCCTGCACGGCATCAATCGGCACGGGCCGGGGAATGGCGCCTTATCAGGCACGACAGGGTAGAGGACTGCCTTAAATTCCCGGAGCCTCTCCTTGGTCGGGAGGAAGCTCTTCGTCTTCTGCGGCTCTAAGTTGATCTCGGAACTCAGATCCACAGTCCTTCTAGGAAGCTACGAAGCGCGACTCTCGAGCCAGACGATGGCCAGTCCGAGAGCCGCCGCTGCGGCGAGCTTCCCCAGATCTTCCTTGGAACCGCCGGGAAGGTACTCACGCAGAGCGTTCGCGACTTCTTCGGCGGCACTCAGAGCTCCGCTTGAGGTCTCCGAATTGTTCGTCTTGGCAGCAGAAACAAGCTGTTGTACGCGCTGATGCGAGATCCCGAGAACGTCTGCGGCATCGCGTAGTGACAAGTGAGCATCTCGGACCAGCGCCAATGCGGCTTCGCTCGTCTGCTCACTTGCAACCTGGACAACGGACTCAGCGATCTCTCGCTCAGCGATGGCCCTCTGAACAGACTTTTCAACCTCAATCGGAAGTGACGGTGTCTGAAATCGTATCTGTCGCCTGACGCTCTCTGCGGGCATGTCGAGCCAGAGCGCGAGCGCGTCGATCAGGTACTCCCGAGCCTTGCCCAACGTGCGAGCGAACGTGTGAACCGCAGGTAGTTCCTCGATCTCGGCCAGCCATTGACCCGACGGATCGAGCTCAAAGCGGCCGTGGTATGTGGTCGTTTTCGCAACTCGTGTCTCAGGCATCTTGAAGCCATCCTTCCCCATGGCAGGGAGTCAGATCGCCAACAATTGAACGAAGTGTCCCCACGGGAAGGTCACCCGCATGAATGGGAACGACGGTCTGGCACGTCAAACACCGGACGATCAAGTGCGAGCCCGACTGGCGAACTTCTTGACAGCCCAAGCGACTACGCCTCCGACGAAGATCTCGTGTCTTCATAGTATCAGCCTAGCGGAGTAGACAGAACTGTCTAATACAGTAGACTGAAAGGGGGAGTTAGCCCAAATAGGTCCTTCGCCGATGGCAGGTTCAACGACGAACGATCGATCCTCCCGTCTTTTCCGTTTGGTCCGACTAACTCGTCCCATCATTGGGATCGTATGAAACGGTTGTTGACTGAATCTGGTGTTCCAGCACCGCACGGGCGACGCCCATTCCGCCTACCGCTGCGGGCGTCGCCAGGAGCGGTGCAGTCATGGCCGGCTCGTGCTGTCGCGCCAGTGTTACGGAATCAAGATGTCCTGGGACGGCGCTGCTCCATGTCAGCGGGAGCTCGGGTGTGTGAGCCTCGGCTCTACTGAAGATCTAGAGGCCAACGGAGACCGGAACTCAGACGGGAGATGCTCGTTGCTACCTGCGGGACAAGAGAAGGGCCGCAAAGTCAGCACTCACGTCCTGCCCGCTGGCTGCTTTGACCAGCAACGCACCCATCTCGCGGTCGTCGGAGGGCAGGAATGTGGCGCCTTCCAGGCCGTTACGGTCAAGAACCCAGCGAGCGACGAGCAAGGCTGTCCGCTTGTTCCCTTCAGCGAAAGCCTGCGCTCGGGCCACCCGGTAGGCCAATACGGCGGCAGCCTCCACAGGATCCTCGATCAGATCGATGGCCGCGAGAGCCCGAGCGACCCGGTCGAGTTCATCGGGCTCGTCGAACCGTTCGTCCTCTCGACGCACAACGTGGTTGATCGCCACCACGAGGCCGACAGTAGGTCGATTCAATGGTCGTGCAGGTAAAGGAGAAGGTCCTCGTACTCGACGAGCCGTTCTTCCAGCCAGACGCGGTCCGCCGGGTCGAGGTCCTCGAGGGCCTCGACGGCGTTCACTGGTCTGCCTTCCACCTGACTCACAGAAACCAGCCTATCCGACCGAAGATCGGTTTCAGCAGCCAATCCCTGGTCGGAATGGTGATTCGAGCGGGATGCTGCGTTGTTTCCAGGACTCTTCCCTACCGATCGCCCGTCCAGTGGCTCCGACAGCCTCCCGGTCACACTCAGAAGGCGTGGTCTTAACGGTCGAGCGTCATTGTGGTCTGGGTATTGCCATGGCGCTCGGCCACCTTTGGGGGAGGAACCCGACTTCCAGAGCTCAGGGGACGAGGTTGTCCCTTTGGGTCGTCCTTCCCAAACACCCCGGGATTTCCGCGCAGCGAGCCGCTCATCGACGGACGGAACCCCTCGGTTGTGACATTCTGGGATTTTTCTGGGATCTGGACTCGGAGGGAATCCGGTGACCACTCAGAAATGACGATCTACCAGCAACTGCCCCCGTAGCTCAGAGGATAGAGCGTCGGTTTCCTAAACCGTGCGTCGCAGGTTCGAGTCCTGCCGGGGGCGCCCACAAACCCAGTTCAAGAGCATTCCGAGCGTTTTCGCGTCCGTCCTGAAAAGGTCCTCTTGGGCGCTCGAGAGTTTGAGGGCCTCGCCACCGGCAGCAAGCTGGCGCGCGATAGCCGATCCGATGCCTCCGGTGCCGATGATCGCCGTGGCCATGATGGAGACGTGCGCCCCGTCAAGAATCTCACACCGACTTGCTCGATGGCCATTGATCGGGGAACCAATCTCCCCCCGGGTCCGTCGTTTGTCCCAATTCGATCAGGTGACCATCGGGATCGCGGATGTAACAACGGATTTCGTACTGGTGCTGCTTCGGTGGCGTCAGGAATTCAGCACCGCGCGCCCTCCATACGGTGTACACAGAGTGCATGTCCGTCACTCGTATATTGAGGAAACTGCTGACCCGATTGGGATCGGCGGGCGTCTCAAGGGTGACCTCCGGCTTGTCGTCGGTCGGCCCTCCGCCGACGTTGATGATGATCCAACTGTTCGACAGTTGGACATACGTGAGCCCTCCGGGTCCGGAGAACGCATCCCTGCCCCCGAGCACATCGGTGTAGAAGCGGCGAGAGCGCTCGACATTGTCCGACACGATGAAGTGGGCCAGTACGATTTCCTCTGGGGGCGTTGGGAGCTCGTCGGCGGGAGTACTCGATGGCCAGTGATCGGGCACCCAGTCCCCCTGCGGGTCGGTGGTCTGCCCCACTTCGATCAGGTGACCATCGGGATCACGGATGTAGCAACGGATCTCGTACTGGTGCTGCTTCGGGGGCGTCAGGAACTGAGCACCCCGCGCGCTCCATTCGGAGTACACCGTCTCCATGTCTTTGACCCGGATGTTGACGAAGCTGCTCACCCGATTTGGGTCGCCGGGTGCCTCCAGGGTGACCTCCGGCTTGTCGTCGGTCGGACCTCCGCCAGCGTTGATGACGATCCAACTATTGGACAGTGCGACGTTGGTCGGTCCACCGGGGCTGGAGAAGGCGACCCGGCCCCCAAGGACTTCGGTGTAGAAGCGCCGAGAGCGCTCGACGTCGTCCGAGACGATGAAGTGTGTGAGCAGGATTTCCTCATGGGACAGCGGGACTTCGGCCATCGGCTACCTCCGGTGGTCTTCCACGGTCACAGCCGTGCCATCTGCGCCTGCGTGGGCTGCAAAGGCGGAGGCATTTTGGCGATCTCCATTCGAAGGGTTTTGAAAGCCGAATCGAAGATGGTCGAGAAACTCGGGAACGGCTGGATGACGTCGCTCAACACCTCCAACGGAACGCGGGCGCGTATGGCGAGCGTCGCCTGCTGGAGCCACTCACCGGCCTCGGCTCCGAGGGCGTAAGCGCCGGTCAACCGGGCGCCGTCGCTGAGCAGGGTCAAGAATCCGTTCGACTGGGCGTACTGGTGGGTGTACGTCGCGGTCTTGGACATGTCGGTCAAGAACGTTGTGCTGCTGTAGGGTGCTTCCGCGGTACCGACGGCGGCCGCCTGCGGATCGGTGTACGTGACGCGCGGCACGGCTTCGTAGTTCGTCGGGTGGCTCTCTCCGGCGATGTTCGCCGCTACAACGTCTCCCTCGTACTCTCCGACGTGTGTCAGGGGCCAGATCCCGTTGACATCCCCGATGGCCCAGATGTTGTCGCCGGCACGCAGATACTCGTCCACCACGATGCCGTGTGGGTTTGCCTCGATACCGACCGTCTCGAGCCCGATTCCTTCGACACGGGTACGGCGGCCGGTCGCCACGAGCAGCTGCTCTCCTTGTACCGAGGTCCCGTCCGAGAGACTCAGGATGTAGTCACGGCCGTCGCGCAAGGCCTCCGCGGCCTGGACTCCGAGGTGCAACTCGATCCCGTCCCGCCGCAGTGCCTCGGTCAGAGCCACGCCGAGGGGGGCTGGCTCTCGGGGGATCAGCCGATCGGAGCCCTCGATGAGCACGGCCTGACCACCGAGCCGCTGTACCACCTGTGCGATCTCGACACCGGCCGAGCCACCGCCGAGCACGATGAGGCGGCGGGGAACCGCCTTCATGGCCGTCGCCTCGCGCGTGCCCCACACGCCCACTAGGCCGTCGAGCCCCGGAATGGGCGGCACGAAAGGATCCGCGCCCGTCGCTACGACGACATGCTCCGCCGTGTGGCGAGTGCCGTCCACGTCGACCACGCCGCGCCCGGCGAGCCGGCCCACACCCCGGACCAGCGCGATGCTCCGATCCGCCAGCCATTTCTCCTGCCCGACATCCGAATAGCCGGACACCATGTAGTCACGCCAGTCCAGCGCTGCCTGCACGTTCACCTCGGCGCTGGCGCCGACGTCTCGGGCGCCCTGGACCGCCTCCCCCGGACGCAAGAGGGACTTGGACGGGATGCACGCCCAGTAGGAACACTCGCCGCCGACCAGCTCCCGCTCCACGACGGCGACCCGAAGCCCACGCGCCGCGATGGCCCCGGCGCAGTGCTCGCCGGGCGCACCGCCGCCCAGCACGATCACGTCGTAATCGCTCATACAGGAAGCTCCTGGCCGCGCTGTTCGCGCACCATGTACTCGGCGTACCAGTCGGGCCAGTCCGGGTCAGCCTTGCCGATCCGCTTCTCGTGCTCGCCGTGGGCTGAGGCGACACGTCGCAGGGCCCCGGCCAGGTCACCGGCGGAGCTGAACGAGGTGGTGGTCGGATCGAGGCGGCCCGGGAGGCGATCGGTCACCTCTTGGAGCAGCCAGCCGTTGCCGTCGGGGTCTTCGAACGTGGCAAAGGAGTTGTAGCTCTTGTGATCGGGATCCGGCTCGTTGACCCGATCACCCGTCCCCTCAGGGTCGAGTTGCGCTCCGGGCGCTCCGGAATGGAACACCCCACTGATCATGGCCCCCCGGCTGAAAAGTTCGTCGCGCCCGGCTTCGATGTCAGACACGATCAGGTACAGGCCTTGGGCAGATCCGGGTGACGCCCCCGTGATGTGGGTGCCGAACTGCACAGAACACTGTGATCCCGGTGGCGTGAATTGCACGACCCGGAAGCCATTGTCGAAAGAGAAATCGGCGTCGAGTCTCCAGCCGAGGCCGGCGTAGAATGCCTTGGAGCTTCGGCCACGGGGATGACGACCGCCTCGAGCTTGAGATCGGCCGGTTCGCTGCTCGGCGATCCGCCGGGTGTGCTCTGTCCATCGACGGTGTTCATCCGGCTCTCCTCTATCCGGTCCCGAAAGGGATTGTCGCACCCAGGCGGACGCGTTGCACCTGAAACATCCCTCGCACTCGGGCTTCGACGTCGTTCCAGCGTACGGGGTTCGAATGGCGATGCACGGGTGCACGTCTCAACCTTTCCGCCGGCCTGCGAGCAGCTCGAGTTCCCATAGTCGAGAACCCGAGCGGAGGACGGGCGCCCCGACCCCCCAGGGTCAGCGTTTGATACCGATGCTTTTGCCTTCGGTGTACCGGATTGGCACCTCCAATGTGTCGACGAGGAATTGATCCCGGTCTCCTCGTTCCCACGCCCCCCCCAACCCCGGGCCGCCAATTCGAAGTCGGGCCGAATTACCTTGAACACGCCCCTCAGATCTACGTGGAGCTCTGCCATCGTGGGCCGGCCCCAGTACCAGTATCCGTTGTAGATCTTGAAGATCTTGAGTTCGGACTCGAGGACGAACGTGTGGGGGATCATCGGATCGTGCGGCTCATCCGTGAATTCTTTGATGTCCAGATCCTTCTGGACGACCGATCGGGGTCCGACAGGACGACCACGTGGCGAATAGCGCGTCCCGGAACTCATTGATGTTCAGCTGATTGTCGGTCGAGACGAGGGCCAATCGCGTGTAAGCATTTCTGAACTCTGGATATACGTCGACCAATTGCCCTACGAACTGATGCTCTTGGGATCGAAGCCGCCACGAGACAGATGGAGCACCATCGGGTTGGCCCCTTGGAGCTCCGACAGGGACCGCCGCCGGCCGGATTGATCGGCGAGCTCGTAGTCGGGAAACGTCTCGCCTTCACGGATGTCGCTGCGCATATGCATCGCCTCGGATCGGGGAAGCGGCGCGATTCTGGTCGGCGGCATGGGCTGACCGTGATTCATCGCTCTGCCACTTGCCGTTTCTTGGGTATATCTTGGGAATCAGACGTCTCAGATTCTCAAGACGACCAGCAACAGGTAAGACCAGAGATGCCTCCTGAGCTGCCCAAACATGACGAGGGACTACTGGTTTGACAGCGCTCAATCCCGATTTACTGACCTTCACATCCCGAGGTCCACGAACAACAGCGGACATCTCCGGTGCCGAAGTCTCGAGCGATACCGTGCGGTTGAAGCACTCTAGGAGTCAGTGCCTTGGGGCGATGTAACGAAGGCACGGATCGCCCTGTATTGACAGATGACACAACACAATCGGATCACGCTTGCAGCCCCCCCTCTTGGTGCCAGACGTCCCGCAACTCTGAAAGGCGAGCCTCCTACAGCAATTGCTCCATCAGGTCGATGGTGAGCCAATGGAACCATTGAATCCGGCACTAGACGCCCCGGCACGTGGCGTCACAACCCTCACACAATCTGCTGGGCTCATGGCACACGGCTTTATCGAACGCAATCGCGCGACAGTTACGACGGCGCTGATCATAATTCTCGCATTCGCCATGTCGGTCCACTTTCCGGGCCATGGCGTGCCCACATACGGTGGCCCCTTCCATCACCCTCCTCGATGACGTTTCCCTGATCGGCTTCGCTATCAATTCGTCACGCATCTGCCGTCTGCGTCTTGAATGACTCCGCTCGATAGGCAGACACGACACTTCCTCGCTTGGGCGCTGTTTGCTGGGCTGGTCATTGTCGCCTTCTTGGTGTGGATGGTCGTCGGGATCGGTGGTCACCGCGTCACCGATGCCGTCGACGTTCTCGGTGAGCTGGCCGCGGCGCTGGTCGCCGCCGCCGCCTGCGCGGTGGCGGCGTTGCATGTGTCGTCACGCCGGTGCCGTTGGGTGCTCCTCGGTGCGTCGAGCTTCGCCTGGGCGGCAGGGGAGGCGGTCTGGGCGTACTACGATCTGATCCGGGGCGTGTCGGTTCCGTTTCCGTCACTCGCCGATGTCGGGTTCCTGTGCGCCGTTCCCTTGGCCGTGGCAGGACTCCTGCTCTTTCCCAGCTCGCCGCGGAGAGCCGCCGATCGCGTTCAGGGGATCCTCGACGGGTGCATCATCGCCGGTTCGATGCTGTTTGCCAGTTGGGCGACCGTCCTCGGCCCCTTGTACCACCAGCACCAGGGCGGAGCGCTCAAACAGGCGTTGTCCCTCGCCTACCCCGCGAGCGACGTGGTCATGGTGTCCTTGGTCGTCATCCTCCTGGCCCGCGCCGGGCGCCGAGGTCGGGCGAGCCTGGGCCTGGTCATGGCCGGAATCTTCGCCTTCGCCATCGCCGACAGCGCTTTCGCATACATGACCGAGCTGAACAACTACTCCAACGGGGCGGTCCTGGACACAGGCTGGGTCGCCGGCTATCTCCTGATCGGTCTCGGGGCGTTGCGGGCCGTCTATGCGCCGTCCACCGACTCAGCGGAGCCCCGCGTAACGACACTGTCCTTGGTGGCGCCGTACGTCCCGGTGCTTGCCGTGTTGGCTGTAACTTCAGTCGAGCTTCTGCTCGGCCGTCGATTGGGTGGCGTCGATTGGATCATGGTGTTCGCCTTGGCCCTTCTCGTCCTCGGTCGTCATATGCTGAACCTGTGGGAACAGGCCGCACTCAAGCGGCTCGGTGATAGCGCTGACGAGTACGACGAGTCGTTCCCGGTGACGGAATCTGACGCCGACCCCATGCTGTTGGGCCGCTGAGATGGCACAGCCCCAAGTCACATCCGGGAAGCCGCCCGGTGCGACGGGGCAAGGGCGCGGCCCGCCTGCCGTCAGGTTGGTGACCGCCAATGGCGCGGCCTTGAACCGCAGACGCGCCCCGACCATCCCCAATCGGGCATCAGGGTGGATTGTCCAAATCGTCATCGTGGCAACCAGTGCGTTCGCATTTCTGGACCTTTACCTCTTGATCACATCCAGTCACCACTAACGGGAGCAAAGGGATGGGGATGCGTTCAAGCCGACACGGGGCAATGTGGGGCAAGTCCGGGCCACGGCACATAGGCCTCTAGATCATCTGCAACATTGAAAGGCTTGGCGGGGCTAACTCGGACTGATTCGACCGATCGAACATTCCGATCCCGCCCCGTCTCCCGGCGCGCAATCACTCACGACGGATGTTCCCGATCGGGGACAGGACAAACATCGGTCCGTAGAGCGGAACCGAGCGGGAGCGTTCGTGGAGCACACCCATACGATCCAACCGGGCGCGAGATCCACCGGTTCGCCGGCCATTCTCGGGAATATCTTTTGGGAATCAAACGGCTGAGATTCCCAAGACGACAGGTCACGGGGAAGACGCGACCTCCGTGCTGAGCTGCCCAAACGCGACGGAGGCTCACTGGCTGGACAGGCTCAATCCGATTCCTAAACCGTGCGTCGCAGGTTCGAATCCTGCCGGGGGCGCAATGTGATGTCGCGCAATTTCTGGGACAGGTGAACCCTCAGACGATATCTCTCGACCGTCCCTGGTAGTCGACCGAGGGGTCCAATTCGAAGTGACGGATCATCACGCCGTCCTCGTCGATCACCCGCACGTCGAGGTCGGCCACCAAGATCAGGATGCGCTTGCCCCGATTCGCCCGACCCACGCCCGCATGGTGGAGCTTGGACCGGTAGCGAAGAGTGAAGGTGCCGGTCTTGTCCACTCGGTCCCGGCGGACCTTGGTGTGAGCCAACAGCTTCTGTCCCTCGATCTCGATGGTGGCCTTGTCGAGCGCACGCCAGGCGCGCATCGGTGGGCAACCGCGAGCGGTGTGGGGTCGCTCCTCGTTGTAGTAGCGGACAAAGGTGTCGATCTGGGCCTGCAGCTCGGCCAGGGTGGCCACAGCCGGCTTCTTGCGCAGATACTTCTTCAGGGTGAGGTGGTAGCGCTCGACCTTGCCCTGGGTCAGAATCTCCTATGTCAAGCGGCGACCGAATTGCAACCCGGTGTCTCTAGAGATCTGGACTGTTCGTCGGCCAATAGGCGCCGAAAGACCTCGTCGGAGATCTTGCGCCGAAGAGCTCGTATTGCTTCAGTCTTCGTGTCACCGACCGCAATGCGATGGTCGAAATAGGCCTTCCCCCGGGTTGGAAGGCGCATCTGGGTAATGGCGATGCGGTGCAGCGCGCAGTTGAGCTGACGGTTGCCACCTCGGTTCAGGCGATAGCGGTCGTCTCGCCCCGAAGACACGGGAATGGGAGCGGTGCCGTTCGTCCGGGCGTAGGCGGCCCGAGAGCGGAACCGAGCGGCTCTGGCTGTTTCTCCGATCAGCTTGGCGGCACTCAAGGGTCCGCATCCCTCGAGAGCGAGCAACGATGGGGCGAGGACGACGGTGCGCCGGGCGATGTCCCGCTCGAGCTCGTTGATGCGCACCGTGAGTTCCCGGATCCGGGCGAGGCGCTCCCGGGCGATGTCGGCCACCAGCCCTTCGAGAGGAGCGAGAACCGACGCCACCCGATCGAGGCCCTTCAGGCTGCTGAGGGACCGGGGAGCCACGACGTGGCCGGGCAGGAGTTCGTGGATGTCCCAGAGCAACCGGTTTTCCATCCGGGTGCGCTCGCCCACGTAGTCCTCCCGGTGGTCCACGAGCAGACGAAGTTCCCGTTCAGGACCCTCGAGGCCGGCCTCGGGCAGACCAGGTTCACGCACCGCCGCCCGGGCCGTGGCCAGGGCGTCGATGGCATCGGACTTCCCCGGCTCCCGCCCCGAACGCCGGGCCGTCCCCATGAGCCGGGTGGGCACCCTCACCACCCGTTCGCCGGCCCTAATCAGGTCGGCCTCGAGTCTCCGAGAGAGATGGCGGACGTCTTCCAGGGCGAACCGTCGTTCCGGGAATTGCGCCGCCCAGGCAATGAGGGCCCGGTGTCCTGCCTCCGTAGCCGCCACCGTCGTCTCCCCGAGGGCTCGGCCGAGGTCGTCGATGGCCACGATCGTGTGGGAGGCCTTGTGCGTGTCCGCTCCTAGCGTCACCATGTCCTTGCTCCTTCCTTCGAGTGGGAGTCGCAGGACCGGTCGGTGGACAGCACTGAGTTGAGGCAACTCGGCCAGGCTCCTATCAAGTCACGCTGGCCGGTCCAGCGCGCCCAGCTGGCGGCAGTTCAGACAAAAGCCACGCTCTCACGGCGGGCACGGATGGTATGAGCCAACCAGCTGGACGGGGAGATCCTGACACTCAGCGGATGGTAGGGCTTGCCGTGCTTAAAGGTGATGCCGAGAGTGGCCAGTTCGATCTCCATGCCGCTGTGGCTGCCCCGGTAGGCGGTGGTGTAGATGGCACCGTTGTCCGACAACACCGACTGGGGCAAGCCGTATTTGGCCGCTGCATCAAAGAAGATCCGCACGACTTCTGGGGCCGTGGCCACCGGCACCGCCACGCTGGCCAGGACGGCGCGCGAGTAATCGTCGATGAAGTTGATGATTTCGACCGGTTCCCCGTCGGCTAACTGCCAGTGGGTCATGTCGGACTGCCACGTCTCGTTGGGCAGTGACGATTCGAATCGTGTCCAGCTCGAGCGGGGACGCTTCTGGGGCTGGGGCGTGACGAAGCCCCGGCGCCGGAGCACCCGGTGGATGGTGGACAACGCCGGCGGCGTCATCCCGTTTTCCACCAGATGCCAGTGAATGGTCTTGGCCCCGGCGTCGAAGCCGTCCTCGGCCAGGCGCTTGCGCCAGGCCACGATCTCGTCTTCCCAGGTGGCCGAGGTCAGGTTGGCCGGGATCCGGGGCCCCCGCTTGTGGGGGACGAGAGCCTCCTCGCCCCCGGCCCGGTAGAGCGCCACGTGGCGCTGCGCCCAGGCCTTGGAGCGTCCCGTGGCCGCCGCCACGGCCCGCACCGAGCGGCCCTCGACGAGCACGGCGTTGACGCAGTACCTGGCCAGATCCACGGGACCCCCTGAGAACGGGTGTCCCAGAATTGCTGACACATGCTGTCCCAGAAACTAGGGAACCTCAGACTGCCGGGGGCGCAACACTGCCGGGGGCGCAAAGATGAGAGTCCTGACGCGCAAGGGAGCGGGGAGTCCCTCGTAGCCCGCGGCCGCTCGTAAATGACGAGTCTGTTCGAAACCGTGCCGGCGCGGGCTCACCCAGGAATCGCCTGACCAAGCGAACACGGCACATCCCGCGTACCCCCCTTCCGAAGCTTAAACGCACGAAGATTCCAATTGTCGTGGGGTCAGCGGGTCGAGCCGCACGCGTAGCCGTCGATCTGGCGGGTGGCCATCCCTGGAATCTCGACGTCCGGCGTACACGATATGTATTCGCGAACGTCCTTGAACGGCACTTCTAGGAGGCCTGCCTTATACCACAGGGACGTCTATCCGCACTTCCTGAGGTTCCTTCGTATCACCGCCGTCGACGAGCGACGGAAGACGCTGGAGATTCGGCCAGCGAATCGATGCAAGACGAGAGCGCGCCTGCAAGTCTCGATCTCGCCGGGTTGGAGAGCTTGCGGAGCATCTGCTCCTCCACAGCGTTGACTGAATTGTTAGCAGACTTCAGAGTGCGCCGACCAGCCGCAGTTAGTTCAGCTTGGAGGACGCGTTGGTGCCGCGGATGAGGACGCCTCACAACGAACTGGAGTCTCTCCAGTTCTTGTAGCACGGCGTGCATGCTCTGTGGCGTCACGAATGCCCGACGAGCGAGATCGGCATTCGAGAGCCCGGGCTCCTCATCCAAACCGGTGAGGACGGCAAATTGGGTCACCGTGAGATCGTGAGACCCGAGAGCATCGGCCATAGCGTCGTGCAGGACCATCTGCGCTCTCTTTATCAAGTAGCCCACCCTGGCCATCGTGACCTGGTCCACGCTCACCTCACTATCAGTTTACCTGATATAATCTCAGGGTACCTGATACAGGCTACCTGATCCCACTCACAGAAATGGACACCCAATGACCGCACTCGGCCCTGACTTCATCGCTCTCCAGGTTCGCGATCTGGAGGCTTCTGCAGCCTTCTACACCGAGCACCTTGGCCTCGCCCGTGCTCAGGTGAGTCCTGACCATGCGGTGGTATTCGCCACGGAGCCCATCGCGTTCGCCGTGCGGGAGCCGCTCGTCGATCTTGAGGCTGTCGAGCACCTCGGGTGGGGTGTCGCCATCTGGCTGAAGGCGGACGATCCGCAGGATCTGCACGATGCAATGGTTCTCGCCGGAGTCCCGATCCTGGTCGCGCCTTTCGATGGACCTTTCGGTCTCACCTTCACCTTCGCCGATCCCGACGGCTACGCCGTGACTATCCACGGCTGAGATGACTACCGCCACGAGCTTTGTTTTCTCCCCGAAGGGGCCGTATTCGTTGCCGGCATCGATTCGGTACCTCGAGGGATTCGCTCCAGCCGCCTACGACAGTGAGTCAGCCGCGAACTTGGAGATGGCCTTCTGCGTCGACGGCTATTGGGACCCAGTGGCAGTGCGCGTCCACGAGGAAACCGGTGCGGTTCACGGCATGGTTCACGGGGGCGACACGCTTGCCCCGGCGGTAATCGCGGCGGCAGTCGAGCAGGTCGAGCGGATCCTGTCGCTCGACATCGACGGTCGCGGCTTTCCGGACATCGCTCGTCACGACCCAGTAGTCGCTCAACTCCAGTCGAGGTATCCCGGCCTCCGCCCCGTATGCTTCTGGTCGCCCTACGAAGCGGCAGCGTGGTCCGTGATCGGACAGCGAATCCGAATCGTGCAGGCAGCCGCAATCAAGGCTCGCATCACGGCCGAACACGGAGAGACTATCGACGTTGACGGTCGAATGGTCCGCGCCTTCCCGAACCCAGCCAAGCTGGCCCAGCTGTCCACGATCAATGGGCTGAGCGAGACCAAAATCCAGCGCCTTCGAGGTGTCGCCGAGGCCGCTCTCGGCGGGACCTTTGGCGCCGCCCGGCTGAGGTCACTCCCACGTTCCCAAGCCCTCGAGGAGTTGATCGCCATTCCCGGAATCGGCCCGTTCTCGGCCGAACTGATTCTTCTCCGCGGCGCAGGTGATCCGGACTTCACGCCCACCGCCGAGCCGCGCCTCGCTCGAGCGATGGCGATCGCCTACGACATGAAGGCACCGCCCAGCGCCGCCGACATCGCCGAGATCAGTGAGGTCTGGAAGCCCTACCGCACGTGGGTCGCGCTCCTCCTCCGCGTCATGCTCGAAGACGAGACCCATGAAATTGCAGGACAAGCCATCACCAGAACGCAAGGACTGTGACCCCGTGCGGTCCCTAAAAGAAGGCTGGGCTCAAGTCGAGCCGCCTTCCCCGGGCGCCCCACCAGCCATCATCGATCGAGGTCCACTCTTCCAGCAGCGCGCCAGCGTCGGAGGGGCGCCCCCTACCGCCGGCTCGGGGAGGGCATAACGTTCACAAATTCGGCCGGAGGACGCGTCCCCGACGAGCGCAGACTCGGCGATCGGGGCTGACTCTGGTTGCAACTGCAGCCTTGGGGTTTGATCCGCCAGCCCACACGACCGACCCGATGTGCCTCTACAGTGGCGGTGTCCCCGCGTCCCGCGGGCCCGACGGAGCATCCATCTTCTTCGCACAGGAGCCCTCGACAACATGAGCGTATTTCCATATCACGATCGGTTCGAAGTGCATTCCGTTCTCCCTGAGAAGGGACGCCCTCGCGAGGAGATCCTGGGCGAATTGCGCACGATGGCCGAGGAAGAGGACCTCTTCTGGGAGACCGGAAAGTGCTCGGGCACGATGTATTGCGGCGACCACGACCATTACCGGTTCCTCACCGAGGCCTTTGGTCTCTTCGCTCACGTCAACTCGCTTCAGCGTGACATATGCCCGAGCTCGACGAAGTTCGAAGCCGAGATCATCGCCATGACCCTAGACCTCCTGCACGCCGAAGCGATCGAGGACGCCACTCCCGCCGGTCTCGTCACCACGGGCGGTACCGGCAGCATCGCCCACGCCATGCTCGCCTACCGAGAGCACGCTCGCCAGCAACGTGGTGTGCGCACACCCAACGTCATCAAGCCTGAAACAGCTCATCCCGCATTCGACAAGGCTTGTCATCTTTTCGGCATTGAGCTCAGGCGCGCCCCGGTCGACCCCGAGACGACAATGGTCGACATCGGGTGGGTCGCCGACCACATCGACGACCAGACGGTGGCGGTTGTGGCCTCGGCGTGCAACTACGGCTACGGGACCGTTGATCCCATCCTCGAGTTGTCGGATGTCACGCTCGGCCACGGCGTCGGCCTCCACGTCGACGGGTGCCTCGGTGGGTTCATCTTGCCGTTCGGGGAGGAGCTCGGCTACGACGTCCCCGCCTTCGATTACCGTATCCCGGGAGTGACTTCGATCTCGGCCGACACCCACAAGTACGGATACGCCTTGAAGGGCACGTCGGTGCTCACCTTCCGTGACAAGGCGCTTCGCAACGCCCAGTACTTCTTCCTGACCGACTGGAGCGGCGGCAAATACTGCTCGCCGGGGATCGAAGGGTCGCGCTCGGGCGGCCTGCTGGCCGCCACGTGGTCGGCCATGGTGCAGCTGGGCCGCGACGGCTACCGCCGCTATGCCAAGCGCATCTTCGAGACAGCGGCTGTCATGCAGGAGGCGGTACGGTCCCACCCAGAGCTCCGAATGCTCGGTAACCCGACGTTCCTCTTCAGCTTCACCTCGGACGTCTTCGACCCGTACCACGTGAACGACTTCATGCGCACACGTGGTTGGCGGTTCAACGGCCAGCAGTACCCGAACGCGCTGCACATGGCGGTCACGAGACCACAGACCCAGCCCGGTGTGGCCCAAGCCTTCGCCGATGATCTCGACGAAGCCGTGAAGTACGCCCTCACCCACACGGACGAGCAGCCGAAGTCGGGTGCCATCTACGGCGGGGTCATCGGAGGCATGACCGACGAAGCCGACGCCTTCATCAAAGAGGTGATGGCGGACATGATGGACGGCCACCAGCAGGTTCCCGCCCAGAGGTGAGCGCTGGCCTTCATGAGCGATTCGCCCTGGCCGTCGATCTCGGCACCGGGGGGCCGAAGGTCGGTCTGGTGTCGCTCACCGGCGCCGTCGCCTGGAGCGACCATGTCACCCTCCCCACCCGGCTGTTGCCCGGCGGCGGGGCCGTCCAGGACGCCGAGGAGTGGTGGCGGGTCATCGTCGACGCCACTCGCCGAGCGCTCGCCAGCGGGGTCGTTCGGCCCCATCAAGTGGTGGCCGTAGCCTGCACCGGGCAGTGGGCGAGCACCGTGCCCGTCGACGCTGGAGGCCGCCCCGTCGGGGAGTGCGTGCTGTGGATGGACACCAGGGGTGCCAAGCACGCCCGCCTGGCCTTCGGCGGGTCCGTCTCCGGCTATGCACCCGTGCCGCTGTGGCGCTGGGTGCAGCGCACGGGCGGCGCCCCGTCCACGTCGGGGCGCGACCCCATAGGCCACATCCTCTTCCTTGAGCGCGACGAGCCCGACGTGGCCAAAGCGGCGCGCTGGTACCTTGAGCCCGTCGACTACTTGACCATGCGTTTCACGGGTGTGTCGTCCGCCTCCCACGCGTCGATGACGGCTTCCTGGCTCACCGACAACCGCCGCCTCGACCGTCTCAGTTACGACTCCGCACTGGTGAAGGCGGCTGGGGTCCCCGCCCACAAGTTGCCGCCGCTCGTGGCAACAGGTTCGGTGGTGGGGGAAGTGTTAGCCGAGGTCGCCGGCGAGTTGGGGCTGCCCACCGGGGTGCAAGTGGTGACGGGCATCCCCGACCTGCACTCCGCCGCCGTGGGCTCGGGGGCGGTGCTCGACTATCAGGCCCACCTCGTGATCAGCACGACGTCGTGGATCAGCTGCCCGGTGCCCATGAAGAAGACCAGCCCCGTTAACCAGATCGCCTCGGTGCCGGGCATCTCCCACGGCCGGTACCTGGTGGTGAACAACCATGAGACCGCCGGTCTGTGCCTGCAGTGGCTGCGTGACAATGTGATCTCCGCCGATGACGCGCTGCTCGACCCCACCCCGCTCTCCTTCGATGCTTTGACCGCTCTCGCCGCCTCGGTGCCTGCGGGTAGTGGAGATGTGATCTTCACCCCCTGGCTGGCGGGCGAGCGATCGCCCGTCGACGACCCCGCCGCGAGAGGCGGATTTCACAATCTGTCGCTGCAGACGACTCGTGCGCACATGGTGCGCGCCGTCCTCGAGGGCGTCGCCTACAACAGTCGGTGGTTACACGAAGCGGTCGAACGCTTCGTCGGCCGGCCGCTCGATGATGTCCGGATGATCGGTGGTGGGGCATCGTCCGACCTGTGGTGCCAGATCCACGCTGACGTGCTCGGCCGCACAATGGAGCGCGTCGCCGATCCGATGCACGCCAACCTGCGGGGGGCAGCGCTGTTCGCCGCGCTCGCCCTCGGCGAAGTTGACCTCGAGAGGCTGACCAAGCTGGTGACGGTCGACGCTCGCTTCGAGCCGCAACCGATCGACAGGGCCACCTACGACCGGCTGTATGCAGAGTTTCCAGGCCTCTATCGCAGCCAGAAGCCGATGTTCGCCCGCCTCAACCGTTCGAGCTGACCAGGAGGCGTCGCCCCATATCACCGCCGAACGATGCATGGTGGTTTCTCGGGAATGCCGGGTCTCGCCGGGTAGCCGGCCTCCCCGGTGGGACCCGCGAGTAATTGCTAATGCCGGATGATCCGGAACCGGGACGAAACTCAGATGCGCTGGACCTGACGGGGACCATCGTCGAGCACGCTGGTGAGTCGAATTGCGGCCGAACTCAACGAGTCCGGGTCCTATCCTTGGGAATATCTTGGGAATCAAATGTATGAGACTGCCAAGACGAGGGGCCACACGAAAGACGGGAGGCGCCGGCCGACCTGCCCAAACGTGACGGAGGGAAACTGGCTGGACAGGCTCGATCAGTTTCTTAAACCGTGCGTCGCAGGTTCGAGTCCTGCCGGGGGCGCCACTGGGGGCGCCACTGCCGGGGGCGCCGATGTGATGTCGCCGCCTACCGCACAGGGCGCCGACTACTGTCCTTACCCGTTCGGCGGCGAGAGCCGAGCGAGCAAGAAGCGCTTGCACACCCCCGTTGCGGTGATCATCGATAGTCGATCGTCGGATCGCTGCGAGACTACGACGCGGCAAAGAGGCGACGGACTGGCCATCCCGCAAGTGTGTGCATCTCACAGTCCACGTCACGATTTCGAGCAAGCCATTCATCAATCTTGTCCGGCCAAGCGATGGCCCGTAGATCCCAAGTACCGAAGAGCTTGGCTTCAGTAAGGATCAGAGGTACGAAGGTTCCGCCGAGCACTTCCTCCCACACCGCAAGAGCAACACCAGGGGTGTGGGTGGTGGATATGTCGTCGAAGGCAACGATTCCACCGGGAACCAACATCCGCTGTGCTGTACGGATGTCCTGACGGACTACGTCATAGGTGTGACTTCCGTCGATATGAATGAAGCGACATGTATCCGTTAAGGCCTCAGCATCGATCTCGGTCGATGGTCCGACGATCATCGTGGGAGCCTGAGAGTGAAAGCGAAGGTATTGATCAACAAAATCTTGCTGGCGGAATCCTGAATACCAGGTTTGGATCTCAGTGCGGTTCTCATCGCCTACCGAGTCGATGTTCTCGAAGAGATCACAAATCACAACATGATCATCGGAGAGCTTCGCAAGAAGCCCCATGAGGATGGCGCTCTTTCCGCAGTACACCCCAATCTCAAAAAGATCTCCCCTGACGGATTGCTCTCGTTGAATGCGGTCGACCTCGACGAACAGTCGGAAGTCGAGACGTGAAAACCACCCAGGCACAGTATCCAGTGCCCGAAGGTACCCAGCGATCCCCGAGTCCATCACATCGCGGGCGTCGGTTTGCCTGGCTTCTGCCGGAATCAGCCTGGCGAGCACATCGCTTAGTCTCGAGTCCTCGATCACCGGTCCGACCTGGTTCCCGACGCCGTTCATACCATCGCCGCCTCTCGCATTTAGCTGGGCCTCTGCTTGACATCGGAAGGCATCGGCGTCCCATGCTGGGCGCTTGAGCGTCCTTGTTCTTGCTGAACGATTGGCGTGATTGCCGATGGCCCTTGAATCGGTTGGGTTGCACCGGCGCGGACCTCCGGCCACGGCATGTGGTCGGTGCAGGCCCATATCTACCGAGGCCAGACAGGTGCTACGGCTAGACCCGTGTCTCGCTCAGGTGACCCAGCCCCAACTGCGGGGGTGACGGAACATGAATCGGGAAGGACCTGGTGCATGCGCCAGATTGCGATTGGTCGGGTACGTCAGATCGTGCCAGGCCGAAGACGCCGCAGAGTCACCGAACGTGGTTGTGGAAGAGGTGAAAGGACGATGGCCCACTCCGACGATGGATAGGCCGACCCCGATGACCAAACCGCTGTCAATGATGCGAAAGAGCGTCCTTGGCCGTAAACCAACTCATGGCCCGGACCTCGAGACGCCCGGCGCGGACCGCGGGGTCGTCCTGCGCCAAGATGCGGGCTTCCTCCACGGAGCGGGCCTTGTAGACGCAGATTCCGGCGAGTTCGTCGTCGCCGTCGATCGGGCCGGCGATCGTCAAGTAGCCGGTGCCCCGCATCTTGGCGAAGTGACCGAGGTGTTGACGCTGGAGAAAATCGCTCTGCGCTTCGTCCAGATCGGGTGGATTGGCGCCACGGGTGAGAAGTATGAGCTGATAGGTATCGAACCCGTCGGGAGGCTCGGCGATCCAAGGGCCGTGGAGTGTTTTCAGCTGTTCATGATGTAGGTCGAGATGTCGGGTGGCATTGCCTTCGATGAATGCTCCAATGAGCATGGGACCGTCGTAGGCGATTTCCTTTCCGTCCCGAATGCACACCTGAATGCTCGTCTTCGCCAGTTCGCCCAAATCGCCGTAGGCGAGTTCGAGGCGTGCGGCCGAGCGCTGGATCTCGTCGGCGAGGCCGATCAGACCACCAACGCGCTCGACATATCGAGAGAGCTCGTCATTGTCCACAGTCGGTGCGTTGTCGTACACAACATCGTGACCTCGGGCGACTTCCTCGGCGGCGTCGGCGATGGCGTCGTTGTTCATCGCGACATGGGCGGCCACGAACTCGGCGGGCCATTCACCGTCTTCGGGCGTCGGGAAGTCTCCGGCGAGCAGCGACGCTATGAATGGCGCATACGCGGTCTCCAAACTCCCGGTCATAGTCGTCCTCCTTGCCTCGGACGTTCCCATGGCACTACTTGACACTGTCAAGTGGACGCGTGTCAAGATGCTTCGTGCCGGAAAGACGGGAAAACGTTCCTGAAGCACTGCTCAGGGCGATCGACGAGGCGGTGCGCGTGCATGGGGCAAGTGCCCTGTCACTTCGTGACGTGGCCAGAAGAGCCGGGGTCTCCCACGGCTCGCCGGCTCATTTCTTCAAGAACAAGGCGGGCATGTTGTCGGCGTACGCGGCCCAGGGATTCCGACGCCTTGCCGACGTTGTCGTCGACGAACTCAACCGGTCGGCACCGGTCGACGGCACCCAGGCGCTCGCCGCCATCGGACGCGCCTACGTTCGTTTTGCTGTCAACGAGCCGGCTCAATTCGAGGTGATGTTTCGCCTCGATGTGCTCGACGGGACGTCATCGGAGCTGCAGGAGGCGTCGGATCTGGCTTTTGGCTTGCTCGTCTCGAGTATGGAGCGGTGCAAGCGAGAGGGAACCCTCGGAGGCCGCGACGAGATGCTCGTGGCGCTCGCCGCCTGGTCGATCGTCCACGGGCTGGCAAGCCTGTGGATCAGCGGCCAGCTCGAAGGGCGAATAGCCGAGACGGACATCGAGGCACTGGCCAGCTCGGTATCTCAACTCTTCGTGGACGCCGTCCTCGGTCCCGACTGAAGCGTACCGACAAGGACCTGCCACTCCGCCTCCGGGGTTCATTCTTGACCTGACGGACGTCGGGCGACACAGAAAGACCGTCCTCCGGGGCGATGACCGGACTCCCGCCGGCGATTGGAAGGGTCACCGACCGGCGTAAAACCAACGAGTACCGCCAGGGGCATCACGTCCGGGGCCGACAGAAAGCCCAGGTGGACGGCCTCTTTGGACGATGACGCGCCGTCGAAGGATCCCTTCGGAGGCGATGAGCGGTCACCGGGAAAATCGTGTCCGGCCCGAGGAAATGAAGCGGCTCCTATATGTGTTCCATCGTGGGGGGGTAGGGCCTTGCGACACAGGTCGCCGCCCCGACCGATGGAGCTGTGACGAGGGAGGACGTAGCCCAATGAGCGGCACGACAGAGAAGGCGATCCTGGCCGGAGGGTGCTTCTGGGGGATGCAAGACCTCATCCGGAAGCGCCCGGGAGTCATTTCGACGCGGGTGGGTTACACCGGAGGCGACGTGGCTAACGCCACGTACCGGAACCACGGAAGCCACGCCGAGGCGATCGAGATCACCTTTGATCCAGAGCAAACCTCCTACCGTGAGCTGCTCGAGTTCTTCTTCCAGGTGCATGACCCGACGACGCTGAACCGCCAAGGGAACGATGTCGGCGCGAGCTACCGGTCGGCCATCTTCTACCTCGATGACGAGCAATTTCGGGTGGCCAAGGACACCATCGCCGACGTCGAAGCGTCGGGACTGTGGCCCGGCAAGGTTGTGACCGAGGTCGCGCCGGAGGGTCCCTTTTGGGAGGCCGAGCCCGAGCACCAGGACTATCTGGAGCGCTACCCGGACGGGTACACCTGCCACTTTCCCCGCCCGGGCTGGGTGCTGCCCCATCGGAGCGACGCCGTCGCCCGATAGCAGGTACACGGCTGAAAGCTGCGGTGCCCGATCAAAGGCGCATCTGTCCCCAGGGCGTGACGACCTATCGCGGTTTCACGGTGTATTTTCTGAGCAATTGAGTGGGACGAAGGCGACGCTTCGCGTCACGCAGGCCCGCCACCCCCAGATCTTGCTCGGCATTCAATTCTCGAAACCCAGCGGCGCGCCCTTTTTTCGCTTGCTCCACGTTGATCCACATGTCGAGGTCTTTCCCGGCGTCGGAGTTGGCCACCTTCTGGAAGTGGGCGCACAATGACGACGAGGTCGTTGCCTCGACCAGCCACGCCGCCGTGAGGCGGCCACCGACGAAACACAACGCCGACCATTCCGAGAGCGCCGGAGCCGCAGCCGGTGCGGTGCGTAGCAGCCGGGCGAGGGCGCATCTTTCGGGTGCACTTGATGCCGCCCCTTCTGAGTCGCGGCTCTGCCATGAATCGAAGAGACTCAGAATATCCTCGGCGAGACCGGGTAGATCATCCGCTCCAAGCCATTCGACCTTCGTGTCCGCCAGCCACATGCGCTCGAACCGGTTGACCCGCTTGCGGACCGTTCGGAAGGGCTCCCCGCCGAGATCGGTCAGTTGGCCGAGATCATAGAGATAGTCAAACGCGTCTCGATCCTCCTCGATGAGCCACCGCTCGGGTGACAGCTTGGCGGCGGTGACTTCGGGGACGAAGTGGAGACTCGGCGTCAGATCGCAGCGGGTGGCATGGTCGATGAGTTCTCGCGCTACATCGTCCACGGAATCGACCCCGAGAAATGACAAGAGCCTGTCCCCGGATAGATAGTCACCGAACTCGACAACAAGGTTGTCGCCAAGCCGCGCGATCAGATAGCCACGGGGTGTCGAGGACGACCACGACCAGAGACTCGTTGCGTTGAAGTCCGAATAGCCGTCGAATGTTGCCGTAAAGTCGCGGATACCCGTTAGGTGCTCAATGCCGACGCGTGTGAATTGCGGGAACACAGGCAATAGTCCCAGTCCCGACGTGTCAGGGAGAGCGCGGACCGCGTCGCTGGGAAGGCCGGTCACGAGGCTCTCACCCACGGGATTGGTCACACGACGGCCATGGCATCGTTTCGAAGACGGCGATGGCAAGCGCACACACAGGCTCGTGCTCGTAGGCGATGCCCACCACCTCGAGCTCTGGCTTGTCCCACTGGCCCCGAACGCGATCGAGGGTCAGCTGCTCGAGCGTCGCGTCGAGCTCGAACTCGACATGTCGCCGCGAGCGCCCGTGAGCCTCGACGAACAGCCCACCGCCGGCGCTGTTGAGTGCCCAGCCGAGCCCCGCCCAGGCCTCGGTGCCCGGCTCCGTGACTCGTTCCGTGGCCAAGACGCATGACAACCGGTCGCCGATCCGGAACTCGCCGGGGTCACACGTCGACCGGATGACCGAGGCTCCGACGGGAACGACCGAGCTCAGCGGAATGAGGTTGAGATCGTGGACTCCCACATGCTGGAGAGCCCGATCGAAGGCGGCCAGGGCGGTGGCGCCGCTGGCGGTGGCCGCACCCACTCTGATCTGCATGTTTCCTTGTCGGCAGCCGAAAGATCGTTCTTAAGGAAGGCGCCGATCCAGCCGATCAGGAGACATGAAGGCTCCGAGCCAGACCTCGGTCCCTACCGAGGCCGCTCCGGCTGTCGCGGGTCGGCGCCGGCCCCTCCTCGCCGGCCAGTGGACACCCCGGCTCGACCAGGGTCAGCTCCCCTGGCAGTTGGCGGGCGGCGTGCTGGTGATCGTCTACGGCTTGTCCACCTTCTTGATCAAGCGACCACCGGACGGATATTCGTCGCCCTGGGACGGGTGGGTGTACAACATCGCATCCTTGGTGCCCATTGTGCCGGTGTTGCTAGGTGCGAGGCGGAGGCCGACCTTGCGGTGGGCGTGGATAGCCCTAGCCGCGGGGATCGCTCTGAACGCGGCGGGAAACCTCGACTATCTCTTCTACGACCAGAACCTCCACCCGATTCCCAATCCCGCATCGAGCAGCATTCCCTTCTTGTTGTCGTATGTCGGATTCATCCTGTGTGTGGCGATGATGACGCAGCGCTCCTTCGGACGCCTCTTCAGCAGCGTCCGGCTCGATGGTGCCATCACCGGCCTCACGGTGGCCGCCGTCGCCGCCGCATTGTGGTTCGATCCTGTATTGAAGGTCAGTGGTCGACCACTTCAGGTCGCGGTCGGTATGGCGTTCCCCCTCCTGGATCTTGTTCTCTTGGTTCTCTTGGTGGCAGGGCTCGCCCCTCAGCGGTACCGCCCCACATGGCCGATCGGCCTCCTCACCGTGGGTGTGTTGTGGTTCGTCTTCGGTGATGTGACCTTCCTCAATCAATCGGCCGCGAACTCGTACGTCCAAGGTACGCCGCTGGATGAGACATGGATCATTGGGATCTATCTGATGGGGCTGGCCGCGGGAGTCCAAGACGACCGCCGCTCGCAGCCGCGGACGCGGACCGGTCGAATCACCGACCGGAGTGCAGATCGTCCCCATTGTCTTCGGGATCGTCTCCGTCGGCGTCCTCGCCTATTCACGGTTCTACCACGTCCCGACCGTCGCACCGGCTATGGCGATGGTGGCACTTGTTCTCGTCATCCTCCGCATGGCGCTCACGTTCCGCGAGTTGAAACATGCGGCCGAGAATTTCCGCGCCGCTCGAACCGACGAGTTGACAGGTCTACCGAACCGGCGGGCGTTCCAGGAGGCCGTCGAATCGAAGTTCAGATCCGTGCGGAGTCATGAGAACGTCGGGGTCCTCTTGATAGATCTCGACGGATTCAAGGAAGTCAACGACTCGCTCGGGCACCACGCCGGGGACGAACTTCTTCGGGTGATCGCAAAACGCTTCCACGCACAGATCGCCGATCTCGGTGCGCTTGCTCGCGTCGGCGGGGATGAGTTTGCCTGCGTGCTGGCCGTCCACTCCGAGGACGAATTGGTCGACGTCGCCCGCGAACTCATAACGACACTGACAGCCACAGTTGCTCTCGACGGCGTCACCGTGCGCGTGGGCGCCAGTATCGGCGTTGCCATCTCCCCTCTACACGGGGCCACCCACGACGAGCTGCTGCGCTGCGCGGACGTTGCGATGTACGAAGCCAAGCGTATGCAGAGCTCGGTGTGCCGGTATAACCCCGAGGACGACCCCAACAGCCGCCAACGCCTGGCGCTCATTCACGAGCTGAGGACAGCGATCGACGAGCGGGCACTCACGCTGCACTACCAGCCGACTCTTGACATACACACCGCTGAGGTATCTGGCGTGGAGGCTCTCGTTCGTTGGCACCACCCGACGCGCGGCCTGCTCTACCCGGAACAGTTCGTACCCCTGGCCGAACGCGTCGGATTGATCCCACAACTCACCCGCGCCGTCTTGGAGCAGGCAATATCAGAAGCCGCCAGGCTCGCCAGCACTGGTCACGTCCTCAGGATGAGCGTCAATATCTCTCGCTTTGACCTGGTGGACGAAACACTCCCTGCGTACATCGACCAGCTCTTGGCGCAGCACGATGTGCTCCATGACCAGATGACGCTGGAGATCACCGAGTCGTGCTTGAGCGATGATCCAGCGCGTGCGAAACGTAGCATCCAGAAATTGCGGTCGCACGGAATTCGGATCTCCATTGACGACTTCGGCGTCGGTTACTCATCGATGTCGCAATTGCTCGAACTGCCCATCGACGAATTGAAGATCGACAAGTCGTTCGCCCTGGCCCTCGAATCCGACGAGCGTGCCCAGGCCATCATCAGCTCAGCCGTCGAACTCGCTCGAGCACTCGACCTCGTGATCGTTGTCGAAGGCGTCGAAGTCCCCAAGACCCTACCTTTGCTACAACGACTCGGCGTGGACGTGGCACAGGGATTTCACAT
Organism: uncultured Acidimicrobiaceae bacterium; assembly: GCA_963706205.1. Classification (GTDB taxonomy): domain Bacteria; phylum Actinomycetota; class Acidimicrobiia; order Acidimicrobiales; family UBA8190; genus MFD10071-224. Next base: position 3,521,627 of record OY970155.1, on the reverse strand, counting down.
CTCCTATCCACTCACGGAGAAGCATCTTGACGAGTATCTGAACGAGTCCACCCACCAACACGGCCTCAAGGCCGAGGAGCCGATTCCGCTAGTCGGGACCGGTTCCTCCGAAGCTCATTAACCTGGTCGCCAGGGTTCGACAATCTGATCTCGCCCGTGATGGGCGTCCTGGGCAGGAATGACGCCCAAGGGAGCGTGCCTGCAGCCGATGCGGCTCTGGACGGCTTATCTCTAGCCGGACCCCGCCACTTTGACGAGCGCTTCCTCTCGTCTTTCCGCTGCCCGTGCGGATGCCCGGCCCAGCCGACCGATGAATCGCACGAGTCGGTCCCGTGCGGCTTCGGCCGTGGGCGTCAACCCGCGCCGGCCGGCCACGTCCCAGTGGCCAAGGATGACCGGCTTGAGGATCATGTCATGGTGCACGCCCAGGTCGTAGATCCCCGCTCGGGCGATGGCCTTGGCGTGCTCGGCAAAGCCGGGTATACCGGTCCCGGGCATCTCGAAATTCAACACCTGGCGCTTTATGGCCTCGATCATCCCCGAGGGGTCGATGTCCAACGCCGCCGACACCAGATCCCGGTAGAAGAGGTAGTGGAGGTTCTCATCGGCCGCCACCCGTTTCATGACGGCATAGCCCTCACCGTCGGGTAGCGCTTTGCCGGTGTTGTAGTGGGCGATCCGGGTGGCCAGTTCCTGGAGGGCGAGATAGGCGAAGGCGTCGGCAATGCTCGTGGGTTGGGGGGATATGCCGCCCGTGACCTGAGCCATCCGGGCCCGCTCCAACGTGACGGGATCGATGTGTCCACTCAGGATCAGATAGTCCCTCAGCGCGATCGAATGTCGCCCCTCCTCGGCCGTCCATCGCCGGGTCCAGTAACCCCAGGCGCCGTCTCGGCCGAAGAGTTGGTCGATCGATGCGAAGTAGTACGGAAGGTTGTCCTCGGTCAGCACATTGACGAACAAGGCGCTGGCCACACCGTCGGGCACAGGGTCGGCGTTCTCCGCCGCTCTTCGCGGCCGCCACTCCACGAGATCGTGGGGAAACCATTCTTTGGCCATGCCCATGTGGCGATCCACCAGGCGCTCTGCCGTGGGCAGGAGCTCGGCGAGCATCGTCGCATCATTCATTTCTGCGGACCTCTCTTTAACTCAAGGGACTGTCGCACGCACCCCGGCACTGTTTTTGATCCAAACGGTCTGTCGCGCCGGCGACCGTGCGTTGTGGCTGGTGCCGATGGAGTCGTTGGTGCGCTACATGTTGTACTTCCGAGGACGGCTGACGTCGGCGTCGGTCGATGCAGCATGACACTAGTCAAGACACGAGATACTGATCGGACAGAGGCTCGTCAAGCGACGAGCATTGGCCCGCCGTTCATGTGAACCCCCTCGGTGCGGCCCTGGCTGCGCCGGTGGCTGAGACCTGGGACCCGTTCTACGGGGCGTCGATGACCTCCACGTGACCGGCCCGTGAACACTCGGTTACGTCCCTCCGAATAGGACGGGATACCGGCGAAGGTTGCGACCGAAACTATCCTCGATGGGCCGGTCACGGACTCTCGAGCAGGACGACCCCCTCCCAGGGTTGGAGGTCGATCGCTTCCCCGACCGTGAGTCCGTCTCGGGACCAGTTGGTGCTGATCGCGACCTGGCAGTTCGGACGGGGCACCGAGATCTGGGTCGGACCGTCGGACATGTTGAGGGCCACCACTGTCTTGGTGCCGCGTCGCCAGACCCACGTGAGATCAGGGGACGGCACGGACCCGTAGTCGCCCGCGAGCAGGTCGGCAGACGTGCGCCGGAGCGCCACCACCTCCCGGACGAATCGGAGGACCGATTCCGGAGCCTGGCGCTGGTCGGCCACGTTGCACGTCGAGGGGTCGCCCATCCGGAGCCAGGGGGTCGACGTCGGGGCCGTGAAACCACCATTCGGTCCGCTCGTCCAGGGCATCGGCGTCCGTTCGGGATCACGGCCCCGGTAGGCGGGCCAGAAACGCAGGCCGACGGGATCGAGGATCTCCTCGAGATCGAGTTCTACGTCGGTCAGGCCGATCTCGTCCCCCTGGTACAGAACGGGCGTGCCCCGAAGCGTCAGGAGCATGAGCAGCGCCAACCGCACCTTGCCCGTATGTCCAGCGGCCCAGCGTGTGGCGAGCCGCGAGACATCGTGGTTCGACCCGGTCCACACCGGCCACGACCCCGACGGCAAGATCTGTTCCGTGCGCTCCACCACCGCCCGCAGTGCCGAAGCCTCGAATGGCGACTCAATGAACGGGAAGTTGAACGCGAGACTCAGCTCGTCTTGGCCGTTCCCGTAGAAGGATGCAAGGGTCTCGAGCGCCTCGACGTTCGTCTCGCCCAGCAGGACGCGCGCCGGATCGTAGCCGTCCGCCAGTTGACGCCAGTGTTTCAGGACGTCGTGAACCTCGGGTCGGTTGCTCGTGTACACCGGGCGTTGCCCGAACATCTGCATGATGAAGGGATCGTCCTCGGTGGCAGGCGGATTGTCCCGGAGAAGTGCGTCCTTCACGATCATGTTGCAGACGTCGATGCGAAAACCGGCGATCCCGCGGTTCCACCAGAAGCGAAGGATGTCGTCAAATGCAGAACGGACGTCCGGGCACCACCAATTGAGATCCGGTTGCTCAGGCAGGAAGTTGTGGAGGTAGTACTGACCGGTGGTCTCGTCGAGGGTCCAAGCCGGTCCCCCGAAACACCCGACCCAGTTGTTCGGCGGTGATCCGTCCGGCTTCGGATCGACCCAGACGTAGTAATTCCGATGCTCCGAATCTATCGATGATCGAGAGTCGACAAACCAGGCATGGTGGTCGCTCGTGTGGTTCGGGACAAGGTCGACGAGAACCTGGATCCCACGACTGTTGGCCGATGCCACCAGCTCGTCGAGATCGGCGTGGCTTCCGTATTCGGGCTCCACCGAGCAATAGTCGGCCACGTCGTAGCCAAAGTCGGCATTGGGCGACGGCGTGATGGGGCTCAGCCAGATGCCATCGACTCCGATCCATGACAGGTAGTCGAGCTTGTCGATGGCGCCACGCAGATCGCCCACGCCATCGCCGTCGCTGTCGGCGAACGAGCGAACGTAGATCTGATAGAGGATCCCGTTTCGCCACCAGGGGACGGCAGCGCCAGGGATTGTGATCGATGACGACTCCGACACTCCGTCTCCTCGGGTCTGTGCGTCCTCACATCGTGGTCGAAACGTCCCGGTTCCACCACTCGGAGGCTCTCACGGTGACCGAGGCCCGGTCCGGCATCTCGGCCCCCACCGACGTCGATCACGGCGGCACCCGAAGGGAGTCATCGACACCGTGACGGCCCTGGCCCCGGTCTGCCGGCGCCCGCCTCCGTGGCTCCTGATGCGAGCTCCTGGACAGAGCTGGGCGGACGACGACAGGTTGACAACCATCCCCGGGGGCCCTCCTCCGGGACCCTCGCTCTCCGTGCCGACACGCCGAGGCCGAGGTCGGGTGTGGAAGGCGCGCCCCGCGGGGGACGGGCCCGGCGAGCCAGGGAGACGTCTCGACCCTTGTGGCGTGCGGGACTCCGGGGACGATGGGCGTCGGCTGCCCCACTTCAGATCCGGGGCCAACGGTCCGATAGTGGCCCCAAGCCGTCCGAACGCTCGGGAGTCAGGGGAGGACGGTGGCGCAGGGAAGGTACGGCACGAGATGTCGGCACGACGGGGGACGGGTGGACGAGATCCTCTCTGAGCTTGCCCAGAAGATGGAAGAGCACGAACTCGCCGTGTGGGCGACATGCGTCGATGCCGTGTCCGCTCTTCCGGGCAATCCCCTGGGAGCCGTGATCGACCGGTCCGGGCCCCAGCCCCTGATGGCGTTGTGCGCCGCCGACCGCAGGGATATCAACCGCGTGGTCGCCCTGGGTGTACACCATCCGGCTCAGACAGCCGATCTCGAGGCCATCTGTTCCTTTTACGAGGCCCACGACCAACGGAACTTCCGGATCGAGGTGGCACCCATCGCCCGTCCAGCTGAACTGTCCGGCTGGATCACGACACGGGGCCTCGCCTCTGAAGGTCTCGGAACGTTCAAGATGTGGCGAAGGACTGAGCGCCCACCCGCGATTGCGGCGGACATCGAAGTTCGACGACTCGGTCCCGCCGACGTCGACGCGCTCACCGCCATCAACATCGCCGCATGGGGCGCGTGGAGCATGCCCGTCTCCATGAATGCTTGGTTCGGGGCCACGCTCGGGTATGACGGAGTCCGGCACTACGGAATATTCGACGCAGATCGACTGGTTGCCACCGGGGCGCTGTTCATCGGTGAGGGCCTCGGTTGGCTCGGCTTCGACGCGACGCATCCGCGCTATCGGGGTCGCCGGCTCCGTCAAGCCATTTCGTCGGTTCGCATGGTCGACGCCGCTTCGGAAGGCTGCTCGATCGTCCATGTTGAGAGTGCCGTCGCACCGAGCCAGCGGGCGTTGCGGGACAGCTGGCAGCTGCTCTATGAGAGGCAGAACTATTCGTCGGTGCACGTAGATGTGGGAGAGTGGGCATCGGGGAGTCAGCGGCGAAACCGCCGACGGGTCCGCCCCGAGCCCTCGGAACATGCATAACAAGGGTCGAGCGGAGAGCCCGAAGTGCTGACCACGCCGAGACGCGACGAGGACCTGCGCCGTTCACACCGGGCCGCAGTTGCCGGCGGGGTCCTGGCCCACGCCAAGAGATCGAGGTGGTCGCGATCGCGCATCGACGCCGAACGCCAGGAAAGACTGCGCGACCTGTTGCGATGGGCCGTCCGGCATTCCCCGTTCCACGCTGACCGGTTGGCCGGGGTGGACCCTGGTCACTTCAGCGAAGGGCAGCTGGCCTCTCTTCCGGTCATGACCAAGGACGACTTGATGTCCGAGTTCTCCTCGGTGGTGACCGACCCGCGACTGACGCTCGACGTGGTCGAGGAGCACGTCGAACATGTCGACGACCACGAGTATCTGTTCGATCGGTTTCGTGCCGTCACATCGTCGGGGTCCAGTGGCCGACGGGGGGTCTTCGTCTACGACTGGGACGAATGGACGACTCTGGTTCTGATGCAGAGCCGTCTACGGCTGGGGACGGCCGCCGACGAGTCGCGGCCGGCGGGCAAAGTCACAGCCAGCCTCTTCGCCGGCGCTGGTGCGCACTTGTCGAGAGTGATGCGCACATTTCTGGCTGAGCCAGGCGACGAGGTTCATCACCTGCCCATGACGCTTCCCGTCGCCGAGGTGGTCAGGGGCTTGAACGCCGCTCAGCCGGCGTTGCTGATGGGTTATCCGTCCGCCCTCGACCTCATCGCCCGCGAGGCCCTGGCGGGTCGGCTGCGGATATCGCCTCGCTACGTCGAGACCGGCGGTGAGCTTCTCATGGAGAGGACCCGTGGGACGGTGCGCGACCTCTGGGGCGTGGAGATCGACGACTCCTGGGCTGTCGTCGAGGGGGCATACGCTTTCTCTTGTCCTTCGGGCCGCGCCATGCACCTGCCCGATGACCTTGTCATCATCGAGCCGGTTGATTCGGCCGGTCGACCTGTCGCTCCCGGTGAGCCCGCCGCCAAGGTGTACCTCACCAATCTGTACAACCGCACCCAACCCCTCATCCGCTTCGAGATCGCTGACGGGTTGACTCTCCTCGAGGACATCTGTCAGTGCGGATCCGCGCACCGGCGGATCACCGATCTCACCGGGCGGGCCGACACCGTGTTCGAGTACGGCCATGGGGTGACCGTGCACCCCATGGTTCTGCGCTTGGAGCTCCATGATGAACGGCACGTGACCGAGTACCAGGTCCGGCAGACGGAGAGGGGAGTGTGCGTCAAGGTCGTGACCGACCGGCCCGGCGACCTCGACCAGGTCCGGGACAGGCTGGCGGGGGCGCTACGGACGGCGGGGCTGTTGGCCCCCGATGTCACTGTTGAGGCTGTGGGTCGGCTCGAACGATTGGCGGCGGGCAAACTCCGGCAATTCATCCCGCGGCTTGGCGCCTAGTTGAGAACGGGCATCGGGGCACCCCTGAGCACCGGCGCGCCCGATCGTCGTGTGAGAGGGCCGTTGGTTCGGGTCCGCTCGGCCACCACCTGTGGACGTCAGTCGGAAGGACGAGCTGAACCCCCAGCTCCGCGGGGCCGGTTCAGCTGCTCGGAGGTGGTGGGGCGGTGCTCCCGTCAGCCACCGTAAAGCCGTCAGAATCGGAATCCACTGGGGACGGAGTGGCGATGTGGGTGGTGCCGTCGTTGGCGAGCATCACGATGTCGTACAGAGTTGCCTTGCTTGCCGGCGTCAGGAGCGCAGAGTACGTGGCACTCGGGCCCGGCTTAGATGACGTGAACTGTCCGGGGTCGAAGGTCTCGTTGGTCGTCGTGGCCAGGGTGGCCAGGTCGCTGACGGTCTTGCAGGAATCGATGATGCACGGCCGTTCGTGGATGGCTTCGACGCTGAGACCCTTCGATTTGTAGGTGACTGTGCGACTGGCGCTCGTGCTGGCGGTGACATCGGCCACCGTCATGGTCCACTTGTTGAGAGCCGACTCTCGCACGGTCACGGTGACCGTGTCCCCCGCGCTGATTGTCAGCGTCAGAAATGGATTCGAGCCGGCGGGAAGAATCTCGGTCCATGCCTGGTAGAAAGGTGTTCCGTTGTTGTTGTCCTCTTCGACGCCCGCCTGAACGAGGTCCTTCGACTTCTTGCTGAAGCCCCCGATCCCAACCCAGTCCGCCGAATACTGGGTCCCTCCACCAGTGGTGTTGACGGTCGTGACGTCGAAAGTGGCCGTCACCCCCGTAAAGGTCTTCTTCTTCTCTACCTGGGCGTAACCGGACCAGTTGAACGATGTGGCGTTCGAGCCGGTGCCGAATGGTTCGAGGCCGGGCGTCATCGGAGCTGGCAGGTTTTGTTGCCCCGCGAGCGTGCCCCCGGTCAGCGAGGAGACGGGTTCGATCGCGGCATCATTCGCCATCACGATCGTGGGACAGAGCAGCGCTGTGGCTGCCATTCCCGACACAAGCAGACGCCTCATTGAACCCCCCCTACCGCCACGTAGCTTACCTGACGATCCGCTCAATTCTCGATGAGCGCAAATCTCGATGAGATGGTGACCTCGTCCGGTGTCACCACGACCCGAGCTCGTCGCAGGATCGACTAGCTGGTTGTTGCACCGTTGGTGGGACAGCTACCGGTCTCGAGAGCGTCAGCGGCGCCGGTAGGCGTGCACGTGTCGGTGGTCACTCCGGTTGTTGTCCCCGCGGCAGGGCCCCCCGTGGCGCCGGTGCCCGTTGCCACCGCAGTTGCGGCCCCGGTCGCCGGGCCCGTGCTAACGCCGCTGCCGACGGAGGTACTCGTGACAGGGCCCGCTGTCGCGCCCGTGCCGGTGCCGGTGGTCGCACCCGTGGTCGCACCGGTTGAAGCGGTGTTGGTGGCACTGCTCACAGGGCCGGGGATTGGCGTGGTGCCGGTGGCGGCCCCGCTTGCGGTCCCGGTCGCCGGGCCTGTGGTGGCGCCGGTGCCGGTGGTCGCCGGTGTTGACGTGCCGGTCGCCGTATCGGTGCCGGTGGACCCGCTGGTTCCGGTCGACGTGGGCGTGCCCGTGTCGGTGCCCCCGCCCGACCCGGTCCCATCAGGCTCAGTCCCCGATCCCGCACCGGATCCGGTGCCGGATCCTGTGCCGTCACCGGATCCGGTGCGGCAATCACGATCCTTACCGGCGCGGTGGTCTGAATCCTTCTTGGAACCCTTGTCCTTTCCGCTGCCGCAACCCTTGCCCCAGCCCCCACCGTGGTTCCCACCCTTGGTGGAACCGGGCCCCGATCCCGGGCCCGAACCAGATCCTTTGCCCGTTCCGCCACCCGTGCCCGTACCGCCACCCGTGCTTGAACCGGCCCCTCCCTGTGCGGGTGCGGTGATCGTGCACGGTGCAATGCCCCGGGCCGACGCCGTCGGTGTGAGACCCGGAGCCTGTGCCGCCGGTGTCGCTCGACTCGAAGCGGCGATATCGGCGGACGGACGCACCGACGCCGAGACCGCGCAAGGTGTCACGTGCGAGACGCTTCGAGCTCGCGGAGTCGGCGTCTTGGGGGTTGGCGAAGAGACCGGCAGGGGACGGGTCGAACGCACCGGCCTGGTTCGATCCGTGGCACGGGTGGTGACAATGCCTGCACTCGGTGGCGCGACATCGGCGCTGGCGGGAGCGGCGATCTCGGCCTTGGGGTCGACATCGATGCCGACACGGTTGAGGACCTGAGCGACAACCTGGTTCGCCGCTGGAGGAAGGACGGCCGCCGCTGACAGCCCGGCCGTGCCTGCGACCAGGCCCGTTATCGAGCTGGCGGCGATGGCGACAGGGGCCCACCTGCGTCGACGCCGGACCGACGGCGGCCTCTCGAGCATGACCGCCCGGAAGGTGGCCCGGATCTCGTCCTCCCCCAGGAGCTCGTGAGGCTCAGCGGGGCCCGCCGCGGCCGCAATCAAGGCGGCAACACTGCCGCCACCGGGAGCGAAAGCACTCCCATCAGGAGCAAAGAGGGGCACGACGTTGTCCGGGACGCCGTCGACCGCCGTTTCCTCGTCGGCGCCCGGGCCCGGGTGGACGGTGTGAAGGCGGTGCATATTGGAATTCCAACGCTGGCTGGCCATCTGCCGTTACACCACCACTTCCGCGACCTGGGAATTCTTGTCCGCGGAGGCCGGATCGGGAGAGCTTCCCTCGAGGGTCTGGGCAAGGCGCCGGAGACCCCGGTGACACAGCACGCGGACCGTCCCGGCGGGGCGACCCATGATCTCGGCGACGGCGGAGACCGAAAGACCGGCCACCGTCCGGAGCATCACCGCCTCCGCCTGGTCGGCCGGGAGGGTGGCGATCAGCGCCACCGCCGTCTGCGTCGACGTCGACGTCTCGGTATCGTCGAACGTCGGAAAACGGTCGAGCACGTCGATCTCGACGAGCGACTCACGACGTCGTGCCGTCTGGCGACGCCAGTCGATGTGCCGGTTGCGGGCGATCGTGCAGAGCCACGCCCGGAACGCCTTGTCGTTTCCCTGAAACGTGGTGAGCTTCCGTGTCACCTGCAACCAGGTGTCTGCGGCGATGTCGTCGGCGGCCTGTCCTGCGATCACCCTCAGGTATCGGAGAAGGCCCGGTTGGAACGTGCGCCAGATCGTGGAAAAAGCGTCTGCGTCGCCCTTTTTGGCCCGACGCAGAAGAACGTCGAAGTCATCGGCACGGCTGACGAGGGTGGTCCTGGACGATTCTGCGTCGTGAACGACCTTCTGCATGAACCGCCCCCCAGTGGCGAATTGACCGCCCTTGGCGTCGCCCCCAGACCCCACGATTCACAGCCAACACCACAATTCGGCGTGCGTCCATTGTTTCGGAAATGTTTCTTTCTGGATCGGTCCTGTTCCGGATCGGTTTCTTTGGAGCGGTCTCCCGGGGCGGCGGGGGCCCGCGTCGCATTGTGCGAGGAAAGCAATCGGAGAGAGATGGCATAGTCACGTCGTGTGGTCGCACGTCGTGTGGTCGCGGTGCGGTGGGAAGCCTCAGAGGAGGCGGGTGTCGTGGCCTTCCCAGTACCGCTCGCGCAGGACCCGCTTGTAGAGCTTGCCGTTGGGATCTCGGGGCAGCTCGGACGCGAAGTCGACGGACCGAGGACATTTGTACGTGGCCAGCTGGCCACGGCAGTAGTCGATGAGCTCGGCCTCGAGGTCGGGGCCGGCTGACGACGGGTCGACCGGTTGGACGACCGCCTTCACCGCTTGGCCCATCTCGGGGTCAGGGACACCGAAGACGGCGACGTCGACGACCGAGGCATGTCCGGCGAGCACGTTCTCAGCCTCCTGGGGATAGATGTTGACCCCTCCGGAGATGATCATGTGAGCCTGCCGGTCGGTGAGATACAGGTAGCCGTCGTCGTCGAGGAGACCGATGTCGCCCAAGGTCCGCCAGCCGTGGCCGTTGGTGATCGACGCCGTCTTGTCCGGGTCGTTGTGGTACTCGAAGGGCCTGCCCCCCTCGAAGTAGACGGTTCCCTCCTGGCCGGGACCCAGCTCCTCGCCGTCGGGCCCGACGATGTGGGCGGGGCTGACGGGTCGGCCCACGGATCCCGGGTGGGCCAACCATTCCCGGGCGGTGATCCAGGTGGATCCGATGTCCTCGGTGCCCGCGTAGTACTCATGGATGATCGGGCCCCACCACTCGAGCATCTGACGCTTCACCTCGACAGGACAGGGCGCCGCCGCGTGGACGGCGTAGCGAAGACTCGACAGGTCGTAGCGGGTCCTCTCCGAAGACGGCAGCTTCAACATCCGCACGAACATCGTGGGGACGAATTGGGCGTGGGTCACCTTGTGGCGCTCGATCAGCTCGAGGCAGGCGGCGGCGTCGAAGTGCTCCATCACGACGACCGTGGCGCCCAGGCGCAGCATCGACATCGAATAGACGAGCGGCGCAGAGTGGTAGAGCGGTGCGGGCGACAGGTAGACGGATCCCGGTCCCACGCCCGCCGTGGCCAGGCCCATGGCGATCTGGACGGGAGCCGCCGACGGGTCACCGAGGGCGGTGGCCGACAGGGCCTTGCGGACGCCTTTGGGCTTTCCCGTCGTGCCCGACGAGTACAGCATCTCCCGTCCTTCGGATTCGTCGTCGATCGGAGTCGACTCGTATCGACCGGCCGAGGACTCGAAGTCGTCGAATCCTGGCAGGGGACCGCCCACCACGAGGCGTATCGGGACGTGGCTCAGATCGAGCCGCGAGACGACCTCGGCCATAGCCGGCGTGGTCACGAGGGCCGTGGCACCACAGTCCTCGAGGATGTACTGGACCTCGCTGCTGCGGAGATGGTTGTTGAGGGCTGTGTAGTAGAGCCCCGAGCGTTGAGCCCCCCAGGCCAATTCGATGTACCGGACGTTGTTCTCCATCAGGAAGGCCACATGGCCACGGGTCGTCACGCCCCGGGCCCGCAGGAGTCGGGCGAAGCGGTTGGAGCCGGCGTCCACCTCCCCGTACGACCGCGACTGCCCGGTGCCCCCCATGACGATGGCCGCCGTGTCGGGGTGGCGCCGCGCCTGGCTACCGAGGTCGAGTGACGGGTCTGGTTCAGCGGGCACGGGACCGAAGCCTAAGAGACAGGCGGGGGAATAGGCGAAGACGGAGCCGGGAGAGGCGCCGACCGGCGGATGGCGGGCGATCGCCTCCCGCACCGGGGCCATGACAGGATCGGGGAATGACCGACATCTCGCTTCCCTACTTCTGTGCTCGTCCGGCCGGCGAGCGCCCGGTGCCGGGTGTCGTCGTCGTCCACGAGGGCAACGGGATCTCCGCGCAGCTGCTCCGGGTATGCGAGCGATTGGCGCACGAGGGCTACGCGGCGGTCGCTCCCGACCTGTTCTTCCGGGGGGGCGGAACGGAGGCGAGCGACGTCGTCACACTCATGGGATCGCTGACACGCGAGCAGACCGCCGCCGACATCGCCGACGCCATGGGACTTCTCCGTCGTCTCGGCTCGGGCCGGGTGGGAGTGGTGGGATTCTGCATGGGCGCGCTTCAGGCGTACCGGACGGCGCTGGCGCCGGGATGCGATGCCGCCGTGGGTTTCTACGGGGCCCGGATCGCCGCCGAATTGGGTCGACCGGCGTGCCCGACACTGCTGATGTTCGCCGGAGAGGATCAGTACATCCCCGTGGCCGACATCGAGGCCGTCGTCGCCCACCATCCCGGGACGGTCGTCTACCCCGAGGCGGGGCACGGCTTCATGCGTGACGGGTCGTCCAGCTACGACGAGGCCGCCGCCACCGACGGGTGGAAACGGTTGCTGGATTTCCTGTCCGCCCACCTCGGTCCGCCCCCCGGCCCGGGCGAGGGGTGAGATGGCGACGCGTCGCGCCGCCCACCTGCTGGTCGAGTGTCTCGAAGCCGAGGGGGCGCGCTGGGTGTTCGGCATTCCCGGGGAGGAGACGCTCGACCTGAACGAGGCCCTCGACGAGTCGTCGATCGAGTTCGTCCCCGTCCGTCACGAGCAGGCAGGGGCGTTCATCGCCGACACCGTGGGCCGGCTCATCGGGCGGGCCGGCGTCTGCTTGGGCACTCTCGGACCCGGGGCCACCAACCTGGTCACCGGCGTGGCCGACGCGTATCTCGACCGGGCACCTCTCGTCGCTCTCACCGGGCAGGGCGATCTGGACCGGATGCACAAGGAGAGCCACCAGTACATCGACGTGGTCAGCCTCATGCGGCCCATCACCAAGTGGAACGCACGGGTCTCGGACGCCGCCATCATCCCCGAAGCGGTGCGCAAGGCCTTCGCCGTGGCTCAGGCGGAGAAGCCCGGTTCGACCCATCTGGAACTCCCCGAGGACGTCATGGGCACCGAGCTCGCCGGCCTCGGGGGCGATGGTTGGGCCCCTCTCCCCGTCCACCCTCCGGTTCGCCCCGAACCGGCAGCCCGCGAGATGCTGCGCGCCGCCGACATCATCCGGAACGGGGCCAAGGTCGTGGCCCTGGCCGGAAACGGTGCGGTGCGGGGCGGAGCGTCGGCGGCCCTGCCGCGAATTCTGCCGGGCCACCGGCATCCCCGTGGCGGAGACGTTCATGGGCAAGGGGCTGGTGGCGGCCGACTCCCCCGAGGCGCTCGGAGCCACAGGCCTGCAGGCCGGCGACTACGAGATGGCGGGATTCGCCGATGCCGACGTCGTCGTGACGATCGGCTACGACCTCGTCGAGCAGTCACCGCAGGAGTGGAACCCGTCACGGGACAAGGCCATTGTCTGCATCGACACGCTGCCGGCCGAGATCGACGCCTACTACACACCTGCCGTCGAGCTGGTCGGCGACATCTACCACGTCCTGATCGGCCTGGCCGAGGAGTGCCGGGGGGCCGTACGTCCGGGGGGATCATCCGGGCTGCGCGACGCCACCGCCGGTCTGCTGCAGCGATCGACATCTGACGATTCGTTTCCCATGTTCCCCCCTCGGGTCCTGGCCGACATCCGCCACCGGCTGGGTCGCACCGACATCCTCGTGAGCGACGTGGGTCTGCACAAGCTGTGGATCGGACGGATGTATCCCGCCTACGAACCCAACACGACTCTCATCGCCAACGGACTGGCGGGAATGGGCTTCGCCGTCCCGGCGGCCATCGCCGCCAAGTTGGTCCGTCCGTCCGCCTCCGTGGTGGCCGTCAGCGGTGATGGTGGCTTCGTCATGAACGCCCAGGAATTGGAGACGGCCAAAAGGCTGCGGACGGCCTTCGTGAACGTGATCTGGGAGAACGGACAGTTCGGTTCGATTGAGTGGAAGCAACGACGCCGCTTCGGTCGGAGCTTCGGTGTCGACTTCACCAATCCCGACTTCGTGGCCCTCGCCGGCGCCTTCGGTCTGCCGGGGTGGCGGATCAGTCGGGCCGAAGAGTTCTCCGAGCGCCTCGCCCACGCCCTCACCCTCGACGTGCCGAGCGTCATCGTCGTGCCCATCGACTACAGCCTGGACGTCGCCATTGCCGCCGGGCTCGGTGACGAGATGGTCGCCACGTGACCGCGGCCGGCGGGTCGGCGCCCCCGGCGCGCGCCCGGCCGCTGGGACCCGCCGCTTCGCTCTATGGGTGTGACGGCGCGGGAGGAGCGTCGGCGAGCTCGAAGGCCATATCGTCCACGTAGCAGTAGTACCAGTCCTCTCCCGGTTCGTAGGAGCGGATGATCGGGTGGTGGGCGCTGTGGAAATGAGCGGTGGCGTGACGGCCGGGTGAATTGTCACAGCAGCCGACATGGGCACAGCTTTGGCACACCCTGAGGTGGACCCAATCGTGCCGGCCGGCCGCCAGGCAGTCCTCGCAGCCGGTTGCGGTGGGCGAGCCGTTGGTGATCTGGTCGAGGTGGGTGCAGGTGTTGACCATGGTCGTACTCTACAAAGACGGGTGGCGGGGCCGGGAGCTGACACTGAGCCACTGACACTGAGCCACGACTCGAGGCCGCGTCACGCCTCGGACGGCGCCATGAGACGGTTGACCCAGCTCCTGGTCAGGATCTTCTTCCGCCGGATCGAGGCCGAGGGCGTCGGTGGTCTCCCGGTCGACCGTCGGTCGTACTCGTCGCCAATCACATCAACGGGTTGGTCGGTGGACAGCGCCGGTGCCGTTTTCGACCGGGCCCGCGACGCCGACGCGACTGGCGTCACCGACCGCCCGCTGGGATAGCGTCCTAACCTGACATCGACGTCAAGGATTGGTGGTGGGGGTCGTGAAGGGATTGTTGTACGGGGTGAGGCCCGACGAGTGGACTGCACCCGACACCTCCAACGCTTTGCTCGTGGGGTTGGCCCGGACGCCGATGAAGCTGGTCGACATGGACGAGCCCCATCCGTCGCGGCGCCAATGGGTCATGGCCAAGACCCGGATGACGGGGATCTGCGGATCGGATGCCAAGCAGGTCTTCATGGACTTCGGCGAGGACAATTCGGACAGTCCGCTGGGCAACCTGTTCACCTTCCCGACGATCCTCGGTCACGAGGTGGTGGCCGACGTGACCGAGCTCGGCGACGGCGCCCGCGGCCTCGAGGTCGGTCAGCGGGTGGTGCTCAACCCGTGGCTGTCGTGCGGACCCCGGGGCATCGACCCACCGTGCGGATCGTGTCAGGCCGGCGACTACAGCCTTTGTTGGCACTTCACCGACGGGCATCTGGCCGCCGGCATCCATACAGGGACGTGCAAGGACGCGCCCGGCGGCTACGCCGACTTCTTCCCCGCCCACGATTCCATGCTCATACCGGTGCCCGACGCTGTCCCCGACGAGCTGGCGGTGTTCGCGGATCCCTTCGCCGTCTCGTTGCACTCGGTGACCCGTCATCCACCACCGCCGGGGGGGAAGGTCCTCGTCTACGGCGCCGGCGCGCTCGGGACCACGGCCACGGCCATCCTGCGCGCGTTGCACCCCGATGTCGAGGTCATGGTCGTCGCCCGCTTTGACACTCAGGCCGACCTGGCCCGGCGCCTGGGCGCCACCGTGGTGGCCCCCGAGCCGCGCCAGGCGCTCATCGAGGAGGTCGCCGCCTGGTCCGGTGGTGTCCTGCATCCGGCCCGCAACGGCCTTCCCATGGCCCACCCGGGCGGGATCGACGTGGTCTACGACACGATCGGAAAGCCCGAGACGTTCGAAGTCGGAGTGAGGGTCCTGAAACAGCGGGGAACCCTGGTCAAGAGCGGTGTCCACGGCCCCGGCCGCTGGGAGTGGTCGCCGCTGTACTTCAAGGAGATCTCGTGGGTGGGATCGAACGCCTTCGGGGTCGAGGAGGTGGAGGGTGTCCGGATGCACGGCATCGCCCACTACCTGAAGCTGGTGGAGGAGGGCAGGGTCGACCTGACCGGGATGCTCACCCACACCTTCCGACTCGACGAATGGCGTGATGCCTTCTCCGTTCTGGCGACGCAGGAACAGAGCGGCGCCATCAAAGTGGCGTTCGACTTCCGCTGACGCTGCTCACCCGGTGCCACCGGTGGGGGCCGGGTCGGCGCGCAGCCGGGCGTAGATGAAGGCGTCCACCCATCGCCCGCGGACGAACCCCCGTTCCCGCAGGAGCGCCTCGCGGACGAAGCCCGCGTTCTGAAGCGCGCGTTGCTCCACGAGATTGTCGGCCTCGGTGGTCGCCTCCAGGCGATTGGCCAACGTGGTGGAGAAGAGGTGGTCGGCCAGGAGACGTTGGGCGGCGGTCCCGAGCCCTTTCCCGCGATGGTCGGGGAACAGGAGGATGCCGATCTCGAAGCAAGCCTCCGGGGGCCCGGATCCCCCCACCCGTCTCCAGATGACGATGCCGGCGACGGCGCCATCGGGCAGCGCCACTATCAGCAGCGAGTCGTCTCGACCGAGGTAGCCGTCCGTCTCCCAGCGCCGTCGCCGGGCCTGCGGATCGCGAAACCCCCGCCACTCGAAGGGTTCGCTCATGGCCGGGTCGGTGTCGATCCGACCCAGCACCTCCAGGTCGCCCTCCTCGACGGGTCGGAGACAGATGGCGTCGTTGTTCGTCATGGCTCGCCCCATCATGGCTCCGTCGACGCCATGATGGACGGGTGACGGCCGTGGATGTGGAACTCCGGGAACAGTCGGCCGGTTCCGGTCCGGTCTGTCGCCAGATCCTGGGGGCTCTTCCCCACTGGTTCGGGATCCCCGGGTCCGTCGAGACCTACGTGGCCATGGCCGACCGTTCTCCCACCGTCATCGCCTCGCGCCAGGGCGAGGACGTGGGCATTGTGACCGTGATCCGCCACGGCCCGCACTCGGCTGAGATCTACGTCATGGCCGTCACGCCGGCGTTGCACCGCCAGGGGATCGGTGGCGCCATGCTCCGCTACGTCGAGGCGTCTCTGGCGGGCGACGGCGTCGAGTTCCTCCAGGTGAAGACCCTGAGTGCGAGCAGTCCCGACGAGGGATACGAGAAGACGAGAGCGTTCTACCTGGCCCACGGGTTCAGGACCCTCGAAGAGCTCCCTGATCTGTGGGGCCCCGACAACCCGGCCGTCCTCCTGGTCAAGGTCGTCGCTCGGTGACCGGTCGACCTGACGGCCACCGTCGGCCGTCGCCGGTGACGATCCGGCTGCAGCTCAGCTCCGGCGGCGGCTCAGCTCCGGCGGCGGCTCAGTTCTGGGCGGGGGGTGCCTGGCCGGGCGCGAAGTGGCCCATCTCCGCCCCGACCTTCTTGCCGATGTTGGCCACATGCAGGTGGATCTCTTCGAGAAGGTCCGTGTTCTTCTTCACCACGGTGGTGAGGGCGGTGTTCTCGGCGATCAAGGTCTTGATGTCGTCGGTGTTGTTGGCCGTATGGAGTGCGACCTCGGACGAGATGGCGTCCGCCCGCTTGGCCGCGATCAACAGCGCGGCAGCCTGGACGCCGGCGAGCATGGAGAGGAAGAGGTTCAGCAGGATGTAGGGGTAGGGGTCGAACGCCTTGTGATGGAGGACGTGCTCGAAGAAGAGCGTATTGATCACGGCCCAGGCGATCATGATGGCGAAGAAGGAGAAGACGAAGGGCCACGACCCCATCATGTTGCGCATCCGGTCGGCCGAGCGCTCGCCCAGAGATAATTGGTCGCCCGATCGCACCCCCGGGTGCTTGTGCCAATGAGTCTGCCAGGCGGGCATCTCCACGACGGCCATCGTCGCGCACAATCGTGGTTAAACGACGGACCACCACCGTGCCCGCTCGGGGCGGATCACTCCGGAGTGCTCGAATCCGACGTCCGACCCATAAGGTGCATGCGCCGCCGTTGAGCGATGCGAAGACGATGATGCGTCAGGAGTCCCCGGACAGCATGGCGGTGATCTGGGCCATGTCGAAGTAGTCGCGCCAGGCGCTGATCTTGCCGTCGCGGACCTCGAACGTGCCCATGACGGGCAACGTCGCCACCTTTTCCCCCATGGTGAAGGTGTCGACCCGCTCGGTGAGCACGACGTCGTCGCGGACGGCGAGATGGAGGGTCTCGATCACCATGCTCTGGCACATGGCGAAGAAGCCGTCGATGAAGGCGATGGTGGCGTCGATACCGACAGCGGGGTCCATGGGGATGTTGTGGTAGACGACATCGTCGGTGAAGAAAGGCCGGAGTTGGGCGGCGTCGTGCTTGGCGAACGCGTCGCACATGTCGCGCACGACCTGTTCGGCGTCGGCGGGAGCTCCCATGGTGCACCTCCTCGGTCGGACCGCCTGACGTCCTCAGGCCAAACGGATCGCTCCGGGTCCCTGGTCGATGGAGAAGTGTGGCACAGAATCCGGCGCCGGCGGCCGGGTGTCGTGGCCCGATACACCGCGCCAGGGCCTCGTCGGCGCGCCGGGCCGGTCGGTACGATGCAGCCGTGGCGTCGGAATGGGCCCAGATCTGGTTCGCCGCCACGGCGGTGTGCGTGGCCGCGGGTGTCACCGTCAGCGTGCTCACGGCGGTGCACGCCACGGGGGGTCGCTTCCACAACGGCGTCGAGCGAGGCTTCAACACCTTCGCCTTCTTCACGATCCAGTCCAACCTGATCGTCGGTGTCACGAGCGTGCTCCTGGCGCTGACGCCGAATCGTTCGTCGACCGTCTTCCGGACGTTCAGGCTCATCGGGGTGGTGGCGATCACCGTGACCGGCCTCGTCTACCACGTCGCCATCGCCCATCTGCTCGATCTGGACAGCTGGGACCTCGTCGGCGACCAACTGGTGCACACCGTCGTCCCCGTCCTCGCCGTGGTGGGGTGGCTGATGTTCGGGCCCCGCCGGCTGACGTCGCGTCGGATCGCCGCTTTGTCGGTGATCTTCCCCTTCTCCTGGCTCGCCTTCACCCTGATCCGGGGCGCCGTCGTGCACTGGTACCCCTACACGTTCATCGATGTGACCACGCTCGGCTACGGCAGAGCCGTCCTCAACTGTCTCTGGGTGGCGCTGCTGCTGTTCGGTTTGTCGGCCGGCTTCACCGCGGTCGACGGCCGTATCGAACGACCGGGGACGCCCACGGGCGTGCCCCGCGTCGGACAGGGGTTGACGGCGGTCGAGCTGCGGGCGGCGGCTCAGTCCGTCGACCGGTCGTCGGGGGCGGCGGCGCCGTAGCGCAGGCCGAGGTGCCGACCCACGAAGACGGCGGCGGCCAGCAGGACGAGGACGGCCAGGAGGTCGGCATCGGCGTAGATCTCGACCGACCACTGCGCGCCGGGTTCGCCCACCACGGCGCCGATGGCGGCCGCGCATCCGGCGATCGATCCGGCCGCCGTGAGCACGAGTGCCGCCCCTGTCCAGCGCACCATCCGGCGGGCGCGGCGCATGTGCCCCGCTGCTTCGGCGACATCGTCGTCGGCGTCGGGCGACTCGATGATCTCCGACCATGCCTGGAGCTGCCACCAGCACAGGCCGAGGACTCCGAGGAGGAGGGCGGCGATCAGAGGGGACGCCCACTCGGAGCCGAACTGGACGGCGTTCCACGTCTCGAGGCTCGATCCCGGAAATCCGTTCGGCTGTGCGAATTCGATGCTCCGGGCGATACCGGTGCCCAGTCCGCCGGCGGCGAGTATGCCGACGATGGTCACGACGGCGACGCCGATGATCTCGGGGACCTCCCAGGACGGAGGTGGTCCGGGGTCGTCGCCCACGGGCGGCGGTGCGTCGGGGAGGGAGTGGTCGGTCATCGGTGCGCCCCCAGGCGGTCGGCGGCCAGGCGGCGGAGGTCCTCGGTGCGGATCTTGGCGTTCCCGGTGAGGACCAGGTCGTCCTCTTCGAAGAAGAGGACATGGCGGGGGATCTTGTAGGAGGCCAGGCGACCCCGGAGGAATTGGCGGACGCCGTCTTCGTCGACGCCGCGGTCGGAATGGGCGACGGCGCAGACGACGACGACCTCGCCGAGGGTGTCGTGGGGGACGCCGACGGCGAGAGCGCTCTTGAGCCCCGGGTGGCGGAGCAACTCGTTCTCGATCTCCACCGGCGAGACGTTGGCACCGCCGGTCTTGATGAGGTCGTTCGTGCGCCCCACCCAGTGGAGCATGGCGTTGTCGTCGACGAAGCCGGCGTCGCCGGTGGCGAAGAAGCCGTCGACGTCGAAGACCTCCTCGGGGGCGACCTTCAGGTATCCCTTCATGAGGGTGGGCCCCTTCACCCTGATCTCCCCGGGCATGCCCGCGGGGAGGAGCTCGCCCGTCTCGCGGTCGACGATACGGACGGCGTTGCCGGGGAGGACGGCACCTTCGTGCCCGTCGCGCAGAGCCGCGGGCGTGTCGGCGGGCAGCGAGCTGATGATGGTGAAGGTCTCGGTCAGCCCGTAGGCGGCGCGGGGGCTCCAGACGTCGTCGACGTGGACCGTGGGATGCCGGCCGAAACTGGTGAAGGAGACGACGTGGCGCAGCGACGAGAGGTCGCGCCGGGGCCAGTCGGGGTGGACCTCCATGGCGGCCAACTGGTGGGGCCAGGCGTGGGGCGACGTGACCCGCTCGGCCTCCAACAGGGCCAGGGCCTCACCGGCGTCGAAGACCTCCTGGAGGACGAGACAACCGCCGGCGGCCAGGGTGGCGCCCATGACCATGCAGAAGCCGGCCGTCCAGAAGAAGGGGAAGGCGCTCCAGACCCGGACGTCTGGGTCGAGACGGAGCTGCTGGGCGAAGCGCCAGCTCTGCAGGGCCGGGGGCCGGTGGCCGTGGAGGACGCCCTTCGGGACCCCGGTCGATCCCGACGTGTAGATGACGAGGGCGTCGTCGAAGGGGGAGACGGCCGCCGAGCGGGCGTCGAGCTCGTCGTCGCTGACGGCGTTCCCGGCGGCGAGGAACTCGTCGTAGGAGGGAAGGCCGAAGCAGACGCGCCGGCGGAGATAAGGAAGGTCGGGGGCGATAGCGCGGATCTGGTCGTCGTAGGCATGGTGGGCCAGGCGTTGCTGGTGGACGAGGACGGCGGTGTCCGAGTGCTCGAGGACGTGGGCGATCTCCGGTGGCTCGAAGAAGGTGTTGACGGGGACGAGGACGCCGCCGGCCAGCGCCACGCCGAAGGCGCCCACCATCCACTCGGGCCGGTTCCCCATGAGCAGGGCCACCCGGGTGCCCTTGTCGGTGCCCGCCGCCACCAGGGCCTTGGCGAAGCGCCGGGCCTCGGTGCGCAGGTCGGTGTAGGTCCAGTGAAGCTCCGGACGGCCGCCTTCGTGGAAGGCGACCGCCTCCCGGGGGCCGTGGCGCGCGCAGGCCTGATCCAGGAGGCCGCCGAGGGTCAGGGCGCCGATCCCGGGCTCGGTCTCGGCCGGGGGGCCCGTGAAGGTGGTCACGGCGCGGGTGGTCGGGCGCAAACTGACCCGTGGGGTCCGGCTCGACCGATGGGGCTCGGTCCGGACTAGCTCGGCAGTTCCACCGTGACGGGCCCCTTGGCCATGATCGAACCGTCCTGGTTGGTCATGGTCACCTCCAGGGTGACGAGGCCGGCCCCGACGAGGGGGTCGTGGCGGGCCTCGGTGATCTCGGCGTCGAGAAGGGTGAGGTCGCCGTCGAAGGCCGGGAAGCGGTACTGGACGTTCGAGTGGCGGACGTACCCGGAGTCCCCGGCCCAGGCGGCCACGTAGTCGAGGACCCAGGCGCCCATCGAGGCTCCGTAGCCGTAGCCGCGGGGCATGCCGATGAGTTTGGCGTGCTCCTCGTCGGTGTGGCCCCGCGAGGGGCCGTGGTAGAGACCGTCACCGAGCTCGGGGTCGTCCTTGGCCCCCTCGAGGTCGCGGTCCATCTCGGCCAGCCAACCCGCATCCTGGAGATGGTCGGGGCCTTCGTGGACGCTCGAACCCCAGACCGTGAAGGTATAGGCGCGCCACTCGCTGGCCAGGCTGGGCAGGGAGTGGGGGCCGATGGGGCGGGTGGGGAGGGTCTGGCCGACGGTGACCGACTCGAGGGTCGGGCCCCGGGCCCCGGCCCGGGAGCGGATCCAGTCCATACGCTCCGTCTCGATGTCGGCCAGCTGCTTCTCCGTCCAGGTGGGTAGGGGGGCGGCCTCGGCGAAGAAGCCTTTGTCGCGGGCCACGTCGGCGCGGTAGCGCACGGCCGTCGACCACTGTCGGGCCACACGCTCGCCGCGCTGGTTGGTGTAGATCGTCTCGCCCCGCGAGAACATGGTCGGGCCGGCGAATTTGGTGTCCGACACCTTGTAGTCGACGAAGCGTCGGCGCATCCGGAGATGGTCGCCGGGGTAGATCCTCGGTCCGCCGAACCACCACTGGTCGCCGCCGAAGATCATGTGGGTGCCGGGGATGTTGCCGACGATGGCCGGGCCCGCCCCGTGGCCGACGTCGCAGCAGATGGTGAACGACTGGGGGGCGACGATCCGCCCGAAGACGGTCTTGGCCGCGTAGTCGTCGTCGTAGTGGAGCGGGTTCGGGTACTGCATGCCCTGTACCCACCGTCGGATGTCGGTGACGGTGACCGGCTCTTTCAGCTGGCCGCCGCCCACCGGCTGTCCGATGTGGCGGTCGACATCGGACGTGTCGAACTCGATGGCTTCGTTCACCTGCGTCATGGGTCCCCCTTGTCCAGACGGAATACTGACATAGGCGTCAGCTGTCGCGCTCGGGCGGGCGGGGTGCCGGTCAGGCGTTCACGTCGATGACGACGCGTCCCCGGGTGCGACCGGCCACGATCTCCTCGGCCAGCTCGGGGACTCGGTGCAGCGGCTCGACAGTGGTGAGCGCGTCGAGACGGTCGGTCGGGAGGTCGCGGGCCAGCCGGTGCCAGGCGTCGGTGCGGATGGCGGTGGGGCACGAGACGGAGTCGACGCCCATGAGATTGACGCCGCGCAGGATGAAGGGGAGGACCGTCGTGGGGAGGTCGGGCCCACCGGTCAGGCCACAGGCGGCGACCGTGCCCCGGTAGCGGGTCTGGCGGAGGACGGCGGCCAGGGTCTCGCCCCCGACGACGTCGATCGCACCGGCCCAGCGCTCGCGGTCGAGGGGCCGACCCGAGGGGGCGGCCAACTCGTGGCGGTCGATGAGGGTGGTGGCGCCCAGGGAGGTGAGCAGTCCGTGGGTCTCGGGTCGACCGGTCGAGGCCGCCACCGGGTAGCCGAGGTTGGCCAGGAGGGCGACGGCGACCGACCCGACGCCCCCTCCGGCGCCGGTCACCAGGACCTCGGAGTGGTCGTCGCCGTCGCCCCCGGGACGCAGCCCGTTGTGTTCGAGGGCCCGGACACAGAGCATGGCGGTGAGACCGGCGGTGCCGACGGCCATCGACTGGAGCAGGGTGAGACCGTCGGGTTTGGCCACCAGCCATTGCGACCGGACCCGTTGGCGCTGGGTGTAGCCGCCCGGGTGGGTCTCCGACAATCCCCATCCGGTGACGATCACCTCGTCGCCCGGCTTCCAGTCGGAGGAGTCGGACGTCTCGACGGTCCCGGCCAGATCGATCCCGCAGACCAGGGGGAAGGACCGGACGATGCGGCCGGCGCCCGAGACGGCCAGACCGTCCTTGTAGTTGAGGCTCGAGTAACGCACGGCCACGGTGACGTCCCCGTCGGGGAGGTCGGCGTCGGTCAGCTGCGCCAGTGTGCCGCGCGATGCGCCGTCGACCTCGGTGGCGACGATGGCGGGGTGGGTCACTGGGCTTTGACGACCTTCCAGGTCCCGCCGAAGCTGACCAGGTTGTTCCCGTTGGCGACACCCGGTGCCGAGTCACCGGCATAGGTGAACAGCGGGAGGCCGCCCACCGTCACCTGGGTAGGACCGTTGGCGGTGGTGGTGCCGAGGGTGCCGACGCCGGTGCTTCCGGTCGGCGCCGTGACCCCGCCGGACAGGGTCAGCGCCGGCCAGACGGCCAGACAGCCCGACGAGCAGGGGACGGGCGCGCCGTTGTTGGTGAACGTGTAGAGGACCTGGCCCTGCGCGTTCACGAGGATCTTGCCGACGCCGCCGACGGTCTTGGTCGTCACGACCGGCGTCGGACGCGAGGCGGTGGTGGGCGTGGAGGCCGGTGTCCCCGAGGTGGTCGGCGTGGTCGTGGTCGTGGTGCCGCCGGAGGAGGAGCAGGCGGCGGCGAGGAGACCGGCTAGGGGGACGAGACCGAGGGCGAGGAACCGCCGGGCACGGCGGCGGTGCGCCGATGTGGCCGTGCTGTCGGATGTGGCCGTGGCGTCGAATGAAGCTGTGCCGTTGAATGAAGCCATGGGTGGTGTCCCCTCGTGTCGGAAGCGTTCGTTGTGGTTACGGTCCGCAGCGCCGAACGTTCAGCGCGGTGGCGGTGGGGGGGTCCGGCGTGGTGGGTCGGTCGCCCGTCGAAGGTCAGATGTTGGTCAGCTCGATGACGTTGCCGGCGGGGTCGGCGAGAAACGTCTGCCAGACGGTCGTTCCCCAGTCGTCGCGCGACTGAGGCTCGGGGACGGTCACGCCGGCCTCGGTCAGGGCCCGGAGGGTGTCGTGGTAGGTCTCGGTCGGGATATAGAGGGCGAAATGGGGGAAACCCTTGCCGGGAGTGGGCATCTCGTCGGTCTCGATGAAGTGGAGTTGGAGGTCGCCCACCTTGAGCCACATCCCGGGGAAGCCGAAGTCGGGCCGGCGGAGCTCCTCGAATCCGAACGTCCCGCAGTAGAAGTCGCGGGCGGCAGCCAGGTCGGTCACGGCGATGGCCACGTGGGAGTAGCCGGCCACGGAGACGGGGGTGGGCAAGGCTCGGTCCTTCCGTCGGTCCGGCGGTGACGACGCCGGGTTTGCGGACACGCACTCTACCGGGGGTGTGGCACGATCGCGAGATGGAACAGTGGCTCGGCCCCATCGACCAGCTGGGCTACGTGGTCGACGACATCGAGGCGGCCATGGACCACTGGATCCGGTGGCTCGGGGTGGGGCCGTTCTACTTCCTCCCGTCGCCGCCCCTGGCCGACCTGACCTACCGGGGCCGGCCCACCGGCGCACGCATCGCCGTCGCCCTCGGTTTCTCGGGGCCCCTGCAGATCGAGCTCATCCAACCCCTCGACGACGAGCCGACGCCGTACCGCGACTTCATGGCCGCCCACGGGACGGGCCTGCACCACGTGGCGCGGTTCGTGGACGACTTCGACGGCACCATCGCCGGCTATGACGCGCGGGGGATGGAGCCCTACTTCGGGGGACGGGGCCTGACGGAGAAGCAACGGTTCTCGTATTTCGACACCGAGACCCACGGGGGGACGGCGTCGGAGGTGATCGAGACGGTCGAGCTCGGGGGGTTCTTCGACGCCATCCGGTCCGCCGCCGCCGACTGGGACGGATCCGATCCGGTACGGACGGTCGGGGGATAGGAGCGGACGTGGGTCGGGTGATATTCGGCGGTGCCACCGTGCTCGACGGTGAGCGGGCTGCGCAGCCGAAGATGACGGTGGTGGTCGAGGACAACCGGATCACCTCGGTGAGTGACAGGGACCCGGTGGACGTCGGGCCCGGGGACCGGGTCGTCGATCTCGCCGGCGCCACCCTCATGCCCGGGATGGTGACCTGCCACTTCCACGCCACGTACCACGAGCTCGGCCTGCTCCCGGGACCGTTCGGGCTCTCGGAGCCGCCGGCTCTGCAGGCGGTGCGGGCGGTGGTCAACCTCGAGAAGGTGATCATGAGCGGGTTCACCTCGGCCGTCAGTGCCGGGGCCCCGTTCGCCATCGACGCCTCGATGCGCCTGGCCATCGACGAGGGGGCCATCGTCGGGCCCCGTCTCGTCCCCGGGAGTCGCGACGTGTCCACGACGGGTCACGCCAACGACTACGCGCCGTGGTACTGGCGGGTGGGTGAAGGTGGGGCGCTGCATCTGTGCGACGGGCCCGACGAATTCCGCAAGGCGGTGCGCGAGGAGATCAGGGAGGGTGCCCGGATCATCAAGATGTTCGTCACCGGCGGCCACGGCGTCCCCCGGGCGGCCGAGCGGACCGAGATGACGCGCGACGAGATGGCGGCCGCCATCGAGGCGGCGCACCTGCGGGGGGCGAAGATCCGGGGGCACATCGCCAACCCCGAGGCGATGGCCATGGCCGTGGAGCTCGGCATCGACGTCATCGATCACGGTGACGGGATGGACCGCGCCTGCATCGACCGGATCGTGGCCGCCGGGACGTTCGTGGTGCCGAGCATGTTCTTTCTGTTCCGGTACGCCGAGCTGCTGAAGGATCAGAATCCGGCCCTGGCCGATTCCATGCGCGACGACCTCGACGCCGGCCTGGCCGTGCTCCCGGTGGCGCAGGAGGCGGGGGTAAAACTGGTCCTCGGCGACGACTACGGGGCGGCGGGCTTCCCCCACGGGATCTACGGGGAGGAGCTCGAGTTCTACGTGAAGGTGGCCGGGATCGCCCCTCTCGACGTGGTGCGGTGGGCCACCGCCAACGGGGCCGAGCTCATGGGCCGGGGCGACGATCTGGGCACGGTGACACCGGGCAAGCTGGCCGACCTCCTCGTGGTCGACGGTGACCCGGTCGCCGACATCTCCGTGCTCGCCGACCGGACCCGGATCACGGCCATCATGAAGGACGGCCGTTTCGTGAAGGACGAGCTGGCTGCCCTCTGACCGGGTTCCGGCGCGTCGTGCCGGGCCGACACGGGCGCCGTGACCGGGTTCAGGAGACGGTGAACTTCCTGGTCGAGACGGCCTCACCCGACGCCGCCGTCACGGTGATGACCCCGGGTCCGGCCACCGCCTGGAGGGGGACGGTGACGAGGAGCTTGGTGGCCGTCGACCGGTTGGAGATGGTGGCGTTCAGGCCCCCGATGACCACGCCCAGGACCCCGGAGAGGTTCTTGCCCTTGATGGCGATCATGGCGCCGGGGACGGCCTTGGCCGGCGCGAAGCTCTTGAGGTCGGAGGCCGCCAGCCCGGTCCAGAAGCGGGGGTCGCTGGCCGGGGAGAGGAAGGTGGCGATGACCGAACCGGTCGACTCCATGAGCGACTGGAGACAGGGCGCGTGCATCGACGGCTTGCAGTGGGGGAGGAAGGTGCCCGTCGTGTTCGACCCCACGGCGTAGCAGACCTTCACCCCCGCCGTGCTCGGCTCGTTGCCCACCGTCTCGGTCACCGTCAGAGCCGCCCCGGTGGGGAAGTCGGTGGCCGACAGCGTGGAGACGGCGGTGGTGTAGTCGTAGTTCTTGGTCTTCGCCGTCCCGCAGCTGAGCGTGCCCGTGTTCACCACCAGGGTGGTCGTCGGGCCCGACGAGGACGTTCCGGAATTCCCGGCCACCGAGACGCTCGTCTGGTTCAAGGTGGTGCTCACCGTGTTCGTGCAGGTGGGTTGACAGGGCACGGTGGTGGGGGTCTGGGCCACGGTGTAGGTGAACTCGTCGGCCTTGTTCACGGTGGAGACGCCCCCGGGAGCGGTCACCGTCACGTCCACCGGGGGACCGGCCGAGCCCGGAGGGTCGGTGACGGTGAGCGACGTGTCGCCGCCCCCGGTGTCGATGACGGCCGGGGTGGCGCCGAAGTCCACCGCCGTGGCCCCGGTGAAGCCCGACCCGGTGATGGTCACCGTCGCCCCCCCGGTGGTGACGTCGGTGGTGGGGCTGAGGGCGCTCACGACGGGGATCGCCGGCATCTCGATCAGGGTGTCATCGGTGGCGCCGTTGACCCAGTAGCCCCCGGCCGCGCAGGTGGTCGAACTCGAGCACGAGACGCCGTAGAGGACGTTGTCGCCGGTGCCCTCGTCGGGACTGGAGACGAGAGCCCAGGCGGTGCCGTTCCACGACTCGATGAGGGTCTGGGACTTGGCGCCGTGCATGGAGGACCCCACGGCCACGCAGCTGGTGGTGTTGGCACACGAGACGCTGCTCAGGAAGGGGCTCGTCCCCTGGTTGGGACTGGAGGTGATGGACCACGTGCCGTCGTTGTAGATCTCGACCAGGGTGTCGTCGGTGGATCCGTTCACGTCGTAGCCCACGGCCTGGCAGTGGGTGGTGCCGATGCACGACAGGCTGTAGAAGTAGTTGTCACCGCTGCCCCGGTTGGGACTGGTGGTGATCGACCAGGCGCTGCCGTTCCAGGATTCGGCCAGGGTCTGGCTCGTCGATCCGTTGGTGTCGTCGCCCACCGCCTGGCAGTCGGTGGCGCTGGTGCACGACACACCGCTCAACTGATTGGCGCCGCTGCCCTGATCCGGGGTGGCCGTGATCGACCAGGCGCTGCCGTTGAAGGACTCGGCCAGGTTCTGGTTCGTCGATCCGTTGACGTAGCTGCCCACCGCCTGGCAGTCGGTGGCGCTGATGCACGAGACGGAGAGCAGTCCGTTGTCGCCGGCGCCCTGGTCGGGGACGGTGGTCACCGACCAGGCGGCCCCGTTCCAGGACACGGCCAGGTTTTCGAACGTCGTCCCTATTTCTTGCTCGCCCACCGCCTGGCAGTCGGTGGCGCTGGTGCATGACACCCCGCTGAGGACGTTGTAGCTGCTGCTCGGGTTGGGGCTCGTGACGACCGACCAGGCGCTGCCGTTCCAGGACTCGACCAGGGTCGTGTCGGTCGATCCGTCGTAGGCGAAGCCCACCGCCACGCAGAAGGTGTCGCTGAGGCAGGACAGGTCGAAGATGTGGTTCTCACTGCTGCCGGGACTCGGGCTGGGAACGATCGACCACGCCGGTGACGTTGACACCACGAACCCACCGCTCACCCCCACGTACGAGCTCGGGAAGACGGCGTGGGCCTGTTGGTTCGACGAGGTCAGCCCCGAGCAGCTCGAACCGTCGACGGTGTAGTAGCCCACGGCCAGGCTCGACGAGATGGGCGTCCCCCCGTCCACCGTGGCGCAGGTGAGGGTCCCCGAGACGATCCCTCCCGGGGCGTTCGTGGTGTAGGTGAGGTTGTCGGACTCTCCTGAGGTCTGCGATCCCGAGATGTCGAGGGAGACCGCCGGTCCCCAGTCGGTGTCATAGGCGCCGATGTCGCAGGCGGTGGTGCGGGGCGCCCCGCGTTGGTCGGTGGCCGGGCACAGCGTGCCGGTGCTCACGTGGTCGATGGCCGCGCTGCCCGATGCCAGGGCGATGGTCTGGGTGGGACCGCCGTTGTTCTGGAGACCGGAAGGGTCGAGTCCGGCGGCGGTGTTGGAGAGGTCGCCGGTGGCCGAAAAACCACAGGAACCGTCGTCGTCGAGGTTGTAGCCGAGGTCGGTGACGGTTCCCGGACCGTGGCAGTCGGTACCGGTGACGCTGTGGGCCAGGAGGGTGGCTCCGATCTTCAGGGTGGAGATGTTGTTGAGGTTCCCCCCGAACTGGGCGCTGTTGTCCGACAGGGTGCTGTTGGTGATGGTGGCGGTGGCCTGGTTGTCGATCCCCCCGCCGACGCCGGTGGAGGCGTTGCCCGTCAGGGTGCTGTTTCGCACGATCACGGTACCGTCGTTCAAGATACCGCCGCCGTAGCCGGAGACGGCCGTGTTGTCCGACAGGGTGCTGTTGGTGACGGTCAGCATGCCGGAGCTGTCGTTCATGATGCCCCCGCCGTAGCCGTCGACGTCGGTGTTGTTCGAGATGGTGCTGTTGCTGACCGTCAGGGTGCCGTTGTTGTAGATGCCACCGCCGAAGCCGGTGTTGTTGTAACCGTTGTCGATGGTGAGGCCCGAGATCGAGTCGGTGACGGCGGAATTGATGTCGAAGACGGAGACGGAACCTCCGCCGCTGACGGACAGCGCCCGTGCTCCGGGGCCCGTGATGGTGAGGTTCTCGGACACGACGATGGCGGAGGTGAGAGTGATGGTGGCACAGGGCGGCGAGAGGGCGAAGACGATGCTGTCGCCCACACCGGCATGCGCCACCTGGTAGGGCAGGGAGCCGGTCACCGAGGCCGATCCGGAGCAGTTGGTGACGGTGTCGGTGGCCGCCTGGGCCACTGGGGCGCCGACGACGGCGACGGCCGCGGTGGCGAAGACGACGACGAGACCGGCGCCGGCCAGCCGCAGGCCCGACCGGGCGCCTGGACGCTGTCTCTTCGACCTGGTTTCTGCGCGCATGGGGCCCCCGCCGAACCGGAGCTTCGTCCAGATTCGTAACGTAGCGGGAAACCGCCCCCGTCGCCTGTCCGACGGCGGCGCCGGCTGCGTGGCGCGCCCGTGATCAGATGGAGGTGGTCCGATGACGAGGGCGTGTCAGATGAAGCTGTCGTCGGCCGACAGTCCGAGGGCGTCGTCGCCGCCGGTGATGATCGGCTGGCAGTTCCCCCATCCCTCGCCGCCTCCGTCCGGATCGATGACGTGGACGACGGTGTCGCGGATCTGGTGGAGCCGTCGGGCGGCCGCCGGGTCGGTGCAGTCGGCGATGCGTTCGCCGTCGACGACGAGATCGCCGCGCCATTCGCCGTGGTGGTGCCCGTCGAAGCCGAAGTACAGCCCCGCTCCGAGATGGAATCCGGTGTCGGAGACCACCTCGACACTCGAGGGTGCGCACGGACCCGTCGGCCGCCGCGGCGTGGATGCGTCCCCCGCGCAGTCGGCGGGTGACGGGATCGAACCCCAGCTCCGGCTCGATGTCCACGAAGCGCGCACGTGCCCGCCGTCGGGGGACTCGACGCCGCCCATGACGACGTGCTTGTGGACGAATCCCGGTCCCTGGAAGATCTGGTAGTGGAGGAACAGCCCGTACCGGCTCCCGTCGGGGCGTTCCATGGCGATCGGGCTCCAGATCATGCGGAACGACAGCCCGGCCAGGGGGTCGCCGGGCTCGAGGTCCTGCGGTGGGAGACCGACGTCGTAGCGCACGCCCCACGAGTGGTCGCGCGTCGACACCCAGGTGTCGGATGACAGCTCGGTGCGCTCCCCCTCGATCTCCACCCAGCCCGAGGCCACCCCGATCTGGTGGTAGCGGACGAGGTCGGCGCCCACCCGGTAGCCGCTGGCGCATGTGGTCCGCTCCTCGAGGAACGGGGGCACGATGGACTCGAACAGCCACTCGAAGGCGACAGCGGCTGGGTCGTCGTTCGGCTCGAGGGCGAAGAGAACCGTCCGCAGGGGCGTCGTCCACCTCGTAGTGGATGGGCCCGATGACGGTGGTCTCGGCGTCGGCGGCGAGACGTCGGCTGGCCCGGACGGTCATCTGCTCGACGCCGCGCGAGATCCCGGCGTAGCCGTCCATGACGTTGCGGTTGGGGTACTTCCCGAGCCCGAAACCGAGCTGCAGGCTCCCGTCCTTGGCCGCCGCCATGGCGCAGACCTTCTCGGTCCACGACGGATCGCTCGTGGTCACGACGGCGAAGGTGTCGGCGATCTGGTGGGTGAGGCGTTCGTCGCCGGCGACGAGGGGTCCGATGGGGTTCGTCACCGCCCGCTCCAGTACGTGCCCGCGAGCATCCGCTCGACGGTGGCCCGGTGCATGATCATGTCGTCGGGATCGTCCGGCATCTCCATCTCGCCGAAGAGGACCGAGCGCTGCGCCACCCTGGACATGACGATGGCGTGCCGGAGCGCGGCGTAGAGCGTGTAGAACTCGAGGTCCTTCGGGGTGTGTCCGGTGTGACGACTCGTAGGTGGCGGCCACGTCGTCGAGTCGCATGAAGCCGGGCATCCCGGGGAGCTCCAGGGCCACGGCCAGGTCGTCGAGAAAGCGGTGGAGGTAGATCATCCAGGCCAGGTCCACCTCGCGCGGCCCCGTGGCCGCCATCTCCCAGTCGAGCACCGCCACCGGTTCGTAGTCGCGGAACATCATGTTGCCGATGCGGGCGTCGCCCCAGCTGAGGGTGCTCTGCGAGTCGTCTCGCGGCCAGTGGTCGTCGAGCCATCGAAAGGCGCGTTCGATGAGCGGCGACCGGGCGCCTTCGGACGCCACCCATTCGTAGTAGGCGACCGAGTCGGCGACGTGTCGTCGCAGGGCGCTGTCGCCGGGGCGGTCGAGCTCGAGGAAGGCGAGGTCGTCGGCGCTGACGTCCATGTCGTGCAGCTCGGCCAGGACCCGCACCGATGAACGCTGGAGCCGGTCCTGCTCGTCGGGGGCCGCCTCGGACAGCCAGGAGCCGAAGGGGTACGGCATGATGTCGGGCGGGACGATGCCGTCGACGCGCTCCATGACGAAGAACGGCGAGCCGATGTGGGTCGGCGTCGGGCTCGTACCACAGCGTCCGGGGGACGGGAACCGACGAGCGCTCGGCCACCAGTCTCATCACCCGGAACTGGCGCCCGAGGTCGTAGACGGGGAAGACGGGAGCGTTGGCCGGGTCGGGACGCAGTCGCGCCGCGCACGACTGGGTCCGTCTCGGAGCTGCCCTCGTGCCAGGAGGCGTCGAACAGAAGCGTCTCGCTCGACATCCCGTTCGACTCGGGCACGACCAGCTCGGAGACCTGGGGGTCGGTCACCTTGCCCGCCAGCCACGTCACCAGCCGGCCGTGGAGCTCGTCCCGATCGCGGGTGGATGTCGTCGGGCGCTGGGTCTCAGCCGGCGTCGTCGCGCCCGGCGTCGGACGTGTCCGGCTCGGGCGTCACGGTGCCACGGAGCCGAAGTCGGCGAAACCCGACGGCGCGTGTCGGCCGAAGGTCCCGTGCTCGAACATGCCCCACCCTTCGGCCCCGTCGCAGACGGCGCGGGCCACGTGGTCGACGACCCCGAACGGCACCCGGCCGGCCACCGCCGGGTCGTTCATGTCGAGGTCGAGTGCCTCGACCCAGCCGCGACCGCGCCACTGGCCGTGGCCCCAGTCGGGGTCGCCGCCGTAGCCGGCGCCGCAGTTGAGGGCCACGAAGCCCAACGTCTCGATCTCGACGGTCACCGGTCGGCCGCTGCGCTCGGTCAGATGGATGACGGATGTCTCGGGATGGCGGGTCCCGGCCCGGTAGCCGATCTCGACCCTCGCGCCAGCCGAGCTGTTCGGGCGGCCGTCCCGATGCCGCCGGCCACACACGGGTGGCCTCGTTCAGGACGCGGGTGCCGTCGCCGGTCTCCTGGGCGATGATGATCAGGGCGTAGTCGTCGAAGCGCAGGGGCACGTAGATCCACCAGAACCCGAAATCGTCGGCCGGTTCGGCCGCGGCGCGGCCGGGCGGCTCGGCCTCGCCCACGGGGCGGATACCCCACGACCGGTCCCGGGTCCCGAGCCACCGGTCGTCGGAGACGGTGATGTCCTCGCCGTCGATCCGCATCGTCCCCGACCACGTCCCCACCTGGGCGAAGCGCTGGGCGTCGAGGATGACCCGCCCGCCCTGACGCATGACGTGGGCCGGTTCGTCGACGACGGGAAAGGAACCCGTCCAGGTGAGATCGAAGCCGATCCGGTCGTGGTCGCAGATCACGTGGAGGCGCTCGAGGGGATCGAGGACCTCGATCCGGTACGGGCCCACCTGTTGGACGGTGCGGTCGTCGCCCAGCGCGTCGGACATCCGGACCGACAGTTGGCGATCCCCGCGTCGGACCGTGGCGTAGGCGTCGATGACCCCCAGGTTCGGATAGACACCGAGTCCGGAGACGAGGAAGATCTCGCCCGACCGGTCGTGGGCGTTCAGATAGCAGCGGTCATAGGCGTTGCGGTCGCTCGTCGCCATGTGCCGCATGGACAGCGGAACCTGGTGCACCGGGTACTCGTCGAGCGGGACGGGCATCGATTCTCCTTGCGGGCGCAGGTCGGGGTCGACCGGTCAGAAGGGCGCACACGGTGGCCCCCGGCGTCGCCAAAACGTAGCGCCACCGCAGGGCGGTGGTCCTAGCCGTCGGTCAACAGACTCCCCGCCTGGGCGACGTCGAAGTAGTCGCGCCAGGACACGATCCGACCGTCCTCGACGTCGAAGGCGCCCATGACCGGGAGCATCGCCTCGACCTGGGCCGTGCGCAGGAGATCGAGCCGCTCGGTCAGGACGGTGTTGCGGGTCACGGCCAGATGGATGATCTCGAAGCCGATCCCCTCGAACATGACGAACAGGGTGGCGAGCGCCTCCAGGGTGGCGTCGATCCCCTTGGAGGGTTCCATGGGGATGTTGTGGTAGACGACGTCGTCGGCCAGCATCGGCCGCAGGACCTCGGGGTCCCGGGCGCTCACCGCCGAGCAGAATCGGCGGACGACCTCTTCGGGGGTTGCCGCATGCCGGCTTTCGGCCACGGGGCCAGCGTGGCACGACCCCGGTGACCGGTCAACGGCGGTCAGTGTGGGTGCAATCCTCAGGGGCCCCCGGCAACCGTCGGGCCCCCGGCGGCGACCTCCCCGAGCAGGTCGCGTACACACTTGGCCTGTTGGGCAGAGCTGGGCGGGTCGCCGTACGTCGAATTGCGGCCTTCCGCGCACAGCTTGATCTGTGTCTCGGCCGACGATCGACTGAGGATCGAGGGGTTCGCCGCCGCACCCCCGCCCGGGCTGGCGCCCCCGCCCCCGAAGACGTTCAGGCTCATGACGAGGAGCACCGCCACGACGATCATGCCTCCCGCCATCGCCACCAGACCCACGCTCGACGAGAACCCGCTTTGACGTCCGTGTCCTTGGATCATCTGTCTCACGGAACTCTCCTCTCCCACTCGCCGCCAAATGCCAGCGGCTCCTTCATGTCGTCGGCTCGCCGACGAGGCTTCTGAAGCCCGTCGCCTCGGGGCGGAGCTCAGGCCCCACGCGCGTCTTTGACATTGACCCGCCAGCGCCTAGGCTCCCGGCCCGAACGTCATGGGGCCGAGGGGGGATGACGGTGAAGCGGACACGTCGATGCGTGACATTGCTGGTCGCTGCGTGCGCACTGGTGATGCTGGGCCTGACGCAGGCCGGTGCCGCCGTGCCGGCACGGCCCACGGCCCCCACCCAGGACCCCTTGCCGCCGCCTGCCACAACGACGCCCACCGGCCGTCCCACCCACGGTGTCCCGGGCCCGTCGCCATGGACGGCATTGACGAACCCGGCGCCCTTCTTCGGGCTGTCGATGTTGTTGCT
The DNA here is from genome assembly GCA_963706205.1 of uncultured Acidimicrobiaceae bacterium. Classification (GTDB taxonomy): domain Bacteria; phylum Actinomycetota; class Acidimicrobiia; order Acidimicrobiales; family UBA8190; genus MFD10071-224. Next base: position 3,487,358 of record OY970155.1, on the reverse strand, counting down.
CACCGACGGGACGGTGATCGTCCAGGACTCTGCCGGCAACGGCCATTGGTGGAAGCTGACGCCGGACCACACGGGGAGCTATGTCAACGGCACGTGGAGCGAGATCGCCTCGATGCCCACCGGCTATGCACCGCTCTATTACGCCTCCGCCGTTCTACCTGACGGGCGGGTGATCATCGAGGGCGGCGAGTACAACGGGACCGATCGTCACGCGGTGTGGACGACTCAGGGGGCGATCTACGATCCCGTCGCCGACGCCTGGACCTCCGTCGCCCCACCGACGGGCGGTGGCTGGACCTACATCGGCGATGCGCCGAGCACCGTGCTGGCCGACGGTCAGTTCATGCTGGGTTCGTGCTGCTCGACGGCGGACGCGCTCCTGGATCCGACCACGCTGACATGGACGGCCACCGGAACGGCGAAGGCTGACAGCAACAACGAGGAAGGCTGGTCGTTGCTGCCCGACGGCGACGTCCTGACCGTGGACGTCGACAACACGACGCCCCTTCAGTCCGAGATGTACTCGCCGGTCACCGGCGGGTGGACCAACGCCGGCGCCACACCGGCCAAGCTGCCGAAGAAGTTCGAAACGGGGCCGATGCTTCTCCAGCCGAATGGCGATGTCTTCGCCGCCGGAGCCTCGGGAAAGAATGCGATCTACGACACGGCCACGGGCCACTGGTCCGCCGGCCCCAGCTTTCCGAAGATCGCACGCAAGACCTATGTCGTCGCCGACGGCCCGTCGGCCATACTGCCGGACGGGAATGTCTTGGTGGACGCCAGCCCCAAGGGCAAGAAGCCGGTGCACGTCTTCGTCTTCAACGGCACGAGCCTGACCCAGGTCGCCGATCCGCCGAATGCCAGCCAATCGGCGTCCTATTACGGGCGGATGCTGGTGCTTCCCACCGGCCAGGTGCTCTTCAACGACAATCAGACGTTCGAGATCTACACCGACAGCGGATCGCCGCAGCCCGGCTGGGCGCCGCAGATCACCAGCGCGCCGACCCTTCTGACCGCCGGCGACACCTACCCGATTTCGGGCAATCAGCTCAACGGACTGACGCAAGGCTCCGCCTACGGCGACGACTACCAGAGTGCGACGAACTATCCCCTGGTGCGCATCACCAACACGGCGACGGGAGATGTCTCGTATGCGCCCACGTCGGGCATGACCTCGATGGCGGTGGCGCCGGGCGTGAGTTCCTCGGCCGATTTCACCGTTCCACCGGGTATCGAGACGGGGCCGAGCACGTTGACCGTGGTGGCCAACGGGATCGCCTCGACGCCGGTGTCGGTCACCGTCAGTTGACCGATCTGCCCGTCACTCGGCGGCCTTCCTGACACGAGGCTCATGACAGCGCCGCCCCCGGTTGGTCGGGCCTGAGATCCACCCGTTCAGCCGAGGACGAACATCCCCTCGTCTCGGTCCGACGGTGCTTCCCACACGCCCATCACGGCGGCGAGGTCTCCGTGAGGGGCTCGGATCGGCAGGAAGCGACCGGGGAAGAGCCGGGTCTCGCCATCGGCGCACGCCACGGGGATGAGGGCCACCCGGACGTCGTCGCTGATCCCCTCCAGCCAGGCTGGAATCCGCTCCAGTGACGGTCCCGAAGATGAGGCGGCACGATCACGTCGAGCGTGGCGCCCACCACCTCGGACTCCCGGTGACCGAAGAGACTCTCGGCGCCCGGGTTCCAGAAGCGGATCGTCCCCGACCGGTCGACGACGACGATGGCGACGGGTTCCACGGCTGTGACCATGACAACGACCTCCGAACTGCGGGTTCACAACGGGGAGCCGCCCGCCTCCCAGCAGTAGGTGAAGCGGCCCCGGTACGAAGGGTCGTAGCGGGCGAACCGACGCACCATGAAGTGCGGGTCACCCTCGACCCGATAGGAGATGCCGAGGGGGCCGGACGATTCGAAGCCGAACCGACCGTAGTAACCCGGGTCGCCGAGAAGAACGATCAAGGGGAGCTCGGCCGCCTCGGCCCGGACGAGGAGCTCGGTCATCAACGCGCCACCGACCCCCTCACCCTGACGCGACCGGCCGACGGCCAGCGGGGCCACGGCGACGACCTCCCGGCCGCCGAGATCGCCGCGGGCGGCGAGCACGTGACCGATGACGGCGCCGTCCCCGACGGCCACGAGCTCGAACCCCGGAGGCGTGGCGCACTTCTCCCACGTGGAGACGACGATGTCGACCTCCTCGCGTCCGTCGTGGTCGTCGCTCGAGAACGCCTCGGAGACGAGGGCCACGATGGCGTCTCGGTCTCCGGGCACGGCCGTCCGGACGGTCACGCCGCCGGTCACTGGGAATCAGTCACCGATCTGGTCGGAACGCAGGATCGCCTTGGCCAGGGTCGCTCGGCCCACCGTGGCATACGTGGGGCGGTCGCGGAGCCCGATCTCGAGCAGGATGACGCCGAAGAGGGCGGCCCAGCCGAGCGACCTCTGCTCGAGATCGCCGTCGACCGGTCCGTAGGCGTCGGTGAAGGCCTCGATCGCCGGTGCCGGAAGCAGCATCCACGCTCCGGCCAGGTCGGTGGCGGGATCGCCGCCGCAGATGTCCCCGAAGTCGATGATCGCCGCCAGCACTCCGTCCACCACGAGGGTGTTGGCCGGGTGCAGATCGCCGTGCAGCCACAGTGGTGGGCCGCCCCACGCACCGGCGGCCACCGCCCGGTCGAAGACCCGACGGGTGGACCCGGCGTCGATCTGGGGCCCGAGGAGGGCGACGCGCTCCTCGAAGATACCTCTTTGCCCCCCGATGGCCACCCCCCGAAAGTCGTTGCGCGGCGCCTCCTGCGGAGCGGGCCGGTGCAGGGCGCGGAGGAACCGGCCGAGACACCGGGCGGCGTCGTCCGGCCCGGTCAGTCCGGTCCGGTCGCCGGGGGTTCCGGCGAGCCAGGGGACGACCGACCACGGCCACGGATACCGGCCGCTGGGTGCGCCGACACGGACGGGCGCCGGCACCGGCAGAGGCAGAGCCCGCGCCAGGTCCGGCAACCACCGCTGCTCGTTGGCGGTGAGGAGGGCGGCCGACGCGTGCCGGGGCAGGCGGACGAGGAGCTCATCGCCCAGCCGCCAGAGCGTGTTGTCCCAGCCGGCGTCCATCTCCTGTAGTCCCAGTCCCGCCAGATCGGGATGCTGCTCGGCCAGCAGCGCGCCCACCAGGGACGCGTCGACCTCGATCTCCGCCACCGGCCACCCCACGCCGGCAGCATACGAAGTGTTCCCCCGGTCAGCCGGCGAGTCCCCAGCCGGTGACGAGGGGGAGGTCGAGGGCGGTGAGGAGCCCGGGCCCGGCGGCGACGACGGCCGGCACCGCGTTCACCAGCCGCATGGCCGTCGCCTTCAGCCCGGCTGTGTTGTGGTCGCCGTCGCTCCCGAGCATCTGGAGGTCGAGCGTGTAGTTGGGCTCTCCGGTCACCTTCACCCGGTAGCCGCCCTGACCGAGCGGCTGGGGCCAGTCCGGCCCGATGTCGTCGCGCAGCCGGGTGACATGTTCGAGGACCACGAGAGCTCTGCCGTCCTTCATCCCCCGCACCTCGAACCGCAGCCCGGCGGCCGTCCCCTTCTCGATGCTCCCCGAGGCGATGGCAAACGTCTCGGGGGCGGGCAACCGCTCGTAGCTCTCCTCCACGGCGTCGAGTTCGACACCGAGCCCGGCGGCCAGCTGCCGGACGACGCTGCCCCAGGCCATGGTCAGAACCGTCGGTTGGAGAAGCATCGGGATGTCGTCGAGGGCCCGGCCGAACCCCATGATGTCGAACATCACCATCGGTTGGTCGTAGGTGGCGTAGTTGAGGATCTCGTAGCACCGGACCTCGTCGATCCGCTCGCAGACACTGGTCAGCATCAACGGGAGCCAGTCGTTGGCGAAGCCCGGGTCTATCCCGTTCACCCACAACGACGCCCCGCCGGCTGCCGCGGCGGTCCGGAGGGGATCGATCATCGACGCAGGAACCGTTCCCTCGGGATACTGGAGGAACACCGGCCCGCTCGACACGACGTTGATCCCGGCCGCCAGCAGATGGGCGATGTCGTCGATGGCCTCCATCAACCGGTTGTCGGCCATGGCCGTGTGCACGATGCAGTCGGGTCGCAGGGCCATGATGGCGTCGACGTCGTGGGTGGCGGTCACCCCCAGTTTCCGGTCGAGGCCGGCGAGCTCACCCGCATCGCGTCCCGCCTTGGCCTCGCTCGACACCCATACCCCGACCAGTTCGAGGTCGGGCCGGGCGTCGACCCCGATGATGGCATGCCCGCCGACGTTCCCGGTCCCCCAGACGACCACTTTCTGACTCACCTGATCCCCCTCGTCTCGTCGACCACTGATCCTCGTCTCGGCCCACCGCAGCCGCGTCCACTCACCGATGCGTCACAGATCGGGGAGACCCATGTCCAAATTGGGGTGGCTGAGCCCACCGTCGACCTCCACGACCTTCCCCGTCACGTAGCTCCCGGCCGGGGAGCACAGGTAGACGATCGCCGCGGCGATGTCCTCGGGATCTCCGATCCGGCGCAGCGGCGTGGCCTCCTCCATCGTCGTCCGCAGGCCGTCGTCGGTGAGGACGACCTCGAGTGCCGAGGTGGCGACCGAGCCGACGGCGATGGCGTTGACCCGGATCCGGGGGGCCAGATCGGTGGCCGCCAGCCGGGTGTAGTGGGCCAGAGCCGCCTTGGCCGTCCCGTAGGCGACGAAGCCCCGGGCCTGGGTCCGCCCCATGGCCGACGAGATGTTGACCACGGCACCCCCGCCGCCGGCGAGGATGAGGGGCACCGCGGCGCGGGTCAGCGCGTGCGCCGTGCTCACGTTGAAGTGGAAGGCCTGCTCCAGAAAACGCGGCGACGTCTCCAGGAATCCTCTCGGCATGGTCCCGCCGACGTTGTTGACGACGATGTCGAGCCGGCCGAACGCCTCCTGTGCGGCCGGAGCCAGGGCGGCCACGGCATCGAGGTCGTCCAGGTCGGCCGGCACCACCACGGCCCGCCGACCGGTCGCCTCGATCCGGCCCGCCACCTCGCTGAGCTGCTCGACGGTCCGCGCCGAGATCACCACGTCGGCGCCGGCTTCGGCCAGGCCCACGGCGGTGGCCGCCCCGATCCCCCGACCGGCACCGGTGACCACGGCGACGCGGTCGTCAAGACGGAACCGGTCCAGAATCATCGTCTCTCTCCTTCTCGCCGCTCCGCCCCGGGGAGACAGTAGCAGCGAGACTGAAACGTGTTTCAGGCTCAGTCGGCGGTGTCGGCCACCGCGGTGATCTTCTCCGGGTGGAGACGCACGAGCAGCTCCCCCGGCACACCGTTGCGCGCGGCGAAGGCGTCGGCCCGGTCCTCGCCCATGTACCGGCCGCCGATGATCCCGGCCCAGTGCCGGACCTGGCCGATGTCGTCGACGAGCTCGACGGTCCCGTTCACCTCGACGAAGGAGAAGGGGGGCCGTTCGTCGTCGACGCACAACGCGGCGCGCCGGTCGCGCCGCAGGGCCCGGCCCTTCACGGTGTCGACTCCGGTGTTGAAGACGATCGTCCGCCCGTCGAGGGCGAACCAGATCGGCACCACATGGGGACTCCCGTCGGCCCGCACGGTGGCCAACTTCCCCGTGTGCGGTGGCGTGGAGCCGAGGAACCGCCACACCTCGTCGTCCGTCATCGTGTGCGCCGTCACCGCGATCCGTTCCCGCGTTCGCGCGTTCCGGACGTTCGCCGCGTTCCCGGCGGGCCCGGCCTCAGGGAGCCGGACGGGTCGAGCCCAGACCGAGCTTCCGGTGGTCCCATGTCACCACCCGGGTCACGTCCACCCGGATGACCACGCGCTTGTTGAGCATCGTCTCGACGAACGGCTTCAGGTCGTCGGTGTAGGTCCCGTAGTAGCGCTCGAAGAGATCGACCCCGAGGGCCCACATCCGGTCGGGATCGTCCACGATCTCGGCCACGCCGACGAGCTCGACCCCGCGCAGCTCCTCGTAGTAGTCGCCGTCCTCCACCAGGCAGGTGATCCGGGGGTCGCGCCGCAGGTTCTGGACCTTCTGCGACTTCGCCTTGGTCTCGAAGGCGACGGCGCCCTCCAGGAACCCGTACCACATGGCCACGGCGTGGATCGACCCGTCATGGTTGATCGTGCACAGCGACATCGGACGGCGCTCGTGGAGGAAGGCGTCGACCTCCTCGTCGCTCATCTTGATGATGTCGCGCTGTTTGACCCCGTGACCCATCCGTTGGTTGAGGTCGGTCATCGGTGACCTGCGGGGGAGAAGCGGCACGGCAGGTGCTTGATCCCGTTGATGAAATTGGACTGGAGCCGGTCGGGTTCGCCCGACGCCGTGATGTCGGGCAGGTGGCGGAAGAGCTCGCGGAACATCACGGTCATCTCGCGCCGGGCCAGATGGGCGCCGAGACAGAAGTGGGGCCCGGGGGCACCGAATCCGATGTGTGGGTTGGGGGACCGGGTCACGTCGAAGACGTCCGGATCGGCGAATATCTCCTCGTCGCGGTTGGCCGAGTTGTAGAAGAGGATGACCTTGTTCCCCTCGTGGAACTCGTGGCCGGACAACGTGGTCGGCCCGGTGACCGTCCGCCGCATGAAGATCACCGGCGTGGCCCACCGCACGATCTCGTCGACGGCCGTGGCCGTGACGCCGTCGACGTCCCCCATCCACACGGCCCGCTGGTCGGGGTGCTCCGTGAGCAGCCACAGGCCGTGGGAGATGGCGTTGCGGGTCGTCTCGTTCCCGGCCACCAGCAGCAGGATGAAGAACGAAGCCAGCTCGGCGTGGGTGAGTGACTCGCCGTCGACGTTGGCGTGGAGCAGCTCCGACGTGAGGTCGTCGGTCGGGTTCTCGGCCCGGAAGGCGGCCAGGCCCTCCATGAGCCCGGCCAGCTCGGCTCCGGCATTGAGCAACGTGACCACCGGGTCGGTGCCCTCGGGGATGTACTCCGTGTCCCCGGCGCTCAGGATCACGTTGGAGGCGTGGAAGACGGTGTCGTAGTCGCTCTCGGGGATCCCCATCATGTCGCAGATCACCTTGAGCGGGAGCCGGGACGCCACCTTCGTGACGAAGTCGCACTCGCCCTCGGCCCGTACCGTGTCGATGATCGAGTCGGCCACGGCCTGGATGGTCGTCTCGACGCTGCTCACCATGCGCGGGTTGAAGGCGGCCGAGACGATCCGGCGCAGCCGGGCGTGGCGCGGGTCGTCCATGTTGATCATCGACCCGAAGAACTCGAGGAACTCCTGGGGCATGTCGAAGATGGACGTGGCCGACTGGCCCGAGCAGAACAGTTCCGGGTGCCGGCTCATCTCCACGATGTCGTGATAGCGGGTGATGGCGAAGTAGCCGGGGCCCTGGGGGAACGGCATCCCCTCGGGCATGTCCGGTTCCTCGAAGAAGGCGATCGGCCGCGTCTGTCGCAGCGTCTTGAACGCCGCCTCCCGGTCCGCCCAGGGGGCGGCCCAGAACTCGATGTCCGAGAGGTGGATGTCGTCGGCGGACTGCGTCTGCTGCGTCGTCACGAGAGCCTCCCCTGATCGCCCTGTCCCGCCATCCTCGCACCGGTGCGCGGGGGCGGGCGACTCAGGCGGGCCTCCGATGGCTCGTGCGGCGCCATTCAGGGGCCCGGCGAAGGCGTCGATGGGAAGCCGTTCTCCCGGTTGGGCCCCTACGGACCGGTCGTGGTGGTGGTGGTCGGGGTGGTGGTCGTCGTCGTGGTGGTCGTGGTCGTGGTGGTCGTGGTGGTCGACGTCGTCGTCGTGCTCGTCGGGGTGGTGGTCGTCGTCGTGCTCGAGCCGGAGCCGCCGTCCCCGGACCCCCCGCCCGGTGAGGTCCCGGGCGTGAAGATCCACGACCCGCCGGCGCAGTCCGGCGGCGTCGGGGCGGTGACGAGGAAGACCCCGGGCTCGCCCACCAGCTCGCTCACCTCGAGAATGCCCCCCGACATGAGGCAGGTGTCGGCGGGATCGTCGGTGGAGAAGCCACTCATCACGCCGGCCGGCACCCCCTCACCGTTGTCGGGCAGGGAGGCGAGGGCAACGGCGGTCAGCGAAACCGGTGACTGGTCCCAGACGCCGGAGTAGCTGTACGCCGCGCCCGACGCGCTCGTCGTGGTGGTCGTGCTCGAGGCGCCCGGTGCCGGCTTGGTACCGGGGCCGGCGACGAAGTTCTTCACCACCGGGGCCTTCCCGAGCAGCGCCGCGAGCATGGCCGGGTCGTTGCCGTCCATCCCCAGCGCCCAGACGCCCACCCCGGCGACGTGGAAGAAGTCCGCCAGTTCGGCCTTCAACGCCAGCGATGTCGGGTTGTCGTACCACGTCTGGTGCCATTGGCCACCCACCTGGTACGACGTCCACGCCGTCTGGGTGGTGGGGTCCCAGTACACGGGATGCTTGGCCTTGGCGATCTGGGAATAGCTGAGCGGCGTCCGGCCACCGGTCGCCGCCGCCCCCAGACCGGGCCCCGTCGTCGGCCAGTCGTAGCCGTAGTACGGCACCCCCAGGATGATCTTCGAAGCGGGGACGACCTTGCTGTACTCCTGGAGGGCCTCGAGGTCGGTGAAACCCGTGCCGGTGAGCGCGGCGGTCGGCGACGGCGACGTCGCGTTCATGTCGTAGGCCATGACGAAGAAGGCGTCGACACTCGTGGCCAGGCCGGCGATGTCGTAGAACCCCCCGGGGTCGCCCGCCGACGACGCGTACGTGTCCATGGTCACCTGCCAGTGCCCGTCCGCCGCCTTCACGGCGGCCGACACCTGGGCGATGAGGGCGTCGAGCCCGGCCTGGTCGGCGTTGCCCTCTCCCTCGAAGTCGAAGTTCACCCCGTCGAGGTTCTTGGCCGCGATCAGGGAGACGAGGTTCGACGCCAGCCGTTTCGGTGCGCTCGGGTCGGACGTGAGCTGGTTGAGCGCACCCTGTCCGAAGCACGTCACCGTGAGGACGACCCGGGCCCCGGCGGCATGGGAGCGGGTGATCAGATCGGCGAGGTCCTGACTCTGGTAACCGGTCCACCCGGACCCCGAGCTCTGGATCGATCCGTTCCCGTTCACGTCGAGACTGAAGTACGCCAACGTCGTCAGGTCCGACACGTCGAAGCCGGCGGCTTCGGGCAGGGTCCAGTACGGCGCGAAGCCGAAGACCTCGTGGGCGTGCAGCGCCGGGGACCCCGCCAGCGACGGTGGGGCCGGAGCGGGGGCGACGGTCGCCGCCGGCAGGGCCACGGCGGTGGCGCGGTTGGCGAACTCCCGCGCCATCCGGGACATGATCGACACGTCTCCGCCGCCCCCGCCGGTCGGGTTGGCGGCCTGCGCCCCGCCCGTCCCGATGGCTCCGAAGGTGGCGCCCCCGCCGATCAGCAACACCATGCCGACGCAGGCCGGGACCGGTCTCACCTTCAGCACCCGGCCGTGACGCGGTCGCTTCGACACGGCGGTGGCGACCTCGTGCCATCGGGTGGTCCACCGGGTCGCCCACCTCCCGGTCGGGGATCCGGGATCGCACATTCCGGCCGTGACCCGGAGAAAGGGCGAGAGCTCGGGCGCGGCCACGAGGAAGCGGTGGCGCCGGCCGCCGGCCTCCAGCTCGAGTACCTGGAGCATGGGGCCGCCGCCCGCCGACTGCTGCCCGACGGCACTGATCTCGGTCACCTCCGACCGGGACCACGACCGCAGGACCTGGTGCGCCGGGCCCGACACGGCGATGGCGTCCTCCGACGCGCTGAGGGTCAGACCGCGGAGACTGATCTCTTCGGTGTCGGCCGTCGTCAGGAGGACGACGTCGCGCACGAGCACGGGCGGGGTGTTCGTTCGCCGGCGTCGGGTCATGGTCCTCGGATCGTGCGGGATCTCAGATGTTCGGGGAAGGTGGATCGAGTCCGTGGGGCGACCCGGGGGGCCGCCTCCCGGGCGGTGGGGGAGTGGGGGAACACGACGGATCTGCCTGGCTCGTGAAAGCCTCCAAGTGTGGTGGTTGTGGCTGGCGTTGACAAGGGGGGGCCCGGGCGGATTGCCAAGAATGGTGTCGGCATTTTCCGCTCAGACCTTCGAGCGCGTGGTCCGGTCGGTCGATGAATTCTCCGTGACTCTCGAGCACGCATCGGGCACAACCGTCCCCGGGTCCTTCGACCACCCCCCCCAGAGCACCTCGGAAGGCCCTGGCCAGGGCGTCTCTCCCCGGCCGGCGCGCGATGTGCTGTTCGTGGAGGTCTTCCGCCTCCTTCTCGTCATCGCCGGTGTGATCGGTGGCCTGGCCATCGGCAATCACACGGGGTACACCGGGCATCTCGGCCGCAACAACACCGCTCCCGTGGTCGGCGATCACCCTGGGCGCCCTGATCACGTACCTGGTCGGGGGGATCGTCGGCCGACTGCTCGATCGCGGGGTGGCCGAGCGCCGTCCGCGAGCTGCGGTCCATGCCCGCCGGCGAGGTCTTCGCCGGCTCGGTGGTCGGTACCACGGGACTCCTGGCCGGCCTGGTGGCGGGTCTCCCCCTCGTCGCCCTCGTCCACTCGAGCGTCGACTACCCGGTGGTGGCCGCCCTGGCCTGGGTGCTCTGCGCCGCCGGCATCCGGCTCGGTGTGACCAAGGGCCGCGAGATCGTCCGGGCGGCCGGGTTCGTCGCATCTCCTCGAACGGCCCGACGATCCCCCGCCGCGGACCGCCCTTCTGATCGACAGCTCGGCCGTCATGGACCGCCATCTCCTCGTCCTCGGACGGTCCGGCGCTCCTGGCCGGAGGCATCGTGCGTCCCCCGCTTCGTGGTCGACGAGGTCCGCGCCCTGGCCGCAGAGCCCGGATCCGGTGTCGTCGCGTCGCGCCCGCCGCGGCCTCGAGGCGATCGAGGCACTGCGGGCCGGTGGTGTCGACGTCCGGATGAACGAGGACGAGGTTCCCGAGCTCGACGACACCGGCGACCGGGCCCTGGCCGTCGCCCACCGGCTGCATGTCCGCCTGGCGACCTGCTCGGCCGACCTGGCCGCCCGCGCCGAGGCCGAGGGCATCGACGTCGTCGACCTGCGTCGGCTGGCATGTCCGAGCTGGCCCCCGACCACCCGCCGGGCGAGCGCCTCGTCATCGACCTGGTGAAGTCCGGCCGCCAACCGCGCCAGGCCGTCGGCTACCTCCCCGAGGGGGACATGGTGGTCGTGAACGACGCCTCCCACCTGGTGGGCCGCGACGCACGTCGAGGTGGTCGTCTCCTCGGCCCGCCAGACGAGCCAGGGCTATCTGGTCTTCGCCCGCTCATCGAGGGCGGTCCCTCGGCGGTGACGAAGAACGAAGCCGTCAGCGCCGGAGTCGTCCGGGCCTGACCGGCGGCGCATGCGCGACGGGCCCCGCGTGCGCGGCCGGCCGCGCCTGCGCAGCGGGCGAGGTGGTTGCGGCGAGCGGCGTGGTTTCGGCGAGCGGCGCGGTCAGGCCGATTTGACGGCGGCGACGAGCTTGGTGAGGGTGTCCTTGGCGTCGCCGAAGAGCATCGTCGTCTTCGGGTCGTAGAGCAGCTCGTTGTCGATGCCGGCGAATCCGGGTCGCATCGATCGCTTCAGGAAGACGATGTTCGTCGCCTGGTCGGCGTTGATGATGGGCATCCCGTAGATGGGGCTCCCCGGCGTGTTCTTGGCTGCCGGGTTCACCGTGTCGTTCGCCCCCACCACCAAGGCCACGTCGGTGGTCGACATCTCGGGGTTGGCGTCGTCCATCTCCTCGAGCTGGTCGTAGGGGACGTTGGCCTCGGCCAACAGCACGTTCATGTGTCCGGGCATGCGCCCGGCGACGGGGTGGATGGCGTAGTAGACCTCCACGCCGCGCGCCGCCAGGGTGTCGGCCAGTTCCCGGGCCACGTGCTGCGCCTGGGCCACGGCCAGGCCGTACCCGGGGATGATGGCCACCTTCCGGGCGTAGGCGAGAAGGACGCCGATGTCCTCGGCGCGTCCCCGACCGCACCGATCGGCCGTCGGGCCCCGCCTCGGCGCCGGTGGCGGTGATGACCGATCCGAACGCGCTGAAGAGGATGTTGCCGATGGACCGGCCCATGGCGTGGCTCATCATCCGGGTGAGCAGGGTGCCCGATGCGCCCACCAGGGTGCCGGCCACGATGAGCAGGTTGCTGTTCAAGCGTGAAGCCCGAGGCGGCCACGGCGAGACCCGTGAACGAGTTGAGCAACGAGATGAGCACGGGGACGTCGGCGCCGCCGATGGGGAGGACGAAGATGACCCCGAGGACGAGCGACAGCACCAGCACCACGACGAGCACGGCGGTGTTGGCGGTGACGACGGTGGCCACCAGCACGGCCACGATCGCCAGGCCCATGGCGGCATTGATCGGTTGCTGGCCGGGGTAGGTGATGGGCCGGCCGGTCATCAGCTCCTGGAGCTTGGCGAAGGCCACGCCGCTGCCGGCGAACGAGACGGCCCCGACGAGGACGCCGAAGAGGATCTCGCAGATCTTGTAGATGGCGATCGTCTTTCCCGGCAGCGAGATGAACTCGGTGACCGACACCAACGCCGCGGCTCCGCCGCCGACGCCGTTGAAGATGGCCACCATCTGCGGCATGGCCGTCATCTTCACCATCCGCGCCGCCGGCACACCGATGGCCGTCCCCATGACGACACCGATGATGATGAGGACCAGATTCCTGGTGTGGCCGTAGACCGAGGGGAGGGAGAAGGTCCAGGCCACGGCGATGAGCATCCCGACCGCCCCGGCCAGGTTCCCCGCCCGGGCGTGCCGGGGGGAGCTCAGACCGATGAGGGCGAAGATGAAGCCGACGATGGCGATCAGATAGACGAGATCGGTGGCGGTGGCCCGGCTCATGACGGCGGACCGTCGCCACCGCCGGTGTCCGCCGCCTCCGCGGGGATCGCGGGCTTCGTCTCGCTGCGCGGCTTGAACATGTGGAGCATCCGGTCGGTGACGACGAAGCCCCCGACCACGTTCAAGGTGGCGAGGACCACGGCCAGGAATCCGAGCGTGAGCTGGGCGGCACCGTGGGCGCCGCCGAGGACGAGCATGGTGCCGACGAGGATGATGCCGTGGATGGCGTTGGATCCCGACATCAGCGGGGTATGGAGGATGCTCGGCACCTTCGACACGACCTCGTAACCGACGAAGGCGGCCAGGACGAAGATGGTGATGAAGCCCATCAGCCCCGGTCCTGTCGCCATCCTCACGGCGTGGGTCACCGTCTGCATTACGGGGTCACCGTGCCGTCGACGAGGTCCCGGGTCGGCCCGTGGACGATCTCTCCGGCCCGCACCACGCAGCAACCGGCGACGATCTCGTCGTCGAAATCGGGCGTCAACTCGCCGTCGGTGATGACGAGGTTCAGGAAGTTCAAGACATTGCGGGAGTAGAGGAAGCTGGCGTGGGTGGGCATGGACGACGGTCGGTTCGAGAGGCCGGCCACGGTCACCCCGTTGTGGATGATGTCCTTCCCCGCTTCGGTCAGCTCGCAGTTCCCGCCGGAGTCGGCGGCCAGGTCGACGACGACCGCGCCTTCGGCCATCCGTTCGACCATCTCGGTGGTCACGAGGACGGGGGCCTTGCGTCCCGGAACGGCCGCGGTGGTGATGACGACGTCCGAAGCGGCCACCTCGTTGCCGATCAGCTCCCGTTGTTTGGCCAGGAAGTCCTCGGACTGCTCGCGGGCGTAGCCGCCCGAGCCCTCCTGGGACTCGAGCCCGAGCTCGACGAAGGCGGCCCCGAGCGACTGGACCTCCTCCTTGGCCGCGGCCCGCACGTCGTAGGCGCGGACCTGGGCGCCGAGACGCCGGGCGGTGGCGATCGCCTGGAGTCCGGCCACCCCGGCCCCGAGGACGAGGACCTTGGCGGGCGGAACGGTACCGGCCGCCGTCATGAACATGGGGAAGAACTTGGGCAGCCGCTCAGCGGCGGCCAGGGCGGCCAGATAACCGGACACGGTGGCCTGCGAGGACAGGGCGTCCATGGACTGGGCGCGACTGATCCGCGGGAGGAGATCGAGGCTGAAAGCCGTCGCCTTCCTCCCGACGAGGGCCTTCACGGTGTCGAGCTGGGTGGCCGGGGCCAGGAAACTCACGACGGTGACGCCCTCGGGCGCCTTGTCCACCTCGTCGGGTGTCGGCGCCTGGACCTTGGCCACGATCCCGGACCCGGCCATCAGCTCGTCGACCGGTCCCACCACGACAGCTCCCTTGTCGCGGAATGCGGCATCGGTGAAGTGGGCGGCGGCGCCCGCTCCGGCCTGCACGACCACTTCCACCCCGGACCCGATCAGGCGGCCGGCCACGTCGGGGATCATGGCCACGCGCCGTTCACCGGGACGGGTCTCTGTGGGAACGGCGAGTTTCACGAGGCGCTATCAGAGCACGTCGGGCGGGTGGTCTCCACTCCGCTGACGGATCAGCCCGGGGGACGGACCACCGAGTCGACGGCGGCCAGGAACGCCGGCCACTCACCGCCCCCGTGGGCCTCGACGGCGGCCCCGGACAGGTAGGACGCCAGGGGGGAGACCAGGAAGAGACAGACACCGGCCACGTCCGCCGGTGTGCCCAGGCGGCCGAGGGGCACGGTGGCCGCCACCGCCCGCAGACCCTCGGGTCCCCCGTAGTGGTCGTCCGCCGCCTCGGTGGCGATCATCCCGGCCACCACGCAATTGACGCGGACCTTGGGGGCCCACTCGAGCGCCAGGCTCCGGGTCAGGTTGATGAGGCCGGCCTTGGCGGCACCGTAGGCGGCGGTCCCCGGCGACGGGCGCAGTCCGGAGACGCTCCCGATGTTCACGATCGCACCGCCCTCGGCCTGCTCCTGCATGACCCGGTTGGCCGCCTGGGCGCAGTAGAACGGCGCCACCAGGTTGAGGGCGATCACCTGGGAGACGAACCGGGCCGAGGCGTCGGCGGCGGCGACTGCCGGTGACCCGCCGGCGTTGTTCACGAGCACGTCGAGACGGCCGAAGCGATCCACGGTCCGGGTCACGACGTCCCCGGCCTGCTCGGCGTCGCGGACGTCGGCGGTGACGAAGACCGCCCGGCGACCCTTCCGGGCGGGAAGATCCTCGGAGCGGGGCTCGGTCCGGCCGCAGATGACCACCTCGGCCCCGGCGGCCAGGAAAGCCTCGGTGATCCCCCGGCCGACGCCGCGCGATCCCCCCGTCACCACCACCACTCTGTCCGTGCAGTCGAGGGGGTCCGCCACGGCGGACAAACTACCGGGGGTCGAACGTCCAGCTATCCTGCTGTCGCTTTCCTGACGCGGCATCAGATCTGGAGCGGTCCATGAGCATCGAGACGCACGAGCGGATGCCGGGAACGGCCGAGGTCGTCATCGACGCGCCGCCGGTCAACGCCCTCGACGTCGCCGGTTGGTTCGCCCTGGCCGATGCCGTGCTGGCCGCGGGCCGGAACCCTGACGTCCGGGTGGTGGTGGTGCGCGCCGAAGGGCGCGGTTTCTGCGCCGGCGTCGACATCAAGGAGATCCAGGCCGTCGGCGACCAGGCCCTCGTGGGCGTCAACCGCGGCTGCGCGGCGGCATTCGCGGCGGTCTACGACTGCGAGGTCCCCGTCATCGCCGCCGTCCACGGGTTCTGTCTCGGCGGCGGGATCGGGATCGCCGGCAACGCCGACATCGTGATCGCCTCCGACGACGCCACCTTCGGTCTGCCCGAGGTCGATCGCGGCGCGCTGGGGGCCGCCACCCATCTGGCCCGGCTCGTCCCCCAGCACAAGATGCGGCAGATGGTCTACACGGCCACGCCGGCCACGGCGGCCGAGCTCCACGCCTTCGGGTCGGTGCTGCGGGTGGTGCCGCGCACCGAGCTGACCGACGCCGCCTACGAGGTGGCGGCCGTGATCGCGGCCAAGAGCCCCACCATCATCCGCCGGGCCAAGGAGTCGTTGAACGGGATCGATCCCGTCGACGTGAAGCGGAGCTACCGCTTCGAGCAGGGCTTCACCTACGAGCTCCACGTCTCGGGGGTGGCCGACGAGCAGCGGGCGGCCTTCGTCGAGAAGCGCGATCCGAACGTCTCGACGTGAGCACCGTGGTGATCAATACCGTGGGGGATGAACATCGTGGGGGATAAGCGCACCGCCCTCGACGACATGGTCGCCGAGCTGCGACCGGGGATGACGGTCGGCTTCGGCGGGTGGGGATCGCGTCGCAAGCCCATGGCCGTCGTCCGCGCCATCGTGCGGGCCGGGATCGGTGATCTCACCGTCGTCTCCTACGGCGGCCCCGACGTCGGCCTGCTCTGTGCATCGGGCCTCGTGAAGAAGGCCGTCTACGGGTTCGTGACCCTCGATTCGATCGCCCTCGACCCCCATTTCCGCGCCGCCCGCCAGTCGGGGAGCATCGGGGCCATGGAGGTCGACGAGGGCATGTTCTATCTGGGTCTCCTGGCCGCCTCCCAACGCGTCCCCTTCCTCCCCACCCGCGCCGGTCTCGGATCCGATGTGCTGCGGGTCAACCCCGAGCTGCGCACGGTGACCTCCCCCTACGGCGACGCGGAGGAGCTCGTGGCCATGCCGGCGCTCCCCCTCGACGCCGCCTTCGTCCACCTGAACCGGGCCGACACCCACGGCAACGGCCAGATCCTCGGGCCCGACCCCTTCTTCGACGAACTCTTCCTGGGCGCGGCGGCCCGCCGCTTCGTCACGGCCGAGAAGGTGGTCGGCGCCGGGCGCCCTCCTCGACGAGGGACCGATCCAGACCGTCACCGTCTCCCGTCTTCTCACCGACGCCGTGGCCGAGGTCCCCCGGGGTGCGCATTTCACCTCGTGTCCCCCGGACTACGACCGCGACGAGAGCTTCCAGAAGCGGTACGCGGCGTCGGGTGCCGACGCCGACGCGTGGAATGCGTTCGCCGGGCGCTACCTCGACGTCGACGAGGCCGGCTACCAGGCGGCGGTGCGCCAGCTTATAGCGCAGCCGGCATCGTGACCGGCGGCTCGGTAACCGACACGACGGGGTCCGAGGTGAGTCTGTCCGAGGTGGTGGCCGTGGCCTGTGCCGAGGCCTGGCGCGGCGACGGGGAGATCATGGCCAGCCCCTTCGGGACGATCCCCGCCATCGGTGCGCGCCTGGCCCGGCTCACCTTCGAGCCCGACCTCGTCCTCACCGACGGCGAGGCGGCGCTCATGGCCAACACCCCGTCGGTCTCCGCCGACCGGTCCGAGTTCGTCCTCGAGGCGTGGCATGCCCTACCGCCGCGTCTTCGACGTGGTGTGGTCGGGTCGACGCCACGTGATGATGATGGCGACCCAGGTCGACCGTTACGGCAACCAGAACATCAGCTGCATCGGCGACTGGGCCCGGCCCAAGACGCAGCTCATCGGGGTCCGGGGCGCTCCGGGGAACACCATCAACCACACCACGAGCTACTGGGTCCCCTCCCACTCGCCGCGCAGCTTCGTCGAGCACGTCGACATGGTCGTGCGGTGTCGGCTACGACCGGGCGGAGGCGGCCGGGCCGGCGGCGGTGCGCTTCCACGAGATCCGTGTCGTCATCTCCAACCTCGGGGTCTTCGACTTCGCCACCCCGGACCACGCCATGCGGCTGCGTTCGGTCCATCCCGGGGTGGAGCGTCGACGACGTCACCGGGGCCACCGGCTTCGAGCTCGTCATCCCCGACGACGTCCCCACCACCCGCCTCCCCGATCCCGACGAGCTCGAGTTGATCCGCGAGGTTCTCGATCCGAACCGGCTCCGGGACAAGGAGTTGCCCGGGTGACAGCGGCGCGACGTCGGCACTTCCCGATCCCCACGGCGCGCTCCGACACGCGGCTGTGCGATCTGGTCGGCGATCCGCTACCCGATCGTCCAGACCGGGATGGGCTGGGTGGCCGGCCCCCGGCTGGTGGCGGCCACCGCCGAGGCCGGCGGCCTCGGGATCCTGGCGTCGGCCACCATGACCGTCGACGAACTGACCGCCGCCATCGCCGAGGTCCGGGCGCGGACCGACACCCCTTCGGCGTCAACCTGCGGACCGACGCCCCCGACGTCGAGCGAGCGGGTGGCATCTCCTGGTCGCAGTCGGGGGTGAAGGTGGCGAGCTTCGCCCAGGCGCCCCGTCCCGACCTCGTCGACCTGGCTGGCCGCCGAGGGGGTCGTGGTGATCCCCACCGTCGGTGCCCGGCGTCACGCCGAGAAGGTGGCCGAGTGGGGAGTCCACGGCGTCATCGCCCAGGGCGCCGAGGGCGGCGGCCACACCGGTGCCGTCCCCACCACGCTGCTGCTCCCCCAAGTGGTCGACGCCGTGGGGGACAGGGTGGCGGTCATCGCCGCCGGCGGCTTCTCCACCGGCCGCGGTCTCGTCGCCGCCCTCGCCTACGGAGCGTCGGGTATCGCCATGGGGACGCGGTTCCTGCTCACGCGCGAGAGCACCGTCCCCGACGACGTGAAGAAGATCTACCTGGGGACGCCCGTCACCGGGACGGTGGTGACGACGCGCGGTGGACGGCGCCCCCCAGCGCGTGATCCGCACCGACACTGGTCGACCATCTGGAGGGAGCGGGCCGGATCGCGCGCGCTGCCCCGGGCGCTTCGCAACGCGCTGGCCTTCCGTCGCCAGACCCACACCTCGATGCGGGCACTGGCTGCGCGAGGGCCGGGCCATGAAGGAGGGCAACGAGCTCACCTGGTCCCAGGTCGTCATGGCCGCCAACGCGCCGATGATGACCAAGGCGGCCCTCGTCGACGGTCGCACCGACGTGGGCGTCCTGCCCACCGGTCAGGTGGTGGGCGTCATCGACGAGTTGCCGACGGTGGCCGAGCTCATCGGCCGGATCGTGGCCGAAGCCAACGCCACCCTCGAACGTTTGACCGGCACGGGCTGAGCATCCGTTCGGCAGCCTCTTGGGTCGGGTGCCCTGGGTCGATGGCTACCATGACGATCGTGGAGGCCGAGGGCTGGTACAGAGATCCGTTCGACATCCACACTGATCGTTGGATATCCGATGGACGGCCGACCGCCCTCGTGCGTGACGGCGACCACGAGGGGCACGACCCGCCGCCCGACCGAGCCTTCACCGGTCCGTTGGTCGAGGCCACGGAGCCCGAGTCGGTCAACGGCGACGATCTGAAACGGGCCGACGACTCGAGCAACGCCGATATCTACGACGCCAAGAAGGCGCGACAGGCCGCCCTCGACGCCACCGCCTGGGGGGCTGTCAATTAAATCGGTCCCGCCACCGAGCCCATTAGGGTTCGCTGGATGGCCGATCTCTCCGAAAGCCGGGTCCTCGTACTCGCCGCCGACCTCTTCGAAGACATGGAGCTGCTCTATCCGGTGGCCCGACTCCAGGAAGAAGGTGCCGCGGTGACGGTGGCGGGCCTCGACGACCAGCCCGTCCACGGCAAGAAGGGCTACGGCCCGCTCCCCGTCGACACCACGGTCGACCGTGTGAAGGAGAGCGATTTCGAGGCGCTCGTGATCCCCGGCGGCTTCGCCCCCGACAAGCTGCGGCGGTCGGAGGTCGTCCTCGACCTGGTCCGCGCCTTCGACACGGCTGGCAAGCCCATCGCCTTCATCTGCCACGCCGGCTGGGTCCCGATCTCGGCCCGGATCCTGAAGGGCAGGAGGGCCACCTCGGTGGGCGCCATCCGCGACGACATGGTCAACGCCGGGGTGGACTGGGTCGACGAGGCGGTCGTGGTCGACGGCAACCTGATCTCGTCGCGCACCCCGGCCGACCTCGGCCCCTGGATGAAGGCGCTCATCGCCGCGCTCGCCTGACGCGGGCGCCGAGGCGGGGCGCCGTTACGGGACGGCGCGGTCGCGGAGCCACTCCTCCCACGTCCGGCGCCCGTCGGCATGGTCGGGACAGAGGTGCCGACCCTCGTCGTAGTCGCGAAAGACCCCGACGGCCGGCACCGGGACGAGGAGGGTGGCCGACCCGGTGATCCGGCGCCGGGTGGCGGCCATATCCCGCAACGCCATCACGGCCGGGCCGCCGAAGTCCTCCGCCCGACCGCGGGGCCCGGACTCCACGATGTCGGCCAACCGTTCGGAGACGTCGCCGGTGTCGACCGGTTGGAATGACAGATGGCGCGTCACGAAGAAGACCTTCCAACCGAGGAACCGGTCGAGGAGGTCATGGAACTGGGTGGCGCGCTGGATGGTCCAGGGGGCATCGCCGGTCTCCACCAACTTCTCGGCCGCGTACTTGGCCCGGTAGTACGAGAAGCGCATGGCGTCGACGCCGACGATCGACACGTAGACGAGGTGGGCGCCCTCCCTGGCCGCGGTGGTCACCACGTTGGCCGTGCCCCCGACCTCGACGGCCCGTTCGAGGCGCGGGGATGTCGCCGCGTGGATGACGACGTCCATCCCGCCCATGGCGTCGGCCAGGCCCTCCCCGGTGCGGACGTCGCCGCGCACATGGGACACGCCGGCCGGCCTCTGTCCGCCGGCCCGGTCGGTCGGTCCGTGCCGGCTGAGCGTCCGGACCTCGTGACCGCGGGCGACGAGACGAGGGACGAGCTGCGTCCCGAGGGTCCCGGTACCGCCGGTGACGAGAACGCGGGCCACGGATCCGGGCGTGGGACTCGTCGGAGGGTCGGTCCCGGGGGCCTAACCCAGTCGCTCGATGATGGTGGCGTTGGCTTGGCCACCGCCTTCGCACATGGTCTGGAGGCCGTAGCGGCCGCCGATGCGTTCGAGCTCGTTGAGCATGGTGGCCATCAGGCGGGCGCCCGAGCAGCCGGTCGGGTGGCCGATGGCGATGGCCCCACCGTTGGGGTTGACGGCACTCATGTCCGGGTGGAATTCGGATTCCCAGGCCAACACGACCGAGGCGAAGGCTTCGTTGATCTCCACCACGTCCATGTCCGACAGCTTCAGTTTCGCCTTCTCGAGGACGAGCCGGGTGGCGGGGATCACCGCCGTCAGCATGATGACGGGGTCGTTGGCGGCCACGGCGAAGGTGTGGAACCGGGCCCGGGCCCGTAGCCCGAGCGACGCGGCGCGCTCTTCGGACATGATCAGCACGGCCGCCGCCCCGTCGGAGATCTGCGACGACGACGCCGCGGTTATCAGGCCGTCCTCGACGAAGGCCGGAGCCAGGGCGGCCAGTTTGTCGATGGTCGATCCCCGGCGGACCCCCTCGTCGTGGTCGAGGACTCCGTTCAGCTCGTTCCCGATGACCGCCGTCAGGGGGACGATCTCGTGGGCGAAGCGGCCCTCGTCCTGCGCCTGGGCCGCCCGGCGGTGCGACTCGAGGGCGAAGGCGTCCATCTCGGGGCGGCCGATCTTCCACCTCCGGGCGATCTCCTCGGCCGAGAGGCCCTGGTGGATGAACTGGTAGCGGGCATGCACGGTAGGCCCGTAGGCCTCACCGGGCCCGGGCTCGGTGGTCGAGCCGATGGGGACCCGGGTCATCGACTCGATCCCCGCCCCGATAGCGATGTCCATGGCGCCGGACATCACGGCCTGGGCGGCGAAGTGGACGGCCTGCTGGGCCGACCCGCACTGGCGGTCGACCGTGGTCCCCGGGACCGACTCCGGGAAGCCGGCGGCCAGCACCGCGTTGCGACCGATGTTCATGGCCTGCTCGCCGACCGCCATGGTGCAGCCCATGACGACGTCCTCGATCAGAGCCGGGTCGAGGTCGTTGCGCTCGACGAGAGCCCGCAGGGGCTGGGCGGCGAGATCGACGGGGTGCCATCCCGACAACCGCCCACCACGACGGCCCACCGGGGTGCGGACGGCGTCGACGATCACGGCAGTGGGCATGCGATCCCTCCCTGTGGAACGGGCCCACCATTGTTGCCGAGGATCTGGTGGTGTGTCAGATTCGACGGGCGATGGACCTCCGGTTCACAGACGGACAGGACGAATTCCGTCGTGAGGCGCGATCCTGGCTGGAGGGCCACGTCCCCTCGGACGCCAACGGCACGGGACCGCTTCCCTCCCTCGACACCGCCGTCGGCTTCGACGCCCACCGGGCGTGGGAGCGGACCATGCACGACGCCCGGTGGTCGGTCGTCTCGTGGCCCGAGGAGTTCGGCGGCCGGGGCGTCGGGCTCATGGAGTGGTTGATCTTCGAGGAGGAGTACTACCGGGCCGGTGCCCCCACCCGGGTATCGCAGAACGGGATCTTCCTCCTCGCCCCCACCCTTTTCGAGTTCGGGACGCCCGAGCAGAAGGCCCGCTTCCTGCCCTCGATGGCGTCGGCCGAGACGATCTGGTGCCAGGGCTGGTCCGAGCCCGACGCCGGGAGCGACCTGGCCGCCATCAGGAGCCGGGCCGCACCGCGCTCCGCCGGCGCCGATCACACGAGCGCGGGAAGCTGGGTCCTGAACGGCCAGAAGACATGGTGCAGCCGCGGCGCTTTCGCCGACTGGCTGTTCGGACTGTTCCGGACCGATCCGGCCGCCGAGCGACACCGGGGGCTCACCTACTTCCTCGTCCCCATGGACGCCCCCGGGGTGACCGTCCGGCCCATCGCCCAGCTCGACGGCGAGACCGGTTTCGCCGAGGTCTTCTTCGAGGACGTCGAGGTCCCCGCCGACCAGGTCCTGGGGACGGTCGACCAGGGGTGGTCGGTGGCCATGGCCACGGCCGGTTCCGAACGTGGCCTGTCGCTGCGGAGTCCGGCGCGCTACACCGAGGCCGGGCGACGACTGCTCTCTCTCTTTCGGGACTGCGCCCAGGACGATCCCGCCGCCGCCGGCCGGGCGGCCGACGCCGTGGCCCGGGCGGTGATCGACGCCGAGGCCTACAAGCTCCATACCTACTGGACGGCCACCCGCGTCCTCGACGGGGCCACCGTCGGTCCCGAGGCATCGATGAACAAGCTCTTCTGGTCCGAGACCGACCTCGCCATCCACGAGGCGGCGCTGAACCTGCTCGGTGAGGGTGCCGACTTGTTGGGCGACGACGGCCGACCCGGGAGTTGGCTCGACGGATTCCTCTTCGCCCTGGCCGGGCCCATCTACGCCGGGACCAACGAGATCCAGCGCAACGTGGTGGCCGAGCGGGTGCTCGGGCTGCCCCGGGCCTGAGCCACACCGAGCCCGTCGGAGAGAGATGCACTTCGCCTTCGAGGACCGCCAACTCGACTTCCGCGCCCAGCTCCGTGCCCTCACCGACAAGACCTGCACGGCGGCCGACATACGAGAGGCGTGGCGATCGGAACGGGGGTGGTCGCCGGCGCGCTGGGCGGCGCTGGCCGACATGGGGGTGGTCGGCCTGACCGTTCCCGATGACTACGGGGGGCTCGGTCTCGGGCTCGTCGACCTGGTCCTGCTCCTCGAGGAGGCCGGGCGCGCCGGGCTCCCCGAGCCGCTGCTCGAGACCACGGCGTTGGGGGTGCCGGTCCTGTGCCACGCGGCCGACGGGCGGGCCGAGGAGAGACGGGCACGGTGGTTGCCGGCGGTGGCCGACGGCGACGCCGTCATCGCCGTCGGCACGAAGGAGATGCCGGCCGTCCCCGGGGCCATGGCCGCGGACCTCCTGCTCCTCGAACGCGGTGGGGAACTCCACGCGGTGCCGGCGCCGTCGACCATCCGGGTGGCGCGCGCCGCGCTCGACGGCACCCGCCGACCGGCCGAGGTCTCCTTCGAGCCGTCGCCCGAGACACTCGTCGCATCGGGTGACGATGCTCTCGCTCTCCTGGCCGCTCTGCACCAGCGGGCGGCGATGGGCACCGGGGCGGTGCTGCTCGGGGTGGCCGACCGGCTCGTCACCATGACCGCCGCCTACGCCCGGGAGCGGGTCCAGTTCGGTCATCCGATCGGATCCTTCCAGGCGGTCAAGCACCTCCTGGCCGACGCCCTCGTCCGTCTGGAGTTCGCCCGGCCCGCCGTCTACCGCGCCGCATGGTCGTTCGACCAGGGCGACCCCGGCGGGGCGGTCCATGCGTCGATGGCCAAGGCACTCGCCGGTGACGCGGCGCGCCGCGCCGGCGCGCGTCGCCCTCCAGGTGCACGGGGCCATCGGGTACACGTGGGAGTGTGATGTCCATCTCTGGATGAAAAGAGCGTGGGCGCTGGCCGCGGCATGGGGCGACCCCGGCTTCCACCGCGCCCGTGTCCTCGAGGAGCTGCTCACCGAAGGAGGCACGAGATGACGACGATCGTGGAGACCTATCTCGACCGGATGGTGGCCCACGACTTCGACGCCATGGCCGCCTGTCTGGCCGAGAACGTGGTCCGGGTCGGGCCCTTCGGGGACACCTACACGCCGCGAGGACCGTACGTGGCCTTCCTCTCGGAGCTGATGCCGACCCTTCCGGGCTATTCGATGGAGATCAGCAGGGTCGAGGTGATGGACCGCCTCGTCCTGGTGGAGCTGACCGAAGTGGTCGAGATCGGCGGTGAGCCGATCGTCACTCCCGAAGCGCTCGTCTTCGAGCTCGACGAGGACGGACTCATCGCCCACATCTCCATCTACATCCAGCAACTGGGCGGGACGCCCCCCTCGCTGTAACCGCGTCGCTTCGTCGCTGTCACCCGAACGGCTCTGTCGCTACTGGTCGGCCACCTGGACCGACCGGCCGTCCTCCCATCGACGCAGGACGAGATAGCGACCCTTCAGGGCACCGTGGTCCCAGTTCCCGAATCCCATCGTCGTCCCGTCCATTCCCGTCGCCGCCGGCAGGCGTTTCACACGCTCGAGTCCCTCCCGCACGCCGTCCCGGGTGAGATGGGCGGCGCGGGCCACGGCTTCGCCGAGGAGCCGACCGATGTCGTAGGCGGCGACACCGACGGGCCCACGCGCCGTCTTGGGCGCGTGCTCGGCCAGGCGCGCGACGCGCCGCGTTCTCGTCGGAGACGCCGTCGACGTAGACCCATCCCTCCCACCCGGCACGCCAGTCGCGACGGGTGTAGCCGAACATGAGCGACGAGTTGGCCACCACCGGCAGGGACCACCTTTCGGCCTCGACGGCCAGGGCGACGGCCCGGGCGGCCACACCCAGTCCGAGGTAGACGAGGCTCTCGGGCTCGCTCGCCCTGAGCCTGCGGATAGTGGGGGAGACGTCCTCGGACAGCGGGGAGATCGCCGCGCTGCCGGTGATGTCGATGCCCGCCACCGCACAGGCATCGGAAAGGGACTCGGCGTAGAGGCGGCCGACCGGCGAGTTGTCGTAGGCGGCCGCCAACGAGGAGATCCCCTGCCGGGCCAGGTGCTCGACGAGCACGACCGGCTCCTCCTGGAGCGATCCCACCTGGTAGTGGAACATGAACGCGCTCCGGGTCAGTTCGCCGCCGGTGTAATTGATGGTGGGGACACCGGCGGCGTCGGCCATCGGGCCGACGATGAGCCCGTTGTCGGAGATCGAAGGTCCCACCACGGCCAGGACGCCATGGTCGACGAGCTCGGCGTAGTTCACCTCGACGTCGTGCGCCGTCCCCCCGGGCAGGCCGCGGGCGTGGCGGGCCACCAGCTCGAAGGGCCGGTCGATCCGCCCCGACGCGGCCACCTCGGACAGCCCGATGCGGATCGCCTCTTCCACCGAGGCCCCCCCGTCGGCTTGCGGGAAGTCGTAGAGGACGCCGACGAGGATCGGGGCCGGTGCCGGGGGAGCCGACCCGGGGACCATGGACATGTCTGTGACCTCCTCGGGCCTGGTCCGGCGGGCGTCGAAGGCGACGGCTCACCGGTCGGCCGGAGCTTATCGATGCGCCATCGGGCTCCCGGCTACCGACGAGGCGGTCGGCCCACGGCACGAAGGCCGAGAGTGGTCTCCAGACCGTTCACGAAGGTGGCGTGGCCGGTGATGCTCACGCGCAGTCCGACGCGGGCGTCACACCACCCGAGCCCCGGGGGGTTCGTGATCGTCGGTCGTGCCTGAGTGGAGCTGTCCCCCTGACACGACGTGGGGCCGCTCATCTCGATCAGGTTCCCTCCGCCACGCAGGACGGCGTCGATCGTCCGTCCACCCCGGTAGACCGTCAACGGTGGTCGGGGGTCGAAGATGAGGAAGCCGGCCTTGTCCACGTAGGCGTCGAAGCTCCGCGCCCATGTCGCTCGTTCGCTCTCTGACATCCGGGCCGTGTAGTAGCCGGAGTGCACGATGTCCATGGCCAGGACGACCCAGTTCCCGAACTGGAAGGCGAGGTAGTCGAAGGCCGGTTCGTCGTAGGGGGCACTGGCCTGTGCCCCCGAGAAGTAGGGCACCGGCTGTCCGTGGGCGCCGCGGTAGACAGCGATGGGCTTGGCCGCGCCGAAGATCGACCTCACAGAGCCGTAGACGGGGCTCAGGTATTCGTCGCAACAACTCAGGGTCCCCGACGTCACGGGCCAATTGACCTCGCCGGCCGCGATCATGTCCATCGTCGAGAGGTGGAAAGAGGTCGGATAGGTGAGGTCGAAGCCACGTCCATCGGGCAACCGCATGATCATGCTCGTGTCACCGCCCCGGGTCGACGTGGGTGCGAGGAAGTGCCCACCGGCAGCGGTGCCCGTGGCCGGCGGCGGCGGACCATGACCACTCGTCACCGCCACCAGGGTGCCGGCGACCACGAGCACGACCACCACTGCGATGCCGGCCCGCCGCCGGCGCGCCCGGCGCCGGGCACGCGCCTCTCTGAAGAGAACCTCGGCGGCGCTGCCATCCAGCCCGGGGGGCGGTTCGACGGCGACGGTCACGTCGGTACCCCAGCGATGTCGACAGCCTGCATAGTCCTAGTGATGGTAGTCCCATCGGGGGCGAGGGGCGAGAGGATGTCGTGGGAGCCGAACCGGGACACGGCGCCCGAGGGCCCGGTGGCGAGGAATGTACGGACACCACCGTCGGTGCCAGGGTGGTCCCGTGGCCCTTCTCCCCGATCATCTCCGGACCGTGGCGGGGCGCTTTCCCGACCGGGCCGCCCTCCGGGTGGCCGGCGCCTCCACGGCGGGCGACACCGCCTTCACCGAGATGTCCTACGCGCAGTGGGACGGGAGATCGAACGCCGTGGCCCGGGGGCTCCAGGGCGCCGGCGTGGCCCGCGGCGACCGGGTGGCGCTCTTTGTCGGCAACGACAGCGCCCCCCTCTACCAGGTCGCCTATTTCGCCGTCCTGAAGGCCGGGGCCGTGGCTGTCCCCGTCAACCCGCGCGTGGCGCGGCGCGAGCTCGAGCACATGGTGTCCGACTCCGGGGCCATCGCCATCGTGGCAGGACCCGGCGAACTGGACAGGGTCCGCGCCTTGCCGGCGCCGTCGCCGGACCGGCGGCTGCTCGTCATCGGGCCCGCTGCGTCCAAGCCGGGGGAGCGGGACTGGAGTGACCTCGTCGACGGCGACACCGCCGATTTCCAGGTCGACGTGGGCCCCGACGAGATCGCCGACATCCTCTACACGTCGGGGACGACCGGGCTGCCGAAGGGGGTGGCCGCCACCCATCGCAGCGCCCTCGTCTCGCATCCCCTGATGCCGATCGACCGTCCGATCGCTCTGCTCCACTCCATTCCTCTGGCCACATTCCTCGGCACCCACGGCACCCAGACCCTCTGCCTCCGGCTGGCCGTCACCAACCTCCTGCTCCCGACCTTCGACGCCGGGCGTTTCGCCACCCTGATCGATTCCCAGCGGCCGGCATGGATCGTCATGGTCCCCGCCCACGCCCTGCTCCTCATCGAGTCGGGCATGCTCGACGAGATCGACACGTCGTCGGTGCGGATGCTCATCTACGGCAGCGCCCCCATGCCCCACCACGCCGTCCAACGCCTGACCACTGCCTTTCCGCGCGCCACCCTCATGAACGGCTACGGCCTCACCGAGGGCGGGACGTCCGTGGTCACCATGCCGCCCGGCGAGGCGCTGCGCCGGCCCGGTTCCGTCGGTCGCCCCCTCGACGCCGACGTGGTCCGGGTGGTGGACGACACCGGCAACCTCGTCCCCGTCGGGACCGTCGGCGAGGTGGCCATCAAGGTCGAGGCCGGCCAGCGCTACTACCACAACGATCCCGAGGCCACGGCGGCGACCTGGCGCGGCGACTGGGTCCAGTCGGGCGACCTCGGCTACTTCGACGACGACGGTTTTCTCTATCTGGTCGACCGTAAGAAGGACGTGATCGTCCGCGGCGGCTACAACGTCTCCTCCATCGAAGTGGAGTCGGCTCTCCACGAACACCCGGACGTGATCGAGGCGGCGGTGACGGGCGTCCCCCACCGCATTCTCGGCCAGGACGTCGCCGCCGTGGTCCGCCTCCGGCCCGGCGGCGCCCTCGACGTGGCGTCGGCCCGCGCCTTTCTGGCCGACCGGGTGGCCGACTACAAGCGACCCCGCCGCATCGTCGTCTGCGACGGTCCGTTGCCCCGGACGGCCATGGGGAAGCTCGACAAGACGGCCCTGCGGGCCATGTTCGAACTCGACGAGTCCTGAGGAAGGCCGGTCGTGGGTCGACCGACGTCGCCGCGGCGACGAGTTTCAGTCGATCCGGTCGGGGAGGATCGTGAGTCCGGTCCCGCCGGGGTCGACCAGCGCCACCCAGGGGATGTCCGGACCGCTCGCGGCGCGGCCCGACGGTTCGGCCGGGGTGGCGCCGAGGTCGGTCAGGCGCTGCACCTCCTCGGCCATCTCGGCGCCGCTCGGGTTCAGGTACATCCGGTTGGTGGGGGGACGCCCGTCACGGCCGCGGACGAAGACAAGCTTCAGATCGTGGTGCGCCGGATCGCCCGACGCCGAGATCCACGGGACGTTCCCCGGTTGGTGGTGCCCTACCTCCCAGCCGAGGGCCGCGCTCCAGAAGGCGGCTGCGCCTCCCGGATCGGCGGATTCGATGACGATCTCGGTGAGGACGGAAGCCATCTGTCCATTCAAGCCAATCCCGGCGCACCGGGACGACCCGGGACTGGCGACGAGCGATTGCGTTCTATTACGCAACCCACTAGTCTCCACACCGTGGAACGCAAGAGCTTCGCCGACATGCACTGTTCGGTGGCCCAGTGCCTCGAGGTCGTGGGCGAGTGGTGGTCCATGCTCATCGTACGCGACGCCTTCCTCGGCGTCACCCGCTTCGACCAGTTCCAGGAGCGCCTGGGGATCTCCCGGAACGTGCTCAATCAGCGCCTGGCCCGGCTGGTGGAGGCGGGGGTGCTGACCAAGGTCCCCTACAGCGACCATCCCCCGCGTCACGACTACCGGCTCACCGACAAGGGCCGGGATCTCTGGCCCGTTATCACCACCATGCGCCAGTGGGGCGACAGGTACGCGGCGCCGGACGGACCTCCACTCGAGGTGGTCCACACCGCGTGCGGGCACGTCTCGGACGCCGTGCTGACGTGCGCCTCGTGCGGGGAGCTCGTCGGCGCCAGGGACGTCCGGGCCGTGCCCGGCCCCGGTGCGGTCGAGCCGTTGGTGGGCAGGGCGCAACCGGTCAGACCGTGACCGTGCCGGCCCAAACTGTGGAGCGGATCCCTTTTGCCGAGGTAAGCAGGCTGGCCGCCGGCGGACCCGGACTCTTCGATGCCGACGTCAGCCCGCAGTGGACGATCGGGGGCAAGCCCAACGGCGGCTACCTCCTGGCCATGATGGGCAGGGCGGCCGTATCGGTCGGTGCCCACGGACATGTCATCGCCGCCAACGCCCACTACCTGCACTCGCCGGAGCCCGGGCCCGTCGTGATCGAGGCGCAGGTGTTGCGGGCCGGGCGCTCGGCCACTCAGGTTCGTGCGGCCATGAGCCAGGGGGGTGAGCCCTGTGTCGAGGCGTTGGTGACCACCAGCCACCTCGACGCGGCCGCGACACCGTACTGGGACGGCGGGCTCCCGCCGGTCGGGCAGGTCGCCTACGAGGACTGCGTCCCTCTTGTACCGCAACCACCCGATGGGCTGCGGGTGGCGATCATGGAGCAGATCGAGGGGCGACTGGAGCCGGGCGCCAGCGGGTTCACCACCGGCTATCCGACCGGCCGGGGCGAGTTGCGCGGTTGGTTGGCGCTTCCGGCGGACGAGGCGTTCGATCCGACGTCGCTGCTGTTCGCCGTCGACGCTTTTCCTCCGGCGACCTTCGACATCGAGTACGCCGGCTGGGTGCCCACACTGGAATTGACCGCCTATGTACGTGCCTTACCCACGCCCGGTCCCGTGCGTGTTCTGCAACGAGCGCAATTGATCGACGCGCAGCGGGTCGATGAGGTGTGCTTCATCTGGGACCGCACCGGACGCCTCGTGGCCCAGGGGAGCCAGCTCGCCGGGATCCGCCTCGGATAGGAGGAACGTCGATGACAGATGCACTGATCCTTGCTGGCGTGCGCACGCCGGTCGGGCGCTACGGCGGCTCGCTGGCCCATATCCGCACCGACGACCTGCTCGGGCGCACCATGGTGGCCGCCTGCGCCCGGGTGGGGGTGGCGCTCGACCGCATCGAGGACATCACCGCCGGCTGCGTGAACCCTGCCCACGAGGGCATGGGCGACATCGCCCGGTGGGGGGCCCTGGCCGCCGGCTTCCCCGATTCGGTGCCGGCGATTACCGTCAACCGGTTCTGTGCGTCGTCTCTGTCGGGGGCCATCTCCCTCGCCCACGCCATCCGCAGTGGGGAGCTCGGGGTGGACTGGCCGCCGGCGTGGAGTCGATGTCGCGATCGGGTTGGGCCCAGATGAAAGGCGACGCCCCCTTCAGCCCCCGGGGCCCGATCTTCCTGCTCGACACCATGTGGGCCGGCGCCGGCGGTCCCCCGAACCCGACGCTGCTGGCCCGGGACGCCTATGTGGAGATGATCAAGACGGCCCAGAACGTGGCCGACCGCTACGGCCTCACCCGTGAGGAGATCGACGCCTTCGCCCTGCGTTCGCAGCTCCACGCGGCGGCCGCCCGGGACTCGGGGCGACTGGCGGCCGAGATCCACCCCGTCGAGATCGCCGCCACCCGGAAGGATCCGGGGCGCACCTTCGAGCACGACGAGATGATCCGGGGCGACACCACCGCCGAGAAGCTGGCGGCGCTCCCGCCCCAGCCCAACACCACCCAGATGACGGCCGGGAACTCCTCGCCGTTGAGCGACGGTGCCAGCGCCGTCGTCCTGGCCGGCCGCGACGCGGCCGAGGAACTCGGCATCGAACCGCTGGCCCGGGTGGTGGCCTCGGCCACCCACGCCCTCGACCCCCAGGTCATGGGGATCGCCCCGGCCTTCGCCATGGCCACCGCCCTGGGCCGGGCCGGACTGGACCCGGCCGCCATCGACATCTGGGAGGTCCACGAGGCCTTCGCCGCCCAGGCCCTCGGCGTGCTGCGGGAGCTGCCGCGCCAGTTGGGCGGCTTCGAGGTTCCCGACGATCGGCTCAACCCCAACGGTGGGGCCGTCGCCATCGGTCATCCCTTCGGGTCGTCCGGAACGCGCTACGTGCTCACCCTGGCCACCGAGCTGCGGTTGCGTGAGGCGCGTTACGGGACCCTGGGGGTCTGCGTCGGGTCGGGTCAGGGCGTGGCGCTGGTCCTCGAGAACACGAGAGCGGTGTAGATCGCCGCGATCGTCTGTGGTCAGACGACCGGCGGCAGCGCCGGCGTCAGCCCACGAGGGGGCTGACGGCGGGGGCCGGGGTGGCGGCCCCCCAGTGGACGGTCACGTCGTCCGAGCGCATGGCGGCCGTGAAACCGAAGATGGAGATGGCGATGGCCCCGGCGGTGAGCGACCATGTCGCCGCCGTCCGTTCGAGGACGAACATCCGCAGGGATGACGAGACGAGCATCCACATCACCAGTCCGGCGTTGAGCAGGAGGACGGCGGCCCAGACGACCGAGATCTGGACGAAGAACTTCTGGACGCGCGGCCGGGCCAGAAGGGCGGGGTCGAGGGGACAGAAGTCGTGGGCGAACCGTTGCGTGAACGGTCGGCGCACGGCGGCGGAGATGAGGAGGACGACGGCGACGAGAACGGCGCCCGCCGTCGGCTGGATGAAGTAGACGAACGCACTACCGGTGACGAACGCCACCGTCGTCCGCAATGTCAGCAGCAGCGTACCGAGCATGAGGAGTGCCGTGATCCGCTCGCCCCGTCGGATGCGGCGGATCACCGCGCCGTAGGACCAACAGAGTGCCGCGATCAGCGCGCCCCGGAAGCCGGCCAGCAACAGCACGACGTAGAAGAGGGCGAGTGGTCCGACGACACCTTCGAAGACGATCGGTGCGGCATGGCGCAGTGCCGCGCGCGGCGACGGCATGTGGAGAACGGAATTGTCGCGCCCGGATCGATCAGCAGAAAGTGCCAGCACCGGGAGCTGACCACGGTGGGTGGCAAGAGGTGCGATACGACGACAGTACTCCCCTTGCTCTGTTCACATAGCGCGGTGATCTAAACGCCGGACCAACGCCGGCCCAATTCGCGGACTGAAGGCGCAATGTCACGGATCAATGTCACGGATCAATGTCACGGAGCGGATGTGAAAAGCGCGATCCCGGCGTCATCGGAGACGACCTCGAAGCGCGCTGTCACGGGCATCCCCACCTGGACGGCGTCCGGATCGCAGTCGACCAGATTGGTCATCACCCGTGGTCCTTCCTCCAACTCGACCAGGGCGACGACATAGGGGATCCAGTCGCGAAAGGGCCGGGCGTAGTTCTGGCGGATGACCGTGAAGCTGTAGACGGTGCCCCGACCGCTCGCCTCCAGCCAGGTCACCGGCCCCCGGCAGGACAGGCAGCGGTCGCGTGGATAGAGCTGGAACTTCCCGCAGTCCTGGCAGCGCTGGAGCAGGAGCCGGCCGTCGTGCAGCGCCTGCCAGTACGGCGCCGAGTCGTGGTCCGGGACCGGCGCCGGCCTCGGCTTGGGCGGTCGCTCGTCGGTCGCCGGAGCGCGGGCATCGGTCACGGTGCCTCCTTGCTGAGAACGAGAGTGGCGCCGGTGGAGAGCATCCCCCCCGTGCCGTGGGCCACGGCGATGCGGGCGTCGGGTACCTGGGTGACGCCGCCTTCACCGCGCAGCTGACGGACGGCTTCGACGATGAGGAACATCCCCCTCATTCCGGGGTGACAGGCGGACAGTCCCCCGCCGTCGGTGTTGGTCGGCAGTCGGCCACCTATCCCGAGTCCACCGTTCTCCACGAAGGCGCCGCCATCGCCCTTGGCGCAGAACCCGAGGTCTTCCACGGTGAGGACGACGGTGATGGTGAAGGAGTCGTAGAGCTGGGCCACGTCGACATCGGCCGGAGTGACCCCGGCGCGGGAGAAGGCGAGAGGCCCGCACTGCGCGGCGGGGGACACCGTCAGATCGGGCATGGCCGAGAGATTCATGTGATGAGTCGTGGAATGCGCGGCCCCGAGTATGTGGATCGGCGTGTTCTTCAGATCGGCGGCGCGCTCGGCCGTCGTGAGCACACAGGCCCCGCCTCCGTCGGAGATGACGCAACAGTCGAGCTTGTGGAGAGGGTCGGCCACCAACCGCGACGAGACCACGTCCTCCACCGTGATGGGATCGCGCTCCTGGGCCTGCGGGTTCCCCGCAGCGTGCTGCCGCATGGTGACGGCCACCGCCGCCAATTGCTCGGGGGTGGTTCCGAATTGGTGCATGTGCCGGCGCGCCGCGAGGGCGTAGTTCCCGACGAGGGTGTTGCCCCACAGCGCGTCGTAGATCGCAGGTCCCGGTGCGAAACCGGCGCCGCCCCCGCCGCCGGTTCCCAGCCGCCGACCCATCTGGGACAGCTGGATACTTCCGTAGGTGATGAGGACGACGTCCACGGCCCCGGCCTCGATGGCGTAGGCGGCGTGCTCGGCCAGAACCTCGAACGACGCCCCTCCGGCGTTGGTCTCGTCGTAGTAGGTCGGATGCAGTCCCAGGTACTCGGCCACACCGGTGGCGTACATGGGAAAGAACCCGGTGCTGGCGAATCCGTCGACATCGGCCATGGTGAGACCGGCGTCGGCCAGGGCGCGGTCGGCGGCCTGGCCGTGGACGGCGTGCTCCGACATCTCGGGGAGCTTCGGATAGTCGGACGTGGCCACACCCACGATGACGGCCCGCCGGCCGTTCTTGCTCATCTGTCCGCTCCCTTCGCATCGGTCGCATCAGCCGCCGGGCGGAACCGCGGCAGGGACAGCTCGGGTCCCATGTCCTCCCAGACGACGTCGACGCGCATACCGATGGACACGTCGGCCGGGTCGATATCTATCAGGTTGGACACGATCCTCGCCCCATCGGCGTCGTCGAGGTCGACGGCGATGACGACGTAAGGGATGCGGTCGGCCAGCGACGGGATGAAGGCCTGGCGGACGACGGTGTAGGTGAAGACCGTTCCTGATGCCGGGGAGCTCCGACCACTCCGACGCCGTGGACCGGCACCGGGGGCAGACGGGACCCGGAGGATGACGGGTCTGCCCGCACGCCGTGCACCGTTGGACGACCAGCCGGTGGTGTGCGGCCGCCTCCCACCAGCCGACCGTCTCGGCGCTCACGGCCGGCACCGGCATCTCGTCGGGGAACCAGCGCGTGGTCACGGGCGTCCGGTCACGGTCGTCGGTCGTCGCCGTCGGTCGTCGCCGTCGGTGATCACTGGCGTCGGTCACCTCGTCCGAGGATCAGCGCACTCGTGGGTACGCCGGCCGCGCTCGTCACCAGGCAGGTGTCGGCCCCCTCCACCTGGCAGGTGGACTCGCCCCGGAGCTGGCGGACCCCCTCCACCACGTGGTTCAGACCGTGGATGTAGGCCTCGGACAGACTGCCACCGTGGGTGTTGGTCGGCAGCGCGCCGTCGGGCCAGGCCAGCGCCCCCGAGGCGGCGAAGGGCCCACCCTCGCCGCGCCCGCAGAAGCCGAAGTCCTCCAGGCTGAGCAGGACCAGTCCGGTGAAGTGGTCGTAGATCTCGGCCACGTCGATGTCGCTGTGGCCCCAGTCCGGCGTGGGCCCAGAGCCGGTCGGCGACGGTCCGGGCCCCGGCCGACGTGTAGTCGTCGTCGGGCATCCCCACGTTGGAGTACTGGCCGTGCCCGAAGCCCTGCGGCGTTCCCTGGGCGCCGGCGAGCACCTCCACGGGGGTCCGGGCCAGTGTCGGCGTGCACGCTCGTGCGGTGGTGACGACCACGGCACAGGCGCCGTCGTTCTCGAGACAGCAGTCGAAGAGGCGGAACGGCTCCGAGACGAACCGCGAGGCCAGGTAATCGTCCATCGTCATGGGCCGCGCCCCCATCACCGCCCGGGGGTTCCGCGCCGCGTGGGCTCTCGTCGTCACGGCCACCTGGCCCATCTGCTCGACGGTGGTGCCGAAGCGGTACATGTGGCGGCGCAGCACCATGGCGTAGGCGATCGGTGGCGATGAACATGCCGAAGGGCATGGTGAACGCCAGGTGCGCCTCCAATAGGGTCCTGGCCTTCCGCACCTCCGGGCACGCGGGCCGGGCCCCGGGGCGGCCGGCCACCGGGGCCCTGGCCGAAGCGGTGGAATTGGCCCTGGCAGAGCGACCGGTAGACGACCACCACCTCGCAGGCCCCGGTCTCCACGGCCATCGACGCGTTGGCGATGGCGGCGCAGGCCCCGCCCCCGCCGGGAAGCCAGGACATCGTGGCGTAACGCAACTCCGGGAGACCCAGATCGGCGGCGACGAACGTGGCGTCGTTGCGGTCGTCGGCGAACGATGCCAGACCGTCGACCTCGTCCATGGAGTCAGGCCGGCGTCGGCGACCGCGCCCTGGATGGCGGCGATGGCCAACTGGTACTCGCTCGTGTCGGTGATCCCTCCCCACTTGGCGTACCGGGTCTCACCGATCCCCACCAGGCACGCGCCGCGCCGCGCCGTCGCCGCCGTCATCGGGAAGCGGCCATCGCGACCAAGGTCATCGTGGGTATGTCATCGAGCCGACCATTGCGTACGGACCTCGGCGGTGTGCTCGCCGAGCAGCGGAGGGGCGGCGGTCCATGACCCACGGCGACCTGTGGGCGACGAAGGGTGCTCCGGGATAGGTCACGTCGAAGCCGAGGTCGCGGTGGCGGACGTCGACGAAGTGGTGGCGCGCGGCGAGGTGGCGGTCGTCGAGTACCTCCTCCGGGGCGCGGATGACACCCCAGGGCAGACCGGCTTGCTGACCGAGACGGTAGAGCTCCTCGGCGTCATGGTTCGCCGCCAGCCGCTTGAGCGCCCGCCAGACCTCACCGTAGTGGCGGGCGCGGTGACCGGGGTCGGCGAAGACCGGGTCGGAGAGGGCACCGGCGACACCTTCGGCCTCGAGCATCTCGAGCATGCGGGTGAAGACATGGGGACCGAGGAAGTCCGGGGTGAGCGCGGCCACCTGCCGACCGTCGGCCGCCGTCAGGGTGGGATGCGGTCCCCGGCGATAGGGCTCGCCCGAGCAGAGGTAGGTCATCAGGTGCCACTCGGTCATGCTGGCCGAGCACTCGTGGGCCGAGACGTCGATGAATTGGCCCCGGTGCGGGCTGTCCATCCCAGGCCAGCGCGGCCAGGACGGCGATCGCCGCGTAGGTCGACGCCGTGCGCCAGGCCTGGTCCCCCTGGGAGGCGAGGGGAGGGGTGTCGTAGGTCCCGTCGGCGACCGGGCCGTAGCCGCAGGCGGCCATGGAGCCGCCGAGCGCCATGAGGACGAGGTCGTCGGCCAGGTAGTCGGCCCAGGGCCCGTCCTGGCCGAAGGGCGTCACCGCGCAGACGATCAGATTCGGTGACCGGGCCGAGAGCGTCTCGAAGGTGAGGCCGCGGCGGTCGGCCTCGGCGGGGCGCAAGGTATGGACGAGGACGTCGGCGGCGGCGGCGAGGTCACGGACGTCGTCGTCGTCGTCCATAACGACCGAACGCTTCCCGACGTTGTCGGCCCAGAAGGCCAGGCTCCGGTCGTCGCCGGGCCGGTCGTCGAGGAAGGGACCGACGGCGCGCGCCGGGGATCCCTCGGGCGGCTCGGCCTTGACCACGTCGGCGCCGAGCCCGGCGAGGAGGCGACCGCAGTAGTCGGCCGACTCGTCGGTGAGCTCCAGGACGCGGACCCCGTCGAGAGCGGTGGTCACGAGAGGACCCCCTCGTCGGCCAGGGCCGCGACGTCGTCGGGGGTGAACCCCAGAAGCTCCCCGAGGACGGCGCCGGTGTCCTCGCCCAGCAGAGGTGGGCCGCGGCGGAGACGCCCACCGGTGTGTGGTGGTGTCGCCGACATCCGGAAGGGGACGCCCTCGAGGGGCAGAGGGCCGACCTCGGAATTGCCGAGAGCGGTGAAGTGTCCGCGCGCCGCCAGTTGCGGGTCGCGCTCGAGGCGATCGGCGGCGTCCTGGACGACGCCGGAAGGGACACCGGCGGACTGGAGCAGGGCCATCAGGTCGTAGCGGTCGCGCTCCGACGTCCACGACTCGAGAAGGGGATCGAGCTGATCGGCGTGTTCGACCCGGCCGGCCAGGGTGGCGAAGCGGGGATCCGACGTCCACGGAGGGCTGTCCATGGCGGCCACGAGCGCGTCCCAGTGGGCCTCGGTCCGGCAGGAGATGACGACCCAGTGGTCGGTCCCGGCCGCCCGGAAGGCGCCACCGGGCGCGGTGGGGGGGTGGAGGCGGCGGTTCCCCGTGGGGAAGCCGGGTCGGCGGGAGGGGCGTGTGTTCACGATGGCGTCGAGGAGCAGTGCGCCCGAGAGGGCGGTGGCCGGTTCGAGCTGGGAGACGTCGAGGTGCTGGCCCTCGCCCGTCCGCCGGCGGTGGAGGAGGCCGGTGAGGATGGCGACGGCGCCGAGGTACCCGCCGACGTGGTCGAGGTAGGAGAAGGACCATCCGGCCGGCGGGCGGTCGGGGAAGCCGACCATGAAGGTGAGGCCGGTGAGGGCCTGGGCCGTCGGTCCCATTGTCACGTGGGCGGCGTCGGGCCCGGAGTGACCGAACCCGCACATCGAGACGTAGATGATGTCGGGCCGGATCTGCTTCAAGACGTCGTAGCCGAGACCCCAGCGGTCGAACGTCCCCGCCGCGAAGCTCTCGGTCACCACGTCGGAGACGGCTACGAGGTCCTTCAACAGCGCCAGTCCCTTCGGATGGCGGGCGTCGACGGTGATGGAGCGCTTGCCCCCGGTGTTGTACTTGTAGAAGATCCCGCCGCGGTTGGCCGATGCCGCACCGGCGGCGTTGGCCAGGGTGGCGGCACCGAAGCCCTCGCCGCGCTCGCCGGGTTCGGGGACATACGGCGGCATGATCCGGATGGCGTCGGGGTGTCGGGTGGACTCGACCCTGATGACCTCGGCGCCGAGACACCCGCAGATCAGCGTGGCCTGGGCCCCGAATCCGAGCCGGGTGAAGTCGAGGATGCGGAGCCCGGTGAGGGCCATGGACCCGTCAGGAGCCATAGCGCGGTCGGGTTCCTGGCCCCGGCCCTCTCTCGTCACGGGGCCGACGATAGTGTGAGCGGTGACACGCGTGTCAGGGACGGCAGAGAGACGGGAAGGCGACATGGAGCTCGAAGACCTGATCCTCGTCAGCGTCGACGACCACGTCGTCGAGCCACCCGACATGTTCAGAGGCCGGATGCCGGCCAAGTTCGCCGACGAGGTGCCCTTCGTCGACCGCCGCGACGACGGGACGGAGATCTGGCGGTTCGACGGGAAGGAAGCCACCAACATCGGGCTGAACGCCGTCGCCGGGCGTCCCGTGGAGGAGTACGGGATCGAGCCCACCTCCTTCGCCGAGATCCGCAAAGGGTGCTTCGACATCCACGACCGGGTCCGGGACATGGATGCCAACGGGGTGATCGCCTCGATGTGCTTCCCCTCGTTCCCCCAGCTGTGCGGCCAACTGTTCGCCAAGGCGTCGGACCCCGCACTCGGGCTCGCCGTCCTGAAGGCCTACAACGACTGGCACATCGACGAATGGTGCGGGACCTACCCGGGACGGTTCATCCCCCTGTCGCTCCCCCCGATCTGGGATCCCGAGGCCATGGGCGACGAGGTCAGGCGGGTGGCCGACAAGGGATGCCACGCGGTGTCGTTCTCCGAGAACCCAGCCAAGCTCAAGCTGCCGAGCTTCCACTCCGACCACTGGGATCCGTTCTGGTCGGCGTGCTCCGACGAGGGGACGATCGTCTGTCTCCACATCGGTTCGTCGTCGTCGCTGGTGGTGACGGCGCCCGACGCACCCATCGACGTCCTCATCTCGCTCCAACCGGTGAACATCCTCCAAGCCGCCGCTGACCTGTTGTGGTCGCCGGTGCTGCGGAAGTTCCCCGACCTCCGGGTCTCGCTGTCCGAGGGCGGGATCGGCTGGATCCCGTACTTCCTCGACCGGATGGACTGGATCTACACGCGACACCACGGGTGGACGGGACAGGACTTCGGGACGATGCTCCCGTCCGAGGTGTTCCAGGAGCGGGTCGTCCTCTGCTTCATCGACGATCCCTCGGGGATGGAGCTCCGGCACCGGGTGGGGGTGGACAAGATCTGCTGGGAGGCCGACTATCCCCACTCCGACTCGACATGGCCGATCTCGCCGGAGACCCTCTGGCCCTCCCTCGACGGCGTCCCCGAGAACGAGATCGCGCAGATGACGCACGAGAACGCCATCCGCCACTTCCGGTTCGACCCTTTCGCCCACCGGCCCAAGGAGAGCTGCACGGTGGGCGCGCTGCGGGCGCAGGCCGCCGACGTCGACGTGACACCCCGGGCGTCGCCGACGGCGTCGGGGGCGGGTCCCCGGATGACGAAGGCCTCGGACCTGACCCGAAATCCGGGGACGAATCGCTAGTTCCTCCAGAGATTTCCGGCGTCGACGAAGGGCGCCGTGCAGGGGTGGCCGTCGGCGTAGGAGACGTCGGGTCGCTCGTCCTCGCGCCGGGGAACGCGGATGAGGGTCGATGACCGCGTGCCGTAGGAGTCGGTGTGGACGCAGGCGGCGAAGGTCTCGGGTGGTCGTCCCTCGGGGGACGACGAGAGTGGTGGCGTCGAGTGGTCGGCCAGGACGAGCCGGAGCTTCTCCGGCAGGTCGCGACCGCCGAGGGCGCCGGGCGGGCCGATCAGGGCGCGGACGGCGTCGACCTTGGCCGAAGGGGCGCCGAGGGGGGAGTTCTCGAGGATGTGGACGCCGGGACCGAGCCGGTGGGCCACGGGCCGGTCGCCGTCGGTCAGATCGAGCGAGAAGAGCGACCGACGGTCGCCGACCAGGAACCAGGCCGGGTTGTAGTCGGTCGGGTGGAAGCTCTTCACGAAGTCATCGACGGCGTCGGCGGCGGTTCGGTGTCGGGCGAGGGCCAGGGGGAGCTCGCCCCGGGTCCTCTTGGAGGGGTCCCGGCCGTCGGGGACCGGTCGGTTGGTGAGCCCGGCCACGAGCCCGTGGTCGTTCACCGCCAGCCAGGTCCCGCCCGCCTCCTCGTCGCGGCCGCCGAGGATTCGGGGGTCGCGGTCGTGGAGGACGGCCATGGCCGTGGCCCGACGGTCGAGGCGTTCGTCGCGGTTGGCCGCCACCACCAGGGGCGCCTCGGGATCGAGACCGAAGGCCATGACCAGGAGGCACACGGCCGGACAGGGTATCGGGGCCGCCGCCGCCCGCCGGAAGAGCCGTCGAAAGTGCGTCCGGAGGCGTCCCGGCCAGAGAAAATCTCACTCTGAGTGCTTAAGAGGCGACCACTCCGCGCCGATGAGCCGGGTACCGAAAGCAACGATCGGGAGACGGGGGGTCCATCCGAGGTGAGAAGTCGGTCGCGATGCCAGGCCGTCCTCGGTGACCGGGATTCCCGACGTGTCGTTGATGGTGCAGGAACCGGAGGGGGAGGACCGTTTCGCTCGGAGCGAGGCGAGCCCGTGCCGGGCAGTCATGGAAGACGATGTGGGGGGTCCGAGTGAGCATCCGGCCAGAACAACCCGAGCCTTTTCTGCGGGGGTGCGTCTTCCCCGCAGTGTCGGACGCTCCGTATCCACGGGCCGATCCGGCCGGCGCCGAGTACCTGCCGGCGGACGTCTGGGACGCCGCCCAGCTGCCGGTCGGGGTCCGGCTCGAGATGGTGGGCGAGGCCCGGACGATCCGGATCTGGTACAAGACGACGCGGGCCAGTCTCGGATACCGAGGGGAGTCGGCCGGTTGCAGCTTCGTCGCCTACCGCGGCGGCCAGAAGGTGGCCATGGCCGAGGCCGTCATGGGCGAGGGGATGGCCGAGATGGTCATCTCGGGCCGCCCGGAACTCCCCGTTACCGTCTACATCCCCGAAGGGATGCAGCCCCTGATCACCGGGGTGGCGGGGGTCGAGGAGACGATGGTCCCCGCCCCGCCCCAGCCCCGGTGGCTGGCCTACGGCGACGCCGTGACCCAGGGTTGGCTGGCGTCCGCTCCCGCTATGGCCTGGCCGGCCGTCGCCGGTCGGAAGCTCGGTCTCGACGTCTGCAATCTCGGCTACGCGGGGACAGCTCGCGGCGAGATGACGTCGGCCCTGATGATGGCCGAGACTCCCGCCGAAGTTGTCTCCATTGCCTTTGGACTGAACAACTGGAGCCGGGTCCCCCACACGATCGGTCTCATGGCCGAGGAAGTCCGGTGCTTCCTCTCCGTCGTCCGCGACGGTCATCCTGACGTCCCGATCGTGGTCGTGAGTCCGACGGCCCGCCCCGACGCCGAAGACGTCCCCAACCGCGTCGGCGCTACCCTCGCCCAATTGCGGCGGGCCATGGAGGAGACGGTCCTCGAGTCCATGGCGGACGGCGACAAGGCACTCTTCTTGGTCGAGGGGCTCAGCACCGTCGACCCCGAGGATCTCGAGGACGGGATGTACCCAGGCGACGAGGGACATCGTCGTCTCGCCGCCGCTGTGAGCAAGATCCTCGTTCCCTATCTGGCCGCCCTTCAGACAGCGGCCGAGAAGCGCTGGGCCACCGACGCCATCGCCGCCGATCCGTTCTCAGCCCCGTCGGTGTTCGACACAGCTGTCACCGAGACAACCGCCTTCGAGACGGCCGCGTTCGACACACCGGGATTCGACACTCCGGGATTCGACACACCGGGATTCGAGATGGAGACGTTCGACACGGAGATGTTCGACACCGGGGACGGCGCCGACCACGGTGACAGCCTCGGTGCGACGTCTGACTTCGTGTCGTGGGATGCGGCGGTATTCGACGACACCGCGCTCGACTTCAGTTCGCTCGAAGACGAGATCACGGACGGGGCGGCCCGAAATTTCGATTTGCCGGACATCGACTCGATGGACCGATCATCGTTGAACGACGCACTGCTCGACGCCCTGGCACCGAATGGATCGTCGCCGGTCGTCGGCGACCAGGAGGTGTCGACGGACGGCGGACCCGTCGACGGCGGGCCGGACGAGGAAACGCGTGCCGAGACCATGGCCGTGGCCGACGGCCCTGACGAACTCGAACACGTGGACACCGCGCACTCGGACGACACGGTGCACCGGGACGACACGGTGCACCCCGATGACACCGCGCACCCGGACATCCCGGTGTCCTTCGACGACCCGGAGACCTTCGACGACCCCGCGCTCCTGGACACGGTGTCCGTGGCGGCGGCGCCGACGCAGACACCGCAGTCCGACGGGTCGGTGGACGCACTGTCTGGGAGCGAGGTGCCGACGGACGACGCGGCGCCGGTCAACGCCCACGTCGGCCACTCGGCCTACGGTCACGACACGGCCGAACACCGATCGATCGGCTACGCCGCGAACGGTCATGCCGCGAACGGTCACGCACCGAACCCCGCACGGAACGACTCGTCACCGGGGGTCACCAGGACCGGGGCCGGGCATTCCCCGACCCTGGACAATGGTGGGCGGCGCGACGCCGCCCCCGTCGACATCGCGGTGGCCGACATGGTGGTGGCGGCGCTCTCCATTGCGACGAACGGGGCGGACGACGTCATCTTCGTCCAGGACTCCGGCCCGAGCGACGAACTGCGGTGAGCTGAGACGGCGGATCCCACGTCGTATTGACGTGCGCGGCAGGGTGGTCGGCGTGCCTCGAGAGGTGTCGAAAGTGGGTCGCACCGTCAGCTGACAGGCCGTCAGATCCGTGGCTATGCTCGCCTGCGTGGCTGAATTACCCATGATCATCTCGGTCGACGACCACGTCGTGGAGCCGGCCGACGTCTGGATGGACCGGCTCCCGGCCAAGTACAAGGAGGTCGGCCCCCGGATCGTCCGGGCCCCGATGGGGGAGATCACCTTCATCGGCGGCAAGCTGACGGTGAAGCCGGGCGCGAAGG
The DNA here is from genome assembly GCA_963706205.1 of uncultured Acidimicrobiaceae bacterium. Taxonomy (GTDB): domain Bacteria; phylum Actinomycetota; class Acidimicrobiia; order Acidimicrobiales; family UBA8190; genus MFD10071-224. The sequence continues at coordinate 3,444,361 of OY970155.1, read as the reverse complement.
GTGCGCCCACCGACTGGTGGTACTACGAGGAGCTGCGCCGACCACTCCTGCGCGTCGACTCCGCCGTCGGCGTTCCCCGTGACGAGGTCACCATGACAGGGGATCACCTACGAGGACATGCGGCCCGGTTCGCTACCAGGTGAAGCCCCGGCTCGAGGACATGGACACCAACCACCTCGAGGCGTCCCTCTGCTTCCCGACCTTCCCCCGCTTCTGCGGTCAGACCTTCTACGAGGCGAAGGACAAGGAGCTGGCCCTGCTCTGCGTGAAGGCCTACAACGACTGGATGGTCGACGACTGGTGCGCCGAGTCCGAAGGCCGTCTCATCCCCCTCACCCTCATCCCCCTCTGGGACGCCGAGCTGGCCGCCGCCGAGGTCCGCCGCAACGCCGAGCGCGGCGTCCGGGCCGTGTGCTTCACCGAGATCCCCCCTTTCCTCGGCCTTCCCTCCATCCACGATCCCGACCACTACTGGGACCCGTTCTTCGCCGCCTGCGCGGAGACCGGACACCGTCGTCAACATGCACATCGGCTCGTCCTCGAAGATGCCGTCGACGTCCGAGGACGCTCCGCCGGCCGTGGGCTCGACCCTCGTCCACACGAACGCCACCTTGTCGATGGTGGACTTCCTCTTCTCGGGTGTCCTCGTCCGCTTCCCGACCTTGAAGCTCGCCTACTCCGAGGGCCAGATCGGTTGGATCCCCTACATCCTCGAGCGGGCCGACACCGTCTGGGAGGAGAACCGGGGCTGGGGCGGTGTCGCCGACATCGTTCCCGAGAAGCCGTCGATGTACTTCCACCGCCAGATCTACGGCTGCTTCTTCGACGACGCCCACGGGTTGCGGTCGGTGGACGAGATCGGTGCCGACAACATCACCTACGAGTCCGACTATCCCCACTCGGACTCGACATGGCCCCACACCAAAGAGATCGCCGAGCGGCAGATGGCCCATCTGGACGACGAAACCCGGTTCAAGATCGTCCGCGGGCAACGCCATCAAACTGTTCGGGCTCGACCACCTGGCGTCGTAGGCCGGCTCCGGACGCGCGGCGGGGGACGGACGTGGACCTTCGCTATTCCGAGGCCGAGGAGAAGTTCCGAATCGAGCTCCGGGAATGGCTCGCCTCTGTCCTCCCCAAGCTCCCGCCCAAGCCCTCCGCCCTCGACTGGCCGGCCCGGCGCGTCTATGACACCACTTGGCAGCGGATGCTCTTCGACGCCGGCTACGCGGGGATCGACTGGCCTGTCGAGGGCGGCGGTCGTGCCGCCAGTCCCGTCGAGCACCTGATCTACCTCGAGGAGCTCGAGCACGCCCACGCCCCCTACGTCGGAGTGAACTTCGTCGGTCTCCTCCACGCCGGCCCGACCATCGTGGTCGAGGGGACCCCGAGCCAGCGTGCCCGTTTCCTCCCGCCGATCCTCCGGGGCGACGAAGTCTGGTGCCAGGGCTTCTCCGAACCGGGGGCGGGCAGTGACCTGGCGTCGTTGCGCACGAAGGCTGTCCGCGACGGCGACGAGTACGTCGTGACCGGATCGAAGATCTGGACGTCGCATGCCGAGGTGGCCGACTTCTGCGAGCTTCTCGTCCGGACGGGAGACGAAGGGCAGCCGCCACCGCGGCATCACCTGGTTGGCCATGCCCATGGACCGACCCGGTATCGATTTCCGTCCTCTGAAGCACGATCGCCGGGTCGACGGAGTTCGGCGAGCTCTTCCTCGACGGGGTCCGCGTCCCGGTGGGGAACCGGATCGGGGAGGAGAACGACGGATGGCGTGTCACCATGGTCACGCTTGTCCTTCGAACGCGGGACGGCGTTCGTCTCCGAGGTGCTCCAGTCGATGGAGATCCTCGCGCGATCTCCGGGCACTGGCCAAGCGGACCGGGGCCTGGGCCGAAGGTGACGTCCGGCGCCGGATGGGCCATCTCGGTGCCGAACTCGATGCCCTCTGGGCGCTGGCCCGCCGCAACGTCTCCCAGGCGGCGCGCACGGGCGTCCCCGGGGTGGGCGGGAGCGTCTACAAGTTGGGTCTCTCGGAGCTCCGACAGCGGATCGGGGAGTTCGGGATGGACCTCATCGGGCGGAGCCGGACTGTCCTGGGACGAGCTCCAGGGCCTCGACGGCGCCGGACCGATCGGGAACGCCGACGCCGTGAACACCTGGGTCCATGGTTTCTCCCGGACCATCGCGGCGGGGACCTCGCAGATCCAACGCAACATCATCGCCGAGCGGATCCTCGGACTCCCGAAGGGGTAGAGAGGTTGAGGGGTTAACGTGGATTTCGAGCTCTCCGATGACGAGGCGGCCCTGGCCGACGCCATCCGGTCGCTCTGCGCGGGCCGCTTCCCCTTGGAGCGGCTGCGGGCCACCGAAGGTCCTGGCGGGCACCTCGACACCGAGGCCTGGGGCGAGTTGGCCGACGCCGGGGTGTTCTCTCTTCAGGTCGGCGAAGCCGCCGGTGGGGTGGGCCTCGGTATGGCTGCGGCGTCGGTCGTCTTCGAAGAGCTCGGGCGGGCCCTCGTTCCGGGGCCGATTCTGTCGACCCATCTGGCGGCGGCAATCATCGACGGCGCGGCCGACGGCAAAACGGTCGTCGGTGCCGTGCGACGTCCGGTGGCGTCGGGAACCGAGGCCTTCGTCCCGACACTCGTCGGACACCTCTCGTCGCTCGGCGTCCTGGTGGTGGTGGCCGATGACGGGCTGACGGCGGTGGACCCGACCGAGATCGACGCCGTGGCCCTCGGCCGCTCGCTCGACCCGCTGACCCCCATGTGGCGCGTCGACCGGCTTCCCGAAGGTCGACCGATCGGCGGGGCCGAGGAGGCGAGGAACTGGCGGCGCGCTCAGTGGGTCCTCGGGGGTGCCCTCCTCGTGGGTCTGGCCGCCGGGACCATGGACCTGGCGGTCGCCTACGCCAAGCAGCGGGAGCAATTCGGGAAGCCGATCGGGTCCTTCCAGGCGGTGAAACACATGTGCGCCGACATGCTGGTGGCGTCCGAGACGGCACGATCGGCAGTGCACGCCGCCGCCGTGACGATCGACCAGCCCGGTGTGGGCGATCCCGAGCGGGCGGCGGCCGGCGCGGGACTTCTGGCCGTCGGAGGCGGCGATCAAGAACGGGAAGACTTCCATCCAGGTCCACGGGGGCATGGGCTTCACATGGGAGGTCGCAGCCCACCTCTACCTGATGCGGGCGCGGGTGCTGGTCGAGGCCATCGGGCCCGTCGACGGCCTCGCCGAGGTCGTGGCCGAGCTCTATCTAGGACGAGGGCCGAACCAGGAGGATCTGCGTGGAAACGGTCTCGATCATTCCCGACGGCGCTGTCGTCTACGGCATCCAGCTTCCCATCCAGTCCCAATCGACGATCTACGTCGAGAGCTGGGAGCGGTCGTCGGGCCCGGACGAGCTGGCCCGGATCGCCCGCCAGGCCGACGACAGCGGCTTCTTCTATGTGGCCGTCTGTGACCACACCTTCATTCCGCGGCGCCTGGCGCCGGCGATGGGCACCACCTGGTACGACACCGTCGCCACGCTGGGATGGCTGGCCGGGATGACCACCCGCGTCCGACTGATGTCGCACGTCTACATCGCCACCCTCCGCCATCCGCTGCGCGCCGCCAAGGAATTCGCCACCCTCGACCTCCTGTCGGGCGGGCGCCTGGTGATCGGAGTCGGCGCCGGTCACGTCCTCGAGGAGTTCGCCGTTCTCGGGCCCGAGTTCGCCGAACGGGGCAAAGCCTTGGACGAGTCCATCGACGCCATCGCCGCCGCCCTCGTCGACGAATTCCCCGAGCTCCCCGGGCCCCGCTGGCCGGCCTCCGACCTCGGGATCGCGCCCCGTCCCGTCCAACGCCCCCGTCCACCGATCTGGGTGGGGGGATCGTCGCGGCCGGCGTTGCGCCGGGCCGCCGCCCGCGGTGATGGATGGCTCCCCCAGACGGCCAAGCGTTCCGAGCTGAAGACCCAGGTGGCTGAACTCCTCGCGCTCCGCCAGCAGCTGCGCGACGGGGCCCCTATCGCCATCGGGGCCCTGCCCGGGACGTTCCACGTCGGTCAGCCATCGTGGGAGCTTCCCCGCGGCACCGTCTCGGGGTCTCCGGACAAGATCGCCGAGGATCTGTCCGAGGTGGTGGCCCTCGGAGTCTCGCACCTCCAACTACGTTTCCCGAGCCGGTCGGTGGAGGAGATGTGCGACCAGATGGCCGCGTTCGGCGAGGGGGTGGGACCGCTTCTCGGGCACTGAGCGTCCGGTTCCACCGGCCTTCTCGCGGTCCGGGGGAACTTCCCGTCGTCGGCCGACGTCTATCCCCGCCATGGAAGACAGCACGCGCACCTTCAAGACGTCGGCCAGGGCAGCGAGAGCGACCGCGCTGGCGGTCATGGCCGTTGTCGCCGGTGTGGTGGTCGCCGCCTGCTCATCGTCGCCGGACCCGGTGGCGGCCCCGGCGACCTGTGCGGGGACCTCACCGAAGCTGACCGTGGTGGGCACGGGCCTGACCACGGGCACCCCGGACATCCTGACGGTCTCGGTGGGTATCGATGTCACGGACCCCACCGCCCAGGCGGCGCTGGCGGACGACAACACCAAGGCGACCGCCGTGACAACGGACCTCACACAGGGTGGCGTGGCCGCCAAGGACGTCCAGACCTCGGGTCTCTCGATCAACCCCCAGTACAACTCGAACGGTGTGATCACCGGATATGAGGTGACGAACACACTGACCGCCACGATCCGGAGCTTTGCCACGGCGGGCTCGTTGATCGACTCGATGGCCGGCGCGGCGGGCAACGCCACCCGGCTCGACTCGGTCAACTTCTCGGTCGAGGACACTCGGGGCCTCGAGGATCGGGCCAGGACCGACGCCGTCCGCCAGGCCGTCTCCCATGCCCGGTCGATGGCCCTGTCGGCCGGGGAGCGGCTGGGGCCGGTCTGTTCGCTCACCGACCAGTCCCAGACGTACAACTACGCGCCGCCCGGGCCGTTCGCGTTGGGTGCCGCATCGGCCGGGACAGACAAGGCCGCCGCCGTCCCTCTCGAGCCCGGCTCCCAGCAACAGACCGCTCAGGTCACGATGGTCTACGCGCTGATGCCGCCGAAACTCAGGGCGTAACGACGTCAAGGACCGGGCGGTCTCGGACGGGCGCGTTCCACGCTGGCTCTCGGCGGGCCAGTGACGGCGTCGGCGCCCTGTGTCCCCACTCGGTGCCTCCGACCGCGTCCTCCCCACGACCGCAGCTCCCTTTTCGGCCCGACCGGGTGTGATCCAGCGAAAGGTGCCGACACCGATCCGGAGAGTGGTCAAATCCCGGATTCTGAGCCGCTATCTCGTCATCTCTGACGATTGTCATGACCCCACCCACCCGTGAAGATGCCGGCGTAGGACCTTCGAGAAGGAGCAGCGAATACATGCACGTCCGTCATAGTCGTCTGGCACGGTTGGTGGTACTGACCGTCGTAGCGAGCATGCCCCTTCTGGGCATGGCAGGGATCGCCTCGGCCAAGGCCGCAGGACCGAACTGCAAACTGCACCCGCACCACGCGGGCTGCAAGGGCGGCGGCGGTGGTGGTACAGGAGGACCGCCTCCCAACATCATCGTCACCGTGGCGCCCAACCCGTTGATCGAGACCGGACAGTCCGAGATCCACGCCATCGTCCAGGTTGAGGCGAATCCGTCCTTCGCCGGGGACCCCGTGTTCATCTACTCCCAGCAGCTGGTGAACTCGTGTCTGGCCGACAGCCTGGTGTACTACAGCAGCGCGTCGGGCACCCTGTCGGTGCCGTCGGACGACAGCATCACCGTGGTCCTGGACGACGACGGCAACGCCACGGTGGAGCTCTCCGGCAGCAACTGCGCGCCGGGTTCCAGTGTGATCGAAGCCGACCTCGTGAAGGCCCCGTACTACACCGCCACCACCACTCTCGTGGCCAACCCGCCCGTTCCCACCGCTGCCGGTGTGGTCGGGTACCCCAACCCCGAGGTGGAGACGGGTGACACGAGCACCGGTCCGAACGGGCCCAGCGGCGACTCGGACGTCTACGCCGTGTTCTACGTCGAGGACAACCCCGTGTACGCCGAGCAGGAGGCCATGATCTCCTCCGCTCAGCTCCAGAACCGCTGCGTTACGGGCGCCCTGTGGAGCGCCGGCAACGGTGGCACCGGGACCAGTACGGGTGCTCACACCTTGCTGGACGACGACGGCAACGCCGTGTTCATCTTCGAAGGCTCCTCGTGTGCCGCCGGAGACTCGACGGTGATCGCGGACGTGAACGCTGGTACCGGCGACACCTTCATGACCACGTACACCATCAGCCCGCCGGTTCCGACAGTCTGATTCCCGACGGCAAAAGGCAGTAGCCAGAGAGGGGGGCCGGGGCCCCCCTCTCTGCGCGCCGCGGCACGGATGGGCGACGACGTCCGATGCCCTCATGAGGTACGGTCGACAGAACGATGATCTGAACAGACGCCTGGCGGCGGAGGAGGTCGAGGTCATGTCACGAGGTTTTGCCCATTCATTTCTACCCAGACTCTTCGGTGTGCTGACCGCGGGATTGGTGGTGTCGGCTCTGGTCGCCGCTCCCGCCGGTGCCAGTGGGTCGAAGATCCACAAGAACTACCTGGCGGGTTGGTCCGCCTCCGTGGACGTGAGCTCGGTGGCGGCGACCGTGACCCTCCCCTCGTTCACATGCACGAGTAAGAAGGACAACATCACGGCCGATACCAACGTCTACGACACGATGGCCGCTCAGTTCAGCGGACCGTACCTGTACATGGGGTGTTCGAAACACGGAATGACGTTGACACCGCAATTCACGGCCGCCCTCACCCTGGACGGTGTCAACTCGAACCCTGCTGTGACCATGAACGCGGGTGACGCCGTGGTGTTCTCCGTCTCTTGCGGTGGCAGCGGAACGACCGTGTCGATCGATGATCTGACGACGAGCTCGAGTGGCAGCGCATCGTCTCTCAATGCCAGCACATGCTCAGGGCCCTTCGTCGGAGACGTCGGGGTGTGCGCCCGCTGCGGAACGCATCCGAAACAGGATCCTCTCCCGACGTTCGGGGCCATCGACTACTCGAACGTCACGGTGAACGGATCACCGCTCGCCTCGACGGCCCCGACCTCGCAGAACTACTTCGAGGGCAAGGAGAACACCATCACCACCGGAGCTTTGACTGGTGGGGGTACCGCCTTCACGACGACGGAGGGGACGGCCTGACGCACGGCCTCACGTCCCGGTGCACCGGGGATGGGTCGAGCGCTCGGAGAAGACCCATACCGGTCCGGGGTTGGACGCACCGGGGAGGCTTTTCCTCCCGCGCTAATTGTCGATTTCCGTCAGCACGTCCAAGGCGTCTCGGAGCGTCGTCGTTCCCGTAGCCCAGATCAGTCCCAGGGCCGCTTCGTGCAGCTCGACGACGTCGAGGCGTCGAAGGGGGCGCCCGTCGGCGCCGTCGCACAATTCCACGTCCCAGGCTTCCTTGAAGCGGGTGGCGGCGGCGATCATCTTCTTGGACGGCACGACGGTTCAGTCCCGGGCGAGCGGCGTGAGAGGGACGGTCCATGAACCGTCGGGGGCCTTGCCGAACCACAGACCCTCCATGCGGCAGGCTTTGGCGGCGAGGACGGTCCCGTCACCCGCCTCACCCTGCGGGTACATCTTCGAACTCAATAGTTCTCTACCGCACCGCGGACAAGCCGGCCCGCCAGCCGTAGCTCGACACCGTACACCCGCAGGCGCACTGACGCCACCCTCCGTGAGCCCTCCGCTCGACGGGATCGGACCCCGGCCCGTGCCTGAGAGGGAAATCCGGGAATTGTGGGAAATCCGCTAAAGCTCACCGGAGTCTTTGCCGATAGGTTGAGTGGTGCGGCGCGGGTACCGACCGGAGACCAGGGCCTCCGGTGCGGTTGTCCCGTCGATCAGGGGCGCGACCAGAACGGCAGGGTCTGCTCGCTCCCGTCCACCCGGACGAACTTCTTGAAGACGACCTCGACGGGCTCGCCGATCCGGATGCTCTGCGGGTCGATCTCGTTGAGGGCGCCGTCCGATGTTCGTCACCAGGTTCCCGACGAACCGGATGTTCGGATCTTCGTCGAGCGCCGACGACGATCACGTTGTACGGGGCGAGGTCCGAGTAGGGCTGGAGCAGTGGCGGGTGGGGGACGACGTAGGACCAGATCGTCGCCTTGCCCGACATCGTCGTCCAGCCGCGATCGGTCGACCGGCACGACGGGCACATCGGCCGCGGTGGGTGGCGGAGCTTCCCGCAGGAGTTGCACTTCTGGATCCGCAGCTCCCCCTTGGCCGTCCCCTCCCAGAAGAACGCGCCATCCTTGTCGACGGCCGGCAGGAGGAACCCCTCCTCCGACGGCCCCAGGTTGGAGACGTAGCCTCCGGAGAACGCCGCTGCATTAGCCATGGATCGTTCGTCCTCCTCTTGTCTGGTCTACCGCACGCAGGAGCAGAGCGCGCTCGTGGGGACGCCTTCGCCCGACGTGACCAGACAGGTCTCGGCGTCCTCCACCTGCGCGGTCGACGTCCCCCGCATCTGGCGGACGCCTTCGTTGATGAGGTTGAAGCCGTGGACGTAGGCCTCGGACAGGCCGCCGCCCGAGGTGTTGACCGGGAACGAGCCCGTACCCCATTCGAGGTTGCCGTTCTCGGTGAAGGGTCCCGCCTCGCCGCGCTTGCAGAAGCCGTAGCCCTCGAGCGACAGCAGGATCAGCGGTGTGAAGGCGTCGTAGATCTGGGCCACCGTCACGTCCTCGGGTCCGAAGTCGGCGTTGGCCCAGAGCCGTCTTGGCGCACGCCCAGGCGGGCCCGGTGAGCGGGTCGTCGTTGAAGAAGTTGACCATCGTCTGGTGCTCGGGCGGTAGGCCCTGGGCGAAGGCGTGCACGTAGACGGGCGGATGCCTCAGGTCCCGGGCCCGCTCGGCAGAGACGATGACACAGGCCAAGGCGCCGTCGGTCTCGAGACAGTTGTCGAAGAGGCACAACGGCTCCGACACCCAGCGCGCCGCCATGTAGTCGTCCCGGCTCATCGGCTTGCTCGTGCATGATGGCGTCCGGGTTCATGTTGGCGTGCTTGCGCACGGCCGTGGCCACGTTGGCCAGGTGCTCGCGGGTGGCCCCGTAGTCGTGCATGTACCGGCGCGTGCAGCATGGCGATCTCGTCGACCGGCCGCAGCATCCCGAACGGCCGTGTCCACTGACCCGGGCACGTGCAGCTGGATCGACGTGTTCGTCCAGGGCCGGGGCCCCGATCCACGCTTGCGGGCCCGCCAGGCCACCGCCACCTCGGCCTGACCGGTGGCCACCGCCATCGCCGCGTGGCCCACGACCCCGCACCCGGCGCCGCCGCCGTAGCCGATCTGGCTGAAGAAGGTGATCTCCCCGCACCCGATGTTGCGGGCGATGTCGACCTCCTCGGTCGCCTCCATCGTGTAGGAGCAGAGGGCGTCCACCTCCGACACGTCGACCCCGGCGTCGGCACAGGCGTCCACGATGACCTGGCACGCCAGCTCGGCCTCCGACGGTTCCAGATGCTTGGCGAACGGGGTCTGGGCGATCCCGGCGATAGCCGTCGCGTCTCGGAATCCCACTCCCGGGCTCATCCGCCCCACCTCCTCCCCGGGCACCGTCGCGCCCCGCGTACGGCCCCCGGGATTTCTGTCCCCGGCACCGTAGCAGCGGGTCGGACCCCGCTCCTGACGGCATGTCAGATTGCCGTTACCATCGTCGCCATGAACGAGGCGACGACGACGCGACGAGCGCGGCCATGAAGAAGGAGCGCCAACTGCTCATCGGGGGGAAGTGGGTCGAGGCCTCCGGCGACGCCTACGAGGTCGTCAACCCGGCCACCGAAGAGGTGGTGGGGACCGCGCCCCAGGCCACCGTGGCCGACGCCGAGGCGGCGGCGGCGGCGGCCCGCGATGCGTTGCCGGGCTGGTCCGCCACCGCGCCCGAGGAGCGGCTCGCCCTCATGGCCAAGGCGGCCGGGGCCATCCGGGCCAAGGCGTCCGAGCTCCTCCCCCTCGTCATCGCCGAGACCGGCGCCACCGCCGCCGTAGGCTCGAAGATGCAGGTCCCGGTGGCGGCCGACCGATTCGACAGGTACTCGCGCGATCTCCGCCATGTGGCCCAGAAGGCACTTCCCCCCCAGGTGGCCCAGACCACCCCACTAGCTCCCGGAGGGCTGATCTCGGCTCTCGCCGTCCGGGCCCCGGTCGGGGTGGTCACCTGCATCACCTCCTACAACTTCCCCCTGGTGAACATGGCCGGCAAGGTGGCCCCGGCACTGGCCATGGGCAACACCGTGGTGGTGAAGCCGGCGCCCCAGGACCCCCTGGCCGTCATCGAGCTCGTCCGGATCCTCGATGAGGTGGGGTTCCCGCCCGGCGTGGTGAACCTGATAACCGCCAACGACGCCGCCCCGGCGGCCGCCCTCGTCTCCAGCCCGGACGTCGACATGGTCTCCTTCACCGGTTCGACCGATGTCGGGGTCCGGATCGCCCAGACCGGGGCGACCACCATGAAGCGACTCCTCCTCGAGCTCGGTGGCAAGGGGGCCTGTCTGGTCTTCGACGACGCCGACGTGGCCGCCGCAGTGGGCTGCATCGGATCGACGTGGTCGTTCCACTCCGGTCAGATCTGCACCGCGCCCACCCGGGCCGTCGTCCAGCGCGGGGTCTTCGACCAGGTCGTCGAGCGCCTCTCGGGCTACGCCGCCGCCCTCACCGTGGGCGACCCGACCGACCCGAAGACGATCGTGGGTCCCGTCATCTCGGCCGCCCACCGGGAGCGGGTCGAGGGCTACATCGCCACCGGCCGCTCCGAAGGGGCCGAGCTCGTCACCGGGGGCGATCGTCCGGAGCACCTCGACCGCGGCTTCTACGTGGTGCCCACCCTCTTCACGGGGACCAACGACATGGTGGTGGCCCGCGAGGAGATCTTCGGTCCTGTGGTCGTGGTCGTTCCGTTCGACGACGAGGAGGAGGGGATCTCGATCGCCAACGACTCGCGACTTCGGTCTCTACGACTACGTCTTCTCCGGTGACACCGCCCGTGCGTTCCGCGTGGCCAAGCTCCTGCGGGCCGGTCACGTCGGGATCAACACAGCCCAGCGCAACCACGAGGCGGCCTTCGGCGGTTTCAAGATGTCCGGGGTCGGGCGCGACGGAGGCGACTACGGCCTGGAGGCGTACTCAGAGATGCAGTCGATCATCTGGACGAGTTGAGGAGACAGACGTGAGCACCTACGACCTGGCCATCATGGGCGGCATCGTCGTCGACGGGACGGGGCTGGCCCGGCGCCGCGGCGACATCGCCGTGAAGGACGGACGGGTGGCCAAGATCGGCTTCGTCGACCCCGAGGACGCCGACCAGGTCATCGACGCCGACGGTCTCCATGTGGCCCCGGGGATCGTCGACGCCCATACCCACTACGACCCCCAGCTCACTTTCGAGCCCCATGCCACCTCGTCGTGCTACCACGGCGTCACCACCGTCCTGGCCGGCAACTGCGGCTTCTCGGTGGCCCCCAACCGTCCCGACCAGCGCGACTACCTGGCCCGGATGTTCGCCAAGGTCGAGGGGATGTCGCCGGTGGCGCTGTCGGCGGTGGAATGGGACTTCGAGACGCTTCCCCGAATTCCTGGCCCGCCGGGAAGGATCGCTCGGCGTCAACATGGCCTGCTACGTCGGGCACTCGGCCCTGCGGCGGACGGTCATGGGCGAGGCCGGATCCGAGCGCGAGGCGACCGACGACGAGGTCGAGCAGATGCGCCGTCTGGTGGCCGAGGCCATGGAGGCGGGGGCGGCGGGATTCTCGTCGTCGCACGGACCGACCCAGCTCGACGGAGAGGGCAATCCCGTCCCCTCGCGCTTCTCGTCGTTGGCCGAGCTCGAGGTCCTCGTGGGCGAGGCGGGCCAACACCGCGGCGGGTCCATCTCCTACCTCCACCGCTCGGCCATCGGGGGACTCGACCAGGACGACCGTGACCTCCTCGAGCGCCTGGGCCGCGCCTCGCGGCTGCCGATCATCCTCCAGGGCCTGGGGGGCCGGTCCAAGGTCGATGTCCCCGGTGCGGGATGGGACGACGTCGCCGCCTGGATCGACACCATCGCCCACGAGGGGATCGGGATCTTCTCGCTCCTGCGCAACCATCCCTTCGACCGCGACTTCCGGATCTCGTCGGGGACGAACCTCTACGAAGGCGTCCCCGCCCTCCACCCCGTGCTCGGTCCCGGCCTGTCGGTCGCCGAGAAGCTGGCCCTTCTGGCCGAGCCCCTGCGGCGCGACGAGATGCGCCACGCCGTCGACCACCCGAACACCGACGGGTCGAAGGGATCGACCCTCCCGCCGCCGCGCTGGAAGGTCGTCGAGGTCGACGAGGTGGTGAAGCCGGAGAACGAGAAGTTCCTCAAGCGGACCATCGCCGACATCGCCGAGGAGCTCGGGGTCGAGCCGGCCGACGCCTTCCTCGACCTGGCCGTCGACGAAGGGCTCGAGACGACCTTCCGCTACGTGAACAAGATCGCGGGCCTGGGAGGAGTCCGTGGCCGACGGCCAGAAGCATCCGGCCATGATCATCGGCGTGTCCGACGGCGGGGCCCATCTCGACCGCGACGACGGGTCGGACTGGTCGACCGCCTTCCTGGCCTTCTGGGTTCGTGACCGCAAGCTCTGGTCGCTCGAGGAGGGCATCCGTCAGCTCACCCAGGTCCCGGCCTCGCTCCTGGGCTTCGAGTCCCGGGGGATGCTCCTGCCCGGGTACTTCGCCGACGCCTTCATCTTCGATCCCGACACCATCGAGCTCGAGTCCAAGAAGCAGGTCCACGACTTCCCGGGGGGCGAGGCCCGCTACTCGGCCCGGCCCCGCGGGATCTACTGGACGATCGTGAACGGCGTCCCCATCGTGCAGGACGGAGAGGTCCTCACCGCCAACCTTCCCGGCCACGTCGTCCGCCCCGGTGTCGGCTGAATCGGCGGGTCCTCTTCACCTGCCGGTGCGCTGAGCCCACGCTCCGGGCCGCCGTCGCCGTCACCGTCGTCCCCGCGGGCCACGAGTAGGGACGGCCGAGGATCGTGAGGGTCGTGCCCCCGTCGGTGTTGAAGTCGTCGACGACGGCCGTCCCGTTCAGGGTGACCGATCCCGCCGACTGCGGCGGTCCGTTGGACCATCCGGTCCCGTAACCGGCCTGGAGGGTGCCGCCGGCGTAGAAGGGGACGCCGCCGCCTACTCCGTCCCAGTAGTCGAGCGGGGCGGCGGCCCCGTAATTCGCCAGTGACGCGTTGTAGACGACACCGTTGATCTGGATGGTGGCGGAGTCACCGGCCTCGGCGTTGAACCCGAAGTTGGCCTGGGTGTCGGGGTCCTGGTAGAGCACGATGCCGGGCGTGCTATTGGTGCCGCCGTAGGCGCCGCTCGTCGGTCCGGTCAGGTTCACCGAGCCGGCCCCGCCGACGACGAGGGAGAAGTTGTCGCCCGTCCCGCTCTCGGAGGGGTCGGGCGCGACCGGCTGATCGGAATAAGCGACGACCCCGTACGTCGTCGGGCTCGTTCCACCGCAAGGCGCCGACGATGTGGCCTCGGGCATCGGAGTGCCGTTGCCGCTGGAGACACTCGTCATCGTGGACAACGGCAGGCAGAGCGCGCCGTTGCCGGGCCCGTCGGGCACGAAGACCCCGTTCACCAGCGAACCCGGCACGTTGCCGGCCATGGGATAGGGCGACTGGGTGGCGATGACGATGTCGGAGCCGGTGACCGACGCCCCGGCTTGCGGGTCGATGGCCAGGCCGGCGTCGAAGTTGTAGATACCCGGGAATCCTCCGGGGCAGTCGTTGAGCACAGCGTCGCTGGTCAGATCGACGGGCGACGTATACGTGCCGGGCATCAACTCTGTGGTGGTGCCCGGCACCTGCGTGACCGGACCGAAGGTCTGCGGGGCCATTCCTGGGCAGCCGACGGTGCTCCCCACCGGGCTCGGGGGCGCGCCGGACGCCTGCAGCGGGTCGCTGAACTGTGGCCAGGTGTTCTGCAGTGCGTTGTAGTCGACGGTGGAGGATCCTGCGTTCTCCGTGCACGACATCTGTACGGTCGGGTCCTGGGTGCTCGGGTACGTCGGGCCCGTCGGACCGCCCGGTTGGATGCCTTCGGATTCGAAGCACGCGTCCAGCGGCCAAAGCGGCTCACCGGCGTACTGACCCGTCCCCAGCGCGGAGCTACCGAAGATGGTGCCGTAGACGTCGACGGCGCTGCTCGTCTTGGCGTCGAGGGCGTCGTCCCACTCATACCCGAAGGCCGATGTGCTCCAGGACTGGTGGGGGACGTCGGTGTTCAGGAAGAGATCGCCGGCGACCACGAACCTCCCGGTACCACCGCTCAGGACCTCGTGCGGTGCGACCTTGTTGAGGGCCATGAGGCCGACGGGGGGACCCACGTGCCCGCGTCGACGGTGAAGCAGTTGGTCTCGGTCGTCGACCCGGCGGACCCCGAGGTGTACCCGGCGTCACCGGAGTAGACGGCCAGGAAGCAGTACGCGCCGGTAGCGGTCGGCGTGAAGGCTCCGCTCGTGACCGTCGCCGAGGGTGGGGACCCGACGGAGGGTCCCAGGGCGACCGGGGTGCCGACCTCGGCACCGGTTGTCGTCGTGCAGGGGACGGGGGAGGACGCCGGACCGCATGCGTAGAAGGTGACGGTACCCGTCGGGGCGAAGGCGCCTGTGCCGGTCACCGTGGCCGAGTCCGCGTCGCTTCCCCCCAGCAGGATCTGTCCCAGCGCGGGCCTCGCCGTGACCTCGGGCGTCGCCATGGCGACGGTGAAGCAGAGGTCGTCCGATGCATTTGAGACCGACCCGCCGTAGTGGCTGTCTCCGTTATAGGTGTCGGCGAAGCAGTACCGGCCGGGAGTTCTCGGGGTGAAGGTCGCCGACGCGGTGGCCGTATCGCCGGAGCCGACGAGGACGTCGGTCCCGACGTCGGTGGCGTCGACGGCGCTCGGGTCACACGGACCGGCGACGTCGGGGCATACCCAGAAGTGGACGTTCCCCGTGGGGGTGACCCCGCCGGCCCCGGTCACGGTGACGACGACACCGTCGCCGTTGCCGTAGAGGGTCGAGGACGTGTCCAGTGTGGAGATGACCACGGGACAGGCCCCCCGGTAGGAGATCAGGTCGAGGTTGGCCAGCGCGGTGTGACCGTCGACGGTGTCGGGGCCTCCGTAGACGCTGACGTCGCGGGAGTAGCGGGCCTGGAAGACGCCGCCGGCATTGGCCCCGGCCGTCCACTTCATGGTCAACCGGTTCCGGTTCTCGTGGTCGAGCTTGTCGGTGCCCTGGTCTCCGTTGGCCGCACCGGTGTCGTTGCCGGTGGCGGTGAAGGTGTGACCAGTGCCGAAGGATTCGCTTTCGCAGGTGCCCCCCGTCCAGAGGACCCACGTGGTCCCCGGGCCGACCCGGGACGAGGCCTGGACCGCCTTCGTCCGGAGCGACGCCGAGGCCCCGTCGGCCATCGACGCCGTCGTGGCGACGACCATGACGACGGTCGCCAGTACCGCCCATCGGCGCATGTGTCGGCCCCCCCAGACCCCGCGGGCGCGCCCGGACAACCGGGCCACGCTCCGCTTCCCTCCAAGATCTTACTCAGAGTGCTCAATCAGCCACAAGACGGCTCACCTCACCGGCGGGCCTGAAGCCGTGCCCATGCGCCCGACGGGGCTGAGTAACGTGCGGCGGCAATGGGAGTCCCGGAGAAATTCGCGGCCATCGCCACCAAGGTGAACAACTGGGGCCGGTGGGGTCCGGACGACCAGCTGGGGACCGTCAACCTGATCACCGACGAGGTGCGCCGGCGCGCCGCGCAGTGCGTCACCACGGGGAAGGCCTTCCCCCTCGGCCTGGCCATGTCGGAGGCCGAGGGGATCCAGAAGGGGATCGTCCCGGGGCGGTTCAACCCGATCCGGACGATGTCGTACGTGGGCGTCGCCCTCTCCGACGACCCGGACTGGATCTGTTCGAACGAGGACGTGGTGGTGATGCCGCTGCAGTGCGCCACCCACTGGGACGGCCTGGCCCACGTGAGCTACGGCGGGAAGCTCTACAACGGGTACCCGCAGTCGTCGGTCACCTCGGCCGGGGCCAGCCGGTGCGGGATCCATCTGGTGGAGTCCCTCGTCGGCCGGGGCGTCCTGCTCGACGTGGCCCGGGCCAAGGGGACCGACGTCCTCGACGGCGGGTACGCCATCCAGCCGGCCGATCTCGACGCCGCCTGTGAGCTCGGCGGTGTCCGGATCGAGCCCGGGGACATCGTCCTCGTGCGGACGGGGCAGATGGTGCATCTGAAGCTCCCCGGCCGGTTCCCCGACGGGGGAGCCACCGTCCCCCATGCGAACATGCTCAACTTCAACGACGTGTTGCGGTACATGGGTTTCGCCCCGGGGCTCTCCATGGCCACGGCCGAGTGGTTCCACACCCGCGACGTCGCCGCCGTGGCCACCGACACGCTCTCGCTCGAGGTCCTTCCCTGTGAGGACGAGACCATCTACCTCCCCGTCCATCTCCTCCACATCGTGGAGATGGGGATGACCCAGGGCCAGAACTGGCTGCTCGACCCCCTGGCCGACGACTGCGCCGAGGACGGCGTCTACAGCTTCCTCCTCGACGCCACGCCGTTGCCGCTGACCAACGCGCTCGGCTCGCCCGTCAATCCCGTCGCCCTCAAGTAGCCCGTCGCCGTCTCGTCGTCGCTGGCCCCATCAGAGGTCGGTATCGCCTTGACGAAGGTGGGCGACCGGTTGGTGCCGCATGTCGCTGAGTGGACGGTGGAGCAGTGGAAGACGGTCAACGGACATCGCCAGAAAGTAGGGGCGACGGTTGCAGTACAATTTCTGACGAGCGGGGGGCGGGGATGAGAAAGACGTTTTTGGCGGGCATCGTCATCTGTCTCGGCGCGGTTCTGGTGCCGGCCACGGCCGGTGTGGCCCGGGCGCAGCACCCTGCCTCGGGTCGGGACGCGGCATCGACAACTCGGTCCACCCTCAGCCGGGCTTGGGCCCGGGATGCGGCGGGCCAAAGGGCGGCCCCGTCCGGAGCGCCGACCGGATCCCCGACCCTCACCGCCGACCCGTCGACCGGCCTGCTCGATGGTCAGTCCATCTCCGTGACGGGGAGCGGATTGGCCGCCCAGACCCTCTACGGGATCATCGAATGCCAGACGGGAGCGACCGACATCAACGGATGCGACCTGAACGGCTTCTCGGTGGCCACCACCGACGGGAGCGGGTCGTTCTCGACGTCCACCACGGTCATCCGGACCATCGAGCCGGTGGCCACGGGAACGCCGATCGACTGCGCCACGGTGGACGCCTGTGTCCTGGCCGTGGCCCCGACCTCCGGATTGATCGCGGCGTCCACGCCGATCGCATTCGCTGACGTCGTCATCGTCCCCCCGACCGCCTCCGCCGTTCCTTCTACCGGACTCCTCGACGGTCAGAGGATCACGGTGAGCGGGACGAACTTCACTCCCTCCGCGCCCCTCACCATCGCCGAGTGCCCCACGGCGGGGAGCACGGGGAACCCCGAAGTTGACTGCGATTTCAGTACCGCCGCTCCCGTCACCGCCGACGGCACCGGTTCCTTCTCCACCTCCTACCGGGTCACCCGGGTGATCGAGTCCCTCAACGGGAGCGTCGACTGTGCCCAGTTGGCCGCCTGTGTCCTCAGCGCCTTCAACTCCAGCGAGCCGACGCAGACGGCTAGCGCGGCCGTCTCCTTCGCCGACGTCGTCATCAAGCCCCCCGTCCTCGGGGTATCGCCGTCGGCGAATCTGGACGACGGGGTCAACGTCTCGGTCAAGGGAAAAGCTTTCCCGTCTCACCACCAGATCGGTCTGACGGAATGCGTTGCCGGATCCACCGACGGCAGCGAGTGCGTGGCCGAGGCCGGAATCGGGAATTCCGACGAGGTGACGGCCAACGGTGCCGGGCGCTTTTCGACCACGTTCAACGTGGCCCGGATCCTGACCCTCTTCGGTGGCACGGTCGACTGTGCCCAGGCTCCGGGATGTGTGATCGGAGCCATCGACTTGAACAACCTCTCGGGCGCCGTGGACGCCGTGGCCCCGCTCAGCTTCGACCCCAGCGTGAAACCCCTGCCCCCGCTCAACCTCGAGCTCCACATCGACCCGACCGGGATCGTGTCCGGGGGACGGAAAACCAACCATGCCGAGATCACGGGCACGGCCAGATGTGACCGGTCGACACCGATTCCCGTCGAGTTCCAGATGCAGGTGAGCGAGCCGGTGGGTCCGGTCCAGGCCGGCGGCCTCGTCGAGGGCGTAGCGAGCTGCACCCGTCGAGGGGCGTCATTCACGGCGTCGGTCTCGTCAGGTCGCGGACCTTCGTCGCAACCGTTCGCCCCGGGCCCCGCCGGTGTGATCCTGGCCGTATTCGCCGATTCGGGGAGCTCGTCGGAGAGCACGACCACCAACGCGTCGGTGACCCTCAAGACTGCCCCGGCGTCGTAACCGGCTGGCCTGGTGGTCGGGGGTCAGCTGACGGTAAACGGGATCGTCGACGTGGCATCTCCGGAGCTGGCGGTCACGGTCATGACCCCGGTCGTGGCACCCTGGGGCACCTCGACCACCAGTTTGGACTTGGAACTCGAGATGATCCGGGCCTGAGCTCCACCGATGACGACGGCGCCGACACCGGTGAGGCCCTTTCCCTTGATGGTGACCTTCTTCCCCGGCCCACCCGACGTGGGTGAGAACGACGTCAGGTTCAAGGTGCCGGTACCGGTCCAGAAGCGGGGGTCGTTGGCCGGCACCAGGAAGGTGGCGACCACGGAACCCTCGTTCTCGACGAGGGACTGGAGACAGGGAGCCGGGTCCGCCAGGTGGCTGTGGCAGTGGAGCAGGAAGAAGCCCGACGTGGCCCCCGTGGGTTCGTAGCAAACCTTCACCCCCTTCCTGTTCGGCTCGTTCGCCACCGTCTCGGTCACGGTCACGTCGGAGCCGGGGGCGAAGCCCGACGAGGAGAGGGTGGAAACGGCCGTGGCGTAGTTGTACGTCCCGTTGCAGTCCACCGTGTCGGTGTTCACCACCAGACTGACCTGGGCCGAGGGTGTCGGTGTCGCCGTCGCCGTCACCTGGGTCTGGTTGAGGGGAGTGCTCACCGTGGTGGTGCAGGACGACGAGCAGTCGGTCGTGGTCGGACTCTGGACGACGGTATACGTGAACTGGTCGGCCGGGTTCGGTGTCGACGAGCCCGAGGTCGTCGTCACGATCACGTCCACCGTGCCGGCGGTCCCGGGCGGTGACATGGCGGTGAGGGTGTTGGCGCTCATGTACGTGATCCCGGTGGCGCTGACACCGGCGAAGTCGACCTCGCTGCCAGGGGTGAAGCCCGATCCGGTGATGGTCACCGACGTCCCCCCCGTGGTCGGGCCGGTGTTCGGGGTGACCTCGCTGACGGCCACCCCGGTGACCGTGGCGGCGTAGACGACGGCGTTGCCGGCATCGTCCACGGCCACGCAGAACGTCGCCGTCGGGCAGGAGACCGAAGTCAGGTCGTTGCCGGCGTCGATGCTGGTGGACGACCAGTCCGACCCGGTGTTGCCGGCCCCGTCCCAGGCCAGGGCGTTCCCGCCGTTGTCGACGGCCATGCAGGAGCTGGCCGTGGCACACGCCACCGAGGTCGGCGCGTCGGCGTCGAAGTGGTAGGAGGAGGACCAGCTGGTGCCGTTGTAGGCGACGGCTTGGCCGACGTTGCCCACGGCCGTGCAGAAGGTCGCCGGTGCCGTCGTGCAGGACACCGAGGTGAGGGCGTTGGTGGAGTTGACGCCACTGTCGAGGGTCCACACGCTCCCGTTCCAGGTGAGGGCATTGCCGGCGTTGTCGACGGTGACACAGAAGCTGGCCGTGGCGCAGGACACCGACGTCATCTGGTTGCTCGTGTCGATGTTGCCGTTGGACGAGGTTCCGGGGGTGATGGTGAATTCGTTGCCGCTCCCGTCGACGGCCACGCAGAAGGTCGTGGGCGTGGCCGTGCACGACACCGCATCGAGAGGGCCTTCGTCGAGGACGTTGCCGGACCACGTCTGCCCGTCATAGGCGAAGGCCAGTCCCAGGTCGTCCACGGCCACACAGAAGGAGTCCGTGGCACACGACACCGACACCAGGGAGCGGTTGTCGATATTGGTGGGGGCCGACCAGGCGGCGCCGTCGTAGGTGAGGGCGTCGCCGCGGTCGTCGACCGCGACGCAGAAGACCGACGACAAGCAGGAGACCGAGGTCAGGTCGGAGGGGCCGGTGTCGATGAGGACGGGACTGGTCCAGCCCCCGTCGTAGTTGAAGACCTGTCCGATCGAGTCGACGATGGGGCAGAAGGTCGTCGACGGGCAGGACACCGACGTCAGGCTGTCGGCGAAGTTACCGGGCCCGATCCCGACGGACCCGTTCCAGCTGGCGCCGGCGGTGGTGGTGACGAACCCGTCGCTGTGGCCGTCGACGGCGACACAGAAAGTCGACGTCACGCACGAGACCGAGTTGAGCCTGCTTCCGTCGATGTGATCGCCGCCGCTCCACGTGGTCCCGTTGAAGGCGAAGGCGTACCCGTCGCTGTCGACCATGGCGCAGAAGGTCGCCGACGCACAGGACACCGACTCGGGGGACCCGGTGGAGTCCACGCTGGAATACGGCGACCAGGATGTGCCACCGTCGGTGGAGCTGACGACGTTTCCGCTCACGTCGAAGGCCAGGCAGAAGGTGGTCGTCGGGCACGACACCGAGGCCATGCCGGTGGTGCCGGACCCGTCCATCAGGACGGCCGACGACCACGTGGTTCCGTTGTAGATGAAGCCGTAGGGGCCCAGGTCTCCCGAGAGGGCGATGCAGAGGGTGGAGGCCGGCGCACACGACACCGAGGGCATGGCGGCGGGGACGTCGATGGCGTCGGGGGCCGACCAGTGGTGGCCGTTGTAGATGAAGGCCTGGCCGTTGAAGTCGACCGCCGCGCAGAGGGTCGACGACACGCACGACACCGAGGCCATGACGTCACGGGCGAGGACGGTGACGGGTGCCGACCAGACGCGTCCCGTTGTAGACGAGGGCGCGACCGAGCGAGTCGAGAGCCATACAGAAGGTGGTCGTCGGGCACGACACAGAGGCCAGGTTCTCGGGCGTGGAGCTGTCCACGAGGGAGGGAGACGACCAGCCAGCCGACGCCGAGGCCACGCCGGCCAGCGGGACCGTGGCCACGGCGGCCCCGGCCACCAGGGCCAGCGCCAGCAACCCCTGGACCCGGGGGCCGCCTCGACGCGGCCGGAACCACGGACCATCGGACATGTCGCCACCCCCCGCTTGGTGCGAATCTGGTCCTGCTCGCCTGCATGCTACCGGCGCCCGATGGGTCCAGCCCGGGGCGAGCGCCCGGACTCAGGGTTGCAGGCGTTCGATCCGCCAGGAGTCACCGGTCCGGGTGTACCGGAGCCGGTCGTGGAGCCGGTCGTCGCGGTTCTGCCAGAACTCGTAGACCTCGGGCCGCACCCGGAAGCCGCCCCAGGACTCGGGCCGGGGGACCGGGTCGTCGTCGTAGAGGGCGGTGAGCTCGGCCACGCGGCGGTCGAGCTCCTGGCGCGACCCGATGGGTCGGCTCTGCTCCGACGCGTGGGCGCCGATCTGCCCCCACGCGGCCGGGTCTCGAAGTATCTGTCCGATTCCCCGGCGCTCACCTTCTGCGCGGAGCCCTCGATCCGCACCTGCCGGCCGAGGGGGTCCCAGTGGAAGAGGAGTGCGGCGACCGGATTGACGGCCAGATCGCCGGCCTTGCGACTTGTGTAGTCGGTGTGGAAGACGAAGCCCCGTTCGTCCCAGCCCTTGCACAGCACCATCCGCACCGACGGTCGGCCGTGGGTGTCGGCCGTGGCGACGGCCATGGCTTCGGGGAGCCGGACGAGCGGCGAGGCCTGATCGAACCAGGCGGCGAACTGCACCAGCGGGTCGGCGTCCGCATCGGACTCGGAGAGCGGCTCGGAATGCAACGTCTCCGGCTGGAACGTCATTCCGGTGCGGTGCGACCGGTCACGGCCCAGTGGAGCACCCGGGCCTGGGAGTCCACCATCGAGGTCGTCCGGATCCCCCAGAATTCGAACCCGTAGCGGTGGGCGGCCACATGCGCCAGCATCGAGATCAGAGTGGCGGCCACCGCCATGGGATCGGTCCCCGCCGGGGACCCTCCGGCGGCGATGACCCGGGCCAGGGTCACGGTGACGGCGTTGAGGGCGCGGACCCGCAGGCCCTGGAAACGGAGGTCGCCCTCCTCGGTGGCCAACTCGACCACCCGGAAGACCGACCGGTTCGCCTCCCAGTAGCCCATGAAGCCGTCCACCACGCCGCGGGCGGTGGCCCAGCTCGCCTCGTCCGTCCAGTCGCCATCGACCAGATCGGCCAGGAGTGCGGCCCCCTCCATCAGCTCTTCGGCCAGTACGAGGATGGCCTGCTCGACGTTCTCGAAGTACTGGTAGAAGGTGGCGGGCGAGGTCCCCGCCTGGCGGGCGATGTCGATCACCTTGATGGACCGCCACGGGGTGGAGGTGAGGAGCTCGGCCGTGCACCCGAGGAGGCGGTCCCGGGTGGCGCGCCCACGGCGTCCGGGGACCCGTCCGTCGGTCGTGGCCAGGGTGCCGGAGTCGCGGGTCATGCCCGGGAGAGGCTAGTTCCGGAGCTGACGGACGGTCAGGTCCGTCATCGCACCGGTGGTGCGGTTTCACGATGTCGCCCCTGGCAGTGCCCCGAGTAGGGTGAACGCCCGTGCACGAGAGCACCCTTCCGCGTGCCCTGACTCGCGCTCAGGAAGCGCGTAGGCAGCGGGTCGTCGACGCCGCCATGGAGCTCGGGCTCGAGGGCGGCTACGAGGCCGTCCAGATGCGCGACGTGGCGGCCCGGGCGCACGTCGCCATGGGAACGGTCTACCGCTACTTCACGTCGAAGGACCACCTCCTCGCCGCGGCCCTCGTCCACTGGGTCGAGCAGCTCGACCAACGCCTGGCCCAGGCTCCGCCCCGGGGTTCCAACGCATCGGAGCGGGTTCTCGACGTCCTCGAGCGGGCCCTCCGGGCCATGGCCCGCCAGCCCCAACTGGTCTCGGCGGTGTTCATGTCCCTGGCCTCGCCCGATCGGGCGGCCATCGAGTGCCAGCAGCAGATGGGCGCGCTCATGGACGGGATCATCTCCCGGGCCGTCGGCGAGCCTCAGCCTCCCGACCACGCCGAGCGCACCCGAATCATCGGCCATGTCTGGTACTCGGCCCTCGTGGGATGGGTGAACGGGTGGAGCGACATGAACCGCGTCCGTGACGAACTGGCCGTGGCCGTCCGCCTGCTGCTCCCGGCCGAGATCCTTCCGCAGACGGTTCAGGAGGCTCGAAGGGCCTGAGCGGGGTGCCGATGCGGCGCCGGTATCGTCGGGGAGAGCTCGTGGGGCCGGGCGCTGTTGCGGCCAGGGTCCCCATCTGGTCGAATGCGCCAGGAATTCAAAAGTCCAGGAAGACGTCGATGTAGGAGGGGGAGCTGTCATGCGCGCAGCCGTCTGGTACGAAGCCGGGTCGGAGGTCATCGAGTACCACGACGACGTCGAGGTCGACGATCCGGGGCCGGGCGAGGTCAAGGTCAAGATCCACGCGGCGGGTGTCTGCCACTCCGACCTCTCGGCCATGAACGGGACTCTGCCCCAACCGGCCCCCGCCATCCTCGGCCATGAGGGGGCCGGCGAGGTCGTCGCCGTGGGCGAGGGCGCCTTCGACATCGCCGTCGGCGACCACGTCATCATCGCCTGGACGCCGCCCTGCGGGCAGTGCAAGGCCTGCCTGCGCGGTGAGGCCAACCTCTGCGTGAACATCATGTTCAACATCGCCGGCTCCACCCACTTCTCCCGGGCCGGCACCCCCCTCTTCGGCTTCGTCGGCACCGGCACCTTCGCCGAGGAGCTCGTCGTCCCCCGCCAGGCCGTCGTGAAGATGCCCGAGGACGTGCCCTACGAGATCGGCGCCCTCATCGGCTGCGGGGTCACCACCGGGGTGGGCGCGGCCCTCAACACGGCCAAGGTGAAGCCGGGATCGAACGTGGTCGTCTTCGGCGCCGGCGGTGTCGGTGTGGCCGCCATCCAGGGGGCCCGGATCGCCGGTGCGGCCGAGATCGTCGCCGTCGACACGATCGACTCGAAGCTTGAGGACGCCAAGCGCTTCGGGGCCACCCGGGGCGTGAAGCCCGACCAGCTGGACGACGCCAGCGGGGAGATCACCGGCGGCGAGGGTTTCGACTACGCCTTCGAGTGCATCGGCATCCCCCTCACCGTCCGGGCCGCCTACGACGCCGTGCGCCGGGGCGGGACCGCTGTCATCGTCGGCGCCGGGAAGATGGACGCCATGGTGGAGTTCAACTGCTTCGAGCTGTTCTTCCAGGAGAAGAAGCTCCTCGGCTCTTACTGGGGATCGGCCGACGTCCGCGTCGAGTTCGACCGGCTCATCCGGCTCTGGAAGGCGGGACGGCTCGACCTCGAAGGGATGATCACCAACCGGATGGACATCTCCAAGGCCCAGGACGCCTTCGACGCCATGAAGCGGGGGGAGACCATCCGCCAGATCCTCACCTTCGAACCCGCCCGGGTCCCCGTCTCCTGACCCCCGCGTCGGGGTTCGACGACTCCCGCGGACGAGCTCAGACGGGGTTCACCAACTTCAGTAGGTCACCGGCTGCCAGCTGGTGCCGGCGTCGGTGGTGCGCCAGAGAGTGGTGGCGGGGATGTACGGAGCTCCCGACCCTTGGCCGGTGCTGAGCCCGACGCCCACGGTGGGGGTCGTGAATCCGACATAGAGCCAACCCGTCGCGTTGGCCGGGCTGAATGCCGTTGAGAAGCTTCCGCCCCCGTCTGTGGTCCGCCGCATGGAGGGGCCGAAACCTTCGACGACCATGGCGGTGGTCGCATCGGCCGCCGCGATCTGCGAGGAGTTGACGATCCCACCGGTGTCGAGGACCTGGAACGTGGCTCCCGCGTCCGTCGAGCGCTCGGCGGAGGCCATCATGCCGGTCGGGCACATGAACCACAGCACGCTGTCGGTCACCGCCTGAACGGTGCCGCCGAGCCCCGCGGCGCACGGACTGCGGCCGCTCGTGAAGCTGGCGCCGGCGTCCGTCGAGTGCTCGAGGAGCTCTTCGTCGGCGCTCTGGGCATCTATCCAGACCTGTCCGCCGTGGGCCGAGAGGGAGGCCTCGGGCGAACTCCCGACGCTCGGCAGCGAGGTCGTCGTCCACGCGTCGGTGTCCGCCGCGCTGCGTTCGAGGCGGACATTCCGGCAGCCGCTATCGGTGCAGTCGCCGACCACGGCATAGGCCTCACCGTCGCTGATCTCGAAGGCTTCGATGTGACCGAGCGGATGCGAGCTCCAGTGCTCCCCTCCGTCGTGGGTGACCCAGAATCCGCTCTCCGTTCCCGACTGGCGCACCCCGAGGGCGTAGCCGTCGACGGGATCGGCGAAGCGCAGGGTGTCGATCAAACCGGGAGTGGTGACGGTTGTGACGTATGCCAGCGGTGCCGGTGGCGCGGGGATGCGGACGAATGTGGTGCCGCCGTCGGTCGTCTCGATGATCGACGTGCACACCGGCGTCGAGCACGGGGCGGAGCCCAACAGCCAGAACCGGTCGGCCGAGATGGCCGTGTACGACACGGCGTCGAACCCGGCGGGCACCGGCCCTCGCGCCGGCGCACCCGATGTGGTGGACGGCGCGGCCGGTCGCGAGGTCGCCGGAGCCGAGCTCGCCGGAGCCGAGATGGTCGGCTTCGGGCCAGTCGTGGGAGTCGCCCGCGGCGGGCCGGCCGAGCAGGCGGCGGCCGTCAAGGCGGCGACGACGAGCACGCCACCCAGCGTCACCCGGTCGGTCACCTTCCCCCTTCTCATGGTCACCGCACGGGATCCCCGTGACCGTTCACTGGGGGCATCAAGGCGCTTGCACGGCATCGTGACAGCACGGTTCACGCTGAATTCCACGTCAGGGCGCTCGCCTTCGTTGCCACGGTGGAATCCGACGACCCCGCCGCTCTTACCGGCCGCCGCGGCCTTACGTCAGTGGGTTTCGGGGGCGGCGGCACCGGTCGGTACCGGGCCCCCTGGCTGCAGGGTTCCGGCGGCGATCTGCTCGGAGGCCCAGTCGATCCAGTCGATCTCGGCGCTGTAGAACCGGCGCCCGAACTCGATGGACAACCGGCTGGCACGACGGGTCGGGCTGGCGGACCAGTCGACGTGGGCGATCGCCTCTTCCATCTGGGCGAGGTGGCGGACGTACTCGGCCCGGTCCCGCGCCAACTGGGCGAGGGCCTCATCGGTCGGCAGCACCCACAGGCAGAACACCCGCAGCTGCGCCTCGTGGCGCACCGAGTAGTCCGGCGGGGTCTCGCGCAGCCAGGACCGGAGCGCCTCGATCCCCGCAGGCGTCGTCTCGTAGACCTTGCGACCCCGGGGACCATCACCGGTCTGGGCGATGAGGCCGTCGGCGACCAGTTTGGCCAGCTCCGGATAGATCTGGCTGTGCTGGGCCGGCCAGACGTTGCCCATCGACACACCGAAGTAGCGGGAGAGGTCGTAGCCGCTCATGGGCTCGCCGGCGAGCAGGTCGAGAAGGCCGTGTCGGAGGGACATATAAGTAGTTAGACATGTTGTACTTGACATGTCAATCCAAAGAGCATTGAATGTGACCTGTAAGTCTCAACATGTAGAGGAGAACCGATGCGCACCCCGACCCCGCAACAGATCCACGGCCGACGGTGGGCGACGCTCGGCGTCCTCTGCCTGTCGCTGCTCGTCGTGGTGGTGGACAACTCCATCGTCAACGTCGCCGTACCCTCGCTCGTCCGCCAGTTGCATGCCTCCACGACGGCCTTGCAATGGATCGTTGACGCCTACACGCTGGCCACGGCCGGTCTCCTGCTCACCATGGGAAGTCTCGGTGACCGCATCGGGCGCCACCGGACGCTGGCCGCCGGCCTGCTCGTCTTCGGCCTCGGGTCGGCCCTGGCGGCGATCTCCGAGTCGACCGCCGAGCTCATCTCCTGCCGAGTCCTCATGGGGATCGGAGCGGCGGCGATCATGCCCGCCACACTCTCGATCCTGACCAACGTCTTCACCGACACCGCAGAGCGGGCCAAGGCGATCGCCATGTGGTCGGCGGTCGCCGGCCTCGGGGTGGCCATCGGCCCGTCGCTCGGGGGCTGGCTCCTCGAGCATTTCAGCTGGGGCTCGATCTTCGTGGTGAACCTGCCCATCGTGACGGTGGCTCTGGTCGGCGGGCGGTTGGTGGTGCCGCCCTCGGTGAACCACCACCCGTCGCGACCCGATCCGATCGGTGCCGGCTTGTCGGTCGCGGGGCTCCTCGCCGTGGTCTACGCCATCATCGAAGCGCCTTCGAACGGATGGTTGAGCGGCACCACGGTGGGCATCGGCACGGTCGGAGGTCTGATCCTGGCCGCCTGGGTGGTCTGGGAGCTACGCAGCTCCCACCCCATGATCGACCTGCACATCTTCGCCAACGCCCGCTTCAGCGCCGCCAGTTTCGCTATGACCATGATCTTCCTTTCACTGTTCGGCTGGTTGTTCCTCTTCACCCAACAGCTTCAGTTTGTGCTCGGTTACAACCCGCTGCAGGCCGGGGTGCGTGCCCTGCCATTCGCGGTGACCATCGGCATGGTGGCGCAGCCGGCGGCCAAGTTGGCCGGTCGGATCGGCACCAAGGTCGTCGTGGCGTCGGGGCTCGCCCTCATGGGGGTGGGCTTCGGGCTGGTCTCGACCTCGAGCGTCCACACCCAGTACCCCTTCCTCCTCGTGGCCAGTGTCATCGTCGCCGCCGGAATGGGTCTGGCCATGGCGCCTGCGACCGAGTCGATCATGGGCTCGCTGCCGCCGGCCCAGGCCGGCGTGGGCTCGGCCGTGAACGACACCACCAGAGAGCTCGGCGGTGCCCTCGGGGTGGCGATCATCGGCTCGGTCACGGCCACCGTGTTCTCGACCCACCTGCAGCGCCTTCTCGTCCACCTCCCGGCTCCCGACGCAGCGGGCGCCCGGCAGTCCGTGGGCGCCGCCGTCACCCTCGGCCAGCACATGGCCGGCCCCGTCGGTCGGAACCTGGTCGACGTCGCCCGGCAGTCGTTCATCACCGGCGCCGATCAGGCGGTCCTGGTGGCGGTCATGGCTGCCCTCCTCGGGGCGCTCGCCGCCGCGCTGTTCCTTCCGGCCCGGGCCACAGCCGGGGCCACCGCTCCGGCGCCGACGGCGTCGCCGACACCGGTCGCGGGCCACCCGCTCATTCTCCGCGGCCTCGCGTCCGTTCTCGACGCCGGTCCGTGGGACACCACGGTGCCTCAGGTCACGTCGGAGCGCAGGGTCGTCAAGGTGCCGACCAGAGCGAGGGCCATCCCGTAGACGAGGAGCATCGCGGCCCCGCCCCACCAGGGCAGCAGCCGGGTGTTGGCGCCCGCGAAGGTCGTCCGGGCGGCGTCCTCGAGCGCGGTGGCGGCCTGGCCGGGAAGGTACTCACCGATCGTCGGCCAGATGGCGCCCACGATCGTCTCCACCACCAGGGTGAAGCCCAGGCCTACGACGATGGCGACGACCTGGTTCTTGAGAAGAGCGCCGAGACCGACGCCGTAGATGGCGAACAGCGCCGTTCCGAGCACGACGCCGGGCGCGATCCGCGACCAGTCGTGCCACATGGTGTGGGTGGTGGCGACGAAGTACAGACCGTGTTGGGCGCGGCACAGCGCCTGCGACATTCCCTGTTGGACGCCGGCACGGCTGAACGACGTCAGACATGAATGGACCTTGGCTCCGACGAGCACGAAACCGAGGACGAGACCCGTCACCATGGTGAGCACGCCCAGCGCCAGACCGCCTCCGAAGGCCGTCCCCAGCTTGGCCGTGACGACGCGGCCCCGGCGCGGTTCGGCCAAGAACGTCGGTGTCACCGTCTGGTGGCGGTATTCGCCGGTGATGATGAGAACGCCGAGCACCAGGGCGAGGAGCCGCGAGTTGTCGAGCACGGAGAAGACGTTGGTGAACCACTGCGTCGAGCCGTGGGGGACGATTCCGGCGTCACCGCCGCGGCGTCCGCCGGGTGCGAAGGCGATGGCGAAGCCGAAGCCGAGGTCGATCACGACGACAATGCCGAAGAGGACGAAGGACGACCATATCGTCCACACCTTGCGGACCTCGGCCTTCAGTAACCGGGTCACGGCTACCCGTCCACCGGGCCGACGGGAGGAGCGGGAGCCGGAACCGGCGGTGGGTCCGCCATCTGCCGGTAGTCGCCCATCAGTGCCGCGCCATGTCCCGGGTGCATGCCCTCGCCGCCGGTCAGCTCGAAGAACAGGGACTCGAGCGATTCGGTGGTCGACACCATCTCGTGGACCTCGATGTGGTTCTCGACCATGATCCGCCCCACCGTCTCGGGCGGCGCCCCTTCGGACACGACGCCACCGTCCTCCACGACGGCCGGGAGATTGGCGGCGTGCAGCGCCTCGACCAGGCGCTGTGCATCCGGGGTCCGCACCCTCACAGCCCGTCTCGTGCCGGCGGCGAGGAGATCCTGCAACTTCCCCTGCGCCGCCAGGCGGCCACCGGCCAGGACGATGACGTCGTCGACGGTCAGCTGGGCCTCGGACAACAGATGAGACGACACGATCACGATCCGTCCGCCACCGTTGCCCACGTCTTCGGAGGCGTACCACTTGAGGAAGTCGCGCAGCCACGCGATTCCCTGAGGGTCCAGGCCGTTGGCCGGTTCGTCGAGGACGAGGATGTCGGGTCGGCCGAGCATGGCCCGGGCCAGCTCGAGCCGTTGCCGCATGCCCATCGAGAACCCACCGACCCTCCGCGAGGCGGCATCGGTCAGGCCCACCAGTTCGAGACACTCGTCGACCCGGACGAAGGGGATACCGGCCATCGTGGCGATCACCTTCAGGTGATTGCGCGCCGTGCGGGCCGGGTGGAAGCCCGAAGACTCGAGGACGGCGCCCACCCGCATCGTGGGTTTGGGCAGATGGCGGTAGTCGCGGCCGTCGATGTGGACCGTGCCCGCGGTCGGGGTCACGAGCCCGAGGAGCATGCGCAGAGTGGTGGTCTTCCCGGCCCCGTTGGGCCCGAGGAAACCGGTGACCCCGCCGGGCACGACATCGAAGTCGAGGTGGTCGACGGCGAGGACGTCGGACCCGAAGCGCTTCGTCAGCCCCCGGGCCTGGATTGCCGGCATCGCAGCGACCTTATCCCCCTCCCTCTCGGCGTCACCGTCACGGCCGCACGGAGAAGGGTGTCACCTCCCGCGTCGTCGACGACACACAGGCCTCCACCGTCGGCGCCGTGGGTGAGGACGACGTCGCGCACCGACTCGACGCCCGCCTCTCAGGCGCCGGGTCCGGCGTCCTCGCGTTCGCCTGGTCACCGCCGCCGGGGACCACCCGCGTCACCCGGCCCTGACCCCGGCCTTCCTGGGGGCTGGCACCGAACTGAAATGTGTTCTATTTTCGGCCCGTCGTGACCGGAGCGAGAACAGAGCAGTGAACCGGTCGGTGAACGGGGGAGGATGATGGCCGAGAGCGAGGTGCTGAGGGCACCCCACGTCATCGAATACACCTACACCCGATCGGTGGGCCCGGTGATCGGCGCGTTTCTCACCGGCCTGCGGGACGGGAAGATCCTGGGGGCGACCACTCCGAACGGGCGGGTCGTGGTGCCACCGACCGAGTACGACCCGATCACCTCCGAAGAGGTGGGCGATCTGGTCGAGGTTGGCCCGTCGGGGGTGGTGACCACGTGGTCGTGGGCGTCGACGCCCCTCAAGGATCAGCCACTCGACCGACCCTTCGCCTGGGCTCTGGTCCAACTGGACGGGGCGGACACCGGCATGCTCCACGTCGTCGACGCCGCCGGTCCCGATGCCATGAGGAGCGGGATGCGGGTTACCCCTCGCTGGCGCCCACCGGCCGACCGGATCGGGCACCTGCGCGACATCGAATGCTTCGTCCCCGAAGGCGGTGGGGCATGAGCGACGCTCCCGTCACCGTGCTGGAGACACCGATCCGGATCGAATACGAGTTCACCGCCGGCCTGGCCCAGTCGCGTTATCTGAAGGGGATCGCCCAGGGCAAGTTCCTCGGCCAGCGCTGTCCCAAGTGCGGGAAGGTCTACGTGCCGCCGAGGGGATCGTGCCCGACCGACGGCGTGCCCACCACCGACGAGGTCATCCTCGGGAACACGGGGATCGTAACCACCTATTGCGTGGTGAACGTCCCCTTCCAGGGTCAATCCATCGAGATTCCCTACATCTGCGCGCAGATCCTCCTCGACGGGGCGAACATCGCCTTCATGGGCCTCATCCAGGAGATCCCGACGGCAGAGATCAGGATGGGGATGCGGGTGGAAGCCGTCTGGGTGGACAAGAAGGACCTCGGTCCGACGATGGCGTCGGTGAAGTACTTCCGGCCCTCGGGCGAGCCCGACGCCGCCTACGAGACGTTCTCGGAGTACCTCTGATGGCGCGGCCGGTGGCGGTCGTCTCCTTCGCCCAGTCGGACATGATGCGTCGGGAAGAGCACCGCAACGACGTCGAGGTTCTACAGCCGGTCATCCAAGACGTGTTCGCCAAGATCGGGCTGACCAAGGACGAGATGGGTTTCGTCTGCTCGGGGAGTTGCGACTACCTCGTCGGTGCCCCCTTCAGTTTCGTCGGGGCCCTCGACGCCGTCGGCGCATGGCCTCCGATGCGGGAGAGCCACGTCGAGATGGACGGGGCCTTCGCTCTCTACGAGGCCTGGACCCAGTTGCAGGAGGACGACATCGACACCGCCCTCGTCTTCTCCTTCGGTCGTTCGTCCATGAGCGAGCTCGGACGCGTCCTGACTCTGCAGCTCGACCCGTACTACATGGCCCCGTTGTGGCCCGACCCGGTCGCCCTGGCCGCCCTGCAGGCGCAGGCCCTCATCGATGCCGGGAAATACAGCGAAGCCGACTTCGCCGCCGTGGCGGCGCGCAGCCGCCGTGATGCGCGCGACAATCCCCATGCCCAGGTCAAAGGCGACCGCTCAGCCGAGGAACTCCTCGGCGACGACTATGTGGTCGCCCCCCTGCGGCGCCATACCCTCCCGCCCATCACCGACGGTGCCACCGCCATCATCCTCGCCGCCGGAGACCGTGCCACCTCACTGTGCGAACGGCCGGCGTGGATCACGGGCATGGATCACCGGATCGAGACCCATGCTCTCGGAGCGCGCGACCTCACGGCCTCGCCGTCCACCCGTTCGGCGGCCGTGGGCGCCGGCCTCGGAAGCGGCGGGGATGTGGAGGTCGACGTGGCCGAACTGCACGCGCCCTTCGCCCACCAGGAGCTGATACTGCGTGACGCGCTCGGTCTCGGCCCTTCGGTGAGCGTCAACCCGTCCGGAGGTGCCCTGGCCGCCAACGGCATCATGGTGGCAGGCCTCGTCCGGATCGGGGAGGCGGCCAGCCGGATCATGGAGGGATCGGCGCGCACGGCTCTGGCCCACGCCACCTCCGGTCCGTGCCTCCAGCAGAACCTCGTCTGCGCCCTGGCGGCCGAGCCCGCCGGCGACGGGAGGGGGTGAGATGGCACAACGCACCGCCGTCATCGGTGTCGGACAGACGTATCACAAGGCCAAGCGTGAGGACGTCTCCATAGCCGGCCTCGTCCGCGAGGCGGCCGTCCGCGCTCTCGAGGACGCCGGGATGGACTGGTCGGACATCGACGCCGTCGTCATCGGCAAGGCGCCGGACATGTTCGAAGGCGTCGTGATGCCGGAGCTCTATCTCGCTCCCGCCCTCGGAGCCGTCGGAAAGCCGATGATCCGGGTGCACACGGCCGGCTCGGTGGGCGGATCCACCGCCCTGGTGGCCGCCCACCTTGTCGCCTCCGGAACCCACGAGCGGGTTCTCACCGTCGCCTTCGAGAAACAGTCGGACTCCGACGCCATGTGGGCCCTCTCGATCCCTCAGCCGTTCTCGGCGCCGCTGCTGGCTGGGGCCGGTGGGTACTTCGCGCCGATCATCCGGGCCTACATGCGCCGGTCGGGGGCGCCGGACCACATCGGGATCATGGTGGCGGTGAAGGACCGGAAGCAGGCCCTCAAGAATCCCTATGCGCACCTCCACATCGAGGACATCTCGTTCGAAATGGTGAGGGATTCGATCATGCTGTGGGACCCCGTCCGATACCTCGAGACCTGCCCGTCGTCGGACGGCGCGGCGGCCATGGTTCTGGCCAGCGAGCGCGTGGCCGACAGCTCGTCGTCCGCCCGCCCTCCGGCGTGGATCCACGGGATGGCCATGCGGTCGGAGCCCACCATGTTCGCCGGGCGAGACCAGGTGAACCCCAAGGCGAGCAAGGAATGCGCGGCCGACGTCTACCGCCAGGCCGGGATCACCGAGCCGCGGCGGGAGATCGACGTGGCCGAGGTCTATGTGCCCTTCTCCTGGTACGAGCCGATGTGGCTGGAGAGCCTGGGCTTCGCGGCCGAGGGCGAGGGATGGAAGCTCACCGACGCCGGTGCCACCGCCCTCGACGGGGGGGACATCCCCTGGAACTGCTCCGGCGGTGTGCTCTCGTCCAACCCGATCGGTGCCTCGGGGATGCTCCGCTTCCTGGAGGTGGCCATGCAGGTCCGGGGCCAAGCGGGTGAGCACCAGGTGGAGACGGTCCGACGCGCCCTCGGCCACGCCTACGGCGGCGGCTCGCAGTTCTTCGCCATGTGGGTCCTGGGGGCTGACAAACCCTGAGCCGACCGCCGCTACACTGCGGCTGCCGGCGGTGACAGTGGAGGTCCGACCCATGAAGGTGGTCGTCGATTACGACGCGTGTGCATCGAATGCGGTGTGCATGGGCATCGTGCCCGAGGTGTTCGAGGTCCGTGACGACGGATACCTCTACGTCCTGGCCGAGAATCCACCGACCGAGTTGTGGGACAAGGTCCGTATGGCGGCCAACAACTGCCCCACCGGTGCGATCTCGCTCGAGGACGAGTAGCGACGGTGGTCGAGCTGGCCGGGGGCGGCCGGCCCCGGGTCCGCTTCGCGCCATCACCCACGGGCTTCCTCCACGTCGGTAGCGCCCGAGCCGCCCTCTTCAATTGGCTGTACGCCCGTCAGAGCGACGGGACCTTCATCCTGCGTATCGAGGACACCGACGCCGAGCGCAACCGCGAAGAGTGGGTGGACGGGATCGTCTCGTCGTTGCTCTGGTTGGGCATGGAACCCGACGAAGGGCCGTTCCGACAGTCCGAGCGCGCCGATCGGACGGCCGCGGCGGTCGACGTCTTGTGGGACGAGGGTGCCGTCTACGCCTGTGACTGCACACGCGAGGCGATCGAAGCCCGGACCAAGGGCAACGCCACGCCCGGTTACGACGGCTTCTGCCGCGACCGCGGTCTCGACCGGAGAGCCGGCGCACTGCGGTTCCGCACGCCCGACGAGGGCACGGTCGTGGTCCACGACCTCATCAGGGGGGACGTCACCTTCGAGTGCGCCTCCATCGAAGATTTCGTGGTGGTGAAGTCCTCCGGTGCGGCGCTGTTCGTGTTGGCCAATGTCGTGGACGACATCGACATGGGTATCACCCACGTCATCCGGGGCGAGGATCTCCTGCCGTCGACCCCGAAAGGCCTGCTCCTGTGGGAGGTCTTGCGTGGTCCGGAGGCGGCCTTGCCCGTCTTTGCCCACCTCCCCCTGCTCGTGAACGCCAAACGGCAGAAGCTGTCGAAGCGCAGGGACACGGTGGCTGTCGAGTCCTATCGCGACGAGGGCTACCTGGCCGATGCCATGCGGAACTACCTGGCGCTGCTCGGTTGGAGCCACCCTGACGGCCGCGAGATCCTGTCGTCCACGGAGCTGATCGAACGGTTCCGGCTCGAGGACGTCAACCATGCGCCTGCTTTCTTCGATGTCGACAAGTTGAGGTGGCTGAACGGCGAGTACATCCGGGCGATGTCGGTGGACGAGTTCATCGAGGCGGCCCGGCCCTGGATCTCGCCACCGATGGCGTCGTGGCCGGCGGATCGCTTCGACGAGGACGTCTTCCGCCGGATGGCACCACTGGTCCGAGAGCGGGTGACGGTTCTGAACGAGGTGACGTCGATGGTCGACTTCCTCTTCGTCCCCACGCCCACCATCGATGACGCCACCTGGGCGTTTCTCGAAGCCGATGACGCGGCGGCCGCCATCCTGGAGGGAGCCCTCGATGCGTACCGGGAGTGCGACTGGTCGGCCGACGCCTTGCACGAGGTGACGCTGGCGCTGGCCGAGAAGGTGGGCCGGAAGCTGGGCAAGGCACAGGCGCCGGTGCGGATCGCGGTCACCGGTCGCCGGGTGGGTCCGCCGTTGTTCGAGTCGATGGAAGTCCTGGGGCGCACGGCGGTGCTCGACCGCGTGGCCGCGGTGGCCCACCGCCTCGGGCGTCGTCCCGGCTGACCGTCGCCCGGCCGACGAGAACGACTCAGGCCCATGGCGGTCGTGGTAGCGGTGGCGGCCGGACGCCTGGTGCGGTTGTTGCACCGACTCGTGCGCATCATTCTCGTTCTGATCGCCCTGGCGGTCGGATATCTCGCCGTCACCGCCGTCCAGGTCTGGCTCACATCGCGCCACTCCGAGGCGGGCATTGCGCAGGCGGTTGTGGTCATGGGTGCGGCCCAGTACGACGGGGTGCCGTCCCCCGATCTGGCGGCACGGCTGCGCCAGGCGGACGACCTGTGGCGACGCAACCTCGTCCCCCTGGTCGTTGTCACCGGGTACAAGGAAGTCGGTGACCAGTACACCGAAGCACAGGCGTCGGAGGTCTGGCTGGTGGCTCACGGGGTGCCGGCGGGTGCCATCGTCGAGGTCGGAGGCGACGACTCATGGGCGAATCTGACCGACGCCGCCGCTGCGCTCGACGCGCGGGGACTCGACCGTGTCCTGATCGTCACCGACGGGTTTCATGAGGACCGGAGCCTCGCCATTGCCACCGACGTCGGGTTGAAGGCCCGGCCGGTGCCGGCGTCGGATTCCCCCATCACAGGGTGGTCGACCGTCCCGTATTTCGCCAAGGAGACCCTGGGGGTTGCCCTGGGAAGGATCATCGGGTACCAGCGCCTGCACACACTCGGCTCCCCGGTTGTGGGGACCGGTAGCCCACGGGTCCCGGAGCCGATCGGCTAGGTTGAGGGACCGCTCATTCGGGGGTGGTGTAATCGGCAACACGGCAGGTTCTGGCCCTGTTATTGGGGGTTCGAGTCCTCCCCCCCGAGCTCGGAGACACCGTGACAGGGCGCCGAGAGGCGCGCACGGGCTGAGGCGCGACGACGCGCCATGGTTCGTGCCGAGGCCACCGACCGGAGTGGGGCCCGTTGGAGACACGGGTTCGAATCCCGTTTGAGGGCTGCCAAACGTGTCATTGTGCCAAGTGTCCATGACGGTTGACGCCACGGGAGTCGTCCCCTTAGCATCCGGCGAGGGCAATTGTCCCCGCAGCTTCCGGGGGGTGACGCCATGTTCATCGGCTTTTGTTCTATTCGCCGGGGACGAACAGCTCCCTTAGCGCCTCCCAAGACCTTGATGGTCAGTCGGCTGCACCGCACGGCCTCGCCACACACCGGCGTCGGCCGACGGCGTATCGGTATACGGGGGCTGCTCGCCGTGTCCATCATTGCCGGAGCCACCGTGGCCACCTTGCCCATTGCCGGCGCCGGCGTTGCTTCC
Organism: uncultured Acidimicrobiaceae bacterium; assembly: GCA_963706205.1. Lineage (GTDB taxonomy): Bacteria > Actinomycetota > Acidimicrobiia > Acidimicrobiales > UBA8190 > MFD10071-224. The sequence goes on along the minus strand of OY970155.1, from coordinate 3,407,579 downwards.
GCTCAGTCCTGCACGAGCTTCGTGAGTGGCACCTACCTGGGCACGTGGGAAGACAATTCGGGCCCAAGCGCAGGGTCGTCGGGAGCGGTGGAGGTTACGGTCATCTTCGATGGATCGTCGCTCTCGGGCAGCGTCTTGTTCGACACCGGCCAGACCGTCGTCCATTCTGGAGACACGTTGAACGGGACGGTTGGTTGCAATAGTTTCAACGGCACTTTGGATGATGTTACGTTCAGCGAAACGTCGACGACCGGCACCACCCTCTCGGGGACTGATTCGGACACAACCCACGACGTGGGTACATGGGTTGTGGGGCTGGTGTACGAGGAAGTATCGAGCCCATCGACGACCTCTCTCACGACGGGCAGCACCACGTCATCCGACGATCCGATTCAGACCGCCGTGACATCTCCCACTGCTGGAGCAACGTCGATCAGCACGGCGGCGGCAACGGGAACATCGTTGCCCGGCTATGCCATGCTCGACACGTGGACGCAGATCAGCACCACCGCTGATGCCTCCACCTCCGCTCCATTAACTCTTACGTTCACACTTGACTCCTCGGTGGTGAACGGGGCTCTCCCATCGGCGATTACGGTCTTCCAAAACGGTGTCGCAGTGCCCCTGTGCACGAGCACGTCACCCACCATTTCCCCTGACCCCTGCGAGTCGAGTGCAACCCTGTCTGACGTGACCCCCCCAGGCATTGGCGACGTGGTCATCACGGTGCTTACTTCCTCGGCAAGCATCTGGGGATTTGGCGTCTCGGCCGCTCATGGTCTGGACATCACCACGATGTCCCTACCCCCTGTCATGGCGAGGACCAAGTATTCGGCCACTCTGGCAGCCATCGGGGGGACGCCTCCCTACAAGTGGTCAGTCGTGGCGGGCACTCTTCCTCGGGGCCTCCACCTGAATGCCAAGGGAATCATAACTGGTAAGCCCAACAAGAAGGACAGTGGGATATCCACCGTTACCGTGAAGGTCGTCGACAAAAAGATAAGGATGAAGAACGAGAAACCTACCCAGAACACCGCCTCCATGGTTCTCTCCATCACGATTTCGTGAGGTTGTCGCGACGAGGCGACGGCGATTGGCCTTCAGGTGGCTGGTCAATAACACCGCCGCAGTGCGCATGTCGAGCTCTTGAACCAGGAAGGTCCAAAGCGGACACGCGCGCCGGCGAGCAACGCTAGATGGAATGAGACAACTAGCTGCAGTGAGGTGGAGCCTCTCACCCCGGGCGGCGGGGTTTGGGTTTCCCATCACGGTGTCGGTGTCCTGACACGGCGCCCGTAGGCCGCAGGCTTCGACACTCGGACCCGGACCAAGGTAGACGGACACCCCCCACTCCAGCGATGCCGACCCTAACCCGTCCTTTCTCGCTCTATGTCGCCGATTTTCCGAAGACGAAATCCTCGATGAGTGCCGCCAGCTCCAGAGGGGTGTTGCCTTGCAGGCTGTGACCGGCCTCCTCGACGTGGACGACCCGGGCCGAGGGCAGGCGCCGCCGTAACTCCTCCCTCGTCCTCGTCGCCCAGCACGGAGTCGGGCCGCATGAGTTTCGCCCCTCACGGCCCCGACCACAAGAGTCACACCGTGGTCACAGACGCTTGCGGATTCCCGCGGACGGGCCGGCATGGAATCCACGCCGTGCGGCCGGAATGAGCCTTCCACCTGGACTCGGACGGACTACCTGGACGGGCTCGGACGGGGCGGGCAGGAGTTCGAGTCCCCCCCCGAGCGCATTCTGCAAGGCAAAGCCGCTGGTCGTGGGCTTTGCCGTCGGTGTGAAAGACCATGAAGTGCCGTCTGCGGTCGCAGGCGGATCGTAGGGACCAAGGCCAGGACCTGGTGGGTACCGCCATCGAGCAGATCGCATCCGACCGGCGATGCGCCAATTATCGGGAGGACGAAGGATGGCCTGTATCTACGAGACTGCGTCAAGAGTCCCCGTCGAGCATGGCCGTCCAGAGCACGAAACATGTCGGACCAACGGGCATTCGCCTCACGAGGTGGTAGCCCTCTAGACAGTGCGGACAAGTCGGTGACAGCACGGCCACCAGGCGGACTGTGTTGGACAATCGGTTGAAGTCCTGCCGAAGCTGCTCTGTGCCTGGGAGGGCCGCGAGGCGATCATTTCATCCTCATGCCGCTCGGGATCACCGGGGTCGGGGGGCGAATGGAGGAGGGAGTGACAACATCCGCGCCTGGCGGCTACGGCTCGACCTACGGGCAACGGCCACCGCCACCATCGGTCCCTGGCGATGCTTGTGGTCGCGAGCGTCCCTGTCCGGCACGTCGGGGATACCCTTTGAGCGGGACCTCGGCGGCCCTTGCGCCCGACCCGACCGTGTGCGGCCAGCCTCTTACTCAGCTTTGGGGGCGACGCCAATTTCCGCCTCACGATTAGACTCATTCCTGCCAGGTGGGGACAAGTGAGAGCCCGGCAGGAAGGCGCAAGCCATGAAACTCAGACTCGCTGTGATCGCCCTGGTAATCGGCACCCTCGCGCCGGTGACGGCCGTGGCGGTGTCGGGCTCGAATGCCTACGGGGCGGGAAGTCAGGTGAGCTGCGCGAAGGTCGCCGGGAACTTGGGCACGATGACACTGACGAAGTGCTCGGGGCCCAGCTCCTTCATCGCCAAGGCGGGGAAGGGACTCGGGATAACCTACATCACCTGCGAAATCGTGTGCGGCGGCTATCCGATCGTGGCAACCATCTACTGGGGTTCCGGTACGAGCAATGGAGGTGGTGCAACCAGCTCAGTGGGTTTCGGGCTCGCGGGGACTGGTCCGGGCAAGGGAACCCCCTGCGGGACAAAAGAGAAAACATGGACCGAGGTAGGCACCGTCCTCAGTGGGACCCTTGCCGCCTCGGTGTTGGTGGGTGACACCGTTTCGGCGACCATCTGCGCAAACCCGACGACACAGGCCATTCTCAAGGTCGTGAAGAGAACGACGTTCGAAATCTGATGGTCTCCTACAGCCAGGACTGAGTTCCGCCCCTCACGGCCGACCACATGAGTCACAGGTAAAGCCGCTGCCAGGCGGCTTTCCTCTTCGGTGTGCAACGTCACTGGGCGTCGGGTGCCACAACCCGACGATCTCCGGGAGACGATCGGCGCCTCGGAGCGGTTCTTCAATCGCTGTGATCGTCTGCGGGATCGAGAATCACGAGTCCTGTCTCGCGGAGTCCGTCGGTCACGGTCGGCTCCCCAGGCGTGCTCCCACGACCACGAACGCAGCGCCGATGGCAGATCTGGCCGGACCCGAGCAGGTGGCGAGCGAACCCGCGATACTGGTGATCAAACGTCCACAGGGAGTCGTTCGGTGGCAGTCGCAGTGCAACTTGATTTCCACGGCACCACGATCGAAATGTACGACCAGATCAACGAGAGGGTCGGTCTCCTTCCGGGCGGGCCCGCGGCACCGCAGGAGCTCTTTCACTGCGTCATGAAGACCGTCGACGGTTTTCGGGTGTTCGACGTCTGGGAGTCACAGGAGGCGTTCGAGAACTTCGAGCTGGAGAGGCTCCGTCCGCTCTTTGAAGAAGTCGGCGTCCCTCATCCACCTGAGATCCAGTTCTTCCCGGTGTACAACTACCTGGCTGGTGGGCGCTGGCGGGCTTGAAGGTTCGACGCGACCTCCGGCCTGAGCAGATCCCTGTCAGCTCTACCGCGACTGCGTCGCAGGATCAGCCTTGGGTGCCCTCAGCGTTGATGGCGGCATCTCCTCCGGAGTGCTGCGCCTCCACGGCACGCCATAGGAGCGCCTTTATGATGTCCGCGGTCAGCACTCCGATCTGGGCCGGTGTCCGCTCGAAGTCGACCATAAGGGCCTGGGTGGTGAAGACCGATAGGTTCAGGGCGAAGGCCATCACCAAATCCACGGGGGGCGTGCCGGCGCCACCGGCCGACTGCCACACCAGGTTGACCAGGTCACTCATACCTCGGATCCGGTAGTCACGCCGGAGTTCGTCAACTTCGGACAGCACGTCGGAGGTGTTGGGACGCGGGGCGCAGATGTCCCAGAACGCGGCCCCGAAGATCGAGGCGCTCCGTGTGTGGAAGATCAGCGCCAGCTCCTCGATCCAGCCGTCGAGGTTGTCGACGCTTTGAATGATGCCCTCGATCCAGCTTTCGAAATCGTCGACCAGTCGAGGCAGTCCGCAGGCCTCGAACATGTCCTTCACGGTGGCGGCGATCAGGCGGTCGTGGGTCTCGTAGTGGCGGAAGATGGTTCGGGGGCTCACTCCGGACACTTGGGCTATCTCCTCGACGGTGGCGTCGAAGCCCCGTCTGGCGACGACCTCCATGGCGGCCTGCCTGATGCGCGAGCGAGTGAGCGCTCGCTGTTCTTCGGCGAGCGAGGAACGTTGTGGTCCCTGTGATTTGTCCACAGGCGCCCGCTTCCCTGCGCTAGGCACCACCGAGAGCAGACGTCTGCGACTCGAAGGCCATGGTCCGAAAGATTTAACCACCCTCGGGCCACCCCTGTGGGCAGGTGATTCCACCTCCGATCGCCCGCCGCGCGCACCGCCGCCGAATCGGCGATGCATTCGGACTGCTTCATACCCGCAGATGCGCGTGCGAGCCGAAACCGCCCCGGGCATGACGGTCCTGCGACGAGTCGCACGTCGAGCCGTCACGGCGGTCACGAGCGGTCTGTCGTCGGGGCGGTCGACCAGTGCAACAGCCGGGGTCGCATGATCCCCCGATGAGCGGGCCCGATCCTGGCTGTCCGCCGACGCCGGTCGCAGCGGGACCGGTCAGGCGTCGCGGGGACCGCCAAGCACTGGGGGGCAGTTGCATGGCGGTTCCCGCGGCGCCCGAGCAGCTGACCCCTCACCACTGGTCAGGTTCCGACGACCAACACTGCACTCTCACCGGGACCTCGCCCATCGTCAATAAAGATGAATCCGGATCAGTGACTTTCTTCCCACATGCCGTGTCAGGAATGCCGTCGTAGACGAAAGTCGGCGCTTCTGCGAACCCGGGCAGTGGCGGATCAAGGTCAGCACGTCACTTCATGGAAGCGAATTGGCCCCATGGCAGGGCCTTCTGCCATGACACCGATGCGGACTGCCGTCGACATGAGTGCCGCACGCCCGTTGCCAGGACCGCCTACCGCGGGGTTTGCCATTGCCCTATCTGTTCGACCGCCCCGAATTGGGGGTGGGACCACGCTGCAAGCCCTGCGCGTCGACGGCGCGCCGAAGCATCATCTTCACGATGTCGGCCGTGAGGGCACCGATTTGGGCGGGCGTCTGGTCGAAGTCGATCATGAGCGCCTGGGTGGCGAACGCCGAGAAGTTGAGGGCAAAGGCCGAAGTCAATTCCTCGGGGGGTTCGCCCACCCCTCCCGCTGTCTGCCAGGCAAGGGCGGTGAGATGGCGCACACCACTCCGGCGGGCGTCACACCGGAGGACCGCCACCTCGGCGAGCGTGTCGGACTCCTCAAGATGTGGGGCGTGTAAATCCCAGAAGGCCTCTCCGATAATTTCGGCGTTTCTGATGTGGATAGTCACCGCGAGTACGTCGAGCCAACCGTCGAGATCGTCACTCGGTAAAGGCAGACCCTCAATCGGACGGTGACCGCATGCCTCGAACATGTCTTTCACCGTGGCGACGATCAGGCTGCTCTGTGTCGCGTAATGGCGGAAGATCGTGCGAGGGCTTACACCCGACACCTGAGCGATCTCTTCGACCGTGGCGTCGAAGCCGTGCCGCGCGACGACCTCCATGGCGGCCCGTCTGATCCGGGACCTCGTGAGCTGCTTCTGCTCCTCAGCCAGCGACTGAGCGCGTTGCTTACCCGGTGTGTCCACTCAATGTCCCCCCGATGCCGCGTCACCTCACACGGTACTTCTGCACGCCTTCACACGGCTGACGAGGTCAGATCGACGCGCGCTTACAGAGTCACCAGAGGCACGAAGGATGGTAAAAGTCAGTGGTGGCCCGTGTCGAACCGGGCTCGATCGTCGAGATCGAGCATGCGGAACTCATAGCGAGCTGGGACCCGCAGCGGGTGCAGAAGACGGTGAGCCGGCGACACAGCTCGACGCGCTCTGGACACGGAGGCCTGCGCACCTTCGGACGGGCCATACAGGCACGAGGATAGACCAGTGGCACCAATTGCTGCCACGGTGTCACGACCGACTGCCACCATGTAACTTGTGGGCGACGACGCCCGCCCGTCGAACGCACGCAGAGCACCCGGGACCCCGCCTCCCTAGCGGCGCCGCAGTGTTCGACGGGCGGCGTCGGTATTCGCCGCCTTGGCATTGGGGGCTTCATTTCGCCAACTCCGGCCACGTTGTGCTGGGCTTTCCCTATTTCCCACCAGTAGTGGTAGCCAGTGCACCGAGCGAGGTGCTCGGTCGAGCGACGCCACCGGGTCGTGCGACGAGGACGCCCCGGTCGGTCGCGCCGGATGTGACCAGAGGGGACTCACGGGTGACGGACCACCTGGATCGCTGCGAGGCCGCCGCCCCCGGCGCGGGGTGCCAGAACCTCGTTCTATGCCGCGGGATCCCTCATCTCGGGCCGGTCAAACTCTGTCATCGACCAAGCGAGGCGGATCTGATGGTTGGTCGGCAGCCTTTCGCGGAACCGAAGTCGATGAACGAGCGCGGCCCTCCGTCGTGCCGTCGGATCGAAAGTCGTGACGGTGTGGCCCCTTTGACGATTACGCCATATCGACGTCGGCCGGGTGACACGTGACGACGTCCGCCTACCCCAGCAATGCATGGCCGTCCGAGTCGTCGAGCAACGGAATCGGTGGTTGCCCTGCATCGACTCGCGTCACGCAGATCATCTCGAATGGCGATCCGTTGCGCGCCCGTCACAAAGAGTTCAGCTGTGATCTCGAGGCGCATGGTAGCGAGGGAGCCAACTTCATCGGCGTAACAGATGCCGGTGAAAAAAACAGGCGTTGCCCTGTAACACTTGGGGGCTCATGAGACGTTCAATTGACTCAGGGGGAACACGGTCGTTCACCCGATTCGTCATTCCGTCTAGATCGCCTTGATGGAACGAAAGGAGACTCATGTCACGCCGACCTGTCCTTTGCCTCGCCGTCGCCACCCTCTTTGTTGGAGTCCTCGGCGTCTTCTCGATCTCGGCTGCCAGTGCCGGTACGGGCAAACCCCATATCACGGCTCATCCCAACAACGTGATGGTCAATACGGCGACCGAATTGATCGGGACCCACTTCCAGCCCTCAACCACGCTCACCGTAAAGGAGTGTGGACTGAAGAACTGGATCGTGCCTCAAAACCCCTGCGACAGCTCTAACTCGATCGTGGTCACCACCAACGCTCAGGGAGCGTTCAAGAGCTCGTTCATCGTCGAGACGTGTACGACGGGGTCCGGCGACCCGGGATTCTCACAAAGGTGCTACATCGGTGTTCCGACACCAAATGGCATCGACACCATCACTCTTGTTGGAGCCGTACGTATCACGGTGACGGGCCCCTGACTTGTGCAGTTGACGTCGACGCGAACACCTTCAGACCAGCGCTTGTGTCGGCGCTCTAGATTAGCGATGTCTCCGGCGCCAGGCTGATGGCCTGGCCGGAGGCGTTCTCTGCGCCTATGCAAAGGGAGTGCGACCGTGTCGTCGGACGGGGAAGATTCCGCGTGTCGCGTCGTACCCGATTTCATCGGCGCAGCTCGAACGTGGGGACTTCATCGACACGTTCGACCGACAAGACCGCGGGTTGCCCGACGAGACGGTTAGATCGAAATCGACAAATACACAGTCCCCCTACGATCTTGCGGACCGGCAGCGGCAGCATCGGACGAGGCTCGACCGAGTAGTGGAGGGCACGTGCAAGCCCTCGTGAGGGGGCGTAGGTCGTCCGGAAACGTCTTCGGCTTCACGGGCATTTCGCCCTGGCCCCTGCCGCCCGCCGCCTGCCGGCTCGTCGGGCGCCAGGCGGGTTCGAGATACCATGTCCACGTTCCGCGGGAGCTCGGCCCCATCGTCTAGTGGCCAAGGACACCACCCTCTCAAGGTGGAGACACGGGTTCGAATCCCGTTGGGGCTGCCAATCTGCCTGTGCGCGGACGCCTGTTTCCATGGGGATGTGATCGCTCGTCGGCCTGCCGTGACCGCTCGCCTTCAGTTCGGCACCGGCGTCCCAGAATGCCGAGCGACTGACTCAGGAGCGCCGGGGAACGGGGCTGAGGGACTCCACTGCGGCCAGCGTCATGTCGTTTGGCATGGGGCAGGGATTGTTCGTGCCCCTCGAGCCACGTCAGCGTCCGAGCCTGGCAACCAGGGCCCGGTCGAGGACGAACAGGTGGCCGCGTTCGGCGCGGACAGCACCGGCCTTCTCCGCCTCGCGAATCAAACGGTTGACCGTGGGTCGAGTCGTGCCGGCCAGGCTGGCCAGGTCTTCCTGGGTGAGCGGAATTGCTCGGTCCGGACCGAACACGTCGGCCAACTCTGCGATCCGTCGCATGACGCGGGTTGGCGCCGGCAGGTACAGAGCCTCTACCAGCCTCGCTGAGATTCGCCGCAGGCGGTCTTCGAAGAGGGTGGACAGGAAACGGTCGATCGACGGGTGGAGTTGGCGCAGCTCGTCGAACGTCTCCCGACTGAAATAGATGGTCTCAACCGGTGTGAGGGTGACGGCGGACGTTGAACGCCGACCGCCATCCTCGACGAGCGACTGTTCGCCCAATGGTTCCAGGGGACCGACCACGGCAAGGGTGGCTACGTCTCCGAGCGGTGTGGTCAAGCGGACGGCGACCCAGCCTGACTCAATGAGGAACATCCCGTCACTCGGGTCTCCTTCATGAAACAGGACCTGCCGACGGTCGAAGCGGCGTCGCTGAGTCTGGCGCAGAAAAGCGCGCCCGACCTCGTCATTCAGGTCCTTGAGCAGCGGCCAATCCATCGACACAGCCTCTCATTTCCGGTGGCGTACTGGGTCATCATCTGCCAATGGGTGTCGCGGCAAGTCCGCGCTGGTCGGCGACGCTGACGCTCGGACAAAGGCGAGCTCCGATGCGTCGTCACCCGACGCAGGTTTGACAGGGCCGAATCCGACAATCTGCTTTTGGATCCGGACGATACTCCAAGCCTTTTCATCAGGCCGGGGTGCGAGTTGATCGTGCGAGCGCCGACGTCGAGACGACGACATGAGATCCCGGGTGGCCGTCCTCCCAAGACGATTCCGTAGATGGTGGGTGCGAAGGCGAGACACCGAGGACATGGCGGTGAGACGTGCAGGACAGGAAGCGCCCCGGCTGGCCGAGTATCGCGATCGGCATGGGTCAGGGCTAGCATCTGGGTTCGTGCACCAGCTTCGGGTTGTGGCTGGGACCGGGCGGCTTGACGCATCCCCGGCCCGCGACGGAAGAGGGTAGGGACTGAACGGCCCCGTACCGACCCGATACGGAATCGACCGACACGGGGACCAGATGAAAGACCGAACGAGTGTGACCGAGGCCCCTGGGGACAATTCGCTGAGCGATCGTGCACGGCGGCACCTGTGGATGCATTTCACCCGCTTGGGTGGCTACGACGCTCACCACGAGGTGCCGGTGATGGTGCGAGGTGAGGGTGCGTATGTGTGGGATCAACACGGAAAGCGTTACCTCGACGGATTGGCGGGCCTGTTCACCAGCCAGATAGGCCATGGACGCACTGAGCTTGCTGAAGCGGCGTCGAAGCAGGCGAGTGAGCTCGCGTACTTCCCACTATGGACCTACGCCCACCCGCGTGCCATTGAACTGGCCGAGCGACTCGCCGGTCTCACTCCTGGTGACCTCAACCGGGTCTTCTTCACGACGGGCGGCTCCGAGGCGGTCGAATCCGCATGGAAGCTCGCCCGCCAGTACTTCAGGCTGATCGGTCAACCGGCCAGGACGAAGGTGATCAGCCGCGAGATCTCTTACCACGGGACGACCATGGGCGCCCTTTCCATCACGGGGATCCCGTCGCTCAAGACGCCGTTCGAACCGCTGGTGCCCGGAACGATCAAGGTTCCCAACACCAACTTCTACCGGGCACCCGAGCACGGCGACGACATCGAGGCTTTCGGTCGGTGGGCGGCGGACGAGATCGGCCGGGGCATCGAACGTGAAGGGCCCGATACCGTGGCGGCCGTCTATCTCGAGCCGGTCCAGAACGCAGGCGGCTGTTTCACCCCGCCCCCGGGATATTTCCAGCGCGTGCGCGAGATATGTGACCGCTACGGGGTCCTGCTCGTGTCCGATGAGGTGATCTGTGCATTCGGACGCCTCGGCGAATGGTTCGGCGCTCTTCGATACGGATACCAGCCCGACATCATCACGGTGGCCAAGGGCTTGACCAGCGGGTACGCGCCGTTGGGGGCGATGATCGCGAGCGATCGGCTGGTCGAGCCCTTCCTGCATGGCGACAACAGCTTTTCTCACGGATTCACCTTCGCCGGCCATCCGGTCAGTTGCGCGGTGGCCATGGCGAATCTCGACGTCTTCGAACACGACGACATCCTCGGCCATGTTCGTCGCACTCAGGACGCGTTTCGGGAAGGTCTGCGGACGCTCGAGGACCTCCCCATCGTCGGTGACGTGCGTGGAGACGGCTTCTTCTACGGGCTCGAGCTGGTGAAGGACAAGGCAACGCGGGAGTCCTTGAACGACCGGGAGAGCGAGCTCCTCCTGCGCGGATTCCTGTCGGGAGCGCTGTTCGAAGCGGGGTTGATCTGCAGGACTGACGACCGGGGAGATCCCGTCATCCAACTCTCGCCCCCTCTGATCTGCGGCCAGCCCGAGATCGACCTGATGGTGGGAATCCTGCGTGACGTCTTGTCGGAGGCGTGGCGTCGCATTTGACCCCGGGGTCCTGATCGCGTGGCAGGATGAGCACGTGGCCATTGAACGGTTGAGCGTCGAGCGGACCATCACGGCTGACCCGGCGACGATCTTTCGGGTCCTGTGCGACCCGAAGGGCCACGTGGCGATCGACAGCTCGGGGATGCTGATGGACGCCACAGGCGACCCAGTCGCCGCGGAGGGCGACAGCTTCGTCGTACACATGGATCGCGAAGCGCTGAACGACTATCCGCTGGGTCGTTACGACGTCACCGTCACCATCACGAAGTTCGTTCCTGACCGAGAGATCGCGTGGACGATCCTCGGCCAGATCCGCCCGCAGATCGGTCACGTGTATGGCTACACCTTGGAGCCGGTCGAGGAGGGCACGCTCGTCACCTCGTACTACGACTGGTCGTCCATCGACGAGACTTGGAGAGAGGCCGGCATCTTCCCGGTGATATCGGAAGGCGCCTTGCGGGCCACTCTCGGTATCCTGGCCCGCACCATCGCCCGGAGCGCGTCGAATCATTCGGACTGACGCCGACGGCGGCTCCGTCGCCTTCCCGGACTCTTGAAGCACCGCTTCGTCCCGGTACTCGGTGTCGACCAAAGAGCGGAGGCCGTTCGCACGGCACTCGGTCGGCGGGGACGACCGGAGCGACATCTCGCGTCGAGGACATAGTCTGCCAAGGTGACCCAGACGATTCCGTTTCATCCGCGCGTGGCGGCGCGTGGGATGGTGGCCGCCGCCGATCAACTGGCCTCCGCCGCCGGGATCGCCATGCTCGGTCGCGGAGGCAGCGCGGCCGACGCCATGGTGGCCGCCGCCGCGGCGATGGCGGTGGTCGGACCGCATCTCTGCGGGCTCGGTGGTGACGTGCTGGCGATGGTGAAGGCCCCCGGAGAACGGCCCGTGGGTCTCTTGGCCGTCGGCCGGGCGGGTTCCGGAGCCGATCCCGAGCGTCTGAGCGCCGAGGGACACGCCGACATGCCGCTGCGTGGCGACATCAGGAGCGTGCCGGTCCCCGGTGCTGTCGACGGGTGGTTGGCCCTGCACGGGCGTTACGGTCGCCTGAAGTGGGCGACGGTCCTGGAACCGGCGATCGTGTTGGCCGAAGACGGCTTCGTCGCTTCGACGATCCTGGCCTTCGCCAGCCACCTCGTGGCCCACATCCCCGGGGCCTCGCAGCTCTGCCCCGACGGACCGCTCCGACCGCAGCAGCACGTCCGTCTGCCGGGCATCGCCCGCACTCTCCGGGACCTGGCGTCGCACGGGCGCGACACCTTCTACGGAGGAGAGTTCGGCCGGGGCCTTCTCGACCTGGGCCGGGGGGAGTACACGGAGAACGATCTGTCGGGGCCATTGGCCGAGTGGACGGAACCGCTGACCCTGGGTGCCTTCGGCCACGATCTCTGGACCGTTCCCCCACCATCCCAGGGCTACGTCACCCTGGCGGCGGTCTGGATCGCCGAGCAGGTCGGACTGCCCATCGACTCCGCCGATCCCCTGTGGCCGCACCTGATCGCCGAAGCCGGTCGGGCGGCCGGCTTCGATCGTCCGGCGGTCCTCTACGACGGGGCCAACGGCGTCGACCTGTTGTCAGTCGACCGGCTCGGCATCCGAGCTGCGTCCATCGATCCGGATCGCGCCGCGGTCCCGGGAGGGGAGGCGACAACGGCGTGGCCCGGCACGTCTCTGTCGGCCGATGGGGACACCACCCATCTCTGCGCCGTCGACCAGGAAGGCCTCGGGGTCTCTCTGACCCAGTCCAACGCCCTCGATTTCGGCGCCCACATCGTCGTGGGCGAGACGGGTGTCTTCCTCCACAATCGAGGTGTGGGCTTCAACCTCGTGCCCGGGCATCCCGCCGCCTACGGTCCGCGTCGCCGTCCCTCCCACACACTCTCGCCGGCGCTCGTGACGCGCCCGGACGGTTCGCTGGCCGTCGTGATCGGGACCATGGGCGGTGACGTACAGCCGCAGATCCTGGCGCAGCTCCTCGCTCGTCTCCTGCACTCCGGGGAGGATCCGGCGAGCGCCATCTCGGCCGCACGGGTCGTTCCCGAAGCACCAGGGGCTCCGCCGTTTCGGCTCTGGCAGGCACCCAGCCAATCGTTGCTCATGGAGTTCAACGCTCCGGCACCGTGGCACGGAGGCCTCGAGGCCCGCGGGCACCGCGTCCGGGTGGTGGGCGCTCTCAACCCGGTCGACGTCGGATGCTCGCAGATCATCTCCGTCGAGAGAGCCGGAGACGACCTCACGCTCACCGGTGCCTCCGATCCCCGCAGCCCCGAGGGGGCCGCGCTCGGCCGGTAGCCCCGGACGGTTGTGGAGTCCCGTTCCGAGACGGGATACCGATCTGTACCTAGGCGAGGAGAGGAGCGACTTCGCGGGCGATCAGCCGCACATGATCGAGATCGCTCATATCGAGGATCTGCAGGTATGCGGTGACGGCACCCGCCGATCCCCACTCGCCGATGCGTTCGGCCACGTCCAGCGGTGAACCACAAGCGCCGAAGCGCTTGAGGTCGTCCACCGACCACCCGATGGCCTTCGCTCGACGGGCGACCATTGCGTCGTCTTCACCACAGCAGACGATCAGGGCGGCCGTGTGTCGGACCGACGTGGGGTCGCGTTGTATCTCTTCGCAGGCTTCGTTGACCCGGACGTACTGCTGCGCGGCATCTTCGGGAGAGAGGAAGGGTGCGTTGAACTCGTCGGCGAACCTGGCCGCCAGTGCCGGTGTCCTCCTCGGGCCCCCGCCGCCCACAATGATCGGTGGACGCGGCCGCTGGGTCGGCTTGGGCAGCGCCGGGCTGTTGGTCACCGTGAAGAATCTGCCCTCGAAGCTGAAGGTCTGACCGAGCGGTGTCTCCCACAGGCCCGTGATGACCGTGAGCTGCTCCTGCAGGCGGTCGAAGCGCTCTTTGGTGGGTGGGAAGGCGATGGCGTAGGCGCGATGCTCGTCCTCGTACCAACCGGCGCCGAGACCGAGCTCCACCCGACCACCGCTCATGGCATCGACCTCGGCGACGGTGATGGCGAGCGGTCCGGGCAGGCGGAAGGTCGCCGATGTCACGAGCGTTCCCAGCCTGATCGAGTGTGTCTCACGGGCGAGTCCGGCCAAGGTCGTCCACGAATCGGTCGGCCCCGGAAGGCCGTCGGCATTCCCCATCTTCAGGTAGTGGTCAGACCGGAAGAAGGCGTCAAACCCCTCTTCCTCCGCACAGCGGGCGACAGCCAGCTGGTCGTCGTAGCTTGCACCTTGCTGTGGTTCGACGAAGATACGAAGTCGCATCGCACCATCATGGACGACGATCGCCCGACGTGCCGCGCTCGGGCGGTCAGACGCTGGCCACCCGAGGCGGACCGGCACGAGGCGAACCAGACCGGCGGACCAGCCGACCGGCGTCACGAAGGCGCGTCTAAATCCTGATTGATCAGGACGGCGGCGCCGTTGACCCGGTCGTGAGCCAGGTCGTCGAGCGCGCGATCGGCATCGTGCATGGAATACGCGGTGGTCACCACCGTGACCGGGATGCGCGCCGCGAGCTCGAGGAATTCGGTGCCGTCTCGACGGGTGTTGGCGGTGACGCTCCGCAGCGCCCGTTCTTGGAATAGATGGCGCTCGTAATTGAGCACCGGGATATCGGTCAGATGGATGCCGGCGATGGCGAGTGTCCCGCCCCGGTCCAACGCGGTCAGCGCGGGCGGGACGAGGGTACCGACGGGAGCGAACAGTATTGCCGCGTCGAGCGGCTCGGGAGGCGGGTCGGCGGCGTCACCGGCACTGGCGGCGCCGAGCTCGAGAGCGAGCGTGCGGGCCTCCGGCGCTCGCGTGAGCACGTGCACGCGGGCTCCCTCGGCCACGGCGACCTGCGCCGTGAGGTGGGCGGAGGCACCGAATCCGTAGATCCCGAGCCGGCCTCCGGGCGGCAGTTGGGTCCGGCGGAGCGCTCGGTAGCCGATGATCCCGGCGCACAGGAGGGGAGCCGCCTCCTCGTCGGTGAACGTCGGCGGGAGCGCGTAGGCATAGTGCTCGTCGACAACGGCGTAGTCGGCGTAGCCGCCGTCGACGTCCCAACCGGTGAAGCGTGGCGCGATGCAGAGGTTCTCGCGGCCTGCGGCGCAGAAGCGACAGACCCCACAGGTGTGCGCCAGCCACGGAACGCCGATGCGGTCGCCCTCGACGAACCGGCCCGCTCCCGGTCCCACGCCGTCGACGATGCCGACCACCTCGTGACCGGGGATGACCCGCGTGTGCTTGGGTGCCAGGTCACCTTCGGCCAGATGGAGATCCGTGCGACAGACCCCGCACGCGCGTACCCGGATCCGGACCTCTCCCGGGGCCGGTTGGGGGACGGGACGCTCGGTGCGTCGGAGGGGTTTGCCGTCGATCGGCCCTGGCGTGTCGACCACCCACGCCTGCATCGTCTCCGGTGTCATCGCCACCTCCCTGCCATTAGGGTTCCCCACCGATGATGTCGGACAAGCATGGCTGAGGCGGCTTCGTGATGCCGGCGGCTCTCGGACCGACCGACCTCGTTCTCTGTTCGGGTACCCTGCCGAGAGGTGTGGCGTTCCTCGACCGTCTGGAGGCGGCGTCAAAGGCGGGATTCAGCGCCATATCGCTGTGGGGCCGGGACTACCGTGCCGCGCGCCACGAAGGGCACAGCGACGCCGATCTCCGGTCGATGGTGGACGACCACGGTCTGGCCGTGGCCGAGCTCGATCCGGCTTGGTGGTGGACTCCCGGTGCCCGTGACGTCCACATCCCGCCCGAGGTCGACCCGGTCGACGTGTTTCGCTACGACGAGGACGAACTCCTCCGGATCGCCGAGCTCTTCGGGGCCCGCTCGATCAACGCCGCCGACGTCCTCGGCGGAAACTGGAGTCGCGAGGAGGGCGCCGCCGGATTCGCCGCTTTGTGCGACAGGGCCGCGGCCCACGGCCTTCTCGTGCACCTGGAGTGGCTGGCCTGGTCGAAGGTTCCCGACCTGGAGACGGCCCTCGAGATCGTGCGCCTGGCCGACCGACCCAACGGCGGGCTGAACGTCGACATGTGGCACTGCGCCCGCACCGGCACCACTCCGGCTCAGCTGGGCGCCCTGCCCGGCGCGCTGGTTCTGGCCGTCCAGATCGACGACGGACCGACGCTCGCCGAGGACGATCTCGTCGACGCCACCCTCCACCACCGCCGTCTCCCGGGCGAGGGTGAGTTCGATCTCGTGGGCTACCTGGGTGCCTTGCGGGCCGCCGATTCCCGCGCACCGATGGGTGTCGAGGTCTTCTCCGACGAGCTCCATGCGCTCGGCTGCGACGCCGCCGCCCGGCTGGCAGCCGATGCCACTCGCCGGCTTCTCGACGTCGTTGACGGGGTCGCCCCATGACGGGATCGGGTGACGCCGGCGGTCACCGTGGCCTCGGTGTCGTGGTCGTCGGGACCGGGTTCGGGTGCTTCACCCATGTCCGGGCACTGCGGGCCGCCGGTTTCGACGTCGTGGCCGTGGTGGGACGTGACGCGGCCCGGACGGCGCAACGAGCCCGTCTGTTCGACGTCCCCCGCGCCTGCGGCTCCCTGAGCGAGGCTCTCGGGATAGCGGGCGTGGCGGCCGTGACGATCGCCACCCCTCCACTCACCCACGCCGATCTCGCCCTCGAGGCCATCGCCGCCGGCAAGCACGTTCTGTGCGAGAAACCCTTCGCCGCTGACGCCGCCGAGGGGAGGCGGGTACTGGCCGCGGCCGAGAGGGCCGGGGTGGTTCATGTCATGGGCACCGAGTTCCGTTACGACGCCGGGCAGGCGCTCCTGGCGCGGGCGGTGGCCGCCGGGCTCCTGGGGCAACCGCGCATCGCCACCTGGCTCATGCACGTGCCCGTTCTGGCCCAGAGCGACGCCGTGGTCCCGGACTGGTGGGGCGACGCGCGGGCCAGCGGCGGATGGCTGGCCGCCCATGGTTCCCAACTCATCGACCAGATCCGGGCCACCCTGGGCGAGTTCCGCGGGGTGAGCGCGTCGCTGCTCCACGTCGTCGACCGCCCCATGAGCGCCGACGACGGTTTCGTGGTCCATTTCGAGATGGATGGTGGTTGCGTCGGGACACTTCAGAGCACGGCGTCCGACCACGGGATCATGGTGGAGACCCGGGTCACCGGATCGACGGCGACGGGGTGGATCGAAGGGGTCGGAGCCACCGTCAAGGTGGCGTCGGCCGCCGGGGTGCGGACTCTGGCCCCCATCGAGAGCATGCCCACGGTCACCGCTCCCGCGCTACCGGCCGGCTCGGTGGGGACGACCTACGAACGGATGATCACGTTCGGTGTCGAGTACGGCCCGTACACGCGGCTGGCGGCCGCCTTCCGCGACCTGATCCTCGACGGGCCCGCACCCGATCCGGCGCCGGCGTCGTTCGCCGACGGCGTGGCCATGATGACCGTCCTCGATGCCATCCGCCGGTCGGCCGCCGCCGGCGGCGCCTGGACCGAGACCGAGTCCGACCGTGGTGGTGCCGGCGTTCCCTGACCGCGACGACCTCTGACGCCGCCGTCGCCGCCGCCGTCGCCGTCGTGTCGGACCCCGGACCGACCGCTCTCTACGTCCCGATCATCAAGCCCGGCATGGCGAGTGCCCCGGCCGCCTCGCGCAGGGCATCGACGGCATCGGCGTCGCCCTGAGAGGCGTAGGCCCGCAGGACCAGAACGTCGGTCACGCCCTGGGCCACACCGGGAGGCGCCGGTAGTTCCGTCGTGTCGCTGACGATCTCGGCCAGCAGAGCCGCCGCCGCGGCCGCGGTGGTCGGCGCATTGAGGACGCGGGCCGCCGCGGCGGCCCGCTCGACCCAGGGTCGAGCCTCGCTGCCCCGACCGGCGAGCACCAGGGCCAGACCGTGGAACACCCGGGCCAGATCGGCAATGGGCCCGAGCTCCGGGCGCGGAGTTCTGTCCACGCGCGCCAGCGCTTCGTCCACCCGTCCCGCCATGGTCAGCTCGGCCTCGACGAAGAGTTCGGCCAACCCGACGACGGGGTCGAGCGATGTCTCGGGGGGAAACGGCGGCGCCGCGTCCGACGCCCCGCAGGCCACGGTGACGGCGAAGCTCGCCGCCCAACCGAGCCATGGCTCGCGGTGAGGCACGTTGCCGGTGGCCCGTTGGAGCGCCTCGGCGTGCTCGACGGCGTCCACGAAGCGTCCGCTCAGGCGGGCCATGATCGTGAGGAGGCTCCAGCCCTGCACCGCCTGGTCGCGGGCCCCGAGTTCGTCGGCCAAGGCCGTCAGGCGGTGGGCGAATCCCTCGGCTTCGGCCATGTCCTGCGGCCGCCCACAGAACGAGCGGAGGAAGTGGTTCCAGGCCAGAGTGGTCAGGGTGTTCAGCTGTCTCGAACGATCCCCGGCGGCGTCGGCGAATTCGAGCGCGTCGGCCAACCACGTCGACACACGCGGGTCGGCCGGCTTCACCAGGCAGAGGAAAGACGAGACGGCGACGATGCCGGCCCGGTCGTCGACCTGCTCGAACAGCTTCAGTGCATGCTCGAGTTCGTCGGCCGACTCTTCCATCCGGCTCAGGTTGAAATGTGCCACACCGGCATTGCCACGCGCCCAGGCTTCTTTGTCCGTTAGCCCGAGCTCATGCCACCGACGGGCGGCCTCCTGGAGACCGGGAATCGCCGAGGAAGGATCCGAGAACATCCTGGAGGTGGCGGACGTGTGGTCGCGTTCGATGGCCACGGTGGGATCGTCGGGGTCGTCCTGAATCATGGCCAGCGTGCGCAATGCGTCCTGATCCCGGCTGGATTGGGCCTGCAATTTGGCCAGGTCGAGCAGCGCGGACGACGGCAGGCACCCCAGTGCCAGAGCTCGTTCGAGGAGGCGGAGTGCGTCGAGATGGCGAGACGCCTGGATCAGGGCCCTGCCGGCCACGACCAACGCGTCGACCGCCTCTGCCGCCGCCGTTTCGTCGTCGGGAAGATAGGTGGCGGCCCGGTCGAGGTGACGGGCGCGCTCCTCGGGCGTGGACACCATACCGGCGGCCCGGCGGTGCAGCTCCCCGCGAAGGTTGTGGGGGAGTGTCTCGTAGGCGACTTCGCGCAGGAGCGAATCGACCGTGTCATAACGACCGTCGGGACCGTGTCGCAGGAGACCGACGTCGACCAGTGACCGCAACGTGCTCGGGGCCTCCGACGACCCCAGACCGGACACCTGCTCGACGGTGGCGGCTTCACCGATCACGGCCACATGTTGGAGCCCGAGCTTGAGGCCCGGCTCGAGGGCATCGAGCCGGGCCGCGAGCAGCGCCTGCAGTGTGGCCGGGACGGCGGGTTGGGTCGTGAGGCGGTAGAGGGCACCGTCGTCGACGAGGGACCCGCGAGCACGGGCCATCGCCACCAGCTCTCGCAGGTACAGCGGGTTGCCCCCGGCCCGATCGACCAGGAAGTCGGCGGCCTCGGGGGCCAGCGGCTTGTCACAGACGAATGCCCCCGCCAGCGTGACGGCGTCGGCCCGACTGAGAGCTTCCAGGCGGACCGTCGTCGCCGCCGGAAACCTGGTCAGCCACTCCCCGGGCTCGGTGCGACCGGCCAGGACGGTGAGAAGGGCGACGTTGTTCAAGCGGCCGGCCAGTTCGCCCAGGAGCTCGAGGGTGCGGTCACCGCTGTGGTGCATGTCGTCGATGATCAGCAACAACGGGTCGTCCGTCCCCTTCTCCTGCACCAGGCGAACGAAGGCCCAGAGCTGTTCCTGCTGTATCGCGGCCGGATCGATCGCCTGCAACGACGGATCCACCTCGCCGGCGATCGACCGCAGCCTGGCGTCGACCTCGCTGTCGTGGGCCGGTCCGAGTTGGCGGATGATTTCGCCGGCCACCCGCGAGCCTCCCATCGTGCCGTAGGCCGGGTACGTCACCCGGATCACTTTGCCCCCGGTGGCCCCGACCCGCGCCAGCTCGTTGAGCAATCGGGTCTTCCCTGAACCGGCCTCCCCGCAGAGGAGGACGAAGTGGGGTTGGTGATCTCGCCGCACCCGGCGCCATTGCGCCGTGAGGAATGCCAGTTCGTCATCGCGTCCGACCAACTGGGGCCCGTCGGCGGCCGGCTCGGCGTCGACCGGCCGCAGGGCGACGGCCTCCCACACCCCCACCGGTTCCTGTTTGCCTTTGAGCAGCACGGGCTGACGCTCGCGGAACCAGATTCCGCGGCCCGCCAATTCGGTCGTCAACCGTCCGCAGAGCACTTCTCCGGGCGCCGCCACCTTCTCCAGACGGGCGGCCACGTTGACCGTGTCCCCGATCACGGTGACTTCGTCGGCCCGGCCGACCGACGTCGCCATCACCTCGCCGGAATTGATCCCGATCGAGAACGACAGGTCACCTCCGAGCGCTCGGACGGCCAGGCCGGCGGCGACAGCGCGTTCAGCGTCGTCGTCATGGGCCACGGGGACCCCGAACACCGCCATCATCGAGTCGCCCATGTATTTGTCGACGGTGCCGCCGTGGTCGGCCACGACCTCGGCCAGCTGGCGGAAGGCCGCATCCACGATACGGGCCACGACTTCGGGGTCCGTCCGCTCGGCGAACGACGTGAAGCCGACGACATCGGCGAACAGGATGGTCGCCAATTTGCGTTCCTCGACCGCTGGCGCCGTCACTCTGACGGCGGCATCGTCGAGCGGCTCTCCGCAGTGTCCGCAGAACCGCTGGCCCTCGGGGTTGGTGGCCCCGCACGACGCGCATGCGGGTGCGCCGAGCTCCGCTCCACAGTGACCGCAGAACAGGTTCCCGTCGGGATTGGCGGCCTCGCAGCTGGGGCAGACAGACACTGTCCCTCAACGTAGTCGGCCGTCGAACTTCTCCATTCCTGCCCGACTCAGAGCCACACGGTGGCGCGTCCGACGGAGGTGTCGGTGCCGGAATCGGTGGTGCGTGGACTCCCGCTCGCAACCGGAGGCGACGAGAGCTGGTGGGGACTCCCAAGACCGTGTCGCCGTCATGCGTTCCCTGCGCTCCCGGTCACCGACGCCGAGGTCTTCGTCACACACGTCCGTCGGGACGCCGTCGAGGGGGCGCGTCGACAGGACCGGCGTTCAAGTTCCGGCCGGATGTGTGTCGATATAAGGGCACCTCTTGTGATATCGGCAACGTGCCAGGTGAGAGGCCCGAGGGGATGACGATGGAACCGGAGGGGCGAGGTGTCGGTGTTGTGTCCGACCGGGCGGCCGCGGTGAGCGACGGAACCGGCGGGAGCGTCCTCTCCACGGTGACGACGAACAGGACGGCTCCGGTGAGCGACTGGGCCACCGACTTCGATGTTCTCGAGTCGGGGTATGTCTCCGAGCCGTTCGCGGTGTGGGACGAGCTCCGCACGAGATGCCCGATCGCGCACAGCAGTCGCCGCGGCAGCGACTGGCTCCCGACCCGGTATGACGACGTCATCGCCATCGCTCACGATCCGGGGAATTTCAGCTCGGTCGACGTGATGGTCGTCCCCCTCGACGTCGATCGTCCTGAGGGTTCGGTCCTTCCCCTCGGTTTCCTTCCCATCGCGGCCGATCCGCCGCTGCACACCTGGACGAGGCGCTTGATTCTTCCGTGGTTCTCCCACCAGCGTGTCCGGAGGTACCAAGGTCTGACACGGGATCTGTGTCGCACCCTGATCGACGAGTTCGTCGGTCAGGGTCGCGCCGACGCGGCCGCCGACTACGCCCAGCAGATCCCTGTCCGGGTGGTCGCCCACATCCTGGGCGTCCAGCCCGAGCGGGCCGACACGTTCACGGGATGGGTCCGTGACGTCCTCGAGTTCGCCGACGACATGGACCGGCGCGTGCACGCCATTGAGGAGCTCATCGACTACCTGGGCGGACAGATAGAGCAGCGACGTGCACGTCCGGGAGACGATCTGCTCAGCCATCTGCTCCAGAGCGATATCGATGGCGTGCCGCTCGACGACGGCGTCGTCCTCGGAATCGCCGCCCTCGTGCTCATGGCCGGTGTCGATACAACCTGGAGCGCGATCGGATCGTCGCTGTGGCACCTGGCCACCCACGATTCCGATCGGAGCCGCCTGGTCGCCGATCCCGGGCTCATGCCTCTCGCTGTCGAGGAGCTCCTCAGGGCCTACTCACCGGTGACGATGGCGCGCGTCGTGGCCACCGACGTCGAGTTCGGCGGTTGTCCGATGAAGGCGGGCGACAAGGTTCTGATGAGCTTTCCGGCTGCCAACCGCGATCCCGCGATCTTCGAGAACGCCGACAGGGTGGTGCTCGACAGGGCGTCCAACCGCCATGTCGCGTTCGGGTCGGGGATCCACCGGTGCGCCGGCTCGAACCTGGCCCGCATGGAACTGCGGGTGGCACTCGAGGAGTGGCTCGGTCGGATCCCGGAATTCCACCTGGCCGTGGGTGCGGAGATCACGTGGGCCGGCGGCCAGGTGCGCGGGCCGCGCGTCCTCCCCGTGGTATTTCCCTGAGGCGGCGGGGCCGTTCCTGACGGCTCCCCTGACGGCCGGGATCGGTCGGCTCGCCGCCGGGCTCCACCGCAACCCGATTCCGCCGGCGATCTCCCCGGTCGCGACCGGGGCCGACCTGGGGTCCGGGGCCTGTACGCCGACCACCGGTCTCCGGGACGGGGACCGGCGCCGACCCCGTCGGCCGGTGCCGGGAGCCCTCCGGACTGGGCTCCGGCCCACGCTCCTGATCGGACCCTCGGCGCCCGATGGGGGGAAGCACCCCCGCGGCGGCCCGGTAGGACACAATGGGGCCCATGAATAAACGAGAGCTGGCAAAAGCAGTAGCTGTTCAGGCGGATGTGGATCTCAAAACGGTGTCCACTGTCCTCGAGAGCTTCACCGACGTCGTCACCGCGGTGGTGTCCAAAGGGGAGCCGGTGGCCATCACCGGGTTCGCGAAATTCGTCAAGGTCGACCGTCCGGCCCGCATGGGCCGCAACCCCGCCACCGGAGAGACGATACGGATCAAGGCCTCGAAGAAGGCTCGCATCACCCCGGTGAAGGCGTTCAAGGATGCGGTCATGGCCCCCGGAGGGGCGCCCAGGTTGGTCCGTGGCGTGTGGCCGACCAGCGACGAGGCCGTTCGTGCGGCGGGCAAGAGCGCGGCCCCGGCGGCCCGTCCCGTGAAGACGGTGGCGAAGGCCCGCAAGGCACCGGCTCGGAAGACCGCCGCGCGTCGGGCTCCGACCAGGAGGCCTGCGGCCAAGAAGACGGCGGCCCGTAAGGCGCCGGCCCGCAAGGCGCCGGCTCGTCGGACCGTGAAGAAGGCGACGGCTCGCAGGCGCTAGTCGTCCTCCTACGGTAGGGAGGACGACGTCGTCGGACTGGTGGGCGGCGGCTGCCCCGAAAGGGGCGGACCGTCGCCCGCCTGTATGGGCCCCACTTGGAACCCCGCGGTGGCGTACGTGAGGCGTACCGGCTGCGTCACCAGAAGCGGGCTCGTCCCCTGCGGCGGCGTCACCTCGAGCCAGACCCCGGCGTAGCACTGGTTCGGCCCGCCCGTCGTGGCCTCGCCCGGTTGGAGTACGGAATCACAGGTGTTGGCGAAGGCGAGCTCGAACGAGGCGCGGGCTCCACGGGCGAGGGTGACCGGTGCCGGCGCCGCTGTGCTACCGGCGGCCGCGGGAGAGGTGAGCGAGGCCAGGTCGGCGTTCGGCGCCGGTAGGGGGGTCCCGTTCTGGGCACCCGCACCGAGCCGGGGGTAGCCGCCGATGGTGCACGGTGACGCCGAGATGTTGCTGAATGACACCGTCTCTTCGACGGTTCCGGTCGTCTCGCGCCAGTCCGATACGACCGCACTGAGTTGTAGGCCTTGGCATCGAGCCGGTCCCGGCACCGAGGTGGTGGTCGTCGAGGTGGCTGTCTTGGTCACCCCCGTCGCCCGCGGTGGCGAGTGATGGTGTTCGACATAGAACTTGTGGACCACGACCGCCAGTCGGTCGATGCCGTAAGCGGCGCCGACGACCACGGCTGCCGCCATGACGACGAGAAACGCCATGCGGACGCGGCGCCATCTCCGACGCCGCCGTACCTGGCGGCGCACCATCTGCTGGGCCCGCAGCGGGTCGTTCACGTCTGGATCAGGTCAGGGTCGATGACTCGTGTGCTGGCGCTGGCGGTCATGGGTGGGCCGGACCTCGACGGGTGCGAGGATCCGTCCGGTTCAGGCAAGCACGACCTGACCGTAGGTGCTGCAGAGTCCCCAGGCCTCGATCAGGACGAAGGCGAAGATGACGGCCAGGATGATCGACGTCCGCCACCGGCTGCCGCACGAGGCGGTCGCCTGCGGCATGTACCACTGGGGAAGTAGTCCCGGGACCTGGGCCAGGTAGACCGACAACGGGACTGCCTGCGGATCCGGAGGCGCATCCGGGTCAGCGGCGAGGGCGAGGGCGGTGAGCTCGTCGTCGGTGATGGGGTCGTCGAGCCCCGGAGCCGCGGCCGAGGTGTCCGTCACGTCTCCGCTGGTGACAACGGCCACAGGATCATCCCCTCCACGACGGCGCCCCGGAGGGCGTCTGCGCCCGATTGTAGCGGTCGGTCGTTCCCGGGACCGGCCGCCACGCCCGTGACCAGGTGTCATGTTCCGGGGTCAGAGGTCACGGTGCGCGGTGTGGTTGACGGGAGCGTCAGCCTGATGTGGGCGCGCGTCGGGCGGAGAGCGCCCGACGATGCGCAACACGATCGTCACCGTCGAGCATGACGGTGGCCAGGCGACGGGCACCTTCGACCAGACCTTCAGGGGGGACGGTGGCGTACGAGAGCCGCAGACTGGCGCGGTGCGGTGCGGCCACCGTGAAGGCCGAACCGGGAACGTAGGCGACCCCTTGGTCGACCGCTTTCGGGAGAAGCGCCTCGGTGTCGACGCCGCGGCGCCGTACCCGGGCCCACAGGAACAGACCGCCCTCGGGCGGTGCGACCTCGAGAACGTCGCCGAATGCGTCGGCCAGCGCACCACGCAGAACGCGCGCCTGGCTTTCGTAATGACCACGGAGGGCCGCCAGGTGGTCCGGAAGGAAACCGGGTCGGGTGAGCAGATGGAGGGCGACGCTCTGGGCCAACGTCGAGGTGTGGAGATCCACCGCCTGTTTCACGAGCGCCAGCGACGGGGCCAACGACATCGGCGCCACCATCCAACCCACCCGGAGGCCCGGGAAGAGCACCTTCGATATCGTCCCGATCGACACCACCCGTTCGGTCAGGGTGGCCAGTAGCGGCGGGGCCTGGCCCGAGAAGCGGATCTCGCCATACGGATCGTCTTCGACAATGAGGAATCCGAAGCGATCGGCCAGCTGGGCGAGCCGCCGGGCGCGCCGGACCGAGAGCGTGGCGCCGGTGGGGTTGTGGAAGTTGGGGACCACGTAGACCAGTCGGGGACGCAATCCGGCGGCGAGACGCTCTTCGAGCACCTCCACGCACAGTCCATGCCCATCGGTGGGCACCGCCACCAAGGAGCCCCCGCTCAACCGGAGTGCCTGGATGGCGCCCACGTACCCGGGGTCGGCCAGGGCGACGGGGTCACCCACCTCGAGCGTGGCCCGGGCGACGAGGTCGAGCGCCTGTTGGGAGCCGGCGGTGACCAGAACCTGATCCGGCCGTGCCCCGTGGCGGGCGGCGATCCACTCCCTGAGGGCGGGGTCGCCCTCGGTCGAGGAGTACTGCAACACCCCCGGGTCACCGCGCAGCAGGTCACCGACGGCGGTCAACGTCTCCTGCACCGGGAAGTGCCGTGGTGAGGGAAGGCCACCGGCGAGCGAGATGACCTCCGGTCGGTCCACGAGGGCCAGGAGCTCCCGGATCGCTGAGGAGCTGATGCGAGCCGCCGCCGTCGACGCCACCCCGGATGTCAGGGACTGGTTCACTGCGACCCAATGTGGCGTAAGTGGTCCATGACAGACAGATCCACTTCTGCCAAAGTGGCACGAACAGCCGACCTGCGGCGACTGGTGGGCACCCTGGGGGACTGGGCCGTGGGACCGGTGCCGTTGTTTCGTCAGCTGTCTCGGGCGGTGGCCGGTGCCATCGAGAGCGGCGCCCTGGCCGAGGGCCTCCGTCTGCCCTCGGAGCGGGCCCTGGCGACCGCCCTGTTCGTGAGCCGGGGTACGACGTTGGCCGCGTACGAACTCTTGACGAACGATGGCCTCGTCGAACGCCGCCCCGGAAGCGGCACCTACGTCGCCGGTCCGACGGCGTGGGGCCTTCCCGACGGGCGGGACGGGTCGGGGCTCGTCCACCGCCTCGTCGAGCGCAGCGGTGCCCGATCGACCGTCATCGACCTGTCGATCTCGGTCCTCCACGATGCGGGCGGCCTGCCCGCCGTCACGCTGTCCACCGGGGACCTCCGGGCCATGGTGCCCGAAACCGGGTACAGCCCGTGGGGCTCGCCGGGTCTGCGGGCCCTGATCGCCGAGCGGGTCACCGGATGGGGTCTGCCCACCACGCCCGGCCAGGTCGTGGTCACGGCCGGCGCCCAGCAGGGCATCAGTGCCGCCGCCGCATGCTGGCTCCGACCCGGTGACACGGTCGTGGTCGAGGACCCCGGCTACCCGGGGGCCATCGCCGCCTTCGCCCAGGCCGGCGCCCGGCTGGTCGGCGTCCCCGTGGACGGCGACGGGGTGCGACCGGACGAGCTGGGCGTGGCTCTGGCCGCCCGACCGGCGCTCGTCTACCTGCAGCCGACGGTGCAGAGCCCCACGGGGACCGTGCTGCCGGCGGCCCGTCGCCGACACGTGGCCGAGCTCGTCCGCCGCTACCGGGTCCCCCTGGTGGAGGATCTCGCCCTCGCCGATCTGTGCTGGGGGTCCGCCCCGCCCCCCGTCGCCGCCCTCTGCCCGGAGGCGTCAGTGGTCGTGGTCGGCTCGTTGAGCAAGGTCCTGTGGGGCGGTCTCCGGCTCGGTTTCGTGCGGGCTCCCGAGGCCCTGGCCCTGCGCTTCGCCCGGGTCAAGGCCACGAGCGACCTCGGGACCTCGGCGGTCAGCCAGATGCTGGCCGAACGCATGCTCGCCGGTGAGCCGGGAGTCTGGCTCACGAGGGCCGCGGAGTTGCGTCATCGCTACGAGGTGCTCGCCGCCGCCCTCGCCGACCGACTGGGCGCCTGGCACTGGACCGAACCGGCCGGCGGCCTGTCGATCTGGGTGAGCCTGGGCGGTGTCGACGCCGAGCGCTTCGCCCATGTCGCCCTGCGCCACGGGGTGGCTGTCGCCACCGCCACGCCGCTGTCGGTGTCCGACCGCCATACCGACCGGATCCGCCTTTCGTTCGCCGCTCCTCCGGCGATCCTGCGGGAGGGAGTCGAGCGGCTCCGGGAGGCGTGGGACACCTGTCTGGACGTGGGTTAGTCGTCGACGCCTTCGTTCAGGTCGGGGGAGTGAACCGAAGCGGGAGTCGGGCCGGTCCCCAGATGCCGAAGGTGGACGGCTTCCACTCCACCGGCCCGTCGCCGACGAGATCGGGCAGGCGGCGGGCGAGGAGGGGGAGCGCCTCTTGCAATTCGGCCCGGGCCAGGGCCGCGCCCATGCAGAAGTGGATGCCCGAGCCGAAGGTCATCTGGAGGGCATCGCGTTCGCAGGT
The DNA here is from genome assembly GCA_963706205.1 of uncultured Acidimicrobiaceae bacterium. Lineage (GTDB taxonomy): Bacteria > Actinomycetota > Acidimicrobiia > Acidimicrobiales > UBA8190 > MFD10071-224. The sequence continues at coordinate 3,380,200 of OY970155.1, read as the reverse complement.
GATGTCGAAGATGTCGGGAGAGGCGAAGACGGTCGAGTCCATGTTGGCCCCGGCCAGGGCCACGGAGACGATGGTCCCGGCGGGGAAGAGAACGTCTCGGTACTCGATGTCCTCGGATGCGACCCGGACCGTTCCCCGGACCGCGCCCAGGTAGCGCATGCTCTCCTCCACCGCCCGGGGAGCGAGCTCGGGCCGATCGGCGAGCAGCGCCCACTGGTCGGGGTGCTCGGTGAGCAGGGCCACGCTGCAACCCAGCTGATTGCGGGTGGTGTCGGTTCCCGCCATCAGAACCGCCTCAGTCAGCATCACCAGCTCGTCGCTCGAGAGTCGGTCTCCCGCCTCCTCGATGGCGATGAGGGTGCTGAGAAGATCGTCGGTCGGTCGGCTGCGGCGCTGCTCGATCATGGCCAGCACGTACGCCTCGAGCTCTCCCGACGCGCGCTCGATGGCCGGGAGATCGGCGGCGAGGTCCTGGTTGAAGATCTTGAAGATGTCCGTGGCCCACTCTGAGAAGAGCTTCCAGTCCTCCTTGGGCGCACCCAGGAGCTCGCAGATGATCGGGATCGGGTAGGGCTCGCAGATGTCGGACACGAATTCGCAGCGGCCCTGGGCCACGACGTCGTCGACCAACCCGGAGATCACGTCGCGCATGAACGGGCGCAGCCGGTCGGTCGACACCGGGGTGAACGCCGGCGCCACCAGGCGTCGGAGACGGGCGTGTTCGTCGCCCTCCATGGACAGGATGGACCGACGGCGGCTCTGCATGTAGCTGTCGGGCTCGAGTCCGGCCATCTGGGGGATCAGCGACAGCGCCGAATGGAACCGTCGGTCCCGGAGCACGGCCACGGCGTCGCGGTAGTCGGAGAGCATGAAGCCGAGGGGTGTCCGGGCCAACCAGTGCTGGGCACGGGCTCGGCGGATGGCGGCCAACACCTCGGGCCGCTCCAGACCGGCCGTCTCGAGCTCAGGCAGCTCGAGATCGTATGCGGAAATTGCCGACATCAGAACTCCTTGACCGGGTGGCGCCCTTCTCGCAGGCTACCCCGTGCGATCGTGTCAACCACCGAAGGCGGCCCGTGCCGCACGAGCGCCGGGACCGGCGCGGTCCCAGAACCCGTACGTCCCGTCGTCGATCAGCTCGCGTGACGCCTCGACGACGGCTCCGAGGGCGGCGAAGGCGAATGCCCCGCCCACCGAGATGCGACTGACGCCCGCCGCGGCTAGTGCGCTCACGGTCGGGGCGCCGGGAAGGGCGAGGACGTTGACGGGCCGGTCGACGCTGTCGACGATGCGGGAGATGTCGTCCGGGCGGGTCACCCCGGGGGCGTAGAGGACGTCGGCCCCGGCGTCCTGGTAGGCGAGGAGCCGGGCGATGGTGTCGGCCAGGTCGTGGCGTCCGTGGAGATGGTTCTCCGCCCGCGCCGTCAGGACGAGATGGAGATCTCCGCAGTGGGCCGCCTCCGCCGCCGCGGCGACGCGTTCGGCGGCCAGGACGAGGTCGTAGACCGGCGACGGCCCGCCGCCGGTGGAGTCTTCGATCGAGCAGCCCGCCAGCCCGCACGCCACGGCGCGTCTCACGGTCTCGGCCACCGCCGACGGGTCGTCGGCGAAACCGTTCTCCAGATCGGCCGAGACCGGTAGGTCGGTGGCGTCGACCATCGCCCGGGCGTGGGCCAGGGCGTCGTCGGCGGAGATCGACCCGTCGAGGCGACCGAGCGTCGCCGCGAATCCGCTACTCGTCGTGGCCAGGGCCTCGAACCCGAGCGAGGCCAGGAGCTTGGTGGATCCGACGTCCCACGGATTGGGCATGAGCAGCGGCCGGGGGCCGTGGTGGAGCGAGAGGAACCGGTCGGCCTTTTCGATCTGCGTCGGCACTCAGATGACGCTACTGATTTGTCGTCGTGTCAACACCGCACGGCAACCTGGTCGCGGTGAACGGGGACGACGGTCAGTGCGTCCCGATCGTGGCGTGGAGGTTCGTCACCGTGATCGTGTAGGTCCCGTTCGACGGGCGGAACCACGGGGCGGTGCTCCCCACCAGTTCGAGCTCCAGAGTGTCACCGGCGGCGACGGTGTATTCGTTGGGATTGAGGTCGAAGGTGACCGTCGTGTCGCCGGTGGGGTCGGTGCCCACCGCGGCCGACTGGTTGACGTCGGGGCGGACCACACCGGCCTCGATGATCTGGCGGGTGGCGCCCGACGGACCGATGTCCCAGAGGCGGCCGACCATTTCGGGGAAGGGCCCGACCACGTGCAGGTGGGCCGTCACCTGGAGGGCCCCGATGAGGGTGGTGGCGCGGGTGACGCGTCGCTGGACGACGGCGGTGCCCGGCTCGCGGGTCGCGGACAGGCCATGACAGAGGGCGCTGGCGTAGGCGGGGTTGAGAGCAGCCGACACCGCCGGGCTACCGCCGGCGGAGGTGACGCTCTGCGCGCCCGGGGCCGACAGCTCGAGCGTCGCCGTCGTCAGGCCCGCCCACGACGGTGCGGTGAGCACCGGGGACGATGCTGCCGTGGCGGGGCAGGTCTGGCCCACGGCCAGGACGCTCGTGCGGGGGACACCGTGGTGGAGCATCACCGTGTCGAGGAACGCCAGGGTGGCCGCGTCCTGGCGGCGGATGTCGGCCGGCTTCGTCTGGGCCCAGCCGTGGCCGTAGTCGTCGAAGATGAGCAGGAGGGGATGGTGGGGGATCCCGGCGGCGTCGAGGCGTTCGGTGAAATGGAGAGCCTCCGACACTGGGAACAAGGTGTCGGTCCATCCGTTCTGGATGACGAGCGGTGGTACGCCGCCGGTGGGGAGGGGGATGCCGATGGCGGAGTGGTATGTCTGCAGTTCCTCGAGGGCGGAGGCGTCGGTGGCCGAGGAGGGCTCGCCGGCGCTGGCGGCCCGGTACCACGACGTGACGTCGGCGCTCGGATCGGCGCCCGGTGGGGCGAGGTAGAACCCGGTGGTGACGCCGTAGAGGAGCGTGTTCCAGCTCTGCTTCTCGACGCCGACGGGCGACAGATCATCGGCGGCCGGGGTGTAGTGCGACGTGAGCAGCGCGCCGTTCGGGACGAGGGCGGTCACCAGATCGTCCCAGGGCCACATGGCGTAGGCGGCGGCGATCGACATCGGCACGTGGTGCACGGGGCTCGTCCACGGGGCGAGACGGCCGTCGGGCAGGCGCACCCGGTTCGCCAGCGTCGCCAGCTCGAGAGTCTGGCCGGCGCCGTAGGAGACCCCGGTGACGGCGATCCCCGGCTTGACGAGCCCTTCGTCGACCAATTGGCCGGCCAGATACTGGGTGTCGCGGATCTCGTATCTCTGGTCGGCCAGGTGGATCCACCCTTTGGCGCACGCCGGGGTGTCGGCGCGTGAGGAGGAGGTGCCGCACGAGTCACCGAAACCGCGTGCCGTGTACATCAGGACGGCGTAGCCCCGTTCCGCCATCGTCACGTCGTCGATGGCGCCGTCGTCGGTGGCGACCTCCCAGTCGGACTTGCTCCCCCCCAGACCGTGGAGCATCACGATGAGGGGGAACGGTCCCCTCCCGGTCGCCGGCAGGGCCACGTCGGCGTCGAGCGGTACCCCGTCGAAACTGGGGATGCGCAGGTCGTGGCCGCCGCCGGTTCCACCGGGGCAGAAGCGGATGCCGTGGCGCGGGGCGCAGGTGAGCGTCCCGAAGGGACGGGGCACCGCCGGCGGTGACGGTGCGGAGGCGCCGGACGCGTGCGGTGTCGCCCGCCCCGCGGCTGCAGGCGGACAGGGAAGCGATGACGGACAGCGCCAGAGCGATTGCGGCGCGTCGTCGATGGTGTCTCCCGACGTCGATGGGGAGGGAGCCTACAGCGACGCCGAATCGGGGGGCGTCTCACCGGAGGCGTAGCGGTCGATGGTCGGTCCCACCCAGCGGGCGACGTCGTGGCGATCGGCCGTGGCGATGGGTTCGACGCGCATGACGTAGCGGGCCCATCCGAGACCGAGGAGCTGCGAGGAGATGAGAGCCCGGCGACGGCTCTGGGTGCCGTCATCGTCGTCCGGTGTGCCGTGGGGGGAGAGGCGGTCACTCAGGAACTCGCGCATGGCATCGGCCGTGCGCGGCGAGGCGGCCACCGCTTGGACCATGGTGAGGAAGGACGCCGATCCGTCACCCGGACCGTGTTCCCATTGGGCGAGGAAGCGCTCCACCAGCCGCTCTCCGGAGAAGGCCCGTCCGTCGGCCACCACCTCCGCCTGGACCCGTTGCGGGTCCATGGGGAGGTCCATGGTCTCGATGAACAGCGCCGACTTGTCGGTGAAGTAGTGGTGGACCAGAGCCGGATCCACACCCGCCCGCTTGGCGATCCCCCTGATGCTCGCCCGCTCGTAGCCGAGTTCGGCGAAGGCGGTGCGCGCCGCGGCCACGATCTCGGCCCGTGTGTCGACGTTACCGGGACGCCGTCCGGCCCGGACCATCACGAGGTGTCGACGGTGCGGCCGGCTGTGCTAGAAATCATCACTGATGAGTTCTAGCCCCCCGTCCCCGTCCCGCGCCAGCGGGGGCCTCCGCCCCCCGTCCGCGGCGGAGCAGAGCTTCCTCGGCCGGCTGGCCGGCTGGTGCTACGACCACCGGTGGCGGGTGCTCGGCCTGTGGATCCTCGGGATCATCGCCCTGACGGCCGTCTCCCAGGCGGTGGGCACCCGCTACCAGGACAGCTTCTCCTCGGGGAACTCCGAATCGCAGCGGGTCGAGAACATCCTGGCGGCACGTTTTCCCCGGACGGCGGGGACCACCGCCTATGTCGTCATCCATACGACGGCGGCGGTGGACAGCCCGGCTGACGTGGCCCGGACGAACGAGATGGTCGCCCGGTTGGGGACGCTGCCCGACGTGTCCGACGTGACGAGCCCCTTCGCACCCGGAGCCGTCCACCAGGTCTCGTCCGACGGGCGGATCGCCTTCGCCGTGGTGCAGTTCGACAGGGACGAGGCCACCGTGGCCAACAGCTCGGTCACCCGGCTGGTCGACACGGCGCGGTCCTTCGCCCGGCCCGGCTACGACGTGGAGCTCGGCGGTCAGGTGATCGGAAAGGTGGTGGCGCCAAAACCGGGGCCCAGCGAAGGCATCGGGATCACCGCCGCCATGATCATCATGCTCATCGCTTTCGGGTCAGTGGTGGCCATGGGTCTGCCCATCATGGCCGCCCTGTTCGGCATCGCCATCGGATTCGCTCTCCAGGACCTTCTGAGCCACGTCCTCAACGTGCCCATCTTCGCCCCCGAGATGCTGGCCATGATCGGTCTGGGTGTGGGGATCGACTACGCGCTGTTCATCGTGACCCGTTTCCGACAGGGGTTGGGCGAGGGACGCGACCCGCGCGCCGCGGTGGCCGCCGCCCTGGCGACGTCGGGGCGCGCCGTGCTCTTCGCCGGGTGCACCGTCATCATCTCCCTGCTGGGGCTCTTCATCGTGAACCTCCCGTTCATGGAAGGGTTGGCGGTGGGGGCGATCGCCGCCGTCCTGCTCGTCATGGCGGCGGCCCTCACGTTGCTCCCCGCCATGCTGGGTTTCGCCGGGCCGGCCATCGACCGGTTGCATCTTCCCGGACGCCTGCGGGGCGCGCCGACGGCCGGCAGTGGTGGCTTCTGGTACCGGTGGAGCCGGATGATCCAGCGCCATCCGGTGAGCGCCGGGCTAGCCGCCCTGGCCGTCCTCGGGCTGCTCGCCATTCCGCTGTTCTCGATGCGCCTGGCTTTCACCGACGCCGGGAACGATCCCCAGAGTCTCACCACCCGACAGGCGTACGACCTCCTCGCCCAGGGCTTCGGACCCGGGTTCAACGGTCCCCTGGTCCTCGCCGCCGAGGTACCGGCCGGCAGCGGAGGCGCCGGATATACGACAGTGGCGTCGTTCGACGCGGCGCTGCGGTCCACCCCCGGCGTGGCCTTCACCACGGCGCCGCAGTTCAACGCCGATCGGACGACGGCCGTGATCATCGCCTACCCGACGACGGCGCCGCAGGCGGCCAGCACGGCCACGTTGGTGTCGACCCTGCGCCATGAGGTCATTCCCGCGGCCACGGCCGGGACGCAGGTCAAGGTGCTCGTGGGCGGGGAGACGGCCGGGGGGGTCGACGCCGCGAGCTATCTCTCCTCGCGTCTGTTCTGGGTCATCGGCGGGGTCATCGTGCTCGCCTTCCTCCTCCTGATGGCGGTCTTCCGGTCCGTGGTCATACCGGTGAAGGCGGCCGTGATGAACCTCTTGTCGGTGGCGGCCGCCTACGGCGTCATCGTGGCCGTGTTCCAGTGGGGATGGGGAGGCTCGATCATCGGGATCGGGAGCACGGGGCCGATCGACCCCTGGATCCCGCTCATGATGTTCACCATCCTGTTCGGTCTGTCGATGGACTACGAGGTGTTCCTGCTCTCGAGGATGCGCGAGGAGTGGCTGCGGACACAGGTGACACGCCACCGCCGTGGCCGACGGCCTGGCCAAGACGGCCCGGGTCATCACCGCCGCCGCCGCCATCATGATCTGCGTCTTCGGGTCGTTCGTCATCGGTGACCCCTTGCGGGTGCTCAAGGTCTTCGGGCTCGGTCTGGCCGCGTCCATCCTCATCGATGCCAGCCTGGTGCGGATGGTGCTGGTCCCCTCGGTCATGGAGCTGCTCGGCCGGGCCAACTGGTACATGCCCCGATGGCTCGACCGGATGGTGCCCACCCTGGGTGTGGAGGTCGACGTCGAAGGGCCGGTGGCCGGCGCGCCGGTCGAACCGCGACCGGCGGAGGCGCCCCTGATCCCCGTCACATGAGCGCTTCCCGTCCGACGACGACCCGCCGCCGCGGGGCGAGTCCACCTCATCCCGGTGACCGCTAGGGGCGGTCCACGAGTGCGATGACGGCGGTCCGGGGACTGCTCAGGACGAGCGGCGTCACCTGGACGAGTTCCTCGACCGGGGCCATCGAGGCCTGGGCCAGGACGATGACGTCGAACGCATCGCCGAGTGACTCGAGGTGGGAGGCGAGGGTGGCGTAGTAGCGGTCATGGTCGCCGGACTCCCAGTACGTCCAGGCCCCGAGGCAGGGTGCGTCGAGGACGGTGACGCGTCGACCGGCGGCGGCGGTCTGGTGGAGGAGATCGCGGGTGGGGCCGATGGTGCTCGCGACGACGGCCACCACGGCGATACGGCGACTGGCCGCCACCGCCGCCGCGGCCATGGGCCGGTCGACGCGTAGGACGTCGATTCCGAGGTGGCGGCCGATCTCCTCCGAGGCGCCTCCGATGGTGGAGCACGTGCAGACCACGCGGACCGCTCCCTGGGCCCGCAGTCCCCGCAGGTGGTCACCGATCCGGGCGCGCAGATCGTCGTCGACTGCGCCGCGCCGGGCGGCGTCGGTGAGGAGGCTCGGATCGACGACGTGGAGCGCGCCGTCCCCCGGGGAGATGTCGGTGAGAAGCCCGGTGAAGACCTCGACGTGGACGTCGGCGGTGTGGAGGAAGCCGAAGACGGTCACCGCCGACGCGCGGTCACCGGGCTCACAACCAGCTGCGCCGACGGAACATCACCAGCAGACCGACGGCCACGATGATCTGGAGGCCTATCCCGAGTCCGACAAAGGCCGGCAGGCTGGTGATGCGGCCGATCATCCACGCGAAGTTCTGACCGAAGAAACCGGTGATGAAACTCAGGGGTAGGAAGATGGTGGCGATGATGGTCAGTTGCTTCATCACCTGGTTGAGGCGGTTGGAGACGGTTGACAGGTGCGTGTCCATGGCCCCGCTGAGCAGATCCCGGTAGCTGTCGACGAGGTCGCTGATCCGGATCAGGTGGTCGTAGAGATCCCGGAAGTATCTCTCGGCGTCCGTCGTCATCCCCGGGAGTCCCGATTCGCTCACGGCCAGGGTGCCGAAGATGTCGCGCTGGGGGGTGATCACCTTGCGCAGACCCACCAACGAGCGCTTCATCGTGAACAACGTACCCAGCTGTTCTTCGGTGGGCTTGGCCAGGATGGCGTCTTCGAGAGAATCGATCTCGTCGTCGAACCGTGACAGGACGGGGAAGAAACTGTCGATGAGCGAATCGATGATCCGGTAGAGCAACATGATGTTGTTGCCGCCGCCTTGTTGGCGTCGTATGGCGGCACGCGTGCGCACCTCGTCGAATTGCGAGCACTGGCCGCGCTCGATGGTCACGAGGAACTTCGCGGAGTAGAAGCAATGTACTTCGATGGTGCCGCCGCCGTCGCCCTGCGCGCCGTGGACGACCAGGTAGAAGAAGTCGTCGTAGTCGTCGAGCTTGGGTCGTTGGCCGAAATTCTCGGCGTCCTCGACCGCCAGTGGGTGGAAGTGGAACGCGTTGGTCAGCAGGTCGCTGCCTTCGGCGTCGAGATTGATCAGGTCGAGCCAGAAGAACGAGCCCGACGCGATCTTCTGTCTCACCGCATCGGCGGTGGCGTCGGTCAAGGTGCCGTCGACGCCCATGAGCTGCCCTTGCATGGGCCGATTCTTGTCGCTGCCCATGGGCGCGTCGGTGACCCTCGGCCGCGGGACCCGCCACCGTCGGGCCTCTAGGATCCCGAGATGCGATTCAGCGTCTGGCCGAGCCCGCAGCGCCCGTGGAACGACGTCCGGGACGTGGTCGTGCATTGCGACCAGTCCGGATGGGACGGTGCCTGGTTCGCCGATCACTTCATGCCCGACGACCCCGGCGGCGAACCTGTTGATGGCCCTGTTCTCGAATGCTGGTCCGTCCTTGCCGCGCTGGCGGCGGAGACCCGACAGGTGCGGCTCGGTTCCCTGGTCTCGGGGAACCTCTACCGCCACCCGGCCGTGGTGGCCAAGGCGGCGACCACCATCGACCAGGTCAGCGGTGGGCGGTTCGTCGTCGGTCTCGGGGCGGGCTGGCAGCGCAACGAGCACGCCGCCTACGGGATCGATCTTCTCGACGTGGGTCCCCGACTGGACCGGTTCGAGGAGGCCTGCGCCGTCATCAGATCGCTTCTGAGCCAGACGCGCACGACATTCAACGGCGACCACTACCGGATCACCGACGCCCCCTGCGACCCGGGACCGGTCCGGGGACAGCTTCCCCTCCTGGTGGGCGGGAGCGGCGAGAAGCGGACCATGAGGATCGCGGCGCGGTACGCCGACGAGTGGAACGCCTGGGGGACGGCGGAGGACTTCCGCCGGCGCACCGCGTTGTTGGCCGACCACTGCGCGGCGGTCGGTCGCGATCCCGGGTCCATCACCCGGTCGACCCAGGCCCTCGTCTACCTCAGCACCGACGAGACGTGGTTGGCACCGCGGCGCCAGGATCCGTCGGCGCGGCCCCAGCTGCTCGGGACGCCGGCTGAGATGGTCGACCAGGTGGGCGCCTATGACGCCGCCGGCGTCGACGAGCTCGTCGTCCCCGACTGGATGATGGGATCGGCCCGCCGGACGATGGACACGCTCGATCTCTTCTGGAACGAGGTGGCGGTCCACTTCCGCTGACGGCGTCGGTCGACGCGCCGTGACCGCCCGGCGGATCAGGGGGAGGCCGACGTCGGCTCGGCCGCCACGAAGGCCTGGTTGCGCAACGGAACCTCCTTGAGCAGCCAGGTCAAGGCGAAGGCGAGGACGGCGAAGGGGACACCGATCAGGAAGACGTCGCTGATGGCGTGGCTGAAGGCCTGGACGTAACCGTGGCGGATCGCCGGGGGCAGGGCGTTGATCTGCGCCGGATTGCTGGAGATGCTGTTGCCCGAGAGGTGGCGCAGGGCCGTCGCCGGAAGATACGTCGGCAGGGCGGCGAACAGGCGGTTGTTGAAGATGGCTCCGAAGAGGGAGATGCCGAAGGCGCCACCGATCGAGCGGAAGAATGTCGCCGCCGACGTGGCCGTCCCCAATTGGCTGTAGGGGACGGCGTTCTGAACGGCGACCACCAAAACCTGCATGACGGCGCCGAGTCCGAAGCCGACGACGAACATGTAGACGGAGGACTGCAGCAATGATGTCGTCGGGGTCAGGAGGGCCAGGAGATAGAGCCCGAGCGCGGTGACGCCGGTACCGAAGATGGGGAAGATCTTGTAACGGCCCCACCGTGAGATGAGACGGCCGCTCAAGATGAAGGTGATGAGCATGCCGCCCACCATGGGGAGCAATTGCAATCCCGCGCTCGTGGGGGTGGCGGCGTGCACCGTCTGGAGATAGAGGGGGATGAAGATGATGGCGCCGAACATGATGAAGCCGAGAATGAAGCCCACCGTGCTCGACACGGTGAAGACGCTGTTCCGGAAGAGGCCGAGGGGGAGCAGCGGTTCGGCCGCATAGTGCTCGACGACACAGAAGGAGACGATGAAGACCACACCCAGGACGGCCAGGGCGACGATGGGGAACGACGCCCACCGGTATGTGGTCCCGCCCCAGGTGGTGAGGAGGACGATGGTGGTGACCGCGCCTCCGAGGAGTGCCGTCCCCCAGTAGTCGATGGCGTGCTCGGTGCGTCTGACGGGGATGTGGAGGACGCTGGCGATCACGAAGAGGGCGATCACGCCGATGGGGATGTTGATGTAGAAGACCCAGCGCCAGCTGAGGTCCTGGGTGAAGACACCACCGAGAAGAGGTCCGATCACGCTGGTCGAGGCGAAGACGGCGCCGAAGTAGCCCATGTACCGGCCCCGCTGCCGGGGGGCGATGACATCGCCGCTGATGGCCTGCGCTCCCACGATGAGCCCGCCGGCGCCCACCCCTTGGATGGCGCGGAAGAGGATGAGCTCCATCATCGACTGCGACAGTCCCGACAAAGCCGAGCCCACCAGGAAGATCACGATGGCGGCCTGGAAGAGCTTCTTGCGGCCGAAGAGGTCGCCGAGTTTGCCCCACAGCGGTGTCGAGATTGTGGACGTGAGCAGGTAGGAGGTGACGACCCAGGTGAGGTGGTTCAGACCGTGCAGATCGCCGGCGATGGTGGGCAGTGCGGTCGAGACGATGGTCTGGTCGAGGGTGGCCAGGAACATCCCGAGCATCAGGGCCCCGAGGATGACGAGGATCCGGCGGTGCTCGGCCGGCGATATGTCGTCGCCGCCGCCGTCGGGGGGCGGTCGGGGCTCGTCGAGCTCAGTGACCATGGCGGGCCTCGACGTCCTGTTCGATCGTGCTGGCGAAGAGCTGGAGGAGCCGGGCGAATTGCTGGCGGTCCGGCGCCGGCCATTCCGCCAGCAGCTCCTCGAGCCACACCCGGCGGGCCGCGAGGAGCTGTTCGATGGACCGCTCTCCCTCGTCGGTGAGCAGCAACCGCGAGGCGCGCCCGTCGACGGGGTCGGGGGAGCGGATGATCAGCCCGAGATGTTCGAGTTGCTGCACCTTGCGGGTCACCGCCGGGGAGTCGATTCCGAGCCGTTCGGCGAGGTCGCAGAGGCGCAGGCTCTCGCCTTCCACCAGGAGCTTGTACAGCACCGCCGCCCCGGCCCGGTCGATGTCCACACCCGCCTCGGCCCGCAGCTTGGCGTGGACCCGGACCTGATTCATGACCCGGGCCACCGAGAGCAGGGCGGTGTCGATCTCCCCGGTGGTGCTGTCGCCCGCAGGCCGCACCGATGTCGGCGGGGCGGATGCGGTGGGCGTGGATGCGGGCCTGGTAGTGGTACCTGTCTCGGTCTCGCCCATCGTGCCTGTCAGTGTAGAGGAATGTGCTTACCACAGGTAACTAAATCCCCCACCGAGGGTCCGTCGGGCTTTTTCCGGAGCACTGACGGGCCCGGTTCGAGGGCGCGGGGCGACCGTGGTGCCGTTTGAGCTCATGGAAGGCTGAGGCGATGGAGCTCCGGACGCCCCGCCTGGTCCTGCGGCCCGTGGCCGCCGGCGATGCCGCCGCCGTGCGCACTTGCCGCGGCGATCCGGACGTCGTAACGGGCTGAGTCCCCACGGTGATGGACAGGACGTTCGCGGGCTTCCGTCGCCACCCGGCCGCCCGGTCGCGGGCGTCGCGGGCGGGCTCGTCCGTCACCGCCGTGACGATGGTCGGACTGTCCGGGCTGATGGCGGGCGCCTGTGGCGCGGGCACGCCGGCCGGTCCCGCGGCGACCGGCTCGACCACGACGCCGACCGCCGGGTCGACACCGCCGGCCGACGCGGCGCGCGCCGATGCCGCCGGGACCGTCTGGTTGTGCCGACCCGGGTTGGCGGACGATCCGTGCGCGGGAGACCTCGACGCCACGTCCGTGGGGGCCGGCGGGACGACGGTGAGCCTGTCCGCTCGTCCGGCGTCCTCGACGCGGTTCGACTGCTTCTACGTCTATCCCACCGTGAGCACCGAGACCACGGACAACGCCGATCTCACGGTACAACCGGCCGAGATCGGCGCCGCCGTGGCGCAGGCGGCCCGGTTCTCGCAGGTGTGCCGGGTGTGGGCGCCGATGTACCGGCAACGCACCACGAGCTCTCTGGCCAAGGGATTAGGGAACGACCCGACGGCCGACGCCGTCGCCTATGCCAGCGTGCTCTCGGGATGGCGCGACTACCTGGCGCACGACAACGACGGCAGACCGGTCGTCTTCATCGGCCACTCCCAGGGTGCGGCCATGCTGATCCGGCTGCTGCGTAGCCAGATCGACCCCGATGCGTCCCTGCGCAAACTGGTCGTGTCGGCCATCATCCTGGGGGGCAACGTCCAGGTCCCCACGGGCCGGCCCGTCGGTGGCACCTTCCAGAACATTCCGGCGTGCCAGTCGGCCGTCCAGACCGGCTGCGTCATCGCCTACTCCTCGTACCTCGACCAGCCGCCGCGCGACAGCCTGTTCGGCCGGCCCGGACAAGGGGTCAGCCTCCAGTCGGGTCAGACGGCGTCGACGGGGTTCCAGGTCCTGTGCACCAATCCGGCCGATCTGGCCGGCGGCAGTGGTCCCCTCGATCCGTATTTCACGGCGTCAGGATCCGCCGCGGCGGAGCCGACCATCACGACGCCCTGGGTGGAATACCCGAATCTTTACACGGGGCAGTGCGAGAGCTCCCGGGGGGCGACCTGGCTCCAGGTGGTGGACATCGGCGGCGCCGGTGACAGACGTCCGCGGGTCGCCGAGACCCTCGGGCCCCGGTGGGGTCTCCATCTCGATGACGTGAACATCGCCCTCGGGAACCTCGTGGGGATCGTCGCACAGCAGGAGGCCGCCTACCGCTAGACGGTGATCATTGTGGCGACGCGAGAGTTCCGGGGACTGGCACCGAGACGGGCGTTCCCCCCTGGGCGGCGGAACGATAGGCGGCGTCCACCACCACGTGGGCCCGGAGCGCGCTCTCGAGGTCGGGTCCGATGGTCCGGCCCTGGGCCACGGCGTCGATGAATCCGGCGTCGGGGTTGGCCGGCGCCAGCCCCGCATCCCACACCCGGTGACCCAGCTCGCGGCCTTCGAGGGTGCCCGAATCCTCGCCTGTGCGCGTCCAGCGCACGGGACCCCACCAGTCGTCGGTGTCGATGGCGCACCAGAGGTTCTCGCAGATGACCTCCACGTGACGGGAGCTCTCGCGCTCGAGGATGTCGTGCCAGACCGACAGGAGCGAACCCACGGCGCCATTGGCGAACGACAGCGACAGGTTCACGGCATCCTCGATCCCCAGGATGGCGTGGAATCCGGCCGAGAAGCCGGACACGGTGGCGACGGGGCCGAGGATGGACTCGATGATGTCGACGTCGTGGATGCTGTGCTCGAGCAATGTCCCCCCGCCGGCCCGCTCCACGTCGGCCCGCCAGGTCGACTTGTACATGCCCTGGACCGGTATGTACTGGTCGTCTCGGAACATGACGCTCATGACCCGTCCGCTCGAGGGCTGCGAGACCAGGTGCCGCAGCCAGCAGAAGGCGGGGGAGAAGCGCAGGACCAGGCCCACCTGGTTCACGACGCCGGCCCGGCGGACGACCTCGGCCATCCGGGTGGCACCGGCCAGGTCGGTGGCCAAGGGCTTCTCGCAGAAGATGGCCACGCCCCGCGCCGCCGCCAGCTCCACCAGGCGGGGATGTTCCGACGTCCAGGTGCACACGAACACGGCATCGCATCCGTCGAGGACCTCGTCCTCGCTGGCGCCCACCGTGGCACCGGTGGCGGTGGCGAACGCCTCGGCCCGGGACCGGTCGATGTCGTAGACGCCCGCCCAGACGACGGCGTCGCCACAGGAACGGAGCAACGACGCGTGGACGTTGGCGATGAAACCGGCACCGAGGAATCCGACACGAACGCTCATGGAGCACATTGTCGCTCAAGAGCGTAGGTTGCTGCCCGAGCATCGGAGGGTCCATGGACGCGCCACCGGCGGATCTGAGCGAGCGGCAGGAGGCCGTTGTGCGCGAGCACATGGCGGCGGAGAACGAGCTGCGCTTCGACGACACTCTGGCCACCTTCGCGCATCCCCGTTACGAACTGATCGGCACCGGTCAGGTCTACGACGGGGTGGACGAGGTCACCTCCTACTATGCGAGTTCCCGCACCGTATTCCCCGACCAGCGCAACGTCATCCGTGCCGTCCATCGCTGCGACGGGGCGGTGGTCGTCGAGTTCGACCTGCTGGGCACGCACACCGGGTCCCTGGCCGGCGAGGAGCCGACGGGGCGTTCGTTCGAGTGCCCGATGGTCGCACTCTTCATCTTCGAGGGCGTCGGGATCGTGTGCGAGCGCGTCTACTTCGACGCCGGGACCATCTACCGGCAGCTCGAGGGCGGTTAGATCGGGTCGGCCGGGCGTCGGGGCGACCGGTGGCGGTCCCGCTACGGCGACGACAGCGGCGGTCGGCGCTCCGACCACGGCGACGCCTCTTCGAGCTGCGAGGCGACGCGCACGAGCCGTGACTCCTGCCACGGCCCCCCGACGAATTGGACGCCGATGGGGAGCCCGGCGTCGCTCCAGTGCAGGGGCAGGCTGACCGCTGGTTGGCCCGTGATGTTGAAGGCCGCCGTAAAGGCGGCCATGGCCAGGGCCAGGGAGGGAGGGCCGTCGGGGTGGGTGTGGGCCTCGGCCAGAACGGTGCCCGCCACCGGCGGCTCGATGGTCATCGTGGGCGTCACCAGGACGTCGAAGTCCCGTCCCCAGTGGGCCACGACGGTGCGGCTGGCGCTCTGGAGCTCATGCAGGGCGCGCACCACCGTCAGCCCGTCGACCGCCAGGCCCGCGGCGTGGCCCACGGCGTTGTGCGGTTCCACGTTCGACCAGTCCACATCCGGGAAGTCCCCGTACCCGGTGTTGATCACGTCGAGGAAGGGACCGAGGGCGGCGGGATCGAGGACGTCCTCCTCCAGGATCGAGACGTGGTGCCCGAGGCCCTCCAGGGTCCGGCCCGCCGCCTCGACCGCCGCGCGCGGGGCCGCCTCGACGGGGACGCCGAGGGCGGACGTGACGCAGAGAGCGAAACGCAGGCGGCCCGGTGGCGCTCCCACCTCGGCCGCGAAGGGACGCTCGGGAGCGGGCGCGTTCTCCCATGACAGGAGATCCGGGCCGCTGATGCAGTCGAGGATGGCGGCGGCGTCGGCCACCGTCCGGCACACGACGCCTTCGACGGCCAGGCCGAACCAACCCGGGGCACGGGCCGGGACACGGGCACGACTGGGCTTCAATCCCACCAGACCGCAACACGATGCCGGGATGCGGATCGATCCTCCTCCGTCGTTGGCGTGAGCCACGGAAAACATCCCGGCGGCCACCGCTGACGACGCCCCACCACTCGAACCGCCGGGCGTTCGCTGAGGATCCCACGGGTTACGGGTGATGCCGTAGCGGCTGTTCTCGGCCACCGTCAGCGGTCCGAACTCGGGCGTGTTCGTCCTCCCGCACAGCAGGAATCCCGCGGCGCGCAACAGCTCGGTCACGAGTTCGCCCTCGGCGCTCAATCCCTGCGATGCACCGAAGGATCCGTAGGTGACCGGCCAACCCTCCACCGGAGTCAGGTCCTTGATGGGGATGGGGACGCCGGCGAAGGGGCCGAGCTCGATCACGTCGCTGACGATGGCGTCGGCCAGAGCCTGGGCTTCGGCACGCACGTCGTCGTCGTTCCGCCAGATGACGGCGTTCAGTTCCGGATTCAGCTTGTCGACCTGTCCCAGGCAGGCGTCGAGGACCTCGACGGGGCTGATGACACGCTGGCGCACTGCCGCGGCGACCTCGACGGCGGACATGAAGTCTTTCATACCCCTATGTCCTACTCGTTGCCGGCGTTGCGTGCTGATGGGAGGTCTTCGGTGGTCGAGCCTTCGGAGCGGACCCGGGGGTGCCGCCTACTACGACCGGAGCAGGTCGAAGATCTCGTCGACGTCGCTGAGGTCGCGACGTAGGACGTCGGGGTGCAACGCCTGCAGCTCCTCGAAGCTCGGGCGTCCCGTGGCCACCAGCAGGCAGCGCGCTCCGGCGGCACGGGCGCAGGCGAGATCGTTGGGGGCGTCGCCCACCACCCAGACCTCGTGGGGCTCGAAGCTGCGCCCCCGTGCCGCTCGGACCTTGTCCAGGGCCACGGGGACGAGTTTGTTCCGGTCGGCACAGTCGCTGCCGTAGGCGCCCATCTCGAGGTTCAGCCACCGGTCGAGTCCGAAGGCGGCCACCTTCACCAGGGCGTTGGGGGCGATGTTGCCCGTCAGGACCGTCTGGTCGACGGCGTCCTCGGCCGCCAGCCTGGGGAGGATCTCCGCCACCCCGGGCAGAACCACGCCACGGGCACCCACCTCGGGCGCCGCCGCCGCCAGCTCGGCGGCCAGCTGTTCCAGGAGTGCGGGAACGTGGGCAGGGGCGTCGGGCAGGCCGAACTCGGTCAGGTATTCGAGCACGATCTGGGGGTCGGTCTTCCCGCTCATGAGCACCCGCTTCGTCGGTCTGCGGCCCAGCATCTTCTCGATGGCCCGGTCGAAGATGGCGGCACCGATCTCACCGGCACGGACCAGGGTTCCGTCGATGTCCCATAGGACCAGTCGGGGCATCGTGACAGTCTCGCCGATGGGACCGTGGGGGCATGCAAGGCTGGTGCGGTGGACCAGTGCGATGGGAGGCCCCGTGCACGGCAGTAGCGCCGTCCTGGTCGTGGCCGTGTTCCTGGCCAGCGCCGTGGAGATGGTCGAGGCTCTCACCGTCGTCATCGCCGTCGGGGTCACCCGGGGGTGGCGGTCGGCCATGGAGGGAACGGCCGCGGCCGTCGCCGTGCTGGCTGCCCTGGTGGTGGCCGTGGGTCCCGCTCTCGTGCACTATGTCCCGCTCGGCACGTTGCGTGTGGTGGTGGGCGGCCTCCTGCTGGTGTTCGGCCTGCAATGGTTGCAGAAGGCCGTCCTGCGGACGGCCGGGCTAAAGGCCAAGCACGACGAGGACTCCATCTTCCAGGCACAGGTGGCCCAACTGTCGTCGGGCGCGAGACGGGGGAGCGGACGCGACACGACCGCCTTCACCGTTGCCTTCAAGGGCGTCTTCCTCGAGGGGCTCGAAGTGGTCATCATCGTCCTCACCCTGGGCGCAACGGAGCACCGGCTCGGTCTCGCCTCCGTCGCCGCCCTGGCCGCGGTGGTGCTGGTGGGCGGCGTCGGCGCCGTCGTGGCCCGCCAGCTCTCCGGGGTGCCCGAGAACGCCATGAAGGCGGTCGTCGGCCTCATGCTGGTGAGCTACGGCACCTTCTGGACGGGTGAGGGGATCGGCGTGCAGTGGCCGGGGGCCGACCTCTCTCTGCTCGTCCTGGTCGGCGCGTACGGCGTCGCCGCGTGGATGCTCGGGCGCGTGCTCAGCCGGGACCGACGGGGCGGTGTCCGTGTCGCGTGACGAACGGGCGCCGGCCGTCCCCGATGAGCCGGCCGTCACCGCTCGCCGCACCCGCGGGGCGACGGCCATCCTGCGTCGCGGCGCCGTGGCCTTCGGCCGGTTCTGGTGGGACTTCCTCGTGGGGGAGACACCGGAGCTGCTGGTCGGTTCGGTGGTGGCGGTCGGCGCCGCCGCACTCCTCGTCCACAGCGGGGCGGTGAGAGCCGTCGTCATCGGCGCGCTCCCCGTCCTGGTCGTGGGCATTCTGGTCGCGTCGGCCCTCCGGGCCCGGGCGAGAGCGCAGCCGCGATCGGAGCCCGAGAGCCGATCCTCGTCTAGCGGTGGAAGCGGGTCTCTCTGACCACGGTGCAGACCTGGATGGAGAAAGTCTCGTAGAGACGCTCGCGGCCCAGGCGCTGGGCATGGCGATGTTCGGGGTGGGCGCGCCAGGCGTCGTGGTCCGCCCGCGAGGCGAAGGTCACGATGGTCACCCGCTCGCCGTCGTCCGCCGCGAAGGTCTTGTAGTCGACGAACCCGGGCATGGCCCGCGCCACCGTCACCATCTGTTCGGCGACCGACTCGTATTCCGCCACGGCGTCGGGACGCAACCTGGAGCGGAACACCGTGACCACCTGGCCCGCTTTGTCGTCGTCGCTCATGGCCTCGTCTCCTCACCGACGCGAAAGACCCCCGAGCCTACGCCCGGGGGTCGTTTCGCTCCGACCGTTCTTCTGGGAGAGATACTTCTCGGAGTCGGTTGGCCGTTAGCACTCCCCATCTCTGCAGTTGGCACAATGCTGGTGAGATTCTGTCGGTCCGAAGCGGCGGTCAGCTCCCTTGTTCCTGGGTGGGATGGAATTGTCGTGCCCAGTGACGGAGACGGGGGATCGGTCCGTCTCCCTTGACGAGTCGGGGATTGTCGACGTAGCGCAACCCCTCCCAGATAGGTATGTCCTGCTTGACGCCACCCAGTGCTCCACGGTGCATGAAGTCGGCGACCTCATCCACTCGAACCCCGGCGATCAGGTCCCCGGATTCGGGACGCTGCACAGTTGTGACGATGGTGAAGTCGGTGCTGTCGAGGATGGTTGGAGTCGTGAGGAGCAAAACCCGGTAGCGGAGCCCGACGGCCTCGGCGGTGTTGAGCGAATGGGCGTAGCCCAGGCCGTAGGTGTCGGTGTCAAAGAACGTTGTGATCTCGGTGGGTCCCATGCCCAGGAAGTTCGGTGTAGCGAAGTGGAACTCGGAGTGGAACGACGTGCCGCGATCGTCATAGGCGGGATCCGAAAGGAAGAATCCATGGACGATGCCAAAGTGCACCGTGTCAACGCCATTCTCGTGGATCGTCTCAACATGGGCCTTGATGGGGAGGGTGGTGACCTGAGGAATAGTCCATCCCTCAAGGTCGAGGTCGGGGATATCGAAGGCAGGTTTGCCACCGGTGGGGTCGTGCCAGGCGAAGATGAATCCGAAGCGCTCGATGGTCGGGTAGGCGCGAAGTCGCCCAGAGTACGACGGATTGCCGGGATACTCGGAGCCGACGCAACCTCCATCGACGCCCCACCGCAAGCTGTGGAAGGGGCAGCGGAGACTTTCACCCATCACCCTTCCTCCCCGGGCCAGATTCGCTCCGAGGTGTGGGCAAAAGGCAGAAACCACTGCGGACCTTCCTGATTCGGTCCGAAATGCCACAACCTGCTGGCCAAGAAAGGTTCGCTCCACAAGGCCGCCGGATTCGATCTCGTCGGTGGCGGCGATCTTGAACCAACCGATCGGGAATCGCGGACGGGGATCGACACCCGGAACGCAAACAGGATCGTCCGTCATCGTCCGGACTTTCCTGGTGCAAAACGTCCAGCGAAGGCGCGCAACGGAAGGTCAGCACTGGTGATGATGCCGGGCGGAGCGGAGACCACCGATCGGATCGCATTGAGAGCGGGCATGCCGGTGATGGTCATACCGACGGACGCGAAGGCTTCCGGAGAGGAGAAGTCTGTCCCCGGCTTCGGGAAGATCAAGTGCTTCGAGTAGATGCAGGGATCCCCGTCGATTTGCGTGATGTAGCAGCCCTGGATGTCCCAGTGCGGGTCTGTGTGGGGTGTCATCTGCCACTCCAGATGTTCTTCGATCCGAGGCTCACCATCGACGATCCCGATGTACTTGAGATAGCAGCCGCCGAGCGAGCCTTTTGGAAGTTGGTACCAGCCGAGGTCGACGTCCTTGGTCGTTGCCGCGAGTTCGTATTCGAAGCGGACCTCATCGAGGGTGACGTCCATGCAGTCGGCCATGAGGCGGACGGCGTCTTCGAAGACCCGGGTGTACTTCTCAAGCATCCTCGGGACAACCGCATCCTCGACGTCGCGACCGAAGCCAACTTCGTTCCAGGTGTCAACCGAATGATGGCACGACACATCGACCGACTCCTTGCACAGCACCCGCTCGATGTCGGTCACGTCCGCCGAGTGAACGATGGTGAGGATCTGGGCGAGGCCGGGGTTCATTCCCGTTCCGTAGAACGTTGATCCACCGCGCTCACAGGCCGCCTGAATGACCGCCTCTTCCCTCCGGCCCGACGGGTGCGGGTGGTTCGCGTTGCGGTGGTGACCGGTGATCCAGTCCGCCGTGGTCACGATGTTGATTCCCGCCTCGAGGACACGCTCATAGAGAGCAGGGTCGGGGAAGACGCCGTGGAAGGTGACGCAGTCGGGGTGGCCGGCGATGATCTCCTCGATGGAGCTGGTGGCGACGACGCCGATCGGCTCGAGGCCGACGATCTCTCCGGCATCTTTGCCGACCTTGTCGGGCGAATAACAGTGCAGCCCGATTAGCTCGAGGTCCGGGTGGTGTTGGAGCCGCTTGATCATCTCGGATCCGACGTTGCCCGTCGCCACCTGGAATACCCGAAGCTTACGGTCGTCGACGTTGGGCGAAGGGCTCACCGCGTTCCCCCTGTTCGCGCCCAGTCGGCTGACGGGGCGTTTGGCTGTGCTTGATGCAAACTACAGTCCAGACAGGTGTCCGGCTAGTGGGAAGGTGGCGACGCTTCCTCCGGCGTGAGGAATCTTTCCGTGACACGTGTGGTCACTGGAGCGGCGCCTGGCCCACTCGCATCTCGGTATTCAAGACGTCACGCCACGGTTTGCTGGTCCGCACTGTCGCTATGTGTCCGGGTCAACGACTCGCCTGTGAAGCGAATCACGGTCAGAACGTCGCTTCGAGTTGCTCGGCGGTCTGGAGGTGCGCCTCGATCGCTTCGAGCTCGGCCTCGCTGCCTTGGGCACGCGGTCCGGTGAACCACTTCCGGGCGCTCACGAACCAGAAGATGGTGGCGTACAGGAACACCACCCCGACGGCGATCGACGTGTAGTTGAAATTGTGCCACGTGATCGGGCTGGCGGTGGGGAGGACGAAGAGCACGGTGATGATGCCGACCCATACGATGCCCACCCAGCCGATGACCGGACTCCACTTCCCCAAGTGCCACGGCCCGCGTTCGAAGGTGTCTCCGGCCAAGCGCCGCAGGAGGGTGGGGATGACATAGGCGATGTACAGCCCGATGACGGCGATCGAGATGACGGCCCCGTAGGCCACCGCGCTCCACAGGTAGGGCACTCCCAGGAGGAAGGCGAAGACGACGGCGAAGTAGATGGAGCGGCTGGGTGTACGGGTCCGGGGGTTGATGTGGTGCCAGAACTTCGACCCCGGTATGGCGCCGTCCCTGGAGAACGCGTAGATCATCCGGGAGTTGGCGGTCACCGACGCCATGCCGCAGTACGCCTGGGCCACCATGGCCACGACCAGGAGAAGTTCCCCGCCGTGGCGGCTGATGGCGTCGATCCAGATCTGGACGGGCGGAACCCCGGTCGGCGATGTGAGGACCTTGGCGTACTCGGCTTTGTCGAAGATGGCATACGTCAGTCCCGTCAGCAGTATGAAGCCGGCCACGAGCGACACGAGAATGGAGTTGACGATGCCCTTGGGTCCGGCCACAGCGGCGTTGTGGGTCTCCTCGGTCATGTGCGCCGAGGCGTCATATCCGGTGAAGGTGTACTGGGCCAGGAGCAGACCGATCATGAAGACGTAGAAGCTGTTGTGGTAGCCGGTCTCGTTGACCAGATCGGTGAAGACGAACGACAGCGATGCATGGTGGGACGGTATGACGAGCAGAGAGATCACGATCACCAGCACGCCGAGGAGATGCCACCAGACGCTGACGTCGGAGAGAAAGGCCACGACCCGGACGCCGAAGATATTGAGCGCCGCGTGGACGACGAGGATGCCGGCGTAGATGATCACGGTGTGCCCGGGGGTTGCCGCCCATCCGGTGGTGAGGTTCAGGAAGGCGTTGAAGAACAGGGCAAAACCGAAATCGATCCCGGCGGTGACGGCCACCTGCCCGAGGAGGTTGAACCAACCGCAATACCAGCTCCAGGCGGCCTTGTTCCGCTTGGCCAGGCGCGCCGACCAGTAGTAGAGGCCACCGGCCGTGGGATAGGCCGAACAGACTTCGGCCATCCCGAGACCCACGATCGTTGTCATCAGGCCGACGAAGAGCCAGCCCCACGTCATGTCGACCGGCCCCCCGTTCGTCATGGCGATGCCGTAGGCGGTCAGACAGCCCGACAGGATGGAGATGATGGTGAACGAGACGGCGAAGTTGGAGAACGCCCCCATCCGGCGCCTGAGCTCCTGGGCGTAGCCGAGCTCATGGAGCTTCTTGGTGTCGGCGTCGAGCACTCCGGCTCCGAGTGTTCCACCTGGATCGGTCGACATGTCCACCCCCGTGGCTCTCGTCGCCGACGTACGTCTCGGCGACTGTTCTGGACCAGCACGCCTCCCCGGTGTCGCTTTTCACCAACTTGTTCCGCACCACCGCACCATGGGACCCCCGATCCCTGGTAGCGGTGACGGGAACGTCCGTCAAGGTTTCATGTCAAGGAATAGACCAGGTCCGATAGGCGGTGTCAAGGATCTCGCCGTCCCGGCCGGGGCGTGAGGCAGTCGGTCACAGCCGGAGGGGCTTGATGGGGGCGGCGATGAGCGCGGGGTTCGTTTTCCAGTCCACGCCGGGGACATCGACATACAACTCGATCTCGTTCCCGTCGGGATCCTCGATGTACAGGCTGTGCGTGACGGTGTGGTCGCTGGCTCCCACCACCGTGGCGCCCGAGGTCTCCAGCTGTCGCAGCGCGTCGCGCAGGGCGTCGTCGGAGTCACCGATCTTGAGGCCGAAATGGTAGAGCCCGATCCGCCGCCCCTCAGGCACGGCGGCGGCGTCCTCACCGACTTCGATCAGGAGCAATTCGTGATGGGTCCGCCCCGAGGGAGCCGAGAATGCGGCGGCGGGGAAGCCGATCCCGTCGCGCTCACCCTCGTTCGGGAGGATCTGGCGCCAGCCCAGCACGTCGCGGTAGAAGTTGGCCGACCGCTGGACGTTGCGCACGTAGAGAACGATGTGTCCGAGTTCTTGCACTTCCATGGCTGGCCTCCTGCTGTGGGCGGGACCGCTCCTCTTGGCGCAACCCGCTCGGGTGGAAGGCTATTCCACCCGTCGATTCCCCCCGTATGCTCCCACCATGGAACTCGCCCCTGAGGAGATGCGGGTCCTCGGATGCCTGGCCGAGAAGCAGTTGACCACCCCCTCGCAGTATCCCCTCACCCTCAACGCCCTGACCTTGGCCTGCAATCAGACCACGAGCCGCGACCCGGTCGTCTCCTACGACGAGCGCACCGTGGAGGCCGTCGTCACCAGGGCCAAGACCATGGGCCTGGCCCGCTTCTTCCACCCGGCGCACGGCCGATCGGCTCTGCGGTACGGGCACACTCTGGACGAAGCCTTAGGCCTCGATGTCCGGCAGCTGGCCCTGGTGACCGTTCTCATGTTGCGCGGTCCGCAGACCCTGGCCGAGTTGCGGACCCGGACGCAACGCATGGCCGAGTTCACCGACACCAGGGAGGTGGCATCCGATCTCGATGGGCTGGCCCGGTTCGTACCTCCGCTGGTGGCGAGGCTCGATCGCCGGCCCGGACAGAAGGAGGAACGCTACGCCCAGCTCCTGGGCGCGCCATCGCCGGCAGAGCCACTTCCGGCTCGCCCCGTGGGGCCGGCTTCATCGGAGTCACCGTCCTCCTCCTCGGCCGAGGTCACCGCCGGGCCCGAACGCGGCTCGGTGATCCCTCAGGAACCGGGCCAGTCGGTGGCGGCCGAGGTGGCCCAGCTCCGGGCGGAGGTCGTGGCCTTGCGCCGCGACGTCGACGACCTCCGCACCCAGCTCGGAGTGTGACCGCCGGTGGTCCCGATCGCGATCCACGACCGCACGACGGCGCGACTGCGGCATGATGGGTGAGACGTGGTACCGACGGAGGAGATGATGGCCAACGACGGGGGGAAGCAACCGAGGATCGTGGTCGGCGTGGACGGATCCGAGTCGTCGCGTCACGCGCTGCGATGGGCGGCCCGCCAGGCGCAGTTCACCGGGGGGCGCATCGATGTGGTGGTCACCTGGGAGCTCCCCACGTCATTCGGTTGGGTGCCCCCCTATCCGTCGGACTTCGACCCCGCGAGGGACGCTCGAAAGCGCGGCCGACGAGGAGATCCGCGCTGCATTGAGCGACTACCCGGACGTCGTGGCCCAGACGACGGTCGTCGAAGGTCATCCCGCGCCCACCCTCGTCGAGTCGTCACGCGGCGCCGACCTGTTGGTGGTGGGCAGCCGCGGGCACGGGGAGTACGCCGGCATGCTGCTCGGGTCGGTGAGCCAGCACTGTGCGTCCAACGCTCATTGCCCCGTGCTCGTCTGGCGCAACGACCCCGAACCGTCGTAGGCGTCCGTTCGGACGGCTCACCTCGTGACCGATCGCTGGCGCGTCGCCCCGGGGCACGAGATCACGCTCGACCGCTTCGATCCGGCGTCGACGTCCGGCGCTCCGGGCGACCGCGCCCGAACGGAGGGGGAGCTCCCCATTGTTCAGAGTCGGCTCCAGGAGCTCCAGGACCGGCTGTGGGCCGAGGGACGCCGGGCCCTGCTGGTCATCCTCCAGGGTCTCGATGCCTCAGGCAAGGACGGCACCATCAAGCACGTCTTCAGCGGCGTGAACCCCCAAGGTGCCCGGGTCGTGTCATTCAAGGAGCCGACGAACGAGGAGCTGGCCCACGACTTTCTCTGGCGTGTCCACCGCCAGGTGCCGCGGGCGGGCGAGATCGGCATCTTCAACCGATCGCACTACGAGGACGTCCTGGTCGCTCGGGTCGACCACCTGGTCGACTCCGCGGTGTGGCATGACCGGTACGAACTGATCAACGATTTCGAACGACTACTGAGCCACGATGGCACGACGGTGGTCAAGTTCTTCCTCCATATTTCTTACGAGGAACAGGGAAGGCGTCTCCAGGACCGCCTCGACCGCCCGGACAAGCGGTGGAAGCTCACTCGCTCCGACTTCACCGAACGCGGACACTGGGACCGATACCAACAGGCGTACGCGGACGCGCTCGACGAAGACCTCGACGGCGGTCGCGCCGTGGTACGTCATTCCCTCCGACCACAAGTGGTTCCGCAATTGGGCCGTGAGCAGGACTCTGGTGGCCGTGCTGGAGGCCATGGACCCGCACTACCCGCAGGCGCCTCCGTTGGAGGGGGTCACACTCCCGGAGGAAGACGTTCCGCGTAGCGGCTGACCCGGACGGCGAACCCTTCGGTCATGCGGTGCAAGATGAGCCGGAGCGCCGCGCCGGTCCCGGGCACCATTTCGTCGAAGCTTCCCCGCCACGTCACCGCCGTCCCACCCCCGTCGGACCGCAGGTCGACGTCGGCGCGGTAGTGGCGCACGGGCAGGCCGCTGACGCCGACGTAGGCGAGGTGATGAGGTGGTTCCCACGCCACCACCTCCTCGCGGCTTCCCCCGGTCCCAGCGCGAACCGCCTGAGGGCGCCGACGCCGTCGGGCTCCGGTTGACCGGGACGCAAGAGATAGGTGCGCGTCATCCACGACCACTCTTTCCACCGCGTGGCGATCCCGATGAGCGGCCAGACCACCTCGACCGGTGCCGCCGAGCGCGCCGTGGACGTGAAGAACCAGCGGCCGGCACCCCGTCCATGCTCCGGTGTGCCGGGGGGTCCGTCGGTCACGGCGTCAACCGCCGAGATGGTCCTTCAGAGCCTGGAGACTCTGCTGGTAGACCCCGTGCATCATCTCCGTCATGTCGTCGGGCTCGACCTCGACGTCCCATGTGACGTGGGACCTGCTCCCCTCGGGGACGACGGTGATGGTCGCCTTGTGATTGCCCACCGGGACCCCACCGACGATGCCGTAGACGATCTCCCGGGCCTCGTCGTCGCGCCGCTCGAGGCGTTCGATGATCTCCATGCCCATCATCTTGAGGATCCGGTCGTCCCCGTCGACGACGCAGGACTCGATGCCGGGCATCCAGTCACCGATGCCTTCGAAGTCCCCGGCGACGGCCCAGACGGCGTCAGCCGGCTTGTCGATGTCGATCTCTGCACGCGCTTTTCCCACTGCCCCTCCATCCTCCGACGAAGACTGCAGCATGCCATGGCCGTGCCCGCCCGGCGAGGCGCCGCCGGCGCGTCTGCCCGCGATCTCAGGCCTGGAGATCGAGCAGACCCCCGGCAAGCTCCTCGAGCTCGGCCCGCCATGACTCCGGTTGGACGACAGGTCGCACGACGAATTTGGAGAATCCGACGTCGATGTAGCGCTCGAGCAACGTCCGCAGGGCCTTCGTCCCGTTCGGCACCAGCTCGACGAGCTCGGCGTCGGTCCGTCGCGTGGCCAGTCGCCCGAGCCGGGGGGAGACGTCACCGCGTACGTACCCGATGCTCATCCCGTAGTGCTCGGGATCGATCAGGCGGCCGGCCGCGGCCGCCGTCTCCTCGATGACCCGCCGCCCGGCGGCCACCTCCTCGGGGGTGCACATGCTCGGCAACCATCCGTCGGCCAACTCTCCGGTCCGGCGCAGCGAACTGGGCACGTTCCCCCCCAACCACACATCGAGTGGCTGTTGCCGCGGCTTCGGGTCGACGGTGATGCCCTCGAAGCGGTAGATACGGCCGTCATGGTCGACGCCGTCCTCGCTCCAGAGCCGACGGAGCAGAGGCAGCACTTCGTCGACGAGAGCCCCCCGGTCGGCGGGGTCGACGCCCATGGCCGTCAGCTCGGTCGGCAGGCGGACCCCCAGGACGAAGGTCAGCAGGAGCCGGCCCGCCGAGACCTGGTCCAAGGTGGCGATTTGCTTGGCCAGGCGCACGGGATTGCGACCGGGCAGCACCATCGTCGTCCCGATCTTCAACTTGGACACCGCTCCGGCGGCGTAGGCCAGCGCGGTGAGCGGATCGTCGGACGGCACAGTAAGGATGTCGGCGAGCCACAGAGAGTCGAAACGGAGCTCTTCGAGGTCCCTGACCAGCTGTCCCAGCTCGTCCACGGAGTGGCTCGGCAGGCGGGCGCCGATCCCGATTCGGACCTTCACGGTCGTTCTCGCACGCCCGGGTGGCCGTCCATGGCGCCAGGGTACCGGGAACCTGCCGCTGGTAACGTCCGACCGCCGGCACCGACGCGAGGAGAGACACAGTGGACCCCGAAGAGGCAGCCCGACAGACCGCCCCCGTCATCGTCTCCCTCCCGGCGCGTTTCATGCTCGACGGGGCCACCTATGTGCACGGTGGCGAGCTCGGCTTCGACGGCGTCGACTTCTACGTCGCCGGCCGTGGTGGGGCGCTGGGCGACGTCGACGGCAACGTCGTGGCGGCGGCGTTCGTGTTCTTCCATCCACCGACGATCGTCGAGCGCTGGGACCGTGGTCGCGCCGTCATGGCGCCGGCCGAAGCGGCCCAGGCCTTTGCAGGATGTCTCGACGCCTGGGCCGTCGCCCACCTGGCCGACGGCGTCGACTATGCGCGCCTGGCCGAGCTCGAGGGGAAGGTGATCGCCGCCGCCTCGCCGGCGGCAGCACCCTTGGCCGCGGCGTGGGCCGCCGTGCCCGAGCCGAAGGAGGCCAAGGCCCTGGCCCTGCACCGGATGAACATCTTGCGCGAATGGCGCGGGGCCATCCACGGTGCCGCCGTCGTCACCTCGGGGTTGAAGCCCCTCGACGCCGTGATGGTCCGGGCCCCACAGATGGCCGGTCTCTTCGGGTGGCCCGAACCGCTTCCGGACCCGACGCCGCACAAGAAAAAGTGGGCGGATGCCGAGAAGGCCACCGACCGGACCGTCGCCCGTGCCTACGACGACCTCGACGAAGCTGAACGCGCCGAACTGCTGTCCCTGGCTCTCGCCGCCCAGGACGGCGTCACCTGAACCCGGCGCGACCGCCCGGATCAAGACTCCTGGGTGAGCAGTTCCTTCACCTCGGACAAACTCGACCCCGGATGGGGGACGACCAGACCTGAGGTCTGGAGGTCGTCCGCCGGGAGCAGGGTGCCGGTATGGCGGACCTGGTTGACGAGGTCGCTCAGAGCGGAGTCGAAGGCCGCGTCGTCGTCGCGGTCCATGGCGTCGGTCAATTGGGCGTCGAGCTGCTCGATGGCCGGCATGTCGGCCTCGGGCACGTCGAAGCGACCCTCTCCGAGGATCCGGACGATCACGAGGACGCACCTCCCGCCGGCCCCGACGGATCCGGGCCGGTCGTGGCCTCCGCGTCGCCGGAAGAGGCGGGCAGGGCGCCGCCGGCCGGTGCCGCCGTGCCCAATTGCGCCTTCAGCGCGGCCAACTCGGAGTCGACCTGGCCGGCCTGTGACGTGGCGTCCAGCTGGGCCTGGATGTCGTCCTTGCCTCCTCCGAGCGCATCGGGCAGGGCGCCGGTGTCGATGAGCTCGTCGATGGCGCCGGCGCGAGCCTGCATCTGGCTGATCTTGTCCTGGGCCCGGTCGAGGGTCATACCGGCGTCGGTCATCGACTCCGAGATCCCCGACACGGCTTCGCCGATACTGGCCTGGGCCTTGGAGGCGGTATAGGTGGCCTTCAGCGTCTCCTTCTTGGTGCGGAAGGCCTCGATCTGGGTCGAGAGCCTGGTGGCCGTGGTCTCGAGCTGCTGCTGTTGGGCCTCGACCTGTTGGTGTTGGGTGCCGAGCTCGGCCAGCTGGTCGGCCAGTCCGGCCCGCCGGCTGAGAGCCTCACGAGCCAGGTCCTCCTGCCCCTGTCCCAGTGCCTGTTTGGCCTGGTCCTGGAGCTTGGTGGCCTGCCCCTGGAGCTCGGCGGCCTGCAGTTCGAGGCGCTTCTTGGCCGTCGCCACGTCGGCCAACGCCCGGCGAACCTTCTGGAGGTTCTCGGCCTGCTTCTCGTAGGACAGGTCGAGCATGTCGGCGGGGTTCTCGGCCTTGTCGAGTGCCTTGTTCGCCTTGGCCTGAACGATTCCGGAGAGCCGTTTCATCACGCTCATGGTGCGTATGCCTTTCTGATGTCCGACACAGATCAGAGCACGCCGGGACCCGGCCGTCGAGAGCGGGGGCGTCAGCGGGGAAGAAGGGCGGACCGGCCGTGGCGGGCGAAATCCTCCTTGAGCCGGACGCGGTCGTCCTCTGTGAGCGGCCGGAAGCTCGGGCGGGCGCGGTCCGGTGTCCAGAAGACGGGGTCGTCGCACTGCCAGGCGGCGCGGCGCAACGCCGCCTTCGTGATCTTCCCGGTGGCGGTCAGGGGGAGGGCGTCCATCACCCGGACGAATCTCGGCGACCATTTCGTCCCCAGATCGGGCTGGGTGGATAGGAAGCGGTCGAAGGATTCGGGGTCGAAGCGGGCTCCGTCGCGCAGTTCGACGGCGGCCATGACCTCGTCACCCGAGCGTGGGTCGGGCACGGCGTAGACGGCCACGGCGGCCAGGTCGGGGTGTCGCTCCACGATCCGCTCGACGGGCGCGGCGGCGAAGTTCTCGGAATCGACCCGCAGCCAGTCGTCGCCCCGGCCGGCGAAGTAGAAGAACCCCCGCTCGTCGCGGTAGGCGAGGTCACCGGTCCAGTACCACCCGTCGTGGACGCGCTCCGCGTTCCCGTCCTCGTTCTTGTAGTACCCCTCGAAGTTGGGGACGTGGCCCCGGTTCACGATCTCGCCTATGGCCTCGTCGGCGTTCAGGAGTCGACCGGCACCGTCGAAGCGCGCCGCTGGGCACTCGGCCATGGTCCGGGGCGAGCACACGGCGATGTCCTCGCCCGGCAGCGGCACCCCGAGCGAACCGGGCGGCGTCTCGTCCGTGACGTTGATGACCGCTCCACCCTCACTCGATCCGTATCCCTCCACCAAGGTGCACCCGAAGCGCAGTTCGAAGGCGGCCCGATCGGGGGTCGACGCCTCGGTGCCGAAGCCTTCGCGTAGGGGATTGTCGCCGTCGTCGGCCCGTGGCGGTGTGGCCAGAACGTAGGCCAGTGCCTTGCCGACGTAGGTGAATCGGGTGGCGCCGTGCCGGCGCACGTCGGAAAGGAAACCCGACGCGCTGAACCGGCGGTTGAGCGCGACCGTGGCTCCCATGTACATCGCCGGCGCCCACAGGGCCATGATGGCGTTGCCGTGGAACAACGGCATCGGGCAGTAGCAGACGTCGTCACGGCGGAACCCGTATCCGACCGCCGCGCGCCAGGCGATCGCCGCCAGTCGGCCCTGGCTGCAGCGCACCGCTTTCGGTGAACCGGTCGTCCCCGAGGTGAAGAGCAGCAGGTAGAGATCCGAGGGTGAGATCTCCGGCGATCCGTGGTCGTGGGGGCCGGGCACGGTCCGATCGTCGGCGCCGGGGGGTTCGGGGTCGCCAGGAAGGTGGTCGTCGATGTGCAGAATCCGGTCCTGGTCCAGACCGAGATCGAGACCGTCGAGCAGGCCGGCGCCGCCGGTGTCGGTCACGACGAGCTGACAATCGGCGAAGCGGATGTCGCGGGCCAACTCCTGGCCCCGGCGGGTGGGGTTGATCCCCACGATGGTCGCGCCCGCGAGAGCCGCACCACCGAGCCAGAACAGATAGTCGGGAACGTTGTCGAGCAGGACCCCGATGTGGAACGGACCGGGGCGTCGCAACCGCGCCGCCAGGTCCCGTCGTCGTTGGCTCTCGGACACGACCTGGCGCCACGTCCACGAGGACTCCTCGAAGGACAGGCCCGGGCCGTCGTCCTGCGCCCGGGCCCGCAGGAGCTCGGCCACGGTCTCGGGTTCACCCACCCTCGACGTCGCCGGATCGGCAGCACGGGTCACGGGCTCATGATGTCGCAGCCCCACCGTGTCCCGCATCTGGTGGTTACGACGGCGCCTTCGATCAAGTGGCCAAGGACAGCGCCGGGGCTCAGGCCAGGTAACCGCGCAGAACCGTGTGCCCCGCCTTGTCACGCACCCAGACCGTCGTGATCTTCGACAAGGGCACGCCGCACGCCAGGTCGACCTGCACCTCATGTCCGGTCACCGTCCGGTAGGTCCCCGCTGCCCACCACGAACCACCGGTGCTGCGCATCGACACCGACAGGACCTGGCCACCGGGTTGCCCCGTCTCCTGGAGATGGATGGCCGTGCCCCAGGGTTGGGCTGTCAGCCGGGCCGAGGCCTTCACGCCGGCGGTGCCGGAGAGCGCCACCGTGTACCCCGTTCGGGGCGAGGAGCCCGACAGGCCCAGGACGAGCGCCAGGGCGACGACGGCCGCGGCCACGCCGCCGGCCACGTAGCGGACGGCGCGTCCGCGGCGATCGTGGCGTGCGTCGGCCCGTAGGCGACCGAGGACGGCGGACTCGAGCCCGAAAGGCACGTCGTGGCCCCCGATGTGATCGGGATCCGCAGCGGGAAGGACCCGGGCCAGACCGGCGAGGCCATCGCGTTCGTCCCGGCAGGCCCGACACCCGTCAAGGTGGGCGCTGAGCGCCAGACGGTCCTCCTCGACCAGCTGGCCGACCACCTCGAGGGCGAGCAGACCATGCCAGTGGTCGCAGCGGTCGGCCGTCATTGGTCCCATCCCATCTCATCGAGCGTCAAGCGCAGCGACTGGAGCGCGTAGAAGAGGCGACTGCGGACGGTTCCCTCGGGTATCCCGAGCTCCTGCGCCACCTCGCGACCCGATCGCCCCCGGTAGTACGTCTCCACCAGGACCTGAGAGTGTTCGGGGCGCAGGCGCCGGAGCGCCTCTTCGACCTGCCAACCCACCAGGGCTCTCTCGAGATCGTCACCGACCTGGACGAGATCGGCCGGCAAAGGGCTCGTCTGCCGCAGGGCGCGCGAACGCGCGTGGTCGATGACGATGCGACGTTCGATGGCGAACAGCCACGTCCGCAGGGAACCAAGTTCGGGATCGAAGCGCTCCCGGGCCCGCCACGCCCGGATGAACGTCTCCTGGACGACCTCCTCGGCGGTGCCGGCGTCGTTCAGGGAGCGTCGGGCGTAGCCGTAGAGCTCCCCGCTGTAGGTGAGGAAGGCGGCCCGCAGTCCCTCCTCGTCGGCCGCCTCTTCGGACGGCTCGGCGCGCCGAGGACGCGAGACCGGCCGCGGGGATAACCGGCCGGTCGTGCTCCCACCGGGAGCCCCCACCTCGTTCATCGTGCCCGCACCACCACGATCACCAGTTGTCGGCCCGGGGGTCAATACCCGTAGCCCCCGGATGACGGCTTCGTGGTGGACGGTGGCTTCGTTGTGGACGGCGGCTTCGTCGTCAACGGTGCTGTCGACTGCGACGACGTGGAGGTGGAACCGGCGGTGACGACGGTCCAGACCCCACCGTACGTGTTCAGGTTCTGCCCGCTCGTCGCGCCGGCGGAGCTGTCGCCGACGAAGGTGTACAGAGGACTGCCGTCGTACGTGACCTGGAGCGTGCCGTCGCTACGTGTGATCGTGCCGAACGTCCCCCCGGTGCCGGGACCGCCCGCGGGGGTCGTACCGGCGGGGACCGTGAGCGCCGGCCAGTACGTGGCGCAGACGCCGGAGCAGGCACTCGTCGTCTTGGAGTCGGCGCTGAACTTGTACAGGGTCTTGCCCGATGAATCGACCAGGATGGGACTGCCGATCTTGGCGTTCGACACGGCGTCGGCCACCGCCGGCCCCTTGGCCCCGGTGGTGGCCGTGGTGCCCGCGGGGGAGGCGGCGGTCGTAGTGGTCGACGTCGTCGTCGCTGACGGGGACGTCGAACTGCAGGCCGCGGCGATGAGTCCGACCACGGCGACGGCCGCCAGAGCCTGGATCGACCGGACGGCGTGGCGCCGGGGCACCGGCCGTGGCTGTGACGGGGTCTCCGCTTCGGTGATCATCGGTCGTACCTCCCTGAGGACCCGCTGCTGTCGGTCCGGGCTTGCGTGCTTGACCTGAGGATACGGCGCGGGAGGGCCCGGCGTTCACAGGAAGTTCACCTCCGTGCGGCCATGTCGGGGCCAAGGGCTCGGGACCGCTCGTGCGACCGAACGCCAGTATCGCGGCGGGTCTTTACTCCGACCCCGGGACGCGGCCACCGACCTCCCCGGCCAGGCTGTTCCGGATGGTGTCGCCGTATTCGGGGAAGTAGTCGC
Source organism: uncultured Acidimicrobiaceae bacterium (assembly GCA_963706205.1). Classification (GTDB taxonomy): domain Bacteria; phylum Actinomycetota; class Acidimicrobiia; order Acidimicrobiales; family UBA8190; genus MFD10071-224. The sequence continues at coordinate 3,347,042 of OY970155.1, read as the reverse complement.
CGATCTGCTCAAGGCTGAATGTCCGCAGGATCGACGTGGGTGGCTCACGCTCCAGCAGGAATCCGAACGACCATCGGACGAGCTCGGCCCCGGGGACCTGAGAGCAGCCCAGCGCCGCGGGCAGGCCGGCGGGTACTCGTACGGTGTGGGTGGTCGTATCGTCGCCCGCCCGGACGGTCACGGTATAGGAACCGGCAGCTGTCTCGACCACCGTCACCTCGGCCACCACCCGGCACGTTAGTGGGTGTGCCCCTCGGCGGCGGCCGGGAAGCGGTTCCGCAGACCCGTGCTGCGGCGGGTCCGCCTCCCGCGCGACACTGGCCCGACACACCGGGACGTCCCGCCACCGGCGGCGTCCGACGACTAGCCCCGGCCGGGGCCGGCAGGAGGAGACCGTGTCCGAGATCTACGACATTCCCGTGAACACCTTGCAGGGCGAGCCGTCCTCTCTGGGGTCATTCAAGGGCAAGACGCTGCTGGTCGTGAACGTGGCGTCACGTTGCGGTCTGACGCCGCAGTACACCGGCCTCCAGAAGCTCCAGGACACGTATGCCGAGCGCGGCTTCAGCGTGCTCGGATTCCCGTGCAACCAATTCCTCGAGCAGGAACCCGGGACGGCGGACGAGATCGCCGAGTTCTGTTCCGTCAACTACGGGGTGACGTTCCCGTTGTTCGAGAAGATCGAGGTCAACGGTCCTGGCCGGCACCCGATCTACGAGGAGCTCACCGCCACCGCGGATGCGGCCGGCGAGGGGGGAGACATCCAGTGGAACTTCGAGAAGTTCCTGATCTCGCCCGCTGGGAAGGTCGTGGGTCGCTTCCGGCCGGGAGTAGAACCCGAGGACGCCGGTCTGGTCTCGGCCGTCGAGGCGGCGTTGCCCGGCTGACCGACCCGTCGGCTGATCGACCCGTCGACTGACCGACCTCGCCCACGCGTGTGGAGACCACCCTCCTCGAGATCGACACGTCGCTCCACCAGGTGGTGGATCTCACCGCGGGCCTCGTCGCCTTCTGCGAGGAGCGTGGCGACGGACTGTGTTCGGTCTTCGTTCCCCATGCAACCGCCGGCGTCGCCGTCATGGAACTGGGCTCGGGATCCGACGCCGACCTGAGCGTGGTCCTCACCCGGATCCTGCCCCGTGACGACGGTTACCGGCACCGTCACGGGTCCCCTGGACACGGCGCCGATCACCTCCTCCCGGTGCTCGTGTCGCCGTCCCTCGTGGTTCCCGTGTTCGCCGGGCGGCCCGCGCTCGGCACCTGGCAGAGCGTTGTCCTGGTCGACACCAACGTCGACAACAACCTCCGGCAGGTCCGGCTCAGCTTCGTGAGGTCACCTGAGGACTGACGGCGTGACGCGACACAGCGCCCCGAGGCGGCGAAGATGCTCGCCGCCCGGGGCGCTGTGCGCTTGTCCCCCCCGAGACAGATCAGCTGAGATCAGTTCAATCGGTGGTCAGTCCATGGTCATCGGAGTGCGTGCGCACCGCCAGACGACGCCGTTGGACGTATCCGAGACTCATGAGAGAGAGGCCGAAGGCCACCACGGCGATCACGAAGGGCTTCGATCCGGCCCAGGGCTCACCGGTGTGGACGGTGGTGGCCCCGGAGATCGGCGTCGATGCCACGGCGGACGTAGCCGGCAAGGCGACCGTCGCCGTTGTCGCCGGGGCGCTGGTACCCGAGCCCGTTGTCGGGTTCTTCGTACCCGACGTTCCCGACGTGCCGCCGGTGCCCGTGCCGCCGGAGCCGGCCGTGGTGCCACCGGTCCCGCCGTTGCCGCCGGTCCCGCCGTTGCCGCCGTTGCCACCGTTTCCACCGGTGCCGCCGGACGGCGCGGTGAGTGTCGACGTTTCGCCGGTGGCACCGCACAGCTCAGTGGCCACGTTGTTGTTGGTCGATCCGCTGTAGGTGGCGATCCACTGGTACTGGCCGGCGCCCTGGGTCGGGGTGAAGGTCACGGGCCCGTAGGTCCCGTCCCCGTTCACGGCGATGGGGCTGGAGGTGAAGATCGGCGTCGCCGTGCAGGTGGTGTCGGTGGGGCCGTACAAGCTGAAGGTCACCGTTCCACCGGCGTTGGTCACGGTGCGCTTCTTCACGTCCTGGGACGTTCCGATCAGCGTGGCCGTTTCGGTGATAGCCGATCCCGTTTGGGCGTTCGTGGCCGTGGTGGTGATTGCCGGCGACGCCATGAGGGCGAAGCAGTTCGGGCTCGGCTGCCAGGTGGCGTGGGCCATGACGGCGGTGTGGAACGAGTTCTTCCGGTTCTTGTTCGCCTTCAGCTGCTTGCCGTGAGGAGGCGAGGTCTTCAGGATGTAGTTCACGACGCAGATGCTCGACGGCAGTTTCGACGCGTTCTTGTACGTGTGCGATCCGCTCCACTGGCCGGCGAGGGCGGAGCTGGTGTTATTAGAGCCGCACGGGGCGGAGCCGTCGTAGGTCACCAACTTGTCGGCGGCATTCAGAGCGTTGCCCGTGCTGCCGATCCCGCCTTTCAGGGACACGCCCTTGTAGGCGAGCGCGAAGCCGGGGTCGTCGGGGTCGTCCCAAGCGAAGGCCGAGCCGACGCCGAAATCGGTGCCGCAGGCCTGGCCAGGCTGGACGTTGATCTTCCCGCCACCTTTGCCGACGGGCCACTCCCACCACCCGTTGACCGTCACCACGATGCCGTTGGTGCCGGTCGAGATCACCGCGCTGGGTGCGGGCGACGTGGCGGCCTTCGGCGTGGCGATGGCCGCCGTGGCGCCGAACGCCACGAGCAGGACCGACGTCAGGCCCACGGTCAAGGCTCCGCGCACAATGTGTCGTGATGTCCGCTCGGTGCCCGGCATCAGTCGTTGGTCAGTCATGATCGCTCCAATTCGACGATTTGCGTTGGTGGCATCGTGACGGTCCGAACTCACGGGGCTCCCTATGGAGCATCAACATCTCCTCAAAGGCGGGGATGATTCGGTCGTTGTCAGGTCGTCTCGACCCGGTTTTCCTCTAGCGCTTGTGCTCGGGGGCCCGTCCGGTCGAGGATGACGGCCATGAACGACTCCTCTGCCACGACAATCGACTGGGCGGCACTGGCCGACAGGCTGGCGCGGACACTCCACCTCACCGTGCCCCCCATCACCATCAGCTTCACCGACGACGTGGACGCCTCCCTCCCCTCCTTCGAGGAGCCGATGTCGGAACCCACAGACGACGGGCGCTCCGGTCGCGTGCCGGCCGGCTGCGTCTTTTGGATCCGGGCGGCCGAACGCAGCTTCGCCACCGCCCCTGCCGATCACGGCAATTGCTCTGTCGGGAGCTATACGCACGGGCTGATTCCGCTTCAGAAGGCAGCCGCGCACGAGGATGTCGCCGCCCTCCTCGACGCCGGATGGGTCGATGCCGAAGCCATCGCCGCCGTTCCGGCGGTCTCCCGGCCGTCGGCCGTCATCGCCTACGGGCCGCTGGCCGAGGCCCGGGCGACGCCCGATGTGGTGCTCCTGCGGGTGAACGGACGCCAGATGATGGTCCTGTCCGATGCCCTGCCCGGCATGCGCATCGAGGGCAAGCCCCAGTGCCACATCGTGGCGTTGGCCAAGGAGCACGCCGAAGTGGCGGCCAGCGTGGGCTGTGCTCTCAGCCGCGCCCGGACGGGGATGCGTCCCGACGAGATGACGGTGGCCATCCCCGGCGATCGTCTCGCCGCCGTGGTCGACGCGGTGGAACGGACGGCCGCCGTCGACACCGTCGTGGCCAAGTACGCCGCCGACGACGCCCGACGGTTCTCCGTACCCGCCTGAACCGGGGGCCTTCAGTACGACTTCGGGCAATTGCAGCGAGTGCTGGGCCACGAAGTTGAGGATCATCTCTCGGCTCACCGGGGCGGTGCGCATGAGGCGGGTCATGCCCCACATGTCGGCCAGTCCGAACTCCGAGGACATGCCGTTGCCCCCGTGGGTCTGGATGGCCTGGTCCAGCGCGCCGAGGGCGGCCTCGGCGGCCGCGTACTTGGCGATGTTGGCGGCTTCCCCGCGCGTCCAGACCGGCGTCGTAGGTCCACGCCGCCTTCTGGCACATGAGCCGGGCCAGCTCCACCTCGATCTTGGCGTTGGCCAGCGGATGGGCGATTCCCTGGTGGCGGCCGATGGGCGTGCCCCACACCGAGCGCTCCCGGGCGTAGGCGGCTGGCCTTGTCGAGGGCGTACCGCCCGATGCCGTTGGCCATCGCCGCCGTCATGATCCGCTCGGGATTGAGTCCCGAGGAAGACCTGGCGCAGCCCGTCACCTTCGGTGCCGAGGAGGCGGTCGGCCGGCACCTCGACGTTGTCGAAGAACAGTGTGAACTGCTTCTCGGGGGCGACGATCTCGACCGGGATGAGCGTCTTCTCCAGCCCCGGGCTGTCGAGGTCGACGACGAAGAGCGACAGTCGACCCCGTCCGGTCGTCGTCGTCGACGCCGGTGCGGGTCACGACCAGGACGGCGTCGGACTCGTCGGCGCCGGAGATGTAGTACTTCGGTGCCGTTGAGCCGGTAGACATCGCCGTCGCGCCTGGCCGTGGTGGCGATGTTGTGAGAGTTCGATCCGGCGTCGGGCTCGGTGATGGCGAAAGCCATCTTGAGCTCGACCGGTGGCGAAGCCCGGCAGCCACCGCTGCTTCTGCTGGTCCGACCCGAACCGGGCGATGATCGTGGCACAGATGGCGGGGGAGACGACGAGAAGGAGCAGAGGACATCCGTTCGCGGCCAGCTCCTCGAGCACGATGGCCAGCTCGCTGATCCCCATGCCGCCACCGCCGAACTCCTCCGGAACATTCACCCCGAGGAAGCCCGCCCCCGCCAGCTCGTCCCAGAGTTCGTCGGTCCTGCCTCCGGTCCGGGCCTTCTCGGTGAAGTAGCCGTGTCCGTACTTCGAGGCGATCCCGTCGACCGCCTCTCGGAGCATCTGCTGTTCGTCGGTTTCGCGAAAGTCCATGCTCGCCTCTCCTCCTCAGTTGCCTGTCTGCGACGGAAGTTCCCGGTCGAGCAGATCGACGGGGATGTCGACCAGGCGCGACCGGAGATACTCGCCCAGGCTCTTGGCCTGTGGGTCGGGACGGGTGGATGAGGCCACACCTTCTCCCAGCAGACCGTGCACCACGAAGTTGAGCGCCCGCAGGTTGGGGAAGCTCGAAGCGGTCGACGGCGAGAGACGAGGCCTCGGGGAGCAGGTCGCGGAGCCGCGTCCACCGTGAGCTCGGAGCCGAGCCAGGCGAACCCGACCTCGTCTCGGGCCCAGAGGCCGACGTTGGCGTTTCCCCCCTTGTCCCCCGATCGGGCCCCGATCGACGGTCCCGAGCGGGAGCCGCCGGGTCGTACCCGCCGGAGACACCGTGGCCCGAGGTGGCGCCGCCACCGGAGTCCCCTCCCGCAGTGGCGGTGGTGCCGGCGGGCGAACCGGGGGAGGCAGGTGGTCGGTGGTGGACCGATCGGGACCCGCCGGCCGTCGGCATGGACGACGACCTCGTCGACGGCGCTGCGGGCCACCAGGGTGGGCCAGTAGACGCCGTAGGCGGCGGCCGTCGCCCGGCGGCGAGGTCAGGTAGAAGCCGGGGTAGCTGGCCAGCGCCAGCTCGGTGGCCGCGTTGGAGAACCGTCGTCCCACCGCATCGGGGTCGGAGTCTCTTGACGGTGATGCGGAGCTGGGCACTGGCCTGTTCGTTGGTCGGCGCGTCGGTCCGGTCGGTACGGATCAGGCGGACGTCGTAGTTCGGCGAAGCTGTCGGTCCCGCCGAGGCTCTCCCACAGAGTGCGTTGGACCAGAGCGGCCTTGGCCTCGATGTCGAGTCCGGTGAGGACGAAGGTCATGGTGTTGCGCCAACCACCCAACAGGTTGATCGAGACCTTGAGCTCTTCGGGGGCGGGGCGCCCCCGGACGCCCGACAGCCGCACCCGGTCGGGGCCCTCCTGCTCGAGACGGATCGTCGAGAAGTCGGCCACCACGTCGGTGTTGGCGTAGAGGGGGCCGCCGATCTCGTAGAGGAGCTGGGCGGTCACCGTGCCCACCGACACCAGCGCCGCCCGTCCCCGGGTGCTTGGTGATGACGGCCGAGCCGTCGTCGGCCATCTCGGCGATGGGGAAGCCGGGATGCTCGAGACCGGGTACCTCGGTCGAAGAAGGAGTAGTTGCCGCCGGTGGCCTGGGCCCCGCACTCGATGACGTGGCCGACCACCACCGCACCCGCCAGGCGGTCCCAGTCGGTCGCGTCGCCACCCGAAGTGCCAGGCGGCGGGCCCGACCACGAGCGACGCGTCGGTGACTCGTCCGGTGACGACCACGTCGGCCCCTCCGGCCAGGGCCTCGGCGATGCCGAATCCGCCGAGGTAGGCGTTGGCGCTCACCGGATCGGCTGTCGGCTCGGCGAGCGGCTGCGCCCGTGTCGAGGTGGGCCAGCGGGTGACCCGCGGCGCTGCAGGCGCGGCGAGTGCGGCCGAGGATGTCGTCGCCCTCGACGTGGGCGACCGCCGCGTCGATCCCGAGCTCGCTCGGCCAGGGTCCGGAGCCGGTCGGCCAGGCCGGCCGGGTTGAGGCCGCCCGGCGTTGGTGACCACCTTGATGCCGCGGTCCATGCAGGTGCCGAGGACGTCCTCCATCTGACGGTGAGAAGGTGGTGGCGTACCCGAGCGACGGGTCGCGCTGGCGCGACTTCCAGAGGATGAGCATGGTCAGCTCGGCCAGGTAGTCGCCGGTCAGGACGTCGATCGGGACCACCGTCGACGCAGCTCGCGGGGCGCCGCCAGCCGGTCGCCGTAGAAGCCCGAGCAGTTGGCGATGCGGAGCACGTCGGCGTCGGCGTCCACGGCGGCGAGGCCGCTCACCCGTCGGTCTCGTCGGGCGGTCGATCGACCACGAGCAGGCGGCCCGACTCCACCTGCTCGCCCGCCGTCCACGTGGACCTCGGTGACGGTCCCGGCGGCGGAGGCCTGGACCTCGTGCTCCATCTTCATGGCTTCGATGGCGACCAGCGTGTCGCCCGCCCGTACCCGGTCGCCGGCGGCGACGGCCACCTTCACGACCGTCCCGGGGAGAGGTGCCACCAGCGCCCCGGCGGCCAGTTGTGAGCCCGGGAGCGCAAAGCGGGCGAGCTCGGTGAGTGCGGAGGACCCGTCGGGTCCGTCGACGCAGGCGGTCGCTCCGTAGCGGTGCGACCTGGTACCGCTTGACCACTCCGTCGACCGACAACAGCGCCTCGTCAACGTCGCACGTCACCACCTCCAGGTCGAGCCTCGGAGCACCGTCGACGGTGACCTCCGCGCACCGACCGTTGCGGTCGAAGCGGTAACCGACGTCGATCTGGTCGGACGCGGCCCGCGAAGGCGCACGCCTGAAGCTGCGACGGGTTGTTGCGCCATCCCGACGGCATGGCCCGCCAGCACGGGCGCCCGGCGGCGTCGCTCGGCCTGGGCGGCCAGGGCGGCGGCCACCGCGTGGAGCTGTTCGGTCGCCGGGGTCGGCCAGCGGCGCGCCCAGTACGGCGGGATCGTGGCGGTACGAGGAAGCCGGTGTCGATGTCGCCGGCCAGGAACTCGGGATGACGCAGGATGCGCACCAGCAGATCGCGGTTGGTGGTGACGCCGTGGATCTGGGCCCGGTCGAGAGCGCCGGCCAGCGCTCGGGCCGCCTCGGTGCGGGTGGGGCCGTGGGCGATCACCTTGGCCAGCATGGGGTCGTAGTGACGGGCTCACCTCGGACCCGTCCTCGACGCCGCTGTCGACGCGCACGCCGGTCTGACGCCGGCACCCGGAAGCGGTGCAGGTGGCCGGCCGAGGGCTGCCACGAACGGGTGGCGTCCTCGGCGTAGAGCCGGACCTCGATGGCGTGTCCCGTGGATCCGCGGCGTCGAGGACCTCGGGGGGCAGGGGTCGGCCGTCGGCGACGAGGAGCTGCAGGCGGACGAGGTCGAGTCCCGGTCACCAGCTCGGTGACCGGGTGCTCGACCTGCAGCCGGGTGTTCACCTCGAGAAAGGCGAAGGTCGCCGTCGGCCAGGAGGAGGAACTCGACGGTGCCGGCGTTCGACGTACCCGATGGTCCGGGCCGCGGTCACCGCCGCCTCGCACAGCTCGGCGCGCAGAGACGGGCGTCACGGCCGGCGAGGGGCACTCCTCGATGATCTTCTGGTGCCGGCGCTGGATGCGAGCACTCGCGCTCGAACAGGTGGACCACGGTTGCCGTGGGAGTCGCCCAGGATCTGCACCTCGATGTGACGGGGACGGGTGATGTACGGCTCGAGGAAGACCGTGCCGTCGCCGAAGGCCGCTAGCGCCTCCCGTGCGGCCGAGGCGACCGCGTCGGCGAGGTCGTCGGGTCCCTCGACCACCCGCATGCCGCGACCGCCGCCCCCGGCCGACGCCTTGACCAGCACCGGCCAGCCCAGTCGGGCGGCCGCGTCGATCAGGCCGCGTTCGACCCGGTCGCCGTCGGTGGACCCGGCCGGGATCCGCACCGTCGGCAGGACGGGGACGCCGGCCTGCTCCATGGTCGCCTTGGCCGCCAGCTTCGACCCCATGGCCTCGATGACGTCGGCGGGCGGCCCGACGAAGACGAGTCCGGCGGCCGCACAGGCGCGGGCGAAGTCGGCGTCCTCGGACAGAAATCCGTAACCGGGGTGCACGGCGTCGGCCCCGCTGGCCCGCGGCCGCCGCCACCAGGGTGTCGATGCGGAGGTAGGTCTCGGCCGGAGTGGCTCCGGGCAGACGGACGACCTCGTCGGCCTCGGCCACGTGCGGAGCGCCGGCATCGGGATCGGAGCACACGGCCACGCAGTCGATGCCCATGGCGTGGGCAGTGCGCATGATGCGGCGGGCGATCTCGCCTCGATTGGCCACGAGGAGCTTCGAGATCACCGGCTCTCCCCGGCTCCGAGGCGTGGGGTCACGGGACGTCGCCCCGTCACATCCGGAACACGCCGTAGCCGCGTGTCCCGTGGATCGGGGTGTTGTCGATGACCGACAGGCAGATCCCGAGCACCGTGCGGGTGTCGCGGGGGTCGATGATCCCGTCGTCGTAGAGCCGGGCCGTGAGGAACAGCGGCAGGGACTCGGCTTCGATCTGGGCCTCGACCATGGCGCGCATGGCGGCGTCGGCCTCCTCGTCGAACGGCTCGTCCCCGGGCCTCGGCGCTCTGGCGGGCCACGATCGACAGCACGCCGGCCAGCTGGGCCGGGCCCATGACCGCCGAGCGGGCGTTGGGCCAGCTGAAGAGGAAGCGGGGGTTGTAGGCCCGACCGCACATGCCGTAGTTGCCGGCGCCGTAGGAGGCGCCGATGTTGACCGTCAGGTGGGGGACCGTCGAGTTGGAGACGGCGTTGATCATCTTGGCCCCGTCCTTGATGATGCCGCGTTGTTCGTAGTCCTTGCCCACCATGTAGCCCGGTGGTGTTCTGAAGGAACAGCAGGGGGACGTCGATCTGGTTGGCGAGCTGGATGAACTGGGTCGCCTTGTTCGACTCCTCGCTGAACAGCACGCCGCGATGGTTGGCCAGCACACCGACCGGGATAGCCGTGGATGGACGCCCACCCGGTGACCAGGCTGGTTCCGTACAGAGGCTTGAATTCGTCGAAGCGGGACCCGTCGACCACCCGGGCCAGGACATCGCGGGGGTCGAAGGGGACCCGCAGGTCGGCGGACGCGATACCGAGGAGCTCGTCGGGGTCGAAGAGCGGCTCGTCGGCCGGCATCGACGGGCCGCGACCGTGCTTTCGCCAGTTCAGCCGGGCCACGATGTCGCGTCCGATCCGGATGGCGTCGAGCTCGTCGGTGGCCAGGTAGTCGGCCAGTCCGCTCACCCGGGCGTGCATCGTCGGCCCCGCCGAGCTCCTCGTCGTCGGACTCCTCGCCGGTGGCCATCTTGACCAGGGGGGGCCCCCCGAGGAAGACCTTGGAGCGGCCCTCGATCATCACGATGTAATCGCTCATGCCGGGGACGTACGCGCCTCCGGCGGTCGAATTGCCGAACACCAGGGCGATGGTGGGCAGACCGGCGGCCGAGCGCTGCGTCAGATCCCGAAATCCCCGCCCACCGGGGATGAAGATCTCGGACTGGGTGGGAAGATCGGCGCCACCCGACTCGACCAGGCTGATCGACGGGCAGCCGGTTCTCGAGGGCGATGTCCGCCAGCCTGCTCGACTTGCGCATGGTGAAGGGGTTGGTGGCACCCGCCACGCACCGTCGGGTCGTTGGCCGACACCATGCACTCCACCCCGTTCACCACCCCGATACCCGACGACCGAGGCTCGCCCCCACCGTGTAGTCGGTTCCCCACGCGGCCAGAGGGGCGAGCTCCAGAAACGGCGAGTCGCGGTCGAGGAGCAGCTCGATGCGCTCCCGGGCCAGGAATTTTCCCCGGCTGCGGTGACGCTCCACGTAGCGTTCGCCGCCCCCCTGCCGGGCCGTTTCGAGCTGCGCACCCACCTCGACCAGGGCCGTTTCCATGGCCTGCCGGTTCCCCCGGTAGACGTCGGAGGTGGGGTCGATGGTGGAGGTCAGGACGGGCATGGCGACGGGACCGCTCGATCGGTCGGAAGGCGGCGGTCGGTGCGGGTCGTCATGGAAAGTGTCGTCATGGAAAGTGAGGTCGCCCCCGTCATCGGGTGACAGACTAAACCGCATGCCCGACCGTCCGCTGTCTGCTGTGGTGCTCGCCGCCGGCGAGGGGACACGGATGCGCTCCTCGCGTCCGAAGCCTCTGCACCGGTTGTGCGGCCGACCGATGATCCTCCACGTACTCGACGCGTTGGCCGAGCTTTCGGTGCAGAAGGTCGTCGTCGTCGTGGGCCACCGTGGCGAATGGGTCACGAAGACGCTGATCGACCATGCCCCGCTCGTCGTTGTCCATCGACTTCGTGGAGCAGACCGGAACAGCTCGGAACCGGCGATGCTGTGGCCGTCGGGATCACCGGCCTGCCCGACGAGCCTCGTCGATGCCGACGGCGACGTGGTGGTGCTGCCCGGCGACACCCCCCTCGTGCGCCCGCCCACGCTCGCAGCCCTCGTGCGTCACCACCGCGACACCGGGGCGGCCGCCACTCTGCTGACCGCCGTGCTCGCCCGACCCGACCGGGCTACGACCGTGTCGTGCGGGGCAAGGACGATGCCGTGGTGCGGGTGGTGGACGGCGCCGAGGTCACGCGAGGACAGCTGATGTCGACGAGGTGGCCACCACCATCCACTGCTTCCGCCATGCGGTGCTGGCACCCGCCCTGCGACGGTTGCGTCCGGCCGGGATGCCCGGTGAGCACTCCCTCACCGGCATCTACGCCGTCCTCCACGATGCCGGTTACAGGGTGGAGTCTCTCGTCATCGCCGATCCGATGGAGGCCGCCGGCGTCAATGACCGCGCCCAGCTGGCGGTGGCCGAGGCCGAGCTGCGGGACCGGATCAACGAGCGGTGGATGCGCCGGGGCGTGACCATGTGGGACCCCGAGCGGACCTACGTCGACGCCAGCGTCCACCTCGAGGCCGACGTCGTGCTTCTGCCCGGTGTCGTCCTGCAGGGAGACTGCCGGGTGGGCGCCGGGGCCGAGGTGGGACCCGACTGCCACCTGGTGGACTCGGTCGTGGGCGAGGGAGCCAGCGTGACGAAGACCACGGCCGTCCGCTCCGAGATCGGCCATCACGCCCGGGTCGGGCCCTTCGTCTCGCTCGGTCCGGGAGCCGAGGTGCCCCCGGGCACGCTGCTCGAACCGTTCACCAGGGTCGGTGCCCCGGGCATGGACGAGGACGAGATCTCGAGCTGACCGGGCCATCGAGGGCGATGGCGAGCCCGAGGTCGGCCGGCGGCCGCCCCGTGTCGTCGCGGTAGCGTCAAGAGATGGAGCTGATGCCGCGTCGACGCCTCGAGTTGGTGTCCGGGAGGTCGCACCCGGAATTGGCCAAGGAGATCGCCGCGCACCTGGGAGTCGAACTGAGCAAGGCGAATCTGCGCGAGTTCGCCAACGGCGAGATCCACTGCCGCTACGACATCTCGTTGCGCGGTAGTGACGTCTTCATCGTCCAGACCCACTGCGGACCGGTGAACGACACCTTGATGGAACAGCTCATCATGATCGACGCCGCCAAACGGGCATCGGCCAAGCGCATCACCGCCGTCTGCCCCTACTACGGGTACTCCCGTCAGGATCGCAAGGCCATCGGGCGCGAACCCATCACCGCCAAGTTGGTGGCCGACATGCTCCAGGTGGCGGGGGCCGACCGGGTGGTGAGCCTCGATCTGCACTCCGGGCAGATCCAGGGCTTCTTCGACATCCCCTTCGACCACCTGACGGCGATGCCGGTGCTGGTCGAGGAACTGCGCCGTTGTGGCAGTGACGACATGGTGGTCGTCGCCCCCGATGCCGGTCGGGTCAAGGTGGCGGAGCGTTTCAGCCAGCACCTGAACTCCGACCTCGCCTTTGTCCACAAACGGCGGCCGCGGGGGACGGCCAATCAGGTGGAGGCGCTCGACGTCGTCGGTGAGGTGGAGGGACGTCACTGCGTTCTGATCGACGACATGATCGACACCGCCGGTACCATCTGTGCCGGCGCCGAGCTCCTGGCCGAGCGGGGCGCGTCCGATATCTGGGCGATGGCGACCCACCCGGTGCTGTCGGACCCCGCACTCGAGCGGTTGGAGAAGTCTCCGATATCGCGGGTGGTGGTCACCGACACGTTGCCCATCGCCCCCGAACGCCGTATCGAAAAGCTGGCCGTTCTCTCGGTGTCGAAGCTCATCGCTGACGCCATCGACGCCGTCTTCGAGGACACGTCGGTGTCGGAGATCTTCGGCGGCGAGAACCTCGCCTGAGGAGCGCTCCACCGCGTCTGACAGCACGGACTGGCCGACGACGCGGCGCGATGAGGTCACACAGTCTGTGCGACCGACCCCTCGACGCAGTTGCGTCCTCGCTGCTTGGCCCGGTAAAGGGCATCGTCCGCTTCCTTGAGGATGTCGCCCGGATGCCTCTCGTGGCCGGACTCCAGCACGGCCAGACCCGAGCTGACCGTGAGCACGCCCGAGGACGTGTCGGTGTGGGCGATAGCGAGACGTTCCACGCCCGCGCGCATCCGCTCGACGGCCAGGATCCCGGTAGCCAGGGTCTGCTCGGGAAAGATGCAGAGGAACTCGTCACCCCCGTAGCGGTACAGGGCGTCACCTCCGCGCGCCTCGATCATGAGCTCGGCGGCGACGGCCCCCAGGATGTCGTCGCCGGCTTGGTGACCGTGGGTGTCGTTGAAGGACTTGAAATGATCCACGTCGATCAGGGCCATGCAGTAGCGGTGCCCGTAACGCCGCACCCGCGCCTCGAGGAGCTCTAGATCCTCGTCCAGGGCCCGGCGATTTCCCAGACCCGTCAAGGGGTCACGGCGCGCGATGGCGGCGAGCTCGTCGTTCAGGCTCTTGAGCTCGTTCCGTTGGTGAGTCAGCTGCCTGTGCAGTGACGTGATTCGTTCCGCTCCGATCAGACGGGCCTGGAGGTCGTCGGTGTCGAGCGGCTTGATCAGGTAGTCGTCGGCACCGGCGGTCATGCCCTCGACGACCGCGTCGATGGCTCCCTGCGCCGTCATCATGATGAAGTAGGTGTAGCCACGGGGAGGCTCGGCCCGGATGGCGCGGCACAGCTGGAGCCCGGTCAGCCCGGGCATCATCCAATCGCTCACGACGGTGTCGGGACGCCAGCACCGGAAGGATTCCCACGCGGCGTTCCCGTCGGACACGACGCGGCAGTCGTGGCCGAGGGCGCGCACCGCCGTCTGTGCGATGAGCCGCGACGTCGGATCGTCGTCGACCACCAAGATCTTCATGGCCCGGGCGTAGGCACGGGTGAGGGGGAGGACGGCGGCACCGACGGCGACGGTGCCGTCAGGGAGCGCCGGACCCGGTCGAGCTCGTCTTCGACCGAATCCACGAGGGCCTCGCCATCGTCGAGGCCGCTGACGGCACCGTCGGTGGCCAGATGGGCGCACAGGCGGGCCAGTTCGGCCGCGCCCAGGTTGGCGGCGGCGCCGCACAACGTGTGGGCCACATGGATCACGCAGGGGCCGTCCTCTCGGGCGAGCGCGGCGCGCAACGCCATGATCCGCGTGTCGGCATCGGCCAGGAACACGGTGGCCAGTTGACCGAGAAGGTCCTCCCCGGCCGCTGCGCCCAGGCGCTCCAGTCGACGGACGACCCTGAGGTCGAGCGCCGGTGGTTGGGAATCGGTCGGTGCGGGCGGGACCGGATCGCTTGTCGGCCCGGATCCCACCGCGTCGGTTGTCGCCGCGGGGTCAGACGGGTCGGGGGACCAACGGGCCAAGCCCGCCGCCAGCGTCTCGAGACTGAGGGGCTTGGCCAGGTGACCGTCCATACCCACGGCCAGGCAGCGCTGCCGGTCGGGTTCCGATGACGATCCGCTGACGGCGATGATGGGGGAGCAGCGCGAGGCCCCCCACTGGCGGCGGATCTCGATCGTCGCCTCGTAGCCGTTCAGGGCGGGAATCTGACAATCCATGAGGATGGCCCGGTAGGGCACCATGGTGGCAGCGATGACCGCCTCGACCCCGTTGTCGACGACGTCGGCGCAGAAGCCGAGGTGCTCGAGCATGGCGATGGTCACTCGCTGCACGACCGGGTTGTCCTCGACCAGAAGGACGCGGTCTGAGAGTCGCTGCGCCTGTCCGACCGAGGCGGGGAAGCGGTCGTCGTCGATGCCGACACGCTCGGTCCGGGTCTCTCGGGTGACGTCAGACACGCGGGCCACCCGTCGCGACGGGATCGGCGGGCGCCAGCTGGCGGATCAAGGTCCGACAGAGGTCCTGGCAGTCGAACTCCACTTCTCGCATGTGCGTCTGACCGTCCGAGAGTGCGTCCTCCAGAGCCATTGCCTCGAGACGGGTGCAGGACAGGGCCAGGCGGCGGCCGCCCAGCTGATCGCCGCTTCCCTTGATGCTGTGGGCGATCCGGGCCACGGCGGGGGCGTCGTCGATCTCCATCGCCCGGTGGAGCTCGACCAGCAGCGGCTCGGTTTCGGCGATGAATTGGTCGACCAGGGTGGCCAGAAAATCGGGCTCTGTCGCTTCCCCCAGGACACGGAGCTCGTCGAAAACCTGAGGGTCGACGATGAGCGCGTTGCCAGCACCATGACCGACGTGACGCGTTGCCGCGCTCCTGTCCGCTCCGTTCTTCACCGACCGGGCCACCAGCGAGAGCAGGGCGTCTTTGCTCACCGGTTTGGACAGGTAGCTGTCCATGCCCTCGGCCAGGCAGCGTTGCCGGTCCTCCACCCGGGCCCCGGCGGTCATGGCGATGATGGGAGTGAGGCGGCCCGAGCTCTTCAGGGCGCGAATGGCGGCCGTCGCCTCATATCCGTTCAGCTCCGGCATCTGGCAGTCCATGAGTATGGCGTCGTAGGGACGGGCGGCAACGGCCTGGACGGCGGACGCCCCGTCGCCGACGGTGTCCACCTGGTAGCCGGCGCCGGCCAGCATGGCCACGGCCACTTGCTGATTGATCAGATTGTCCTCGGCCAGTAGCAGTCGACCCGCGTCGGGTATGTCCGCCGACACAGGGTAGGGCGCCGCCGGTGTGGGCTTCTCGTCCAGCGCGGGCAGATCCAGGGCCACCCGGAGGGAGGCGAGGAGGTCATCGAGGTGAACGGGTTTGGTCACCGATGTGCACGCTCCGGTGCGGGTGGCACTGGTGAGATCGTTCTGGTGACCCAGGTCGGTCAGTAGGACCAGGCGGGGGCTGAGGGCAGGATCGACCACGATGGCGTTCTTCAGTACGGGTCCGTCCATTCCCGGCATGGACCAGTCGAGGAGAGCTACGGCGAAAGGTCGGTGAGCGCCGGCGGCCGTGCGCAACGTGGCCAGAGCCGACGGGCCGGACTCGGCCGTGCCCACCGTCATTCCCCAATGGGTGAGATAGCCGGACAGCACGCCGCGCTGGGTGGCGTTGTCGCTCACGATCAGGGCGCTGACGCCGGCGAGGCCGGCGTCGAGGGTGGGCTTCTCGGGCATCCCCGTCGTTTGGGCCCGGACCCGGATGGTGAACCAGAACGTGCTCCCGACCCCCAGCTCGCTCGACACACCGCAGTCGCCGCCCATCAGGGCCACAAGCTGACTGCTGATGCTCAGGCCCAGCCCGGTACCGCCGTATTTCCGCGAGGTTGAGGTGTCCGCCTGTACGAAGGGCGCGAAGATGATGCCCAACTTGTCGGCCGCAATGCCGTCACCCGTGTCGGCCACATTGAAATTGACCAGAGTGCCCGCCGTCGAGATCCCGTCACTCTCCGTCGGGGACGCGGTGACGCGTACCACGATCTCACCGGTGCGCGTGAACTTGAGCGCATTTCCGATGAGGTTGGTCAGAACTTGCCGCACGCGACCGGGGTCGCCCGTGACCGATGCGGGGACGCCGTTCTCTATGACGGCGATCAGCTCCAGACCCTTGGCCTGGGCCGGGCCGGCGAGCAGGTCCACGACGTCGTCGACGATGGTCCGGAGGCTGAATTCGACGTTCTCGATTTCGAGGTTCCCGGATTCGACCTTCGAGAAGTCGAGGATGTCGTTGATGATGGTCAGCAGGGCGTCACCGGAGTTGCGCACCGTCTGGGCAAAGTCGCGCTGGCGCGGATCGAGGTCCGTCTCCAGCAGGAGATCGGTCATGCCGATGACGCCGTTCATCGGAGTCCGGATCTCGTGGCTCATGTTGGCCAGGAAGTCCGACTTGAGACGCGATGCCTGGGTCGCCTCGTCTCGGGCCTCCGACATCGCCGCCTCGGCACCGGCTTCGGCCGTGACGTCGGCCAGCGTTCCCACCCAGCCGGCGGTGCCACCGCCGCCATCGGGAACGGGCTTCGAGGTCAGCAGCACGATCCGCCCCTTCGTATCCGGACGTCGTATCTCGAAACGGAGGCAGATCTCCGACCCGTCCGCCCCGCCGGTTGACTCCGTGAGGAGTCCGGCATCCGGACCTGAGTCGATGATCGTGTCCCATGGTTGGCCGGCCGCGTCGGCGGATGGGATACCGGTGATCTCCGACCAACGCGGATTGGTGTAGAGGTACCGGTTCTCGGCGTCGGTCTGGAAGATCCCGACCGGTGCGGCGTCGGTGAGAAGTCGCAATTGGTCGGCGGAGCGCTGGACGTCGTGCGCCCTGATGGCAAGGTCCCGGGCCCGGGAGAACAGATTGGCGAAGACGGAGACTTTGGCCCGCAGCTCATCAGGGGAAACGGGCGCGACGATATAGTCCACTGCTCCCTGGGCGTAATGGTCGGTGTGGGTCATCTCGTCGCCGTCATGGGCGGTTACGAAGATGATCGGCGTCATTTCTGACTCTCGCCGCTGGCGGATGAGGGCGGCAGTCTCGACGCCGTCCATGATGGGCATGCGGACGTCGAGCAGGATCACGGCGAAGTCCCGGTCGATGACGCGACGCAGGGCGGCCACCCCGGAGTCGGCTTCCACGATCAGGTAGCCGAGGGGGGCCAACATCGCCGTCAGGGCCAGACGCTTCCCGGCGTTGTCGTCGACGATCAGGACGGGGACCGGGGGTGTCTGTGTCGGCGTCCGGGCGCCGGCCTCCGACAACGACGTCGTCAGGGTCGAGGAGGTCATGGCGTCCCCGACGATGCCGAAGCTGGCAGCCACGGGCGCAGGGCGGCCAGCAGCTCGGCCGTGTCGACCGGTTTGGGGACGTAGTCGTTGGCTCCGGCCTCGATGCAGCGCTGGCGTTCGCCGGCCATCACCTTGCCCGTCACCGCCACCACGGGGAGATTGGAAAAGCGGTCATCGGCCCGGATGGCGCGGATCGTCTCGTAGCCGTCCATCATCGGCATCATGATGTCCATCAGGACGATGTCCATGTCCGGGGTGCGCTCGAGCGCGCCGAGGGCCTCGGAGCCGCTCTCGGCCACGAAGACCTCGGCGTGTGATCGCTCGAGTAGAGCGGACAGAGCGAAGACGTTGCGGAAGTCGTCGTCCACCACGAGAATCTTGGTCCCGTTGATGGCGCTGTCACCGGAGCCGTAGGACCGGTGCCGGTCCATCATGGTTCCGTTGGTCTCGGTCCCTGCCGCCATGGGGAGTCCGCCCTGTGGACGTTGTTCGTCGGCGGAGTTCACGGCGCCGATCGCAGAGCTGAGTGGCGAGAGATCCGGCTGGCGGAATGCCGGGAGCCAAGTCCATAGGGCACGGAAGAGGTCGGCCGTGTCGACCGGCTTGGGGACGTAGTCGTTGGCTCCGGCCTCGATGCAGCGCTGGCGTTCGCCTGTCATCACCTTGCCGGTGACGGCGATGATGGGGAGGCCCTTGAAGCGGTCGATCGCTCGGATCGTCCGAATGGTCTCGTAGCCGTCCATGATCGGCATCATGATGTCCATCAGGACGATGTCGATGTCGGAGCGGCGTCCCAGGATGGCCAGTGCTTCGGCGCCGCTCTCGGCCACGATGACATCGACGTGGCCCCGCTGGAGGAGCGCTGAGAGGGCGAAGACATTGCGGGTGTCGTCGTCGACGAGGAGGATCCTCGTGCCGTCGATGGTGCCGTCCTCCGGCGCGCCCGATCGGCCCTGGCCCGGCATGAGCCCGTTCAGTTCGGGCGCCGGTTCCTGAGTGGGGACGGGCCCCACGTCTCCCGGGCCTTCTCGGTGGGCGGCGGCCGGCGGCCACGGTGCCGGCACCGACGCCGACGGGCCGCCGACGGGGAGGAAGACGGTGAAGGTGCTGCCTTCACCGGGCGTGCTGGCGACGGTGATCGCGCCGCCGAGCAGTCCGGCCAGCTCGCGACTGATCGACAGACCGAGGCCGGTGCCCCCGTACAGGCGAGCGGTGGAGCCGTCGCCCTGGGCGAAGGCCTCGAAGATCCGGTGGCGCTGCTCGTCGTTGATGCCGATGCCGGAATCGCTGACGGAGACGGCGACGACCGACGAGGCGGTGACGAGCGACTCCGTCTCCTCGCTCCACCCGTCCTCGGTCAGCCCGATCCGGACGTGCACCTCGCCGCGCTCGGTGAATTTGAAGGCGTTGGCGATCAGGTTCTTCAAGATCTGGCGGAGACGTTGGGGGTCGGTGACGATGGTGGCGGGGGATCCGGGAACCAGGTCGATCGAGTAGTCGATGCCCTTCTTCCGGGCCACAGGCTCGAATTCTCGGAGCAGAGCGCCGGCGAGCTCGTCCAGCGAGAGGTCGGAAGTCTCGGCCGCGATGGTTCCCGACTCGACCTTGGCCAGGTCCAGGATGCTGTTGAGCAGCGCCATCAGATCCTTGCCCGACGCGCTGATCACGCTGGCGTACTCGACCTGGGTGTCGGTCATGTTGTGGTCAGGGTTGTCCTCGAGCTGTTGAGCGAGGATCAGCAGACTGTTCAGAGGGGTGCGGAGCTCGTGGGACATGTTGGCGATGAATTCGGATTTGTACTTCGACGAGATCGCCAGCTGGGCCGCCTTCTCCTCCAGAAGGCGTTTCGACTGCTCGATCTCCTGGTTCCTGTTGGACGCTTCCCGGTTGCGGTCGGCCAGGAGGCTCGCCTGTCGTTCGAGACCCTCGTTGGAGGCGCGGAGCTCGCCCTGTTGTGAGCGGAGCTCCTCAGCCAACGTCTGGGACTGCTTCAAAAGGGTCTCGGTGCGAGCTGACGCTTGGATCGTGCTCAGCACGATCCCGATGCTCTCGGTCACCGAATCGAGGAAGGTCTGGTGGATCACCGAGAAGGGGGAGAACGACGCCAGCTCGACAACCGCCTGGAGCGATCCCTCGAACAGAACGGGAAGGACGACGATGTTCAGCGGGGGCGAGGCGCCGAGGCCCGAGTTGATCCGCACATAGTCGGCCGGGACCTCGGTGAGGAGGATCCGCTTCTTCTCCTTGCCGCACTGTCCGACGAGGCCTTCGCCGAGACGGAAGGAGGTCGACAGGTGCCGGCGCTCCTCGTTCCCGTATCCGGCCTGGAGCTCGAGGACCGGATCGCCGCCGTCGGTGGGACTCGTGATCGAGTAGAAGACCCCGTGCTGC
The DNA here is from genome assembly GCA_963706205.1 of uncultured Acidimicrobiaceae bacterium. Taxonomy (GTDB): domain Bacteria; phylum Actinomycetota; class Acidimicrobiia; order Acidimicrobiales; family UBA8190; genus MFD10071-224. The sequence goes on along the minus strand of OY970155.1, from coordinate 3,327,060 downwards.
GCCGAGACCAGCGTGGACAACTCGGAGAGGATCATGCTCGACACCGCGGCGAGGTTGTCCTGGCCCTGGAGCATCCGGGTGAAGCGTTCCCGATTCGTCTTCAGCCAGTCCTGCTCGACGTTCTGCCGGGTCGTCTCGCCCAGGTTGCGGATCATCTCGTTGAGGGTGTCCTTCAAGGCGGCCACCTCGCCGCTGGCCTCCACCCTGACCTGCCGGGTGAGGTCGCCGTTGGTCACCGCCGTGGCCACCTCGGCGATAGCCCGGACCTGGTTGGTGAGGTTGGCCGCCAGCTGGTTGACGTTGTCGGTGAGGTCTTTCCAGACTCCGCTGACCTCAGTCGACTGGGCCTGGCCGCCGAGCCTGCCTTCGACGCCCACCTCGCGCGCTACCCGCGTGACCTCTCCGGCGAAGGCGTTCAGCTGGTCGACCATCGCGTTGACGGTGTTCTTCAGCTGGAGGAACTCGCCCTTGACGTCGATCGAGATCTTCTTGACAGGTCGCCGTTGGCCACGGCCGTGGTCACCTCGGCGATGTTTCGCACCTGCCCGGTCAGGTTGCCCGGCCATGAGATTGACGTTGTCGGTCAGGTCCTTCCAGACACCACCGACCTCGATGGTGACCGCCGCGGCCTGGCCGAGCTTGCCTTCGGTGCCGACCTCGCGGGCGACGCGTGTCACTTCGGAGATGAACCCGTTGAGCTGATCCACCATGGCGTTGATGGTGTTCTTCAGCTCCAGCATCTCGCCCGAGACCTCGGCCGTCACCTTCTTGCGACAGGTCGCCGTCGGCCACGGCGCCGATGACACGCTGCATCTCGCTTGTGGGTCGCACCAGTGACTCGATCAGGTTGTTGACCGATTCGATGCTGCCGGACCAGCTCTGTGCCGTTCCCCCGAGGACGACGCGTTGGGAGAGTCGACCCTCGTCGCCCACGACCCGGCTGACGCGGGCCAGCTCGGTCTCGAGCGCCTGATTGGCGATGATGACGTCGTTGAACGCGTCGGCCACCTTGCCGGCCACGCCCGTCCAGACCAGGGGGAGGCGGGCGGTGAAGTCGCCCCTCTTGACCTCGGCCAGGACGTTCAGGAGGACGTTCGCATCGAGCTCGTCGGCGAGCGACACGGCCGGGTCGGGCATGGAGACCTCCAGGGGGAACGAGATGTCCGGTTGGCTACGAGAGACATCCGGCTCAGATCTGGAGACGTCCGCTCCACATTTCGGCACGCGGGAGTCAAAACCTGAACGAAAATTGTCGGGAGCCGACGGAACCGCTTCCCGGCATGATCAGGCAGGCCGGGGGCGGTTCTCCTGGCGCCGGACGGAGTCGTGGAAGAGCTCCAGGACCTCGCCGACTGTCCGTTCCCGGCTGACCGAATCACGCAGCGGAAGATGCGTCTGGATGTGGTACCGGTTGCGGCGGCCGTCCTTCTCCTTCACCACGTAACCTGCCTCGGTGAGGTCGGCCACGATGCCGTAGGCCGTTCGTTCGGTCACACCGAGCGATGCGGCCAGATCCAGAAGGCGCGCCTGGGGATCATGGGCGATGAACAGCAGCGCACGAGCATGGTTGGTCAGGAAGCCCCACTCCGCCATCGTCGACAATAGTAGAGCATTACTAGAAGTGATTTACGGGTACCGGCCGGTGCACCCCCGGGCCCCCGGGTCCGGGGCGCTGGGTCGCGCTCCGGTCGGCGGTCCGATCCGGCCCGCCCGGCGTCCGCAGCAGGCCATCTATGCTGAGTGACCGCCAACAATCCATCCGAGGAGCTGTGTTCATGGCCGAGTTCACCCTGGTCGCCGAATCCGGTCGGTCCATCGGGTCGCGCCCGGCCCGCCGTCTGCGCGAGGAGGGCCGGATCCCCGCCGTCGTCTACGGCAACGGCGTCGACCCCATCTCGGTCACCGTGGCCGCCCGAGACCTGCGTGCCGCTCTGAACACCGATGCCGGCGTGAACGCGGTGCTCTCGCTCCAGGTGGGCGGCACCAAGCTCATGACCATGGCCCGGGAACTCCAGCGCCATCCGGTGAAGAACACCGTCATCCACGTCGACTTCCAGGTCGTCGACCCCAACCGGGAGATCACCTCCGAGGTGTCCATCACCCTGGTGGGCGAGGCCGTCGAGTTGCACCGGGCCGACGGGATCCTGGACCAGCAGTTGTTCGCGCTGCCCATCCGGTCGCGGCCTTCGGACATCCCGCCTCACCTCGAGGTGGACATCAGCGAGTTGATCATCGGCTCGGCCGTGCGCGTCTCGGACATCGCTCTTCCCCCGGGCGTAACCACCGACCTCGACCCCGAGTCGGTCGTGGCCGCCGGCCAGGCCCCGCGGGTGGCGGAGGTCGGCGAGGTTGCGGAAGGCGAAGAGGTCGAGGAAGGTGCCGAGGCTGCGGCCGCTGCGGGCGCCGGTGGCGAGTCGGAGGGCACGCCGGCCGCCGAGGAAGGCTGAGCCTGCGCCGGATCTTCGGCGCACCCCGGACGGGGACGAGCGCCGATCTGTTGGTGGTGGGGCTCGGGAATCCCGGCGCCGATTTCGACCGGACCCGTCACAACCTCGGGGCGGAGACCGCCGTGCTGGTGGCGCAGCGGCACGGCGAGCGGTTGCGACCGGAGAAGGGGACGCGCTCCGATGTGGCGCAGTTGCGCCTTCCGGCCGGGCTGGTGGCGGTGGCGGTGCCGCAGACGTTCATGAACGAATCGGGCATGGCCGTCGTCGCCCTGGTACGGCGGTACGGCGTGGACGACCTGGCCCGTCTGGTGGTCGTGCACGACGAGCTCGACCTCCCGAGCGGCCGCGTGAAGGTGAAGGTCGGGGGCGGAACCGCCGGGAACAACGGGCTCAAGTCGATCCACTCCCATCTGCGCGATCCCGGGTACGTGCGCATCCGGATCGGGATCGGGAAGCCGCCCGGGCGCCAACCGGGGGCCGACTACGTCCTGCACCGACCCGGGAAGGCCGAGCGCGAGGCTCTCGACGTGGCCGTGGCGGTGGCGGCCGACGCCGTCGAGGTGATCGCCGCCGAGGGCACCGACGCGGCCATGCTCCGGTTCAACACCGAGATCAACGCCGGCGACGGTTGACCGGGTCGTGACCCCGCCCGCGTCGTGAGCGACGCCGTCATCAGCGTCCGGGGCCTGCGGAAGTCCTACGGCGGCACCGACGCGGTGGCCGGGATCGACTTCGACGTGGCGCGCGGCGAGGTGTTCGCCTTCCTCGGACCGAACGGTGCGGGCAAGACGACGACGGTCGAGATCCTCGAGGGGTACCGGCGTCGCGACGCCGGAGACGTGTCGGTGCTCGGGATGGATCCCGCCCGCGGCGGGCGGCGACTGCGGGAGAGGATCGGCATCGTGCTGCAGGAGACGGGCGTCGATCTGTACCTGACGGTGGCGGAGGTGGTGAAGATGCACGCGGTGCGCTACCCGACGCCGCGTCCGGTCGACGAGGTGATCACGCTGGCCGGTCTCGAAGAGCAGCGCGACCAGCGGACGAGGACGCTGTCGGGCGGCCAACGCCGTCGGCTCGACCTGGCCCTGGGCCTCGTGGGCGATCCGGAGCTGTTGTTCCTCGACGAGCCGACCACCGGCTTCGACCCCTCGGCACGTCGGGCCAGTTGGGAGGTGGTGAGGGGGCTGTGTTCGTTGGGCAAGACCGTGCTCCTCACCACCCACTACATGGACGAGGCCCAGGTCCTCGCCTCGCACGTGGCCGTCATCAGTCGCGGTCGGATCGTGGCCTCGGGGACACCGGACTCGCTCGCCGGGCGCGACCGCCTGGCCACCGTCGTGTCGTTCGTGGCCCCGGCGGGGATCGACCCGGCCGAGCTCCCGGCGGCCTTCGTACCCGACGGCGACCGGCTGCGGGCCGAGATCGCCGACGGTGCCGAGACGGCGCGGGTGCTGCACCGGGTGACAGGTTGGGCCCTCGACAGAGGGGTCGACCTGGTCAACCTCACCGTGGCGCGCCCGACACTCGAAGACGTCTACCTGGAGCTCACGGGGGGATCCGAGAACGACGGCGGGCCCACGTCGAGCTCGGTGACGGAGACGTCATGAGTAGCCCTATGTCAACCTCCGTCGACCATGAGGCGCTGGAAGGCGGCGTGTCGTGCCGGGTCATAGGGGACGTGGTCTTGCCAGCAACGCCAGATGACGTGCACCCAAGATCGAGCGAGGATCCGCTGGGCGTGCGGATGTCGTTTCCCGCTGTCACGAAGTTCCCGGTATCGGTTTTCGGCCCAGGCGTTGCCTTGCCAGGAGTCCCCGGCGAAGTCGCACAGGGCGGCACGGAGTTTCATGTCGGCGCCCCAGCGAAACGTCACGGTGCGGTACTTGCCCGAAGAGCGAGTGGACGGCGTGACCCCAGCCAGGGAGGCGAGGGATTCGGGATCAGGGAATCTTCCCCGACAGTCGCCGATCTCGGCGAGCAGTGTGGCGGCCCGCACCACTCCCACGCGGGGCAAGGACGTGAAGATGGGCGCGTCAGGATGGGCCTCGAGCTGTTCGGTCATGCGGGCGGTCAGCTCGTCAATCTGGGCCCTCAGGGTCTTCAGAACCTCGACAAAGGCCGTCACCACCGCACCTTGGACGTCATGGACGGCTCCGGGCGGAGCGTCGGTTAGATGGGCAAAGAGCTCAACAGAGGTCTGGCGGCCGCTGTAGCCGCTGGATGCCAACCATCTGGTCAGACGTTTCTCCGACAACCACTGTGCACTCACGGCGGACGGGAACCGCTCCAGGAAGCGCAGGCTGATTTGACTGTCGATGGACTTGAAAAGGCCAATGGCACCGGGGAAAACGACGAGCAGGTGCGCCCGCAGCTGATTGGCCACCGCCACCCGAGTTTCCACCAGGTCTTTTCGGGCCCTGACATGGTTGCGCAAGGTCACCGTGGCCGGCGAGTCCGGCTCGAGGCTCGGCCAGCGGTGGCCATCGGTGCGCAGGCAATCAGCCAGCATGTAGGCGTCCGAACGGTCGGACTTGTTCCCGGCATTGCCATAGCGCTCGCGCAGTGCCTTCACCGACCGGCTCGAGACCACGACGACCTCGAAATCGGCGCTGAGCAGGGCATCGACGATGGGCCCATCGGGTCGCTCAATGGCCACTCGGCGAACGTCGTGTTCCCGGAGTCTTCGGCAGAGCTCTCTCAAGCCAGCGGCACTGTGGTCGACGTCGAACTCGTCGACGACGATTCCGGCCCTGTCGACGATGCCCACGGCATGGGCGTCGGTTGCCCAATCCACACCGCCGAAACGAGACGTGAGATCCTGCATGTCAGCCTCCTCGCTGTTTGCCCAGTGGGGAAGCACCCGGTGGTCCATGGACGTGTCTGCCGGTCGCTCACTGATCGGCGCTCTGAGGCGCTCAGCCCTTATTGCCAGTCGGCACGTCCTGGGCCGCCGGCCCTCGCTTTACTCATGATGGCGATCAAGTCGCGAGCGGTCCGGGCGATGAACCGACGGTCACCAGGGTGCACCGCCAGCCTGACGACTGGCGACCTAGGGATGGTGGACCAGTGAGCGGCGCCACCGCCCCGGTGTCCACCCCGTCGGTGTCCGGCGCGGTGGTGTCCGACCTCCGGCGCGACGTTCGTCTGCTGCTCCGCCAGGTCGGATACGAACAGCGCAGTTATTGGCGGAACCCCGCGGCGGCGCTGTTCACCTTCGCCCTACCCGTCGTCTTCCTGTTCGTCTTCGCCAGCACCGTGGGCCACTACCAGGTGCCCCACCTCCACGGGGTGCTGTTCGAGCAGTACTACGTGCCCGCCATCTTGACCTACGGGCTGATCGCCGCCTGCTTCACCAACCTGGCCTCCACCATGATCTTCCGCCGTGATCAGGGGATCCTGAAGCGGGTGCGCGGGACCCCCATCCCCGCCGGGGTCTACCTGGCCGGCGTGGTGGGAAACGCCATGGTCGTGTCGGTCCTGCTGGCCGTCGTCACCGTGGGGGCGGGGGTGGCTCTGTTCCACGTGCCGGCACCCCACCACGTCCTCGCCATCATCGTCGACCTCCTCGTGGGGGGTGCCAGCTTCTGCGCGCTGGGGCTGGCCGTCACGACGGTGATCCCCAACGCCGATGCCGCCCCGCCGATGATCAACATCGTCATGCTGGCGCTCACCTTCATCTCGGGGACCTTCTTCTACGTGAACCCCAGCTCGGGGCTCGGCCAGGTGGCGAGCGTCTTCCCCGTCGCCCACCTGATACGGGCCATGCTGGGCGCCATCGTCCCCGGGTCAGGTCACCCCGTGTGGGCCTGGCAGGAGCTCCAGAACGTGGCCGCATGGGGGGTGGGGGGCCTCGTGCTCGCCACCCGCCGCTTCAAGTGGGAGTCGAAGAAGCAGTGACGTTCGCCGTCGCTAGCCTGACACGGTGAGCCTGCGGTCCCTTCCTCTTCTGTTGCGTCACGAGCCGGCCATGGTCGACGCCCTGTCGGTCGGATCGACGGCCCTGGCCGTTCCCGAGGCGGCCTCGGCGTTCGTCATCGCCGGGGTGGCCCGACTGGGCGACCGGCGCCCCGTGCTGGTGGTCACGCCCACCGTGCGCGACGCCGAGCGGACGGCGCACGACCTGACCACGTTCCTCGGAACCGGCGCCGTCGAGCTGTTCCCGGCCTGGGACACCCTTCCGTTCGAGCGGGTGAGTCCCGAGGTCGCCACCATGGGACAGCGGTTGCGGCTGCTCTGGCACCTGGGCGTGACGGGCGGGGAGGACGGCCAGGGCACCCCGAACGCGCCCGACGCGCCGGCGGTCGTGGTCGCCCCCGTCCGCGCCCTGCTGCAGCGCCTGGGTCCGGTCGACGCCGCCGCGTCGCCGGTGACCGTGGCGGGCGGGGCCCGCGTCGATCTCGAGGACCTCGTGGCCCGGCTGGTGGCCCGGGGGTACCGGCGGGAGTACCAGGTCGAGCACCGCGGCGAGGTGTCCGTGCGGGGGGGGATCGTCGACGTGTTCCCTTCCACGTCGGATCTGCCCGTGCGGATCGACCTGTGGGGTGACGAGGTCGACCGGCTCACCGAATTCGATCCCGGCGACCAACGGTCGGTGACCGACCTCGACACCGTCGATCTCTTCGGGTGCCGGGAGGTGCTCCCCACCGAGGACGTCCGCGTCCGGGCCCGGGATCTAGTGGGCGAGGCCCCGTGGGGCCGGGCCCAGTGGGAGCGGTTGTCCGAGGGCCAGTTGTTCGACGGGATGGAGTCGTGGCTGCCGTGGCTGGCGGACGACGAGCGGGTCCTGCCCGACCTCCTGAGCGCGGGTGCGCGGGTGGTGCTCGTCGATCCACGCCGGATGCGCGACCGGGCCGCCGAGCTGAACGACGAGGAGGCCGCTCTGGCCGGTGCCCTGGCGGTGACGTGGGGCGTCGTGGACGACGGCGACGACGGCGAGGTGGACGACGGTGGGGACGACGACGACGGTACCCGTGGTCACTTCCCCCGCTTGCACGTGGCGTACGAGCGTCTGCTCGAGCGGTGCCCGGCCCCGGTGCTGAGCATGGTGTCGGTGGCGTCGTCGACGGCGACCCCGGCCATCACCGCGCAGGGCTGGGAACCGGTTCACGGCGACCGCTCCCGGCTGGCCGCCCGGCTGGGCGCGCTGGCCGAGGGCGGGTACTCGGTCACGGTATGCGCCGAGGGGACGGGATCCGCCGACCGGCTGGCCGCCGTGCTCGGCGAAGAGGGATTGTCGGTACCCGTCCTCGGCGCTGTCTTATCTGACGGCACTCTCTCTTCTGGCGACACTGTCTCTTCTGGGGACACTGTCTCTTCTGACGACACTGTTTCTCCTGACGACACTGTTTCTCCTGACGACGCCGGCGACGCGGGCGAGGTCGACCTCACCCGCCCCGGGATCCGGGTGGTGGTGGCGCCCCTCGACCGGGGTTTCGTGGTGCCGTCGGCCAAGGTGGCGGTCCTGGCCGAGGCCGACGTCACCGGGCGTCGGCGGGCGCACCGCCCGGCCCGGGCACGGGCGCGACCGGTGGACGGATTCTTCGACGACCTGGCACCGGGGGACTACGTCGTGCACCGCCAGCACGGCGTGGCGAGATACACGGGGATGGTGACGCGGACGGTCAACGGGGCGGCGCGCGACTATCTGCTGCTGCAGTACCGGGGTGACGACAAGCTGTACCTGCCGTCGGATCAGATCGAAGCCCTGACCCCCTACAGCGGGGGCGAGGCGCCGTCGCTGAACCGGTTGGGTGGATCCGAATGGCAGAAGACCCGGGCCAAGGCGCGCGCCGCGGTGCACGAGATGGCCGTCGGAGCTGGTCGAGCTCTACCGCAGACGTCTGCAGGTGCACGGTCACGCCTTCGCGCCCGACACCCCGTGGCAGCGCGAGCTCGAGGACTCCTTCGGCTTCACCGAGACGCCCGACCAGCGCGGGCGATCGAGCGAGGTCACGGCCGACATGGAGTCGGACAGCCCGATGGACCGCCTGGTGTGTGGCGACGTCGGGTTCGGCAAGACCGAGGTGGCCGTGCGCGCCGTCTTCAAGGCCGTCCAGGACGGGAAGCAGGTGGCCATCCTCGTGCCCGACGACGCTGTTGGCCGCACAGCACGCCCAGACCTTCGCCGACCGCTACGCCGGGTTCCCCGTGCGGGTGGAGATGCTGTCGCGCTTTCTGACCCCGGCCGAGGCGCGCCAGGTGGTGGCCGGGCTGGCCGGCGGGGACCGTCGACGTGGTGGTGGGGACGCACCGGCTGCTGGCCGGCGACGTCCGCTTCAAGGACCTGGGGCTGCTGGTGGTGGACGAGGAGCAGCGGTTCGGGGTCAGCCACAAGGAGACGATCAAGGCCATGACGGCGGGCGTCGACGTCCTCACCCTGACGGCCAATCCCATCCCCCGGACCCTGGAGATGGCGCTCACCGGGATCCGCGACCTCTCCCTCATCAACACGCCGCCCGCCGCCCGCCAGCCCATCCTCACCTACGTGGGCGAGTACGAGGAGGCGGCGGTGGTCGGAGGCGATCCGGCGCGAGCTGCTGCGCGAGGGACAGGTGTTCTTCGTGCACAACTGGGTCCAGAACATCGAGGCGGTCGCGGCGCGGCTGCGCGACCTCGTCCCCGAGGCCCGGATCGTGGTCGCCCACGGGCAGATGGACGAGGGCACCCTCGAGCAGGTGGTGCTCGACTTCTGGGAGAAGCAGTACGACGTGCTCGTGTGCACGACCATCATCGAGTCGGGCATCGACATGCCCACGGTGAACACCCTCGTGGTCGACCGCGCCGACCGTCTCGGGTCTGGGTCAGCTCCACCAGCTGCGCGGTCGGGTGGGGCGGGCCGGGCAGCGCGCCTACGCCTACCTGCTCCACCCGGCCGACCGGGTGCTGTCCGAGGCGGCCTACGAGCGGCTGCGGACCATCGGCGAGCAGACCGAGCTCGGCAGCGGGTTCAAGATCGCCATGCGCGACCTCGAGATCCGGGGGGCGGGCAACCTGCTCGGGCGGGACCAGTCGGGTCACATCGCCGCCGTCGGCTACGACCTCTACGTGCAGATGGTGGCCGAGGCGGTGGCCGAGATGAAGGGCGAGCCGCTCCGGCCCGCCGTCGAGGTCAAGATCGACGTGCCCTCCGACGCCCACCTCCCGGCCGACTACGTCGGCGCGCGAGGACCTGCGGCTCGAGGCCTACCGGCGGCTGGCCTCGGTGACCGCCGAGGGCGAGGTCGACGACATCCGGGCCGAGTGGCTGGACCGCTTCGGGCCGCTCCCGGCCCCGGCCGAAGGTCTCCTGGCCGTGGCCCGGTTGCGCGTCGAGTGCCTGCGGACCGGCGGTGCGCGAGGTCTCGGCCACGGCCGCCCGGCCGGGGCAGGCTGTCGTCGGGCCGGGCGGCGGCGGTTCGTGGCCCGGCTGGCCCCCTTGGCCCTGCCGGCGAGCGGCCGGGTGCGGCTGCGACGGCTGCGGCCCGAGGCGCTGTACAAGGAGGGATCCGACCAGCTCACCGTCCCCCTGGCCCCCGACGAGGCACCGGTGGAGACGGTGACCTCGTTGCTGCGGGCCCTGGTACCGGCCGGGGGGGACGTGGTCGGGGGACACCCCCGACGCCCGCCGCCGGGGCCCGGAGAACCCGGGGCGCGACTCGTCTGCGACTGCCGCCCGCCGGTAGCATGCCGGTCTCGTGAAGCGCCTCCTCCCCCTCGTCGTTCTCGGCGCTCTGGTCGTCGCGGCGACCGGCTGCGACGTGTCGCCCCCGGCGGCCACGGTGAACGGCGTGACCATCTCGCAGTCGACGCTGAACGACCAGTTGTCGAGCGAGGTCGCCAACCAGGGAGCCCAGTGCGCGGCCCTGGTGGCCGCCGAGCGCCACCGCCTCGCCCATCGGGGTGGGCAGCGAAGGCGACGGCGCCACCCCCAACGCGGTGACGCCCACCTTCGCCGACAACGCGCTCGAGACCCTCGTCCTCCAGCAGCTCGAGGTGCAGGCGCTGGCCCAGCGCGAAGTGACGGTCAGCCGGGCGGATGTCGCCGACGCCACCGGCGACTACGAGAACCAGCTCCAGAGCCAGCTCCAGCAGGCCCAGGCCCAGAGCTCGGCCCCCACCGGCTGCCCCGTCGCCCTCCAGCCCGGTGGCCAACCAGCTGCCGGGCTCCTTCCTCCGGCGCCAGGCCGCGTCGCTGGCCGATGAGGAGATGTTCGAAGAGGTGGTGGGCCACGTCGACCTGAGCCAGGCGGCGCTCGAGGCGTACTACGCGTCGAACACGGCCGAGCTGACCCAGGTGTGCCTCAACGTCATCGTGGCCGACACGCCAGGCCGACGCCCAGGCGGTCCACGACCTGATCGCCGCCGGGGCCAGCTTCGCCACGGCGGCCACCTCCGGCCCACGCCGACAAGACCGGGACCCCGAGCGGGGGCGAGCTGCAGTGCGCCTACCCGGCCGCCCTGCAACTGGGGACGGCCACCACCGCCGCCGTCGAGGCGCTGGCCACGGGCCAGTTGGCCGCACCTCTCGACCCTGGTCCGGCAGGGCTCCACCGGGGCCACCACCACCTTCTACCTGGTCGTCCAGATGCGCGCCCGCCAGCTGGTGCCGTTCGCCACGCTGCGCAATTCGATCCGGCAGGTGATCCTGGAGGCGCACGTCTCCGTGGTCGGGACGACCTTGAACAAGCTGGTGGGCGAGGCCCACGTGACCGTCGACCCCCGCTACGGGACCTGGAGCGCCCGGCGCGGCGTCACCGTCCCGACGGCGCCGCCGCCGGCCTTCGTGCTCAACGCCGCGGCCAACGTCCCCCCGCCGAGCACGGGGCTGGGATTACCCGGCCTGACCATCGAACCCGCCCCCGGTTGATCGAGGGCGTGGGTCCGTCGCTCCTCGGTGACTGGGGCCCGTCCCACGGTGGTGGTGGTCGGGCTGGGCCCGGCCGGGCCGGAGCTCGTACCCGACGCCACCTACCGCGTGCTCGAGGGCGCGGCGCGCTGTTTCGTCCGCACGGCGCGCCATCCGGCGGTCGAGGCCGCCGCCGGGGTGGTCGCCGGTGGTCTCGAGTCCTTCGACCGGCTCTACGAGAGTGCCGGGACCTTCGACGAGGTGTACGCCGCCATCGTCGAGGAGCTCGTGGCGGCCGCCACCGCGCTCGGCGCCGGGAGTCGTCGCCTACGCCGTTCCCGGGTCGCCCTTCGTGGCGGAACGGACCGTCGTGCTGCTGCGCGGCGACGACCGGGTGGCGGTCGAGGTCGTCCCGGCCCCGTCCTTCCTCGACCTGGCCTGGGACCGTCTCGGGGTCGATCCCCGTGGCCGCCGGGGTGCGGCTGGTCGACGGGGCCGCCTTCGCCGTCGAGGCGGCCGGCGAGCGCGGCCCGCTGCTCGTGGCCCAGTGCCACAGCCGGCAGGTGCTGTCGGACATCAAGCTGGCCGCCGACGACGTCGCCGGGGAGGACGGACGGCGGACGGCGGTGCTCCTGCACCACCTGGGGCTGGCCGACGAAGCAGGTCAGTGGAGGTGGCGTGGGCCGACCTCGACCGGACCCTCGAGCCCGACCACCTCACCGCCCTGTGGGTGCCCCGCCTGGCCGCACCGGTGGCCGCCGAGCTGGCCCGGCTGGACGAGCTGGTGCGCACCCTGCGGGCGCGGTGCCCCTGGGACCGGCGCCAGACCCACGGGTCGCTGGCCGCGTCACCTGCTCGAGGAGACCTACGAGGCGCTCGACGCCATCGAGGCCGTCGCCGCCGGCGAACCCGACGTGGCCCCCGGAGGCGGTCGACCACCTGGACGAGGAGTTCGGGTGACCTTCTCTTCCAGATCTACTTCCACGCCGTGCTGGCGGCCGAGGAGGGGCGGTTCACGCTGGCCGACGTGGCCCGGGGGGTGCACGACAAGCTGGTGGTGCGACATCCGCACGTCTTCGGCGACGCCGTGGCGGAGACGGCCGAGGACGTGGCCGCCGACTGGGAGGCGCCGAGAAGCTCGACGAGAAGGGTCGGACGAGCGTCACCGAGGGCATCCCGAGCGTCCTGCCGGCCCTGGCCCTGGCGGCCAAGTTGCAGCGGAAGGCGGAGTCGGTGGGTCTCGAGCTCCCCGGCCTGGCCGAGCGCCGGCGGGAGGTGGCCGAGGGCGCCGGGCGGCTCGAGCCGTCGGACGGCCCGGAGGTCGTGGGCGAGGCGGTCGGGGAGCTGCTGTTCGCGGTGGCCGACATGGCGCGGCGACTGGGGGTCGACCCCGAGTCGGCGCTGCGGCGACGGGCCGGGCGGTTCCGCGAGGAGGTCGAATCGCGGGAGGCGGGGACGCCGGCCGGTTGACGTCTCGGGGCGCCCGGCGCGGGCGCGCCCGCCGCCCGGGCGGGAGGGCGGAGAGTGGCTGTCGGTGGCCCCGGCGGCTGGTTCGGTGTTCGGCGGGGGACCGTCGGGCACCCAACGTCGGAGCCCTGGCGGCCTCGGTGGCCGGTGGACCGGTTTCGCCCGGACAGCGGTCGGGACAACCCTCTACGCTGGCGCTCCGCATTCCGGTGCGGGTGACCGAGTAACTTCTACAACACCAACCACAGGGGCATCACGGAGAATGAGCACGATCGAGCAGGTCATCGGGCGCGGGAGGTCCTCGACTCCCGCGGGAATCCCACCGTCGAGGTCGAGGTCGTCCTCGACTCGGGAGCGGGCGGGCGGGCCATCGTCCCGTCGGGCGCGTCGACCGGGTCCTACGAGGCGACCGAGTGGCGCGACGGGGGGAGCGCTACGGGGGCAAGGGTGTCCTCGGGGCCGTCGAGCACGTGAACGGCGAGATCGCCGAGGTCCTCGTCGGGCTTCGACGCCCTCCGACCAGCGGGGGGTCGACCTGGCCCTGATCGACCTCGACGGGACTCCGAACAAGGGCCGGCTCGGGGCCAACGCCGTGCTGGGCGTGTCGCTGGCCGTGGCGCGGGCCGCGGCGGACGATCTCGGGCTTCCCCTGTTCCGCTACGTCGGCGGGCGCCAACGCCCACGTGCTGCCCGTCCCCATGATGAACGTGGTCAACGGCGGGGTGCACGCCGACAACTCGATCGACCTCCAGGAGTTCATGATCATGCCCGTGGGGGCGGCGTCGTTCTCCGAGGCGCTGCGGTGGGGCGTCGGAGACCTACCACGCGCTGGCCGGCGTGCTGCAGAGCCGCGGGCTGTCGACGACGGTGGGCGACGAGGGCGGCTTCGCCCCCGACCTGCCGTCCAACGAGGAAGCGGTCGAGATCCTGGTCGAGGCCATCGAGGCGGCCGGCCGGGTGCCCGGGGACGAGATCGCCATCGCCCTCGACCCCGCCGCCAGCGAGTTGTGCAAGGACGGGGCCTACCAGCTGGCCGGCGAGGGGCGGGAGCTCTCGTCGGCCGAGATGGTCGACTACTGGGTCGATCTGTGCGACCGGTACCCGATCGTCTCCATCGAGGACGGCATGGCCGAGGACGACTGGGACGGGTGGGCGGCGCTGACCGCAGCCCTCGGGCGACCGGGTGCAGCTGGTGGGCGACGACCTCTTCGTGACCAACGAGGAGCGGCTGCGAGCGGGGGATCGACCCGCGGCGTGGCCAACGCCATGCTGATCAAGGTCAACCAGATCGGCACGCTGACCGAGACGCTCGGACACCATGGCGCTGGCCACCCGCGTCCGCCTACGCGCTGCGTGATGTCGCACCGGTCGGGCGAGACGGAGGACACCACCATCGCCGATCTGGCCGTGGCCACCAACTGCGGTCAGATCAAGACGGGGGCGCCGGCCCGCTCGGACCGGGTGGCCAAGTACAACCAGCTCCTGCGGATCGAGGAGGACCTCGGCGAGTCCGCCGCCTATCTGGGCGAGGCGGCGCTGGCGACGGCGAGGGTGGGGGACGAGGGAGGACCGTGACCCTGCTCCCGCGTTCGGGCGCCCATCGTCGTCGGCACCTCCGGCTGCGCCGGGTGTCGCGGCGACCGTCATCGGGCCGACCCCGCAACCGCCGACTGCCGCTGTCACGGCCGTCGGCGTCCGCGCCGTCGAGGTTTGGGCTGTCGAGGTCTGGGCTGTTGCATTCCGGTGCGTCGGTGTTACGGGCGCCGAGTCGGCGGTTCTCGATCCTTCGGCCCTCCCCGGCGCGACGGGGGGCGCCGAGACAGCGACCGGTCGAACGTCGTCGGGCCCGGGCGCTGCTGATCGCCGCGGTGGTGTTCGCCGCCGCCGTGCTGCTCGGCGCGCTGCCGTGGTCGACGCTGGCCGGCCAGCACGCCCAGTTGTCCTCGGCCTCGGCCGAGCTCAGCCAGTTGCGGGCCGAGAACCACGAGCTGGCCACGCAGGCGGGGCAGCTGGCGAACCGGTCCACCCAGGCGGGGCTGGCCCGGCAGGACTACGGACTGGTGAAGTCGGGGCAGAAGGCGTATGACATCCTGCCGCCGGCGGGAACGGGCGCCTCGTCGGTCACCGGGGGCGGTCACGTCCCCCTCGACGAGCCGCCGGTCGTGCCCGGGTCGCGTCGCTCCGAGGCGCTGCTGGGGGTGGACATGGGGAGCGTGACGACCGCCAACACCGCCGCCCGGACGTCGCCCGGGACGGCCCAGAGCGGTCAGCGTCCGACGGGGCCGGGCGTCGGGCCGGTCGATCATCTGGGGGCCCGGAGCTTCTGGTCGCGCGTGGCGCACACCCTGGAGTTCTGGAGCTGACCGATCCACCGGCCGTCCCGGTCAGCGCGTCGGACCGGGAGACCGTCACCCGCCTCCTCGGCCGGGTCCCCTCGGGCGCCTTCTCCGTGGCCCTGCGACGACGCGACGGCGTCCCGGCCGTCATCGCCAACGCACCTCTGCTCGACGACGGCACCCCCATGCCGACACGGTTCTGGCTGGTCGACTCCGATCTGCGCGAGGCGGTCAGCCGGCTCGAAGCGGCCGGGGGGGTGCGCCGGGCCGAGGAGGCGGTGGCGGCCGACGCGGTGGCCCGGGCGCACGAGCGCTACGCCGAGGAACGGGACCGGACCCTGCCGGCCGGTCACACCGGCCCCCGGCCCTCGGGCGGGGTGGGGGGGACCCGGCGGGGGGTGAAGTGCCTCCACGCCCATGTGGCCTGGGTCCTCGTGGGCGGCGACGACCCGGTGGGGCGGTGGGTGGTCGAGCAGCTGGCCGTGGACACGACGGAGTATGTGGTAGAGCGGGGGGATGGCCGATGACACCGTGGCCGCTCTCGACTGCGGGACCAACTCGACGCGACTGCTGATCGTCGACGCCGACGGGGAGGTCGCTCGACCGGCAGATGCGGATCACCCGGCTCGGTGAAGCGGTCGACGCCACCCACAAGCTGTCGGCCGACGCCATCGGCCGGACCGTCGCCGTGCTCGGAGAGTACAGACGGACGATGGACCGCCACGGGTGGGCCGGGCCCGTCTCGTCGCCACCTCCGCGGCGCGTGACGCCGTGAACGCCGACGAGTTCTTCACCGCCGCCGAAGAGGTCACCGGTGTGCGCCCGGAGCTTCTCAGTGGTCTCGAGGAGGGACGGCTCTCGTTCGCCGGGGCCACCGCGTCGTCTACCCGGCGACGTCCAGAGGGGACAGGCCGGTGCTCGTGGTCGACATCGGGGGCGGCTCGACCGAGCTCGTGGCCGGCTCGGCGCCGGGCGGCCCCGCGGGACCGGCCGACGACGCCGACGTGGTGGCCGTGTCGCTCGACATCGGGTGCGTCCGGCTGACCGAGCGGTTCTTCCCTCACGATCCGCCTCTCGGGCACGAGGTGGCCGAGGCCCGCGCCGTCGTCGAGGCCGCGGTGCGCCGGGCGCGGACGGAGCTGCCGCCGACGGAAGGGGATGGGATCCTGATCGGACTGGCGGGAACGGTGTCGACGCTCGCCGCCCTCAACCTCGAACTCACCGACTACGACCGTGGCTCCATCCATCACGCCGTGCTCAGCCGGGACAGATGTCGACGCCTGGTTGACGCGGCTGGCCACCGAGGACCGTCGTGCGCGTCTGGCGCGCCCGGGCATGGTCGAAGGCCGGGCCGACGTGATCGTGGGCGGTGTCCTCGTGCTGGCCGAGGTGATGGCCGGTTTCGAACGCGGCGAATGCCTCGTCTCGGAGGACGACATCCTCGACGGGTTGGTGGCCAGTCTCCGCTGACGTCGAGACGTCCCCCACTCCGGCGCGTCGTTGCGGCGCCGGGGGTGTCTCGAGCCGAGAGACGCTAACACCGATGGCCGGGACGACACGGCTGGCCACCGAACATCGATTCATGCCTAGCATCCGGGGGTGCCGCCGCCGATCACCGACCGCGTCCTCATGGGGCCGGGACCGTCCAATCCCTATCCCGAGGTCTCCTCGGCGCTGGGCCGTCCGTTGCTCGGGCATCTCGATCCCGACTTCCTGGCGCTGCTGGACGAGACGTGCGAGCGGCTGCGGATCGTCTTCCGGACTGCCAACGAATTGACGTTCCCGGTGAGCGCCACGGGGTCGGGTGGCATGGAGGCGGCGTTCGTGAACTTCGTCCGTCCGGGCGACGTGGTGGTGGTGGGCGTGAACGGGCTCTTCGGCACGCGGATGTGCGACGTGGCGCGACGGGTCGGAGCGGAGGTCGTCGCCGTCGAGGCGCCGTGGGGTGAGCCCCTCGATCCCGCCGCCGTCCTCGCCGCCCACCCGTCGCCGGCGATGATCGCGCTGGTCCACGCCGAGACGTCGACCGGCGTCCGCAACGACATCGCGCCGATCGGCGAAGGGAAGGGAGACGCCCTTCTCGTCGTCGACATGGTCACGTCGCTCGGGGGGATCGAGGTCGAGGTCGACGACTGGAAGGTCGACGTCGCCTACAGCGGGACGCAGAAGTGCCTGGGCGTCCCGCCGGGGCTGGCCCCGTTGACGGTGGCGGACCGGGCACGCCGGCGGATCGTCGACGTGCCCTCGTCGTGGTACCTCGATCTGAACCTGCTGTCGCGCTACGTCGAGTCAGGCGGTGGTCGGCTGTACCACCACACGGCGCCGGTGGCCATGGTGTTCGCCCTGCACGCCGGGCTCGGAGCCCTTCTCGACGAAGGGCTCGAGGCGTCGTGGGCGCGGCACGAGACGTGCGGTCGGATGCTCCAGGACGGGCTCGTGTCCATGGGGCTGCGAGCTCGTGGCTCCGGCCGGCGCACCGGCTCCCCCAGCTGACGACGGTCTGGGTCCCCGACGATCTGCCCGCGGGCGTCGACGAGGCCGGCGGTGCGGCGGTCGCTGCTGACCGGTTTCGGGATCGAGATCGGAGCCGGGGTCGGGTCCCAGGCCGGGAAGGTCTGGCGGATCGGGTGCATGGGGCACACGGCCCGGCCCCGCAACGTGACCCTGCTGCTGGCCGCTCTCGGCGAGGTGCTGGGCCGGTGAGCGCCCGGGCGACGAGGGTGAGTCCCCTCGAGCTGAGCGGGTTCCGGGTCCAGCTGCGGACGTTGACCGAGGACGACTACAAGGAGTGGTACGAGGTCCGGGCCCGGTGCCGCGACTGGCTGGTGCCGTGGGAGCCCCGTCCCGACGGTTCGCCCACCACCCCGGAGGACCGGGCCAGCTTCGTGGCCCGGTGTGCCGCCCGTGAGCGCGAGCGCCAGATGGGGAGCGGCTACGGGTTCGGGATCTTCCTCGACGGCCGCTTCGTCGGCGAGATCACCTTGTCGTCGATCCAGACGGGGTCCGTTCCAGAACGCCTTCGTCGGCTACTGGGTCGACGAGGCGATGGCCGGCCACGGGCTCGCCCCCGAGGCGACGGTGGTGGTCCTGCGCTTCGCCTTCGAGGAGCTGTCGCTCCACCGGATCGAGGTGGCCATCGTCCCGCGCAACCGCGCCAGCCGGAGGGTGGTGGAGAAGCTCGACCTTCGCCAGGAGGGCGTGGCGCTGCGCTATCTCGAGATCGACGGCCAGTGGGAGGACCACGTCCGGTACGCCATGACGTCCGAGGAGTGGGCCACCCGGCGCGAGGACCTGATCGCCACATGGATCAGTTCGTCCTGACCGGTCGTGACCGAATTCGTGGGGCCGAGGGGACCTACACATCCCCCGAGACATGGACCACGGCCGAGGAGTGGCGGAAGAACTGCTCGATGTCCTGCTCGTAGGTGTACGAGGCCGGCGGCTTGCCGACGCTGCGGCGCAGGCGCAGGGCCCGGATGAAGCTCTCGACCGCCCCGGCGGTGGTGTAGCGGCAGGTGAAGCCGGTCTTGGTCAGGCGGGTCGTGTCGACGCCGCGCCCGTAGCGCAGGAGGCTCTCCAGCTCCGGCGGGAACTCGATGAGTCCGAGGCGGACGAAGGGTGCCGCCGCGGCTCTGCGTGCCCAGCGGGGGGAAGGGGAGCAGGCGGGTGCCGCACATCTCGGTCACCTCGCTCCAGGGGAGTTTGCCGCCGCCGGCCACGTTGTAGAGCCCGGGGATCCGGTGACGGGTGACGTGCTCGAGACAGCGGACGACGTCGTCCTCCTCGACGAACTGGACGAGCGGGTCGTAGCCGGCGACCGACGGGCACAGCGACCGAGACAGGTTGGCGCTGATGGGCGTGACGATGTCGGTGCCGAGCACGTTGGCGAACCGGAGAACGGTGACCACCGTCGCCGGGTTGTCCTCGGCGAAGTCGCGGACGAGACCCTTCGACCTCGAGCAAGGACCGCTCGACCCGGGTGCGAGCCGGGGAGGTGCGTGACATCTCCTCCCGGAACCACATCGGGTCGGTCGACGCCGAGCCGTAGACGAGGGTGGAGGACTTCACCACCACCTGGCGGACCGGCGATCCCGCCTGCCCGGCGGCGGCCAGAAGGTTCATGGTCCCGATGACGTTGATCTCGTGCAGGGCGCGGCCCGAGGTGCGGGTGGAGTCGACCACCAGGAAGGTGTGGACGATGGTGTCCACCTGGGTGGCCCGGACGATGCGGGACAGGATCGAGTAGGTCTGGTCGGCTCGGACGAACTCGGTGCGCTCCAGGGCGACGGACGGCTCGCGCGTTCCCATGCCCAGGATCATCTCGACGTCGGGGTCGGACTCGAGCGCCTGCGCCATGCGGCCGCCCCAGAAGCGTGTCGAGTCCGGTGATGAGGACGCGTCGCCCCATCGGTGTCAGCCGAACCAGACGCTGCGTCGTTCGCGCAGCATGTCGTAGAGCGTCTCCTGGAGGTTGCATGCGGATCGTCTCGGCCTCCTCCATGACCCGGCTCTTGGAGTAGCGCTCCTGGGCGGGCGGCACGTTGAAGGTGACGGGGTCGAGGACCCGAAGCTTGAACTTGGACGGGAAGTAGGCAAGTCAGTCCGAGGGGCCCGAAGAGCCATCATGTTGGCCGTGACCGGGAAGTACGGCACGCCGAGGAGCCTTGGCCAGCGCGGGACACGGAAGAGGATCGGCATGGACTCCTCGGCGCCGACCACGGCGATCGGGATCACCGGGACTCCGGCCCGCATGGCGATCTCGACGAAGCCGCCGCGACCGAAACGCCGGAGCCGGTAGCGATCGGTGTAGGTCTTGGAGGGGCCCTTCGTCCCTTCGGGGAAGACGAGGACCAGTTGCCCTTCGTCGCGCAGGAGCCGGCAGGCGTTGTCGGGATGGGCGGGGACTCCGCCGACCCGGGCCCACATCGTGCCCACCCACGGTGCCTCGCGGAAGAAGAAGTCGGCCAGGCCGTAGACGGGCCGACCGAGCTCCTCCTCGATGCCGTGCATGATGACCGGGGCGTCCGACGGGATGGCTCCGGCGTGGTTGGCCACCAGGAGGGCTCCGCCGGTCCTCGGGATCTTCTCGAGCCCCTCCCACTCGACCCGGAACCAGTGTTTGTAGAGGGGCGCGTAGATCTTGCCGGGCCAGACTCCGCATGTGCTCGGAGCGGCCCCACTCGTCGACGTCCGACAGGCGGTGTCCGACGATCGTCTCGTCGTCGGGTCGGGGCAGGGGAACGAGGGCGGCACGCGGCTCGCGCTGGGCGGTCTCCCTACCGGTGGTCATCGGGGTCATCGTACCCGGCCACCCCCCGGGTGACGACGGGGTTCGGCGAGTGGTCGCCCGGTGACGGCGGCGTCAGCGAGGCCATGCGACTCACGGTCGTCCGGCGCCGACGAGTCCGAAGTACCAGACGGGGTCGAACTCGACCACGGTGCCGGTGTGGGCCGCCTGGACGATCGTGTCGGCTCCGTAGGGTCCCGATCCCACGTACATCACGACGTGGTCGATGCCGCCACCTCCCAGGTCGTAGAAGAGCAGGTCGCCGGGCCGGACCTGGTCGAGCGAGACGGGGGTTGATTCGTTGGCCTGGATGGCAGCCGAGTGGAGAAGCGAGACACCGGCCGCTTGCCACGAGAGCATGGTCAGCCCCGAACAGTCGAGTCCGCTCATGCTGGCCCCTCCATACTCGTAGGGCACTCCGAGGTAACTCTCGGCTGCCGCTAGGGCGATGGATCCGGCGCCTTGGGGTGCTTGTGGACCGCCGTTGCCGACGACTCCCGTCGACCCGGCGGACCCCGCCGCCTGATTGGCGGAATTGGTGGCCGCCGTTGCCGCCGCGGATCCGCCGCCGACGGTCTGGGCGACCTGCGCGTCCTCCGCCGCCTTCTGAGCCGCACGACGACGCGCCGCGGCGTCGGCCGCCGCGGCCGCCAACGCCGCCTCTCGTGCCGCCTGCTGGGCCGCCTGCTCGGCGATCATCTGGGCCAGCTGGCCTTTGACGGCCGAGAGCGTCGTCTCGGCCGCGGACGTCGCACTCTGGGCGGCTTGCTCGGCGTTGTGGACCGCCGTCGCCCCGGTTTCCGCTTGCAGGACCTCACCCTGCAATGTGCCCTGGGTGGCCACCAGCCGGTTCTCGTCCGACCGCACCGCCGCGGCGGCAGCGTCGACGTTTCCGATGGCGGTGTCCTGGTACTCGTTGTGGAGCACGCCGGTGCTGGATGTCGAGGAGAACAGTGTGCTCAGCGACGTCGCCGGCTCGTCGTAGACGTACGCGTTGACGGCGTCCACCTGAAGCTGATGGTGGGCGCGGCGGTAGCGCTTCTTGTCCGCCGCCAGCTGGAGACGGATCATGGTCAAGCGCGCCTGGACCTGTTGGAGGTGAACGGTCGATTGGTCGAACTGCTCGGAGAGTGACGCCACCTGCTGCTGCTGTTGGGCGATCTGCGTTTCGAGCGTTGTCACCTGGGCCTGGATACCCGCCTCGGTCGACGTCGTCGATGGCCCGGCCGCGGGCACGCTCGCCGTCACACCGGGTGATGCCGTGGCCGGCCCCGCGCCGACCAGGGCGACGGACACAAAAGCGGCGATCCCCGCAGTTGATCGCCGGTACCGAGCTGATCTGTTCACCCGGCCCTCCCGCCAGTCACACAAGCCACTTTGGCAACAGTAGCCACTGGGAGTGGCCGAGAAAAGGGGTCCACCCCATCGATCAGGCGTGCCTGGTGGCAGGCCCACATCACAACGGAGCAGGTCCCGGGCGTTTTCACGGGCCCATGGCGGCGTGCGCAGGACACGGCATGGGAGAGTGTCGGGGGCAATCGGGAGGCAAACCGGGCGTCGTTGCCGGTTCACTGATGGTGTGGTCCGGAGTGGACCAGCGAGATCCGGACGCCCTGGACTGGAACTTCGACGGGGGTGTAGCCCAATCGGCAGAGGCAGGGCGCTTAAAACGCCCACAGTGAGGGTTCGACCCCCTCCGCCCCCACCGTGTGCAAAGGTGCGCGAACCGCGCCCTTGTCTTCGTTCCCCTGAGGTACGCGGAATACGGGCCGGATGGAATGGCGACCTTCGACGCGGATCTCGTGGACGAGTGCCTGCATCAGTTCCTGCACGACTGCAGGCGAGCAAACGGCGATCGCCACTCGCACGCGCGAGCTCAGCTCGGACAGCTCCGCGGGAGATGGTGGGACGATCATCTTCTGGCACTCGCTATTCATCTCGACACGACGGTGAAGAAGAGCGACCGCCTGCTCGCTCAAGGCTTTGACCCCCGAGCCGTAGGCCGCTTCGGGAAGGGGGCCGCTTCAAAGGCTCGCAGATAGTGGTCGATGGCCCCTTCGGTCTTCGTCAGCTCGGTCTTCAGAGATATCCGCTCTTGATCTTGCTGACGCCTCCGGGATCCCGAGCGCTTGATCTCGCGCTCGGCTGCTCGTTGGAACAGGTGCTGTCCTCGAAGACGGCCAGCAGCTGGGCGATTACAGCCGCGTCGACGGCGTCGGCAGGGAGGTCACAGGTGGCCCGCCCGTAGCGTTGGCGGCCACCGCACGTGTAGTAGCGGTAGGTGGCGTTGCGCCCGGCGGCCCGGGTCCCGCAGAAGTGCCGTCCGCAGCAGCGCAGACGACCAGACCCGACAGCAGCTAGTCCGACCCGTTGGGGGCGCGTCTGCCCGGGTCCTCTCCTCGTTCTTCGAGTATCGCCTGGCACGAAGGTGGGCGGAAGAATGTTCAACTCTCTGTCTTCTGATCCACACGTCTCGGTCCCCACAGGGGTCGGGCGCGCACCACTGGTCACCGACGACCTCGCAGATTCAACCACGAGTCAACGCCTGCGTATCAGAGCCCTTAGGGTGATGAACGTGTCGCACCGGGTGCCATCGGCTCCGCACACCGCCGTGGACAGTGTCCACCGTGGTTGATTTCGAATTCACCGCAGTTGATTTGTGAATTCACCGCAGTTGACGCACCCGACCACGGCAGTGCGCCGGTAGGTAAACCGCGTTTACACGCAGTACACCGCGGTTGACGCCCAATACACCACGGTTGACCCGCCATGCACGCTGAGTCGTGTGGCAGAGGGCCCAGTCAGCGGCACGGTGACGGTCTTTGGCCGACCGTGGCCCCGCAGGCTATAACGTCCTGAGTGCTTAGACCGCAGCAAGTACACCGTATCGCGCTCGATGACGGGTCGACATCGCGCACACGGGGACGGCCGGTCCGGCCGACGCCACCAGCACTCGCCATCCTGTTCGTGCTATCCACATGGGCCGCTTTAATTCCGATGTGGTTTCACTATCAGAACGACGATGTCTGGGGATTTGGACTCGCCCATAGCGACGGGCTCAGCTGGAAGCTGATCACTGTTAACGGATTCGAACACTTCGCACCCCTCGAGCGCGTTGAGCACTGGCTCTTGCTGACGATTAGCCCATTCAATGTCGACCTGGGAATCGGCGCCGTGATGCTCGTTGGTGCGGCACTTCTGTTGAGTGTCGCGTGGCTTACTGCTGAGCTTGGGATATCGCCACGTCGTCGCGTCCTCGTGTTGATCGTTGGTGGACTTGCCATGCCGATTCTGAGCGTGGCGTCATGGTGCGCTCGAGCCGTCTACATCATCCCTACGATGGCCGCCACCTACGCTGTGCTGGCAGCGCATGCCCGGGGTGTTCGGCAGCGTTCGACCAAATACCACACGCTGGCATGTCTATTCTTGCTTATCGCCGTTGGTATGCAAGAACGGGGCAGTATCGCGGTGATCCTCGTAATTCTCATGGATGTGTTCGTCCTTGCGCGAGGCGCGGCATGGAGCGAACGACTCCACCGGCTATTCCGGGCAAGAGGACCGCTGTTGGTCTTGGTAGCCATCGCTGCGACTGACGCACTGATCTGGTGGATCTGGTACAGATCGGCGCAGGCGACTGTCAGCTTCAAGACTGGGAGTGAGGTGATTGGCCTCGCGTTCAGTCGGTATCTGCTGCCGGCTCTCGTTGGCAGCCACGACCCTCTCAATGGCCCGCTTCTTTGGATCGTGGGGGCGATTGTCCTCGGCGGTGTCGTCACCCTCTTCAGACGAGACCGGAGCACGCTCGATCTGCTGGCATTTTTCTGCTGCACTTTCTTGCTCTACTATTTCGGACTCGCGTTCGGACCGCTGCTCGTAAACGGTGTGACTGCCAACGCATCTCAGCCGCAGTACTTGGCATATGTCATCTTTCCGCTGATCATTACTGTCGCACTGGTACCCGCTCGGGTTCTGGCCCATAGACCCGCTCCTCGAGGTGACCGAGCACACCCGTGGACGCAAACGGTCCTGGTCGCAGCGGTCGTCGCGGGGTTCTCCTCCTGCAAGATATTCACACGAACGGTGGGGATTTCGCGTACACGGCTGCGACGAGAAACTTTCTGACCAACGTCCGCGCGGGTCAGTCCGCATGGTCAGCACCGTCGATCTCGCTCCTCCCATTGCAAGCACCACGGAATCTTGTTGCGCCATGGTTGATAGGTGATGGGCGGGAGGAATTCTTCTTGTCGATGGTTGATCCCCGTTTCACGCTCGGCCCGGCGACGGGCCCGTTCGCCATCATCGGTGCCAGTGGACAACTGCGGTCCGTAAATGTTCGAGTTAGCGATGCCCAGTTGGCGTCCCAGCTTGTTGCCTCGGCGTCGGGAACCATGCCCCGCCAGCTATCCAAGCATGACATGTGTCTATCTGTGGCGCCGGACGGACGGTGGCTACGAGTTGCGGCGTCGTCCGTCAACGCGTTCGGTCGACTGTTTACCGCCATCGCATACACGTCGACCACTAACACCCAGGTGCGGCTCACAACGGTAAAGTCCGATGGCTCATATCAATCTGATATCTGGCCGACGACACTCACTTCAGGTCAGCATGTTCAGGTGCTCCCGGTCGATGGTCGGTCTTTCGACTTTTTGCAACTTACTGGTAGCGCCGGCCACGCTCGCGTCTGCGTGAATTGGCTCGCTGTACTGCAGCCGGTCGAGTCTAAAGGGCACTCGTGCACGTTGATCGACGAGTATGGCGCGACTGGGCCTAGGACGACTTGTGGAAATGTCGTATCACGTGCCAACGAACTCAGTGAAATCCTCGGATAGGTCATGTGCCGCTCTTTGCTTTCCGCAAGTACGGGACGAAGTCGGGGAGCGGTGGACGACTCGCCGCCGGCTGTCAGGTCGATCGCCGCGCATCGTGCGCAAGTCCCGAGTCCCGGCCTTTGCTGCAAAATGGCAATACGCCAGGCTGCAGGAAGAGCCTTCCATGGGTCGAGTCACTGGGCCAGACCCGATTCATATTCGCGGCTGAGCGCGATAGTGGTCGGGTGCTGGTCGACACCGTTCGGTGAGGGGGTGATGTACCCGGCAATGTCGAGCGGTTCGTGGTCGTCTCTTGGATGGTTCGGTCAGGGTGATATGCGTTGGCTGACTCGACCGCGATCCAATCATTCCGCATCGTCGTTTCCCAGATGTCCAGTAATGATCGTCCCAACCGCCGATATCGCCGTTGCATGGCCGACAGGTCCGCACCGACAGCGCTGGCACCTCGTCCGTCCCGACATTCCGGTACACTCGCGCCGTGCTGCAATTCTGTCGGCATTTTGCTGGGCGATTGGTCGACGCCGGTCGTGAAGGCGCTCCCGTCATGGTTGCTACTGTGCGGTCACGATGACGAAGAATCTCGCCCTCGGATTGCTGGGGGAGAACCAGCGACTGTCAACTTTCTGTTTTGCGCCCGCCGCAGACCGTCAGACCGTCTTGGCCCCCCACTGCCTCGCGTCTCCTTCGTTGGGCCTTCACCGCGGGTGGACGGTCAATGAAGCAGTGAAGCGGACCCGCGACCTCCCATGAGTCCGATCGGTGCCGGGAAGGATCACTCGACGGAACGAGGTGAATGGGATCGCCACTGGGCGGACTATGGCGAACCGGTCGGAGGTAATCCCGCTAACCTCTACCGAACCCGATTGATACTAAGTCGTCTCGGACATCGCGGACGAGGCGACACCATTTTGGACATAGGCTGTGGTCAGGGAGAACTGGCGCTGGTGCTGCAAAGCACCTTCGTCGACGCCCGAGTCATCGGTATCGAGTACAGCACCGAGGGCGTTCGGCGGGCGACTGAAGCAGCCGAAGCAGCGCATCTTCCGGTTGAATTCATGGTGCGGGATCTTCTGGAACCAGCGTCGCTCGATCCAGATGTCGCAGGCAAAGCGACCGTCGCCATCTGTACCGAAGTACTGGAACATCTCGATCAACCAGAGAGACTGCTTCGGAACGCGTCGAAGTACATGGCCACGGGCTGTCTCCTCGTTGTGACCGTTCCAGCCGGGCCTCGCTCGGCATTCGACCGCCATATCGGGCATCGACGGCATTTTCAACCCGGTCGGCTTCGCCGAGTTCTCGAGAGCTGTGACTTAGAGGTGGAACAGGTGGTCAGAGCCGGATTCCCCTTCTTCAATCTTTATCGACTCGCCGTCATTGCCCGGGGTCGTCGACTCATCGCGGATCTCGACAGTCAATCAGCGGGTGGCGATGGTCATGTGGCTCGAAAAGTTCTGTCGTTGTTCGATCGCGTTTTTCGGTGGAACGTCGACTCCTCGCCATTTGGATGGCAGCTTGTCGCCGTCGCCCGATTCCGGGGGCCGTCGTGACGGGCATCGCTGTCTCGGACAAGTTGCTTAGGCATTTTCGGAGCCCCTCGGTGGGTGGTCCGAGACCCAAGACATCGCACGGGCTTCGCCAACTTGGTGGGCCTCTTGCCCAACTACTACCTCAATCGGCGTTGGGTCTGGGGAACGACCATTCGTTCCCACTGGCGGCGCGAGATAGTGCCGTTCTGGGCCCTCTGGTCGGCGGCATCGCGTTGTCAATCGTCGCCGCAGCATTCGCGAGGCACATTAGCAGCACGAGCTATTTCAGGCACTACCAGGCGACCGCTCTTCTACTGACAGCTACCCTTGGCGCGTTTGGATGCCTGTGGATATTCAATCTGTCCATTTTCAACCGGCTGTTCAGGGTCGCACCTCTGACGACGCCGAGTAGCCGATCCAGCCTGGCCAAGCGCCCGTTCTGAATACCGGATCGACGGAGAGTCTCGGCCTTGCCGTGAATTCGTGGACGTTCCCGCTGTTCGAGCCAGCTCCCGATGAGATTCACCATGCCCGGGCGAAGGTCCGGATGTTGGTTCGACCAGCGGCAGATCAACTCGTGAGGAGGCACGTGCATAGTAGATTCGGCTCCCGTGACCGAGACTCCTCGAACGCCCGCTGAACCATCCCGCTCGTCGTCGCTCGGTCAGTTAGAAGAATTGAGTGCGATCGATCGGCTCGGGGTGTGGTTGTCCTTCCGACAAATACGCGCACGGATCGGAACCATGAGTGGAAAGCGTGTCGGAGACTTTGGCTGTGGTTACCAAGCACTGTTCGCTCGAGAGATTGTGCGAGAAGCAGCACATGTGACGTTGGTCGATGTTTCTTTGGCCGACGATCTCGGCTCGCATCCAAAGATGACTGCGATCGAAGGTCAACTCCCGGACGTTATGGCGAAGATTGCAGATCAATCGCTCGATGTGACGCTCTGCGTTTCCGTGCTGGAGCATCTTTGGGAACCGCAAGCGATGCTTTCCGAGCTCCGCCGGGTGACGGCGCCTGGAGGAGTGTGCGCTATCAGTGTTCCCGGATGGTTAGACAAGACGTTCTTGGAATTCGTCGCCTTCCGGCTAGGAAACAAGCCTGAAGAGATAGACGACCACAAGACGTATTACGGCATACGGAATTTGTGGCCGATGCTGAGGCGAGCCGGCTTCCTGCCTCATGGCATTCGTTGTCGCCGTTACAAATTCGGAACGAACGTCTTTGCCGTTTGTCGTGTGGACCCCTTCGAGCAACCATGGATGAGCGGGCCATTTCGTCAGCCCAACCCTGACTGAACGCTGCTTCCGGGACCGCCACGTGCGTCCAGATCCGTTTCCGGTGCACAGGTGAGACGTCGGACCTCGTTCTCTGGTGTTTCGGCGCGTCTCGGTTCTCGGCGAGAGATTCGGAGCGGGACAGTTATATCTCGCGAGCAGGAGGTTCACCTGACCGTCGATGTGGGCCGAGTCACACACGGCGACGGTCTCGGCATCGGAGAGGTTCCGGAGTCCCACCAGGATGCGGATCCGATAGCCGAGGTCACGGTAGCGGGTGAGAATGTCTTTGGGTTCCCGTCCCGTGGCGCGAAGCGGAGCGGGCCAGGGCTTCGTGACAACTGCTATTGGTCCACGTCGGAGGACGGCATCGAGTCCCACAAGGACTGGTTTCCCACCCTTGGACGTCCATCTTCACGAGGTCGAAGGTGCGGTCTGAGTACAGCTCGCCCCGAGGCGGCTGGCACGATCCACCAGGCCCCAGTGGTGGCGGACGCATTTGTCTTCGTGCGCTTCGATACGCGTGTCTCTGGCTTCACACGAGAGTCGAGACTTGTCGAGGCTGGCGCTACACGAGCGCTGCGGAGGTCTCCCAAGTTGTTCGGGTTGCCGGACATCGCCAGCGCCCGATCGCCGTCGTCGAGCGCTACCACCAAACCCCGGCTGGTCACCTGATTGGCCCAGAGGTTGAACCGTAGGACTCGAACATTGTCCGGATCCGGCTCCACGGCATCGACTGTCCCCCCAGCCGACTTACGCACCAAGACGGATAAGTGCCCAAGGTTGGCACCGATGTCGAGGAGTCGACATCCGGGCGAGGTCAAGGAGCGCAGCAGGTGTTCTTCCTCGGGATCCCAGCAGCCAGCCCGCTGCATGTATGGCCGCGTCACCTGGTCTCTGTGACTGATCCAGA
Source organism: uncultured Acidimicrobiaceae bacterium (assembly GCA_963706205.1). Lineage (GTDB taxonomy): Bacteria > Actinomycetota > Acidimicrobiia > Acidimicrobiales > UBA8190 > MFD10071-224. The sequence goes on along the minus strand of OY970155.1, from coordinate 3,298,151 downwards.
TTCGACCAGCATCCACCTGCACTAGGTCGTAATCCTCAGCCGGCAGCGGCTCGGGAACGGGCAGCATCGATCTTCGGGGTGGTCGGGAGGGAAGGCGGCTACACAGCGTGTGTCGCCGATGCATGTCTCGTCATTCCCCCCGTCTACCCGGACCACGTGACCCCCTTGACCGAGGGATTGTGTGCCGTGGTATGGCATTTGTTGGTGAGTCACCCTGCACGCACTGGCGGCCGATGTCACCAAGTGGGAATCGGTCACATGACCGCCAATGGTGCCGCGCTCGGCAGTGCTCCGGCCGGTCATGATCGTCGGTGGGGCGATCTTCATCGGAAGCCACTTCACGGATCGGTTGCTGGCAGAGAGCGCGACCGTACGGGTGACACTCTTCGACAATTTCACCTCGTGGCGACGAATGGCACTACGAGCACCATCTGGAGTACACCGACTGACGGTGGTTCGAGGGGACTTTGCTGACCTACCGGCGCTCACGTCGGCCATCGACGGTCACACGGCGGTGATCCACCTCGCCTCCAACCCGGACATCGCGGCGGCCATGACTGACCCTGCCATCGATTCGATCAGGGCACGCGACTGACTCACCACGTGGTCGAGGCCATACGCCGTTCAGGATGCCGGAGAAACCTCCATGCCTCCAGGAGTGGGTGTACGGCGACCTCGGCGAGACCGAGGCCACAGAGGACAACGGTCCCCTGGTGCCGGTATCAACCTACGGGGCCAGCAAGCTGGCCAGCGAGGCCCTGATCTCCTCGTACCGCTTCATGTTCGGCATTTCGGGATGCGTCTTTCGGTTTCAGCAATGTGGTTGCGCCGCGGCAGACGCACGGTGTGGGTTTCGGTTTCGTCCACCGGCTTCTCACCGACCCACCTGGCTCACCATCCTGGGGGACGGAATGCAGAGCAAGCGGTATGTCCACGTGGATGATATGGTTGACGCCGTCATCATGGCGGAAGTCCTCACAACTGCTCCCTTTACCGCCTACAGCATGGCGCCGGGGAACTACATCACCGTCCGGGAGATCGCTCGGCTGGCGTGCGAGGGCCTCAACCTGGAACCAGGCTCCACGGCATTGCGCTACACCGGTGGCGACCGGGGATGGAAGGGTGGACGTGCCTGTCGCAAGGCTCGACGACCTGGATTCGATCCCTTGGATGGTCCAACCGACGATCCAGTCGGGAGGCCCTCAGAGCGTCCCTCGTGTCGATGATGGCCGACACGTTGGCAAGTCGCTTCGAGGTACCGTGAGTCGCGGTCTTCGCCTTGATCGAGACGGCATCGTCATAGGAGCCACCGTTCGTGACGGCTTGCCCCGACGTGGTCGTCCTTCCTGGAGTCGAGGGGGCGTGCCAATGTCTCCACCAGGCCGGTTACCTCAACGTGATCGTGACGAGCCAACCCGACGTGGCGCGCGGCACGACGTCAACTCAGACGGTGCAGTCGATCAACGCCCTTTTGCGTCGCCTGCTGCCGATCGACGACATCTTCGTCTGTCCTCACGATGACGACGATCGATGCGTGTGCCGGAAGCCGGCTCCGGGCATGCTGTTTGGCGCGGCCAAGGACCATGGCATCGACCTTGAACAGAGCTTCATGGCCGGCGATCGGTGGCGGGACATCGAGGCAGGTCAAGCGGCCGGATGTCGGACCGTGCACGTCGACCGCTCCTATGTTGACGAGGCCGTCCCGACGGCCCATACGATGGCCCCCCTGGCCCATGCAGCTGAATGGATCCTTACGGCTGCGGGAGGCGACGTCGGCTGTGAGTGGAGAGAGCTGGCATGGATCCTAGGGCCACATGAATCCTACGAACATGAGACCGATCAAGATCTTCGCCGACGGTGCGGACCTCAAGGGCATCCTGGCGTTGGCCCAAGACCCCCGGATCTCGGGCTTTACGACCAATCCGACTCTGATGAGGAAGTCGGGTGTCCACGATTACGAGGGTTTCGCTCACAAAGTGCTCGATCATGTGACCGAGTTGCCGGTGTGCTTCGAGGTGTTCTCCGATGACGTCGATGACATGTACAGGCAGGCTCGTCTCATCGCTGGCTGGTGCGCAAACGGCTATGTGAAGATACCGATCACCAACACGAAGGGAGATTCCACGGCGCCACTCGTGCGTCGACTCTCCAATGAAGGACTCGCGAATACCATTAGTCATCGGCACCAGCACTCACGACTGTCCTGCGCAATGAAGGTCGGTGGGATTCGAGCAACGCCGTTTTTGCCGATAGTCGTGTCGTCCGATACGAAAAAGGGTCTGTCGAATTCCCCGCCTGAGATGCGTTGGATCGATTACGGCCTGAACATCGTCACCCGGGACGACGTGCCTCAGTTGGTGCGAGCAGATCAGGAGAGCGACCTGCCCGACCTCTACTCGACCCTGAGTCGCCAAGGTGACCTCGTCGGCTATGAGGTCACGGAGCGTTTCGACGAGATCGGCTCTCGTGAGGGCTTGGCTGATCTGGAAGATCGACTCGCCGCCCACCCGCCGCCGTGAGCTGGTCAGTGCCGTGATCGAACCCACGACGAGCTCCCCCTCCATCCCGTCGACCGAGAAGGTCACGGTCGCGCCAGAGCCGGACGTCCGACATAGCGGGCTGCGTTGGTGCCTTCTCCTCGTTGCCTTTCTGGTCGCCTATATCGGCTTCATGATTCGGGATAGCTATTTCTATGCTGACGATTTTCTGACCTTCGGATTCGCTCACCAAGACGGTCTGCGCTGGTCCTTCGCCTTCTTGAACCTGTTCGGGCACATCGCACCCACCGAGCGGCTCCTGAACCTGTTGGTCCTTGACATTGCGCCCTTCAATTATGCCGTGGGTGAGACGATCATCCTCATCCTCTTCGCCCTCGTCATGCTCTCGTTCCTTTGGGTCCTCAGGGAACTCCGTGTGGGTCTGGCTTGGACTCTCACCCTTCTCTTTGTCGTGGGCACCTCGACCATCGTGCTCAATGAGACCCTCTACTACGACGCCGCGGTCTTTCTCTTGCCGGCGTCGGTATTCGTTCTGTGCGTGACCGCCCTCTTCATACGCTGGACCCGGACGGGCTCGTCTTCGATGCTCCTCGCCTCGTGGCTCGTCTTCGCATTATCTTTCATAACCCAGGAACGTCCCCTGGTCGTGTCCTTCTACTTGGTGGTACTCCGATACTTGGTGCTCCCGTACCGGATGGCTCCGGGTGGGCGACACCGATGGAGATCAGACTGGCGGATCTGGCTGCCGTACGCGGCTATCGGTGGTGCCTACACGAGCTACTACCTGACCATCGGCTCGAACGCCCACACGAGCACATCAGTCGTTCTCAAATTCCTCAGGCTGGCCCCGGGGGCCTTCCTCCGCGCCGTTATCGGCATCCGCATTGACTTCGTGGGTGATCGCTCGAGTTTGCTGGTGTTGCTGCTGTCCATTGCCGTCTTGCTGGGTCTGCTGATCTTCAGTCCGCGGCGCCGATTGGTGGTCCGGGCCGCGGTCTTCTTGGCGATCTGCTTTGCCGTCAACGTCTTGCCGGTCGTGCGAGGGATCGGCGGCCTCTACGGGCCTAACATCGCGTTCGAACTCCAATATTACGTCGATGCTCTGTTTGTGCTGGGCATCGCCGTGGGGATCGTCGACAGCCAATGGCTCGGTGCTACCGCCTCCGGACCGGGCAAGTCCATCCTGGCGGCGCGCCACGGCAGCCATCGGCGGCCGGATTCCGTGGCGCTCTACGGTTGTGCAGCGGTCGTCGTGATCCATCTGGTGGCACTCCCGTTCGGCATCTCGAGTGTGAGACACGACAACACCGGTCAGGCGGTCGCTCGCTCGTGGATCTCCCATCTTCAGGCGTCGCTCACGGCTATGGACCGAGGCCGACGGGCCACTGTCCTCCCCCTCACGCTCCCACCCTCGTTCGTCCCTGGTTTCGAGTCACCTTTCAATTACGAATCGGAGTTCTTCCCAGAGCTACCGCAGTGGCACGGATATGACACTGGCCCGGTGGAGGTGGCGGGACCGACAGGGACACTCCTGCCGACCTCGGCCGGCGATGCCGTGGCCCTGACGGGGCCGAGCCTGGCGGCGGCGATCCAGGGTCAGAATCTGGCGCATCTGACGCAGGTGAGCGGACCCCCCGGCTCGGTCTGCTATCAGGGCGACGCCATCCCCGGGCAATTCGAGCTACACCTTCCGGCCCCGGTTGACGGGCACGAGGTGGCCGGCGATCTGTCGCTCACCACGCAAGGTCAGCTCACCGTCAGCCCCTTCTCCGTCGACGGGACGACCGTAACCGAGGGTGAACCACCGGTGACGGTGCCCGCCGGGGAGAGACGACTGTTGGTGGCCTTCGGTGGCTCGGCCGCGGCCGTGGGCTTCATGGCCACCACGCCGCACGCATACTTCTGCCTCATCTCCGTCCAAATCGGGTCCGTCCTGGTGCCGAGCGTCGTGAAGGGGGAGTGTGACGCCATGGATGCCGTCGGCACCCTCTACGACAATCCCGATTGTGGGTTGCCGTGGCGGGGCCCGACGTTTCCTTCCCGCGTGGTGGCAGGCTGACCCCGACGGTGTTTCACGTCACAGACGAGAGGGTGGGTGCGTTTGTGCGCCGAGCCTGTCGCCGCTGTCAGAACTGTTGAGCAAGCAAACGGTGAGTATCCAATTCTTGCTCCTTAGGCCGGCCGCCTGCCCGGCAACGAGGTAGTTGCCCTGTGGTCGGTGAGTCTGAGCCTGGCGACCCTGTCAGCTCGCGCCGGCCGACTCAATGACGCCGAACGACACTTCACCACAGCTCATGATCAGCACGACCGCATGGGCCGGTCTGGCTGGCTCGAACGGACCTTGAGTGGGGACGCTTCCTCCTCGGCGTCGGCGAGACACCGCGAGCCCGAACCTTGCTCATGCCGCCGATCTCGGAAACTCCCCACTGTCGATCACTGAAATTCCCCAGTTGATCGCCGGGGTGAGATGTCGCTGAGATTACTCCTCTGTCGTCGGCTTCTCTGGCGGCGTCACCCCCTTGCGGATCGTCTCCGACCGGGCCCTGTGGGCCCGCATCCGGTAGCTGTCGCCGTTGATGTTGAACACGACGCTTCGGTGCAGTAGCCGGTCGAGCATGGCGGCAGCCACCATGGGGTCGTCGAAGATCTTGCCCCAGGAGGCGACGCCCAGGTTGGTGGTGAGCACCGTCGAGCTCTTCAGATACCTGGTCGTTATGACCTGGAACAGCGAGGCAGCGGCCTCGTTGGCCAACGGCAGGTAGCCCACCTCGTCGATGACGAGTAGCCGGGGTCCGGCGAAGAAACGCATGGTGGTGGCCCATCGACCCTCGAGGGCAGCCCGGTGACAGCGAGCCACGAGGTCGGCCGCCGTCGTGTAATAGGTGCGATAGCCGGCGTCGATCGACGCCCGGGCCAGGGCCACCGCCAACATGGTCTTGCCCACACCGGGAGGGCCGATGAACAGCACGTTGGTGGCATCCTCCAGGAAACGCAGGGTGGCCAGGTCGTCCACCGTCTTCTTGTCTACCGACGGCTGGGCGTCGAAGTCGAAGTCCTCGAGCCGCCACGGCGACGGCAGGGAGGCGAAGCGCTCCAGGCTGGCCCGTCGGCGGATCTCGGTGGAGGCCACCTCGACCCCGAGTAGCCGTTCCAGGAAGGCGGTGTGGGTGAGCTTGGTCTTCATGGCGTGGTCGAGTGCGCCGGGGAGCGCCTCGGCGGCGGCAGCCAGACGCAGATAAGCAAGGTGGCTGCGCAGGGTCTGATAGATCGAGTCTTCGCTCACGCGATCACCAGCTCCCCATAGACGGCCAGGGCCTCGGGACCGGGCGGCCGGTTGGCCTTGCGGTCACAGGGGCGTTTGGTGGTGAAGGCGGCCAGCACGGCCGTCTCGAGGGCGGCACGGTGCTCGGGCAGACGGTGCACGATGCCGGACCCGGCCGGGGCCAGGGCGTGACGGGCGACGAGTGCTCCCGAGGCGCCGTGCACCTCCAGCGTGGAGGTGGACAGCCGGTGGCGCACCTCGAGCACCGTGTCGCTCATCCCCGGCGGCACCGAGTAGCGGTTGCCCCGGAAGGCCACCGTGGCGTTGTCGGCCACGGTGCGCTCGACACAGATCGTGGCCGGGTAGGGCGCCCACGGCAGCGCCATCAGCGGTTCGCTGTCGGCCAGCGCCCCGACCGTGGTGCGCTCGCCGTTCGCACCTCGGCGCTGGCGGTCGTCGCCCGTGGTGGCCAGGAAGCGGTCGAGCGAGATCTGGGCCGACTCGGGGTCGGTGGCCGTGAGCGTGCGCCACCACCGCCCCGAACAGAAGCGCACCGAGGACTCGACCGACCCCTTGCGGTTGCCCCGTCTCGGCGGACAGGGTTCCACGACGGCCCCGTAGTGCTTGGCCACGGGGGCGAAGCTGGGCTGGACGTCACGGGTTCCGAGCTTGATCACGGTCGTGAGACGGTCGGTGCGCCACACATGGGCGGTCCCGCCCAGACGACGCATGACCTTGTCCATGGCCTCGATCAGATGGGGCTGGTCCATGGACTCCGACAACACCCCCCGGATGCGTCCCGAGTGCGGCAACGTCCCGAGAAGGACATAGGCGGTGCCGCCCCAGGGAGCGTTTCTGCGTTCGAACCAGTCCCACTGGATCTCTTCGCCGGCAGGATGGTCGATCTCGATAGTGTCCCGACCCTTCACCCCTCGGCACGCCTCGCAGTGCGGACGGAGACCCCGGAGCCGGATCTGGCGGACGAAGCTCGGGTAGCTGAGCGTGTAGCCGAGAGGAACCACTTCGTCATAGAGGGCGCTGGCCCAGACGTGGCAGTCGTCGGAGAACCGGAGCCGGATGTAGTGCTCGACCACCGCCAGCGGATCGACCGTGGAGGTCCGCCGGACCCCCGGCTGGCGCTCGCCGCTCAGATAGCCCCGGACGGTCTTGCGGTCGTGATTCAGGTGGCGGGCGATGGCTGAGATGGACCAGCCCCGCTCTCGCAGTGCATGTGCTTCCACGTCTTCCCCTTGTGTGAGCATGACGGGCGGGTCCCTTCGGGCTGGTTGGCATAGGAACCGCCAGCCTCGAAGGGGCCCCGCTCGCATTGGTGGACCCTCAGGCCCAACCCGACGCTCAAGGGTGGGGAATTTCAGTGATCATGTCTGGGGAGATTCAAAAATCGTCGGCACTCACACACGCCCGCGGGGGCGCCACTTGTATGAGGGCCGCTGATCTGGTGGTTGCCGCCGATTCACTGCTCGCAAAGATCACTTACCCGGCGCCAAAGGTTCCTGGGTCACTAGCGGAAACAAGAGCGATAGCGTCGGCCGTATATATCCATATCGACCGGGCGAGAGTGCCGTTGCATCACCCCCTGTCGTCGTCGACACGTGAGCGGGACCCGATCGGTATCACCGCCCGCCTGCTACGTGTCTATCGGTGATTGCAACCTGGTTCACTTCCCCAAGCGGGACCTGCGGGATGATTCGAACAGTCTGAATGCGGAACCCTCGCCAGGGTCGCCTGGTTCGTATTGTGAGAACCAAGGCCCACGCACCTCCGCCGTCTTCGGCGCCGCCCTGGTGCGGATACTGTGGCGCGTGTCCAAGCCGTCAGCCGGGGTGTGTGCCACTGCGGGCGAGGGGGCCGCTTGTGGTGCCGCACCATCCTCATTCGATGGGTCGGCCTCGTGCGTCGAGATGACGGGGACTCCTGGGTCGGCATGTGCGGTACCACCAGCGACGGATGGGTCGACTGGCCGACCAGGCGGAGGTTATCGTTCTCGGTCCCTTGGATGTCCCATAGGCAGGATCGTCGCGTCAGTCGATCACCATTTGATCGCCTGGTTGGGTCACCCCTGGCCATCTCAGCGACCGCGGAAGGGATCGGACACGTGCTCGAGTACAGCGAGACAGACGATCCCATCGAAAGCGTCATCGAATGGCAATATCGTCGACGGACTGGTGGCCAGCATCCGCTGAGGTGCACGTCGCAGACTCGGTGCCTGCTCAGCCATAGGATACACGCGGTGGCCAGGCCAAAGCGAAGTCTTCGGTCTGGACTGTCAGGTTTGGGTTGTAGGCGGGATCCTTTTTCAGGGTCTCGCCCCAATGCCTTTGCATGTAGAGAACCTCTTGGCTATAGCCGCTGATCCGGGCGGCCCTAGTTTCGGTGCCACGGCTGATCGATTCGTGGTGGTAGAGCATGGCGTACGGGGTCCAGACGACGCGCCAACCCGCTTCGCCAAGCCGGAGACCGAAATCGACGTCGTTGAAGGCGATCGCCAAGTTCTTCTCGTCGAGTCCACCGACCTGGTCCCATGCTTCACGGCGGACCACCATGCAGGCTCCTGTCACAGCGGAGAAGCTCTGCGCAACAAGCAGCCGACCGCAGTACCCGGGGGACAGACGGTCGCTCATGCGATGAGCGTGACCGGCGACGTCACCGATCCCGACGATGACGCCCCCGTGCTGGATACGGCCGTCAGGGTACAGGAGCTTGGCTCCGACCGATCCGACACCCGGAACCAGGAGTTGGCTCACCAATTCGTCGAGCCAATCCCCGGTGATTACCTCCGTATCATCATTCAGTAGGCACAGCACGCTGCCCGAGACGCGCTGGGCAGCCGCATTGTTGAGCGCCGAAAAGTTGAACGGACGATCATCGCGGATGACGGTCAGGTATCGGGAGTTCGCCTTCAGGTAGTCGAGCGTCGCTACGTCGTTGCTTCCATTGTCTACCACCACGATTTCGAAGTTGGGGTACGACGTGAAGGCCAGGATGCTGTCAATGCACCGCTTCAGCAGGGGGCCGTCTCTCGTGGGGACGATGATGCTCACCAAAGGTGGCGAGATAGGGAGCTGCCACTTGACCCGGTTGTGGCCGAACCACGGGATCCGAGTCACATCGGCCTGCAGGCCACCTCGCGCCAGATGATCGACGACGGCACGTCGGCCAGCGTCAATCGCGTAGGGTTTGACTGAGACCGACGATGCCGTCGACTCGTCGTGCTCGCGCCAGTGGTAAAGAACGTGTGGAACGTGTACGACCTGCTCGGATTCTAGGCTCTCGGTCACCCGAAGAATAAGATCCCAGTCCTGACTTCCCTCGTAGCCGACCCGGTAGCCCCCCGTGGCGACGACCAGATCTCGACGGATGAAGATCAGATGAGTGAGGTAATTCTGGCCTAGAAGGAGAAGGGGATCGAAATCGGGCTTGAAGTAGGGAAGGTGTCGCCGATTCTGGTCGTCAATCTTGTCCTCGTCGCTGTAGATTACCCCCGCGTGCTGATTCTCGCGTGCGGCAAGCATCGCCAGGGCTAACGCGTGCTCGGCCAACAGGTCGTCATGATCGAACGGGGTGATCCACGTACCAGACGCCATTTCGAGAGCACTGTTGGAGGCGGCCGAGATCTGACCGTTCTCAGACCGCGTTGTCACTCGGATGCGTGGGTCAACATCGGCGTACTGTGCGAGGAGCTCGGATACACGGGAATCCGTCGAGCAGTCATCGGCGATACAGAGTTCCCAATTGGTGTATATCTGGCCGATGACCGATTCGATCGCCGCCCTCAGATAGGGCGGTGGGGTGTTGTACACAGGGAAAATGATCGAAACGAGTGGTTGTTCGGGCAGTCTGTCCAGACGACTGCGTATGGCGGCACGGTCGTCGTCGTCAAGGGTGTCGAACTGTTCGACCCACTGGGAGTACGTCGATTGCTCTGGCTCGGCAACGATCGATTGGGTCTTGGGTACCCGGATTCGCTGGCGCACCTTTCCGTAGATTCGACGCAACGTTGCTGTATAACGAAATAGCTTCGTGCGATAGATGGCCCCGATTTCGGCCTCTCTGTCCCTTAGCGCGTGACGGAGGCTCTCATTTTCGACCTCGTGGGCCGAGATCCTTGCCTGAGCGGCACGGCACTCGGCCATACGCTGACAGGTGACTTCTTCGTACTTGAGAGAAAGCGATCGAAGTTGGTCTTCCACGAGGGAATACTCGTCGACGAGGCTCTGATGGTCGCTGGACAGTTTGTCGTACTGTTCGGCCAAGCGGACGGGCTCGCCGTTGGGATCGCTCGGGTCGATCTCGGCTGGCATCACGTCTGTGAAGGTTCTCTGGTGTTCGCCCACGATTCTCTGCGAGTCGGGCGGGGAACTCTCTCCCTTGAAACCCTGAGGACGCCAAAGACGGCCGGATTGTTGAAAATTCCTATGTCGCATACGCCGCCCGGATCAATGATCCCTCTCGCCGTGGGCGACCTGTTGCTCACCATATGCAGCCCTTGGGCACAGGAGGAGGATAGCACCGGTACCCTTTTTGGAATAACAGAGCCAAGGAGAGGAGCACCAAGGTTCAGCACCATTGCCCAGTCCCTCGAGAGCCACGGCCAGGCCGTCGTCTGCGGTCGTCTGTGGCGCCGACGGGATGACGCTCTTTGGACCGCATGATCACGCTCCCGATGGCGCGAGCGATCTCGCGGATCGGACTCACACGGCAGGCGGCGTCGCTCGTGCTTTCTGGGGACACGCGAGGCAAGGCCGCCGTCGTCCGGGACCACCACGGGGTCCGAACCCGTCAGGAAACGGTCCTCGTGCCCGAGCCAAGGTCATTGATTCATGCATAAGATCCGGGGGTGTCGCCATCCACCGATCACGTAAGCGTCTGGATTTCGACGACTCGTTGCACGATTTGAAGGCTGGGCGCATCGAATTGCCCACTAACCTCACATAAAGCTCGTCGGCGTCGGTGTCGAGTACTGCCACCAACCTCCCAAGCGAGTGACTGAATGAAAGTTCCCACAGGAACTAAGTAGTGCGTGGACGAGTATTGCACCATCTGATCGTTATCGCACACGCCGATCTCGGTGGCGGTTCGCGCGCCTTTCACCAAACATGTGCCGGCGGCAACTGAGTCAGCTGAGGGCGGGAACGAGTCGGCGGACGCGGCGGCGTGTCTCTGTAAGCGTTGCTCGCATGGTCCGCTCCCACTTCCTCAGATCCGACTTCCGACAGGCAACCACAGCGAATATCGCCGGACCATCACCGCGCAAGAACAGGCGTTCCAGATCAGTGAATGCGGGCGCCACACACTGATCGAAGAGGGCGATTCCCTCCCGGGTGATCTTGTGATGTTGGATGAAGTATGAGCGGCAATAATCGAGGAGGGAGGCGATGCCGGCAGCCTGAGAGCGAGCGCCTTCAATATCCTCAAGGCTCGCGATCGACTCGAACGACTGGTTTCGCAGAAAGAGGACCTCGGAGAAGAGAGTTGTGCAGGTGAGGATGACTTCGTCCGTCAAAAAACAGTGCTTGTCTTCACCGTGCGCCTTGTCAATTGTGCGATCCGACAAGAGGAAAGTTGATGCAAGAAGATTTTCAAGACGACCACGGTCTTCAGCATTGAGTCCGTCAACAGCGAGGAACATTTCGATGGCCAAGGCGATGATCAGGTGACCTTCGCTGAATGGTTCCTGGAAAAGGAGCACACCTCCGGGAGCAAGGACCCTGGAGACCTCCTTGAGGAACGACTTCCAGTCCCAGATGTGATGAAGGGATGCCTGGAGGAACACCAAGTCGAACAATTCGTTCGGGAACTTATGCAAGTCTTCGCCTACGAGGGTCGCATATCGCAAGCTGCCATGGTCCACACTCCGCGCCAAGAGCTTCCGTTCAGTGATTTTGAGGAAGGGCCGTGAAGGGTCCGTCACGAGCGATAGAAATCCGTTCGCAGAGTCGACGAAGCCCAATGTGACTGCGCCCGAACCTGCACCGATCTCAAGGGCAATGCCAGGATCGCCGTGAGACATAAGGCGCCAGAGTCGATAGGCCCCGACACCCGCCGACTCCCCCGTCTTGGATCCGATGTCGGCCTCGTAATCCGCCTCAGAATCCTCGAACGCCCTGGGCTCAGATATCAAGGAGACGCCGTCACTTTCCGGGAAGGACGAAAGCCAAGCGTTGAGGCGGTGGCGTGCGCTTTGGGAATGCTGTGGCGGAGAGAATCGAGAGGTGGTACCTGGCCCCTTAAAGCCATCAGCTGTCATTGGAACAGCATGGTCACGTAGCCATCGGGTCGCAAGTCGGACCAGGAAGGCAGTCACGGCCCGGAATCCGACATCGAGTCAACGAGGGATGTCACGGTACCAAACGTCCCAGCAGCGATCAGCTGCGCCAGGGGGATCCTTCTTGCAGATTCGCAAGCCACTGGGTACTGCGGAGCGCGTGTTCGGTCATGATGCCTTGCTTCATCGAAAAACCTGTCCGGGTTGGCGCTGTGAAAGCTGGTACCCGGTCCTTCGGGCCGAAGACATAGGACACCGTGAGGGAAGTCCGCCATCACCGCGTCGTCGACACAAAGGACATCCTGAGCTGGGCCGTTAAGACAACGCGATTAAACTTGATCGCCTATCGATTTGGACGGCCAACCGTCGATGTTGAGGACGAAGTGCGTTCCTTTTGGCATGTAGGAGGGTGACCGATGCACCACGGGATGAGGAATGGTTTCGAATCGGGATTCGGCAGCCGCAGGCCCACTCGTCGATGGTACAGTCACGAACTGCCTCTGGGTTGGAGTCCCGATGACCGGGTTTCCCTTCGCCGCGCCGGCGGTGGCCATTGCCACGGCACAAGCCACGACCGGGCTGAGGCTAGAAGTCCGATCGCCACTCCTGTCCGCATCTTGTCTCCCGTGACAGACTCTCCTCCACTTTGACACCGTTCCATCATGTTCAAGGGACTGCCGCGAACAGGGAGTGCAAAGGCTCGGTAGGACGTTCCCGAGCGATATCTGCCCCTGGCCTTGGGATGGGGCATTATGCAGGAATGTCCGAAGAGTCTTCAATGGATCGAGTCACTGGGTCGTATCGTCATGTTGCCGACCAAGACAACCAAGCGCTTGCCGAGCTGCGGGCTTCACTGAATCGCCTCGAGTACCTAGCGACGCAACTGGCAACTGGTCGCCACCCTAGGCGCGATCGGGGAGCGGAGACGGCGACGCAGCTCGCTCTGAGGGCTGCATGGCGTTCTGAATTACGGAACGGTGTTCCGCTCGAGTCGATTGAAGAGGCGGAGTTCCAGTTCTTCTCTCAGAACGGCGAGGACGGAATCCTCCTTTACCTCTTCTCCGTGATCGACTGGGGGAGGCGCACCGCAGTTGAGATATGCGCGGGTGACGGGATGGAGTGTAATAGTGCAAACCTGATCGTGAACCATGGATGGCACGCTCTATTGGTCGATGGTGACGACGAGAATATTAAGCGTGCTGATGAGTTCTACAGCTCAGCACTTCAGACGTGGTTCGATCCCCCAGTCACGAAGTGCGCGTGGGTGACCTCGGAGACTCTTGACGCGGTCATCCACGACAGTGGGTTCATGGGAGAAATAGATTTGCTCTCGCTCGACGTTGACGGCATGGATTATTGGCTGTGGAGCAATTTCACCATTGTTGACCCACGGGTTGTCGTTATTGAGTTCACGCCTATCTTTGGAGCCGACGATCCGCGGGTCTTGGCGTACGACCCGTCATTTGTACGATCGGCTGACATCCCCTTCGCGGGGTCTTCTCTCGCAGCACTCAACATCCTGGCGAGGTCGAGAGGGTTCCAGCTTGTCGGGGTAGAGCGACGGGGGTTCAACGCGTTCTTCGTGAAATCAGATTTGGCGCTGGACCTACCATCACCAAGCGTCGCTGACTGCCTCGCGTCGCCGGTCGTACAGAGGACCGCGGCGAGACTTGCAGCTACGTTAGAGCCGTACTCGCATACTCTCGATTGGCAAACACTCTCGGAGCCCTAGAAGGGGAGGCCTCGGAGCTGGTGCTGCCCTATACTTGGCGGTGCTGGTCGGGTGATGGGTCCAAACGTCGAGGTCGAAGCCGCCCGATAATCGGAGTCCCGGCTGCACCACGTAGGACCGACAAACCTGGGCCTGTGCTTCATCCTTGGCCAGGACGGCGGCCCCGGAACCGCTTGAATATGCTGCCTTGTTCTGGAATGAACGGACGGACGAGAGCTCTGCAGGAGTTCAAGCATCAGAGGGGACGCACCGCTAGTGCCGCGACTGGCAACGTTGGAGGGTCGCTATACGTCTTCGATGAATCCGAACTCCTCGTAGAGCCTGACGGCTGCCCAGTTCGTACGGTCAACGAAGAGAACCACCTCGGTGTGTCCAGCCTCGCTAAGAGCGCGAAGCGACGAGCTCAAAAGAGCCTTTGCTGCTCCCCTTCGGCGAACCGAATGCTGGGTACAGAGAAATGAGAATCTCCGGTACTCCGTTGAACAGCTGGACAAGACACACACCGATGATGCGGTCAGACTCAACGATCATGAATGATGCCTCTTCCAGCGGTGCGCCGCCGTCACTACCGCTGCCGAAGTTCATGACAACCTCGTACTCGTCGCCCACCCGCTCGATCTCTCCTTCGAACGCTTGAGCGACTGCGAGGGCTACTCGCTCCGTCGGATGCGCAGTGTGAAGACTCCATCCCGACTCAAGTGGGAGGCCTTCCAACTGGTCACCGAGCGGGCGAGACATCGGAGCGACGTGAGCCGGATCAGGCACATCTCGAATCTAATGCTCCGACTGCAAGCATTGGAGAGTCGCGTCCACCACTCTGACCTCCATGTCGCGCAGAATTTGGTCTTCTCTACCGAGGAGGTCACGTGCGCGACGGCATACGTGTTCGAGACATCAACAACGAGGAGGGCAATCGCCTGTTGCGGATCGTCCGGCGGTCCTCGGGATCGGTGGTCACCTGGCGAAGAGCCCAGATGGTCCTGCTGTCGGCCCAGGGTATGGACGTGGCCCAGATCGCCAAAGTGGCCTTCACCTCGCCCGACCGGGTCCGGGCCGTGATCCACAACTTCAACGACGACGGCTTCGACTCCCTCGTGCCCAAGTACGCCGGCGGCCGGCCCCCGACGTTCACCCTGCCCGAGCGCCGGGAAATCAAGAAGATCGCCCTGAGCCGGCCTGTCGACCACGGCCTGCCCTTCTCGACCTGGAGCCTGACCAAGCTGGCCGAGTTCCTCGTGGCTGAGGGGGTGGTCGACGACATCAGCCACGAAGGACTGCGACTGCTCCTCCGAGAGGAGGGCGTCTCGTTTCAAGTGATCAAGACCTGGAAGCAGTCGACCGACCCGGACTTCGAGACCAAGAAGAACCGGGTCCTCGAGCTCTACGACATCGCCGATGGGAAGGCCAAACCGAAGAGAGGCGACCCCAGGGTCGTGATCTGCATGGACGAGTTCGGACCCCTCAATTTGCTGCCCCGGCCCGGGAGGCAGTGGGCCCCGGTGGCCGTGAAAGGAGTCGGGGCCGCCGAGGATTACCGCCGACGGCGGCGCCGGGCCACCTACACCCGCAGGAAGGGAGTCCGTCACTTGATGGCTGCCTACGACCTGAACGAGGACAAGATCTACGGCCACATCAAGACCAAGAAGGACCGCACCACGTTCCTCGAGTTCTGCCGCTACCTCCGCACCCTCTACCCGCCCGGAGTTCGCATCGCCCTCGTGATGGATAACTTCAGCCCCCACCTGTCCACCACGAGAGATACGAGGGTCGGTGACTGGGCCACGGCCAACAACATCGAGCTGGCCTACGTCCCCACCAACGCCAGCTGGCTGAACCGGATCGAGGCTCAGTTCCAGGCGCTGCGCTACTTCACCCTGGACGGAACCGACCACCGCTCACACGAGGAGCAGAACTCGATGATCCGTCGCTACATCATCTGGCGCAACCGCAACGCTCAGGACAAAACACTCCGTGAGCTGGTAAAGCGCGCAAACGTTGCTTGATGCGGCACTAGGTTGGTCGATCACGTCACCGCTCGCGATCATTCGCCAAGAGTTTGCTAGACCTAGTCATCGTAGAGTCATCAGGCGTTTTCAAGATTTGTCCAACGCTGCACGTGCCATCCCATCGCCAATGCTCATCGCCCAAATCCAAGCGCTCGTAACGGTTCCGACGTTGATCGCTCGTCACGGCGGTCGATGGAGCGGACACACCAACGGGTCAAGGCTCTCATCACTCGAAGCTAGATCGCACCGCCGTTGCCGGACGTCACACGCCATTGCCTTTGGATCTCAGAGTCGAGGAACGCCAAATGGTCCCCTTTCCGACTACTCAAGAAGTCGGTCCGCCCTCGCCAATCGGATCTCACTTTCAATATAGCCCTCTTGTTCCTCGCAGTCGGAAGTCGATGCCTCTTGGCGTCAACTGTACCTGGATCGTTCTACCGCTCAGATTCTTGGAGTTATGTCAAAATCACACCACGTGTCCCGGTGCGACCTGGTCCCGGCGATCTGGCTGCCCGACCCCGACGTGCGCGCTGAACGCGAGCCCGCTATCGCGTCCATCTGGTGCCGCCGGGCGGAAAAGAGAGATCCTCGAACATGCGCGATGCTTCAGTTGATTGGCCAGGTGGGCAACAACTCGACGTGGTTGTCGCATCGCACCGGTGTCGTGCTCGAACTGCGAGGGTGTTTCCGTACATCGGCGGACCGGCTTTCGTTCGGTCGTACTGTCGGTGCCGCGTTCGACTTCGTGCCTGTGCTACCTCTCGAGCAGGAGATTGACCTGGCCATCGACTCCTGCCGAGTCGCACACGTCGACGGTCTCGGCGTCCGAGAGTGTCCGTAGCTGGGCTCCTACCTGGATTCGGATCCGATACCCGAGGTCCCGGTAGCGGCTCAGGATATCCTTCGGGTTCCTTCCCGAGGCGCGTAACGGAGCTGGCCAGAATTCCGTGACGACAGTCACCGGCCCACGGCGAAGGACTTCGTCGAGACCGACGAGGACGGGAAACTCCCAACCCTGAACGTCGACCTTCACGAGATCGAAGATCCTCTTCGGGTAAAGCTCGGCCCCTGAGGCTGCGGGCACGATCCATGAAGTACCTGTGGTGGCGGACGCGTCCGTCTTCTCCCGTTCCGAGATCCTCTTCTGCGGCTCTCGGCTGTCGAAGGTCACCTCAGCCGGTTGGACTCGGCCACTGCGTAAGTCGCCCAGATTGTGCTCGTTGCCCGACAGAGCCAACGCCCTGTCGCGGTCGTCGAGTGCAACCGGCCAGACGCGACTGTCGATATGGTTCGCCCATAAGTTGAAGCGAAGAGCTCGGACGTTGTCCGGATCCGGTTCGACGGCATCCACCGTCACACCCGGTGCCGACTTGCCAACCAGAACCGAGAAGTATCCGACGTTCGCACCAATGTCTAGGAACCGACATCCCGGCGTGGTCAACGAGCGAAGCAAACTCCCTTCCTCCGGGTCCCAGGAGCCTGCCCTCTGCATGTACGGCCGCATGACCTCGTCCCTGTGACTGATCCAGATCTGACCAGCATCGACCTGAACCAGGTCGTACTCGTCCGCGGGAAGAGGATCGGGAGCGAAAGGAGCAATCTCGTTCTCCGATGTGCGTGAACGGGACCTAACCGCGGCGACCAGCCGGTTGGAGACGAGGCTAGACACGCGCCGGATATCCGATGTCGTGGACGACGTTTGCTCCGAGCGTCTCGAAGGACTCCGTCAGGTCGTGAAGGGGATTGGTCGGCCCCACGGAATGGACGGTCGTGGGATTGCGACCGAAGAAGTGCACGATGGAACCGCTGAGATCGTCGTCGTGGACAGGGATCCGATGGACGAAACCGTGAAAGCGAGCCGTCGGTGCCACCCGTCCATCGGGCGACCTGCCCAATGTAACCATTACCCGGGGCGTTCGGGCCGGCTCGGGAGCCCAGTCCAGCTCCACATGGTAGCCCCACTGACGGGCAGCGTCGTTGAGCAGCTTGCGATGGGCATCCGAGCGGAGGGTGTCGAGGATCTCTGACCGCATGAAGGCCTCGACCTGGCGTCGAAACAGGGGGTAGCGGAGGTCGATGATCTGTTCATGCTCGGGGACGGAGCCGTGTCCGGCAGGAAGCAGGCCTGCGTCAGAGGTTGAGACCTGTCCCCGGTGGTACACGAATGCGGACGGGCCCAGACAGATCCGATAGCCGAGACTCTGAGCCCGCAGGGTCCAATCAGTCTCCTCACAATACCCTCGACCGAAAACAGGGTCCATGATCCCTACGTGGCGCAGCACGGGGACTGCGATCAGGATGCAGAACGAGATACCGACAGGGACGTCGACGGCGGCAGAGCCGAATTGGCCGTAGAGCGATGAGCTCACCCAGTTGACGACATCCTGGTCACCCAGGTAACCATCGGGGTTCTCGTTCGGCAACGAATAAATCGACACGTTGTTCGACCAAGCCGTCACAGAGCTCACGCGCTCGTCGCTCTGCGCCGCTTCGAGTAGATAGTCACACAGCATTGTCGGGACGAGAATGTCCGAATTGGCAATGACGACGTAGTCGTATGCACCATCCATAGCCCGTAGCAATCCCAGATTCACGTTTCGCGGGATACCGAGGTTGCGGGGACTCCGGTAATAGGCAAGATCGAGATGAGCGCAGAGGGCTTCGATCTCATCACTGAACCCCGGAGCTGGGCTCGCGTCATCGAGGACCAGAACGTCGACATCGACTTTGTTGGATACCATCGCTGCGGCCGACCGCAGGCAATTGGGAACAACATCCCGCCCATTATAAACTGTTATAGCGAACAAAAGACGTGGTCGGCGGTCGCTCATGGCTAGCGCACCAAGTTCCGGAGCGTGCGTAAACGTTCCGCTATTCGATACGCCTTTGACGTCACCACGGCATGATGTTGAGCTTGGAGGACTGCGTGGTCGGCTCGTAACGCGTCGAACTCCCGTTGGACGACGTCGGCGCGGTTGATGGCGCTGATGAGTCGTTGTGTCAGATCGATCACCCGGGAGTTGGCAATTTCGAAATCGCGCAGCGCCTGGTCCAGTGATAGCCGATCGATCTCGCGCTCCAGGTCCGTCCCTGCGTCCCTGGCCGTTTCATCACCGACGGGTGTTGCGACGTCGGGCTCTAGCGCTGGATCGGTCGCCTGTACCGTTGCTACCTTCTCCTTCTGCAGATCTGCCACGTCGTCGGTCCTCCTCGTGCTCTTCACAACGTAAATCGGGCGGGCCTGGCTAGCAAAGTGCGATAGATGGACACCGTTCTCTCTGCCACATCATCCCATGACCACCACGCTTCGTGGTCAGCAAGGGCATGGACCTGCTGTCGGGCCACCGCAGGGTCCGAAAGCAGCGCTTCGCAAGCCTTCGCCAGTTCCTCGACACTCCAGTTTCTGGGCGCTACGGGGAGCTCCTTCAGCCTCTCGGCGAACGGTCCGAACGGCACCAACACGGTCGGAGTTCCGAAGGCAGCGGCTTCGTGGGGTACAAGGCCGAACCCCTCGGCACCGGTCAGGTACAGGACCAGCTCGGCATGGCGAAGGAGCCAATTACGCTCCTCGGATCTGACATCGGGGATGATGAAAACGGGCTCGCCAGCGATGTACTCGCGAGCCTCGTCGGCACGGGATGATCCGTGCGGCACAAGAGCACCCGCCATGACGAGAGCAAGCGGCTTGCCACGTCTGCGCAATT
This sequence comes from uncultured Acidimicrobiaceae bacterium, assembly GCA_963706205.1. GTDB lineage: Bacteria > Actinomycetota > Acidimicrobiia > Acidimicrobiales > UBA8190 > MFD10071-224. The sequence goes on along the minus strand of OY970155.1, from coordinate 3,278,663 downwards.
CTCGGACGACCTTCAAACTGATAGTGCGGTTCTTGTACGAGTAATTCGCACCGAGAACGAGTGCAAACGGCTCGGACGAGAACCCCCTAGCCAAGAGTTCGTCCGGGACCCGCTCATCCTCGTCACCGAGGAGGTGTCCGAGGCCGTCAGGGATGACGAAGCAACGCTCGGCGTCGATGGGGAGACGCTCTTGACGGATTCGGCGACGAGTCGTCTCGGAGATCGCGATAAGTCCATCGACTTCGGCTGCTGACCGGCGAGTCACTTGGCGGTGTTCGAACCAGAGCTCGGGAGTGCGGTGATAGTCGGGTATGCAAAATGCGATGAGGTCATGCACCGTCAGCACGATCCGCCGCCCAACGTGTCGCCATGAGCTCCAATCCGTTTCCGCTGTGACCTGGAATGGCCGGTGCACCACATCAACGGATGGAAATGCCGAAAGATCGCCGCCCGGTGTGAGGCGCGTGTCGACCTTTGGGTGAGAAAGGACGTCTGCTGCATAGCGCGGTGGCTGAGTGGCGAGGGCAATGCCGAGGTATGACACAGCCTCCTGCTCCGCCAAAGCTCCCACAAGGCCGAGAAACGCGACTTGCGTGCCCATCTCCTTGGGTCCGAGGCAGGACCCGTCGAGTAGCACTCTGATTCCAAAGACGGCGACACGGGCAGCCGAGAGCGCATCGGCGAATGACGACTCGGCCTCGGTGCACTGTGTCGGCGCCATGACTAGGCCGGGGTGGGAGACGCTAAGTACCCGGGCCTCATCCGGATTGAGCCCTGAGTACATCGGAAACAGAGACGGTTCATCTGCTGAGTGGCTAACGAATGTCGATGGTTCGAGGAAGTCGAGCATGCCATGGGAGCGGGTCCGCGCCCCATGCTGGGCCAGCTGTTCGACGACTCGTCCTGCGTGCTCCGGGAATAGAGCCACCGACAAACCCTGTGCGCTAAGCAGTACTGCCGGACCCACCGGGTAAGGCAGAGTCGCGGGGTCTAGACCATCGGCCATCCGAAGACGCCTGGTGATGACCTCCTCGTCGAGCGACTCCACTTGATGGAGGGTTGCCGATCCAGCAGCGGGGAATCCTGCCGGTGCTCCGACATTCGAGAGGAAGGACACCGACGAACATTGGAGATCTCCATCGGCCAGGGGCAGTGCCGCTTCGAGGAACCCGGATGGGAAGACGGCGGGGGCGTGCACCAGCAGAACGTGTCTGAGCTCTTGATTTTGAAACGAATTCACAACCTCCCCCGGCGTCCACGCCTGTCGAATCTCGTCGACATCGGCACCGACCTCGCTGAGCGCTTCCGTCTCCTGGGACGAGACCACGATGGTTATCCCCGGCGCCCCACGACGCAGCGACACGAGCGTGGGAGCCCAGGCCTTGGCGGGACCAGTGACCCAGACGACCGCAATGACGTCCGCCGCCGATTCAGTCACTGGCATATCTCCTTACGGACCCACTCCACAAGTTCGCTAAGACCCTCTTCGAGGGTACAAGCCGGGGCATACCCGAGGTCGTTTGCGGCAGCGTCCACACGACAGGATGCGGCTCGGACGTCACCGTCCCGGAACTGTCCCGTTATATGAGGCGCGGGGGCGTTGGCGATGTCTGCGAGCAGACTGGCGACGGCGTGAATCGTTGTTGAGACGCCCGATCCGATGTCGAGCGTACGTGATTCTTTGGGGGGTGAAGCCAAGGCCGCCGCCAATGCCGCCACGACATCGCTCACGAAGACGAAGTCGCGCACGATATTCCCGTCTTCGTAGACCGGAAGAGAGTCTCCGGCAAGCGCGAGGCGAGAAAAGAGAGAGAGCACCCCACTATAAGGGTTGGTGAGAGACTGTCCCACGCCGTATACGTTTTGGAAACGCAGGATGCTGATCGGGCATTCAGTGGCTGCACCCCAGGCCCGAACAATGTGCTCCTGTGCCAGTTTGGTGGCTCCATAGATGCTCGTCGGTTCCGGACGTGTGAGTCCGGCCACGCTCGGTAACGGATGTCCCGAGGCCCCGGAGGGGCCTCGGGGGTCCCACCGGCCGCTGGCAAGTTCGTCGTGTCGGCGACAGGTCGGGTAATAGCGTTCACCATCTGCTTCCCACTCACCCTCCCCGTAGATGGCACGGGATGAGGAGAGGACCAAATGGTCCGGCACGATTTCCGCCCTGCCCAGTGCGTCGAGTAGCTCGGTTGTGCCTACGACGTTGACCCGCCCGTGGCGACTGGCCTGGAGCAGAGACTGGCCGGTGCCGGTCTCCGCGGCGAGATGGACGATGGTGGTGGGTCGTGCGAGCTTGAGGACCGCATCCCAGGCATCGGGCTCGATGACGTTCATCGGCCAAAGGGTCGCCTCGGCGGGGAGTGCCGCCGGGCGTCCGGGCCCGGCGTGCACCTGGGGGTGGAGCGAGTCGACGATCAGTACGTCGGCGCCGGTCTCGACGAGCGTCCGCGACAGAGCACAGCCGATGAACCCGGCTCCCCCTGTCATGAGGATCAATTCTGACGCCACTCCGCCTCCAAGGGCGCACTCCTGGTGGGAGACCAGTTCACAAGAACCAACTCCCCGACGCTGCACCGTATCGTATTGTTCAATGAGTCCAACGTCTTCCGTTCTTCTCAGAGCTGCACTCGTCACATTTCAATGGTTTTTCCGGCACCAGAATCACTTTTTCCGGTACCAGAATCACACAGCGGATAATAAATAGATCCGTCCTAGCCCGCGACCCAGACGAAAAAAGAAGGAGAAGCGTCCGGGTTGGGATGGGCTTTATGACGGCGGCGTCTTGCGGCAGACGGCCATCGTGCTGAGTCCGAATTTGTGTCTCCGGGATCGAATATCGTGGGGGCGGAATCCGGCCTTTACGAGCATCGGCCAGAGGTCCTTGGGGTCGTAGTAGGCCTTGTGGTCGTCCATCTCAGCCGGGGGACTCAGGCTTAGACGAAAGGCCGAGAACTCCGAAAATCGTTTCCCACCCATGTGGGCACATTGACGACATAGCCCACCGGGAGCGAGAACTCGGCACAACTCAGACAACATCAGTTGAGGATCGCTCAGGTGCTCGAGTACGGACATACAGATCGCTATGTCGAGTGACGACGTTGCGACCTCGGCCTTTACGTCAGGGAGTCGGCCTCGCACTGCCGTGATCTTGGGATCGTCACCGAGGTCGCTCGCCACATCGACGTCAATCAGGAGCGCCGAGGCGACTCTCGGCAAGAGCGTCCGTGTGGTTCGAGCGTTGTACCTGCAGCCGAAGTCCCCCAATCGACGCTCCGATAGATCGCCGACCGTCCGGCGAAGGGACCTGACCGAGAGCCAGATGCCGAACGTATCGACCAGGCTCAGTGTGTGGGATTGGCCCAATGCCGGCTCGCGTGACGACGGCGACGATGGCGCCTGACGACGCTCCAAGCCCTCGTCCACGACACCACACGCTGCCCCGCGCAGCGCCGCTTGTCAAAAACGGCCTCGGCCGTCTGGAAGGGTACCTGTGGAGGCTCTGCGGGTCCAACCATGGGGGGCAGCTAGGGCGATATAGTCGCGGCTTGACCGTGGAGGGGCCGAACGTGATACACGACCATCCAACGAGAACCTCTGTGGTGGGTCCAGAGGATGTGCAGCTTCTGCTGCCTTCCGACGACATCGACGATCCCGAGGTGTCGGTCGTGGTGCCCGCGCTGAACGAGGCATCCACCATCCGCGACTTTATCGCCTGGTGCCACGAGGGGTTCGATCGGTCGAGCCTCAAAGGGGAGGTGCTGATCGTCGACAGCTCGACGGACGACACGCCCCAGCTGGCTCTGGCCGCCGGTGCCCGGGTCCTAAGGACACCGCGACGGGGCCTCGGTCGAGCATACATCGACTCACTGCCGTTTATACGCGGTCGCTATGTCGTGATGGGGGATGCCGACTGCACCTATGACTTCCGTGACCTGGGCCTGTTCGTCGACAAGCTCAGGGAGGGCTACGAGTACGCCATGGGCTCGCGTTGGCTCGGATCGATCGAGCCGGGTGCGATGCCCGCTCTTCATCAATACTTCGGTACGCCGGTGACCACGTGGATTCTGAACCGGATCTACGGGAGCCACTTCAGCGATATTCATTGCGGCATGCGGGCTATGACTCGCGATGCATTATTACGCATCGGGCTCATCTCACAATCGTGGGAGTACGCCTCCGAGATGGTGCTCAAATCGGCGCGGATGGAACTCCGCACCGTCGAGGTCCCCGTCAAGTTCTACAAAGACCGCGAAGGGCGTGTCAGCCATCACAAGAGGTCGGGCTGGTTCTCACCGTTCCAAGCGGCCTGGATCAATCTGCGTGCCATGTTCACCTATCGAGCCGAGTACTTCGTCCTCAAGCCTGGGTTGGCGATGGCGGCGATCGGTTTGCTGCTGACCCTGCCGCTCAGCCTGGGTGCCATAACCGTCGGACCGATCACTTTCAGTCTGTATTGGATGCTCCTAGGCCTCACTCTGACCGTCCTCGGGCTGCAATGCTTCTTCTTCGGCTGCCTGGCCGAGGTCTTCTGCGACTACTCCGGACGGGCCAGGGAAAAGTGGACCAGTGTCTTTCGATATACGAGAGCGGTGGCCATCAGCGCCGTCGTCTTCCTGGTGGGACTGGCAATGGCCGGGTTCGCATTTGCGCACTACATGACGCATAGCCTCCATTTGCCCGCGGCATCGAGTGTGACCGACCACCTGGCGGTGACCGGGATTCTCTTCATGATCGCCGGCTTCTCGAGCTTCGCCTTCACCTTGCTCCTCCACGCCACCGGCGTGCGCTATGGCGATACGCCAGCCGATGCTCTGATCGCATCTCGCCCGAGGATCGGAAGTGTGATCTGGGCAAAAGATGAGCGTTGAGGTTGTCGGCGGTCCGCCAGTGCCCCCCATAATTGCCCGGGCCCTTGCGTGAGCTTCAGTGGGGAATTTCTGAAGGAGACAACAACGGTGATTCAGGCTCTCGACCACAGAGCCATCGAGGCGTGTGCCAGCGGTCTCGCCGACGTTCGTGCCCGAGACGGCCGGCTGTTCATCCTGGGTGTCGGCGGCTCCGCTGGGCATGCTTCGCACGCTGTCAATGACTTTCGGAAGATCTGTGGCATGGAGGCTTACGCTCCGACCGACAACGTGTCAGAACTCACTGCCCGAACCAACGACGAAGGTTGGGACACCACCTTCGTCGAATGGCTTCGGGGCTCTCGGCTCGGTTCGCGCGACGGCGTTCTAGTCTTCTCCGTCGGAGGTGGTGATCGGGACCAAGGCGTGTCCGTCAACCTCGTCCGGGCGCTCGAATTGGCTCGGGAGAGGGAGGCGTCGATCTTCGGAGTGGTCGGGAGGGAAGGCGGGTACACGGCCCACGTCGCTGATGCGTGCGTCGTCATCCCTCCGCTCTACCCACCCCACGTGACACCGCTCACCGAAGGACTGTGCGCCGTCGTATGGCATTTGTTCGTGAGTCACCCCGCACTGGCGGTGAACGTCACTAGGTGGGAAACCGTCAAATGAGCGCGTCACCCTCAATACCGTCGTCGAGGCTCCGACGAGTGATCATCATTGGTGGGGCCGGATTCATTGGGAGCCATTTCACGGACCGGCTGTTAGCCGAAAGCACCACCGAGCAGGTGACGCTCTTCGACAACTTCTCCTCGGGTCGCGAGTGGCATTACCAGCAGCATCTGGAGGATTCCCGGTTGGCCGTCGTCCGAGGGGACGTCGGCGACTTGCCGGCACTCACCTCTGCCATGATCGGTCATACGGCGGTGATCCACCTCGCATCGAACCCGGACATCGCGGCAGCGATGTCCAACCCTGCCATCGACTTCGATCAAGGCACGCGTCTGACTCACCATGTCGTTGAGGCTATGCGGCGCTCGGGATGCGACCGGATCCTGTATGCGTCGGGGAGCGGTGTGTACGGCGACCTCGGTGAAACGGAGGGTACCGAAGATCACGGCCCCATGGTGCCGGTATCGACCTATGGAGCCAGCAAGTTGGCCGGGGAGGCGCTGATCTCGTCTTACTGCTTCATGTTCGGTATCTCCGGATGCGTTTTTCGATTCGGAAATGTGGTCGGCCCCCGTCAGACGCACGGAGTGGGCTTCGACTTCGTTCGCCGGCTGCTCGCCGACTCCATCCACCTGACCATCCTGGGCGACGGGCGGCAGAGCAAGCCCTATGTGCACGTCACGGATGTCGTCGATGCGGTTGTCATGGCAGAGGCTCGCACCGCAGACCCTTTCGTCGCATACAACGTCGCCACGGGGGACTACATTACCGTTCGTGAGATTGCCGAGTTGGCATGTGAGGTCCTGAGTCTGGAGCCGGGGACCACAGCGTTCCACTACACCGGTGGGGATCGGGGATGGAAAGGAGACGTGCCCATCGTCAGGCTCGACACGACCCGCATTCGTGCGCTCGGGTGGTCAAACCGGCTCTCAACTCGCGAGGCGCTCAGAGCCTCCCTCAAGTCGATGCTGTCCGATACCTTGGCAAGTCGGTTCGAGACGCCATGAGCCGCTCTCCTTGCCGGGCGGTCTTTCTGGATCGCGATGGCGTCATCATCGAGACGATAGTCCACGAGGGCGTACCCCGGCCACCGAAGGCGGTCGAGGAGGTCGTCGTCCTGCCCGGAGTTTTCGAGGCATGCCAGCGCCTACACGAGGCGGGTTACCTCAACGTGATAGTGACCAATCAGCCGGACGTGGCGCGGGGGGTGACGACAATGGGGACGGTCAACACTATCAACGAGTTCCTGCGGCGGCTCCTGTCCATTGACGATGTCTATGTTTGTCCTCACGACGACGACGATCGGTGTTCCTGCCGGAAGCCCGCACCGGGCATGCTCATTGATGCGGCCGCTGAGCACGCTATCGACTTGGAGCGCAGCTTCATGGTGGGCGATCGATGGCGAGATATCGAGGCAGGTCGAGCGGCAGGCTGCCGCACAGTGCACGTCGATCGCTCCTACACTCACGAGCCCGCTCCGACGGCCAATACGATTGTGGTCGACTTGGTGCAAGCTGTTGAATGGATCCTGGCACTTGACGAGAACGTCGTTGGGAGCGAGTGGAGAGAGTTGGCATGAACCCCCCACGAGTGAGACGGATCAAAATCTTCGCCGATGGTGCCGATCTGGAGGGGATCTTGGCGCTCTCCCAGGACTCGCGGATCTCGGGCTTCACCACGAATCCGACACTCATGAGGAAGTCCGGCGTCCTCGACTATGAGGGCTTCGCTCACAAGGTGCTCGACCATGTGACAGCGCTTCCCGTGTCGTTTGAGGTCTTCTCCGACGAGGTGGACGAGATGTGTCGACAGGCTCGTCTCATAGCCGGCTGGGGGGACAATGTATACGTCAAGATTCCTGTCACGAACACGAAGGGAGAGTCGACGGCGCCGCTTGTACGTCGGCTCTCGGACGAAGGTCTGCGTTTGAATGTCACCGCCATCTTGCCACTGCGCCAAGTATCCGAAATGGCTGAGGCACTCTCGGGGAGCCGGGGAGGGATCGTATCGATATTCGCCGGTCGGGTGGCCGATACAGGGAGAGATCCCGTTCCCCTCATGACCGAATCGTTGGAGATCCTCGCTCCTCATCCCAACCTTGAGCTTCTTTGGGCTAGCCCGCGGGAAATACTCAACGTGCGACAAGCTGAGCAGATCGGGTGCCATATCATCACCGTTACTCATGAGCTCCTGAACAAACTCCCCGGATTGGACCGCGAGCTCGATGACGTGTCGTTGGACACGGTTCGAATGTTCCACGATGACGCCGTCCACTCCGGCTTTCTCCTCTGAAACGTGCTTACTCGAGGGGGCGACGTCAATCGTGGGACTGGGGCGCCTAGCCAGCGCCCTCCCCGAGGACAGGGCGCGGCCACCCACCTCGCACTGAATAGAGGGACGTCGTGATCATCAGCAGAACGCCGTTTCGCATCAGTCTTGGAGGTGGAGGTACCGATCTCCCGTCGTACTACGAGCGTTACGGTGGCCTCGTCATTTCGGCGGCAATCAACCGGTATGTCTTCATCAGCGTGAATCAGACCTTCACCAACGACTACTTCTTCAAGTACTCCGCCTTGGAGCGAGTCGAGCGGACCTCCCAGATCCAGCATCCGATCATCCGCGAGGCGTTCACCTCACACTCGATCGCGCCTGGCATCGAATTGGTCAGCGTCGCCGATATTCCGGCCGGAACAGGTCTCGGATCTTCGGGCTCCTTCACAGTCGGCCTGTTACGCGCACTCCACGCCTACGAGCGCAGCCAGGTGACCCCCGCCGACATCGCCCGAGAAGCGTGTGAGATCGAGATCGAGCGTCTGAGCCAGCCGGTGGGGAAGCAGGATCAGTTTATTGCCGCTTTCGGTGGACTCACCTGTTTCGAGTTCTTGCCCGACGGTCAGGTCAACGTGTCACCTCTGAAGGTCTCTCACGATGTTGTCTGGGACCTTGAGGAGCACCTCTTGATGTTCTTCACTGGGTACTCTCGCGACGCGGAGCGAGTGTTGTCTGAGCAGAAGGCTCGATCGGAGAGAAATGACCACGAGATGCTCGACAACCTCCATTACGTGAAGGAATTGGGTGAACGGAGCAGGGCGATACTCGAGTCGGGCGATACCCTGGCCTTTGCTTCGCTTATGCACGAGCACTGGGAACACAAGAAGAAGCGCTCACCCGCGATGTCCAATCCCGAGATTGATCGCTGGTATCAGGTAGGGCTCGAGAATGGAGCGATCGGGGGCAAGCTCGTCGGTGCCGGGGCCGGTGGCTTTCTCCTTTTCTATGCCAAGGACCAAGATTCGCTGCGGAGTGCCATGACGGCGGAGGGCCTGATGGAGGTTCGATTCGTCTTCGACCACGACGGGTCGATCGTGCTCGTCCGCGACTGACCCACTCCGGCCATGCAATGTGTCATTCTTGCAGGCGGTCTCGGGACTCGGGTACAGGAACTCCACCCGGACGTCCCGAAGACGCTCTTCCCGGTGGCGGGCCGACCCTTTGCGTCATGGCAGCTGGACTGGCTGGCTGACCAGGGTGTGTCCAGAATCGTCTACAGCATCGGTCACCTCGGTCATCAGGTGCGCGACTTTGTCGGGAACGGGTCGAGATGGGGGGTATCGGTTAACTACGCCGAAGAACCGGCTGAGTTGCGCGGTACCGCCGGGGCGCTCCGCCTAGCCATTGACGATAATCTCGTCGACCCGGAATTCTTCGTACTCTACGGGGATTCTTATCTCACCGTTGCTCTCGCTGACGTGGAACGGGCGTTCCATCAGACGCCCGCACCGGCGCTCATGACCGTCCTGCGCAACGAAGGTCGTTGGGACACGAGCAACGCAGTATTGGAGGACAGGCTCGTTGTGCGCTACGAGAAGAGTCTGCCTAATCCTCCACCCGAGATGCGCTGGATCGACTATGGACTGTCGCTCGTCACCCGCGATGTCATCTTGCAAAACGTTCCAGAGGGACGAGGGAGCGATCTGGCAGAGTTGTACGCAACATTGAGTCGTCGTCGAGATCTCGCAGGCTATGAGGTAATGGATCGATTCTACGAGATAGGTTCACCCCAAGGGTTAGCCGATCTTGAACTGCGCCTCTCGACGCAGCCGCCGTCATGAGACTCCTCCGCTCCACGGAGGGTCAACAGGTCGGGCGCGGGCCTGTTCCCATCTCGTCGCCCATCTTGTCCACCGTTGATCCCGCGACCAAAGCGGCGCCGACGTTCCGGAGTCCTGAGCTGAGTTGGAGCCTGCTACTCATCGCCTCCATGGTCGCGTACGTCGGCATCATGATCCGAGGTGGCTACATCTACGCCGACGATTTCCCGACCTTCGGCTTCGCCCCCACCAGTACGGGCTGCGGTGGTCCTTCATATTCTTGAATATGTTCGGGCACATTGCACCGACGGAGCGTCTTCTACATTTGATGGTGCTCCACATCGCGCCATTCAACTACGCAGTGTGCGAGACGGTCATCCTGGTGTCTTCGGCCTGTCGCTGTTATCGCTCCTTTGGGTTCTCAGGGAAATCCGGGTGGGCCTGACGGCCACCCTGACCATTCTCTTCGTCGCCGGAACCTCAACGGTTCTGCTCAGTTCGAGTGTCTACTACGACCAGACCGTCTTCTTGCTACCGGCGTCCTTGTTTGTCCTGTGGGTGACGGCGCTTTTTGTCCGCTGGACCCGGACTGGCACATCGTGGCTGCTCGTAGCGTCGTGGCTAGTCTTCACCCTGTCCTTCGTCACTCAGGAGCGGCCTCTGGTCGTGCCCGTCTACCTGGTGATTCTCCGGTATTTGATCCTTCCTTATCGGGTGGCGCCAGGGGGGAAGCGACGGTGGCTATCGGACCGGAGGATTTGGCTCTCCTTCGGTGTTATCGGCGCCTCGTATGCGGGCTACTACCGAACCATCGGATCGAACGCCCATACAAGTGCGTCCATTTGTCCTCAAATTTGTTCGGCTCGCGCCGACGGCATTCCTCCGGGCCGTCATCGGCATCCCGATCGATACCAACGCCGACCGCGCCGGGAAGTTGTTGTTTGTGGTCCTCGGGGCCGGCCTCTGGGGTGGCTGTTGGTCTTCTACCGCCGAAGAGCCCTCGTGCTCCGGGCAAGCGTCTCTTTCGTCATCTGCTTCGCCGTGAATCTGCTGCCCGTCGTCCAGGGCATCGGCGCCATTTACGGACCCGGTCTCGCTTTCGAGCTCCAGTACTACGTGGATGCTCTCTTCGCACTGGGCATCGCCATCGGCATTGTCAACAGCCATTGGCTCGTTGACCGGTCGTTCGCACGGAGAGGGTCTCCCACGAGTCTCGCTCCGGCCGCCGCTTGTCACGAATGTCTATAGCGCTCACCGTGTCAGCTGCTGTTGTCGTGATCCATCTCGTGGCCCTCCCGTTCGGCATTTCGAGTGTTCGTGCTCAGAACACGGGTCAGGCCATAGCCCGATCATGGGTGTCCAACTTTCGGAAGTCACTCGACGTTGTGGATCGGACCAGATGGGTCACCGTCATCCCGCTCACGATGCCTCCCTGTTCGTCCCTGGGTTCGAGTCGCCCTTCAACTTGGGAAGCGGAATTCTTCCCGCTGTTACCGGATTGGCACGCATACGATACCGGGCCGGTTGAGGTGGCTGGACCAACGGGGGCGCTCCTGCCGGCTTCAGCCGGCGATTCGGTGTCCCTGGTGGGGAAGGGACTGGCGGCGGCGTTCCAGCCCCAAGGGTTGCAAAACCTGCAGCCGGTGATCGGGCCCCCCGGATCGATCTGTTACCAGGGCGACGGAAGCTCTTGGCAATTGAGGTTACCTCTGCCCACCACCGTCCACGGAGGCGTGGTGGCTGACGACGTGTCCCTGATATCGGACCGTCCGCTCACGATGAATCCGCTCTCGATCGATGGGACAACGATAATGACGAATGAGTTACCGGTGACGGCGCCGGCTGGGTCGAGTCGGCTCCTGGTGGCATTGAGCGGCATATCTGCTGATCAGATCGGCTTCACCGGAGCGGCTTCTCGTGCACACTTCTGCTTGACCGCCGTACAGGTCGGAACAATCCTGGTGACGAGTGGCGTCAAGGGTACGTGCAACGAGGTTAACGCCTTTGGCATGGTCTACGGCACGGTGGATTGCGGCGTCCCCTGGCGCGGATCAAATCTTCCGTCGGATCGCAAATAAAGGTATCCGAATCTCGTCGGATCGCTGCGGGGTGTCGTCCACCCGCTCTGGTCGCTATTGTTCTCAGGGGAGAACGGGCGATGACGCCTCGATGTGTGGCGTCTGCGGAAGTCGTCTCATTCGTCTCTCTCGCAATCGGTAACCGAGTTCGCGACCCATGGCCAGGCCCGGCCGCTCGATGTACCTATAGCTGAGGAAGGCGAGTGTTCCCGAGATCGCCAAGATGGCGATTACGCGAAGAGCGAGATAATTCAATTGTGGAGGGGAGACGGACGGACCCATGCCGTAGACACTAAGTATCACGGGGAAATGCCACAGGTAGAGGCTATAGCTGCATACACCTACCGCCAGCGCCGCCCGCATCGGTCGACGAAGTGCTTCGGCGGCAGGGCGCGAAGCGTAAAGAAGAGCCGGCAGGATAAGTACACATTCGAAGAGATCGAACCCGGTGAACCATACCCAATGGGTGTACTCGGAAGCGCGCACGGCCTCGAAGTGCATGAAAAGCAAACTAGGCAGGAGGAGCAATGCCAGCACTAGCAGGCTGGGACGCCGAATCGGCGAGGTCACCCATTGCAGCGATTTGAGGTGCATCGTCGCCCATTTCGCCGCCATTCCGATTACGAAGAGTGGAAGGATCCCCGGGAACTGCCGTTCAATGAACAGGCGCTCGATGAGGACGGGCACTGTCGAATGGGCCCCAAAATACCACCTCTGCAGTCCTATTCCGTCAAAGGAAACAAGTAAACGGTAGGTCACTCCCAAGGCGATCAGCACGGACGAAGCCACGACTGGACGTTTGGCGATGAGGTAGGCCCAAACCGGCATCGTAACGTAGAGAATCATTTCGATCGTAAGAGTCCAGAGCGATCCGTCAACGTTCAAATTGCTCGACGTATTCGGGGTGAGCCACTGGGTAAATGTCATTTGAGCCGCGACCTGGCGCAAGCCGATGGCGCTGAACAACAGCGAATGCACGGCGAAGAAGAGGAAGAGGATTACGATGAGCACGTAGTAGGCCGGGGCAATGCGGAAGAACCGCCGGGCGTAGAATTCGCCGATTGATTTCCGATCTCCCAACCAAAAGAAATCCGCCAAGAGGTAACCAGAGAGTAGAAAGAAGAGGCTGACTCCCCAGGTGCCCAGTCCCAAGAGCCATCCCCAGGCCGAACTCTCAGAGGCGCCAGAAAGGGCAACTGAGTGGTCGATGACCACGGACGTCGCAGCAATGCCCCGGAGTGCTTCAATCGTGGGAAGTCTGAGGCGTTCGCCAACGCCAGAACGTTGTACCGACCTCTCGCTGCTTGACGCGCCTTCTGAGATCCTGGCCGACGTTCTCGACGGCGCTGAGAGACCCATCCCGGATCAGCCCAGGTGTTCGGCCAGAAGCGACGGGTCGGTGCCGACGCGTCCGGTTTCTAGAACCTGCATCGGCTCAAACTAACAGGCAAGTGTGGAACGGAGCGGCCTTCATCACTCGCAACAATACACAGCCCCCTGTATACTTCCTCACCATGCGGGTCGGGATCGACGAACGGTCGTCGCGTCCTCGGCGGGCAACATCGGCTCCGGAGGGTGGGTCAGAGTCGGCGCGGTGTAGGTGAGAGTGTTTTCCGGTCTTGGAGCGAAAGTAGAATCGTTCATTCGTCGCTGCCGGGCGAATCGGTCTTCCGTGCTGGATCGGAAGTTGCGCCAAGTCATCGACCCGATCCGGCGCGGCAAGGTCGGGGCTGGGCCTGCGATGACAGGAGTCGGCTGAATGGCGTTCTTGCGAACCGCCGACCGAGATGTAGCTCTCGCCGCCCTCTCGGAGGAGCCAGATCTCGTCGTATGCGTACCCGTGTTCGAGGAGTACGCGCAAGTCGAGAATTGTCTCAACGCTCTGGTGGCTCATACTCCTGAGCGAATCCCGATACTGATCGTCGACGACTGCAGCCAAGATCCCCGCATGCGGACCTTTTCGATTTACGCAGTCAACCCAATCGTGCTCCTTCATCGTTCCGAGAACCTGGGTTTTGTAGCTAATGTCAACGACGCATTCGCCTTGGCACCCGTTTCGGACATGGTGCTTGTCAACAGCGATGTTATTGTCGGACCGAATTGGCTCGAGCGATTGCGGGACGCTGCGTACAGCCTGAGGGGAGTGGCGACGGCTACACCGCTTGCCAACGACGGATCATTCCTGTCCGTTCCCAACCGGAACCGACCATCGTCCGTCCTCCCGTCCGGCCTTTCCCCTAATCAAGCCGCAATGCTCGTTGCTGCGTCGTCCAGACGCCTACGCCCGCTGATCCCAACGGCTGTCGGCCACTGCACCTTCTTCCGGAGAAGCGCCCTTGAAGTAGTCGGCTGTCTTGACGAGACGTTCTCACCGGGCTTTGGCGGGCTGATCGACTTTTCGCAACGTGCCGTGGCGATGGGATTGGTCCATGTCTGCGCCGATGACGTGTTTGTCTTTCGCGCTGACAGCGCCAGCTCCAGGCGAGTCGACACCTCCGAGAGTGTGATTGCTCGAAATGGAGAATTGATCGCCTACCGCTATCCGTATTACTCCGATTGGATTGAAGAGACTGAGCGAGAGAGCATTTCATCGTTAGCTGCCGCGTTGGAAGTGGCTGGCGCCGCATTGGATGGACTGCGCGTGATCGTCGACGGCTTCTGCCTCGGCCCAACGACGATGGGAACACAGGTTCTTGTGACGGAGACGACTCGTGCTCTCGCCCGTCATCCGGCGGTATCGGAGGTCATCATCTTCGTCCACGGGAGTATCGCGCCTGGGACTCTCGCTGCCTTGTCTGATTCCGGGATTCAGGTCGTGAAAACGGCAGGCCCTGAGAACTCGCTCGGCTCGTATCCGGACGCTCATCTCGTGTACCGGCCGTATCAAGTCAATCGTCTGGTCGAACTCGAGTGGCTGCTGGCCGCCGCTCCTCGGATGGTTGTTACGCAGCTCGACTGCATCGCATTTAACAACCCTGCATATTTCGAGGATTACGCCACCTGGTCGGAGTACCGACGAGTCATTCGTCTTTCGTTCGAAATGTCGGACGGGCATACGTTCATCAGCAACACAGCAGTTCTGGAGGCGAGGCAGAGTGGTCTTGTCAAGGCTCACTCCGAGCATGCTGTCACCTATCCAGGTTCGGACACACGGGTCTCGGCGCCGGCGAATGTGGGACCCGGGGGTTTGGATCCAGGCTTGCGCGGCTACCTTCTCTGCCTGGGATCGTCGTACAAGCACAAGAACCGGCTGTTGGCGATTCGCGTCTTGGAGGCGGCTCGGGCGCTGGGTTGGGACGGCGACCTCGTGTTGGCGGGTCCAACGCCCCCGGACGGGAGTTCGCTGGCTGACGAAGACGTATACCTCAGCCACCGGATTCAGTTGGCTGCCCACATCTGGCGCGTCGGTGACGTCTCTGACGAGGAGAAGGAATGGCTCTACGAGCGGGCCGCTCTGGTGCTCTATCCGACTCTGGCGGAGGGCTTCGGTCTCGTCCCGTTCGAAGCCGCAACGCGCGAGGTTCCCTGTCTCAGCACCCGGGCCGGGGCCCTTGACGAAATCCTTCCCCGAGACATACCGACCATCGATCCAGCAGACGTCGAGGCCGCCGCCCGCAAGGCTGTCGACCTCGTCAACGATGAGGTCCAGTCCAAAGCCCTGTGTATGAAGCTCAAGGAAAGAGGAGCTGATTTCACGTGGGATAAGACAGCGTCGAGTCTCGTCGAATTCTTCTGGCAAGTTCTGAGTGACCCCCGAACTCCCCGCCGGGCGTTACCCGACATCTCTTTGACCGCGGGAGATCGTATTGGTGAAACCGCGGGAGATCGTATTGGTGAAGAGGTGGGAACCGGTCGGTCCGATCGGCTGCACCCTCGTATGCGCTGGGTTGTTCGCCAGGTCGACGAACGGCCTGGACTCCGTGGGATCGTGGTGCCGCCGGACTCGCGTCGGCGGCGTCTCGGCGGGAGACTGGTCCAGTTGTTCGGGGGCCGAGCACCGTGACCGGTTGGCGCCATCGATAGGACGGACCTCGAGGCACGATGGGGGGCGGTGGCGTCGAGGCTACCGACAGGGCGGTGAGTCCGTCACCTTGCTGAGGGCGTCGACGAGGGCCTCCAGCTGGCGCCGCGTGAGCCGGTCGACGAAGTTCCGGCGGACCTGGTCGACATGATCGGGTGCCGCCTGCTCGAGCCGCGCACGCCCGGCCTCGGTGAGCACGGCGTAGGCCCCCCGGCGATCGGTGGGGCAGCGCAGGCGCTCGACCAGTCCGGCCCGGACCAGGCCGTCGAGCCGTCGGGTGAGGCCGCTGGGGGAGAGCAGGAGGCGGTCGGCGAGCTCGCTCATCCGCATCCGGCCGCTCCCCTCCTCCGACAACTGGACAAGGACGCCGTAGTCCGACACGGACATCCCCTGCGAGGCCTGGAGCTCGGCGTCGAGCCGCCCCATCAATCGGGAATGGGCGCTCAACAGCGACCGCCACGCCTGCATCTCGAGATCGTCGAGCCAGAGCACGGTGGTCACACCACCAGCGTACCGGACGTGCTTTTCGTTGCGCTTGCAATCGCCGGCGCTTAGCTTGACCCCCGTGGCCCACCGTCCCGACGCACTGGAGGAGCTCCTCGCCGACCTGGACGCCGAGCACCTCGATCTCGATGCCGTCGTGGGCTCTCTCGCCGAGGGCGACTGGGGTCGGGAGACCCCGTCCGCCGGGTGGGCCGTGAGGGACCAGGTGAGCCACCTGGCCTTTTTCGACGACGCCGCCGTGTCGGCCATGACGGACACCGCGACCTTCGCCTCACTGGTCGACGCGGCCATGGCCGGAGGCGACCCGATGCACGAGCATCTGCGCCGCGGGCGCGCCATGACCGGCACCGAGGTGCTCGGATGGTGGCGCAGCAGTCGCGCCGCCATGGTCGAAACGACGCGCACGCTGCCCGAGGGAGCCCGGGTACCGTGGTTCGGACCTCCGATGGCCGTGCGTTCCTTCGTGTCGGCCCGACTCATGGAGACATGGGCCCATGGGCAGGACGTCGCCGACGCGCTCGGTATACGACGGGCCCCCACCGCCAGACTTCGCCACGTCGCCCACCTGGGCGTCCGCACCCGCGCCTTCTCCTACGCCGTCCGTGACAAGGAACCGCCCGCGACGCCGGTTCGCGTGACACTGACCGGGCCGGCGGGCGAGCTCTGGGAGTGGGAGGACTCGCCCGATGGCACTGACAGCGTCACGGGCCCGGCGCTCGACTTCTGTCTGGTCGTCACCCAGCGCCGCAACGTCGCCGACACCGGTCTCGTCGTCGAAGGCGAGACCGCCGCCGAATGGATGGCGCTCGCCCAAGCGTTCGCCGGACCGCCTGGTCCCGGGCGCCCGGCCGGTCTTCCTGGATGACCCGGCCCGGTGTGATGCCGGTGTGAAAGGGAGTCAGACCTCCACCGGGGTATCGGACGCTTGCGGCCGTTGCTCGACGAGGGGATCGCCGTCGTTCGGATCCACCTCCGGTTCCTGATCCGGACGCTGTCGTCGCCACAGCACCGCCATGGCGACGATCCCGACGACGAACAGCGCCAGCCCCGCTCCCTGGACCAGCGGTGCGCCGTTGTGGTCGTTCTGGCGCAGGAAGACGTTCTCCTCGAAGAACCGGGCCAGGCCCCACAGCGCCGCGGTGGCCGCCAGGATGAAGCCGACGGGGCGCTTGCGGATGTAGTGCTCGATGAGGATGAGGATGGCGAATATGACGAAGCTGTCGAACGCCTGGATGAGCGGTACCGGCACCCGCTTTCCCGTCTCACCGGCGTAGTACATGCCCCACCACGCGGTTGTCGGGCGCCCGCCTCCGGACACCATCAATTGGGGACCGAGAAGGCGACCCACCCCCCACGCAGCCATGAGGACGGGGCTGACGAGGTCCAGGGCGCGTAGTGACGGCAGCTCCGGGCACCGTCGACGGGCGAGGATGACACCCACGGGTATCCCGAACAGCAGGCCGCCGAACGACGACAGGCCACCGTGCCACACGTCGAGGATCTGTCCCGGGTTGGCCTTGTAATACGACGAGTAGTTGGCCACAACGTGCAGGAGTCGGGCGCCCACGATCGAGGACACGACGATCCAGAGGAAGACGCCGGTGAGCCACTGCCAGGGATAGCCGGCGTTGCGGAGTCTTCGCTCGAAATAGCGGTAGGCGAACCAGAACGTGATGGCCAGACCGATGCCGTACGTGTGGACCTCGAGGGGTCCGATGTGGAATGCGACGGGTATCGGCTTCACGATGATCCTCGGGTGGTCCCGGGCGGGCACCCGGCAGCTGCGAGCGTACCGTCGGAGCCGCCGTCGATGAGGGCGCCCCGGCCCTCGGACGGTCGTTCACGGCGGCCACGGCACGGGGTCACCGGCCACTCTACGCTGCGGGCGTTGCCGGCCGAGGAGAGGTCATGGGGCTACTGGACGGGAAGGTTGCCGTCGTCACGGGGGCGGCGTCGGGAATAGGTCTGGCCTGCGCCAACCGGTTCGCCACCGAAGGTGCGACCGTGGTGGCCGTGGACATCGCCGCTGACGAGGTCGGTCGCGTGGCCGAGGCGATCGGTGGGGTCGCCGTCCCCGCCGATGTGAGTCGCCCGGCGGACTGGGTGGGCGTGGTCGAATCGGTCCGGAGCCTCGGTGGCGTCGACGCCGTCTTTCTGAACGCCGGAGTGACGACCGGGGAAGGGGACATCTCCGCCCTCACCGACGACCAGTACCACCGGATCCTCGGGGTCAACGTCGACGGTGTCGTCTTCGGTGCCCGCGCCCTCGTGCCCGAGCTCGTCTCCCGCGGCGGCGGGGCTCTGGTGGCGACGGCCTCGTTGGCCGGCCTGGTCGCCTTCGCCGCCGACCCTATCTACGCCTTGACCAAACATGCCGTGGTGGGCCTCGTGCGGGGTCTGGCGCTCACGCTGACCGATCGTGGCGTCACGGTGAACGCCGTCTGTCCGGGAATGGTCGACACCCCGCTCGTCGACGACGCCCGTGCCGCCCTGGCGGCGGCGCAATTCCCTCTCATCGCCCCCGAGGCCGTCGTGGAGGCCGTGCTCGGCTGCCTTCTGGGCGACGGCACCGGACAGGCCGTCGTGGTCCAGGCCGGGCGGGAGCCCACGCCGTTTCGTTTCTCACGGCCCCCGGGGCCTCGCCAGGCCGGTGCCGAGGGAAGGGTTCCACCGGGACTGTTGGCCGAACAGATCGACCCGTGAGTTCGAGCCCGACCGAGCAGGAGGAGAGGCGGACCGCCTACGGACGGCCGGCCCCGACCAGTCCGTTCGACCAGATCGGGGTGACCTGGACGCTCTCGCCGGTCTCGGGGGCCTGGACCATCTGGCCACCGCCGATGTACATCGTCACGTGGCCGATCACTCCGCCCTCGTCGTAAAAGATCAGGTCTCCCGGTTCCATGTCGGCCAGGGGCACGTGCTCGGTGTCGTCGTACTGAGCCGCCGCCGAGTGCGGCAGGCCGACCCCCGCCTGACCCCAGGCCCACATGGTCAAACCCGAGCAGTCGAAGCCCACACCCGGAGTGGCCCCGCCCCACACATAGGGGACACCGATCTGGCTCATCGCCGCACTGACGGCTCCGGCACCCCCGGGCGACGGCGGTGGGGGAGTGTTCGCCCCCGAAGACCCCGTGGCGCCGGTAGCGGCCGCGGCCGCCGCGGCGGCCGCCTGTTGCTGCGCGAGGACCTTCGCTTGGAAGGCGGCCGCCTGCTGAGCCGCCTCGGCCGCCTGCTGTTGGGCCACCAGCGTGGCGATCCGGCCCTTGACCTTGGAGAGCGTCGCCTGTTGATCGGCCAACTCGTTCTGCGCACCCTGCTTGGCCGTCGCCGCCTGGGTCAGCGCCGCTTGCGCCTGGGTCTGCGTGGCCTGAAGCTGGTTTTCCTGATCCGTCAGGGTCTGCTCGGCCCGGTTGAGGCGGTCGATGGCATTCGACACGTTGCCGCTGGCCACGTTCTGGTATTCGGCGGTCACCGAGGATTGTTGTCCGCCTGACGCGAACAATTGTTCGAGCCCGTTGTCGGCGCCACCCGACATGTAGTCCTGGAGAGCCTGGCTGCGAAGATTGGCCTGCGCCGACGCCACGTGGGCCTTGGTCGCGCTGATCTCGCTCTTCGTCTGGGCCACCTGCTGGTCGAGCTGGGTGACCCGGATGTTGGCTTGGTCGTACTTCTCGCTCAACACCGCCAGCCGCTGTCCCTGCGCCTGGATCTCCGCCGCTAGCTGAGTGGCCTGGGCCTGATCGCTGCCCACGGAGTCGGCGGATGCTGACCGCGTTGCCGGAAGGACCATTCCGGCGACCAGGGCGACGGCGGAACAGCAGAGCAGCACGACGCCCAAGGGACCTACCGTCCCCCGCCGAAGTCGCGCCGTCGAGGGGGGCCCGAGGCGAGTCACAACGGAAGCTATGTCTAGCAACCGAAGCTTCCTATAGCAAGCACTTGCCCCGGTCCGACTCTCTGACCTGGGGTTTTCTGAAACGATACCGACCAGCCCCGTCGTCGCAGGTTTCCCGCGGGGTTCCGTCTCCCACCCGCATCAGAAGCCAGGTGCCCGCCAGGTAGCGTCGCACCAGTGCATCCGATCGAGCGTCTCCGCTACGTGGCCCGCTCCGGTTGGGGTGCGCCGGATGTTCTCGCCGCGGAAGCCGCCTGGGCGTTGGCCGACCTCGCCGTCCGGGAGGCTCCCGCCGTTCTCCCCGCCTGTCGCCGACTGCTCGATCGCCATCCGGGCTGCGGCCCGATGTGGTGGGTGGCGGCCCGTATCGTCACCGCCGGCGACCCGGTGGCCGAAGGGGAGCGCTGCGCCGAACTCCTCGAGTGCGATCAGACCGACGAGCTCCTCGACGAGGCACTTCCCGATGGCGCCCGGATCGTTCGGCGCGGGGGTGTCGGCGACGTCGCCAGCGCCGACATCGTCGTCGTCCAGGCGGACGCCGTCGGCCCCGGTGGCATGGTGGTGGACGGCGACGTCCTCGGCTTGCTCGAGGCGGCGCGGGTCGTCGAGGTTCCGGTGTGGGTCGAGGCGGGGGTGGGCCGGGTCCTGCCGCCGCGCCTGTGGGACGCCCTGACCCGCAAGCTGGCATCGGCGACCCAGCTCCGTGCCGGGGTGATGGCCGATCTGACCGGGGTCGAGCGCGTCGTCGGTCCGTCGGGGGCCCAGCCGCCGCGTCTGGCCCTGGCCGGCACGGACTGCCCGGAACCACCGGAATTGCTGGCGCGCTGGTAGGTCGCCGTCACCCGCCGGTAGCGTCGGCGTTCATGGGCGAGATGATCGAGTTCCCGAGCAACGGTTCCGCCGATCAGGGTTACCTGGCCATGCCGACTTCCTCCGGGCCGACCTCCTCCGGTCCCGGAGTCGTGGTCATCCAGGAATGGTGGGGTCTCGTGCCCCACATCACCGATGTCTGCGACCGGTTCGCCGCCGCCGGATTCGTGGCGCTGGCACCCGATCTCTACCGGGGCACGAAGGTCGCCGAACCCGACGAGGCGGCCAAGGCCATGATGGCCATGGAGCTCGACCGCGCCGCGCGGGACATGTCGGGTGCCGTCGACGAAGTGCGCCGCCGCAGCGGTGGCGACACCGTCGGCGTCGTGGGTTTCTGCATGGGCGGCGGACTCGCTCTCGTGCTGGCCACCCAGAGGCCCGACGCCATCGCCGCCTGCGTGTCGTTCTACGGAGTGATCCCCTGGCCCGACGTCAAGCCCGACTACTCGAAGATGCGCGCCCATGTCCTCGCCCACATCGCCGAGCACGACGACTTCTTCGGCCCCGAAGCGGCCGCTGCCCTCGAAGCACAGCTGAAAAGCTTGGGTGTGGACGCCGAATTCCATATCTACCCGGGCGCCGACCACGCCTTCTTCAACGACACCCGGCCCGAGGTCTATGACTCCGCCGCGTCCGCTCTCGCCTGGCAGCGTATGATCGATTTCCTCCACACCCACCTCGGGTGAGCGCCCGCACCGATCCACCGGCCGGAGTCGTCGGGCGCTACATCGACCTCGGACTGGCGCTCGGTCGCCACGTCGACGGCCTGGTCGACGCCTACTACGGCCCGCCCGCCCCGGCGGCGCGCGCCGCCGCGGCCGCCCCACCCCCGCCGGCCCAGCTGGTGGCCGAGGCACGCGCCCTGCTGGCCTCGCTCGACTCCGGTGCTCCCCTCGACGAGGCAGCCGACACCGCCGGCGATCTCGTCACCGCCGCCCGGCGCCGGTGGCTGCGGGCCCAGGTCGTGGGGCTCCTCACCACGGCCCGACGTCTGGCGGGAGAAGCCGTCGGCTACGTCGAGGAGGTGGAGGCCTGTTACGGCGTGCGCCCCGCCCCGGTGCTCGAAGACGAGATCGCCGCCGCCCACACCCGGCTGTCCGAGGCGCTGCCGGGTACCGGGCCGGTGGCCGAGCGGTTGATCGCCTGGCGCGAGTCCCACGTCGTCGCCCCCCACCGACTTCATGACGCCATCGCCTCGTTGGCCGAGGAGCTGCGCGAACGAACACACACGCTCTTCGGCCTACCCGAAGGCGAACGCGTCGACTTCGAGCTCGTCACCGACAAGCCGTGGTCGGGCTTCAACAACTACCTGGGGGATCTCCACTCGCGGGTGTCGGTGAACACCGACCTGCCCGTCCTGTCGATCTCGCTGGCCCACCTCGTCGCCCACGAGGCCTATCCCGGGCACCACACCGAGCACAGCCGTAAGGAGGTCGGACTCGTCCGCCGCCGACGGTGGATGGAGGAGTCCATCTTCCTCGTCGGCACGCCGCAATGCCTCATCGCCGAGGGCCTGGCCGACCTCGGCCTGGAGACGGTCCTCGGCCCTCGGCCCGAGGGCGTCGTCGCCGGCCACTTCCGTCCCCTCGGGATCCGCTACGACGCCGAGGTGGTCGCCGCGGTGGCCGAGGCCGGGCGAGGTCCTCGGGGCGGTCAGGGGCAACGCGGCGTGGCGCCTCCATGTCGACGGCGCCGATCCCGACGTGGTCGTCGACGAAGTGGCCCGGTGGGCGATGTTGCCACCGGCGCGTGCGGCCAAGGCCGTGGAGTTCCTCCTCCACCCGACGTGGCGCGCCTACATCTCGTGTTACGTGGAGGGTCTGCCTCTGTGCCGGCGCTTCGTGGGCGGAGATCCGACCCGGTTCGCCCGGCTGATCTCCGAGCAGCTCGTGCCCGCCGACCTGGTCGCCGCCTAGCATTCGGCCCATGTCCGAACGCAGCCGGAACCTGCCCCGCCGCTCGTGCTTCTCCACCCCGGGCTCCAACGAGCGCTTCCTGGAGAAGGCGCCGACGGTGCCCGCCGACATGTCCTTCCTCGATCTCGAAGACTCGGTGGCGCCGCTGGAGAAGGACGCGGCCCGGGCCAAGGTGGTCGAAGCCATCCGCAAGCAGTCGTGGGACGACCGGGTCCTCTGTGTCCGGATCAACGCCTGGGACACCGAGTGGACCTACGGGGACGTGATCGAGGTGGTCGGCAACGCCGGTGATCGGCTCGACGAGCTCATGTTGCCCAAGGTCCAGTCGGCGGCCGAGGTCGTCGCCCTCGACCTGCTTCTCACCCAGGTGGAGAAGCGCAGCGGACTGCCCGTCGGACACATCGGGATCGAGGCCCAGATCGAGACCACCCGCGGACTGATCAACGTCGACGAGATCTGCGCCGCCTCACCGCGGCTCGAGACGATCATCTTCGGACCGGCCGACTTCGCCGCCTCCATGGAGATGCCGGTGCTGACCGGGGGCGTCCAGATCCCCGAGTACCCCGGCGACCACTTCCACTACGTCTTCTCGCGGATCCTCATGGCCGGCCGGGCCAACGGCCTCCAGGTCATCGACGGCCCCTACCTCAAGGTGAAGGACATGGAGGGGCTCCGCGACTTCTCCCAGCGCACCCGGATCCTCGGCTACGACGGCAAGTGGGCCCTCACCCCCGATCAGGTCGACCGTGCTCAACGAGCTCTACTCCCCGACCCAGGAGCAGTTCGACCGGGCCTGGGACATCCTCGACGCCTACCAGCAGGCCACCGAGAACGAGCGCAAGGGTGCCGTCATGTTCGGCGACGAGATGATCGACGAGGCCAGCCGCAAGATGGCCACCAAGTTCGTCACCCGCGGGACGCGCGCCGGCCTGGCCCGTTCGAAAGGTTGAGGGCGCTTCCGGCAACAGGGCGCAGACCGGCGCCCCGGACTCAGCCCGCTCGTTCGACGAGCCGCCGGGCCACGACCTTCAGCGCCAACGTCTCGTCGGCGCCCTCGAAGATCGACAGGACCCGGGCGTCGACGAAGTACCGGCTGACGGCATACTCCTCGGCATACCCCATCCCCCCGTGGATCTGCATGGCCTCACGGGTGACCCATTCCGCCGCCCGGCACACGTAGGCCTTGAGCATCGACGCCTCGAGGGTCCCTTCGCCCTTGGCCATCAGCCGCGCCACTTCGTAGGAGAACTGGCGCGCCGACCTGGATGAGCACTGCCATCCGGGCCAACTTGGCCCTCGTGAGCTGGTACTCGAGGATGGGACGACCGAACACGACCCGGCTCACCGCGTAGGCGTAGGCCGCCTCGTAGGCGGCCTGCATCACGCCGAGGGCGCGCGCCGCGGTCTGGAGGCGGCCGTTCTCGAAGCCCGCCATCTGCAGGTAGAAGCCCCGGCCCACCCCGGCGTCGGCGCCGATCAGGTTGTCGCCGGGGACGAACCAATTCTCGAAGGCGATCTCGTAGGAGTGCATCCCCCGGTAGCCGATGGTGTCGATCGGCCTCCCCACCATCTGCCCGGGGGGGTCGGCCCGACCGTCGACTCCGGGATCCTGGGTGAAGGTGAAGCCGTGACCGTCGCCCCGGGGCTTCTCCACGATGAACAGCGACAACCCCCGGTGGGTCCTCGACCGGTCCGGATCGGTCCGGGCCAGCAACATGACCACGTCGGCGCGCGCCGCGAAGGTGCACCACGTCTTGGTGCCGTTGACGAGCCAGCCGCCGGAGGTGGCCGTCGCCGACGTCACGATGTTGGCGACGTCGGAGCCGAAGTCGGGTTCGGTGACCGCCACGGCGTTCATGACATCACCCGACGCCAACGCCGGCAGCCACCGCTGCTTCTGGGCCACGGTCCCGCCCGCCACCAGGGCACGCGACAGGATCTCGGGCCTCGTGATCAGCGACCCGCCGGCGCCGAGCGATCCCCACGAGAGCTCCTCGGTGGCCACCACCATGCCCATGTAGTCGCTCTCGCCACCGGTGGCGAAGCCCCCGTACTCCTCGGGGATGGACAGCCCGAACGCCCCCATCTCGGCCAGCCCTCCGATGACCTCCTCGGGGATGTCCCGGTTGTGACGGTGGATCTCCTCGGCCCGCGGTCGCAGCTGCTCCTCGGCGAACCGGTGGAAGGTCTCGCGCACGAGGGCGAAGTCGGCGTCGAGACGACGATCGCCCTCGACCCCGCAGAGCCCGGCCAGGTACCGGGGATCGCGGTAGTCGGCCACGAACGAGGCCGCCGGCTCGAGCCAGTCGCTCCTCGTCCCCCACGCCGCCTCCCGCCCCACCGTCCGGGCGGCCAGGTCGGCCAGGACGTCGGCCACGAAGGCGCACGCGATCCGCGCCTCGTCGTCGCCGGTCCGGCCGTAGCCGAGTGTGGCCCGGGCCGCCCTCACCCCCGCCGCGGCATGGGCCACGTCGTAGGCCAGCACCTGGTCGGCGTCGACGTTCCCGGCACCGGCCAGTTCCCGCACGGCGCCCGACAACACCGCTCCGGCGATCTCGACGGCGGCGTCGGCACGCCCCAGGTCGGCCGGCATCGGATCGGTCACGGCGCGGTCACGGTCAGGGAGGCTACCTGCGGGTGGATCGGCTGGTCGGCGGCTCAGCCCCCGGGCGCACGCCCGACGACCGTGACCAACGGGGGTAGCACGACGGCGTCACCTCCGGGCGAGACCCCGGTCAGATCGCCCAGGTAGTCGGCCACCGGTCCGGGTCCGACGCCGGCGGGCGCTTCCGCCCAGGCGTCGACGATCTCGAGCCCGGCGGCGGCGACGAGCCCGGGCAGGAGCGCCCCGATGTCGGGATGACGGGCGTCGGGCATGGAGAGCGGCCGTCCCCCGACGCGGCCGGCCGACGTGATCGGTTCCTGGGCCACCACCCACCCACCGGGCCGCACCGCACGGCGCATCCGGGCGAGCACGACGGCAGGATCGACCACATGCATGAGCAGGAACCGGCAGAACGCCAGGTCCACCGGCTCGGGAAGGAGCAGGTCCTCTCCCGCCTGGGTGATGGCGAGCACCTGGCTGAAGGCGGCCGCGGCGGCGGCGGCGACGTCGCGCGCGGCGGGGTCGCTGTCGACGGCGTACACGCGTCCGTCGCGGCCGACGATCCCCGCCAGGGCCACCGATACGTCGCCGCCTCCGGCGCCCACGTCGACGCAACGCCACCCGGGGCCGATCCCCAATCGATCGAGGGCGGTGGCGAGCGGGCGCCGGTAGACGTCGTCACGCAGGGCGTTGGGCACTGGCTGCAGACGCTACCGCCCAGATCCGGCGTCCACGGCGGTCCGGGTCGCCCGATTCGACCGCGGGGGCCACCAAAGCGGCGGCTGGTGCCAAACAATGGAACCGCCGCCAGACCGGGCTCATTGGGCGTGCGTCATCCGATCCTGCATTCGTCACTCAGATCCGACTCAGAGCGAAGGCGCCCGCAGATCCCGTCCGCGACGAGCGAAGTGCTTGCTCAGACGCCGGAAGCCCCGTAGGGGGCGAGTAATACGCCAACTCACGGTGAGTCGCATGGCATCGAGCTCTGCGCGGGCCCGGCCCATTCGATCATCGAGGGTGTCGATGCGTGTCTGTACGATCGCCAGATCGGCACTTCTCTGCTCGAGTGTCCCTTCGACCTGCATCACGCGGGTCTGTGCCTCTTGGAGAAGGCGTCGGGCGCCTGTCAGCTGCTCCTCGGTGTCGGTCAGCTGGGCAGTACGCTCCTTGAGCAGAATCGCCATCGCTTCGCGATCGAGCCGGTCCCCAGTTGCCGATCCGCCTCGATCCGTTCCCACGGTGTCGAACTCGTCGTCGTCCGTTATTCGAACAAGGTGCGGCGCGGACACGGTGGAAAACGCGACCCCCGCCTGCTCCCGGTCGCAGTGCCGCCCTAACCACGGCCACAGCGTCTCGATCAGGTACTCGGCGTCGGTCACCGCGCGGGGGAATTCGAGCAGAAACAGCGGGACCTGCCGGGCCGTGGCCCAGTGAATCAGCCGGTGGAAGCCGACGGCGAGAATGCGGGCCTGATCGACGGGATCGATCGAGTACACGGCACCGGCGAGAACGGAGCCGTGGACGTCGCTGTGCGGCCAATCGATCCATGGCCCCTGCGCCATGGCGATGCGTTCCTGCAGAACTCGACTCGTGGCGGCACTCATCAGATCCCGTACGGGAACGAGGAGGGCGTCCACGGCGACCACTTCCGGATCTATGCGCTCGCAGTATGCGAACAGCCACGGGTCCTTCACGACGTAGGGTGCCTGGCGATCGAGGAGATGGTTCTCTAGACCAGCTCGGGCGCGGTGATCGAAGTCGCTCAGCGACCCGACGTCGAGACCGCACTGACCGAGGAAGCGCACGAGGAAACTCGTGCCCGCCCGGCCGGTGCCGGCGATCGCCACGTGGTGCCGAGGAGCAGCGTCTTCGCCTGATGCAACGGGCTGCAAGACCATGAGGGGAAGCTTTATCCAACAGGACCCCGGAAACGTGTCATTCGACTGACAGGACAGGGATCGTGGCCGGCCTCATGCCGCCAACGGCCCGGGAAACGCCCTCGTACGCCCCCCCGTTGTCGTCATCGCGGCACGACGGCCCTAGCCATCGCAGTAGCCTCGCCGACGTGAAAGTGACGATGCTGCTGTGCGACGGGGCTCAGGTCGCCGACGGAAAGCTCTTCGTGCTCGGTGGTGGATGGTCTCTCACCGGCCCCGACCCGATGCCGTCGGCCATCGCCATGAAGATCGACGTGGGTTGGCACGAAGCGGAGCAGGCCCATCATTGGGAGCTCTATCTCGAGGACGCCGACGGCCGTCCCGTCCTGGTGGACACACCCGAGGGCACCCATCCGATCGAGGTCCGCGGCGAGTTCAACGTGGCGCGTCCGGAGACCGTGCCCGAGGGGACGCCGATCGACGTGGCTCTGGCGGTCAACCTGGGACCGCTCCCCCTGGCGACGGGCAACCGCTACATCTGGCGCCTCACCATCGACGGCGAGACCAACGAGGACTGGGCCCTCAGTTTCACCACCCGGCCGGCCCCCGTCGAGTGACCCCCGGTCGCGTGATCCCCCGTCGAGTGACCCCCCGTCGAGTGACCCCCCGTCGAGTGACACGGAGACGACCATGACCACCTACGAGCGTCCGTTCGGCCGGACCTTCGAGGACTTCGAGATCGGTGACGTCTACCGCCACTGGCCCGGGAAAACGATCACCGAGTACGACGACCACCTCTTCTGCCTGTTGACGATGAACCACCACCCTCTGCACATCAACGAGTGGTTCGCCGAGAACGAGACGGTCCAGCACAAGAACGTGGTCGTCGGCAACCTGGTCTATTCGCTGGTGCTCGGGATGAGCGTCCCCGATGTGAGCGGCTCGTGCATCGCCAACCTGGAAGTGGAGTCGCTCGTCCACCGCTCTCCGACCTTTCACGGGGACACGATCTACGCCGAAACCCGCGTCCTCGACAAAGTGGCCTCCTCGTCCAAGCCCGACCGCGGCATCGTCACCGTCGAATCCAAGGGGTTCAACCAACGTGGCGAGGAGGTCTGTTACTTCCGACGCAAGCTCATGGTGTGGATGCGCGACGCGGCTCCGGCTCGCCGGCGTCCCTATGGGGACGACGTCTGGGAGTGAGCGGGTCCCGCGCTTCTGAGCCCGCGGCGCGGCCCGGCGTCCACCACGCCGCCCTGCGCCGGGCCGTCCTCGCCTTCGGCCGGACCGGCCTCCGTCCGCTCCCCTGGCGGGTCACCCGCGACCCCTGGGCGGTCCTCGTGAGTGAGGTGATGCTCCAGCAGACCTCACCGGCGCGCGTGTCATCGAGCCCTACGGCCGGTTCCTACGCCGCTTCCCCACAGTGTGTTCGTGTGCCGAAGCCTCGCCCGGAGATGTGCAGCGGGCCTGGGCCGGCCTCGGGTACAACCGGCGGGCCCGGAACCTCCACTGCGCCGCCGCGGTCATGGCCGACCGGCACGACGGCGCCGTCCCCGCCGATCTGGAAGCCCTCCGCGCGTTGCCCGGAGTCGGGCCCTACACGGCTCGCGCCGTCCTCGCCTTCGCCTTTGAGACCGACCACGCCGTCGTGGACGTGAACGTGGCCAGGGTGGTCGCCCGCGCCGTGGTGGGCAGTTCCCTTGGTCCAGCCCAGGCGCAGGCGGTGGCCGACGCCCTGGTGCCACCGGGCCGGGGCTGGCTCTGGAACCAGTCCCTCATGGAGATCGGCGCCCTCGTGTGCACGGCGCGTTCCCCGTCGTGCGGACTCTGTCGCCTGGCACCGTCGTGCGCCTGGGCGGGCGTCGGGAGACCGTCACCCGATCCCGCCACGCCCCGGACGCCGCAGAGCGCCTTCGCCGGTTCCGATCGCCAGGGCCGGGGCCGGCTGGTGGCGGCCCTCAGGATGGGGCCGGTATCGCCCCGTCGACTGCCCGCCGCCTGCGGCTGGCCCGAGGACGCCGGGCGGGCCCGGCGCGTGGTCGACTCCCTCGTCTCGGAAGGCCTGGCGCGTCGGGGTCCGGGTGGCGTGGTGACGCTCCCTTAGTATCACAGCGCCTCGGGGGCGCCGATGAAGCGCAGGACGTGGTCGTTCACCGCGTCCGGCCGCTCGACCTGGAGGAAGTGCCCGGACCGGTCCACGGTCACCTGCTTCGAGCCCGGTGACAGAAACGGCAACACGTCTCCGACGCCGTCGATGGCCAGGCACCCGTCGTCCGCCCCGTGCAGGTACAGCGTCGGCTGGGGCGGCGTGCCCCCGGTGGCTGTCTGCGCCTCGGCGTAGCCGGCGTCGTGACGAGCGGGGTCGAACATGGTCCGGTAGTAGCCGATGGCGGCCGTCAGGTTCTCCGGGGTCTCCGATGGACTCCTTCACCCGGGCCACATCCCAGGCGGCGTCGTATCCGGGCGACCAGTCGGCCCACAGACCGTCGATGAAGGAATGATCGTCGATCGAGACCGCCATCTCGGCCAGAGGTGTCTGGAAGACGAAGATGTAGAAGCTGCGCTTGAGCTGCGCGTAGGTGAGGAAAGAGGTCGCCATGGCCGCCAACGGGCGGCACCGCCATCGTCACCAACCGGCTCCATCGCCCCGGCTCGTGGACCGCCGCACCGGTGGCGGCGGCCGCACCCCAGTCATGGCCGATGAGCACGGCCCGCGCCGATCCCCGCCCAGCGCGTCGTGCAGGGCACAGGCGTCGGTGGCCAACGCTCCCGTCTGATAGCGCCCGTCGGCAGGGATCGCTGTGGGCGCGTAGCCACGCATCCACGGGGCCACGGCGTGATATCCGGCGTCACCCAGCGCGGGCAGCAGGTGGCGCCAGGTGTGGGCCGAGTCGGGGAAGCCGTGCAGACACAGGGCGAGGGGCCCACTCTGCGGCCCAGCTTCGAGATACGAGAACTCCACGTCGTTGGCGCGCACCCTTCGTTCCTGCATGGAGGCAGAGTAGTGTCGGATGGGCTAGGGCCTCCCCGGTCCTCGTCACGCTTCGGCACCGACAGCGAGCGCGACGGGAACCCGACGATGGG
Source organism: uncultured Acidimicrobiaceae bacterium (assembly GCA_963706205.1). Lineage (GTDB taxonomy): Bacteria > Actinomycetota > Acidimicrobiia > Acidimicrobiales > UBA8190 > MFD10071-224. Next base: position 3,248,209 of record OY970155.1, on the reverse strand, counting down.
GAGGGCGAAACCGGAGGGGGTCGTACGCTGCAAGTCAAGTTCTTCGGCGTGCGGGGCTCGTGCCCGTGTTCGGGTGCGGGATACCTGCGCTACGGGGGCAACACGTCGTGTGTGTCGGTCACCGTGGGGAACGAGCCACCGATCGTTCTCGACCTCGGCACCGGCCTTCGACCCCTGGGCCACGAGCTCGAGGTCCATCAGGGCACGGAGAAACCCATCGAGATGACGGGACTCCTCACCCACCTGCACTGGGACCACATCATCGGCCTTCCGTTCTGTACGCCACTGCTCACGTCCGGTACCCGCATGGAGGTCTACGGACCGCCGCAGGTCGGCGGCACCCTTCACGACGTGATCGACAGAGTGGTGATCCCCCCCTTCTTTCCCGTCCAGGTGAAGGAGCTCCACGGATCCATCGACTTCCACGAGGTGCAGGACGACGACTTCGCCATCGGCTCGGCCAAGATCCGGGTCCGACGCGTCCCCCACGTGGGCACCACTCTCGGCTTCCGCATCGAGGCCGACGGCGCCAGTGTGGCGTTCGTGAGCGACCACCAGGCTCCGACCGACAGACGGACCGTCGATGCCAACGTGCTGGAGCTGGCCGACGGCGCCGATCTGCTCATCCACGACGCCCAGTACACCGACGACGAGTTCGAGGCCAAGGCCAACTGGGGCCACTCCACCATCGGGTACGCCGTCCACGTGGCGGCCGAGGCGGGCGCCCGTCGCCTGTCGCTGTTCCACCACGATCCGGACCACACCGACGAGATCCTCGACCGTCTCACCGGCGTGGCGGCGAAGGCCCCGGGAGCGTCGCGTCTGGAGACCGTCTCGGCGGCTGCCGAAGGATCGACCGTCGATCTCGGTCATCGCTGACCCGATGGACGACACCGTCCGACACGGTGAGCCCGGTGCCGGCGGGAGGGTCTTCGACTCGGGGCGCTTCCGGGAGGTCATGGGTCATTTCGCCACCGGGGTGACCGTCATCACGGCCATGGAGGACGCCGGTCCCGTGGGGTTCACCTGTCAGGCCTTCGCCTCGCTGTCGCTCGAGCCACCGCTCGTGGCCCTCGCCCCGGGGAAGAGCTCCACCAGCTGGCCCCGCATCGCCGAGGCGGGGTCCTTCTGCGTCAACATCCTGGCCGAGGACCAGGAGGCACTGGGCCGCGACTTCGCCGTCTCCGGTGGCAACAAGTTCGCCGGCGTGGGCTGGCGGATCGCCGGCAACGGCGCCCCCCTCCTCGACGGGGTTCTGGCCTGGCTGGAGTGCGCACTGGTGGTGACCCACGACGCCGGGGACCACGAGCTCGTCATCGGCGCGGTGCAGGACATGGGCGTCACCCGGGGCCGTCCTCTCGTCTACTACCGGGGGGGTTTCGGTCGGTTCGAACCCTGAGGGTCGGTCTCTCACCCCGCTGTAACCTGTGCCGCCGTGGTGCGTCCTGAGAAGCTGAACCAGACCAGTGGGTGAGAGTCCCACCCGGGTAATGGCCGGAACGCCCGGTAGCAGGCCCCGGTCCGTCGCCGAGAAGCGGCGGGCTGAGCGGGGTGTCAAGAGCCTCTTCGGAGGGAGCAAGCGTGTGGGCCGTAGCGCCACCAGGCGTGAGTCCTGCAGCCTCGTCACAGAGACAATGAGGGAGCCGAGCCGCTCACGTCACGGCGAAGGCAGTATCGGGTGGACAGGCGTTCCGGATATGCCCCCACCTGGTCCCTCCGGGGTAGGGGGAGCGGCACGCACGCACGGCTTGGTTCGGAACAGGAGAGGCCCGTCTGCGCAGCCTCGTCAGCCAAGACCGCTCGTATAAGCCAATGGTGAAGTCGAACGGAGCGCAGCGGGAGTCCGACGGGGTCGTAGTACCTGGGAGAGACGTTTCTTCTCGAACACCAGGGAAGGGCTCCGACTTCGGGCATGTCGGGAACGAAGAAACGAGTGAGGGCATGGCCGGGACCGCCCGGTCCAACTCCCCCCTGGGACCACCGTCCCGGGACAAAGTTCGACGCCTTCAGAACCGACTATGGGCTGCGGCCAAGCAGTCGGAGGGTCGGCGGTTTCACGCCCTGTATGACCGCATCCACAGAGATGACGTCCTGTGGGAGGCGTGGAACCGGGTCCGAGCCAATCGTGGAGCGGCGGGGGTTGATCGCTTGACCATCGCCGCAGTGGAGGACGACTACGGGACTGAGCGACTGCTCACCGAGCTCCGTGACGCCCTCCGTGCAGGCATCTACCACCCGGCGCCGTTGCGCCGGGTGGAGATTCCAAAGCCCGACGGCGCCAAGCGGCCATTGGGTATTCCCACCGTCAAAGACCGGGTGGTCCAGGCGGCAGCCAAGCTCCTCCTCGAGCCCATTTTCGAGGCCGACTTCCTGCCGTGCTCATTTGGGTTTCGGCCCAAGCATTCGGCCACCGACGCCTTAGAGGTCATCCGAAAGTCGTTCCCCCGAGGACGTCATTTTGTCTTCGAGGCCGACATCAAGGACTTCTTCGGCCAGATCGACCACGAGAAGCTTCTCTCGCTGGTCGGTTTGCGTGTCTCGGACCGGCGGGTGCTCAAGCTGCTGCGCATGTGGCTGCGTGCCGGGGTGTTGGAAGCGCAGGTGGTGTCCGAGACGGTCTCCGGCACCCCCCAGGGGGGAGTGATCTCACCCCTGCTGGCCAACATCTACCTGCACGCCTTCGACCGGGCCTGGAACGAGCGTGGCACCGGAGAAGTCGTCCGCTACGCGGACGACTTCGTCGTGCTGTGCACGTCCCGGACCCAGGCCGAGGAGGCCGAGCGTAGGGCCACCGCCCTCCTCGGTGAACTCGGCCTGACCCTTCACCCGGACAAGACCCGTGTGGTCGACCTCCGGCAGGGAAAGCAAGGCTTCGACTTCCTCGGGTTCCACCTCCGGGCCCGCATGTCCGGCAAGCTCTGGGAGCAGGAACGGGTGATCCGTTACTACCTCCACCGCTGGCCGTCGGTGCGGTCCATGAAGCGGGCCCGGGCGAAGATCAAGGCTATGACCGGCCGAAGAATGGTGTGGCTGGAGTTGACGGCCCTCATCGAGGGTCTCAACTCGTTCCTCCGGGGATGGGGCAACTACTTCCGCACCGGCAATGCGGCTCTAAAGTTCCGTCAGCTCGACCGATACGTGGAATGGTGTCTCCGGCGCTTGCTCATAAAGAAGCGTGGACGCAATCTGCGTGCTGGTCAGGCAGAACGATGGAACCGTGCCTGGTTCCATGACCAGGGCCTGCACATGCTCATGGGCACTATCCGATACCCAAAGGCGGCGTAACCATGTCCAGATGCCCGTCGGTAAGCCGTGTGCGGGAAAACCGCATGCACGGATTGAAAGGGGGATGGGGAAACAGGACCGCTTTTCGGTTCCTGCGCCCCTGACCACCAGTGCCCGAGATCAGACCCTCCGACGTGATCGCCGACGTCGTCATCGTCGAGCCGGACTCGCACGGCGACGAGCGGGGTCGCTTCGTCGAGACCTATCGGAGGTCATGGTTCGGCCACGGCCGCGAGATGATCCAGGGCAACCGGACGGAGAAGCAGGCCGGCGCCATCGTCGGTCTCCATTACCACCTGCACCAGGCGGACTACTGGTACGTCCTGCGAGGGCGCGCCCGGGTCGTCCTGCACGACCTCCGGACGGGATCACCCACCGACGGCGCCACGCTGGCGATCGACCTCGACGGAGCGTTCGATCGGGGCATGTTCATTCCCCCCGGAGTCGCCCACGGGTTCGCCTCTTTGTCCGACCTGCTCATGTGGTATCTGGTCGACGGCTATTACAACCCGGCCGACGAGCTCGGCGTGGCCTGGGACGACCCCGACGTCGGCGCCCAGTGGGGCGTGACCGATCCCGTCCTGTCGGACCGGGACCGGGTGAACCCCCGGAGAAACGACATCGATCCCGCTCTGCGGCCGCGCTTCGGCCTGCGCACCTGAATCGGCGGGCGATCGTGCAGCGACCACGGCCACGAGCCGCGCCCCGGCTGGACTCGGGTGGCGGGAACCGGCACGCTGGCCAGGTGGACGAGTCGCGGCAATGGGTCGAGTTCGGACGGTGGCTGGTCGAACAGCGAGAGGAACGCGGCCTCCGCCGGCGTGATGCGGCGCGCCGGGCCAAGATCTCCGAGGCCCTGTGGCGCGACCTGGAGACCGGACGCAAGGAAGCCATCGGCGGTATCCGACTTCTCCCCAACCCCAGCCACGATGTCCTGGAACGGGTGGCGAGCGCCTTGGAACTTCCGGTCGAGGATGTCCTCGCCCGGGTGGGTCGGGCGACCTCAGGGCGGCGGCGTCTGGCGCCCGCCGACGCGCCCAAGACCGACGACGACGGCTCGCTGCTATCGATCAAGCTGAGGCGTCTCTCCGAACGCGACCGGATCCTGCTCGAACGCCTGGTGGACGCCATGATCGAGCAAGAGGAACGGTAGCGGTCCTCCGTGCGGTTCGGGATCTTCTACGAACACCAGCTGCCCCGTCCGTGGGGTCCCGACGACGAGCACGTCCTGCTCAAGAACGCCCTCGACCAGGTCGAGCTGGCCGACCGGCTGGGGTTCGACTACGTCTGGGCGGTGGAGCACCACTTCCTCGAGGAGTACTCCCACTCGTCGGCGCCCGAGGTCTTCCTGGCTGCCGCCAGCCAACGGACGACCCGCATCCGACTGGGACACGGCATCGTCCAGCTTCCGGTCGGCTTCAACCATCCCGCCCGGGTGGCGGAACGGATCGCCACCCTCGATCTGGTGTCCGACGGCCGGGCGGAGTTCGGCACCGGCGAATCGAGTTCCGAGGCGGAACTCGGCGGATTCGGTGTGGACCGGGCCACCAAGCGGGCCCAATGGAACGAGGCACTCGACGTCGTCACTCGACTCATGGTCGAGGAACCCTTCGCCGGCTACGACGGTGACTATGTCCACATGCCACCGCGCAACCTGGTCCCCAAACCCTTGCAGAGACCACATCCCCCAGTGTGGGTGGCGTGCAGCCGTCGCGAGTCGATCCACCTGGCGGCCACAAAGGGCATCGGGGCGCTGACCTTCTCGTTCATCGAGGCGGACGAGGCGAAGGCCTGGGTGGACGACTACTACGCCACCATCGCTTCTCCCCAGTGCGTCCCCGCCGGCTTCGCCGTCAACGGCAATCTGGCCTGCGTCCTGCCGATGATGTGCCACGCCGACGAGGCCACCGCCATCGACCGCGGGATCGACGGGAGCCATTTCTTCGGCTACTCGCTTGCCCACTACTACGTCTTCGGAATGCACAAGCCGGGGGTGACGAACGTCTGGGAGGAATTCCTGCAGAACCGGGACCGGTTCGGGTTCAGCCGCGACATCGCCTCCCGCACCGGGCAGCCTCTCGGTGCCCAGCTCATGGAACAGGGGCTCGGTTCCCTACGGGGGGCCGTCGGCGCCCCCGCCCAGATCCGGGAGCTGGTGAGGGCGTACGAAGACGCCGGTGTCGACCAGTTGATCTTCGTGAGTCAGGCGGGCCGGAATCGGCACGAACACGTCTGCGAATCGCTCGAGCTCTTCGCCCGCGAGGTCATGCCCGAATTCCAGGACCGGGCCGAATCCCGTGACGAGGCCAAGGCACGGCGACTGGCCCCCGCCGTCGAAGCGGCCCTGGCCCGCCGGGAGCCTGCCCGACCCGTTGCCGCCGACTACGCCTTTCCCGCCACGCCGGCCTTCTGATGCGATGAAGGAGCGCCTGACCGGATTCGCACCTCCGGCCAAGTCGACGTGCCGAAAGTCAGATCCGAATGACCTGGACCCCGGCAATGGCGTCGTAGTCCTGGTCCTGGGTGACGACCGGTATCTGCTCCACAAGAGCGGTCGCGGCGACGAGCGCGTCGAGGATCGGTATCCGCCGGCCGTCGGCACGCAGGGCCGCGACGATTCGCGCGAACTGGCGCGCCACCTCCGCATCGACCGGCAACGGGTCCCACGTCGACTCGACCGCCGCGAGCGTTGCCACCCGCGCCGGTCGATCGGCATCGCTGGCCATGAGCACACCGACGGTCAGCTCGGCGAGCGTCACCACCGAGACCTCGGTGTCGGTGACCCCCTCCATCCTGCCTAGGGGCCGTCCCGATTCAGTGGCGACGAAAAACGAGGTGTCGAGAAGAGCCCTCATATGTGGTCAGTCGTATCGGACAACAGACCCCGAACTTCGCGGAGGAGGCCTCGGTCGGCCGCGTGACGGGACGCGACGGCGAGCGCCTCGGCCGCCGTCACAGTCCGACGGCGGCGCAACGGCACGATTTCAGCAACCGGACGACGGTCAACGGTGACCGTCAACCGCTCGCCGGATTCGACCCGGCGGAGCACTTCGCTGACTGTGTTCCGCAGGTCCCGAACGGAGATCGAGCTACCCACGGCAGCATTGTAGCACATGACGCCACATGTGTAACGGTCGCCGTTGACAGCGAAATCCGCAGTCGGGACCTGTTGGGCAAGTGCCTTAGCGCCGGCACGAGACGGTCCACCACTGGGCTGGCGGAGACGTGCAGTTCACCAGACACGCAGACTGCCTTCCGGGGTCAAGCTTTCAACAATCTCGCAGCCTCGAGCCTTGTCCAAGGCCAGGTCGAATGCCACTACGACTGCGGTAGTGACGGGGAACTCCGACGATAGGCGGTCGGTGTAAAAGACAGGGCGTAGGTCGATGGGCAGACGGCGATCTCTTGACGTCGGGGGGTTGGTTCCCGCGATACCCATGGGGCGCAACTTTGACTTGAATGGTGGGGATGCCCACTGTCCTCGTGGTCGGTGCGATCGCCGTGGTCGTGGCCGTCGTCGCCCGGGTGACCTGGCGGCGTCCCCACGACGAGCGGCACTCCATCCAGAGCCACCAGCAGACGCTGGAGACCCTGCGGTCGATGGCCGACCGGCGATCCGGTGGACTGCGCGAAAGGTCCTCCGGCCCGCGCTCAGATGCAGGCACAGGCACTGCGGCACGCCCCCCCCGGGCCCGGCCGGGACCGGCTCACGCCGGGCCCCAACCGGGGGCGGTGCGTTCGGGACCGGGCCGTTCGGGCTCGGTGCGAGCACCGGCAGTACCGACACCGAGCAGCAACGGCCACGACGAGCTGGTCTTCGTCGATGACGCCGCCCCGGCGCCTCGGCCCGGGGAGTCGCCCCGCATCTCGCCGTTGGCCCTGTCGAAAGGACTGCCCCGGCCGGCCCGGGGACGTGGGTGGAGCATCGCCGGTCCCCGCCGTGCCGGGAGCCGCGTCCTGCCGGTGGTGGCCGCCGTCGTGGTCCTCGCCGTCGTGGTGGCTGTGGCCGTCGCCTTAGCCCCGTCGCACCATCTCACGGCGGCGGATCACCGATCCGGTTCCCGACACAAGACGTCTACGCACACCACCCACCCGCGGACCACCGTCCCGACCCCGCCACAGGTGCGACCCACGACGTCCACCGCCGCCACCGCGTCGTACGGCGCGCCGCCGGCCGGCTACACCGTCGGTCTCCAGGCGACGGGACCCTGTTGGGTGGAGGCCACCGAGACGTCGACGGGGAAGGTGGCGTGGACGGGCACCCTCGTCACCGGTCAGACGCAGTCCATCGCCGCCACCGGGAACCTCCTGATCCGCCTGGGAGCGGCCAACGACGTCACCGTCACCCTGAACGGGGAGCAGGTGCTGCTGCCGACCGGGTTCCAGTCACCGTTCAACATGACCTTCGGGTCCACCTGAGCCGGTCACCCCGAGCCGGTCAACCGGCCAGACCGACCGAGTCGAGGACGAAGGCGAGGACGAAGGCCTCGTCGCGCCAGGCGTCGTAACGGCCGGAGGGACCGCCGTGGCCGGCGTTCAGTTCCACCTTGAACATCACCCGGTTCGAAGAGTCGGCGGCGCGTAGCTTCTGCACCCACTTGGCCGGCTCCCAGAAGCCGACGCGGGGATCCTCCAGGCCGGCGGTCGCCAACATGGCCGGGTAGCGGACCGGGCGGACGTTGTCGTACGGGCTGTACGACTTCATCACGGCGTACACGTCGGGATCGGCGCCGGGGTTTCCCCACTCCTCCCATTCGATGACCGTCAGAGGGAGGGTGTCGTCGAGCATCGTCGTCAGACAATCGACGAACGGCACCTCGGCCACCATGGCCCTGAAGGCCTCGGGGGCGAGGTTGGCGGCGGCGCCGATGAGGAGGCCCCCGGCCGAGGCTCCCCGGGCCACGGTGCGCTCGGCCCTCGTGAACCCGGCGCCGTCCAGATGGCGGGCGCAGGCCACGAAGTCCGTGAAGGAGTGGGGCTTGGCCAGGAGCTTCCCGTCCTCGTACCACCTCCGGCCGAGTTCCCCGCCGCCGCGGACGTGGGCGATGGCGAAGATGAAGCCGCGATCGAGCAGGCTCAGACGGAACGTCGAGAAGACGGGGTCGATGCTGTGCTCATAGGCCCCGTAGCCATAGAGCAGACAGGGTGCGGTCCCGTCGAGGGGGGTGTCGCGCCGATAGACCACCGACAGCGGGACGCGTGTGCCGTCGGATGCCGTGGCCCACAGGCGCTCGGCGGCGTAGGCGGCGGGATCGTAGCCACCGAGGACGGGCTGTCGCTTGCGCAGAACGCTCCGTCCGTCATCCATGTGGAGGTCGTAGATCGATCGCGGGGTGACGAGCGAGGAGTAGTCGTAGCGCAGTGTGGTGCTGGCGAACTCCGGGTTCGGTCCTCCCCATGAGGCCGACGGCGTCTCGGGGATGGGGACGAGCGTGCCCCCGACCAGAGGCGCCTGCCACGGTGATCCATCCCCGGCGAGACCGATGACCCGGATGCGCGGATTGCCGTCGATCCGCTCGTAGCTGACGAGGTGGCGGGCGAAGACGTCGATTCCCTCGAGCCGGACGTCATCACGGTGGGGGATCACCTCCGACCAGCGCTCCCGACCGGGATCCGCCGCCGGTGTGGCGACCAACCGGAAGTTCTCGGCTTCATCGTTGGTGAGGAGGAGAAAGGTGCCTTGGTGGTGGTCGACCTGGTACTCGATACCCTGGCGCCGGGCCTCGACGAGCCGGGCCGCCGACCCGGGTCGATCGGCGTCGATGACATGGACCTCGCTCGTGATCTTGGAGCTCAGTTCGAGGACGATGAAGGAGCCGTCCTTGGTCCGCCCCACGCCCAGGTGAAATCGCTCGTCGGGCTCCTCGTGGACGAGCACGTCGTCGGCCCCCGGGTCGCCCAGTCGTCGTCGCCAGAGCTGGAAAGTCCGGTTCGCCGCGTCGGCTCGCGTGTAGAAGACGGTCTCGTCGTCGTTGGCCCAGGCGACGCCGTACGACGTCCCCTCGATCTCCCCGGGTACGTCCGCCCCCGTGTCCAGGTCACGGATCCGCAAGGTGAACCGCTCGTCACCGGTCGTGTCCGCGGCGTAGGCGAGGCGGGTGTGACCCGGGCTCACCGACAGGTTGGCGACGTCGAGATAGGCGCCGTCGCCCGCCAGGGAGTTCTCGTCCAGAAGCACCTGCTCGTCCGGCCACATCCCGGGGCCTGACACCGAGTCGGCGTCTTCCGTCCCCGGAGGGGTGTCCGGATCGCGTCCCCCGTCGTGCACGGGGAGGCGGCAGTGGATGACGTAGTCGCGTCCCTCGAGCGTGCGCGTGTAGTACCACCAGCCGTCCTTGCGCACGGGAACGGACAGGTCGGTCTCGACGATGCGCGACCTGATCTCGCCGAAGAGGTGGTCGCGCAGGCCGGTCAGGTGCGCCGTGGCCCACCTCGTGTAGGCGTTCTCGGAGCGGAGCAGCTCGAGGACCTGGGGATCGTCCCGGTCGCGCAGCCACAGCCAGTCGTCCTCCCTGCGGTCTCCGTGGGTCTCGAGGAACGCCGGGCGCCGGGCCGCCACCGGGGGCGACCCGGCCGGCTCCGAGTGGGTCGCCGGCGGGGGAGCCACTGGCGCCCCGGGGTCGCTCGACGAGGGCACCTGACCAGCCTCAGGCACCCCGGAGGAGCCGGCGGGGGAGGCGCCGGGTGACGATGGGACCATCCTGAGAGGGTCCCACAGGGGCAGGGGCCATGGGCGCTCCCCCCTGGTCCCCCCCGTTGTTACTATCTAGGTAGGAGAAATCCCCAGATCGGCTGTGGGGGCGACCGCACCAGCGCTCGCCGTCCCACGGTCAGAGGTAGCCCATGACCACCGCAGATCTCGACCTCGGTAAGTACAAGCTGGGTTGGAGCGACGCCGAGGACTATGTCTTCAAGCCCAAGAAGGGCCTCTCGGTGGAGATCGTCCGGGAGATGTCGGCCATGAAGCACGAGCCGGAGTGGATGCTCAAGTTCCGCCTGAAGGCCCTGGAGCGGTTCTTCTCGAAGCCCATGGCACCGTGGTTCGCGGTCAACATGCCCGACCTCGATTTCGACAACATCTACTACTACATCAAGCCGACCGAGGGTCAAGTCAACTCGTGGGACGACCTTCCCGACTCGATCAAGGACACCTACGAGAAGCTGGGCATCCCCGAGGCTGAGCGCAAGTACCTGTCCGGCGTCACCGCCCAGTACGAGTCCGAGGTCGTCTTCCACCGCAACCGCGCCGACCTCGAGGCACAGGGCGTTCTGTTCTGCGACATGGACACGGCCATCCGTGACTATCCCGACATGGTCCGTCGTTGGTTCGGGACGATCATCCCGCCCAACGACAACAAGTTCGCCGCCCTCAACTCGGCTGTCTGGTCCGGCGGCTCGTTCATCTACGTCCCTCCAGGTGTGCAGGTCGAGATGCCCCTCCAGGCCTACTTCCGGATCAACGCCGAGAACATGGGTCAGTTCGAACGGACACTGATCATCGCCGACGAGGGTTCCCAGGTGCACTACGTCGAGGGCTGCTCGGCACCGGTCTACTCGACCGACTCGCTGCACTCGGCCGTGGTCGAGTTGGTGGCCCTGCCCGGGTCGCGCATCACCTACACGACCATCCAGAACTGGTCCAACAACGTCTACAACCTCGTCACCAAGCGGGCCCGAGCCGAAGCCGAGGCCCGTGTCGAATGGATCGACGGCAACATCGGCTGCCTGGCCGAGGGCTCTCGTGTTACCACTCCAGGCGGGGTGAAGCCGATCGAATTGGTGAGTCCAGGGGAGCAGGTGCTCTCTTTCGACGAGGCGAGCGGGGAACTCTGCTTCCGCACCGTGACGGCGAAGCGCTTCTCCGGTTACCAGCAGGTCCGCGAGGTGAGAAACGGCACCCGCAGCCTGAAGGTCACTGACAACCATCCTTTCTACTCGTACGTCTATGACCCGGAGAGGGCGAAGAAGCTTGGTCGCTACAACCTGGCCTACGTGCGAGCCGATCAACTGGACAGCGCCATCGTGCCCGTGACGTCGATCGACTACGGCCACCCTCACAAGCTCCAGATCCCTGATTCGGTGACCGCCTTTACGGGCGGCAATCAGTACCGCGAGACCTTCGAGAGCGTGAGGGACCGACCGATTCGGCTTGCGCCCATCGAGGAGACGACCGACGACCTGATGTGGCTGTTCGGCTTGTTCGTCGGCGACGGGTCGATCGACCGAGCACCGGCTCAGAACGGTGGGACGCGCTGGGCGCACGTCACCTTTTCGGTGCCCCGTGACGACCGGGCTCGTTCCCGCCTCGTCGACGTCATGGACCGCGTCATGCCGGCCACCGTGCCCGGAGAGCGAGGCGACGGGGTGACGTTGCGGTGGTCGAGCGTGGAGCTGGCCGACCTGTTCGAGCTCAACGGCTTTTCCACGGGCGCATCCGCCAAACGACTTCCGGCGTGGGTTCTCGACCTGCCTGAGAGCCAGCGACTGTCTCTGATCGCCGGCTTCCTGGACTCGGACGGGTGCGCGCCCAAGGGTCGGCGTGGGTTCAACATCAAGTCCGTCAACCGGCCCCTTCTTGAAGACGTCGCCGACGTTCTCACTTCTCTCGGTATTCCTTCCCGAGTGCACACGGAGTACGAGGAGGAGCGTCAGGTTCAGATCCTCGGCTACGCCACGACCAGCCGAGGCAGCCACCGGATTGAATTCCGGGCCGACGAGCGGCTTCTCGGCCGGGTCAGCGAACAGCTGCGACTGGCGGCTCTGGGGGCGATCCCGGCGACCACCCGGTGGTTCCGTCGCGTGGGCCGCTCACAGATCGAGTTGCCGGCGACGGTCGAGATCCGCAAGGTCGATGTCGGCGAACACGTTGGCGAGGTGCCGACGTGGGACATCGAGGTCGAGGGAACCGGGAACTTCGTGTCCGAGGGATTCATCGTGCACAACAGTCGCCTCACCATGAAGTACCCGTCGGTCTATCTGATGGGCCCGAAGGCGTCGGGCGAAGTCCTGTCGGTGGCCTACGCCGGCGCCGGACAGCACCAGGACGCCGGGGCCAAGATGGTCCACGCCGCCCCGGAGACGACATCGACGATCGTGTCGAAGTCGATCTCCAAGGACGGGGGCCTATCGACGTACCGCGGGCTCGTCCACGTGAACGAAGGGGCGAAGCACGCCAAGAGCTTCGTGCGGTGCGATGCACTGATCCTCGACGAGCAGTCGACGTCGGAGACGAAGCCCTACATGGAGGTGGAGGAGCGCGACGCCCAGATCGGTCACGAGGCCACCGTCTCCAAGGTGGGCGAGGACCAGCTCTTCTACCTGATGAGCCGGGGGCTCTCCGAGAGCCAGGCCATGAGCATGATCGTGAACGGCTTCATCGAGCCCGTCACCCGTACACTGCCCATGGAATACGCGGTCGAGTGGAGTCGCCTCATCGAATTGCAGATGGAGGGCTCGGTCGGCTGACGGACGCACGTCCGGGCGAGGCAGGAGGATTCCGCCGTGCCGATGCGGGAGGAATGCAAACACTTTCAGAGCCGGTCGTACGCCACCGGCGAGGTCGTCCGATTCTGTGAGCTCGATCTCGCCCCCGAGGCTCCGTGGCGCTGCCCGGAGGACTGCGCGTCCTACGAGCGCCGGTTGGCGGACGTCGGATGGGTCCACGGAAGCCTGGTGGAACCGGCCATCGAGGACGAGCCCGGTCCCGGCGGCCCCGATGTCGTCACCCTTCTCGAGGAGGCCGAGGACATCATCGACGCTGTGGTGCCCGAGACATTGGCCGAGGTCCAACGAGACGAGGCCAAGGCGTCTCGATCCGGCCGGCGTTGGCCTTGGCGCCGGCGCTGAAGCCCCGCAGTCAGCGCCCTCGGAACTCGGGCGGGCGCTTGGCCATGAAGGCGGCCATGGCCTCGACGAGGTCGTCGGACTGGAGGAACCCGGCGTTCCAGGCGGCGACGTAGTCGAGACCTTCGGCCACGGACCGGCCCTCACCGGCGGTGAGGACGGCCTTGGTTCCCTCGACGGCCAGGGGAGAGTTGGCGGCGATCTCGTTCGCCATGGCCCGTGCGGCGCCGACAACCGCCTCGGCGTCGTCGAACACCTCGTTCACCAACCCGATCTCCTTGGCTCGCGCCGCGGTGATGTCCTTGCCGGTGTACGCCAGCTCGGCCACGTGGCCTTTGCCTATGATGTGGGGGAGCCGCTGGAGGCTGCCGAGGTCGGCGACGATGGCCACCTTGGTCTCGCGTACCGAGAACACGGCGTCGGCGCTGGCCAGGCGGATGTCGCACGCGCTGGCCAGATCGACACCGCCGCCGATGCAGTACCCGTGGATGGCGGCCAGGACGGGCTTCGGACAGTCGGCCACGGCCGAGATGGATTGTTGCAACCGTTTCACGCCGGCCCGGCCGGCCACGGCCCGGACGGCCATGGAGGGTGGCCCGTCTCCGTTCCCGCGCTCAGGGCCGGCTCCCCGACCGTCGCCGCCGGTGAGAAGACCGGCCATGGCCTTCAGGTCGAGACCGACGCTGAAGTGGGGACCACGGGCGGCCACCACCACGGCGCGGATGTCGGCATCGGTGGAGACGTCTGCCATCGCCGTCACCAAGTCGTCCCAGAAGGCCGGACCCATGGCATTGCGGGCTTCGGGTCGATCCAACCAGACGGTGGCAACGTGGTCGACGCGTTCGATGCTGAGCACTTCGAGATCCGACATCGGCCCAGCCTACGACCCGGTCGGCCGGTGTAGGCGGTCGCGTGGCGACCGGTAGGATGACCTCTGCAGCACCCCCGGCGCCCCGCGCTCGTCGCAGACGTCCCTTCGAACGAGGTATGACCCTGACCGCCTTCACCGCCGACGCGTCCTCAACCCTGGCCGGCCCCCCCTGGTTGGCCGCCAGACGGGCGGCGGCGTGGGAGCGTTTCGCCGCCGAATCGTTGCCCGACGAGGCTGAGGAGGTCTGGCGCTACAGCGGGATCGACGCCTTCGATCTCGACGCCTTTGCCCCTGCTCGGGTCCACCCAGAGGCGGTGTCGCGTCTCGAGGTCGGTCGCGCCATGGCCGGACCCTTCGGACGACGGGCCGCGCTGGTGGTGACGTACAACGGCGTCATCGTCGGGGTGGAGAGGGAGCGGGTGGCGCCCGATGACCAGCTCTCGGTCGCCTCGGTCCTCTCCGACGCCGAGGCCCCGCCCGGACTGGGGGGCCTCGCTCCGGCCCACGATGCGTTCGGAGAGCTCCATGACGCCTTCCTCGCCGACGTGGTTCACATCGTCGTGGCCCGCAAGGTCGTTCTCGGCGACCCGGTGGTGGTCGTCCATCTCGTCGACCGGGGCGACCACTCCGGTTCTCCGTCGGTGTTCCCGCGGTGCCTGGTGCAGGTGGGTGCATCGGCCGAGGCCGGGGTGATCGAATTGACCGCCAGTCTGGGCGCCGGCGCCGGCATGGGCGCCGACGCCGCGGCCGCGGCCGTCGGTGAGGCCGGGGTCGGCGCGGCCGCACGGGCCGCCGTTGCGCCGGTGCTCGTGATCCCGGTCACCGAGCTCGAGGTGGAGGACGACGGCCATCTGGCCTATGCCAACCTGCAGGTGCTTGATCAGACGTGTACCCAATTGGCGGTTCAGGCCAGCCGCGTGGGTCGAAACGCCACCTTGCGATCGTTCACGGTCAGCCTGGGGGGCGGCTACGCCCGGGTGAGGACGGACTCCGATCTCGTCGGACAGGGTGGCCACACGTCGCTGCTCGCCGCCTATCTGGGTACCGACGAGCAGGTGCACGACTTTCGGACCCTGCAGGACCACCACGCGCCCAGAACGGAGAGCGAGCTGTTGTTCAAGGGGGCGGTGGCCGACGAATCCCGGTCCGTCTACAGCGGCCTCATCCACATCCGCAACGGCGCCCACGGTTCGCACGCATTCCAGACCAACCACAATCTGGTGTTGTCCGAGGGGGCGCACGCCGACTCGGTGCCGAACCTGGACATCGAGGAGAACGACGTGCGGTGCAGCCACGCCTCCACGGTGGGTCCGATCGACGAGGACCAGCGCTACTACCTGGAGTCCAGGGGGATCAGTCCGGCCGTGGCCGAACGGCTGATCGTGCTCGGATTCTTCTCCGACCTCGCCGGTCGGGCCCCCTTCGCCGGCGTGGGCCCATGGGTCGACGGTGCCGTCAGCCGTCGGCTGTCGGGCCGCCTGCCGTCGGAACGGTCGCAGGCGGACGTGGCCGCGGGGTTGGGAGCAAACGATGGGTGAGGTGGTGCGGATCTGTGGTCGCGACGAGATCGAACCGGGGACGGCCCGCCGGTTCGACGTGGGGTCGCATCGGATCGCGCTGGTGCGGATCGACGACGAGGTCTTCGCCATCGGCGACACCTGCAGTCACGAGAACTACTCGCTTTCGGAGGGGGAGGTTCTCACCGAGGAATGCGAGATCGAGTGCTGGAAGCACGGTTCGACCTTCGACCTCCGCACCGGCGAACCGCAGACGCTGCCGGCCACCAAGGCGGTCCCCGTGTACGCCGTGCGCCTCGAGGGTGACGATGTCCTGGTGGAGCTCCCGTGACCGCGACCGACGGAGGTGGGCACCAGCTGGTCGTGCAGGGGTTGCGCGCCGGCGTGACGAGCCGCGAGGTGCTGGCCGGCATCGATGTGGTGGTGCGCAGCGGTGAGGTTCATGCGGTGATGGGTCCGAACGGCTCCGGCAAGAGCACGCTGGCCCACGTCCTCATGGGGAGGCCGGGGTACCAGGTCCTCGGGGGCAGCGTGACCCTCGACGGGGAGGACCTCTTGGCGCTGCCCGCCTGGCGGCGGGCGCGTCTCGGTCTGTTCCTGGCCCCGCAGTACCCGACGGAGATCCCCGGGGTCCGCCTGCAGGACGTGCTGGCCGAGGCGCTGGCCGGCTCGGGCCAGGCGTCCGCCGACGGATCGCTCGACCGGGGCCGTCAGGACGCGGGGTCGGGCGCCGGCTCGACCACCGACAGGGCGGCGATCGAGGCCGAGCGCATCGGTCTCGAAACCAAGTTGCTCGAGAGGCCGCTCAACGTGGACCTTTCCGGAGGCGAGCGCAAGCGCAGCGAGACCCTGCAGCTCGCCGTCCTGCGGCCCCACATCGCCATTCTCGACGAGCTCGACTCGGGCCTCGACGTCGACGGCCTGCGTGACGTCGCCCACCGCATCCGCGCTGCGGTCGACGAATGGGGACTCGGCGTTCTGGCCATCACCCATTACCGCCGTCTGCTGTCGGTTCTGCGACCCGACGTCGTGCACGTGCTGGTCGGCGGTCACATCGTCGCCAGCGGCGGCCCCGACCTGGCGGAGGAGCTGGAGCGCACCGGGTACGCGCAGTACGCATCGGCCGAGGACGCCGCCACCGCGGCGGCACCGGTCCGCCGACGCGGATTCACCGACCCGGACTGACCTCCTCGTCGTCCGGGTGAGCCCGGGCGGTACCATGACCGGCACCGTCGGTCGACCGATGACGAGGGGGCCCGCCGTGCGTTTCTTCAGCTTTCACCTGATGCCGTACCCGGGTCTGCCACCGGACTACGACGGACCGGCCTGGATCACCTGTCCGAACGAGTTCTTCGACCCCGTCCTCGGCGGCGAGGTCTACAACCGTTACATCGACGAGCTGCTGTACGCCGAAGAGGTCGGCTTCGACGGCGTGTGTGTCAACGAGCATCACCAGAATGCCTACGGCATCATGCCGTCGCCGAACCTCATCGCCTCGATCCTGGCCCGGCAGACGAAGCGGGTGCGCATCGCCGTCGTGGGCAATGCCCTGCCTCTCTACGATCCTCCGACCCGGGTGGCGGAGGAATTCGCCATGATCGACTGCATCAGCGGCGGCCGTCTGATCGCCGGCATGGTCGTCGGCGGCGGCCCCGAGTACTACTCGTTCTCGATGAACCCCGCCCATGCCCGGGAGCGATTCGCCGAAGCCCACGATCTGATCATCAAGGCGTGGACCGAACCGGGTCCCTTCGAGTACATCGGGAAGCATTACAAGCTCCGTTACGTGAACACCTGGCCCCGTCCCGTCCAACAGCCGCATCCCGAGATCTGGATCCCCGGCGTGGGATCGCTCGAGACCCTGGAGTTCGTGGCCAGACACCGTTACGCGTACATGGGGATCCCGTACTTCCACATCAGCGTGTTCGAGCGGATGTTCTCCCTGATGCGCGAGGCGTGTCGAGCCGAGGGCTACGAAGCCGATCCTTCGCAGCTGGGGTGGCTCGTACCTATCTTCGTGGCCGATACCGACGCCGAAGCCCGGCGCCGCTACGAAGACCACTTCTGGTACTTCGTGCGGCGGTTGTTGCCGGGGATCAACATCTCCCCGCCCGGCTACACGTCGGTGAGATCGGTCGAGAACGTGCTGAAGGGGGCAGGAACGTTCGCCCTCAACCTGACGACGTGGCAGGAGGTGATCGACGGCCAGTACGCCATCGTCGGCTCGCCGGACACGGTCGTCGAACAGCTCGGGCGCCAACATCGAGCGCCTCGGGGTGGGCAACGTCCTCGGTCTCTTCCAGATCGGCACCCTGCCGGCGGCCGACACCCACAGGAATCTCACGCTCTTCGCCACCGAGGTGATGCCCCGTCTGCGCCAACGCTTCGGTGCCGATGTGGTGGCGGCCACCGATTCGACGGCGGGGTCGGCGGCGACCGGGGTGATCGCCCCGTGACCGTCCTGGACGACGCCACTGTGGAGACGGCGGTGGGTGTGATCGAACTCCGGCACGGCGGTACCGGAAGGACGGTGCCGGCGGTGTACCTCCATTCGGCGCAGGGTGAAGGCGCGGCGATGCCCTTCCTCGAGGAACTGGCCGACACCCGCCGGGTCGTGGCTCCGGTATTCCCCGGCTTCGGCGCCTCGGAGGGTCTCGAGTCCATCGACGACATCGAGGACGCCAGCTTCCATCTCCTCGACCTGTTCGACCGGCTCGACTGTGCCCAAGTCGATCTTGTCGGTCTGTCCTTGGGCGGTTGGATGGCGGCGGAGCTGGCGACCCGTTGGCCCGAACGGGTCCGACGGCTCGTGCTCATCAACGCCGTCGGGCTCTATGTCGAGGGCGCGCCCATCAAGGAGATCTTCGGACGTCCGCTCGACGAGCTGGCCGGGGACCTCTACGCCGATCCCGATCATCCCGTGGCTCAGCTCATGAGGGCCATGGCGCAGGCGGAGATCAATCCGGGCGAGATCCCGTTCGAGGTCATCCGTCCCATGATCCAGGCCCAGGCGGCGACGGCCAAGCTCGGGTGGAACCCCTATCTGCACAATCCCAAGCTCCGGGGGCGTCTGGACCGCATCAGCGCTCCGGCCCTCGTCGTACACGGGCGTCAGGACGGGATCGTGCCCCGCGCCCACGCCGAGGCCTACGTCACCGGCATCCCGTCGGCGCGGCTGGTCGATCTCGCCGCCGCCGCGCACATGGCGACATTGGAGCGGCCCGGTGACATCGTCCGCTTGGTCGACGGTCACCTCCAAGGTTGAGCGCCGGCCCCGGTGGGGGGCGCGACCTCGATCGCGCTGAGGGCACTGGTACCGTTCCGCCCCTATGGCGCGCCGGGTCGATTCGGGTACCAGCGCGGTCGGGCGCGGTCGGCGTGCAGCTGCTCCCCCGAAGCGCCGCCCCGGCGCTCCGCCCGCGGCCGCCGGTGCCCCACCGGCCATCGGGGCGCCGCGGCGCAGGAGGCGCCGCCGGACCGTCGAGCGCGTCCTGCGGGGCGCGGTCATCTTCGTGGCCGTCACCCTGGTCGGTGCCGGCAGTGTCTACGGGTACCTCCAGTTCCGTCTGGGGCAGATCCACTCCATCAGATGCCCGGCTTGTGCGGCGGTGGCCGACGGCACTCCGTACAACGTGCTCATCGTGGGTTCGGACTCGCGGGCCGGGAACACCGGCGGGGCGGCGCAGGCGTTCGGTAGCGCGTCGGTGGTCGGGGGCCAGCGCAGCGACACCATAAAGATCCTGCACATCGACCCCGCATCGGGTACCGCCCGGCTGCTGTCGGTCCCCCGTGATACCTACGTGGCCCTCTCGGGTCTGCCCAAGGGCTCGGTTCTGGGAACGGACAACAAGATCAACGCCGCGTTCAATTACGGACCCAATCCCCTGATCAGGACCATCGAGAACACCTTCGGGATCCCGATCTCCCATTTCGTGATCGTCGACTTCACCAGCGTGATCAACCTGGTGAACTCCGTGAACGGGATCAATCTGAATTTCGCCTACCCTGTGAGGGACGACGACAACGGGAACAACAACTCCGGCCTCGCCATCCCCCGGACCGGCTGTCAGACTCTCAACGGCAACGCCGCCCTCGCCCTGGCCCGGTCGCGCTTCTACCAGTACGAGGTCCGGCCCGGGTACTGGGTCGCCGACGGTAGCGGCGACCTCGGGCGTATCCAGAGGCAGAACGTCATCATCGAGGCGACCATCGACAAGGCGCGCTCGAGCTACAACCCGCTGACGATCAACGCCTTCATCGGTTCCGTCGTCCACGATGTCACCGTCGACCAAGGCCTGTCAGGGAGCGATCTGCTCGCCTTGGCCCAGAAGTACCACGCCTTCTCCGGTTCCCGCCTCCAGACGGCGACGTTGCCGACGACCGGCGAGTACTCCTCCGCCGGCGGAGACGTCCAGGTGGTTCAGGAACCGGCGGCCGAGCAGACCATCGCCCAGTTCCTCGGCACGCAGCCGAGCGCGACGTCGACGGCACCGCTCACCGCCGACGGCAGCCCCGTGACCACCTCGCCTCCCACCACGGCGCCGGTGACACCGCCGACGTCCCCGTCGGGAATCACGCAGTCACCGCCGACGACGGCGGTGCCCGGGTCCGGGTCCTTCAATCCCACGCCCTGTTGAGCGTCGACCCGCTCGGCGCCGTCGGTGCCGTCAGGCTCCCGCCGCCGGTGGCGCCGACACTTCGTCGTCGACGAGGCTCTGGGCCAGGGTGTTCCACGACAGGGTGGCGCACTTGATGCGTACCGGGAACTTGACCACACCCTGGAGGGCGGCCAACTCGCCCAGGGAGTCGGGGTCCAGGGCGACCGGATCGTCGCCGTCACCGTCGCCGTCGCCCAGACGGGCTTCGTGGATCGACATCATGGCCTTGAAGGTGCGGATGAGATCGCGTACCTCGGGCAACGACTTGCCCTTGACGGCACCCGACATGAGCGACGCCGAGGACTGGCTGATCGAACAGCCCTGACCAGAGATCCGGATGTCGTTGAGCGTGTCGCCGTCGATGTCGACGTAGACGACCACCTCGTCCCCGCACAGGGGGTTGAACCCTTCGGCCCGTCGTGCCGGTGGGCTCGGCAACTCGCCCCGGTTCCGGGGGCTGCGGTAGTGATCGAGGATGATCTCGCGATACAGGTCTTCCAGTCCGGGCATGGCTCCTCGGGTGTCGAACGTCGATGGTGAGCGGATAGAGGTCGTCGACCAGGCGTACGTGCCGCTACCCGAAGAGGGTACCGGCCTCGCCCAGCGCGTCGGCCAACGTGTCCACATCCGATTCGTCGTTGTAGAGGTAGAGCGACGCCCTCGCCGTCGCGGCGACGCCCAGACGGCGCATCAGGGGCTTGGCGCAGTGGTGTCCGGCCCGGACGCAGACCCCCTTCTGGTCGAGGACCTGGGCCAGGTCGTGGGGGTGGATGTCGCGGTAGGCGAGCGACAGCACACCGCCACGTTCGTCGGTGGTGGGTGGCCCGAAGATCCGCAGGTCGTCTCCGAAGCGCTCGGTCAGCGTCCCGAGCGCGTAGGCGGTCAGGGCGATCTCGTGCTTGTGGATGGCTTCCATGCCCACGGCCTCGAGATAGGCGACGGCGGTGCCGAATCCCACGGCCTCGGCGATCGGCGGCGTTCCCGCCTCGAATTTCCACGGGAGCTCGTTGGCGGTGAACCCGTCGCGCCGCACATCGGCGATCATTCCGCCACCACCGAGGAACGGCGGCATGGCATCGAGCAGCTCCCGCCGGGCCCACAACACTCCGATCCCGGTAGGGCCTAGCATCTTGTGGGCGCTGAAGACCAGGAAGTCGCAACCGAGCGAACGCACGTCGGTCACGAGGTGGGGGACCGACTGGGCGCCGTCGGCGAGCACCAGGGCTCCGGCGTCGTGCGCAGCCTTGGCGATCCGGGCGAAGGGCGGGATCGTCCCGAGGACGTTCGACATGGTGGTGCAGGCGACCAGTTTCACCCCGTCGACGAGCCGATCGAGATCGGTGAGGTCGAGCCGGTAGTCGTCGTCCATGGGGATCCATCGGAGCTCGACTCCGCGCTCCTCGGCCAGCATGAGCCAGGGGACGAGGTTGGCGTGGTGTTCCATGTCGCTGAGCAGCACGGCGTCACCGGGACCGAGATTGGCCCGGCCCCACGTGGCGGCGACCAGGTTCACGGCCTCGGTGGCGTTCTTGGTGAAGATGACCTCCTGGGCCGGGTTGGGTGCCCCTATGAACCGGCCGACGGCGACGCGCGCTGCCTCGTAGCGGCGGTCGGCTTCCTCGGCGATGGCATAGACGCCACGGTGGACGTTGGCGTGGGTCGTCTCGTAGTAGTTGTCCATGGAGTCCAGCACCGCCCGGGGTCGTTGGGCGGAGGACGCCGAGTCGAGGTAGACGAGACGTCTCCCGTGGGCGGTCTGGTCGAGCAGGGGGAAATCGCTCTTACAGGATGCGACGTCCATTGTCACCTCCGCCATGACTCGTAACCTTCGATCTCGAGGCGGTCGGCCAGCTCGGGGCCACCGGACTCGACCACCCGGCCGTCGACGAGAACGTGGACGGCGTCGGGGTGCAACAACTCGAGGATCTTCGTGTAGTGCGTCACCAGAAGCACCCCCAGTGCCGGACGCTGCTTTCTCACGGTCTGGACACCGTCGGCGACGATCCGCAGCGCGTCGATGTCGAGGCCGGAGTCGGTCTCGTCGAGGACGGCAAGCTCGGGATCGAGCAACGCCATCTGCAGGATCTCGTTGCGCTTCTTCTCTCCTCCCGAGAACCCCTCGTTCAGGTATCGCTCACCGAACACCGGATCCATGCCCAGACGATCCATCCACTCGAGCATCGACAGGCGCACCTCGAGGACGGACCGGTCCTCACCGGCGCGGGCGGAGACGGCTTGGCGCAGGAATTGGATCACGGAGACGCCGGCGATCTCCTCGGGGTACTGAAAGGCCAAGAACAGGCCCGCCTTCCCCCGGACGTCGGTCGGCCAGGCGGTGACGTCCTCCCCCCGGAACCGGATGGCGCCCGCCGTCACCCGGTACGCCGGGTTCCCGAGGAGGGTACTGGCGAGGGTGGACTTTCCCGACCCGTTGGGTCCCATCAGCGCATGGATCTCGCCCTCAGGCACGACCAGGTCCACGCCGCGGAGGATTTCGGTGTCCTCCACCGTCACGTGCAGGCCCTCGACCTCGAGCAACGGAGTCATAGCCGGAGTCTATCGCCGGGGGGTGATTAGCACTACGGCCATAGTGAGAATTCCCCTCCCTGGGTGGCACGGGGCCTCGACAGACGTCCGGTAGCGTCCTGGCCCAGTGAGCGATCCGTGGACGTATTCGGGCAAGGTCACAGTCCTCGACCAGGCGAGCGGGGTGGTCACCCTGGTCGACGAGTCCACCTTCGCCATCAGCGGGCTGACCGGGGACATGGTGGTCGGTTCGGCCCAGGGACTGTTCGTCCG
Source organism: uncultured Acidimicrobiaceae bacterium (assembly GCA_963706205.1). Lineage (GTDB taxonomy): Bacteria > Actinomycetota > Acidimicrobiia > Acidimicrobiales > UBA8190 > MFD10071-224. The sequence continues at coordinate 3,225,236 of OY970155.1, read as the reverse complement.
TGACACCCGGATCCTGTCGCGGATGGAGCTGAGGGTGAACGGGGCCCGTCCCGAGGGCTTGGCGGCGGTGACCGACGACCCCTTCTCGGCCACGTTCGTGTCGAGGTGCCGGCCCCGCCCGGGGGTGGCCGACTCCACCCTGATGGTGTTCAGGGCCCGCTACGTGGGCCAGGGCATGCGTGAGGACCTCATCATCCGCAATTTCGGCGACGAACCCACGTTCTGTGAGGTGGAGCTGTTCGTCGACTCGGACTTCGCCGACCTCTTCGCCGTGAAGGAGGGCCGGGCGGGGGATCCCGACGGTGAGATCACGCGTGAGAAGCACGCCACGGGTATGTCGATCTCGTACCGACGGGGCACCGTGAACAGGGGTATGGCTCTCGAGTTCTCACCCACCCCCTCGGCCATGGCCGATGACATGGTGGGTTTCGAGATCATCGTGCCCGCCCACGGTGAGTGGCAGGCGTGCACCGAGGTCCACCCCGTGATCGAGGGGAAGACGATCGACCCCCGATACCTGTGCGGGCAGCCGGTCGACCGTGCCGCCCCGGCCGAGCGTCTGGCCCGGTGGCGGCGGCAGGTCCCGCAAGTGGAGACCGACCACGAGGGCCTCGGGAACGTGCTGGCCCGCAGTGCCGAGGACCTGGGGGCCCTGCGCATCTTCGACCCCGACTTCCCCGAACGCGTCGTGGTGGCGGCCGGCGCGCCCTGGTTCATGACGGTCTTCGGACGCGACTCGCTCATCACGTCGTGGATGGCCCTGCTGGTCGACCCCGATCTGGCCCTCGGTGTCCTGCAGACGTTGGCCCGATTCCAGGGAAAGGACATCGACCCCCGCAGCGACGAGCAGCCGGGGAGGATCCTTCACGAGATGCGTTTCGGCGAGGCCCCGTCGTTGTCGCTCGGAGGCGGGAGCATCTACTACGGAACCGCTGACGCCACCCCGCTGTTCGTCATGCTGCTGGGTGAGTTGAGGCGTTGGGGTCTGGCCCGCGAGGCGGTGGAGGAGCTCCTCCCCAATGCCGAACGCGCGCTCGAGTGGATCGAACGATTCGGTGACATGGACGGGGACGGCTACGTCGAGTACCACCGGGCCACGGACCGTGGCCTCGTCAATCAGGGGTGGAAGGACTCATGGGACGGCATCCGCTACGCCGATGGGACCGTTGCCACCGCACCGATCGCCCTGTGCGAGGTACAGGCCTACGTCTACAGCGCCTACCTGGCGCGCGCCCACTTCGCCCAGGAGGCGGGAGACAGCGCCACCTACGACCGTTACCGGGCCAAGGCGACGCAGCTCAAGACAGACTTCAACCGTGACTTCTGGCTCGAGGAGCACGGTTGGCTGGCCGTGGGCCTCGATTCCGACAAGCGCCCGATCGACTCCCTCACGTCGAACATGGGTCACTGCCTGTGGACCGGCATCGTCGACAACGACAAGGCGCGGATCATCGCCGACAAGCTTCTCTCGCCCGAGATGTTCAGCGGTTGGGGTGTCCGTACCCTGGCCACCTCCATGGGCGGTTACAACCCGATCAGCTACCACTGCGGGTCGGTATGGCCGCACGACACGGCCATCGTGGCCGCCGGGCTGTCGCGCTACGGGTTCTTCGATCATTCCGAACGCCTGATCAACGCGCTGTTCGACGCCGCCGCCAAGCTCGGTGGACGACTGCCTGAGCTCTTCAGCGGCCTGGATCGCCACGAGCTGTCGGCGCCGGTCGGATACCCGACGTCGTGTTCCCCCCAGGCGTGGTCGGCGGCCTCACCCTTGCTGTGCCTCCGCACCATCCTCCGGCTGGACCCCTGGGTCCCCTACGGCCAGACGTGGCTGGCGCCCCGGTTACCGTCCGGGATGCACTACCTGAAGGTGCAGGGCATCCCGTTGGCGGGGGCGCGGGTGACCGTCGAGGTCCACGACGACGACGTCCAGGTGACGGGCCTTCCGCACGAGATCGAGCTCGTCGAGGGTCCGAGACATCCGTCGACGGCGGTATGAGCCGATCGGGGCCCGGCCCGACGACACCGGGGGCACCCACTGCAGCGGCCCCACCACACGAAACGCCGACCGACGGCGAGTGGCCCGACGTCGTACCGGCGGTGAGAGTGGCCGTCGACTCCGATGCCCACGACCTGATCGCCCTGGTCGGCTCGTGCTTCTCCGAGTACGAGGGCTGTGTGCTCGATACCGAGCACGAGATGACGCACCTTCTCCACGTGGCCACCCACTTCGCCGCGGCCGGTGGGGAGGCATGGGTGGCCGAGGCGCTCCGATCCGTCGTGGGCTCGGTCGCCTGCCGGCCGGCCGACGATGCCGGAGTTCTCGAGCTCCAGATGCTGTATGTCCTGGCCCCCTGGCGTCACCGGGGCCTCGGTTCCCGGCTCGTCGGGATCGTCGAGGACGAGGCGGGGAAGCGGGGGGCAAGGATCGTCGAGCTCTGGAGCGACACCCGTTTCACCGATGCGCACCGGTTGTACCTGTCCCTCGGTTACGACCGGCTGCCCGACGTCCGCGAGCTTCACGACCTCTCGGCGACACGCGAATACCGATTCCGCAAGGTGCTCTCGGCCTGATCGGCGAGCGCTCGCACAGGGGTCAGGCGCTCGGAAGCGCCTGCAGGGCCTGGACCGGGCCGACCGGGGCGTGGGCGACGAGAGCCTGGCCCGGTCCGAGCGGTACGACCTGGTCCACCGTCTGGCCCTGCGGCACGGTGGAACCACATGTCGGATCGAAGGGGACGGCCACCACGATCTGGTCGGCCACACCGCCTCCGGTCCTCGGCACCTGGGTCCAGCCGTAGTAGTGCCCGCAGGGCGGAATCTCGATCTGCACCGCCGTGCTCGCCGGACCCACCGTCTGCCAGGGCACCGACTCCAGCTCGTCGGGCTCGGTCACCGACGGCACCCGGGCGGCGCCCGTGCACGGCGTCGAACCGCCACTTCGGTACGCGATGACCCGGCCGGCTGTCCGGGCATCGATGACGATGGCGACGTATCCGGCCGTCTCCGCCGGCTGGGTCGTCGTCGACCCGGGACAGGCTCCGGTCGGCCCCCACGCGATACCCACCCAGGCCAGACGACCGTGATAGGGCGGCAGGGTCGTGGTGGTGGTCGGGAGCGGCGGCGTGGTGGTCGACGGTGGCGGCGCAGCGGTGCTGGCTACCGTCGTGGAGGTCGTCGACGTGGGCGGCACCGTCGACGAGGGCGGGGAGATCGTGGTCGTCGTGGTCGGCGGCGGGTTCTCGACGCCCGAGGCCACGGTGACGAGCCCGAGCCCGAGGATGGCGAACTCGTAGGGACCCTTCACGGCGTCGGTGGCGTCGAACATGGCCTCGGCTTCACGTTCGCTCACGCTGGTCGCCGCCCCGGCCGGGGGCGGAGTGACCAGTAGACCCCCGTGGTCGAGGTCGACGGGGGCGGCGAAACGGGCACCGACCACCACCGTGACCGACGGTGCCTCGGGCGCTGTCTGCGCCGGCGATCCGGCCACGCCGCACGCGGCGAGACCTCCGGCACAGCCGATGAGAGCAGCGGCGGCGCGAACCACGGTCGGCGCGTGGGGCACGGCCCCAGTCTGGCCCGTAGCGCGACGGTAGGCTGCCACCCCAATGCCGGCCGACCCCGACAGGCGCGGCGGAGCCGGAGACTCCTCGGCGGACGACACCTACGTGCTCGCCGTCGACCTGGGTACCGGCGGCCCCAAGGTGGCGCTCGTCTCGGCCACGGGACGGATCGCGGCCAGCGCCTTCGAGCCCGTCGCACTGCGGCTCCTACCCGGCGGTGGGGCCGAGCAGGATCCCGAGGAGTGGTGGAGCGCCGTGGTCTCCGCCACGCGCCGCACGGTGGCCGACGGTGGTATCGCGGTCGAACGGATCGTCGGCGTGGGCTGCACGGCACAGTGGTCCGGCACCGTGGCTGTCGCCGAGGACGGTACGGCGCTGCGCCCGGCCGTCATCTGGATGGACTCTCGAGGCAGCTCCGCCATACGGAAGCAGGCGAGCGGAGTGGTGAACATCCTCGGCTACGACGTCCGCAAGCTCCAGCGCTGGATCCGACTGACGGGCGGGGCGCCGGGACACTCGGGTAAGGATCCGTTGGCCCACATCCTGTGGATCCGCCAGTCGGAGCCGGACGTCTACCGGGCCACCTTCAAGTTCCTGGAGCCGGTGGACTGGCTGAACCACCGGCTCTCGGGACGGTTCTCGGCCTCGCACGACTCGATCGTCGTGCACTGGGTGACAGACAACCGGCGCATCGGGGCGATCGACTACGACCGGACCCTGCTCTCCATGGCCGGACTCGATCGTTCCAAGCTGCCCGACCTGGTCCCGTCGGCCACGATCATGGGGCAGCTGAGTCCCCGGGCGGCCGACGAGCTCGGGCTTCCGGTCGGTCTCCCGGTAGCCACGGGCACCGGCGACGTCCATTCGGCCGCCGTCGGGTCGGGGGCGGTGACGGACTTCGCCTCCCACCTCTATATCGGGACGTCGTCGTGGATCTCGTGTCACGTGCCGTTCAAGAAGACAGACGCGCTACGCAACGTGGCCTCCATCCCCGCCGCGCTACCGGGGAAATACCTGGTCGCCGACGAGCACGAGACCGCCGGTGCATGTCTCACATTCCTCGCACGAAACGTCCTCTGGGGCGACGACGCCCTCGGTTCGGCCAGTCCGTCCGGCAACGTCTACCGGTTGCTCGACGACGTGGCGGCGAGCGTCGCCCCGGGCGCGAACGGAACACTGTTCACCCCCTGGTTGAACGGCGAACGTTCCCCGGTCGACGACCATACGATCAGGGGGGGATTCCACAACTTGTCGCTCACGACGTCGCGCCCTGATCTGGTCCGCGCCGTCTACGAGGGCGTCGCTCTCAACACGCGCTGGCTGCTCGGCGCCGTCGAGCGCTTCGTGGGGCGGCGCCTCGACCCTCTGGCATTCATCGGCGGCGGAGCCAATTCGGACATCTGGGCGCAGATCCACGCCGACGTTACCGGCCGGCGCATCCGGCAGGTCGACGACCCCGTCCTCGCCAATGTCCGAGGAGCCGGCATCCTCACGTTCCTGGCGCTCGGCCGGGTGCAGGTCGAGGACATCGGCGCCATGGTCGACGTCCGGACCACCTTCGAGCCCGACCTCTCCCAGGCCAAGGTCTACGACACCCTGTACCCGGAGTTCGTCAATCTGTACAAGCGCACCAAGATGATCCACAAGCGTCTCAACCGCCACTGAGCGAGGAGTGCACGATGGAACCGTCGGATCTCGATTTTGTCGTCGATGTTCTCGAGGCCGAGCTCCGGCCGTACCGCGACTCGCACCACACCTATAGGCAGCTCCCGGCCGCCGGCCGTCCCCGCGCCGAGATCCTGGGCGAGATGCGGGAACTCGCGGAACGTGAGGAGCCCAAATGGCGCGACGGATTCGCCTCGGGTGCGGTGTACCACGGCGGATCCGAGCACGTCGACTTCTTGAATGAGGTCTACGCCATCAACTCGCAGGCCAACCCTCTGCACCCCGAACTGTGGCCGAGCGCAGTGAAGTACGAAGCCGAGATTGTGGCCATGACCGGGACCATGCTCGGAGGCGGAGAGGCCGGTGTGGCGAGCGTGTGCGGCACGGTGTCGTCGGGCGGAACCGAGAGCATCCTGCTCGCCTTGCGGACCTACCGCGACCGGGCGCGAGCCGAGCGGGGGATCTCCGATCCCGAGATGCTCGTACCGGTCAGCGCCCATGCCGCCTTCGACAAGGCGGCCCAGTACTTCGGCATCAGGACCGTGCCCATCGCCTTGGGACCCGACTGGCGCGCCGACGTCGACGCCGCCCGTGAGCGTGTCACGGACAAGACCATCGTCATCGTGGGTTCGGCTCCCGGGTTCCCCCACGGGGTGATCGATCCCATCGAGGAGCTGTCCGAGTTGGCGAGAGAGAACGGGACCGGGTTCCATACAGACTGCTGTCTCGGCGGCTTCGTCCTGCCCTGGGCCGAGAAGCTCGGATATCCGGTGCCTCCGTTCGACTTCCGCCTTCCCGGGGTGACATCGATCTCGGCCGACACGCACAAGTTCGGATTCGCGGCCAAGGGCACGTCGGTGGTGCTCTACCGGGATCCCGAGATCCGGCGGTACCAGTACTACCGGACCGCCACCTGGATGGGGGGTCTCTACTACTCGCCGACCTTCGCGGGAAGCCGCCCGGGAGCCATCTCGGCCGAATGCTGGGCGGCGATGCTGGCCTTCGGCGAAGAGGGCTATCTGGTGGCCACCAAGGCCATCCTCGAAGCGGCCGCCGTCATCCGACGTGGCATCGAGGACATCCCGGAACTGTCCGTCCTCGGTGATCCTCTCTGGGTCATCGCCTTCGCGTCCGAGGAGGTCGACGTCTACGCCGTCATGGACCAAATGTCGCAACGCGGATGGAGCCTCAACGGATTGCAGCAACCGCCGGCCGCCCACATCTGCGTGACCCTGCGTCACGCCCAGCCGGGTATCGCCGATCGGTTCGTCACCGACCTCAGGTCGTCGGTGCAGTCCGTCCGCGCTCTTCCCGGTGCCGAAGGGGCCATGGCCCCCATCTACGGCATGGCCGGCGCGGTGAAGACACGGGGCACCGTCGAGGAGCTTCTGGGCCGGTACGGAGACCTTCAATTCAAAACGTGACGAAACAGAGCCTGAAGGGGCCGGTTCGGACGCCCCGATGGTGTCAGATGCGTTCGAAGTTGCGGGCCAACTCCCAGTCGGTGACGACCTGGTTGGCCCTGGCCCACTCCTGACGGGCGGTGTTGACCAGGTGGTAGTGCACGTCGTCGCCGAAGGCGGCGGCCGCGATGGTGCTCGACTCCAGTTCGCCGATGGCCTCGACCAGGGTGGAAGGGATCCGGGGGACGTCGGTCGCTTCGTAGGCGTTACCGGTGTACGGCGGAGGCAGCTCGAGCCCCTGTTCGACGCCCCACAGTCCTGCGGCGATGACGGCGGCCAGGGCCAGATACGGGTTGGCGTCGGCGCCGGGGATGCGACATTCGACCCGACAACCGTCACCGTGACCCACGATCCGGAAACCACAGGTGCGGTTGTCCACCCCCCAGACCGCCGCCGTGGGCGCCCATGATCCCGGCACGTACCGGCGGTACGAGTTCACGTAAGGCGCCCACATCCAGGTGAGTTGGCGCGCTCCTGCCAGCAGTCCGGCCACGAACCGCCGACCGACCTCCGAGAGGTCGCCGGGGTGGGCGGGGTCGGCCATCAGAGGGGAGCCGTTGGCGACGTCCCAGAGGCTGGCGTGGATGTGACAGGACGATCCCACCTCGTCCATCGACCACTTGGCCATGAACGTCGCCGCGCGTCCGCACTGGTCGGCGATCTCCTTGACGCCGTTCTTGAAGACAAGGTGGCGGTCGGCCACTTCGAGGGTACGTCCGTAGGTCACATTGATCTCGTGCTGCCCACGACCGGCCTCACCCTTGGAGAATTCGACCGGCACCCCGGCGTCGATCATCTCGTTGCGGATCCGCCGGATGATGTATTCCTCGCGTGACGTCTGGAGCAGCTGATAGTCCTGGATGGTGGAGGTGTGCGGGTGCATGTCGCGCCAGCCCTTGGCCGCGGCCTCCTCGAAGGACTCGCGGAAGAGGAAGAACTCGAGCTCGGTGGCGCTTTTGACGTCGAAGCCGGCGGCCGCAGCTCGCTCGATCTGTCGCGACAGGACGCGCCGCGGCGAGACCTCGACGGGGACACCGTCGGTACCCACCAGATCGCACACCACCATGGCTGTCCCCGTGAGCCATGGCAACCGGCGCAGTGTCGACATGTCGGGGACGGCCACCATGTCGCCGTACCCACCATCCCAATTGGCGAAGCGGTAGCCGGGAAGCGGTTCCATCTCGACATCGAGGGCGAGCAGGTAGTCGCATGCCTCGATCCCGTGCTCGAGGACGTGATCGAGGAAGAACGGTGCCGTGACCCGTTTGCCGACCGGCCGGCCCTGCATATCGGGAAAGGCGACGACAACGGTGTCGATGGACCCCTCATCGATCAGTTGCCGGAGCGTGCCGTCGGTGAGCATCTCCGCACGATTGCACGGCGCCGGGGTGCCGTCCAGCACTCTTCGGCCCCCGAAGCCGTGACGCCCTACTCGGGGGTGACGTAGGCGGCGGTGATGCCCCCGTCGACGACGAGGGCCGAACCGGTCATGAAAGACGACTCATCAGAGGCCAGGAACAGCGCGGCCGCGGCGATCTCCTCGGGACGGCCCAGCCGACCCATCGGGATGTGGACCATCCGGCGTTGCCGACGGACGGGGTCGGCCAGCAACTCGGCGAGAAGGGGTGTGTCGATCGGCCCCGGGCACAAAGCGTTGGCCCGGACGCCGGAGCGGGCGTATTCCACGGCCAGCTCACGGGTGAAGGCGAGAACGCCACCCTTCGATGCGGTGTAGGCCACCTGGGCGGTGGCCGCTCCCATGAGGGCGACGAAGGAGGCCACGTTCACGATGGAACCGCCGCCCGAATCGACGATGACCGGGATCGCCGCCCGGCATCCGAGCCAGACTCCCTTCAAGTTGACCTGCATCACACGGTCCCAAGTCGACGGGGGCGTGTCGAGAACGCCACCGTCGTCGTCGGGGAAGATGCCGGCGTTGTTGAACAGGACGTGCAGGGCACCGAAGGCGTCGACGGCGGCGCCCACCATCTCGGCGACCTTGTGGTCGTCGCCGACATCGACGGCGACGGCCGTGGCCCGTCCCCCCTTGGCGGTGATGGCGGCGGCGGTGGCGTCGGCGGCGTCGGCGTCGACATCGGCCGCGACCACGGCGGCCCCTTCGGCGGCGAACAACTCGGCGGCCACCCGGCCGATCCCGCTTCCCGCCCCCGTGATGATCGCCACCTTGTCCGAGAGCCGCCCCGCCATCGCGCCGACATTACATGCGACCCCCGGTCTCCTCGCCGTGGCGGGGTGGAATACTGACGGAGATGTCGACGTCCAAGACACCCCTGGTCGGAGTGACGACCTACCGGCAGGAGGCTTCCTGGGGCCCGTGGCAACGACAGGCTGCCGTACTCCCCGTGTCGTACGTGGACTGCGTGGCGGCAGCGGGCGGACGTCCGCTGCTCCTGCCCCCGAGCGAAGGTGCCGGGGGCGCCGACCCGTCGGCGTCGGAGGTCGTCGCCGTCCTCGACGCCCTTGTCCTGGTGGGCGGCGGGGACGTCGACCCGGCGTGGTACGGGGCATCTCCGGATCCAGCCACCTCGGGGGTGAATCGGCGGCGCGACGCCAGTGAGCTGGCGCTTCTGACCGCAGCCCTCGACGCCGATGTCCCGGTCCTCGCCATCTGCCGGGGCTTGCAGCTGCTGAACGTGCACCTCGGAGGCACTCTCCACCAGCACCTCCCGGATGTCGTCGGACACATGGGGCACCAGCCGGCCGCCGGTTGCTTCGGCACGACCGAGATCAGGATCGAATCGGGGTCGCGGCTGTCGAAGATCATGGACGAGTCGTCCACCGTCCAGTGCTCGCACCATCAGGCCGTCGATCGCCTGGGCGAGGGACTGGTGGTCACGGCGCGGGCAGCCGACGGCGTGATCGAAGCCGTCGAGCTGTCGTCGTCGCCGTTCGTCGTCGGGGTGGAATGGCATCCGGAACAAGACGGTGACCACCGGCTGTTCCAGGCGCTCGTGCGGGCCACAGGGTGACGTGGGGCCATCGGGCTCGTGCTTGACTGCGGGGAATGATGGCCCTGTCCGATAGCAGCCTGACCGTGGTGAACCCGGCCACCGAACGCCCGGTCGCCGAGGTCCAGCGCCACGACACCGACGAGGCCGACGCCGTCGTGCGCCGAGCGGGCCGGGCCTTCCCCACATGGCGGGACATGTCTCCCCCGGACCGCGGCCGGATCCTTCGCCGGTTCGCCATCACGGTCGAGGAGCACGCCGAGGAGTTGGCGCTCCTCGAGACGCGCAACGTCGGGAAGCCCATCGCCGACAGCCGGGGCGAGGTTGCCATGGTGGCCGACGTCCTGCATTTCTATGCGGGGGCCGTCGACAAACACCGGGGCGCCACCATCCCGGTGTCGGGTGGCGTGGACCTGACCTGGCACGAGCCGCTCGGGGTGGTCCTCGCCATCGTCCCGTGGAACTTTCCTCTGGCCATCACCTCGTGGAAAGTCGGTCCGGCCCTGGCGTGCGGGAACACGGTGGTGGTGAAGCCGGCCGAGATGACCCCGCTGACCGCCCTGCGGTTCGCCGAGCTCGCCCTGGAGGCGGGACTCCCCGAAGGCGTCCTCCAGGTGGTCGTGGGCCCCGGATCGAAGGTGGGCGCGTTCCTCGTCGAGCATCCGGGAGTGGCCAAGGTGGCGTTCACGGGTTCGACGGAGGCCGGTCGAGACGTGATGGCCCGAGCGGCGGGCACCATCAAGCGGGTGACCCTCGAGCTCGGAGGAAAGTCGGCCAACGTCGTGTTCGCCGACGCCGATCTCGAACGGGCGGCCGCCAGCGCCCCGTCGGCCGTGTTCGGCAACGCCGGACAGGACTGCTGCGCCCGCAGCCGGATCCTCGTCGAACGCTCCGCCTTCGACCGGTTCGTCGAGCTGCTCGTCGCCGCCACCGAGGCGATGGTGATCGGCGATCCCGAGGACCCCGCCACCGAGATGGGGCCACTCGTCTCCGAGAGCCACCGGACCCAGGTGGCGTCGTTTCTCGATCCGACGGACGGGGAACTGGCGGTGGCGTACCGAGGCCCGGACCGAGGCGGACCGGGATGGTGGTTCGCCCCCACCGTGGTGGCCCCGGCGTCAACGGGGACGCGTCTGTGGCGCGACGAGGTCTTCGGACCGGTGGTGGCCGTCACCCCCTTCGACGACGAGGTTCACGCCGCGGTCCTCGCCAACGACACACCCTACGGGTTGTCCGGCTCCGTCTGGACACGCGACGGAGCCCGTGCTCTTCGTATGGCCCGCGCCGTCAAGGCCGGGGTCCTGTCGGTGAACTCGAACACATCGGTCCGGGTCAACACCCCGTTCGGCGGGATGAAGCAGTCCGGGTTCGGCCGTGAGCTCGGTCTCGAGGCGCTCGACGCCTACTCCGAGATCAAGAACGTCTTTCTCTCCATGGAGAGTTGACGTTCGTGGGTGCCTTCACCATCCGTCCCTACGAGCCGACCGACCGGGCGCGGGTCCGCCATATCTGCTTCGTGACGGGCTACATGGGTGAACCGGTGGAGTGGCAATGGCGCGACGCCGAGAGCTTCTCCAACATCTTCACCGGCTACTACACCGACGCCGAGCCCGAGTCGGCTCTGGTGGCCGAGATCGACGGCGAGGTCCTGGGATACCTCCTCGGTTGCGCCGACAGCAGCAAGGCCTGGAGTCCGGGAGGCGTCGTCGGCCGCCAGATTACGCGGCGCGGCATCGCTTTCCGTCCCGGCACGGCGCGATTCGTCTGGCGGGCGGTGGGAGATGTGGTCGTCGACGCCGCCCGCAAACGTCTTCCACCCGCACCCTTCGCCGATCCCCGGTGGCCGGCCCATCTCCACATCGATCTGCTGCGGGAAGCCCGGGGGAGAGGGGTGGGTGCCGCTCTGGTGCACCGGTGGCTCGACTCGCTGCAACACCGCGGCGTGCCGGGCTGCCATCTCGAGACGATCGCCGAGAACAGCGGTGCCATCGCCTTCTTCGAGTCCATGGGTTTCGAGCGACGCCGTCGGCCGATACCGGCGCCCGGCATGCGCTCGCCCTCGGGGGGGCGCCACCACGTGCAATTGATGGTCCGGTCGCTCCCGTCGGGGGATTGAGCGCGTCCTCGGCCAACCAGGCCACGGCCTTCAGGGCTCAGGGGACACTTTCGAACATCCGGGCGCGCTCAGCGGGCGAGGCGTTCGCCGCCAGTGCGTCGAAGCGCGTGAGGGCAGGGAACAAGGCGGACAGAAACTTGTCCTGGAGTCCAGCGACGGCCTCCGTGTCGGGGCTCTGATCAAGGCCCTTCATGATGTTGAGGCGGGAGGATTCCAGCCACGCCACGACATCGGGAGCCCCCGGCCACTCCAGCTCGGTTCTCATCCCGGTCAGCAGGTGCCGTATCCAGTCGAATGGCGTGTCGAACCACATGTTCGGTGGGCAAAGCCGATTCTTCTCGGTCGTTGCACGTCCCGATGCCTCGACAAAACCAATGAGTCCTGCCGAGAGGCTGAGGCTGACACGAGTGATCGGTTGCAGGAGGATCCTGTCGTCGTCCCAGATGGCCCTGGGTGGATTGTCACTCAGCCCTGCGGCCGCGCAGTGCACGTGCAGGTGGGCGGGACTGGTCGGGACGGTCCCGCCCTCCAGGGTGATCTTCTCTGAATCGATCGACGTGACATGTCCCAATCGGATCACTCTTTCTATGCGCCGCATCTGATCGAGCTCCCCGCGACTCACCGTGGCGCCCTTGATCATGGAGGGCCGGATCGAGGGATCGAGACGGAAAATCACCTGTCGTTCCTCGAGCCGATCGAACACCTCCTCGATCGATCCGCATTCGGCCACCGCTTCCAACTCCAGGACCACGCCCGCGAACGTCGTCAGCAGACCCTCGCCGGGCTGGAGGTAGGCGCGGTTCAGCATCCATGGCTCCCGGGGCCGGATCCAACGGATGTGGTCGGGTGGGGTCCCGTGGTCGAGCAACCAGCACACACCGTCCATGGCGGTCTTGCCCGCGCCGATGATCACATAACCATCGGGGGGCTCCACGACGCTCGTGAGTGCACCGATCGGGACGCACCTCACTCCGTCGGCCACCTGGAATGGTGGGGAGTCGACCGCCGGGACGCGAGAAGCCATATACGTGGCGTCAACGACGCTGCGTCGCACCGTTACTTCCGTCTCGGCGCCCGTCAGGCGGGAACGAAATCGGCGGTCCCCGAGGAAGTCGCACATCGGGAAGAACCGCACCCGACCCGATGGCAGGAATCGGTGACGCATGATCTCGTCGTAGTAGCCGCAGATTTCGGTTCCGCTCGCCCGCTCATAGAATCCGGTGTGCCGCCCCTCGAGTTCGATCCGGTCCTGACCCAGCGAGGTGGAGTTCACCCCGTAGTTCATGGATGGCTGGTGCAGTTGCACGAAGGGGTACGAGTCGAGCCAGTGGCCACCGGGGCCGTGCCGCCGATCGATGATGATGATCGTCGGCGTCGGAGTGCTCAATCAAGGTGTCGACGAACCCCATCCCGAGTGCGCCGGCACCGATCACGAGGTAGTCCGTCTCCATGGCCACGCTTATAGCACGCGGTCTGGACCCCGCACCGACGACTCTCAGGCCTTGGCGCACAAACCTTGTCTGTGCCGACAGCGCAGCCCGGGTCGATCACCCCGACATCCCCCGGCGAGTGACCGCGAGTTCGATCTCGATATCCTCCCAGGTGATTCGTGGTGAAAAAGCAACCCGGCTGGGGCGGGAGCGCTCACGGTTGGACGGTGCTCGAGGTTTTAGCCAGTGCAGGGCAGAGAGGCAGGTTTCCATGGATGCACCCAAAAGACGGGCCCCGCGTGACGTGATCGTGCCCGACGTGTGGGCCGACTTCTACGAAGAGACTCACATCCCGGCGGCCGTGTGTGTCGGCGACACGTTGCGGGTGACGGGACATACCGGAGAGACGGCGGAGGGAGTGTTCTCGGCCGACGCCGAGACCCAGATCCGACAGGTGTTTCGCAATATCGGATTGACCCTGACCGAGGCGGGAGCGGACTGGTCCGATGTGGTCGAAATCAACTCGTATCACGTGGGCCTGGCCGACCAGGCCGACGCCGTTCTCAGAGTGGCGGCCGAGTTCTTGACGGACCCCTATCCGGCTTGGACCGCGGTCGGGGTCACCGAGCTGTTCGAGAGCGACGCACTGGTGGAGATATCGTGCACGGCGGTGCTTCCGCAGGTGTAATGCCTTCCGATCGGTCAGGCCGGCGACGCAGTGGCTGGGATTGTGGCCGGCCAAATCGGAGACGGTCAAGGGGTCGAATGGGGACACCGGCACGGTCCGCCCGACGCGCCGAGGATCGCCCGTCCCCGGCCTGCGCCTCGGGACCGCCTCGTCGGTCGGCGACCGAATTATTCGGCCCGGCGCCCGGACCCCCTAGGGTCTGGGTCGTGACTCCTCGTCGAAAGCTCCTCAAGCCGGCGTTGGCGGGCATGGGCCTCCTCGGCACCATCGCCAGTATCTGGTGGTTCGCCCTGAAGCCGCGTCGGAGCCGGGCCAAGTCGGAGAGAGATTCGGGCCCGGCGCCGTAGGCCCGGTGATCAGGGTCCGGAGACGATGGCCGGGAGGACGTCGCCGATCGGACCCCGCACCACGACGTCGGCGATGTCGTCGAATTCGGTGGGCTCGCCGTTCACGATGACGACGTGGGCACCGGCCCGATGGGCGGTGGGGACCAGGCCGGCCGCCGGATAGATGGAGAGCATGGACCCCACGGCGAGAAGGAGGTCGCAGCCGCGGGCGGCCTTCTCGCTGCGGACGAGGTCCTCGACCACCAGGTTCTGGCCGAAGCTGATGGTGGCCGACTTGAGGATTCCCGAGCACGGCCTCCCCGAGGGCGACTCGGTGCACTGCGGGTCCTCCTCGCCCGCCGCCACCCGGGCGAGCACATCGGGCATCGGCGTGCGGGCGCCGCACGACAGGCACACGACGAAGCGCATCGTCCCGTGGATCTCGACGACCCGATCGGGGTCGCTCCCCGCCTCCTGATGCAGGCCGTCGATGTTCTGCGTGACCAAGGTGTCGAGGACGCCGCGCCGTTCGAGGGTGACCAGGGCCCGGTGGCCGGTGTTGGGCCGCGCCGTCCAGGTCGGTGACTCCATCCGTGTCCTCCAGGCGCGCCGGCGGACGTCGGGATCGGCCAGATAGACATCCAAGGTCGAGAGCTTCTCGGCTTCGGGATTCCTGGTCCACACTCCGTTGGGTCCACGGAAGTCGGGGATCCCGGAGTCCGTCGAGATCCCGGCACCGGTCAGGACGACGATCCGACGGCTGGCGTCGACGATGGCGCGTGCCCGGTCGACCGCCTCTCGGAGCTCCATGGTCCAGTGTCGTACCACCACTGAGCCACCGTCGCCATCACCGGCGCCCGGTCGCCCGGAGCGCCACCGCGACGGGCAGTAGCCTCCGTCGGTGGCCCTGTCGTCGTTCCGGCCGCTGCATTCGCGCAACTTCGCCCTGGTGTGGTCGGCGGCCCTCGTGTCCAACGTCGGTTCGTGGATGCAGACGGTCGCCTTGGGTTATGTCGTCACGGCCCGTACCCATCAGCCGTTGTGGACGGGCCTCGTCGCCGCGGCCGCCTTCCTCCCCATGGGGCTGCTCGCCCCCCTGGGAGGCGCCCTGGCCGACCGGCTCGACCGGCGGCGGTGGCTCATCGTCACCACCGTGGCCGAGGCCTGCTTCGCCGCCGCCCTCGCCGTGCTGGCGGCGGCGGGCAACGCCGTTCCTGCGGTCCTGGTCGGCGTGGCCTTCCTGGGAGGGGTGGCGGCGGCCGTCGGCTTCCCGACCTACCAGGCCATGCTCCCCGATCTCGTGCCCCGCGAGGACCTGCTCGCCGCCGTGTCGTTGTCCTCCGCCCAGTTCAACCTGGGCCGGGTGATCGGGCCCGCCCTGGCCGGGGTCGTCCTCGTCGCCGGCTCCGATGCGTGGGCGTTCGCCGTCAATGCCGCCTCCTTCGGCGCCGTGGTGGTGGCCCTCGTCTTCGTACGCCTCCCGGCGCGGACACCGCCGGCGTTCCCGGTGGAGGGCATCGCCCGGCGGATCGTGGCCGGTGCCCGGGTGGCGGCGGCTGAGCCGGGTTGTCGCAGCGCCATCATCCTCATCGCCGTGGTGGCCCTGGTCGGTTCGCCGTTCATCGGTCTCGTGCCGGCGGTGGCCATCGACGGTCTGCACCGCGGCGCGGCCGGTACCTCCGCCCTCGTGACCGGACAGGGCGTCGGGGCTGTCGCCGGGGCATTGGCCCTGGCGCCGCTGGCGCGGAGGTGGGGACGGCGCCGGCTTCTCGTCGGCGCCTTGTTCGCCTTTCCCACGGCCATCGTCGGCTACGGCATCTCCCCGTCCCTGGTGACGGCGACGGTGGCCATCGTCGTCGTCGGCACCTGCTACATCGGCGTCCTGACGGGATTGAACACCGTCGTCCAACTGCGGGCTCCGGAGCAGGCGCGCGGGAGGGTGCTCGGTCTCTACATGATGGCTCTGGGGACGATCTACCCCATCGGTCTCGTCGTCGAGGGTGCCATCGCCGGTGCCGTAGGGATCCGGGATGTGACGGTGGCCTCGGGCGTTCTCCTCGCTCTGGTGATGGCGGGCCTGACGGTGGTCCGCCCGACTCTGTTCCGGGCCCTCGAGGACGACCGTCTGGACAGCGCGGCGGTGCCCCGATGACCACCGCCGAACTCTCCCTGCTCGATCCGACGACGGCCGAGGACGCCCAGCGCCGTGCCGCCGGGGCTCTCGTGGCCGCCGGCCTCGGTCCCGGTGACCGGGTGGCCTTCTGCCGTCCGTCGTCGGCCGCCCTGCTCGTCTGCGTGCTGGGCGCCCTGCGACGCGGCATCGTCCCCGTTCTCCTGAACGCCACTCTCCTCGCCGGCGAGCGCGATGCCCTGATCGCCGACGCCGAGCCCTCGCTCACCGTTCTCGACGACGCCGGCCTCGCTGCGCTCCTCGACGGTGGGCGCGCTGAACTGGCTCCGTATCCGCTCGCCCGTCCCATGCACTACACGTCGGGGACGACGGGACGCGCCAAAGGGGTGTGGTCCGGAGTACTCGATGACGACGACGCCCGTCGGCTCTTCGAGGACGAAGCCGACCTGTGGGGGTTCGACGCCTCCGACATCCACCTCGTCTGCTCGCCCATGTACCACTCCGTCTCGATCCGGTTCGCGGCGGGGACGCTGCTGCGCGGGGGAAGGCTGGTCGTCCTGTCGCGCTTCGACGCCGCCGTGGCCGCCGCCGCCGTGCATCGGTACCGTCCGACGACCACGTTCCTGGCCCCCACGGCTCTGCAACGTCTTCTCCTCCACGACGACGCCGCCTGCTCGGACGGAGCACCGGGGCTGTGGGACTCGCTCCGACTGATCGTCCACGCCGGCTCCCCGTGCCCGCCGGCGCTCAAGTGGGCGGCGCTCGAGCGGGCCCGACCCGGTGCCGTCTGGGAGTTCTACGGGTCGACCGAGGGACAGTTCACGGCCTGCGGGCCCGATGAATGGGTCGAGCGACCGGGGACGGTGGGCCGGGCCCGGCCCGGCCGCCGCCTCCGGGTCGACGGGGACGGGACGGTCTGGTGCCGGTGTCCCCCATTCGCCCGCTTCCGCTACTGGCGCGACGACGGTGCCACCGAGAGGGCCTGGCGGGGCGACGAATTCACCGTCGGTGACATGGGACGCCTCGACGCCGACGGATATCTCTTCCTCGACGGCCGCCGCGACGACCTACTGATCACGGGCGGCGTGAACGTCTACCCCGCCGAGGTGGAAGCGGTTCTGGCCGAGGCGCCGGGCGTCGTCGAGGTGGCTGTGTTCGGGATCGTGGACGCCACCTGGGGAGAGCGCGTCTGCGCCGCCGTCGTCGGTCCCGTTTCCGAGGACGCGCTCCGCCAGCATGTGGCCGCCCGGCTGGCACCCTACAAGCGTCCGAAGACCTACTTCCACGTCGACGACCTGCCGCGGACGGCCACCGGCAAGCTCCGCCGACGGGCCTTGCCCACCGTCCTCGGTCTGGAACCACCGCCGGCCGGGCTAGATCCCGCCGAGGGCCGCTGACACACCACGTCAGGAGGTCGACGCGGTCGTCGGCGGTGTCCGGACGTGCTGCGGGGGGTGCATTGGGGAAAGATCTTCGTCATGCCCATCGCCACTGTGAATCCAGCCACGGGGAAGACGGAGCAGACCTTCGATCCCCACGACGACAAGGAGGTCGAGGTCCGGCTCGACCGCGCCGCGGAGGCGGCCGTCACCTACCGGAAGACCACTTTCGCCGAGCGGGCCCGCTGGACCCTCACGGCCGCCGAACTGCTCGAGGCGGAGATCCCCGACGTCGCCCGGGTGATGACCACCGAGATGGGCAAGACCTTCGGCTCGGCCAAGGGCGAGGCGGCCAAGTGTGCCAAGGGGTTGCGGTGGTTCGCCGAGCACGCCGAGGCGTACCTGGCCGACGAGCCGGTCGACTCCGACGCCCGTGACAGTCGGGTCCTCTGGAGGCCGATGGGCCCGGTTCTGGCCGTGATGCCGTGGAATTTCCCCCTCTGGCAGGTGATGCGGTTCGCCGCCCCCGCCCTCATGGCCGGAAACATCGGTCTGCTCAAGCACGCGTCGAACGTCCCCCAGACGGCCCTGCTGATCGAGGACCTCTTCCGTCGGGCCGGATTCCCGCCCGGGGTCTTCCAGACCCTCCTCATCCCCGCCGGTCGGGTGGCCGGACTGATCGAGGACCCCCGGGTACGGGCCGTGACTCTGACGGGATCCGAAGCGGCGGGTCGGTCGGTGGCGGAGGCGGCCGGACGCGCCCTCAAGAAGTCGGTCCTCGAGCTCGGCGGGAGCGATCCCTTCGTGGTGCTGCCGTCCGCCGATCTCGATGCCGCCGTGCGCGTCGGAGTGACGGCGCGCGTCCAGAACAACGGGCAGAGTTGCATCGCGGGCAAGCGGTTCATCGTCCACGGGGACTGTTACGACGCCTTCGAAGAATCCTTCGTAACGAGCATGGCCGGCCTCACTGTGGGCGACCCCATGGATCCCGGAACCGAGATCGGGCCCCTGGCCCTCGCTTCCGGGCGTGACGAGGTCGATGCCTTGGTGACGACGCCCGCGACAAGGGGGCCAACGTCCTGTGCGGCGGCGCACCTCTCGACGGCCCCGGCTTCTTCTACCCGCCCACCGTCCTCACCGGGATCACGCCCGAGATGAGAGTGGCCACCGAGGAGGTCTTCGGGCCCGTGGCCATGCTCTACCGCGCCGAGGACGCCGAGGATGCGCTCCGCGTGGCCAACGACACGGGGTTCGGGCTCGGCGCCAGCGTCTGGACCCGTGACGACACCGAGCGTCGGCGTTTCATCGAGGGCCTGGAGGTGGGGATGGTCTTCTTGAATGCCCTGGTGGTCTCCACCTTTGAACTGCCGTTCGGCGGGACGAAGCTCTCCGGCTACGGCCGGGAGCTGACCGCCCTCGGGATCCGGGAGTTCTGCGAGGCCAAGAGCGTCTGGGACGCGTAGGGCTCTACTCGGACCAGCCCGGCATCCAGTGGAGTTCGGGGGTGTCGGCGGTGGCCGCCGAGAGGAGTCGGAGCGAGTCGACGAGGTCCCGCCGGGTCCCGAGGGGAATCGACGTGAGCAAGGCGCAGACCTCGGAGCGCCGACGGCTGATCACGTCCATGACCGCCGTCCGGCCGACAACGGTGACCTTGAGATTGACCTCACGGCGGTCCAGTTCGTCACGAGCGCGGGTGATGAGCCCCTTGCGCACGAGCCGGTCGCACATCCGCGTGGCCGTCGAGGGACTCACGCCCAGGGCGTCGGCCAGGTCGGCGAGGCGCCGGGGCCCTCCGTCGCTCAATACGACCAGGGTCCGGTACTGGGGCAAGGTCATCGATTCACAGCTCTCGGACAGGGACCGGATGGCGATGCCGACCATGGCCCGGCTGGCGTGGATGATGGCCTCGATCACTTCGTTGTCGTCGGGGACGGTCGGGACGGCTGCCTTCCTCGGAGACCCCTCCCCGACGTCCGGCCGGCCCTTGGCGCGCGCCATCGTCCCCCGCCCCACGCGTTCCACGCAGGAAGTATGGCGTATCGGGGCCGTTTGACGTCGAGCGAGTCACGGGCGCACCCGTCGGCGGCGCCGTAGGTGCCTGGCGACAACGCGACACCCGTTATCGGAATACAGGCGACGACGAGGTCAGTCGGGATCTCCGGGCCCGGCCGTGGCGCTTTCGACAGCCGCGTCGAGGATCAGACGTGCCTCGTCGAGGTTCCCCTGGCGGACCAGGGCGGGCAACGGACCGTCGAGCAGCGCCTCCCAGTCGACCGTCTCGGTGGAGGCCCCCCGCCCGTGGATGCGCTCACGGGCGTCGTCGAGGAGGGCAGCCAGGGGACCGAGTCCGGTGCCGATCGCCTCGGCCACCCGGCGCCGGAGCCATGACGCCAGGGCGGGGCTGGCCCCCCCGGTGGAAACGGCCACACTGACAGAGCCGTCCCGGGTCACCGCCGGCAGGACGAAAGTGCAGTGATCGGGATCGTCGGCGCTGTTCACCCACACCCCGGCGTCCTCGGCGTCGCGAAAGACCGAGGTGTCGACTTCAGGGTCCCCCGTGGCCGTCACTACCAGGCGGTAGCCGGCGGCCTCGCCGGGGCGATAGGGACGAAGATGCACCGTCAGGTGGGGACCCCGGAGCCGGGAGAACGCGCCGTCCCGGGCCAGCAGGCCGAGGGCCACGTGCGCCTCGGGAGCGACCACCGTCACGGCCGCGCCGCAGGTCAGGAGGCCGGCGATCTTGCGGGCAGCCACCCGGCCACCCCCCACGACCAGGCAGGGACGGTCGGCGACGACGAGGCCGACGGGGTACAGGTCGGCGTCGATGGCCATGCCCACCTCACCGGTCGAGGGGAGGCTCGGGGGGTGCCGCCCCAAAAGGGAGAAATCTTGATCTGATTAGTCACCTATAGTAGTACGTGAGCAACGAAACACGCCGTGGTCGGTGCATCGGGGCCCCCAGTCTGGTCGATCCGGACGGGGTCGGGAGCACGGTCCACGACGGCTCGGAAGACGAAGGGGACGACATCGTGGCCACAAGCGCCGAAATCGACATCGAACCGCAAGAGCTGGAGGCCCGTGCCTACGAGCTCGAGTCGGCTCCCGCCGGGAAAGTGATCGCCTGGGCGGTCGAACGATTCGGCAACGGCGTCTCTCTTGCCTGTTCATTCCAGGACTGCGTCATCGTCGACCTGGCCACGCAGATCGACCCCGGCATCGAAGTGCTCTTCCTGGACACCGGATACCACTTCCCGGAGACTCTCGCCTACGTGGAAGACGTCAGGCGGCGTTACGACCTGAACCTCCGGATCCTCACTCCCGGTCCGGAAGCCGACGACTGGCCCTGCGGCAGCGACCGGTGCTGCGAGATGCGCAAGGTGGCCCCGCTCGACCGGGCGCTCGAAGGTCGCCAGGCGTGGATGACGGGGCTCAAGCGCGTGGACGCCCGCACCCGGGCGGCGACTCCGATCGTCTCGTGGGACGATGCCCGTCGTCTGGTCAAGGTGAACCCCATCGCCACCTGGACCGACGACGACGTGACGAACTACGCGGCCGATCACCGTCTCCCCATCCACCCCCTGGTCCCACGCGGCTACCTGTCGATCGGATGCGCGCCCACCACCCGACCGGTGGCTCCCGGTGAGGATCCCCGTGCCGGTCGGTGGGCGGGCAGCAACAAGACCGAGTGCGGCTTGCACGTCTGACATGGCGCGCCGTCGGGACTACCCTCTCGGGGTCGAGTTCCGCGGCAATGAACGGTCCATGCACTTCGTGCGGCCCTACCGCAAGGTCGGTGAGCTGAACCAGGTCGAACGCTGGAAGCTCGAACGCCATCCCCTCGAGGTGGCTGACGCGGTGATCGAGCAGTACGCCAAGCAAGGCGCCGGTGCCATAGGAAAAGTGGCAGGGGAGCAGGAGCGGCTCAAGTGGGTCGGTCTCTATCCCCAGCGCCAGGGTGGCGACGCCTTCATGATGCGGGTGAAGGTGCCCGGGGGCCGGTTGACCGCCGATCAGGCGCGCGAGATCGGGATCGCCGCCGAAGCGTACGGGGAGGGACCCGACGACAGCCCCGTCTTCGGGAACCGCTACGCCGACATCACCACCCGGCAGACCATCCAGATCCACTGGATCCGGATCGGCGACGTGCCCCGGATCTGGGAGCGGTTCGCCGACGTCGGTCTGACAACCGTTCAGGCCTGCGGCGACTCGGCCCGCAACGTCCTGTGCTGCCCCGTGTCGGGGGTCGACGCCCACGAGGTGTTCGACGCCCTGCCGGTGGCCCTCGAGATCTCGGCGTTCTTCACCGGGAACCGCGACTACGCCAACCTGCCGCGGAAGTTCAAGATCAGCGTGACGGGGTGCCTGGAGGACTGCGTCGGGGCCGAGATCAACGACATCGGCCTCTGGCCGGCGCGGACGGCCGACGGGACGGTCGGCTTCAACGTCCTGGCCGGCGGGGGACTGTCCGACGGTGAACGGATGGCGTCGGACATAGACGCCTTCATCCGACCCGACCAGGCCGTCGAACTCACCCGCGCCATCGCTCAGTTGTTCGGTGAGCTGGGCAACCGCGAGAACCGCGGTCTCGCCCGGATGCGGTACCTCGTCCAGGAATTGGGACCCGAGGAGTTCCGGACCGAATTAGAGAAGCGCACCCGATTCACGTTGGAAGTCGCCGGTGAGAGCCTCACCCGCCGTCACCGTGGCGACCACGTGGGCGTCCACCCCCAGCGCCAGGAGGGTCTCGTCTATGTCGGCTGCTGCGTACCCGTGGGCCGGATGTCGGGGATCGAGCTGGTGGAGGCCGCCCGTTTGGCGACGGCGTACGGCGATGGCACCGTCCGCCTGGGCAGTGACCAGAACTTCGTCCTGAGCGGCGTGGCCGTGGGTGACGTCGACCGACTGCTCGACGAGGAGCTTCTCCAGAAGTACTCGCCGTTCCCCGGACCCTTCGAGCGCGGCGTGGTGGCGTGCACGGGGAGCGAGTTCTGTCGCTTCGCCGTCGTGGAGACCAAGGAGCGCGCCGTCACATGGGCCCGTTGGCTCGACTCGCAGCTGGCAGACGAGGAGACGGACGCCGCCGGGAGCGTAGGGGGACAAGGCGACGACGCCGGAATAATCCGGATGCACTTCTCGGGATGCCCGGCCTCGTGCGCTCAGCCCCAGATCGCCGACGTCGGATTCCGGGGTGACACCGCCCACGTGGGTGACCACCTGGTGGAGGCCGTCGACATCGGCCTGGGCGGGTCACTGGGGGCCGACGCCGCCTTCATCGACTGGGTCGACGGCGCCCGCCCCGTTGACGAGGTCCCGGAGGCCCTGCTGCGGGTGGTCACGCGGTACCGCTCCGAGCGACGCGAGGGCGAGGCCTTCCACAATTGGGCTCGCCGCGTCCCGAACGACGACCTGCGCTCCACTCTCTCCGGGTGGACGGAGACGGGCGTCGACGCCGGAGGACGTTCGTGAAGGGCTTCCGGATCCGGGAGGAGATGAACGGGGTCGAGGAGCCTCCCGGTAAGACGTGGTTCTGGGAGCTTGAGGCCGGAGTCATCTTCGCCGACCGTTGCATTCAGTGCGGGACCTGCGTGGCCGTCTGTCCCTCCAATTCGCTCGGCGTGAATGTCGACAGCGGTCTCCCCGAACTGGTCAAGATGTGCACCGGGTGCTCGTTGTGCTGGGATTTCTGCCCCCGTGGGGGCCTGCGCTACGAGGCCTTTTGGCCCCCGTCCACGCCCTCCGCCGAGGCGGCGGAGGCACCGGTGGTGGTGAAGGCCGACGCGGCCGACACCTACTGGAAGCTGACCGGTGGACCCCCCGGTGACGGGCTCGGCGCCGTGACGCACAGCTACGCCGTCCGGGCCGGCGCCCGGGCAGACGACGCCCAGGACGGCGGCGTCGTCACGGCCATGTTGCTGGCCCTGTTGGCTGGGGGCGACATCGATGGCGCGCTCGTGTCGAAGCCGAGCACCGATCCCGATGAACCGTGGAAGGGGATCGCCACGGTGGCGACGACGGCGAAGGAGATCACGGCGGCCGCCGGGAGCTACTACAACCAGACCATGGCCCTGGCCGAACTGGACCTGAGCCGCTACGACCTGCCCGCCAAGCCCCGGCTGGCGGTGGTCGGCACCCCGTGCGAGATCCAGGGGATCAGGGCCATGCAAGCGCGCCGGTGGCCCACCGGCGCCCACCGCGTCGATGCGGTCGTGCTCACCATCGCGCTGTTGTGCACCAAGAGCTTCGATTACGAGGCTCTGATGCTCCGTGAGCTTCGCGACAAGAGGGGTCTCGATCTGGACCGGGTGAGCAAGGTCGACGTGATCCACGGCCGCATGATCGTCGAGTACCGCGACGGCAATGTGGCCGTCGACGAACCGGTCAAGGACTTCCACGGTGCGGCCCTGAAGGGATGCGACGAGTGTGCCGATTTCCTCGGCCGCGGCGCCGACCTGTCGATCGGCAGTGTCGGATCGATGGCCGGATGGTCGAGCGTCCTGGTGCGTTCCGAAGCCGGCCGGCTCGCATTCGAGCGGGCCCGCGGGCGGCTCGACGTCCGGGACCTCGACGACCCCGAGGCGCTGCTGAAGCTCGACCGCCTGGACAAGCGGGTGGCGGAGCGGACGCTCCAACGCAAGCTCGATCCCGACGCTCCGATGTTCATCGACTTCGCCGAGCACGTCAGCCACTACAGCGGAACAGATCGGGCTCCGGTGGTGAAGGAGAGATGAGCGTGTTCCTGCAGCCGACTGAGGGCGTGAACCTCGAACATCTCGACGAACCCACCGAAATGCGCGACGGGCTGCGGACGGCGATCCTCGACGGGGCGGACTGGCGTGAGGGATTCAGCACTGACATCTGCATCGGCGTCTACATCTGGGAGCGGTGGCGCCCGGCGCTCGAGCCGGCGGGAATGGATCGCGAGGCGTTTGTCGACGTCGTCATCGCCTACGGTCGGGAGCTCTGGCTCTGGCTGATGGGCGAACGGCAGTGGGACGAGTTCATCGTCGGACTGGCCGGACGCGTCCACCGGCGCCTGCCCGCCCCCTGAGCGCCTGCCCGCCTGGTTCGACGTCGCCCGTGGCGTCCCGAGAGCGTCACTGTGGCCTCTGACACCGAGGGTCGACCGGCGCCGCTGCGGCTGCGCGGGGTCGCCGTCGTCCGCGACGGCTTCGCCATCCTGGACGGCATCGACTGGGACATCGCGCCGGGGGAGCGCTGGGTCGTCCTCGGACCCAACGGGTCGGGGAAGACGACGCTTCTGCGCGTGGCGGGCATGCGCCTGTTGCCGACGCGCGGCACGGTCGAAGTCCTCGGCGAGACCTACGGACGCAGCGACGCCCGCGCTGTGCGACGCCGAGTCGCTTTCGTGAGCCAAGCCATCCTGCGCGGCCTTCGACCCACCCTGCCCGCCCATGATGTCGTTCTCACCGGCCGCGACGCTGCTCTCGAGACATGGTGGCAGCGCTACGACGAACACGACCACCGTCGGGCCCGCCAGCTGCTCGAGGCCGCCGGACTCGGGCAGGTCTCCGAGCGGCCCTTCGGAGTCCTCTCCGAGGGTGAGCGGCAGCAGATTCTCCTGGCCCGTGCTCTCATGGCGGATCCCGAGCTACTCCTTCTCGATGAACCCGCCGCCGGTCTCGACCTCGGGGCACGCGAGCGACTGGTCATGCATCTCACTGCCCTGACTGCCGATCCCTCGACTCCGCCGTTGGTACTCGTCACCCATCATGTGGAGGAGATTCCCGACGGCATCACGCACGCCGCGCTTGTCCGTGACGGTCGTCTGGTGGCGACCGGTCCGGTTGCCGACGTTCTCACCACCGCTGCCGTGTCGTTCTGTTTCGGAATCCCGGTCACCGTCCAAAATGACAACGGCCGCTGGACGGCGCGTGCCTCGATCGGAGATCCCGACTTCGGGGAGTGAGCTGTGGGAGCTGGACGGGCCGGGAAGGTTCGCACCCGAGGCCGCCACGTCGGTGCAATGAGCCGGCACATTCGACGACGCGCAGAGAGTTAGGCCATGACTCCGTTCGCCTCGCGCTGCGCGACAGCGAAGACGCGGTGAGTGTCATCGCACTTCTCCTTCTCGTTCTTGCAGGATGCCGGCACGACGGTCGGGTCCTGTTCGCCGGCAAGTTCACAGGTCCGACCTGCGTTTTCGGACGGCCTTGCACTGTTGGTGTGCATTGACTAGTAAAGGGGAGCCCAGGGAACCGCCGAGGCAGCGGTCCGTTCCCGACCATCCACCAAATGTCGAAGGGCCCTCACTAGGGTCTTCACTACCGGAAGGCAGGTCAAGGGGTCTTGACGATCGTGGTTCTCGTTGTCCTCGTGCTGGTGTGGGCGGTGGTTCTTGGACCGAGCCTTCTCCGACGAACCGTCGACCGCCAGCACAAAGATTCGATCGGCTCGTTCCATCGCCAACTCCATGTACTCGGACGGACGGGGCCGTCTCTGGTGGCGCCGGCCCACCGTCTCGAGACATCGATCCCCGTCGTCGGCCATGAGGGCGCTGGTACCGGGTGGCTCGGCTCGGTGAGCAGTCGCCCCGCCCCGCCCGTGACCCGTCACCACGAACCCGTGGCCGCCGTGCAGACGGCACTCCGGCGGCCTGACGCGTACTTCCGCCCGGGTGCATGCAAGCGTCGACGAGACGTTCTCATGGTCCTGTTGTGCTCGCTCACCGTGACGGGACTCGTCGGGATAATTCCCGCCATGCACGTCATCCTGGGCGTCACGGCGTTCGTCGGTCTGGTTCTGGCCGCCTATGTCGGCCTCTTGATACGCCTGCGCAACCGGGCACTCGAGCGAGAAGTCAAGCTGCGGTACCTGCCACGAGGTACCGAATACGAACTCCCGATGCCGGTGCGACGGGTGGCTTCGCGCTGATTGAGCGGTGGCTGAGGTACCGACAGAAGACCCTTGCTCTCTGTCGGCCTGTCGGCTTGCCCCGGTCATAACGATCCACGGTCGCCTCGGCCAGGTAGATCTGCGCCGAGCGCTATCCTGAAGGTAACGCGGGGGTGTAGCTCAGCTGGTAGAGCGCTACGTTCGCAACGTAGAAGTCGGCGGTTCGAGTCCGCTCACCTCCACTCCTGATCAGGCGGGGTAACTCATCATGCGGACCCCCCGCTTTCTTCGTCGCAGGCCGCGGACAGGCCGCGCGACGTGTCAAAAAGTGCTTCAAGAGCTTGGGCCGCCTCCTTGTCGGACTCGTCCGGGACCCATCCGTATGTGTCAGTGGTCGTGCGAGAGGATGAGTGTCCCAGGCGCTGTTGGATGAGTTGCGTGTGAACGCTCGCCTGTCTGAGCAGCCCACCCGCCGAATGGCGCAGACTGTGAAATGTCACGTCCTTCAGCCCCGCCGCCTCGACCGCCGGTTTCCAGATCCGTGGCCGGAAGTTCGTGTAACGGATGGGGCCACCCTGCGGGGCTTGGAAGACGTAGTCATCAGGGCCTTTGCGATTGGTACGAGCAAGGTGCTCCGACAGCATCGCGATCACAAACGGAGGGACTGCCAAAGTTCGTTCACTGGTCCCCGTCTTTACGTTTGCTGGCTGCAGCCTCCCGTTGACCTCTGCCACGGTCTCGCTGACCGTCAACTGGCGCGCCAGAAAGTCAATGTTCCTTACCCTGAGACCGGCGACCTCCGAAAATCTCAAGCCCAACGTCCCGACGTAGATCATGGCTTGATAATCCTTCGGAACCTGGGTAGCCAAACGAATGACGTCTTCCGCCGTGAGCCCTTTGCGGTGCTTGCGAGTGTCCTTGGGCATCTTGATACCCCGGATACCGCGACAAGGAGAATGCGGAATCAACTCCGCCTGCACCGCAGCAGAGAAGACAGCAGCCAGAACGGCGTAGTTAGTTCGCACCGTCGATGGTTGGAGTTTGCTCTGCATCGTGATGACGATTCTCTGGATATCCCTGGGCGTGATCGTGCTCAGAGGGAAGTCACCGAGAATGGGCAAGAAGTGCTTGTTGAGTACTACCGCATCGCGGGCTGACGTGGTGGGCCGCTTGGGTGTCTCGGCCGCGTATTCTTTCACCCATTCACGGAACAGCTTCTTGCCGGGCTTTGGATCATGCCATTGGCCTCGCACCAAATCAGCGTCAATCACTTTCTTGAAGCGCTCAGCATCAGTGGCCCTCCTGAACGTCTTCGACCTTTCCCGACCGCTTGGGTCGCGGTATCTGACTCTGTACGTCGTAGGGCCCGATGTCCCGTTGGAGTATTGCTGTTGTCTCTTCTCGACATGGGCCATTACAAGCCCTCTCTCCGTGAACGGCTACGCGGTGTAGTCCCACCTGACGATGAGCGTCTATTGCGCCACAAGTCGGCGGCAGGTCGATAGTCGTCCTCAGCTGTCGGATCACCCAGTGCAACGACCGGAGCCCCCCAGCGAACACCGCCATCGCCAATCGCTCCCCCTCGACCGAGGAACAGTTCATGGACGACTGAGGGAAGAAGTTGGCCGAGGGGCCAGTCGAGCGCATATGTCTTAGGCAAGAGCAGTTCGATTGCAGGTACCGCGAACAGCGTGCCCATGGCGAGCAACTCTTCCAAACTGAGACGGCGCGACGCACCCTCAACCTCCGTCACAGTCAGTCGCTTCCAAGGGAACCCCAGGCTGTCCATAGACGCTGCGAGCGCCTCCTGACTCCACTCAGCCTCGACACGAAGCGCCCTTACGTTTTCCCCGATGATCTCGGCAAAGCTTGCACCGAGAGGTGTTTCCCAAGTCACAGGTCCCTTGGGGGCGAGGCTCCAGGCCTCCCGTATGGCGCTATCAGTCGCCCGGTAGACGTCCTCCGCATGCTGTTCCGGGTCCTCGCCGCGGCTGATGGCGACGAACGCCTCACTGATGGTCTTCAGGTATGGCTGCAGTTCAGACGGTGGGGTCTCGGTCCGTTTCGCACTCACCTGTCACCTCCTGGTCGGGGAGCCGCCGTCATCTTATGACGAATGTTGGAAGAATGCAACATATGTACGGATCAGCAACTATAGGTTAGGCTGCAAGGGTTGATGCCAACCAGATGATGCTGGGGGAAGCCCATGGAATCCGACCCACTGCTGACCGTCGCTCAGTTGGCGGCGCTGTTGCAAGTGCCCCCTCAGACCCTCTATGGCTGGCGGACGCGAGGGGAGGGTCCGCGAGGTCTGAGAGTTGGGCGACACGTCCGCTATCGCCAGCGCGACGTAGACAAGTGGCTCGACACGCGTGGAGAAGCCGGACGACCCTAGGGGACGAATCTTCACCGGGCATCGGGGACCACCCAGTCCACCACTACCAGCCCGAACGCGACCAGCTTGGAGTCATGACCGCAATGTCCGAAGTGACCGAGGACCCGACCCTGGGCGTTCCGGCGGTTGCCGAGACGCTTCAGGTCAGCGACCGAACGGTGCGACGCCTCGCCAAGCAGCGCGCGATTGCACATCACCGTATCGGCAAGCAGCTTCGCTTCGCTCCCGCCGATGTTGATGCCTATCTGCGTCGGACCCGAGTCAACGCCACAAAGCCCTAACCCGTACATAGACGGAGGGCCGCCCGTTCGCCGACCAAGACGTGGGCGACCCCCCGAAAAGGAGTTGCAGTGTCGATCTTGCCACAACCACAGCCGTCCAGGGAACCGGATGACCTGGGTAACGGTCGAGGCCGGACATCCATGGATGCTTCCCGGTCTGAGGTAACTGCATTCGGCGATATCGAACGACTTACGCCTGATGCCTTCAACGTTGCGCTGATTGCGGCGTTGACTGCGGCAGGGTGTGTGGAAGAGGATCTCGGAGCCGCCGCTTACAACCACGGTGTGTTGTCGGAGCAATACCACGAACTTGTCCTGCAACTGCCCCGAGAGTCCCGTGTGCCGTTCGTAGCCGGTTATTGCTCCGCCAAAGGGGACAAGGCGCTCTCGACGTTGAGCGTGAGGGCAGGGCATCCAGCGTTGTCCGTTGAATCTCTGGGGTCGAGCGCGCCCGAGAGCCGCCTGAAACGTTTACTGGAACGAACCGAAGTTGCGGGGGGTGTGATTGACGACGATGACGAGGAGACACGATGTGTGGCAAATGCTCTTGAGGACCTGTCCATTCCGTTGGAGTGGCTCCATGATGCATTGGTCTCAAATGGAATGGAGCAAACGCGGGCACTCCACTACATCCATCGCCTCCTGCCGTATTGGAATGAGGACCAGCATTTGACCGACAGAGGCAATGCCCGACGTTGTATCGCGCTCTACGGAACTGATATTCGTTTCTGCCCCGGCCGGGGATGGCTTGTATGGGATGGGAAAAGATGGCGCATGGACACTGTCGGCGAGATTGAATACCGAGCCAAGCAGATTGCAGCCACATGGAAACGCGACGCAGACCTCATCTTTGCCACAGCGATGTTCAGCGGACCGCTATCACTGGACATCATCATGGACAGGGCAGAAGCAATGTGGGAATGGGCGAAGGCCTCGGAGTCGTCGGCGAAGATCAGCGCCATCGTGCGGGTCGCTCAGACCGAGCCAGGTATTCCCGTGCTGAACTCAGCCCTGGACGCGGACCCGTGGGTGCTGAATGTCAAGAACGGCACGATCGACCTCCGCACTCTCAACCTTCGACCACACTGCAGAGAGGACCTGATCACCAAGCTGGCCCCGGTCAACTACCGACCCGGTGCCCGACTGGATTTGTGGGAGAGATTCCTGGACCAGATCACTGGTGGTGACGGCGACTTCCAGGAGTACCTCCAGCGCCTCTCCGGCTATCAGGCGACAGGAGACACCAGCGAGGAAGTGTTCTTTTTCTTCTATGGCCCCGGCGGGTCGGGCAAGAGCACCCTCGTAAGAGGGTGGACAATGGTCCTTGGTGACTATGCAGCGACGGCGGACTTCGAGACCTTCGTCAAACGAGCCGGCGGAGGGAGCCCTCGCAACGACATCGCTCGCCTAGACGGTCGCCGCATGGTGGTTTCTATCGAGGTGGATGAGGGTCGAGAGTTGGCGCAGGGGATAGTCAAGACCATCACAGGCGGTGACACTGTGTCTGCCCGTTATCTGTATAAGGAGTTCTTCGAGTTTGTCCCTACTTTCAAACTGGACCTGGTAGCGAACGATCCTCCAGGAGTCGACCCCGACGACAGCGCCATGTGGCGTCGTCTGCGTGTCGTTCCGCTGGACAACGTCGTGCCGGAGGAAGATCGGAAGCCATGGGTCAAGCTTGTTCTCACAGACCCCGACATTGCGGGTTCCGCCATCCTGAACTGGATGCTGGAGGGGTGCAGGAAGTGGCAAGCCGGGGGGCTCGGCGAGGCCATTGCCGTCCAGGAAGCGACGAAGGATTACAGGGAATCCCAAGACATCCTCGGGGAGTTCTTCGACGAGTACTGCACTATGGGTCCCGGGCTCCAGGTGAGGTCAGCTGACCTGTATTCCACCTACACGAAGTGGGCGCAACTGAGTGGCATGTTTCCCTTAAGCCCGAACGCCTTCGGCCGGAAGCTGAGAAAGAAGGGCTTCACCCCGGGAAAGATGGACGGGGACCGGTGTTGGGAAGGGCTCATCATCAACGGGACAACCGAGAACGCTCTCGCTTGGGGTCTGCAGGGGATGCCTTCACAGAGCGCCCTTCCCCGGGGATCGTGATGGACGCATTCGTCGCCATCGGAAATGTGTCCTCAGATGTGTCCCCGGCGGAGTAGCAGGTCAGCGCCGTGAAAGGACACGTTGGACACATTGGACGCATTTTCCTGGGGAAGGTCGAAGAAGGGAGAAATCTGATGCTAGAGGGCCTGCGGGGGATGCATTTCCGCGATTTCCCAATCAATCAGGGGAATGCGTCCAATGTGTCAATCCGTCCAACAGGTTACTTACACCGGGATTGAGGATAGGTAACAGGAGCGGACGATAAGTAACATCTCCGGGCCTATAAGAGTGCACGGGCCCGCCTAGTCCACCTCTCTGAACCCAACCTGGTGCATCGTGGGTAGATGTCCGCCGAGTGGTCCCGCCCGGTCTCTGCCGAGGAGGCATACCGCCGCGCCGCCGGTCGCAGGGCCCTCAACGCTCGCCGTCAGTTCGCAGCCGCCGAGCGTCAGGTCGAGGTGGCCCGACGGCTTGCCCAGTACGTCTTGAGACATGGCGTGCGGGCCCGGATTGCCCGAGAAGTGGGAGTCCACCCATCGACCATTGGCCGGGACTTCCAACGCTTGTTCGAGTCGAGAGAGGCCCAGCACGTTCGAGACGGGCAACGAGGAGCGATCTGATGGTACTTGCAGTACAAGTGGATAGGTCGGTGGTGCCACTGACCCGACCAGCACCAAGAGATCGGTCGCAGGCGGTCCTGGCCCTCTACAAGGCCGGAATCACGACTGCTCGGATCTCAGAGGTCACCGGCTACTCCCGTCGCCGTGTGACCGCCATCACCCGAGGCTTCTTGGAACAGAGCATCAAGAACGCTCGAATCGAAGATCTCCGCGCCAAGCTCTTCGTGGACCTTGAGGAGGTCAAGGCGCTTGTCCTGGACGCACTCCTCTTCGGCGACGACCTGTCGCCCCGAGAGCGAGCACAACAAACCAACGCGCTGATCAAGATTGTTCACGAACAGGCCCTCCTCGTCGGCGCCCACTCTCCCAAGCAGATTGCCGTCACTAGCGAAGCGCCACCCGTGAACGAGGAGGCACAGGCTTACGCTGAGAAGGTTGTCAGGTTTATGGAGCTATCCGAGAAGCTGGCAGCGATTGGGCCGCCGCGCACCCAACTCACGACCGAATACGCCGACGAACTCATCGAGGCCGAGGTAGCCGAACCTGAGGTGCCCGAACTTTTGCGCCAGTTCGAGGACCAGTACGAAGAGAGAGCACCGTCATCAGTGCCAATCAACTTTGACCTCTAGTCGCCCGGCGTCGCTCATGGCCGACATACCCACTAGTCCAGGAAAGAGTCGAGACGCTCCCAACGCGGGCACGGGCTCGCTATCGGCTATGAAAGCGACTGGCGAGCCCAATACCACCAGGCGCCAGTGTGCTCAGGACCTTCTGGAGCGCACCGAGACGACGCTGGCGGCGATCTACTGCCGTGAGGTCAGGGCGACCGACGAGGACACTTGGACGCTGCAAGGTTTCCGACTGGCGCTCCAGTGGGTGCTGAGCTACGCGGCCTGAATCAGCGGGTGGGAGTCAATAACGTGTCGCGACTCACTGGTGAGAGCAGGAGCGAAGATACGCGCGATAGCGCTATCGATCACGGGGTTGACTCAAAAGGCCAGGGAGCATTGGACCAATCTCCCCCGCTTGACCGACCCTGGGTCAATAGGGCGTCTCTCCGAAGAACACGCGAGTACCTTGCTCGACATGGTGAGAACGCCCAACTGGAACGCAACCCCTGAGTGGGCTTGGAGCGAGGCCGCCCATCAGGCCGACTGGGTCGGCGAAGCCCTCAGTCCGTTCGGGGACCACGTCGTGACCTCGGTCGTACCTGGCGGATTTGATGCCTACGCCCGGGTCCTGCATCCCGCCGAGGTGCCACACGCCGACTTCGGACGCGTCGTGCGTTGGCGCGAGGTGGCCGAATGGAGCGGAACAACACTCGGGCGCAACACCCAGTTCCATTCGATAGCTCTTCCCGAGGAACGGCCCGGTCTAGAGGCTCCATGGCAGGGACAGGGCCCAGCGTTGGGCCGTCTCCTGCCCGCTGACGCCATGGTGCTGGCCGAGGTCATCTCCGCCTGGACCACATCGCCCGAGCGGTGCTGGTTTTGTCTCTGGGACGGCTACGGCTGGGAGAACGCGCGGTTGCTGACTCCGGTCGGAGAGCCCGCTGTGCGCCTCCCTGATCCGATTCCTGAGAACGTCCGGCAAGGGCGACGGGTGCGGCTACCGAAGCGTGACTATCTGCTCTACACAGGCCCACTGGAGGCGGTGCTGGCGAGCGTGCCCCTCTCGGACCAGGAGCAGACCCCAAACTTGTGGTGGCCAGAGGACCGATCCTGGTTTGTTGGTTCCGAGATCGACCTGGCTTGGACCTACGTCGGTGGCCCAGCCGACATGATCGAAGCCTTGCTGACTGAGGCGAGGATCGAGGCATTGCCCGCCGAACCCGACGACCCGCTCACTCGCGTCGAAGGATGGGTGGAGCGGTGGGTAGATGAGGCCACCGACAGGTTGCTGGCCGACGGCGAGGCCACCATCGTCACGTCCAGGGGAACGCTGTACGCCCGACTGAAGCGACCGAAGAGAGGCCGTCGGGGAAGTTTGCAGATCAGAAGCGTCGGCGACAATGGTGTCAATGGCAGCGGTACGAACTATCTCAGGCGTCAGGACGAGCAACAACTCCGCAAGGAGATTGTTTTCTACCTCACAGGGCGGGTGATCGCCCTTGTCGGTGGCTGAACATAGCGGAATGTCCCGCCCGGCCCCGACCCCTCGACCGGAGACCAGCTGCCGATTCGTCACCGGCACTTGTTGGATGGGCGTCGATACGCAACGCTTTCGGGTATGAGCATGTCCAATGGCGGCGAGCGGCGGAAGTTGGTCGTCTATCAACCCATCGACGACAGCACCGAAACGACTCTGGAGCACCATGACGAAGCTCCGTCACGGGTGACGTTCTCCCCGGACTACGGCGCACCGTCCCCGTTGTGGCCACAATCCGACGCCACTGATGCGCTGGTACCTGAGGCTCTCCTGGTGAAACTGGTTGCGTGGCAGGGAGAGTTTGATTCCAACTTCGGATGGGAGATGGGGTGGAGTTCGGACGAAGCCAAAGCCAAGTGGGCTGAGGAGGCTGTTGGGCTGGAGGCGGAGTTACGCGAGGCGCTTGCCGGGAAAGCCGAGTTGGTCGTAGACCTTTGGCCCCTGGACCCGAAGCCTGAGGATATGGGACCAAGCTGAATCAGCTGTGCTCAACCGCCGGGTGCGGTGCGATGAACAGGGCCAGTTCGACCGCCCGATGGTGACCGGAATCACCCGGACTGGCAGCGGCACTGCGGCTCATCAAGTGTTCGCTCGGATCAAGCGGGGACCGACAGAATAAAGCGGTGATCGCTATTGCGGTTGTGGCGCACTACCGCTCGAGTAAGTTCAATGGCCTTCCTCACCCCGATCAACTCAATCCGCTCACCGCAGACCTCGCATTGCACGATCACGTCGGTTGTGGAACCAGACTCTGCAGTCGAATCCCTTCCTCCCATGACTCCGACGGCCCCGCCTTGACCAGAAGCGCCTCTGACTCTGCCCTCCCGAACAGCCTTCTCGTATTCGTCTCGTTCGGGGGAATCAGGCGGTGTCATCTCATAGAGCAACTCGACGCACTCCCGGCAGATGGCAACGCCAGAACCCCGGTAAATGGCGACACGACTTTCCATCCGCCCACAGAAAGAGCACTTGGAATCGGCCATGCTCCCAGCTTGCCATGGCGGCGGGAAACCCGTTGTGTTGAGCCGAGAGGTGGCCACCTTGCTGCCTCCGAGGCCCTCGTTCTGAACACCTCCCAACGGCACCACGTCCACCGACATCCTCGGCGGACAGGCCGTGTTCCTTGCAAGGATTCTGCGCCTGCGCTGGCTCTCGGGCATTCGGCAGTTCAGAGCGGCATGGGAGATGGCGGTCCTAGTTTTGTAATCTAGGGGATGTGAGCTTGTGTCATCGATGTGGTGAGATTCTTGACGCCGTTGATCCCCGGGGCATCTCTTTCAGGGGCAAGTGTCCATCGTGTGGACTTGACTACCCGGGTAGGCAGGTCATGCTTGGGTCTGGATCAAGATCGACCGGACCCAGCGAGGACGATGTCGCTCGACGGCTGGCACAGAGTAAGGCGGAAGACCGGGACATCGTGGCTCACTGCCCATTCCCGGTCTACGGCCTGGACGGTAGGTGGACGGGACGGCGGTGGCTGGGTGGATGGGGCAAGTCGGGTGACAAGATCGAGTATCTGGTGTTGGCCCATGGGAATGTGCACGATTCAGCCGCTCCTCTTGTCCGAGTGGAGACACGGACCACGACGCCGGAACCAGACGAGGACAGGAACGCCGCCGAATCCAAGGGCAAGCGGTTCATGACCCGTTCGCTGGTTCAGCACCTGTGGCACGAAACAGGTGTCCACCTTGAGGCCATACCCTCCACTTTCAAGACAACCGAAGATCCAGCGAGCCGATGGGAAAAGACATCTCTTCAGGTTGATGGTGAGTCCACGGAGTTCTCCACGCTTCAAGTGGAAGCGCAATGGGTGGCATTGGGCAAGGTGGGAGATGCGCTTCTCGGACTGCAAGCGAGGAACGTCGAGCCAGCGGAAATCGGGCTGATCACAATCGGAAATCCAATGGAGTACCTCGAAGACGATGAAACACCTCGCTAAGGGTGACGCTGACCTTCTCTCTAGCAGAGGCCGAGGTCAGTGGCACCAGGCTGCTCCCAAGGCGTCGGACGGCCCGACGGGCGGGGAACCGAGTCCACCCCTCCGACGTCTATGTCTTCGAGAGGCAGAGAGGAGCGCAGCGATGGGAAACCGGAGAGCGATTTCGGTTCTGGTCACCTTGGCAGTCCTTGTCGGCGCCTGTACGAGCCACAGCGGGGCTTCCACCGGCGTCTTGACCGGCATCGCGCGGGCCTGTGGAGGTCTCGCCTACGTGCCAACGGCAAACTTGCAGGTCTACAGGGCCAACGTCCTGCTGACCGCCAAACGAGTCCCAGACAACAGCACCTACCATTTGGTGCTGCCGCCCGGCCGCTACTACATGACCAACACTGGGAACTCCGAGCCGGGGTTGGGTCGTTCAGCGACTGTGGTGGCCGGGGTTACATCGCACGTAGACGTTCCTGACCTCTGCATGTGATGGGTTGGCAACCCATCGGCTTGCTGGGTACACCCCGGTCGTCGGATGGGCAGCCGCCAACTTACCTACGCGCATTCACTCACCGCGCGGTGATCTCGGATGGTCGGCTCTTGGTCTGGTCACCCAACTCCGGTGCAATCCGGCTGGCGAGGATGGACACGGAGTGCGACCGGGATCCCCGCCACCTGGACGACGGATCAGGTCCCTCAACCCTTGTCAGCGAGCGGTCGATACTTGACCTGTGCATCCCCACCCGCCAGACAGCAAGGCGCCCCCACCGGCGTCACGTTTCCGTGAACCCCTGAGCGTCCTGTACGTGCCACCGTGGCTAGAACGGTCGAAGTGGCCTCGGTGGAAGGACTACCGCTATGGCGGCCCGCTCTTTTTGGAAGTCCCCGTTCTCACTCTTCGGCTTCTTGGGTCGCTGCTACGGCCAATCACTTATGTCGGACTGGTGGTGTCTCGCTCCGCAAGGCTGCCCTTTCGCTCCCGGCGCCGGTAATGCACAGGATTCCCGAGTATCGGTCGTCTCACCCGGAGGCAGTTGACGTCCTCAACGGCATCAGCGACCACGCCCGTAGACGAGCCGCACTCCATTCGTTCATACTTCGTATGTGGAGCGAGTGGGACGAGTGTCCCTAGGTGTCATAGTGCTCGGAATAGCGGTGCTGGGTGGTTGGTTCGCGATGGCAATTACGTTCTTGAGCATTGCCTTCAGCGGCCACATCTGGATCTTCACAACAGCTTGCTCAGTCTCACCGTCAGGTCGGCAGGTCTGCACCCCACTAAGTCCTTGGGTATGGGCGATCCCATGCGCCGGTATCGTCGGAGCAGCAGCCGGTGGTATCGGGACGTCCTTTTTCATGCGGCACCGGGTCCGCTCGCCTGCGCCGACCATTTTCGACTGAGGCAGGTGGCCACATCCCGTTGCTGCTTGAAACGACGGGCAGCGCGATCCGCCCCATCGGGATCCCCGAGTATCGGGCGGCCAAGAGCCGGTCCGCGACCTCTGGCGATCTTGATTTCCCGTCCGATTATTGGCTTTTGCCGAGAAGGTGGTCGTAGCCCACGAACGTGAAGAGTCGATGGCCAGGCGAAAACGCTGGGGGCTCCTCGGTGAGCCTATTCACACCAACACCGAAGAACGCGCCCTCGGGCACTTCAAAAGCCTGTTCGGCAAGACCGGCCTGTCGAAACCAGGTCCGAATCCTGGGAGTGAGGTCGGGAGGTATCCGGTTCCTTGTCCAGATGACGGCAGCTCCTTCTACGCACATACCAGGGAGTGCTTGGACGGTACGGGAGATGTCGTCAGCCGTGATGTTCCCGAAGACACCGCAAGCCAACACGATTTCGGCGGGAACGGCACCGACATAGGCATCCGTCAACCCGGCATCGGCCTCGACTATCTCGATCGAATCAAGGTCTTGATCGGCCACGTATGCACGAGCAAAGGCGACGTTGCGGGGATCAAGCTCGACCAGTCGGGCTCTCACGTCCTCACGCCGGGGATGATCCGCCACGACGCTGAGCAGATCGCGGCCCTGTCCTGCACAGATACTCACGACACGAATCGGGCCGGTTGGGCAGCGGTCCAGCTCGACTCTGAGATGGCGTTGGACTGCCGCGAGGCGTCGGGAAAGCGGGGATTTCGGGTCATCCAGAGGCTGGTGCCACTCGAACCAGTCTCGCTTCTCCACGTACCGAACTGTAGTTCCGCTCGTCAGTCGACGCCGTGGGCCCGCACACTCCGGCGGATTCCCCTCCGAGTTGGCCATTTGGTGCCGAGGGGCTGTGACGAGCGTTCGGGAATCGAATTTCAGCGAGGGCGGTTCTCTGTGCCCATCCCGGCAGTGATGAACAAGGCGGTGGCGGTACCTTCAACGTCGGCTGTGTGCCATACCCCGGGCTGGTTGATGATCGCCTCACCGGACCGGAGGGTTGACGAGCGGATCTGGCCCTCGATGTCCTGGAACAGGGTAATCGTGCCGTCGATGCAAACCACTAGCTCCTGGCCGTGAGGGTGCACCTCCCAGGAGTCCCAGGGTTCGCTGAAGGTGCGCATTATGACGAGTCGCCCCTCGACTCCGTCGGCCGCGTTTCGCGCACCGTAGCTCTCGTACCAATCCATCTCGCCGGTGAAGGGTGCCTGGGGTATCACCGTGGCCCCAAGGCCGAGGTGTACGGGGATCTCTTCTAGGCGGAAGCTCGGACCGTCGCTCACGGAGCAAGTATTCACCAATAATGGGTCAGCCGGGGTGGGTATGATCGACTACCGCCAGACCGGTCAGGGTCACCCGCTACCGGATGACCCAGCAACAGCCTTGGACGGTGTGATTCTCCCGGATGGGAGTCCCCAGAACGCACACCTGTCGCGTCCCAGGGGCGTAGGCTCGTTTGAGAGATGGACCAGATCGATCCGAAATACAGGCCGCCAGCAAGACCAGAACCATCGATTTGGCGCCAACTTCAGCGGGCTGGTCGGGAGCTTGGCTACGTCCCGAACCGTCGCCATGTCCGAGCGATCTGGTACTGGGCCGTGCGAGTGGTCCCGAAGCCGTACCGACGCCTGACGAGGCGCATCCGGCGCTCCCCAAACGAGCCCTGAGACCCACGGTTGATGGTGCGACGGTCTCATGGGGCGCGTACCCACCCTCTGAGTCCGCGAGTGCATCGCCGGGTCTGCGCTCTCGGCCTCTGTCGCCAGCTGGTCTTGGTCACCGACCGGTATTCGCGCCCAACGTGACGAGCGTCACTGCATCTGGCACGTCGCTTTGTCATCCAGTCGTGGCTTCGGCAAGACCACGCGCTTCGTTGAGCGTTAGATCGAAGCCGATGACAGCGATCTCGATCCAGCGGTCTCCCTGGGCTCCCTGCAGGACGAACTCGCCCATACCACCGTTGCTCAGGCTGTCCACGCGAGTCGTGAGCCACTTGGCGTTGGATCGACTGTGTATCTGGACCGTTCCCGGCCAGCCGACATGGTTGTAGAACGAAGACGCCAAGAGTTGCCGTGGGGAACGCGAGTTATCGAAGGAGAGAACATTGATGAACACTTCGGCGGGTCCCGGGTATCGCTCGGCAAGGGAGAGTGGTAGGGGAAGCGGAAAGTTGGCCAAGCGGTAGCGTTGGACAGCAGTGGTGAGGACCCAGGATTGATCCAGACCTGCTTCGAGTCCGAGTTCCCCGGGGAGAAACGGTAATCCGACACCCTTGGCGCCCATGTTCAGAGCGTTCATGCCTCCGGCATTGCCGGAGTCGATCAGGGTCATTCCGCGCACAGCCCTCTGTGTCAACCTCCAGTGAGGCACGTCAAGCTGCCAATTCATTGAGCTGAGAGGGCGGGGAGGGAGTTTCCCCATGACCACGACAATCCACCACTCTGCTGACACGCGCGCCCAGTCTGGCGCCATGAACGACACCACCGATCCGGACCCCGAGGTCCCCGAACGGACCCGGCCGCCCCGGCGCTACGCGGCCAAGTACAAGGCCGACATCCTGGCCGAGTACGACACGCTCTCCAAGGCCGACAAGGGGGCGCTGCTGCGACGTGAAGGGCTGTATTCGTCGCTCATCACCGAGTGGCGCAAGCAGCGCGACCGGGGGGCGCTGGCTGCTTCCGCCGGCCGTCCGGCGAAGGACCCGCGAGACGGCGAGCTGTCCAAGCTGCGTAAGCGCAACCAGCGCCTCGAGACGGAGCTCGAGAAGGCCCGCAAGGTCATCGAGGTCCAGGGAAAGCTCTCGGCGCTGTTGGAGCAATTCGCCACCGACAGCGCCGAGGACGAGACGGGCGAGACGAGATGATCGACCAGGCCGTCAGTGAGCTCCAGCCGATCGTCGGCGTGCGAGACGCCTGTAAGGCCGTGGGCGAACCCCGGGCCCGGTGGTATCGCCAGCACCGCAAGTCCCCGGCGCCACCGGCCCCCGAGCGGGTGCCTTCTCCCCAGCCCCGGGCGCTTTCCGAAGTGGAGCGCAAGGAGGTGCGCCGGGTACTCAACTCCGATGAGCACGTCGACGAGGCCCCGGCCACCGTCTACGCCAAGCTCCTCGACGCCGGCGTCTACCTGGCCTCCATCTCGACGATGTACCGGGTGCTGCGGGCCCACGACGAGGTGGGCGACCGCCGTCGTCACGCCACCCACCCGGCCCGGGTGAAGCCCGAGCTCGTGGCCACCGAGCCGAACCAGGTCTACAGCTGGGACATCACCAAGCTGCTAGGGCCGGTGAAGTGGACCTACTACTACCTGTACGTGATCATCGACATCTACAGCCGTTACGTGCCGGGCTGGATGCTGGCCCGCTCGGAGAACGCCAAGTTGGCCGAGGTCCTGTTGGCCGACACCGTGACCAAGCAAGGCATCAGACACGGCCAGCTCACTGTCCACGCCGACCGGGGCTCGCCCATGGTGGCCAAGCCGGTGGCCTTCTTGTTGGCCGACCTGGGGGTGACCAAGAGCCACAGCCGCCCGCATACGAGCAACGACAACCCCTACAGTGAAAGCCAGTTTCGCACCATGAAGTACCGGCCCGAGTTCCCCGACCACTTCGGCTGCTACGAGGACGCCCACGCATTCTGTGGTCGTTTCTTCCCCTGGTACAACGAGGAGCACCGCCATTCGGGCATCGGGCTACACACGCCGGCCGACGTCCACTACGGCCGGGCCGAGGCCGTCCGGGAGAAGCGGGCCGAAGTACTCACGGACGCCTACGCCGTGCACCCCGAGCGGTTCGTCCGCAAGCCGCCGGAACCCCCGGCGTTACCTGCGGCGGTGTGGATCAACGAGCCCAAGGAGGACCCCGCTACGACACAGTGATTCCTGAAGAAATGTGTCTCATAAAGGTTGACAGGCGCCGCAGCGAGTCCACCACACAGCCCGTCGGTGGCGGGAAGACTTCCGGCGAGCACCGCCGTGACATTCGGCACAGAACTGACCGGCCCGGTGGCGCACCAAGGCGATGCGGCGGGAGAGTGGATTCCGACGCTGCCCGATGGCGGAGGTATGGCCATCGCCGTGTGGCTCGCTCCTGCCCTCGTCGAAGACAGGGGCCCGCTGCAGGCTGCCAGCAGGGCCAGGAGCAAGAGCGACGCCGGTCTCCAGATAGAAGACTTAGCAAGATCCACGACTCCAGTGTGCCCGGCGACGCGCCACTCCGCATGGCAAGGTCGCCTATAAGTGATTCGCCCAGATCCGTGGTGTCGATCATTCATCTCGGTGGTCCATGCCGGATGGACGCGGGGTTGTCCTCGAAAGTGGCTGGGAGCGTTGCTATATCGATGTCGGTCGGCGCAGGGATTCAGGCACGCGAAGGAAGAGTGAAGTTGAATGGGGACGGGGCAGAGCCTTCTCAGAGGGGAGTTTGATGAGTGATTGGGCGCAGGGGCCAGGGTGGTGGCAAGCGTCCGATGGAAGGTGGTACCCGCCGGAGACTCATCCGAACTTTCGACCGCCCCCTCCACCCGTTGGTTCGTACGAGCAAAACTCCACTCCCCACGCACGGCGGCGGACCGTACTGCTCGGCGTTGTTGGGACGGTAGCTCTGATTGTCATCCTGGTGGTTGTACTGGTGCTTGTCTCGTCCCATGGACCAGGCCGAACAGTTGCCACCTTCGTTCCCGTGAGCCCATCCGCATCAGCCCAACAGCTCGCGGACGATGCCAATCAGCTGAGCAGCCGTCTCAACGCGATAGGGGACACGTCCGACTCCGTGGCAGTGAGAGGACGGACCGTTGTTGTATTGGGCGGAACAGGGCTTCCGATTCCAGCCTCTGAGCTTCTTGCATCTGGCACGCTCCAGTTCCGCCCGGCGCTGTGCCAGGCCGATCCGTACTCACCGCCGAACGACGGCCCGACGTTGGGTCCGTTGCCGAGCGCTTGCTCATCGAGC
This sequence comes from uncultured Acidimicrobiaceae bacterium, assembly GCA_963706205.1. GTDB lineage: Bacteria > Actinomycetota > Acidimicrobiia > Acidimicrobiales > UBA8190 > MFD10071-224. The sequence goes on along the minus strand of OY970155.1, from coordinate 3,182,806 downwards.
ACCTACTCGATCCAGTTGCCGCCCACCGGCAGCCTTAGCGTGGACAGTTCCGGCACGTCTGACCTCAGTGCCATCCCGTCCGACCCGGTGCTGTCGGGGTACGAGACGACACAGCCCGCCTACGACGACCTCCATCCCCACAGTCCGGTGCTCATCCCGCTCGTCGGTGGCGCCGGATTCCGCAACCTGCTCGGACCCGCCGAGATGAACGGGACGGCGGTGGCCAGTGCGATGGCCCAGTTCACGTCTCCTGATTGGGTGGTGAACACCACCTTGACCAGTAAGGGAGCCACGGAGTGGGACAATCTAACCAAGAAGTACTTCCACGAGATCATCGGCATCGATTTCGACGGCCAGGAAGTGTCGAACCCGCTCACCCTGCCGGGCCAGGCGACGTGGATCTCGTTCGGAGGGCGGGTCCAGATCAGCGGTAACTTCACTAAGCGCTCGGCTGAAGACTTGGCTGCGAGTCTTGATTCGGGTCCTTTTGCTACCCCCCTCCAGGTCCGTCCATAACGACAGCCGCACACTCCCTGGGGGCCACCCTAAGCGAAGTGCCCTCGTGTCGCCTTCGACTCCACGCGCGCCGTCTCCCTCGTCGATCTTCCGGCACGTCCCGGCACGGCCAAATGTAGTGTGCATCGGTGATCATCGACCGGGTCGAGGTCAAGTCGTGGTCAGAGGGAGAGTGGCCTTTCACGGTCCCAGCCATCAGGACGATGGCCAATAGGGGCCTTCATTTCGAGAGGCCGGTCACATTCCTCGTCGGAGAGAACGGGTCGGGCAAGTCGACAATCGTCGAGGCCATTGCCGAGGCATTCAAGATCGACGTACGAGGCGGTCATGGCGGGCGTCGTTATGCCTCGTCGGAGGCAATCGGCCTCTTGAGCCCTCTTATTCGTCTATTGCCGCCAATCGGTGCGCTCCACAAGACCAAGAGCTTCTTCCTGCGAGCGGAAACGGCCAAGGGTGTCCTGGAAATCATGAGCGCCATGGAGATCGAGGGATACGGCGACCGGAACGCCGCCGAGATCAGCCACGGCGAGTCCTTTCTCCAGGTACTTGCAGGCAGGTTCACCGAGCGAGGTCTCTACCTCCTCGACGAGCCCGAGGCGCCGTTCTCGTTTCGCTCCTGTCTCGCCCTCATCGCCGTCCTCGCAGACCTCGCGCGATCCGGCAGCCAGATCATCTGTGCCACCCACTCTCCGTTACTCACGGCCCTGCCAGGGGCTGACATCCTGGAGCTATCAGACGAAGGAATCGCTCGCCGGGAGTGGGATGAACTCGACCTCACCGCGAACTGGCGTCATTTCCTCGACACCCCGAACGCGTATCTACACCATCTTCTCGACGGCCAACCGGAGTAGAGACGTCATGGGATCCCCCAACGTCCGCCGACATCCTCGGCGGACAGACTGCGCTCCTGGCAGGCAGGCTGCGCCTGCGCGCGGGCCTCTTCCAGCGCACCAGAAGGCATAGCTCTATGGTGGCAGCCACGGCTTACAAGGAGGTCCCCATGCCGAAGTATCTGCTCGAAGTGAACTACACCGTCGACGGGATCAAGGGAGTCAAGTCCGAGGGGGGCTCGGCCCGGGTCGCTGCGGCCACCGAGGCGATCGAGGGTCTCGGCGGGAAGATCGAGTCCTTCTACTTCGCCTTTGGTGACACCGATGTCTACGTTGTCGCCGACTACCCCGACAATGTCTCAGTTGCTGCAGCGGCGCTCACCGTGAGCGCCGGGGGTGGGGCCAAGGTGCGAACCGTGGTCCTCCTTACACCAGCCGAAGTTGATGCCGCCGTTGCCAAGAAGACGACGTACCGTCCGCCTGGAGGCTGACCCGTTTGAGTGTGTCCGGTCACGGGCGTCGATGTAGGGCGGTCTCGCCTCAGCGACGGGGCGAGCTACAGCGACAGGTTGCGACCAGCCCGGAGCAGTGCGAAGCGCGACCGGGATCCATAGATATGCCGGTGATCCTTAATGCTTTTCAGAGTCCGTCACGCCGACGGGCTATGAGAGGAAAGGAACACCGCATTGACTGGTCAAAGGTCCACTGAAAAGAGCTCCTCGCTCGGTCATCCTCAACTCGATCGGCACATGGAGTTTGTCGCCGCGAGGAGCCGACCCAACACGGTCCTGGCGACGGCTTCTGACCTGAAGCTGTTCTTCGACTTCATCGGCAAAGAGCCTGTCGACGTCACGACAGCAGACGTCATCGAGTTCATCGCCCGACAGCGTGTGCCTCGCGCCGAAGGAAAGGTCGTTCGTCTTTCGGACGGAGAGTCGGGGTTGAGTGCGCATACGATCAAACGCCGACTATCGAGCGTGTCGGGGCTGTACGCCTATCTAATGATGATGGGCGAGCACGATCGCAACCCGGTGCCGAGAGGGTTGTCCATCCGGCGGAGTGTCCGCAGACGACGTGGTGCGTTCACACCTCTCGTGCGCACCCCTCGGCTGTTGCCGAAGGTCCTCGAGCCCGCCGAGGTCGACGCCCTCATGTCTGCTCTGCGCCATCACCGTGATCGAGCGATGGTCCAGGCCATGGTGTTCGGGGGGCTGCGGCGCTGTGAGGTCCTCGGACTACGCCTCTGCGACCTGCGCCCCGGGGAGGAGAAGGTGTTTGTGGCCAACGGCAAGGGTGGGCATCAGCGTCTGGTGCCCATGTCGGGACGGTTCTTCCGCTCCGTTGCCGCCTATCTCGAGCAGGAGCGTCCGAGCGAGGGCGTCACGGACATGGTCTTCTTGGCCCTGAAGGGCCGGCGGCGGGGACAGCCGTTGTCGGCCGACGGTCTCGACGAGATCGTCCGCGCCGCGCGACTTCGGGCGGGACTGGCCCACTGCACGTGCCACGAGCTGCGCCACACCTGTCTGACCCGACTGCGGGAGGCGGGCATGGCCTTGGAGGCCGTCCAGGCCCAGGCCGGACACCGTTCGATCGAGTCCACCCGTCTGTATGTGCACCTGGCCAACGAATGGCTGGCCGACGAGTACACCCGTGCCCTGCAGGCTTTCGACGGGCTCTTCGTCGAGGCGGTGCAGAAGTGAGCGCCCTCGCAGAGTCCGTGGCGCAGCGTGAACCCGATGCTCTCGTCGGTCCCTGGGGCCCGGTCGTCCTCGCCCGTCCCCAGATGGCCGCCACGACCGAGCGCTACCTGGCGCAGCTGTCGGTGTCGCTGCGCCCCGCCAGCGTGAAGGCCGCCAGCACCGCCCTGCGTCAGTTCTGTCTCCACGTGATCGACGAACATCCCGAGGTGGAGTGCTTCTCCCAGGTGCACCGGGGCCACGTGGAGTCGTTCAAGGTCGAGTTGGCCCACCGGCCGACGTCGGGAAACGTGGGGCTTAAACCCAACACCATGCGGCTTCGGCTGCTGTGTCTGCGCAGCTTCTTCGACCGGATCATCGAGTGGGGGTGGCCGGAGGCGCCGACCCGTCCCCCTGTGTTCCTCACCGATGTGCCCCCCAAGGACGAACCCCTGCCACACGCCCTCGACGACGCGGCGTCGGCGAGGTTCCTGCAGGCGGCCGCGGCCGAGGAGGACCGAAGGCGCCAGCTCGTGGTGGAGCTCCTGGCCCGCACCGGAATGCGCGTGGGTGAACTCTGTGAGCTGCAGGACGACGCCATGGAGCACCGCAGTGGCCAGTGGTGGCTCCGGATCCCGCTCGGCAAACTCCACACCGACCGCTACGTGCCTCTGCACCCCCGTCTGGTGGACCTGCTCACGGCGTGGCAGAAGCACCACGACGACGGCGGGACGGGGCTCCTCGTCACCAACGCCGGCCGACCGCTCAACCGTCACATGGTGACGAGGATGGTGAGACGGGTGGCCAAGGCGGCCGGCATCGGCCACGTTTACCCGCATCAATTGCGCCACACCCTCGCCACCCAGGCGATCAACAGCGGAATGCGCCTGGAGGCCATCAGCCAGCTGCTCGGACACAAGACCCTCGAGATGACGGCCGTCTACGCCCGCATCGCCGATCGCACCGTGGCAGACGAGTACCGGGCCGTGTCTCAGAAGATCGACGCCCTCTACGCGTCGGAGCCTTCGGACGAGACCCCGCAGATGCGCCGTCTGCGCCGGGAGCACAGTCGGCTCCTCGGCAACGGCTGGTGCACTCGGCCCAAAGAGATGGACTGCAACTTCGAGTCAATCTGTGAGGGCTGCGGCTTCTTCGCCACCACGGTGGAGTTCAAACCGACCTTGCAGCGTCAACGCAATCACGCCGCCGATCACGGCCATCCGAAGCGGGTTCAGACGTTCGACCGGTTGCTCAAGGACCTGGAAGAGGGTGCGTCGTGACGGAGCACCACGACTACGAGACAAGCTTCGTGATCGACGATGCATTGAGTGTCATCGTCTTGGTCCAACGGCTCCCGTCAGACAGCGTGGCCGCCAAAGAACTCCAGGCGGCGGTGACCCTCAAGCGGGAGGCTCGGTCCCGACTGGCTCGTCTGGTCGCAGACGCCCGGAACGAAGAGGCATCGTGGGCTGAGATCGGCCACATCCTCGGCACCGGACGTCTCTTCGCCGCTTGTCGTTACGGGCCCTTCGTTCGACGAAGGAGGACGCCACTCGCACTCGACTGACATACACCGGAACCGGTGGGCCTCACCTCCTCAACGGGGTGGTGGGGCTCGCCGATCACCGGCATATCCCGGAAATACTTGACAAGATCACCGGCATAACCCCGAATACGGTGCGTATGCCGAGGCTGTTTTCGTTTCGCCTGTGGTCGGACCCCCTAGCCTTACCGGGAGTTCGACGACGCCGACCCGGACGGCGGCGAATACTCTCTTCGTGCCCTGACCCAGAGCGCTCAGTTACTCCGGGAGAAACTGAGCCCGTTGCCGGCGGGGTTGGTGGTGGGTTGCCCACGTAGATGTCGGTCACCGGGGCCTTCACCGGCGTCTTGCCGATGTAGAGGGTGAATTTGACCTTGGGGCTGCACCCCACGAAGAAACGTGAAGCCGTCGAGGGACTTTATGGTGGTCAAGCAGAACTGGGTCTCGTCGTTGCCCATCAGCTTCACGTAGTCCACGTTCTTGCCGCCGTTCTCCTCGTGGTGGGGGTGACGTCCATGAGCCGGTACTTCACGTCGGTGCTCTCGGATGGTGCCGCTGACTTAGCCTCGATCCACCGATCGGCGACCTGGTAGGCGGCCGTTTTAGCGTGAGCCGCAGTGGCAATGTCTTCACAACGTCGCACTGAGCTCTGCGCATCCGATTGGGCGTGAACGACCAGGCGTTCGTGTTTCGTGGGCTTGTTCGGTTGTCAGCGCCGTCTTTCGATGTCTGCGGTGCGCCGGCCGCGGAAGATCCCGCTAGACGGGGACGGGCGGGAGGGCGCGCAGAAGGTCGAGGGCGCGTGTGAATGCATCGGCCCACGGCCACTCGAGCGGGGCACGCAGAGTCGGACGGCCGGAACGGCTGACGAGGCGACCGGGGACAGACAAGAACCGGGTGCGCACGGTGCGGGCCACGGTGAGGTGGTCTTCGGGTGTGATGTCACCGAGCATGGCGGTCCAACGGATGAGGTCGTGGGCGAGCACCGCGCACAGAAGCCACGCCGAGTTGGCGAAGAAGTGCCCAGAGGGGACGTGCTCGAGGCCGGCACCCTCCTTCAGGTCGCGGATGGCCAGTTCGACGGTGGCGTGCGCCCGGTGAAAGTCGTCGACGTCCACCGCCGTGCCGTCGAGGTTGGTGACGAAGGCGAAATGCCGCCATTGCGGCCACAGAGTGGCCTGAGGACCGGTCAGTCGAGTGCGCCGCACGATGAGCCGCCGTCCCTTGAAATCGCACTCGGCCACTTCGGCCTCGCCGCCGGCGGTGTATTCGATCGGGGTCCAGGCGTCCTCCTCGATCTCCTGCGCGGCGGTGACCACGGGCTTGATCATCGGCACGCCCATCGTGAAGCCCACGTCCAGGCGCTCCAGGGTGGCGATGGTGGTGTTGGACCAGAAGCCCGAGTCGAATCGCATGAACAGCTCTCCGGTGGCCCCGGCCCGGCGCACCCGGGCCACGACCTCCTCCACGAAGCGCTTGGCCCCACGCTGGGTGTTGGCCGCACCCTTGCGCATCCGGACGTGGAGGATCTCGCCGGTCCCCGCCCGGGTGGCGATGAGAGGGTGGTAGCCGAGCTCCCTCGTGTAGCCATAGCCCGCTCCGTGCTTGGCCTTGCCGCACACGGCACAGATGGTGGAGTCGAGGTCGATGACGAGCTGCTCGGAACCCGGTCCGGCCCCGAAAGTCCAGGCCCGGTGCAGGACCTCGCCGACAACTCGGTCGAGCTGGCGGACATGGCCGCAGGTGAAGGAGCGCAAGAAGGTGCCCAAGGTCGAGGGCGCCATCACCCGGTGGCCGAGTACCGACTCGGTGGCCCCGCAACGCAGAACGTCGGCGTGATCGATGTGGGAACCGCCCGCCGCCATGGCGTGGACCAGCGTCAGAACCTTGCGCCCCGGTCGTGCCCCTCCGACGCGCCCCGAAAGGTCGACCACCTCATTGATCAGGCGTTCGAGCCCGAGGCGCGACACCAGCGTGGCCACGAGCACCAGGCCGGCGTTGGCCACCAGATTGGGCTCATCGAAGGTCACCTCTATACGGTCAATTCCGCGCGATACTGCGGGCACAGGAAGTGCCTCCTTTGTTTTGGGCAAATGCGACTTCGAACATCGCCATTTTCCCAAGCGGGGAGGCATTTTCCGCGGATGCGCGCCTATCTACTCCAGTCGTTCATCGGTGGATCGAGGCTTAGAAGGTGAGGGTGCCTGCGGTGAAGACAAAGGGGCGGGGCACGGGGCAGTAGAGGACATTTGAGGTGATGTCCATGATGGTGTTCTGCACCAGGCTGCCGGCGAACGATCCGACGACGGTAGTGGGCGTCGCCGGTAGTCCAAGGTCGAGGTCAATTGATGGAATTATGGGAGAAAGTACGACGCCGTAGGGCCCGGACTGGTAGGTGACGGTAGAGGGCGCTGCGGGCAGTGCGGCAGCCCACGTCACGATCATGGTGATCTTGAGCACTGCGTCCGGTCGAGCGGTTTGCTCAAAGCTTGAGCAGCTTTGGGCGCTCGCCCCTCGGACGAAGGTGCCCGATCCCCTCACGTCGGCTGCTGAAATGGGGTCACTGAGACCGCCGACGGTAGCCCCCGGTGTGCAGTCGGTTGCCAGCCCCCGGAACCTGATCTTGACCGTTGTCCCATGACCCGTGGCCGTAAGCTTGTGGGAGAAGGTTCCCGCGCCGGTGAACGAGGAGCAGGTTGTCGTCCCGACCAGGGGTGGTGAGGCCACCGCCGGTCCGCTAACGCCAAACAGGACGCCGACTTGGACCAACAGTGCCAACACAACGAACGTACGCCTGCGCATACGCCCTCGTTGCCTCGCCATTGACCGCCGATGCACTGTTCGCGCTGTACCCTCAAGCACCCGTCGCATCATGATCGTCCTCCCCCGTAGGCGTGTGCCTACACACCGAGAGCCGATCACGGCCGTGGATCCCCGCTAGGTCGGCCCCGTTCCGACGGCCAGAGGCTACGACCGTATGTCGCTTGTGTCCATCGGGTCATGGACGGCCGGTCGCGGAGGGGCCGAGTGCGAGGCCGATCTCGTGCCCGCCTTGACGTATGACTGGATCATCCCCCGCCGACACGTACGTCGGTGTTTGTCCAAGTTATGTCTGGGCGGTCGTACCGCCTCGTCGTCCTGCGGCCTTCGTGCCCGCCGCCTCCTGGGGTCCCACCCGCCGCCGCTGCGTTCTCGGTGAATAGGCTCCCGTCCCGGATATCGCCCCTCGGCACCGTCACCGACTTGTGGCCCGTGGTGGCGGCTATGGCCCGCTCCGACACCCCGACCGCCTCGGCTTGGCGTGGTCGGACTGCACGCCACTCCTCCGAGGAGCGCAGATCACCCGCTTCCGGGTGACCTGGAGGCGGCCTCGGACGCTATAAGTCTCCCGGATATGCGTCCCTCCGAGCGCCTTCCTGATCCGACCGGTATTGACGTCCATGCCTACGACGCGATCGCTCCCGATGCCGTCTCTCCTCATTGGCACAGCGTCGGACTTTCAGACGCACGCGGCAAGATCTGACTGACCAACGTCGTGGCTATCGCTCCGACCGACCCACAGCCCCACCCACCGCCCTTCTAGAACTGCCCTCGTGTCGCCGTCGGCTCCACTCGCGCATGTTCTCTCCCTCGACGAGACTTCGCCCGGTCATCTCCGTCCTTCGTGGCCTTCAGCCCACTCTGGCCGATCTGACTTCGCCAATGGAGAAAACGGTGCCTCAAGCCCGGAACTCTCCGGCACCGCTGTGGGCGCGCGTCCGACGTGGCCGCTCCTATGGACGTCAATCAAGGATCGGTGGAGCATTGGTTGGCTCCCGTCTTGTCAGGGCAGGGAAACGACGCCGGGCAGGGAGGGTGAATCGGACGTATCGTTCGCGGTGACACTCAGGACTCAAGATCCCTCTGAGAGGAGGAGTCCTATGCCAAAACGACATCAGGGTGAAGGGGAGCCTGATAACGGTCCGCCCATAGAAATGTGGCTCGAAGAGAACGGGGATGCTGTCCGGCAGCATCACTCGGTGTGGCGGAGGAGGATCGGCGTTGTCCTCTCGGTTCTTTGTGTCGCTGTTGTGGCCGTTCCGCTCGTTTTGGTGCTGATATCGGCGAAGTCGAAGACCATCCCTGGGACACCGCTCGGTAGCGACCGTTCCCGGCATCAGGTCCTCGCTGCTTTGAGCGCCACCATTGACTCGGGCAGTTTCGACATGACCTACTCCGACCAACCGCCGACGGAGCCTTCATCGGCCACCACCACGACCTGTCCGAACTCGTCCGTTTCGCAGATGGCCTGCAGCTACCCCAGCTCGCAGGGTGAGACGCTGTCGGGACAGGGCACCATCGACACCAATCCGTTCGCCATGGTGGCGTCGTCGAACGTGCCGGGGATCGGCCCGGTCACCGCTCGGGCCGATGGCACCGACATCTGGGAGATCGGCGGCGGCAACTACGGGTTGTCGCCCGGTTCGTCCACCGGTCCCGGCTCGCCCCTAGCGGGTTTCGCCAGACTCGTGGAAGGCACGCTCGGGCCCCGACAAGGTGCCCTGGGAATGATGGGCCTGGCGAGCCCCACTGGTTATCTCGAACTCGATCAGAACGCCATCAGTAGCGCCAGCCAGATCGGGACGGACGTCGTCGACGGCGTGGCCGTGACCGTGTACCAAGTCACACTGGACCCCGCGCAGCAGGCAACTGTACCCGACGCGACGCCGCAACAGGCCATGACCATCACGGACGCCCTGGTTGTCTTGAAACAGCAGGGGTACACCGGAACCACAGTGAAGGTGTCGATCGACGCGGCCGGGTATATCCGCGAGACCGTATCGGTCGCCTCGTTTGCCGACGGAGTCACTCAGACGAGCGAGGCAACCTTCTCCGACTTCGGGTGTGCGGGCAAGGTGCTCATGCCCGGCCAGAGCGGTCCCACGGCGTCTCCGCCTGGATGCGTTTCTCCTGATACGACGTTCACCCCTGCGCCAGCTTCGACTGCAGTGACATCGCTTGGCTGACCGATGCCATAGCTGATGTTCGAGCGCTTCACCGACCGTGCTCGTCGGGTCCTGGTCCTCGCCCAGGACGAGGCGCGCCTGCTGGACCACAGCTTCATCGGGACTGAGCACCTCCTTCTCGGCCTGATCCACGAAGGGGAAGGCGTCGCAGCGAGGGCCCTGGCCGACTTGGAGGTCACCCTGGAAGCCGTACGCGAGAGAGTGGAAGAGACCATCGGTCTTTCCGGGACGGCTCCAACTGGATCACCGCCGTTCACGCCTCGGGCCAAGAAGGTGCTGGAACTATCGCTGCGGGAGGCCCTCCAACTCGGCCACAACTACATCGGGACTGAGCACATGCTCCTTGGCCTTGTGCGGGAAGGGGAGGGTGTCGCGTGCCAGGTGCTCCTCAGCTTGGGTGCTGATCTAGCGCGGGTGCGGCAGCAAGTCATCCAGTTGCTCTCAGGGTATGAGGGCAAGGAATCGGTGGGTGAACGTCCTGACATGTTGCCGTTGGGGAGGTCCTCATCGCAGGTCTTGACCCTGAGTGGCAGTCAGCGAAGCGCGCTCGTCCAATGCTCGTTCTGTGGACGACAGCCCCCGGAGAGCGGCAAGCTCATTTCGGGCCGTGACGCGTACATCTGCGAGCACTGCATCAGGGAATGGGGCGAGCATCTGCAGAAGGGTGCGGGTCACATTGCGACAGGGCGGCGGTTCACCTCGGACTTGGTGCCCGCCACCGGTCCTCCCCCCGCTGACGAGGAGAGGGCACGGATCGACATTGCTGATGCCTTTGCCCGCCTCAGTGATCTAAGCGAAGACGGGTCGGCTGTTCCGAGCGTCGAGGGTGGCGAACTCCTTGGCCCATGCTTGCGGGCAGCCCAGGAGCGACATACGGCCCAACGACCCGATGATCAGACGACCACGGCGGAGGAGGTTGTCTTCGTCGACGCTGAGCACGCCGCCGTATGGTTCACCATCCTGCGGGACGGAAGACCATTGTTGAGTCGCTATCGAGGTGATGCTGTCTTGGTCGATAGGACATGGAGGGTGGCGCGGACGACGTTCTGCGAACTGATGAGGCTGGCCGGGGTGGAGTGTCCACCCAACTGAGGATTACGACGGAAGAGACGCGTCGATCAGTTGGTAGCAGTCTTGTCGAGCGCTGATACAAAACTCTCGGACGCCTTGGCGTCCACTTGGAACTGGAACGCAGTTGTATCGGTCAGCCAAAGGCGCACGGTCTTCCAGGGACCACTGTTGGCAAAGGGAAGCTTGACCGCCGCAATCCTGGCTGTTGATACCTCCCCGAGCAACTCTCCTATGCGATGGGGGTATCGACCTGCCTTCCAGATGAGCAGTCGGTTGGGAGTCACAAGCATCGCCATGTTGCGGTCGAGAGGGAAGCCATGGTCGACGGTTGCCTGGCGAAGCTTCGTCATGTGCAGTCGGTTCCTGACGAGATCGACTAGCCGAATGACTGTGCCGATGGGATAGAGCGTACCGAAACGCGTGCCGAACTTTTGGACGCGAGCCCACGCGAATGCGAGTGGTGTCTCTCCGTCACCAAGAATGGATAGAGCCTCATCCGGTGGGGCCGTGGGAGCGTTCGACACACCAACATTGTGTCTGCCCTGCTCGACCGTTGCTCATCTCGGCATCGCGTTCCGCCGTAGTCCCCCTTCAGCAACATCAGACGGCTCATGATGGTGACGTGGCTACTCGCCCACGCCCTCCGACCGGGGAGGCCGTCACGGAAGCGGCTGAAGCCCTCCGCCGCCTTCTGGTGGCATTTGAGGAGGGCGAACTGACGGTCACAACGCCCCAAGAGGTAGCTCTCGTCAGACGCCTTCAGGGGGCGCTTACGGCCCTCGAAGCGGTCGCAGGTCAGCCTGGCTGAGGGCCGAAACCGACTGGGTAGGGGTGAGGGATTGTGCAACCGACCAGTTGCACTATACTGGAGCCGTGAAAACGCAGCCTCAGAGGGTCCTCGGCTACGCCCGCTGCTCGACGACGGAGCAGGCCGAGTCCGGCCTCGGCATAGCCGCCCAGGAGGCCACCATCCGGTCCGAGTGCCAGCGGCGGGGCTGGGAACTGGTGGACGTGATCACGGACGAGGGGGAGTCTGGGAAGTCTCTCGACCGTCCCGGGCTGCAGTCGGTTCTGGAACGGATCGCCACGAAGGAGGTCGACGGCCTCGTGGCGGCCAAGCTCGACCGGATCAGCCGGAGCGTCAGGGACTTTGCCGACCTCCTGGAATGGTTCAGCGCCACCGGGGCGTCATTGGTCGCCGTGGATGTCGGTGTGGACACGAGCACGCCAGGCGGAAAGCTTGTCTGCAGTGTCTTCTCGGCGGTCAGCGAATGGGAGCGAGACGTCATCTCAGCCAGGACCCGAGACGGCCTGGCGGCGCTCAGGGCACAGGGCCGGGCCATCAGCCGTGCCGCCGTCGCCGACGACCTCGACTTGGTGAAGCGCATCCAGTCCATGCGGAGGAAGGGAAGCACGTACCAGGCCATTGCCGACGCCTTGAACGCCGATGAGGTGGCCACGCTTCGAGGGGCCAGCGAATGGACGGTGTCGAGCGTCAGGGGCGCAGCGGGGTATATACGACCGAAGGCCAGGAAGAAGGCCACAGTGCTCCCGGCAGTGGGCCGTGCTCGGCGGGGTTGAGCCGTCAGCCCACCTCAGCCCGACGAGCTGGTGCCGTATTCGTTGGGGAACGTGGCGTTGAACCCTGCGACGCAGCCCTGTTCCTCGGGGGTCAGCGTGGTCGGCATTATGTCGCCCGGTCCGACCCCAGACACACAATCTTCGTCGGGAGTGTTGGGGATTCCCCCCTGGGCCGCGTTCTGCATCTCTTGTTGGGCGTCGGCCACACCCTCGTTGTAACCCTGCTGATACAGGCTCTGGGTCGGCACAGGGCCATTGGCAGCGACTGCGCCATTGAAGCCAGCCTCGCAAGCCTCGAACTCCCCGGTATCGCCAGTGCCGGAGGAGCACATCTGCTGGGCCGACTTCGCTGCCTGCCCGTTGTCGGCGCCAAAGACGGACAGCTGGTAGTCGGTCTCCCCGAGTTGGAAGTCGGAGTTGTAGGACGACTGGTTCAGACCGAAGTGGGTAGCCGGGTCCCAGCCCGAAGAGCCGCCTGAGTGGGCCGCTGAGGCCACCAGGACGGCGATGACGATCACTGTGCCAACCACGCTGACGATGCCCAGGGCGATGCCCCAGGCGGCCATTGCGGCGCCACGGAGTCGTACGGCAGCGTCCTTGATCTGGGACCGTGCGATCCCGCCAAAGACGATGGCCAGGATTGACCCGACGAACGGAACGACCGGGACGAGCCCGAGGACCAATGAGGCGATGGCCATCCCACTGATCTTCGAATGAACGGAGTACTCGGGAGGTGAATGGCCGTCAGCCGTGATCGGTTCAGGATTGACAGTTGGCGGGTACCAGCGGCCATCGTCGGCCAACCAGTAGCCGTCCTCGCGCCTGATCAGGTCCTCGGGGTCGTCGTCCGGTGGTTGATAGAGACGATCTTCGGGGACTCGGTTGATCCACTGGGTCTTTTGCTTCTTCTCGACCAAGGAAGTGTCTGCAGCGGTTTGGGAGGGCGGTGCAGGCTGGACATATTGCTCGGGCGCGTACCACTTCCCGTCAGACGCGAGCCACCATCCTGGCCCTTGCGATACGTCGCTCATGAGCCCAAAGCTTAGCCAATGTGCTACTTATAAGTATGTAGACCACCAGGTAGCATCGGCGTCAGGTTGCAGGTGTGTCCGAGGGCCAACTGCAGCGAACGGTCGGCCTCAACCTGCGCGCCTACCGGGAGGACCGTGGTCTCAGCCAGGAACAGTTCGCCGACAAGCTCGGTTACCACCGAACCTACGTCGGGGGGCTCGAACGCGGAGAACGGAACCTGACGCTCAAGGCCGTTGAGCGCATCGCCAGTCGACTGAGGCTTGATCCGTTGGACTTACTTCGGCAGGCGAGGAGGTAGAGCGCGGGTCGAGTGGACGACAGGAGTCAGATCGGATTCGCTGTTCGAGAACTGTGCTGGTGCGCGTCGTGCTGAATCGGGGGCGGTGGCGTCGTTCTGGTGTTGGCAGATGAGGCCTGTGTCGTCTTATTCCTCAAAGTATCGGTCGACAGACTTCCTCCACTCTTCCTTAGATCGCTTCTCCTTGCTTGACTGTTCAACAAACCAGTAGATGACCGGAGCAACGACGAAAGTCCCAACACCTATTCCGATGACGACACCTCCAAGAGGGGACAAAGCTGCGATCATGAAATGTCCTCAGACCTCGTTCGGTCCTTGCGGCGGCTGTACCCGGTGCCCAACTCGCTGACAGCCCGACGTCGAAGCCGTGTTGGGCTGCTTGCGCGAAGCCTTGCGGTCATGGACTTCCGGCCAGGTCCTTCAGGTTCAGCAGTTGTGACTTTCCGGCTGCCAACTGCTGAGCGGCTTGTTCGATCAAAGAGATGTTCGCAGTGCCTGTGCTATCCGTGCACTCTTGAGCACCTTGGATATAGTCCGAGACCGCCGCCGACCATGCTTGTTCCGCTGCGGCATCTGAGATTGTCGGGAGACTTTGGGCTGATTGAGCAGCCCCTTCAAGACCTGAGCACGCTGCTCCTACTGTGGCGAGACAGGTCGAGATGGCTTCGGATGAGCAGGGGCTCGCTGCGGTAGCGAAGTCATTGATTTCGGCTGCGAGGTTGGAGAGCACGCTTGCGTTTGCAGCTTCCCACTGGCGAATCGCTGCAGGGCCGCTGATCGTCGTGCTCGTTGTCGATGCTGGCGTGGTAACCGCCGGTCCACCACCAGCAGCGTCACTAGCCCTACCACCGGACACGCCGCATGCGGACGCGAGCAACCCCGACGCGATGATCAGGCCTACCTTCAACGTGCGACGCATACCGAGAGGATCGGCGCGGGCTGACGGCGACTGTAGCCCGACCCTGAACGTCGACCACGGACCGTGGGCGCTGTCCGGGTATGGCCCGCAACGAATCCGGCTGGTGCTCCTGGCCGACGAGGCCGACCGGCTGACTGGGTGGTGGAACGGCTCAGCCGAGACGCCCTGTAGCAGGGTGATATCGACCCCCCCACTCACCGCCGTCAGGCCACGCTCGGGCACTCCGAACCCGGCGATTCCACCCGGCCCTCCAGTAAAGCCGACGCCTACAGCCGGAATGTATGTACGGCACCCAACGTGGACAAGTTGTTCACCTTGTTGCCAAATGAGAAACCTGAGCCGTCCGCGCTCCCGTCAGCGGGAATGGTCAGCACGATCACTGTGCCCGGTGGTTGAGGCAAGAGGCCAGTGCACGGAGTGCACGACGGGAAGTGGCCCTGAATCTGCACCAGGTAGATCGAGTAGTCGGACGGAGTCTCCCCACCCCTGATCGAAGCAGCGGCTTGGTTGGTGGTGAGCACCCACTGAACAGGTTGTTGTGGGTGAGGATCGCTGTCCCATGATCCAGCGTTTTGGACAGCGTCGAGGACTGCGGGTGGCGTTGACGTGGTGTGTGTAGCCGCACCGGCAGTGATGGAGGAGGGCGGTTTCGGGATCGCACGGTGTGATATGGCCTGTGGCTGGCCTTCACAGGCGCTGGCCACGAACGACAGGGCGACCACAACCAAGACTCGCCACAGATTTCCCATCGTTACCTCCGTCTCCACTTTACAAAGGGCTTAGACGCCTGTGGGATGGATTCGGTTCCACCTGTCGCCGAGCGCAGGGGGGTAGGAGGTTCAGGTTCGGATCGGCAACCACCCGTCTTGTACTCGGGGATGCCGTGTCGTCAACAGCCTCACCCGACATCCCAGTAGCGACCAGGGCGTAACCTTGAGCATGGCCCCTGCGTGCGCTCACACGGAATGCGGGGAGTCTGCCATCGGCGTCGAGTCTGGTGGCCGGTACTGCGAGCAGCACGCTCTGGAGTTGCTCGCCGTCCTGTCGATGCTGGATGAGATGCACTACAGCCCACCAGAACCGTGGTCAGTGATGAGGTGCCTTGGGAAAGCACTTGTATCCCTGGAAATGATTGCAATACGACCAATACTCGACCGAGGCACTAATCGAGGTATCCCCGGAACTCGTGTCAGCGACGGTGACGTAGCAAGGGCCCGATCCCCCCGAACTCGCTCCGCAGCTATCGGAGTCAGGATCGTTGAACCAGAAACCGCCCAAGAGGCTGATACCCGAACCCGTCTTGCGCGAGAAGGTGAAGGCACCTGTGGCACTGGTCGTACCGTCTGCCTGCGCCCAGTTGCTTTCGGCGCACCTGTTGGGGTCTGATTGCGTCGGTACGGCGCACTCCCAGAAACTGATGGAGGTGTCCGGCGGGAAATTCGTGACCCGAATCACCGCATACTTGGCTTGATTGTAGAACTCGCCATGTACTCGTTTCGGTGCCGCGATCGCCACCTTGGGAGGCTTCGGCGTCGATTGTTCCGACGCCCCGGAAACTCCAACTGAGGTACCAAGTACCAACACGACGCCACCGGCAATGATCCCCAACTTGAGAGACAGCATTCCCCGCTCCCTTCCTGGCCACCATCCGCGCTTTACCAGGTTGTGGCGAGCATATGCGTGGCTTGCCGAGGAGTCAACGGTCAACCACATATCAGACGGCAGCGTCTCCGAGCAAAGCAACACGCCTTCCCCAACAGCGTGGGCGACAAGGAGCAGGAGTGCGCCGATCCGATCTTCTACAAGTCGGGTTCGGACCAGCTGATCGAGTACGCCTATCTCACCCCGTAATGGCTCGACCCCGGAGTGGATGTCCGTCGATGGTGACCAGTGGTGAGGGGCCGGACGGCTGATCGGGCTGGACGACCGACCGAGCGGGTTGGCGACCGACGGCGATCCCTCAGGCAGACGGGACCATGTACGAACACGCCGTTTACGAAGGGGATTCGGTCTTCTTGGCTGGACGTGATCGCCTGATCATGAAAATGAGCAAACCGATCAGAAGGAGCACCGAGGCAACCGCCCAGGCTCCAGCAATCTCCGCAAGGTTGCCAAAGACCGATGCAATCCCTAGCCCACCCGCCACCAAGAGAAAGAACACGAATGCGATCTTCTGTCGTCTCGTCATCCGAGGAGCGTCGGATTGAACCATCGGTGGAAGGCCAAATGCCACGATGCCATCCTCCCTCATCTTTCGGTGCGGTGCGCCTGGCGTCGGTCAATCGCACTCAGTGGGTAATCGCAGGACAGCTGGTCGACCGGACGACATTGGGCACACGGCGTAATCTTGAGTTGTGCCATTGTCACAGCCACTGTGCTGCGCGTGCCCAACGTGTCACAGCGGGGTCCTCTTGATTCCCGGCTGGCCGATTCCTAACGGATATGAAACGACTTGTCGGCCCCAGGGGATTCAGAGACACCCGGATGGGACGGTTGAGTTGGTGTTGCCGGCCCCAGGCTCAGAGCCCTCGGACGGTTTGAGTATCTGGCCTTCGTGCGGGTTACTGCACCGAGCCTCGGGTGAGGACGTTGGCTGGTGTCCGGTGGGCGACGCTGCCGGGACGCCGCCGTGGCCGATCAGTTCCGTCGCCGTGATGAGGTATCGGTCCCCAACAGAGTCTTAGCGACCTGGCTGACGCCCTGACCACGGCCTCTACATTGGCCAGAGGAGTGCGTTTCACAGATGACTACTGTCACTCTGCTTTTTTGGTAACTGTTCAGGTCCCCAGGCCGACTTGAGGGCATAGCCCCACGGTCGTTGCCACGTTCAGATCTGAACCGGTAGCCAGGGTCGGTGTTCGAAGAGGAGACGCAGCCCGCCCAGAATGTCCTGGTTCTGCTTGCGCAGCGTGGAGACGTAGCTGCGGATGGCGCAGTAGGTGCGGGCACCGGCGAGTGTGCGCCACGAACCCGAGATCTTCTGTTGCAGTTTCACCATCCTGATGTCGCGCTCGGCCTGGTTGTTGTCGAAGCTGGCGCGGAAGTCCGAGGCGAAGCGCAGGACATCGGCACGCTGGGTGTCGAGGCGAACGAGAAGGTTGTAGGCCTTCTTCTCGTAGCCGTGACGCTTGAGCGAGGGCGGGCCGGGATTGGTAAGTCGACCGGCGGCGATGACCAATCCGTAGCGCACGCGGATCGAGTGCAGGGTGCTGTCGGAGAGGCGGGTCGCTCCCTTCGCCTGGGCTGTCTCCACCATGTCCTTGGCCTCGCACAGAAGCGTCGCCATGTCGTTGGCCCAGAACTGGTGGCTGATCCAGCCGATCTCGTCCAGTTCCCGGAGGTGGTGGGCATTGCACAGGGAATGGACGACGTCGTAGGCGCGGTAGGGCCTCCAGCCGTCGTGGTGGGCGATGCCCGACATCTGTGCGATCACCCCGAGTTCGTCCATGGCTGCCCGACCACGACGGGGATGACAATCAAGCAGCGTGAGCCAAGCTGTCGAGGCGCTGTGGACCCAGTGGAGCTTCCCCGCCACCCGGCCCCCCGTCTCGTCGAAGTGCACGGCGTTCGCCTGTTGCAGCAGATACCGCACCTCGTCGGTGAACGGACCGGTCAACTCTCCGGCTTCGGCCACCATCTGGGCCAGCGCCCCCACCGATATCTCGATCCCGAGCAGATCACCGAACAGCTTGGCCATGCGCCCGTAGGGCAGGTGCTGATAGACGGCCAGGTAGGAGGCGAGCGCCCGCACCCCGTGGCCATAGGCGGCCGGGGCGGTGGCTTCGTCCGGGAAGGACGCCTTGGTCTCGCATCCACAGTGGCACCGACGACGCTCCGCTATGTGCTCGACCACGCGCACACAGATGTCGGGCACGTCGAAGACCTGCCGGCGTTCGGTGCCGATGACTTCGGCACCTTCCAGTCCGGCGCCACATCCGGTGCATGCCCCCGGACGGTGGGTCACCACCTCGTCGGGAACGGCCACCTGAGCCAGGTGTTTGCCCTCGCCGCCTGGTTGCTTGCCCGCTCGTCGCCCCGCCGCTCGTCGTTCGGCCCGGTTGGGCGGTTTGGACAGCCCTTCTGCTGATGGTGGCATCGACGAGTTGCGCGGATTGCGGCCGAGACGTTGCTCCAGATCGGCAATCTTGGATTCGAGCGCAGCGATGAGTGTCGCCTGCTTCTCGGTGACGAACTCGAGGGCGGCGACCTGTTCGGTCAGTTCCTCGTACGAGGGGGTGTCATCAAACGGGGAGTCGTCGTCAGGTGGAATTCCCCACGTTACGCGCGGCGTTTTCCCAGGTGGTGGATTGCGGGCTCAGGAGACCTGAATAGTTACACCTTGGTAAGACTGTTCTGCAGTGTGGCCAACACGAGGCTCGACGCCGTGAGAGTAACACCCGTGACGGTCGCTGACTTGTTGCCTGCGGCTATTGACTCCAGACCGCTTCGCGAGAAGTTGGCCTTGCCCGCCACCGTGAGTGCCGTGCCGTTTTCGGAGTATGCGCTGACGCCGTATCCGCCGCCGGGACTAAAGTCAGCTCCGATGACGGCGGCGAAGGTATCGCCAAAGGTCACGGCATCGATGGCGGGGCCAGCATTCGCTTGACTGGAAACCCCAGTGCCATTTTGGGAGAATCCAATAATGCCGTATCCGCCGCCGGAACTTATGTCATTACCTTGCACGCCGGCTTTACCAATCGCGGAAGTAGCCCCAAAGACGCCATCTCCACCACTCGAGAGTCCAGAGACGCCGCCGTTGGTGCTGCTGTCGCCGATCACTCCGGCCTTGTTCGACCCAAGAAAGCCGCTCGTGCCGACGCTCTGCCCGTACACTCCGATAGCAGCACCGGAGTAACCCTTGACGCCGTATCCGCCACTCGTGCTTTGGTCGTTTCCGTACACGCCGCTCTGTCCACTACTGCCCGTACCGTTCTCACCGTAGACACCGGTTCCCTTAGCGGAAGCTCCGTGGACGCCTCGTGCACCGCCAGGAGTGGTGTCAGCGCCGTAGACGCCGTTGTTTCCCCCGGTTGCAACGAAGCCACTGACGCCGTTGTTGTAGCTCGAAAGTCCAGTGACTCCGTCCTGGGTGTCGCTGTCACCGACCACTCCGGCGGTGTAGGAGATCCCGCTCGCTGCGCCGCTGATTCCGTACAACCCGCTCCCGCTGCTCGTCGTCACCTCGGTTGTGCTCGTCGCCGTATTCGTTTCACCGGCTAGAACGGCACTGTCCTCGGTAGCTCCGGCAGTACCTGCATCGGCGGCCAGACCGGCGGCACCGGCAACCCCAGCCACCGCTCCGAGCATCAGTGCCCGACGCCCATAACGTCCGTTGGATTCACCTCGCGCTCCACCAGCCTCATTGGACTCTGGCGCCTCAACTTCCGCACAGGGCGTGAGCCCATTGTTCTCATTCGGGTTCTCGCTCATAGTTGTCCCGCCTTGTTAGTTGGGCTGTAGCATCGTTACCGCTTGGCGATTATGCCGGAACGCTTTCACCGGGTTCGAGGCCTGTCAAACGATTTTGACGTGAACGCCACAGACTTGGTTCCCGCTCGATCCGCTCACGAGAAGTGCATCGTCGCTGCCCATCCTCCGTCCAACCAGTTCGATCCCTGCGAGGGGCCGTTGCAGCCAAAGAACTTTTCCCGTACGCTCAAGTCGCGGTTAGTTTTCCGTGGCGGGTAATGGTCCGTGCTCGATGGTGGCCCTCACATTCGTTTGCAGCACAACTAACGATAATCAAGTCTCTTTCGGGTGTCCCGCCCGACTCCCGTAAGAAAACGATGGGAAGTCGAGGATCGGAACGTCTCCGACGGCATATGTTAGGGGGATCACATGCATCGTACGTTTCTTCGCGTAGCCGTTGTGACAATGCTGGCCGTACTGGCATCGGGCTCTGTTCTTGCTCTCGCCACACCGGCGGGAGCGACAACGCGGACGTTCCAGTATTGCACCAAGGTCAGCGGGAACATGAACGGTGCTGTCACATTCAAAGGATCGAGGTGCCACTCAAAGCCACCCGCGGGGTACGGCAACGTGACGATTTCTGGCCCTTCCATAAATGGAGGCGGTCCGCTCTTTTGGCGCAATGGCACCGGCGACCAAGTTGTCTTCGGCTCACCGACCAGCACTGGCAATGACGGTCAATCGACGTGCGCAACCAACTGGACTCTCGACTATTGGCAAGGAACTGTTACGGCCACAAGCGCGGACCCCTATGACCAGAGCGTGGCCGGTGACAGTTGGACGATCCGCCTGTGCGTCAATAATGTCAGCGTAAACGTCAAAGGTGTGCCGCACGAGGACTCCCTTTCTTTCACGCCTAACACCTGATATGGCGAAAAGCATGAATGTCCTCGACACCACACCAAGTCTTCGCATGAGTTAAGTTAAGTCCGAACGGCTGCCGGCCTTCACGCAGCGCGATGCCTGCTACGCCGCAAGTGTCGTCGGTGGAAAGGCGGTGCCACTGGGCAAGCAGGCTGCGCCTGCGCGGGGACTCGGTCGAGCCGCTCCTGATCCCATCTCACCTCACTGGGACAGCCAGGACTTGAGACGTACTCAGTCATTTGAGAGCGCTGCCTGACCAATGTCGGGGCTTCACCCCAACAGACCCACAGCCCCGCCCGCCGCCCCCAGAAGACGGCCTACGTGTCGCCTTCGGCTCCACTCGCGCACGTTCTCTCCCTCGCCGAGGCTCCGCCTTGTCATCTCAGTCCATCGTGACCTCCGGTCACAATGGCCAAGCTGACTGCGGCGATGGAGAAAACGGTGCGGCGAGCGTCATCCAGGTCGGCGGCACCCGCCCTGTGTCCCACAGATGGTCAGGCCGAAGGCGGGAATCATTGTCGAGGCCCGGCTGAACTCGCTAGATCCCTCGTGCCGCTTCGGACCACCAATCACCGATCTTGACGTAGTAATCGATCCAGTGGTCTGGGCCTGCCGTGGTGTCGACGTGGATGATTGCGTCGGGTAGCAAGGTTTCCTCGTCAGCAGCGCGGAACACGGCCTGGGCTATGACGACAGGATTGCTCATGATGAAGTCACGGGATTCTAAGGCGAGGAGAGTCACTCCAGCCTCGGGACGGGCAGCTTCCAGCTTTTCAAGCTTGGCCTCCAGAGCCCTTGATATCCGTGCGACGCGTTGTTCCTGGTGGTCCTCTGAACGAAGCAGCGCCACTTGCAATGAGCCATCGGCGGCTGGGTCACCTCGCGTGCGGAACAGGGTGACTGGTACTGGCACATCGGGTGGTTGAGCGACGACGTTGTTCGGAGCCCTTTGCGGTACCTCAGGCTCCGGGAGTACTTGGGCACGCACCCACTGTTTGAGCCGGTCCAGGGCCTCGACTTGATCCTTCCGTGGGAAGGCGTGGCCACCCCTGGTGCGGATCGCGAGAGTGTACGTGCCGGGCGAAGCAAGGGAACGTCCGAATCGCTCGGGAAAACCGGCGAAGGCTTCGTTGATCCTTCGGTTGTCGTGGAGTTGGTTCTCATACGCCTCGATGGTCGTATGCTCGACTGCCATCGGTCCGATGGCGTCATGAGCGAGTAGGTCGACCGCTGGATTCTGGCGATCCTCCTTATCTGGATAGGCGTCGACTACGAGGGTTCCGCCATTGCGCCACGCGGTCAGGCGCTCGGCGGCAAACTCGCACACTGCCTCCTCGTGGTGATCTTCAAGAGTCACAGAGGCCAGTGTGACACTGGTGTGCGGCGTGTGCCCAGCTACTTGTAGTCCCTGACAGACACGGATAGGACGTGGTCCTATCTCACTTCGACGGCCACTGGTATTCCAGCAGTGGGCACGGCAAGATCTCAAGATGACAGACCCATCAGCGACCAGGCGGCGTTCTCAGAGGGTGCCTTCCATGGTTGGAGAACTACACAAGAGGGGCTACTGCCGCCGATCTCGGAAACTCCCCACTGTCGATCACTGAAATTCCCCAGTTGATCGCCGGGGTGGGATGTCGCTGAGATTACTCCTCTGTCGTCGGCTTCTCTGGCGGCGGCACCCCCTTGCGGATCGTCTCCGACCGGGCCCTGTGGGCCCGCATCCGGTAGCTGTCGCCGTTGATGTTGAACACGACGCTTCGGTGCAGTAGCCGGTCGAGCATGGCGGCAGCCACCATGGGGTCGTCGAAGATCTTGCCCCAGGAGGCGACGCCCAGGTTGGTGGTGAGCACCGTCGAGCTCTTCAGATACCTGGTCGTTATGACCTGGAACAGCGAGGCAGCGGCCTCGTTGGCCAACGGCAGGTAGCCCACCTCGTCGATGACGAGTAGCCGGGGTCCGGCGAAGAAACGCATGGTGGTGGCCCATCGACCCTCGAGGGCAGCCCGGTGACAGCGAGCCACGAGGTCGGCCGCCGTCGTGTAATAGGTGCGATAGCCGGCGTCGATCGACGCCCGGGCCAGGGCCACCGCCAACATGGTCTTGCCCACACCGGGAGGGCCGATGAACAGCACGTTGGTGGCATCCTCCAGGAAACGCAGGGTGGCCAGGTCGTCCACCGTCTTCTTGTCTACCGACGGCTGGGCGTCGAAGTCGAAGTCCTCGAGCCGCCACGGCGACGGCAGGGAGGCGAAGCGCTCCAGGCTGGCCCGTCGGCGGATCTCGGTGGAGGCCACCTCGACCCCGAGTAGCCGTTCCAGGAAGGCGGTGTGGGTGAGCTTGGTCTTCATGGCGTGGTCGAGTGCGCCGGGGAGCGCCTCGGCGGCGGCAGCCAGACGCAGATAAGCAAGGTGGCTGCGCAGGGTCTGATAGATCGAGTCTTCGCTCACGCGATCACCAGCTCCCCATAGACGGCCAGGTCGACCACGACGTCGGCACCGTCGGCGCCGAGAAGCCGGGCCGCTTCGGCCAGGGCCTCGGGACCGGGCGGCCGGTTGGCCTTGCGGTCACAGGGGCGTTTGGTGGTGAAGGCGGCCAGCACGGCCGTCTCGAGGGCGGCACGGTGCTCGGGCAGACGGTGCACGATGCCGGACCCGGCCGGGGCCAGGGCGTGACGGGCGACGAGTGCTCCCGAGGCGCCGTGCACCTCCAGCGTGGAGGTGGACAGCCGGTGGCGCACCTCGAGCACCGTGTCGCTCATCCCCGGCGGCACCGAGTAGCGGTTGCCCCGGAAGGCCACCGTGGCGTTGTCGGCCACGGTGCGCTCGACACAGATCGTGGCCGGGTAGGGCGCCCACGGCAGCGCCATCAGCGGTTCGCTGTCGGCCAGCGCCCCGACCGTGGTGCGCTCGCCGTTCGCACCTCGGCGCTGGCGGTCGTCGCCCGTGGTGGCCAGGAAGCGGTCGAGCGAGATCTGGGCCGACTCGGGGTCGGTGGCCGTGAGCGTGCGCCACCACCGCCCCGAACAGAAGCGCACCGAGGACTCGACCGACCCCTTGCGGTTGCCCCGTCTCGGCGGACAGGGTTCCACGACGGCCCCGTAGTGCTTGGCCACGGGGGCGAAGCTGGGCTGGACGTCACGGGTTCCGAGCTTCATCACGGTCGTGAGACGGTCGGTGCGCCACACATGGGCGGTCCCGCCCAGACGACGCATGACCTTGTCCATGGCCTCGATCAGATGGGGCTGGTCCATGGACTCCGACAACACCCCCCGGATGCGTCCCGAGTGCGGCAACGTCCCGAGAAGGACATAGGCGGTGCCGCCCCAGGGAGCGTTTCTGCGTTCGAACCAGTCCCACTGGATCTCTTCGCCGGCAGGATGGTCGATCTCGATAGTGTCCCGACCCTTCACCCCTCGGCACGCCTCGCAGTGCGGACGGAGACCCCGGAGCCGGATCTGGCGGACGAAGCTCGGGTAGCTGAGCGTGTAGCCGAGAGGAACCACTTCGTCATAGAGGGCGCTGGCCCAGACGTGGCAGTCGTCGGAGAACCGGAGCCGGATGTAGTGCTCGACCACCGCCAGCGGATCGACCGTGGAGGTCCGCCGGACCCCCGGCTGGCGCTCGCCGCTCAGATAGCCCCGGACGGTCTTGCGGTCGTGATTCAGGTGGCGGGCGATGGCTGAGATGGACCAGCCCCGCTCTCGCAGTGCATGTGCTTCCACGTCTTCCCCTTGTGTGAGCATGACGGGCGGGTCCCTTCGGGCTGGTTGGCATAGGAACCGCCAGCCTCGAAGGGGCCCCGCTCGCATTGGTGGACCCTCAGGCCCAACCCGACGCTCAAGGGTGGGGAATTTCAGTGATCATGTCTGGGGAGATTCAAAAATCGTCGGCACTACCAACGCCTCCGGGTCGTTCCCGCCATGTCCGCATCAGGAGCTTATTGGCGCTGTACGATCACCCCCGCCAGCAACACGTTACGAACCCATGGAGCGCAGCTGGCCGATTGGGATCGACTCGTGGCGACGTATACGAGTGGCAGCGAGAACCTCTACTTGATTGGAAAGATCGCACTACCGCCAACGCTCGTCAGCTGGCAGATACGTTCGTAGAACGGTTCCCCGAGATTGCTGAAGCAGGGAAGGGTTGGGACTGGCCGTATGCCGGGTGGTTTGTGGAGATGCTCGGTGTTGCGGAAGCGGGATACTTCCCATACGTCTACGCCGATTACCCGGTAGACGAGAGCAACGGCATGAACCTGAATCACGTTGAAGAGGTTGGGGTCAGGCTGGCGCCAGCGCCGACCCTTCCGCTCCCTCCGCCCGGCGAGCACGATCCGATTGTCGACGAGTCGGAGTGACGGACCAGTCGTTTGGAGTCACGTCCCCCGAGTTCCTCGGCGGACAGACTGTGCTCCTGGCAGGCAGGCTCGACATTTGGGCAGCAGGCTCACCTCGACCAAGACCGCTTCTGACCTATCCGCAACTCGACAGGGCCTCCGACGGAGGTTGGCCCAACGCCTACTTGACTGTCAGCGTCACGATAAACGTCCAGTAGGGAGCCGCTGTCTGGTCAACCTCAATCACGCTGCTACCCACGGCACAGGTTGAGGCCTCCGCTCTGTAACTGAAATGGCCAGCGTGGTTCGGTGTGACGACAGTGCCGTCCACGTTCTGGCTCAGGCATCTGGCCTTTAGCTGTGCTGAATAAATCGTATAGGGACCAGGGCGAGGTAGGTGGTGGCCAACCAGCCTGAAGTGAACAATGCCGTCCATGGCGGTGACCGGGTTGGGGGTCGCCGTGAGACGGCCCGTCGGCCCCGCGAGCGCCGACGTTCCGAGTGCCATCGAGGCTGACGTGGCCAGGACAGCAGCCGACACGCCCAGGAGCATCTTGTGACGGAGCATGTCGTACCTCCCTTTGGGGCTGTGCACCTGATCGGCCCGCACTCGTTGCAGTTCAGCCGTAGGTGTGACAGTACAGGGCCCGCCGGGATCTGTCCGTCGCCAAGGCGACACAAAGACTGTGTTCGCCGACACACTTGGCATTGCGACGCGGCCTTTGCCGGAAGATGGCTCCCACGACGCTGCTGGCCCGGGTCATCAGGAAATAGGTCGTCATGCTTGTGACGAGGCAGCACGTTGGCATTCTGATGATCAACTATGACGCCTGGAACTGAGATAGAGCCGCCGATTGGAGGTTCGGATGCCCTCTGATGTCACATGTCTGCCGAGTTCCTCGGCGGACAGACTGGACTCCTGGGCAAGCAAGCTGCGACTGCGCCAGAGTCACAAGCCTCGCCGACGACTCTATAGGTTCACCACATGCCCGCCGAGGTGCCCAGAGTCAGGATGCGTAGTCCGGCCACCGATCCGCACCCTGCCGCGACGGTCGCGGCCCAACCCGCGTCAGAAAGGGTCGTCGTGGGGCCGACGAACGGCGAGAAGGACCCCGTCACCGCAGCGCCGTTGATGGTGATGCTGGTCATAGCGAGTGCGCCGACAACGACAAACGGCCCAGGTGGCTGCCAGGTAGTCGGTGTGCCCGCAGGTGCCAGCCAGTGCAACTTGATCTTGGAGGGGGGGGCAATGGGAGCAGGAAGTGCAGCGCCGCTAAAGATGGTGGCGCAGTCGTTGGCATTCCCGGCACTGACGATCTTTAGCTTCCCGGTGATTGCTCCGGTTTGTGGGTTGCCAGCATTGGTCCGGCACGGGTTCACGGTGTTGCCCAGCTTTGCGACGAACTTGATGTGCTCAACGTTCGCGGTCCCGCCGGTTATAAGGGGTGGTGAAAAAGCGACATGGCCGGACCACACACCGTTGGCGGCGTTGCATGTCACGCTGCCCAGGAGGACCGGGTTGCTACGCGCGGCCTGGGCGACGCCGGACCCCACCGTGACCAAGAGAAGCGATGGCAGGGCGAGTGATGCGAGGATGAGGACAGTCTTTCGGGCCATTTTGATCCCCCGTTCGATTGAGCCTCCCGCGAAATGCCAGGGAGGAATGCCCGCAGTCTTCCCCAAGGTGGTGGATCAAACAAGGGGCGATTCGCTTTCGTCGGTGTGAGTACGTGAAAGCTCGATCAATGAACAAGATGCCACAACCTTGGTCACTGCAATCAACCCAACGATTCCGCCTCATGACTCACGTCCACCGAGTTCCTCGGCGGACTGGCGGTGCTCCTGGGCAAGCAGGCTGCGCGGGGCCTGCGACATTGGACACGGTTCGCGCCCTCGCCTATCAGTTCACAGTGACGCCGTCGTGTCAGAAGCCAGCCGCAGGGCGCCCATGTACACAGGGGCCTTTCTCCGACATGCAATCAGTTGTATGGAGTCGCCCACCTGTGTGTACGGCGAGGTGCCGCCTGTCACGGTTCCCGTATCGGTGTACGCGCCATATCCCACCGGACATGTCCCTGCTTTGACGTCAGTCAATGAGACGATGGTGGTCGTGCCGTCATGCCATGTCCATGTGTACTTGGTCGGGCCGCGCGCCGTGGTCCCACGCAGGACTGGATGTTGTGACCGACACCGGTACCGAAAGGGTAATGGCGACTATTGCCGCTCCGATCAAACGACGCATGGCATTCCTTTTCTCGCGACGATCCCCTTGCTTGTCATTGGGATACAAACCAGCCGTGGAACTCCGTGGCCCTGGGTCTCGTGGACCGAGCGGTCGCGGAGATTCCGGTCAACAACCTGCCGTTGCGCCTGGGGTCAGCGTCACCGTGGACATCATGGTCGGTGTCGTGAACTTGCCCGAATAATCACCGGACGCCTTCGAGTACGTGCCCTTGAAGGTGGCGGCGGCATTGGGACCGGACACGAAGGTCATGTTGATATTGGCCGTATAGATGGGCTTCTTCCACGTCCCGGCGTCCCCAGCGTCGTCGGTGAACTTGTGGTGCTTGGCGAAACTGACAACCGTGCAAGGCGTGATGTTGAGCGTCCAGGTGGAGCCCGTCTTTACGCCGGAACCCAACGACGCCGCCCCCGCCGACGGAGCTACAGCCAGCGCCCCAGTAATACCCAGCGCCAGTACCCCAACCATTGCGCTTGGAAAAATGAGTGTGCGTTTCATTTCTGGCCCCCCTTGGGTTCGACTCCATCAAAGCTCCCCCCGAGGGCCCCAGGCTAGGGCGAGAGACGTTGGAGCGCCATAGGCGGTGTCATCGAGTCAGGGTGGACGGCTTCATGGCAGGCCAGTTCGCCGAGTGCGATCCTGTACAGGTGTTCGAGCGCTTCACCGACCGAGGCCGCCGGGTCCTCGTACTGGCCCAGGAAGAGGCGAGCCTGCTCAACCACGCCTTCATCGGGACCGAGCACATCCTTCTTGGCCTGATCCACGAAGGAGATGGCGTCGCCGCCAGGGCGCTCGCCGATTTGGCCATCTCGTTGGAATCTGTACGCGAACGAGTGGAGGAGACCATCGGGCTGTCCGGCACCCCACCGACCGGGTCGCCTCCGTTCACACCCCGAGCCAAGAAGGTCTTGGAGCTATCCCTAAGGGAGGCCCTCCAACTCGGCCACAACTACATCGGGACAGAGCACATTCTTCTCGGCCTTGTGCGAGAAGGGCAGGGCGTCGCGTGCCAAGTGCTTGTGAGCTTGGGGGCCGACCTGGTGCGGGTACGGCAGCAGGTTATCCAGTTGCTTTCCGGCCACGAGGGCACGGAAACAGTGGGTGAACGTCGTCGTGACATGACGAGGTCCTTCCGGGAGGTATTGACCCTGAGTGGCAGTGAGCAAAGCACACTCGTCAAATGCTCGTTCTGTGGACGACAGCCCCCTGAGAGCGGCAAGCTCGTTTCGGGTCGTGACGCGTACATTTGCGAGCACTGTCTCGCCGAGTGGATCATTCGCCTTTCACGGGACGATGAAGAGGCCGACACCCCGATTGGTGAGTAGGTGGGCGAGACGCGAGAGATGCCTTTGATTTTGACGTTGCCTTTGACTTCCCTCTGTTCCTTTGGTTCTCTTGGCGGGTTCCCGAGGGATGCCGAGCCGGACGCGACAGACCCCGAACGTTGCCGCCCGGGGTCTGCGCCTCTGTTCCTTCGGTCCCTTTACGGGTCCTTTGGGACACTGTCATCGTACCGCCCGCCGAAGTTGCTGTCATCGGTGACGGCATCTGTCTGGATGCGAGTACTCGCCGCCCATTGCGCCAGATCGATTGCACGATTGCCTTCTTGAACTGAGGGTCAACAGGGCAACAGAGCAAGAGGACGAGAGGGTAGTGGGCACGGGATCAAACCTGACTTACCTACCGAACGCGGGCCGGTCCCCATGCCGACCCCTTGCACGATTGCTCTCTTGATCCTGATATCGGAAGAGGGCAACAAGGCAAGTGGGCAAGTGGGCAAGAGGGATCGGTAGTGGGTCAATGTGACCAGGGCGCCTCGGGTGGCTGAGGGTGCCTTGCGCACCAATCCAAGCTATGGCCGAGGTCCGTCGTCCAGTGCTTCCGAGCAGCCCAACGGCGCTGACTCTCGGCTGGCTGGTCGATCAAGGCCAGTGGAATCGTTAGGTGGCCTTGGCAGCCCGACGCATTGCACCAGATCACGGTTCCGTTTCTACCGATTGTCATTCCCCGACAGCCTACGTGGAAGGGGTCCGGCGAACCCCGGGAGGGCGCGGCCCTAGTCGAGTTGCTTCCAGTGCTGGCGGCCAAACATCCGTCCATACCAGGCCGTAAGCGAGTGGCCCTCGTCCTGAGTGAAATCGGGACGGAGCGCCCGGGTGCCGTGAGGGGCTGGAAGGGATTCCGCCTCCTCATCAGTCAGCGCACATCGAACCAGCGTCGTGGTGATGTCCGTGATCTGATCGCGGTCGACGAAACGCGCGCCATGCTTTGTCTTGACGACGATCCCGTCGAAAAGATCAAGTGAGGGAATCTGAAGAACGTGCTCGACGGTCCCGAACTCCGACCCCGTTGAAGCGACGACTGGCGTGCCTACTTCAAGTCCTTCATACGAGATTGGCGTCCCATCGTCCATGATTCCTCCTTCTTGCGTCATCTCTTTCGGACTCTAGTCAGGTTGAACGTTTACAGCCCGATCGCCGCCGCAGCCTTCCCCGTGAACCGGTTCCCATCTCTGATGTAGCCCCTCAGCAACAGTCATTGAACTGTGGCCCGTTGTCGACGCTATCGCCCGGCGACACTCCTTCGGCTGTTGTTGATGTGGTCAACCGGGCCGAAGGAGTGCTCAGCTGTCTACGGACCCGAGCCGCTTGACGTACTGGGCACTGTGGTCGCATCCGTCCTGCCCGGGAGTCGTGTACTTGAACGACACCGGCTGACCAGCCTCAAGCTCCCGGTACTGATTCCCTGGAAGGTCAAGCACCGAGAAGAGGGCGAACACCGTTCCCTTGACTTCAGGCGAGACGAGGACGCCCCAACCCTCATCGGCGTACCACTCCTGCACCGTGCCGGTCGCGTCCTTGGCTTCAGGCGGTAACTCCATCATGAGGAAGAACTGTCTTCGTCTCGGATCAAGGGGCGACGATCTCCTGGTTCTCCGTAGTAGGCCAGCTTCAGATGATCTCGGATCGACTCGCCATTTATGTCGATCTGATTGGGAAACGCGTGCGGATTGTCCTGCTTATCCATCACAGTCATCTCAAACGGTCGTGGGGCGTTCTTCGCGTAAGCCGTGATGATGTCCACCAGGACTCCATATCCATGCTTGGACGTCTCAGTGAGGAGCAAGACGTCTCCGAAGGGCGTACCCCCTAGCTGGACGTCGGGTTCGTCAATGACATCCGGCAGTACCTCGTCGACCTCAACAAGGTCAGTCGTCTCCTTGATCGTTTGTGCCACCTCGTCAGGCACCCCGATGACTGGACCCATTCCAAGCGCCTCCTCGTTCGTTCCTACGCAGATAATCATGTCCTTGATCTGACCCACACCGTCAACGAAAGGAGGAGCTTAGGAGTCTGGCCTGGAAGTAGGTCGTGACCTACAGCCCGACTGCCGCAGCCGCCGTTCTCTGTGAACAAGCTCCCATCCCGGATGTCGCCCCTCAGCACTGTCATCGACTTGTGACCAGTCGTTGCTGCAATGGCCCGCTCCGACACCCCAGCTAGCCCGCAACGAGTGGCCCGACACCGTGTTGGGGTCGATGCCAGCCGCTTCTGCTCTGGAAGGCGCTTGAGTCACGCATCAGCATTGTTCGTTGGCACATGATGACGCCATGGCCGAGAAGCGCCCTCCGAGTCGGGAAGCCGTCAGGGAAGCGTCCGAAGCCCTTCGGAAGCTGCTCGACGCCGTCGATGCCGGAGAGTTGGACGCAGTCACCCCGAGCGAGGTGGCCTTGCTTCGTCGTCTGCAGGGGACCCTCGTCGGCTGGGAGGAGGCCTTGGGGGTCCAGCCGCCACCCGCCGACCACGCGCCGTGAAGGCAAGAAGGCTCACTCTGTACACGCAACGGTCGTTGACTGTACACTTGAGAGGTGAGCAGGAAGAAGGTCCCAGGCCGTCGGGTGGTCGGTTACACACGCGTGAGTACGGACGAGCAGGCGACGTCGGGTCTCGGGCTGGAATCTCAGAGAGCCGCCATCGAGGGCGAGTGCTCACGCCGGGGCTGGGACCTCGTCGAGGTCTTCGAGGACGCCGGAGCGAGCGGTAAGACCCTCACGGGACGCCCGGCCCTTGACGATGCCCTGGAGGCCGTCAGGGGCGGTGAGGCTGGTGCTCTCGTTGTGGCCAAGCTCGACCGCCTGTCTCGCTCCCTTCTGGACTTCGCCGGGCTCATGGAGGACGCTCGCTTGGGAGGGTGGGCCCTCGTCGCTCTGGACCTCGGGGTCGACACCACGACTCCGTCCGGGGAGATGATCGCCAACGTCATGGCGACCTTCGCTCAGTTCGAACGACGCCTGATCGGCCAGCGGACCCGAGATGCCTTGGCCGTGAAGAAGGGCCAGGGAGTGAGGCTGGGTCGCCCGCTACTCGTCGATGACGCCGTCATCAAGCGCATTCGGAGGGAGCGACGGGCCGGGCGGTCCCTGAGGGATGTGGCTGAGCGACTCAACGCTGACGGCGTCACCACTGCCCATGGCGGCAAGGCCTGGTACGCCTCCACGGTCAGGGCGGCACTGGCCGCACGCGAAGGCTGACACCAACCCGGTGGGCCGTGTCCCAAATGTGGTGATGTGGCCGGGTGCTTTGTCCCGTAGCGTGAGGCGGTCACAGCGGAAAGGGACACCATGCGGGCAAAGACCAAATCAGCGAATCGGACGAGGTACTCAAGTCGGTCGACCCGAGTCCTACTTGCGTGCAGCGGGCTCTTGTTCACGGTCACCGGCGTCGTTGCGGGCGCCCATACGGCGGCGGCGGCAGCCTCGTGCACCTTCAACGGGCAGGCAGGTCTGGTCACCGGCGTCACGGCGGGAGGGGTGATTTCGGTCTCCTGCTCCGGCATGCCGCCCAAACTCAGCATCCTCATGGTCGAGACGAGCGCCCTGTCGGGACTGGTCTCGTCCGCCAACCAGACTGCCGAAGCCGACATCGGCGCCCTGCAGGGGGCCAAGAGCAACAGCTCGGGTAACTTGGCGACGTCGTTCCACGTGCCCTCGCCGTACGCGGACGCTGACCCCAACGGGGTCTGCCCGCCCACCCAGGCCGAAGTGAATGCGGGCGAGGTGGGATGCCTGCTCAGCGTGGCTGACCCTTCCACCTCCGCCTCCTACGGGACGGCGACGCTCCAGTACACCGGCCAGCCGACCCCCCAGACGCCTGCCCTCTCCATCAGTCCGACGAGTGCTTGCCCCGGCCAACAGGTGACATTCACCGGGGGTGGGGGCTGGTGGGGTAACGCCGGATCTGTCACCCCGATCACGTCGACGGACGTGTCCGTCGGTGGAGTAGCGCCCGACACCACCTCGGCGTCGATCAGTGTCGCCTCGTACAACTACAGCCCTCCCAGTCCACTCGTCTCACCCACGCTGAGCGGGAACTTTGTGATTCCATCTGGAGTTGCTCCCGGTACTCAGAACCTCACTGTGACCGAGCCGAATACGACCGTCCTTGCTGGAACCGTCTCAGCATCGGTGCCAATCACCATTAGCGGAGGCGCCACAGGCTGCAACGAACCTCAGACGATCACCTTCACATCCGTTGCTCCGTCGGCTGCTGTCTTCGATGGTCCCACGTACACGGTCTCAGCCACGGCTTCTTCGGGCCTCCTCGTAACCTTGGGTGTCGATTCCTCGGCCTCATCGGTGTGCTCCCTTGTGGGCTCGATTGTCAGCTTCATTGGCGTCGGAGCATGCACCATCGACGCCAACCAAGCTGGCAACTTGACCTACGCTGCCGCCCCCGAGGTCCAGCAGAGCTTCACCGTCAATCCCGCCACACCCTCTACGCCCACAATCACGAACATTCCGGGTTCCGGGGTGGCCATCTATGGAGAGACCTTCGTTCCGAGCGTGAGCACCACCGGTGACGGGACCACCTCGGTGACCTCTTCGACGTTGTCCGTGTGCACAGTCAGCGACACCGGCACGGTCGACTTCGTCGGTGTGGGCACCTGCACCCTGACCGCCGCCGTGGCCGCTGGCATTGACTACACGGGTGCAGTTGGCACGCCCCAGAGCTTCAGCGTCAACCCAGAGGTTCAGGCGATAATCAGCCCGAATAGCGCGACTGCCTTGTCGCACTCGTACTTCCGGTTCACAGTAATGACAATCGGAGATTCGATACCTCTAATCACTGAGAGAGGCAAGCTACCGAAGGACATCGGATTCATCAATGAAGACAACCGGATGGCAACCATTGCCGGTACGCCTAGAGCGAAGAAGACAACGGTGTATCACTTCACGATCACAGCCACGTTCGGGAGTGGCACCTCCAGGTACATCGTCATCCAAGCCTTCACCTTGACCGTCAATCCGGCGTAGCTCCGAGGAGCGCATCATGCAAACGGTGGGCAGGAGAGGGATCGGAAACCTCAGACTGGTGGCGGCCAGTCTCGTCGCGCCGCTATTGCCAGCAGCACGCTATGGAACTGGCCATCATTCTGCACTTGGCGGCACGGCCACATCGGTTTAGGGACTACTGGAGCTAACGGATCGGCAGCCTCCTAGGGCGTAGCCTTGTTGTATGACCCCGACGTGCGCTCACACGGCTGCAAGGAGCCTGCCATTGGGGTGGAGGCCGGTGGCCTGTACTGCGAGCAGCACGCTCTGGAGTTATTCGCCGTCCTGTCGATGCTGGATGAGATGCGGCACATTCTTGACCAGACCCCAGTGGTCCCAGGGCTGGCGCGGGCGACTTTGAAGCCGTCCGTGTAGATCACCTGACGCGCAAACTGCAAGCCGGATTCTTCGGGCATTCTTGTGGATGTGGATTCGATGCCGACGAACGGGCACACATGGTGGTGGACGCGGAGGTCGTGGCCGATGCGGGTCTTGGCAATCGCAGCGTCGTTGGTGGTCGGACTTGTGGGGTTCCTGATGGTGATGGCCTTCTGGTTCGACACAACGGCTGTGACCGTCAAGTTCGTGAATGACACCAAGTTGTACGTCGCGTTGCCGGATTGCAGCACGGACATAGCGGAGATTGCCGCTGGGAGTACCGCGCGCCTTCCGGTTGCCTCGGACACTCCGAGAGAATGCCATATAGACGATGCCATGCGTGGCACCACTGTCGGGTGCATAACGTTGCCGAGGGTGATCCTCCCGAGTTCGGTAGTCCTCTTGTCGTCCAGGCATCGGTGTGACTAACAGCTGACCGTGAGTATCGCCGGGCTGACCAAGCGCCTGGTCATGCCTGACGACGGTCTCAGCAGCCGCTGGTGCTCTTGCCGACGGGCGGGGCCTCGGTAAACAGCGTCCAACTCCCAGAAACCTGATAGCCGAGTTGAGCGATAGCCATTGTCCCATTGGCGAGCCTCATCGTCCATTGTCCACCAGGCGCTCCATAACTCGTTTGAGGGTGAAAAGCTCCCCAACCCACTTTCTGAAGGATCTCACGGGCGTACGAAACGAGGAAGATCGGCGATCCCGACCATTTGAAGCTGATGTCGACGATTACATCGTCCCAACCTTGCGTTCCGGGCATACCATCACACGAATCCTGTCGTAGTGGTTCAACGAAATGGGCATAGTTGATGCTGGCACCCTTGGGAACACCTGCTTGTACTGATCTGAGTTGGGCGAGGATGCGTCCACCGGGATCACCAGTTCCTCCCCCAAAAGTCTTCCACCAGTAGAAGAGTGGTCCGGCACTCACCACCAAGAGTACGAGGATGACAAGGACCGCCTTAGTACGGCGCGTTGTCGGAGCGTCGTACAACGGATTGTGGACGTGCCGGTTTGGGACCAGTCCAATGGACACCCGAGCAGTCTATGGGACGACGTCCCGATTGCCAGGGTGGATTCCCGAACAGTGCGTGGTCAATGGCGACTAGCCGGATGCCGGTCGAGCCGCACGACGGAATGAGCAGGGCGGTGGCCTGGCCGTGTTTCAAAGTCAAGGCGGCGGTGACGGATGCTGCGGACGATCACGGTCGTGGCGATGCCAAGAAAGACGCATGAGCTTGCGTTGAAGTGAAGTCTGAAGGTACCGGCAACTACGACTCCACCGATGACGAGCGGTCCCATCCAGTCCTTCATCGTGCCGTCAACCGTAGCGGCGGATGTCGGTCAATGCTGGGCAAAAGTGACTGGCCGGACGGCTGGTCGAGCCGAACGACGGTGTTGGGTTGGTTACCATCGAGTGGCGAGGTGAGTTCGATTCCGTGGTCCTCGGTTGGCACCTAATAGGAGCCTCAAGGCGGAGCCAGAAGCCGCCGATATCAGACCGTGTCTGATGTGAGCGGCGGACCAGGCTGGTGGCAGGCAAGCAATGGGAAGTGGTATCGGCCAGAGCAACATCCTGACTATCGACCGCCTCCGCCTCCGGCCGTGTCAGCGACGCCCCTACCGCCAGCGCCTGTTCCCTTCGTGGATGCCCGTGCTGGATCGACCTCCAGCCACGGTACGTGGCGATGGTGGCTGCGGGCAGGTGGGGTAGTAGTCGCCTTGATCGGCGTCGTGCTGCTATTCACTCCGATCTCTGCCAAGTTTTACGACGAGTACTATCCCCCCGGCAGTTTCTATTTGTCCTCTACCTACGCCAACGCTGATTGCATCACGGCCTGGGATTACTGGACAGGGCACTTTGCTCATCCTCCGTCAAGCTCAGCCAACTCCGTGGAGTTAGGAAATGATCAAAGAGCCAGCCAAGCGTGCACCCAAGTCATTCCAGGTCGTGAACATCTGTCGTTGACATTGATCGTCTTCGGCGGTGCTGCGCTTGGTATCTCGTTTCTTCGACGCCGAGTGTATGTAGTCAATGCCACGACACCAGCGAGTGCCCCAGTAGTTGGACCGGCGCAGCCGAGTTGAGCCGAGCACGCGTCGACAGATATGAACGTCATATGGTCAGCCCTCATCGCCGCCGTCGCGGTGTTGCTCGGTTCGGGTCTGACCGGACTTATCACGTACCGAATCACCCGCCGTCAGGTGAATGCTTCTTTGCAGCTGGCGGAGGACCAACGAACGCATGAGCAAGAGATGGTCCAGACGGAGCGGGAACGTGTGGAGCGAGCCGAGAGACTAGGTCGCTTCCTACTTGTCTTCACAGCGGCAAAGTCGTCCGACCTTCTTTCGCAGTCGATCTACCGCGCGATGAGTCAAAGACCGGATCAGATAGGACCAGTCGACTACTACAAGTACACGGCTCCTGCATGGGAGCAGTTTCACCGTGGCCTGGGCAGAGATGATGGTGTGCGGGTCTCCCGAAGGACTTCTTGCCTCGACCAACCTAATGATCAAGTTGGAGAGAATGACACTCGCCGCTGAGGAAGGTTCCGATATCGAGGAGGAACTGCTTCCGAACTTCCGAGAAGCGATCAAGAGTCTGCTACGTGTCGCTCATGCTGAGTTGGATCATGATCCTCCTAGCATCGGCCCTGGCGACTTGGAGCAGATTTTTCGGATGCTCGACGAAGCCGCAAATGTCGGTGATTCAGTAGAAGCAATCGAGAAGCGAGGACTAAAGGTCGAAGCTCGCCCACTCGATCCGTTACCACCGGGGGCCGTGGTCGAGGAGTAGGAGGACTGAGAACCTCTGCGAGTTCTGGTATTGCCGAGAATGCAAGTCGACCAACGGGTGACGCTAGGCGCTAGGTAGATGGCCGATTTGGGCAAGCTGAGCACCACTCGTAGGGCAGACCCATACGGCCAGTCGAGAACGCACGACCGGCTGTGCCGGATGACCGTGGCCCGGGCACGGTGGCCACGGCTCCCACAACGTCTCGATGACGTCGTCTTGTGCGAGTTCCGCTATGACCACTGCCGCCTCTACCTCTGTGTCCGCCTCAATGGGGCCGAATCCATGGGCCAGACCGCCATCCTCGGGTCCGTACCTGTACTGATTCAGGTTCCGGTCGTCGAGCCGCACCGTGACAATCGTGCCAAGGGCTGTCGTTGACTGAATGTCAGTGGTAACGAGTCGGGCAGCCTAGTCAAAGCGAGCTTGCATTTCGGACACGCCCACAGGATGCCACCTCGACGCACGCCGGATCGTCGTCTAGGCGGTTGGTGGGCGATCAAGCCGGACGGCTGATCGAGCCGGACGACGGACTGAACGAGCCGTTTCATAACGCCACTCGGACCAGGACTGGTGGAATAATGAGGTGCCTGGACTCGCCGGGGAGGTTTCAGGATGGTTCAACCTGTGTCTCAAGCCAAGGCGAAGCGTTGGTATCAGCGCTGGTGGGTGTGGGTGATCGTCGCATTCGTAGTGCTACTGATCATCGGAGCCGTCGCGGGCAAGCCAAAGAATGCCAAAGCGACTGGGACCACGACGACTGAGGCTAGTACGAGAAGTACGGAAAAGAAGGTCCACATCACCACAACCACGACGCCACCGACGACTACAACGCGCGCAACGATTCCGCCGACTACAAAGGCCACCGCCCCGCCAACGACCCGAGCAACGATTCCGCCAACGACCGCTCCGCCAACGACCGCTCCGCCAACGACCGCTGTGACGACGTCGGCATGTCACCCACTCTCAAATGAGAACACCTGTTACGAACCTGGTGAGTATTGCCGAA
This sequence comes from uncultured Acidimicrobiaceae bacterium, assembly GCA_963706205.1. GTDB lineage: Bacteria > Actinomycetota > Acidimicrobiia > Acidimicrobiales > UBA8190 > MFD10071-224. The sequence continues at coordinate 3,144,903 of OY970155.1, read as the reverse complement.
ACTCAGATCATGGTGCATCGGGTGTCGCCGGTGACGGTGAGACCATCACCTGCGAGGACAACAACGGGTGGCGATGGGAACCCGCGTAGGGACTAGTCGGCCAACGATTCGAGGCGTGAGACTTACTCTTTGCTTGGCGACCTGGGGGCCCCGAATCCCTGGTTACCGACTGCCAGAGGAATAGCCTCTTCCGCGATGCTTACGGAAACACCCGAAGAGGTCGCTCTCCAGCGATTCTCATCACGCATCGACCCCGTCATGACGGTCCTGGCCCTGCTCTGGCTGCCCGTCCTTGTCGTTCCGTTGGTGACCCCGCTTCACGGGGCTGTCGCTCTCGCCTTCGGTATCGCCGACTACCTGGTGTGGGCTGCCTTCGCGGTCGAGTACGTAACCAAGCTCTGGCTGGCCGTCGACAAGAGGACCTTCTTTCGACACCATCTCTTGGACCTGGCACTGGTCGCCATACCCCTCCTGCGTCCGCTTCGGCTCGCTCGGCTCCTTCGGATTGTGAGGTTGGGAAGGGTCGTCCTCGTCCTCGGCACCGGCCTCCGCAGAGTGAGAGACGTCCTTGCCCACCACGGATTGCAGTTCGTCCTCCTGTCGGTGGCAGCCATCGTCTTTGCTGCAGCGGCACTGGAAGTCTTCTTTGAGAGACATAGTCCTGCGACAAGCGGCATCCACAACTTCGGGGACGCCCTCTGGTGGGCCGTCGTCACGGTCACCACGGTCGGCTATGGGGACAAGGTCCCCATGACCGGTGCTGGCAAGTGGGTCGCCACTGTGCTCATGTTCACTGGCATCGGTCTCGTAGGGGCTCTGACCGCCACCATTGCGTCGTTCTTCGTCCAGGAGCAACACGCAACGGAACTGGCCGAGATCAAGTCGCAACTCCAGGAGATTCGGGAGCTACTGACAGACAGGGCCTCGTAGGGCCGGTAGCCTCATCGCCGCCGTTGTACAAGTCCGATGGCGCGGACAAAGTGATTGATCTGGCGGTTGCCGTCCCGGTAGATGACTCGTCGAGCCTGTCTCTCCGCCGCCCTCCAGCCGCACAGGAGAGTCCGCCTCGCTTGTAGCCATGCTCGACCGCCTCGACATTGCCGAGGTCGCGCGCAAAGCGGTACAGCTGCGAGCGTGTTGTACTCAAGACGCCACCTCCTCCCTCGTCCGGCGGTCGGCCTGAAGGACGCGCTCGACGACAGCGGCCAACTCGTCGGGGTCCTCCGTGGCCTCCATGAGGGCCAGGTCCTGTGCAGGAACCGGGGCACAGCCATGTCCCCCGTCTTCGTGGGAGCGCCTCACGGTCGGCGCGATTGCGTTACCGCATGCATGGGTGGGATCGGTCGTAACCTTTGAGCATGAGCGACACCTCGCAGGGTCCGGGCTGGTGGCAAGCCTCGGATGGTCGTTGGTACCCACCCGAGCAACACCCCGGCCAGGTACCGCCGCCCCCTGGCTCGTCGACGACGCAAGGTCCCTACGGCTCGTCGGGTTGGAGTGGTCCAGCGACACTTCCCGTCACCAGCGGCCTGGCTATCGCGTCTCTGGTCCTTTCGATCCTCTGGCTCGGAGGCCTGGGCTCGCTACTCGCCGTCATCTTTGGAATCGTGGCGTTGTCCCAGATTCGATCTTCATCTAGTCGGAAGCAAGGGACAGGGCTGGCCACCGCTGGACTTATAATCGGGTCGGTCGGACTCCTGGGCTCAGCCGGGCTGTATGCAGCGGCGGCGATTGTCGTCCATTCGTCGGGAGGGTCGGCCAAAATCGTAGAGGGGTCGGCAGCATTGCAAGACTCCGCCAACCAGGTGGCTGTTGCCGCTGGGTGCCCGTCAGACCCCCGTGCCACGCTCACGAGGCCGAGCTACGCGCAGGCTCCAGCTATGACCTTGGGTCCCACCAAGGCTTACAGCGCGACGGTGAAGACGGATGCAGGCACCTTCGTAGTCACCCTGAACGCCCATGGGTCTCCCGTGGCGGCGAACAGCTTTGTGTTCTTGGCGCAGCACGGCTTCTACAACTGCGTGACCTTCCATCGGGTCATTCCTGGATTCGTTGTGCAAGGCGGTGACCCCACTGGTACTGGCACCGGTGGCCCCGGCTACGAGTTCACCGAGGAGGGCCCCCCGGTAGCGGCCAACCCCGCTCAGCAGTACCCGCTCTATTCCGTGGCAATGGCCAACGCCGATGCGCCCGCCACGACCGACCCCAAGACGAACGGCAGTCAGTTCTTCATCGTCACCGGCCCCTCAGGTGAAGAACTCCCGCCTGACTACGTATTGTTCGGACAGGTGACATCGGGCACGAATGTCGTGGCCCAGATTTCCGGTGACGGAAGCACTGCTGGTATGCCTCCGACGGTCATCCACAGGATGCTTCGGGTGACGATCAATCAATAGTGGAGGCGGCCTCATGATGAGCCGTGATTGCTCTTGGCGTTGCCACCGTGCCCGTAGGTCGGTTGGCGGAGCGTCATCGGGCCAGGCCCCTCGGCTCCTCTGGATGAAGTACGTCTCTAGGATACCGGTAAGGTTCGGCGACGACTAGTGGCTTCTGGTGTGGGGGTCGTTGGGTTCTCCGAGACGCAGAACAACCCGCCCCCCGTGGGCGGATGGTTCTGGGTGTAGCGGTGAATGTGTTTGGCTAGTTCGATGGCTAGTCGGTCTTGGACCGTAATGCCTCTGTCGCTTCGTCGAGGTCCCTAATCAAAATGCGAAGCCCCGACGGGGCCAATCGGTCCCGACGGGGTTTTGCCAGACGCCATATTCTCGAACTGTTGGGCATGAGCAGCCAGCCGTTCGGTCAGTGGTGTTTCAGGCTTCATCATGGTGATTCCTCCTGCCTGCTGAGTTCTCGCTTCTGGTTCGTTCTCGCAGCGAGGAACCTTGGGCGCCAAGAGACTGACCTGGTTCGCACTCAACACCCCTAAAGGGCCGTCCGTTCCCGTCGAGCGGGGACTGAGCCGCTCCTAGAGCATACGCGGATTCTCGAGGGCTGATGTCGATTCCGGCCATTCCGAGGCGGCGTCCACCGTCTGAGGCATGATGGAGGGATGGCACCGGCCCCCACTCTCCTCGACCGCGAGGTCTATGAGGAATCGCTCGCGGCCCAGCTTCTGGGTGTGGCACCCTCAACGCTTCACTGGTGGCTTGATGGACGCACCGAGCCCGATGGTCACCAGTACGACCCGGTACTGCGCGTCGAGCCCACCGGATCTCGGATTGTCACCTGGGGTGAGTTCGTTGAGGCCCGCTATGTGAAGGAGTACCGACGCAAGCACGGAGTCAAGCTTCAGCGACTTCGAGAGTTCATTAGCTACATGCGAAGGGAGTTGGCGGTGCCGTACCCGCTCGCTCACGCCCGGCCGTGGGTGGGCCCGAACCGCCATCTCTTCGTCGCGGCCCAGAACGAGACCCACCTTCCCGTCGACCTCTGGGGGATGGTGGAAGAGCCTCAATCAGGTGTTCGGCTCTTGTTGCCTGCCGCTCAGAGCTTCCTGGAGCGCGTGGAGTTCGACGACCAGGACACGGGAATCGTTGTCCGCTTGCGGCCCGATGGGTCGAAGTCACCTGTCGTGATTGATCCGGAGGTGCGGTTCGGATCGCCAAGTGTTCGCGGAATCCCGACCCAGGCAATCGCGGAACAGGTCAGCGGCGGCGACGCTATTGAGACCGTGAGTGAGGACTTCGATCTGCCACTCAAGGATGTCATCGCTGCATTGGCATACGAGGACAACGAGAGCGCCAAGGTAGCTTAGGCCGTCATCCCATGGCCATCCGCTTCTACATTGACGCGGATCTTCTCGGACTCGCAAAGGTGCTTGTCCTGGTCCGTGCTGACGTTACCTATCCCGGTGACAGCGGTGGCTTAGGAATCGACCGGAAGGTCAGGCCGCCATGCCCGATCCAACCCGGGGAGAAGGACCACCTGTGGATCCCCAAGGTCGCCGCCGAGGATTGGGTAATAATCACGCACGATCACAACATCAAGCACAAGCCAGCCGAGAAGAACGCTCTGCTGGAGCATCGGGCTCGGATTGTCCAGATCAACGCTCCGCGTCTCGACAAGTGGGGTCAGCTAGAGATCGTGGTATCGCAGTGGCGGCGGATCGAGGACCGGCTGGCCTTGCTGGGTCCGTGGTACGTCAAGGCCAGCCGCACGTGTCGCGGCGCTCGCGGAACCTCGCGTTTGGCGCTCACTGAAATTCGCGGTCCTAACTGAGGCCGCGCTCCTCCTGGCCGGGCATCCACCGGTCGGGGTCAGGGGCTCCCCCAGCCTGTCGGTGCTGGCAAGCAACCGACGAGCTGGAGGGAGCCGCACCGATGATGACCCAGGAGGAGTACATGAATGTGAAAGCGCTTCACGGAGCGGGCTGGACGATCAAGCAGATCGCCGAGCACCTTGGGTTCCACCCGGCCACGGTGTCGTCGTGGCTGAAGAACGGCGGGCCTCCGCCCAAGCGGGAGGTCCCCGTCGACGACCTGGTGGTCGACGAGCGCTGGCGGGTGCGCATCACCGGGCTGCTGGCCCACAACGCGCAGCTCCAGGGCAGCTCCATCATGCGGGTGATCGCCGCCGAAGGCTATGAGGGCTCGTATCAGACCCTCACCCGCTACCTGCACTCGGTGCGCGGCCCCACCCGGGGCCATGTGGCGGTGACGATGCCCATCGAGACAGGTCCGGCGGAGGAGTTCCAGTTCGACTGGTCGGAGTGCAACTACTTCGCCCGCCGCTGGGGCTGGGACCACGAGCTGCAGTGCTTCGGGTGCGTGCTGTGCTGGAGCCGCTACAAGTTCTGGTGGTTCGCACCGTCGATCGACCGGCCCCACACCCTGGAGGGGCTGGTGCAGTTCTTCGAGGCCATCGGCGGCATCCCCGCCGTCGGTCGCACGGACCGCATGGGCCAGCTGGGGCAGTCCCGGGGCAAGGCCTTCGTCTTCGCCCCGTCCGCCTTGTCCTTCGCCCGTCACTATGACTTCGCCCTGAAGGCGTGTGAGGCCCGGGATGCTCAACGCAAGGGGAAGATCGAGCGACCGTTTCGGGACCTGAAGCGGGGACTGCTCTCCGAGATGGACCTGGACCCGCCCGAGGACATCGGCGAGCTGAACCGCCGGACACCGCTGTGGTTGGCCCGCTACGTGCACCCGGTGGCGCACGGGACGACCAAGGTTCCCCCCGCCGAGCGCTTCGCCGTCGAACAAACGCTGCTCGGACACCTTCCCCCGGTCCGCTTCGACACCGCCGTCCGTGACACGCGCAAGGTGGGACGCATCCCCATGGTCGAGTGGGACACGGTCTTCTACTCGGCCCCACCCGAACTCGCCGGCAAGGTGATCGAGGTCTGTCAACCCGTGGGCTATCACGTGCTCGAGCTGCGCTTTCTGGGCCGCATCGTGGCCATCCATGCCCTGGCCCCGCCTGGCTCGGAGCCCCAGTGGCTGCCTGAGCACAAGATGGCGGCCGAGAGAGCGGCCCTCGGGCGCCGACGCCTCCAACCGGTCGATGACGTCGAGGTCACGGCCGTCCACGCTGTGGTCGGCGCTGTCGATCTGGGCACCGGCGACTACGACGTCGCCGTTCCCGATCTCTGGGCGATGGGCGCCATCGGCGGTGCGTGCGACATCGACCCCCCTGTGGATATCGCCGGACACGGCAAAACAGAGGACGGCGTCGGCTCCTTCGGAGGCGAATCATGAGCAAGACGACGCTCATCGAGCAGATCAAGGGCGACCTCGGCTACCTGAAGCTCACCCGCACCGAGGAGGTGTTCGCCGAGCTGGCCGAGCAAGCGCGCACCTCCAAGGAGGACCCGCTCGAGTTCCTGGCCAAGGTGGTGGCCTCCGAGGTCGACGCCACCCGCCAACGACGGCTGTCGGCTCGGCTGCGCTTCGCCCACTTCCCGTTTCGAAAGACCCTGGAGGAGTTCGACTTCGACTTCCAGCCCTCGATCGATCCCAAGGTCATCGGTGACCTGGCCGAGCTCGACTTCGTGCGTGACGGCCATCCCGTTCTCCTGCTCGGGAGGCCCGGGTGCGGCAAGAGCCACATCGGCATAGCGCTCGGGATCAAGGCTGTTGAGGCCGGCTACCGCGGCTACTTCACCGGGGCCACCGACATGACCAAGAACCTCGTGAGGGCCTGGGCCGATGGGAGCTTCAACCAGAAGATCCGCGCCTACACCGGGCCGAGCGTGCTCGTGATCGACGACGTGGGCATCACCCCGTTCGACCGGTCCGAGGCCAACGCCTTCTTCCAGGTCGTGAACCGCCGCTACGAACACAAGTCGGCCACCATCGTCACCACCAACCGGGGACTGCCCGCCTGGGGAGATCTCTTCGGTGGCGACACCGTGGTGGCCGCCGCCATCCTCGACCGCCTGCTCGAGAAGGCCAAGGTGATCAACATCAAGGGACCCTCCTGGCGCCTGCGCGAGCACGAGGCACTCACCAAGCCACTCGTCGACCTCACCGACCCACCCGAGCGGCCCTCGAGGAAGCGGAGCTAGCCTCTCAACCGGAGCACGGACTCAGCGCGAATTCCGGTGAGCGAAAAGCGCGAATTCCGATGAGCGGCGACAGCACGGGCGGCCTGCTGCCGCAGACGCTCCTACCGTGAGGCCGCTCACTTGCCGTTGCTACGGTCGTGTGCTTATGGAGGTAGAGACCAAGGAGGTTGCCCGATGACCCTGGACGATCACGGAATGGCCACCCTGACTTCGGTGCGTGCTGCCGGTCGAGCTCTCGACGCCTGGTTTGACGCTCATGGCGGTCCGGGGAATCTGGCAGCCAGCTACGACTTCAGCCCAAGCGAGCGCGAGGAGTTGAACGCACTCATGGAGCAGATGGCGATCGCCTCGGCGGAATGGCGGAAGGTCAGAGGCATCTAAAGGTGACGGCGGCCGGACCGGAGGAGCGGGGGGTTCAGAAAGGTAACGCCTGAGGTGACGGACCATCCCGGATGAGGCTCGGATTGATCCGGATTGCGGACAGTTGTCGGCATTGCCGAGAGCTCGTGTGACCAGGGAATCACCCACCAAGCCGGAGCACCACGTCCGGGCGGATCGTGAGTTCAAGTCCCCTCTCCGACACGTTCATCCGCCGTGCGCCACATCAGAGGAGATGTCACCGACTGTGGTCGATGAGACAGAACGCTCGCGCGGCCGTGTCCGCGAAATGTCCGCGAGAGGCTCCAAAGTGCCGCGAAACGTTGGAGAGTGCTGACGACTCGAATCCCAGGTCATCGGTAATCTTGGCGTGTTGACGCTGGTCAGCATGATGCCTCGATTTCCATTCGCAACGTAGAAGTCGGCGGTTCGAGTCCGCTCACCTCCACTGGGTTTGAGTGACACCCTTTCAGGTGCACCTTGAGGGCCGTACTAGAACCATCGGTTGGCCATCAGACAAACGTCGAAGTGTCGGTGGCCAGCGGGAAAGCGATATGGCTTGGCCCGTGCGTTCGATGCGCTCCACCGCACCCTTGGCAACAGGGAGCACACGGATCTACGCTCGGCCTGGCAATAGCGGGGGGCCAGTGAAGTGTGGGGTCGAGCAGTCGGGGGGCCACAGTTCCCCCAGTAGTAGTTGCCACTTCCCAAATCGGTGGACATCGATATATGGATGTTGTCGGTCGACACCATCAGATGCGATTCGCTGAACTCCAAAACGAACGAGTTGCCGATGTGGCCAGTGTCGTTGGGATCAGTGTTGTCGACGGCGCTTCCCGTAACCGGATTGGTGTAGGTGATTCTCGTCACCGTTGCGTTCATGTGTGTGGCGCCAGCCGAAAGTGTTAGCGACAAGAAATCTCTTTCGATGCATTTGTCGTCGCATCCATGGCTATCGATGAACACGCCAGTGGAGGTCGAGGAGATGTCGAGTGAAGCATCGTGGACGTGCCAGTTCCCGACAAAGGTCTCATGGATTGGACCTGTTGGAACAATGGTCGAACCTGGGGTGGCATGGACTGAGGCGAGTACCTGCCTTACTTGGTCAAGGGAGGTGTGACGGTCGGTGCCCGGCGCGACTGCGTGCAGCCAGACGTTTCGCCCTGGAAAGATGGCGAGCAGTTCAGTCTCGTCAAGGGACAGCGCTGCATCAGTATCTGTGAAGATCTGTACATGTACCCCGTGGATAGTCGCGTGCTCCTCGTGATTGGCCGGTATCGGGGGAAATGGCGGCCCCCCGCTTCCAAAAGCGATGATCGGCGCTGCGATGCTAGAGCCAAAAGAGGATAGACAGCCACCCAACTTACTGAAGGAGCCGACTATGAGCGCGGGCCCTGCGAGGGTCGAACACGATTGGGGCGAAGCAAGCTTCCAAACCTTGGGCACATCGATCGTGAGACCAGCGTTCGACACCGACCTGGTGTCTGTCGGAGGAACAACGGACGTCGGCGGCATGGACGGCGAGGTTGCGTGAGAATCACCCCCACAGGAGGCGAGGACAGCTAATGCCGAGACGGCGACCATTCCCCACATCGAGTGGATCCGTGCGCGCATGTCCTAAGTCTGCCCCGTGGGGGAGCTAAGGCCTGACCACGTATGGCAATGCGGTACGGACAGATTCCGGTTACCTCGGCAGTTGATCGTTGGCAAGGAGAACGAGAGATGGCGTCTTCGCGCAATATAGAGTCCATCGGTGATCGTCGACCGGGTCGAGGTCAAGTCATGGGCCGAGGGACAGTGGCCGTTCACAGTCCCGGCCATCAGGGCGATGGCCACAGCTGGACTCGACTTCGAGCGGCCTGTCACTTTCCTGGTGGAGGAGAACGGGACAGGAAAATCCACCATCGTCGAGGCCATTGCCGAGGCATTCAAGATCGACGTGCGGGGCGGTCATGGTGGGCGTCGGTATGCCTCGAGAGAAGGGGTCGGCGTCCTCAGTCCTCTGATCCGCTTGTTGCCCCCACGGGGTGCGCTCGACAAGACCAAGAGCTTCTTCCTACGAACGGAGACGGCCAAGGGCGTCCTGGAGTTCATGAGCGCCCTGGATATCGAAGGATACGGCGAGCGGAACGCCGCCGAGGTCAGCCACGGTGAATCCTTTCTCCAGGTACTTGCAGGAAGGTTCACGGAGCGAGGGCTCTACCTCCTCGATGAGCCCGAAGCGCCGTTCTCGTTTCGCTCGTGTCTCGCCCTGCTCGTCGTCCTCGCTGACCTCGCCCGATCCGGCGGCCAGATCATCTGCGCCACCCACTCGCCCCTTCTCACGACACTGCCAGGTGCATACATCCTGGAGTTATCAGACGAAGGAATCGCTCGTCGGGAATGGGATGAACTCGAACTCACGGCGAACTGGCGTCGTTTCCTAGATGCCCCGGACGCATATCTTCGCCATCTCCTCGATAGCGAAACGGAGTAGGGCATCCTCTGATGGCCTTATGTCCGCCGACATCCTCGGCGGACAGACTGTGCTGCTGGGCAAGCAGGCTGCGCCTGCGCGGGTCCTCGGTCCTTCGGCCCGAATGCCCTCGGCCCGGATTCAGCCGCTCTGTCAACTTGCCGGGGTCTGCCAGCGTGAAATGAGTGACCGTGGGGGCAGAGGGGATCGGATGGCATCGACGACTATTCCAAACGCCGCCATCGTTCTGATGGTGTGTGCGTTCTCCATCACTGCTGGGTGCTCCTCACCGCAGCTATCGAACACTACGGGGCACACGGCGTTCGTGACCACCAGTGCGGCAACCGTCGTTCCACCCCCAACCAGTCCTCCGACGACAGCACCACCTACGACGCAGCCGGTCGTAGCATCAACACGCTGTCAGTCCTCCCAGCTACGACTGGGGGTCGGGCCGCCAGTCTCCGAAGAGACCGGTGAACACTCGTTGCTCTTGATTTTGACGAACGCAGGTTCGGACGCCTGCTACCTCTACGGATACCCAGGTGTGACTCTTTACGACGCCCAGAACGCTCTTCTACCTCTCTCGTATGAAAGGAGTGGGTATCAGTCGGCGGGACCAGCGCCACAGCGGGTAGATCTTGCGCCGGGTAGTACAGCCTTCGTGATGATCAGCAAGTACCGCTGCGATCTCGGCGACAAGACCACCGCTGAGACTCTCCGCCTGATCCCGCCGGACGACACCACGTCGATGAGCGTGAGCATCGAGGGCCTGCGGGACCTCAGCTACTGCGGCCCTGGAGATCCTGGCTCCACCCTGGACACTTCGCCCGTTGAGCCGACGGCGTCGGCAACGACGGCGTTCTAGCGGAGTCTCCCAGGCTTACTTGAATCGAGTGCCTGCGGCGATGACCGCCTTGTCGTCCATGTGGTACCGCCCTTAGGACTTAGACGCGCCCAGGGCTACCGCCGCTGTCACTACGGATCGGGGCACAACGCTCCGTGACATACCGGGTTCCACGCTGCGGGTGTCGCCCCTGCGACCTCGGGGGGGCCTGAAGTCGCAGAATGACGGCACCCTCACGGAAAGTCGCCTCCTTCTCCCTTGCCCCACCGGGGTGGTCGAAGGCCATCTCGAAGGACTTCCCGCCATTGGCGCACTACTTCGTACGCCAACTCAGACACCTTCGTGCCTGGCCCCTGTGAGGAACAAGTGGACAAGGGTGTGGAAATGCCACAACTGGTGCCGACCAGCACTTTTGTTCAGAGCGCGTTGATCAAGATGGTCATGTGCCAAACGCCGTTGCGCGCGAATCTGGCCCGGACATCTCTGCCCGAGCCAGTTCGCAGCCCCCCACCGTGGACGCCATCCGGCAAGGAGAACGCCTGGGTCCACAGTATGTGATGCAGGAGGATTAGTCGGACAGTCGGACGTTCTCGACACCGCGTGTCGTTGACGATACTAACCAACCGTAGAAGTTTCGTGGCTTGGAGCCACAAGTCGGACTGTCCTGCTCCTGACTTCGGCCCGAGATCGACGCGGCTGCAGCCAAGAAGATCAGCTACCGACCCCGGGCGGCTGACCACTCCGTTGCCATGTCCTCCACCCGCTCGGCGACGCCGAACCCGGTTACCCGCTAGGCAGACCTCAGCGATCTCGAACCCGTGTGCCCACACCCCAGCTAGATACCGAGTCTTATCCTCGACAGGGAAATGTCGCGCCCAGACGGCTCAGCCAGCGGAGAGTGTTTCGCGTTGGTGCTTCAGGCCGCGCAGGCGGCGGACGACTTCCTCCACACTGAGGTCATCGCGCCCGCGCATGCGCGATGCGAGGGCATCGAGACGCGCCCTCTCGCGACTACGCAGCCAGGCCTGTTCGGCGCGAGGGCATAACCGGAGCGCCCGGTTGAAGGCGGCCTGCGCCGCACGGGCGCTTTCTAGATCGAGGATGTGGGCGATGTCACGGAAGGTTCGCCCCTGGTCACGGAGCGCCAGGGCCCGTTCGTCACGGCCCGTGTCTTTAGTCACTGTCCTCACCTCCTAGAGGGCCAGCAGGGCCAGGCGGGGGCAAAACCTGACGGTCGTCCGCCTCAAGCGGTCGGACGCGCGTGGTTCTCGGACCTTTGGGTCCTGGCTCGGCGTCGAACGTGACGCGCTGGCCCTCGATCAACTCGCGGTGGCCGGAACCCTCAATGCACGAGAAGTGTACGAAAACGTCCGGAGTCTGGTCGTCGGGGCCGATCATGCCGAAACCCCTCGCCGCGTTGAACCACTTCACCGTGCCTTCGGCCATGGCGTTGCCTCATCCTCCACGCTTGAACGCTTGCGGGAGTCCCTGGCAACCGGCAACGATGCACGGCCTGCGTGATTCAGCCTGCTCAAGGTGGAGCTTACTCGTCACTGGCCGGAGCGTGCCGAGGGACTATGACGGCAGGCCAACAGTGAAGGTGAAGGTCGTTGGCGGCCTCCCTCTCGGCACGTTTGGGCGCGTCGTTGCGATGAGAACTAGTGCGCGCGTCTCGCTGAGAGCCTTCTGAAACCGTATGGTGATCTCTGGAACCCAGAAAGGTGCCGTTACTTTCCCCGTAGACCTATCGCTGGGGACCGGAAGGGTCCATAGTCGTAATGAAGGTTGTTCTGCGAAGGAGGTGAGGCACCTGGCCGGTCGGACCTGTGCAGAGCGCCTCCCTGATGCTGGATCATTGGGCGACCTTATGTTGCCCAAGCGGGGCTAAACCTCGAAGCAACCGACGACAATCGACCTGGCTTGCTGGGTCCAGTCGTGAAAATCACGGCATTTTGAGCCGAACCGAGGGTCCCGGTCCACATGTTCAGAGGCGCCGACAACCGAGGAACAGCGCCCGCTTTCCCGAACGGGGAATGCGGGCGTTGTCGCGGAATACCAGAGCTGAAACAGCACGGCGGCGGCATTGGCGACGCCCTTTAGGGAGGCTCGGCGGCGGCCACGTTGAGGCACCTGATCGGTGCCGGTGGCAGAATCGGGTTGGGCACGGCCATCATCGCGCCTGCCCGTCCACTGCAGCGTTTGTCTCAGTGCCGGGAGAAGGGGAATGGGAGGAGCTTATGGCCAAGGTCGGTGACCAAGTGCAGGTGTCGTCCCCGAGGGTGGGTCAAGTTCCCCGGGAAGGCATCGTGACCGATGTGACGGGAGCCATGCTTCGGGTGAAGTGGTCGACCGGAGAAGAGTCAACGTTGGTCCCCGGCGCAGGATCGACGTTCGTCATCCCCAAAGTGAGAACAATCTCGTCGACCGCAACGGGTACGAAGGCGGCAAAGGCCCCAGCCAAGAAGAAAACGCCAGCGAGAGGATCAAGCCTGTAGAGCATTCGACGAGCCATGACATTGGAGGTCGACTAGTGAGACCCTGTAGCTGATGTTCGAGCGCTTCACCGATCGTGCCCGCCGGGTCATGGTCCTCGCCCAGGACGAGGCGCGCCTGCTGGACCACAGCTTCATCGGGACTGAGCACCTCCTTCTTGGTCTGATCGACGAAGGAGAGGGTGTCGGGGCCAGGGCGCTCGGCGATTTGGGTATCACCTTGGAAGCCGCACGCGAAAGGGTGGAGGAGACCATCGGTCTTTCCGGGACGGCTCCGACTGGTTCGCCGCCTTTCACACCCCGAGCCAAGAAGGTCCTAGAGCTATCCCTGAGGGAGGCCCTCCAACTCGGTCATAACTACATCGGCACCGAGCACATGCTCCTTGGTCTCGTACGCGAGGGAGAGGGAGTCGCAGCCCAAGTACTTGTCGGCCTGGGGGCCGATCTGGCACGCGTGCGCCAGCAAGTCATCCAGTTGCTCTCGGGCTACCAGTCAAGGAGTCAGTGGGCCGAGGCCGTCCCGATGTCGTCGGGGGCATCCTGGACCCGGTTGAGTCTGAGTGGCAGTGAGCAAAGCACACTCGTCCAATGCGCATTTTGTGGACGCAAGCCCCCGGAGTCCGGGAAGCTCGTTTCTGGCCGTGACGCGTACATTTGTGAGCACTGTCTCGCCGAGTGGACCTCTCGCCTTTCACAGGACGATGAGGAGGGCGACTCCCCCGACAGCTGAGTAGGTGTGGGTGCTGCGCGAGACGCGAGACATGCCTTTGACTTTGACCTTGCCTTTGACTTTGACCTTGCCTTTGACTTTGACCTTGCCTTTGACTTCCCCCTTGTTTCCTTTGGACCCCTGGCGGCTTCCCGAGTTATTGGCGGCGGACGCGACAGACCCCGTTGAGGCCCGGGGTCTGTCTCCCTTGTTTCCTTCGTCCCCTTACGGGTCCGTCGGAGGTACTGATCCTACGCTCCGTCAAGGAGGTTGTCCCGCTGAGCGTGGAAATTTGAGATGACGGTCCCCCGCCTGATGCCTGCCTGATGGTAGGTCTCGGGCGTCCGTCGAAAGACATCCGATCAAGAAGGGGACCGTCGTGAAGAAGAACTATCAGACCCAGACCGCCAACGCCCGCATCACCGGCCGGACGACGCAGAAGAAGGCCAAGGCCGATCCGCACCGCCAAGCGCACGAGGCGGCGCTGGCGCTGCCCGACACGGTGACCGTGGCCATCGGTGAGCTGGCCGGCGAGCTCGAGGAAGGACTGCTGGCCTTCGCCGTCGGGGCCGGGCTACAGGTGCTCGGCGTCATCCTCGACAACGAGGCCACCGCCTTGGCCGGCCCGAAGGGCGTGCACGACCCCGCCCGGACCGCCGTGCGCCACGGGACCGAGGACGGGCTCGTGGCTCTGGGCGGCCGTCAGATCTCGATCCGCCGGCCGAGACTCAGAACGGCCGACCGCAAGGAGGAGGTGCAGCTGCCGACGTATCAGGCGTTCACGTCCACCGAGGTGCTCGGCCGGGAGACCCTCGCCCGCATGATGGCAAAACTCTCGACCCGCCGCTACGGGGCCGGCCTCGAGCCCATGGGGAAGACGATCGAGGCGGCCAGCCGTTCCACCTCCAAGTCGGCCGTGTCACGGCGGTTCGTGGCTGCCACCGAGACGGCGCTCACCGACCTGATGGCGTCGGATCTCTCGGAGATCGACCTGGTGGCCATCATGATCGATGGCGTCCATTTCGCCGGGTTTTTGTGCGTAGTGGCTCTCGGCATCGACATCGACGGCAACAAGTGGCCGCTGGCCGTGGAGGAAGGCGACACCGAGAACGCCACCCTGGTGAAGGACCTCCTCGCCGGGCTCCGTGAGCGGGGACTCGACATGACCAAGCCCATCCTGGCCGTGCTCGACGGGGCCAAGGCGCTGTGCGCCGGGGTGACGGCGGTGTTCGACCACCCCGTGATCGCCCGGTGCCAATTGCACAAGATCAGAAACGTGGAGTCCAAGCTGCCCGATGACGTGGGCCGGGTGGTGGCGAAGGAGATGCGTGCCGCCTACGCCAACCCCGACGCCCTAGCCGCCCAAGGGGCGCTTGAGGCCCTGGCCAAGCGCATCCAACGCTCGCACCCCGGGGCGGCCGGCAGTCTGCGCGAAGGGCTGGCCGAGACGCTCACCATCGCCCGGCTCGGAGTGCCTCCCACCTTGGCCCGCACGCTGCGGTCGACCAACGCCGTCGAATCCATGATCGAAATCTGCCGTGATCATTCCCGCAACGTGAAGAACTGGCGCGACGGCGAGATGGCTCTGCGCTGGTGTGCGGCGGGCATGGTCGAGGCCAAGAAGCAGTTCCGACGTGTGAACGGGCACCTCCACCTGAAGGCGTTGCGCACCGCCCTCGAGCAGCACGTCCAAGGGACCGTTACACCCCGTCGCTACAGTGCAGACAAGGAGGTGGCCGCCTGACCCAAAAGCCCGGGGCCGTCACTCAAAATCCACACCGGTCGGGACATCCTCCCGTCAAGGGTTCTGTCACTGGGCGGGTAAGTGCATAGTGCTGACCCTGTGGCACTGTGGACTCTTGCACGGTTGTGAACCGGCCTGGGTTTTCCGGAGGCTTTCGGGTTTGGTTCCTCAGGCCACATCGGGCTGAGATCTTTGACGGTAGTCGGCCTCGAACTCGGCCGGCGTCCGATCACCGAGTTCTGAGTGCAGCCGCTCCTCGTTGAACCACGAGACCCAGGCGCAGGTTGCGATCTCGAGGTCGTCTAGATGTAGTGCCCTGAGAGTTTGCGGACACGACTCGCCGGTGGCCCTCCGATAGCGGTGTGGTAACGGTGATGGTTGTAGACGTGGAGCCAGTGGGCAAGTCGCCGGTTGCGCTGGCCTTCGGATGTCCAGGTCCGGACGTAGGCCCACTCGGCCTGCAGGGTGCGGTTGAAGCGCTCTGCCTTGCCATTCGTCTGAGGTCGGTAGGGCTTGGTGAAGCTGTGTCGGGCCAGTTGGAGGGCGTGGGCGAACTCGTGGGACCGGTAGCAACTGCCGTTGTCGGTGAGGACACGTTCCACCTTGATCCCGTTGGCAGCGAAGAACTTCCGTGCCCGGCGCCAGAAGTCGGCGGCGGTGGCTCCCTGCTCGTTGTCGAGCACTTCGGAGTAGGCCAGGCGGGAGTAGTCGTCGACCGCGGAGTGGACGTAGGCGTAGCCAACCTGGTGCCGGCCTCCGTGGTGTTCCCGGCTTCGGCCGTGGGCCCTCCAGCCGCCACCCTTCGGGATCCGGCCCAGCTTCTTGATGTCCACGTGGACGAGCTCGCCAGGTCGGCTCCTCTCGTAGCGGCGGATGGGCTCCCTGGTCGTCCGATCGAGATCGGAGAGTCGGCTCATCTGGTGGCGCTCGAGGACCCGGTGGACGGTCGAGGCGTGCATGCCCACGATGCCGGCGATGCGGGCCGGACCGAGTCCCCGACTCTGGCGCAGCGTCACGATCCGTCGCTCGACGCTTGCCTTGGTCTGGCGGGGACACCGCTGCCGGCGACAGGACCGATCCTCGAGTCCGGCGACACCTTCTTCCTGGTAGCGGCGCCACCAGACATAGGCCCGGTCCCTGGAGATGCCCATCGATGCGGCCGCATGGGCGACCGGCCAGCCTCCCTCGATGCGCTCACAGAGCCGCAGTCGACCTTCGGGCGTGAGCGGAGCGTTACGGTGCATCTGAAGCCTCCTTGGAGAGTGGGTGCTGTGGTAGCTACACACTCGCCTCGGAGGCTTCAGCTATGGGTGGATCCTGTCAGCAAGGCCTATGGGCACTACATCTAGACCTTGCCAGTGTCCGCCGTTGTCGGCCAGGACCGCCGGGTTGCGGTGCAGCTCGGTCTTGAACAGGCCCATGACCGATTCGGCCATCGCGTTGTCGTAGCTGTCACCGACAGTGCCGATGGACGGTGCGGCTCCGACGTCGGCCAACCGTTCGGTGTAGGCAATTGACGTGTATTGAGAACCGGCGTCCGTATGAATTGTGAGGTGGTCGAGGGTGGTGTGCCTCCTGGTCCATGCCGCCATGTTCAAAGCGTCGACCACCAGGTCGGCGGTCATGGAGCGTGCGGTCTTCCAGCCGACCAGGCGCCGGGAGTGCACATCGATGATGAAGGCGGCGTAGACGATCCCCAGCCACGTCGAGCAGTACGTGAAGTCGGCCACCCAGAGGGCATCTGGGCGGGCGGCAGTGAAGTTGCGGTTGACCAGGTCGGGTGCCCGGAAAGCTGCTGGGTCGGCCTTGGTGGTGAAGCGTTTCTTGGCCCTGGTCGCTCCGACGATGCCCTGTGCGGCCATGAGACGGGCCACCTGGTCCCGACCGCCAGCGATTCCGGCCCTTCCGGCGGCCTTGTGGAGCTTGCGGCGCCCGTAGACGGAGTAGTTGTGCTTCCACAGCTCAGCCAGCTGGGGACCGACCTCGGCGTCACGGACGGCCCGGGCCGAGGGGGGCCGGGCCTTCGTATCGAAGTAGGTGGAGGGGGCGATCTTGAGCTGGTCGCAGATCGACTCGACCCCCCATCGACGCCCACCGGTCTCATTGTCCCGGTGGGCGTCGATGAAAGCGACTACTTCTTTCCTCGGCGGTCGAGCTCCGCCCCGAAGAAAGTCGCTGCGGCCTGCAAGATGTCGTTGGCCCGTCGCGGCTCGAAGTTCTCCTTGCGCAGCCGCTTCAGCTCGGTCTGCTCTTCGGTGGTGAGACCGGGGCGCTTGCCGGCGTCGACGTCGGCCTGCTTGACCCACAGGCGCAACGACTCAGGTCCGACGCCCAGCTGGCGGGCCACCCTCGAGATCACGGTGTGGTCGCCGGGGTCCTCCTGCCGAAGCTCTTGGGCCATCTTGACAGCCCGCTCCTTCAGCTCAGGCGGGTACCTCTTCGATGACGCCTGCTTCTTGTCCATGGCTCCATCCTCGCTTCCAAGGTATAGAGCCTCCGGGGATCCAGGCCGGTTCAACATGTGGGTCACCGCTGATGCTGGCCCACGTTCAGCGGTTGGAACGGGAGGGGAAGGTCGTCATCAGGGACTCAGGCCTCACGACGAAGAAGGGGAGAGGGCCCAGGGGAGGGCACGATCACGATCCCCCCGAGTACGCCAACGATCTCGTGATGCAGCTTGCCGCCTAGGAAGTTGCTCGTCGTCGGAAGGCTGAGTCATCGCCGGACGACCCAGAGTGGGCGTCGACGATGACTGACCGGGGCGTGCGCGAGCGTGCCGTGGAGCTTCTGGAGCGGACCGAGCCGACCTTGACCGCCATCTACGCCGGTGAGGCGCATGCGACCGATGAAGACACCCGGATGTTGCAGGGATTCCGGTTGGCCCTTCAATGGGTGATCAGCTACACCAGCTGACCAAGAGGACTTGTCGATTACGGGCGTGCCCTCTGAGTGAGGGCCGGGAAAGAAAATCGCTCATCTCGCGCAAGCGCCGATCGCGGAGGTTTTGACGTTGAGGGCTGCAGTCTGCCGCAGGAGGAATCTTCTCTGGAGTGATACCGGGTGGTCCGTTGATCGGACCCCACTCGCCCACCCGGTTGTCGACGACAGTCCAATACTGAGCACTAATGCCCCCCGGCGACAACGCGCAGTTTTGGACCGTCGTTGACAACCCGGTATCTCGGCCTATGCGTCCCTCGGGCTCGCCTGGCAGCTTGCCCACCAGGCCGGTTGCAGCCGACGACGTGCCTAGTGCTCTCGGGGCGTCCGTTCACACATCAACCGGTTGAGTGTCCGTGCCGTATGCAATTTCTCCAATGGTCACTCGCACCCACCACCGTGGGAACCTTTCGGTGCTCGACAGGCGCAGGCGGGGTACGGTGCCGTAAGCGAAGTCAAAGGGGGAATGGCATGACAAGTTCAAGCAGGCCGCGCGGGCGCTCTCGCTTATGGCCAATCGTATTTGCGGTCCTTTCCGTTATGGGCATCATCGGCGTGTTCAACCTTGCGAATGCCGGACCGGCGTTCGCCAGTCCACTCGGGATCGGAATCTACAGCTGCGCCACGGTGTCGGGGTCGATCCGTTTCGTGCCGCCAGCGGTAACCGGCGGTGTTCTTCCCGAGACCATAACGATCCGCCTTAAGGCGAGCGGGTGCACAGGCGGCGTACCGGTACCCGCGTCCGCCACAGGCAAGGCAACGTACCTCAGCACCCAGACGAACGTTTGTCCCTTGGCAGGCGTGAACGGTCTTGCGGTGCCTCTCCACCTGACGTACCCCAATGCCAAGCGAAGCCGGGCCAGCGTCACCGTCACGGCGGGCGCTTTCTGGACCTTGGTCGGACCAGTGGTGGCGGGGTCATACAAACCCGGGTCACTACTGCCACTGCCCACGGCGACATTGAAACCGGTTCCTGTTGCTGGTCAAATCTGCGCCACCGGGGTTTCGCAGCTGAATATCATCCCCGTGAGCACTCTTGCTGGCTTCTGACGTCTCACCGTCCCTGGACCCCAGAAAGGGTCCAAAATGGGCAAATCCAAAACAGGCAGTTGGAGGTTTGCGTCCCGCGGGTGGCATTCCACCCGCGGGCGCGACCGCCCCGTCACCGCGCTCGCGAGCGGCTGAGATTGCACACGGCGGCTGGGGACTTCCTCGGCGGACAGACGGCGCTCCCTCGGCAAGCAGGCTGCCGCCTGTTGCTCGAAGTTCCATCCCGTATGCACAGGTGTCTTCTCTGCCCGGTGTTTCGCGCCCGGTAACCCTCTTGTCCTCGGGGGCTCAACTCGCCCTGGGCGCTAGTGCTCACCGGCGTCGCCGCTAGTACATCCCTCCACTGGCTGCGTTGATCGCAAGGTTGGTTACTTGGGTACCGCAAGTGTCAGGGCCGCCGCCCGTAATGGTGGCATAGGTCTCGACGGTGGAGAGCGCTTGGGAGGCCGTAGTGTCGGGATACGAGGCGCCGGGCACCGTGGGTCCGAATGCGGCGAATGTGATGGGGTCTGCGGCGGCGGGGCCGGTGGCGATTGGAAGACCGTCCATCGGTCCCGGCGGAGGAAATTTGATCTTGGTGGCGAAGATCGTATGGGCGGGCGCCCACTTGATCACTTCTGTGAATTGAGCGTCGTTAGGAGGAACATTGAAAGTCCCGCCGGGAGGGGCGGACGGGAAGATCGTCAGACAGTTGTTGGCTCCCGCTATATGGATGGTCTCATGGCCAAGGATCGTTCCCGACGCAGGTGTAGGCGCGCCGCCGGTACACGACGCGACAGTGGCCGTAATCCGGATCGTCTCACTGTTTGAGATTCCTCCATTTTTCAAGGGGGGAATGAAGTGAAGATTTCCTGTCCAGCCCGTACACGTTGTGATTCCGGTCCCGGGCGGCGGATGGGCGCTGGCTGCCCCGACCGGAAGAGCCACAACTGACACCAGTGCGGCGGCGGCCATGAGTACGATTCTCCGTGTCATTGTGATACCCCTTCCTCGTTTCAGAAGATCGGAATGAGAACAGCGTCTACCTCGTTCCGAGGCAAACGGCCACTGGGTCTGTGCTGGTAATGCGGAATCGAATAATCCGAAGAACATGCCCAAAGGCCTATCGGACGAGGTGGTCCCTACGCCGGTTCGACTGGCGTTTCCAAGACTCGGTTAGATCACCATGTGCCCGACGAGGTGCCCAGAGTTAGGAGGCGCAGTCCGGCCACCGATCCGCACCCTGCCGCGACAGTTGCAGGCCAACCCGCGTCGGAAAGTGTCGCCGTCGGGAGCGCGAACGGAGAGAAGGACCCCGTCACCGTGGCGCCGTTGATGGTGATGTCGTTCATAGCAGCAGCGCCGACGACGACGAACGGTCCCGGTGGCTGCCAGGTCGTCGGTGTGCCAGCGGGTGCAATCCAGTGCAACTTGATCTTGGAGGGGGCAACCGGAGCAGGAAGCGGAGCGCCGCTAAAGATGGTGGCGCAGTTGTTGGCAGTGCCAGCATTGTTGATAATCAGCTTCCCTACGATTGCGCCGGTCTGCGGGGTGCCAAAACCCGTCTGGCAAGGATTCACGGTGCTGCCCAGCTTTGCGGCGATCTTGATGTGCTCAACGTTGGCAATGCCGCCGTTCCTCAGAGGTGGGGAGAAGACGACCTTGCCGTTCCACTTACCATTGGCGGCGTTGCATGTCACCTGTCCAGGGAGGACGGGGTACGTTCGAGCGGCCTGGGCGACGCCGGACCCAACCGTGACCAAGAGGAGCGATGGCAGGGCAAGTGATGCGAGTATGCGGACAGCCTTTCGGGCCATTGTTTGAGAGGATGTCCCGACCGGTGTGGATTTTGAGTGACGGCCCCGGGCTTTTGGGTCAGGCGGCCACCTCCTTGTCTGCACTGTAGCGACGGGGTGTAACGGTCCCTTGGACGTGCTGCTCGAGGGCGGTGCGCAACGCCTTCAGGTGGAGGTGCCCGTTCACACGTCGGAACTGCTTCTTGGCCTCGACCATGCCCGCCGCACACCAGCGCAGAGCCATCTCGCCGTCGCGCCAGTTCTTCACGTTGCGGGAATGATCACGGCAGATTTCGATCATGGATTCGACGGCGTTGGTCGACCGCAGCGTGCGGGCCAAGGTGGGAGGCACTCCGAGCCGGGCGATGGTGAGCGTCTCGGCCAGCCCTTCGCGCAGACTGCCGGCCGCCCCGGGGTGCGAGCGTTGGATGCGCTTGGCCAGGGCCTCAAGCGCCCCTTGGGCGGCTAGGGCGTCGGGGTTGGCGTAGGCGGCACGCATCTCCTTCGCCACCACCCGGCCCACGTCATCGGGCAGCTTGGACTCCACGTTTCTGATCTTGTGCAATTGGCACCGGGCGATCACGGGGTGGTCGAACACCGCCGTCACCCCGGCGCACAGCGCCTTGGCCCCGTCGAGCACGGCCAGGATGGGCTTGGTCATGTCGAGTCCCCGCTCACGGAGCCCGGCGAGGAGGTCCTTCACCAGGGTGGCGTTCTCGGTGTCGCCTTCCTCCACGGCCAGCGGCCACTTGTTGCCGTCGATGTCGATGCCGAGAGCCACTACGCACAAAAACCCGGCGAAATGGACGCCATCGATCATGATGGCCACCAGGTCGATCTCCGAGAGATCCGACGCCATCAGGTCGGTGAGCGCCGTCTCGGTGGCAGCCACGAACCGCCGTGACACGGCCGACTTGGAGGTGGAACGGCTGGCCGCCTCGATCGTCTTCCCCATGGGCTCGAGGCCGGCCCCGTAGCGGCGGGTCGAGAGTTTTGCCATCATGCGGGCGAGGGTCTCCCGGCCGAGCACCTCGGTGGACGTGAACGCCTGATACGTCGGCAGCTGCACCTCCTCCTTGCGGTCGGCCGTTCTGAGTCTCGGCCGGCGGATCGAGATCTGACGGCCGCCCAGAGCCACGAGCCCGTCCTCGGTCCCGTGGCGCACGGCGGTCCGGGCGGGGTCGTGCACGCCCTTCGGGCCGGCCAAGGCGGTGGCCTCGTTGTCGAGGATGACGCCGAGCACCTGTAGCCCGGCCCCGACGGCGAAGGCCAGCAGTCCTTCCTCGAGCTCGCCGGCCAGCTCACCGATGGCCACGGTCACCGTGTCGGGCAGCGCCAGCGCCGCCTCGTGCGCTTGGCGGTGCGGATCGGCCTTGGCCTTCTTCTGCGTCGTCCGGCCGGTGATGCGGGCGTTGGCGGTCTGGGTCTGATAGTTCTTCTTCACGACGGTCCCCTTCTTGATCGGATGTCTTTCGACGGACGCCCGAGACCTACCATCAGGCAGGCATCAGGCGGGGGACCGTCATCTCAAATTTCCACGCTCAGCGGGACAACCTCTTGTTTGATCCCCCGTTCGATTGAGCCTCCCGCGAAATGACAGGCACGAATGTCCGCAGTCTTCCCCACGGTGGTGGACCAAACAAGGGCCCATTCGCCTTCGTCGCGGCATGAGTCCGTGAACCTCGACTAGTGAAGAACATGCCACAAACCTTGGCCACTGCAATCAACCCAAACGATTCCGCCTCATGACTCACGTCCACCGAATTCCTCGGCGCAACAGACTGTGCTCCTGGCAAGCGAATTGCCGCGTGCGCGGGGACGCTCTGATTCGGGCCTGGCTAGGGCACCAGGTGTGGCCGATCTCGCCTGGTCGGTCCCGGAGAGCGTTGGCGCCCATGCACAAGAGTCTGGCGGCGACCTACGTGCAGATGGTCACATCGCCTTTATGATCTGAGTCGCGTCCAACACCACCGTTATTGCCGGGTGGGTGCGGAGCGAAAGCCTGCGTCAGCGCCGACATATCGATCGGAGTCGCCGCCACTCCCCACAACGACCTTCGAAAGTTCCGACGGTCAATCGACGGGCCCCCATATCGTCAGAATTGAGGGTGCACGCGCTTGGCTCACGGGGCGAGGCTGTGGCTACGAGGGTCGAGCAAGATTGCAGGGACTGACTGGGTGATGAGGAATGCCGAAAGGCTTTCCCTACGCTGCCTCGTTGACTTCACATTTTGGCGGCGAACCTACGACGACGAGAGGGGGCAAAGGTGAGATTCACGCGCAGGTTTCTCGGCGGCATCGCGGCAGCAACAGCGCTGATGTTTCTGTTTTCGTTCGCAGTGACGGTGCCAAACGCGAACGCCGCGACGAAAGTAAAAGTCTCCAAGTACCGGAACAAGCTCAGGTCGAATTCGAAGGGCTGGTGCTCTAACGCGGCTCCGGGTCCTTCGAGCAAGGTGGCGAGCTGCGATGGGATGCTCAACGATTGGGGCATGATCGACATCGTCAAATCCAGCTTTACCAACGGCGGCGGGTATGCGTCTGCCGTCCCTGCCCCGCCGGGTAACGGCACGCATTACGCCCGTGTCACGGGTGCGCCGCAATCGTACAGTCAGTTTTGGGATCTCCCGCCCGGAATCACCGAAGGGCCAAACGGTTGCTCGACGCCGGGCGAAGAGGCGTGCGAGGGCCCCTTCATCAACTTCGGCAAACGAGCCCACGCCGGGACCGAGAACGTCTTCCCCACGAACGGCTTCACCTCTTCGATCAAGATCTATCTCGACACGGCGTGGGCGGGAGCCAACCCCGGTCAGATCGTCGACTGGGACGTAGCCCTCAACTCGAGCGCCGGGACGTTCGCGCAGGACTTCATCTTTAACCTCTGCTCGTCGTCTGATGGTGGCGGAGGCTTCTACATCAGCGCCAGCAACAATGCTGGCGGTTGCAGCACTGGGCCGTTCGAGGAATCGACGAGCGGCTGGTACACCTTCACCCACACCTTCTATTGGAACGCCGGAGAGCTCAACGTCCAATACACGGTGACGAACTCGACAGGGGCCACCGTCTTTCAGTATCTCGAGACGGAAAGCAGCATGCCGGGAATCGGGGCGCTGACTTCGCCGACCCAGCTAGGGGGCCCCCACTACGGCTGGCTGCCGGATGAGGATGTGCTCGGGCTGCCGCTCGCTCAGGAGACGCTCAAGAAGAACAAGGTACAGCCTTAGCAAAGCGCTCCATCGGCGATCTTCACCGCACAAGGGAACCGTCACAGCGACCCTCCGGTCAACCGGGGGGTCGCTGTACGTCATCACACAGGTACGCGGTCATCAGGACCACTCGGTTCACGACAAACGTTGCCGGACCCCAGATGGCGCGGGGCTCTCGATTGCCATCTCACACCACATCTCGTGTGTGAACCGGTCTGCTCTGGCCTCGTCGGCAGTGGCAATATCCGGGTCCGCGTACCCCGCCTGTGAACGTTGAGGCCACCTACCGCCTTCACGAACACGGCGTTGACCATTGGGGCACCGTCACGCTCAAAGCGTCGAACGGGAACAGCGTTCACTATCAGGTGTTCTTTCAGCAATATCTGAACCGGGAGGTCGGTATGGAAGTGGTGGTTGGTGATCCGCTCTTCTACGGGAAATGGTATTACGTCGTCGGCGAGGTGGATCAGTCAGCAGGTGGATATGTCAGTGGGATGTCGGGTGAACAGCAGGAAATCTGCTACGTGCTCGGGACTGACAACACTTGATCGTCACACCGAGATGAGGGCAGCGGCGACTGGCCAGACGGCTGGTTGAGCAGGACGACCGGCTGAGCGGGCTGGTGGTCGGGTTGGCCCACCGGGCTCGTCTGGTTGTGATCGACGCTAATCGGCAGCTTCCTTGTGTTGGCGCTCGTGACGCGCCATCCGACCAGCAAGACCTCCAACGATCACGACGACGGGCACCGTCGCCAGCAACAGCGCACCATCACGATGTCCAGGTGCGTAGTAGGCAATGGCGCTGATGCCGACTGCCACGAAGACTGCTCCGACCATCGCTATCAACTGCCGGTGCCAGTTCATGACCAGCTATCCGGGGTATCGAAGTGCCTGGCATACGAAGCCCTGCATCTCGTCTCCCCTCATTGCTGGTAGCCATATCGTAGAATGCCCGGCATCATCCTGCTCGGCTACAGTCAGCCACTCCCAGTGGTTTCGGGCTCCTGCTTCCATTGCGTCACGCGCCCAGATGCCTAAGGCAGTAGCTTCTCGGAATAAGGAGCCTCACACGCCGTGAGGCTCCGGGAGGTGGACAAATGCGACGTCTGGCCTTGCTGACAGCAGGAATAGCGATGATGCTCTCGGTCACCACTCTCGGTCTTCCTGGGTCGGCCTCGGCCAGGACGATCAAGAATGAAAGTGTATGGACAGCCGAGGTGACAGGTACCCCACCACCAGGCTTCTTCTCCTGTGAGGCTGTGAAGTTTTCTCGCAAGAAGTCCATGGGACACCCGTTCTTTACAGGCGACATGGGCGGCGATTGGGGCTTCTGGAGATCGACTGCGAAGTACATCGACATGACCTGGGAACTCGGAACGAACGATACGGGGCTGGAGTTCAGCGGCACCTGGTCAAAATCGCTCAACGAATACGTTGGCGAGTTCGGGTACCCGGACGGCGGTGGAGGAGCGGGTGGTGTGCTGGTCATGGGTGACGTGGGAAGCTGCTAACGGCTGGTCATTGGTCGGGAGCAAGTTGCCCCAAGCAGTTTGGTACTCGCGAACATCTGTTCGCGTCTCCCGTGCCAGCATCTTTAGGATAGACCGGTGAAGATTTCACGCTCGTACTGGGTTTACAGCGTTGGGCTCGCCGTCGTTTGGGCTGCCATCCTGATCGGCGTTGCCGCGAAACGCACCAGCGACAAACTACACACGGTCCTGCTTATCTTTGCCGGATTTGCGATCTGCTGGGTCTCCGGCACGATCGCGCGGTTTGTCTATCCACCCCCGAAGCGGTGGCAACCACCGCAGTAGGTAAGGCTGCGGCCCACGGCTTTGAGACATTGACGATGGCACGTCCCGTCGCCCAGGACCCACGGGGACACCCTCCAGGAACAGGAGGAGATCAACAATGGCCGCAACGCTGAGGCTGACGCATAAAGCCATCGGTGTCGAGGTTCGACGTGGCACGTACAACATCGTGGTTGACGGTCAGCGTGCCGGATCGGTCGAAATGAACGACACGATCGAGATACCCATCGAACCTGGACGTCATACCCTGCAAGTTCGCAATGGTCGAAACACCAGCCGAACTCAGACCTTCGACGCCGCCGACGGCCAAACCGTCGCCTTCCGATGCACCGGAAAGAGTTTTCTACCGATCTTCCTCGCTTCCTTCGTCGTCCCTAGTCTGGCGATCCAGCTCCGCCGTACAGCAGATGATCGGATTCTGTGAAACATCGTTGCGGGCCGAGATCGAGCGGGAACAAACGTCGCCATTCGTAGAATGGAGAGAAAATGCGCAATTCCTCCGTTGCTCCGCTCGAGACCCTCGTCGGCGAGTGGAATTTGACTCTGACCAACGCTTGGTTCCTTGACTCACTCGACGTTAGCCAGTGCGGTCATGCAACCGGACGCTGGCTGGGTGAGGCGTTTGTCGAACTCGAGGCGGAGCTTGACGGGGAGAAAGTGTGGCACTTTGTGTTCGGCCGCAGTGACCCCGGCGAACAGCTGATCGCGCTGTATCACGACCCCCGCCCAACATCACGGCTGTTCCGCATGAACTTCGCAGATGGCGAGTGGCGCATGCTGCGAGAGGATCCCGATTTCTACCAGCGGTTCGTCGCCACGGTCACACACGATCGCATCGATGGCCACTGGGATGCCTCCGACGACGACGGTGCTACTTGGCGCAAAGACTTCGATCTCATCTTCGACCGGAAGACGAAATCAACGACGTCCTAATCGGGCCTGTTTCTTTCGCGAGGTCCACGGGGACGGTTAGTCACCCCATTGCGGAAAAGGACCTCGCTGACCGTTCCACGATGGATTTGGAATGTGCTCGCCAGGCTGCCGACAGTGTCGCCGGCAAGATAGGCAGCCACCAGCCTTGCCTGTTCGTCTGCGTCGAGGCGGTGTTGGGTCTGCTGTGAGACCCGAGCCGGACAGTCGCATTCGGGCTCCTCTTCCAACACAGGTCCAGCGTGATCACCTAATCTAATTGCTTGTCGAGACGATCGATTTCCAGTCGGGCACCGGGATTGGAAAGAAGGTTCGAGAGAGCTTCAACCTGCTCCACAATTTTGAACCCAGCCGTTCTCTCTCAAACCCCGGTCTACAAAGATGTGGGGCGCTCAAGCGCCGCGAACCAGGGCTCCATGACGCGCCCGGCTCGTGCTAGCAAGCCCGATGGCTACCTCCTCGGCTCGTACCGCATCGCCACTGCCCCGAGCCGAACTCAAGCCGGCTCACGAGCTTCAAGTCGACATGCTTCGATAGCCCCGCGAACAAGGTCGGCCCGTGGCCCGCGAGCCTGGGATGCACCACGAACTCGTACTCATCGATCAATCCCAGCTCCGTCAACGCCAGTGGGACCTTCACACCTCCCAAGAACAGTCCCTTGCCCGACTCCCGCTTCAGTTGCCGAACGGCCTTGTCCAGATCCCCGCGCACGAGTTCCGCGTTCCAATCGACCTGCTCCAGAGTGCTCGACACGACGTACTTCTTTGCCGCGTTGATCGTCTGGGCGAAGGGTTCCACCCAATCAGGTCTCGCTCCCGTCCGCGCCGGCGGGCGCCAGCTGATTCCATCATTTCGTAAGTCAGGCGGCCAAAGAGAAGTGCATCGGCCTGGTTGAGGTTCTCGATCGCGTGACGATGCAAGTCTTCGTCCGCGGGGATTGCACGATGATCGCAGCACCCGTCCAATGTGACGTTGATGGAGTACCGAAGGGGTCGCATTTCGCAAGCGTACCGCCGACGTGGTACACCGACGATGTGTCGCTTAAGGAGAGGTGGTAGCCGTGGCGAGCGAAACGATCAGCGTCTGCATCACGATCAAGGCCTCGGCCGAGGCCATCTTCGCAGTCCTCGTCGACCCCGCGAAACACGCCGCGATTGACGGCACGGGTTGGGTCAGCGATTCCCTCGACGGCCAACTCTTATCAGCGCCTGGGCAGATCTTTCGCATGGCCATGTACCACCCCCATCATCCCAACAGGGACTACGAGACGGCCAATCGGGTCGAGGTGTTCGATGCGCCGCACGCCATTTCCTGGAAGCCGGGCTACGACCCAGGCGACGGCGTCCTCCGCTTCGGTGGCTGGATTTGGCGCTACGACCTGGCTCCGCTCGGCCTGTCCGAGACCGAGGTCACGCTCTCTTACGATTGGTCGACAGTACCCGAGGACGTGCGCCGAACAGGGCCAAGGTTCCCACCTTTCGCTCCCGATCATCTGGAGAATTCGTTGACCCACCTCGCCCAACTAGTCGTTGCCTGACCCGCCGAGTTTCATGAAGCAGACCTGGGCGACGAGCGAGTCCTTAAGGACCAGCGGTAGATGTTGACGGTGTCGTTCAGGCCAAACCCGATGCCGGATCTAACCCCGGTCGTTTTCTTGGGCGAGGCTCGTACGGGCCGGTGAGTCACCTCAAGCCGGTAAAGAATCTCGCTCACTGTTCCACTGTGGAGCTAGAACGCGCTCGAACAGTTCCGGACAGGCTGTTACTCAGTGTGTCTGAGACCGAGCGCCGGGTCGCTCCAACACCGGAGGGTTGAGAATCACCGGCACATCCCGGATATCCAAGGCGGCGGCAATCTAACGTTGTTTTATTCGGCTCTGGCCCAGTAGCTCCCGGATTCGGAAGAGCGCTCCGTCGGGACCCGAACCATGGAGCAACATCCCGCCATCCACGATGATGTTCTGTCCGTTGACATAGCGCGTAAGGTCTGAGCACAGCACGACGACGACGTCGGCGATCTCCTCAGGAACGCCGACTCTCCCGAGTGGGACCTTGCCGACCTGGTGCTCATACATTCCGGGAATCAGAGTCAAGAAGTCGTGGTTCATGGGGGTGTGGATCGTGCCTGGTGAGATGGCGTTGACCCGGATGGTCGGACCGTACTCGAGTGCGGCGGTCGCAGTAAGAGCGATGACCCCCGCCTTTGATGCCGCGTAAGGACCCTCCCCATCAGCGGGACGCACTCCGCTGATCGACGCGGTGCTCACAATGCGTCCGTCTCCTCCGCGCAACATGACTGGGGCCGAAGCCTTGATGCCGAAGAACGTTCCCATCAAGTTGACCTCGACGATTTGGGGGAACTCCTCCGGATCAATCTCATCGAGTCCCGAGCTGGTGGATATTCCCGCGTTGTTGTACATGATGGAGAGGCCACCCATTCGGAAGCTGCGGCGATGGCGTGTGAGATCTGATCCCAATCCGACACGTCGACGACGTAACCGTGACCACCAACCTCGTGGGCGACGGCGGTGGCACGGTCACCGTCTCGGTCAAGGATCGCCACCATCGCACCTTCTTCGGCCATCCGACGTGCGGTGGCCGCTCCCATACCCGAACCCCCACCTGTGACGATGGCTCGATGGCCGTCCAGCAACCCCATATCTGCCCCCTCGACAACTGTCCCGGTCTTGATACCCTGACCGTGGTGACGGCACAAAGCTATGTCGACCGAGTAGCTCCGGCTGCGCGATATCGACTAGTCGTCTCACGACCCTCGTGGCCGTACGAAATCCACACATCCCCGAACTGCGCCTCCGATGGCTTGCCATCATCACGTGACGAAGCAGCGGGGTTCGACCGAGCTCCCCCGAGGTTGGGCGCCGGCTGACTCGTTGGTAGGCTAGGCACGGCCATAAGGCATGGCGAACAGCCACGGAGGTGGAGAGGTGCAGCACACTCTCGGACGTAGCCATCTCGGATCTCGATGAGAGGGATCCGGAGCTACGCCGCCCATATCCCATATGGCCGGCTCGAGCGCAGGGACGTCGCCACCGTCTTCGGCGGTCCCTCCGGCCGGGGGCAGCGGACCGTGGCCTCGTTCGACGAGGACACCACTACTATGGGCTTCGAGGCTGCCCGCCTGGCGCTGAGGTCGATAGATGGAGCGTCGCCTGACGCACTGTGGTTCGCTACCGCTGAGCCCGCCTATGTCGAGAAGACTAACGCCACCGCGATCCACGCCGCGCTACGCCTCGACCCCACGGTAGCGGTCATGGACGTCAACGGCGCCGTACGTTCAGGGGTCGGAGCGTTCCTCGCCGCCTCGCGTGGCGTCGACGAGGTGCTTGTCGCCGTTGCCGGCATGCGGGGCGGCTTGCCGATGAGCGCCGATGAGGCCGAGGGAGGCGACGGTGGCGCCGCACTGCTCGTAGGCAACGACAGCGACGGCTCGGTGATCGCTGAGTACCTCGGGGGTGCGTCAGAGACAGAGGAGTTCGTCGATCGCTGGCGGACGCCTGGCTCGCTGCGACCGCGGCGATGGGAGGAGCGCTTCGGCGAGACGGTGTACGTGCCCATGGCGGAACGTGTCTGGAACGCAGCGCTCAAGAAGTGCGAGCTGAGCCCGGGCCAGGTCGACGTCGCCGTAGTCACCGGTACCCACGCCCGGGCCGTGCGAGCGACGGCGGGCAGGCTCGGCGCCAAATCGGTCGCCGACAACCTTGACGCCGTCGTGGGCAACACCGGTGCGGCGCACTTTGGCGTCGTGCTCGCCGATGTGCTCGACAAGGCTGAACCCGATACCACCATCGCGGTGGTGGTACTGGCTGATGGCGTCGATATCCTGCTCTTCCGGACTACTGACGCCATTGCATCATTCACTCAAGCCAAGTCGGTCTCCGACCAGATCGCGCGCAGCGCAGCTGGTCCCTTACGGCAAGTTCTTGACATGGCGGAACATGGTCGATGTCGAGCCACCCAACCGGCCGACCCCTAATCGGCCGTCTTCATCTGCGGCTGCCCGCTCGACGGACTGGAAGTTCGGGTTCGTTGGCTCTCGCGATCGGCACACCGACATCGTCCACCTGCCGCCGCAGCGGGTCGGGATCTACGGCGGCACCACCGACGACATGGAGCAGGTGCCGGAGTCTGAGACGTTGGCGACGGTCGCCACCTACACGGTCGACCGGCTCATCTACTCTGAGAGCCCACCGGTGATCTTCGCAGTGCTCGATTTCGACGGCGGTGGTCGTTTCCCGTGCCAGCTGACCGATTGCGATGTCGACGACGTCGCAGTGGGCACCCGGGTGGAGATGACGTTCCGCCGACTGTTCACCGCTGATGGGATCCACAATTACTTCTGGAAGGCTCGTCCGATCGGAGCGAAGGAGTCACCGTGAGTTCGAACGGCATCAAGGACCGCGTCGCCATTGTCGGCATGTCGTGCACCCCGTTCCGGGAGCACTTCGATCGTGGACGAGACGACCTTTTGATCGACGCGGCCGACGAGGTGCTGGCATCGGTTGGCGTGTCGAAGCAGGATATCGATGCCTACTGGATGGGTATGGCGATCTCGGGGAGCTCTGGGATCGTGCTCGCCTCGGCACTCAAGCTTCAGGGAAAGCCGGTGACCCGAGTCGAGAACTACTGCGCCACGGGGTCTGAGGCGCTGCGTCAAGCGTCCTACGCTGTCGCCAGTGGCGCCTACGACATCGCCATGGCTATCGGCTGCGACAAGTTCAAGGACACGGGTTTCGCCGGCACCAACGCCAGCCTTCCGCCCAACGACGGCACGGCCCGCACCCTGACGGCGGCGGCGATGTATTCGATGATCCTGCCGGCGTATGCCAAGAAGTACGGCGTCGACCCAGCTGAGCTGCGGTTCGCGACTGCCAAGATCGCCGAGAAGAACCATCGAAACGGTGCCCACAACCCGCTGGCGCAGTTTCGCAAGGAGATGTCGGCGGAGGACATCTGCAAGATGGCCGCCGTTGCCGGCGAGCTCTCGGTATTCGACTGCGCCGGCGTGGCCGACGGCGCTGCAGCCGCGATTGTCGTTCGGACCGAGGACGCCCATCGCTACACAGACAAGCCCCTGTTCATCAAGGGCATGTCGGTTGTCGCCGGCGACGGCTCCGGTCTCGTCGACCCGAGCTACGACTTCACCACATTCCCTGAGGTGGTCCTCGCGGCCGAGGACGCGTACCAGCAAGCAGGCGTCGACGACCCCCGCTCCCAGGTTGCCATGGCAGAAGTCCACGACTGCTTCACCCCGACTGAGCTCGTGCTGATGGAGGATCTCTGCTTCGCCGAGCGGGGTACGGCGTGGAAGGAAGTCCTGGCCGGGACGTTCGCACTCGACGGGAGCCTGCCCGTCAACACCGATGGTGGCCTGAAGAGCTTCGGGCACCCCGTTGGCGCTTCCGGCTTGCGCATGCACTACGAGTGCTGGCTCCAGTTGCGAGGCGAGGCGCCCGAGGACCGGCGTATCGCCAACGACCGCAAGCTTGCCGTGGTGCACAATCTCGGGGGCTACCCGGGCGAGATGGTCTCGTTCGTATCGGTCGTGGGGACAGAGTTGGGCTGAGCAGCAGCGCACGTTCCGCCGATAGCATCTGATCACTCGATCGAGTACCCCGCCGACCAGCTCAGGCGTGCACCACGTCAGTGCCGCTCACTGGTCCACCATCCCTAGGTCGCCAGTCGTCAGGCTGGCGGTGCACCCTGGTGACCGTCGGTTCATCGCCCGGACCGCTCGCGACTTGATCGCCATCATGAGTAAAGCGAGGGCCGGCGGCCCAGGACGTGCCGACTGGCAATAAGGGCTGAGCGCCTCAGAGCGCCGATCAGTGAGCGACCGGCAGACACGTCCATGGACCACCGGGTGCTTCCCCACTGGGCAAACAGCGAGGAGGCTGACATGCAGGATCTCACGTCTCGTTTCGGCGGTGTGGATTGGGCAACCGACGCCCATGCCGTGGGCATCGTCGACAGGGCCGGAATCGTCGTCGACGAGTTCGACGTCGACCACAGTGCCGCTGGCTTGAGAGAGCTCTGCCGAAGACTCCGGGAACACGACGTTCGCCGAGTGGCCATTGAGCGACCCGATGGGCCCATCGTCGATGCCCTGCTCAGCGCCGATTTCGAGGTCGTCGTGGTCTCGAGCCGGTCGGTGAAGGCACTGCGCGAGCGCTATGGCAATGCCGGGAACAAGTCCGACCGTTCGGACGCCTACATGCTGGCTGATTGCCTGCGCACCGATGGCCACCGCTGGCCGAGCCTCGAGCCGGACTCGCCGGCCACGGTGACCTTGCGCAACCATGTCAGGGCCCGAAAAGACCTGGTGGAAACTCGGGTGGCGGTGGCCAATCAGCTGCGGGCGCACCTGCTCGTCGTTTTCCCCGGTGCCATTGGCCTTTTCAAGTCCATCGACAGTCAAATCAGCCTGCGCTTCCTGGAGCGGTTCCCGTCCGCCGTGAGTGCACAGTGGTTGTCGGAGAAACGTCTGACCAGATGGTTGGCATCCAGCGGCTACAGCGGCCGCCAGACCTCTGTTGAGCTCTTTGCCCATCTAACCGACGCTCCGCCCGGAGCCGTCCATGACGTCCAAGGTGCGGTGGTGACGGCCTTTGTCGAGGTTCTGAAGACCCTGAGGGCCCAGATTGACGAGCTGACCGCCCGCATGACCGAACAGCTCGAGGCCCATCCTGACGCGCCCATCTTCACGTCCTTGCCCCGCGTGGGAGTGGTGCGGGCCGCCACACTGCTCGCCGAGATCGGCGACTGTCGGGGAAGATTCCCTGATCCCGAATCCCTCGCCTCCCTGGCTGGGGTCACGCCGTCCACTCGCTCTTCGGGCAAGTACCGCACCGTGACGTTTCGCTGGGGCGCCGACATGAAACTCCGTGCCGCCCTGTGCGACTTCGCCGGGGACTCCTGGCAAGGCAACGCCTGGGCCGAAAACCGATACCGGGAACTTCGTGACAGCGGGAAACGACATCCGCACGCCCAGCGGATCCTCGCTCGATCTTGGGTGCACGTCATCTGGCGTTGCTGGCAAGACCACGTCCCCTATGACCCGGCACGACACGCCGCCTTCCAGCGCCTCATGGTCGACGGAGGTTGACATAGGGCTACTCATGACATGGATCTTAGAACTGGCTCGCGCTACGGTTCCGCCTCGATTGATCGCCGATGGTCATGTACCGCCGAGTGAGCATCTCGCGTACCCTTTAGCTCATGCACGCCCGGAGTGGCGCTTAAGACTATGACGGTGTCGCAGCTAAATGAAGGTTGGGGCCTCCGGGCGATCCCAGG
The DNA here is from genome assembly GCA_963706205.1 of uncultured Acidimicrobiaceae bacterium. GTDB lineage: Bacteria > Actinomycetota > Acidimicrobiia > Acidimicrobiales > UBA8190 > MFD10071-224. The sequence goes on along the minus strand of OY970155.1, from coordinate 3,110,759 downwards.
AGAGCTCACGGATCGCTACGTGGGCATGGGGTGGTGGCGAGATGACACCGTGGGCCAGTTGGTCGCTCGTGCCATCGGTGAACGGCCTGAGCTCACGGTCAAGATCCGCTCGTCAGTGCGACCGTGGACCGGAACGTTCGGCGATGTCCTCGGGGCTGCATGCCGATTGGCCGGTGCGCTGCGGGCGCGCGGGATAGGTGCCGGGGATGTGGTGGCCTTTCAGTTACCCAACTGGGTCGAGGCAGCGGTGAGCTTTTGGGCGGCCGCCCTGCTCGGTGCCGTGGTGACACCCATTGTCCACTTCTATGGTCCCAAGGAGGTCGGCTACATTCTCCGACGCACGGCGGTTCGGGCTCTCATCACCGCAGATCGTTTCGGTCACCAGGATTACCTGGCAGCGCTCGAGGAGGTTAGAGCCGGCGCGCCTTCCCTCGAGCTGGTGGCCGTCGTCGGCGAGGGTCCGGTCCCATCGTGGGCGATCCCCTTCGACCGGCTGCTCGATTGCGGGCCTCTGACCGCACCGGCTGTGGTCGACCCTTGCTCACCGGCCCTGGTCGCATACACATCGGGCACCACGGCAGACCCCAAGGGCGTCGTGCACTCCCATCGCACGATCGGCTTCGAGATCCGCCAGTTGGCGGCGATGCAGGCTGGCAATCCACCGCTGCTCGTGGGAGCGCCCGTGGGTCACGCCATCGGAATGCTGAGTGGGCTACTTCTCCCCGTATGGAAAGGCGAGCCCATCAATCTCATCGACGTGTGGAATCCCGGTGCCGTGCTGGCGGCCATGGTCGATGACCACGTGGCGTCGGGGAGTGGGGCCACCTACTTCCTCACGAGCCTGCTGGACCACCCGGATTGCACGCCCGAACACCACAAATTGATGAGCCGGATAGGCCTCGGAGGGTCGCCTGTGCCCGCCGCTGTCACTGAGAGGATGGCAGCGCTCGGGATCTCGGCCATCCGGTCCTACGGTTCGACTGAGCACCCCTCGACGACTGGGAGCCGACATGAGGAGCCTGAGGCCAAGCGCCACTACACGGACGGCCGGCCGTTGCTTGGCGTCGAGCTTCGTCTGGTGGACGAGGACGGTCACGACGTGGCGTCGGGCGAACGCGGGGAGATCTTAAGCCGTGGCCCCGACTGCTGTATCGGCTACACCGCCCCGGCCCTGACGGCGTCGAACTTCGACGCCGAGGGGTGGTTTGCCACCGGAGACATCGGTGTGCTTGACGAGGATGGATACCTGACAATCGTGGACCGCAAGAAGGACATCATCATCCGAGGGGGTGAGAACATCAGCGCGCTGGAAGTCGAGGAAATGCTAATGCGCATCCCTGGCGTCGCGGAGGCGGCTGTGGTGGCCGCCCCCGACGAGCGACTTGGGGAACACGTGTGCCGCGTTCATACGTCTCACGGAGGGGTCGACTCCGGTCGATTTGGCCGAAGTGCGGGCACAGCTAAAAAATGCTGGCTTGGCCCGGCAGAAGTGGCCCGAGGAACTGAAGCTGGTATCGGAGCTTCCCCGGACGCCGTCCGGCAAGGTGAAGAAATTCGTCTTGCGCGACCAAATTCAATCCAAGCAGCTGCAACGTGAGTGAATTCTTCGCATAAGCCGTTCACCTACCTTCACTGTCAATGCCAGCGGCACCTGGAACATGTGGCACAGTGCCATCTCGCTGCTTTGGAGCGCGCTTGCAGTGAACATGGGTCCGCGGACGATTCGGACGCCAAACAGCTCGGTTCAGACCAGAGCACCCCTCCTCCCAGGTCTTTCTCCCGGCTCCCATGCCCGATCGATCTGAGCCCACGCTCCGACGACGCCGGCTACCTGCTCCAGGCCGGCAGGCATCCCGGATTCTTGCGTCTCGTGCCAGCAAATCCGCTGTGTAGACCAGCGGCGGTCATATGCAATCACGTATCGCCTAACCCTGCGTCACCAGCGGACCCGGTGATGCGCCGCACGCCGGCTCGGAGGTGTCGAGGTGCTCAGCCACAAGGCGTACGATCGTCGCCTTTCTTTTCGCGGGAGCCCCCGAACGGCTGAGGCCACACTACGTATTCGGCAGCCTGATCGACCGTCTCTGACTGGTCTTGAGGGCCAGCCTCAGCCCTCTGTGATCACAGATCCTCTGCGCGAATCGGACCGATCGAAGACTGGCACAGCTTGTTCGTCGGACATCAAGCGCCTGTACGCACTGGGTTTCCGGTATGCGTCTCCCATCGTCTCACGCCCTCGGTACTCCCTAAGTGCGTCCAGATTGAGAGTGGCAAGGTAGACGTCCTCGCCATCACCTGCCTCGAAAATAAGCTGGTCACGAGGTTGACCATTCTGTTTGAAGACCATTCCGTCAAAGACGCTGGAATGGCCATCTTGATCGGGAGCCGAATAGTTCACCGTTGCGATCGCTGTCATATTTTCGAAGGCTCGGGACCGAAGCTGATAGGTCCGCTCGCCAGCCATGGGACAAGCGTTTGGAACCAGAATGAGTTCAGCGCCGCCAAGCATCAGTTCACGCGCTGATTCAGGGAACTCTCGGTCAGCGCAGATCATGACGCCGACGTCGACGAACCCGCCCTCAATGTCGAGCCGAGCGACCTCAAAGGATTCTCCAGGCGTGAGGGCTCTCTCCATTCCCCAGTCACACGTATGAACTTTGGCGTAGCAAAGAACATCTTGACCATAACGGTCGATGAGCAGGGCGGTGTTCCGAGGGGAACCAGGCCACCGCTCCAAAAATGTCGCCAGAATCGCTAAGTTGAGGTCGGACGCAGCCTTTCTAAATGCGCTCACCCATGGATCGTGACGGACGATGGCCATCTCCTGCCACCTCGCCCGTCCAGCCTCGTCATCAGGGCAAGGGGCGTAACCGATTTGCCACATCTCTGGCAGAATTGCGACGTCCGCTCCCACTTCGGCGGCCTTGGAACATGCGGCCAGTCCCTTTTCGAGGTTGGCCTGTGGATCGCCACTGGAGGCAGATTGACAGAGAGCCAGTCGTAGGTCGGTCACCACTCCATTATGCAGCCCGACGACTGGCACCGGTTCCTCTTGGGGTGCCCCACTACGCCGGGTACGGGCGAGTCGGAGTACGTCAGCATGGGGGTCGAACAGCGCTGGAGCGAACCGATCGGTAACACCGCGCAGCCTCGGAGGCCGTCACCTGATCAGACCGCCCGACCATGCCGGCTACAGCGAGGTACTTGAAGACCGGCTGTTGACAGCACCAACTCGATATCCTCTGGCGCGTTCGATTCCGGTCGGCTTGCCCCCTCGCTCCCGAAGGACGAGACGACCCCTCCAGCTCTCTCCGGTTGCGTATGCCCGTGGGGTTATGGTTCATCAATGATTGAACACCGTACCAATCGCTTGCCCGCCACTGGCGTACTCGCCCTCCAGATCTTGGTTGTGGACTCATGACAGACCTAAGGCCTTCCCGGCTCACGGGCCAGGTCGTGCTCATCACGGGCGCGGAAAGCGGCATCGGACGGGAGACCGCCCTGCGCGCAGCGAGTGAGGGGGCCGACATTGCGGCGATCGGCCTCGACACAAGCGGTCTCGATTCGCTGGTCGAGCAGGTGAGGGCGATGGGTCAGCGCGCAGCAGCGAGGTCGGCCGACGTCTCTGAGGCCCAACTTCTCACCGCGGCAGTCGATGGGCTCGTGAGCGAACTCGGGTTGCTCAACGTCGCGTACGCCAACGCCGGCATCCTGATGCATGCGACCACAGTCACCGACCTCGATCCTGACGAATGGAGCCGGGTTTTGGCCGTTAACCTCACAGGTGTCCTGCTTACCTTCCGCGCTGCAATTCCCTCATTTCCGAACAGATGGGGGCTTGTTGCTCGCAACCGGTTCGTCAATCGCCTTGCGGCCGGGCATCGGACTTCTTGCGTACGCCGCCGCCAAGGCCGGCGTACATACCATCGCCCGAAGCCTGGCTCTCGAGCTGGCGCCGCGACGTATCCGGGTGAACGTGATCGCGCCGGGACTCACTGAGACGCCCATGACCAGTGGTATTCCTGGTCATATCAAACGTGGGCTACAGGCAGTACCGCTCGGTGAGGTGGTGCTTGCAAGCGAGGTCGCTGCCCTCGCGATCCACCTCATGACAGACGAAGCACGATCCGTCACGGGAAGCGTGTTCAGCATCGACGGGGGACGAACGGCGGTCTGACTACCCCATACGCGAGTCTTCGGGAGCCGCCGAACCACGAATAATGCCAGGTCTAGGTCGTCCCAAGCAGGGCTGGTAGGGCCGGTTTACCCGTTCGTTGAAATGGGATGGCGCTTGCAGGGCGCTGAGTGTCACGGAAATTCGATACAAGGCGGAGCCCGTCCCCAGTTTTCTCCGTCCGGACCGACGACGACTTCGCATTGCCACGAGCGGATTCGCTCATGAGTGCAGGCCAGCCACCAGTGTCTTGTGCTCGTTAACCGCATCAACGGGGAGGCGGGACCCACTTGGGACCAAAGAGCGTGCTGATTCGCGGAGGCTCGTCTCCTCGATCACCTCCCAACCCGATCGAACGACGAGTTCCACGGCCTCGGTCCGGTCGACCGTGAACCTGAACGTCTCACCGCTGCCGAACCGAGCTAGGCGCTGGAGCCGATTCTGCCGGTGATGTAGAGACGTCCCAGCATCACGGGGCGGATAGAAGTCCACCGCAAGCCGACTACCCAAAACACTTGCTTCCCCAAGGCCACCAAGCTGGTCTCTCACGACCCTCTCGTCGAGGTACATCGTGACGCCTTCGACGACGAAGAGCACTGGCCGCGATATGTCGAGCCCATGTTCGACCAGAAACTCCCCAGCGTCCTGAGTTGTCAGGTCAGCTGCAACGTAGAGGGGCCCCGGGCCAGGTGCTCGTCGTGCCTTTTCCAGCTGGGTCGCTCGATGATCCAACTCGAAGAACTGCACGCCCTCGCGGCGAAATCGCCACGCTCGGCTGTCGTAACCTGCCCCGATCACTGCGATTTGCGTGATATCCGCGTCCAGCGCCTCGGTCACTTGCGCGTCGAACCACAAGACACGAGCTGCCAGGCCCGCCAGGGTCACCGACCGCGCCACCACTTGGGTCGGGAGGCGCTGCACGACGTTTACTATCGCCACCACCGAAGGAGTCAGCATCCTGCGGGCGAAGGGATCGTCCAGGACGCCCATGTCGGTCAACAATGCGCGCTCAGCGGCCACACCCTGTGCCGTTCTCGATCGCTTGGTGCCGCCCACGAAAGGAGTATGGCGCAACCTCGGCGAGATTGCGGCCCTACACCTGGCGGTGCGCCCCGAGTCTGGCGTCGGAGGAGCGGACGGCAACCGAGCGACGCACTGTCTTCGGGGACCCGACTGCCGCATGTATCCGTCCGGCCCCGCGCACTCGGCAAAGCCCGACGGCCATTCCCCCAACCACAGTAGAAGCAGCCATCTCCGGAGAGGAGGCGACTCATGTTAGAACTCGTGCATGGCGAAGTCATCGACGCGGCTCGTGCTGATCTGTGGGCTTCCAGCCTCGGGTAAGTCGACACTCGCTCGTCAGCTCGCGCCCAAAATCCCCGCCATCAGGTTGGATAAGGACGGGTGGGCGACTCAACTGGGCGCCGATGTGTGGGATGAGGAATTCCGAGTCCGTCTTGAACATCAGCTGTGGGTTCTTTCCCAGGATCTCCTCGCCCGGGGCCAGAACGTGATTTTGGAGTGGGGCCACTGGGCGCGAGTTGAACGGGATGAGAAACGACTCGGGGCGCGAGCTTTGGGGGTGGGCGTCGAACTGCATTACCTCGATGCGCCCTTGGAGGAGTTAATCGAGCGAGCTGAACGTCGCAATGCGTCGGGCGAATGGACAGCCTCGCCTATTACACGGGATCACTTTGAAAGGTGGGCGACGATGTTTCAACCTCCCGACGAGGAGGAGATGCTGTTGTTCGACAAGCCCGTTGCCGAGGTTGATCTCGTCTGACGCCACTTTCGAACCCGCAGCCACACGAGGGATACCGGCTGAGAGGAAGGAATGCGACGGGGAACCTTCATAGGCCCCGGTAGATATCCCGGCTATACGCCCGTCGGACGAGGCGGCTCTCTGCGTCGAGCTTGTGAGTTACACCCAGCGCTGGTATCCGGTCCGCGGCGTGGAGGCGCTAGTCGGTGGAGGAATGGCGCAGATTGTCTGTCGCCTGCGGCATGCTCGTTGCCCTGCTTTGCCTGCTTGCGGCTCCCCCCGCCGCCTTCGCCATGGTCTTGCGTCCGATGTTGGATTCAGGACCGGTGCCGACAACGCTCGTCACGACCTCGGGGATGGCCGGTTGGGAGATCGCTCTCGTCTCCGTTGCATCTGCCCTCTTCGCGGCGGCGGCGACTTCGATAGTCATGCGATTTCGGTTCCGTCCGACGCTGCGTCCCGCAACGAGTTGATCTCGGTACTCACACGCATGGAGGACACTTTCGTACGTCCTCCAAGCGTCTGTGTGCCTCTAGCAGAGGCGACGATCTCGGGATGTCAGGGGTTGGAAGTGCCTGATCCCGATACTTCCGTCGCTCGCGTTCGGGTTGGCCGAACCCACCCGACGCCCATGGGCTAAGCCTGATCACCCTCGCCCGTCCGGCATTCCGCTGTCGTCCGGTGAGTCCGCACGTTTCGGCTAACACCAGTGACGTGGCTTCGTTTCGCCCCGGAGTCGACGAACCAGGGCCGGGGGAGCAGTGGAATCGAGAACAGACGCTGGGGGAGTCAGGCAGAACGCCTGGTCAGGTACAAGAGCGTCCGATGTTCCCCTCTGATTGATTGGTTCGAGAGTTGTCCGCTCACCTCCAGTCGGTACCCTTATTGCAACGCCGTCACCGTAAATCAGGGCATTCGCGTGTCCGATTGCGCGACCCCAGAGTCTCCCGCTGCCGGCTATAGGGGGCTTCGAGCGGACCGTTATCGGCCGGTGCGCTCGCGGTGCTTGCACCCTGGCCAGCAGCAGGGCCGACGCTGGCCTTCCTCCAGTTCCTCCTGGGTCCGGCGAATGCGGCGTTCACGGGTCATCTCCTGCTTGGCATCCTCGACCCAGCAGATGAACTCGTTGCGGGCCAGCGGTGTGATGTCCTTCCAGGCATCGAGCGCCGTGGGGTTGGCGATCAGAGCCTTGCGCAGGTCTCCGGGAAGCTGGTGCACCTCCCCACCGGGCACTCGCGGGCTGCTCACATGGCCACGATACAGCGCCTCGTGTCCGCCCCGAACGATTGCTGGCCGGGCGAGAAGCGTGAGGTGACGCGGTCCCGATGTATATGGCAACGTCTTCAGGTGTCACGGTGGGGTCAGCCCCCTTCCGTCCTGGAACACATGGACGAGTACCCGATCGACATCGACGCCGCCTGGTCGAGGATGTGTCGCAGGTCACGTCATACGGCCTCTCGATCGGGGCTGATGACGATCTAAGCGCCGCGCGGCTTTGATCGTGAGCTGCACCATCAGGCACCGGGTAAGAGCGTCATCGAGGCCCTGTGGACTCGTCGGACTCGCTTACTTCGGTAGCCGGTGCTCTCAGGCCAGGACGGCGGGACCGAGTCGATCAGTCGAAAGGGCCGCAGGGTGACACCCGCATCGCACGGCGCTTGTCCCTCGTCACCGGACAAGCAGAGGACGATACCTACGGCTTGCCATTCTCAATATAGCGCCCACCGGGCGCTTGCGGCAAGGGCCCGGTCGGTGCGCAGAATCTCCGGTCGAACCAGAACTTACGGAAAAAGGAAGTGGGCGTATGGCCAAGCATGCGGTGGTGATCGCCGGAGGCGGTCCGACGGGGATGATGCTGGCGGCTGAATTGGCGTTGGCGAATGTCGACGTCGCGGTGATCGAGCAGCGTCCCGATCACGTCCTTGTCGGCTCACGGGCCGGCGGCTTTCACTCGCGCACGATCGAGGCGCTGGATCAGCGTGGGGTCGCTGATCGGTTCCTCGCAGAGGGCCAGGTGGCTCAGGCCGCGATGATCGGTACGACCGTGTTGGACATGAGCGACTTTCCGACGCGGCATCCCTATTCGCTCGGTATCTGGCAGAACCAGATCGAGCGGATCATGGCTGCCTGGATCGCCGAGCTGCCGGTGCAGATCTGTTACGGATGTGAGGTGACCGGCTTCGCTCAGGACGACACGGGCGTCGACGTCGAGGTGTCCGACGGCCAGCCGCTGCGGGCGCAGTATCTCGTCGCGTGCGACGGAGGACGAAGCGTCGTCCGTAAAGCAGCGGGCATCGAGTTCCCGGGGTGGGATCCGACGAAGAGCAACCTGATCGCCGAGGTCGAAGTGACCGAGGAACCGCCGCGGGGCATTCGCCGCGACGCCACGGGCGTCCACGGCCTCCACAGGTTGGAGGATGGGCGGACGGTGCGGGTCGTCGTGACCGAACAGCAGCTCGGGCCGAGCAGCGAGCCAACCCTGCGTGATCTGAGCGAGGCGCTCATCACCGTATTCGGTACCGACTTCGGGATCCATAGTCCCACGTGGATCTCCAGGTTCACCGACATGACACGTCAGGCAGAGGTCTACCGCGCCGGACGAGTCCTTCTTGCGGGCGATTCGGCTCATGTTCACTACCCGGCGGGTGGACAGGGCCTCAGCCTCGGTGTGCAGGATGCGGTGAATCTGGGATGGAAGCTGGCTCAGGTGGTCAATGGGGTCTCCCCGGAGAGCCTTCTGGACACGTATCAGGACGAGCGCCACCCAGTCGCAGCTCGCGCGCTCCAGCACACGATGGCTCTGGGCGTGCTCCAGCGGGGGGACGATCGCACTAAGGCGCTGGTCCATCTGGTGTCGGAGCTGGCGAGCATGGACGAGCCTCGCAAACGGCTCGCAGGGATCATCTCCGGTCTGGACATTCACTACGACCTCGGCGAGGGCCACCCCCTCCTCGGACGCCGCATGCCCGATCTGGAGCTCGTGACCGCCGACGGCCCGCTACGGGTCTTCACCCTGCTGCACGAGGCCAAGCCGGTGCTGCTCAACCTCGGTGAGCCCAACGGCTTTGACGTCACTCCATGGGCTGACCGGGTCCAGCTGATCGATGCCGAATATGTCGGCGAATGGGAACTTCCGGTACTTGGCGCGGTCAACGCTCCCACCGCCGCGTTGATCCGGCCTGACGGATATGTCGCCTGGGTGGGGGAGGGCACAGATAGGGGATTGCGTGACGCCCTGACCACCTGGCTGGGATCACCATGACGCGACGCGATGCTCGGCGATTTCGACAGACCGACTGATGGGACCGACCGGTCTCTTACCCCTGTCCCCCAGGTGCCGGTTGCCGCCAGTGCCACCGGCCGGGGCTGGATGTCGGCACGGGTCCTCGAACTCCCACCCCCTCACCGACGGTTCCGGCCGGGGGAGGGACCCCTGATCCCATGAGGTCAACCCAACTCGGTAGCCACAGGATCGACCGGGAATCGAGCGACGCAATGCGATGAAGGTGTTCGAGGCTTTCAACGTCGTTGGACGGGACTCAGGAACATCCGGTACCACAACGGTTACCCGACCTTAACGGCACGGGACCCTCACCGACCTGCGACCCTTCAGGACAGACAGCCACGCAGGAGATGCTCGGCACCATCCGCCATTTCCCGCACCACCTCTGCAGCGGAGACGACGGCGGTCACCGCCCCCACCGACTCCCCGGCATACAGCGCCATGGCCTCAATCGTCCCGGTCGTGTCTCGTGATGGTGGCGATACTGAGAGCCTGGGTACCGGCATTTTGATAGCACCCAGGGCCGTCTCTCCCACGATGTCCTGCTCGGTGTCTTGCGCCGCCTCGAGGCAGGAGCGAAGCACCCGGTGGGGGGCGTCCGGCCACATGACCGAGAAGGCACCGGTAAGGATGGTGTCGCCTGCACCTGCCCGCACCAGTGCGTCGACATAGGCCGGGTGGGCATTCGACTCGTGTGTGGCAAGGAAGCGGGTACCTACTCGGACCCCGGACGCACCGGCGGCGAGGGCCGCAGCCATGGTCCGAGCCGTGCCGATACCTCCGGCTGCGACCACGGGGACATCGACCGCGTCGAGGACCATGTCGAGCAGGGGAAGCAGGTCCAACTGGCCGCGGATGTGACCCCCCGCCTGGGTGCCCTGGGCGACGATGAAGTCGCATCCGGCTTCCGCCGCCGCCCGGGCCTCGATGAGCGAGCCCACCTGCCACGCCGCCAACGCCCCGCCCTCATGCACACGCCGAACGAGGGCGGCATCGGGATCGGCATAGAAGAGCTCGACCACCCGCACTCGACTTGCCGCGACCTCAACCGCGGCCTGGTCGAGGAAGGGCATCAGGAAGTTCATCCCGATCATCCCGGTTGCTTCCTCCATCAGCGCGTCCAGCGCGACCGCGACGTCGTCAGCCGGGACCATGACCATGTTGACCATGCCGAGGGCACCGGCGTCGGCGACTGCGGCCGCCAACTCTGGAGTGGCCACCCCGCCCATGCCCGCCTGCTGGATCGGAACGCGGCAACCCACGAGGTCGGTGAAGGCTGTCTTCAGCATCGTTACGACACTCCTGAGGTGATGTGGCGTGACCCTACCCCCGGAAGCGCCTCTTCGAACCCGACAACCAGGTCACCGAGCTGAGGTTGGTCGACAGCACCCCGACCACCGAGAGCGTCATCCTGGCGACCTACCAGCCATACTGAACGTGCGGATCTGTCCGGCGACCGCCGCCAAATCTTCGGGCCGAGGGATTACCGGATGCCCCGGCAGCACTATACATTCGACCTTGTGATTCCCGACGATGACCTCATCAACCAGGCCGAAACGAAACGAAGGGCGATCCAACAACATGAAGAAGAGCAACTCACTTAAGGGCGAGGATCCCTCCCCGCTTGACGATTGGCGAGGCACGACGCTCTCCCGAATTCGCCGATTGATCAAGCAGGCCGATCCCGAGGTGGTGGAGGAGCGGAAGTGGAGAAAGGCTGCAAATCCAGATGGTGTCCCGGTCTGGTCACACGACGGCATGATCTGCACGGGCGAGACTTACAAGAACCACGTGAAGATCACCTTCGCCAGGGGCGCCTCCCTGAAGGATCCTTCACGACTATTCAACTCCGGCTTCGAAGGCAACACCCGCCGTGCCATCGACATTCATCAGGGCGATGACATCGATGAGGAGGCATTCAAGGCTCTCATCCGCGCGGCTCTGGCGCTGAACGGAGCCTCCACCCGCCGCAAATAAATCGAAGCTACGGATAGGCTCCGATGTCTCGGGGTGAGTGATCTCGTCCGCCACTAAGAATGAACCGGTTTCGTTGACCCGGTCAAGTCGTCGCTCCGGATATCAGGGTGTATCTCGCCTGGCTCAGGCGACGGAAGTCATGTCCACCACCGATCGACCCCAACGTGCCGAGTTCGACGCCGGCAGCGTCTCAGTCTCGTGTTGGTGCGATGACCGTCTCGCCATACTGCTGGAGGGCTTCGAGTGCATGCTCCAGTGAGTCGCCCGGCACGCTGGTGTGCGCCCAGCTCACGCCCAACCCCACCAATCTCTGCAGACTCGCCAAATGCCGATCGGGCTGAAACCCTTGGGTGCCTGCCGTGCCCCCCTCGGTGGCCCCGAATGCGACGTCGATCTCCGCACGGTCTCGGCCCGCTTCGTCGACGAAGCGCCACAACTCGTCGAGCATCAGAGCGAGGTCCTCGACCGTCTCGAGGGGTGCGGTTTTGGTCGTCTGAGACATGAGTCTGGGTGCCGGAAACGGAGCCCACCCGTCCCCATACCGGGCGACCCGGCGGCGGGATTGCTTGCTGTTCCCCCCGATCCACAGCGGTGGCAGGGGATGAGGCTTGGGATTGGCGGCGAGGCCGGCAGCGGAGATCCCGGCACCGTCGTAGGTGAAGTCGTCCTCTGACCAAACTCCGCGGATCACTTCGACCGCTTGGTCGAATAGTTCGTTGCGTTGTTCAAAGTCGACGCCGAGTGCCTTGTACTCGCCTCGTAGGTAGCCGGTTGCGACCGCCAGGGTGAATCGGCCCTCTGAGAGCGTATCGAGCGTGGCCACCATCTTGGCCACGATCAACGGATGGCGATATGGGAGCACCACGATGTTCGGGATGAGGCGAATCCGCTCGGTCACGGCGGCACAGAACGACAGGGCGACGAACGGGTCCAGAGCATCATGACCCCCAGCTCGCAACCACTTTGCCGTCGGAGCAGGATGATCGGTGAACCCGACGCCGTCGAATCCACTGCTCTCGGCGGTTTGGCAGAAAAGCTTGAGGGCGTCCCGTGTCAAGAGTTCTGGGCTGTAGGGATGCGCAATCAGAGGGTAAGTAACGGAAAATCGCACGGACGAACGCTAGCTTGGACACCTCAGACATCGCCAGCTGTCACGCACGTACGAGTGCGTGTAGACGGTCCGGCGCGACTCCGGTTGTGTGGGCGGAACCGGCTCCCTCGCGGCCAGATCAGGGAGCGTAGGTCGACCCCACGATGAAACGTCCTTGCGATGTGCCTGTTACCTCAGCCAGGGCACCGGACTCCCCGCCGACCGCCCAGTGGACATGGAACGTGTCGGCGGCCTGGCCGGACGTGTGGGTGGTGAGCTTCGCCCAGACCGTCGTCGCGGTCACCACAATGTCTCCGCTCACAGCGACACCGGGAACCAGAGCGTCTCCTCTGAGTGTGAAGCGGGCTCCGTTGTTCAGTGCCCGGGACGTGCCCCCGTGGAGGCCGTGATCGAACGTCCCCAACGTGTCTGCAAAGCGCGCCACGGCGTCACCCGCGGTGGCTACGGCGGCAGAACCCAATCGGAGGAGCTGGGTTGATCCGGTGTTGGACGGCGCCGGCGTCAGAGGCGCCACACCGGCCAGTGATTGCGCATAGACGCCTACGGAGTGGATGGGGGCAACCGCGGCCGCGCACGAGGTGTCTATCGAGTCGAGGGATTGGGGCGCCTCGACGAAGGCCCGGACCAACTGGTCGCCGCACGAAGTATCACCCTCTCCGACGACGTGAGTCGAGTTGGCCAGTTCGACGAAACGAGACTGCCCACCCAGCTCAACCATGACCTTGGGAACGTCCGAGGGCGGTGTCCACGTGTCGAGCTCCCCGCCGAGGATCAATACAGGCATCGACGGAGGCACCAGGGGTTGGCCGACGGTGGGCGGTACCGCGTCGATGGGTGATGGCCAGACCAGGCAGGCTGTGAGCGCCTCGGTGTTCTGGTCCTGTGCGAGCCACTCTTGCGTGGTGAACGGGGTGAAGGTTGATGCTGGCAAGGCTGCCTCGGCCTCCGTCAATTCTGCCGAACGGATCGTCGTGTCCGCGTTCATGTCGTAGAGCTGGGGATAGTCGAGACAGGAGGCGGCGAGGTAGAGCTCACCCGAATAACTCTGGGCGGAAGTATGGAAGTAATTCTCCTGGAACGCAGTCCGCTCCGCGTAGAGGCGCAAAAGGGGATCCGGATCTCCGGAGGACAGCAGAGCGCGGGCGGCGGCGTCGAGATCCCGATAGATGTCCACATCGCCGGCGCCGTCATTGACCAGATCGACGAGACCGACAATGCTCATGGTCACCCGTTCGATGCCACCGTTGGGACCGGGCACGTCATCCGTCACCGGCGCCCTCCGGAGTCGCGCCGCCAATGCCTCGATGTCGCTCCACGCCGGACCAGAGGCCGCTTGGGCGCATGCTGGGCTACGGCCGCAGGCATTGTCATAGTCGGCCCCCATATTGTCGTGGGACGACCGGTACCACGGGTCGAGATTCTGGGTTTCATAGGTCGAATCGAGAATGACCGAACGGATCAAGTCCGGGTACCGGCTCGCGAAGACCTGGGCGAAGAACGACCCATACGAGTCGCCGTAGAGGTCGACCTTGTGAACGCCCAATGCGTCGATCACGGCGGCGTCATCGTTGGATGCCGGAGCAGAGGTGAACAAGTCGGAGGCGTGCACGAACGTCCCATTCGTGTTTTTCCATCGATGGTTGAGGTTCTTGGCACACGCAGCGACGACGGTGTTGAACGCTGGGCCACTTGCCTGTCCCGAAAATCTCTGCAGCGCCGGACAGTCGAGCGGAGTCGACAAGCCAGTGCCGCGCAGGTCCACGACGAGCATGTTCCAGTCGTCGAGAATGGGGCGGTACATCACCTGGTAGCCCCCCTTCACGGAAAGGATCGAGGCATAACCTGGACCGCCCTCGACGGGCAGCACGGTTCCAGCGGCGATACCACCCTGCGGGGATATGGCCGGATACCAGCGATAAGCGACCTCGATGGTGGGTCCACCGGGATCGCTGTAATCGAGCGGGACGGTCAGCTTTCCGCAGTACGCACGCGGTCTCGATTGGCATCGGGTCACTGTCTGGTTTCCGATGGTGATGGTGCCGCGCGAGCTCGGGCGGGGGACCGCTGCGGCCGATGACGGCGAGACGCCCGCCAACGAGGTCGACAGGGCGATCACAACTACCGCGAGAACGACGCCGAGAACGTTACCCGGAGATGAGATAACTCGGTTCTTACGCATCGTGGCCGTCAGGACGCCCTGATCGAGTCCGTGACTGTGACAGCCCGCCTCGCCCATCCGATGACCGCATGGCTCGTTACCGGCTTTCGGTTGGCCGATGCGCCGTCATCGCCTGTCCAACCGGGTCGGAAGGTCTGTCACATCGATGGACGCTCACGTCCGGAGAATCTCCGGTCGATACACTGCGTGCGCTCAGGTCCATTCCGACCCCCGTCTACGACGTCTGAACGATACCCGTGGTTGACACTCTGGACCCGGGCCCTCTCATATAATCGCCGGAACGTCGAGAGGCGGACGGGCGATGCCACTCCACGGCAGAAAGTGGCTCCGGTGATCAGCCAGATGGATGAGGCGATTCCAGAGAAACGGATTCGCCGGTCAGAGCACGTCCTGCCCCTTGCCAGCATTCTCGCCGCTGTCATGGTGGCAAACCTTGGGGGCCTGCTCCACCTGGTGACAACCAACCCTCTTGTCCTCAACGCCGACCTCGCCTCAGCCAAATCAGGGTGGCTGCCCGGTCTTCCGTACATCGACGGCAATGCCGGGTTCACTACCCAGGCTCTCGGTCATCTTGCCATCCTCGATTGGTTCCATGGCCACATACCGTGGTGGAATCCCTATGAGGGTGTGGGTTCGCCGTTGGCCGGCGAAATGCAGAGCGGGGCATTCTTCCCCCCGACCATCCTGCTTGTCCTCCATCAAGGTGTGTTCCTGCTCCAACTGACTCTCGAAGTTGTGAGCGGATGGTCGACCTACTTCCTCGTGCGGAACCTTGGGGTGGGCCGCTCTTTCTCGACGGCGGCCGGCGTGGCATTCGGTCTCTGTGGGACCTTCGCCTGGTTGGCGCACGCTCCGATTCGGCCGGCGGCGTTACTGCCGCTCAGCCTTCTGGGCGTCGAACGGGCGGTCGGTGCGGCCAAAGAGAATCGACCGGGTGGCTGGCGTCTCCTGGCCGTTGCTCTGGCCCTTTCGATCTCGGCCGGATTTCCCGAGACTTGCTTCATCGACGGATTGTTCGTTGCCTTGTGGTCGATCCTCCGGATCGCCGGGGCAGGCCGGTCTCTTTGGCGCCCGATCATCGGCAAGCTGGCGAGTGGCGTAGCTGTCGCGGTTGCACTAGCTGCACCCCTGCTTGTGGCCTTCGCCGACTACCTTCCCTATGGATATATCGGGGGCCACGGACAGGGATTCGCCCACGTCTCTCTACCCGAGTCCGGTCTCTCTCAATTGATCCTCCCGTACTCCCTTGGGCCCATCTTCGGGTTCCGCTCACCCCCTGGGGCCAGCGACACGATTACGTTGCTGTGGGGCAGTGTGGGTGGCTTCTTGTCGGTGACCGTCGTCGCTGCCGGACTGGTCGGACTGATCGGGAGTCGTCAGCGGCTCCTCAGATTGGGCCTCGGCGGCTGGATCCTCGTCTGCCTACTGCGGACATTCGGTTTCCCCCCCATCGTGCACGTGTTCGCCGCTATCCCTGGTGTTCGTTTCACCGCCTTCTACCGGTACTCGGATCCATCGTGGGAACTGGCCGCCGTGGTACTGGCCGTACTGGGTCTGGACGACATCGCCAGGAACGTCTCCCGCCGACGGGCCATGGTGGGCGGGACCCTGATCACCGGGGCGCTCGCCATCTGGGCTGGCGCACACGCCTGGTCTCTCATGACGCACGCCATCGGTCCTCCGGGTTCTCGTCATCATGCCTATCCCGTCGCGAGTCTGGCCATGGCGATTGCGGCCCTCTCGGCATTGGCCGTCGGAGCACTCATGGCTGGACGTCGTTCAGTGTCGGCGGACGTCGAAGCTACGTCTCAGGCCGCTCAGATCGAACACAGCCGGCGCCGAGGACGAGTTCTCATGGCGGGCGTGGTCGGTGCTGAGTCGATCCTCCTTATGGGGTTCACGTATCTGTCGGCCCCTGTGCCGACTCCACTCCAGCTGGGTTCGGTCGGGTGGTTGCAGGCCCACCTGGGTACATATCGGTTTCTCACGCTGGGGCCCATCCAGCCCAACTACGGGTCATATTTCGGAATCGCCGAGGCCAGCATCAACGACCTTCCCGTTCCCAGAACCTGGAACACCTACATCGCCGACCATCTTGATCCCAATGCCATTCCGGCCGTCTTCAGTGGCGGCGGCCGAATCAATCCCGCCGGTCCGACGCCGGCCCAGGAGTTGACTGCCAATCTCTCCAGCTACGAAGCGGTCGGCATCCGGTACGTAGTGGAGAGATCCAGCGGCCGCGACGCCCAAGGCCGGGCCTATCCGGTGCCTGGCACCGCCCCGTGGCCCGTCGGACCACGTGAGGTCTACCGCGACGGCTTCGCCGAGATCTGGCAGCTCCCTTCATCGGCCCCGGTTTTCTCGCTCCGGGTCCCCGGCGTTGGTGCCGTGCCCGGTTCGTGCGCGGCGAACGGTGTCGGCTGGGACCGGGCCAAGGTGCACTGCTCCCGGAGGTCGGTTCTCATTCGACGGGTCCAGTTCATGCCGGGGTGGACCGCGACTGGCAACGGTGTCTCGATGGCCGTCCACGAGGACACGAGGTTTCCGAGCGGCCTAATCCAGGAGGTGTCACTGCCTGCCGGCACAACTACTGTGCAGTTCACTTTTCTGCCGCCTCACGAGGATCCGGCGATCGTCGTCGCCGTCGTCGCCCTCGTCGTGCTGCTCGGTTCTGTCACCGCCCGCGACGTCCGAAGGAGACGCCGCCGCAGCCCCGGTACGGTACGGCCGGCACGATGAGTAGTCGTTGCGGACTCGGGGCCGGCCGATTCACCTGACTTCGAGGTTCCCCGCAGCCGTGGGACAGGGCACCTCTTCATACAGGTCACCCATAAAGGCCGGCTGTGAAGGTGGGTGGTCATCAGGGAGCTACCGGGCAACTGAGCGCTCGGCAAAATGAGTCGCCGTTATTCTGGAAGGTGCCGATTGTCGGCTGTCCGCCACAATGGCCGAGAGCCAGCCCGACCCCTGTACCGGTACGACTGCATTGGCGTCGGCCACGTCTGTCCCGTCGATGAACATAGTGAGAGAGGTGGTGCGGTCATCTGATCGAGTACTGCACGCGCCTTCGACGGTCGTCGCGGTCGTCAGCTCGGCGGGCGAATGGCCCTGCTTGAGAATCTTCGGAAAACGAGTAGGGCTCGGTGTGCCAGTGTTCTCCTCGATGAACCATCGGCCATCATTGACTGCTACGAACTCGAATCTCACCTGCGAGTTACCGGAACCACGAAAGCACATCACTCCGAATCCCACCCCCGACGCGGCCGATGTGCTCTCGGTGGCAGTCACCGCGGCGCTCATCTGCTGAACGGGTTCCTGGTACGGAGCTACTGCGAACCAATGAAAATTTCCTGTAGGGACGATCACATAAGCGCCATTTTCATAGGCGAACGTCGCTCCGGATGCCGGCGTGGTTTGCCACCCTGAGAAGGGATTGCTGAAGCCATCAGAGAAAACCACCGTCCCTTGGTCAGCCGTCAAAACAGTACCGTTCTTTGTTGTGGAGCCGATGGCCAGCCCGATGGCGAGTCCCCCAGCGATGAGTACGACCAGCGCGCCGAGAGTGGATCCAACCACCCGGGCAGTCCGGATTTCGGAGTGGCTGTGAGGCTGGACCTGCGTGTGCGGCGGTGTGGACTGGGGCCAGTTCGTTGACCAGTCATGGCTCGGTTGCATCGTCGGATGCAAATGGGGCGGATACCACTTTCCGTCAGAGGCGATCCACCAGTTCGGACCTTGCGAGAAGTCACTCATCCGGCGCTCCTTCATCCTGTCGCCTTCTGAACAATCGACAGGCTGAAGCGTGTGCTTTACCAAGGACTGGAGAAAAATCAGTGAGCAGGTCCGATATCGCATCGGAAGGACAGAGCGGCGCCGCCCGGAGTCCAGCCGGAGTCCTAGCTGTCACCGGCCCTCTGTCTTCGGCGCAGAATACGGCAGTGTCACCAAAAAACGAGCCCCGGGTGGCGAGTCAATGTCGAGCCGTATCGAGCCTCCTAGGCCCTCGACCAAGCGTCGCACGATGGCCAGGCCGAGACCTGTGCCTCGCTGCTTGGTCGTGTAAAAGGGCTCGAAGATTCGTTCGGCCAAGGAGTGCTCTATCCCGGGCCCGTCGTCCTCGAACTCGATCACCGCGGCCTGCCCGTCGATCGATGCGGTCAGGCGCAGGGAACCGTGGTCGCCAATGGCGTCGTAAGCGTTGGTAATGAGATTGGTCATCACCTGAGCCAGCTGGACTCTGTCTGCGAGAAGAGTGATCGGGGCGACGTCCAACGTCACTTGGACACCTTGACGAGGGGGAGTTACCTCCAATACCTCCGCGACGAGCTCCTCGAGTCCGATAGGCGCCATCACGGGTTCACCTGGGCGTACGTATGCACTGAGGTCCGAGACGATGGCATCGGCCTTGGCGATCTCGCGATCGGCCATCTGAAAGTGCCTGTCCTGATCATCGGAGACGCTCTGACCCAAGCTGTGTCGCAGAAGAAACAGGGCGTTCGATATAGCCGCCAGAGGGTTACGAAGATCGTGTCCAACCACCGACGCCATCTCGCCCACCACTGCCAATCTTTCGCGTTTCACCAATGCATCCGTCAGGAACGAGGTGATATAGAACGCGACGACCAGAGTGGTCATGGTGATCACCCAACCGGCCAACGCTTCGGCGGTGTCCGCCACAATGACCACGATGCCGGAGGCAATGATCGCCAGAAAGGCGTAGAGAATGGCTCGTCTCCTGGCGAACCACAATGGAGATGCGAAACCCACCCACACGAAAAACGGACTCAGCAGCCCCGGGTAGCGATGGAGGTTGGTGAAGAACAGCCCAAAATCGATGAGGATCAGGCTTCCGACTATGGCGATGTCGGCGGTGTAGCGAGGTTGGTGGTTTCTCAAGGCATAGATCACTGCCGCTGATAAAAAGACGACAGTCAAGAGTGCTGCCATCCCGAAGCGATTGCTGATGTCGCGCGGCGCCACGAGCCAGGCAATCACTACCGCCAGAGCGCCGAGCGAGTAGGTAAGGGCCAGGAGTTCGCCCCGACCATGAAGATCGAACATGGGTTTCCCCAAGCGCCGGGCAGCGAGCGTCGAGTGTCGTTGGTGGTGCCGCAAGGTGCGGGGACTCAGCCTTTTCGCCAAGAGACCAATCCCACCGTGTTTCCCCGATCCTCCGTCGCCGGCAACCGACGAGGGTCTGTCCCGCCGACCGATTCGGCCGCATTTTACCGCCAACGTCGAGATCGGGCCGTCGATTCGCCACGATCTGGACTGCCCTCGCCGCCACCTTCGAGCGGCTCGCCCAGAATCGTGTCCCTACTTCGTTCCGCAGTCCTAAGGCGGATCCCTCTCCTCGGTCTCGGGCGTCATGCGCGCCAGGCCGGCCATGGCGAGTCGAAGCGCCATTCTCGGGGCGATGGGCCGAATCCTTGGTTCGTGGCCCCGACACTGCGCATGAGCGGCGGCGGCGGCGAGAACTTCGACCAGTCGTTGGGGGGGTACGGGCTTGCGAAGACAGTCGAAGACGAGTGGCGCGAATGCTCGGCGGACCTCACTCTCTTCGAAGTATCCGAATGCCGAAAAGATGACCACCGTTGACGTGTCCTCCAGTGCTTCCAACACGGAAATGCCATCTTGTCGGCACAGGTGGAGGTCAAGGAGGAGAACATCGACCTCCTCACTGGCCAGAATCCACGTCGCCGCCGTACCATCGGCGGCTTCGAGGACTTCGAAACCTTCAAGGCGCAATATGGCTGCCGTCGATTCGCGTACCGCCTCTTCGTCGTCAACCAGGAGGATGGTCGCTGAGTGATGCGATCCAGCAGGGGGCTGCGCCGTCCGTTCGGCTGCACCTGCGTCACCGGTACCAGGGTGATCGACATGCCTCTTCGCATCCATACCGGTCTCCTCGAGCGACGATGTGGCGGGGGTCGTACCACCGTTATCGACACGGTGTGCGGCGATCCTGAGGGCAACAAGAGCCCAACGACGACGCGCTCGGGACGAGCCAGGCGGTGCTCGAGTCGGTGACCAGGGAGGACCGATCCTGAGCCACGGAAGATCTGACCATCAGGCCGACTCTTGGCGGACCCGCGTACGGAGTCGTCGGGTCTGCACCGGGCTTGATGGGTACGCGCCTCGAACCCCGGGCTGTCCCGGGCTTCGTGGCGCCCTTGGCTGCGTGAGTGATGTGTTGGGCCCGGACTCTCGGGCGGGGGACTGAGAGCCCGATCCATCTTCAATCTTCCGGTCCCGGAGGGGATCTGTGAAGCGAAGGATTACTCGGGTGTCCTAGGTGATATCACTTGGAGTGGTTGGACTCTCGCTATTCGTACCCTCCCCCGTGGGGATCCGCGCGGCAACGGGATCCTGTGCGCCTGCCCAGGGTGTCCGGGTGTGACGGCTCAGCCAGACGAGGCTGTCCGACCCTGGTGTCGGTGCTGGGAGGGCAGTGGTACCTGGTCGGCAGGCGGGTACGGCGTGTCACGTCCCCGGTGCGGAGGAGGGCGTTGCCGACCTGATCCACCTGGTCAGAGGTCAGCAGCGGGTGGTCGTGTGAACCGCAGGAGCAGCTTCTTTTCGCTGTAGTAGTCGAGCCATTCCAGGAGTCCGGGCGCGTGACCGGCCGTCGGGACGAAGCCGATCTTCAGGCGAGAGGCGCTCACGTCGTAGCCGGCCGCGATGAAGGAGTCGACGACGTCGTCGATCTTGTAGAGCGGCGGTAACGCCAATTCCGCCGAGTGGAGACGGTGCCACTCCGCGGCGAGAGGACTGGCGGCATGCACACCGATCACGGCGTAATACGAGCCGCCGGGGGCGAGAGCATCAAAAACCATCGCCGCATGGTCGTGCAGATCATGAACCAGGTACAGGACCTCGTGGCTGAACGCCAGGTCCAGGCCTACCCAGCCCGTAGGAACCCGATCGGCGACCTCGAAGCGCAATGGTCGTTGGCCCGTGAGGCGACGAGCATCAGCTATCGCACCCGATGCCGGGTCATAGCCGAATCCTTCGGCAATCCCACATTGGTCATAGACCAACCTCAGGAACCCTCCCTGGTTGCATCCGACGTCGAGCACACGCGTGCCGGCCAGGTCGTTTTCGATGGTGTCGATCATCGCCTTCCAGACGAACATGTGATCGTCCTGCATCGCGGCGTCCTCGGTACAACTCCTCCAGTACGCGATGCGTTCGTCGTTCACCGTGCTCACACTATTCCGAGAAGCGCAGGGACCTTTAGTGGGCGCCGACCCTCGGGCCAGGCGAGATGACCAGACGACACGGCCGAGACCGGGGCAGAGTGCTTTCGACCAGGTTCCGTCAGCGGAATTGCGTGCGCAACGAGACGACGCCCGACCCCTTGGTGGCAGCCCAGAAGGAGTCGGGATCGAGCGGTTCGTATCGTGCGTGGTCGAGACTGGTCTTCCCCACGTGGCTGAATCGATTTGGTGGTACTTCGGCCACATGAGGCGGCCAGGCCACCTTGACCGCTCCGGTGTCGGAGTTCCAGGCCGTCACGACAACCTGTCGCACCTTGCCACCGAGGTTGGCGACCACTACCTGGTCCGTTATCGGCTTCCAGGGCACGGATCCTCGGTTCTGACGCTGACGACGTCGATCGGAAGAGACATCCAGGACACAAACGAGCGTCGGACCGTTGACCCCGGTTCAACGAGACTACTCGGATCAAGGCCCAGAGGACGGTACGGCGATGGGTGGCCGGATGCGACGCTCCGAGACGCGGCGGAGCAATGGTAAGGATAGGCCGCCGTGGCCCGGTTCACTTCAGGAAACTCTGGTTTTCGCGGGGTGCCGGGATGGCGTGGCCGGGCCCACAAGCGCCGGAGCCTGGGCGAGGAGTTCCTCTATCGCCGCCGAGTCGACCGGCCGCGAGAAGAGGAAGCCCTGCCCCCGCTCGCACTGTTCGCTCTGCAGGCGCTGCAGTTGCCACTGCTCCTCGATCCCCTCGGCCAGGGTTTCGATCCCCAAAGTACGACCGAGCTGTACCAGAGTGTGGATCAGAGCGATCGACTCTGGGGAGTCTGCCATGGCGGCCACGAAGGACCGATCAATCTTGAGGGCGTCGACCGGGAACTGCCGGAGGTAGGCGAGAGAGGAATACCCGGTTCCGAAATCGTCCACGGCGACCAAGACGCCGAGCTCCTTCAAAGCTCTGAGGCGGCGTACCGTGGCCTCGGTGTCGCGCATCAGCGTGGTCTCGGTGACCTCCAGGATGAGTGAGCCGGGATCGAGTCCGCTCGATGCGAGAGCGTCGCGCACGTGCTCGACCAACGCGTCGGTCTCGAGTTGACGCATGGAAACATTCACCGACATCGTGAGAGCATGGTCCTGGCCGTGCCAGGTGGCTGCCTGTGCACACGCCTCGATCAAAACCCAGCGGCCCACGTCAACGATCAAGCCCGTATCCTCGAGTGACGGAATGAATTCGTCCGGGGCGAGCACGCCGCGCCTGGGGTGGCGCCACCGCAGTAGTGCCTCGACTCCACAGGCACGGACGCTGTCGAGGTCGAACACGGGCTGGTAGAGGAGAAGAAACTCGGCCCTGTCCAAGGCTGACCGCAGGTCCATCTCGAGCTCGAGGCGGTCGTGCACGGCCGATTGCATCTCCGGCTCGAACATCGTCCAGCGGTCCTTACCCATCGCCTTGGCTCGGTAAAGGGCGATGTCGGCGTCACGCAACAGCTCATTGGCCGATGCGCGAACCCCCGTGGCAATGCCGACACTTGCCGAGATGACCAGAGGTACCTGGTGGTACCCCTCGAGTTGGAAGGGCTCGCGCAGCACGTCCTGGATCCGATCTGCCACCAGTTCAGGACCGGCGGCCAAAGGCACAGATTCGGTGAGGACGACGAACTCGTCACCACCCATGCGGCCAACGGTGTCGCTGGCCCGCAGCATCCCTTCGAACCTGTGAGCCACCGCCTGAAGGAGCCTGTCCCCGGCCTCGTGGCCGAGGGTGTCGTTGATGTCCTTGAAGTTGTCCAGATCGACGAAAAGTGCGGCAACCGACAGCTTCTCACGCCGAGCCCTGGCCAGCATCTGGGCGGCCCGGTCGAGGATCAAGGTGCGGTTGGGAAGCCCGGTGAGGGCGTCGTGAACAGCCGAGTGGGCCAAGCGCTCCTCGGCGTCCTTGCGGCGGGTGATATCACGCAGATTGGCCACGAAGCCGTTCACGTCCGGGTCGGCCGTCAGATTGGTGATGGCGGCTTCGAACCACAGCCAATTGGCGTCGGCACGCCGGAGGCGGATCTCCTCATGGATGGTGGAACCCGAAGAGACCCCGGAAGCGGCCATGGCCGCCTCTATGGCGGCTCGGTCTTCGGGGTGCAGCAAGGATGCTGTCATGAGGCTATGGGCCTCGGCACTCGGGTAACCAAGCACGGTTTCGAATGCCGGGCTGGCGTATTGCAATTCCCCGTCGGTACCGACGACGATCACGATGTCGCTCGAACTTGTGACAAGTGCAGAGAAACGACGCTCGGATCGCCGCAGTTGGATCTCGACTGCTTCACGTTTGGCGTCGGCCTGCCCCAGCAGTCCGATCACGAGCAGAGCGCCGAGAAGACCGAGGCCCGCGACTCCGTGCACGAGCGGCTCATGGATCATCGTCGGCGCGAGGTGCATGGCGATGGCCACCTGCCCAAGAGTCATGGCGATGGCCGTCCACACCAGAGAGGGCACCGTCGCCTGGGATCCGAAGACCTCCAATGCAGTGGCGGCGCCGAAGAGGAAGCCGATGGACAGGATCGGTCCCCACCCCGTGCTGTAGGCGACGACGGCAATGACCGCCATGGCGGCTCCGACATAGGCGCTGCGGTGCCATGGGCGGCGAGCTTCACCCCACAACGCGGCGTATACGACTCGGAGGGCTCCAGCGGCGAGCACAACCGTGATGTACAGCCAGTACGGCTCGGGGGCGATCAGATGGAGCCATCGGAGCAGAACGAAGGCGGCGACGACCGGGGGAATGGCGAGCAAAGAAGGGTCGAGGGCGTTCGTTCGCAGCCGTACCGAGAAGGTGGCCGGCGTGCCCGGATCATCCTCAACGGCGAGCGAGGGGGCCATCAGGGTGATATCGGCAGCTCAGGGACAGACCTTGAAGTCGCCAGCGACGGGGTTGGCCAAAGGGGATTCCCCACTACGTGGTGGTCTTTGGAGGTTCCCGCTGGTAGACGTTGTGATCATCTCGGCAAGGACGCCGACAGAGGTCGCCGTCGCCGCCACGCGAGACGACAGAACCTTTCAAGACCTCGTCTCCTAGACCGACGGACCGGCTGTCGGCTACCGCCGTGACGGCGATGCCCATCCACCAAGTCGGTGACTAAAGGTTGCTTCAGGCAACGTCGATGACAGGTACCACTGTCAACATGGCATATTGGTGTGCCAACGACTGATCGGCCCGACGCCCGTGATGACACAGATGACGTGGTGACGGATTCCACACGAGAGGCGCAGCCCTACGACTTTCAGCGCCGCGACGCGGTTGAAAGAGCCCGCTTGCGCCTCCTCCAGCCGATTCTCGAGGTCCTGACCCACCGCATCACCGGGCTTCTCACCAGCACTCTGAGCACACCCGTCAAGGTCGACATCGGTGAGCTCGAACAGCAGCGCTGGGAGGAGTATCTGAACGGCCTTCCCGAACCGACGTTTCTCGCCGGCGCCACCGTTGTCCCCACCGGGGGGAGGATCATCCTCCACCTCCCACTGTCGCTCGCCCTGACCCTGACCGAGATACGTCTGGGCGGCTCGGGCGCAAGCGCCATACCCGACCGGCCGCTGACCGAGATCGAGCAGCGGCTCGTGACCGAGGTAGCGCACGGGTTCCTGAGGGAGATACCCGCGGCGTTTTCGCCGGCCATGCACATCGGTATGGGGGCGATTTCGTCGGTCTCGACCTCCATATCGCTTCCGAGGTCCACGCCCAAGGAGATGTGTCTGCTCGTGGGGCTCCGAGTCGCCTTGAATGACTGCGACGCACAGGATGCCAGCCTCTGCATTCCACTCGCGGTGCTCCTTCCGGTCCTCGAGGCACTCGAGCGGCGCGACGATGTCGACACGGTGGAGGACACCGGATCGACAAACGTGCATCTGCAGGACCGGCTGCTCAACATCCCCGTCGAGGTCCGTGTCCACTGGCCGGAGGTGTCACTCACACCCGAGGAGCTGCTCAGCCTCGCCCCCGGCGACGTGGTGCGACTGCGTCGCGAACGCGATTTGCCGATCGTGCTCAGCATCGGGGGCGCCCGTTACTGCGCCGTTGTCCCCACGACCCTGGGCAAGGCACAGGCGTGCATGGTCATCGAACCGTAATCGGGAGAGGACCTTCGCCCGCCGTCTGCCGGCGCAGATCAGCAACGGATGACTGGGGCGGCTGAAATGACCCCCGTGGTGCATGGGAGCCTTGGGTTCAGTGGACTTCGACGAGTCCGCCGGGGCGATCCTGTACCTGTCGCCCGTCTCACCACTGTGGCGAGGCATATGAGCTCGTGTCGCCGTGCCCGTATGCCGACCGCCATCGTGCGGTGGACATCGTTGCCGTGGACGGCTCGGGATCTACGGTCACGGCTCGCGGCAGGGACGCTCCCTGATCCTTTACGCTGACCATTCGGGCGGGATAATGCGCCGTGGAGGGTTTGTCATGACGAAGAAGCCAGGTCACGCAGCTCCAGGTTCAGGAAGTGAGCTGGACCCCGCGATCGGACCTGTGTTCGCCGGCCGGACGTCCTTGCCAGGCGCCTCGGAGTCTAAGCGGACGAACATCCACGAGAATACGTAAGCTAATTCTGGGGGTCGCACAATGCCTGTCGAGACTCGTGGTATCCGACATGTCCACATACTTGTGTCCGACCAGGATCGATCGCTCGCGTTCTACCGACAAGTGTTCGGGATGGAGGTCGGTTTTCGGGACGGGAACATCATGTTCCTGCACTCTCCGAATGCCGCAGATGATCTCGCTCTTCACCTTGCCGTCACCGACGATGAGCGGGCGAGGGTGGGATGCCACGGGGGTCTCGAGCATTTCGGGATCACCGTGAAGGACCGCAATCGGCTCGAAGACGCGATCGAGCTGGTGATCGAAGCCGGCGGGACTCTGCTCCAGAAGGGAGACCATGCGCCAGGTGTCCCGTACGCCTACGTAAGAGATCCAGATGGGTATGTGATCGAGATCTGACGTATCACATGCCAACGGCTTCGCCCTCCCGAATCCCTGCCCACGGCACTACCTTCCCGCCACTGGTGGTGGCTTGCCCGTGTGGATCAGCAAGGCGATTGCGACCCGATGTCCGTCGTGGTCACGATGTGACCCGCAGTCCCAACTGGTCGAGGCGGCCCCCCAATGCCTCGGGGGCGACCCCAAAGAGGCACGCGATGGCGCGCACGTCGTCAGCACGAATTGTGATCATCCGATTCTTGAAGTCTTGACGTTGTACCTGGATCGTGGAGAGGAAGCGACGCAGCACCTTCCCTTCGGGACCGCTGAGGGAAGTGAGTTTGCTCAGGTCGATGGTGATCTTCTCCTGGACACCCGCCGCCTGTGATCGGGCAGGAGCCCCACCTCGGTCGTCGGGGTTGTCCTCGGCCCCGGGTCCGTCGGCGTCCTCATCCTGAGGAAGGAAATGGTCAACCGACACGTCATAGAGGGCCGCCAGGCGCCGCAAACGCGGCAAGGAAATGGCGCGTTCTCCACGCTCGTATGCACCGAGCACCGAGGCCTTGAATTCGTGATCGCTCCCGACCTCGACCGCCTGCAGTGACAGCCACTGCTGCTTGCGCACGGCACGCAGCCGCGCGCCCACGGCACGGGCGTACTCGGCGCCCCCCGGGCCTTCCTGGCTGTTGTCCTCCACCAACGCTGCCTGGTTCACCGTCCGTTATCTCCTCGTCTGTCACGCCGGGGCCGTCGGATCAGTTCACGGACGCGTTGCCGCAGCCAGGGTGCCAGCCAGGCATTCAGCTGCCTGCTGGGACATGCCGCAGCGCACGATGTGGCTTTGGCGTTCAGCTTTGGGCGTTACGTCCCGGGCTCTACCGGTTGCGGGTCGCGCAGTCGGCGTCGCTCGGACTGGGTATGACATCCTCCAACATGGTCAATGGCTATGGGCCCAATCATCGGCACGCCGAAGGTCTCTGTTGAGTTGGCGAGCCGCCAGACCACACAATTGGGCGCTCGTTGGCCAGGGCGATTGGGTGCGAGAGGTCGTTATCCGGGTCACAACGATCGTCACGATGGACCAGATAGGCGGGATCCTTCTGGTCACCGCTGGCCTTCAGTCCGGGAGGTGACCCTGCTCTTCGGCCAACGCGGCAGCCAGCACGACGTTCAGGATGCGTGCACTGATCCGCCCGGCCTTCTCGGTCGAGTAGCTGTCCAGGCAATTGGTGGCGAAGCCCGACAACTGAAGGGCAAATGCGTCGACCACCCACGAAGGCGGACGTCCTCTGCCGTTGGCGAGACGCCAGGCGTTTTGGGCGATCTGCGTCGAATAGCCCATCCGCCGACGGGTCCGCTCCATCGGTGAGATCCCGGGGCGCTCGACGTTCAAGTCCCAAAACGCCTTCCCCATGAGGCGAGTGTTCAGCTCGTGGAGCGTCACCGCCGTCTCCTTCAACCACTCTTCCACGTTCGTTCCCGGGACGGGTGGCCCCGGTACGAGGCGGTCGTAACTGGCCAGGATCTCCTCCACGGCGGCCGCCAGGACCTCATCGTGGGTTGCGAAGTGCCGGAACACGGTGCGGCGGCTCACGCCTGCAGTGGTGGCGATCTCATCGACCGTGACGTCGAAGCCGGTCTCGGCCAGGGCCGTCACCGCACCTTGCACGATGCGCGCCCGGACCACAGCGCGGGTCTCTTCGCCGAGCGTGGGTCGACCACCCGGGCGTTCGTCATGATTTGTGTCCTGCACTGCCATTGTCGGTCGCACCCCCTGTCCGACCTGTCCACCCAGCGTTCTTGACACCGTAGCACGCCCGTGTGACACTGTAGAGTGTCACTACGGCACTATCGAGGGCCAACCTGAGCAGGCCCGTCTCCCCTCGTCGTCAGGAACATCGATTGCATGGCTTGTACGCAACCACTCCTCATTCACTCCGACGGGACCGGATCGTGCTCCGTGCCCGGGTGCCTCGACCACGACACACTCACGGAGGCGGTGTTACGCCACCGCTTCGTGGTCAACTGCCGAACGGTCCTGGGTGCCCGGTGCAGGGTGTGTCATCGGGATGAATCCCAACACACCGAGGCGAGACCCTCTGTCGATCTCCGAAACAGCGCGACAGATTCGATGTGCCCAGGTGTTGCCCTCGTCCATGCTGACCTCAGTCTGGAATGTTCAGAGCGGAACTGCGAGATGATTCCGTCGCGAAGTAGCTGGCTCGCACACCACGCGGACGTCCGGTCATGCAGTGACCTCGACGAGGCGTGTCTGCTGTGCTCGATATCCGACCGTCCCGGCTGAGTGGTCATCCACTTGGGTACACCAGGAACGGGAACCGTGACGTCGATGCCTATGTGGGTCAGGGCAGAGCATAGGACCGTCGATCGGGCGTTCCGGCGGTGAGCGGTGTTCCCGGTGGGTGGGACTCGCCCGCGAAAACTGGCCCGGAACATTGTGTCCGAGCCAGGTTCGCAGGCCCCCCACCCAGACGGCCCCAAGGGAGAGCAGGCGGCGCCGATCCGAAGGTTATGGGATCCATATGAATGGCTGGTGACCAACGCGCGACGGATCTCTTAACTTGCGGTGAACCCACGGCAGCCGGCGGTGGATCGCTACGGCTGCCTTTCGTACGGTCGATCACAATCTGAGCGTCGGACGACGGCACCCCGGGGCGCGAATCTGACTCGGGCATCTCAGTCCGAGTCAGCTTCGCAGGGTCCCCGTTTGACGCTCCCCGGCGAGGAAAGAGGAAAGGAACGCCGGAAATCAGGCTACGAGGGGTAGGTGAACAAACCGTGATGGTCGCGCGACGAACGTCCTAACTCGAGGTAAACGATGTGTGGATTCCGGCGGGACGCCACTCTTCGTGTTGCCGCCGATTCTGATTGCATCCAAGTCGACACGCGGTGACTGTCCTGTCAGGGCAGTCGTAGGTTGTCGGTCACGACCCAACCGGCGTTCGATTCGCCGATGATCGAAACCTCAGAGATGACGACCTCCTCGATCGGGTCGAGGTCTCGGAGCTGCGTCCATGCTGCCACCATGTCCTGAGGCGGAACGGTCCGTGGGTGCAGGAGCGTCACGTGCGGCGTGAAGGACATGTCGTCGGGTCCTCGGAGGTGGGATGTTCGACTCCGGAGGGCCTCGATGGCTCCGTCGGAGTCCTCCACCGTGATGAAGATGCCGTCTTCGGGTCTGCCCCAGTGATCGACTGGCCCCAGTCTCACGCGGAACCGACATAGGAACTCGGCAATCCCACCGAGGTGTTGGCGGAGCTCAGCCACATTCTCGACGGCGTAGAGGACCGTGATGTGAGGAGCGACCCGGGCGGCCATGATGGGATCCCACCGCCGTCGGATGTCGTCGACCGACTCGGCGATTTCGGCTGGAACGAAGAGCGTCAACTGGAAGCGCGTGAGGCCGCTCATCGCCGGGCACCATATAACGCCATCGGGAGCCGCGGGCGGGGCCAGAACCCCGAGAACCTGGACGGGGTCGGTGCCGACGTTACCCCGGGATTGGTATTCCTCCCCGACCGCCTCGCGCTCGGCGGGGATGGCCGCCCGGCGCCCGGGCCACCGCCGAGGGGCATATCGCATTCGGGGATGTCGTAAAGGCCGGACTGAAATAACCTTTGGCGCTTTGCGTCCTCTTCGACGTCGGTCATGTCGTTCTGGATGGAGCCTGTCCTTCACACGAAGGCCACGAGCGGTAGCCGACGGTGCTCGAGAACCATCGGCCAGAGAGGGGGAGGTCGGTGACCGGACAAAGGCTCCTTCGCTTGCTGCCACCCCGGTCGATTCGCTGGGTCGGCGCGCTCGTCGTCTTCTCCATCGGAATCGTCAGCGTACGCCGGTCCTTTACCAGCACCAACGACTTCCGGACCAGCATCTGGGATGCCGGACGCGCCATGTTGAGTAGCAGCGATCCGTACAACGTGGGCGAGTTCCATCGATTGTTCCCCGGACAGGGATGGATGCCCGCCTACGGCCCGCCTCACCTGTGGCTGGCAGCGGCATCTGCGTTACTTCCGCTGGGGGTGGCGACTGCTCTGTGGTTCGTGTTCAACGTGGGCGGAATGGTTGTCATTGCCACTGTCGCCGTCCGCCGCTTCGGCCGGACCCTGGCGATGCCGGCCGTGGTCGCCGTCACCGGCCTTCTGATCCTGTCCCGACCGGGACGAGCGAGTTTTGATCAAATGTCGGTGTTCTACGTGTTGGCGTCCTACCTCGCATGGTCACAGGCGCGACGCCGCCCCATGCTGGCTGCGCTGGCCCTGGTCGTGGCGTTGGGCAAGCCTCCCTTCGGATTCCCGCTTCTTGTCCTGTTGGCCATGTGCCGGGCTTGGCCGGTCGTCTGGCGCACGCTGGTCATCTTTGTCGCCACGAGTGCGCCGGTAGTTCTGTGGCTTTCCTTAAACGAGGGTTCCGCCCGGGCTCTATGGCACGCCGTCGTCTCTAACATCCGGTACAGCGATCACACGCCGGTGGACCGCGTCGGCGCCGTGCGGCGGATCGACGCCATTAGCCTGATAGGTCGGTACGTTCACGGGATCTCAGGGATGTGGGAGCTCGTCGCCTTCGTCATTTCCATCGGGCTGGTGGGGCTGATCCTTCGTCTCAGACCAGCAGGGCCGGGCTGGAACCTGACTCCGGCTCTGCTTCTCACCGTCGGTCTCGTCTCGTTACTGTCCCTCGTCCACCAGGATTACGACCTGTTGCTCCTGGCGTGGCCCTTTGCTGCGCTGTTGGGACTCTTCTGGCCGCCCGACCGCAGGGCGATTCGGACGTCCCTCGTTCTCGCCCTTCCCGCTCTGGTGACTTCCTTCATCCCTGCCGCGACCACCGCCAAGCTTCTCGGGTTGGGACCGGACGTGGGTGTGATCACAACGGTCACGACGGCCTGCTTGCTACTGGCTCTGGTCGGTTCCCTGGTGGCTCTGGTGCTCGAGTCCGAACCGACCGTCGCCGCGTCGACACCGACAGCCGGCGTCGAGCGTCGGCGGTCGTCGTGATGGACAGATGGATCCGGCGGCCGTCGCGCAAGGCGCTTCGTTCTCGACAGCGACGATTCCGGATTACTTGGCGGGAACGGCGAGAATTCGGGTCATGAACGACGACTCGGCCGCCGGGGATCCCCTTCATGGCACCACGGTCACCCTGAACACGATATGTCGAGAGTGGACGCGAATCGGTTGCACCGGCTTCGGTGGGCCGCCGACCCACATTGCCCTCTTACGTCGGATGTGCGTTGAGCAGCGGCACTGGCTGGACGCCCGGGAGTTCGAAGACGGTGTGGCCACCACCAACCTCTTGCCGGGGCCTGCCTCCACCCAGCTGGCCATATTCTGCGCCTGGCGGCTGCGGGGGACTGCAGGTGCCGTCATCGGCGGGCTGAGTTTCATTTTTCCGGGACTGATACTCATACTTGCCCTGGCGTCCGTCTTCATGGCGAGCCACCCGCCCGCTTGGGTCGTCGGAATCGCCGCCGGGGCCGGGGCTGCCGTCCCGGCGGTGGCTCTGAAAGCCGCTTCAGGTCTCGCACCGGCGAGCTGGGCGCGCATCGGAACCGGACCCCGCGAGCGGGGACGCTGGGTTCTCTATGCCATCGTCGGAGGTACAGCGGCCGCCGCGGCCGGGTCTTATCTGGTCCTCGTGCTCCTGGGATGTGGCTTGGTGGAGATCGTCGCACG
This sequence comes from uncultured Acidimicrobiaceae bacterium, assembly GCA_963706205.1. Lineage (GTDB taxonomy): Bacteria > Actinomycetota > Acidimicrobiia > Acidimicrobiales > UBA8190 > MFD10071-224. The sequence continues at coordinate 3,078,405 of OY970155.1, read as the reverse complement.
TCGACAGTGGGGACACTCTGCGGACTCGACCCGAGCCTTGCTCCCGGCGATGGTCGGTCACGCCCTCGCCGTAGGGGGTCTCAGTGCCGTGGCCCTCGTGGCGTTCAAGGTCGGTGCGCTCTCCTACGGCGGAGGCTTCGTCATCGTCCCCTTGATGCAGCACGACGCCGTATATACGTACCACTTCATGTCTGCTCAACAGTTCCTCAGTGCCGTCGTGCTCGGCCAGGTGACACCCGGTCCGGTCGTGCAGACCGTCGCCGTCGTCGGCTATGCCGAAGGAGGAATAGGTGTCGGGCTACTGGCCGCGTTCGTGGCTTTCGCGCCCTCGTTCGTCTTCGTCATTTTCGGTGGCCGACGATTCAACCGGCTCCGGGGGAACGTCAGGGTCCAGTCGTTCCTCACTGGGGCAGGGGCGGCCGTCATCGGTGCGATCGGTGGATCAGCCGTACCTCTCGGTCTCTCGTTCGCGAACCTCTGGCAGATCCCCATTCTCGCCGGCGCCCTGCTCTGGCTCATGGTCATACGCCGGGGGGTTGTCAGTGCCATGCTCCTCACGGGCATGATCGGTCTTGTCCTCGCCCTGATCGGGGTCCGTGTGTAGGAGCAGGAGCGACACGTGACGACCGATCAAACGTCAGCAAACGTTCGCCGTGGCTCGGATGTCGTGCATCATCCACGAAGCGTGTGTTCCGATTGACCCCGGCGGGTCATGTTGTCAAACTCCTGGTAGGCGGCTAAGGTCGCGCACCATTGTGTCTCGCTCCCGGGCTACCCCGACGGCGGGGTTACGCGTAGGAGTGAAGGGTCGATGCCTCGCCTTGGCTGCTCTTCTTCCGACTCTCGTCGCCACCACCTCGTTCACCGTGATGCTCGCGCCCACACGGGCGGCAGCCGACCAGATAGCCGATCTCAAGACGCAAGCGAAGGTGATCGCCGAGGAACTGATTCAGGAACAGCTGCAGATTGGCGCTTATCAGCAGCAATACTCGGTCGCGTCCGAGCGAGTCGTAGCCGACGAGCACACCGTCTTCCGGGTCGGACAGGACATCAGGCTCGAGAAACGGCGGATCGACAAAGAGACAAGCGTCGTGCGAGACCTGGCGATCACGACCTACATGAATGCCGGTAACGAGCTCTCGAGTTCGGATGCCGTATTCACGGGCAATATCGAGAGAGTCGAGTTGGCCAATGAGTACACATCCTTCTCGGCCGGGAACATCGACTCGGCTCTCGACGAGCTGCATTCCGCCCGACACACCCTCCAGATCCACCAGGCCATGCTGCAGCGAGCACAGATCAAGGACCGGTCAGAACAGGCCCGGCAGGCCGTATATCTCGCAAACGCCACCAGCACGCAACACCAGATGGACTCGGAACAGGCTCAGGTAACCGGACAACTGGCTGCAGTCGTTGCCCAGCAGGCCGCCGCCCAAGCCGCGGCCGCGTCGGCGGCCGTGGCTGCCGCCCAGAGGGCTGCGGCCCAGAAGGCGGCCGCGCAGGCCGCGGCCCCGGCGACGACAGGGGTGTCGGCACCGATCACGGACCCGGTCCTGAACACCTACCTCATGTGCGTGGTCCAGGCAGAGTCGGGCGGCAACTATGCCGCCGTGTCCCCCAATGGTTTGTATATGGGAGCGTTCCAATTCAGCCAAGCGACGTGGAACATGGCGGCGGAGGCAGCCGGTCTCGCGAGCCTGGTGGGGGTGCCTCCGAATCTCGCGTCCAAAGCCGATCAGGACGCCGTGGCGGTGGCCCTTTATGCCCTGGACGGCCAGAAGCCGTGGCTCGGAGATCGCTGCAGCTAAGGGTTCGATCGGGGACCGGCACCCCGAACGACACCAATCGGAGAGGTGGGCGGACACCGCGAACCTCGACGGCGCCGGCACGCCCGTGCGATATCGCCGAGGTGGGAACCCGGTCGCCGCCGTCAGCAGGCTCGTGGCCGATCGGGCACCGAGTTTTGGCCGAATCATCATAGTTTCCACGGGGACTCCTCATCCCTGGATGCCAGGCTCTGGCTGACATCCCCCAGCACAAGGAGTTCCGCTTTGTTGAAACGTATCGTCACCCCTATCGCGATCGGCGGCGTGCTCTTGATCGGCGCCACGTCAGCGGGCTTCACCGACGCGGCATACGCCAGCACGCCGGCCGCGACTACACCCGTCCAAAGCACCAACGGCGGAATCGGGATCTGGCTTCGTTCTCATCGCCGCCAGATCGCCCACGCCGTCGTCGCCATCAGCGCCAAGACGATCGGGGTGTCAGACCAGAGCCTCGTGAGCGACCTGCGCTCCGGTACGTCGATCGCCGACATCGCCAACGAACACGCTGTGAGCCCCCAGACCGTCGTGAATGCCCTCGTGAAGGCGGCCGACGCCGCTCTCGGCAAGGCAGTGACGAACCACAAGCTCACGTCAGCCCAGGCAACCAAGATCGAAGGTGTGCTTCCGGGACGAGTTACCAAGCTTGTCAACCGAGTGTTTTGACCGAGGACGCGGGTGCATCCCCCATGCGCCAACCGGCGACTCCGCCGGTGGAGCCGGGAGTCCGGTGGCCGATTGCACCAGCCGCGATCGACTCGTCCCGCCGGTGGTCAGCTCGGAGAGATTGACCAAACCCTGTGCTCGAACAACCGGAGCGTCAGCGGCGCCGGATGCTCGAGCACAGGGTCTCTCGTGGTGCGCCTGGGTGGTGTCGTCACGACGGGGCGACGCAGACCGCCTACACGACCGTTCCGCTTTCTTTTGACACTCCGTCAGCCGCCCCAGACCTGGGAGCTGGCGGGGGCGGACGAGATGTGGGTTTCAGACGCCCAAGTTGACGAACGTGACGGTCACGTCGAACGCTCTGGCCGTCGGGCTGCCTGGTACCGGGTCGAAGCTGACGACGCCTTGGCCCGAGCAGGGAACGGTCAACGACATCGGGAACGGCGCGGGGGAGCCGTAGTGCGTGAACCGGGCGATCGACGCGGTGACGCCGGCGGCGGTGGAAAGGTTGGCGACTATAGCCCTGGCCTTGGATCCGGTGAAGCCCAGGGTCGTGCCGGACGGACCCGGGGAGTTCACCTGAAGCGTCTGCCCAGCGATGGCGTGACCGACGTCAACAGGCCCCGGGCACAGGACATCGATCACCGCGTCCGTCGATAGGCCATTGACCGTCCCGCCGAAGAACTGGTGCGGACGGATGGAGGAATGGGTGGGGACGTGTGCCCAGGCGGAGCCACCAGTCGCCAGGACCAACGCAAGAGCACCGAAGGCGGCGGAAGTCCACTGGACGTGGGTCGTGCGTCTCATTGCCGGCTCCTTTCTGTTCGGCCGTCACGCCCTGAGGCGGGGTACATATTGAACGACGGCGGCACACGGTCGTTACACCGAGAAAGCTGAATTCCGACCAGACTCATCGACCGATCGGACGGACCGCCTTTTCGTCCGCCTTCCTCAGTGTACCGCTGCGCGCCTCAGCTCAGGATGTTGACCGCGCGGGAGACGACAACGGCGACGGTCACGAGCGAGGCCAGGGACTGGACCATCATGAGCAGCTTCGCCCACGGGGTGAGCGGCATGGTGTCGGTGGGGCTGAAGGCGGTGGCGTTGGTGAACGACGTGTAGGAGTAGTCGAGGAACGTCGGCGTCCACCCGGGGGACGAGCCCGGAGCGGTCATCTGAGGAAAGAGGAAGTCGGGCCGACGGCGTGTCGGCTCTTGTCGGGCCGCGGGACCGCCACGGTCGAGCTCCCAGTACCAGAGTCCAAACACGATGATGTTGGTCAGCCAGATCGGGACCGATGCGTAGACGAGAGGTCGGCCGGTCGTCTTGGCTCCGTAGAGGAGCGCATGTATGAGCTCGGTGAGCGAGACGACGTTGGCGATGGTGATGAGGGCGATCAACGAGACGCCGATGACCCGGAGGCGTTTCTCTTCTCGGGAGATGCGCCCGGGATTGGCGAGCAGAAGGACGGCGATCAGGCCTCCTTCCAAGGCGGGAATGAGCGCTCGGTTTCCCAGTCCCCTGATGAGGCTGTCCGGCAGGATGAGCTGCAGAAGTGCGGCAGCCAGAACCGCCAACAGCGCCGGCCACCGGGGTTCACCAGGCGATTCGACGCCCCAGGCGGCGTCGTCCCGGCTGCGCATCGGCGCATCGTCCATCGAGCCACCGTACCGAGACTGCGCCGGCGAGCCGGGGATGGGACGTGGATCTCCGGTGCTCTCAGGCCGGGCGTCGCGACGGCCGGAATCGTGCTGCGGTCCCACATCGACGAGCGGACCGTCTGGTGCCGCCCGTCCGGTGAAGAGGGGCTCAGGCGGGCGACCCGTAGGCGCCGCGTCTCGGGGCCGGGCCGCCTACACCTTGACCGACCCGACCGGGTATCCTGGCCGCGTGCGGGTGCGGCGTGTCGTTCTTCTCCTGAGTGGTCTCTTTCTCGTGGCGGCCACCCTGACCGCCGTGAGCGTCGGCGTTACTGCGGCACAGGCATCGACCCACCACATCACGACGATCACTCTCAAGATGGCGCGGGCCTACAAGCCCAAGGCGCCGTCGGGGGCGACGGACGACTACCACTGCACCTTGATGAATCCTCATGTGACGCACAACTCCTACGTCATCTCCAGCCAGTTCTTCCCCGGAAGTGCCGAGGATCACCACGCCATTTTCTTCCTGGTCCCACCGTCTCTTGCCGCCACGGCTGAACGCGACAACGTCAACAGCAACGGCTGGACGTGCTTCGGCGAAGCTCCGCTACCGGACACGTCGCTCGCCCAGATCTCGAACACCCCGTGGCTCAGCGCCTGGGCCCCCGGCCACGGACTCGATACCCTGCCCAAAGGGACAGGGATCCGCCTGCCGGCCGGCAGCCTTGTCATCATGCAGGTCCACTACAACCTGTTGGTCGGGGACAAGCCCGTGAAGAACTCACTGATCTTGCACACCGTGCCCGCGTCGACACCTCTTCTGCCCCTCAAGCTCGACCTGATGCCGGCGCCGCCGGACATCCCGTGTCCGGCCGGCGTGACCGGACCCCGGTGCAGCCGGACGGCCTCGTTGACCAACCTGGGCCAACGGTTCGGTCAGAGTGCGGTCGATTTCGTGAACACTCTCGAGGGGATATGCGGGCGCGACCCCGCGAACCCGCCGTCAGGCGACTCGACCTCCTGCAGTTGGCCGGTCTACCGCAGTGGTTACATCGTCCGGGTGGGAGCCCACATGCATCTCCTGGGCGTCACCTTCAAGATGGTGCTCAACCCGGGCACCCCTGGAGCGCGGACCATCCTCAATGTTCCCGCCTACAACTTCCATTACCAGCGGGCATACAACTTGAAGACACCGGTGGCGGTGTCGCCGGGTGACAACGTACAGGTGACCTGCACGTACAAGCCCACCCTGGCCCAACAGCTGCCCATTCTGCGCAGGGTTCCGCCCCATTTCGTCACGTGGGGCGACGGGTCCTCCGACGAGATGTGCTTGGGTCTGATGTGGACGTCGACGTCCGTCCCCGACCGCACGTATCCCGTATAGGCGCACCAGTCATCGGGGTCACTCGGACGTGTCGGCTCTGGCCACCTGGTCGGGCCGTGACGGCAGGTCGACGAGGTCGAACCGCAGTCATGCCTCACGGTCACGGTCCGCCGCGTGTTACCACAGAGCGTGACGTTGATCGCCTTCTGACCGTCGGTGCTCACACGCGCCGACGTGTTGGGGCGCTGCCGGTGTCGGGCTGCCACGCCCATGTGGCGCCGGTTCAAGATCTCCTGTCGCCATGCCGACACTGGTTTCCATGGCGGTCGGCCAAGTGGGGCTTGTCTAGATGGCTCGGGGACCCTTTCTTGACGACGCCCTGACCCGGTACGCAGAGGTACAGGACGCCAACCAGAGGCTCCTTGTCAGCCTGGAGGAGCTTCGGAGCAGGGCCGACAAGTTCCTGGCCGTCGCCGCATCGACGGCAACGGTCTTTGCCGCGTTCGCCAACGGTTCTCATCCCGACAGATCGCAGATGGACAGGTATCAGGGTCCAGTCGAGGATCGCGGGGGCACGACCGTGATCGATGAGCCGGTCGTGGGTCCCCCGACAATTGATCCGCCCTCGGTGGGCTCCACCCGGACGCGTGCGACACCGTGGTCCGACCCCTCCCCGGCCGAGGTGGTCAGGCCTCAGGGCACGGAGCACGAAGGGTGCGGGCGCGAGGTGGTCGTCGCTCAGGCCATCACCAGCCCGAACCGCACCAACACCACGGCCGGAACGTCCTTTTCGTTCACGGTGACCACAACAGGGAGGACGGTGCCGTTCATCACCGTGAAGAACGACCTCCCCCTACATTTGAGGTTCCATGACAACGGCGACGGTACGGCCGACATCTTCGGGACAGCGAGGAAGGCGGGTATCTTCCACTTCAAGATCAGGGCCAGGTTCGGGAGAGATACAGGTAAGTACGTCGTGACCCAGGGATTCACCCTGAACGTCGTCGGCGACAGCTGAGGTGGTTTTCGCTTCGCGCGACTTCTAGACAGTTCGGTCGACGACGATTCACCCTCTCCGTCACGCGTCGACGGAAAGGAATCGTCCCGCAGGCGTTGGACATAACGTTACGGTGGGCAGGTGTCCCGCCTGGTCGTCGACATCACGCCTCTGAGGAAGTACCGGCACTTCCGTCGCCTCTGGGCTGGCCAGGTGGTCTCCGGACTGGGTTCGCAGCTCACCCTGGTGGCGGTGTCGTTCGAAGCGTACGCGCTGACCCGTTCGACGCTGATCGTGGGTCTTGTCGGAGTCGGCCAATTGGTGCCTTTGCTGGCCGGAGCCTTGTGGGGCGGCGCTCTGGCTGACGCCATGGATCGCCGCAGAGTCCTGGTCTTCACCCAGGTCGCCATGGCCGCCGGTGTGGGCGGGCTCGTCGTCAATGCGTCGATGTCCCACCCCAGCGTGTGGCCGCTGTTCGTCTGCACGGCGGCGAATGCGGGATTTCAGGGGATCGACTGGCCGGCGCGCCGCGCCGCACTGCCCATGTTGGTCGACGCGCAGGACGTGACCGCGGCGATCGCCTTGCAGACGGCGATCCAGCAACTGGCGCTGGTGGCAGGACCGGCTCTCGCCGGCGTCCTCATCGCCTCGATCGGTCTGAGCGCGGTGTATGGCATCGACGTGGGAACGTTCTCGGTGGCCCTGCTGGCGGCCGTACTCCTACCGACGCTGGTACCCAGCGGGGGTGGCACGCCGATGGGCCTGCGATCGATGACCGAGGGCTTCCGACACCTGCGCCGGCAGAGGCTCCTCTCAGCCACCTACTGGATCGACCTCAACGCCATGATCTTCGGTATGCCCCGGGCCGTCTTTCCGGCCCTGGGTGTCGGACTGTTCGGCGGCGGCGCCGGCGTCGTCGGGCTTCTGTATGCCGCCCCCGGCGCCGGGGCTCTTGTCGGATCGCTCGTCACCGGTTGGTGCGGCCGCGTCCGCCATCAGGGCCGCGCCATCGCCGTCTGCGTGGCGATCTGGGGTTCGACTATCGCCCTTTTCGGAATTGTTCCCGTGCTGTGGATCGGCCTGACGTTGCTGGCGCTGGCCGGCGCCGCCGATGTGGTCTCCGCCGTGTTCCGGCAGGCGGTGCAACAGCGGGCCGTCCCCGACCATCTTCAAGGACGGCTTTCGGGGACATTCTTCGCCGTCGTGGCCGGAGGGCCCCGATTGGGTGACGCCGAGACTGGCCTCGCCGCCGCCGTCGGCGGCCCCCAATTCGCCGTCTGGTCGGGCGGACTGGCCTGTGTGGTCGGGGTGGCCGTTCTCCTCGGGCGTGTTCCCGAGCTCTGGCGCGACGACGGCGGGGGCCGGCCAATCGGCTTGGAACGCCAGACCGAGGCCATCGCCGAAGTGACGTCGGAATGGGCCGAGGGCGAACCCCTCTGATCCTGGGCTGAACCGAACGGTCGCCTGGCAGACGGTCGACGACCGACCCCCTTGCGTCCCCGATTCGACGTGCCCAGGGAGCCCTGGGGGTTCCTCGGGGTCAGACCCAGCCACAGGCGCGCAGTAGGGTGGACCGAAGGACGAAACCTGCTCACCCCGGGCTTGCTTCGCTTCTTCGGGCTTGGCGTCAGCCATGATGGGGCGCCGGTGAGGAGAATCGTGGTCTCTCCCGACGCAATGTCCGTAGGAGCTCGTCTCGACGAGCATCATCCCCCCGAGACGAACGGGCGGATGGCGGTGTGCCGACGCTGTGGAAGCCAGACGGACGATCCCGTGGGTCGTCAGCATGTCCCGAGCGAACGGCAGGTGAGCCGGTCCAGCAAGTGGCTGGACATGCAATTGCGGCTGAGCCGCATCGAAAGCGCCCGGTACCTTCGCACGCAGTGACGACCTTGGTCCGCGTGGTCGGCCAGATTGCCGGCCAGGGCGCCCCCCTGTGGTCCCGGGTCGGTGCGCCGGTCAGGGGCCATCGGATAGGAACGTGCGGGGCGGTACCAACTGTTCACCGCGAAATCGGAGTTCCGTTGCACGACGGTCACGAACGGTTCACCTGGGCCGCCTACCGTGATCCACGGCGATCCTCTCCTCCCCTCGAGGACGTCTGCCATGGGGGGCCGCCAACTGGCCCGGACCGCATCGGTCCGGCCAGTTTGGCGCGTCCGCCGGGATCGTCAGAGTCGGGTCACCGGCAGGTGCAGACAGGATGGATGGTCGGGATCGTGGAAGATCTCCTGGTCGGCCTGGGCCAGGCGGGTGGCCCTCTTCAAGGGCTCACCGGACCCGGTATTGCGCACGAACAGAGGATGGGCCCCGCTCGAGACCTGGAGGCGGATGCGGTGGCCACGTGAGAACCGGTGCGCCGTCGGCCACAGCGTGATCCGGACCAGGGACGATCCGTCGGCCGCCTTCGTCGGGTCCCCTCGTCTCAGACGGACGATCCCGTCACTCAGGTTCCTCGACCGGCCCCCGGGCGACACGTCACAGAGCCGGACGAAGAAGTCACAGTCGTCGCGTGTCGACCGCACGTGAAGGTCGGCGCTGAGCTCGCCGATCACCGTCAGGTCGGCGGTCAGGACGTCGCTCGAGAAGGTCAGCACATCCTGTCGCTCCTCGCGCCTGCGCTGATCCTTGGGGCCGGCATCGCTCCAGTTGAGAGAGGGTCCACCCACGCCCGGAGTCGGGTCGGCCGGGTCGTAGCGGAAACGGTCCGGTTGCGAGTCGCCGGGCGGGGAGGGCTGGAGCGTGCCGCCGCCGCCCAGGTACCACGCCACGTCCTCGGTCGGCGGCGGCCACTGCGGGAACTCAACCCACCGCCGCGCACCCATCACGAAGATGCGCGCCACATTGCGGGGACGGCCACCGGACCGCTCGTGCAGTTGGCCGTCGAAGAACTCCAGGCCGTCGCGCATGCTGGCGGCGATGGTCCCCGGGCTGGCGTGGGTCCAGGGACCGATCGTCAGGCGGACACTTCGACCGGCCGCTCGCAGCGCCTCATAGTCGGCGAGCTGCGAGGGCAGGAAGATGTCGTACCAGCCGCCGACAAGGCTCGCCGGTGGGACGTTGGCGAGCCGCCGCCCGAAGTTCACGGGCTCCCACCAGTCGTCGTCGGGATCCTCGTGGTCGAGCCATTCCTGAAAGAACGGCACGTGCCGCCCCGCCACAGCCACGTCGGTGTCCGACACGGGGAGTACGTCGTATGCCGCGGCCAGAGCCCGTTGGTTGCGCCGCTGGTCGCGCAGGGCACGCACCCAGCCGTCTTCCTGATGCTCCAACAGTTGCGTCCAGGCGAGACTCGTTCCCAGCGCGAAACACTCGGATGGGTAGACGACCGCTTCTCGGAAGTTGGAGGCGGTGACATCGAGCGCCATGGCCTTCAGACACTCCGGTGCATCCTCGGCCACGGCCCACTGGGTCAGCCCCAGATAGCTGGGGCCGAACGTGGCCAGCGTTCCGGTGAACCATGGCTGATTCATGATCCAATCCAATGCGGCGCGCCCGTCGGCCTTCTCGTTGCGGAACGGGACCCAGTCCCCACCTGATCCGAATGTCCCGCGGCAGCTCTGGATGACCACCTGGTAGCCGCGCTCGGCAAAGAGCCTGCCGATCATCCCGGCCCACTGACGGCGTCCGTAGGGCGTCCGGAGGAGGACCACGGGTGCATCCCGCTCTTCCGGTGCCGACGGGTGCCAGCGGTCCGCCAGCAGGATGACCCCGTCGGTCATGGTTGCTCGCAAGTCGCGTTCGACGGAGACGGACCTTGTCGTCGGCGGCGGAAGCCTGGCCAGAGAGCCGAGGATCCGACTAACGAGGGTCATCGCACACCGGCCCCCAGTATGCCCGGTGACGGCGTCGCTAGCCGGAGGCCCGGCGACACCGGGGTCCCCGGGGGAGCCCCTGCCGGAGCGATGCCAGCTGGCCCAGTTGGGCCTGCAGCAAGGTGAGCCCGGCCACGACCGACGGCGGGACACCCTTGGCGTTGAAGGTGGGTGACGTCTCGGTCGGCGACACCGTCCGTGGTCGGACCAACGGCCCCGACCGGGGGGCCCCTGTCCAGGTCTTGACCGGTGCGATCACCGGCCCGACGCGCCGCGGTGTCGTCGTGAGGTCGAAATGCCCGACGAGAGTCGGACCGTTCCCTCCGTCGCTCCACAGCAGTCGCGTTCCGCTGTTGTCGAAATAGAACTCGGGGATCACGCGGTCGAGACCTGCGGATGGCGTGCGTGGTCAGATCGAGCTCGTAGAGATCGGTGTGAAAATTCGGGTCGAGGATCGGCTTAGCCGCTCGAGCCCGCGGTGCATCCACGGACCGGGTCCGCAGCGGTCACTGCGGACGGCGCGATGGGGAGAGGTGACGCCGCACGTGGACCTCATGACGGCCGTCCGGCTCCGGTGACCGAAGGGCCGTCATCCAGGGTGGCGGATTCGGTAGCCTCCCGGCAGGAGAGGGCGTGGTGCGCGGCGTCGGCCGCTCACGGCTCGCCGCCCGTATCGGGGGAGGGTGTGCCATGAGGAGTCGGTGGGGCAGGGTCTGGCGGTCGAACGCCGCCAGAGTGCTCGTTCCCGGCGCCCTGGCCGGGACGCTTCTGGCCGGGTGCGCGTCGAACACGACGCACGGCGCGGCGGGAAGCCAGGGCCGCGGGCGGGTTCTGCTCGTGGGGACCTTCAAGGGTCATGCCGGGCAATACTCGACCATCCAGGCGGCGGTGGACGCGGCCCGATCGGGTGACTGGATACTGGTCGGCCCCGGGGACTATCACGAGACGGCTGACACCACGACCACCGCTGACGATGCCTCCTACGGCGATTTCGGAGGGGTCCTCATCACCAAGTCGAACGTTCACCTGCGCGGCATGAACCGGGCGGGGGTGATCGTGGACGGAACGCTCGGATCATCGGCGACCTCCTGCAGTTCCGATCCCGCCGAGCAGAACTTCGGACCGGTCGGATCTGACGGCAAGGCGTACGGCCGCAACGGCATCCTCGTCTGGAAGGCGAACGACGTGAGCATCGAGAACCTCACTGTCTGCAACTTTCTCGGTGGCACCGGCAGTGCTGGCAACGAGGTCTGGTGGAACGGCGGGGAAGGATCGGGGACGATCGGCTTGTCGGGCTACTCGGGCCGTTATCTGACGGCCACGTCCACCTATTTCGGTACCGAGAGCACCGCTGCCCAGTACGGGATCTTCTCGTCGAACGCGCAGGGTCGAGGTGTTTGGACGCAGCTCTACGCCAGCAATTTCAACGATTCGGGCATGTACATCGGGGCGTGTCTCCAAGTCTGTGACGTGACCGTCAGCCATGCCTGGATGCAATACAGCGCACTGGGTTACTCGGGGACCAACTCAGGCGGTGCCGTCGTGATCGAGGACTCGCAGTTCGACCACAACCAGGACGGGGTCGACACCAACACCCAGATCAACGGGGACCCGCCGGCCCCCCAGAACGGTGCCTGCCCCAACGACGGCGTGAGTCCCATCACTCACGGTCACTCGTGTTGGGTGTTCATCCACAACGATGTCCATGACAACAACAACCCGGACGTTCCGCGGGCCGGGAATGCGGCCGCCGGGCCAACCGGCACCGGAATGACGCTGTCCGGTGGTCGTAACGACACGGTCATGGACAACCGGTTCTACAACAACGGTGCGTGGGGCATTCTCTTCGTGCCCTACCCCGACAGCGGGACGCCGTCGCTGAACCAGTCGTGCACTGGAACCGGTGGCGTCGAGGTGTCCGGCCTGGGGTGCGTATACGACCCCGAGAATGACGCTCTGCTGCACAACGTCTTCGCCCACGACGGATACTTCGGCAATCCCAGCAACTCGGACTTCGGTCAGATCGACATCTCCGCTGACCAGCCTCAGAACTGCTTCGTCGGGAACCGGGCGCCCGACGGAAGCGCACCGGCGGACCTCGAACAGATCCAGCCCACCTGCGGAACTCTCACCACGACCCCCAATACGGGTGGCCCGCTGCTCGCTCAGGTCCTGTGCGACACCGGCTTCGGAACCTGCCCCCCCGGGGCGAAATATCCGCAACCGGTCAAGGTGGTGATGCACCGGCTCCCGGCGGACCTCCCGTCGATGCCCAACCCGTGCCGTGGGGTGCCGGACAATGCGTGGTGCCCGGCCGGTCGCCCCGCCTGATCATGTGGTGACGTTCCCGCTCGACAAGGGGACCAGATCCGCCTCCCGTGTCTGGCCGCTCCCGAGAGCCACCATGCGCGTGGTCAGGGTGCCGCGAAAGTCGTCGTCGGCCCGCAGCTGCCGGACACGGCGTTCGACGGTTGTGGCCCCGTTGTGCGTGAGCCGTGCCTGGGAGCACAGGGCAAGCCTCAGGGTTCGAGGTGGGGTGGCCGATATCTGAGGCCATGGTGGGTACCTCATCGGGTCCGGCGGGCGGGATGCACGCCACCTCCGTCCTCGAGCGGGAAGCCCGGATCGTCGGCATCAGGGACTTCTCGACGCCCAGCCTCGAAGCGGTCGACCGCCGGCGTTCGCAGTTGTGGACGGTGGCGTTCGCCGGACTGGCGTCGTTGGCCGCCGCCGTCGGTCTGCTCACCTCGTCCGGAAGCCATCACCTGGGCTTCGCCAACCGTCTCGGATTCAGGGTGGGTACGGTCGTCCTCGTCCTGGCGCTGGCGGGCTACGTCATGGAGAAGGAACGCCACCTCCGCCGACTGTCCACATTGCTGGTCAACGAACGGGTACTCGGCGCGGCGTTGTCGAACCGCCTGAAAGAGCTCGCCATGCTCTACGAGGCGGGCAAGGCGCTGAACTCTGTTCTCGTCGTCGACGACGTGCTCCAGCTCATCTTGGCCAGTGCCTTCGAGCTGCTCGAGGCTTCGAACGGTTTCATCATGCTTCTCGATGGCCCCGGCAACCTGGTCGTGGCCTGCCGCTCCGGTGTCGTGACCGATGACGGAGATCGTCTGGCGCTGGGCGAGGGGATCGCCAACCGTGTTCTGCGCGACCGGGAGCCCCTGCTCATCCAAGGCACCGTCTCCGAGCAGGGACGTCTCGAGTCCGATAGTGCGGTCTGCGTTCCCCTGATCAACCGGGATGACGTACTCGGCGTGCTCATCCTGAAAGGTGCTCCCGATCACGTCTACAGCGAACACGACCTCCGGGCGGTGTCGCTGTTCGCCGAGCACGCCGCCATCGCCGTGGCCAACGCCCGCCTCTACGAAGCCGAGCGGGCACTGAGTGTCCAGCTCTCGCACCAGGTGGTCCACGACCCTCTGACGGGGGCTGCCAACAGGGTTCTCGTCAGCGACAGAATGACCCAAGCGTTGGCCAGGGTCCAGCGAGCCGAGTGCTCCATGGGAGTGCTGTTCATCGACGTGGACGACTTCAAGCTCGTGAACGATGAGCTCGGTCACGGCGTCGGTGACCAGGTCTTGACCGCTATCGCCCAGCGTCTGTCGGCGTGCATCAGACCGACCGACACGGTCGGTCGTTTCGGAGGCGACGAATTCGTCATCGTCTGCGAGGACCTTGCGGACGAGGTCGGGGCCATGGACATCGCAGAGCGTGTTCTGCGTGCCCTCGAGGATCCGTTCCCCACCCCGGCGGGAGAGCGGTCACTGTCCGCCAGCATCGGCGTCGCCACGTGCAGCGTCCATCATCTGATGGAGGTCGACGACCTCATCCGGACCGCCGATCGCGCCATGTACCGGGCGAAGATGGAAGGCAAAGCGCGGATCGTGAGCGCGTTGCCTCCCGCCGTCCGTCGATCCTGAGGGTCGCCCCCCGGCCCTCCCGAAGGCCGGCGCGCCTTCGTCCGCCGGCCGCCCCCGGCCGGCCGCCGTGGCCTCCCTGGCCCGGTCCCCGGACCTCGAACGGGCGGGACTGTCGGGCCCTCTGCCGGCACTACGTCGTCAAATGTGCACGAATCGCGGTGTCAGGCACTCAAATTTGACGACGTACGCAGGTACCGTACATCTGTACCCTAGGAGTACCACTATCCGCGGCCGCTCAGGGCCCCCGAGGCAACGAGAGAAGTTCACGATGCGTCTCAAGCACAGCCTCCGCCGGTTGCCGGTCGTGGCCCTGGTCTGCGCCGCGTCACTGGCGGGGGTCGTGGCCTCGGCTCCCCCTGGGGCCGCGGCGGGAGCCGTCTTCTGCAGCACGGTCTACGGAAACCCGTATTCCCCCCCGGAGCTGTTCTCCTGCTCGCAATCCCAAGCCAATGACGGGGGAGGGTTGATCGAGCCCTACCCCTTCTTCTCCGGGCCGACCCAGACGGGCACCATCTATTGGGCGGGGCCGAGCAAGTCGCAGGCGCCCACCACCGTCATCCGCGTCCGGACGACCGTGGTGAAAAAGAAGGCCGTGTGCACGACCGGGACCACCGAGCTCAAGGTCACCGGGACCGTTCGCTCGGACACGAGCGGGGTGGTGAAGGTCGGTGGACCGGTCGCAGCCTTCCTGTGTCGAACGTCCGGCGGAAGCTTCACCTTGTTGCCCGGAACTTCCATCGTCATCGGATGACGCGGACGGCGGTCCGCCATCGGACCGTCAGGATGATCTCCGGATGGTGTAGAGGGCCCCGTCACGGACATTGTGCACGAGTTGCAGGGGAAGCTCGCGCCTGAGTGAGGCCTCCGTGGGCAGGACGTTGTCGCGTCCGAGCCCGCGTATGTAGACGACGTACCCGCCGCGACTCTCCAGGGTGCGAAGGATCTCACTCAGCTGGGCGTGGTAGCGCGGGTTCTGCTTCAGAGTGGAGAAGTCGACAGTCTCGGGGATGCTGGCCGTGGCTCGGTTGGCCAACAGGTAGATCGCGTCCGGCGCATTCGTGTAGACCACCGCGGTCGACGGGAGAGCCCGGACCTCGGCGATGATCGGGCTGTGGACCCAGACGGGCATGGCGTACCCGACGGTCGGGTGCGTCGTGGTGTCGACGCCGAAGCGCACGACGGCCGCTGCCACCGCGGCGATGGCGAGGAGCTTGGCCAACGGTGTGTATCGGGCGGCACAGGCGACGGCCACGACCAGGACGAGGAAAAGAGGAACGAACTCGACCGGATCGAGACTGACGCCGGCGTCGAAGAATGTGGTGGCGATCTCGAGGATCACGATCTGGACGACGATGAAGAGGACGAGCAGACGGGCCGTGGCGTTGCGCAGGAGCAGAAGGGCGACGACGGCCACGACCAGGGCACCGAGCAGGGCCACGGGTAGCGGGCTGTTGGACGGGAGGATCCACTCGCCGATGGAGTGGATCCCGGCCCGGATGGTCGTGGTCACGATGTGGAAGCCCACGAAGTGCCCTGTGCTGCGCCCCGAGATCTGCTCGTAGACGAACCACCCGGCCAGTGGGCAACTGCTCATGACGACGAGGGCGAGGGCGTCTCGCCGCCGGTGGCGCAGCACCAGTGCGCCCCAGACGATGAGTCCTCCGGAGGCATACCTCTCCAGAGTGGCCAGGCCGATGGCGGCGGCGGCGACGATCAACCAGACGGCCCGCGGTCGGTCCCGCTGGCGGACCACCGCCATCACGGCGACCGCGGCGAAGAAGAGCGCCGCCCCGATGGTCCCGACGTCCGAGGCCAAGACGCCGAGGGAGAAGGCGATCACGGCTTGGGCGGCGACCGTCAGCCAGAGGGAATCGGTCTTGGACAGCACGAACATCCCCACGAGGAGGATCGTCAGGGCGAAGAAGATGGCGTCCTCGATCCGCGCCGCGCCAAAGGGGTGCCCGCCGATGGCCAGGAGGACCGGCGCCAGCGGCGCGTAGACCACGAGCGGGGTGGGCCGGGGTGCGGAGCGCCCCGGCGGGGGCGTCCCGATGCTCACGGCACCGAGGGGATAGTAATGGATGGGGACATCGAGACCGTGACCGGCGGCCACGCTTCGTGCCGTGCCGACGTACACGGCGGAGTCGGCCGTCGTCGGTGCGCCGTCGCGCGATGCCCACAGGATCACGCCGGCGGCGAGCAGGGCGAGCCCACCGACACAGAGTCGGCGCCTGACCGCCGCACGTCCCGTGGCCGCCGGCGCTGGGACTGCCGCCACACCCTCGCCGACGTCCATCGACACGAAGCGTACAGAGTCGCCCGCGTCGTGGTCGTGCGGCGGGCCGCGGGCACGAAGGTCACGATGACGAAGGTCGAGCGGAGACGGCGGAGGTGATTTAGCGTCTGGGCGGATCTGGGGATCTCCGGATCCGAGGAAAGGACGGGGACATGGCTCGTAAGCTGGCCGCTGAGCTTCTCGGGACTGCGTTGCTCGTCTACTTCGCCGTGGGGGTGGCGACGCTCAGTTTCGGTTTCGGGACGAGCGGGTCCAGCTTCGCCGCCGGTGTGGTGGCCACCGCCCTGGCCTTCGGCCTGGTCCTGTTGGCGCTGGCCTATGTCCTCGGTCCCGTCTCCGGGTGCCACGTCAATCCTGCCGTCACCATGGGGGCCCTTGTGGCGGGCCGTCTACCTGTCGTCGATGCCATCGGCTACTGGATCGCCCAGTTCGTCGGCGGCATCGTCGGTGCGTTGGTGTTGTGGGCAACCTTCAGTAGTTCGCCGCTCTACAACCGGACCAAGACCGGGCTCGGTACCGACGGCTGGGGTGCCGCCAGCCATATCCACATCGGCGCCGGTGGTGCCTTCCTGGCGGAGGTCGTGCTCACCGCGCTGTTCGTGTTCGTGATTCTGGGTGTGACGGCCAAGACCGCCAATGCGGCGACGGCGGGCGTGGTGATCGGACTGACCCTGACGGCGGTGCATCTCGTCGGCATCCCCATCACAGGGACGTCGGTCAATCCGGCCCGCAGTCTCGGCCCCGCCCTCATCGTCGGGGGGTTGGCCTTGCACCAGGTCTGGTTGTTCATCGTCGCCCCACTTGTCGGCGGGGCCGTGGCCGCCGCCGTGTACCTGGTGCTCTTCGCCACGTCCGAGAGGGGTGCGGCGGACGTCGAGGCCTCATGACCGGTGGGCAGATGGCCGGTGTGGAGATCAGCGGGACGGGGCGATCTCGGCGTCCTCGCGTCGCTCGTCGGGGTCCGTCGTCGGACCGGGCCTGAGCACGGCGTCGGGGTTCAGCGTCCCTTTGCGTAGCACCGGCGACGGGCTTGCTCCGGGTTCCGACAGTTGCCGCGGCAACACCGACATCTGGACCGGACGGCCGAGGTAGTAGCCCTGCCCGTAGTGGCAACCGAGGTTCTGCAGCGTCGTCAGCTCGTTTTGCGTCTCCACGCCTTCGGCGACGATGGACGCGTCGTAGGCGTCGAGCCCGAAGGTGAGCATCGCCGACCCGAGTGCTCGACGAGCGGGATCGGTGTCGATGCCACGGGTGAGGGCGATGTCGAGCTTGATGATGTCCGGGCGGAGATTGAGAATGTGGCGGAAGCTCGAGAAGCCGGCGCCGGCGTCGTCGACGGCGAGCCGGAGACCGTTGGACCTCAATTCGGTGATGGCCTCGCCGAAGAGGTGGTAGTCGTCGATCCCCGTGTGCTCCGTCAGCTCGAGGACGACTCGTTCAGCCGGGATCTCGGCCATGGCGGCCCGGAATTCGGCGGACACGATCGTGGCCGGGGAGGCATTGATCGAGAGGTAGAGCCCTGTCGGGAGCTTGACGAGCTGTTCGAGTGCGGACCGCAGAGCGGTGACCTCCAGCTCCGTGCCCAAGCCGAGTTCGGCCGCCTCGGCGAACCACAGGTCCGGTGCCCGAAACGGCGGGGCCGTGAAACGGGCCAGGGCCTCGGCGCCCACGGTGCTTCCCGTCCGGAGGTCGACGATGGGCTGGAACACCGTCTGCAGGGATCGGTCGGCCAGGGTGATGCGGACGAACTTCTCGCGCCGATACGCCGTCTCCTCGGACTGCTGTTCTTGGACACCGGCGGCCATCTCAACCGCGGCGTCCGGCGCAGACGAGGGCAGGATCAAGTGCGAGACGCCGCCGCCCATCTCAACCGCGGCGTCCGGCGCAGAAGAGGGCAGGATCACGTGCGAGACACTGGCGGCCGCCGGCGCGTCGGTCGGTGGGGCATCGGCCTCCGACCGACGGCGTTTGGACCGCGACGGTTTGTTGGCTCGCCCGATGAAGATGTCCCCTTGGCCGGCCGGTGCCATGGCTCAGCCGGGTACCGAAGAGTGCGGCCCGGGGGACGACGCGCGTCGTCGGGCCTGCCGTGGGCAGAGGTTCACCTTTCAGGTGTCGACACCAATGCCCCCGTGCTTGAGGCGGACGACGACGGTCGTGCCTGGGTGGTATCCGTCGTTCCCGGGAAACCCGCTCGGCACGACCTGTGAGCAGGGACGCTGTGCCCGCAATGTCCCCCGGTCGCCGGGAGCCTCCTCCAACACAACCCGGTCCCGCCCGGAAGAAGGTGGGAGGCGACGGTGGAAGGCGAGGGTGCTCGTTCAGGGTGTTTGTCCCGGGCGGAGTTAACAGAGCTGTCATCGCTCCGACCCCTGCCGTTCATGCCTGCTTCGTACCCTGGCCCGAGAGGTGCGCGGAAGGAGCGAAGCCATGGTCGCGGCTCGAAATGTCATTCGGAAACTGGGGATCTCGATGGCGATCGCACGGTGGGCGATGCAGACGAAACGTCCAGCCTGAGAAGAGTCGGCGTGCCGGTGCGCCGTCGCCGGAGGGCCCTGACGTGGTCGACGGAGCCGTCGACCACGGGGCCGGCGGCCGGTGTCCTCCCCGCACCCACGGGCTCGCCTGCTCGTTGGACGCAGTAGCCGGACCGGGTCGATCCGATGAGTGGGAGTGGTGCGGATGGTGGTAGAGACGGCATGGCCGCACTACCGGTGGGGGACGGGGTACGACGAGATCGTCGGTTCCGACGGTGTACCCCGGGCCGTGGCCGAGGCGCTCTGGCACCATCTGGCCGTTCTGGGGCCCGACGCCTTGGCCGAGCGTCAACGGGCGGCCGACGGCGAGATACGGACGATCGGGGTGACGTTTCGCACGTCCGAGGGGGACACCTCGGTGGATCGGCCGTGGCCTTTTGACGTCATCCCGCGCATCGTGGACTCCGCCGAGTGGTCCCGGCTCCGTCAGGGCCTGGTGCAACGCCTGCGGGCGCTGAACCTCTTCATCGACGACGTCTACCACGCCCAGCGATGCGTCCAGGAGGGGGCGGTGCCGGCCGACGTCATCGTCGGGTCACTGAACTTCCGTCCGGAATGTGTCGGCGTAACTCCTCCCGGAGGAGTCTGGGCCCACATCTGTGGAAGCGATCTGGTCAGGGGCGAGGACGGGACCTTCTATGTCCTCGAGGACAACCTGCGGGTCCCGTCTGGTGTGTCGTACCTCCTCGAGAACCGGATGGTCACCAAGCACGTGCTCCCCGAACTCTTCCGTTCGTACAGCATCGAGCCGGTCGATCCCTACGTGAGTCGCCTGGGTGAGCTGCTGTCGTCACTGGTACCCGGTGTCCGTGAACCGACGATCGTGGTTCTGACCCCCGGTGTGCACAACCCCGCTTATTTCGAGCATGCCTTCCTGGCCCAACAGCTCGGTGTCGAGCTCGTCGAGGGCGGTGACCTCGTGGTCCTCGACGACGACACCGTCCACATGCGGACAGTGGGCGGGCTCCAGCGGGTCGATGTGATCTACCGACGGATCGACGACGTCTACCTCGATCCCACCGCCCTACGCCGCGACTCGCTGGTCGGCGTGCCCGGGCTCATCCGCTCGTGGCGAGCCGGTGAGGTGGCACTGGCCAACGCACCGGGAACCGGGGTGGCCGACGACAAGGCGGTCTACGCCTTCGTTCCCGAGATCATCCGCTTCTTCCTGGGCGAGGAGCCCATCTTGCCCAATGTCCCCACCTGGCGGTGCGGCGATCCGGATGACCGCCGCTTCGTGCTGGCCAACCTCGACGCTCTCGTGATCAAGCCGGCCAACGAGTCCGGAGGTTACGGGATCGTGATCGGGCCGACGGCCGGGGCGTCGGCGTTGGCGCTCGTGGCTCAGCGCATCGAGCAGCATCCGCCCAATTGGGTGGCCCAGCCGATGCTCTCGTTGTCGACCATGCCGACGTTGTGCGACGGCGTCGTCTCCCCGCGCCACGTCGATCTGCGTCCGTTCACCCTGCTCGGGCCGGACGGGGCGTACGTAGCACCGGGGGGCCTGACGCGGGTGGCGCGCCGGGAGGGTTCGCTCATCGTCAATTCCTCACAGGGTGGTGGGAGCAAGGACACCTGGATCGTGGACCGTGCCCTGATGGACGAGACACGCCCGGTCGCCACCTTCCGCTCCGAGGAGAGGGTTGCCGCGTCCGTACCCGTCGGTCGGGTCGGCGGGGCGGGGGCCGACGATGGTCGTGTCGGCCCGCCTGGTCCGGTCGACCAGTAGAACGGTGGTCGTCCCCGTGCCCGGAGTCGGCGGAATGGAGCGGAGATGCTTCTGGCCCGCGTAGCCGAAGCTGTCTACTGGTCCGGGCGTTACCTCGAGCGGGCCGAGGACATGTCCCGGATCGTCCAGGTCCACGGGGAGACCCACATCGATCTTCCCGTCGGGGCCGACGTCGGATGGAGTCCCCTGCTCGACATCTGTGGTGCCGACTCGGTCCGGATCGAACGCCTACGGCGGCAGGAGGCCGAGCAGGCGTCGGGGCCGCCCGGCCCCCGCGTCAGTGAGGCCACCGTCGTCGGGTTCGTGGTCACCGACCGGGACAATCCTTCGTCGATCATCAACGCCCTGGCCGCGGCGCGAGACAACCTCAGGGTGGCCCGCCCGGTGGTGCCGCGCGAGGTGTGGGAGCTGATCAACGAGTTGTGGTTGGCCCTCAACACCGACTCGCCCCAGATACGAACCCGGGAGGGACGGGTCAGATGGCTGCGACGGACCATCGACGAGTGCGTGCGGATGAACGGGGTGCTGGCCAGCACGATGCGGCGTGACGAGGCCATGGCGTTCATCAGCATCGGGCAACAGATCGAACGAGCGGACATCACCGGCCGGATCCTCAGCGTGCGGGCCGACAGCGCGGCACCCACGGGCGGGCGCGATCCCTATGACGAGGTGCACTGGATGGCGCTGCTGCGCTCCATGGCCGCCTATCAGCCGTTTCGCCGGGCCATGCCGGCCCGTCCGGACAACGGCGCGACATTGCGGTTCCTTCTCCAGGACGACGCTTTTCCGCGGGCGGTGTCGTCCTGTCTGAGCGAGCTGCGGGCGACCGTCAAGCGACTGCCGGGCAATGAGGAGGTGCTCGCCGCCTGCACCGATGCGTCGGTTCTGGTGGCCGATGCGCCCGTCGACCGACTGACGCCGGCGGAGCTACGATGCCTGGCCGCCGATCTGCACGTCACCCTGGGCGCCATCCACGAGCGCCTCGACGCGACGTACTTCCGCTCCATGAGCGCCATGGTGCCGGGTCCGTCACGCCCCCGTCCCGCTACCCGTGCGATGAGACCCATCGTCGACACCGAGCCGCGTCCGACGGCGGCCGGCATCGCTGAACCGCTGGCCTACCGGGTGAGCCACCGGACGACCTACGAGTACGGCGGTCCGGTCGAGCAGTCCTACAACGAGGCTCACCTCCGCCCGCGCGATACGGACCACCAGACGTGTGGGTGGCACACCCTGGACATCGACCCTGAGCCCACGTCGCGCTCGGAGTATGTCGACGCCTTCGGCAACGCCGTGACGGTCTTCGTGGTGGCCGGGGGGTTCCAACGTCTGTCGGTCACCGCCACCAGCGAGGTCACCGTCCATCAGGCCGCACCCCCTCCTCCCAGCCTGCCCTGGGAGTCCGCCCAATGGCTCCTCGACATCGACCGGCAGGCGGGCTCGCGCGATGCCCGGCAGTACCGCGCCCCGTCGCGACTGGTCCCGGCGTCGCCCGGTCTGGCCGAATACGCGGCGCCCTCCTTCGTCGCCGGGCGTCCCCTGGTGGAGGCGGTGGTCGATCTGTCCGGGCGCATTCACCGTGACTTCGTCTACGAGCCGGGCTTCACCTCGGTGACCACACCGCTGCTCGACGTCCTCGAATATCGCCGGGGCGTCTGTCAGGACTTCGCCCATCTGGCCGTGGGGTGTCTCCGGTCGATGGGTCTGGCGGCACGTTACGTGAGCGGGTACATCGAGACGCTACGCCCCGAAGGACAACCGCGGCTCCTCGGGGCCGACGCCTCACACGCGTGGTTCTCGGTGTATCTCCCGGGGTGGGGGTGGATCGATGTCGACCCCACCAACGATCAAGTCGTCGCCGATTCGCACGTCACGACGGCCTGGGGTCGTGACTACTGGGATGTCTCGCCCCTGCGGGGATCGGTCGACGGGGGTGGGATGTCGCACACGCTGGACGTGGCCGTGGACGTGACGCTCGTGCAGGCCGGGTCGGTTCCCTGACGCCGGGCATCTCACCGTGCCAGCCGGCGGAAGACCGCCGAACGGGCCACGACCTCGTCGCACCCCGCCGCCCGGGCGGCGGCCAGCAACTCCGTGTCGACGTGACTGGCGAAGCCCAATGTGTGCGCCGCCCCCAGGCGGGGGAGCACCTCGAGGACCCCGGGATGGCCCAGGTCGACGACGACGAACCGGGCGCCGCGCCCGACCGCCGATACCAGCTCTTCAAGGTCGGCGACGAAATCGACCGGACGCCCCGCCGCCCGGTTGGCGATCTCCACCCGCGAACGGTCCATGAGATCGGGGACGTAGGCCACCACGGCGGCGGGGTCCGACTCCGATGGTGTGGCGGACATCACGGCCAGTGTCCCATGGGCGCCGGCGGACCCGTCGAGGGGTCCCTCCCCGAGGTCCCGCGCCGTGGCTCAGCCCGTGAAGACGTCCGTTCCGGTCGATGTCTGCAGCTGGAGCAGAGTCTGGTGGGAGAGGTTGACCACATTGGCCGGGAGAGGCGAGTAGCCGAGGGCGGCGGCCTGCCGCTGGCCGGTGGTGATGACCCAGTCGAAGAGTCGTCCCACGGCCGTCGCCACACTCGGGCTCGACTGCCTTTGGTAGAGCAGCGTCCAGCTGAGATTGGCCAAGGGGTAGGTGGTCGCCCCGGGCCCGTCCACGATGTTGAAGTGCGTGGCGCTCAGACCTGACGCTGCCGATCCGGCGGCGGCGATGGACGCCTGGGTGGGCACGACGTAGTCGCCCGCCAGGTTCTTGACGGCGACGTTGGTGAATTTGGCCTGGAGCGCATAGGCGTACTCGACGTACCCGATGGCGCCCGACGTCTGGGCGATGTACGTGGCCAGCCCGGTGTTCAGCTGCTCACCGACCCCGACGTTGGGGACGGGCCAGTGGGTGCTGGGCTTGGCCCCGGCCGCCGCCGTCCAGGCCGAGCCCCCGGTGTCGATCAGGTACTGGTCCAGGTCGTATCCCGGTCCGGATGAGTCGGCCCGGTGGGCGGCCACGATGGGCAGATTCGGCAGCTTCACGCCGGGGTTGAGTGCGGCGATGGCACTGTTGTTCCAATTGGTGATCTTGCCCAGGAAGATGGCGGCCAGTGTGGGCCCGTCGAGCTTCAGACCGGTCTTCACGTCGGGGAGGTCGTAGCTCAGGGCCACGCCGCCGAGGTCGACAGGGATCTGCAGGATGGCCCCGTCCTTGCCCGTCGCCGGCGCTGGGACGGGTACCTCCGAGTCGCCGAACTGCACGGTGTTCTGCTCGATGTCGGTGACCCCGACGCTGCTGCCGGCGGGCGAATAATTCACCGTGACGTTGTGATTGGCCAGGCCGTAGTCGTAGAAGGCCTTGGTGAAGAAGGGGGAGATGGAATTGGCCCCCGCGCCGGTCAGCGTCGCGGTCGGCGTCTGGAGGTCACATGCCGCGCTCAGTACACCGCCGGGCGCCGACGAGGTGCAGGTGGCCTTGGCCGTGGTGGCCGCGGGCGGGGTCGATTTGGGCGTCGACCCGCAGGCCGCCGCCAGCAGGCCCACGGCGAAGACGGGCAGCGCGGTCCGTAACCGGGGATGCCACCGCACCGGTGACGTCACCGGCCGGCTGGGGTTGTGAGCCTTGGTGGTGGACACGGCTCGTTCGGGCACGGATGTCTCCTGTTCTGCACGGCGACGGTCTCGGATGCTGTGGTCGGAGTGGCGACGCCTGGGCGACGTCCAATCCGATAGCTATTAGTAATACCATAGAAATAGTAGAAAGAAAAGGCCGGGGCCAGGGGCAGGCGGGCGGGGCCGCCGCCCACGGGGCGGGGGATCTCCAGGTGGGAGGGGTGGCAGGGGTCGCCGCCGCCGCGGCTACTTCACGACACTGCGGGCGACCGAGGTCACCGGGGCGCCCCCGGGGCCGGGGGGTGGTGCGCCAGGGCGGCGCGGACCCGTCAGCGGGCGGTGATGTACTCGATCAGCTCGGTGCGGTTCTTCTCGAGCTCCCCGATCCGGTCTTTCACCACGTCGCCGATGCTGACGATCCCGACCAACCGGCCCGATTCGTCGACGACCGGGACATGACGGATGCGGCGTTCGGTCATCGTCCGCATGAGGGACTCGGTGTCGTCGTCGGGGGAGGACGTCGTCACGGTCGAGGACATGATGGAGGAGACGAGCTCGTGCACCACGCTCTCCCCGCGCTCGCTCATCTTGCGGACCACGTCGCGTTCGGAGACGATGCCGTCGATCGTCTGTCCGTCGTCGGACACCACCAGCGCTCCGACGTGATGACGACTGAGCTCGTCCACGGCGTCGGCCACGGTGGCGTCACCCCGGATGGTGGCGACGTCGGATCCCTTGTCGGCGAGCAGGGTCGAGATGCGCACGAGTCTGTCCTCCTCGAGAGACGGGTCTTCTCTCGTCGGCGGTTGCCTTCCCTCCACTGTACGGGCTGACGGCCTCGTCGGCTCTGCGGTCGCGGCATCGTTCGTGACGCCGTTCACGATCTCGTTCGGTCTCCGGGAGCCGGTCACGGCGAGGGTGGCCGGGCGTCGAGGAGCGGGGCGCATTTGGGCGACGGTCAGCCCTGGGCGTCACGCCTGGCCCGGCTGTGCTGACGGCCCCGGATGGCCTGATCGAGGATCGCCTTTCGCAGGCGCACCGCCTTCGGGGTGACCTCGACGCACTCGTCTTCGGCGATGAACTCGAGGGCCTGCTCCAGCGACAGCTGCAGATGGGGGGTGAGCCGCTCGAGCTCGTCGGCCGTCGACGACCTGACGTTGGTCAGCTTCTTCTCCTTGGTGGGATTGACGTCCATCTCGTCGGCCCGGGAGTTCTCGCCCACGATCATGCCCTCGTACACCTCGGTCCCGGGGCCGATCAGGAGCGTGCCGCGCTCCTGGAGGGCCATGAGGGCATAGGTCGTCGTGCTGCCGCGACGGTCGGCCACCATGGATCCGTTGCGCCGGGTGCGAAGCTCACCGTGCCACGGTTCCCAGCCGTCGAAGACATGGTGGAGGACCCCGGTTCCCCGTGTCTCGATGAGGAACTCGGTGCGGAAGCCGACGAGGCCCCGGGCGGGGACGCGGTAGTCCATGCGCACCCAGCCCGTTCCGTGGTTCACCACCTCGGACAGACGCCCGTGTCGCAGAGCGAGGAGCTGGGTGACCACGCCCAGGTAGTCGTCCGGCACGTCGATGGCCACCCGCTCCATGGGTTCGTGGACGGCGCCGCCGACGAGTTTCGTCACCACCTGGGGTTTTCCGACCGTGAGCTCGAAGCCCTCACGGCGCATGGTCTCCACCAACACGGCCAACTGGAGCTCGCCCCGGCCCTGGACCTCCCAGGTGTCGGGTCGTGCCGTGGACGAGACGCGCAGCGACACGTTGCCGATCAGCTCGGTGTCGAGCCGGCCCTTCACCAATCGGGCCGTGAGCTTGCTGCCGTCCGACCCCGACAAGGGCGACGAGTTGATGCCGATCGTCATGGACAGGCTGGGCTCGTCGACCAGGATGGCCGGCAGCGGACGAGGGTCGTCGGCGTCGGCCAGTGTCTCTCCGATGGTCACCTCAGGAAAACCGGCGACGGCCACGATCTCACCCGGCCCGGCGTCCTCGACGTCGACACGCTCGAGGGCACGCGAGGCGTAGAGCTCGGTGACCTTGGCCCGGTGGACCGATCCGTCCACACGGCACCAGGCGACGGTGTCCCCGCGTCGCAGAGTCCCGTGATGGACGCGGCAGATGGCCAGGCGACCGACGTAGGGGGAGGCGTCGAGGTTGGTGACCAGGGCCTGGAGAGGATGTCCGGGGTCGTAGACGGGGGCGGGGACGTTGGCGACGATGGCGTCGAACAGCGGGACGAGGTCGGTGCCCACCGTGTCGGGATCGGTACTCGCCCATCCGGCCCGGGCGTTGGCGTAGAGGACCGGGAAACCCACCTGGTGCTCGTCGGCGTCGAGGTCGAGGAAGAGGTCCTCGACCTCGTGGACGACATCGGTGATGCGGGCGTCGGCCCGGTCGACCTTGTTCACCACGAGGATGACGGGAAGCCGGGCCTCGAGGGTCTTGCGCAGGACGAAGCGGGTCTGCGGCAACGGGCCTTCCGATGCGTCGACGAGGAGGAGCACCCCGTCGACCATGGCCAGGCCTCGTTCCACCTCACCACCGAAGTCGGCGTGGCCGGGGGTGTCGACGATGGTGATCTTGGTCGGTCCGTACTGGACGGCCGTGTGCTTGGCCAGGATGGTGATGCCCTTTTCGCGTTCGAGGTCGCCCGAGTCGAGCACGCGGTCGGTGAGCTCCTTGTCCGCTCGGAAGGCTCCTGTCTGACGGAGCATTCCGTCGACCAACGTGGTCTTGCCGTGGTCAACGTGGGCCACGATCGCCACGTTGCGCAGGTCGTCGCGTGAGCGCATGGACACCCCCCAGGGTACTCGTCCCCTTCGAAATCCCGGTCGGGGTGGCTCCACGGGGCACCGCGGAGCTGTCCGGGCGGTGATCAGACGGGCAGGCCAGGCGAGGCCGGCGGGCGGCGGGGGAGTCGTTGCGGCAGTCGGAGGCGGTGGGCCACGGCGTCGACGAGCATGACGCTGGCCACGCCCAGGTCGACACCGCCGAGCGCGTCGCTCAGGTAGTGCCAGCGGAAGGCCACCAGGGCGACGACTTCGAAGATCACTGTCGCCGAGCCGACGACGAGGGCCGCGGCCCGGCCCCTGCCGCGCGTCACGAGAACCACGGCGGTGACCACCGCCGTCACCTCCGTGGCGTTCCCCGACGGCCAGCACAGCACTCCTTCGAACCGCCGGGCGACGATCACCTTGAGGACCTCGGCCAGGGCCACGGCCAGGGCCGGGCCGAGAAGGCAGGCGATCGCCCTCCGGTAGTCGCGTCGCCAGATCACCGCGGCAGCGGCGATGGCGACACCGCCCATCACCGGTGCCAGCCCGAGGTCACTCAGGGCGCGGAGGAACACGTTCTGGAGGTCGTCGGGGAAGACGGAGAAGCCCCAGCTGTCGAGGGCGTTCTGGCCCGGTGCGAGGGCCAGGATGGTGCCGCCCAGGACGACGCTGCCGAGGAGGGCACAGGCGATGGTCAGCGACGCTCCCTGCGCACGGGCGCCCGCGGTGGGCAGCGGGTGTCGCGCGTTCGTCGGCCGATCGCCGGGCGGGTCCAGGGTGTTCGTCGGGTCGCGCATCGAGAGGGGGTCGTGCACGGCTCGGAGCACGATCCCTCCACGGTACCGCCCCGGGCGGCGCCAGATGGGCCGGGGCGGCGTCGTAGATCGGTCGTCGGCCCACTCTCGGTGCGGCTGGATAGGCTCGGGACGTGTCCCGCCGGCCTCTGCCCGAGGTCCATCCGATGCCCCCCGGCGTCGGGGGGCGGCTGGCCCGGATGGGCGATGTCTGGGGGCTGCTGCGGGACCCCACGGCCCACCTGCGGCGCAGGCGCGCCGCCTGGGGCGACACCTTCGTGGTCGACGTGGCCGGCCACCGGCTCCTGTGCCTGTTCTCGCCCGAGGGGATCCGCTCGCTGTACGGCTTCGCCGAGAACAACGCGAGCTTCGGGCTGGCCACGTTCGAACTCATCCGCCGCAAGGTGCCCGACGAGCTCTTCGTCGGTCGGCGCAACACTCCGCACGACCTGTTCGGTCGCCAGGAGACGGAGCGCTATCTGGGCAGCCTCGAGCAGGCGGTGGCCATCGAGATCAACGCCCTCGGTCCCCACGGGCACTTCGAGGTCTTCGCCGAGTGCCGGCGACTCGGTCACCGCCTCGGGCTCGGTTCCTGGGCCGGGGTCGAGGCCGCGTCGCCGCGCTACATGGCGCGCCTGGTGCCCCTGTTCGATCGCCTCGACGGCTCGGAGGCGTTCGTGCGTCCCGGACGGACCTTGTTCACGGCGGCCACCGGGAAGGTGCTCGAGCGTCGGGCCATGCACGGGATCGAACGGGTGGTGGCGGAGATCTGGGCCGAACGCCGGCGCCGAGCCGTCGAGGGCGACGACTTCCTGGCCCAGCTCTACCGGTCGTTCGACGACCTGGCCCCGGCTGAGCGCGACGTCCAGGTGGCGCGCGATCTGATCCTCATCCACATGGGCTCGCAGTCGAATCTCTACGCCGCACTGGCCTGGACGCTCGTCAATCTGCTTCTGCACCCCGAGGTCATGGCCCGGGTACGTGCCGGCGAGAACGGCGTCCTCGAACGGTGCGCGTATGAGTCGATCCGTCTGGCCCAGCGTTCCATCACCCTGCGCCAGGTACTGCGGCCCGTCGATCTCGATGACGGGGTGCAGACCTACCGGGTCGATCCCGGAATCATGATCGCCACCATGCTGTCGGTCACCAACACCAGCGCCGCCCCGGGACTCGATCGTTTCGAGCCGGGCCACTACGAGGGACGGCGCCTGGCTCCGTCGGTGGTGCTCCCCACCAAGGAGGTGGTGAGCACCTTCGGCCATGGGATCCACACCTGCCCCGCCCAGCGCTTCTCCATTTCGGCCATCGTGATCGCCGTCCGGGCGTTGGTGGAGCGCTTCGACCTCGAACCTCGCTTCGCTCACGCCCGGCCCCGGGCGCGTCAGATCGGCGGCGTGGCCCGCGCCGGACGGCCGTGCGTGGTGCGCTACCGCGTGCGAGTGTGAGGACCAGACCACAGAGAAACGCGGTCGGCACGAACGCAGACAGACACGAACGCAGACAGACACGAACGCAGACAGACACGAACGCAGACAGAGAGGGGCGTGGGGTGATCCGAGGTGAGGGCACGTCGATTGTCCGTGGGGTGACGCCTGACGACGTCTTCGACTTCGTCCTCGACCCCGCCCAGTACACGAAGGCCGATACCAAGATGGTGTGGGTCACGAAACTGGCCGACACGCCCGACGGGATGGTGGCCCGGGAGGACGGCAGGTTCCTCGGACGATTCCCCGGTTCGGTCATCACCCGCTACCGGTGGACGAGGCCGACGCATATCGACGTCACGTTGGAGCACGGGGTGCCGCGGAGCCTCCACGCCTGGTTCGAGATCGAGGCGGTTCCGGGGGGCGCCCGCGTCCGCCATGTGGAAGAGCTGGATCTGGGCCGGGGTCCCCTCGGGTGGCTCCACGACGCGGTGGCCGGCTCCTGGTTCACCCGGTCCGTCGAACGCGAGGTGGCGGAGATCGCCCGGCTGCTCGAATCGGGTGAGAGGGGCCGTGGGCCGACGTCGTGACCCGGATGTGGGGGCGTCGTTCGGTCGGACGGCGACGTCGCGACGATTCGGGATAACTCTGTGGATATCGTTGCCGCGCCTGGGGACAGAGGCGCAATTTCTCTGGACAACATATGGATTTCGCGCCGGGATCTTGACCTACGCAGAAGCCGGGAGCACAGTGTCAGAAGTCGGATGAATGACGACCGAGTGACGACCGGGGAGATCGCTGAAAGGCGACATCACCGAGCAGTCGCGAGGAGACGGGTTCACCGGTAAGGCTGGGCGGTGATGCACCGGGACGGTTCCCTGGGACTGAAACGGTGCAACGTCTGTGCCAGGGGTCGTCCGGCCCTGGGTGCAGATAGCTTGTCCGGCCGAGGGCGCGGGCCCCGAGGAGTGTGGGCGGTTTCGGCCGAACGGACTACTCGGGGCCTCGCCGCGTCCGGTGTCCGACACCGGCTGTGACACGCGCTCTCATTTGACTGACTCAGGGGGACCTCCGCTGCGGATCCTGTCGTTGCTGCCCTCCGCCACCGAGATCGTCTTCGCCCTCGGACTGGGGGACTCGCTCGTCGGGGTGACCGCCGAGTGCGACTACCCTCCTGCCGCCCGTGGCAAACCGGCGTTGTCGTTTCCGGCCGTGGCCCCGTCGTCCGACGCGCCGGCCCCGTCTGCGGCGCAGGTGGACGACGCCGTGGTCACCTTGGTCGCCTCCGGGGAGCCGCTCTACCGGATCGACGAGGAGGGGATCCGGACCCTGCAGCCCGATCTGATCCTGGCCCAGGATCTGTGCCGGGTGTGTGCCGTGCCCTCGGGCGCCGTCACCGAGGCCCTCGATCGCCTCGGGTGCCGGGCCACCGTGGTGTCGCTCGACCCCTCCACCCTCGACGACGTGGTCGCGCTGGTGGGCGCGGTGGGTGACGCGGCCGGGGTCGGCGCCCGTGGGCGGGCCCTGGCCGACGGCCTCGGGGCCCGGGTCGACGCCGTGCGGCGGCGGACGGCCGGCAGCACTCGACGCCGGGTCCTCGAGCTCGAATGGTCCGATCCCCCGTACCTGGGGGGCCACTGGGTGCCCGACATGGTGGAGGCGGCCGGAGGCGAGGTCCTGCTGGCGTCCCACGGTCAACCCTCGCCCCGGGTGACCTGGGACGCCATCGGGCGGGCCGATCCGGAGGTGGTGGTCTTCGCTCCCTGCGGCTACGGGCTGGCGCAGGCCGTGGCCGAAGGGAGCGGGCTGCTCGACCGGCCCGAGCTCGCCGGCGCCGCCGAGGTGTGGGCCCTCGACGGCAGCGCGTACTTCTCGCGGCCCGGCCCCCGGGTGGTGGACGGGGTGGAGCTGTTGGCCTGGGTCCTGCATCCGGAGACGACACCGGCCCCGCCGCCGGGGCGAGCCGAACGGCTCCGGTGACGGCTCGCCCCGTCAAGGGAGCAACCTGTCAACGGATCATGAAGCGGGTCTCACCGGCGGCCGGTTCGTCGGTGACGGCGACGGCGGTGACCCGGGCCAGAGGCGGACCCGTGGCGCACCAGTCGACGAGCACGGCGACGGACGACGCCGGTCCTTCGAAGACGGCCTCGACCCGCCCGTCGGGGAGGTTGCGGACCCAGCCGGCGAGTCCCGCCCGGACGGCGCGCTGGGCGCAGGAGGCCCGGAACCCCACCGCCTGGACCCGGCCGGCGACGACGACCCGGCGACGGACTGTGGCGGCGGCGGCCTCCACCGCCGGTGCGGCGGTAGTGCCGGGGCGGACAGACGGGTCGGAGCTCACCGGGGAGTCGGGGCTCACCGGGGGGTGATGGCGGCGGGCTCCGAGAGCGAGTCCATGAGGCAGGGGTCGGACTCCTCGTCGGTGCACCGCTCACACTCGAGCTCCAAAGTGGCGTGGGCGATGGTGAAGGGCTCGGCCACGGCCACCTTGACCTTGTCGCCGATGGCCTGGGCCTGTTCCAACGAGGGGTGGCCGACCACGACGACATGGGCCGAGAGCGCCCGGATCTCGCTCGAGATGCTCCAGACGTGGAGGTCGTGGACCTCGGCCACCCCGGGGACGGCGGCCATGGTGCTGGTGAGGGCGGCGAGGTCGACGTCGGCGGGCGACGACTCGAGGAGGATCTCGAGACTGGCCCGAAGGAGCCGGTAGGCCTCGATGATGATGAGCGCGGCGATGGCGAGCGAGGCGACGGGGTCGGCCCAGCTGAGGTGGGCGTCGACCAGGATGACCGCACCGGCGGCGGCCACCACCAGGGAGGCCGCGGCGTCGGCGGTCATGTGGAACGCCGCGCTGCGCATGTTGAGATCCGGTGTCCGCTCGCGGAGCACGAGGGCCGAGACGGCGTTGGCCACGAAGGCACCGAGGGCCACGCCCACCACGACGGCCCCGTCGACGGGACGGGGGTGGAGGAGGCGGGCCGTGCCCATCACCACCACCGCCACCGTCACCGCGGCGATGATGGCGGCATTGGCCAGGGCGGCCAGGATGGTGCCGCGGTGGTAGCCGAAGGAACGGGACGGGCTCCGGGGACGGAGGGCGAAGCGGACGGCGACGAGGGACATCGTGATCCCGGCCACGTCGGTGACGTTGTGCCCGGCGTCGGCCAGCAGTCCCGTCGAGTGGGCCAGGACGCCGGCGATGGCCTGGCCGATCACGAGGGCGACGTTCACACCGAGTGTCACGGCCAGACGCCGTGTGCGGTTCATCCCTCGGCCCATCTCCCGGCCCCGCTCTTTCATCTCGGTCGTGGCGTATCGGTCCTGGTCAACAGACTACCGGCGCCGTCGATCGATGATCCTGCAGGTCAGGCCACGGGGCCGAACCAGGATCTCAGGGCCTCGCCCGTGCGGTAGCACGAGCGGAGGTGCTCGAACCAGGCCACGCTGTCGTCAAGGCCGCCGGGCCGGAAGCTCTGCGTCCACAGACGCCGGTGCTCGTCGATCACGGCGTCGAGCTCACCGGCGAGGCGCGCCCGGTCGGCCGGGGGGACCGACGCCAGCGAGCCGTCTCCGGCCAGGCGGAGTCGGGCGTCACGGCAGCAGAGTCGGAGCACTCCCACCGTGGCCCGGATCTGGTCGAGGACGAGCCCGCCATCGCCCCGACGGGGTTCGGCGCGGCCGGCCTCGGCCGCCGCATGGTCAAGGGTCGCCTCCACGCGGTCGAGATCGTCCTCGGTGAGGCCGCGGGTGGCACCGTGTCCCACGCGCCACTGCGGTAGGAGCAGCTGGAAGACCAGGGCCGACATGTTCGGTATCTGAGGGGTCACCATGCGGGGGATCCGTCCGAGGCCGACGAGAGCGCCGCCGACGGCGCCGGCCGGATCGTCGAAGGCGTGGACATCGAGGACGGTGGCCAGGTCGTCGGGGTCCAGTTGGGCATGGGACCCCGCGCACCAGCTGAGGGCGGCCGCCGCTGCGAATCCCGGTTCGCTCACCACCGGCTGCTGGTGGTGACCCATGTCGCCCCAGTCCGTGGTGAGGATCCCCGTGGCCCCGTGCGTGATCCCGGCGACCGCCGCCGACCGGATGTTGCCGAGCATGTTCTCCACCCGGCCCGAGATGGAGAGCCAGGACGACGTGCCCGGGCTCATCCAGAAGGCCACCCCGGCCGCCGCCAGGCGCTCCGCCCGTTCGGCGAAGGGGTGGTTGTCCTCGTACCCCCATTCGCATACGGTCACCCCCGCGGGCAGTCCGGCGAGGAGGTCGGGATCGGTGGCCAGGACGTCGCCCCAGACGAGGGGTTCACGGCCCGCCATCACCGGCAGGGAGACCAGGCGCCGGAGCCAGTCGAGCCATTCCGGGTGGCGCTCCGGGGCCAGTTCCCAGGGTTCGTCCAGGCCGATGTGGACGCGGCGGCTCTCGACCACGGGGACGAGCTGTCCGAGGAGGTCGGAGACGAGGGCGAAGGCAGCGGGGTTGGAGGGGTCGAGAGTCATCGGCGAGCGTCGGATCCCGAAGGCCCAGTCGAACCCGTCCGGAGCGATGGCCAGGGGGCGATAGCGGTCGTGGCAGAGCCACCGTTCGAAGTGGCCCAGAGTGTTCTGGTTGGCCACCAACTCGATGCCGCGCGACCGGCAGTGGGCGTCGATGGCACGGAGGTCGTCGGGTGTGTACGGGTCGGCGTCGCGCCATACCTCGTCGTGACCGGCGTAGGCGAAGGTGTGCTCGGTGTAGAGCTGGAGCTGGTTCAGCTTCCAACCGGCCAACCGGTCGATGAGGGCGAACAGCGCCTCGGTTGTCGGCACCCGGTCGCGCGCCACGTCGAGCATCACCCCGCGTACGGCGAAATCGGGCCAGTCGTCGATGCGACAGGCGGGCAGGGTGCCGGCGTCGCCGGTGGTGCCGCCGGTCGTGTCGCTCGTTGTGGCTGCGGCGTGGCGGAGCTGGGTCAAGGTGGCGCGGCCGTGACGGGCACCGGCGTCGTCGGCCGCCGTGAGCCGGATGCCGGCGTCGTCGACCTCCAGGTGGTAGCCCTCGGCCGCCAGGGTCCGGTCGCGGGCCTCGGAGACCGGCCCGTCGGCGACGCCGGGCGCGTCGGGGGCGAGGTCGATCGAGCGCGGCCGGGGAAGGAGGATGGGCTCGGGGCGTTCGTCGTCTCTCGTGCGGGGTGGGGCCGACAACGTCAGGACACCCCGGCCCACGGTCCCTCGGCGCGCCGACCCTGCCCGACCATCTCGGCCAGGGCCATCCGCACCACGGGCAGGTCATCGGCGTGGGTGACACCGACGCAGGGCCCGGATCCGGTGATGACCCGGACCCGGCGGCCCCGTCCGCTCCCGTCGGCCGCAGCGCGGGCCATGTCGCCCACCACCTCGGGCAAGAGGACCTCGGTGTCAGAGGTCGGCGGGTCGTCCGCGACGGACCCGTCGGGCGCCAGGCCCGGATGGACCAGGCGGAGCGCCGCTTCGAGGAAGGGCCAGATCTCCGGCGTGAATCCCCAGAGGTTCATCGACACGGGCGTGTCGCCGGGGAGCTCCTTCGGTTCGAGCCCGTCGTCGGCCGTGTAGGTCCCGTCATCGTGACGGGTGACCACCCGTCTCTCCACCAGTGCCCGCAACCATCCGTCTCTGTCGATCTCGCAGACACCCCGCGTCACGGGATCCGCCGTGACCACGGTATCGGCCAGGCGGTAGGAGACCAGTGCGTGGTCTGTCGTCGTGGCCAGGTGGTGCGCCAGCAGCTCGAGGGCGGGGACCCCGTAGATGTCGTCGGCGTTGACCACGGCGAAAGGCCGGTCCCCGACGAGGTGCCGCGCGCTGAGGACGGCGTGCACGGTTCCGAGGGGGACGGTCTGGAGCGCGAAGGAGACCGCCACCGATCGGGGCCAGGTCCGTGTGACGTGGTAGGTGATGGCCGGACCGCTCGCCGGGCCGAGGACGAGGACGATGTCACCGAAGCCGGCGCGGACCGCGTCGCCCGCCGTCAGGTCGATGACCGCTTCACCGTGGAGGCCGACCGGGGCCAGCGGCTTGCAGCTGCCGTAGCGCCGGGCCACGCCGGCCGCCATCATCACGAGGACGGGCCGCCCGGTGGTCGCGTGCCCCGCCGGGGTCAGCCCCCCCATCGTAAGACGGCGCTTGCCCAGGTCATTCCCCCGCCGAACCCGGACATCAGGACCCGTGCCCCCGGTTGGAGCAGCCCCGTCTCGAGGGCGTCGGCGAGGGCCAGGGGGACCGAGGCGGAAGATGTATTGCCGTAGCGGTCGATGGTGACGACGCACCGATCCTCGGGGATGCCGAGTCGTTCCCGGGCGGCGGTGATGATCCGGGCGTTGGCCTGGTGGGGGATGAAGACGTCGACGTCGGCCGGCTCCATGGAGGCCCGGCCCAGTGCCGCCAGGGAGGAGTCGACCACGGCCCGGACGGCGTGGCGGAAGATCTCGGGGCCGTTCATGTAGAGGAACCCTCCGTGGTCGCACTTGAGGAGATGGCGCAGCGAGCCGTCGGCCCCGAGGTCCCAGGAGAGAAGCTCACCGGGTCCGTCCGTCGCCTCGAGGACGACAGCACCGGCCCCGTCGCCCACGATGACGGCCAGCGTGCGGTCGTCCCAATCGGTGATCCGCGACAGCGTGTCGCTGCCGATGACGAGGAGCCGACGGGCTCCCGTCAGCACCAGGCCGTAGGCGACGACGAGGGCGTAGACGTACCCCGAGCATGCCGCGTTCAGGTCGAAGGCTCCGCCGCCGAGTCCCGAGCGCGTCCTGGACGGTGGCCGACGTGCCCGGGACGGTGGCGTCGGGCGTGGTGGTGGCGAGGACCAGCAGATCGATCTCGTCGGGACGGAGCCCGGCGCGCTCGAGAGCGCGGCGGCCGGCAACGACGGCGAGCTCGGACGTGGTGCTCCCGATGTGCCTCTGGCGTATACCCGTCCGTTCGATGATCCAGGAGTCACTCGTGTCCAGGCGCGCCGAGAGGTCCTCGTTGGTGACGATCTTGTCGGGAACGGCGATGCCCCATCCGGTGGTGACTGCTCCGGGCACCGCTCAGGCTCCCTGGAGAACGTGGATCCCGACGACGGCCGCGTCACCGCCGATGATCCCGCCGGTGTTGACGGCCATGCCGATCCGGGCCCCGAGACGCTGGCGGCCCACCGCCCGACCGAGCAGCTGGTGGACGAGCTCGGCGATCTGGCACAACCCCGTCGCCGCCAGCGGGTGACCGCGCGCCACCAGGCCGCCGCTCGGGTTGACGCAGACGGCGCTGCCGTCGATGTCGGTGTCGCCTGCGGCGGTGGCCGCACCGGCGGTGCCGGGCGGAAAGAAGCCCAGTGATTCCAGGGCGTAGAGCTCCTCGGCGCTGGTGGCGTCGTGCAGTTCGATCACGTCGACGTCGGCGGGCCCGACGCCGGCCTGCTTCCAGGCTTCGGCCACGGAGTCTTCGAGACGCTTGTGGTACTCGAGGTCGCCGTTTCCCGATCGCAGGATGCTGGCGCGCACCCGCGGTGCACCGCGCACCGGACCGGCGGTGAGAACGGCGGCGGCGGCGCCGTCGGTGAACGACGAGCACATGAGCCGGGTGAGGGAACCGGCGACGACGGGCGCGGCCAGCACCTCCTCGACCGTGACGGGCGTGCGGAATTGGGCAAGAGGGTTGCGCGACGCGCAGCGGCGGGCCTTGGCCGCAGCCGCGGCGATCTGGTGGGCGGTCGTCCCCAGGACGTCGATCTGGTGGCGGACCCATTGTGCGTTGAGTCCCATGAGGACGCTGCCGGCACTGTTGACGATGGTGGCGCGTAGATGCCGGCGTTCGTCGGCCGGCAGGCCGTCCTCGACGCCGGCGATCGTCTGCTCGCGGCTCCCCGTCCACATCTTCTCGACACCCACGACGAGAACGGGGGACTGTCCGGACCGGGCGCCCATGACGGCGACGTGCATGGCCGAGGATCCGCCGGCGCATGAATTGTCGACGTTCACGATTCCGGCGTTTCCGAGGCCGGCGTCGCGCAGCCACGACTGACCGCGGATGCAGCCCTGGTCGCACAGACGGCCGCCCAGAGCGTTGGCCACGACGACCAGACCGATGTCGCCGGGCGACAGGCCGGCATCGGCCAGGGCGCCGCGTACGGCCTCCCGGGCCAGGGCCTCGGGCGTGAGGTCACGCCGGTCCATCGCTGTCATCCCGACGCCGACGATGCTCACCTCTTGCGTCATGGCAACCTCATTTCATCGTGCCGGGTGTCGGGGTGGGGCGGGATGAACCGGTCGTCACCGGGAGGCGCCGGGACAGGCGTCCGGGTCGGCCCCGTCCTCGAACCGTGCCGGGAGGCGGTCGCGGGTCGCCACCGGACGGGCACCGTGCACGCCCGGGACGTGCGTGGCCGGCGGTTCGAAGGGCACGCCTGCATGGTACCCGGAAGCTCGAGACGGCCCTGGACGCAGGGCCGCGGCACGGTGGGAGGTCTGTCCACGGCAGAATGGAGGCATGCCCGAGCTGACCGACGAGGAACGACGGCGACGATCGGACGACCTGAACGAGTTGATCGAGCTCATGCGGCCGGCCGTCCAGAGTGACGGGGGCGACCTCGAGCTGGTGGCGTTCGACGTCGAGGCCGGCACCGTCGAGGTCCAACTCCAGGGGGCCTGCAGCTCGTGCGCCATATCGTCCGCCACTCTCCAAGGTGGCGTCGAGCGGATCCTCAAGAGCCGCCTGGACTGGGTGACCGACGTCCAGGGAGGCGTCGACGAGTCGGCCGACCCGTTCGAGAGCGCGTCCCTGGGTCAGGGCGGCTACGTCCCCAAGTGGTGACGGCCCTGTAACTAACAGGGGCCGCACGGGGCAGGCGCCCGCCTGGTCACGCGGCGAGATCGGAGTCCTCGATCGGACCGTAGCGAACGAGCGGTTCGAACAGGTCGAGGACCATGCGGTCCGGATCGGTGATGCCGCGCAGCGGTGGGGTGTCGAGTCGCCGCGAAGCGAAGCGTCTGGCGATGGCCGCTTTGCGGGCATTGCCGTCGTGATCGAGCGCCCACGCCGCCTGTTCGACCAGGAGCGCCGCTTCGGACGTATCGGCCAGTAGCTCGGCGAAGCGCCGGCTCTGGAGAAGGGCCATGTCGTCGGTGGCGCTCTCGAGGTAGGTGGCCGCGGTCCGCGTATCGGACAGAGCAGCGGCCACGGTGTCGACCGTCGTTCCGAGGACCTTGTGACCCGTGGCGCTGTCGAGAGCCTGCTCCATCCGGGAGAACAGTGCGAGGTGCGCCTGCTCGGAACGCATGGCGCGGCGGACGTCGATGCAGAGGATGTTCTCGGTGCCCTCCCAGATGGTGTGGCACTGGGCGTCGCGCAGCTGGCGGGCCATCGGCCAGTCCTCCATATAGCCGTTGCCCCCGAAGACCTCGAGGGTCGTGGTGGCGGCCTGGAGCGCCGTGCGGGTACAGCGCATCTTGGCCAACGGCACCAGGATGCGGCGGACGAGGCGGCCGGTGGCGGCGTCGGCGGCAGTACGCTCAGCCGCCGCGCACTCGTAGGTGGCGGCCATTCCGGCTTCGAGGTCCACGAGAACGTCGACCAGCGTCTCGCGTACGAGGGGATAGGAGTCGATGCGGTTGCCGAACTGGACCCGTCGCGCCGCGTAGATGGCAGCCTCGAGAAACGACCGACGGTGGATGCCGAGGCCCATGAGGGCGACCCCGAAGCGCGAGCCGTTCACCATTTCCATCATCCGGTTGATACCGCGGCCGTCACGCGCCGCGTCGGCGGTGATGTCACCGGTGGCGTCGTCGGCCGACCCGGCCGTGGCACCGGCCAGGTAGGCCCGGGCACCGTCGAGGGTGACCTCGCCGGTGGGGACTCCGACGGTGCCGAGCTTCGGCTTCAGCCGTTTGATGGTGAAACCGTTGGGCGATCCGTCGGGAAGGTGGCGGGGGACGATGAAGGTGCCGAGGCCGCGGCTGCCCGCCGGGGCGCCGTCGGGTCGCGCCAGGACGATGAAGACGTCGGCGTCGACGTTGGAGCAGAAATGCTTGTCGCCGAAGAGGCGCCACTCCTCGCCGTCCTCGACCGCCCGCATGGTGTTGGCCCCGACGTCGCTTCCGCCCTGACGCTCGGTCAGGAACATCCCTCCCTCCCAGGCTGTCGCGGGATCGAGGCTGCGTAGGCGCCCGACCATCTCCGCGCGCCACCCGGGTGGGGGAGTGGCGCTCGATGACGTCGGCGGCGCCCGACGTCATACCCAGACCGCAGTAGATGGCCGTCTCCGCTTGGCACACCAGGTACGACAGCGACGCTCCCACCACCGCCGGCACCGGCCTGCCGGCGTAGGTCTCGAGGCTGACGAACCCGTTGCGGACCAGGTCGGCCTTGTTGGCCGTCCAGCTGGGGTGGTGGACGACCTCGTCGACGTCGTAGCCCCAGCGGTCGTAGCGCCGGAGGACGGGTCCGTGCTTGTCCGTCTCTTCGGCTCGGGGGGCGATGACCTCGCCGA
Organism: uncultured Acidimicrobiaceae bacterium; assembly: GCA_963706205.1. Taxonomy (GTDB): domain Bacteria; phylum Actinomycetota; class Acidimicrobiia; order Acidimicrobiales; family UBA8190; genus MFD10071-224. The sequence goes on along the minus strand of OY970155.1, from coordinate 3,038,565 downwards.
CCAGGGAGCCGAAGCGGCCGACATGGTCCTCGGCGAAGGCCCGGTCGGACTGATCCGGGAGGTACCGGTCGAGGAGGAACGACAAGTTGGGATCCATCCGGTACCAGTCGAGCCCGATGGCCTGTTCGAACTCCGCGTAGTCGGGAAGCATGCCTCCATGCTAGGCCCGACCTGCCCCGACATCGCCCCGGCACGTTGGTTAGCAAATTCTAATTAGAATGGTGAACGATGACCGACTCCGACCCCCACGGACACCGGTGACGGAGGGCTCGGAACCCTCGACTCCGAGACGGAGTTGGCGGCGCGCCTGCGCCTGGCCGTGACGCGCCTGTCCCGACGACTGCGTCAGCAGGTCGCCGGCGGTGTGACCCCGTCGCAGGTGTCGGCTCTGGCCACGGTCGAGCGCCTGGGCAGCCCCACGCTCGGTGAGCTGGCCGGGTCGGAACAGGTCCGGCCCCCGAGCATGACCCGGATCGTGGTGGGGCTGGAGTCGGCCGGGCTCGTGACCCGCCACGTCGACGTCGACGATCGCCGGGTGGCGCGGGTGACACTCACCGGCGAAGGCCGACGTGTCCTGCAGCGGAGCCGGTCTCTGCGGACGGCATTTGTGGCTCGCCGCCTGCGCCGTTTGTCGGAGCCTGAGCGCGAGTCGCTCGGAGAGCTCGTCCGCCTGCTCGAGCGGTTGGTGGAGCAGGGATGACGCGCCTGCGTCACGCCGTGAAGGGAACGTTCCGGTCGCTGCACGTCCGCAACTACCGGCTCTTCTTCTCGGCGCAGCTGGTGTCGGTGAGCGGGACATGGATGCAGAGCGTGGCTCAGGCCTTCCTCGTCCTGCACCTCGCACCCCGGGGACGCGCCGGGATCGACCTCGGTCTCGTGACGGCGCTGCAGTTCCTGCCCATGTTGCTGTTCGGGACGTGGGGCGGTCTCATCGCCGACCGGGTAGACAAGCGCCGCCTCCTCTACGGCACACAGAGTGTGGCCGGGGTCCTGGCCCTCGTGCTCGGTCTGTTGACCGCCGCCGGCGCCGTACGGCTGTGGCAGGTGTTCCTCTTGGCCACCCTCCTCGGTTTCGTGAACCTCGTCGACAACCCGGCGCGGCAGACCTTCGTCCTCGAGCTCGTCGGCCGGGACGATCTCCCGAACGCCGTGAGCCTCAACAGCGTCGTGATGAACTCGGCTCGGGTGATCGGCCCCGCCATCGGTGGCGCCCTCATCGCGCTTGTCGGACTGGCGGTGTGCTTCGAGGTGAACGCGGCGTCGTACCTGGCTGTGATCATCGGGCTGTCACTGATGCGTCGCAGTGACCTGCATCGGACCGAGCCTGTGGCCAGGGGCAAGGGGCAGCTGCGCGAAGGCCTGCGTTACGTCTGGCGGACGCCGGGGTTGCGCCAGCCGCTGCTGCTGGTGGCCGTGGTCGGCACCCTCGCCTACAACTTCCAGGTCGTCTTGGCCCTGTTCGCCCGGTTCACCTTTCACGGCGGGGCCGGTGTCTTCTCGGCCCTGACGTCGCTCATGGGTGGGGGGGCCGTCGTCGGCGGCCTCCTCATCGCCGCCCGTAACCGGCCGAACATCCACCGTCTCACCGCCATTGGTTGTGCCTTCGGGGTTCTGATCCTGGCCGTGGCCCTGTCGCCGAACCTGGCCACCGCCCTGGTGCTCATCTTCCCGATGGGTGCGGCCTCGATCGCCTTCATCGCCACCGCCAATGCGACCTTGCAATTGCGGGCGGAACCGTCGATGCGGGGCCGGGTCATGGCCCTGTACGCCATCGCCTTCCTGGGGACGACCCCCATCGGCAGCCCTCTGGTGGGGTGGATCTCGCAGGTGTCGAGCCCGCGCGTTGCCCTGGCTGTGGGCGGGTCGGCCACCGTCTTGGCCTCGGTGATCACGCGACGGCGGCACCGCCGTGATCACGCGCGCGCGGCGGTGGTCGCTCCTGTGGTCCTGGACCAGAGCGAACCGGGGACCGAGCTCGGGGTGGCCTGACCGGAGCCGGACCACCGGAGCGTCAGCCGGCCGGTTTCGGTTCCTTGGGGAGACCGAGGACCCGCTCGCCGACGATGTTGCGTTGGATCTCGGCCGTGCCCCCCCAGATCGTCTCCGAGCGCGAGAAGAAAAACGAGGCCTGGAGCTCGCTCACCGGGTAGGCGGGATTGCCCCGGCGGGAGAGGGGCCCCTCGGCGTCGATCTGTCCACCGGTGCCGGTGAGGACCTGGCCCTCGGGTCCCAGGATGTCGATGGCCAGGTCCATCGTCTCCCGGTGGTACTCGGACCAGAACATCTTGTTGGTCGCACCCAGGGCGGCGGCGTGATGGGTGCCGTGGAGGGCGTCGGTCAGGCTGCGGTACCCGTTGATCTGCATGATCTTTACCTTGGACCAGGCGCGCGCCAGGCCCTGGCGGGTCTGGGGGTCGGTGACGCGGCCGCGGCGGCGGGCGCTGTCGATGATGGCGTCGAGCTCCTTCTGGAACCGCCGGTGGCCGGTGGTGGCGGAGGACCCGCGCTCGAACCCGAGGGTGGTCATGGCCACCTTCCAACCGTTGTTGTCGCCCCCGACGACGTTGCGGCGGGGGCACCGGGCCTCGTCGAAATAGACCTCGTTGAACTCGGCCGAGCCGTCGATCTGGGTGATGGGGCGTACCTCCACCCCTGGCTGCTTCATGGGCAGCAGGAGATAGGAGATGCCTTGATGTTGCTCGACATCGGGGTCGGTGCGTGCCAAGAGGAAGATGTAGTCGGCGAACTGCGCCTGGGTGGTCCAGACCTTCTGTCCGGTGACGACCCACTCGTCGCCGTCGGCCACGGCTCGGGTCTTGAGCGAGGCCAGATCGCTCCCGGCGTCGGGTTCGGAGAAACCCTGGCACCACGAGATGGTTCCGTTCAGGATCTTGGGGATGAACTCCTGCTTCTGCTCCTCGGTCCCCCACTGCAAGATGGTCGGGCCCACCAGGGTGTCGCCGAAGAAGTCGGCGCGCATGGGCGCATCGCGGCGGGCGAACTCCTCGTTCAGGACCACCTGCTCGATGAGTGAGAGGCCCTTTCCTCCGTACTCGGTGGGCCACGAGGCGCAGATCCAACCCCCCTGGTGGAGCGTGCGGACCCAGTCGACGTTGAAGGCTTTGCGCTCGTCTCTGGTCATCCGGAAGTCCGGTTCGCCCCATCTCGGGGGCAGGTTGTCCTCCAGCCAGCTCCGGATCTCCGTGCGGAAGGCGTCGGTTTCGGGCGGGTAGGTCAGGTCCATCCGCCCGAAGGTACTGCTCGTTGCGGACCACGGCCAGGGCACCGGGAGCCACCGTGTCCGCGGCCGGGGATGAACCGAGCGGAGCGGGACTCATCACCGAGTCCCTCGACCGTCTCCGGTCTCCGACGCACCTTCGGTCTTTGGACGAGACCGAGCGCGGCATCGAGAAGACCGCTCACGGGATTATCGTGGAGGGATAGAGACGGCCTCGGCCACCATGCCCGCGCGTGACGAACGATTCTGGGGCTGACGCAGAATTGCCGTGTTCATATGGAGTATCTAACATCCGAGAGGGCAGATGTGACATCGGACACGATGGGAGTCTGTCGATCAAAGGAGGTGGGCCGGTGAAATCGGAACCCCCCAGTATCCGGCGCCCTCCGTCGCGGTCGGCACCCTGACGAACGAAGGAAGCCGCCCCTGTGGTCGCTTCCCTGACGTTTCTCGGATGCTCCGCTCGGTAGGGTGACAGGAGCAGTGAGCCTCCTCTGAGGCCATCGCTCGCTGTCGCAAGACGCGGCACTTGCCTTTGATCCTGTTGGACGCGCCTGTAAGAAGCGCCGCCACGCCTGTCACGACGAGATCGGTCGCTCCACGAAAGGAGGGAGGAGATGCCCGAGCGCGCAACCCCTCGCTCCAGGATGCTGCGTCGACGTCCCGCCAAGGCGGCAATACCGCGCGGGGCGATTCCCGACGATAGGAGCCGGCCCGGTGTGTCGGGTGATCTCGGTGCTTTTCTCGACGAGGAGCACATCGGCGACATCGAGGGTGCCTTCGGGACCATCGCGTATGGAGACACCGCGGCACGTCGTTCGTGGAAAGCGAGGCTGCTCACCCTTCTCGCCATCGTCGGTCCTGGCCTCATCGTCATGGTCGGGGACAATGACGCCGGCGGCGTCGCCACCTATGCCCAGGCAGGTCAGAACTTCGGGACGCACCTCCTCTGGGTGCTGCTGCTGTTGATTCCCGTTCTCTACGTGGCCCAGGAGATGGTCCTGCGTCTGGGCGCGGTGACAGGTGTGGGTCATGCCCGGTTGATCCTCGAGCGCTTCGGCAAGTTCTGGGGTGCGTTCAGTGTGATTGACCTCTTCGTGCTCAATGCCCTCACGATCGTCACCGAATTCATCGGAGTCTCCCTGGCCGCGGGCTATCTCGGCGTACCGAAGTTCCCGGCGGTGATCCTCGCTGGTGTCGTCATCATCGTGGCGGCGAGCACCGGGAGTCTGCGACGATTCGAGCGGACGGCGCTGACGCTCTGCATCGGTTCGCTCGTCGTGATCCCGCTGTACGTGATTGTGCATCCGCCGGCCGGGGAGGTGGCACGCAACTTCCTCCTTGTGAACCTGCCCGGAGGTCCCTCGCAACTGTCGAACGTGATGCTGCTCATTATCGCGCTGGTTGGGACGACCGTTGCCCCCTGGCAGCTCTTCTTCCAACAGTCCTATGTCATCGACAAGCGGATCACCACCCGGTTCGTGAATTACGAACGCGTCGACCTCCTGCTCGGCATCGTCATCGTGATAATCGGAGCGGGGGCGTTGATGGCATCGTCGGCCGCGGCGTTTGCCCACACCCCCCTGTTCGGCCATTTCATCGACGCCCGTCACGTGGCAGCCGGCTTAGGACGGTACGTGTCGCATGGGGCCGCCATTCTCTTCGCCATCATCCTTTTCGACGCCAGTCTGATCGGTGCCTCAGCGATCGGACTTTCGACCGCCTATGCAACGGCGGACGTTCTCGGCATCAAGCACTCGCTCCATCGCTCGGTGCGGCGGGCCAAAGGCTTCTACGCGGTCTTCGTCGGTCTCATGGTCGTCTCCGCCGCTCTCGTGTTGACACCGGGTGTGCCACTGGGGACCGTGACGGAAGGAGTCCAGACCCTGGCCGGCGTCCTCCTTCCGAGCGCCACGGTCTTTCTCCTCCTGCTCTGCAACGACCGGGCCGTTCTCGGACCCTGGGCTAATTCCACGAAGACGAACGTCATCGCCTCGATCATCATCGGCATTCTCGTGCTGCTCTCGCTGATTCTCACCGCAGCAGTGCTGTTCCCCAACCTCTCGGGACCCGACATCGAACTCATCATCATTTCTGGGACGGTCCTGGGCCTGGCGATCGGCGGCTTCCTCCTTGCGCAGTCGCGCAAGCGCCGTAAGTTCCGCCTTGCGCCGGACGACGCGGCTGCTCTCGGCGACAGAGATCGCTTGGCGCGACGCGCCAACTGGCGGATGCCGCCGCTCACATTACTCGAGCGGCCCGCCATGTCGAGACAGCGCAAGATCGGAATGGTGACGCTGCGGGTGTACCTGCTCTTCGCGTTCGGCCTCGTGATCGTGAAGGTCGTCGAGGTCGCAATCGGGAAGTAGCCCCCGACGTCGTGACCTTCGGCGTTCAGTCTTCGGCCGTCGCCATCCCGTAATCGCGTCGCCATCCCGTCGGGAGGAGCTGTTCGAGGAGGTCGTCCACCGTGATCACACCGATCATGAGGTGGTGGTCGTCCATGACGGGCGCCACCGTCAGGTTGAAGTCCGACATCTTCCGGGCGATGGCGTGGATGTCCCAGTCGGCGTGGACGTGGGGGGGGTCGGGTCGGCTGACAGACCCGAGCGTCGACGAGGGTGATGCTCGCACGAGCGAGACGACCGAGGCCGTGCCCGTTACGTGACCGACCTCGTCACAGGAGAACACGACGACCAACGTCTCCGGTGGCGCCTGGCTGGCGCGGATGGCGTCGAGGACCTCGGAGACCGGGGTCGTGTCGGCTGCGACGAGGAAGTCGGGGCTCATGAGGCCACCGGCCGTTTCCGAGTTGTAGCTGAGCAAGGCCCGCACTTTGCGTTGCTGAGAGGCGGGCAGACTCTGGAGGACAGGGAGCCGGCGCTCCTGGTCGAGCTCCGTGAGCAGGTCGGCGGCATCGTCGGGGGCCATGGTGGCCAGGAGGCGGCCCGCCTCGGCGTCCGATCGAGACCTGATGAACTCCAGCTGGTGCTCGGAGTCGAGCTCCTCGAAGACGTCCGCCTCGAGCTCGCGGTCCTGTCCCACGGCTTCGATGATCTCCTCACCTTCGTCGTGGGAGGCCGCCTCCACCAGGTCGGCGATCTGGGCGGGGTGGAGCCGGGCCAGCTTCCGGTAGGGGATCCGAAGTCGCGCCGTGGGGACGTGGGCCACGAAGGGTTCGATGCTGGCCCAGTCAACGACCGTGCCCGTGCGGGTGGGGATGTGGCGGGCCAGAGGGCGCGGGAGCAGGCGTCGCAGCGCCACCCGGGGGCTCGGATCGACTCCGACGACCTCCCACCGGCCGTCGAGACGGGCGATCTCGATCTCGTTGGCGCGGATCAGTCGGGCCCCCTGGAGATTGATGAGGTGACGGGCCAGGAGGTCCTTCGCGAGCAGGAGCTCTCCCGGGCGTCGATCGAACCGCTGGAGGTTGACGGTCTCACCCACGAGCTCGACGCGCCCGGGACGAATGTCGGCGATGCGGTCGATGGGGACAAAGAGGGAACGCTGACCGATGCGGACGACCAGCCCGGAGAGCGGAGGGTGGGGGCTGTCCCCCAACCGGACGATCAGGTCCTCGACCCGACCCAGGCGCTCCGCATTTCGGTCCACGAGCGCGCTCTTCACAACGCTGGACAGGTGGACAATCTCGATGGCCATGCGTCGGTGCTCCTCGAGCAGCGGCGGTTCCGCCTCGACAACGCTAGCGGCTGGCCGCTGGTCGTATCGCGCTCCCGCAGGCGGCCTGAGCTGGGCACGTTTGCGCCCCGCGACCCATCCGGGGGAGGCTGATCGGCCATGGTCGCCATCATGGGGAACGGATTTGCCTAAGAACCCATGGACGCGACTGGCCGAGCTGCGCCAGTCCTGGGACCGCAGCAGGAGCATCGAGGTGCCGCCGGCGCGGGCCCCTGCGCCCCCCGGACCCGGGGGTCTGCGGGTCGCCTATCTGGTCTACCGGGGCAACCCTCGCTGCGGCGGGCAGGGCGTCTACACGCGGCATCTGGCACGTGAACTCGTCGGCTTGGGCCACAGTGTCGAGGTCTTCGCCGGGCAGCCGTGGCCCGAGCTCGACGACGGCGTGGGCTTCACCCCGGTGCCGGGGCTGGACCTCTACCGCGACCCCGATCCCTTCCGGGTGCCGCACCCCCGGGAATTCCGGTCGCGCGAGGACCTCCTCGAGTTCGCCGTGATGTGCACCGCCGGCTTCCCCGAGCCCCGGACCTTCTCCCTCCGGGCCCGGCGGCTGCTGGCCGCCCGACGCGACGACTTCGACATCGTGCACGACAACCAATGTCTCGGATCGGGGCTCCTCGGGATGCTCGAGGACGGGTGGCCGCTGCTCACCACGCTGCACCACCCGATCACCGTCGACCGCGAGCTGGCGTTGTCGCATGCCGAGAACGCCTACCGCCGCCTGACCCAGCGTCGGTGGTTCGGGTTCCTGGGGATGCAGATCAGGGTGGCACAGCGCCTCCCCCGGGTGGTCACGGTGTCCGAGTCCTCCAAAGCCGACATAGCCGTGCAAATGAAGGTCGACCCCTCGCGGATGACGGTGGTGCCCGTCGGGGTCGACCACACCGTGTTCCGGCCGCGTCCCGACCGGCCGCGGGCGACCGGGCGGATCATGGTGACCTCGTCGAGCGATGTCCCCATGAAGGGTCTCGTCCCTCTTCTCGAGGCGGTGGCCAAGCTACGGACCGAACGCGAGGTGGAGCTGGTTGTCATCGGCCGACCGACCGAAGGCGGCCGGGTGGCTCGGACTATCGACCGCCTGGGCCTGGCACCCGTCGTGCGCTGCGCCAGCGGGATCAGCGACGACGAGCTGGCCGGGCTCTACGCCGAGGCCCAGGTGGCGGTGGTTCCCTCGCTCTACGAGGGATTCTCGCTACCCGCCATCGAGGCCATGGCCTGCGGCGTCCCGCTGGTGGCCACCACCGGGGGCGCCCTGCCCGAGGTGGTCGGCACCGACGGTGATACCGGCCTGCTCGTCCGTCCCGACGATCCCGAGGCTCTGGCCGCGGCCATCAGGCGGATCATGGACGATCCCGCCCTGGCGGAGCGCCTCGGACAGGGCGGGCGGGCGAGAGTGCTCGGCCGGTTCACTTGGGAGGCCACCGCACGGGGGACGGCGGACCAGTACCGGGTCGTGCTGGAGGAGCACCGACGGCACCGGCCCGGCGGGCCTACATCGGAAGCCCCGGTGGCCTCGCCAAACGCGACGACGGGGACACCGTGCTGACCGTCGACTACCGACGTCTGGGAGTGAGCCGCGGAGAACGACTGCTCGACCTCGGGTGTGGCGGCGGGCGACACGCATTCCAGGCCGTGCGGCTCGGAGCCCGGGTGGTCGCTCTCGACGCCCAGAGTGACGAGGTCACCCAGGTGCGCGACACGATCGGGGCCATGGTCGACGCCGGCGAGGTGCGCGGCGACGACGAGGCGGGGGTCGTCCAGGGTAACGCCCTGTGTCTGCCGTTCTCCGACGGGATGTTCGACAGGGTCATCGCCTCCGAGGTGCTCGAGCACATCCCCGACGACAACGCGGCGATGGCCGAGCTGTCGCGGGTCCTGCGTCCCGGAGGGACCATGGCCGTCACCGTGCCGCGCTTCGGACCGGAAGCCGTCAACTGGGCCCTGTCCCACGAGTACCACGACGTGCCGGGGGGCCACGTGCGGATCTACCGACGGTCGACCCTCCTCGGGCGCCTGCGCCGGGCGGGTCTGCGGCCGCTCGGCAGCCACCACGCCCACGCCCTTCACTCCCCCTACTGGTGGGTCCGCTGCCTTGTGGGACCGCGTCGCGACGACCATCCCGTCGTCCGGGCCTACCATCGGCTGCTCGTCTGGGACATCACGAGTGCCCCCCGGATCACCCGGACCACGGAGCACCTCCTCAATCCCCTGCTCGGAAAAAGCCTCGTCGTCTATCTGGAGAAGCCGGCATGATCCCCACCCAGCGTTTCCTGCCGGCCCCCGCCGGTGTCAACGACGAGTCGTTGATCGTCGGTCTCCCCGTCGCCGTGCCCCTGCCGGAGGTGGCAGGGGTGCTGACGGCGTCGCAGGTGGAGGAGACGGCCGCTTCGATCGCCTCGGTCCAGCGCCACGACGGGATGATCCCGTGGTCAGACGGTGGGCATTGCGACCCCTGGAACCACACCGAAGCGGCCATGGGCCTGACCGTGGGGGGATTCCACAAGGAGGCCCTTCTCGCCTATCAGTGGCTGGCCGACAGCCAGTTGCCCGATGGTTCGTGGTTCAACTACTACCTTCCCGGTGTCGGGGTGAAGGACCCCCGCCTCGACACGAATGTGTGCGCCTACGTCGCCACCGGCGCGTGGCACCACTACCGGGTGACGGGGGACAGGCCCGTGCTCGAGGCCATGTGGCCCATGATCGACCGGGCCCTCACCTTCGTCCTGCGGTGGCAGAGCGACGACGGGACGGTGCTGTGGTCGGTTGACCCCGACGGTCGTCCCGGGCGTTACCCGCTTCTCACCGGATCGTCGTCGATATATCACGCGTTGCGCTGCGCGGTGGCGTGTGCCGAGGCCCTCGGGCGACGAGCGTCCCGACTGGGAACTAGCCGGTGGCCGACTGGCCCATGCCATTGCCCGGGCACCGGATGCCTTCGAGCCCAAGGACGACTTCGCCATGGACTGGTACTACCCGGTCCTTTCGGGCGCCCTCGAGGGCGCACCGGCGCGCGCCCGGATGGAGATGTGGTGGGAGACGTTCGTCATGGACGAACTCGGCGTGCGGTGCGTCTCCACCAATCAGTGGGTGACGGCGGCGGAGACGGCCGAATGCGTCCTCGCCCTCGACGCCGTGGGGCGGCGGTCCGACGCTTTGGCCTTGTTCACCTGGGCGCAGGCGCATCGGTGCGACGACGGGTCGTACTGGACCGGGATCGTCTACCCCGAGCGCGAGACGTTCCCCTTCTCGGAACGCACCACGTACACCGCCGCCGCGATCATCCTGGCCGCCGACGCGCTGTCGAATGCCTCGCCGGCGGCCGGTCTGTTCCGGGGGGAATCGCTCCCGCACGGGCTGGATCTCACCGAGCCGCGGTCCGGAGGAGCCGACGCGCCTGAGTAGGCGCAGCGAACCGCAGGCACCGTCTTCGACGGAACTCACCAGACGCCAGAGCGGCCGTCCAGATTTCGTACGGGGGCCGTCCGCCGTCCGCCGGATCCGGGAAGACGTCGTGGATGGCAAGCCAGCCACCTACCGCCACGTGGGGGGCCCAACCTTCGAAGTCGGCCCAGGCCGGCTCGTGGCCGTGGCCGCCGTCGATGAAGCAGAGATCGAGCGGGGTCCGCCACCGCGACGCGATCGTGGGGGAGTCACCCACGAGCCCGACAACCGACGACCCGAGCCCGGCCTCGTCGACCGTCCGGCGCCAGAACGGCAGTGTGTCGATCCGACCGGTGGCGGGATCGACGACGTCGTGGTCATGGTGGTCCCAGCCCGGCTGGTTCTCCTCCGACCCGTGGTGGTGGTCCAGGCTGAAGAGGACCGCCCCGGTCGCCTCGGCCGCCGCGCCCAGGTAGATCGTCGACTTGCCACACCAGGCGCCGATCTCCATCAGGGTGGCGCCGGCCCGATGGGCCTCGGCCGCCCTCACGGCCGCATGGTGAAGGGCGAGACCCTCGTCGTCGGGCATGAAGCCTTTGGCGGCGCGGGCGAGGACGAGAAGGGTTTCGACGCGCGGCGGTGGGTTCAAAGGGAACTCCTCATCCTCAGGCCGTCTGGACGGCGGCGTAGACGGCGAAGCCCGCCAGGAGGGCGCCGGCGATCTTGCGGATCACGCCCAGGGGAAGCACCCGCAGCAGGGCGCGTCCCCCGATGACGCCGATACCCATGACGATGATCAGCGCGGCGGCCGCTCCGACGAAGACCGACCACGGCTGGTGGTAGTGGGCGGCCAGGTTGGCCGTCAGGATCTGGGTGAGATCCCCGAGCTCGGCGAAGATGATGACAGCGAAGGAGGCCAGGGCGATGTGGCGGTCGCTCACGATCTTCTCGGCCTGCTCCTCGCCCTCGCGCGCAACGGCCGTCTCGCGTGTGAGAAGGAGGTAGAGCGATCCGGCTGCGAAGAGGGCGGTGACGACGGCCTCGACAGCCCGGTGGGGAAGGAGTTGGAGAAGGCGACCGGCGCCGACGGCCACTGCCGAGTTGACGAACATGGCGGCGGCGGCCCCGATCCAGACGGGCAATGGAGGGTGCCGGCTGGCGAGGACGATGGTGGCGATCATGGTCTTGTCGGGCAGTTCGGCCACGAAGATGACACCAAAGGTGAGGCCGATGACGGTCAGATCCATGAGCGGCCGCGGTGGAGATGAGGGTCAGCCGGATCGTCGGCGATCGATGGCGGCGGCGAGGAGCTTTGTCGGGCCCCCGACGCGCGCCACGAACGCTTCGTTCACGCCCAGGCGTTCGACGATCTGGTCCACCGTGCGTTGACCGCTCGGCACCGGGTGGGTGCGGATGAATCCCCGGACATCGTCGGCCAGGGCTGGGTCGCGGCAGAGCAGGCGGACCCCGTCGAGCATCCTCGGAACGGTGTGGGCCGGGAACCTCTCCATCAGCTCGTCCCAGGCATTGCGGACTCGGATCCACGTCGGTGGCCCGTGATCGCGGTGGGCCAGCAGTTGTTGGACCACGAAAGGTGCGTTCTGTGTGCGGACCTCGGTGCGGGCCAGCTCGAAGACACGAGCCGCCAGAGCCGGATCGCGGAAGGCGGTGAGGCTGTAGAGGTAACGGGTCTCCGACTGTGGTGTCGTCGGATGCCGGTAGAGCTCGACGAAGGTCTCGAACTCGGCCGGACCGCCGACTGTGGCGGCGACGTTGACGATGGTGCTGGCCAGATTGGGCTCGAGGTCGGGGCCGCCGGCGATGGCGGCGGCGTGCCGGGCGGCGCATTCGTTGCGGACGACCTCGTCCTCGCCCACGGTGCCGAGCATCCCGATTAGCTGGGCACGCAGCGTCGCCGTGCGTTCGCCTTCTCCGGGCGCGGGCTGCCAACCGAGGCGGGCGAAGGGTTCCGTCATGAGTGATCGCGTGTAGGTGGCCAGCACCGGGCGGGTGTCGTCATCCACCGTGTGATCGAGGAATCGCAGGGCGCCGCTCACCTGACCCCACACGTCTGGGTCCTTCTCGTCGCCGAGGGCGTCGGCCAGCAGGAGGAGGTCCTCGAGCTCCGAGCGCCCGGCGACGACCGATGCCCATGTGTCGCCGAGCAGGGTGAATCGTTCCAGCGGATCGAGCGCGCCGATCGAAGCGGCCAGGCGTCGGAGGTGATCGGCCGGATACCGGACGCGGTAGTACCCCGAGGCACCGGCGTTCACGACCGCGGGCCCGTCGCCGTCCGACGTCCCATCCAGGATGCTGACCTCGGGGTCGGACCCGAGCAGGACGCGGGTCTCGGCTCCTGAGGTTGAACGGACGAGCACGGGGATCTTCCAGTTCGATCCGATCGAGCTGGCACCGGTGGGAGCGGTGAAAGAGAACGGTTCCTGAGTCAAGGTGAGAGCGGCTTTGTTAGCGGCCGTGGCGTCGCCGTCCGGGTGTCCGACGGTGACCAGGGGGAAGCCTCCCTGGAGGATCCAGGTGTCCATGATCTCGCGCACCGGTTCACCGCTGGCCGCTTCGATGGCGTCCCAGAGGTCGGCGGTCTCGGTGTTGTCGAAACGGTGTGATTCGAGGTAGAGGCGGATACCGGCGCGGAAGCGGTTCCGCCCCGAGGTACCTCTCGAGCATGCGCAGGACGCTCGCGCCCTTCTGGTACGTGAGGACGTCGAACATGCCCTGGGCCTCGTCGGGGGAACCGACGGGGTACTCGACGGGCCGTGTGGAGTGGAGCGCGTCGGTGGCCATGGCCAGGTCGCGTTCCATCCCGAAGGAGACCCAACGCTGCCAGTCGGGGCGAAAGGCGTCCACGCAGAGAAGCTCCATCAATGTGGCGAAGGCCTCGTTCAACCAGATGCCGTTCCACCATTTCATCGTGACGAGGTCCCCGAACCACATGTGGGCGATCTCGTGGGAGACGACGTCGGCGATCCGCTCGAGCTCGAGGCGCGACGCCGCGCTGCGGATCGACCAGGAGGAGGGCTTCGCGGAAGGTGACGCACCCCAGGTTCTCCATGGCCCCGAAGGCGAAGTCGGGGATGGCGAGGAGGTCGAGCTTCTCGGCGGGGTAGGCGATGCCGAACCAATCGGTAAAGAAGCGCAGGGCGTGAGCGGCAGCCTCCAGGGCGAACGACGTCAGATCTTCCTTGCCCGGTACGTGGACGATCCGGACCGGCGTGCCGTCGACGTCGACCGGTGGGGTGGCCTCGAGGTCTCCGACGACGAAGGCCACGAGGTAGGTCGACATCACCATCGTGTCGGCGAACAGGACCCGTCGAGCCCCGCCGGGCAGCGGTGACTCCGAGAGCACCGGCCCGTTGGAGTAGGCCGCCGAGAGCGGAGGGTACGTCGAGGGTCACGCCGAAGATCGCTTTGCGATCCGGTTCGTCGAAGCAGGGGAAGGCCCGGCGGGCGTCGGTCGCCTCGAACTGGGTGGTGGCCAACGTGTGGAGTACGCCGGCGGCGTCGGTGTAAGTCGAGCGGTAGAAGCCGTGGAGCTTGTCATTGAGCACCCCCGAGAAGGCGATGTCGATGACGATCGCTCCGGGGCCGACCGGTGCCGCCAGGGCGAGGACGATTCGTTCTGTCGCCTCGTCGACCGAGGCGGTGGCGGGCTGCGGCGTGCCGTCCACGACCACCTCGGCCGAGGAGATGGTCAGCTCCGCGCTGTGGAGGGCGATGGTCGTGACCGCCTCGTGGGCGGTGGCCTCGATACGGACCTCTCCGCTGAAGGTGGCGGCCTCGAGATCGGGAGCGAGCCGGAGCTCGTAGCGGCGCGGCGCCACCGTGTACGGAAGCCGGTGTACGGCGGAGGGATCGGTGCTGGTCGAGACCCTGGAGTTGGTCATCGCAGAGCACGCTACCAATCGGCCCCGGAGCACCAGGGCCGCCGGTGCGGTAACCGGTCCCCGCCCGCACTAGGTTCCACGTCCGTGTCCGGAACCGACGACGAGCGTGACGACGCCGCGGTGGATGGAGGCCCTCTCGACGTCGTGGCCGTCGGCAACGCCCTCGTCGACGTGTTGGCCCATGCCACCGACGACGACCTGGCCCGGCTCGGCCTGGTGAAGGGGAGCATGGAGCTGGTCGACCTCGCCCGTTCCACCGCGGTCTACGCCGGGATGGGCACCGGGGTCGAGGTCTCGGGAGGGTCGGCGGCGAACACCGCCGTCGGGGTGGCGGCCCTCGGAGGCCGGGTCGGATACATCGGAAAGGTGGCGGACGACGAGTTCGGGGCCACGTTCATCCACGACATCACCGCCGCCGGCGTGGCCGAAGGCCATTTGTCGAGCGTGCCGGCGGCGGCGGTCGCCGACGCCGAACAGGCCACCGGCCGGTGTCTGGTGCTCGTCACCGACGACGGCGAGACGGACGATGGCCACCCACCTCGGGGTGGCGTCGACCCTCGGTCCGGACGATCTCGACGAGAGCCTGCTGGCCCGGGCCCAGGTCGTGTACCTGGAGGGATACCTGTGGGACCAGCCCCCGGCCAAGACGGCCCTGCGGCGGGCGATGGAGGTGGCGCACGACGCCGACGCCTTGGTGGCCCTCACCCTGTCGGACCCGTTCTGCGTGAGCCGGCACCGGCGCGAATTTCTCGACCTGCTCCACGGTGAGATCGACGTGTTGTTCGCCAACGAGGAGGAGGTCACGCTGCTGTTCGACGTGACGGGATTCGACGAGGCGGTGACGGCCGTCGAGGAGACGGGACTGCTGGCCGCCTTGACCAGGGGCGCGACGGGTTCCGTGGTCGTGACCGCCGGCGGGCCCGTGGCCGTGGCGGCTGAACCGGTCGACCGTGTCGTCGACACCACCGGTGCCGGCGACCTTTATGCCGCCGGATTCCTGTACGGGCTCACGCACGGCCACGATCCCGAAAGCTGCGCCCAGTTGGCCGGGCTGTGTGCCGGCGAGGTCATCTCCCACCTCGGGGCGCGTCCGCAGTCGGACCTGAGACTCCTGGTCAAAGCGGCCGGCCTGTCCTGAGCACCGCGGCCTCATAGGTCCGCGTGCGCAACCCCGGGAGCCGGGGCCTGGTTAGCGGCTGTCGTCCCCGGCCGGAGCCGGATCCGGAGGCAGATAGGTCAGGCGGAGATCGCCGAGGCGCACCAGCACCGAGGCCACCCACCGCGCCAGCTGACTGGCGGGCGCGGCGAGGCTGGTGGCGTCTTCGAGAGCCGCCTCGTCCAGGCGGATTGTGCCCTGGTACGACGTCTCCACGGCGAACCGGGGGCCTTGACCGGGCTCGTGGACTTGTTCGACGACGGGAGCGGCGCGGACCAGGGTGTCGGTGCCGATGGGCGGGCTCTCTTCGGGCAGACAGGCGAGGACGACGTCGAGGTCGGGCATGACGGACAGGCGCTGGACACGCAGGGTGATCTCCACCACCACCTCGGGGAGGTCCTCCGGTGGTTCACCGATCGACCACGACCGGTAAGCGCTCTGGCTCCAGGTGGGCCAATCGACCGAGACATCGGCTCGCACGCGTGGAGGCTTCTCCTCGCCGGGGAGGGAATAGGACGTCTCCCACGAGACGTCGCCCAGAAAGACGTCGACCTGGAAGCGCTCTTCGACGGCCTGGCGCTGGAGCAGGGCATCCTCGAGGGCGCGCCGCGTCTGAGAGATGACGTCCACCAGGATGTGGTCGAGCATTGGCGGGAGGCTACCGTTGGTGGGGTGAGCCCCGCCCACGGGAACCCCTGGCTCGGGCGCCGCGTTGTTTCGTACGCCCACCAAGGTGGTGCCTGGGAGGCGCCGTCATCGACTCTCTTCGCCGTCCGCCGGGCGCTCGAGCTCGGAGCGACGGGGATCGAGCTCGATGTGCATGCCACCTCCGACGGGCATCTCGTGGTGTGCCATGACGGAACGGTCGACCGGACCACCAACGGAACGGGACCGATCCACGCCCTGACCCTGGCGGATGTCCGGGCGCTCGACAACGCCTACTGGTTCGCCCCCGGGGCCGACGTCAGCCCCGGTCTCGAGGCCGGCGCCTATCCGTACCGCGGGCGGGCTCCGGACGACCCGGACTTCGCCGTCGCCACTCTCGACGAAGTACTGGCGTTGCTCGACGAGCATCCCCGGGTGGCGCTCAACCTCGACATCAAGGCCACGGCCCCGGCCGTCGAGGCCTACGAGGAGCGTCTCGCCGCCACCCTTGCCGGACATGAGCACCTGGACCGGGTCATCGTGGCGTCTTTTCTCGACATCGCCTCAGCCGCATTCGCCCGGTGGGCGCCCGGTGTGGCCACGTCGGCGGGGACACTGGCCGTGGCCGGGTTCTGGAGGGCGCTGCACCAGGGCGGTGAGCCTCCGGCGATGGATCACGTCGCCCTGCAGGTTCCTGCCGTCTACGGCGACCAGGTCCTGGTGGACGAGCGCTTCGTCGAGGCGGCCCACGGGCGGGGCCTCGCCGTCCACGTGTGGACCATCAACGACGAAGAGGAGATGGGGCGTCTGGTCGACCTGGGCGTCGACGGGATCATCTCCGACGTGCCCACGACTCTGATGGGCCTCTTGCGGGAGCGGGACGCCGCCTGGCGCCCCTGATGATCCGGGAGCTCAGCCGCGCCCGGCGTTGGGCCGCTTGCCGTGGTTCGCCTTCTTCTGGCTGCGGATCTTGCGTTTGTTGGTCCGTTTCGACATAGGGGCGACGTTACGTGCCCCCCACGGCACCGGGCACGACCGAGGGATGAGTGGTCCGCGAACGGGCGAGTAGCGTCGGGGACCAATGGAGCGTCTCGGTCTGGTCGGCCTGCCCAACGCCGGGAAGACGTCTCTGTTCAACGCGCTGACCGGGGCGAACGCCGCCGTGGCACCCCATCCCTTCACCACCACCGAGTCGTCTGTCTCCATCGCCCCCCTTCCCGATCCCCGGCTCGATGCGTTGGCGGTGATGAGCGCCAGCAAGAAGGTGGTGCACGCCGGCATGGAGGTCGTGGACATCGCCGGTCTGGTCCCGGGGGCGTCTACGGGTGAGGGTCTCGGCAACCGCTTCCTGGCCGGAATCCGCGAGGTGGATGCGCTGTGTCTGGTGTTGCGGGCCTTCGACAGCGCCGAAGCTCCCGGTGACACCGACCCCGTCGACGCCCTCGCCACCTTGGAGCTCGAGCTCGTGCTGGCCGATGTCGCCACCATCGAGGCTCAGATCGACAAGCGCCGCAAGGCGGCGCGGATCGACAAGAGTCTCGGCCCGCGAGGTCGTCGGCCATGGAAGCCGCCCTGACGGTTCTCTCCGGTGGCGTGCCTCTGTACCGATCAGGGCTCGATCCCGAGAAGAGAGCGTTGCTCCGGAACCTGTTCCTCCTGACCGACAAGTCCGTACTCGCCGTGGTCAACGTGGGCGAGGATCAACTGGACAAGATCGACGCGGTGGTCGACCCGGTGACCGACGAACTCGGCGGCCACGGTGAGGCGCTCGGCGTCTGTGTCCAGCTCGAGGCCGAGACGGCGCAACTCCCCCTCGACCAGCGCAGGCGAGCTTCTCGAGGGCCTGGGTCTCGGCGAAGGGGCGCTGGCGCGGGTGGCCCGGGGCGCGTACCACCTGCTCGGTCGGCGGACGTTCCTCACCACCGGGGACAAGGAATCGCGCGCCTGGAGCTTCCGGGCCGGCGCCACCGCCCCGGAGTGCGCCGGCGTCATCCACTCCGACCTGCAGAGGGGCTTCATCCGGGCCGAGGTGATCCACTGGGACGAGCTGCTCGAGTGTCGGCTCGTGGGCCAAGGCCAAGGCGGCCGGACGGATCCGTCTCGAAGGCAAGGACTACCACGTCGCCGACGGCGACGTCCTCGAGATCCGGTTCAACGTGTGAGAGCGGAGGAGAGACGGTGACGTCGACGACGTGGCGAACGGACGATGTGGTTGCTGCGTGACGGCGAGGTGCTGGCGGCGGCCGAAATGGCCGACTCGTTCGTGGCTCGCAATAGAGGGCTGATCGGCCGCCGCGAATACGAAGGTGCCTTTCTGATTCCTCGGACGAGCGGAGCCCTCCATTCCTTCGGGATGCGTTTCGCACTGGACGTCGCCTTCCTCGACCGCGACCTGGCAGTGGTCGACATCGTCCACCTGGCACCGTGGCACCTCACCCGCCCTCGCCGCCGCTGCCGGACCGTTCTGGAGGCGCAGTCAGGCGCCTTCGAGCGCTGGCGGCTGCGCCCCGGTGACCGCCTCGAGCTGCACGACGCCCAGTGACGTCACCGGAGGTGGCGCCGGACACGTCCACCGTCGCCGGCGGACGTCTGGTGATCGTGTCGACACCGATTGGGAACCTGGGCGACCTGTCACCGCGTGCCGTCGACGTGTTGAGGGTCGCCGATCTGGTGTGCTGCGAGGACACGCGCCGGACGCGGGCCCTGCTCACCCACGCCGGGATCACGGGCCAACGGCTTCTGTCGCTGCACGCGCGCAACGAGGTCGAGCGTTTGCCCCAGGTGCTGTCTGAGCTGGCCGCAGGAAAAACGGTGGCGGTGGTGAGTGACGCCGGCACTCCGACCGTGTCCGACCCCGGCGCGCGGCTGGTGGCGGCCGCTGTGGCCGCCGGGGCCGCGGTGACGGCCGTCCCCGGGCCCAGCGCGGCGTTGACGGCCCTGGTCGTGAGCGGTCTGCCGACCGGCCGTTTCTGTTTCGAGGGTTTCCTCGCCCGCCGAGGGTCGGACCGTCGGCGTCGCCTCGAGGCGCTCGCCGCCGAGGAGCGGACGGTGCTGATCCACGAGGCTCCCGGCAGGCTGGCCGCCACCCTGGCCGACCTCGCCGCCGCCTGCGGATCGCAGCGCAACGTGGTCGTGGCCCGTGAGCTGACGAAGCTCCACGAGGAGGTCTGGCGGGGGACCTTGGCCGAGGGGGCTCGGGAGTTCGCCGTCCGCGATGTCCGCGGCGAGGTGGTCGTCGTCCTGGCCGGGGCCGGACCGCCCCCTCCGGTTGACGAGGCCGCTGTCGCTCTCGCCCTGCGCCGTCACGTGGACGGTGGGGCCAGTTGGCGTGACGCTGCCAGTGCAGTGTCGGCTGAGCTCGGAGTCTCGCGTCGCGAGGTCTACGACCAGGCGCTGACTCTGCGGCGCGGGGACGAGGCCTCGGTGGACCGAGACTCGTAGCGGGCACCTCCGGTGTGGCCCGGCGCCGGCCCGCCGGGACTAGCATTGGCCCCCTTCACCGATCGTCGTCTTGGGGTCGAACGTCTCTTGCGGTCTGTTCCGGAGGCTGTCGTCGCTGTCTCCGGCCACACGGGCGGTTCTCGGAAGGCTCCCACCTACGGGCCAGGTGGGCTCGGGACGGAGGGGGCACGCCGAGGCCGTTCACGTGACTTTCGACCCCTCGCAGATCTTCCACGACCAGCTGGTGAAAGAGTTCTGGCGGCACCACGACCACCACGCCGAACCGGCGGGACCTGGCGCCGGGACCCGGTATCGGGGCGGACCGACGAGGCCGACCGGGTCGGTACGCTACGCCGGTGCCCCCGTTCTATGTGACGACGCCCATCTACTACGTGAACGACGTGCCCCACATCGGGCATGCGTACGCCACCGTCATCGCCGACGCCCTGGCCCGATGGCACCGACTGGCCGGCGACGACGTGTTCTTCCTGACCGGGACAGACGAGCACGGCGACAAGATCGCCCGGGCGGCGGAGGCGAACGGTGCGAGTCCTCAGGAGTGGGTGGACCGTACGGCCGGCGCGGTTCGTCGAGACCTGGGCCCTGCTCAACATCTCCAACGACGACTTCATTCGCACCACCGAACCCCGGCACCATCGGGCCGTCCAGCACTTCCTTCAGACGATCCACGACAACGGCTATCACCGAGCTCGGCGTCTACCGGGGCCGGTACTGCGTCTCGTGCGAGGACTACAAGAAGGAGTCCGACCTCGTCGACGGCAAGTGCGCCATCCATATGCGACCCGTCGAGATGCTCGAGGAGGAGAACTACTTCTTCAAGCTGAGCGCCTTCGGAGACCGGCTGCTGCAGTGGTACGACGACAATCCCGACGCCATCCAGCCGGTGGCCAAGCGCAACGAGGCCCTCGGGATCATCAGGGCCGGTCTCGAAGACATCTCGATCACGCGCACATCGACGACGCTGGGGAGTTGAGGTTCCCTGGGACAACAAACACGTCTTCTATGTCTGGTACGACGCGCTCATCAACTACCTGACGGCGATCGGGTACGGCGAGGACACGGCGCGATTCGAGAAGTGGTGGCCTGCGGTCCACCATCTGCTGGGCAAGGACATCATCCGCTTCCATTGCGTGTGGTGGCCGGCCATGTGCATGGCTGCCGGGATTGACCCACCGGCTCACTTCCTGGTGCACCGGATGGCTCCTGGTGTCGGGCGAGAAGATGTCCAAATCGGGCGGGAATCAGGTCACGCCGGCCGACCTGGTGGCGGAGTACGGGTTGGATGCATTCCGCTACCACCTGCTACGCGAGACACCGATTGGAAGCGACGGCGACTTCTCCTACGAGGGCGTCACGGCGCGGTACAACGCCGATCTGGCCAACAATCTCGGCAATTTGATGGCACGCGTGTCGACTGTCGTGGGCTCCAAGTGCGCGGGGGTCGGACCACCACCCGATCCCGACGAGCCCCCTCCGCGCCGTGGCTGCCGAGGTCCTCGCCGATACCACGCGCGGGATGGGCACGCGGCGCAACCTCACGCCGCGTTGGAGGCGACGTGGCGATTGATTCACGAGACCAACGCCTATCTCGAGACCTCCGAACCGTGGAAGGCCGAGCCGGGGCCGGCGGTCGACGCCGTTCTCGGGAGCGCGTTGGAGGCGTTGCGGATCGTCGCCCTCCTCGTGTGGCCGGCGATGCCGGACACCAGCACCGAGATATGGCGCCGGCTCGGCCTGAGCGGCGAACCGAGCGCGTGTCGCGTCCCGAAGGACGCGGTCTGGGGCGGCTATCCCGGTGGTCTGACGGTGGAGCGCGGGTCGCCGCTGTTCCCGCGCCGCACGGGATGACGCGGACGCCGACGCGCCGGTCGGCGTCGACGGTCGAGGTGGCTGGATCGATTCCCACTGCCATCTCCAGGACACTTATCGACCCGGCGGGGTCGGCGTCCTGGAGTCAGTCGAACAGGCGGCCGGGGCCGGTGTCGTCGGCCTCGTCTGTGTGGGGACCGATGCCGAGACGTCGCGTCAGGCCGTCGACCTGGTGAGCGAGGTGCGGGCGGCCGCTGGGTCGGAGCCGGTGGCGGCGGTGCCCGAAGACTTCGGTGCCTGGGCCACCGTCGGCCTCCACCCCCACGACGCGTCGCACGGCCTGTCCGAGGTCGAGCGGGTTCTCGACGACGCCCTGGCCAGGCGCCCCAGTCTGGTGGTGGCCGTGGGGGAGTGCGGCCTCGACTACCACTACGACCACTCGCCTCGGCCCGCCCAACGGGAGATGTTCGCCGCCCAGGCGGCCCTGGCCAAGAGCCACGATCTGACGTTGGTCGTTCACAGCCGCGCCGCGTGGGACGACACCCTCGACATCCTCACCACCGTGGACCGACCCGACCGTGTCGTGATGCACTGCTTCACCGGCGGACCCGACGAGGCTCGTCGTTGCCTCGACCTCGACGCCTTCGTGTCGTTCAGCGGGATCGTCACCTTCAAGAATGCCGACGACGTGCGCGCCGCCGCCGCACTGGTTCCGCTCGACCGTCTTCTGGTGGAGACGGACGCACCGTTCCTCGCCCCGGTGCCGCACCGCGGCGAGGACAATCGCCCGGCCCTCGTGTCCTTGGTCGGGATGGCGGTGGCCGCCGTGAAGGGCGTGGTCACCGACGAGTTGGCGGCGTCGTCACGCGCCGCCACGCGCGTCGCCTTCGCACTGTCCTGAGACACCCGCCAGTTGCCCGCGACGGCGCGATATGCGAGGGCGTCGGCACGTGGCCGCGCCGACAAGTCGGTACGACGCGTCGACCGTTTTCCGACAACTCGGACACGGCGGATCAGGTTGTGCATCGGCCGACGGGGACGCCCAACCGAGCCCGCAGCCCCGCGAAACGGTGGTGCCGACGGGAGCTCTTCAAGAGATTGATGGTGAGTTTCTCAATCCTCACCGTGGTCGAATTTTCCTTGCTGCAAAAGGTGTTCGCAGGTTTTCCACAAGCTGTCATCCGGACTTCCCCAGGACAGGTGGCGGCTTCGTCACCCTCTGCAGCCTGGTGTGGCCGATCTTAATTTGCGCGCTGTCACTATCTCGATGTCAGGTGATCGACCGTTGGCGCTGCGACTTGTCGGTCATCGTCGAGTCACCTAGCTTCGTTCACGACCCGACGCAGTAGACCTGTCCGCAGAGGAAGGGTGGAGATCTGAGGACGCAGAGCGCCGGGGGGCTGCGGCCAACGGTGCGCCTGGGGCTCTGTATCGCTCTAGGCGTGGCGCCGCTCCTCCTGCTCGCAACTCCTGGTCGAGCATCACCTCGATCGACCGGTGCCCGGCATGACGCCGTCGGTACCGTTGTTTCGGCACGCCACCGCGCGCCGGCTGTGGCGGCGCGGATGACCTCGCCGCGCGACGGCCCTCGTCGCTGCCGCGGCAGACAGGTCACTGCGCACGACGTCCACCGTCACCACGACCGCCGGGACGACTTCGGCGGTGGTGACGGCGGCGGTGGCGATCGTGCGCCAGAGCCCTCCGGCCGCCCCGACCACGACGACGACCACGACCACTGCGCCTCCACCACCGGAGGAGGCGCAGTGGGGCGAGGCATCGTGGTACCCCGAGGCCTCACCGGGGTACTGCGCCAGTCCCTACCTGTCGTTCGGGACCGTGGTGACGATCACCGACGTGGCCACCGGGGGGTCCATCCGATGCACGGTCGACGACCGTCAGGCGCAGAATCCGGGCCGGGTGGTCGACCTGTCCTACGACGGATTCGCCGACCTGGCCGACCCCCGGACGGGGCTCGTCGAGGTCCGTCTGACCTGGTGAGATCACGGTGCTGTCGATCAGACGGCACCATGGTGCGGTGACGCTCAGCCGGCGCGAGGTCCAGCAGATGATCGCCACCCGGGATCTGCGCCCGAGCCGGGCCCTCGGGCAGAACTTCGTCGTCGACCTGAACACCGTTCGGCGTATCGCCCGCGTGGCCGATCTCGCACCGGGACAACGGGTGGTGGAGATCGGGGCCGGGCTGGGCGCACTCACGCTGGCACTGGCCGAGACAGGGGCGACGGTGACGGCGGTGGAGATCGACCAGCACCTCATTCCCGTCCTGCGCGCCGCAGGTCGAGGGCCACGGAGTGCGCGTCGTGCACGCTGACGCCCTCACTCTGGACTGGGCCGCTCTCCTCGCCGTGGACGACGGCGCCGGTGCAGAGTGCGGTCGCGCCGGATGCGCCGTCTCCGTGGGCTCTCGTGGCCAACCTTCCCTACAATGTCGCCGTCCCCGTGATCATGCGCGTGCTCGACGACGCCCCCAGGGTGCGGTCCATGCTCGTGATGGTGCAGCGCGAAGTGGGTGAGCGCTTGGCGGCGGCGCCGCGCGACGAAGGCCTACGGAGCGGTGTCGGTCAAGGTCGCCTATCACGCCACCGCACGCGTGGTGGGGCGAGTCCCGGCGGCCGTCTTCGTGCCCCGACCGCGCGTCGAATCGGTTCTCGTCCGTATCGTGCGCCGCGATGCGGTAGCCGTCGATCCCTCGGCGGTCGTCAGCCGACCGTCTGTTCACCGTGGTGCGCGCCGGCTTCGCCCATCGACGCAAGATGTTGCGCCGGGCCTTGGCGGACGTGCTCGAACCCGACGCCTTCGCCGCCGCCGTCATCGATCCTGAGTCCCGCGCCGAGGAGTTGTCGGTCGAGGACTGGGGGAGACTGGTCGGCAGCGCGGGGACGCCGGGGATCGGCGGTGACCCCGATGACGACGGTGACGGCGCCGGCCAAGCTGACGCTCTCGTTGCGAGTGACGGGCCGACGGGCCGACGGGTACCACCTGCTCGACGCCGAGATGGTCACGGTGGACCTGGCCGACTCGCTGACCTTCGGCCCCGGCGACGATCTCTCCATCGTGGACGAGGTCGTCGGTGGCACGGGGACCGGCCAGATCTCGTCAGGGCCCGACAATCTGGTGGTGCGGGCCCTGGCCCTGGTGGGACGGCGCGCCTCGGTCCGGGTGGTGAAGCGCATTCCCGCCGGCGCCGGTCTCGGGGGAGGGTCGGCGGATGCGGCGGCGGTGCTTCGGTGGGCGCGATGGGCCGATCCGGCCCTGGCGGTGCAGCTCGGCTCGGACGTGCCCTTCTGTGTACGCGGGGGACGGGCACGGGTGACCGGTGTGGGCGAGACGATCGAGCCTCTGCCCTTCGAGGCGCGGCGGTTCGTGCTCCTGCTGCCCCCGATGAGCATGGACACGGCGGCCGTCTACCGGGCCTGGGACGAGAACCGCGTTTCCGACGGGCCCCGGGATCGCCCTGCCCCGGACAACGATCTCGAACAGGCGGCGGTGTCGCTGGCGCCCCGGCTCGCCGCCTGGCGTGACCACTTCGCCCGGGTGTGCGGGAGCCGGCCGCGGCTGGCCGGTAGTGGATCGACCTGGTTCGTCGAGGGCGGACCCGAGGAGCTGGGTCTCGAGGGACAGAGCTATCTCGACCTCGACGGTGAGCGGGCACCTCTGCGGGCGGTGGAGACGCTTCCCCCGTGGCCCGGTGACCCGGCCTGAGTTACTTGCCGGCGGCCCGCCGTTGCCAGCGGGTGGCTTTCAACATCTTCTTGTGCTTCTTCTTGCGCATGCGCTTGCGGCGCTTCTTGATGAGCGATCCCATGGGTGGGCGAAGGTTAGCGCGGTCTGTGGACCCGGCCGCCGGTAACCTGTCGATCTCACGCCACGAGGTGATGGGAGGAGGTGCGTCGTGGGCCACCGACTGGTTGCCATCGACCACGTGCAGCTGGCCATGCCCCCGGAGGTGAAGACGAGGCCACTGCGTTCTACGAGGGGATCCTCGGTCTCGAGCGTCGACCCAAACCACCCGTCCTGGCGGCTCGGGGAGGCTGCTGGTTCTCAAACGACGATGTTGTGCTCCATCTCGGGGTGGAAACCGAATTCCATGCCGCCCGCAAGGCGCACCCGGCGGTCATGGTCGACGGATTCGACGCCCTGTGCGCGGAGCTCGAGTCCCGTGGCCACCCCGTGCGCCCCGACCACGATCTCCCTGATGTTCGTCGGAGCTATGTCGACGATCCGTTCGGGAACCGGATCGAGCTCATCGAAGCGTGAGCGCCGGATCGGCGAGGATGTTGTCCGGGGGATGAGAGCGTCGTTATTGCTCCGGCGCGCGGCAGACCCTTGGCGGGTAGTTCAATCGGCAGAACGCCGGCCTTTGGAGCCGGATGTTGGAGGTTCGAGCCCTCCCCCGCCAGCTCAGATAGACGTGGTGCGCGACGGGTCAATTGGTGAAGGCGTGCATTCCGTCGGGGATGAAGTCGGGTGCCATGATGAGCCGGTTGCGCATCACTGCGTCACAGTGGCGGCAGCGCGTCCCTCGCGGCGTCACCCGGCAGGCCATGATCCCGGCCAAATGGGGTACGTCGTAGCCGCTGCAAGTCCCCCCATCGAGTTCCTCGGAGCAGTAGGCGACCTCACCATCACGGTGAAGAACGAGACATCCGTTACACATTGGCCCAGAATCCTTTCCGGTGGCCTAAGGGATATCCCCTGCGTGCCTCATGACAATCGGCGGGACCGGCGGGCGGGTGGAGCAAGCGACACACAACGGCGGCCACTGTGCGTGTGGATCACCGTATGTCGTCACTATGCGTGGTAGGAAAGTGGGATTGCCCTCTCGGAGTGGTCGGGATCGAGCCGCTCTGCGGTCGAGAAGGACGCGGGTCCCACGGGAGCGATGTGGCGATTTTCTGTGCGACTCGCTCTGCGTCGGGCAGGGGACATGGCCGACGGCGCCGGCGGGTGATCCGGTGGCGCTGAGCGCCGGGCCGAGCCGGCGGTCGCCGGGTTACGGCGCGGAGCGCCCCGATCCGGGCGACGTGGTGGCGGTCAGCGCTGGGGCTCGGGGACCGGGACCTGGGTGCAGCGGGGACAGGAGTGGCGCGCCACCAGGCGGTGGGCGAAGAAGCCGCCGCGGTGCGGGTGGTCCTCCCCGGGGCATGTCCGGCCGGCCGTCTCTTCCGTGCAGTACGCGACGGTTCCGTCACGGTGCACGACCAGCTGGCCGAGACAGCTCCTCATTCTTCGCCACCTCATCGTCGCGGCCCTCGTCGGGGGAGGGACCCTCCGTTCCCCAGGGGTTCCGGGGGACTCCTGGCGGCTGCATCGGCGCGAAGCGACGCCTCCTTGAGGAGATTTCGCAACGGATCCCCAATTTCCCGGCCTCCGTCATCGGAAGTCGCGTGAGGGCGGCAGGGGGGCCGACCCCAGATCGAGGCGGGAGATCTTCTCGGCCACCACGCTGACGACGCCGTCGACCCGCTCGAGCCGGCCCCGCACCAGAAGGGCGGGGGATCGCCGGGCGCTGTCGCGCCACCGCAGCCAGGCGCCCGGGGAGCAGATCACGTTGACCATCCCGGTCTCGTCCTCGAGGTTGAGGAACACGGTCCCCTTGGCGCTCTCGGGGTGCTGGCGGTGGGTGACCACCCCGCCCACGAGCACCCGCCCGTCCGTCTCGGCCCCGGGCAGCCGGCCGGCGGGGATCACACCCAAGGCGTCGAGGCGGGGCCGGGCCAGCTCCACGGCGCCGGCGCCCACGGTCAGGCCGGTGGCCCACATGTCGGCCGCCACCTCCTCGAGCGGTGTCAGGTCGGGAGCAGCGGGGGCATCCTCCCCGGTCACGAGGCCCGGTAGCCGGTCGGCGGTGGCCCTGCGCCACCACCCCGGCGGCCCACAGCGCCTGGCGCCGGGTCCCCACGGTCCCATCGTCGGGTGCCGCCGTCGCGTCACGGGGGACCAGCCCTTCGAGGGCGCCGGCCGTGGCCAGCGCCTCCAGAGCTGGGGCCGCCCCACTTCCCGGCCCGGCGCACCAGGTCCTCCATCGAGGCGTAGGGGCGACGCTCGGCCGATCCGCTCGGCCATCTCGCCGACCCACGGTTCGCACCGAGTCCCGATCCCCAGGCGGACGTGCCGGTTGGCGGCTCGGCGACGCCCACCGGCCCACCGGCGGGTCCCGTCATCCCCCAGTCGAGGGTGGCCCCGGCGCCCGACCGGTCGACATGGGGACGGTGGACGACGACCCCGTGGCGCCGGGCGTCGGCCACCAGGGACTGGGGGGACCAGAACCCCATGGGCTGGGCGTTGAGCAGCCCGGCGCAGAAGGCGGCGGGGTAGTGCAGCTTCAACCAGGCGCTCGAGTAGACGAGGTAGGCGAAGGACACCGCGTGGCTCTCGGGGAACCCGAAGTTGGCGAAGGCGGCCAGCTTGCCCACGATCTCCTCGGCCACCTCGCCGGTGATGCCCGCGGGCGGCCATGCCGGCGAAGAGCCGGTCGCGCAGGCGGGCCATCCGCTCCCCGGAGCGCTTGGCGCTCATGGCCTGGCGCAGCTCGTCGGCCTCGGCCGGGGTGAACCCGGCCACGTCGATGGCGATCTGCATGAGCTGCTCCTGGAACAGCGGCACCCCGAGCGTCTTGCTCCAGGGCCCGCTGCGAGCAGCGGGTGCAGGGGGGTGACGGGCCTCGAGGCCCTGTTGCGCCGGCGGATGTAGGGGTGGACCGATCCTCCCTGGATGGGACCGGGCCGGATGAGGGCCACCTCGATCACCAGGTCGTAGAAGCACCGGGGCCGGATGCGGGGCAGCGTGGCCATCTGGGCCCGGCTCTCCACCTGGAACACCCCCACCGTGTCGGCCCGGCACAGCATGTCGTAGACGGCGTCCTCCTGGGGCGAGCATGGCCAGGTCGACCTCCACGCCGTGGGCGTCGCGGATCAGGTCGACCGTGTGGTGCAGGGCGTCGAGCATGCCCAGTCCGAGCAGGTCGAACTTGACGAGCCCGGCCGCGGCGCAGTCGTCCTTGTCCCACTGCAGGGCACGTGCGTCCCGGCATGCCGTGCCCACTCCACCGGGCAGACCTCGACCACCGGCCGGTCGCAGATGACCATCCCCCCCGAGTGGAGGCCGAGGTGGCGGGGGAAGTCGAGGACCTGTCGCGGCCAGGTCGCCCGACGAGCGGCGGCAGGGGTCCGCCGCGGTCGAGCGGCTCGCCGCGGTCGACCGCCTTGGCCCAGCGCGTCGACCTCCTCGGGGCTGTGCCCGAGGGCCTTGCCCATGTCGCGGATGGCCGAGCGGGCGCGGTAGGTGATGACGTTGGCCACCTGGGCGGCGTGCAGTGACGGCCGTAGCGCTCGTAGACGTACGCGATGACCTCCTCGCGCCGGCCCGACTCGATGTCGACGTCGATGTCGGGTGGTCCGTCGCGCTCGGGGGAGAGGAACCGCTCGAACAGCAGGCCCGAGGGCCACGGCGTCGGCACGGGTGATGCCGAGGGCGAAGCAGACGGCCGAGTTGGCGGCCGAGCCCCGGCCCTGGCAGTAGATGTCCTGGCGTCGGCAGAACTCCACGATGTCCCAGACGATGAGGAAGTAGCCGGCGAACCCGAGGGTGCCGATGACGTCGAGCTCGTGGTCGATCTGGGCCCACGCCCCCGGTACCCGCTCGTCGTCGCCGCGGCCCGTAGCGGTCGGTCGGCGCCCCGGCGCGACCAGCTCGACCAGCCAGGTCTGCTCGGTGTGCCCGGGGGGGACCGGGAAGTCGGGGAGCCGCGGGGCCACCAGGCGGAGGTCGAAGGCGCACGCCGCGGCCGATCTCGCCGGCCCGGGTCGACCGCCCCGGGCCACCGGGCGAAGCGGCGCTCCTGCTCGGCCCCGGCGCGCAGGTGGGCGGTGGCCGCCGAGGGGAGCCACCCGTCGAGCTCGGCCAGGGGCCGCCGGGCCCGGACGGCGGCCAGGGCGGTGGCCAGGGGCCGCCGGGCCGGCGGTGGCGTAGTGGACGTTGTTGGTGGCCACCAGGTCCACGCCCCGGTCGACGGCCAGACGGGCGAGGGCGTCGTTGCGGGCGGTGTCGAGCGGGTCGCCGTGGTCCCACAGCTCCACGGCCACGTCGTCGCGGCCGAAGGCCTCGATCAGCCGGTCGAGCTGCCCGGGCCGCGGCGGCGGGGCCGTCGGCGGTGAGGGCGGCGGGGACCGCTCCCTTGCGGCAGCCGGTGAGGACCAGCCAGTGCCCGCCCGTGCCGTGGTGCGGCCAGGTCGTCGAGGGTGCACGATCGGCTTGCCCTTCTCCCCGCCGGCCAGATGGGCCTCGGCGATGGCCCGGCTCAGGCGGGCGTAGCCCTCGGGGTCGCGGGCCAGCACCACCAGGTGGGTGCCGGCCGGGTCGGGCAGCGCCGGTGCGCGCCGCCGGCCGGCGCCCGCCCCGACCAGGGTGAGCTCGGCGCCGAAGACGGAGGGCAGCCCGAGGGCCCGGGCCGTCTCGGCGAAGCGGACCACCCCGTAGAGGCCGTCGTGGTCGGTGAGGGCGAGGGCGTCGAGGCCGAGCCGGGCCGCCTCGGCGACCAGCTCCTCGGGGTGGCGAGGCGCCGTCGAGGAAGCTGAAGTTGGAATGGCAGTGCAGCTCGGCGTAGGCGCGGTCATGGTGGCGTCCGGTCAGTCGTAGGTCGCTTCCAGCCACCAGCCGCCCCGCTCGCCGCGTGAGCAGGTGGGCGGTCGCCGGCCGGTGACGACCTGCATGCGGGCCTGCGCGCCGGCCGCGGACCGACCACCACCGCTCGTCGGACGGCCACGGCCCGGCCCACCCGGTCACCGCGACCCACGGTCCCTCCGTCCACCGACAGCCGGGTCGGGGTCGGCGGTGACCATCCCGCCGCCGGTGACACCGACGACCGGCTGGCCGTCGGCGTCGACCAGCTGGGCGGGCAGCGGGCGGGCGAGCACGACGCCGGGGCCGGTGGGGGGACCTGTCCCGGCCACGGCGGCCCGGCGGGACTCGCCGGTGCCGTCCGGTGCCGGTCTGCTCCGACCCGCCACCTCGGCCGTTGGACCAGGGGACGAACCGGGCCCGCTCGGCCGGGCCCCGTCCACCCTGGAGCCGGCCCCGTGACCACCGCCTCGGGCCCGAGCAGGTCCTGGACGCCGGCCAGGGCCCGGGCGGCCCGGGCCGTCGGCGTCGGCCGTCCCCGCCCCAGAACCCGGGCTCCCGGGTCGAGGGCCCCCCGGCCCCGCCTCGTCCGCCGGCTCCGGCCCCGGTCTCGCCGGACCGCCGGCGGAAGAACAGGCGGAAGCCGGGCAGCTCGCCCTCGGCCCCCCGGGCCACCCGGTGGCAGACGGCACCCTCGACGCCGAACCGGGCGAGCACGTGGCGGCCCGGGCAGCGCGGCGAACTCGGCCCAGGGTGCGGATCCCCAGCCGGACCAGCAGGTCGGCCAGCTCGGGCCGGTCGAGGGTGGTCACCGGCCAGGGGGCGAGGAACGCCGGGGTCCCCGCCGGCGGGACGACCACCGGATCCGGTCCCCGCGGCCCGGGCGGCCAGGACGGCGGCGAACAGCCCGTCGGCCACCCCCACACCGACGGTCACTCCCACACCGGCAGTCACACCGTCGACCGCCTCCACGGCCCCTCGGCGGCCAGCGGGCCAGCTCCTCGTCTCCCCCGAAGTAGCGGGACGGGCCCCGGGTAGGCACGGCGCACACCCCGGGCCGCACCGCGTCGACGGCCGGTGAGAACGCTTCCACCGCCTCCGTCACCCGGCGCCGAAGACCCGCGCCCCCGGCGCCCGTCCTCCTGTTCCTCCAGGAGGTCGGGGCACCACACCGCGAGCAGCTCGCTGCACGGCCTCCCCTCTCACCCCACCGCCACGGCACCCGACGACGCCGGCAGCCACAGCCCGGTCCGCACACCCCTGACCGCCGACCGGCGGCCGGAGGTCACCACCTCCACATGGCGCCCCTCGAGATGGCCGTGACCTCTGTCCACCCCGGCCCACGTCCCGCCTTCCACCGTCAGGTGGATATCGGGCCCTTCTGGCCATGCCCCCCGTCCGCCCCCCACCACCAGCACCGCCCGCTTCTGCCGGGCCCGGGCCACCAGCCGCCGTGCCACCCCCGACCCCACCCGACCCGGGGGGCATACGAGCACGACGTCCATGTCGTCGACCAGGATGGCCGCGACCTCCGGCCATGCCGACCCGGGGGTCGGGACGAGGGCCAGGTGGTCGAGGTCCACCCCAACTCGGCGATGGCCAGGATCCCGGGGTGGCCGGTCCCCACCGCCGCGCACCATGACCCGGCGGCCGAGGCGGCGGCGAGAAGGGCGAAGGCGAGTGTGCCGGCGCCCCCGCCGTTCGTGTCGCCGGGCGCGCTGGTCACCGGCGACGACGGTGATGACGGTCCCCCGCTGCAATCCGCCTCCCGGCAGCAGGGGGGCGAGGGCGGGGAGCAGGGGCAGGAGCTGGTCCCTGCTCGAGGACACGGGCCGGGCCCGGGCGGCGAGGGAGACGTCGACGAGGGCCATCGATTTCGACATTAGCGAACGTATGTTCGATTAGCCACTGGGCCAGCGAACCCGCCCGGCGTGTTTTCCTTCAGGACATGGGTGACACGTTTCTCTCGCGCGACATGGGTGACACCGCCCGGCGACCCCTATGTCCCCAGCTCACGCCCCTCTGGGCCGGCGCCGCTCTCGAGTCTGCGCCCCGTTCGGCCGGGCCGTTGCGGAAGGCCCCGTCCGGTCAGCTCCCGTTCGGTCCCCAACGCCGCGGTCCGCCAGGGCTCGGTGGCGAACCACGGGGTCAGCCGGATCCATCCCATCGCATTCCGCTCGTTCATCACGAGCGCCATTCCCGGTTCGCCCCGGCCCACCACGTCCACCGGCAGTCGCCGTCGCACGACCGTCGACGTGGTGACCGAGGGGTCCGGTCCCCGGCGACCCGCCCCCAGAAGCACCCGGTCCGCCACGGCCCGGACCAGGCCGCCACCGGCCCCCACCGGCGTGCTCAGTGACCGGGTGGACACCTCTTCTTCTCCGGCCAGGGCCGAGAGGGCCTCGAGGGTGTGTACGTCCCCGATCCCCGGCAGCACCACCGTGGTCCCGAAGAGAGAAAGGAATCCTTCGGCCGCCGTTCCCCACCGTCCGCGTGCCTGGGACAGGTCCTGCAGACACGCCAGCGTGACCACTCCCTGGCTACCCCCTTCGCTGACCATGGCCGGAAGGTCGGGCACCGGTGCGATGTTCGCCACCTCGTCGAGGGCGAGTACGACAGGGCTGGGGCCGCCGACGCCCACGGCGTCGGCGCCACGGTCCATGTGGCTGTCGGCGGCACGGGCGTAGGCGGCCGCTCGGATGTCGGTGAGCAGTCCCACCACGAGAGGTGCCGCCAGTGCCTGGTGCCGTCCCGTGGCACATATATAGAGGGTGGCCGACGAATCGCAGAACGTCCGGGGATCGAAGTCCGGGGCAATGGTTGTGGCCAGGGCCGCCTGGCTGCGGTAGGCGGCAAGGACTCCCGAGGCCGTCGACCAGATCCCGCTCTGCTCACGCCCGTCGGTGGCGGCGATCCCGGCCAGGAGGTCGGCCGCCACGGCGGCACCCTCCCGGTCGAGGACCCGCAGAGCGGGAGCGGCCTGCCGACGGTCGATCCACGACAGCACCGTCGCCAGCTCGGCCCCGTCGAGTGCGGCGGCGTGCAGCACCGGTGCCAGCAGGGCCTGGGCGCGTTCGGTCCAGTGGTCGACGCCGGTCTCGCCGTCGACGCGACCGCCCGACGGCCGCGTCGACCCGACGAGACCACGAGCCACGAGCAGGGCGTCGTCCCAGCCTGCGCACCCCGTCACCGGGGACCACCGAACCCGTTCGACGCCGTCGGGTGTCTGCACCGTCCCGCTCGGGTCGTACAGGAGGCACGGACCATCGCGCCGACGTGCCGGGGCGGTGGCCTTCAGCACATCGGGCTTGGTGGACGTCGACACGACGGCACCGCGGGCGCTGAGCACCGTCGGCACCACGATGGCCGACGTCTTTCCCGACCGCGGAGGTCCGAGAACGAGCACCGCCTGTTCGGCCTGCGCCCACACCGGCCCCGCGGCACCGGCACCGAGGTACAGACAACCGCCGGCATGGCCGGCCGCTCGGCGGATGGCGCTCATCGCGTCGGTCACCGCGGCGCCGTGGCGGAGTCGTTCCGTTCGTGACCGTCAGCGTCGTCACGTCCGCGTCGACGTGTGGACCCGTATCCGTCGTGCCGGCGACGGCGGATACGGCCGCCGCGATGAGGCGCGTCACGTCGTCGACCGCCGAGCACGGCGCGTCGGATTGATCGAGATCCGCGCCACGGGGCCGGCATCGGGGTTTTCAGTACCCGGCGTCGAGATCGACGAGGTCCGCCGGCGTGCCCCCGCCGAGCCACGCCTGCAATTGGGCGCCGAAGCGCCACTTGAAGTCGGCGAGCGTGTGTGCTGACGACCACGTGACGTGAGGAAGAGCGAGAACGTCGGGCCGTCCCCACAGAGGGTGTCCTTCCGGAACCGGTTCCTGGCGGAAGGCATCGAGCACGGCACCGCCGAGGTGACCGTTGTCGAGCGCGCTGAGCAGTGCATCGTCATCGACCAGCCCGCCGCGCGCCACGTTGACCAGGTATGCACCGGGCTTCACGGCAGCGAAGGCGGCGGTATCGAGCATGTCGGTCGTGTCCGAGGTGAGCGGAAGCGCGGCTACGACATAGTCGGCGTCGGGAAGCTCGTCACGCCACGCCTCGCCGACGACCATCCTGCTCACCCCCCGGGGAGTGTCGCGTCGCGGTCGTCGCGTGCACGCCCGCACCTCGACCTCGAAGGGCTCGAGCATGGCCGCCACCAGCGTCCCCACCGCACCGAGCCCCAGGAGGAGCACCACGGCCCCGCTCATCTCGGCCAGGGGTTGACCCACCTCCCACAGACCGGCATCGGACTGGCGCACGAAACGGGGCAGTGCCTTGGCGGCCGACAGGATGGCGAGAACGACCCATTCGGCCATCGGCCGGGCGGCGATTCCGGCGCCGTTGGAGAGCAGGACACCCCGGTCCGCCAGCTTCTGAAGGGGCAGGTCCTCCACCCCTACGTAGTCGGAATGGACCCATCGAAGATCGGGGAGCTCGTCGATGGCGTGCCCCAACCGCTCGGGCGTGAGGTGGTAGCGCCAGAGCACCTCGACTCCGGCCGCCTCGGCGGGGTCGACGGGATCGTCTCCCATCACGACATGTCGGACCTCCGCGTCGAGAACTCCCGACGCGGCGATCTCGGCCAAACCACGCGCCGCCCACACAGGCGCGGCGACAACGGCCGACCGTGCCGGTTCACTCCGCGCCCCGGTCGTCACCTCACTCGCACGGTCACTCACTGTGTTGTTGGCCGCTGACTCGGGTCCGGTGTCGGAAGGACGTCTCATGGCGTCTCCGGACGAAAAGTCGGCTCTCCCGCGTTCACGCGCAGCGTACCCGGTACACCGAGCAGTGCGTAGGGATCCCCCGACTCCAAACCGCCGCGTCCTCGCTCGACATGGCGTCCGCGCAGCCGAATTACGTCTCCGACACGGGGGCCGATAGAAATTGTCACCTCGATGTGCAGGTCGTCGTCGTCGCCTGTCTCGGCGTCGACGACGATGACGTCGTACGTTCCGTCCGGAAGCATCTCCATGAAAAAAATCCTTGCAAACGAAGGGTTTCTTGTCCAAACGCGCGCGCAGTTCTATCGCCGGCATGTGCGCGTCGAGGCCATCACAACATATTTGCCATCGCGAAACCTGGCGCGAAACCTTGCGCGTCAATGTCCGCCAGCAGCGACAATGCTTGACCTTGACCGCAAAACCTTCTTTGATTGATGGGATTCCGCTACACGGAGGAGGACAGCGGGTGAACAAGTCGGGCCTGATCGACGCGATCAGCAACGCGGCGCCGTTGACGAAGCGCGAGACCGAACATGCGGTCAACGCGTTCGTTCACGCGATCGTGTCTGAAGTGCGCGCCGGTCGCCGTGTCTCCGTTGTCGGGTTCGGCAGCTTCAATCCCACGCAGCGTGGTGCTCGGATGGGCCGCAATCCACAAACCGGTGCGCCTGTGAAGATCGCCGCATCCAAGGGTGTGCGGTTCTCCGCCAGCAGCACGCTGAAGGGCATCGTCAACGGCAAGGCACCTCTGCCGGCGCTGAAAGCGTCGTCTGCTCCGGCCCGAAAGGCGGCGAAAGCGGCGACACCGGCCGCCACGAACGCCCTCACGAAAACGGCCAAGAAGTCGACCACGAAGGCAGTTCGAAAGGCTCCGGGACGGCCGACCGCCCGGGGGCCTGTCGGAAAAGTCGTCAGGCGCGCTCCGTCCAGACAGGCCGCGAAGCGTGCTCCGGCGAGGAAAACAGCGAAGCGATCGGCCAACAAGGCCGTACGGCGGGCTCCGGCGAACAGACCGGCCAAGCGCGCCCCGGCGAGGAAAGCAGCGAAGCTATCGGCCAAGAAGGCCGTAAGGAGGGCATGAAAATGCCAGTCAAGCGAGCGAGGAAGACGGCCAAAAAGGCCCCGGCCAAGAAGGCCGCGAAGCGGACCACCGCCAAGCGCGCCGTGAAGAAGCGGGCGCCGGCCAAGAAGGCGGCCAAGCGGACCGTCAAGAAGCGGGCGCCGGCCAAGAAAGCGGCCAAGCGGACCGTCAAGAAGCGCGCCGTCAAGCGTCGGGCGCCGGCCAAGAAGGCGGCCAAGCGGACCGTCAAGAAGCGCGCCGTGAAGAAGCGGGCGCCGGCCAAGAAGGCGGCCAAGCGGACCGTCAAGAAGCGCGCCGTCAAGCGTCGGGCGCCGGCCAAGAAGGCGGCCAAGCGGACCGTCAAGAAGCGTCGGGCGCCGGCCAAGAAGGCCCCGGCCAAGAAGGCAGCGAAGAGGACCGTCAAGAGGCGGCGGGTGGCCAAGAAGGCTTGAGTCACCCTGCCGGTAGACCGGCGGTTTCAGTATGCAGACGTGGCGAGGGGTCCTGCGGGGCCCCTCGCTCACGTCGCTCTCTCGGTGGCACCCGCCATCCCACCGAGCCGGGGACGTCAGATGTCGGTGAGGAGTCGGAACGCTTCGCCCGCCGTCATCCCCGCCAGGTGGCCGTGGGCCGCCAGCTGTTCCTCGATGACGGTGCGGAAGGCGGCGAGCTGGTCCGCTGGCACGTCGACCTCTTCGTCGACATCCTCGGGACCGGCACCCCCGATTCCCATCGTGGACCGGTGCTGGCTCCGGTGAGCCAGGAGCGCGGCGAGCTTGACGCCGAGCATCCCGTCGGCGTTCTCGACGTGATTGGGCTCGTCGGCCTCCCACAGCAGCAGCGACGTGGGGCGATGCGGAGGCTCTGAGAGGTCGGGGAAGAACTTCGGGTCGCGTGCCGCCACCACGCCGTCGGTGACCAGCCACCCGGCATTGCGGTGGTCGGGATGCAACCGGTACCGCCGCCACGGGTCGTGCCCGAGAACCACCTGGGGGCGGACCTCTCTGATCACCTGACAGACCTGACGCCTCTGCGTCATCCCGGCCTCGAGCTCGCCGTCGGGCCAGTCGAGGAAGCGGACGCCACCGCCGCCGCTGTCACCGGCGAGCACCCTGGCCGCGTGGCGCTGCTCGTCACGGCGCCTCTCCACCAGCGCGGCGACGTCGTCATCGGCCGCCCACGTTCCCTTCGACCCGTCGGTGAGGATCAGATGGTGGATCCGGCAACCGCCCCTGGCCCACTTGGCCAACGTCGCTCCGCAGCCGAATTCCACGTCATCGGGATGAGCGGCGACGGCGAGCGCCACCGACGGTGGGGGAAGATCGATGCTGACGGCCCCCCGCCAGGGAAGGTCACCGACGGGCAGGACGTCGGACTTCTCGGTGTCGACCACCGGCTGTCAGAGACGGGCCGGCGGGACGAACTCGGCGGGGATGTCGGCGGGGACGTCGACGTCCCAGGCCAGGTCCGGTTGCCGGACGACCCGGTACCGCAGCCCCCGTCGCCCCGCCTCGGCCCGGTGGCGGCCGAAGGATCCGGGACCGTAGGCGAAGCGGAACGTCGCCGTGGCCGGTACACAGACCACATTGGTCCCGTCGTCGCGCCGATCGGGCACGAGCGTCACGCCCCGGAAGCCCGCCAGGGCGGCCAGGCCGTGGGCCATGGGGAGATCGGCGTGGGCCACGAGGACCTCGGTCGCCCCGAGTGAGGCGAGTCGCGCCACCCCCGCCTCCACCGCCCCGTTCAGGCCCCGTCCGGGCTCGGGTAGGGCCATGGCGCCATTGTCGACGGCCCACGCGGCCACCTCGGCGTCGTCGCAAACGACGGCGACGGGAAGCGGGGCCGCGGCCTCGAGTACGCGGGTGGCCATCGTCCGGGAGAGCTCGGCTCGCCCCACGATGTCCAACGTCGGTGACAGGCGGGCTTTGCCGGCGGCGAACGCCTTCACGGGGATGAGGACGACACACCCGGCGAGGTGGGCAACCTCGGACGTCTCGGTCGTCACGGCCCCAGTGTAGGACCGCCCGCCCGGTCGTCCTCCGGAGCGTGACGCCGTAGGGTTGGACGGATGCTCGACAAGGTCGCGGTGATCGGCGCGGGCTCCTGGGGAACGACGGTGGCCGCCATCGCCTCGCGGTCGGCACCGACGGTGTTGTGGGCTCGTCGCGCCGATCTCGGCGACGCCATCGACCGACGCCACGAGAATCCGGACTACCTGCCGGGGATCGCCCTGCCCGAGAGCCTCCGGGCGACGTCGTCGTTGGAAGAGGCCGTCGTCGGGGCGGCTCTCATCGTCATGGCCGTTCCCTCCCACGGTTTTCGCGCCGTCCTCACCGACCTGGCCCCGCATGCGGAGCCATCCGTTCCCGTGCTCAGCCTGGCCAAAGGACTCGAACAGGGAACGCACCTGCGCATGACGGAGATCGTCGGCCAGGTCATGGCGGACCACCCTGCCGGTGTCCTCACCGGTCCCAACCTGGCGCGTGAGGTCGTCGCCGGTCAGCCGGCCGCCACGGTGGTCGCCATGGCCGACCAGTCGATCGCCCGGGAGGTCCAGGAGCTCCTGCGCACGGACACGTTCCGCGTCTACACCAATCCCGACCTCGTCGGCTGCGAGACCGCCGGTGCCACCAAGAACGTCCTCGCCATCGCCGCCGGCATGATCCAGGGTCTCGGACTCGGCGACTCGTCGTTGGCCGCGCTCATCACCCGGGGTCTGGCCGAGCTCGGCCGCTTCGGCGTCGCCCTGGGCGGTGATCCGATGACGATGGCCGGACTGGCCGGGGTGGGGGACCTCGTGGCCACATGTACCAGCCGTCTCAGCCGGAACCGGATGGTGGGCGAACTCCTCGGACAGGGTCGCACCCTCGACGACGTCCTCGGCGACATGCGGATGGTGGCCGAAGGGGTGAAGACGGCGCGCCCGCTGCTCGAGCTGGCGGCCGCGCAGGGGGTCGAGATGCCGATCGGCCAGCAGGTGACCGACGTCCTCGAGGGCCTGCGTTCACCGGCCGAGACGATCCCCGCCCTGATGCTCCGATCGGCCAAGCCCGAGTTCCACGGACTCCAGGCCCGCCGTCGCCGGCCCCGAGGCACGACGACCGCCGGTCCGTCATGAGCGCACCCGACGAACGAGGCGATCACGGGATCGAGACCGACGCCGCGACATCGCACGCGGCCGCCCTGGCCCGGGTGCGGGCCTTTCTCCTCGAGCACCGCGTGCCCGAACCGGACATCGCCCGGGCCGAAGCCGAGGACGTTCTCGACCTGCTCGTGGTGGACTGCCTTCTCGTCCCCGGCGAGCGCTACACCCAGAGCGAGGTGGCGCAGATCACGGGCATGCCCGAGGAGATGGCCAGCCGTTTCTGGCGCGCGCTCGGCTTCGCCGATGTCACCGCCCAGGACCGGATCTTCACCGACCTCGACATCGAGGCCATCAGAATCCTCCAGACCAT
Source organism: uncultured Acidimicrobiaceae bacterium (assembly GCA_963706205.1). Lineage (GTDB taxonomy): Bacteria > Actinomycetota > Acidimicrobiia > Acidimicrobiales > UBA8190 > MFD10071-224. The sequence goes on along the minus strand of OY970155.1, from coordinate 2,999,349 downwards.
GGTCGATCTGGGCGCGGCGGACGTGGACACCTCGCTGCAGCTGGCCCGGGTCATCGGCTCCTCGATGGCCCGCATCGCCGAGGCCGAGGTGGCACCGGCGGTCCGCGGGATGATCGGAGCGCCGGGGTCGGGTGAAGGCTCGAGCGTCGAGGCGGCCGACCGGTTCGTCCGTTTGGCCGACCGCTCCCTCCCGGCCATGACCCGCCTTCTCGAATTCGCCTGGCGCCGGCATGTCCAGGCCTCGGTCCGGCGCGCCATGCTCCAGCGCGCCCGACACGACCAGGGGGCCCTTCCCGATCTCTGCGTCGGCTTCGCCGACATGGTCGGTTTCACCATGCTCAGCCAGCAGCTGTCCGAGGAGGAGTTGGCCGCCCTGGTGAGCCGGTTCGAGGACGTGGCCCACGACACCGTCACGGCCCGCGGCGGACGCGTGGTGAAGATGATCGGCGACGAAGTCATGTTCGTGACCGACACCGCCACCGATGCCGCCCGGATCGCGCTGGCCCTGGCCGAGGCGTACGCCGACGACGAGCTTCTGTCCGATGTCCGCGTGGCGCTGGCGGTCGGACCCGTCCTCGTCCAGGACGGCGATTTCTACGGACCGGTCGTCAACCTGGCCAGCCGGGCCGCCGGCATCGCCGCGCCCGGGAGCGTCCTCGTCTCCGACGAATTCCACTCGGTCCTGCTGCACGAGGTCGAGCGGGACCCGACGTCGGCGGGGGTCTTCGCCTTCAAGGCGTTGCGACCGCGGCTGGTGAAGGATCTCGGTCGCGTCCAGCTGTGGGCTCTCCACCGTCCGGGCTCCGAACCCCTGACCCTCGACCGGCGGGCCTCCCGGCGGTGGGAACGCCTGTCGGAGGTCCTCCACGAGCTCGACGATCTCCGTGAGCGCGGCGAGCGCCTGCTCGCCGGGAGCCTCCGGCCGCAGGCGACCGCGGTCGACGACGAGAGGACCTGACCGGACCGTCGCTACCGCGACGGTCAACGGGGCCGACGCGACGGTGGCGGAACCTAGTCCTGGCGCGTCCTGAAGGTGGCGATCCCGAACCCACGCAGCGCGAACGAGCCGTCGAAGGCGTCGAGCGTGCGACCGCGCAGGTCGACCAGCCACCCCGACCGGTTACCCACCCGGACCGTCGTGGCCTGATCGGTGGGATTGAAGACCCGGACCTCGAGCATCCCCGCCGTGGCGGCGCACGGCGGAGACCTCCGCGCCCTCGATCTCGAGCGCGTTCCCGGTCGACGGTCGCCCACCGCCACCCGGCGCATGGACCAGCTCCAGCGGCAGGAAGGCGTCGTCGGCCATGGCGTAAGGGTCATCGCAGCCCGTGCACAGCGCGTAGCGCGCCTCGATCGGTCGGCCCTGCAGCTGCAGGCCGGCGACGGGTGTGAGCGGTCCGGCCGGTAGGGGACGATAGGCCATCCCGAGACGCGACAGCATCCCCGTCGACCGCAGCAGTGTGAGGGCCATCGTGTGGGCGCTCCCGGCGTCGTCGATGTCGACGAGCTCGTACTCGAGGAGACCCTCGTGGGCCACCGTGAGCCCCCCGGCGGAGACGAAACGCCGCGACGGGAACGTGGGGAGGCCGAACTCGTCGGGCCGCCCCTCGGTCTCGAGGCCCCGTCGCACCACCGCGAAGGCACACTCGGCCTCCGAGTGGTCGGCCGGTTGGGGCAGGGGCAGATGGACCCGGAGCCGGTGGTCCCGGCTCGGGTTCACGAACTGCGTGACCACCCGCACGATCCGTTCGTCGGCCCGGAGCTCCACCGTGGTGGTCACCTCGACCGTCCGCTCGCCCGGTCCGGGCCCGGCTCACCCCGTCGACGTACTCGGGCCATCCGTAGGTGGCGGTGATCACGGCACCGGCCGTCACCGGCCCGCGTTCGCCGACCTTCACCGAGACCTTCTCGGGCGTGTCCACCAGCCGGTCGTGGCGCGGCGGCGAGTAGTTGTACGAGTCGCCGTGGTCGCCGTCGTCGACGAGCCTCCCGAATCCGGCCAGGCCGTCGAGTGAGAACGTCCCCGACGCCGGGTCGACGGACACCGTCACCAGACCGTTGCCGAGGACGACCGGTTCTGTCGCCGCCTCCCCACCGACCGCCTCACCCTCGGTGACGCTCGTCGGGTGGGCGAGGGACACCGGCGCGAGCGGACGCCACCCGAATCCGGGGACGTCGGTCACCCGGGCCAGCACCCGCCGTATGGGCGGCTGGTCGATCCTGATCCGCACCACGGAGTCGGGCCGGGCTCCCAGTCGGGTGTAGAGATCCTGCTTGATCGACGCCAGAGGGACGTCGAAGCGTTCCTCGCTCCCGAAGGTGATCGTGATGTCGATCCCGCTGTCGTCCTCCTCGACCTCCACACCCTGGATCCACGTGTGGGCGTCGATCTGGCTTCCCGATGGGGAGCATCGCCAGGATGGTGCTTGCACCGTCGTCGGCATCGAGGGTGAGGGCACCGAGGCCCCGGGGGATCCCGAAGGCACCGGGCTCCTCGGGCATCGCCTGGGTGTCGGCCGGTATCTCCTCGCCGGCCACGATCATCTCGACGACGCCGCTGCGCCGACGGGCCGACGGGTTCACCACCACAGCACCGGCGTCCGCGAACGAACGGGCCAGCGCGGCGAGGGCCTGGTCGGCCAGTCCCTCACCGATCCGCCGGGCCTCGGCGTAACGGTCGAGCACGGCGTCGACGACCTCGTCCACCGAACAGGCGCAGACCGAGTCGTGGGCCGCGTTGCGCACCATCTGCGTCCAGGCCACGTCGAGCAGGGCCCGGGGCCACTGCGGCGCCGGGAGGTACAACGCGCTGCAGCGGCTCGGCCCGGCGCTCGAGTGCCCGCTCGGCGCGCGCCGCCGCGCGCTTCACGTCGACCCGGTTGGAGGCCACGCCCATGAGCACGTTGGCCCGGGCCCCCGACCGCAGCTCGCCCTTCCAGCGCGGAAGCCCGTCGGTCGGGGCGCCGGCCAGGTAGTCGGCCAACGTCGTCACCTCGAGCACGTAGTCGTCCTGGAGGGCGTTGGCCTCGGCCACCACCCGACCGAGCCACGGCTGGGGCTCCTGGTGGTCGGTCCCGTTCATGAAGAGCATGACCGTCGAGGAGGAACTCGCCGATCTCCTTCTCGTGGTCGGCGATCCGCCGCACGAGCGCCTTGGCGTCGTCGGGGATGGCCGCCCCGTTTCCGTAGCCGACCGGGAGGTACTCGGCCCGCACCGTCGAACCGTCCGGCGCCTCCCACCAGAAACCGGTCCGGTCGATGACCGAGGGCACCCCCCGCCACACCACGGCGTGCTCGAAACCGGCCATGCGCCAGGATCTGCGGCATCTGGGCGATGTGCCCGAACATGTCGGGCAGATACCCGACCTCCATGGCCCCGCCGAAGTCGGCCGCCCCGCACGCAGTCCCAGCTCTGCAGGTCACGGACGATCGTCTCCCCCGAGACCAGGAACTCGTCCATGAGGATGTACCACGGGCCCCATCGAGAGCCGCCCGGCCGCCGGCCAGGGCCCGGATCCGCTCCTCGGTTCTCGGGCCGGATCTCGAGGTAGTCGTCGATCACGGCCATCTGGCCGTCGAGAAGGAACCGGGTATAGGAGGGGTCGCGCTCGAGGAGGTCCAGCAGACCGTCGATCAGGTGCACCAGCCGCAGCCGGAAGCGTCTGGAACGGCTCGTACCACTCCCGGTCCCAGTGGGTGTGGGGGACGATGGCGATTCGGCGTGGGGACATCTCCTCAGGCTACGCGTCCGGGCCGCGTTTCCGCGACCCAGCGGGGTGCCGGATCCGGTGAGCCGGGTCCCCGCGTGGTCCTCGGTCTTCGTCAGGGAACGTTCGGCGACGAGCCCCCGCGGGGCCCACCGGTCAGAAGGACGGGACTGGGGCTGGCCGTCACGGTGATGGCCGGTGTCCCCGAACCCGAACCCGAACCTGAGCCCGAACCTCGGTGGTGGCGGTGACGGGCCCCCGCCTTCGTGCCGGCGGAGTTGGCGGGAGGGGGCGGAGGCGGGACCAGGGTCACCGACGGGGGGCTCACGGTGAAAGCGGTCGTGTACGTCGGATGGGATCCCGCCTCCACGTCGGCGGTCACCGTCGAGACCCCGGCGGCACACGAGGCCCCCTTGAACACGAAGACGGCGTTGCCGTCGTCGTCGAGTGTCCCCGTCGCCTCCATGGTGCCGGACGCCTGGTTGATGGGGTCGCCCACCCCCGGCTCCCACCGCCAGCCGTCGCCACAGCGACTGTCGAGCTGGGGCGAGGAGATCTCGACGGTCTGCTCGGCGTAGACCGGGCTCGTCTCCACGTAGAAGACGGTGTAGACGTTCGAGTCACCGCTCCCCGGGGTATTGCCCGTCTCGACCTCGTTGGCCGGTGACGCGCTCACACCGGCGGGGGAGACCTGGGGAGGTTCGACGGTCAGGATCGTGGTGGCCGTCAGATAGGGAGCCACGGTGAGATCGGCCTCGATGAGGTCACTCCCCGCCGAGCAGTTGCTCCCGTCGACCACCACCGTGACGTTGCCGTCGTCGTCGAGGATCACCGTGATGGAATCGGTGCTCGTCCGCGGTGCCCTGGTCGTCGTCCCCTGGATCGTCTCGAAGGTGATGGTCCCGCCGCACGAGTTCTGGAGCTGCGAGGAGTCGATGTGGATGGGGTCGTTGGCATAGGAGGGGCTCGTCTCCACCTGGATCACGTCGTGCACCTGGGATCCGTCCAGGATGGGACCGTCGGTGTCGTAGGCGCCGATGTCACAGGGCGCCAGGCGGGGCGACCCCCGCTGGTCCGTGGCCGGGCACAGGCCGGCGGCCACTTGATCGACGGCCGCGCTGGTGGCCTGGAGCTCGATGGTCTTCGTGGGGCCGCCGTTGTTCTGGAGCCCCGCCGGGTCGAGGCCCGACGGCGTGTCGGAGAAGCTGTGGTTGGCGGGGCTGAACCCGCAGCTCCCGTCGTCGTCGAGGTTGTAGCCGCCATCGGTGGCCGCGCTACCCGCGCAGTCAGTGCCGCCGCTGCTGTTGGCCACGATGGTGGCGGCGAAACTGGCCGTACCGCCGTCGTTGAAGAACCCGCCGCCTGCGTTTCCGCAGTCGCTGGAACAACCTCCGGAGACGCTGTTACCGGAGATGGTGCTGTTGGTGACCGTCACGGTACCGGCGTTGTAGAGGCCTCCTCCGAAGGCGCCACAAAATGCAATGCAACCGGTGTTGGCCTCGTTCCCGGCCAAGGTGCTGTTGTGGATCGTCAGGACGCCGGCGCTCTCGTTGTCGATGCCGCCACCGGTGGGCCCGCAGTCGAAGGCGCAACTGTTGTTGGCCTGGCTTCCCGACACGGTGCTGGCGTCAACCGTTGCCGTGCCCTGGTTGTCGATGCCGCCCCCGGCGCCGACGCAATTGGCGCCACACCCGGAATTGGCGCTGTTGCCGTCCACCGTGCTGTCCGTGACGGTCATGGTGCCGTAGTTCTTGATGCCGCCACCGGCCGCGCCACAGGCGGAGGAGCAACCGATATTGGCGCTGTTGTCGGTCACGGAGCTGTTGGTGACGGTGAGGGTGCCCGAGGCGTTGTTCTCGATGCCCCCGCCGGCGGCGCCACAATTGGAGTTGCATCCGGAATTGGCACTGCTGTCGGTGACGGTGCTGTCGGTGACGGTCAGGGTGCCGCCGTTCTCGATGCCGCCGCCCGAGGCGCCGCAGGGTCCGCCGCAAAAGGCATTGGCGGCGCCGTGCTCGATGGTGATCCCCGAGATCATGGCGGTGACGCCGACACCGACGATGAAGTCCTGCACGAGATCGTTGCCGGTCACGGCCAGCTGGCTGGCACCGGGTCCGGCGATGGTCACGTCCTTGGTGATGACGATCGGGCTGGCGAGAGAGATGGGGCTCGACGGCGGGCAGGAGACGGAGAAGGTGATCGTGTCCCCGGCCCCGGCGCTGCTGACCGCCCCGGGCAGGGAGCCGGCACCGGAGTTGCTGCAGTTGGAGACGGTTACCGTGGCCGCACCGGCGACCGGTGCCGGGAGAACCGCCACCGAGACGATGGCCAGCATGGTGGCCAGGGTCGTCACCACGAGCCGCGGGGCCCTGCGGGACATGACGGTCCGGCGGGCGGGCCGTGGCCGCGGCGTCACCGAGGGCGGTGTCCCCGCCCGAAACCTGAGCGTCCTCGTCCTGGTCATCGCCGTCTCCTCGTCGTCTCCGGCGCAAGAACACTGAACGCGGTTCTCCAGCCACCTACAGGATACGGAGGGGACCGGGCTCGGGGCATCCTTAGATATGACGAAACGGGGCCGCCCGAACCGCCTGTACCGTTCCTGACCGTGCGACCCCGTGCCTGGCGAGAGCACCTTCCCGCCGGCTCCGATCTGCGGGTCGAGGACCTGACCGCCCGTCGTAGCCTCCCCGCCGCCTGGTCGGCCGTCTGGACGGCGAACCCGTCCGCCCCCGTCCTCCACGACGTGACCGAGGGGCGGCCCCGGCCGGGACCCGGTGCCTGGGTCACCGCCGGCGAGCTCGACGACCGCACCCGCCGGGCGGCGGCGATCTTCCGGGCGATGGGTCTCGTCCCCGGAGACCGCGTGCTGTGGTCAACCGGGTCGTCGGTTCCGGCGGTGGTGGCCAACATCGCCGCGTTGCGGGCCGGGCTCGTCGTCGTCCCGGCCAATGCCGCCTACACGGCGCGCGAGTTGGCCCACATCGTGACCGATGTCCGCCCGGCCACCGCCGTCGTCGACGACCCCGACCGGGCCCGATGGGTGGTCGACGCCGCCCCGGGTCCGTTGCCGGTGATGTCCGTCGACCTTCAGGTGATCGCCGGTGACATCGCCGGTGAGATCGCCGGTGAGGCGTCGGACCCTGGCCCGACGGGCGCGGTGGAGGTGCTCGATGCCTCCGCACCCGGGGACCCCGCACTCATCGCATACACGTCCGGCACGACCGGTGCCCCCAAGGGTGCCGTGCTCAGCCACGGGAACATCCTGGCCAACAGCGAGTCGGTGGCCGTCACCTGGCGGTGGCAACCGGACGACCGTCTCGTCCACGCCCTGCCCATCTTTCACGGCCACGGGCTCTGCGTGGCGCTGTACACGTCTCTGCTGCGCGGGTCGTCGGTCGTGCTCCTTCCCCGGTTCGACGCCGACGCCGTCCTCGACGCGTCGGCGGCGCAGAAGGCGACCATGTTCTTCGGCGTGCCCACCATGTACCACCGGCTGGCCGCCTCGGCCCGCGTCGGCGAGCTGTCGCGCCTGCGCCTGGCGGTGTCGGGGTCGGCCCCGTTGGCCGCCGACCTCCACCGTCGGATCCTCGAGGCCGCCGGGACCGACGTCCTCGAGCGCTACGGCATGACCGAGACCCTCATGACCATCTCGAACCCCTATGACGGTGAGCGGCGACCGGGGACGGTGGGCTTCGGGTTTCCCGGCGTGGACGTCGACGTCGACGGCGAGGAGATCCTCGTCCGGGGCCCGACGATCTTCGACGGCTACTGGGAGCGCCCGGCGGCCACGGCCGAGAAGCTGGTCGATGGATGGTTCCGCACCGGCGACCTCGCCACCGTCGACGACGGCTACGTGACCATCCGCGGCCGCGACAGCGACCTCATCGTGTCCGGGGGGTACAACGTCTATCCGGCGGAGGTCGAGGACGTTCTGCTGACGCACCCGTCGGTGGCCGAGGTGGCGGTCACCGGGACACCCTCCGACGAGTGGGGCGAGGCCGTGACGGCGTGGATCGTGATCGACGGACAGCCCCCCTCGCTCCCCGAGCTGGCCGCTTTCACCGCCCCCCTTCTGGCTCCGTACAAACGGCCGCGTCTGGTCCACTTCGTCGACGAGCTGCCCCGAAACGCCATGGGCAAGGTACGCCGGGTCGACCTGCGCTCCCAGTAGCCTCTCGCGATGTGCGGATCGCCTTCGGGACCGACGAAGAGACATCGCTGACCGCGGCGTTGGTCACCGACCTCGAGCGCGGCGGCCACGACGTCGAATGGGTGGCACGAGGGGAGGCCTGGCCGGAGGTGGGGCGCGCCGTGGGCGAGGCGGTGGCGGCCGGGCGCGTCGCCCGAGGCGTGGTCTGCTGCTGGACGGGCACGGGGGTGAGCATCGCCGCCAACAAGGTCCCCGGCGTCCGCGCCGCGCTCTGCACCGATGCGGCGACGGCCGAGGGCGCCCGGAAGTGGAACGACGCCAATGTCCTGGCCTTCGGTCTCCGACTCACGTCGCCGACGGTCATCAACGAGATGATCGACGTCTTCCTCGGGTCCGAACCCGACGAGGCCGAACTCCCCGTCATATCCCGCGTCGAAGACCCCTGAGATAGGTTGCCCGCATGCCGATGTACCTCATGCTCTCGACCGTCGGGCCCGAGGGGATGGCCACACTGCGGGAGAACCCCCAGCGCCTCCGTGAGGTCAACGGCGAGGTGGAGGCCATGGGTGTCCGGGTGGTGTCGCAATGGGCCCTCCTCGGGCCCTACGACTTCGCCACCATCCTCGACGCTCCCGACGAGAAGACCGTCGCCCGGGTCGCCGTGACTCTCGGTGCCCGTGGCACCCTCAAGACGAAGACGCTCACGGCCATCCCCATCGACGAGTTCATCGATGCCGTCGGTGGATCGTAACGACGATGACGTTCATCTGGCCGGAGCCGTTGAGCCGGTTGGTGACGCCCGTGATGTCCGTGACCTCCGTGACGTCCCTGAGGTCCGGAATGAGAAACGCTCAGGGACTCAGTACCACCACATCCCGGTCTTGTGGCGCTGCGCCCGCACGTCCTCGTTCGTGAACACGTCGGGCAGGACGCTGCCATCGGAGAGCCGACGAATCCGATACCCGTCGTTCACGGGCTCGGCGACCTCGAATCCTGAACTCCATGCGCCGACGTACCGACTGCGGACGTCCACGGCGGTGCCGGCGGTGAGTGATTCCCTGCGAGTGGCCTTGGATGCATCGAAGGCCGTGTTGACCATTCCCCACTCCTCCTGCGGCACCCCGAATCCGGTTGGTCCCGGGTGGCGCTCATCGAGCCTTTGGGGTCGTGCGTCGCGTGCCGGGGGGGTCCCGGGTCGACCCCTCCATGATGCGCTCTGGGCCCCGCCTCGACAAGGGGGTGCCGGACAACACGGTGCAAACACCGGGTACCCACGTGCAAACACCTGACACATCTGTGCAAACAAACGCGACCACCGACGTTTCTCCGCCATCGGCGGCGCGCGCCCGGTCGAAGTCGCCCAAACCCACTCTCACCTGGGAGAAGCGACTCTGGGCGAGCGGCCACCACTTCGTCGCCGGGGTCGACGAGGTCGGTCGGGGGGCGTGGGCGGGTCCGCTCACGGTGGGAGTGGTCGTGTTGGCGGCGCCACCGTGTCGCACCCCGAAGGGACTGCGCGATTCGAAGCAACTGGTCGAGGAGGTGCGGGAGCGCCTGTTCGATCCGCTGGCCCGGTGGTGCGCGTCCTGGTCCGTCGGTCACGCCGGACCACACGAGTGCGACAGCCTCGGCATGACAGCGGCACTCCGGCTGGCCACCCGCCGAGCCTTCGCCCAATTGCCGCCGGACTTCCTTCCCGACGCGGTCGTCCTGGACGGAAATTTCGACTACGTCACACCCGATCCCGCCCCCTCCCTCTTCGACGAGGAGGACACGACGCTCCCGGGCTGGGCGCCGTCGGTGCAGACGGTCATCAAAGCCGACGCCAAGTGTTCGTCGGTGGCGGCCGCCTCGGTCCTGGCCAAGGTGACCCGTGACCGGCTGATGCGGGCCGACGCCGATTCCTACCCGCCTTTTGAATTCGACCGCAACAAGGGCTATCCGTCACCCACCCACCAGCGGGCTCTGCGCGGCTACGGTCTCACCGCCATCCACCGACGTTCCTGGGTGTACGTCGACAATCTTCCGTGGAGGTAGGGGGCGGGGGACGAGCACCCGGTGTGGCCAGACGTAATCAGCCGTTGCTGCTCACGGTGACGGCCCGCACGAAGACGGCACACCGACGCTCCTGCGCCATGGCCCGGTCGAATTCCTTCCAGTCGTCGTGGGTCCCACCCGCGGCTCGGTAGACACTGCGCACGACCTCGGGGACCGGGAGCTCGGCGCGGGCGGGCGCATCGTCGGGGCCGATCAGGCTGACGGGGCCTTCCACCGCCACCCACCGCCACCCGTCCTTGAAGACCACGGTGGCCCGCCCCGTCTGTCTCAGGTAGTTCAACTTCCGCGCGTTGCCCGCCACCACCATGCCCACGCAGGGCCGGCCATCTCCCGGATCGTCGAGTATCCCCGCCTTGACCAGCGATGCGTGGACGGAGCCGTCGGGCCGGGTGACGGCGACCACCGCCAAATAGTCGTCGGCACGGGCCAATTCCTCGACGAGAGCCAGGTCGACTACCACTGCGGTTCGCCCACTGTCACGTGAGGATACCGATCCATGGACCGGTCCACGGCGTCAGCTGGTACCCGCCCTGGTGAAGAGCCTGATCGCGCCCAGGAAGATACGAATGCGTACAGGGCGACGACGAGAAAGCGAGAGACCCGCCATCGCAGTGGCATTGGTCATCCCCCAGATGTGGTGGAGCGACTGGACGCCGCTGTGTCCGGTCAGGCCGTACCGGAAGAGGGCCAGGGCATGGGTCAGGGGGAGAACTCTGGCCACGGCGTCCAACCAGTGGGGCAGCGCTGTGATGGGGAAGAGCGATCCGGCGAAGAAGAACGGCACGATGGCGATGCCGCAACGACTTCGCGGTAACCGGGATGCGGGTCGCCGCCGGACCGAAGGTCGACATCTCCATCGACACCGTCGCCACCCGGATCTGATCCCGCCCCGTCCGACACCGGCCGGGACGGCCCTGCTCCGCCAGAGGGTGTACCAATGGGGGCATGACGAGCCACCACCCGTGCGGTGTCATCACCGAGCGTCGCCCGTGAACTCCTACCACCTCCAATTCTGCGCCAGTCCCGAGTGGCGCCAGACGGTGGAGCAGACGATCCTCCCGCGCGCCCTGCGGGACGTCGACCTGGGCCCGGTCGTGGTGGAGATCGGCCCCGGCCCGGGATTCACCACCGACGTCTTGAGGACCAAGGTCGACCACCTCACCGCGGTCGAGCTCGACCCGGATCTCGCCGTCGCCCTGGCCGCCCGGCTCGCGGGGACGAACGTGGACGTGGTCCAGGGCGATGCCTCGGCCCTGGAGTTTCCCGACGCCCGATTCTCGGGCGCCGCGTCCTTCCACATGCTCCACCACATCGAGCCCGACGACGCCCAGGACCGCGTCTTCTGCGAGCTCGCCCGGGTCCTGCGGCCGGGGGGAGCGTTCGTCGCCGCCGACGGCATGGAGAACGAAGGCACCCGGGCCTTCCACAACGACGACGTCTACAACCCGATCGAGCCCGAGGATCTCCGACGCCGGCTGACCGACGCCGGCTTCTCGGACATCGAGATCGGTGTCTACGACCTCGGGTGGCTCTGCACGGCCCGGGCCTGAGCGCTCACGTCTGAGCCCTCACGTCTGGGGCGCCGGCTCCTTCGGCAGTCCGAGGACACGTTCACCGATGATGTTGTGGAGGATCTCATCGGTCCCGCCCGCCAGGCGCATCCCGGGGAGGCCGAGGACGAACTTGGACCAGGCGTAGGTGCCCCACTCGCCCGTGTCGGCCACCAGCCGGGGGCCGAGAACGGAGGCCACGAGTTCGCTGACCCGGCGCATGTTCATCGTGAGTGTCAGTTTCGATATCGACATCTCGGGACCGGGAAGCTGGCCGGTGGCGATCTTGGCCATGGCCCGGAGGTTGGTGAAAGACGCCACCCGGCCGTTGATGATGATCTCGGCCAGCTGCTGGCGGACCAGGGGGTCGTCGGCCCTGCCCTCATGGCGGATGAGCTCGATCAGCCTCTGCGTCCCCATGTTCCCGCTACCGCCGCTCGCCATTCCGCCGCCGATGGCCGCCCGTTCGTTCATGAGGGTGGTCAGTGCCACCGTCCATCCACCGTTGACGTCACCGAGCCGATGGGAGTCGGGGATGCGGACCTCGGTGAAGAAGACCTCGTTGAACGAGGCGCCGCCCGTCATCTGCCGCAGGGGACGGACCTCGACCCCCGCTGCGTGCATGTCGACGACGAAACCGGTCAGACCCTTGTGCTTGGGGGCATCGGGATTCGTCCGGCACATGATCTCGCCGATCTCCGACAGATGGGCACCCGACGTCCACACCTTCTGTCCCGTCACGATCCACTCGTCTCCGTCGCGGACCGCCCTCGTCTGCAGGCTGGCCAGGTCGCTGCCGGCCCCGGGTTCGCTGAACAGCTGGCAGGCCACGATGTCGCCGCGCCACAGCGATCTCAGGTACCGCTCCTTCACCTCGTCGGTGGCGTGCGCCAGGATCGTGGGTGCGACCATGCCCAGACCGATGCCGTAGGCCGACATCGGCGGCGTGGCGAACCCTGCTTCGAGGGTGTCGTAGCTGCGTTGGAAGTCCCGGGACAACCCGCGCCCGCCGTACTCGACGGGGCCGGTGATCCAGCTGAACCCGGCGTCGAACCGCTTCTGGGCCCAGCTGCGCGCCGCCGTCAGCTCGGCCCGTTCCTCCTCGAGAGTCCGTTCGGGGAGGATCGACACCTGGTCCGAGCCCTCGCCCCAGCTCTGACGGGCTTCGACCCGGGGCTCGGCGTTGGCCTCCAGGAAGGCCAGCGCCGAGCGCTCGAAGTCCTGTTCGGAGATGGTCTCGGGCATGGTGTCCCCTCAATCGTGAGCGTCGCGGGTGGCGCTCGTTCGTGACGGCACCGCTCCGGCCAGGGTACTGACGGGCCGGTCGTGCTCGCCAGCAGGGCCCATAAGGCAGAACCCATAAGGTAGAAAAGGTCATGGCCTACCTCCTGGCTGTCGGAGCTGCGCTGGCCAACGCCCTGACCACCATCCTCCAGCGCATGGGCCTGGAGTCCGCCCCGCCCGAGACCAACCTCCGGTGGAGCCTGATGGCCTACGCGCTGCGCCGCAAGGTGTGGCTGGCCGGCTTCGCCTGCATGGTGGGAGCCTTCCTCTTTCAATTCACCGCCCTCCACTTCGGCCGACTGACGACCGTCCAGCCCATCCTCACGCTCGAGCTGCCCTTCCTGGTGGCGATCCTGGGCATCTGGTTCCGCCAGCAGCTGGGATGGCGCGAATGGGCCGGCTCCCTGCTCGCCGCCGGCGGCCTGGCCGCCTTCCTCGTGCTCGCGTCGCCCGGCGGCGGCAGCGAGACTCCCACCCTCTACGACTGGGGCCTCGTCTCCATCGCCGTCATCGGCGGCGGGACGATCTCGGTCATGTTGACCCGCGTCGGGTCCCCGGCCTGGAAGGCGGCCATGTTCGGGGTGGCCGCGGCCATCGCCTTCGCCTTCACGGCCGCCCTCATGAAGGAGACGAACGCCGACATCGGCCGCGGATGGGCCGGGGTGTTCACCAAATGGCCGCCCTACGCCTTGGCCGTCTCCGGCCTGGCCGGTCTGTTCCTCATGCAGAACGCCTTTCGCGCCGGTCCCGTCACCGCTTCGCAGTCGACCTTGGTGATCGTCGACCCGCTGGCCTCGATCGCCATCGGCATCGGACTCTTCGGCGACCACGTCCAGACGTCCGGGGGCCGGGGTGCGGGAGAGGCGCTGGCCTTGATCGTGCTCTTCCTCGGTGCCTTCTCGTTGACCCGCTCACCGCTCATCATCAGCGTGAAGACCGAGGACGGGGATTCCGCCCACCTGCTGTCGCAACGGCACCGCGGTTTCCGGGGCCGTCCCGACCCTCCGGACTGGACATCGGGCGACCCGGCGACGGCACCCGGGTGACCATACCGAGCCTCCCCGGCGAGCCGAATCCGTCCGCCTACGACCCGTGGGACGCCATCCTCGAGCGCATCGAGGACGCCGCTGCCCTCGTGTCCCTCGACCCCGACATCCTCTGCATGCTCCGCAGTCCCGAGCGCGTCCTCGAGGTCGCCGTCCCCGTCCGGATGGACGACGGCCACGTCGAGGTCTTCACCGGTTGGCGGATCCACCACGACACCTCGCGTGGCCCGGCCAAGGGTGGTATCCGCTTCCACCCGGCCCTGCACACCCGCGAGGTCGCCGCCCTGGCGGCCGAGATGACCCTCAAGACCGCCGTGGTCGACATTCCCTTCGGCGGCGGCAAGGGCGGTGTCCGCTGCGACCCCCACCGCATGTCGTCGGGCGAGCTGGAGCGCATGACCCGCCGCTACACCTACGAGATCGCCACCTTCCTCGGGCCTGAGCGCGATATTCCCGCGCCGGACGTGAACACCGACGAACGGGTCATGGCCTGGCTGCTCGACACCCTCGACATGTTGCAGGGCCGATCGATGCCGGCCGGGGTCACGGGGAAGCCTCTCGCCGTCGGCGGCATGCCGCTGCACTCGGGGGCCACGGCGTCCGGGGTGGTCCGGTGTGTCCGGTCCGTCTTCGCCGCCAAGGAGATGGAGCTGGCCGGCGCACGAGCCATCGTCCAGGGCTTCGGCAAGGTGGGCGGCCCCCTGGTCTTCCTGCTGGCGTCGGCGGGCATGCGGGTGGTGGCCGTCTCCGACGTCGGAGGTGGTGTCTACAACCCGGGCGGCATCGACGCCGCTGAGCTGTCCGACCACGTGGCCCGGACCGGGTCGGTGGTGGGGTTCGACGGGGGCCAGGCGATCAGCGGCGACGACCTCTGGGGGGTCGACGCCGAACTGGCCGTACCCGCCGCCCTCGAGGGTGCCATCGACGGGGCCGCGGCCAAGGCCCTGAAGGCGTCGGTGGTGGTCGAGGCGGCCAACGGTCCCACCACACCCGAGGCCGACCAGATCCTGGCGGAGCGTCAGGTCACGATCGTCCCCGACATCCTGGCCAATGCCGGCGGGGTCACGGCGTCGTACTTCGAGTGGGCGCAGAGCCGGCAAGGCTACGCCTGGGACGAGGACCTCGTGGCCACGCGCCTGGCCCGGACCATGGACGACGCCTTCGTCGACGTCTGGGATAGGTCGACGAAGATGGGGGTGTCGATGCGCCGCGCCGCCGGAGTCGTGGCCATCGACCGCCTGGCTGCGGCCATCTCGGCGCGCGGACTCTTCCCGTAGTCGGTCGGCACCCACCCGGTGCCGGCGCCCGCCTCACGCCGGAGCCCGCCTCGCGTGGCAGCCCACCTCACCAGCCGCGATCGATCCACTCCTGGAGGTGTGGGCTCTCGTTCCCGATGGTCGTGTCGGCGCCGTGGCCGGGGAGAACCACGGTCTCAGGACCGAACCGCCGGAAGAGCCGTTCCTCGATCGATCGGATGATGGTGCCGAAGTCCCCGCCTTCGAATTTCGTGTTCCCCGGTCCGCCGGGGAAGAGGGTGTCCCCGCTGAAGAGAAGCGGCGTCTCGTGGAGAAAGAACGAGACAGACCCCGGGGTGTGTCCAGGATTGGCGATCGTCTCCAGGCGCAGCCGACCCACCTCGAGGACGGCGCCGTCCTCGAGGAGCAGGTCATACGACGGCAGCATGCCGGCGTCGGCGGCCGACACCGACACGGAGAAGCCGGCGTCGCGCACGGCCGGGACGGCCTGGATGTGGTCCCAGTGGCCGTGGGTCTCGACCACCTGCCGCACTCCGAGCTCCTGGCACATCTCGAGCAGCAGCTCGTGCTCGTTGGCCGCGTCCACGAGGACGGCATCTCCCGTCTCCTTGCACCGAATGACGTGCACGTTGTTGTCCATGGGGCCGACCACGACACGGTGGACCTCGACCAGGCTGTCCTCGTAATGGAGCACGTTCTCTCCTCGGGTAGAGACCCGCAGCTCGGGCGCGGCGGGAGGGGTGTCCGCGGCCGCCAGTCTATTGACCCGGTGGTCAACAACGGCCCCCGTCTGGTAGACAACGACCGTCGCCAATCCGCCCGGGGGACCCGACGATCCCGGGGACCGTCGAGGGGGATCGACCCATGAACTTCGCCTTCAGCGAGGAACAAGAGGAGCTGCGCCGCTCGGTGCGCCGCTTTCTCGAGGACAAGTCGCCGATGACCGAGGTTCGGCGTCTCATGGAGACGACCGAAGGGTTCGACCCGGCTGTCTGGAAGCAGATGGGCGAGCAGCTCGGCCTCCAGGCGATCGCCATTCCCGAGGAATACGGCGGTGTCGGATTCGGATACGTCGAGCTCACCGTCATCTTCGAGGAGATGGGCGCCGCCCTGCTCTGCGCGCCCTATTTCTCGACCGTGGCCCTGGCCGCCAACGCCCTGCTGTCGTGCGGGGACGAGGGCGCCAAGAAGGATCTCCTGCCCGGCATCGCCGCCGGTGAGACGATCGCCACTCTGGCACTGACGGAGGACACCGGTCGGTGGGACCTCGACGGCGTCACCCTCGCCGCCACCGGCAAGGCGGGGAGTTGGAAGCTCGACGGACACAAGATGTTCGTGATCGACGGGCACACGGCCGGTCTCATTCTGGTGGCCGGTCGCACCGGCAAGGGTGTGAGCCTCTTCGCCGTCGAGGGGGACTCGGCGGGGCTGACCCGCACGCCGCTCGCCACCATGGACCAGACCCGCAAGCAGGCCCGGATCGAATTCTCGGGGACCGAGGCCCGGCTCGTGGGCGAGGAAGGCGGCGCCGGGCCGACCCTGTCGCGCACGCTCGACCTCGCCGCCGTCGCCCTCGCCGCGGAGCAGGTGGGAGGCGCGCAGCGCTGCCTGGACATGGCGGTCGACTACGCCAAGACGCGGATCCAATTCGGTCGTCCGATCGGTTCGTTCCAGGCCATCAAGCACAAGTGTGCCGACATGCTTCTCGAAGTGGAGTCGGCGAAGTCCGCCGCCTACTACGCCGGCTGGGCGGCCGCCGACGACTCCGAGGAACTCCCGGTCGTGGCCAGCTTGGCCAAGTCCTACTGCTCGGAGGCCTACTTCCACGCCGCCGCCGAGAACATCCAGATCCACGGCGGTATCGGGTTCACCTGGGAGCACGACGCGCACCTCTACTTCAAGCGGGCCAAGTCGTCGGAGCTGTTGCTCGGGGACCCCAGCTACCACCGTGAGCTTCTGGCCCAGCGCATCGGCATCTGACGCCCGCCCCCGGGCGATACTGAAGACGCCGATCGTCGTGGCGACCTGAGGTCGGTCGCAACGGCTCCGGCGGGAGTGGGGCGAGCTGATGGCACGGGCATGGGAGAGCTTCGACGGCCCCGCCGGCGCCTTGGCCGTACACGTGGCGCCCGAGATCACGGCGTCGGGCCCACTCGCCGCCGCCGTCGTTCTCTGCCACGGTTTTCCCCTCGGCCTGGACGCGGCCGAGAGTACCGGTGACAGCCTGCCCGCTCTGGCCGACCGCCTGGCCGCGGAGTCGGGCCGGTGTGTGGTGGCGGGTTGCTTCCGGGGGATCGGACCGTCGGAGGGCGACTTCTCCCTCGACGGGTGGTTCGAGGACCTCCGGGCCTTCGTCACCCACGGGGCCGGGCTCGTCTCCGGCGGGGGGGTCTGGCTCGTCGGTTTCGGCACTGGCGGGGCGCTCGCACTGTGTCTGGCGGCCGCCGACCAACGTGTCCGGGGGGTGGCCTGCTTCGGGTCGCCGGCCACCTTCGCCGATTGGGCTCAGGACGTCGACGGGATGCTCGAATTCGCGCGTCGTGTCGGCGTCGTCCGCACGCCGGATTTCCCCCCCGACATACCCGCCTGGGCCGCGGGCTTCACCACGCTGCGCCCCGCCGAGGCCAGTGCCGCGTTGGCGCCGCGCCCGGTCCTCGTCGTCCACGGCGTCGACGACGACGAGGTCCCGTTGTCCGATGCCCGCGTCCTGGCCGAGGCCGCGGGGCGTGACGCCGAGCTTCGGGTGATCGGTGGCGCCGGCCATCGTCTGCGCGCCGATCCCCGTGCCATGGCTCTGCTCGTGGGTTGGCTCGAACGCCAGACCCCCTGACGGTCGACCGGGACGGACTCCCGCTCGAATCGGAAGTCACTGTGTGGAACACTGACGACATCCTCTGAGGCTCAGGGGGTTCCAACGAGAGACGGGGGCCTCACATGACTCGAAAGGTCACATCCATCATCGTCGTGGTGACGCTGCCGGTGCTCTTTTTGACGTTGACGGGGCCCGGTGCGGGCGCCGCGCAGAATTCGCCCGTCCTCCCGGGCACGGTGGCATGCCGGACATGGAACGGCATCATCAAATTCTCCCCGCACCTCAAGACGGGCGGCGTCTCACCCACTGAGGTCTTCACGATCACGGCGACATTGGGCACCACGACGAGCCCGTGTGTCACCTCTTTCGGCAATCCCCAACTGGGAAAGATCAAGGGGAAGCTCAAGTTCATGTCAACGGGTGGCGCCAACAAATGCAGCACCGTGTTCAGTGGCTCCGCCATCACCCCGACCCCCCCGGGCAAATTCAAGTTGACGTGGACCACACCCGCAGGCACGCCGACCATGTGGACACAGCCGCCACCGTTCTTGGTCACCGGCGCCGTGGCCATGACGAGCATCACGATCACCGGTGGTGCTGTGGCCGGCTCCTTCTCACCGTACGCGTCTCCCAACGCCACCCTGGCCGGACCGGCGCCCTGGGGCGCCGGCGTGGCGACGGCCTGCGCGTCAGCCGCCGGACTGGCCAGCCTGCCCCTGGGCGTCGGCTCCGTGGGGGTGTGGTGACCTGAACGTCGGACCCGGCACCGTCGCGTCGACGGCATCGCGCAGGGCGCGGGCCGACGCCCGGGGGTTGTCGGACTCGGTCAGGAAGCGGACGACGACGAAGCACCGGGCGCCGGCGGCGGCCAGTGGCGCCACGGTCTCGGGGGTGACGCCCCCGGTGACGAACACCGGCCTGGTGGTCCGCCCGACGGCGTAGGTGACGTACCCGGTCCCGGTCCCGGGACGCCCGGGCTTCGTCGGTGTCGCCTCCACCGGTCCGGCGGAGACGTAGTCGACGGGCTCGGAGGCGCTGGCATCGAGCTGCGCGGGAGCGTGTGTCGACAGGCCCACTACCGCGGCCGGCCCCAGGATCCGACGCGCCAGGGTCGGAGAGGCGTCGTCCTGGCCCACATGGACGCCGTCGGCGCCGACATCGAGGGCGAGATCCGGACGGTCGTTCAAGATGAAGGGCACGCCGTGGTCGGCGCACACGCGTGCCGCCAGCCGACCGCGGGCGACGGTGGCGCGGGCGTCGAGGTGCTTGTCGCGCAATTGGACGATGTCCACACCGCCTTGGATGCACGCGGACAGGAAGGCGCCGAGATCGGGGCGGTCCGCCGAGCACAGGTAGAGCCTCCGGCCCGCCACCATGGTGCCGGGGGGGACCGCGTCGGATTCCGTCAACGCTTGCCGGCGCTCGCCGTCGCTCGCTTCGTGGCCACCGGGGTCTTCTTCACCGCCGCGCCCTTCTTGGCCGGCGTCGTCTTCGCTGTTGTCTGGCCGGCCTTGGCCTTGGCCTTGGCCTTCATCTCCTGCTTGAACGCCCGGACCCGGTCTAGGGAGTCCGCGTCGGTGATGTCGGCCACCGAGCGGAACGTGTCCGGGTCGCCGTAGGGCGATGAGACCTCACGCCACCCGTCGGGACGAACATCGAGCTGCTTGCCGAGGAGGGCGACGAAGATCTTCGCCTTCTGCTCGCCGAACCCCGGGAGCGCTCGGACGCGATCGAGCAATTCCGTCCCGGAAGCCGCCCCCTGCCAGACTCCCTCGGCCCGACCGCCGTAGGAGGCGACCAGAGTCCGGCACAGTTCCTGGACCCTGCCCGCCATCGATCCGGGATACCGGTGCAGCGCCGGCTTGGCCGAGAAGGCCCCGGCCAAGGCCTCGGGGTCCATCGACGCGATCTCCCGGGCGTCCAGATCGCGGTCCAGTCGGCGCCGGAGCTCGGCGGGCCCGGCGAAGGCCCATTCCAACGGGACCTGCTGATCCAGAACCATGCCGATCAGGAGGGCGAGCGGATCCGTGGACAGCAGTGTGTCGGCCTCGGGATCGCCGGACAGTCGGAGCGTGGTCATACCGAGAACTGTAGGCCGCGTCCCGACCGTCGGGGACCTCCGGGAGTCGCTCCCCGGGTCGGCGCGCGAGGATCGGGACGTGGTGGTCCGGCCGCTCAGCGACGACGACCGGTTCTGGAAGCAGGAGGCCCTCTGCCGGGTCTGGGGATCGACCACGGTGGCCCGGATGGGCGCGCTCGTGGATGCGGCCGGTCTCCCGGGGTTCGTCGCCCTCGCCGGGGAGCGCCCGATCGGTCTCCTCACCTTCGCCCCAGTGGGTGACGAGGTCGAGGTCGTGACGATCCAAGTCGACCGCGAGGGCGCCGGCACCGGACGGGCACTCATGGACGCGGTCCTCACCCATGCCCGGACGACACAGGCGCGGCGCCTCTGGCTCGTCACCACCAATGACAACGTCCGGGCCGTCGGCTTCTACGGGCGATGGGGAATGGACCTGGTGGCGACCATCAGCGACGGTGTCGCCGCCTCCCGGCGGGTGAAGCCGTCGATCCCCCTGGTGGGTCCCGACGGGATCGCCGTCCGCCACGAGCTCGTGTTCGAACGTCGCCTCGACCCGCCATCTCCTCCGGACTCGACCGGTTGACGTCCCGCCTCGTCACCGGGTCGCGTACCCTCACCGACGGGGTCAAGACGGTCGTCCACCAGCGGGGCCCGCCTGGATACGCTCCGTCGGTGTCCGACCGCCGAAAGAGCCAGTTCCGTTTCTGGTCCGAGGGCTACCAGGCTCTCCACGCATCGAGCCAGACGGTCAAGAGATCCACCATCGATCCGGCGCTGCTCGAGTTGATCAAGATGCGTGCCTCCCAGATCAACGGCTGCGCCTACTGCATCGACATGCATGCGAAGGACGCCCGGGCCGCCGGTGAGACCGAGCAGCGACTCTACGCATTGAGCGCGTGGCGAGAGACACCCTTCTTCTCCGCTCGCGAACGTGCCGCGTTGGCCGTCACCGAAGCCGTCACCCTCGTCTCGCAGACTCAGGTCCCGCAGACCGTGATCGACGCCGCCGCCGCTCTCTTCCCACCCGACGAATTGACGGAGATCGTCTACGCCGTCATCGATATCAACGCCTGGAACAGACTGGCGATCACCACCGGAGCTCCCGAACCCGGTTCGTACCACCGGGACACGGCCCCCGGATAAGGAGCGACCTCAGACGGCCCACGGATCGGAGGTGTCGGGGTCGATGCCGTATCTCTCCATCGCCTCGGCCACCTCGTCCGTCTTCGCCTCCCCGTCGCCCGCCAGTGCCGAGAGCACCGCCACCACGACGTGGGCGGCGTCGACCTCGAAGAAACGGCGCAGTGCGGCGCGGCGTGTCGGAACGACCGAACCCGTCGGTCCCGAGAGAGGTGAACGGCCGCGGCACCCACCGCGCCACCTGATCCGGTACGGCCCTCAGAAAATCCGTCACGGCCACGACCGGTCCGGCCCCGCGTGCCAGCACCTCGGTCACGAACGGCGTCCGCCCCGCCTCGCCCGGATGGAGGCGGTTCCAACGCTCGGCCGAGAGCGCGTCGTGGCGGAGCTCGGTGTACGAGGTGACGGAGTACGCGTCGGCGGTCACCGACCAGTCCCGGGCCAGGATCTCGCGCGCCTCCATGGCTATCTGCCACATCGGTCCCGAGAACAGCAGCGTGGCCCTTCGGGCGCCGCCCACCGCGGCGACCACGGCCGGCCCGACGAAGCAGTACATCCCCCGGAGGATTCCGGCCCGGATCACGTCACCGGCCTCGCCGGGGGGAGGGGCGGCATCACGTAGTTCTCGTTGTAGAGGGTGAGGTACCAGAACCTGTCCTCGGGCTCCGGTCCGAGGGTGGACCGGACGGCTTCCTCCATGATCACGGCGATCTCGTAGGCGAACGAAGGGTCATAGATCCGGGCGGCCGGATTGACCGAGGCGAGGAGGGGGGAATGGCCGTCGTCGTGCTGGAGACCCTCGCCCTGGAGTGTGGTCCGGCCGGCGGTGCAGCCGGCCAGGATCCCCCGGCCGCGGATGTCGCCGAGCAGCCACATCAGGTCGCCGGTGCGCTGGAAGCCGAACATCGAATAGAAGAGGTAGATCGGGAGCATCGGTTGGCCCCAGGTGGCGTAGGCCGTGGACAGGGCGATGAACGACGCCATCGATCCGGCCTCGGTGATCCCCTCCTCGAGGACCTGGCCCTTGCGGTCTTCGGCGTAGCGGAGGATGAGGTCGGAGTCGACCGGGGTGTAGCGCTGGCCCTCGGGGGCGTAGATCTTGGATTCGGCGATCAGGGGCTCGAGACCGAAGGTCCGGGCCTCGTCGGGGACGATCGGTGCCACCAGCCGGCCGATCGAGGGGTCGCGCACGAGATTGCGCAGTAGCCGGGCGAAGGCCATCGTGGTCGAGACGGCCTGGGTCCCGGACCCGACCGTCAGGTCGGAGAACACGGCGCTGAGCGGCGGCTCGGCCGGTCGGGGACGGACCACCCGGGACGGAAGCGGACCGGCCAGGACCTTGCGCCGGGCCGACAGGTACTCGTGGGCGGGGGACCCCACCGGCGGCCGGTAGTAGGGGGGTTGGTCGGCATCGAGGGCCCCGTCGGGGATCTCCTCCTGCAGGTAGAGCCGGTCCCGCAGCGTCAGCAACTGGGCCTTCGTCATCTTCTTGATCTGGTGGGTGGCGTTGCGGGCCTCGATCTCGGGACCGAGGGTCCAGCCCTTCACCGTCTTGGCCAGGATCACCGTGGGCTGCCCGGCCTGTTCCGTGGCCATCTTGTAGGCGGCGTAGAGCTTCCGGTAGTCGTGGCCGCCACGCGGGAGCGCCTGGATCTCCTCGTCGGAGAGATGCTCGACGATCCGGCGCAGTCGCGGATCGGGTCCGAAGAAGTGCTCCCGGGCATAGGCGCCGGACTCGGTGGCGTACTTCTGGAACTCGCCGTCGGGGGTCGTGTTCATCTTGTCGAGCAGGACCCCGTCGATGTCACGGGCGAGCAGCTCGTCCCACTTCGAGCCCCAGACGACTTTGATCACGTTCCATCCCGCGCCGCGGAAGGTGGCCTCGGCCTCCTGGATGATCTTCCCGTTGCCCCGGACGGGCCCGTCGAGGCGCTGGAGGTTGCAGTTCACGACGAAGATCAGGTTGTCGAGGTGCTCCCGGCCGGCCACCGACAGCGCCCCCGTCGATTCGACCTCGTCGAGCTCGCCGTCGCCCACGAAGCACCAGACCCGGGAGGCGGAGGTGTCGACCAGCTCGCGGTTCGAGGAGATAGCGGTTCACATGGGCCTGGTAGATGGCGGTGCAGCGGCCCGAGTCCCATGGAGACGGTGGGGAACTCCCAGAAGTCGGGGAGCAGCCGCGGGTGGGGGTAGCGACGGTAGACCGCGGCCCGAGACCTCCTGACGGAAGTGGTCGAGCTGGTCCTCCGACAACCGGCCCTCCACGAAGGCCCGGGCGTAGATCCCGGGGGAGGCGTGGCCCTGGAAGAAGACCATGTCCCCGAACCCGCCGTCGGACTTCCCCCGGAAGAAGTGGTTGAAGCCGACCTCGTAAAGCGAGGCCGAGGAGGCGTAGGTGGCGAGATGGCCGCCGATCCCCTCCGAACGGTGGTTGGCCCTCGTCACCATCACCGCCGCGTTCCAGCGGATGTAGGCCCGGATCCGGCGCTCGAGGTACTCGTCGCCCGGGAACCAGGGCTCCTGGTCCCGGGGGATCGTGTTCACATAGGGCGAGGAGACCGTGGCCGGGAAGTCGACCTGCTTGGAGAGTGCCCGTTCCAGGAGCTTCATGAGCAGGAACCGCGCCCGGGGCCGACCTTCGGCGTCGACGACGGCATCGAACGAGTCGATCCATTCGGCCGTCTCGTCAGGATCGATGTCGGGAAGCTGGTGCGACATTCCGTCGAAGAGCACCTCCCCAGCCTACGGGTGCCCCCTCCGTCGGTGGCCCATGGGCGCCGGGTTTCAATACGGTCGGGCCCCCTAATTGGAAGGAGGGGCGCTTGGGCGCCCCTCCTTCACTCCCAACGTCGGAGAGATGACGTGAGACCTGGGATCCGTGACCTCGTCTCGGTGAGGGGATCAGGCCCATCCTCCCCCCTCGTGACCCTGAGGCACATCACCACCGATGATGAGCCTCACTTGGCGTTTGGTTAACTACTCACCGTCCCACGCTTGCTCCCACGCATCTCTCTGGCCGCCAGGCGTTCGGGCCTTCGGGCCTTCGGGCCTTATCACCGCCGGGCGAGGGCTCCCTCGACCGAGGCGAGCAGCGCCGGGCCGGTGACCGGAATCTGCAGAACCTCGTCCCCGTCGAACAGGGGGGCCCAACGGGTGTACTCGCGTCGGGACGCTTGAATCACCACTGGTGTCTCCGGATGCAGTCCGCGGATGGCCTCGATGACCTTCCGCGACGGCTCACGGTCGATCCCCAGCGCCGACACCACCACATCGGCGCGCTCGACCAGGTCGCAATGCCCGGTTGACACCAGCGGACACCGGCCCCCGGTGGGGCCGTCGGGGCCCGGGCACCACTGCACCGAGTACCCGTTGTCGGTGAGAAGGCGCCAATAGGCGAGGGCTTCGGCCCCGTCGGCCTCTTCGATGAGTACCCGCGTCCCCCGGGGCGGGGCGCCCGCGGTCCCTTCCCGGTGTGCCCAATGCCGGGCGACATCCCTGCCGAGCGTTGTGCGGTGCGACCACATCCGGGAACCTCCTTCACGGCCCGTATGGACCGTCCTCCAGCCAGTGTCGGCTCGTCACGCTCCGCGAGATAGGGCCTTTGGTCACGTTCCGCCGGTCTAGCTTGAGTCCCGTGCCGTCCCCCCGTACCCGACCCTCGGAACCGCCGGTGCCGGTCGAGGGAGAGACCGTGGTCTACACCGACGGCTCCTGCCTCGGGAATCCCGGCCGGGGAGGTTGGGCCTGGGCTGTTCCCGCCGGCCCGTACGCGAGCGGAGCCGAACCGCAGACGACCAACCAGAGGATGGAGATCACCGCCGTCGCCAAGGCCCTGGAGGCCTTGAAAGGGCCGGTGCTGGTGATGAGCGACTCGACCTACGTCGTGAATTGCTTCCGCGACCGGTGGTGGGAGGGGTGGCGTCGGAGGGGATGGCGCAACAGCGCCGGCAAACCGGTCGCCAACCGCGACCTGTGGGAGCCGCTGATCGAGCTCGCTCTCGATCCGAGCCGGTCCGTCCGCTTCGGCTGGGTGAAGGGGCATTCGGGCGACACCATGAACGACCGGGTCGACCTGCTCGCCACGGAAGCGGCGGCAACCCAACGCAGGGAGTCCGGCGACGTCTTCCCCGACTGAGGCTCCCCGGATCACGCTCCCTGCTGACGGCCCCGGAGGGCGGGGTTTTGGCGGCGTCGAGGCGACGGCCCGTAGCATGCGGAATATGGAGCTCAAAGGATCGTCGGCCGTTATCACCGGTGGTGCCTCCGGACTCGGCGCCGGGACGGCGCGGACGCTTCAGTCGCTCGGCGTCCGCTGCACCATCTTCGACCGCAACGAAGAGGGGGCCAAACAACTGGCCGACGAGATCGGCGCCGATTACGTCGCCGGCGACGTGACCGACCCGGAGGACTGTCAACGGGCGGTGGACCAGGCGGCCGTCGGGGGGAACCTCCGGGTGGCGGTCAACTGCGCCGGGACGGGATGGGTGGGTCGGGTCATCAACCGCGACAACTCGCCGCACGACCCCAAGGCGTTCAAGTTCATCCAGGATCTGAACGTCCTGGGCACCTTCCATGTCATGACCATGGCGGCGTCGGCCATGGCGGTGACCGAGCCCCTGGCCGACGGCGAGCGCGGCGTCATCGTGAACACGGCGTCCGTCGCCGCTTTCGACGGTCAGGTCGGTCAGCTGGCCTACTCGGCGTCGAAGGGGGCCGTGGTGGGGATGACGCTCCCGGCGGCGCGCGACCTGGCACCCGTCGGCATCCGGGTCGTCACCATCGCCCCCGGACTCTTCGACACGCCGCTGCTCGGGATGCTTCCGGACGAGCAGCGTGACGCGCTGGCCCAGTCGGTGCTGTTCCCCAAGAAGCTCGGCCAGCCCCTCCAGTACGGCCAGCTCGTCGCCCACATCGCCCAGAACTCCTACCTGAACGGCGAGGTGATCCGCCTCGACGGCGGGATCCGGATGCCCCCCAAGTGAGCGCTCTGGACGTCGCCCGGTGAGCGGTCGGCACACCCGATGAGAGGCCTACGGCGCCGATGAAGTACGTCGAGGTCGGCGGAGCCCGGATGTCGGCCATCGGTCTCGGGACGTGGCAATTCGGCTCACGGGAGTGGGGATACGGCACCGAGTACGCAGAGCGCGAAGCCGTCGCCATCGTCCACCGGGCCCTCGATGTCGGGATCACCCTGTTCGACACGGCCGAGATCTACGCCTTCGGTCGTTCCGAGCGGATCCTCGGCCGGGCGCTCGCGGGCCGGCGCGACGACGCCTTCGTGGCCACCAAGATCTTCCCCGTCCTCCCCGTCGGGCCCGTCGTGCTGCAGCGGGCGCGCGGCAGCACCCGACGTCTCGACATGAAGAGCATCGATCTCTACCAGATCCACCAGCCCAATCCGGTCGTCCCGTTGTCGTCCACCATGCCCGCTTTTGGTCGGCTCATCGACGAAGGTCTCATCCGGTTTGCCGGGGTATCGAACTACGCGTTGGCCCGTTGGCAGGCCGCTGATCGGGCACTCGGGCGACCGGTCCTCTCGAATCAGGTGCCCTTCAACCTGGTGGACCGCCGCCCCGAACGCGAGTTGCTCCCGTGGGCGCAGGCGAACGACCGGTTGATCATCGCCTACAGCCCGCTCGCCCAGGGCCTTCTCTCCGGCCGGTACGACGCCGAGCACCGTCCCGCCGGGATGGTCCGGGTCAACTCGCCCGCCTTCCTTCCCGAGAACCTGCGGCTGGCCGAGCCGCTGATCGACGTTCTGAGGGAGGTGGCGACGGCCCACGACGCCACCCCGTCGCAGGTGGCGTTGGCCTGGCTGATCCGCCGGCCCAATGTCGTGGTGATACCTGGTGCCAGCTCGGTCGCCCAGGTCGAGGTCAACGCGGCGGCCGCCGATCTCGAGCTCTCCGACGAGCAGGACGACGCTCTGTGCCGGGCGTCGGATGCCTTCCACCCCCGGGGAGTCCGCGACGTCTGGCCACAGCTGGCGCGCGAGCGGTTCGCCGGCCTCGCCGAGCGCCTCAAGGTCGGCGGCACGCACCCGGCGTCGTAGAGGACGTCGGGTGCGGTACTTCACCGAGGACGAAGCCCGCGCGTATCTCCCTCGACTGCGGCGGATTCTCTCCCTCTTGCGCCGCGCCGCGGACCTGGGCGTCCGGGCGGGCAAGAACGGTCACGCCACCGTACGCGCGGCGGCGACGGCGGACGACGCTCCGCTCGACCTCGATCCACAGCAGGCCCGGGCCGAGCTCGAAGAGGAGGGGATCGTGCTGCGCGACCCGGCCCGAGGGCTGGTGGACTTTCCCTCGCTCCACCCCAGCGGACGCGTCGTCCAGCTCTGCTGGCAGCTCGGCGAGGACGACCTGGCGTGGTGGCACCTTCCCGAGGACGGTTTCGCCGGCCGGCGTCCCCTTCCGCTGCCCCCGGAGCTGTAGCGGGACCTCGTCTCTCCCGCCCCGACGCGTGCCCGACGGGGGGTCCCCCCGCCGATGCGCCCCCGATAGGCTGACCCGCGGATCGACGGAGTGTTCGTGGGCTCGCCCACAGGAGGTGATGACGACGACCGCAGACAACGAGTTCGATGTCGTCGTGATCGGTGGTGGTCCTGCCGGCTACGCCACTGCCCTCTACGGCGCGTCGGCCGGTCTGTCCATCGCCGTCGTCGAGCGCGACAAGATGGGGGGCACCTGCCTGCACCGCGGCTGCATCCCGGCCAAGGAATTCCTCGAGACCGCGTCCGTGATGCGGACGGTGGCCGGAGCCAAGGAATTCGGCGTCCAGGCCGGACAGCCGATCGTCGACTTCTCCGTCAGCCAGGGCCGGAAGCAGAAAGTGGTCGACACCCTCTACAAAGGACTCGTGGGCCTGATGAAAGGCCGGGGGATCACCAGCTTCGACGGATCCGGCGAACTCCTTCCCGACCGGCGTGTCCGGGTCACCGGCTCGGACCAGACCGTCGAGCTCTCGGGTCGCCACGTCGTTCTGGCGTCGGGTTCGGTGCCGCGGACGATCCCCGGCTTCGGTGTCGACGGACGGCTGATCCTCACTTCCGACGAGGTCCTCTCCCTCAACACCCCCCCGGCGTCGGTCGCCATCATCGGAGGTGGCGCGATCGGTTGCGAGTTCGCGTCGATGTTCGCCGACCTCGGCAGCCAGGTGACGATCCTCGAGGCACTGCCCTCGCTGTTGACTGGGTGCGACGAGGATGTGATCTCGGTCGTGGCCCGCTCCTTCCGCAAGCGCGGCATCGTCGTCCACACCGGCGTCAAGGTCACGGGTCACACGCCGAACGTCACCGGCACGACGGTCACGTTCGGCGACGGGGAGCAGGTGGCGGTGGACGCCGTCATCCTCTCGGTGGGTCGCCGCCCCTTGACCGCGGGGCTCGTGAACGAGGGAACCGGCGTCGTCGTGGACGAGCGGGGCTTCGTGGTGGTCGACGAGTACATGCGGACAGCGGCCGACGGGATCTGGGCCGCGGGAGACGTCGTCGACACCCCGCAGCTGGCCCACGTGGGCTTCGCTGAAGGCATCCTCACCGTCAAAGGGATTCTCGGGGAACCGGCGGTCCCCGTCGAGTACACCCGGGTCCCCTGGTGCATCTACTGCCATCCCGAGGTGGCCTTCGCCGGGTTGACCGAGACCCAGGCCCGCGACTCCGGTCTCGATGTGCTGGTGAAGAAGGATCCGTTCGGCGGCAACAGTCGGGCCCGGATCGTGGGGGAGACCGACGGCCTGGTCAAGGTGGTCACCGAGCGGATGCCCGACGGACGTGCGGGGAGGATCCTCGGGGTCCACATGGTCGGACCGTGGGTGACAGAACAACTCGGTCAGGGCTACATGGCGGTGAACTGGGAGGCCACGCCGGACGAGATCGGCCAGTTCATCCAGCCGCACCCGACGCTCTCCGAGTCGTTCGGCGAAACCGTCCTGGCTCTGACGGGCAGGGGGTTGCACCTTGGCTGACGTCGTCATGCCCCAACTCGGTGAGACGGTGACCGAAGGGACCGTCACCAAGTGGCTGAAGTCCGTCGGCGAGACCATCGACGCGCGACGAGCCTCTCTTCGAGGTGTCGACCGACAAGGTCGACTCGGAGGTCCCTTCGCCCGCCGGAGGTGTCCTCGCCGAGATCCGGGTCCCCGAGGGCGACACCGTCGATGTCGGTACCGTTCTCGCCGTCGTCTCTGACGGTGCCGCGGCGACGGCTGCACCTCCGGTGCCGGCGGCACCCGCGGTCGAGGCACCCCCCGCGGTCGAGGCACCCCCCGCTCTTGTACCCCCACCGCCGGCGCCCGCACCCGCAGCCGCACCCGCCGTGCCGCCCCCCGCACCCGCCGCCGAGGTGCCGCCCGCTCCCGTGGCGACTGCCCCAACGGCACCGCTGACGGCCGAAGCGCCGACTCCGCCCGCGCCGCCGCCACCACCGCCGGCCCAACCGGCCCCGGTGGCGGCCACCATCCCGACACCCGCCGACTCTCCACCCGTCGGTGGCGGGAACGGATCGGGCGAGGCGTCAAGTCTTGTGCTCTCGCCGGTCGTCCGCCGTCTCCTCGACGAGCACGGTCTCGACCCGTCCGAGGTCCGCGGTACCGGTCTCGGGGGCAGGATCACCCGCTCCGACGTCCTCGCCCTGATCGACGAGGAGCGCTCGGGCGGTGCTCCGTCCGCGACCACGGTCCCGACGGCGCCGACACCGACGGCTCCTCCCGCACCTCCGCCTGCCGCGGCTCCGGCCGCCGCGGCTCCGACGCCGCCTCCCGCACCCGCAGCTCCGGTACCACCGCCTCCCGCGCCCGCAGCTCCGGTACCCCCGCCTGCCGCCGCGCCACCGCCTGCCGCCGTGCCCGCGTCGGCCGCCGCGCCCCCGCCCGTCGCCGCGCCCGCTCCGGCGTCCGCCGCCCCGGCCACTCAGGTCGCTCCGGCACCAGCGTCGGTGCGAGCCGGCACCGATGAGGTCGTGCCCTTCACCAACATCAGGCGCCGGACGGCGGAACACATGGTCCGTTCGAAGGCCACGTCGCCCCACACGCTCGTCGTCCTCGAGGCCGACTACGAGAACATCGAGCGGGTCAGGCGTGCCCACGGCGAGCAGTTCCGGAGCGAGGAGGGCTTCTCCCTCACCTACCTTCCCTTCGTCGCCCGGGCCTGTGTCGAAGCGCTGCACGAATGGGTGGATCTCAACTCATCGGTCGGCGACGACGCGTTGATCGTCCACCATCAGGTGAACCTGGGCATCGCCGTGGACCTGAACCATCAGGGACTGATCGTCCCGGTCGTCCAGCGCGCCGAGGAACTTACCCTGCGAGGTCTGGCCCGCCGGATCCATGAGCTGGCCACGCGGGCGCGGACGAAGAAGCTGACGGCCGATGACATCTCGGGCGGGACCTTCTCCATCACCAACGCCGGACCGTTCGGGACGTTCCTCACGGCTCCGATCATCAATCAACCGCAAGTGGCCATCTTGTCGACCGACGGCGTGAAGCGACGTCCGGTGGTGGTCACCGGTGACGACGGCATCGAAGCCATCGCCATCCATTCGGTGGGACTGCTGTGCCTGTCATGGGATCACCGGGCCGTCGACGGCGCATACGCGGCTGCATTCGTGGCGCGGATCGCCGAACTGCTCGACACCCACGACTGGGCCGCCGAGCTCTGACCCGGCGGAGGAGAACCATGTTGCGGGTCCGTTGGCTCGGTCGGGTCCCGTATCACGAGGCCCACGCTCTTCAGGGTGCGCTCCACGCCCGGAGCTCCGACGACTACGTCCTTCTCCTCGAGCATCCCGACATCTTCACCCTCGGGGTCCACGGCGATCCGGCCCATGTGCTCGTCGATCCCGAGTCGGTGGGAGCCGAACTCATCCGGACCGATCGCGGCGGCGATGTCACCTACCACGGTCCCGGTCAGGTCGTCGGCTATCCGATCGTCACCGTCCCGATGGGTCCCGGCGCCGTACCGGGTCACGTCCACGCCGTCGAGCAGGTGGTGATCGACACCCTGGCGGAACTCGGACTGCCGTCGGGACGCCAATCGGGGTTTCCCGGAGTATGGATCGAGCCCGACGGTCGCGAGCCGCGCAAGATCTGCGCCATCGGCGTCCGGGTCAGCCGTGGCCGATCGATGCACGGACTGGCTCTGAACGTCGACCCGGATATGGCCTGGTTCGATCGGATCATCCCCTGCGGACTGGCCGGCAAGGCCGTGACCTCCGTGACCGCCGAAGGGATCGACGCCAACGTGGCCGACGTCGTCGATCTCCTGGCCCGCCATGCCGCTCTGCGATGGGCCCCCGATGGTGCCGTCGACCGCCAGGACGTCGACCGGGCGTCGCGTCGGTCGGCGCCCAAGGTCGGAACCGGACCGGGGGCCGGCGCTCCCCGTGGACGACTCCGCATCCGCCTTCGCCAGGCCGGTGTGGATCCCGACGGCGGACTGGCGCTCTCTGCCCGCAAGCCCCCGTGGCTGCGCGTCCCCGCTCGGATGGGCACCGACTTCCTGGCCCTCCGTCACACGATGCGCGACCTCGACCTGGTGACGGTCTGCGAAGAGGCGGGCTGTCCCAACATCTTCGAGTGTTGGGCCGACGGCACCGCCACCTTCATGATCAACGGTGAGCGGTGCACCCGGGCATGCGGGTTCTGCCTCGTCGACACCCGCCATCCTCTGCCGATGGACCCCGACGAACCCGAGCGGGTGGCGGCCGCCGTGGAGCGCCTCGGTCTCGCCCATGCGGTCGTCACCGCCGTCGCCCGGGACGATCTGGTGGACGGCGGTGCGTCCGGGTTCGTCGCCACCATTGAGGCGATCCGCCGACGCTGCCCGCGCGACGACGGTGGAGGTCCTCGTCCCCGACTGCAAGGGGAGACGACGCGGCCGTCGCCGCCCTGACGCGGGCCCGGCCCGACATCTTCAACCACAATCTCGAGACCGTCGCCCGGCTCCAACGAGCGGTGAGACCGTCGGCCGGCTACGCCCGCAGTCTGTCCGTGCTCGCCCGCGCCAAAGCCGCCGGCCTGATCGTCAAGTCGGGGATCATCCTGGGGATGGGTGAGACCGAGGCGGAAGTTGTCGGTGCGTTGGCGGACCTCCGGGGCGACCGGGGTCGACATCGTCACCATGGGCCAGTACCTCCGACCGACCGCCTCCCATCTCCCGGTGGCGCGCTGGTGGACACCGGAGGAATTTGACCGGCTGAGAGACATCGGTGATGCAATGGGCTTCACCCACGTCCAGGCGTCGCCGCTCACCCGTTCGAGCTATCACGCCCGCGCTGCGGCGGCGGCAGCCGGGGCGGACTCGCGCCCATCCTCGACGGCCGCCCATGCGTTCGCCGGGGAGCGTCCCGCGTGACCTCCCGTTCCTCCACCGGCTCGACGTCTTCTGCCCCGTCGGGCTCGACCACCTCTCCCGACGCCGGCCGAGCGGCGCGGCTGGACCATGTCCGCCAGCACATGGCGGCGCGCGGGGTCGACGCCCTGCTTCTGTCCCACGGGGCCGATCTTCCGTGGCTCACGGGCTACCGGGCCATGCCCCTCGAGCGCCTCACCGTGCTCGTGCTTCCACGCGAGGGCGAGGCGGTGCTCGTGATCCCCGCCCTCGAGGCTCACCGGGTCCCGGAAGAATCCGGGGCCTTTACGCTGCGCCCCTGGACCGAGACCGAGGATCCCGTCGCCGTCGCCGCCGATCTTCTCGGGCCCCGCACGGCCATGATCGGTATCTCGGACCGGGCCTGGGCGACATCGCTTCTCGCCCTTCAGCAGCGCCTGCCCGCCACCCGCTGGGTGGGTGCCTCGACGGTCACATCGGCGCTTCGGGCGGTCAAGGACGCCGACGAGATAGTCCAGCTCCGCGCCGCCGCCCAGGCGGCCGACCGCGTGGCCGCCCAGCTCCAGGGAGGTGAGATCCCCCTGGTGGGGCGGACCGAGGCCGAGGTGGCCGAGGACATCGCGGCGCGGCTGCTCGCCGAGGGCCACCGCCGGGTGAACTTCGTCATCGTCGGGAGCGGACCGAACGGCGCCAGTCCGCATCACGAGCCGGGATCGCGTCGGATCGGTCGAAATGACGTCGTCGTCTGCGACTTCGGTGGCGAGTACGACAACGGGACCGACGTCGGTTACTGCTCGGACATCACCCGGACGGTGGTGACCGGCGAGCCCGATCCCGTGGTGGCCGACTGCTACGCCGTCCTGCTGGCGGCCCAGCAGGCGGCGGTGTCCGCCGTCTACCCGGGAATGGCGGCCGAGGAGGTCGACGCTGTCGCCCGCGGTGTGATCGAGGACGCCGACCTCGGTGAGTACTTCATCCACCGGACCGGTCACGGCATCGGCATCGAGGAGCACGAGGATCCCTATCTGGTGGCGGGGAACCGCACACCACTCGCCACCGGCCACGTCTTCTCCGTCGAGCCTGGCATCTACTTCCCCGGTCGTTTCGGGATGCGCCTCGAGGACATCGTCGTTGTCGGCGAAGAAGGACCGGATCCGCTCAACACCGCCGACCACGCTCTCGTGGTGGTGGACGCCTGATCGCCGGGCGGCGGCATCCGGGATGTCGTCACCGCCCGGCCGGCGGGTCGCGCCGCACCGTCGGACCGCGCTGATCGACGATGGATCTGGGGATCGCCGGACGGGTGGCCCTCGTCACCGCCTCGTCGCGGGGCTTGGGTCGAGCCAGCGCCGGGGCCCTGGCGGCGGAGGGTGCGCGCGTGGTGCTGTGCGCCCGAGGGGCGGAGTCGCTCGGGCGACGCCGAGCAGGAGCTCCGCGCCGCGGGGGCCGACGTCTTCGGGATCGTCGCCGACATCACGGATCCCGAGGTACCGGAACGGTTGGTCACGGCCGCCGTCGAACGGTACGGCCAGATCGACATCGTGGTCGCCAACGCCGGGGGACCACCGCCGGGGCGGGCTCTCGAGGTCGACGACAACGCCATCGGGAGTGCGGTGGAGGCCAATCTCCTGAGCGCGGTGCGCTTGGTCCGCGCCGCCGTCCCCCACCTGCGGACGCGGCGGTGGGGCCGGATCTGCTGCATCTCGTCCTACTCGATCGTCCAGCCCCTGCCGGGGCTGGCGTTGTCGAACACGGCCCGCGTCGGCTTGTGGGCCTGGGCCAAGACCGCGGCCGCCGATCTGGCGGCCGAGCAGACCGGGATCACGTTGAACCTGGCCTGCCCCGGGCCGCACGCCACCGAAAGGATGCGTCAACTGGCTGGTAGCGGGGGTGGCGGCCCGATGGGCGATCCCGGCGACTTCGGTCAGGTCGTCGCTTTTCTCTGCTCCGGCCAGGCCGGCTTCATCAATGGCGCCGCGGTCGTCGTCGACGGCGGGGCGACCCTGGCGCTCTAGTCGCGTCAGGCCACGAAGTACTTGGCCCGGGGATGGTGGCAGATGATGGCGTCGG
The DNA here is from genome assembly GCA_963706205.1 of uncultured Acidimicrobiaceae bacterium. Lineage (GTDB taxonomy): Bacteria > Actinomycetota > Acidimicrobiia > Acidimicrobiales > UBA8190 > MFD10071-224. Next base: position 2,964,870 of record OY970155.1, on the reverse strand, counting down.
TCGTCTGTTCCGGATGGAGCTGGAAGCCGTCGCTCACCGTCACCCCGATCCGGTCGCCCCCGAGAAGCTCGACGACCTTGGCGTTGTCCTCGAGATCGGGGCAGGCCGGGTAACCCCATGAGTACCGGCCGCCTCGGTACTGCTGGCGGAAGAGCCCGGTGAGGGTGGGCCCGTCCTCGTCGGCGAAGCCCCATTCCTCGCGGATCCGCCGGTGCCAGTACTCGGCCAGGGCCTCGGCCATCTCGACACCGAGCCCGTGGAGGCGGAGATATTCCGAGTAGCGGTCCTCGGCGAAGAGCACGCCGGCCGCCTCCGACACGGTGGGTCCCATGGTGACCAGTTGGAAGGCGGCGTAGTCGGGCTCGCCGGACTCGGCCGGACGGAAGAAGTCGGCGATGCAGAGCCAGGGCTCCTTGTTCTGGCGGGGGAAGGAGAAGCGTTGGAGCTCGGTACGGCGGGTCTCGTCGGTCCACAGGACGAGATCGTCGCCGTCGGCATTGGCGGCGAAGTATCCCCAGGCCACCTGGGGGATCAGGAGGTCCTGCGGCCTTGGCGTTGTCGAGCTCCTCGCGCAGCACGGCTGCGGACCCGCTCCTTGAAGTCGGCATCGTCCTCGCCCGTCTCGGGGCGGTATCCCCACTGGTTGCGGAACAGCGCGGTCAGGTTGAGGTAGGAGGCGATGTCGTCGAGGGCGATGCCCTTGGCCACCCGGCTGCCCAGGAACGGCGGGGTGAAGACGGGATTGTCCTTCGCCACCTCGGGCGAACGTGTCGGGCGCTCGGCCACGGCGACTGGCGTCGATCTGGCTCTTGCGCGGGGGCAGGGTCGCGGCCGCCGAGCTCGCGCCCGAAGGTCGGGATCGTCCTCCCCGCTGCGGAGGCAGCTCGACCAGTCGGTCCATGGTGCGCAGTCCCTCGAAGGCGTCCTTGCCGTAGAAGACGCGGCCCTCGTAGACCTGGCGGAGGTCGCGCTCCACGTAGGTGCGGGTGAGGGCGGCCCCGCCGAGGATGCACCGGGATGTGGGCCAGGCCGCGGCCGTTCAGCTCCTCGAGGTTCTCCCGCATGATGAGGGTGGACTTGACCAGCAGCCCGCTCATGCCGATGGCGTCGGCCTTGTGCTCCTCGGCCGCCTGGAGCATCTCGGCGATACCGACCTTGATGCCGAGGTTGACCACGTCGTAGCCGTTGTTGGTGAGGATGATGTCGACCAGGTTCTTGCCGATGTCGTGGACGTCGCCCTTGACGGTGGCGAGCACGATCGTCGCCCTTGCCGCCCTGGTCGACCTTCTCCATGTGCGGCTCGAGGTAGGAGACGGCGGCCTTCATCGTCTCGGCCGACTGAAGCACGAAGGGCAGCTGCATCTCGCCGGAGGCGAAGAGCTCACCGACCGTCTTCATACCGGCCAGGAGGAAGTCGTTGACGATGGCGAGCGGGGTGTGCCTCGGTCGAGCGCCTCGTCGAGGTCGTCCTCGAGCCCGTTGCGATCGCCGTCGACGATCCGCTGCTCGAGTCGCCGCTCGACCGTCCAGCCGGTGCGGTCCTCGGCCTCGACGGCGCCGGCCGAGACGCCTTCGAAGATGGTGAGCAGCTCCGAGAGCGGGTCGTAGCCCTCCCGGCGCCGGTCGTAGATGAGATCGAGGCAGACCTCCCGGGCGTTCTCGTCGATCTTCGACAGCGGGAGGATTCGCGCCGCGTGGACGATGGCGGCGTCGAGACCGGCCTCGACGCACTCGTGGAGGAACATCGAGTTGAGGACGTGGCGGGCGGCGGGGGTGAGGCCGAAGGAGACGTTCGACAGACCGACGATGGTGAACACCCCGGGGAGCTCCGCCTTGATGCGCCTGATCCCCTCGAGGGTCTCGATGCCGTCGCGCCGGCTCTCCTCCATTCCGGTGGACAGCGGGAGGACGAGGGGATCGAAGATCAGGTCCGACGGCTCGAGACCGTAGCGGTCGACGGCGATGTCGTGGATGGCCCTGGCCGCACGCAGCTTCCAGTCGGCCGTGCGGGCCTGGCCCTCGGTGTCGATGCAGGTGCAGACGACGGCGGCGCCGTACTCCCGGGCCAGGGTGAGGAACTTGTCGAGACGGGTGCCGGGCTCGTCTCCCTCCTCGAGGTTCACGGAGTTGAGGACGGCGCGGCCGCCGATCCACTGCAGAGCCGCCTCGACCACCGGGGCTTCGGTGGAGTCCACCATGAGGGGCACGCTGGCCTGGGTGGCGAAGCGGCTGGCGACCTCGTTCATGTCGGAGACGCCGTCGGCGCCGGTGTAGTCGACGCACACGTCGAGGACGTGGGCGCCCTCCTTGACCTGGTCGCGGGCCATGGCCACGGTCGTGTCCCAGTCGGCCTCCAGCATGGCGTCGCGGAACTTCTTCGACCCGTTGGCGTTGGTCCGCTCACCGACCACGAGAAACGACGTCTCCTGGTGGAAGGGGACGGCGCTGTAGATCGAGGCGGCCGCGGGTTCGGGCTCCGGATGCCGGTCGTGCGGGGCGAGGTCCCGGCAGCGCTCGACCACGGCGCGGCAGATGGTCCGGGGTGGTGCCGCAGCACCCGCCGATGACGCTCACGCCGAGCTCGGTCACGAAGCGTTCGAGATGGTCGGCCAGCTGGTCGGGGGTGAGGTCGTAGTGCATCGCGCCGTCGACGACCGAGGGCAGTCCGGCGTTGGGCTGGACGGCGACCGGGATCCGGGAGTGCTGGGCCAGGTAGCGGACGGCTTCGCCCATCTCGGCCGGCCCGGTGGCGCAGTTGAGCCCGATCACGTCGGGCCGCATGGCTTCGAGGGCGGTCAGAGCGGCACCGATCTCGGTGCCCGGGCAGCATCCGACCGGTCAGCTCGATGGTCACCTGGACCTGGAGCGGGACGCGTCGTCCGACGGCCACCATGGCGCGCTGGCAGGCGTTGATGGCCGCCTTGGCCTGGAGCAGGTCGAAGACGGTCTCGATGATGAGGAGGTCGACGCCGCCGGCGAGGAGCGCGGTGGCCTGCTCCTGGTAGTCGTCGCGGAGCGTCGACGTAGGGGATCTGACCGAGTGTCGGAAAGCGTGGTCCCCGGACCCAGGTTCCCGGCCACCCAGCGCCGGTGTTGCGGGGTCGACGCCTCGTCGGCGGCCTGCCGGGCGATGCGCGCCGCGGCCAGGTTGATCTCCTCGACGCGGTCCTGCAACCCGTACTCGGCGAGGACGACCCCGAAGGCCCCGAAGGCGTTCGGTCTCGACCACGTCCACGCCGACGTCGAGGAAGGACCGGTGGACCGCGGACACGACGTCGGGGCGTGACAGGACGAGGGCCTCGTTGCATCCTTCGAGCTCGGGTCCCCCGAAGTCCTCGGCGCTCAGTTCGGCCAGCTGCAGGGTGGTCCCCATGGCACCGTCGAAGATGACGACCCGCTGCGCGGCGGCCTCGAGATAGGCGGCCCCGCGCTCGTCGAGGGCCAGCGCGTCGTGGGCCAGCACCGGCGGAAGCTCCTGGCGATCGTCGGACACGGTCGGACCAGTCTAGGAGGGTCGGCGGATACGGCCGATAGCATGCGGATCCGTGGCCAAGATCTACACGCGGAAGGGTGACGACGGCACCACGGGTCTGCTGTTCGGGGGCCCACGGGTGGCCAAGAACTCAGCCGTGATCGAGGCCAACGGCGTGGTGGACGAGGCCCAGGCGGTGATCGGTGTGGCCCGGGCCGAGACCCCTCCCGGCGGTGCGCTCGACTCCCTCCTGGTCGATCTCGAGCGCGACCTGTGGGTCCTCATGGCCGAGGTGGCGACCGCGCCGGCCAACAGGCGCAAGCTGATCCCCGGGACGTCGCTCGTCACTCCCGAGATGGTGAAGGCCCTGGAGGCGCGCATCGACGAGCTGGACGCACGCTTCGAGACGCCCCGCGACTTCGTCGTCCCCGGTCAGAACCGGGTGGCGGCGCTGCTCGATGTCGCCCGGACCGTGGTCCGCAGAGGTGAGCGCCTCGTGGTGGCGGCCATGGCCGACGTTGACTCGCAGGTGGGGCCCTACCTGAATCGGCTCTCCGACCTCTTGTGGACGATGGCCCGCTGGCAGGAGGGTGAACACGTCCTCTCGCGTGCGAACGGAAGCTCCCGGACCAGGAAGAGCTCCGCGTCCAAGAAAAGCTCCGCAACCAAGAAGAGCAGTGCAACCAAGAAGAAGAAGGAGAGCTGAACGCAATGACGACGGCACCGCCACCGTTGGAGGTCCTCTACGCCGCCGACGGTGGCGAGGTGCAGCGCCTGGCCGCCGGGCCCGTGGTCGCGGTGGGCGTCGTGGTCTTCGAGGACGACGACGGTCCACGACTCGCTGACGGGATCCCCGATCCGGTCGTCATCGGAGACGTGTCGGTCCCTGTCGCCTTGGACCGCGAGTTGTCGGGCCGTCGCGGGTTCAAGGGCAAGGTCGGTCGGACCCTCGTCTCCCTCGGCTCCGGTGACAGTCCCGCGGTCGTCTACGTGGGTGGTGGCGTGGCCGGGAAATTCACCCCCGAGACACTGCGTCGGGTGGCTGCCGCCTTCGTGAGAGGCGCCGGCCGGTCGGGGGCGGCCGTGATGGTGCTGCCGGCGTCGTTGACGGAGCCGGGCGACGACGGCGACCGGCGCGCCGCCCAAGCGGTGACCGAGGGTGCCGTCCTCGCCACCTACCGGTTCGTCGGGCACAAGAGCGAGGACGACGGCGGTCGGGTCGACCGGTTGGTCGTGATGGGACGCGAGCTCGACCCCGACGCGGCGCGTGCGGGGGTCGCACGCGGAGTGCGGATCGCCCGGGCCGTCTATCTGGCGCGCGACCTGGTGAACGAGCCGCCGAGCTCGATGACGCCGCGGCGGCTGGCGGAGATCGCCGAAGAGGAGCTCGGTCCGCAGGGGTCGGTGACGCTCGATGTCTGGGACGAACAGCGGATCGCCGACGAACGACTCGGCGGCCTGCTGGGCGTGGCCCGGGGATCGGCCGAGCCGCCCCGTCTGATCACGGCCACCTACGAACCGGCCGAACCGGTCGAGATCGATGGACGGGTGCCCCACGTCGTGCTCGTGGGCAAGGGGATCACGTTCGACTCGGGCGGCCTGTCGCTGAAGACGGCCGGCGGGATGGAGACGATGAAGACCGACATGAGCGGGGCGGCGGCCGTGATCGCGGCGTTGTCGGCCTGCGGTGATCTCGGTGTCCGGGTGCGGGTGACGGCGTTGACGCCGGTGACCGAGAACATGCCCGGCGGCCGGGCCACGAAACCCGGGGACGTCCTCACCATCCGCAACGGGAAGACCATCGAGGTGCTGAACACCGACGCCGAGGGTCGGTTGGTTCTGGCCGACGGCTTGTCGCTGGCGGCGGAGATGGAACCCGATGCCATCGTCGACCTCGCCACGTTGACGGGGGCGTGCGTCGTGGCGCTGGGCGATGGCGTGGCCGGGCTGTTCGGAAACGACGACGGACTGACGCAACGGGTCGAGGCCGCGTCGGCCCGGGCCGGGGAGCCCACGTGGCCGCTTCCGTTGCCCGACGCGTACGCGACGCACATCGACTCCGACGTGGCCGACATGAAGAACATCGGGAAGGCCGGTCAGGCCGGCGCCATCTCCGCCGCCCTGCTCCTGGCCCGATTCGTGGGCGAGGTGCCGTGGGTGCATCTCGACATCGCCGGTCCGGCGCGCTCCGACGATGTCGACGGGGTGGTCACGAAGGGCGGAACCGGCTTCGGTGTCCGGACGCTCCTCGAGTTGCTCGACGGCTACGGCCGGACGAGCGGGTGAGCCGATCAGGCGGTATGGCTGGGATGCGACAGGCGGGCGTCGCGTTCGGAGAGGTCGATCCATCGCGCGTCGGCTAGGCGGGCGAGAGAACGCAACCGGGTGCGGTCCCTGGTCCCGAGGGGCCAGGTGGGCCGGCCCACGACCAGCATGAGATCCCAGGCGGCCAGATGGACCCAGGCGATGTCACCGTCGTCGGACTGCATCCGGGCCGATTCGCGGATGTGGGCCGCCAGCCACGGGGCCGCCGGGGGACGGCCGGCCGAGGCGATCACCATATGGTTCTCGCTGTCGATGATGGCCACCCACGAGGCGTCGAGCTCGTGGCACGTGCGTGACGCCAGGGTCGAGAGCAGGCCGTGGGGTGCCCGCTCCTCGAGGATGGCGGCGGCCGTCTCGTAGGCGTCGACGCGTTGGTCGGTCACGCCGTCGGCCACGGGGTAGACGGCCTCGACCGAGACTCCGTCGACCTCGCCGATCTCGACCAGGAGGAGAGGGACGTGATCGGCGTCGGCCAGCTCGACGATGAACTCGTCGACGGCCCGGCCGTCCTGGCGGCGGATGATCTCGATGGAGACGACGTCCCCGCGGACCGCTCCGATCCGGCTCGCCACCGCGCCGAGCGCACCGGGCCGGTCGGGGAGCTCGATGCGGACCAGGAAGGTCGCCATCTCTTCAGGCTACGCGGGCGAGGTGAACGGTGTGTTTCGGGGGGGAGTCTGTGCCGTTACGGGCCTCGCCCCTCGTGGCCATGACGGTACGGGACGCGGCAGGACAGCCTTTCGTGTCAGGCCGTAGGGTGAGATGAGTCCGCAGCCACGGAGGAGTCGCCATGGGGGACCTCGTCGATCAGCTGGCCGAGGCCGTGGGAGGGGACAATGTCCTGACCGGAACGCAGGTCCACGACGACTACACGCACGACGAGGCGCTGACGGCGCGACCTGTCGTCCCGTTGGCCGTCGTCACACCGAGTTGCACCGCCGAGGTGGCCCGCGTCCTGCGGGTGGCCGACGAGAACCGGATACCGGTGGTCGCCCGGGGGAGCGGGACCGGACTCTCGGGGGCGTCGGTGCCGAGACCGGACGGGATCCTGGTGTCGTTCGAACGGATGAACGAGATCCTCGAGATCGACACCGACAACCACGTGGCTGTGGTCCAACCCGGCGTCACGCTCGAGGAACTGGACCGGGTCACGGCCGGGCACGGACTCGTCTATCCCGTCTTCCCCGGGGAGAGCAGCGCGTCGCTGGGTGGGCAATGTGGCCACCAACGCCGGCGGGATGCGGGCCATCAAGTACGGGGTGACCCGACACCAGGTCCTCGCCCTCGAGGCCGTCCTGGCCACCGGGGAGGTGATCCGGACGGGGGGGAAGTTCGTGAAGTCGTCGACGGGTTACGACCTGACACAGCTGATCGTCGGCTCCGAGGGGACGCTCGCCCTCGTCACCGAGGCCACGGTGAAGCTCCATCCCCGCGCCGCCGTACGCGGCGACGGTCCTGGTCCCCTTCGCCACGCTCGACCAGGTGACCGCGGCCGTCCCCCGGATCGTGGCCAGCGGGGCGGCGCCGCTCATTCTCGAGTACATCGACATGCTCACGATGGCGGCCATCACGGCCAACGTCGGCCTCGACCTCGGCGTGCCGAAGCAGGTGAAGGACGAGGCCGCCGCCTATCTGGTCGTCGTCCTCGAGAACACCCACGACGACCGCCTCGAGGAGGACATCGCCACACTGGGCGAGCTGCTGGTGGGGCTCGGGGCGATGGAGGTCTATGTCCTGCCCGCGCCGGCGGCGGGACAACTGATCAGCGCGCGGGAGAAGGCGTTCTTCGTGGCCAAGGCGGCCGGGGCCGACGACATCATCGACGTGGTGGTGCCCCGGGCGGCCATTCCCGCCTTCCTGGCCGGCGCCGCCGAGGTGGCGAACGCCCACGCGACGCTCGTGACCGGGTGTGGGCACGTCGGAGACGGGAACGTCCACCTGTCGGTCTTCCAACCCGACCCCGAGAAGCGGGCCGAGGTCCTGCGGGCGATCTTCCGGGCGGGGATGGAGCTCGGCGGGGCCATCTCCGGTGAGCACGGGATCGGGACGGAGAAGAAGACGTACTTCGGCGAACTCGAGGACCCGGTCAAGGTAGCGCTGATGCGGCGGATCAAGGTGGCGTTCGACCCCCACGGGATCCTCGGACCCGGCATATTGTTCGACCGATGAACGGGATCGTCGACCGATGAACGGGGCCCAGCGACTGATCCGGACGCTGGTGGACCGCGACGTCGACGTCTGCTTCATGAACCCGGGAACCTCCGAGATGCACTTCGTCGCCGCACTGGACGACGTCCCCGAGATGCGGGCCGTCCTCGGACTCTTCGAGGGAGTCGTCACCGGCGCCGCCGACGGCTACGGCCGGATGGCCGGTCGGCCCGCCGCCACCCTGCTGCACCTGGGGCCGGGACTGGGCAACGGGATCGCCAACCTCCACAACGCCCGGCGGGCCCGGACCCCGCTCGTGAACATCGTTGGAGATCACGCCACCTATCACCTGCGCCACGACCCACCCCTGGCGACGGACATCGAGAGCCTGGCCCGCCCGGTCTCGGGGTGGTACCGCTGCTCGTCGTCGCCCGACGCGGTGGCGGCCGACGCCGTCGACGCCGTGGACGGCGCCTGGGGTCCTCCCGGTGCGGTGGCCACCCTGGTGGTGCCGGCCGACGTGTCGTGGACGGAGGTGACCGATCCCTCGTCGTCGTCCGTCGGGTCGGCCGGACCCCGGGTGGCCCGGGCGCCGGCCACCGTGGCGGTGGACGTGGTCGAGGGCGCGGCGAAGGCGCTGCGGTCGGGCGAACCGGCGGTCCTTCTCCTCGGCGGCAGCGCCACGCGCCGGACCGGCCTGATGGCAGCCAGCCGGGTGGCGGCCACGACGGGCGCCAAGCTCATGTGCGAGACGTTCCCGGCGGCGCTCGAACGGGGCGCGGGCCTGCCCCCGATCGAGCGGCTGGGCTATCTGGCCGAGTTCACCCAGGCCCAGCTGAACGGTGCCCGTCACCTGGTCCTCGTCGACACCGGGCCCCCCGTCTCGTTCTTCGCCTACCCGGGGATCCCGGGCTACCTCGTCCCCGAGGGGTGCGAGGTGCACGTCCTCGCCGCCCCGGGCGACGATGCGCCGGGGGCGCTCGAGGCTCTGGCCGAGGTTCTCGGGGCGCCGCCGGACAGCGCCGTTCTCCAACCCGCCGGCCGACCGGACCGGCCGACCGGCGCTCTGACGGCCGAGGCGGCCGCGGCCGCCATCGGGGCGCTGCTCCCCGAGGGCGCGGTGGTGTCCGACGAGGCGAACACCTCGGGGATCTTCATCCCCGGTGCCACGGCCGGCGCCCCCGTGCACGACTGGCTCTGTCTCACCGGCGGCGCCATCGGTCAGGGCATGCCGGTGGCGACGGGAGCGGCGGTGGCCTGTCCGGGGCGCCGGGTGGTGTCCCTCGAGGCCGACGGGAGCGCGATGTACACGCTGCAGGCCCTGTGGACCCAGGCGCGCGAAGGCCTCGACGTCACCACGGTGATCTTCAACAACGGCTCCTACGCCATCTTGGAGTTGGAGCTCGGGCGGGTGGGTGCGGGTGCGGCCGGACCCCGGGCCCACGGGATGCTCGACATCGCCCGGCCCGATCTCGACTTCGCCGCACTGGCGCGAGGAATGGGCGTCCCGGCCACGCGGGCCACCACGGCCGAGGATTTCACCGCGCAACTCGAGCGGGCGCTCGGTCAGGAGGGTCCCACCCTGGTCGAGGCCGTGCTGACCCGAGGTGGGTGGTAGCGCCGACGATCAGCCGAAGGCGTCGACGTGCTGGACGTGCCCGGAGTCGCGGGTGAAGAGGACGTCGTTGTAGCCCTGGCCCGGACCGATCATCTCGAAGGTGAGGGGCGGGACGTACGAGAGGTAGAGGGCGCGACGCCCGGCCGCCGTCCGGTCGGTCGGCGGTGGGGCCGCATGGAGGGTGTGACCGAAGTGGACGGTCACGTCACCGGGCTCGGTGGTGAGCGCCACGACGGGGAGACCGTCGGTCTGGTGGGGACCGGGGAGCCGTGACGTCCCGCGGTGCGAGCCGGCGAGTACGAGGAGTTGACCGGCGGCGGCGGTGGCCGCGTCGAGCTGGATGCCGATGTTGAGCATGGGGCACTTGACCGGGTGTCCGCCCATGCCGCAGTCCCGGTGCCAGGGCAGGTCGGCCAAGCCCGAGGTGGCCCCGGGGACCTTGATCACGACGCCGTTGCCGTCGAGACGGTCGGGCGCCTCGCGCAGGTCGGGACCTCCGAGGGCTCCGATACGGCGGAAGCGTTCGTCGGCCCCCAATCCGGCGATGAGAGCCGACTGGTCGTTCAGGTAGTTGACGCGGTTGCAGGTGTCGACGCCGTCCACCGTCGTCCACCACGACCGTTTGTCGTCGGGCCGGGCGACGGCGGTGTCGACGTCGACCAGGAGCGCCTCGAGTTCGGCGGAGTCCACGACGCCACGGAGATGGACGAAGCCGGCCCGTTCGAGGAAGTCGACCAGCTCGGTGTCGGGATCGTCGAGGGTGAACGTCCGGAGGAGATCGAGCGGCCGACCGGCGGCGTCGACGACCGGCTCGGGATCATCGAGGTCGTAGATCACCTGTCCGTCGAAGGCCACCCGGAGCGACGGCTCCCAGCGGGCCAGGTGCCCGAAGCTGCCCCGGTGAATCTCCAGGACGTCGGCATAGAACAGCGCGAAGCAGGACCGGAGCTCCCAGGCGAAGGAGCACCAGTCCTCGTAAGAGAGGGTCACGACCGTATGGGCGTCGGCGTCGCCGGGGGTGATGGCGATGGCGCCACCGTCCGGTGCGTAGGTATAGGACCTCCCGTCGCGGAGGCGGAAGGCGAGGGGTCGGAGCGATCGTTGGTCCGATGCGGTGAGGAGGCGTCGCCTCCCGAGGAGGCGGCCGGGGACCTCTTCGCGATGGAACCGATCGAAGTCGATGGGTCCGAAACGATCGTTGACCACGTCGTCAAACGTAGTCGCAGCGTCCCTCGCCGGCTCAGGGCTCCGAACGTCCGCGGGGATAATCTCGGTCGTGGTGTGACTCGACCGGGAGGATCACGATGACCGCTGGCGCCGTTCCCCGCTTCGACTCCGTGACGATCGACTGCCCCGACCCCGCCGAACTGGCGGCCTTCTACGGGAAGCTGTTCGACTGGCCGGTCCCCGAAGGCGACGGTGACTTCGTGGCGCTCGACCCCCCGGGCGGCGGGACGGCCATCACCTTCCAGCGGGCCGCCGCGTTCGTGGCCCCCACGTGGCCCGACCCCGCCGTGCAGCAGCAGATGCACCTCGACCTGGCGGTGGACGACCTGGATGCCGCCCACGAGCGGGCCGTGACGCTGGGGGCGCGCCACCTCGACACCCAGGAGAAGTTCCGGGTCTTCGCCGACCCCGTCGGTCACATCTTCTGCCTCTGCTCCTGGTGACGTAGCCGGTCACGCTTCTCGAGCATGCTGTGGCGCCACCAAGCGGCACAGAGTCGACCAGGTGTTACGGGCGCCGGCCGTTGGGCATGAGATCGCCCTGGCCCCACTGGCCGAGGGAGTTCAGTTGGACGTGATCGCCGGTGGCTTCCACGATCCGGTCACCGCCGACGTAGAGGGCCGTGTGGTAGACGGTCGTCCAGTCCGTCTGGCTGGAGCCCCAGAAGACGAGGTCCCCGGCGACCAGGCCGGTGAGGGGCACCGCGGTCCCGGCCGTGTGGTACTGGTCGTTCGCCACCCGGGCGAAGCCGACGTTGTCCGCGTGCTCCCACGACGCGAGCGCCAGTCCCGAGCAGTCGTACCCGACGGGGCCGTTGCCGCCCCAGATGTAGGGCTTGCCCAGCTGGGCGAAGGCGAAGAGGACCGCCGCGTCCCCGGCGGTGGCCGCCCGGAACATGAGCCCCATCGTGGGGGGACTCCCGGACGGCGTCCCCGAACGGATGGGCCGTGCCGTTCTGGTCGACGATCCAGTACCCCTGTCCCGAGGGGCTGGCGACGATGCTTTCCGTGGGTTCGGGCGAGGGGGCTGCGCCCATCGAGCCGTAGAATGCGGCGTCGCCGAAGGAGAAGACGCCGCCGTCGGAGGCCACCAACCAGTAGCCGCCGCCGTCGGGCGTGGGGGCCATTCCGACGATGGGTTGGCTGAGGTGGTCGGCGCCGGTCGAGCCGTAGAAGTGGGCGTCGCCGAAGGTGAAGATCCCACCGTCCGATGCGATGAGCCAGTAGCCGCCGCCGTCGGGGGTGGCGGCCATGGCGATGATGGGCCGGTTGAGGTGGACCGATCCGGTTGATCCGTGGAAGTGGGCGTCGCCGAAGGTGAAGATCCCACCGTCGGAGGCCACCAACCAGTAGCCGCCGCCGTCGGGCGTCGGGACCATCCCGACGATCGGGTCGGACGAGGTGGACGGCGCCGGTCGACCCGTAGAAGTGGGCGTCCCCGTAGGAGAAGATCCCGCCGTCGGAGGCCACCAACCAGTACCCGTCATCGGACCGCGTCGGGGCGATCCCGACGATCGGGCGGGCCAGGGCCAGACCGGCCGGGGATCCCAGGGCCTGGGCCCCGCCCATGGCGTAGACGCCACCGGTGGCCGTGGCCAGCCAGTAGTCGGTGGGGATAGGTCCCGTCCCGGACCCGGTGTCCCGGGTCGCCGAGGCGGTCGCCGGCGCCGACCCGGAGGCGACGAGGAGAAGAGGCACGACGGCCATCACCACGAGCGCGCCGAAAAACGGCTTCCGGATCATCACGCGGGGCATCGTCACGGAGGGTGGCTAACTTGAGAGGCAATAAGGACCGTCAGTGGCGGAACGACGGTCGGCGGGGCACGCGGATACCGTGCGGGCCATGGCCGATTGCGTGCTCTACGAGCGGACGGGACACGTGGCCACGATTACCTACAACCGCCCGGAAGTCCTGAACGCCGTCAACGGTGAGATGCGCCGCGATCTGAACGCCACCTTCACCAGGTTCAGGGACGAGGAGGAGGCCTGGGTGGCGATCGTGACCGGTGCGGGCCGGGCCTTCTGCGCCGGAGCGGACCTGCGCGACGGGGCCGGTGCGACGGGGGAGTTCGCCGGGACCTTCTGGGAGAAGCCCACGGTGAACTCGTTCGAGAGCGGATGGGAGATCTACAAGCCGGTCATCGCCGCCGTCAACGGGCACTGCCTCGGCTACGGACTGACGCTGGTGACGTGGTGTGATTTCGTCCTCGCCAGCGACCGGGCGCGCTTCGGCTACCCGGAGGCGGCCCTCGGGATACCGGCCATGGTGGGTGCCATCCGCCTTCCCCAGAGGATCGGGTGGGCCGACGCCATGGAGCTGCTCATGACCGGTGAACCGGTCGACGCCACCAGGGCGCACGAGATGGGCCTCGTCTGGCGGGTGGTCCCTCACGACGACTTGATGACCGCGGCGGGGGACCTGGCCGACCGACTGGTGAAGGGCGCGCCGCTGGCGCAGAGGGCGATGAAGGAGATGGCCATGCGCGCCCCCCACCTCTCCTCACCCGAGGCGATCCGGATGGGCGAAGCCATGCGCCTGGCGGTGTCGGCGACGGCCGATGCGACCGAAGGACCGCGGGCCGCCACCGAGCGACGGCCACCACTGTGGCAGGGGCGCTAGCCGAAGCTTGGTATCTCGTAGCCCGAGTGCTGTCAGTCCGAGGTGTGTGTCAGGAGGTCGCCGGCAGCGCCAGGGCCCATTCGGTCGCCGCGGCAGCCGTGGCGGGATGGACGCGCCAGCGGACGAGTTGGAGCTCCACGGAGTGACGGTCGGCGCCGATGTCGAGAAGTTTGAGGGCGAGGCGGCGGGCGCGATCGCGGGCCTCGTCGAGGGCTCCGGTCCGGGACTGGGACTCCGACCATTCGGCATGCATGGTCTGAAGCGTCGGCGGGAGCCGGTCGAGATGTCGACGGGTGAGCGGCGGGATCCGTCGTCGGACCGCGAGGGCACCGGGACCGAGCCGACGCGCCATATGGAAGGTCACGCAACGGCTGAGGGCCCGTTGGAAGGGTGAGTGGCGGCCCTCGCGTCCACCGAGACCGAGGCCCCGGGCGGTGTCGTCCAGCTTCATGTCGAAGCCGTCCGGCTCGGTGTCGAATCCGGCGACCATCCGGCGCAGCAGCCATGTCGACGTGGGTCCGGTGATGGGAAGCCAGAACTGCTCGACGTACCAGGAACGAGGATCGTGCCCCAGGGTGTCGATGACGGGATCGGTCCACGGCACGATGTGGAGCGTGTGGGGGATCTCCGGGGCGGCATCGCCGTCGGGAGTGACGTCGACACCGCGCCGGGCCGGAGCGGTGAGAGTGGTCGGATCGGGCATCGGGCGCCGTTCCTCCTACGCGAGTAGGTGAGACCGGTGCGGTGCCGAGGCCGGGGGGGATGGCATCGACACCGCACCGGAGTGGGTGGCTGGACGTGATCATCCTCGAGGTCCGGCCTTGCTCGGGACCTTGCCGCTCACCTATCTCCGTCACCGGTCGCCGGGTATCGCGAGCCGGGACCCCGGCTACCCTGTGGGCGACGCGCACACCGGCAATCGTGCACTTCTGCAAAGGGGAAGGATTCAGCGGATGATTCCTGAGGCGTTCTCGTCCAGTACGAGGACATGGGAGATGACCAACGGCGAACGTGCTGCCTACGAGGGCACTCTTGCCTTCGTCCGTCCCCGTCTGGCGGTGGAGATCGGAAGTGCGATGGGAGGCAGTCTGATGAGAACGGCTGCGTACTCGGAGCACGTCCACAGCTTCGACAGGGTGCAGCCCGGACCGCAGGCCCTTGCCCTGCCCAACGTCACGTTTCACACCGGCAACAGCCACAAGCTTCTCCCTCTGTGGCTCGAGTCGGTGGTCGACGATGGGGGGACGATCGATTTCGCCCACGTGGACGGTGACCACCGACCGGAGGGCGTCGCTCAGGACATCAATGACATCTTGAGCTGCCCCGCCTTCGACGGGGTCATGCTGCTCCACGACGTCATGAACCAAGGCGTGAGGGACGGCCTCGATCTGGTCAGGTTCGAGCAGTACCCGGATGTCGTCTACGTCGACTACGACTTCGTCCCCGGGTACGCGTCGAGGCGCCGGGGTCGTAATTTCCTGGCCTTGTGGGGTGGCATCGGGCTGGTCCTGGTGGACCGAAGCCGCCAATTCGAGATCCGGGACGGGATGGCGTCGTCGGGTATCAGGCAGGACCGCTTCTACCAGTCCCATCGTCTGTACCGACCCTTCTCCGACGTCCGCCATCTCGTGCTGAGATCGACCGACTGGTTGAAGCGTCGTCGCTCACTCTGACGTCGGGTTCCCCGTCCGGTCCCGGCGTCGCCGGGCTGACACGAACGTGCCGGTATCGATCCGCGCCCTGAATGGCCCCGTCATTTATCCTTTCCGGGCGGTGCTGCGTTGCCCTCCGCGGCCGATGGTTCGGGAGGATCGCCGTGAGATCCGACGTGAAATCAGTCGCCGCCGCTCGGCGGCTCCGCCTGCGACCGAGTGGCTGGGTCCTGGTCGTCGGGATGCACCGCAGTGGCACCTCGGCCATTGCCGGCGCACTGGCGGCACTCGGCCTGAAGCTGCCCTGGTCCGGCGACCTGCTGACCGGGCGTGAGGACAATCTCGTCCACAACGAGAGCACGTCGCTCGCCGTCTTCAACGAAGCACTGTTGCAGATGCTGGGCGGTCCCTGGTTCGATCCGCCGAAGCTCGAGCCAGGTTGGCCCGACGACCCTCGCCTCTCTGGTGCTGCCACCGTCGCCATTGACACCGCCGCCAAGGCGTTTCCCACCGACGGCCCCGTGGTGTGGAAGGACCCCCGCCTCTGTCTCGTCCTGCCGTTCTGGCGACCGCTGATCCCGCGCCTCAAGGGGGCCGTCTTCGCGTGGCGGTCGCCCCTCGCGGTGGCGCGATCTCTCCAAGCCCGCGACGGGATCGCTCTTGAGCGAGGACTCGAGCTCTGGGTCCGCTACAACCGCGACGCCATCGCCGGCCTGACCGGTCTCGACATCCTCACTGTCAATTACGACACCGTCACTGAGGATCCAGACCTGTTCGTCCACCGGGCCGCGGCGTGGCTCGAGACCCTGGACACGAAACTGATCCCCGACGGCGGCTGGCGTCTGGACCGGGCCCGCGATTCGGTCACCGCCGCATACCGGCATCACGTCGTCGACGACACAGAAGTCCCCGAACAGTGCCGCGGGTTGGTCGACCGGCTGGTGACGATGTCCGGAGGCGAGGCGGTCCCGTAGTCGGATCCGGGGTGCTACGACGGGGACATGGACCCGACCGACCCGGCAGGACTTCCGCTCCCGCACCTACCGCTCCCGCACCCCCTCGAACCCTTGTCGGCTGAGGAGCTCCGGCGCGCCGTCGCCCTCGTCCGGGCCGACCCCCGGATAGTGGAGACGGCCCGCTTCGCCGACGTCTTCCACGAGGCGCCGACCAAGGCCGCGCTGGCCGCGCACGCCGCCGGAGGCGCGCCGATCGACCGGCGCGTCCGCTTCCGCCTCGTCACCGGGCCCGACCTGTCCTGCACCGAGGTGCTCGTCTCGTTGACCGGTGGTGAGGTCCTGGCCGTCACCGAGGTGGACGGGGTGTGTCCGACAATGCTGGTCGAGGAGAGCTGGCTCACGGCCGAGGCCGTCCGGGCCGACCCCCGGTGGCAGGAGGCGATGCGACGCCGGGGGATCGACGACTTCGCCAAGGTCGAGGTGGACCCCTGGCCGGCCGGGCGCTTCGGTCTGGCCGAAGAGGGCGGTCGACGCCTCGGTCGGGCGATCTCGTATCTCCGGGACGATCCCCGGGACAACCAGCACGCGCGACCGATCGAAGGAGTGGTCGCTCTCGTGGACCTCGGCCGCCGCGAGGTCCTCGACGTCGTCGATCACGGCGGGGCCCCCGTTCCCGTCGCCCGCGGCCGCTACCACTCGGCCGACACGGGACCGTGGCGCGACGACCTCAGACCGATCGAGATCTCCCAACCGGACGGCCCCAGCTTCACCCTCGAGGGCAACCGGCTGCGCTGGCAGAGGTGGTCGATGCGCGTCAGTCTCGAACCACACGAGGGACTCGTCTTCCATACCGTTGGGTACGAGGACGGCGGCCGGATCCGGTCCATCCTGCACCGCGCCTCGATCACCGAGATGATCGTCCCCTACGGGCATCCCGGTGTCATGCACGGATGGAAGAACGCATTCGATGCCAGCGAGTGGGGGTTGGGAAAGATGGCCAACTCCCTGGCCGAGGACTGCGACTGCCTCGGGGAGATCCGCTATCTCGACGCGGCGATGGTCGGTGAACGGGGAAACGTCTATGTCATCAAGAACGCCGTCTGCGTCCACGAAGAGGATGTGGGGATCGGTTGGAAGCACGTCGACCTGGCCGTCGGGGTGAGCGAGGTCCGACGGGCTCGACGTCTCGTCGTCAGTTCGATCGCCACCGCCGGCAACTACGACTACGGGTTCTTCTGGTACTTCTACCTCGACGGCTCCATCGAGATGGAGGTGAAGTTGACCGGGATCGTCACCACGATCGCGTTGGCACCGGGTGAAGTCCCCGGACACGCCACCCGGATCACCCCCGAATTGGCAGCGCCCCACCATCAGCACCTCTTCTGCGCCCGGCTGGACGTCGACCTCGAGGGAACGGCCAACACCATCTACGAGATCGACGTCGAGGCGGAACCGGCCGGGCCGGACAATCCGTGGGGCAACGCCTTCGTCGCCCGGGCCACGGCCCTCGAACACGAGCTCGCCGCCCAGCGGGTCGTCGATCCGGCCCGGAGCCGGGTCTGGAAGATCGTCAATCCGTCGGTGCTCAATGCCGCCGGCGATCCCGTCGGCTACGCGTTGGTCCCCGGGCCGACGCCCACGCTGCTGGCCGATCCGGGTTCGAGCATCGGCCGCCGGGCCGGCTTCGCCACCCGCAACCTCTGGGTCACCCCCTACGAGCCGGCGGAACGCTGGGCCGCCGGTGACTATCCCAACCAGAACCCGGGAGGCGACGGGCTGCCCCGGTGGACGGCCGCCGACCGGTCACTGGTGGAGACCGACCTGGTTCTCTGGCACACCTTCGGTGTCACCCACATCGTCCGGCCCGAGCAGTGGCCGGTCATGCCCGTCGAGCGGACCGGTTTCTCGCTGGTGCCCGTCGGCTTCTTCGACGTCAACCCGGCGCTCGACCTCCCTCCGGGCCCGGTCGCGGCGAGCGCCTGACGGGGAGCTCGGTGGCCCACCCCGAGGGTGAGAGGTGTAGCTTGCCGTTCGTGACGGGTGGCGCCGTCTCGACCACGGGAGTGCCAGGTGAGCGTTGATCGGTTGAGTCCACTGGATGCGTCGTTCCTCCACGTCGAGGACTCCGTCAGCCACATGCACATCGCTTCGGTGGCCGTCCTCGAGGGCCCGTCGCCGTCCTACCGCGACGTGGTCGACCGGGTCCGGAGCAAACTCCCGCTCGTTCCCCGGTACCGGCAGATCGTCCGGTTCGTCCCCTTCGACCTCGGCCGGCCGGTCTGGGTGGACGATCCCCATTTCAACATCGACTACCACCTCCGCCACACCGCCCTCCCGGCCCCCGGGGGCGAGGGCGAACTGCGGAAGCTGGTCGGTCGGGTCATGTCGCAACCTCTCGACCGGACCCGGCCCCTCTGGGAGATCTGGGTCGTCGAGGGGCTCGACGGGGGCCGCTGGGCGATGTTGTCGAAGACCCATCACGCCATGGTGGACGGCGTGGCGGGGACCGACTTGATGGCCTCGATCATGGACCTCTCTCCGACTGTTCCCGTCGCCGAGCCTGACCAGTGGGAACCGGCGCCGTCACCGACCGGGACCTCGCTGGCGGCGGGAGCCATGGTCGACCTGCTCCGGAACCCCTACGAGCAGTTCCGGGCCGTCCGGGCGTCCACCCGCGTTCCCCGTCAGGCCCTCCGACAGGCGGTCGAAGTGACCCGCGGCCTGTCCGCCATGGCCGGGCTCGTCCGGCGCACGCCGGTGTCGAGCCTCAACGGCCCGATCGGTCCCCACCGTCGCTACGGCTGGGCGTCGACCTCGGTCGACGACATCAAGGCGGTGCGCAAGAGCCTGGGGGGGACGTTCAACGACGTCGTCCTGGCTGCCATCACCCACGGTTTCCGGAGCCTGCTGCTCTCCCGGGGCGAGACCGTCGACAGGGTGGTGAGGACGCTCGTGCCCGTCTCGGTCCGGCCGCGCGACATGTCCGGCCGCGCCGTGGGCGACGGGACGTTCGAGAACAAGGTTTCGGCCATGTTCGCCGAGCTGCCGGTTGGGATCGGCGATCCGGTCGAGCGACTGCACGCCATCACCGCCCAGATGGAGGGCCTGAAGGAGTCCAAACAAGCCGTGGCCGGTGAGGCGCTCACGTCGATGGGGGGTTTCGCCCCCCCGATGCTCCTCGCCCTCGGGATGCGGCTGGCCACCCGGGTGGCCCAGCGCAACGTCAACACCGTCACCACCAACGTCCCCGGTCCCCAGATGCCGCTCTACGTGGCCGGCCGGCGGATGCTCAAGGCCTATCCCTATGTCCCCCTCGCCGGTCAGATCAGGATCGGTGTGGCCATCTTCTCCTACGACGGCCAGGTCAACTTCGGGATCACCGGTGACCATGACACCACCGAGGACCTCGACGTGATGTGCGACGGGATCGAAGGGGGCATGGTTCGTCTGCTCGCGTCATGTCGGTGACCGTCCTCGTCGCCCTCCGTTCTGTCATCCCGTCCTGACGACCGGTGGCTCGGATCGGGGTGGTGCTGAGCGCCGGAGGTGAGGCGGGTCTCGCCTTCCACGCCGGTGTCCTGGCCGGATTGGCCGAGGGGATCGGATGGGATCCGAACGGGGCGGAACTCCTGGTGGGAACGTCGGCCGGTTCGGTGGCGGCGGCAGCACTACGGGCCGGGCTCTCGCCCCACGACATGGCCGCCATGGTCGAGGGGTCGCCGCTCTCGGACCGGGGCGCGGCGTTGATCGCCCCTGTCGGCGATGCCCCGCCCACCCACCCGCCGCCGGCGAGGAGGCGTCTTCCGGCATGGGGCCCCGCCGCCCCCCGGGTCGTCCTCGCCGCCGCCCGGCGGCCGTGGCGGGTCCGGCCGGCGTCGCTGATGGCCGGTCTGCTGCCCGAGGGAACCGTTCCGACGTCGGCCATCAGCGAGGGGGTGAGCGCGCTCCTCGGCGACGTCTGGCCGAAGAAGCCGCTCTGGGTCTGTGCCGTCCGCCTGGAGGACGGGAAGCCCGTCGTCTTCGGTCAAGAGGGCTCCCCGCCGGCGCGGGTGGGCGAAGCCGTCTCGGCGTCGTGTGCCATCCCCGCCTATTTCGCGCCGGTGAAGATCGACGGCGTCCGCTATGTCGACGGCGGCGCGCATTCGCTCACCCATCTCCTCGAAGTGGCCGGGAAGGGACTCGACCTCGTGGTGGTCATCGCTCCCATGTCCCGGACGGGGCGCCGGAGTTTCCCGGGTCTCCTGGCCGGCTGGTCGTCGGGGAACGTCTTCGTCCGGGAGGCGAGCCGGGCCCAGTTGGGCATCGAAGCCCTGGTCGTCCGCCGGCGGGGGACGGCGGTCGTCGCTTTTCAACCGACCGCCGACGACCAGAAGGCCATGGGTCTCAACTTCATGGATCCCCGGCGTCGCGCCCAGGTGGTCCGCCAGGCGAAGTCGTCCACCTTGGCCCGTCTGGACCGGCCCGAATTCCGAAAGAGTCTCTCGGCGCTGATCGGGGTGTGAACGTCCCGGCCGGACGCCGGACGCCGGACGCCGGACGCCGGACGCCGGATCCGGACGCCGGACTACCAGCGTCGCCAGTGGACGACGTCCTCGGCGCGGCGGCGACCCCGGGCGAGCGACGCGGACGGCGGGTCGTCGGCCCCCGGTTCGCCGAGGAGGACGGTCCCGAGATAGCGCCGGTCGGGGGGGACCCCCAGCGCCGCCGCCAGCGCGTCTTCGCCGCGGAAGTTCCCCAGGAAACAGGCTCCGAGGCCGGCGTCGACGGCGCCCAGGAGGAGCAGGAGCGCAGCGAAGCCCGTGTCGACGAACCAGTAGGGCACCGGCCAGGGGTCAGAGGACCCTTCGCCGAGTCCACTCGCCTCCTTGTCCGGCTCGGCGTAGCGGGCGGCGTAGGCGTCGGGGTGGGCGAAGAGGACGACGGCCACCGGTGCCTTCTCCAGGCCGGGCCACCGGCGCGATCCGGCCCGCCACGGCGGGGTCGTCGTCGCCTCCCAGAGAACGGCGGTCTCGGCCGGGCCCTCGAGGACCACCGCGTCCCACCCGCCGGTGTTCCCCGCCGACGGGGTCCGGAGGGCACCGTCGAGAAGCCGGTCGAGGATCGGCCGTGGGACCGGGCGGCCGGAGAAGCTCCGGACCATCTTGCGCCGCCGGAGTGCCTCGGTGAACTCCACCCCGTCGACGCTACCGAAGCACCCGTCGTGGGCAGGGCGGGGAGGCGGGCCCACACCCCGAAGCTTCCAGCCTGTGACCAGCCGGACGGGCCCGGTACGGCCGGGAATGCCGACCTCGCTGGTAGGGTTTAAGGGTTCGAGGTCTTCGGGAGAGAACGCCTGAAGATTCGCTGGAAGCGAGGTCAGAAAAGAAGTGGCCACCACACGTGAGCTTCTGAAAGAAGCCAAGTCGTCCATCCGGGAGGTCCAGCCGGACGAGGTGGAGCCGCGCCTGGATGAGGTCGTCCTCCTCGACGTCCGGGAGGCCGACGAGTACGAGCAGGGGGCCCTCCCCGGCGCCGTCCACGTCCCCCGGGGCTTCCTCGAGTTCCAGGTCGAGGGCAGGATCCCCGACAAGTCGGCACCCGTCGTCGCCTACTGTGCCGGCGGGTCGCGCTCGGCCTTCGCCGCCAAGACCCTGGCCGACCTCGGCTACACCGACGTGGTGTCCCTCGTGGGTGGCTTCAACCGCTGGAAGGACGAGGGGCGGCCCTGGAAGTCGCCGAAGACGCTCACGCCGGAGCAGCGCAACCGCTACCAGCGCCACCTCCTCCTGCCCGAAGTCGGTGTCGAAGGACAGCTCAAGCTCCTGGAGTCGAAGGTGCTGCTCCTCGGCGCCGGCGGTCTGGGGTCGCCCGCCGCGCTCTATCTGGCGGCCGCCGGGGTGGGGACGATCGGGATCATCGACATGGACGTGGTCGACGCCTCCAATCTCCAACGACAGATCCTCCACAACATGGACCGGTTGGGCGAGCGGAAGGTCGACTCGGCCAAGAAGACCCTGTCGGCGCTCAACCCCGACGTGAACGTGGTCACCTACGACGTCCGTCTCGGGGCGGACAACATCCTCGAGATCATCGACGGTTACGACGTCATCGTCGACGGCACCGACAACTTCCCCACGCGCTATCTGGTCAACGACGCGTCGCTGCTCAAGCGGATCCCCGTCATCCACGGGTCGATCTTCCGGTTCGAAGGCCAGGCCACGGTGTTCGATCCCTACAACGGTCCCTGCTACCGGTGCCTCATCCCCGAGCCGCCCCCGACCGAGCTGGCCCCCTCGTGCTCGGAGGCCGGTGTCCTCGGCGTGCTCCCCGGGATCGTGGGTTCCATCCAGGCCGTGGAGGCGATCAAGATGCTCCTCGGGATCGGCGACCCCCTCGTCGGCCGGCTCCTGGCCTACGACTCACTGGAGGAGTCCTTCCGGACCTTCAAGGTACGCCGCGATCCGCAGTGCCCGGCCTGCGGGCTGGACGCGGCTCCCATCGTCATCGCCGAGTACGACGAGCTCTGCATGCCCCACGCCATCGCGCCGGCGACGTCCTGACCGCCGAACGGGGCGCGACCGCTGACGACGATCCTCCGGGGGTCGGTGTCGTCGCCGCCGGGATTCAATCGGGAATGGTGAAGGTCGCCTTGATGGACCCGTCCGCCGGGTCGACCAGATCGATGACGGGGCGCCCAGCGTCCACGACGTAGGCCGTAGCGGCGTCCGGGGAGAGCGCCACGGTGACAGGGTCCTGACCGACATCGCCGGCAACATGGGCTTGACCTGTGGCGAAGTCCACCGAACCGAAGGCGTTTCCCGCGTGTCCCTCGTTGAAGGTGAGGTCGCTGCCGGTCACCGTGTAGACGACGTTGTCGTCGCGGCTGGTGGCGAGCCCGTAGGGGCAACCGCGCGACGACGGCCAGTCGACGGTGGCGACCACCCGCAACGTCGAGGTGTCTATCTCTCGGACGTCGCAACTCAGCTTGTCGGCCACGTAGGCGTCACGGCCGTCGTGCGAGAGGGCCATGAAGAACGGCCCGGAGCCCACGGGGATCGTGGCCCTCTGGTCGCCGGTGGCGGTGTCGAAGACGGAGACGGTGTCGGGGGTGGTGGACGATCCGGCCAGATCGTCTACCGCGCTGACCCACACTTCCTTGCCGTCCGGGGTCACCGCCACGCTGGTGGGATTCGATCCCGCCGATCCCGCCGACGGGAACGCCGCTGATCCCGCCGGCCCCGCCGACGGGTACGCCGCCGGGGTCAGGGTTCCCACCACCTCGAGGGTGGCGGTGTCGATCACACTCACCGATCCGGGCGAGATGGCTCCGTTGTTCGTGACGTAGGCCGATCGTCCGTCGGGCGAGAAGGCGACGTCGATCGGGCCGGTGCCGACCGGGATGGTCCCGAGGACCTTGTCTGTCGCGGTCGCCACCACGGAGACCGATCCAGATCCCGATCCCAACCCCAGGCCCGGCGACGACTGGGTGCTCGACGGCGATTGCGTCGTGTCCACGACCCAGACCTGGGAGCCGTCGGGCGAGACGGCGAGACCGGAGGGTTCGCTTCCCACCGTCACGGTGGCCAGGACCCGGCCAGTGGTCGCATTGAGAACGAGCAGGCTGTCGTTGTTGGGCTCGGTCACGTACGCCACCGAGCCGTCGGCCGAGAGTGCGATGTCCATCCCGTAGGACGAAGGCAGTGGCAGGGTGATGTCGAAGGGGCCGGCGTCGAAATGGAAAGCACGGACGAATGCCACCAGCGAGACGACGGCGATCACCCCCACGACCCCGAGGAGGCCGAGGACGACGAGAAGGAGGACGAAGGCCACGTGACCGAGCCAGGCGAAGGGCGTTCGCTGGACGTCTCGGCCGGTGTCCCAAGGGGGGTCGTCGAAGAGATCGATGCCCGGCTCGCGGTCCTGGAGCTGCGGACGCCTTTGCCCCGCCATCAGAACCTCCCGAGCAGAAGATCGTCCATCGTCGTCCTCGGCACCCCCCGCCGTCGGCCGGGACCGCCCCGTCCTCGCCACGAGCGTTCGCGCTCGCCTCTGTCACGTATTTGTAACATTCCTGGCTGAGAACAAGCGGAGGGCTGTCTGGGAATCCTCTGCGAATGGACGCGGCCACGGACGGGCGTATCCGGCCGGGGGTCCGTAACCTGGGTGGTGTGAGCGCCGCCAGCAGGGGAGACGATCCCGACGTCCGGATGACGGACTCCGGGATCGAGATACGACCCGTCTACCGGGCCGGGGACCTCGAGGGCTGGGATCCCGCCACCAAGCTCGGCGAGCCGGGATCGGCCCCGTACACGCGGGGGATCTACCCGTCGATGTACCGCGGAAAGCTCTGGACCATGCGGCAGTACGCCGGTTTCGGATCGGCGGAGGCGACGAACGAGCGTTTCAAGTTCCTCCTCGGGGCCGGCCAGACGGGGCTGTCGTGCGCCTTCGACCTCCCCACCCAGATGGGCCTCGACTCGGACCATCCCCGGGCCGAGGGCGAGGTCGGCAAGGTCGGGGTGGCCATCGATTCCCTGGCCGACATGCGGTTGCTGTTGGCGGGCCTTCCTCTCGAGAAGGTGACGACGTCGATGACGATCAACGCCACCGCCTCGATCCTGCTGCTTCTCTACGAACTGGTGGCCGAGGAGCAGGGAGTGGCTCCGGGAGCGCTCGGGGGGACCATCCAGAACGACATCCTGAAGGAGTACGTGGCCCGGGGGACCTACATCTACCCGCCGCGGCCGTCGATGCGGCTGATCACCGACACCTTCGCCTACTGTGCCGAGAAGCTCCCCAACTGGAACACGATCTCGATCTCCGGCTACCACATCCGCGAAGCGGGGTCGACGGCGGTCCAGGAGATCGCCTTCACGATGGCCAACGGGATCGCCTACGTCGAAGCGGCGCGGGCGGCGGGGCTCGACGTGGACAGCTTCGGACCGCGGCTCTCGTTCTTCTGGAACGCCCACAACAACCTCTTCGAGGAGGTGGCCAAGTACCGTGCCGCCCGGCGGATCTGGGCCCGGATCATGACCGAGCGTTTCGGGGCCCGTGACGAACGGTCGACCCTGCTGCGCTTCCACACCCAGACCGGTGGATCGACCCTGACGGCGCAGCAGCCCGAGAACAACATCGTCCGGGTCACGGTCCAGGCTCTCGGCGCGGTGCTCGGCGGGACCCAGTCCCTGCACACGAACGGCTACGACGAAGCCCTCGGTCTCCCGACGACCAAGGCGGCGAAGATCGCGCTGCGGACCCAGCAGGTGATCGGGTACGAATCCGGGGTGGCCGACACCGTCGATCCGCTGGCGGGGTCGTACTTCGTCGAGGCGCTCACCGACGCCGTCGAGGCGGGGGCGTGGCAGTACATCGAGCGGATCGATGCCATGGGTGGCGCCGTTACCGCCATCGAGCAGGGTTTCATGCAGGACGAGATCGAACGGGCCGCCTACGCCTACGCCAAGGCCATCGACGACGGCGAGAAGGTCGTGATCGGTGTCAACAAATTCACCGACGAGGATCCGGAGGCCGAGGACGTCTTCCCGATCGACCCGGAGCTCCAGAAGGCCCAGATCGCCCGGACCCGGTCGGTGAGGGTGGAACGCGATCAGGTGGGAGTGGATGCGGCTCTGGCCGATGTGGCGGCGGCGGCGAAGGGGACGCAGAACGTCCTCGTTCCCGTCCGGGAGGCCCTGAAGCGGATGGCGACCCTGGGCGAGGTCTCCGATGTGCTGCGCGACGTCTTCGGGATCTACCAACCCGGCCGCTGACGCCTCCTGGCCGCACCTCCTGTTCGCACCCCTTGCCCGATTACTCACAGGCAGGGACCGGCTTCCATCTCGGCGAGACTGATACACCCTCATGCCATTCTGTCCCCATGAGGTTGGCCGTCTTCGAGAAGGCGTTGGGCGATTTCCGGGGAGAGCTCTCGGACTTCGACCCGGCCCTGATCACCAGCGGCGACGCCGCCAGGGCCTTCGCCGTCTTCAGCGATCTGGAGAAGACGATCAGCGCAGCGCGGACCCTGGTGGCCGCCCGGGCCACCGACTCCGGAGACTGGAAGAAAGAAGGACACCGGAGCCCGGCCTCCTGGGTGGCTGAGAAGACAGGATCGGGTTTCGGCGAGGCGATCGCGATACTCGAGTCCTCCGACCGCCTGGGGGCCCTGCCCGAGACAGCCGACGCACTTCGGCGGGGTGAGTTGTCCGGGGCCCAGGTGAAGGAGATCACGGCCACCGCCGCTCGGAACCCTCAAGCCGAGAGCGCGCTCCTCGCGGCGGCCAAGAGCCAGTCCCTCAAAGGCTTGAAGGACGAGTGCCGGCGGGTGAGGGCCCGGGCCATCTCCGAGAGCGACGCCCGGGCCAGGTACGAGGAGATTCGAAAGAACCGGGCCTTGCATCTGTGGACCGATCAGGACGGGGTGGGACGCCTCGACGCCAGGTTGGCTCCCGATGACTTCGCTCGGGTCTGCTCCACCATCCGGACCGAAGCCGACGCCGTCTTCGCTGAAGCCCGGAAATCCGGACGCCGCGAATCAAGCGCCGCCTACGGGGCCGACGCCCTCGTCGCATTGCTCACGGGGACGAGCGTGGGTTCGACGACCGCTTCTTCGACGTGTTCGACGACAGGTCGACCGACGACGACGATGCACCTGAGGGTCGACCTGGCCGCTCTGCGTCGGGGAGAGCTCGACGAGGGCGAGAGCTGCGAGATTCCCGGCGTCGGTCCCGTACCGCTGGCCACGGCCACAAACGTCCTAGGCGAGTCCTTCCTCAAGGTGATCATCGGTGACGGGGTGGATGTCACGAGCGTCTGCCATCTGGGGCGGGCCGTGCCGGCCCACATCCGAAGCGCCCTGGAGGACAGGGACGAGACATGCGTGGTCCCCGGGTGCGACGTGGCCAAAGGTCTCGAGATCGACCACTACCAGATCGCCTTCGAGAACGACGGCCCGACGGAGTTGTGGAACCTCTGCCGTCTCTGTCACTGGCACCATCACCTGAAAACCCATTGCGGTTATGCCATCACCGGTGAACCAGGTTCATGGAAGTGGCGCGCGCCGGCTTCGGAGCGGAGTCCCGTTCTCACGTCGTGAGGTGGCGCATAGCCGTCGGGCCCCCCACTCGTATGGCGAAGTTGGTCAGCTGATCCGGATGGTTGGGTGAAGGCAGGTCTAGTTGGGTACCACGCTCACGATGTTGTTCAGGTGGACATGGATACCGGGTAGAGAACCGACGTAGGGCGCATCACCGAAGGCGAAGACGCCGCCATCCGATCCGACCATCCAGTAGCCCTTGCCGTCGGCCGTGGGCACCACGCCCACGATGTTGTTCACGTGGACATGGATACCGGGTAGAGAACCGACGTAGGGCGCATCACCGAAGGCGAAGACGCCGCCATCCGATCCGACCATCCAGTAGCCCGTCGATTGCCCTGACGCTGTCGTGACTGGAGGCGGCGGCGGTGGAGGCGGCGGTGGTGGTGGTGCGTAGTCGAGAGCGACGACGTCACCGTTTCCAAATTGGTCGGCGATGATGAGAAGACACTCGAGGTACCCTTCGCTCACTTGGCTCGCCGTGGGCGGGCAGACGGCGTTGGGGTCGGTGGCCACAAACGGATCAGGCACCGTGAATGTGGCGTCCAAGTTGCCCGAGCCATCTGTCGTGAAGAACTGCACGTTGGTATCAAGGTCGGATGAGTCGAGGGTGGTTAAGTACAGAGGGCTGGCTTCGCCGGCCGCGATTGTCTCCGAGGGCGGGAAACCTGTGCAGGCGATCGAGATCGACGAGCCGGGCGTCACGTTCGCCACCGGTGTGAGGTCATTCGTCCCGTTATATAGGCACTGCACCGGGGCAGGAGAGGCTGTGCCGGAGAGCTCGATCGCTCGCCCTTCGCCTGCTCCAGCTGGTGCATCGGGGGGACCGGCCGGAGCCAATGTGTCGGTGAAATAGAGAGTGGCGGTAGAGGTGTCGGGCTCGACCTCCGGGGCATAAGTCACTGAGACAGAACAGCTGGCACCGAGAGCCAGGGTGCCTATGCAGGTGTTCTGAGATATGGCGAAGGACGGAGCGTCGACGCCGGAGATGGAGAAACCCGTGAAGGAATCGACGGCTGGACCGTCGTTTGTGAGCGTCAGGGCTTGGGTGACAGGACCACCCGTCGTACTGAGAGTCAGGGAATTAGCGGGACGGTGCGCGTCGGATAAGTGACGGCGGAGTTATACGAGATGAATCCGAAGATGGCACCGGGGCCGCCTCCGCAGTGCGCTTCGAAGCGCACTGCAAAGGAGATCACGTTTCCGTTGGCGTCGTAACTCGCTTCGTCGACGATGAAGCGCCCATAATCGTCATTACATCCCTCGTCACCAAAGCTGATGTCGAGACCGGGATCACCGGGTGACTGGAACCCGGTGCTCCGGGCATTGTTGTACGTGCCCGCCACGAGCGCTTCTCCGGCCGGCGGGGCGAACGATACGTTGGCGTAGCTACCGATGTTGTTCTGCAGGTCGAAGATCGGATACCCGGCGGGTGAACCGTCGTAGGTCACCGATGTGAAGGCGTCCTCCTGTGGTGAGGCCAAACCGTTGTCCGGTTCGCTGTCCATATAAGCCGGACCCCATGCCGGCAGAGATCCCCGGTATGCCGCATTGGTCGCCGACAGCGGAATGTGCCACCCCGTTCCCTCTTCAGCCTGTTCGTTCGGCGGACCCAGCGGGGACAATTCGTCGAAGTATTCGAACGTTGCCGCGCTCGTCTCGGCTATTCCCGGCGTGTAGGTGACCGTATAGGTGCAACTGGCCTTGGCGGCCAGTGGCGATCCGCAGGTTGTGGACGTGACCTGGAAATCACCGGGATTGGCTCCCGCCATGGCATAAGACGGGGTGAGGGTGGATGGACCTTTATTCGTGATCGAGATCGTTTGGGAGACTGGTCCCCCGTCAGGACTGGTAAAGGTGATCTCGGAAGGGCCAACGGCCCTCGTGCGATAGGGGGCCGTCGATTGATAGGAGAGGGCCCCAAACAACGCGGGTTCGGCGACCCCGCAATGCTGTTCGAATCGGACAGAGAAAGAGAGGGTGGTCAGCCAGGCGGCGGCGTTACGGGCGCCGTCGGGCACCCAGTTCCCCGCCGTGTCGAAGGGGCGGTCGCTTGGGTGACGAAGGCTTCGAGACGAGCCAGCTGACCGTGGAGGCGTTGGATCGATTCCGTGTCGGCATACGTCGACGGGTCTGATCGGCTCAGATGGTCGATCGCCTCGGTGAGGACATCGAGATCCACATGTGAATCGAAGCATCCGGGTGTAACGGTGTCTCCCATTCGGCTGACAGGGACCGATCGAATGTCACAACCGGGTGCGACGATGTCCATCATCGACTCGAGGGGGTTCGACCATGGCCGTGTGTCCGTTCTGCCAGGGAGAGATGTCGGATGGGATCAGTTGCTCCACCGACCCGCTCACCATCGCCGGCAAGGTCTACGAGCCGCTGCCCTGGGGCCGGGAGAGGCCGTATCGGTCACCGCCGGCCACCTCCGAGTGCGACGACTGCTCCACACCCCCGGGTGGAATCCATCACCACGGTTGTGATCGCGAGGAGTGTCCCGTCTGTCATCGGCAGGCGATCGGCTGCGGCTGCCACGAGCCGGGGGAGTGGGACCACAGCCGGCCCCGGGCCCAGCCACGGTGTGCGGATCACTCCGGGCGTTCACCGAGGTGGCCGCGTGCGACGGGACGGAGCTTTGGACGGCCAGCCGGACGTGATCACCACTTCCCGTGATGACAACCGACCTGAACGCATCGATCCCGAACGCGTCGATCCCGAAAGTGGCGACCTGATCGTGGCCGCCGCCCTACCGACGATTTTCGGCGTCGGCGGCGGCGGCGG
This sequence comes from uncultured Acidimicrobiaceae bacterium, assembly GCA_963706205.1. GTDB lineage: Bacteria > Actinomycetota > Acidimicrobiia > Acidimicrobiales > UBA8190 > MFD10071-224. The sequence goes on along the minus strand of OY970155.1, from coordinate 2,934,989 downwards.
GTTGGCCGGGTCGTGGACCTCCGACGGGAAAGCGCACCTCCACGTGGAGGCCTCCGTCCGGGGGGGCGTGCGCGCTGAGGACGGCCCCGTGGGCGGTGGCGATGGCGGCGACGATGGCCAGACCGAGGCCCTGCCCGTCGGTGCTGGTGCGCTCTGTGCCCATTCGCTGGAACGGCTGGAAGAGGCGGTCGACCTGGTCCGGGGGGATGATCTGCCCGGTGTTCTGCACCGTGATGGTTGGCCCGAGCGCCTCAGTCGTGGTCGAGATCCCGATCCGGCCTCCGGCGACGTTGTGTCGCAGAGCGTTGTCCACCAGATTCGCCACCAGGCTCTCGACCAGGCGCGGATCGCCGGTCGCCGGCGCCGCGGTGAGGGTGGTGTCGACGCGGATGCGTTGGCGCTCGGCCTCGGGGCGGCGGACGGCGACGACCTCGCCGGCGATCTCGGCGAGATCGAAGGCCCGCCACTGTTCGATCCCCCGCTCGCTGCTGGCCAGGGTGAGAAGGGCGTCGATGAGACGTTCTTGTTGATGGCCGAGAGTGAGGAGTTCCTCGCAGGTCGATCGGAGCGTCTGTGCCGAGGCGCCGGGATCGGCCAGGGTGACCTGGAGAAGGGTCCGCTCGGCGGTGAGCGGGGTCCGGAGTTCGTGTGAGGCGTTGGCCACGAAGTGCTTCTGCGATTCGAAGGACGCCTGGAGGCGCGCGAAGAGGTCGTCGAGGGTCTGCCCGAGCTCCTTGAACTCGTCGTCGGGGCCATCGAGGTTGAGGCGTTCATGAAGGTTGCTGGCCGAGATCTCGCGGGCCGTCGTCGTGATGGTGCGGAGCGGTCGGAGAAGGCGACCGGCCACCAACCAACCCAGACCGAGAGAGAGGGCAGCCATGATGGCGAGAGCCACTACGGAGAAGATGCCGAGCTGATGGACGTCGTTGCCATGCTGGGCCACGGCGATCGGGATCGACGGTGCCGACAGGCCTCCGCGTCCCGCCGGGACCGCCACTTGGGCGCTGCTCCTGACGCCGACGTTGGCGATGACGAGGAGGACGGCGCCGGAGGCGAGGAAGAGACCGCCGTAGAGAAGCGTGAGCCGCATCCGGACGGTGCGCCGGGGCAGGTGGATCCACGATGTCGGAACACGGGGACGGGTCATGAGGTTCCCCCGATCCGATAGCCGCCTTCACGAACCGTCTCGATGACCGGCGGCGCGCCGAGCTTGGCCCGGAGCCGGCGGACCGTCGTCTTGACCGTGGTGGTGAACGGGTTGGCCGTCTCGTCCCAGACCCGTTCGAGCAGCTCCTCGGCGGAGACCACTCTGTCCCCGGAGGCGAGGAGACACTCGAGAACGGCGAACTCCTTGGGGCTGAGCGCCAGAGTGCGTCCACCGCGCGACGCCACCCGGCGGCCGGGGTCGAGAGTCAGGTCACCGCGTTCGAACGTCGGGGGCAGAGGCGCGGTGGAGCGGCGACCGAGAGCCCGGATACGGGCGACGAGCTCGGCGAAGTCGAACGGTTTCGGCAGGTAGTCGTCGGCGCCGAGTCCCAGCCCGTCGACCCGGTCAGCGACGGTCGAGGACGCCGTCAGCATCAGGACCCGGCTTCCGGACTCGTCTGCCGCCAGCTTCCGGCAGACCTCGTCGCCGTGGACTCCGGGCAGGTCGCGGTCCAGGACGACGACGTCGTACCGGTTGACGGCCAGACGGTCGAGCGCGTCGCGCCCGTCGGTGACGACATCGACAGCCATGCCCTCGCGGCGCAGTCCGATCCCGATCGTCCTGGCCAGGACTTCGTGATCTTCCACGACGAGCACTCTCATGTCCCTGTCGTCATCCTCTCGGCGGCGCGCTCGGCCGAGATGGGGGAGCGGACGACACCGTTCCCAGGATGCCAGTTCCCCGGTGACAACACGGTCACAGCCGATGACACCGCGCTGACACCGTGCTGACACCGTGCTGTCACCGGCGATGTCGTACAACGCCGGACATGACCGACACCAGGAGACCTTCATGAGCGGGACCACCGGCGCCGTGCTCGAGACCAGCGGGCTCGGGAAGCGGTACGGGCGGCGATGGGCCCTTTCAGACTGCAGCCTGGCGATCCCCGCCGGGCGCGTCGTCGGGCTCGTCGGTCCGAACGGGGCCGGGAAGACAACCCTTCTGGAGCTGGCCGTCGGGCTCCTGCAACCGACGGCCGGCACGGTGGTGGTCCTCGGTGGACGTCCCGCCGATGGTCCCGCGCAACTCGGCCGGGTGGGGTTCGTCGCCCAGGACACGCCGACCTACCCGGGGCTGTCGATCGCCGATCATCTTCATCTTGGTGCGTGGCTCAATCCCGGCTGGGACCGCGAGACGGCCGAGCGCCGGATGGACGAGCTCGGCCTCGACCCGGGGCAGAAGGCGGGAAAGCTCTCCGGCGGCCAGCGGGCGCAGCTCGCCCTCACTCTGGCCATGGCCAAGAAACCGGAACTCCTGATACTCGACGAGCCGGTCGCCAGCCTCGATCCACTGGCGCGTCGGGAGTTCCTCGAGGGCCTGTCGGAGGTGGCGGACGAGAACGAGGTGAGCGTCGTGCTCTCTTCGCATCTCGTCGCCGACCTCGAGCGCGTGTGTGACTACCTCGTCGTCCTCGTCGCCTCGCGCGTCCAGGTGGCCGGAACGATCGAGTCGCTGTTGGCGTCGCATCGCCGGCTCACCGGACCCCACCGGGACGGGGCCGATAGCCCGACCGACCAGGGAGAGGGAGCCGACCTACCCGCCGCGTTCCCGGCCGGTCACGAGATCATCGCGACGCACGAGAGCAACGGACGGAGGTCGCTCTTCGTGCGCGGCGACGACCCGGTCTCCGGGCCGGAGTGGACCGTCGAGGAGGTCAGCCTCGAGGACCTGGTGCTCGCCTACATGGGCCGGGCCGTGGGCGGCGGATCGCGCCGCCCGTCGCGTGCAAAGGACCGGCCGTCGCGTGCAAAGGACCGCCCGTCGCGTGCGAAGGACCGGCCGTGATCCGGCTCACGTGGCGCCAGTTCCGGACCCAGGGGTCGCTGTTCATCGGCGCGCTCGTGGTCGCCGCCGTCGTGGCCGCGATCACCGGTCCCCATCTGGTCCACCTCTACGACACGACCGTCGCCCGGTGCGGGGCCCAGGGCGACTGCCAGGACGCGACGACGGCGTTCCTCGGCAACGACCGGGCCCTGCGGACGTGGCTCGGGATCCTCGTGATCGTGATGCCCGGGATCATCGGGATCTTCTGGGGGGCGCCGCTCGTCGCCCGGGAGATCGAGGCGGGAACCTTTCGACTGGCCTGGACCCAGAGCGTCACCCGGACCCGGTGGTTGACCGTCAAGGTGGGCGTGATCGGGCTGACGGCGATGGCCGCCGCCGGGCTCCTCAGTCTGATGGTGACGTGGTGGGCCAGCCCGCTCGACCGGGTCGACATGAACCTGTTCGGATTGTTCGACCAACGGGGGATCGTCCCGATCGGATACGCCGCCTTCGCCTTCGCCCTCGGGGTGACGGCCGGGGTCGTGATCCGGCGGTCCCTCCCGGCCATGGCGGCCACGCTGGTCGTCTTCGTCGCCGCCCGGTTGGCCTTCGTCCGCCTGGTCCGGCCCCACCTCCTCGCCCCGACGGTGAAGACCCTCGCCCTCGACCCGACGACGATCGGGGGCTACGTCAGTGCCAACGGGGCTCCCGGCAATCTGGTCACGAACCCCCCCAACATTCCGAACGGCTGGATCTACTCGGATCAGATCGTCGACCGGGCCGGTCATCTCCTCAGCCCTCAATTCGTGGCCCGCGTCTGTCCCCTCCTCGGCCAGGGCGGACCGGGCGGCCCCGGACCGCGCCCAGGGTCAACCCGAATCATCCAGGCGCCCGCCGGGGCGCAGCAGGCGCTCGACAACTGCGCCGTGAAGGTCGGCGCCAAGTTCCATGAACTGGTCACCTATCAACCGTCGTCGCACTACTGGGCGCTCCAGTGGTACGAGCTGGCCGTCTTCGTCGGCGCCGCCCTCGTTCTCGGCGGGTTCTCGCTCTGGTGGGTCCGCAACCGCCTCTCGTGAAGGCGTCAGGAGCGGGCCGCCAGCAGACGATCGCGCAGAGCCGGATCGGTAGCGGCGTCGATGGCGGTCCAGGCCATCCCGAGGGCACCGTCGAAAAGGGCGGCCTCGGCCGAGGGACCGAGACAGGCGGCGGCGAACTCCGGTTGGTGGTTGACCGAACCATGGGCGTCGACACCGATGAGGGGATGGATCGAGGGGACGGCCAGCGAGACGTTGGCCATGTCGGTGGAGATGGTGGGGAGGGGGGTCCTGGAGTCGTCGGCCAGGTAGCGCCGGCCGAGGGCCTCGGCATTGGATCGCCAGGTGGCGAGGAGGCCGTCGTCGCCTTCGAAGTGGGAGTAGGTGGGGGAGAGGTCGCGGATCTCGAGGGTCGCCCCGGTGGCGAGGGCCCCGGCCTCGAAGCAGCGGAGGATCCTCGGGCGGAGGACGGCCAGATCCTCGAGGGAGCGGGCCCTGATCATGAAACGACCGGTGGCCTCCTTGGGGACGATGTTGGGCGCGTCACCACCTTTCTCGACGATCCCGTGGACCTGGTTGCCGGGGTCGAGGTGCTGGCGGATCAGGCCGATGGCCACCTGGGCCACGACGAAGGCGTCGCCGGCGTTGATCCCCTTCTCGGGTGAGGCCGAGGCGTGGGCGTCGCGGCCCTCGTAGCGGACGGCGATGTGGTCGACGGCCAGACAGGTGGCAGCGAGGCGATCCTCGGGCCAGGGGTGGACCATCATCGCCGCGTCGGCCGTGGCGAAGGCGCCGCGGTCGAGGAGGAGAACCTTCCCCCCGCCGCCCTCCTCCGCCGGGGTCCCGAGGACGGTGACGGTGAGCCCGAGGTCGTCGGCCAGCGGGGCGAGGGCCAGTCCCGCCCCGACGGCGGAGGCGGCGATGAGGTTGTGGCCGCAGGCGTGTCCGATCCCGGGGAGGGCGTCGTACTCGGCGCAGATCACGATCGAGAGTGGACCCGATCCGGTGCGGGCCTCGAGGGCCGTCGGGATGTCGTAGGCGCCGACGTCGACGGTGAAGCCGCCGGCGGCGAGAGCCTCGGCCACCAGCTCCGACGCCCGGACCTCCTCGAAGCAGAGCTCGGGCTCGTCGTGGATCCGCCGGGAGAGGGTCGCCAGATCGGTCCGGGCGGCGTCGACCACCGCACGGCTCGCCGTCTTCGCCGCCGGTGCGTCCACTGGCCGCCCCTCTCTGTGTACTCGGTGATGACTCGGTGACTTGGTGATGACTCGATGACTCGGTGATGACTCGATGACTCGGTGATGACTCGATGACTCGGTGATGACTCGATGACTCGTTGATGACGCGACTACTCGATGACGGCGATCACGTCGCCGGGGCCGACCGAGTCACCGGCGGCGACCCGGATCTCCTTCACCGTCCCCGCCTTTTCGGCGTTGATGGCGTTCTCCATCTTCATCGCCTCGAGGACGCAGACGGTCTGGCCGACCTCGACGGTGTCGCCCGGGGCGACGAGGACCTTCACGATCGTCCCCTGCATGGGGACGACGACGGTTCCCGACCCGGTCCCGGTCGTCGCCGTCCGGGGCTTCGTCGGGCGGCGCCCGCTGCGGCCGGCCGCCCCCGAGGCGAGGGCGGCGGCGTCGGGCACCCAGAGCTTGACCGCGTACCGGCGCCCGTCCACCTCGGCCGTCACCTCGCGGAGCACCCGGGGCTCGGACTCGTCGGTGAGGATCTCCGGGTCGGTGGGCGGAGGGGAGACGAACGACGACGGGTCGAGGCGTTCCTCGACCCAGTTGGTCGAGTGGCGGGCCTCGATGAAGTCGGGGTGGGAGAGGATGGCCAGGTCGGCCGGGATGGTGGTGGCCACGCCGGTGACCGTTGTCTCCCCGAGCGCCCGTAGCATCCGCCGGCGGGCCGCCTCCCGGTCGTGGCCCCAGACGACGAGCTTGGCGATCAGGTTGTCGTAGTACTGGGAGATCGTGTCCCCGGACTCGTAGCCGGCGTCGAGCCGGACCCCGGGGCCGGCGGGGGCGCGGAAGGTGGTGATCGTCCCCGGCGACGGGGTGAACCGGCCGCCGGTGGGGTCCTCGGCGTTGAGCCGGATCTCGATGGCGTGGCCGTGGCGGGGCGAGGTCGTCCTGGGTGAACCCGAGGGGCTCTCCGGACGCCACCCGGAGCTGCCACTCGACGAGGTCGAGGCCGGTGACGAGCTCGGTGACGGGGTGCTCCACCTGGAGCCGGGTGTTCATCTCGAGGAAGAAGAAGTCGCCGTCCTCGTAGAGGAACTCGACGGTCCCGGCGTTCAGGTAGCCGCAGGCCTTGGCCACGGTGACCGACGCCGCTCCCATCGCCCGGCGGACCTCGTCGGGGAAGTCCGGGGCGGGGGACTCCTCGACGAGCTTCTGGTGGCGGCGCTGGCACGAGCAGTCGCGCTCACCGAGCCAGAGAGCGTTGCCGTGGGTATCGGCGAAGACCTGCATCTCGATGTGGCGGGGCCAGGCCAGGTAACGCTCGAGGTAGATCTCGGACCGCCCGAAGTAGGCCTGGGCCTCTCGTTTGGCCGACTCCATCGCGTCGGCCGCCTCATCGGGGCCGGAGACGACCTTCATCCCCCGGCCCCCGCCCCCGAAGGCGGCCTTGATGGCCACCGGCCATCCGAATTCGGTCGCCGAAGGCGAGAACCTCGGCGGGGTCGGTCACCGGCTCCGTCCGGCCCGGGACGCCGGAGACACCGACCGCCTCGGCGGCCCGGCGGGAGGAGATCTTGTCTCCCATGATCTCGATCGCTTCCGGGGGAGGCCCGATGAAGGTGACCCCGTCGGCCGCCACCTGGCGGGCGAAGTCGGCGTTCTCCGAGAAGAAGCCGTAACCGGGGTGGACGGCGTCGGCCCCGGAGCGGGCCACGGCGTCGATGATGGCGGGGGTGTTGAGATAGCTCTCGGCCGCGGTCTGACCGCCGAGGGCGTAGGCCTCGTCGGCCAACCGGACGTGGAGGGCGTCGCGGTCGAGCTCCGAATAGACGGCGACGGTGGCCACCCCGAGCTCCCGGCAGGTCCGGATGACCCGGACGGCGATCTCGCCACGGTTGGCGATCAGGACCTTCTGGAACACACACTCTCCTTCATATGGTTCATACGGCAGCTCCGGCCGCCGACGCGACGGGCCGGGGCGGATGACAGGGGGCGGACAGCGGGCGAATCCCACACTGGCACGGCCCGTAGGGTGGGTGCCATGTCCGGCGGGACCAGATTCACCGAGGTCCGCCGGTTCGGGGAGTTGGATTCGACCAACCGCTACCTCCTCGACGAAGCCCGGGCCGGTGCCCCTGAAGGTCTCGTCGCAGTGGCCGATCACCAGACGGCGGGTCGGGGACGACTCGGGCGGCGATGGGAAGCACCGCCGGGGGCCAACCTCCTCGTCTCGGTCCTCCTCCGCCCGCGCCTCGCCGTCGGGGAGCTCCATCTCTGCACGATCGCCATGGCCCTCGCCGCCCGCGCCGCCGTCGCCGGGACGACGGGACTGGAGCCGATGCTCAAGTGGCCCAACGACGTGATCGTCGGGGACCGGAAGCTGGCCGGGATCCTGGCCGAGACCGTCCCCGCTCCTACCTTCGACGGCTCGGGGCCCGGGGGTCCGGCCTCCGAAGCCGCGGCGGACCGGGTCGTCGTCGTCGGGCTCGGCCTGAACGTGGCCTGGCCGCCGGAGGCTGATCTCCCCGCGGGGTTGGGCGACGCCACCTCGTTGTGGCGCGAGACCGGGACCCCCGGGGTGGAGCCGTCGGAGCTCCTCGAGCTGATCCTCGTCGAGCTCGACCGCCGGCTCGACGACCTGGCCGACGTTGCTTCCGGCGGTGCCGGCGGGGGTGGGCGCCGGGAGATCGTCTCGGAGTACCGCCGGGTCTGCGCCACCCTCGGACGCGCCGTCCGGGTCTCTCTCCCCGGGGAGACGGTGACCGGGACCGTCTCCGACATCACCGTCGAGGGTCACCTCCTCCTCGACGTCGGTGCCTGCGTGAGGACGATCACCGCCGGTGACGTCGTCCACCTCCGCAGCTGAGGCCTCGGGCACCCTCACCGACGCCCGACCGACCGGCGGGGTCCTCCGCCAGGGCAAACGACGACCCGGTCTACGATGGCGCCCCGTGCATCTGCTCGTGACCGGTGGCGCCGGTTTCATCGGTTCCAACTTCGTCCGCTACTGGGTGGAGCACCATCCCGACGATCACGTGGTCGTCTACGACGCCCTCACCTACGCCGGGAACCGGCCCTACCTGGCCGACGTCGAGGACAGGATCTCGTTCGTCCACGGTGACGTCTGTGACCGCGACGCCGCCCTCGAGGCGATCCGGACCCACACCGATCGACACCGTCGTCCACTTCGCCGCCGAGTCCCACAACAGCCTGGCCGTCCTCGACCCGGGACTGTTCTTCCGGACCAACGTCCTCGGGACCCAGACCCTCGCTCGAGGCCGCCCGCCGGCGGGGACGTGGCCCGGTTCCACCACATCTCGACCTGCGAGGTCTACGGCGACCTCCCCCTCGACTCCGACGACGTCCTTCACCGAGGACCACCCCTACCGGCCCCGGACCCCCTACAACGCGTCGAAGGCCGGAGCCGACCACGCCGTGCGGGCCTACATCGAGACCTTCGGGCGGCCGGCCACCATCACCAACTGCTCGCAACAACTACGGCCCCTACCAGTTCCCCGAGAAGGTCATCCCCCTGTTCGCCGCCCGGGCCCTCGACGACCGGCCCCTGCCCCTCTACGCGTCGACCAAGAACCGGCGGGAGTGGCTCCACGTCGTCGACCACTGCCGGGCCATCGAGGCCGTCCTCGAGCACGGGCCGGATCGGCGAGACCTACCACGTCGGCTGCGGGGTCGAGGCCAGCATCGAGGAGATCGCCGACGCCGTCCTCGACGCCCTGGGCAAGCCGGAGTCGCTCAAGGAGATCGTCCCCGACCGCCCCGGCCACGACCGTCGCTACCTCCTCGACTGCACCAAGATCCGGACCGAGCTCGGTTGGGAACCGACCGTCGCCTTCGCCGAGGGGCTGGCCGACGACCGTCCGGTGGTACGCGGCCAACCGGCCCTGGTGGGAGCCGCTCCGGGACCGGGCCCCGGTGGTCGAGACCTCGTGGGGCCGACGGTGGCCCGACCGACCCCCCGACCGGTGACCCGACCGGTGGCCGGCCCGCCGACCCGGCCTGAGCCGGCCCCGCGATGAAGGTCCTCGTCACCGGGGCGGCCGGCCAGCTCGGTCGCGACCTCGTCGACGCCCTCTCCGGTCGCGTCCCCGACCGGCGGTCTGGCCGGGGATGTCGCCACCGGTCGCCTCGGGACGCGCCCGCCGGTCGAGGTGGTGGCGGCCGACGTGGCCGGGCTCGAGGCCGTCCCCACCGGTCTCCGGTCCCGCTCGACGTCACCGACCGGGGCGCGGTCCGCTCGGTCATGGAGGCCGTCCGTCCCGACATCGTCATCCACGGCGGCGGCGTGGACGGCGGTCGACGCCTGTGAGTCGCGATCCCGACCGCGCCTTCGCCGTCAACGCCCTCGGCACCCGGCACGTGGCCGAGGCGGCCCGCCGCGTCGGCGCCCATCTCGTCTACATCTCGACCGACTACGTCTTCGACGGGACCTCGGACCGGCCCTACGGGAATGGGACCCGCCCCACCCCCTCTCGGTCTACGGGCGCTCCAAGCTGGGGCGGCGAGCAGGAGGTCGGGCCCCGACGCCACCGTCGTCCGGACGTCGTGGGTCTCCGGCGCCCACGGCGCCAACATGGTCGGGACCGTCCTCCGGCTGGCCGCGTCAGCCCGGGCCCGCTGCGTTTCGTCGACGACCAGCACGGGAGCCCGACCTTCACCGCCGACCTGGCCGGGGCGCTCACGGTGCTGGCCACCGAGCGGCTCCCCGGCGCTTTCCACGTGACCAACCAGGGAGTGACCTCCTGGTACGGCTTCGCCCGGGCGGTCCTCGCGGCCGCCGGCGACGACCCGGGCCGCGGTCGAGCCGATCACCACGGCCGAGCTCGACCCGCCCCGCCCCGCCCCCCGACCGGCCAACTCGGTCCTCGACAACGCCGCCCTCCGCCTGTCCGGCCTGCCCCTCCTGCCCGACTGGCACGACGCGCTGGCCCGGCTCGTCCCGGTCATGGCCGCCCGGGGGGCCCGGTGAGCGGTTCCCCGCTCGACGAGACGGCGCCGCAACCTGGCCGTGATCGGCGCCGGCTACGTCGGGCTCACGACGGCCGTCTGCCTGGCCCATCTCGGCCATCGGGTCTGCTGCGGGGAGCTCGACGAGGCCAAGGTGACCCGGCTCTCCCGGGGGGAGCCGACCATCCTCGAGGACGGCCTCGAGGAGCTCCTGGGCGAGGGGCTGGCGTCGGGTCGGCTGCGCTTCGTCATCGGCGCCGCCGCCGCCGTGGACGGCGCCGACTTCGTCTTCCTCTGCGTCCCCACCCCCCAGCGGCCCGACGGGTCGGCCGACGTCACCGTCCTCGAGTCGGTGGCCCGCGAGATCGGTCCCCACCTGGCCCACGGCGCCGTGGTCGTGAACAAGTCGACGGTCCCGGTGGGATCCGCCCTCCTGGTCGAGCGGCTCCTCGACCGGCCCGAGATCTCGGTGGTCTCCAACCCCGAATTCCTCCGGGAGGGCTCGGCCGTCCACGACTGCCTCCACCCCGACCGGATCGTGGTGGGGGCCGACGACCAGGCCGCGGCGGCCCGGGTCGGCGCGCTCTTCGCCGCCACCCAGGCTCCCCTGATCGTCACCGACGCGGCCACCGCCGAGACGATCAAGTACGCCTCCAACGCCTTCCTGGCCACCAAGCTGTGCTTCGTCAACGCCGTGGCCAACCTCTGCGAGGCGGTCGGCGCCGACGTCCGCGACGTCCTCCTCGGGATGGCCTACGACCACCGGATCGGTTTCGACTACCTCCGTCCCGGTCCCGGCTGGGGCGGCTCGTGCCTGCCCAAGGACACCCGGGCGCTGCTCTTCATGGCCGAGAACGGCGGGCTACGACTTCCCGCTCCTCCGGGAGGTCATCGAGACCAACGAGACCCAGCTCACGGCGGTCGCTGGCCAAGATCCGCCACGCCGTCGGGGGATCGCTGGCCGGCCAGGAGGTCGCCGTCTGGGGCCTCACCTTCAAGGCCGGCACCGACGACCGCCGCGACTCCCCGGCCGTGGAGATCGTCCAGCGGATGGTGGCCGACGGGGCGCGCGTCCGGGCCTACGACCCCACGGTCTCCGGTCCGCTCCCCGAGCTCCCCGGCGGCCGTCGAGATCTGCGCCGACCCCTACGCGGCGTGCGACGGAGCCGCTGCCGTCGTCGTCCTCACCGAATGGGAGGAGCTCCGCTGGCTCGACTTCGCCAAGGTCCGCGCCCTGCTGGCCGAACCGTCCGTGGTCGATGCCCGCAACCTCCTCGACCCCTCGGCGCTGCGCCGGATGGGGTTCGCCTACGTGGGTGTCGGGCGCCCGTGAGCCGGCGGGTGCCGTGAGCCGATGGGTGCCGTGAGCAGGTGGGTGCCGTGAGCCGGCGTGTGGTCGTCACCGGGGGAGCGGGATTCCTCGGCTCGCATCTCTGTGACGCGCTGGTGGCCCGGGGCGATCGAGTGGTCTGCGTCGACGACCTGTCGACCGGGCGCGCCGACAACGTGTCCGGGCTCGAGGGACATCCCGGGTTCGAGCTGGTCCTCTCCGACGTGAGCGTCGCCTTCGACGTCGGAGGCCCGGTCGACGCCGTTCTCCACTTCGCCAGCCCCGCCTCGCCTCCCGACTACCTGGCCCGCCCCCTCGAGACCCTGGCCGTGGGGAGCGAGGGGACGCGCCACTGTCTGGCCCTGGCCAAGAACCACGGCGCCCGGTTCCTCCTGGCCTCGACGAGCGAGGTCTACGGCGACCCCGAGGTCCACCCGCAGACCGAGGGCTACTGGGGGCAACGTGAACCCCGTCGGTCCCCGCAGCGTCTACGACGAGGCCAAGCGGTTCGCCGAGGCCCTCACCATGGCCTGGCACCGGACCCACGGGCATCGACGTCGCCATCGTCCGGATCTTCAACACCTACGGACCGCGGCTGCGTCCCGGGGACGGCCGGGTCGTCTCGAACTTCCTGACCCAGGCCATCGAGGGCCGGCCCCTCACCGTCTACGGCGACGGCTCCCAGACCCGGAGCCTCTGCTTCGTCGAGCGACGAGGTGGCCGGGATCCTGGCCCTGCTCGACGCCTCGATCACCGGCCCCGTGAACATCGGCAACCCCGACGAGCACACGATGCTCGAGCTGGCCCGGATCGTGCTCGAGGTGACCGGGTCGTCGTCGGAGATCGTCCACCGCCCCCTTCCCGCCGACGATCCCACCCGGAGGCGTCCGGACATCTCCCTGGCCCGCCGGGAGCTGGGGTGGGAGCCCGCCGTCGACCTCCGACGACGGGCTCCGGCGGACGGCCGCATTCCTTCGCGGCCGGCTGAGGCCGGTCGGCCATGACGGGCGGCGCCGCCACGGGCGACGGAGCGGTCGATGATGTGGCGCGATCGTCGGAGACCCGGCCGCCCACGTGCTACACAGCTCCTGTCGGTCATCGTCCCCGTGTTCAACGAGCGCAACACCGTGGCCGAGATCGTCCGGCGGATGCGGGCGGTCGACCTTCCCCAGGATCTCGGTCTCGAGGTCGTCGTGGTCGACGACGGATCGTCCGACGGGACCGACAAGGTCCTCGCCGCCCTCGAGGACTCCACCGTCCGCGTCGTCAGCCACGGCACCAACCGGGGCAAGGGTGCCGCCATCCGCACCGGTCTCGAGGCGGTCGTCGGCGATCTCGTCCTCGTCCAGGACGCGGACCTCGAGTACGACCCCGACGACTGGCCCCGGTTGCTCGACCCGGTCCTGAAGGGAAAGGCCCAGGTCGTCTACGGCAGCCGGTTCACCGGCGAACGGAAGAACATGTTCCCCTCGCACTGGTTGGGCAACCGCTTCCTGACGCTCGTGACCAACATCCTCTACCGGTCGACGCTGTCGGACATGGAGACCTGCTACAAGCTCTTCGACCGCCGTGTCCTTGACGGTATCACCATCCGCGTCCGAGCGCTTCGATTTCGAACCCGAGATCACGGCCAAGGTGCTCCGCCGGGGGTACCGGATCTACGAGGTCCCCATCTCCTATGCGGGCCGGGAGATCTCCGAGGGCAAGAAGATCTCGTGGCGCGACGGCTTCGGTGCCATCGCCGCCCTCGTCCGCTACCGGTTCACACGGCGGATCTGATCGACCTGACCGGGGAGACGATCGACACCGTGGAGGCGACCGCCGACCGGTCCGCCGCTCGGTCCGCCCCTCCACGCCCGTCGGTGGCCGTGGTCGTGGTGAATCACGACGCCGGGGACGCGCTGGCCGGATTCGTGGCGTCGCTGCGGGCCGAGAACGTCACCGAGGTGATCGTCGTCGACAACGCCTCGTCCGACGGGTCGTCCGACGCCGTGGACGGCGACCCGTCGGTCCGCGTCGTGCGCACGGGCGCCAACCTCGGCTATGGCGCCGGCGCCAACCGGGGAGTGGACGCCACCGACGCCGAGCTCGTCCTCGTCTCGAACGCCGACGTCTCGGTGCATCCGGGAGTCCTGGCCGCCCTCGCCACCGCCTTCGCCACCGACCCGACGCTGGCCATCGCCGGCCCCCGCATCCTCAGCCCGACGGGACCCGGTACCCCTCGGCGCGCCGTTTCCCCTCGCCGGGGGTGGCCGCCGGTCACGCCCTTCTCGGGGTGCTCCTCCCCGGCAACCGCTTCTCCCGTCGGTACCGCATGGACGATCTCGACCCCGTGGCCACGGTGCCGGTCGACTGGGTCTCGGGCGCCTGTTTCATGGCCCGCCGTCGCGCCCTCGAGGAACTCGGCGGATTCGACGAGTCGTACTTCATGTACGTGGAGGACCTCGACCTGTGCTGGCGGGCGCACCGCGCCGGATGGACCGTCGCCTACGTACCGTCGGCGGTGGTCACCCACGAGCAGGGCGTCTCCACCGCCCGCCGGCCCTACCGGATGCTCGTCGCCCATCACCGCTCGGCCTTCCACTTCGCCTCGCGGACGGCCGCCGGCTGGCGCCGGGTGGCGTTACCGGCGGTGGCCGTGGTCCTCGCCGCACGGCTCACCTTGGCCTGTGCCAGGCAGGCGTTGGGCACCCGGCACAGGAACACGGGCCCGGGCGACTAGGGTTTCGGGCCGGTCATGGCACGACGGGATACGGGCAAATGGGTGGCGCGCGCCGCCGCCACGGGAGGCGGCCGGAGCTATCGCGGCCAGATGCCGATGAAGTGGTACGGCAGCCTCTTTCTCATCATCCTGATCGGGATCGTCTCGGTGGTCTACAGCCGCTACGAGGCGCAGCACCCGGTGACCGGTCCGCAGCCCACGATCGGCCAGCACTGGTACGCGGCCTTCGCCGTCGACGTCTGCGGGAACCTCCAACCGAACCTCCCCACCAATCCCAACTCGGCGTCGAACCCGGGGATCCACACCGACGGCGACGGGGTGATCCGGATCGAGCCCACCACCGCCGCCGACGCCGGCAACAACGCCACCCTCAGCCGCTTCGTGACCGACTACCCCAAGTTCGCGCTCACCTCGACCTCGCTCACCATCCCCGGTGAGACGGCCCACCGAAACGGTGAGAAGTGTTCCAGCCAGACGCCGGACGCCGGTAAGAAGGGTCAGCTCCTCATCAAGGTCTGGCCCAGCGCGCAGCCCCCCGGAGTGAACAACCCCACCACGACGACCGACCCCACCGGCGTCAAGCTGGCCGCCGGCCAGCTGATCACGGTGGGCTTCGTTCCGTCGGGGACCGACCTCCCCAAGCCGTCGGCCACGGCCATCGCGGCGATGCTCCAGGCCAGCTCGCAGGCCGGGTCCACCACCACGACGACTTTGCCCGTGTTGCCCACGACGACGGTCCCCACGTTGTCCACGACGACGACGCCCGCGACCACGAGTACGACCAAGGCCAAGTGAGAGCCGTCGTCCTCCTGGGCGGCGAGGGGACCCGGCTCCGTCCCCTGACGTACACGACGCCGAAGCAACTCCTGCCCATCGTCGAGGTCCCCCTTCTCGAGCGCGTACTCGCCCATCTCGCCGCCGCCGGCGTCGACGAGGCCATCCTGTCGCTCGGCTACCGTCCCGACGCCTTCGTCGCCGTCTATCCCGACGCGGTGGCGGCGGGGATCCGGTTGACCTACGCGGTGGAACCCGAACCACTCGACACCGCCGGTGCCATCCGTTTCGCGGCGATCCGCGGCGGGGTCGACGAGACCTTCGTCGCCGTCAACGGCGACGTCCTCACCGATGTCGACATCGGTACCCTGCTCGCCTGTCACCGCCGTCACGACGCCGTGGCCACCATCCACCTCACCGCCGTCGACGACCCGTCGCGCTTCGGGGTCGTCTCGACCGACGGCGACGGTCGCGTCCTCGCCTTCGTCGAGAAGCCCCCGCTCGGGACCGCACCCACCAACCTCATCAACGCCGGGACCTACATCCTGGAGCCCGACGTCCTGGCCCGGATCCCCGACGGCCGTCCGGTGTCGATCGAGCGCGAGACGTTCCCCGCACTGGCCGCCGAGGGCCACGTCTTCGCGGTGGCCAGCGATGCCTACTGGCTCGACGCCGGGACGCCCCAGGCCTATCTGCGGGCGCACGCCGACCTCCTCGACGGGACCCGCGGCGGCACCCCCGCCCCGGGGGCGTCGAGTGTGGCCGACGGGGTATGGGTGCTCGGACGGCCCACGGTCGACGGGGACGTCCGCCCCTTCTCGCTCGTGGGCGACGGCGCCGTCATCGCCGCCGGGGCCGACGTGGCGGCGAGCGTGGTCGGGGCCGGGAGCGTCATCGAGAAGGGGGCCGTCGTCGAGCGGTCGGTGCTCCTTCCCGGCGTCCACGTCGACAGCGGCGCCACTGTCACCGGTTCGATCATCGGCCGCAACGCCGTCGTCGCCGCGGACTGCGTCGTGTCGGCCCTCACGGTGGTGGGCGACGACGAGGTCCTCGGTCGTGGTGTCCACTTGCACGAGGCCCGGGTCCCGGCGTGAGAGCGCCGAGATGAGGGTGCCGAGATGAGGGTGCCGAGATGAGGGTGCCGAGATGAGGGTGCCGAGATGAGGGTGATGGTGACCGGGGGAGCCGGCTTCATCGGTTCGAACCTCGTCGACCGCCTCCTGGCCGAAGGCCACACCGTGGACGTCGTCGACGACCTGTCCAGCGGGTCGCTCGCCAATCTCGCCGCCGCGCGCGCCGGCCAGGCCCACGACCTGACCTTCCACCAGCTCGACGTCAGGTCGGCGGCACTGGTCGAGATGATCGAGCGTCGCCGACCGGAGGTCATCTTCCACCTGGCTGCTCAGGCCGACGTGCGGGTGTCGGTCAAACGCCCGGTCTTCGACGCCGACGTGAACATCCTGGGGACGCTGCGGGTGCTCGAGGGTGCACGCGCCCTGGACTCGGCCCGGGTGGTGTTCGCCGCCAGTGGCGGCACGCTGTACGGGGAACCGGATGTCGCCGATCTCCCGGTGCGCGAGTCCCATCCGCACCGGCCCCTGTCGCCTTACGGGGTCTCCAAGAAGTCGGCCATTGACTATCTGGTGGCGTACCGCGAGCTTCACGCAGTCGAGTTCTGTGCCCTGGCCCTGGCCAACGTCTACGGCCCCCGCCAGGACCCCCACGGGGAGGCGGGGGTGGTCGCCATCTTCGCCGACCGGATCCTGAAGGGCGAGCCGGTGACCATCTTCGGCGACGGCGAGCAGACACGCGACTTCATCTTCGTCGACGACGTGGTCGATGCCTTCGTCCGCGGTGCGACCCGCGGCGGCGGACTCGTGCTCAACGTCGGAACCGGTCGCGAGCTCTCGGTCAACGATCTCGCCCGCGCCATGGCTGACGTGGCGGGGACGTCGGTCCCGCCCGCCTACGCGCCGGCACGGCCCGGTGAGCTGCAACGCAGTGCTTTGGATCCGGAGCGGGCGGGGATCCATCTGGGATGGACGGCGTGGACCGACCTCCCGGACGGGGTGCGGTCGGTCCTCGACCACGTCCGTCGGCGCACCGACGGCTGACCGCTATCACTTCAGCGGAAGAGGTCCTCGGCGGCGGGGCGGACGATCTCGTCGGCCACTGAGCCGCGCCGCAGCCACTGCGGGTCCACTCCCCGCACGACGGCCACGGGGATCCCCGACGCCTTTCCCATGACGAGCTCGGCGGCCGAGGCGATCTCGTCGGCCACGCACACCTCGGTGGCCTGCAGCTCACGACCGAGCGCGTCGGTGGTCCCCCGGAGGTCGACGACGCCGGCCACCCCCGCACAGCCGATGGCGACATCGGTGACTCCCTGGCGCCAGGTGCGCCCGAACGTGTCCGACACGATGACACCGACCTCGGCCCCGGTCTCGGCCCGCAGGCCGTCGCGGATCCGGCGGGCCGACCGGTCGGGATCGTGGGGGAGCAACGCCGCGAACCCGGATGCGACGTTGGAGAAGTCCACGCCCGAGTTGGCGCAGACGAAGCCGTGACGGGTCTCGGTGATGAGCAGCTCGCCGCGTCGGCGAAGCACCCGGACCGACTCCTTCTCCACCAGCCGGACGCGCGCCCCGGGGTCATCGGGGTCGACCTCGACCAGCCGACCCTCGGCCTTGGACACGATCTTCTGGGTGACCACGACCACGTCTCCGGTGTTGAGCTGGGCATGACGGGCGATGAGGCGGGCGAGGTCGTCGCCTGGACCGATCTCACCCATGCCCGTCACCGGGACCACGACGAGCGCCCCGGGCGCGACATCACCGGTCATGGGAGACCCGTCATGTGATGAGTCCCGAGACGGCATCGAGCACGGTGGTCGACAACCGCTCGGCGTCGTCCACGCTCCTCATGACCGTGGGCGCCACGACGCACCGGATCCCCAGCGCCTCCACCTCGGCAGCCAACGCGGCATCGGACTCGTCGACGACCAGGGTGCCGGCCACCTCGGCGTACATCCGGCCCACGCCCACCACCGACGGTTCCTCGCCGAGCTCGGTCATGAGCCGGTCCGCCGGACCCTTCAGTGCGACGCCGGCCACGATGGGGGAGACGGCCACGACCCGGGCCCGACGTCGCCTCAGGGCGTCGGCGATACCGGGGACGGCCAGGAGCGGTCCGATCGAGACGACGGGGTTCGACGGGCAGATGACCACGACGTCGCCACTCGTCAGGGAATCGAGCACGCCGGGGGCGGGCGTGGAGCGCTCTGCACCCTCGAAGCGGACCGACTCGACGGCGACGGCGTGCTGACGGCGGACGAAGTACTCCTGGAACGAGATCTCGGGACCTCCGACGAGCGTCACCCGGGTGCGCACGGCATCGTCCGACATCGGGAGCAGCCGGGCCCCGATACCGAGGGCGGCGGTGATCTCACGGGTGACCCGCGACAGAGTCGCACCGTCGGCCAGTCGTTGCGTCCGGTAGAGATGGGTGGCCAGATCCCGGTCGCCGAGACGGAACCAGGTCTCGCCGCCGAGACGATCGAGCGCGTCCATCACCGTCCACGTCTCGCCGGCCAACCCCCAGCCCCGCCCGTCGTCGTTCAACCCCGCCAGCGTGTACGTCACGGTGTCCAGGTCCGGGCAGATGACGAGCCCGTGGAGAACCGTGTCGTCGCCGGTGTTCACCACCGCCGTGACCTCGGCTGGCGGGACGACGCGCACGAGGCCGCGCAAAAGGCGGGCCGCACCCACTCCTCCGGCGAGAGCGGTGATCATCGAGCCACCCTAATGGCCCGCCCCGAACGATCCGCCAGGGGTCCGATGCCTGAGTCCCGGTGTGCAAGGCTCCCCGGGTGTCGCTGGGTGATCCGCTCGGGCGCGACCGGCTCACGGTGGCCGTCGACGCCACGCCTCTGTTGGGGATCCGATCGGGCGTCGGGATGTTCTGTCACGGGGCTCTCGGGGCCCTCGGGACGCACCGCGACCTCGACGTGGCCGCCTTCGCCGTGACATGGCGACGTCGTCGCCTTCTGGGTCCGCTTGTCCCCGCCGGCGTCCGGGTGGTGCCGCGGCCCATGCCGGCGCGCCCGCTCCATTGGCTCTGGGCCCGGCGCTCCGGCCCTCCCCTCGAGTGGTTCACCGGTCCGGCCGATGTCGTCCACGGGACGAACTTCGTGGTACCGCCGACGCGGCGTGCGGCCCGGGTGGTGACCGTCCATGACCTGACGGCCGTGCACTTCCCGGCCCTGTGCGACGCGTCGACACGGGTGTACCCCACCATCGTCCGGCGCGCCATCGCCGAAGGGGCATGGGTCCACACGCCTTCGCAGTTCGTGGCCGACGAGGTCATGGCCGAATTCGGAGCCACCCCCGAACGCGTCCGGGTGGTGTACCACGGGATACCCGGGCACGACCCCGTTCCCGCCGCGCCATCCGACAGACCGCCGCCGCCGGTGCGCCTGTCGCTACCGGAAAAGACGGACCGCTACATCCTGTCGCTCGCCACCGTCGAGCCGCGCAAGGACCTCCCCGGACTCGTCCATGCCTTCGACCGTCTCGCCCCGGACCATGGCGACGTGGCGCTGGTCCTGGCCGGTGCCCCCGGTTGGGGCGACGACGACCTCGGGCGCGCGGTGGCGGCGTCACCGTTCTCCGAACGGATCGTCCGGCTCGGCTACGTCGACGACGAGACGCGTCGGCACGTCCTGGCCGGCGCCTCGGTTCTCGCCTACCCCTCGGTGTACGAGGGCTTCGGCCTCCCGCCGCTCGAGGCCATGGACAGCGGCGTCCCGGTGGTGGCGACAGCGGCGGGTGCGGTTCCCGAGGTGGCCGGCGACGCCGCGCTGCTCGTGGCGCCCGGTGACGTCGACGCCCTCGCCGCCGCCGTGGCCGATGTGCTCGACGACGAGGCGGTCCGTGACGGCCTGATCCGACGGGGCCGGACCCGCGTCGAACGGTTCACCTGGCAAGCGTGCGGCGACGGGCTCGCCCACCTCTACGCCGACGCGGCGCGGTCGCGGTGACGAAGGTCCCGGACGCCGCCGGACGTTCGTTGCGGGTCGTCCTCGTGGTCGAGCAGCTTCGCCGGTCCGTACCCGGAGGCGTCGGCCGGTACGTCACCGGTCTGCTCCAGGGACTGGCCGACATGGTCGACGCCGGCGATCGCGTCCCGGAGGTGATCCTGCACGCCAGTCGCCCGCCGCCGGGCGTCGATCCGCTCGCCGCCTACGGGTGGGAGCTGACCACGTCGCGTCTGCCGGGCCCGGCCCTCACCCGGGCCTGGGACCGTGGCCTTCTCGACGTGCGCAGCGACGGCGACGTCATCGACGTCATCCACGCGTTGTCACTCGCCGCTCCGCCGGCGCGCCACGCGCCGCTCGTCGTCACCGTCCACGACACGGCCTGGCGCTCCGTCCCCGAGACCCTCCCGGTCCGGGGCCGGCGGTGGCACCGGGCGGCATTCACCCGGGCCCGACGACGTGCGGCGCGGCTGGTCGTGCCCTCGGAGGCCGCCGCCCGCGACGTGGCCGACGCCGGTGGCGACCCGGACTCGATCGTCGTCATCCCCCACGGGTCGGACCACCTCCCGGCGCCCGACCGGGCATCGGCGGCCGCACTGCTCGGGGACCTCGGGGTGGACGGAGAATTCCTGTTGTCGGTGGGGACGCTCGAGCCCCGCAAGAACCTGGCCCGGCTGATCGAGGCCTACGGGCGCGCCCGCCCGCGTCTTCCCGGGCCCTGGCCCCTGCTCGTGGTGGGTCCGGGCGGGTGGGGCGGAAGTCCGCCCGGGGTGAGCGGCGAAGGCGACGGCGTCGCCGGCGTCGTCCCGACCGGCCCGGTCGACGACGGCACCCTGGCGGGTCTCTACGCACGCGCCCGGCTCCTCGCCTATGTGCCGCTGACCGAGGGATTCGGATTCCCTCCCGTGGAGGCCATGCGCCAGGGGATCCCGGTCGTTTCGAGTCCGATGCCCAGTCTCGGTGGTGCGGGGTTGGTCGTCGATCCCGGCCGCGTCGACGACATGGCGTCGGCCCTCGTGACCGCCGCGGCCGACGAGACGCAGCGCGCCGTCCTCGTGGCTCGCGGTCTCGAACGGACCGAGCACCTGACGTGGAGGCACTCGGCCCGTGCGCACGTGACGGTGTGGGAGTCCGTCGCATGACCGAGAACCCGCCTGTAACCGACGGCCCGCCTGTGAACGACGGCCCGCCTGTGAACGACGGCCCGCCTGTAAAAGACGGCCCGCCTGTGAAAGACATTGTGCGGGTCTCCCTCGACGTCAGTGCCGTGCCCGCCAACCCGGTCGGCGCGGGGCGCTACACCATCCACCTGGCCGAAGCCTTGGCCCGGCGCGACGACGTCGCCCTGCGACTGTGGTGCCGCCGGGACGACGCCTCACGATGGACGGCGGTCACACGTGCCGGACTCGGTCTGCCCGGGCGCGTCGAACGCGGCCTCGTGCCCACGGTACGGGCGGTGGTTCCCGGTGCCCGCCCCGTTCGACTGGCCTGGGAGCAGATGCGTCTCCCGGGACTGTTGCGACATACGGACGCGGATCTCCACCACGGGCCGCACTACACGATGCCCGAGAGGGCGAGTCTCCCGACGGTGGTGACGATCCACGACCTCACGTTCCTCGAGCATCCCGAATGGCATGAGCGCAGCAAGGTCAGGGTGTTCAGGCGCGCCACCACGGTGGCGGCCCGCCGCGCCTCGGCTCTCGTCTGCGTCAGCGCCACGACGGCGGAGCGGTTGCAGATGCTCTGTCATCCGGCGGGACGGGTGTTCGTCATTCCCCACGGGGTCGACCACGCCCAATTCCGTCCCCACGAAGAGGCACCCGGAAGCGATGACGAGATCCTCGAGCGGCTCGGGGTCCGAGAGCCGTACATCGTGTTCGTCGGCCTCATGGAACCGCGCAAGGCGGTGCCGGATCTGGTCGCCGCCTTCGATCGGATCGCCGACTCCGATGCCGAGGTGTCTCTCGTCCTCGTGGGCGGGTCCGGATGGGGGCTGCCCGACATCGAGCGGTCGATCGCGTCGGCCCGCCACGCGGCGCGGGTGGTGCGGACCGGGTACGTCGCCGACCGCGCCGTACCGGCCCTCGTGCGCCGGGCCGCCGTGGCCGCCTATCCGTCCATCGAAGAGGGGTTCGGGCTTCCGGCGCTCGAAGCGTTGGCGTGCGGGACGCCGCTCGTGACCACCGCCGGCACGGCTATGGCCGAGGTCAGCGGCGATGCGGCCGTCCTCGTCCCCTCGGGATCGGTGACGGACCTCGCCCAGGCGCTCGTGGCCCAGCTCACCGGTGGTCCCGGGGTCGACGACCGGCGACGTCGCGGCATCGACCGGGCGGCGTCCTACACCTGGGATCGGTGCGCCGACAGGCACGTGGACGCCTACCGGTGGGCCGCCGGCGCGCACGATGGTCCGGCACCGGGTACCGCGGGCGACGACCGATAAGGTTCGACGCGTGCGTGCTCTCGTCACCGGAGCCAAGGGTTTTGTGGGGTCCTGGCTGACGGCGTACCTGGCCGCGCAGGGCGACGAGGTGGTGGGCATCGACCGCGAGGTGAACATCACCGACGGTGCGGCGGTGCGCGACGCCGTGGTCGCTGCATCACCCGACGCCGTCTACCACTTGGCGGCCCGGGCCAACGTGGGTGACTCGTGGGTCGATCCCGAGGACGTCCTGCAGGTGAACGCCGTCGGCACGCTCCATGTCCTCGAGGCGGCCCGGGCCTGTCCTTCGCTGCCCCGGGTGCTCCTCACGAGTTCGGCCGAGGTGTACGGGTCGGTCGTCGAGGATCAGCTGCCGGTGACCGAAGAGACGGCGCTCGCCCCCGTCACCCCCTACGCGGCGAGCAAGGTGGCGGCGGAGTACCTGGGTGTCCAGGCCCATCTGGCCTACGGACTCCCCGTCGTGCGGGTCCGACCCTTCAACCACGTGGGCCCCGGACAGTCATCGGGCTTCGTGGTCGCGGCGTTGGCGGCGCGGATCGTCGCCGCGGCGCGCGAACGAGCGCCCACCATCGCCGTCGGCAATCTCGGGGCCCGACGCGATCTCACCGATGTCCGCGACATCGTCAGGGCCTACCGGTTGCTGATGCAGTCGGGGACCCCGGGAGAGGTCTACAACGTGTGCTCGGGTCGAGACGTGGCCATCTCCGAGGTGGCCGACCGGCTCCTGGATCTGGCGGGCGTGGCTCTCCAACTCGTTCCCGACAGCGCACTCATGCGACCGGTCGACGTTCCCGTCGTCCGCGGCGATCCGTCCAAGCTGCACGACACCACCGGTTGGGAACCCGAGTTCGAACTGGACACGACCCTGCGCGACGTCCTCGAGCAGTGGCGCGAGCCGGTGGCCTGAGAACGACGAGAACGACGAGAACGTCGAAGCCCCCGCCGGGGGAGGCGGGGGCTTCGGGTACACGATCGGCGGCGGCGCAGACCGTCGGGTCCGCGGCGCTTGCCGGCGGGGATGTCAGGCGGCGACGTTGTGGAGAAGGGTCCGCAGTTGCTGGCGGGCCTCGCGGGCCTGCTCGTGCGCCTGCTTGACCAGATCGCGGGCCTGCGTGGGCAAGCGGCCTTCGATGGGTTCGAGGGTGGCCTCGAGCCGGCCGATGACCTGCTCGACGACCGTGTCGACGTCCTTGACCCGCTTGGTGATCTCGTCGCGGGCGTCACCGAGGCGGTCCTCGAGTTGGGTCCGGGGCTCGGCCAGGCGCTTGATCAGCTCGTGGCGGCGGACCTGGGCGCGTTGGACGCCGAGCACGCCGAGGCCGACGACGACATAGGCGGCGTCTCGGACGGCTTTGGTGATCTCCTGCGTGATGTCCTTGATCTCGGGCATCGTGTGTCCTTCCTGTCGGGGGATTCTGTGGGCGGTCTGGGCGGGGACTCTGCTCCTCCGGGCCTGCTAGCAAGTGTAGCGAAAAGTGCTAACAATGGCAAGCACCTTCGCTGGAAGGCGCCCGGCAGGCCCCGGGGGGGCGACGGTGGGCGAAGGTAGCCTCGGGCCCCTGATGGAGACGCTGGCCCCTCCCGTCGTCGCCGTGATCGTCACGTGCGATCCGGGACCGTGGTTCGCCGAGACACTGCGCGCCTTCGCCTCCCAGGAGTACCCGGAACTCTCGGTCCTGGTCCTTGACGCCGGGAGTGCCGAGGACCCGAGCGCCGTCGTGGCTCGTGAGCTTCCTGGGGCGTTTGTGCGCCTGCTGGGGGTGAACCGTGGCTTCGGGGCGAGCGCCAACGAGGCCCTCACCATGGTCGAGGGAGCGTCCTATTTCCTCTTCTGCCACGACGATGTCGCCCCCGACGCGGACGCCGTCCACCTGCTCGTCGAGGAGTCCTTCCGGTCCAATGCCGGGGTGGTGGCCCCGAAGCTGGTGAGCTGGGACGACCCCGGGCGGCTGCTCCACGTGGGCATGGCCGTCGACAAGGGCGGAGCGGTGGTCGACCGGGTCGAGCCCGGCGAGATCGACCACGGTCAGCACGACGCCGTGCGCGACGTGTTCCTCGCCCCCGGTGGCTGCACCCTCGTCCGGGCCGACCTGTTCGCCGAGCTCGGCGGATTCGACCCGGACATCTTCGCCATGGGAGAGGACCTCGACCTCTGCTGGCGGGCGCAGATCGCCGGCGCTCGCGTCCTGGTCGCACCCCAGGCGCGTGTCCGGCATCTCGAGGTGCTGGCCAGCGGCCGTCGTCAACTCCCTGTTTCGGTGTTGGTCGATATCCCCGTCGGCCTCGACGGTGAACCGGCGCCCGCCGGGCCGCAGGACGCTGTGGCCGCGGAGCCGGTACGGGCGGAGGACTCGGTCTCGACAGACGCGGCCCACACCGACGCGGCCCACACCGACGCGGGCGAGACCGACGCGGCGTTGCGGGAGTCGCCCGCCGTCACCTTGCAGTCCCTGCAGAGACGGCACGAACTGCACGTTGTGCTCAAGTCGTACGGTCTCTTCCATCTGCTGAGGGTCCTCCCGCAGCTCATCGCGCTGGCGTCGGCCGAGTACGGCATCGCCCGGGCGTCGGGACACCGCGACCGTGCCGCGGCGGTGGCTCACGCGTGGCGGTGGAACTTCGTGCATCGTCGCGCCATTCGGTCCGAGCGTGTCGAGGTGCGCGCCCACCGGCTCCTCGACGACGGAGAGGTGCGGCGGCTCCAGCTCCACGGGAGCGCCCGGCTCAACGCCTACATCCGCCGAGCGGTGAACCAGGGCCTCAAGGCCGCACACTTGGGAGCGGAGAGCGACGTGGGCGAGGGCGAGGCGGCGCGCGACAGCGCCCATCGTCGTCGGCTCCGGGCGGACGCCTTGTCCTTGCGCGTCGTCGCCTGGGCCATCGCCGTCGTGGTGCTGGTCTTCGGGACGCGCCAACTTCTCGGGTCCGGCTTTCCCTACGTCGGCCAGCTGCTCCCGATGCCGTCGGCGGGCACGCTGCTGCACCGCTTCCTGTCGGGATGGCAACCGACCGGTGTCGGGACCACCGATCCCACCAGCCCGGCCACCGGGATCCTCGGCGTCGCCGGCGTGGTCCTGCTCGGGGGCGTCGGTTTGCTCCAGAAGATCGTCGTGCTCGGTTGTGTGCCCGCCGGGGCGCTGGGCATGGCCCGGCTCGTGCGCCCGGTCGGATCGCGCCATGCCCGACTGGTGTCGACGCTCGTCTATCTGGCCATCCCGCTGCCGTACGACGCACTGGCCACGGGACGGTGGGACGCCCTTCTCGGCTACGCCGCGTGCCCGTGGATCGTCGGATACCTCGTGCGGGCCTCGAGGTCCGCGCCCTTCGGTCCTCTCGATCCCGATGATGGCCATCGCGCCGGCGCTGGGGTGACGGCCGATGCCGACGCGGTGGCCGGGGGACCGGTGACACTGGACGGAGAACCGGGTTCGCTCTCGGGGGTGGATGCCGACCCCGTGGTTCTCGGTGGTGCCGACGGTGCCGTCACGTCGCGTCACGACCGGCGCCGTGCGCGCTGGCGCACGACGCTCCCCGGCCAGATGCTCGGTCTCGGAGTGCTGGAAGCGCTGTTCTGCTCGGTGGCGCCGTCGGGAGCCCTGCTCGTCCTCGTCGCCGCCGCCGGTCTGGCGCTCGGCTGCGTCGTCACCGGGGGAACTGCGGCGGGACGGTCAGCGGCCAGGATCGTCACGACCGCTGTCGGTGCCACCGCGGTGGCGACGGTCCTCCTGATGCCGTGGTCGGTGGCGCTTCTGTCCGGCCCCGACCGGTGGCAGGCGCTCACGGGCCTGGCCACCGGATCCTCCAGCGCGCCGGGATGGGGTGCGGTCCTGCGCTTCTCCCTGGGACCCATCGGAGACTCTCCGCTGGGGTGGGCGTTCCTCGCCTCGGCCGCCCTCCCCCTGGTCATCGGCTCGCGGTGGCGTCTGGCCTGGGCGGGACGAGCGTGGGTCATGGCCATCGTGGCGTGGGTCACCGCCTGGGCCGTCGGACACGACTGGTTGGGTCCGGTGACCCCCTCGCCGCTGGTCCTCCTGGCTCCCGCCGCCGTCGCCGTCGCCCTCGCCATCGGGCTCGGCGTCGCCTCCTTCGAGTCTGATCTCCCGGGTTACCGGTTCGGGTGGCGACAGGCGGCGACCGTGGTGGCGGCCGTGGCTGCCGCCCTCGGTGTCATCCCCGTCCTGCTCGCCAGCTCCAATGGACGGTGGGACCTCCCGCTCAGCGGGTACGGCGAGGCGACATCGTGGATGGCCACGCACTCCGGCGCCGGGGACTTCCGGGTCCTCTGGTTGGGCGATCCCCGCGTTCTTCCCGGCGGCGGGTGGCAGCTGGCCCCGGGGCTCGCCTACTCGATCAGCGAGAACGGGCTCGGCGATGCCACCGCGATGTGGTCGGGATCGGCACCGGGAGCGGCCGGAGCCATCGGTGACGGTGTGGGGCTGGCCCGGCGCGGGTCGACGGTCGACCTGGGCCGGATCCTCGCCCCTTATGCGATCCGATACGTCGTCGTGGTGGACAACCTGGCCCCGTCGATCCCGGGTTTCCAGTCGCCTCTGGGGTTTGCACCACCGGCCGACCTCAACGCCGCCCTGCTCGCTCAACTCGATCTGCGCCAGATCATCGGCCAGGGCGGTTTCGAGGTCTTCATCGACGACGCCGCGCTGCCCGAGCGTGCCGTGTTGGTGGGCGGACGGCCGGCCGCGCACCCGGTCTCACCCCTCGGAGAGGACCCGGCGCTGGCGGGATGGCGGCCGGCTCTCGACGCGCCGCCGGGGGCGACGGCGGTGACCGGCCGGGTACCGGCGGGAACGGTGATGGCGGCGGTGGCGCCGACGCGTTCGTGGGAACTGGTGGAGCCCGGAGGTGAGGTCCGACGGGCGGAGACGATCTTCGGTTACGCCTCCTCGTTCGCCGTCGACCACCCCGGCACCGTCACCGTCCGCTTCCGGGGATCGTGGGTACACGGGCTCGAGATCGCCCTCGAAGTCGTCCTGTGGTTGGTGGTGGTCCTGCTCCTGGTGGGAAGGCGGCGATCGTTGTCACGGCTGTCGGCCCCGGTCCGGCGTCGGCACGCCCGGGGTCTGCCCCACGGTGTCGCGCGGCACCAAGGCTCTGACGAACGAGATGGCGACGCCCGGGAGACGTCCGACACCGGGACCCCTGACGCGGAGACGTCTGACACCGGGACACGCGGACACCGGGACACGTGACTCCCAGACGCCTGACACCGACACGCTTGACGCGGAGACGCCTGACGCGGAGACGCCTGACGCCGGGACGCCTGACGCCGGCGTGGTGACGGGAGCAGCGCCGAAGTGACCGACGCCGTGCGCCGCGCCGTGCTGATCCTCGTCGTACTCGCCGTCCTCGTAGGCATCGCCGCGGCCGACGGCGGCGCCACCACAACCGCCACCACCACCGCCACCACCAACACCGGACCGCACGGCGGGGGCCGGTTCTCGTCGGCGTCGACCACCGCTGTGACCCCGGGCGGGGCGGAGACCTCGGCCTGGTTCTGTGCCGGCGCCACCGGCGCCGGCGGCGATGCGCAGCCCACCATGCTTCTGACCAATCCCACCCCGACGACAGTGACGGGCACGGTCACGACCGTCTCGACGGTCGGCGCCCCGGTCGGCGCCCCGGTCGGCGCCCCGGTCGCCTTGCCGGTCGCCGTTCCCGCCCGGAGCGAGATCGCCGTGGCGCCGGCACCCGGGTTGACCGGCGGCTCGGTGGCGTCGACGGTGGTGTTGCGCGGTGGTGGTGTGGGGGTGACGGAGGTCGTGTCCGGACCCTTGGGATTCAGCAGCTCCGCCTGCGCGTCGACGACGGCTGGGCGTTGGTACTTCGCCGACGCCTCCACCGTCCAGGGCGACACGCTGTCTCTGTCGCTGTTCAATCCGACCGCCACCGTTGCCGTGGTCGACGTCTCGTTCGTGACGTCCACCGGTCTGGTGGCGCCACCCGCCTATCAGGGCATCGACGTCCCCGGGGGCTCGGTGGTGGTGGAGAACGTCGGTGACCATGTCCAGAACGAACCCCATGTGGCCACGACCGTGACAACGCTCTCGGGTCAGGTGGTGGCGGCCGAACTCGAGGCGGCCGGGCCGGTGGGAAGCGGTGGCGTGTCGGACGTGCTGGGAGCGACGCCGGCGACGACGTGGTCGTTCGCCCAGAACACCGATGTCACGAACGGCGGGACCGTCTTCCACGTCTTCAACCCGTCCGGCGCGCCGGCGCGGGTGACGGTGGAGATCGGGTTGCAGCAGGGGACGGCCGAGCCCGTCGTCATGCGCGTCCCCGCCGGGTCGGTCTCGACCCTCGACACCCGGCAGCTGACCCGCATCCCGGGCGACACCCCCTTCGCGGTGACGTTCGTCTCCGGTGGGGGGGTCGGCATCGTCGTCGACCGCCATGTGTCGTCGCCGCCCGGCGCGCCGCAGCCGGCGGTGGGCGATGTGGCCGGGGTGGCCGGCGGGGCGGAGCGGTGGTTGCTGCCCCCCGAGTACCCGCCCTCGACGGGTGTGTCGACTCTCGCCGTGGTGGACCTGAACCCGGCGCCCGTCACCGTCAGTCTGTCGGTGCTCACGACGGCCGGACTCGTCCCCGTACCCGGGGTCGGAGGGCGGCGCGTCCGGCCCGGATCGCCGCTCATCGTCAGCTCCGTTGCCGGATCAGCCCTGGGAACCGTGTCGATGGAGCTGGTCTCGAGCGCCCCGGTGGCGCTGGAGCTCGACGCCGCGCCCGTCGGGAGCCCAGGCGTCGTCGTGAGTCCCGCCCTTCCGGACGGCTGACTCCGCTCAGTCCGCCGGCGTCGCCGCCGGCGAGCCCGTCGTCGCCGGCGAGCCCGTCGGTCCGGTGGCCGGCGTCGGCGCGACATAACCCCCGTTGCCACCGTTTCCACCCGCCGGGTCGACGGCCGCGTCGACGGCCGTGGGCGTGGGCGGAGGCGGAGGATCCGAGGGGGCGAAGTGGGGAACGACCGCGGCCCCGGCGTCGTGGACCGGTCCGCCGTAGGCGGTGTCGACCAGCGTGCCGACCTCTTCGCCGTCGAGCGTCTCGCGCTCGAGCAGACCCCGGGCGACGGCGTCGAGCCCGCCCCGGTGTCGGCTCAGGAGCTCGACGGCCCGTTCCTCCTGGTGGCGCAGGATCCGGGACGACCTCGGCGTCCACCACCCGGGCCGTGTCCTCCGAATAGTCGCGGGAGTGCATGAGATCCTCGCCCAGGAAGACCATGCCCTGGGACCCCCAGGCCATGGGCCCGAGCTCCTCGGACATGCCCCACTCGCGGACCATCTTCCGGGCCAGCTCGGTGTTGCCGACGAGGTCGTTGCTGGCGCCGGTGGAGAGATCGCCGTAGACGAGCAACTCGGCGGCGCGCCCGCCCATCCGGACGGCGAGCGAGTCCTCGATCACTTCGCGCGGGTAGATGTGGCGCTCCTCGATGGGCAGCTGCTGGGTGACGCCGAGCGCCATGCCGGTGGGGAGGATCGTCACCTTGTGGACGGGGTCGGCGTGCTCGAGCACGTAGGCCAGCACCGCGTGGCCCCCCTCGTGGAAGGCGACGCGCTCCTTTTCGGCCTCGGACAGGACGAGGCTCTCGCGGCGCTGACCCATGAGGACCCGGTCGCGGGCGGCCTCGAAGTCCTGCATGTCGACCTGGTGCGAGCCGCGCCGGACGGCGTGGAGGGCGGCCTCGTTCACCAGGTTGGCGAGGTCGGCACCACTCATCCCCGGCGTGCCCCGGGCCACGAGCTCGAGATCGACGTCCTCGTCCGATCCGCTTGTCCTTGCAGTGGACCTTCAGGATCGGCAGGCGCTCCTCGAGGTCGGGGAGGGGGACGACGATCTGGCGGTCGAAGCGGCCCGGCCGCAGCAGGGCGGGGTCGAGGATGTCGGGGCGGTTCGTCGCCGCGATGATGACGACGCCCTCGGCCGGATCGAAGCCGTCCATCTCGTTCAGCATCTGGTTGAGGGTCTGCTCGCGCTCGTCGTGGCCGCCGCCGAGCCCGGCCCCGCGCTTGCGGCCGATGGAGTCGATCTCGTCCACGAAGATGATGGCCGGTGCCTGCTTGCGGGCCGTCTGGAACAGGTCCCGGACCCGGCTGGCGCCGACGCCGACGAACATCTCCATGAAGTCCGACCCGCTCACCGACAGGAAGGGCACGCCGGCCTCGCCGGCCACGGCCCGGGCCAGGAGGGTCTTGCCCGTTCCCGGAGGGCCGACGAGCAGGATCCCCTTGGGGATCTTGGCGCCGATGTCGCGGAAGCGGTGCGGGGACTTCAAGAAGTCGACGACCTCGCTGATCTCGATCTTGACGCCCTGGTAGCCGGCCACGTCGGCGAAGGTGGTCCGGGGTCGTTCGGTCGTGTAGAGCCGGGCCCGGGACCGGCCGATCGACATGATCCCCGACATCTGGCCCTGGGCGCGCCGGCTATCCAGAAGAAGATGCCCGACGAAGGCCACCAGGATGAGGATGGTGGGGAGCCACTGGCTCAGGGCGCTCTGCTGGGGGTGTTGAAGGTGACGGTTGGGGATGTCCTTCTTCATCAGCGGCGACGTCGGCTCGAGGCGAGGGCGTCCGGCCCGTTGACGGTGTAGCTCGACGGCCCCGTTGACGGAGGACTTGAAGTTCCCGGTGATGATCCCGGTGGTGTTGTCGATCTGTGGCCGACTGGACCTGCTTGGCGCTGACGTCGTGAGAGGAAGGTCTTGTACGGGAGGTCCTTGACCACCTTGTGCTGGAGCAGCGGCGGGAGGATGAGGACGGCGATGACGGCCACGATGAGGAGGGCGAAGACCCAGCGCCAGCTCTGATCGCCCCCGACGACGCCTGGCCGCCGGTCCCGCCCGGGGCAGGGACCACCCGTCCCTCCAGGCACGGGTGGGACGTCCCGAACGGCGATCGGGGAGAGACGGGGCTCATTCCTCCATGGTAGGCGCCTGAGGCCGCCGGATATGCACGACGCGGAGCGTGACCGAGCGGTGTGCTCGCTAACCTTGCCCCGATGGCGAACGGCGCGGCCGGCTCGGAGAGTGCGCCGAGCGGCGCCGGGTCCCACCACCGTCGGTGCTTCCGAACGACCCGAACGACCAGACGTCGCCGCACCGCTGCGGGCGCCGAGGTCGTCGATGCCGGATGCGGGCGGACCGGCCGGACAGGTCGATGACGGAGCACCGCCGCGGACCGTCGGAGACGCGGGCGTCTGGTTGATGTTGGCGGCGGGCGGGATTCATCGCCGGTCAGGTCCTGAGCCTCGCATCCTCCCGTCATCGTGGCCGCGTCAACGGGCACCTGTCGGACCTGTCGGCGCTGACGACGCGGACCGTCCCGCCGGCGTGGGTGGTGATCGGCGGGCTGGTGGGACTGTGGATCGGCTTCATCGGCGCCGTGGTGGCGGCGAGCGGGCTGCGTGGGACGCGGAGCATCGTCCGCGACATGGGCCTGCGCTTGCGCCCCTGGGACCCGGTGATCGGAATCGGTCGCCGGTCTGGTCGGTCAGTACGTTCTCGTCTACCCTGCTCTATCTCCCCTGGGAGCAGGTCGATCCCGAAGCTCTCACCAGGAGCTGCAGCAGCCGGCCAAGCATCTGACCGGAGGATTTCCCGGTGTCGACCTGGCCGTCATCGCCGTGCTCACCGTCCTCGTCGTCCCCGTGGTCGAGGAGCTCGTTCTTCCGCGGTCTGGTGCTGCGCGGGCTTCCTCCGGCTCTTCGCCGGGACCGGGCCGGGTGCTCGGGCCGTTGCTGGCCGTGGTCACGACGGGCATCGTCTTCGGCCTGGCCCACGGCGAGCTCCTCGAGCTGCTCGGGCTGGCCGGCTTCGGGATCGTCCTGTCGGTGATGGCCTACAAGTTCAAGCGGCTCGGGCCCGGGATCTTCGCCCACGCCACGTTCAACCTGATCGCCATCTTGGCCATCGCCTTCCCGACCGGCCTGGTCCACTGAACCCGAGGGGGGCGGCGCCGCCACTCATGGCTCGGAGTCGGGCACGATGGATCATCATGCGTCGGCCCGCTGCCCCCGCGATCATCACCTTCGGGGCCGTCAGCGGTGTCATCGCCGTCGTCCTGTGGCAGCTGCACCCCTCCCTGCTGCTCTCCAACACGATGATCACCGGTGGCGACACCGGGGCCCACGTGGGCCTGGCCGGGTTCTTGAAGTCGAATCTCCTGCCCCACGGTCACGTCACCGGGTGGGATCCCGGGGGCCTACGACGGCTTTCCCCTGAACACCCTCTACTTCCCCCTGCCCGACCTGCTCGCCGCCGTCGGCGGCTACATCATCCCCTTCAACATCGCCTTCAAGCTGGTGACGATCCTCGGCTCGGTGACGCTGCCGATCGCCGCCTGGCTCTTCGGTCGGCTGTCGGGGCTCGAACGGCCCCGGCCGGCGGTGCTCGCCATCTTCACCCTGCCGTTCCTGTTCGACCAGTCGTTCACCATCTACGGCGGGAACCTGTACTCGACGATGGCGGGCGAGTACGCCTTCTCCCTCGGGCTGTCCTTCGCCCTCGTCTTCCTCGGTCTCGCCGTCCGGGGGATGAAGACGGGTCGGTTCCGGGCCACGGCGGCCGTCGTCCTGGCCGTGTGCATCCTCTGCCACTTGCTGACGGCGCTGTTCGCCCTGGCCGGCGCGCTCGTCATCTTTCTCTTGGCGGGACCGACGCGCCGGCGGCTGTGGTGGATGGTGTCGTCCGTCGGTGGTGGTCTCCTCCTCGTGTCCTGGTGGGTCGTCCCGTTCGCCCTGGACCAGGCGTATGCCACCAACATGGGCTGGCTGAACGTCCCCCCGAACCTGGCGTTGTTCGTCCCGGCCGGCAACCTGTGGGCCATCATCCTGGCCGGACTGGGGACGGTGGTGGCCATCGTGGTCGCCGTCACCCGACGGCAGTCGGCGCCGCTGCTGCTCGCCGTCCTCGGGACCGCGGCCGCCGTCGCCGTCCGGTTCGATCCCCAGTGGACGCTCTACAACGTTCGTTTCCTTCCCTTCTACGTCTTCTGCGTCTACCTCCTGGCCGGTTTCGCCGTGGCCGAAGCCGGTGTGGCGGTGGCCGTCGGCGTCCGTCGGCTCCGACTGGCGCTGTGGCGCGATGCGCTGTCCACGGCCCTGGCCCGGACGCCGGTCCCCGAGAACCTCGTGGCGCCGGGGGTGCGGTCGGAAGTCGGCGCCGTGGGTCCCGCGCACCTGGGGTGGGATCGACCGCGTTTCGGACCGTGGGCGCCGGGGGCGCTCACCGTCCCCGTCGTGGCCATGGTCGCCGCCCTCCTCGTCGTCCTGCCCCCCCTCGTCCCGTGGATGGACGCCGACGTCGCCCACGTGATCCGTCAGCAGTTCTCACCGAGCAGCGTGGCGTCGTGGGCGCAGTGGAACTACGCCGGATACCAGGCCACCCCGGGAGCCAGGGAGCTGTACGACGGGATCATCCCCACCATGAACCGCGTCGGTCGGACCGATGGGTGCGGGCGGGCCATGTGGGAGTACAACGTCGACCTGAACCGCTTCGGCACCCCCGAGTCGCTGATGCTCCTGCCGTACTGGACGAACAATTGCATCGGCTCCATCGAGGGGGTGCTCTTCGAGTCGTCGGGAACGACGCCGTATCACTTCCTCAACCAGGCGGAGCTGTCGGCCGCCCCTTCGGAGGCCGTGGTGTCGACGACCACCGGGCTCCAGTACGGGGCCCTCGACGTGGCCCTGGGTGTCCAGCATCTCCAGCTCCTCGGGATCAAGTACTTCATGGCCTCGTCGCCCGACGTCCAGGCCCAGGCCGCCGCCGACCCCTCGCTGACGCTCGTGGCCAGCACCGGACCGTGGCGCAGCGCCTACGGGGGTTCGGCGCTGGCCACGACGTGGAAGGTCTACGAGGTCCACGACGCGTCGGTGGTGACCCCGCTGACCAGGACCCCCGACGTCCTCACGAAGACCGGCGCCGGCCAGGGGACGTGGCTGCCGGTGGCGCAGACGTGGTACGCCGATCCGGCGCGTTGGAGCCAGCAGCTCGTGACCGGGGGTCCGGCGTCATGGGCCCGGACGGCCACGCCGTCCACGCCACCGGCGGGCCGGGCCCTGCCCGCCGTCCACGTGAGCCACGTCAAGGTCGGGATCGACAGTGTCAGCTTCCACGTCGACCGGACCGGGGTCCCCGTGGTGGTGGGTGTGTCGTACTTCCCCAATTGGCAGGCCACCGGCGCGGCCGGGCCGTGGCGGGCGGAACCCAACCTGATGGTGGTCGACCCGACGTCGCACAAGGTGACGCTGACCTACGGCTCGACGGCGGGTGACCACCTCGGTCTCGCTCTGACCATCGTGGGGGTCCTCGTCCTGGTGGCGTTGATCCGACGACGCTCGGTGATCGCCGGCTGGTCACCGCTCGGGCGGACCAGACGACGCGGGAGCGGTCAGGGATAGGCTCTCGGTCGCCATGACCGCCCTCGATGCCGTCTTCAAGGCGTACGACGTGCGCGGCACGGTCCCCGACCAGCTCGACGCCGTGCTCGTGCCGGGCCATCGGCTGGGCCTTCGCGCGCTTCGCCGGGAGCGGACGCCTGGTCGTGGCCCGGGACATGAGGGCCTCGGGCGAGGCGCTCTCCTCCGCCTTCATCGCCGGGGCCCGCGTCGGCCGGGGCCAGCGTCGTCGACATCGGCCTGGCGTCCACCGACACCTTGTACTTCGCGTCCGGGCGCCTCGACGCGCCCGGTGCCATGTTCACCGCATCGCACAACCCGGCCGGTTACAACGGGATCAAGTTCTGCCTGGCCGGGGCCAAGCCGGTCGGTCAGGACACGCGGCCTGACCGAGATCCGCGACGGCGGCCGAGGAAGCGCTCCGTTCCGGCGTCGACCACGGCGACGAGACGGGCGGTTACGAACGACGGGACTACCTGACCGAGTACGCCGGCCATGTCCGGTCGTTCGTCGACACCGCCGCCCTCCGGCCGCTGCGGGTCGTGGCCGACACGGCCAACGGGATGGGAGGGCTGATCGTCCCCGAGGTCTTCGACGGCCTGTCCTTCGACGTGGTCTTCCTCTTCCCCGAGCTCGACGGGACCTTCCCCAACCATCCGGCCGATCCGATCCAGCCGGAGAACCTGGTGGACCTGAAGAAGGCCGTCGTCGAGCACCGGGCCGATGTCGGACTGGCCTTCGACGGCGACGCCGACCGGGTCTTCCTGGTCGACGAGAAGGCGCGAGCCGGTGTCCGGTTCGCTGACCACGGCCCTCGTGGCCCGGGCCATGCTGGCGAGCCCATCCCGGGGCGACGATCCTCTACAACCTCATCTGCTCCAAGGTCGTCCCCGAGACCATCGTCGAGAACGGCGGCACGCCGGTGCGGACCCGGGTGGGGCACTCCTTCATCAAGGAGGTCATGGCCGAGACGGGAGCGGTCTTCGGCGGCGAGCACTCGGGGCACTACTACTTCCGGGACAACTACCGGGCCGACTCGGGGATCATCGCCGCCATGGTCGTCCTCGAAGTCCTCTCGCGCGCCGCGGCAGCCCCTCTCGGAGCTGCTCGCCCCGTATCGGCGCTACGCGGACTCGGGCGAGATCAACACCAAGGTCACCGACCCGATGGCGTCGATCGAGGCCGTGGCCGGGCACTACGCCGGACTCGGTTTGGGGATCGACCGGACCGACGGGCTCACGGTGGACCTCGGCGACTGGTGGTTCAACCTGCGGTCGTCCAACACCGAACCCCTGCTCCGCCTGAACGTCGAGGCCCGGACCCCCGCCCGGTGCGAGGAACACGTGGACGAGGTCCTGGCCCTCGTCGACCGGCTCTGATCCGCGCCCCGACACGTCCCGGCCCCGACCACCGAAGAGTCACCCGAGAGAGAAAGGACGCTGACCATGGCCCTGGACCAGCTGTTGCTGGAGGTGCTGGCCTGTCCCGAGGACAAGGGCCCGCTGATCTACTTCGCCGACGAGGACCGGCTCTACAACCCCCGGCTGCACCGGAGCTACGCCGTGCGCGACGACATCCCGGTCATGCTGGTCGACGAGGCGACCACGGTCGACGACGCCGAGCACGACCGGCTCATGGCCAAGGCCAGAAGGACGGGCTCGAGCCGACGCTCGGCCCGGGTGGCGCCAGACCGTGAACGCCGTGCGGGCGGCCAAGGCCGCCGGGGCCGGTGGCGCGACGCCGGTGTGCCCGACGCCGGTGGCCCGACGCCGTGGGCTCGACGCCGCTCGGACAGCCAGGGGATGTTCGCGGCCGCCGCCGGCCTGCCCGAACAGGTCGCCGGCGCCGTGGGGGTGGCCCGGGGACTGTCGGGGCTGCCCGACCACGAGTACGTGGAGCAGGTGGTGGTCCTCGGGCATGGGAGGAAGCGGGATCGCCGGCGACCTCATGGTGGCCGTGGCCGGCCCCTTCGTTCCCGTCCCCATCGTGGTGGTGAAGTCCTACGACCTGCCCGACTTCGTCGGTCCCGGCACGCTCGTCTTCGCCCTCTCCTTCTCCGGTGACACCGAGGAGACGGTCGAGGCGGCGGGAGAGGCGGCCGGCGCCGGGGCGGACATGGTGGTGGTGACGTCGGGAGGGGAGCTGGGCCGGTTGGCCGAGGAGTGGGGCGCGCCGACGGTCCCGGTTCCGGCGGACATCCCCCAACCCCGTGCCGCGCTCGGGGCCATGGCCATCCCGCCCCTGATCGTCCTGGAGGAGATCGGACTCTTTCCGGGCGCCACCCGGTGGGTCGAACTGGCGGTGGAACAGCTGAGACGGCGCCGCGACATGCTGGTGGCGCCCGGGAACCTCGCCCAGAAGCTGGCCCGGACCATCGGGCGGACGATCCCCCTGGTCCACGGGGCCCAGGCCCTGGGGGCGGCGGCGGCGCTGCGCTGGAAGACGCAGGTGAACGAGAACGCCAAGTCCCCGGCCTTCGCCGCCGTCTATCCCGAGCTCTGCCACAACGAGATCGCCGGCTGGGGACAGCACGGGGACGTCACCCGCCAGATCATGACGCTCGTCAACCTCCGCCACGACGCCGAGCACCCGCAGGTGGTCCGGCGCTTCGAGTTGGTGGCCGACGTCCTGCGCGAGGTGGTGGCCGACGTCATCGAGGTGCGGGCCAGCGGCGAGGGGGACCTGGCCCAGCTCCTCGACCTGGTGATCGTCGGGGACTTCGTCTCGCTCCATCTCGCCGCCCAGGAGGGGATCGACCCCGGGCCCGTCCCGGTCCTCGACGAGATCAAGGTCCGCCTCCGCCAGGGCTGACGACCGGCCACGGGTTCGCAGAGCCCGCTGGTCCCGTGCGAGGATCGGGCCATGCCTACGTCCACTCCCGCACACGACGTCGCCGATCTGGGACTCGCCGATCTCGGTCACCAGCGGATCGCCTGGGCCGACTCCAACATGCCCGTGTTGCGGTCGATCAGGGAGCGCTTCGCCAAGGAACGTCCCCTCGAGGGCGTCATCGCCGCCGCCTGTCTCCACGTCACCACCGAGACGGCCAATCTCCTGCGGACCCTGAAGGCGGGCGGAGCGCTCGTGCTCGCCTGCGCCTCGAACCCGCTGTCGACCCAGGACGACGTGGCCGCCTCGCTGGTGCGGGACGAGGGCATCTCGACGTGGGCGGTGCAGCGGTGAGGACACCGAGACCTACTTCGCCCACATCGACGCCGTCCTCGACCTGCACCCGACGGTCACGATGGACGACGGTTGCGACCTCGTGTCCCGTCTGCACAAGAACCGCCCTGAGCAAGTGCCGGAGGTGCTGGCGGGCACCGAGGAGACCACCACCGGTGTCATCCGTCTGCGGGCCATGGAGAACGAAGGGCGCGCTCAAGTTCCCCATCGTGGCCGTCAACGACGCCGACACGAAACACATGTTCGACAACCGCTACGGCACGGGCCAGTCGACCCTCGACGGGGTCATCCGGGCCACCAACGTCCTGCTCGCCGGCAAGAGGATCGTGGTCGCCGGCTACGGCTACTGCGGCAAGGGTGTGGCCAGCCGGGCCCGCGGCCACGGCGCCCAGGTCATCGTGACCGAGATCGATCCCCTGCGGGCCCTCGAAGCGGTCATGGACGGCTTCCGGGTCGAGGCCATGGAGGACGCCGCGGCCGAAGGCGAGATCTTCATCACCGTGACCGGGCAACCGAGACGTCCTGCGGGCCGAGCACTTCGAGCGGATGCACGACGGTGCCATCGTGGCCAACTCGGGTCACTTCGACGTCGAGATCGACCTCGTCGCCCTGGCCCGGCTGTCCGAAGGACAGCGTCGCCACGTGCGGCCCATGGTCGAGGAGTTCCAGGTCCGGGGCAAGCGCGTCCTCGTCATCGCCGAGGGACGGCTCGTCAACCTGTCGCGCGGCCGAGGGCCACCCGGCCGAGGTGATGGACATGAGCTTCGCCAACCAGGCTCTGGCCGCCGAATGGGTGATGGCGAACGCGAGCGACGCTCGAGACCGAAGGTCTACGACGTCCCCCGGCCATCGACGCCGAGATCGCCCGGCTGAAGCTCGAGACGATGGGAGTCTCCATCGACCGCCTGACCCCGGCCCAGGAGGAGTACCTGGGCTCCTGGCAGACCGGCACCTGAGAACATCCCGGGTCGCCGAGCCGCCATCGGCGGCCGGGACGGCGTTCCCGTACCTGACAGGACTGCCGTTACAACATCGGTCAACTCCGGGACATTCCGAGCGCCGTCGAGGCGTACGCTGTCGACGTGTGGGCTGCGTCCGGGTCTGTGGTTGCAAGTCGAAGCCAGTCGCAGGCGAAACGACCCACGTAAGGCAACTCGTGGTTGCTGAGCATGGTGCGACTTAGAAGTAAGCCCTGCCCGTCGGGGCGCCGACTGTCGGTGCCCGGCGGAGAAGGAGCGAAGCCGGCCATCATGGTTGCCGCCGGGCCGCGTCGGTGATCCTCGTGACGCCGCCGGCAGCCGGGCCGCGAACTCCTCTGCAGGCGAGTGTGGGGACAAAGACCAGGTCAGCCGGACGCGGTCCACAACGCATCGAACATGATCAGCCGCGCCGGGACGGCGAGCACCGCGACCCGCGGCCTGAAGGAGGTGCAGCGGTGGACGTCGTCGTTCTGGGACGCAAGGAGACGGTGCCCGAAGAAGTGCGGGCGCTGGCCCAGGCGAAGGTGGCCAAGCTCGGCGCGGCTGACCCCCGTGCTCGAGCGGGCCGAG
This sequence comes from uncultured Acidimicrobiaceae bacterium, assembly GCA_963706205.1. GTDB lineage: Bacteria > Actinomycetota > Acidimicrobiia > Acidimicrobiales > UBA8190 > MFD10071-224. Next base: position 2,895,387 of record OY970155.1, on the reverse strand, counting down.
GTCCGCCTCTCCGAGGACCGGGACGCCGCCGGGATCGGGGCCGGCAGGTGTGCGAGGTGACCATCACCGGTCACGGCCACACCGTCCGGGCCAAGGCCGCCGGCCCGCGACGCGCCCGTGGCGGTCGACCTGGTGGTGGACAAGCTCGAGCACCAGGTCGAGCGGTTGAAGGGGAAGCTGGTGGGCCGCTCCCACCCCCGGCATTCGAGGCCCGCCGTCCGGGACCTGACCAGGCGCCTGGCGGCCCCGGGGCGGCATCCGCGGCCGCCGGACGGCCGCCGCCCCGACCGAGTCGCCGCGGGATCGGCGCCCGGCGGTAGACTCCTGGTCTCATGAGCGTCTTCACGCGCGTCCTGCGCGCCGGCGAGGGAAAGAAGGTCCGCCGGCTGGCCGAGCTCGTCCCCCTGATCAACGAGCTCGAGCCCGAGATGGAGGCGCTGTCCGACGAGGACCTCGCCCACCGGACGGTCGAGTTCCGGGAGCGGCTCGACCAACGGCGAGAGCCTCGACGACCTGCTGATCGAGGCCTTCGCCACCGTGCGAGAGGCGGCCTGGCGGATCCTCGGCCAGCGCCACTTCGACGTGCAGCTCATGGGGGGCATGGCGCTGCACTTCGGCTGGATCGCCGAGATGAAGACCGGCGAGGGCAAGACCCTCGTCTCGACCCTGCCGGTGTACCTGAACGCCCTCGGCGGGCAGCGGGGTCCACGTGGTCACCGTCAACGACTACCTGGCCGCGCCGCGACGCCGAGTGGATGGGCCAGGTCCACCGCTTCCTGGGGCTGACGGTGGGCCGGGTGAGCCCCGACATCGACGACTTCGAGGACAAGCGCGACGCCTACGCCTGCGACGTCACCTACGGGACCAACACCGAGTTCGGCTTCGACTACCTGCGCGACAACATGGCCCGGTCCCGCGACGCACATGGTCCAGCGGGGCCACGCCTTCGCCATCGTCGACGAGGTCGACTCGATCCTCATCGACGAGGCCCGGACCCCGCTCATCATCTCGGGCCCGGCTACCGAGTCGGCCAAGCTCTACTACCAGTTCGCCGGCATCGCCCGGACGCTCGACGCCGAGGAGGACTACGAGGTCGACGAGGAGAAGCGCATCGTCGTCCCCACCGAGGACGGGCATCGACAAGGTCGAGCGCCATCGGCGTGGACAACCTGTACGACCTCGTGTCGGTCAACTACGTCCACCAGCTGACCCAGGCGCTGCGGGCCAAGGAGCTCTACCAGCGGGACAAGGACTACCTGGTCGCCGACGGCGAGGTGAAGATCGTCGACGAGTTCACCGGCCGCACCCTCGAAGGCCGGCGCTGGTCCGACGGGCTGCACCAGGCCGTCGAGGCCAAGGAGCGGGTGCGGATCAAGGAGGAGAACCACACCTGGGCGACGGTCACCCTCCAGAACTACTTCCGCCTCTACGAGAAGCTCGCCGGGATGACGGGCACGGCGGAGACCGAGGCGGCGGAGTTCGCCACCACCTACGACCTCCCGGTGGTGCCCATCCCGACCAACGTGCCCATGGTCCGCGACGACCAGCCCGACCTCATCTACAAGTCCGAGGACGCCAAGTTCGACGCCGTGGTCGAGGACATCGTCGAGCGCTACGAGACGGGCCAGCCCGTGCTGGTGGGCACCGCCTCGGTGGCCAAGTCCGAGCACCTCTCCCGAGCTCCTCGAGCGCCGCGGCATCCCCCACGAGGTCCTCAACGCCAAGCAGCACGCCCGGGAGGCCGAGATCGTCGACCCAGGCCGGCCGGCTCCACGCCGTGACGGTGGCCACCAACATGGCCGGCCGCGGCGTCGACATCCTCCTCGGTGGCAATCCCGAGGGCCTGGCCCAGCGCGAGGCGATCGGCCAGGGCCTCGACCTCGACACCGACGAGGGCCAGGCCGAGTACGAGAAGCTGCTCGGCCGCTTCGAGAAGGAGTGCGGCGACGAGGGCGACCAGATCCGCGCCCTCGGCGGTCTCTACGTGCTCGGCAGCGAGCGCCACGAGTCGCGCCGCATCGACAACCAGCTCCGGGGCCGGTCCGGCCGCCAGGGCGACCCGGGCGAGAGCCGGTTCTTCCTCTCGCTCGAGGACGAGCTCATGCGCCTGTTCGCCACCGGCGCCATGCAGTGGGTGATGGGCCGAGACCCTCCCCGACGACGTTCCCATCGAGGCCAAGATGGTCACCAAGGCCATCGAGCGGGCCCAGAACACCGTCGAGGGCCGCAACGCCGAGATCCGCAAGGACGTCCTCAAGTACGACGAGGTCCTGAACGAGCAGCGCAAGGTGATCTACGCGCGGCGCCTCCAGGTCATCGACGGCGAGGACCTGAGCGAGGACACCGAGGAGCTGCTCGAGGGGACCATCGACGGCCTGGTGCAGCGCCGCCTGCCCGAGCGAGTACCCCGAGGAGTGGGAGCTCGACCGCCTGGTGGCCGAGGTCACCCAGTACTACCCGACCGCCTTCACGACGGAGGACCTGGCCGGCGGCGACGACCATCCCCCAGCTCGTCGAGAGCCTGGTGGCCGAGGCCCTCGACGCCTACCACGACCGCGACGAGGTCTTCCCCGGCGGCGCCGACGAAGCCCGTCAGGTCGAGCGCGAGGTGATGCTCCAGATCATCGACCAGCGCTGGCGGGAGCACCTGTCGGAGATGGACTACCTCCGCGAGGGGATCAACCTGCGGGCCATGGGCCAGCAGGACCCGCTGGTGGCCTGGCAGCGCGAGGGATTCGAGATGTTCGGCCAGATGATGGACGCCATCGACGACGACTACCTCCGCTACGTGATGCACGTCCAGGTGGTGGCCGAGCTCCGCATGCCGCAGCCCGACCTCACCCAGGCCCAGCTACGAGGCGGCCGACGACCCCGTCGCAGGGCCCGAGCCTGCTCGACGCCTTCCGGGCCACCGCCGCCCGAGGTCGAAGCGGTGGCCGCCGGCGCCGGGGTGCCGGTCGGGCGTCGGTGCGGGAGGTCAGTTCGCCAACGGTGCGCCAGGCCACGCCGCAACAGATGGACGCGAGGCGCAGGCGGCCGGTGGTGAAGGCGCCGACCGAGAAGCTCGGGCGCAACGAGCCCTGCTGGTGCGGGAGCGGCAAGAAGTTCAAGCTCTGCCATGGCGCCGGCTAACGGAGCGTCCGGCGCCGGCGACCCAGCGGGACCTCAAGGCCGAACTGGCGGCGCTGCAGACTGCGTCTCGAGGAGGCCCAGGGCTACCTGGGCCTCGACCACCTGCGCGCCCGGCGGGCCGAGCTCGAGAAGGAGGTCTCGCGCCCCGACCTGTGGGACGACCCCGACGCGGCCCGCCGGGTCACCACGGAGTTCGGTTCCGTCGGCGACGACATCGCGCTGCTCGAGGACCTCGGTCGACGCCTCTCCGACGCCGAGGTCCTCTACGAGCTGATGGTGGAGGAGGGCGACGACTCCGTCGCCGGCGAGCTCACCGGCCTCATCGACGACCTGGCCCGCCGCCTCGACGATCTCGAGCTGCGCTCCCTCTTCACCGGCGAGTACGACGAGAACGACGCCATCGCCGAGCTCCACGCCGGGTGCGGGGGGCACCGACGCCCAGGACTGGTGCGAGATGCTGCTGCGGATGTACCAGCGGTGGGCGGAGCGACGGGGCTTCGACGTCGAGATCGACGAGGCGACCGCCGGCCAGGAGGCCGGGCTGCTGTCGGCGACGTTCATCGTGAAGGGACGGTTCGCCTACGGACTGCTGTCGGCCGAGCGCGGCGTCCACCGTCTCGTGCGGATGTCGCCGTTCGACTCCCAGCACCGCCGGCAGACGAGCTTCGCCTCGGTGGACGTGATCGCCGTTCCTCGAGGACCTGTCCGACGAGGTCGTCCATCGACGACAAGGACCTGCGCATCGACACCTACCGGTCGTCGGGTGCGGGTGGTCAGCACGTCAACAAGACCGACTCGGCCGTACGGATCACCCATCTCCCCACCGGCATCGTGGTGTCGTGTCCAGAACGAGCGCAGCCAGCACCAGAACAAGGCCAAGGCCATGCAGATCCTCGGTGCCAAGCTGGCCGAACGCCAGCGCGCCGAACGGCGCAGCGAGCTCGACTCGCTGTCGGGGCCCCAGTCGGAGGTGGCGTGGGGGAGCCAGATCCGTTCGTACGTGATGGCGCCGTACCAGACTGGTCAAGGATCTGCGCACCGAGGACGAGACGGGCAACGTCGACGCCGTGCTCGACGGTGACATCGACGCGTTCATCGAAGCCGAGCTCCGGCGACAGAGGAAAGCCGGCGGTGGCGGTGGCGGTCCCGTGGGCGCGCGGACGTCGCCCGACGGGTGATCGGTGGGTCACGCACGACACGCGCGTGGTGACACGCGGCATCGCCGCGAGACGCGCGGTCGTTGCGCAGCGCGTCACGGTGTCGCACAATCGTATGACCTGCACATTCGCGCAGAGTGCGGTGTCGCCACCGTGCAACGCGCCGACGTCTTCACCGTACGCGTCTGTCGTGGACCGGACTGCTAGCCTCTTGAACACCTCGGGTGCCACGTCCCCCATCGGTGGTGACGGGGAACCGAACGCCGAGGGGTCGACTCGATGATCAGCTTCGAGAACGTCACGAAGAGCTACAAGGGCGGGACCGTCGCGATACGCGACATGTCACTCGAGATCGACAAAGGCGAGTTCGTCTTCCTCGTCGGTTCCTCGGGGTCGGGCAAGACGACCTTCATCCGGCTGCTGCTGCGCGAGGAGATCCCCGATACCGGGCGAATTCTGCGTGGCCGGGCGCGACATCGCCAATCTGAGTCAATGGCGGATCCCCTATCTCCGGCGGAACATCGGCTGTGTCTTCCAGGACTTCCGGTTGCTGCCCAACAAGAACGTCTTCGAGAACGTGGCCTTCGCCCTCGAAGTCATCGGCCGACCCAAGCACGTCGTCGCCGCCCAGGTCCCGCAGGTGCTCGACCTCGTGGGACTGTCGAAGAAGAGGGAGAGTCTTCCCGGTGAGCTTTCCGGTGGGGAGCAGCAGCGCGTGGCCGTGGCCCGCGCCTTCGTCAACCGTCCGCTCATCCTCCTCGCCGACGAGCCCACCGGCAATCTCGACCCCGCCACCAGCCAGGGGATCATGCGGCTGCTCGAGCGGATCAACAAGACGGGGACGACGGTCGTCATTGCCACCCACGACTCCGGGATCGTCGATCAGATGCGGCGCCGGGTCGTCGAGCTCGACCACGGAACCCTTGTGCGCGACCAGGCTCGGGGCGTCTATGGCTATGGCACGTGACGGCGGCGTGACGGGGCGCCGTTCAGGGTCCCGGACGAATCGGAGGACGGCCTGAGATGCCGGTGTCGTTGGACTATGTCGCCCGGGAGACGGCGTCGAACCTGTGGCGCAACCGGCTGATGACGATCGCCGCCGTCCTGACGGTGGCGGTGTCGTTGTCCCTGGTGGGGACCGCTCTTCTCTTGCGCCAGGGCGTGGCCCACGCCACCACCCAGTGGCAGCACGGGGTCAGCGTGGAGCTGTTCCTGAAGCCGTCGGTGTCGGCATCGCAGAAGGAGTCGGTCCAGCAGCAGCTGCACCAGTTGCCCTATGTCCAGGGCTGCACGTTCCGCTCACAGGCCTATGACTTCAACGAGGCGAAGCGTCTGCTGACGCCGGACGAGTCCCAGGCCCTGACCGTGGCCAGCACGCCGTCGTCGTACCGGTGCGTCCTCGACAATCCGACCCAGGCCCAGGCCATCGCCAGGCAGTTCCACGGGTACCCTGGGGTGAAGGACGTCGCCTCTCCGAATCAGGCGATCCGCAACATGGAGTCGGTGACGCGGATCTTGCAGTTGGTCTTCCTCATCCTCGCCGTGATCCTCTTGCTGTCGGCTTCGGTGCTCATCCTGAACACGATCCGGCTGGCCATCTTCGCCCGACGGCGCGAGGTATCGGTCATGAAGCTGGTGGGGGCCACGAACTGGTTCATCCGCGTGCCCTTCATGTTCGAGGGTGTGGTCCAGGGTCTGCTCGGCGCGGTGGTGGCCGCCGTGGTGGTCGTCGTCCTGCACCTGGTGCTCGATGCTCTCGGGAACGGACAGATATCGAATCTCTGGTATCAGATGCGGCTGCCCACCCACGAGGTCGTCATCACCAGTCTGGTCGTCCTGCTCATCGGGGTGCTGATCGGGTCGATCGGCTCCGCCTTCGGTATCCGTCGCTTCCTGGACGCGTAGCCGGTCCAGCGAGATCGGCGGACGACGCACATAGCCGTCGCAAGCCGTCATGACGCGGCAGGGCCGGATTAACATCGCGCGCCATGCCGGGTCCGTCGCAGAGAGCCGACGATCTGTCAGGCACTGATCTGTCAGGCACTGATCGGTCGGGCCCTGCTCTGGCAGGCACCCAACTCGCCCACCCTTCCAGCCCGGATACGTGGGATGCGGACGACGAGTCGCCGCCGGCCACGGACGGATCGCCGTTGTCAGGCAGACAGGAGTCCGAATCGCGTCGTCGGCGTTCGACCGGCACCTCGGCCCCCGCCACGGTCCGTCGCCAGTGCGCCCTTGGCGCCGTCGCCCTGGCGTCGACCGTCGTGGGGCTGCTCGCCTTCCTGATCGCGGCGACGATCACGAGGCTTCCGGTGGGTTACACGGCGTTCCGATTCGACACGACGTGGTTCTACCGGATCGCAGAACACGGGTACCTCCACCGCCAGCCGAGCGGCCCGACGGATTACGGGGGGTTGCGCGTCGCCTTCTTTCCCGGGCTCCCCGTCGCCGAGCGGGCGGTGCACGCCGTGGTCGGCGGAGGACCGGCCCTCACCACCGTCATGGTCGGTGCGATCGGGCTGGTCGTGTCGTGCCTCGTGCTCTGGTCCCTGGTGGCCCGGGACTGGGACGAAGGTGCGGCGTGGCGCTCGGTGGTTCTGCTGGCGTTCTTCCCCGGCGCCTATGTCTTCTCGATGGCGTACTCCGAGGCTCTGGCCATCCCGCTCGCCATCGCCACGTTGTGGGCGCTTCGCCGGCGCTGGTTCCTGGTGGCGGGGATCGCCGCGGCACTGGCGGGAACGATGCGGCTGGACTCGGTCGTTCTCGTCGTTGTCTGCGCCGTCGCCGCCGGCCGCCACCTTTTGGAGAAGGATCGATCGACCAGATCCGTCGTCACTGCCGTCGCCAGTCCCTTTGTGGCGGCGGCTGGTCTCCTCGGCTACATGATCTACCTCAAGTCGGCCACCGGCGGGTTCCTCACCTTTTCCACCGCCGAGAGGTTGGGTTGGGGCGACCACCTGTCGCTATGGGCGCCGTTTCACCAGCTTCGACTTCTCGCCGAGCACGGCGTCCACAGCACTCCGGTGGTGATCATGAACGGCACGGGCGTCATCGCCGTGGTGATCGCCCTGGTCCTCGTCATCGCCGTGTCGATGCCTCTCGAATACAAGGTCTTCGCCATCGGAGTCCTCGGGACATGGCTCGTGACCACCGACCACGGGGCGTGGGTCCGCTATGTCGAGTTCGCCTTCCCCGTGATCGTCGCCGTCGCTGTCAAGGTCCCGGAGAAGATCCTTCTGCCGATGATCGGTGTGTGCGCAGCCACGCTTGGGGTCCTCATCGTGCTGTTCGCTTCCGCGACACCCTTTTTCCCGTAGCCGGGTGTTCAGCCCTTGTTGGCCCCGTTGGCTCGAACGAAGTCGTTGACGGCGTAGTAGGCGTCGATCGACTCTCCGGCGTCGCCCCAGAATCCCTCGAGGACGTCGAATGACATCGTGCCCTGGTCGACGTAGTAGTTGTTCACGTCTGTGATCTCGAGCTCTCCTCGGCCGGAGGGTTCGAGGTTCCCGATCACAGAGAAGACGTCGGGGTCGTAGCAGTAGATCCCCGTGACCGCGTAGTGGCTGGGTGGATCCTCCGGCTTTTCGAGGATCTTTGTGATGCGCTTCGTCTCGTCGAACTGTGGGACGCCCAGATGCCGGAGGTGGACGGGATCAGTTTCCTCGGTCAGGACGATCCGGGCGCCTCCACCTTGCTCGGCGAAGCGCTCTACCGTGGGACGGAAAGTCCGCTCGACGATGTTGTCGGCCAGCATCACGAGAACGGCATCGTCGGCGGCGAAGCGCTCGGCCAGCCCCAGAGCCTCGGCGATCCCTCCGGCGCGGTCCTGGTACGCATAGGAAAGGCGATCGATGTCGTGCTCGTGACCGTTTCCGAGGAGCCGGAGGAATTCACCGGCGTGTGTACCTCCGGTGACGAGCATTATCTCCGTGATCCCGGCCAGAACGAGAGCCTCGATCGAATAGCTGATCATGGGCCGGTCGTAGATCGGAAGAAGGTGCTTGTTGGTGATCCGGGTGAGCGGATGGAGGCGCGTACCCGTTCCTCCCGCCAGGATGACTCCTTTCATCGCAGCCCAGCCTCAGTCATGGCGTGCAGACGCCCCAGAAGTCGACCGGTCGGATCCCCGGTCCAAAAGAACCCTCCTCTTCGTCCTCGGGCGTGACGTCAACGGCCCGAGCCATCGTGGCCGGGTGGCGTTGAGCTGTGGCTGGCACCTGCCGGCCCGCGTCTCGGTCGAGGTTCGAGGCCTCTGCTACTAAGGTCGCCGCAGTCGCTCGACTCCGCTCGACCGCAGCCACGACGGGGCGTTCAGCCCGTACCGCCGCCTCCCGCTCGCGCCGCTCGGCCTCCGCCGCTTCGACAGCCCGTGCCGCCGCCTCCCGCTCGCGCCGCTCGGCCTCCGCCGCTTCGACAGCCCGTGCCGCCGCCTCCCGCTCGCGCCGCTCGGCCTCCGCCGCTTCGACAGCCCGTGCCGCCGCCTCCCGCTCGCGCCGCTCGGCCTCCGCCGCTTCGACAGCCCGTGCCGCCGCCTCCCGCTCGCGCCGCTCGGCCTCCGCCGCTTCGACAGCCCGTGCCGCCGCCTCCCGCTCGCGCCGCTCGGCCTCCGCCGCTTCGAGTGCGGCCCAGTGGCGTCGCATCGTCTCAGCTGCGTCAGCCGCTTCCTTCTGGCGTCGCTTGGTCTCGACTCGTGCTGCCTTTCTCTTTAGACGCTCGGCTTCGACCCGTGCTGCCTTTCTCTTACGACGATCGGCTTTGGCCGCTTTGGAAACTTCGTGTTCTCGCCGCTCGGCCGCGGCTGCCGCCACCAGCGCGGCTTTATGCTCGCGCCGCTCGACTTCGGCCTCGGCCTGGGCCGCCTCGCGCTCGCGTCGCTCGGCCTCGGCCTGGGCTTGAGCTTGAGCCGCCTCCCGCTCGCGCCGCTCGGCCTCGGCCTGGGCCGCCTCCCGCTCGCGCCGCTCGGCCTCGGCCTGGGCCGCCTCCCACTCGCGCCGCTCGGCCTCGGCCTGGGCCGCCTCCCGCTCGCGCCGCTCGGCCTCGGCGGCCGCGACCAGCGCGGCTTCGCGCTCGCGCCGCTCGGCCTCGGCCTGGGCCGCCTCGCGCTCGCGCCGCTCGGCCTCGGCGGCCGCGACCAGCACGGCTTCGCGCTCGCGCCGCTCGGCCTCGGCCTGGGCCGCCTCGCGCTCGCGCCGCTCGGCCTCGGCCGCCGCGACCAGCGCGGCTTCACGCTCGCGTCGCTCGGCCTCGGCCTGGGCCGCCTCGCGTCGTGCCGCTCGGCCTCGGCCGCCGCGACCAGCGCGGCTTCACGCTCGCGTCGCTCGGCCTCGGCCTGGGCCGCCTCGCGCTCGCGCCGCTCGGCCTCGGCCTGGGCCGCCTCGCGCTCGTGCCGCTCGGCCTCGGCCTGGGCCGCCTCGCGCTCGTGCCGCTCGGCCTCGGCCGCCGCGACCAGCGCGGCTTCACGCTCGCGTCGCTCGGCCTCGGCCTGGGCCGCCTCGCGCTCGCGCCGCTCGGCCTCGGCCGCCGCGACCAGCGCGGCTTCACGCTCGCGTCGCTCGGCCTCGGCCTGGGCCGCCTCGCTCGTGCCGCTCGGCCTCGGCCGCCGCGACCAGCGCGGCTTCACGCTCGCGCCGCTCGGCCTCGGCCTGGGCCGCCTCGCTCGTGCCGCTCGGCCTCGGCCGCCGCGACCAGCGCGGCTTCACGCTCGCGTCGCTCGGCCTCGGCCTGGGCCGCCTCGGCTCGCGCCGCTCGGCCTCGGCCGCCACGACCAGCGCGGCTTCGCGCTCGCGTCGCTCGGCCTCGGCCGCTGCTGCTTTGGCCTGGGCCGCCTCGCGCTCGCGCCGTAGGGCCTGGGCGAGAGCGATCTCCCTCTCGCCTTTCTCGGCGTCGGCGGCTTCCCTGGCGCGACGGGTTGTGTCCCCCGATCCTCCGGAGACGGTCGTGCCCCAGTCCTGAACCACGGCATCGGCCAGGGTCGACCAGTCCGTGACGGCCCAGGGTCCGAAATCCCTATTCGAGAGCGTCGCGCAGGCGAGGCCGGTGAGAGGGTCCACCCAGAGGAATCCTCCCGCCCGGCCGAAATGACCGAACGTGGCCGGTGTTGTCTGTGTACCGGTCCAGTGAGGGACCTTGTCGCCTTTCACCTCGAAGCCGAGCCCCCAGTCGCAGGGATCGAATCGTCCGTAACCGGGGAGCACTCCTCGGAGGCCCGGAAAGGCCACAGTCGTGGCCAGCGCCAGAGTGGCCGGCGAGACGATGCTCGGCGCCAGCAATTCCTGAGCCAGGAGCAGTAGGTCGTGGAGTGGGCCTCGCGCTCCCGACGCCGGTGAGCCTCCGGGAACGAGCGTGGTAGCGGACATGTGGAGCGGGTTGAGGACGCCGCCGGCGAGGTAGTCGCTGAAGGGCATGCGCGCGTGGAGCGCAAGTGTGTCAGCCAGGACCTCGAATCCGATGTTGGAGTAGATGCGCATGCGCTCGGGTGTGGCTACGGGGACGAGCGAGTCGGGTCCGAGTCCGGACGCGTGAGCGAGAAGGTGGCGGACCGTGCTTCCGGGCGGCCCCGCCGGTTCGTCGAGAGAGATCGTGCCTTCCTCGACGGCCACGAGCACGGCCATGGTGACGAGGAGCTTGGTGATCGACGCCCAGGCGAAGGGTCGTTCGATGTCGCCGACAGTGTCCACCAAGATGGCGCCGCCCGCGGGGTCAGCGCGGCGGAGCACGCCGGCGGCTGCCGCGTCGACGGGCCATCGGGAGACGAGTTCGAGCGAGGCCATGGTCTTAGGCCGACGACCTCACGCGCTCTCGACCCATTCGGTCGTCTCCGACCGGTGGCGCGCGTAATCGATCTTTCCGGCAGGGGAGCGGTCGATGCTTGTGACGAAGCGGACGCGCTTGGGGGCTTTGAACCCGGCGAGGCGGCTCTTCACATGGTCGATGAGTTCCTGCTCGGTCGGCGCCATGCCCGGTTTTGGTTCCACGACAGCGGCCACGACTTCGACGAAACGCTTGTCGGGGATGCCGACGGCCACCGCGTCGCGGACGGCGGGGTGGGTCTTGAGTGCCTCCTCGACCTCTTCGGGGAAGACCTTCTCTCCGCCCGTGTTGATCACGACCGAGCCACGCCCGAGCAGCTGGATCGATCCATCGCTGTCGACCGTGGCGAAGTCGCCGGGGATCGAGTAGCGGACACCGTCGATCTCCTTGAAGGTGTTGGCCGACTTCTGTTCATCCTTGTAGTAGCCGAGCGGGTTACGGCCGCCGAGGGCCAGGACGCCGACCTCGCCCGAACCAGGGGGCACGTCCTTGCCCGTCTCGAGGTCGAGGACCCTGACTTCGGGGCCGAGAGTGAAGTGGGCGGTGTGCTCCGTCGAGGTACCGCTCGAGACGGACGCGCCCATGCCCAGGGCCTCCGATGAGGAGAAGGCGTCGACCACCATCATGGTGGGGTGGTGAGAGAGCAGTCCGCGCTTCGTCTCTTCGCTGAACATCACCCCGGACGAGATGATGGCCAGGAGGGTGGAGAGCTTCCAACGCTTGGGGTTCTCGTCGAGGGTGGCCAGGATGGGCTTGGCGAAGGCGTCTCCCACGATGGCGACGACGTTGACGCTCTCGGCGTCGATGGTGTCGAGAAGTTCCACCGGGTCGAACCGGCGGTTCGTGAGGGTGACGACCGAGCCCCCGATGTTCAGGCAGCCGATCGAGGTGAACGACCCCGTGCCGTGCATGAGGGGACAAGCCGGGACGATCCGAGGGCCGGCTCCCACGATGGCCTTGGCGATCCCGTCGAGGCCGCCCTCTTCGGGGACGCGGAGCAGGTTGCCGGCGTTGATACGACTGAAGAGGTCGTCCTGACGCCACATGACGCCCTTGGGCATGCCGGTCGTCCCTCCCGTGTACAACATGAGGAGGTCGTCGCCGCTTCGGCCCCAGGGAGGCGTCACTCTGTCCGTCTCGCCGGCGGCGATCGCTTCGTAGGGGGTGGCCCATGGGGGACAGGGGGCGTTGCCGTCCTCGACCCACAGCCAGGTCCGGACGCCCGGTACCCGGTCTCGGAGCCCTTCGATGCGGTCGACGAAGGTGCCATGGAAGATGACGACCTTGGCGTCGGCGTTCTCCCAGAGGTAGACGAGTTCGTCGTCGGTGTACCGGTAGTTGGTGTTGACCGGGACGAGGCCCACCTTGAAGACGGCGAACGTCGACTCGAGGTACTCGGGGCAGTTGTAGAGGTAGTGGGCCACCTTGTCCTGGCGCTCGACCCCGAGGCCGAGAAGGGCGTGCGCCACGGAGTTGGCCCGCCGGTCGAATTCGCCCCAGGTGACGGTCCGCGACCCGTGGATGAGGGCGGGCGCGTGGGGAATGGTGTCGGCGACAACTTCCCAGACGTCGGCAAAATTCCAATCGGTCACCCATGCAGCCTACGCTTCGCGACGTGGATCTCGCCCTTCCGGGAGATGAGCACCCGGCGCGACGGGAGTTTCGCCGGTGGCTGACAGAGCACCCCGATCCCACGGCGCGCCAGTTGGCCGACGCCGGCTATGTGGCGCCCCACTGGCCCCGCCCGTGGGGGCTCGGGGCTGATCCGGTCGATCAACTCGTCATAGATGATGAGATGCGCCGTGCCTCGGTGCGCCGGCCGTCGAACCAGATCGGGATCGGGTGGGCCGGACCGACGCTGATCCATGCCGGCACGGAGGACCAGAAGCGGCGGTATCTGCTCCCCCTGCTGGCCGCGGAGGAGATCTGGTGCCAGTTGTTCAGCGAGCCGGGGGCCGGCTCCGACCTGGCCAGCTTGACCACCCGGGCCGAGCGCGACGGCGACGAATGGGTCGTCACCGGCCAGAAGGTCTGGACCAGCTTCGCCCACGTCGCCTCCCTCGGGATCCTCCTGGCCCGGACCGACCCCGATGCTCCCAAGCACGCGGGGATCTCGTACTTCATCTGCCCGATGGACGCTCCCGGTGTCACGATCCGGCCCATCGTCGACATGACCGGCGACCACGCGTTCAACGAGGTCTTCCTCGATGGTGTGCGGTTGTCGTCGGAACACCTCGTCGGTGAGGTCAACGGTGGTTGGGCCCTGGCCAAGGTGACGCTCGGCAACGAGCGGGTCTCGTTGTCGGGCGAAGGTGCGCTGTGGGGACAGGGTCCGACCGCCGCCGATCTGGTCGACCTGGTCCGGCGCTCGGGTGGGACGTCGGACCGACTGTTGCGCCACCGGCTGGTGCGCGTCTGGGTCGAGGGCGAGATCCTGCGGCTCATCCGCTTACGGACGGTGAGCGCGGCGGTGGCCGGTCGGGCCCCGGGCCCGGAGGCGTCGGTCCGGAAAGCTCTGGCCGACGACCACGGTCAGAACGTGATGGAGGTGGCCAAGGACCTGAGCGGGGCGCACGGGATGACCGACGCCGGCCCGTTCGAGTCGCTGACCGCCGGTGCAGGCGGTACCGGATCAGCGGGCGAGGCGGACGTCGCCGTCGGCGGGTCGGCGCACCGCTGGCCTCCGGCCATCTGGTCGCACGGGTATCTGTTCGCCCGGGCCCTCACGATCGGCGGGGGAACGGCCGAGGTGCAGCGCAACATCATCGCCGAGCGGGTTCTCGGTCTTCCCTCCTCATAGCTCGTCGCCCGCTCCCCGGGCGGCGACGCGCCGGACGAAGGCGGCGAAGGCGTCCGGGTGCGAGAGGTGAGCGCCGTGGGTGGCGCCGGGGAACTCGACGACCTCCGAGGTGGGGAGGACGTCGGCCAACGCGTCGATCGCCCGGCGGTGGTGGGGGAGCGACCGGCTCCCGCGGCCCAGAAGGACCGGGACGGCGAACGAGGCGAAGTCGATCGGTGGCCGTTGGCGGCGGATGGAGGCGAGCTCGGCCACCAACGCCGGTCCGTCGGCCCGGCGTTCGGAGCGGGCGTTCTCGGGGAGTCGCTCCCAGGCGTCGTCGCCGACGACGCGGCGGAAGAAGCCCTCGGCGAAGGCGCCCGGATCCTCGGCCGCGATGTCTCCTCCCGACCGCCTCGGCCACCAGTCGGACCACGGGAGCGGCGGTTCGTAGACGCCCACGGCCCGCACGACCGATGGCGCCGCCGCGGCCGCGCCCAGGGCCACGTCGCCACCGTAGGAGTGGCCGACGACGACCGAGGGTCGCCCGTCCACGATCGCCACCAGGTCGGTCACATGGTCCTCGAGGGAGGTGGCCAGGGGGAGGGCGCGGCGCGAGCGGTGGTAGCCCCGGCGGTCGTAGGTCACGACGCGGAGATCGGGGAGGCGGCGAACGACGCGGGCGAAACTCGTGCCGCGGTCGAGAGATCCGTGGACCAGGACGACGACCGGCGCGGATCCGTCGGACCGCGACCCCGGGTGGTCGACAACGTGCAGACCGGGTTCCTTCTCGATCGCGGCCCTGTGGGGCATCAGTCAGGGCCTTCCCCGACGAACGGGCGGGGGCCGCTCACGCGACAGGATCGAGTGTCGCCGGAGCCGGCGGGGCAGCCACGGAGGGCAGGGGGTGGACGGTGGGCACAGAAGTCAAAGGGTAACCGGAAGGGCACGGGTTCACGGAGGTGCCCCGGTAGGCTCAGCATCGATGGTTGACCAGCAACGTCTCGCCCCCGGAACCCCCACCGGTGGCGCCTTCGGACCCAACGCGTGGCTGGTCGACGACATGTACGAGGACTACCGCCGCGACCCGATGTCGGTGAGTGAGAGCTGGCGGGAGTTCTTCGCCGACTACACGCCTCCGGGTTCGCCGCTGCCCGACGGAGACCGCCCCACGTCCAACGGCGCGCCGGCGCCGGCGGCGAACGGTGCATCGGCGGCGCCCGACGTCGCCCCCACCGCGGTGGCGACGGCCCCGACCACGGCCGTGGCGCCCGTGACACCGACGACACCGACGATCACGACGACAACGACCGTGCCGACCACACCGGCGACTGCGGGACCGGGGACCGATGACCCCCCGCCGGTGGCGCTACGCGGTGCCGCCGGTCTGATCGCGGCCAACATGGAGGCCTCGCTCGCGGTCCCTACGGCCACCAGCGTGCGGACGGTGCCGGCCAAGCTCCTCGAGGTCAACCGGGCCATGCTGAACCAGCACCTGACCCGGACGTCGGGTACCAAGGTCAGTTTCACCCACCTCATCGGCTACGCCGTCGTGGAGGCGCTGCAGGCGGTACCGGCCCTCAACGCGTCGTTCGTCGAGACGATCGACGACAAGGGGACGTCCGGGGTGATTCGCCACGCACACGTCGGTCTCGGTCTGGCCGTCGACGTGAGCAAGAGCGACGGGTCCCGAACGCTGCTCGTTCCTGTCGTCCGCAATGCCGAGAGCCTCGATTTCCGGGCCTTCGTGGTGGCGTACGAGGACCTGGTACGGAAGGTCCACACGCAGAAGGTGACGGCCGACGATTTCGCCGGTGTGACGGTGACCCTCACCAACCCGGGCACGCTCGGGACGGTGCAGTCCGTGCCCCGGCTGATGGCGGGACAGGGCGCCATCATCGGAGTGGGCGCACTCGGCTACCCGGCGGAGTACCAGGCCGCCGACCGCCGGAGCCTGGCCGCCCTGGGCGTCGGGCCGGTGGTCACCCTCACCTCCACATACGACCATCGGATCATCCAGGGCGCCGAGTCCGGGATGTTCCTGACCTACGTGGCCGAGTGTCTGACCGGGGAGCACGGGTTCTACGAGACCGTCTTCGCCGCCATGGACGTGCCCTACGAGCCGGTGCGGTGGCAGGCCGATGTCAACGCCGTCGACAGCGAACACCAGCGCCTGGTGAAGCAGGTGCGTGTCCAGAGCCTGGTGAACATGTACAGGGTCCGAGGCCACCTGATCGCCGATCTGGATCCGTTGTCGGCCGAGCCGAGGCACCTGCACGCCGAGCTCGACCCGACGACCTACGGGCTCACCCTGTGGGACCTCGACCGGGAGTTCGTGGTCGACGGACTGGCCGGGCGCGACACGCTCCGGTTGGCCGACGCGCTGGACATCCTGCGCGACGCCTACTGCCGGACTCTCGGCGATCGAGTACATGCACATCCAAGACCCGGAGCAGAAACGGTGGATCCAGCACCACGTCGAGGGCGTCCCGGCCACACTGGCACCGCAGGAGCAGCGCCACATCCTCGACCGGCTGAATGCGGCCGAGGCCTTCGAGCGCTTTCTGCACACGCGCTACGTGGGCCAGAAGCGGTTCGGTCTCGAAGGCGCGGAGTCGACCATCGTGCTCCTCGACGCCGTCCTCGACGAGGCCGCCGCCGCCGGACTGACCGAAGCGGTCCTCGGGATGGCCCACCGGGGCCGGCTGAATGTGCTGGCCAACATCGTGGGCAAGTCCTACGGCGAGATCTTCCGGGAATTCGAGGGTGATCTGGATCCCGATTCCGTCCAGGGTTCCGGTGACGTGAAGTACCACAAGGGCGCCGGTGGCCTCTTCGTGGGGCACTCCGGCCAGGCGCTGCCGGTGACGTTGGCCTCGAATCCGTCGCACCTCGAGGCGGTGGACCCGGTGGTCGAGGGGATGGTGCGGGCCAAGCAGGACCAGTTGCCCGAGGACGAGCCCTTCGGGGTGCTGTCGTTGCTCATCCACGGCGACGCTGCCTTTGCCGGACAGGGGGTGGTGGCCGAGACCCTCGAGCTGTCACAGCTCGCCGGCTACCGGACCGGGGGCACGATCCATGTGGTGGTGAACAATCAACTGGGGTTCACGACGGCTCCCGAGTCGGCCCGCTCGTCGGTCTACCCCACCGATGTGGCCAAGATGGTCCAGGCTCCCGTGTTCCACGTGAACGGGGACGACCCCGAGGCGTGCTGCCCGTGCCGCCCGTCTGGCGTTCGGCTTCCGGCAGACGTTCCACAAGGACGTGGTGATCGACGTCGTCTGCTACCGGCGATTCGGACACAACGAGGGAGACGATCCGAGCTACACCCAGCCCCGGATGTACGCCATCATCGAGACGATGCGCTCGGTGCGCAAGCTCTACACCGAGGCCCTGGTCCGCCGGGGCGACATCACCATGGAGGAGGCCGAACAAGCCCTGGCTGATTTCCAGGCGCGTCTGCAGGCGGCCCTGGACGAGACCCGCCAGAGCGCTCCGCCCAAACCCACGGCACTGCCGACGGCGGTGCCACCCACCGAGTCCAGCGTGGAGGTGCGCACGGGGGTGCCCCGCGACGAATTGGAACGGCTGGTGGTCGAGGCCACCTCCGTCCCCGAGGGATTCACCATCCATCCCAAGCTGGCCCGTCAGTTCGAGCAGCGCGCCGGAGTGGTGGCCGAGGGCGAGGTGGACTGGGCCCTCGGCGAAGCTCTGGCCTTCGGCTCACTGCTGCTCGAGGGCACCGACGTGCGGCTGGCCGGGCAGGACACCCGGCGCGGGACCTTCAGCCAGCGCCACGCGGTGCTCGTCGACTACGCCACGGGCAACGAATGGGTGCCGCTGGCCCACCTGAAGGGGGACGGTGTCGGGAATTTCGCCGTCCACGACTCGCTGCTGTCGGAGTACGCCGCGCTCGGTTTCGAATACGGGTACTCGGTCGAGGTGCCCGACGCCCTGGTGGCCTGGGAGGCGCAGTTCGGTGATTTCGCCAACGGCGCCCAGATCGTCATCGACAACTTTCTGGTGGCGGCCGACGACAAGTGGGATCAACGGTCGGGACTGGTCCTGCTCCTCCCGCACGGCTACGAGGGGCAGGGGCCCGAGCATTCCTCGGCCCGGATCGAACGATTCCTGACCCTGTGCGCCCGGGGCAACATGCGGGTGGCCCAACCCACCACCGCCGCGCAGTACTTCCACCTCCTGCGGTCCCAGGTCCGCGGCGCGGGCGGACAGCCGTTGGTGGTGTTCACCCCGAAGTCCCTCTTGCGGGCACGCCAGTCGCGGTCGCCCCTGCCCGAACTGACCACCGGCTCGTTCCGGACCGTGGTCGACGATCCGGCCACCGGTGGCGACACAGCTCCCGGCCCCGGTGCGGGTCAGGGCCTCGTGGTGGACCCGGCCGGAGTGCAGCGGGTCCTGCTGTGTTCGGGGAAGATCGCCTTCGATCTCATGGGCCGGCGTGATCAGCTGGTGGCCGAGACGCCCGGGCTGCCGGGATCCACCGTGCCCGCCGCCTCGGTGGCCGCCGTCCGGATCGAGCAGCTCTATCCGTGGCCGGCGGATGCGCTGAGCGCCGTTCTCGACCGCTACCCGACGGCCCGGGAGGTCGTCTGGGTCCAGGAGGAGCCCGAGAACATGGGGGCATGGTCGTTCGCCCACGGGCGGCTGCACAAGCTCCTGCGCGAACGGTTCACCCTGACGCACGTCAGCCCCTCGGAGTCGGCCAGCCCGGCCACCGGGAGCGCGTCGGTCCATCACCTCGAACACGAAGACCTGATGACCCGCGCTTTCGCCTGACCGACCTGTCGCCGTTAGTCGGACAGCACCGTCAGTCGGACGGCACCGTCAGGACAACCGCACGGTCAGTCCGGCAGCACGGCGCCGTGACGACGGCGGTGGGTCAGCCGAGCGGGATCCCGAGGATGGCCTCGAGCTCGACCAGGGCCTCCGCGGGATCGACGACCTTGATCGTGTGCATGCCCAGCTCTCGGGCCGGCTTCAGGTTCACTCCGAGGTCGTCGAGGAATACCGCCGTCGAGGGCTCGATCTCCAGGTCGCGACAGGCCAGAAGGTAGAAGCGGGGATCAGGCTTGCGGACGCCGACCACCGACGACTGGATCACGACATCGAACAGGGCGAAGACGTCGTCGTGACGCGTGGTGGCGAGGGGCGTGATGAAATTGTTGGTGAGGAGTCCCGTCTTGAAGTGTTCGTGGCACCGACGGACGGCCTCCAGCATGGCCGGCCGTATCTGGCCGGTCATCGTGGCGAAGAGCGTCCGGGCATCGACACGACCACCGGCGGCCTCGGCCTCGGCTTCGAACTGGCGCGCAGAACTGGTCGAAATCGACGTCGTTGCGCTCGAGGCGGGCCCAGGCGTTGTCGTGGTGATTGGTGGCGTTCAGCGACCGGATGAATCCGGCGGGCAGACCTTGCGACCGTTCGTGACTTTCGAAGGCATCGAACGGACTGGTGGAGAGCACGCCGCCAAAGTCGAAGAGGACAGCTTCAATGACGGGGTTCATCGCCGGGTCGGACACCAGGTCAGACGAGGGTGTCGCGCGCCACGCCGTCCCAGAGCTGGGCCGACAGGCCGAGGGAGGCGACGTCCACCCGCTCGTCCACCCCGTGGAACATCGTGGCGTAGTCCTCGAAGGTCAGTCGTTTGCTGAAGAGCCCGAATCCATATGCCACCGTGCCGAGCTTCCGAAAGAAACGGGCGTCGGTGGCGCCCACGGTGAGGAAGGGCACGCAGCGGGCGTCGGGATAGGAGCGACGCGCCACCCGTTCGAGGGCGTTCCACAGGGGGGTGTCAGCCGGCGAGGTGCTGGCCGGGTCGCTGAAGGTCCAGGTGGCCTCGACATCGTCGGCCAGGTCGCCGAGGGCGTCACGGAGCATGGCGTCGACTTCCGGCCTGTCCCATCCCGGCAGGGTGCGGATGTCGACCTCGAGGCGGACCCGATCGGGAATCACGTTCACCTTGGTGCCCGCCACCATGACCGTCGGCGCCATGGTGGTGTGGGTGCAGGCGTGGGCCTGGCGGGCCAGACCGAGCGCGGGGAACTCGTCGCAGAAGGCGCCGATGGCCTCGGGATCGAGCAGCGCCCGGGTGATGTCCGCAGGCAGGCCGATGCCTTCGACGAAACGGCGCCAGGCATCGTGGATGTCCGCGGCCGGGCGATAGGACGGCCAAACGGCGGACGACCTCGGCCGCCTTCACGAGGGCGTTGTCGGTCCGCAGTGGTTGTGATGCGTGTCCCGGGGTCCCCCGGACCGTGAGCGAACACCAGAAGACACCCTTCTCGCCGGTGATCACGGGCAAGCGGACCCCGTCGGGAGATTCCATGGGAAAACCGCCCGCCTCGGTGATGAGGTAGTCGGCGCGGACCTGTTCGGGGACGTGGGTCGTGAGCCACTCGGCTCCGTGGCTACCGAGTGCCTCCTCGTCGGCCACGCCGATGAAGAGCAGGTCACCGTCGGGCCGGAAACCGTCGTCGGCCAGGTGGCGCACGGCCACCGCCATCGATGCCGTGAGGTTGAGCATGTCGACCGCACCGCGTCCCCACACCTCCCCGTCGATGAGTTCGCCGCCGAAGGGGTCGTGGCGCCAGTCGTCTCCGTTGGCCGGAACGACGTCGGTGTGTCCGAGGAGCGCCAGGGACGGCGCACCGGCGCGTCGTCCCTCGATCCGGGCCACCAGGGAGGAACGTCCCGGCAGAGGCTCGTGCATCTCGAGATCGAGACCGGGGCGCTCGAGCACCGATCGCAGGACCTCGGCGTTGCGCTGTTCGTGCCCGGACTCGGGGGGTTCCGTCGTTCACGCAGGCGTTGCCGATCATCTGCTGCAGCAGCTCTGTCACTTCGCCGGCGACGTCACTCTCCACAGCCGCATCCTAAGGCGATGGGTGCCGGCCGGACCCGGAGATCGTTGTCGGGCCCGGGCGAGCCGAAGCCGGAGGTCAGACCCCCGGGAGCGCCCGAGTGGTTGACTGGGCGTAGTCATGTCACCTTCTCATGTCGTCGTCGACGGCTCGAACATCGCGACGGAGGGTCGTTCCACCCCGAGCCTCCAGCAGCTCGACGACGCCATCCGGCAGTTTCAGGCCGAGTTTCCCGACACCGAGGTGATCGTGGTGGTGGATGCCACCTTCGGTCACCGGATCGAACCGGCCGAGCGGGCGGAATTCGACGAGGCGGTCGCCCACGGGGAGCTGGTCTCGCCGCCGGCGGGCGCCATCGGCCGGGGCGACGCCTTCGTCCTCCGGGTGGCGGAGCGGGTCGGTGCCCAGGTCCTGTCCAACGATTCCTTTCAGGAATTCCACGCGGAACACCCGTGGCTGTTCGACGAGGGACGACTCATGGGGGGAAAGCCCATCCCCGGTGTGGGGTGGATATTCACGCCACGCCTGCCCGTCCGCGGCCAGCGCAGCCGCCTCGCCATCTCCACGGGGTCGGGCCGAGATGGCCGCAAGCCGACGGACGGAGCACCGACGGTCAAATCGGCGCGGGCGCGACGTACATCGAAGGTCGCCGCCGATGCCATCGCCTTGGCCACGGCCGAGGCGACCGGTGCCCGAGTATCGAAAGCCGCCAAGGAAACGGCCAAGACGGCGAAAGCCGCCAAGACGGCGAAAGCGGCCAAGACGGCCAAGACCGGCCAGACAACGCCGCCGGCCAAGGCGGCCAAGGTGGCCAAGGTGGCCAAGGTGGCCAAGGTGGCCACGGTCGAAAAAGGCACAAAGAAGGCGGCCAAAGAAACGAAGGCGTCTCGGGGGGCCGGGACCACCGCAGAGCAGGCCAAGGCAGGGGCAAGCGCCAAGCCGGTGAAGACGGCCAAGACGGCCAAGGTCGCGAAACCGGCCAAGGCGGCGGCGAAGACGGCCGAGGCTAGCGGCGCGTCGTCGACGGCCGGACGATCGGGAACGACAGCGATGGCCGTGGCGCCGATCGGGGTGGCCTCGGATGCCGCGGCGAAGAAGACCTCGGCCTCGCGGCGCGGGCGCCGGGGAAGAGGGTCGGCCGCACCGGCGGTGCGCGCCGCCATCGAAGCAGCCACCGAGGAAGCTCTCGGCGTTCCCGGAACCGAGGCATCGTCCTCGCCCCGTGTAACGGACAAGGGCCGACGTCACGCACCGGCGGCGCCGGCGGGACCGGCGGCTATCAACGACCCACTGACGTTCCTCACTTTTGTGACCGAGCACCCATTGGGTTCGACCGTCCTCGGGACGGTGTCGTCCTTCGTGTCCCACGGGGCGATGGTCGATGTCGACGGGATGTCGTGCTACCTCCCCCTCACGGGCCTCGGAGATCCACCGCCCCGGCGTGCCCGCGAGGTGGTCGATAGGGGGGAACAGCGGTCCTTCGTGGTCGTGGCCCTCGATCCGCCCCGGCGGGGCGCGGAGCTGGCCCTCCCCGAGATGGCGAAATCGGTGGCGCCGGAACCGGCGAAACCGGCGCCACCGGCCGAGGGTTCCTCGCGCCGGACCCGGAGGGCGGGTCGGGCCGCGTCCTAGGCACGGCGGGCCGGGATGGCCCCGAGGGCCCGCCCGGCACCCGCGGCCCTGCCCCGGTGGTCGGAATGACCTGTGTCGGACCGCCTTTTTGAATATTGCCACAAATAGTGGTGGAAACTTGTGATCCAACCACTTAAAGTGTGGATAGCGAGTATCAGATACAGAACACCGACAAGGGGGCTCCCGCCATGCGACTCACCACCACCCTCGACCACCTGGGTATTCCCCGGTTCCACCACAAGGGCCACGGCAAGGTCGTCATCATCGACGCTCCCCACGAGCACCACCAGGACCACGCCCGGGCCGGGTCGGAGCGGTGGCGGGCGGCGTCGTACAGCGACCCCTGGCCGGACCGGGCCTGAACAGATCCGTCGTCACCGCTCGAGCCGGAGAGTGTGCGCCGGCTCGAGGGTGACGATGAAGGCCGCCATCGGACGCGGGCACGGGCGCGGCCGCGGGCGCGGGCACGGGTCAGCCCGACGCGTCGGGCGGGAGTGGTTCACGGACCCACGGGCTGTCCGACGGGCCGGCCGATGGACGACGAGACCCCGCCTTTCGGGGTGACAGGCGACCGGTAACCTCGGCGGGCGTGCCGCGCCCCGAGGATCTCCTCCCCCATCGTCCCCCCTTCCTCTTCGTGGACGAAGTGGTGGAGCTCGAACCCGGTCAGTGGGCGCGCGGTCGATGGCACCTGACCGGTGAGGAGAGTTTCTTCGCCGGTCACTTCCCCGGGCGTCCGACTCTCCCGGGCGTCCTCATGGTGGAGTCACTGGCGCAGCTCGGGGGGATCGCCGTCCTGACCGACGCACGCTTCGAAGGCCGGTTGCCGCTGTTCGGCGGGATCGACAAGGCGCGCTTCCGGCGCCAGGTCGTGCCGGGGGAGGTGCTCGATCTCGAAGTCCGGCTGGGCCGCCTGTCGGCCCGCGCCGGCTCCGGTCACGGTCGGGCCACGGTGGACGGGAAGCCGGCGTGCGAGGTCGACCTCCTCTTCGTGATGGTGGACGGTTGACTCATGGGGACAGCGGGGTCATGAGGATAGCCACCTGGAATGTCAATTCACTCAACGCGCGGCTGTCACGCGTCGAGGAATGGATCGAATACGCCCGACCCGACGTCCTCTGCATGCAGGAGACGAAGGTGGCCGACACGGCCTTTCCGGCGATGGCCTTCTCCACGCTCGGATACGAATCGGCCTCCCACGGCGACGGGCGCTGGAACGGCGTGGCCATCGTGAGCCGGGTGGGTCTCGACGACGTCGAGAGGGGCTTCGCCGCCGGGACGGACGAGCAGGGGAGCCGCCTGATGGCGGCGACCTGCGGCGGGGTCCGGGTCCACAGCGTCTACGTCCCCAACGGGCGGGTCGTCGGCGGTGAGCACTACGAGGCCAAGCTGGCCTGGCTCGGACAGCTCCGGGCGTAT
Source organism: uncultured Acidimicrobiaceae bacterium (assembly GCA_963706205.1). Lineage (GTDB taxonomy): Bacteria > Actinomycetota > Acidimicrobiia > Acidimicrobiales > UBA8190 > MFD10071-224. The sequence continues at coordinate 2,871,580 of OY970155.1, read as the reverse complement.
CTGGACGACCGGTGTACGCCGACGGATCCGGTGGCCGTCTGCGGCGACTTCAACATCGCCCCCGACGACCGCGACATCTACGACCGGGAGGCGCTCGAGGGCTCCACCCACATCACCGAACCCGAACGCCGGGCCCTGAGCGAACTCGAGAAGTGGGGCCTGGTCGACGCCTTTCGACTGATCTACGACCAGGGGGACATCTTCACCTGGTGGGACTACCGGGCGGGCAACTTCCACAAGCACTTGGGGATGCGGATCGATCTGCTGTTGCTCTCGCACCCGTTGGCGGACCGGTCCACCTACGCGCTCGTGGACCGCAATGCCGCGTAAAGGGAAACAGCCTTCGGACCACGCTCCGGTCTTCGTCGACATCGCCCCCTGACGGGTCACCCGGCGGCGGGCAGGCGGGCGCGCAGCGAGGCGACGCGCGCCGCGCCCATCGGCATGGCACCGGGTCCACCGGGTCCGCCCCGGCGGGCGGCGGACTCTATGGCGTCGAGCAGCGGCGACGGGCGACACGACCAGGACCGTCCGGCGGCCTCGCGGACCCTGGCCCAGGAGCACCAGAGATGTTCTTCGGCGCGCGAGACGGCGACGTAGAGGAGCCGCCGTTCCTCCGCCCGGGCCGCCGGGGAGGTGGCGTAGGAGATCGGGACCAGCCCGTCCTCCAACCCGACCAGGGCGACCGCCGTCCACTCGAGACCCTTGGCCCGGTGGAAGGTGGAGAGCTCGACGGCGTCGGTGTCGGGATCGGCCTCGGACCCCGCCCCATCGCCCACGGTGGCCGCCAGCCAGGCCAGGAAGCTCCCGACGCTGGCGCCGGGGTCCTCGAGGGCGTGTTCGTCGGCCAGCCGCGACAGCGCCGCCGGTAGGACGCCGGGCGCCCCCGCAGGCGCCCGGGCGGCGCGGTCGTCGGTAACGGTCAGATCGGCCAGCGCGCTGCGCAGTCGGCGACCGGCGGGCATGGCCCGGAGGGCCTCCACCGCGCCCCGCAGCTCGGCCCCGGCGCGCGGTGGAGGGCCGGTGCGGAACGGGATCCCGGCGCGTTCGAGGGCGGCGGCCACCGGTCCGAGCCGGGCGTTCGTCCGGGCCAGCACGGCCAGGTGCGACCACGGTCGTCCCGGACGGTGCATGGTCCGGAGCCATCGGGCCACGGCGGTCGCCTCGTCGGTGTCGTCGTCGAATCCGTTGACGGCCGGGACGGGGCCGTCGGGTCTGCCCCCTGCCTCTCCACCGCCCGGCTCATCGCCGGCCTGGTCAGCACCGCCGAGGACGGCACCGCCGAGGTCAGCACCGGCATGGTCAGCACCGCCGAGGACGGCACCGGCAGCGGCGATTACCTGGGGGGTCGACCGGTGGTTGGCGTCGAGGCGGAGAATGGTCGTCCCCGGGAGGAGCTCGGGCAGGCGGTCGAGCAGAGTCGGGTCGGCGCCGTTCCAGCCGTAGACGGCCTGGCGGGGATCGCCCACCACGAAGAGGTCGGGCCGTCCCCCGAGCCACGCGCCCAGTAGCCGCCACTGCGCCGGGTTCACGTCCTGGAACTCGTCGACGAAGAGATGGCGGATCCGCCAGCGGGCCGCGGCGGCCGCCGCGGCGTCTCGTTCCAGAAGGTCGGCGCAGCGGGTGAGGAGGTCGTTGAGATCGATCACGCCGTGGGTCCGTTTGGCCTCCACGTAGCGGGCGTAGGTCTCGGCGACGGCGTCGACCGGTTGCGCCGGGCGCCGCCCCGCCGCCCGGGCGCCGGCGGCGTAGGCCTCGGGCCGGAGCAGTCGGGCCTGGGCCCACTGGATCTCGGCCAGCAGGTCGCTGACGGTCTCGGGCGGCGCGTCGGGGGCGTCGGGCGCGTCGATGACGCGCCGGAGGAGCCGGCGGGGGTCGTCGATGACGGCCGGGGGGCGGCGACCGGTGTCGGCCCAGTGCCGGCGGAGCTGGGCGAAGGCCGCCGCGTGGAAGGTGCCGGCCCAGACCGGGCCGGGGGTGTCCAGGCGCCAGAGCCGGCCGCGCAGCTCACGGGCGGCCTTCCGGGTGAAGGTCACCACCAGGGTGTGGTCGGCCTCCGCCGTGGCGTCGAACAGCCGGCGGGCGACCCGTCGGGTGAGGACGGTCGTCTTTCCCGACCCGGCCCCGGCGAGCACGCAGAGGGGTGCGGCGTCGGAGGTGACGGCCTCGCACTGAGGCCCGGTGAGCCCCCGCAGCAGCGCGCGAGCTCTGGTCGACGGCCACGGGAGGGAACGTACCGGCGGGTAGTAACCCCCGGGGGGATGGGCCCCGGTAGCCTCGCCGCGATGCTGCGGTCGCTCGCCGGTGGGGCTCTCTTCGGCGAGGTCTGGGGGACGGGTGACCCCGAGGTCCTGGTCCTCCACGGCTGGGGCCGGACCTACGCCGACTTTGCCGCCGTCGTCGGCCCGGACGCCCCGGGGGGGCCGCTCCCGACCGTGGCGCCGGACCTCCCCGGTTTCGGATGCGACCCCCGCTCCTCCCACCGTGTGGGGGGCGGCGGACTACGCGGCGGCCCTCGTCCCGGTGCTCGAGGAAGGCGGTCGGGGGAAGCCGGTGGTCGTCCTCGGCCACTCGCTCGGGGGGTGCATCGCCGTGGCCCTGGCCGCCGCCCGCCCGGATCTGGTGCGTGCCCTGGTCCTCACCGCCGCACCCCTCGTCGCCGGACCCGGCGGGCGCCGGCGCCCCGCCGCCGCCTACCGGGTGGCCCGGAGGCTGCACCGGTGGGGGCTGGTGGGCGACGACCGGATGGAGCGGGCCCGGCAGCGCCACGGATCGGCCGACTACCGGGCGGCCGAGGGGATCATGCGCGACGTCTTCGTCCGGCTCGTCGACCGAGAGCTACGACGGAGCAGTTGGCCGCCCTGGCCTGCCCGGTGGAGCTCGTCTGGGGCGACGACGACGCCGAGGTCCCGGTGGCCGTGGCCGAGGCGGCCGCCGCGGCGGTCGCCGGGGCCACCCTTACCCTCTGCGTGGCGGCCGGGCACCAGACCCCGGAGTCGGTCCCCGCCGTGTTGCGGGCGGCCGTCGAACGGGCCCTCGGCCGACCGTGACCCGGCCCGTGACCGGCACGTTTTCGACCGTGACCGGCCGACCGTGACCGGCCGACCGTGACCGGCCGACCGTGACCGGCCCGTGACCGGTGCCGGCGCGGCCACCGTGGCCGCCTGCTCGGTGGGGAGCGGGCTGGCCGGGATCCGCTGGCTGAGGGTGGCCCAGCGGGAGCACTACATCCCCGGTTCGGTGTCCCGGTTCGCCCTGCGGTGGTGGCGACGCGGTCCGGTGAGCGTGGCCGGGGCCGCCGTCGCCCTGGCCGGTGCCGGGCTGGCCTGGTGGTGGCCCCTGACCGGAGTGGCCACCGCCGTGGTGGTGGCCGGCGGGCCCCCCGGGTTGGGTCTACGGGGGAGGAGCTCGGCTCTGGCGTGGACGAGACGGCTCCGGACCCTCGCCGCCGTCTGGATCGCCCTGGAGGCCGCCGCCGTCGTGGTCGCCGCCGCCTTGGGGGAGGGACCGCCGGTGGCGGCGGCGGTGGCGGTCGCCACCCCGGTCCTCGTCGACCTCGCCTGCGCCGTCACCGGGCCCTTCGAACGGCTCGCCGTCGGGACCTACGTCCGCCGGGCCCGGGAGCGTCTGGCGAAGGTCGCCCCCACCGTGGTCGCCATCACCGGCTCCTACGGGAAGACCGGCACCAAGGGATACGTGGCCCACCTGGTGGCGGGGACGAAGACGGTGGTGGCCAGCCCCGCCAGCTTCAACAACCGGGCCGGGCTGGCCCGGGCCGTGAACGAGAACCTGGTCGACGGGACCGAGGTCTTCGTGGCCGAGATGGGGACCTACGGACCGGGGGAGATCGCCGCGCTGTGCTCGTGGCTCGTCCCCGACGTGGCCGTGATCACCGCCGTGGGGCCTGTCCATCTGGAGCGGTTCGGATCGGAGGACGCCATCGTCGAGGCCAAGGCCGAGATCCTCGGGTCGGCCCGGTCGGCCGTGGTGAACGTCGACGACCCCCGCCTGGCCGCCCTGGCCGGCGGGCCATGAGTCGGAGGGAAGACGGGTCCGGCGGGTCTCGGAGTCCGATCCCGGCGCCGACGTCCGCGTCCGTCAGGACGCCGAGGGGCTGACCGTGTTCGTCGGGGGTGCCGAGGTGGGCCGGGCGGCGGCGGGGGCGCACCCGGGCAACGTCGCCAGTGCCGTGGCCGTGGCCCTCGAGCTCGGGGTCCCCCTCGGGGAGATCGCCGCCCGGGTGGGCAGCCTGCCCACGGCGCCGCACCGGCTCACCGCCGGGACCGGAGCCGGGGGGTTCATCGTCCTCGACGACACCTACAACGCCAATCCCGCCGGCGCCGGGGCCGCCCTCCGGACGCTCGAGAGGATGGCCCCGCCCGCGGCCCGGAAGGTGGTGGTGACCCCGGGGATGGTCGAGCTCGGGCCGAGACAGCGCGAGGAGAACGCTCGCTTCGCCGGGGCGGTGGCCTCCGTGGCGGACGACCTGGTTGTCGTGGGCCGGACGAACCGCCGCGCTCTCCTCGCCGGTGCGCGGCCCGTCGGTGAGGGTGGGGCCGTCGGTGGAGGTGGCCTGCGCTGCGTGGTGGTGGAGCGGCGCGACCAGGCCGTGGCCTGGGTCCGGGACCAGCTCGGGAACGGGGACATCGTGCTCTACGAGAACGATCTCCCCGACCACTACCCTTGAGCGCCTTGCCCGCCACCGTCGCCACCGTCGCCGTCGTCTTCGGGGGCCCGTCCCCCGAGCACGACGTCAGCATCCTGACCGGTCTCCAGGTGGCCCGGACCCTGGTCGGGGCGGACCGCGACGTGGTCGGCCTCTACTGGTCGAAGACCGGGGACTGGTTCCGGGTTCCGCCCACCCTGGAGGCGGCCGACTTCCTCGACGGCGTGCCCGGCCGGGCCGAGCCCGTCCGGCTGGCGGTCGGGACCGACGGGGGCTTCACCGAGGCCGGCGGCCGGCGGGGCCGGGCCCGGCCGGTGGTTCTCGACGTCGCCGTCAACTGCTGCCACGGGGGACCGGGTGAGGACGGGTCGCTCCAGGCCGCGTTCGATCTGGCCGGGATCAGCTACACGGGGCCGGGGGCGGCGGGCGCCGCCCTCGGGATGGACAAGCTGGCCTTCGCCGGCGTGGTGGCCGACGCCGGGCTCCCCGTCCTCGAGCGTCGGCTCCTCGGGCCGGGGAAGACCGATCTCGGGTTTCCCGGCCCCTACATCCTGAAGCCCCGCTTCGGCGGTTCGTCCCTCGGGATCGACGTGGTCGCGGACGCGGCCACCGCCGCCGCCCGTCTCGGGGCCAACCCCCATCTCCGCCGGGGCGCCGTCGTCGAGCCCTACCGACCCGATCTCTTCGACCTGAACGTCGGCGTCCGGGTCTGGCCCGAGCTGTCGTTGTCGGCCATCGAGACGACCGCTGCGGTCGACCGACGCGGCGGAGATCCTCAACTACACCGACAAGTACGTCGGAGGCGAGGGGATGGCGAGCGCCCCGCGCCAACTCCCGGCGCAGCTCCCGGAGGCGACCGCCGCCGCACTGCGGTCCGCCGCCGTGGAGATCGCCCGGCTGGCCGTCGTCCGGGGGGTGGCCCGGATCGACTTCCTCTCCGACGGCGACGATTGGTTCGTCAACGAGATCAACACCGTTCCCGGTTCTCTGGCCCGGTATCTCTGGGTCGACCCACCGCTGGCGTTCATCGACCTCGTCGACGCCATGGTCGACGAGGCGCTGGCCTGTCCCACCTGGCGACCGAGCGCCATGGGGGCCGACGGGGCGGTCCTGCGCAGCGCCGGAGGGATCGCCGCCAAGCTCGGCTGAGGCACCGGTCGGGACGGGACCGGCGATACTCTGGGAATCGCGATGACTGGCGCGCTCTGATGTTCCCCCGCCGCCTCCTCACCGAGGGTGAGGACGTCGTGGTCGAGCTCCGGCCCCATTGGGCCTTCCTCGGTTGGCCGCTCGTGGCCACCTTCGCCGGGCTGGCGCTCTTCGTCGGGATCGCCCTCGTGGCCTTTCCGCACGCCCCCGTCGGGGTCGGCTACGCGCTGCTGGGCGTGATGGCGGTGGCCGCTCTGTGGCTGGCCGGCCGGACGATCCGGTGGGTCACGACGAGCCTGGTCCTCACCACCACGCGGATCGTGGAGCGCTCCGGGGTGCTCGGGCGCCGGGCCCTCGAGATCCGGCTCGACCGGATCAACGAGCTCTCCTACCACCAGTCTCTCGTCGGACGGCTGGCCCGCACCGGTGAGGTGATGGTGGAGATGGGCGGCGAGAAGGGCACGGTCATGTTCGAGCACGTCCCCCGGCCCTCGGCCTTCCAGAGCCTGATCACCGAGCAGATGTCGGCGCTGCGCGACGGTCGTCGGTTCCGCGACGGGCCGGCGCCGGCCACCCCCGACGGCGTCGGTGCGCCCCATCACGCCGACACCCCGCCCACCGGTGTACCGGCGGTGTCGATGGCGGCACCGCCGGTCGGTGCCGGGCCCGCCCCGACGGCGGGGTCCGGCCCGTCCGCCGCGGCGCCGAGCGTCGCCGACCGCCTGATGCAACTGGGCGAGCTCCGCCGACGCGGGATCGTGAGCGCGGCGGAGTTCGAGGCCAAGAAGGCCGAGCTGCTCCAGCAGTTGTAGGTCGGCGCCCGGCGTCCGGCAGCAGGAGCCGGACCGGCGGCAGAGGGGGCCCCGGCAGCAGAAGCGGACGTGGTCAGAGGATGTCGACGCGGGCGCCGGCCGACGGTCGGACGCGCCACGCCGGGGTGGACAGATCGGCGATCTTGACGGCCCCCGGTTCGGCCAGGACGACCGCGCAGCCGCCGAAGCCCGCTCCCGTCAGGCGGGCCCCGTAGACACCGGGGATCGACTGGAGGTGTTGGACCAGGGCGTCGAGAGCGGGGGTGGAGGCGTCGAAGTCCTCGGACAGGCTGGCGTGGCTGGCCGACATGAGCCGCCCGGCGTCCACCAGATCGCCCGAACCGAGCGCGGCGGCGCACCACCGGACGCGGTCGCACTCGGTGACGACGTGGCGGGCGCGCCGACGGAGGAGGGGATCGGGGAGACCGAGCATGGCGTCGGCGCCCAGGCGTCCCAGGGGACCGAGCCGGTAGGCCGCCGCCTCGCACTCGGCCCGCCGGGCCGCGTAGGGGGTGCGGTCGAGTGACCGGTGCTCCCCGGAGTGGACGACCAGGATCTCGGCGCCCTCGGGGACGGGGACGGGACGGATCGAGAGATCGGCGAAGTCGATGAGGAGGGCGGAGCCTTCGACCCCGGCCATCACCGTGAGCTGGTCCATGAGACCGGTGGGCACCCCGGTGGCGGCCTCCTCGGCCCGCTGGCAGAGGCGGGCCATGACGACCGGTTCGGCCTCGAAGCCGAGGGCGAGGGCCACGGCCACCTCGAGCGCGGCGCTCGACGACAGCCCCGAACCGACGGGGAGATTCGTCTCCACCGCCCCCCGGCCACCTCGGCGGGGACGGACGGAGGCGACCGTGGCCGCAACATAACGGGCCCAGCGGGGTTCGACGCGGGTCAGGACCTCGGGGTTGAAGGGGATATGGACGTCGATGTCGGTGGGCTCGGGTTCACCCGACGACCGGAGCAAGACGCGGAACCCGCGGTCGGGGACGTAGGTGACGGTGGTCCCGAGATCGATGGCCATGGGGAGGGCGAGGCCCTCGTTGTAGTCGGTGTGGTCACCGATCAGGTTCACCCGACCGGGGCTGTAGGCGCGGACGACAGGACCCTCGCCTCTGCTCTCCTCGTCGGGGACGGGGGCGCTGTGGCCGTTGCCGCCCGTCATCGTGCCGGTCTCATCGGAGCGAGAGCATGTCACGGTCCCCGGCTGTCGACCGCAGGCCCACCTTGACCGTGGCGCGCCGCAGCGGGAAGCATCCGACCATGACAGGTCCCCTCGTTGGTGTCCGGGTCGTGGAGATGGCGGGGATCGGACCCGGCCCCTACACCTGCATGCTGCTGGCCGACGCCGGGGCCGACGTCCTGCGGGTCGACCGCCTGACCGCTCAGGGGCCGGCGCCGACGGACGGACCCCATTGGGACCTGCTGAACCGCAGTCGCCGCTCGGTGGCCGTGGACCTGAAGGATCCCGAAGGCGTCGCCCTCGTCCTCGATCTCATCGCCGGGGCCGACGCCCTGGTCGAGGGGTGGCGCCCGGGGGTGGCCGAGCGACTGGGCATCGGGCCCGACGAGTGTGCGGCGCGCAACCCCCGGCTCGTCTACGGCCGGATGACGGGATGGGGTCAGGAGGGCCCCCTGGCCCAGAGCGCGGGGCACGACATCAACTACATCGCCGTGGCCGGTGTCCTGTGGGCCATCGGTCGGGCGGGGGAGCGACCGGTACCTCCGCTCAACCTGGTCGGCGATTTCGGTGGCGGCGGGATGATGCTCGCCTTCGGGGTGGTCGCCGCCCTCCTCGAAGCCCGCCGGTCGGGTCGGGGTCAGGTCGTCGACGCCGCCATGGTGGACGGCGCCGCGTCGCTCATGACGATGACCTACGCCTTCCGTCAGGGCGGCCTGTGGTCGGAGGACCGGGGCGTGAACATGCTCGACACCGGCGCGCCGTTCTACGAGGTCTATGAGACCTCGGACGGGAAGTGGTTCGCCGTCGGGGCCATCGAGCGCCAGTTCTACGCCGAGCTGATCCGGCTGACGGGCCTGGGCGACGAGGACATGCCGGACCAGATGGACCGGGCGCAGTGGCCGGCCATGAAGGAGCGCTTCGCCGCCGTCTTCCGGACCCGGACGCGCCAGGAGTGGACCGACGTCTTCGCCGGCACCGACGGGTGCGGCGCCCCGGTGCTCTCACCATGGGAGGCGCACGAACACCCCCACAACCGGGACCGGACGACGTTCGTCGAGGTCGAGGGGGTCATCCAGCCCGGACCCGTCCCGCGCTTCAGCCGGACCCCGGGGGCCGTCCAACGGCCGGCGCCGGTGGCCGGGCAGGACACCGACGAGGCGCTCGAGGCGTGGGGAGTGGACGGGGCCCGGGTCGCCTCACTGCGCCAGCGCGGGGCCATCGGCTGACGAGCCCTTCCCCCGCCGCCGGTCGCGGACGGTCGCACTCCGCACGGCCCGGACGACGGCCCCTACAGGTTGACCACCGGGCAGGTGACGGTGCGGGTGATCCCCTCGATCAGCTGGATCTGGCTCACCACCAGCCGGCCGAGGTCGTCCACCGACGCAGCCTCGGCGCGGACGATCACGTCGTACGGACCGGTGACGTCCTCCGCCGAGACGACGCCGGAGATGGCGCCCACCTGGGTGGCCACGTTCGCCGCTTTGCCGACCTCGGTCTGGATGAGCACGTACGCGGTCACGGCCATGGTCGCCTCCTCATCGGACAGGTCCCGCAGGAACCGTCGAACCTGGTCCGCATGGTAGTGGGGGCCGCGATGTCATGACCCGGAGTGGTACCGGCGGCGTCGACCGTCGAGGACTTCGAAGCACGGCCCCGAGATCGGGCGCACGGTCCGCCGGCATCCGGTCGGCCCGGGTCAGGACAGGCGGCGCTCCAGGGCGTCGACCTGCTCGGTCAGCGCCGAGGGGAGGTGGTCGGCGAACTTGGCGTAGAAGGCCCGGATGAGAGGGATCTCGTCGCGCCACTCCGCATCGTCGACGCGCAGCAACTCGAGCATGTCCTCCTTGGAGACGTCGAGACCTTCGGTGTCGATGGCACCCGGAGCGGGGACGTTGCCGATGGGTGTGGCCAGAGCCTCGCCCCGGCCGGCCGTGCGTTCGAAGATCCACTCGAGGACGCGCGAATTCTCGCCGTAGCCGGGCCAGTAGAAGCGTCCGTCTTCGTCCTTGCGGAACCAGTTGACGTAGTAGAGGCGGGGGAGCTTGGAGGCGTCCCCGGCGGTGGCCCCGACGCGCAGCCAGTGGGCGAAATAGTCGGCCATGTTGTACCCGCAGAACGGAAGCATGGCGAACGGGTCGCGGCGCAGGTTCCCGACCGCCCCCGCCGCCGCCGCCGTGGTCTCCGAGGCCATGATGGATCCGAGGAAGACGCCGTGGGCCCAGTCGAAGGACTCGGTCACGAGGGGAACCACCGAGCGCCGTCGTCCTCCGAAGAGGACGGCCGAGATGGGGACGCCCATCGGGTCCTCCCACTCCGGCGCGCAGGCGGGATTCTGTTCGGCGGGGACCGTGAAGCGGGCGTTCGGGTGCGACGCCGGCGTGCCCTTGTCCGGTGTCCACGGTTCGCCGCGCCAGTCGGTCAGGGAAACCGGCGGGGTCTCGGTCATCCCTTCCCACCAGACGTCGCCGTCGGGGTCAGAGCCGTGTTGGTGAAGATGCAATCGCTGCTCAACGTCTTCATGGCGTTGGGGTTCGTCTTGTCGCTCGTCCCCGGGGCCACGCCGAAGAACCCCGCTTCGGGGTTGATGGCGTAGAGGCGGCCGTCGGGGCCGAATTTCATCCAACAGATGTCGTCGCCCACCGTCTCGACCGTCCATCCGGGAACGGTGGGGACGAGCATGGCCAGGTTGGTCTTGCCGCAGGCGGACGGGAAGGCGCCGGAGATGTAGCGGACCTCGCCATCGGGGGACGTCAGTTTCAGGATGAGCATGTGCTCGGCCAGCCACATGTCGTCGCGGGCCATGACCGACGCGATCCGCAGGGCGAAGCACTTCTTCCCGAGCAGGGCGTTGCCCCCGTATCCCGATCCGTACGACCAGATCTCGCGTGTCTCGGGGAAGTGGACGATGTACTTGTTGTCGGAGTCGCAGGGCCAGGGGGCGTCGGGTTGGCCGGGTTCGAGCGGAGCTCCGACCGAATGCAGGCAGGGCACGAATTCGCCGTCGTCGCCGAGGACCTCCAGAGCCTTGGCCCCCATCCGCGTCATGATCCGCATCGACGCGGCCACGTAGGGCGAGTCGGTGATCTCCACGCCGATGTGGGCGATGGGCGAACCGAGCGGGCCCATGGAGAAGGGGACGACGTACATGGTGCGACCCCGCATGGAACCCCGGAAGAGATCAGTCAAGGTGGCCCGCATCTCATCGGGATCGCGCCAGTTGTTGGTGGGGCCGGCGTCGGCCTCGTCCTTCGAGCAGATGAAGGTCCGGTCCTCGACGCGGGCCACGTCGCCAGGGTCCGAGCGCGCCCAGTAGCTGCGGGGGCGCTTGGCCTCCGACAGCTCGGTGAACGTGCCGCTGTCGACCAGCGTCCGACACAGCCGGTCGTACTCCTGGCGGGAGCCGTCACACCAGACGACTCGGTCCGGTGCGGTGAGGGAGGCGACCTCCTCGACCCATGCGACCAGCTTGCGGTTGGTGGTGGGGGGCATGGTCGGGGCGCTACCTCTCTCGGGTCGGACTGTCTCGGAGAGACGGGCGGACGACGGAGCCGTCCGGGGCGTCCCTCGGTGACGTCAATGGTAGGCATTCCCCATGCGTTGTCCCAACTCGGACGACCGATCGGCGGGGCTGGCGAGATGACGGCGAGGGTCCCGGCGGGCGGGGAATTCGCCATCGTCGACCGGTTGAGGCACCGGCTCCCCGGTCCGCCGGCGGGAGAGGTCTGGATCGGCGACGACGCCGCTGTCCTCGGTCCGCATGGGGCCCAGACGCTCCTCACCACCGATATGAGCATCGCCGGGGTCCACGCCGACCTCTCCCTGGTGGGCCTGGACGACTTGGGATGGCGGGCGGTGGCGGCGGCGGTGAGCGACATCGCCGCCATGGGCGGCGGGGCCGCCCATGTGGTGGTGGCCGCCGCGGGTCCTGCGTCGACCGACCTGGACACGCTGTACGAGGGGGTGGCGCAGTCTGTGGCTGCCCACGGATGCCACGTCGTGGGCGGGGATCTGTCCAATGCGTCGGAGGTCGTCGTGGTCGTGGCCGTCACCGGCGTGGTGGGCGACGGGCCCGGACCGGTCCTGCGCAGCGGCGCCCGCAGCGGGGACCACCTCTTCGTCACCGGCCCCCTCGGAGCGGCGGCGGCCGGACTGAGGACGCTGCGGACCCAGGCGACGGCCGGCGGTCGTCAGGGTTCCGCTCACGACACACCGGTGGTCGAGGCCTACCGACGCCCGCACGCCCGTCTGGCCGAGGGCACCGCGGCGCGCCGGGCCGGGGCGTCGGCCATGATCGACATCTCCGACGGATTCGCCGCCGACCTCGGGCACCTGGCCGATGCGTCAGGCGTCGGGTTCAGCCTCGACCGGGTTCCGGTGGCTCCCGGGGCCACGGTGGAGGAGGCCCTCGGCGGGGGAGACGACTACGAACTCGTCTTCGCCGCGCCCGACCCCGTGCGGGTGACTGAGGAGTTCGCCGCCGCCGGTCTCGCTCCGCCGATCGCCATCGGGGTGTGCACGTCCGACCGCGCCCAGAGGCAGTGGGCCGGCACCGCGCTACCGGTGACCGGCTGGGAGCACCGCTGGAGCTGAGGCGTCAGGACGCCGGTGTCGCCGTGCGGCGGGCCGGCTTGGTGATCTTCCCGGCGCGGATGCACGAGGTGCACACCGACACACGGCGCGGCGTCCCGTTCACGACGGCACGGACCTTCTGGATGTTCGGATTCCAGCGCCGCTTCGTCCGGCGGTGGGAGTGGCTCACGTTCATGCCGAAAGAGGGGTGCTTGCCACAGACTTCACACACGGCAGCCATGACGCGGACACTCCTCGGGCAGACTTCGAGACGAGCGCAAAGGTTAGCATCCTCGGCCATGGAGGCGATCGGGACGCTCACGGGAGGCGACCTCGCGCGGGCTCTCGGTGCCTATCGCCATGTCCTGCGCCTCCACCAGGATGCCATCAACCGTCTGAACGTCTACCCCGTCCCTGACGGCGACACCGGGACGAACATGGCCCTCACGGTCGAATCGGTGGTGGCCGAACTCGCCGGGGTGGAGGGGGTCGGTGACCTGGACGAAAGCGACTTCGGGCCCACCGCCACCCCCGGAGCGCGGCGTCCGGAGATGGCGGCGGTGTGCAAGGCGATCGCCCACGGCTCGCTCATGGGGGCGCGGGGTAACTCCGGTGTGATCCTGTCCCAGCTGCTGCGCGGCTGCACCCAGGTCCTCGCCGCGCTCGACCGAGGTCGGACCGGTCGAGGTGGCCCAGGCCCTCGCCGTGGCCAGCGAGGCGGCGCGTCAGGCCGTGTTGCGGCCGGTGGAGGGGACGATCCTCTCCGTGGCGCACGCCGCGGCCCTAGGGGCGGAACGGGCCGGCGCGGCAGGAGCGACCCTGATCGCGGTGTGCTCGAGGCGGCCCGGCGGGAAGCCGCCGAGGCGCTGGCCCGGACGCCCGAGCAATTGCCGGTCCTGGCCCAGGCCGGAGTGGTCGACGCCGGGGGATCGGGCTACCTCCTCCTGCTCGACGCCCTCCTCACCGTCGTGGACGGCCGGCCCCTGCCGGAGGCACCCGCCCCCGGCCCGGACGAGGTCCCGGTGCTCGCCGCCGTCGACGGTGACGCCGGTGACGGCGAGGACCGGGAGGCGGCGGCCGAGGGGGGCGGGGGACAGCACCTGCGGTACGAGGTCATGTACATGCTCGAGGCGCCCGATGCCACCATGCCCGCCTTCAAGGAGGTCTGGGCCGGGATCGGGGACTCCATCGTCGTGGTCGGCGGTGACGCGCTGTGGAACTGCCACATCCACACCAACGACGTGGGGGCGTCGATCGAGGCGGCACTCGACGCCGGCCGGCCCCGCAACATCCGCGTCACCGACCTGGTCGAGCAGATGGAGGAGGAACGCTGGGTGCGAGAGGCCGCCGCCCTCGGTCCCGACACGGGCGACGAGCGCGCCGGACCGCCGCCGCGGACGGCCGTGGTGGCGGTGGCCAACGGCGAGGGAGTGGGGCGGATCTTCCGGTCCCTCGGCGTGCACCACCTCGTGGCCGGAGGACAGTCGATGAATCCCGTCCACGGCGCAGATCCTCGACGTGGTCGAGTCGGTGTCCTCGAGCGAGGTGGTCCTGCTGCCCAACAACGACAACATCCGTCCGGTGGCGATGCAGGTCGTGCGACCTGGCCACCAAGACGGTGCGGGTCGTCCCCACCAGCGGGATCGTCGAAGGATTCGCGGCGCTGCTCGAATACGACCCGGAGGCGGGCGCCGATGACAACGCCGCCGCCATGGCGGCCTCGGCGCGCCGTGTCGTCGCCGGCGAAGTCACCCAGGCCGTGCGCGACGCCACCGGGCCGATGGGACCGATCAGCGCCGGGGACTGGATCGGGCCTGTCGCGCGACGGGGTCGAGGTCGTGGGCGAGACCCTGGGCGAGGCGGCCTGCGGGCTCCTCGGGAAGCTGCTGCGCGACGATCACGAGCTCGTCACCCTCATAGAAGGCGACGGGTCCGGTCCGGCCGACACCCGGCAGGTGACCGAGTGGCTGGCCGAGCACCGTGCCGACATCGCCGTCGAGGTCCACCACGGCGGCCAACCGCTGTACCCGTACCTCATCAGCATCGAGTGAGCACTCACGTGGGCACTGCGGTGAGCACTGCGTGAGCGTTGGGTGAACGGCGTGAGCGGATGCCAGGGTGACGGCCGGACGCTGCAGGAGCTGGCCGAGATCCCCGTGCAGAGGGTCAAGAGGGTGGGCGACAAGCGGGCCGAGGCGCTCGCCGCCGTCGGGATCACGAATGTCCTCGAGCTGATCACGCACTACCCGCGGCGGTACATCGACCGGACGCGCCAGGCCGACGTGGCGGGGATGACGGTGGGTGAGGAGTCCCTCGTCCTCGCCCGCGTCGAATCGGTGCAGTCCCGCCGTACCCGCAACGGCCGGGCCCTCGTCGAGCTCGACGTCGACGACGGGACGGGAACGTTGCGGGTCACGTTCTTCAACCAGGCCTGGCGGGCCAAGCAGCTCCCTGTGGGAACCGAGGCACTGTTCTTCGGGAAGCTCGACACCTACCGGGGAAAGCGGCAGTTCACGAACCCCGTCGTCGACCTGGTCGGCAACCGGACCGGTCGGATCGTGCCCATCTATCCCACGTCGGAGAAGACGGGCATCGCCGGGTGGGAGTACGGGGAGTGGATCGAGGAGGCGCTGCACCGGGCGGGGACGCTCGACGATCCCCTGCCCGCGCCGCTGGCGTCGCCGAGCTCGACCTCATGGACCGGACGACGGCCTTCGGCGCCATCCATGCGCCGGAGTCCTTCGAGGAGCAGCGACCGGGCCCGCCGCCGGCTGGCGTTCGACGAGCTCCTGCGGCTGCAGCTCGAGGTCGTCATGCGGCGGCAGTGCCACGAACGTGACGCCCGCGGCATCAGCCACACCATCGCCCCGGCGTCGGCCGACGGCGACCTCGTGGCCGGCTTCATGGCTCGCCTCCCGTTCTCCCCGACACCGGCGCAGGACCGGGCCATGGCCGAGATCATGCAGGACCTGGCAAGCGCCTCTGCCCATGCACCGCCTCCTGCAGGGTGACGTGGGGTCGGGCAAGACGGTGGTCGCCGTGGCCACGCTGCTGGTGGCCGTCCAGGGGGGCCACCAGGGCGCATTCATGGCCCCCACCGAGGTGTTGGCCGAGCAGCACTTCCTGGGTGTCCGGGAGCTTCTGGCCGCCCTCGTCGTCCCCGACCCGCAGCGCCTCGACGGGCAGCGGCCCTTGGCGGTGGCCCTGCTCACCAGCCGGACGCCGGCGGGGGAGAGGGCCAAAGCTGCACGAGGAGCTGCGCAGCCGGTGCCGTCGACATCGTCGTGGGCACACATGCGCTGCTCACCGACGACGTGACGTTCGCCAGCCTGGGCGTGGTCGTCATCGACGAGCAGCACCGATTCGGTGTCGAACAGCGCGCCGCGTTGCGGGCCAAGGGCAGAGACGAAGCCAGCGGTGCCGGTGCGGACCCCGATCTCCTCGTGATGACGGCCACTCCGATCCCCCGTACCGCCGCCATGGTCGTCTTCGGTGATCTGGACGTGACCGAGCTCGACGAGTTGCCGGCCGGTCGGGCCAAGGTCCGGACGGTGTGGGCGCGGACCGAGGAGGACGACGCCGAGGCCTGGCAGCGCGTCCGCCAGGAAGTGGCTGCCGGTCACCGTGCGTACGTGGTGTGCCCGCTGGTCGAGGGATCCGAGAACAACCAGGCCAAGTCGGCCACCCAGGAGAAGCAGCGTCTGGAGCAGACCGTGCTGGCCGGACTGCCCATCGGTCTGTTGCACGGACAGCTAAAGGCGGCCGAGAAGGAGGGCGTCATGGCCGCCTTCCGCCGGGGTGAGCTGTCGGTGTTGGTGGCCACGACGGTGGTGGAGGTGGGTGTGGACGTGGCCGAGGCCACGGTCATGGTGATCGAGGACGCCGATCGCTTCGGCATCGCGCAACTGCACCAACTGCGCGGTCGGGTGGGACGGTCCGACCTTGCCGTCGTGGTGTTATCTCCTGAGTGCCGGTTCCACGCCCGACGCCGAGACGCGGCTCCACGCTCTCGAGAAGACCACGGACGGGTTCGAACTGGCCGAGGTCGATCTCGAACTGCGCGGTGAGGGCACCATTCTCGGTTCGCGTCAGAAAGGCCGCAGCGACCTCAAACTGGCGTCGTTGCGGCGTGTCGACCGGGCTCTGGTGGCGTCGGCACGCGAGATCGCCGAGTCGCTGCTCGGCGCCACCCCGCAGCTCGAGTCGACACCGGTGCTGGTCGACGAGCTCCGTCTCTTCGTGGGCGACGACGAAGCTGCTTTCCTCCTCAAGAGTTGACCTGGGTAGGGGTCCAGTCCTGGCAGGAGCAGTCGGAGGGCAGAACTACGCTGATCCCGGTGGACGCCCGTGCGTGTGATCGCCGGCATTAGCCGGGGCCGGCCTCTGCGGGCCCCGGAGGGTGGGACCACACGACCGACGGCCGACCGGGTCCGGGAGGCGATCTTCAACGTCCTCGGCAGTCTCGTCGACCTGGACGGATCGGAGGTGGTCGACCTGTTCGCCGGCAGCGGGGCGATGGGTGTCGAGGCGCTCTCGCGTGGTGCCGCGTCGGTCGTGTTCGTCGACAACTCCTTGCCGGCGGTCCGCGCCGTGCGAGCCAATGTGACAGGTACCGGATTGGACCCCGGCCAGACCCGCGTGGTCCGGGCCGACGTCATGGACTGGCTCCAGCGACCACACCAATTCGATCTGGCGCTGTGCGACCCCCCCTACACATTCGACGACTGGGGCGAGCTGCTCAGCCGGCTCCATGCCGGGGCGGCGGTGTTGGAATCCGACCGACCCGTCATTGTGCCTGAGACCTGGGAGATCGTCAGGAACAAGCGCTACGGCGGTACGCTCGTCACGGTGGTCCGTCCCGTCGAGTCGCACCAGAGAGGCACCTCGTGACCGTTGCTCTCATACCGGGCTCGTTCGACCCCTTCCACAACGGTCACCTCGAGGTGGTCGAGCGGGCCGGGCGCCTTTTCGACGAGGTGGTGGTGGCCACCCTGCGCAACCCGCAGAAGGCCGAACCTCTTTTCACCCTGGAGGAGCGGGAGGAGATGTTGAAGGAAGCGCTCGCCCACCTTCCGAACGTCAGGATCGTGTCGGTGGCCAAGCTGGTGGTGAACGTAGCTCATGACGTCGGGGCGTCGGCCATCGTGAAGGGGCTGCGGGCGGTCTCCGACTTCGAGAACGAACTCCAGATGGCGCAGATGAACCGCCAGCTGTCGGGCATCGAGACCCTCTTCATCCCGACCACGTCGACCTCGGCCTTCGTCGCCTCGCGTCTGTTGCGCGAGGTCGCCCGTTACGGCGGTGACGTGTCGGCCTTCGTCCCGAAGGTGGTGGCGCTGCGCCTGCAGGAGAAGTTCGCCCGGTGACCGACGACATCTTTGTCGACAACCCCTTCGACGAACCCGTGCCTCTGGCCGAGGCCGACGCCCAGGGCCTCGTGCGACAGGCGGTCGATGTGGTCTCGACGGCGAGGACGATGCCGTTGTCGGCGTCGGTGCTGGTGGCGCGCGACGAGCTGCTCGAGTTGCTGCAGACGGCACTGGACCGCTTCCCCGACGAATTGCGACAAGCCGCGATGGCTGCTGCGCGAGCGCGACGAATTCCTGGCCACCCGTCAGCGCGAGGCCGACAACCTCCTGGAGGAAGTGCGGGCCCAGGCGGAACGGATGGTGCAACGGACCGAGATCGTCCGGCAGGCGAACCACGTGGCCCAGCGCATCCTCGACGACGCCCGCGAGGAGGCCCGACGCTTGCGCCACGAGGCCGAGGACTTCTGTGACCAGAAGCTGGCCTCCTTCGAGATCGTGTTGGACAGGACGATCAAGACCGTGCAGGCCGGCCGCGAGAAGCTCCACGCCATTCCGCCGCCCCTGCCCGAGGACAAGGCGGCGCCGGGCGCCGCCGCCGACGGCGATGACAGCGGCGACGAGCTCGGTTTCTTCGATCAGGACGACACCTGAAAGGCCTGACGTGACCACGCGCCCCTTCGTCGTCCATGTGGCCAAGCTGCGGCGGGTGCTCGGCACCCGGTGGCACGAGGTGCGGTCCGGCACCATCGACGACCTGGCCTGTTCCGGGAGCCGGGTCCCCGCCGGCGCCGAGCTTCAGGCCGACGTCACGCTCGAATCGATCGCCGGCGGCGTGGACGTCACCGGCTTCGTGCTGGCCTCGTGGACCGGGGAGTGTCGACGGTGCCTGACGACTGCCGCTGGCACCCTGAAGATTCCCGTTCGCGAGCTGTACACCGAAGACGGTGACGGGGAGGACACGTATCCGTTGATCGACGACGAGGTCGATCTGGAGGACCTGGTGCACGACGCCGTGCTTCTGGAACTGCCGATCGCCCCCCTTTGTGACGAGGGGTGTCTCGGCCTGTGCCCGATGTGCGGCGTCAACCGCAACGAACAGACGTGCACGTGCGCGACGCCGCGCGACGAGCGCTGGGCCGCCCTCGACGTCCTGCGGGTCCCCGACCTGGGCGCCGGGAACTGACCGCCGTCTGACCAGGTATCGTGGACCGGCCCCCGACCTGAGGTGACCGACGATGGCCGTCCCCAAGAAAAAGACATCCAAGGCGAAGAGCCGTAGCCGCCGCGCCTCGAACTGGGTGCTCGGCCTCCCGGCGCGCAGCGTGTGCCCGCAGTGCCAGCACGCCAAGGTGCCCCACGTGGTCTGTGCCAACTGTGGGTGGTACAAGGGCCGACAGGCCGTCGAAGTCGACTAGTGGGGGGCGCCCGAGCCGGTCTCGGCGACGGAACAGGGCGCCCGCTGCCGGTGGCGGTCGACGCCATGGGCGGCGACCGGGCACCGGACGAGATCGTGGCCGGCGCTCGCCGGGCGGTCGAGGAGCTGGGGATCGACGTGGTCCTGGTGGGCCCGCCCGGCCAGATGGGTGACACCGGGGGGCTCGAGGTGATTCCCGCCTCGGAGGTCATCGGCATGGACGAGGATCCGGGGCAGTCGGTCCGCCGCAAGAAGGACTCGTCCCTCGTGAGGGCGGCCGAGGCCGTCCGCGACGGTCGGGCGCTGGCGATGGTCAGCGCCGGGAACACGGGGGCCACCATGGCCAGTGCGCTGCTGCGGATGGGACGCCTGAAGGGGATCGTGCGGCCGGCCATCGCCACACCGATCCCCCAGCTGGGCTCCCATCCCACGGTCCTGCTCGACGCCGGCGCCAACACCGAGTGCACGCCGGCCATGCTCGTCCAGTTCGCCCAGATGGGCGCCGCCTATTCCACCGCCCGCTACGGCGTGGGCGATCCGACGGTCGCCCTGCTGTCGATCGGGGAGGAGAAGTCGAAGGGGACACCCCTCGTGAAGGAGACGCACGCGTTGCTGTCCGCCACCGCCGGCCTGCGGTTCATGGGCAACGCCGAGGGACGCGACCTCATGCACGAGGCCCCCGACGTGGTCGTCACCGACGGGTTCACGGGCAATGTCGCGCTCAAGACCCTCGAAGGCTCCCTGCGCTTTTTCATGGATACCCTGCTCGAAGTCCTGTCGACGAACGAGGAGACAAAGGTTGCCTCCGAGGTTCTCCTTCCGTACCTCGCCCCCCTGGCCGCCGAGTTCGACCCGGACAACACCGGAGGGGCGGTCCTCCTCGGGGTGGACGGGGTCTGCGTGATCAGCCACGGCTCGTCATCGGCCCAGGCGATTGTGTCCGCCGTCCGGGTGGCCCATGACGTGGCCACCGCAGGGCTCGTCGATCGCCTGGCCCACGCCGTCACCGTGCAGTAGCCGAACACCTCGTCCGATCTGCGCCCTCCACTCATCGGCCACCGATCGAATCCGGCCGTCCTCACACAGTCCGCGACGCCCCGACTCCGAGGGGTGGGCGGGTTGTGACGGATGGCGGCCGTGGACCAGCGGACGTGACCCAGAAATAGCCTCCGACCTGGTCTTCCGTCTGCCGCAAGGCCGTCGTCGGGTAGCATGCAGGCGAAACTTCGAACCCGCAGGAGAACGACGTGCCCGCAGAGACTCACGTGGAGAAGGGTCCGCTCGACCGCCAGGAGGTCTTCGAGCTGGTACGGGACCAATTGGCCGACATTCTCGAGGTCGAGCCCTCCACCATAAGGGAGTCGTCCTCGTTCGCCGAGGATCTCGACGCCGACTCCCTCGCCCTGATCGAGCTGGTCGAAGCACTCGAGGAGGAGCTCGGGGAGCGGACGGTGGGTTTCCGGATCGAGGACGAAGACCTCGAGGACCTCCGGACCGTGCGGGACGCGGTCGATTACGTGGTCGCCAAGCTCGGAGTGAGCTGACACGGCCGACGATCCCGCCCCAGTGGACGGCGCCGGGGGCGCCGGATCCGAGGTGAGCACCTCGGCCCGCTCCGCGCCCGTCGGCACGGGGCCGGAGGTCGCGTCGCAGTCCTCCATCGGAGCCCCACCCGATCGCCGGTCGCCGACCTCGGATCTGACGGATCTGCTCCGATCGCTGGGGCGACCGTTTCGCGATGAGGGGCTGCTCGTCCAGGCGCTGTCGCACCGGTCGTGGTGCGCCGAAGCCGGTGGACTGCCGTCCAACGAGCGGCTCGAATTCCTGGGGGACGCCGTTCTCGGTCTGGTCGTCGCCGAACACTGTTACCGGACGTATCCCGACATGCCCGAAGGCGCCCTGGCCAAGGTACGGGCCGATGTCGTCAACACGACAGTGCTGGCCGAGGTGGCTCAGGAGCTCGACCTGGGCCGGGCCCTTCTCCTCGGCCGGGGCGAGGACTCGTCGGGCGGCCGTGCCAAGCCCTCGATACTGGCCAACGCCGTCGAAGCGGTGATCGCCGCGGTCTATCTCGACGGTGGCTTCGAGACGGCCACGGGATTCGTGCTCCACCTCCTCGGCGACCGCATCGAAGAAGCGGCCGCCGGTCCGGGCGCCGAGGACTTCAAGACGCGCCTGCAGGAGATGGTCGTCCGCCAGGTAGGGAAGCTCCCGCTGTACGAGGTGGCGGGGAGCGGTCCCGATCACGCCCGCCGGTACACGGCCACGGTGATCGTGGGCGGGACCGTGGTCGGCGAGGGTGAGGGTCGGTCCAAGAAGGACGCCGAGCAGGCCGCCGCCCAGGCCGCCTTTCCCGCGTTCGTGGAGCCAGGCGCCGAACCGCTCCATCCCCAGAGCGCGGACGGCGGCGTGCACACCCATGCCTGAACTCCCCGAGGTAGAGACCATCCGCCGGGACCTCGAGAAGGAGGTCATCGGGCGCCGGGTGAAGACGGTGGAGGTCAAGGGCAAGCGGTCGATCCGCCGGCACAAGAGCGGCCCGGAGTTCCGGGCCCGGCTCGAGGGGCGGAAGATCACGACGATCCGTCGGGCCGGGAAGTACCTGCTTGTCGGCCTCGACGACGACGACATCCTCGTGGTCCACCTCGGGATGAGCGGACAGCTTCTGCGGGCCAAGGGGCCAAAGGACCCCGTCGCACGCCACACGCACGTGATCATCACCTTCACCCAGGGCGGACAGCTCAGGTTCGTCGATCCCCGCACGTTCGGGGAGATGTTCGTGACCACCAGCGACGAGCTGGATGCGGTGCCCGAGCTCGGCCACCTGGGTTTCGACCCGCTCGAAGAGGTGATGAGCTGGGCCCGGTTCGGCCAACTCCTCGCCGACCGCCACGCCCAGTTGAAGACGCTGCTCATGGACCAGAAGTTCGTGGCCGGGATAGGCAATATCTATTCGGACGAGATTCTCTTCGCTGCCGGGCTCCGCTACGACCGCGGATCTGACTCGTTGAGCGCACAGGAGATCCGCCGGCTGTACCGGGCCATGGTCGAGACATTGTCCGAGGCCGTGAAATGCCGGGGATCGTCGCTGGCCGACGAACAGTACCGGGACCTGTTCGGGGTGGTGGGCGACTACCAGGGTCAGCACCAGGTCTACGACCGCGAAGGCAGTGCCTGCCGGCGGTGCCGGAATTCGATCGTTCGGGTCAAGGTGAACGGTCGCTCGGCGTTTCTGTGCGAACACTGCCAGATCTGAAACGCTGATCCGGACGGCAGACCGGAACCGGCCGAGTCCTGACTTGTCGCCGGGGCCGGGTCATCCCCGTTCGGCGCCGTGCGCCGGGTAGGGTGACCAACGGTGTTCCTGAAGTCACTGACCCTCAAGGGCTTCAAGTCGTTCGCCGACCCATCGACCTTGCAGCTCGAGCCCGGCGTGACCGTCGTCGTCGGGCCCAACGGCAGCGGCAAGTCGAATGTGGTCGATGCGGTGGCGTGGGTGCTCGGCGCCCAGGGGCCGCGTACGGTGCGCTCCTCGAAGATGGAGGACGTGATCTTCGCCGGCTCCGCCGATCGTCCCGCGCTCGGGCGCGCAGAGGTGTCGTTGACCATCGACAATCGTGCCGGGCACCTCCCCGGTGGCCTGGCCGAGATCACCATCACCCGCACGTTGTTCCGCTCCGGTGACAGTGAGTACGCCCTGAACGGCCAGCCGTGTCGGCTACTCGACGTCCAGGAGCTGCTGTCGGATTCCGGTGTGGGTCGTCAACAGCACGTCATCGTCAGCCAGGGCCAACTCGACCAGATCCTGAACGCCCGGCCCGAGGACCGCCGAGGCGTGATCGAGGAGGCAGCGGGGGTCCTGAAGCACCGTCGTCGTCGTGAGCGGGCCGAGCGCCGCCTGGCGGCGACGGAGGAGAACCTCGAGCGCCTGGGCGATCTTCTGCGCGAGGTGCGTCGTCAGATGCGGCCGCTCGAGCGTCAGGCGGCAGCGGCGCGGTCCCACGCATCACTGGCCGAGGAACTGCGGGACCTGCGGCTCTACCTGATCGGACGGGAGTTGGCCAGCCTCGACGACCGCCGACGGGCGGCGACGTCGGAGCGTGACCGCTTGGGCGAGGCCGAGGCGACGTTGCGGACCAGGCTCGAGGAGCTGGACGCGGCGGCGGACACTGCCGCCGCCGAGTTGTCGGCCCGGCGCGAGGACGGGCTCATTGCCGCTGTGACCCGCGTCCACGGGTTGGGTGAGCGTTGCCGTGGCCTCGCCGGGGTACTGGCCGAGCGCCGCCGATCGCTGGCGCAGGCACTGGCGGCGGCTGCCGATGCGGACGTGGTGTCATCACTCGAGGCCGACGCGGCGCGGCTGTCGGACGAGCTCGTGGCCGCCGCGGCGCAGGCGAGAGAGCTCGATCCGGAGTCTCGGGCCGTGGCGGCGGCCGAGGCCGAGCTGACAGGCGCCCGGACCGCACACGACGCCACCGTCGGGGACCTCGGCGCCCCGCGGGCGGCCCAGGAGGCCTATGCCGTGGCCCGGGGCGAGAGGGAACCGCTCCGACGAGCGCTCGAGCGCGACCGTGGCGATCTGGTGCAGCTCGAGGAGCGGGTGGCCATCCTCGCCCGCCGGCGGTCCATGCTCGACGGCGAGGCCGCAGAAGTGGCGGCCCGGCTGGCCGAGGCGGAGGGTGAGGTCGGGGCGTCGGCGACCAGGGCCGACGCCGCCCGCATCGCCTCCTCCTCCGCGGCCGAGGCCTGGGACCGTGCCGACGGTCGCCGACGGGAGGCGGAGCGGGTGCGGCACCGCCTGGAGGCACGGGCCGAGGCGCTGGCCCGCACGGCGGCCGAGGCCCGTGGTGCCGTCGGAGCCGACGTGCTCGCCGGCGTCTCCGGGGTCATCGGATCGTTGGTCGAGCTGGTGGAGATCGATGAAGGCTGGCAGGGCGCATTCGAAGCCGCCGTCGGGGCCGCCTTTGCCGGCGTCGTCGTGGAGGACACCGGCACGGCGCGCGCCGCGCTCAGCAGGCTCCACGAAAGCGACGTCGTGGGTACGATCCTGACTCTGCGCCCGACTGTGCGGTCGGCGGGGGTGAACGACGGTCGGGAATTGCGGCACGATGCCGAGCCTGTCCGCCGGCATGTGCGGTCCGCCACTGCCGGCGTGGAGGACCTCCTCGACGGTTTGCTGGCGGGAGCCGTCGCCGTCAGCGGCGGATGGCGCAACGCCGTCGACTACGCCATCGAATGTCCTGACCTGGTCGTGGTCACATCTGACGGCGACCGCTTCTCGACGTCCGGTTGGGTTGTCCACGCCGGCTCCACGCCGGATCACGCGGCAGCCACGGATGAGGCCGGCCGGGAGGCGGACGCTGCCGCGGCAGCGTCGGAGCGCGCTGAATCGGATCTGGCCACGGCCCGGCGTGCGTCCGACGACGCCAGGGCGGCGGCGGACACCAGGGGGCGCGAGGCGGAACGCGCTGCCGACCTTCACCAGGCGCTCGCCGAGGCGCGCACACGCGTGGCATCCGAGATCGCCGCGTTGGACGACGAGGCAGCCGAGGCGGGGCGCCACCACGACGCTCTCGCCGATCGAGTCGCACGGGACGCGCGGCGGCTGGATGAACTCGACACGAGGATGCCCGAGCTCGAGCGGACGGCGACGGATGCGGACGCCCGACTACGCGCCGTGGAGGAGGAACGCCAACGTCAGCAGGACCGCCAACTCCAGGTCGAGAGTCGCCGGCGGGATCTCGAGGTCCGGGTCGCCAGCCTGGCCGAGAGGCGGGCGGTGCTCACGAGCCGCCTTCAGGATGTTGAGCGGCGCCTCGCCGGTCACGTGGCCGAGCGCGACCAGGCGGGAGAACGCCGACGCCGCCTGGAGGGCGACGCCCGCGCCGTCGACCGACTGGGTGTGGTCGTCGATCGTCACGCGGCACGTCTGGCGGCGTTGACCGAGCGACTGCAGGCGGAGCGGTCCCGACAGCTCGACGAGGTCCGCGCCGGCGGCGCGCGGCTCGAACACCTGCGTCGAGAGCGCTCGGCTACCGAGTCGCGTGTCACTGAGACACGCGATCTCCTCCAACGGCTCGCCCTCGAGTTGGCCGAGTCGGGCGTCCGTCAGGAATCGGCGGTCGAAGCTCTGCGTCGAGAGCTCGGGTGCGAGCCGGAGACGGCCATGGGCGCTCCCTGCCCGATCCTCCCCGACGGCGTCGACGCCCCCGCGCGCGCCGCCGCCGTCGAGGCCGAGTTGGCGTCGCTCGGTCCGGTCAATCCACTGGCCCTCGAGGAATTGGGCACGCTCGAGGAGCGTCACCGCTTCCTCGAGGAGCAGGTGGAGGACGTCCGGCGCGCCCGTCGTGAGCTCCACCAGGTCATCCGGGCGGTGGACGATGAGATCATGCGCGTGTTCGCCGAGGCATTCGCCGATGTGAACGAGCATTTCCAAGTCCTCGTGGCCACGCTCTTTCCCGGTGGTACGGGCCGACTGGTCCTCACCGACCCCACCGATCTTCTCGACACCGGTGTCGAGGTGGAAGCCCGCCCGGCCGGCAAGAACGTCCGCAAGCTGTCTCTGTTGTCAGGTGGGGAGCGTTCCCTCGTGGCCCTCGCCTTTCTCTTCGCCGTCTTCCGGAGCCGACCTTCGCCCTTCTACCTGATGGACGAGGTCGAGGCGGCCCTGGACGACGTGAACCTCCACCGATTCCTTGATCTCCTTCATGAATTCCGGGACGAGGCGCAGCTCATCATCGTGAGCCACCAGAAGCGCACCATGGAGGCGGCGGACGCTCTCTACGGCGTCACCATGACACCGGGCGGTTCGTCCAAGATCGTGAGCCAGAAGGTCCGGCGCCAGCCCGACGACGAATCGGCTGCCGCCGCCACCAACTGACGACCGGGCCGTCGCAGCCGGGTCGTCCCACTACGTCTCGTAGGCTGCCCTCGCCATGACCGCCGTGTGGATCGTCTTGGCCGTGGTCGTCCTGGTGGCGATCACGGCGTCCTCGATTGTTCTGTCGCGCCGTAGCGCGCGCCGCGATCGGGGCACGGCGCCGCCCCCGTCCCGGGCACCGACGAAGCCTCCTGGGCCTCCGGCACCGAAGCCACTTCGGGCACCGACAACGCCCTCTCCGGCGACCCCCCCTCGGGCGTCCCCGGCGATTGCGACTCCCGAGGACGAGACACGGACACCGGCGCCGGCGGCCCCACCGGCACCGGCGGAAGCACCACCGGAACCCGCTGTTGACGACGTCGTCGCGCCCGCCGACCTCCATGACGGGATGGGCAAGACGCGGGGCCTGCTGTCGGGGTACGTGCGGGCCCTGCGGGGACGGGGGTCCGTTGACGATCAAACCTGGGACGATCTCGAGGAAGCCCTGTTGCGGGCCGATGTCGGCGTGGCGACGACGTCGGCATTGCTGGAGGACCTTCGACAGCGTGTGCGCAGCGGGGACCTGCGGGGACCCGACGCCGTCATCGCCGCGCTACGCGACGCGCTGCGGGTGTCGCTCGAGGACGCCGGAAGTACCGGTTTGGTGATCGAGGAGGGAGTCACGAACGTGTGGCTCTTCGTCGGGGTGAACGGCGTCGGCAAGACGACGACCATCGGGAAGATCGCCCGGCGGCAATCGGTCGATGGTCACTCGGTGCTGTTGGCCGCCGGGGACACGTTTCGCGCCGCGGCCGCCGAACAACTGGCGATCTGGGCACAACGGGCCGACGTCGGGCTCGTGCGCGGCGCCGAAGGGAGCGATCCGAGCGCGGTCGTCTTCGACGCGGTACAGAGGGCCGCCGCCCGCGGCCAGGAATTGGTCCTGGCGGACACGGCCGGGCGGCTCCACACCAAGGTGAACCTGGTGGAGGAGCTCAAGAAGATCCGCCGGGTAGCCGATCGGCCGCCGGGGCGCGTGACCGAGGTGCTTCTCGTGCTGGATGCGACAACGGGGCAGAACGGGATGGCCCAGGCCCGGCAGTTCCTGGAGGCGGTGGGCGTCACCGGCGTCGTGTTGACGAAACTCGACGGATCGGCGAAGGGGGGCATCGTGGTGGCGATCCAGCGCGAGTTCGGCCTCCCCATCAAGCTCGTCGGCATCGGCGAGGGGCCGGACGATCTGATCCCCTTCGACGCCCACCGGTTCGTGGACGCCCTCTTCGACTGATGACTGTGGGTGGCGGGCGACGCCGGGGATGCCTATCGGCTCCGGTAACCTGAGCAGCCGCATGTTCGACGCTCTCTCTGACCGCCTCGAAGGGATATTCGGGCGCCTGCGTAGTCGTGGGCGGCTGAGTGACGAGGACGTCGACGGTGCGCTGCGGGAGATCCGCACCGCCCTTCTCGAAGCCGATGTGGACGTCCGCGTGGCCCGGACCTTCGTGGACGCGATCCGGCTCCGGCTCGTCGGTCAGGACCTGGCCAGGAGCCTGAGTCCCGGCCAACAGGTGATCAAGGCCGTGCACGAGGAGCTGATCGGGATCCTCGGGGGCGAGTCGTTGCGGATCTCCTACGCGTCCGCGCCCCCGACGGTGGTGCTCCTCGCCGGACTTCAAGGATCGGGGAAGACGACGACGTCGGCCAAGCTGGCCCGCTGGTTCCGCCAACAGGGACGCAACCCCATGCTGGTGGGAGCCGACCTCCAGCGACCGGCGGCGGTGGAGCAGCTCCGGATTCTCGGTGGGCAGGCGAGTGTCCCCGTCTTCAGCGAGGCGACCGATCCCGTGTCGGTGGCGACCGCCGGACTGAACGAGGCTCGACGCCTCGGTCGTGACGTCCTCATCGTGGACACCGCCGGGCGGCTGGCCATCGACGAGGCCTTGATGGACGAGGTTCGTCAAATCTCGGCGGCAGTCGCTCCCCATTACACGTTCCTCGTCATCGACGCCATGACAGGTCAGGACGCGGTGGCCACGGCCGAGGCGTTCCACCAGACACTCGACTCTCGACGGGGTCATCCTCACGAAGCTCGACGGAGACGCCCGCGGGGGTGCGGCACTGAGCGTCAAGCAGGTCGTGGGCCGACCCATCGCCTTCGCCTCGACGGGCGAGCGTCTCGCCGACTTCGACCAGTTCCATCCCGATCGGATGGCGAGCCGCATCCTCGGCATGGGCGACGTGCTCAGCCTCATCGAACAGGCCGAGCGTGAATTCGACGAGTGACGTTGCGCAGCGAGGGCGCCGAGCGCCTCCTCGAGGGGCGGTTCACGCTCGAGGACTTTCTCGCCCAGCTCCAACAGGTCAAGAAGCTCGGGTCGCTCGGCGGCATTCTGTCGCTCCTTCCGGGCATGCCCAAGGAACTCAAACAGGCGAATGCGAGCATCGACGATCGCCAGATCTCCCAGGTCGAGGCGATCATCCAGTCGATGACCCGGAAGGAGCGGGCCGAGCCCGCCATCATCGACGGCCATCGCCGCCGGCGGATCGCCACCGGGAGCGGGACCACCATCCAGGAGGTCAATCAACTCCTGCGCCAGTTCAAGGAGGCACAGCAGCTCATGAGATCCCCGGGGATGCTCGGGGGAATGCTCGGAGGGGGCCGCGGAGGCCGGGCCGCGCAGGCACTCGCCGAGCAGATGGGGGATCTGGCCGCCCTGGGGCCGGGTGGCGCAGGCCCCCTGAGCGAGCTGCGACCCGGGCTCCCCGGGGGATCGTCCCCGGTGCCGGGCCTGGGCGGTCCCGGGGGTAAGGGGGCCAAGGGAGCCAAGAAGAAGAAGGGTGGCCGGGTTACGCCCAAGGCCAGCGGTGGGGGCCGCTAGGCGCCTGACCGGGGTCTCCGCGGAGCCCTGTCGCCGGGAGGGCCCGCCACGGGCCAGAATGGAAGGTCCGTGTCCACGGGCACGTGACCATGACAGGAAAGAGCAGGGAGTCAATAGTGGCCGTAAAGCTCCGTCTCATGCGGATGGGCAAGAAGAAGCAGCCGACGTATCGCGTGGTGGCTGCCGATAGTCGATCGCCGCGTGACGGCCGTTTCATCGAGATCGTCGGCACGTACGCACCACGGGGCCGTTCGGCCGCCGACCCTGACGCCATCGTCGAAATCGACAACGTCAAGGCGCTCAAATGGCTCCGGCAAGGGGCCACACCCACCGAGAGGGTGGAAAAGCTCCTGCGCAAGTCCGGTGCGTGGGACGAATATCGTCCGGCGGAGGCGAAGTGAGCGACCAGGATTTCAACGAGTCCGCGTCCACCAACACGGTCGACGATGTCGATGACATGGACGACGTCGACGACATGGCCGGCAACCGGGTCGAAGGAGGAACGGCACGGGCCGTCCTCGACTACATCACTCGCTCCATCGCCACCGACCCTGACGCGGTGGTGGTCGAAGCCGATGATTCGGGCCGCAACATCCGCTTTCGCATCCACGTAGCCCAACGCGACATGGGTCGCATGATCGGACGCCGGGGCCGGGTGGCCCAAGCGATCAGAACCGTGGTGCGCGTGGCAGGATCGCGAGACGGGGTGGAGACAAACGTCGACTTCGTCGACGACTGACGATCCCCGTCGGGACCCCGTCCCCGGCGGGACGGACACGGAGCTCCTCGACGTGGGTCGGATCGTCCGCCCTCACGGACTGCGGGGCGAGGTCGTGGTGGACCTGGTGAGCAATCGCCCTGAACGTTCGGCGCCGGGCTCGGTCTTCATCACCGACGGGGGCGAGCTGCGCATCGAGAGTTCACGCCCGTTCGGTCGCCGTTGGCTCGTCACCTTCGCCGGGGTCCACGGCATCGACGCCGCCGAGAACTTGCGCGACCGCGTCCTGCGGGCGGAGCCGATCGACGACCCGTCCGCCCTGTGGGTGCACGAGCTCGTGGGTTCGGCCGTCATCAGCCATCCCGAGGGGCGCCCCCTCGGTACCGTCACCGCCGTCGTGGCCAATCCCGTCAGCGATCTCCTCGAGCTGGACGACGGTGTCCTCGTGCCATTGCGATGTGTCGTCGAACACCGCCCAGGTCGGATCGTGGTCGACGTCCCACCCGGATTGCTCGACTGAGACGGACCCATGGCCGACCACGAGAACCCGATCCGGGTCGACGTCTTCACCATCTTTCCCGAGCTCCTCGAGGGATTCTGCTCAGGTGCCCTGCTCGGACGGGCCCGGCGCGACGGTGGTCTTGACCTGCGGATCAACGATCTTCGGGAGGCGACAAGCGACGCCCGACGCTCCGTCGACGACACACCGTTCGGAGGTGGGGCCGGCATGGTCCTCAGTCCCGGACCCGTCTTCGCGTCGGTGGAGGGGGCCGACCCGCCTCGGCCCCTCTACCTGCTCGGACCTCGAGGGCGTCGATTCGATCAACACATGGCGGAGGAGCTGGCGGGTTCGGCCACCGGCGCGTCGGGCGGCTTCTCCCTGCTCTGCGGCCGTTACGAGGGGGTCGACCAACGGGTGTCGGACCACCTCGTCGACGGCGAGCTGTCGATCGGTGACTATGTGCTGGCCGGGGGCGAGGTGGCCGCCGTCGTGGTCATCGAGGCTGTCTCTCGGCTCGTGCCCGGTGTCCTGGGCAACGAGGCGTCGGCCAGGGACGAGAGCTTTACGTCCGGCCTACTCGAGTATCCCCACTACACCCGCCCGGCGGTCTTCCGAGGCTGGGAGGTACCCGAAGTCCTGCGGACCGGGGACCACGGTCGGATCGAGAGATGGCGGCGGGCGATGGCTCTCCGGCGCACCATCGCCGAGCGCCCCGACCTGATCGAGGCCCGGGGCGGGATCTCCGAGGAGGAGCGGCACCTGCTCGCCACGGAGGCACCGGCGACGGCAACGGTGGACGGCGGGGCCGCGTCCGGGATGCCCGCGGCACCACCCGCCGGTGACCTCGGGGGCTTCGCCGAGGGGCGATAGTCGGGGCTGAAAGCCCAGGTGGGTGCGCCCCCGTCCGGGACGCGGCTATCGTTGCGGGTTCCAGCAGGCCCCATCGGTCGGCCGTCGCCCGGAGGTGGCTATGTCGCCTGGGGTGCCGCCCGAGCCGCTCGCAATCGACCCGCGAAGGGACGCGCGCCATGAATCCCACTGACATCGTCGATCGCGAGAGCCTGAGAGACGACATTCCGGAATTCGCCCCCGGCGATACCCTCAAAGTCCACGTGAGGGTGGTGGAGGGCAACCGCGAGCGTGTCCAGATCTTCCAGGGGGCCGTGATCCGCCGGCAGGGGACCGGCGCCCGCGAGACATTCACCGTCCGTAAGGTGAGTTTCGGCGTGGGAGTGGAGAGGACGTTCCCCGTTCATTCCCCCATCCTGGCCAAGATCGAGATGGTGACTCGGGGCGACGTTCGCCGAGCGAAGCTGTACTACCTCCGTGGGCGGGTCGGCAAGGCGGCGAAGATCAAGGAATCTCGGAAGGCTTACCACCGTGCCGACGCCGCAGCCGCAGGTCAGAAGGGTAATTCCCCTCGGGAAAGATAACGCCTCCCTCCAGGTGATTTTGGACACCTTTCTCACCCAGTACACCAACCCCATCACCCATAACCAGCTTGACCAGAGGCTCAACCACCTCTTCCGCACCACCGGGAAGCGCCATCCGGCGGACGTCACCGAAGCCGACCTCTTCACCTGGTGCACCGGCGACGGCAAGCTAGCCAACAACACGGTCCGCCAGCGGCTCTCGACCGTCCGCACCTTCTACCGCTGGTGCCACGAACTCGACATCGTGGAGAAGGACCCGACGCCCCGCCTGCTCGGACTACGGCGCTCCTACCCCAAGACCTACGGGAAGGTTCAGGCGAAGCACGCCGGTCGCTGGCTCTCCAAAGAGGATGCCTTCACCACCCTTCTGGCCCCGTGCCAAGACGGCACACCGCCAGGGATGCGAGACGAACTCGCCCTCCGCCTCGGACTGGCTGGTATCCGCAACGCCGAGATATGCCACATGACGTGGGGTGACTACGACGAGAGCACCGGCCGACTCCAATGGACAGGGAAGGGGAGACGACCCCGAGAGGTGACGCTCGGTAGCGGCTCCCGCCAACTCGTGACCGCATGGCGCACGCTCTACGCCGCCAGCACAACCCGACCGCTGGCCGACTCCGACCCGATTCTGTGCGCGCAGGTCATGGGTGCACAACGACAGCGGGGACCGGCCCGAATCAACTGGCTGTCACCGCTCTCCGAACGCTGTTTCTTCCGGATCGTCCCCACGAGAGCCGACGAAGCCGGACTCGGACACGTCGCCCCCCACGACCTCCGACGAACCGCAGCAGGCATCCTCCACCACACCACCGCCGACGACGGAGCGCGCCACTTCGACCTGCTCGACATCCAAAAGGTTCTGGGCCATGCGGCCCGGCCACGACCAGGAGCTACCTGGACCCCATGGACACCAACGTCATCGACAGGGCAGCCGACGCACTCGATTAATCACAACGGAAGGACAACGGCGGGCGAATATTTTCGCACGCTCGCACGCTCCCAGGCCGAGACGAGTACCAGGCTGGTCATCTACGAATCAGGATGCCGTTCGAGAGGCGAGATTCTGGGTCCTCGGACCCCTCCGGCTCACTACGCCCCGCGCCCACTGCCAGTCCGGCGCTCGGCTCGTCGACCCGTGATTCACCGACGATCACATGTCGAAGTCGCGAGCTGTTCCAGACCACAAAACCCGACGACAGGCCCATGGCGCCCGCAGCGATCAGGGGATTGAGAAGCCCGCACGCCGCCAGAGGGATCGCCGCCACGTTGTAGGCAAACGCCCAAGCAAGATTCCCCCGGATCGTCCTCAACGTCCGGCGAGCCAGACGTATGGCGGCGGCGACGACCTGGAGGTCATCACGGACGATGA
This sequence comes from uncultured Acidimicrobiaceae bacterium, assembly GCA_963706205.1. Classification (GTDB taxonomy): domain Bacteria; phylum Actinomycetota; class Acidimicrobiia; order Acidimicrobiales; family UBA8190; genus MFD10071-224. The sequence continues at coordinate 2,838,715 of OY970155.1, read as the reverse complement.
TCATATCGGCGGCATTGATGGCGACGTCGGTACCGGATCCGACAGCGAGGCCGAGATCGGCGGTGGCCAAAGCCGGTCCATCGTTGACACCGTCACCGACCATGGCCACGGTCCTCCCCTCGTTCTGGAGGCGACGGATCACCACGACCTTCTCGGCCGGGAGAGCGTCGGCGACCACGTCGGCCACCCCGATGGCGGCCCCGACGGCGCCAGCGGTGGGGGCGTTGTCGCCCGTCAGGAGTACGCAGTGGAGCCCCAGCTCCTGTAGCTCTCGGACGGCGGGGGCAGCGGAGGGTCGGATCGTGTCAGCGATCGCCACAGCACCGACGACGGCGTCGTCTCGACCCACGAGCACGGCGGTCCGTCCGAGCGCCTCCCACTCTGCGCAGCGAGCCAACAGGCTGGTAGGCACGGTGACCCTGCGGTCGGCAAACAGACCCCGCTTCCCGACCGAGATCTCATGACCGTCGACCATTCCCCGGGCGCCGACTCCGGGCTCTGCCATGAAGCGGTCGACCGGCGGCAGGTTGCCCAACTCCTGTTGTGCGGCGGCGGCGATGGCCCGGGCCACGAGGTGCTCGGACGCCTGTTCGAGCGCTCCCGCCCACCGCAGGAGCAATGCGGGCTCGATCCCGAGTGCGACCTCCATGTCGGTGACCTTCATCTGGCCGAGAGTGACGGTCCCCGTCTTGTCCAGCACGACCGTATCGACCTGCCGAGAAGCCTCGAGGGCCTGGTATCCCTTGAAGAAGATCCCGAGACGGGCACCCGTGCCCGAGGCGACGAGCAAGGCCGTCGGCGTCGCCAGACCGAGCGCACAGGGGCAGGCGATGATCAGGACTGAGATGGCGGCGCTGAACGCCCGCTCTGAGGAACCACCGGCCAGCAGCCACCCTGCGAGGGTGACGACGGCGATGCCGAGCACGACGGGGACGAAAACCCCCGAGATACGGTCGGCCACCCGTTGGACGGCAGCCTTTTCGTTCTGGGCGTCCTCGACGAGCCGCACCATGTGGGCCAGCTGCGTGTCACGCCCGACGCTCGTTGCACGGACCACCAAGCGACCGCCGACCGACACCGTGCCGCCGACGACCCGGTCGCCGGGAGCCACGTCGACTGGTAGGGACTCACCGGTCATGGCACTGCGATCGATGGCCGAGTGTCCGAGGATCACCTCGCCGTCGGTGGCGACCGTCTCCCCCGGCCGCACGACGAACCGGTCACCGACTTCGAGTTGTGTGACCGGGAGCCGGTGTTCCACGTCTCGCTCGTCGAGCACGACCAGGTCCTTGGCGCCGACGGCGGCCAGGGAACGCAGCGCGTCGCCCGACCGACGCTTGCACACCGCCTCGAAATACCGTCCGGCCAGGAGGAAGGTGGTGACTCCGGCGGCCACGTCGATGTAGATGGCTCCGCCCGACTGACGGGTGAGCACGAAGAGAATCGAACGCGACGCATGGCTCGTGTCCCGCCAGAACATGGCGTACAGCGACCAACCGGTGGCCGCCACGATGCCCAGAGAGACCAGGGTGTCCATGGAGGATGTGCGGTGGCGAATGTTGCGGACCGCCGCCTTGTAGAACGGCCACGCCGCCCACGTCAAAACAGGGCTGGCCAGCGCGATCAGGAGCCACTGCCAGCCGGGGAACCGGAGCCATGGGACGAGCGAGAAGCCGATTGAGAAATCGCAGAGAGGCATGAAAAGCAGAGCGGCGACAATCAGTCGTCGGCCCAGGGAGCGTGCCCGTTGCTCCACCTCGACCGAGTGGTCTGTCACCTGAGAGCTGTCCGGGACAAGCTCGGCGGTGTACCCGGCCGATCGGATCTCGTCGACCAACCGGTTCACGGGCAGATCGGCCGCCAACGCGACCCGGGCCCGCTCTGACGCGTAGTTGACGCTGGCCGTGACACCGTCGAGATCGTTGAGACGTCGTTCGATCCGAGCGGCGCACGCCCCGCAGGTCATGCCGCCGATGGCGATGGAGACCCAGGCGTCTTCGGCCGGCGGGGAGTCGGTCACCTGGGTGGCGGTCACGACATGGCCTCCTGGTCCATTCGGTGAGTTCATGCCCTGGGAAGCTGCCCGCTTGGCGACGGGACTACGGCCCCAGATACGCGACGGAGCGTACTGGCACGGCAACTGTCCCGGCTCGACGTACTTGCCACCTCGATCAACCGAGCAAGGTGCCAACGGCCAACGGATTGAACGAAAGCGGGACAGCGAAAAGGGCCGGGGCACACTCGGTTGCAGGCAGGTACTACTGGTGGTAGTAACTCCTACGTGACGTCGTAGTCGTCGACAAGGCGGTAGGACATGACGATTGTGGAGTCGGCGGGACGGAGTGTCCCGACCATCGCCGACCGGGGACCGACGACCACCCGAATAGGCCCGCCCCGGGATCTTCAGCGGACGTTTCAGCTGGTCATGGCCACTATCTGGCTTCTCGACGCGGTGCTCCAGATCCAGCCCTTCATGTTCACCCCCGGTTCCAGTGGCTTCAGCGGGATGTTGAACAAATTGTCCGGTGGAAACCCCGGCTGGGTGGCCCACACCATCGCCTGGAACGGGTCGATCATCTACCACGAACCGGTCCTGACCAACACACTCTTCGCCCTCGTCCAGTTCGTGATCGGCTTCGGCATCGTCTGGAAGAGATCGATCAGACCCGTACTGGCACTCTCAATCGTCTGGGCCCTCGGGGTCTGGTGGTTCGGCGAAGGGTCGGGTGGGGTCTTCCACGGAGCGGCCACGCCGTTCGGAGGCGGCCCCGGTGGCGTGCTCTTCTATTCGGTACTGGCCGTCCTGCTATGGCCGAGCGAAGGATCGAACAAGCCGTTCGTGGCCGCCCGCACCGTGGGCCTGAAGGCGGCCCGGGCCATCTGGGTGGGGATCTGGAGCCTTCTGGCGCTCCTCTCGGTGGTGGGATCTGGACGTTCACCCCAGGCACTACATGATCTGGTGGCCGGGATGAACAACGGCCAACCGGGGTGGCTCGCCCATATCGATCGCGTGTCGGAAGCCTTCTTCCTGCACCACGGCACCCCGGCGGCGGTCTTGCTGGCCATTGTCTGTCTGATCGTGGCCGCCGGTGTCTTTCTTCCCCCGCAGGGCGCCCAAGTGACACTGGTACTGGCCATCGCCGTCTTTGCCGTCATATGGGTCGCCGTCCAGAACTTCGGCGGCATCCTCGCCGGTGGTGCCACTGATCCGAACTCGGGCCTACTGATCATCGTGCTGGCCCTCATGTATTGGCCGTTGACGACGTCGGAGGCGGAGTCGGTTGGGCCAGGTTCCAACGGCAATCGCACCGCGAAGGAGGTCTGACCAGTCATGGGAACACCACCGTGGTTGTACTACCTCTTCGGCCTTCTCATGCTGGCGGTGGCCGGCTACTCCGTAGCGTTGCTCGTGTTCTCGGTGACCGGTCGCCACCATTCCGGACGGGACGTCGACATCGCCCACATCTTCATGGGCGTGTCGATGGCCGGGATGTTCGTCGCCCGATGGGCCTTCGGGCCGAGCGCCGTGTGGGAGCTCATCTTCGGCGCTCTGGTGATTTGGTTCATCGTCCGGAGCGTCCAGTCCATCCAGCGTTTCGGACTGCACAAGCCGCACGAAGCCATCCACGCTGTCATGAGCTTCGCCATGCTCCTGATGTACCTGTATCCCGTGGGGGCGACCTCGAGGGTGTCCGGGACGATGTCGATGTCGATGGCAACAGGAGGGGCGAGGCTCGACCCCGGCCTCGGCCTCATCCTGGCGGTGACGTTCTTTGCATCCGCCGTCTTCACTCTTGCTTCCCCCGTCAAGGGTGTGTCGCACCACGGAAGCCACGCCTTCGCCTACGCCACCAGTATGGCGGTGGGGGCCACAGGATCCGGGGACGCCTGGTCCGGGGGCCCTGAGCCTGATGCCCGTCAGGTCAGCGGCCTGGAGGCCGTTGTGACCACACCTTGGGTCGAAGATGCCAGTCACGTGGTCATGTGCTTCGCCATGGGCTTCATGCTGATCCTGATGCTCTAGAGAAGGAAGTTCGACCAGGCATACGCACGAGGATCTCGGATGGTGAATGAGAGGCCATGACTACGACATCGACCTGTGACAACCCACTGTGCTCCTGCGATCCCTGTGCGTGCGAGGGCCCTGCCTGTGCCTGCGGCGCGGCGAGGCTCGGAGACCTCGAACGGCGAGTGATTGACGTGCTGTGGGAAGAGCCTGGTCGTGAATTGACAGGACGGGACGTGGCGAACGAGCTTCCGGGCTACGCCTATACGACGGTGGCGACAGTCCTCGACCGGCTGGTCCATAAGAACTTGGTCCGTCGGCGAATGGATGGACGCACCATCCGGTTTGCCGCCACTGGCACCGGGGCTACCCTCACCGCCACGCTCATGCGGGAGGCACTCGGATCGACACGTGATCCCGATGCCGCACTCGTCCGCTTTGCCGAAGGCGTTTCACCTTCAGAAGCGGACGTTCTTCGCCGGGCTTTGGGCGATCTTGGAAACACCTGACGGTCGTAGAACAGTGCCCATGGTTTTCAGTTGTCGGAGCCAGCGGGGCGCTCGACTCCATGAGGCACAAGCAGGTTCTCGGGCAGCGTGTCTCCGATTGACCGGTGCGACACTGGCGATCATCCTGGTGTCCGCGAGCTGCGGGGAGACCACATCGTCGAGCCTGACCAGCGAGCGGATCCCCCTTCCGGCGGGCCCAAAGCCTTCGCAGATCGCCAAGATGGTCTGTGCGCCCGAGGCGCAAGAAAAGTTTTCGACCGTCCTCGGCGTCAAGGCCGTCGTGACAACGCCGACGTGGAACGGTCACCTGTACTCGTGTCGATACTCATACCCGAACGGCTATTTCACACTGTCGGTTAAGGAGCTCTCCAGCTGGAGCGAGACCTTCGCGTATTTCAGGGGGCTGCGCTCCGAACTTGGTCGCGTATCAACGTTTCCGCGGCTCGGCCAGGGCGGCTTTTCGACGACCAATGGATCGGTGGTGGTACGCAAGGACTGGAAGGTGCTGCTTGTAGACGCTTCGGGCCTCCCGGCAAAGTTCGGCGATCCGCCGGCTCCGGCTGGCGACATAGCCGTCATCGTCGCCAATGTCATTCTCGGCTGCTGGAACGGAGACTAATTCGAACAAAAAGGCAGAGGTTGGTCTTTCAATCGTTTGACGTCGGGTGGATACGTCCCTACTTGGAGGTGCCACTGATCGGAATGCCGGATGCCGAGCTGCTCAGACAGGGTGATGGCGATCAGCCCCGGACAAACCGCCCCCGCTACCGGGCGGCCGCAGACGGATACCGACGTCGTCCACAGAGCAGCGAACCACTTCGACTGAGCACACGGGAGCACAGGGGCACACGACTATTTTCGTCTGCTCACTCGCTCGCAGACCGACCGGGGCCACCTATCGCCATGCCGACGACGCCGATGCGCCCGGGCGTGTGTTCGCTACCGCTCACACTCCGACCGGGACGCTTTGGGCTTGCGTCGCAGAAGCTGAGGCGGGGCGGGATGGTCGTTTCTGAGGCTTAGCACCCGTGCCCTCGCCCCTCCTTTCGCAGCTCAGATCGGACACGGTTGGAACTCACAGTCCAAGTGCTGCGGCGGAACTTTCCAGGCACGTGAGCTCGTTACCGTGGTTTCGCTCACTACCGAGCCGATCCGCTGCGTTGGTGTGTTCACTCCGCTCACACTCCCGGCGCTGCGACCCGTCACGAACGCATGACATCCTCATCGGTGGTGGATCTGCCATGCCGGTCTTGCTCGACGAACCGATCGGCGTACCCCCTTACTCGTCGAACCAGTTCCACGTCCCACCATTCCGGAACAGGAGGCCGAGGTAACGGGCCCCGGATTTCAGGGGTCGTCGACACGCCGTTCCTTTCGACGACCGGCTCGACGCCCAGCCATGTCCCCACCACGACCTTCCTGTGGTCCATGCCTCCACCAGCCACAACCAGCCTCCTCCGAGACCACACCCTTGTTGTTACACGCCTGTCATTTACCCAGCTGACTATCGGCCCGGCCACTTGTCAACACGTGACCGACTTGTCGTGCACCCTCACCCCACGTCCCCCCACACGTCAACCCCTGGCCGAATCTGGCACCCCGTCAAGACCGGAAGAAAGTCGGGTCCCACCCGCCTACGGCGGCTCGACCATCCTCCGACCCCTCTCCTGACAGGACCCCCCCAGGTTCGGCGAAACCCGTCGGCCCAAGGCCGATGCTCGGCTCCGCTCAAAAGGACAAGAACCGGTCCCCTCACCTGCTACAAATGTCTCCATGAAGCGTCTTCCGTGGCCAGGATCGACTACGGCAAGTTCATCGCCACCTACCTGATGTACAAGGTGAGAACCTGGCAACAGAACACCACAGGAACCACTCGAACACATTGCCCAAAACACACGCCCTTGACCTGGCCTTATGTAGCAACGACGGGATATGACGCACAGGATCAAGGAGAAGCGGGCAGTCCGCCCGTAGGGCGATGAGCGAAGAGGACCTCGAACGCTACGAGGCCGACATCGAATTGGCACTTGTCCAGGAGTACCGCACGGTGCTCCCGCTCTTCAACTACGTGGTCGAGACGGAACGACGCTTCTATCTGGCCAATGAGGTGAAGGTCTCGGTCGGCAACAGCTCCGCCCCGACGTGCATCGAGGTCGAGCTGACCGATGCCTGGGTGTGGGACATGTATCGGCCCGCCCGTTTCGTCCCGAGCGTCAAGGTCCTCACGTTCCGGGACGTGAACGTGGAGCGGCTTCCCGAACGCGACACCTGAAGTCAGCCGAGCCACCGTCCGGGTTCGTCCCGCGCCGGGTCGGGCAAGGGCATTCCCGCGGCCCTCTGTGTCCGTGAAGGGGCCGGGCCCTGTTACAGCCGCGGGGAACACTCGTGATGTGGCGAAGCTCCCGTCAGGCACCGGATCGGCGGCCGAACGCCGTCGCGACCTCGGTCTGCGGGGGGAGGAGGCGGCCGCCCGGTGGTATGCCCGCGCCGGCTACGACGTCGTGGCCCGCAACTGGCGGTGCTCCGAGGGGGAAATCGACCTGATCGCCATCGATCCGGGTGGGGCGATCATCGCTGTCTGCGAAGTCAAGACCCGGTCCTCGACGGCATTCGGATCGCCGCAGGAAGCGGTGACACAGGCGAAACAGCGGCGACTTCGACGGTTGGCCGCACGGTGGCTCTCGCAACAACGGACACACGGTGCGCCTCTGAGGACAGTCCGGTTCGACGTCGTCGCCGTCGTGGACGACCGGTCGCAGGATCCGGTCGTCGACGTCGTGCTCGACGCGTTCTGAATGTCACGCTCCGAAGCGCGGGCGCCGGCCTGTGACGAAAGTCCGGTCGCTCCTTGGCTCGATTCTCCGTTCTCTGACTAGGGTGGTCGACCGTGGGCGAGGAGACCATCATTGTGGAGCGTGACTCGGGGGTCGTCACCGTCACCCTCAACCGACCGGAGCGCAAGAACGCCGCCAACGGTGCCATGTGGCAGGAGCTGTACGCCGCCCTCCAGGAGGTGGCGCACCGTCGCGATGACCGTGTCCTGGTGCTGACCGGCGCGGGAGGCGCGTTTTGTTCGGGCGCCGACATTGGGGACCCCAAGGGGATCAGCGGTGACTCTGAAGACCCGCCCCTCACCCGCATGCGGTTCCTCGGTTCGGTCATGTCGGCGCTCTTCGATCTGCCGAAGCCCTCGATCGCCAAGATACGAGGGATAGCCGCCGGCGCGGGCCTGAGCCTGGCCTTGTGCTGCGATCTCACCGTTGCGTCGTCGACAGCGCGGATGTCGGAGATCTTCTCCCGACGCGGGTTGTCGGTCGACGGCGGGTCGTCGTGGCTCCTGCCCCGGCTCATCGGCTTGCACCGAGCCAAGGAACTGGCCTATTTCGCCGACACGCTGTCGGCCCAGGAGGCGCTGTCTTTCGGTCTCGTGAACCGGGTGGTGCCCGAAGAGGAGATCGACGCCTTTGTCGACGACTGGGCCACGCGGCTGGCGGCCGGACCACCGATCGCCCTGTCGATGACGAAGAAACTGCTCAATGACAGCGCCGCCGTGTCGATGGGTCAGGCCCTGGAAGACGAAGCCCGCTGTCAGACCGTGAATTTCTCCACCGAGGACACCCGCGAGGCCATGCGCGCCTTCGCCGAAAAGCGCGAACCCAAGTTCACCGGGCGCTGACCGACCGCCGCACCCAGGCGGAGGTGGGTGACCTCAACGATCAGACGAGGGCGGCGGCGTCGAGCCCCGTGGTCATCTCGATGCCCCACGCCAGCGCGTCGAAGCACGCGGCCTGCAGCACGTGCGCACCAAGGCCCGTCGCGCGTGGCGGCCTCGGGCCGTCCCCGCTGGTAGTCGATGACGTCCGCCACCAACTGACCGACAGCACCGGAATTCTGCAATACGGCGTCGCGGACCTCGTCGTCGAGGGGGAGATCGCGCAGCACGTCCTCGAGCGGGACGCCCAGGAGGACGTCGAGTCCTGACAACATTCCCGCCGTGAACGCCATCTCCGCCCGGCCACCCTCGATCCACGCCCCGAGCAGTTCGCACATGCGGGCACGGACCAACGTCGATGTCATCAGCTCCTCGGCGATGCCGCGGCCGCCGGCGAGGAGCAACATCGACACCCAGGCCTGGAGGCGCCGCCAGCCGACGAGGACGAGGGCCTCGCGCACGGTGCTCACCGTGCGGCGCATCCCTCCGGCGGCACCGATACCGGCCATATGCAGGAGCTGGAGACTGAGTGCGGGATCGGCGCGGACGAGCGCCTCGACCTCAGAGATACCGGCATCGGGTTCGAGCAGCCTGGCCGCCAGGCGGGTCTTGGTGAACTCGCCAGGATCGATCACTCGGCCCGGGACGGGCTGCGGCGTCGACAACAGGTATCCCTGGAAGAGATCGGCGCCGAGCCCGTCAAACTCGCTCAAGGCGTTTTCGGTGTCGATCGTCTGCACGAGCACCCGCACGTCAAAGGGTCGGCAGCGCTCGATCACGGCGGCGACGCCCTCGGGACCGTGCCGCCGGGGGTCGAGCTTCACGAACGAGAAGAGGTGGAACATCTCGTCGGCGCCCTCTGACCACCAGAAGTCGTCGAGCGCCAGTGTGTAACCCTCCTCGACCAGACGCTGACATCCCAGACGGCCTCCCGATACGGCGAAACTGCCGTACAGCGCGCCGGTGGGAACCTCGAGGACGGTTCGTTCCGGAGGGAGCAACAAGGCGATGTCGCCGGTGAGCAGTTCCTCGTTCACATCGCAGAACATGAGCTTGTCGCCCACGAAGCGGTCCACGCCGACCTGGAGCGAGCTGAAGAGAACGTGCGACGTGAGGAGGTCGCCATCGTCGGCCGCACCCCGGGCATCGGGGCGTGACGCGACACCCTCGTCGGGGCGCAGCACGAGCTCGTATCCGTGGACCTTCCGGCCGCGGTCGAATATCGGCTGCCGCCCCACGAGGACGTCAGACCTGCTCATCTGCAGTCCATCCCTCCGATGACCACCCCATCGGATCGGTAGGCCCTGGGCAAGACTTGAGCCGACCGCCCTGGGCTCATCCCCCTTTGTCCGACACCCGGCATCGACCTACTGGGGCGGCCCGCCGTCGGTCGGGGCACGGGAGCGACCGGCACGAGAGGGTCGCCAGCGGGCAGGCTGGGGCCATGCCCCATGACCCTCCCCGCCGCCACGTCGTCGTTCTGGCGCCAATGCCTCTGGAGATGGACGCCATCGTGACCGCCTTCGGGCTCAGCCCAACCAGCGACGCGGAGGGCGCACCGTGGACGGGCCGGGTCGGTAACTCGAGCGTGAGCGCCATCCATATCGGGATGGGTCCACCTCTGACCCGATTGGCGGCGTCCCGCCTGTTCGACGAGACGGGACAGGACGACACCCGTGTCGACCACGTCATGATCGCCGGGATTTGCGGAGGTCTCGATCCCGAGCTGGCCGTCGGCACCCTGATCAATCCCGAGTTCATCGTCGAATACACGAGCGGAGCCACTTACCGGCACACGCCGCCCGGGGACGCACCACGGGCCGGCAAGCTCATGACGACCGAGGGGGTGACCCTCGACGAGGAGCTGAGCCGGAGCTTCTTGGAGGACGGCTACTTCGGTGTGGACATGGAGTCCTCGGCCGTTGCCGAGGTCTGCGAAGCCCGGGGTTGCCCATGGTCGGTCTACCGCTGCATCGGCGACCGCTCATTCGACGGCCTGCTCGACCCGAGGATCGTGGCCCTGACCAACCCCGACGGCTCGGGTAACACGGCCGAAATCCGGCGGCTCATCGCCGCCGAACCCGAGCTTGCCGTCAAGCTCAAGCGCCTGAGCCGCGACACCGCCCTAGCCGCCCGGCTGGCCGCCGAGGCTGCCGTCCGCGGCTGCCTCGCCCTCGACGCCTGAGGACAGCGAGCGAATCGCCCCGATCCCCTCAGCCGTCGGCCGATCAGGCAACGCAATGCCAGGTCAGGGGGAGCAATGCCCGGCACATCGGCGTCATCAAGTGAACTGAGCCGATGGTGGCGGCCAGCTTCGCCAGAACGTCGTTCCAGCCCGGACCCACATTCTCGGCCACCTGGGGGATGGCTGCGGCGAGGTCTTGCAGGCGCTCGTGGACGAGGGTGAGCGCAGTCGCGCCCCCCGTCGTCTCGCTGAGCGTGACGGTCAGACGAGAGTCGTATGCCGGTCCGTCACATCGGTCGGGGCCGACGAAACCCCAGCGGAACACGATGCGTCGCTCCGGGATGAGCTCGAGCAGCTGGCAGTCGAACCCACCGACGTCCGACCCGGCGTCCGCCTGCCAGATTCGAAAGGCACCACCGACGCGCTCGTCGATCTCCACCCGCGTCACCTCGGAGCTCCCCGGGGCCATCCACCGACACAGCATCTCGGGTTCGAGCCACGCTCTGTAGACCAAGTGGGGCGGCGCCGGGATGACGCGTTCCAGCCTCACGACAGCATGTTCATCGGTCACGGTGGTCATTGATCCTCCTGTCGGGTGGTGGGGTCAACTCGGAAGAGGGACTCGAGTGTGTCGAGTCGGTCGTTCCAGTAACGCTCGTAGAAACGCAGCCAGGTGTAAGCGGAGGCAAGGGGGGAGGCGTCGAGGCGGCACACGTGACGGCGGCCTTTCACGGTGCGATGGACCAGGCCCGCCCGCTCGAGCACCTGCACATGCTTGGAGGCGGCGGCCAGTGACATGGTCAGTGGGGCGGCAAGTTGGCCCACCGTCAGCTCGCCCCCTGCGAGCCGGCTGAGCATCGTGCGTCGTGCGTCGTTGGCGAGGGCGTGGAAGACAGCGTCGATGCCGACTTTTTCCTCAACCATATGGTTGAGGATAGATCGAGCAGAAGAAAATGTCAACCAGTCGGTTGAACTTTACACGCCGCTCCGCCTCAGACCCCCGACGGCCCACCGCGACACAGGGGCTCCACGGATGCCGTGGAGCCCCTGTGTCTTGCGGTTCAGTCCGGCGCCGTTTGGCGGCGTCGGATGGACTAACTAGCTGAGGTTCAGCGTGAACTTCTGCGTCGCCAGGCCATTTGAGTTTCTCGCCTTGATCTTGAAGTGGTACACAGCCCGGTCGCTCGCCTTGGGGGTGCCCGAGATCGTCGCCGTGCCGTCGCCGTTGTTGACGAAGCTGAGCCCGTGGGGAAGCTTGCCCGCCTTGGTCAGTGTGGGCGCAGGAACGCCCGTGGTCGTGACCGTGAAGGAGAAGGCCTGGCCCTTTGTCCCCGATGCGCTGTTGGCACTCGTAAAGCTCGGTGACGTGCTGACGACGGCGTTGAACTGAACGGCGGGGATGTAGTAGGGCGAATCATTCGGCCCCGTCGGTGGGTAGTTGACGCTCCATCCACCATCGCCACTGGCACAGTTCTCGCTGTCGGGCCGTCCGTCGATGCGGAATACGTCGGTGCCGCCCGCTCCACCGTCGCAGTAGTACGGCGCATAGTTCGTGTTCTCGTACACCGTACCGAGATTCGGGTCGCTACCGACACTCGGGTTCGTGGGCTCTTCTGACAATGCCACGTTCAACGAGTCGTACCCACATCCGCCTGCCGACGAGTGACAGGCGGTGCTGTCACCATAGGGGTGGAGGCCCCAGTCGCTGGTGTTGTACGCGATGTCGTAGATGACCTTGTCGGGGACAATCACGTGCCCGAAGTTGAAGGTGATGGGAGTGAGATACCCGTTGAAACAGGTGTTCAGCGCTGCGTCAAACCAGGTTCCGGCAAAGTCGCTGACGGGCACGCTGTCCGCCGCTGCCGTCGCCGCACAGTCGGTCGTGTAGTTGGGATCCGCCGACGGGCGGTAGGGAATCTGGAACGTCGGGGCTTCGCTGACGACCAGGCTACCTACGGTGTTGCTGGGGCCGACGGTGTAGACGTTCAAGGTCACGGGCTCGGGGAAGGTGGTACCCGGCGTGGTGACGCAATTGTCCGTGCTCCAGTTGCCGCTCTGACAACCCCAACTGCTCATCTGCACTGTCACATTGGTCAGTACCCGAGCCGAGCCGCCGAAGGCGATCTGGTTCCCGAGTTCAGCCGTCTCCGTCGCCTCGAACGACTGGCTGGGCAGGTTGCCCGGATTCGGTTCCACCGTGCTGTCGTAGATGGTGGGACCAGAGGCTGCGTTGAGGTGCCTGTGAGCCTTGGCTGCGGCCACCGATTTTCCACCAGGGACAGCCCTGGCGAGCGCCGCCGGAGATGTTGCCACCACCCCCATGAGGGTCAGCGTGGACAGTGCCACTATTCCCATCACAATTCTTCGCATTTTTACCTTTCCTGCTTTTGGCTGGAAGACACGCCAGGCGAGAGGTATCGGTTCTCTTGTGGACGTCCAGACGGTTCGCAACGGACGTTGCGCGCTCTCACAATGACCGAAAGGTGTCGCCCACCGCATCCCCAAGAATGGGGATGACGTGCCAGTTCCTGCCTGCGGTCCTGCCCGATGAGGCGTGCTGACAGGGGAAAAGGGGGCGGATCTGTGGCGTCGATGTTTCCCTGTCGACGTGGACGGTCTGCGGGTCGCCCTTTGCTACTGTCCGTGGTCGTCCAACTACTGACGATCCTACATGGTCGTGTCACGAATTCCAATCGGCTCGCGAGGCGCCTGGGCCTGGGGCATGGCCACGCCAATTGGAAGAGCACGGCTGGCGGGGGTGGGGCGAAGCCAGAAGATGCAGACCGACCGGTGAACCGATAGAAGAAAGGATCGTGCTGCTCGAGGGAAAGACGGTGCTCGTGACCGGCGTCGGCGTCGGGCTCGGGAGGGAATGCGCCACCAGCGCTCTGCGCGACGGGGCGAACGTGGTCCTGGCCGCCCGCCGAAAAGACGAACTGGCGCACGTGGCGGCCGAGCTCGACCCCGACGGCCGGCGCACCGCCCACCAGGCCACCGACATCACCGATTCCGCCTCCTGTGCGTCCCTGGTGCAGCTGGCGCAGGAGCGGTTCGGCTCGGTCGACGCCCTCATCCAGGTGGCGGCGTTCGAGCACGCCTGGGGCGGTTTGTACGACTTGAATCTCGACGACTGGAGGGCCGCATTCGATACCAACGTCCTCGGCGCGCTGACCATCCTGCGCCCGGTGGCGAAAGCCATGAAGGAGAGCGGTGGCGGCTCGGTCGTCTTCATCGGCTCACAGTCCATGTTCAAGCCGGCCATGCCCCAGGCCGGTTACGCCGCCTCCAAGAGCGCGCTCCTGACGACGATCTACTACCTGGCGGACGAGCTCGGAGCGGACAACATCCGTTGCAACATGGTGATCCCCTCCTGGATGTGGGGTCCGAACGTCCAGCTGTACGTTTCCGGGACAGCCCGACAGCAGGGCCGGACCGAGGAGGAAGTCCTGCACGAGTTGGTCGCCGACTTCCCACTCCGGCGGATGACCGAAGACGGCGAGGTCGCCGATGTGGCGGCGTTCTTCGCCTCCGACCACGCCAAGGCGGTGACGGGGCAGTACCTGCTCGTGAATGCCGGCGAGCTGCTCCGATGACCGGCGCGTCCAAGCGGGTGGTCGTCTGGGGCACCGGCTTTGTGGGGCGCATGGTGATCCCCGAGATCGTTCGGCACCCGGGATTCGAGCTGGTCGGCGTGGGCGTCAGCGCCTCCGAAAAGGTCGGCCGGGACGCGGGCGAGATCTGCGGTATCGACACGCTCGGCATCTCCGCCACCGACGACGTGGACGCCCTGGTCTCGCTCAGACCCGACGCCCTGGTTCACTATGGGCCGACCGCCGCCCACGCCTCCGAGAACATCGCCCTCATGGGAAGGTTCCTGCGAGCAGGAATCGACGTCTGCTCGACGGCCATGACCCCCTGGGTCTGGCCCGCCATGGCCCAGAATCCGCCGTCGTGGATCGACCCCATCACCGACGCTTGCCAAGAGGGCAAAGCGTCGTGCTTCACGACGGGTATCGATCCTGGCTTCGCCAATGATCTCTTCCCGATGACGCTCATGGGGCTTTGTGGCGAAGTCCGAAGCGTCAGGGCGCTCGAGATCCTCGACTACATCAACTACGAGGGCGACTACGAGGAGGAGATGGGCATCGGCCAATCGCCCGACTTCACGCCGCTGCTCGAGCACACTGACATCCTGATCATGTCCTGGGGCGGCACAGTGCCGATGATCGCCCACGCCGTCGGCATCGAGCTCGACCGGATCACCACCACCTGGGAGAAATGGACCACGGACAAGCCGATCACAACGGCCAAGGGCATCATCGAACCGGGGAAGGTGGCGGCGATCCGATTCACCATCAACGGCATCTTCCGCGGTGAGACCCGCATCGGGCTCGAGCACATCAACCGGGTGGGCACCGACGCCGCTCCCGACTGGCCACGTGGCACGCAGGATGACGTCTACCGGGTCGTGATCGACGGATCGCCGTCGATCACGCAGGAGACCGCCTTCCGCTTCACCGATGGAAGTGGGCGCGATGCCGCCGCCGCCGGCTGTCTAGCCACCGGACTGCGCGCACTGAACGCGGTGCCAGCGGTGAACGACCGGCCCCCGGGATGGGTCACCGCACTCGATCTGCCTTTGATCCCGGGCGCCGGCTCGATTCGGTGAAGACGCCCGAGCATCCGTCGTCACCGGGCTCTGCCTTGGTGGACTGGTCGTAGCCGCAGTGCCCTGAAACGGTCTGGCTCTCAGTCTCCGTATCCGTCGAGGTGGGTCGAATGCCACGCCCACGCCGAAGCAACGATGGCGTCCAATTCGAATTTTGCCTCCCAGCCGAGCACCTCACGCGATCGGCGGTTCTCCGAGAATAAGGCGACCGGGTCACCCGCTCGACGCGCAACTATCTCGTAAGGAACGGAGCGGCCGATTACGCGCTCGGCCGCTCCGAGGACCTCGAGCACAGAGGAACCCACACCGGTGCCCAAATTGACGGCAATCGTGGCGCCGCCGGACTCCAGCAGCTCGAGGGCCCGCAGGTGGGCTTCGGCGAGGTCGACAACATGCACGTAGTCACGGATGGCCGTCCCGTCCGGAGTTGGATAGTCAGTACCGAATACCTGCAATGGCCCCCGCCGGCCGGCCGTCGCCTTCATGACGAGCGGCACCAAATTTATCGTGCGGCTCCAATCCTCACCGATGGAACCGTCGGGCCAGGCGCCGGCGGCATTGAAATACCGGAGGCTGACAGAGCGCAGTCCGTGACAGCGGTCGTACCACGACAGGATCCTCTCGACCGACGCTTTGCTCTCCCCATACGGGCTCTCGGGGCGAATGGGCGCATCCTCGCTGACCGGGATGCGATCGGGTGTCCCGTACACGGCGCAGCTCGAGGAAAAGACGATCTTCTTGACACCAACGCGACTAAGGGTCTCGATCAGGTCCGCGCTCTTGGACATGTTGTTGCGAAAGTACTTCCCTGGATGTTCCATCGACTCACCGGGAGCTTTGTGTCCCGCGAAGTGCACGACAGCAGTGACGTCATAGTGCCTGACCACCTCCGCTACTGCGTCATGATCTGCGATGTCGGCTTCGACCAGCGTGGTGTCGCCAACGGCAGCTCTGTGACCACGTTTCAAGTTGTCGATCACAACAACATCACGGCCACGATCCCGTAGAAGACGGACGGCGTGAGAGCCGATGTAGCCGGCGCCGCCGGTCACCAAAATGGTCATCCGACCAGTCTTGCCGAGGTGGGGTGCGAAGATGGGCTCTACGTGTCCTCAGCGCTGCGGCACGCCACATCACGTCACCGTGGGCGCCAGGCGCATACCAAAGGATCGGGAAGCGACGAGAGCCTGTCTTCTCGCCTCCACCGGGTACTCCGCCCCCCGACTGCCACGACGGCCCTAGGGAAGGGCGTTACACCCCTTCGGTACCGTGGGTCGTACGTCTCGTGCGGCCGGCGTGTACACGATGTGGCCCTCTCACCAGTCTCAGCCCCGGGCTGATGTGCCCGGAGCCGGCCCCAGTGGGAGCTGTCGTGCTCGCCTCAATACCATCCGCCACACTTCACGGGGTCGACGGCCGCCGGGTCGCCGTCGAGGTCCATGTCGCTGGTGGACTGCCCGGGTTCACCGTCGTGGGTCTTCCCGACGCCGCCGTCCGCGAGTCGCGAGACCGAGTCCGGGCCGCCATGTCCTCGAGTGGCCTGGCATGGCCGAGACATCGTGTCACGGTCAACCTCGCTCCGTCGGGTACGCGCAAAGGTGGTTCGGGACTGGACCTGCCGATCGCCGTCGGCGTGCTGGTGGCCGACGGCTTGGTGCCTGCCGGGCGCGTCGCTGACACGGCGTGCATCGGCGAGCTCGGGCTCGACGGCTCGCTGCGCCCGGTTCCCGGCATCGTGCCCATGGTCGCCGCCTTGCGCTGCCGGCAGGTGGTGGTACCGGTCGAGTGCGCCGGTGACGCACGGTTGGTCGGTGGCCATGAGGTCCGGGGTGTGGCCAACCTGCGTGAGCTCGTCGCCGCCCTGCGGGGAGAGAGAGCCTGGGCGGACCCGGCGGACGTGGCCACCGAACGGGGGGTCTTGCCGTCGGTACCGGATCTGGCCGACGTCCGGGGCCAGGCCGTGGGTCGGCGGGCGTTGGAGGTGGCCGCCGCCGGTGGTCACCACCTTCTCCTCGTGGGACCGCCGGGTTCGGGCAAGACGATGCTGGCCAACCGGCTACCGGGCATCCTGCCGCCTCTCGCACGAGAGGAGGCGCTGGAGGTCACCCGTGTCCACTCCGCCGCCGGCATCGATCTCGTCGGCGGTGCCTTGGCTCAGCGGCCTCCGTTCCGAGCCCCACACCACAGCGCCACCGAAGTGTCACTCATCGGCGGCGGCACGGCCTGGCTGCGTCCGGGTGAGGTCTCGCTCGCTCATTGTGGGGTGCTGTTTCTCGACGAGCTGGGGGAGTTCCCCGCGGTGGCTCTCGACATGTTGCGCCAGCCGCTCGAAGAGGGTGTCGTCCGGATCCGCCGGGCCCGCCGGGCCGTCGATCTGCCCGCTCGGTTCCTACTTGTCGGGGCCATGAATCCCTGTCCCTGCGGAGAGGGAAGCATTCCCGGCGCGTGCCGATGTACCGAGGCGGCGCGCGCCCGGTACGCCCGGCGCCTGTCTGCCCCGTTGCTCGACCGTTTCGACCTGGCCCTCTCCCTCGGGCGACCCGATGTGGAGGACCTGCTCGGGGGGTCGGGCGGCGAGGCGTCGGCCAGCGTGGCGGAACGTGTGCGATTCGCCCGACTTCGTGCCGCCACACGCGGTGTGCGATGCAATGCCGAGTTGTCGCCAGAGACTCTTGACGAGTTCGCCCCGCTGTCTCCCGATGCAGCTGCCTTGCTGGAGCGGCGCTTGCGGACGGGAACGTTGTCGGCGCGAGGGATGCATCGGGTACGGCGGGTGGCCCGAACTCTCGGTGATCTCGACGGAACCGGTCCCGTGGTCAGTTCCCGCCAGATGGCCGAGGCGCTTCACCTGCGGGACGCCGGCTGTGTCCATGGCGCGGCGAGGTCGTCATGACGGGCGACGGTTATCTCGCTGACGACGAACGCTTCGCCGCCGCCATCGCCGCGCTGGGGGCCGGTCCTGTACGGGTGCGTCGCTTCCTCGAGGGACTGGAGCCGTCGGCTGCATGGGAAGCATTGGCGGACGGACGACATCGCGCCGATCCCGACCGGGCCTACCAGACCAAGGCTCGGCCCGCTCTGCTCGACTCCGTCGACGCCTGCTGCGCCCGCAGCGGGGTGGCCGTGCGCATTCTCGGTCGCGATGGTTACCCCGCTTGTCTGGCGAGCGACGGCGAGGCCCCGGCTGTGCTCTTCACGCTGGGTGATCCGTCGCTTCTCGACGCCAGGCCCAGGGTGGCGGTCGTCGGTACCCGCAGCGCCACCCCCTACGGCCTCGGTGTGGCCTCCGAGCTGGGCCGGGGACTGGCCGACGCCGGCGTCGCCGTGGTGTCCGGTCTTGCCCGGGGCATCGACTCGGCCGCCCACGCTGGATCGATGGCTTCGCTCGACGGCGGTCCGCCGGTCGCTGTCATCGGCACCGCACCGGACGCCGCCGTCCACCGGGCGGACCTGCTCCTCCAGGAGGGCATAGCGAAGAAGGGAGCCGTTCTCTCAGAACGGGCGCCAGGGTCGAGCGGGGCTCCGGCGTGGTGCTTCGTGGTGAGGAACCGGGTGATGGCGGCGCTGGCCCATGTGGTTGTGGTCGTCGAGTGCCATCGAGAGGGCGGATCGATGCACACCGTCAAGGCTGCCTCAGATCGTGGAGTCACGGTGGTGGCCGTACCCGGCTCCGTGCGCAGCTCCGCCTCGGCCGGGTGCAACGCCCTCCTCGTGGACGGGGCCGCCCCTGTGCGTGACGTCGAGGACGTCCTCGCCGCGGTGGAGTTGGCCATAACCGGGCGATCCGGGATCGTGCCCCCGCGAGTGGCAAAGCCGGCAGTTGCGGACCGAGTAGCCGCCGTGGCCGCGCCGAGCCCGACGGCGGCCCGCATATTGCTGGCCCTCGATCACGACCCGGCCAGTCTGGACACGGTTGTCCGTCGTTCGACGCCACCTCTGGCGGCCGTGGCCGAAGCGCTCGAACAATTGGCGGCCGTCGGGTTGGCTGTCGGTTCTGGAGGCTGGTGGTCTCGAGGGAGCCGCACATGACATAGGGGCAGCGCCGCCGCCGCGGCGCTGCCCCTGGTTCGACGTCGTTCCCCCCGGTTTCGACGTCGAAAACTAGATCTGTGCCTCGAGGGAGGGAGCGCCGACGGAGGTAATGACCTCCAGGATCTCGGCTCCCACGAGCTCGTCCCGATCGAGCAGGGCATCGCGCAGCGCCTCCACGACGGACTGGTTCCTCTCGAGCAGATCCCGAACCTCGGTCTTGGCTCTGCGCAGGACATCCTCGACCTCGTCGTGTCCCGCATCGCTCGAAAGGACCTTGGCCACGATGTTGCCGCCACCACCGGTCTCCAGGGCCGCCGACGAGATCAGGGTGGTGCCCATGCCGAGGCTGCCGATCATCTGACAGGCGATCGTGGTGGCTGCCTTCAGGTCACTCGCCACCCCGGAGCTGGCTTCGCCGAAGAAGATCTCCTCGGCGACCATTCCGCCGAAGGCGATGTCGATGAGCGCCTCCATCTCCTTACGGGTCTTGAGGAACCGCTCCTCCTCCTCGGAATGGGCGAGAAGGCCCAGGGCGTCCTTCCGCTTGATGATCGACAGCACGTCGAGCTTTCGCCCCTTGCCCACGAGCCATGCCACTACGGCATGTCCCGATTCGTGCGTGGCGATGGTCCGTCGCTCGGCTTCGGCGTATTCCACCGGCTGGGCGAGACCGATCTCCTCGGTCATCTTTGCGTTCTGGATGTCGGCCCACGACAGGCGGTCGCCTTGCCGGCGCAGGGCCCAGATCAAGGCCTCGTCCAAAAGATGTTCGATCATCACGGGCGAGTATCCGAATGTCACCGCCGCCAACGTGTCGCGCTGGGACGCTTCGTCGAGCTCCGGTTCGTGTGCCTTCTTCTCCAGGTAGTAGTCGATGATCTCGCGGCGACCGGACCGGGTGGGAAGGTCGAAGTAGATGGTCCGGTCGAACCGTCCCGGCCTGACGAGGGCGGGGTCGAGGTCGGCGGCCCGGTTGGTAGCGCCGATTACGAGGATGTTGGCGGGCGTCAGAGGCTTCTTCTGCAGTTGTCGGCCTGCGGGCAACCAACCGTTCACGACGTCAGACAGCGCGGCGCCGAGGCGCGTCATCATCGGCGGCTGATCGAAGGACTGGAGCTGAATCAGTAGTTCGTTGACGACCCCGGAGACCCCTTCGGCCTTGCCGATTCCCATACCGCCACGAGCGCCACCTATGGCGTCGATCTCCTCGATGAACCCGATGGCCCCTCCCTCCCGGCGCGGCATATTTGCGCAAGGCTCTGAAGTACGACCGGATCTTGCGGTTCGTCTGCCCGTAGTACATCGACTGGAAGGCCGACGACGACACGAAGAGGAACGGGACACCGGCTTCAGCGGCCATGGCCTTGGCCATGTACGTCTTCCCCGTTCCCGGCGGGCCTTCGAAGAGCAGCGCACGGCGTGGCGATCCACCCATGTGTTCGGTGAACTTGCGGTGACCGAGGAA
The DNA here is from genome assembly GCA_963706205.1 of uncultured Acidimicrobiaceae bacterium. Classification (GTDB taxonomy): domain Bacteria; phylum Actinomycetota; class Acidimicrobiia; order Acidimicrobiales; family UBA8190; genus MFD10071-224. The sequence continues at coordinate 2,818,137 of OY970155.1, read as the reverse complement.
GAGGTTGAGAGTCTTCACCACTTCGTCGACGACCAAGCCGGCGCCGCGGACGTCCTTGAACAGGACATCGATCTCACTGGGCCGGTAGAGGATATGGGGTGACCGCCCGGCACCGAGCAGAGGAACGAGGATGGCGACCGACAACAGGGCGATGAGAGCCATGGCGGGGAGATAGGGCGTCAGTCCGTGCGGGAAATGCGGCACGGCGAAGGCGCCACCGTGCCACAGGACGGCACGGGCGACGAGCAACAGGGCGATGGGCAGCAGGACCAGGCCCAGCCGCAACAGACGACGCTGACGGACCCGCTCCCGGGTGTTCCCGACATCAGCCGTCGATGCGCCGATCACATGGGACTGGCCGAGCGTCCGCAGGGCGGCCGAGGCGTCGGTCGACTGGGCGAAGGATTGGTCGGGACCCGACCTGCGAAGTATGCGCCTCGTCATGTGGTGTGTCCTTCCGCCCGTCGTGCCGTCGATGCCGGGGCCTGTCGTCGCACTGTCCGGGGGACGAACCGCAGCGATTGGCCCGGGTGTCAGATGGCTACGTTGGCTTGTCCGTGTGCCCACTGTGCGGGTTCGATGTCATGACCCCCGCAACCGTTCATCAAATGTCCCCCAATAGGGTCGGAGCCCGCGGGGAGCCTGGGCACACGAGCCTGCGTCTGCCCGGACGCCGCCAGAGCCGATGTGACCGCCGGGACGGCGCCATCAACGGCGCCGATGTGGCCGCCGACCTGCACCTTCAGGCCCGTTCCGCCGTGACGTCGGTGGCCGGCCGGCGGGCGGGTCCGTTGGGATGGACCGCTGGCGGGTCCGGCGACAGGCTGTGCCGTGCGTTTCATCGTGGACGGAATGAACGTCATCGGCGCCCGGCCCGACGGTTGGTGGCGTGATCGTGGCGCGGCGCGTCGACGATTGGTGGAGGCCCTGGCTCCCAATGACGACGATTCGAGCGACTCCGTCGTGGTCTTCGACGGCCGCCCCGAACCCGGAGAGGAGGACCACGCGGCGCAGACGGGTGTGACGGTCACCTACGCACCCGGAGGGCCGAACGCGGCCGACGACGCCATCGTCGAGATGGTCCGCAGCCTGGCCCGTCCTGCCGACACCTTCGTAGTGACATCTGATCGCGCCCTCGCCGAACGGGTACGCGCCCTGGGGGCGAAGGTGGAGAGCGCCGCGGCGTTCCGGTCGCGCCTGCCGAAGGCGCCATGAAGGACTCCGGTGGAGCTCCTCGGGCACCCTCGGTCGGGAGATCCCGAGATAGTCTGCGCCCCCGATGACCTCGGTGACACGCTTCGGTCTGCAGATCCCGAGCTTCACCTTTGACGACGTCGGCGCTGCCGGTGGTGGTGGCGACGCCGGAGGACTGTTCGAACGCGTCGCGTCGATCGCCACCACGGCGGAGGAAGCCGGTTTCGATTCCGTCTGGGTGATGGACCACCTGTTCCAGATCCCGGGGATCGGCGCCGTCGACGAGCCGATGTTCGAGGCCTACACGCTTCTCGGCGGCCTGGCCGCCCGGACCACACGGGCCCGCCTGGGCGCCATGGTGACGGGAGTGACTTACCGCAATCCGGCCCTCCTGGCCAAGGAGGTGACGGCGCTCGACGTCCTCTCCGGTGGACGCGCCGTTCTCGGTATCGGTGCGGCATGGTTCGAGGCCGAGCACGAGGGCCTCGGCTTTGTCTTTCCTCCCCTCGCTGAGCGCTTCGATCGGCTCGAGGAGGCTCTGATCATCTGCCGGGCCATGTTCACCGAGGACGCTCCGAGCTTCGCAGGCCGTTTTTACCGGATCCAGGGCGCCGTCAACCGTCCACGCCCGGTACAACCGGGCGGTCCGCCTATCCTGATCGGTGGCGGGGGAGAGCGTCGGACCCTTCGGTTGGTGGCGGAGCATGCCAACGCCTGCAACCTCTTCGGGGACGCGGACACCATCCGCCACAAGCTCGAGGTCCTGGATCGCCACTGCCATGACGTCGGTCGTGATCCCGCCACCATCACCAAAACACGACTCGGCACCCTGGTCATCGGAGATACCTTTGAGGAGGTCGACCGCAAGGTCAGCGAACTCCGATCGGCGCGGGGCCTGGACGAGAGCATGCTTCGGGCCATGATCACCGCCGGTCGTCCGGACGACGTCATCGAGCAGGTCGCCGCCCTCTTCGACACCGGTCTCGACGGCCTCGTCTTCAACATGCCCGATGCTCACGACCTCACCGCCGTGACGCGGGCCGGACAGACCCTGACCGGCGCATTCGGCGCGCTCGACGCCGATGGCTGAACGCGGCCGCGGGATTCGATGAACACCCGGGGGGTGGGGACCGTGCCCGGAGGTGGGTTGTGCACGTGACCGTCCATCTGGCTGACCGTCCGCCGGCGGTGACGCTCGAAGAACCGGACGACTGCACGCGCTTCGATGTCGTCGTCCACGGGACGGGCGACGACGACGCCCTCGACCGGGCGCTGGCCGCCGCCTCGGTGGGCCGGATGGAGGCAGGCGACGCCCTCGTGACCGTGGCCGCCGTCCGGCGACTGGCATCCGGATCAGTGGGCGACGGGTGGGACGAGCAGTTCGCGGCCATGTTGGACTATGCGCGGGGTCGGGGCTGGCTGAGCGACGACGGCGGGGTCGTCCGGGCTCACGTGGAGTGGCACTAACGTCAATTCCGGCACAATCGTTTGCCACTGGTCGTCAACACCGGGCCCGACCCCACGACCAACGAGGCGACCGGGAGAGGAAAGGCAACCAGGTGGGCGCCACGCGCATCGAGACCGACTCCATGGGACCGATCGAGGTCCCGGCCGACCGCTACTGGGGCGCTCAGACCGCTCGGTCGCTCGTTCACTTTCCCATCGGCGACGACGTCATGCCGCGGCCGCTCCTGCGAGCCTTCGGCATCCTGAAGGAGGCATCCGCCCTGACCAATGCCGAGCTCGGCCTCCTGGACCAGGGCCTGGCGGACCTCATCATCCGGGCCTCGAGAGAGGTCAGCTCGGGCACGCTCGATTCCCACTTCCCCCTGCGGATCTGGCAGACGGGGAGCGGGACGCAGACCAACATGAATGCCAACGAGGTCATATCCAACCGTTCCATCGAACTGGCCGGGGGGGATATGGGATCGAAGGTGCCCGTCCATCCGAACGACCACGTCAACATGTCCCAGTCGTCGAACGACACGTTCCCGACGGCGATGCATATCGCCGCCGCCGAACAGCTGGTCCACGCGCTGCTTCCCTCGGTCCGGGCCCTGCGCCAGGCGTTGTCGGCCAAGGCCAACGACTTCGCCGACATCGTGAAGATCGGTCGGACCCACCTCATGGACGCCGTCCCCCTGACGCTCGGTCAGGAGTTCTCGGGGTACGTGGCGCAACTGGACGCCGACGTGACCCGACTGGACGGCTGTCTCTCCGACCTCTTCGAGTTGGCCCTGGGGGGAACGGCCGTGGGTACCGGGCTCAACGCCCACCCGGAATTCGGTGACCGCGCCGCCGCACACATCGCCGCCCTGACGGATCTGCCGTTCGTATCGGCGCCGAACAAATTCAGTGCTCTGGCCGCCCACGACGCCCTGGTGCACGCGTCCGGTGCGCTGCGGACGCTGGCGGTGTCGCTCACCAAGATCGCCGACGACATCCGCTGGCTGGGATCCGGCCCACGGGCCGGACTGGCCGAGCTCGTTCTCCCGCCTAACGAGCCGGGGTCGAGCATCATGCCGGGGAAGGTCAATCCCACCCAGTGCGAGGCGATGATCATGGTGTGCATCCAGGTCATCGGCAACGACGCCGCGGTCGCGGTGGCGGGCAGCCGTGGGAACCTCGAACTGAACGTGTGCAAGCCGGTCATCATCCACAACGTCCTCAACTCGATCCGGCTACTGACAGATGCGTCCGGCACCTTCCGCACGTACGCCGTCGAGGGCCTCGAGCCCGACCGTGCCCGTATCAAGCAGAACCTCGACAACTCCCTCATGCTCGTCACCGCCCTGAACCCTCTGATCGGGTACGACAAGGCGGCCGAGGTCGCCAAAAAGGCGCACGCCGAGGGGACGACATTGCGTGAGGCGTGCCTGGCACTGGGCTGCCTCTCCGGCGAGGAGTTCGACCGGGCCGTCCGGCCGGAAGACATGATTCATCCATGACCGCCTCGTCGTGTGCCCCGGCTGAAAGCGGCGTAACCTGACCTCGATGGATATCCTCGATCCGGCCACCGTGGATGCCGCACTCGCCGATGGCATGACGTGGACGCGTCTCGGTGACACCTTGGTGAAGGTCCACACCGGTCGTGCCTTTGCCGACGCGCTGGCCTACGTCAACGCCGTCGGCGCCCTGGCGGAGGAGATGAATCATCATCCGGACATCGACATTCGCTGGAACCGCGTGACTCTCCGTCTGTCGACCCACGATGCCGGCGGTCTCACACAGGCCGACCTCGAGCTGGGCCGTCGCATCGACGCCCTTTCGACGGCTCCGGCCTGACCGGGTGCGCTCCCAGCCCCTCTGATCCCGACCGGCGACGCTCTCCGGGTCACCCGTGTCGATGTTCCGTTACGTTCCGCCCCACCAGTTGGCGGGCCAGAGCTCACGTGATCGTCGACGGCGCCCCACGCCCGGGTACCGCCTACACGTTGTCGCACTGGCCCCATACACCGACGCCTCCGGACCTTGACGCCGACCTCTCGACCGAGATCGTGCGGTTGGCCCTGCGCCGCCCCGAGCGACTCCCCCCCGGAATCGGCGTGGCCTCGATCGACCACTACGACGTCGACGGCGTGGTGGCGCTGGCTCTCCTTGTTCTCGACGGACTGGACGCCGCGCACGGACCCCTCCTGGTCGAGGCGGCCCGGGTGGGTGACTTCGATGTCGTCACCGACCCCCGTGCCGCGCTCATAGCCTTCGCCCTGAGTGCCCTGGCCGACGGCGACCGGGGAAAGTGGAATGTTCCTTTGGCACCCCTGGGCTCGCCCGACCCCCTCGAACGCACCGGCACGACGGCGGGCGAGGCTCTCGACCTCCTCCCCGACCTGGCCGCCGATCCGCAACGCTTCGAGCCGCTGTGGCGTCGGGAGTGGGACGCCTATGACGCCTCGGCGCGCGCGCTCGCCGGAGGCGGGGCCACCATCGAGGATGTTCCCGCGTTGGATCTGGCCGTGGTACGCATCGACGACGACCGCGCCGCTGTCGCCGGAGCGACGTGGGAGTCCGCCCCGCTGCATCGCGCCGCTGTCCACAGTGCCACCGCCTGCCTGCGCGTGGCGATCCTCGCCGCAGGCCGGATGGAGTTCTACTACCGCTACGAATCGTGGGTCCGCCTCGCCGGTCGGAGACCGAAGCCGCGCGTCGACCTGGAGAGGCTGGCCCACGATCTCACCGCCGCCGAGAAGTCCGCCGGGCGCTGGGCATTCGACGGGGCGGCCTCCATCGTCGGGGCCCTCCACATGGTGGGTGACGCCACCAGCACGATCGAACCTGAACGGTTCATCGACATGGTCCGTGCCGAGCTCACGACTCTCGACGAGGGTCCTCCCGCCTGGGATCCGTACCGTCCACCCCGACGACCGCGCTGAGCGTTGCAGGCGACCGACACCGTTGGTGTCAGTCAGACAGCCGTAGGGCAGGCGTTTGTCGCGTAGATGCTCGGTCGGGTCCGCGGTCAGGCCACCGGCAGGTCCCAGATGGGGAACCACCGACTCAGGTCCGGCTCGACCGGCAGGTCGGTGCCGAGAGTGCCTCGCAGACGCAACTCGAGCTCGGAATCGCGCTGTTCGTTCCCCGTCGGGGCGAACGGATAGAAGGTGCCCTGTTTGGCCAGGTAGACCAGAAATATGGGCCGGCCCACGGCGTCGGACGTCCCGGCATCGGAACCGGTACCCGCCGATGAATCGGGAGCGAACCCGAAGACCGAGCACAACAGCTGGGCGCTCCATCCGGCATCTTCGAGCGACGAGTGGACCATGTGGACCCGGGTGACGAGGTCCTCGATGTCACCGCCCTCGAGCAGGATCCACCGATAGCCGAAGCGATCCCCCACGTGACGCACGGTCAGGGTGCTCGGCGGGCGTGATCCGGCGCCGGGCGTCGAGGGCCCCGCGGCCAGAGCCGTCGGTGTGGCCGGTGCCGTCGGTGTGGCCGGTGCCGTCGGTGCCGGAGAACCATCGTCCGGGGCGGGGTTGGTGACGTCGCCAAGCTCGAGGAGCTTCTCCAGCTCGGTCTGCATGTCGGTGAAGGGTTGGCCGGCGGGGGGCTTGAAGCAGACCCCGGCCTTACCCGTCGGGACGAGCCCGCAGGAGACCTGGAGGGTGACGGCCGCCGAGGGCAGTGCGAACAAGGCGTCGAGGTTCGCCCGGACGGGTTTGGTCCGCCCGAGCAGGGTGTCGAAGAGGCCCATCAGTGGGTACCGACCACCGGCAGCTCGTTCACGGTGTCTGGTTCATCTCCGCTTCGAGCTTGGCCAGCGCGTCGAGGCGTTTCTGCAACGGGGGGTGGGTGGAGAACAGTGACGACAGGCTGGCGCCGTTGGCGATGGCCGGGGTGAAGTAGAAGGCATTGAAGTGCTCCGCCGACCGGAGATCGCGGGTCGGGATCCGGCTCATCTCGCCCGATCACCTTCACCAGGGCCGATGCGAGCAGCGAGGGCCGGCCGATCAGGATGGCCCCCGAGCGGTCGGCGGCCAACTCGCGGTAGCGCGACAGCGCCATCGTCAACAGGAAGCTGATGGCGTAGACCACGGCGGAGACGACAAGCACGCCCATCTCCATCAAGGCGACCTGACTCCCGCTCTGGTCGTTGCGGTTCCCGCCTCCGCCACCGAAGCCCCCGAACAGTCCGGCGTAGAGCATCACCCGCGTGAGGAGGCCGGCGATCATCCCCAGGAAGCTGGCGATGGTCATCACGGCCACGTCCCGGTGCGCGACGTGCGAAATCTCGTGGGCCAGGACCGCTTCGAGCTCGGGTTCCTCGAGGCGCCGGAGGATGCCCCGGGTGGCGCAGACCACCGAGTTCTTCGGGTTCCGACCGGTGGCGAAGGCGTTGGGCATGTCGACCTCGGCCACGGCGACACGGGGCTTCTTCATGTCGGCCAGGGCGCACAGCCGGTCGACGATCCCGTGCAGCTCGGGCTCCTGCTCGGGGGTGACGACGTGCCCGTGCATCCCCCACAGGGCGATCTTGTCGGAGAACCAGTACTGCGAGAAGGCCAGAGCCACGCCGATGAAGACGATCAATCCGATAGCGAGATGCAAAGCGAACAGCAGCCCGATCACCGCCGCGTAGAGGACGACGATGAAGAAGCCGGTGAGGAACATCCGGAACGTGAGCCCCCGGTCGGCGGGGATGCGACGTGACGTCGCCATCAGATAGTCACCTCGGGTTGGTTGGTCTGGCCGGGCACGCCCGGCGGTGGAGTGGATGTGGCCTCGTGCGTTCCCGGGGGCCCTGCAGGCAGCCCGGCGGCGGGAGCGGCGGCGATGGCGGACTTGAGGGCGGCGAGCTCGGAGTCCACCTGTGACGTCGTCGCCACCTTGTTGAGCTGTGCCTGGATGTCATCGGTGCTCGAGCTCAGATCGGTGAGTGCCCCCGAGGCCAGCAGCTCGTCGATGGCTCCGGCGCGCGCCTGCATGTTGGCGATCTTGTCCTGCGCCCGCTGGATGGTCATCCCGGCGTCGCCCATCGACGCCGAGATCCCCGCCGCCGCCTCGCCGATCCGGGCCTGGGCCTCGGCCGCGGTGTAGGTCGCCTTCATCGTCTCCTTGCGCGTCCGGAACGTCGCCACCTGGGACTGCAGCCGTTGGGCGGTCAGAACGAGCTTCTCCTCCTGATCGGCGATCTGTGCCTGCTGGCCGTGGAGATCCGTGCAACTCGGCGCCGATGGCCGCCCGTCGGGCCAGGGCCTCACGGGCCAGGTCCTCCCGGTCCTGGCCGAGCGCCTGCCTGGCCTGGTCCTGCAGCTTGGCCGCCTGCTGCTCGAGCTGGGAGCCCTGAATCTCGATCCGCTTCCGGGCGGTGGCCACCTCGGCGACGCTGCGCCGGATCTTCTGGAGGTTCTCGAGCTGCTGCTCGTACGAGAGATCGAGCGAGTCGCGGGGGTCTTCGACCCGGTCCAGCACCTTGTTGGCCTTGGCCCGGAAGATGTTCAACAAGCGTCGTATCACGCCCACCGCGTGCCATCCCTTTCCTGGTGCGAGCCACCGTCGGGTGCCTCGGATCCCACCGACGAGCATAGGGGAGGCCGTGTCCGGGTTCGCCGCGGCGAGGCCCCCGCGAGGCCTCCACCCCGGGCCGCGGCGAGGCCCGGGCGAGGCCCGGCCGGCTCGCCGCCCAGGTCCGATTTCAGGTCGGCCCAGGCACCCTTCCGTCGGTGGATGGCCTGTTGCAGCCGCCGGGTACCGTGTGGTCATGACCACGCCCCTGTGCCTCCTCACCGTGCACGCCCACCCCGACGACGAGGCCTCGAAGGGCCCCGGCACGGTCGCCCGCTACCACGACGAGGGCGTCCGCACCGTCCTCGTCTGCTGCACCGGCGGCGAGGAGGGCGACATCTTGAATCCCGCGCTCGACCTGCCCGAAGTCCGGGCCGACATCGCCGCGGTCCGCATGGCCGAACTGGCGGCGGCCACCGCCGTGATCGGGTACGACGAGGTGGTCATGCTCGGCTACCGGGACTCGGGCATGCCCGACACGCCGGCCAACGCACGGCCCGACTGCTTCGCCCGGGCGCCGCTCGACGAGGCGGTCGGCCGGCTGGTGGCCATCATCCGCCGCGAACGGCCCCAGGTCATCGTGACCTACGCCGACGACCAGAAGGGCTACCCCCACCCGGACCATCTCCGTGTCCACGAGATCTCCGTCATCGCCTTCGACGCCGCCGGCGACCCGTCGGCCTTTCCCGACGCCGGTGAGCCGTGGGCGCCGCTCAAGCTCTACTACGTGGGTTGGTCGGGAGCCCGGATCGTCGCCATGCACGAGAAGTTCGTGGAGCTTGGCCTCAAGTCGCCCTTCGACGACGGCTGGTTGGAACGAGCGGCATCGAACACCTCCTCCTACACGACCATGATCGATATCTCGGACTACACCGACGTCCGCCGTGAAGCCCTCCTGGCGCACGCCACCCAGGTCGACCCGACGTCTCCGTTCTGGTTCGGCCTCCCCCCCGAGGTCGCCCGCAGCGTGCATCCCGTCGACGAGTACATCCTGGCCCGTAGTCGGGTGGGGGAGCCGGCAGGCTCCGCCGTGGCGGCGACGACCCCGGCGGACCCGGCCCCGTCGACTCTCGAGGACGATCTCTTCGCCGGTGTGCGGGACCTCGCCGCTCGGTAACATGCCAGAGCCATGGGGCGACCGATGGGCCCACCGGAGCTCCGGGGGCACTGCGGTCGTGCGCACCGACCACCCAGGAGGACGACATGTCGAAGTGGCTGACCCAGGACTGGCTCGACGAGACGAGGAAGATGTCCGAGGGCCAACCCGAGCGTGCCGGAGCCTCGGCTCGCATGCAGTACGTCGTGACCGGCGCCCCCGACGGTGACATCGAGTACTACTGGATCCTCGAGAACGGCAAGCTGACCGAGAGCAAGCTCGGTCACCTCGACGACGCCGAGGTGACCCTCACCACCGGCTTCGGCGACGCCGTCAAGATCCAGAAGGGCGAGCTCGACGCCAATGCCGCCTTCATGCAGGGCAAGGTGAAGGTCACGGGGAACATGGCCAAGGTCATGGCGCTCCTGCCCATCACGAACGCCCCCGAGTACAAGCAGCTTCAGACGGAGATCGCCGCCATCACGGAGTTCTGACCCTCCCCGGCGGCCTCTCGGTCAACGACCTGTCGCCGGCCGATCAGTGCGGTCGGCGATCGTCAGACCCCTTCCCCGGTCGCCGCTTGGGCTCCTAGGGCGACGACGCGCATGAGGTCGCGCAACTCCCGGTAGCCGATCAGCGTGACCGCCGCCTCGTCCAGGGCGTCGCGCAGCTGAGAGTCGTGGACCAGGAGTCGATGATCGTCGACGCGGCCCTCCCAGTCGGTGGCCATCGCCTGGAGCTCGGGGCTGTCCACCGCCGGGTGAAGGTAGGCCTCGGTGACCCCCGGCACCGATTCCCGGGGATGGCGTCGAGGAGGATCTGTCGGCTCCCCACCCCGGGGACGTAGACGAGGGCATCGGGGAACACGACCTCGGCGTCGGCGGCGAGGGCCCGGAAGGGGAACCCGATCAGGCTCTCCGTCTCGGGCCCCGAGAGACGCAGAGGCAGGCGGAACTCGACGGCGAGGTCGAGGTAGACGTCGAAGAACTCCGACTTGATCTGCATCGTCCCCATATGGGCGTCGAGATGGCTCACGTCGAACCCCCACAAGATGGCCCGTTCGATCTGGGCCCGGCACTCGCGGCGGACCTCGTCGAGGTCGGCGTGGTCCCACACGTCGGCCACCGTCCGGGGAAACCCACCGTCACCGTCGAGAAGCGACGGTGCGTGGGTGATCGGGCCCCACCGGTAGAGGTCGTGCTCGGCGTTGACCGTGAGATGCACCCCGACGTCTTCGCCCCGGTATCCGGCGGTCGCCCCCCGGGCCCAGGGGCAGGGCACCATCAGACTGGCGCTCGTGGCCAGTCCCTCCCGGAGGGCCTCATAGATCCCGACGTTGGCGGCGTGGCAGAAGCCGAGATCGTCGCAGTTGAGGATCAGGAGCTTGGCGTCGGCCGGGTGTCCCAGGCGTTCCACGAGCGACGGCATTCCTTGACGGTAGTGGGTGCGACCACGTCACCGGGTCGCCCGGATCCGTCCGGGATTGTTCCGACGGCACGTCCCGATCAGGCGGCGTCCGCCCGCCGACCGTCCTCGGGTACCGCCGCCCCGGCCAGGACCGCACGGGCGGCGGCCACGCCCTGACGGCCGGCCCGCCGGGTCTTCTCGTCGAGGTGCCAACCCTGGCCCCCCGGCGGCGCCGACCGCCGGGGACGGGGTCGCGCGTCGAGCCCCGGGTCCGCCGTCCACGGCAGCGGGGGCTGGTACGGGCCTTTGTCCCGGCGACGGTTCGAGGAGGTTGGCACGGACCCAGGGTGGCAGAGGGGTGTAACACTCTGGGCCGTGGATCGCTACGGAATCACCGTCCCCTTTGACCATCTGCCCCTCTCCGAGCACGGGCCCTGGTTCGCGCGTCTGGCCGACCTCGGGTACACCGACGTCTGGACCGGGGAGGCCAACAGTGCCGACGGGTTCACGCCCTTGGCCCTGGCCGCGGTGACTGCGCCCACCCTCCAGCTGGGGACGGCGGTCGTGCCCGTCTACACGCGGGGCCCGGGACTGCTGGCCATGCAGGCCGCCACCATGGCGGAACTGGCCCCGGGCCGTTTCGCCCTCGGGGTCGGGTCCTCGTCCGACGTCATCGTCGAGCGGTGGAACGCCGTCGCCTTCGACGAGCCCTACAAGCGTGTCCGCGACACGGTCCGCTTCCTCCGACGAGCCCTGACCGGCGACAAGGTGGACGAGGAGTACGAGACGTTCACCATCCGCGGCTTCCGCCTCGGCCGGCCCCCGACCGAGGTCCCACCGGTCTACGTGGCTGCTCTCCGCCCGGGGATGTTGCGACTGGCCGGTCGTGAGGCCGACGGCGCCATCATCAATTGGCTCTCCGCCGACGACGTCACCACGACGGTCGCCGAGGTCGGGCCGGGCAAGGAGATCGTCGCCCGGATCTTCGTCTGTCCGACGGAGGACGCCGAACGTGCCCGCATGGTGGGCCGCATCGGCATCGCCGCCTATCTCAACGTGGCCGTCTACGCCGCCTTCCATCGATGGCTCGGACGGGGTCCTCTCCTCGAGGAGATGTGGTCGGCCTGGGGAGCCGGCGACCGCAAGGCCGCCCTGGCCGCCATCCCCGACGAGGTGGTCGACGCTCTGGTGGTCCACGGATCACACGACGAGTGCCGTGCCCACGTCCGACGCTATGTCGACAACGGTGTGACGGTTCCGGTCCTGGCCTTGCTCCCCGGGGGCGACGACCTGGAGAGCTCCGTCGTCGGCCTGGCCCCGTCGAGGGACTGACTCCGGACCCGTCCGGGCCCGTCCCGGTCACCGCCCGAGCGTCGCCCGCAGAGCCCCGTCGAGGGTGGGGTCTGCGAACCCGAAGCCGGCATCGACCAACCGGCGCGGGACGACCCGCAGGCTTCCGAGGATGAGCTCGTCGGCCAATTCTCGTCCCAAGGCGACCCGCAGGGCGACCGGTGGGACGACCAACGCGGTCGGCCGGTGCAGGACCCGCCCCAACTGCCTGGTGAACTCCCGGTTCGTCACCGGTTCCGGGGCCGAGGCGTTGACCGGCCCCACGAGCGAGTCGTCCTCGATGGCACGGAGGATCACCGCCACCTCGTCCCGCAGGGAGATCCAACTGAACCACTGACGCCCCGACCCGAGCCTCCCGCCCAGGCCGGCGCGGAACAGAGGAAGCTGCCGGGCCAGCGCCCCCCCGTGGCCGGACAAGACGACGGCGGTCCGTAGGTGGACGACCCTGATCCCGGCTCCCTCGGCGGCGGCCGTCGCCGTCTCCCAGCCGCGGCACACCTCGGCCTGGAATCCTGTCCCCGGCCTGCTCGCCTCCGTCAGCTCCTCGTCACCCCGGTCGCCGTAGTACCCGATGGCCGACGCGCTCACGAGGACCGCCGGTGGCCTCCCGAGCCCGGCCAGGGTCCGGCTCAACAGGCTCGTCGAGTCCACCCGGCTCCGCAGGATCACGTCCTTGCGCTCCGGCGACCAACGCCGGTCACCGATCCCGGCGCCGGACAGGTGGACGACGGCATCGGCCCCTTCCAGCGCGTCCGCATCGATACGGCCCCCCGACGGGTCCCACTGTGCCTCGCCGGGACCCGGCGGGCGGCGGACGAGGACGAGGGTCTCGTGCCCACCGGCGGCCACCGCCGACAGAAGCGCCTGTCCGATCAGGCCGCTCGAACCGGTGACGACGATCTTCATGACGAGGGCCTCCCGTTACGTGGCGAAGCGGGCGCGGATCTCCTCGTCGGCGGCGCGCACCTTGGTGGCCATCTCCTCTCGGTGGCGCGTCAGTGCCCCGGCGAGCCGCTCGTCGGCCAGCGCCAGGATCCGCACGGCCAGCAGTCCGGCATTCCCGGCCCCGTTGACGGCCACGGTGGCGACGGGCACACCCTTCGGCATCTGCACCATGGCGAGAAGCGAGTCGAGGCCCCCCAGCTCGCCGACGGCGATCGGCACACCGATCACCGGCAGCGGGGTCACGGCGGCGAGGACGCCGGCCAGATGGGCGGCCCCACCGGCGCCGGCGATCAGCACACGCGTTCCCTTCGCCGCCGCCTCCCGGGCGAAGCCGAGGGCGTCGTCGGGCGTCCGGTGCGCCGACAGGACCCGTACCTCGACGGGTACCTCGAAATCGCGCAGCACCTCGACGGCGCCCTCCATCACCGGCGCATCCGACGCGCTCCCCATCACCACGGCCACGCTCATCGAAGACCTCCGGTCGTCGTCTTCTCCCGCCGGCCCTCCGGACGGCGCCCCGCATTCTGGCGCGTCGCCGCCCGACGCTTCATCCCGCCTCGCCGTTCTCCACCCGCCGCAGCCGGGCCCGCAGGTGGAAGCCCAGAGGAACCCCCACGGCGGCCATCTCGAGTGTCTGGTCGAGCACCCCGGCCTCCACGACGATCCGCCGGGTGACGGCGGAGACCTCCTTGGCGCTCGACGTTCGTGCCATCACCGTCGACGTCATCGTGATCGTGGCTCCCTCGCAGTGGCCTTCGGAGACCTCGACGTTCCCATTGCCATGGGCGACCACGAGCTCGACGCGCCCGTGGGACGGGCACCGCCAGTAGCCCGCCTCCGAGTGCGACGGCCGCCCGTCATGGCGCCAGGTCCGTTGGCGGTAGCCGATGAACGCCGTCCCCTGGTGCCAGTAGCAGCTCTCCTCGGTGTAGCCGAAGCCCTCGACCGTCGGGTAGGCGCCCTCTCCGTTCCCGGACCAGCGTCCGAGGAGGAAGCCGAGCCGGGCGACGTCAGGGTGCAGAGGGACATCAGGGTGCAAAGGGACGTCAGGGTGCAAAGGGACGTCAGGGTGCAGAGGGACATCGGGGTGCAGGGAGCGGCCGGCGGGGTCGGGCACGCCGCGAACGGTACTGCCAGGATGGGTGGTCGGCACCGGAGCCGGCACGAGGAGGACGGATGCGGATCGGGCTCGGACTCGAGATGAACGGAACGATCGACGACGTCGTGGCCCGGGCCAAGGCCCTCGCCTCGACGGGCGCGGCGTCGCTCTGGTCGTCCCAGATCTTCGGATGGGACACCCTCACGGCGTTGGCCGTCGTCGGCCGGGAGGTGCCGGCGGTGACCCTCGGCACGGCCGTCATCCCCGTCCATCCCCGTCACCCGACGATGCTGGCGGCCCAGGCCCTCACCGTCCAGGCGGCGACCGGGGGGCGTCTCGCCCTCGGGATCGGGCTCTCCCACAAGATGGTGGTCGAGGGCATGTGGGGAATCCCCTTCGACCATCCCGCCCGCTACATGGAGGAGTACCTCTCCATCCTCATGCCCATGCTGGCCGGGGAACAGGTCTCCTTCCAGGGCGAGGTCCTCCGGGCGAACACGCTCGGTCCCCCCGAGACCACCGGGGCGACCCCGCCCCCCGTCCTCGTCGCCGCCCTCGGCCCGGTGATGCTCGGTATCGCCGCCCGCCAGGCGTCCGGCACCATCACCTGGATGGTCGGACTCAAGACCCTGGCCGACCACATCGTCCCCACCATCACCGCGGCGGCGGCCAAGGCCGCCCGTCCTCATCCCCAGGTGGTCGTCACCCTGCCCGTCTGCGTGACGGCCGATCCCGACGCGGCCCGGGAACGGGCGGGCCGCATCTTCTCCGTCTACGGCCAGCTTCCCTCCTACCGGGCCATGCTCGACCGTGAAGGAGCCGCCGGCCCTCCCGACGTCGCCATCGTCGGCACCGAGGAGGAGGTCGCCGCCGCCATCGCCCGCTTCGGCGACGCCGGGACCACCGAGTTCTCGGCTGCGGTCTACGGCACCCCCGAGGAGGTCGCCCGGAGCAACGCGCTCCTCGGGACCCTCGCCTGAGCCGATCAGCGCGAGATCGAGGTGTGCTTGAACTCGTTGACCTCGGGGTGACCCGTCAGCAGCTCCAGCACATGCTCGATGGTCGACCGGGCCAGCCCCGCATCACCGTGGGGCCGGGTCATGATCCTGACGAAGGCGGAGGCGTCCCCCGAGATGAAGGTGGGTACCCCGAAGACCCTGTGATCGGTCACCGACGCCTCGTGGGCCTGGCGAAAGGCCCGACGCGGCCACCCGTCGCCGATGGCGGCGAACACCTCGTCCCCGTCGACGCCGTTCTCCTTCAGGACCTGGCGCACCACGGACTCGTCGCGCAGATCCCGTCCCTCGTCGTGCCGGGCGGTGAACAGGGAGATGTGCACGTCGAGGAACCGCTCGGGGAACCGGTCGCGCACCACCAACCCCGCCTCGACGGCCGTCAGATCGGCCGCCTTCTCGTCGCGCTCCCACACGGGGGTCCCCCCCTCTTCGACATGGGACTGGGTCAACGAGAAGGGGAGGTATTCGACCGTCCAGTCCGCGCCCCCCCGGACGGCGCTCACGAGATGCTCGTGGACGTTGCGGGCGAACGGGCACCGGTAGTCGTAGTTGACCGAGAAGGACCTGCTCACGGCGTGGTCAACACCTCACCGATGGGCGTCATTCCTCCGGTCACCGATCCCGGGCCCCAGGGGGGTGCGAGCCTCCGCCCCAGACATCCCAGGGCGCTCCCCAGCGCAGCCCCGGCCAGGACGTCGGTGGTGTGGTGCTGGCGCAGATGGACCCGGCTCAGCGACACCGCCGCGGCCATCAGGTAGTACGCCGGGGCCAGGGGATCGTCATGGGCCAGCAGGGTAGCTGCGCACCACGCGGCCAGGGCATGGCCCGACGGGAAGCTCGTCGACCTCGGCACCCGGACCGGCAGGGGATCGTCCTCTCTCGGCCCCGGCCGGCCCCGCCCGACGAGGGCCTTCGTGGCCGTGTTCACGGCAGGGGTGACGGCACCGCTGAAGACGATGGCCCACGCGGCCACGGCGCGTCGCCTCCCCGACCGCCTCCCCCGGACCACCCCGATCAGGAACCAGAGCAGACCGTGATCCCCGAGCGCCGACGCCACGTAGGCGATTCCATCGGCGACAGGCCGACCCCGCCAACGTCCCACCACCGTGTCCACCCGGCCGTCGAAGGCGTCGACGCCGGGCCAGGACATCGCCGCAGGTTACGCGGGCACGGCGTTGACTTGAGCGCTCAGGGCCGACGCCAGCGCCGGATCACCTCCGAAGGCGGGACAGAACTCCTGAAAGTGGCACCAGTTGCACAACGGCGAAGGCTTCGGCCGGAAGTCCTCGTCCTCGCAGGCCCGCTCGATGGCCGACCACACCGCCGTGGTCCGCTGGCGCAGACCGCGCAGCGCCTGCTCCGACGGGTCGGCGGCGATGACGACCGGATCTCTCAGGTAGAACAGCCGGACGCTGACCGGTCGCCGACCGAGAACCTGCTCGCACAGCAGCGCGTAGAACTGCACGCCTCCCAGCCGGTTGTGCTCCTGCATCTCCGACGGGACCCGCCCCGTCTTGTAGTCGACGACGATGAACTCGCCGTCCGGGGTCACGTCGAGCCGGTCGATGATCCCGCGCAGCTGGAGGCCACCGACCTCCGCTTCGAGCAGGAGCTCGACACCGACGGCGTCGACGGCGTCGGGGTCCTCGAGGCGGAAGTAGCCGGCCACCAGGGTCTCGGCGTCGGCCACGAAGTCCCGCCGTTCGGATTCCGACAACCCGAGCTCGACGAACTCGGGGTCGTCCTGCAGGGTGTTCCACGCCGCCTCGAGCGCCGCCCGGGCCGCGTCCGGCGTGCGGGCGCCGCGCTGGTGGTCCCAGAAGAGCGCTTCGAGCGCACTGTGCACGAGGGTGCCCTTGACGGCGTGGGGTGACGGAGGCTCCGGCAGCCGGTCGATGACGCTGAACCGGAAGGCCAGGGCGCAGTCCTTGAACGTGCTCACCTTCGACGGCGACAGGGAGCGGGGGATCGGGAGGGCCATCGCCTTCCGAGGTTACGCCGTGGGTGTACCGATCCCGCGGTCCATCGTCTCGGCCACCGACCGGCCCAGCCCGTCGGGGTCCTCCAGCGGCCCGAAATGACCGAGGCCCGTGAGCACCTCCACCAGCGCCTCGGGCACCCGGTCCGCCATCAGCTCCAGGAAGTCCATACCGATGGCATCGGTCTTCTCGCCGCAGGCGAGCGTCACGCCACAGCCCACCTCGCCCAGGTGGGCGAAGGCGTCGTGCGCCAGACCGTGGGCGTACACCTGGGCTTCGTCCTCGCGCCGGCACCGCAGCCGGATCCCGTCGCCGTCATCGACGAAACCGTTGTCGAGATATGCCGCCAGGACCTCGGGGTGGAGCCGATCGAAGGGCGCCTTGGTCGAGAAGTTGTCCAGGGCCTCGCGGCGCGAGCGCGAACACCTCCCGACGGCGCAGCGCGCCGGCGGCCAATGGGTTGGACTCGAGGGTCGGCGCCAGCGGGATCTCCCCGGGGTACATGATCGGCTCGTAGCAGTACAGAGATCGGAACGTCCCCGGCCGAGCCTGCTCGGCCAGAAGCAGAGCGGCTCCCCCGCAGGAGTGACCGAAGCCGGCGCACCACTCGAGACCGAGGCGGTCGACCACGGCGAGCACGTCGGCGGCGAAGCCGTGCCAGCCGAAGTCACCGCCCGGCGGACGGTCGGACGATCCGTGACCGCGCTCGTCGAAGGCGACGCACCGGAAGCGCCCGGTCAACCGGGCGGCGAGGGGGCCGAGCGCGGCCCCACAGAACCCGGTGGCGTGGGCGAGCAGGAGAATCGGCCCCGAACCACCGAGGTCGTAGTAGGCGATCCCCACACCGTCGGGGGTCGTCGCTCGACCGGAGGGGTTCACAACGGGCACTGCGATGACGCTACCGAGCTCGGGGCCAGGCTCCGGTCACCGTCCACTGCCGGTCCCGTCGAAAGTGACGGTGCCATGATGGCGACCGTGAGCATTCACCTGCACACCTCCATTCGTCCACGCGCCGGCGCCAGCGCCGGCGTCGGCGTCGCCGTCGTCGAGGGCGGCTGAGACCGGTGCCGACGGGGATCCAGCGACTCGAGTGGCGACGGGGCCTGTTGTTCGAGGGAGAGGACGCCCGCGGATTCCGGTTCGCCATCAGCGGGGACCCCGAGATCCCGGGAGCGAAGCCGTCGGACCTCCTGCCTCTCGCCCTCGCCTCCTGTCTGGCCTACGACGTGGTGGTGGTCCTCCAGAAGAAGCGCCAGGATCTCCGTGCCCTGGTGGTCGTCCTCGAATCGGAACAGAACGACGCCCCGCCCCAGGGATTCGACCGCATCACGGTCCGCTTCGAGGTGACGGGCGTCATCGAGACGGCGGCCGCCGACCGGGCCCTGGAGCTGGCCGAGAAGAATTGTCCCGTCCTGGCCAGCATCGCCCCCACGGTCGACGTCGTCACCTCGATCGCCGTCACCCCGATCCGACCGAGCGGCCCAAAGGCCGGCGGTCTAGCGTGGCCACCGCGAGGATCAGGACCGTAGGGGGGCGCCATGCGCAATCTGACCAGCGATGTCCGGCCGAGCCTCGGTGACGGCGGCAAGGGATTCTTCTCCACGTGTCTCGTCGCCGGCATCGTCACTCTTCTCCTGGCGCTGGTCCCGACGGGGATCGCGGCGGCGGGCACCGACACCGTCACCACCTGCGCCGCCTCCGGGCCCGGATCGCTCGCGGCGGTCGTCGGGAGTGCCGCTCCCGGCGACACCGTCACCTTCTCGGTGTCCTGTCCGCCCGGCTCGCCCATCGCTCTGACCGCCGCCGTCGACCTCACCGTCGACCTGACGATCGACGGGCCGGGTGCGAGTTCGGTGGCCGTGACCGGAGGGGGCTCCAACGGGGTGTTCGACGTCGCGTCCGGCGTGACCGCCTCGATATCCGGGCTGACCCTCGAAGACAGCACTTTCGGCATCAACAATGCCGGCACCTTGGCTCTGAGCGACGCAACCGTGTCGAACAACGGGTCGGGCTTCACCGGTGGCATCGTCAACAGCGGGAACCTCACGGTCACCGCCAGCACTCTCTCGGACAACATCATCGGCGTCGGGACCGGATTCGGCGGAGGCGGGATCTACAACGCCGGGGGCATGGTGACGGTCAACGCCAGCACCTTGTCGAACAACGCGGCGGCCAACGGCGCCGACGGCGGTGGCATCTACAACCACGCCGGCTCGCTGATCATCACGGACAGCTCCCTGTCGGGTGACAACACGGGCATGGGCAGTGGCGGTGCCATCTACAACGACGGCGGATCGTTGGCCATCTCCGACAGCACCCTGGCGAACAACACCGCCGTCGACCACAACGGGGGCGCCATCGACAACAACGCAGGGACGGCGACAGTCACCGACAGCACCCTGTTCAAGAACTCGGCCTTCTACCACGCCCGCGGTGGGGGCATCTACAACCACGGCTCGCTGATCGTCACCAACAGCACCCTCTCGGGGAACGGCGCCAAGTACTCCGGCAGCATGGGTGGAAACATCTACAACGACGGCACGGCCGCCGTGGCCGCCACGATCGTGGCCAAGGGGACGGCCGGGGGAGACTGCTCCGGTGCCATCACGGACGGGGGCTACAACGTCGACGACGACGGTACCTGCGGCTTCACGGCGGTGACGGATGTATCCGACACACCCGCCGGGCTCGATCCGCGGGGCCTCCAGCAGAACGGCGGTCCGACGAAGACGATCGCCCTCGAGTCATCGAGCCCCGCCGTGGGCGCGGTCACCAACGCTCTGCTCTGTTCGACGCCGGACCAGCGAGGCGTGGCCCGGCCCACACCCTGTGACATCGGGGCCGTCGAATTGGCCCTTCCCCCTCAAGCCATCACCAGTTCCGACAGTGCCCCCGCGACGGTTGGTTCGCCCTTCTCGTTCACGGTGACCACGTCCGGGACCCCGGTCCCCTCGATCACGAAGAAGGGCAAGTTACCGAAGCACCTGAAGCTCGTCGACCAGGGCAACGGCACGGCCCTGATCTCGGGCACTCCGACAAAAGCCGGCGTCTACCACTTCACGATCAAGGCCACCTTCGGACAGGGCATGAGGGGCCAGTCCGTGGACCAGCCGTTCACGCTCACGGTCGGTACGTGACGCCGCCCCGTCAGTCGGAACCCGCCGGTCGCGCGACGGTGGTTCGGTCCGACGCGCCGTCGGGCCGGTGCGGATCTACGCCGACGTCGTGACCTGAGGGCCCGTGTGGTGGGTTGCTCGGCGGTGTCGGTTCCAGCCGGGTTCGCCCCCGATCCGGGCAGTGGGCCGGCGAAGAGAACTGGTTGAGTGCCACGCGGGGCGGGCACTACGATATGGCCGACATCTTTAGCTCCGTCAAGGCCGACGCCATGAACGTGCGCACCACCGATATCGCGTCTCCGCCCCGCACGACATCGGTCCGCGGCAGCAGGCGATCCGCGCCGAAACACGCGGCAGCATCGGCCCGGCCCTCTCGCAGAAGCCAGACTCGGAGAAACCAGATTCTCTCCGTGATCTGGGCCGTCATTCCGGTACCCACGCTGGGCATGGGGGCGCCGTTCACGTTCACCTATGCCGCCATACGTCTGCGGAGCAAGGCTCTCGGCTGGTGCGCGGCTCTCTACGGGGTCGTCGCCTTTGCAGCGTTCTATCTCCTGGGTGGACCGGACAGTGACAGCAACTGGCAGGCCAACGTCGGCACAGCCCTTGCACTCGTCCTCACGGCGGTGGCGACCGCTCACGCCTTCGCCATTCGTCCGGCGCTGCTGCCGACTGCGACCTCGCAGCAACTCGCCATCGACGAGGCCAAGGAGCGCCTGCGTCTGCGGGCACAGGCCCGGCAGATCGTCGCCACGAACCCTCAATTGGCCGACGAACTCCAGATCGGGCGTCCCGAACTTGAGCGTCGCTTCGACGACGGTGGACTGGTGGACGTCAACCACGTGAGCCCCGCGACGCTTACCGCATTGCCCGGAATCGACGCGTCGCTGGCTCATCAGATCGTGTCGCTGCGTGACACCATCGGCGGATTCGAGTCCTTGAATGACCTCTCGGCCACCCTCGACGTGCCCCCGCAGGTCTTCGACCGCGCAGCCGACATCCTGATCTTCAGGCGCTGAGAGGCCGGCGACATGGGAGCGGGCGACGGGAATCGAACCCGCATGACCAGCTTGGAAGGCTGGGACTCTGCCATTGAGCTACGCCCGCAGAATGGCTCTGAGGTTACCCGCGCGAGCGGCGTCGATTGACGGCTTCGACCGGCGGCGCTCCACCGGTCGGGGAGTGGCGTTCGAATCAGGACACTGGTCGGGGAGGGGGGATTTGAACCCCCGACCTCCTGCTCCCAAAGCAGGTGCGCTACCGTGCTGCGCTACTCCCCGTGTCCCTCGAGACTGACCTGGCACATCCCAGATTCGTTCCCCGAGGTCGTCCTCCGCGCCCACGCCGGAACACACACGCCCGGAAGACTTCGTCGGACCTACCGAAGGACAGCGTAGGCGAACTAGACCGAACGGCGGGATCCCCCGCCCCACGCCGGCGGACCCCCGGATGCCGTCACCCGACGACGACGTCGGCGTGACGGATGGTCCTCGTGATGAGATGTTTCTTCGGAGGTTGTGTGCCGCGTTGTGCGGACGGGCGTGGGTCGGTGTGTCGATTGATGACTGCCATGACCGTGAACGGTGCCCGTGGTCCTGTCCGCGTCGGGCAGGGCAGCCGGGACCCGGTCTTGGTAGTCTTTGGGCTTCGAACGCGCGCGGGCTCTCTGCTCGAAAGCAGGGTCGGGCGGTCGTCGGTACTAGGGGAGGGGCACAGAGATGAGACATCGCACGGTATTCGGCCGTCTGGCCATAAGTGCAGCCGCCGCCTCGTTGTTCGTGAGCGTGGGCGCGACGTCCGCATTTGCGGGCGCCACGGAGAGCGCCCATTTGTCGCACGGGACCAACGGGCAACCCAACAGCAGTGGAGCGGCGAAGAAGGTCAAGGAGAGCGGCGGGGGAGTCGGTGCCATGCTGACCTCGGTGAACGACGGCTACGGGTTGATCAGCGTGAACCTGCCCGCCACCACGACGTTGAGCCAGTTGACTGCCCTCAGCACGGGATACGAGGTGACCGAGGGGACGTGCTCGGGTGGAGCTCCGCGCTTCTCCGTCGTGGTCCTTCCGGCCGGGGATCACCGCTTGAAGGACGCTCAAGCCTTTTGGGTGTACTTCGGGACCCAACCCTACGGAGGATGCACTCCGCAGCAGGGCCTGGCCACAGATGACGCCACCCAGGGCGACTGGTGGACCGGGAACTCCTATCAGAGCTACTCCTCGGCGCTGGCCAGCGCCGGAACGGACCGCCTGGTTGCCGTGCAAGTTGCGGTCGACGCCGGGTGGAGTCAGACACCTGACGTCCAACAGGCTCTCATCCAGGACCTCACGGTGGGGATCAACGGCACGAACACAACGTTCTTCCCGTTGCCCGCCTGAGTCACCGTCGCCTCTTTTCGCGTGTGTGAGCGGACGATGGGATTGTGCACCGCGGCCGTGACGCGGTCGTCGTAAAGATCACGAGGGCCGACCGTGGCCTTCTAGTGTTGTCAGGGCAATGAGCGAGATGTCGCAGGGTCCGGGCTGGTGGCTGGCCTCGGACGGCCGCTGGTACCCGCCGGAGCAGCATCCCGGCTACGTGCCGCCACCGGTTCCTCCGGCAACTCCTCCACCAGTGCCTCCGGCAATCCCGTCGGCGGGGCCTCCCGCAATTCCCCCGCCACAGCCGGCACCCATGGCCCAGAGCCCGTACGGGATGCCGATGGCCCAGAGCCCGTACGGGATCCCCATGGCTCAGAGCCCGTACGGATTTGCCGCGTGGCCTGGTCAGCCGGCACCGCCGATCACCAGCGGCCTGGCGATTGCCTCGTTGGTCTTGGCGCTTCTGTGGATCGGTGGCTTGGGGTCGGTTCTGGCCGTCATCTTCGGCATCGTCGCGCTCTCGCAGATCCGGTCGTCGTCCGAACGGAAGCGGGGCAAGGCACTGGCGACGTCCGGACTCCTCATCGGCGCCGTAGGGCTGGTGGGGGCGGTGGCTCTCTACTCGTCGGGGGCGCTGTCCATCAACTCCTCCCCGTCGTCCTCGAGCACGCAGTCGCCGGTCGATCCGATCGCACCACGGGTCTCCCCGGCTTCGTCCGACGTCATCGGGCGGTTGACGAACGTGCCGCCCGGTGTGATGGACCAGGTCGGAGTCCCACCGCAGTCGATCGTCACTCCACCGACGATCCAGCGGGGTCAACCGAAGCTCGTCGTCGGCGGCCGGCCGGGTGCTGTGTTCGTCGGGGCCGTGTTTTGCCCGTACTGTGCGATCGAGCGCTGGGCGATCATCATGGCGTTCAGCCGCTTCGGGTCCTTCTCCGACCTGCAGGAGACGACGTCGTCCCCGTGGGACGTCGACCCGTCGACGGCCACGTTCTCCTTCCATGGAGCGACCTACTCCAGTCGGTACATCGCCCTGGCCATGTCGGAGCATTCGGGCAACGACGTCGACGGACCCGGAACGAACTCCGTACTCGATCCACTGACGGCGCAGGAAGCGACGTTGTGGCAACGGTACGACGACAGCGACGGCTATCCCTTCCTCGACATCGGGAACGAGGTCTTCGTGCTGTCACCGAGCTTCTCCCCGAGCCTCCTGAGCGGCTGGGACCAAGCGACGATCGCCGCCCGGCTGACGCATCCGGGCGATCCGAGCACGCAGGCCATTGTGGGAACGGCGAATTACCTCACTGCCGCCATCTGTGCCACCACCGGTCAGGCGCCGCCGTCGGTGTGCGGGGCAGCGGTGGTCAAGAAGGCGGCCCGGGCCATGGCGCTCAAAGGAGGCGAACGCCTGGCCGTTCAGCGTCTCGCCATCTCGGCGCGGTAGCGGTCGATCCATCGGGCGTTGAGGTCGTCGGCCATGCGCCGGTGCCGGGCAACGATCTCGACTCCGGGCGGCGGCTCGAGGCCGAGGAAGTCGAGAATGGCGCGGGTCTCACCGACGGGGTCGGAGTGAAGGTCTTCGTACCGCACGAGGTGGGCACGAATGCCGAAGGACGCGAACCATCGCCGCCATGCTGCGTTGTGGTCACCGATCATCTGGACCAGATCGCCTATCCGGTCGAAATCGAAGCGGGGTTCCCGTGCCGACTGCTGATGTCGGGACGGGCCGGTCTCGAACCACACGTCGGTCTGCTCCGCCCGGAGCCAGGACACGGCCTGTCCCAGAACATCGTCGCGTCGGAGGTGGACATAGCGCGTCTGGCCGAACGCCCGGTTCAGCAGGTCGACATCGGCACCGGCGAGTTCCGGATAGACCGTCCCCAGCTTGTCGACCATCTCGTCCTGAGTCCCCCACATGATCCGTGCCGCGAATACGCCGTTCTCGGTCCTGCCGGCGGCGATCGCCGCCCGGACGTAGTCGGCATACCCGAACGGCCCGTCGGGCGTGCGGGCAATGCCCCACCGGCCGGCCCACGACCGCTCGTCGGGCTGGCGGAAGTACGACTCGGGACGGCCGGCGACCCCGGTGGACTCGAGCAGTCCGCACAGCAGGGAACTACCGGTGCGGGGAGTGGCGCAGATCAGGTACGCGTCGGTGTGCGCTTTCTGACTGCTCACCGGACTGCGGGCAGGACCTCCGACGCGATCGCCTCGACGATCTCCTCGGGGTCGTTCCACACCGGATCGTCCGCCCGGGGGTGGTGGAACACGATGTCGGTGAAGCCGAGGGCGTCGTAGCGACCGACCAGGTCGGTGAAGGCGGCCAGGCTGGCCAGTGGCCTCTCGTCGGTGTTGCCACTCAGGTAGATGCGAGCGATCGACCCCGGATCACGGCCGAGATCAGCGCACTGCTCGGTCAGGAGATCGGCCTGACGCTTGACGGCGCTCTCTGTCCCCTTCGCCGTCAGGTCGCGGTGCGAGGAGTCGCCGTAGGTGATCCAGGCGTCGGCGTAGCGCGCCACCAGAGCCAACGTGCTCGGATCTCCGGCCGCCAGCGCCAGGGGGAGCCGGGGGCGTTGGACACAGCCCGGAAGCATGCGCGCCTCTTCGGCCGTGTAGTACGCGCCGTGGAACGAGGTCGTCGGCTCGCGCAGGAGCTCGTCGAGGAGCGCGACGAACTCGGATAGACGCCGGCGGCGGTCGGGCAACGACAGGAGGTCGCCCCCGAGCACCGTGGCGTCGAAACCCAGGCCCCCCGCACCCACTCCGAGCGTCAGGCGCCCGTCGGAGATGTGGTCGAGGGTCATGGCGTCCTTGGCCAGCGTCACCGGGTGACGGAAGTTCGGAGAGGTCACCATCGTGCCGAGCCGCACCGTGGTGGTGGCGGTGGCCAACCCCGCCAGCCACGGGATCGTCGCATGCCAGGGAAGGTCGCGGTAGCGGCGCCAGGAAAGATGGTCGTAGGTCCAGAGGTGGTCGTATCCGAGCCCTTCGAGCCGCAACGCCCGGGCCACGGTTTCCGACCACGGGTCCGTGGGAAGCAGGAGGACGCCGATCCGCACGGCTGCACGGTATCGGGTCGTCGTCTCCGGCGGGACCGTGGCCCGCGGTGTGAGACGGCGACGGCCGAAGATTTCAGTTGCGGCGACGGGCGGTGCCGGTGTCGTCGTCGGGAGCGAGCGCGCTGCGCGGCACCTGGCACTTCGTGCAGAACCGCTCCTGGCCCACCGTCGGGCCCCAGAAGTGATGGCACTGTTCGGTGCGTCTCCAGGCGGTGAGGAAGACCGCACTCCCGGAGTCCGGCGCCGCCTCGTCGGACATGTCGGCCATGGCGGCGACGGCCCGGCTGAGTTTCAGCGGGGACAGCTCTTCGAGATCTGTCTTCTTGAGACGCTTGGTCTGAGCTTCGATGAACGCCAGGAGCTTGGCCGCGTCCACGTCCTCGCTTTCAGCCACGCTGTTCCTTTCGCCGACCTCGGGCGACGGGGCGCGAGGTCGCGACCCAGGCTTCCACGATGTCGGGATGGTTGCGAATCGCCACCTCTGCGCGGCGCTCGCCGGACTGGGCGTAGGGAACACAGGACGGCACAGGACAAGACAGCACAGGACAACAGGGGAGGGGTCGGGATCGATACCGCGCCGTCGGGGTCGATGCGGCTACGGTCGCACCCGTGCCGGTACGGGCCGCCGTCTGGGATCTCGGGAGCAGTTCGTTTCAGGTTCTGGCGTGCGACGCCGGTCCGTGCGGGACATTGGAACCTGTCTTGCGCCGTCGCGCGTCGCTGAACCTCGGGTTCGCCGTCGGCGCCCGGGGATCGATCCCTGCCGACCGCGTGGCCGCCTCGGTCGCCGCCGCCACCCGCCTTCGCCGCGCTCTGGACGAGGTCCGGCCCGACGTGGTCGTGGCCCTGGCCACCGCCGCCCTGCGCGACGCCACCAATGGACCCCAGGTGGTGGCGCGGCTCGAACGGGCGGTGGGGACACCCGTGCGCGTCCTCGACGGTGAGGAGGAGGCTCGGCTGTGTTTCGGTGGTCAGCGGGCCGGTGTCTGGATCGGGGAGGGAACCGTTCTCGGGCTCGATCTCGGGGGCGGGAGCTTCGAGGTCGCCGTCGGCAATGCCCACGAGGTCATGCTGGCGACGAGCGCACCGGTGGGGGCGACGCGGCTCCAAGGCCAGCTGGCCACGGGCGACCCGTTGACGGTGGCCGACCGCGTCGCCATCCGGAACCGGACGGTGGAAGCGCTGGCTCCGGTGCGCTCGGTGTTGGCCGCCTATCCGGGAGTGATGGCCCGAACGGTCGCCAGCGGCGGGACGGCGCGCGCCCTGGCCCGATTGGCCACGGCCCGGACGCGGGGGAGACCGTCAGGGCGCACGACCGAGGTCAACCAGGTCGAGTTGCCCACCACCCAGGTCGTCGAGCTCGCCGCCCAGCTCGCCGTCCTCGACCTCAGGGCACGACTGGCGCTGGCGGGCATGCCCCCGCGGCGAGCTCCGATGCTTCCCATCGGCGCGACGATCCTCGAGACCTTCGCAGAGGAACTCGGAGTCGACCACTTCGTGGTGAGCGAATGGGGCCTGCGTGAGGGAGCACTGCTCGAAGCGGTCGCCCGCCGGTAGATGATCGAGGCCCGGTCTCGCCGGGCCTCGCGTGCGCTACCCCGTCACTTCTTTCCCAGGATCCGATTCATCTTCGTACCGCAGGTCGGGCAGGTGCCCTGGGCGGCACGCCTACCGTTGGCCAGCTCGACCTCGTTGCCGTCGAACTGCCGCTTCTCCCGACATTTAACGCAGTAGCCCTCGTACGACGCCACGTTGGCCTCCTCAATCTGCTGCGCCCCGCTAAGGGGTCGGATCGAACCTACTGCGAGGG
The DNA here is from genome assembly GCA_963706205.1 of uncultured Acidimicrobiaceae bacterium. Taxonomy (GTDB): domain Bacteria; phylum Actinomycetota; class Acidimicrobiia; order Acidimicrobiales; family UBA8190; genus MFD10071-224. The sequence goes on along the minus strand of OY970155.1, from coordinate 2,790,695 downwards.
GTGCCGGTGCACGTGGATGCTCAGGCATGATGCCGTGCCCACCGGCTCCACCTGCGCCTACGGGACGTTCCGCGTCGATGTCTCCAACAGAAAGTGGGTAGTTCGTCGCTTTGCGCGGTGATGTTCCCGGCTCCGAATCGAACCGGGACCTGGCGCAATGCATGCCGACGTGGTGAATGATGGCTCTCGCAGCGGCGGGCACAGGGGAACCGGCGGCGGGCTCAGGGGAAGGGGAGAGCGTGGGAACCGGATCGAGCGAACCGGTGGTCGATGTTCTCGACGAGACATGGACCGCCATCGGACAGCTCGGAGACGTCCTCGACGCCGCCGAGTGGGAGCTGCCGTCGGAGTGCCCGGGATGGACGGTGCGCGACGTGCTGTCCCACATGGTGGGAACCGAACGATCGCTGCTCGGTGAGACCGCCCCCGATCCGGTGTCGACGCCGGCACACGTCCACAACGAGGTGGGTGCGCGCAATGAAGGATGGGTTGTCGCGCTCCGGACCCAGAGCGGTCCGGAGGTGCTGGACATCTTCCGGGACGTGACGACACGCCGGCTCGAGCAGTTGCGGTCGTGGCCGTCGGCGCGCTTCGACGAGGTGGGGCCGAGTCCCGTGGGCACGGTGCCGTACCGGGAGTTCATGCGGGTCCGGGTGATGGACTGCTGGGTGCACGAACAGGACATGCGGGTGGCGACGGCCCGACCCGGCCATCGCGACGGTGCGGCCGCCGCGCTGGCCATCGAACGTCTGGCGTCGGCCATGCCCTTCATCGTGGGGAAGAAGGCGGGAGCACCGGAGGGGTCCGCTGTTCGGTTCGAACTGACGGGGAGTGAGCCCCGGCGTCTCGACGTCGTGGTGCGCGGTGGACGGGCGGCCGTCGACCCCGCGTTCGAGTCGGATCCCACGGTCGAATTACGGATGGACCTGGAGGTGTTCTGGCGTCTCGGCTGCGGCCGTGTGGCGGGTGAGGCGGCCCGGGGCGCCGGCCTGGTCGAGATCCGCGGTGACACGGAACTGGGTGAGCGTGTGGTCGACTCGATGGCGTTCATGATCTGAGCGCTCGACCCCCGGCCGGCTGGACGAGAAGAGCGACGGGGGCCGGTAGACTGTGCCCTTCTTATGCGTGCGACAGCAGCCCCGGTCGAGGGGAACCGGGTCCGTCTCTCCGTCGAACTGGACGAATCGGAGGTCGACGAGGCCCTCAATTCCACGGTCCGACGCCTGGCGCGCGACGTGCGTGTCCCCGGCTTCCGGCCCGGTCGCGTCCCGCGGCCCGTCCTCGAAGCGCGACTGGGCGGAGCGGAGGCGCTGCGGCAGCAGGCGATAAGCGACGCGCTCCCGGATCTCTACGCGCGCGCGGTGGTGGACACCGAAGTCGACCCGATCGCCGCCCCGGAGATCGACATCACCTCCGGAGAGGCGGCGGGCCCGCTCACTTTCGACGCGCTCGTCGAGGTCCGTCCCACCGTGTCCATCGCCGGTTACGCCGGTCTGGTGGTGACCGTACCCGGCATCGACGTGACCGACGAGGACGTCGATGCGCAGGTCGATCGGGTCAGGGAGCAGTCAGGTGAGCTCGAGGTGGTGAGCCGACCGGCGCGCGACGGCGACTACGTGTCCATCGACCTCCATGGCACCCGGTCCGTCGGCGACGACCTCGACGTCGAGGACTACCTGTACGAGGTGGGGTCGGGATCCGACATCCCCGGACTCGACGACCAGCTCCGAGGGTCGTCGGTGGGCGACATCGTGCAGTTCAGTGCCGACGTCCCCGGTCCCGAGGGCACCGGGGAGCCCACGTCGTTCCGTGTCCTCGTCAAGGAGATCAAGCGGAAGGTGCTGCCCGAGCCGACCGACGCCTGGGCGGCAGAGGCGTCGGAGTTCGACACCGTCGCCGAGCTCCGTGACGACCTGAGGACGAAGCTGAGCCAGGTCAAGGTCATGCAGGCCCAGATGGCGCTGCGCTCCCGGGCCCTCGAGGCGCTGGTCGAGCTGGTCCAGGACGACCCCCCGGAGGCCCTGATCGACACCGAGGTGCGTGAACGGCTTCACGATCTCGGTCACCGGCTCGAGCAGAGGCACATCTCTCTCGAGCAGTTCCTCCAGGCGTCGGGTCGGGACCGGGACAGCCTGCTGGGCGAGCTCCAGGCGGAGGCGACCCGCGCCGTGCGCGTCGATCTCGCGCTGAGAGCGCTCGCCGACGCCGAGAACATGGAGGTCAGCGACGATGACCTCGACGCCGTGGTGGCCGACATGGCCGAGCAGGCGGGCACCACGGGGGCAGATTTGAGGCGCCGACTCGACCGCGCTGGGAGGCTCCCCGCGGTACGCTCGGATCAGAGAAAGGCGAAGGCGCTCGAGTGGCTGCTCGACCACGTTGCGTTGGTCGACGAGGAAGGAAAGCCCGTTGACCGTGATGACCTGCAACCCGAAGCCGTGACGGAGAAAGCCACCGTGGAGGCCGAAGCATGAACGTTGTCGGCAATGCCCATGGGTACCTGGTCCCCACCGTCATCGAGCAGACGAGTCGGGGCGAGCGGGGGTACGACCTGTACTCGCGGCTTCTCAAAGAACGGATCATCATCCTGGGGACGCCGATCGACGACACCGTCGCCAACCTGATCTGCGCCCAGATGCTCTTCCTCGAATACGAGGACCCGGACAAGGACATCTCCCTGTACGTCAATTCCCCCGGTGGCGACATCACGGCGTTGTTCGCCATCTACGACACGATGAAATTCGTGAAGCCCGATGTCTCGACGTTCTGCTTCGGGCAGGCGGCATCGGCCGCGGCCGTCCTCCTGGCGGCCGGGGCGCAGGGAAAGCGCTTCGCCCTGCCCCACGCGCGGATCCTGCTCCACCAGCCCTGGGGCGGCGCCGCCGGACAGGCCAGCGACATCGAATTGCAGGCCAAGGAGATCATCCGGATGCGGGATCTTCTGAATTCGATGCTCTCGGGGGATACCGGACAGGCGGTCGACAAGATCGCCCGTGACACCGACCGGGACTTCGTCATCACGGCTGAGGAGGCAGTGAATTACGGTCTCATCGACGAAGTGATCACCACTCGTGATGCCATCGCGGCCGCCGAAGTCGTCGGCGTGGCTTAGGCTTGACCGGAGGAAGGGGAGACGGTGGCGAAGTTCGGGGACGGTGGGGACCTGGTCAAGTGCAGTTTCTGTGGCAAGTCACAGAAACAGGTCAAGAAGCTGATCGCGGGTCCGGGTGTCTACATCTGTGACGAGTGCATCGACCTCTGCAACGACATCATCGCCGAGGAGCTGGCCGAGACCACGGAGCTGTCGTTCGAGGACCTTCCGAAGCCCCGGGAGATCTTCGAGTTCCTGAACGACTACGTGATCGGGCAGGAGTACGCCAAGAAGATCCTGTCCGTCGCCGTCTACAACCACTACAAGCGGGTGCAGGCGGGACCGACCCAGGCGACGGAGGTCGAGCTGGCCAAGTCGAACATCCTCCTCCTGGGGCCGACGGGGTGCGGGAAGACCTTGCTGGCGCAGACGCTCGCCCGGATGCTCAACGTGCCGTTCGCCATCGCCGACGCCACCGCGCTGACCGAGGCCGGGTACGTGGGCGAGGACGTGGAGAACATCCTTCTCAAGTTGATCCAGGCCGCCGACTACGACGTCAAGCGGGCCGAGACGGGGATCATCTATATCGACGAGATCGACAAGATCGCCCGCAAGAGCGAGAACCCGTCGATCACGCGTGACGTCTCGGGTGAAGGGGTCCAGCAGGCGCTGCTCAAGATCCTGGAGGGCACGACCGCCTCGGTGCCTCCCCAGGGCGGCCGCAAGCACCCCCATCAGGAATTCATCCAGATCGACACCACCAACATCCTCTTTCTCTGTGGTGGGGCCTTCGCCGGACTGGACAAGATCATCGAGAGCCGGATCGGGCGGAAGGGAATCGGGTTCCGCGCCGAGGTCCGTCGCAGCACCGAGCCCCGTGACGACGAGGTCCTGCGTCACGTGCTCCCCGAGGACCTGATCAAGTTCGGACTGATACCGGAATTCATCGGCCGGCTCCCGGTCGTCGGGGCCGTGTCCAGTCTCGACAAGGAGGCGCTGGTCCGCATCCTGGTCGAGCCCAAGAACGCACTGGTCAAGCAGTACCGGCGGGTGTTCGAGCTCGACGGGGTCGAATTGGTGCTGGGCGACGACGCCCTGGAGGCCGTGGCCGAGCAGGCCCTCCTGCGCGGCACGGGGGCGCGGGGACTGCGGGCCATTCTCGAAGAGGTTCTCCTCGAGGTGATGTACGACCTGCCGAGCCGGACGGACATCGGTCGCTGCATGATCGACCGTGCCGTCGTTCTCGACCGGGTCCACCCCACGCTCGTACCGCAGGGCGAGTCGGCGAAAGCGGTCCGCACGCGTCGAGCTGCTTCCTGACCCAAAGAGTTGGCGTTGGCCGGCCGTAGTCCCGACCAGGTCGGGACAGACGCCCGTCGGGACGAGGTCCTGGCCTGGCTCGACGAGCACACCAATTACGAAGCGTCCATGCCCACCCGGTTGGCGGCGCCGACGCTCGACCGCATCACCGAGCTGTGCCGGCTCCTCGGCGATCCCGAACGCGCCTGCCCGGTGGTGCACATCACCGGCACCAACGGCAAGGGGTCGACGGCTCGGATCCTGACGGAGCTCCTCATGGCCAACGGTCTGACCGTGGGCACCTTCACGAGTCCCAACCTGCAGACCGTCAACGAACGTCTGGCCCGCAACGGAGAGCCGATCGACGACGACGAGTTGACCGAGGTCCTGGGGTCGCTGGCCCTGATCGAACCGATGCTCACCGAGCGCCCGACGCGCTTCGAACTTCTCACGGCCGCCGCCTTCCGGTGGTTCGCCGACAGCGCCGTCGACGTCGCCGTGGTGGAGGTCGGTCTCGGCGGCCGCTGGGACGCCACCAACGTCGTCACGCCCGACGTCGCCGTGATCACCAACGTCAGCTACGACCACGTCGAGGTGCTCGGGCCGACGCTCCGCGACATCGCCGGCGAGAAAGCGGGGATCATCAAGGCCGGCTGCACGGTCCTGGTGGGGGAGATGGACAGCGAGCTCCTGGCGGTCTTCGCCGCCGCCGCCGACGAGGCCGGCGCCGCGGGGACCTGGGTGGGAGGGGTCGATTTCGCCTGCGAGCGCAGCCGGGTGGCCGTGGGAGGGCGGCTGATCGACCTCCGCACCCCGGGGGCCGAGTACCCCGAGGTGTACCTGCCCCTGCACGGGGCCCATCAGGCCGAGAACGCGGCGATCGCGGTGGCCGCGGCCGAGGCGTTCTTCGGGACACCGTTGGCCCCCGAGGTCGTCGAACACGCCTGTGGATCGGTGACGATGCCATGTCGGATGGAGGTGGTGGGTCGCGCTCCCCTGGTGATACTCGACGGGGCCCACAACGTTGCCGGAGCCCACGCACTGGCCCAGGGTCTCATCGACGAGTTGCCGACCGACGGTGAGACGGTGGTGGTCGTCGGCATGCTGGAAGGTCGGGACCCGAGCGCCATGCTGGACGCGTTGATCCCGATCGGGGTGCGGACGGTGGTGGCGTGCACGGCGCCGTCACCGCGGGCGATGCCCGCCGTCGCCATTGCCGACGCCGCACGGGCCGCCGGCCTCGACGCCGAGGCCGTCGACTCCACGGCTGATGCTCTGGCCTTGGCCCGCAGTCGCCTCTCCGCCAACGGGCGTCTCGTCGTGACCGGTTCTCTCTACGTGGTGGCCGAAGCCCGACCTCTGCTCGTCCCGTCGACGAGTCAGCGCGCGGTGTCGGATGCCCTCGACGACGCCCTCGACGACGCCTTCGGCCCGGGCGACGGCTGAGGGTGCGCGGATCGCGGCGTGTCGACGCCGGGTGTCCGCCCCGGTAGCCTCCCGCCGATGACACGCACCCTGGTGATCTGCAAACCCGACGCCGTCGAACGCGGACTGGCCGGTGAGATCATCGCCCGGCTCGAGCGAAAGGGGCTCCGCCTGGTCGCCGCCTCGCTGCGGACCGTCGACGAGGAGACCGCCGGGCGGCACTACGAGGAGCACCAGGGCAAGTCCTTCTACGGTGAGCTCGTGGCCTTCATCACCCGGTCGTCGTCGATGGTTCTGGTGGTCGAGGGTCCGCCGGACACCTGGCGGATCGTGCGGACGCTGATGGGCCCCACCGATCCGGCCGACGCGCCCCCGGGAACGATCCGCGGAGATCTCGGCACGATCCTCACCGAGAACCTGATCCACGGGTCCGACTCGGCCGAGTCGGCGCGACGTGAGATCGGCATCTTCTTTCCCGAGTTGTCGTAGCGTCCTTCCGGCGTTGTCGTAGCGTCCTTCCGGAGTTGGCCGGGGCGCAGCGGGGAGCGGTGACACCCCGGAACCGTGCTCGCGCCGTGGTCCGGGCGTCACGGGCTGAGACGATGACAAGCGTAAACCGCGCCTTGTGCCATCCCCCCAGGTCACCTAGCCTGGGGCGACTCCCTAGCACCCCCCGACGGGGGCTCATCCACGAGGTGGCAGCCCCCGCGCAGATCACGAGGTGGATCGAAGCGCATGAAGGACAATCGGTTCTTTCTACTTGGCCGCGACATGGCGGTCGATCTGGGTACCGCCAACACCCTCGTCTACGTGCGCGGCCGCGGCATCATCCTGAACGAGCCCTCGGTCGTCGCCGTCAACGTCAAGGACGGCCGTCCCCTGGCCGTGGGGGCCGAGGCCAAGCGGATGATCGGCCGGACGCCGAGCCACATCCAGGCCATCCGGCCGCTCAAGGACGGGGTCATCGCCGACTTCGAGATCTGCGAGAAGATGCTCCGCTACTTCATCCAGCGGGTCCACCAGCGCCGGTTCGCCAAGCCCCGGATGGTCATCTGCGTCCCGTCGGGGATCACCGGGGTGGAGCAACGGGCCGTCATGGAGGCGGCCGAGTACGCCGGCGCCCGCAAGGCGTACATCATCGAGGAGCCGATGGCCGCGGCCATCGGAGCGGGACTGCCGGTCCACGAGCCCACGGGGAACATGGTGGTGGACATCGGCGGGGGGACGACCGAAGTGGCGGTCATCTCCCTCGGTGGGATCGTCACCAGCCAGTCGGTGCGCATCGGCGGCGACGAGCTCGACGAGGCCATCATCTCCTTCATCAAGAAGGAGTACAGCCTGGCCCTCGGTGAACGGACGTCGGAGGAGATCAAGATCGCCCTGGGGTCGGCCTTTCCCCTCGAGGAGGAGCTGCACGCCGAGATCCGCGGTCGTGACCTCGTCACCGGACTTCCGAAGACCGTCGTCGTCTCGACCGAAGAGATCCGCCGGGCCATCGACGAGCCCGTGTCGGCCATCATCGACGCGGTGAAAGTCACCCTCGACAAGACGCCGCCGGAACTGGCCGCCGACATCATGGAGCAGGGGATCGTCCTGACCGGGGGCGGCGCCCTGCTGCACGGGCTCGACGCCCGTCTCCAGGAGGAGACCGGCATGCCCATCGTCGTCGCCCGGGACCCGCTCAACTGCGTGGCCATCGGCAGCGGACAGTGCCTCGAGGAGTTCGACGCCCTCAAGCAGGTCCTCATCACCTCCTCCGCCGGGTGATGGGCGCCCGCGCCTGGCGCGGCGCCCGGTTCGCCCCCGCTGACAGGCGGTCGCCGTCGGGCCTTGCGGCCGGTGGTGGAGCCGGCGGCGCCTGAGCGAGATCCGACGTGGCCAGGACGCGCCGGTCCCGACGCCCCCGGCTCACAATCGTGCTTCTGGTTCTGGCGTCGATCACGATCATCACGCTCGACTACCGCGGCGACGCCCACGGGGCCATCACGAGGTTGAAGAGTGCGGCCAGCGACGCCTTCTCTCCCGTCCAGCGCGGGGTGGATGCGGTGACGCGTCCGATCGGAGGCTTCCTGGCCGGCGCCTTCAACGGCGGGGAGCTCCAGACGGAGAACGCCAAGCTGCGCGCCGAGGTCGGGCAGTACCAGCGCCGGGCGTTGGCCGAGCAGGCGACGCAGAATGCGTTGCGGGCCCAGGAGGCGCTCGATCACCTGCCATGGACCCAGAACATCCCGACCGTCGCCGCCCAGGTCATCGCGCTCAACTCCTCGAACTTCGACGCCACCGTCGAGCTCGACGCCGGGACGACCAGTGGTGTCGACCTCGGGATGCCCGTCGTCGGCGGTGCCGGGCTCGTCGGTACGGTGATCGCCACGTCGTCGACGACGTGCACCGTGCAATTGATCACCGATCCCAGCTCCAAAGTCGGTGTGACCTTCGGGTCGTCGAGCGGGAACCAGGCCCTGGTGGCCGGCGAGGGGATCGGGAGGTCCCTCACCGTGTCCGACATCATCCCCGGGACCGTCCTGCACAAGGGCGAGGTCTTCACCACCAGTGGTGTGCCCAACTTGGCGTTTCCGCCCCTCATCCCCGTCGCCCGGGTCAGCCGGTTCTCGTCCACGCCGACGGCGACCGAGGAGTTGGTCACCGCCGCTCCCGTGGTCGATCTGGCCCGGTTGAGCTACGTCGACGTGCTGCAGTGGCAGCCGTCCTCCTGACGGGCGCCCGGAGATGGCACCGCACCCGCAGTCCGACCGCAGACGGCGTCGATGACGTCGTCCGACCTGGCCCGGATGACCCTCGTCCTCTTCGTGGTCCTGGCCGTGCAGAACACGCTCCTCGACAGCGTCCGGGTGGCCGGGGCGCACCCGGACGCCATGCTGCTGCTACCGGTGGCCGCCGGGTACATGGCCGGTCCTGACCGGGGTGCGGCTTTCGGCTTCGCCGCCGGGCTGCTGGCCGATCTCTTCCTCCCCACCACCTTCGGCCTGTCCGCCCTGGTCGGGTGCCTGCTCGGCTACGGGACCGGCCTGGCCACCCGGGGGCTCGTGCGCAGCTCGTGGTGGTTGCCGCTGGTGGCGTCGGCGGGGGCGACCGCCGTGGGGCTGTCGGCGTACGCGATCCTGGGGGCCGTGCTCGGAGAACCGGGGGCTCTCACCGCCGATCTGGTACCCGCCCTGGCGGTGGCCACCCCGGCGGCCGTGGTGCTAGCCACACCCGTCGTGCGGATGGTGGCGTGGGCCATGCCCCCGGCGGCCCCACCGGGCCGCGGGGCCGGTGCCGGCGCGGGATCCCGATGAGGCGGCGTGGGCGTTTCGCCCGGACGTTGCGAACGGCCGACACACCCCGGCGCTCCCGGCAGGCCAAGGCGGTGCGTCGGGGGGGACGGCTCCGCCATCCCTTCGGTGGCGGTCACTTCTACCCCAAACCGAAGGCGGCCCGTCCGGCGCGCCAGAAGGCGCCGGCCGCACCGCGGATGCGCCCCCGTCGGTCCGTCGTCGACCGGGTCATGCCCTCGAGCGAACCGTCGGCCCCCCGGACGATCGTGCGGCTGCGGGTGGTGGGTGTGCTCGTCGCCGCCCTCTTCGCCCTGATGTTCATCCGGCTGTACTACCTCCAGGTCCTCGACACCTCGGCCTATTCCCAGACGGTGGCCCAGAACCAGGTCCGTCTGGTGCAGGTGCCCGCGCAACGGGGGCTCATCGTGGACCGGACGGGGTCGAACGTCCTCGTCGGCGACCAGGTGACCCGGACGATCACCCTGGCGCGGGTGGCCGCGCAGGCGCATCCCGACGTGGTGAGCGAGTTGGCCGCCCTGCTCGACCTCACCCCCGCCACGATCGACGACGCCATCAACAACGTGCAGTTCAGCCTGTACGAGCCGGTTCCGATCTTGACCGACGCCCCCGTGTCGGACGTGCTCTACATCGACGAGCACGCGTCTCTGTTCCCCGGCGTCTCCATCACCTCGGGGACACTGCGGACGCATCCCTACGGGGCGACGGGGGCGCAGATGCTCGGGTACGTCCGGCAGATCAACGGGGCCGAGCTCAGCGCGCACAAGGACTACCAACTCGGGGACAACTACGGCCAAGACGGACTGGAGAACCAGTACGAGCCGTATCTGCGGGGAAAGCCCGGGATCAACCAGGTCGAGGTGAACGCCCGTGGGAACGTGGTGGGAAGTCTCGGTCAGTCGCAGCCCACGGCCGGCGACAACGTCGTGACGAACATCGACGCCGGTCTCGAACAGACCCTGCAGACGTCGCTCGACAACAAGATCCAGAGCCTGAACGGCACGGTCGACCAGGCGACCGGCAAGGTCGAGCACCCCACCGGGGGCGCCGCCGTGGCCCTCGACCCCCGGACCGGCGCCGTGCTGGCCCTGGTGTCGTCGCCGAGCTACGACCCGTCGATCTGGAACAAGTCGGTGATCACCCAGGGCGACCTGAACAAGTTGGGCAGTGCGCAGAGCGACAGCGTCATCAACGGCTTCTACACCCCGGGGTCCACCTTCAAGCTGGCGTCGGCCACGGCGGCTCTGCAGACCGGTCTCATCAGCCCCGGCTACACCTACTACGACAACGGGATCTTCAACATCCCGGGGTGCCAGTCCGGCGGGAACGGGTGCACGGCGCCGCTTCGGGACAACGACGGCGAGAACCCCCATTCCTACATCGACGTCACCGAGGCGCTCACCATCTCGAGCGACGACTTCTTCTACAACATCGGCGCCATGTTCTGGGACACGCCGGCCGCCCGGAGCCGCTACGGCGAGCAGCCCATCCAGACCGTGGCCGGCCAGTACAGCTATGGCGAGAAGACCGGCATCGATCTACCCGGAGAGGACGCCGGCGACTACGCCCGGGTGGGCTCCCCCTCGGTGGCGGCCAAGGAGCACGCCCAGTACCCAAAGGCCTACCCCAACGGTGGGTGGTACACCGGGAGCAATATCGAGATGGCCTTCGGTCAGGGCGACACCGTGATCACGCCTATCGAGCAGGCCGTCGCCTACGCCACCTTCGCCAACGGGGGGACCCGGTACATGCCGGAGATCGCGGCCGGGATCGTCACGTCGACGGGCAAGGTGGTGACGACCTTCGCGCCCAAGGTGGCGGGCCATGTGGCGATGTCACCGGCCGACCGCCAGGCCATGCTGGCCGGCTTCGACGGAGTGGTGAACGACTCCAACGGCACCGCTTTCGGCAGCTTCGCCGGGTTCCCCTTCGACAAGCTGTCCCTGGCGGGCAAGACGGGGACAGCCAGCGCCAGCGAACAGGTCCCGACGTCGTGGTTCGTGGGGTGGGGACCGCAGGTCGACCCGCAGTACCTGATCGCCGTCGTCATCGAGAAGGGTGGGTACGGCGCCTCGGCCGCCGCCCCGGTGGCCGCCGACGGGTTTAAGTACCTGGTGGCCAACCCCGTGGCCCCGGTGGACCTGACCCCTCCGGCCGGGGTGGGGACGATCTCGTCCACCACCACCTCGACCAGCACCACGTCCACCACGACCCCGCACCCCTGAGCGGGCTGTCGCCGTCGGGCGGCGGGGGCCCGAAGGCCCCGGGCGGCCCCGGGGCGGCTCTAGACTCGGCGGGCACATGACCTCACTGTGGCCACGGATCGAACCGCTCCTGGCCCACGTCACCAAGCCGGCCCGCTACATCGGGGGGGAACTGGGGGCCCGCGCGCCCGATCACGGGCCCGGACGGGTGGCGTGGCTGCTGCTGTACCCGGACACGTACGAGATCGGCCTGCCCAACCAGGGACTGCAGATCCTCTACGAGATCCTGAACGAGCGCCCGGACGCCGCCGCCGAACGGGCCTACGCCCCGTGGACGGACATGGAGGCCGCCATGCGGGCGGCCGGGGTGCCGCTGTTCTCGGTGGAGACGAGCCGCCCGGCGGCCGATTTCGACATCCTCGCCTTCAACCTGTCGGCCGAGCTGACCTACACGAACGTCCTGAACCTGATCGACCTGGCCGGCGTCCCGGTGCGGTCGGCCGAGCGGGCCGGGGGCGACCCCCTCGTGATCGCCGGCGGGCACTGCGCCTTCAACCCCGAGCCGATGGCCGACTTCGTCGACGCCTTCGTCCTCGGTGACGGCGAGGAGGTGGTGGGCGACATCACCGACGTGGTCGGCCGATGGCAGTCGCAGAACTCACAGGTCCGGGAAGACCTGCTCGTGGCTCTGGCCCAGATTCCGGGTGTCTACGTCCCCTCGTGTTACCTGCCCGCCTACGCCGGCGGTCGGCTCGCAGCGGTCGCCCCGCGGATGGCCGGCGTCCCCGAGAAGGTGGAGAAGCGGACGATCACCGATCTGGGGGAGTGGCCGTACCCGAAGGAACAGCTCGTCCCGCTGATCGAGGTGGTCCACGACCGCTTGAACGTCGAGGTGTTCCGGGGTTGCACCCGGGGCTGCCGGTTCTGCCAGGCCGGGATGATCACCCGGCCGGTGCGGGAGAGGCCGGCGGAGCAGGTCGACCGGATGGTGCGCGACGGTCTCGACCGGACGGGCTACGACGAGGTGACGCTCACGTCGCTCTCCTCGGCCGACTTCTCGGGGATCGAGAAGACGGTGAGCTCGATCATCAACGACCCCGAGTGCTCGGGCCAGGTGTCGGTCAGCCTGCCGAGCCTCCGGGTGGACGCCTTCACCGTGGGCCTGGCGGCCGAGATCCAGAAGGTGCGGCGGACGGGACTGACCTTCGCCCCCGAAGGCGGGACGTGGCGGATGCGCCAGGTCATCAACAAGCTCATCCGCGAAGAGGACCTGTACGTGGCGGTCGACTCCGCCTTCTCCCAGGGGTGGCAGAGGGTCAAGCTCTACTTCCTCATCGGCCTCCCGACCGAGACCGACGACGACGTCCTCGGGATCGCCGCTCTGGCCAAGGCCTGTGTCGAGATCGGCCGCCGGTACCACCGCAACGTGACCGTCACCGCCTCGGTGGGCGGGTTCGTCCCCAAGGCCCACACGCCCTTCCAGTGGTTCGGCCAGAACACCATGGAGGAGCTCCGGCGCAAGGTGATCGTGCTGAAGGACGCCGTCCGGGGGGCACGGGGGTTGTCGTTGCGGTGGCACGATCCCGAGGCCACCTCGGTGGAGGGCCTCGTCAGCCGGGGCGACCGCCGCATGGGTGCCGTCATCGAGGATGTCTGGCGGGCCGGCGGGACGTTCCAGGAGTGGTCCGAACACTTCGATCTGGGTCTGTGGAGCGCGGCGCTCGAGAGGGCGGGGTTGACGCTCGACGACGCCGTCTACCGGCACCGCCACGAAGACGAGGTCCTGCCGTGGGACCACGTGTCGGCCGGACTGCACCGTGACTTCCTGTGGCAGGACTGGCAGGAGGCCCTGGCCGAACACGGCTTGGAGGACTGCCGGTGGACGCCGTGTTACGACTGCGGGGCCTGCACCGGACTGGGCGTCGAACACGTGGTGGCGTCGTCGGTGGCCCCCGCCGGCGGCAGCCAGGGCACCGGGCAGGATCTCGACTCGGGGGGGATGGTGCCGGTGCGGTTCCTCCCCACTCCGGTACTGGCCGGAGCAGTGCTGGCCGGTTCAGCGGAGACGGGCCCGTGAGACTGCGGATCCGATTCGCCAAGATCGGCCGGGTGCGGTGGACGAGCCACCGCGACGTGGCCCGGATGTGGGAGCGGGCCCTGCGCCGGGCGCGGGTACCGATCGCCTACACCGAGGGCTTCTCGCCGCGTCCCAAGCTGAGCTTCGGGCTGGCACTGCCCACCGGGTGTGAATCCCGGGCCGAGTATCTCGATGTGGCCCTGCGTGAGCCGGTGGCTCCCGAGGAGGTCACACAGACGTTTAGTTCTCTGCTCCCTGACGGCGTCGATGTCGTCGCCGCTCAGGTCCTACCCGACGGGGCGGGGTCACTCCAGGAGGAAGTGACGTCGTGCCGATGGGAGATAGATGTTCCACAGGTGGACCCCGACGGCCTCGCCGCCATCATCGCCCGGGTGCTGGGCGCCGAGGTCCTCCCCGTCACACGCGAGCGCAAGGGGCGTCCGGTCACCGATGACCTGCGGCCCTCTGTGCTCGACCTTTCCTCCGCCGGACCGTGCGGTAGCGGGAGCGGGCTCGTCGCCGAGCTCGGGACCCGACCCCGCGGGGTCCGTCCAGCCGAGCTGGCCCATGTGATGGGCATCGAGCTCGGGCTGGCCCGAAGAACCAATCAATGGATCGAGCGCGACGGTTCCCGGTGGGAACCCCTGGCCACGCCCGCGACTGACGCCGCCGTCTTGGAGCGCGCCTCGTGAGAAGTACGAGAAGGGATTTTCCTCATGTCCGATCTGAGCGCCGGCCAGCCGGTGGCGGAGCCCGTGGGCCCGCCGTCGGGGCCTGCCCCCACAGATGCCCCCGGCATTCCCGATGCCGGGGGCAGTCCACCGCCCGGGACCGCGAGCCGTTCCGCCAGCTCCACGGTCACGGAGCCGCTCTCGCCGCCGGCTGACGCGACGGGGCCGGGCCCCAACCCCCGCCGCCGCCGGCGCCGCCCGTCGACGGCAACCCCTGGCGACGGTTCGTCCGCTGACGGCGTGACGGCCGACAGAGCGCCCGCCGACGGTGTGTCCGCCGACAGTGAGAAGGCCGGCGGATCGTCCGCCGAAGACTCGTCGACGTCCACCGGGGAGCCGGGACCCGGCGGGGAGACGGCCCCGTCCGCCGCCCGTCCGGCGCCGCGACCCGATGTCGGGCGGCCGCGGATCGGCGACAGCCGACCGGCGCGTGCGCCCGTGGCGCCGCCCGTCCAGGCGGCACCGCCCGCGCGTGCACCTCGCCGTTCTCCGGCGGGGTCCAGGTCTGCCGGCGGGGCCCGGGAGGTTGTCGTGCCGGTCCCGGCCGACCCGGTGGCGGCGTCGGTGGCGGCGTCCACGGCGGCGGCCACCACCGCCGAGACCGGTGCCGATCAGGATGACGGCAGCGCCAAGACGAGCGGCGGCCGGTCACGGCGTCGCAGCGGTCGCGAGCGTCGGGGACGCCCGGTGGGGCGCTACCTGATGTGCGTCCACGTGCGCCCCCACGCCACCCAGATCGCCGTGCTCGAGGGGCGGACCCTCGTCGAGCACCACGTCTCCCGGGCGGCCGACGACGCCACCCAGATCGACGGGAACATCTACCGAGGCCGGGTCCAGAACGTCCTGCCCGGGATGGAGGCGGCCTTCGTCGACATCGGGACCCCCAAGAACGCCGTTCTGTACCGGGGCGACGTCCGCTTCGACCGCGACGACGTCGAGACGTCGTCCGGACCGCCACCGCGGATCGAGCAGATGCTGCGGCCGGCCAGACCATTCTGTGCCAGGTGACGAAGAACCCGATCGGGGCCAAGGGGGCCCGCCTGACCCAGGAGGTCTCGCTGCCCGGGCGCTTCGTGGTGCTGGTGCCCAATCAGTCACGCCTTCGGCATCTCCAAGCGACTCGACGACGCCGAGCGCAAGCGCCTGCGGCGCATCGTCGACGACGTCCGCCCCAAGGGCCACGGTCTCATCGTCCGGACCGCGCGCCGAAGGTGCGAGCGCCGAGGAGCTGGGCCACGACGTCGACCGCCTGGCCGCCCAGTGGGCGTCGATCGAGGCCGAGGCCGGCCGGTCGACGGCACCGGGACTGCTCTACCGCGAGCCCGACCTGGCGGTGCGGAGTGTGCGGGAGGAGTTCAACCGCGAGTACCGCGGCGTCGTCATCGACGACGAGGAGCTCTTCGAGCAGGTGCGCGACTACGTCGAACAGCGTCAACCCGGAGCTGGCCGACCGAGTCGAGTCTACGACCCCGTGGTCGAGAACCTGCCGGTGTTCGAGCGGTTACCACGTCCACGAGCAGCTGCACAAGGCCCTCGACCGCAAGGTCTGGCTGCCCGTCGGGTGGCTCGATCATCATCGAGCGGACCGAGGCGCTCACCGTGATCGACGTGAACACCGGCAAGAACGTCGGCACCTCGAACCTGGAGGAGACCGTCTACCGCAACAACCTGGAGGCGGCCGAGGAGATCGCCCGCCAGCTCCGGCTGCGCGACATCGGGGGGATCATCGTCATCGACTTCATCGACATGGAGATCCGGGAGAACCGGGACAAGGTGGCCGCCGCCCTGCGCTCGGCCCTGGCCCGGGACAAGACCCGGACCCAGGTGTTCGACATCTCCGAGCTGGGCCTGGTCGAGATGACCCGGAAGCGGGTGTCCGAGGGCCTGGTCGAGTCGCTGTCGAGCACCTGTGCCATCTGTGGTGGGCGGGGAATCGTTCTCGACGAGACCTGTGCTGTAGATGTAGCCAGGCTATGTATGCAGTGATCCGAACCGGAGGCAAGCAGGAGCGGGTGGCCGAGGGCCAGCAGCTCCGCGTCGAATTGCTGGGCCTGCCCACCGGCAGTCGAGGTCGAGCTCGACCCCGTCCTGGTGGTCGACGGCGACCGGGTGCTCGCCACCCCGGAACAGCTGGCTCGGGCGCGGTGGTGGCCGCACGGATCGTGGGCGAGGAGCTCGGGCCGAAGATCCGGGGCTTCACCTACAAGGCCAAGGCCCGCCGCCGCCGCCGGTGGGGTCACCGCCAGCACTACGCCACCGTCGAGATCACCGCCATCACCGTGCCGGCCGGGCACTGAACGCTCCGGCCCGGACAAGGAGAACGAGACAATGTCCAAGACCAAAGGTGGCGGTTCGACCCGCAACGGTCGTGACTCGAACGCGCAGCGACTCGGGGTCAAGGTGTTCGACGGCACCAAGGTCCCGGCGGGCGCCATCATCGTGCGTCAGCGGGGGACCAAGTTCCACCCCGGCGAGAACGTCGGGCGCGGCGGCGACGACACCCTGTTCGCCACGGCCGACGGATTCGTCAAGTTCGGCACCCGCAAGGGGCGCCGGCTGGTGGACGTCCGTTCCGAAGTCTGACCGTCCCGAGCGAGGGGACGCGGCGCCTGCCCTTCCGAGCGGCAGCCGGCCCTCGGTGACAGCGGACCACCGGTCGCCGGGCGGTGTCGATGTGCCCACGTAGGATCGAGAGGGTGTCCGGGTTCGTCGACGAGGCCCAGATCCACGTGAAGGCCGGTGACGGCGGCGCGGGTGCCGTGTCGTTCCGGCGGGAGGCCCATGTCGCCGCGGGCGGCCCCGACGGTGGCGACGGGGGCAGCGGCGGTGACGTCTGGCTGGTCGCCTCCCACAACCAGGCGTCGCTGCTCGGTTTCCGGGATCATCCCCATCGCGCGCGGCGACGAGCGGTGTCCACGGTCAGGGCAAGAAGCGTCACGGGGCGTCGGGGTCCGATCTCGACGTGCCCGTTCCCGTGGGGACGGTCGTGCGCGGTGCCGACGGCGTGGTCCTGGCCGACCTGGGCTCGGCGGGAGACCGATGGCTGGCCGCACACGGCGGCCGGGGCGGCCACGGCAACGCCCGGTTCCTGAACAACCGCCGCCGGGCCCCCGCCTTCGCCGAGCAGGGCGAGGCGGGCGAGGAGCACTGGCTGCGATCTGGAGCTGAGGCTGCTGGCCGACGTGGCCCTGGTGGGCTTGCCCAACGCGGGGAAGAGCACGCTGATCTCGCGGATCTCCGCGGCGCGGCCCAAGATCGCCGACTACCCGTTCACCACCCTGGAACCGCATCTCGGTGTGGTGCGGGTGGGGCGGGCCGGTTCCGAGACGGAGATCGTGGTGGCCGACGTCCCCGGGCTCGTGTCGACGGCGCGGCCGACGGCCGGGGACTCGGGCACCGGTTCCTGCGCCACGTCGAGCGGGCCCGGGTGCTGGTCATCCTCATCGACCTGGCCGCGGTCGACGGGGTGGCCCCGCCCGAGCAGGAGCGGATCCTGCTCGACGAGTTGGGACGATACCGCGCCGAATCTGCTCGAACGCCCCCGCGTCGTGGTGGGGTCCAAGTCCGACGTCGTGAGCGCCATGGTGGGCGGCGGCGCGTCGCCGGACACAGGCGCCGCCGGTCCCGATGTCACCGAGCTGCAGGTCTCGGCGGTGACGGGCCAGGGGATCGACGCGCTGCTCGGGCGCCTGGCGCGTCTGGTCGTCGACGCGCGGGCGGCCGAGACGGTGGCACCGCCCACCGTGGTCGTGCACCGGCCGCTGCCCGAAGGTATCGAGGTCGTGCACGAGGCCGACGGGTCCTTCGTGGTGCTCGGTCGGCCCGCCCTGCGGGCGGTGGCGCTCTCCGACCTCACCGACGATCAGGCCGTGGCCTACGTCCAGGAGCGCCTGCGGCGTCTCGGCGTCGAGCGCGCCCTCGTCCGGGCCGGCGCCCGCGACGGTGACGTGGTGCACCTGGGGGAGCTCACCTTCACCTACCAGAGCGACGCCGGCGGCCTCGACGCCGCCGCCGCCTCGGTCGTCGGTCCGGGCCGGCGGGGACCCCACAAAGGTGGTGACGGCGGCCGGGCCGGGGGGCGCCACGGCGGTCGTCGTGGTCCGGCCCACAACGGCGGGTCATGAGAGTCGGGCGGACATGACCGACGCCACGGGCACGGCCGCGCCCGGCTCGGCCCGGACGGTGGTGGTCAAGATCGGATCGTCGTCGGTCACCGCCGAGGGCGGCGGGGTCGACGGCGCCGCCATCGAGCGGCTGAGCGCCGACATCGCCGCGGTACGCGCCGCGGGGCACAGCGTGGTCCTCGTGAGCTCGGGCGCCATCGCTGCCGGGTGGGCGGCGTTGAACGGGGGTCCGCGACCGACCGATCCGGCCACGCTGCAGGCCGTGTCGGCCGTGGGTCAGCACCGGCTCATGCGCGTCTATGACGATGCCTTCGCCGCACACGGGCTGTCCGTCGGTCAGGTCCTGCTCGCCCCTCTCGACTTCGTCCACCGCCAGCAGTACCTGCACGCCCGCCAGACCCTGGCCCGGCTCCTCGAGCTGGGTGTGGTGCCGGTGGTCAACGAGAACGACGCCACGTCGGACGACGAGATCCGTTTCGGCGACAACGACCGGCTGGCCGCCCTGGTGGCCCACCTGGTGGCCGCCGACCTGCTGGTCCTGCTGACCGACACCGCCGGCCTGCTCACGGCCGACCCCCGCACCACCGACGAAGCCTCGCTCATCGAAGAGGTGGTCGAGATCGACCACGAGCTCGAGATGATGGCCGGGGGGACGGGAAGCGTCGTCGGCAGCGGGGGGATGGTCTCGAAGCTGGCGGCGGCCAAGATCGCGGCCTGGTCCGGGGTGGAGACCGTCATCGCCGACGCCGGCCGGCCCGGCGTCGTGCAGGCGGCGGTGGCCGGCGACACCGGTCGTGGGGACCGTCTTCCGGCCGCGGCCGCGGCGCCTGCCCGCCCGGAAGTTGTGGATCGCCTTCGCCGTCGGCGTCGGCCGGGACGGTCGTGGTCGACGAGGGCGCCCGCCGGGCGTTGGTCGAAGGTGACGCGTCGCTCCTCCCCGCCGGTGTCGTCTCGGTGTCGGGTCGCTTCGACGCCGACGACGCCGTGGAGATCGCCGGACCCGACGGCGTCGTGTTCGCCAAGGGCCTCGTCCGTCACCCCGCCGAACGGATCGAGTCGTGGGCCGGTCGGCGCACGGGCGACCTGCCCGACGGGGTCGCGCACGAGGTCGTCCATCGCGACGATCTCGTCGTTCTGGCCTGACGGCGACCGGTCCCGACGCTCTTCGGGGCGGCGACGGGCCCCGTCATCGTGGACGGGGGTGACCGGCGGCGGAGGTACCCTGGGTCATGGACAGCACTTCCGTGCCCGAGCTGGGCCGCCGGGCCCAGGCGGCCAGTCGCCGCCTCGCCACCGCCCCCGGGGCGGTCAAGGACACGGCCCTACGCCTGGCCGCTGACCTGCTCGAACAGCACCGGGGGGACATCCTGGCGGCCAACGAACTCGACATCGGTGGGGCCGTCGCCGACGGGGCCACGCCCACCGAGCTCGACCGCCTGCGCCTGACCGAGGCCCGTATCGCCGGCCATGGCCGACGGTCTGCGCCAGGTGGCCGCTCTGGCCGACCCGGTGGGTGAGGTCGTCGACGGTTGGGTCCGTCCGAACGGCCTGCGGGTCGAGCGGGTCCGGGTACCGCTCGGCGTGGTCGGCATCATCTACGAGAACCGGCCCAACGTCACGAGCGACGCCGCCGGCCTGTGCCTCAAGGCGGGCAACGCCACCATGCTGCGCGGCTCGTCGTCAGCCGTCAGGTCCAACGTGGCCATCGTCACCTGCCTGCGCGAGGCGGCGGAGAAGGCGGGACTGCCCGCCGATGTCGTGGTGCTCGTCGAGGACACCAGCCGCGAGGCGGCGGTCGAGTTCATGCGGCTCGAGGGCGTGATCGACTGCCTGATCCCCCGAGGCGGGGCATCGCTCATCGCCACCATCCGGGAGCAGGCCACCGTCCCCTGCGTGATCGACGGGGACGGGAACTGCCACGTCTACGTGGACGGCGCCGCCGATCTCGACATGGCGCTGTCGATCGTGGTCAACGCCAAGACGCAACGGCCCGGGGTCTGCAACGCGGCCGAGTCCCTGCTCGTCCACCGGGCGGTGGCCGACGACCTTCCTGCCCCGGGCCGCCGGCAGCCCTGGCCGGGTGTCGAGCTCGTCGGCGACGAGCGGGCCCGGGCGCTCGCTGCCCGGGATGGGGGTGGCCACCGACGAGGACTTCGCCACCGAGTTCCTGGACCTGAAGCTGGCCGTGGCCGTGGTCGACGATCTCGACGAGGCCATCGACCACATCGCCCGGTTCGGCTCGGGTCACTCCGAGGCCATCGTGACCGACGACCTGCGCGCCGCCGACCGGTTCTGCCGGCGAGGTCGACGCCGCCGCCGTGGTGGTCAACGCCTCGACCCGCTTCGTCGACGGCGACGAGCTCGGGCTTGGGAGCGGAGATCGGGATCTCCACCCAGAAGCTCCACGCCCGTGGGCCGATGGGCGCTCCGGGAGCTCACCTCGTACCAAGTACGTGGTCCACGGGGACGGGCAGGTGCGGGGGTGAGCACGACCGACGAGCAGTCCACCGCCGCCCGCGGCGGCACGCCGACCCCGCTCGGGTTTCCCGAACCCGGACCACCGCGCTTCGACTCCGTCGCCGACGTGCGGGCCCGTCTGGCCGACGTGGGCTACCTGGCCGACGACGGCATCGCCGGCGTCGTCTACCTGGCCGACCGGCTGGCCAAGCCGGTGCTCGTCGAGGGTCCGGCCGGGACGGGCAAGACCGAGCTGGCCAAGTCGGTGGCCCGGGTCACCGGCAGCCGCCTCATCCGCCTGCAGTGCTACGAGGGCCTCGACGAGTCCAAGGCCCTCTACGAGTGGAACTACAAGAAGCAGCTCCTGCGCATCCAGGCGCAGCGGGTGGTCTCCGACGGCGACGCCGAGACCGCCACCGCCGTCGGCGACGGCCGCGGCGCGGGCCACGACGGCGATACGCGAGCGGCGTGGCCTGGCGCGATCTCGAGGAGGACATCTTCTCCGAGGAGTTCCTCCTCGCCCGGCCGCTGCTCGAGGCCATCCGGTCCACGGAGCCGGTGGTGCTGCTCGTCGACGAGGTGGACCGGGTGGAGCTCGAGACCGAGGCCCTGCTGCTCGAGGTGCTCTCGGAGTACCAGGTGTCGATCCCCGAGCTGGGCACGGTGCGGGCCACGCGGATCCCGCTCGTCTTCCTGACCTCCAACAACACCCGGGAGCTGTCCGAGGCGCTCAAGCGGCGGTGCCTGTACCTGCACTCGACTACCCGACGCTCGAGCGCGAGCGCGACATCGTCCTGACCCGGGTGCCCGGGCATCGGCGCAGGAGCTGGCCGACCAGGTGGCCCGCATCGTGCGGTCGCTCCGGACCCTCGAGCTGAAGAAGTACCCGTCGGTCTCCGAGACCCTCGACTGGGCCCGGACCCTGGTGGTGCTCGGGGTCGAGTCGATCGACGCCGAGCAGGCCAAGGCCACCCTTCACGTCCTGCTCAAGTACCGCAGCGACATCGAACGGGCGGCCAAGGAGCTGGCCGCGGCCGAGGCGCACCGAGCCTGAGGCGACGACGTCGTGCTCGACGTCCTCACCGGCTTCGTCGGCCGAGCTGCGCGCCGCCGGCACTGCCGGTGTCGCTCACCGAGATCCTCGACGCGGCCGAGGCCGTCCGCCACGTCCCGCTGGAGGACCGCGAGGCCCTCAAGTACGCCCTGGCGGCCACCCTGGTGAAGTCGGCGACGCACTGGAAGGCCTTCGAGACGGCCTTCGAGGTCTACTTCTCCCTGCGGGGTCCGCAGTACGACATCGACGCCGACGATGGCGGCGACGCGGAGCGCCCCGATCGAGAACGGCGAGATGCCGCCGGGCGACGGCCAGGGGCGGCGCCAGGGTGGCGGGGGCGGGGAGGGGCTGACCCCCGAGGAGCTGGCCGAGATGCTCTACCGGGCCCTGATGAACGCCAACGAGGCCCTGATCGCCGCGCTGGCCCGCCAGGCGGTGACCCGGTTCGCCGGGATGGAGCCGGGCCGGCCGGTGGGCGGCACCTACTACCTGTACCGGACGCTGCGGAACCTCGACCTCGACGGTGTCCTGGAGCGGCTGATGGAGGCCGCCCGCCAGGACGCACCCGAGGGCACTGACGCCGCTCGAGGAGCGCCTGGCCCGCGACGAGTACCAGTCCCGCACTCGACAGCCTGCGCAAGGAGATCGAGGACGAGATCCGCCGGCGGCTGGTGGCCGATCGGGGGACCGAGGCGCTGGCCCGGTCGTTGCGCAAGCCGCTGCCCGAGGACATCGACTTCATGCACGCCACCCGCGAGGAGCTGGCGTCGCTGCGCCGGGCCATCCATCCGCTGACCCGCAAGCTGGCGGTCCGCCTGGCCCGGAAGCGCCGCCACGGCCGCAAGGGGCCGCTCGACTTCCGCTCCACCATGCGCCACTCGCTGTCGACCGGGGGGGTCCCCGTCGATCCGAAGTTCCGCTATCCCCGTCCGGCCAAGCCCGAGATCATCGTCATCGCCGACATCTCGGGATCGGTGGCCGCCTTCGCCCGCTTCACCCTGCACCTCGTCCACGCCATCAGCTCGCAGTTCTCCAAGGTGCGGAGCTTCGTGTTCATCGACGGCATCGACGAGGTCACCCGGTTCTTCGAGACGGCCGACGACGTGGCCGACGCCGTGCACCGGATCAACACCGAGGCCGACGTGGTCTGGGTCGACGGGCACTCCGACTACGGCCACGCCCTGACGGTGTTCTGGGACCGGTGGGGCGAGGAGATCACGCCCCGCACGAGCGTGCTCCTGCTCGGCGACGCCCGCAACAACTACCACGCCTCGC
Source organism: uncultured Acidimicrobiaceae bacterium (assembly GCA_963706205.1). Lineage (GTDB taxonomy): Bacteria > Actinomycetota > Acidimicrobiia > Acidimicrobiales > UBA8190 > MFD10071-224. The sequence continues at coordinate 2,767,665 of OY970155.1, read as the reverse complement.
AGAGCCTGGGTGGTCCAGGAGATCCGCCACCGGGCCCGCCACGTGTACTGGCTCAATCCCGAGCCCCGCGCCTACTGGGACACGGGCGACTCCATCGTGGGGGAGTACGCCGTGCACTGCGACGAGGTCTTCGAGTGCCGCAACCTGCGGCAGCTCGAGCGCTTCGTGTCCGAGCTGGCGTGAGTCGAGACCGAGTCGGAGGTCCCCGGCGGCACCGTTCCGCCGGGGGTGCGGACCGTCCCCGCCCGTCCCCGCGGTCTGCACCCGGATCGTGCTGGTGCGTCACGGAGAGGCGGTGTGCAACGTGGACGGCGTCGTGGGCGGGCCCACGGGCTGTACGGGGTTGTCCCCCGGAGGCGTGAAGGAGGCCGAGGCCCTGCGGGACCGGCTGGTGGCGTCGCGGGAGCTGGCCGGCGCCGCCGCCGTCTATGCCAGCGTCCTGCCCCGGGCCCTCGAGACCGGCCGCCATCGTTGCCCCGGGCCTGCGGTGGGCCTGGTGGCGGTGCCCGACTGCGGGCTGTGCGAGCTGCACCCGGGCGAGGCCGACGGACTCACCTGGACCGAGTTCACCGACCGCTACGGAGGGCCCAACTGGGACGAGGACCCTGACGCGGTGCTCGCCCCCGGCGGCGAGAGCTGGACCGGCTTCGTCCGCCGCGTGGCCACCGTGCTGACCGAGACCGCGGCGCGCCACCGCGGTGAGCTGGTCGTGATCGTCTGCCACGGCGGTGTCGTGGAGGCGTCCATCGAGGCGCTGCTCCCGGTGGACGCCGGACCGCGGGCGGCTGAAGCTGCGCACGGCTCACACCTCGCTCACCGAATGGGAGCAGGGTCCCGACGGATGGCGGCTGCTGCGCTACAACGACGCCGCCCACCTGACGGCGGGTACCGCCTGATCGGCGGCCGTCGCGGTCAGCAGGCGTAGTCGCCGTCGAGCGAACCGCCGTTGGCCGGTGGGTACTGCGTCACGAACACCGGTCCGGTCGGTAACAGATCGCCTCTCGACGCGGCGTAGGCCTTGATGTTTTGGCAGTTGCCCGGTCCGTCGCCGGTCCACCAGGCCAGCCACAGGGGAACCGGTGGCTGGTAGTCGCCCACAATGCTGTTCCACACGTCCGGGCTCGTATAGATGCCGACGTTGTTGACGCCCTGTCCCCGTAGTCCGTTGATGGCCCCCTGGATCTCCTGAGCGTTCTCGGCGGAGGTTCGTCGACCAGCTGGGTTGCTCGACATCGAGCCACCATGTGACGAGTGGGTTCACCTGTTGGCTGGTGACGTAGTTGTAGGCCGACAGCGCGGCCTGGTACCCGAAGTTGCAGGCCACGTCCCCGCTGCACCCGGGCTCGTCGGTGGTGCTGGTGCCGTAGGTCATATAGGAGTAGAGGTTGAGCCCCGCCCCGGCCCATGCCGCCTCGTGGGCCAGGCACGGATTGGGCGCACCCCTCGAGTTGCCGGTGGCCTGGACGATGCCGACGATGTGACCCGAGGGCAGGGTCTGGTTGCACGCCGGTGGGTTGTCCTGAAACACCGAGATGTCGTAACCGTAGGAGCCCGACGGGTAGGCCTCGTTGCCGCTGGCGCCCGTGCCCGGTCCGTCGGCCATCGAGACGACGGGCGAGGTGAGGTGCTGGGGCGCCGAACCGAAGTACCCGGCGTCGCCGAAGGCGGTGACGGCACCGTTCGAGTCGGTCAACCAGTAGCCGGCCATGTCGGCGGCGGTCATGGAGACGATCGGGTGTTTGAGGGCGTGACCGCCGAGCGAACCTTCGAAGGCGGCGTCGCCGTAGGCGAAGACACCGCCGTCGGCCGCCACCAGCCAGTAGCCACGCCCGTCGGGGGTGGTCGAGGCGCCCACCACGGGGCTGGCGAGGTTGATACCGCCCGTCGATCCGTAGAACCCGGCGTCGCCGAAGGCGAAGACACCGCCGTCGGAGGCGAACATCCAGTACCCACCACCGTCGGGGGTCGGCGCCAGGGCGATGATCGGTTTGTTGAGGTGGACGTTGCCCAAGGAGCCGTGGAAGGGGGCGTCGAAGGCGAACACCCCACCGTCGGAGGCGACGGTCCAGTAGCCACCGGTGACCGGATCGGCGGCGATGCCCACCATGGGCTGGTTGAGGCGGTGGCCTCCCATGGAGCCGTGGAACTGGGCGTTACCGAAGGAGAAGATGCCGCCGTCGGAGGCGACGGTCCAGTACCCGAGGCCCGTGGCCCCGCCGGCATTGGCCGTCGGGGCGATTCCCACCATCGGCTTCCACAGCGGGTGGCCTCCCATCGAGCCCCAGAAGGTCAAGCCACCGAAGGCGAAGATGCCGCCGTCGGAGGCCACCGCGTAGTAGGCGGGGACCGACTGGCTCGAGGCCAGCGAGGCGTGGGCGAACCGGTGCACGCGCGTGGGCGCCGGCGCGACCGTGCGTGGAGACACCGACACGGCCAGGGCCGCGAGGACGACGACGGTCACGATGATCGACAGCAGGCGCGGGAGACAGCGAGAGGAGAGTGACATGGGGGAGTGTCGGTCCTTTGGTTCCGCCGGGGAGCGTCGGGTCCTTTAGGTCCGCGCCATTGTCACGGAGATCGCGGGCCGAATCAATGACAGACGGCCAGAATCGATGCTCACCTGCACCGATACCGACGAGAAATGCCGCGGCGGGTGTCGTCAGGTGCGACCGGGAGCGGTCACGGGCTGCTCAGCCCCGCAGGAGCTCGGCCACGCGGAACGAGAGGTCGATCGCCTGGCGCGCGTTGAGTCGCGGATCACATGTCGTCGTGTAGCGCAGGTGGAGTTGGTCCTCGAGGATGTCGCCGAAGCCGCCGAGGCATTCGGTGACGTCGTCGCCGGTCAGCTCGACATGGACGCCACCCGGCCAGGTACCGGCGCCATGATGGGCGTCGAAGAATCCGCGCAACTCGTGGAGGATGTCGTCGAAGCGCCGGGTCTTGCGTCCACCGTCACTGGCGAACGTGTTGCCGTGCATCGGATCGCAGGCCCAGACGACCGGATGGCCGGCGTCGCGCACCGCCTCCAGAAGAGGCGGCAGCGCGTCCATCACCTTGGTGGCGCCCATGCGGGTGATCAAGGTCAGGCGACCGGGAACGCGCTCGGGGTTGAGGCGTTCGCACAGGGCGAGGACCTCGTCGACGTCGGCGGTGGGACCCGACCTTGCAGCCGATCGGGTTGTGGATGCCGGAAAGGAATTCGAGATGGGCGCCGTCGAGCTGCCGGGTGCGCTCCCCGACCCAGACCATGTGGGCCGAACAGTCGTAGAAGTCTCCGGTGAGCGAATCCTGACGGGTCAGTGACTCTTCGTAGCCGAGGATCAGAGCCTCGTGGCTCGTGAAGAAGTCGACCTGGTGCAGTGACTCCTCGCTCATGAGATCGATGCCGCAGGCGGACATGAACCGCAGGGCGCGATCGATCTCCGCCGCGATCTGCTCGTACCGACGACCCTCGTCGCTCGAGGCGACGAACTGTTGGTTCCACAGGTGGACCTGGGCGAGGTCGGCGAAGCCGCCCTTGGTGAACGCCCGCAACAAGTTGAGCGTCGACGCCGACTGGTGGTACGCGGCGACGAGCCGGTCGGGGTCCGGGATCCGGGCCCCGGGGTCAGGTGCATCGTCGTTGACCATGTGCCCCCGGAATGTCTCGAGCTCCACGTCGCCCACCATCTCCGTGGCTGACGTGCGCGGCTTGGCGAATTGGCCGGCGATGCGGCCGACCTTCACCACGGGAACGCCGGCTCCGTAGGTGAGGACGACGGCCATCTGGAGGATCACCTTGAGCTTGTCGCGGATGCTGTCGGCCGAGAAGTCGGCGAAGGACTCGGCGCAGTCACCGGCCTGCAGCAGAAAGGCCCGGCCGCCGGCGACGTCGGCCAGAGCGCTGGTCAGGCGGCGGGCCTCCCCGGCGAACACCAGCGGGGGGAGGCCGACCGAGGGTCTTCAGGATCTGCTCCAGGGCGTCGTCGTCGGGCCAGCTCGGCTGTTGGGCGGCCGGACGTTGCCTCCAGCTCTGGGGGCTCCACTGCAGCGCAGTCATAGGTCCACAGCGTAAAGCCTGCGGACCTAGTCTCGGGGCCGTGCAACCCTTCCGATTCGCTGTCCAGGTCTCGAACGCCGAATCCGGTGCCGCCTGGCGTGCGCTGGCCCGCAAGACCGAGGACCTCGGGTATTCGACCCTCTTCATGCCCGACCACCTCGGCGAGCAGTGGGCGCCGCTCGTCGCCCTCACGGTGGCGGCCGAGGCGACGACCACCCTGAGGGTGGGAACGCTCGTGCTCGACAACGACTTCCGTCACCCGGTGATCCTGGCCAAGGAGGCGGCCACCTTGGACCTGCTGTCCGAGGGCCGTCTCGAGCTCGGGCTGGGCGCCGGGTGGATGCGCGACGACTACGACCAGTCGGGCATCGCCTATGACCCGCCGGCGACCAGGGTGGCGCGGTTGCGCGAGGCCATCGACATCGTGAAGGAGATGTGGACCACGGGCCGGTGCGACCACAAGGGTGAGCACTACACCGTGACCGGGGCCGACGGCTTCCCCACTCCGCACCGCCGGCCACACCCGCTGTTGCTGGTGGGTGGCGGCAGCCCGACGGTACTCGGGTTGGCCGGGCGCGAGGCCGACATCGTGGGCGTGAACCCGCGTCTCACCGAGGGTTTCTACGGGCCACAGGCGATCGCGTCTGCCGCTCCGGAGTACTACGACGAAAGGGTGGCGTGGGTGCGCGCCGCGGCAGGAGATCGCTTCGAGTCCATCGAGGTGCAGAGCCTCACCTTCGTCGTGCAGGTCGTGCCCAACGGCGCCGAGCTGATCGCGCAGATGGCCCCGGGTTTCGGCATGACCCCCGAACAGGCGGGGGAGTCGCCCGCCGCCCTCGTCGGCAGCGTCGATGAGCTGGTGGAGACGCTCGAGCGCCGTCGCCGCCGCTGGTCGATGAATTACTGGGTCGTCCACGAGGGTGACATGGGGGCGTTCGCACCCGTGGTGGCCCGGCTGGCGGGACACTGACGCCTGTGGCCGGCGCCGGCGCGGGGGCCGCCGACGATCGGGCGGCACGCCGTGGTGGACGGATCGGGATCCTCGGGGGGACCTTCGACCCCGTCCATGTGGGCCACCTGGTGGCCGCCGCCTGGGCACGTGACGCCCTCGCCCTCGACCGGGTCCTGCTGGTGGTGGCCAACGAGCCGTGGCAGAAGACGGGGCGCCGGTCGGTGACCCCGGCCGAAGACCGACTGGCGGTCGTGGCGGCCGCCGTCGACGGGGTGCCGGGGCTCGAGACGTGCCGGATCGAGATCGACCGGGGGGGTCCCAGCTACACCATCGACACCGTCCGGGAGCTGGTCGACCTGTTTCCCGGGGCCGATCTCTCGCTGATCGTGGGGGCGGATGTGGCCAGAGAGCTCGACAGCTGGCACGACGTGGGGGAGCTCGCCGCCCTGGTCGGGCTCGTCATCGTCGATCGCGGTGGCGTGGAGCGGTGCGCCGACCCCCCCGGGTGGGAGGTGGAACGACTCCGGATCCCGGCTCTCGACGTGTCGAGCAGCGATCTCCGTGACCGCCTGGCGGCCGGACGGAGCGTCGACTTCCTCATCCCGAGCGCCGCCATCCTTTGCATCGGTCGCCTGGGTCTGTACGCTGGCCATAGATGAGCAGCCCGGCCGTCGAGACCACGGGGACCTATCCGTTGGCTACGAGGGGTGAGCTCCGACGACAACGGCGGGAGCGACGGCTGCTCGTGGCTGTGGCGGTGGCCGTCCTCGTCACCCTGCTCACCGTGGCCGCCCTGGTGGTCGAACGCCAGCACCACGCGTCTCCGGTCTCCGGACCACCGGGGACCATCGATCTGTCCGTGGCCGCCCGCGCCGCATGACGGTCCCGATCGGGCCGATGGAGAAGGGGGCCGGCCGGGCGGTGCCGAGCGCGGCCCTCGAGGCCGCCCGTGCCGCCGACGAGAAGCTCGGTGAGGCGACCGTCGTCCTGGCCATGGGCGACTTGCTGGGGGTGACCGATGCCTTCGTGATCACCCACGGCCGGAACTCCCGACAGGTGCGCACCCTCGTGGACGAGATCGAGCGTCGGGTCAAGGAGGTGTCGGGCCGGGCGCCACGGGCGGTGGAAGGCCTGCGGGACCTGCATTGGGTGCTGATGGACTACGGAGACTTCCTCGTCCATGTCTTCCACGAGGACACTCGGCCCTACTACGACCTGGAGCATCTTTGGGGTGACGCGCCGCGCGTGTCGTGGTCAAAGGTCGTGCCCCGCTCGGCGTCTGACGCCTGACGGGCGGAGGTCGGGCCATGGCCCGACCTCCCGCTATCCGGGGGTGCCCGCCTACGGGGCGAGAGGAGCGTACTCAGCCGGGTCGGCCACCGGGACCTGGGCGCCGCTGGCGGTGGGAACGTCCACCGCCTGGCCCGACAATTCGAAGGTGACCCCGGTCACGCCCGGTTGGGCCGACACGGTGTAGACGATCTGGGCCACGGCCTGGATGTTCGCCTGGCCCACGAGCTGTTTGAAGGTGCCCCCCAGGTTCACGGTGACGATGCCGGTGGGCCCCGTGACGACGCCGAGCAGCGTTGTCTCGGCGGGGACGGCGCTCTCGAGCCTCTCCTGCTGCGCTTCGGTATTGGTGGGACCTTGGACGAGGGCCGCCAGCGCGGCGAACAGTGGCTCTTGGGGGGCGCCGGCCACCTCACGGCTCACCTCGGTCAGATGGCCCGACGGCGCGATCAGGAAGATCGACACCGCTACCAGGTCGATCGGCGAGACCACCGACGTGGTGGTGGTCGTCGGGGCCGACTGTTGCAACAGATGGAAGGGGACGTCCCGGCGGGGAAGGGCGGAGGGTGCGCTGTCGACGGGCACGCCGCATCCGGCGAGGACGACGACCGACAAGGCGCCGACGCCGGCGACCAGGAGCCGGGATCGGACGCGACGGGAGGGGCGACCGCTCACTGGTCCACCATCCCTAGGTCGCCAGTCGTCAGGCTGGCGGTGCACCCTGGTGACCGTCGGTTCATCGCCCGGACCGCTCGCGACTTGATCGCCATCATGAGTAAAGCGAGGGCCGGCGGCCCAGGACGTGCCGACTGGCAATAAGGGCTGAGCGCCTCAGAGCGCCGATCAGTGAGCGACCGGCAGACACGTCCATGGACCACCGGGTGCTTCCCCACTGGGCAAACAGCGAGGAGGCTGACATGCAGGATCTCACGTCTCGTTTCGGCGGTGTGGATTGGGCAACCGACGCCCATGCCGTGGGCATCGTCGACAGGGCCGGAATCGTCGTCGACGAGTTCGACGTCGACCACAGTGCCGCTGGCTTGAGAGAGCTCTGCCGAAGACTCCGGGAACACGACGTTCGCCGAGTGGCCATTGAGCGACCCGATGGGCCCATCGTCGATGCCCTGCTCAGCGCCGATTTCGAGGTCGTCGTGGTCTCGAGCCGGTCGGTGAAGGCACTGCGCGAGCGCTATGGCAATGCCGGGAACAAGTCCGACCGTTCGGACGCCTACATGCTGGCTGATTGCCTGCGCACCGATGGCCACCGCTGGCCGAGCCTCGAGCCGGACTCGCCGGCCACGGTGACCTTGCGCAACCATGTCAGGGCCCGAAAAGACCTGGTGGAAACTCGGGTGGCGGTGGCCAATCAGCTGCGGGCGCACCTGCTCGTCGTTTTCCCCGGTGCCATTGGCCTTTTCAAGTCCATCGACAGTCAAATCAGCCTGCGCTTCCTGGAGCGGTTCCCGTCCGCCGTGAGTGCACAGTGGTTGTCGGAGAAACGTCTGACCAGATGGTTGGCATCCAGCGGCTACAGCGGCCGCCAGACCTCTGTTGAGCTCTTTGCCCATCTAACCGACGCTCCGCCCGGAGCCGTCCATGACGTCCAAGGTGCGGTGGTGACGGCCTTTGTCGAGGTTCTGAAGACCCTGAGGGCCCAGATTGACGAGCTGACCGCCCGCATGACCGAACAGCTCGAGGCCCATCCTGACGCGCCCATCTTCACGTCCTTGCCCCGCGTGGGAGTGGTGCGGGCCGCCACACTGCTCGCCGAGATCGGCGACTGTCGGGGAAGATTCCCTGATCCCGAATCCCTCGCCTCCCTGGCTGGGGTCACGCCGTCCACTCGCTCTTCGGGCAAGTACCGCACCGTGACGTTTCGCTGGGGCGCCGACATGAAACTCCGTGCCGCCCTGTGCGACTTCGCCGGGGACTCCTGGCAAGGCAACGCCTGGGCCGAAAACCGATACCGGGAACTTCGTGACAGCGGGAAACGACATCCGCACGCCCAGCGGATCCTCGCTCGATCTTGGGTGCACGTCATCTGGCGTTGCTGGCAAGACCACGTCCCCTATGACCCGGCACGACACGCCGCCTTCCAGCGCCTCATGGTCGACGGAGGTTGACATAGGGCTACTCATGACGCGTCGGAGTGGGGGTCCATCGCCCGCGGCGGCGGTCGGTCCTCGGCCGTGCGGACCACGAGGGGCGTGGTCACGCGGTCTCGGTCGTGGGTCGGGAGCTCCACCACGAACCGGTTCTCCTCGTCGGCGCCGCTCTCCACCCAGACGCGTCCGCCGTGGAGGCGGACGTGCTCGGCGACAAGCGACAGCCCGAGCCCCGTTCCGTCCGTGGCGCCCCGACGACCCGACGTCTGGCCCCGGTAGAAGCGCTCGAAGATGCGTTCGCGTTCGGCGGGAGCGACACCGGGACCGTGGTCGATCACAACCAGGCGGACGCCGGCCGATGCCGGTTCGACGGCGAGACCGGTGACCCCGCCGGCGTACTGGGCGGCGTTGTCGACGAGGTTGGCCACCACCCGTTCGATCCGCCGCTTGTCGACCCAGAGGCGCAGTCCGTCGACGGCCGGGTCGATGTGCACGGGGACGGCACCGACCCCGGCGGCCAGGGCCGCTTCGCGGACGAGCTCGCCCACCTCGACCTCGTCGAGCGAGAGCTCGGCCGCACCGGTGTCGACCCGGCTGATCTCGAGGAGGTCGTCGACCATGCGCTGGAAGCGCCGCAACTCCGCCGTCAGCAGATCGACGGCCTGACGGCTGCGGGTGGGGAGGTCGTCGCGATGCGATTCGAGGACGCCCAACGACGTCACCAGCGTGGTGAGGGGGGAGCGCAATTCGTGGCTCACGTCCGACGTGAAGCGGGCCTCGCGCTCGATCCGTTCGAGGAGGGCGTCAGTCATCCGGTTGAACGAGGCCGCCAATGCGGAGAGATCGGGATCGTCGGCCGCCACCAGACGGACGTGGAGACGACCGCCGGCGATCGTCTCGGCCGCTCTCGAGACCTCGTCGAGAGGACGCAGAGCCCGTCCGCTGGCCCACCGCCCGATGACGGCCCCGGCGGCCGTGGTGACGAGGGCCGCCCCGGCCAGGGCCAGAGCCAGGATGCGCAGTGTCCGGGCCAGGTCGTCGAGGGAGAAGACCTCGAAGTAGGCGGCATGGACGCTCGGGATGGGGAGACCCACCACCAGCTGGGGCGACCCGTCGAGGACGAAGTGCTGGGTGGCCGGGGCGCCCGAGATCACGAGGTCGCGCAGCGACGCGGGAATCGCTCGCTTGCTCACCGACGACGAGTCGGCGTACCACACACCATTGAGCTCGAGCGCCGAGAGCGATCCCGGGAGGGTGTCGAGATTCTGCAGGAGCTGGGTGATGTTCTGGTTGGGCGTGCGCAGCGACGACCGGGCCAGTGAGGCGTTCACGTAGGCCTGGCGCAGGATGGCGGTCTGGCGCTCGTTCAGAATGAATTGCCGGGCCGTGAAGTAGGTGAGGCCCGCCATCGTGGCCGAGAGGGCCAGGGCCCCCAGTCCGAAGGTCACCGTCACCCGGGCCCGGAGACCGAGACGTGACCACCGCCGGTGCCGTCGGGCCCGGTCCGGGTCGACCTGACGTCGTCGGACGTCGGATACCACGCGCAGGCGATGACCGCGCACGGAAAGGACCTCAGGCCGTCAGCTTGTAGCCCATGCCCCGCACGGTGAGGATGTGGCGGGGATTGGCAGGGTCCGGTTCGATCTTGGTCCGCAACCGGCGGATATGGACGTCGACGAGACGGCCGTCGCCGAAGTAGTCGTAGCCCCAGACCCGGTCGAGGAGCTGCTCGCGGCTGAGGACCTTGCCGGGGTTTGTGGCCAGCTCGCACAGAAGACGGAACTCGGTCCGGGTGCAGTGGACCTCCACGCCGGCGCGCTGGACGGTCCCCTCGTCGGGCCTGACCTCCACGTCCCCGAAGGTGAGGACGCTCGGTTCGTCCACCGAACGGGCCCGGCGCAGCAGCGCCCGGATCCGCGCCGCGAGCTCCTTGGCCACGAAGGGCTTGGTGACGTAGTCGTCGGCGCCGGCCTCGAGCCCGGCCACCACGTCATGGGTGTCGGTGCGGGCTGTGACCATGATGACGGGCACGGCGCTCGTGCGTCTCAGGTAACGGCAGCACTCGAAGCCGTCCATGCCCGGGAGCATGAGGTCGATGAGGACGACGTCGGACGGCTGTTCGGCGAAGTGGTCGAGGGCGCTCTCCCCCGATCCGGCCTCGTCGACCTCGTAACCCTCGTCCTCCAGAGCCAGGCGCATGGAGGCGCGGATGCGCTCGTCGTCTTCCACGACCAGGATCCGGCTGGTCATGGCCCGACGCTCTGCGCCGCGCCGTCACGCTGTCGCGTCGCGGATGGGGGTGGTGTTCTCAGGTGTCGAGCCAGATCTGGGGAGTCCAGACCGTTCCCACGATCATGCCGTAGGCCTTGCCGCCGGCCGGCGTCGTCGGGTTGTTGAAATTCTGGACCTTCGAGGCGGAGACCATGGCCCAGGTGGCGCGGTCGAGCCAGATGTAGGGGAGGTCCTGGTTGAGGCGCTGGGAGATCTGCTGGTAGGCCGCGGCCCGGACCGTCGGATCCGTCGACCGGCGTCCCTTCTGGAGCAGGACCTCCATCTGCGGATCCTTGTTCTGGGCGAAGTTGGGGTTGAGGGAGCCGAAGATCTCCGTGGGGCTCCACCAGAGGTAGTTGAGGTCGGGGTCGACCGCCGCGAACTGGCGCCAGCCCACCGTCTGGTACTTGCCGGCCAGGGCGTCGTTGATCTCGTCGGCCTGCTGGAACGTGACCAAGGTGACCTTTATCCCGACCGCTTGGAGCCGGGCCTGGACGTATTCGGCCGACTGGATCGACGAGGGGGACGGGGTCGTGCCCAGCGTGAAGGCGACGGGCTTGCCCTGCGCGGTGGCGACCTCCTTCACCAGAGCGGCGGCCGCCGTGGGGTTGAACTTCGGGTAGCCGCTGTCGGGCGCGTAGTAGGCGGTCCCGGCGATGAAGGGCTGGTTGGTGGGGGCGTTCACGCTCTTGTCGATGATCCTCGAGTAGTCGTTGGAGCTGAGGGCCATGGCCATCGCCTGGCGGACCTTGATGTTGTCCACCGGGGGCATCGACAGATTGCACATGACGAAGTTCATGTCCGGTTCGCCCACGACGTGCTGGGAGTCGTCGATGTAGTTGTAACTGGTGTTGTCGCGGAACTGGAGGATCACCTCGGGCACGTCGGTGTGCATGATGTCGATGTTGCCCGCCTCGAGCGCACTGGCCCGGGAATCGGCGTCGACGATCGGCCGGTAGGTGATCTGGTCCAGATAAGGGGTCCCGGTCCGCCAGTAGTGCGGATTGCGCTTGGCCGTGAAGTGGTCGTTCACCACCCAGTCGTCGAAGATGAAGGGACCGGTTCCGACGGGGTTCTGGCCACCGTTCTTGTTGGCGATCATGGAGGGGGCGATGATGTAGCCGCCCTGGCCGCCGATACCGCCGGTCAGGTAGGTGGGGAAGGGCACCCAGGGCTGGTTCAAGGTGATGGTCACGGTGGTGGGATTGGTGACCGTGATGGCCTTGGTCGTGGGCTTGGTCAGTGACGGGGTGAGGGTGATACCGAGCTCGCCGGTGAGGAAGTGCTCGAGGCTGCCGGCGATGGCCGCCGCGTCGCAGGTGGTCCCGTCGTGGAAGAGAACCCTCGGGCGGACGCCGATCGTCCAGATCGAGTAGTCCTCGTTGGGGGTCACCGACTCGGCCAGGTAGGGCTGGACGCTGCCGTCCTCGGCGATGATGGTGAGGGGATCGAAGACGGTGCGGGCGTAGAGGACGCCGGTCTCGTCGAAGCGGCCGGTGGCCGGGTCGAAGCCCTGCTCCTCGGCCTCGACACCGAAGACGAGGCTGCCGCCGCTCTTCGGCGTGGCGCTCGTGATGCCGTCGCGGCCCGCGGTGCTTCTTGGCCGCGCCCGGAGTCGACGAGCTGCAGGCCGCCAGGAGGCCGCCGGCCCCCATCCCGGCCGCTGCCACTCCGGCTGCGCCCAGGGCTCCGCGAGCCAGAAACGATCGGCGGTCGATGCGGTCAGGCACGATCCCTCCCCGTCAATGTCTCGGTGCCCGGGTGGCTTGTCCCCGCAGGGTACCGGCCACGCCAGATCGGGTTGCACCCTCCACCGGGGGCAGAGGATAGCTCCCGAGCGGCGTCGCCACAGGTAGCGTTGTTCCATGGCCTGGAGCGTCGACGCGTTCTCGCGGTCTCTGGGCGGGTTGTCACCGGACACGGTTCGGGCCTACACCGGCGACCTCCGGGCCTTCGCGGAGTGGGCCGAGCGGGGAGGGGTCACCGGACCCGACGGTGTGGACCGTCTTCTCCTGCGCCGGTACCTGGCGTACCTGGCGACGCGACGGTATGCCCGGACGACGATGGCGCGCAAGGCCGCCGCGCTGCGCTGTTACTTCTCGTGGTCGTCGCGACGCGGCGATGTCGGTGTCGACCCGGCCCGGCGACTGACCGCTCCGAGCGGTGGTGCCCGGCTGCCGCGCGTGCTCGACCGGGGAGAGCTCACCGCCATGCTCGACGGTCCCGCGTCCAGCGCCGGTGCGGTCGGGCGCACGGCGGCCTCGTCGGCCTCGTCGGCGACAGAGGATCGGTCGACGCGAGCGGGTGAGCGCGAAGCGGCGACCCGCGCCCGCGACGACGCCGTGCTCGAGCTGCTCTACGGGTGTGGACTGCGGGTGGCGGAGCTGTGCGGCCTCGATCGCGGCGACATCGACGTCGGGCGGCCGGATGGTCACCGTCTGGGGAAAGGGAGGTCGAGCAGCGCCAGGTGCCGATGCACGATCGCTGTGCGGAGGCGGTCACGCGCTGGCTGGATGCGGGCGGATCCACTACGCAGGCCGACGAGTCCCCTCCCGAAGCGGTCTTCCTGCAACCGGCGTGGGACGCCGACTCGGGCCCCGCGACGTCCGGCGGCTCCTGGACCGTCGCTCACCGGTGCCTACGCACCCCCACGCCCTTCGCCACAGCTTCGCCACCCACCTGCTCGACGGCGGTGCCGACCTGCGTGTCGTCCAGGAACTCCTCGGTCACGCCAGTCTCCAGACCACCCAGGTCTACACTCATGTCAGCAAGGAGCGGCTGCTATCGGTCTATGGAGCAACGCATCCCCGGGCGTAGGGAGAGTCGGTGACACGACGACGACGGCGGCGACGGCCCGACTGTGGGTCGAGTACAAGAAGAGTGGAGATCGTCGCTCCGCGATCAGTTGATCGTCTTGTACTCACCGTTGGTCAAGTACGTCGCCGGCCGCGTGTCGCCGTCGGACTGCCGCAGCACGTCGACGGAGCCGACCTGGCCAGCTACGGGATCATCGGGCTGATCGACGCCATCGACCGGTTCGAGCCCGGTCCGGCAGGTCAAGTTCGAGACCTATGCCATCCCCCGGATCAAGGGGGCCATCATCGACGAGCTTCGGGCCATCGACTGGGTGCCGCGATCGGTACGGGCCAAGGCCCGGGCGGTGGAGCAGGCCTACGCCTCGCTCGAGGCCACGCTGCTGCGGACGCCGACCGACGCCGAGGTGGCGGCCGAGCTCGACATGTCGGAGCAGGACCTCCAGGACATCCTCCGTCAGATCTCCTTCGTCGGCGTGGCCGCTCTGGACGAGGTCTTCCTGGTGGGCGGCGACCGCAGTCGACCGCACCACGCTCGGTGACACCATCCCCGACGCCACGGCCGGGCCGGTGGCGATGTTCGAGGACAAGGAGTCCAAGGAGATCCTCTCCCAGGCCATCATGCAGCTCGGCGACCGGGAGAAGACCGTGCTTGTCGCTCTACTACTACGAAGGTCTGACGCTGGCCGAGATCGGCGAGATCCTCGGGGTGACCGAGAGCCGGGTGTGCCAGATCCACACCAAGGCCGTCCTGCAGCTCCGGGCCCGCTTGAGCGACCGGAGCACGCCCGACGGGACCGATCCTCCCGGCCGGGGTCGGTCGGCGGGGCGGACGTCGGCGGGGCCCAGGCCCAACCGAGCGTGGCCAGCCGGACCGGCTGAGCCGTCGCCGGCCCGCTCCCACCGGGGGCCGGCTGCGGCGTGATCGGGTCACGGGCGGTCGAGTACGATGGCCCGCTCCCCACCTCCCGGTGGGGACGTCACGAACACACCGAAGCACCCGGGCGCGTCCACGGTCGCCCCTTGCGGGGGCGCAGCGCCGGGGAAGGACAACCGATGGGAGGACCAGCCGTGGCCGTCGTCACGACACGGCAGTTGCTGGAGGCCGGAATGCATTTCGGCCACCAGACCCGCCGATGGAACCCGAAGATGCGCCGCTTCATCCTGGGCGAGCGCAACGGGATCTACATCATCGACCTCAACAAGACGCTGAGCGGTCTCGAGGAGGCCTACGGGTACGTCCGGGACCTCGTGGCCAAGGGCGGCATCGTCCTCTTCGTCGGGCACCAAGAAGCAGACCCAGGGGCCCGATCGCCACCTACGCCCGGGCCTGCGGGATGCCCTACGTCAACGAGCGCTGGCTGGGCGGGATGCTCACCAACTTCGCCACGATCTCGTCGCGGACGGGGAAGCTGCGCGAGTACGAGGCCATGGAGCGCGCCGGAGACTTCGACGCCATGCCCAAGAAAGAGGGCCTGCGCCACCGCCGGGAGCTCGAGAAGCTCCGGCGCAACCTCGGTGGTATCCGCGATCTCGACCGACTTCCCGACGCCGTCTTCGTCATCGACACCAAGAAGGAGCACATCGCGGTCACCGAGGCCAACAAGCTGGGGATGCCGATCGTCGCCGTGGTCGACACCAACTGCGATCCCGACGTGATCACCTACGTGATCCCGGGCAACGACGACGCCATCCGCTCGGGCGCGCTGATGTGCCGGGTGATGGCCGAGGCCGTCATCGAGGGCCGGTGGGTGGCCGAACATCAGCGGGCGGTGGCGCCACCGACGCCTGCGCCGCCCGCGGGCCGCGGCCAACAGCGACGAGCCGGCGCCGGGACCACAGGGAATCTCGACCTAGGCGCCGAGGCCACAGGGTCGCCCACGGCGGCCACCGCGGCCGGTCCCGAAGCCTCGACCGCAGGCCCGGGTCCAGGGGCCGGGGACGTGCCGGCGGGCGAGACCGTCCAGGCCGTCGCCGAACCTGTGACCGCCCCGCCCGCCGCTGCGGCGCCGCCGCCGCCGGTGACCGCCCTACCCGAGGCGGCCCAGCCTGAGGCGGCCCAGCCTGAGGCGGCCCAGCCTGAGGCGGCCCAGCCTGAGGCGGCCCAGCCCGAGGCGGCCCAGCCCGAGGCGGCCCAGCCCGAGGCGGTCGCCGAACCAGAACCGACGGCGACGCCGGCCGCTCCTGTCGAGGGATCCTCCGCCGGTGGCCCGGCCGAGGAGGGCTGACCGATGGCCTCTTTTACCGCCAAGGACGTGCAGGCACTGCGCCGGACCACGGGGGCCGGGCATGATGGACTCCAAGCGCGCCCTGGAGGAGAACGACGGCGACATGGACGCGGCGAAGCGGTGGCTGCGCGAGCAGGGACTGGCCGGCGCGGCCAAGCGGGCGGACCGTGAGGCGACGCAAGGGGCGGTCGCCCTCGGCCGAGTCGGGACAGACCGCCTCGCATCGTCGAGCTTCGGTGCGAGACCGACTTCGTCGCCATGTCGGAGGCCTTCGTGGCCCTGGCCAACGACCTCGCCCAGTCGGTGGCCTCGGACGGCGATGTCGCCGTCAAGGACAGCGCCGGGGCCATCGACGAGCTGAAGACGACGCTCAAGGAGAACATCTCCGTCGGGCCGGTTGTCCGCTTCGAGTTGGGTGACGGCAGCACACTGGGGACGTACCTCCACATACAGTCGGGTCGCGGTGTGAACGCCGTGCTGGTCGAGATGCGTGGTGCCACCGACGAGCTTGCCCACGACGTCGCCGTCCACATCGCCTTCGCACGTCCCCTGTACCTCCGTCGCGAGGACGTCCCCGAGGACGAGGTGGCGGCCGAACGGGCCACGGTGGAGGCGATCTCGCGCAACGAAGGGAAGCCCGAAGCCGCGCTGCCGAAGGTGGTCGAGGGTCGGATGAACGGATGGTTCAAGGAGCGGTGCCTGCTCGAGCAGCCTTACGCCCGTGACGAAAAGCGCACTATCGCCGACCTGATCGGGAGCGCCGAGATCGTGCGCTTCGCGCAGATCGTCGTCGGCAGCTAGGTCTGCGGGCCGCGGCGGTGACGGGATCGGGCGGACCAGGGTCGGGCGAGAGGGCGACGCGTCGCCGGCTCGTCCTCAAGATGTCGGGCGAGGCCCTCGCCTCGTCGGCGTCGGACGAGACGATCGACGCGGCCGTCGTCGAGCGCCTGGCCCGCGAGATCGCCACGGCCCAGGCCGAGCTCGACCTCGAGCTGGCCATCGTGGTGGGCGGCGGGAACATCTGGCGGGGAACGACGGGAACCGGGCACGGGATGGACCGGACCACGTCGGACACGATGGGAATGCTCGCCACCGTCATCAACGCTCTCGCCCTGCAGGACGCCATCGAGCGCCTCGGGCCGCCCACGAGGGTGCTGTCGGCCGTGCAGATGGCCGAGGTGGCCGAGCCCTACATCCGCCGCCGAGCCATCCGCCATCTGGAGAAGGGCCGCGTCGTCATCTTCGCCGCCGGGATGGGCAATCCCTACTTCACGACCGACACCTCGGCCGCCTTGCGGGCGGCCGAGATCGAGGCGGAGATGCTGCTGAAGGGGACGCATTCGGGGGTGGACGGGGTCTACAGCGCCGATCCCAAGGTCGATCCGACGGCGTTGCGGTACGACAAGCTCGGCTTCATGGACGTGGTGAACCGGGACCTGCGGATCATGGACCTGACCGCCATCACCTTCTGCAAGGACAATGCCCTTCCCGTCCTGGTCTTCGACCTGATGGGACCCGGGAATCTGCGCCGTGCGCTCGCCGGCGACGAGATCGGTACGCTGATCCAGTGATGGACGACGATCTGTCCCCGGTGGTCCTGGCGGACGCCCGGGACCGCATGGAGAAGGCGGTGGGCCACACCCAGTCGGAGTTCGGCGGGGTCCGGACGGGCCGGGCCACCTCGGGGCTGGTCGAGCATCTGAGGGTGGATATCTACGGCGCCGAAGTCGAACTGCGGACGGTGGCCGGGCCTCAGCGTGCCCGAGGCGCGCATGCTCGTCATCTCCCCCTACGACAAGTCCACGCTGCCCGCCATCGAGAAGGCGATCCAGGCGTCCGACCTGGGAATCACTCCGTCCAACGACGGCCAGGTGATCCGCCTTGCCTTTCCGCCGCTCACCGAAGAGCGCCGGAAGGAACTCGTGAAGGTGGTGCGTCACAAAGCGGAAGAGGGTCGCGTCGCCATCCGGAACCTGCGGAGGGCGGCACGCCACGAGCTCGAGGCGCTCGAGCACGACGGCGACCTCTCCTCCGACGATCTCGAGCGGGTCGAGACGCGACCTCGAGAGGCTCACGCACGACATGGTGGCGGCGATCGACAAGCTCCTTGCCCACAAGGAGCAGGAGCTGCTCGAGATCTGACCCAGCCGGGCCCGCGGGGCCGGTCAGGAGGCGATGTGGACGAGCGCGACGAGGACGGATACGAGTCGGAGACGGAACCCTTCGCCGACCCGGTGACTGAACGCGTCCGGATCATCGGAGCCGAGCCGGTGGGGACGACCCCCGTCGTCCAGACCCCGACCGGGTCGGGAGCGGCCGCCTATCCCGACGACGTCGCCGACCCCCTTTCCTCTCTCGGGGGGCACCCGGTCGCACCCCGGATCTCCGAGACCGACGAGACCGACCGGTGGGCTCCTTCGGAGTCTCGGGACCTCGAGCCGCGGGCGGCGGGATGGCTGGGCGGCGAAGAAGGGTCGTTCGACGAACCGGGGGTGTCGACCGAGCTGCCCCACTGGTCCGATCCCCCCACCGGCCAGGTGCCGGCCGTCCTCGACCGGCGCAGTGAGAACGACGGCGATCAGGGGAGCTGGTCGGCATCGGGGGATGCCGGGCCGGCCTGGCGCGAGCACCGGCACGAGTGGGACGACAGCGGGTTCGACCCGTCGCTGCTGGCCGACGAAACCACCCGCGTGGGTGCGCTCGAGGAGGTACCGCTCGAGGAGCGCCAGCCCTGGGAATTCGACGATCTGGGAACGCCCCCGGCGGGGACGCCCGTGTCGTGGGATCCGTCGCCGGACACCTCGAGCGCGGTACGGATGGGCGCCGAGGCCACTGACTACACCTCGGTGGCGTCACCGGTGGAGAGCTACGAGCACACAGCCGAGGACGACGACATGTCCGCCGTGGTGCCCGGCGCCCGGATCCGCGCGGCGGCCAACGGGGTTCCCTCCATCAGCTCGTCGCCCTTACGGGGATCGTCCGATCCGCTCTCCCCGGCCGCCATCCCCGGGGCCCGACGTCGGACACGACGACCGTCGGTGACCAAGGGACCGGGCGGTGGCGCCAGCCGGAACGTCCCGTTGTCCATCGCCACCGGCGTCGGGTTCGCGGCCGTGGCCGTCGCCTGTTTCGAGCTCGGCAGTGTGGCCACCGTGGCGCTGTCGGCAGTGGTTGTCGTCCTGGCCGCGGCCGAGGCCTACGCCGCGCTCCGGCGGTCCGGGAGCCATCCCGCCACCTTGCTCGGTCTCGTCGCCACCGGCGCGGCCATGGTGGCCGCCTACGCCAAGGGCGTCGCCGCCCTACCCCTGGTCTTGGTCCTGCTGATCATCACGTCGATGGTCTGGTACCTGGTGGGAGCCGAGCGGGGGTCACCGGTGGCCGGGGTCTCCGCCACCGTGCTCGGTTTCGCCTGGGTCGGCCTTCTCGGCTCGTTCGCCGGTCTGCTGCTCGCGCCCAGTCAGTACCCCCAACGCCACGGTGTCGCCTTCCTTTTCGGAGCGGTCGTGGCCACGGTCGGTGCCGACGTCGGCGCCCTCGTGATCGGTGGGTGGCGGGGACGACATCCCCTGGCCCCGCGTGTGAGCCCCCACAAGACGTGGGAAGGCCTGATCGGGGGCACCGTGCTGGCGGTGGCGGCGTCGGCGGCCATCACCGGCTCCATGCATCCGTGGACTCCGGCCAAAGCCGCCGTGCTCGGCCTGGTGGTGGCCGTGGTGGCTCCCGTGGGCGACCTGTGTGAGTCGCTGCTCAAGCGTGACCTCGGTCTGAAGGACATGGGGTCGCTCCTACCGGGCCATGGAGGCGTGCTCGACCGCGTCGATGGCCTGCTCTTCGTCCTGCCTGCGACCTACTATCTGGTGCGAGTGCTCCACCTCGGGTGAGGTGCGGAAAGGGGCCACGCCGATGACGGGGCGCCAGGAGCGACCGGGGCCGGTGACAGTCAGCATCGTGGGGTCCACGGGGTCGATCGGCACCCAGGCACTCGACGTCATCGACTCCGAGCCGGAGCGTTTCCGGGTCGTCGCCCTCGGGGCGTGGCGCTCCGTCGACCTCCTGGCCGCCCAGGCGCGTCGATTCCGGCCCGAGGTGGTCGCCATCGGCGACGCCACCCTCGCCGCCGCCCTGGCGTCGGCGCTGCCACCGGGCACCGAGGTGGTCACTGGCGTCGAGGGACTGACGGCCATCGCCCCCGTCGGCGAGGTGGTGCTGAACGCCGTCGTCGGGTTCGCCGGTCTCCCGGTGACGCTGGCCGCGCTGGAGGCAGGGCGGCGGCTTGCCCTGGCCAACAAGGAATCGCTGATCGCCGGGGCGCCCGTCGTCCAACGGGCACGACGCACGCCCGGTGCCGAGATCGTGCCCGTCGACTCCGAGCACTGCGCGCTGCACCAATGCCTGCGGGCGGCCGGGACCCCCGACGAGGTGGCACGCCTGGTGCTCACGGCCAGCGGCGGCCCCTTCCGGGGCCGGACCCGGGCGGAGCTCCAGGCGGTGACGGCCGAGGAGGCCTTGGCCCATCCCACCTGGCGGATGGGGCCGAAGATCAGCGTGGACTCGTCCACCTTGATGAACAAGGGCCTTGAGGTCATCGAGGCTCACGAGCTGTTCGGAGTCGACTACGACCGGATGGCGGTGATTATTCACCCACAGTCGGTCGTACACTCCATGGTGGAGTTCACCGACGGGGCCACCGTCGCTCAGCTTTCGACCCCCGACATGCGACTACCCATCGGCTACGCCCTCGCCTACCCCGAACGGCTCCACCGCCCGTTCGGCGCCATCGACTGGACCACCCTGAGCCGCCTGGACTTCGAGCAGCCCGACCGCGAGGTCTTTGTCTGCCTGGACCTGGCCGAGCAGGCGGGTCGCGCCGGCGGGCTCGCTCCCGCCTGGTTGAACGCCGCCAACGAGGTGGCCGTGGCCGCCTTCCTCGGGGGGCGGATGGGGTGGGGGGCCATCGCCGACGTGGTGGCCGAGACGATCGACGCCTGCGACCAGACCCCCGTCTCCGGCGCCAGTGACGTGATCGACGCCGACCGCCGGGCCCGCCAGCGCGCCGAGACGGCCGTCCGTCGCCGGGGGCTGGCCGCGTGAGCGACATCACCGAGACGCCCGACACCACCGCCGGCGTGACGACCGCTGACGGCGCCCGCGACGAGATGGCACGCCCCAACGGCAGCGGCGTCGGCCGCGAGGGTCGTGGTGCCGCCGGAGCGGGAGCGGTCTACCGGGAGCCGAAGGGGTCCGTGGTCCAGCTCTTGTCCGTTATCGCCGCCATCCTCGCCATCTCCATGCTCACCCACTCGGTGGACCTCCTGATCGTCATCGTGGCCATCATCGCCATGGTGATGATCCACGAACTCGGCCACTTCCTCACCGCCAAGTGGAGCCGGATGAAGGTCACCGAGTACTTCCTCGGCTTCGGCCCCCGGCTGTGGTCGTTCCGTCGGGGTGAGACCGAGTACGGCGTGAAGGTCCTCCCCCTCGGTGGCTACGTGAAGATCCTCGGGATGAGCAATACCGAGGAGGTCGATCCCGCCGAAGAGGCGCGGACCTACCGTCGGCAGCCCTTCCACAACCGGCTCATGGTGGCGCTGGCCGGCTCCTTCATGCACTTCGTCATGGCCATCGTCCTTCTCTGGGGCCTTTTCGTCTTCATCGGTCAGTCACAGCCGACTACCACCGTGGCTGGGTTCTCGGACGTGGCCCACGGCATCGACCCGGCCCGCAGCGCCGGACTCCATGTGGGCGACACCATCGTCTCCATCGACGGGCGCGCCGTGACGACCGCCACCGACCTGCAACGGACCGTCGGCGCGCACGCCGGGGTCCCGCTGTCGATCGTCGTCACGCGCGGCGATCCGGCGCGCCGGGTGACGCTCACGGTGACCCCCGCGCGGCCGTCGGGCGCCACGGGCAACGATGCCCGGATCGGCATCTTCATCGGCAGCGCCACGGTGACCGTCGCGCCCGTCCACGCTCTGGGCACGGCGGCCGTCTTGGTGGGGCGGATCACGACGGGAACGGTCGCCGCGCTCGGCCATACCTTCTCGCCGCACGGTCTGAGCGCCTTCTTCGGGCAACTCGACAACCCCAAGGCGGCCGACGCCGCGGCCAAGACCGACAGTCGAGTGGTGTCGCTCCCGGGGGCGGTGCGACTGGCCGACCAGGCGGCCAAGAGTGGCGCCGCCAACCTGCTTTTGGTTCTCGCCACCATCATCATCGCCGTCGGGATCATCAACCTCGTCCCCATGCTCCCGCTCGACGGCGGCCTCGTCCTCGTCGCCGTCTACGAACGGATCCGTAGCCGCCGGGGCCGGCCCTATCACGCCGATGTCACCAAGTTGATCCCGGTGGCCTCGGCCTTCGTGCTCTTCCTGGTCGTCTTCGTGGCCGCCGCCATCTTCCTCGACATCGCCCACCCCATCGCCAACCCCTTCCAGTGACGGCGCACCGGGTGGACACGAGACGCCGCCCCACCCGCCAGATCCGCGTGGGGTCGGTGGCCGTCGGCGGCGACGCCCCCGTCTCCGTCCAGTCGATGACGACGACCAAGACGGCCGACGTCGAGGGCACCCTCAGCCAGATCTACGCGCTGGCCGCCGCCGGCGCCGACATCGTGCGCTGCACGTGCAACGAACAGGAGGCGGCCGAGGGACTGGCCCACATCGTCCCGCGGTCGCCGGTGCCGATCATCGCCGACATCCACTTCCACCACGAGATGGCGCTCGCTGCTCTGGAGGCGGGGGTCCAGGGGCTGCGGCTCAACCCCGGCAACCTCCGGAAGGAGGCGGAGATCAAGCAGGTGGCGTCGGAGGCCAAGGACCGCGGCGTGCCCATCCGGATCGGTGTCAACGCCGGATCGCTCCATCCGGATCTCTACAAGCGCTACGGAGGGGCCACGCCCGAGGCCCTGGTGGAGTCGGCCCGGATGGAGCTCGCCTACTTCGAAGAGGTCGGGTTCAGCGACGTGAAGATCTCGGTCAAGGCGTCGTCGGTGGCGGTCATGATCGAGGCCTACCGGTTGGCCTCGGAGACCTTCGACCACCCCCTGCATCTCGGCGTGACCGAGGCGGGACCACCGCCGGCCGGGCTGATCAAGGGCACCGCCGGCATCGCCACTCTGCTGGCCGAGGGGATCGGCGACACGATCCGCTACTCACTGACCGCCGACCCGGTCGAGGAGGCCCGCGCCGGGCGGCAATTGCTCGAAGCCATGGGCCTGCGCGAACGCAAGGGCCTCGATCTCATCGCCTGCCCGTCGTGCGGCCGGGCCGAGATCGACGTGATCGGTGTGGCTCGAGCGGCGCAGGAGGCCCTCGAATCCCGCAACCTCCCCATTCAGGTGGCGGTGATGGGCTGCGTGGTGAACGGCCCCGGCGAGGCGCGCGAAGCCGATCTCGGGATCGCCGCCGGGCGCAAACGGGGGCATCTCTTCATCAAGGGCAAGATCATCCGGGTCGTCCCCGAGGACGAGATGGTCGCCGCGCTGGTGGAGGAGGCGGAGAAGCTCGTGGCCGAGGGGATCGACGCGCGGATGGCGGCCGCCGACGCCGGGGCCGAGGCCGAGGCCGAGGCCGATCGTCAGGCACTGCTCGAGAACCGGGGCGACGACGCCAACCACAGCGCGGCGAAGGTGGAGATCATCCGCAAGACGATCCACGATGGTGGTCCCGCGTCCGCATAGCCGGCGGCCAAAGACGCCCTCGGAGGGCGCCGGAGCAGTTCAGTAGGCGCGGCCCACGACGGCGACCAACGGCGAGTCACCGGCGTCATCGCCACCGGAGGGGAGGCCTCCGTCCGCCGTCTGGATGCAGCGGATCGATATCCCCGCCCGGTTCAGGGTGGTCTCGCCGTCGGCTCCGAGAACCGACGTCGGGAGGACGGCGAAACCGGTGGCCGCCGCCTCCTGGGCCTCGCTGAGACCGGGAGCGACGACTGTCCGGGCGCGACGGAGTTCGGCGGCCTCGTCGAACAGGGCGCCGTGGATGGCATCGAGTGCCTCGGTCACCCCCGCGGTGACGCCGGACAGCGGCACCGGGGTCTTCGTTCCCGTGTCGCGGCGGGCCACGACGACCTTCCCCTCGGCGAGATCGCGCGGTCCGACCTCCAGGCGGACGGGCACGCCCTTCAACTCCCAGTCGACCACCCGGCGTCCGAACGAGGTATCGGTCCGGGTGTCGAGCTCGACGCGCAGCCCCGCCGCCCGCAACTCGCCCGCCAGGGTGGCGGCCGCGGTGTCGGCGCCGTCGTCGGCCCGGGCCAGGACGACGACGACCTGGACCGGTGCCAGGAGGGGAGGCAGTCGCAGGCCGTCATCGTCGCCGTGGACCATTACCAGTGCGCCCATCAGCCGTGTCGAGACGCCCCATGACGTCTGCCACACGTAGGACTGCTGGCCGAACTCGTCGAGGTAGGTGATGTCGAAGGCCCGGGCGAAGTTCTGTCCCAACTCGTGGCTGGTGCCCATCTGCAGGGCCTTGCCGTCGCGCATCATGGCCTCGCACGTCCACGTGGTGGTGGCGCCGGCGAAACGCTCGGCGTCGGTCTTGCGGCCCGTCAGCACGGGGATGGCCAGGACGCTCTCCATCACGTCCTGGTAGACGTCGGACAGGATCCGCAGGGCGAAGGTCCGGGCGTCGGGCTCCGAGGCGTGCGCCGTGTGCCCCTCCTGCCACAGGAACTCGGTGGTGCGGAGGAACAGGCGGGGGCGCAACTCCCATCGCACGACGTTGGCCCATTGGTTGATGAGCAGCGGCAGGTCGCGGTAGCTCTGGATCCACTTGGCGAAGTACGAGTTGATGATGGTCTCGCTCGTCGGTCGCACGACCACCGGCTCCTCGAGCGCCTTGCCGCCCCCGTGGGTCACGACGGCGAGTTCGGGGGAGAACCCCTCGACATGCTGCGCCTCCCGTCGGAGGTAGCTCTCGGGGATGAGGAGGGGAAAGTAGGCGTTGGACACGCCGGCGGCCTTGATCCGGCTGTCGATCTCCGCCTGCATCCGCTCCCAGATGGCGTAGCCGTAGGGGCGGATGACCATGGTCCCCCGGACGGGGCCGTTCTCGGCCAGCTCCGCCTTGGCCACGACGTCCTGGTACCAGCGGGGGAAGTCGGTCGCCTGGGGGGTGAGGACGCTCTTCGCCATGTGCCCGCCGATGCTACGGGGTGGCGACATGGGACCCCCGGAACCGTTCCGCTCCGCGGCCGCGCCCGCACGTCTGGGTGTGTGGGCGATCACTGTACGAGACCCTGCGGGGCGGGTCCGCGCCGACGGAATCGCCGGATCGGCGGCAGAAGGCGACTGGTATACTTGCTGCGCCGTTCAGACACGGAAGTGGAGTGGTGCGTCGAAGCGTGGGCGGGCAGCCCACGCTTCTTCTTTCACCACGCTGTTCCCGGTCCACGACCGGCACGGTCCGGGCCGCCGGTGGTCCGGGTGGAGCATGAAAGGAGGTGGCGACCAAGTGGACGACGAGCTCTCGGACATCTTGGACACCACCCTGTCTCCGCTCGGATTGGAGCTGGTGGACGTCGAACTGCGACCCGGCACCGTCCGGGTCGTCGTGGACCGTGGCGACGGGGCCGACCTGGAGGCGATCGCCGAGGCCACCCGGGCCGTGTCCGCCGTCCTCGACACCCACGACCCCATGCCCGGGCAGCGCTACACCCTGGAGGTATCCAGTCCCGGGGTCGAGCGCCCGCTGCGGACGCCGCGCCATTTCATCCGGGCGGTCGGCGAGACGGTGACGGTCCGTACCACGACCGGGAGCCAAGGTGAACGCCGTGTCACGGGCCGCCTCGCCTCGGCCGACCCCGAGGGATTCGTCCTCGAGGGTGACGATCTGCCCGACGGTGGCCGGCGCTTCTCCTACGACGAGGTGGAGCGGGCCCGCACCGTCTTCGAGTGGGGCGGCCAGCCGCGTCCCTCGGATGGTCGTCGTCATGGTTCCGCCCAGCACCGCGCCGCGCCCTCACCACTCGGTGCCGACAGGGAGAAGGTCACGACGTCATGAGCAAGACGAACTTCGAATTCCTCGACGCTCTCGGCCAGATCGCGCGCGACAAGGGCATTTCCGTCGAGACGTTGTTCGACGCCCTGGCCAACGCCCTCGTCGCCGCCTACAAGCGCCGTCCCGGCGCCGCCGAGGAGGCCGTCGTCACCATCGATCCCGAGTCGGGCGAGATCCGTGTCTACGGCCAGGAGCTCGACGAGGACGGCAACGTCATCCGGGAATGGGACGACACGCCGAACGACTTCGGCCGCATCGCCGCCCAGACCGCCAAGCAGGTCATCCTCCAGCGCATCCGGGAGGCCGAGCGCGACCTCAAGTACGAGGAGTACGCCGGGCGAGAGGGCGACATCGTCACGGGGATCGTCCAGCAGACCGACAACCGCTACACCTTGCTCGACCTGGGCAAGGTCGAGGCCCTGCTGCCCCAGGCGGAACAGGTCCCCTATGAACGCTACGAGCACGGGGCCCGGCTGAAGGCGTACATCGTCGAGGTCCGCAAGACGACCAAGGGACCTCAGATCGTCGTCAGTCGGAGCCACCCGGGTCTGGTGAAGCGCCTGTTCGAGCTCGAGGTGCCCGAGATCTCGTCGGGTGTGGTGGAGATCAAGGCCGCCGCGCGTGAGCCCGGACACAGGACCAAGATCGCCGTCTGGTCCAACGACCCCAACGTCGACCCGGTGGGCGCCTGTGTCGGGGCGCGGGGATCGCGGGTGCGGATGGTCACCAACGAACTGCGCGGGGAGCGGATCGACGTGGTGCCCTTCTCCGACGACCCGGTCGAGTTCATCCAGGCCGCCTTGCAGCCGGCGCGTGTCCGCGAAGTGCGGCTCGACGACGAGACGGGGACGGCGACCGTGGTGGTGAGCGACTACCAACTGTCGCTGGCCATCGGCAAGGAAGGCCAGAACGCCCGCCTGTCGGCCCGTCTGTCGGGCTGGCGCGTCGACATCAAGAGCGAGACCCAGCTGGCCGAGGAGGAGGTCGCGCTACGGCGAAGAGTGGGCCGAGGGCGAGTGGGTCGAGAACGAGGCGGGTGAGATGGTATGGCAACCGGCCGAAGGCGGCGAGGCGGTGTCGGCTTCCGAGTGGTCACGCGTCGTCGCCGGCGACGACGGTGCCGCCACCGGCCCCGATCCACAGAAGCCGGACGAGACGGTCGGAGCCGAGTCGACGAGCGAGTCGTCGACCGACGCATCCGCATCGACCGGGTCACCGGCCGAGCCGATCTCGGTCGACGCCGCTGCGGCGGAGGCGACCGACGGGGTCGAGTCTGAGGAGGGTCCGGCATAGCGGCCCACCGCACGTGCATCGGCTGTCGGCGGGTCACGTCGACGGAACGGCTGGTGCGGGTGGTGAGGGGTTCCGACGGTCAACTGCGCCGGGGCGTGGCGCTGCCCGGACGCGGTGCGTGGTTGTGCGCAGGCACACCGTCATGCGTCGAACTGGCGGCGCGGCGAGAGGCCTTCGGTCGGGCTCTGCGGGCTCCCGTCGCCCAGTCGGCCGTCGATCGGCTGCAGGAGGAGCTTCGTAGGGCTGCTCCGCAGGGAGGGAGTGCTCCCCAGGTGTGCGAGGATGGAGATGCGAGCCGACTAGCCGGTTCGCGCCCAGATGAGGAAGAAGGATCGTAGGAGACGGTGCCGAAGAAGATTCGCGTCTACGAGCTGGCCCGCGAGCTCGGCCTGACGAACAAGGAAGCGCTCGACCTGTGTCTGTCGCTCGGCATCGGGGTCAAGAGCCATTCCTCCTCGATCGAGGACGCCCAGGCCGACCGGGTGCGCCGCAAGGCCGACGCCGAGGGCCTTCGTCGCGCCGTCCAGCCTGAGGACCCGGTCGACGAGAAGGCCGCCAAAGCCACCAAGGCGCCCGCCGACGCCGAGGGTACGCCGACCAGCCGACCGGCCCCTGCCGCACCGGCCCCCGCCGCCCCCCCGGCGCGCCTGGAACGTTCCGGTCTCATCACCAGCCGACCGGCGAGCGAAGTCACGGTCCCGCCGTCACCGGCCGCCCCCCGTCCGATGACGCGCTCGGTGCCGGCTTCGGCGGCACCGGCCCCCGCGCCCCCGGCCCCTCCCCGGATCCCCGCGGCCCCGGCGGCCGCGCCGCCCGCCGCCGACTCCCGAGGCCCCGACCCGCGCCGCCCCGTCGACACCCCCTCCACCACCACCGACGCCACCGCCGGCCGTGTCCCCTCCCCCCATCAGCGCCTCGGGCAAGTCCATCCCGCCGCCCCCCGGCCCCCCGCGTTCGAATTCCGGGCGCCCCATCCCCCCGCCACCGGGCCGGCGGGCGCCCGTGGGTCCACGCCCCGGCGGCCCCCCCGGTGCGGGCGGACGCCCGGCATCGGGCGGGCGACCGACGACCGGCGGACCTCCGGGCCGTTCCGGCGGCGGAGGATTCGGTGGCCGACCCGGCGGCGGTCCCGGTGGCGGCGGAGGATTCGGTGGCCGACCCGGTGGAGGTCCTCCTCCTCCGGGACTGCGCGGCGGCCCGGGCGGTCGTGGCCGTCCACCGCAGCGACGTCCGCGTCGGCGCCGTCGCAACCTCGAGGAGCTCGAGCCGACGCAGGCGACCACCTACACGCCGTCCAACGCCCCTGTTCCTGACTTCGAGGTCATCATCGAGCGGGGCAGCACACCGCGCGAGTTGGGCCCCAAGCTCAACCGGTCGGCGGGCGACGTCATCCGATTCCTGTTCCTCCAGGGCGAGGTGGTGACGGCCACGCAGTCGCTCACCGACGACATGATCGAGCTCTTCGCGGCCGAGATCGGTGCTCAGATCCGTTTGGTCGATCCGGGTGAGGAACAGGAAGCCGAGCTCCAGGCCAAGTACTTCGAGGACATCGAAGAAGAGCGGGAGGAGGACCTCCGTCCGCGCCCACCCGTGATCACGATCATGGGCCACGTCGACCACGGCAAGACCCTCCTGCTCGACCGGATCCGCTCGTCCAACGTGGTGGCCGGAGAAGCCGGCGGGATCACGCAGCACATCGGGGCCTATCAGGTCGAGGTCGGCGGCCACCGGATCACCTTCATCGACACGCCCGGCCACGAAGCCTTCACGGCGATGCGCGCCCGCGGGGCGGATGTCACCGACATCGTGGTCCTGGTGGTGGCGGCCGACGACGGAGTCATGCCCCAGACGGTCGAAGCCATCGACCACGCCAATGCCGCCGACGTCCCCATCGTCGTCGCCGTCAACAAGATCGACAAGGGCGACGCCGACCTCAACCATGTCCTCCAACAGCTGTCCGAGCGCGGACTGGTCCCCGAGGCCTGGGGCGGAGACACGATCGTGGTCCAGGTCTCGGCCCTCCAGGGGATCGGGATCGACGAGCTCCTGGAGCAGCTGAACGTGGTGGCCGAGATCGAGGAGCTTCAGGCGAGTCCCGAGGGTCGCGCCCATGGGGCTGTCCTCGAAGCCAATCTGGAGGCCGGGCGCGGTCCGGTGGCGAGCGTCCTCGTCCAGGGCGGAACCCTCCGGGTGGGCGACCCGATCGTGGCCGGAGCGGCCTGGGGTCGGGTCAAGGCGCTGATCGACGATCACGGCGATCAGGTCAAGGAAGCCCCGCCATCGACACCGGTGCAGGTTCTCGGATTCTCCGAGCCGCCCGCCGCCGGCGACGAGTTCCGCGTCACCTCCGACCAGTCGACGGCCCGCACCATCGGTGAAGCACGCGAGCGGCGCTACCGGGTCGCTGGTCACGCCCCCTCGCCCACGGCGCCCGGGGCCCGGCTCGAGGATCTCTTCGAGCAGATCCAACGGGGCGAGGCGGCCACTCTCAATCTGATCTTGAAGGCGGACGTCCAGGGCACCTTGGAGGCGATCACCGACAGCCTGCGCAAGCTCGAGCGTCCCGAGGTCAAGCTCAGCTTCGTCCACCGGGGCGTCGGTGGCATCACCGAGAACGACGTCCAGCTGGCCGTGGCGTCGAATGCCACCATCATCGGCTTCAACGTCCGCCCCGACCGTCGGGCGCGCGAGATGTCCGTCGAACGTGATGTCGAGATCCGTACCTACGAAGTGATCTACAAGCTCCTCGAGGACATCGAAGCGGCCATGGTCGGCATGCTCGCCCCCGAGGTCGAGGAGATCGTCACCGGCGAGGCCGAGGTGCGCGATCCGTCTTCCGGGTTCCGCGCGTCG
The DNA here is from genome assembly GCA_963706205.1 of uncultured Acidimicrobiaceae bacterium. GTDB lineage: Bacteria > Actinomycetota > Acidimicrobiia > Acidimicrobiales > UBA8190 > MFD10071-224. Next base: position 2,737,814 of record OY970155.1, on the reverse strand, counting down.
GCGCCGATCGCCGGGTGTTACGTCCGCGACGGCGTGATCACCCGAGGCTCCAAGGTCCGGTTCCTGCGCGACGGCGTCGTCATCTGGAAGGGTGCCATCACGTCGCTTCGCCGGTTCAAGGACGACGTCCGCGAGGTGCAGTCCGGATTCGAGTGCGGGATCGGCCTGTCGGACTTCCAGGACCTGAAGGAAGGCGACATCATCGAGACGTTCGAGGAACGCGAGATACCGCGTACCTGAACGGCGGCGGTTCCCCGGCTGTCAGCCTGACAGCTCTCCGGCGTGGGCGGTGTCATGGTGGGCTCCGGGTGCGGTGATGAGCGTCGTTGTCGCCACGGTCAAGGAGGAAGTTGTGGCACGCGGTCGCAGGTTCCACGACAAGGCGCCATCGCCCTACCCGCGTACGGCGCGTGTCAACCAGGTCCTGCGCGAAGTCGTGGCCGATGCGCTCGAGCGGGTCTCCGACATCGACGACCGGCTCCGCCTGATCACCGTCACCTCGGTCGACACGACGCCCGATCTGTCCCGGGCCACCGTCTACCTGAGCTCCATCTCCGATGACGCCGCCGAGGCGCTGGCCGACCAACGGGTGAGCCTCCAACGCCAGATCGGCCGACAGGTCCGCCTGAAGCGCACTCCTCTTCTCGACTTCGCCGCCGATCCGGCCGTGGCCCACGGCTTCCAGGTCGAGGAGATCCTACGGCGTATCCGCCCATCGCCTTCACCGGATTCCCCCGGATCCGATGAAGGCGAGGACGACGGTGGCGGGTAGTCGGCGCCGCGATGGGGAGGACGACCCCATCGGATTGGTGGTGGTGGACAAGGAGCCAGGGTGGACGTCGCACGACGTCGTGGCGCGCTGTCGTCGCCTCTTCGGCCAGCGCCGGGTGGGTCATGCCGGTACCCTCGATCCCGACGCCACCGGGATCCTGCTCGTCGGCCTCGGCCGCGTCACCCGGACGCTGCGCTTTCTCACCGGCTCTGGGAAAACCGTACGACGCCGAGATCGTCCTGGGCACCGCGACGTCCACCCTCGACGCATCGGGTGAGGTGATCGGGCACCTGGGACATGGCCGGTGTCACCCTCGCCGATGTCCGCCGGGCGGCCGCCACCCTGACGGGGCGGATCGAACAGGTCCCACCCATGGTGTCGGCCGTCAAGGTCGGGGGCCGTCGCCTCCACGAGCTGGCCCGCGCCGGGGTCGAGGTGCCGAGCGCGGCCGCGGCCCGTGACCGTGGACCGATTCGACGTCCTCGAGGCGAGCGCCTCGCCGGGTGTGTTCCGCGTCGGTGATCGACTGCTCGTCGGGGACCTACGTCCGCGTGCTCGCCGCCGACCTCGGCGCCGCTCTCGGAGGAGGCGCCCACCTGCGGGCACTGCGGCGGACCAGAGTCGGGTCGTTCGGTCAGGAGGAGGCCGGGCGCCTCGACGAGCTCACCGAGGCGCAGCATCCTGACCCCGGTCCAGGCCATGCGTGACCTGTCCCAGGTCGAGGTGGACGATGCCGTGGCGCGTCAGGTTTCGCACGGTCTGGCGCTCGACAAGGTCGCCGCTCGGCGCCCCCGGCGCCGGGCCCTGGGCGCTGCGTCGACCGACGCGGCGAGCTCCTGGCCGTATACGAGGGCACCGACACCGATCGCATGGTCGCCGCCTGCGTCTTGGTGGCGAGCGGATGAACGTCAGGGCCGGTGCCGGCGGAGGGCACAGGTAACCTCGGTTCGATGGAGGTCGTCGTCGGACCAGAGCGCTGCCTGGCGCCCGCCGGGGGTCGGCCGTCACCATCGGGGCCTATGACGGCGTCCACATCGGTCACCGCCACCTCATCGGTTCTCTTCGGGCCATGGCCGAGGAGCGCGACCTCGACACGGTCGTCGTGACCTTCGACCGACACCCGGCGACCGTGGTCCGGCCCGAGTCGGCCCCTCTCCTTCTCACCGACCTCGAACAGAAGCTCGAGCTCCTGGCCGACGCCGGCGTCGACCGGACCGTCGTTGTCCGCTTCGACGAGGTCCGCGCCAACGAGACGGCCGAGGACTTCGTGCACGAGGTCCTGGTCGAGGCCCTCGGGGCCAAGCTCGTGGTGGTGGGGGAGGACTTCCACTTCGGTCACGGCCGCAAGGGGAATGTCTCTCTGCTCACCGAGATGGGCAGCACGCCACGGTTTCGAGGTCGTGGGTGTCGGCCTCGAGGCGGACGGAGCCGGTGAGGTCGTGTCCTCGACCCGGATCCGTGGGCTGCTGGCCGCCGGCGACGTCGGCGCCGCCGCCCGACTGCTCGGCCGGCACCACCAGGTCCGGGGGATCGTCGTCCACGGCGACGGCCGAGGTGGCCCCGAGCTCGGCTTCCCGACCGCCAACCTCGACGTCCCCCCCGAGGTGGCGCTGCCCGGTGAGGGGATCTACGCCTGCTGGTACGAGCGACCCGACGGATCGGTCTACGGGGCCGCCGCCTCGGTCGGTCGCCGCCCGACCTTCTACGCCGGCGACGGCGCCCTCATCGCTCGAGGCCTTCCTCCTCGACTTCGACGGTGATCTCTACGGTGAACAGGCCCGGATCTCCTTCGTCGAGCATCTGCGCGAGGACCGGCGCTTTCCGTCGGTCGACGAGCTGGTGGCCCAGATGGCCCTCGACTCGCCTCCGCCCGCGGCGTCCTGGCCCGGACTCCTCTCTGACGTCGGACGGCCGGCAGCGGTTGACCAGGGTGGACGTCGGGTCCGAACGGGGCGGCAACGGCCCTGCTACAGTCATGTATCAGCCGGGGCGCCGTCCCGGTGGGATCCGGGTGGGGGCGACGGGCTTCGACGCCTGAGCCGCCCCCAAGCCATTCCGAGGTCGTTTCTTCCACATGCCCGACAAGCCTGCGACGATCGCCGAGTACCGCCTGCACGAGACCGACACCGGCTCGCCCGAGGTGCAGATCGCGCTCCTCACCGAGCGCATCACCCACCTCACCGAGCACCTGAAGGTCCACAAGGGCGACCATCACACCCGGCGTGGTCTGATGAAGCTCATCGGTCGACGGCGTCGGCTTCTCGACTACGTGCGGGACAACGACGTCGAGCGCTACCGGTCGATCATCGGCCGGCTCGGCATCCGCCGCTAGGCGGTCCGGTCCTCCGGGCGGCCAGCAGGCCGGACGGGAGCCACCCTGGGCAGGGGAGACCCTGCCCGGACGAGGGCGGAGTCCCCGCCCGAGACAGACTGGATCAGGGCACCTGGTCAGCCGTCAGCTGCCAGTCGCCGGTCACCTGTACCGCGCTCGCACCGACCATCTGTCGCCACGATCACGGCCACTCCATGATCACGGCGGCGATGGTCAGAGCCGGCATCGGGTGGTCGACCACTGGGAACTGGCCTGACGGGTGTCCTCGAGAACACGAGGAGACACATGGCGGACGCCATCACCGTGTCGGCCCCGATCAGCGGGACCGAACGCACACTTTCATTCGAGACGGGCAAGCTCGCCGCGCAGGCCGACGGAGCCGTCGTGGGTCGCATCGGCGACACCATGGTGCTCGTCACGGCCACCGCGTCGCGAAGCGTCCGGGAGGGGACCGACTTCTTCCCCCTGACCGTGGACATCGAGGAGCGGATGTACGCGGCCGGCAAGATCCCCGGCTCGTTCTTCCGCCGGGAGGGCCGAGCGACCGGACCAGGCCATCCTCACCGACCGCCTGATCGACCGGCCGCTGCGGCCGTCGTTCCCCGAGGGATTCCGCAACGAGGTCCACGTGGTCGGCACCGATCCTCGGCGCCGACCTGGTGAACCCCCACGACGTCCTCGCCATCAACGCGCGCCTCGGCGGCCCTGATGCTCTCGGGGATCCCCTTCGACGGGCCCATCGGCGCCGTCCGGGTCGCCTGGTCGCACCGAGGGGACCTGGATCCCGCACCCCACCTACCAGGAAGGTGACGACTCGTGCTTCGAGCTCGTCGTCGCCGGCCGGGCCCTCTCCGAGGAGGCCGCGACGGCGAGATCGCCATCATGATGGTCGAGGCGGGGGCACCGAGGACTCGTGGCAGTACTACGAGGCGGGTGCGCCCCGGGTCACCGAGGAGGTCCTGGCCGACGGCCTCGAGGCGGCCAAGACCTGGATCCGGGAGTCGATCGAGCTCCAGCGCCAGCTGGTGGCCAAGGTCGGGAAGAAGCCCACGATCCCCTACGAGCCTGTTCACCGACTACGAGGACGACGTCTACGAGCGGGTGGCGGCGGTCGGGACCGACGCCGTCGCCAAGGCCAACGCCATCACCGACAAGGCCGAGCGCAACGCCGCTCTCGACGAGGTCACGGCGTCGATCATCGCCGAGCTGGCCGCCGGAATTCCCCGACCGTGAGCGGGAGATCAAGGCGGCGGTCCGCTCGCTCACCAAGAAGATCGTCCGCAAGCGGATCGTCGAGGAGGGCGTCCGCATCGACGGCCGCGGCACGACCGACATCCGGCCGCTGTCGGCCGAGGTCGACCTCCTTCCCACCGCCCACGGCTCGGCGCCTCTTCCAGCGAGGCGAGACCCAGGTCCTCAACGTCACCACCCTGGGCATGCCCCGGATGAACCAGATGCTCGACACCATCGGCATCGACGAGCACAAGCGCTACATGCACCACTACAACTTCCCGCCCTTCTCCACCGGCGAGACCGGGTTCATGCGCGGGCCCAAGCGCCGCGAGATCGGGCACGGCCTGCTGGCCGAGCGGGCTCTGCTGCCCGTGGTGCCGCTCCAGGAGGAGTTCCCCTACACCCTCCGCCTGGTCTCGGAGGTGCTCTCGTCCAACGGCTCGACGTCGATGGCCTCGGTGTGCGGGTCGTCACTGTCGCTCATGGACGCCGGGGTGCCCATCAAGGCGCCCGGTGGCCGGCATCGCCATGGGCCTCGTCTACGACGACGGGCGCCTACGTCACCCTGACCGACATCCTCGGTGCCGAGGACGCCTTCGGTGACATGGACTTCAAGGTGGCCGGGACGAGCGACGTCGTCACCGCCCTGCAGCTCGACACGAAGATCGACGGCCTGCCCGCCGACGTGCTCGGCCAAGGCGCTCCATCCAGGCCCGTGACGCCCGCCTCGATCATCCTCGAGGTCATGGCCGGCGCCATCGCCGAGCCCCGGCCCGAGGTGGCCGACAACGCCCCGAAGATCGTCTCCTTCCAGATCCCGGTGGACCGCATCGGCGAGGTCATCGGGCCCAAGGGCAAGGTCATCAACGCCCTCCAGGCAGAGACGGGCGCCGACATCGCCGTCGACGACGACGGCATGTTCGGCATCGTGACCATCGGGGCCAAGGACGGCGCCGCCGTCGAGGAGGCGCGCAACGCCGGATCTACCTCATCGTCGATCCCCCCGAGGCCGAGGTCGGGCGCGATCTACCCGGGCAAGGTCGTCAACATCACCAAGTTCGGTGCGTTCGTCAACATCCTCCCCGGACGAGACGGCCTGCTGCACATCTCGAAGATCGGCGGGGGCAAGCGCGTCGACCGCGTCGAGGACGTGCTCTCATCTGGGCCAGGAGCTCGAGGTGAAGGTGGACGACATCGACCCCCAGGGCAAGGTCTCGCTGTCGCTCGCCGGTGACCCCCCGGCGCCGACCGGCCGGGCGGAGCGCGCCGGCACGTCGGGCGATCGCCGGACCCGAGTCGTCCGGAGCAGCGAGCCGCGAGCAACGACCGGCACCGTGGCGACCGTCGGCGGCAGCCTGCGGCGGCGAGCTCGTGCGCGAGCCCTGCGGCGACGCTCGGCCCGGGCACCGCGTCGCCTCGTTCGAGGCGGCCTTCGAGGCCGAGCTGGCAGCGAGCGAGCTCGGCGATCTCGGTCCGGCGCCCGGTCGCCGGGGGCGAGCGACCGTGAGCGCGGCGATGACCGTCGCCCGACGTCGCCCTCGGCGTCCGGTGATCGTCGACGCTGCTGACGTCGTCCGGTCCGACCTGCGGGAGCGTGGCGGTGATCCGCACCGAGGTACTCGACTGCGGGATCGCGACTCGTCACCGAGCCGATGGCCGACGTCCGCTCGGTGACGGTCGGTGTGTGGGTGGGTACCGGGTCGCGCGACGAGGACGAGCGCCCATGCCGGCGCCTCACACTTCCTCGAGCACCTGCTCTTCAAGGGCACGCCGTCGTGGAGCGCGGCCGACATCGCCGAGGCGGTCGACGAGGTCGGCGGTGACATGAACGCCTTCACCACCAAGGAGTACACGGCCTTCTACATCCGCCTGCTCGCCGAGGATCTCCCCCTCGGGCTCGACGTCCTCGGCGCCATCATGACGGACCCGGCGCTGCGTCCCGACGACATCGAGGCCGAGCGCCAGGTGATCCTGGACGAGATCCTCATGCACGCCGACGAGCCCGCCGATCTCGCCGCCGAGCAGTGCACGGCGCGCGCTGTTCCCCGATCATCCGCTCGGCCGCGAGGTGCTCGGCGCCCCGGCCAGCGTGTCGGCCCTCGACGCACGCCGAGATCCGCGGATTCTTCGATGCTCACTACCGGACCGGCAACCTCGTGGTCGCGGCCGCCGGCGATCGTCGACCACGACCGGCTGGCGTCGAGGTCGAACGCGCGCTTCGCCGGACGTGCGGGCGGAGGCACACCCACGCGTGTGCCGCCCGACGCACCGGCGCAGTCTCTGGTCGTGCACCCGGCGCCCGACCGAGCAGGTCCATCTGGTGGTGGGGATGCGCGGCCTCGGGCCGGCACTCCGAGGACCGCTGGGCACTGGCCGTGCTCAACCACGTCCTCGGCGGCGGGATCTCCAGTCGCCTGTTCCAAGAGATCCGCGAGCGGCGGGGCCTGGCGTACTCGATCTGGTCCGAGCGGGTCCACTACGACGAGATCGGTTCGGTGGCGGTCAACGTCGGCACAGCCCCCGAGCACGCCCGCGAGGTGCTCGACCTCGTCCACGGTGAGCTGGACCATCTGGGGGAGACAGGGCATCACCGAGCGCGAGCTGGCGGTGGCCAAGGGGCATCTCCGGGCCGAGACGCTGCTGTCGCTCGAGGACTCGGGGGCCCGGATGAGCCGCGATCGGGTCGAGCCTCCTGCTGCACGGTCAGGTTCTGGACGTCGACGAGGTCCTGGCCCGGGTGGATGCCGTGACCGTCGAGGACGTGGCCGCGGTGGCGGCCAAGCTGGCCGAGCGAGCCCCGCACCCTGTCGGTGGTCGGCCCCTTCGACTCGTGGCGACTGATCGAGACGTGAGCGGCGCGCCGCCGGTGACACAGCGCCGGTAGGGTTGCCGTGCGCGGGTGGGAGTGCTCGGCGCCGGGGGCCGGATGGGTCGCGAGGTCTGCCGGGCGGTCGTCGGAGGATCCCGATCTCGAGCTGGTGGCCGCCGTCGATCCTGCCCTGGCCGGGATCGATCTCCGCCAGGTGACGGGCGCCGACGCGGCCGGACTCCAGGTCGCGGCGACGTCGAGCGACCTCGAGCGCGCCGGCGCCGAGGTGGCCGTCGACTTCACGGTGGCCGACGTGGCGGCGCAGAACATGCGGTGGTGCGCCGCGCACGGGGTCCACTGCCGTGGTCGGGACCACCGGCATCTCCGCAGGGCGACGCTCGGTGAGCTCGAAGCCCTGTTCGCGTCGCTCTGCGGCCAACTGCGTGATCGCCGCCAACTTCGCCATCGGCGCCGTGCTCATGATGCGGTTCGCCGAGCTGGCGGCGCCGTTCATGGACGGCGTCGAGATCATCGAGCTGCACCACGACGGCAAGCTCGACGCCCCCTCGGGTACGGCCCTCAACACGGCCGAGCGCGTGCGACGGGGCCCGCCGCGCCGCCGGGCGCGAACCATGGCCGGCCGACCGTACGGCGTCGGCGGTGGTGGCCGGCGCCCGTGGCGGCGAGGGTCCGGGAGGGATGCGCATCCACTCGGTGCGTCTCCCCGGGCTGGTCGCGCACCAGGAGGTGCATCTTCGGCGCCGTGGGCCAGAGCCTGACATCCGCCACGACGCCTACGACCGTACCTCGTTCATGCCCGGCGTGCTCCTGGCGGTGAAGTCGGTGGGCCGGCCGGGTCGACCGTCGGCCTCGACGCCTGCTCGGCCTGACCGCCGACACGCCGTCGCTCGGCGTTCTGCAGCGTCGCCGGGCGGTGGAGCGTGGCGAAGACGGCCACCGGTAGCGTGGACGCGTGCCCAGCGAACCCGCCAGCGGATCCTCGAGGCCACCTACGCCTGCGTGGCCCGCTGGGGGCTGTCCAAGACGACCGTCGAGGACGCCGCCCGCGAGGCGGGGCTGTCGCGGGCCACCGTCTACCGCTACTTCCCCGGTGGCCGCGACGAGCTCGTCGACGCCGTGGTCTCGTGGCAGTTCCTCGAGTTCTTCGGGCGGCTCTACGACGAGGTCCACGGGGCCGACTCGCTCGAGGAGGTCCTGGAGCGGGGCCTCGCTCTTCGCCCGGCGATCGCTCCTCGAGCACGAGGTGCTCCAGAAGGTGCTGCAGACCGAGCCCGAGGTCCTCATGCCCAAGCTCACCGTCGAGTCCAACCGGACGGTCGGGCTCATCGCCGGCTTCCTCGTGCCCTACCTGCACGAGCACGGCACTGGCCCGACGGCGTCGACGTCCACGAGGCGGCCGACTTCCTGGCCCGGATGATCCTGTCCTACATCTCGGCTCCCGGGACGCTGGGACCTGACGACCCCGACGCAGGTCGGCGAGCCTGGTCCGTGTCGAGCTGCTTGCCGGGAGTGGTGGCCGGTAACGCGGCCCGTGGCATCGGTAGGCCCCGATCCGTTCGGACCAGGCGGGCGGGCCCTGTTGCGGACTCGTTGACAATGAGACACTGCTCGAGCAATACTGTCTCACTGTGGGTGGTGCGCGACTGGAGCTCGTCCGTGACGGGGAGCAGGACGCCGCCGGCGGCCCCGGCGCGCGCTCACCGGCGCCGACGGCCGTCCCGCACCGGGTCCGGATGGTCGACGCCGCCCTGGCGTGCATCGCCCGCCAGGGACTGGCCAAGACCACGCTCGACGACGTGGCCCGCGCGGCCCGGTGCAGCCGGGCCACCGTCTACCGGGTCTTCCCCGGTGGCAAGGACGGCCGTGCTCGGCGGCGGTCGTCGACACCGAGGTGGCCCGCGTTCTTCAGCGCGCTCGGCCCTGCGCATGGGTGCGGCCACCGATCTCGAGGACGTGCTGGTGGCGGGCATGACCGAGGCCGCCACCCGGATCACGCGAGCACCCGGCCCTGGCGTTCCTGCTCGACCACGAGCCCGAGGTGGTCCTGCCCCACCTGGCCTTCGCCCGCATGGACGAGCGTGCTCGCCGTCGACCTCCGCCTTCACGACGCCGTTCCTCGGCCGCTGGCTCGACCACGACGAAGCCAGCGGGTGGCGGAATGGGCCGCACGCATCGTCCTCTCGTACCTGTTGTGCCCGGCCGACGGGGTCGACCTCACCGATGACGGTCCGGGTCCGCCAGCTGGTGCGCACGTTCGTGCTGCCCGGAGACAGACCGGAGTCCTGGCCCGGGGCCCACACCGAAGGCCGCCACATCGAAGGCCGCCACACCGACGAGAGAACGACAACCACAGCCCACATCGGAGGCGCCGAGAGCATCGAGCGATCTCCACGATCTACCCGAGCACACAAGGGAGAAGCGTCATGACCGACCAGATGCGCGCCGACGATCGACATCATCGGCCGAGACGAGATCAACGATCTCGAGGCCATCCTGTCGGTCGTCAACACGGACGCCGACGAGCAGCTGCACTCGTGCATTCGGTCTACGACACCATCTTCACCTGGGACTACGAGAAGGGCCACCGGCCCAAGCTCGACAAGCTCTACGAGAAGGCCAAGAAGGCCCAGTGGAACGGCCAGACCGACCTGCCCTGGGAGACCGAGGTCGACCAGGAGACAGCTGGTGGTGGCCAACGCCGTCGCCAACGGCGGCTTCGACGCAGGGCATCGACGTCACGCGGGACGTCCGGTCGAGCAGCTGGGGCGACAAGGAGTGGATCCAGTTCGGGGTGGAGAGCCAGAACTGGACGCTGTCGCAGTTCATGCACGGCGAGCAGGGCGCGCTGGTGTGCACGGCCAAGATCGTCGAGTCGGTGCCGTGGATCGACGCCAAGTACTACGCCGCCACCCAGGTCATGGACGAGGCCCGCCACGTCGAGGTGTTCGCCAAGTACCTCGACGACAAGCTGTCGGGCCACTACCCGATCAACGCCCACCTCCGTATGCTGCTCGACGACATCATCGCCGACAAGCGGTGGGACATGACCTATCTGGGCATGCAGATCATGGTCGAGGGCCTGGCCCTCGCCGCCTTCGGCTTCATGCACCAGATGACGACGGAGCCTCTGCTCAAGCAGCTGCTGCGCTACGTGATGTCCGACGAGGCCCGGCACGTCGCCTTCGGCGTGCTCAGCCTCCAGGAGTACTACGAGCGAGCTCTCGGCGGCCGAGATCCGCGAGCGCCAGGAGTTCGCCTTCGAGGCGGCCGTGCGCATGCGCGACCGGTTCCTCCAGCAGGAGGTGTGGGACCGCATGGGGGTCAACCCCAAGGAGATCGTGCCCCTGCTCCTGCAGGTGCCCGAGCGCCAGATCTTCCAGACCCTGCTGTTCTCGAAGATCGTCCCCAACTGCAAGAAGCTCGGCCTGCTCGACGCCGCCGACGGCTGGCTGCGGGACGAAGTTCACCGAGCTCGGCGTCATCGCATTCGAGGACTGGGCCGACACCGGCGAGGAGTACGACAGCTTGCAGGCCACGGGGGCCGAGGCCGTCGCCTGATCCGGTCACCGGCCGTGGGTCGGCGTTCGACCGCCCCGGTCTCCACGGGGGTGGTCGATCCCCGTTAGCCTGGCCCCGTGGCATCGATCCCGGGAGCCGGTCGTTTCGGCGCGGTGGTGACCGCCATGGTCACGCCTTTCGACGACGCCGGTGCGCTCGATCTCGACGGGGCCGTGACCCTGGCCCGGTGGCTGGCGGACCACGGCAGCGACGGGCTGGTGGTGGCCGGCACCACCGGCGAGGGCCCCGGTCCTCTCCGACGCCGAGCACGTCGAGCTGTGGCGGGCGGTGGCCGAGGCGGTCACCGTCCCGGTCATCGCCGGCACCGGGACGAACGACACCCGCCACTCGATCGAGCTGCACCGCCATGGCGACGCCGCCGGCGTTGACGGGATCCTCGTGGTGACGCCGTACTACAGCCGCCCCTCCCAGGCCGGATTGGCCGCTCACTTCCCGGCCGTGGCCGCAGCACGTCCTGCCCGTCATGCTCTACGACATCCCCGTGCGGGCGGGCCGCAAGATCGCCCACGAGACCATGCTGCAGACTGGCCCGGGACGTCCCCAACATCGTGGGCGTGAAGGATGCGACCGGCGACATCCCCGCCAGCGGCCCGGCTGGTGGCGGAGGCCCCCGACGGCTTCGAGGTCTACTGCGGCGACGACAGCCTCACCCTGGCCTTCCTGGCGGTGGGCGCGGTGGGTGCTCGTGAGCGTGGCCACCCACTGGGCCGGCGTCGAGTTGGGCGAGATGGTGAGCGCCTTCGCCAAGGGCGACGTCGAGCGGCCCGGTCGCCTGAACGCCCGGCTGATCGAGTCCTACGACTTCGAGTCGACCGACGACCTACCCGAACCCGCGTCCCGGCCAAGGCGGCCTGCCGGGCCCTCGGGCTTGCCCGCCGGCCAGTGCCGGCTCGCCGCTCGGTGTCGCCGCACCCGAGCTCGACGGCCAGGCCCGGCTCGTGATGTCGCGACCTGGGCAGGACCCCGGGCGTCGACGGACGGGCAGGCGGACCGCTTGCCTGAACCGGTTCGCATCGTCTTCCTCGGCGGCCTCGGCGAGATCGGCCGCAACTGCGCCTGCATCGAGGTCGACGGACGCATCGTCGTCCTCGACTGCGGGATCATGTTCCCCGATCCCGACATGCCCGGCATCGATCTGGTGCTCCCCGACCTCACCTATCTGCGCGACCACGCCGATCGGGTCGAGGCGGTGGTCCTCACCCACGGCCACGAGGACCACACCGGCGGGCTGGCCTATCTTGCTGCGGGACCTGTCCGTGCCCGTCTACGGGTCGGCGCTCACCCTGGGGCTGGCCCGCAACCGGGTGGAGGAGGCCGGGCTGGCCGACCGGGCCGAGTTCGTCGAGGTCCGGACGGCGAGCGCGCGGCGGATCGGACCCTTCGACGTCGAGTTCATCCCCGTCACCCACTCGGTCCCGCACGGCTTCGCCACCGCCTTCCACACCCCGCAGGGGGTCATCCTGCACTCGGGCGACTTCAAGATCGACCTGACACCGGTCGACGGCCGGCTGACCGACCTGGCCCGGATCGGTGCCCTGGCCGACGGACCCGGCATCCGCCTGCTGCTCTCGGACTCGACCAACGCCGAGGAGCCCGGGTTCACCGACTCCGAGAGCGGCCGTCGGCGCCGACCTTGCGACGGCTCTTCGCCGCCCACGCCGGACGACGGTTCGTCGTGACCTGCTTCGCCAGCCACATCCACCGGGTCCAGCAGGTGGTCGACGCGGCGCTGTCGGCGGGCCGGAAGGTGGCCACGCTCGGCCGTTCGATGGCGAAGAACGTCGAGCTGGCCCGCCGGCTCGGCCTCCTCGCACGTCCCCGACGACGCCTTCGTCGACATCGAGGACATCGACGACCTCGAGCCCGGACGGGTCTGCGTGATCTCGACCGGATCCCAGGGCGAGCCGATGTCGGCGCTGTCGCTCATGGCGGCGGGGGAGAGCAAGTGGCTCAACCTGCGCCCCGGCGACGTCGTCGTGATCAGCGCCCATCCCATCCCCGGCAACGAATGGGCCGTGGGCCGGGTCATCGACGGCCTGCACCGCCGCGGGGCCGAGGTGATCCACTCCGGGGTGGAACCGGTCCACGTGAGCGGGCACGCCCGTCAGGGCGAGCTGCAGACGCTGCTCGTCGGTGGCCCGGCCGGAGTGCTTCATCCCCGTCCACGGCGAGTACCGCCACATGGTCCACCACGTCGCGGCTGGCCGTCGCGCATGGGCGTCGACGAGGACAAGGTCCTGCTGTGCGAGGACGGCGACTCGGTCGTGCTCGCCGACGACGGGGTCTGCGCCGCGGCGACGACGTGCCGGCCGGCTTCCTCTACGTCGACGGCACCGTCGGCGACGTGGGCCACGGCGTGCTCCGGGACCGGCGGGTCCTGGCCGAGGAGGGGGTCGTCGTGGTGGTGGCCACCGTCGATCCCCACGCGGGCGAGGTCGTGAGCGCACCCGAGATCATCACCCGGGGCTGGATCCACGCCCCCGAGGCCGAGGAGCTGCTCGAGGAGGCCAGCCAGGTGGTGCGGGTCGCCCTGGAGAAGGCCCTGGCCGACGGGGCGGTCGACCACGAGACGCTGCGACGCCACGCCCGCAAGGCCCTGGGCAAGCTGGTCGGGGAGCGCACCCGGCGCCGGCCGATGATCGTGCCCGTGGTCGTCACCGTCTGACCTCGGTCCCGGCCCGATCCTCGGGGGCTGGTGGGACTGCTGTTACCGTTGTGCGCATTGTGGTGACCACGAAGCGCCGCAGCGCGGGCGCACGACCCTCGGGCCGTCCGGCCTCCGGGACCCGTCGGCCCCGGGTCTCCGCGGCCAAACCGCGAGCACGCACCACCGCCCGCCGTCAGGCCCCCACCCGTCGCGCTCCGGCGTCCCGGCGGGTCTCGCGTCCCGGGCTCCTGGCGTCGGTGGGGTCGGTCTTCGGGTCCCATGCCGAGGACGTCTGGGGCATCGTCCTGCTCACGGCGGCGGTTCTCGGTGGCCTCGCCCTGTACGCCGACGCTCTCGGTCCCGTCGGTGCCGGACTGCGCCACGGCCTCGGCTCGCTCCTCGGGGTGGGTCGTTTCGTGGTTCCCCTGGGCTGCGCCGGGGCCGGCGTGATCCTCGTCCTGGGGCCCTTCCGAGCGCGAGGCCGCCCGCGTGGCCGTGGGACTGGTCCTCACCGTGGTGGCGGTCTCGGGCCTGGCCGACATCGCCGGCGGTGCTCCCCGGCTCACGGCGTCGTCGGACCAGCTGGCCGCAGCCGGCGGGTGGGTGGGCATCGCCGCCGGAAACCCGCTGCGCCACGGCGTCGGTGACTGGGGCGCGTCGGTCGTCCTGATCGCCGCGTTGATCCTGGCTTTGGTGTTGTTCACCGGGGTGACACTGCGTCGCGCCGTGGTCGCCATGGTGGGCGCCGCCACGGAGCTGTGGCGCGTCCTGCTTCCCGATCACGAGGACGAGGGCGACGACGCCGACTCCGTCGACGGCACCGCCGCCGAGCTCGTCGCGCCCGAGCTCTTCGACCTGGGCCCGCCCGCGGTCGACCCGGGGCCGGTGTCGGCGGGGCCCGACGAGGCCGAGGACCGCTCGGCGTCCGAGGTGGTGCCGGCGGCGGTGGATCCACCGGCATCGCCGCCCGGCGCCGACGGGGCCGCCCATGGCCACAGCGCCCAGCTCGAGGTCGAGCTGGGGATGCCCGCGGGCGAGTGGCGGTTGCCGCCACCGAAGACCCTGGGCCGGTCCAAGCAGCAGCTCCTCGACCACAAGGAGATCGCCGCCGCCGGACGGGCCCTCGTGGACGCGTTGGACGCCCACGGCGTGGCCACCCGGCTGGTCGGGCACACCGTGGGTCCCACGGTCACCCGTTTCGAGCTCGAGCTCGGTCCGGGCGTGAAGGTGGCCCGCGTGACCAGCCTGGCCAAGGACATCGCCTACGCCATGGCCTCTCCCGACGTCCGCATCCTGGCGCCGATCCCCGGGAAGTCCGCCATCGGGGTCGAGGTCCCGAACCGGCGTCGCCAGCTGGTCACGCTGGGCGACGTGCTGGCGTCGGAGGAGGCCCGCAAGGCCACCCACCCCCTGGAGGTCGCCCTGGGCCGCGACATCGCCGGCCGACCGGTCATGGTCAGCCTGGCCGAGATGCCACACATCTTGATCTCGGGGGCCACCGGGGCGGGAAAGTCGTCCTGCATCAATTCGCTCCTCACCTCCATCCTCATGCGGGCCACCCCCGAGCAGGTACGGCTCATCCTGGTCGACCCCAAACGGGTGGAGCTCGGGCAGTACAACGGCCTGCCCCACCTGCTCACCCAAGTCGTCGTGGACCCGAAGAAGGCAGCCAACGCTCTGGCGTGGGCGGTGACCGAGATGGAGCGGCGGTACGACATCCTCGCCGAGGCGGGGATGCGCGACATCGACGGCTACAACGAGGCCCTCGATCGTGACGAGCTCGATACGACCGTCTGCGTGGCGGACGACGACCCGAGCGCAGACCTCGAAGGCGATGACGACGGTCTCGATGCCGACTCGTCCGATCCCCTTGACGCGGTGGCCGGCTCACCCGAAGGGACCGACGTCGTGAGCGAGGCCTCCGACATCGTGAGCGCCGCCACCGCCCGCGCCGCGCAGCGGACCGAGGAGTCGCGTGCCGTCGTCGACCCCCCGACGCACCGGGAACGTCTCCCCTATGTCCTCGTGGTGGTCGATGAGCTCAACGACTTGATGATGGTCGCCGCCCGCGACGTCGAGGAATCGGTCTGCCGGATCGCCCAGATGGCCAGGGCCGTCGGCATCCATCTGGTCCTGGCCACGCAGCGCCCCTCGGTCGACGTCATCACCGGCGTCATCAAGGCCAATGTCCCGTCACGGCTGGCCTTCTCGGTGTCGTCACTGGCCGACAGCCGGGTCATCCTCGACCAACCCGGCGCCGAGCGACTGGTGGGCAAGGGAGACATGCTCCTGCTCACCGCCTCGTCCTCGGTGGCCCGCCGCATCCAGGGGCCATGGGTGGCCGAGACCGAGGTCAGAAGTGTCGTCGCCCACTGGCGGCGTCAGCACCAGCCCCAGTATGTCGAAGGTCTCGCCGGTGACGTCGGGCCCCGCGCCGGTAGCAATGCCATGGACGACGAGGACGACGACCTGCTCCATCCGGCCATGGAGCTGGTCGTTCGATCTCAACTAGGGTCCACCTCGATGTTGCAGCGCAAGCTCAGGGTGGGTTTCTCCCGCGCTGGTCGCTTGATGGACCTCCTCGAACGGCGAGGGGTCGTGGGTCCGTCGGAGGGCTCCAAGGCCCGGGCTGTGCTCATGACACCCGAGGAGTTCGAGCAACTGTCGGACCGGTAGCGCGGTGGTGACCCTCCACCGGGGTCGGCACGGCGTGCCCCGGTGGCGTCGGCTGCGCTGGGCGGTGGTGGCGATCCCGCTGGCCGCGCTCGTGACCCTGGGGGCCGTGGCGGCCGTGCAGCTGAGGCGGTCCGTGCCGGCTCCCGTCGTCCGCCTCGCCATGGCCACCACCAGTGCGGCCGCACCGGCGGACCCTCCGAAGCTCCCGTGGCCGACGACGGGGGAGGCGGCGGTGGCGGTCCCCGCCCGGGGCCTGCTCATCGCGTCCGGACCGGAGAAACCGGTGCCCGTGGCCAGCCTGACCAAGATCATGACGGCGTATCTCGTCTTGCGGGACCACCCGCTGTCGTCCACGGCCCCGGGTCCGGCGTTGTCGATCGACGCCAGTGATCAGACCGAGGCGGACGAAGACGAGGTCGCCGGGGCCACGTCGGTACCGGTGTTGCCGGGAGAAGTCCTGACGGAACGCCAGTTGTTGAACGGCCTGATGGTCCGGTCGGCCAACAACTTCGCCGACGTCCTGGCGCAGTGGGACGCGGGCAGTCTTCCTGCCTTCGTGGCCCGCATGAACGCCATGGCGACGACCCTGGGCATGCGCGACACCCACTACGTCGACGCCAACGGCCTCGACGCCAAGTCGATCAGCACCGCGGCCGACGAACTGCGGGTGGCCATGGCGGCCATGACCATGCCCGCCTTCGTCGCCATCGTCTCCCAGGCGAGCATCACCCTGCCCATCGCCGGGGTGATGACGAATTACGTGAGCTCGGTCGGGACCGACGGCATCATCGGGGTGAAGTCGGGATTCACCCAGGCGGCGATGGGTTGCCTCGTCATGGCCGCCCGTCGCTCGGTGGCGGGCCGGACCGTTCTCGTCATGGCGGCGGTGACGGGCCAGCCGGGCATCAAGCCCCTGGACACGGCCAATCTGGCCGACATCGGCCTCATCGACGCCGCGGCCGGCGACCTCCACGAACGCCCGATCCTGGCCCGTCACACCCTGGCCGCCACCGTGGGCACGCCGTGGCGCCATGGGGTGCCCGCCGACCCGGAGCGCTCGGTGACCCTGCTGGCCTGGCCCGGTGACATCGTCCGCCTGTCGTTCACCGCGGCCCGCGTGCCCATCGGGGCCCGGGCGGGGACCCCGGCGGGGAGGCTCGTGGTCAGTGACGGTGCCGAGCATGTGACCGTCGTGGTGCGGACCACGGCACCGGTGACCGGACCGCCTTTGACCTGGAAGCTGAAACGCGGGTGAACGCCGCATCTTGACTACCGTTACGGCGTGCGTGCCCGGGTCCCCGCCTCCTCGGCCAATCTGGGACCCGGGTTCGACGTTCTTGCTCTGGCCCTCGACCTCTATGTCGAAGTCGAGGTGGAACCCGCCGCCCGCCTGACGGTCCGGGCGACGGGCGAGGGATCCGATCTCGCCGCCGACGCCACGCACCTGGCCGCCACGGTGGCCATCGACGTGGCCGGCCACGACCGCCTGGCCATCACGGTCCGGTCCGACATCCCCGTGGCCCGCGGACTGGGGTCATCCGCGGCGTTGGCCGTCGCCGCCGCGGCCGCCGCCGGTGCGCGCGATCCGCTCGGGGTGGCAGCCCGCGTCGACGGCCATCCCGAGAACGCGGCGGCGTCGGTCGTCGGGGGTCTGGTCGCGGCCACCACGGTGAAGGGCGCGGTGCGTGCCGTCCGCCTGCCGCTCGACATCGGACTGGCCTTCGTCGCCGTCGTTCCCGAGCGTTCGCTGGCCACCTCCCGGGCCCGACATGCGTTACCGCAGCAGGTGACGCGGTCCGACGCCACCTTCAATCTCGGTCGCCTCGCCCTGCTGCTGGCCGGTCTGGCCGACCGCTCCCTGCTCATCCGAGAGGCCACCGAGGACCGGCTGCATCAGGACTACCGCAGTCCGCTCTTCCCCGAGGCCCCCCAGTTGCTGGCGCGTCTGGTCTCGGGGGGCGCCCTGGCATCGTGCTGGTCGGGCGCCGGGCCCACCCTCCTCGGCCTCTGCGACGGTGGTGACGCGGAGCGCGTCCGGGCCAACGCCGAGGCGGCCATGGCCGAGATCGGCGTCGCCGGCCGGGCCATGCTGCTGCGCCCCGACCTCGAGGGCCTCGTCGTCGACGGTGGTGAGAGCGCCCTCTTCGACCTCGGCCGCCCGGCGCGGTCCTGAAACGTCAGGGTCCAGAAACAGCAGGGTCCGGCGGAGGGCCGGGGGGGACCCCCTGCCTTACACTTAACCGGATGGCCCGGACGTTCCACATCCGCACCTTCGGGTGTCAGATGAACGAACACGACTCCGAGCGACTGGCCGGCCTCCTTCTCGCCGACGGACTCGAACCCACCGACGACGTGGAGAACGCCGACGTCGTCGTTCTCAACACGTGCTGCATCCGGGAGAACGCCGACAACCGGCTCTACGGCCACCTGGGTTGGCTGAAGAGCCTCCAGGACCGACGGCCGGGCATGCAGATCGCCGTGGGAGGCTGCCTGGCCCAGAAGGACCGCGACCTCGTGCGCCAGCGCGCCGGGCACGTCGACGTCGTCTTCGGGACCCACAACCTGGGGCGCGCTCCGGTGCTGCTGCGCCGAGCGGCGGCCGAAGGCCCGCTCGTGGAGATCCTCGACGCACCCGACCCCGACGGTGATCCCGCCCACGCGTCGGCCTTGGCGGCCGTGCGGGACGTGCCCTACCTGGCCTGGGTCACGATCCAGATGGGGTGTGACAACTCGTGCGCCTTCTGCATCGTTCCGCAGGTGCGGGGTCCCGAGGTGAGCCGACCCTTCGATGTGCTGGTGGACGAGGTCACCGCCCTGGCCGGCCGGGGAGTGACCGAGGTCACACTGCTCGGTCAGAACGTGAACTCCTACGGGCGAGACCTGACCCGCCGCCGCCCGCTGTTCGCCGAGCTCCTGCGGGCGGTGGGGAACGTCGACGGTATCCGCCGCGTCCGCTACACGAGCCCGCACCCGAAGGACCTCCGCCCCGACACGATCGCCGCCATGGCCGAGACACCGGCGGTCTGCGAACACCTGCATCTGCCGCTGCAGTCGGGGAGCAATCGCGTCCTCGCCGCCATGCGCCGCGGCTATACCGCCGAGCGGTACCTCCAACGCCTGGCCGACGCCCGCGCCGGCATCGACGACCTGGCGGTCACCACCGACATCATCGTCGGCTTCCCCGGCGAGACGGAGGACGACTTCACCCAGACGTTGGAAGTGGCGGCCGCCGCCGAGTACGACAGCGCGTACACCTTCATCTTCTCGCCCCGACCGGGCACCCGCGCGGCGACTCTGACCGATCAGTTCGTTCCCACCGACGTCGTCGCCGAGCGCTTCGAGCGCCTCCGTGTGGTCGTCGAACGCTCCGCGCTCCTCCGGCACCAGGCCCGTGTGGGCGGCACCGAGGACGTCATGGTCGAGGGTCCGAGCAGGCGGGACCCCGCCGTCACCAGCGGCCGGACGCGCCAGAACAAGTTGGTCCATTTCACCCCCACCGGCCCGGCCCCGGCGGCGGGGGCCTATGCCTCGGTGCACGTCACCGGTGCCGCTCCGCACCACCTACGCGGGGAGCTGGTCGAGGTCACCGCGGGCCCGTCCACACCCCGGCGCATTCCCGTCGCCGTGCGGTAGGGAGGTGTCGCACCTGGCGTCCGTGGCTCTGGTGGGCCCCACCGCGTCGGGGAAGTCGGCCCTGGCCCTGGCCCTGGCCCGTCTCCGACCGGAGGCCGAGCTTGTCTCCGTGGACTCCATGGGCGTCTACCGGGGGATGGACATCGGCACGGCCAAGCCGTCACCGGCGGACCGTGAGGCCGTGGCCTACCACCTCCTCGACCTGGTCGACCCGGACGAGGAATTCAGCGTCCGCCAATTCCAGAGCGCGGCGCACCGCGTGCTGGTCGAGATCGGCGGGCGAGGACACCGGGCCCTGCTGGTGGGGGGGACCGGTCTCTATCTGCGGGCCGTCGTCGACGACCTCGACCTGCCGGGCCGCTGGCCGGAGATCGCCGCCGCCCTCGACGCCGATGCCGCCCGCCCCGGGGGCCAGTCCGCTCTCCACGCCCGGTTGTCCTCCCTCGACCCGACAGCGGCGTCGCGTATCGACCCCGGCAACCGCCGGCGTCTGATCCGGGCCGTCGAGGTCACGCTCGGGTCGGGCCGGCCCTTCTCCTCTTTCGGCCCCGGGCTCGAGACCTACCCACCGACGCCGGTGCTCATGGTCGGTATCCGTTTCGTCCCCGCCGTCCACGACGTCCTCATCGAGCGTCGTTTCTTCTCCCTTCTGGACGCCGGGCTCCTCGACGAGGTCCGGCGCCTGTCCCGTCGTCCCGGGGGCCTGTCCCGCACCGCCCGCCAGGCGCTCGGCTACCGCGAGCTTCTCTCCCACATCGAGGACGGGGTTCCCCTGGACGAGGCCGTCTCCGACGCCATCACCCGCACCCGCGCCTTCGCCCGCCGCCAATGGTCGTGGTTCAAGCGCGACCCGCGCATCGTCTGGCTCGATCCCGACACCGACCTCCGGGGCCGACTGCTCGACCTCTGGGACGCCGGCGCATCGGGGCCGCCGGTGAGGGAGTCCGGGGAGGGAGCCAGCGCCGGGGCGGCATCGGTGGTGGGAGAATGACGCGGTGGACACGGGGATCGATGACGACGGGGATCCGGTGAGCGCGCCGCAGTTGCGCCTGACCAAACACCACGGCGCCGGTAACGACTTCCTCGTGATGCTCGATTCCGACGATCGCCGGCCTCTGTCCTCCGCCGAGGTGCGCGTCCTGTGTGATCGACGTCGCGGGATCGGAGCCGACGGCGTCCTGCGCGTCATGGGCGGCAGTGGCGGCGCGGCGCTGACCATGGACCTCCACAACGCCGACGGCGGTCCGGCCGAGATGAGCGGAAACGGCATCCGCTGCCTGGTCCAGGCGGCCGTCGATGCCGGCTGGGTGTCTCCCGGCCCCGTCTCGGTGACGACGGCCGGCGGTCTCCGCACGGTGATCTACCGCGCCGGGGACCAACCGGGTCTCGGCTTCGCCAGCGTCGACATGGGCGCCGTCACCCTCGGCCCCGAGCTCGACGCCGGCGCCCTCCCGGAGGAGATCGCACCGTCGGTCCGTTTCGCCCGCACCGTCGACATGGGCAACCCCCACATCGTCCTCTTCGGAACCCCGGTCGACACCACCGTGGTGGCGAGCGTGGGCGCACCCCTCGAGCATTCGGTCCGCGGCCGGGCCAACGTGGAATTCGTCTGGCCGGGCACCGACTTCGACACCCTCACCATGCGGGTCTGGGAGCGCGGGGTGGGCGAGACCCTGGCCTGTGGAACCGGCGCCTGCGCGGTGGTGGCGGCCGTCCACAGCTGGGGCCTGGTCGGGTCTTCGGTCCTCGTCCACAGTCCGGGAGGGACCCTCCAGGTCGCGTTGCACTCCGACGGCGTCTCCCTGGCCGGCCCCACCCAGAAAGTGGCCGAGCTCCGCGTGGACGCCGCCATCCTGGCCGAACTGGCGCTGACCTATGACGACGAGTTGGCGCTGGCCTATGACAACCTGGCCGAGAACTCGGTGGTGCGCGACCCGTGACGCTGATCGAACGCACCTTCCGCGAGCGCATCGTCCTCGTGGGAGTGGTGTTCCCCTGGACGACGGCCGAAGCGGTCGAGGCCGACCTCGACGAGCTCGCCCTCCTGGTGGGCACGGCCGGTGCCGACGTCGTCGGCCGCGTCGTCCAACGTCGCGATCACCCCGATCCGGCCACCTTCGTGGGACGGGGCAAGGCCGAGGAACTCCACCAGCTGTCGGAGTCCGTCGATGCCGACACCGTCGTCTTCGACGACGAGCTGTCCCCGGCCCAGCAGCGCAACCTCGAGAAGATCCTGGGCCGCACGGCCATCGACCGGACGGCCGTGATCCTCGACATCTTCGCCCAGAACGCCCGCAGCCAGGAAGGAAAGGCCCAGGTGGAGCTGGCCCTCCTGCGCTACCGCCTGCCCCGGCTGCGTGGTCGGGGCCGGGCCTTCAGCCAGCAGGCCGGTGGCATCGGCACCCGGGGACCCGGTGAGACCCAGCTCGAGGTGGACCGCCGGCGTCTGCTCCGGCGCATGGCCCGCCTGGAGGTCGATCTCCGTCAGGTGTCCGCCACCCGTCGGACCCAGCGCCGCTCGCGAACCCGGGGTCGGCACCGCTCGGTCTCCCTGGTGGGCTACACCAACGCCGGCAAGTCGACACTGCTCAACCGCCTGACCGACGCCGGGCGTCCTGGTCGAGAACCGGCTGTTCTCCACCCTCGACCCCCGCACCCGGCGCCTGGCCCTGCCCGGGGGCGAGACCGTGCTCGTCTCCGACACAGTGGGATTCGTCCGCAAGCTTCCCCATCAGCTGGTCGAGGCGTTCCGCTCCACGCTCGACGAGGTCCGGGAGGCGGACCTCCTTCTCCACGTGGTCGACGGGTCGGCCCCCGAACCCGAGGCGCAGATCGACGCCGTCAGGCTGGTCCTCGACGAAATCGGCGCCGATCGGACGTCCCCGAGCTCCTGGTCGTGAACAAGGCCGACCGGAGCCGCCGGGCGCTGCCCGCGTGGCCGAAGACCACCCCGGCGCCGTCGTCGTCTCGGCCCGCACCGGTGAAGGGATCGACGATTTCCTCCACGCCCTCGGCGTCGCCTCCGGGTGGCCGACCGGGTCGTCGAACTCCTCGTCCCGTTCGACCGCGGTGACGTTCTCGCCGCCGTCCATCGTGAGGGAGAAGTGGTCGACGAGGCCCACGGCGAAGGTGCCACCGTGGTCCACGTCGTCCTCGACGAGGCGGGCCGGGCGCGCTTCCGCCAGTTCCTGGCCTCGTGACCGGCGTCCCCTCTCCCGGCGGACCCGGCGCCGGCGTGCGCCGGTTCGTGCCCCCGCCCTATCCCTACAGCCGGCTGGCGCCGATCGGCGGCGGTCGCCGACCGGCATCCCGGCGGCATGGTCGACCTGTCCATCGGCACACCCTGTGACCCCCCGCCCGACGCCGTCGTCGCCGCCCTGGCGACCTCGGGATCGGAGCGGGGCTATCCCTCGTCGGTCGGTAGTCCCTCGCTGCGCCAGGCCGCGGCCCGGTGGATCGGGCGCCGCTTCGGTGTCGACATCGACGCCTCCCGGGTCGCCGCCTGCGTGGGAACCAAGGAGCTCGTGGCGTCGACGGCGTGGTTCCTGCGGCTCCGCTCCCCGGAACGCGACACCGTCCTGGCCCCGGCCGTCGCCTATCCCACCTACGCCCTGGGCGCGCAGCTGGCCGGCTGCCGGGTGGTCGCCGTCCCTGAGTCGGCCGACGGCGGACTCGACCTGTCGTCTGTCTCGGACGAGGACGCGGCGCGCGCCGTGATCCTGTGGGTGAACAGTCCGGGCAACCCCACCGGCTCGCTCACCGACCTCGGCCTGGCCGCCGCCTGGGGACGGGCCCGGGGAGTGCCCGTGCTGTCCGACGAGTGCTACGACGAGTTCACGTGGGCGCAGTGGCCCCCCCCGACGATCCTTCACCACGGCTCCGACGGCGTGGTGGCCGTCCACTCGCTGTCCAAGCGGTCCAACCTGGCCGGCGTCCGGGTGGGTTTCTACGCCGGCGACGGCGACATCGTGGCCTTCCTGTCCGAAGTCCGTCAGCACGCGGGCCTGATGGTTCCCGGCCCCGTCCAGGCGGCGGCCGTCGTGGCCCTCGACGACGACGACCATGTCTTCGCCCAGCGCGCCCGGTACCAGCGCCGGCTGGACCGCTGCGCCGAGTTCCTCCGGCTCTCCGGACTCGATGCCCGCCTCCCGGACGGGACCTTCTATCTCTGGGTACCGGCTCCGGCATGGGCCATGGCCCAGGGGGAGTCGGAGGGCCGCGACGGGGCTTGGGTGCTGGCCGACGCTCTGGCCGAGGCGGCCGGGATGCTCGTGAGCCCCGGTGAGTTCTACGGGGAGGCGGGCGCCGGTCATGTCCGCATCGCCATGGTCCAACCCGACGACCGCCTCGAGCTCGTCGCCCGCCGTCTGGCCGAGTCGTCCGACGCCCGACTGGGCGGCGCCGTCACCACGCCCTGAGGACAACGCGCCCGGGCCCCTCGACCCCGACCGGTAAGGTCGCGCCGGTGGCCGACCTCCAGTCCCAGATCGAGGAGCTGTGGTCGCGCGCCGGCGAGCTCGGCCCGTCCGACGTCGACGCGCTGGCGGTCGTCACCCAAGCCATCGAGCTGCTCGACAGCGGCGAGGCCCGCGTGGCCGAGATCGACACCGCCAGCGGGGACGTCGTCGTCCACACCTGGTTGAAGACGGCCATCCTCCTGCTCTTCCGACTGCGCGCCATCACCACGACCGAGGTCGGGCCGTTCGAATTCACCGACAAGCTGCCCCTCAAGACCGGCTACGCGGCGGCGGGGGTGCGGGTGGTGCCCGGCGCCTCGGCCCGGTGGGGATCGTTTCTCGATCGCGGGGTCATCCTCATGCCCAGCTTCGTGAACATCGGTGCCCGCGTGGGCGCCGACACCATGGTCGACACCTGGGCGACGGTGGGATCGTGTGCCCAGATCGGCGCCCGGGTCCACCTGTCGGGCGGTGTCGGCATCGGGGGCGTGCTCGAGCCACCGAACGCCGCCCCCGTGATGGTGGGCGACGATGCCATGATCGGCAGCCGCTGCATGGTGACCCAGGGGGCGCGGGTCGGCGAGGGCGCGGTCCTCGGTGAGGGAACCATCCTGAACCCGTCGATCCCCGTCATCGACGCCCAGACCGGTGAGGAGATCAGTCGGGGGACGGTGCCGCCGTGGAGCGTGGCCACCGGTGCGGCCCGACGTCGGGAGTACCCCGGCGGTGAGTTCTTCGTGCCCTGCGTCCTGGTGATCAAGCGCCTCGACCCGGGGAGGCGCCACGACAAGAGCCAGTTGGAGTCCGTCCTGCGCGAGCACCAGCTCTCCACGTGACGGCGACTCCCGTGTCGTGACGGACCTCCTTTTCCTGACGGCGGAGCTGGTCGCCATCCCGTCTCCGAGTCACCAGGAGTCGGCTCTGGCCGACCACGTCGAGACCCAACTGCGTGACGTCGGTCATCTCACTGTCGACCGTTTCGGCGACACGGTGGTGGCCCGCACCACTCTGGGCCGTCCCCGTCGTCTGCTGCTCGCCGGTCACCTCGACACGGTTCCGCCCTTCGCCGAAGGCGGCCACCGCATCGAGGGCGACACGCTGTCCGGCCTGGGTGCGGTGGACATGAAGGGAGGGCTGGCGGTCCTTCTCGACCTGGCCCGCTCGGTCCCCGCGCCGGCCGTCGACGTCACCTTCGTCTTCTACCCGTGCGAAGAAGTCGAGCGGCGGCACAACGGGCTCGGTCGGCTGGTGTCCGAGAGGCCCGAGATCCTCGCCGCCGACGCCGCCGTACTGGCCGAGCCCACCGGCTCTCTCGTCGAAGCGGGGTGTCAGGGCACCATGCGGCTGGACGTGACCCTCGCCGGTCGTCGTGCCCACACGGCGCGCCCGTGGACGGGGGTCAACGCCGTTCACCGCCTAGCCCCGGTGCTGCGGACCCTCGAGTCGTACGTCGGACGCTGTGTCGATCTCGACGGATGCCGGTACACCGAGCAGCTCCAGGCGGTGGGCGTACGCGGCGGGGTGGCCGGAAACGTGGTCCCCGACGAGGCGGTCATCACCTTGAACTTCCGGTTCGCGCCCGACCGCGACGTCGCGGCCGCCGAGGGGGAGGTCCGCCGGCTGCTGCACGACGCCCTCGATCCCGGCGCCGGTGATCGCCTGGTCGTGGTCGACGCCGCCGCCGGCGCGCCGCCGGCGCTCGACCACCCGTTGTTGTCGGGACTCGTCGGTGCCACCGGACAACCCCCCAGGGCCAAGCTGGGATGGACCGACGTGGCCACCCTGTCGGCGGCCGGCGTGCCGGCGGCCAACTTCGGACCCGGCGACCCCCTGCTCGCCCATACCCCCGACGAGCACGTCTCGAGAGCGGAACTCACCTCCGTCCGAGACGCCCTGGGCCAGGTGCTCGGGGCGCAACCGTAGGAGACACCGCCGGACACCCGGTGTCCACCGCCTCCCGCCCGACCGGGACCCTCAGAGTCGCCGCAGAACGGTGACGACCCGTCCGTAGATGGTCACCGCCTCGGGGTCCAACTCCATGGGGGAGAACACCGGATTGGCCGGGGTGAGCACCACCTTGCCCCCCCGACGGGTGAAGGTCTTCACGGTCGCCTCGTCGTCCGGTATCCCGGCCACCACGATGTCACCGTTGTCGGCGTCGGGCTGCTGACGGACGACCACGTAGTCCCCGTCGAGGATCCCAGCTTCGATCATCGACTCCCCACGGACCCGCAACATGAACAGGGAACCGGTGCCGGTGAAGTCCTCGGGCAACGGCAGCAACTCCTCGACGTTCTCGCTGGCCAGGACACCGGTGCCGGCGGCGACGTCGCCGATGAGGGGGACCGTCCGCACCGGGCGCGCCGCCATCTGCGCCTTGGAGGAAGGGTCGTAGCGCACCTCGATGGCCCGGGGTTTGGTGGGGTCGCGGCGCAGGTAACCCTCACGCTGGAGAAGGGCCAGGTGGGCGTGAACGGTGGAGGACGACGTCAGTCCCACCGCCTCGCCGATCTCGCGGACCGACGGCGGATATCCGTGCTCCCTCACCCGGTCGCCGATGAACTCGAGGATCTGCTGCCGCTTGCCGGTCAGTGCTTCCGCCATCGCCTCACTGCCTCCGTGCCCCGGGGTGCCGGCCGTCGGTGGTCCTTGGACGAACACCAGTTCGTGACCACGGTACTCGCCCCCGGCGGTCAATACAAACACCTGTTCGTGAGGGCCACCGGCACGAGGTACCGGGGGCCGGCGGGGCGGGACCCCGGGGAGCCCACCATCATGAGAGTTACACCCCCCTGGCATCCTCAGGGCCATGGGAGCTCGATCCGTCGCCGAGTGGGGAAACGAGTGGGGATCGGGAGCTCTTGACACGAACAGGTGTTCGTGGTCAGATGACCGGTATGACGAACACACGTTCGGCGTCGGGGACCCGTCAGGTGAGCGGGTGACGACCGCCACGGTCCCGGTCAGGGACACGATGCCGGCCGGGGACACGGTGCCGGCCGGGGACACGGTGCCGGCCGGGGACACGGTGCCGGCCGGGGACCAGCGCGTCCGGCGCCGGCCCCACCCCACGTACCGGCGTCCGCCGCCCCGGTCGGCGGGCTTCCGCCCGGGCGTGGCGGTCGAACGCCGGGTGCCGGTGGCCGTCCCCCACCGATTCCGCCCCACCCGATCCGGCTGCGTCGATCCGAGGGCGGCCGCCCGCGCCGCCGCTTTCCGCCGCCGGCACATCCTGCTCGGGATCCTGTCCGTCGGGCTGCTCGTCGCTCTGGCGGTTCCCTGGAGCGGGCGGGGGAGCGACGGTCTCGCCTCTCCCGGTCCGACCCCAACGGGGTCCACTCTGTCGCCCCACTCCGTCTACGTCGTGCAACCGGGGGACACGCTGTGGTCGATCGCCGAGAGACTCGACCCGCAGAGCGATCCGCGACCGGCCATGACGACGCTGACCGCACAGGTCGGCGGTGACACGGTGAGGCCGGGGGAGAGGCTGCTCCTTCCCTGATCTGACCCTGGTCGGAACTAGGTTGGCCGTGTGCGGTGTCCGTGGTGTCAGAGCCTCGACGACAAGGTCGTCGACTCGCGTCTGGCCGAGGAAGGCGTGGTCATTCGCCGGCGTCGTGAATGCCTGTCGTGCGGACGCCGGTTCACGACCTACGAACGCCTCGAGGGGGCTCCCCTGTGGGTGGCCAAGCGCGCCGGGCAGCGGGAAGCCTTCGACCGGGTCAAGGTGGTGTCCGGTGTGCGCGCCGCCACCAAGAACAGGCCCGTCACCGAGGAACAGCTCGAGGAACTCGCTCAACAGGTGGAGGAGGCGCTGCGGGGCGAGGGGGCCGAGGTGACGAGCCAACAGATCGGGGTGGCCGTCCTCGAGCGGCTCCGCGCCCTCGACGACGTCGCCTATCTGCGGTTCGCGTCCGTCTACAAGGGCTTCGCCGACATCGGCGACTTCCAGCGCGAGGTGGGTCTGCTCACGAAGACCACGGAACCGAAGCGAAAGACCTGAGCGGCGGTGGCCCAACTGTTCGATACCGTCCCCGAGAGGGTGCTCGCCATCTACGCCCATCCCGACGACCCGGACGTGGCCTGCGGGGGGACGCTGGCACGATTCGCGCAGCAGGGATCGGAAGTCCACGTCGTGCTGTGTACCAACGGGGACAAGGGCACGACCGACCCGACCGTCAACCGCCGACAACTGGCCCGCCGGCGCTCGGCCGAATGCGACGAAGCGGCCAAGCTGCTCGGACTGACCGAACAGCACGTCCTCGGCTATGGCGACGGTGAGCTCACCGACGACGAGTCGTTCCGCGGCGAGCTGGTCGGGTGGATCAGGCGACTACGTCCGACCGTGGTCCTGTGCCCCGATCCGACCGCCGTCTTCTTCGGGGAGGACTATTTCAACCACCGTGACCACCGCATCGTCGGCTTCGCCGTCCTCGACGCCCTGTCGCCCGCCGCCGCCCTGCCCCTGTACTTCCCCGATGCCGGGCCGATGCACCAGGTGGAGACGGCGCTGTTGTCGGGGACACTCGAACCGAGCGTGTGGGTGGACGTCTCGACCACCATCGACGACAAGGCCGCGGCGGTGTCGTGCCACCGGAGCCAATTCACCGATGACGGGGAGTGGGCCGCCAACGCCGTACGCACGCGCGGCGCCGCCGACGGGCGCCGGGCCGGGGTGGCCTTCGCCGAGGGCTTCCGGCGACTCCGGCTCAGCGTCTGAATCCGTGGTCGCACCGGCGCCGCGGGAGGGCTCTGTCGGAGGCACCGACGCCTGTACCGTGATGCACGTCGACCTCGACGCCTTCTTCGCCGCCGTGGAGGTCCTCGACGACCCCACTCTGGCCGGGCGACCGGTGATCGTGGGCGGTTCGGGAACCCGGGGCGTGGTCGCCGCCTGCACCTACGAGGCGCGCGCCTTCGGCATCCACTCCGCCATGTCCTCCGTCGAAGCCCGCCGCCGCTGTCCCCACGCGGTCTTCCTCTCGGGTCGCTACGCGCGTTACTCCGAGATGAGCGTCAAGTTCCACGAGGTCCTCCACGACTTCACCCCCGTCGTGGAGAGCATCGGTCTCGACGAGGCGTTCCTCGACGTGGCCGGGGCCCGTCGGATCCTGGGCTCACCGCTCACCATCGGGCACGCCATCCGCGAGGCCGTGCGCGACGCCCTGAGCCTCAACTGCGCGGTGGGCGTGGCCCGGTCGAAGCTGTTGGCCAAACTGGCCTCCCGGGCCGCCAAGCCGACGGCGTCGGTGGAGGGGACGCTTCCGGGGCCCGGCGTCGTGGTCGTCCCCCCCCATGCCGAACTGGCCTTCCTCCATCCCCTGCCGGTGCGGGCTCTCTGGGGAGTCGGTCCCGCCACGGGCAGTCGTCTCGCCGGCCTCGGGGTCCAGACGGTGGGCGATCTCGCCGCCATCTCCGAGGACACGTTGTGCCGGGTGGTGGGCGCCGCCCACGGCCGCCATCTGGCCACCTTGGCGCGCGGTGAGGACCCCCGGCCGGTGGTGGCGGTCCAGGAGGTGAAATCGGTCGGCCACGAGGAGACCTTCGCCGTCGACCTCTTCGATCACGCCACCTCGCACCGCCACGTCGTGCGAATGTCCGATGCCGTCGGGACGCGTCTGCGGGAGGCGTCGTTGCGGGGGCGGACGGTCACCGTCAAGGTCCGCTTCGGCGACCGTGCCACGATCACCCGGTCCCACACCGTTGCCGCCGCCGTCGACTCGCCGCGGGCGATCGGAGCGGTCGCCGGTGCCCTGCTCGACGGGGTCGACCTCTCCCCGGGCGTCCGCCTCCTCGGTGTGTCGGTGTCCGGCCTCGCCCGCACCCGGTCCGAGGCCCACCAGCTGTCGTTCGCCGAGGCGGCACCGGAAGGCGACGGGACCGGGTCGTCCGAGGCCACCGCCGGTGTCATCTCCCGTGTGGATCTCCAGGGGGTACACGTCCAAGAGGTCGAGGCCCCGGGTCCGGGATGGGACGACGTCGAGGCGGCGGTGGCGGCCATCCGTACCCGGTACGGCCATGCCTCGGTAGGCCCGGCGACGTTGATCGGTCGCTCGGGTCTGGGAGTGAAGCAGCGGGGCGACACCCAGTGGGGTCCCAGCGCGCCGTCGGACGCGCCGGGCGACCGCTCCGACGACGCACCGGTACCGCGGAAAGAATCATGAAACGCGCCGCGCGGTCGAAATCGGGTTCTGACCTGGCACTATGCCATCGGAACGGGTCGAACGGATATCGACATCCACGCCCGGGCTCCGTTGTCAGCCTGTGGTGGCTGCGCGAAGATTGAGCGAGCCGTATTCTGATCTGAAAGACGACGCGGCGGGAAGGGGTTGGGGTGCCGCTCTCCGAGCACGAGCAACGGGTGCTGCAGGAGTTGGAGCAGGCGCTGTACCACGACGACCCGGCTTTTGCCAACCGGGTCCGGCAGGAGAACGTCTATCGGTACGCCGGCCGCTATCTCAAGTGGTCCATCCTCGGTTTCGTCATCGGCCTGGGGGTGATGATCGCCTTCTTCACCACATCCGTGTTCGTGGGGTTCGTGGGTGTCCTCATCATGTTCGCCTCGTTGGTCAGCTTCTGGACCAACCTCCGGAGGATGGGCAAGGCCGGTCTCGAGGACATCGGTCGTTCGCTTCGGTCCGACGGCATCGGCAACGCCCTCAACGACGCGCGTTCGAAACTGCGCGAGAGGTTCCGCCGCAACGGCTGACCGGGCGGCGCGACCGGCCCCGGCCGGTGGTCTGCCGGCCACCGGCGGACCTCCTGTCCGGCGGCTGTAGCGTCCCGAGGCGTGGAGGTCTGCCTGGCTGTCGACGTCGGCGGGAGCAAGATCGCCGCCGGACTCGTCACCCGTGACGGCGAACTGATCGACCATGACCTGATCGCCACGCCCCGGTCCGAGGATCCCGGCGAGCTCTTCGATGCGCTGGCCACGGTGGTGGAGAGGATCGCCCGCCCGGGGTCCGACCCCGAGGAGGCCGGCCACAGACGGTGGACCTGCGGCTCGTGGCCTGTGGGATCGGCTGCGGTGGACCGATGGACCTCGACGCCGGAACGGTCTCGCCCCTCAACATCCCCGGATGGCGCGGTTTCCCCCTGCGCGACCGCGTCCGGGAGCTGACGGGGTTGCCCACCGCCCTCGACAACGACGCCAAGGCGCTCGCCCTGGGTGAAGGCTGGGTGGGGGCGGCGCGCGGATGTCGCAACTTCCTGGCCATGGTGGTCTCAACCGGGGTCGGTGGGGGCATCGTCCTCGGCGGTCGTCTGGTCCACGGCGCATCCGGCAACGCCGGTCACGTGGGCCATGTGATCGTGGAGCCCGACGGCCGCCGCTGCGCGTGCGGCGCCCGGGGCTGTCTCGAAGCCGAAGCCTCGGGGACGGCCATCGCCGCCGTCACCGGGCGGCCGCCGGCCGAGGCTCCCCGGACCGTCGTCGTCCGGTGCGGACAGTTGGTCGGACGCGCCGTCGCGTCGCTCGTCAGCGCTGCTCGACGTCGAGCTCATCGTGGTGGCGGGATCGGTGGCACTCGGATACGGGGACCGGTTCTTCGTCGCCGCCAACGACGAGTTGCGGGCGCGGGCCTGTTTGTCCTTCACGCGTTCGGCCACCATCGTCCCCGCCGGACTGGCCGAACGGGGACCGCTCGTGGGGGCCGGCGCCGTCGGATGGGACCAGTACGGCCACGCCGTGCTCGGAGTGGTCCCGTGAGGCGCGCCCTGACCGTCGTGGCCGCGGTCGCCGTCCGACCGTGGCTGTGGCCGGTGGCCGTGACTCAGATCGTCCGCCTGGCGCGGCCCGGATGGTGGCACCGGTGGCCACCGGTGCCCCTCCCGGACGGATCGCTGTGGCGGTTCCGGATGGAAACCGCCTACGGCGGCACCGGAGACACCGCACCCGACGCGGCGGACGTCCGCTCGTTCCTGCGGTGGAGCCGAGACATGCGGCACTGGCGTCGCCGCTGACGGGCGCCGTGGCGGAACCGGGGACGCGGAGGTTGAGGAGTAACCTCGCGGTGATGGGGGCGAGAGAGCCTGGTGCCGCGGGAACGAGTCGTGCGCTGGTGCTCAACGCCACCTTCGAGCCCCTCGGTGTCGTCTCCACCCGGCGGGCCCTGCTCCTCGTCCTCGGCACCAAGGCCGAACTCGTCCACGCCACCTCGAGGACGTTTCGTTCGGAGCGGCTGGCCTTCCCCGAGCCGTCAGTGGTCCGGCTCGCCCGCTACGTCCGGGTGCCGCACGACCGCACCGTCGCCGTCAATCGACGGACCGTCTTCGCCCGCGACGGTCATCACTGCCAGTACTGCGGCAGTGCCGCCGAGAGCATCGACCATGTGATGCCGCGCAGCCGCGGTGGTCTCCACGCGTGGGACAACGTCGTCGCCGCCTGTCGCCGCTGCAACACGCGCAAAGAGGATCGGCTGCCCCACGAGGTGGGATTGGTCCTGCGTACACAACCGGCAGCGCCACGCCAACGGGTCTGGTTGCTCGCCATGTCCGGAGGGGCCCGCGATGAGTGGGCGCCGTACCTGGGCGCGCAGTCCCTCACCGCGTGACATGCGGTCCGGCTCCGGATTGGCGGGTCGAGCGAACCACGGGACGTGCGGCCGACCTTCTTGATCCCTGGCCGCCGGCCGGGAGTCGCGACGACCTGGTGGTGCGCACCGGCCGGTTGACCGGACGCAGGACGGTCGTCCTCGGCAGCACGCAGGACCGGGCCGTGATCGACGAGGGGCGCGCCGCGCAGGCGGACGTCGACGTCGTCCGCCGGTCCACCGGCGGTGGCGCAGTCGTCGTCGCTCCCGACGCCCAGGTCTGGATCGATCTCTGGGTGCCGCGCCGTCACCGATTGTGGGACGACGACGTCGTCCGGGCCTCCTCCTGGCTGGGCGACGCGTGGGCGCGGGCGCTCGGGAGTCTCGGAGCAGGACCGGTTCAGGTCCACCGGGGTCCGGCGGCCCGCTCCGTCTGGTCGGACCTGGTCTGCTTCGCCGGACTCGGTCCCGGTGAGGTCCATGTCTCGGGGCGCAAGGTGACGGGACTCGCCCAGAGACGGACACGCCCGGGGGCGCGGTTTCACACCAGCGCTCCACTCGTCTGGCGGCCGAGGGAGTTGCTCGACGTCGTCCACGTCGACGATCGCACGAGCGCGGTGACGCTCCTCGAGGATGCGGCCGTCGGTCTGCGCGACCTCGTGACCCCGTGGCCCCGGGACGTCGATGACGTCGACGACGTCGACGTCATCGCCAGGGTGGAGGACGCCGTCCTCGCCGCCCTGCCCTGACCTGACCTTCGGGCTCCTCCCCCTTTCGCTTCGCGCCACCGGTCACGGCTCCGGTGTGGCGCGCCCTGATCCGCCGGTCCGCCCCCGCCCGGATCCCCGCGTGTCGGATCCGGCCGGACCCGTCGGTCGGCGGGCCCGGGGGGTCGTCGCGTCACCCCCCTGAGGACGTCGGTGTCGGTGGCTCGGGGCCGACGACGGCGGGTGGAGCCGGCCCACGGTGGGGGGTCGTGGTGTTGACGGGTGGGGGTGTGTGGCGTAGGGTGGCGCGAAGTGGTTTGTTAGGGAGTGGTTGGTGGCATGGATGGTGCCCGCCGGAGGACGGGGGAGCCTCGTGGGAGTCCGCAGGAATGGATCGGTTCTTCGGCAGGTACGAGCACACGCTCGACGGCAAGGGACGCGTGATCTTGCCGGTCAAGTTCCGCGGCCCGTTTGTGGTGGGCGGCTACCTGACGGAGCACCTCGACGGCTGCTTGGCGTTGTGGACGCAGACGGAATTCGAGATCCAGGGCCAGCAGATGCAGGAACGGGCGGGGCGCAGTCGTCGAGCGAGCGCAACTTGGCCCGGATGTGGGCGTCGGCCTCACAGGAAGTGGACATCGACCGACAGGGACGCATGGCGATACCGGCGCACTTGCGCCAGTACGCCGGGCTGGAGGGCGACGTTCTCGTCCTGGGCGCGAACGACCGGGTGGAGCTGTGGACTCCGACCCGATGGGACGAGATCGTGGGCCCCGAGGAGCAGAGACTCAGCGAGGGCATGGACGACTGATGGCGGTTGCCGGCCCGCGCGACCTTCCCGCGCCCTCCGGCACGGTGATCGGGCTCAGCAACGAGACATGGCTCGACGACAGCAGCGGCCCGGAGGTCCGCTCACGGCAGGATCCGGTACACGCAGATGCACGGCACGGTGACACCAGGCCCATGCGCAGCCCCTCGGCTGGCTCGGTGGAAGACTCCTCCTCCGCCCGCTTCCAACCGAGTCGCAGGAGCAACCCTCCCGACGGCATTCCGCCAGTCGAGGGGCTGCGGATGCGCCAGGTGTTCGATCACGAGCCGGTCATGGAAGCGGAGGTGGTGTCGCTCTTCGCGCCCGTTCCTCCGGGCGTCGTCATCGACGCCACCGTCGGAGGCGGCGGCCACGCCGCAGGCACTCCTCGAGGCGCACCCTCATCTCCGTGTGCTCGGGCTCGACCGCGATCCCGACGCCGTCGACCGCCGCCACCGAGACGTTGTCGAGGTTCGGGGACCGCGCCACCGTGCGCCATGCCTCCTTCGACCATCTGGCGGACGAGATCGAGCAGAGCGGCTCGTCCGAGGACCAGGTCTCCGGTGTCCTGTTCGACCTGGGTGTCAGCTCGCCGCAGCTCGACACGGCCGAGCGGGGCTTCTCGTACCGCCACGACGGACCACTCGACATGCGCATGGACCCGACGTCCGGCCCGTCCGCCGCCGACATCGTGAACACGTGGTCGGTGGACGACCTGAGCCGACTGTTCGCCGCCAACGGCGAGGGTCGGTTCGCCACCGCGGATCGCCCGGGCGGTGGTCGCGGCGCGTCCGTTCGCCACCACCGGCCAGTTTGCCGAGACTGTACGGGCCGCCATTCCCGCCGCCGCCCGCCGTCAGCGGCGGTCACCCGGCGCGGCGGGTGTTCCAGGCCATCCGGATCGCCGTGAACGACGAACTCGACCTCCTGGAGGAGGCGATCCCCACCGCCATCGAGATGCTCGCGCCGCGGGGTCGGTGCGTGGCCATCTCGTACCACTCCGGTGAGGACAGGATCGTGAAGGCGGCGTTCTCCCGGGCGGACACCGGGGGCTGCGTCTGTCCACCGGGCCTGCCGTGTGCCTGCGGCGCCGTTCCCGTCGGCCGGCTGCTGTTCCGCGGTGCCCGCCGGCCCACGCCCGAGGAGCGGGCGAGGAACCGCCGGGCGGAGAGTGCCCGGCTACGCGCCATCGAACGCCTCGACCCGGCGGCCGCCGAGGCCGACGGAGGCGTCCGAGGATCGGACCGACCCTGATGGCGACGGCATCGGCCCCCCGCCGGGCGACGGCGCCGGGTCGCAGCCCCGACGCCTCGCGCCCCCGCTGCGCGTCGTCGGTCCCCCCACCCGTCGCCGCGCCGCGTGGTCCCGACGCCCCACCGCGATCATCGCCGTGGTCCTGGTTCTCGGAAGCCTCCTGGCCGTGGCCGGGGCCCAGGCGTACATGACCCAGGAGCAGGTGCGCCTCGTTCAGATCCAGGCGCGCCTGGCAGCCCAGGTGGGGGAGCACCATGACCTCGAGCTCCGCGTCGCCCAACTGTCGAATCCGGCTCATGTGGTGGGGGTGGCCCAGGGACTGGGCCTGACCGTTCCGAGCCAGGTCACCGATCTCCCGCAGGTGACGATCCCCTCGACGTCCGCCACGGGCCGGCCCACCCGTCCGCCGGCCACACCCACGGCCGCGTCCCACCGCGGCGCTCATGCCCGAGCGCCCGGAGCCCGTGGCACGTGAGCGTCCGAGACGCGCGTTACCCGACGCTCGATAAGCGTCGCGGACGGCGGCGCGCAACCCGGTCCCGCCGCAAGGCCGCGCCCACGGTCGTCCGGGTCGCGGACGGCGGGCGCGTGGCGACCCGCCACGGCACGTCACGCACCGCCACACCTCGCCGCGGATTCGAGCGCCGGCCACCCCCGCGGCCCTCACGTGCGCTGGCGACCAAGCCGTCGAAGGCGACCAAGCAGTCGAAGGCGCCCAAGCCGTCACGGGCGGTCACCGGTGCGGTGGCACGGCGACGCCTCCGGGTCATCCGCGTGATGGTCCTCGTCGTCTTCGTCGTCATCGCCGGACGCCTCGTCATGGTCCAGGTGTTCTCCGGCTCGCGTTATTCGTCCATCGGGGCGTCCGAGGTGACGAGCATCGTCCAGGTGCCGGCCGTGCGGGGAGGGATCTTCGACCGCAACGGGGCGGTCCTCGCCACGTCGGTGCCGCGAACCACGATCGTGGCCGATCCCTTCCTCATTCACCATCCCGGGACCGAGGCCGCGGCTCTCGCCCCCGTTCTGGGCCAGTCTGCGGCCACGTTGCGGTCGGAGATGTCGGAGGATTCCGGTTTCGTCTACCTGGCCCACAAGGTCGACGACACCGTGGCCAAGAGGGTCAGCAGCCTGAACCTCGTCGGGATCAACCTCCTCCCGGACTCCCAACGCGTCGACCCCGCCGGACAATTGGCATCACCCCTGCTGGGCGAGGTGGGAACCGAGGGGACGGGGTTGGCCGGACTCGAGTACCAGTACAACGGTCTCCTCGCCGGACGCAGCGGGACGGACAGGATCGAGCAGTCGCCGAGCGGCGTGACCCTCCCCGGCAGCACGACGCAGCTGGCCACGTCCAAGGCCGGGTCCGGTATCGAGCTCACTCTCGACGAACCCCTCCAGTACGTGGCCGAGCAGGCACTCGGCTCGGAGATCGCCGCCTCCCACGCCAAGAGCGGCACGGCCATCGTCATGAACACACACACCGGCGACATCCTCGCCATGGCCAACCTGGTGGCCGACAAGGCCACCGGGCAGGTCGTCGAGGCACCGACCAACCTGGCCTTGACCTCCGTGTACGAGCCGGGATCGGTCTTCAAGCTGGTGACGTTCTCGGCCGCCCTGCAGGACGGGATCATCACCCCGTCGCAATTGTTCACCGTCCCCAACTCGCTCACCATCGACAACTGGGTGTTCCACGACGCCGAGAGCCATCCCACCGAGCGGCTGTCGGCCACCCAGATCCTGGCCCAGTCGTCGAACATCGGAACGATCGAGATCGCCCAGCTCCTGGGCGAGAACCGGCTGGCCAGCCAGATCCAGGCCCTCGGCTTCGGCCAACCCACCGGGCTCAGCTATCCCGACGAGTCGGCCGGCCTGGTGAAGAGCGACCCGAGCACCTGGTCGGCGTCCGACATCGGCTCGACTCCGATCGGGCAGGACGACGCCGTCACCGCTCAACAGGTCCTCGACATGGTGAACACAGTGGCCACCGGCGGGGTCTACGTCGCCCCCCGGCTCGTCCAGGCCATGATCACCGATGACGGATCCCTCTCACCCACCCCGCACCGGTCGCCGCGTCGGGCCTTGTCGAAGGCGGTGTCGTCGGAGCTCACGACAATGATGGAACAGGCGGTCCAAGACGGCACGGCCGTCGCCGCCGGTGTCCCCGGATACAACGTGGCGGGCAAGACGGGGACGGCCCAGGTCCCCGGCAATGGGGGATACATCCCCGGGGCCTACATGGCCACCTTCGCCGGCTTCGCCCCGGCCGAGGATCCCGCCCTCTCCGCCATCGTGGTGCTCGACGAGCCCACGCCGATCTACGGCGGGATCGTGGCCGCACCGGTGTTCTCCGAGGTGATGCAGTACGCCCTGCACCGTTACGACATCCCCACCTCGCCCGGTGGTGGCACCACCGGGGGCCGCGCCTCTCCCGTCGCGTTCCCACCGCCACCTTCGGTGGCGTCCAGTTCTCCGGCCCCCACGACGAAGGGGGTTCCGGCGGCGGCGGGTACGATCGGCGCCGCGGCCGGGAACGCCACGGAAGGGCCGTGATCTGTCCGGCGGCGGGACCCCGACTGTGCGCATGGACCTGTTGTTCGAAGGAGTCGAGGCCGTGGGGACGCGCGGCGACCCGGCCGGCACCGAGGTGACGTCAATCGAGTTCGACAGCAGGGACGTCACCGCCGGGGCGCTGTTCTTCTGCCTACCCGGCCACCGGTCCGACGGGCACGACTTCGCCCCCGCCGCCGTCAGTGCCGGCGCCGTGGGGCTGATGGTCGAGCGCCCCCTGTCCCTGCCCGTGCCCCAGGTCGTCGTCTCCCCGGGCTCGGCCCGCAGGGCGATGGCCAAGGTGGCGTGCACCTTCTACGACAACCCCGCCCGGTCGCTCGTGACCGTCGCGGTGACCGGGACGAACGGCAAGACCACGGTCACGCACCTCCTGGCGTCGATCCTCGACGAGAACGGGGCGCCGTGCGCGGTGATCGGGACCCTCGACGGTGTGCGCACGACCCCGGAGTCCCCCGTGGTCCAGAGGATCCTCGACGAGGCACGCCGTGAGGGACGGGCGGCGGCCGCCATGGAAGTGTCCTCCCACGCCCTCGCCGAGGGGAGGGTGGACGGCATCCGTTTCGACGCCGCCGTCTTCACGAACCTGAGCCACGACCACCTCGACTACCACGACACGATGGAGGCGTACTTCGCCGCCAAGGCGTCGCTGTTCACCGAACAGCGCACCGCGTTGGCCGTCGTCAACGTCGATGACGAGTGGGGCCGCCGCCTTCTCGAACGGCTCAGCCTTCCCACGGTGCAGTACTCCTCGAACGACGCCACCGATGTCGAGACCGCCCCGGGCCGGACGGCGTTCGTGTGGCGGGGCCGCAAGGTCGAACTGTCGCTCACGGGCGCCTTTCACGTCGCCAACGCCCTGGCCGCGGCGACGACCGCCGAGGCCCTCGGTGTGCCCGAGGACACGGTGGTGCGGGGCCTCGAGCGCGCCCGACCGGTACCGGGAAGATTCGAGCTGATCGACGCTCCGGCGCCGTTCACCGTCGTCGTCGACTACGCCCACACCCCCGATGGTCTGGCCGTGGCTCTCGACAGTGCCCGTCGCCTGGCCGGGAGCCACCGCGTGCTGTGCGTGTTCGGGTGCGGCGGGGACCGGGACCGTGCCAAGAGGCCGCTCATGGGACACGTCGCCTCGGGTGCCGCCGACGTCACCGTGATCTCGTCCGACAACTCACGCCACGAAGACCCCGGGGCCATCATCGACGACGTCAGAGCCGGTGTGATCGATGGCGCCGACGTGATCGTCGAACCCGACCGGGCGGTGGCCATCGCCCGGGCCGTCGGACTGGCCGCACCGGGCGACGTGGTGCTCGTGGCCGGCAAGGGCCACGAGACCGTCATCGAGATCGGTGGCGCTCGGGCACCGTTCGACGACCGTCAGGTGGCGGCGGAGGCCGTACGCCGGCTCGGCCTCACCCGCCGGCCCGATGAGCGACCCCGGCACGGATCCGGTGGCGGATCCAGTGACCGATCCGGTGGCGGATCCATTGAGACGGCGCCGTGATCAGCCTCATGGCCTCGGGCGGCATCGCCCTGTGGATGGCCGTGCTGGGGACGCCCACGCTGTTCGGGATGGCTCCGGCGACGGAGCTTCGGTCAGCAGATCCGCGCCGACGGGCCGTCCATGCACCAGGTCAAGGCGGGCACGCCCACCATGGGCGGCGTGGCGCTGGTCGGGGCCAGCGTGGCGGGGTACCTGATCGCCCACGTCGGGACGCACGTGGCGTTCAGCCGTGCCGGCATCCTCGTGGTGGCCGTGATGATGGGGGCGGCCGGGATCGGGTTCG
This sequence comes from uncultured Acidimicrobiaceae bacterium, assembly GCA_963706205.1. GTDB lineage: Bacteria > Actinomycetota > Acidimicrobiia > Acidimicrobiales > UBA8190 > MFD10071-224. Next base: position 2,698,000 of record OY970155.1, on the reverse strand, counting down.
TCGACGACTGGATCAAGGTGCGCCACCAGCGGAGCCTGGGTCTGAACAAGAGGGCCAAATTCGCCGCCCAGGTCCTCGTGGCCCTCGGGTTCGCCCTCGCCGCCGAGCAGTGGGCCGGGGTTGACACCCATCTGTCGTTCACCCGTTGGAACTCGTTGGGGATCGACCTGGGGCAGCGTGGGCTGGCTGGTGTGGGCGGTGTTCGTCGTGGTGGGCACGGCCAACGCCGTCAACCTCACCGACGGGCTCGACGGTCTGGCGTCGGGGGCGGCCACGTTCTGCTTCGCCATCCTGGCCATCATCGGCTACTGGCAATTCCGGCACTACTCCATCTACCACGTGGCCTCGGCTCTCGACCTGGCCCTCACCTCCATCGCGCTGGCCGGTGCGTGTCTCGGGTTCCTGTGGTGGAACGCGGCGCCGGCCCGGATCTTCATGGGCGACACCGGCTCTCTCGCCATCGGCGCGGGGCTGGCCGCTCTATCGCTGCAGATGAACCTGCAGCTGCTCCTGCCCGTCATCGGTGGCCTCTTCGTCATCGTCACCCTATCCGTCGTCGATCCAGGTGATCAGCTACCGGGTCTTCGGGCGACGTGTCTTTCTCATGGCGCCGCTGCACCATCACTTCGAGCTCCTCGGTTGGCCCGAGACGACGGTGATCGTGCGTTTCTGGATCCTCGGCGGCCTCTTCGCCGCGCTCGGCCTCGGACTCTTCTACGCCGACTTCCTGTCGGTCACCACGGTGAAATGACGCCGGCGACGGCAGCCCGTCGGGTCCTCGTCTACGGCCTGGGGGTGAGCGGGAGCGCCGCCGCCCGCCACCTGCTGGCCGAAGGGGTCGACGTCGTCGCCGTCGATGACGACGCCGGCGCCGGTCCACGCCGAGCGCGCCGATGGTCTCGGCGTCGAACTGGTCGTGTCACCCGACGAGCACGCGTCTGCGGGCCCTGGCGTCGGGCGTGGACGAGATCGTCGTATCCCCGGGGTCCCGGCCGGCCACCGCGTGTTCCACCTGGGTGACGGAGTCCGGCTGGTGGGTGAGGTCGAGCTGGCCTGGCGCCGGTCCCGGTCGACGATGGTGGCGGTCACCGGGACGAACGGGAAGACCACGGTGACCACCCTGATGCGGCCATGTTGGTGGCGTCCGGGGTCCGGGCCGTGGCCGCGGGCAACATCGGCGCCCCCCTCATCGACGCCGTGGCCGGAGACGCCGAGGTCATCGTGGCCGAGGTCTCGTCATTCCAGCTGGCCTTGACCGAGACCTTCCGACCGGCCGTCGCCGCATGGGTCAATTTCTCCGAGGACCACCTCGACTGGCACGCCACTCTCGACGCCTACCGTGCCGCCAAGGCCCGGGTGTGGGCCAACAGCGGACCGGGCGACGTCGCCGTCGCCAACGCCGAGGATCCCGCCGTGCTCACCGCCTCACGGACCGCGTCGGACCGGGGTGCCACCGTGGTGACCTTCGGGCTCAGCCGGGGCGATTACACCGTCGACGAGGACCTCCTGGTGGGGCCGGGTGGCGTGGTCCTGGCGGCGGTCGGGGAGCTGCCGCGGTCGTTGCCCCACGATCTGGCCAACGCTCTGTGTGCGGCGGCTGCGTCTCTGGCCGTGGGCGCGACGCCCGAAGGCTGCCGGCGAGCCCTCGGCGCCTTTCGGGGGCTCCCCCACCGGGTCGAGTTGGTGGGGGAGGCTAGTGGGGTGCGCTTCTACGACGACTCCAAGGCGACCACGCCCGGCGCCGTCTTGGCCGCCTTGGACGGTTTCAGCTCGGCCGTGCTCATCGCCGGGGGCCGGAACAAGGGTCTCGACCTCTCCGTGCTGCGGGGGGCGGCCGGTCGCCTCCGGGGAGTGGTCGCCATTGGTGAAGCGGCGGCCGAGGTGAGCGCCGCCTTCGCCGGGGCCTGCACCGTGGCGGAGGCCCCTTCGATGGCCGACGCCGTCCGCCAGGCCGCCGCCATGGCCCGGACCGGCGACTGCGGTCGTGCTCTCGCCGGCCTGCGCGTCGTTCGACTGGTACAGCTCCTACGGTGCCCGGGGCGACGACTTCGCCCGGTGCGTCCGGGACCTCGACATCCTCGACACGGCGACGCCCGACACCGGCGCGCTCGCGCCCGACGGGGTCGACCGGTGAAGCCCGCCCGGGTCGTCGACCGCCGCCGCCGACCGGACCCTCAGCCCGGTGCTCCGGGTGCTCGACGGGCGAGGGTCGCGCCTGCGCCGTCGACCGGCCGATGCCGCGCCGCGGCGCGCCGCGATCTCCGTGCGGACGGCGCTGATCGTCGTGGTCTGCAGCCTGTGCGGGATCGGGCTCGTGATGGTGCTGGCGGCCTCGGCCTACACGTCGCTCCAGGACTACGGGTCGGTGTGGACGATCTTCCTGCGCCAGGTGCTGTGGATGGGCCTCGGGGCCATCGCCATGTACGTCACCGCCCGGATGCGCTACGACCGGTGGCGGCGGGTGCGCGTCCTGTTGCTCGTGGGCACCCTGCTGTTGCTTGACGGCGGTGCTCGTTCCCGGCATCGGGATCAACGCCGGGGGATCGGCCCGCTGGATCGGCCTCGGGCCAGCTCCGGCTCCAGCCGTCGGAGCTGATGAAGCTGGCGCTCGCCGTCTTCGCCGCCGACCTGCTCGCCCGCCGTGCCGATCGTGTCCATGAACCGGGGGCCGTGGTGGTACCCCTCCTCGTCGTCCTGGGCATGGCCGGCCATCCTCGTGCTCAAGCAACCCGACATGGGAACGGCCCTGGTGCTCGCCTGCATCGCCCTGTCGATGCTCTACGCCGGCGGCGTTCCCCTGCGTCCCGTGCTCAAGGTGCTCGCCGGTGTCGCCATCCTGGGGGTGGCGCTCGGTCTGGCCGAGCCCTACCGGCGCGCCCGGCTGCTGTCGTTCCTCAATCCCTTCGCCCACGCGCAGGGTTCGGGCTACCAGGTCGTCCAGTCGCTCGTGGGACTGGGCTCGGGTCGTCTGTTCGGCCTGGGCCTGGCCGGCGGCCGGGAGAAGTGGGGCCTGCTGCCCAACGCCCACACCGACTTCATCTTCTCGGTGATCGGCGAAGAGGCGGGCCTGTTCGGCGCCCTCATCGTGCTCGGCTCTCTTCGCCGCTCTGGCGTGGTACGGGCTGCGGGCCGCCGGCCGGGCCCCCGACCGCTTCGGGGCGCTGTTGGCCGTCGCCGCCACCTGCTGGATCACGAGCCAGGCCGTCATCAACATCGGCGCCGTCATCGGGCTGCTGCCCGTCACCGGCATCCCGCTGCCCTTCATCTCCTTCGGTGGGTCGTCGCTGGTCATCACCATGATGGCGGCGGGGATCCTGGTCAACGTGGCCAGCCACGAGAGACAGCCCCTGTCGGGACCCCGGGCGGTGCCCCACGACCCCTCGGCGGGGCGCGCCCTCCACGCCCGCGGTGACCGACCGGCGCTTCGCTCTGGTGGCGGGGGGCGGAACCGGCGGACACCTCGTCCCCGCCCTGGCCGTGGCCCAGGCGGTGGCCTCGGTCCGTGGTGCCGACGCCGTCGAGATCGTCGGGTCGCGTCGTGGACTCGACGGTGCCCTCCTCGCCGGCGACCGGTCTGCCCGTGACCACGCTCCCCGGCCGGGGTTTCGCCCGGTCCTTCGGGCCCCGCCCGCTGCTCGCCAACGTCGGCGCGGTGGCCACCCTGGCATGGGCGTGCCTCATGGCCCTGGCCCTCGTGGGCCGGCGACGCCCCGCCGTGGTCGTGGCCATGGGCGGCTACGCCTGCGTGCCCACGGCCCTGGCCGCCGTGGTGCTCGGTGTCCCCGTCGTCCTCGTCAACATCGACGCCGTTCCCGGCGCCGCCAGCCGGTTGGTGGCTCGGTTCGCCCGGGCCACGGCGGTGGCCTTCCCGGGCACCACGGTGCCGCGCGCCGTGGTCACCGGCGCCCCCGTCCGGCCCGAGATCGTGGCCGCGGCCCGCCCCGGCGGGCCCGTCCGCGCCGATGCCCGTCGGAGCCTCGGTCTGCCCACCGACCGCTTCGTCGTCGGTGTCGTGGGCGGGTCACTGGGGGCGAAGACGATCAACGACGCCGCCGTGGCCCTCGTCGCGCTGTGGGCCGGGCGCGCCGACACGGCGGTCTACCACGTCGTGGGCCGACGCGACGCGGCCGCCCTGGCGCACGCCGCCGCCGGATCCGACGCCGGGGGCCTCGCCTACCGCCAGATTCCCTACGAGGACAAGATGGCCAGCTTCTACCAGGCGGCCGACGTCGTGGTGGGGAGGGCGGGAGCCAGCACCGTGGCCGAGCTCTGCGTCATCGGGGTCCCCGCCGTCCTCGTCCCCCTGCCCGGCGCACCGGGCGACCATCAGACGGCGAACGCCGCCGTCGTCGCCGCCGCCGGTGGTGCGGTGGTAGTGCCCGACGACCAGTGCACCGGAGCGCGACTGGCGGAGGAGATCGATGCGCTGCGGTCCCCGCCGGAGCGGCTGGGGCAGATGCGCGAGGCGGCGGCGTCGCTCGGCCACCCCGATGCCGTCGCCGCGGTGGTGAGCCTGATCGAGACGCACGCCCGCCTCGGTCCGAGGCCACCGGGGTCGGTGGGCGCCGCCACCCGGGCGCGCCCGGGGTCGGCGTGAGCGACGTCGCCGGCGCCGAGCCGGTCGACCTCTCGCACCCGACACGGATCCATCTCGTCGGAGTGGGTGGGGCGGGGATGAGCGCCATCGCGTCGGTCCTGGCGGCCATGGGCCACACGGTCACGGGCAGCGACCTGAAGGCGTCCCCCACCACACAGCGACTGGCGGCCGCCGGGGTGAAGGTCATGATCGGTCACGACGCGGCGCATGTGGGCGACGCCGACGTGGTCACCATCTCGACGGCGATCGCCGCCACCAACCCGGAGGTGGTCGAAGCGCGGCGCCGGGGTGTGCGGGTCCTGTCGCCGGGCCGAGGCGACGGCCGCGGTGGCCGCCTGTCGTCGCTGCGTGGCCGTGTCGGGGACCCACGGGAAGACGACGACCACGTCCATGCTGGCGCTCATCTTGGTGGAGGCGGGTCTTCGCCCCAGCTTCCTCATCGGCGGGGACGTCAACGAGATCGGCACCAACGCCGTGTGGGACACGGGGCCGTGGTTGGTGATCGAGGCCGACGAGAGCGACGGGACGTTCCTCGGCCTCGACCCCGAGGTGGCCGTCGTCACCAATGTGGAGCCGGACCACCTCGACTACTACGGCGGTTTCCCGGCCCTGGTGGACGCCTTCGACCGCTTCTGCACGGGGAGGCCCGGTGCCGTGGTGGTGGGGGCCGACGACGCCGTGGCCGCCGAGCTCGGCCGGGCCCACGGCGCCGACCTGGTGGGGACGGCCGCCGATGCCACCTTCCGTATCGAGAGCCTGAGGGCGGGGCGCGACGGGGTGTCGTTCGACCTGAGCACCGGCGGGCGCGACCTCGGGACGATCTCGCTTCCGGTGACGGGGGCCAACATCGCCCGCAACGCGGCCGTGGCCACCGTCGCCGCCCTCCACGTCGGAGCCACCTTCGACGACGCCGTCAGGGCGTTCGCCCGCTTCGCCGGGGTGGCGCGCCGGTTCGAGTTCCGCGGCGAGGTGGACGGGCGTGCGTTTCGTCGACGACTACGCCCACCTGCCCACCGAGGTGGCCGCCGTGCTCGAGGCGGCGCGCCAGACCGGGCCGGACCGTATCGTCGTGGTCTTCCAGCCCCATCGCTACAGCCGGATCGGGGCGCTCGGAGATCAGTTCGCCGACGCCTTCTCGGCCGCCGACGTGGTGATCGTGACCGACATCTTCGCCGCCGGCGAGCAGCCGCGGCCCGGCGTCACCGGTCGGATCGTGGCCGACGCCGTCGTCGCCGGCCATCCCGACCTCGACGTCAGCTACATCGCCGGTCGCCGGGACCTGCGCCGGCACCTGGCCGGTGTGCTGCGCCCGGGCGACCTGTGCCTGACGCTCGGGGCGGGCGACCTCACGTCGCTGCCCGATGAGCTGATGACGGCGGCGCCATGGTGAGCGCGGCCCCAGCCCCTCGAGACCGTGGCCGGGGCTCTCGGGCCGCGGGCCGTGCGTCACGCTCCGTTCGGGGCGCGCACCACCTACCGGGTGGGGGGAACCGCCGCCGTCCTCGTCGAGGTGGACGACGAGGACGACCTCGACGCCGTGCACCGCGCCCTGGCCGCGACGGCCGCGCCGGTCCCCGTTCTGGTCCTGGGCAACGGCTCGAACATGCTCGTCTCCGACGCCGGCTTCAACGGACTCGTCGTGGTTCCCGGCCCCGGTCTGGCCGCCATCGAGATCACGGGCACGACGGTGCGCGCCGGTGCCGCCGCGCCGTTTCCCCTCGTCGCCCGGCGCAGTGCCGCCGCCGGTCTGGTGGGACTCGAGTGGGCCGTCGGGGTGCCGGGTTCGGTGGGTGGAGCGCTCAAGATGAACGCCGGCGGGCACGGCTCGGACACCGCGGCAGTGCTCGTGCGCCAGCGCGTGGTCGACCTGGCTTCCGGTCTTGCGGTGGAAGGCGGCCCCGAGCGCCTCCACCTCGGTTACCGGCACTCGTCGCTCGGACCGGGCGAGACGGTGGTGTGGGCCGAGTTCTCGCTCACGCCCGGATCGCGGGCGACGGCCGAGGCGACGGTGGCCGAGGTCGTGCGCTGGCGCCGGGCCCACCAGCCGGGGGGGTCCAATGCCGGGTCGGTGTTCACCAACCCCGACGGGGACGCCGCCGGCCGGCTCGTGGAGGCGGCGGGCCTGAAGGGGTTCCGCCTCGGCACCGCCCGGGTCTCGGAGAAGCACGCCAACTTCATCCAGGCCGACGACGGCGGGAGGGCCGACGACGTGCGGAGGTTGATCGACCATGTCCGCCGGGTGGTCCTTGACGGCAGCGGGGTGGACCTCGCTCCCGAGGTCTGCCTGGTGGGATTCGACGAAGGGGAACGGGGGAAACCCTCGACCTCATGTGGAGGGTCACGACCATGACGCAGGTAGTGGACGCACCCGAGGTGCCGCCCGGACCGGTGGCGATAGATCCCCGGATCCTCGAACGCCGGGAGGAGGTGGCCCACCAACGCACCCGGCACCGTCTGCGGGTGGCGGCGGTGACGGGAGCGGTCGTCGTGGTGGTGGCGGGGGCGTGGGCGGCGCTGCACTCGCCGGTGCTCGCGGCGCGCCACGTGACGGTGATCGGGGCCGTCCATACCGGTGTCGGCCCCGTCGTGGCCGCCGTCGGAGCGACGGGGCAACCGCTCATCGATGTCGACCCCAGTCAGGTGGCGGCCCGGGTGGAGGCGCTGCCCTGGGTGGCGCATGCCACCGTGACGCGGCACTGGCCCGACGGCATCGTCGTGACCGTCGACGAACGGGTGCCGGTGGCGGCGGTCGACACCACCGGACACGGGGCCGTCGTCGTGGACCGCACCGGGCACGTGCTCACCACCAGCTCGGTGGCACCGCCCGGAACCCCACTGCTGGCCGCACCGGTCACGCCGGGCCCTGCCGGTTCGGTGCTCGGCACCGCGGCCGAGCCGGGCCTGTCCGTTCTGGACGCTGTGCCCCCGGGGCTGCGTCCGCGCCTGCTGCAGGTCGCGGTGTCCCCGAGCGGGGACGTGACCCTGGCGCTCACCGGGCACATCGGCGTGACGTTGGGACTCCCGGTCGAACTGCCGGCCAAGTTCGTCGCCCTCGTGAGCGTCCTGCTCGACGTCCCACCGACGGCACCGGAGGTCATCGACGTCACGGTCCCCGACGCCCCGGCCGTGGGTCCGCCGCCGCCCCCCGGTACGCGTATTCGGCCCGCCGCACCGGCGGCGCCGCAAGCACCGGCCGCCGCCTCACATCGCCTCCCGCAGATGCGCCCGTCGGGGCGAGGACCATCCTGACCAGGTCTTGCGCACCGCCCACAGGCCTGAGGCTCTGCTTGACCGGTTCTCGGGTGCGGCCCTAGGGTGAGGGCACCTCGGCAGGCACCAGTTGAAAGTTGTGGTCGAGGGTGAGGTGACTGGTGCTCGGAGCCGGCTCGTCCAGCCCGACCACCTGGCGGAATTACCCACGGTGAGGCCCGAAGGGTGAGGGTCGAGGAGAGTCGATGACCGGTCCAGCGCAGAGCTACTTCGCTGTCATCAAGGTCGTGGGCGTCGGCGGTGGCGGAGTGAACGCCGTGAACCGGATGATCGAGGCCGGGTTGAAGGGCGTCGAGTTCATCGCCGCCAACACCGACTCGCAGGCGCTGCTGATGAGCGACGCCGACCTGAAGCTGGACATCGGGCGGCAACGGACGCGCGGGCTCGGAGCCGGGAGCGACCCCGAGGTGGGTCGCGAGGCGGCCGAGGAGCACCGGGCGGAGATCGAGGAAGCGCTGAAGGGCGCCGACATGGTGTTCATCACCGCCGGGAAGGGTGGTGGAACCGGGACCGGCGCCGCACCGGTGGTGGCCGAGATCGCCCGGTCGGTCGGCGCGCTCACCATCGCCGTGGTGACCCGGCCCTTCGCCTTCGAAGGCCGCCAGCGTTCGGTCCAGGCCGAGGGCGGCATCCAGAAGCTCAAGGAGAAGGTCGACGCCATCATCATCATCCCCAACGACCGCCTCCTCACCGTGTCGACCGAGAAGACGTCGATGGTGAATGCGTTCAAGATGGCCGACGAGGTGCTATTGCAGGGCGTGCAGGGCATCACCGACCTGATCACCATCCCCGGCCAGATCAATACCGACTTCGCCGACGTGCGGATGGTGCTGTCCGAGGCGGGGACGGCCATCATGGGCATCGGCCAGACCACCGGTGAGGGTCGCGCCGTGAACGCGGCACGCGCGGCGATCACCAGCCCCCTCCTCGAGGCACAGATCGAGGGGGCGCGGGGCATCCTGGTCAGCATCGCCGGGGGACCGGATCTCGGGCTGTTCGAGGTGAACGAGGCCATGGAGATCATCCACGGCGTGGCCCACCCCGACGCCAACATCATCTTCGGCAACGTCATCGACGAGTCGATGGGCGACGACGTCCGGGTCACGGTCATCGCCGCCGGGTTCGAGCGCTGGGAAGAGGGTCGTAAAGGCGAGCCCCAGACAAACGAGCGCAGCCGGGTGCTCGGGCTCGACCCGGTGCACGAGGACATCTTCGCCACCCCTGCCGACGACGACCTGGACCTCGGCGACGACGAGTTCGACGTCCCCTCGTTCCTCCGCTGACCCCGCCCCACACCGGTCGGGCGCCTACCGCTTGGGCGCCACGCCGGTCGAGGCGTGGTGGTCGGGCCGCAGCGCGGGGGACCAGCGCACCGTCGACTCGGCCACCCTGCCCCCACCCGTTCCGCCGGGCCTGAGCCTCCACCGACTGCGCCAGGTCCACGGGTCCGACGTCGTCGTCGTCGACGCGCCGCCACCGCCGGGGAGCGCTCCCTGGATGACGTCGACGGCGGGCGATGCCCCCGAGGCCGACGCCGTCGTGGCCGCCGGGGACTGGTCGTGCCTGGCCGTGCTCACCGCCGACTGCGCCCCGGTCGCTCTCGGTTCGCCCGAGGGCGTCCACGCCGCTGTCCACGTCGGCTGGCGGGGCCTGCAGGCCGGCGTCATCGCCCGGGCCGTCGACGCCATGACGTCGCTCGGCGCCACCGACGTGGTGGCCGGGCTCGGACCCACCATCCACCCCTGCTGCTACGCCTTCACCCCGGGCGACCTCGACGCGGTGGCGGCCGTGGCCGGTGATGAGGTCCGCGCCACGACCTCGGGGGGGAGCCCGGCGATGGATCTGCCCGCCGGAGTCCGGGCCCGGTTGCACGCCGCGGGCGTGACCCTGGTCGTCGACCTCGACGAGTGCACGGCCTGCGGGTCTGATGCGTTCTCGCATCGGGCCCGCGGTGACGCCGCCCGCCAGGCGCTGTTCGTCTGGAGGAGGGCGGGCCGGCGGTGAGCACACCGCCGCGGCTCGCCCCGGCACCGCCCCCCGACGTGGTGGCGTCGCGCGTCGACGAGGTGTGGCGCCGGGTCCGGGCCGCGGGCCGCGATCCGGCCACCGTCCGCCTGGTGGCGGTGACCAAAGGGTTCGACGTCGCCGCCGTCACCGCCGCGTTGGCGGCCGGCGTGGCCGACATCGGCGAGAACTATGCCGGCGAGCTCGTCTCCAAGGCCGCTCTCATCGCCGGCGATGAGAGCGGTGATGACGCCGGTGATGACGCCGTGATGAAACGCCGTCGAGGGTCGGGTCCCCGGTGGCACTTTCTCGGTGCCGTCCAACGTCGGCGCGTCCGGGATCTCGCCCCCGTGGTCGGGTGCTGGCAAACCCTGGCCCGGCTGGCGGAGGGAGAGGCCATCGCCGCGCGTGCCCCCGGAGCGAGCATCCTGGTCGAGGTGGAGACGAGCGGCCTGGAGGGCCGCAACGGCTGCGCCCCGGCCGCTGTCCCGGCCCTCGTCCGCTCGCTCCAGGGCCTCGACCTCGACGTCGGGGGGCTCATGGTGGTAGCTCCCCCCGGACCGGTCGAGGTGGCCCGGGCGGCCTTCCGGACGACGGCGGGGCTGGCCGCCGATCTCGGCCTGGCCGAGCTGTCGATGGGGATGACGCAGGACCTCGAGGTGGCGCTGGAGGAGGGCGCCACCATGGTGCGCGTGGGGCGCGCGTTGTTCGGCCCCCGCCCCGGAGCCGATCCGGCGCCCCACCAGGGGTCGCAGACGACGTGACCGGCGGGCCGGGCCGTGCCTGGCTCGTCACCCTGGTCCTGAGCCCACGCAGTACGCTGTCGCCCAGGAGGCGCATCTCATGGCAGCTGGTTTCTTCAGGAGGGCCATGGTCTATCTGGGCCTGGTCGACGACGAGTATGAGGACTACGAGGAGTACGAGCCCCGCGTGTCGGTGGGCCCGCGCCTTGCTCAGCGCGCCGTCGACGAAGAGGACGAGCGTGCCGCGCCGGTCGCCACCAGCACGAGCACCATCCGGCCCATGTCCCGGGACGAGTCGACGGCCACGATGGCCTCGGTCACACCGCGCGCGGTGGTGCGTCCCGTCCCCATGGACGCCGGCGCCCGCGTCCACGTGGTGGCGCCCGTGCAGTTCGGCGACGCCCGTCAGATCGCCGACCGGCTCATGTCCAACCAGCCCGTGATCGTCAACCTGCAGGTCTCCGACCGCGAGTTGATGCGGAGGATGATCGATTTCTGCAGCGGCGTCGCCTACGCCCTGAACGGGAAGATGGAGCGGGTGGCCGACAAGGTCTTCCTCGTCACCCCGTCCAACGTCAAGGTCTCGGCGGAGGAGCGCCTGCGCCTCCAGGAAAACGGTCTCCTCCGGACGTAGCGGACTCCCGACCCCCCATCGGGAACGCCGCCGGCCACCTCCTCCATGGCCACACCCGTCACGTTCGCCGTGCTCGTCGCCACGGCCAACACGGACCTGCAACGAGTCCTGTACCTGGTCGTCTGGATCTTCATCGTCGCTCTGGTCGTCCGCGCGCTGTTGAGCTGGTTCCCGGCGGAGCCGGGCACCACCCTCTACGGCGTCGTGCGCGCTCTGGACCGGTTCACCGAGCCCGTTCTGCGGCCGATCCGCCGTCTCCTGCCCCCCGTGCGCGCCGGGGGCATGGCCATCGACCTGTCGATCATCATCGCCATCCTGGTGCTCGAGATCGTCGTCGTCCAGATCGTCATTCCGGCCCTCTGACCGGCCCGGACGCCCGTTCTCGGGGCGACGCGTCAGTTGGGCGTCCATCCATGGATCGCCGAGAGGGTTTAGGTAGGATCGTGCTATGGACAGCCCGACCTCGAGTAGCCAGCAATCGAGCCTCGACAGTCTCCGGACCGTCGAATTTCGCCAGACGCTGAGGGGTTACCACATCGACGATGTCGATGAGTACTTGGAGCGCGTGGCCGTAGAGGCCGAAGCGCTCCAGGAGCAGATGCGCCAGGCCGGCGACCGCACGCGACAGGCGGCCGAACGCATCGCCCAACTCGAGCAGGCGCTACAGCAGATGGAGTACCAACTCGAACAGTCGCAGTCGCAGCCACAGCCGTCGGCACCGACGCCGGCGGCGTCCGACGACTCACTGCAGCGCACGCTTCTGCTGGCGCAGAAATTCGTGGACCAGACCGAAGCCGAAGCCGAAGCCCAGGCCCGCTCGACTCTGGCCGACGCCGAAGCACGGGCCCGGACCATGGTGGGCGATGCCGAGGCTCGTGCCCGTGCCCTCACCGAGGAATCCGAGCGCCACTTGCGCGAGGACATCTCACGACTCGAATCCATCCGGACGCAACTGGCCGGGGATGTCGAGACGATCGCACGCCATCTCGACACCGAGCGCAACCGGCTGCGCTCGGCGCTGGGCGAGATGCTCTCGTGGGTCGACGAGCACGTGCAGCCGGCCGCGTCGCTGCTGGCGCAACCGTCCCCGTCACCGAGATCTTCGCCCGAGCCCACGCCCACGGAGTCGGCGCCGTCGCCCGAGTCGACGCCCACCGGCTCGTCGTCGCAGACCGAGATCGACAGCGACAGCCCTGACGATGGTCCCTCGCGTCCGGCGGGACCGCCCGCCAGCCCGGGGGGACCGATGACGTCCACCGGTGAGTCGTCCCCGGGTGAGCACCAGGGGCGGATGCCGCTGACCGACCCCGACGGCGCCCGCGCCGGAATGCCTCGCTGAATCCCGTCACGACCCGTCCGGCCTGGCCTTGGCCGGGCCGGGTGCGTTCTCAGGTGTCCCGGCAGGGCGCCTTGGTGATGCGGATGGCCTGCACCTCGGACACCGACAGGCGCAGGTCGACGGCGAGGGTCTGCTCCGCCACATAGGCACGATGCGCCTCGACGGCGTCGACCACCGTCGCCGGGGCGTCGAGCTCGAGGGCGATGCAGTCCGAGACGTGGAGCCCCGCCTCGCGCCGTTCGGCCTGGACCAGGCGGACGATGTCGCGGGCGGAACCTTCGGCCTCGAGGTCGGGGTCGACGTCGGTGTCGAGGGTCACCACGCCGACGTCGCCGGGGAGGGTGCGGCCGACGTCGGGATTCCGGGGGCGCAGGACGAGCTCGTACTCACCGGGCTCGAGGGACAGGCCGCCGGCGGAGACGCCGGTGTCGGCGACGGTCCAGTCGCCGCGCTTGACGGCGGCGAACACCTGGGGGGCATCGGATCCGAGGCGGGGACCGAGCGCCGAGGGCACCAGGGTGAGGACGCGCTCGGCCACGTCCTCGAGACCCTCGGAGAACGCCACCTCTTTCACGTTCACCTCGTCGGAGATGAGGCCGATGAACGGACGCAGCCGTTCGGGATCGGCGGTGGCGACGGTCAGGGTACGCAGAGGCAGACGGGCGCGCCGACCTTTGGCCTTGCGGATGGCGTGCGCCGCCGAGCAGACGTCGCGCACGAGGTCCATCGTCGCGACCAGATCGCTGTCGGCGGGCAGCTCGGCCGACTGCGGCCAGTCGGTCAGGTGGACGCTGCGCTCACCGGTGAGGCCCCGGTAGACATCCTCGGTGAGCAGAGGCAGCAGCGGCGCCGCCAGCCGGCAGAGCACCTCCAGAACGGTCGACAACGTGTCGTAGGCGTCGGCCTTGTCCCCTTCTGTGTCCGCCGCCCCGTCGCGGGCACGCCAGAAGCGGTCGCGGCTGCGGCGGATGTACCAGTTGGTCAAGGCGTCGAGGAAACCGGTGATGGCCGAGCAGGCGCCGAACAGGTCGTAGGCGTCCATGGACATGGTGACGTCCTCGACGAGCGCAGACGTCTTGGCCAGGATGTAGCGGTCGAGGACACCGTGGGCATCGGTGCGCCAACGGCCGCGGATGGCGTCCACGTTGGCGTACAGCGCCAAGAAGTACCAGGCGTTCCAGATCCGGTTCAGGACCTGACGCCGGACATCCTCGAAGCCCTTGGCGTGAACCACGAGATCCTGGCCCCGCAGAATGGGCGACGAGACCAGGAACCAACGCATGGCGTCGGCACCCCAGGTGTCGAAGACCATATCCGGCTCGGGATAGTTGCCCAGGCGCTTGGACATCTTGCGCCCGTCGTCGCCCAGGATGATGCCGTGGGCCACGCAGTGCTCGAAGGGATGGCGGTCGAACAGAGCGGTCGCCAGCACGTGCATGGTGTAGAACCAGCCCCGCGTCTGGGTCACGTACTCGACGATGAAGTCCGCCGGGAAGTGTGAGTCGAACCAGTCGGCGCGGTCGAAGGGGTAGTGCACCTGGGCGAAGGGCATCGATCCCGACTCGAACCAGCAGTCGAGGACGTCGCTTACGCGGCGCATGGTGGCCCGGCCGGTCGGGTCGTCGGGATTCGGCCGTGTGAGGGCGTCGATCTCCGGGCGGTGGAGGTCGGCGGGGCGCACGCCGAAGTCGCGTTCGAGTTCGTCGAGGCTGCCGTAGACGTCGACGCGCGGGTAGCGGGGGTCGTCGCTCTTCCACACCGGGATCGGTGCACCCCAGAAACGGTTGCGGCTGATGGACCAGTCACGGGCCCCTTCGAGCCACTTGCCGAAGGCGCCGTCGCGTACGTGGGCGGGAACCCAGTCGATGTTCTTGTTCAACTCGATCATGCGGTCCTTGATGGCCGTGACGGCCACGAACCACGAGCTCACCGCCTTGTAGATGAGGGGGGTGTCGGTGCGCCAGCAGTGGGGGTAACTGTGCGTGTAGGGGGTGGCGTCGAGCAGCGCCCCGGCATGGCGCAGTGCCTCGGTGATGGGCGCGTTGGCCTCGAAGACCTGGAGACCGGCGTAGGGCGGCACCTCGTCGGTGAAGCGGGCCCGGTCGTCGACGGGACAGACCACCCCGATGCCCGCCGCCTGGCAGGCGAAATAGTCCTCCTCGCCGAAGCCGGGAGCCATGTGCACGATGCCGGTGCCCTCGTCGGTGGCCACGAAGTCGCCGGCCAGCACGCGGAAGGCGCCCGGCTGGTCGGCGAAGAAGTCGAACAGGGGTCGGTAGGTGCGCCCCACGAGGTCGGCTCCGGTCACCGTGGCCAAAGGTGGCGCCTCGTCGAGGAGATCGGGATAGGACGCCACGGCGTCGGCGGCGATGGCGGTCGGCTTGCCCAGGACCTCGTAGACGACGTAGTCGATGTCGGGACCCACGGCCAGGGCCAGGTTGGACGGCAGGGTCCAGGGTGTCGTCGTCCACACCGCCAGCCGCAGGGGCCCGTCGACGAGGCCCTTCGCGGTCCCGGGGACGGGATCGAGCTCGAAGGTCACGGTCACGGCCGGGTCGACCCGGGGTCGGTAGGCGTCGTCCTGGCGGGTCTCGAAGTTCGACAGCGGGGTCTCGCACTCCCAACAGAAAGGCAGCACCCGCTCGCCCTCGTAGGCCAGGCCCTTCTCCCACAGGCTCTTGAACGCCCACATGACGCTCTCCATGTACGGGAGGTCCATCGTCTTGTAGTTGTTGCTGAAATCGACCCAGCGCGCCTGGCGGGTGACGTAGCGGACCCAGGCGTCGGTGGTGCGCTGGACGAGCGCGCGGCAGTAGTCGTTGAAGCGGTCGATGCCGTAAGCGATGACCTCCGCTCGGCCGCGTAGCTCGAGCTCCTTCTCGGACGGCATCTCCGCCGGCAGGCCGTGGCAGTCCCACCCGAACCGGCGCTCGACCCGGTGGCCCCGCATCGTCTGGTAGCGCGGCACGGCGTCCTTCACGAAACCGGTGAGCAGATGTCCGTAGTGGGGGAGGCCGTTGGCGAACGGCGGTCCGTCGTAGAACACGTACTCGTTGTCGCCCCCGGGCCGGGCGGCCACGGATGCCGCGAACGTGCCGTCGGCCTCCCAGAAGGCCAGAACGCGCTCCTCGAGGCGGGGATAGTCGGGCTGTTGTTCGACCTCGGGATAGGGGGCGTCAGCGCCAAGGTCGTCGGACATGGGCACAGAGTACGCGGCGGCGGCAGTTCCCCCTGACCACGCCGCCACCGGCCCGACGGGGTTCAGATGGGGAAACGCCGTCGATGTTTGCCTGGCCTCTCCAGCGACGCTATGGTCGCCCACCTTCGTCAAGCAGGTGGGAGGGCTCCGCAATGTTCCGCACCGCACATAACGCCGACCGGATTCCGGCGGTGGGGGCCTGATGGCCCCGGCGAAGAAGTCATCGTCGGCGCCCAAGAAGAAGGCGGCGAAGAGGGCCCCGGCGGGAAAGAAGGTGCCGGCGCCGAGGAAGGCGGCGGCCAAGGCGGCCACCAAGAAGGCCACCGCCGCCAGGAAGCCGGCCAAGGCGTCCGCCACCACCAAGAGGGCGCCGGCCAGGAAGCCGGCCCCCGCGGCCAAGAAGGCGGCGGTCAAGAAGGCGGCGGCCAAGAAGGCTCCGGCGGCCAAGAAGGCCCCGGCTCCGGCCAGAAAGCCGGCCCCCCCGACGAAGAAGGCGCCGGCCAAGGCGACACCGGCACGTAAGTTGGGCGCCCCGACCAAGGCGGCCGCCCCGGCTCGGCCGGTCAAGCCCACGCGTGGGCCCTACGCCTCGGATGCGAAGTTCCTCGAGGAGATGCGGACGCTTCTCCTCGAGGAGCGCGAGGTCTACCAGCGTCAGGCCGAGGACCTGCGGGCCGAGGCGGAGTCGCTGGCGCTCGACCGGGAGCCCGGCGACGTCCAGTTCGACGAGGAGTCGGGCGAGGGCGGCACCGTCGCCGTGGACCGGGAGCGCGATCTCACCCTCTCGGCGCAGGCGCTGGCCACCATCGACGAGGTCGACTTCGCCCTCGAGGCCATCGAGACCAAGCTCTACGGGGCGTGCGAGAACTGCGGACAACCGATCCCGAAGGCCAGGCTCCGGGCCCTCCCGTATGCGCGGTTGTGCGTGGCGTGCAAGAGCGGCGGGCTCCATCGCCGCTGAAAGCCCGGGTAACAGGCGTGATGCGTCGCCATCCCACGCCCGTTAGTGACGGTCATCCAACCCTGGGCGAGCGTGAGGCCGGGCAAGCTCGCGAGCGCATCGCTGGCTTTTGCATGCCAGCCAGAGAATCAACGTCAAAGAGCAGCGGTCGTGCCAGGGGCGAGTTCGAACGATCCGCCCCTCGTCTTCCGGCACAGTTGGGCCGTTACGGAATCGCCGGAGTCGAATCCGGCGCTCAGGATGCCGCTGACATCTTGTTCGATGAAGCCAGACGGGCATATGCCCTGACCTGGCGACGACAAGCTCGCTCGCGAGAAGACACTTGTTTGTCTGGCGCGCCCTGTTTGGGGATGAGCGATCTTCCATTTGAGGTGGCCGCCCGCGGTCAGGCTCGACGTGTGGATGGATGCCGACGGGGTGCTGGTAAACGGGTTCATGACTGTCCAGAGACAGCTTTGAAATGTGATTTTGGTCTTACCGGTGGCCTGCGAGCAGATTGCTCCCGGACCGTAGAGAGTGCCGGTATCGAGGAGCCAGTCGACGGGTAGCGAAGCGGGCTGGCCTGTGATGTTTCCTGAAGTCACACCGATGAGTTGGGCATCGCTGAAGTCGGCGCCACTGATTGTACTGTCGTTGAGTTCAGCCCCCTGGGCGATGCACTGCTGAGTACCGATGTAGACGTATTCGCCTCCGAGGTCGGATGAGGTCAGGTTGGCGTCGGTGAGATCCGCCCCGCCGAGGTCGGCGCCATTGATGGAGAATTGGCTGTCGCAACGGCCTCCGACCGTGGCGGAGGCCAGGTCGGCGTCGCTGAGCTTGGCACCGCTGAGATCGGTTCCCCACAACTGGGCACCGCTGAGATTGGCACCGCTGAGATCGGCGTCGGTGAGGGTTGAAGAGATAATGTACGCACCGCTGAGATCGCAGCCGCTCCAGTCCACTCCCGCGCTGGGAGCCGGCACCGGCACGGGCCATCCCAACGGGCCCTGTGGCTCCAGCGTCGGGCAGCTGGCGGCCGCAGCCGGTTGACTTGAATCGATCACGACTCCGGCCGTTGCCGCGAAGCTCAGCGCCAACGTCGAGAGTGCCGCCACGGCGATCCTCAAACCGTCGGTTCCGCCCGCGATGGAACGTCTCATCTTGGCGGCCCCCCTCTCGCACCCGATTTGAAACCCGTCGCGCCGGTGCAGCGATATGCACCAGGCATTGCCAGAGCGACAGGTGTTCATCGGATGTTTCCGACGGTACCATGACTGAGGAATCCTTCTCCCCTGGAGCCCTCTAGCTGCGCTTAGTGGTCGATCCCTCTTGCATCCCACAAGGTCGGATCGGCAGAGAAGCGAGCCAAGGCTACCGTCAAGATTGCCGAGTTGGGCCAGGCCACGGTTGTGCAGATCGACCGTGAAGTTCGTCGCCCCCATCGGGGGCAAGAAGCGCAAGTAATACAAGTTCCTTGCTGTCGACCACTGCACCCGGCTCCGGATCCTGCGTATCTACGACGGATTGAACCAGAAGACAGCCATCCAGTTCGCGGACTAGGTCCTCGAGAAGTTCCCCTTGGCCATATCGGGCTGGGTGCCCGTGACCGCAGTGATCGACGCGCAGAGAGGGGGGCCTTGCGGCCCCCCTCTCTGCCACTTGCAGGTTGTCAGTCGGGATCAGATGGTCGGAACCGGCGGGTTGATGGTGTACACCGTGGTGAAGGTGTCGTGCGTCCCGGCGTTCACGTCGGCGATGACTGTCGAGGGTCCGGCGGCACACGAAATGCCCTCGAAGATGAACACGGCGTTGCCGTCGTCGTCCAGCAGGGTCGTGGCCCCGTAGGGGGCTTCGGCGGACCCGTTACCGTGGCTCCACTCCGAGCCCAGGCCGCAACGGTTCTGGAGCTGAGCGGACGAGATCTCCACCTGAGATTCGGCGTAGACCGGGTTGTCCTCGACGTAGAACACGGCGTAGACATCCGAGTTTCCGCTGGGGCCGTTAGGACCACCGTTGGTGTCACCGGTCTCAACCTCGGGGTTCGGGTACCCGGTCACACCGGCAGCGGTGGGAACGGGCGGGTTGGCCACGAGGGTGGTGGTGGCGGTGTAGTACGGGGCCTTCACGAGGTCGGCCTCGAACACGCTGGAGCCGGGGGCACAGTTGTAGCCGGCCAGCTCCACCGTGGCGTTGCCGTCGTCGTCCAGGACGACCGTGGCGCTGTTACCCAGCTCCTCCGAGATAGTGCCCGATGCACTGCTGTAGTACAACACGGTGCTGCACGAGTTGATCAGCTGCTGCGAGTAGATGAAGACCGGATCCCCGGCGAAGGCCGGGGACGTCTCGACCTGGACGACGGCGTGGATCTCGGATTGCCCCGTTTCGATCAACGGGTTAGGGGCAACGGTCACGATGATGTTGGGACCAGGGCCGCCCGTTCCTCCACCACCGGCCAAACATGCGGCGCGGTTCGGATGCAACTTGCAGTTCGGCCCGGGGGCCTTGGCCGAGGCGATCCCTGCCATGCCCAGAAGGGGCATGCTCACGACGACGGTCAGTGCAACCAACCGTGCAAGACAACTATGACGGACGTTCATCAATCCCTGCTCCTTGTCGAAGGACCCACGGGGACATCGTCCTGTCTTCGTGGGTCCGTGGCATCCCCAGGGATGATGAATAACGCGTGTCCGTGGCCATGAAGAAGTACCCACTGGTGGCCGGCTGATGTACCCACTGGTGGCCACGAGAAGTACCCGTTTTTGGCCACCAGAAGTACCCACCCCTCACTGACCATCCACCTGAGGGTTCCCCCGGCCGGTGACGGTGGCGGTGCTAGCCACCCACCGCACCGACCGAGGGGACACCTCTATGAAACCAGTGAGGGAACGCATGGACATGACTTCTGCCTTTCGGGAGGTGGGCTCGTATCGAGGGGCCGCCCAGATCTGTGGCACAACGCACAGAACGGTCAAGAAGGCGGTGCTCGCCGCCCAGCGGGCCGAGGCCGGGCTCGAAGAGCCGGTGGTGCACAACTACGACGCCGTCCGGGACGTGGTGGCCGAACGGGTGGAACGGACCAAGGCCAAGATTTCGGCCAAGCGCCTCCTGCCCGTCGTCCGGGCCGCCGGCTATGAGGGATCGGCCCGCAACCTACGCCGCCTTGTAGCCGAGGTGAAGTCCCAGTGGCGGATGCAGAACCACCGGGGTCGTCGTCCCGGCGTGTGGACCCCGGGCGACATGGTGGTGTTCGACTGGGGTGAGATCGGGCCGCTGTTCGTCTTCTGTGCCGTGGTGGCCTGGAGCCGGGTGCGCTTCGTGTCTTTCGCCGACAACCTGGGGGCCGACGCCACCATGACGGCGCTGGCCGAGTGCTTCGAATACATCGGCGGGGTGCCGAAGACCGCCCTCACCGATCGCATGGGTTGCCTGAAGGGCGGCACCGTGGCCGGACTCGTCATCCCCACCCCGGCCTACGTGCGCTTCTGTGCCCATTACCGGATCCAGCCCGACTTCTGCGAAGGGGCCGACCCCGAGTCGAAGGGGCTCGTCGAAAATCTCGTCGGCTACGTGAAGTCGGACCTCATGATCCCGCAAGAGCTCGTCGTCACCGACCTGGCCACGGCCAATGCCAAAAGATGGCTCTGGCTCGACGAGGTGAACCGCGTCGAGCACTCCGAGATCTGCGCCATCCCGAATGAACGCCTGGTCGTCGAGCGGGAGTTGTTCTCACCGTTGCCGACGCTGCGGGCGGCTATCGGCAAGATCGTCGTCCGCAAGGTGAGCACGTTGAGCTGTGTCCGGTTCGGCTCGGCCCGCTATTCGGTGCCGACGTCCCATATCGGTCGCCAGGTGGAACTCCGGGTCAGAGACGGCGTGATCACGATTCTCATGGCGGACGACGTCATTGCCGAGCACCTGGTCGTTTCTCCTGGTGAGACGTCCGTCCACGACGACCACTATGGCGGTCCACGACACCTGCCCACCCGGGCGGTGCGGCCCAAGAGTGTGGCCGAGAAGGCGTTCTGTGATCTCGGTCCGGCCGCCGAGGCCTTCATCAAGGGAGCCGCCGCCCAGGGGATGACGGGCCTCGCCCGTGACCTGATTGACCTGTGCCAGCTCGAGACTATCCACGGCCGGGAGCCGGTGATCGCGGCTCTGGAACGGGCTGTCGCCTTCAGCCGCTTCCGGGCCGCCGACGTGGTGTCCATTCTGGGCGCCGGTCATGGCGCTCCGCGTCCGACGCCAACGGGTGAGAGGCCCTCATCATCGAATTGCCGTCGGTCCCCGTGCGTTCATTGTCGGACTACGCCATCGGCGAAAAGCCATGACCACGACCCCACCGCCGTTGGCGCCCGACATGGAGGCGGGACTGCGCCGGCTCAAGCTCTCGGCCATGCGCACGCTCAGCCCGGAGCTGCTTCTCACAGCCAAGACCCAGCGCTGGAAGCCCGAGGAGTTCCTGCGCACCCTGATCGAGGCCGAGATCGAGTCCCGGGACCTCTCGAACGCCCGAGCCCGGATGAAGGTGGCGGCCTTCCCGGTCCGCAAGACCTTGGAGGAGTTCGACGTGGCCGCCAGTTCCGTCGAACGCCAGACCTTCGACTACCTGTCCAGCCTGGAATGGGTCCGGGCCAAGGAGAATCTGTGCCTCGTCGGGCCGGCCGGCTGTGGTTGACACTGCACTCTCCTTTCATTGGGGTGTTTCAAACAGTCCAGGCCCGGTGGCGTTCACATCGATACGCAGGCCTTTCCTGCGTCCACGGTTGACGTGGACCGCCTGGAGCTCACCGCGTTGGACCTTGTGTAACACCGTCTGGCGAGCCACGCCGAGGATCCGGGCAGCCTGATCGAGGCCCACCCAGCCATCAGGGACCTCGGGAACGATGCGTTTGCGAAGCTCATCGGTGATGCGGATGTGCCAAGGACCACCGGGCGTCAGCTGCTCGCCGGTGAGGAAACCATCGTGCATCCAGCGATAAAGAGTCACCCTGGACACGCCGAGGATCTGCTCGGCCCGGGTGATGGAGACCACCGGCACATCATCGTCGTCGGGTATGACAGCTGGTACTTGATAGGCAGCGATACCGCGTGACACCCGGAGGCTTTGCACTCGCGTCTTCGTGAAGAGCAAGCCGGTTCCGGTGCGGCGACCCTGCCTCGACAAGACGGCAGCGATTGTCTTGTCGTCATAGCGTTCGGCCAAGCGTCGAACCAAGTCGACGGTGTCCTCGTCGGTCGTCCGAAAGTGCTTGCCCGTCTTATTCAGGTCGAGCGAAAAGTTCGATGTCGCTCCACCTTCCCACACGACGTTCACCGCTGCGGAACGCTTCTCTGCCTCCACGCTCACGACGACCTCAGCGATAAGGGCGCGCAGGAGCTGCTTGCGCTCACGCCAGGTCGTGGTGGACGCCTGGAACACCGCCCGGACATCGGCACCGGCCCGCTCGAGCCATGCCGTCTCCTCTTCGGTCAGCCTGGTGGGCTGGCGGAGCTGCTGAGTGACCAGATCCGCTTCGGCTTGTCGCTGGGCCACGAGGGCCTCCTCGAGTGACCGTTCGAGTGTCCGGCCGACGAGGCGGTTCTCAGGCTCGACGGCGTCGAATTGGCGTCGCGCCCGCTCGGCCTCGAAGCGAGCGCGTTCGACGGCCAGCTCGAAGACGGCAACGCGGCGCCGGTGGTTGGCGTCGGCTTCGGCCAGGGCCTTGGCCGTCGCCCCCAGACTGGCCGGCTCGAGCATGGCAAAGACTTCCTCGAGCACTCGGTTCTCGAGCCTGCGTCCGCCGAGGCTCTGGCAGCCACGTTCGCCGCCATAGAGCTGTTTGTTGCGGCCGCAGAGATAGCGCGGCGTATTGCCGGTCGTGCCTGAGTAGCCCACCTGCATCATCCGCCCGCAGCGTCCGCAGCGGACCCGTCCCTGGAGCAAGGCGGTTCCTTCCCGCACCGGGCCACCGCCATGGCCACGCGGTGCCCGCCAGTTGGCCTTCAGTTGGTCCTGGGTGCGCACATAACGATCCCAAGTGACGAAGCCGGGATGGTGATCGGGAATCAGCACCGCCCACTCCTCACGGGGAAGCTCTCGTGTTCGTTTCACGAGGCGGCCGGCAGCGTCGAGACGCTTCTCTTGTCGTCGGCGGCCAAAGACGAAGGCGCCCGCATAGGTCGGGTTGGTCAGGAAGTCATGGATGGCCGGGTAGCTGGCCGGCGCCCAGCTGATCCGACGTGCCCCGGTGGGGCGACGAGGGATGAGCAGGTTGTCCTCCAGCAACGACATCATGACCTGGCGGGCTGATCCGAGTTCTTCGAAGCGCCGGAATACCACGGCGATGGACTCGATGACCGCTTCGTCGGGGTCGAGTAGGACATGGTCGGCTTCGTCATAGACGAACCCGACCGGCAGTCCCTGGCGCAGCTCGCCCTTGGCCGCTTTGTGCAAGAGCCCGGCGGTGAGGCGGTGCCGGATCAGGTGCAGTTCCGCCTCCGACATGGTGCCCTTCAGGCCGAGCACCAGACGATCGTTGAAGTCTCCGGGGTGATACAGCCCGTCGCCGTCGGCGATCAACGTGTCGGTCAGCGCGCAGAGGTCGAGAAGCTGATACCAGTCGGCGTTGTTGCGGGCCAGACGCGACACCTCGATGCCCAGGATGATCCCCACCTTGCCCAGTCCCACCTCGGCCACCAGATGCTTGAAGCCCTCTCGGGCCGTCGCCTCGGCTCCGGAACGGCCCAGGTCCTCATCGACCACCACGACCTGCTGCGGCGGCCATCCGAGGATCTGCGCCCGAGAGGCGAGTTCATATTGGCGTTCCAAGCTCTCGGTGTTCTCCCGCATCTGGGTGAGCGTCGACTGACGCACATAGACATAGGCGTCCCGGCCCAAGTGGGACGCCGTGACCTTGGAGGCAAGCTCAGACGTGAGCGTCACTGACGTCCACCTCCTGGGTCTCCTCGTCGATGACGCCACCGACGATCATCCGGGCCAGGATGCAGACCACGGCTTCCTGGGCCTCGGCCGGCAGCGACCACCACCGCTCGCTAGGCGTGGTGGGTTGCCCGGGAATTCCCAGGGTCAGCTGGGCGGGCGCGGCTATTCTGAGCCTTCGCAAAGAGGCTCACCTCCCTTGTTCGTTGGCGCGTGCAGGGTGAGTGGAGCCTATTTGCGCGTCTTGGGACTGGACGAGGACCGCCGCGGGCGTTTCAGGGTGCCGACGAGCCCCTGCAGGAGACGGATTCCCTCCACCGACAACACTGTGGCCAGGGCCACCGTGGGCTCGTCGCCCAACACGTCGGTGGCGGCCGCCGGGATCGTCCCTGGCGATCCGTCGGGCAGAACGACGATCAGGAAGAGCACCCCGTCGCTTCTCTTGAAGCCCGTTGCCGGCAGAAGTTGGCCAAATAGCGGGTGAACGGTGGAGGTGACCCGGACCTCGCACGGGAGCAACCGCCGAAGATGTTGCAGTCTGTCGCCGTCCCTAGCGGCACCGGCAAGAGCCATCTACTCGTGGCTCTCGGTCACCAAGCCGTCGACACCGGTCACCGGGTCCGCTACTTCACGGCCACCGACCTCATCGAGACCCTCTACCGGGCCCTGGCCGACAACTCGGTGGGCAAGGTCGTCACCCAGATCTTGAAAGCCGATCTCATACTCATCGATGAGATCGGGTTCGCCCCCATGGACGGGACTGGGGCCGAACTCTTCTTCCGGATCGTGGCGGCCGCCTATGAACGTCGATCGCTCGGCGTGGCCTCGCACTGGCCCTTCGAGGAGTGGGGGAAGTTCCTCCCCGAGCACACGACCGCCGTCAGTCTTCTGGACCGGCTGCTCCATCACCGGGTGATCGTGATCACCGACGGGGAGTCATTCCGCATGAAGGAAGCGCGTCAGAAGGGAGATCGATCTACGCTGGCCAAAACCTGAACATCCACTCCGAGGGGTGGGTACTTCTGGTGGCCACCAGTGGGTACTTCCTCGTGGCCATGGGCAACGCGCTGAGAGCTCAGAAGATCACGGATCGTGCCCCTCAAAATTGACCACTCTCCGGAGGAGGGTCGACCCCCTGGAACGCTCCGACCCGATCCGTTGCACAAGGTCTTCGCAAAGGCTGGGGGAACGTCATTTCCGGCTCGACCGGGCCGCGACACCGATATGCAGGTCAGCGAGGCGATGGATTGGCGTTGTGATTCCGGTGTCCGCCTGGACGGCGGTCAACCCCTCAGGAACCCCCTCAGGACCCTGCTCAACGCCCCGTTGGTCGTCCGGTAGACCTTCCGGCGCACTACCCGGCGGCCGTAGGAGGCTGGACCCTTCTCGGCCGCCTCGACATTGCCGAGGTCCCTGGCGGCTCTGTAGAGCTGGCTACGGAGTGACTTGCGGGCCATGGTGCCCCCTTCCCCTGGACAGCCCAAGGCTACGCCCCAGGCCCAGGGCCGATGAGGAGGGGCATCCGCCTCGGCCCTCCCCCAGGCCCCGGGGGCTGCCTGGCGCAGTTTTTGGGGGGTCTGAGGGACCCGCATCCCGGGCTCCCCGGCGCCGTCCCCAGCAACGGCTAAGGATTGTGGGCACCGACGCCGATATATGTGGGGCAGGAATTCATTTCTGCATGTTTGGTTACTCGCTAGCAACGGCCCTCGGTACACCCCTTCCGGGGGCTGTTGCGCGTCAAGGCCTCGATGGCAGGGGAACCCGGCGGGTCGGCCAGACGTCTACTCCCCATGGTCATTGGTCGGCGGCCATTGCCGCTCGTCGGAACCGCGCTCAGTGTGGGGATAGTCACGGTTCTGTCGGCGGCCTGTGGCAAAGGTGCAACCGGGGCATCCACCACTGCGACCTCATCCTCGACGACGACCACCACCCTCGCGGTTGACCAGGGGGCAACCCCGAATGGCTGGGTGCCTGTGGCGTTCGGCGACATCCAGGTCTCGGTCCCGGGCAATTGGGAGGTTGGCTTCGGCTGCCCCAATGGCCCGGGAAACGTCTATCTGGGTGGAGTACCGAAGGTGTTCTGCCCGAACGACGCCAGCGGAGAGGGCATCGTCGTCCTCGACACCGACACCTCGCGTCCTCCCACCAGCGTGGCCGCCGAGATCATCAACGGCATCACCGTCTATCGGCTCGGTCCTGATGACGACACCGTGCTCCTTCCCTCTGTGCGTGCGTCGGTCATCGCCACAGGTCCATTGGCGAGTGAAGTCATCCACACCCTGACCTACTCACCCAGGGCGGTTGCTCTCGTCCCGGGGGCGTCCCCGGCCGTTCCGCGCACCTGGCACCGGGTGTCCTTCGGAGGACTGAGCCTGGCGGTTCCCAAGCGCTGGGCCGTCAGCCATCGGTCTGATGTGCCCTTTAGTTGCGGCCCGATTGACACCAGTCTCATTGAGGACACAGTGATCCTGAGCGCCGGAACCTCCGTGTCGGCAGTTGCGTGCCCGGCGACGTCCGGCGTGAAAGTTCCCACGCCGCTCAACGGTCTCCTGATCGACCCCGGACCAACGAGTCCGACCCCCGCCGACGCATCTTTCGGGTCCTGCGTGCGCATCGACCGGCTTCGGGCCTGTCCTGTCACCACTGACCCCTATGGTGCTCTCGACGTCTCTGTTCACCTGCCGGGCCGGGGCCGCGCGACGGCAGTCGAGATTGGGTTAGCGGGTTCCGGAATGATCGCTCGTACCATCCTCGATTCTCTGACGCCAGATCCTTAGGCGGCCGTGCGACGGGCGGGCGATCACATCACAGCGTCAGAGGCGGGACCATGGCGTCCATCCCTCGACTGAGAGCGGCATCGGAGGCCATCACCGGAGCTGCCCGATACGAGAAGAAGGGCGCGTAGTTTATTTGAATCACAGGTGTACCTTGGGGCGTCAATTCGGTCACATAGTTTACGAAGCCCCAGTCCACCATCCAGTCCCCGCCGGGGAGCCTCGTGGCGCTTCCGCAACATAGCGACGGCTGTGGGAAGTTCGGGTCGGCGACGTCCTCGATGATCGTCGCCGTCTTCGTGGCCCGGCTGATCTGGAACCGCAGCGCCCGCGCCGTGACCCCCGATTCCTGGGTCGAGTCGTCAAGAACCGTGAGCGTCCCGTCGGGCAATTCGCGGGCGTCATGCTGCCCGGAGAAGACAGCCGGACGTTGATTGCCGACAACGGTCAGGCTATGAGGCGTCGACGAGCCGCCGATCTTCCATATGATCCTTCCCGTCGTCTTGTCGATCTCGTAGACGGCATCCAGATGGCGGGCGCTCATGATGATGTGATTGCCGACCTCCTGAACCGAATTCATGTGGATCACGTCGGGATACTGACTTCGCCAATTGACGTTGGCCGTGGCCACGTCGATGTGGGCGATCGTGCTCCAACTCCATACGATTTGACTCTTGGCGTTCAACTCGACGATCACGCAGTTGTCAATCGGCGCATTGGACGAGAGCCCCCAAGACGAGAGGTTCGCCGTCCCGGGCTCGTCAAGAATCCCGAGGTAGTGACCATTCGGAAGTTTCTGGAAGTCGTGAATGTCGAGACCGGTACCGGCGGCCGGGTCACCGATCGTTATCGAGGGAGTTCCGGCGAGGTCTCTGATGGTATAGCTGCCCACGAAGCCGTCGGTCGGCGAGCCAGCAGTCCACCAGCCGATCTGCTTCGGCCCGAAGAAGCGGGCGTTGTCGGGAGCGCTCCCGTTCTGATACCACCACACGGGGACGCCGTTGCGATCAAAGGCGATGACGTAGTCGGCCGTGGAACCGCCGGTACCTCCCCCCGGTGTCACGAGGAAGCCCCGGGCCTGAGGAGTGCCGGTCACCGTCGTCGTGTACGCGGGGAAGTCGGCGGGAAGACAGCGGATCGTGTAGGTGAACCGGTTGCCTGAGGAGACGGTCACCGCTTGGCCAGCCACCAACGGCACAGCCACGTTGGCCGGTTCCGCGAACGACTTGCCGCCGATGACCACGCTCGTGTGCCCGACGGTTGAGATGGTCGTGGTCGGATCGCCGGAACAACGGACGACGTAGTAGTGGATCTTCGGACTGAACGGCGGCATCAGCCCCGGGCTGGTGGTCATGGAAAATGGCGTTGCTGCCTGAGCGGCTTCTGTGGGTCCAGCCCCGACACAGAGGGCAAGGAGTAGAGGAAGCGAACCTAGGCACAGGAACGCGCGCGTCTTCCGATAGTTCCGCACGATGCCTCTACTCCATCACGGTTTGTCACGAGGCGGCATCCTCAATTGTGGGGAAGTCGTTCAGGCTGGCATCGTCCCCCGCCGGTCGTCAGGGGCGGCCTCGCCTCTCACGACCACGTCGATGGACAGGCCCGACCGTTCGGAGCCCACCTCTGAGAGAGCCATCCCGAGGGCGAACACGCCACGTCCTGTGGCCGTCCTGGCGGCCCCGCACCGAGGACGCCGCCGCGAGTCCGCGTGTGTCGCAACGCGAAGAAGAAAGTCGGACAGCGCCCACCCCGACTCCGTCCTGACGGCGCGGCCGAATCGTCGGAGAGTGAGGTCCTACGGCCGGCTACGGGGCGATGACCTTACCGATCACCTTGGGTAGTGCACTGGTGATCGCAGCGATCACCCCGTTCCCCCCGGCATTCGAATTGACGGCCCCGTTGCCCCCGGCATTGGAGGTCGCGGCCACCCCGCTGCCCCCGGCATTGGAGTTCACGGCGCCGTTGCCGCCGGCGTTGGAATTGACGGCCCCGTTGCCTCCGGCATTGGAGGTTGCGGCCACGCCGTTGCCCCCGGCATTGGAGGTTGCGGCCACGCCGTTGCCCCCGGCATTGGAAGTCGCGGCCACGCCGTTGCCTCCGGCATTGGAGGTTGCGGCCACGCCGTTGCCCCCGGCATTGGTGTGTGCCGTGGCGGAGACGTTGGCGGCGACGGCACCTCCGCTGCCGGCATCAGCCGTCGGGGTCGTACTGCCGATCGAGAGTGACGCCGAACTGTCAGCGTTTCCGGCGACGGAAGCCGGTGTCGGCGAAGAGGCGGATGCTGCAGGGCTCGCAGTGGCGGCGGACTGGGTGGGTGACGAGGCCGGGCTCCCCGACCCCGCACGGGCCGAAGCCGGTGACTCCGTCGACTGATGACCGCTCGACGTCACCACGGCGACTGCGGGGGACGACCCTGTCGACGACGCCGCCGCGGCGTGGGCCATCGCAGGTCCGGCGACGACCATCGCGCCCAACGACACCGAGGCGATGCTCGAGAGCGTGGTGGTGGACAGCACGGCACCGCCGCCGCTGACAGCGCTCACCTGGGCCGCAGCCCTCGGAATGACGGTGAGGAAGGGAATCTCGGTCACCCAGGCGACGAGCCCCAGAGCCCAGTGCAGCCGACCGAGCGGGACATTCAGGAATGCCCGGACGACGCGCGGATCGAACTGGGTCCCGCTCTTGCGAACGAGTTCAGCCCGGGCCGCTTGAGCGCTCATGGGCCGCTTGTAGGAACGGACGGCGGTCATCACCTCGAACGAGTCGGCCACGGCGACGATGCGGGCGACGAGGGGGATCTGCTCGCCGGACAAGCCGAGCGGATAGCCGGATCCGTCGTAGCTCTCGTGGTGGCCGCCGACGGCGTCCACCCCGCTCTCGAGGAAGTGGCGCAGCGGCTCCACCAATTTGGCACCCTCCTCGGGGTGGCGGTGGAGGACCGCCCATTCCTGCGGCGTCGGTGTGCCGGCCTTGTTGAGGATGTCGGCCGGCACCAGGAGCTTGCCGATGTCGTGGAGAAACGCACCCCACCGGACCTCGTTCGCCTCTGCCGGAGACAGGCGCAACTCCTCGGAAATCAGATCGGCCATCGCTCGTGAACGTTCGGAGTGACCCCGCGTTCTGCGGTCGTGGAAGTTCAGCGCCGAAGCCAGGGTGACCACCTTCTCGGCCAGAGCCGATATCTCGTCGTCCCCGTGGGCCTCCCTGGCCCACTGCTGGAGCTTGCGGATACTGGTACTGCGCAACGCCACAGAAAACCGCGACGGGGCACAATCGGGAAAGACGAGGCTGAGTCGGAGGAGGGCGGCCAGAGGCAGAAACCGCCGCGCCAGCCGCTCGACGAGGACGAAAGCGACGATCGATACGGCGGCTCCCAGTGCCATGCGAGCCGCGATCGCCCCGACGGAGTTACCGGAGATCGCCGAGCCGGCCACGATGCCGGCGACGATGGCGGCAGCCAACGGAAGCGACAACACCGCTGCCCGGACCATGGCGGAGGCCACCGGTCGGCGAGACCACCGGTTTCCGGCTGCGTCCTTCTCCACGTCGATGGTGCTGGTCATCACTGGCGCCTACCTGTCCTCGGGCACTCTGGTGATCGGAAAAAACCGAGAGTGCTCCAGGACCGGTTTCGCTTGGCTCCCCGACCGGCGCAGCGACCATTTCGCCGGTTGGATCACTGCCTCCCTGGAGGGGTATTTGTGATCTGACTTTCACGCGCCATGGTAAAGATGCCACCCTACGTGGTCAAACAACTCCCGCACTACGATCAAAACGGGATCAAATCCCTGCCAACTTTCGGCGTTCCGGGGGTCGGAGCCAGATCGGAGCCAGATCGGGACCGGAGCCAGATCGGGCCAGATGAGGGACGGCAGATCAGGGAGGATCGACGCCGGCGGTCTCTTGGTCGTGTACGTCGCCGGTCCATCCCGATCCGTCCCAGTAGCGCAGCTGGTGACGGCCGACGGGATCCGGGAACCAACCGGCGGCGACCGTTCCCATTCCGGCGACGGTCGACCCCGGCGCCGTGACCTGCTCGCCCTTGCGGGCGGCCCGGCTGAGGGTGGTGAGATCGTCCACCAGCCGATCCGCCTCGCCGACGGCGCGATCGCGGAACTCGGCCCGGACACGCCTGCCGGCGGCGTCGAAGTGAACCGTGGCGAGTCCGAGGCGGCGCTGGAGGGGCCCCTGGATGCGACGCACACTCTGCGCCTTGACCATCGGTATCCATGTCGTGGTCCTGCGCACACGCCCCGTCGTGGCCATGACCAGAACATCGTTGTGCCCCGCCCCGAGGAAGTGGTAGCTGAGCGGGGCCTTGAGCCGCGTCCGGGAGGGCGGCGGCGACGTCGTCGGCTGTGGTTGGCGGATGACGGTGGCGATGAGCCGGCGGGCGTCGTCGTGAGACCCGACGGGCAGGAGGGCCTTCGTCGACGTCGACGATCGTCCCCCCCTCTCCTCACGCCCGGCGGCGCCGGCCACGTCGACCTCGAGCCGGCACCACCGGAAGAGTCGCCAGGACAGAGGCTCGATCAGCCGAACCGCCTGGACGCGACGGGCGGGAATGGTCTCGGCCACCGTGCCCAGCAGCCCCCGCCGGATACGGATGCCGTCGGGGGCATCGGCGACGGAGAAGCCGTAGAGCGACGAGACCCGCCGCCACACACCCTGGACGAAGCCGATCATGTAGGTGGCGAAGACGCTCCCGAACACGACGGCCGCCGTGGACGACACCCGTACCAGAATTAGAAGCGCGACGAACGACGGTACGAAGGTGATGCTGCCCGAGAGCAGGACCGACCCGACGAGCCGGCCGTGGGGGACCGCGGTCACCAACTGCTCGGCCGGCTCGGGGGTGTCGGGATCGATGCCGTGGTGGGTGGCCAGGAGGCGGGCCCTCAGGTCGGTGGCGACCTGATGTGACAGGTACGCGAGGCGCCCGTTGGCCGAACCTGCACCGGCTAGGCGGATGCGCAGCTCCGAGAGGCCGAACAAGCGGGCGAGGAAAGGGCGGACGACGTCGACGGCCTGGATCCGGGCCAGGGGCAATTGGCGCGAGTCCCGGCGCAGCAGGCCGCTCTCGATCCTGAGGGTGACACCGTCGAGCGCCCACCTCGTGACCAGCCACCGGACGAGGCCGGCCAGGACCACGACGGCGACGATGGCCAGGTCGTACACGCCGGCGGAGTTGTCGGAATGGCCACGGGCGTTGGAGATCACGAGGGCGACGAGAAGCACCGAGACGATCCGGCCGGCACGCACGACCGGTGTCAGCGGATGGAGCCGGTGCCACTGCGGGGCGGTCGTAGGGGGCGATGTCACAACCCGGCCGCTTTGGCCTCGCCGAGCGAGGCGAGTTGATCGCGCAACCGGGCGGCCTCGGCCTGCTCGAGGCCGGGGATCCGGGCGTCGCTGGCGGCGGCGGCGGTGTGCAGTTTGATGGTCGAGAGCTTGAAAAGTCGTTCGATAGGCCCGGCCGTGACGTCCACGAACTGCATGCGCCCGTAGGGGACGACCGACAGGCGCCGGAAGGCGACCCCGCGCTTGACCACCAGGTCTTCGGCCCGCTCCTGGTACTCCCAGCTGCGGAAGCGGTTGCGGAGGAACGTGAGGGCGATCGCCGTCACCACGACGGCGCCGGCGGCTGCCC
Source organism: uncultured Acidimicrobiaceae bacterium (assembly GCA_963706205.1). Taxonomy (GTDB): domain Bacteria; phylum Actinomycetota; class Acidimicrobiia; order Acidimicrobiales; family UBA8190; genus MFD10071-224. Next base: position 2,665,931 of record OY970155.1, on the reverse strand, counting down.
CCGCGCCCGCCGCGGTTCCCGCCGGGGCGGCGGAGAATCCGGCGATCAAAGTGACGAGAGCGCCGATCACGCCGGCTTCGAGGCATCGCATCTTCCAAAGACGTGGCGACGGCGACATCCAGCGCGTGGCGGCATCGGATTCGGTCATGGCGATAGTTAATCGTGTCCCGACGACGCCGCCGTGCCGGCGGGGACGCCCCTGTGAGCTGGAATGACTCCAGATGAGCGGAGCCGTCGGCCTATCCCGGGCTCAGGACGTCCCCGCTCACCGGTGCCCGATCGCGCCGGTGGCGGACGGCGACGGTAGTAGGAAAGGGTGGTGTTCGAGCGTGGGCGTGGCGTGCAGGAGCGCACGGGGGCACCGTCGCTGGACGACGGCCCACGACGCCGGCCCGGCGCGCTGCGAAGCTCCGTCACGGCCGGGTCGGTCGCCCTCGCGGTGGTGGTCGTCGACCAGGTGACGAAGTCGTGGGCCGTTCGGCGTCTCTCCCACGGGGACATCCACGTGCTCTGGAAGCTCGATCTGGAGTTGACCTACAACTCGGGCGCCTCTTTCGGTTTCGCCCGGGGGTGGGCTCCCATCATCGCCGCCGTGGCGGTCGTCGCCGTGGTCCTCATGCTGTCGGCCGTCCGTCGTGTCCGGTCGGACGCGCTCACCATCGCCCTCGGTCTCGTCATCGGGGGCGCATTGGGCAACCTTGCCGACCGACTGGTGCGGGGACATCACGGCGCTGTCGTCGACTTCATCGCCCTGCATTTCTGGCCGACGTTCAACGTTGCTGACTCCTGCATCGTGCTCGGTGCCATTGCCGCCGCCCTCCTCCTGTCGCATCAAGAGGCGGAGAAGGTCGCCACCGGACCGACGTCCGCCGACGGGACCGGCGGCGACGGGACCGGCGGTGGCGCGGGAGAGAGTGGTGCCGCAGCGTGAGCGATGTGGTGACCGGTGGTGTGTTCGAGACGGTCGTGCCCGCCACCCTGGCCGGTGAACGCGTCGACCGGGCCGTGGCCCTGTTGACCGGACTGCCGCGCAGTGCGGTCGCCGTGTTGGTGAGCGACGGCCGGGTGGCGGTCGACGGGGTAGCCGTCGACGTCCGTAGCCGGACCCTGGTGGTCGGTCAGACGTTGCGGGTGGACGTCGCCCCCGCCGCCGACGGAGGGCCCCGAGCGGACGACGGGGTGGCCTTCACCGTGGTCCACGAGGACGAGCAGCTGATCGTGGTGGACAAGCCGGCGGGACTGGTCGTCCACCACGGTGCCGGGCACAGCGGTGGCACCCTCGTCGACGGACTTCTCGCCCGCTTCCCCGAATCTGGCCGACCTGGCCTTGGCCGGAGCCGGTGACGCCGAGCGGCCCGGGATCGTGCACCGACTCGACAAGGGCACCTCGGGACTGCTGGTCGTGGCCAGGACGGCCGAGGCCTTCCGCTCGCTCAGCGGGCAACTACGCGCCCACACCGCCGGACGGCACTACCGCGCCCTGGTGGCCGGGACCCTCGAGGACGACGCCGGCGTGGTGGACGCGCCCATCGGACGTTCACCACGCCAACCGACCCGGATGGCCGTGACGAGGGGAGGGCGCCCGGCGCGGACGTCGTACACGGTGGTGGGCCGGTACCGAGAACCGTGGGAGGCGACGCTCGTCGAGGCCACCCTCGACACGGGCCGGACGCATCAGGTCCGCGTCCACCTGGCCGCCATCGGACACCCCGTGTTCGGCGACGACCGCTATTGGGGCACGCGGGCCCGTCCGGGTGACATCAAGACGTTGCTCGCCCCGGGCCGGTTGTTCCTGCACGCCAGCCGGCTGAGCCTCGACCACCCCGGCGACGGCGAGCGGAGGAGTTGGGACTCGCCTCTGCCGCCTGATCTGAGCGCCGTTCTCGGACGCCAGCGCCGGTGACCGTGGGGGGCGGACGTCGCGCCCGACGTCGCGTGCCCGCTGGCGTTGAATCAGGCCGCTTCGTGGGCAGCTTCGACCTCGGGCAGGTCGGCCAGGTGCTGCAGGGCGCGCGTCTCGGCCTGGCGGGCCCGGCGCACCCCGATCCCCAGACGGCTGGCGGTGGCCTGCAGCGACGCCGGGTTGCCGCCGTCGAGCCCGAAGCGGATGCGCACCACATCGCGCTCGAGTTCGTCGAGGCTCTCGACGGCCAGGCGGACGCGGTCGAGGACGAGGCGGCGCTCGACGTCGTCCTCGAACTCGTTGTCGTCGGCGGCGACCAGGTCACCGAGCGCCGACCCGGTGTCACCGCCCGTGGGCTGGTCGAGGCTGGCCACGACCCGGGCCACACCCTGGAGGGAGCGCAGCGCCTTGTCATCGACCCCGCTCGCCTCGGCCACTTCCTCGGGTGTCGGGTCGCGTTGCAGCTCGGTGGCCAGCTCCCAGGTCATACGGTCGGCCCGTTGGGCCTGCTCGGCCACCTCCATGGGGACGCGGATCGTGGAGCCGTGCTGTTGGACGGCGCGCTGGAGGGCCTGGCGGATCCACCAGGTGGCGTAGGTGGAGAAGCGGAAGCCGCGTTGCCAGTCGAACTTGTCCACGGCGCGCATGAGGCCGAACGTGCCCTCCTGCACCAGATCGGCGAAATCGACACCGCGGTCCTGATAGCGCCGCGCCCAGTGGACGACCAACCTCAGGTTGGCGGCGATCATGGCGCGCCGGGCCTCGTCGTCTCCGTCGGCTACACGTTTGGCCAATTCGGTCTGCTGGTCGGGATCGGGCAGCGGGTACTGGTCCAGGTCATCCAGGAAGTACCGAACGCTGTCGGGGGTGCTCGTAAATTTCGCCATCTCTGCCTCGTGGTGGGGGATTCCTGCTCTCGGTGGGAACAACACGCTTGTCGTCCTCCGCATTCCTGACACGGAGCACGGACGCACCCGGTTTTGCTGACCCACCCCGGTGTCCGGGCCCGATCCCGGTTTGCGGGCCGGCGCCACCGGTGGTGCGCTCTAGGAGTGCCCCCGACCCCCACCCCGTCAGCCGACGTCGCCCGGACCGAGGGTGGCGGGCGCCTGGTGGTGGTCCGCCACGGGGCCACGGCCTGGAGCCGGACGGTGAGGCACACGGGACGTAGCGACGTCGCTCTCGAGCCCGAGGGCCGCGAGCAGGCCCGGGCCGTGGGTCGACGCCTGGGTGACCACACCTTCGGGGCCGTCCTGGTCAGCCCCTTGGAGAGGGCCCGGGAGACCGCCGTCCTGGCGGGTTTCCCCGAGGCCGAGATCTGCCAGGACCTCCGGGAATGGGACTACGGCGCCTACGAGGGCCGGACCACGGCGGAGATCCGGGCCGAATGCCCGGGATGGTCCCTGTGGAGCGACGGCGCGCCCGACGGGGAGACCCTGGCCGAGGTGGCGCGTCGCGCCGATCGGGTCGTCGCCGTCACCAGGAGCGTGCCGGGCGACGTCCTCGTTTTCGCCCACGCCCACATCCTGCGGGTGGTGGCGGCCCGGTGGTTGGCGCTCCCGGCCGGCGACGGGTCGCGGTGGGTGCTGAGCCCGGCCAGCGTCAGCGTCCTCGGCTGGGAGCGCGAGACACCGGTGATCGAGCGGTGGAACGACACCGGCGACGAACGGTTGTCCTGACTATCTGAGCCGGCGCGGCCGCCGCGACGGCTTCACGTCCCGAGGGCCCGGCCGGTCGGATCAATGGGATTCGACGCGATCACCCTCGGGCTTGTCCGGCCGGCGGTCGACCGGGCGCCGCGGGAATGTGGGACTGCCGGCGGCGTCGTCGGGGTAGCGGCGCGCACCGGTCCACGCCGCCGGTGGTGCGAAGACGATGTTGGTCAGCGTGTAGGCGATCGCTTCGTAGTTGATCCGCCATCCCTTGAAGTGGCCCCAGGCCTCATCGACGGTGCGCTCCAGGGGTACGCCGGCCTGACCCAACCCGCTCACGGCGTCGGCGAATTCCTCGAACGACAACTGGATGTCGCTATCAGGCCGGGGATCGGGGTCGTAGGGGAGGCGGATCGCCCGGGCGATGTCGCGCAGACAGGTGAAGCCCATGCGCACACAGAGTCTCGCTTCCGGCGGCGCCACCGACGGGCTCACCGACAGGTAGAGGGCGGCGGAGTCGAGAACGGCGATGAGCCCGACGAGCCACGAGTTGGTGGGGTGGGGGGAGCGCATGTAAAGGAGCGCGGGATAGGTGGTGTGGCTCTCGGCCACGTCGGCCGACCAGCGCTCCCACTCGCCGTAGAAGGAGTCGAGGTTCCCTTCGATGCCCACCAGGTAGTGGCGGGCCAACAGCTCCGGACCCCAGGCGGGGGTGCCGGCACGGCTCTCGAGCATGGTGACGAGGGTCTCGCGCCGGTTGAAGGAGTCGTAGAGGGCGGGGAGGTAGGCGATCTGGAGGGCGATCACGAGAAGACCGAAGGAGGCGGCCAGGAAGGCCACCACCTCGGGGGCCGGGTGGTTCTCGGTGGCGAAACCGAGGGTGAAGATCGACGACCCCGCCTCGATGAACGAATAGCCGAACGACGAGTGGCCCGTGCTCCAGATGACGAGGGCGAAACCGACCAGCGCGGCGAACAACCAGATGCCCAGGCGCAGGAGCATCACGATGGGTTCGAAGGTGGTGAGGAGAGTGTCGCGCGTGGCGAACGTCTTCATGCGACCGACACCGGCGTGCATGACGCGGCGGGTGTTGCGCGTCCAGACGGCCACCGGGCCCGTCGTGTGGGGACGCGGGACCACCAGGGCGCGGACGAGGTCATAGAGGTCGGCGACGACGATCGCCACTCCGGCGATGCCGACCAGCCACTTCAGGAGGATCACGGTGCCGGGCTCCGTCGGGAGACGGGAATCAGTGCAGTGATCGGGCGGGGGCGTTTCCCCGCGACCGGTGGACCATGTCGGCCAGGGTGAAGGAGTCGAGGTGTTCGCGCATGTGCTCGCCGACCTCGGACCAGACGGCGAGCAGGATGCACTGACCCTCGTGCTCGCAGGCGCCGTTCTCGTGGGGACGGCCGAAGTCGCCGGCCACGATGGGGCCGTCGACGGCGTGCACGATCTGGCCCAGCGTGATCTCCTCGGGGGTGCGGGCGAGGACGTAGCCGCCGCCGACGCCGCGCTTGGACCGGACCAGACCCGCCCCTTTGAGGGCCAGGAGGATCTGCTCGAGGTAGGGCTGGGGCAGACCGGTGCGCTCGGCGATGTCGCGGACCGAGGTCGGGCCCGTGGGCGTCGTCGTGCAGCGCCAAGGAGAGCAGAGCACGGCTGGCGTAGTCGCCCCGGGTCGAGACCTTCACGCTCCGATGCTACCCGGCGCTCCGTGTCGGACCGGCTGGACCGTGCCGGCGCGAACCGGAGCCTGGGTGGGCCGGAGCGCTGGGTACAGTGCCGCTGTGACCGACGAGGGCGCCGTGACCGACGCAGCCCGTTCTGCCCGACTACGGCGGGGCATGTCTGTCGTCGGTCGTTCCCGCCCTCTTCGACCGCTTCGCCGCCGGAGGTTCCGGCCTGGCTCCCGGATCCCGCCCGCGGCGCGCGCCAGGTCGTCCTGCTCGTGCTCGACGGCCTCGGCTGGGAGCAGCTCCAGGCCCGTCGGGCTCACGCCCCGACGGTGGCCGACGGACGCGGCGGTCCGATCACGTCGGTCGTGCCCACCACCACGGCCACCGCCCTCACCTCGCATCACGACGGGGCGGCCGCCGGCGGAGCACGGGGTCGTCGGGCTACCGGGTGCGGGTCGAGGGCGACGCCGGCGCCGGCGAGGTCATGAACGTCCTGCGCTGGCGGACCGAGTCGCGGCGACATGCGGCGCCGGAGACCGGCGCCGCGGTTCCAGCCGGCGCCGCCCTTCGGTGGTCGGGCCGTGCCGGCCGTCACGCGGTCGGAGTTCGCCGCCACCGGATTCACCGCCGCCCATCTGGCCGGGGCCCGGCTGGTCGGGTGGTCGGTCCTCTCGACCCTGGTGGTCGAGGTGCGCCGCCTGCTCGTGGAGGGCGAGACCGTTCGTCTACGCGTACTACGACGGACTCGACAAGGTCGCCCACGAGCACGGGCTGGGGGAGCACTACGCGCCAGGAGCTGCGGACCGTCGACCGCCTGGTGGGCGATCTCATCGAAGCTCTGCCCCATCGGCGCCGCCCTGGTCGTCACCTCCGACCACGGACAGGTGGAGGTCGGGACCTCGGCCCGGCTCCCGGGTCCGGAGCTGCTCGAAGTGGTCGAGCTGCTCTCGGGCGAAGGGCGCTTCCGTTGGCTGCACGCGCGACCCGGTGCCGCCGCCGACGTCGTGGCGGCCGCCGAGGAGTCCCACGGCGCACGAGGCGTGGGTCCGGACGCGCGAGCAGATCGTCGACGAGGGCTGGTTCGGAGGGCCGCTCACGTGCCGAGGTGGCCCGCCGGTTCGGGCGACGTGGCCCTGGTGGCGCGCGCACCGGTCGCCTTCCTCGATCCGGCCGACACCGGCGAGACTCGCCTGCTGGCGCCGGCACGGATCGCTCACCTCGGCCGAGATGTACGTTCCTCTGGTGGCGTGGACGAACACCTGAGGCGCCGGCTTGGCGCGGCGCGGACGGTTTGGGAGGATCGTGGTCGTGGACGATGAACCGAGCAGACGCGGCGTCGAGCCGGCGACGGCGGGCTCCTGAGCCGGCGAGCGCCGTCGGAGGCGTACTGATCGAGCCCGGCGAACGCGGCGGGCGTCCCGATGGGGAGTCCGTCGAGTCGGTCGAGCAGCCGGCCAAGGTGATGCGGATCGGCTCGATGGTCAAGCAGCTGCTCGACGAGGTGCGCAGCCGCCCCCCTGGACGAGGCGAGCCGGACCCGGCTGCGCGAGATCTACGAGCAGTCGATCCGGGAGCTGGCCGGAGCGCTCAGCCCCGACCTGGCCGCCGAGCTCGACCGGATGACGCTGCCCTTCGACGAGTCGGTCCCGTCCGAGGCCGAGCTGCGGATCGCCCAGGCCCAGCTGGTGGGGTGGCTCGAGGGTCTCTTCCACGGCATCCAGGCCACCCTGATGGCCCAGCAGATGGCGGCCCGGGCCCAGCTCGAGGAGATGCGCCAGCGCGGGCCTGCCGCCCGGCGGGACCGGCGAGCCCAGGCACGACTCGTCCCCGGGCCTGACCCCGGCACCTACCTGTGAGCGCCCACGCTCGTCGACGTCGGACTCGGACTGCTATCGTCGGAATCACACGGCTGTGACTTCTCCACCGGCCTGCGGTCAGGGCGCCGGTCGGCCGGCGCGGTGGTGCTGACCAGGGACGCGCCCACAGCCGGAGACGCGACGCCGCCGAGGAGGACGAGGGCGCATGGCCGCCACGCGGTCGTTCACCCATCTGCACACCCACACCGAGTACTCGATGCTCGACGGAGCGGCCCGGGTCGACGACCTCGTCGACGCGGCGGTGGCCGACGGTCAACCGGCGCTCGGGATCACCGACCACGGCAACATGTACGGGGTCCTCGACTTCTACGCGCGCGTGCCGCGACGCAGGGCATCACCCCGGTCATCGGCACCGAGGCGTACATGGCGGGGGAGTCCCGCCACGAGCGGCCGGTGCGACGGGGCAAGGTCGACGACACCGGCGGGGACGTCGAGGGCGGGCGAGAAGCTCTACTACCACCTGACGCTGCTGGCCGAGACCACCGAGGGCTACCGGCAACCTGCTGAAGCTGTCCTCGGCCGCCTACCTCGAGGGCTACTACTACAAGCCCCGGGTCGACTGGGAGCTCCTCGAGCGCTACCACGCACCGGTCTGATCGCCACGACCGGATGCCTCGGTGGCGTGGTGCTCCAGGCGCTGCTGGCCGACGACGAGGAGCGGGCGCTCAAGCTGGCCGGTCGGCTCCAGGACATCTTCGGGCGGGACAACCTCTTCGTGGAGCTCCAGGACCACGGGCTGGCCGCCCAGCAGCCAGGACCAACCCGGCGCTCGTCCGCATCGCCCGCCAGCTCGGCGCCCCGCTGCTCGCCACCAACGACAGCCACTACACCCATCGCGAGGACGCCGTGGCCCACGACGCCCTGCTGTGCGTGCAGACCGGCGCCCTCATCGACGACCCGAAGCGGTTCAAGTTCGAGGGCGAGGAGCACTACCTGAAGTCGGCGGCCGAGATGCGGCACCTGTTCGCCGAGCTCCCCGAGGCGTGCGACAACACGCTGCTGATCGCCGAGCGGGCCGAACGTCGAGATCGACTTCGGCGTGAACGCCCTGCCGGAATTCCCGGTGCCCGCCGAGTTCGCCGGCGACACCTACGAGGAGCGGGCCGACGCCTATCTCCGCCACCTGACGTTCGACGGGGCGCGCAGAGCGCTACGGCAGCACCCTGCCGCCGGCGAGTCGAGCGAGCGACTCGACTACGAGCTCGGCGTCATCGCCAACATGGGCTTCTCGGCCTACTTCCTCGTGGTGTGGGACCTGATCCGCCACGCCCGCGACGAGCGGCATCCGGGTCGGACCGGGGCGGGGCTCGGCCGCCGGCTGCTGCGTGGCCTACTGCCTCGGGATCGTCGACCTCGACCCCATCCGCTACGACCTGCTCTTCGAGCGGTTCCTCAACCCCGGGCGCAAGCAGATGCCCGACATCGACATGGACTTCGACGAGCGCTACCGGGGCGAGATGATCCGGTACGCGACCGAGCGCTACGGCGCCGACCACGTGGCGCAGATCGTGACCTTCTCCACCATCAAGGCCCGGGCCGCGGTGCGCGACGCGGCGCGGGTGCTCGGCTACCCGTACATCGTGGGCGACCAGCATCGCCAAGGCGATGCCGCCGCTCATCATGGGCCGCGACACCCCGCTGCGCGCCTGTCTCGACCGGATCGAGGGCCACGACGACGGGTTCGCCGCCGCCCAGCGAGCTGCGCGACATGTACGAGACCGACCCCGAGGCCCGACGCGTCATCGACGTGGCCAAGGGCCTCGAGGGCCTGCGGCGCCAGGACGGCATCCACGCCGCCGCCGTGGTCATCACCGAAGGAGCCGCTCACCGAGTACCTGCCCGTCCAGCGCAAGCCCGAGAGCGGCCAGGACCCCGCCGAGGCGCCCATCGTCACCCAGTACGAGATGCACGGCGTCGAGGAGCTCGGGCCTGCTCAAGATGGACTTCCTCGGACTGCGCAACCTGTCGGTCATCGAGCGGGCCCTCGACCTGGTCGAACGGACCGACGGGCATCCGGCCGGACATCGACGCCATCCCCCTCGACGACCCCGAGCACCTTCGCGATGCTGTGCCGGGGCGACTCGATCGGTGTCTTCCAGCTCGAGGGCGGTCCCATGCGGTCGCTCATGCGGTCGCTCGCCCCGACCGTCTTCGACGACGTCGCCGCCCTGGTCGCCCTCTACCGCCCCGGGCCGATGGCGGCCAACATGCACCGGACTACGCCGACCGCAAGAACGACCGGCAAGCCGGTGACGCTACCTGCACCCCGACCTCGAGCCCATCCTGGCCGACACCTACGGGCTCATGATCTACCAGGAGTCGGTCATGCGGGTGGCGCAGCGCTTCGCCGGCTACACCCTGGCCGAGGCCGACAACCTGCGCAAGGCGTGCGGCAAGAAGATCCGCGCCCTGATCCAGGCCGAGCGCAAGAAGTTCGTGGCCGGATGTGTCGCCCAGGGCTACGACGAGACGCTGGGCACCGCCGCTGTTCGACATCATCGAGCCGTTCGCCGACTACGCCTTCAACAAGTCGCACTCCTACGGCTACGGGCTGGTGGCGTACCAGACGGCGTGGCTGAAGGCCCACTACCCGGTCGAGTACCTGGCCGCGCTGCTCACGTCGGTCAAGGACGACAAGGACAAGACGGCCGATCTACCTGGGTGAGTGCCGGTCGCTCGGGATCGAGGTGCTGGTGCCCGACGTCAACCGTCGGCCGCCGAGTTCACGCCCCTCGGTGGGCGAGGACGGCGGCACCGGCGCATCGTCTTCGGTCTGGCCGCCGTGCGCAACGTGGGCGAGGGCCTCGTCGACCGGATCGTGGCCGAACGCGACGCGAACGGACCGTTCGTCGACTTCTACGACTTCTGCCAGCGCGTCGACCCGCATGGTCCTCAACAAGCGGACCATCGAGTCGCTCATCAAGGCCGGGGCCTTCGACTCGCTCGGCCATCCCCGCCAGGGGCTGTGCCTCGTCTTCGAGGACATCGTCGACCGCACCCTCGAACGTCGCCGCGAGGAGCAGGCCGGGGATCTCCACCCTGTTCTCCTCGCTCGAGGGGTTCGCGACGACGGTGACACCGGCCCGGCGGGACCGGCGGGATTCGCCGACGCCCGGGTCCCCATCCCCGACACCGAGTTCGACAAGACGCAGCGACTGGCCTTCGAGAAGGAGATGCTCGGGCTCTACGTGAGCGACCATCCGCTGCGGGGTGTCGAGGGGGCCCTGGCCCGGCTGATCGAATGCTCCATCGCCGACCTGAAGGACGGACGGACGCCGTCGTCGTCGACAGCGTCGGGGGGCGCGACGGTCAGGTCCGCACCGTCGGGGGGGTCGTCACCGACCTCGTCCGCCGCTACACGAAGCGGGGCGAGCTGATGGCCACCTTCGTCCTCGAGGATCTGCGGGCCTCGATCGAGGTGTTCGTCTTCCCCAAGGTGATGGCCGAGCTCGGTGCCCTGCTCGCCGACGACGCCATCGTCGTCCTGCGGGGCCGGGTCGACACCCGCGACGACCAGGTCAAGCTGGTCTGCATGGAGGTCACGCGGCCCGAGCTGACCGTCGACGGGGCGTCCGAGCTCCGCGTGCGGGCTGCCCGTCGGGATCCTCACCGACGACAGCGTCGACCGGCTGAAGCAGCTGCTGCGGGAGCAACCCCGGCGACGAGCCCGTCTTTCTCCACGTGGGTGAGACGGTCCTGCGCCTGTCCGGCGAATTCAACGTGAACAGCCGGCGCGGGCTGGTCGGCGAGCTGCGGGTCCTGCTGGGCCCGAACGCCATCTGCTGAGGCGGTTCCGACCCCCGCGTTCTCCCGGCGACGGGGCCGTGCCCAGGCACGAACGCCGAGGTCGGCCCGCCGGTTGGGCCACCCCCGTGCGCATCCCGTATCCTGTAGGTACACCCCGGGGCCATCAGGTGGGCAGCGTCGTCGCCCGCCGCCGGTGTCGGGAGCCGGGTCAGTGGGACGAGCACGGAGCACGATATGCCGTTTGAGGTTGGGACCAAGGACTGCACATCACTCAGCGATGCCGAGCTGGCCGAGATGGCCGACCTGTGCGTCGACCGGGAACCGGGGTTCGACATCGGTTTCCTGTCCAAGCAGTGCGAGGAATGGGTTCTGATCACTCTGGTACGCGAGGGACAGCAAGCTCCGGGGCTATTCCTTCTCCACCCTGGAACGGATCGGGGGGACCCCCTCGCTGCTGATCGGGCTGTCGACGGTGGACCGGACGGTCGAAGGCCGAGCAGGCGCTGCGCCTGCTGCTCGGCGACCAGTACCGCCGGGCCCTGCTCGCCTTTCCCGACGAGGACGTCCTAGTCGGCACCCGCCTGGGCGTGGCCGAGGCGTACCAGGCCTTCGCCGGACTGGTGGACGTCGTCCCGCGGCCCGACCACAAGGCCAGTGGCGAGGAGCGGGCCTGGGGCCGCCGCCTGGCCAAGCGCTTCGGAGCCGAAGGCCGCATCGACGACCGGACGTTCGTGCTCAAGGGCGACGGCAGCACCGCCGGTGCCCTCGACCTGGGCGGACCCAAGGTGAAGGAGCCCGACGGTGGTGTGGCCTTCCTCTTCAAGGGTCTGGCCATCAAGCGCGGCGACCGGCTGGTGGCTTTCGGCTGGGCCATGGCCGAAGACCTCGCCTCGGGCACTCTGGCCTCCGGCAAGGCGCGCTAAGGGCGCTCCCCGCCGTCTACGGACGGGGAAGGATGGCGGTGACGGTCTTGTAGCAGTGACCGTCGCGCGGCCGGCTGATCGACACCACGATGAAGTGGGGTCGGAATCCGAGTGCGGTGGAGAGCCCTTTACCCGACAACCGGTCGCGCCGCGACGTCCAGAGGGCGGCCATGGCTCGGCGGTCCTCTACCGGCAACCAGTTGTCGCTGCGAGCGGCGCTGAACCGCGCCCAGACGGTCCCGTCGGCGCGTCGGCGGAAGAGAAGCGGACCGCGCCGGGGGACGACGAGGGCCACCGACGGCCGCATGCCGTGGAACTCCCAGTAGGGCGCCGAGGAGCCGGGGAACCCGAGCAGGTGTGGTTCTTCGGGCGCCACCAGATGGCGGACCAGTCGCCGGGCCCGGCGCCCGCGGAGGGTCCCGATGCGCTCGGGCATGCCCGACACGGTGACCGCCTCGGGCTGCGCCAAGTCGTCGCGTTCGGGATCCTCGGCCCACGCCGCGTCGATGATGTCGAAGGGCGCCAGGTCGGCCTCGCGTTCGTCGGTCCAGTCGATGCGCAACCGGACCACGGCGCCGGTGGTCAGGTCGACGCCGGTTGTGTCGTCGGTCCCGCAGGCCAGAACCATGCAGCGGTGGGCGCCCGGAGCGCGCGCCGCCGTCTTCTTCCGCCCGTGGCGCGGGGCCGACCGCACCCGGCCACGGCGACGTCGCCCGGCGTCCGCCGGGGCCTCAGCCGTCACCGCGCTGTCCCGGCCCGGTGACGGGCGTGATCGAGAGAACGGGCGTGACGGGCGCGTTCGGCCTCCCGCTCGCCGTCGAGCTGGGCCTCGAGGACCTCGGGGGTGTCGGCCGGTGCGCGGCACGCGTAGTGCCGGCATACGTAGGCCGATCCGTCGTGGCGTCCCTCCCACAACGGTGACTCCGTGCGCTCGCCGGAGGCCAGCACGACCGACGGTTCGAAGCGCCGGCGGACGGCCCCCACGAGATCGGGTCGGTCGCCCGCCACCACAACCTCGGTGATGGCCCCGCCGGCGAGGCCGCAGGTGGCGATGGCGTGGGCGACGGCCAGGGGATGGACGACGGCGACGGGGACGAGAGCGGCCAGGAGCGCCTCGCCCGCTGCGACCAGCTCGTCCTCGCCGGTCAAGGCTCCCAGTCGCAGGAGAGCGCCGGCGGCCACGGCGCTGGCCGAGGGGATGGCGCCGTCGAGAAGCTCGGTGGGCCGGACCACGAGGACTTCGGCGTCGGATCCGGTGGTGAACAGCGGGTCGCCGTCGGCGGCGAAGAGGGCCAGCATGGCGTGGGCCGACTCGGCCGCCGCCGTCAGCCAGCGGGCCTCGCCCGTCAACTCGCCGACGCGGGTCAAGCAGTCCACCACCCACGCGTAATCCCCGGCATAGCCCAGGTGGCGTGCCTCTCCGGACCGCCAGGACCGTAACCAGCGCCCGTCGCCGGGTCGCCGGAGGTGGGAGAGGAGGAACTCGGCGATGCCCACCGCAGCGTCCGTCCAGTCCCGGCGACCGGAGGCGGCCGCTGCCTCGGCCAAGGCCGAACAGAACATGGCGTTCCATTCGGTGAGGATCTTGTCGTCGAGCCCGGGGCGGACCCGGTTCCGACGCGCCTCGAAGAGCAGGCGACGGACGTTCTCCACGTCGTCGGGCCGCCGGAGGGGAGATCCGAGCGGACGCCGCAGGATGGTCCGGCCTTCGAAATTGCCGGCGTCGGTCACGCCGTACCAGGCGGCCGCCACCGCGCCGAGCTCGGGGCCGGCGGCCTCGATGATCTGGGCCGGGGTCCAGACGTAGAAGCGCCCCTCCTCGCCTTCGGAGTCGGCGTCCTCGGCGCAGTAGAGCCCACCCTCGGGGGCGGCCAGATCCCGCAGCACGTAGGCGACGGTCTCCTCCACCACCTGATGCCAGCGGTCGTCCCCGGTGGCGAGGGCCGCGTGCAGGTAGATGCGCACCAGGCCGGCCTGGTCGTAGAGCATCTTCTCGAAATGGGGGACCGTCCACTCGGCGTCGGTCGAGTACCGGGCGAAGCCCCCGCCCAGGTGGTCGTAGAGGCCTCCGGCGGCCATCGCCGCCAGGGTCGTGTCGACCATGGCCAGAGACCCGGCGTCACCGGTCAGGTGGCCGTGCTCCAGGCAGAGCTCGAGGAGGTCGGGTTGGGGGAATTTGGGAGCCGGGCCGAAACCTCCCCAGGTGGCGTCGAATCGTCCCGCCAGCTCGGACGTCGCCGTCGCCAGCAGGTCCGGAAACCGCTCGCCGGGGCCGGGGCCGGCCTCGGTACCGACGGGCACCAGGTCACCGGGCATCGTCGTCCGCCGGGAGATGGCGGCCAGCAGCGAATCGGCCTGGGACTCCACCTCGCCGCGCCGCTGCCGCCAGGCCTCCTCGACGGCGCCGAGCACGCGGGTGAAGCCGGGCGTGCCGTGGGCATCGCGGGGCGGGAAGTACGTCCCGGCGAAGAACGGTCGCCCGTCGGGGGTCAGAAACAGTGTCATGGGCCATCCACCCCGACCGGTCATGGCCTGGACCGCCTCCATGTAGACGGAGTCGATGTCCGGTCGTTCCTCCCGGTCGACCTTCACGGCCACGAAGCCGGCGTTCACGATGGCGGCCGTCCCCTCGTCCTCGAACGACTCGTGGGCCATCACGTGACACCAGTGGCACGACGAGTACCCAACGGACAGCAACACCGGTCGGTCCTCGTCCCGGGCGCGGGTGAAGGCCTCGTCTCCCCACGGGTACCAGTCGACCGGATTGTCGGCGTGCTGACGGAGGTAGGGACTCGGCTCCGTTGCCAGTCGGTTCACGGTGACGGCGCGGTCGGTCGGCTCACGGAAGCGAATGCTACGGCGCCGGCGGGACCACCCGATCCGCGCCATAGGGTGACGGCTCATGGACCTGCGGCTCGATGGCAAGGTGGCACTGGTCACCGGGGGATCACGAGGGATCGGACGCGCCATCGCCACGCGGTTCGCCGAAGCCGGTGCCCACGTCATGCTCGTCTCGCGCAAGGCCGACGCCCTGGCCGACGCGGCGTCCGCCATGGCCGGCCTCGACGGCGAGGTGGCGTGGCGGGCGGCCAACGCCGGTGACCCCGACGCCGCCGAGGAGTGCGTCGCCGCCACCGTCGAGCAGTTCGGATCGGTCGACATCCTCGTCAACAACGCGGCGACCAACCCCTTCTACGGACGACTGGTCGACATCGACCGGGCGGCGGCCGAGAAGACGGTGCAGGTGAACCAGCTGGCCGTTCTCACCTGGACGCAGTGTGCGTGGCGTGCATCGATGGAGTCCGGTGGTGGCAGCGTGATCAACGTGTCGTCGGTGGGGGCTCTGTCGGTGGAGCCCGGGATCGGCTGGTACAACGTGACCAAAGCGGCCGTCGCCCACCTCACCCGGCAACTCGCCGGCGAGCTCGGTCCCGCGGTCAGGGTCAACGCCCTGGCACCGGGTCTGGTGAAGACCGATTTCGCCCGTGCCCTGTGGGAGCGCGGCGAGGAGCGGATCGCGGCGCGTCTGCCCCTGCGCCGGTTGGGCGAGCCCGACGATGTGGCCACGGTGGCGTTGTTCCTGGCGTCGGACGCCGCCTCGTGGGTCACCGGGCACATGCTCGTGGTCGACGGCGGCGCCCTCGTCGTGGCCTCGGGTGGCATCTGAGACATCGGTCGGTGGATGTCCGGGGCCCCGCCGGGCCCGTGGCAGGCTGGACAAATGGCTGCGCTCTCGGCTGACCTCGAGTTCCGGGGGCTCATCCATCAGGTCACCGACCCGTCACTTCCGGAGAAGCTCGACCGTGACCGGCTGACGGCCTACATCGGGTTCGACCCGACGGCGGACAGTCTCCACGTGGGCCACCTCCTGCAGATCTGCAACCTGCGACGGCTCCAGCTCGCCGGCCACCGCCCCATCGCCCTGGCCGGTGGGGCGACGGGCATGATCGGGGATCCCGGGGGCAAGAGCGAGGAACGCAATCTGCTGTCGAACGAGGCCCTCGAGGCCAACGTCGCCGGTATACGGACACAGCTCGAACGCTTCCTGGATTTCTCCGACGGCGCCACCGCGTCGCAGGCACTCCTTCTCGACAACAGTGCGTGGCTCGGGACGTTGAGTCTGGTCGACTTCCTGCGGGACACGGGGAAGCACTTCACCGTGAACCAGATGGTGGCCAAGGAATCCGTGCGCGCCCGCTTCGAACGATCCGGACAGGGGATCTCGTACACCGAGTTCAGCTACATGCTGCTCCAGGCATACGACTTCCAGCAGCTCTTCGACGCCCACGACTGCCGGCTCCAGCTCGGTGGCAGCGACCAGTGGGGCAACATCACGATGGGAATCGAGCTGATCCGCAAGACGCGCCAGGTCGAGGTCTTCGGGTTGACCACCCCTCTGCTGCTCAAGGCGGACGGCACCAAGTTCGGCAAGACCGAATCGGGCGCCGTCTGGCTCGATGCCCGACGGACGAGCCCCTACCAGCTGTTCCAGTACTTCCTGCGCACCGAGGACGCCATGGTGGGCACTGTCCTGCGCATGCTCACCTTCCTCGATCACGACACCATCGGTGCGCTCGACGCGCTCGCGGCCGAGCACCCCGAGCGGCGCGAGGCGCAGCGGGCGCTGGCCCACGAGGTGTGCACCCTGGTGCACGGGGAGACCGAGACGGCGCGCGCCGAGATGGCAGCCAGGGCGCTCTTCTCCGAGGAGATCGCCACCCTGGACGAGGCGACCCTGCTCGAGGTGTGTGCGGACGCCCCGACGAGCACCGTGGCTCGTGGGGAGATCGAGAAGGACATGAGCCTCGTCGATGCCCTCGTCCTCGCCGGACTGGCGCCGTCGAAGAGCCGGGCCCGCACGATCGTCACGCAGGGCGGCGCCTATGTGAACAACCACCGGGTCCGGGACACCGAGGCGCGACTCGGCTCCGAGGACCTGCTTTTCGGGCGCTACCTCGTCCTGCGCCGGGGGCAGCGGGACTACCATCTCCTGCGGTTCGAATAGCGGGCCACCGAGTGCGCACGACAGGCCGGGAGGCGCTATGACGCAGTACGACCCGACCGACGGGATGCGCTTCGACGCGTCGGAGATCGGCGGCGCGTCGACGGAGATCGCCGCCCACGGCACCCCGGTCCTCATCGCTCCGCGCCCGCCGGCATGATCTTCTTCGCCCTGATCGCGGCCGCCGCCGTCGTCGCCGTGTTGGCGGCCGCGGCCATGAGCCTCTTCCTGCACCGTCACGGCGAGGCCGAGCGCCCCGGCGCCACCCCGCACTCATGAGTAGCCCTATGTCAACCTCCGTCGACCATGAGGCGCTGGAAGGCGGCGTGTCGTGCCGGGTCATAGGGGACGTGGTCTTGCCAGCAACGCCAGATGACGTGCACCCAAGATCGAGCGAGGATCCGCTGGGCGTGCGGATGTCGTTTCCCGCTGTCACGAAGTTCCCGGTATCGGTTTTCGGCCCAGGCGTTGCCTTGCCAGGAGTCCCCGGCGAAGTCGCACAGGGCGGCACGGAGTTTCATGTCGGCGCCCCAGCGAAACGTCACGGTGCGGTACTTGCCCGAAGAGCGAGTGGACGGCGTGACCCCAGCCAGGGAGGCGAGGGATTCGGGATCAGGGAATCTTCCCCGACAGTCGCCGATCTCGGCGAGCAGTGTGGCGGCCCGCACCACTCCCACGCGGGGCAAGGACGTGAAGATGGGCGCGTCAGGATGGGCCTCGAGCTGTTCGGTCATGCGGGCGGTCAGCTCGTCAATCTGGGCCCTCAGGGTCTTCAGAACCTCGACAAAGGCCGTCACCACCGCACCTTGGACGTCATGGACGGCTCCGGGCGGAGCGTCGGTTAGATGGGCAAAGAGCTCAACAGAGGTCTGGCGGCCGCTGTAGCCGCTGGATGCCAACCATCTGGTCAGACGTTTCTCCGACAACCACTGTGCACTCACGGCGGACGGGAACCGCTCCAGGAAGCGCAGGCTGATTTGACTGTCGATGGACTTGAAAAGGCCAATGGCACCGGGGAAAACGACGAGCAGGTGCGCCCGCAGCTGATTGGCCACCGCCACCCGAGTTTCCACCAGGTCTTTTCGGGCCCTGACATGGTTGCGCAAGGTCACCGTGGCCGGCGAGTCCGGCTCGAGGCTCGGCCAGCGGTGGCCATCGGTGCGCAGGCAATCAGCCAGCATGTAGGCGTCCGAACGGTCGGACTTGTTCCCGGCATTGCCATAGCGCTCGCGCAGTGCCTTCACCGACCGGCTCGAGACCACGACGACCTCGAAATCGGCGCTGAGCAGGGCATCGACGATGGGCCCATCGGGTCGCTCAATGGCCACTCGGCGAACGTCGTGTTCCCGGAGTCTTCGGCAGAGCTCTCTCAAGCCAGCGGCACTGTGGTCGACGTCGAACTCGTCGACGACGATTCCGGCCCTGTCGACGATGCCCACGGCATGGGCGTCGGTTGCCCAATCCACACCGCCGAAACGAGACGTGAGATCCTGCATGTCAGCCTCCTCGCTGTTTGCCCAGTGGGGAAGCACCCGGTGGTCCATGGACGTGTCTGCCGGTCGCTCACTGATCGGCGCTCTGAGGCGCTCAGCCCTTATTGCCAGTCGGCACGTCCTGGGCCGCCGGCCCTCGCTTTACTCATGATGGCGATCAAGTCGCGAGCGGTCCGGGCGATGAACCGACGGTCACCAGGGTGCACCGCCAGCCTGACGACTGGCGACCTAGGGATGGTGGACCAGTGAGCGAGCCCGTCGACCTGACCCTGGGGCCGCCCGACACGGTCCTCGACCTTCCGGACCCCGTTGCCGCCGAGCGCCTGTCGGCCGCACTGGCGGCGCCGGCGGAACGGCGTCGAGATGCCGTCGCCGACGTGGTGCGAGCCTTTCCCGACTGGTGCGAGGCGTGGGCGGCGCTCGGCGGACTGGCGCGCGACGACGTCGAGGCCTACGCGTGTTACCGGGTGGGGTACCACCGCGGGCTCGACGCCCTGCGTCGGTCCGGCTGGCGGGGGAGTGGATACGTACGCTGGGCCCATGCGTCCAACCGCGGATTTCTGAGATCGCTCGACGGTTTGCGGGCCATGGCCGCCGCCATCGGGGAGCCCGAGGAGGAGCAACGGTGCGATCTCTTCCTGCACCAGCTCGACCCGACCTGGCCACCGCCGGATCTCGGGTCGCCGCCCGGCGGCACCTTGCGGTGAGGACGGGACGTCGACCCGAGAGACAGACCGATCCCGGGTACCGGCACCGGACACTGCGGGTCCCGGGACGCAGCGCCATGGGGCCTGCAGCCGTGGCCGTGTCCGGACTGGGTCTCCTCCTGGCCGCCTGCGGCAGCACGTTTTCCGGCACCACACTCTCCCAACAGGTGACGAGCTGGGCGGCGACGGCGGGGTTCTCCGCGTCGGTGAGCCTGTTGCAGGGGGACCTGGCCCGGATCGACGCCGCGAGCGATACGGCGCTGACGACGGAGTGCAACGTCCTCGTCTACGACTCCCTGAGTGCCAACCAGAACCTGCCGACGCCTGATCCGGCTCTCACCACCCTTCTGTCCACCGCGTACTCCGTCGCCGGCGAAGCCGGACACGCCTGCCTCTCGGGCTCGTCTGATGGCGTCCGGCGCGCCCGATCGGCCGCGCCGCGGACGGCGGCGCGCCGGGATCTGATCAAGGCCCTGGCGCGCTTCGACGCCGTGACGACGCGATGAACCCGCCAGGCGGAGACGTCGTCGGTCCCGTTCCCTCCGGACGCGACGCCGATGAGTACGACCGGCTCCGTCGGCGGGTCCTCTGGTCATTGCCCGCCGGTCTCTACGTTCTCGGTTCACGCGCCGGGAGTCGGTGCAACCTCATGACCGTGAGCTGGGTGACCCAGGTCGCCCTCGTACCCAAGTTGGTCGGTGTCGGGGTCGAGCGCGAGGCGCGCACCCACGAGCTGATCGTCGAGGGCGGCGTGTTCGCCCTCAGCCTTCTGGCCCGCCGTGACAGAGCTCTCGTCCGGCGTTTCGTGAAGCCGGTGGAGGACGTCGATGTCGACGACCACACCGGCGTCGGGACCATGAACGGCATCTCCGTGCGACGGGCCTCGACCGGGGCTCCGATCCTCGACGTGGCCGCGGCCTGGCTCGACTGTGAGGTCCGCCACACCCTGGCGCTCGGGAGCCACAGCTGGTTCGTCGGTGAAGTGGTCGACGTGGGTGCGGTGCAACCGGGGATGACGGGCGAAGCCACCACCACCGTCACCAACGACGACGGCGACGACGGCATCCTGCGGATGCAGGACACCCGGATGAACTACGGCGGCTGAGGGCTCCCCCCGTCGGCGTCGTCGCCTGCGGGACGGAGGTCGATGCGGAGGGTAAGAATGCCGTCGGCCAGGGACGCCTCGGCGTCCCCGAGCATGGCGTAGTCCATGAAGTCGAGTTGAGCCTGCTCCACGAACCGCTGGCGCTCGGGCCCCTCGATGGGCGGGATACCCCGGCTGCGCACAGCCACGGCGCGTGACCGGAACCGCTCGATCATGGCTGTCGGGTCGAAATCGTCGGGCACCGCTACGACTCTAGTGGGGCAGAATCCGTGCCCAGGGGCGGTGTCGGAGGCCGCGCTGACCGACGGGTACACTCGGCCTGTCGCTCGCCGTGGGAAACGCGCCCCGGCCGAGGGAGGAGTCGCTCGTGAAAAAGGGACGACATCGCCGCTTCGAGGAGGCCCGCAGCCTGAAGCGATCGGTCGCGACCGCGCCCGAACGCTGCGCGGAGTGCGGCGCCGATCCCGAGGACGAGCACGCATCGTGGTGCATGGCCGAGTCGGAAGAACTGGACGACACCCTGAGTGCCGACGCCGTCGCTCGCGAACCGGAGGACGATCCGCTCGCCGAGTAGACGGCGTCCACCTCGCCGACCCGTGAGCGGAGCCGGTGTTCAGCGACGGCGCACGGCGGGATGGGGAAGCGGGACCGGGACCGGAGCGGCGGCCGCCGTGTCTGCGCCCCGTGCCGGGGTGGCGCGGTTCCCGTTGGTGGCGCCACGGCCGGCGCGGGCGTGGAGATACCGGACCAGCCGCTTGTAGATCTTCTCGCCCGCTCAGGGCGATGAGCTCGGGGCCGAGCTCTTCGTAGACGGGCTGCGTGCCGACGAACGCATCGGGGTCCTCGGTGCACCACCAGTGGAACTCGTCTCCACCCGCGCCCCAGTCGCGTCGGTCCCACTGCCGGATGACCGACGTCACGTACCCGTCGTCGGCGACCTCGTCGTCGCGGCGTAGCGGAAGCTGCCAGCACACGTCGGGCTTGAGCTCGAGATGGGGGACGTTGCGGTCCAGTGCGGCACGATGCAGGGCGCATCCCGGTCCCCCGGGGAAGTCCGGGCGGTTGAGGAAGATGCAGGCGTCTTTGACCAGCCGGGTGCTCAGGTCGCCGTTGCGTCCGCGCTTCACGACGCGCTGGGCGCCCACCGTCCCGGGGCTGTCCCTGGCGCCAGAACTGCCACTGCTCCGGGGTCAAGGTGGCGGCAGCCGCCTCGACACGCCGGGCGTCCTTGGGCCCGGTGAAATGGGCGCCATAGGAGCAGCATCCCTCGACCAGCTCCGGAGCCGGGCCGGTCATCACGCCCTGGCAGCCCCGGCCGAAGATGCAGGTCCAATTGCTCTCGAGAAAGGTGACGTCGAAGAGCCAGGTCCGTTCGTCATCGGGGTCGGGGAAGCTCATCCACTCGTGCGCCCCGTCGGGCGCCCCCCGCCACGCTTCATCGGCCGGGGTGCGCGGCGGGCGGACCTGTCGCTGTGCCATGGTTGTCAGCTCCCTCGGGCCGTCGGCGCCGTGTCGACGCGTAGGGCCTCGAATTGTGCGTCGGTCGGCTCGGCGCAGCAGAACCACGCCTCGGTGAGCCGGGGTCGGTCGTCCGGCGCCATCGACGAGCGCAGTCGCCCGTCGGTCACCGCCGGCGCGGGGCCGAAGCGGTGGTCCGTACCGGACAACGCCGCGGCGGCGGCGGCGCGCACGGCGTCGTACGCCCGGCCGGCCGGCCATTCGTCGGCCGCGGCGTGGACGGCGATGGCGGCGATCTCACGTTGCACCGAGTCGAGTCGCGGGTCGGGCGACCGCCACGTCCAGCTCAGGTCGTCGGTGTCGTAGGGGTCGAGTGCGCCCTCGAGGGCGCCCGACGTCAGCAGAAGGGACCCGGGCGGGACGAGCAGGCGGATGGCGAAATGGACGGGATCGACATTGCCGACGAGGTCGCAGGAGGAGACCAGGTCGAGCAGGTCGCCGATGTCCGTCGGCCGTGGTCCAGGGGGTGAACGGCATCAGCGACGGGCGGGGCTCGATCCCCGACGCGCGCAGGACGGCCACCGCCTCGATCTCGTCGGCCACCGTGTGACCCTTGTCCAGCTTGGTCGAGCACGTGGTCGCTGGCCGACTCGAAGGCCGAGACGACGAAGAGCAGGCCGGCGCCGGCCAGGGCCGGCCACACGTCTCGGTGGCGCAGGACGTGCTCGACCTTCGTGGTGATGTCGAAGGTGAGCTCGGGGAAGGCGCCGTGCACCGCTCCCACCACGCGCACGGCGTGGTGGGGACCGTTCAAGAAGTCGGGGTCTCCGAACGTGATGTGACGCGCCCCCAGGCCGACGAGCTGGCCCACGTCGGCGACAACGGCGTCCTCACCCACCAGGCGGGTGCGACCGTCGTAGACGACGGGGACGGGGCAGTGACGGCAGCGGTGGGCGCAGCCGTGGCTCGCTTCTACGTAGCCGGCCAGCCGGAGCTCGCCGGCCACCGCCAGGCGGGCGTAGCGGTCGAGCGGCGGCAGGAGATGGCGGGCCGGGAGGCCGAACTTCCCCCGCCCGAGGGACACCACGGCGTCGCCCCGGGGGGCGCCGGCGACGGCGGCACCACGAGCGACCTCGTCGACCCAGGCGACCAGCGCCGGCTCGTATTCGCCGGCGATGGTCCGGTCGACGAGGTTCCCGGTCGAGGTTTCGTCGCGCCCGGCGTCGAGGCCCGCGTACAGGCCGTACAGACACAGGGGCAGGTCGGCCCGCCGCCCCCGGATCGCGGCGCACGCCGACAGGGCCAGGCGCATGGCGGTGTGCATGGGGACCGAACAGGCGACGGCGTCAGCCCAATCGAGACAGGTCGGTGTCGAGTGGATCGACGGCCAGGTCGATACAGCGCACGTCGTGTCCGGCGCGCAGCAGCGCACCGGCCGGGGAGGCGACGTGGAGCGGCTGGTGCCCGAGCTCGTACGTCGAGATCAACAGGACGTGCACGACGACAACGGTAGCGGGCCCCACCCGCGCCGTCGGAGACTCGGGTCTACGACCGCGTGGCCGGAGTCGTGGCGGCGGCATCTGGCGTGATGCGCACATCGAGAACCGCCTGTGCGTGCCGGAGTGCGGTCACCACGTCATCGGGGCTCCGGCCGCGAGCAAAGACGAATCCGAGGTAGCGGTCACCCTCCGGTACCGGAACCACCGGCCGTCCGGGCGCGATGGTGATCTGGACGTCGGTGACGCCCGGGACCCGCGCGGCGGCGTCGCGGCCTCCCACCTCCTCGAGGATGCCGGCGTGGGGGATGGGCACCATGAGCACGCCCGATGCCCGGGTGCGGCGCCGGGTGGCACCCAGGGGTCGGCCCAGAGCCTGGCCGATCACCAGTTGCTCGAGCGTCCGGCCGGTGGAGAAGGTGAGCGTCCGCGCGCACAGACCGCCGATGGTGCGGGCCGCCACCTCGATCACCGAGGCCCGACCGTCGCTGCACGCGGACCTCGGCGTGGACCGGACCCTCAGTGAGGCCCAGGGCCGCGGCAGGCAGCCGCCGTGGCGGCGACGACCGCCGCCATGTCCTCGGTGTCGAGGTGCGACGGCGTGACGTAGATCGTCTCCTCGAAGGCCGGACCGTCGAGGGGGTCGGGCTTGTCGAACACGGCCAGGACACTCAGATCGCCATCTGCGAGCAGTCCTTCGACCGCCACCTCCGGTCCCGGAACGAACCGCTCCAGAAGCAGGGTGGGGTCGTTGTCGCCGGTGGCCCGGGTGACGATCCGCCGCACGCGGTCCACCACGGCGACGGCTTCCCCGGTCGTGTCGGCCCGCAGCACACCCTGGCTCGCCGACAAGGTCGGGGTTTGACCACGCAGGGTACGCCCGACCCCTCGCAGCAGTCGCGGTGACGTCATCGGGGCCGGCGTCGGCGGTCACGGGCGCGAACGGCGGCTGGGGGACCTCGGCGGCGGCCAGCCGCACCCGCATGGCGAGCTTGTCCCGGGTGGCGGCCACCGCGTCGGGGGGGTTGTGGCGCAGCCCCAGGCGCTGCGCGGCCATGGCGGCGGCGACTGCGCCCCGGTCGTCGACCGCGATCACGGCGTCGAGGGGAGCCACGTCGTCGTGGACGACGATCATCTCCGCCGCCGCCACGGGGTCGTCCAGGGGGAGCTGCAGTGATCGCCGCCCCATCAGATCCTGGAGCGCGTGGGCCTGGTCCCCCCCGATCACGACCTCGACTCCGAGGGTCCGGGCGGCCTCCAGAAAGTCCGCCACCCGGTACGTGGCCGACGGAACGAGGAGGAGAACACGGGCCATGGCTCTATGATGGACCCCGGGAGGTAGCGGCCATGGCCGACGATGCGGGACCGGCCGGGAACGGCCACACGAGCCCTGCCGTGCTCACGGTGACGCCAGCGGCGCGCGCCGTCGTGCTCGAGGCCCGGGCCCAGGAGGGCGATGCCGAGAGGTTGGCCCTCTGGGTGGAGGTCACCGGATCGCGTGACGGTGCCTACACCTACGACATCTACTTCCAGATGGCGTCCGACGCCGCCGAGTCCGACTCGGTGACAGGCGACGACCTCAAGGTGGTCGTCCCCCAGTCGAGCTCGGCCCGCCTCGTCGGTGCCCGCCTGGACTGGTCCGACGACGGTGAGGGTGGCCTCGTCATCTTGAATCCGAACACCCCGCCGCGGCCCGACGTCTTCGCCGGACGTCCGCCGGGCGATCTCTCCGGGGACCAGGCACAAAGGGTGCTGGCCATTCTCGAAGAGCAGGTGAACCCCTCCATCGCCATGCACGGCGGACGGGCGGACCTCGTCGCCGTCGAGGACGACGTGGTCTACCTGCGCCTGAGCGGTGGCTGCCAAGGGTGTGGCCTGGCGACGGTCACCCTGTCGCAGGGCATCGAGGTGGCGCTGCGCGACGCACTGCCCGAGATCGTGTCCGTCGTGGACGTCACCGATCACGCCAGCGGGGCGAATCCCTTCTACGAGCCGGCCAAGAAGTAGCCGTCTGCGCCGTGGCGCGGGCCCGGCGCGGTCCGCGGGGGACTCGAGCCCGTGAATTATCGTGCTCGAGATGGACGCACTCGTCACCGCGGTGAGTGCTGCCGGTGGATTCGTGCTCGGCGACGGGCTGGAGATCCTGGTCGACCGCCTGGGGGAACGCCGTCCGCTCGACCGACCGTGGTGGCGGTGCGAGGCGTGCCAGGCGCCGGCCACCGGACTCGGACTGGTGCCTGTCGCCCGGGTCCTGGCGCGACGACGAGGCTGTTCATCGTGCCCCGAAGGCGTCAAGCACCCCCTTCGCCCGGCCGTATTGGCCCTCGTGAGCGCGGCTGTCCTGGGCCTGTTCGGCGCTCGCTTCGGTGCTGACGTCGTCCTCGCCGCCTATGCCGTCTTCGGCTTGTCGATGGTGGCCATCAGTGCCGTGGATCTCGAGCGCTGGATCATCCCGAATCGCATCATCTATCCCACTCTCGGACTCCTCATCCCCCTGTTCGTGATCTCGTCGGCCGTCGATCAACGGTGGGGGTCTCTCGCCCGCGCCGCCATCGCCGGCGCGGTGGCCTTCAGCGGCTTCTTCGTCCTTCACGTAGCGGTTCCCAAGGGCATGGGATTCGGTGACGTGCGACTGGCGGGGGTCATCGGTCTGGCCACTGGCTGGCTCGGTCTGGGCCACGCCTTCGTCGCCTTCTTCGCCGGTTTCGTGCTCGGTGCGGTGATCGGCATCGTGTTCATGGCCGTCTCCGGTGGGGGACGCAAGACCAAGATCCCCTTCGGGCCCTTCTTGGCCGCCGGTGCCGTGATCTCGATCGTGTGGGGGAGTCCCGCGGCTCACGCGCTGTTTCACCGGGGCGGCGTTTGAGTCGTTTGCGAACGCGGAGAATATGGCGCGTTCGCCCAGGACCCGAGACCCCCGGCGGTAGATTGGCGCCGTGCTTCGGTTCCTGACCGCCGGTGAGTCCCACGGAAAAGCCCTGGTGGTGATCGTAGAGGGGTTGCCGGCGGGCCTCCCCGTGACGGTGGACGAGATCGGCGGCGAGTTGGCCAGGCGCCGTCTGGGCTTCGGGCGCGGCCCCCGGATGCGGTTCGAGGCCGACGAGGTCACCCTGGTGGCGGGCGTCCGCCACGGGCGTAGCCTCGGCTCTCCCGTGGCCATCGAGATCGCCAACACCGAGTGGCCGAAGTGGGAGCAGGAGATGTCGCCGCATCCCGGAGCGCCGTCCAAGGTCCTCACCAAGCCCCGGCCCGGGCACGCCGATCTGGCCGGGATGCAGAAATACGGCTTGGACGACGCTCGCGACGTGCTCGAGCGTGCCTCGGCACGCGAGACCGCCGCCCGGGTGGCGGCCGGGTGTCTGGCCAAGATCCTCCTGTCCTCCATGGGGACTTCCGTGGTGAGCCACGTCGTGGCCATCGGACCGGAGCATGTCGAGACCGATGCCGCGTCCCGGTGCAGCTGACCTCGAACGGGTGGACGCCTCCGACGTCCGCTGCTTCGACGCCGATGCCGAGGCCAGGATGGTGGCCGCCATCAAGGCGGCGGCCAAGGACGGCGACTCCCTCGGAGGGGTGGTGGAGGTCCTCGTCGACGGCGCCCCCGTCGGTCTCGGTAGCCACGTCCACTGGGACCGAAAGCTCGACGGTCTGCTGGCGCAGGCGTTCATGAGCATCCAGGCGGTCAAGTACGTGGAGATCGGCGAGGGGGCGGCCGGCACGGCCCGGCGTGGCTCGGTGGCGCACGACGCCATCTCGTGGGACGCCGGGTCCGAGACCTACCAACGGGCCACGACGCGCGCCGGAGGTATCGAGGGGGGTATGTCGACCGGTGGTCTCATCGTCGCCCGGGTGGGGATGAAGCCCTTGGCCACCCTCAATCGGCCCGTGCTCGGCACGGTCGACGTGGTGACGAAGGAGGCGACGGTGTCGTTCAAGGAGCGCACCGATGTGACCGCCGTCCCGGCCATGGGCGTCGTGGCCGAGACGATGGCCGCCCTGGTACTGGCGTCGGAGGCGATCCGGAAATTCGGCGGCGACTCGTTGGCCGAACTGGTTCGGAACCACGACGGTTACGTCGCCGGACTGGGAGCGCGGTGACGGTGGCTGAGCGCCTGTGTCTCGTCGGCATGATGGGGGCGGGAAAGTCGACCGTGGCCCGGTTGATGGCCGAGCGGCTCGGTTGGACGTGGGTCGATATCGACGACGAGGTCTCCCGGATCGGCGGTGCCCCGGTGCCAGAGCTGTTCGCCCGGCACGGAGAAGCGCAGTTCCGCCGGGAGGAGACCGCTGCCCTGGAGGCGGCTCTGCGGCTCGAGGGACCGCTCGTCGTCTCGGTGGGCGGAGGTGCCGTGCTCGACCCCGGGAACCGGGAGGCGTTGCGCGCCGCGGGCACCGTGGTATGGCTGCGGGCCAGGCCCGAGACTCTGATCGGAAGGGTCCATGACGGCGCCGGCCGCCCTCTGCTCGTGGGGGACACGCCGCAGGAGCGCGAGGCGACGCTTCGTCGGATCGACGCCGAGCGGCGAACCCTCTATGCCGAGGTGGCCGATGAGATCGTGGACGTCGACGACGTCTCCGCCCCCAAGGTGGCCGAGGACCTCCTCGAGACCGTCGCCCGACGTGCTCTCGACCGACCGGTGCGCCCGTGAACACCATCCCCGTCCCCCTCGGCGATCGCGCCTATGACGTCGTGGTCGGACGCGGGATCCTCGGCATGCTGCCCGGTGTCATACCGTCCGGGGTCCAGCGGGTGGTGATCGTGACGCAGGAAGGCATCGAGATCGACGTCGACGCCGGTGTCCCCGCCGATGTGTTGGTCGTGCCGGGCGGCGAGGGAGCCAAGACCCTCGCCCAGGTAGACGACCTGTGCCGCGGCTTCGCCCGCAGTGGTCTGACGCGGTCCGACGCCGTGGTGGCCGTGGGCGGCGGAGTGGTGAGCGACCTGGCCGGTTTCGCCGCTGCCGTCTATCACCGGGGCGTTCGCTACGTGACCGTGGCCACCACCCTGCTGGCCCAGGTGGACGCGGCCATCGGGGGCAAGACCGGTGTCAACCTGCCCGAGGGCAAGAACCTGGTGGGTGCCTTCTGGCAGCCGTCGGCCGTTCTCTGTGACGTCGACACCTTGTCGACCCTGCCGGCCCGCGAGTGGGCGTCGGGACGCGGTGAGATGGCCAAGTACGCGTTTCTGGGCGAGTACCTCCCCGGGCTCTCGGGCATGTCGTTGCTGGACCTGGCGCTCGAGGAACAGGTGGCGCGCTGCGTCGCCATCAAGGCGGCGGTGGTGGCGTCCGACGAGCGGGAGTCGGAGCGGCGCATGGTCCTCAACTACGGGCACACGCTCGCCCACGCCCTCGAGGCGGCCGCCTTCGGTCCCGATGCGCGATGGGATCTCCGCCACGGCGAGGCGGTGGCCGTGGGCCTCATGTTCGCCGCTCACCTGGCGCACCGGTTGGGCCGCATCGACGATGCCCGGGTGGCGTTGCACCGCAAGGTCGTCGTCGGTTTCGACCTCTCCGCCGACATGCCGGCGGGGGCGTCGGCCGGCCAACTGCTGTCGTTCATGGCCCGCGACAAGAAGGCACGCCATGACCTCACCTTCGTCCTCGACGGTCCCGACGGGGTGGAACCGGTCCACGGGGTGGACGAGGCCGATGTCGTGGCCACCTTGATCGAGATGGGGTGCGCGCCGTGATCGGCGCCGGACAGTGACCGAGACACCGGCGCCGCTGGTGGTGCTCCTGTCGGGACCGAACCTCAATCTGCTCGGCGAGCGGGAGCCGGAGGTCTACGGACACGACAGTCTCGACGATCACGTCGCCGCCGCAACCGCCGAAGCCGATGCCTGCGGTCTGACCCTCGAGCACCATCAGACCAACCACGAGGGGGAGCTCGTCGAGCTGGTCCACCGGGCGCGCGGTCGCGCCGCCGCCATAGTGATTAACGCCGGCGCCCTCACGCACTACTCGTGGGCCCTGCACGACGCCGTGGCGTGCTTCGACGGTCTCGTCGTCGAGCTCCATCTGTCGAACCCCGCGGCACGCGAACCGTGGCGACACACCTCGGTGGTGGCACCCGTGGCCGACGGTTCCATCGCCGGTTTCGGAGGCCTCGGCTACCGGCTGGCCGTGCAGGCCGTGGCGCGCCTGCTGGCCGCCAAGGCAAAGAGCGCGCCATGACGGCGGGGTATCCCGACGGGGACATCCCGGCTATGGCCGTTGCCGAGCGCGTGATGAATCTCCGGCCCCGGGTGGCCGAGGCCGGGGCCGACTCCCTGCTCGTCACCACCCTGGCCAACATCCGCTACCTCACCGGCTTCACCGGATCGGCCGGCCTGTTGCTCGTCACGGGGGACAGGGTCCTCCTCGTGACCGACGGACGCTACCGGACCCAGGCCTCGGAGCAATTGGAGGCGGCCGGCCTGGCGCCGTCGGTCGATGTCGTGGTGGGTGGTGTCCAGGTGCAGCGCGACGCCATCGCCGCCCTCGCCACGAGCGCCGGCGAGCGGGTCGGGCTCGAGGCCGAGAACGTCACGTGGGCGGCGCAGCGGCGGTGGGGGGACATCCTGGGGTCGGCTGGACTCGTGGCCACGACCGGTGTGGTGGAAGGTCTGCGACTGGTGAAGGACGCCGGCGAGGTGGCGCGGATCGCCGTCGCCGCCGCCATCGCCGACACCGCGCTCGCCGAGGTGCTCGAGATGCTCGGCGCCGGCCGCACCGAGGAGGAGGTCGCCCTGGCCCTCGACACCGCCATGCGCCGCCTGGGCTCGCAGGACCGCGCCTTCGAGACCATCGTGGCCTCGGGACCGAACGCGGCGAAGCCCCACGCCCGCCCGACGGACCGTTCGATCGCCGCCGGCGATCCGGTCGTGATCGACTTCGGAGCCACTTTCGACGGTTACCGCTCGGACATGACCCGCACGTTCTGCGTGGGAGGTGCACCGGCTCCCGAGCTCGCCCGTGTGTTCGACGTGGTGGCCGAGGCCCAGGCGGCGGGAGTGGCGGCGGTGGCCGCGGGTGTGGTGAGCGGCGACATCGACAAGGTGTGCCGGGACCGGATCGGGCAGTCCGGTTGGGCCGAGGCCTTCGAACACGGAACGGGACACGGCGTCGGCCTCGACATCCACGAGGCCCCGGCGGTGGGCCCGGGGTCGACTGCTATCCTCACGCCCGGCGTCGTGGTCACGGTCGAGCCGGGCATCTATCTCGCCGGCGTGGGCGGCGTCCGTATCGAGGACACCGTCGTGGTGACCGACCAGGGGTGCCGCCCCCTCACCGCTTTCACGAAGGACATCGCTGCCTGATGGCTGTCACCACCAACGATCTACGCAACGGCATGACGATCGACCTCCCCGAAGGACTCTTCTCGGTGGTCGAGTTCCAGCACGTGAAGCCGGGAAAAGGCGGCGCCTTCGTGCGCACGAAGCTGAAGAACGTCCGCACCGGAGCGGTGATCGAGCGGACCTTTCGGGCCGATGAGCGCGTGGAGCAGGCCATCGTCGACAAGCGCGAGATGCAGTACCTGTACCGCGACGGCGCCGACTACGTCTTCATGGACAACGTCTCCTACGACCAGGTCCAGGTGTCCCCCGACGCCCTGGGCGAGGCCTCGCGGTACGTGAAGGAGGGCGACAGCGCCGTGCTCCAGATGTACGACGACGAGATCGTCGGGGTCGATCTGCCCGCGGCGGTGGAGCTGACCGTGACCGTCACCGAGCCCGGGGTCCAGGGGGACCGGGTCTCGGGCGCCCGCAAGCCGGCCACGCTCGAGACCGGTCTGGTGCTCCAGGTGCCGCTCTTCGTGAACCCGGGCGAACGCATCAAGGTCGACACCCGCACCGGCGAGTACATCACCCGGGCCTGAGCCCTTGCCTGAGGAGGGGCCGCGTCACGAGGCGCGCGAACACGCCATCGCCCTTCTCTACGAGGCGGAGATGAAGAAGCAGTCGCTCCCCGACGTCCTGGACGGGTTGTCGGTCTCCCCCGATCCGTTCACCGTCGAGCTCCTCCGCGGCGTCGACAGCGACGGAGCCCGGGTCGACGAGCTGGTGTCAGCGGCCGCGGTCGGATGGGAGATCGACCGCATGCCCGTTGTCGACCGGACGATCCTCCGACTGGCCACCTGGGAGCTCCTGGCCCGGCCGGACGTGCCGGTGGCGGTGGTGATCGACGAGGCCGTCGAGCTGGCCAAGCAGTATTCGACGGAGCAGTCGGGCGGATTCGTGAACGGCGTGCTCAGCACCATTGCCGCCCAGGTGCGGCCGACCTGACGCAGCGTCGAACGCGAGGACGGACGGGGTGGCGGTGGTATCCTGCTGCGAACCGTGAAGCGGGTCCTGAGAGGCCCGGACGGAGCTGGAGGAGCCCGAGTGGCCGAAAGAGAACGCAGGTTGACCCCACCGCGCGGTGGGGTCTTTGTTCCACGGGTCCGGGTTCTCGCTCCGGAGGACGTCCAGCGGGCGATCACGCGCATCGCCCACGAGATCGTCGAGCGCAACCGTGGTCTCGACGACGTCGTCGTCATCGGACTCCAAACAGGCGGCGTTCCCCTCGCCTTCCGCCTGGCCCAGGTGCTGGAGGAGATGGAGGCGACGGCCGTGCCGGTGGGCATGCTCGACGTCGCCTTCTACCGCGACGACATCGGGATCCGCCCGGTGCTGGCCGAGGCCATCACCGCCATCCCCTGCGATCTCGCCGGCCAGCTGGTCATCCTGGTCGACGACGTCCTCTTCACCGGTCGGACCGTGCGCGCCGCGCTCAATGCGTTGGCCGACTACGGCCGGGCCCGGGCGGTCCAGTTGGCGGTCATGGTCGACCGGGGTCACCGTGAGCTACCGGTCCGACCCGACTACGTCGGCAAGAACATGCCGACCCGACTCGATGAACAGGTCGATGTGAGCCTCGACGGAGTCGTCCTCGGCGACGTCGTCCCGCGATGACCCTCCCGGCCCCCCGACCCGACGCCGACGCCGTGAAGCCGCCGGCCGTGCCCGGCGACGGCCGGCACCTGCTCTCGATAGCCGATCTCGGCGCCGAGGGCATCGAAGAGGTCCTCCGGGTCTCCGACGCCTTCGTCGAGGTCGCCCGCCGGCCCATCCCCAAGGTGCCGGCCCTGCGGGGGCGGACGGTGGTGACCTTGTTCGCCGAGGAGTCGACCCGGACCCGGTTCTCGTTCGAGACTGCCGCCAAGCGGTTGTCGGCCGACGTCTTGTCCTTCGCCGTGGCGTCGTCGTCGCTCAAGAAGGGTGAATCGCTGCGCGACACGGTGGAGACGGTGGCGGCCATGGGCGTCGACGCATTCGTCATCCGCCACCCCTCGGCGGGTGCACCGGCCCAGGTGGCGCGCTGGGTGGACGCCAGCGTCATCAACGCCGGCGACGGGTGGC
Organism: uncultured Acidimicrobiaceae bacterium; assembly: GCA_963706205.1. Taxonomy (GTDB): domain Bacteria; phylum Actinomycetota; class Acidimicrobiia; order Acidimicrobiales; family UBA8190; genus MFD10071-224. Next base: position 2,633,507 of record OY970155.1, on the reverse strand, counting down.
ACGAGCACCCGACCCAGGCTCTTCTCGACTGCTACACGATCCGGCAGGCCCTCGCCGAACGCGCCGGTCGTCCGGTGGCGGAGGTCGGCGTCAAGGATTTCGCCGGTCTGCGGGTGGCCATCGTGGGCGACGTCGCCCACAGCCGGGTGGCGCGCTCGGGTGTCCTGGCCCTCGCCGCGCTGGGCGCCCACATCACCTTGGTGGCACCCGGCGGTCTCCTGCCGCCCTCGCTCGAGGGTTGGCCCATCGCGGCCGCGTCGCACGACCTCGATTCCGTTCTCCCCACCGTCGACGTCTGCTACCTCCTGCGTCTGCAGACCGAGCGCGGCGCCGGATCGTTTCTGCCCACGCTGCGCGAGTACACCGCCGGCTACGGCCTGACCGTCCGTCGCGCCGGTCTCTTGGCCGACGGCGCTCTCGTGATGCACCCCGGACCGATGAACCGCGGGGTCGAGATCGCCGACGAGGTGGCGGATCTGCCCCGATCGTTGGTTCTGCGCCAGGTGGCCAACGGTGTTGCCGTCCGCATGGCCGTCCTCTTCCTCCTCCTCGGCCAGGTGGTGGGCGGTGACGCCGCGGGAGCGGTCGCCGGTCTGAGCCCGGGCCTCGGGGCCGTCGATGGCTGAACGTCGTCGGAGCCCGGCGGCTTCGTCGCTCGCCATGGTCATGATCCGGGGGGGCACCGTGGTGGACGAGACCGGCGAGCGTCGGGCCGACGTACTGATCACCGGTGATGCCATCACCGCGGTGGGCCCCGATCTCGAGGTCCCCGCGGGCGCCACCGTGCTCGACGCCGGCGGTTGCCACGTGGCCCCGGGACTGGTCGATCTCCATACCCATCTACGCGAGCCGGGCGGCGAAGAGGCCGAGACGGTGGAGACCGCGGCGCGCGGCGCGGCGCGCGGCGGCTACACGGCGGTGGTGGGCATGCCCAACACCGACCCGCCGATCGACAACGCCGCCGTGGCCCTCGAGGTTCTCGGTCTCGGTGCGTCGGCGATGTGCCGGGTGGCGGTGGCCGGTGCCATCACCGTCGGACGGGCCGGCGCCTGTCTGGCGCCCATGGGGGAGCTCGCCGCTCTCGGCGTGAGGCTGTTCACCGATGACGGCGTCGGTGTCCAGGACGCCGGGGTCATGCGCCGCGCTCTCGACTACGCGCGGGGCCTGGGTGTGACACTGGGCCAGCACTGCGAAGAGGCGGCGCTGGCCGCCGGAGGGCACATGCACGAGGGTGCGTGGTCGAGCCGGCTGGGCGTGCCCGGGGTGCCGGCGGCGGCGGAGGAGCTGATGGTGGCGCGTGACATCACGCTGGCCCGAGTGACCGGTGGCCGCATCCACTTCCTGCATCTCTCCACCGCCGGGTCGGCGGCCCTGGTGGCGGCGGCCAAGGGCGAGGGCCTGTCGGTGAGCGCCGAAGTGGCACCGCATCATCTGGCTCTCACCGACGGCGAGCTGGCCGGGTACGACGCCGTCTTCAAGGTCAACCCCCCTCTGCGCACCGAGACCGATGTCGCCGCTCTGCGCGCCGCCTGTGCCGACGGGACCATCGACGCGGTGGCCACCGACCATGCCCCGCACCTCTCCCAGGCCAAGGAGGGGCCCCTCGACACCGCCGCCCCCGGCATGCTCGGGTTGGAAACGGCGCTGCCGGTGACCCTGCAGGCGCTCGGAGCGGACATGTCGCTGCGCGACGTCCTCGCCCTCATGTCATGGCACCCGGCACGCATCGCCGGTCTGTCCGTCGACCAGGGTGGCGATCAGGGTGGCCCGGTGGCCGTCGGTATGCCGGGAAACGTGTGCGTGTTCGACGCCACCGAGCGCTGGGAGGTCGATCCCGACCGGCTGGCCAGCCGTAGCCGGAACACACCGTGGGCGGGACGAACACTCACCGGCAAGGTCCGGCACACGGTGTACCGGGGAGAACCGGTGGTCGTGGACACCGAGGCGCAACGATGACCACCCACCCGTTCCCGAGCCGGACAAGTCCGGCCCTGCTCGTCCTGGCCGACGGTGAGGTGTTCGAAGGGGAGGCCATCGGGGCCGCCCCGCCGGGCGGCGTGGCCACCGGCGAGTTGGTCTTCAACACCGTGCTCTCGGGATACCAGGAGGTGATCACCGATCCCAGCTACGCCGGTCAGGCCATCGCCTTCACCTATCCGCACATCGGGAACTACGGCGTCACCCCCGCCGACGACGAGGCGTCACGTCCGTGGTGCCGCGGCGTGGTCGTCCGCCAACTGACCGCCCGCCCTTCCAACTGGCGTTCGACGGGGTCGCTGGGTGATCTCCTCGTCCGCCATGGCATCCCCGGAATCGCCGGTGTCGACACCCGGCGACTCACTCGTCATCTGCGCGACGACGGGGCCATGGGATGCGCCTTCGGCACGGCGTCGGAGGCCACTCTCGCCGCCGCGGCCAAGGCCGAGCCCGGGACCAGTGGACGCGACCTTGTTTCGGAGGTGACGACGACCGCGCCGTACACGAGAGGATCCGGACCTCTGCGGGTGGTGGCCTACGACTTCGGGGTGAAGGAGACGATGCTGCGCGGACTGGAAGCCGACGCGCTCGTCACCGTGGTGCCGGCCGACGTTCCCGCCGACGAGGCGCTGGCCTTGGAACCCGACGGCGTCTTCCTCTCGAACGGGCCGGGCGATCCCGCCGCGCTGTCGGTCCAGGTCGGCATCATCGCCGACCTGCTCGGTCGGGTGCCGCTGTTCGGGATCTGTCTCGGACATCAGCTTCTGGCCACGGCCGTGGGAGGACGGACATTCAAGTTGCCCTTCGGTCACCACGGCGGAAACCACCCCGTGAAGCATCTGGCCAGCGGCCACGTCGAGATCACCAGTCAGAACCACAACTACGCGGTGGACGGGGCGTCACTGCCGCGGACGGGGCCGGAGGCGACCGAGCTGACCCACCTCAACCTGAACGACGGTGTGGTGGAGGGGTTTCGCTGTACCTCGGTGGCCGCCTTCAGTGTCCAGTACCACCCCGAGGCCGGGCCCGGACCCCACGACGCCCGGTATCTCTTCGCCGATTTCCGTGCCCTCATGAACGGTGCGCGGCCGTGAGGGGTGGCGCCTGAATGCCCCGTCGGACGGACATCGAGAAGATCCTGGTGATCGGCTCGGGGCCTATCGTCATCGGCCAGGCATGTGAGTTCGATTATTCGGGAACCCAGGCCTGCCGGGTCCTGCGCGCCGAGGGGTACGTGGTGGTGCTGGCCAACTCCAACCCGGCCACGATCATGACCGATCCCGACCTGGCCGACCGGACCTACGTCGAGCCGCTCGACGCCGACACCCTGAGCGCCATCGTCGAGCGCGAACGGCCGGACGCCTTGTTGCCCACACTCGGCGGCCAGACCGGGCTCAACCTGGCCATGGCCCTCGTCGAACGGGGTGTCCTCGATGCCTACGGTGTCGAGCTCATCGGCGCCAACGCCGAGGCCATCAGCACGGCCGAGGACCGCGACCGTTTCAAGACGGCCATGGGGGAGATCGGTCTCGAGGTGCCGTCCTCGGGATTCGCCGCGCGTCGCTGGACGAGGCCATGGCGGTGGGGGACCGGATCGGCTTCCCGATCATGATCCGGCCCAGCTTCATCCTCGGCGGCGCCGGGACGGGGACGGCCGATGACCGCACCCAGCTGGCACGCGTGGCGGCCGAGGGTCTGGCCGCCAGCCCCATCTCGCAGATCCTCATCGAACGGTCCATCGCGGGATGGAAGGAGTTCGAGCTCGAGGTCATGCGCGACCGGGCGGACAACTGCGTGGTGGTCTGTTCCATCGAGAACCTCGATCCCATGGGGGTGCACACCGGGGACTCCATCACGGTGGCGCCGGCCCAGACGCTCTCCGACGTCGAGTACCAGGCCATGCGGGACGACGCCTTCGCCTGCATCCGCCGCGTGGGGGTCGAGACGGGGGGCTCGAACATCCAATTCGCCGTCGATCCCGGCAACGGTCGGCGCCTGGTTATCGAGATGAACCCCCGCGTCTCGCGCTCGTCGGCGCTGGCGTCCAAGGCCACGGGCTTCCCCATCGCCAAGATCGCCGCCCGCCTGGCCGTGGGTTACACGCTCGACGAGATCACCAACGACATCACCGGCGCCACTCCGGTGAGCTTCGAGCCCACCATCGACTACGTCGTGACGAAGATCCCGCGTTGGGCCTTCGAGAAGCTTCCGGGTGTGACCGACCGCCTGGGCACGCGGATGCAGTCCGTGGGCGAGGTGATGGCCATCGGCCGAACGTTCCCCGAATCCCTGCAGAAGGCCATACGGTCGCTCGAACAGGGCCGCGCCGGACTCAACGCCGACCAGGCCGAGACGGCCTACGACCTGATCGACGACGACGAGCTGGTGGCGCGGTCGTGCGAGCCGACACCCGAGCGGGTCTTCCAACTGGAGACGGCGCTGCGGCGCGGCATCACGCCGGACACCCTTGCCGCCGCCACCGGCGTCGATCCCTGGTTCCTCGATCAACTGGCCACCATCACCGACGCCCGCCTCTATCTCGAGCATCTCGGTGACGAGACGGCCGGACCGGACGTTCTGCGGGCCATGGACCGGCCCACGTGGCGGGCGGTCAAGCGTTTGGGCTTCTCCGACGCGCAGATCGCCTATCTCCTGAAGAGCACCGAGAGCGAGGTCCGCACCGCACGTCTGGTCGCCGGGGTACGGGCGACGTTCAAGACGGTCGACACCTGCGCGGCGGAGTTCGAGGCGCGCACCCCCTACCACTACGCCACCTACGAGGACGAGGACGAGGTGCGACCGTCCACGCGTCCACGCGTCGTCATCCTGGGGTCGGGACCGAATCGCATCGGCCAGGGAATCGAATTCGACTACTGCTGCGTCCACGCCTCCTTGGCGCTGCACGCCGTGGGCTACGAGACGGTCATGGTGAACTGCAACCCCGAGACCGTCTCCACCGACTACGACACCTCCGACCGCCTCTACTTCGAGCCCCTCACGGCCGAAGACGTCGCCAACGTGATCGACGCCGAGATCGCGTCCGGTGCCGGTCCCGGAGGGGGCCCGTTGGTCGGGGTGATCGTGAGCCTGGGCGGCCAGACGCCGTTGAAGCTGGCCCATGCCATCGATCCCGCCCTGGTTCTGGGAACGAGCCCTTCGTCCATCGATCTGGCTGAGGATCGAGAACAGTGGAACGCCCTGTGCGAGCGTCTGGGGATCCCGCAACCCGCCGGTGGCACTGCGGTCACGGTCCACGACGCGCTCACCGTGGCCCGCAAGGTGGGCTATCCGGTACTGGTCCGCCCCAGCTATGTCCTCGGTGGACGGGCCATGGAGATCGTCTACGACGACGAACGGCTCGAGCGCGTCGTCGGAGACCTCGGAGCGTCGCTCGCCCGCGAGGGCGGCGTCTCGGCCGAGCGACCGGTCCTCGTGGACCGGTTCCTCGAGGACGCCATCGAGGTGGATGTCGACTCGGTGCGCGACCGCACCGGTGAAGTCCTGATCGCCGGCGTCATGGAACACGTGGAGGAGGCGGGAGTCCACTCGGGCGACTCGGCCTGTGCCCTGCCTCCACAGACCCTGCTTCCCGACGTCATCGAGATGCTCGAGGTCCACACCCGCGCCATCGCCGAGGCGTTGTCCGTCGTCGGTCTCCTGAACGTCCAGTACGCCGTCAAGGAAGGACAGGTGTACGTGATCGAGGCCAACCCGCGCGCCAGCCGGACGGTGCCGTTCGTGGCCAAGGCCACCGGCGTCCCGGTCGCCATGATCGCGGCGCGGGTCATGACGGGGTCCACTCTGGCCGAGCTGCGCACCGAGGGTCTGGTCCGGCCGCCCGCTGGAGAAGGTTGGGTGAGCGTCAAGGAGGCCGTCCTTCCCTTCGGCCGGTTCCCGGGGGTGGACACCCTCCTCGGACCTGAGATGCGATCGACGGGAGAGGTCATGGGCGTCGGGGCCACCTTCGGGCTCGCCTTCGCCAAGTCCCAGATCGCCGCCGGCACACCGCTGCCGGCGGAGGGGACGGTGTTCCTGTCGCTGGCCGACCGTGACAAGGTGGCCGGTCTCGAGGCGGCCCGACGGTTCGCGTCACTTGGGCTCGTCCTCGTCGCCACCTCCGGAACGGCGGCCTTTCTCGAGTCCAACGGCGTTCCCGTAGCCACGGTGGTGGCCAAGGTGGGTGAGTCTGGCGCCGCCGATGCCGTCGACCTCATCGCCACCGGGCGCGTCCAGCTGGTGGTGAACACGCCACGCGGCCGCGGCCCGCGGGCCGACGGTCTCCACATCCGTTCGGCCGCGCTCGCCCATCAGGTCCCGTGTCTCACCACGGTGGCCGCCGCCCGCGCCGCGGCGGCCGGCATGGCCGACTGGCGTGATCACGGCCTGTCGGTCGTGAGCCTCCAGGAGGTCTACCAGTGAACCGGCGGCCGCTGGCCCACGTGGACCTTCGCACCAGTGTCGGTTCGGTCCACCTTCCCAATCCGGTCCTCACGGCGTCGGGCACGGCCGGCCACGGCGCGGAGCTCGCCTCGTATTTCGACCTGGCCACCCTGGGCGCCGTCGTGGTGAAATCGCTCTCCGCCGACCCCTGGGCCGGGAATCCGGCCCCCCGGGTCCACGAGACACCGGCGGGCATGCTGAACTCGGTGGGACTCCAGGGACCGGGGGTGAGCGCATGGCTGCACGACGAGCTCCCCGCCCTCGTCGACCGCGGCGCGCGCGTGGTCGCGAGCATCTGGGGCCGCCGGGTGGAGGACTACGCCCGCGCCGCGGCTCTGCTCCTCGACGCTCCCGGAGTGGTGGCGGTCGAGGTCAACGTCAGTTGTCCGAACCTCGACGACCGTTCCCGGATGTTCGCCCACTCGGCCCGGGCGACAGCCGACGCGGTGGCCGCCTCGGCGGCGTCGGGACTTCCCCTCTGGGTGAAGCTCAGCCCCAATGTGGCCGATCTGACCGAGATCGCCGGTGCGGCGGTGTCGGCCGGCGCCGAGGCGCTCGTTCTCGTGAACACCCTGCTCGGGATGGCCATAGATCCCGTCCGGCGCACCTACCGGCTGGGTGCGGGCCCCGCCGGCGGCGGGTTGTCGGGCCCCGCCATCCGGCCCGTGGCCGTCCGGGCCGTCCACGACTGCCGCGCCGCCTTTCCCTTGGTGGGGATCGTCGGCGTCGGCGGTGTGACGCGGGGCGTCGACGCCGTGGAGATGCTCATGGCCGGGGCCGACGCCGTCGAGGTGGGGACGGCGACGTTCCGCGAACCACGGGCGCCGGCGCAGGTCCTCGCGGGACTGAGCCGCTGGTGCCGGTGGCACGGTGTCGGCCGTGTCCGCAGTCTGGTGGCGGCGGTCCATGCCGGGCGCGCCGACACCGAGATGGAGACAACGGGCGCGACGATGAGCGTTGACGATGACCGGTGACCGTGCTCACTGAACCGCGCGATCACTGATCCGCGCCACCGTCTGGCTCTGGCCCTCGACGTCGACGATCTCGTCGTCGCAGTTCGCCTGGCGCGACGCGTCCGGCCCTGGTTCGGCGTGGCCAAGGTCGGACTCGAATTGTTCGGAGCGGCCGGACCCGAGGCCGTGGTGGCTCTCGGTGCCGAGGGGTACAAGGTCTTCCTGGACCTGAAGCTCCACGACATCCCCACCACGGTGGGCCGTGCCGCGCGGGTCATCGGGGGACTCGGCGCGCACTACACAACGGTGCACACGCCGGTGGCGAGGCCATGGTGCGCGCCGCCGTCGAGGGCATGGCCGAGGGCGCCGCGTCCGCCGGATTGCCGTCGTCATGCGTGCTCGGCGTCACCGTTCTCACCAGCGACGTCGACGCGCCGGCGGAGATGCTCGGGGACCGGGCGGCGCTGGCGGCGGCCGCCGGGTGCTGTGGCCTCGTCTGCGCCGCCGCCGACCTGTCGGTGACGCGTGCGGCCGCCCCGGGGCTGATCACGGTGGTCCCCGGCATCCGACCGTCGGGGGTACGACCGGACGATCAGGCGCGCGCCGCGACCCGGCCACCGCCGTCTCGGCGGGCGCCGACATTCTGGTCATCGGGCGTGCCGTGACGGCTGCGGAGGACCCAGAACGGGTGGCCGCGGCGGTGGCCGACGAGGTGGCCGCCGCCGCCACGGTGGCGCGCGGGTGACCCCGCTCGCGTGGCGGCGCTATGGTGGCCGACATGCCGCAACCTCCTGCACTTACCCCGGAGCAGCGCCAGGCGGCGCTGGACAAGGCCGCCAAGGTCCGCCGCGAGCGGGCCGAGGTGAAGGAGAAGCTCAAGATGGGGTCGATCATCCCTGTCCGAGCTCCTCAAGCGATGCTGAAGAGGACGAGACCGTCGGCAAGATGAAGGTGCTCTCGGTGCTCGAGTCCCTTCCCGGCCTCGGGCAAGGTCAAGGCCCGTCGGCTCATGGAGACGGTGGGGATCAGCGAGAGCCGTCGGCTCCAGGGTCTCGGGGTCAACCAGCGCGAGGCGCTGCTCGACCCACACCGCGAAGTCCTGATCCTCGTTCTCTCGGGCCCGGGCGGGGCGGGGAAGGGCACCGTCGCCTCCCGTCTCGTCGAACGCGATCCCGGCCTGTGGCTCAGCCGGTCGTGGACGACGCGGGCCCGGCGTCCGGGTGAGTCCGACGACGCCTACGACGTTCGTCGACCGCACCCGCTTCGAGAAGCGCGTGGCGGACGGGGGCTTTCTCGAGTGGGCCGAGTTCCTCGGCCACCTCTACGGCACACCGCATCCCGAGCCACCCCCGGGCAAGGACGTCCTCCTCGAGATCGACCTCCAGGGGGCCGCGCCAGGTGAGGCAGCGGCGACCCGACGCCCTCATCGTCCTGCTCGCTGCCCCCGTCGCCCGAGATCCAGGCCGAGCGCCTGCGCCGGCGGGGGGACGACGAGGCCGAGGTCGCCCGCCGCCTGGAGCCGGGGGCCCGAGGAGGAGCGGGTGGGCCGGGCGCTCACCGCCGTTCGTGGTGGTGAACGACGACGTCGATCAGGCCGTGGCCGAGGTGGCCGGTATACTGGAAGCCTCACCGCAGAGCCGCCGCCGGAGTCCCCGGGCGGCGACCCCCGTGGAGGAGCCTGATGGCCCAGCGCCGCAACACGCTCATGGACCCGCCCATCGAGGACCTCCTCGACAAGGTCGACTCGAAGTTCACCCTGGTGGCCCTGTCGGCCAAGCGGGCCCGCCAGATCAACTCGTACTACAACCAGCTGGGCGAGGGTCTCGGCGTCGTGGTGCCACCCCAGGTGACCTCGGTCTCGGGCAAGCCGCTCACCATCGCCTTCGAGGAGATCGCGGCCGGCAAGGCGACCTACCACCGGCCCGAGCCGGGCGAGGAGGGCGAGACCGAGGGCTCTCGGAGGTCATCGGAGGGCGACGGCGATCGCCGTGCCCGTCGAGGCGGCGGTCGACGTCCTGGCCGTCGAGGCCGCGCCCGAGGTCGCCGGAGACGATGCCGGCGGTCCGCCCGCCGACCAGTAGGGACGAGGACGGGGCCGGGACCGCGCTCGTGACCGTGGAGCCGGCATGACGAGCGGTCCCGTCGAGGGCCGGCGCGTCGTTCTCGGCGTGACCGGGGGCATCGCCGCCTACAAGGCGGTCGAGGTCTGCCGCCGGCTGGTGGACGCCGGCGCCCACGTCGTCCCCGTGCTGACCGACGACGCCACCCGGTTCGTCGGTGCCGTGACCTTCTCGGCGCTGGCCTCGGAGCCGGTCCAGACGGAGCCTGTGGGACGAGGCCGATCCCATCCCGCACACCCGTCTGGGCCAGACGCGCCGATCTGATCGTGGTGGCGCCGGCCACGGCGCGCTTTCTCGGCTCGCTACGCCGCCGGGATCTCCGACGGTCTGCTCACGGCCACCGTGCTCGCCACCCGGGCCCCGGTGGTGGTCTGCCCGGCCATGCACACCGAGATGTGGGAGCACCCCGCCGTCCAGGACAACCTGGCCACCCTGCGCCGCCGGGGCGTCCACGTGGTGGCCCCGGACGAGGGCCGGCTGGCCGGCGGTGACGTCGGGGCCGGTCGCCTGGCCGAGCCGGCGTGACATCGTGGCCGCCGTCGCGGGAGGTCCTCGCCGGGCGTCCGGGCTCCGGGACCTCACGGCGCGTACCGGGACCTCGACGGGACGACGGGTGGTGGTCAGCGCCGGCGGGACCCGCGAGCCGATCGACCCGGTCCGCTTCATCTCCAACCGGTCGTCGGGCAAGCAGGGCCACGCCGCTGGCCGAGGCCGCCGCCGGCGCGGGGCGCCGACGTGGTCCTGGTGACCACGACGCAGCCGGCCGGCGCCGGCCGGCGTCGACCGTCGTCCGGGTCGAGACGGCGGCCGAGATGGAGCGCGGCCGTGCTCGAGCACGCGCCGACGGCGCCGATGTCGTGGTCATGGCCGCGGCGGTGGCCGACTTCCGGCCCAAGGCGCCGTCGGACACCAAGCTGTCGCAAGGCCGACGGGCGTGCCCGAGCTCGTCCTCGAGCCGACCCCCGACATCCTGGCCGAGCTCGGCGGCCGCCGGCGCCCGGGACAGGTCCTGGTCGGGTTCGCGGCCGAGACCGACGGCGTCCATGGACGCGCGCCGTGGCCAAGCTCGAGGCCAAGGGCGTCGACCTGATGGTGGCCAACGACGTCTCGCGCACCGGGCGTCGGCTTCGACCACGACACCAACGCCGTGACCATCCTGGGCCGCGACGGCACGTGCCGCGAGGTCGCGTCTGTCCTCCAAGCGCCAGGTGGCGGACGCCGTCCTGGATAGTGTCGATCGGATCGCCTTGACTGGTGCGACGTCGGGCGCGGGCGTCCCCGGAGGCACCAGCGTCCTCCGGCGGGGCCGAGCCCCGAGGAGCGACTACGTGAGCACGCGCCATACCTTCACATCGGAGTCGGTGACCGAAGGTCATCCCGACAAGATGGCGGACCAGATCTCCGACGCCGTCCTCGACGCCGTCCTCGACCGAGGACCCCGAGAGCCCGGGTGGCCTGCGAGACGCTGCTCACCACCGGCCTGGTCGTGGTGGCCGGCGAGATCTCCACCGAGTGCTACGTCGACATCCCCTCGCTCGTGCGCGACGTGGTCTGCGACATCGGCTACGACAACGACGCCCACGGCTTCAACGGTCGCACCTGCGGCGTGATCGTCTCCCTCGACGAGCAGTCGCCCGACATCGCCCAGGGCGTCGACGGCCGCCCACGAGCTGCGCACCGGGTCCGGCGGCGAGGACCAGCTCAACGCCCAGGGTGCCGGCGACCAGGGGATGATGTTCGGCTACGCCTGCGACGAGACGCCCGACCTGATGCCGCTGCCCATCTGGCTGGCCCACCGCCTGGCCCAGCGCCTGGCCCAGGTCCGCCGGGTCGGGCGTCCTGCCCTACCTGCGGCCCGACGGCAAGACCCAGGTGAGCGTCGTCTACGAGGACGGCCGGCCGGTCGCCATCGACACCGTGCTCATCTCCACCCAGCACGCCCCGGGCGTCGACCTCGAGACGCTGCTGCTGCCCGACCTGCGCGAGCACGTGATCCACCCGCTGCTCCCGCCAGACCTCGACACCGACGAACCTCCGGGTCCTGGCCAACCCGACGGGCCGTTTCGAGCTCGGCGGGCCCCACGCCGACACCGGTCTCACCGGGCGCAAGATCATCGTCGACACCTACGGCGGCATGGCCCGCCACGGCGGCGGCGCCTTCTCGGGCAAGGACCCCTCCAAGGTCGACCGCTCGGCCGCCTACGCGGCCCGGTGGGTGGCCAAGCACGTGGTGGCCGCCGGCGCCGCCACCCGCTGCGAGGTCCAGGTGGCCTACGCCATCGGCGTGGCCCGCCCGGTCTCGCTCATGGTCGAGACCTTCGGGACCGAGCACCGTCGACCCGGCCGCGATCGAGCGCGGCCGTCGCGCGAGGTCTTCGACCTGCGGCCGGCCGCCATCGTCCGTGACCTCGACCTCCTGCGGCCCATCTACCGCCGGACCGCCGCCTACGGGCACTTCGGGCGGTCGGACAAGGAATTCACCTGGGAGGCGACGCCGAGGCTCGACGACCTGAAGCGCGCGCTGGGCGTCTAGACATCCGGTTGGTGACGGCCGGGGGCGGCAGACAGAGGTCCGTCTCGACCGGGTGGTCCGGGTGGTCCCCGACGTGGCCGCCGTCCACAAGGCCTTCGACTACACGGTTCCCCCCGCCCTCGATGACCGCGTGAGGGTGGGGACCCTGGTGCGTGTCCCGCTGCACGGGCGCCGGGTCGCCGGTTGGGTCGTGGCCGAGGACGTGGACTCGCCCCCCGGGGTCACCCTGCACCCTCTGGCCGGCGTTCGCGGCTGGGGACCACCCCCGGAGGTCGTCTCCCTGGCCCGGTGGGCCGCCTGGCGGTGGGCGGGGCCGGTCTCGTCTCTGTTGGGTACGGCGTCACCACCGGTCGCCGTCCGCGGACTACCCCCCGCGACCCCTGCGTCGAGCTCGACAGCAGTCCGGCCGCCGAGCTCGGCAGGGGCCCCGGCGCCGTTCGCCGAGGCTCTGTCGGGGGGCACGGCGGTCCTCCGGCTGCCGCCCGCCGAGGATCCGTTCGAGGTGGTGGCGGCGGCCTCGGACTTCCTCGACCGGGGTCCAGAGGGTTCCGGCGTCCTCGTCCTGGCCCCGAGCCAACGGGCGGCCGCCGATCTCGCCGGCCGGTTGCGCCGGACCGGTCGGAAGGTGGCTCTGCTGCCCCAGGAATGGCCGAGGGCGCGGGCCGGCGGCTGCGTGGCCGTCGGGGCGCGCGCCGCAGCCTTCGCTCCGCTACCGCATCTGGCCGCGGCGGTGGTGCTCGACGCCCACGACGAGGTGTACCACGAGGAGCGGGCCCCCACCTGGTCTGCGTGGCAGGTGGTGGCGGAGCGGGCACGGCGCGCCGGTATCCCGTGCGTCTTGGTCTCGCCCTGTCCGACGCTCGACGTCCTCGAGGCGGGCCCTCTGATCACGCCGACGCGCCGGTCCGAACGCGGCGGATGGCCGGCGCTCGAGATCGTCGATCGCCGGGCGGACGATCCCCGCACCGGACTGTTCTCCGCCCGCCTGGTCGATCTGGTCCGGTGGGGAGCGGCGGAGCCGGGTCGTCGCATCCTCTGCGTGATCAACCGGACGGGACGGGTCCGCCTCCTGGCCTGCGCGGCCTGCGGTGAGTTGGCCCGGTGCGACCGCTGTGAGGCGGCGGTGGAGCTCGTCGACCCGGAGAAGGACGGGGACGCGGGCGAGACGCCGGGGACCGAAACGGCTCGCCTCCCGTTCCTCCGGTGCCGGCGCTGCGGACGCGAACGTCCGGTGGTCTGCGACCAGTGCGGGGCCACCCGGATGAAGGCTCTACGGCCGGGCGTGTCCCGTGTCCGCGAGGAGCTCGAGGCTCTGGCCGGGACCCCGGTGGCCGCCGTGTGGGGTCCGGCTCCGCAGGGTGACGTGGCACGTTCCGACGCGGCGGTGGTCGTCGGCACCGAAGCCGTGCTCCACCGCACCGACGCGGCCGACGCCGTGGCCTTTCTCGATTTCGACGCCGAACTGCTCGCCTCCCGCCTCCGGGCCGGAGAGGAGGCGCTGGCCCTCCTGGCGCGTGCCGCCCGCCTCGTGAGCGCGGCCTCCGGGACGGCTCCGGGAGGTCGGAGCCGGGGTCGGGTGCTCGTCCAGACCCGCCTCCCGCACCACGACGTCCTGGCGGCGGCGGCCGCGGCCGATCCGGGCCGCCTGGCGATGGCCGAGCGCGCCGATCCGCGTGGCGCTCGACCTGCCCCCGGTCAGCGCCATGGCCATGATCTCGGGGGCTTCCGCCGACGCCTACGGCGAGGCGCTGGGCGCGGCGGCGCCGGCCACGGTCGAGCTCCGCGGACCGGTCGACGGGGTCTGGTCGGTCCGGGCCCCCGACCACGGTGTCCTGTGCGACCTCCTGGCCGCGGTTCCCCGCCCACCGGGGCGACTCCGTGTGGCCGTCGACCCGGTACGGGCCTGACGGCCCTGGGGCACCCTTGCCCGCGACCGGCGACCACGCCAAGATCGCGGTGGGACGCAGTGTCCCTGATCCACGAACGGGGAGGCAACGGATGTCGGACGTCACCATGACCATCGGCGGCGAGGCGGTCGCCACCGAGGCGACCTTCGGTGTGCGCAACCCGGCCACCGGCGAGGTCTTCGCCCAGGCGCCGGAGTGCTCGCGGGCACAACTCGATGCGGCCATGGACGCCGCCGCCAAGGCCTTCCCCGACTGGAGAGCCGACGAGGACGCCCGCCGCGCCTGTCTGCGCGACATCGCCGGAGTGCTCCTGGGGTCCCTCGAAGAGCTGGCACCCCTCCTCACCGCCGAACAAGGCAAGCCCCTCAACGACGCCAACCTCGAAATCTTCGGCTCGTCCATGTGGTGCACCTACTTCGCCGATCTCGACATCCCGCGTCAGGTGATCCAGGACGACGACGAGGCGCTCGTCCAGGTGGTGAACCGTCCGCTCGGCGTGGTGGCGGCCATCACGCCGTGGAACTTCCCCGTGAACCTCGCCTTCTGGAAGATCGCGCCCGCGCTGCTGGCCGGCAACACGATGGTGCTGAAGCCGTCGCCGTTCACCCCGCTGTCGACCTTGAAGACCGGCGAGCTCCTGCGGTCGCTTCTCCCCCCGGGGTCCTGAACGTGGTGAGCGGCGGCGACGACCTCGGGGCGTGGATGACCGGGCACCCGGTACCCCGGAAGATCAGCTTCACCGGTTCGATCGAGACCGGGAAGAAGGTGGCCCTGTCCGCCGCGCCGGACCTGAAGCGCGTCACGTTGGAGCTGGGGGGCAACGACCCGGCGATCGTCCTCGACGACGCCGATCCCGCCGCTGTCGTCGACGGGATCTTCGGTGGCGCCTTCGCCAACAACGGCCAGATCTGTTCGGCCATCAAGCGGGTCTACGTCCCCGAGCGGCTCTACGACGAGGTCGTCGACGCCCTGGCGGCGCGGGCCCGGGCCATCACCGTGGGCGACGGGTCCGAGACCGGCAACAAGCTCGGGCCGATAAACAACGCCCCGCAATTCGAGCGTGTCAGCGAGCTGGTGGCCGACGCCCTGGCCCACGGCGCGGACGCGGCGGCGGGGGGCAAGCCAATGGACCGTCCGGGCTATTTCTTCGAACCCACGGTGCTCTCCGCCGTCTCCGACGGCGTCCGGATCGTGGACGAGGAGCAGTTCGGTCCGGCGCTCCCCGTCATCTCCTATCGTGACCTCGACGACGCCGTGGCCCGGGCCAACGCCACCCACTTCGGCCTCAGCGGATCGGTCTGGGGCACGGACACCGACCGCGCCACCGAAGTGGCCGGGCGGCTGGAGGCGGGGACGGCCTGGGTCAACGTCCATCTGGCCCTCGGGCCGCAGTTCCCCTTCGGCGGCTTCAAATGGAGCGGCATCGGAGTGGAGAATGGCCCCTGGGGCCTGGCCGAGTTCACCGAGATCCAAACCGTCCACCGGTCGCGCACGACCACGGGTCTCTCGCCGATCACGTCGATGCTCATGTCCTGACCGCCGGTACGATGGCGTCGTGACCGCGTACACCATCCGACTCTTCGGCGACCCCGTGCTGCGCCAGCGCGCCCCCGAGGTGGTGGAGATCGACGGGAAGCTGAAGGTGCTGGCCGACGACATGGTCCAGACCATGTACGACGCCCCCGGAGTGGGGCTCGCCGCCCCCCAGGTCGGCGTCCAGAAGCGCATGTTCGTCTACGACCTCCACGACGACCTGGGGCCGCGGACCATCGTGAACCCGGTCATCTCCGAGGCCCGCGGCGAATGGACATTCGACGAAGGGTGCCTGTCGGTCCCGGGACTGTCGTGGCCCATCGTCCGACCGAAGGAGATCCACCTCACCGGGCGTGACCTCGACGGCAACGAGATCTCCATCGAGGCCGACGAGTACGAGGCCCGCGTCTACCAACACGAGGTCGACCATCTCGACGGTGTTCTCCTTGTGGAACGGCTCGATGAAGACCAGCGCAAGGAGGCGCTGCGGATCCTGCGGGCGCGCGCCCTGCACCTTCCCGGGGGCGATCCCGACGGGCTCGGGCGCCTGGTCGGCACCGACGGCAACGGGTCCGCCGACGGGTCGCACCACAGCGGTCTGTAACCGGCTCGGCCACACCGGCACCCGGAGACGCCGTGGCCCGGCTCGCCTTTCTCGGATCTCCTCCGGCGGCGGTGGTGCCCCTACGGGCCCTGGTCGCCGCCGGTCACGAGATCGCCCGGGTGGTCAGCCGTCCCGACACCCGCAGGGGCCGGGGGACGGAGCCGTCTCCGAGCGCCGTGAAGCAGGCCGCGATCGACCTCGGTCTCCCGGTGAGCGACACGCTCGACGACCTCGGCGATGTCGACGCCGAGCTGGCTGTGGTGGTGGCCTACGGCCGGATCGTGCCCCAGCGTGTTCTCGACGTGGTGCCGATGATCAATGTCCACTTCTCCCTATTGCCCCGCTGGCGCGGGGCGGCGCCGGTGGAGCGGGCCATCCTGGCCGGGGACGAGGTCACCGGCGTCTGCATCATGCGTCTCGAGGCGGGACTGGACACCGGCCCCGTGCTCGCCACCCGACACCTCGCCATCGGACCCGACGAGCACGCCTCGTCCGTGGTCGAGCGGCTCTCCCTCACTGGCGCCGCTTTGCTGGTCGAGGTCCTGGCCGGCGGGGTGGTGGCCCTCGGTCCCGGGGATCCCCAGGAGGGCGAGCCCACCTACGCGGCCAAGCTCGACCCCGAGGAGTTCCGCCTCGACTGGGCCCGCCCGGCGCCGGAGCTCCACCGCGTGGTGCGTCTCGACCGGGCCTGGACGACGTTTCGCGGTGAGCGCCTGCGCATCCTCGAGGCCCATCCGGTCACCGACCTTCCGGGCGGCGACAACGGGCCGGCGCCGGGCACGCTGCGGAGCGAGGCCGGCGACGTGACGGTGCAGAGCGGGTCGGGTCGCCTCCTTCTCGTCGAGGTACAACCGGCAGGGAAGCGGTCCATGGCCGCCGCCGACTGGGGCCGCGGTGTGCACCCCGGTGCTGACGACGTGCTGGGCCGGTAGGGGGGACCGTTCCGACGTGGCCACGTTCGATGACGTCGCCCGTGTCGCCGGCCACCTGCCCGAGGTCACCGAGGGCGAACGGCACGGCAACCGCACATGGTTCGTCGCCGGCAAGGGCTTCGCCTGGGAGCGGCCGTTCAGCAAAGCCGACATCAAGAGGTTCGGCGAGGCCACCCCGCCCGCGGGCCCCATCCTGGCCGTGCGCGTGGCCGATCTCGACGAGAAGGAGGCCGTGCTCGCCTCGCATCCCAAGGCCTTCTTCACCATTCCCCACTTCGACGGCTACTCGGCCGTTCTCATCCAATTGAAGACGGTGGCCAAGGGCGCTCTGAACGACGCCATCGTCGACGGCTGGCTGTCCTGCGCGCCGCCGCCCCTCGCCGACCGCTATCTCGAGCGGTAGCTGGAGCCGCCCCCGCCGGCACTCGACGGCTTCGTCGTCCCCGACCGCCCAACCGCGCCCGGGCGCCGCCCCGGGCGGGAGAGATTCTCGATGCCCAGGCACATGCTTCGGAAGCCGTCCTCAATGTGGGCACTCCCCGTGACGAAGGAGGAAGACGAACGACGACAGAAGCCGAGACGACGTGGACGAAGCCAATTCCGAGACGATCCTGAGCGCGGCGGAGAAGCTGCTGGCCGACCATCCCGATGCTCTGGTGCTGTCGGCGGACTCCGGCGGCTTGAGGGTGCCGATGCCGGATTCGGTACCGCTGCGTCACCATGCGATCCTCGAAGGTCGCTCGCTCCTCGATCACGTGGTGTCCGAGGACCTGGCCCTGGTGGCCAGGGCCTGGTACCAGGCGCTCGAAGTGGGTGCGGCCGAGACGCCCGTGCGACTCTCCAACGCGCCCGAGCAATGGGTGATGCTCCGTTTCGCCGACGTCCGTGCCGCTCACGGGGTCCTCCTCGGGATCATCGTTCCCGAGACGGTCGAGGGCGTCCGTGTCGACGTGGGGGACGTGCAACCCAGCCGGCCCCGCTACGCCACGCTTCGCCAGGACCAGGCGGCGCACGTCTTGGAGTCCGACGAGGCGTTCACACAGGTGTTCGGTTGGACGGCGGAGGACGTCGTCGGCAAGCCGTCACTCGATCTGATCCACCCCGACGACCAGGCCCGGGCCATCGAAGGATGGATGTCGATGTTGGCGACGAGGCGGGCTCACACCATGCGGTGCCGTCGTCGGTGCAAGGACGGGGAGTGGCTCTGGCAGGACACCACGCTTCACAACTACCTCGGGCAACCCGACCGGAACTACGTACTCGTGGAGATGATCGACGTCTCGGTGGAGATGGCCGCCCAGGAGGCGCTGGCCGAGAGAGAACAACTCCTTCACCGTCTCGCCCAGGCCCTGCCCGTGGGCCTGTTTCAGGTCGAGATCGACAGGCGGGTCGTCTACAGCAACGAACGTCTCCACGAGATCCTCGGGACCGCGCCCACCGACGACCTCGACGTCCTCCTGGCGACCGTGTCACCCGAGGATCGGCCCGCCTTGGACACCGCTCTCACCACCGTGCTCAACGGCGAACCGGACGCCGTCGACGCAGACATAGAGGTCGACCTTCGTTTCGCCGATATCGGCGAGCGACGGCGATGCCTCTTGAGCTCGCGGCCCTTGAACGACAGAGACGGAACCGTCACCGGCGCCATCGTCTGCGTGTCCGACATCACCGAAAGCGCCCGGATGCATCTCGAGCTGGAGGACAAGGCGACATTCGACATGCTCACCCGCTGCTACAACCGGGGGTCGGCGATGGCGGCCCTCGACCGCATCCTGGCCGAGCAGGGCTCGGGCAGAACCGGCGTGATCTTCGTCGATCTCGACAATTTCAAGCCCGTCAACGACATGCTGGGGCACGCCGCCGGTGACGAATTGCTCGTCAGCGTGGCCCGGCGCCTGGCCGCCGCCATGCGCGACCAGGACATCGTCGGACGCATCGGGGGCGACGAATTCCTCGTCGTCTGCCCCAGCATCGGCGGACCCGACGACGCCCTGGTGGTGGCGCGACGCATCGGCGAGTCGCTCATGGGGGAGATCACACTGGCGGCGGGCACGATCGACTTGCGGGCCAGCATCGGCGTCGCCTGTTCGGGGCCGGCAATGACCCCCGACGCCCTCGTGGCCCGAGCCGACCTGGCCATGTACCACTCCAAGCGACAAGCCCAAGGCCAGCCCGTCTTCTACGCACCGACCCTGTCCTCGGCATGGGGTGGAGGCGCCGCTACGCCGACCCGACGACGGGCGGCGCGACGGGTTCCGGGGCTCGGCGACGACGCCGGGGCGGAGCTTCCCGTGCTGCTCGACCTCGGCGAGGTCGCCGCCTACCTCGAGACCGACGAGATGCACGTCCGCGAGCTGGCCCTGCCCGACGGCACCTTCCCCCGGCCTGTCGGCTCCGTCTCGTCGGCGCCGGTCTGGTCCCTCGACGACATTGCCGCCTTCAGGACCGACGTCGAGGGGCGGACCCTGCCGACCGGATACCCGTCGCCGGTCGGGGACCCGTCGCCGGACGCGGCCCCGGTGTCCATCGACCCGTAGGCTCGCCGGGGTGATGCTCAAGATCGCACCCTCGGTGCTGTCGGCCGACTTCGGTGGCCTGGCCGAGGCCGTGGGTGAGGTCACCGCCGAGGCGGACCTGGCTCCACGTCGACGTCATGGACGGTCACTTCGTCCCCAACCTCACCATCGGCCCACCGGTGGTGGCGTCGCTGCGCCGACACTCCGGTCTGTTCTTCGACTGCCACCTGATGATGACCAACCCGGGGGACTATCCTGGAGGCATTCCGAGATGCCGGCGCCGACGGCTGCACGGTCCACGTCGAGGTGGGCGAGACCGCCGCTCTGTTGGACCAGGCCAAGGGGCTCGGCCTCCGGGCCGGGCTGGCGATCAACCCGGAGACCCCCTTCGAGGCCATCGACCCGTATCTGGCCGACGTCCGACCTGGTCCTCGTGCATGACCGTCCACCCCGGCTTCGGGGGCCAGTCGTTCATGGCCGAGGTCCTGCCCAAGATCGCCCGCACCCGTGCAGGAGCTCGACCGCCGGGGCCTGGGCGCCGAGCTCGAGGTCGACGGGGGGATCGACGAGGAGACGGCCGCCCCTGGTCGTGCAGGCGGGGGCCCGTATCCTCGTGGCCGGGTCCGCCATCTTCGGCGCCGCCGCGTCCGTGGGAGGCGGCGCACCGGATCCGGGTGGCCGGCGAGAAAGCCCTGCCGGGAGCGCCGGTAGACTCGTGATCCCATGACACCGGCCCCGAACCCGTCGCCCGGTCCGGGTGACCGGGGCGAGGATCTGGATGCCATGCGCCGGGCACTCGCCCTGGCCGCCTCCGTCCGGACCCGGACAGTCACCCAATCCCTGGGTGGGACGTGGTGGTGTCGGCCGGCGGACGGTGGTACGAAGGCGCCACCGAGCCCCCGGGAGGGCCCCACGCCGAGGTGGTGGCCCTGGCCGCCGCCGGTGACGAGGCGGCCGGCGGCACGCTGTACACGACCCTCGAGCCCTGCGCCCACCACGGTCTGCACCCCGCCGTGCACGGACGCCATCGTGGCTCGGGCGTCTCACGGGTGGTGGTGGGCGTCGTCGATCCCGATCCCCGGGTGTCGGGGCGCGGCGTCGAGGCGTTGCGCGCCGTCGGTCTCGAGGTCGACGTGGGCGTGGCCGCCGATGAGGCGACCGAGCTGCTCGCCCCCTACCTGAAGCACCGTCGTACGGGCCGGCCCTGGGTCGTCCTCAAGCTGGCGGCCACCCTCGACGGCCGCATCGCCGCACCCGACGGAGCGTCGCGCTGGATCACCGGTGAGGAGGCCCGGGCCGACGCCCACCGGTTGCGGGCCGCCTCGGACGCGGTGCTGGTCGGCGCCGGAACCGTCCGGGCCGACGATCCGCAGCTCACCGTCCGGGTCGGCCACCGAGCCCGCCCGACAGCCGCTGCGGGTGGTCCTCGGCCACGCACCGGCAGGTGCCGCGGTCCTGCCCGCCCTCGAGATGGCAGGGGAGCCGGGCGCCGTGCTCGACGAGCTCGGAGCCCGGGGGATGCTCCAGCTCCTGGTGGAGGGAGGGGCCAAGGTGGCCCACGCCTTCCATGACGACGGCGTAGTCGACCGCTACGTCCTCTACCTCGCCCCCGCCCTGTTCGGCGGCGACGACGCCGTGCCGATGTTCGCGGGCCCGGCGCGGCGACCATGGAGGGGCTCTGGCGGGGCCGGCTCGTCTCGGTCACCCGACTGGGAGACGACCTCCGCGTCGAACTGGCAGGCCGGCCTGAGCGACGTGGAGATCGCCCGCGTGGAAGAGGCCATCGCCGCCATCGGCCGCGGTGAGATCGTGGTCGTCGTCGACGACGAGGATCGCGAGAACGAGGGCGACCTCATCATGGCCGCCGAGGCGGCCACCCCGGAGAAGATCGCCTTCTTCCTGGCCCACACCTCCGGCGTGATCTGCGTGCCGCTCACCGCCGAGCGCGCCGACGCAGCTCGAGCTGCCTCTGATGGTCACGGCCAACACCGAGTCGCAGCGCACCGCCTTCACGGTGTCGCGTCGACTACCGCCACGGCACCTCGACGGGCATCTCGGCCGAGGACCGGGCCGCGACCATCCAGGCCCTGATCGATCCCCACACCGCGCCCACCGACCTCAACCGGCCCGGCCACATCTTCCCCCTGCGCTACCGGACCGGCGGGGTCCTGAAGCGGGCCGGGCACACCGAGGCCACCATCGACCTGGTGAAGGCGGCCGGTCTGTATCCGGCCGGCGTGCTCTGCGAGATCGTCTCCGAGGACAAGACAGGGGATGGCCCGCCTGCCCCGAGCTCGAGGCCTTCGCCAAGCGCCACGGCCTCATCATCATCTCGATCGCCGATCTCGATCCGCTACCGGCGCCGCAAGGACAAGCTCGTGACGCCGGATCGCCGGTCCGGCTCGCATCCCCACCGAGTACGGCGATTTCACCGGCTACGCCTACGAGTCGCGTCCTCGACGGTGAGCACCACCTGGCCGTCGTCCACGGCGACGTCGTGGGCAAGAGCGACGTTCTCGTCCGCGTCCACTCCGAGTGCCTGACCGGTGACGTCTTCGGGTCGCTGCGCTGCGACTGCGGGCCCCAGCTCCACGAGGCGATGCCGTCTCATCGCCGAGGACGGCACCGGTGTCATCGTCTACCTCCGCGGCCACGAGGGCCGCGGCATCGGCCTGGCCCACAAGCTCCGCGCCTACAACCTCCAGGAGCAGGGCCACGACACCGTCGACGCCAATCTCGAGCTCGGTCTGCCGGTCGACAACCGCGAGTACGGCATCGGGGCCCAGATCCTGGTCGACCTGGGGGTCACCACCATGCGGGTGATGACCAACAACCCGATCAAGTACGGCGGTCTCGAGGGCTTCGGTCTCGACATCGTCGACCGGGTCCCGCTCACGAACCACGTCAATCCCGAGAACATCGAGTACCTCCGGACCAAGCGCGACCGCCTCGGCCACCTCCTGGAGGGACTCGACGACACGGAATCACCCGAAGGCGCAGCATCATCCGACCGCGGAGGATCACCCGACCGCGCAGGATCACCCGACGACCCGGTGGACTCCCGATGACGTCGTCCGACGAAACCGCATTGCCGCCGGAGCCATCGCCGGCGTCGGCCAGACGGTCGGTGTCTCCATGAGGGCACCGCCGGGGACCCGCCCGGGTGGCTGTGGTCTGCGCCAAGTTCAACGGGGCATCACCGACCGGCTGCTCGACGGAGCGCTCGACGCCCTGAAGGACCTCGGGGTTCCGCTCGAGGACGGTGGCCGTGGCGTGGGTCCCCGGCGCCGTCGAGCTGCCCCTGGTCGCCGCCCGGCTGGCCGCGATCGGGCGCCCACGACGCCGTGATCGCGCTGGGGGCGGTCATCCGCGGCGACACCGCCCACTTCGACTTCGTGGCCGGGGAGTGCGCGGCGGGGCTCCAACGCGTGCGCGCTCGACACCGGCGTCCCGGTCGTCTTCGGCGTCCTCACCACCGACACCGTGGACCAGGCGCTGGACCGGGCCGGCCAGGGCGACGACCAACAAGGGCTACGAGGCGGCCGTCACCGCCCTGGAGATGGTCAGGCCTGCCTCGAGACTGCCGTGCCGCCGCCGCTCGAGCGGGAGTGCCCTGGGACGATGCTGCGACTCGTCCTGCCCAAGGGCTCGCTCGAGAAGGCCACGCTGGAGCTGTTCGCCGCACGCCGACCTGGCCGTCGTCCGGGGCTCCGAGGTCGACTACCGGGCGACGATCGACGACCCCCGGGTGGACGAGGTCCGGATCCTGCGGCCCCAGGAGATCCCCCTCTACGTGGCCGACGGCCTCTTCGACCTCGGGATCACCGGCCGCGACTGGATCGAGGAGACCGGGGCCGACGTCGTCTCGCTCGGCGACCCTGGCCTACTCGAAGGTCTCGGCCAACCCCATCCGGGTGGTCCTGGCCGTGGCCCGACGACTCCCCGGTCACGACGGTGGCCGACCTGCCCCCCGGGTCGCGCGGGTGTCGACCGAGTACCCCGAGCTCACCCGGCGCTTCCTCGAGAAGCACGGGCGTCCAGGCCGAGATCCGCCTCTCCTACGGTGCCACCGAGGCGAAGATCCCCGACATCGCCGACGCCGTGGTGGAGATCACCGAGACCGGCCGGGCCCTGGCCGCGGCGGGACTCCGGATCGTCGAGCACCCTCCTCGTGTCGTCGCACCGAGCTCATCGCCAACCCGACGGCTGCCGCCGATCCGGTCAAGCGTCACGCCATGAGCCAGCTGCTGACACTCCTCCAGGGGACCCTCGAGGCGCGCGGCAAGGTACTGCTCAAGCTCAACGTGCTCGGCGGGCGAGCTCGACGACGTCATCGCCGTCCTCCCGTCGCTGCAAGGCGCCCACCGTCTCGGAGCTGTTCGGCGGTGCCGGCTACGCCGTCGAGACGGTGGTGCCCAAGTCGGACGTGAACGTCCTCATCCCGGCTCTGAAGGACCACGGGGCCACCGACATCATCGAGCTCCCCCTGTCGAAGATCGTCCACTGACCGTGACCCGCAGGTCCATCCGGACGGGGGTCGTGAACGAATTCGACGATCCCCGGGGACTGGGAACCGTCCTCGACGATGCCGACGGTCGCCGCTACGGATTTCACTGCACCGCCATCGCCGACGGCAGCCGCCGGATCGACGTCGGGGCCCGGGTCACCTTCCTCCTCGCCCCCGGCCATCTCGGACGGGTCGAGGCCCGCGCCATCACCGCGTCAGGAGAAGCCTTCCGGGCTCCGGGCGAGGCCGCCGAGGTATCCGGCGCCTAGATATCCCATGCCCGGCCGACGCGCTCAGGGGGCGTCGGCGCCGTCCTGGCCCGCACCGTCGCTCGTCATGGACTTCACCATCTCGGCGATCTGGACGAAGGTCAGCCGGATCTGGGCCAGGGCGTCGTTCAGCGACGGCTCGGCGTCCCCGAGCCGCCCCGCCAACCCACCCACGATCGCCCCCAGGGCGTCGACGGCCAACCGGGCCTGCTCGAGATCAGGAGGCTGCTGCGACAGGTGGATGGCGGCCAGTTCGAAGAGCCCGTAGGCGTGGTTGGCGATGACGACGGCGGCCGGCGTGGACACGAGCTGGCTCCGCAGTTCGTCGAGCCGGGCGGCGAGCGCCTCGCGCTCCTCGGGGCTCAGGTCGTCGAGATCCTCGCCTGGATCCCCGCCCGACCGGTCGCCGCCACGACCGCTGTCCGGCGCTCCGCCGGCGGGGCTCGGCGGGGTCTCCCGGCCGACCCGATGCTCACCTTCAGGTGTCCAGAGGCTGCTCACCCCTGGTAGCGTAGAGGCTCAAGTGAACAGGGAAGCGGGGTCGCACTTTCGTGCACTCCCACCCGGCCACCACCACCGTGGTGCGTTCGGGTCACGGTGGTCCGTCGAGGACGACGCCACGGGCAGCGGTCGCGCTTCCGACGAGGGCTCCGGGGAGATCCGGCGTCCACAACGACGGGAGATGCCGCATCGCCACCACAACGACCACCGGTGAGCCCAGGATCAACGACCGCATCCGCGCACGCGATGTGCGCCTGGTGGACCCCGATGGCCAGCAGCTCGGGATCAGGCCGTTACCGGAAGCTTTGAACCTGGCCCGACAGCTCGATCTGGATCTGGTGGAGGTCGCGCCACAAGCGAATCCACCTGTCTGCCGCATCATGGACTACGGGAAGTTCAAGTTCGATGCGGCCCAGAAGGCCAAGGAATCGCGACGGAAGACGACGAGCGTCGGGATCAAGGAGATGAAGTACCGGCCGAAGATCGGGATCGGTGACTTCGACACCAAGACCCGTCAGGTCCTCAAGTTCCTGGACGACGGCCACAAGGTCAAGGTCACGATCATGTTCCGGGGTCGCGAGGTCTTCCATCCGGAGCTGGGCAAGAAAATCCTGGACCGCCTGGCCGAACGGGTGGACGGCATGGCCCGGGTGGAGGCGGAGCCGAGGTTGGACGGTCGCAACATGGTGATGGTCCTGGCGCCCGACAAGCGGGCAAGGCAGTCGGCCGCCGCCCGGGCGACGCGTGACGACGGTGGTGACGTGACACCGGCCCCGGCCGGACCGGCGACGACCGGGAAGGTTCGGCCGACTGAAGCACCGACCGCACAGGCACCGGCCGCACCGGCACCGGCGGCACCGGCACCGGCGACAGAAGCAACGGCAGCAGACGTACAGGCGACAGACGTAGCAACGACAGAAGCACCGACGGGCGGCACCGAGGCCCCGATCGAGGAGGGGACCTGAGATGCCGAAGATGAAGACGGACCGGGGGGCCGCCAAGCGGTTCAAGATCACCGGGACGGGAAAGATACGCCGGCTCAAGGCGAACCGGTCGCATCTGCTCGAGAAGAAGTCGTCGCGACGGACGCGTCGCCTCGGACGCGAGACCGACGTCGCCTCCGCCGACCGGCGAGAGGTCCGTCGGCTGCTCGGCCGCTAGCGCCCGCGGGCGCGCAGCGCCTCCCGAAGATGCGGGGAGACGGAGGTGGTTCCGACCACCGGTACACCGCAGTGGTTCCGAGGACCACCGCGACAAACGGGATCGATCGTGAAGGGAGTTGGAAATGGCCAGGGTGAAGCGCGCCATCAACGGCAAGAAACACCGCGGTGCCGTCCTCGAGCAGGCGCAGGGCTACTACGGCAACCGCAGCCGGAGCTTCCGCTCCGCCAACGAAGCGGTCATGCACTCGCTTCAGTACGCCTATCGCGACCGCCGGGCCCGCAAGGGTGACTTCCGCCGACTCTGGATCCAGCGGATCAACGCCGCGGCACGGGTCAACGGGTTGAGCTACAGCCGGCTCATCGCCGGGCTCCGACTGGCCGACGTCACCGTCGACCGCAAGGTCCTGGCCGATCTGGCGGTGACCGACCCCGACGCCTTCGCCCAACTGGTCGCCCTGGCGGCCGCGGCCCTGCCGGCCGTGACCCCGGCCGCCCCGGGTCACCCGACGGCGAGACGCCGCCCGGGCCGGCCGCCGTCGGGGCCGAGACGGTGGACGCCTCCTGACGACGCAGCTCGGGCTGCGCCACCAACGGGTCCAGCGCCTGCGCCGGCTGCTGCGACGCCGCAGCGTCCGGCAGTCCGAAGGGGCGTTCGTCATCGAGGGGGCCAAGCTTCTCGTCTGCGCGCTCGACGCCGACGCCGAGATCGAAGCCGTCTTCGTCGGCGCCGGGGCGGCCGAGTCGGCTCCCGCCGTGGTCGAGGCCGTCGAGCGGGCCCAGGGCCGGGGCGTGCGGGTCTTCGCTCTCGGTCCCGGTGTGGTGGAACGGGTGGCGGACACGGTGACCCCCCAGCCACTCCTGGCCATCGTCCGGACCCCGGAGGCGACCCTCGACGATCTGGCCGCGGCCACCTTCGTGGTCGTCTGCGTCGACGTCCGAGACCCGGGGAACGCCGGTGCCGTCATCAGGAGCGCCGACGCGGCCGGGGCCGACGGTGTGGTCTGCTGCGCGGGGACGGTCGACCCCTTCAATCCGAAGACGGTGCGGGCGTCGGCCGGCTCGGTTCTCCATCTTCCCGTCGTGGCCGGCGACGATCCCTCCGACGTGCTCGACGAGCTGCACAGGCGGGGGATGCGACGCCTGGCGGCCGTAGCCCACGGCGGGACGCCCTACGAGGAGGTGGACTTCACGGCTCCCCTCGCCCTCGTCCTCGGCAACGAGGCGGCCGGCCTGCCCGACGCCCTCGGGGAGCGGATCGACGGGCGCGTGACGATCCCCATGGCCGGGCGGGCCGAGTCTCTGAACGTCTCCATGGCCGCGGCGGTCCTGTCCTTCGCGGTGCTCCGGGCCCGATCTCACTCGCTCTAACGTGCAGCGGATGGAGGACGCCCCGTGACGCCCGACCCCGGTGAGGTGGACACCTCCCTCGTCGTCGAGGCCCGCGACCGGATCATGGCCGCGGACTCCCTCGACGCACTGGCGGCGGCGGAGACCGACCTTCTCGGGAAGCGATCGGCACTGGCCCGGTCCCAGAGGGCCCTCGGGGCGCTCGACCCCGACGAGCGACGGGAGGCGGGCCAGCGGCTGCAGGGGGTCCGCAGGGAGATCGAGGCCGCGGTGGCCGAACGTCGGGCCATGCTCGGGGAGGTTGCGCGCGCCGAGCGGATCGCCGCCGACCGGCTCGATCTCACCGAGGTCCTCGAGGCGCCGTGGCGGGGACATCTCCACCTCGTCCAGCGGACGCGCGACGAGCTCGAGGACGTCTTCGTGGGGATGGGCTTCGCCGTGGCCGAGGGTCCCGAGGTGGAGACGGACTGGTACAACTTCGAGGCTCTCAACATGCCGCCCGCCCACCCGGCCCGGGGAATGTGGGACACCCTGTACCTGGAGCTCGGAGAACCGGAGACGGTCGTCCTGCGGACCCACACGTCGCCCGTCCAGATCCGGCTCATGCAGAGCCAGGCGCCCCCCATCTACGCGGTGATGCCCGGGCGCTGCTACCGGCGCGACACGCCCGACGCCCGCCACATCCCCACCTTCAACCAGATCGAGGGCCTCGTCGTCGACCGCGGCATCTCCTTCGCCGATCTGGCCGGGACCATCGAGACGTTCACCACCGCCTACTTCGGCCCCGACATCCACTCGAGGTTGCGACCGTCGTACTTCCCCTTCACCGAGCCCTCGGCCGAATTCGAGATCACCTGCACCATCTGCGGCGGCCCCGGCTGCCGGACGTGTTCGCAGACGGGGTGGATCGAGCTCGGTGGTTGCGGAATGGTCGACCCGGCCGTCTTCGACGCCGTGGGACTCGACGCCGAGAGGTGGTCGGGCTTCGCCTTCGGCTTCGGCATCGACCGTTGCGCGCAGATGCGCCACCAGATTCCCGACATGCGCGTCCTGCTCGAGAACGACGTCCGACTGTCTGCGGCAGATCTGAGGGTTCCGTGCGCGTCCCGTTGTCGTGGATCAGTGACTTCGCCCCTTTCGAGGGCGACCCGACGTCGCTGGCCGAGACCCTCGACGATCTCGGTCTCGTCGTCGAGGGTGTCGTCCACGTGGGGAAGGGTCTGGAGGACGTCCTGGTGGCCCGGGTGCTCGAGATCGCCCCCATCCCCGGGGCCGACAAGATCCGTCAGGTCCTGGTCGACGCCGGTGACCCGGAGCTGGTGTCGGTGGTTTGCGGCGCCTGGAACTTCTCGGTCGGCGACCTCGTCCCCCTGGCTCCGGTGGGAGCCGTGCTTCCCGGGGGACTTCGAGATCGCCCGGCGGAAGATGAAGGGGGTGGTGTCGAACGGGATGCTCTGCTCGGGCCGTGAGCTCGAGCTGACCGAGGACCACGACGGCATCCTCGTCCTAGGCGGAGCGGGGGCGGGGGAGTCCGGGGCACCGACGCCGGGGGAGCGCCTCGTCGAGGCGCTGGGGATCGTCCCCGACGTCGTCTACGACATCGCCGTCGAGGCCAACCGGCCCGACGCGTGGTGCATGGCCGGGGTGGCCCGCGACCTCGCCGCCCGCCTGCGGCTGCCCTTCGCCATACCCGACCCACCCGAGCTTCGCCCGGTCGAGATCGATGCCCCGCCGGTCTCCATCGAGGTGGTGGACGACGATCTCTGTCCCCGCTTCACCGCCCGCGTCCTCACCGGTGTCGAGGTCCGGTCCTCGCCGCCGTGGGTGGCGCGCCGGCTCACCCTGGCCGGGATGCGGCCCATCAACAACGTCGTCGACGCTTCCAACTACGTCATGCTCGAGCTCGGCCAGCCCACCCATCCCTACGACCTCGACCAGCTGCCGGGCCACGGCCTGCGCGTCCGCGCCGCGCGATCGGGCGAGAAGGTGACCACCCTCGACGGTGTCGAACGGACCCTGGGAGCACGGGCCATCGTCCCCTCCGACGATCTGCGGGACTGCGTCATCTGCGACGCCACCGACGTTCCCGTCGGCATCGGCGGCGTCATGGGCGGGGCCAATTCGCGAGATCTCGACGGCGACCTCCCGGGTGCTGCTCGAAGCGGCCTACTTCGCGCCGATGGCCATCGCCCGGACCACCAAGCGCCTGGGTATCCGCTCCGAGGCGTCGGCCCGGTTCGAACGGGGTTGTGATCCCGGGGGATCGACCGGGCTGCCCTCCGGCTGGGCGAGGTACTGGCCGTCACGGCCGGCCCGCGCTTCGGCGCCGACGGCGAGGTCATCGACGTACGCGGCCCGGTGCCGGACCCGGCCCACGTCCGCGTGCGCACCGCCCGGGTCAACGCCATCCTCGGGACCGAGCTGGATGACGACGCCGTCGTGGGCTACTTGGAGCCGATCGGTTTCGCCTGCGCGCGTGACGGGACGGGCCGGCTGGGCGTCACCGTCCCCACCTTCCGGCCCGACACCTCCCGCGAGATCGACGTCATCGAGGAGGTG
Organism: uncultured Acidimicrobiaceae bacterium; assembly: GCA_963706205.1. Lineage (GTDB taxonomy): Bacteria > Actinomycetota > Acidimicrobiia > Acidimicrobiales > UBA8190 > MFD10071-224. Next base: position 2,603,646 of record OY970155.1, on the reverse strand, counting down.
GCGCGTCACCACGGGTACGGAGCCCTGCCCCGCCGCCGTCCGAGCGCCCCTCAAGTCGGCGGCCTTACTCGCCACCAGAAAGAACGACGACTGGCCCGGGCCGTCGTCGCCGGCTTCGGAGCCCACGAGGCGTGGACGCCGTCACTGCTGGCCCCCGAGGACCATCGCCGGGCGGGCATCACCGGCGGCGGCGTGGAGGTGGCCAATCCCTTGTCGCCCGACGAGACGGTTCTGCGGCGCAGCATCCTGCCGGGCATGTTGAAGGCGCTCGCCTTCAACGCCGACGCGTCGCCAGGAGGACCTCCGGCTGTTCGAGGTGGGCCATGTCTTCCCACCACCAAGCGCCGCCCGCGTGGAGCGGGCCTTCGCCCGCACGGGGGACACCGTCATCGACGAGAGGGAGATGCTGGCGGTGGCGTTCGCCGGTCACGGCGACGACGGCCGCACGGCTGCCGGAGCGTGGCTGGCGCTGGCCGACGCGCTCGGGGTCGACCACGTGGATCTGGTCCAGGCGGCCGACGACCCCACCGGTTCGACCGACCTCGGTGGTCTCCATCCCACACGCTCGGGCCGACTGGTCGAGAGTCCTCCAGACACGGAGCCGGGCAGAGTGATCGGCGCGGTCGGTGAAGTGGACCCCGCCGTCCTCGACGCCTTCGGGCTCGACTCCAGCGCAGCGCGTCGGATGGCTGGAGGTCGACCTGGAGCTGCTGCTCGACGGGTCCCACCGGCGCCCGCAGACCGTGGCGGCGATCAGCCGGTTCCCCTCGAGCGACGTGGACCTGGCCTTCGTCGTCGATGACGACGTCGCCGCGGCGGAGCTGTCCAAGACGTTGCGCGCCGCCGGGAGGGGAGCTGCTCGAGTCGCTCGACCTCTTCGACGTCTACCGGGGTCCGGGCCTGCCACTGGGTACGCGCAGCCTCGCCTACCGCCTGCGTTTCTGCGCCCTCGACCGGACCCTGACCGACGCCGAGGTGGGGGATTTGCGGTTGCGCGGCATCGAGGCCGTCGAACGCGCCCACGGGGCGTCGTTGCGTAGCTGAACCTACGCCGACGTGGCGTCGGCGTCGCCCGTCGGAGTTCCGTGGGCGATGTGCGGTGGGGGACTCCCGCAGGTACCGTCGGACGCCGATGGCCCCCGTTCTCACATCGTCTCCTCCCGTTCTGCGACCGCTTCCTCGCTCCCGACGCCAGCGGCGGCGCCGTACCGTCGCGGTGGTCGTCGTTGCTGCCGTCGTCCTGGCCGCGGCGGGCGGGTTGGTGGCGGCGACCCGCGGGGGCGCCCCCGGGCCGCCGCCCAGTCGCCTGGGCATCGCCGAGGACCGCACCGTGCCGGCGTCGGTCCTCGCCGTACCGCTTGTCGACGAGCACGGGCGGACCACGTCGCTCGGAGCCTTCCGGGGGCGGATCGTGGTGCTGACGTCGTTCCTCACGTCGTGTCAGGAGACGTGCCCGCTCACAACCGGTGCCTTCCTCGACACGCGGCGCGACGTGGCCGCCGCCGGTCTGGCGAAGAAGGTGGTGTTCATCGAGGCGAGCGTCGACCCCGGGCGCGACGTCCCCGGTCGACTGGCCGCCTACGCGCACGTCACCGGGGCAAACTGGCCGTTGCTGACGGGAACGTCGTCGGACCTGGCGACGCTGTGGCGCTGGTTCGGCATCTACTACCAGCAGGTGGCCGAGGGCAGTCCCCCCGGTATCGACTGGCAGACGGGGAAGCCCTACACATACGACGTCAACCACTCCGACGGCTTCATCGTCTTCGACCAGAAGCTGCACGAGCGCTTCGTCACGGGCGCGGCACCCGACCTGGGGGGACACACGCTTCCCGGGTCACTCGAGAAGATGCTCGACGCCCAGGGACGCAAGAACCTCGTCCATCCGGGCGGTGGCGCGTGGACGATCCCCGAGGGGCTCCAGGCGATCGGCTGGGTGGCCGGCCGCACCATCGCCCCGGTGAGCTGACGGGCTCGGCACCGTGCTCCTGGCCGACGCCATCTCACCCAACGTCTCGGTCCACACCCTGCTCACGGCGTGGCAGACCGACACCCTGAGCCTCGTCTCGCTGGCCATCGAGGTGGCCCTGGCCGCCTGGTACGTGGTGTCGGTCCGTCGGCTGGCGGCGCGGGGGCGGACCTGGCCGAAGGGGCGGACGGCCTGCTTCGTGGCCGGCACAATCCTCATGATCGTCGCCGTGCAATCGGGCCTCGCCAGTTACGACGATCAGGTGTTCTGGGTCCACGTCGTCCAGCATCTGTTGCTGATGAACTTCGCCCCCATCCTCCTGGCCCTGAGCGCGCCGGTGACGCTCGCCCTGCAGGCGTCGAGCCGACCGACGCAGCGGGTCCTGCTCGTGATCCTCCACCACCCCGTGGTCGAATTCCTCACCAATCCGGTCGTCGTGGTGATCACCGCCTACGGGACCATGCTCGTCTACTTCCTCTCCTCCTTCTACAACTTCTCGCTCGAGCATCCGCTCATCCACGACCTGACGCATCTGCACTTCCTGGTCTCCGGGTGCCTCTTCTGGTGGCTCGTCGTCGGTCGCGACCCGTCGCGGTGGCGACTGTCGTTTCCGGCCAAGCTCGGGCTCCTGGCCGCCGGGATCCCGGTGAACGCCGTCCTGGGTGTGACGCTCACCGGGGCGACGGCGTCCATCGCGCCGCACTTCCACACCCTCGGAGACACCCACGTGGGCGGATCGGTGCTCTGGGTCGTGGGCGAGCTGACCTCGCTCATCGCCATGGGCATCGTGCTCTACCAGTGGATGCAGTACGAGGAGCGCGCCGCGGTGCGTGCCGACCGCCGGTCCGATGCGGCGGCGGCGGTACCGACGGTGGCGCCGGCACCCAACGGACGCAACGGAGGTGCGCCAGACCGGTGACCGCGGTCCGGCGGCGCGGACCGTCACCGCCGGGCCCATGTCGATATTGACGATGCTCGGGGAAGTGTTGTGCGCTCTACTTAGTGGTGCACCGGTGACAGCCACCGGTCCGGGGGAGGAATGCCACGTGGATGCGACCACCGACAGGACGCTCGTTCGGAGGGTGACGCGTGGCCACGAGGACCCTGCCCGAACCGGTCAGAGGGCGGTGCGGAGGCGCCGACCGATGGTCACGCGGTGCCTTATCGCCGCCATGGGGGGGTCGCTCGGTGTCCTCGGTCCCGCCGCGGCCGGCTGGAGCACCCCCGGTGTCGCCGCCGTCTCGGCGCCGACGTCCTACGTCACCAACAGCCAATCCGACACCGTCACCGTCGTGTCGGGCACGACGATAACGGGGACGATCCCGGTCGGCAACGGTCCCGTCGGCATCGCCCTCACGCCCGACCGGACGATGGCCTATGTGGCCGACTACGGCTTCCTCGACATGCCGTCTCACACCGTGACGCCGCTGGTGCTCGGGAGTGGAAAAGCCGGCCGGCCCATCAGGGTGGGGGTGGGGCCCATGGCCATCGCCGTCGACAGCCACCAGGCGGTGGTCACGCTCCAGGGGACCGCGGCCCACCCCGGCCACCAGATCGTGGTGATCGATCTGGCCACCCGGAAGGTCTCCCCGCCCGTCGAGGTGGGTTTCAACCCCGAGTCGCTGGCCCTCTCACCGGACGGCACGACAGCCTTCGTCGCCGCTTTCGGATCGGCCGAGGTGACCCCGGTGAACCTGACGACATCGCCGCCGGAGGCCGAGACCCCGATCCCGCTCCCCGGCACGGCCCCCCGGGCCATCGCCGTAACCGGGAACGGCCTGACCGCCTACGTGCTCGACGCCGAGAACGCCACCGTGATACCGATCAACCTCACGAGCCGGACGGTGGGAACCGACGTCTCGCTGCAATGCTCCAAGTCGGGTGATCCCGGCTGCACCCCGACCGCCATCACCATCGGCGCACACGGCGCGACCGCCTATATCGCCGCCGCCGGCTCCGGCGACGTCGTCGAGCTGGCGATCCCGTCGCTCAGCGTCGTCCGCGTCGTGGCCGCCGGGGGGTACCCGGACGCCGTGGGTCTCGTGCCCGGCTGGGTGGCCGTCGCCAACGGTGCCTCCAACGATCTGACCGTCCTCCACCGTGGAACGCACGTGGTGAGCCCCTTCAGCTACCCGTTCGGCGTGGCCGTGGTCCCGGGTGTCACGGGTGGTGCCGACCGGGTGGACGGCCGGACCGACATCACCGCCCCTGGGGCCGGCCGCGTCCCGGCCGGTGCTCGCACCGTTCCGAGCGGATCCCCTCCGCCGTTCTACGGGGTGCGGGTCGCGGGTGGACCGTTCTCGTCCTGAACATGTTTCTTGTGTTCTCGTCGGTCTCCCCAGGGGCAGGAGAGGTCGCCCGATTCATCCAAGGCTATGACCCGCGACTCATCGACACCGACCTGTCGGTGGCGGCCGATGACGACATGTTCAGGTCGGAGGAGAGGACGGCTCCCGATCGACCGCACGCCGCACAGTCGTACTTTCGGCTCGGTCTCCTCCAACTTGATGCCTGCATCCAAGTCGTGGACTGGCGGTTCGGTGACCTGACCAATGCGGGCACGCTGCTGGACTTCGCCTGCGGATTTGGTCGCACCACGCGTTTTCTGACGCAGCTTCTGCCTGGGGCCGTGTGGGCGAGTGATGTTCTCGCCGAGGCCGTCGAGTTCCAAACCGACACATTCGGTGTTCATGCCGTCCTGTCGACGGTCGTCCCAGAAGACCTGCAGATGAGCACCTCGTTCGACGTGATCTTTGTGGCGTCACTCTTCAGTCACCTGCCGAAGCAGACGTTCGTCCGGTGGCTGCGTCGCCTGTATCACTTGCTCAATCCGGGCGGCGTTCTCGCCTTCAGCGTCCTCGACGAAGCAGTGTCGCCCCCCGGTGTGACGCTGGACGAGGACGGCTTCCATTTCCGCCCCGTGTCCGAGATCCCGTCACTCGACCTCGCCGACTACGGCTCCACCATCGTCAACGAACGCTATGTCCGCGCGGCGCTCACTGAGGTCACGGGCACACCCGCCGCGGCCCGGATCCCCGGTGGTCTTTCGCGTCACCAGGACCTGTATGTACGCGTGCGCGCCGACGATGTCGACTACACGACCTTGTCGTTCGATCCTGGTCCCACCGGCCACATCGAGACCGCGGAGCTGGTGGCCAAGGGTGTGCGGCTCACCGGGTGGGCGGTCGACGACGCCCGGGTCGGAGTGCGTCACGTCGAGGTCACCGCTGACGGGCAGACGGTCGATTCCACCACCGTTCTGTCGTCGCGTCCCGACGTGGCGGCTGCACTGGGGTGGGATGGATTCGTGTCGTCGGGTTGGGAGCTCGTCGTTCCCGGACCGGTGCAACCCTCGACCGTGATCGTGACGTCCGCCATCACCCTGAGCGGTCGACGGTGGGTGATAGGCGCATCCAGCCTGGCTGAGCTTCTGTCAACCGACGCCCCGGGTGGGTCACATCCGAAGCGGACGGTGGTGCGCACGCTGGGACGACGAATATCGAACGCACGCCGCGATTATCACGGCCTGCCCAGCGCCGTCGCGGCATGGGTGACGAAAACGCGTCATCGAGGTCCGCAGAAGCACCGCCGGTGACGGGCCGGTCGCCGACGCGGTGGGTTCGGTGACTCACCCGGGCGGGGTTCGGTCCGCCTGGTCGAGGAGCGCCCGGGTGCAGGGACCGAGCCAACGGTCGAGGCGGGCGACGTCGTCCGGCGAGAGGTTGTCGAAGAACGACCAGACGATGAGCTCCTCCGCGTCCTCCGAGGACTCCGCCACCCTCTCGACCGCCGCCAGGCAGCCCAGCAGCGAGGGTCGGTAGCGCTCGACCGCCACGGCCAGGTCGGCCACGTAGTCGGCCAGTTCGACGAAGGTCGCCACCGCTCCCGGGTTGCCGTCCGCCTGTCCGACGAGCTCCAGGTACCGGGCGGCGAAGTCCGGGGCACTCTCGAGGACGAGGGCCACCTCAGCGTCGATCACCATCAGGGGAATGCTATGAAAAGTAGTGAAAATGAGCAAAAGATGGTGACGCCTTGAATGCGGGCCGTGTAGTTACACTGTCTCTGGTCGGGGGGGACGCCAACGATGAGGAGTCCGATGCGCTGGTCCAACCGGCTGTGGCGGGATCTGATGCCTGAGCCCCCGCTCACCGTCACCGTGCGCCGAGAGGGCCGCACGTTGCGGGCCGAGGTGCAGGAATTTCCGGGCGTGGTGGCATCCGCCGACTCGATGGAGAAGCTCCAGGAGGCCCTGGCACAGGCCATTTCGCTGCGCGTCGGCGAGCCCGGGAACGGTGCTCCGACCCGGGTCCGGTTCTGGCAGCAGATCGGGGAGGTGGCGGGCGACGCCGACCCCCGCCACAGGATCGACGTCCTCGTCACGTAGTCCGGCCGATGCCCTCTGACCAGGTTCTGGGGGCTCTCGCGCAAGCACCCCGGCAGGTCAGAGAACCCCGGGGTGCCGCGCCCTTCCCAGATAGCTGTGAGATGGCAGGTGGGCGCCGAGGTCCAGAGCGGACTCCTACTGGCGGGCATGGTACGTCGACAACGGCGGCCGTTCAAGTGGGTCCTGGCTAGGGGCGCATGTGATGTGGTCTGCTCCAGCAGGTGCGAGTCGTCCACATCATCGGCCGGATGAACGTCGGCGGCCCGGCCGCCATCGTGACCGAGCTGGTAACCCATCTTCACCTCGACATCCAGGTCCTGGTGGGGGAGGTCGACGCCAGCGAGGCGGACTATCTGGAGCTCCGGGCCCCCTCGCTACCCGTCACCCGGGTCCCGGGCCTGGGCCGGGCCGTGCGGCCGACCGATGACGCCCGCGCCCTGGCGGGCCTGGTCCGGGAGCTGCGGCGCCTCAAGCCGGACATCGTCCAGACCCATACGGCGAAGGCGGGCGCCCTGGGCCGGGTCGCCGCGGTGGTGGCGGGTGTCCCCGCCCGCGTGCATACGTTTCACGGCCACCTTCTCCACGGCTACTTCTCCGCCCCGGTGACCCGCGCCGTGGTCACGGCCGAACGTGCGCTGGCCACCGTCACCGATCGGATCGTGGCCGTGGGCGAAGGCGTGCGCGACGACCTGCTCGCCGCGCACGTCGGACGGCCCGACCAGTACGTCGTGATACCCCCGGGTGTGACCCTGCCGAACCCACCGCCGCCACGTCCCGAGGCGCGCCGGGCCCTAGGCCTGGCGCCCGACGGGTCCGTCGTCGCCTACGTCGCCCGGCTGACGAGGATCAAGCGACCGGACCGCATGATCGACGTCGCTCGGGCCCTGCCGGAGGTGACCTTCGTGGTGGCCGGGGACGGACCCCTGCAGGCCGAGACGCGGGCGACGGCGCCGAACAACGTGCTCTTCCTCGGCTGGCGGGCCGACATCGAGAACGTGTACGCGGCGGCGAATGTCGTCCTGTTGACGAGCGACAACGAGGGCATGCCGGTGACGCTGATCGAGGCCGCGCTGTGCGGGGTTCCCGCCGTGGCGACAAATGTCGGGAGCACGGCGGAGGTGGTCCTCGACGGACTGACGGGACGCACCGTCGCACCCGAGGTCCCTGCGCTCACCGACGCCGTCCGGATCCTGCTGGCCGACGACGGCGGGAGCCAGGAGATGGGTCTGGCGGCTCGCCGATGGGCGGACGAGGCCTTCGGCGTCCGGGCCATGGCGCTGTCCTACGAAGGTCTCTACCAGACCTTGCTGGCGAATCCGCCGCCCCGCCGTCTGCGGACGATCTCGGTTCGCAGGCGATGAACCGGGACGGATTTCAGGGGGTAAGTCCAGGTTGCCGGGGTGATCCGGGTGACGGTGGAGACCGCAGCGCCTAACATGGTCCGAGGCCGCCGGAGGTTTCTGGCGCAGGGTGGGGGAGGGGGGTCCACCGCATGAAATCCCTGTCAGCCTGGGAGTATGCCGGTGTTTTCATCTCCTGCGCCGGCTTCACCGTCTTCCTGACGCCGCTGGCGCTGCGCCTGGCGCGCCGCCGCAACCTGATGGACCACCCGGGGCCGGGAAAGTCGCACGACGAGGCCGTCCCCTATCTGGGCGGTGTGGCCATCGTCATCGCCTTCTCGCTGGTCATCCTGGCGGCGGGGCTCTTCCACCCCGGCAACGCCGACACCAAGGCCCTGGCTGTCACCCTGGGCCTAGGCGTGGCGCTGGCCGTCATGGGCCTGGTCGACGACCTGCGGGGTCTGCCGGTGGCGTTCCGGCTCCTGCTCGAGATCGGTGCCGGCGTGGTCGTCTACGCCACCGGGACCCGGGCCCATCTGGCCGGGGCCGGGCTCGGGTTGGACGCGGTGGTGACTGTGGCCTGGGTGGTCGGGATCACCAACGCCTTCAACCTCCTCGACAACATGGACGGCCTGTCGGCCGGGGTGGCTGCCATCGCGTCGTTCTGGCTGTTCGTGGTGGGCCTGGTGAACGGGCAGTACTTCGTCGCCATTCTGTCGCTCGCCCTGGTGGGCTGCGCGGCGGGTTTTCTCCGTCACAACCGCTTCCCGGCCCGCATCTACATGGGCGACGCCGGCAGTCTCTACCTCGGTTTCATGTTGTCGGTCCTGGCCCTGCACCTGCGTTCCTACGCCAGCCTCCGCCTCACCTTCCTCGTGCCGGTGATGGTCCTGGCCGTGCCGATCTTCGACACCGCCCTGGTGGTCGTGGCCCGGTTGATCCAACGGCGCAGCCCGTTCCAGGGCGGGCGGGACCACACCAGCCACCGCTTGGTGTTCGTCGGCCTGCCGGTCCCCGCCGCCATCGCACTCATCTACGCCTTCACCATGGCGACCGGTTGGCTGGGAGTGATCATGTCCGAGGTATCGCGCGGGACGAGCTTCCTGTTGGCCAGCTGGGTCGCCGCCATCGCCGCCTTCCTGGGCATCGCCCTCGGCACCGTGCCCGTCTACGAGACGAGCCGGCGTCGCCACTACATGCTCCAGGAAGTCCGGTCCCACGAGCCCGAGCCGATGCACCCGTCCGAACCCGGCCCCCGGCTTCCCGGGTTCGAGGAGGAAACCCCCGAGGACCGCAGCGCCTGATCTCAACCCCCGCCCAGCGACTTCTGGACCTGCTGGATCAATGGACCGACCGATGTGATGAAGGGATTGTCCTGTTTGGCCCGTTGCAAGGCGGCCAACGCCTGCTCGAGCACGGTCCGGTCCGAGTGCTCGGCCTTGGCCTCGATCTGGAGCGCTTCCCCGTACTGCGCCTGGGCGGCGGCGTTGTCGCCGTCGAGGGCCACGTCCTGACCCAGGTACTTGACTCCCACCTGGATGACGGCGAGCGCGTCGGAGGCATTGGGACGCTGGAGATAGGTCGTCACGGCGGCCTCGCCGAGGGTGTTGAGGTAGTTGGGTTGCCAGGGATCGAGCGTGATGGCCTGCTCCAGGCCCGTCTGGGTTCCGACCCATGCCTGATGGTCGGCCCGCCACATGGCGTCGGCCCTCCAGTAGGTGAGCCCGACGGCGGCAAGACCGAGCGCCCCCACGGCCAGAGCGGCGCTGATCCGGCGCACATCGCTGCGGGCCTGGGACGAGGAGCGCCCGTAGACTCCGGCCCGGGCGGCGCGCACGGGGTACCCGGGATCCTCCTCGGCGCTCGGGAGCTCCGGGTCGGGGAGTGTCCCCCGAAGCATGGACAGCGGGGAGACCAGGGTGGAGACGGGCCACAGACCGCGGTTCACGATTCCCAGGAGTCCCAGCACGACGAAGGCGGTGGAGAGGGTCGCGACCTGCTCGACGTCGAAAGAGGCCTGGACGAAGTAACCCACCAGACCGGCCACCAACGCCGTCACCATGTATCGACGGTGCTCTCCCGGCACCCGATTCGAAGCCGGGCCGGTCTCAGGGACGTCCTCGTTCATCCTGACGGACCGCCACGCGCGCACCCCGGAGGCGATGGCCAGTGCGACGAGAGCAATGAGGAGCAGGAGGCCCGGCACCCCCTCGTTGGACAGCCACGAAAAGAAGATGTTGTGCGCACCGTTCACGAAGAGCCCGGATCCGAGTGTCTTGGCCAACGCCGCGTCCTGATAACGGGTGTAGGTCACTGCGAAGGTGTCGGGTCCGGTGCCGACGAGAGGGTGATGTGCCGCGCTGTGAATGGCCGCCGACCAGTACCCGTAGCGTTGCGAGACGGAGCTGCCCGACCCGAATCGGAACAGCGCCGCCGCCTTGGCTCCGAGGAACCGGCTGCCGGCGGCGAGAAGGACGACGGCGACCGCCAGTCCCCCCGCGATCACGAGGGCCACGGTGCGGGCGCTGGCCCGAATGCGGGGGAGGAGGCCCGCACCAAGGATCAACCCGCCGACGAAGACACCCAACCAGGCGCCGCGGGCTGCCGTCTGCAGCAGGAGCACGAGAACGACGACGGCGACCCAGGCCCACAGCGCGACGCGCTCCCAGATATGACGCGCCAGGACCGCTGTCACCACCCCGAGGGGCAGGACGATGGCGATATACCCCCCCAGATGGTTGGGGTTTCCGAAGGTGGCGAAGACGTTGTGGTAGGGGTGGGCCCACTGGATGAAATCCCAATGCGCGTGCTTGTCCACGTCGAACCCGTAGATCTGGATCAGTCCGTACACGATCACGGGCACGGTCGACGCCACCACCACTCTGAAGAGCGCGGGGAGCGCCTCGAAGGTAAAGCTCTCGGCCAGGGCCGAGGTGAGGACGGCGAGAGCGGCGATGAGGATGAGTCCCTCGTACGAACCGAACCGCCCGAGCAGGCTCTGCCGGGGCTCCGCGCTCGTCAAGGTGGTCACGCCGAACCAGACGACGATGGCGAGGAGCACCCATTGGAAGCCGTTTACGAGCCGACGCGGTCGCCATCCGCTCCAGACGGCATCGACGGCCCAGACGCCGACGATCGCGACGGCGGCCACGACGATCAGAACGAGTCGGGGAAGATTCTCGATCTCGGTCGTGGTGGGGTCGATCAGGGGGGGTATGGCCACGATCAACACGACGAGCAGGACCTGGCGCACGCGGAGCAGTGGGTGGGCGGGCCCTACCGTCCGCAGCTGGTCCAGGCTGAAGAAGAGCGCACCGGCGACGGCCGAGAGGAAGAACACCAGCGGGACCGACTGGATCGCACCCCCGGCCCTCAGGAGGAGGAAGAGGACGGTGGTGGCGATCCACACCCAGACCCACACCGGCCACGATGGCAATGCCACCGGACCGCGGGGAGAAGTCGCCCGACGAGCCTGGGTCACCGGTCGTTGCGGGGCCCGTCGCTGCTGGGGCTGAGGCTTCGCACGCCGCTTGCTCTTTGAGGCAGGCACCGCTCCAAGATAGTGGCTGGAGTGGATCGGGACCCTTCCGGGCGTCATGACGAGGTGACCCCGTGCTCCGGGTCCTCACCGACCGGTCCTTCGAGAGAGGCGCCGGCTTCGAGTCAGATGCGGCCCAGGGCGCAGAGAACGCGGTAGACGACGCTGTCGATGCGGCGCTGGCGGAACGCCGGCCCGGTTAAGGCGTAGCGCACGCGACCGACGACGGACGCCTGAGCCTCGACGAACCGGGTGAGTGTGGATCGCGCCTGCGGCGTGGCATCCAGGTCGAGAAGCTGGAGGAGTTCGACAGCCTGATGTGTGTGCACCCGCTCCCCACCCGTTCTCACGTGCTGGCCCAACCGCCGCACCCACTGGGCTGCCGGTGAGGCGGCCAGTCCGATCGTGTTCTCCTGGTGCTGCCGATAGAAGACCCACGTCTCGGGGTCGTAGCGCACGACCCCGGTTGCCGCGATGACGGCATAGATCCATGCATCGTGCATGACCGGGTGGTTGGGCACCTTGCGGAAGAGGTGCGGGGCGGACCCGTTCACGACGATGGTGCAGCCGGTGGCGATGTTCTGCACCAGCGCGTTCTCGAGGGCGGGGCCACGTCGGGATGTGCGGTGCACCCCGAGGGGTCGGAGGTCCTCGTCGACCACCTCGACGGCGCTGCAGTACATGGCAGGGCCTTCGACCTCTGACAGCCATTCGGCGGCCCGGGCCAGCTTGCCGTCCATCCAGACGTCGTCCTGATCGCAGAGGGCGACGAAGTCGACGTCCTCGGGAGTCTGGGACAGCATCGTCAGGTAGCTCTGGGCCGCACCCATACGCTCGCCCTCGCTGAACGTGAGCCGCCTGTCGGCCTCGGCGAGGTCGCGGAGAAGAGCCACCGTCCCGTCGTTCGAACCGTCATCGCGCACGTGCAGCTGCAGCTCCACGTCCCGCTGGTTCAGCACGCTCTCGACCTGCTGGCGCAGAAAGCGCTCTCCGTTGTGGGTGGACAACAAGACACGGAACCGGTGTGGCATCGCCGCCGAGCTCCTCACGTCAGCTTCCCCCGTCGTCATCTCGCCGTGCAGGACATGCTTACACCGGTGGAGTTCGACGCTTGCCCATGGCCAGGTCAGACCCAGAATCCGACGTCCCCCACCCGGGCTCCCACCGGCTCATCAAATCCCGGACAACCGAGCCCAGAAGGGGCCGGCGAGCCGCCAATACCCTCAATTGTGACGAGGTGATCTGAGCCCCCCGCCGGTACTCTCGGGGTGGACGTTGCGACAGGTGTCTGTGTACCCAGTGCCTGCTCCACGGGGGGACGCGTCCAATAGGGGGGTACGTGGTGACGACGAACCTGAGTCTGGTGATACCCGCCTTCAACGAAGGTAATCGGCTGGCGAGCGGCCTGGAGCAGCTGATGGAGCGGGTATCCCCGGAGGATACCGAGATCCTCGTCGTCGACGACGGCAGCACGGACAACACGGCCGACTTGGCACGAAGCCACCTGAGCTCGTGGCCCCAGTCATCGGTGCTGACCCTGGGCCGCAACTGCGGAAAAGGAGCAGCCGTCAAGGCTGGTGTGATGCACGCACGGGGGGATGTGATCGCATACATCGACGCCGACATGGCAGCCGATCCAGATGATCTCCCCTCCTTGTTGCGGGCGCTCGACAGCAATCATGTCGCAGTCGGCTCTCGGGGACACAAAGCATCGGTCGTGGAGAAGCGTGGCGTCCGCCGAGCCGTGATGAATCGCACATTTGGGATGGTGGTGGCGTCGATGACGAAGCTGCCCTACATGGACACCCAGTGCGGATTCAAGGCGTTCCAGGGCTCGATCGCCAAGCTCCTGTTCCACGGCATCCGGATGGAGCGCTTCGCCTTCGACGTGGAGGTGCTCGATCTGGCGGCGAGACTAGGTCTACAGATCGATCAAGTCCCCGTCCGTTGGTCCGACATAACCGGGAGCCACATCCGGCCGATGCGTGATGGAATGCAGATGCTCGGAGATTTGACGAGGATGCGAATGACTCGGAAGGTCCGCCCCCGGGTCCAGGGTGTGCTGATGCGTGATGTTCCGATCGAAACGGCAGCTGCCCTCTTCCGACCCTCGACGCGCAGAGCGGATCTCATTGTCAAATGGGAACAGGGGACAGCGGTGTTGCTGCCTTGCCTGCCCGAGGACGTTGCCGAGCAGGCCTCGAAGCGTTTGATCTCTGTCTTCGAATCCTACGATCCCGAAGCGTTGAGCGTGGATTTCGGATCGCTGCTCGCACCCATCGTGGCGACGGATGTCCGCATCGTCGCAGGTTTGCGACGCGAGGAGGAGCCGGCGGTCGACCGAGTTGCTCCGGCCGTTTCCGCACCGGCGTTCTGATCCCACCGCGGTCGCGACGATTTGGCCGTGGGCTAAGGTGACCATTTCACCTTGACGGCCCTACGGGGGAACACCGGTGTCGGCAAGATCGCCTCTTCGTGTAGCCGGCGGACCTTCGGTGGCTCTCCGTTCCACAGCGGAGTTCCCATGCGCATAGCGTTCATGAGTTGGCGCGATCTTGCCAATGAATTGGCCGGTGGGGCCGAGGTATTTATCGACCGGCTCGCGGTTGAACTTCAAGATATGGGCCACGAGGTCGTGCACCTCTGCGGGGGTCCTGTGGCGGAGCGGGCCTATCCCGTGATCAATTTGGGAGGCACGTTTTCTCAGTACGCGAGAGCGCCGTTCGTGCACTATCGGACGGTGCGCGATTGGGATCTCCTGGTCGACGCGGAGGCCGGGCTTCCGTATTTCTCGCCGTTGTGGCGCAGGAAGGCAATTCTCGCCTGCGTGTACCACATACACAGCGAGCAGTGGGACCAGCGGTTCTCCCCTCTACTGGCCGCCGCCGGGCGTTTTACCGAGTCGCGGATCATGCCCCTCGTCTATCGACGGGTGCCGTTCATGGCGATCTCCTCCTCGACGGCGTCGGCATTGGAGGACATCGGCGTCGACCGAAGTCGGATCCATGTCCTGCAAAGTGGGGTCGACCCCCCCTCCGTCACGGGGGGCCAGCGTTCGCCAACACCGCTTTTCGTCTGCGTCGGGAGGCTCGTGCCGCACAAGCGGGTCGACCTCCTTCTGCGTGTCTGGGAAGAAGTACGACCGGTCACCGGCGGCCAGCTGATGGTGATCGGCGATGGCCCCGACCGGGAGTCCCTGGAGGCGGTGGCCGGCGACGGCGTGGTGTTCGCCGGTCGTGTGGATGAAGATGAAAAGTGGCGTCTTATGAGCCAGGCGTGGGCTCTCGTTCATCCCGCGCACCACGAGGGATGGGGAATCGTGATCATCGAGGCCGCGGAGGTCGGTACCCCGGCACTCGGGTTCAATGTTCCCGGCGTCAGGGATGCCATCGTGGACGGCGTGACCGGGATCCTCGTCGACTCCGAGGCGGATCTCGCTCGGCAAATGATCGAGCTGGCGAACAACCGGTCTCTGCGTGAGCGATTGTCGGACGGCGCCCGACGCCACGGCGCCAATTTTGCTTGGGACCAGGTGGCGCGCGACTTCTCGGTGATCGCGACGAATGTCGTCGAGTCGGCAGCCGCGCGACGCCCATGACCATCCTGCAGGGGAAGAGCGGAGTGGAGTCTCCGCTGAGCACGACGTCCGAGCCAGTGGACACACCCTGTGCTGACCCGCTGAGTCGAAGGGCATTGGCCGGACTCGGCGTTTTCTTTCTCGCGCTGACATTCATCCAGGCGCCGGGCCTGATCATCGACGACACGAAGCTACCGGTCATTATGGCGCCGTTGGCTTGGATGGGGTCGGCGCTTCACTTCTGGAGTCAGTCGGTCGCCTCCGGATCCGTCCAGGTCGAGACGTTCGGTTACCTCTTCCCCATGGCGCCCTTCTTCGAGCTGATGCACCTGTTGCATGTACCGGTGTGGTGCTCGGAGAGGATCTGGTTGGCTCTGCTGCTCACAATCGGGGCGTGGGGTGTGATTCGCCTGGCGGAAGCGCTCGGGATCGGGAAGCGGTGGGCCAGAGTTCTCGGCGCGATCTCCTACTGCGTGATCCCCATCGTCGTCGACTGGGCCGCCATCTCGGTGCTGCTCCTAGCGGTGGTGTTCCTACCGTGGGTGTTGCAGCCATTGGTCGTGGGATCGCGAGGGGGCTCTCCCAGACGCGCCGCTGCCAGATCCGGTGTGGCCATCGCTCTCATGGGGGGGGTCAATGCGACGGTCATCGTCTCGACGCTGCCCCTCGCGGTGATCTGGCTCTACACCCGGGCCCCGGGGCCACGACGCCGCGCATTGACGGGATGGTGGATGGTCTCCGTCGTGTTGGCGTGCTTCTGGTGGGCCGTTCCGACCGTTCTGCAGGGCAAGTACGGGTACAACTACCTTCCGTACACAGAAACGTCCTCCGTCACCACGGGACCGGGCTCCGTCTTCGCCGCCCTACGTGGAACGTCCAACTGGCAGAATTACGACGACCTGGGAGGTCCGCTCGTCCCCGGTGGATGGACGCTGGTCACGTCGTGGGTGGCGATCGTGGCGACATCGCTGGTGGCAGCTCTCGGCCTCGCCGGGCTGGCGCGGCGCATTCCGGAGCGCCTGTTCCTGGTGGCCGGATTCTGCTTCGGCGTGGTGGTCATCGCCATCGGCTACCGCGGCGCCTTGGGCGGCCCGTTCTCGTCCCATGTGATCACGTTGCTGTCGGGGGGTCTCGGGCCTCTCCGGAACGTATCGAAGTTCTCCCCGGATGTCGCACTGCCGTTGGCGCTGGGTCTGACGTGGTTGGTGTCGACCATCTCGGTCGATGGCATCACAGCTCGGTGGGCCCAGAGTCTGCGCCTGCGACGTCTACGCGTTCTGACCGGTTTGATCGCCGTAGTCGCCGTCGCAATCGCGGCCGTCCCCTTCTGGCAGCAGAACCTCTATCCGCCCGGCGGCTTCACGGCGATTCCTCACTATTGGACGCAAGCGGCTAATTGGCTGGACGGCCATCAAGGGCATCAGGCGGCGATGCTCGTCCCGGGTGCCGACTTTGCCGACTACACCTGGGGCAAGCCTCAGGACGAACCTCTCTCCGTCCTCACCTCTACCTCGGTCACTGCCCGGTCCATCATCCCGCTGGGATCCAACGGGAACACCGACATGCTGAGTGCCGTCGAAGCCGCCCTATCGACCGGCTCCCCGCAACCCGGACTCGCGCCGTTTCTCGCCAGGTCCGGGATCGACTACGTCGTCGAGCGCAATGACCTGAACCTACGCGCCACCGGAGCGCCTCCACCCGCACAGATCCACCAGGTTCTGAGCGAAACTCCCGGACTCGTGGAGGTCGCCGGGTTCGGACCGTACCTGCCGCGTTCGCAGGTTGCCCCCGGCGATCTGCAGCTCTACGACTCGGCCACGTATCTCCGTCTCCGACCGGTCGAGATCTACAAGGTCGACGGGGCCGTCTCCGAGGTTCGGACCTTCCCGGTCTCCAACCCTGTCATCGTCAGTGGTTCGAGCGGATCGCTTCTCCCCATCGCCGCCACAGGTGAACTGGCGGGACGGGCGGCGGTGTTGGCCAAGGACCCGCACGCGGCCGGCGCCGCGTCGAGTGTCGGTGCGACCTGGGCGATCACTGACGGGAACCAACGACGAGCCGTATCGTTCGGGTTGATCGACGACAACCTCTCGTACCTCCTCGGTCCGGACCAGGGCCCGTTCAGCTCGATCCCGTTGACCTATGGGTCGTTGGGTGCCAGCGACGCACAGACGGTGGCGGCGCCCATCGGGGCCCTTTCCGTGCTATCCAGCACCTTCGGGTCGACGCCGCTCATCCTGGAGCCGTCGGAGGGGCCGACCTCGGCATTTGACGGCAATCCCGCCACGGCCTGGGTGGCCGCGGACGTGGATAAATCGGTTGGTCAGTGGGTGTCGATCACGTTCGATCGTGCCGTGCCCTTGACCTCGATCGTCATCACTCCCCTGGACGACTCCCCGGCGCGCCCGAGCATCGAGTGGGCCACGATCACCACCGATCGCGGATCAGTCACCCGGTACATTCCGGTGCGGAACACCCCCGTCTCGGTCAACGTCGTGCCGGGCAGCACCCAGCACCTCATGATCACCATCGCCGGGGTCCGACCGGCCACCAAGGCGTCGATACCCCGGCTCGGCGCCGGCATACGAGATGTGAGCATTCCGGGGGTCACCTTCCGGCCAGCCATGCAGCTTCCGAGCGACGAATCGGCCGCATTCTCGGCAGCGACGCGCAATCCCCCCATTCTGAGCGTCAATGATCCAGTCACGAATCCCGATCTCGCATTCTCGGGACCGACGACAAGCGTCGAGCCGTTCGCCCGACGGTTCCTCCTGCCCAAGGCGATGTCTGCCACCATCAGCGGCACCGCTGTGCCGAACCCCGGTGCGCCCCTCGAGCAGCTCCTCTCTCAGGTAGCAACACCGGCCCGCCAGTCGGTCCAGATCTCGGCCAGCTCCTGGCTCCGGTCTCTACCTCGTTTCCGGCCGGAGAACCTGCTGGAGACGTCCTCGTCTCCCTGGGTGGCCGGGCTGAACGATCGGGATCCGTCGCTGACTCTGCATTGGAAGGGTATTCGTTCGGTGGGATCGATCTCGCTCGGGTTATCCAGTCAGGCGAGCCGTCCGACGCACGTGGTGATCACCAGTCCCACGCAGATCCGCCGGGTCTCCATCCCCCGTGAGGGGGGGATCGTCTCCTTCGCCCCTGTGGCTACCGACACCCTCACCATTCAGTTCGTCGGCGTCGCCAAGCGGGTATCGGCGATTCCGACGGGCGCTCGCTCCGCGTTCCTGCCGGTTCGCCACAAGGTGGCCCTGCCAGTTGGCCTGTCGTCGGTCGGCATTCCGGCGCTCGGTCATCAGGTGAATACTTCGCCCGCTCTCTCCACGGCAGTGACGCTCCCTTGTGGCACTGGTCCTTCCGTGCAAGTTGACAATGCGTCACTTCCGACGGTGGTCACCGGGACACTCGGAAACCTGATCAATCTACAGCCGATGAACATGCGCATCTGCACCTCTGGAGAAACCCACCTGACGGCGGGGAGTCATATACTCGCCTTTCCGTCCGGAAGTCCGTTCCGTGTCACGGGACTACTCGTACAGCAACCGCCCGCGGGTGTCCGAACCGCAAGTGACATCGTCAGACGGAGCGTGCGGGTCCTGTCCTGGACACCCTCGAAACGAACGTTCGAGGTCGGAGCCGGTCCAGCCAATTATGTCCAGGTCGCTCAGAACTTCAATCCCGGATGGGTGGCGACACTCGATGGTCAAACGCTGAAGCCAGTGAGCCTCGATGGCTGGGAGCAGGGTTGGGTCGTTCCTGCAGGCACATCGGGGACCATGACCATGACCTTTACCCCGGATCACTCCTACCGCGCTGGACTGGCGATTGGTGGAATATTCCTGGTGGGGCTCTTCATCCTGGCTTTGGGGGACCGGCGCCGCTCCGTCGGTGATCCGATCGGACCACGGCGAAAGCTGCCCGGAGTTGTCCTGGCCGCCGTTGCCGCAGTCGTGGTCCTCTGTGTCGGAGGATGGTTGTTCCTGCTCCTGGTTCCACTTGTGGTTGTGACCAAGAAGTGGGGGAGCAGCGTCATCGCAGCCATCGGAGGTGCGGCATTCGCAACGGCCGGCATCATCGTCGCCTTGCACCCGAACCCCACACTCGCTCTGACCGCAAGAGCCGTCGGTGCTCCTGCGGAGATCTGCTCCGTGGTGGCACTGTGTGCCGTCCTCTGCGCGGTGGTCGTCGAAGAACGCAGACGACCGGCCGACCAGGCCCCATCGCCGGAAGCGGACGTGTCACCCGGGTTCGAGACACCGTGAGTTGGTTGCGGGGTTGTCAGGTGGTCGACGGCGGTGACTTTGGCGCCGCCACGGCCAAACGGATATCAACACAGACCAACACTCCCATAAGGCGTGACTGCCTAGGATCGATTCTTCGTCAAATCTGACGAGGAGAACCCGGCAATCTCTGCCTAGTGTTAGTACTGGCTAAGCGATGCATGGGTGCCTCGCACCTCCGTAAAGGATTCTGAGTGCACATGGAGCGTCGCGGAGCACAGGAGACAACCGAGCGGAGGCCCAGCCGCGTCACGGACAGGCGCTCAGCCGACTCCGGCGGGGCAAACGCTTTTATCCCCGTTCGAACGGCGGCCGTTGAAGGTCCGAAGTCAGACGTTCCGGCTCGAACGCACTGGGCGAGTGTGCATGCCCTCCTTCGTACCGCACGTCCGCGTCAATGGGTAAAGAACATCTTGGTATTCGCGGCTCCGGGTGCTGCGGGTGTTCTTTCGCATGGAAATGACGCCCTGAGAGCCACGGCAACCTTCGGTGTGTTCTGTCTCGCCGCGTCGGGCACGTATCTATTGAACGATGCCATCGACGCCGCTTCGGACAGGCACCACCCGATCAAGCGCGAGCGGCCCGTTGCCGCAGGTGAGATTCCGGTTCCGGTAGCAGGCTGGACCGGAGTCGCCGTCATGGCCATTGCGATCGGCCTTGCGTGGTGGCTGGCCGGAGGCCGCTTGGCCCTCGTGATCGCCCTCTACTTGACGGTATCGACGGCGTACTCCTTGCGCCTGAAGCACGAGCCGGTGATCGACCTCGCCTGCGTGTCATCCGGATTTGTCTTGCGGGCCATCGCCGGCGGAATTGCCACACATGTCTTCTTGTCGGACTGGTTTGTCATCGTGACCTCGTTCGGTGCACTCCTAGTGGTGGCGGGGAAGCGAAGCGCCGAGCACACCGATCTGGGGGAAGGGCGCAGTGCCCACCGCCCTGCGCTCAGCGCCTACCCCGCCGCCTTCCTGCGCACGGTGCGATTGATTGCCGCCTCGGTGACGCTGACGGCCTACTGCCTGTGGGCCTTCGAGCGCTCTGCTACGGTCACTCGATCGCACCACTCCCACCCGATCTGGTTCGAACTCTCGATCGTTCCCGTCGTCCTGGCTGTGCTGCACCTCGAGCTGCGTTTCGAGGGGGGACAAGGCGGAGCGCCTGAGGACCTGGCACTTGGGGACCGGATGCTTCAGCTTCTCGGTCTCGCGTGGGTCGTGCTTTTCGCGATCGGCGTATATGTGTGACACGACCAAAGGGCCGGATCCCCCTGATCCGTCGATCTGGCCGGGCTGCAGGCTCTCGAGGCCGGTGTTCTGCGTGCCAGCCATCACGCGTCTTGTAGAGCCTTACCCAGACCTCGCTGGCTACTCGTGAGCCGCCTTCATGATGAGGGGGAAGAGCTTCGGGTCCAGCCATCGTGCCAGCGACTCCACTTGAGCAAGAGTGTCGGGCATGGGACTGCTTTCGTGGGAGGGTTGGTAGAACGGAAAATGGATTCCATCGGGAGCCCGTACGATGATATTCCCGATGGTGCTCGTGTATCGACCTTGGGGACTGACAATGCGATTTAGGCGGATGAGCGTCACCGAGTGTGGGTCGGCCAAGGCGACTTCGCGAACGAGATCGTTGTAGTCATTCACGCGCCCTGGATCGTCCTGTACCGGAGATTGCCCGTCGGGTAGCTCGCTGGCGTCGTAGTAAGGAGCGGTCATTAACACAACACGGCTCCCGGTCGAGATGGCGATCGACACAAATCGTAGGAGCTGGTCCTTGACGTATCGGGCATAGATTGGGTGTGTGATGTTGGTGAAGTGCCCGGCCAGATCTGTTCGGTCGAATACCTCCCAGTAGCCAGCCAGCAAGATGACCACCCGCGGTCGATAATGGATCAGGTCATGTTCAAGCAATGCCGGCCACTGGACCGCTATGGCGGAGTCGGGGCTGCAGGCACCCTTGACCACCCGGATCGTGCCGTACGCTTCGATGAGACGACCTTCTGCGACGCCGCACCCCTCCGTGGCGGTATCGATCACGTGAGCTCCGTATTTCGAGGCTTCCGGAGGGTATGCGAGGGAAAATCCCAAAGTAAGGGCGGTGGAGTCACCGACTAAGAGAATTGGGACGGTCGTGGCGGTCGTCGGTGTTGCCGGGTTAGGGGTTGCAGCAGCTGACGGAACGGCCAATGTGTTCGAGACAGTGCCAGCGAGAACGACGGCGACGGTTCCCGCAACGAGGGCAAGGGCGGGAATGCCGGATTTCAACGACCGCCAGAACGTTCTGATCATGACCGGGCGTTCGACCAGATAGAAGCTGAGGGTGGCCAACAGAATCGTGGATCCGAAGCGGATGCTTATGAGCGCGAGTCCGCCGAGGCCGGTGCGCGCGGCGTCGAGGTAGATGGAGACGGGGTAGTGCCAAAGGTAGGCTCCATAAGAGATGGTGCCGAGCCACACCAGTGGTCGAAGGGAGAGAAGGTTGGCCACCGGGCCGTGAGGCACGCATGCTGCTGCGATGATGATGGCCGCCGCCGAAAGCGCCGAAAGCATGAACCCACCCTGGTAGTCGAACGATGACGTGCCATTTTGCAGGTAGGTCAGAGTCAGAGTGCCGGCGACGCCGGCCATGCCTAGAAGGACAAGACCTCGACGAGCGATCCGGGATCGAGCCCGTGGGGCCATGCCCTCAGCTTCTCGGCGTAGCTGGATGATGGTCATGGCACAGGCCAGCGCTGCACCCACGAGGATGGACTGGGCGTGCGAGTCGGTGCCGAAATAGAGCCGAGTGAGATTGGCACTCGGGCTATAGAGCAAGGCCATCTCGAAAGTCGACGCGATGGCACCCACTACAGACAGAACCAGTAGGTTCTTTACCCCTCGCCCGAAGCTCCGGCTCAGGCCCATCACAACGAGAACAACCAGCGGCCAGATCAGGTAGAATTGCTCTTCCACGGCCAGCGACCACGTGTGGGTGAGAGGGGAGACCGCTCCGGTGGCTACAAAGTAATTGCTGCTGGTGGCGATTTGCCACCAGTTGGAAAAGTAAAACAGAGCCGAGAGCGCATCCATCCGGAAGCCCGTGTAGAGCCCGGCTGGCTCAGCGAACCGCACCATTAAGGTCGCGGCGACGAGCACGATAAGCAATGCGGGCAACAGTCTCCGCGCGCGACGCAGCCAAAAGGCCGACAGTTTGATGAGGCGACGTTTGCGGTACTCCCCCAGCAGCAGGTCGGTGATCAGATAGCCGGAAAGTACGTAGAAGATGTCCAGGCTGAAGAAACCGCCTTGGAGCCAGCCAACCCCAAAGTGGTATCCCATGATGATGAGGAGGGCGACAGCTCGGAGCCCGTCAAGAGCGGTTATACGCTCCCTGGTGGTCGTACTACTCACTGTCGAGCGGGTGGGGAGCCGACATGACCTCTAAGCCTAGAATCTCCCGTCCTTGGAAACGGCTCAGTCAGTGGGTTCGTCCACCTCATCAGAACCGGACCCAGAAGAATCTTGCATCCAGGTTGCCCGAAACGCTCCGCGTAACGGATCCCCCGATGGACCGAGTCCGCGAAAGCACACCCGGGCGACGATGGCTTCACTGGTCGTGGCCGCAGGTTGGCGTGGTCGTCCTGCGAATCATGGGATGAGATTCGGATAGGAGTCCGGAAGCGCGCACGAAAGGCCGGACGAAGACGAACTAGTGCCGTGACCGGCAACGTTGGGGGGTCGCGTCCACCACTTTGATCTCCTGGTCGCGCAGAGTAGGCGCATGGCCGAACGCGTGCGAGTCAGGGAGATCACCAGCGACGAGGGCAACCGGCTCCTGCGGATCATCCGTCGGGATTCGGGGTCGGTGGTCAGGTGGCGGCGGGCCCAGGTTGTTCTGTGGTCGGCCCAGGGGATGGACGTTCCCCAGATCGCCGAGATCGCCTTCACCTCCGAGGATCGGGTCCGGGCGGTGCTCCACAACTTCAACGCCGACGGGTTCGATTCCTTGGCCCCCAAGTACACCGGCGGGCGGCCGCCGAAGTTCACTCTGCCTGAACGTCGGGCCATCGAGAAGGTCGCCCTCGGTCGCCCGATCGACCACGACGAACCCTTCTCCACGTGGTCGCTGGCCAAGCTGGCCGACCACCTGGTGCGAAAGGGGGTGGTCGACGACATCAGCCATGAAGGACTCCGGGCGCTTCTCCACGAGGAGGGTGTCTCCTTTCAAGCCATCAAAACCTGGAAGGAGTCCAACGACCCCGACTTCGAGGTGAAGAAGAACAGGGTCCTCGAGCTCTACGACATCGCCGACGGGAAAGTCCAGCGGAGGAGGGGTGATCCCCAGGTGGTCATCTGCTACGACGAGTTCGGTCCCTTGAACCTCCAGCCCCATCCCGGACGCCAGTGGGCCGAACGCGACGGCGTGGACATCACGAAGGTCCGACCGCGCCGCCGGCGTCGGGCTACCTTCACCCGTCCCCACGGGGTCCGTCACCTTCTGGCCGCCTACGACCTGTCGGCCGACAAGCTCTACGGGCACGTGAAGAGCAGGAAGGGACGCACCGAGTTCCTCGCCTTCCTGAGTTATGTCCGCACCCTCCACCCGTCGAGCGTCCGCATGGCCATCGTGCTCGACAACTTCAGCCCGCACCTGTCGACGAAGAAGGACACCCGGGTCGACGACTGGGCCAAGGCCAACAACGTCGAACTGGCCTACACCCCGCACTACGCCAGTTGGCTCAACCGGATCGAAGCCCAGTTCACCGCCCTGCGTTACTTCTGCCTCGACGGCACAGACCATGAAAGCCATGAAGCCGAGGGCGCCCTGATCCGTCGTTACATCGCCTGGCGGAACCGCAATGCACGGGACGAAAACCTACGTGAACTGGTAAAGCGCGCAAACGTTGCCTGACGCGGCACTAGGTGCCTGACGACGCACTCGGCCATAGCGGTGGTTAGGGATGTTCAACAACTTCTATCGTTCCACGCAAGGATCCGGGAGCGGGTTAGAAGAGCTCTCGATAGTCAGGTCCGTCTACTTTCGATCAACGCCCTCACGAAGTCTGCCGGGTGGAACCAGCCAGGTAGGAAGTAGACAACTCCAACATACGGCGGGTCTACGAAGCTTTGGTATCCCCACCTTGTCATGTTCGATAGATCAGCCGTTGTTGGGTCGAAAAGCCCCATGACGACATCGGGTCGTAGTTTCGCAACGCTATAGGCGTAGTTCCATTTATCGTGACCAGGCTGGAACCACCCGAGTTGATGTGGCTTCCCCGTGGCGACAACATGATCGGAATACCCAAGGAGATCGACCGACGGACGGTGGTCAAAGAAGGTGATGTTGCCAGCGCCGATGACCGCTACCTTGGCCGTAGGAGGTGTCGACTTGGTCAAGGCGACGCCTTCAGTCGCGGCTCCTAGGTCCAGGTTATAGCTAAAGAAGCCGCTTTGGGACCAGGTGTAGGAGGGAACCAGATTAACGGACACCACTGCGATCAAGGCCAACGCGAGCGTCGTTGCGCCGACGGACAATACCTTGTACCGGGCCGCGACTCCGACCCCAACTACGGCCGCGCCCGCGATGAGCACGGTCGCAGCCCACGAAGTGAGGTGCCACCGGGGGGCAGGAACAATTTGGATCTGCCACGTCGACAGAAAGGACGACCAAACAAGGATTCCAGCTACCACGATGGCTGAGCCACCGATGACAATCGGGAGCAGTGACGTGCGCGCCTTACGCGCGAGTTCGAACGCCCCGAGAATTGCGACAATGAGCAGGAAGGGCACTAGCGGACCGAGGTAACGGTCCGTAAACGATACGTCGTAGGAATCGCCGCCGATGTACACCAAATAGACGGCCTCAGCAGCGACAATGCCGAGGAGGAGCCAGGTGCCCCGTGCCACGGCGCGCCGGTTCAAGCGCGATAACACTACGTATGCGATTGCCAAGGCGAGCGGCACAACCAGCAGCATGGTCGCACTCTGGGCGAGCACGACAAGTCCCCGATTCACCCTCCATATCAAGGGAATCCCTTGGAGCTTGAGGTAATAGGTGTTAGGAACCGGGTAGCCGTAGTACGCCAGTCGGAAAGCCAGGTGCGCTACTTCGGCGACGAACACGGGTGTGGCGACGAAGACGGCCATCTTGAACATGGGTCGCAGGTACACGACAACGAAACCGATGACGACGAGGGCCACGATGAGGGCGTCGTCACGTGTCAGGACGGCCAGCGCCAAAAGCATGCCGGACCCCACGAGGAGGACAGTCCGTCGCCTCGGCGGGCTTCCGTTATCGCAGGCTCTGAGAGTGCAGAGGACAGCCCCAGAGGACAGGGTCGCGACGAGTCCTGTCTCCATGCCAGCCAATGTCCACGAGTTCAGACCGTAATAGACAGCTGTGGCGAGGCCGGCCAACGGCGGCACGAGCCGAGAGTCTGGGGCGAGGCGTCTCGCGATGCGTACGACCAGGTAAACGTTGGCAGCAAGCAACATTGCTCCAGACACCATGATCCAGAATCCGGCCATCTGGTCCGACGGATGGGCCAACTCGATGACAGCCATCCACAAGGTCCACAGGAAGTTGCTGTACCCCTCAACTGGATGCTGACCCGCTACCCAGACTAGGCCGTGGCCGTTGGCGAAATTGCGAGCGTAGGTGATCGAGATGGCCGCATCGTCGAAGAGAAGGTAGGCGCGGCGGCCTTGGAGCGTTGAAGCAGACCTGACGATAAAGGCGGCTGACAAGACCAGGGAGATCGCTACCGGCACAAAATCGCTGAGGAGAGCGCCGACATTTGTCCGCAGGAAGGAACCCAAACGACCGGTGGCCGACATGGCCAACCGAGTCCCTGAAGGTCCGCCAGACATGGCCCCCCGTTTCAAAGCGGTATACAGCAGCGGAATTCGGACAACGATCAAGCGGCAAACAAGCGCAACCGAGTCTATATCGTCATCGCCCCACCCGGCCGCCGCCAGCGACTGGGACTGGGCTTGATGGTCAATCTCGGGAGTCGGTCGTGGGTGTAATCAGAGCGCCCGCATCATGTCGAACGGTGAACAGTTGGACGATCTGTCACGGCACGTGACCACGATCCGGTCCAGTTCTCGTTTGGCACGGTCACCGCCGTGATGTAATTGAGATAGGACCAACCTAGCCCCGACGGCTTCTAGCCCGTTTGTCATTGTCGGCTACGACGCCGACGCGAGGGACGGCATGGATCAGCTTGACAGCACACAGCTGGTGGTTCGGTCAACGGCACTGATTCCGCTACCTGCCAGACCAGCTGTGCATCGAGCATATTGAGCCGAATCCGGGTATGACCTAGGCAAATCACGGTCGACACCGTGCCATACCCAGGCGTCTGCGATGTGAGCTGGTCGGGCCCCGGTAGCCGCAGCGATCAGTGCTGCCATATCCGTGACCGAAGCGACCTGTTCGTAGCTCGGCAGGGCGCGTTGGTCGGGGAGTACCACGGTCGTAACGCCCCATTCCGAAAGGGCACGATGTACGGCGACGATGTCGTCCGAGGTTACGGCTGGCTTGGAGGCGTAGGCGAATGTGACTTGGGTGATGATGTTCTGTCCCTGATCTTCGCCCGCACGATGCCTGACCCCGGCGCCGAGACCACCCGGGCCCACGATCGAGTAGTGCTGACCCCCCAGCGCTTGCCACGTCATGGCGCTCTGTTTCCCTGAGATGGCTAGAAGGTAACTCTGTCCATTTGGGGCTCGCCAGGTCAAACCGGGGGTCGTCGCCGTAAACGGTGCAGGCAATGCCAGAACGATGGGGTGCCCTTTCAGGTGAGGTGCCACATTCTGGAACCAGGTGGGTAAGACGACCGGTTCGACGGTGATCGGAATGCTCTTGCCTAAGTAGACGGCGGGCGGGACCACGGCGAGTCCAGCCACGGCGAAGCCCGCGAGAGCTCCGATCCACCGACCTAAACGTCTTGCTAAATTAGAAGCTTCGTCCGTCGAAGTCCGCGTTGAATCGTCAATCCAGTGATCGCGCACTTTCGTCCGAGTGCGGTCGACGACGATGCCCAAAGTTACGGCGACGGTGAGATAGGCAAACAGCACGAAGTGAGATGGCACGATGTTCTTCAGGAGCGGGACGCCCGCGAGAATGAATCCCGAGGATGTGGCGAAGACGAAGGCCACGAGAGAGAGAATTCCGAACAGCCACAGGAGTCGGTCTTTCCTCCAGATGGCAAGTCCGCCGAGACACACGAGAATGACCCCGATACCAAAGTACTCTTCGGAGAACACCGACCCTTGGTATCCGCCCAAAATGCGGAAAAAGACCGACACGGAGGCTTGAGTAGGAATGAGAAACGCTCGGCCAGACGCTTCAAGAGTGCTCAGCTTCAGACCTGGATGGATTGATCCAGAAAAGTGGGCAGGACCGGCGAATGCAAACCAGACGGGGTAGGCAAGGAGTGCGAGACTAGTGATGGCTGCTACGGATAGTCCGACCACCGCTCGCGCTCCGGTCTCCCTGTCGACTAACGGCCTCTGCTTTGTGTTGGAGACAATGACAAAGATGCATCCGATTGCGACTTCGATAACCGTCAGGATCAAGACCTCGGTTCCGACAAGGAATTGCAAACCTATAAGGACACCAAGGACAGCGCCCGTCACGGCTGGGCGCCGACGCTGTCGGATCAAGAGCTCGTCAAGAGCGATGACGACGAGAGGCGGGATGGCGACCATCCCGAAGTCCACGTGGGCCACGGTGAGATTGGCCAGAACGAATGGAGAAAACCCGTAGAACAGGCCAGCTACGAACGCTGCCGGCGTCCAGGAGACCCACCGGCGGACCAACGCGAACATCGCTACAGCCGACAACACGGGGCTTAAGGTTAGAGTCACGTTGAGAGCTGCAATTGGCCCGAAGAGCCAGGTTACGGGGGCAAGGACGATGCCGTATGAAGCAAAGATGAGGTTGACTCCAGTTGGGTACCCAACGGCCGTCGAATACAAGGGATTGCTCCCGTGGGAAAGCGCAAAGGCGGGCCAGGATGTGTACCAGATGGAGGCGGAGGAGTCGCCACAACCGCAGGTGGTGATCGATGTCGGGTGGCCGATCCACACATGGGACCAGATGAGCAGCGATACGAGGAGATAGGCACCACCAACGAGCAGATACAGGTTGACACCTCGTGCGGCCCACCATCCGTCTCTCTCAACCGTTCTGTTGGGGAACGCGCCATCGGTGTCACGGACATCGGTCTCGTCCGTGTGTGTCGGCGTCGATGAATGGCTCAGATCCATGCTTCCAGCAGTCTAGAAGTGCGATGCCCTCGCGACGAACGAGTCAGGTACGGGTCTGTCGCCGATGCATGTCGAGGGCGGTGGAGCTTTGGCGGTGGTCAAGAACGTCAGGCTTGGTCCGTACCCACCTTCCCGGCAGCAACTGCTCGGCGACGTCTGTCGACGATCGGCCTCTAAGAGCAGACTCAGGATGGTCCCTCTCGTGGGCCTTCTGGATCGTGGCGTCCGAGTAGATTGGGGGCATGAGTCACGTCTCCGTGCGGCTCTTGCGCTTGCTCAAAACCTCCGGTGGCAAGAGGATGCTCCGCTATTCCATGGTGTCAGTCGTTTCCACCGTGCTGGCGTTCTCGGTACTCGGGATTGTTTTTGGGGTGCTTCGGCTTTGGACAGAGGTACCGAGCACAATATTCACCAGCGTGGTACTGGTCCTGCCCAATTACTATCTCAATCGGACTTGGGTCTGGGGAAAGACCGGGCGTTCGCACTGGCGCAAAGAGGTCTTGCCTTTTTGGGCGATCTCAATTTTTGGCACCGTGCTCTCGATCGCCAGCGCTGCAGTGGCACGCCACATCAGCGTCGCTAACCATCTCAGCCACTCCGAGGCCACGGCACTGCTACTCACGATCACCATCACGGCCTTCGGACTGGTGTGGGGAATCAAATTCATGATCTTCAACCGTATGTTCGGGGTGACATCTCTAAAGGTGGGAAACGGGTCGACCGATCCGAACCCAGATACCCAACGAACGGCCTGATAAGCACGGCTTCGGCTCTCACGGGGCCACTTTTGTGTGTGTGTGAGGCGGGAGCGAGGTGTCTACGGCAATGCTGCGTTGGCACTTTTAGTGTCGAAACGGCAGATGTCGGAGGTCGAGCGGCCGGTACCGAGTGAGGTCCGTACATGGCTCGCGTCTACTTTGCCGGGCCCGCGACGAGTAATCCGCATGCGAAAGATCGCATCAGAGCGACCGTCGGCGGCCTGAGGTGACTGTATCGATCGTTCGGTAACTCGAAACCTACGAATTCGCAGCTATCATGACTGAAAGGAGCGAGATCGAAGCCACCGCAAGCCCCAGTCCGAAGCTGACCGTTTGCCGCGACGGTCGTTTCCAGTGTCGTATCGGATTTTCGATCAAACGGTAGGTTGCCATCGATAGCAGGAATGCAAGAGCGAGTGACGGCAGCTTCACCCTCCAAAGGCTTGCATTTCCCGCCGACTCCGACGCCACGATAAGAATCGGCCAATGCCAGAGATAGAGAGAATAGGACCGTCTTCCCAACCATCGAAATGGCGCTGTGCCTATTAGGCGCTCAACACCGAATCTCGGAACGACAATCCCCCCTGTAATGATGAGTGCGGTCCCGATGACGGGTACGGCAACCCGCCATCCTGGGTAGTCATTGGAAAACACGCCTGTTGTGAACACGGAAATGAAGATGGCTGCCAGGCCAATCCAAGTGAGGCCGGCGGCCAATCGCTTTGGGATTCGAAGCATCCACGGCGTTGACACCGCGACAAGTGCTCCTAGAGCAAGTTCCCACGCACGGGTGAGCGGTGACACATAGGCCCACGCGGAATCTGTTCGGGACTCGATTATGGAAAGGGAATAGGAGGCGACGATCACGGTGCACAGCACGACGGTGAGACGAGTTCGAAGAGTCATGCCGCCTTTGATCTTCGCCACAACCAGGAATATCGTCGGGAAGACGATATAGAACTGCTCTTCGACGGACAAGGACCAGAAGTTCTGCAGAGGAGAGAGAGGATTCCAACCTGGAAAGAAGTGGTGAAAGTTGAAAACGAATGCTGCAGCCCAGATTCCGTCTTGTGCATTGCTATTGCCGAATCTCGAATCGACTAATGCGTAGGTCGCAATAGCCGTGGCCAGAATGACCAATGTGGCTGCGGGAAGAATGCGGCGACAGCGTCGTGCATAGAAATCGATGAAAGATGTCTCGCCCGTGCTCTTGTTCTCACGGAGCAGTAAGCCAGTGATGACAAAACCAGATATTACAAAGAAGACATCGACCCCGATGTACCCTCCACCGAAACCCCTCACACTGAAATGCTCGGCCACGACAAGCCCGACCGCTACGGCCCGAAGGCCTTCCACATCGGGACGCCATGCACGATCCCCGGGAGCAGTACCCGCCTCGTCGCCGAGTTCGGTAAAGCGCCGTTCGCTATCGGGTGTCCCGGTGTCAGCTGTGTTCATCAGCAAGTGTCAGGTCCTAGGCGGAAGGATCATTGGTATCGGTCGCAGACTCCAACGAGATGATCGCAGTTCGGTCTTTCCACCATGAGAAGTATCGCTTGAGCTCAAGGACGGGACGCTCGAGAAGAAAGTAACTCACGGTTGCAACGGCTGTGGAGATTGTGACAGTGCCAAGGAATAGGGGCCAGAACGCGGAATCGAAGAGCAACGAGTGGTTCACAACCATGATCTGATGAATGACCGCCTGGTGCCACAGGTAGATGGCATACGAGACGATTCCGATCGAAGCCATGGGCCAACTGCCGAGGAATTTTCGGAGGATTCCTTGGTTCTGAGGTCCGAAGACAGCTGGGATCAGAATGAAGAGCGCGAAGAGACCGTAGAGGCTCTGGCGTGCAATGTCTGAGAAGCCCTGACGGTACTCCGGAAGAATGGGAATACCGAGGTGGGCAACAGCTACGAAACTTCCAAGGGCCAATGTCCACGAGAGAAGTGGCAGCCAACGCGCTGTCAACCACCATGGTTCAGAGTGAGTTTGGTGCGTCCATGCAGAAAAGACGGCCAGCATCATTCCAAGCGCAAAGATGTCGAAGAACGCAGGAAGCCAATAGAGTGGCGACACATAGAGTCCTGGTCCGACCCTGTCTTGGTAGTGCATGGCAAAGGAGCTCCAAGCGAGCCCGAGAAGACTGATGATCACCAGTCCTGCGAGCTCGACCCAAAGGCGTGTTAGGGCGCTTCGGCGGTTCCGACGCCAGGCGATGGCCATGGCGTAGAGGGGAAGGAAGAGGTAAAAGGTCATCTCGACACACAGAGACCATGCTTGTGTGATGCCGGAGTTGAACTGCGCGGGGACGTAGATCTGAAGGAATAAGTAGTGGACGACATACGCCTTCCACCCGCCTGGCCCGATCGAACTGATGTGCGTCAGCGTGGTCAGGATGAACAACGCCGCCCAGTAGGCGGGCAGGATTCGTAGGAGTCTTCGTATCCAGAATGCCCCGGTCCTCGGTCGCTGCAACCCGGCGAGGTGGGCCTCGGCGAATGGTCGATAGAGAAGAAATCCGGAGATGAGAAAGAATACCGTGACTCCGATTTCCAGTCTCGAAGTGTAGATACCCCAGTGGGTCCGTGTCGTGACTCCAGAAACGAAGGTGGTGTGGATACCGACGACCAACAGCGCCGCAAAAGCTCTCAGACCGTTGAAGGCGGGAAATCGAGGTGGAGCGTTTGGCGGGGACCCTCCGAACTCATGAGGGGAATTGCCTTTGAGTGACTCGGGGCTGGCTGTCTCGGTCATGGATCATCACCCACGGATCAAGTCCACCGAGTGGATACCCCCCTTCTGACTTCCGTTTCGTTGGACGCCTGCGTGAGTGTCGTCTCATCGTCACGTTATGTGATGACAACCTTCGGGTGCCATAAGAGTGGGAATGTCGTGTCCGTTGCCCGCTGCATGTTCACATTGGGTCGAGAGGCGGCCCTTTGGAATTACGCCTCCAGCGATCCCGGGATTGCAAGAGTGCCCCAGATGTACAATTGTCTCATGGCTCGAGCTGGAAAATCGGCGCGTAAGCGATCCATTTGGGGTCGCATTCTCCAGGCCCGAGCCGATCTCGCGTCCGCCAGGGCGAACTCCGAAACGTTGGTTGAATTGACCCATGGCCTTGCTGGAGCCGTGGCCGACCTCCAGATCGAGTTCACGGAACTCCGGGCCGAAGTGGAGCAGCTCTCGAGTCAGAAGCCTCTGTTCCCGGGCACCCGGCGTCGACCGCCTGCGTCACGTCGAGATGACCAGGCCAATCCCGCCCAGAAGGGATCGTTCTCCTTCATGGTGGCCGGAGCGGGCAGGGGTGGTACGAGCCTGCTAGCTGCGGTTCTCGATGCGAATCCCCAACTCGAAGTTCACCTCGAGTTTGCGACCCTGATTCTCTATGAGGAGGGCATGACGCAGTACGGGCGAGGCCCTGAACGGATCAGCGCTTGGCGTGCGGCGTGTGAATCGGAAGCCGCGGGGAGTCCAGGACTCCATTGGGGCAACAAGGTCACGACCGAGCAGATCTCGGGTCTGACAAAGGCAGAGGGGCCATTCCGCCTCGATATCGGCGTCGTCGAAGCCTTTTACGAGCAGTTGAGTGACATCCCCACAGTCTTCATCATCCGGGACGGCCGGACGTGTGTCCGCTCGAAGATGAGCCGCTCTGGCCTGACGCTGGCTGAAGCAGCATCCGCTTGGCAGTTGTCCGCCAGGGTCTACCGGCAATTTCGTGAAGGCAAGCTGAACGGTATGGCCGTCCGATTCGAAGACCTTGTCCGCGAGCCCGAGCCCACGTTGCAGGGGATCTGTCGTTTCCTTGGTGTGCCGTTCGACGCAGCGATGATCGAGGGAACCGACAATCCAGAGATGTTGCCGGAGTATCGCCGCTCCTTCATCGACGCCTCGGTCCTGTCACTTGATGGAGTACCCGATGGCACCATGGACCTCATCGCGCAGGATCTGGAAGATTGTGGTTATATCTGACGCGTCTCGCGGACAGTGACATCGGCTCCTCTGCTCCGAGGGCAGTGCTTTACGGGTCGCCTGATGTGACTTCCAGCCAGCGCATTGCCGGTTGAGGTAGGCGGCCGACGTATAGGGGAACAACCTGAGGAGGGAGATAGGGTCGTCTGCGCACTCTTTCGTATTCTGACCGGAAATCCTGCTGGGCCTTGGCCGGGTCGCTGGCGTTGGTGGCGACGCCCCCGTGGATCTGGTGGAAGGATCCTTCGCCGAGGAGCACGACCGGTCCGATCCGGGAGCGCTCGATCGCCCGGGTGAAGAAGTCCAGGTTCACGAGCCCGCCTCCGGGACTGGCGAAAGCCTCGTCGTAGCCCCCGAGAGCGTCGAACGACTCCCGGCTGAGGAAGGTGCAGGCGCTCTCGTTGAGCGGTCCGAACCAGCCCTGCGGGTTGGCGTGGGCCAAGGCGGCGATCTCGAAGAGGCGGTATCCGTCAGCCGGCCAGCCGATGGACTCAATCAACGCGTCCTCCACGGCGGCGGAATACCCCGACTTGTGTGAGACATCCTGGCGTTGCGGCCCGAGATGCCAGGCGAGCGGAGTGACCAGCACATCGGGATCGAGGGTGAGCGCCATCCGGGCCAGCGCCAGTACCCCCGGCGTCACCAGTCGAGCCCCGTCGAGCACGACGCCGACGGAACGGCCGGAGGTGGATGCGACCGCGCGGTTGATCGCCTTCGCCGGTGACACGCCGAGGCCGTCCATCCGCATGACGCGGACCTCGGGTGCGATGGCCTCGACGGCTGGGCAGTCGACCGGCGTCGGAGACCCGTTGTCGACGACGACGATCTCGTAGGCGAGGTCGTCGATCCCTTTCTGATACGGGCGGGACAGAGAGTGAACGGTGCGGGGAAGTTCCCGCGCCATGTTGTAGGCGGCGACGACGAGGGAGAGCTCTGGTTGACGACGCCTTGGACGACGCACGACGAGAGCTTACGGCGGGACTTAGAATGAGTGGACCACATTCGATCCTGAGCAACGGGGACGGTCCATGAGCGGAAGGTTGGGGGGGCGTTTCCGGCCTCTCGTCCTCGGCCGCCTCCGACCGGCAGTCGTGGCCTGGAGGCTCCGGCGGGCCGGCCTGTTCGACGCCGAGTTCTACGTCCAGCGTTACCCGGACGCGCCCCTCAAGCCGCGTGACGCTGCCGTCCACTATGTGAGGCACGGCGCCGCCGAGGGCCGGCTCCCGAACTTCGTCTTCGACAGCGGTTACTACCTCGAGGCCAACCCGGACGTGGCCGAGGGAGGTGCCAATCCGCTCCTGCACTACCTGCTGGCCGGTGCCCGCGAGGGGCGCGACCCGGGCCCGGCGTTCAGCACGACCTGGTACCTCGCCACCAATCCCGACGTCGTCACCTCCGGACGCAATCCCCTCGCGCACTACCTGGCGCACGGCGCCGCCGAGGGCCGTCCGCCGCTTCCGCCGGCCCCGACGATCTCCGCTGTCGCTGGCGTGGTCGCCAGCCGACCGGCCGAGGCGGACTGGGACAGAGTCACATGGGCTCCGTCTCCCGACCCCCTGGTCGACGTCGTCGTTCCGGTGTACGGCGGCGAGGACGTCACCCTGCGCTGTCTCTGCAGCATCCTCGCCTCGGTCAACCAGACCCCGTATCGACTCCTGGTTATCAACGACGCCTCGCCGGAGCCGGACCTGGCCACGGCCGTCCGGGCGTTGGCTGGGCGCTTCGCCTTCGATCTCCATGAGCACGATGCCAACCGGGGTTTCGTCGCCACCGCCAACGAAGGGATGGCGGCCGACTCCTCGCGCGACGTCGTGCTGCTCAACTCAGACGCCGAGGTCCACGGGGACTGGCTTGATCGGCTCCGCGCCGTGGCGCTCAGCACCTCCGATATCGGGACGGTGACGCCGTTCACCAACAACGGGACCATCTGCTCCTATCCGCGCATGGGGGTGGACAACCGCGAACCCTTCGAGCTCCGTGACGCCGAGCTCGATGCCATCTTCTCGGCCGTGAATGGTTCCGGGCTCGTCGACATCCCCACCGCTGTCGGCTTCTGCATGTATGTCAGGCGGGCCTGCATCGAGCAGACGGGGTTGTTCGACGAAGAGGCGTTCGGCCGCGGCTACGGCGAGGAGAACGATTTCTGCCTGCGGGCCACCGGTCGCGGGTGGCGACACGTGCTGGCCGCCGGTGTGTTCGTCCGGCATCACGGCGAGGCATCGTTCGGGGGCGATTCGTCAGCGCTCATGCGGTCCGGCCTGAAGGTCCTGAACGATCGTCATCCCGGATATGACAAATCCATCCAGGAGTTCATCCGACGTGACCCG
This sequence comes from uncultured Acidimicrobiaceae bacterium, assembly GCA_963706205.1. Taxonomy (GTDB): domain Bacteria; phylum Actinomycetota; class Acidimicrobiia; order Acidimicrobiales; family UBA8190; genus MFD10071-224. The sequence goes on along the minus strand of OY970155.1, from coordinate 2,568,246 downwards.
ATCCAGGGGTTTCGCCGGGCTGTCGACGCCGCCCGTTTGCAACGGCTCCGGGCCGGCCGGTCTTCGATGCTCTTCTTGACCCACGGCATCGGGGGAGGCACGGAGCAGCATGTCCGGGATCTGGCTCGACTTCTTGATAACCAGAACATCTTTTCCATAATCCTGCGGCCGGAGCCGAAGGGGCGGGTCGCCATTCGGTGCCTGGAGGCGGGCGATCTGGCCAACCTGAGCTTCCCTGCACCGGGCGCCCGAACGGGTGGCGAACTCACGGACTACCTCGCCGGTGCAGATGTCGTCCACATGCACGTCCACCACCTCCAGGGCTTCGGCGAAGCGATGCCCTGGTGGATAGCGGACACCGCGGCCCGGTTGCATGTGGCCTACGACGTGACCCTGCACGACTACATGCTGGTGTGCCCGCGCGTCACTCTGATTCACGCGAACGGGAGGTACTGCGGCGTGGCTCCGACCCCGGTGTGCCAGGAGTGTGTGGCGTCCGGTTCCTCGCCCTTCGGCGTCCCCGATGTGTCGGAGTGGCGTGCGACGTCGGCCGAGTTCCTGGCCTCGGCGCGGCGGGTCTTCGTTCCCAGTGCGGACGCCGAACGTCGATGGCGATCGTGGTTGCCGGACCGACCGTTCACGGTCCGTCGGCATCCGGAGCCGAACGCCGCACCGAAGCGCGTGAGGGTCCTGGGCCGCGTTGCCCGCCAGCCACTCCGGGTCGCACTGATCGGCGCTCTGAGCGAGGCGAAAGGCTCCGACGTCCTGTTGGCGTGTGCCCGTGACGCCCTGTCCCGGAAGCTGCCCCTCTCATTCGTCGTCATCGGCTTCACCGATCGAGATGAGACTCTCCTCCGGCTCCCCAACGTCACCATCACCGGACGTTTCGACGACGAGGAGAGAGCCCGACGGCTTCTCCGGGAGAGCCACTGCGCCATGGCGTGGTTCCCGGCCATCTTGCCCGAGACGTTCTGTTTCACCCTCTCCATCGCCCTGGATGAAGGTCTTTTTCCCGTGTCCTTCGATATCGGCGCCCCGGCGGACCGCATCCTGGATCAGGGTTGGGGTGCGGTGATCCCCTACGAGCTGATGCGGCAACCGGCGCTGATCAACGAATTCCTCCTGGACTCTTCGTGGCACGAGCAGTCGCTGGCGCGCCGGGAACTGGCCGAGTACCCCTCCGTTCTCGACGACTACTACGAGTTGTCCTTGTCTCCTGACGCCCGGCTGGCCGAGATAGCTCGGTGACGGAGGCGCCCGGCGTCATGCATCGGAGCGTGACCGTCGTTGTCGTCAATCTCGATGGGGCGGAGTTCCTGCCCGACTGTCTCGACTCGCTGGCGGCGCAGGAGTACCCGCACGCGTTCGTCACCGTCGTCGTGGTCGACAACGGATCGACCGACGGATCTGTCGACCTGCTGCAGACGCGCTATCCGTGGGTGACCGTCCTTCCCCAGGAGGAGAACATCGGCTTCGCCCCGGCGGTCAATGTCGGCGCCCGGGCGGCGACAGGTGAATGCCTGGTCTTCCTCAACAACGATGCCCGGGCCGACCCCCGGTTCCTGGCCGAGCTGACCGGGGCCTACGCACCCGACGACGGGGTGGCGGCCGTCGGCGCCCGGATCGTGTCGTGGGACGGACTCGAGCTCGACTTCTTCGAGGGCGCCACCGGGTTGGACGGCATGGGCTCGCAGATCGGCTACGGCAGCCCGGCCCACCTCACCGACGCGGCGGGGGAGAGGGACCTCCTCTTCGCCTGCGGAGGAGCCATGCTCATCGGTCGGGACACCTATCTCGAGATCGGCGGCTTCGACGACCGCTTCTTCGCCTATTTCGAGGACGTCGACCTGGGTTGGCGCATGCAGGTCGAGGGCCTGCGGGTGGTGGCCGCGCCCGAGGCGGTGGCCTATCACCGGATGCACGGGACGTCGTCGCGCTTCGCCTTCCACAAGCGGGTGTTCCTCTACGAGCGCAACGCTCTTCTGTGTCTGATCAAGAACATCGAACACCGTCATCTCGACGACGTGCTCCTCGCCGCCGTCCTCCTGGCCGTCACGCGCACGGCGGTGCGCGGCCGGATCTCCTCCCGACCGTTCGACATCCGGGAGACCGGCGAGGCGTCGGACACGATGAGCCTGCCCATGACGGCGCTCGCCCCGGTGGCCGCCATTGTCGACGTCCTCGACCACCTGGACGATGTCCTCGCCGCCCGCGCCGGCGTGCAGGCGCGGCGCCGGGTACCCGACAGCGAGATCCTCCCCCTCCTCGGCCGGACCTTCTGGCCGGCCATGTCCGACCGGGGCTATCTCCAGATCCAGGAACGATTGGTGAGCTGGCTCCGGCTCGACCGCCTCGCCCCCCACCGGCGGGCCGGGCGGGTGCTCGTGGTCCTGCCCGTGCAGGCGGATCCCGGGGTGGTCGAGCGACTCACGTCACTCGCCGGCGTGGTCAGCGCGGCGGCGTCGACCACGGTGGTGGGTTCGGCCGATCAGGTGGTCGACCTGCACGGGCGCCGCGACCTCACCGTCGCCACCCGGAGCGATCTTGATGCGCTGCGGTGCCTGGCCGAGGCGGCCGACATCGTGGTGACCGCTCCGGTGGCCAGGGATCTCGGCGCCGTGGCCCTGGCCTCGGTGGTCCGGGTGGTCGACCTCGGCTCCACCCGGCCGCCGGGAACGGGCGACGGGCTGGAGGAGGTGCTGTCCGTCGGGGACCTCTTCCTCTGTGCATCGGACGCTGGCCGCCGGAGTTGGTCGGCCCATCTGGAGGCGATGGGCCGGGAGCCGGTCGAAGTGGATGGTGGCGGTTCCGTCGAGGACCAGCTCGTCGGCGTGTGGGACGGGAAGCCCGACGGCGACGGCGGTGCCGTCTTGGCTGCAGTCCGGCGGCCGTGGCGGTGGACCGAGGCGCGCCACCGGGGCCATCCGCGCCTGCCCACGGACGAGGTCCGGGCCCTTATGGAGGAGAGGAACCGTCTCTACGGGTACCTGTCGCACTCCACCCTGTCGGCCGACCGCCGGTGGCGCCGTCGGGTGGGGGTGTCGCTCGCTCACCTGCTCGACGGGGACGCGCCGGTGCTGGCCGAGCGGGCCCGGATGAGTCTCGGTCTTGCCCCCGGGCGTCCGTGGCGGAGCCTGCTGCGCGGGCGGGCTCAGAGGTGGAGGGCGGCCCGTAGGCGGGCGTAGGCGCGCCGGACGGGAGAGGTGACGCGCATGATGACACCGCTTTCGATGGCCACGTGTGCCAACCGGAGCAGCTCCGCTTCCTCGCGGGCCTCGTCAATGCGACCCTGGAGTTCCTCCAGCAGATCGAGGTGACGACGCGCTTCGAATTCGAGATGACGCACCTCGTTCAGCAGTTGGTCACGCTCGCCCCGGGCGATCTCCCCGCCCGAGGCGCGCAGGCGGAGTCCGGCGAGCCGTCGCTCTTCGAGGAGGTCGTGCTCCCACCAGCCGCGTTCGGGGAGGACCCCGATGTCGAAGGATTCGTGACGACCTTCGAGTTCCCCCAGGAGCTTGTCCAGGGCGGAGACCTCGCCCGGAAGCTCGAACTCCATTTGGGACCGGGGCCAGGTGTTGCGCTGGAGCCCGGGCTTGACGCGGGCGATGGCCGGATCCACCTCGGCGTCTTCGGGGAGCTCTCCCCACTCCCGCAGGCTGGCGATCACGGCCGGGAGAACGGCGGCGGGATTCTCCACCAGCTCCTCGTAGCGGCAGACATGGACCTGGAGGCCGGACAGCCCCTCGACGGCGGCCCGGTAGTAGGACGACCAGAGGGCGAAGCCGGTGAGCGTGGTCAGGCCGTCGCGGAGCGCCAGCGACCACGCCACGGCCGTCGGGTCACGGACGATCACCACGGCGCAGAACCGGTCGAGCAGGGCGCGGCGCCACACAGGGAGCAGGAGCGAGAAGCGGGGATCCTTGAGGACGAAGCGGCTCCCCTCGAAGGAGGAGTCGACGAGCAGTCGCGCCCGGTCGACGAAGGTGTCCACCTCGGGGGCGGCGGCCCAGCCGTCGGCCAGGGCCGGCGGGGCGTCCCAGCTCCCCCCGAACCGGACGAGGATCTCGTCGTTGAGATCCCCGACGGCCTCGATCTCGAGGTGACCATCGGGATTCCCCAAGTCGGCCGGCATCAAATTCTCGGTCGGACCGACGGAGAGGCCCGCCGCCTCGAGTGCTCCCGCCAGCGCCGACGTGCCCGACCGGTGCATCCCGATGACCAGCACGCCCATGGGAATAGACGTTACCGGGATCACAGAGCCATGCTCTGCTCCTCGATCACCAGGCGGATGATCTCCCGGAGGCCCACGGTGGGCCGGAAGCCCACCAGCTCCCGGGCCCGGGTCGTGTCCGGGACGCGCCGGACCATGTCCTCGAAGCCCTCCTCGTAGGCGTCCTCGTAGGCCACGTAGCGCAGTTCCGAGTGCGAGCCCGTCTCCTGGCGGACCAGCTCGGCCAGGTCGGCCATGGAGATCTCCTCGTCCGAGCCCAGGTTGAAGACCCGTCCGTAGGCGTCGGGGTGCTCGAGGAGGGCGGCCAGGGCCAGGACGATGTCGCCCACGTAGCAGAAGCAGCGCGGTCTGGGAGCCGTCGCCGAAGACGGTTATGGGTTCGTTGCGCAGGGCCTGGGCGATGAAACGGGGGATGACCATCCCGTAGGCACCGGTCTGGCGGGGGCCGACGGTGTTGAAGAGCCGGACGATGACGGTGGGGAGGCCCTTCTCCCTCCAGTAGGTGAAGGCCAGGATCTCGTCGATGGCCTTGGCCTCGGAGTAGGCCCACCGGCTCTTCAGGGGGGACCCGAGGATGCGGTCGTCGTCCTCCCGGAGCCGGTCGGAGACGTTCTTCCCGTAGATCTCGCTGGAGGAGGTGACGAGGACCCGGGTCCCGTACTTGTTGGCCTTCTCGAAGACGATCTCCGAGCCCCGGATGTTCGTGGCCAGGCTGCGCAGCGGCTCGTTGACGATGAGGTGGACCCCCACGGCGGCGGCCAGGTGGAAGACGGCCTCGCAGCGGCTGACCACGTCGTCGACCACGTCGGGGTTCAGGATCGAACCGAGGACGAACTCGAAGTCGGGGCGTCCGATCAGGTGCTCGATGTTGGAGTGCCTACCGGTGGAGAGGTCGTCCAGGGCCACGATGGAATGGCCCTGTTCCAGCAGGTGGTCGGCCAGATGCGACGCGATGAAGCCGGCGCCTCCGGTGATGAGGACCCGCATCGGTTCAAACTAACAGCCGCTACCCGCAATTCAGGGCCCGTACGGTCCGCATGAGTATGCAGTTATGTGTATAGTCTTGCGCCATGGAGGTCGGCCAGTGAAGGTCGGGATCGACGGGGCGTCGGGGTACGCGGGGGCCGAGCTGCTGCGGCTCTGCGCCGGGCACCCCGACCTCGACGTGGTGGTGGCCGGGGCCGACAGCCAAGCCGGCCGGCCAGTGGGCTCGCTCTACCCGTCGCTGGCCGGGGCCTACCGGTCGTTGACCTTCTCCAAGGTGGTGGCCGACGACCTCGACGGGCTCGACGTGGTCTTCCTGGCCCTGCCCCACGGGGAGTCGCAGCGGCTGGCCCCGGCGCTCGTCGGCCGGGTGGGGCTGCTCGTCGACCTCGCCGCCGACTTCCGGCTGGTCGACCCGGACGCGTATCGAGGCCTGGTACGGCGCCGAGCACGAGGCCCCGGGGCTCCTCGGCCGGTTCGCCTACGGCCTGCCCGAACTGTTCGGCGCCGGCCTCGAGGGCGCCGCGCTGGTCGCCGCGCCGGGGTGCTACCCGACGGCCGCCGCCCTGGCCCTGACGCCGCTCGTGCGGGCCGGGGTCGTCGAGACGACGGGGATCGTGGTCGACGCCGCCAGCGGGACCTCGGGGGCGGGACGGACGCCGTCGCCGGCCATGCACTTCGCCACCGTGGACGAGAACTTCACCGCCTACGGTCTGCTGACCCACCGGCACACCCCGGAGATCGAGCAGGCCGTGGGGGCCCAGGTGCTCTTCACCCCCCATCTGGCCCCGATGACCCGGGGGATCCTGGCCACCTGCTACGCCCGGCCGGCCACCGGATGCACCACCGGGGACGTCCTTCGGGTCCTCGGCGACGCCTACCGCGACGCGCCGTTCATTGTCGTCTCGGAGGAGTCGCCGTCGACCAAGGCCACCTCGGGGTCGAACGCCGCCCACCTGACGGCCCGGGTCGACGAGCGGACGGGCTGGGTCCTCGTCCTCTGCGCCCTCGACAACCTGGGGAAGGGGGCGGCCGGTCAGGCCGTCCAGTGCGTCAACGTCGTGGAGGGATGGCCCGAGACGGTCGGGCTGTCGACGGTCGGGGTGTTCCCGTGAGCGTCTCGCGCCCCCGAGGGGTTCGTGGCCGCCGGCCTCGCCTGCGGGATCAAGGCGTCGGGGGCGGCCGACCTGGCCCTGGTGGCCACCGACGACGGGCGGCCGGTCCCCGCCGCCGGCGTCTTCACCCAGAACCTGGCGGCGGCGGCACCGGTGGCGGTGAGCCGGGCCCATCTCGAGGTCAGCGGCGGACGGGCGTCGGCGGTGGTCGTCTCGAGCGGGAACGCCAACGCGGCGACGGGCGAGCGCGGGATGGCCGACGCCCAGTCGATGTGCGCGGCGGTGGGACAGGGCCTCGGCGTGCGCGGTACCGACGTCCTCATCTGCCAGACCGGGCTCATCGGGATCCCCCTGCCCATGGCGGCCATCGACGCCGGGATCCCGGAGCTGGTGGCCGCCCGGGCCACCGGCCGGGTCGCCGCCGAGGAGGCGGCGACCGCCATCATGACGACCGACGGCGTCCGGAAGGAGATCGTCGTCGAGGGACGGGGACTGACGGTGGGGGGGATGGCCAAGGGGGCGGCCATGCTCGCCCCGAACATGGCGACGATGCTGGCCGTCCTCACGACCGACGCCGCCTGTGACCCCCGGGCGTTGAAGGCGGCCCTGGCGCGTGCCGTCGACGGGACCTTCAACCGGATGACCATCGACGGGTGCACGTCGACCAACGACACGGTGGTGGTCCTGGCCAACGGCCGGGCCGGGACGCCGAAGGACCCCGACGCGGTGGCCGATGCGTTGACCGAGGCGTGCAGCGCCCTGGCCTACCTGATGGCGGGGGACGCCGAGGGAGCGATCGCGGGTCGCCCACGTCGTGGTCACCGGGGCGGCCTCCGATGACGAGGCGCACCGGGCGGCGCGGAAGGTGGCCGACTCCAATCTGGTGAAGTGCTCCCTCAACGGTGAGGACCCGTACTGGGGACGGGTGGTGAGTGAACTCGGGTCGGCCGGCGTGGCATTCGACATGGGTCGCGTCCAGATCGCCTACGGCGACACGGTCGTCTGCCGGAATGGGGTGGCCGTCGACCACGACGCCGCCGCCGTCCGGAAGCACATGGCGCAACCCCTCGTCGAGCTCTGCTGCGATCTGGGTCTCGGGATGGGTCTGGCCGCGGTGATGACCGCCGATCTCGGTCACGGCTACATCGACGAGAACCGGACGACGTCATGACCGGTGCCGTACCGATGACAGATGCTGTACCGATGACAGATGCTGTAGCGATGACGCAGCTTGAAAGTGCCACGGGGGCGCCGGGGGCCAAGGCGGCCATCCTCGTCGAGGCCCTGCCCTACATCCTGCGTTTCTGGGGGAAGGTCGTCGTGGTCAAGTACGGCGGGAACGTCCGGGGCGACGACGCCGCCGACGACGCTGACGACGCCGCGGCGCTGGCCCAGTTCGCCGAGGACGTCGTCCTGATGCGGTCGGTGGGGATGCTGCCGGTGGTGGTCCACGGCGGCGGGCCCCAGATCGGGATGATGATGTCGCGGCTCGGGAAGGTCCCGGAGTTCCGCGACGGGATGCGGGTCACCGACGCCGAGACCCTCGAGATCGCCCGGATGGTCCTGGTGGGGAAGGTCAACCGCGAGATCGTCTCCGCCATCAACGTCCACGGCGCGCTGGCCGTCGGTCTGTCGGGGGAGGACGCCAACCTGATCACGGCCGTGGCCCGGCCGGGGCAGCTGGGCTTCGTCGGTGACGTCGAGGTCGTCGACCCGTCGCTGATCGAGCGGCTGCTGGCCCAGGGACTGATCCCGGTGGTGGCGACCATCGCCGCCGACTCCGCCGGGCAGGCCTACAACATCAACGCCGACGCCGTGGCCGGGGCGGTGGCCGGCGCGCTGAAGGCGGAGAAGCTCGTCTTCCTCACCGACGTCTCCGGTGTCCGGGCCGACCCGGACGACCCGGAGACGATGCTCCGGACGGTGACCGTCGACGAGCTCGAGGCGATGGTGGCGTCGGGGGCGGCGACGTCGGGGATGGTGCCGAAGGTGGAGGCCTGCACCCGGGCCGTCCGGGCCGGGGTGGCACGGGCCCACATCCTCGACGGCCGGGTCCCCCACGCCCTGTTGCTCGAGATCTTCACCGACGAGGGGGTGGGGACCATGGTCAGCACCGACGTGGGCACTTCACGACGCTCCGGCCCGACCGACGAGGACCACAAATGACACCGACGACGGAACATCTGGCCCATCCGGCCACCGGCGCCGTCGACCGGAGCGCGTTGATGCACACGTATCCCGAGCCCCCGGTGACCTTCGTCCGCGGTGAGGGGACGGTGTTGTGGGACACCGACGGTCGGCGCTATCTCGATTTCCTGGGCGGCCTGGCCGTGACGTCGCTCGGTCACGCCCACCCGGTGGTGGCCGAGGCGCTGGCCGACCAGGCCCGGACGCTGCTCCACGTGTCGAACCTCTTCGGGAACGTCGTCGGACCAGGGGTGGCGGCCACGCTGGACCGGCTGATCGGCGGGGGAGTCGACCGCGCCGGAGGTCAGGTCTTCTTCACCAATTCCGGGGCCGAGGCCAACGAGTGCGCGCTGAAACTGGCCCGGAAGTGGGCCGGTCCCGGCCGGCACGTGGTGATCAGCACGTGGGACTCGTTCCACGGGCGGACCCTGGCCACCCTGCACGCCACCGGCCAGCCGGCCAAGTACGAGGGGTTCGCCCCTCTCCCCGAGGGATTCGAACACGTTCCCTACGACGACATCGACGCCCTCGAGGCGGCCTGCGATCCGGCGCGCGTCGGCGCCATCCTGGTGGAACCCATCCAGGGGGAGGCGGGGGTGATCATGCCGTCGTCCGACTATCTGGCCGCGGTCCGCGCCCTGTGCGACGAGCGCGGGATCCTCCTTATCGCCGACGAGGTCCAGACGGGTCTGGGGAGGACGGGGCGGTGGTTCGGCTTCCAGCACACGACGGTGATGCCGGACATCGTCACGATGGCCAAGGCACTCGGCAACGGCGTCCCCATCGGCGCCTGCTGGGCGCGCGCCGAGGTGGCGGCGGCCTTCGGACCGGGGGACCACGGCTCCACCTTCGGGGGACAGCCGCTGGCCACCGCGGCCGCCGCTGCGACGCTGGCGGTGATGGAGGCCGAGGACGTCCCCGCCCGGGCGGTCCGGGCTGGGGCCCGGCTGACCGCCGGGCTCGAAGCGCTCGACGGTGTCACCGGCGTCCGCGGATTCGGCCTTCTCCTCGGCGCCGCCCTCGGGGACGACCGGGCCCGCGAGGTGACGGCGGCGGCGTTGGCGGCGGGGCTGGTCGTGAACGCGCCGCGTCCCGACACGGTCCGGCTCGCCCCCTCGCTGCTGGTGTCTGACGACGAGATCGACGAGGCGCTCTCGATCCTGGGCTCGGTGCTCTCGTGACGGGGGACTTCTCATGACGCGGCACTTCCTCGAGATCGACGACCTGTCGTGCGCGGAGCTCGACGAGGTCCTCACCTTGGCGGGGCAACCGGCGGCGACGGCGCCGCCCGTGCTCGCCGGGCGCGGTGCGGCCCTCGTCTTCGAGAAGCCGTCGGCGCGGACCCGGAGCTCGACGGAGCTGGCGGTGGTGGCCCTCGGCGGTCACCCCGTCTACATCCAGGGATTCGAGGTGGGGATCGACACCCGGGAGCCGGCCGAGGACGTGGCCCGGACGTTGGCCTGCTTCCACGCCGTTATCTGCGCCCGGGTCCTCGACCACGAGGTCCTCGTCCGGATGGCCGCCGCCCTCGACGACGGTTCCGGTGTCCCTTTCGCCGGTGTGCCCGTGGTGAACCTCCTCTCCGACCGGGCCCATCCCTGCCAGGTGATCGCCGACCTGTTGACGCTGCGCCAGGTCTTCGGCGATCTGGGGGGTCGGACCCTGGCCTACGTCGGTGATGCCAACAACGTCTGGCGGTCACTCGCCCTGGGCGCGGCGATGACGGGGATGGCGCTGCGGACGGCCGCCCCCGACGGCTACGGCCCCGATCCCGACGATCTGGCCCGGGTGGCCCGGCTGGGGGGCGACGTCGAGGTGACGGAAGACCCCGCGGAGGCGGTGGCCGGTGCCGACGCCGTCTACACCGACGTCTGGACCTCGATGGGCCAGGAGGAAGAGGCGGCGCTACGGCGCAAGGCCTTCTCCGGGTTCACCGTCGACGACGACCTCGTGTCGCGCGCCGCGCCCGACGCCGTGGTCCTCCACTGCCTGCCCGCCCATCGCGGTGAGGAGATCTCGGCGGCGGCGCTCGAGGGCCCCCGGAGCCGGGTCTGGCAACAGGCGACGAACCGCATGCACGCCATGCGCGGTCTGCTGGGGTGGCTCCTCGGGGCGAGCTCGACCGGCGGCGAGTCGAGCGGCGGCGCGCCGAGCGGCGGCAGGGCGGACGTGACGTCGTGAAGTTGGGGAAGCCCCAACGTCAGCACCGGATCGCCCGGCTCCTCGAGACCAACGCGGTGACGAGTCAGGGACAACTGGTGGCGCTCCTGGCCGCCGATGATGTGGAGGCGACGCAGGCGACCGTGTCGCGCGACCTCGAGGAGATGGGGGCGGTGAAGGTCCGCGTCCTCGGCGGAGAGTCGGTCTACGCGCTCCCCGAGCTTCCCGTCCACCAGGTCGCGCCCGAGGATCATCTCCGCCGTGTGCTGGGGGAGTGGGTGGTGGAGGTGGCCCATTCGGCCAACCTCGTCGTCCTCCGGACGCCCCCGGGGTCGGCCCACGTGGTCGGGTCGGCCCTCGACCGTTGCGGTTTCGAGGGCGTGGTGGGGACGGTGGCCGGTGACGATACGGTGCTCGTCGTGGCGGCCGAGGAACTCGGCGGTTCATTGGTGGCGACGCGCATCGCCGAGGTGGTCGGGATGACGACAGAGAACGGAGCACGGTGATGGCGAAGCGCGTGGTTCTCGCCTACAGCGGGGGCCTTGATACCTCGGTGGCGGTGACCTGGCTGCAGGAGGAGTGCGACCTCGAGGTGGTGGCGGTGGCCGTCGACGTCGGCCAGGGCGGCGACTTCGAGGTGATCCGTCAGCGTGCCCTCGCCGCGGGGGCGGTCGAGTCGGTGGTCATCGACGCCCGGGCCGAGATGGCGCGCGACTACGTGGCGCCCGCCATCGCTGCCAACGCCCGCTACGAAGGGAAGTACCCCCTCGTCTCCGCGCTGTCGCGGCCGGTGATCGTCCGCCATCTGGTGGCCGAGGCCCGCCGCCACGGCGCTGATGCCGTGGCCCACGGCTGCACGGGGAAGGGCAACGACCAGGTCCGGTTCGAGGTGGGGACGCGGGCGCTCGCGCCCGACCTCGAGATCTTCGCCCCCGCCCGTCGCTGGGGGATGTCACGCGCCGACTGCGTCGACTACGCCGCCGCCCACGGGATCCCCATCGAGGCGACGAAGGAGAAGATGTACTCGATCGACGAGAACCTCTGGGGACGCGCCATCGAGTGCGGCGTCATCGAGGACCCGTGGGCGCCTCCACCGTGCGACGTCTACTCCCTCACCCGGCCGGCCCACTCGACGCCGCGCGACGTCGTCATCGGTTTCGAGGCGGGCGTGCCCGTGACCATCGACGGCCGCGCCTTGCCCCTCCACGAACTCATTTCCGAGCTCGGCGCGCTCGTCGGCGGCTACGGCTGGGGCCGGCTCGACATGGTGGAGAACCGGCGGGTCGGGATCAAGAGCCGCGAGATCTACGAGTGCCCGGCGGCGCTGGCGCTGATCCTCGCCCACTCCGACCTCGAGGACATCACCCTGGAACGCGACGCCGCCCACGAGAAGGCGCGCCTCGAACCCCGGTGGGCCGAGCTCGTCTACGACGGACTCTGGTTCTCACCGCTCAAGGAAGCCCTCGACGCCTTCTTCGCCTCCACCCAGCGCTCGGTCACCGGAGAGGTCCGGCTCTCGCTCGCCCCGGGAAGTTGCACGGTCTCGGGCCGGCGTAGTCCCCTCTCGCTCTACGACCACGATCTCGCCACCTACGACGCCTCGGACACCTTCGAGCACGCCGACGCCGAGGGTTTCGTCCGTCTCTGGGGTCTCGGGGTGGCCACCTGGTCCGCCCGTCAGGGTGGACCGTCGGGCGCGGGGACGATTCCGGGTGACGCTCCCGTGAGGCTCCGGTGACGCTCTGGGAGAGCAGGCTCGGGGCGACGGCCGACGAGGTCATGGCCTTCACCGTGAGCCTCCCCTTCGACCGCCGGCTGGCGGCCGACGACCTGACCGGTTCGCGCGCCCATGTCCGGGGACTGCGACGCGCCGGGGTACTCGACGACGGCGAGGTGGCGATCCTCCTGGCCGCTCTGGAGCGGGTGGAGGAGGAGCTCGCCTCGGGGACGTTCACCTTCCGCGCCGAGGACGAGGACATCCACACCGCGGTGGAGCGCCGGGTGACCGAGATCGCCGCCGACGTGGGGGCGAAGCTGCACACCGGCCGGAGCCGCAACGATCAAGTGGCGACCGACCTCCGGCTCTACACGCGCCGCGAGCTGCTGCTCGTGGCCCAGGGGGTGGTCGGCCTCCAGGAGGTGCTCAGCCATCGCGCCGCCGATGCCGGCGACTCTTATCTCCCCGGCTACACCCATCTGCAACGCGCCCAACCTGTTCTTCTCGCCCATCATCTCCTCGCCCACGCCTGGGCCCTGGCGCGCGACGTGGACCGGTTGATGCACACCGTCGTTCGACTCGACGTGAGCCCGCTCGGAGCCGGCGCCCTGGCCGGATCGTCGCTCGCTCTCGACCCCGACGCGGTGGCCGCCGATCTTGGCTTCGCCGGACGCTTCGAGAATTCGCTCGACGCCGTGTCGGACCGTGACTTCGTGGCCGAGGCGCTCTTCGATCTGGCCCTCCTCGGCGTCCATCTGTCGCGGATCGGCGAGGAGCTCGTCCTGTGGTCGACCGAGGAGTTCGGCTTCGTCACCCTCGACGACGCCTACGCCACCGGGAGCTCGATGCTCCCCCAGAAGAAGAACCCCGACGTGGCCGAGCTGGCTCGGGGGAAGGCGGGCCGACTCATCGGCCATCTGGCCGGGATGCTGGCCACCTTGAAGGGACTCCCCCTCGCCTACAACCGCGATCTCCAGGAGGACAAGGAGCCTCTCTTCGACGCCGTCGATCAGATCGGCCGCGCCCTGGTGGCGATGACGGGGATGTTGGCCAGCGCCCAGTTCCACGCCGACCAGATGCGCGCCGCGGCCGACGGGGCTCCGGCGGCGGCCGTCGACCTGGCCGAGTGGCTCGTCGAGCGCGGCATCCCGTTCCGACAGGCCCACTCCATCGTGGGCTCGCTCGTCCGTGACTCGCTCCAGCGGGGGGTGCCCCTGGCCGAACTGGTCCAGGCGCACCCGGCGCTCGGGACCGACGCGCTGCCCCTCCTCGAACCCGGCGTCGCCGTCACCCGCCGGACCTCGCCCGGTGGCGCCGGCCCCGGGCCGGTCGCCGTCCAGACAGAACGGTTCGGCCACCGGATCGAGCTCGACCGCGAACGGGTGGCCCACGCCCTCGACGCCGCCTCGGCCCCCCGGAGTAGCGGAGCCACGGAGTCGTCGGCGTCGGCATCGGGGTCGGGGTCGCCGACCGGACGCGGGCGGAGGCGTCGAGGGACCGGATCGTGACGACCGGGGCGGCGTCCGGCCGCCCCGGTGGGTCCGGCGGGTCCGGCGTGGGGCCTTTGGTGGTGCCACGCACTTTCTACGGCGGCGACCCCGTGGACGTCGGCCCCCGGTTGCTGAACAAGCTCCTGGTCCGCGGGACCAGGGTGGGCCGGATCGTCGAGGTAGAGGCCTACCGGGGGAGCCAGGACCCCGCCTCGCACGCCTTCGGGGGCCGGACCAGGCGCAACGCCATCATGTTCGGGCCTCCGGGTCACCTCTACGTCTATTTCACCTACGGGATGCACTGGTGCGCCAATGTCGTCTGCGGACCCGAGGGAACGGGCCACGCCGTGCTGATCCGGGCTCTCGCCCCGGTGTCGGGGCTGGCAGTGATGCGCCGGGCGCGTCCGCCTGGGACCACCGACCTCCACCTGACCAGCGGTCCGGCCAAGCTCTGCCAGGCCTTCGGGATCACCGGTCCGGCGGACGGCGCCGACCTGGTGACCGGCGACCGGGGCCTCACGGTCCGCGACGACGGGGTGCCGCCACCGGCCGTGCCGGGTGTCTCGGGCCGGATCGGGATCCGCCAGGCGGCGGATCGCCCCTGGCGGTGGTGGGTAATGGGGGACTCCCACGTGTCGCGGGGGCGTCCGGCTCCGGCAGGGTTGGGACCTGAGTCGGGTCCCGGGAAGAGTCCGGGAAAAGGCCCGATAAGAAGTCCCGGAAGAGGTCTCGCAGGGGGGTCCGGGAGTCGCCCGCGCACTCGGCCGGGATGAGGGCGTAGGATGTCCGGGTCACATCGGTTTTCCCGCCGCCGGGCAACGCCCGGAACGAGGGCGGGAGCCGATCGGTCGGGCCCCGGAAACGGGCGTCCGACGACATTGACAAAGCCTAAGTCGACATTGACACCCCAGGTCACTGCGGGTACCATGACGATCCCCCGGTTGGGCAACCGATCGCGGGGAAAATCCGGCACCTACGCCCTGTCGTGGTGAGTGTCGCGTCGCTCCTTGAAAACGGAATAGTGAGAGCCAAAAGCCAGTGCGGGCAACTGCGCGGCGCGTTTCGGCGTGTCGTTCGGTTGAACCTAAGTAATTAAGCACTGTCACGGACAACAAAATCTGTGCTGTGCCAGTCGGTAAGGGGTAGCTAGACCCGAACCGGCTCTCCGATTTTCGAAGTGGCCTCCGGGTCATGACGAGGATCTCGATGGAGAGTTTGATCCTGGCTCAGGACGAACGCTGGCGGCGTGCCTAACACATGCAAGTCGAACGAGGTCCAACCGGTGGCAACACTGGTGAAGACCTAGTGGCGAACGGGTGAGTATCACGTGAGCAACCTGCCCCGAAGACTGGGATAACACCGGGAAACCGGTGCTAATACCGGATACCCCCACCGGATCGCATGGTCTGGTGAGGAAATGGATTCCGCTTTGGGAGGGGCTCGCGGCCTATCAGCTTGTTGGTGGGGTAACGGACTACCAAGGCTTCGACGGGTAGCTGGTCTGAGAGGACGATCAGCCACACTGGGACTGAGACACGGCCCAGACTCCTACGGGAGGCAGCAGTGGGGAATCTTGCGCAATGGGCGAAAGCCTGACGCAGCAACGCCGCGTGAGGGACGAAGGCCTTCTGGGTTGTAAACCTCTTTCAGCAGGGACGATGATGACGGTACCTGCAGAAGAAGCCCCGGCCAACTACGTGCCAGCAGCCGCGGTAATACGTAGGGGGCGAGCGTTGTCCGGAATCATTGGGCGTAAAGAGCTCGTAGGCGGCTTTGCAAGTCGGGTGTGAAACCTCCAGGCTCAACCTGGAGCCGCCACTCGATACTGCCATGGCTAGAGTCCGGTAGGGGACCACGGAATTCCTGGTGTAGCGGTGAAATGCGCAGATATCAGGAGGAACACCAGTGGCGAAGGCGGTGGTCTGGGCCGGTACTGACGCTGAGGAGCGAAAGCGTGGGGAGCGAACAGGATTAGATACCCTGGTAGTCCACGCCGTAAACGTTGGGCACTAGGTGTGGGACCCTATCGACGGGTTCCGTGCCGCAGCTAACGCATTAAGTGCCCCGCCTGGGGAGTACGGCCGCAAGGCTAAAACTCAAAGGAATTGACGGGGGCCCGCACAAGCGGCGGAGCATGTGGCTTAATTCGAGGCAACGCGAAGAACCTTACCTGGGCTTGACATTTAGGGAAAAGCCGTAGAGATACGGTGTCCTTCGGGGTCCTAAACAGGTGGTGCATGGCTGTCGTCAGCTCGTGTCGTGAGATGTTGGGTTAAGTCCCGCAACGAGCGCAACCCTTGTCCTATGTTGCCAGCGGGTAATGGCGGGGACTCGTAGGAGACTGCCGGGGTCAACTCGGAGGAAGGTGGGGATGACGTCAAGTCATCATGCCCCTTACGTCCAGGGCTGCACACATGCTACAATGGCCGGTACAACGGGCTGCTATCCCGCGAGGGGGAGCCAATCCCAAAAGCCGGTCTCAGTTCGGATTGCAGTCTGCAACTCGACTGCATGAAGTCGGAGTCGCTAGTAATCCCGGATCAGCAACGCCGGGGTGAATACGTTCCCGGGCCTTGTACACACCGCCCGTCACACCACGAAAGTCGGCAACACCCGAAGCCGGTGGCCCAACCCTTTTGGGAGGGAGCCGTCGAAGGTGGGATCGGTGATTGGGGTGAAGTCGTAAGTAACGTTGCGACCTCTTGTCGGTAACGACGAGTGACAAAACTTGGCTGTATGCTGGAATACCCGTGTATCCACCGGTACTCGTGCGCGTTACACCCGTTTGGAATGGTGTCGACGTGCGCAGTGAAAATCCGAGTGGTGCGGACAATCAGCAGGGAAGTCCATCACGCTTACCTTATGGCGTCGATGTGACCCCTCAGAGACTACACGCCGAGCTCCTGGCTGTTGGCGCAAAGGGACTGGAAGCTTATCTCCAGGGCGCACTTCGAGATGGTACTCATAGTGCGCTTCACCACACTCATCGCTTCTGCCAATCGCAAGAGGATTGGCTCGATGTCCTTGGTATGGCACTGTCGATGCTTGGTCATCGCAGCTGGAAATACCGAGAAGGTCGAACACGAAAGCTATGGGTGCTTGAGACAACCGCAAAGTTCTTGGCCTTGGATTTTGATCCAACACCGCTTATCGGAACTCCGAACGGGCTTTCGTACGTTCGGGGGTACTTCGATTCGGATGGAGGAATGCCAAGGAATCCAGACGCACGGATGTATGTGCAGCTGTGTCAAAAGGACAAAGCAAGTCTTGAGAGGGTGGCGGCGATTCTTACAAGTTGGAATGTCGAGTGCGGTCGGGTGCATAACCCGAGCGTGCGAGTCGATCCCGACTATTGGAGGATTTTCGTACGGAGCCGTTCCCACGAGTCGTTTATGCGACTTGTGGGATCATGGCATCCAGTCAAGCGTCACCAGATGAACACCAGGATGAAGATATAGTCCACGCCTCATAGCGATATGGGGATCACGTGAACAAGGTAGCCGTACCGGAAGGTGCGGCTGGATCACCTCCTTTCTAAGGAGTCATTTCCTGGCCATTCGGGCCAGGGACTTCCTAGTCGATCACTGGTTATTCGGCTTTCTTTCGTTTCCCGGCGGCTGCCGTCCGCCCATGCCCTTTCGGGGGCGTGCCCGGCCGGCCCCGTATTCCGGGCCGCGGAGGGATGCCGGACCTCACTATTCCGTTTTGAGGGAGTGACAATTGTCACTTCCGTCCGCGATGCCGATCGTCTTTTCAGACAGGTCGGCCGCTCGCGTACTTCGTCCGGCCCCCCCAGCTCGTACTTTTCGCTGTCGGGGCGCCGCGCGTCCCTTGAGAATTCCATAGCGAGCACGAGCATCTTTGTTCTCCAAGCTACAAAGAGCCAACGGTGGATGCCTTGGCGCCTGAAGCCGAAGAAGGACGTGGGAGGCTGCGAAAAGCCACGGGGAGCTGCCTACCAAGCTTCGATCCGTGGATGTCCGAATGGGGAAACCCGGCACCCGTCATGGGGTGTCACTCCGGTCTGAACACATAGGACCGGGAGAGGGAACCGGGGGAATTGAAACATCTCAGTACCCCGAGGAGAGGAAAGCAACAGCGACTCCCTGAGTAGCGGCGAGCGAAACGGGAAGAGCCTAAACCGAACTGGTGTCAAGCCTGGTGGCGTTGCCAGTTCGGGGTCGTGGGAGCCGACAGAAGGGGCACCAGACCCTTCACGGAGTTACAAAATCTCGGCCTAGCAGAAGCGGTTTGGAACACCGCGCCACAGAGGGTAAGAGCCCCGTACGCGAAAGGTCAGAGATCTCCGGTTGGATTTCCCAAGTAGCGCCGGATCCGGGAAAGCCGGTGTGAATCTGCGAGGACCACCTCGTAAGGCTAAGTACTCTCAGGCGACCGATAGCGGACTAGTACCGTGAGGGAAAGGTGAAAAGTACCCCGGGAGGGGAGTGAAATAGTACCTGAAACCGTTGGCTTACAAACAGTCAAAGCGTCGTCGACCCCCATACTTCGGTATGGGATTCATGGTCGGCCGTGATGGCGTGCCTTTTGAAGAATGAGCCAGGGAGTTACCGTGTGTGGCGAGGTTAACCCGAGAGGGGGAGCCGTAGCGAAAGCGAGTCTGAATAGGGCGTAGAGTCGCATGTGTTAGACCCGAAGCCGAGTGATCTATCCATGGGCAGGCTGAAGCGGGGGTAAGACCCCGTGGAGGGCCGAACCCACCCTGGTTGAAAACAGGGGGGATGACCTGTGGATAGGGGTGAAAGGCCAAGCAAACTCGGTGATAGCTGGTTCTCCCCGAAATGCATTTAGGTGCAGCGTCGGGTGTTCAGCATCGGAGGTAGAGCACTGAATGGGTTAGGGGGCCTACAAGCTTACCGACCCCAATCAAACTCCGAATGCCGATGCTCCAGAGCCCGGCAGTGAGACCACGAGGGATGAGCTTCGTTGGTCGAAAGGGAAACAGCCCAGACCGCCAGCTAAGGCCCCAAATTTTTGGCTAAGTGGAAAACGATGTGGGAACGCAAAGACAGCCAGGAGGTTGGCTCAGAAGCAGCCATCCTTGAAAGAGTGCGTAATAGCTCACTGGTCGAGTGGTCCTGCGCGGACAATGTAACGGGGCTCAAGTCAAAAGCCGAAGCTGCGGATTTCCATTCCGCCTGACGACGTACCGCTTGCGGTGCCGCGTCAGGAATTACGGGTGGGAGTGGTAGGGGAGCGTCGAACTCTGCCGTGAAGCGGCGGTGTGAACCGTCGTGGAGCGGGTTCGAGTGAGAATCCTGGTATGAGTAGCGAGAGAGGGGTGAGAAACCCCTCCGCCGTAAGCCCAAGGGTTCCTGGGGAAGGCTAATCCACCCAGGGTGAGTCGGGAGCTAAGGCGAGGCCGAGAGGCGTAGTCGATGCACAGCTGGTTGATATTCCAGCACCACCGTGTCCGCGCCCAATCCAATATCGGGACTCCTAAGGGGCTGGCCTTCGGGCCGAACCGACCGATCCCGTGGCGGATAGCGAAGAGGGGACGCAGGAGGGTAGGTGAGCCCAGGCGTTGGTTGTCCTGGGGTAAGCGTGTAGGGAGGGGTCTAGGCAAATCCGGACCCCGTTAATCCTGAGACGCGATGCCGAGCCGTTCAGGCGAAGTCACTAATCCCATGCTGCCGAGAAAAGCCTCTAGCGAGCTGGCATGGTGCCCGTACCCCAAACCGACACAGGTGGGCGGGTAGAGAATACCAAGGCGATCGGGAGAACTGTGGTTAAGGAACTCGGCAAAATACCTCCGTAACTTCGGGAGAAGGAGGGCCCCGCTAGGGTGAAGGACTTCGCGTCCTGAGCTTGAGGGGGCCGCAGAAAATAGGGGAAAGCGACTGTTTACTAAAAACACAGGAGCGTGCGAAGTCCTAAGACGATGTATACGCTCTGACGCCTGCCCGGTGCCGGAAGGTTACGGGGAAGGGTTAGCCTTCGGGCGAAGCTGTGAACCTAAGCCCCGGTAAACGGCGGCCGTAAAATACACACAGTTGCGGCTCCAGACGGGTAACTGTCTGGAACAAACTTTGCTATATGCTGGAAACCCCGAGTATCCGGCGGTACTCATTCATGCTGTTACACCGCTTTCTTAAGGTGTGGGCATGGAAAGTGACAATCCGTCCGGTGCGGACAATCAGCAGGAAAGGCCTAGTTCCTCTTACTGGTTAGATCGAATCCCAAGTGATCTGGGCAACTGGATCGCCGGATTCGTCGATGGCGAGGGAAGCTTCAATGTCCCCTTCCGTCGAGAGCGTGATCGCGGCTTGCCGTGGCGAGTCTCGTTGTCGTTCAACGTGTCGCAGATCGGGTGGGAGCTCCCAGAGCTCTTGCACACGACCTTCGATGTGGGGACAGTGCGGGATCGTGGAGACGGGATTCACTATTTCGAAGTGACCCGGCCCAAGGAACTGGTCGAACGGATCTTTCCGTTTTTCGATCGGTTCTCGCTGCGAAGTCCGAAGCGGCTCGATCTCGTTGTGTTTCGCGAGATCACCGAGCTCGTCTTGACCGGTCGACACTTGACGCCAGCCGGCGTTGTCGAAGCCTTTGCAATGAGGGCTCCGATGAACCGTGGTGGAAAGCGTCGCTATGGCGAGGAGGAAATCCTCGCCGTGTTGAGGGACTGGGAATCCTCAGAGGCCATACGCAAAGCTCCGCCTGTGAAGCCAGGCGGATGAAGATATGGTCCACGCCTCATAGCGATATGGGGGTAACGGGAACTATAACGGTGGAGTTTTACTCTGGCCGTGGGTAAACCTGGCTGTATGCTGGAACACCCGAGTATCCGGCAGTACTCGCCTTCGTGTGATCCGTTTTTGACGGTGACTGTGAAGGCAGTGAAAATCTGTCCGGTGCGGACGATCAGCAGGAAACCTTGAATAGGGGATCCTCAGAGACTGCACGCCAGGCCTGTCCGAACACATAAGGGGACTTACACCCTGTTCGGCGGTGAAGGTACAGTCCGACCCCCATGGCGACATGGGGAGCTAGACAGAAATGATCTAGCCCGCAATCTCGAGCATTCGTCGAAGTGATTGACGTGATCGAGTGGCGAGTAACAAAAGTGCCTAAGGTAGGAAACGCCTCCGACGTGCCTGGAGGCTGCTGCCCCCCGTATCGGCGACGATGCGGTGCGCAGTCGGCTATATGCTGGAAAACCCGGTGAATCCTCCACTACTCGTGATTCAGATCTTGAATCGCAGTGACAATGTGAGGGGTGCGGAAAATCAGCAGGAAAGACTCTGGAATCCAGAGAATCCTCAGAGACCATACGCCGACCATCTCGACTTGAATGCGACGAGATGATGAGATGGTCCGAGCCCCACGGCGACGTGGGGAGGTTGGCGGAAACGCCCAACCCGCCGGCCCAGTTATCCCAACGGGGTTGGTTAACAAGTAACAGGACTCAGCGAAATTCCTTGTCGGGTAAGTTCCGACCTGCACGAATGGCGTAACGACTTTCCCACTGTCTCAACCACAGACCCGGCGAAATTGAAGTACGAGTAAAGATGCTCGTTAGCTGCATCAGGACGGAAAGACCCCGTGGACCTTTACTGCAGCTTGATGTTGAGCTTTGGTACGGATTGTGTAGGATAGGTGGGAGTCTTTGAAGCTTCGGCGCCAGCCGAGGTGGAGACAACCTTGAAATACCACCCTTTTCGTGCCGGGGCCCTAACCCAGGTCCGTAATCCGGATCGGGAACAGCGTCAGGTGGGTAGTTTGACTGGGGCGGTCGCCTCCTAAATCGTAACGGAGGCGCCCAAAGGTTCCCTCAGGCTGGTTGGCAATCAGCCGTCGAGTGCAATGGCACAAGGGAGCTTGACTGCGAGACTTACTAGTCGAGCAGGTGCGAAAGCAGGGCATAGTGATCCAGCGGTGGCTTGTGGAAGCGCCGTTGCTCAACGGATAAAAGGTACCCCGGGGATAACAGGCTCATCTTCCCCAAGAGTCCATATCGACGGGAAGGTTTGGCACCTCGATGTCGGCTCGTCGCATCCTGGGGCTGAAGCCGGTCCCAAGGGTTGGGCTGTTCGCCCATTAAAGCGGTACGCGAGCTGGGTTTAGAACGTAGTGTCACTGCGTCCTCAGAGAGTAATTTCTGAGTGCACACCGGCTCATATCGGTGAAACCCTGAATAAGACAACCGAACGTCTTCTCAGGGCAATACCGAGGGAAGGCCAACACAAAGAGAACGTCAGATAAGAGGACGTTTTTGCAGCCCTAAACTATTCGGCAATCGAAGCGTTTATTCGCCGCAGTTGTAGAGCAACATCTGCGTAGCACGGGAGTGTTGTGCCCCTGTAACGACTTCTTCGCTAGCCACAGCGAAGGGATGGCGTCATTAAAGGTTGGTAATCGCCAACATTCACAGACGCCATGACACGCCGGCCCCTAGAAATAGGGTGAAGGTATAGTCTATGCCCGTAGTAATACGGGAGTTCATGCGTGAGACAGTTCGGTCCCTATCCGATGCAGCCGTAGGAGACCTGAGGAAGGCTGTCCCTAGTACGAGAGGACCGGGACGGACGTAGCTCTCGTGTGCCAGTTGTCCTGCCAAGGGCATGGCTGGTTAGCGACCTACGGATGGGATAAGCGCTGAAAGCATCTAAGCGCGAAGCTCGTTCCAAG
Organism: uncultured Acidimicrobiaceae bacterium; assembly: GCA_963706205.1. GTDB lineage: Bacteria > Actinomycetota > Acidimicrobiia > Acidimicrobiales > UBA8190 > MFD10071-224. The sequence goes on along the minus strand of OY970155.1, from coordinate 2,545,710 downwards.
ATGAGGTCTCCCACAGGACAACCTGGTAAGGCCCGTGGCTAGACGACCACGTTGATAGGCCGGAGGTGTAAGCACGGCAACGTGTTCAGCCGACCGGTACTAATCGGCCGAGGGCTTGGAGACTTTCATGCTCGTGCTCGCTATGGAACGCTCACGGGACGGCCGCAGGGCCGCTCGGGGGTGGATCTGACTGTCGGTCCACACCGACGGCTCACGGTCCGCCCGGAGCAAGTTTTCCGGTGACCATGGCGGCGGGGCCACACCCGTTCCCATTCCGAACACGGCAGTTAAGCCCGCCAGCGCCGATGGTACTTGGGGGGCATCCCCCTGGGAGAGTAGGACGTCGCCGGGATTTCTCAGTAACCGCGCCGGTGACATGAGGCGCGTTCACCAGTTCGGCTGTCGAGTTTCGGGACTTCGGTCCGCTCGACGGCGGAGCTGGTGGCGACACGCAAGTCGAGACAAAGAGTGCATGCGGGCGCAGGCGTCCCCCGGTAACGGCGGTTCTGGATTCGGGGAACGGAAGTACGAGGGGAATTGCCTGGTGTACCGGTATCGCTTTCTGGCCGCTCTGTCCGTCACCGCACTCCTGGTTGCCGCCTACGGATCGGCTGTCGCCACGGCGGGGGCCGCAACGAAGCCGGGAGCCACGACGGCGAACTGGGCCGAGGCGCCGGGATCGGCTCCCAACTTCATCTTTCCCTTCATGACGTCGCGGTACTTCACGACGGCCAACGTCGAACAGTTCCAGCAGCTGATGTACCGCCCCCTGTATTGGATGGGAACGGGCTCGACGCCCGCCCTCAACGAGCCGCTGTCGCTGGCGGCGGCCCCCGTCTACGGTCCCGGCAACACCGTCACCGTCACCCTGAAGCCCTACCGATGGTCCGACGGGGAGACGCTCGACGCTCAGGACGTCATGTTCTGGATGAACATGCTCCACGCCGAAAAGGCGAACTGGGCCGCCTACGTCCCGGGCGCCTTCCCCGACAACGTGCTTGGTGCCGTCGTCGACAACCCGATGCAACTCACGTTTACTTTGCGCAAGGCTTATAACCCGACCTGGTTCACGTACAACGAGCTCTCTCAGATCACCCCGATGCCCGTGGCGTGGGACATCACCCGCAGCGCGGGCTCCCCGGGGTCGGGTCGTTGCTCGGGGGCGAGCTACGGAACCCTCGATCTGGCCTGTGACGCCGTTTACAACTTCCTGTCGGGACAAGCCGGATCGAATCCGGACAATCCGACGGCGACCAACGCGGCCGTGTCGACCTACGGCGCCAACCCTCTCTGGAAGGTCGTCGACGGACCGTGGCGCCTGACGTCGTTCACCTCCTCGGGAACGGTGACGCTGGCCCGCAATCCGAGGTACTCCGGTCCGCGGACGGGGACGCTGACGAAGTTCGTCGAGCTTCCCTTCACGAGCGCCGGCGCCGAGCAGGCGGCCGTCGCCGCCGGTCACCTCGACGTCGGATACCTCCCCTTGTCGGACGTGTCCAAGACGACGTCCGACCCTGACCGGGTGGCCCGTGGTACCGTCCATCCATCCGGCTTCACCATTGCGCCGGTCTACCCGTGGGCCATCGACTTCGCCCCCTACAACTTCAACTCGACCGGTGACGGCGGGGTGGCGGGAAAGATCTTTTCCCAGCTGTACGTGCGTCAGGTCCTTCAGTACCTCATCGACCAGCCGGCGGAGATCAAGAACGTCCTGAAGGGATACGGGGTGCCCACCGTCGGACCCGTTCCGCTCCAACCGGCGAGTGGCTTCACATCGGGGATCGGGCGACAGAACCCCTACCCGTACGATCCGGCCAAGGCGGTCGCCCTTCTCCTGCAGAACGGCTGGGACGTCCGGGCCGGGGGGACCTCGATTTGTGCGCGCCCGGGCACCGCCGGCGGGGACTGCGGGGCGTGGATACCGGCTGGGGCTCCGCTCAGCTTCACCGTGGAGTACGCCAGCGGAACCCACGGGTTGGCCGGACTGTTGGCCATGCAGAAGGCGTCATGGGCACGAGCCGGGATCGAGGTGACGTTGAGATCCGCATCCCCCGACACGGTGGTGGCCGACTCCGTGCCCTGTGTGGGCGGAGCCGGGTGCACCTGGGAGCTCGGTGACTGGGGCACGGGGTGGACTTTCGCCCCCTATGTCTACCCGAGCGGCGAGGAACTCTTCACCACGGGGGCGGCCACCAACGACGGGGGCTACGCCAACTTTTTCGACGACGCCTACATCGCGCAGACCCTGACCACCGACACGGGCCTCGGTCCCTACTTCGACTATCTGGCCGAGCAGCTGCCCGTCATCTACGAGCCGGTCCCCGCATCCTCTCTGACCGAGATCAGGGACGACCTCCGGGGGGTGACGCCACAGAACGTGCTGGGGGCGCTCACCCCCGAGGACTGGTCCCGTCGCGCGTCGCGCACCGGCCAGAGCTAGCGTTTCATCCATGGTGCGGTCCGTAGTGCGCAAGGCGACGCCCACGACAGGCCGGGCTGGCCGCCGGTGAGTACCGTCCTCGAGGTGGAGGGCCTCCGCACCGAGTTCCATCTGCGGCGTTCCAACGTCACCGCCGTCGACGACGTCTCCTTCCACGTCGACGAAGGGGAGTGCGTCGGCGTCGTGGGCGAGTCCGGGTGCGGCAAGACCACGACCGGCCTGTCGATCATGAAGCTCCTTCCCAACGTGGGCCACGTCGCGGGCGGCACGATCAACCTCCTCGGACGTGACCTCGTCGCCGCTCGGCGAGAAGGAGATGTGCAAGGTCCGGGGCAACGACGTGGGGATGATCTTCCAGGACCCCCTGACCTCGCTCAACCCCACCATGACCATCGGCCGACCAGATCGCCGAGAGCGTCCGCCTCCACCGGGATGCCTCCAAGGCCGAGGCCCGCGAGCGCGCCCTCGAGGTGCTCTCGCTGGTGGACATGCCCCGGCCCGCACGAACGCCTCGACGCCTATCCCCACCAGCTCTCCGGAGGACTGCGCCAGCGGGTGATGATCGCCATGGCGCTGGCCTGCGAGCCGAAGCTCCTGATCGCCGACGAGCCCACCACCGCCCTCGACGTCACCATCCAGGCCCAGATCCTCGACCTGCTCGACGACCTCCGTCAGCGGCTGGACATGGCCGTCGTGCTCATCACCCACGACATGGGCGTCATCGCCGGGCCGCACCGACCGGGTCCTCGTCATGTACGCCGGGAAGGATCGTCGAGAGCCTCGACCACCGGCGAGCTCTTCACCCGTATGCGCCACCCCTACTCCGGAGGCGCTCCTGGCGTCGGTCCCGAAGCTCGACCAGGACTCCTCGGTCCGCCTGATCAGCATTCCCGGCCTGCCGCCCGACCTCTCGCAGCCGATCGACCACTGCCGTTTCGCCCCCCGTTGCCGCTACGCGCAGCAGGACTGCACGGAGCACGAGCCGCGAGCTCGTCCGCGCCGGGGAGTCGGAGCCCGGCCACCTGGCCGCGCTGCTTCCACCAGGTGGGTGTCGACGAGGCGACGATCGCCAAGCAGCCCGAGGCGGTGGCGAAGTCGGCGGACATCACCGTCACCGTGGACGAGCTGTCGCTCGCCCGGCAGCAGACGCGGGCCGACGAACTGGCGCACCAACCGGTGCTCCTCCAGGTCGATCGCGGCTGGTGAAGGAATTCGCCGTCACCTCGGGGGCGATCGTCCAGCGCACGCATCGGGACCGTGAAGGCCGTCTCGGACGTGTCCTTCGCGGTCCGTCGGGGTGAGACCTTCGGACTGGTGGGGGAGTCCGGTTGCGGCAAGACCACGATCGGGACGACTCGTGGTGGCCCTCGAGCGATCCGACGTCGGGCGAGCATCACCTTCGAAGGCGACGACGTCGACGCCTCCTCGGGAGCCGCGATCTGCGCCGCCGGCGCCGGGACATGCAGCTCATGTTCCAGGACCCGTACGCCTCGCTCGACCCCCGGATGCGGGTCGGGTCGATCCTGCCGCGAGCCGCTCGTCGTCCAGGGCATCGGCACGCGCCGAGCGAGCAGCGACGACCGGTCGGCCGACGCTCCTGAACGAGGTCGGGCCTCGCCCCCAAGGCGGCTCGAGCTGTACCCCCACGAGTTCTCCGGCGGTCAGCGCCAGCGGATCGGCCTGGCCCGGGCGCTTGGCGCTCGACCCCAAGCTCATCGTGGCCGACGAGCCCGTCTCCGCCCTCGACGTCTCCATCCAGGCCCAGATCCTCAACCTGCTGAAGGAGCTCCAGCAGCGCCGCCACCTGACCTACATCTTCATCTCCCACGACCTGGCCGTGGTCAAGTACATGGCGGACACCATCGGCGTCATGTACCTGGGCAAGCTGGTCGAGATCGGACCGGCCCTCGACGTCTACGAGCAGCGCCGCCCATCCGTACACGCGGGCGCTGATCGACACGATTCCGGAGCCGGATCCGGCCCGCGCACGCGCCAACGCGCGGTGCCCACATCCGAGGGGAGCTGCCCTCGGCCATGCAGCCCGCCCGTCGGGGTGCCGCTTCCGCACCCGCTGTCCGTTCGCCCAGGAGGTCTGCGCCGACGAGGAGCCGCCCCTGCGTCCCTTCGGGACCAGGCACCTCGCCGCCTGCCACTTCCCGCTGCAGACGCCCGACGGGCGCCGCCCCGCTGGACACGGTGCCGCGGCGGCCACCCCCGGCTGAGCGGACCGGCGGTCAGCGCTGCTGGAGACGGACCTCCAGAGAGTCCCGCAGGGCGTCGCCGACGAAGTTGAAGGCCACGACGACGAGCACGATGCAGAACCCGGCCGGGTAGATCTGCCACCAGTAGCCGTCGAGGGCGTAGTTGACGCCGTTGGTGAGCATGGCACCCCAGTCCGTCTGGGGTGCGGGGAGCCCCAGACCGAGGAAGCCGAGGGCGGCGAGCAGCAGGATGGCGTCGGCCACCTGGAACGTGGCGTTGACCACGATCGTGCCCGACCGTGTTGGGGATGATGTGGCGAAAGACGATGCGTGTCCGGCTGCCGCCCATGACCCGGACGGCCTGGACGTACTCGCGGACCCGCAGCGTCAGGGTCTCGCCCCGGATGAGGCGGGCCGGGAACGAGCCAGGCGACGAAGGCGATGACGAGGATGAGGAGGTTGAGCGAGGGCTTGAAGATGACGGCCAGGACGATGAGCAGGAAGAGCTGGGGGATGGAGAGCAGGATGTCGACGAAACGCATCATGAGGGCGTCGACCCAACCACCGACGAATCCGGACACCGCTCCGTAGACCACGCCGAAGAGCGTGGCTGCCGCCGCCGCCACGAAGCCGACGATGAGGGAGTTCTTCCCGCCGAACATCAGGCGCCCGAGGATGTCGAAGCCGGTGGGGTCGGTGCCCGAGAGGTGATGACCGTACTGGGCGCGGCGTTCTGGGTGGAGAACTGCAGCGCCTGCTGGGCGTTGATCTGGTTGGTGTGGTAGAAGCAGCGGCCCGACGAAGCAGAACAGCACCATGAAGACGATCACCACCAGGCCCACCACGGCCAGCTTGTTCTCGACGAAGACCCGACAGGATCTGGCGGACATGCCCCCCGGAGGACGGCGACTCGCCACCTTCCGGAGCGGACGGCCCGAGAGGATCGGCAGGGGGGATGGCGATACCCGGGATGGCGTCCTGGGCGGCGACGGTGGAGGCCCAGGACGAGCGTCTCCGAGCCCCGGCCCGGTGGGCACGCACGGCGTCACTCGGGCATAGCGGATCCTCGGGTCGACGACGGCGTAGAGGATGTCGGCCAGCAGAGAGCCGACCACGGTGGCGACCGTCGCCACGAGGGTGGTTCCGAGGAGGACGGGGATGTCGGTCTTGGTGGCCGCCTCGACCGTCAGGAAACCCATGCCCGGGTAGTTGAACACCGTCTCGGTGATGATGGCGCCGCTCACGATGGCCGGGAATCGACAGGCCGAGCAGGGTCAGGATGGGGATCAGCGCGTTGCGCAGCGCGTGCCCGTACAGGACACGCCGTGGGGCCGGCCCCTTTGGCCCGGGCCGTGCGGACGTAGTCCTCGGTCATGGCCTCCATCATCGATGAGCGCATGTAGCGGCTGAAGGCCGCGATGGTGAGCGCGGCCAGGCGTGAGTTCGGGGAGCACCAGGGCACGGGGGTCCGTCAGGATGTCCCCCACCGTCTGGCTCTGGGACAGGCCCACCGGGAACCAGTGCAGGTCGATGGCGAAAAACAGGATGAGGATCGTCCCGAGGAGGAACGCCGGCATGGCGTAGAAGATGAAGGTGAGGCCGGTGAGGACGTAGTCGATCGGCTTGTTCCGCCGGACCACCTGGAGGATCCCGAGGGGGATCGAGATGATGAGGGCGAGCAGTGTCGAGAAGCCCACCAGCACGAGCGTCTTCGGGAGTTTGTTGGTGATCAACGCCCACACGCCCTGGTTGTAGGTGTAGGAGTAGCCCAGGTTGTGGTGGCCGAAGAGTCGCAGGAGGTATTGGTAGAACTGGTCCCAGATGGGCAGGGTGAACCCGTTCAGGACGTTGAACTGGTGGATCTTCGTGGTCGTCGCCTTCGTGCCCAGGACGGCGCGCGCTTCTCCACCGGGGATGATCTGGGCCAGGAAGAAGACGATCAGCAGGACACCGAGGGTGACGATGACGGCCTGGACGAACCTGCGGACCAGGTAGCCGATCATCGGTTCACCTCGCGCACCCCCCTGAGGAACAAGACCGCCCCGACGTGGCCGGTGGGCTCATGTCGGGGCGGTCTTGCGTCAGCGATTCGTCACGTTGGCGAGATTACCTCGTGAGGTACCAGTTCTCCGGGGTCAGGTAACCGAAGACGTTCTGGGGGGTGGCACCGTGGAGCTTCTTGCTGATCTCCGAGTACGAGAACGCCGGGTTGGGCTCCCACACCACCGGGAGGTTCGTGGCCAGGAAGTTCTGGTACTTGTCGAGGTTGACGGTCGACTCCGTCGTCGCGTTGGTGTTGGCGTCGTTCGTCGCGTTCGAGTAGCTCCCCGAGTTCGACCCGGCGCCGGTGGAGAAGATCTCCTCACCGGTGGGGTAGTAGTCGGGGGAGAACACCCAGCCGCCGCCCCAGTTCTCGAGCGCCCAGGCGCAGCCACTCGGGCAGGGCACGGCGTTGCCGATCACCGTGTTGAACGAGGCGGAGGTGAGGGTGACGTTGATGCCCACCTGGGCCCACGACGACTTCTCGGTGGTCATGAGCTGGGTGATCCACGTCGTCCCCGTGGCGTACTGCAGGTTGAAGTTAAGCGCAGCACCCTTGGGGATCCCGGCCCCGCACTGGTTCGACCCCGTCCCGGCGTCCGTGCACGTCGAGGTGCCGTTGGCGACGACCGTCCACCCGTGGTTCGCCAGGAGGCTCTTGGCCTTGGAGACGCTGTAGGGGAAGGGGTTGCTCGCCTCGGCCGTGGACGCGTACGTCGGGGGCAGCACCGGGACGGGCCCGTATGTGGGCACGGCGTAGCCATGGAACACCTTGTTGATGAACAGCGGCTGGTCGATCAGGGTCTGCATCGCCTCCCGGAAGTAGATCTGGGAGAAGATCTTCCCGGCGTTGCCGTTGTCCGAGTTGGAGTTGAAGTTGTACGGGAAGTAGTTGATGCCGTACAGGTACAGCGGGGCCAGGGTGAACCCACCCAGACGGGGGTTGTTCGGCCCTGGGACCAGCGGGCTCTTGGCCGAGGCGGTGACGTCCTGGGTCGGTACGTACCCGAAGTTCAGGTTTCCGGCCACCAGCGAGTTGAACTCAGCCGAGTCGGACGTGTACGGGACCTCCTTGAACACCGAGATCGTCGGCATGGATCGGGCCCGAGTAGGACGGGTTGGGAACCATGGTGACGTCACCGGAAGCGTCGAAGTTCGTCAGATGCCACGGCCCGTCCACGATCTGCCACAACGGGTTGGTGGCGTAGGTCGAGAGCGAGTTGTTCGTGGCCGACGGGTTCGCCGGGTCGAATCCGGCCTGCTTGGACAGGAAGGTGTAGACGGCCGTGCACGCCGCGTCGGCCGTGCCGAATGCTGCGGCCGAGCACCCGCCCGACCCCGCCTTGGCGCCTACCGCCGTGACGTCCCACGCCAACGGGAGCGGGGTGATCTGTGAGAACTGGTTGTAGGTCAGCCACAACGGGTTGTACGACTTGGTGAATGTGAACGTCACCTGCGTCGGGCTGTTGATCGTGATGCTCTTCACGTTGTCGGGCATGTCCCCCGGGGCGTAGGCGGCCCAGTTGGTCTTCTGGGCGTGCATCATGTTCATCCAGAACACGACGTCGGTCGCCGTGACCGATTCACCGTTGGACCACTTGTAGTTCTTCAGGTTGATGACGGCGGTCTCGTTGTTGTTCGAATACACAGGGTTCTGGGCCAGCGACAACGTCGGATCGATCGAGGCTGTGCCGCCTTTGCCGAACCAGTAGAGGGGCCGGAACATCATCTGCTGGAACTGGCTGATGTTGTTGACGCTGAAGAACGCCAGGCTCATGAAGGGGAAGATGTAGTTGGGGGGGGTCGACGGTGCCTCGGCCCAGGTCACGGTCCCTCCCTGGACCTTCGTCCCACCGGTCGCCGCCGGGGAGCTGGGACTGGATGAGCACGCCGCCAAGAGGACCGCTGCGATCCCCACGGCAAGTGCGATCGTGACCGGTGTCCTGAATCGCCGCACGTCGTACCTCCTATTTGTCAGGTTCGGACGGCGCTTCCGCCGAAGATGACAGAAACGTTAACGTTCTGCGAACATCATCGCGCTGATCCCACCTCGGCTGCTAAAAAACTTTCTGTCAAGAACGACCGCCCCCCGACTCTCCCGGGGCTCTGACCGGCGCCAGAAGTACCCCGTGAACTCGGTACACTCCGGCGATGCCCAGGGACGAAGCGTCACGCCGTCCCCGTCCTCCGGCGCCCGCCCGGAAGAGCGAACGCCCCCCGTCCAGGTCGCGCCCGGCACGACCCGGAGACGCCCGGACCCCGAGCACTCGCAACCCGGCGAGTGGCCGTCCGGTCACCGGGCGGGGTTCGCCGTCCAGATCTGGCAACCGCGTTCCGCGCGACACCGGACGATCGGCCGGATCGCGATCGGCGCCCCACAGCCCGGATCGTCGTCCCGAGGGAAGGGGATCCTCGGCTCGACCTGACCGGCCCGCCCCACGCCCGGAGCGCGCCGGTGGGCGCCCCGTTCCCCCGCGGACGGCGGCCCTGTCGTCGACCGCCCGCCCATCGACCGCTCGGCGTCCGGGTCCCCCTGGGGCTCCGCGCCCGTGTAGCCGGGCCACCTCGTCCCGGAGTGCTCCGCCACCGCCGAGGTCGGGGACAGCTGCCCGCGCCCGCCCCACGCGCCAAGGCGCTCCCCGGGGACGACGCGACGAGCCCGAAAGGACGCACCGGGGACCAGCACCGACCGGTGCGCGCCGACCCACCACGCCCGCCACCGGTACGCCGCCGACCGACACCCCCGACCAGGGGACCCGGTGTCGACCGCCGGACCACGCCGGTCCGTGGTGCCGACCGACCCACATCGGCTCGGTCAACGGGCAGACCGACCGGCCGACCGACGACCGTCCGACCCACTGCCGGCCGGCCCACCGGCGCGCGGCCCGCGTCACCCCGGCCCACCGGCGCGCGACCGACCGGCGCGCGACCTACTGGCGCCCGACCCGCGACCAGACGCGGCCCGAAAGACGAAGGTCCTCCCGCCCGGACGCCGACGAGGGCGGCGCCGACACCCGTCGCCCCGGCTTTGCGCCGGTGGGGGAGTGTCGCCCGTAAGGGAGCGCGCGTCCTCGACGAGACGGCGGCGGAATCGGCCGGACGCGAACGAGAGCCCCGACGCGGGCGTCCCACCGGTCCCCGTTCGGGCGGGCGCGACGAGGTCTGGATCTTCGAAGAAGTGGTGGAGGACGCCCCTCGACGCGGACGTCGGTCCGGTGCGGGCAGCCCGACCAGCAAAGGCGGCCCGACCGGAACAGGCAGCCCGACCGGGACCGGTGGCGTGGGCGGTACCGCCGGTGCGCCGCTGCCCTCGGACGTGGTGAACGAGTTGGCGGCGGCGGTCGGGCGTGACCACGCCGCCAAGCTGAGCGAGCGGATGGCGGCCGCGGCGCGCGCCTACGAACGCGACCGCTACACCGAGGCCTTCCGGATCACCAAGCAACTCGTCGACCAGATCCCGGAATCGGCCGCCGCCCGGGAGCTCCACGGGCTCGTCTGCTATCGCCTCGGCCGTTGGACCCAGGCCATCGGACATCTCGAAGCGGCCCGCCGCCTGGACGGCGACGACACCTCCCAGATCCCGGTGATGATGGACTGCCACCGGGCGCTCCACCGTCACCGGCGGGTGGCCGCCCTCTGGGAGGAGCTCCGGGCGAGCTCGCCCCCGCCCGACATCCTCACCGAGGGCCGGTTGGTCCTCGCCTCCGACCTGGCCGACCAGCGGAAGCTGAACGCGGCCGTCGAGGTCCTGGCGTCGGCCGGGGCGGCGCGGAACTTCCGCCACCCGAGCGACCGCCACATCCGCCAGTGGTACGTCCTCGCCGACCTCTACGAGCGCGCCGGCGACGCCGCGCACGCCCGCGAGTTGTTCGGCCGGGTGGCGGCGGCCGATCCCGAACTGGCCGACGCCGCCGACCGCTATGCGGCGCTCGGCCGCCGGACCCGGCGTCCACGGACACCGGCGAAGACTCCCGTGGCCCGCGGGGGTGCCCAGTAGCATCAGCTTCCGTGCCGTCGGGGTTCGTCGATCTGCGCAGCGACACCGTGACGCAGCCGACACCGGAGATGCGTCGGGCCATGGCCGAGGCCGAGGTGGGCGACGACGCCTACGGCGAGGACCCCACCGTGACGGCCCTGGAGGAGGTCTACGCCGACCGGGTGGGGAAGCCGGCCGCCGTCTTCGTCCCTTCCGGGGTCATGGCCAACCAGCTCGCCCTCCGCGTCCTCTGCCGTCCCGGCGCGCTCGTCATCGCCGGTCGCCGCCAGCACGTCGTCATCTACGAGGACGGCGCCGCCGCCCGCAACGCCGGGATCCAGTTCCACGCCGTCGACGACGACGACGGCACCCTCGACCCCGACGATCTCGTCTGGGCCCGCCAAGCCGCCGACCACCACCACGCGGCCCCCGAGCTCGTCTGCATCGAGCAGACCCACATGCCCGCCGGCGGAGTCCCCTGGTCCATGCCCGCGCTCCGACGCGGTGGAGGCGGCCGCCGGTGGTCTTCCCATCCACATGGACGGCGCCCGTCTCTTCAACGCCGAGGTGGCGTCGGGCACCCCGGCGGCCACCTTCGCCGGCACCGGTCGACCACGGTCATGTCCTGTCTCTCGAAGGGACTCTGCGCCCCCGTCGGGTCGGTCCTCGCCGGACCCGCCGATGTCATCGACCGAGGCCCGGGTCGAGCGCCACCGGCTCGGGGGGGCGATGAGACAGGCCGGGGTCATCGCCGCCGCCGGTCTGGTGGCCCTGCGGACCATGGTCCACCGTCTGGCCGACGACCACGCCCGGGCCGGCCGCCTGGCCCGGGCCGTGGCCGACCGCTGGCCGGAGTCGGGCTGCGATCCGGGGCGTCTGCCGACCAACATGGTCATCTTCGGCCACCCGGACCCCGCCGCCCTCCTCGACCATCTCCGATCCGAGGGCGTCCTGGCGGGGACCCTGGCGCCGGGCATCGTCCGCTTCGTCACCCACCACGACGTCGACGACGCCGGGGTGGAACGGGCCGTCAAGGCGGTGGCGGGCGCCCCCTGACAATTCCCCTTCCGTCCTCCTGAGGGACCGGTCGCCTCCGATCCGGTGCCGGTAGGCTCACCCGCATGGCCACCGACATCGAGGCGCTCCTCGGCGACGAGGCCCGGGACCTGCTCTCCTATCAGTGCAAGGGGATCACGGCCGACGAGCTGACGCTCCCGGGGCCCGACTACATCGACCGGGTCTTCCTGGCCAGCGACCGTCCCATCCCCGTCGTCCGCAACCTGGCCATCGGTCTACGCCCACGGCCGCCTCGGCGGTACCGGCTACCTCTCGATCCTCCCCGTCGACCAGGGCATCGAGCACTCCGCCGCGGCCTGCTTCGCCAAGAACCCCGCCTACTTCGATCCGGCCAACCTGGTGCGAGCTGGCCCTCGAGGGCGGATCGCTCGGCCATCGCCACCACCCTCGGCGGCCTCGGGCATCGTGGCCCGGCGCTACGCCCACAAGATCCCCTTCATCGTGAAGCTGAACCACAACGACTTCCTCCACTACCCGAACACCTACGACCAGGTCATGTTCGGCTCCGTCCGCCAGGCGGCCGACCTCGGCGCCGTCGGGGTCGGGGCCACCATCTACTTCGGCTCCGAGAGAGTCCGACCGTCAGATCCAGGAGGTCCGCAAGGCCTTCGCCGCAGGCCCACGCCCTCGGGCTCTTCACCGTCCTCTGGTGCTACCTCCGCAACGCGGCCTTCAAGACCAAGGAGGCCGACTACCACCTGTCGGCCGACCTCACCGGCCAGGCCAACCACATGGGCGTCACCATCGAGGCCGACATCATCAAGCAGAAGCAGCCCGAGAACAACGGTGGCTACACCGCGCTCAAGTTCGGCAAGACCGACCCTCTCGTCTACGAGCAGCTCACCACCGACAACCCCATCGACCTCACCCGCTGGCAGGTCGTCAACTGCTACGCGGGCCGGATCGCCCTCATCAACTCCGGCGGCGAGTCCCAGGGCGCCGACGACCTGGCCCAGGCCGTCCGCACCGCCGTCATCAACAAGCGGGCCGGCGGGACCGGGCTGATCGTCGGCCGCAAGGCCTTCCAGCGCCCGATGGCCGAAGGCGTCGAGCTCCTCCACGCCGTCCAGGACGTCTTCCTCGACACCTCGGTCACCGATCGCCTGAGCCGGGGCCATCAGCCCGACGGGCGCCTGACGGGCGCCGAGGCGCTCCGGCGAGGCTGCCAGCGCGGCCCGGGTCGGCACTATGCTCGTGCCCGGAGCCGTTTTTACTGCGACGCTCGGCCCGAATTCACGGTGTCGGCCCGACCCTCGCGGGACGACCGGGGGCGCAGAGACGGAGGACGTGTGTCCACCGCGACAGGACATCCCGACGACCGAGCTGGACCGGGTCGTCATCCGCTTCGCCGGCGACTCCGGCGACGGCATGCAGCTGACGGGGACCCAGTTCACCTCGGTCAGCTCCCTCTTCGGCAACGACACCGCCACCCTCCCGGACTTCCCGGCCGAGATCCGGGCGCCGGCCGGGACCCTGGCCGGGCGTCTCCGCCTTCCAGGTCCACATCTCGGACCACGACATCCTCACCCCCGGGGACGCCCCCTGCGTGCTCGTGGCCATGAACCCGGCCGCGCTCAAGTCCAACGTGCCACTTCGTCCCGCCCGGCGGCACCCTCATCGTCAACGTCGACGCCTTCGACGAGCGGTCCCTCGACAAGGCCGGCTACACCACCAACCCCCTCACCGACGGCTCCCTGGCCGCCTACACGGTCTACGAGGTCCCGATGACCTCGCTCACGCATGGAGGTGGGCAAGGCCGCCGGGGTCAAGCCCCGCGACGCCGAGCGGTCCAAGAACTTCTTCGCCCTGGGTCTCGTCACCTGGCTCTACACCCGGCCCACCGAGCCGACCCTCGACTGGATCACGGCAGCGCTTCGCCAAGACCCCCCTGGTCCTCGACGCCAACACCCGGGCCTTCAAGGCCGGGCTTCAACTTCGGCGAGACGGCCGAGCTCTTCGAGTCGAACTACCAGGTCCGCCCGGCCGTCCTCGAGCCCGGCACCTACACCAACGTCACCGGCAACACCGCCCTCGCCTGGGGCCTGATCGCCGCCGCCCACCAGGCCCACCTGCCGATCTTCCTCGGCTCCTACCCGATCACCCCGGCCTCGGACATCCTCCACGAGCTGTCCAAGCACAAGCACTTCGGGGTCCGGACCTTCCAGGCCGAGGACGAGATCGCCGGCGTCGGCGCCGCCATCGGGGCCGCCTTCGGAGGGTCGCTCGGCGATCACCACCACCTCGGCCCCGGGATCGACCTCAAGTCGGAGTCGATCGGGCATGGCCGTCAGCCTCGAGCTCCCCCTCCTCGTCATCGACATCCAGCGCGGCGGGCCCTCGACCGGACTGCCCACCAAGACCGAGCAGTCCGACCTCCTCCACGCCATGTACGGCCGCCACGGCGAGGCCCCCGTCCCCATCGTGGCCGCCATGACCCCGTCCCACTGCTTCGAGGCCGCCATCGAGGCGGTCCGCATCGCCGTCAAGTACCGGACCCCGGTGTTCCTGCTGTCCGACGGCTACCTGGCCAACGGCGCCGAGCCGTGGCGCCTGCCCGACGTGGACATCGCTCCCCGACCTCCACGTCGACTTCGCCACCGAGACCAACCACACCGAGGCCGACGGCACCCCGGCGTTCTGGCCCTACATCCGCGACGAGAACCTGGCCCGCCCCTGGGCCGTCCCCGGGACCCCCGGCCTCGAGCACCGCATCGGCGGTCTCGAGAAGGAGGACGGGACCGGCAACATCTCCTACGACCCGGAGAACCACGAGCGGATGGTCCACCTCCGGGCGGCCAAGGTGGCCGGCATCGCCCAGGACATCCCGCCCCTCGAGGTCGACGATCCCGACGGGACCGGTGGCGCCCCTGTCCTCATCCTCGGTTGGGGATCGACCTATGGGGCCATCGCCGCCGGGGTCCGCCGGGTGCGGGCACGCGGCCTGAAGGTGGCTCACGTCCAGCTCGTCCACCTGAACCCGTTCCCCGACAGACCTGGGTGCGGTCCTCGGCTCCTACGACCAGCGTCCTCGTCCCCGAGGCCAACCTCGGTCAGCTCGTCGAAGATGGTCCGGGCCGAATTCCTGGTCGACGCCAAGATCCTCTCCAAGGTCCAGGGCATCGCCGTTCCGGGCGGCCGAGATCGAGATCGCCGTCCTCGAGATGCTCGGGGTCGACAGCCCGGCCACCACCGAGGCCGAGGAGGACGTCGCCTCATGACCGACACCGCCTCATGACCGACACTCCTCGTGACCGACACCGCCACCACCACCCCCAAGGACTGGACCTCGGACCAGGAGGTCCGCTGGTGCCCGGGCTGCGGGGACTACTCGATCCTCACCGCCGTCCAGATGCTCATGCCCGAGCTCGGGGTCTCGCCGGGAGAACACCGTCTTCCTCTCCGGGATCGGCTGCGCGGCCCGCTTTCCCTATTACATGAACACCTACGGGCTCCACTCCATCCACGGCCGGGCCCCGGCCGTGGCCACCGGGCTGGCCGTGACCCGTCCCGACCTCGACGTCTGGGTCGTCACCGGTGACGGCGACGCCCTCTCCATCGGCGGCAACCACCTCATCCACGCGCTGCGCCGGAACGTCAACATCACCATCCTCCTCTTCAACAACCAGATCTACGGGCTGACCAAGGGCCAGTACTCGCCCACCTCCGAGCAGGGCAAGGTGACCAAGTCGACACCCTTCGGGTCGCTCGAGACGCCGTTCAACCCGATCAGCCTGGCCCTCGGGGCCGAGGCCACCTTCGTGGCCCGGACCCACGACATGGACCGCAAGCACATGCAGGAGACCTTCCGCCGCGCCCACGACCACCGGGGGGCGGCCTTCGTCGAGATCTACCAGAACTGCAACGTCTTCAACGACGGGGCCTTCGAGAAGATCACCGCCAAGGACGCCCGTCCCGATCAGCTGATCCCCCTCGTCCACGGCGAGCCCATCCGCTTCGGCGCCGACCTCCAGCACGGGGTGGTCCTCGAGCCGCGACGGACAGGTCAGCGTGGTCGAGGTGGCCGACGTCGGCGAGGACGCCCTCCTCGTCCACGACGAGAAGCGCGACGACCCCGGCCTCGCCTTCCAGCTCTCCCGCCTGGCCCGCGGTCCCTACGAACCCACCCCCATCGGTGTCTTCCGCGCCGTCGAACGCACCGAGTACGGCGACGCCATGGGCCGCCAACTGCTCGAGGCCCAGGAGCGCAAGGGCCCGGGCGACCTCGTCTCCCTCCTCGGTTCGGGCGGGACCTGGACCGTCGAGGCCTGAACCGTCGAAGGCTTAACCCCGACCACCCTCCGTGCTCCCGCTCAATGGCGGGGCCCCCGGCGCCGATAGGTCTGTGGGTAGACGGACCCGAGCCGGCAGGCCGGCCGTCCGATGCCCGTAGGGGGGTACAGGAACGGGGGCGCGTGCGGCATAAGTGCGCAGCCGGCCCGCTGCGGCTGGGGGGTCGCCGCACCGCCCCAGTTCCTCAGCTGTCGAGGGCGCGGAAGACCATCCCGGTGCGCGGCTTCGGGTGGAAGTAGGTGCTCTTGGGGGGCATCCGCCGGTGGGCGTGGGCCCAGTCGCCGATCTGGGCGACGGTCACCGGGCGGATGAGCACCGCCGCCTCGGCCTCGCCGGCGTTCACGGCGGCGACGGCCGCGTGCCAGTCGTGGTGGTACGCGGTCGTCACCCCGGGGATCCGGTTGACGACGAGCGCCACCAGACTGGAGTCGAGGTCGGATCCCGCGGCGGTGTAGGTCTCCTCGCGCGGCGTCAGCAGCCAGACGATCGGCGGCCGTGACCAGGGCCAGGGCCTCCGAGTCGGCCACGGCGTCGACCAGGGTGGGATCGGCCGGGCCCACGTGCACGATGTCGAACCACTCCCCGAACGTCTCGGCCAGGTCGAGGTCGGCCGGGAGGCCGGAGAGGGTCCGGTGGATGGGACCCACCGCCAGCTGGTCCTCGGCTGAGCTCGACCACCAGGGCCATGATCGAGTGGTACCCGCCGCCGCTGTCGCCCGCGGCCCGTCGCTCGGCCTGGTAGGTGAGCGCCGTCTGGTACCGGTGGTGGCCGTCGGCGATCACGAGCGGCGCCGCGCCCACGCCGGCGGCGATGGCCTCGATCACGGCGTCGTCGTCGAGGACCCAGAGCGCATGGCCGACCCCGTCGTCGTCGGTCGCCTCGGCCGTCGGCGGACCGTCGGGTTCGAAGGTCTTCGACACCCCGGCGCTGAGCGAGAGGCCCCAGATGGGGGAGAGGTTCGTCCGGCAGGCCCGCAGCAGGTCGAGCCGGTCGCTGGTGTCCTTGGGCATCGTCTGCTCGTGGGGCAGGACGTCGTCCCCACCCGGGTCGCACCCGAGCGCCCCGATGACGCCGGTGGTCGTCCCCCCTCCGGGGGCCGTCATCCGGTAGGCGTAGAAGGCGGGGGCGGAGTCGCGCTGGAGGATCCCCTCTCCTATCCACCGGGCCAGGTGGGCGGCGGCCGACTGGTAGCGGTCGAGGCCGGTCCGGGGGTCGTCGCACGGGCAGCTCGACGTGGATGGCGTTGGCCAGGTGACGCTCGGCCAGTCGGGCCCGCTCCTCGGCGTCGACGATGTCGTAGGGCGGTGCGATGACCTGGTCCAGGGGGATGGCGGGGTCGTAACGGAGTCCGGAGAAGGGTTCGAAGCGGGGCACCGCCCAACCGTAGACTGCCTGGTGTGGGAGCCGAGAACACGGCGTCGGACCTGGCCGCGTCGGACGGGCCGGCGACCGACGTCGAGTCCCTGGACCGCATCCTCACCGTCCCCAACGTCATCACCGCCGTCCGCCTGGCCTGCGTCCCGGTGTTCCTCTGGCTGCTCTTCGGGGCCCACCGCCAGACCGATGTCGGCCATCCTCCTGGCCGTCCTCGGCGCCACCGACTGGGTCGACGGCTTCGTGGCCCGACGCTTCCACCAGGTCTCCACCGCTCGGCAAGGTGCTCGACCCGGTGGCCGATCGCATCCTGGTGGGCACGGCGGTCATCGCCGTCATCGTCCACGGGGCGGTCCCGCTCTGGTTCGGTGTGGCCACCCTGGTCCGCGAGGTGGTGGTCTCGGCCGCCGTGCTCCTGCTGGCCGCGCTCGGGGCCGAGCGGATCGACGTCCTCTGGGTGGGCAAGGCGGGGACCTTCGGGCTCATGTTCGCCTATCCCGACCTTCCTGCTCGGCCCACGGCCACGCCGGCTGGCAGGATCGCCGCTCACGGTCATCGCCTGGGTCTGCGCCGTCCCGGCGCTCGTCCTGGCCTGGATCGCGGCGGGCGGCCTACGTCCCGGTGGCCCGCCGTGCGCTGGCGCGACGGCCGCGCGGGCCGCGTGGCGGCGGGGTAGGGTCGCCATGGTGCTCCCATGAAGGCGGTGATCATGGCGGGCGGCGAGGGCACCCGCCTGCGCCCGCTCACCTCGAACCAGCCCAAGCCGATGTTGCCCATGGCCAACCGGCCGATGATGGAGCACGTCGTCAACCTGCTGCGCCAGCACGGCTTCGAGGACATCGTGGTCACCGTGGCCTTCATGGCCAACGCCATCCGCACCTACTTCGGCGACGGCTCCGAGTTCGGGGTCCGGATGGTCTACGCCACCGAGGAGACCCCGCTCGGGCACGGCCGGCTCGGTGCGCAACGCCCGCGACGAGCTCGACGAGCGCTTCGTCGTCATCTCCGGTGACGTCCTCACCGACATCGACCTGACGGCCGTCGTCGACTTCCACGACGCCAAGGGGGCCCTGGCCACCATCGCCCTGAAGGCGGTCGAGAACCCGCTCGAGTTCGGCATCGTCATCACCCGCGAGGACGGATCGATCGAGCGCTTCCTCGAGAAGCCCGACCTGGGGACAGGTCTTCAGCGACACCATCAACACCGGCATCTACGTGCTCGAGCCCGAGATCTTCGACTTCATCCCCGAGGGCCGGCCGGTCGACTTCTCCGAGGAGGTCGTTCCCCGCCGTCCTCGAGGCCGGGAAGCCCCTCTTCGGCTACGTGGCCGACGGCTACTGGGAGGACGTCGGGCACGCTCGAGGCCTACCTGCAAGCGCCCACCAGGACATCCTCGACGAGAAGGTCAGCGTCCAGGTGAGCGGGTTCCCGCTCCGGCCCGGGGTCTGGCTGGGCAAGGGCGCCGAGATCGACCCCACGGCCGTCGTCCGACGGTCCGGCCATCATCGGCGACAACTGCCACGATCGGGGCCGGGGCACCGTCTCGGCGAGTACTGCGTCCTCGGTGCCAACGTCCGCATCGGGGACAACGCCGTCGCTCGAGCGCACCGTCGTCCACGACAACGCCTACCTCGGCGCCGGGGTCCGGCTCGACGGGTGCGTCCTCGGGCGGTCGCTGCGACCTCCGCCAGGGCGTGCGCTGCGAGGAGGGCGTGGTCCTCGGCGACGAGATGCTTCGTCGGGCGCCCACGCCGTGATCAAGTCCGGGGTCAAGGTCTACCCGTTCAAGACGGTCGAGGCCGGTGCCATCGTCAACTCCTCGATCGTCTGGGAGTCGCGCGGGCGCCCGGACGCTCTTCGGCCGGCTACGGCGTCACGGGCCTGGCCAACGTCGACATCAGCCCCGAGCTGGCCATGCGCCTGTCGATGGCCTGGGCGAGCACCCTCGAGAAGGGGTGCCACCATCACCACCTCCCGCGACACCAGCCGGGCGGCCCGGGTGCTCAAGCGGGCCATCATGGTCGGCTGCAACGCCGCCGGGGTCAACGTCGACGACCTCGAGGTCGCCACCG
Organism: uncultured Acidimicrobiaceae bacterium; assembly: GCA_963706205.1. GTDB lineage: Bacteria > Actinomycetota > Acidimicrobiia > Acidimicrobiales > UBA8190 > MFD10071-224. The sequence continues at coordinate 2,526,238 of OY970155.1, read as the reverse complement.
TTCCGGTCACCCGGTTCCAGGTCCGCTCCGGCGGCCAGCCTGGGCGGCATCACCGTCCGGCTCTGCGACCCGGACGACGCCCAGTCGGTCATGATCCGCTTCTTCGACGAGGACGGGCATCGACGTCGACGAGACCACCCAGCGCAAGATCGAGCGCCTCTACCACCGCGAGGAGTTCCGCCGGGCCCTGGCCTCGGAGATCGGCGACATCGGCTTCCCGCCGCGTGCGCTCGAGCTCTACACCGCCGCGCTGATCGACCGCCGTCGACGTCGACGCCATCGCCGCGCGCCGAGTTCAAGCTGGTCCTCGACTACTCCTACGGGACGGCCAGCTTCGTGATGCCCAACGTGCTGGCCAAGCTGGGCGCCGAGGTCCTGGTGGTGAACCCCTACGCCGCCACCGCGGCGTGCTGGCCTTCGACCGATCGCGCCGCAGCGCCGCCCGGGTCGCCGACCTGGTGCGGGCGTCGGGGGCCCACCTGGGGGCGGTCATCGACCCCGGCGGCGAGCACATCACCCTGGTCGACGACGAGGGCCACGTCCTCACCGACGACGAGGCCCTCCTGCTCCTGCTCGACCTGGTGGTCTCCACGCGTCACCGCGGGCCAGGGTGGCCCTGCCGGTGGCGGCGCCCATGGCGGCCGAGCAGATCTGCGCGGCAGGCCGGCGCCGAGATCGTCTGGACCAAGCTCTCCGCCACCCATCTCATGGAGGTGGCCAGCGCCGGAGGGGTCACCTTCGCCGCCAGCCAGATCGGGGGGCTTCATCTTCCCCCGCTTCCTCCCCGCCTTCGACGCCGTGGCCACCCTCGTCCACCTGCTCGGCATGCTGGCCACGACCGGCGAGCGCCTGTCGAAGCTGGCGGCCGGCCTCCCGGCCGTCCACATCGCCCACGAGGAGGTGCGTCACCCCGTGGGAGCAGAAGGGGATGGTGATGCGCACCGCCGTGGAGCGGATCGCAGGGCCGTGACCGTGGTCCTGGTCGACGGCGTCAAGGTCCCCGAGGCCGACGGGTGGGCCCTCGTCGTCCCCGATCCCGAGGAGCCGATCACCCACGTCTGGGCCGAGGCCCCCAGCGACGCCGAGGCCCGGGCCCGGGCCCAGGAGTACGCCGTCCGGATCCGCCAGATGATGCAGCTGACGCTCGCGGTGACCCGCGACGGACCGCGGCGGCGACCGCGTGGCGGTGCGACCCGGGCGCCGAGCGCGTTTCCGGTATGGTCCCGCGCCATGCAGGTGCCCGACGACTTGCGCTACACGCACCGACCACGAGTGGGTCCGCGACGACGACGGCACGGGTCCGGGTCGGCATCACCGACTACGCCCAGGACGCGCTCGGTGACGTCGTCTTCGTCGACGCTCCCGGCGCTCGGGAGCACGCGTGGAGGCGGGCGGCGTCCTCGGCGAGGTCGAGTCGACCAAGTCGGTGTCGGAGATCTACGCGCCCGTCGGCGGCGAGGTGGTGGCCGTGAACGCCGCGCTGGCGGACGCGCCCGAGCAGCTCAACGCCGACCCCTACGGAGACGGGTGGATCTGCGAGATCGTCCCCTCGGATCCCGCCGCCGTCGCCGGGCTCCTCGACGCGACGGGATACGCGGCAGCTCATCTGCGGGGTAGCACCCCGACGAGACGGAATCAGGTGACGGACTAGCGTGGATGGCGTGTTCTGCAACAACTGCGGGCACCGCAACCCGGCCGAGCGCCAACTTCTGCTCGTCGTGCGGCGCGCGTGCTCGGACCGCCGGCATCGGACACGACGGTGACCCTGCACCCCGTCGATGCGCAGGGTGAGGCCGGCGACGACGAGCTCACCGTGACCCTGCCCGACCGCCCGAGCGGCGCCGGGCTCCTGGTGGTGAAGCGAGGCCCGAACGCGGGACGCGGTTCGTCCTCGACGACCGACGTGACCCGGGCCGGCCGGCACCCCGAGAGCGACATCTTCCTCGACGACATCACCGTCTCGCGCCGCCACGCCGAGTTCGTCGAGTCGCGACGGCGGGTACACGGTCCGTGACGTCGGCTCGCTCAACGGGACCTACGTCAACCGCGAGCGGATCGAAGAGGCCGTCCTGCACGACGGGCGACGAGGTCCAGATCGGGAAGTTCAAACTCGTCTACCTGGCGGCGGCGGACGAGTGACGCCGCGCCGGCGGAGCGGTCGGTGAGCGGCCGGTGAGCGGTCGGACATACCTGTCGATCGGGGACGTCCTCACCCTGCTGCGCCAGGAGTTCCCCGACGTCACCATCTCGAAGATCCGCTTCCTCGAGAGCCAGGGTCTCGTCAACCCCGAGCGCACCCCGTCGGGGTACCGCAAGTTCTACGAGCACGACGTCGAACGGCTGCGATGGGTGCTGCGCCAGCAACGCGAGCACTTCCTGCCGCTCAAGGTGATCAAGGGCCGCCTCGAGCGAAGGAGCCGACACGGCGAGGACACGTCGACGATCGTCGGGGACCTCGACGATCTCGACGATCTCGACAACCTCGAGCACCGAACCGGTGGCCGCGTCGGTGCACGCGTCGGGCGCCGACGGGCACACCGCGGACGCCGTGGAGACGGCCACCCCCGGCCGGGGCCGGCATACGGAACCGGTCCTCGTCGGGCAGGGTGCCCCGGTGGCGGTGTCCGCGGCGGAGCGTCGTCCGACGGGTGGGGCCCTGCCCGGATTCGAGTCCCAGTCCGCCACCGCCGGCGCACGCCGGCGCCGTGGAGATCGGCGGCCGCCACCTTCGCCCCCGGCGACGAGGGGTCGGAGAAGGCGGTCCGCTCCGGTGGCGTCGGCCGCCCGTCGCACCGGGGCCTCGCGGTCCCGCCGGCGGCCGGGGCGCCTCCAAGGCGGCGTCGACGAAAGCGCCGGCGGGGTCGGCTGCGGGTCCCCCGGCGGCCGAAACCCCGGTCTCGACCATGTCGGGGGCCAGCATGACCATCGAGGAGCTGGCCTCGGCCACCGGTCTGACCGTCGGCGACCTCGAGCAGCTCGAGTCGTACGGCCTGGTGACCGGGCGCCTCGTCGGCGGGGTGGCGTACTACGACGACGACGCCCTCACCGTGGCCCGGATGGCGGCGGGATTGGCGCGCTTCGGTGTCGAGGCCCGCCATCTCCGCCTGCACAAGCACGCCGCCGAACGCGAGGCGGGCTTCATCGAGCAGATCGTCCTGCCCCTGCTGAAGCAGCGCAACCCCGAGGCCCGCCAACGCGCCCTCGACACCGTGGCCGAGCTGACACGCCTGGGTCAGGCCCTGCGGGACGGTGCTCCTGCGCAACGCCTTGCGCGACCAGCTCGGCGGGTGACCGGGCGCGCCGGCGCCCGGATCCTGCACGACCGCGACGAGCTGGCCGTACGCCGTCGCCCGACTCGGGACCGAGAGTCGTCGACGCCTATCCCGACGGCGTGCTCCTGGTGGCGGTCCTGAAGGGCAGCCTTCCTTCCTCGCCGACCTGGTCCGCCACGTCACGGTGCCGTGCGAGATCGACTTCCTGGGCATCTCCGACCTACACCGAGGGCACCGGACGCGTCCGCATCGTGAAGGACCTCGACCACGACGTCCACGACCGGGACGTGGTCCTCGTGGAGGACATCGTCGACACCGGCCTCACCTGCACCTACGTCCTCGGTGAGCTGCGCCGACGCGGGCCGGCGTCGGTCGAGGTCTGCACGTTGTTCGACCGTCGGGCCCGGCGGATCGTGCCCGTCCCGGTGCGATTCGCCGGGCTTCGAGGCCCCCGACGAGCTTCTTCTCGGTTACGGCCTCGACGTGGCCGGCCGCTACCGCAACCTGCGATTCGTCGCCGCCGGCGATCGGGAGGCCCTGGAAAGCGACCCCGAAGCGCATGTCCGAGCAGCTCTACGGGCGGTAAGTTGCAGGCATGGTCGAAGTCCGGCTGAGCGCAGTGAGGGTGGACCTCCAGTCGAACACTCCTGTCCTGCTCCTGACCGAGACAGAGGGTGTCGGCCGGACGCTCCCGATCTTCATCGGGGCACCCGAGGCGACGGCCATCGCCTTCGCCATCCAGGGCGTGGCCCCCCCTCGTCCCATGACCCACGACCTGATGCGCGACGTGGTGGAGACGCTGGGCGCCAGTCTCGAGCGCGTCGTGATCACCGAGCTGCGGTCGGCCACGTACTACGCCGAGCTCCATCTGAAACGGATCGACGGAGTGCTCACCGTGTCGAGCCGTCCCTCCGACGCGGTGGCCCTCGCCGTCCGCACGGCGAGCCCGCTGTTCGTCGCCGACGAGCTCATGGACTCCGAAGGCATCCTCCTGCCGACCGACGACGACGAGGACGGTGAATCGGCGACCCCCGAGGAGCTCGTCGGGGAGTTCCGTCAATTCCTCGACACCGTCCGGCCGGAGGACTTCAGCTCTTGAGCGACGCTCCGGCCGGGCCGCCGGCCCGGTGGACCGTCATCGGTGCCGTATTGGTTGTCGGTCGCCGCCGTAGCCGGCTGCTCGTCGCCCAAGCCGTCGGCCACCGCCGCGGGCGGCGCCACCACGACCACAGCGGCCTCGGCGCAGGCAACCACGACCACGACGGCGACGGCGCCGACCACGTCGACGCCGGCGACGGGCTGCACGGGGTCGATCGCCATGACCGTGATCGGGAGCCAGGGCGCGGCCGGCACCATCGAGTACAGCTTCGGATTGCACAACCCGTCGTCGGCCCCCTGTCCGCTGACCGGCTATCCCGCGATACAGCTGCTCGACGCCGGCGGCACCAAGGTGCCCATCATCCCCGTCCACGGCGGCGGCGCCTCGTTCACGAACTTCGCGCCCTCCACGGTGAACCTGGCCCGGGGAGCGACGGCCTTCTTCAACCTGGCATTCTCCGACGTCCATCAGCGGTTCGCAGTCGTTGTGCCCGACGACCACAGCGCTGCAGGTGACACTGCCCGGCGCGGGCAGCGCACTGCGGGTGTCGGTCAAGCTCACCGTCTGCGACGGCAGCACCGTCAACGTCTCGCCCATCTTCGGCCCCGGATCTCCGCAGACCCAGACAACGGCACCGCCGTCCTAGTGACGGCGGGGCCCGGTGGACGCCGACCTGCACACCTACGCGGTCAGCCGGACGAGCACGCGACCGCGGACGCGCGCGGCGAGGACGTCGTCGATGGCGCCGTCGAGGCCGTCGAGGGTCACTTCGTCGGCCACCAGCGAGTCGAGATCCAGGCGGCTCACGTCACGGGCCAGGCGTTCCCACACGGCGCGGCGCCGTTCCGCACCGGTGGCCACCGTGTCCACGCCGAGCAGGGCGACGTCGCGGGTGATGAAGGGGAAGACGGTCGTCTCCAGGGCGGATCCTCCGGTGAGACCGCTGGCGGCCACCGCCGCCCCGTAGCGCAGGGTGCGCAGGATCCGGGCCAACGTGACGCCGCCCACGCTGTCCACAGCGCCGGCCCACCGCGCGGGCCGAGCACCCGGTCCGGCTCCTCGTCGAGGTCATCGCGTCCGATGACGTCCGCCGCCCCCAGGTCGACCAGCCACTGCCGCTCGTCGGTCTTCCCCGTAGCTGGCCACCACCTCGTGGCCCCGACCGGCCAGCAGGGCCACGGCGAATGACCCGACGCCGCCCGACGCCCCGGTGACGAGCACGGGGCCGTCCCCCGGGGCGAGCCCGTGGTCCTCGAGCCGGTCGGCGGACATCGCGGCGGTGAACCCGGCGGTCCCGATGACCATGGCGTCACGGGCCGAGAGGCCCTCCGGCAGGGGCAGGGCGAGCCCGGCCGGGAGCCGGGCGAAGGCGGCGAACCCCCCGTGGCGCGCCACCCCCAGGTCGTGTCCGTGGGCCAGGACCTCGGTGCCCGGCGAGAGCATCGGGTCGGCGCTGTCCACCACCACGCCGGCCAGGTCGACCCCGGGGACCAACGGGGAGATCCGCGCGACGCGGTTCCCGGGCACGGTGACGAGGGCGTCCTTGTAGTTGACCGACGACCACAGGACCCGGACGAGGACCTCGCCGGCGGGCAGGTCGGCCGGCACGAGCGAGGTCGGGCCCCGGACCACGGAGTCGGGGCCGCGGCGTTCGACCAGGTAGGCCGGAAAGCGCTCCGGGAGCGCGCCGATGTCCGTTGTCGCCGCCACCGGCGTACCGTACGGCCTCCGCGCCCGGTGGGTCGTTACAGTGCGCCATGACCCAGAGGGCCCCCTACGGGAGCTGGCCGTCGCCTCTCTCTCCCGCCGTGATGGGCGGCGCTCGCGTCTCGCTCACGGGTCTCCAGGTGGTGGGCGACACCTGCTGGTGGTCCGAGTCCCGGCCCCACGAGGGGGGCCGGATGGCCGTCATGCGCCTGCGGCGGGGTGGTGCCCCCGAGGAGGTCTCACCCCCGGGGGTGAGCGTCCGGTCGCGCGTCCACGAGTACGGCGGGGGCGCCCATGTCGCCGAAGGTGACGGTCTTCTCTACACCGACCTGGCCGACCAGGCGCTGTGGTGGCTGGACCGGGGGGCCGACCCGGTCCCGCTCACGCCCCCGGCACCGGCGGGCGAGACCCACCGGTACGCCGATGCCCGCCCGGTCGCCGGGGGACGCTTCCTGGTCGCCGTCCGCGAGCGGCACCACGCGGGGTCCGACGACGCCGTCGTGGTGCACGACGAACTCGTCGCCGTCGACCGCCTCGGACGCATCGCTCCCACGGTCCTTGTGGCCGGACGGGACTTCTTTGCGGCGCCGCGCCCGAGCACCGACGGCGGGCGACTGGCCTGGGTGGCGTGGGACCACCCGGACATGCCGTGGGACGGCAGCGAGATCTGGGTGGCCGACCTCGATCTTCCCGGGGCGGCCGCCGACGCGGGTCAGGTTCCCCGGCTCCGCCACCCCACGCTGGTCGCCGGCGGTCCGTCGGAGTCGGTGGGCCAGCCGACATGGGCGGGGGAGGATCTCTGGTTCGTCTCCGACCGCTTCGGATGGTGGCAACCCTTCGTCTGGCAAGAGGGCGAAGCTCCGCGGCGGGTGACCACCGAGGAAGTGGAGTTCCACGGACCGGACTGGACTCTCGGCCAGGCCACCTTCGACGTCCGCGGCGACGGACAGCTCGTCTGCCGCTTCCGGCGCGCCGGTCGGGACCGTCTGGGACTGCTGGACCCGGTCGCGACCACCCTGCGGGAGCTGGACCAGCCGTGCGTGACGATCAGCGCCGTCCGTTGCGGGCCCGGCGACGTTGACGCCGACGGCGAGATCCTGGTGGCGGGATCGCCCGCTACCGCGCCTCCGGCGATCTACCGGGTGGCGCCGGGGGGTGGCTGCGAGGAGCTCTACCGCGCCACCGCGTCCCCCTCGAACCGTCGTGGGTCTCGACTCCGGAGGAGCTCACCTTCCAAACCGCCGCCGGGCTTCCGGTCAGCCTGCTCTTCTTTGCTCCCCACGCCCCGGGGTGGGCCGGTCCTCCGGGGACCGCACCCCCCCTGGTCGTCCTCGTCCACGGTGGGCCGACGGCGGCGGCCGAACCGGGATTCGATCCGGGGGTCCAGCTGTGGACCACCCGGGGCCTGGCCGTCGCCATCGTGGACTACCGGGGTTCCTCCGGGCACGGACGGACCTTCCGCCGGCTCCTCGACGGTGCCTGGGGCGAGGCCGACGTCGAGGACTGCCGGGACGCGGCGACCTTCCTGGCCGAGTCCGGGCTGGTCGACGGCACCCGCATGGTGATCAAGGGGTCGAGCGCCGGCGGCCTCACCGCCCTGCGCGGCCTGGACGCCGGCGGTCCCTTCGCCGCCGCCGTGGTCTCCTACGGTGTCACCGACCTCGAGAGCCTGGCCGCCGGGACCCACAAATTCGAGTCCCGTTACATGGACCGCCTGGTGGGACCCTGGCCGGAGGCGGCCGCCGTCTACGAGGACCGGTCGCCGGCCCGACACCCCGAGCGCCTCGAGGGGGCGGTCCTGCTCCTCCAGGGCTCCGACGATCCCATCGTCCCTCCCGATCAGGCCGAGCGGATGGTCCACGCGTTGCGGGCGCGCGGCGTGCGCTGCGACCACGTCGTCTTCGCCGGCGAAGGACACGGCTTCCGCAAGGCCGAGACGCTCACCCGGTGTGCCGAGCTCGAGATCGCCTTCGTCCGCGATGTCCTCGGCATCGATGACGGGGTCCTCGGCATCGCCGACGGTCCGTGAGCGCCGCGTCCCCCCGGAGGACGGCCGTCCGGAAGGCGGTCCGGGCGTAGCATGGAGGTCATGCCGAGCCGCCTCCTCGGGCGCGCTGCCCGGGTGGCCGCCTCCTGGAGCGCGGAAGAGCGCGATGCCGTCCTCTACGCCGCGGCGGCCCTCTTCGCCATCATCACCTTCCAGGCGTCGTCGATCGCCCTCTACCGTCAGTGGGGAGAGCTCGCCGTCGGTCCCTACGCGGTGGGAGCGTTGGCATCGGCCGTCGCGGCGCGACGCGCCCGCCGGAAGGCGGCCGCCGCGGCCGAGGCACCGGGGGCCGGCGTGGTGACGACGCCCGCCTCACCGACGTGGCACTGGACGACGTCGCGCACCGTCATCTTTCTCATCGTCTTCGTGGGGGCGACGCTCGGTCCCCTCGCCCTCGAGGTGCTGTGGGGCAATGTCCAGGACGAGGTCAAGGTGGTCGAGCAGGCGGGCTCGCGCCTCGCCCACCACAAGCCGCTCTACGGGAACATCGACGGGCGCCACGAGCGCATCACGGCCCCGGCCGGAGAGCCGGCCTACGACGCCTACAACCCCTACCTGCCGCTCATGTCGCTCTTCGGCCTGCCCAGCAGCACCCACGCACCCCGTCGGCTGACCGACGCCCGGGTGGCCTTCTCCCTCATCACCATCCTGGTGGTGGTGGCGGCCCTGGCCCTGTGCCGCGGCCCGACCGGCCCGCGGGTCCTGTCGCTGCAGGCCATGACCGTCTTCCCGACCGCCGCGCTGCCGCTGGCCACGGGGGGAGACGACGTCCCCATCGCCGCCCTCCTCCTCCTCGGTCTCGTCCTCCTCCAGAAACGACGACCCCTGGTCGCCGGCATCGCCCTCGGCGTGGCCGCCTCGATGAAGGTCACCGCCTGGCCACTGGCCTTCCTGGCGCTCCTGGTGGCCACCGACCGCGAGGGCCACCGGGGCCGTCGTCCGTCGTTGTTCTTCCTGGCCGGCGTGGCCGGGGTCATGCTCCCGTCGATCCTGCCCACCTTCGTGGGCAATCCGTCCGCCTTCATCGACAACGTGGTGCGCTTCCCCCTCGGTCTGGCCGGCATCAGCTCCCCGGCCGCCAGCCCTCTGCTCGGGCACGCCATCGTGTCGTGGTTCCCGGGCATCCACCGGCTTTTCACGGTGGTGGTGGCCGGCGTCGGCGGGCTCATCCTTCTCTTCGTTCTTCTCCGGCACACCCCGCGCACGGCGTCGGACCTCTCGCGTCTGCTCGGCTGGGTCATGTTGGTGGCCATCGTGGTGGCGCCGGCCACGCGCATCGGTTACCTGCTCTACCCGATCGACTTCTTCGTCTGGTCGTGGCTCCTGCGCAGCGAGGATCTCGGTTCGACCCTTCCTCTGCCGTCCGAAGAGACGGCAGGCCTCGCCGCCGCGCTGTCGTCGGTCGACAGACCGGCCGATACGGTGCGGCAAAGCGTCGCCGATCCCCCGACCGTCGTCCCCCGGCCCCCCGTCGGCGTGGCCGCCGTCAGTCGCCGGTGACGGCGAACAGCCGCAAGGTGAACGGCGTCGTCTCCACCGCCGTGCGCGCGCCGGACCCGAACGTCGTGGGCGCGATCGTCACGCCGATCTCCCACTCGTAACCGTCGCTGCTCGGGTGCTGGCCGACGATCTCGTACCCGGCGGCGCCGTGGGGTGGCGGCCCCTGGCTGATCACCTGCCACTTGAGAGCGCGCAGCTCGGCCCGGAAGAAGTCGATGACCCTCTGCTCGGACACGCCCACGGTGAACGACAGGGAATGGTCGTAGAGCCCGACGCCGTTGTCGGTGGCCGATCCGGCCTTCGTCGTCGTGCCCTCGGGGAGCGCGACGACGTTCAGGATGTCGTCCGGGGGTTCCCCTGTGCGGACGATGGGACCAAGCGCAGCGCGACCCGGTGTGGCTTTGATGGTGGCCCCGGCGGCGGTGGGCAGCGAGTGCACGGCCGGCGGTCGCGCGTTCCCGCTGCTGGTCAGCGCCGCACCGATGCCACCGAGGATCAGCACCAGGGCGGCGACCCCCACCACGATGAGGGCCGGTCCCGTGCTCGGTCCCGGCGGTCGCCTCGGGGCGTTTCCGCTGCCGCCGCCGCCGGCGTGTCCGTTGCTGTTGCCGTTCTCGTTGGCGTGTCCGTTGCCGTCGGCGTTGCCGTTGGCAGCGCCGGGGCCGGGGGGCGCGCCTCGCGGCGGTGCCGCGGTGGCCGGGGGTGCATCGTGGGGAGGACGGGGCATGGGGTGACGTCCGTGGTGTCGTGCCGGACGGCCGAAGTGTACCTGCGGGGACGCGACCGCCCCGTCGGCGGTGGGGGGAGGTAGCTTTTCCTCATGGCACGCATCGCATTTCCCGAACGCGGTTTCGGTGAGCACGTCGACTGGGCGCTGCTGCGGCCCGAGATGGCCGTGGGCATGGGCGCGCTGTCCTCGGCCGTCTACGAGTACACCCGGCTGGCCCTGCGTGAGCGCGAAGCGGCCCGGTGGACGATCGCCCTCATCAACGACTGCGTCGTCTGCCGTGACACGCGGGCCCGTGACGGCGAGACGTCGGGCGTCGACGAAGACTTCTACGGCGAGGTCGCCTCGTGGCGGACCAGTGACGCCCTGAGCGACCGCGAACGACTGGCGGCCGAATACGCCGAGCGCTTCGCCCTCGATCACCTGGCCATGGACGACGACCTCTGGGCCCGCCTCCATGGCTCGTTCGCCGACGAGGAGCTCGCCGATCTGACCATGTGTTGCGGGATGTTCCTCGGCCTCGGCCGCGTCCTGGCCGTGATCGGCGTGCGCGCCCCCGAGGAGCGCATCCTCGTGTAGTCGGGTGTCGCGCCTCTAGTGCCCGATTGAGCCGGTCGCGCCTGTCGGGGCTACGAAGCGGCGGGGACGGTGGGGTACGTGATGTAGCCCGGAGGATCCGGAGCGGTGAACTCGCCCGTGGACGGCTGGTAGGTCCAGACGATGGTGCTGTTCTGTCCGGCCGCGCAGTCGGGAACGCAATTGTCGTAGTCGGACACGAGGGTGTTGCCCCGGAACATGGGCTGCCGACCGAGAACGTCGGTATGGGGGGGCGCGTCGGGGCCGTTGAAGGGGATGTACCGCCACCCCCCGCCGGCCTGCGAGACGACGAAGCCGGGAACGTTGTCCGCCGCGCTGGCCATGACGAGGAAGTCGGGCCGGCCGTCCCCGGTGACGTCGGCCACCGAGACCGGACCCGCGGTCAGGAACAGGACCGTCTCGGGGTTGGCCGCGAACTGGTCCGAGGGCGGGGCCAAGGCGGCCAGGGGTGTCCAATGGCCGGCGCGGTAGACGAGGACCTGGACGGGATGGCCTCCGGGATCGTAGGAGAAGGCGGCCACCGCCACCGTCTGTCCGTCGTCGGCCACCGGGGCGCTGTGGACGCTGATGAAGGGGGAGAGCCCGAACCGCGCCGTCGCGCCGCTGGCGGTGGCCGCCGCCGAGTCGGTACGCGCCTCGTCCGCCACATACGTGTCGAGCTCCGGCGCCGCCGCCACCGGCACGGTCGTCGTCGTGGTCGGCGCGGTGGTCGTGCTCGGGCTCGTGGGCTGTGTGACCGTCGGGGAATGCGCCGGTGGATTGCCCGATCGCAGCGGGCCGACGGCGATCAGGGTGACGACGGCGGCGGCCACGGCGGCCACGGCGATGAAGACCTTGCGGTCCACGCGCCGTATCGTGCTGCTGCCGGCGCGCCTCCGAAGCTCCGAGGGATCGACCGGTGGCCTGGGCGCGGCACCGGAGCTCAGCATCTCGCGCATGACGGTGCCCACCCTCTCCTCGTCGATTGGTGTCGTCATGGCTCACCACCTCCCTGAGCGGTCTGGACCGAGCGGTTGAGATGCGCGGCGACGGTCTTCCGTGTCCGGCTGAGCCACGACTTCACCGTCCCTTCGGGAACACCGAGCTCCCGGGCGGTCTCGGCCACCGTCAGCCCCAGACCGTCGTGGAGTAGAAGGGCGCGAGCTTGGGCACCGGGGAGGTGACGCATGGCCTGGGCCAGAAGGACGTGATCCTCGTCGGTCGGGGTCTCGGTCGGAGTCGCAGTCGGGGTCACCGTCGCCCGCGTACCGTCCAACCGGCGGACCTGGGCTCTGCGCCAGGACTGGATACAGAGGTTGTGGAGGACCCGGCGGGTCCAGCCCTCGGGGTCCTCGTATCCGGCGATGCGGTCCCAGTGGGTCCACGCCCGCAGGAGCGCCTCCTGGGTCAGGTCCTGGGCCTGCTCGAGACTTCCGGTCAGGACGTAGGCCTGTCCCTGCAGCCGTGCCCATGAGCTCTGGAAGAAGGCGTCGTAAGCGTCCTCGGCCCGCGTGCGCCCGGCGTCGTCCCCGGCTCGTCTGGTGCCACCCCGGTGGCGCTCGGCGGACTCCCTCACGATGACCTACACGCGCCGGTGGCCAGAAGGGTTGCAGGAATTCTCACCGGTGGGGCCGGGACCGGCCGACGCCCGCGTTCGTCTCACACCGACGGGGCGTCTCACACCGACGGCGCCTCTCACACCGACGGCGCGTCCCAGCCGAAATGATCGAGGGGACCGTGGCCGGCGCCGAGCGACCACGAGGCGGCCCCGCCGATGGCGCGGGCCACGAAGGCCTTGGACTGCACCACGGCGGCGACGGCACCACTGCCCCGGGCCATGTGCGCGGCGGTGGCGGCCGACAGACTGCATCCGGTGCCGTGGTCGTTGGCCGTCGGGACCCGGGGTCCGTCGAGCACCGTGAGCACCCCGTCGGCCAGCACCACGTCGGGTGCGACGTCGCCGGCGAAATGGCCCCCCTTCACCACCACGACCCGCGGCCCGTACTCGGCCAGGCGCCGGGCGGCCGCCTCCATGCTGGGCCAGGTCGGTCGACGGCCATGGAGGTGAGCAGGGCCGCCTCGCGGATGTTGGGCGTGCACACCTCCGCCTGCGGGAGAAGAAGATCGAGGTAGGCGGCCACGCCGTCGTCGTCGAGCAGCGGCGTCCCCGTGGAGGCCACCATCACGGGGTCGACCACCAGGTGGGGCAGGTCGCCGGCGGCCGCCCGCCGGGCGACGACGGCCACGGTGGCCGCCGAGGCCAGCATTCCGGTCTTCACCGCGGCGACGGGCAGGTCGGTGAGCACGGCCTCGATCTGCAGGTCGACGAAGTCGGCGTCGACGCACCCGGACGCCGAGGACGGTCGACGGTGTTCTGGGCGGTGACGGCGGTCACCGCGCTCGTGCCGAACACACCGAGGGCGGCGAAGGTCTTCAGGTCGGCCTGGATCCCGGCGCCGCCGCCCGAGTCGGAGCCAGCGATCGTCAGGCCACGGGGGGGTTCACCGGACGCGTCGGCTCAGGCTTGGTCGAATGAGATCGTGCCTTCGACCGGGCTCGACGCCTGGGCCGACAGCGCCGGGGGATCCGGCCGGCCCGGCGGGCCTCGAGCCGGCCTCGACGGCATGCGCGCATGGCAGCCGGCCATCCGCGCCGGTTGGCGGCACCGGGTGATGGCGGTGGCCACCATGACGCCGTCGCAGCCGAGCTCCATGGCCAGCGCGGCGTCGGAGGCCGTCCCGATGCCGGCGTCGAGGACGACGGGCACCGAGCGACCGCTCGGCGATGAGGGCGATGTTGTGCGGGTTGCGGATGCCGAGGCCGCTGCCGATGGGCGAGCCGAGGGGCATGACCGCCGCGCACCCGACCTGTTCGAGCCGTCGGGCCAGGACGGGGTCGTCGTTCGTGTAGGGCAGGACGACGAAGCCCTCGTCGCACAGTTGCTCGGCGGCGTCGAGCAGCTCGACGCCGTCGGGCAGCAGCGTGTCCTCGTCGCCGATGACCTCGAGCTTGACCCAGTCGGTCTCGAAGCGCCTCGCGGGCCAGCTTGGCGGTCAGGACGGCCTCGGCGGCGGTGAAGCAGCCGGCGGTGTTGGGCAGCACGCCGACGCCGTGCGCCCGCAGGACGTCGAGGATCCCTCCGCGCCCGGCGGGATCGACCCGCCGGACGGCCACCGTGGCCAGCGCGATGCCCGAGGCCTCGAGCACGGCGTCGAGGACGTCGGGGCTCGAGATCCCCCCCGTGCCGAGAAGGAGGCGCGAGGCGATGGTCCGACCGGCGATGACGAGATGCCCGTCGGTCTCATCAACGGGCTCGCCCACCGTCTCATCAACTGCCTCACCCGCCGGCTCATCCATCGGGCTCACCCACCGGCCGCCGCCGTCACGATCTCGACACGGTCGTCGTGGCCGAGGCCGGTCGACGGCCAGGCGCTGCGGGGCACGACCTCGCCGTTGCGGGCCACGGCGATGCCGTCGGGGGACGTCGCACCACTGCGGCCACGAGGTCGGCGACGGTGGCGCCGGCGCCCACGAGACAGCCGCGCCGTTCACCTCGATACTGAGTTCCGTCGCGGCCGTCTGGCCGCTGGTGTCCGCCCTGGCCGTCTGGCCGTGGTCTCCGTCCCGGCCGACCGGCCGTTGGTGTCGGTCACGGCTGGACCGTCGCCCGGGGTCGGGCGGGGGCGAAGCGCGCCGGGGCCGAAGGTGCCATCTCGGCGCGGTGGCTCCTCACCGTTGACCATGGCGGCCACGGCCTCGGCGGTCAGCGGGGTGAGCAGGATCCCGTTGCGGTAATGGCCGGTGGCCACGACCAGGCCGTCGACCGGACCGTGGCCCCGACGATGGGGGCGTTGTCGGGCGAGCCGGGGCGCAGCCCCGTGCGCGACCTCGACCAGTTCGAGTTCGGTGACGCCGGGCACGACGCGGCGGGCGTCGCGCAACAGCTCGTAGACGGCGCCGGCCGTGACGGTGGTGTCGAAGCCGCGCTCCTCGACCGTGGCCCCCACCACGACGGTGCCGTCGTCGCGGGGAACGAGGTAGACCGACGAGCCCTGCGACGAGGCCCCGGACCGTCCGCTGGAGCAGGGTGCGCCGGGCCTCGCCGGGCGCAGGCGCAGGATCTGACCCTTCACCGGTCGGACGGGCGGGAACCACGCCGGCGGGAACGCCGGCGATCGAGCCCGACCAGCAGCCGGCGGCGAGGACGACCACGGGGGCGCGGCAGGAAGTCACCGTCGCAATGGCACACCCCGGACGGACCCGCCGACCACCTCGATGGACGTGACCGGCGGCGCGGTGCCAGTGGACTCCGTGCGGCGGTGGCCGCCGTCATCAGGCGCGGCCACCAGACGTCGGTTGTCGACCTGGTGGTCGCCCGGTGGCCAGGAGACCCGACGCGGATCCCGGGGGCGATGTTGGGCTCGAGCTGACGGACCCGGCGGGCGGTCAGGCGCTCGACCTCGAGCCCGAGGTCGACGCTGGAGGCGGTAGAGCTCGTCGGACCAGGCCCGGTCGCCGTCGTCGGCGGCCACCACCAGGGTCCCGCGACGTGCGGTAGCCGATGGCGGACGCCGGCATCGGCTCGAGCTCGGCGGCGAACGACGGCCAGCGCCGGGCCGACGCCAGGGTGAGGGCGAGCAGTCGCTCCTCGCCGTAGTGGACCTCGCTCACCGGGGCGAGCATCCCCGCCGCCGCCCACGAGGCCCCCCGGCCGGGCTCGGGATCGACCACGGCCACGCGTCATGCCCGCGCGGCCGCCATCCGCCAGGCGCTGGTCAGACCGATGACCCCGCCTCCGACGACGACGACGTCGAATCCGCCGACCGGGATCTCCGGGCGGCCGGCGCCGCCCATCGTCATGACCTGGACCGTCGCCGGCGCCGTGTGCGTTCTCGCCCGGTCACACCAGTGTATCCTATGAGGACTGCAGCAGGGCCAGTGTCGTCCCGGGCGGCAGCACACACCATCCCGCCCATCTCCGCGTGACCGACCACGGAGAGACCCGAGTGACGACAGCACACCAGCATCGAGCCCTGCGACGCACCCGGGCCTCTGTACGACCCCGCGTTCGAGCACGACGCCTGCGGTATCGCCCTGGTGGCCGACCTCCAGGGCCGACGGAGCCACAGACTGGTCCGCCAGGCGATCACCGCGCTCGAGCACCTGGCCCACCGGGGCGCCACCGGCGCCGAGGTGGCCACCGGCGACGGGGCCGGGATCCTCGTCCAGGTCCCGCACCGGCTTCTTCGCCGGCGTCCTGCCGGCTTCGACCTGCCCGAGCCCGGCGGCTACGCGGCCGGCATGGTGTTCCTGCCCACCGACGCCGACGACGCCGCCAAGGCCCGAGCGGCGCATCGCCGAGCTGGCCGCCGAGGAGGGCCTGGCGCGTCCTGGGCTGGCGCGACGTCCCCGTCGAGCCCGGCTCCCTCGGGGCCTCGGCGCGGCGGGCCATGCCCCGCATGCGCCAGGTGTTGGTGGTCCCCACCGCCACCGGGGGCCGGACCGGCGACTGCGGGGCCCGACGCCCTGGCCGCTCGACCGGCTGGCCTTCTGCCTGCGCAAGCGGGTCGAGCACGAGGTGCCACGGCGTGCTACGTCGTCTCGCTGTCGGCGCGGACGCATCGTCTACAAGGGCATGCTCACCTCGCACCAGCTGGCCGAGTTCTTCCCCGACCTGTCCGACGAGCGCTTCGAGCAGCGGGCTGGCCCTCGTCCACTCGCGCTTCTCGACCAACACCTTCCCGTCGTGGCCGCTGGCCCACCCCTACCGGTACCTGGCCCACAACGGCGAGATCAACACGCTGCGGCGGCAACCGGAACTGGATGCGGGCCCGCGAGGCGCTGCTCGCGAGCGACCTCATCCCCGGCGACCTCGAGCGGCTCTTCCCGATCGTGCGACCCCGAGGGCAGCGACTCGGCCTCCTTCGACGAGGTGCTCGAGCTGCTCCACCTCGGTGGGCGGAGCCTGCCCCACGCCGTGCTGATGATGATCCCCGAGGCGTGGGAGAACCACACCGACCATGGACCCGGCCCGGCGGGCCTTCTACCGGTTCCACGCCTCGCTCATGGAGCCGTGGGACGGCCCCGCCGCCGTGGTCTTCACCGACGGCACGGTCATCGGCGGCGTCCTCGACCGCAACGGTCTCCGCCCGGCCCGGTACTGGGTGACCGACGACGGGCTGGTGGTGCTGGCCGTCGGAGGTCGGCGTGCTCGACATCGACCCGGCCAAGGTGGTGCGCAAGGGCCGGCTCCAGCCCGGGCGGATGTTCCTGGTCGACACGGCGCCAGGGCCGGATCGTCGACGACGACGAGATCAAGGCCACCGCTGGCCGCCGAGCACCCCTACGGCGCAGTGGCTGGACGGAGGGCCAGGTCGATCTCGACGACCTGCCCCCGCGGACTGATGCTCACCCCCCAGCACGCGTCGGTGGTGACCCATCAGCGCGCTGTTCGGCTACACCAACGAGGAGCTGCGGCTCATCCTCGCCCCCATGGCCAGGGCCGGCGCGCGAGCCGGTCGGCTCGATGGGCAACGACGCCGCCATCGCCGTGCTGTCGGAGCGGCCCCGCCTGCTCTACGACTACTTCACCCAGCTGTTCGCCCAGGTGACCAACCCGCCGCTCGACGCCATCCGGGAGGAGCTGGTCACCTCGGGCCGGTCCACGCTCGGCCCCGAGGGCAACCTGCTCGAGCCGACGCGCGGCGTCGTGCCGCCAGATCATCCTGCCCTACCCGGTCATCGACAACGACGACCTGGCCAAGCTGCTCTACGTCAACGAGCACGGCGAGACACCCGGGCTTCAGCGCCTTCGCCATCGACGGGCTCTTCGACCCCGCCGGGGGCGGGGCGGCCCTGCGTGACGCCATCGAGGACGTGCGCCGCCGGGTGAGCATCGCCATCGCCGCTGGGCTCGAACGTCATCATCCTGTCGGACCGCAACTCGAACGCCACCATGGCCCCCATCCCGTCGCTGCTGCTCACCGCGGCGGTGCACGAGCACCTCGTGCGGGAGCAAGACGCGGACCCGGGTGGGCCTGGTGGTCGAGTCCGGCGACGCCCGCGAGGTGCACCACATGGCGCTGCTCATCGGCTTCGGGGCGTCGGCGATGAACCCGTACCTGGCCTTCGAGACCATCGACGACATGATCGCCACCGGCGCTCCTCGAGGGCGTGACGCCCCGCCAGGCCCGGACGAACTACATCAAGGCGGCCTGCAAGGGCGTCATCAAGATCATGTCCAAGATGGGCATCTCGACCGTGGCGTCGTACACCGGGGCCCAGATCTTCGAGGCCGTGGGCCTGGCCGCCGAGGTCGTCGACGAGTACTTCACCGGCACGGTGAGCCGGATCGGCGGGGTCGGGCTCGACGTGCTGGCCGAGGAGGTGGCCGAGCGCCACCGGCATGGCCCATCTCGCCCCGCCCGACCGAGCGGGCCCATCGCGAGCGCGAGGTCGGCGGCGAGTACCAGTGGCGGCGCGAGGGCGAGATCCACCTCTTCAACCCGAAGACCGTGTTCAAGCTGCAGCACGCCACCCGGGCCAAGCGCTACGACATCTTCAAGGAGTACACGCAAGCTCGTCGACGACCAGTCCGACGAACCTGGCCACCCTGCGCGGGCTGCTGCGGCTGCGCGACCGGCGTGCTGCCGGCCGTGCCGATCGACGAGGTCGAGCCGGTGTCGGCCATCGTGAAGCGGTTCGCCACCGGGGCCATGTCCTACGGGTCGATCTCGGCCGAGGCCCACGAGACCCTGGCCATCGCCATGAACCGGCTCGGCGGGAAGTCCAACACCGGCGAGGGCGGCGAGGACGCCGAGCGCTTCACCCCCGACGCCAACGGCGACCTCGCGGCGCAGCGCCATCAAGCAGGTGGCCTCGGGCCGGTTCGGGGTGACGAGCGAGTACCTGGTCAACGCCGACGACCTCCAGATCAAGATCGCCCAGGGGGCGAAGCCGGGCGAGGGTGGCCAGCTGGCCGGGGTACAAGGTCTACCCGTGGATCGCCAAGACCCGGTACTCGACCCCGGGGGTGGGCCTCATCTCGCCGCCGCCGCACCACGACATCTACTCCATCGAGGACATCGCCCAGCTCATCCACGACCTCAAGTCGGCCAACCCGACGGCCCGGGTCCACGTGAAGCTGGTGGCCGAGGTGGGCGTGGGCACGGTGGCCGCCGGCGTGGCCAAGGCCAAGTCCGACGTGGTGCTCATCTCGGGCCACGACGGCGGCACCGGGGCCAGCCCTCTCACCTCGCTCAAGCACGCCGGCATCCCCTGGGAGCTGGGCCTGGCCGAGACCCAGCAGACGCTCGTGGCCAACGGCCTGCGCGACCGGATCGTGGTCCAGGTGGACGGCCAGCTGAAGACGGGACGCGACGTGGTGATCGGCGCCCTGCTCGGCGCCGAGGAGTTCGGCTTCGCCACCGCGCCGCTGGTGGTGTCGGGCTGCATCATGATGCGGGTCTGCCATCTCGACACCTGCCCGGTGGGGATCGCCACCCAGAACCCCGAGCTGCGGAAGCGCTTCACGGGGACGCCGGAGTTCGTGGAGAACTTCTTCGAGTTCATCGCCGAGGAGGTCCGCGAGTACCTCGCCGCTCTCGGGCTGCGGTCGATCGAGGAGGCCGTGGGACGCGTCGACCTGCTCGACACCGTCGCCGCCATCGACCACTACAAGGCCGAGGGCCTCGACCTCGGCGCCCGATCCTGGCCGTGCCCGAGCCGGGCCCGCCCACCGACCGGTTCTGCTCGTGCGTCCAGGACCACGGTCTCGAGACGCGCCCTCGACCACCGCTTCCTCGATGCCTGCCGGCCCGTGATCGAAGCCGGGGCACGACCGACGGGCGGCCGCTCGAGTTGGAGATGGCCATCTCCAACGTCGACCGGACGGTCGGGACCCTGCTCGGCTACGAGATCACCTCGCGCCACGGGGCGGCCGGTCTGCCCGACGACACCATCGACGCTCACCTTCCGGGGATCGGCCGGGCCAGAGCTTCGGGGCCTTCGTTCCCCGGGGCGTGACCCTGCGCCTGATCGGTGACGCCAACGACTATCTGGCCAAGGGACTGTCGGGCGGCCGCGTCGTCGTCCGGCCCGCCGGAGACCTCCCCCTTCGCCGCCGAGGACCAGATCATCGCCGGCAACGTCATCCTCTACGGGGCCACCGCCGGCGAGGTCTTCATCCGCGGTCAGGTGGGTGAGCGGTTCTGCGTGCGCAACTCGGGGGCCACCGCCGTGGTCGAGGGTGTGGGGGACCACGGCTGCGAGTACATGACCGGAGGCCGGGTGGTGGTGCTCGGCCCCACGGGGCGGAACTTCGGCGCCGGGATGTCGGGAGGGATCGCCTACGTCTACGACGCCGACGGCAGCTTCGCCGGTCGGGTCAACCTCGACATGGTGGAGCTCGAGTCGCTCGACGTCGAGGACCGGCGGTGGCTGGCCGACATCGTCGCCCGTCATCTCGAGGAGACCGGATCGGCCGTGGCCGAACGTCTGACGGCCTCGTGGGGGAGTGCGGTGGAGCGAGTTCGTGAAGGTGATGCCCCGGGACTACCGACGGGTGCTCGAGGCCACCCGGCTGGCGGTCGACGAGGGTCGTTCGGTCGACGACGCCGTCATGGCCGCAGCCCACGGCTGACGGCCGATCCGATGAGACACTCTGATGGGGACAGTCCGATGAGCACAGTCGTGAGCACAGTCTGATGAGCACAGTCTGATGAGCACAGCCTGATGGGAAAGATCACGGGTTCGTCGAATTCCCGCGCCGGCTGCCGGGCCGGCGACCGATCCCGGTCCGGATCAGGGACTGGCGCGAGGTGTACGAGCCGTTCCCCGAGGAGTCGGCGCCGCGAGCAGGGGGCGCGCTGCATGGACTGCGGCATCCCCTTCTGCCACGAGGGCTGTCCGCTCGGCAACCTCATCCCCGAGTGGAACGACCTGGTGTAGCGCGGGCGAGTGGGCCGAGGCGGCCGAGCGCCTGCACGCCACCAACAACTTCCCCGAGTTCACCGGCCGGCTGTGCCCGGCTCCGTGCGAAGGGGCCTGCGTGCTCGGCATCAACGCCGACCCGGTCACCATCGAACGCGATCGAGTACGAGATCGCCGAGCGGGCCTTCGCCGAGCGGCTGGGTGGTGCCGCAGGTACCCGAGGTGCCTACCGGCAAGTCGGTGGCCGTCGTGGGATCGGGCCCCGCCGGCCTGGCCTGCGCCCAGCAGCTGGCGCGCGCCGGACACGACGTCGTGGTGTTCGAGCGGGCCGAGAAGGCCGGTGGACTGCTGCGCTACGGGATCCCCGAGTTCAAGATGGAGAAGGCCGTCCTCGACCGCCGGCTGGCCCAGCTCGAGGCCGAGGGCGTCGAGTTCCGGTGCGCCACGGCGGTGGGCGTGGGCACCGGCCCGCGGTCGGCGTCGACGGAGCGAGCGCGGCGCGAGGACGTGGTGGGAACGGCGGCGACCGGCACTGCGCGGTCTGGGCACGGCCAACGCACCGGACGTAGACGTGGTGCCCGCCGCCGAACTGCTCGACCGAGTTCGACGCCGTGGTCCTGGCCGGCGGGGCCACGCTGCCCCGGGACCTGCCCGTCCCCGGTCGCGGGCTGCGCGGGTGTCCACGGCGCCATGGAGTACCTGAAGCCCTCGAACCTCGTCCGGGAGGGGGCGTGGGACGAGTCCCCGATCTCTGCCGAGGGCAAGCGCGTCGTCATCATCGGTGGCGGCGACACCGGGGCCGACTGCCTGGGGACCGTGCATCGCCAGGGCGCGGTCTCGGTGCACCAGCTCGAGATCCTGCCCCGGCCCCCCGACGCCCGGCCCGGCGACAACCCGTGGCCGACGTGGCCGCTCATCTTCCGGACATCGTCGGCCCACGAGGAGGGGGGAGAGCGTGTCTACGCCGTGACGACGACGGCTTTCGTCGACGACGGCTCCGGCGCCGTGGCGCGCCCTGCGCGGTCATCAGGTCGAGATGACGGTCGTCGACGGCCGGCCCGTGATCGAACCGGTGCCGGGAACGGAGTTCGATCTGCCCTGCGAACTCGTGCTTCTGGCCATGGGCTTCCTGGGCGCCGAACGGCACGGGGTGGTGGGTGAACTGGGGTTCGAGCTCGACGCCCGGGGCAACGTGGCCTGCGACGGGAACTGGGCGACCAGCCACGACCGTGTGTTCGTGTGCGGAGACATGACCCGCGGCCAGAGTCTGATCGTATGGGCCATCGCCGAAGGACGTTCGTGCGCGGCCGGCGTCGACCGTGCGTTGATGGGGGTCACGGCGCTGCCCGCTCCCCTCGTTCCGGGACAGCTCGCTCTGCGCTGACAGGTGCGGCGCCCGTCGGCTGTCACAATGGGGCGATGCCCGTTCCGGAGGCCCCGGTCGGCCGCTCCGACGTCGCCTCCACCGTGCTGAGGTTGTTCGAGCAGATGCACGATCAGGTCCGGGAGGAGGTCGTCGGTCTCGACGACGAGGGTCTCAACTGGGCGCCCGACGAACAGGCGAACAGCATCGCCACGATCGTCACCCACCTCGTCGGTTCCGAAGCCGAAACGCTTCGCTGTGTGGCCGGGGTTCCCTGCAGGCGCGACCGCCAGGCGGAGTTCGTCGGCGGGCGGCGGCGGCTCGCCGACGTGCTCGGTGCGTTGCGGGCCGCCGACGACCTGATCTCAGTCGTCCGGCCGAAGATCACCCCGCACCGGCTGCGGACCGCGCTGACCCTGCCCACCCTTCCCGACGATCAGAAACGGGCGGGCCTTACGTGGTTGGTGGGAAACTACGGCCACGCCCGCGAGCACGTCGGTCACATACAGATGACCAAGCAGCTCTATCTCGCTCAGACGCCGGGGGCCGCGAGGCCGGGACCGCCGACGCCGGGGCCGGCGATCGGTGGTGCCCAGGCCGGCCGCGGGACGAGGCAGAAGGGGTGACCGGCCGGATCGGCGAAGACCAGGGATCCGCCGTCCGCCCCTGACAGGCGACGGGCCCCCAGTTGGAGAACGCGGGCCTCGGCATCGTTGAGGTCGTCCACCATGACGTCGAGGTGGAACTGCTGGGGTCGGTCGGGGTCGGGCCACCGCGGAGGCTGATGGTCGGGGGCGAGCTGAAAGGCGATGCCCGAGGTGGTGTCGTTGGGGGCGACGACCACCCAGTCGGCGCTCCGGTACGTCACCGGCAAGCCGAGGAGGTCGGAGTAGAAATCGGCCAGGGCGTCAGGGTCGGGACAGTCGACCACGACATGGTGCAGGCGTCCGATCACTCAGCCGCGTGGGCCGAGGAGCGCAGTGCGCCCCCCACCCGCAGCGCACCCCTGAGCGCCAGGGACACTCCGGCGATCATGCACACGCCGGCGATGAGGAGATTGGGCGGGACGGGCGAACCGATGGGACCACCCGAGGTCGAGCCCGACAGGAAGCGGGGCGCATCGGTGGCCTCCGCCGCCCACCAGACGGTCGTGCCCGCGACGATCACGGTCATCACGAAGGCCAGCAGGAGAGCCAGTCGTCCCTCGTGGCGCAGGACCGACGCCGAGAGGTCGAGGCGACGCACGGTCCGGAGCGTGGCCAGTGTCCAGGAGGCGATCGTGGCCACGGCGAAGGAGCCGAAGACGAGGGCGAGTACCCCGTACGGCCAATAGGCGCCGTTGCGCTGGGAGAAGTCGAGATGACGGGCCCAGATCGACATTCCGGCGCCGACCAGGATCGTGGCGGAGGTGACGACGACGGCGCGGAGGATCGAGCGCCGGATCTCCGACCATCCGCCGGCACTCAGGAAGCGTCGGAAGGCGGGCAGGACCAGAGCGGCGGCCACGGCGATCACGACGGCGCCGACCGCCGCCGCCACGGCCACCGAGTCGTATCCGACACCGGGCAGCCCGAGGGCGGCCGTCGGGGTGGCCAGCGACCAGCCTTCGGCGGCCTTGGCAAAGATCGAGCCGCCGATGACGAAGAAGCCCCAGGCGCAGAGAACGAGAAGGGCGCCGCCTCGCAGGCGTTCGGCCGGCCCCTGGTCGCCGGGGCCGAATCCCATATCGACGAGACGCTCGGTCAGTCCGGCGCGCACGATGCCGAAGCGACGACGCGCCGGGACGGGGTCGTTCCCGTAGGTGTCCTCCATGAGGGCGACGAGCTCCGCGCCGTAGCGGGCCCGCCAGACAGCCGGGTACCAGCGCAACATCCGTTGGTGATGCGCCGTCGGACGTTGGTCGCTCATGGCGCGAATCCGAAACCGGCGAACCGACCCGCCACCAGTGCGAGCCCGAGGCGGGCCGCACCTTCGTCGGCGATGACCCGCATGTCGGTCACGGCCGCCCGCAGCGCGGCGCGCCCCGCCGCGTTTATCCGGTACGGGCGGCGGCGATCGTCGCCGCCGGCCGCCTCGATGAGACCGCGCTCCTCCAAGCGTGTGATTGCTCCGTAGAGCGTGCCGGGTCCCAGGGCGACACCGGCGAACTCCTCGATGTCCTTGGCCAGCGTGTAGCCGTGCTTCTCACCCCCGGCCAGACTGGTCAGGATCAACACCCCTGGTTCGTTCGCCCGGTTCAGGCTCTTTCCCGTCGTACCCCGGTGTTTCGCCACGTGGGGAACAATACTACGTATGACGTAGTAGTCAAGGGGATGGACGATCCGCCGGTGGATCGGCGCCGGTATTACGGTCTCGTCGAGGTGACCGATCTCCCCCCAGTGGTACGCAACAAGGCGCAGGCCGTCGGTGCCGTCTGGTGGATCGACGAGCTTCCCCAACTCGTCGCCGGCCTCGAGCGCGAGTGGTCGATCACCGTGGGTCGCATCTTCGACGATGCGACCGAGGCGTTCGTGGCCGAGGCCACGGGAGAGGACGGCACGGATGCGGTGCTGAAGCTGATCGTCCCGCGGCCCGGTGACGCGGCGCGCCACGAGATCACGGTCCTACGTCTCACCGACGGTGACGGGTGTCCACGACTCCTGCGCGACGACCCGGCACGGGGCGCACTCCTGATCGAACGCCTGGGTCGTCCGTTGCACCGACTGGGGTTGCCGATCGGCCGGCGCCAGGAGATCCTCTGTTCGACCCTCGAGCGGATCTGGCGCCCGGCCCCCGGTTGCGGGTTGCCGACCGGCGCGGACAAGGGTCGGTGGCTCACCGACTTCATCACGACGACCTGGGAGGAGCTCGACCGCCCGTGCTCGCAGCACGCTGTCGATGATGCCCTCGCCTGTGTGCGGCGTCGCATCGACGCCCACGACGACGAGCGTGCCGTCCTCGTGCACGGAGACGGGCACCAGTGGAACGCCCTCGAGGCGGGGGACGGGTTCAAGCTCGTCGATCCCGACGGCCTCCTGGCCGAAGCCGAGTACGACCTGGGCATCCTCATGCGCGAGGACCCCAGCGAGTTGTTCGAGGGCGATCCCCACGATCGGGCCCGCCGGCTGGCTCTGCGCTTCGGGCTCGACGCCGCGGCCATTTGGGAATGGGGGGTCGTCGAGCGCGTGTCCACGGGTCTGCTATGTACCCGGGTGGATCTTCAGCCCGTGGGACGCGAGATGCTCGCCGCGGCGGACCGCTTGGTCGAATAGGGGTACGGGCGCACCGGTGTCTTCAACCGGAAGGTCCGCCCACACCGGTACCGCTCAAGGCCACCGACACGTAACCCCTCCCGAGGGTGGTGGTCGCCCCGTCGCGCCAGATGAGGAGCGTGTCGACGCGCATCAGGTGCTTCGAACCGGGGGTACGTATGCAGAGGACGCCCGCGGCACACGATTGGAGGGTCAGAGGCGAAGGTAGGGCCGTCCCTGGCGCGAGCCCGATGTAGGCGAACGTCTGACCCGAGGAGTCGAAGGTCAAAGAGCTGGTGCCGAAGTCGAGTTGCGCCAGCAGCGTGGCCTGTTGGGTGGCGGGGTCGATGCTCAGGACCTGGGTCCGTTGGTCACAACCGACCGTCTCCGGGCAGAACGCCACCGCTCCGATCGAGCCCGACGAGCCGCGGTACGCAGCGTCGGACCAATAGGGAGGCGTCGAATTGGTCGGAGGGAAGATGGCCACCGGCGTCTGGTTGGCGGCAGCGGGCGAGGTATCGACCACCCAGAAGCCGTTGCCGTCGGACACGGCCAGATGGACGTCATCATCGGACCAGGACAGACCGCTCACGCCAGCGCCACTGATCGGCAACCGGTGCTCCGATCCGGTGGTGAGATCCCGGACGATCACGGGAGGATGGAGATCGCTCGGCGGGCACACCCGCGAGGCCTGGCATGTGCCCGCGGTCTCCCGTACGTAGGCGAGCTCGGTGCCGTCGGGGCTCACGGCCGGGCTGACACCTCCGGCCACGAAGACCGGTCGTCCCCCCTCGAGCGACACTCTCTCGATACGCCCGGCATAACGCGTCGCGCTGAGGATCTCATAGCCGACGTAGACCGCATCCTCGGTTTCCGATACCGAGAGACTCACCGGTTCACCCCAGCGGGCGATCCCGGTGCCCGGGGGCAGGAGGGTGCGAAGGACCGTTCCGTCGGGCGACACGAGCTGGACCGCACCATCGATCTTGGCCGCCACGATCGCCATACCCGAGACCGGCGAGGCGCTCGGCACTCGTCGAGGTTTCCCCCCGTTGCCGTTGAAGACCAGGACGAATACGCCGAGCAGAGCGACGACCACGACAAGTGCGCTCACCGATTGGCCCCGTACCCGGTGTCGGCGTCGGCGGCGTTGCACGCGGTCCATGGTCTGTTCCAGGGCACGGCTTGAAGGTTCGAAGGTGATGAGAGCCCGATCGAGTTGCTGCTTCAGGTCGGTCATGAGTTCTCTCCGTTCGTGGCCCGCAGTGCCTCCCTGGCCCGGTGCAGCCGGGTGCGGACCGATGCGGGCCTGATCCCGAGCACGGCTGCGGCCGCTTCCGAGTCGAAGCCGAGCCATTCGACGAGAACCACGACCTGCCGCTGGGGAACAGACAGGGAGGCCAGAAGTCTGAGGACTTCGCTACGGTCTTCGACGACCTGGGCCGGATCCGAGCCCTCTCGGGCTCCGGGCAGGTGGATGGCGGCGGCTATGGCCAGCCGGCGAGCGCGTTTGCGGTGCAGGTTGAGCGCCGTTCGATAGAGGTAACCGGTGGGGGAGTCCATCGCTCGGACCCGGTCCCAGCGTTCGTAGACTCTGGTCATCGCCTCCTGGGCGAGGTCATCTGCGTCGGTGGCATCGCGGGTGAGCAGGTACGACGCTCTGGCGAGCTCGCCGTAGTGAGTCGTGAAGAAGGCCACGAATCCCGGATCGGTCTCGGAGCTGACCTCCACCGCCGACACGTTGATCGCATTCCCCACACCCGTACAACCCTTGGGGGAGGCCGTACGTTCGGCTGGCCCGGAAGAAATCCCGATCTGGCAGGTCCGGGGCCACGACATCGTCAACTCTGACGAGGGAGGTCACCTCCCCGACCCGACTCCGGGCCTCCCCCGGGGGACTCCGGGCACCAAACCACGCGACTTCGAGCCCGGTTCATCAAGAGTGACGATGTCAGCGCACTCTGTGGCGAGGGAGAATGGCGCATGGAAATTCGACGTCGTTCGTATCGCATCGTGGCGCTGGCCGTGGTGGTCTGCCTGCCTCTCCTCGGTCTGTCGGGGGTCGCCTCGGCCAAGGGCGCGCCCGGGTGCCACAAGACCAAGAGCTGCAAGAGCGGCGGAGGCTCCGGGTCCGGCGGTGCTCCCGCCCCCATCACCGTGCAGGTCGACCCCAACCCGCTGGTCGAGACCGGCCAGTCCTTTGTCGTCGCCACCATCCAGGTCGAGACGTCACCGGCGTTCGCCGGCGACCATGTCAACATCGACTCCTCGCAGCTGTCGTCGGCCTGCAACAACGAGGTCTACTACATAAGCCTCTCGTCGACGCCCGGTGGCGAGAACGACATCCAGGTACCTCTCGACGACGACGGGAACGCCACCGTCACGGTGGTGGGCTACAACTGTGCCCCCGGTTCGAGCGTCATCGAGGCCGATCTGATCTCGGCTCCGTACTACACCGCCCTCACCACCCTCGTCGCCGAGCCACCGGTGCCCACGACCCCCGGCGTGTTCGGATTCCCGACCACCAGCGGCACCGTGAAAAGCGGAGAGGTGGAGACCGGTGACTCGAACGGGAACCCGAATTGCGAGGAAGAGTCGAATATTTGCGGGGCAGCCGGGTCTCTTGTCTACGCCGTGTTCTACGTCGAGACCGACGCCGTCTACGCCGAGCAGCAGGTGGAGATCAGCTCGGCCCAGCTCCAGGATCGCTGCGGCGCCGGCTCTGAGTGGTATTCGGTCTCGGCGGTCGGTCTGCAGGACGCCGAGACGGGCTCGACGGGGTATCTCGACGACGACGGTAACGCCGTGTTCCTCTTCCTCGGCGCCTCGTGTGCGGCCGGGTCCTCAACTGTGATCGCCGACGTGAATGCGGGGACGCACCCGACGTACACGACGACGTTCAACATCAACCCGCCGCAGCCGACCATCTAGTTCGAACCGGGCGAGCGGCACGAGTCGGGGGAGATCGCCGGCCGCACCCACCGCCCCGACGTTGGCGAGCGACCGGACGACCCTGCTTGTCCCGGTACTTCTGACGCGGGACCCGCCTAAGCTCACAGGCATGTCCGGACGCGCCGTCGAACACGTGGATGTGCTGATCGTGGGTGCCGGGCTGTCGGGGGTGGGCGCCGCCTGTCATCTCCAGCGCGAGTGTCCGGACAAGACGTTCGTGATCCTCGAGGCGCGGGGCGAGAGCGGTGGGACGTGGGACCTGTTCCGGTATCCGGGCGTCCGGTCGGACTCCGACATGTTCACCCTGGCCTATGGATTCCGGCCGTGGACGGGGACCCGGGCCATCGTCGACGGCCCCTCGATCCTGCGCTACATCCGCGAGACGGCACGCGACCGGGGGATCGATCGCTCCATCCGGTACCACCACCGCGTGGTGAAGGCGTCGTGGTCTTCGGTGGACGCTCGATGGACGGTGGAGGTGGAACGAGCCGATACCGGGGGTACGGAGGAGATCACGTGTGGCTTTCTCTTCGCCAACACCGGGTACTACCGGTATGACGCCGGCTACACGCCGCCCTTCGAGGGCACAGAGCGCTTCCGCGGCCGGATCGTCCATCCGCAGGAGTGGCCCGAGGATCTGGACTGGACCGACAAGCGCGTCGTGGTCGTCGGGAGCGGTGCCACGGCCGTGACTCTGGTTCCGGCCCTGGCCCGGGAGGCCCGGCAGGTCACCATGCTGCAGCGGTCTCCGAGCTACATCGCCTCCCTTCCCGAGCGCGATCCGATGGACGACGCCTTGCGGCGGGTCCTTCCGTCCGCCGTCGCCGGCCGTCTGGTCCGGTGGAAGAACATGGTGTTCACGTGGTTGATCTTCCAGCTGAGCCGGCATGCCCCCAAGCTCATGAAGAGCTGGCTCGTCGGTGGTGTCGTCCGGCAGCTCCCCGAGGGGTATGACGTCGACACCCACTTCACGCCCCACTACCAACCCTGGGACCAGCGCCTGTGCTTCGCCCCCGACGGCGATCTGTTCGCCGCCATCAGCGAGGGGAGGGCAACGGTTGTGACCGACCGGATCGACGCCTTCACCGAGACCGGCCTGGTACTCGAGTCCGGTGCCGTGCTCGATGCCGACGTGATCATCACCGCCACCGGGCTGACCCTGCTGATGTTGGGCGGGATGGCCGTCGAGGTGGACGGGCAGACGATCGACCTCTCGGAGACGGTCACGCACAAGAGCGTCCTGCTCTGCGGTGTGCCCAACCTGGCCTTCACCTTCGGGTACACCAATGCGTCCTGGACGCTCAAGAGCGATCTGGCCGCCCGGTACGTCTGCCGGCTCCTCAACCACATGGACGCGGGGGGCTTCAGCGCCTGCACGCCGGTGGCCCCCGATCCCCTGATGGCGACCGCTCCGTATCTCGACCTGTCGTCGGGCTACGTGCGGCGGTCGGAGGCCGCCTTCGCCCGACAGGGGACGAGGCGACCGTGGCGGGTGCGGCACAACTACCCGCTCGATGTCCTGATGTTCAGGTACGGGAGGCTGGACGAGGAGCTCGTCTTCTCGAGGTCGAGACCGGCGGGAGACCCGTTGCTGACCGCCGAGATGACGGCAGGGTAGGGGGACGAGAAGGGCGTGGAAGGGATGCGACCGATCTTCCATCTCTCGGTTCCCGTGCGCGATCTGGGGGAGGCCGTCGCCTTCTACCGCACCCGGCTCGGTGCCCAGATCGGGCGGCGGACCGAGGACTTCGCCGACGCCCTCGTTTTCGGCGCCCAGGTGACGCTCCAGAACGACCCGGGCAGTGTGAGTGATCCGATGCCGAGGACGCGACATTTCGGGGTCACGCTGCCGTGGGCCGAGTGGGAGGCGGCGGTGTCACGATTCGTGGGCGGTGACCTCGTCGTCGAGGATCGGACGATCTCATATGCGGGTGAGCCGATCGAACAGGGGAAGATGATGATCACCGACCCCAGTGGCAACCTGATCGAGATCAAGGCCTACCGCCATCCGGACGAGGTGCTCGGCCACCTGGTCCACCCCTGACGGGTCGAGCTCGCCTCCCGGCGTCCTCCCCGGCCCGGACGTGAGTCGTGGGTTACACCCGGTGTCGGCTGACCGCGCTGTAGCTGACTGCGGTGTCGTTGACGTTCAACGGGGTGACGGAAATGGACCACGAGCCGTCCGAGGCCCGTCCGAAGTAGAGGTCGTCCTCATGACACATCCTCGCCTTACGGACGGCTCCGCCCGAGTCGCAACCGTGCGGGTAGAGCGGGGAACGAAGGAGGTCACTGCCGCACTGCGGGCAACGAGCGTCGTCATTCATGGCGTCACCTTCCTGAAGCCTGAGGCTGCCAGGGTCCGGGGCAACGATGAATGGAGCTAGTCGGAGAGTGTACGCCCCATCCACGGGGGGCGCGCATGGTCCAGGATCAGTCGTGCCCCATCGGCCAGGGGGCGAAAGGTCGCAGGTCAGGTGGTTCCCGGATCTTGGGCCATCGTGATGATGCCGAAGGCGGCGCCGGCCGGGTCGGCAAGAACGGCGAAGCGACCCGGTGGGATGTCGGTGGGGGGCATCAAGGTGGTGGCCCCGAGTTTCGCGGCCGCGGCCACCGAGGCGTCGGTGTCGGAGACGGCGAAGTAGACGAGCCAATGAGCCGGGACCTCGGCCGGCACCATGGGTGGCATGTCCAGCATGCCGCCGACGGTGGACCCGGCGTTCTTCCACTCCCAGTAAGTCATCCCCGCGGCGGCGGACTTCTCGGCCTCCCAGTCGAAGACGTGGGTGTAGAAGCTCGTCGCCTTGGCCGTGTCCCTGGTGTTCAGTTCGTTCCAGCACCAGGTGTTCGGCTCGTTGGCCACGTCGGCACCCTTGTGCTGGCCCGGCTGCCAGAGGCCTATGACCGCCCCGGTGGGATCGGCGAACAGGGCCATGTGGCCCGCCTCCATGACCTGCATCGGCTCCATGAAGACGGTGCCCCCGGCGATGGTGGCCCGGGCCACGGTGGCTTCGGCATCGACGACGTTCACATAGGTCGTCCACGCAGGGGGCTGGCCGTCGCCCATGGTGGGTCCGACACCGGCGACGTTGGCCCCGTCCAGCTGGAACATCGCGTAGCCGCCGGCATCGGGTCCCATGTCGGCTGCGGTCCATCCGAAGACCGATCCGTAGAAGGCCTGGGCCGCCGTGGGGTCGGGGGTCTGGAGGTCGACCCACGACGGGGTGCCGTTCGGGTAGGAGGAGAATTTGGGCACGTGGCCTCCTTGGTGCTGGCGTCGGTGAGTGGAAGGTAGCGCGCCGGGTGGCCGGTGTCAGCACCCGGGCGACGTGTGTCAGCCGATGGGTGCTCCACTCGGATTGCGCCCCTCGAGAATGTCGCGCATCCGGGTCTCGACCATGGCCGGGGTGTCGTCGTGGGTGAGGATGTAGAACCGGTTGGCCCGGACGGCGTCGAGGACCTTCTCGGCCACCCCGGCCGGGTCGATGCCACCGGCCACCAGATCGCGGACGACACCCTGGAGCGCCTCGGCCGGGGGCGCGACGGCGGCGGGAGCCCAGTCGGGTCGGTTGCGATCCGAATCGGCGATGCCGGTGCGGACGAAGCCGGGGCAGAGGACCGAGACACCGACCCGTGAACCGATGGCGTCCAGGTCGCGGTAGAGCGTCTCGGACATGGTGACCACCGCGTGCTTGGTCACGTTGTACGGGCCGAGCATGCCCGGAGAGGTGAGGCCGGCCAGCGACGCCGTGTTGACCACATGGCCTTCGGCCTGTTCGAGGAGAACGGGCACGAAGGTACGGATACCGTGGATGACCCCCCACAGGTTCACGCCCAGCACCCAGGTCCAATCGGGCTCGGAGACCGTCCAGAGCGGACCACCGACGGCGACGCCGGCGTTGTTGTGGACGAGATGGACGGCGCCGAACCGTTCGAGGGCACGGTCACGGAGATCCTCGACCGAGGAGCCGACGGAGACGTCGGTGACGACCGAGAGCACCTCCGCACCGGTGGCGCCGAGGGCCGCGTCGGCTTCCTTGAGGGCGGTCTCCTCGATGTCGGCCAGGACGACCTTCATGCCGGCGGCCGCGGCGGCCTCGGCCACGGCGCGGCCGATGCCACTGGCGCCTCCGGTGACGACGGCCACCTTTCCCTGGAGCTCTTTCATCGGTCGATCCCTCCGAACCTCTCGTCGCCTGCAAATGTAGTGCCCGCGCCCAATTGGTGTTCCGGCCAGGATGTCTGGACGAGAAGGGCAGGCGGTATAGACGCGCATGATCGTCTTTCCTATGATCGGCGGGCAGTGCCCGTGCGTCGCCTCCGCTCCGTCTGGCGCACCACCCCTCTGACGGCAGGCCACCGAGGATTGTCCCTGACGGTGACGGTCGCTCTCTCGTTGGCCCTTGCCGGGGTCGGCGCGCTCGCTCGTCCGGGCACGCCGATGGCGACGGTCGCTCATGTGGGGTTCTCCGGCCCGGGCGTGGCCGCCTACGGAGACGCGCCGCCGGTCGGGAACTTCTCCGGCGTCACGCTGGCCGCTCCGGCCGTGGCCATCGCCTCCACCCCGAGTGGCCAGGGTTACTGGGTGGCAGCCGCCGACGGAGGGGTGTTCAGCTTCGGTGACGCCCGGTACTTCAATTCGATGGGCGGCGCCAGGTTGTTCGCCCCGGTGGTGGGGATGGCGGCCACTCACGACGGCGGGGGGTACTGGCTGGTGGCCGCGGACGGAGGGGTCTTCGCCTTCGGCGATGCCGCCTTCCACGGGTCGACGGGCGGTACGCGGCTCGTCCAACCGGTGGTGGCGATGGCCCCCACCCCCGACGGCGGGGGGTACTGGCTGGTGGCCGCGGACGGGGGAGTGTTCGCCTTCGGCGACGCCGGGTTCTACGGGTCGATGGGGGGAAGCCTCTGAACCAACCGGTGGTGGCGATGGCCGCCACCGCCGACGGGAAGGGCTACTGGCTGGTGGCGTCCGACGGCGGCGTCTTTACCTTCGGCGACGCCGCGTTCCACGGGTCGGCCGCCAACGAGCGGATCGGTACGTCGGTGACGGGGATCGCACCCACGGCCGACGGCAACGGGTACTGGCTGGTGGCCGCCACCTCCGCCGTGCTCACCTTCGGCGACGCCGTGTCGTACGGACCGTCACCGAACAATCCGCCCTTCCCGCCCACGGCCGCCATCGCCGCCACCCCCGACGGGAAGGGCTACTGGTTGTTGGAGCCGGACTCCATCTCCACGTCGTTCAGCTCACCTTATGACCCGGCCAACGGCGCCGGAGGACTGGCGGCCGTGCAGATCGCCGCCGGTCAGATCGGTCCTGTTCCCGACACCGGTGCCTTCTGCAATCCGTACGGGCCGTGCGAGGAGTGGTGTGCGCTCTTCGCCACCTGGGTCTGGAACCAGATCGGCGTGGGGATACCGCGCTACGGGTTCGTCGGTTCCATCTACGACTGGGCCGCGGGTCAGCGCCTCGTGCAAGGGGCCTCGACGACACCGGCGCCGGGCGACATCGTGCTCTACGGGACCGGTCCACAGAACACGACGACCTCCCCGCATACCGCCGTCGTGGCCGAGGTCTGGCCCGACGGGGCGATCACCACCGTCGACGGAGACTCGGGACCGGAGCCGAACGGCCACTTCGCCGTGACCTTCAACGGGCCCTTCCTGCCGGCGGACTCCCAGAGCTACAACGGGATGCCTATCTACGCGTTCGCCCGGCCGTAGATCGCCGACCGTCGATCGGCCCCGTAGATCGGCCCGTAGATCGGCCCCGTAGATCGGCCCCGTAGATCGGCCCCGTAGATCGGCTCGGACGGCTCAGGTGGTGGCCGACCGCAGCATGGACGCCATCCCCTCGATGAAAGGATCGGGGTTGGAGGTCTTCGACTCCACGATGGCCCTCATGTCGGGGACGTAGTGCTCGAAGCTGTCGCTCTCCATGGCCAACACGATGCCCTGCGCCATCTCCGCGGCCGAGATCTTGGGTCCCGAGTAGATCGGGTCGTCGTTGTCGGGAAGGTCCCAGATCTCGGTGTCGATGGGACCCGGGTTGACCAACCGGATGACGATGCCGTTGTCCCACAGATCGACGGCGATCGCCTCGCTCCAGCCGCAGAGTGCGAACTTGCTGGCCGAGTAGGCGGCTTCGTTGGCGTTGCCGAGTCGTCCGGCCACGCTGGACACGTTCACGATCATGCCCTCACCCCTATCGATCATGCGCGGCAGCAGGGTCAGAGCCATGTGGGCCGGGGCCAGGAAGTTGACTCGCATGACCCACTCGAGTGTCTCCAGGTCCAATTTCGTCGTGTGGCGGCGCATGGGGACGCCGGCGTTGTTCACCAGGCAGTCGAGCTGTCCGAAGGCGTCCCATGCCTCCAGGGCCACCGCGCCGGCACGCTCCAGGTCGCCGAGGTCCGCCACCCACATCTGGGAGTCGGGTGCGGACTTTCGACAGTGGGCCAGGACCTCGGCCAGTCGGTCGCGGCGGCGGGCGACGATGCCGACCGTGGCCCCCTGGTCGGCCAACTGACGGGCCAGCGCGGCGCCGATCCCCGACGAGGCTCCGGTGACGAGGATGTGCGAGCCCGGGATCTGCATGGAGGGGAGCCTTTCGTCGGAGGGGCAGGCTGAAGCGTCTCACCCGACTCGGCTCGGCCTCAAGTCCCCTCTGGGCGAGCGCATCGTGTCGGTCGCATCGCTCCCATGGCCACCCTCGGCGCCTGCGGGCGGTGCGAGACTTGCCGCATGACCACCGCCGATGATCAGGACATCAGCGTTCGGCCGATCGGCGTCGTGCGGTCCAGCCGTCTGCGGCCGATCGACGACGACTGGGGCGATGTGACCGCCACCATCACCCTTCTGGCGCCGTTCGACGGTCGGGCACTGCTGGGATTGGACGAGTTCAGCCACGTCGAGGTGATCTACCTGTTCCACCGGGTGGATCCCGAGTCCGTCCATACCGGATCCCGGCGGCCCCGGGGAAACCCCGACTGGCCGGAGGTGGGGATCTTCGCCCAGCGGGCCAAGGACCGGCCCAACCGGCTCGGACTGTGCACCTGCGAACTGGTCGAGGTCCGTGACGACACTCTCGAGGTCCGTACTCTCGATGCCATCGACGGGACCCCCGTACTCGACATCAAGCCGTACATGACGGAATTCGCTCCGCACCGGCCGGTACGCCAACCGTCGTGGTCGCACGACCTCATGGCCGGGTACTTCTGACCGGGTCACGTCAGCCGCCGCGCGACGACCGGCGTGGGAGGCTGGGACGGTGAGAGCGGCCCGCGAGCGCCGGCGCAAAGACCGCGAGCGTCGGGCCGCGGCTCGCCGTCTTCCCCCGGTTCGTGTACGCGGTGGTGGCGGGATGCAGACCCGTGGCCGCCCCTCCCCGGTCCGGATGGTCGGGGTGGGGCGCTTCGCCGAGGGTGTCGCCCGTCGGACGGAGGGTCGTCGCCGCAGTCATGGACGGCGGCGCGTCGGCGGAGTCGTCATCGGCGCCGTGGTCGCTCTCGTGCTCGTGCTCTGGATCATCGCCCGGGTGGCCGGACACCTCTGACGTTCCGGCGCGGCAGGCAGACACCACCGGTGGCGTCCGGCACCGGCCGCCGGCGGTCATCCCCGAACGGACTTCACCAACACGACCGCTTCGAGGAATTGTTCGGGGTGAGGCGGCGCCACGGGACCGGCGACCATGGGCCACAGTCGGTCGGCCAGTTGGAGAGCCAGGGTGCCGCGGGCTTCCGGCGTGTATCCCCACCGATTGGCCAGGAAGGTCCGCACGAGGGTGAGCTCCCGGTCGCTCACCGCGCTCACGTCCCAGTGGGCCAGCTCCGGCGGAAGGTAGGGCGCCGGGGGGAACCCCGGTGCCCAGGGAGGCGCGAATCCTCCGGGAGCCATCCACAACCCCGGTTCGCTGAACGACGCCCCGCGCTGCGCGGCCATGGCCGCCTCGCGTTCGCGGATGACCAGTGTGCTGCCCAGGAGATCGCCCAACCGCTGGTTCTTCGACGTCGAAAGGATGAGAACGCTCCCCACCAGGTAGAAGGGACCCGGCACCATGTCGACCAGACGCGTGATGTTGCGGAGGAGACTCGACCAGAATCCGACCGGCGCGCCGCCCACACGGACGACCCGGGTGCCCGCGGCCCGCTTGCCGACCGACCGTCCTGACCAGAGCATTTCGCAGATGACGAAGTAGCCGATGAAATCGAGGAAGGCGACGAGAGCGAGGATCCCGTTGGCGATGAGTCGAGACGTTTCGCCACCGCCGGAGAGCACGACCTCCACGACACCGAGGATGATGAGGAAGAATGCGACCTGTATGACGAAGTCGAGGAGGAAACCGGCGAACCGCGAACCGAGACCGGCGAGAACGGTGTCGAGCGAGACCCCTTCGGGTGTGGGAGTAACGTACCGGTCCTCCAGGGTCATGGGATGAAATTAGAACGATTCTTGGCCGAGAGGTCGGCTGATTGGTCGGAGCTTGAGTCTCTGTTGGGGCGGGGCGGCGTGGTGGGGAGCAATCTGGGCCCGGACGAGCTGCGACGGCTCGGGACCCTCTACCGCTCCGCCGCCGCCGACCTCGCCGTCGCCCGTCGCTCTTTTCCCGACACCGGCGGCACACGACGCCTGCAGGCACTGGTGGTCTCCGCCTATGGCGTGGTCTACAGCCGGGCTGAACGCACCGAGACGCCGCGTGAATTCGTCTCCCGCGGACTGTGGCTCCGGATACGCCAGAACATCGCGTGTGTGGGGATCGCGGCGGGGATCATGTTCGGTTGCACCGGTCTCGGCGCACTGTGGGCCCTGCTGGACCCGGCCTCGGCGATCGGGATCTTGCCGGCCGGCTTTCATGCCGCCGGTCGATCGTTCCACGGAGGTTTCTACGGCATCTCGGTGCCGGCCCGGGCCGGACTGGCGGTCGGGATTTTCATCAACAACATAGAGGTGGCGTTCCTGGCCCTCGCCGGCGGCTTCACCTTCGGCCTGCTCACCGCTTACTCCCTCGCCTACAACGGCGCGCTCCTCGGTGTGCTCGGCGTCTTCGAATGGCGCGGCGGTGGGTTCGACGAGTTCGTGCGCCTGGTGGTCCCGCACGGTCTGCTCGAGCTGTCGTCCATCTCCTTGGCCGGCGGGGCCGGGCTGGCCATCGCCCGGGCTTTGATCGATCCCGGTCGCCGGACCCGCCCGGATGCGTTGGCCCGACTGGTCCCCGTCATCGGCGCATGCGCTCTGGGGACGATGATCTTCCTCGTGGTGGCCGGCCTCACCGAAGGGTTCATCACCCCGTGGAACCTCCCGACGATCCCGGCCGTCCTTCTCGGTGTGGCGCTGGCGGGAAGCTTCTGGGCGATGGTCGCCCTCCGCGGGAACGCACCTCCCGGGCTCCAGCCCGCTACAGGCGGGCCCGCTGTTTGAGGACCAGGTAGGCGTGGACGCAGGCGGGACCGAGCTTCTCCGGGGTGGCCTCTACCACCGTCGCCCCCATGGACCGCAGCAGGCTCGTCGCCCGGTCGCGGCTGGCGAGGATGTCGAGGGCCACCGCCGACCGCAGGACGTCACGGGCGTCGTGCGGAGGATCGGAGACCGCCGCGGTCAGATCGGGGTCGCGACAGGTGGCGATCAGGACGGCGTGGTGGCGAGCCAGCACCGGGCAGGCCGCCAGGAGAGAGCGCGACGCCGACTCGTCGACGAGATCGGTGAACAACGCGATCAGGGCCCGCTTGTGGCGTCCCACGGCGATGAAGGCCCGGTCGTAATCGCTTTCGACCTCGGTCGGCTCCAGATCGAACAGCGCCCGGACCACGCCCTCGGCTCCCCGGCGACGGGGGGTCAGCTGCCGGGTCACCGCCGCCGCGAACGACAGGGCGCCCACGCGGTCGCCGGCGTCCTCGGCCGCCACCGCCAGGGTGGCCACCGCGTCGAGGGCCACGTCGAGTCGGGTCACCGGCCCGATCGGTGAGGCCATCAGTCGGCCGGTATCCACCACACAGACGAGGTCGCGGTTCTCGTCCACCCGGTACTGGTTGGACATGGGCCGCCCGACCCGGGCACTGGCCACCCAGTTGATCTGACGGACGTCGTCGTCGGGGGCGTAGTCGCGGATGCTCTCGAGCTCGGTGCCGATCCCCAGCCGGCTGCGGATACGCCCTTCGTCGGTGGACCGACCCTGGCGGCGTGCCGCGGTCAACCGGCGGGCCTTGGGGAGATCAGGGAAGACCGTCACCGTCTCGTCTCCACCGATCTCGTGGTCACACGATCCGAATCCGATCGGGCCCGTCGTCCGGATGACCGCCGGTGGCAGCCGGTGGACGCCTCGATGGAGTCCCGTCAGTTCACCGGTGAGCGATGTGCCCGCGACGTCATCGGGTTCGACCGCCAGTTCCGGCGGGGCCGGCTGTCGCAGCCGCGCCGAACGGGCGGCCGTGACCGCGGCGCCCACCGCATAGGGGACGGCGACGCGCAGTGCTAGTGCGGGCGTGGCGGAGCGCGTCGCCGCCGGTCGGATTCTGCGGGCGACGACGACGTCCACCACGACCATCCCCGCCAACACGGCCAGGGCGAGGCTGGGGACGACGACACCGACGGGAAAGATGACCGTGGCCAGGGCGATCAGTGCGATGCCGGCGGCCGCCCAGCGGGTGGGACGGGCGGCGCCGCCCCGATGGCGCTCGACGGCAGCGGCGGACCCGGGACCGACCGAGGCCGGGTCTCGGTTCGTCACCGTCACCGGGGGACGGGCACGGTCGACAAGACGGACTGGAGGGCTTGCTCGGGGGTGAAGCGGTCGAGCTCGGCCTCGGGAGTGAGGATGAGACGGTGATGCAGACACGGGGTGGCCAGTGAGGCGACGTCGTCGGGTACGACGTAGGTGCGCCCGTTCAGACAGGCCCACGCCCGCGCCACGGCCAGGAGGTGGACGCCGGCGCGGGGACTGGCGCCGAGGACCACGGAGGGCAACTCGCGCGTGCGCCTGATCACGGCGGCGACGTAGGCGATGACGGCATCGCTGACGGTGACCGCATCCACCTCGGCGCGCGCGGCCATGAGGAGCTCGTTGCCGGCCACGGGTACCACGTCGTTCAGTGTGGCCGGAGACACCCCGACGTGACGCAGGCGCAGCAGTGCCTCCTCGTCCTGCGCCGACGGATACCCCACGGCCAGTTGCATCAGGAAGCGGTCGAGCTGCGCCTCGGGGAGGGGGTAGGTCCCCTCGTACTCGATCGGGTTCAACGTGGCCAGCACCGTGAACGGCTGGGGAAGCGGGTGGGGAACGCCGTCAACGGTGACTTGACCCTCCTGCATGGCCTCGAGAAGGGCGGCTTGTGTCTTGGGCGGCGTCCGGTTGATCTCGTCTGCCAACAGCAGGTTGGTGAAGACCGGTCCGGCCCGGAACGCCAACTCTGAGCCTCTCAGGATGAGCGTTCCCGTCACATCCGAGGGAAGCATGTCGGGTGTGAACTGCACCCGGCGCGAGTCGAGACCGGTGGCCCGGGCGACCGCCGAGGCGAGCAGGGTCTTGGCCACACCGGGGGGTCCCCGGAGAAGAAGGTGACCGCCGACGGCGATGGCGGCCAGGGTGGCATCGACCAGCGACGTCTGTCCCACCACCACCTTGGCCACCTCTCGGTTCACGGCCACCCGGAGCTGCGCCAACGTTGCGGGGCGAGATGGGGGAGGCTCTGCCGTCGGCGGTTCGGTCATCGTGGGATTCTCATCGATTTCTGCCTTCCCGTTCGAGTTCCGCCAACGCCCGGCCGACCGCGACCACGTCCTCGGGTGAGCCGGGCTGCTTGAGCACGACATCGACCACGCCGTCGGGCAGCGCGGCGACGGCCCAGCCGCTCGAGAGGCGGTCCGCCAGAACCTGGTCGGATGCGTCGACCGGCAATCCCACTCGCCGGCACAGGCGTCGTCGGGCCTCCTCTCGAACGGGCATCACCGCCTCGACCACCTGGTCGGTCGGACGAGCCGACAGGAGCGTCGCCATGGCGTCGACGTACTCGACGCGCGGTGGCACGGTGATGCGAGCCTGTCCATCGGGAGGTCCGAAGCGGCGGGAGGCCGAGACGATCCACACGAAGATGGCCAGCAGGGCGAAGCCCAGGCCCCACCGCCACGACGCCGGCAGTCCGGCCAGGCCGGTCCCGGGGCGCCCGAAGCCGTGGTCGTACTCATCGAAGACGACCGGTGATCCCCGGGGGACGAGGTCGAGCGCCAGAGCTGCGTCGTCGGCCTGCCCGAGAGAGCCGTTCTGCACGGGTGAGGACGACGCCAGCATCACGACGGTCCCGCGGCCCTGGGCGACCAGGGCCAGCACCCCTCCGGGGCCGATCAGCAGAGGTACCGGCTCGCCCGATCGGGCCGGGGGTACGGCGAAGGTTCCGCCTCCGGTCGAGACCACCGTGCGCACTCCGGTGACCTCGGGTAGATCGACCACCGGATGCGCGGTGCCGGCCGCGATCGCCCGCCAGACCGGTGGCGCCGGCAGTGCGAGCAGGGAGCGAAGCAGACCCTTCGCCGCCGGGGGGCCGCCCAGTACCACGCGGCCACCCTGCGACAGGGTGCGCTCGAGAGCGGCGGTGTCCGTCGAACTCCACGATGTCGGGTCGAGGACGAAGACGGTGGTGTCGGCCCCGAGAGATGCCGCACCGAGCGAGGTGGTCAAGCGGTCCACCCGATGGCCGCGATCGGTCAACAGTTGCGCCAGAGCCTCGGTCCCTGAAGCCGAACTGTCGTAGGAGGACGATGGCCCCGACGCACCGCTCCCGCTGCCGCCGAGTCCGGTGACGGTGGACGAAGCGAACTCGGCACCGGCCACCGCGGCCACCACGATGAGGACGAGGCGCCAGCGAAGAGGGATACGCCGCCATCGCTGCGTGGCCGAAAGCGGCGCCGGCGACAGTCCCGGGCCGGGATCCTGCGACGTCACCGCGCCGGTACCTCCGCACTGTTGGCGTCGCCCGGTCGTGACTCGACCAGGACACGGGGCCATTCTGTGCGGGCCGTGGCGGCGTCGGCCGGCGTCGCCGGGTCGCGGGCGTAGACGATCATTTCCAGGCGTCCGGCCAAGGCGTCGAACGTGGGGGAGTGGAGTCGCTCCGACAGCTGACGCCCGGTCTGCGCGTCCTGATTGACGATGACTCCCTTGCGCTGCAGGCGCAGGAGGCCGGCGCGGAACCGCAGCCGGACAGCCGTCTCGTGGTCACCGGAGCCCTCGGCCGTCGCCGCTCGTCGGTCGAGGTCGTCCGGATCCGCAGCCGTCGGGCCGATCGGTCCGGAGGTGACCTCCCGGGCCGAGATGCGTGTCCGGCGCCTGACGATCAGCACACCCGCCGCCACCCCCAATCCCACCGCGATCACGCCCACGACCACGATCCACCACCCACCGAACGCCGACCTGAAGCCGTGGCCGATGTGCAGGAGCAGGTGGTGGTAGAGCCATTGGGCGGGACGGCCGAGCGCGGCGTTGAGGGCCCGGCCGATGGCGTGGAGCACCCCCGCCAGGGGCCGGGGGGTGTGGGAGGGCGTCGTCCGGTACGGAGGCTTCGCCAGGATGTCCCGGGCCTGCTGACGTGCCGACGAGGAGAAGCCCGAAGATCCCGGCACCGCGGCTACTGCTGGTCGTCAGGCCGCGCATCGGTCGGCGGATCCGGCGCGGGGGGAGGGGGCGGTGCCCAGGGCTCTGGTGGCGGAACGGGCGGAGGCGTCGCGCCAGGCGGGACAAAGGGTGGGAGCGGCGGATAGTCAGTAGGTGGCGGCGACATGCCGGCGTCCGGCGGATAGCCCTGGGGCGGTGGGTACCCCGACGGGGGTGGCGGATAACCCTGAGGTGGTGGATAGCCCTGGGGTGGTGGGTACCCCGACGGGGGTGGCGGATAACCCTGAGGTGGTGGATAGCCCTGGGGTGGTGGGTACCCCGACGGGGGTGGTGGATAGCCCTGAGGTGGTGGATAACCGGACGGCGGTGGCGGGTAGCCCTGGGGTGGCGGGTAGCCGTAGACCGGCTGTGGTCGTAGGAATGACAGCGCCGAACCGGTGGGCGACACGCCCATATGTGACGCCATCAGTTGGATGTCGAATCCCTCCTTCCGTACGCGGAGATCGATCGAGATGATCACGAGGACCGCAGCGCTGAAGGGGGTGGCGAAGGTGAGCGACGCCGTTCGGGTGAAGAACCCGGCGATGGCGGAGGCCGTGGTGCTGTTGTGCCACGCGACCAGCACGATGAGGGAGACGATCCCGAGCACGATCCCGAAGATCTCGACGATCAGTCCGGCCAGGAATTCGGTACCGAAGACGGACCACCACATTCCCCGGCAGAGGCTGATGGAGCGGCGCACCGCTTTCCATCCGCGGATGTCCTCGATCATGAGTGTGGGGACGGCGAGGCGTGAAGAGGTGGAGAACCAGATCAGGAACACGAACCAGGCAAGGCCGCCGATGATTCCGAACAGAATGACCAGGACGGTCAGGTGGAGCACGGCGAAGATCACCGCGACCGACGCCACGGCGAGTGCGGGGAGGGCAATGGCGACGAAGATGAGGAGGATGATCCAGCCGATGGAGAGGATCCGGGACGCACCGTGCCGGAGGGCGGCTCGCCATTGCACCGGCTGTCCCAGATAGGA
This sequence comes from uncultured Acidimicrobiaceae bacterium, assembly GCA_963706205.1. Lineage (GTDB taxonomy): Bacteria > Actinomycetota > Acidimicrobiia > Acidimicrobiales > UBA8190 > MFD10071-224. The sequence goes on along the minus strand of OY970155.1, from coordinate 2,483,205 downwards.
GTTGGCGATGATGAGATAACACGTGGCTGTGGCGATGGCCGTGGCGATCTCGACGACGAGGAAGAGGAGAAAGACGCCTGAGAAGTACGCCCAGGCGTCCGAACCCGTGATGTGTGCGGTGGTGGTCGTTCCGAAGGGGGACTGGGTGGTGGTGGTCTTCGGAAGAGCCGTCGAGATGGAGATGAGGACCTCGAGGATCCCGGCGGGGATGGCCACGACCAGGACGGCCTTGGCCATCGACAGGAAATTCCGCCCGTAGATCTTGAAGGAGGCGTCGAGCCGCTCACCGACACCGATCGGCCTGAGCGCGGGTGGTGTGGGTGTCCACATCACGCATGACCCGTCATGGTGAGAGCCGAACGGTGGTCGAAGATGACTAGTACCCCGGTCCGTGGTCGAGGATCCGGCGGGGGGTGTCCACCATCATCGAGTCGATCTGGTGATCCGAGAGGCCGCGACTGCGCATCATGGGCAGGACGTCGCGGCTGATGTGCATGAAATTCCAGTTCGGTTGCGCCTGGGCCAGGAACTCGTCGTCGAACCAGTCCATGTGGCAACCGGCGTCGTGCGAGAGGACGAGACGGTCGGCCCAGCCCGCTTCGACCAGGCGGAGAATGGTGTCGACACGCGTCTCGGTGGGGCAGTAGGCGTCGACCCCGAAGCGGTCCATGCCCAAGGTGGACCCGGCCCGCAGGAGCTCTTCGAGATAGGACAGATCGGTCGAGTCCCCGCTGTGGCCCACAACCACCCGTGCGAGGTCCACGCCCTCCTCCGAGAAGACCCTCTGCTGATCGAGCCCGCGTTGCGAGTGGGCGTCGGTGTGGGTCGAGATGGGGAGTCCCGTCTGTCGGTGGACCCGGGCGACGGACCGCAGGACCCGTTCGACACCCTCGGTGAGCCCCTGCTTGTCGGTGGCGCATTTGAGGATGCCCGGGCGCACGCCGGAGCCGGCAATACCATTTTCGATATCGTGGAGGAAATACTCGTCGAGCACGTCCACACCACTCGGCCGGAAGGCCGCCGTGCGGTAGTCGAAGTAGTGGGGGAGGTCGTTGTAGGTGTACAGCCCGGTGGCCACCACGATGTGGAGGTCCACTTGTTCGGCCACCTTCTGGACCAGGTCGATGTCGCGACCCAGGCCGACCACGGTGAGGTCGACGATGGTGCCGATCCCGGCGTCGTGCAGTTCCTGGAGTCGCTCGACGGCCTGGGCCACTCGGGCACCGGCGTCCCAACCCGTGGGCCAGTTCGCCGCCACCTCGGGGGAGCGGACGAAGACGTGCTCGTGCATCAAGGTGGCACCCAGCGCGCCGGCGTCGACCGGTCCGCGTACCGTGTTGACCTGACCCATCTTTCCTCTCCCCCTCGAGTTTGCGCGTCGCCCTAGAGGCCGAGCACACGGTGAAGTTCGGTGGCGAGGATGCGGGCTTCCGAGCGCAGTCGCTCCGGGTCCGGCCCCGCGGTGAGCAGCGACCTCGACGCCGAGGGCAGAACGCGCGCCGGGCATGAGGCGAAGCAGGCCGCCACGTCCGCCGGGGTCGCGCCCTGGGCCCCCACCCCGGGGGCCAGGAACAGTCCGTTCATGGAGGAGAGATCGAAGTCGGTCGGCGGTCCGTGGTTGGGCCCGAACACGGCGCCGATGGGACCGATCCGACCCGGCGCCACGCGGCGGTTCTCGGCGGCGATGTCGACGACCAGTTGGTGCTCGACCGTCGTCGCGCCCGGATGGAGGGCCCCTTGAATGGACCGGCCCTCGGTGTTGGAGGACCGGGTGACGATGAACACGGCGGCGCCGTTGGCGACCCCCCGGTCGAGGATCGGCTGCATGGCGGCCAGGCCCAGGTACGGGGTGATGGTGATGGCGTCGACCGGTATCCCCGCCTGGGGTCCCAGATAGGCCTCCGCATAGGCCTCGTTGGTCGAGCCCACGTCGCCGCGCTTGGCGTCGAGCAGGACGAGCACTCCGGCGGTGCGGCACGCCTCGACCAGCCGGGCCAGGCTCCGGATACCGCGCCAACCGTGGCGCTCGTAGAAGGCGGCCTGCGGTTTCACCACCCCCACCGTCCCCACCGTCGCCTCGAGGACGATGTCGACGAAGCGCTCCAGTCCGTCAGATGTGTCGCCCACGCCCCACTCGGCGAGGAGGGCCCCCGAAGGATCGAGCCCGAGGACGAGGGGGCCGTAGGTGCCGACCGCCCGGAGGGCCCGGTCGGCGAAGGGCTCCACCGGCGGGCCGCCCGACGCCGACCGGGGGTGACGGGTGGAGGCGGGCACGGTGGGCATACCGCCGACGATATCGGTCAGGGGGCCGGACGGGTGGCTCCTACGTATCCGTTCGACCAGATCGGCTCGACCCGCACTACGGCTCCGGTGTGAGGGGCGTCGACCATTTCACCGGAGGCGACGACGATCCCGACGTGCTGCACCCCGGCGGCGGACGATCCGAAGAAGACGAGGTCCCCGGGCGCGAGAGGTGTTCCCGACGGAACCGGGGGCCCGGCGTCGTACTGGTCCTGGGCCACCCGGGGCAGGTGGACGCCGGCGGCGGCGAAGGCGGCCTGAACCAGTCCCGAGCAGTCGAAGCCCCTGTCACCCTCACCGCCCCACCGGTACGGGGTGCCCAGTTGGGTCAGGGCCCACGCCACCGCCTGGGCCGACGCCGCGGACTCGTCGGGTTCCGACACCGGGGGTGTCGCCGCGTCGCCCAGGGCGGGGGCCACCACCGGCATGACGGCTTCGAGCCCGGCCGGTAGTCCCACGCCCCCGATGCCCCCCACCCAGGCCGCCACACCCACACAGAGGCAGGTCGACGCCGCCGCCACCAGGGCGACGAGAACGAGAAGGAGACGGATCGGCGAACGCATGCCGTGACCCCGCAGAAACCGAGAAGGAGATGCGTGAGCGGGGGCTCAGAGGTGTGAGCGGGGGCTCAGAGGAGTGAGCGGCTGGCTCAGAGAACGGCAGCGGGGCTCCCGTGCGTCCGAGCACAGCACCTTCACGGCGGGCCCGTCAAGGCCCGAGGGCAACGGAACGAAGATCAGCCGCTCACGTTGGGTCCGGCACGTTCGACGGTCAGGCGCAGAAGGACGCGTCGTTCGCTCTCCATGGCCGCCCGGTACTCGTCCCAGTCGGGGTGCTCGCCCGACAAATCCCGGTAGTAGGCCATCAGACCCTCCATGGCCTCGGGCAGCGTCACGATCTCGACAGGACCTTCGACCTGGACCCATTCTCCGAAGAAACCGTCGCTCAGGACCGCCAACCAGGCGCGGGGCCGCCGACGCAGGTTCTTCGTCTTGGCTGCCGTCTCGCGGGTGCTGACCACGATGGCACCGCGTGCATCGACCCCGGCGGCCACCGGTGACAGCTGAGGCTCGCCATCGGCCCGGGTGGTGGCCATGACCGCGTGGTGGTGGCGCCGGATGAATTCCCGTGCGGCGTCTGCGTCCATGCTGTCTCCTTCCGTGTGGGTCTCCCCGATATCCCGGGCGCTGCGTCGCACGCTACCGGTCATGTCTGGGATTCGATTCGGCCGTCACGGAGGCGGACGACGCGGTGACAGGCGTCGACGACGTCAGGGTCGTTGGACGCGATGACGACGATCCGCTCCGGTGACGATCCCAGCACGAGCGTGAGGACGCGGGAACGATTGTCCGCATCGAGTTCGGCGGTTGGTTCGTCGGCGATCACGATGTCCGGGCCGCCGGCGAGGGCCCTCGCCACCCCCACCCTCTGGCGTTGTCCTCCCGACAACTGACCGGACAATCGGTCCCCGACCCCGTCGAGGCCGACGGCCGTCAACGCCTCGCCGGTCCGAGATGCCACGTCCGCGGGTGGGAGGCCCCTCTCCTGCAGAGGGAGGGCGACGTTCTCTTCCGCCGTCAGCTCGGCCGCCAGTCCCTGCGTCTGCAGGATGACGCCGAAGCGCGGCCCTAGCGACGTCATCCCCGGTCCGACGGGCATCCCGCCGATCACCACCCTTCCCTCGGTGGGTGCCACGAGTCCGGCCAACGCGAGGAGCAGGACCGTCTTGCCGGAGCCCGACGGTCCGGAGATGGCCAGGGGTTCTCCCGGCCGGGCGGTCAACCCGATCCCGCGCAGGACGGCCCGGCCGCCGAGATCGAGACCCAGTCCGTCGGCGCGCAGCACGGACGGGGTCACCGGTCGGGTCCTTCGGCACGACGGAGGTCGATGCCGTCCTCGTGACGGACGACGCGGAGGCGGGTCGACGGGGGGAACCGTTCGAGGACATCGGGCGGGAGCTGCAGGGATCCGCTTCCGTCGACCACGGCGAACTGCTCACCACGACGACCCTCGGCCCCGACCCGCCCGTCGCGGATGATGACCGAACGCGGAAAGAAGCCCGCCACCTCCGGGTCGTGGGTGACCAGGACGACCGTTGTACCCAGTTCACTGTTGATGGTCTGCAGGAGCGAGACCACCTGCATGCCGGCGGCTGACTCGAGCTGGTTGGTGGGCTCGTCGGCCAGGAGCAAACGGGGCGAGGAGGCGACGCCCGCAACCAGCGCCACCTGCTGTTGTTCGCCTCGCGGCAGCTCGGCCACCCGTCGGTGCGCGATGTGGGCCAGCCCGAGGTCTCCCAGCAATTCAATGGGGTCGGGCGCGGGTCGGTGACGGTGTCGCCGACCACCTCGCTGAGCGAACCAGACGTTCTGCGCCGCGGTGGCGAAGGGGAGGAGGTTGTGCGCCGTCTCCTGCAGGACGTAACTCACCTCCGTGGCCCGCAGGGCCTGCAGCTCTTTCGGGCTCAGCCGACTCAGTTCCGCTTGACCCACCCATATCTGTCCCGCCGAGGGGCGCATGAGCCCGGCCAGCAAGCGCAGCAGCGTCGACTTGCCCATACCCGAAGGCCCGAGCAGGGCCACCATCTCGCCGGGGTCGATGTCGAGATCGACACCCCGGAGGGCCACGATGTCGGCACCTTCATGTTCGTAGAGATGGACGACGCCGACGACGTGGACGTCGACGCCACCGGGCCGGGCATCGGACTCGACGAGTGTCACTGGTCGCCCCCCAGCTTGTCGGCCGATGCCCGGTCGACGACGAGGCGCGACGCCAGGGCGAGGGTGATTCCGAGCGCGACGGTCACGGCCAGCACGATCACACCGATGGCGACCCAGGGGAGTCCGAAGTCGAGCGGGGGACCGGCGCCGGGGGCGAAGTCTTCGGGGATCGACGGCAGCGCCACCACGGCGGCGACGACGCCGGCCACGGTGCCGGCGACGACCCCCACGCCGATCACCAGCGCCTGTTCGAGGACGAGAGACCGGCGGAGCGAGCGTCGCCCGATCCCCACCGATCCGAGGGAGGCGAGCTCGACGGTGCGACGACGGGCGGTGACGGCCACGGCGAAGATGGTCGAGCCCACCGCCAACACCGACGCGGCGAGGGCGGCGAGCAGGAAGAGGGCGTAGGCCAGTGAGGTCCCGTTCTCGGAGAGGACGGAGAGCCGGGCCGCCGATGACTGAACGGCCACGACCGAGACGCCGAGGCGTTCGAGTCGCTGCACGACGTCGTCATCGGAGCCGGGTGCCAGCCAGACCTCGGAGGTGGCGCCGGTCATCGGTCCCGATTGCAAGCGCTCGACCAGGGAGAGATCCACCATGGTGGCGCCGTTGTCGTTTCCGATCACAGGCAGAGCCGTCACGCTGCCGACCGACCTGACGGACATGGTGGCGCCGTCCAGACCGACGGCCATGGACCCGGGACCCCCCGTCACCACCGCAGGCAGGGTGTTCGGGACATCGGCGGGTCCGAACGTCGCCGGGGCACCGTCGGCGTCCACGGTGGCGTCGACCGTCAGACCCGACGGGTCGCGCCCGATGCGGACGCCACCCGAGCCGGTGTCCCACGCTCGCGGATTGCCGAGACCGGCGTGGACGACCGACCAGGAGCCACCGCCCGCCTGGTCGGATATCGACGTCAGTCGGAGCGGGACGTCGACGGTCTGCTGTGGATCGGCCCCGGGGGGAGTCCAGGTCACGGCCAGATCGACCAATCGACACGACGACGAGCAGTCCCCGTCCAGCGATGCCTCGTACGAGTGGCGGTCGACGAGGAGCGGGCCGAGGTCCACGGTCGAGATCGTCTGGAAGGAGGTGTCGAAGACGACGGCCTCCAACTCGGGGGCGGGGACGATGGCGTGCACCAGGTCGGCCGACACCCGCAGCGCCAGACCGGACACGGTCACGACCGGCGCGGTCCGCGGAGCGAGGAGCTGCGCGATAGACCGCGCCGTTCTCGTGCTCAGAGTGGGCGGCCACGACGCCACATCCGCCAGCCGGGGCGAGTCCACGGCCAGGAGAACTCCGTCCGGAGCTCTCTCGATCACGACGGCCATGGCCTGTGTCCCGCTCGGATCGGCTCGGCGCACGGCGGCGAGGAAGTCGACTCCCGGGCGGGGCTGGACGATCAGGACACGCGACGCCCCCACGTCGAAGCCGGCCCTGACGGACCGGTTGTGTCGGGCGACGGCCCAGCCGCCGACGGCGAAGGTGGCCAGCCCGATGGCCAGGGCCATCAGGACGATGTGGCGGGACAGCTCGGCGCGCCGGGCCACCCGCCGGACGGCCAGCGTGGTCCCGACCCACCGGGAATGGCGCGTCATGGGGACGGCCGACCGGGCGATCACGGGAAGGAGACGGGCGCCCAGCACGCCGACCCCGAAAGCCAACAGGCCGGGTGCGAAGGCGGCGAGGGGATCCGTGTGCGATCCACTCGACACCCCGGCCGCCGCCACTTCGACGAAGGCGACGCCGGCCAACGCTACGGCCACGGCATCGACGGCGATGGCAACGGCGGTGCCGTTGCGCGCCGCACGCGGCGTTGCGTTGCGCCGGAGGATCAGCTGCCGCGCTCCGAGGAACGTCGCCACCAGTCCGGCGACGAACGAGAGGAGGGCGGCCGCAATGGCCAGAGGTCCGACGGAGGGCGACACGCCGAGGACGAAGAGGTGGGGAGTGGCGGCCAGGGCGGCCAGCCAGGCGAGAAGGATGCCGGCCGGCACGGCCAGGCCCAGGACGACCAGAGGCTCGAGGAGGGCGACGGCAGCGGCGTCGGAACGGGCGAACCCACGGAGTTCGGCCAAGCGGACGTCGGGCTCGCGGGCTTCGGCGGTGCGGGCGGCGACGAAGTAGAGGACCAGCAGCGAGAGAAGGACGAGTTGGAGGTCGACCACGATCACGATGGTGCCGGTCGTGTGCTCCTCCACCGCGGCGCTGTCCAGCAGGGCGACCACCTGGCTGCTCACTCCGACACCGTCGCGGGAGCGAGCGGAGCTCTCATATCGGGAGAGCGATGTCTCGAAGCCGCTCACGCCTCCCGGGACCACGGCATCGGGTATCAGCGGCAGTTGCGCCATCAGCGAGACCTGTCGGGGGGCGCGACGGCGAGCACCGTCTGCTCGCCGGCGAAGAGATCGTCGATGAGCGGTCTCGTGGAGGTCCCGATTCCGTAGGGGAAGTAGTTCGTCTCCCACCAGAACGAGGCCTGAGCATTGCCGGGGCGGAAGAGACCCGAGATCTCGAGCTCGAGCGGCCGACGCCCCTTGGGCGTAGACAGGGTCAGCCGGTCACCGGCGTGGAGGCCGAGTTCCCGGGCGCTCCTGGTGCTCACGGCCACCGATCCTGCCGAGACGGGACAACCTCCGCGGCTGAACGAGAGGTGCCGGCACACGTCGGTGCGGGCGACGAGGTCGGACCCGTAGGTCTGACCCGTCGTCGTCGACGTGGTCGTGACCGAGAGGTCCTCGGTGACGATGGACGGTCCGAAGAAACGCTGCGCACCGAATGCGCGCGATGCCGCGCCCGTCGCCCCAATGAGCCGATCGCGTGGGTCCCGAGTGCCCGACGCGATCAGCTCGATCCCGCTGTTGCCCGCGGGCGCGTCTCTCAATGTCGACAGCAGGACGGAGTGATCGGCTTCGCTCAGATAGACGGGTCCGAAGGTCCCGGCGGTTATGGCCACGATGGCCACGAGAACCATGGAGACCGTCGCACCCGCCCGCCACCGCAGACCCCCGAGGACCAGCTGCAGGCGGGTCCGGCGGTCGGCTCTACCCACCGGGGTGGGATCCTCGTACCATCACCCATCACCCGGGGGGAACGCGGTCCGCAATCGCACAGCCGGTGCAGCGTAGCTCCGGTGTCACGACGGCCCGCAGCCCGGCCGCGGCGGCCGCATCCGAATCCGACGCTGTGGTCGCGCTCTACGCGGGGGAACGGTGACCCTGGTGCAACCGCTTTCCGAGAGCCGCGATGTGGTGGCGCAGCTCGATCGGTTCCATGACTTCGAAGTCGACCCCCAGGCCGATCAGGTAGCCGGCCAGCCAGTCGAAATCGTCGACCCCCAGCTCCACCTTGGTGTGGGCGCCGTCGGCTTCCGTCATCCCGACGTAGGCGGGGATGAGCCGCGCCACGTTCTCGATCGGCGCCATCATCTTGACCACGGCCCGGTGCGTGTACCCGGTGATGCTGATGGCCTCGGCCACCATGCGAGCCGGGTCGTCGAGCGGACGGGGGTGGAAGGTGTGGCCGGTGACGGTCACCGCGGTCGCCCGGTCGACGCGGAAGGTCCGCCAGTCGTGGCGATCGAGGTCGTAACAGACGAGATACCAGCGCCGGTCCGTGGCCACCAGCCGATGGGGCTCCACGCGCCGCTCGCTGTGGCGGCCGTCCCCGTCGACGTAGGCGAACGTCGCCCGCTGATGGTTGTCACAGGCCTGGGCCAGCAGGACCAGGCTTTCGGGCGCCACCACCTCGGTGGGCGAGACGAGGGAGACGGTGGCGGCCCGCAACGCGGTCAGCTGCGTGCGGAGCCGGGGCGGGAGGAGTCGGTCGAGCTTGGCCAGGGCGGTCAGGACGCCGCGCTCGATACCCGGGACCGCAGCGCCGGCGGAGACGCCGAGGACGACGGCGACGGCCATGGCTTCGTCGTCCTCGAAGAGAAGGGGAGGGACGTCGGATCCGCCGCCGAGGCGGTAGCCGCCACCGGCACCCGGGATCCCCTGGATCTGATAGCCGAGGACACGCAGCCGGTCCACGTCCCGGCGCACGGTGCGGGTGTCCACCTCGAGACGCTCGGCGAGGTCGGCCGCGCCCCACGACGACCGGCGCTGGAGGAGTCCGAGGAGTCGGAGCAGGCGGGCTGCCGGGTCGGCCATGGGGCCAATTACGGCCTCATTGCGGACAGGATCTGTCCGCAATAGCGCGTATTCTTCAGGACATGGCGCATCCCACGACAATGCAGCAGCTGGCGAAGGACCGTGGACGCGAGATCCTCGAGACGAGCGCCCGCCCGCGTCGTCTGGGCGTGGTGCATGTCCGGGCCCGGGAGCGGCTCGGTTGGTCCCTGGTCGGCCTCGGCGTCCACCTCGCCTTGAAGGGGCGGGGCTCGGATCCGAGCGACTGGCACCGCGCCGGCGTCCCGACGGGGAGGTACCAGACCCTCCGGCTCGACGGCTGAGAGGTCCCCGCGCACAAACGGGAATGGTGCAGCGGAGGACGACATCAGTCGCCGACGGGCCCGGGGGGACGCTCGCGCTTGTCGGTATGCTCCGGCGATGCTCAGCACGATGCAGGACGGTCCTCTGCTCATCAGTGGCATCCTCCGGCACGGCCAGCGCGTGTACGGCGACAGCGAGGTGGTCACGGTCGAGCCGGCCGGTGACCGGCGGTCCACCTTCGCCCAGGTGGCGGGTCGGGCCGAGCGACTGGCGGCGGCCCTCAAGCGGTTGGGCGTGGGCGACGGGGACAGGGTGGGGACCTTCGCCTGGAACGACCAGGAGCATCTGGAGGCGTACCTGGCGGTCCCCTCGATGGGCGCGGTCCTCCACACCCTGAACATCAGGCTCTTCCCCGAGCAGCTGGCCTACGTCGTGAACCACGCCGAGGACAAGGTGGTGATCGTCGACGCGTCGGTCGCGCCACTGCTGGCGAAGGTGCGCGACCAGTGCACGACGGTCGAGAAGGTGATCGTCGTGGGCGAAGGCGACACCGACGGCCTCGGCCCGACGTTGGCGTACGAGGAGATCATCGGAGCCGAGGAGGCCGGCTACGACTGGCCCGAGCTCGACGAACGCCAGGCGGCCGCCATGTGTTACACGAGCGGGACCACCGGGAACCCGAAGGGCGTGGTGTACAGCCACCGCTCGACCTGGCTCCACTCCTTCGCCGGCCTCTCGGCCAACGCCCTGGGCGCCACCGAGACGCGATCGCGTCCTCGTCATCGTGCCCATGTTCCACGCCAACGCCTGGGGAATGCCGTACACGGCCTTCCTGGCCGGGACGGACCTGATCCTGCCCGAGCGGTTCCTCCAGGCCGAGCCGCTGGCCCGGATCTTCGCCGAGCTGCGCCCCACACTGTCGCTCGGAGTACCCACCATCTGGAACGACCTCTTGCGCTACAGCCAGTCCCACGAGGTCGACCTGTCCTCGCTGCGGATGGTGACGGCGGGCGGGGCGGCCGTGCCCCGGACACTGATGGAGGCGTACCGCGACCGCTTCGACGTGGCCATGATCCAGGGCTGGGGGATGACCGAGACGAGCCCGGTGTGCGCCATGGCCTTCCCGCCGAAGGGTGTGGGTGCGGACCACGAGATGGACTGGCGGGCCAAGACCGGACGGGTCCTCGCCGGCGTCGAGATCCGGGTGGTGTCCGAGGACGGCTCCACCATGCCGGCCGACGGGCACACGGTGGGCGAGTTCGAGGTACGCGGCCCGTGGGTCACCGGCTCGTACTACGGCGACCCCGCCCCCGACCGGTTCCACGACGGGTGGTTGCGGACCGGGGACGTGGGGTGGCTCGATGACCGGGGATTCATGCAGATCTCGGACCGGACGAAGGACGTCATCAAGTCGGGCGGTGAGTGGATCTCGTCGGTCGAGCTCGAGAACGAGGTGATGGCCCATCCGGCCGTTTTCGAAGCGGCCGTCATCGGTGTGGCCGACGCCAGGTGGGACGAGCGGCCGCTGGTCGTGGTGGTCACCGGGCCCGACGAGCCGCGTCCCGAGCCGGACGTCCTGATCGAGTTCCTGAGCAGCCGGGTGGCCCGGTGGTGGCTGCCCGAGCGGTGGGCCTTCGTTGACGAGTTGCCCAAGACGAGTGTGGGGAAGTTCGACAAGAAGGCGTTGCGGACCCAGGTGGCCGACGGGACCATCGAGATACTCGAGGTCGGCCTGCCCCGACGCGCCGACTGACGGGGGCCGCGTCCCGTGGGGGTCGAGGATCTGGCCGACCGTCTGGCGGAGCTGTCCGAGGAACTCGGCGACCTGGCCTTCGACCGGCTGCGCGAGGCGTCGTCGTCGGCCGGTCGCGGTGAGCCCGCCCCGGCGCTCGTGGCCGAGGAGAAGCGCCTCTCGCCGCGCCCGGCGCGCCGTCGACAAGGCGGTCGTCCTCTTGCGGGGAATGGACGAGAACCCCGACGACTGAGCGTTACAACCGGATGCTTCACTGGTCCCTGTGGATCTCGCTGTCCTCACCGAGACGATCGATCACCTGCGGGAAACCGATCCGTTGGTGCATGCCGACGCCGAATCGATCGAGACCCTCCAGCGTGAGCTGGCCCGCCTCGAGTCCTATGTCACCGAAGCGACAGCCGGTTTCGACGCACTGGAGAACTGGGTGCCCGACGAGGCCTACAACGCCACGATGTGGCTGGTCTCGCGGTGCCATCTGGCCAAGCCCCAGGCGCGACGCATGGTGCGACGAGGTCGGGAGCTGCGTCACCTGCCGGCGTTCGCCCGGAGCTGGGCCGCCGGCGACATCACCGGTGCCCAGGTCGATGTCGCCGCCGACCTCCGCAGTGACGCCACCCAGGACGCGCTCTCCCGCGACGAGGAGTTGCTCGTCGGCCATGCGACCACGCTTCGCTATGACGACTTCGTCCGGGCGGCGGCCTACTGGAAGCAGCGGGCGGACCCGGACGGCGTGGAAGCCGATGACGAGAAGCGGCGCAGTCGCCGTGACGTCTTTCTCGTCAGCAGCTTCGGTGGGATGTGGCTGGGCGGGATCACGCTCGACCCCATCTCCGGATCGATCGTGGCGGGAGAGCTGGACCGCCTCGAGCGTGAGATGTTCCAGGCCGAGTGGGCCGAGGCCCGGACGACGCTCGGACGCGACCCCACCATCGGCGATCTCAGGCGCACTCCCGGGCAGCGTCGGGCCGACGCCCTGGTCGAGATGGCCACCCGGAGCCAGATCGCTCAAGTCGACCGACGCCGGCCGGCCCCGCTCTTCAGCGTCTTCGTCGGCTACGAGACACTCCACGGGCGGATCTGTCAGTTGGCCGACGGAACGGTCATCTCACCCGGGTCCCTTCTTCCTTGGCTGGACCAGGCGTATCTCGAGCGGGCGGTGTTCGCACCGGATCGTCGTGTCGAGGTCAGCGCCACGGCCCGGCTCTTCACCGGCGCCACGCGCCGGGCTATCGAGCTACGGGATCAACAGTGCACCCATCCGTACTGCGACGTCCCGGCAGCATCGAGCCAGGGTGACCACATCACCCCCTACAGCGCCGGTGGTGCGACGGTCCTGGTCAACGGACGGCTGCTCTGCGGCTTTCACAACCGACTGCGAAATCAGAGACCACCCCCGGACGACTAACGGATTATCCGGGTGCGCGTCGCCGGGCTATCAGTCAGTCTCAGTCTGCACAACGCCCATCGATATGGCACGCTGGGAAAGTGGCAAGGTCGAACCGTCTAGGTCTTCCGGACAAAAGCAGGCAGCTGATTAATCGGCTTACCGACCAGCGACCAGTCTTCTTGCACTAGGCAACCGTGTCTCCGTTACCGTCAGAAGTGCGGTAGAAGCCCCCACGGTCAGGCTCAACGCATTTTGCGGATGTTGACATGCGTTGATTGGTTTTGCAAAAATCACGCTCAGGTACTCGCCATAGCGGGGGCGGGATTCTGAAAGGCGGGTGAATCGTGCACACGCGTGGTCTATCGATCGTTCGATTTTTTGTTGTATGTGTGGCTCTTCCGTTCGTCGCGTTTGCGATCATTCCGGTTTCGGCAACAGACGCGGCTGTCTCCTCCGGAACAACGACTGTCCACATAGCGTCTGGAACAAGTCAGGTTCCGGCGGGCGTAGGGCCATACCGGATTGTCATCAAGGGTCCTGTAAGGAGGCCGAGAGTGAAACCCTCTGCTCTCACGGTTCTGCCACAGGAATACCCTTGCCCCATTCCTTCGTATGTCGTCTTCAATGACGAGAATGTCACCGAATATCTCGGCATCGAACCCATTAACCCGAAACAAACCCAGGGGTTCTGCGTGTCTGGAACGCCGGGCGGCCAACTAATATTGACCCTTCAGTCAAATCCAAAGGCAAAAGTGGTCATCACCTTGGCGTAAAGGCTCCTTCGCCGACGCCGTTCTCCTGGTGCGTAGAGGGCGAGGTTTAGTGGCTGGCGGTGCTGGTTTCAAAATCGCCTGGTGAGTATCAGGACCGCCTGGTTCAAGGCAACGACTCTTCACTACTACTGGCGCAGAGCGAATCAAGTGGTCGGACATCCCTGAGTAAGCGCCTTCCGACAAGACACGCCCCCGGTTCTACCAACGCGCCTGGCGTGGGCCCGCTGGCGTCAGTCGACCCAGCTGTTGACGACGTCGATCAGCTGGCGGAGCCGCCCGTAGTGGATCCGGTCGAAGCGGAAGGCCAGCCGGGGCGAGCTCGAGGTGGTCGTTGGTCGACCGCTCCGGGGGGAGGGGCTTGGTGGGCCGGATCGACCCGCTCGACCACGATGTCGGCGAAGCGCTCGTTGAGCTCGGCCAGCTGGGCCCGGTCGGGGGCCGGCTGCAGCCGGATGACGAGCAGGTCGCCGACCCAGCGGCACGAGTGGTAGTTGCGGTAGAAGCCGAGGAGCTCGTCGGTGGCGCTCGTCCGACGTCGGCGGTGATCATGAAGAGCGAGCGGTCCTCGGGCGAGACCAGGCCGCGCGAGGCCGACCTCGTCGTCGAGGAAGCTGCTGCCAGCCCTGCCAGTAGGTGCCGCCGGGGACGTCGAGCAGGACCAGGGGAGCGGGCTCGGCCTTGCCCGTCTGGAGGAGGGTGAGCAGCTCGAAGCCCTCGTCGAGGGTGCCGAACCCGCCGGGCAGGACCGCGTAGCCGTCGGACTCCTTGATGAGCATGAGCTTGCGGGTGAAGAAGTAGCGCATCTCGACGAGCTTGGGGTCCTGGGCGATGAACGCGTTGGCCCCCTGCTCGTGGGGGAGGCGGATGTTCACGCCGATCGAGCTGCTCGCGCCCGGCGCCCTCCATGCCGGCGGCCATGATGCCGGGGCCGGCGCCGGTGACCACCATCCAGCCGTGGCCCGGCCATGCGCTCGGCCAGGCGGCGGGCCTGGACGTAGAGCGGGTCGTCGGGCAGGGTGCGGGCCGAGCCGAAGATGGTGACCTTCGTGCGCGTCGCGGAAGGGGCGGAAGACCCGGAAGGCCTCGGCCATCTCGGCCAGGGCGGCGTCGGCCAGCTTGAGGTCGATCGACGTCGGTGCGCTCGGCGGCCAGGCCGGCCACGGTGGCCGAGCATCGACCGGTAGAGGTCGCGGCGTTCGGTGACCCGCGAGTCGCGTCAGGCGAGCTCGATGAGCCGGATCGCTCCGGATCGAGGCTCTCGCCGGCCGTCTGCCTCGGCACCGGCGGTGTCGGCCACGAGCGGCGGGACGTCGGGTCGGCCATCCCGAGCGCGGCGGCCGGGTCCGTGGCGCGGTCGTCGGCCGCGGGCGTCAGCAGGGCGCGGGACCCGCCCGTAGAGGGTGGTGCGCTGGTCGAGGCGCCGGCCGAGGGGCTCGACGACGGCGCGCGAAGCCGTCCTCGTCCATGAGCTGGCCGTGGCTGGCCCCGGCCGCCCGGGAGATGTTCTCGTCCATCAGGGTGCCGCCGAGGTCGTTGACGCCGGCCCGGAGCAGCTGGCGCGCGCCGGCGGCGCCCATCTTGACCCAGCTGACCTGGATGTTGTCGATGGCGCCGCGGTAGGCGATCCGGCCGACGGCGTGCATGAGCAGCGTCTCGCGGAAGGTCGGGCCCCGGCGCGCCTTGCGCTGCAGGTAGATGGGCGTCGCCATGTGCACGAAGGGGAGCGGGACGAACTCGGTGAAGCCCCCGGTCTCGCTGCTGCAGGTCGCGGGTGCGGACCAGGTGGCGGGCCCACGACCGGGGCTGCTCGACGGCGCCGAACATGATGGTGACGTTGGACCGCAGCCCGACGCAGTGGGCGGTGCGGTGGGCCTCGAGCCACTCCTCGGTGTTGATCTTGTCCGGGCAGAGGACGGCGCGGACCTCGTCGTCGAGGATCTCGGCGGCGGTGCCCGGGCAGGGTCGTCAGGCCGGCGTCCTTCAGGCGGCCGAGGTAGTCGGCCAGCGGCTCGTCGAGGCGGCGTGGCCCCTTCGGTCACCTCGAGGGCGGTGAAGCCGTGGATGTGGATGCCGGTCCGACGCCTGCGCGGACCGCCCGGATCACCTCGAGGTAGTAGTCGCCGTCGAAGTTCGGGTGGATGCCGCCCTGGAGGCAGACCTCGGTGGCGCCGGCGCCTCGGCCTCGCGCACCCGGTCGGTGATGTCGCTCAGCTCGAGGAGGTAGGGCGCGCCGCGCAGGTTGAGCGAGAGCGGGCCCTTGGAGAAGGCGCAGAACCGGCACTTGAAGGTGCAGACGTTGGTGTAGTTGATGTTGCGGTTGGCCACCCAGGTGACGACGTCGCCGACCGTCTCGGCCCGGAGCTGGTCGGCCACCTCGGCCACGGCCCGGACCTCGGGACCCCGGGCCGCGAACAGGGTGACGATCTCGTCCTCGCCCAGCTCCTGGCCGAGGCGACGCCGGCGAGGACCTCGGCCACCGCGCCGGCGGCACCGGTTGGAGGCGTACCGGAACGACCGGCAGGACCGGACCGAGCGGACGGAGCGGACGGACTCACGGGATCGGTCACGGGACCGAGCAGGGCCGGCGGGTCGGCCGTCCCGCCCGAGCACCAGGCGTCGTCGCGGGCCAGGCCCTCGGCGTCGGAGCGGTCGAGGACCGGGAAGCGCATGGCGGGATCGAGCCAGCGCTCGGGGTCGAGGGCGAACTCGGGGTAGACGGTGAGGCGGGGGGCGAGGACGCATGCCGGCCGCCTCGGTGGCGGCGCGGAGGATGTCGAGGGCGGGCCAGGCCCGTTCGGGGTTCACGTGGTCGACGGTCACCGGCGAGACCCCGCCCCAGTCGTCGATGCCCGAGTCGAGGAGCGGGGCCAGGTCGTCGGACAGGTTGGGCGGGGCCTGGACGTGGACGTCGGGCGGGAGCACCAGCCGGGCCACGGCGATCGTCCAGGCCAGCTCGTCGGGCGGGCAGGGCGGGCGCGTTGTGCATGGCCGTGCCCGGCTTGGGGAGGAAGTTCTGGACGATCACCTCCTGGACGTGGCCGTGGACGCGGTGGCGAGTCGGCGATGGCCGCCGAGGGTCTCGAGACGGTCGGCGCGGGACTCGCCGATGCCGACCAGGAGGCCGGTGGTGAAGGGGATGGCGAGCCGTGCCGGCGGCGTCGAGGGTGGCCAGCCGGCGTTCCGGGGTCTTGTCCGGGGCGCCCCGGTGAGCAGGCCAGGTCGGGGTCGAGCGACTCGAGCATCATCCCCTGGCTGGCCGAGACCGTCGCGGAGCCGGCCGAGGTCGTCGGGCGCCGAGGGCGCCGGCGTTGGCGTGGGGGAGCAGGCCCGTCTCGTCGACGCACCAGCGCGCAGGCGGCCACCAGGTAGTCGACGGTGGAGCCGTAGCCGTGGTCGTCGAGCCAGTCGCCGGGCCGCCGGGTAGCGGTCCTCGGGCGCCTCGCCCAGGGTGAACAGCGCCTCGTGGCAGCCGGCGGCGCGCGCCGGCCCGGGCGATGGCCAGGACCTCGTCGGGCGAGAGGTAGGGCGACGGCCAGGCGGGCCGGGGGCTTGGCGAAGGTGCAGTAGCCGCAGCGGTCGCGACACAGCATGGTGAGCGGGATGAAGACCTTGGGCGAGTAGGTGACCCGGTTGCCGTGGGCCGCGTGCCCGGACGATCCGCGGCCTCGGCCTGCAGGTCGGCCGAGGGTGGCCGACGAGAAGGTCGTCGTCGGTGCCACGGCGGTCACCTTACCGTCGCCCCCGTCGGTGGCCGGTCCTCACGCCGCCGGCGGGCCCGTCGCCGGCGCTCGGGTCGACGAGCCAGAGGATCTCGGCGGCGCGGACCCGGGCGGCCGGCAGGTCGGCGCCGGACCGGATCTGCGCCGAAGGCGTCGCGCTTGGACGCGCCGGAGACGGTGAAGACGACGCAGCCGGGCCCGGGCGATGGCCGGCCAGGGTGAGGGTCATCCGGTCGTGGGGATTGCGTCCGTTGGGATCGCGGTTGAGCGACGACCAGCCGCCCCGGGGGCGGCGTCGAGAGCCGGCGGAGCCGGGGAAGAGCGAGGCGGTGTGCCCGTCGGGCCCGAGGCCGAGGTGGACGAGATCGAGAGCGGCGATCGCACGCCACGCAGGCGGTCGTAGGCCGTCGGGCGCCCTCGTCGCACGACATGGGGTGGAAGGAGCCGCACCGGGCCGACGCGGTCGAGGAGCGACTCGCGGACCAGCCGTTGGTTGGCGTCGGGGTCGTCGGCGGGCACGCAGCGCTCGTCGCCGATGTAGACGTCGACCACGCGTCCAGTCGATGGCCGGCCGCGCCCGTGCCGGCCGAGGTGCTCGTAGCAGAGCCGGGCGGTGGGTCCACCCGGACAGGACGAGGGTGAACCCGGGCTCGACCGCGCTCGGCGAACGGACTCGATGACCGACGTCGGCGAACGCGGCGGCGACGTCGTCGACGACACGTCGACGGTTCTCCGGCGGTCACGCTCAGGTCGTGCCACCGGCGGCAGGTCGTTGCGCCGACGCAGGAGCTCGGCCTCGTGCGGGCCCCAGGTACCGGCCGGGTAGTGGGCCAGGGGCACGCCGTCCTCGGACCAGGCCTGCGAGGAAGGGGTCGACGATCCGCCAGGCCTGCTCGACCTCGTCGGTCCGGATGAACAAGGTGGCGTCGCCGATCATGGCGTCGTGGAGGAGGCGCTCGTAGCCGTCGGTGGCCGGGCCTGGGAAGGCCTCGGCGTAGGAGAAGTCCATGCCGACCGACCGGACCCGGAAGGCCTCGCCGGGGACCTTGGCCCCGAACCGCAGGCTGATCCCCTCGTCGGGCTGGATCCGCAGGACGAGGGCGTTCGGGCTGGAGATCGCGGGAGAGCGGAGCTGCCGAAGGCGAGGTGGGGGACCCGTTGGAACTGCAGCGTCACCTCGGTGGACCCGCTTCGGCAGCCGCTTGCCGGTGCGGATGTAGATGGGGACGCCGGCCCACCGCCAGTTGTCGACGCGCGAGCTGCATGGCCACGTAGGTCTCGGTCCGGCTGTCGGGGGTCGACGTCCTCCTCCTCCCGGTAGCCGACGACCGGTTCGCCGTCGATCGTCCCCGCCGTGTACTGGGCCCGGACCGACTTGTCGACCGCCTCGTCGGCGTCGGGATGACGACGGCCTGGAGCAGCTTGACCTTCTCGTCGCGGATGCCCTGGGCGTCGATGACTGGCCGGCGGCTCCATCAAGGTGAGCGCCAGCACCTGCATGACGTGGTTCTGGACGATGTCGCGCAGAGCCCCGGCCGTCTCGTAGAAGCCGCCGCGGTGCTCGACCCCGAGCTGCTCGGCCACGGTGATCTGGATGTGGTCGACGTACCGACGGTTCCAGATGGGCTCGAAGATGGCGTTGGCGAACCGCAGCGCCAGGACGTTCTGGACGGTCTCCTTACCCATGTAGTGGTCGATGCGGAAGATCTGGTACTCGTCGAAGGCGTCGTGCAGGGTGGCGTTCGAGGGCCAGGGCGCTGGCCAGGTCGCGGCCGAAGGGCTTCTCCACCACGCAGGCGGGCGAACGAGCCGCCGTCGACCCGGGCGTGGCACAGCCGTGCTTGGCCGAGGGCGGTGGCCACGGTGCCGAAGAGTCGGGGATGGTGGCCAGATAGTAGACGCGGTTGCCGGAAGTGCCCGAGCTTCGCGTCGGCCTCGTCCAGGACCGTCTTCAGCTGGTCGAAGGTGTCGGGGTGGCCGTACTCGCCGGCGACGTAGCGGAACCGCTTGACCAGTTCCTTCCACGCCGGGCTCGGCTTGTCGACGGCCTGCAAGGGCGACCTGGCGGAAGTCCTCGTCGGTCCAGTTGGTCCGGGCCACACCGACCACGGTGAAACCGTCGGCCAGCGCCCCGTGATCGGCCAGGCCGGCGATGGCGGGGAGGAGCTTGCGGGCGGCGAGGTCACCCGAGGCGCCGAAGACCACGAGGGCCAGCGGCGGGGGAGGGCTGACGGTGTCGAGCTCGTGGGCGACGGGGACGACGGACTGTTCGAGGTCGATGTCCTCGACGTCGATGCCCGGGGGGGACCCGACCGTCACGGGAGCGCTCTCATGGACGCGCTGTCAGGTGCCCGACCACTCTCAGGTGCCCGACCACTCTCATGTAACAGTGGAGAGGTCGTCGGCCGCCACCCGGATGACCCGACGGCCGTGGGCGATGAGGCTGCGGTGGTCGCCGAGGGCCTGGGCCGCGATCAGGGTCCCGAAGTCGTAGTCCTTGCCGGGGATGGGGACCTCGGGGCCGGGCGTGGCCGAGACGATCTGGACGGCCACCACCGTGTCGGGCCCTCCCTTGTGGAGCTGGCCCGTGGAGTGGAGGAAGCGCGGCCCGTAGCCGGCGGTGACGGCCGCCCCGCCGAGGTGGTCGCGGACCCGCCGGCGCAGACCCTGGAGCGCGTCGTCCTGACCGAAGGGGAGGTACGCCTGGAGCGAGACGTAGTCGCCGGGACGGACGACCTCGTCCAGCCAGGTGAAGACCGAGCCGGCGTCGGCCGTCTCGACGCCGGGCAGCGGCAGGCTGGCCAGGGCGTCGTTGGTGTTCTTCTTGGACTCGGCCACGTTGGGCTCGTCGAAGGGGTCGATCCCGAGGACGTGGCCGCAGATGGCCATGGCCACCTCCCACCGGTAGAACTGCTCGGCCACGTCGGTCGGCTGCGTCGGGTGGAGCGGCACCACGTGGCGATCGGGACCCACTTCGGGATCGGTGGTGGGCACCGGGATGCACCCGGTCCCGCGCTTGCCGGTCGACTCCGCCACCAACTGCTCCACCCAGAGACCGAACGAGGCGTAGGCGTCGGGGACGACGATGGTGACCTTGTCGCGTCCCTGCCGGGCGTCCTCGCCCATGGCCATCCCGAGCCCGGCCGCTTCGGTGAGTTCGGCACCGAGCACGCGCCCGCACAACTCGGCCACGTCGTACCCGATCAGGGCGGCGGGCACCATCCCGAAGTACGACATCACGGAGTAGCGACCGCCGATGTCGGGGGCGTTCTCGAAGCAACGGGACAATCCCCGTTCGGCCGCCAGTTTGGACAGGGGCGTCCCGGGGTCGGTGATCACGGCGTAGCGCGAGGGATCGGGGAGCTTCGACCAGGCGTAGTCCATCAGGACGTTCGGTTCCAACGTCGTCCCCGACTTGGACGAGACGAGGACGAAGGCGTCGGAGAAGTCGAGCGACGACACCGTGGCCGGGTGGGTGGTGTCGCAGACGATCAACCGCCGCCGCCCGGTCCCCGGCCCGCCGGGCGTCCCCGTCCCGGCCAGGACGGACTCGAGCACGGCGGGACCGAGCGACGATCCTCCCATCCCGAGGAGGATCACCGTCGACTGCGCGATCCCCGAGGCCCAGGCGGTCAGATCGGCCGCCTCGGTCTGGATCCGCCGGGGAACATCGAGCCAGCCGAGACGGGTCGGCGAGACGTTCCCGTCGGGCCAGAGCGTCGCGTCGCGTTCTCAACCGGTCGATCAGACCGGCGGCGTCATCGGGCATCGGACGGGACCTCCTCGCGTCAGCGACCGGCCGCCAGGGCGTTGGCCTTGTCGGTCAGCGACTGCATGAGTTCGTCGAAGGACTTGGAGAAGCTGGCCACCCCTTCGTCCTCGAGCACCCGGGCCACATCGGCCATGTCGATCCCGAGTTCCGCCAGACGGTCGAGGGCGGCCGCGGCCTCGCCGGGCCGGGCGTCGACGGTGCGGGCCAGGACGCCGTGATCGAGGAAGGCGGCGATCGTCTCGTCGGGCATCGTGTTCACGGTGTCGGGGCCGATGAGTGAGTCGACGTAGGCGAGATCGGGGTAGGCGGGGTTCTTGGTGGAGGTCGAGGCCCACAGGGGGCGTTGGACCTTCGCCCCCTTGGCCGCCAGCGCCTCCCAGCGCGGACCGGAGAAGACGCTTCAGGAACAGCTGGTAGGCCTCCTGGGCCTGGGCCACCGCCGCCGTGCCCCGGGCGTCGAGGAGGTGCTGGCGGGCGGAGTCGTCACCGGCGTCGGCGGCGGCCGTCTCGAGCCGACGGTCGACCTCGGTGTCGACCCGGCTCACGAAGAACGAGGCCACGCTGCGGATCGGGGACAGGTCGTTCGCCCCCGCCGCCACCGCAGTCCTCGAGGCCGCCGACGTAGGCCTCGATCACCTCGGCGTAGCGGTCGAGGCTGAAGATCAGGGTGACGTTGATGCTCCGCCCCTCGCCGATCATCGTCCGGATGGCGGGGACGCCTTCGGCCGTGGCCGGGATCTTGACGAAGAGGTTGGGCGCGATCGATCCGCTCGTGCAGGGCGCGGGCCGACGCCGATGGTGCCGTCGGTGTCGTGGGCCAGCGCCGGCGCCACCTCCAGCGAGACGTATCCGTCGATTCCGTCCGACTCGTCGTGGACGGGCCGCAGGACGGCCAGGGCGTCGACGATGTCGGTGATCACGAGCTCCCAGTAGCACTCGTCGACGGGGTGCTTGTCGAGGAGCTTGGCGAACTGCTCGTCGTAGTCGTCCACGCCTTCGATGGCCTTGGCGAAGATGGTGGGGTTGGACGTCACGCCCCGGATCCCCTCGTCCACCAGATGCTGGCAGCTTGCCCTGGCGCAGGTAGTCGCGGCGGAGGTTGTCGAGCCAGGGGCTCTGGCCCTGTCTGCTCGTAGAGGTCCTGCAGCGTCGTCATGGCCGCTCCCTTGTCTGTGCGTCCCAGTCTCTGCGTCCCTTGTCGGCGCGTCGGGCGGACTGAAGTCGACGTGGCGGGACGGCGGCCTCACCGGGCGCGGTCCCGGCGGACCGGGCGAGCAGGTCGCGCGTCCGGGCCACGACGTTCTCCGTCGTGTACCCGAAATGGGCGAGGACCTCACCACCGGGGGCCGACGCACCGAAGTGGTCGATGCGAGACGGAGTCGTCGGCGTACCGCTCCCACCCGAAGGAGGTCGCCGCCTCGACGGCCAGGCGTGGGAACCCCCGGCGCCAGGACGCTCGCCCCGGTAGGCCTCGTCCTGCTCGGCGAAGAGCTCCCACGACGGAAGTGAGACGACCCGGGCCTGCACGGGCGGACCGGCCGCCCGCAGGGCGTCGGCGGCAGCCACGCACAGGTGGACCTCGCTGCCGGTGCCGACCAGGACGACGTCGGGCGGTCCGCCGGCCTCGACGAGGACGTAGCCGCCGCGGGCCACACCGTCGGCGGCCGTCGGCCGTGCCTTCGAGGACGGGGATGCGCCTGACGCGTCAGGATCAGCGCCGTGGGCCCGTCGGAGTCGACGGCGATCCGCCACGCGTGGGCCGTCTCGTTGGCGTCGGCCGGCCGGATCACCCGCAGGCCGGGCATGGCCCGCATGGCGGCCAGCTGCTCGACCGGCTGGTGGGTCGGGCCGTCCTCACCGAGCCCGACCGAGTCGTGGGTCCACGAGTAGATGACGTGCGCTCCGCGACAGCGCGGCGAGGCGGACGGCGGG
Source organism: uncultured Acidimicrobiaceae bacterium (assembly GCA_963706205.1). Lineage (GTDB taxonomy): Bacteria > Actinomycetota > Acidimicrobiia > Acidimicrobiales > UBA8190 > MFD10071-224. The sequence goes on along the minus strand of OY970155.1, from coordinate 2,460,409 downwards.
CCGCATGTAGTCGCTGAAGACGAAGAAGGTCCCGCCCACCGGGAGGACGCCGCCGTGCAGCGGCCATGCCCGGTCATCACCGCGCCCATGGCGTGCTCGCGGATCCCGAAGTGGATCTGGCGTCCCGTCGGGGTGCTCGGCTCGACTGCGGCGACGCCGCCGTCAGGGCCACCCCGGTGTTGCCGGTGAGGTCGGCGAGCCCGGCCATGAGCCCGGGGATGAGCTCGGCGGTGGCGTTGATGCACGCGTTGATCGCCTGGCGCGTGGCCAGGCTCGTCGCCGGCCTCGAACGACGGGAGCTTCTGGCTCCCACCCGGCCACGGCCGTGCCCGCGCCTGGCCGGCGTCCCACGCCGGCCGGTCCCCGTCCCAGGCGTCGAACCGTGTCTGCCACGCCCGGCGCCGCTCGCGCCTCGGCCGCGTGCGATGCACCGCCGGTAGAAGTCGAGGACCTCGTCGGGGACCCAGAACGTCTCGTCGGGCGGGAGGCCGAGGATCTCCTTGGTCTCGCGGATCTCGTCGTCGCCGAGCGGTGTCCCGTGGGCGTCGGCGGTGTCCGTCATGTGCGGGGACGGGCCAGCCGATGTGGCTGCGCAGGATGATCAGCGACGGCCTGTCCTCGACCGCCATGGCCCGGCGCACGCGCCGCCTCGAGGGCGTCGGTGTCGTTGGCCACCTCGCCGATGTCCTCGGTGTGCCAGCCGTAGGCGTCGAAGCGCTCGGCGACGTCGTCGGTGTAGGCGAGCTCGGTCGGCCCGTCGATCGTGATGTGGTTGTCGTCGTAGACGTAGACGAGCCGGCCCGAGCCCGAGATGGCCGGCCAGCGAGGCCGCCTCGTGGCTGATCCCCTCCTCGAGGTCGCCGTCGCGGCAGAGGACGAAGGTGTGGTGGTCGACGAGCTCGGGCCCGAAGCGCGCCCGCAGCCAGCGCTCGGCGATGCCCATGCCCGACCCCGTTGGCCGAACCCCTGGCCGAGCGGTCCGGTGGTGACCTCGACCCCGGTCGGTGCAGGTGGATCTCGGGATGCCCCGGGGTCCTGCTGCCCCACTGCCGGAACTGCGTCAGGTCGTCGAGGGTCAGTCCGTAGCCGGTCAGGTAGAGCATGGAGTAGAGGAGGATCGAGGCGTGGCCGTAGGACAGGACGAACCGGTCCCGGTCGGGCCACTTCGGGTCGGTCGGGTCGTGGTGCATGACCCGGGTCCACAGCACGTGGGCCAGCGGGGCGAGCGCCATGGCCGTCCCGGTGTGGCCGGAGTTGGCCTTCCGCGGGGCGTCCATGGCCAGGCCCCGGATCACGTTGATCCCGAGCTGTTCCAAGGCGCTGCCCGACGGGCTGTCGCTCACGCGGCCCACCGTACTCAACGGGGGGAGTCGGACGTGTCACGGAGCAGAGCCATCGAGGCCGTGAATCCGTGGACGAAGTTGTGACCGCCGACGGGCCCGATCTCGCCGGCGGCGAAGAACCCGGCGAGCGGGACGGGACCGAGAAGATCGGACAGGACCCGGGCGTCGTGGTGGGGCTCGTCGAACAGCCGGGAGCCCCGGCCGTTGCAGGTGAAGACGAGCGCCCCGTCGGCGCGGTGCCCCTTCAGCAGGACGTGGAGATCCTCGTCGGCCGTCCGGGCGTCGCGCAGATGGAACTGCACGGTCGTCCCCACGGGCATCACATCACCCACCGCCAACGCTCCTGTTCGCCGGTCGGCGCCGAGGACGTTGCGCAACAGGAAGTCGCCGCGGCCGAAACTCGAGCGGTGCTCGTCGATGACCCGACCGATCTGGAGCCCCCCCATCTCGAGCAGCGCCACCTCGGCTTCGGTCAACGCGCCGTGCGCCTGCGCCACGAGCCGGTCGAGGGCCGGGGCCCCGGCCAGTTCCAGGATGACGTTCCCGTCGGAGCGCGTCACGACGAGCGGCTGACCGAAGGGACGGCATCCCTGGGACACGACCGTCTCGACGGCGACGCCGGGACCGAGCAGTGCCCCCACGGCTCCAACCGTTCTCACGTGGCGCCCGATGCACAGACGGTTCCCTCCCGGTGCCTGGGCCGCCGACGCCATCCCGCCGACCACGGGCAGGCTCGGGTACCGCTCGGCCACCCAGTCGAGGAACTGCTCGGCCGGAAAGGTGAACGGATCGGCGACGAGGAGGAGGGCCTGAGGGGCGAAGGCGATGTCGTCGGGCCAGCCCTCGACCACCATCTCGTCACCGTCGCCGCCACCGCCACCGCCGGTGGCGTGGAGGGCGACGGGCAGCAGCGGCCCCGTCCTCGCCGCGAACAGCGAGACGGCCGCCGTCCGCTCGACTTCGCGGTGGGGACCGACGATCGACTCCGCTGCGCATCCCACCAGGACCAGCGGGTGCAGGATGTCGTCGATGGCGGCGACGGCGTCCTCGAGGGCACCGGCGAACGGCGGCGTCACGAAGACGAGGGCGAGATCGGGCCTCTGGCCGAACCGGTCGAGGATCTCCCCGGCCACCTCGCCGACGGCATGGGCGGGCACGGGGTGCTCGCTCAGGGCGGCGGCGAAGGGCATCGCATCCGACCCTACTGTCGGCCCCCCGGTTCAGCGGTGCACGGGCCACGCCTTCTCGCCGGCGATCCAGACCGTGGCGACCCCGAGCTCGGGCCCGAGCGCGACCAGATCGGCCCGCCGCCCGGGGGCGATCGCACCCCGGTCGTCGAGCCCGAGCAGACGCGCCGGAGTCGTGCTGGCGGCGGCCACGGCGTCGGCCACGGCGACGCCGGCCGCCCGGACGGTGTTGGCCACAGCCCGGTCCATCGTCAGCACCGACCCGACGAGCGTCCCGTCGGCCATCCGCGGCGGCCCGCCGTCGACCGGCGTCGAACCGGTGGCGACGGCGTCGGTGACGAGAACGGTCCCGTTCGGGCCCTTGGCCCGGAAGGCGATCGTGAGGAGGGCCGGGTGGACGTGGACGAGGTCGGCGATGAGGGACGCCGCCATCCGGTCGTCCGAGAGGGCGGCTCCGACGAGGCCGGGCTGGCGCTGGCTGAAGGGACCCATAGCGTTGCCGAGATGGGTGACCAGGCGGGCCCCGGCGTCCGTGGCCTGCCGGGCCACCTCGATGGTGCAGGCGGAATGGCCGAGCGCCACCAGGACGCCCCGGGCGGTCAGCTCGGCGACGGCCCCGATCGCACCGGGGAGCTCGGGGGCGAGGGTGACGACGGCGACGTCCGGAAGCAGCGACTCGAGCCACCGTTCGTCGACCGAGGGACGGAGATGTTCCGGGGGATGGGCCCCGGCGACGACCAGGAAGGGACCCTCGAGGTGGGCTCCGGCGATGTCCGGACGCGGCCCCGGCGGCCGGGCGGCGGCCCACCGTATGCGCTCCACCGCCGCCGCCATGGAGGCGAGCGGGGCCGAGACGAGCGTCGGGCACCACGTCGTGACCCCTTGGGCCAGGAGGGCGGCGTCAAGGACGTCCCAATCGTCGCCCTCGGCGGCGGCCACGTCGACCGTGGCGATTCCGTTCATCTGGAGATCCACGAAGCCGGGCGCCAGGACCTCGACCGTGACCGCCCCGGTGGCCGGGCGCACCGCCACGATGGTGCCCCCCTCGACCACGACCTCAGCGTCGGAGACGGGCCCCGAAGCGGTGAGGACGGTGGCGGCTCGCACCACGGTGGCCGGGGCGTCGGTCATCGCCGCCGTACGGTACCTTCTCGGTCGTGGCCGATCCCGGGGTCCAGGTCCCGCCCAATTGCGACCTGACTCTGGGGATGATCTGCATCGACAAGACCGAGCCCGGTCGGACCACCTGGCGGATGCCCGCCGACGAGCGCTTCACGAACCCCGTGGGCGTGATCCAGGGCGGGTTCCTCGCCGCCTGTTGCGATTCGGCCATGGGCGCGGCCACCGTGACGTGGGCCAAGGGTGAAAAGGTCTTCTCGGCCAACGCCGAGATGAAGATCAGCTTCCTGGCCCCCGTCCGTCCGGGGGGCACCCTCACCTGCGCCTCGCGGGTCGTCTCCGGGGGCCGCCGGGTGGCGTTCGTCGAGGCGGACGTGACCGACGACGAGGGCCGGCTGGTCGCCAAGGCGAGCTCGACCTATCTCCTCACTCCCCGCGGCTGAACCGACGGCACTCCCCGCAGTTGAACCGACGGCGTCGGGGCGGCCGCCGGGGAGACTCCTTGCCTCCGCTCGCCGTGGCGGGGGAGGATGGTCGATCCGCAGGGGAGGATCGTGCCCGGACCAGGTGATCGGAAGGCGAAGGAGGGCGGTGGCCGGTCGGGCACCACCGCCGCCGGTCGCGAGTTCGTCGACCTGGTCGTGGACTACGCCAAGCAGGAGACCCTCGGGCCTCTCACGCGGCCTGGGCCGTTTCGTGGCCCTCGGTGTCTCGGGATCGATCGCCCTCTCGATAGGTACCCTCCTGCTCCTGCTGGCCCTGCTCCGGGCTCTGCAGACAGAGACGGGTTCGACCTTTCAGGGCAATCTGTCCTGGCTGCCCTACGTGATCACGGCCGGCGCCGCCCTGGTCGTCCTGGGGCTGTCGGTCTGGCGGATCACGAAGACCCCGCCGGCCCGGGCCTCGGGCCGCAGCGACCGGGAGGAGACGCGTTGAGCATGGCGGCCACGGCCAAGATCACCAGAGGGGACCTCGAGACCAAACTCCGCGAAGTCTCCGGCGATGTCGGCGAGACGGTCGAGGCCGCCAAGCCGAAGATCTTCGGGGGGGCCGCGGCCGGCCTCCTGCTGGTCGTGATCGTCGCCTACCTGCTCGGGCGGCGCCGCGGGCGCAAGCGCTCCGCCGTCGTCGAGATCCGCCGGGTCTGAGCGGCCGTGGACCGCCTTCTGCGTACCCTCGCCTCGCGGTCGCTGCGCCGCGGGATGGCCGGAGAACCCATCTGGCTGGCCGTCGCCCTCGGTGTCTGGCTGGTCCGTCGGGCCCGGAACGCAGGACCCGAGGTGATCTGGGAGGGCCGCGTCTCCCCGGGTCAGCGCCTGGTCGTCACCACCACCGACCCCGCCTCCTCCGGCGGGTCGGGCGAGGGGTGACGGGGTCCCCACCCGGGCCCCGGGGGCCGCTCGCCGCCGGCGAGCGTGTCCTGCTTGTCGACGCCAAGGACCGCCGGTACCTCCTGACCCTCCAGGCGGGGGCGACCTTCCACACCCATGCGGGGATCGTCGCCCATGACAACGTCATCGGTCGGACCGAAGGCGTCTCGGTGGCCGGGTCGACCGGGCGCCTCTTCCTCGTGGTCCGCCCCACCTTGGCCGATGTCGTTCTCAAGATGCCCCGCGGCGCCCAGGTCATCTATCCGAAGGATCTCGGCGCCATCCTCCTGGCGGCCGACATCGGTCCCGGGATGAAGGTCCTCGAGGCGGGTGTGGGATCGGGGGCGCTCTCCATGGCGTTGCTCCGCGCCGGGGCCGACGTCGTCGGGTACGAACTGCGCCCCGACTTCGCCGCCGGAGCCCGGGCCAACGTGGCCGCCTGGAGCGGGGCCGCGGTGTCCTACCGGGTGGAGGAACGCGATGTCTACGAGGGCATCGACGAGGTGGACCTCGACCGCGTCGTGCTTCGATCTCCCCGAGCCCTGGCAGGTCCTCGCCCACGCCGAGAAGGCGCTGCGACCCGGCGGCATCCTTCTCGCCTATCTCCCGACCATCAACCAGGTGGCCACACTGCGGGCGGCATTGACGCGCAGCGCATTCGGTATGGCCGAGACCTCGGAGATTCTGCGACGGACCTGGCACGTCGAGGAGCGCTCGGTCCGTCCCGACCACCGCATGGTCGGCACACACCGGCTTCCTCACCACGGCCCGGCTGCTTGTTCCCCCCGAGGCGGATCCGGTCAGTGCTGTTGGATGAATCAGCCCTGTTCTATGAAGATGCACTCGCCGGGACACTCTTCGGCCGCCTCGGTGACGGCGTCCTCGAGATCCTCGGGCACGAGGGCCATGCCGGCGGACCCGCCCGGGTCGTTCTTCACGGCGTCGGCGTCCTTGACATAGGCGAGACCGTCGTCGAGCAACGTGAACACGGCCGGCGCGATCTCCTCGCACAGTCCGTCACCGGTGCACAGATCCTGGTCGATCCAGACCTTCATGACGTCTCTTCTTGCCTCTCCTGCCGACGGACGACGCAACCGGACGGTAACTAGGCGCCGTTCGGAGTGTCAATTACCCACACCAGTACCTGTACCCACCGGTTCCCGCACGCGCTCGCCCTGTCGTCCGCCGTCGGACGCCAGGCAAACGCCCGGTGGGATCGCCTACTGGTCTCTCCAAGCCTACCGGGGCCCCGACACTTATCCCGGCACCCTTTCTCCTAATTCCCGTCGTGAGGCGTTTATCCCGCCACAAGGCGTACCTTTAGCCTCAGGGGCCGGTGTATGGTCGCTTGAGAGGCCTTGAGCGACCCTCGGGGAGGTGGTTCCGACGGCCGATTCTGAAGATCAGCGGGAGTTGGCCATCCGCCAGGAGCTGGAGCAACTGCGCGAGCGGTCCCGCCAGGCCGAAGAGGAAGTCGCCGTCCTGCGCCGCCGTCTGTCCGAGGGGCCGGGACGGGTCCAGTCCCTCGAGGAGCGCATGCTCGAGGCCAAGGGCCAGCTGGCCCAGGCCATCTCCCAGAACGAGAAGCTCACCTACACGCTGCAGCAGGCCAAGGAGCACATCGCCGCGCTGCGCGAAGAGGTCGACAAGCTCACCCAGCCCCCGAGCGCCTACGGGACGTTCCTCCACGCCAACGAGGACGGGACCGTCGACGTCTTCTCCGGAGGGCGCAAGATGCGGGTGGCCGTACACCCGGAGATCGACGGCCGCCGAGCTGCGCCGGGGACAGGAAGTGGTCCTGAACGAGTCGCTCAACGTCGTGCTGGCCCGCCAGGGTGAGGACTCCGGCGAGGTCGTCACCCTGAAGGAGCTCCTCGACGACGGCCGGCGGGCCATCGTCTACGCCCGCGCCGACGAGGAGCGGGTGGTCGAGCTCTCGGCCAGCCTGGCCGGTATCCATCTGCGCGCCGGTGACTCGGTGCTCATGGAGGCTCGCTCGCAGCTGCTGGTGGAGAAGCTGCCCCGCCCCGAGGTCGAAGAGCTGGTGCTGGAGGAGGTCCCCGACATCACCTACGCCGACGTGGGCGGACTCGACGCCCAGATCGAGGCGATCACCGACGCCGTCGAGCTGCCGTACCTCCACCGGGCGCTGTTCAGCGACTACAAGCTGCCGGCGCCCAAGGGCATCCTCCTCTACGGGCCGCCGGGGTGCGGCAAGACGCTGATCGCCAAGGCGGTGGCCAACTCCCTGGCCAAGAAGGTGGCCCAGGTGACGGGCAACGCCAACATCCGCAGCTACTTCCTGAACATCAAGGGTCCCGAACTGCTCAACAAGTACGTCGGCGAGACCGAGCGCCAGATCCGGCTCGTCTTCCAGCGGGCCCGGGAGAAGGCGGAGGAGGGTGTCCCGGTCATCGTCTTCTTCGACGAGATGGACTCGCTCTTCCGCACCCGCGGTACCGGGATCAGCTCCGACATGGAGTCCACGATCGTCCCCCAGCTGCTGGCCGAGATCGACGGTGTCGAGACGTTGCGCGACGTGATCGTCATCGGCGCATCGAACCGGGAGGACCTCATCGACCCCGCCATCCTCCGCCCGGGTCGACTGGACGTGAAGATCAAGATCGAACGGCCCAACGAGGAGGCGGCGTCCCAGATCTTCGGCCGCTACCTGACGCCCGATCTCCCCTTCGACCAGTCCGAGGTCGACCGTCTCGGCGGCGGCGAGCAGGAGAAGGCGGTCCAGGCCATCATCGAGACGACGGTGGCCGAGATGTACCGGGCCGACGACGAGAACCGGTTCCTCGAAGTGACATACCAGAACGGGGACAAGGAACTCCTCTACTACCGAGACTTCGCCTCGGGGGCCATGATCGAGAACATCGTGCGCCGGGCCAAGAAGCTGGCCATCAAGCGGGTCATCGCCGGCGACGGCGGGGGGATCCGCACCTCGGACCTCCTCGAGTCCATCCGGCGGGAGTACAAGGAGAACGAGGACCTTCCGAACACCACCAACCCCGACGACTGGGCCCGGATCTCGGGCAAGAAGGGGGAGCGCATCGTCTACGTCCGCACCTTGCTGGCGGACTCCGAGGAGGCGCGTGGGTGGCCGGGCGATCGAGAGGGTGGGCACCGGACAGTACCTATAGTCCGGATGCCGCAGGTCATGGATCCCCAAAGTCATTCCTGGGCGAGCCGCGATCTGGCGTCGGGTCGGGGCTAGGGTCGGATCGTGGCGGTCGCAAAGGTCTGCGGCATCGAAACGGAGTACGGGATCCAACACGTCGGCGGCGACGGGAATCCCGTTGCGTCCTGCTCCCTGCTCGTGAACGCCTATGTGACGGATCTGGCGCGCGTCGGATGGGACTTCGAGGACGAGACACCGGGGAACGACGCCCGGGGATTCGCCCGCGAAGGAGCGATGCCCCCGGAGGTCGAGACCCATCTCGTGAACGCGGTGCTCACCAACGGGGCGCGGTACTACGTCGACCACGCCCACCCCGAGTTCTCGTCGCCCGAGTGCATCGACCCCCTCGAGGCCGTCCTCTACGACAAGGCGGGGGAGGAGGTCCTGCGCCGCTCCATGGTGGCGGTGGCCCGGACCCTGCCGCCGGGTCAGTCGATCGTCGTCTACAAGAACAACTCCGACGGCAAGGGCAACTCCTACGGTACCCACGAGAACTATCTGATGGACCGGTCCGTTCCCTTCGCCCGCATCGCCCATCTGATCACCCCCCACTTCGTCACCCGGCAGATCTTCACCGGAGCGGGCAAGGTGGGCAGCGAGACCCCGGGCAGCGCCGGACGCGGCGTCGCCTTTCAGATCGCCCAGCGGTCCGAGTTCTTCGAAGAGGAGATCGGACTCGAGACGACCTTGAAGCGACCGATCGTGAACACCCGAGACGAGCCGCACGCCGATCCGCAGCGGTACCGCCGGCTCCATGTCATCGTCGGCGACGCCAACCTGGCCGAGGTGGCGACCTTCCTCAAGATGGGCACGACCGCTCTCGTCCTGGCCCTCATCGAGGACGACGCCTTCGACGGGGTCGACCTGGCGCTGGCCAATCCCGTCCAGGCCATCCGCCAGGTCGTCGCTCGATCCCACCCTGTCCACCGTGGTCGACATGGCGGACGGCCGGACGGTCACGGCGTTGGCGCTGCAGTGGGAGCTCTACGGGTTGGCCCGCAAGTACGCCGAGGACCGGGGCCTGGCCTGCCTGGGGGACGAGACGGTGGGCCAGATGGTGCTCCAGCGCTGGGAGGACGTACTCCACGGCCTCGAGATGGACCCCGCTCTCGTCGCCGGACAGGTCGACTGGGCGGCCAAGCTCCAACTGCTCGAGGCCTACCGCGAGCGCCACGGTCTGGACTGGGAGGACAGCCGTCTGGCCGCCGTGGACCTTCAGTACCACGACCTGCGCCCGGAGCGGTCCCTCTTCGCCCGGCTCGACACCGAGCGCCTGGTTCGGCCGGCCGACGTCCTCACCGCCGTCACCGAACCCCCCCGACATACGCGCGCCTACTTCAGGGGGCAATGCTTGAAGAGATGGGCCTCTGCGGTGGCGAGCGCCAACTGGGACTCGCTGGTCTTCGACCTGGGGACCGACCCCCTGCGGCGCGTCCCTATGATGGATCCGCTCCGTGGAACAGCCGAGCACGTCGAGGGGCTGCTGAAAGAATGCTCCACCCCGTCGGAGTTGTTGGCACGGTTGAGCGGTTAGAGGAGTAGACGGATGCCCGAACGGGAGTTGAAGCGCAAGCCGGCGGCGGCCCCGCGCGAAGAACAGGTGACCGAGGAGGCCCCGCCGGCCTCCGATCAGGGAGAGAAGCTCAAAGCTGAGCTCGACGACCTGCTCGACGAGATCGACGAGGTCCTCGAGGAGAACGCCGAGGAATTCGTGAGGAACTACGTCCAAAAGGGCGGGGAGTAACTGCGTTGGGCCTGCCGCTCTTCCCGTCCGGGGACGACCCGGGCCCTAGTTTCACCGCTCTACTGCGCAGGACGGACCCGGCCACACCCTTGCTGGCCGGGACCGACGCACCGACCGGGACTCTGACCGTCCGCCACGGGACGACCGTGGTGGCCCTGCGCTATGCGGACGGTGTCATCATGGCCGGCGACCGTCGCGCCACCGAGGGCCACATCATCGCCCACCGGGCCATGGAGAAGGTCTTCCCCGCCGACCGGCACTCGGCGGTGGCCATCGCCGGGGCGGCCGGTCCGGCGGTGCAGATGGTCCGGCTCTTCCAGACCCAGCTCGAGCACTACGAGAAGGTCGAGGGAGTGGCGCTCAGCCTGGAGGGCAAGGCCAACCAGTTGGGCCAGATGGTCCGCGAGCACCTGCCCATGGCCATGCAGGGCCTCGTGGTCGTGCCCTTGTTCGCCGGCTACGACCTGTCACGGATCCAGGGGCGCATCTTCAGCTACGACGTCACCGGCGGTCACTACGAAGAAGCCGACCACGCCGCCACCGGGTCGGGCGGCCGCGACGCCCGCACCACCATCAAGTTGGGGTGGCACCCGGGGCTGGCACGCGACGAAGGGATCGAGCTGGCCGTCCGCGCTCTGTACGAAGCGGCCGACGAGGACTCCGCCACGGGCGGCCCCGATCTCGTCCGGGGCATCTTCCCCATGGTGGCCACCGTCACCGTCGAGGGCTATGAGACCGTCGACGACTCCGAGGTGGCCGAGCGGTTCGCATCGCTCCTCGAGCGTCGCAGCGCCGGGGGTGGCACGTCATGACGATGCCCTTCTACGTCGCGCCCGAGCAGGTGATGAAGGACCGGGCCGAATACGCCCAGAAGGGCATCGCCCGGGGCCGCTCGCTGGTGGCCACGGTCTACGACGGCGGCATCCTCATGGTGGCCGAGAACCCGTCGCGCTCACTGCACAAGGTGAGTGAGATCTACGACCGGATCGCCTTCGCCGGGGTGGGGAAGTACAACGAGTTCGATCAGCTGCGGGTCTCCGGCGTCCGTCACGCCGACACCAAGGGATTCGCCTTCAGTCGTGAGGATGTCGACGCCCGCTCGCTGGCCAACCTCTACGCGCAGTACCTGGGACAGGTCTTCACCCACGAGATGAAGCCGCTCGAGGTGGAGATCCTGGTCGCCGAGTTGGGCACCGACCAAGGCCACGATCAGCTCTACCACGTCGCCTACGAGGGCACCATCACCGACGAGGACCGTTTCGCCGTCCTCGGTGGCGAGACCGAGACGATCTCCGCCCGGGTGGCGACGGCCTATGTCGAGGGCTGGGACCTCGACACCGCCCTGCGAGGAGCGGTATCGGCCCTGGCCGGTCCAGACCGCACCCTCGGGGCCGAGGATCTCGAGGTGGCGGTTCTGGCCCGGGCGACCGGACGACGCGCCTTTCGACGGCTGGGCGTTGAAGAGCTCGGCGGGCGCCTGGCCGGTCCCCGCCGCACCCGGGGGTCCCGGGCCGCCGCCGCACCTTCGCCACCCGACGAGAATCCCGCACCGAGCTGACGTCGCGGGCGACCGCCGGCGAACTCAGATGTCGTCGACGGTCCCCAGGGTGACGTCGTCGAAGAGCGCCTCGACCTGGTCGGCCATCAGCAGCTCGCGTGCCTCGTCGGCCTGATCAAGAAGGACGAGCACCTGGACCACGCCGGGTAGGGGACAGGCGCCGTCGCCTCCGCCCCGGGTCTGGGTGAGGATCCCGTCGGCTCCCAGCCGGGCCATCACCACCCTGGCTTCGAAGGCGGACCCGACGGTGGTGAGGGGGACCATGACCGGTGACGCCACGCCCGGGATGCTACCGCCGGCCATCCCGCTGCGCACGAAGGGGCGCAAGCGTCACAGGAAAGCCGGATGCGGCAAGTACCGTGGGTGGAAGTGGACAAGCGGATCTTCGGTCTGGAGAACGAATACGGTGTCACGTGCACGCTGCGTGGGCAACGTCGCCTCAGCCCTGACGAGGTGGCGCGCTACCTGTTCCGCCGTGTCGTCAGCTGGGGCCGGTCGTCCAACGTGTTCCTCGAGAACGGCGCCCGCCTCTATCTCGACGTCGGGCAGCCACCCCGAGTACGCCACGCCCGAATGCGACTCCATCGCCGACCTGGTCGCCCACGACAAGGCGGGGGAGCGGATCCTCGACCATCTGGTGAGCGGTGCCGAGGCGCGCCTGCGCGAAGAGGGGATCCGGGGCGTCATCTACCTCTTCAAGAACAACACCGACTCCGCCGGGAATTCCTACGGCTGTCACGAGAATTACCTGACCAGCCGTCGGGACGACTTTGCGCACTACACCGAGATCCTCATTCCCTTCCTCGTGAGCCGGCAGATCTTCGCCGGAGCGGGCAAAGTGCTCCAGACAGCCCGCGGCGCGGTCTACTGCCTGTCACAGAGGGCGGAACACATCTGGGAGGGCGTGTCCTCGGCCACCACGCGCAGCCGCCCGATCATCAACACGCGTGACGAACCCCACGCCGACGCCGAGCGCTTCCGCCGCCTCCACGTCATCGTGGGCGACTCCAACATGAGCGAGTACGCCACCTTTCTCAAGGTGGGGTCCACCAGCATCCTCCTGCGGATGCTCGAGGACCCCGGCACGGTGCTGCGTGACCTGACCCTGGAGAACCCGATCAGGGCCATCCGCGAGATCAGCCACGATCTCACCTGTCGCCGCCAGGTCCGCCTGGCCAACGGCCGGGAGGTGAGCGCGCTGGACATCCAGTCCGAGTACCTGACGCGGGCGTTGCGCTATCGCGACACCCACGGGTTGTCACCCCAGGAGGACCAGGCACTCGACATGTGGGAGCACTGTCTGAAGGGCCTCGAGTCCGATCCCATGACGCTTGGGCCGCGAATGCGACTGGGTGACGAAGCACCAATTGATCGAGGGTTACCGGGCCCGCCACGGCTTGCCCCTCGGACACCCCAAGGTGGCGCTGCTCGACCTCCAGTACCACGACGTCAACCGGACCCGTGGCCTCTACTACCGCGTCGAAGCGCGCGACCGCGTGGACCGCGTCACCGACGACGCCACCATCACCGAGGCGATGAACCGGCCCCCGCAGACGACGCGGGCCCGGCTGCGCGGGGAGTTCATCCGTAAGGCTAAGGAGAGGCGACGCGACTTCACGGTGGACTGGGTACACCTCAAGCTGAACGACCAGGCCCAGCGGACCGTGCTGCTCAAGGATCCCTTCCGATCGCACGACGAGCGGGTCGAGAAACTGATCGCCAGCCTGTGACGGCGGTCGACGACGCCACCTCGGCCGACGGCGCCGAGGGAGCGCCGCCTACCACCGACCAGGCGATCACCGCCGAAGGGCGTGCACCGGGCCGACCGAGACGATGGGTCGTCGAGTGGCTCGTGGTGCTGGGCGTCGCTGTCGCGGTGGCCGTCGGCGTGCGCACCTTCGTGGCCCAGTCGTACTTCATCCCCTCCCCGTCCATGCAGCCGACCCTTCTCATCGGGGACCGCATCGTGGTCGACAAGCTCGCCTACCACCTCCACGGTGTCGGCCGCGGTGACATCGTGGTATTCGCCAAGCCCCCGAAAGAGACGGATCCGACGGTGACGGACCTGGTCAAGCGGGTGATCGGATTGCCCGGCGACGTCATATCGGCCTCCGGCGGCCGCGTGTACATCGACGGCAAACCGTTGCACGAACCGTGGCTCCCCCCCGGGACGGTCACGACGGGCATCACGAAGCAGACGGTGCCCCCGAACGAGTACTTCGTGATGGGGGACAACCGGGCGGACTCCCAGGACAGCCGCTACTTCGGTCCCATCTCGCGGTCGCTCATCGTGGGGCACGTCGTGATACGGATCTGGCCCCTGTCCCGCGTCCATTTCTTCTGATCGTCCGAGCTGTCGTCCCGAGGCGGTGTCGAGCTCGAGCCCCCGACCCGGACCTCGGAAGGCGCCGGGCCCGGCCCCGCTGCCCGGCCGGCGACGGCGGGCGTCGTCATCCGGCCCGGTCCGTGCTCTCGTAGACTCGACAACAGATGCTGTCGCTGAGCCCCGTCAAATTGCTGGTCGTGCTGGTGATCGCCCTGATCGTCCTCGGTCCAGAGAAGCTTCCCCAGGTGGCGCGCCAATTGGGCGCGGCGTGGGGGGATCTGCGCCGCTTCCGCACCCGGCTCGAGAGCGACGTCCGCGGAGCCTTCCCCGACCTCCCGCCCACGCACGAGGTGGCCCAGGCCGTCCGGTCCCCGCTGGCCTTTCTCGATCGCCTGGCCGATGAGCACGAGCGCTCCCGTGAGGCGACCGCCGACGGCGCCGATCCGGCCACCGCCCCGGTCGCCACCGGACCGCCGTCGTCGACGGCGGGCAACGGACCGCCGTCGTCGACGGCGGGCAACGGCACAGGGGTCCATGACGACGGCGCAGGGGCGGCGGCGGGGGAGCGGACGGCGGTGCCGGAATCGCTGGCCCGTTATCCCGTCGAGCTCGACGACCCGAGCATGAACTGATCGCCGGCACCGGTCGCCTCCGTGGCTCTCCGCCTCCGACACAGGGCGTCCCGCCCGACGCCCGACGCCATGACCCTCGTCGAACACATCGGCGAGTTGCGACGGCGCCTGATCGTCTCGGTCACGGCCCTGATGATCACGGCCACGCTGGCCTTCGTGATCTACCCGCATATCCTGAATTTCCTGAAAGAGCCGTACTGCAACGTCGTCGGCCCCAAGCACTGTCTTCTCTATGTGACCGGCCCCCTCGAAGGACTGGCGCTGCGCATCAAGATCGCCACCTACGGCGGCCTGTTCCTGGCCTCGCCGGTGATCCTGTGGGAGTTGTGGCGCTTCATCACCCCCGGGCTCCGGCGCAACGAGAAGCGGTACGCGCTGCCCTTCATCGCCGCGTCGATGATCCTGTTCGCCACGGGCGCCGTGCTCGCCTACTACACGTTCCCCCACGCGCTCCAGTTCCTCGGCAAGGTGGGTGGACCGTCGCTCCACCAGATCTACTCGCCCAGTAATTACCTGGGCCTCATCGTCGCCCTGATGGTGGTGTTCGGACTCACGTTCGAGTTTCCGGTCGTCCTGGTCTCGCTCGAACTCGCCGGAGTCTTGCAGCCGGCCAAGCTCGCCTCGTGGCGCCGGTGGGCCATCGTTCTCCTGGTGGCCTTTGCCGCCGTCATCACGCCGAGCGGGGATCCGTTCTCGATGATGGCGCTGGCGATCCCTCTCTACGGCTTCTACGAGTTGTCCATCGTGATCGGGAAACTCCTCCTGCGCGGCAGAACGCCGTCGGCGTGACCCCCGGGGTGAGCCCCGACAGTGCGGTTCGGGCCTCGGTCGTGTCCCGGCTCGGCTTCGTCCCCGACTCTTTCCAGCTGGCCGCCTTCGACGCCCTCGATGACGGGCAGTCGGTGCTCGTCTCCGCTCCTACCGGATCGGGCAAGACGGCGGTGGCCGACTACGCCATCGCCCGCACCGTGGCCCAAGGGCGCAAGGCCTTCTACACGACGCCACTCAAGGCGCTGTCCAACCAGAAGTACGCCGAGCTGGCCGCCGTCTACGGTCCGGACGGGGTCGGGCTGTTGACGGGGGACGTCTCGCACCGCCCCGATGCCGACGTCGTCGTCATGACGACCGAGGTCGTACGAAACATGATGTTCGCCCGGTCACCGCACCTGGCCCGGCTCGGCCTGCTCGTGCTCGACGAGGTGCATTACCTCCAGGATCCCTATCGGGGGTCGGTGTGGGAGGAAGCGATCATCCTGGCTCCCCACGATGTCGTCCTCGTGTGCCTGTCGGCCACCGTCTCCAACGCGGCCCGGCTCGGCGCATGGTTGCGCCAGGTCCACGGGCCCACAGAGGTGATCGTCGAAGCGCACCGACCGGTGAAGCTGAGCGACCACGTGGCCGTGGCCGAGAGGGGGAGCCGGCGGGTCGACCTCGTCCCGTTGTTGACTCACGGCCGGCTCCATCCCCGGGCGGCGGCCCTCGACCAGCGCATAGCCCGGCTCACCCGTCACCCCGGCGGTCTGCGCCATTCGGGCATCGCCTCGCCCCGACGGACCGAGATCATCGAAGCTCTGGCCGAGCGGGACATGTTGCCCGCCATCGTCTTCATCTTCAGCCGTGCCGCCTGCGACGACGCGGTCCGGCAGTGCCTCGACGACGGCGTGCGCCTGACAACCCCCGACGAACGAACGGAGATCCGCGAGCGCTGCGAGGCGCGGACCGAGGGTCTACCCGACGACGAGCTTCGTGTCCTCGGGTACGGACCATGGATCGCCGGGCTCGAAGCCGGCGTGGCGCCGCACCACGCCGGCATGATCCCCGCTTTCCGGGAGGCGGTGGAGGAGTGCTTCACCGCCGGCCTTCTCCAGGTCGTGTTCGCCACAGAGACGCTGTCGCTCGGCATCAACATGCCGGCGCGTTCGGTGGTCATCGAGCGGCTCACCAAGATGCGCCAGCAGGGACGCACCGGCCTGACATCGGGTGAGTACGCGCAACTCACAGGGCGCGCCGGTCGGCGGGGCCTCGACTCGGTGGGGCATGCGGTGGTGGTGTGGACGCCCCAGGTCTCCCTGGCCGAACTGGCGACGCTGGCCACATCCCCGGCGCCCGAGCTCACGTCGTCGTTCCGGGCCGTCGTACAACCTGGCCGTGAATCTCGTCCGCCGGTACCGCGCCGACGAGGCCTACGCCGTCCTCGACCGCTCGTTCGCCCAGTTCCTGAACGCCGACCATCACCAGGCGTTGTCACGTCGCATGGACCGTGCCTTGCGGCTCCTCGAGCACCGTGGTCACGTCGAGCTGGACGCCTGGCGTCTCACGGCGCGCGGGGCGCTGGTGGCGCGCATCTACCACGAGTCCGATCTCCTCGTCGCCGAGGCACTCGACGACGGACTCTTCGACGGACTGGACCCGGCGGGCCTGGCCGCCGTCGTCTCCGCCTGCACCTACGAGGTCCGCGCCGGACGCTGGCGTCCCGAACCGCGACCGCCGAAGGACGTGGCGCCACGACTCCACGCGCTCGAGGTCCTGGCCGAGAAGCTGCGGACGCAGGAGGAGGAGGCGCACCTCCCGCGCACGAGGGCCCCGGACGCCGGTTTCGCCGAGGTGGCATGGAGGTGGGCCCGCGGCGAGCGACTCGCCCGGGTCCTCGAGCGCGCCGAGCTGGCGCCCGGCGACTTCGTCCGCAACGCCAAGCAGTTGGTCGACCTCCTCCGCCAGCTGGCCACCGTTGCCCCGGACCGGTCCACCGCGGCGACCGCCCATCGTGCCGCCACGGCCCTCCAGAGAGGCGTGGTCGCCGCCTCCGCCGGGCCGTCGCTGCTCGCGGCCGAGACGGGGGACGAAGAGGGGCGAATCGGGGGTCTCGACGAAGGCCCCGAACAGGCCGCAGGGGGTTCGGGCGGGGGCTGACCGAGGCTCCGATCCTGGCCGGCCGGGGTCCGCCACCTCGGCCGCGGGCCAGCCGTAGTGTTGCCCGGGCATGTTCCCCTATGCCGACGAGACGTTCACCGACGACGAGGCGGAGATCCTCCGGCCTTACGTCACGAATCTCGAAGGCCCGGTCTTTGCCCTGGTCAACCTGCCTGAAGTGGTGAAGGGGGCACTCTTCGCCCGGTATTCGCGCTCGGGCAAGAGCCTGCGCCGGCTCTTCCTCGACGAGTTCGTCGGGGACCTCGACGTCACCGGTGACGCGGGCGTGGACGCCACCATGGGGCTGCGACGCGCCGAGGAGCTCTACGAGCGCGTCTTCTTCGAATACGGCGACGACTCGGTGGCCCAACTCGGCGGCGTCCACCTGGCGTGCGAACAGGCGTCGAACGTGCTGACGAAGGTGCTCGAATGGGGCCGGCTCATGGCCTACCTGGAGCAGTCGACGCGCTACATCGTCTACGACTCCCGCCTCGCCACCGGCCACTACCGCTACTACCGCGACCCCGAGGTTCTCGACTCGGCCCTCGGTGCGCGTTTCGTGGGCGACATGGACCGGATGTTCGACACCTACGCCACCCTTCTCCCGGAGCTCCAGGCGTGGCTCAGCCGACGTTTCCCGCGTCACTCGGGTGATTCCGACTTCGTGCACCGGCAATCGATTCGGGCCAAGGCTCTCGACGCGCTGCGCGGGCTGTTACCGGCCGGGGCGTTGTCGAACGTGGGGATCTACGGCACCGGCCAGTCGTACGAGATGCTCCTGCTGAGGATGCGCACGCATCCCCTCCCCGAGGCGAGACGCTACGCCGATCTGATGCTCGTCGAGTTGCGCAAGGTCATCCCCTCCTTCCTCCAGCGCGTGGACCTCGCCGATCGCGGGGGGGTGTGGTCGGACTACCTGGCCACCACCTCGGCCGATACCGCTGAAGTGGTGGGCCGGCTGTGGCCCGACCGTGACGAGCCCGATGCGGACGAATCCGCCCTCGTCACGCTCGACGACTGGGATCCCGAAGGCGAAGACAAGGTGATCGCGGCCATGTGCTATCCGCACACGTCGCTGCCGGAATCAGAGACCCTGGCCCGGGTCCGTGCCCTCGGAGCCGACGACCGGCGCGCCATCGTCCGGGCCTACGTGGGGGAGCGGACGAATCGCCGTCACCGGCCGGGCCGGGCGTTCGAGCGGACGGGGTACCGCTTCGACATCGTCTCCGACTACGGCGCCTTCCGTGACCTCCAGAGGCACCGGATGTTGACCATCGAATGGCAACCACTCACGCCCGCTCTCGGATACGACGTTCCCGACGTCGTATCCGAGGCCGGGATCAGCGACGCATTCGAGACTTCGATGTCTCGGTGTCAAGACCTCTACGAGACCATGGTCCCGACGTTCCCGCATCAGGCGCCGTACGCGGTTGCCCTCGCTTTCCGCATCCGCTTCGTCATGCAGATGAACGCGCGCGAGGCGATGCATGTCCTCGAGTTGCGTTCAGGCCAGCAGGGACATCCTGTCTATCGCCGCGTCGTGCAGCAGATGCACCGTCTCATCGCCGAACACGCCGGGCACCGACTCATCGCCGATGCGATGACCTTCGTGGATCACGGTGAGCACGAGCTCGAACGGCTCGACGCCGAGAGGCGGGCCGAGGCCCGCCGGGCGGCCATGCCCGAGGTGTCGACGGCCGCGTGTTCCGCAGGTGTTCGGCCAGGAAAACCACTGGAGCCGTGACCAGGGAAGACGCGCGAACTTCCTGGTGAGGCCCGAGGAACGACGCTTGACGGGATCGGCACCGGACGGCGTAGTCTGCGGCCAGTCCCAGACGTCCCAACGGCACGCCGGTGTCCCCGGCCGGATCGAGCCAGAGGGGGGGATGCTGTGAGAGGCGGAAGGGTGGCCCGAGGGACCGAGTAGAGAACGTCCCACCACCACGTCGGCGGACACGACAGTGACGTGGAGACGGCACCAAAGGTCCCCGGGCCCTACCGCCATTGCGCACGGCGGGCCAAGCGGCGGTTCGCGCTCCCCGCGGTGAGCCGGCCTCGTTCAGGTGGCCTGGAACGGCGATGGGAGCAGATATGCTCCCCGCGCGTCAGACGACCTCCCGAAGGGCACAGATGGCCGACGACCTGGATGAAGTGACAGAACCTGACGAGCTCGAAGGCGTCGAGCTCGAGGATCTGCCCGACGACGAGCTCATCGACGACGATCTGGCCGACCCCCTGGTCGACGACGACGACCTGGTCGACGACCTCGTCGACGACCTCGTGGACGAGCTGGTGGACGTGGACCCGGTGGTGGAGCCCGTCGCCAAGGTCGCCGCTCCGGTCCCGGCGGCGGCCGAGGAGGCCGAGGAAGAGGAAGAGGAAGTCGACGACGAGGACGTCGAGGCCAGCCTGGACGAGATCCTGAAGGAGCGCCTTGTCGTCGAGGAGGAAGAGGTCGAGGACGAGGAGGTAGCCGAGCCCGACGACCGGTCCGAGATCTCCGAACGTGTCCTGCCCAAGCAACCCGACGAGTTCGTCTGCAGCTCCTGCTTCCTGGTGAAGAACGCCAGCCAGCTGGCCGATCCGGACAAGGGCCTGTGCCGGGATTGCGTGTGACGGTGACGGAGACGAGGGCGGGGAGGTCGGGACGTGGATGAGAACAGGTCGCCCGCCGAGCGCATCCTCGATCTGATCGTCTTCGGCCCGGCCGGGTTGGCCCTCACCGCGGCCGAGGAATTCCCGAAGTTGGTGGACAAGGGCCGGAACCATCTGGAGGGCCAGGTGCGCACGGCGCGGCTGGTCGGGCAAGTCGCCGTCCAGATGGGTCGGCGCCAACTCGGTCAGATCGCCAATCAGCGAATGCCGAAGACGGCCCCGCCCGCCCGTGCCACGCCGCCCGCCGAGCCGGTCGTCGCGCCCGATCCGGCGACGCCGTTCACGCCCGCGAGCGCCGAGCCGGAGATGGACAGCTCCGGGGCCGGCACCAACGGCAACGGCGCGCTCCGGCCGCTCGCCATCCCGGGCTACGACAGCCTGTCGGCGTCGCAGGTGGTCCAGCGCCTCGGCGGTCTGTCGGAGGGGGAGCTCATCGACGTCCGCGCCTACGAGCAGTCGCACCGCCATCGCCGGACGATCCTCAACCGGGTCGAGCAACTTCTGGCCGGTGTCGACGCGGAGTAGCGGCGCAGATCGACGCGGATCGCGGCGCAACGGTCGTGGAAGCAGCCAGAGCGGCGGTGCGCGGCGATGCCGCACGCTGTGGCGAGCTCTGTCGGGAGGCTCTCAACTCGCTTGAGGGCGCCCGCGGTGGCGCCCTCTTCGCCCGACGCGAGACGGGCCTCGTGGCGAAGGCCCTCCTGGGCCCGGGTGGTCTCGAGCGTCTGATGGCCGAACCCGGCCGGCGCGTGCTCGTCGGCACCGTCGACGACGCGGTCGTGGGTCTCGCTCTCGGTCGGGTCGACGCCGCCGGTGAGGCCGCGCTCGGGATCATCGACGCCTGTTACGTGGAACCGGCGGCCCGTGGGGTGGGTGTGGGTCGTGCCCTCCTCGACGACCTGGTGTCATGGTTCACGGCCTCGGGGTGCCGCGGTGTGGACATGACGGCGCTGCCCGGCGACAGAGGGACGAAGAACTTCCTCGAGGGGTCGGGGTTCAAAGCCCGACTGCTCACCCTGCACCGATCTCTCCCGTGAGCCCAGTGTCACCGACGGACACCCCGGGCCCCGTGCCGGAGGTGGCGGTCGGCGGCATCGCGGTCAGGGAGGGCGCGCTGCTGTTGGTGCGACGCGCCAACCCCCCCGGGGCGGGGTGTTGGTCGGTGCCGGGCGGTCGCGTCGAGCCCGGCGAGTCGGTCCGGACGGCCGTCGAACGTGAGCTCCTCGAGGAGACCGCCCTGACCGTCCGCTGCGGAGCCTTCGTCGGCTGGGCGGAGCGTCGGGGAGCGGACCACCACTTCGTGATCCTCGACTTCGCGGTGACCGTCACCGGCCCGACGACGCCGACGGCCGGTGGCGATGCGTCGGCGGCCGCGTGGGTTCCGTTGTCCGACGTGGGATCCCTCAGCCTGGTCGAGGGGCTCGAGGAGTTTCTCGCCCGACATGGGGTGCTCCCGTGAGGGTGCGGTCGAGCAGGAGGATCAGCTGCGGCGCCCGGCCACGGCCCCCGTCCGCCGTGGTCCCGGCGGCGGAGGGATGGGAAGCCCGAGCAGCCGAGCCAACTCGGGAACGAGTCCCGCCGCGTGGCGCGCCGCGGTGAGCAACTCGGGGGAGGGGTTGGGCGGCAGACCGGCCGGTTTCACGTTCCGGCGGACGGGGGACTTGGTCACCGCATCGAGGAGGTCGATCCACGTGTCCTCGCTCACCGTCGGGCCGATGGCGGTTCCGGCGTCGTCGGCCAGACGTACGGCCAGATCGGCGGGGACCCGCGCCGTGGGCTCGGGGGGACGCGACGCCACGCGCAGGGCGTCGGCCACGCGGTTGTCGTCGAGAGCGGCCACGATGCGACTGAGCCAACCGTCGCGCAATGCGGTCACCCGGGTATCCAGAGCCTCGCGCAGCGCGGCGACGAGCGTGCGACCCTCATCGTCGAGGCTGACGGTGGACGCGCCGGCCACGACCGAACGCATCTCGCGCAAAGGGGCCTCGCGCCCCGCGCTGCGCAAAGCGACGGCGCGGTCCTTCCATGCCGCCAGGCTCATCCGGGGTTGCAGCTCTTCGGCCATGGTCAGCAGCGGTTGCGGTGACACCTCGGCCCGGCCTTCCGTCCGGGCCCGGGCGTTCTGCTCGTCGATGGCCTGACGGACCGCGGGGATGCCGCCGCGCAGCAGCTGCTCGGCCACGGGGATCTGCTCCGGGCTCAACGCCGCCAATGCGGCGTTGCGGTGGGTAGTCGCCGGTTCGGTCCGGCGGGGCCGGTCGCGCCGTTGAGGCCGGTCGTCGCGGGTGCGCTTGTCGGCACCGCCGGCACGGTCAGCACCCCCGGAGCGATCGGCACCTCCGGCACGGTCAGCACCTCGAGCACGGTCGGCACCCTCGGCACGGTCAGCACCCTCGGCACGGTCGGTAGCGCCACGTTCCGGGCGGCGGGTGTCCGGGCCCCGGCCCGGACGGGAGCGCTCCGGCCGCGGCCGGCCGACACCGTCAGCGGCGTTCGATCTCTCGTCACGACCTGTGCCTCCACCACGACCGGTGGTGGGTCGCGTCGGGCCGGTGCGAGCTGCGCCGCGTTCACCCGACGCGCGTCGTGGGCGTCGTTCGCGGTCTCCGTCGTCGTGTTGCCTTCGGCTGCCGGGCACCAAGGTGACAGAGACACCGTCGACCTTGTCGCGCCCGGATCCGAGAACCTCGATCCGCTGTGGGCCGCCATTGTGCTCCTCGGCCCGGGGTGCCTGGACCGAGACCACGGTGATGCCTTCGAGCTCGAAGTCGGCTTCGGCCCGGAGCACGTCGCCCACTTTGGCCACGGAGGGGACCAGTCCGCCGTCGAGCGAGCCCCGTGGCTCCCGGGCCCCCGGGGCGCGCCAGGTCCACGATCCGTCCTCGCGACGGCTGGTCAACTCGATATCGATGCGGCGGGACATCCGAGCGACCACGCTACCGCCGACAGTGGCTGTTTGAGAACAAAGTGCCAGGAGAGTTCTGGGTCCGCGGCGCGCTGGGCACGCCAAGAGGCTGTGAAGGTCCTGATATTTCCTCCCCGCGCACACCATCGGCACCGGCGGCGTCCCTAGTGTGGCAATTGTCTGCGCAGGCATGTGGAGACGGGCGACGCCGTCGCATTCAGCACGAACGACAGGAGCACGAACGGTGGACGACGAGCACGAGGAGCCGGCCGGCACGGAGCCGGGGTCCCCGCCGGTGCCCCCCCTGCTGGGAGGACACCCGCCGGCTGTGTCCGCCCCGGGGGACCCTCTTCCGCCCCCGTCAGGGCCACCGTTTTCTGGCTCGCCCCTGTCGGGCTCGCCCCTGTCGGGCTCGCCCCTGTCTGGCTCGCCCCTGTCGGGCTCGCCCCCGTCTGGGCCCCCACCCACCGCTGTGGGCTCCGCCGGCTCGCCGACCGGTCCGAAGACAGCGGCCACGCCCGGTTGGCCTCCGGCAACGTCCGGGCCACCGGCGGTACCTCCCTACGGCGGTGCGCCCCCCTCGGTCTGGCCGAACCCCGTCCCTCCACCACCGGTGGCGACGGCGGGGGGAGGGGGACGGACGTCGCCGCGGTGGTTGGTCGTCGCGGTGGTGGCGGCCCTCATCGGCGGCGCCGTCGGTGCCGGCATCGCCGAGGCGGTGGGGACCGGCGGCGACTCGACCGGGAACCCGTCCATCAAGGTGGGTTCGGCCAGTCCCGGTCCGGCGCTGGCCGGGGGAGCGTCGATCCCGAGCATCGTGAAGCAGATCCTTCCCGAGGTCGTGTCGATCGACGCCAAAGGACCGACGTCGAGCGGCGTGGGAGGCCTGTTCGGGGGCACGGGCGGCGGCACCCAGGAGGATCAGGGCACCGGGATGATCATCGCGACCGACGGGGAGGTGATCACGAACAACCACGTCATCTCGGGGGCCACGGCGATCACCGTCACCCTCTACGGGCAGACGAAGGCGCTTCCCACCACGTTGGTCGGTGCCGATCCGAGCAGTGACGTCGCCCTGCTCAAGATCGACTCGCCGCCGCCAAACCTCCAGCCCATCACGTTCGGGGACTCCGACCGGCTCGAGGTGGGAGACGCCGTCATCGCCGTCGGCAACGCCCTCGGCCTGTCGGCGGGGACGCCCACCGTCACGTCGGGGATCGTGTCGGCCACCGGGCGGACCGTCCAGGCCGGTGACAGCGCGTCGGGAGCGACGGAGACGCTCACCAACATCATCCAGACCGATGCGGCCATCAACTCGGGCAACTCCGGGGGCGCGCTCGTCGACTCGGCCGGCGAGGTGATCGCCATGAACACGGCCGTGGCGTCGTCCACCGTGGGCAATGCCCCGGCGCAGAACATCGGATTCGCCATTCCGGCCATGACGATCAAGGGGTTGCTCGGCCAGCTGCGTCGGGGCGGGGCCACGCAAGCCTCGAAGGCGTTCCTCGGTGTGTTGGTCGAAGACGAGACGAGCCAGATCCAGCAGGCCTACGGTTTCGTGCCGTCCTCCGGGGCCGTCGTCCTGTCGGTGACGTCGGGCTCGCCGGCGGAGAGTGCCGGCATCCAGCAGGGTGACGTGATCGTCTCCTACAACGGCAAGGCGGTGAACTCGGCGCTGAACCTGACCACCGACGTCCAAGCGTCATCGGTGGGGAGCACCGCCTCCATCACCTTGTGGCGGGGGCAGAGCAAGAAGACGATCTCGGTCACTCTGGGTCAAGCACCGGCGTCATGACGTCGTCGGCGCGCCGCCGCCCGACGCCATGGAGCCGACCCCTACCGGCCGGTGACGCCGTCGAGGAGTTCACGCAAGATGTCGGCGTGACCGGCGTGGCGCGCCGTCTCCTCGGTCAGATGGGCGAGCGCCCAGCGCAGCGTCAGGCCGTGGCTGCTGCGAGCCATCGGTCGCTCGGGATCTCCGGCGTTCGCGGCGATGTCGTCCGTGCGGGCCGCCGCCCGCCGATAGGCACGGAGCACCGAGGCGGATGTGTCGTCGACGGTGAGGACGAAGCCGTCGTCGACAAGGGCGAGGTCGAGGCCGGCGAAACGTCGCTGGATCCAGTACGTCTCGACCTCGGTCAGGTGCTTGACCAGACCCAGGAGGCTCGTCCCCGACGGCACCATGGCCCGACGGACCTGGTCCTCGGTGAGGCCGTCGAGCTTGCGGGCGACCCCGTCGCGCAGATAGCCGAGGAACGCCAGAGCGGTCTCGATCTCCCCGTCGACGACGACGGGTGCGTTGCGCTCGTCGCCGCGGTCCACGCTAGACGGCCTGCTCGGGCAGCAGAGAGTCCTCGTAGGGGCGGGTGACCTCGGCGCCGACCCGTATGTACCACTCGGTACCCCACACCGCTTCGAACGCCTCGGGCGGCATGGACAGAAAGAACGACGTCTCGGAGATCTGGCTGGCGTGGGCCTCCATGGCCCGTCGCTTGCGGTCGAGGAAGGCGGTCACGTCCACCGCGGTGGTGATGCGCTCCTCGGAGACGCCCAGATTGTCGATCGGCGGACGATCGCCCTCGGTGGCCAGCAGGGTGGCGCCCTCGGCGGTCTCGAGCAGCGCGTACAGATGGTCCCGGTTGACCGTGGCCATGAAGACGCGGGGGACACCGGCCAGCTCACCGGCCCGCAGTCCCACCCGGTGGACCTGGATGTGGTCGGGGTGGCCGTAGTTCCCGTGTTCGTCGTAGGCGGTCAGGACGTCGGCCTTCTCGGCCCGCAGGATCGCCGCCAGGCGTTGCGCCGCCTCCTCGATGTCCGCCTGCCAGAAGCACCCGGGATCGCTGTTGGACTCCTGGCCTTCCATCCCCGAGTCGCCGTAACCCAGAAATTCGTGTCGAGCCACTCCGAGAACGGCGCAGGCCGCGTCGAGCTCGAGGGCGCGCCGGTCGGCCAGGGTCTCACCCGGGGCGAGGAACCCGTCGGGGACTTCGCCGAGCTCCCCGCGCGTGGCGGTGACGAGGACGACCCGATGGCCGGCGGCCGACAGTCGGGCCATGGTGCCGGCGGTGGCGATGGCCTCGTCGTCGGGGTGGGCGTGGAAGAAGACGGCGGTGGCCATGGACGCGCAGACTACTCAGTGCGCTGCGCCCGGCCGTCGGGCGCCCCGATTCACCCTTGCGACCCGTCTGGGCCAGGATGGTCGCGCCGACCAGGTACGAGGAGGATGTATGGCGACGACTCTCAATGTGGCGACGAGTGATGGCGACATGGCGCTCTACGACGCCGGGCCTGACGGCGCCCCGCGTGGCGCGGTCATCGTCCTGCAGGAGGCGTTCGGGGTCAACGACCACATCGAGGACGTCACCCGCCGGATGGCGCAGGCCGGATACCGCGCCGTGGCTCCCCACCTCTTCCACCGCAGTGGGGATCCGGCGCTCGACTACGGCAATTTCGAGAAGGTCATGCCGCAGATGCAGGCGTTGTCCGAGGCGGGCCTGCTCGAGGACCTCGACGTCACCCTCGGCTATCTGGCCGACGCCGGCTTCGCCTCCGCCGCGGTGGGCGTGGTCGGATTCTGCATGGGCGGCTCGGTGGCATTCCTGTCGGGGGTGCGTCGTGGCCTCGGAGCCGCCGTGACCTTCTACGGCGGGGGAGTGGCCGAAGGCCGGTTCGGGATGCCGCCTCTGGTGGAGATGGCCCCGGAGTTGAAGACGCCGTGGCTCGGCCTCTTCGGCGACGAGGACCAGGGCATCCCCGTCGACCAGGTGGAAGCGCTACGGGAGGCGGCGGCCGCCGCACGGGTGCCGACCGAGATCGTCCGGTACGCCGGTGCCGGTCACGGCTTCCACTGTGACGCCCGGCCCGACTCGTACCACGAGCGGTCGGCAGACGACGCCTGGGAGCGCACGCTCGACTGGTTCGGGCGCTACCTGACGACGGGGTGAGGGTTCAGGCGCGCAGGGGAGCGCTCTCGGCCAGGGGGGTGTGCGTGGGTGCCACGGCCCCGCCGGCCACTTCGGCGGTGACGGCGTAGACGATGACGGGAGCCCCGGTGCCTTGCGTGAAGGGCACCTCGGCCGGGCGGTTGCCCAGGAGCCCGAGCGAGATCGTCCGCCCCTTTTCGATGGCCCACAACTGGTACGTCTCGTCGGAGGCCAAGGGGTGGAGCCGGTTGTGGAAGACGTAGCCCGACCCCGACGGCACGACGACGAGGTCGGCCAGCGTCGTCCGGGCGGGCGACGTGCTGGTCAATGCCACCGTGCGGGCGTCCGGGTTGTCCAGCGCCGCCTGGACGGCGGCGGACACCGGTTGCCGGTCGAAACCGTCGATGCGGTTGTCGAGGTGACCGACCTGGAGGGCCAGGAGAGCGATGACGGCGGCCGCGATGGCTCCGATGGCGCCGGCCGCCGTCCACCGGGCCCGACGGTGCCGCCGGGCCAGCCGGCGGGGGAGAGCGTCGGCCAGGGCCGCGTCGAGCACGGCCGCGGTCGGAGGGGGATCACCGGGGGGGTCGAGACGCGCCGCGATCTGGTCCCACAGCTCGACCGAGGCGTCGCTCCCGGCGTTGGCCAGCAGGGCCGCCACCTCGTGGTGCTGGACCAGCTCGGCGGCGCAGCGTGGGCACTCGGCGATGTGGGCCTCGATGACGACCGCTTCGTCGGGGTCCACCGCGTCGAGGGCGTAGGCACCGAGGAGCTCGGCGATCTCGTCGTGGCTCATGGCTCTGTCCATGCCGACTCCACGCCACTCTGGACCATCAGGGCACGCAACCTCCGCAGTCCGCTTCGTATCCTGCTCTTCACTGTCCCCTCGGGTTCACCCAGCAGCGACGCCACCTCGCGGTAGGTGTGCCCACCGAAGTACGCCATCTCGATGGCGGTGCGTTCGTCGGGGGGCAGGGTGTCCACCGCCTCCTTGACCCGGTCGGCCACCGCCAGGTCCCAGGCGTGATGCTCGATGTCGTAGCCGGCGGCCGCGGTTTCGCGGACCGTCCGCTCCTCGCGTGCGCGCCGGGAGGACTCCGAACGCAGGACGTCGATCGAGCGGCTGTGGGCCTTGGTCATGAGGAAGGTGCGCAGCGCTCCCCGTCCGGGATCGAAGCGCTCGGGAGCTCGCCACAGCTCCACGAAGACCTCCTGGGTGACCTCGTCGGCCAGGGTCGTGGAGCGCAGGACCCTCCGGGCCAGGGTGTGCACCGAACCACCGTGGCGACGGTACGCCTCGGCCAGCGCCGGTTCCTGACAGCGGGCGATGCCCACCACGATGGCCCCGTCGCTGGCACTCCGGAAGTCAGCCATCGCCCTGGTCTTCGTGGCCGGCCCGGGCGCCGGATGACCAGGTCCCGGGCGCCGGGGGACCCTGCCGGCCGCCTGGATGGACCATGGGTCACGGTATCCGCCCCCGGAGCGCCGATCAGGCAGGGCCTCCGGGCGCCGGAGAAGCGCCCCGGCCCCGCGGGCGCCCAGATCCGGAGTCATCCAGGTCCGGGGAGCGCGTCGAAGACACCCACGTGCGACGACCTCCGCGACCGGTATACCCGGCTGGCCATCGGGCCGGTGAGTACGCTCGCCTCGCCGAGACATCCACTTTCCCATCTGGTCCGGAGAACTGACGTGAGCATCGATACCGACACCCTCGTCCGTCGCTCAGCGCGTCTCCAGGTCGAAGATCTCGATCTGGGCGCCTTCACCTCCCAGCCCCTCGACCCCGACACCCTGCGGTGCCTGCGCTACATGCACGACGTCGAGGGGCACACCGTCTGCTATCTGCGCGACATGCTCGTCACCCGCGCCCGTCGCGACCCGGAGGTGACGGCCTTCCTGACGTGCTGGAGCTACGAGGAACACTGGCACGGCGACGCCCTCGGCCGCGTCCTCGACGCCCACGGCGAGGCGGCGGGCCGTGGCCGTCTGGCCGAGATGCGCCGTCGCCTACCCAAGCGCGACGCGCTGCGCCCGATGATCTTCAACATCGCCTCAGCCGTGACCCGCCACCTGACCACCCTCCACATGGCCTGGGGTGCCGTCAACGAATGGACCACGCAAGCGGGATACGCCCGTCTGGCGGCCAAAGCCGACCATCCCGTGCTGGGGGAGCTTCTGCGCCGGATCATGCGCCAGGAAGGCCGCCACATCGACTTCTACGCCGCCCAGGCGAGGAGTGGACTGGCCGACAGTCGTGCCGCACAGCGATTCACGCGTACGGCCCTACGCCGTCTGTGGGCACCGGTGGGGTCGGGTGTCATGCCCACCGACGAGATCCGCTTCCTCGTCGGCCACCTCTTCGCCGACGACACGGGCCTGGCGACGGCTCAGCGCATCGACCGGAACATCGACCGCCTGCCCGGGCTCGAGGGTCTGCATCTGGTCGAGAAGTCCGTGGCCACCCTGGCCGCGTAACAGTCACACGAGAGAAAGGTGGTCGCCATGCTGGCGGAGATTTTCGGTATGGACGGTGTCATCGTCCTGGTGGTCGTCGTGGCCGTGCTCTTCGGCGGGAGCCAGATCCCGAAACTGGCCCATTCGCTCGGATCGGCCCGCAAGGAGTTCAAGAAGGGCCTCGACGAGGGCGGTGCCGAGGGTACGGCCGACCCGGCCGAGGCCACACCCAGGGTCTGAGAACTCCGGCGGGGCCTCTCGTCAGGCGGTCCCCCCACCCGCCGAGTGGACTGGCGATCCGGCATACCCAGACTCCAAATCGGGCAAGAATCGCTCCATGGAAGTGCGCTGTGCCGATTGTGGGTGCCTTGTTGACCGTGGGGTGCGGGTGACGACCTGCGGCGACTCGAATTGTTGCTGCCGAGACCTGCCGCGGCGCCAGGTCGGCCAACCGGCCGAGGTCCCTCCCGAATCGTCGAAGTCACAGACCCTCGTACGGCTCCGGTCACGGGCCTCCACAGGGGCCGATTCCCGGGCTACCGGGAGGTGGTGATCGTCTGAAGCACCAAGTCAGTGGGTACACCAGGTAGCCAGGCCAAACCGCCGATAATGTATCTTATGTAAAGTTACTGAGGTAGCTCAGGATCGTGCGGATGGACGATTCCGGGCGCAAGGGGGCTTCGCCCCCTCCCCGGCGGTGGGTCTGGACGCCGGTGCGGGCGGCGAGGCCCGACGGGATCAGCCCGCCTTGGTCAGAGCGGAATAGGCGACGGCGCCACTCGGAGCGACCAGGTTCAGCGGCATTCCCCAGCGGGTGAATGACCCGGTGTCGGTCTCGGTCTTTCCCGCGTCCGTCGCCTTGCCCTCGAAGGAGATGGGTACCGACGGCTTCGCCGTCGACACGTAGAGGACGACCGACCCCGTCACGCCCTTTGTGGCCGCGCCGGGCAGAGGCCCGCGCAGGCCGATGACCGGGTGTCCGGAGCGCGTGGTGGCCGCCGTGAGCGTCAGGTGGCCCGTCGGTTCGATCTGGGTCAGGGCACCGGCGAGCGTCACGGCCTTGACGACCGACGCATAGGGGGAGTCGGCGGCGACCATGGAGATCCATTGGCCGGAGTACTTGGTGGCCTCGGCGGCGGGGAAGCTCAGCTGGTTCTCGAGGCCCCCGACGTTGCCCTGGACGTAGACCGTCGTGCCGATGGCCTCGGCCTCGATCTTGGAGCTCCCGGCCGAGAGGATCTGCCGCCCTTCCGTGCTCGATGAATCGCCCACGATCGACTGTGTGCTCCCCGGCGCCGTGGCCACGAGCTTGTAGTGGAAGGACCCGGCCGCCTTGGCCGCGGCGACGGCACTGCTCAGCACCTGCCGGGCGTTCTTGCTGCCGAGGACGTCGGGTGTCGCTCCCCCACACCCGGCGACTACGAGGGCGAGTGAACCGAGGCCGAGCGGGAGGATGCGTCTCATCGGGCCAACCTAATGCCGGGTTGGCACCGTTCTCGACCGGGTCGGGCCGGGGGTCGATTCCCCTCCCCCGCTGTTTTTAGGTCCCGGCGGCGTGCACCGGAGCGCCCTTGTCGCCCAGCGGCTCGAAGTCGATGACGAGCTCGGCACCGAGAGCGCGGGCGATGCGGTCGAGACTCACGACCGTCGGCGACACCTGGCCCTTCTCGAGCCGGGCGATGGACGGTTGACTGGTCTTGGCCCGCCGGGCGAGCTCGGCCTGACTCACCCCACAGCGACGCCGGGCGGCGCGCACGGCGCTGCCGACCATGATGGCCGTCCGTGCCCGCTCGTACCGGGCGAACGCGTCCGGCCCTCGACTCGGCCCCGGGCGCTTGGGCACCGGGCTCGACTCCCCCGCCGCCGCTCGCCGCGCACTTCCCGTCGCTCTCGGCGCGCCGCTGGTCGACCTGGCCATATCAAAGATGGAATATACCGTTTATGGTCTGGCGCCGGCGGGATGGTCTGGCACCGCGGGATGGGTCTGGCGCCGCGGCCGGAGGGTCGGGGTCGACCGGGTACGGGACGAAGGGTCCGGTCGTAGACTTGGCCGGGCCCGTTGTAGGGGTCGTCACGTGCCAAGGAGGCTGTCATGTCGATCACGGTGGAGGAGTTGTCCAAGCGGGTCCCCTCCCCTCCGACCTTCGCCACCGTCGAGGAGGAGCGTCAGCACCGCAAGGAGCGCCTGGCCGCCGGCTTCCGGCTCTTCTCCAAGTTCGGGTTCGACGAGGGCATCGCCGGTCACATCACCGCCCGCGACCCCGAGGACCCGGAGCTCTTCTGGGTCAATCCCTTCGCCGTCCACTTCGGCGCCGTCTCGGTCTCCGACCTCATCTGCGTCAACGCCGGCGGTGACGTGGTCGAGGGCGATCGCCCCGTGAACGTGGCCGCCTTCGCCATCCATTCCCAGGTCCACTCGGCCCGCCCCGACGTGGTGGCCGCCGCCCACTCGCATTCGGTCTACGGCAAGTCGTGGTCGTCTCTCGGCCGGACCCTCGATCCCCTCACCCAGGACGTCTGCGCCTTCTACGAGGACCACGGGCTCTTCGACGACTACACGGGCGTGGTGGTGGACACCGAAGAGGGCAAGCGCATCGGCGCCGCCCTCGGGGCCTACAAGGCGGTGATCCTCCGCAACCACGGGCTTCTCACCGTCGGGCACACGGTGGACGAGGCCGTCTGGTGGTTCATCACCATGGAGCGTTCCTGCCAGGCCCAACTGATGGCCGAGGCGGCGGGCACCCCCGTCTTCATCGACAAGGAGATGGCGGCGCTCACCGCCTCCCAGGTCGGCAGCCACTTCATCGGGTGGCTCAACTTCCAGCCCCTCTACGAGCGCATCGTCCGCGAGCAGCCCGACCTGCTCGACTGAACCGACCGGCAGGCGCCCCGCCGCCGTCCCATCGCGAGAGGACCCCCACCGTGGACCGGCCGCTTACCTTCGGCACATTCCTGGCCCCCTTCCATCCCGTCGGGCAGAACCCCACCTTGGCGCTCGAGCGCGACCTCGAGCTCATCGTCCGCCTCGACCAACTCGGCTTCGACGAGGCCTGGATCGGCGAGCACCATTCGGCCGGCTACGAGATCATCGCCTCACCCGAGGTGGCTATCGCCGTGCTGTCACAGCGCACCAAGAACATCCGCCTCGGAACGGGGGTGAGCTCGCTCCCCTACCACCAGCCGCTCATCCTGGCCGACCGCATGGTCCTGCTCGACCATCTGACCCGGGGCCGGGTGATGTTCGGCGTCGGGCCCGGAGCGCTGCCGTCGGACGCCTTCATGATGGGCATCGACCCTGCCGTGCAGCGCGACCGCATGGAAGAGTCCCTGGAGGCGATCCTGGCCCTTCTCGACGGCTCCGAGCTCGTGACCCGGGAGACGGACTGGTTCACCCTGCGCGACGCCCGCCTCCAACTCCGGCCCTATACCCACCCGCGCTTCGAGGTGGCCGTGGCCGCCCAGGTGTCGCCGGCGGGGCCCCGGGCGGCCGGTCGTTTCGGTCTGTCGCTGTTGTCCATCGGGGCCACCACGGCCGGGGGATTCGACATCCTCGGATCGCACTGGGTGACCATGGAGGAACGGGCCGCCGAGTTCGGCACCACCGTCGACCGGTCCCGGTGGCGGCTGGTCGGCCCCATGCACATCGCCGAGACCGAGGAACAGGCGCGCCGCGACGTCGCCTTCGGACTGGCGGAGTGGGTCGACTACTTCGAGCGCGTCGCCGCTCTGCCCCTGGCCCCCGCCACCCTCGACCCTGACAAGCTGGTCGACGCCCTCATGGAGACCGGCTTCGCCGTCGTCGGGACACCGGAGATGGCGGTGGCCCAGATCAAGCGGCTCGTCGAACAGTCCGGTGGATTCGGGACCTTTCTCCTCATGGCCCACGAGTGGGCCGACCGCGAGGCGACGCTGCATTCCTACGAGCTCTTCGCCCGCGAGGTCATCCCCCACTTCCAGGGATCCCTGCCCTCCCTGGTGGGGTCGCGCGACTGGGCGGCGGAGAACCGTCCCGAGTTCATCGGGGCCGTCGGGGGCGCCATCATGCAGGCCATCACCGACCATCACGCGGAGCGCGAGGCCAAGCAGAGCAAGGTCGGGAAGAAAGCCTGATCAGTTCACGCAAGCCACCACGTCGTCGGCTGTCGCGGTGCTGATGCGAAACCGACGTCACGATCTGGATCGGGCGTCACCGGGAACCACGGACGACGGAATCGTGAAGATCTCTTCCGATTCGAGAATCCCGTCGCAAACGTCGGCTGCCGCCATGTCCGTGACCGCCACATAGGCCAGCATGAGGGCGATCGTGCTCACCGGGAATTGGTCGTGGATCTCACCGAGAGCCGTGAGCAACTGGGCGCGATCAGGGTGGTCCGCCGCTTCGCCGAGAGCGGAGATCACGGCATCCTGGCAGGCCTCCGCGACAGCCTCGGCCACCAGAGGGATGGTGCTTCGATACTGGCTCTGCCCCAGAAAATTCGTCGGATCGCGCTTCTTCCTGAGAATCTGAAGGGCCGTCCGAATCGGCAGTGGCTGGAGCATCACTTCCGCCGGTGCCAGAGTGCGAAGAGCGTGGGCGACGTCTTGATTACCCACCCAGAGAAGTATCTGAAGGAGTCGCTCGAGGCGAGCTTCGGTCACCGAGGCCGAGGTAGTGGACGCGGTGTCACCAGGGCCTGTCGACGCAGCGTCCCCAGGCTCGGCGACCTCTTTCTCGTCGGCATCGTTCATTTCGGCTCCCCCATGCGTCTCCGATGGGCGTGTCTGCGAGAAACTGGCGTGCTCCGGGTCAGCGCCGGGCGTCGAAGGTGGGGACGAGGGTCCGCGCCGCGTGCGCCTCGTCGACGCGGCGTACGGGTGTGCCATGGGGCGCCCCGGCGGCCTTTTCGGCTCCGCCCGGAAGCCGCGCCTCGGCGGCGATCGTCTCCAGGGCCGTGGCCAGAGCCTCGAGGGTCTGGAGGCTCTCGGTCTCGGTGGGTTCGAGCATCAGGGCCTCGTCCACGATGAGTGGGAAGTAGACCGTCGGTGAGTGGAATCCCTCCTCGAGGAGCCGCTTGGCCACGTCGAGGGCCTTCACGCCGGTGGCCTTCTTGAGCGAGGCGGCCGACAGCACGCACTCGTGCATGCAGGGCCGGTCGTAGGGGACGTCGTACGTCCCCGACAGCCTCGTCCGCAGCCAGTTGGCGTTCAGCACCGCCCGCTCGGCCACCTGCTCCAGCCCGTCCCCGCCGTGGACGAGCAGGTAGGCGAGCGCCCGGGCCAGCACCAGCGCGTTTCCGTGCCACGAGTGGACGCGCCCGATCGACTCCGGTGTCGTCGTCCATCCGTAGCGGGTGCCGGCGCCATCGGTCAACCGAGTCGGGCGCGGCCCCGGCAGGTAGGGCACGAGGCGTTCGGTGACCGCCACCGGGCCGGCCCCCGGACCGCCGCCGCCGTGGGGGGTGGCGAAGGTCTTGTGCGTGTTGAGGTGGACGATGTCGAATCCCATGTCCCCGGGACGGACCACGCCGACGATGGCATTGAGATTGGCGCCGTCGTAGTAGAGCAGACCGCCCACCTCGTGCACGGCGCCGGCGATGGCCACGATGTCCTCTTCGAACAGCCCCAGGGTGTTCGGGTTGGTGAGCATGATCCCGGCCACGTCGTCGTCGAGGACGGCGCGCAGCGCGGCCAGGTCGACGCAGCCCCGGGAGTCACTCCGAACAGTCACCACCTCGTAGCCTCCGAGCGTCACCGACGCCGGGTTGGTCCCGTGGGCCGAGTCGGGGATGACCACCTTGTGCCGCGTCCCGCCGTGGGCCTCGTGCCAGGCCTGCATCAGCAACAGGCCGGTCAGCTCGCCGGCGGCGCCGGCGGCCGGCTGCAGAGTGGCCGCCGCCATGCCCGTGATGGTGCACAACTGTTCCTCGAGCTCGACGAGCAGTCGCAACCACCCCTGGCTGCACGACGCCGGTGCCGCCGGATGCACGTCGGCCAGGCCCGGCATCGCCGCCACGGCGTCGCACATCTTCGGGTTGTACTTCATCGTGCAGGACCCGAGGGGATAGGCGCCCAGGTCGACGGAGAACTGCCGGTGACTGAGCCGGGTGAAGTGCGCCACCAGGTCGCGTTCGGACACGTCGGCCATCTCCGGCGCGGCGTCACGGAGATGGCCGGGGGGGACGAACTCGACGAGGGGCACCTCGGGGATCCCCGTGGTCCGCAATTGCCACGCCTTGCGCCCGGGCTGCGAGAGCTCGAAGAGGGTGGGCTCGGTGTCGCGCCCGAGTAGCGGCGCGCTCGACGCCCGGCCACCGGCCGCCGGCTCGGGGGTCACGTCGGCGACCGAGGCGGTCATCAGCGCACCACCTTGGCCACGGCGTCGACGAAGGCGTCGATCTCCGTCCGCGTCCGGCGCTCGGTCACGGCCACTAGGAGCCCGTCGTCACCCCCCGAGGTGTAGTCCGGGTCGAGGGCGATCCCGGCCAGGAATCCTTCGTCGACGAGTCGTTCGATGGCGACCGCAGCGCCCACGGGCAGACGCAGGGCGAACTCCCGCAACACCGGACCGTCGACGAGCGGTTCGACTCCGGTGAGCCCCAGGAGCTTCGTCCGGCAGTAGTGCGTCGCCTGCGCCGACCGCCGGGCCACTTCGGCGATGCCCGACGTCCCCAACCAACCCAGCTGGATGGCGGCGGTGACGGCCATGAGGGTCTGGTTGGTGCACACGTTGGACGTCGCCTTCTCCCGGCGGATGTCTTGCTCCCGGGCACGCAACGTCGAGACATAGGCGCGCCGACCCTCGGTGTCCACCGTCTCCCCCACCAGCCGGCCCGGCAGGCGCCGGACCTGGGACAGGCCGCAGGCGAAGAGCCCCAGATAGGGGCCGCCGAAGCCGAGCGGCATGCCCAGCGCCTGCCCCTCCCCCACCACCACGTCGGCTCCCCAGGCCGACGGGGGCCGGAGCACGCCGGCGGCGATGGGATCGAAGGCCACCACCAGCAGCGCCCCCGTGCGGTCGCACACCGCCCGTGCCGCCGCCAGGTCTTCGAGGCAACCCAGGTAATTCGGGTAGGCGACCGCCACCACCCCGGGCTGCTCGTCGGTGGTGGACAGAGTGTCGGCCCACTGCGTCGTCCCGTTGGTGAGCGGCACGTCGACCAGCCGGTGCCCGGTCCCGGCGCCGAACGTGGCCAGGACCTCCCGCCATGCCGGGTTGAGCCCCCGGGACACCCACACCGTGTCGCGTCCGGTGGCCGCCACCCCGAGGTTCACCGCTTCGACGGTGGCTGTGGCCCCGTCGTAGAGCGAGGCGTTGGCCACCTCCATCCCCGTCAGGCGGGCCACGAGGGTCTGGAACTCGAACACCGCCTGCAGTACACCCTGGGCCACCTCGGGCTGATAGGGGGTGTACGACGTCACGAACTCCGACCGTGAGGCGAGCGCCCGGGTGACCGCGGGAACCTCGTGGTCGTAGGCCCCGCCCCCGGCGAAGCACACCAGGTCGCGGCCGGCGGGACGGTTGGTCGCGGCCAGGTCGCCCATGTAGGCGAGCACGTCGGGCTCCGTCATCCCGTCGGGTAGGTCGAGACCGCCGGTCAGTCGCAGAGCGGCGGGGACGACGGCGAAGAGGTCGTCCAGCGACGACAAGCCGAGGAACTCGAGCATGGTGGTGATCTCGGCGTCGGTATGCGGCGAGTACCCGGACATCAGCGCTCCCCCCCGACCCGACCCGCCCTCTGACCGGCGCGCACGAACGGCAACGGTACGACATGGGCCGGCACCTGCCGGCCGCGCACCTCGAGCACCACGGCGTGACCCTCTCCGATGGCGGCCGCCGTTTCGAGCAGCGCCAGGGCGATCCCCTGTTCGAGCACGGGAGAGAAGTTCCCACTCGTCACCGTGCCCACCCGCGCGTCGTCCCGCAGGACGGCGTCGTCGTGACGGGGGGGCTGGCGGCCGTCGGCCACGAGGCCGCGCAGCCGGCGTCGGGGCCCGGCATCACGCTCACGCTCGAGCGCGGCCCGACCCCGGAAGTCACCCTTGTCCCATCCCACCACCCAACCCAGCCCGGCCTGCAGTGGCGTGATTCCCGGACCCAGATCCTGCCCGTGCAACGGCAGACCGGCTTCGAGCCGCAGGGTGTCACGGGCCCCGAGCCCGGCAGGGACGACGCCTTCATCGAGCAACGCCTGCCAGAACGACGCGGCGATGGCGGCGGGGACGGCGCACTCGACGCCGTCCTCCCCCGTGTACCCGGTGCCCGCCACCGTGCACGGGGCCTCCTGCCACGTGAACCGCCGCCACACCGAAGCGCGCCACACCGGCGGCATTCGGGGCGACGGACTCGAGCCGTCGTCGCGCGTCGGGTCCCTGGACGGCGATCACGGCCCGTTCGGCGGTGGTGTCGCGCCCCCCGATGGCCTCCCGCACCCTCTGAGTGTTGGAGGCGTTGGGCATGACGTCGAACACGTCGTCGGCGATCCACCAGACGATGATGTCGTCGGCCACCGACCCGTCGATCGGGATCGAGCAGGTGGGTGTACTGGGCGCGCCCCGGTGCGATCTTGCGCAGGTCATTGGTGAGCTCGCGCTGCAGGGCGTCGAAGGCGTCGGAGCCCTCCAGGCGGACCGTCCCCAAGTGGCTCACGTCGAAGGCCACCGACGCACTCCGGCACGCCCGGTGCTCGGCCAACGTGCCTGTGGGGTAGGCGAGCGGCATCAGCCAGCCCCCGAAACCCACCAGCTTGGCCCCGAGGGCGCGGTGACACTGTTCCAGGGGCGAGTGCCGCAGTGACTCCGAAGAGTCGTCAGCGACGGGCGCGCCGGCGGAGGACGGCAGGGACGTGGAGGGCGTCACGGAGCCCAGCCTAACGGGGGCCGACCGCCTCGTTGGCTGGGGTGAGCACTCACGGCGGCCACGCCACGCGGCGCACCAAAGGCTGAATTGCTTGCTGGCACCGTGTCATCCGACCCGGAGATCGCCAATGGCGATCCGACCGGATGTAGGAGCCCTGGGGAATACGCCAGCCGCGTTCGTGCGTCAGCGTCGGGTGGCCCGGGCGCCCGACGGTATGCTCCCGCCCTGCCCATGCCCGAACGCGACGGATCCGACGGCGACCTCGGCCCTGGGCCCGAGTTGCCTGCCGACACCGTCGGACTTCCGCCGGTGCACCGGAGACGTCGGCGCCAGGCGGGCTTGGTGCGTCGGGCGGTGCAGCACCCCACGTCGGTGCCCAGGCGGATCCGATGGCTCGCCTCCCCCCGCGTCACCTACCTGGATCTGAACCATGACGAAGGCCGGACCGTGCTGCTCGCCAGCAGCGGTCGGAGCGGGTCCACATGGCTGTCCGAAATGCTGGTCGATGCCTTCGCCTGCCGCGTGCTGTTCGAACCATGGCGGAGCCGGGGGGGCCGACCGGACGGAGCGCCGGTGTGGGGCTACTACGTCGCTCGGGGCGCCGACGACCCCGCCCTCGTCTCCGCTCTGCGGCGCACGTTCGCCGGTCGCCTCCGGGGCCGATGGGTTGACCAGGACAACGCCGTGCGGCTTCCCCGCCGCCGGTTGGTGAAGGAGATCCGGACCACGAACCTTCTCCCGTGGGTGGCGGCCAGGTTCCCGGACCTGCCGATCCTGTTCCTCCTGCGTCACCCGGTGGCCGTGGCGCGGTCCGCCACCGACCTCGGCTGGGACCCCAGTCTGGCCGACTATCTGAACCAGGCCGACCTGTTGAACGGCCCCATGGCCCCGTTCGCCGACCTCATCGCCGGCCGGGCCGGGTCGGGTGGTCTCTTCGAGCAGCATGTCCTGCGCTGGTGCCTGGAGAACCTTGTTCCGATCAACCACCTGTCGCCCGGCACCGCTCTGGTCGTCTTCTACGAGTCGCTGCGGCGTGACCCCGAGGTGGAATTTCGACGGGTGGCCGAATACGTAAACCGGTCATCGCACGGCAGTTGGCCCTTCGATCCGGACCGTCCGGTCCTCTTCGATCGTGGGTCGCTCACCAACTACCGCGGCAGTGTCGTCTCCTCCGGCCCCGAGGGAGCCGATCGCTGGCCCGACGAGGTGTCCCCCGGCGACGTGGATCAGGCCGTCGAGCTCCTCGCCGCGTTCGGCCTCGACCGCATCTACGACAGGTCGCCGACGCCGAGGCTGCACCCCGACGAGGTTCTTCTCGGGCCGCCGGCGCCGACGACGTCGTGAGCCCGACGGGTCACCCCCGGTAGATCGACGCTCAGGCGAAGCCCGTCGCCCGCAGCTTGTCCGCCAGGATCGGCGCCAACGGTCCGTAATCGAGATGATGGTTGTGCGGATCTGGATGGACGAAGCGCGAGGCGACCAGACCGGTCCGCGGATCGAGGATGTCCTCCTCGTAGTCGACAAGTCGACAACCGTGGTCGGCGGCTCTGGTACGTAGCTGCTGGCAGAACCACCGTGTCAGCTCGGTGCGGGCCGCGATGTCGGCCTTCACCGAACCGCGGGCGCCATCGAGCCCCTTCCACCGGGCGAGGTCGACGATGGTGGGAAGTGGAACTGTCGTCAGCAGGATCGTCCGGGGGCTGCGGCCGCGCAGATCCTCCAGGAAGGCGAACAGGGCGTCGAGCGATCGTGCCGCTTCGTCCTTGACGTCGGTGCCGTTGCGTTCGGCGAGCGACCACAGAAGGTAGCCGCAGTCGACTTCACCCAGGCAGAACAGTACGGGGGCGTCGGGCGGGATCCGGCCGATGAAGCGCTCGAACGTCTGCAGCGCCCCTGTCGTCGAGTCGGGGTTGCTCATGCCGCGAGCGGTCGCCCCGCCCACCGGGAGCACGTTCAGCCAGGTCCGCGTCAGCAGCTTCCGGCGGCGGATGGCGATGAAGGCGTCGCAGTGGCTGTCT
Source organism: uncultured Acidimicrobiaceae bacterium (assembly GCA_963706205.1). GTDB lineage: Bacteria > Actinomycetota > Acidimicrobiia > Acidimicrobiales > UBA8190 > MFD10071-224. The sequence goes on along the minus strand of OY970155.1, from coordinate 2,420,239 downwards.
CCGAGGCACAGCAGGATCTCCTTGTCGCGTCGACGAGCCAACCGGTACCACAGAGGGGAGGAACCGATCCAGGCGCGCGCTGCCAGCTTCCGGTCCGGCCATTGGAGACGGAAGCGGTGGACCCGGCGCCACACCGGCCGCACGACGGGGAGGCGCTTGATGCGACGGCGCAGCGTCGGCTGTGGCTCATCGGTCGCCGCGAGCTGACCGGCGATGGCGCCCGGTCGGTCGGTGGTCACGTCGGCCCGGTCTGCGATGGGCCGATCTGCGATGGGCCGATCTGCGATGGGCCGGCGGGGGGTGCGTCGTCGGTGAGAGCCCGAGACCGGCGGGCGTCGCCTCTTCGCACGTCGGTCCAGCGCATGCCGGGACGATACCCGACCCCCGCGGCGGCGCCGGGGCTGCGACGGTATGCTGACCCGTCCGCTATGAGTGACGTCGCGCCGGAGTCCCGGCCCCGGTGGGAACGAGAAGTCCCGCCCCGGGTCGGACACATTCGTCGCGAATTGTCCTTCGTGTATCACGCGGCGCGCCGCCCTCGGCTTCTACGGCGCCGGCTCCGTCGGGCGTCGTCGCCGCAGGTGTCCTATCTTCAGCTCAACCACGATCCGGCCCGGGCCCTGCTGCTGGCCAGTAGTGGACGAAGCGGGTCGACGTGGCTCTCGGATGTCGTCGCCGACGCCTTCGGCTGTCGGGTCCTGTTCGAGCCGCTGCGACCCAAGCGGCTCCGTCCGCCGAAGGCCACCTTGTGGGGGTACTACGTCGACCCCGCCGTTCCCGACGCCGGGCTGGAGGCGTCCTTCGGTCGAATCCTGGCCGGCCGCGTGCGAGATGAATGGGTCAACCGCTTCAACACCAGACGGATCAGCCGCAACCGCCTGGTGAAGGAGATCAGGGCCACGAATCTCCTCCCCTGGGTCATCGCTCATTTCCAGAACGTGCCCGTGGTCTACCTGCTGCGGCATCCGGTGTCGGTGGCACTATCAGCCACTGCTCTCGGCTGGGATCCATGCCTTGACGACTTCCTGGGACAGCAGGCCCTCATGGGCGGCCCCCTTCTCCGCCACGCTCAGGTCGCCGTCCGACTCGCCGGGAGCACCGACCTCTTCGAACGGCACGTCCTGCGGTGGTGCCTGGAGAACGTCGTCCCCGTCGAGTTGCTTCCGTCCGGTTCGGTACACGTTGTGTTCTACGAGGCGCTGGTCGAGGATCCCGACCGGGAGTTCGACCGACTGCTGACCTTTCTGCGCCGCTACGGCGCCGGTGGGTGGGACGCCCCGGTGGTGAGCCGGCCGGTCTTCGAGCGGGCGTCGATCACCAATCTGCTCGGCACCGCCATCACGCTCGGTCCTGAGGCGCTCAACGCCTGGCCGCCGGCCGCCACCCACGAACGAATCGACCGGGCCGTCGCCATTGCCGCCGAATTCGGGCTGGACCGCATCTACGGTGCCTCGCCCCGGCCACGCATCAATCCGGCCGACGTTTTGCGGAGGCCGTCTGCGGATTAGGTGATCGATGGGATCCTTACGCGGCGGGCGACGAGGTTCGGGAGAACCCGTATTTGCCGAGCAGGGCGAGATAGTCCCGCTGGTAGAGCAGCTTCACTTCGACGGCGGGATGGAGCTCCCGTAGGCGGCGCACCTTGGCGTTCTTCCGGGTCACGAGCTTCTGAGACAGCGTCGTCAGCTCGATGAAGCACCGGTGGTCGGGAAGATAGAAGTCAGGTCGGAAGGCCGCCGCCGGTGTGCCGTCCTCGTGCCATTCGAGGGTGAACTCGACGGGTTCGTATTCCCATCGCACCCCGTAGAAATCGAGGAGCTCGGCGAAATGCCGCTCGGACTCGTGTGCGAAGGGTATCGTCAAACCGTCCCCCGGCGGCATCGAGGCTCCCACCGTCAGCTGCCTGCCGCCTCCGCCGCCGCCCGCGCGGTGCCGACCTTGGAAGGGCCCTGCGCCTCACGCTCGATCCGACGGATGTCGGCGTTCAGTTCTTCGACCACACCCGACAGAGGAACAATGTTGAGAACCCCTTGCCCACCCTTCAACAGGTCGACGACCTCTCCGTCGCCGTGGGCCAGGACGGAGTTGGTTCCGACAAGAACGAGATTGGTGGCGGCGAGGTCGCCGCCGAGTCCATCGCGCATGCATTCGACGGCGCGCCGTGCGCGCTGGAGGGAGATGCCGGCGTCCAGGAGTTGTTTGATGACTTTCAATTCGAGGACGTCGTGGTACGAGTAGCGACGTTGTGTCCCGCTGCCGCGGGCATCGGCGATCGACGGACGCAACAGACCGGTGCGCGCCCAGTAGTCGAGCTGGCGGTAGCTGATTCCGATGAGGGTGCAGACCTGAGGTCCGCGAAAACCATCGGGAACTTGGTTCGACGCGCTCGACACGGAACCTGTCGCGTCGCGCCGGGAACGATCGACCATCTCGGGGTTCCTCCTCCACCTCAGGTGCAGGGTCATCCTACCCCCAAAGCGGTCACACCGGGGTAGTTACGGACGTGTCACCTCGAGGCCGTTCCTCCTTATCCCAGCCCCACGGCAGCGATCGGCTGGCCAAACCCGGTCGCCCATATCCCCAATGTGGCCAAGGCGAATCTCCTCCTGAGCACGCTGAGCGGTGTCCGCAGGTCGGCCCCCGGTGCCGTTGTTACGGCCCCTGTCCCGGGGTGCGACAAAGCAGACCTCGTGACCTGCGGTTTGATCCCCATCTCCCTACCACCGGGCCAGAACTCTCACTCTTAAGTGGAGAGTCACTCTTGGCCCGAAATCCACGCCCCACCGTCAGCAGCGCGAGACCGACGCGCGAGGATCACCTCCATGACCAATGAGAAGATGGCCGTCCATCGCCGCACGATCGAATTCGAGGCCTTCGATGAGGGAGACTCCCTCTCCGTCACGGCGAGGCTGCGAGACGAGCGTCCGTGGGCGGCCGCCACCGACCGCGTCGAGCACGTCCACGACATGGACCTCGCACTGACAGTCCGCAAGGACGACCTCACGATCACGAGGGCGGTGGCCACGATGGGACGCTTCCCCCATGCCGAGTGTCCCGCCATTACCGGTGCGTTCAGTGACCTCGTCGGATTGAACATCAGCCGTGGGTATACGCGGGCGGTGACAGAACGCTTCGGCGGCGCGCGGGGATGTACGCACCTCGAGCAGCTCGCCCGCACGGTCGGCCCCGTGGTGATCCAGGCCATGACGTCGTGCCGGGCGCGGGAACGGGACTGGCAACATCTCGACGCGGCACCGTCGGCCCGCCCCATGCTATTTCCGCGCAACACCTGTCATATCTGGGCCGAAGGCGGCGTCGCCGAACAGAAGCTGGCGGCGGGCTGGCGTCCGGGCGAGCGCGCCGGCTATCCCGCTCCGCCCGTGGCCGTCATCGTCCGCCGGGGGACGTCCTCCGGCGGGGTATCGTCAGTCGATGCGCTGTAGCTCCTTGCGATAGCGGCGACCGTTTCGGATGTACTCCTGGGCCGCCACACGGATACCGTCGACGTGCGAGCGTTCGGGTTTCACGACGACCGGAACGCCGACGGCCAAGGCCCGGGGAGGGATCTGGACCCGGTTGGGTACCACCGCTCCCGCCCCCACTGTCGCCCCCGTTCCCACCACGGCGTGATGAAGAACCACGGCACCCGACCCGACGAGGCACTCGTCCTCGAGGATGCACCCCTCCAGATGGACGAGGTGGCCGACGACACAGCCCTCGCCGACACGAGTGGGAAAACCGGGACCGGCGTGAATGACGGTGCCGTCCTGGATGGACGTGCGGGCCCCCACAGAGATCTCGCCGTAGTCCCCGCGCAGGACCGCACCCGGCCATACCGTGGCGTCGGGTCCGAGCCGGACCGCTCCGATGATGACGGCGTCAGGATGGACGAAGGCGTCGGCGTCGATAGTGGGGATCAGGTCACCGAGTGCGTAGAGGGCCATAGAGCGCCGACGCTACCGCTCCGACCCGGCATCCCCGGCCAGGCCCCTGCGTGCCTGGCCGCCGGTCTCCGAACAGGATCCGTCACGGCGAGCCAGCGATCCGGGCTCAGCCGGTGCCGGCAAGCTGGCATCTCCCCGAACGATAAGCGATACTCCGGGCCATGCATCTTCTCCTTGTCACGACCGCCGCGCAGAAGCGCCACCTGCAGGAAATCGGAATTCTCATCGCCGGTGTGGGCGGGGTCGCCGTATTCCTGTCCGGACTGTTCGGGCTGCGGTCGATGAGCCGGACGGTGGAACGTGCGACCACGATGGTCGCGGGCGTCCTGCTCACCGTCGGGTTCATCATCGAGCTCTATGGATTGCACTCAAAGTAGCGATGCCCAACGGCGTCTCTGAACGACGCCGATCCTCGAGAGACACGTTCCTCTCGAACGCCCACAACCGAGCCCCTTCGTTCCTGCCTGATCGCCGATGTCCGTAGAGCGACGGATGAGGTGCCTCGTCGTCGCCCAGGACTTCCCCTGGCCGGTTCGGATCGGCTCGCACCTGCGCCTGGCCAAGGTGATCGAGGTCGCCTCGGACCTCGGTGAAACCGACCTCTTCGCCTTCGTGCCCGCCCGCCGCAGCGAGCCGTGCGTGCTGCCGGCCGGGCTCACGAACGTCCGACTGAGGACGGTCGTCCGCCCCCCTCCCGTCTGGTCTGTGGGGAGACGGCTCCGGTGGTTGACGTCCTCGCTGCTCCCGCTCGAGCTCGTCCAGGAGAGCTCCGCCGGCCCCCGCCACGAGTTCGAGTCCTGGAGGGCGGACGCCTACGACATCGCCTGGTTCAGCAAGGCGGCGACGTTCGAGCTTCTGGCCCGGCCTCGTCTGGGCCCCACCATCGTCGATCTCGACGATCTGGAGGACCAGAAGATCCTGGGGCGATTGTCGGCCACGCGGGCTGACGGTGCCGGCGGAGGGATCGCTTCCCGGGGCCGCCGCGCCCTGGGACACGTCCAGGCCACGACGAATGCCTCTCGTTGGTCCCGCCTGCAGCGCTCGGTGGCCGGGGACGTCGACCGGGTCGTCCTGTGTAGCGAGCTCGACGCTCGCCGCTCGGGTCTGGCCAACGTCACGGTGGTGCCCAACGGGTACGAGGCACCCGCCCACCCCGTCGGCCGCGACCAGGTGGGCCGCCCCCCCACCCTGCTGCTGGCCGGCTCCTACGCCTACCCACCCAACGCCGATGCCGCGGCTTTCCTGGTATCGAGCATCCTCCCCCGGGTCAGCGAGCGAATAGGGGACGTGACGCTCAGACTGGTGGGAGAGCCGAGCGACACCGTCGCCCGGCTGGACCGTCCGCCCGAGGTGACGGTGGTGGGGTGGGTCCCGGCCATCGAGCCTGAGCTGGCCCGAGCGGACCTGGTGGTGGTCCCCCTGCGCTACGGCAGCGGGACCCGCGTGAAGATCCTCGAGGCCGCCGCCCATCGCATCCCCGTCGTCTCGACGACGCTCGGGGCTGAGGGTCTGGGTTTCGAGGACGGCCGACACCTGCTGCTAGCCGATGACGCCGAGGGCTTCGCCTCGGCCTGCGTGCGGCTCCTGGAGGATGCGCAGCTACGTCGACGCCTGGTCGACGAAGCGCACAAGTCCTTCTTGGCCCACTTCCAGTGGGAGGCCGTCGACGAGCGGATGAGAACCTTGATCGGGTCCGTGGCTCACCAGCCGGGATCGTCTTCGTAGCCGAGACGAACGACCAGATCCCCCGTCAGCTCCTTGAACCGAGCCACGTGGTCGGCGCCGAATTGGCTTCGCCACTCTCCCGGTTCCCCGGACCGGACATGGGGATCAACGTCGGCTGCATGCGGACCGTGCTGTCGGCTGAATTGCTCGACGATCCTCGACCCTCGGTCGACGGCAGTGTCGTTGAAGCCGTAGAACCGGAACAGGTCCGTGAAAGCTCTCTTCTCGTCCCTCACGAAGTCTTCGTATCGCAACTCGAGGACCGCCGGTCCGGAATCGGACCAGGCGTCCATGTCGGCGAGCGTCGACCGCGCCGATCGTTCGATCTCGGCCATGAGACCGTCGTGTTCGTCGAGGCCGAGCAGGAAAGCCTGATAGCTGAGGCCCTGGTACCGGTCGTCGGGCACGTGCACCCAAGACTCCCCGGTCCGCAGGTGGTAGTGATAGCCGGAGACCACGATGTCTCTCGGGTCCCGTATCAAATGGGAGGCCCGGTATCCCCGAGTGGCGTATTCCTGTGGCCGGAAGTCGTTGGCCCGGTGGTACACCACAATGTCGACATCGGACCCCGACACCGCCCGTTGCGACATGCCATCAGACTCCGGGACTTCGGTGAAACGCAGGCCGTAGTACCCGGCCACCGTTGAGAGGACCCGTTGAAACCACACGGTTCCCACCTTGTGGTGGGCGCAGTGCACCAGGATGGCAGCCCCGCGACCGGCGTCGAAGGGCGTCCTCGTCAGCCGGCGGACCCTGCTTCTCACGGCGAAACGCACCGGGCCCAGGCGACTCTTGTCCGGCATGTTGGGCATTCTGGTCGCGCGGGTTCTGGAGGAGTGCTCTACGACGACCCGGGACCACTTGACGCCGGTGTCGGACTCCCCTGCGCCAAGGTTCGGATGCGTTCGCGTGCGTTGGACCACTGGTGGTTCTGGAGGAAGGCGGACTGACCTTCCGCGACGAGTCGTCGCCGCAGCTCCGGTCGGGTGAGAGCGGCCACGCAGGCCTGGGCGAAACCCGCGGCGTCGTCGGCCACCAAGAGGTGCCGGCCAGGTTCGAGCCCGAGTCCCTGGGCCCCTATCTCGGTCGAAACGACGGGAATGCGGTGCGCCAGAGCCTCGAGGATCTTGAGCCGGGTCCCACTGGCGTAGCGCAAGGGGACGACAGCCAGGTCGGCGCGTGCCAGCTCCTGATCCATCGACTCGACGCTCCCGACCACAGTGACCTGCGGCCGGTGGTCGAGCCCCATCACCACGCCGTCAGGATCTCCCACCAACCTCACCTGGACGCTGGGCAAGTGCCGGCGGATGAGTGGAGCGATCTCCGTGACGAACCAGCGTGCACCGTCGGTGTTCGGTCCGTAACGCATGCTGCCTTGGAACATGATCACGGGGGGATCGCCGACGTCGGCCCGACCGACCGGCTCTGGCGGTGCGTCGTAGCCGTTAGGTACCACCACGGCGTTCGGGAGGCCGGCGACAACGCGGTCGTGCTCGCTGCACAGCACCACGGTGTCGACCGAGCCGGCGATACTGCTCTGGAGTGTGACCCACCGTGCGGCGTTGCGACGGGCTTGCAGGGCGGCGACGTGTCCGTGGATCCACCCGCCGATGCCACCGCCGACCGACTGCCGGCGCATCGCCTCCAGCCGGCCCAGGATCTTCTGGTCCTCGAGGTCGTCGAGGTCGACGATCGTCCGGCCCAGGTGCGGGCGTCCGAGCACTTCGAAGGTGCCGGCCCGATTGAACCACACCAGGTCGTACGGGCCGTTCTGCCACGCAGCAAAGCGAGTGCGGACGGCGTCGGATTCGGAGGCGATCACCTCCAGCGGTCGGCCACGAGTCATGATCCAGCGCAGGCGACGTCCCACCGAGTATTTCGGTTTCACGCCGGTCACGACTTCGAACCGGGTGACCTGCACGCCGGAGGGTAGGTCGGTAGGTTCGGGCCGATTCGGATAGACCAAGCTGAAGAGGTCGAGCTCACCCAATTCGGCGAGGCTGGCGACCACCTGTTGCGAGCGCAGGTGGGTACCGAGGCGGGTCGGCCACGGGAAGTCCTGGAGTACACAGAGGATCTTCATCGACCGTCACGCCACCCCGTCGCCAGGGCGTGTCGCGCCGCGATCCCGGTCATCTCGTCCTTTCCACAGATCGTCCAGGCTACAAAAGTAGCGGCGGCCGAGACCGGATGCGGACCAGGGTCCTCCTCCGGACGATCACGGACCAGGATTAGGCTGCCGGGAAATGTCGCGCTCTATGCGAACCGGAGATGGCTCCATGGATGGACTTCAATCGCGCGCTGAGCGACTCTCCAAGATCATGTTCGTCGGGGGTCCGCCAAGGGACTTTGCGTCGGTCGGTCGTATGCAGCTCGAGATGATGCTGCACGAAGGTCTGTGGCCCCAGGCCCGGGTCCTCGACGTGGGTTGCGGGTGCTTGCGCGGTGGCTACTGGCTCATGCACTTCCTGGACCGGGCCTGTTACTTCGGGATCGAACCCAACGCCGAGATGCTCCAGGCGGGTCTCGATGTCATTGTCGAGCCCGAGACCCTGGTGCGGGCGGCTCCCGCCTTCTCTGACAACGACGCATTCGATTTCTCAGAGTTCGGCGTTGCCTTTGATTTCGTTCTTGCCCGGTCCGTATGGACGCATGCTTCATTTGCGCAGATAGAAGCCATGCTCGATGCGTTCGTGGCGAGCTCGCCACGCGGGGTCTTCCTGGCGTCCTACCTGCCCGCCGACCGTCTGCCGGCGTTGCCGGCCCGATTACCAGCGGTGGCTCGACGCATCCCGTCCAAGGAAGGTTCCAACCCCGAGGCCTGGGTCGGCCGCAGTCACCGATCCGGCGTCTCGGGCCTGGTCCGTTACCCCTTCGGTCGAGTGGCGACGGCGTGTGAGAGTCGAGGACTGAGGGTCCGCCAGCTCGACTACGGCGTGGCCAACGGGCAACGGTGGTTGCGTGTCGAGAGGTGAGGTGCAGATCCGACGTCGACCGGGCCTCTGATGAAATCTACAAAGCCACGGATGGTGGCCTCCTCCGACCGCCGAGCAGGACCTCGTCGGCTCGGATCAACGGCCGAGTGGATATGTCGTAGAGACGATCGAGGCCGAATCCCCGCATCAGCGCCAGGGCGCTCTCGACCCGGGCGCTCGGGATCTCGTCGACCCAGCCGTCGAGCCGAGTCGATCCTGCCGTCACATCCGTGCCCCGATAGTTGCTGCGCGAGGGCCTCGTCACGTTCTTCACCGAGGCCATCTGCATATCCCACCGAGCCGGACCGAACGTCTCCAGGTACGCCTGAAGTCTCTCGAGCTCGCTCCGCGGATCGGAAACCATCTGTTCGTAAAAGACGACATGAGCGTGATCGCCCTCGAGCAACTGGATGGGTACGTAGTTCTCGAGGCACCACTGCAGGACGGTCCGGTGGAACACGTCAGGAGATGCGGCCGCCTCGGCGATCAGCGCCCGGAACGGCTCCAGAGGCCCGTGCATCAGCGACTCCTGGGCCAGGAACTGGTCGAGTTTCCCCGGCCAACCGAGCTCGTTCACCGACCACGCGGTGGGCACCGGATGACGCAGCAGATACACCACCGGCGTCCGGGGATAGCGACGGACGATCCAGGGCAGCAGGTTGGTGGCGCGGACCTCCTTCACGACGCGACAGCGGGGAAAGCGGGCCTTGTTGTACTTGTCCGTGAATCGGTTGCGGACACGTCCTCTCAAGACCCTGTCCACCACCTTGGCTACCGCCGGATCCGGTTCGTCATCGGGATCGATGTAGTGGCCGAAGCGAACCGGCCACGTCCAGGGGACCGATTGGGTGCGAAGCGGCTCGAAGACCAGGCGACCGTCGAGTGCGTCGACGAGGACCTCCGCCAGCCAGGTGGTTCCGCTGCGTCCACTCCCGACCAAAAGAAGGGTGCGGGCCGGATCGTGGTTGAGCTCGAGAAATGTCGCTTTGGGCGAAGCTGCCCGTCGGGCACGGTAGGCGAACAGCTTCGGGTCATGGAGCCCCCGGATGACGAAACGCTTCTCCCGTCTGATCCGTCTGCGCAGCGACCGGACGTGCGGATGAGCTGGCCGCGTTCCGGACAGTTCGCGCCGCGGTGGGCGACTATTCATAGCTGAAGACCCTCAGCAGGTCGCCTCCCGTGCGTCTGACGATGACAAAGGGAAGAGCCGTCGAGGGCCCGCGGCCGACGCCGATCGACGTCGTGCGCACCTTTCCGTTGCGCCGGGTCCACTGTTCGTCCTCCAGACGCAGCGGTCCGGCACCGAAGGTGTGCGGCCGATCGGCGAATTCCAGCACTGAGTCGTCCCAGGACTCCCCGAGCCAGGCGAAGAGCGGGCGGAGGGTGGATTCCGGCTCGCGGACCAGGTCCTCGTAGCGCAGCTCCATCACCTTGTCATCACCGTGCCGGGCGGCGAAGTCGTGGGCCGATCGCACGTAACGGACCCACGCCCGGGCGGCCCGGTGGACGCTCTTCAAGCCGTAGAAGCGGCGCCATGCGTCGATGACGTCCCGGGGATCGCGGACGATGTGCACGATCTGTGCGTCGGGGTACAGCACGTCGACATAGTCGAGCATCAGTGCATAATCAGGACTCTTGTCGGCCCAACGGGTCTTGCCCTGGTGCTCGGCGTAGCGGAGGTGGAAAGCCTCGAACAAAGTGCGGACGTTGGCGTGCCATTCGTCGAGCGACAGGCCGAATCCCTCCAGGGTCGACCAGTTCCGTTCTTCGATGGCCCGGAGACCCCAGAGGAATCGGGACTCGGGTCCGGCGCTGACCGACGGATGGGAGTCGAGGATGAGCCGCAGCAGTGTCGTACCCGACCGCGGACATCCGACGATGAAAATCGGGCGAGCCATCCGGTTACGACGTCACCCTCGAAGGAGGCCTGGCATCCGGGCGGTGCGATGTCGTCCGGAACCCCCCATGGGCGACGTCGGTGCCATACCGACACGCCCCAAGCGATCTCGATTGTGCCAACCCTGAAGGCCCTTCTCGCCGCTGACCCGACACTGTTCTGTGGGACCAGCAGCCTACATGGGGGGGTTGTGCCCCTCGCGGCGATGGACGCGCCAGTGCCGAAGGTGTTGCGGGGCTCCGCTGGATGGATCTAGGGACCGGCGGTGGATCCCCCGGCACGCCTCTTGCGGACACGCGACGTGGCCGTTGCAAGTGTGCCGAGGACGAGAGCCAGCAGCCCTGAAAGCAGGAGCGGTCCGGGGTTCATTCCGGTGAAGGCGAGACTTCCGCTCCTGACCCGGGTCACGGGGTGACTCTGCTTCGTGAGACTTGATGTCGGCCCCGGTGTTCCCGGACTGGTCGAGGGACCGACGTTCGGGCCGGACCCCCCCGGGGATCCTCCTCCTCCGAGCGATCCCGTCGGTGCGAGCACCACATAGAAACTGCCGACACCGGTCCCGCCGGCGGGCACGTCGACCAGCTCTGACGCCGACGCGCCGGTCGAGCCGATGGTGGCGGATCCACCACAGGGAACGAAGACATAGCCCGACGGAGATGTTGCCGCCATGGTGTAGTTCCCGGTGGCGACGTGTATGGGTCCCAACGGGTTCGCCTGCGCCCCCACCGTCTGTGGCCCGCTGGCCGCGAGGGTTCCGCCGGAGATTTCACTCGTCGTCGGGCCGCCGGACGCACTACAGAGGAAGATGTGGCCCCCGATGGTCTGGGGAGGACCGCAACCGGGCACGGTTGCCCGCTTTCCGGAGTAGAAGAAGCGCGTTCCATCGACCGGGACGACGGTCACATCGGCCTGGAACGTGCAGTCGCTGGTGGCCGGTACCGCCACTATCAATACGCCCGACGTGGCGTGGTCCGAGCCTTCCAGAACGGTGTGGGACCAGAGGTTCAGTGTCCATGTGGAGGTGCTGCCGGCGGGGATGGCGAAGGTGGCCGTGGTCGGGGTGATCTTCGGAGGCACGGCGGAGGCGAATGCCGGTACAGAGAATGCCACGACGGCCCCGACGACACCGCCGAGTACAGCGAGTCGAAGGGCCGTGTGCCTGCGTCGGGTTTCAGTCATGGTCCGCGTAGTGACTAAGGGTAACGGCACCTGTCTGCGGAGAGGTGGATGCACCACTACCAGCGACGATGTGGCGAGCCGAAGGTCTTCCAGCGAGCCTCTCGGCGATCTGAGGTCGACACCATCCGCCGGATGAGCCGGCCGACTGGGGGGAAAGCGGCTCCCGGCGGATGGTGTCGGTGATTGGAACGTCGCCCGCGGCGCGAGCGTTTCAGCCAGCTGTCGGATCTGACCGATGATGCCCCACCAGGGCGGACGCTCCGCCGGATTCCGATTCACCACATGGGGCGTGCACGTTGGATACGGTGGCGCTCGACGCCGTTGCCGACTGGGGGCTTCGTGATATTTGGTCGCTATTTCTTCGCGCGCTTGGGTGCTCCTGTTTTGATCGTCGGAGCGTCGGTCGCCATACCCATGGCAGTCTCGTCGGCGCAGATCCCTACGGACACGACTCTGCACTGGGGTGCGTATGCCGAGTCGAACGGAACCAGCCAAGGGTTGAACTCACCTACCGCCCTCGAGCGCTTGAGCGGCGTGGTCGCCATCCAAGCGGGAAACGCGTCCGGTATGGCCCTGGCCGGGAGACACATCAGACACGTGTTCGTGTGGGGCCTGGGCGAGAAAGGCGCGCTGGGGCTCGGGGGCACCCGCAATGCGCTCGAGGGTGCCGTCGAGGTACCCGGACTTCCCTCCATCGCCGCTATCGGCGAATCGGACGACACCGACGTAGCCGTCACAACGTCGGGTGCGGTCTATGGATGGGGTTGGAATTCGGGTGGTCAGCTCTGTCTGGGAACCAGGACGGAGTACAACTCCCCCATTCGGATCCCGCTGCTCCAGGGAGTGGTGGCGGCGGCCGGTGGCGGGACCCATATGACGTACCTGTTGAGTAACGGCACCATGGTCGCCTGCGGCAACAACGCCCACGGCCAACTCGGCAACGGCACATTCGCGAACAGCACCACACCGGTGGTGGTCACTGGTCTACCGAGCGGGACGATCACGGAGATCAGCGCCGGTCCCACCGCATCGTCGGCTCTCGTCAACGGCCAGGTGTGGGACTGGGGCAACAACCAATACGGACAACTCGGCAACGGCAGCACGACCGACAGCGCCGTCCCAGTTGAGGCCCAGCTGCCGATCGGTACGACGGCGACCCAAGAGTACGAAGGCGGGGACGATGCGGGCAATGGCCAGGTGCTGGCATTGACCAGCACCGGCGTCTATGGCTGGGGCAACGACGCTGATGGTCAACTGGGCAACGGGACGACCGAACTGCGGGTCGAGACACCCACGTTGGCGTCGGCGTTGCCGGTCGGAGTGACTTTCACCTATGTCGCCTCCGGCGGTCGTCATGGACTCGGGCTGGACTCACAAGGCAATGTCTGGGCATGGGGAGGCGGTGGCAAAGGGCAGATCGGCAACGGTGCTACGACGGCAACCGTCCTCACGCCGGTAATGGCCCTGCCCGGAGTCGACACGATCTCCGCCACCGCCGACACCAGCGTCGCCCATATCTCGTGACGCAGTGCCCCGCACCTGCTCGCACACGCGATCCATGGGTGCCTCAGGAAGGCGGGAGGGGGTCCGGCGCGACCGAAATGGGGTGCGACCAGACGAGGACGCGGTAGGTCCCGACGGCGTAGGTGTGGGCGGGAGTACCCCACGTGGCGGCCGCAGAGGATGAGTCCACGGAGATCCAGATCGAAGAGGCGTTGAAGACCAGGAACTGAAACTGCTGTTCGACATACCAGCTTGTCTCGGATTCTCGGGGGTACGGCACAAGGACGTTTCCGGCCGTCGCCTGCACCGGCCGGACGGTGACGAGGCCCCGGCTCTGGACCGTCGTGATGCTGGCGCTCCAGTAGTCGCCCACGCCATGGGTCAGATGATGGGCCGACAGCCACGTTGCCAATGACGCGTCAGGCTGACTGGGTCTTGGTGCCGACACCATGTAGCCATCTCCGGCCATCAAAGCGAGCGTCGCGACGAGGCCGACCACCACGGCACCTCGTCGGAAGTGCTCGATGGTCGTGCGCGACCACCAGCGGGCCACTTCCCGTCCGGCCAAAACGGCCCCGAAAATCACCGAGCCGGTCAGATATCGGGCGAAGGCCTGACTGGTGGCTGTCGTCAACACGACGAATGTGCCCACCGAGGCGAGACAGGCAATGACCAACATGTCGTCGAGTCGCCACGATGACGGTTGCCACCATCCGGCGTCACCACTTTCGGGTCTGTCCATGGTGGTCCCGGCGCGCGGGCCACCGAGCACCACGCCCCAGGCGAGTCGTGCCAACGCGGCGGCGACACTGGTGACCACGACGGCTGCACCGAGGACGTGGACGGCAAGGATCCATCTGGGCACGCCGCCGGTCCCGAACAACGTGCTCTTGACCCCGAGCAGCTCGCTGCCATAGCTGAAGAGAAGTCCCAAGTTGGTCGCCATTTGGTGGAAGCTGGCGATCGGGTTGGCGGGGCCGATAGAGAACGTGCCGACCGTATCGACGATCCGTCGCACCAGCTCGGCTAGTGCGGTTGCCGTTGCCGCCGCCGATAGGGCGACGACTCCCGCCCTCCAGGTCCGCCGGCGGAGCATCCCGCAGATCCCTCCCAGCAAGATCGGCCCGGTTCCGTACGCCACCGTTTGGAGGTCGCCCAGCATTCCCGCAGTCAGGGCGGCCACCGCGACGACAAAGCCCCATCCGAATCGGCCTCGGCGCAACGCCCAGAACGCGAGCAGCGCCAGGAGGGCGGTCCCGACATGAAGCGGTCCTTGAAGGAAGAAGGTCGCCAAGGCGCGGGAGGGAAACGCCAGTAGCGCCAGGACCGTGAACGATCCGGCGAGACGGGCGCCGCCACTGGCATCCTGACCCGCCAGTAGCACGCCGATCAGGACGACGATGGCAGCGATGAATGCGGGGACGGCGTAGAGCAATGACGGTCGAAGGCCATTGAACAGATATGCCGCGCCGTAGACGGGCGAGTCGATGGTCCAGAAGGAATCGAGCGACAACGCCCACCCGTGGAGCAGGACGTCGCCCTTCGCCATCGACTGACCCACGAGCGCCACGCTGGCACTGTCCGAGTTGGCGACGACGACATGGATCGAGACCTGGTACAGCGAAAAACAGAGTGCGGGAAAGGCCACGATCAGCCCGAGGCATCTGGCGAGGGAGGCGGCGCCCGCGATTGCACCGTTCCTCGCCGGCACGGGTCCTTTTCGTGGACCGGCGGTGAGGAACCCATCTTGCGATGCTGCACGTTCCCAGAGAGTCTTGACCCTCCGGAACGGACGCGCGACCGAGGATCTGACCGCCATTTCCCGATCTTGCCCGGTGCACCTGAATGAAGGCTGGGGGACGCCTTGGAGCCGGCTGGGGTGGAGCGGTCTAATCCCCTACCGGAAATTCCATGACGACCGGCGCCGCCTTCCGTGTTGCAGGTGAGGTGTACGGCAACAGAGCTGCGGTGACGTCATACATGGCTTGATCGCTGATGTTCCCAGCGCGTTCATCGACGCCACGAACCTTCGGCCGGCGCGAGCGTGGTCATGTCCCCCAATTCTGACGAGGTGACCGCCAACCGCTGGCCCTTAAGCTGCGTCTCATCGACCCCGACCAACCTCGACCACCGGAGGAAGGGTGACGAGTCCCGAGCGCTTCAAGGTGACGTGACCTCGATCGGGGATGCGGTGCGACACGCCGAGACCATCGGTTCGCGTGCGCGCCGGCGACGGGTCAGGTCCACGCTCGTCATGGCGGCCATAGCGGTCGTGGTCGGCAGCTTGGCCAGTGCGGGGGGCGCGACAACGCCACCGGTCGCGATCCCGTCGCCGGTGTCCGGGGGATGGCAGCTCAACGGCTCGGCCCAGCTCGTCGCCACCGCGTCGCCGCCTAACCTGCAGTTGACGGCGGCCACCAACTGGCAGGTCGGCTCGGCCTTCTGGCCCACCCCGGTGCCCGGGGTGGGCATCTCGGCCGCCTTCGACGCCTTCATCGGATCAGGCTCGGGCGCCGACGGGCTCACCTTCACCCTGGCCGACGCCAGTGTCACCAAGCCCAACGCCCTGGGCGTCAACGGCGGTGGTGAGGGGTTCTCGGGGATCAAGGGGATCGCGGTGTCCCTCGACACCTGGAAGAACGCAGTCAACCCGTCGAGCAACTTCGTGGGCATCGCCACCGGGCCCGTGCCCGGAGCGAGCAACGAACTCAACTACGTGACCACCAACTCGTCGATCGCGCCGTTGCACAATGCCACGCACCACTTCGTGGTGACGACGTCGTCGACGGGCATCACCGTGACCATGGACGGCACCCAGGTGCTCAGCTACACCACCAGCCTGCCGTCGTCGGTGCTCGTGGGGTTCACCGGAGGGACCGGAGGGTTCAACGACATCCATCAGGTCCAGAACGTGTCCATCACGACAGGGCCTCCGCCGCCTGCCCCCACCGTCACGGGAGTGAGCCCACCCTCGGGACCGAGCACGGGCGCGACATCGGTCATCATCTCCGGCACCGGACTGACGGGTGCATCGGCAGTGAACTTCGGAGCGAATCCGGCCACCACGTTCACTGTCATCAGCGACAGCAGCGTTACCGCCACGGCGCCCGCCGGCACACTCGGCACCGTCGACGTGACGATCACCACCCCTCCCGGGGGTAGGAGCGCGACCAACCCGAACGACCAGTTCACCTACGTCGTCGGACCCCCCACCGTCACCCTGGTTGACCCGACAGGCGGACCGGCTGGCACCTCAGTCACGGTGGGCGGCGCCAATTTCGTCGGCGTCACCGCCGTTGCCTTCGGGCCGAATCCGGCCACGACGTTCACCGTGAACAGCTCGACCACCATCACCGCCACCGTCCCGGCGGGGACGGGCACGGTCGACGTGATGGTGACCACCACGTCTGGAGGAACGAGCGCCATAAACGCCAACGACGAGTTCACCTACGGCACGGGGCCGCCACCGGTCGCGATCCCGTCGCCGGTGTCCGGGGGATGGCAGCTCAACGGCTCGGCCCAGCTCGTCGCCACCGCGTCGCCGCCCAACCTGCAGTTGACGGCGGCCACCAACTGGCAGGTCGGCTCGGCCTTCTGGCCCACCCCGGTGCCCGGGGTGGGCATCTCGGCCGCCTTCGACGCCTTCATCGGATCAGGCTCGGGCGCCGACGGGCTCACCTTCACCCTGGCCGACGCCAGTGTCACCAAGCCCAACGCCCTGGGCGTCAACGGCGGTGGTGAGGGGTTCTCGGGGATCAAGGGGATCGCGGTGTCCCTCGACACCTGGAAGAACGCAGTCAACCCGTCGAGCAACTTCGTGGGCATCGCCACCGGGCCCGTGCCCGGAGCGAGCAACGAACTCAACTACGTGACCACCAACTCGTCGATCACGCCGTTGCGCAATGCCACGCACCACTTCGTGGTGACGACGTCGTCGACGGGCATCACCGTGACCATGGACGGCACCCAGGTGCTCAGCTACACCACCAGCCTGCCGTCGTCGGTGCTCGTGGGGTTCACGGGAGGGACCGGAGGGTTCAACGACATCCATCAGGTCCAGAACGTGTCCATCACGTCCACCACACCCACCGCACCACCACCACCGTCCCCGCCCACTGTCACCGTGGTGAGCCCCACCTCGGGGCCGACCACCGGCGGGAACACGGTCACCATCACCGGCACCGGGCTGACGGGCGCATCGGCCGTGGACTTCGGGGCGAATCCGGCAACGACGTTCACGGTGATCAGCGACAGCAGCGTCACCGCCACGGCGCCCGCCGGCACACTCGGCACCGTCGACGTGAAAGTCACCACCACGTCTGGAGGCACGAGCTCCCTCAACCCCCCGAACGACCAATACACCTACGTCGCCGGCCCTCCGCCCCTGCCCACCGTCACCCGCGTGAACCCGGCGGCGGGCTCAGCCGGCACGTCGGTCACGGTGAGCGGCACCAACTTCACCGGTGCCACCGCCGTCGCCTTCGGGGCGAATCCGGCCACGACGTTCACCGTGGTCAGCTCGACCACCATCACCGCCACCGTCCCGGCGGGAACGGGCACCGTGGACGTGACGGTCACCACCAGTCCCGGGGGCACCAGCGCCACCAACCCCCCGAGCGACCAGTTCACCTACGTCGTCGTACCTCCGCCCGTGCCCACCGTCACCATCGTGAACCCGGCCGCCAGCACGGCGGGCACCTCGGTCACGGTGGGCGGCACCAATTTCACCGGCGTGACCGCCGTCGCCTTCGGGGCGAATCCGGCCACGACGTTCACCGTGAACAGCTCGACCACCATCACCGCCACCGTCCCGCCCGGGACGGGCACCGTCGACGTGACGGTCACCACCACGTCCGAGGGCACCAGCACCCTCAACCCCCCGAGCGACCAGTTCACCTACGGCGCGACACCGCCTCCCGGCACGATCCCGTCGCCGGTGTCCGGGGGATGGCAGCTCAACGGCTCGGCCCAGCTCGTCGCCACCGCGTCGCCGCCTAACCTGCAGTTGACGGCGGCCACCAACTGGCAGGTCGGCTCGGCCTTCTGGCCCACCCCGGTGCCCGGGGTGGGCATCTCGGCCGCCTTCGACGCCTTCATCGGATCAGGCTCGGGCGCCGACGGGCTCACCTTCACCCTGGCCGACGCCAGTGTCACCAAGCCCAACGCCCTGGGCGTCAACGGCGGTGGTGAGGGGTTCTCGGGGATCAAGGGGATCGCGGTGTCCCTCGACACCTGGAAGAACGCAGTCAACCCGTCGAGCAACTTCGTGGGCATCGCCACCGGGCCCGTGCCCGGAGCGAGCAACGAACTCAACTACGTGACCACCAACTCGTCGATCACGCCGTTGCGCAATGCCACGCACCACTTCGTGGTGACGACGTCGTCGACGGGCATCACCGTGACCATGGACGGCACCCAGGTGCTCAGCTACACCACCAGCCTGCCGTCGTCGGTGCTCGTGGGGTTCACCGGAGGGACCGGAGGGTTCAACGACATCCACCAGGTCCAGAACGTGTCCATCACTGCCGTCGCTCCGCCCGCGCCCACCGTCACCGCAGTGAACCCGGCCACAGGGTTCGACGGCACCTCGGTGACTTTGACCGGCACCACTTTCACCAACGCCAGTGCCATTGACTTCGGTAACACACCGGCGACTTTCTTCACCGTCAATAGCCCCTCCAGCATCACAGCCACAGCACCATTCGGCACTTTGGGCGCCGTCGATGTCACCGTCACCACCCCCGGGGGCACGAGCACCACGGGTGCCGCGGATCAGTTCACGTATATTGAAGGCCCGCCGACCCCCACAATGGTGGCCACGTACCGCGGCGACCTCGGGAGAAGTGCGTACTACCCGTCGCAGACCGGGGTCACGATCGCCAACGCGCCCAACCTAAAGGTGCATTGGACCGACACGGGTGGCACCGGCTCCTTCGCCCAGCCCATCGTGACCAACAACATGGTGTATTGGGGCGACTGGAATGGTCTCGAGCATGGGACCGATCTCTCGGGGAACGACGTGTGGACGGTCAATGTCGGGGTTGATTCGGACAGCGCCTGCTCCCCTCCCGTGTCGGGACCGAGCGGGACGGTCACGGCCGCCATGATGGGCGCCACCCCGGTGGTCTACGTCCCCGGAGGCGACGACAACTTCTACGCGCTGAACGCGCTCACGGGCGCCCTCATCTGGAAGACCAACCTCGGGACGCTGCCCGCTGATTTTCTGTGGAGCTCACCCATCCTCTACAACGGGAGCATCTACGAGGGGATCGCGTCGTTCGGTGACTGCCCGCTCGTCCAGGGTCAATTGGTCCAGATGAACGCGTCGACAGGAGCCATTCAGCACGTTGCCAATATGACGCCGAACGGTTGCATCGGCGCCGGGATCTGGACGTCCCCGACCATCGATCCGAGCGACGGCAGCATCTATGTGACGACGGCGACGCCGAATGCGTGCTCCACGCCCGGCGAGATGGCTCCGGCGATCGTCAAACTACGTGCCAGCGACCTGTCGGTCCTCTCCAGCTGGACCGTGCCCGTGGCGGAGCAGGCGTTCGGTGACGAGGACTTCGGCGCGACCCCGACGCTCTTCACCGCCACCATCAACGGTGTGCCTCGCGCCCTCGTGGGAGCACTCAACAAGAACGGCCTCTTCTACGCCTGGGACCGGAGCAACGTGGCCGCCGGTCCGGTGTGGCAGTCAACGATCGCCGATCCCAGCGGGAGCCCGCGCTCCATCGTCTCAGCTGCCTGGGACGGGTCGCTGCTGTACACGGGCGGCGGT
The DNA here is from genome assembly GCA_963706205.1 of uncultured Acidimicrobiaceae bacterium. Lineage (GTDB taxonomy): Bacteria > Actinomycetota > Acidimicrobiia > Acidimicrobiales > UBA8190 > MFD10071-224. The sequence goes on along the minus strand of OY970155.1, from coordinate 2,400,232 downwards.
AGTGCGATCATCAACGGCACCAGCTGCTACGGGAACATCAGCGCGCTCGATCCGGCGACAGGAGCGTTCGTGTGGCGGTCGTGCCAGACCAGCTTCATGACCGCAGGACTCACCGAGGTGCCAGGGCTGATCATCGAGGGAGTCGGCGCCGGGGGCAACCTCGTGTTCCTGAATGCCGCCACCGGCGCCACGGTGACGACCTTCAATACGCAAAGCATGGTGCAGGGAGAGGTGACGGTTTCGAACGGCATCGTCTACGTCCCGGTCGCCAAGGGCAACCTCATCGCGCTCGGCCAATAGCCGCAATCCGGGACACAGCATTGCGGGCGAAGGGAAGTGGCGGAAACTAGAGCTAAGAACCTTGCCAGTCGCGCTGGCGTGATATGAACCGGCGACCTCTTGACGCCCAGGCGAACTCAGGTCATTCGAATGACCACGTTGGGTGCGGGCGCGTACACGTTTCGTGCGCGGTGAGGTTTCGTCGGGCACGAATACGTTCGAGAGAAGATTCGTCGGTTTTGACGATGCCCAGTGGTCGCCGGTGATGTAACGATACCGGCGGCACGACCGACCCGGTCGACGTCGGAGCGAAGGAGATGTGGGGGGTCCTCCCGAGCGGGCGGCGGGATTCAGTGGCGGACGTCGGCGTCCGGTGTCGGCCGCACCAGAATCTTTGCGTGACTCGGCGCTGGGATGTCCCATCTAAAGGGGGACTCGTGGTGCTGTCAGGGAAACTGGCCCGGGTGGCCGCAGCTGTCGTCATCCCCGCCGCCGCCGTCATCATCGTGGTCGGCCCGGCGTCCGCTGCCGGCGGCTCCGGTGGAGCAAAGGGCTCGCTGACCTGTCAGCTGGCATCGAGCTTCAGCTTCAACCCGCCGCTCTCGCCGGGGATCGGCACGACCGGAGTGAAGCAGGAGCTCGTCACCATGGGTCCGGCGACACTGTCGGGATGCACCGGCTCGGTCACGGTTGGGTCGCTGCCCATCTCGGGTGCACAGACGAAGGCCACCACCATCAAGATCAAGTCTCTGAAGCATCTTCCTGGGGGTGGCAAGGCCTCCGGGGGCTGCCCGGCCTTCTTGGACCTCACCTGGCCGAAGTTCAAGCCCAAGTACGACTGGACGACGGCGGTGACGCCCGACGCCAGCACCAAGGCCTCTGTGGCCAAAGGCGGGACGTGGGGGTCCGACGGGAGCCTCTTCACCCTGACCTTCTCCGGAACTGCCAAAGGGTCGTTCGGAGGCGTGGTGGCCATCGATGCCGTCTTCGATTCGGCGTCATCCACCGCGTTCCAGAATTGCATCGGCGGCTCGCCGGGGACGATCCCGTCAGCCGAGTTCGACTCGTCGCTGAGCACGATCACATTCACACCGCCCGCGTGACACCTGAAGAGGAGCTTTTGGGGGCGACATAGGAGGGGAAGGACGAGCCGCAGCGGAAACGCCACAGGCGGACCGACAATCGCCAGAACCAACGACAGGCGGAGGGCCAGAGGCCGGCAGGGGCGAGGGATCGGACACATCCGGTCGCTTCCACGGCCACACCAGGGGGGAAGGAAGCATCATGCGGGGATCGTCCGAGGGCACCGGCAACACACGCGACACCGACGCGATCGACACAGCCAGATCTCGAGCGCGGCGTTTGCGCGCCGCGGTCCTGGCGGCGTTGACGGTCTCGGGCATGTTGGTCGCCGTCGGCACGGGCACCACGGCCAGCGCCACTCCGACCCCGGTCCTCGAGGGCTGGGGGTACAACGGGTTCGGCCAGCTGGGGACGGGGGACACCAACTCCCAGTCGTCCCCGGTAACGGTGTCCCTGCCCGGCGGGGCGACGACGGCGGCGGTCGCCGCCGGCGGGTACCACACCCTCGCCATCGGCTCCGACGGGAACCTCTACGCCTGGGGTGACAACGGGTTCGGCCAGCTGGGGACGGGGGACACCAACTCCTCGTCGTCTCCGGTGGTGGTCACCCTGCCGGGCGGAGTTCGGGCTACCGAGATCGCCGCCGGCGAATATGACAGCTTCGCCGTCGGTTCCAATGGTCGCGTCTACGCCTGGGGAGACAACGCACTGGCGGAATTGGGCGACGGGTCAACCAACGGTTCGACCTCACCGGTAGCGGTGTCCCTGCCCGGCGGTCTCACCTTCCACGGTCTGGCCGCCGGGGAGTATTCTGCCTTCGCCATCGGTTCCGACGGAAACCTCTACGCTTGGGGTTACAACGACAAGGGCCAACTCGGCGACGGCAGCAAGACCACACCGACGACACCGGTGACCACGTCACTGCCCACCGGCGTCAAGGCGGCCATGGTGGCTGCCGGTTTCCACTTCACCCTGGCCGTCAGTACCACCGGCCAGCTCTACTCGTGGGGCGCCAACGAATACGGCCAGCTGGGCGACGGCACCATGACCGACCATCTCAACCCAAAGGCGATCACCTTGGCCGCCGGGGTGACCGCCACCTCCATCGCGACCGGCCTCTACCACAGCCTCGCCGTCGGCTCCAACGGCCGGTTGTACGCGTGGGGATACAACGCCGACGGAGAGCTCGGTGACGGCACCACCACGAACCGCGAAGTGACGAAAGCCATCACACTGCCCAGCGGTGCCAGCGCGTCAGCCGTGAGCGGCGGAGCGTTCAGCAGCATGGTCCTCACCACCACCGGCGGCATCGACGCCATGGGCCAGAACGGCTACGGCCAACTGGGCATCGGCTCCACCGCCAACGCCATCACTCCGACGGCAGTGTCCCTGGCCAGCGGTTCCACCGCCACCATGCTGGCGTCCGACTCCTCGTCGTACCACATGCTGGCCGTGGTGATCCCCGCGCCGACCACCACCACGACGACCCTTTCGGCGTCGGTACCCTCTCCCACCTACGGACAGAGCGAGACGGTCACCGCCACGGTGACCGGCTCCGATGGTGGCGGCACAGTCAAATTCACCGACGGTGGTTCAACCCTGCCCGGGTGCGGCGCCGTCGGACTCACCGCCGCCGGCTCGAGCTACCAGGCACAGTGCACCACGTCGGCGCTTACCGCCGCGCACCACTCCCTGGGTGGCAGCTACTCAGGCGACAACAACGCACTCAGCAGCGCCGCCACCGCCCTCGCGGTCAACGTGGCCCCGGCCTCGCTGACCGTGACCGCCTCATCGTCCGCCTCCGTGTACGGCGCGGGGCCCACGACGGTGACCCCCTCGTACGGCGGGTTCGTGAACGGGGACAACGCCTCGTCACTCACGACCCCGGCGCTGTGCACCACCGCCGTCACGACCACGACACCGGTCGGCACGTACCCGAGCACCTGCAGCGGTGCGGCCGACTCCAACTACGCCATCACCTACGCGGCCGGCTCCATCGTGGTCGGTCCCGCACCCATCAGTGTGGCCGCCTCGTCGGGGACGTCGACCTACGGTGCCAACCCGCCGGCGATCACCCCGACGATCTCCGGCCTGTTGAACGGCGACACCGTCAGCGCTCTCAGCGGGCTCACGTGCTCGACCGCGGCGACCTCGTCCAGCGGGGTCGGGACCTACGGCACCAGCTGCAGCGGAGCGTCCGATCCCAACTACACCATCAGCTACACCCCCGGCCAGATGATCGTCGGTGCCGCGCCGTTGATGGTGACGGCTTCATCGCTGTCGACCACCTACGGGACCCAACCGACGGCGGTGACGCCGTCGTACTCGGGCTTCCTCAATGGCGACACGGCTGACTCGCTCACCACCCAGCCGACCTGCTCGACCGCCGCCAGCGCCGCCAGCCCGGTCGGCACCTACGGTACGTCCTGCTCGGGAGCGGCCGATCCGAACTACGCCATCACCTACGTCGTCGGCTCCGTCACCGTGACACCGGCCCCGGTGGTGGTCACGGCGTCATCGGCGTACGTGATCTACGGCGGAACCGTCCCGGCCGTCACCGCCTCGGTGTCCGGTCTGCAGAACGGCGAGGGTGCCTCCGTGCTCGGGTCCGGACTCCTCTGCACCACCGCCGCCGCCTCGTCGAGCCCCGTCGGCACCTACGGTACGTCCTGCTCGGGAGCGGCCGATCCGAACTATGCCATCACCTACGTCGACGGCTCCGTCAGCGTGACCCGGGCGGCCCTGACCGTCACCGCCTCTTCGGGGTCGATGACCTACGGCGCCAACCCGCCGGCCGTGACCCCGACCGTCTCGGGCCTGCAGAACGGCGAGGAGCCGACGGTCCTGGCCGGTCTCACCTGCTCGACCACCGCCAGCGCGGCCAGCCCCGTCGGATCCTACGACAGCAGCTGCTCGGGAGCGGTTGACGCCAACTACACCATCAGCTATGTCGACGGCTCGGTGACGGTGAGTCCGGCGCCGCTGACCTTGACCGCCTCCTCGGGGTCGATGACCTACGGGAGCACCCCGCCGGCCATCAGCGCCTCCGCCGACGGCCTGCAGAACGGCGAGACGATCACCGTGCTCGGCGCCGGTCTCCAATGTGGAACGGTGGCGGTCAGCTCCAGCCCGGTGGGCACCTACGCCAGCGTCTGCGCCGGGGCGTCCGATCCCAACTACCTCATCACGGCGGTCGACGGCTCCGTCACCGTCAATCCGGCTCCGCTGACGGTGACCGCCTCGTCGGCGCCGTCGACGTACGGCAGCACGGCACCGGCCATCACGCCGAGCTACAACGGCTTCGTGAACGGTGACGACGCCTCGTCGCTCACGACCGCGGCGACCTGCACCACCACGGCCACCTCGTCCAGCCCCGTCGGATCCTACGACAGCAGCTGCTCGGGGGCGGTGGACGCCAACTACACCATCAGCTACGTCGACGGCGCCGTCGTGATCGGACCGCACGTCCTGATCGTGGTGGCCTCGCCCGGGGTCATGACCTACGGCGGCACGACCCCGGACATCACGCCGAGCTACAACGGCTTCGTGAACGGTGACGACGCCTCGTCGCTCACGACCGCGGCGACCTGCACCACCACGGCCACCTCGTCCAGCCCCGTCGGATCCTACGACAGCAGCTGCTCGGGGGCGGTGGACGCCAACTACACCATCAGCTACGTCGACGGTGGGGTCACGGTGTCTCCGGCTCCGCTCGAGGTGTCCGCCTCTTCGGCGTCGATCAGCTACGGCAGCGCGGCACCCAACATCACTCCGGCCTACAGCGGATTCGTGAACGGGGACGACCCCACGTCGCTGTCCGCCCCGGCGACCTGCGCCTCGCCGGTGATCGCCACCACCCCGGTCGGCACCTACGGCAGCAGCTGCGCGGGAGCGGTGGACGGCAACTACACCATCGGCTACGTCGACGGCTCCGTCACCGTCACCCCGGCCACGGTGACCGTCACCGCCTCGTCGGGCTCGTCGACCTACGGTGCCACCCCGCCGACCATCACGCCGTCGGTTTCCGGTCTGCAGAACGGTGAGACCGTCGCCGATCTCACCGGGCTCACCTGCTCGACCACGGCCACGGCATCCAGCCCCGTCGGCGCCTACGACAGCAGCTGCTCGGGAGCGGTGGACGGCAACTACACCATCGGCTACGTCGACGGCTCCGTCACCGTCACCCCGGCGACGGTGACCGTCACCGCCTCGTCGGGTTCGTCGACCTACGGCGCCGCCCCGCCGACCATCACCCCGACCGTGTCCGGTCTCGTGAACGGCGACACCGTGAGCGCCCTCGCCGGGCTCACCTGCTCGACCACGGCCACGGCGTCCAGCCCCGTCGGCAGTTACGACAGCAGCTGCTCCGGCGCGGCCGACGGCAATTACACCATCGGGTACGTCGACGGCTCCGTGCAGGTGACCACGGCACCACTGGTGGTGGCCGCCTCGTCGGGTACGTCGACCTATGGTGCCAACCCCCCGGCGATCACCCCGTCGTACTCGGGTTTCGTCAACGGCGACGGGCCAGGATCGCTGAATACGGCGCCGACGTGCTCGACGACCGCCACCGCCAACAGTCCCGTGGGCACGTACCCGACCACCTGCTCGGGAGGATCTGACCCCGACTACACCCTTTCCTATGTGCCGGGCCAGGTCGTGGTGGGCACGGCGGCCCTCGTGATCACCGCCTCCTCTGGCTCCATGACCTACGGCGGCACCCTCCCGACCGTGACCCCGTCGTACGCGGGCTTCGTCAACGGCGACGGGATCGGCTCGCTCTCGGCGACGCCGACGTGTTCGACGACCGCCAGCCCGTCCAGCCCGGTGGGCGCCTACACCACCAGCTGCGGCGGCGCCGCCGACCCCAACTACACCATCACCTATGTGAACGGCTCGGTACACGTGAACCCGGCCCCACTCACGATCACCGCCACTTCGTCCAGCATCACCTACGGCTCCTCGCCGCCCGCGGTCACGCCGACTATCACCGGCCTCGTCAACGGCGAGACCAAGTCGGTGCTCGGCGCCGGCCTGGCCTGCTCCACCACGGCCGCCGCGTCGAGCCCGGTCGGCACCTACGCCTCGACGTGTTCGGGAGCCGTGGACGCCAACTACACGATCAGCTATGCCAACGGGTCGGTACACGTGAATCCGGCCACCCTCACCGTCACCGCCAACAACCAGACCAAGATGTTCGGGGTCGCCGTCCCGGCGCTCACCGCCACCATCACCGGGTTCGTCGACGGCCAGACGCTCGCCACCTCGGGGGTGACGGGCCAGGCGGTCTGCACGACGACGGCGACGGCGACCAGCCCCGTCGGTACTTACCCGATCACCTGCCAGGCAGGGACTCTCCACGCCACGAACTACGCCTTCACCTTCGTGGCGGGGGCTCTCACCGTCGGTAACACCTCCACGGTCTGCGACATCTTCGGTTCGGTGACCATCAACGCCGGGCAGTCCGTGCTCATCGGCCCCGGATGCTGGGTCGTCGGAACGGTGACCGTCAAGCCCGGTGGTGCCCTCGAGAGTGAGGGGGCGCTTCTCCTCGGCGAGCTCACCGCCAGCGGGGCGGCCTCCCTGCGGATCTGCAACACGAGCGTGGCGCTGATCGTGTCGGCCACCGGATCGACGGCTTCGACAGTGGTCGGCGACGGGACCACCTCGTGCGGCGGCTCGACGCTGATCGGCGGTATCTCGTTGAGCGGGAACAGCGGAAACGTCTCGCTCCAACGGGCCTGTGCGGTCGGGATCATCTTCGTCAAGAACAACACCGGCGGGGTCACGGTGGTCAACAACTCCGTGCTCGGCGCCCTGACCGTCACCGGCAACACCGGTACGGTGATCGACCGGCCTAACTCGGTGATCGGCTTCGCCACCCTGCAGTAGACACCGGCGCAGGCGGCCGAAGCCGCCGGTGCCTGACGACATGAGGTCCGAGGACGCGGACACGGTACTCGATCACGCGCGAGTGCCGGGCCGTCGTCGTGCCGCCTCACAAGGCCCTCGACCGGACAACCTTCAGCATTCCTTTGACCCCGGTTGAAGCAGGGAATCGAAGACCGTAGATTTGGTGTCGGATTCTGTGACCATGGATGACTTGTCAGTGTGACTTCCTGAGGCCGCGCTAGGGAGTTCCCCGAACGACTGGGGGGTGGCTCAGGCACCAACCGCGGGGAAGGCAAGAAGGGGGGCGAACCATGGGCACGGTGGGGCGGGAGGCGGGCGCGGGCAACGGAGGCGCGCACGGGGACTGGCTGCCCTCGTCCGGGGGCTGGCGCTCCTGGTGGTCATGGCCGGGACGTCGCTGCTCGTGAACGCGGCTCATCCCACCGCCGTCGGGGCCAGCGGCATATGGTCATCGCCGTCGGACGTCGACGGCACGACCGGGATCGACTCCGTCTCCTGCCCGACGAGCACCTTCTGCACGGCCGTCGACGGCAACGGCAACGCCCTCGTGTACAACGGGGCGTCCTGGTCATCGCCCCAGAACATCGACCTGGTCGAACTCGCCGGAGTGTCGTGCACGAGCTCCTCGTTCTGCGCGGCGGTGGACGGCGCGGGGGAGGCTATGACGTACAACGGCTCGTCGTGGTCGTCGCCCCAGGTCCTCGGTACCGCCCCCTGGGCGGAGTGTCGTGTACGAGCCCCTCGTTCTGCGTGGCTTTCGATCTGGCCGATGGTCTCGCCAGTTTCTACACCTACGACGGCTCGTCCTGGTCGGCAACAGGCGTCGACCAGACAAACAACAACCAGTTGGCCTCGTTGTCCGGCGCCAGCTCATCGTTCTGCGTGACCGTAGACTCGGTGGGCAACGCACTGACCTACAACGGCTCGTCCTGGTCGTCCGCCGACGATATCGACGGAGCCAATGCAGTGAACTCGGTTTCCTGCCCCACTGCTACCTCTTGCACTGCCGTCGATGGCAACGGCAACGTCCTTACCTACAACGGATCGTCGTGGTCGTCGCCCCAGAACATCGATGGCACGAACGCGTTCGACTCGGTGTCGTGCCCCACGGTGACGTTCTGCATCGCCGTCGATGACACGGGAAACGCTTGTTCGTTTGACGGCTCGGGGTGGTCCGCCGCCTCTGACATCGACGGAAGCGACCAACTGAGCTCGGTCTCGTGTCCCTACGCTAGTTTCTGCGCGGCGGTGGATTTCTCGGGCAACGCCCTCACCTACAGCGCCCCGACGCCGCCGGTGGTGAGCGAGGTGAACCCGGCTACCGGTTTGACCACCGGGGGAACGGTTGTGACCGTCACCGGCTCGGGATTCACCGACTCGAGCGTCGTGCGCTTCGGCACGACGGCGGGCACCGGCCTGCACGTCACGAGCGCCGAATTGCTCACCATCACCTCCCCACCCGGCTCGGCCGGCGCGGTCGACGTGACGGTGACCACGGCCAACGACACGTCGTCGGCCACCCCGGCTGACCAGTTCACCTACACAGTGAACCAGAGCCCCACGGTGGTGAACTGCCAGCCCACCTGCAGCGCCACGGTGAACAGTCCCGATCCCACCACGGTGACGGCCAGCGGCTCGTCGGGCAACAATTCGGGCACGATGAACATCGTGGTCAATACCGGAACGCTGAGCTGTGGTGCTTCCTACGATTACGAGACCCCGATCACCACGCTGTCGACGAACGGCTTCAACCCCGGGGACAACCTCAACGTGGTCGATACCGTGGCGGGTGTGCCCTCGGCCTCGGCGGTGAAGGTCTGCTACGCCGCCGGCTCCGCCACCACGGGGAGCTTCCTCGCTCGCTGCAACGTTTTGCAGACCAATGCCCGTGCCTCGAGTCTCTGGTCGAGTCGGCCGACTCGGTGACCGCCACTTTCTTGTCCCCCGCCCAGGACCCGAGGTTCTGGTCCGGGGCGCCGGCGCTCCAGCTCAAGAGCTTCTCGCCGGCCAAGGCCGGGCCCGGGGCCAAGTTGACCATCAAGGGCAAGTCCCTCGTCGAAGCCCAGGCCGTGGTTATCGGTGGCGCCGTGGCCACCATCGAATCTCTCTCCCCCACGAAGCTGGTGGTGGCCGTCCCCTCCCAGGCGCTTCCTCAAGCCGGCCTCGTCACGGTCACGGCCGCCTCGGGGGAGGCGGTGACCAAGAAGGACTTCACTGTGAAATAAGCGGGTTGTCGGCGCGATGTGTGGAAGAAACGCGATCACTTGACGCCCGGCCGGACCCGACCTCGTGCGCTGGGGCCTGTGATCAGAGGCTGGCAAGCACCGAGAGGGGATGATCCCACACGAGGACGCGATATGTCCCGACGGAATATGTGTGAGCGACCGGGCCGAATGTCGCGGCGGCCGACGTCAACGAAACGTTGCCCCAAGGGAGGGCGGTGTCGTAGACAAGGAACTGGAATGACTGTCCCGCGTACCAGACGGCGGCCGACTGCCGTTGATAGCGCACCAGGCGCAAAGTCTGGGTAGCAACCACTGGACGCACGACAACCGATCCGTTCGTCTCGACCGTCGTGATGGATGCGCTCCAGAAGTCACCGAGCCCCCGGTCGAGGTGACGTGACTCGAGGAACTGGCCGAGTTGCAAGGACGGTGCACCGGGTGCCGCGGCCGCGACGTTCAGAGCCACCCCGGCGGCGAACACGGCCAGAACACCCAAGCCCACGACGCCACACGTCCGCCGGATCGAGGAAGAGTCAACCGCGTCGAAGAACCGGCCCGCGGCGCGCCCTGCGAGGATGGCCCCCAACACAGCCGCACCGGTCAGGTAGCGGGAGAAGGTGGCGTCGTTGCCGGTCGTCAACACGACGAAGACGATCAGATCACCGAGGAAGGCCAGAACCAGAAGATCATCGAGGCGCCACTGCTCGGTGGCGTCGACGGACGGACGATGCCAAGGGAGCACGGCTCGAACCAGGCCCATTGCGGCAACGACGACGCCCGCCACCACCATCGCAACGCCTACTGCGTGGACGGCTTCGAGAGGGGCGGGAACACCGCCGGACCCGAACACGCCGCCCCCGAGCCCGAGCATGTGGGCACCCCACGTGGCGATACGGCCGATATTTGGCACGATCTGCGATCGTGGTGCGATCGGATTGGGCCGTGCCACGGTGAAAGTGCCCAAGACCTTCGCGGCCAGGCGTACGGTCCCGGCGACCAGAGAACCCGCCACCGGAGCCATCGCTGTCGTGATCCCGCCGCGCCAGCTGCGCGTGCGCGCCATGGCGACCAGGCCGGCGAGGAATGCGGGGATCATCCCGAGCGCTATCGCTTGGAAGTCTCCGAGGACCGCCGCGGCGAAGAGAAGCACGGCGGCGACCCATCCCCATCCGAGCCGTCCGTGGCGCAATCCGGCGAAGGCCAGAAGGCACAACAGGACTGTCCCGACGTGCAAAGGCCCCTGCAGGAAGTAAATGGACAGGACATGACCGGGCAGGCCGAGGACGGCGACGACAGTCACCGCGGCGGCCGCGCCCGGAAGTCCACGATGGCCAGAACGCGCCAAGAAGGCCCCGGTCACGACCACCGTGGCCGCGATCACGGCGGGTACGAGGTGTAGCAAGAGGGGGCGCATGCCGGCGATGAGAACGCCGAGCAGGTAGAAGGGGGCATCCACCGTCCAGAACGAGTCGAGGGACAGTGCCCACCGGTGGAGCAGGACATTGCCTGTGCTCATGGCTTGACCTTCGAGCACAACGGTGGCGCCGTCGGAGTTCCCGATGAAGGCGTGATACGACGCCACACAGAGGAGCACGACAAGTGCCGCGAAGGCGGTGACCGCCGCTGCGACCACGACGACCCGCCCCCACCTGTCGCTATACCGTGGCGAAAGTCGCGATGTGTGCACGGGATGCACCATCACAGCGTTGGGCACGGCGACGGGCCGTCGGCGCAAAGCACATCACAGCACACCACAGGATATCGCCCGGCTCAACCGCCAACCGTCGCGGCGTTGGCGGCCCGCTGGGGGTCTCCACCGCCGTCACCCGGGGCCGTCAGCAGATGTCATCCGGACCGGCCGACCCGCTTACGTTGTGTGCTGGTCGGGCTGGCGGGATTTGAACCCGCGACCTCTTGACCCCCAGTCAAGCGCGCTAACCAAGCTGCGCCACAGCCCGTTTTATCTCTCTGACCTGCGGTTTTCTACTTCTCCGCTCGCTCCCTGTCGAAGCCTTGATGGGTCGTTCCGCAACCCCTGTCGTGCATCGGGAGCGCCCCAGGCTAGCCGCACTGCGACCGGGCGTGAGTCGTCGGCCGGGCCACGACGGCGGGGTGGAGTTCGTCAAGCCGCCGTGAACGCCATCGCCGGGTCGATCGACACCGCACGGCGGAGAGCGGCGAGGGAGGCTACGAGGCCGACGGCGATCGCCGACAAGGGAAGCGTTGTGAACACGCTGACCGGGATGGCCACGTTCAGGGCGAAAAGCCCCCCCATGAAGTTGGAGATGACGGCCGCCAGACAGGCGGCGAGCACGGAGACGACCACAGCCTGCCCGGCTAGGCCGAGGTACAGGAGGAAGGTGGATGAGCCGAGCGCCTTCATGATGGCGAAATCGCGGGTGCGTTGCAGTGCACCGACGTACACCAACGAGCTCACGATGATGGCGGCAATGACCCACATGAACGACCGGGCGCCGTCGACCGATGAGATGGCGGCGCTCATCTGGTTCAGGCTGGACAGTTCGATCCGCCGGTTCGAGTACGCCGTCAAGCCCTCGGGCAGGTGGATCGGTACACCGGTGGTGAGAACCGCACTGATGAGGGGCCGTCCACCGAAGGCAACGGCCTGCGCGTCCGCAATGCCCACGTACACGTCCGGTTGGCCACCGAGCAGTGTCCGACCGTCGATTCTGCCGACGACGTGGAACTCGTGCCCGGAGGCGGTGAAGAAGTGACCTATCCCGACATTGAAGTCGCTGTCGGTCACCGCCTCGCCGGACACGCGTGGCCAGCGCCCGGACGCCAGGGGCCTGCCCTGCATGGCGCGCGTCGTCTGGCCGATCAACACGATGTCGGAGCTGTCGATTGAACCTGTTGCATTCCTGCCGGCCATGGCGGGCTGGGGGACGATCACCACCGGGTCGGCCCGACCGACGCCGGGGGAATGGGCCACCGCGGCCAGGTAGGTCGACGGGATTGGGCTCAGGGCGCCAACTCGCCCCGCCGCTCCCTTTTGGACGACCCAGGAGGTTGCCCCGAATCCCTGGACCGTCTGGGCGATCTCGTTGCGGAACCCGGCGGCGAGACCGGCCAGGAGAAGGGTCATGGCGAACACAAGGCTCGCACCCACGATGGCGATGACGAATTGCCGGGCGCGAAACCGGAGGTCGGCGAGGGTTATGGCCAGCACGAGACCCTCCTATGGGTCGGTACCGGCGTCACCGGAAGGTACTCCGCGTCTCGTCGAACCGGAATCTCCACAACCCGATGAGCCCGAAGAGTGCGGCGAAGCCGAGCAACATGACCGTGGGAAGCACAACAGCACCACCGCCGGCATGATCGAGAAAGAGGGACCGGAAGGCCCGCATGGCCCAGTACGGCGGGGTCACGACAGCGATCGACCGCAGCCACATGGGAAGGGTCGAGAGAGGGACGAGGGCACCACCGACGCCTGCGAGTGCCAGCCCGGAAACGTCGGCCATGGCACTGAGCTGCATATTGGAACGACTGAACGAGACGAGCGCCACCCCCAGGGTGACCAGGCACAGCGGTCGCGCGAGAAGCAACGGAATCATGGAGACCGGATCGCGTGGCCAGGGAAGTCCGAGGAACAGGAAGCCGACCGAGAAGAGCAGAAACAGCGCGCCGACGAAGTAGAGATAGACGGGCAGAAGTTTGGCCGCCATGATCTCCCATGGTTCGAGCGCGCTGGCTCGCAACCGCTCCCACGTGCCCCAGCGGTGCTCGCGGAAGAAGGCTTCTCCCACAAAGCTGATCATCATGAAGCACAAGAGCACGCTGAGGCCCGGAACGACCTGCTCGGAACCGTTCGCATGGGGATAGCCGGTGACCCGCAGGGCGCTCCTGAGTGTCGACTTGGCGAAGACCATCGCCACCGGGATCATCAGAACGGCAGCCAGCGGTGCCGCATCACGCATCGTGACGCGTATCTCGTGGCCCAGCAGAGTGGCGGTCGGCCTAAACGACATGCTCTTCCGGCTCGGCTCCCAGTTCGCCGTCGCCCCCGTCCGGATCGGCGTCGTAGCGGCGTCCTGTCAGGTCGGTGAAGACGGCTTCCAGATTGGGCTGGGAGATCTCCACTCCTCTGAGGCGGTGCGCCTCAGGGCCCAGGGCCTTCAGGGAGACGGCCAGGGCCTCAGCCGGCACGTCGGTTCGTATCCGCAACACGTCACCGCGACGGGCCACGGTGAACGGCAACACGATATGTGGGGCGGGTCCGTCGAACGACAATTCAACGGCTGCGTGCCCGTGTCGCTGGAGCAACGATCGAACGGCGCCCTGGGCGATCACCCGCCCGTGGTCGAGGATCACGAGCCGCACGTCCTCCCGGTCGACCTCCTGGAGATAGTGGGTCGAGTACAGGACGGCGGTCCCGTCGTGGGCCAGCCGGTGCACGAAGTCGAGCAGCAGACGGCGGGCGTCGATATCGACCCCCGCCGTGGCTTCGTCGAGGATCACCAGTGGCGGGTGGCCGACGACGGCGCCAGCCACATGGACGCGCCGGCGCTCGCCCCCTGACAGGGTCTCGGCTTTGCGGTCGAGGAGGTCTACGAGGTCGAGGGCGGCGGCCGTCTGCTCCACCCGGGTCTCCAGCGCGCTGCGCCCGAGACCCGACAGCCTCCCGTACAGGCGGAGGTTGTCGGCGACGGTCAGGCTCGGGTACACCCCGGTGGCCTGGGGCGCGAACCCCAGCAGGCTCCGGGCCTTACTGGACCGGGAGGGGTCGAGGTGGCCCACCCGTGCCGTTCCGGTATCGGGGCGACGGAGCCCGACTGCGATCGACAGCAGGGTCGTCTTGCCCGCACCGTTGGGACCCACCAGACCGACGATCTCCCCGGCGTCCACCTTCAGGTCCACGCCGTCCAGTGCCTCGACCGGACCGTACCGTTTTGAGATGTCCGCCAACTCGAGCATCGAATCCTCATACTTCCCGCCGTGAGGAATCTGGTTATGTCATCCGACGGCACACCCTAGTGTCGAGGCGCGACCGCCACCCCGTACCGTCGTGTGCCGACGAGGGCCCGCGACTCAGGCGTGATGGACGAGCCATCCGATCCCCTGGTACGTCCGGTACCCGAGGTAGATCACGGTGGCCCACAGGAGCAGCTTGAAGTGCCAGGGCACCCGTCTGCGCTCCTCGAGAGGCTCCCCACACGTCGGGCACCCGCCGTCGGTGACGTCGGCATCCTCGACGAGACGGTCGCAGCCGTCGCACCACGGCATGACTGCGTCAGCCTCGCAGTCGCACCCGGATCTTGATGGGAGTCGGCCCCAGGGCGAACTCCTCACGGAGCTTCCGCTCGACGTAGCGCAGGTAGGTGGCGTTCAGTCGGCGGGTGGCGAAGAGCGTGAACGTCGGAGGATCGATCGCCCCCTGAACGGCGTAGCGGATCCGTGATCCGGGCGCAGGATGGGCCACCTGCAGGGCCCGCACGGCCCGGTTGAGCTCGCCCGTCGGTATCCGTCGATGGTAGGCCTCCACCGCCGCGCGCAAGGCGGGGAGAATCCGGTGGACGCCCATGGCGGTCCGTGCGCTCACCTTCACCACCGGCGATTCGCCGAGGAAGGCGAGCCGGTCATCGACGTCACCGAGCACCCCGGGACGGTCCTCGGTGGCCACCAGCTCCCACTTGTTCAGGATCACCACCACCGGGCTCCCCGATGCGCCGATCCGCTCGGCCAGCCGCTGGTCCTGATGGGTCACGCCCTCGGTGGCGTCGATCACGAGGAGGACGACGTCGGCCAGGTCGAGGGCGGCCAGGGCGCGCACCATGGCGAAGTACTCGGTGCCGTCCTCGGTCCGCGACTTCCGCCGCATCCCGGCCGTGTCGACGAACCGGATGGGCCCGTCGGGCGTGTCGAGAACGGTGTCGATGGCGTCGCGCGTCGTCCCGGGAAGGTCGTGGACGATCGAACGCTCCTCGCCGAGCAACCGGTTGAAGAGCGTCGACTTTCCCACGTTGGGCCGTCCCACCAGCGCCACCCGCGGGCAGTCGACCTCGGCGGACTCGCGGGCGGGGCGTCGCTCGGCGTCGGGGCCACCGTCGCCGTCGGCAGCGGACGTGAAGATGTCGTGGACGGATCCGCCGGCGGGGTCGGCGGAGTCCGCATCGCCTTCAGCGACCGAGGGGGACGACGAGGAGTCATCGAGCCCCTTGAACCGTTCGACGATCTCGTCGAGGAGATCTCCCGTTCCCCGGCCGTGGAGCGCGCTCACCATCCACGGGTCTCCGAAGCCCAGTGAGACGAACTCCCAGGCGTCGGTCTCCCGTCGTTCGTTGTCGACCTTGTTGGCGACGAGCAGCACGCGGCGGGCCCTCCGTCGCAGCAACCGGGCGATGTCCTCGTCCTCGGTGGTGACGCCGACGGTCACGTCGACGACCTGGATCACGATGTCGGCGCCGGCGACGGCGCGTTCCGCCTGACCCGCCACCTTGGCGTCGAGGTCGTCGCCTCCCCCGAGCCATCCGCCCGTGTCGACCACCACGAACGCCTGGCCGTTCCACTCGGCGTCGAGCTCGAGCCGGTCCCGGGTCACCCCCGGCCTCTCCTCCACCACGGCGGCCCGTCGTCCCACGATCCGGTTCACGAGGGTCGACTTGCCGACATTGGGTCGTCCGGCCACCACGACGACGGGCATCCGGCCGGGAGCGGTGGCGCCCGGCGACCGCCGGTGCCCGGTCCGTGCCGGCGAGACCGAGGTCATCGACTCTCCCCCAGTGCCACCGGCACGGGCCGCGACGGCGTCCGCCGGTGCGCCGTGGCGTCCGGGGGAGCCTCGAGGGCACGGCGCAAGGAGAGCCCGTCGGCGGGCACGATCTCGACCGGCCGGGGAAGCTCCCCCACCGTCATCCCGTCGAGGAACCGTCCTTCGGACAGGCACACGTCGGGAAGCAGGTACCGATGACCCACGGGCTCGTGGGCCAGGGCGCGGGACACGTCGACGCCGGTGAGCAGACCGGTGACGGCGATGTTCCCGCCGAAGAAGGCGTTGTGCACGGGCAGCAGGCGGACATCCCCTGTCGTCGCCACGGCCCGGCGCCGGTCGGCGTCGGCCAGAAGCGGCCCGAGCACCATGGCCCCGTACTCCCCGGTGATGACGGCCACCGGTACATGCTCCGCCCCGGCGCCGAGCCGGTCCGGTCCCCGGGTCCGTCCGTGGCGCCCGGTATCCCGCCGCTGGCGCGCCGTCGACCCAGGCGAAGAAACCGGGCCGCACCCCGAAGGCGGCGGCGTCGTCGCCGTCGAAGGCGGCGGCGAAGGCCCGGGCCATCCCGATCCCGTTCTCGTGCTGAGGGAACCCGTCGTAGCGCGTCGGCGTCGGGAAACGGGCGCCCGGCGAGCAGGTAGTACTCGTCGGCGGCGTAGACGAGCCGCCGGCCGAGGGCGGCCATGGCCAGTTCCTGCCACTGCTCGACCGTCTCGATCACGGCGTCCGCCTCGGCCGGCGTGTGTGCCCTCATGGCCGGTTCCGTGGTGTAGTCGCTCACCCCCAGGGGGACACAGGCCACGGTGGCCAGCTCCGGATATTCGTCGAGGACACCGGCGAGCGTCGTCTCGAGGGCGTCGCCGTCGTTCACCCCCGGGCACACCACGACCTGTCCGTGCACCTCGACGCCGCCGTCGAGCAAGGCCCGCAGCCACCGCAGGCTGGTTGCCCCCCGTACGTTGCGCAGCATCCGGGCCCGCAGGTCGGGGTCCGTGCTGTGGATGGAGACGAACAACGGTGACAGTCCTTCGGACAGCACCCGCTCGAGGTCGAGCTCGGTGAAGCGCGTCAGAGTCGTGAAGTTGCCGTAGAGGAACGACAAGCGGTAGTCGTCGTCCTTCAGGTACAGGCTCCGCCGCATCCCTTTGGGGAGCTGGTAGATGAAACAGAACTCGCAGTGGTTGTCGCACGTCCGCACCCGGTCGAACAGTGCCGAGGACACCTCGACGCCGAGGGCCTCCCCGGCCTCCTTGTCGCACGGTCACCGTCAGCTCCTCGTGGCCGCGGCGGATCTCGAGCTCGGGGTCGGCCTCGTCCACCAACAGGCGGTACTCGATCACGTCGCGGGGCGTACGACCGTCGATGGCGAGCAGCTCGTCGTCCACCTGGAGGCCGGCGCGCTGTGCCGGGGACGCGGCCGCCACCGAGACCACCCGGGGCGCCGACATGGCCACCAGGCTACCGGGCGTGGCCCGAACCCCCAGGCCGGTAGCCTGAAACGGTGCCTGTCGAACGGGTCCTGCTGGCCTCCCCGCGGGGATTCTGCGCCGGTGTCGAGAAGGCGATCAAGGCCCTGGCGTGGATGGTCCGCGTCTTCGAGCCGCCGGTCTACTGCTATCACGAGATCGTCCACAACCGTCACGTCGTCGACCAATTCCGGGCCCAGGGGGTGATCTTCGTCGACGACGTGGACGAGGTCCCCGCCGGCGCGCCTCTCATGCTCTCGGCCCACGGCTCGGCTCCCGAGGTCGTCGCCGACGCCCGCCGGTTCGACCGCGTGGTCGTCGACGCCGTGTGCCCGCTCGTGACCAAGGTCCACCACGAGCTGAAGGTCCGGGCCGGCAAGGGCTACACCGTCCTCTATGTGGGCCACGACGGTCACGAGGAGGCCGTCGGCACCATGGCCGTGGCCCCCGACGTCGTCCGCCTGGTCCAGCTCGGAGGACGACGTCGATCACGCCCAGATCGCCGACGGTGCTCCTCGGTGGCGTTGTTGGCGCAGACGACGCTGAGCCACGACGAATGGTCCGGGATCATGGCCCGGGCCCAGCAACGCTTCCCCGATCTCTGGATGCCGAACCGGTCCGACCTCTGCTTCGCCACCACCAACCGCCAGGCGGCGCTGAAGGTCGATCGCCGGGCGCGCCGATGTCGTCGTCGTCATCGGATCGGTCAACTCGTCGAACACCAGGGCCCTCGAGACGGTGGCGCGGGCGTCCGGCTGTCCCCGGGTGCTCCGGGTGAATTCGGCCGACGAGCTTCCCGAAGATCTCACCGGCACCGTGGGTGTCACCGCCGGCGCGTCGGCGCCCGACGAGCTGGTCGACGCCGTCCTCGTCCGCCTGGCCCCGGTCGACGGCGTCGAGGAGATCAGCGTCACCGACGAGGACGAGTACTTCCCCCCTCCCCCCGAGATGCGCGACCTGCTCGGTGCGCTCGCCGGAGCGCTGGCCCTCGGTCTGGGGGCACCGCTGTCGGGAGCCATCGGCGCCGCCGGCGCCGGCGCCGGCGACCGCTTCGACGACCTCGGGACGCTGTCGCGCGACCGCCACGTCTCGGCCGCCGACGTCCTGGCCCGCCTCGCCGGGTGAACGCCGCTCAGCCCGGTCTCCGCTATCGAGCAGCTCGGCCGGCCGCTGGGTGGTGGCCGTCACCGTTCTCGGCTCGGCCATCGCCGCCATCGACTCGACCGTGGTCGGCATCGCCCTCCCGGCCATCGGACGCAACTTCGCACATGACGGTGGCGAGCCTCCAGTGGGTGGTGAGCGCCTATCTGCTGGCGCTGGCCGGCCTCCTCCTCGTGGGCGGCGCCCTCGGTGACCGCTTCGGCCGGCGGCGCGTCTTCATGGTCGGCGATCGTCGCCTTCGCCCTCACCTCGCTGGTCTGCGCGGTGGCGCCCGACTCGGCCGTCCTCATCGGCGGGCGGGCGCTCCAGGGGTCGGGGCCGCGCTCCTCACCCCGGGATCCCTGGCCATCCTGCGGGCGTCCTTCGCGCCCGACGATCGGGCTCGGGCCATCGGCGCCTGGTCGGGACTGGGTGGGGTGGCCACCGCCATGGGTCCCTTCCTCGGTGGGGTCCTGATCAGCGCCGTGTCGTGGCGGCTCATCTTCGTCATCAACATCCCCATCTCGATCGTGGTGGTCGTTATGGCCTCCCGTCACGTCCCCGAGACGACCGACCCCACGGCCACCGGGCGGGTCGATCTCCCCGGAGCCGTCCTCGTCTCCGCCGGCTTGGTCGGTCTCACGGCGGGGATCATCGACGCCCCCAGCCACGGATGGGGTTCGCCGACGGTGGTGGGAGCGCTCGTCGGGGGGGCGCTGGCCCTGGTGGCCTTCGTGATACTGGAGGAGCGCACGCCGCACCCCCTGCTTCCTCTCGCCATCTTCCGGTCGAGTCAGTTCACCGCCACCAACGTCGTCACCTTCCTCGTCTACGCCGCCCTCGGCGGGGCGCTGTTCCTCCTGCCCATCCAACTCGAGCAGGTGGCCCACTACTCGCCCCTCGAGGCGGGGTCCTCGCTGGTGCCGCTCACGGTGATCATGCTCGTCTTCTCGGCGCGGTCCGGCGCGCTGGCCACACGCATCGGACCCCGCCTGCAGATGGCCGTCGGTCCCGTCGTCGTCGGAGCGGGCATGGTCCTGCTCCGCCTGGTCGGTCCGTCCGGTGCCTACCTCACCGAGGTCCTTCCGGCCATCCTCGTCCTGGGGGCGGGACTCGCCCTCACGGTGGCGCCGCTCACCTCCACGGCCATGTCGTCGGCCCCCGCCGACCACGCCGGGATGGCCTCGGCCGTGAACAACGACGTGGCCCGCACGGGTGGGCTCGTCGCCGTGGCCCTGCTCCCCGTGGTCTCGGGGATCACCGGCGCCAGCTACCTCCATCCGCTTCAGTTCGTCGGCCGGGTTCCGCACGGCCGTCGTCATCTCCGGAGTGGCGGCGGCGGCGGGAGGGGTCCTGGCGGCCGCTCTCATCCGCAATCCCGCCCGGGCGGGCCCGCCGAGCGGGCCGCCGATGCGGGTCGAGCCGGCGTACCTGCGGGCTCGAAGCCCCGCCCCTGGCGGGGGCGCTGACCGGCACGACGCCGGGCCCCCGAGGCGCGACGAATGGGGATGCATGAGCTCCCCGACCACCACGCTTCCGCAGCATGGACGAGTCCACCGCCGAGCAGTGGGCGGTGATCGGCGCCGAGACCTTCGAGCACCAGGGCCGGGTGGCCGACCGGGTCCTGGCCATGCTGGAGGGCCTGAGCGCCATCACCGACGGCTTCGCCGTCAACCAGCTGACCCACTCGCTGCAGACCGCCACCCGGGCCGAGGAAGTCGGGGGCCGATCCCGAGATGGTGGTGGCCTCGCTGTGTCACGACATCGGCAAGTACGTCTCGGTCCCCAACCACCCCCGCATCGCGGCGGAGATCCTCCGGCCCTACGTCCGCGACGAGATCGTCCAGGTCATCGTGGCCCACCAGGACTTCCAAGGTCGGCACTACTACCACCACTTCGGGGGTGACCCCGACGCCCGGGAGCGCTTCCGCGACGAGACCTGGTTCGCCCTGGCCGAGCAATTCGCCGACGAGTTCGACCAGAACAGCTTCGACCCCGACTACCCGACGAAGCCGCTGTCGCACTTCGAGCCCCTCGTCCGCGACGTCTTCGCCAAGCCCCGCACCTTCTGATGGTCGGGGCGGTCCTGGCTCCGTTCACGCGCGCCCGGGCCCGGACGCGCCGGCGGCAGAGCGACATCCGCGGACTCGTCATGGAGCTGGCCCGGGCCGACTTCCGCCGTCGCCATCCCGACGTCGCGTTCGGCCCCGTGCTGGTCCTCATCGCCTCCTACCTCGAGGCCGACAACATCGGCGACGTGCTCAAAGCGGTGCCCACCGAAGTCGACGGCCTGGCCGTGTCCACCCTGGTGGTGGTGGACGGCGGCGACGACGGCACCGAGGACATCGTGGCCGCCCACGGCGCCTACTGTGCCGTCCTCCCCGTCAACATGGGCCACGGCGTGGCGCTGCGCCTGGGCTACGAGCTGGCCGGGTCCCACGGGGCCGCCTATGTGGTCACCCTGGATGCCGACGGCCAGAACGACCCGACCGAGATCCCCGACCTCCTGGCGCCCGTCCTGGCCGATGAGGCCGACTTCGTCATCGCCAGCCGCCGCCTCGGGGTCGACGAGACGAGCGACGATCTGCGGCGCGCCGGCGTCGTCTTCTTCGCCGCGGTCATCAACACGCTCACCCACCAGCATCTGACGGACACCTCGAACGGGTATCGCGCCCTCAAGATCGACGTCCTGCGCGACGTCACGCTCGAACAGGACCAGTACCAGACGGCGGAGCTCATCATCAGCGCGGCGGCGCGTGGATGGCGGCTCGGGGAGAGGCCCACCGTGTGGCACCCCCGGGCGTCGGGTGAGTCGAAGAAGGGGCACAACGTCTTCTTCGCTCTGCAGTACGCCCGGGTCATCCTGCGGACCTGGTTGCGCGAACGACGCTGACTCCGCCGTCCCCGGTGAACGGTGGCCGGGTGAGGCGACATCTGCCACGCGCCCTGTCACACGGTCTGGGGCACCCGGCCGGGAAGCTTCTCGTCGTCTTCGCGGCGGTGTCGACGGCCGTCTTCGGCCTGCCGGCCGTCTTCGGCTCCACCTGGCTGGTGGGCGACAACCTCATCCAGAACTTCCCCCTGCGCGTCCTCGTGGGGACCGACCTGCGCCACGGGCATCTGCCTCTGTGGGATCCCTACCTCTGGAGCGGCGCCCCCTTGTTGGCCGGGTTCAACGCCGGCGCCGCCTACCCGACCACGGTGGTCTTCGCCGTGCTGCCCGGAGCGCTGGCCTGGGTCGTCAACCAGGTGGTGGTGGAGATGGTGGCCGCCGCCGGTGTCGTCGCCCTGTTGCGGGTCCTCGGTCGGTCCTGGTTGGCGGCGGGCCTGGCGGCGGCGGCGTTCGCCTTCGGGGGCTTCATGGCCGGCCAGAGCGTCCATCTGGATCTGGTCCAGGCCGCCGCCTGGCTGCCATGGGCCTTCGTCGCCCTCGACCGCCTGGCCCACCGGCCCGCCGGCCGGCCCGGCGGCGCCGTGGGTCGCCCTGCTCGGCGCCTCCCTGGGCTTGATGATCCTGTCCGGGGCGGTGGAGCCCATCTTCGACGGGGGCATCGCCCTCGCCCTCTACGGACTCTGGCTGGCCTGGCGCACGCCGGGACGGCGCCGGATCGACGTCCTCGTCGGTTCCGCCGGCGGGGTCGCGCTGGGCCTCGTCCTGGGGGCAGCCCAGCTTCTCCCGGGAGCGGCCTTCCAGGCGCAAGCGCAGCGGGCCATGCACAGCTACAGCTACTTCACCTCGGGATCGATGAACAAGTCCCTGACCATCCTGGGACTCGATCCCCTGCTGCTCGGCGGGGCCCACTCGTTCCCCCTCGGCTTCGTGGGCACGTTCAACATGCCGGAGATCTCGAGCTACATCGGCATCCTTCCCGTCATGGGTCTGCTCGGCCTCCTCGCCCGCCGTCACCGGCGCGCCCCCGAGTCCGGGCAGTGGTGGATCTGGTACGCCATCCTCGTCGTCGGACTCTTCCTGGCGTGGGGTGGATTCACCCCGGTGGCCCACGTCGTCTACGACATCCCGCTCTTCAACCGCCAGCGCCTTCTCAACCGCAACCTGCTCGAAGTCGATCTGGCCCTGGCCGTCATCTTTGCCGCCTGGATCGACCGCATGTTCACCCCCGTCATCGACGCGCCGACGCCGGTCGACGTCTCGTCGGTCGACCCTTCCTCCCCGGTCGACGTCTCGTCGGCGCCGGTGGTCATGGCCGAAACGTCCGGGGCGCCCCGGGGAACGTTGCGGCGGCGGGCTCCACGATGGACCTCCGACGTGGTCCTTCCGTTGATCCCGCCGGCCGCCGTCGTCATGCTCCAATTGGTCCTTCTCATCGGTGGACCCTGGTTCCCCCACATCCTCCACGTCCCCGGGGTGGTGACGCGCCACAACCTGTGGCCACTCGTCGCCGCGCTCAGCGTCCCGAGCGCCGTGGCCGTGACCGCCGGTTGGATCGTGGTCCGGCGGTCGCATCTGCGCCGGCGGCTGCCCGCCGTCCTGATCGCCCTGGTCGTGGTGGACCTGGCCGTGTTCAACGTCGGCACCCAGTCCACTCCCGATCCCCACGACGCCGGCTCGGCCTCCAGTGCGCAGGCCAACCGGCTGGCCGCCATGGTGGTCGCCGAGGGTCAGGGACCCGCCGGCGGACTCCACCGTGTCGGGATGTTCGATCCCGACCTCTTCTACCCGGTGCCGGCGGACCGGATCGGCCAGCCGGACCTGACCCTTCTGCGCTCCCTCGACAGCGTCCAGGGCTACGGGGCCGTCGTCGACGAGCACTACGACGCCCAGACGGGGACCCATCTCCAGCTCGATCTCACCCCCAGTGCCCTGTCGGGAGGGACCTTCGCCCAGCTCGACCTCGGTCTGTTGGTGACGGCACCCGAGTACTTCGTCCATCTCGTGGACCGGCCCCCCGGGTTCACCGGGAGCCTGGGCAACGGCGCCGTCGCTCTGCCGCCGGTCGCCCCCGATCCGGCGGCACCGCCCGACCGGTCGACGCCGGCACCCACTCCCCCGGGCGACTTCGCCTTCGCCTCCGCCTCGGCACCCACGGCCACCCTGGCGCCGGGCACCACCCGCACGCAGTACTTCGGCACCGTCCTGGCCGTCACCGCCGTCACCGTTCCGCTCCCGGCGGGGGGGGCCGGAGGACTTCGCATCGGGCTGCTGTCACCCGACGGCCGTACGACGTCGTGGCTGGGCCCGTCACAGTCGGTCGCCGGGCGGATCCAGGTCACCGCCGGCGTCGACCACGCCCCGGTCGCGGCGTCGGGCATCGTGTTGCTGGCCACGCCGGCGGCGCGCGTACCCACACGGGTGGCCGCGTCAGCGGTGACGGTGGGCGACGCCCTGGTGCGTACCGCGGGCCAGGGCACGTACCGCGTGGACGGATCGTTGCGCGACATCGTGACCCCGCCGCAGTGGCGCTACGTGGGCAGCGACGGCGTCTTCTCCGTCTTCGCCCAGCCCGGTGCCCGGGGGCGCGCCTGGGTCATCGGCGGCGCGTCGGCAACGGCGCGCGTCCTCTCCGACTCGCCGTGGGGTGACGAGACGATCCGGGTCAACACCCCCCGGCCGGCGACCCTCGTCCGTTCGGTCCAGTTCGCCGCCGGGTGGCAGGCGACAGTCACGGGGACCGGACCCGAGGGACGCGCCACCGGCACCTCCCGGGCCGTCGTGATACGACGCAGCGGACTCCTCCAGGCGGTGAGCGTCCCTGGGGGGGTCCACCTCGTGCGCTTCACGTACCGTCCCTCGCGTGCCTACGAAGGACTAGGAGTCAGCGCGCTGGGTGTCCTCGCCCTCCTCGTACTCGCCGGCGGTCCCGCGGTGCGGCGGCGGCGGCGGCGGCGGCGGCGGCGCAGTATCCGATCGGAGCCGGTGGACCCGCATCACTACTCGTGAGCCACCCAGTTCCATCGCGTGTTCAGCCCGTCTCGGAACTGCGACAGGTCCAACGGCCCCTGACCGTCGAGGTCGAACAGGCGAAGACCGATGTCGTGGCACAGCATCGTGTACACGTCCTCGTCCGATATGCCGTACACGTGCGCCGCGTGCCGCCCCAGTTCGAAGGCGATAACGGGCTTCGCCCGCCGCAGCGTGTCGATGGCGCCGTCGAGAACCAGGCCTGTCGCCCCCTCGACGTCGATCTTCACCACGTCGGGCAGCCAACCGTCGGGGAGATGATCATCGAGTCTCTCGGTCCTGATGGCGATCGTGTGCGTCTGGACATCACGTGGGTAGGGGCGTTCTTTCAGTCCGCTGTATCCCTCCAGTGTCTCGACGTGGACGAACGTGGTCTCCCCGGATTCGTTCGACAGCGCCCGTTGGCGAATGTCCATCTCGGGGAACCGCTCCACGAGTTTCGCCCAGAGGTGGGGAAGGGGTTCGTAGGCGATGTGATGTCCAGCCGGGGCCAACCGGCGGACGTCGTTCAGGTAGTGGCCCTTGTGGGCACCGACGTCAAGGCAATTGGAATCGTGTCGAAGCACGAACGCGAGCAACAGTGACAGGTGGTGTTCGTCGGCCCGGGCGCGGATCTTTTTCGGGTTGCTGTGGCTTCCGTTGAGCAGGTCCACCAACCGGTCGCGACCGTGCGCCACCCCGTCCCGCAGGCCGAGCGAGTCGGCCAACCCTCCCAGCCTGCGCCGCACGAAAGCCAGCATTCCACACACGCGCCGTCGGAGTGCTACGTCACCGTGAACGGTGCCGTGGAGACGATGTCGCCCGAATTGGCGACGAGGGTGATGCTCCCGGTAACCGACGTCGACGGAACGAAGACCACCACCTTGGCGTTGGACTGCGACCGGACGGTCGCCGCCACGCCACCGATGACGACGGCGACGACCTCGGCCAGGTTTTGGCCCTTGATGGTGACCCGGGCTCCGGGGGCGGCTCGCGTGGGCGAGAACTTGTTCATGGACACGGAGGCGGCCCCGACCCAGAAGCGGGGATCGTTGGCCGGCACCAGAAAGGTGACGACCACGCTGCCGCTCGATTCCAGGAGCGACTCCACGCACGGCGGCGTCGGGGTTCCCGACGGACAGGTGGGGAGGAAGGTGTTCGTGGAGGAGCCCGTGGCCTCGAAGCACACCTCCACGCCTGTCGCCGTCGGCTCGCCCGTTACCGTCTCCGTCACGGTCACGTCCGCGTTGGCGGCGAAGCCGGAGGTGGACAGGGTGGACACCGG
Organism: uncultured Acidimicrobiaceae bacterium; assembly: GCA_963706205.1. Taxonomy (GTDB): domain Bacteria; phylum Actinomycetota; class Acidimicrobiia; order Acidimicrobiales; family UBA8190; genus MFD10071-224. The sequence goes on along the minus strand of OY970155.1, from coordinate 2,374,212 downwards.
GGACAGGTAGTCGTAGCCGGCCCCGCAGCTCATGACGGCCGTGTTCACCACCAGGCTCATGGAGCCGGGGGCCGTCTCCCCCGTTGAACCGGTGACCGTCACCGTCGTCGGATCGGGACTGCTCACCGAGTCGGTGCAGGTGGGATGGCAACCCACGACGGTGGGGGTCTGGTTCACGGTGTAGGTGAACTCGCCGGCGGCGTTGATCAGGCTGGTCCCCGTCGGTCCTGTCACTGTCACCGCCACGGTGCCGGCCGAAGCGAACGGCGAGGACGCCGTGAGGGAGCTGTCACTGTGGACGATGATCCCGGTGGCCGGGCCGCCCCCGAAGGACACCGATGTGGCGGCGGTGAACCCGGTACCGGTGATGGTCACCGATGTGTGCGACGTGGTGAGACCGGTGGGAGGGAAGACACCACTGACCTGGGGGGCGTTGTCCTCGACGGCGCCCATGTCACAGTCGGCGCCCTGGGGACGGGCCACGCCGCGCTGGTCCTGCCCCGGGCACAAGCTGACGCCGTTTCCGGTCGTCCCCGACGGGATCTGACCGATGACGGGACTCGTGGGCGCCGGCTCCTGGGTGTCGGTCGGGCCCCCGTGGTCCTCCAGGACGCCGAGGTCCGGGGCGGTGTGGGTCAGGCTGTGGGCGGCGGCGGAGAATCCGCATGTCCCGTCGCCGTTGTCGTTGTACCCGTTGTCGGTCGGCGTCCCACTGGTCATGGCACAGTCGCTGGCGCTGTTGCCACCCACGATGCTGCCGGCGACCGACATGCCGATCAGGGGACCTTTGATGCCGTCGGTGTTGCCGGCGATCGTGCTCTGCGTGACGTCGGCCCCGCTGCTGGGATCGACCACGTCCATCCCCACGCTGTTGCCCGAGATCGTCGAGTCGCTGATCGTGACGGACGCCGTCGGACCGTTGACCGCCACGGCGTCGGTGCTGTTGGTGATGGTGCTGTCAGTGACGGTGATGGTCGAGCCGTAATCGGCTCCGACGGCGGTACCCGACAGCCCGTCCAGGGTGAGCCGCTCGACGGTGAACCCGCTGCGATCCGCCTGGAAGATGGTCCCCCCCGGTGTCGTCGGCTCCACGATCGTCCCCGACGAGGGGTCGAGCGCGTCGGACCCCTCGAAGGTGCGGACGCCGTTCATGGCCAGGGAGACAGCGGCGGTGAAGGTGCCCGGCCCGATGTCGACGGTGTCACCGTTGGCCGAGTGGGAGACGGCGTAGGTGATGGTGGCGCAGGGCGACGTGGAGGTCCGGCAGTTCCCGCTGTCGCTGCCGCCGACGGCGACGTAGAGGGTTGCCGGGCTGGCCGACGCGCTGGGTACCGGCACCATCACCTGATAGGCACCGACTCCGGCCAGGACCAGTAGGGCCGTGCCGGCCCTGACCCGCGACCGGCCGAGAATCCGCCTCATCGTCACCCCCGCTGCCGTGGCAGCCACCGCCTGTGGCCGCCCCCACAGTAGACGCGCTCAGGGCGAGGGTGCCCGGGCGCCGACCCGCTCCTGGGCTTGGTTGTAGAGGCGCTGCAGCTCGGCCCGTAGCTGCTCGGTCAGATCGTGGACCTGGTGGCGCGGCACCCGACCCCGGGCGGAGCGCGGCGGTGCGGCCAGCGGATCGCCCACCACCACATGGATCTTCACGGGACGGACCATCTTCGATCCCTTGGGCATGGCGGCGGCCGAACCACCGATCCCGATGGGCACGATGGGCGCCCCCGTGCGCGCCGCGAGGAAGGCGGCGCCTTCGTGGAGCTCCTCCACCACCGGTCCGGTGCGGCGGGTGCCCTCGGGGAAGAGGATGAGGGCCTCACCACGTTCGAGGACGTCCTGGGCCCGGTCGAGGGCCAGGCGGTCCGCTCCCTGGCGGTGCACGGGGAAGGCTCCGATCGATTCGAGGAAGCTCCCGAACCGCGGCGAGCGCCACAGACTGTCCTTGGCCATGTAGAAGAGCTTGCGTCGCGTGACCTCGGACACCACCAGGAAGTCGATGTTGCTCCGGTGGACGGGGGCCAGGATCACCGGGCCGGAGGCAGGAACGACGTCGGCCCCCTCGACGGTGACCCGCCAGTAGGCGCGGTTCACGCCGTGGCACACCGACCGCAACGCCCGGTAGGCGAACGGCGGGAGGCCGAGACCCACGTGACGCGCCGGCGCGCCGGGATCGGTGATCGGCTTTACAGGCATGCGAGAACCTCCCGGAGCACGGCACGAGCGGATTTGCCGGTCGAGTCGATGACGACGGCGTCGTCGGCGACATCCTGGGGAGCGACCAGAGGGGAATGGTCGCGGGTGGAGTCGAGGCGGTCGCGCCGTTGGAGATCCGTCTCGATCTCGCTCACGCTGCGGCCGTCGGCCCGTTCCTCGGCCCGTCGCCGGGCCCGCTCCCCCGTCCGGGCGGTCAAGTAGATCTTCAGGTCGGCGTCGGGGAGCACCACCGTGCCGATGTCGCGGCCCTCCACCACGCCGGCACCGCGTTCGGCCACCCATCGACGTTGACGGGCCACCAGGGTGGCACGCACCTCCGGGTTGGCCGCCACGGCCGAGACGGCGCCGTCCACGGCGGCCGTGCGGATGTCGTCGGTCACGTCGCGCCCGTCGACGGTCACCCGGTCGCCCACCTCGATGGTGAGACCCCGGGCCAACTCGGCCACGGCCTCGCGGTCGTGGGGATCGAGGCCGGCGGAGAGGGCCTGCCACGCCACGGCCCGGTACATGGCGCCGGTGTCGAGACGCTCGAGTCCGAGGTGCGCGGCCACCGCCTGGGCCAGGGTGGACTTGCCGGCACCCGCCGGTCCGTCGATGGCCACGACCTTCGTCACGACCCGCCCCCCGCTCCCCTCCCGGCCAGGCTCTCCAGATGGTCGGCGAAGCTCGGGTAGCTGGTGGCGACGGACTCGAACCCCGATATGCGTGACGGCTCGGCTCCGACGGCGACAGCGGCGGCCACGGCCGCCGCCATGGCCATGCGGTGGTCGCCCCCGGCGTCGAATGCGGCCGGTGAGACGAGTCGGCACCCCGTGCACCACCAGATCATCGCCGTCGGCCTCGCCGCGCGCCCCGAAGGCACGCACCAGGGCGACCACCGCCTTCAGGCGGTCGGACTCCTTCACCCGCAGCTCGCCCACCCCCGTGAACACCGTCGTGCCCTCGGCGCAGGCGGCGGCCACGGCCAGGACGGGCACCTCGTCGAGACCGGTGATCTCCCCGGCCTCCACCGTCGTCGCCCGCAGGGGTCCGTAGCGCGCCCGCACCGTGGCGGTGGCGGCCAGGTCGGCGGCGCCGGTGACCGCCACCTCGGCGATGTCGGCGCCCATCCGCGCCAGGACGTCGAGGAACCCGCGACGGCCGGGCCCGACGTAGACCCGGGGCACAGTCACGTCGCTGCCCGGCACGATGCACCCGGCGACGATCCAGAAGGCCGCCTGCGACGGGTCGCCGGGGACGTCGAACTCGAACGGCCGCACGTCGCTGCGTCGCACCCGCACCACATGGGTGCCGTTGTCGTCCTCTTCGGTGACGTCGACGCCACTGAGGATCAGAAGCTCTTCGGTATGCCGCCTGGTGGGGACGCGCTCGCGCACGACGGTCTCCCCGTCGGCCTGCAGTCCGGCCAGCAACACACACGATTTGACCTGGGCACTGGCCATGGGCGGGGCGTAGTCGATGCCGACCAGCGCTCCGCCGCGGACGGAGAGCGGCGGCAGGCAGTGCGCACCGCCGCCCACGACGGACGCACCCATCAGACGCAGCGGCGTCGCCACCCGGTCCATGGGCCGCGCCGACAAGGACGCGTCGCCGCTCAGGACCACGGTGATGTCGAAGCCGGCGACCAGGCCGGCGAGGAGGCGCATCGTGGTCCCCGAGTTGCCCAGGTCGAGCGGTCCCTCGGGAGCCCGGATCCGATGTCGGCCCCCGGTGACCGTGGCGCCGTCGACGGTGGCGCCCAGTGCGCAGACGGCGGTCGCGGTGCGCCGCACGTCGTCGCCGTCGGACAGGCCGCGTAGGACGGACGTCCCGTCGGCCACGGCGGCCAGGAGCAGGGCGCGGTGCGACAGTGACTTGTCGCCGGGCACCTCGACCGTACCGGCGAGCGGCCGACCCCCGGGGACGACGAGGACCCGGTTCATGCGACGATCCCCGTCATCCCAGGTTCCGGGCCGTCGACCGGTAGGCGCGCCCGAGCAGCGCCGACTGGAGCCGCTCCGAGCCGTCGGCGTCGACCACGAGCACGAGCACGCCGCGCTCGCCCTCGGCGCTGTGGGCGATCTCGAGGTCCGAGATGTTGACGTCGAGATCGCCGGCCAGGGTGGTGATCTCCGCCAGCACCCCGGGACGGTCGGGCACCGGGACCCGGATCTCGGTCAGGCGTTCGGGACGCACGGCCCGCGAGGGAAGAGATCGACGGGCCGTGGCCGCGTGGTCGAGTACCTCGAACAGTCCGGCCCGGTCGCCCCCGGCCACCCGGTCGCGCATGGCGGTGAGGTCGGCCAGCAGCAGGTCGAAGGCTTCGACGATGGCGGGAGCGTTGTCGGCGCAGACGTCGGGCCAGATCCCCGGTTGACCCGCCGCGATCCTGGTCATGTCGCGGAACCCGCCGGCGGCCAGCCGCAGGAGCGCCGCATGCTTCTCGGCCTTGTGGTCGGCCAGGTTCATCAGCGTGGCGGCGGTCAGGTGAGGGACATGGGAGACGACGGCCACCAGGGCGTCGTGCTGCTCCGGGGACAACGCCACCACCTCGGCGCCGAGAGAGACCACGACGGCCTGTAGCCGGGCGTACGACGATCGGATCGGTGGCCGCCGTCGGGGTCAGGACCCAGGTGGCGCCCACGAACAGCTCGGGATCGGCACCGTCGAGGCCGACCTGTTCGGACCCCGCCATGGGGTGACCCCCGACGAAGCGGGGATCGGCGATCGAGGCGACCACCGGGCCCTTCACCCCGGCCACGTCGGTGACCACCGTGTCGGGTCGCAGGCCGGCCCGGCCGAAGACGGCGCCCACCTCCTTCGTCACCGCGTTGAGCGGGGTGGCGACGAAGGTCACCCGGGCGTCGGGATCGAAACCGACGGCGTCGAGCGCGCCGGCGGCGCTGCGCCTGTTCGGCGCGGCCGGGGTCGGCGTCGTAGCCGGTCACGTGCCAACCCCGCGCCCGCAGGGCCAGGCCGATGGACCCGCCGATCAGTCCTGTCCCGACCACCGCGGCGCGGTCAGGTACGGCATCGTCGCTCCCCCCGTCACGAAGGGGGGGATTACTCGGGGAGGTCATCGCGAAGGGTCCGGGCGCCGTGGAGGTAGACGTGGTGCAGGTCCCCCCGGGCCCGGTCGGTGGTGACGTGCACGAGGACCCGCAGGCAGCGTGGCGTCGACCCCACGATGTCGAGCTCCCGCGCACACAGCAGGGGGACGTCACCGAGCCCCATGGCCCGCGCCGCGGCGGCCGGGAACACCGACACCAGATCCCCCGTCGCCGTGAAGACGATGCTGATCAGGTCGTCGTGGGAGACCCCGTTGCGGTCGAAGAGCTCCCGGAGCAACTCCTGGATTCGCTCGGCGATCTGCTCGGGCGTGTCGGCATCGGCGGTGGTGGCCCCGCGCAGGGCTCGGACGGTGAGGGCCATGGCACCCGCATGCTAGTGACCGTCATGACGACGTCCTCCCGCCCGCCCCCGCTGGCCAGGGCCGTCGCGCGGCCCGGCGGCGGCGGCCAGATCCCGCACCTCGGAGAGCGTCAGCGGCCGCCACTGCCCCGGTGCCAGTCCGCGGTTCGGTGAGAGGTCCGATCCGCGTCCGGACCAGCCGGCGCACGGGATGGCCGACGGCCTCGGTCATCCGACGGATCTGGCGGTTCCGGCCTTCGTGGATCACGATCCGCAGGACACCGGGGGCGACGACACCGACGGTGGCGGGAGCGGTCATCCCGTCGTCGAGTTCGACCCCCTGGCGCAGGCGCCGTAGCGCGCCGGCTGCCGGTACACCGTCGACCTCGGCCAGGTACTCCTTCTCGACCCCGAACGACGGATGCGTGAGGCGTTGCGCCAGGTCGCCGTCGTTGGTGAGGACCGAGCAGTCCCTCGCTGTCGGCGTCGAGGCGACCCACCGGGAAGACGCGCGGCTCGTCGGGAACGAGCGACACCACCGTGGGCCGCCCGATGCGGGTCGTCGGCGGTGGTCAGGACCCCGACCGGCTTGTTGCAGCACGTAGTGGACGAGGCCGGGCAGCACCGGCAGAGCCACGCCGTCGAGCTCGACCCGGTCCCGTCCGGGATCGACGCGTTGGCCCAACACGGCCGGTTCTCCGTTGACCGTCACCCGACCGTCGGCGATCAGCTCCTCACAGGCCCGCCGGCTTCCGAGCCCGACGCGGGCCAGCACCTTCTGCAGCCGCTGCATCCGCCTCCGACGGGGTCGGGACGGGGGCCGCCAGGATCGGTGTCGCCGTCGACCCCGTCAGGCATCGGCGCCCGGGCGCAGGCGCTCCTCGAGTTCCTCCACGGCGTCGGGTCCGGGCAGGAGGTCCTCCACCGGAGGGAGCTGCTCGAGGGAGGCAGAGCCCCAGCTTCTCCAGAAGCGCCGGGGTGGTCCCGTACAGAACGGGCTGGCCCGGGCCCGGGCGCGTGCCCGACGGCGGCGATGTAGCCGCGCTGCTCCAAGAGCCGGACCACGCCGTCGACGTTCACGCCCCGCAGCGCGGCGATCTGGCCCCGCGACACCGGTTGGCGGTAGGCGATGATGGCCAGCGACTCGAGGGCGGCGGACGAGAGCCGCGACGAGACGCCCTCCAGGGCGAAACGCTCGACGAAAGGCGCCATGTCGGGGTGCGTCTGGTAGCGGTAACCACCGGCCACGCAGACGAGCACGAAACCCCGGCCCTCGTCCCGGTAGCCCTCGGCCAGCTCCGCGCACGCCGCTTCCACCCGCTCGGCGGGAAGTCTCGAGCAGCTCCGCCAGGAGGGTGGCCGGTACCGGCTCCACGGCCGAAAGAACGACCGCTTCGATGGCCCGGTGCTCCTCAGGAAGATTCATCGTGTCGGTCGGGGCGGTGTTCCGGGCAGGGTCCATGTCGCTCGCGCTCAGCCGTCGTACTCCTCGACCCCGTCACCGGCCCCGACCACCGACAGGGCGTGGGCCGGGGCGGTCCAGACGACCGCCAGGTCTCCGAACGTCTCACCCTGGTCGAGGGTGATCCATCCCCGCTTGCACAACTCGAGCAGGGCCAGGAAGCGCACGATGACCTGCATCCGTGTCGTGCAGTGGGCCGTGAGTGCCCGGAAGCTGACGGTGCCCGCACCCGGGAGCCGGCGCTCGAGCTCGTCCACCGCCTCCGACACGGTCACCGCTTCGACGGTGACGTGCGACAGGTCGAGGACGAACTCCGGACGGGGCGTGGATCCGAGCAGGAAGGCGGCGGCCAGTTTCTGCGGGGTGATCCCGGCCAGCAGATCGGGTGCCATGTCCCGGAAGGGCTCGTCCAGACCGGCCGACCGTGGGACCGATCGGGCCGCCTGCTCGATGAGGAGGCAGAAGGCGTCGGCCGCCGCCGCGTAGGCCTGGAGCTCGAGCAGACGGGCCAGGAGCCGGTCGCGCTCCTCGAAGCCCGAGAGCTCCTCGTCGTCGTCGACCTCGTCGGGGCCCGGCAGCAGCTTGCGCGACTTGAGCTCGACGAGCACCGCCGCGATCACCAGGAACTCGGTCGTGACCTGCAGATCGAGAGACTGGCGGGCGGCCAGCTCGGCCAGGAAGGCGTCGACGATATCGGCCAGAGGGATGTCGTAGATGTCGAGCTTGTGGTCCGAGACCAACTGGAGCAGCACGTCGCAGGGACCGTCGAAGACAGGCATCGAGACGTGCGCGACCACGATCCCGACGTTACCGGTTTCCCCGGTGGCCACCGTGCATGGGCGGTGAGCAGGACGACCACGGCTGTCCCCGTACCATGGCCGGCCATGGTCAGGGTCCTGTCGGGGATACAACCGAGCGGCGACTTCACTCTCGGCAACTACCTGGGGGCGCTGCGCCCATGGGTCGCCGAGCAACACGAGAACGACGCCTACTACTGCGTGGTCGACCTTCACGCCCTGTCCCAGGAGTACGACGCCCGGCTCCTGGCGGCGCGCACCCTGGAGGCGGCCACCGGTCTTCTCGCCATCGGCCTCGATCCCTCCGTCTGCACCCTGTTCGTCCAGAGCCACGTGCCCGAGCATCCCCGCCTGGCCTGGCTCCTCGAGTGCACCGCCACGGTGGGAGAGCTCCGGCGGATGACGCAATTCAAGGAGAAGGGCGGGGAGTCCGAGTCGGTGCGGGCCGGGCTCTTGACCTACCCCGTGCTCCAGGCGGCCGACATCCTCCTCTACGACGCCGAACGGGTCCCGGTGGGAGACGACCAGCGCCAGCACCTCGAGCTCACCCGGGACCTGGCCATCCGGTTCAACCATCTCCGGGGCGACACCTTCGTCGTACCCCAGGCGGCGGTGCCGACGGTGGCGGCCCGCGTCATGGACCTTCAGGAACCCACGCGCAAGATGTCGAAGTCGGTGTCGTCCCCGCTCGGCACCGTCCTCGTGCTCGACCCTCCCGAAGAGATCGAGCGCAAGGTGCGCAAGGCGGTGACCGACACCGAGGCGACGGTGGGCTACGACCCTGCCTCGCGCCCCGGCGTGTCGAACCTGCTGGAGCTCCTGGCCGCGGTGACCGGCGGTGACCCGGCCGCGCTGGCCGGCGGTTACACCGGGTACGGCCCGCTCAAGGCGGACGTGGCCGAGGGCCTGATCGAGCTCCTCCGGCCGGTGCGCGAGCGCTACGAGGAGCTCCGGGCCGTCCCCCACTACGTGACGACGGTCCTGGCCGAGGGAGCGGCCAAGGCCCATGCGGTGGCCGCCGCCACCCTGGACCGGGCCATGCGGGCCGCCGGGCTTCTGCCCCCCGGGTGACCGTACGTCAGGCCGTCACGTCCCGATCAAGCGGGTCCATTCGTTGGCCACCCACGTGAAGTACGAGTTGAGGGCGCTGCGGTCGAGCACCACCAGGAGAAGGGGGAGGAACATGGTGAAGGGCCTGATCCGGTAGTAACCGGGCAGCAGACGGGCGGGCAGCAGACGCTCGATCACCGCCGACCCGTCGAGGGGTGGCAGCGGGATGAGGTTGAACACGGCCAGCAGAACATTGACGTAGCCGGCGATGATGACGAACTGGGACCAGAGCGACAGCGGGACGAACCCCATCCCCTGGGACAGCGGTACCGTGAGCTTCCAGAGAAGGGCGAAGATCGCGGCCAGAACGATGTTCACGGCCGGGCCCACCAGCGAGACGAGGACACTCTGGTTCCGAGGGTGGCGTAGTCGCGAGACGTTGACAGGCACGGGCTTGGCCCACCCGATGACTCCTGCCCCCGAGAGGGCCAGCAGCGCCGGGAGGATGATCGTCCCGAAGGGGTCGATGTGCGGGATCGGATTGAGCGTCAGCCGCCCGGCCCGCTTGGCCGTGTCGTCGCCGAAAGCCAGCGCCACCACCCCGTGCGATATCTCGTGCAGGATCACCGACGGGATCAGCGCGCAGAGGAGCAGCACCTCGTAGGTATGGATGGTGTGGGCGCGCGCCAGCACGATGGCCACGGCCACGCCGGCGACGATCCAGGCGACGGTACGCGGGTTCATGCCCTGTCCCCGGCGGGGACCCTGCGGGGCCGGGCCCCAGGGGTTGCTCACAGATTCAGTGCTTCGCCGCGCAGCTGATGCAGTACCGGGCGGCCGGTTTGGCCTCGAGCCGGAGGGGGTCGATCGGCCGTCCGCAGTCCTCGCAGACCCCGTAGCTCCCGCCCGTCAGCTTGCCCAGCGCGCGCTCCACTCCGGAGAGGGTCTCGCGCAGCTGGCCGGCCAGGGCTTCCACTTCGCCACGCTCGGCGGTCACCTGACTCGAATCCGCGAAATTCGAGTCGTAGGTCAGGCCGTCACCACCTACACCGAGCTCCTCGAGCTTGGCCTGGAGGTCCCGCTGTTCCTCCTCGAGGAGGGCGCGGTAGTCGACGGTCGACGCATCGTTGGGCACCACCAGAGGATACTGCCTGGCCTAACGCCGAGAGCGCGGATGTGCCTGGTCATATGCCGCGTGCAGGTGACCGAGCGAGACGCGTGTGTAGATCTGGGTGGTGGCGATCGACACGTGGCCGAGGAGCTCCTGGACGACACGGATGTCGGCGCCGTGGGCGAGCATGTGGGTGGCGCAGGAATGCCGCAGCACGTGGGGGTGGACCCGGTCCTCGAGACCCGCCAGCCGGGCCCGCTTCTTGAGCACGCCCCAGACCCCTTGTCGGGTGAGCCGGCCGCCCCGGGCGTTCAGGAACACGGCCTCGGAATCTCCGCGCCGGGCCCAGCGCCGGGGCTCGAACCGGTCCCGTCCCCCGGGGGACAACCAGTCGTCGAGGGCCCGGATGGCGCAGCGGCCCACGGGGACGAGACGTTCCTTCGATCCCTTGCCGAGGACGCGGACCAGGCCGGTGTCCGAGCCGAGATCGGACAGCGACAGGCCGGCGAGCTCCGACACCCGCATCCCGGTGCCGTAGAGGACCTCGAGGATGGCGCGGTCGCGGCGAGAGGCCGCGTCGTCACCGGTGGTCGTCTCGAGGAGCGCCTCGGTCTCCGGCTCGGTCAGTGCCTTGGGGAGCCGCCGCGCCGGGCCCGGGGGTCGGACGTCGGTGGTGGGATCGGTCGTCGCCCAACCCTCGTCGAGCCGGAAGCGGTGCAGGCCGCGCACGGCCGCCTGGCCGCGCGCCACCGACGGTGGACGGAGCCCCGCCGCCCGCCGGGCGGCGACATAGTCCTCCACCATGGCCGGGTCGGCGTCGTCGACGCTGCGTCCCCGTGAGGCCAGGAAGCTCTCGTAGACCAGAAGGTCGCGGCGGTAGGAGACGACGGTGTTGCGGGCCCGGCCCTTCTCGACCGACAGCCACGTCAGGTACTCCTCGGCACTGGTGCTGAGCGCCACCGGCTCGCCGCCGTGGCCGCCCACGGCTTCCTCGGCGCGCATCGTCTTCGCCACCGGGCTCCGCCGATCAGTCCCGGGCCAGGACGTCACGGGCCAGCAGCAATCCCAGGAGGGTCTGGCCGTCGGTCAGCACGCCGCGCTCGACGAGTCCGCCGACGTCGGTGAGCGGAACCGTGACGACCTCGATGTACCGTTCCTCGACACTGTCGCGCGCCGGGGTGCCGGCGCCCAGGCCGGTGGCCAGGTAGAGCAGGGTCTCCTGGTCGCAGAAACCGGGACTGTTGAACATGGTCCCGAGGAGGCGGATCTCGCGGGCCTGCACCCCGACCTCCTCGAGCAGCTCCCGGCGGGCCGTCTCGTGCGGTGGCTCACCCTCGACGTCCCGGGTGCCGGCGGGGATCTCGAGCAGCTCGCGGTCGACCGCCCCCCGGTACTGGCGGACGAGCAGGACGTCCTCGTTGTCGGTCACGGCCACCACGGCCACCGCTCCGGGGTGGCGGACGACGTCGCGGGTGAACTCCGAGCCGTCAGGGGCGGCGAAGTGCGCCTCGGTCAGGGCGATGCGCCATCCACGGAGCCGGACGGTCTCCCCGAGAAACCGGAATCCCGAGGGCCGGTCCGCCGGAGACGGTCCGTCTGTCACGGGACCGCGTGGTCAGGTGACGGCACCGACGTCGACGTCGATGTCGATGAGGCGGGGCAGGCGGCCCTCGGCCCGCGCCAGCGCCGCCCCCAGCAGAGCCTGGAACAGCGGGTGGGGCCGGTCGGGACGGCTCTTGAACTCGGGATGGGCCTGGGTCCCCACCCAGAAGGGATGGTCCGGACAGCTCGACGAACTCGACCAGCCGCCCGTCGGGCGAGACGCCCGAGCAGACGAGCCCGGCCTCCTCGAGGCGGGGCGGAACCGGGGGTTCACCTCGTAGCGGTGACGGTGGCGCTCGGACACGACGGTGGTGCCGTAGGCCTCGGCCACCTTGGACCCGGGCAGGAGCTGGGCGACGTAGGAACCCAGTCGCATGGTCCCGCCCATGTCGACGACGTCGTGCTGCTCGTCCATGAGATCGATCACCGGGTGCCGGGGTCACGGTGTCGAACTCGCGTGGAGTTGGCGCCCTCGAGTCCGGCGAGGTGACGGGCGATCTCGATCACCATCACCTGCAGCCCGAGGCACAGTCCGAGACAGGGGATCTCGTGTTCGCGGGCGTAGCGGGCGGCGGCGATCTTGCCCTCGATGCCCCGTTCGCCGAATCCGCCGGGGATGACGATGCCGTCGAGCTGCTGCAGGCGGTCGCTGGCCAGCCAGTCGTCGATCTGCTCGGCCGGTGGATCCAGTCGATGTCGATCTTGGCCCCGTGATGGAACCCGGCATGACGAAGCGCCTCGACCACCGACAGGTAGGCGTCGGGCAGGTTGACGTACTTGCCCACCACGCCGATGCGCACCGGGCGTTCGGCCGACGACGACCTGGGCGACCGACCCTCTCCCATCCGGAGAGGTCGACGGGATGGAGGTCGTCGTCGATGGCCAGGGTCCGGCAGACGACGCCGTCGAGCCCTTCGTCGTGCAGGACGAGGGGGATCTCGTAGATGCTGGGCGCGTCGACGGCCGAGATGACCGCCTTCGACGGGGACGTCGCACAGCAGCGAGATCTTGCGCTTGAGCGCGTCGGAGATGGGCTGGTCCGACCGGCACACGATGACGTCGGGCTGGATGCCGCGGCTGCGCAGCTCGGTGACCGAGTGCTGGGTGGGCTTGGTCTTCTGCTCACCCGACGGTGCCAGGTAGGGCACGAGGGTCAGGTGCACGTAGCAGACGTTGTCGCGGCCCACGTCGTGGCGGAACTGACGGATGGCCTCGAGGAAGGGCAGGATCTCGATGTCGCCGACGGTGCCGCCCACCTCGACGATGACGACGTCCACGGCGTCGGAGGAGACCTTCTGGATGCGCTCTTTGATCTCGTCGGTGACGTGCGGGATGACCTGGACGGTCTTGCCCAGATAGTCGCCGCGGCGTTCCTTGGCGATGACGTCCCGGTAGATCGATCCGGTGGTGGCGTTGGAGCGGCGAGTCAGGTTCTCGTCGATGAAGCGCTCGTAGTGACCGAGATCGAGGTCGGTCTCACCGCCGTCGTCGGTGACGAAGACCTCGCCGTGTTCGAAGGGGTTCATCGTGCCCGGATCGACGTTGATGTACGGGTCGAGCTTGATCATCGTGACGCGCAGACCACGGCACTTGAGAAGACGACCGAGGGAGGAAGCGGTGAGACCCTTGCCGAGCGACGAGGACACCCCGCCGGTGACGAAGACGTACTTGGTCACGCCTGAATTCCGCTGGGCACCCCACAACGTTAGACGACCCGCGGGCGCCGGAGGGGGAACGTCGTCGGACATTCTCCCGCCGGCGTGATCAGCGACGACGCCGCGTGGACGGAGGCACCGCCTGGGCCAGGAGTTCCTCTGCGTGGCGGCGGGCGGTCGGCGAACCGGGCTGACCCGACAGCATCCGGGCCAATTCGACCACGCGCGCTTCGGGGTCGAGGCCTTGCGCCGAGGCCAGCGTGCGGGTGCCCGTGACCTCCTTGCGCACGCCGATCTGTTGGCCGGCGTACGCGGCCACCTGGGCCAGATGGGTCACGACCAGAACCTGGTGACGGGTGGCCACCTCGGCCAGGGCCCGGCCGACCGCCAGCGCCGCTTCCCCGCCGATCCCGGCGTCGACCTCGTCGAACACGATGGTGGGCGGCGCCTCCAGGAGGACCAGCCGCAGCGCCAGCATGGCCCGGGCCAACTCGCCCCCCGATGCCACCTTGGTCAGGGGCAGAACCGGCTCTCCCGGGTTGGCGCCCAGCAGGAAGGCCACGTCGTCACCGGGGTCGCGCTCCCCCACCGTCACGTCGAGACGGGCCCGGGGCATGGCCAGCGTCTGGAGACGCTCGACGACACGACGGGCGAGATCGGGGGCGCCGCGGCGGCGGGCCGCGCCCACGTCGGCTTCGACCGACGCCAGGTGCGCCTCGCCGGAGGCGATCTCGGCCTGGAGAGCGGCGGCACGTACCTCGACCGACTCGAGGTCGGCGACGCGCCCGCGCACCTCCTCGGCGTAGGCGCGCACCCCGTCGATGCCCTCTCCGTACTTGCGCGACAGCTCGTGCAACAGGTTCCGACGGGTCCGCACCACGGCCAGCCGCTGCGGATCGGCCTCCCAGGTGTCGACCACCTGCCGGAGCTCCGAGGCGATGTCGGCCGCGTCGGCCTGGAGTGCGGCCAGACGGGCGGCCAGTGCGGCGAGCGGGGCGCGCCCGGTCAGGGCGCCGTTGGCGGTGCCGATCAGGTCGAGGGCGGCGCCCGCCCCGGCGCCGTCGGCGTCGAGGGCGCCCAGCGCGACGCCGGCCGCGTCACGGTGGGCATCGGCCTCAGCCAGACGCTCCTCCTCGAGGGCGAGCACCTCGTCCTCGTCGGGGTCGCCGAGCCCGGCGGCGTCGATCTCCGACAGCTGGTGGCGCAACAGGTCGATCTCGCGGGCCCGGGCCCGTTCGTGGCCGCCCAGTGCGTCGAGCTCGGCGGTCAGGTCGCGCACAGCGGTCCGCGCCGCGGTGAGGGGACCGAGATCGATCGAGCAGAAGACGTCGAGCGACCGGCGCTGGACGGCCGGATCGAGGAGCGACTGATGGGCGTGCTGGCCGTGGAGGTCGACCAGTCGCGCCCCGACCTCGGCCAGGGCCGACACCGGCGCCATCCTCCCGTCGATCCACGCCCGCGACCGTCCCTTCACGGCGACGGCCCGGACCAGGATCACCTCGTCGTCGTCCACGATGAACCGACCTTCGACGAGGGCCTGGTCGGCGCCAGGACGCACGAGGAGCGGGTCGGCGCGCCCACCGACCAGGAGCTCGAGCGCCTCGACCAACAACGTCTTGCCGGCGCCCGTCTCGCCCGTCAACGCCGTCATACCCGGGCCGAACTCGAGGGTCACCGCCTCTATGACACCCAGGTCCTGTACCCGCAGTTCGACCAGCACGGTCGGCCGGGGCCGTTCAGCGGTCGGCCAGGTGGAACCTGGACCGCAAGATGGCATGGAAGTCCCGATTGCCAAGCGACACCAGTCGGGCGTTGCACGGTCCCTCGCGGCATTCTACGGCGTCACCCGGATCCAGCTGGCCCACGCTCACGCCGTCGACCACCAGGACGCCGGGACCGGGACCGGCCACCTCCAGGCGCAGCCACTGACGCGGTTCCAGCACGATCGTCCTGTCGAAGAGCATGTGCGCCGAGATGGGGGTCACGACGATGGCTCGCAGCAGCGGGCTCAGGATCGGTCCCCGGGCCGACAAGTTGTAGGCCGTGGATCCGGTGGGCGTGGCCACGAGGAGACCGTCGGCGAGGTAGGTCACAAAAGGGCGGCCGGCGATGGAGGCGGCCAGACGGACCGTCTCTCCCGGCGCCGTCTTCTCGACGACGGCATCGTTCAGCACCATGTACGGCGATCCGGAGTCGCTCGACGGCGTCGTCCCGGCCCGTGTGACCTCGATCTCGAGGGTCATGCGCTCCTCGACCTCGTAGTCACCGGCCACGAAGCGCTCGAGGGCGTGTTCGAGCGCCGGAGGCTCCACCTCGGTGAGGTAGCCGAGCTGCCCCAGATTCACCCCGAGCACGGGGATGCCGCGGCCGGCCGCCATGGCCACGGTCCGGAGCATGGTGCCGTCACCACCGAGACTGACGGCCAGGTCGACGTTGTCCCCGTCCAGACCGGCGTCGTGGACGGGATCGACCACCTTGGTCACGGTGTGCCCGCGCGCCGTCAACCACGCGCCCGCCCGGGCGGCCAGCTCGGCGGCGATGGGACGTTCGGGATGGACGACGAAGGCGACCGCGACCATCGGGGCCTATCGCCCCCCCGGCGCGCCGGGGACGGCGCCGCCAGACGCTGGATCCGCCGATGCTGGATCCGCCGATGCTGGATCCGCCGATGCTGGATCCGCCGATGCCGGATCCGCCGATGCCGGGTCCTCCGACCCGGAATCCACCGACGCCACGTCCGGCGAAGATGCGATGGCGGCGTCCAGGGCGGCGTCGAGGTCGAAGCCGGGCGGCGGTTGCGGCGGGCCGGTGCGGGCCCACAGGAGGTATTCCGCATTTCCGGCCGGGCCGAGGACGGGCGACGCCATGGCTCCCATGATGCTCGCTCCGGCCCCCACGAGTGCGGAGGCGACCCTGTCGAGGGCCGCCCGTCGCAGCTCCTGGTCGCGCACGACACCACGGCCGCGACTCACGGCGACGTGGCCGACCTCGAACTGCGGCTTGACCAGGACCACCAGGTCGGCGCCGGGCGCGGCCAGGGCGACCAGCGTGGGGACGACCGCGGTCAGGGAGATGAACGCGAGGTCGGCCACGACGAGCCCGAACGGTTCGTGTCCGTCGCCGGTGTCCAGGCTCCGCACGTTCGTCCTCTCGCGGACAGCCACGCGTGGATCGTCACGCAGGCGCGGATGGAGTTGTCCGTAGCCGACGTCGACCGCCGTCACATCGGCCGCTCCCCTTTGGAGAAGGCAGTCGGTGAAGCCGCCGGTCGACGCGCCCGTGTCCAGGCAGCGGCGGTCGACCACGACGACGGGAAAGCGGTCCAGCGCAGCCGCCAGCTTGTCGCCGCCGCGCGAGACGAAGAGGCGACCGGCGCCGTCGACGACGATGGGGTCTCCCCCGGCGACCAGACGTGACGGTTTGTCGGCCACGGCGCCACCGACACGCACCGCACCCCGGGCGATGACATCGTGCGCGTGTGCCCGTGATGGGACGAGGCCCCGCCGGACCAACTCGAGGTCGAGCCGGCGACGGACGGTATGTCGAGTCAGCGGCGGGCCTTGGTCGGCGTCGCCGACCGCCCGGCCGTCTTCTTGGCCGTCTTCTTGACCGGGGCCCGGCGCGCCGGTGCTTTCTTGGCTTTCGTGGTCCGGGCGGCCGTCTTCTTGGCCGGCGCGCTCTTGGTGGGGGCCTTCTTGGCTGTCGTCTTGCGGGCGGGGGCCTTCTTCGCCTTGGAGGTGCGCGCCGCGCTGCGGTTCGCCGTGCGGCCCCGGCCGGGTCCACGACTGGTGGCGCGGCGCGCCGCGTTCTCGGCGCGGTCGAGGAGCTCGGCCACGCGGTGGGCCAGGTCGTCCATGTTGGTGATCCCGAGATCGGAGAGCTGCGAGCGGACCTCGCCGCGCACGGTCGACAGCAGGGTGTCGGAACGATCACGGCTCGCTTTCACGAGATCCTCGACCCAGTCCTGGGCGCGGTGTCGTCTCGACCTCTCCGGCCTGGATCAGTTCGTGCACGAGCTCTTCAGCACGGGCCCGGGTGATCTGGGTCAGAGCCAGTCCTGCTTCGAGATACCGCCGGAGACCGTCATTGGGGGTCATGCGCGCCACGCTACGACGCCCGTCGAGAGGCGGCAAGGGCGCGACGCGGGCGTCGTGGGCGTCGTGGGCGTCGTGGGCGTCACGACGCCAGGTGACGATCGACCACCGCGGCAAGGTCGGGCGCATCGATGTCCGGCGCGACGACCAACGACACGTCGTCGTGTGCCGTCACCCCCGAACGTACGAGAGCGAAAGGGACGCCGAGGCGTCGGGCCAGCAGCCCGTCGGTCGAGGGTCGGTCCCCCACCACCAGCGTGGCCCCGGGCGCCCGCAACCTGAGGAGGGCGACGATGGGGTCGTGGGGCTTCCCGGCCACCTCCGGCGTCGCCTGGGAGGCGGTGGAGACGGCCGCCAACAACGCCCCGGCTCCGGGGAGCAGGCGCCCCGGTGTGGGGTAGGTGGCGTCCTCGTTCGTCCCCACCAGACGCGCCCCGCCCCGTACGGCGCTCGTGGCCGTGGCCAGCATGTCGAAGTCGAAGCCACGGGTGAGACCCACCACCACGGCATCCGCCGGGCCCTCGGGCACGACGGTCACGCCCCGCTCGGCCAGGGCCTCGAGGACGCCGGCACCGGCACAGGCGACGGCGGTGGAACCCGGTACCAGCAAGGAGGCGGCCGCCTGGGCCGAGGTGACCAGATCGTCGGGTTCGGCGGCGATGCCCACGACGGCCAACTGGTCGACGAGCTCGCCGAGCGTCGGGAGCGCGTTGTTGGTGGCGAACAGGACCCCGAGGCCGGCCTCTCGCAGGCGGGAGACGGCCCCGGCCGAGCCGGGGATCGGCTCCTGTGCCAGCCAGATAACACCGTCGAGGTCGATCACCCAGGTCCCGGCGCCGGTCTGGTCCATGCGCCATGTTGGCAGACAGTGCCGCGGCGACCTTCAGGTTCCGAACGTCAATTGTTCGGTCCCGGGTTCTGCCGGCGGTGTCGCGCGCGCTCGTGACCTCTCGTCGGCGGGCCCCTGGGCCGGGTGCCATTGCCGTGGCGGCGGCGTCACCGGTCGGAGCCGTGCCACCGTCCGGGTCACGGGCCCGACGATGTCGTCCTGCTGACGACGGGGAAGGTAGGCCCCGCGGTAGCGGCGGGCCAGCGCTTCGGCGAGCTCCGGGCGCTTGGCGCGCAGATCGGAGAGGAAGTGCTCCTTCACCCCCGGTCGCAGGTGCAGTGGCAAAGCGGTCACCGACACCGCTCCGGCGGCCAGGCAGGCGGCGGTCACCTCCTCGAGCTGGGCCGCGGCGTCCGAGAGTCCCGGGATGATCGGCGCGATGAGCACGCCGGTGGGTATCCCGGCGTCGTTGAGCCGGCGGACCGCCTCCACCCGCTGGCGCGGATGGGGCGTGCCCGGCTCGGTCGAGCTTCCAGCACCGCCGGATCCAGAGTCCCGATGGAGAAATTGCAGCGCACCTCGGCGCGTCGCGCGGCGGCGACCAGACGGTCGAGGTCGCGCAGGATCAGCGTCGACTTGGTCAGGATGGAGAACGGGTTGCCCACCTCCGCCAGGGCGTCGATGATGCCGCGGGTCAGGTGGTACTTCCCCTCCGCCCGCTGATACGGGTCGGTGTTCGTCCCCATGGCGATGATGTCCCCGGTCCACCGGGGGGCGCGGACCTCGGCCCGGACGCGCTCGACGGCGTTGATCTTGACCACGAGCGTCCGCTCGAAGTCCTCGCCTATCCCGAGTCCCAGGTACTCGTGGGTGGGACGGGCGAAGCAGTACGTGCAGGCGTGACTGCAACCCCGGTAGGCGTTGATGGTGTGCCGAAAGGGGACGGGCGACGCCTCCGGCACGGTGGTGATGATGCACTTGGCCCGGACATGGAGGAACTCGAGGCCGCGGTAGGCGCCGATGCCGACGTGGCGGTGGACGAGTTCCTCCTCGGCGAACAGCGCCGACTGGCCACCGTCGTCGTCGGCCAGTCGCCAGCGGAATTCGGTGGACCCGCGCACGGCCACAGTGTAGCGAACGTCTGTTCGATAGACGCCCAGGCGACAGTGATACCTGAGTTGGTATATATCGAAAGTGAGATCAGGTGCTGAGGTCAGCCCGTCACGTCGACCGAGGGCGCATCGGCCGACGGCGCATCGGCCGACGGCGCATCGACCGACGGTGTGCCGGGACGGGGAGCCGGATCGGCACCGGCCGGTCGTTGGGTCGGGGCGTCGGCTCCAGGGGCCCCCGCCGGCGAAGTCCGGGGCGGAATGATGAAGGTGGCCACCCAGCCGGCCAGGGCGATGGCCGCAGCCACCAGGAAGACGCGGCTGAAGCCGGCCGTCAGTGCCTTGTCCAGAGTGGCGCGGGTGGCGGCGAAACCGAAGACGTCGCCGACATGTCGGGCGCCGAGAGCGGCCGCCGTGCGGTCGGCGGCGATCGTCGCCAACGCGGCCAGACCGATCGAACCACCCACCTGTCGGCTCGTGTTGAGCATGCCGGAGGCCAGTCCCGCCTCCTCGCGGGCCACGCCGGCGGTGGCGGCGAAGGCCAGGGGCGTGAAGCTCAGCCCCATGCCCAGGGTGGCGAGAACGCTGCCGCCGAGGACGTCGCCGACATAGCTACCGGTGGGCGACACGAATGACAACCACCCGAGACCGATCACGGAGAGGGCCATGCCGGCCATCAGAGGGGGGCGCGGACCGAAGCGGGGCACCAGCCGGGCACTCACCTGGGCGCCCAGGGCGATGGCGGCCGTCTGGGGTAGGAACCCCACGCCGGTGGTGAGTGGGCTGAAGCGCAGGACCTCTTGCATGTAGAGGGAGAGGAACAGCCACATGGAGAAGATGGCGCCGCCGGAGAGGAGCATGGCCAGGTTGGCTCCTGTCACCCCCCGCGACCGGAACAGGCGGAACGGCACCAGCGGCGTGGGGGCCCCGCGCGTCTCCACCCACACGAAGGCGGACAGCAAGACGGCGGCGACGGCCATCGGTAGCAGCGTGGCCGTGGAACCCCAGGAGTGGGCGTCGGTGCCGGCGACGGCGTACACGAACGCCACCAGGCCGCCGGTGACGGTGAGAGCGCCGAGGACGTCGAGGGTGGGACGTTCGCCCTCGGCGCGGGTGTCGGCCAGCGCGGCACGCGCGGCCACGATGGTGACGAGGCCGATCGGGACGTTGATGTAGAAGATCCAGCGCCACGACAGCAGGTCGGTGAGGATCCCACCGAAGAGGGCGCCCGACGCGCCGCCCACGGCGGCCATGGCGCTCCAGATGCCGAGAGCGCGGGCCCGTTCGGCCGGTTCGCGGAAGGTGGTCGTGAGGATGGTCAAGGTGGCCGGCGACAACACGGCGGCGCCCAGGCCCTGCAGGGCGCGCGCCCCGATGAGCAGGCCCTCGTTGGGGGCCACGGCGCAGACGAGGCTGGCCCCGGAGAACATGGCCAACCCCAGGATGAAGACCTTCCGACGACCGAAGAGATCGGCCGCCCGTCCCCCCAGAAGGAGGAACCCCCCGAAGGTCAGCGCGTAGGCGTTCACCACCCACTGGAGTTGCGACGTGGAGAAGTGGAAGTCCCGTTGCATGGCGGGGAGGGCCACGTTCACGATCGAAAGGTCGAGGACGACCATGAATTGCCCCACACAGACGACGGCGAGAAGCATCCACGACGGCGCCCGTGGCGTCTGTGTGTCTGTCGACGGGCCGTTCGACATGTCGACGATCATGCCAGGTCCGAAAGCAGGCTCCGGACGGGCCGGTGGCGGAGCCGGAGCGGCTCGGCTGCGGCCCGACCGACCTCGTACCATCGGCGTGGTGCCCCGTTGTCTCGGTGTCGTCCGCCACTCCCGCGGTGGGTCGACGGCGGCCCTGTGCGACGCGGCGGTGACCGCCGCCCAGGGCGTGACGGGGACCACGTCGGTTCCTGTCGAGCTCCGGGAGTGGGGTGCGTTCGACGCCGGGCCGGACGACGTGGTGTGGGCCGATGCGCTGGTGCTGGCGACGCCGGCGCACTTCGGCTACATGTCGGGGGCGTTGAAGGACTTCTTCGAGCGGATCTACCACCCGTGCCTCGAGCGGACCACCGGACTCCCCTACGGGTTGATCGTCAAGGGCGACACCGATGTCGACGGCGCCGTGGCCAGCGTCAGGAAGATCGCCACCGGCCTGAGCTGGAACCTGGTTCTTCCTCCGGTGACCGTCGTCGGTGCCATCACGACCGCCGATCTCGAGGCCGCCGCCGAACTCGGTGCCACCCTGGCCGCCGGACTGGGCGAAGGGATCTTCTGATCCCAGACGGTGGGTCCCTCAGAGAGTGCGTCCCTCAGACGGTGGGACGTCGCGGTTCGAGGCCCGCGGCGCGGTAGACGGCGTCGATGACCACCATGTTGTGGATGGCGTCGTCGGAGCCGGTCAGGACCGGGTCACCGCGCTCGACGGCGCGGGCGAAGGCCTCGAGCTGGAAGTCGTAGGTGGCCCGTCGGCTGCTGTGCTCGACGTGCTTCGACTGCTTCG
Source organism: uncultured Acidimicrobiaceae bacterium (assembly GCA_963706205.1). Taxonomy (GTDB): domain Bacteria; phylum Actinomycetota; class Acidimicrobiia; order Acidimicrobiales; family UBA8190; genus MFD10071-224. The sequence goes on along the minus strand of OY970155.1, from coordinate 2,352,394 downwards.
TCTTGACGCTCAGGCGGTGGAACTTGTCGGGCGCCAGCGGGTTCAGGACGCGGATCTCGCCGTCGTCGCCGGTGACGCGCAACGTGATGCGAAGGATCCGCGCCGACAGCATCGAGCAGGTGGTCCGGGCGGTGACGCCGTCGGCGAAACGGAGGTCGGCCTGCATGAAGCGGTCGATGCCCGGGGACCGCAGACGGGCCCGGGCGGAGATGACCTCGGGTTCGGAACCGGCCAGGTGCCGGACCATGTGGATGGGATAGCACCCGGCGTCCATGGTGGCCCCCCCGGCGAGAGCCGGGTTCCAGCGGATGTCCTTGCCCGACGGGAGGGGGAAGCACAGAGCCGCATCGATGTGGCGCACGGTACCGATGGCCCCGGTGCCGAGGAGCTCGCGGACCCGCGCGAAGAGGGGATGGTAGCGGTAGTGGAACGCCTCCATGACGACCACGCCCGCGTCGGCCTGGGCGGCAGCCACCGTCCGGGCCTCCTCGGCGTCGGCGGTGAAGGGCTTCTCACAGAGGACGTGCTTTCCCGCCGCCATGGCGGCCATCGTCCAGCGGCCGTGGAGTCCGTTGGGAAGAGGGTTGTAGACGGCGTCGATGTCGGGGTCGGTCACGAGCTGCTCATAGGTGTCGACCACGCGGGCGATGGAGTGCTTGGCAGCGAAGGCGCGGGCCCGGTCGATGTCACGGGCGGCCACGGCCACCACCTCGACGCCTTCGACCCGACGCGCCGGTCGGACCACGGCGGCGGGGGCGATCTTGGCGGCCCCGAGGACGCCGACGCGGAGAGGGGACACGAGCGGAGACGTTACCGACCGGGCCGGACCCGAGCCTCCCACTCCCCGGTGAGCGGAACCGTGCTCAGGGCGGTGGCGGCGGCGAGCAACCACGAGAGCTGCTCGGCATGGGCCACCCCGGTCGGGACGCGGAGGACGAGCCCCCGACGGGGGTGGTCCTGCTCACGGCGCCAGTCGGGGGGGACGGGCACGCCCAACGTTGCCAGGCGGGCCACCGTCTTCGTTCCCGCGTTGTGCTGGATCCCGAGCGAGTCCCGTTCGATCCCCCGCCGCCCGACCTTGCCCGGCACCCAGGTGCAGACCGGCACGTCGTGGATCGTCCCCGCGAAGAGGAGTCCGAGCCCCATCTGCGGCGGCGGCTCGTCCTCCTCGCGGACCCCCGGGGCCACGTTGATCCAGCCCCCGTGGGAGGTGCTCAACCGGTCCATCTCGGCCAGGACGGCGTCGGGTTGGTCGGGGGTGAAGGTGAAGGTCTCGGCGGGGATCGCCACCGATGGCGCCGGGTCAGGCCCGGCTCACGGGCGGTGCCAGGGGCGGACCCGTGAATCGGTCGACGGTGGCGAAGTCCGACACGGGGCCGCGCCGGAGACGGGTCGGCTGGTGGTCGGGCCACCCGAGGGCCAGGACGGCGGCCACGGCGAAGTGGTCGGGGACGGCCAGGAGGGCACGGACCTCGTCCTCGTGACGCGTCGCCATGGTGGTGATGACCCCGGCCAACCCGGCGGCCCGCGCCGCGAGGAGGACGCTCCAGGCGAAGGGATAGATCGAGGCGCCGCCGGCCAACGTGTAGCGCTCGAGGTCGCGGTCGACGGCGGCCAGGGAGCGGAGATCGGCCAGGAGGACGAGGAGGACGGGGACCTCGTCGAGATGCTCGGCGAACCCTCCGGGACCGGCGGCGGCCGAGTCGGCCAACCCCGGTGCGGCGTCGAGCGCCGTGCGCTCGGCGGCGCGGTCGGTGATCGGGGCCCAGGGGACGAGACCGGCCGCCCCTATGGCCAGGTAGTCGTACCACCCCTTCAGGTAGAGGTCCCGCAGGCCCCGGCGGGTCTCGCCGTCGCGGACGACCACCACGCGCCATGCTTGGCGGTTCCCGCCGCTCGGGGCGAAGCGGGCCGTGTCGAGCAACTCGGCCACGACCTCGTCGGGCACGGGGTCAGGACGAAATCGCGCGTACGGCCCCCGTCGTCCGCAGCGCCTCGACTAGGTCCACGCCGGCCGACCGTAGTGCGACATGACCGCAAGCGGAGCGCTCAGGTGCCTTCCGGCCACATGTCCTCTGGTTCACGGCCATTCGTCTCGGGGAGGGCGAGGAACAACGCCGTGGCCACGAGCACAGGGAGAAAGATGATCAGGGACGCCCGCAGGCCATCGAAGCGGGTGCCGACCTGGGCGAGCGCACCGAAGCCCACCAGGCCGACGACAGCGCCGAGAACGCTGGCGGCGACGTTCCATCCCGCCACCGAGGCGCGGACCGAGGTGGGGAAGAGCTCGTTGACGAAGGCGCCGCCGGCCGGGGCGAAGGTCGAGGCGGCGAGGATACCGATCTCGTAGCCGACGAGCAGTGCCGGACGCGACCCGCTGTAGGTGAATACGGCCGACACGCCCATGGCCACCATGGCCGCCGCGCCCGTGGGTCGTCGACCGATGTGATCGGCGAGCCAGCGTCCCAGCACCAGCCCGGCCAGGCCGAACGCGGCGGCCACGACGACCATGATGGCCGTGACGGAACCCGACAGTTTGAGGACGTTCTGGGCGTAGACGAAGATGAAGCTGTTGGCCGGCCCGGTGATCACCCCGACGGCGAAGACAAGCACGGTCACCACCAGCAGACGTCCGCGAAAGGCCGGTCCGACGGCGCCGAAGACGGGCAGCGGATGGTCCCCGCCGGTGGCCGCGGCGCCCACGGTGAAGCGGTCGGATTCAACCAGCCAGCGGCGGATGAAGAGAACGGCGCCCAAGGGCACGACAGCCAGGATGAAGATGCCTCGGAAACCGAGCGTGGACTGCGCCGGGCCGTCGATGACGGCCGTGAGCCCCGACCCGACCCCGTAGCCGGCGACGACCAGAGCGATGGCTTTGGCCCGGTCGTGCGAGGCCGTCTCCTCGGCCGCCCCCACCCCCGCCAAAGCGTTGGTGGCACTGAGGAGCGGTCGTCCGAGGGCGAAGATGACGACGAACCACCAGTATCCCGGACTGGCGGCCGCGGCCACCGTGAATGCCAGCCCGGCGACACACGTGGCGATGAGCATGATCCGCCGCCCCACGCGGTCGGCCAACCCGGACAGGGGCAGGCCTCCGAGAGAGGCGAGGCGCAGAATGGCCAGGCCCACGCCGAGCTGTGTCCCGGACAAGCCCGCCTGTTGGACCAGGGTGCCGCCGTGCGTGGTGTGACCGAAGCTCTTGGCCACCGCGCCCAGGGCGGAGACGGCACCGAACTGCCCGAAGCCGGCGCACAGCGCCATCAGGGCCAAGGCCACGATGGCCGGGTCCGTCCATGCGCGGACGCGCAGGCCGTCGGTCTGGGACATCAGCGACAGTGGGACATCAGAGACAGTGGGCCATCAGCGACAGTGGGACATCGGGGACCGGTCGGCCGTCAGGTCCGACTGGCGGTCAACGAAGGCGGGCCGGGAGCGCGCCGCCGGCGGCGCCAGAACGGAGCGTCCAGGACCAGAAGGAGGACGAAGGCCACGCCGGCGGCGGAGGCGACGTACCAGGGCCACGGCCCGAGCACCCGCAGCAGCGTCCACTCCCCCGGTGGTGAACGGAGGAACATGTAGTTGGCACCGGTGAATCCGTCGATGAGGCCGACGCATCCGGTGTACCCGACCGTGATGGCGAAGACCCGGAGCACGGCTCCGGGCCGTGGTGTGATGCGCAGACCGACAACCAGGAAGACGGCGGCCAGGACGATCCCCAGATGCCCGACCACGTACTGGAAGAAGACGAGGTGGGGGAAGCCTTTGTTCAGGTCGGGTGTGATAACCGCCTGGAGGGTGCCGGCCAGCCCCCAGAAGTAGGTGAGCTCGACGAGGACGGGGCGCCGTGTCCAGCAGGCGGCCGCGGCGACGAGGACGGCCATGTCGCACAGCGCGAAAGGTAGGGAGGTCCTGGGTGAGAACGACCCCGCCACCACGAGGGCCACGACGAAGCTGACGGCGTCCGCGGCCAGCACCAGACCGAGGACGTCGGCGGCCACGACACGCCACGGCCCCGGGTGCCCGCGGGCCCTCGTGGTGAGGACCACTCCGTTGAGGACGGCGACGGCGACGGTGACGCCGTAGGCGGTCGGGGTCACGATGGCCGGCACGGGGGCTGTCCCGCCTCACCAGCATCCAGCCGGGGTCGCCACGGGACCGATCACGCCAAGGGCATACCATCCGGTGATGTCCCGGTCGCCGATGTTCATCGTCACCCAGGTCGCGCCCTACCCCGACGGACCCGCCGGGGTCCACGGTGTGCTCACCCAAGCCTCGTCCGCCCTCGGGGAATTGGCGGGCCTGGCCGGCCTCGAACCCATGGCGGTGCCCGACGTGGCCGACCTCGCGCCCGCCGCCTTGGACGGAGGCGGGGTCCTGGCCCTGTTCACCATCGGGGAGACCCCGTGGTCCGACGCGCAGCGCAGCGCCATTAGCGGTGCCGTGGCCGAGGGTCGCCTCCGCGTCGTCGGCGTCCATTCGGCCACCGATGCCTGTCGCGGCTGGGAGGAATACGCAACCTTGGTCGGGGCTCGCTTCGACGGACATCCATGGACCCAGGAGTTCGAGATCGAGATCGCCGATCGGACGCATCCGGCCACCGCGCATCTGACCGCCCCGTGGCGCTGGCGTGACGAGGTCTACTTATTTCGCGACCTCCGACCGGACGCCCATGTCGTATTGCGGGTCGCCCATGGCCAGCTCGACATGAGCGTGCCCGAGGCCCGGGTCCCGGACTGCGGCTTCCCCCTGGCCTGGTGCTTCACCGAGGGCCGGGGGCGGTGCTTCTACACGTCGCTCGGGCACTTCCCCGGAGCCTGGGAGAACCCGACGTTCCTCCGTCATGTGGCCGGCGGACTGGCCTGGAGCCTTGACGACGGGTGACTTCAGAGGTATGGACTCTCCTGCTGCCAGGTGAAGTCCGCGGCCGGGGAACCCGACGTGGCCACCAGGAGCTCGGCCCAGCTCGGCTGACCACCCCAACCTTGGGCGGCGAAGCCTGTCCCCATGACGCAGGGACTGCACGACAACGAGAGCAGGATGATGTCGCGGTGTCCCCAGCATCCGCTGTGGTTTCCCGGGGTGCAGTCGGCGTTGGTCGAGCCGGGGCCGTCGTCATACATCCAGTAGTAGACGGCCTCGAGGGGGTTGCCTACCCCTCCGGCCCAGTTGGCACCCCACCGGGAGAAGGGAAAGCCACCGGGTGGAGAGGGGTCGGATCCTGAGGCTGCCCCCGCGGCCGCCGCCTGGTCGAGGACACCCGCCATCGAGGTGAGCGGCGGCAGTCCCCGGACGGTCCGCTCGAGGTTGGTGGCCACGTAGAGCTGTTGCTGAGGACTCAGGGCGGGCCAGTTGGTGGGCAGCCTCATCCCCGGCAGGCCCTCGGCCCCGCGGCCATTGTCAATGGCGGCCACCGTCGTGCTCACACATCCGGAGGAATCGTCCTCGGTCGTGGACGAGCATGCGTTGAGGAAATTCGGCTTCGGAGCGATGCTCACCGGTGGGTTGGCCGGCGGAAGGATGCCGCGGGTCGGTGCGGCGGCGGGAGACGTGTGTGCGGGGGGCGGAGGCGGCGGCGGCTTCGGAGCAGGGCGCGGTGACGGCACGGTCGTAGGAGGTCGCGGTGGCGGCACGGTCGTCGGGGGTGGCGGTGGCGGAGCCGGGGGACTGGTCGTGGTCGGCACCGGCTTGCGCGCGCTGAACGGCGGCGCCGTCTGATTCGTGGTTGTCAGCGCCATCGGGCGCGCATGGGTGCCGCCTCCGCCGGTCGAGGCCTTCGGGGTGGTCAGAAGGGCCACGAAGGCGAAGAGCTCCACGGCGACGACGATGTACGCGAGCCGAAACCACGCGGGGTGTCTGCGCGTCGTTTCTGTTCCCAATCCCTCGGCCGGCATCCCAGGGACATCGGCGCGAAGGTGTCCCCACCTGAGTCCTCACGCTGGAAGGTCACCCTCCGTCACCAGAACGAACACTGACGGAACGAACCTCGACGTGACCGACACAACGGACGAACACCGACGCGACGACCCCTCACCCAGAGTCCTGGAGTGCCCCGTGAAGGGCCGGACATGGGCCGGCAATTGCGTCCACCAGTCAACTCGCCGGAGTTGACACTCCGCATTTGGCGTCGATCCGCTTGATCAAGGCGGCCCCCTCGTGCTGCAGTTTCTGAAAGCCGTTGACCTTCGCCGAGGCGTGCTTGGTGTGTCGCTTGGTTCGTTTCGTGCTGTTCTTGGCGTTATGCGTCTGGGCCCGCGCGCTGCGCTTCTGCCAGCGACTCCCACGTTTCGAGGCGGAAGCCATCGCCTTCTGAATGTTCTGGATCTCCTTGGTCGCGCGTGCGCAATCGATCCTGTGACGAGGCTCCACGGCCCGCCAGATGGCCGGCCCGAGGAGGACGGTCGACTTCGGAGCAGCCGACTTGGCCGGCGTCGTCGTGCCCGGCGATGATGTGCCCGGCGATGAGGTGCCCGGCGATGAGGTGGAGGACGCGCCTGTGGTCGTCACCGGTGCTGCGACCGCCACTCCACCGACGCCCAGTGCGAGCACCGCACCGACGAGGCTGCCCACGGCACACTTTCCGATCCTCTTCATGTCCGCCCTCCCGAGTGAAACTGGAATACGAAGCGTCCGGAGACGCTCCATCCATGATCACTCAGGCCCGTGACGGGGTCATGACAGCCGTGTTAGAGGTGTGTGAGGCCTCGCTCAGGGAGCGGCAAGTCTCTCAGCGCGCGCGACGCCGGGACGCCTTGCGCAGACGACGCCGCTCGCGCTCGCTCGTGCCACCCCAGTAGCCGACGAGGTCGGGGTCGGCCAACGCGTAGCGGAGGCAGTGCAGCCGAACCGGGCAGCGCGCGCAGAGTTGCTTGGCCCGGGCCGAGGGCCCTCCTCCGTCGGTGATGAACAGGTCCACCGACTCGTCGCGGCAGGCGGCGTGGATCTGCCAGTTGGGCCGGCGCGCCAGCTCTTGGATGAGAGTGAGGTCATCGACAACGGCGCCCGAGTCTGAGGCGGTGAGAATGCTCATAACTCAGCTTTCGGCACCCCGCCGGTCCGGCTTGAACGGTCACCGCTGAAAAAGCACCAATCGTGGCTCGGGGCGACCAGATATCACTCTAACGTCCTGACCCGTCACCGTCCGTGAGCCCGCCGGGATCGTTGTCCACAGGGCCTCTTGGGTCGTGGCCTATAGGGCGGCCAGGATCGATTCGGCCGAACTCACGGTCAGGCCCCGCTCGGGCTCCACGAAGAGGGCCGTGACCACGCCGTCGTCAAAGATGGCGGCATAGCGCTGCGACCGTGCACCGAGACCCACGGCACTGCCGTCCATCTCGAGGCCGACGGCCCGGGTGAACGCGCCGTTACCGTCGGCCAACATGACGACGGTCTCCGGTACCTTCTGGTCTCGCGCCCAGGCCTTCATGACAAAGGGATCGTTCACCGAGATGCAGGCGATGGTGTGGACGCCCTTGGCTCGGATCTCGTCGGCTCGGATGACGAAGCCGGGCAAGTGATAGTCCGAGCACGTCGGCGTGAAAGCGCCGGGAACGGCGAAGAGAACGACTTTCCCCTCCCCGAGTACGGCTGACGACCGGACGGATGAGAAACCGTCGTCGGTCACCTTCCACAGCTCGACATCGGGGATTCGGTCACCGACAGCAATAGTCATGGGTCCTCCTGAGGCAGACGCTTGGGCGTACGAAAATACGTACGGTCGACCGAGCATCCCCCACCAGCCGGTGGTGGCGCCAACGACGCTGGGTCGACGGGGTCCTGTGTATCCTCGGTCGCGGTGCGCAGGACGGTTCGTGCGGGCTCCGTCGTGGTGTTGGTCGCTGCCCTTTGGAGCGTGCTGGCGATGTCCCCGGCCGCCGTCTCGGAGCCGGCCGTCGCCGCCGCGCCGCCGTCCCATCTTTCGGGGCCGGCGGGGCGGACGCAGCCGGTGAGCGCTCGGGCAGTCGGGGGGACCACCGGACAGGAACGGGGTGCCTATGAATGGCACGACGCCACCTGGTGGCCGCACCCGTCCGCCTACGTCGACACGTTGACCCGATTGAAGAGCCTCGGTGTCACCACTCTCTACGTCGACATCACCGAAGCCGTGACTCTGGCTCGGGACCACTCGAGCGAGCTCGTGACCTTCGAGGCCGACTTCGGGCAGCTCGTCGGCGAGGCCGACGGCGTCGGGCTCCGGGTGGACGCCGTCGGCGGTGATCCGAGATGGGCCACGACGGACAGGACAGGCCCCGCCCAGTTGCTGGACGCCGTGGCCCAGATCGTCGCCGGATCCCCCGACGCACCCCTCGACGGGGTGCAATTCGACGTGGAACCGTGGGGCCTCAAGAGCTGGAGCACGCACCGAGCGATCTATGCACGGGACTGGCTCCGCTTCGTTCAGTCCACGGTCTCCGCTTGGCGCGCGGACGGGATACAGGGCCGACTCGGCTTCACCGTGCCCTACTGGTTCGACGGCGACACCGGAGGAGTCCCCCGCATCACGTTCGACGGGTCGACCGACTTCCCGTTCCCGCTGGCCCTCGCCCTCGTGTCGGCGGTCGACGAGACGGTGCTGAACGTGATGGCCTACCGCAACTCAACCGCGGGGCCGAACGGTTCGGTGGCTCTGTTCTCCGGCGACATGACCGCTGTCCTGGCGGCCGGTTCACCCACCGAGCTCCTGGCCGGACAGGAGACGGGGGACGTCCGTCCGCCGGAGACGACGTTCTACGGGATGACGTGCGCCGACTTCGAATCGGCCGCGGCCAGGATCGCCAACGCGTTCGACGGCGATACCCCGTACCAAGGCATCGCCGTCGATGACGTCGAATCGCTCGAGGCCCTCTGCCCGCCATGACCGTGGGCCCATCACCGACTGTGCCCCGTGCGGTCGTCGCTACCGCGTCGCTGACCGGACCGCTCGCCGGCGACGGACCTGACCGAGACCGAGGAGCGACAGACCGAGGGCGAGGACGGCGAGGACATACGGCGTCGATCCCGCCCACGGCTCACCGGTGTGCACGGTGGTCGCACCCGTGATGGCGGAGTCGCTCGCCGGGGCCGTGACCGGCGCCGGGCTGGAGTTCTTCGCCGGGGAGGTGGCCGGGCGGGTGGTCGGCCCGGTGGGCGGCGGGACCGGGTTGTCGGTGGTGTTCGTGGGGCAACCACCGGCTGTCGTGCATCCGGGCTCCGTGTAGAGACCGGTGTTGGTGATGGGTCCGGTGGCGTTGGCGTTCACGACGACCGCGAACGTGAGCGCATAGGTGGTGCCGGCCGGAAGGTTGGTGATCACCCACGAGATGCTGGACCCGTTGAGCGACACAGCGCAGGTCGACGCCGTGTTGGCCGGGCAGGCCGGAGCCGGCGCCGCGAGCGTGGTCCCTGCTGGTGCCGAGTCGAGGACCGTGATCGAACCGGACCCGTCGCCGGTGTTGGCGGCCGACAGGGTGTACGTCACGACCTGACCGGGGTCGACGAGGTTCGAGCCGGCGCTGTCGGACTTCGTGACGACGAAATTCGCCACTGTGATGGGCACGATGTTCGTGGGGCACGTCGTGGCCCCGACGGCGGGAATGCACCCGGGACCGGTGTAGGTGGCACCGTTGAAGATGGTGGTCGTGTCCCCGGCGTTCACGGTGGCCTCGAAGGTGAGGGGGTACGACGCACCGACGGCGATACCGGCGCCCAGGCTGAAGGTGACGGTATGGGTCGACGAGTCGTAGAGGAAGGTGCAGCTCGGGGAGCCGGGCGAGCCGTTGGCGGTGAGGGCGCCGCAGGAGGCCGAGACGAAGGTGAGACCGCTCGGGACCACGTCGCTGACGGTGACGCCCCAGAGGGTGGCCGAGGTCGAGGGTGACGGGTTGCTCACGAGCAGCGTGTACGTCACGGGGGTGGCCTGGCCAGCGGTCACGTCACCGGTGTTGGCCGCCTTGACCACCGTGACGACGGCGGGGTTCGTCACCGTGATGATCGCCGGGTTGCTCTTGCAGCCCGGCGCCGGCACGCTGCACCCGGGACCGGTAAAGGTGGCCGTGTTGGGGATGGTCCCCGACGGGTCGCCGGCATTGACCGTCACTTCGAAGGTGAGCTGCGCCGAGGCATTGGCGGCCAGACCGGAACCCAGGGTGAAACTGACGATCCCGTTCGATTCACCGGCCGAACACGACGGCTTGTTCTTCCCGTTGGTACCCGTCGAGCACGTCGCCGAACCGGCGACGTAGGTCGTGCCCGGAGGAACGGAGTCGGTCACAGTGATGGAACCGTTCCCACCGGTGGGCAGGGTCGGGGCGTCCTCCACGGTCGGCGTGTTCTCCACGGTCAAGGTGTAGAGGACCGGGGTCGGCGACCCGGCGGCCATGGTGGTCGGGGTGACGGTCTTCGTCAACGAGATCGAGCACGTCTGCGACAATGTGACACTGGCGACGGCAGGGGTGCCGGGCGGCGTTTTGTAACCACCCGACCAGCTACCCAGGACCTTGATGGTGATCGTGCTGCCCACGTCGGATAGCGGCAGCGTCTGGGTCAAGGTGCCCGTCGAGTAGCCCGAAGGCGGCGTGCCGGTCGGGGTCTTGGCGATGCCCACCGACGACTTCGAGAGCGTCGCGAGGCCGTCCGTGACCGATTGGACGGTGGCGACCTCGTGCTGCGGGTAGTCGTTGGCGATCGTCCAGGTGATCGAGTAGGTGCCCGACCCGCACGTCGCCGCCCCCGTGACGGTATTGGCATGGGCGAATGCCGGCGAGGCGAAGAGACCCACCCCGAGGACGGCCAGGATGGTGGCGAACGCCGCCTTCAACAAGGGTTGGAGACGCCGGCGCCGGCTCGCGGCGTCGACGGTGTCAGCGTGGATCGCGTCGGAGTTCGTCATGTCTCATTCCTGGTCGGGTGCATGGATCGGACGCTCTCGGCGTCGGCCCGCACGACGCGGGCGCCTCGCCGAGATCACTACCCAGAGTGGGAGCCCGACCTCAATGGGACCCCACGACCCTCCCTATTTCCCCTCAATTCCCGGGGGGTCCCCTCAGTTATGACGAGAGGTCATGGCGTCCCGCTCTCGGTCGGCATGTCCACACAAACCGTGGCGTCAACCGCGGAGCAGATCTGGCTGAGGCCGCAGAGCGGTATTTGCGAAACCGACTAATCTGGTGGGGACACCGGTTGGAGGGGCAAGCAGGCGGAGGACCGGACCATGCATCGCTCGTTTCGCACCGTCGCCTTCGTGGGCGCGGCATTGACGGCCACGGTCACGGCTGCGGTCGTGGCCGTCCCGGCGACCGCCTACCCCTCCCCCATTCCCACCATCAGTTCCTTCACCCCGGCGGCGGCCACGGTCGGGAGCGTGGTCACCATCGACGGTACCGGTCTCTCGGGAGCAACCCAGCTGGACTTCAACTTCACCATTGCCGCTCCCATCACGACCGATACCGGCACCGAGATCACCACCACGGTGCCACTGGGGATCGATGACGGACCGATCACCGTGACCACGCCGTCCGGGACGGCGGTGTCCTCGTCGATCTTCACCCTGACCGGCTTCTACGTCCTCACGGGCACTCTGGCCAATGCAGTGCCCGGGTTCGCGTACCACGAGCAGCTGCAGACGACCGGGGGCACCGGACCGTACCGCTGGACGCACACCGGAGCCCTGCCCACAGGAATGACGTTGATGCGCTCGGGCGTGCTCACCGGGGTCCCGAACGTCAAGAAGGCCGTGGCGGGCCCGTACTCCTTCACCGTCGACGTCCGCGACTCGACCCGACACCACCGGCAGCTGGCCACGAGGACCCTTTTGCTCACGGTGTCGTAGACCGATACCCCTCGGGGTTGTTCGAAACGCTCGTGGGGACCCGGTTGTCGAAAGATTGACACGCTCTGGAGGCGTCATTGACCTGGAAGGAGCACGCTCATGTGCGTGGCTCCCGAGTCAGAGACGACGAATGGTGGTGAGCAGTGATGGTCGGTCGCACGGCGATGACGGTCGACGTGGTTCCCGGTGTCGGCGCGCAGAACCGGGGATTGCGCGAGCACGTGACCTGTCCGTCCTGTGGCGGTCATCACGCCGTTGCGCCGGCGCCGGCGGGCCCGAGCGCCTTTGCGCCGCCGACCCATCAATGTCGTGACTGCGGATGTCAATGGACGATCGCCGCCTCCCTGTCGTTGGCCGGTCCCGCCTGACGGAGCGCCGCCATCGGCTCGGCCGGGCTCTCCTGACATCGGAACGTCACCTCCGTCGTGACCGCTAGGCGTGCCGATGGGCCTTCCAAGAATTGGAACGAAACGCCACATCGACGGTCGCCTCGCCCTCCACCCCGAGAAACTCCTGGAGTAGTCGACGGGCCCCCGCGATCACCCGCGAGCGCGCGTCCTCGGGCATGGTGATGATCAGGCTGAACGTGCCGAGCAAACCGATCAGCTCGTCGGCATTGAGTGCGACGTCCCAGACGAATGACCTGTGTTCGAGCTGTTCGAAGGGGACGTCGGAGGGAATTTCCAGGCGTGGCGTTGGTCGGGGACCGTCGCCCATGATGAGGCCGGAGAGCTCGCCGTCGGCCGAGCCCCCGTCGCTGTCCGTGACCGGCGCCGGTGTCCGGTTCGGCGACTGTTCGGCGAGAAGCGCCCGGGCCTGCAGGAGGAACGCGCCCTCGGGATCGGGGCCGGACCACACGACGCCCAGGACCCCCCCGGGTACGAGGATGCGAGCCACCTCGTGGAGGGTCGGGACCGGATCCATCCAGTGCCATGAAGACGAGGCCAGCACCGCGTCGGCGCAGCCGTCCGGGAGGGGGATCGACTCACCTCGGCCCATCACCGCCCGGACGCCGGCGACCTGCTCCGTGAGAACTGAACGCATTCGGTCGTCGGGTTCGACGGCCACGACGTCGTCGGCTCGTTCGACCAGGAGCCTGGTCAACGCGCCCGTACCGGCTCCCAGGTCGACGACCCTGCCCACATGGGTAGGTAAGAACCAGTCCACGACCGACGCCGTCGGTCCCGGACGGAAACGTTCATAGTCCGGCGCCACCCCCCCGAAGCTCCCCGAGCGCTTGGCCCTCTCCTGCGGGAGAAGCTGAGACAGGGGCACGTCGCCATGTGTCCGGGGGCGTTCGACCACGTTCGGGACCCTACTGGCGGGGTCCTGCGCCGCTTGAGGCGAGATCGGCTCGAACCTGCTTCGGGCGTAAACTGGAGAGCAGAACTGGGGAAACCGAGTGGAGGCATCACCATGACAGCCCTGGCAGTGCTGTTCCTTGTCTCTCTGGCTGTTGTCATATGGGCCATCGTGGACGCCGCGCGGCAGCCGGCGCTCTCGTCGGGTGCCAGAGCAGGGTGGATCATCAGTCTTGTCCTTGGGACATTTCTCTTCGGGGTCGTGGGTCTCGTTATCGCTGCCGTCTATCTTCTGGGTGTTCGTCCCCGGCTCAGCCGAAGCAACTGACGCCCGGTCGGGCGGATCCTGACGTTCGATCACTCCGTCGGGCATGGAGTGCCAACAGATGGTCTCCGAGGACGGAGACGGAGACCGCCCCAAGGTTGGCGAAGAAGACGACTGAGACCCGTACCGAGGATTCCGTCGGCGACCCGCTCGCCACGGGGGACCAATTCGTGTGGAACAGGACGAGCCACCACAGCCCGAGCATGACGGCGACCACCAGTGAGGGGTTTCCGATTCGAGGCGTCGTCAACCATCGGGCGGCCCATATCCAGAGGATCGGCAAGAAATACAACGTGTAGAAGCCATGTGACACGGGCAGAAGCAGCACCACGCACCCGACCACGTGCCAGAAGCACAGGACGGAACTGTCGTTCCAGCGCAGGGACAGAACGAGCAGAGCGATCCCCCACACCACAAGGGCCAAGGTCGTGAGATCCCGCAGTGGAGCTGACACGAGCACCGGGTGGGCGAGGCCGCTGTGGGAGAACAACAGAAGTGGGGTGCCCCAGGCGGAGTGGCTGATGAGGTGCTGCGAACGAGTGTCGAAGGTCGTGGTGAAGAACCCGGCCAGTCCGGATGCGCCACCGATGACGACGGCCAGAAGTGGGCCGAGGACGACGGTGATCGCCCACCCGCAGACGGTCCGACGTCGCCCGCCGCAGCCGCGCCGCAGCACGACCAGTACGGCTGCCGCGGGCCACGTCTTGATCAGCCCGGCCACGCCTATGAACACTCCCGATGTCGCGGACCAGCCGTGTTCCGACAGGAGCACGGCAAAGGCGAGGGCGGCGAGCACGAAGCCGTCGGTCTGACCCTGCGACAGCTCCACTTTCGTCGTCACGAACTGCAGGACCGTCAGTGCCGTGAAGCCGAAGAGAACAGGGCGCCGCCACGACTTCAAGTGCGGCGCCTCCACCACCGTGACGAGACCTCCGCTCACGACGAGGGCGATGATCGAGGCGGCCGTCCACACGTGCCAGACGTGCACGATGGCAGCGTGGGCGAACGGAAGAAGGACGACGGCGATCAGGGGTGTGTAGACGTAGCCGTAAAAGCCGGTCGGCACGCCGGCAGAGCTATAAAGGTCATGGCCGGCCACGATCTGACGGGCCCCATGCAGATAGAACCAGAAGTCACCCCCGGCACCACGTGGACCAGTGGGTGTGACACCGTTGAGCTCGCTGTACCGGCGATAGGCCAGGTACGCAGTCCCGCCGACGGCGACAAACCACAGTGCCCACTCCGTGGCCACCTGGCTCCGGGTGGCCACGGCGCTGATCGGGGTCCCGTCTCGGTGAAGGTGCAAGCAGTCGCGAGACTACCAACGCCGTTGTCGCCACCCGGAGGGCGTGCTCAGGTGACGCTTGTTCGCACCACGTTTCGCGGGAAGCGAGCGGCGCTAAGATTATGTGACCATGACTTCAAGCTCTTCGCCACCCGTCGGGGCGTGGCGGAGCGGGCGCCCGGCGGACACGTCGCGATGAGCGAGCAGTGCCACGCCTTCATCTACGTACCCTTCACCGAGAGACCCAGCGGACGGCGCCGCTGTTGCAATCTGACCACGCACCGCTCGGGGCTGTGCTGGCTGCACCGTCACCCGTCGATCCCTGAGGACAACCGGCGGCGCCGCTGAGCGGGTCCCCGCGGGCTCGGGAGGTTCGGGGACGAATCGTGGCGCGTGGTTCCGCAGCGATCACACGTCGGGCGATGCCAGGATACGGGCATGGACGTGGTCGCCTCCGTCGTCAACCTGGCCACTAGCGTCGGTCTGGAGGTCGGCGAACCGGTCCGCTTGCGATCGACGAACAATCTCGTGATGTGGCTGCGTCCCAGTGCGGTCGTGGCCAAAATCTCATCCGTCCCGGACGCGTCGTCCAGGGAGCTGACGATCGCCCAAGCCCTGGCCGACGAGGGTGCGCCGGTCGTCCCTCCGGCTGGGGGTATCGGCCACCGGATCTACCGCATCGAACAGGGAGATGTCAGCTTCTGGCAGTACGTACCTCAGGAGAGGGTCATCGAACCGAGTTCTGAGTCCATCGCCCGGGCGATGGCCGATCTCCACCGGGTGTTGGCGCACCTCGGAGCGGATGCCGTCACACGAACATACGAGGAACACATCAGCGAATCGCTTCGCGCCCTCGGTCGACCGGATTTCGCACCCGAACTCCGCGGTGACGACCGGGATCTGTTGGGCCGCGCCCTCAGCGGCGGGGTGGTCACCCTTTCGAAGACGGCCGATGTCGACCGCATCGTCCATGGATCGCCCCACCGGATGAACATCCTGGTCGTCGCGGGGTCTCCCCGGTTCATCGATTTCGAGACCGTCCAACGCGGCCCGCTCGAGTGGGACCTCGCCCACCTCGAACCCGGGGTGGCCGACCACTATCAGGGCGAGGTCGATGCTGACGTCCTGGCCCAGTGCCGAACGCTGGTCAGCGCGACCACCTCGACATGGTGCTGGGACGGTCTCGCTCGCGGTCCCGACATGCGGGCCCATGCCGAACACCACCTTGCCGCCGTCCGATCGGCTATCGGATAGTTCCCTTCGACCCGCACGCCCGGGTCACCCGAAACGCGGATGGGACACAGGGGGCCGCAACGGACACATCCGCCGGAGGCGCCGACTGGGGGCCCCTCAGGCGGATGTTGTCGTTGTGTGGAACGTTGCGGGTGGGCAATCCGTTTCAGCTGGATCGACTCATCGCCCGCAGGATTGCCGACCGAAGAGCCCGCGAAATTCTCGTGCTTCCTGTCGACGCCGTGAGCGCGCACCCGGGGACGGACGGTGGGTTGTGGGGATCTTCCGGGACCGATGATGACGACTCAGGTGTGGATGGTCTGCAGCCTCGCCAAACGCCGCTGGCGCAGGATCCGGCGACGCTCACGCTCGGAGGTCCCCCCCCAGACGCCATGGTCGATCCGGTCGGCGAGCGCATATTCCCGGCAGGCGACCTTAACGGGGCAATCGACGCAGATGCGTTGCGCCGCCTGCACGCCTATGCCGTCGCTCGGGAAGAAGATGGCGGGGTCCATGTCCCGGCACTTCCCTTCAGCTGTCCAATCGGCCTTCACGCTGCCCTCCCACCTCGGTCACTATGCGTTGCCTCGGATTCACCACTCATGCTCCCGATCTCGCTATTCAGCAGACAATCTGGGGCTGTGAGCGTCCTTGCGATCCCCTGTGCATTCACTGAGAACGATGCCTACCAGCAGTTCCTTGAGGGTCGAGCCGCGTGAAGCCGCGACATCGGAGGGAGCAGGCAGCCTCGAGCACGACGCCGCGACCCCCCTGGAATGTGTCACCACCCGACCGATACCCGCTATCCGACAACCGCTATCCGACAACCGCTATCCGACAACCGCAACCGCGTCCGGGTCAGGAACCGCCGCCGCCGTCGCCGTCGTCTATGTCTGTGCGCTGCCCAGGCCGCATCGCACACGCCGCTCTTGATTTCGTGGGGAGTCACCCGATCGTGACCCAGTGGCGGCGGCCGCCCGCTCTCTCGGCGGGGCGCGAAGCCCGTCGGTACAACAGCTGTGATTCGAAAAAGCGGCGACGCACTTCCTCGTCCCGGATCGACGCCGGTGACCGGGCAGTTCGGCGAGACTCACCTCCAACAGACGAGGGTGCAAGCGTGGCAACAGAGAGGCACTGGTCCCGAAAGGGCTATCCGTATAGCGTGGGTCGACCAGGGAGAGTGGTCACTGTTCGCGAATCCAACGACGGTGTCATTCGAGGTCGAGAAGGAGGAGAGCAGTGTTTAACACTGTGGTCGTCGGGGCCGATGATTCCCAAACCGCCCTCCAAGCCGTCATAGCCGCCGCCGACGTTGCCCAACTGACCGGTGGAGTGCTCCATATCGTCACGGCCTACGAGCCCAAATCGGTTCGCGTGGCGGACCTTCCTGCCGAGTTCCGAGAGGGGAGCATGGCTCATCCGGCCGACGTGCTTCTCGACGGATTGTCCCGAATCGTCGAGCAGCGGGGCTTGAAGCCCGTCGTACACGCCGCGTCGGGTGACCCGGTCAACGCAATCGTGCAGGTTGCCGAGAAGGTGAAGGCGGATCTCATCGTCGTAGGGAACAGGGGAATGAAAGGGGTTCGGCGCGTGCTCGGAAGCGTTCCGAACTCCGTGGCCCATGGCGCACCCTGTTCGGTGCTCATCATCGACACCGAAGCCGGCGAATGACCGTCTGAGTGTCGTGTGAACCCATCCGTGACCGCGTATCCGACCTGGGCACGTCTTGCGGCGGTGCTCTTGGCCCCGCGTCTATCGGTGATCAGAGGTTGAAGTCCGTCTCCATGCTGTTGGCGGTGGCCGCTTGTCCGAGGGGTCCGACGCCGAGAAGCTGCTCAGTGGTGAGAAGAAGCGAGTAGTGATTGAACAGCGTGCTCGATTTCGTGCCCGGGAACGTGCTCGGACTCACGACGATGGTGGCCACATGACACCCGACGTCGGTGATGTTCGTCGGACAGTTGTTGCTCGATCCCCCTTCTCCTTCATCCCACGTGATGAAAAGGGCGACCGTGCCACTCGTGTAGGCCGTGCTCGTGAGGATCGCCGGAAGATGCCTCTTCAACCACCGGTCGCCCATGGCGATGGTGCCGTTGTGCATGTCGTCATTGAGATTCGGTGTGACAAAGGAAAACGCCGGTAACGAGTTGGTGGCGAGATCGGTGGCGAGCTGGGTGTAGGGCACATCCGAGCTCGAACACCCGCTCAGCGTCGTGTAGTACGGAGGCGGATTGTGGCGGACCGCATACAGTCCTGCGTTTGTCGCGTCACAATTGGACGGCATGCTCTCCTCGTAAGCCCTCCAGCTTGCCACCTGGCTGAAGATGCTGGCCGACGACGTGTCGCATGTCGGAGAAGGATTACAGTCCGAGGCATAGGCCTGTACCGCCGTTTCGGACAATCCCGAGGTTGCGCCGATGTAGTTGGGTAGACTCGGGTGGCTGATGTTGTGGTAGTTCGTGGCGAGGCCACATTCAGAGGCCACCTTGTTCTCATAGCGTGCCTTGTGGGCGCCGATGATGCTCGGGTAGCTGTGATTCTCCATCCATACCCAGATGACGTGCTGGTAGTTCGCCGACGACACCGCCATCGTTCCGCACGGCCGGGGCGCCGATGCGCCTGCGTTTCCGGGGTCAGCCACTCCGGTCCCCAGGCAGACAGCCAAGATGGTCGCCGCACCCGCAGCTTGAAGCACGTGTCGGATTCTCACGATCGGTACCCCCTTTTCCCCACCGCCACTTTCGCACACCGTGTTCCAATCCGGTCGATGGTGATGCCACGATGCCGACAATCTGTGTCGGAAGTAACAAGAGTTGCGCCAGGGATGAGAGGAGATTCCGTCATCGCGGCTGGTCACGGTGGCCAAGGAACGGAGAGCGGCGGGGGCTCGGCCGTCAGAGCTCGGCCAGCGCCCGAGACGGACCGGGGCTTCACGAACACCTCGTTCCCACACGCACGGTCGTTCGCTGCTATGCGGGTGGGAGGACAGGAGGCGGAAGAGCCCGAGCAATCGCCGACGTGAGCACGTCGAGCCGTTCCCCGTCGCTGGCTTCGTTTTCCAGGATGTTCAGGTAGACGTCGTCGGGGTAACCCGCGCTGGGTGTCCCCAGCACCTGTCGCATTTGCATACTGGTCCGGTGGACCATCTCATTGAAGCAGCGAAGTGTGAACTCCGACCCCGGTGACATCGTTCCGTCCGGACCGTACTCCTCGCGGACGGCCCGGGTTAACTCGTAGACGAGCTGCGCAAGGAAGTGATTCGCAGCGTCCGATCGCAAGGCTTGCAGGGCCGCGCGTCGCAGCTGCGCACTTTCGTTTGTCACAACCCTCCTAGCAATGAACGTGCGGCACGGGACAACGGCCTCTTGCCTCGACGCCGGCGTCGGTGCCCCGCGGTCCTTGACAGAACCGGGCGGCGGCGGTGGCGGCCTCCCGACGCGGTGAACCCCCACTCAGGTGAGTGGGGGTTCACCTCCGTCCGTCATCCTTTGGAAAGAACGCGCACAGAAAGGGCGTCTACAGGGTCAACGAGGTCCCCTTGACAAGGCTCAGCTTGGTACCCTTAAGACACACGTCACCGGATATGGCATCGCCTGAACTCGTGTATGTCGACGTGCCGCCCGTGACACTACCTGTCACCATATATTCGGAACTCCCCGCCGGACAGCTGGTGCCGGACTGGGTCTCGCTCAGCGTCACGGTGGTGGTTCCATGGCTGGGACTCCACGTGATCGTGCCGCTGCCCGTGGCCAAGGACGACGACATTCCCGTCGCCTTCTTGTTCTTACTGCTCTTGGGTGTGCATTTGGTGACGGTGAAGCTGCCCGAGATAGACCCCGAGAGCTTCTTGCAGGCGACACCCGACGCTGCGCCGGCTGGTGTCGACAGCGATACCGCCGCCAGCGACACCGGGAGACTCACCGCAGTGACACACGCCACTACAAGGACAACACGCCGCATGATGACTTCCCTCCCCTTTCATATGTCGGGCGGCGTCGCTACCGACACCGCCTTTCCCCTGTTGCCCACATTCGCATATGCGATACGGAATCGAAGCGGGGAAAGCACTGCTTTACGGCCAGGCGATTCCACGTAGTCGGCTCGTCTCTGATGTCGTCCCGGGGGACTGCCAAAAGCCTGTGACCCACGGAGCCTCCACACGTGGACCGCAGGGCGTCAGCCGCCTCCGACGACCGGCCGTCCCATGGTGGCAGCCACCGTGTTCAAGAGCCGGTCTGGAGGCACGGGCTTTTCCAGATAGGTCACGACCTTGGCGTCGACCCGCGCCCGAGTGGCGTCGTCAAGGGAGTAGGCCGATACCAATACGACGACCTGGGGGGCAGTGAGTGCCTCGAGCACGGAGAAGCCGTCTCGACGCGGCATCCGCAGGTCGAGGAGGACGACGGCAACGGACCGCTCGCCAAGAACCCTCAAGGCGACGTCCCCGTCCTCGGCCGTCGCCACGGAATAGCCCGCAGCTCGAAGGATCTGGGCCTCGGTCGTTCGGAGCGCCTCGTCGTCGTCTACCACCAGCACATCGACGGCGGAGGTGGGCGGCGACGACGCGAGGTCCACGCCACCGTCTCCCGACATTTAGAGCGGTTCCGAAGGTCGAGATCCGCGGTGGGGATAGATCGGTGGGTTGAACTTGAACAGGCGCGGACTCGTCTCTCCGCCGGATCGGGTACAGGACGAAGGGGGTTGGACCTGCTCACGAGGTCGGGGGCGTCGTGAGCGATATGACTCCCGATGTCGAGGACGCGTGCCGACCAGAGGCATGAGTGGCACCTTTCGTATTCCCGACGGCGTGGTGCAAGTCGCATGCGGCACGCGCTACGACGCCGTCTGCACTCGCAGCGTTCCCCATTTGGCTCATGGCCTCAATGCGAGTTTCCACCTGCATGAAACCCCCGGTCGGAGGATCCCGCAGCCCTCACGGGTCCGGGTATGGCCGGATCCGGCCGACGCTTCGCTCAGGGGGTCGGCCGCACTCCGCCGGGCGTATAGACCATGATCCCGGTCTGCGAGGCCTGAAATGAACTTCCCGTACCGAAGACGATGGCATTGCCCGCGGTCGCGATCCCCGACCAGCACGGGGATCGCAGCTTGATCCTGTGAATGATCATCCCGGTCGCAGCGCTGCGGATTTCGAGCGTGGAAGCAATGGCGAGGCCGTTGAACGTCATGCCGCCGGCGACCGTCGTCGGGCCGAAGGACTGCCCTTTGCGCCCCTGCCACAGCACTGCACCCGACGCGGCGTCAAAGGCATGCACCGAAGGTTCTTCGACTGGCTGGTCCCGGGGATCGCTAGGATCGCACAAGGGCCCGCCGAAATCCCCAAGTGCCGTGGAACCGTAGACGTGAGCGCCGTCGTAAGCGGTGGTGCCGATGAATCCGCCAGCGGCGCCGCCGAATACGACGTTCGTGCTCCACCGCAGCGCACCGGTACTCGGGTCCAGTGAGTAGTAGGTTCCGTCCTTACCGCCGACCCCGAGGAAGACGGGCTGGCCCGCGCCGTCGAGCCCGGCGTTCACCGTCGCCCCGAAATCGAAATCGCAGCCGGGGTCGGTGCGCTGAGGTTTGGAGGACCACAGCACGTGGCCGTCAGCCGTGCTCAGGGCCAGGATCGCTTCGCTGAGCGGGGCGGTGTTGCCGGACTGACAGTCGGCGGTCGAGAACACGACCGCGCCCATGCTCGGGAGGAGTGTGCCCGACGACCAGACGTTGCCGCATCCATCGTTGAGCAGGACACCTTGGGAATCTGCGTCGGTCTGCAATTCCCACACCGGGTTCCCCGTAAGGAGGTCGGCGCTCACCACGTAGCCCCGGTAGCCGACGCGCCCGTCGACCGAGACGCCGAAGAACACCTTTCCGTCGGACACCACCGGTGAGGAGAAGATCCGGGTGCCGTCATGGATGGGGTCAGGCGGCAAATCGGGGCGTCCCGTGTAGTCGTGCTCCCAAAAAGGGACACCGTCGCGCGGATCGAGCGCGTACAGTGTGTAACCCCCGCCGAAGATGACCAGATCAGGATGGCTCGCATCGGCCGGCTCGAACCACGCGCTCGATGTGACGATCCCGCCGTCGGAGTCGTTCGGACGGGGATTCTGCCCCGGGTAGGGCACGACCGCGGGTTGGGACTTGAGTTGGAATTTCCAACGGAGCCTCCCGGTGGCCAAGGACACCGCATAGAAGTAGCCGTCCCACGAACCGACATACACCGTCCAACCGACGACGGTGGGCGTGGCCGTCACGGCATCGCCGGTGGGAAACATCCAGGCCAGGCGGAGCGCTTTCGCCCGCGCCGGGGTGAGTCTGGTCTGGCCGTCAAAGCTGTGTTGAGCGTCGTACCCGTACGAGGGCCAATCCATTTTCGGAGGCGCGCTCGACATGCGACGCCGCACGTGCTCCGGCGGCGACAGGATTGGCAAGAACCAATGTCGCCGAAATCGACGCGGCGGCAAGAACGCCCTTGATCACCACTCGGCGGCGCGCTCCCGACGGAGGCGGCGGTACTTTCAGGGTCGCGCCGCCTTCCCCGTGGCGGTCTGCCTCGAGGCCGTGCCGGGGGGAGCCGGCTGCGGACATACCGTTGTGCTGGGCACGCACACCGTCACACTGGTCGGGAAGTTGTAGCCACTGGCGATGGCCACGGGTGGGTCAGGCAGCCCGTTGGTGGTTGTGACCTTCATGATCTGACCACCGTTCGTCGCCGGTCCGCAGTTCACGAGCGGGGCGCTGCATACGATGTGGATGTCGGCGAAGTACGCCGTACCGTCGCCGGCGAAGGCCAAGCCGAAGGGGTTGTAGCCGTTGGCCTCGCCGACCTGGAAGATGCTCTCCCCCGGGACGCTGCCCATGTTCTTCATGTGACGACCCTGGTCGTTGAACCAGGCGATCGCCGGGTTTCCGATCGTGGTGGCCACGGCCCAGCAATGGCAAGCCGGGTCCCGGGCGATCGACTGCGGGAAGGGAAGGAAGCTCTGATTCCCCCTTATGAACCGCGTGATATGCCCCAGCTCGGTGCGCGGGTAGACCCCGCTCGTACCGCAGTCAGCGGCACTCGCCGGTAGTCGACGGTGATCGAAGCGGAGCACCTTCCCGTTGAAGCCGCCACCTCTCGCCGATCCCGCTTCAGGGACAAGCACGTCGTCGTTCGACGCCACGGCCAAATCACCGGGCTGGGTCAGGCCCCCGGTGCCGTTGACGTTGTGATTTCCTACTCCACCCTGGTCGGGACCATAGATGATGCAGTATGAGGACAGGGATGGCCCGAACCATTCGATGAGCCTTCCATCGTCCGGTGCGGGAAATTGACCCTGGGCGGTGCCGATGTCGCTGGCAAAGAGATTGCCTTCATGGTCGAACGCGCAACCGGTGAATGTCCCGTCGTTGTTGAAATTGCCAGAACCATCAGGAGGGATGTCACCGCCGACGGTCTGTCCCGGCAGCATGTAGGGCCCGGGGACGTAGATGGTCTGGCCGGTGAAATTGCCGTTCTTGTCCCAGACTGCCTCCCCGATAGGTGGCTGCATCTGAGTCTTGTAGTAGCCAGGGTTCGTCGGGTCGGTCGTCGGGTTGTATGCGGTGACGAAACTGCCCCCGCCGGCCGGGATCAGGCACATCTGACCGTTGGCGTTGTAGGGAGGCACGAGTTGACCCAGGGTGCCCGACGGCATGGAAACGAAGTCCTCTTCCTCGTTCTGGTCCCAATACACGAAGTACGGCGCTGTAGTCGTCTCGCCTGCAGAGCGGTCATGGGCGTTGGCGGGATGAGCCCCTGCCGACGCCGTGGACAACGCCACGGAGGCCAACGCGACAAAAGCCACGACCATTGTGCCCGCTCGTCGCATGGCCATCCCCCCTGGGTGTCCGGGCGAATCACGCCCTGCCTTGTGTCCCGCCGCCGGGAAGAGAACCGACGATAGGTCGTCACCCCTTTCTTGGCAAGGGTCGCTCACGCGCGTGCACTGCCTTATCCGACGCCGGGCGTCCGCCACAAACCGTGACCCCACCACGGGCGAAGAATGCGATCACTCCCCCATATTGACTATCTCCTCTTGATCCCAAGTCCGAGGATGGGCATCGACCCGGTGAGAGTCGCTCGACGTCCCCGACGACCCCTACCGTCAGAAATGACCACGCGTCGAGTTCGCTCGGTTCGAGAGGGGCACCGAGATCCTGGCCGCCCGTGTCGGACGCTTGGGGCGCCCCAGGAGATCCGGTGGGAGAGATGCCCCTCGAGGTCGTCAAGGCGGGTCAGGGTTGTGTCGATGGACATGCCATGGTCCCGCCACCGGGTGAAACCCCTGTTGACGAGGGAGTTCTCCCTTTCCGCGCACGCATTCGGCGGCGGGTGCTCGATCCCACCCTCCTCGCCGGTCCCGTAGCGGCCGGGGCTCTGTGCCTGTTCCGGCTCCACGGGTTGATCGCCCCCCTCTCCTACTGGTTGATCGTCGTCCTGGTCGTAGGCGCCCAAGTTGTGAGCGTTGTCGCCGCTGCGCTGTGGACCGAGCAGGCGAACAAGTGGCAACTCACGGTGTATGTGGGCCTCATCATGGGGGTTATCGGCGTCATCGCCTACAGCACGGGTTGGGGGCCTATCCTCTCGCTCGGGTTCATCTTCGGCGCCTCCTATGCGCTGCAACTCTCGGGTTCCCAAGCGGCAAGGCCTGCCATGGCCTGGACCGTGATCTACATGGTCTTGGGGCAGTTGGCCATAGCTTCGGGAATAGCTCCGAGTCTCATTCGCCGGCCCCTTGTCCACGGCCTGGCCGGACTGGGTCTGCTTGGCGTCTTGCTTACCATTGCCTTGCTCGGGCGATACACGTCAGCTCGTGAGACCGTCGAGGGCGATCTACGGAAATCGGAGAGCCGATTCAAGGCTTTGGTTCGTAACGCGTCGGATATCATCATTGTTACTGATCGTGCCGGAATGGCTCAGTACGTGAGCCCCGCATTCGAGCGCATACTCGGGATTTCCTCCGCCCAGTTCGCGGCCCATCCCGCGTCAGACTTCATGCATCCTTCGGACCTCGAACGGATGCGGGTTGAAGTGTCGGAGATGAACGACGACCTGCACGATCCGTGGCAAACCGAGCTGCGGCTGCAGGAGGCTGGCGGCTCGTGGAGATGGTTCGAGGCTACCGTGACGCGTCGCCTCGATGATCCCGACGTCATGGGCATTGTGGCCAATCTTCACGACATCACAGAACGGAGGCGGGCCGAGGAAGCGCTCCGTGAGGCCCACGAGCGCTTTCGTTCCGCCTTTGAAAACGCCCCCATCGGGATGGGGATGGCCGACCTCGAGGGAAAACTTGTCCGCGCCAACTCCGCCTTTGGCAAGATCGTCGGACGCAGTGCGGAAGAGCTCTGCGGAATGAACCTCCGTGACCTGACCCACCCGGACGATCGGGAAACGACGGCAGCCGAGATGCGACGCCTCCGCACGAGTGATTCCGAGGGATATCAGATCGAAAAACGCTATCTCCATTCCGACGGCCATGAGGTGTGGGTATCGGCAAGCGTCTCGTGCGTGCGCGACGACAATGGCACGCCGCTGTATTTCATCGGTCAAAGTCAAGACATCACAGAGCGCCGGGCAATGCATGAACACCTTGCCCACGCGGCGATACACGACCCTCTCACCGCCTTACCCAACCGCGTCCTTTTCATGGACCGCTTGCACACGGCTCTGAACCGGTCCCAGCGACACGGATCGCACGTCGCCGTCATTTTTATGGATCTCGACCGCTTCAAGTTGGTCAATGACAGCATGGGCCACGATGGCGGAGATCAGGTCTTGCGTGCGGTGGCCCTTCGTATTCAGGCAGCCGTGCGTCCAAGCGACACCGTGGCGCGTTTCGGCGGCGACGAATTCACGATCCTGTGTGAAGATGTGAGCGACGAGTCGATGGCCATGGACTTGGCCGGCCGAATCGCCGCCAGTTTCGACCAACCTCTCGAAATCAGTGGCTCCGAGCTATTCGTCACCGCCAGCCTGGGGCTGGCCCTGAGCAGCTACTCCGTGGAACCGGAGCGACTCCTGCGCGACGCCGACACCGCGATGTACCGAGCCAAGGAGCAGGGGCGAGCCAGTATCGAATTGTTCGACGAGCGCAACGACATCTGGTCCATCGGACGCCTCCGCACCGGCAACGATCTTCATCTGGCCCTGCAGCGAGACGAGCTCGAACTGCACTACCAGCCCTTTGTCGACCTCGCAACCAACACCTTGGTGGGAGTCGAAGCCCTGGTCCGTTGGCAACACCCCACAAGGGGTCTTCTTCTTCCCGCGGAATTCATCGACCTGGCCGAGGACATCGGACTGATCGTGCCAATGGGCCGGTGGGTCCTCTACGAGGCGTGCCGCCAGGCCGCCGGGTGGCGCACCCTTCGCGGGGCGGCGGGAAAGGACATCTGGCGGCAGAACGTTTCGATCAATGTTGCTCCGCGACAACTGGCCAGTCGTGACTTCACGTCCCAGCTGGCCATGGTCCTCGACGACACGCACATGGATCCCGACGGCGTGTGGCTCGAGATCACAGAGAGCACCTTGCTCCAGGATCCGGACCAGACGATCACGACTCTCCGTGCGTTGCGGGATCTCGGGGTACACATCTCCATCGATGACTTCGGCACCGGTTATTCGTCTTTGAGCTACCTCCAACAGCTCCCGGTCGAGAGTTTGAAGATCGATCAGACCTTCGTCGAAGGACTCGGTCGTCATTCAGAGTCATCAGCGATCGTGAAGGCGGTCATAGGACTCGCACACTCGTTGGGCCTCGCGTGCATCGCTGAGGGGGTGGAGACCTCCACCCAAGCACAGGCGGTCACGGGTCTGGGATGCGCCCTTGCCCAGGGGTACCTCTTTGGTCGGCCGATGGCCGCCAGTCAACTCGGCGTCTTCCCCGCTGATGATCTCAGTTCTTGGGATACGTCCGTCACACCGACGACGGCGTAACCCTCACGCGCGCTCAGGGATTCAGTCGCTGTCATGTTCCGTCACTTCACGGCGGCAAGAGCAGCTGCAGCAGGCTCGTTGGGGACGGTCCGATCAGCCGCCGACTAGCTCATCGCTCATGGTCCAAGGCCAGGATCAACTTTCCGGTATTGTCTCCCGAGAACAACCGAAGAAGGACGTCGGGGAACTGCTGGATGTCGCCGTGGACGACATCTTCGCGCGAGTGCAGCTCACCGCTTTCGAGCCAATGCGCCAGATGGGAGACACCCTCGGCGTAGCGGTCGACGTAGTCGAAGACCACGAAACCCGTCATCGAAGCGCGCGCCACCAGCAGCTGCATGTAATTTGCTGGACCTCTCGGTTCACCGACCGCGTTGTATTGGGAGACAGCGCCGCAGATGACCACACGGGCGGCCCGTGCCAGGCGGCGTAGCGCCTGGTCGAGAATCTCCCCACCCACGTTGTCGAAGAAGACATCGATGCGGTCGGGAGTGAGCCGACGCAATTCGGTGAACATGTCGTCGGCCTTGTGGTCGATGGCGGCATCGAACCCCAGGTCCTCGACGAGCCAGCGGCACTTGTCCGGTCCTCCCGCGATTCCTACGACGCGGCACCCCTTGATCCGGGCGATCTGGCCGACGATGCTTCCAACCGAGCCACCAGCGCCGGAGACGACGACGGTCTGGCCCGGCTCCGGCCGACCGACATCGAGGAGACCGAAGTACGCCGTCAAGCCGCCGACGCCGAGAACACCGAGATGCACTGGTGCGCTCGCGAGCGTGGTGTCGATCCGTGTCACATCCCTCCCGTCGGAGAGCGCATAGCGCTGAACACCGAAGACGCCGTACACAGTTTCGCCCACCGCATAGTCGGAGTTGCGCGATTCGACGACACGCCCAATCCCGCCGGCGCGCATCACCGCACCGATCTCCACTGGTGGAACGTAAGAGCGGCCGGCGTTCATCCATGATCGCATCGCCGGATCGACCGAGAGATACTCGACCCGGACACAGAACTCTCCATTCTCCGGTTCCGGTACGGCCGCCTCGACGAACTCCCAATCAGACGTCTTCGGAAGACCGACGGGCCGTGCGCCCAAACGACATTGCACATTGACGGGTGTCACGATGCAGACTCCTCGTTCGCGGATGGTGGTTGGCGCGACGACGGCCCGGTGGCCATGAGACCTCCGTCCTGTCGGGCCCTGTCGACCAGACCCCCGATGAAAGTCTGTACGAGACCGATCAGGAATGCGACCAGGTATCGGAGAAGCTCGCTCCGTCGGGCGAAAGGGGCGATGGGCTCGCTTTGACGACTTTGCTCTTTCTGGCCATCACGATGCGGTCATACGGGTACGCGGAAATTGAACCCGTCGTCCCGCCCGAGGTCGCCGAAGCACCCGTGAAATCGACGCGGCCGAACTTGGCCAGGGGCAACACCGAGCAGTAGGTGAGAACACACAAGGACGGCGCTTCGGCAATCCATTCAGCCGACGACTGGACGGCCGAGGGAGCGCTCCCCGTGGTCGTGAAGATCCATCCCCGGCTGCTGGTAAGAGAAATGGTGAACACAGACCCCGACCCCGTCGAGACCTCAGCGGTCAACGTGTCTCCAGGGTCGACCGGATATGTGGAGGCGTCGAGGACCACCGCCGCGGCAGGATACAGCTCGTAGAAGGCGTCGTAGGTCGTCTGCTTGCCCTCACAGGCCGCTTCGGTTCCGGTCTGCTCCACCGTCTGGGACGTGAATCCGTCAATGCCCAACCAGAAGGCGGCGAATCCAAGCTTGGCCTTTGAGCAGCTCACCGGGGGCTGGATCCAACTCCCCTTGACATCGGTGAACACCCTCCCGGTGTCGGCGTACCCTGACCAATTGGTGGCGTAGTCGGTCCCTGCGCCAGGGCCGGGTGAAAGCGCAGCGGCATTTCTCATCGTCACGGTGCCCGGCGGTCGGGAGCCCGTAGCCGCAAACACAGATGCAGTCGGTCCCATAGTCAGAGACAACGCAACCGAAAGTGGGAGCAGTGACACTAGAACTCTGCGGTCACGCTTTCGCATGCCATCTCCTCCTACGCTTCTTCCTAGATGGTAGGCCGTTGGTCCAGGATTGCCAAGGCTGTCCACTGATGGTGTCTGATGGGACGATCACAACCGTGGGACAGCCCCACCGGTGAACGTCTACGTGGGAGGACGCTTCGCTCCCTTCAATGACGGGGCTTTGGAGGCATCATTGGGGGTCCATGGCTGAGAAAGATGACGAGCGCTGGATGAGAGAGGCCTTGGTCATGGCCAACGAGGGTCTGGCGGCGGGGGAACTTCCCATTGGAGCCGTCGTGGTCCTCGATGACCGGATGATCGGTCGAGCCCACACGCAAGAACGCCGACAGGGTCGACTCCTCGTTCATGCTGATTTCCTCGCGCTTGATGAGGCCGATCGTCTGTTGAAAGGCCGACGCGGAGAGGGCCGCTTATACGTGAACCTTGAACCATGTCTGGGTTGCCTTGGTGCGGCCATGACCGTCATGGTGGGATCGATCGTGTTTGGCTTGGAATCCCCGGGGGACGGTGCTATCGCGTTCGCGCGGCGTTGGGATCAGGAGCGGGATCGTGAAGCGTTTCCAGGCTATCGGTTACCCGAGATTCGGGGTGGAGTGCTTCGTCCCGACACGGTCGAGCTATTCAAGAGCTACTTGGTCATACATCCTGACGAGAGCGGAGTCACGGCGTGGGCCAAATGCCTCGCCGCCTTGTGAGACACGATCTCTACGTCGTTGTCGACTCTGACGTCCGCGGCCTGCGGGTATCGTCGGTGCCCGGACGCAATCCCCGTGCGACCCAATGCGAACTCCCACCGCTCCTCTTGCGTTCAGGCTGATTGCCGAGGGTTCGGCGCTGCCACCCCCCTCTCTGCTCCCGCGGAGGGAGCGCCGCCGTCGTTTGCGAGTTCCATCAGCACGTCAGCGTGACATCTTTCGTTCGGACGACACCAGCAGGCGAGGTCTCGTCCCGCCAATTCCCTCTGCACGTCCTCCACCGTGAAGGCGAGCGCTCCGTTCATCAACGCCTGTTGGTATAACGATAAGCAGTCTTCCCGCTCACCATCGACGCCGATGCGAAACGGATTCGCCCATCTCGAAGGCCGCGAGACGACGACGGCGCCTTCGGGTTTGCGCCATCCCCTTGTACGCTGAAGTCGGATGCGCGTCGGCATGCGGTCTATCGTGTCCGAGTCGGCCTTCATAGTGGCGCCCGAGCTGCCGCTTCGCGATTCCGGTGTTCAGTCTCAGCCGCTCCAAGAATCCGAGCGTCTCTCTTTTGTCGGGTGGCGGCCCTCTCAAGCTCCTGAGAGGATTCTTGCAACGTCTGCTCGGCCCTGCGTAGATCTTCAGCGACCTCGCGGTACCTGGCCGCTGCCGATTCGTGACGCGCGCGAGTCTCGTCGAGCGTCACGGTGGCGGCGTCCATCGCAGTCTGGGCATCGACGAGGCGCTTGTGCGCTTCGTCGAGGGCGTCAGTGCGACGTGCACGTTGTGGAGTCTCCGAGGTCCCGTCTCGGCCGTCGTCCCTCTCCGGTCGGCGCTTAAGGCCCGTCCGGTCGGTCGCCGGAACACCGCCGAAGCCCACATGGCTCATTGCCTCTGTGAGTCGACCGGTCGCCAGTGCGAGCCCGGATGCCTCATTGGCGATCGCCGCTTCGAGCGTGGCCGTGAGTTGCCTCTGAGTGTGGGTGCCTAGCGGTGTACCGCCCGCCTTGGCCTCTTCGGAGACGAGCTGGAGGACGCGTTGGACGAGGGCTTGGCGGGCGGAAGACAAGACGCGAAGGTCGTCTCCGCGTGCATCACTCTGGGCGCGACGGAGGTCCTCTCCGAGCTCGAGGACCTTCTCGATCTCCTCTGGGTGCCGTCGGACCAGCGTGTTCATCAGCCAAGCGGCCTGGGAAGGCTTGCGGAGCCGCCGGACCCTGGCCGCCGTCTCTTTGTCCCCGAAGGTCGAAATATTCTTAGCCTGCGTGTCGCGGGCCGCTGTGAACTGGTCGATTGGGAGGCCGTAGAGCTCGTAGATGACCACATCCACATCCATCTCCATTGCACTCTCCGAGACGCTGACTTTGATCAATCGGGACTACCGATTCGCACTATCCAGAAGAGTATCCGCGAGGAGCGTTTTCACCGCCACGCCGGTGCCTCCCGGAACTCGGGCCATCCAAGGTCGTCGCCCCCGCCCCCGCGCCGGGGTCCAACCTGTCGGGCTCTCCATTCTCCACCAACGGGAGGATTGCTAACGTGGGCTGCATCCCACGAACACTCTCAGGAGGCGACACCATGAGCACGAAGATCTTGAGGCAGGCATTCGATTCAACTCAGGGCGTTCTCGCCAAGGTCTCATCTGGGCAGCTTGACGACCCGACCCCGTGTGCATCCTGGAAGGTGCGGGATCTGGTCAACCACATCGTTGGCGGGGCTACGTTTTTCGCCGAGACGGCTGAGACGGGTTCCTCACCGTCCGGCGGAGATGTTCGTGATTTTACGGCGGGTGACATGAACGCAGCGTTCGCCCTAGGTGCCGAGCGCGCCGTCGCCGCTTTCGGGAGTGAGGGCGCAATGGACAAGACCATGACACTCCCCTTCGGAGAGTTGCCCGGTTCGATCTTCGTCTGGATCGCCGCAACTGACACGTTCACTCACGGCTGGGATCTGGCCAAGGCGACCGGGCAGTCGACCGATCTCGACCCCAAACTGGCCGAGCAGCTCCTCGAAGCGGCGCGCGCATCCATTCCTGACGCTATGCGGGGTCCCGAACCGCAACCTTTCGGACCAGTCGTGGACGTTCCGGTCATCGCTCCGATGGCAGACCGACTCGCCGGATACCTCGGTCGCCGTCCGTAGGGGCACGGTCGGGGATCGCGACCCATCCATGTGGAGCTCGATGTCGAAATCACTGGATCTCTGATCCTCGACCTTCTTGAGTGGGTGGGGATCGACTCTCGCCCGTCCTCCGAGGTGCAGGCGACCTGGCGGACATCGTGCCGCATCGCCGGATGGGAGGATCCTCATGACCGATCGGCCACTGCGTCGCCGATCTCCGAAGATCTATCCGCTGTTTCTATGCTTAGGTCGGAGGTGCACCAATGAGACTGTCAAGCACATTGATGCGTTTGGTATTCCTCGTGACCTTCGTCACTTGTGTCGGGTCGGTTGTATTGCCCGCTAGCGTTTCCGCGACATCATCAGGGACGACGATTCAGGGTCGCTACCGAATCGTCTCGACCGACTGTTACTTCAGTCGGGGCTCGTGCCATGCCACTTTCGACATCGAGCAAGCTGGGTCGAAGCTTTCTGACGACTCTGACAAGCTATTCCACGGAGCAACCCACGGAGTCGATGTGAGAGTCGGGGAAAGGTACCCCCAGGGAACGAGTGAGGACAGTTGGGCGGCAGTCGGCACCACGGACGACGGGGGCCGCGTCGTGACGGGCACCATGACCGATGGCATCGGGGGCAGCGGAACATTCACGATGACCAAGGTCAGAGGGTCCTAACAGCATGGTCATGTAGAGGTGCACCCACCCGGCGGGGATTGCGACCTTCCGGCAGCGCACGACGACCAATCTCAGGGTCAACTGGGTAACTCTGAGATCGATGTAGACGCACAGATGAGCTCGTCGTTAGCGTTATGCGAACTATTCCCCAACAAGAGATGAACGGATTGCGACGTGCTCGCCTCGCCCGCTTGTTGCTGAGCGCATCTTGGCACAATATGCGTAAATCGAATACGGTCTAGCTGACCATCATCTCCGTTAGGGGGGCTCGTGATCTTCGGTCGCCGCATCTTTGGGCTCTTGGGTGGAGCTGTACTCATCGTCTTGGGGCCAGTTCTGCCTGCGGTCTCGTCGGCGCGCGTGGCGACCGACACGACTCTGCACTGGGGTGCTTATGCGGAGTCCGGCGGGACCAGCCAAGAGGTGGACATCCCGACTGTCCTTGGACGGTTGAACGGTGTTGTCGCCATCCAAGCGGGCAACGCGTCCGGAATGGCCCTGTCCCGCAAACACGGCAGACACGTGTATGTCTGGGGACTGAGCAACAATGGCGCGCTTGGCATCGGGGGTACTCGCAACGAACTTACGAGCGCAGTGGCTGTGCCGGGACTTCCTCCCATTGCCGCTATCGGTGAATCCGATGACACCGACGTGGCCGTCACAACAACAGGTGCCGTCTACGGATGGGGTTGGAACTCGGGCGGCCAGCTGTGTCTGGGCACCACGTCTGAGTACGATCGCCCTGTTCTAATCCCCTCGCTCACAGGCGTAGTCGCAGCCGCGGGCGGTGGCACGCATATGACGTACCTGCTGAGCAACGGCACCATGGTCGCCTGTGGAGAGAACACCCACGGCCAACTCGGCAACGGAACTTTCTCAGACAGCACCACACCGGTGGTGGTCACCGGCCTACCGAGCGGGACGATCACGCAGATCAGCGCCGGTCCCACCGCATCGTCGGCCCTCGTCAACGGCCAGGTATGGGACTGGGGCAACAACCAATACGGTCAACTCGGCAACGGCGGCACGACCGACAGCGCCGTCCCGGTCGAGGCTCAGCTGCCCATCGGTACGACGGCGACCGAGGAGTACGAAGGCGGGGACGATGCGGGCAATGGCCAGGTGCTGGCCTTGACCAGCACCGGCGTCTATGGCTGGGGCAACGACGCCGAAGGACAGCTTGCAAACGGGACGACAAGATTGCGGGTGGAGACGCCTACGCTCGCGTCGGCGCTCCCGACTGGGGTGATGTTTACATACATGGCGTCCGGCGGTCACCACGGACTCGGGCTGGATTCGAACGGCAACGTGTGGGCATGGGGAGGTGACGGCGTAGGACAGGTCGGCAACGGTGCAACGAGCGGCAATGTGCTCACGCCGGTGACGGTGCTGACCGGAGCCGACATGATCTCCGCCACGGCGGATACCAGTGTCGCCCATGTCCCCTGACGAATGACCCATCTGTAAGACACGGCGTGCGTGCGATGCACCCGCGCGCTCACGGCTGCGATGCTGAGTCGAGTCACAGTGAAGTCGCGAACCGCAACAACCGTAACGGCGACACAGGTGAGACGAACGTCAAGCACTCCTCTTCAAGGCAAAGGGCTGCGTGCGTTAGAGCTCGTCGCCCTCACCGGACGTGAGTCGGCAACACCCCTATTTCTCACTCATCCGCATCGATCTCGACGCACTGAAACCGTTCACGCGAGATCGCGTTCCTCAGCACATCAACCGCCACCCATCAGTTTCGGGTGTCTATGCGAATGTGAACGAGGTTTGGGATTGATCGAGAACCTGGCCCGAGGAGAGTGCCTTGTCGGTCAACGTGTAGGACCCACAGCAGCTGTAAGGAAGATGCTGGACTTTGGTCACCGTGCCTCCTGCGAGCACCGTGACTACCCATTTCCGGTTGGCCTTCCCCACTTGAGCGAACGGCCCGTTGATGTGCTGCGTGAGCGTGACGGTTTCTCGGTGGGAGGCACAGTTCACCACCTTGTTCTTTATCGTTTCGTAGGGCGCCGATTGGGCATTGACCTTGGGTGTGGCAGAGACGTGCACGTGTGCGCAGTCCGTCACCAGCTGTCGCTTTACCGCGCTCGCGTGAGCCTGGTCCACCGAGACAACAACCGCGGCAACCACGATCGACGAAGCGATCGTCACACGAACGGATCGCATGATATTCTCCCAACCCCCTGCCGGACAGCGGCGCCTGGGTCATCGATGTGGAGATCGTAACCACTGTCACCACATCTGTCGACGACTACCGAGTCAGAAGTGGACCACATCGTTGACATTGTCGCATCGGCGGGGTCGAGGGCGCACTCGTCTTCCCGAACGCCTCACCCAGCTTTGCGCATGTCGCTGACGTCCACCGGTCTCTTGCCGGGATCGAAACCACGCTCTACCGTCGCAGGACTCAGCCACCTCACGCCTTCAACCTCGTGAACATCGAGCTTGTCCGCCCGGAAGCCCAGCGCGAAACCCGGGGTTTCCGGCGGCCGACAACTAGGACCCCTGAGCGGCGACGCCCGGGCTGTCGCGGGTGCGCTGGGGACCCTTACGCGGTCGGCGAGTAGGTGAACTCATCAGCCGAGCTCGTGCTGCTGGTGCCCTTTGCGTCGGTCACCGTGATGTCGACCGTTCCTGAGCCTGCAGGGGCGTCAGCCGTGATGGTGTGGCTGTTCACCACCGTGACGGAAGTCGCCGGGGTGAGGTCGAATTCAACCGACGTCCCTTTCTTGGCGAATCGGGATCCGGTGATTGTCACTTGCTGCCCCACTGGCCCGGTCGGGGGGACAATGGACTGGACGATGGGAACGCGCGAGGCGTAGGTGAATGTGGCGGCCGGGTCGGCCGGCGTCGTGTCGTCAGGTGTCACCACCGACACGGGGACCGTGGAGTCAGGCTCGGGACCCGGGCTAACAACGGTGATGGCCTGGCTCGACTGGATGGTGAAGGGAATCGACACCCCTCCGAAGTCCACCTCCGTAGCGGCGCTGAAGTCCGAACCGGCGATCGTCACCTTGGTACCCCCGGTGTCGGCTCCGACGCGGGGCGTGACGCTCTGGATCGTGGGGCCAGTGAGAAAGGAGAACTGGTCGTGCGGGGGATTGGGAGCGCTCGTCCCGAGCGCCGTCGTCACCGTGACGTCAACCATATTGACCGCCTCGGGGGGCGATGTGGCTACGATCTCATTCCCCTTGGGTGTGAAACTGGCAGCCGGCGTCGATCCGAATTCCACCGCCGTCGCGCCCACGAGGTTCCTGCCCCGGATGATCACGAACGTTCCCCCGCCGATGGGCCCATGCTGAGGCGACACCGAGGTCACCGTCGTCGTCGCGGGCCTGTGGGCTGAGGCGGCTGTCACCTCGCCAGCGACCAGGAAGGCCGCCATCGTGATGGCCCCGATCACGAACACGCTGAACCGCTTCATCGCTCCACTCCTCAACGCTCGGTGGACACGCGTCTCTTTGGCGCGCCAGCGTAGCGTGCTGGTCTTCGCCGTCCCTCGTCTCAACGGCCGATACATCGCTGGCGTTACTCAACCAAATCGAGAACCAATCCGCACCGATACTTCCGCCTCATGAAGCACATCAGTCACACGGCGGCGCTTGGCGTGCCTCTCGATGCCAGAGTCGGGAATGTCGCAGTGGATGCGCACCGGGGCGATTCCTTGACACATCAACCACCATCGCCCTCCGCTAACAGTCCGAGGCTTGATCCGGGCTTCGCGGCTCTGACCAGGACAGATGGGGGACCTCATCGAGGTCACGCGGTTATGTCCTCAAGGGTGAGGGTGGACTGGCAGGAATCGAACTCGCCGCCACCGACGCCCACTGCGGGACGGCTCGGTCCGTTTGGCGTGGGGACCCGAGGCGCCTTCGCCATGAACCCAGACGGACCCCTCGTGGTGCACACCAGTTCGACCTGATTCGAGCAGCCCGGACACGATCGGCTTGGGAAGCGTCGAGACGGTTTCCCGGGGGAACGACCGAGTGCCCGCGGTTCCTCCCCATACGCCGCCGGCTTGCTGAGCGGTCGATGGACCCCACGGCAGCTGCGAACATCCCTTCTGAGACCCTCGTCGAAACAAGGAACGCGGCCTGTTCGGAGACGAGAGCACTGGTGTTTGTTTTTGCGGCAGAAGAGTTATCCACAGGCGTCGCGGCCGTCGCGAGGCACATTCCTGGGCGAGTCGCCGAGCTTCGCACGCATGCACCACTAACAGGCATACCGACCGGGCGTGGGACGCGCTCGTCATGGTGAACGTTCGGCGGCCGTATGGCAAACAACACGCATCGAACGACTTGCACATGGTGCACGCTTCAATCAGGCGCGACCAGTTTTTTGCCGACGGTGACTCCTTGGCCTGTAACGCCGACGCAGGTCCCACCGTTGTTGCTATCGCAGCACAAGGACCCGTAAACGGCGAGGGGGGTGTGTGATGGCGGTTCGCCTTGCATCACGGCGGCTCAGCGTTCCCGGCAGGGCGATCATGGCGGCGCTGGCCATGGCTCTGGGCTTGGCGTCCTACAGCGCCCTGCCGGCACCGCCCGCCGGCGCCCTCGCCCCGTCGGCCATCGACACGTCGGCCACCGCCGGGGTGATGACCGGGATCTCCTGCCCCACTACGACCTTCTGCATGGCGGTCGACCTCGCCGGCAA
Source organism: uncultured Acidimicrobiaceae bacterium (assembly GCA_963706205.1). Lineage (GTDB taxonomy): Bacteria > Actinomycetota > Acidimicrobiia > Acidimicrobiales > UBA8190 > MFD10071-224. Next base: position 2,315,284 of record OY970155.1, on the reverse strand, counting down.
CGCCGTGGTGGACCAGTCGTCGGTGTGGGACGTCACCAGCATCGACGCCAATCCCCTGTACGCGGTGTCGTGCGTCAGCGCCACGTTCTGTGTGGCGGTCGACCAGGCCGGCGACGCCCTCGCCTACAACGGGTCGACCTGGACTACCACCAGCATTGACCCAGGGAACGTCCTCGACACCGTGTCGTGTCCGACCACCAAATTCTGCGTGGCCGGTGACACCGCCGGCAACGTCTTGCTCTACAGGTCCGCTACGTGGACATCGAACCTTGTCGATGCGGGACAGGGCGTCGACGCCGTGTCGTGTTCCAGTTCCAAAGCCTGTGCGGCGGTGGATTCGTCGGGGAACCTGCTTCTGTACGCTTCGTCGACGTGGACCAAGACGTCCGTCGACAGCGGGACGGCAATGTACGGCTTGTCCTGTAAGGGCACCAGTTTCTGCGCCGCCGTGGACAAGAACGGCCACTCTGTCACCCCGAACGGAACGGGGAAAGGTCGGTGGAAGAGCCCGCAGAACAAAGAAGTGAGGTCGATCCAGGCGGATGGTGTGTCGTGCACTGGCTCTACGTTCTGCGTGGCGGTCGACAACTCCGGTGGCGCCGCCATCTACAGCGGCAGCTCGTGGTCCGGCTCCTCCGTCGACAGCCCGAACGAGATCGACGCTGTGTCCTGCCAGAGCGCGACGCTGTGCGTAGCGGTCGACGACGCCGGAAACGCCCTCACCTACAACGGCTCGGCGTGGTCGGAAGCAGCGGTCGACAAAGTGTTATCGGGAGTCTCGTGCCTGAGCACGGGCGGCTCTTCGTCGTTCTGCGGCGCGGTGGGCCAGAACGGCTACCTGTACACCACCTCGAATGAGTGGGCCACGGTGGCATCGGACCTGGTGGGTGGGCAGTTGAACGACATCTCGTGCACGACCGCCACGTTCTGCGTCATGGTGGCCAACAACGGCGAGGGAACCGTCTGGACGGGTAGCGGGAGCGGCACGTCGATCAGGGTGGATACCAAACCCCTCAACGCCGTGTCGTGCGTCACCATCAGCTCGGTCAACGAATGCTGGACGGTCGACAACCTGGGCGACGTGACCGAGTACAACGGCACGAGTTGGGGATCGCCCACGGCGATCGACGGAAGAAACGCACTGAAGGACGTCTCGTGCGTGACCGACGGGGTGAACCCGTACTGCACCGCCACCGACGACGCCGGAAACATCGTGGTCTACAACGGAACGAGCTGGGGGTCTCCTGCCAACATCGATGGTACGTTCGATCTGCTATCGGCGTCGTGCTCGTCGCCGAGCGTCTGCGACGTCAACGACAGCAACGGGGTGGTCTTCGAGACGTCCAACGACTGGTCGACCTACTCGACACTGCACGTCCTCACCAAGATGGGCAAAATGTCGTGCTTCAACACCACGGACTGTCAGGCGCTGAACAGCACGAAGGTGTACTACACGACCAACCAGTGGTCGACCAAATCGAACCACAAGATCGATACCCGCGGCTTGAAGGACATCTCGTGCTACGGAACCACCAACTGCTCGGCTGTCGACGTCGGAGGCTATGCAGTGATCTCCGACAACGACTGGCAGAGCACGACCACCGTCAACCTCGAGTAGGTCCGGACGAGTTGGCCTCGTTCTACGTCAGACAGCTCCGACCCTCGCTAACCTAGGGCGCCGAGAGCAAATCCGAAAGGAGCGTCATGTCCAGAATCCTTCGTCGGGGGGCCACCACTCTCACGGCGGCTTTGCTCCTGGCCGGGATAGGAACAACCGTGGTCGGCACGGCAGCCACCGCGACGGCCCGTACACAGACGACCTTCCAGCACTACCTCTGCTACAACGCGGTGGCACCCAGAGGTTTCTCGATCCCGGCAGGCGTGGAGCTGATCAACAGCTTCGCCCCCAGCGGCTTCGTGCCCACATTCGGAGTGGCATCGTACCAATGCAACCCGGCGGCGAAGACCGTTCCCGGCGCATCCTTCCCCATCACCAACCGGTCGTGGCACTACCTGTGCTTCGCCATCAACGCCGACCAACCCTCCAACCTGGTCACGGTGACGAATCAGTTCGGCTCGGCCCAGCTCAACGCGACGTCGCCCAACGATTTCTGCGCGCCGTCGTGGATGCAGTTGCACAAGACTCCGAACCGGAAGCGAAGCCAGCCGGTGGGGGCGGACCACTACACCTGCTATCCCGTCACCTACACGGGAGCCGGTGTGTACTCGCCGCCAACCCCAGTGCAGGTTTCGGACGAGTTCACGCCGCCCAACACCTCGACGACGGTGACGGTGGAAGACCCTGAAGAGCTGTGCGTCCCCACCGAAAAGATCCTTCCGACGGGGAAGGCGTATCCGGTCAACAATCCCACCCTCAGCTACCTGTGCTTCGACGTCACCTCGACCCCGATCACGAACCCGGCCTTCGACCAGAATCAGTTCGGCAAGGGGAAGCTGGCCATCCGGCCGACCCAGTGGTTGTGCCTGCCGTCGACGGTGAGCTCGGGCGGAGGGAGCTGACCGTCGTTTGTCGCCGACGTGTCCCTCGCGCAACGATCTCGTTGCCTACCGTCTATGACCCGAAGTGTGGTGCTGGTGACGGTCAGGGGGCCGTCGCTGGAGTCGGCACGCCACTGAGGGCGCTTCTGTCGACGCTGAGCGGCTCGTCGGTGCCCGCGTCACGTAGTCCGAATCCTCGCTGGGACCGACCCCGAAACGAAGGCGATCCCTCTATCGGGAGATGGGGCCAACCATGACCCACCGCCCGGACCAGGAGCGTCGTTCAGTGGATATATACATTTCGGGTAGCCCCAGGCAAGCCAAGAGCTTGGCGTGTACAACAGAACGTGTCGGAGCGGGTTTACAAACGTAAGTACACCGGTGGGCTTGATCCGGTTCGGCGGACACGGTGCCTGGGTTGATTATGCCGCCTGACGGCCGGCGTTGGGGTGAACAGCTTCGTATTGGGCGGGACTGAGGTAGCCGAGCGTCGAGTGCAGCCGGCGGGTGTTGAACCAACTCTCGATGTACTCGAAGACAGCGCGTCGAAGTCCGGTCCTCGTCGGCCAAGCGCGGGTGTCGATGAGCTCGCGTTTGATGGTGGCGAAGAACGACTCGGCTACCGCGTTGTCACAGCATTCGCCCTTGCGCCCCACCGAGAGGATGACGCCGTGGGCGCGTGCGAGGTCGGCGAAATCACCGCTCGTGTATTGCTTGACAGCCCCTGTCGGAATGAAAAATGACTCCCTCCTCGGGTGCCCTGTGTTCGAACGCCACGGTGAGGGCGTCCTCGACCAGCTCGGTGCGCATGTGATCAGCCAGAGCCCAGCCGACGACCCGGCGGCTGGCCAGGTCGATGACCGTGGCCAGATAGGCCCAGCCTTCCCAGGTCGAGATGTAGGTGATGTCGCCGACATAGCGCCGGTCCATCTCGGGGCCCGGCTCGAAGTGGCGCTGGATCAGGTCACAGGCCGCCTCGGCGCCGGGATCAGCGACGGTGGTCTTGCGCCAGCGCTTCTTGCACCGGCCCTCGAGGCCGGCCTGGCGCATGAGCCTGGTCACCTTGCGCTTCCCGCAGGCCACGTGGCGATGGAGGAGCTCCTTGTGAATCCGGCGGGCGCCATAGGTGCCCTTGGACTCCGTGTGGATGGCCCTGATCTGCTCGAGCAGCTCGGCGTCGGTGGCCTCTCGCTTCGAAGGGGCGCCGTTGCGGCGCTGATAGAAGGCGGCACGGGAGACCTCGAGCAGCCCACACGCCTTGGCGACGTTGTGACCTGCAACTTTCTCCGCCTCGATGAAGGGGTCCACCTTCACCGGGTCTCCTTGTTGCTCCTATGTCAAGCGGCTACAGAAAATCCGTCGCCGACGTGCACTTCTGCGCGCCGCTCGTCGAGGAGGAGCCGACGGAAGATCTCGTCGGACAGCCGACGACGGAGGAGGCGAAGTGCTTCGGTCTTGGTGGCACCGGCAGCCATCCGCCGCTCTACGTACGCATGACCCTTGTCTCCGACGCCACGCCACTGCGTGATGGCGATGCGGTGCAGGGCGGCGTTGACTTGGCGGTTGCCGCTGCGGTTCAAGCGGAACCGCGTGCTTCCCGACCACACTGGCACTGGTGCCGTGCCGTTCCACCGGGCGAAGGCGGCCTTGGAGCGGAACCGACCGGCACCGGCCGACTCGCCGATGATCTTGGCTGCCGAGAGCACGCCGCAACCCGGCAGCTCGAGGAGGGCCGGGCCCAGGCGTTTCACGAGAACGCTGATCTCGCGCTCGAGCTCGTTGGCTCGAACGGTGAGCTCCCGGCAGCGCCCGAGCAGCTCCCTGGCGATCGCCGCCACCGTCCCGTCGACGTCGGCCAGCCGTGCTTCGAGTTCGGCGAGGACGTTCTGACGCCGGAGGCTCTTGAGCGGGATCACCAGGCCCGGGAAGAGCTCGTGGAGGTGCCAGCGCAGCCGGCACTGGATGCGGGTCCGTTCCCGCACCAGATCGTCGCGGTGGTCGACAAGGAGGCGGACCTGGCGGGCCTCGCCGTCGAGACGCGCCACGGGCAGATCCGGCTCGCGCAGGGCGGCCCGGGCGACCGACAAGGCATCGATCGGATCCGACTTGCCCTGCTCCCGCACGCTGCGTCGGGCCCCGGCCATCAACCGTGTGGGCACCCGCACCACCGCCTCTCCGGCAACCAGCAGATCGGACTCCAGGCGACGGGTCACATGTCGGCAGTCCTCGAGCGCGAACTGGCGCTCGGGCCAACGCGTCGCCCATTCCACTGCCTCGAGGTGCCCCTCTGGAGTGGCGGCCACCGTCTTCTCTCCCAGCTTCCGGCCGGCCTCGTCCACCCCCACCAACGTGTGGGTGCGCTTGTGCGCGTCGACGCCAACGACCACCATGGTTACTACCTCCTTGATCTCGCTCTCGGGGGGATGCGCTGGGCCGGGCGGGGACACGCCTTTATCGAGGTTGTGACCAGGCTCCTATCAAGTCACTCCGCTCGGCCCCGTCGCGCGCCCGACGGGTGGCAGAACAACGACTGGCCACAGCCGTTGGCTGGGCAGCGAAGAAACGAGCCAACCCGCCGGACGCGGCTCCAGCGTTACATAAACGCGAAGAAAGCTGTCGCTCGCTTGAGGATCTCGACGTCGTTTGGTCAGCTCCTCCCGCTCCTCGGTGGTCAGGCCGGGTCGCTCGCCCTGGTCGATCGCCGCTTGTTTCACCCAGGTGCGCACGTTCGTCTCGGTCAAATCGAAGTCTCTGGCCACCTGGCCGATGCTGCGTTCGCCACGTCGACCCAGCTCGACGATCTCAGCCTTGAACTCCGGAGTGAACGAGCGACGCTGACGAGGCTTCTTCCTCTCCATGGTCTTCATTGTGGACATCCTTTCCGGGGCCGTGCCCCTGATGTTGGATGTCCGTCAAACCGGAGGAAGCCCACATAGGCCTTTTCTTAGGAGCTCGATCCTTCTTCAAGCTCTCGGCGCCGAAGCTCCTCTTCGCGACGCTTTAACTGTGTTTCCCACAAGTGGAGTCGCGTCTGTTCTTCGCGGTGTCGGACAATGGGACTGAGATGATCGAGTGATCCATCGTCGAGCGGCGTAGACGGCGCGACTCTGAGGCGGCTCGTTCCGTAGCGTTGCGGGTCATGGGCCTGGCGAGACCAGATCTGCGGACGCCCGAGCGCGAGCCACAGAATGGAACCAATGTCCGATAGGAGGATGACAATCAGGAGCCATACGATCTTGGGAAGATGTCGGATGATCGCGTCATCGGTCGTTATGACGTCATAGATGCAATAGATCCATAAGATCAGAAACCCGAGTCCAACAACCCCGCCGATAATGTCAGGCATCGCAACCCCCTGCGACCGTCGACACGCTCCTCCAACGTTAGCCGAGAGTTCGTTATCGGGCACTGGGCCGACGACGAATGGATCGAGGTCCCCCTGACGATTCGACCAACAGTTGGAGAAAGAGGACGTCGTCTCACCGAACCCTCGCGCCCCATCGGCCAGCGGCCGCCCGGGACCTCATGCCTGCGGTCCTCGCCGAGTGTGTCCGGAATTACGCTCCCAATGTCGCATGGACGACAGACGGGTCGCTCAAACCAGAGCACGCTGTCGGTGACGCCGAAATCGGCGTCACAGTGCGCCAGCCGGCACCGACGTTCAAGGGGGTTTCGTGATGTCTCGTTTCTTTCGTCCTGTCCGACGAACCACTCTCATAAGTGCGACGATCCTGCTCGCTGTGTCTGTATCGCTACTCGCAGTGGGGGTTTCGGCCGGAGTGGCGAACGCGAAAGCGTTCAAGCCACCCAAAGGCCTCAGCCACTTCCTGTGCTACAACGCCACCCCGACCGCAGGTTTCCATATCCCACCCAATGTGCTCCTGCAGAACCAGTTCAACGTTAAGGGCTTCGTGCCGGTCATCGGTCAGAGCCCGCTGGTGCACTGCAACCCGGTGACGAAGACGGTGACGTCGGCCACCGGGAAGAAGACGATCTACAAGGCCATCAACACGAACGCCCACCTGCTCTGCTATCCCATCAAGGCCCCGACGCAGCCCACCTTCACGGTGTCGGTGACCAACCAGTTCGGGTCGGCCCAGTTGATGACCGGGCAGCCCGAGGGCCTGTGCTTACCGACATGGAAGAGCCTCACGGGGCCGCCGAACAAGACCCCCGTCCAACCACCGAAGCTGTCCCACTTCACCTGTTATCCGGTGTCGTACGTTCCGGGGACCCCGCCCTTCCAGCCCCCGCCGAACGTGATGCTGCAGGACCAGTTCTCGTCCTCACCGGTGCCCGTCCAAATCGGTTCGCCCGTCGAACTCTGCGTGCCGACGACCAAGACGGTGATAACCGGGACGACGAAGAAGGTCTACAAGGCCATCAACCCGAAAGCGCACCTGTTGTGCTTCCAGGTATCCCCGACGCCGTTCCCGCCGTTCGTGTTCGACCAGAACCAGTTCGGCACCGATCAGGTCAACCTCCAGAGCACGGATGTCTTGTGCCTGCCCTCGTTCAAGAGGATCATCGGGTAGGTCCCCGTCACTCTGACCGACGCTTGGACAGCACCACAGAATGGAGGACGAATGTGTCTGCGTCGCCAACTGAAATCTGATCGAGTCACATGGTTTGCGAAGGCCCCCGGTTCGCCGGGGGTCATTCGCGTCCGACCAAGGTCGATCGGCTCCTTAAGGTCAACCGTTTCACCCGAGTCTTGTTTTCGCCTATGGCGCTCCAACGTTTCTCGCCCTAGCCTGGGTCCCCGGGGAGCTTGATGGAGTTGAACCCAAGGGGGGCATAAATGAAACGCACGCCTATTTTTCCAACAGCAATGGTTGGGGTTCTAGCCCTGGGCATCACAGGGGCGCTGGCGGTAGCCCCGTCAGCCGGGGCAGTGTCACTGAGCGCCGGGGTCAAGCCGGGTTCTACTTGGACGCTCAATATCGTTCCGTGCACGGTCGTGACTTTCGCCAAGCATCACAAGTTCACTGACCATGCAGGCGACGCCGGGACGTGGAAGAAGCCCATCTACACGTCGAATGTCAATATGACCTTCATCTCCGGTCCCAATGCAGCCGCCACCTACAAGGGCACGTACTCCAAGATGTCCGGCGACTACTCCGGAAAGTTCACGACACCGGACATGACGTCCACGGTAACGATGACTCCTGGGGCAACCGGGGGCTGCTGACCGGAAACGCCGCGACCGCAGGTTCCACGACGCGGCCCAGAGCACGGAGTCTACTGTTGATTGGTATGTGTAATCGCACACAACGGGATGCCCCGGGCAAAGGAAACGCTATGCCTCGCGTGACGGGAGCAGCACTCGTCGTCGTTGCCCTGACAGTATCGGCATCGGTAGCAATCGTCGTGTCCAATTCGGCGTGGGCAACTCCGAGCGTCACCTGCCACAAACTTGGAGGGAAGGCCACCGGCAAGTTTCACTTGAAACAGTGCACGCCGCGTATGCCAGAAAGAACTCTTACCGGGCCTGGCAACGATTTGGCCACAGTCGGCGGCCCGACCACTGATACGTGGACATGGAATGACGGCGCCACGACCGTTGTCTCGTTGACCGTCGTCCGAGGAGGGACCTGTCCGGCGGGGTACAGCGCGTGGACGGATACGGGCACCGTCATCGGTGGCACCTCGACAAATACCCAGGTGGGCGATTCGATAGCCATAGCCGTGTGCAAGAAGAACCCAAATCGGTTCGGACGCCGCCTCCAGCTGGCCGCTGGCTCCTCAGCATTGCTCTGAAACAAAGGGATGATCGACGAGCGCGAACGATGTAGTTGAGCGCGCATCCTGCAACTGGGCCTTTGCAGGATCGACATAACCGTTTCTCTATTGCCGAAGTCATCGTGGCCGTTGTGGCCGCAGGCGACGATCGGGGTCATGCCGTTTGTTCCCCAAACAAGCAAGGCGATAACGTGGCGGTGGTGCGGATCAAGCGGACAGCCCTCCTTCTCACCGGTGTAGTGGTGGCCGCCGCGGCATTGGCGGGGGTGAAGGCGGCTACGGCCGCCACTGCCCGTCCTCCTGTGGCACATTCAGTCGAGACAATCTCCGTGATGTCGAAGGCGTACAAGCCCAAGGCGGCTCCGGGAACCACAGATGACTACCACTGCGTCGTGATGAATCCGCATATCAAGCGGAATTCCTTTGTCATCTCTAGCCAGTTCTTTCCCGGTAACGCAGAGGACCACCACGCCGTCTTGTACCTGGTGCCACCGTCACTAGCGGCTACTGCCGAACGCGCCAACCGTTCGGGAAAGGGCTGGACGTGCTTCTCGGTTTCGTTGCTGTCGGGCTTCACACCGATGCTCGGTGAATGGGCCCCGGGCCACGGAGCAGATGTCCTGCCCAAGGGGACCGGGATCCGGCTTCCGGCCGGGAGCCTGGTGGTGATGCAGGTCCACTACAACACGCTCGTCGGCGACAGGTCCGTGAAAAACTCCCTGGTGCTTGGCACCGTTCCCGCCTCATCGCCGCTGCTACCACTCACGGTCGACGATGTCCTCGCCCCGCCGGACATCCCGTGCCCGAGCGGCGTGACCGGCCCCCTGTGCGACCGGGCCGCGTCGCTCGCGAACCAGGCCCAGCGCTTCGGACAAAGCGAGGCCCGCTTCGTGAATATGATCGAATCGGCCTGCGGACGCAATCCTTCTGACCCTCCTGTTGGCGACACGACCTCGTGCACCTGGCCGATCTCTGCGGCGGGCTACATCGTCAGGGTGCAGGCCCACATGCACCTGTTGGGTGTCAGCTTCAAGATGGTGCTCAACCCTGGAACGCCGGAAGCGAAGATCATCCTCAACGTGCTCAACTACGACTTCAACTACCAGAAGGGTTACAACCTGAGTTCCCCGGTGCCGGTAACTCGCGGCGAGAAAGTTCAGGTCACCTGCACGTACGACCCGACTCTGGCGCAGAAGCTGCCCATTCTGCGCAAGGCCCCGGCTCATTTCGTGACGTGGGGCGATGGGTCCTCGGACGAGATGTGCGTCGGTCTGTCGTGGATCTCGGCCTCCCTTCCCAAGTCTCACCGCTCCTGATCAGCTTTGATCCGAGCCCATTCATAATTGACGCGGGGATCCCGATAGCGGTATAGGTCCACCAGTGTCCCGCAGGTTGACCGGATTCCGGTCGCCGGCCCAAGCGTCGACCTGTCCGGGATCACCGCTGCTGATTGATTGCCCGAGCGTCCGGTGACGGCTGCCCTCCCGCGACCGAGGCGGTGGCCAGGGCGGAGCGAGCCGGTATCTCCCGCCTGAGTCCGGGGTGATCGACTGTCGGGCTGTGGCTCCCTGGCGCTGTCGGGAGGACCTGCACCCGGCATTGTCGCTCGGTCAGCACTCTGGTTCGTCTGGAGGCACACTAGGCACGTGGACAGCGCTTTGGCTCGAACGTCTAAAAAGATCCTTCTGCTGCTGATTTGTGGCCTCGCACTAACCTTCATGACTAGCTGCAGCGTGGTCGCTCAGTCTCGGACGTTCGCTGAGTTGGCCGCTGACGCCTCAGCAGTACCGGTGCCCACGAGTCTGATTCTAGAACGCGCTGCTCGCCCAGCCTGACCAGTCCGTACACACACCCAAAGTTGCGATCGGTCGCAACTAGACCGCTTCCATGCTTCCTCGGACCATTTCTTCTGTACCCAATCAACTCGAGGAAGGTGGAGACGCCAAGTTGAGTTAGCCAATCACTCAGATCCCAGTAATCTCGGTGAACTTTGATCTTCCCTCCTTCGCTCAGTCCAATTGATGCACCACGGATCGACCACGGTCTGCCCGGAGGGATCAAATCTTCATCGCGGAGCCGGAGCCCGGGGAGTAGCCTGGTCCTGAGTGCAGAGTTTGCCTCAGTCAGCTCGCCTGGGGTTGGGTGCGCTCGCAGGGGTAAGGCCAGATGTCGTCGTCGAGCCAACCAGCGCGTGTATCGCCGGTTCATTCCATCCGATCGGCCGCCGACAAGCGCCGGGGCGCTCGGACCCGGATCGGACGGGCGGGCACCTCCGTCAGTCTCGCGGTGGCGATGATCGTGACGGTCGTGGTCGGTGCCGCGTCTTCAGCGTCGGGCGACACCTATCCGATTACCTGGACAGCTGACTCTGCTCCCTTCCCAGCCGATGCGGCCGCCCACCAAGGAGGTTCCCTCACCGGCCTCTCGTGTCCGGCCGTCGGTTGGTGTGTGAGCATCGGTGACTACGACACCGCGTCGGGACCAGGGCAAGACGGTGAGGGTCTGATCGCCGTCGAATCGAGTGGCGGTTTCAAGTCGGTGAGCGCACCCCTACCGGCCGATGCCTCCACGACCAATCCAGACGTCTCTCTGACCGACGTCTCCTGTGGCGCGGTGGGTGCGTGTGCCGTCGTCGGGTGGTACATGGGCCAGGATCAACTCACTCATGGACTGATCGTCACTTTGGCGTCGGGGTCGTGGTCGGCCGCCGACGCGCCGATGCCCCCGAACGCCGGCGGGCCTAAGCCTTGGGACGGGGCGCAGCTTGCCTATGTGACGTGTCCGTCGGCGGATCCCTGCGTCGCCACGGGTACCTATACCGACACCACGGGGAACCTGTACTCGGTCGTCGACACCGGTGCGGGCGGAAACTGGAATGCCATGGGGCTTCCGTTTGGAGAATCCTCGTTCGACACGGTCGTCCCGGTCGTTGCCTGTCCCACCGTCGATTTTTGCGTTGTCGCCGGCGAGGGCGACGCCGACATTCTCTCCAACGGAACGTGGTCGCTCAGCTCGACGAGCGTTGACGCGGCATCGGTATCGTGCGATGCGCCCGGTGACTGTGCCGCGGTGGGAGGGACCTGGCCCACGGTGGGTTCGCTGGCCACACTCTCGGGGGATGTCTGGACCACAGTCGCGACTCCCCTCCCCGCCGATGCCGTCTCCCCACCGGAAGCGACGGTGCTGTCCGTGTCGTGCGGAGACACAGGATCGTGCGTGGCCGTCGGCTACTACCAGGTCCAACCGACGGCGAGTCAGGTGTTTGCCGGGTTCATCGACACGTTGTCCGGCGGTACATGGACCTCGGTCCCGGCGCCGTCGACCGACCCGTCGGACGTTGCCGACGAAGTGTTGCTGACCGACGTGACGTGTCCGGCGGCCGGACAGTGCGTCGCCGCCGGATTCGACGCCCGTGGCGGAGCCGTCTATGAGAACCAGGACGGCGACGGCTGGGTGCCGACGCCAGCCCCGGTTCCGGGATTCGATCCCGCCGGCGGAGGGGCTATCTATCTGACCAACCTGTCGTGCCCGGGTGTGGGCGCCTGCGCCGACGGCCTGACGGCCACGTCGAGGGACGACAATTCGACTCTCTTCATCGAGATCGACCCCTCGCTCCCGCCCACGACGACCCAACTCTCGGTGGCTCCCACCACGCCGATGACTGGGCAGGCCGTCACATTGTCGACCTCGGTGAGTGCTCCCGGCCTGGTGCCCACCGGAACGGTGTCCTTTTGGACCGGCTTGACCAACCTCTGTTCCACGGCCCTGAGCGACGGTAAGGCGTCATGCGAAATCCCGAGCTGGCCGGGTGATGCCGTTAGCGTCGGCGTGTCGTTCTCCGGTGACAGCAGTGTCGCGCCGTCATCGGACAGCACAGTGTTTCCCCTCCAGATCGGCACGGCGTCGTTGCCACCTGCCACGGTGAAGGTGATGTACTCGGCCACCCTGACCGCCGGTGGAGGAAACCTCCCGTACAAATGGTCGCTTCAATCGGGCCGTCTGCCGCCGGGCCTCCACCTGACGCCGTCGGGGGAGATCATGGGAACGCCCAGGAGAAGCGGGACATTTACGTTCGAGATCAAGGTCACAAGTCACCGGTCAAAAGGCCACCCGCCCGGTACCGCCACCCAAGCGGTCTCGATGACGGTGACGTAGGTCAAGACACCCTCCGTTCGGCGCAAGGTACGACGGGGTTTGTGCAAGACCCCGCACGCCAACAAAGTGCACCGCTAGTGGCACCTCTCCGACCGATCGCCCGAGGTGCTAAGCGCTGAATCTGAGGGCTGGCGAGGCCGCTGTTCCAAAATGCCGCTCGCCCTTCACTGATGGGCTCGTCCGAACTCGATTTTGCGCATTCCCACAGTGAGAGTCTCTTCGACCAACTTAGGGAATCGCCTACTTTTCTCAGATGGCAATTGAACCGATTGCGGGCACCGTCAGATGGCCAGACGGGATCGGCTTTGACCCGGACGTGCTGCATGGTGATCATCCGGCCGCGAACGGGCACGGGCCAGGATTGATAAGCGAACAGCATCTGTGCACATCGGGTTGACTTGTGAGCTGAGGTCAAGACGAACCGGTGTCGGAGAGGGGACTAGCAAGCTTCGGCCACGTATCCGTGAGGTCCCATGGACCGGTGGAGTGACCCGCCACAGGAACTCTCGATGGCCATACCGGTGAGCGCGTTCGCCGCGCTGCCCTGTCCGCCATGGTGGTCGGGCCCCCTTGCCGCTCTGTGCCGAGCGGTGTCCGTCGATCCGTCGACGGCGGTTGCCGAGAGGTCGCCGGTGGCAAGACGCACGTCGGCGGACCTGCTGAGACCACCTGGCTCCCCATATCGCCCTGCTAGGGCGGTCGTGAACCTCACTGCAGATGGGCTCGTCTCAGGGTGTCAGGTCACCTTGTTGACGCGGGGACAGGCACCACATAGCCTCCTACCTGGGACAAGTCGCACTCAGGCTTGCTGGCGGGGGGTGTTCACCATGTTCGGTTACATGCGTTCCAGGCTGCGCGTCGACGGACGAGGACGACCTTCGAAGGGCCGACGGCAGCCTTTTCGAGTTGTCTGGTTTTCCATCGTGGCGTGTATGGCGACCATCGCCGGAACTCTCGTCATTGTTGTGCTCCCCACTGGTGTGGCGTATGCGTCCCCCCAGTCGACCGCCTACGTGGCGAACCTGAACAGCGACTCCGTCACCCCGATCGACACGGCCACCAACACCGCCGGCACCCCCATCACTGTGGGAACCCGTCCCTATAGCATAGCCATCACCCCCGACGGCTCCACCGCCTACGTGGTCAACGACGGCAGCGGCGGCACCGGAACGGTCACCCCGATCGACACGGCGACCAACACCGCCGGCACCCCCATCACCGTCGGAAGCGGGCCCACGGGGATCGCCATCACCCCCGACGGCTCCACCGCCTACGTGGTCAACGACAGCAGCGACTCGGTCACACCGATCGACACGGCCACCAACACCGCCGGCACCCCCATCACCGTCGGAAGCGCGCCCTCGCAGATCGCCATCACCCCCGACGGCTCCACGGCCTACGTGACGACCATCGGTAGCGACTCCGTCACACCGATCAATACGGCCACCAACACCGCCGGCACCCCCATCACTGTGGGAAGCCATCCCGTGGGGATCGCCATAACCCCCGACGGCTCCACCGCCTACGTGGTCAACGTAGACAGTGCCTCCGTCACCCCGATCGACACGGCCACCAACACCGCCGGCACCCCCATCACGGTCGGAGGGTTTCCCGACTTCATCGCCATTACCTCGAACGGGGCCACGGCCTACGTGGCCAACTTGTCAGGCTCCGTCACCCCGATCGACACGGCCACCAACACCGCGGGCACACCCATCGCTGTGGGAAGCAACCCCGAGGGGATCGCCATCACCCCCGACGGCTCCACCGCTTACGTGACGAACGCCGCCAGCGACTCCGTCACCCCGATCGACACGGCCACCAACACCGCCGGCACCCCCATCACGGTGGGAACCAGTCCATATGATGTCGCCATCACGCCGGACCAAGCTCCCGAAGCCCAGCTCTCGGTCACGCCGGCGCCGACGGGGAGCCCCACAACACTGGACGCCTCGGCGTCGGTGGCACCCTCCAGCCCCATTACCTCCTACGCCTGGAATTTCGGAGACGGCCATACCACCACCACGCCGACGCCGACCGTCAGCCACACGTACACCGCGCCCGGCAGCTACACCGCCAGCGTGACCGAAACCGACCAGGCCGGTACCTCCACGACCCAGGTGTTCACCGGCCAGACCGTCTCGCTGAACGGGAGGGCGGGAGCAGTCGCCACCGCCGGCTTCCAGGTGACGGCCTGCTCGCCGAACATTCCGTGCAGTGCCGGTGGGTCGACCCCGGCGACCCCCGGCATCCCCGCCACCGACGTGTCCGCCACCGGCACCTCCGCGACCTCCGCCTCGATGACCCTCAACGTTGCGACGGGGACGTTGTCTTGCGGCGCCTCCTACGACTACCCGACCGCCGTCTCCACCTTGACCGAGACCACCTTCACGTCGTCGGCGCCCATCCATGTCAGAGAGCAGCTGGCCGGGGAGCCGAGTACCAGAAGCGTGAAGATCTGCTATCAGCCCGATGTTCCTTCGCCGCCTCCGCCCGTGCTCCTGGCTCAGTGCCCTTCTCCAGCAGTGGCGCCCTGTGTCAAATCAATCAGCGAGTCGGGCGGCAGTGTGGACGCCCGTTTCATCGTGCCCGCCGGTGACCCGCGCTTCTGGATGGGCCCCGGTGGCCTCGTGGCCGGGAGCTTCGCTCCTACCAGCGCCGCACCGGGACGCACGGTCACCCTCAAAGGCTCGTTTCTCAAGCAGGTGACGGCCGTGTCATTCGGAGGGCAGACCCACCCGGCGCTGAATTTCAGAACGTTCAACAACAAGGTTGTGGTGAAAGTTCCCGACGACGCGCAGAGCGGAGCCATCTGGGTCTACGCCAATGTCGGAGGTTGGTTCTACTCCCAGCAGGCGATGACGGTGTCATGAATCGATCAGGGTTCATGAAACGATCGGGTCGCAGCGCTGGTCACCGCGGATGATCACGTTCACTCAGCGAAATCAGTGCGTGAACGCCCTGTGAGATCGGTTGATGGTGCAACCATTCGGTGCTACGCCTGCCCCAGCGGGTGTGCGAACGGCACCCCCTAGAGCGGAGGGTGCTGGTCCATGACGACGGGATATGGGAGATATTTCCGCACGCTACTGGCTGGCTCGCTGGTCTTCGGGGGCGTCATTGTCGCCTCGGTGATCGGCGTGTCACTGCCTGCATCGGCGGCCACCCCCGTCTCGCTCTATGTGTCAGTCGGAGGTTCCGGCGACTGCACTTCGTCAGCGAACGCTTGTAGCTCCATCCAGACCGCGCTCACCACCGCCACCGGCGGCTCCGATGCCGGTGATGACGTGACCATCAACGTGGCTGCGGGCACCTACTTCGAGCACGACTCCATCAGCGCCTTGGGACTCAACTCGCTCACCATCGGCGGGGCCGGAGCGTCGACCACCGCAGTCAACGGGAACAATCAGTCGGGATCGGTGATAACCGTCGAGAACGGTACGGTGGCCATCTCTGGCCTCACGATCGAGAAACGGCAACGTTACCGGCACTGCCCGGCGGCTTCGCCTATGGCGGAGGGATCTCCAACAGCGGTGGCACGATGACGATCAATTCCTCGACCGTGTCGGGCAACAGCGCCACTGCCGGCAACAGCGCCACTGCCGGCAATGGCGACGGCTCCGCCTTTGGCGGAGGGATCTCCAACAGCGGTGGCACGATGACGATCCACTCCTCGACAGTGTCTGGCAACAGCGCCACTATCGGCCCCGACGGCGGTGAGGCCGTGGGCGGAGGGATCTCCAACTCCGCCAAGATGACGATCAACTCCTCGACCGTGTCGGGCAACAGCACCTATAGCGGCCATGGCGGCGGCCTCGTCAACCTCGGCACGCTCGCGAAATTGACGATGTCCCTGGCCACGGCTGCATCATCGTTGGGGACGGGCCCATAGCCTGGAACACGCGAGCGGCGGAATGGCGACGGACGTAATTCGATCGTGTCGGAGAACCGTGCCGCACGATCTCGTACCACGAAACACTGGCGCCTTCGACCCTGGCAAAGCGCTAATACAACCCAGTGACAGGCTTCAGCCGTGGACGATCCGTCACCTCAGGAACCACCGGCCAGGGTGCAATACGGGCTCGAGGAGGCGCTGGACCTGCTTGCCGCCCTGGAAGAGGCTCGTGATGCCCTCATCACGACCGACCACCTCGCCGAGGCCGCTCAGGTGGAGCATCAAGTCCAGTTTCTCAGCCGTAGACTGGGCTTTGATGAACCGGGAGGCCAGGATGGTTGAAGAGCGGCCACTGCGGGCGGCTCAGGCAGCTCGCAAGTTGGGTATTCCGACCAAGGAGCTACTTCGCCTCGTCTACGAGCGGAAGATCCGATACGTGATGGTGGACGGGATCGCCCATGTCCCCATTGACGCTGTGGAGGAGTACCGCTCCAAAGCGTCTTGAATCTGCGCTGATGCAGATTCCGACCCGGTGTCGGAGAACCGACCCGCACGTTCTCGTACCGGAGGCCATTGGCGGCTCACGCCCTGGTGACTAGAGGTCTCGAACGCCGGCTCCAGCTGGCAACGACGAGTGTTACTGCCCGTCGGTAGCTTGCAGTGGTGCCCCGCGTTTCTGAGTTTATTGCATCGCCATCTACATGTACTGGAAGGACCACGGTCCCGCCCACGTTCACGCTTTCTACTCCGGGGACGAGGCCGTGGTAAGGATCAGCGACGGCACCATCATGGCGGGGGCACTTCCTCAAAATGCCGCTCGTCTGGTTCGAGATTGGGTGGCACTGCGACAAGCAGAACTTGTCGCAGACTGGGAACGGGGCAGGTCCCGGAGCCTCTAAGGTCTTCGGTAAACTGTGGAAATGACTTCGCTTGCTCGGGTTGCGCAGGTCGAACATTTGGGAAACCTCCGACTTCGCCTGACCTTTACTGACGGACTCGTCCGGGAGCTCGACTTTGAAGATGCCCTCAGCGGGAGTCTTTTCGACCAGCTGAGGGAGCCGGCCTACTTTTCGCAAGTGGCAGTTGATCCCACTACGGGCACAGTCACATGGCCAAATGCGATCGACTTTGACCCGGATGTGCTTCATGGTGATCATCCGCCGGCCAGTGGTCAAGGCCCACGGTTGATCAGCGAGCATCACCTGCGTCCGACACGTTGACTTTCTAAGACCAGACCAAAGCGTCGTAAATCTGCATTGCTGCCGATTCCGACCCGGTGTCGGAGAGGGGAGTTTTCCATTTGGTACACGCGGTCCTACGAGGCGAGTTGGATCTTGTCGCCTGAACGTCAGGGCCCTCCACCCTGGTCAGGGGCCCCTATATCGCCCACAGCGGCCTAGCAGGGGCCCTGGCGGCCATCCGAAGGTTCCAGAGACCTCCTACAGCCGATGCCAAGCCCGAGGACGGGAACTGTCTGAGCCCGGAATCGTGGTCTCCTCTCCCCCGCCAAACCTGCGCCTCTGGTCAAAGCGTTATCGAGCCTCCCCCGTCGACAAGGGATTCAGCATCGGCTTCGCATGGAGACCGCCCGCCTGCCGTGACCGTCCTCTCCAGATCATGGGCTTCCTTGCTGCTATCAGTAACGACGAATCGGTTCAGTCCGTCAAACCGGAGGAAGCCCAGTCATCATGGGCGGAGGAGACAACCTCATCGGCACATTTGATCCGGGCGCAAAATGGGGTGTGGTAAATCACCAAGCCAACTCCGAGGCGTGGCTACAGGTCGGATTCACGACGGCAACTCAGGGAGTGGCCATTGACTCAAGCGGCGCCCTCCTCATGACCTTCGACGGCGGACACAACTGGGCTCCCGTGCACTTCCCGCCTATCCAGTCGTAGGGCTATCAGAGGCTAAGCCCGAGAGGTTGCGGACGGTCAATCCGTGACTGTGAAGGGTAACGGAGGTGTCCGAGCCGAACGAGCGTCCCCCAATCCCATTGTGACCTGCAGCACCCACTGACCCGGTGGGATCGCATAACCGAGGTCAGGGACAAAGCTCGCCGTTCCGACCAGAAGCGGAATGCGTTGCGTTTCACCAGGTGTCACGCAGAACATCACCCTCGGCAAACGTTGGGCACCCGTGAAGCCGCCGACGAGCAGCCCGGTCTCTGGATCGATGACCTTTGCCGTCAGCTGGCCGTTGGTGGCGATACCGACTTCCTGTTCGCTTGAGTTGTGGACCAGCAGGCCATGACGTTCCGTATGCCCCGACCTTATGACGAGAGGTCCATCCAACTCGACGGTCAACTCGACGGAGTCCAACTCCGACACAGTTGGACGTTCGTGAAGCGGATGGTGAAGCGTGCATGACGGATAGTTCATCGCACCGACAACCAACTCCACGTCGTTGCCAAAATGGCTATGCAGGTTGCCGCCACGTCTGTCGCCCACGGAGCCAAGCTGATCCTGAAAGGTGGGTTCCGGTCACGATCCACGCGGGGGTCGGGAAAGCCCGCCAATGCCTTGGGGTTCTGCTCGCGCAACCTGAGGAGAACCTCTTTGAGGTTATCCCGGGTCGCCATTCCATAACGCTATCGACTCCTCAGAGCGCCATCTCCGGCGAGGGCCGAGGGCATTCGGGCCGAAGGCCCGAGGACCCACGCAGACGCAGCCTGCTTGCCAGGAGCACAATCTGTCCGCCGACGACAGCTGAGGATGTGAGCCGAGAAATCGCGTCCTTGGGAAGCTCCGCCAGTTGGTGCCTCAAGTAGCCCAGGAGCGTCAGGAAGAGGCTCTTCAGCGCACGCTGATCTTTTCCGATGACTACCCCAACGGCAATCCCACGCGTCAGGTCACAAGCGACGGGGTCCTCTCCTGCCACACTCACCCCACCGATACTCCCAAGGCGGGCGGGCCTTATCAGGAGTACGATCCGCCAGGGTGGGAGTACGAGAAGGGCACGATCTTCGATGTGTCCGACGCGGCGAGGAAATGGACGGCGGCATCAACGCCGTAGCTTCGTTTTCGCAGACCCCGCTCCCATGAACCACGACCCGCGTGACACTTCCTACGAGGGTTATTGCAGACCACGACAGGGAGACGCAGATGGGATACAGACGGTTGGCCGCTATGGCGGTCACGCTCGGTTGCGTGGCCACACCGATTGTCGGTGCTGCGACACGGGTGGGGGCGTCCGCACCCGCAGTGGCGGGCTATACAGAATCCTGTCCCGTCGCCGGCCCGGCCCAGGCCCGCTGCTTGGCTGAGCAGAAGACCCTCAACGGTGTGGCTGTCAGTTCATCAACGCCCACCGGAATTCTCCCCGCTGACATTCAGGCGGCTTACAACTTGCCATCATCCACTGCCGGAGTTGGTCAGACGATTGGGATTGTGGACGCTTTCGACGATCCCAATGCCGAATCCGACCTTGCGGTTTACCGCGCTCAGTTTGGACTCGGTCCTTGCACCACCGCAAATGGCTGCTTCAAGAAAGTCGACGAACATGGTGGCGCAAATTACCCGCATGTGAACAAGGGTTGGTCCCAAGAGATCTCCATTGATCTGGACATGGTGTCGGCGACATGCCCTCTGTGCCACATCATCCTTGTTGAGGGGAAGAACTCGTCGTTCACGAACTTAGGTAAATCCGTCGACACAGCCGTCGCATTGGGTGCCACAGAGGTCAGTAACAGCTACGCAGGCACCGAAAAAAACCACAACCTCACGGAGTTCGACTCTTTGTACTACGACCACCCCGGGATTCCTTTGACGGCCGGCTCTGGTGACTTTAACTTTGGCTCGCTCCTCGATTACCCCGCGGCGTCGCCGTTCGTTACTGCGGTGAGCGGCACCAACCTAACCAAAGACGGTAGTACCCGAGGCTACTCGGAGACTGCCTGGAGTCACGACGGCAGTGGGTGCAGCCTCAAGGAGGCCAAGCCCAGTTGGCAAACCGACCCAGGTTGTTCTACTCGAACGATTGCTGACGTCTCTGCGGTTGCCAACAACGTGGCGGCCTACGACACGTTTAGAGATGTGGGTTGGGGTGAATTCCAAGGCACGTCGATACCAACGCCCATCATTGCCTCGGTTTACGCTCTGGCAGGGAACGCCACCTCGATCAACGACGCGTCAGGGATCTACGGTCACACCTCTTCACTCTTCGACGTTACGTCTGGGAGCAATGGAACGTGTTCCCCCTCCTACCTCTGCACAGCTGGACCCGGATACGACGGACCAACCGGTTGGGGTACTCCGAACGGAGTTGGAGCCTTCTAGAGAGCTTGGTAGGCGTTTACGTTGGGCAACCCGAGGACCCGCGCAGGCGAAGCCTGCTTGCCAGGAGTGCAGTCAGCCCGCCGAGGAACTCGGTGGACGTGAGTGATGAGGCAGAATCGTTGGGTTGATTGCAGTGACCAAGGTTGTGGCATCTTGTTCATTGATCGAGCTTTCACGTACTCACACCGCGACGAAGGAGAATCGCCCCTTGTTTGGTCCGTCACAGTGGGGAAGACTGCGGGCATTCCTCCCTGGCATTTCGCGGGAGGCTCAATCGAACGGGGGATCAAATGGCCCGAAAGACTGTCCTCGTCCTCGCATCACTCACCCTTCCATCGCTCCTCTTGGTCACAGTGGGGTCCGGCATCGCTCAGGCCTCTCGAATGAACCCCGTCCTTCTTGGCAGCGTGACATGCAATGCCGCCAACGGTGTGTGGTCAGGCAGGGTCGTCTTTGGCCCACCTCTCAAGAACGGCGGCAACGCCAACGTTGAGAAAATCAAGGTGGTCGCAAGGTTGGGCAACACGGCGAGCCCGTGCCTGACCAACTCGGGCACCATTGAAATCGGACGAATCGTAGGAAAGCTGATTGTCAACAATCCCGGCACTGCCAACAACTGCGCCACCATCTTTAGCGGCGTTGCACTTCCTGCTCCCATCGCCCCTCCCTCCAAGTTCAAGATGACCTGGCTCACACCCGCAGGCACACCGACTACTTGGAAGCCACCTGGGCCGTTTGTCGTTGTCGGCTCAGCCGGTCTGAACAACATCACCATCAACGGCGGCGCGGTGACAGGGTCCTTTTCCCCGATCCCCGGCCCGACGGCGACCCTTTCCGACGCAAATTGGCCCGGACTTGCCGGAGCTGTCGCGACAGGGTGCGCATCGCCGGGCGGACTGCGCTCCCTGACTCTGGGCACCTCCTCAGGCACATGGTGAACTCATAGATTCCTTCGCCATGTGTGTTGCTTCTCGCGCAGCCCAGCGGAGGCGCAGCCTGCTTGGCTGGGGCACAGTCGGTCCGCCGAGAAACTCGGTGGGCGGGTGTGAGACATTCAAGATAGGCACAGTCGACTCTCCGCAAGGTGAGTTGGAGAAGACGGCAACTCGACCGTCGATTGCTTGACGGTCACATCACACGGTAGGAAAGGGTGGAATGACTCCACATGACTCGGCGAGCCAGTCACCATGGCCGAGTGGGAATCCGCTCAACGCACAAATCTGATCGACCCTGAGAAGAAGGAACGTCGAGCACACCCGACGGAGCGCCCATATCTTCTACGAGGTCTCATGCGGTGCGGCATGTGCAATCGCAAGATGTAAGGGACGTGGAATCATGGACTTGCCCACTACCGATGCACATTCGCCGCTGATTACGCTATTTCTGAGACTGTCAGGCACCCGAAGACGATCTACGTGCGAGAAGACGTGATCACGCCGCGTTTGGATAGATGGATTGCCCAGGTCTTCGACCTCGATCGACTCGACGCGACATGTCAAGCTCTGGCCGCCGCTCAAGAGGTCGACCGCCCTGCGGCCAACCGGATCGATGCAGCCCGAAAGAGCGTCGCCGACTGTGATCGTCGCCTAGAGAACTACCGCAAGATGATTGATGAAACCGGGCCTACTGCCACGGTCGGAGCCTGGATAGCTGAGGTCGAAGCCGAGCGGGAAACCGCTGAGCGGATCCTCGGTACCTCCGTCCCGAAGCCACCCATGACAGCCTCCCAGATCAAGGCCGTCATCCTCAGTCTCAAGGATCATGTCCGAATCCTCGCTGAGGCAGACCCCAAAACGAAGACGGCGCTCTACCGGGAGTTGGGGCTCAGCATGACGTACGACCCGGATCGGAAGGTGGTTGCTGTCGAGATGGACGTCTCGGGCAGCCCCCCACGCAGCACGGGAGAATCGCGTGTACGTAAGAGCGTGTCGGAGAGGGGACTTGAACCCCTACGCCCTTGCGGGCACTAGCCCCTCAAGCTAGCGCGTCTGCCTATTCCGCCACTCCGACCAGAGTGTTCCCTCAGGCGAGGGCCGCGTCATGTTAGCGGCTGGGTGACACCGCCCTCCCGGCCCAACGGGCGACCGGCGGCCGGGCACCGGCGATGGTCGCGTGCCGTTCGTCACCGGCCGAGGATCCCCGGCGGAGAGGGTCGCTACGTCAGTGGAGGCGCAGGGCCAGGGTGACGGTCGTGAAGGCGAAGACGATGGCGACGGTGATGGTGATCCGGTCGAGGTTCTTCTCGACCACGGTGGAGCCCGCCGCTGCTTGGCCGACCGAGCCGCCGAACATGTCCGACAGGCCGCCGCCCTTGCCCGAGTGCATGAGGACGAGGAAGATCAGCGACAATGTCGCCACCATGTGGATAACGACGAACGCAATCGTCAACACCGGGTGTCCCTCCTCGGGCCGTCTGGACCCGACCAGGCTACCAAACGGCGGGGCTCATCGAACCGCAGTCGCCGCGGCACGGACGATCCCGGCGAAGGTGGCCGCGTCCAGGCTGGCCCCCCCGACCAGGAGCCCGTCGACGTCGCGTTCCGCCACCAGCTCCGCCGCGTTCTCCGGTCGGACCGACCCTCCGTACTGGAGGCGGACGGCCCCGGCCGCCTCGTCCCCGGCCAGCTCCCCGACCACCGCCCGGATGTGGGCGCAGGCCTGTTGGGCGTCGGCGGCGGTGGCCGTGAGGCCGGTGCCGATGGCCCAGATGGGTTCGTAGGCGAGGACGAGGGCCGCCGTCTGTGCGGCCGGGAGACCCTTGAGCGCGGCCGTCGTCTGGGCGGTGAGTCGGGCGTCGGTCTCGTCCTCGGAGCGCTCGTCGGCAGACTCGCCCACGCACACGATGGGCGTCATGGCGTGGCGCTGGACGGCCCGGAGGGTGGCGGCGACCTGTTCGTCGGTCTGGCCGAACAGCTGCCGGCGTTCGGAGTGTCCGACGATGACATAGGTCACGCCGAGCCGCGCCAGCATCGGGGGCGCCACCTCGCCGGTGAAGGCCCCCTGATCCTCGGAGAAGCAATGCTGGGCGCCGAGCGCGACGGGGATGGCGCGGTCCTCGATGACGGTCTGGACCGAACGGAGGTCGGTGAACGGTGGGTGGACGGAGACGTCGAGCGGTCCCACGTCCGCCGGTGTCAGTCGCAGTCCGAGATCCTGGACGGTGCGGATCGACTGGAGGTGATCGTGGTGCATCTTCCAGTTGCCGCTAACGAGCGGCCGCCGCCGCTGGCCGCCCGTGGCCATGTCAGGCTCCCGACGCCGCCGCGTTCGGGGCGTGGCGCAACGCCACCAGACCAGGAAGGTCGCCGCATTCGAGGAGCTCCAGCGACGCCCCACCGCCGGTGGAGACGAAACCGACACGATCGCAGACGCCCAGTTGGTCGAGAGCGGCGACCGAGTCACCGCCTCCCACCACGCTGAATGCGGAGCTGCCGGCGATGGCCTTGGCCACCGCGTAGGTGCCGGCGGCGAAACGCGGGTCCTCGAAGACGCCCATGGGCCCGTTCCAGAAGATCGTCTTGGCGTCCGCCAGTGCGGCGGCGAAGGTCTGCCCCGTCGTCGGTCCGATGTCCAGACCGGCGGCGTCGTCGGGGACGTCGGGACCGACCACCTCGATGCGGTCGTCACCGCCGGGAGCCGTGTGCCGGACGACGACGTCGGTCGGCAGCAGGACCCTGTCCCCGGCGTCGTCGAGGAGGGCCCGGCACGTCGCCACGGCCGACGCGTCGAACAGCGACGACCCGACGGAGTGTCCCTGGGCGGCCAGGAAGGTGAAGGCCATGCCGCCACCGACGATCAACCGGTCCACGGTGTCGAGAAGCGATCGGAGGACGCCGAGCTTGTCGGCCACCTTGGCCCCGCCGACCACGGCCAGGAAGGGCCGGGCGGGCTGGGCCAGCAGACCACCGAGAACCTCCACCTCACGGGCCAGCAGGCGACCCCCGGCCGAGGGCAACCGGGCCGGTGGCCCCACGATCGACGCATGGGCACGGTGGCAGACGCCGAAGGCGTCGTTCACGTAGCAGTCGAAGCCGGCGACGAGGCGGTCCACGAACGCCGGGTCGTTCGCCTTCTCACCGGGATCGAAGCGGAGGTTGTCCATGAGCGCCACCCCCGGCGCCAGCTCGGCCAGTCGGTGGCGGACCGGTGTCATCTCGTAACGCCGGTCGTGGGCACCGTGGGGGCGTCCCAGGTGGGCGCAGACGGTGACCTCCGCCCCGCGGGTGGTCAGCCAGTCCAAGGTGGGCAGGGCGGCCCGGATGCGGAAGTCGTCGGTCACCGCCGCGGGACCCTCGGGCCTGTCGGGCCAGCACAGAGGGACGTTGAAGTCGGCCCGGACGAGGACCTTGCGACCGTGGACGTCGGGGAGGTCCTCGAGCAGGGGAAGGCCGGCCAACGGATCGGCCCCGGAGGGGATCACGGATGTGCCCGCCGCCGGCGCCGCACTGTCATGTCATGGCGGGACGGGCCCCG
Source organism: uncultured Acidimicrobiaceae bacterium (assembly GCA_963706205.1). Classification (GTDB taxonomy): domain Bacteria; phylum Actinomycetota; class Acidimicrobiia; order Acidimicrobiales; family UBA8190; genus MFD10071-224. The sequence continues at coordinate 2,290,243 of OY970155.1, read as the reverse complement.
CCCACGAGGACGGCCAGGTCGACGAGGCGGTTGGCGTAACCCCATTCGTTGTCGTACCAACCCTGGACCTTCACCAGGGTCTGGTCCGGGCCGACGGGCATGACCATGGTCAGGCCGGCGTCCAGGGTGCACGAGGCGGGGCTGCCCACGATGTCCGACGAGACGATGGGGTCCGTGGTGTAGTCGAGGATCTTGGCCAGGGAGCCGCTCACCGACGCGGCGCGGAAGGCCTCGTTCACCTCGTCGACGGTGACGGCCCGGGGGACGACCACGGTGAAGTCGGTGATCGAACCGTCACCGACGGGGACCCGGAGTGCTCCCCCGTCGAGTCGGCCGCGCATGTCGGGAAGGACCAGGTTGGTCGCCCGGGCGGCGCCCGAGGACGCAGGGGTGATGTTCAGCGCCGCCGCACGTGCCCGACGGAGATCCTCGTGGGGGAGGTCGAGCAGGTTCTGGTCGTTGGTATAGGCGTGGACGGTCATCATCAGGCCGCTGGTGAGCCCGAAGGCGTCGTCGAGGACCTTGACCATGGGGACGAAGCAGTTCGTGGTACACGACGCGTTGGACACCACGACGTGGGTGTCGGGATCGAACTCGCCGTCGTTCACGCCGATGACGAAGGTGGCGTCGGCATCCTTCGACGGGGCGGAGATGATGACGCGTCGTGCTCCTCCCTCGAGGTGGCCGGCGGCGTCGGCCCGTGCGGTGAAACGACCGGAGGACTCGATGACCACCTCGACGCCCATCTCCTCCCACGGCAGCGCCTTCGGCTCGCGCTCGGCCAGGACGCGGATCCGGGTGCCATCGACGACGAGGATGTCGCCCTCCGTGCGGACCTCGCCGTCGAAGCGGCCGTGGGTGGTGTCGTAGCGCAGGAGATGGGCGTTGGTCCGGGCGTCGGTGAGGTCGTTGACGGCGACGACTTCTACGGCGCCGCCCAGGCGGCGCGCCGCACGCAGGAAGTTGCGTCCGATGCGCCCGAACCCGTTGATGCCTATCGGCACGGTCACCTGATTCTCACCTCGTCGGCCATGGCTCCCCCGTCGTCTGTGGCCCGCGGGCACCCGCCCGCAGCCGGTTGCCGTCGGGCCTCGCCTGCGGCATGACAGCCCTATCCGACCAGACCGGCCAGGGCGGCCGCCAGTCTGCGGGGTTCGTGGGCCAGTCCGTTGGCCTTGGCCAGAGGGGTGTCGACGACGACGACATCGAGGGCCCCGAGGGCGATGGCGGTCGTGTCGGCGACGACGGTGTCGATCCCCACGCCGTGGGCCACCAGCGCGGCCACATGGTCGGCGACGTCGAACCCCTCGGTCTCCGCCGGCTGGGGGCGGAGATTGGCCACGTAGACCACGCGGGCCGAGGCGCCGCCGATGGCCTCGGCGATCCCGGGGACGGCCAGGGCGGCCAGGACGCTGGTGAACAGCGACCCGGGTCCGATCACGATCTGGTCGGCGTCAGCCAGGGCGGCGAGGGCGGGGGCCGGGGCCGCGGCGTCGGCCGGGATGACCGAGACCGCGCTGGATGTGGGTGGTGTCCATGACGGCGGTCTGGCCCTCGATGTCACCGGTGTCGGAGGACGCTTTCAGGACGACCGGCTCGGTGGCGGCGGGAACCACCCGGCCGGCGGCACCGAGGAGGCGGGCCGCCTCGTCCAGGCCGACCTGGACGTCTCCGGCCGCCGCCATGAGCCCGGCGATGATCAGGTTGCCGAGGGCGTGGCCGGCGAGTTCGTCGGCGTCGGGATCGAAGCGTTGTTCGAAGACCTGGGCCAGGAGGGCGTCGTCGTCGGCCAGGGCCACCAGGCATTTGCGCAGGTCCCCGGGGGGGACGATGCCCATCTGGCGCCGGAGGCGCCCGGACGAGCCCCCGTCGTCGGCCACCGAGACGATGCCGGTGACGGCACCGGCGTACAGACGGGCGGCCCGGAGGCTGGCCGCCAGGCCGTGGCCGCCACCGACGGCCACCACCCGCGGGCCACCGCCGGGCGTCACCGGTCGACGTCCCGGTGGAAGACCGACGGGGTCGCGCCGCGGTCCTCCAGGCGCCTGGCCAGCTCCACGGCCAGGACGACCGACCGGTGCCGGCCGCCGGTGCAGCCCATGGCGATGGTGAGGTACGACTTCCCTTCGGCTCGGTAGGCGGGCAGGAGCATGCCGATGAGATCGACCACCCGGTCGAGGAAGGGGGCGGTGGCCTCCTGGGAGAGGACGAAGTTCGCGGACGGGCTCGTCCAGGCCCGAGAGGAGGTGGAGGGACTCGATCCAGTGCGGATTGGGCAGGAAGCGACAGTCGAAGACGAGATCGGCGTCGAGGGGGACGCCGTGTTTGTAGCCGAAGGACATCACCGCGGTGCGCATGGCCGTGTCGGACTCGTCGGCGAAGAGCTCGAGGATGCGGACACGGAGCTGGTTGACGTTGAGCTGACCGGTGTCGACGACCACATCGGCCCGGTCGCGGATGGCCTCCAGCCGCTGCCGTTCGTCGGCGATGGCCTCCTCGACCTTGGCCCCGGCGATGGGATGGCGCCGGCGGGTGCCCTCGAACCGCCGGACGAGGATGTCCTGGGGTGCGTCGAGATAGACCACCCGGACCCGGTGGCCGCGGGCCCGGAGCTCGTCGATGGCCTGGAGGGCCTCCTCGATCTGACCGCCGCCACGACCGATCACGAGGGCGACCCGGTCCTGACCCGATCCGGGTCGGCCCACCGCATCGGCCACCTCGGTGAGCAGGGAGGAGGGCATGTTGTCGATCACATACCAGCCCGCGTCCTCGAGGGCCGCCGCCGCCGTCGAGCGGCCGGCGCCGGAGAGGCCGGTGATGAGGACGTAGTCGGTCAGCACCGCCCCTGGTGGGGCGGGCAGTGGCGGGCGCAGGGCGGTGTCGTCATCGGGGGCGATACACCCACTATGCCTCGCAGCCGGTCACTCGAGGGGTGAAGCGGGACACTGCTCCGTACGCTGTGCGGGGATACGACCGCTCCCGGTGCTGTTCGCAGCGACGGGCGCTGTGTCAGCATGAATGGATGACGCTCGAGGCGGGGGCCGGGCAGGAGGGGTCGGGTCCGAGGCTCGCCCACGTGCCCGCCCTCGACGGTCTGCGGGCCCTGGCGGTGCTCTCGGTCATGGCCTACCACGGGGGGTTCTCGTGGATCCCGGGGGGCTTCCACGGCGTTGACGCCTTCTTCGTCCTGTCCGGCTACCTGATCACCTCTCTGCTGATCGTCGAGCGGCGGGGGACGGGGACGATCCGTTTCCGGCGATTCTGGGCCCGGCGGGCCCGGCGGCTCCTGCCCGCCTTGTTCGTCCTGGTCGGGGGGCTGGCGATCCTCCACCGGGCCTGGCCCGGCGCCTTGCCGTGGACGAACCCCCTGCCCGACGTCGCCGCCACGCTCGGCTACGTCGCCAACTGGCATTTCGTCGCCGGCAGTGCCGACTACTTCGCCCCGAGCTTCCCGTCGCCTCTGCTCCACACCTGGTCCCTGGCCATCGAGGAGCAGTTCTACGTCCTGTGGCCGCTCGTCGTCTTCGCCGTCCTCGGGGGGTTGAGCCGGTTCGGGCCACGGAAGCGGGTGGTGCCCGACTACCGACGCCGCCTGGTCTGGCTGGGAGCCTTCTGCGTGGCCGGGGCGGCCGCGTCGGCCGCCTGGATGTGGATTCTGACGCCGGCCGACGCCAACCTCGACCGGGCCTACTACGGCACCGACACGCGGGCCCAGGCCCTCCTGGTGGGGGCGGCCCTGGCGGTGGCGCTGGCGCTGTTCCCGGCGTCATCGGCCCGGGTCCGCCGGTCGGGGGCCGTGGCCGGGGTGGGCGGGCTCGTGGGGGCGGCCGCCGTCTGGTACCTCGTCCCCGAGACGTCGTCCCTGGCCTTCCACGGCGGGTTCCTGTTGGCCTCGGTGGCCTCGGCCGCCGTGGTGGCCGGCGTGGTCCTGGCCCCGGGCGGTCCCGCGGCGCGGCTGCTGTCGCTTCGTCCCCTGCGCTATGTGGGCACGATTTCCTACGGGGCCTACCTGTGGTACTGGCCGGTGGCCCTGGTGATGACACCGCAACGGACACAGCTCGGTGAGTGGGCTCTCTTCGGATGCCGGACAGCGGTCACCCTGGGCATCGCCGCCGTGTCGGCGCGCTTCGTCGAGATGCCGATCCGGCGCGGTGCCCTCTCCCCCCGGCGGGCGCTCGTCGGCGTCCCCGTCGCCGCCGCCGCGTCACTGATCCTGGTCGGTGTCTCGACCGCGCCGGCGTCGCCGGTCGTCGCCCGCCCGGTGATCCAGGCGGTGGCCACGGCCAAGGTGCACGGCCCCGCCGGCGCCGCGGTGAGAACGGCCCCGGCGGTGAGGGTCCTCCTGGTGGGCGACTCGATGGCCGGGAGCCTGGGCGTTTCGCTCGCCGCGCAGGCGCCGGCCTACGGGGTCCAGATCATCAACGAGGGGTACGCCGGCTGCGCCGTGTCCACCGACTCCGAATTCCGGTTCCTGCTCTTCACGAACCCGCCGGGACCACCGTGCCGGCTCGGTCAGCCCGACGCGTTACTCGACCAGTGGCGGCAGTGGGTCGACCAGTACCGGCCCGACGTGGTCGTGTACCTCGGTCGGGTCGATCTCATGGACCAGGACTACGACGGCACCTGGACGGCGATCGGCAACCCCGGCTTCGACCGCTTTCTCCAGAGCCAACTGGGCCAGGGCGTCTCCATCCTCGGGTCGCAGGGGGCGCGGGTCGTCCTCATGACGTCGCCCTACTACGACTCGACCATCCAGGGCGGTGGTGCGGCGGTGCCCGAGGACGCCCCCGCCCGGGTGGCGGCGGACGACCGGATCCTCGGGCAGGTGACCGCGGCCAGACCGGGCGTCACCCTCTTCCCGCTCGGGAAGGTCGTCACTCCCGACGGTCGGTACCAACAGGTGGTCGACGGCGTGAACGTGCGCTGCGCCGACGGTGTGCACTTCAGCGTCGACGCCGGTCTGGTGGTGGCACCACGACTGCTACCTCTTCTCGTCGCCCTCGGACACTCCGCCCACGTGGCGCCGGCCACCGACCCTCCGGCGGTTCCGCCGTCGACCCCCGGATGGTACGACAAACTCCAGTGCGGACAGCGGTAGGGGCAAGCCGCCCGAGGTTAGGATCGAAGGTCGTGCTCTATGTCGCCACCGTCCATTTCCAGTCGCCGAAATGGATCGATGTCCAGCTGTCCTACCTGAAGCGCAACATCTCCGAACCATTTCGGACGGTCGCCGTCCTGAACGAGATCGACCCCGAGTTCGAGGCCCGATTCGACACGGTGCTTCGGGCCAAGGGCCCCCATGAAGGGAAGTTGAATCTCATCGCCGCCGAGATCATGAGTTCCGGCGATCCCGACGACATCATCCTGTTTCTCGACGGCGACGCCTTTCCCATTGCCGACCCTATGGACACGATTCACCGCGCCCTGTCGGACAGTTCGCTGGTGGCCGTCCGGCGTGACGAGAACTGGGGCGACCGTCAGCCTCACCCCAGCTTCTGCGCCATTCGTGTCTCGGAATGGAGACGCCTTCAGGGTGACTGGTCCCGTGGCGGCATCTGGTTGAACAACAGCGGCAACCGCGTCACCGATGTGGGGGGCAATCTGCTCGCTGCGCTCGAACGGTCGGGGAGCACGTGGACACCTCTACTACGGTCGAACGCGTGGAATCCCCATCCGCTGTGGTTCGGCATCTACGGAGACATCGTCTACCACCACGGGGCCGGCTTCCGGGCCCCCTTGTCCCGGCTCGACAAGGAGGCGTCGGGCTACTTCGGAGGAAAGAGCTTTCCCGTCTTCGGTCGGGTGGCCCGGACGATAAGCAACCGTCGGAAACAGCGGACGTTCGAACGGGTGATGCGAGAGTCGACATCTCTCAGCGACGACTGGTTCACGCGGATCCAGGCGGATCCTGACTTCTTCCAGGTGTTGATGACCCCGACAGCGAAGTAGTGGCGGCAAAGATCCCGGCGGGACCACTCGCCATCGGTGGAGTAGGAGGGAGTGGGACGAGGCTCATCGCCCAGATCGCTCGGGAGGTCGGTTACTACACGGGCGCCGACCTGAGTCGTCAGGGTGACAACCAGTGGTTTGCCTTGCTTTTGCGCCGACCGGCCTGGTATGCGGAGCAGGTCGCCGAAGGAGGAGGGGCCATCGGCCGGGTCCTTGAGATCTTCGAGGCGGCCATGACAGGGCAACTCGAACCGGACGACGAACTGCGGGCCATCGTCGCCTCCGCCGGACCTGAGCTGGTGGCCCAGAGGATGCCGCAACGGTGGGTCGATCGCCGAACGGCAAGCCTCTTCGGATCGAGCAAGCTGATGCCCAAGACCGAGCGCTGGGGTTGGAAGGAACCGAACTCCCACATCTATCTTGACCACCTCGACCGGGCCTTCGGCCCCCGGCTGCGGTACATCCACGTGATCCGGCACGGACTCGACATGGCCTGGAGCAGCAATCAGCAACAGGTGCGTCGGTGGGGTCCCCTCTTCGGTATTGGGCCGATCGAGAGAGACACCCTCGCGTCGGCGTCGCTTGATTTCTGGATCATGAGCAACAAACGAGCCATCTCGATCGGGCAGGAGCGTCTCGGAGACCGATTCCTCCTGATCAATTTTGACGCATTCTGCGCCACTCCCGAGGAGTCGCTGTTCGGCCTGCTCGACTTCCTGGAGGTCGAAGTACCGCGACGTGCCTTCGAGAAACTCCTAGACCTGCCACGAGTACCGCCGTCGACGGGCCGCTACCGCGAAAAGCGATTCGACCACTTTACGGCCGCCCAACTCGAGGCAGTGACCGAGCTGGGCTTCCCGGTCCAGGATTAACCCCGCCTCATTGCAGATCCACGACCCCTGTGGTGTGCCCGGTAGCGGATTGTTCGCACCGGCGGACTTCGGAGGTGGCCATGACCGCTCTACACTCTCGCCCATGGCCGACGAGCGACCTTGCGTCCTGGTCATCGGCATGCACAGAAGCGGAACCTCGGCGACGGCCGGAACGCTGGCCGCCCTCGGGCTCGCCACTGCGACGGGAGACGATCTCGCGTCGCCGCGCACATCGAATGAGCGGGGGTACTTCGAGAGCAACCAGATGATGTTGGTCAACAGAAGGCTGCTCTTCGCTCTCGGTGGCACGTGGTCAGGTCCTCCGAGACTTCTCCCCGGTTGGGAGACCGATCACGCCCTAGACGATTTACGGATAGCCGCCAGTACGGCTTTCGCGGAGCGATTCCCGTCGCGGCCGATGGTCTGGAAAGACCCACGGAATTGCATCACGCTTCCGTTCTGGCGGGGCGTCATCACGCCCCCCCTAGCCGCGGTCTTCGTCTACCGGGACCCGATCGAGGTGGCCCGGTCTCTCCGGGTCAGAAACGACGTCGGGCTCACCTACGGCCTCGCCCTCTGGGACCGTTACGTCCGGGCCGCCTGCACCAATCTGGTTGGGTTGCCGACGATGGTGGTGGACTACGCCCGCATTCTCCGTGAACCATCGGCCTGGATCGAGGAGTTGGTCGACTTCTTGGGCGGTATTGGCGTCGAGACCGACGCCACCAAGCGCGACACGGCGGTGGCGTCGCTCGACGCCGGGCTGCGTCATCATCACCCCGGCCATGACCAGGCCCCCGGTCTCTCGAACAGCCAATTCGAGGTGATCGCCGCCCTCAGACACCTCGACGGTCCGAACGCCTCTTGGGTCGCTCCCGATTTCGGTCCCGAGCCCGACTGGGTGGACGACGTTCTCGCCCTCCGACTGGCTGCCGACGAACTGCGGATCAAGCTGCACAGATTGGAACGCCAGACCTCGCGGACCGTGAGGGCCGTCCGCCGTCTGGGACGGCTCCGCCGAAACCCGACCGAGGCCCCGACGTCGTAGTGAGAACAGGCTTCTGAACCGGTACGCGATGCTCGTGGTACATCGAGTACCACCGATGGACCTGGGATTGCCGTGATCTATCATGGGAACATGCGCCCTCAGCTCCAACGTCTCCGCGCTGCCGCCAAGAGCGCTCTGATCCATGGGGAGACCACGTGGAGCACCGAGTTCCTCGCCGGTCGAGATCCGCGTTTCTCCGAAGCGTGGGAGGTGGCCCATCTCATCCCGGGGTGGTTCAACGAAGTCAACGCCGCCGCCCAGTTCCTCGTGTTGGCCGACGTTCGGCCGCGGACGATCGTGGAGATCGGGTCCTACCTCGGCAAGAGCACGGTGTTCTACGCCAAGTCCCTCGAGGTGCTCGGCATCGACGGGACGGTCACCGCCATCGATCCCCATACCGGTGACCGTCAGCACCTCGAGGCCCTGGGGGTCTCGGAGCTGCCCAGCTTCGACATGTTCCGCAGTCACCTCCAGGCCGCCGGGGTCTCCGACACGGTCCGCCCGATCGTGGCCACGTCCCACGAGGCGGCGGCGGGATGGTCGGACCCGATCGATTTCCTGTTCATCGACGGGTGGCACACCTACGAGGCCGTCGTCGAGGACGGTCGGGACTGGATCCCGCACCTGACCGATGGCGCCGTGGTCGTGTTCGACGACGCCTCGAAGCACCCGGGCATGAAGCGGGCCATCCGGGAGCTCGCGGGCGACGGGACCATGCACCTCTACGGCGAAGCCTTCGGCCAGGCGTACGCCGGCCGTCGGTCCGACGTCCCGACGTCGGTGCGGACCGTCCTTAAGGCGGACCGTCCATTGACGCGGCACCTACCGGCGACCGTCTCATCGGCGCAGTGGGACCGGTACGTGGTGAAGACGCCGACGAAGGTGACACAGCCCCTGGGGAAGAGACAGGCCGTGCTCAAGATGGTGCAGGCCGTCCATGGAGCCGGAGCCACGGCGGCGATGATGGAGCCCGTTCTCACCGCCGACAAATTCCGCTGCCTCGACGGCGTTCTCGCCGGTGACGATCTTCTGGGGAAATTCGTCGGGGTCTACCCGGAGGCCGACACGAGCCAGTGGTTCCTGAACAATCCGGTCCATGACGACGGCCGGACGTGGGTACTGTCCAACATGTGGGGTGCCGATACGCGCTCGACCTTGCGGGGCCTCGTCGACCTGGTGCCCGATGGCGGCATCTCCTTCGCCCCCGCCTGAGATCGCCACCTCCACTTCACGAGGCGCGCACCCGTCGATGACCCAGCTTCAACGCGACATCGAAGGTTGGATCAACACCCGGAACGAGAATCCCCGTCCCTCCGTCGGGGTCAAAACGGCGGACGAGATCCTGGCATTACCCGCCAAATATTGCTCACGAATCTCCGACGCAGCACACTAGCCGTTGGGAGAGTCTTAAGTCTCCGCCCCCCCTAAAGAGAGTAGCCCTACCGTGAGTAGTACGACCACTAGGGAGCGGATTACGGCCCTCGACGGGCTCCGTGCCGTGGCCCTCCTCATCATCATGGGGTACCACTTCGGGGTCAGCTGGCTTCAAGGCGGCTTCTTCAGCTTGGACATCTTCTACGTGCTCTCCGGCTATCTGATCACCGGACTGCTGGTAGACGAGTACCACAAACGGGGACGGATCAAGCTGTCGGCATTCTGGCTGCGCCGGGCTCGGAGATTGTTGCCCGCGCTGCTCATCGTGCTGGTGGTCGTGACGGTGATGGTACGGTTCGCCGAGCCGGCCGGTCTGTATCCCGGATTCAGGATGGACGCGCTTTCGGCACTGTTCTACTTCTCGAACTGGTGGCAGATCGCCGCCAGTGGGAACTACTTCGTGGCCACAGGTGCCGTGTCCCCTCTGACCCACACGTGGTCGCTGGCCGTGGAAGAACAGTTCTACCTGATCTGGCCGTTGGTAACGCTCGCCGTGATGACTCTGAGCCGGACGTTCGCGCGAGGTGTCAAAGCCCTGCTGATGCTGTCAGTAGCAGGTGCCGCCGCTTCAGCTTTCGAAATGGCTTATCTCTTCCGTCCGGGCGTCAATATCACCCGGCTCTATTTCGGCACAGACACCCATGCGCAATCGATCCTGGTCGGTGCGGCCATGGCCTGTACCATGACCTGGCTCCAAAGGCGGCGGGGATCCGAGCGGATGGCCCCACTGGCTCGATCCCGTCTCGCTCGGAGGGGTCTCGTCGTCATCGGCGTGGCCGGCTTGGTCGGCACACTCGCTTTGACCTACCTTCAAAACGGCACCTCGTCGTTCGAATACCAGGGTGGGTTCATGCTTTCGGCGCTGTCGGCGGCGGCGATCATCATCGGAGCAGTGTGCGTGCCCGACGGTCCCATCGCCATCGTCTTGTCCTTCCGACCACTCGTGTGGCTGGGAACCATTTCCTACGGGGCGTATCTCTGGCACTATCCGGTCTCCATATACCTGGACGCGGCGCGGACCGGTCTCGGCGGAACTGCTCTCCTGGTCATCCGCTTCGCATCAACGATCTTGTTGGCAACGCTGAGCTTCTACCTGGTCGAACGGCCCGTCATGTTCGGAACGTTCTGGCGCTCCCTGAAGGCCGGCATCCCGGCTATCGCCCTCATGGGGGGGACGGTCGTCGTCGTTCTCGCCGGTACAGCTTCAGATGCATTGGCTCTTCCGTCTGGCGCATTGACCCCGAGCCGGACGGCCCCCAGCCGGACAGCACCGCCGAGAGCGGACACGGTCCCCATTCTCCTTGTGGGTGACTCCACCGCTCTCACATTGGGATTTTCGCTCGCCTACAGTCCGGAAGAGGCGAAATACGGAGTGGACGTGATCAATGCCGCCACCGAGGGATGCGGCATCGCCGAGGGTCGCTTCGTCGCTGTGGACGGCACAACGAGGCCAGTCACCGGCGCGTGTAACTCCGATTCGCCGACAGATGCTCAGTGGCCCGCCCTGCTCGCAGGGGACCTGATCCGCTATCGACCGCGGGTGGTCGTCCTGCTGGCTGGTTACTGGGAGGCGTTCGACCGGACCGACCTCGCCGGGCAGGTAACCAATATCACTGACCCGAGCTACGCCCGCTACGTAGAGGGTCAACTTGGGCGATTCGTGTCGATCGTAAGCTCTGAGGGAGGCCGGGTGGTCCTCATGACCGCTCCGTACTACGACGCCGGCGAGCTGCCCGACGGACAATCGCCACCGCAAGACGATCCGGCGCGCGTGAACGACTACAACGATCTCGTCCGCCAGGTGGCAGCGGACAATCCAGGGACTGTGACCGTCGTCGGGCTGAATCACATCGTCAGCCCCGATGGTCGGTTCGCCGGTACCATCGGGACCATCGTCGTACGGGCACCCGACGGTATTCACTTTGCGTTCGATCAACCTTTCGACGAATCGGCGCCGCTGCCCGACACCGCGGCTCAAGTGGCCACGTTCGCACGATGGATCGACCCGAAGATCTTCCCTCTCATCATGCGGGCCGCTCACGAGAAGGAGGCAACGCCGGCAACGTGAGCCTGAACGTATTCGGCCGTGAGCCGGGGGACATCTGGGAGCCCCAGGACATCGTGTGAGCCGCTGGACATAGACGCGCCTAGCGGCGATCATCGAGAAATGCGGAGCGAGGGGGCCTCGGTAAGTCAAAGGGCGCGTGCCGTGGCGATCCCGTCGCGGATAACGGGATTGGACGGACTACGCGGTCTCGCCGTTCTGGACGTGATGGTCTTCCACTTTGCCCCGAATTGGCTACCCGGTGGGTTCGTGGGCGTGGACATCTTCTACGTCCTGTCGGGATACCTGATTACCACGCTTCTCCTGGCCGACTGCCAGGCGAACGGCCGTCTGAATCTCCTCGGCTTCTGGGCTCGGCGCGCTCGGCGATTGCTGCCCTGTCTCCTGCTGATCGTGGTGGCTGTGACCGCCTACGTGCGCTACCTGGCCGCGTCGGGTACGTATCCCGGCTACCGGATGGATGCGCTGTCGGCACTGTTTTTCTTCTCCAACTGGCACCAGATCGTCGACGCCACCAATTACTTCGATGCGACCGGGGCCGTATCGCCCCTGCTCCACACGTGGTCATTGGCCATCGAAGAGCAGTTCTACGTCGTGTGGCCTCTTCTGGTCCTGGGCATCGTGGTACTGGCCCGAGGGGTTCGGAGGGCGGCTCCGATTCTTCTCGCCTGTTGCATCACCGGTGTCGTGGCGTCGGCGACGGAGATGGCACTGCTGTATCAACGGGATAGCCCCAACACCCGCATCTATTTCGGAACCGATACCCACGCCCAGGGCTTGCTGATGGGAGCAGCACTCGCCAGCGCGTTGGCCATGATCCAGTGGCGCCGCGGAGCCGACAGTTTCGTCCCCGTCGTCGTTGGCCGGACCCTGGGCCGAACCGTCACCGTCCTGGGGTTCGGCGGCCTGGTCTGCCTGACGGTGTTGTCGGCGCAGCTGAAAGACTCGTCGGCCTTGACCTATCGCGGTGGCTTCGCCCTGGTCTCACTGGCCACTATCGCCGTCATCCTGGCCGCTGTCGGGCTCCGGTCCGGTCCATTCGCCCGCGTGCTGTCGATCCCCCCTCTGGCCTGGCTGGGCGAGATCTCCTATGGCCTCTACCTCTGGCATTTCCCGCTTCTCGTCTTCCTTTCGCCGATGCGGACGGGGTCCTCCGGCGCGACGCTCTTCTGCGAGCGGCTGGGCGCCACGATTCTCGCCGCCACGATCAGTTATTACGCCGTGGAACGCCCCATCATGCGGGGGACGTTCTGGCGCTCGTTCCGGTCGCTCGTGCCCGCCGGGGGAACCGTTGCCCTGACCGGGAGCTTCGTTATCTTGGCCACGACGGCGCCGGTCGCCTTGGCCAGTCACGTCGCCCATATCCACGCCAAGCTTGCGACGGCGAGCGAGGGTCGTCCCGCCGCCGGGGGCGAGGCTCAGGCGGGTCCGCCGCTCGTGGTCTTGCTCGGAGATTCCACGAGCCTCACTCTGGGCCATGCACTGGCGGCCACAGCTCCGGTCGGAACGAAGGTCGAGAACGACGGCCAGTTCGGCTGCGGGCTTGCCATCGGCACCGAGGCCTCGGGCGATCCGCCGGAGCCGGGACTCAGCATGTTCCCGCCGTGCAACTCCGCCACCGCACCCGACGAACAGTGGCCGGCGATCTACGCGCGGTCGGTGGCCGACACGGAGCCCGGGGACGTCGTGCTGTTTCTGGCCGGACGGTGGGAGACGCAAGGCATCTTGCGCAACGGAGGCTGGACGGACATCCTGTCCCCGCGCTTTCAGTCTTATGAGCTGAATCAGATGCGCCTCATGGCTGAGGTGGCCACGGCACACGGCGCGCACCTCGACCTCTTGACGATGGCTTGCATGGACCCGGGCGCGGCAGTCGGTGACCCGTCCGGACCCTCGGACTCGGCGGCCCGGCGAGACATCTACAACCATCTCCTTCACCAGACGGCCTCCGAGTTCCCCGGCAAAGTGAGCACGATCGACTTCGGGTCGATCCTCTGCCCCGGCGGGCGCTACACCGACTCACTCGACGGCGTGCAGGTGAGGACGGTGGACGGAATCCACACCCCCTCGTACGCTCCCGGTAACCCCTTCGTGGGGAACTCCACAGAGGCTGTGGCCGAGAAGTTTTACTCGTGGCTGTCGCCAAGGATCTGGCCGCAGATCGTCCGTCTGCGTTGACGTCAGCGGGGTACATTCGTCTTGTCGACTGTCGCGACGTGCCTGAGTGATGCCAGTGGTACCAGCTGACGACCGATTGCCGGTTGTCGGAGCTGTGGTAACAACCACTCGGAGATCGCCACCGCGGAGTGGCCCCGGTAGTGGATGCCATCGGGCCGCATAGGAGCGCCGTCGATAGTCTGGCGACAATGCCCGAATGTGGGGCAGACAAAGTGGCCGAGGTCGACCACCGAGACTGTCCGGGGGTCCTTCTTGCCGACTTCGTGTTCGACACGGTTCATACAGTCGGTCTGTCCCCATCGGTTGAGTGGGGCTTTGTAGTACTGGGAATAGGCGCTGGTGGCGATGACTAGGTGTGCACCGTATGCAGTGAGGACACTGGCGGCGTCGAGAAGCGAGGACTCGAACCAATCATCGAATCCCGACGTGCAGGGCCAGAGCCATTGGCCGGTCGTGCCGTCGCGAAGCTCACCCAGGAGGTCGCCCATGGTGAAGAGGACCACTTGGGGCCGAAAGGCTTCGACATCAGTCGCCCACCCCCGGTTGCAGGGAAGGGTCAGGGCTAGCAATTGATTCCCATCGGACTGATTCAACCGGTAGGCGGTGGCCTCGGGAGGAAAGGCGCAGATCGGCAAGGCTTCGTTGAGGACGACAAGCGGTGGACGGGTGTGAAGTAGTTCGAAGCCCTCTCGAGCGAGATAGAAGGCGACTGAATTACCGACCACCATGAGGCGGGCGGGTTTGGACGACGTCTCGCTCACCGACTGGGTGACGTCGCGCAACGAGTCCGGGTGGCTGACCGTGGCCGACGACGGCACGTACCCGGCGGTGAAGGCGACCATCGACGCCACCAAGACCACGGCCGTCGCCGGGACGATGGCCAGGGGCTTGGGCCAATGGAGCGCCCCGTGTCGGATCGGGCGCTCGACGGCGACGAACGACACGATCGACACCGCCAGGGTGACGGCGATCTGAAGGGCGAACAGACTCCACCCCTGCAGACTGGTGGCGTGGGCCAGCCAGAGAAAGATGGGCCAGTGATAGAGGTAGACGCCGTAACTGATCATCCCGAGGAGCACGACGGGAGGGAATTGGAACACTCGGGCCACGGGACCAGGAGAAGGATGGGTGACGGAGGCGATGACGGCGACGGCGGCGAGCGAACAGGCGAAGAGACCTCCCCGGTACAGGACCGGTGATGTGCCGGGGAGCCGGACCCAGGCGAGGCCCAGCACAAGAACACCCATGACGCCCAGGACCTCGACCGCGAGACGGCCACGGCGGCTCCCGGCCTGGCCGCGCCAGGCCACCAACGCAGCCAGGGCCGCGCCGAGGAGGATGGCGGCGGCACGGGTGTCGGTCCCGTAGTACACGCGGTTGCTCCCCGCCGTCGGATACAAAATGACCGCCCATGCGCCCGAGGCGATGGCCAAAAGAGTCGAGGTCAGGAAGATCAGACGGGCCATGGCCTGGGCGCGCCGTCGGCGCGCCATTTTGGCGATCAGGACCAGGAGGATGGGCCAAACAATGTAGAACTGCTCCTCGATGGCCAGGCTCCAGGTGTGCTGGAGAGGCGAGGGCGCCGTGAAGAGGGACCAATATGAGAAGTGTTCAAAGACGAATCGCCAATTAGCGACGTAGGCGATGGTGGCCAGAGCATCAATACGGATTTGATCGAGCTCGGAGGGTTGGGCCACGAACCGGGCGTAGAGGGCGACGCCCACGAGCATGAGGGAAAGGGCGGGGAGGAGCCGCCGCGCCCGTCTCGCCCAGAAGGCATTCAAGCCCACGCCGCCGGTGGTTCCCGCCTCGGCCAGGAGCAATGAGGTGATCAGGAAGCCGGAGAGCACGAAGAAGAGGTCGACTCCCAGGTAGCCACCTTGAAGGTGATCTCCGTGAAAGAGGAGGACGCCGGCGACGGCGACGCCTCGAACACCGTCGAGCCCGCGGACATACCGGATCCGTGTCCCGCGCGACGTTGTCATGTCCTGATCGTAGTAACGACCCCTGTGCCAGCATGAGTAGCTGGAGCTCGAGTGCGGAATCGAGCGCGGAGACGATCGGTGGGTGGGCGGTCCGACACTCTCCCGCGTGCGCGCCGTCGACCGCCTGCGGGCCCTGGCGGCGCTCTCCGTCATGGCCTATCACGGGGGATTCTCGTGGATCCCCCGGCGGATTCCACGGGGTCGACGCCGTCTTCGTCCTCTGATCTGGCCCCTGATCGTCTTCACTGTCCTCGAAGGGTTGACCCGGGTGGGCCGGAAGGAGCGGGCGGCGCCGAACGTCCGGCAGAGGCTCGTCCGGCTCGGGGTGCTCTGCGGGATCGGGTCCTTAGGTTCCACCGCCTGGCGGTGCATCCTCACCCGGGCTGGCGCCAGCCTCACCCCGGCCGGCGCCAGCCTCAACCGGGCCTATTACGGGACCGACACCCGGTCCCAGGCCCTCCTGGCCGGTGCGGGCTTGGCTGTGGCCCTGTGGGCGACCCGGACTGCCGGATCCGCCGGTTCGGGCCGTGGCTACTGCCCGTCCTCCCTCGCCTGGGCCGCAATGGCCGGGTGGCCCAGACCCCCGATCCGCCGCTGGTCCCGGCGCCCGTCCCGGCGTGGTAGCGGAAGCTCCAGTGCGGACAGACCTGATCAGATACCGGTCACCTCGAAGGGGATCTGTGACGTCAGCCCGCCGGCTGTCGCTCCTGGAACGCCGACTGACGCTCGGCGAGTCCGGCCCCGGCCACGCACCGGCGGACGTTGCGCCGGGCCGCCCACAACTCGCCGGTGACGGGGAGAAGGACGTTGCCGATCGAGAGGCGCGAGTCGGACCGGTTCGTCCACTCGATCCCCACCTCGCGCACGCTGTACCCAAGACGACGGGCAATGGCCAACGCCTCGGCGTCGAAGGCCCACCCGTCGAGATGAACGTGCTCGAACACCCTCTGCGCCACCGCGCCCCGCCAGAGCTTGAAACCGCAGTAGACGTCGCGCGGCAGGGGGCCCATCATGATCCGGGTGAGAGCGAGGAAACCGAACCCGACGATCCGTCGGCTGACAGGCTGCTGACGCTCCACTCGGGCGCCGGCACTGAGGCGCGACCCGACGGCCACGTCGACCTCTCCCAGCGCATCCTCGAGGTGCGAGAGTGAATGGAGAGAAGTAACGCAGTCGGCGTCGCACATGAGGCGGTGATCGCCTGCGGCTTCGAGCATCCCTCGCCGGATGGAGAAACCCTTCCCCCGGTTGTGGTCGTTGCGCAGGAGACGGATCCGGGCGTCGTCGAAGAATGACGCCACCCGTTCACATGTCCGGTCCGTGCTGGCATTGTCGACGACGAGGATCTCCCAGTCACCAACCCGCTCTCCGAGCATGGCCTGGGCGCCGCTGAGGATGCGGACGATCTCGTCTTCCTCGTTCAGGACGGGGATGATGATCGACAGAGACGGGGCCATCGGGTCAGTGTATGCGATCAGGGTTCCGGAGCCGGCGTGTCAGACAGCGCCGTTTAGCTTGCGATTTACGCCGCTCTCCGACAGACGAGGCCCAGCGACACTCCGGCCGGGAACCGCACCCCCCGCCTGATCAGGGCGGCCTCGAGTTTCATCGGGAGCTCAAGGGCGGCATTCAGGAGCGCCGGGGTCCGGTCAAGGTCGGTGTGGCCCTGACGCTTCGACGACCGGGACAGCAGGCGGGCAGCGGCCACACCAGGGAGGAGTAAGGAGTTGAAGTAAGTGGTCCGCTCCACGTCCCACCCCGCCACCCGCACCCGCTCCATCATGACGGGCAGGGTGTAGCGACGGACGTGGTGGAGCTGGACGTCGTGTTCGGTCCACAGCCACGGGTAGGCCGGGACGGTGATGATCAAGTGAGCGGCGTCGGCCGCCACCCGGCGGAGTTCGACCAGGGCTCCGACGTCGTCTTCGATGTGCTCGAGGACATCGGAGGCCAACACCAGATCGAAAGCACGTGACGCCAAGGGGAGGTTCTCGAGACCGGCACAGCTGACGTCGAGAAGTCCCCGCTGGTGGCAGAACGCCACGGCATCGGCCGACGGGTCCACCCCCACGGAGGGTCCGAGCGAGCCGAACTCGATGAGGTGGCGGCCCGTCCCACAGCCGGCGTCGAGAAATCTGGGTTTCTCGGGCAGGTCGGTCAGGCTCAGCAGAGCCCAGATGACGGCGCGACGACCACGGAACCACCAGTGGCGTTCCTCCGCGTCGTACATCTCGGCATAGGCGCGTGGATCCATGTCTCGGTCCAATGTACCTCAGGACCGCGTGCCCGAGAGCGTCCCGATGAACCTACGTCGCCGTCCGGCCGTCACTAACCTGGCGCACCTTATGAGCCGGAACGCTCTGGCGGGGCTGATGACGAGAGCCCGCGCCCGTCCGTCGCTCGTGGCCCTCGGTGCCTACATCGTCCTGGGCGTGATCTTCTTCTCCCCCGGACTCGTGCCCGGTCACACCACCTCGGCCGCCGACTTCCTTTGGAGTGCGGCCCCGTGGAACTCCTCCATCCCGACCGGCATCGTTCGCGACAGCATCCACCCCCTCGTCGTCGGGTCCAATCGTCAACTCGTCGACCCGACAACCCTCTTCGAGCCTTACCTCCAGTACACGCGCTCGCAGCTCCCCCATATCCCGCTGTGGAATCCCTACATCATGGCCGGAACGCCGTACCTCGGCGACATGCAGTCGGCCATCTTCTCCCCCTTCAGCCTCCCCGCCTATGTCCTACCCTTCTGGTGGTCGCTCAGCGTGATCGCCGTCATGAAACTCGTCGTGACCGCCATGGGGGCCTTCCTTCTGGCCCGGATCCTGGGGATGCGTTTCGCCGGCGCCTTCATGTGCGGAACCGTCTTCGGTTTCGGACTCTTCCTGGTGGCCTGGCTGCCGTGGCCGCTCGGGAACGTGTTTCCCCTCATTCCCTGGATGCTTCTGGCCAGCGAACGTCTCATCCGACGGCCAGGCCCTCTGGCCGCCTCGGGGCTGGCGGTCGTCACGGCCCTGCAGTTCTTCGGCGGCCACCCCGAGACGAGCGTCCACGTCATGATCGCCACCGTGGCCTACTTCGTCTTGCGCGTCCTCCAGTCACCGGGCGGTGTGGTGGTCGCTATGGGCGATGCCGCCCGCGCCGGACGCTCCCGTCTCTCCGCGTTCGTCGGCACTGTTCGACGACCCGCCGCCGTTTTCGTGTTGGCGCTCGTTCTGGGCACGGCTCTAGCCGCCATCGCCACGGTCCCCTTCCTTGAACTCCTCCGCAACTCTTCCGACCTGTCATCACGGCCGCGCAGCCAGGTCCATGTCCAGCCCGCGTACTTCTTCGCCTCGCTCCTGCCCAGTTACTTCCCCGGGGGATTCGTCATCGAGACAGCCTTCTACGCCGGCGTCCTCCCGCTCATGCTGGCTTTCATCGCGCTCCTCCGGGCCCAGGTCATCCGCGTGGCCCTGGCGCTGTTCGCCACCCTCTGCATCCTCGTCGTTCTCGGCATCCAACCCTTCTTCGAAATCGCCGGCCATGTGCCCGGCCTCGATCTCACCTATCTGAGCCGACTGACCATCCTCTATCTCCTCTGCATCGCCATCCTGGCCGGCTGGGGTCTCGACGACCTCGTCCGCAGGCGCCCCAAGGGGGGCCGGGCCGTGGCCGTTTCGGCCATCGCCTCCGGCATCCTCGTTCTCCCGGTGATCGTCGTCTTCGCCACCGGGCAGTCGTCTCTGCACTTCCTCCGTCGGGCCGTGAACATCGCTTGGGGTTTCGCCCAACCCCCGCCGGCGGGCACGCCCCATCTCGATGCCATCGTTCGCCTGGCTGCTGTGGTGGTCTGGCTGACCGTCGCCGGAGTCGGTGTAGTTCTTCTCGGACTCCGTCTCGGGCGCCGCCTGGGAGCGGGGGCTTTCGCCCTGCTCGCCATCCTCCTCGTCGTCGGCGACCTCTTCCAGGCCGGCATGGGCGAGAACCCCGCCATTTCCGAGGCCGATGCCGTCCAACCGGTCACCCCCGCCATCAGTTTCCTGCAGAAACAGGAGCCGGCCCGCTTTGTGGCCGTCGACCCGTACATCGGTATCAACCCGCTGCCGCCCGACGTCAACATGCGGTACGGGCTCTACGACGCGCGCGGCTACGACCTCCCCGTTATCTCCACCTTCGGCCAGATGTGGACGCACTACGTCGCTCCCCCCACACCGCTGCTTCCCCTCGACACCCCGGCCGTTCCCGTTCTCGACCTCGAGCTGCATCCGGCGGCGTTGCGGATCTTGTCGCTTATGGGTGTGACCGACATCCTCGAACAGAAGGCCGAGAAGCCTCTCGAACTTCCCGGCGTCCATGTCGCCTACGACGGCTCGGACGCCACTGTCTATGCCAACGACAATGCCTTGCCCCGGACGTGGCTGGTGAGCGACCAACTGGTAGAGCCCGACACCGCCAAGGCGCTGACCGCGTTGGGGTCGAGAGCCTTCCATCCGCGCCAGGTCGCTCTCACCGCCCGGGCCTTACCAGGGTTGTCCGAGACGCCGGGGGGCGGTGCCCCGGCGCGCCAGTCGTCACCGGGGACCGCCCACATAGGCCAGTACGCGACGCAAAAGGTCACCATCGACGCCCGGGCCAATCGGGCCTCGGAACTCGTCCTCTCCGACACTTACTACCCGGGTTGGCACGTGACCGTCAACGGACGACCGACCCGCCTGGACCGGGTCGACTACATGTTCCGCGGTGTCCCCGTCCCGGCCGGCACCGATCGCATCGTCTTCACTTACGACCCTTTCAGTTTCCGCCTCGGGTGGATGATCAGCCTCGTGTCCGTCGTGGTTCTGGTGGCCACCGTTTGGATCGGCCTGAGGCGCCGACGAAGCCGTCCCCCGCCGTGGCCGGTCGCGTCGTTCACCGTCACCGACCTGGCACCGACCTCGGGGTCCCACCGTCACCGGCGTCAGCTCGGCCGTGCGGCGGCGGCAACGCAGTCGGGCACGGCCAGGGGCGACCCGTGACGGGTCATCGGTCCCGAGGTACAACGGGCGAACTCGGTGGCGGCAATTGTCAACCGCGGTCCCGGCGACCGCACCCCCGTCCACACCCAGGCGTCATGATCGAACCGGGGGGGCCGTCCGAGAACAAGGGTGAAGAG
This sequence comes from uncultured Acidimicrobiaceae bacterium, assembly GCA_963706205.1. Taxonomy (GTDB): domain Bacteria; phylum Actinomycetota; class Acidimicrobiia; order Acidimicrobiales; family UBA8190; genus MFD10071-224. The sequence continues at coordinate 2,269,581 of OY970155.1, read as the reverse complement.
TCCGAGGGCCGAGGCTGTGCTGCTGGTCCGGTCATAGCGGGGAAAGAGGACCGACGGGTCGGGCACCACCAGCAGGGTCACTCCCCAACGGGCTATGGCTCCGCGCACCGCTTCGACATTGGCCGCCGTTGCCGGGGCCGGGGTCGAGAAGACCTCGGCATCCGAGGTGATGACGTCGAGCCCGGCGCGCTCTTTCCCGGCCCGCTCCGGGATGCTCTGCGGCCCGGCTCCGGTGGCCAGGGCGAAGCGGAGCAGGTCGATCGCCTGCCAGGTCATGGCCGACCCGCCCGTAACGGGCGGCGGGTAAGTCAGCACCACCTCGCCCCTTGGGAGATGGGAACCAACGTCGACGAACCACGGCGGGACCGCCACCGACTCGGTGGTGAGCGGGATGTTGGTGGCCACCGCCGTGGCCAGCGGCACGACGGCCACCGACGCCACGGCCAGCGACAGTGCACAGGCCATCGTCACAGACCCGGCTCCGATCCGGTGGGCGACGTCTCGCCTCCGGCGCCGGTGGCCCGCCCAGCGGGCCACGGTGTCGTGGGTATGGTCGACCACCACGCCCAGCATGAGGGCCGTGCACAGCGTGGCCATTCCAAAGAACCGTGCCACGGAGATGTTCTGGACCAACGGGAGATGGGCCAGGACGTGCCAGGGCACCCAGTAGCGGGAGGTGACGCCGAGCGACAACACCACCGCGGCCACCCCCACAGCGGCGAAGAGCCACAGCCGGACATCGCGCCACCAGACGATCAACCCGGCTCCCACCACCACCAGGAGGCCCAGCCCCAGGTACTCTCCCTGGGGCAACGCCGGGCCCTGGTAACCGGCGAACAAGCGGACGGCCGACTGGCTCATGTAGCGGAGGTGCCAGAGGTTACCGAGGACAATGCCCCCGTTTCCCGGGCGCAGGGTGGGCCAGACCAGTCCGGAGAAGTGGGCGGGGCCGTCGAGGGCGAACCACACCGGGTAGCCCAGAAGGACGCCCGACACGATTGTCGCCGCCGCCAGACCGGCGAGGGCGTGACCCGTCCGGCCGATCACTTCCTGGGCGTCCCGGAGCAATCCGTAACCGATGACGAGAACGATGCCCACGACGGCGGACACGACGACTATGACGAGCATCTCGGTGCTCAGAAAGAACTGGACCACAACGAGGAGACCGAGCGCCGTCCCGACCACCAGCGGTGGCCTCTCCTGGCGGACGAACAGCTCGTCGAGACAGCCGACGACGAGGGGCGCTAGGAACAGGAGCTCGGTGTTCAAATGGGCGACGGCCAGGTTGGACATGGCGAACGGACCGAATCCGAAGACGAGACCGCCGATGAAAGCGGCCGGCGTCCACCGCACGTAACGGCACAGCAGCCAGAACATGGCCAGGGCGGTGAGGGCCGGACCCAACGTCGAGGCCACGTTCAACGTGGCCACCGGCCCGAACAGCCACGTCACTGGGGCCAGGGGGAGAGCCAGGGATAGAACACCAGTATTGGCGAGAAGATTGATGCCGGTCGGATGGAACAGCGCCGTCGAATACAACGGGTTGTGACCGTGGGCCAGGGCGTAGGCGGGCCACTCGAGGAACCAGACGAACAGTGAGGGGTCGTCGCACGGACAGGTGGCCACGCTGGTGGGGTGCGACGACCAGACATGCCACCACACCACCACGGCGATGGCCAGGTAGCCGGCCAGGGCCAGGCTCAGAGCCCGGGCCGACCGCCATCTCGGTCGACGTCGGCCATCGTGCTCCTGTTGCTGCGTCGTGGTCGTGCTCACGCTGTCGGCTGCGACTCCGCCATCACGCAGTCCGGGAGGGCGGCGTGGCCGCGACGCCAGACCTCTTCGGTCGTGCACTCGTCATACGCCGGCGTTGAGATCGACAATGCCGGCGCCAGCGTCCGCACCTCGGACCACACCCAGGAGTCGTCGACGTATTGAGGCGGACGACCGATGGCCAGGGTGAAGAGTCCGAGGGCCGACGGCGTGTTGGTCCCCCGGTCGTAGCGGGCCAGGGTGGCCGGGTCAGGTATGACGACCAGGGTCACGCCCCAACCGGCCAGAGCCCGGCGCAGGGCGGCGACATTGCCGACAGTCGGTTCCGGTGCTCCGTCGAGAGAGATCGACGCCGCGCTTACCACCACCAGTCCCGCCCGTTCCTTTCCCCCGCGCACGGGGAGCCCTTCGGGTCCGCCGCCACCCACCAGGTTGAAGTGCAACGAGTCGACTGCCTGCCACGCCATGGCCGCCTGGATCAAGCTGAAGGGGGCGGGAACAGCCAGCACCACCTGGCCGGGGGGAAGATGCGGGGCCACATCGGCGAACCACTGCGGAAGGGTCACGGGCCTCGTCGTGAGAGGGATGTTGTCGGCCAGGGCCGACCCTATGGGCACCAGGGCCACCGCGGCCACGCCCAGAGCCACCACCGCCGCCCCCAAGGTGCCCACCACGCCGGGGATCGAGAAGGCGCGGTCCGACTTCGTCGCCCCCCGCCGACCGATCCACGCGGCCAGCACGGCGTGGGTCCGGTCGACCACCACGGCGAGCAGGATCGCCGCGCACACCGTTGTGATGATGATGAAGCGACCCGGAATGATGTTCCGCACCAACGGCACCCGGGCCAGAAGCCGCCAGGGGACCCAGTAGTGGGTTTCGACCCCGAGCGACAAGACGACCGAGACCACGCCGAGAACGTTGAAGAACCACAGCCGGAGGTCGCGCCACCATACGATCAGGCCGGCCCCCACTACCACCAGGAGACCGACACCGAAGTATTCGCCGTGGGGCAGCGACGGCCCCTCGTACCCGCCCACCACCTGCATCACGTTCCGGAGCCCCGTCATGACCTTCGGATGCCAAAGATCGCTGAGCACGATCCCGCCCGCCCCCGGTGTGAGCGTCGGCCACACCAGTCCCGACAGGTGGGCGGGACCCTCGAAGGTGACCCAGAGGGGATAGGCAAGAAGGATGGCGGCGGCGGCGGCGGCCACCGCCAGACCACGAAGGGCCGGGCGCGAACGCCTAACCACCTCACCCCAACGGTTCACGGCACCGTAGGCGAGAAGCACGGCGACGGCCACCACCACGCAGAGGGCCATGATGACGAGGACCTCCGTGCTCAGAAAGAACTGCACCACCACCAGGACACCGAGGACGGCGCCGGTGACGGCCGGCGGCCGTGGTTGGCGTATGAGGAGATCGTCCAGACAACCGACGATGAGAGGCACGAGGACGAGGACACCAGTCATCAGGTGACCTCCGGCCAGATTGACGAAGACGAACGACGAGAACCCGAAGACCAGTCCGCCCACGAAGGCGGCCGGCGTCCACCGCACCCAGCGCCCCAGCAACCAGAACATGGCCAGGGCCGACACCGCAGGTCCCAATGTCGAGGCCACGTTCATGGTGGCCACCGGACCGAACACCCACGTCACCGGGGCCAGCACGATGCCGATGGCGAGGACCGAGGTGTTGGAAAGAAGGTCGATGCCGGCCGGATGGAACAGAGCCGTCGAGTAGAACGGATCATGCCCGTGGGCCAACGCAAAGGCGGGCCACTCGAGGAACCAGAGGAAAAGCGACGCATCGCCACAGCCGCACGTCGTGACGCTTGTCGGATGCGTCGACCAGACGTGCCACCACAGCACGACCGACAGTGTCAGGTACCCGGCGAAGGCCAACGCTAGTCCGAGGACCGGCCGGCGCCCCCCTACGCTGCGCATCCGACGGGGACGGTCATCGCCCTGAGCTGTCCGACCTCACGCCGAGTACAACGACCCCGACTGCTCCAGCTCTCGGCGGTACCACGCGATCGTCTGCTCCAGTCCGTCACGCAGTCGCCGCGCCGGCAGAAGGCCGAGCACCTTGGTGGCCCTGGTTACATCGGCTCGCATGGACCAGATCTCGGTGGGCCGTTGGGGAAGGGCCCCGAAGTCGGCGACGATGGGGTCGCCCATGAGCTCGAGGATGGTGGTGGCCAGGTCGCGCATGGAAATCTCATCGCCCCCGCCGATGTTGAACACCTCTCCTTCGATGCCGGACACGGTGGCCGCCCGGACGAACCCGTCGACGAGGTCCTCGACGTAGTTGAATTCCCGGGTCTGAAGCCCTTCGGTCATGGCCAAGTGTTCGCCGCGGAGCGCCTTTACGATGATCTCGGGGATGATCCGGTCGGGGCTCTGGGCCGGTCCGTAGGCGTTGAACGGACGCACCACCACGATGGGCCAGCGTCGGCCCCGGTGGAGCATCCGGCAGAACCGTTCACCGGCGTACTTGCTCACTGAATACGGCGAGAGCGGGTCGACGACGGCGTCCTCTCGGAAGGGCACGGGCACGTCGCCGTACACCTCGCTGGTGCTCGTGTAGACGAAGCGCTCGTAGTTGCTGCGGGCCAGGGCCTGGAGAAGGTTCACGCTTCCGTGGATGTTGGTCTGTATGCACTCGTCCACGCGGTCCCAGGACTTGCCCACATGGGTGTATGCACCGAGATGGAAGACGACCGCCGGATCGGCCCGTTCGACCACGGAGTCCATGGCCCCGCTGTCATTCAGGTTGCCGCCGTGCAGCGTGATCCGGTCCCGGATGTCGACCAACCTGACCGGGTAGACCGACGAGACGGTGCTCGTCAGGGCGTGGACCTCGGCTCCATCGTCTAGGAGCCGCCGGCAGAGATGCGATCCGATGAAACCCGTGGCCCCGGTGACGAGGACTCGGGCGCCGCCAAGGTCGTCCACGGTCCATCTCCTTCCGCGCAGAGGGCGCTCAGTTCCAACGCGTCCTTGTAGGTGTCCATCGAACGCCAGAACCCGAAGTGCTGATGGACGTACAGCTCTCCGGCGTCGGCCAGGGCCGGGAAGACTTCACGCTCCAGGTCGTCGCCGGCCCAGCAGTCGAAGACCCGGTCGTCGAAAACGAAGAAGCCGGCATTGATCCAGTGGTCGGACAACCGCGGCTTCTCCATAAAACGTCTCACTCGGCCCGTCTCGTCCCACTCGAGCGTCCCATAGGGAGAAGGCAGCGGCACCGCCGTCACGGTGACAGCTCCGGCGTGAGAGCTGTGGAACCGCAGGAGCGAGGTCACGTCGATGGAACCGAGTCCGTCGCCGTAGGTGGCCAGGAAGGTCGAGCCCAACGCCGGGGCACACCCGATGATCCGGCCGGCGGTCCCCGTGTTCTCCCCCGTGTCGATCACGTCGACCGTCCACGGCTCGGACAGGTTCTCGGCAAACGTCTGCAACATGTCGATCCGGTACCCACCGGCCAGTACGAACTGGTCGAACCCCTGTCGGGCGAAGATGCCCATGAGGTGGAGCAGTATGGGCGAGTCCCCGACCGTCATCAGCGGCTTGGGCATGTCCAGACTGTGCGGATACGCCCGCGTTCCTTTGCCCCCGCAGAGGATCAGCGTTTGCATCGGCGATTCATCTTCAGGTGGACTCTCAGTCGTGGATCCCCGATGCCAGGGCGTCCGTCGAAATACGGTGGTCCGGCGCGGGGACGAAGTATACCGAAGGTCGGCCGAGGATCGACGTGGGTAGCGTCGACGGCTGGCGAAGGAGGATGGGGGCCACGTCGGTCATGACAGGACCTGATCGCGGGACGGTGCGCGACTCCTCCGGTCCCGAGGTCCGTCGCGCCGGACGCCCTTTCCGGCCCAGCCGTGTGTCGTCGATGGTGGGGTCTGTGGCCTTCCAGCTCGGGGTCATCGTGGCCTTCACCGTGCCGGCCGTGGTCCTGTGGTGGCACGCCTGGATCGGTGGCCCGGGCACGACCGTCCGTTGCAATTGCCTCGATCCGGGTCAGGAGGTCTGGTTCATCAACTGGCCCGAGTACGCGCTGCGTCACGGGTTGAACATCTTCTCGACGACCTGGTTGTGGCCGTCGCACGGCGTCAATCTCCTGGCCAACGCCAGCTCTCCCTTGGTCGGGTTCGTGCTCGCTCCCGTCACCTGGGCCTTCGGACCTTTCGTCGCCACCACGCTGGCGCTGACCCTGGCCCCGGGACTGAGCGCATGGGGATGCTGGCTGGCCTGCCAGCGCTTCGTGAGTTGGCCACCAGCGTGCGTCGTCGGAGGTCTTCTCTTTGGTTACTCCCCCTTCGTCGTCCAGGACGTGGCCCAGGGGCACCTCGGTCTCGGCCTCCTGGTCGTCCCGCCGTTGATCCTCGTCGTTCTCCACGAGATCTTCGTCCGCCGACAACGCTCGGCGACATGGTGCGGTGTGACCCTCGGCGTCCTCCTATGTGCTCAATTCATGATCTCCCAGGAGATCCTCACCCTAACTGTCCTGACCTCGGCGGCGGGAATCGTCTTCTGCGCTCTGTCGGCGCCACGCCGGACATGGATGGCCGCTTCCTTTGCCCTGCGCGCGTTTGCCGTGGCGGCAGTGGTGTCCGGCCTCGTCCTGACCCTGCCCGTGTGGTTCATGCTCGAAGGCCCGCAACACATCAGGGGCTCTATCTGGGCGGGCGAACAGGTCCTGTTCGTCTCGCTGACCTATGACCTCTGGAACGCCGGCCGGTATATGACGCAGCTGACGGCCTTCCCTCGTGGCGCGGGCCAGGGATCGACGGTGGCATTCGTCGGCCTGGGCGTGCTCATCGCGGTCGGCGTATCGGTTGTCGTGGCCTGGCGCCATCGCGCCGTCTGGGTCATGGCCTTCGTCGCCGTGGTGTCCACCCTATGCTCCTGGGGGTCGGCCATCTGGTTTAGCCCCACCCACGCCGACTTTGTGAAATGGCTGCCCTGGCAGTGGGTGACCAACGAACCGATTCTCGACAACATCGAGGCCATCCATTTCGCTGCTTTGGCCGATCTGGGCGCCGCCGTCGTCATCGCCATCGGACTGGGCGCCGCGTCCTCATGGTCGTTCTGGTCAAAGGTCCCGACCGGAATTCGCGTGGTGCCGCTGGTGGCCGTGGCCGCTGTCCTGCTCGTACCGCAGTGGTCGACGTACCAGGCCCCCTTACTCGTGTCCAAGGTCAAACTCCCGCTCTGGTACGCGACGGCGGCCACGAAGGTCCCGCCTGGTTCCGTCATCGCCTCATACCCCTTCCCGGCATCGGCGGCCTCCGAGGCACAACCCATGGTGTGGCAGGTAGCGGACTCGATGCGATTCCGTCTCGCCGGCGGGTACGTCAAGGTTCCGGGCCGGGGTGAGGGCGTCATCGGTACCGGACCGGTCGGCTCCGCCACCTGGACGCTCGACGCGTTGACGTTGGCATGGGGGCGGGCCAGCACGCAATTCACCCTGACGGGGACCGAGGTCCGCAACCTCCGGGCAGCACTTCATCAGTGGGACGTGTCCTACATCGTGGTCACCAACACCGGCGCCGCACCGGTGGAGGCGGCCGGCCTCTTCACGGCGGTGACGGGCCTTGTCCCCGTCCTCTCGCACCGGGCCTGGGTGTGGAACCTGCGCCACGCACCAGCGCCCTTGACCCCGACGTCGTTGGCCGCCACCGCCTTTCAGTCCTGCCGGTCCTTCGCCCACAGCCTGCACCCCGTTCCCGCCGACCAAGCTCTGCCCCAGACCATCAACAAATGCATCGCCGCCAGCGTGGGTGTCTAGTGCTCGACAGTGCCGAAGCGGGCGCCACCACGGAAAGGACTGAGACAACGGAGGTCCTCGACGCCCCCGACTTGCTCGACACTGCAGACGTGCCCGACACGTCAGAGGAGACGATTCCGTCCGACAGCGGCGGTCGGGCCAATGTCTTCAGACCCGTCGGAGGTCCGATGAGGCCGCGGCGCTTCGGGCTGGCCCTCATTGCCATCGTGGCCGCTGCCCTGGGAGTTCGCGTGGCCTACATCCTCATCGTGACTCGTCATGAGAACAACAAGCTGTACGACTCGTTGTGGTACGGCTTCACCGGCCTCGGTCTGTCCATCGGCCAGTTCTTCCGGGTCGCCTTCGGCACCGCCCAGAGCGCCGCCCATCCACCACTCACCTCTTTGTTGCTGGCTCCGTCGTGCTGGCTGTTCGGGTTCCACGCCGGGACCACCCCGCAGCGCATGACAATGACCATCCTCGGGACAGCCGTCGTTCTCTGCGTCGGTCTGCTGGGCCGGGCCCTGGCCGGGCCGTGGGTCGGTCTCACCGCCGCGCTCGTGGCGGCTGGCGCTCCCAACTTCTGGATCCCGAACGGAATCCTGATGTCGGAGACGCCGGCCATGCTCGGGATGGCGCTCATCTTGTTGGCCATCGTGCGTCTCCGGCGGCGCCCAACTGTGGTGAGTGTCGTCTTACTCGGTGTGGCCTGTGGAGCCGAAGCCCTTGTGCGGGCCGAGCTGATCCTGTTCGTTCCCCTGATGTTGGTGCCCGCCGCGCTGGCCGCCCGGCCGGCGTCGCTCGGCCGGAGGTTCGGACTCCTCGGCCTCGGGCTGCTGGCCTCGGCTCTCGTCCTGGCGCCGTGGGTGGGCCGGAACCTGGTCACTTTCAAGGACCCGACCTACATCTCGACAGGTGACGGTCTGGCTCTTCTCGGCGCCAACTGCAAAAACACCTATTACGGTCCGTCACTCGGTTCGTGGGCCCTCGGGTGTTCCATTTCGGTGTCGGTCCACGGCGACGAGTCGGTCCAGTCCGACGCCGATCAGCACGCGGCGATCACCTACATCCGACATCACGAAGGTCGTCTCCCCGTGGTGGTGGCGGCCCGGATCGGCCGATTGTGGGATTTCTACCAACCGATCCAGATGGCCGATTACGACGTCAACGAAGGCCGGCCCCGGGACGCGTCACTGGCGGGGCTGGCCGTCTACTACGCGCTTCTCCCTCTGGCCCTGGCCGGCATCGTCATCCTGCGCCGGCGGCGTATGGGTCCCTGGATCCTCCTCGTCCCGGCCGGGGTCCTGACCCTGACGGCGGCCCTGTTCTACGGACTGGTCCGATTCCGTGCCCCGTTTGAGGTTTGTCTCGTGGTGCTGGCCGCCCCCGCCCTCGTCCTCCTCGCTCAGGGGATCGCTCGCCTCTTCTCGCGGTTGGCTCGGGTCCTCACCCAACGGCGTCGGCACGGGCGGCACGCCGTCCCCATCGTGCCCTGACCGGCGCCTCCCGGCCGACCGCGGCGCGGCGACAGCATGGAGGTGGGCGAATGCGGCGCGGGCGACCGCCTCGGGGAGCCAGGTCAACGCGCGGAGGTCGTCGAGCGACGCGGCGCGCACGGCCCGCAGGCTGCCGTAGTGCCGCAAAAGTCGGGCGCGCCGTCCCGGACCGAGCCCGGGGACACCCTCGAGGGCGGTGGACGTCATGGTCTTGCCCCGTAGTTGCCGGTGGTAGGAGATGGCGAACCGGTGCGCCTCGTCGCGGACCCTCTGCAGGAGGAAGAGCGCCTCCGATCCCCGGGGGATCGACACCGGGTCGGGGCGGCCGGGGATGAACACCTCTTCGAAGGTCTTGGCCAGGGCGGCCACCGGGATCTCGTCGCTCAGGCCCAGTCGCTCGAGCACCCGCACCCCCACCCCCAGCTGTCCCTTGCCCCCGTCGAGGAGGATGAGTTGCGGCGGGTAGGCGAAGCGTTTGCGTCCCGAGGTCCCGTCGGCGTTGCGGGCGCGTTCGTCGAGGAGGGCGGTGAGGCGCCGGGTCAGGACCTCCTCCATGGCCGCGTAGTCGTCGTTGCCGGGGACGTCGCGGACACGGAAGCGGCGGTAGTGCGCCAGTCGGGGGAGGCCGTCCTCGAGGACGACCATGGAACCCACGTAGGCGGTGCCCTGGATGTGGCTCATGTCGTAACACTCGATGCGCAGAGGAGCATCGGGGAGCTCCGAGCGCCGCCTGGAGAGCTTCGAGGGCCCGGACGCGGCTGTCGTAGTCCGAGGCGCGTCGCAGCCGGTGGCGCACGAGCTCCTCGCCGGCGTTGCGGGCCACCGTCTCCATGAGGCTGCGCTTGCCCCCCCGCTGGGGGACGCGCAGGGCCACCGGTGCCCCGCGCCGACTGGCCAGGAAGGCGGCGTAGGCGTCGGTGTCCTCGGGGAGTTCGGGAACGAGGACCTGTCGGGGAACGCCGGGATCGGTGGCGCCGTCGGTCCCCCACATGGCCTCCCCCGCTCCCGACGTCCATCCGCTGCCGTCTGTGCCGCGCGCCGCTCGGCGGCGGGGGACGGGGGGTGCCGCCGGAGGCTCGGCGTCGCCGTAGAGCTGTTCCAGGACACGGCCCACCAGTTGGGCGAGGGTCAGGTCCTCCACCTTGTCGACGATGAACGCCCGTCGCCCCACGATGCGGCCCCGACGGACGTGGAAGACACAGACGGCCGCTTCGAGCGGTTCGTCGTCGATGCCGACGACGTCGAGGTCCTCGGGCCGCTCGGTGACGATCTGTTGGCGCTCGACGGCCATGTGCAAGGTGGCCAACTGATCGCGCCGGCGCGCCGCGCATTCGAAGTCGAGTGCGGCGGCCGCCTCGTCGCGCTCGGCGCGTCGACCGGCGTTCGACCTCATCGGTGTCGCCGGCGAAGAAACTCATCACGTCCTCGACCAGGCCGTCGTATTCCTCGTGGTCGACGGCGCCGATGCACGGGCCGCTGCACCGTTCGATGTGGTACATCAGGCAGGGCCGGCCCAGCTTGACGTGACGTTCGAGCTTGGCGTCGGAGCACGAGCGGATGGGGAAGGTGCGCAGGAGCAGATCGAGGGTGTCGCGGAGCGCCCCCACGTGGGCGTAGGGACCGAAGTAGCGGATGCCGGGGCGACGCCGGCCCCGGACCACCGCCGCCCGGGGCCAGGTGTCGGGGAGGGTGACCGCCAACCACGGATAGCTCTTGTCGTCGACCAGCCGGATGTTGAAGCGGGGCCGGTGTTCCTTGATGAGGGCGTACTCGAGGAGGATGGCCTCGACCTCGTTGGCCACCTGGATCCACTCCACCCGATCGGCCGCCGCCACCATCTGCGCCGTCCGGGCGGGCAGGGTGGCGGGATCGGCGAAGTAATTGGAGAGGCGGCTACGCAGGGACTTCGCCTTGCCCGACGTAGAGAACCCGTCCGTCACGGTCGAGGAACTGGTAGGAGCCGGGTCCGTCGGGGATCTGACTGGGAGGGGGCCGGTCGCGCACGCTCCCACTGTGCCGCAGTCCGCGCCCCGCCGGTGACGGCCCTCCGCCCCTCGCCGGCGCCGGGGCGGATAGCCTGGGTGGTAACGCCGGCCTGGTATCCCGGCGTACATAACGCTCCGAGGCCGACATACCCCGCGGACGGGCGACCAGGCTGTCCCCGCCGGCCGTTATCGGAGTGCTCCCCGAAGGGGGTTCCACCATGCTCCGTCTGCAGCATGCGCTTCCCGAGCGCTACTCCGGCGCGTCCCCGACCCAGCTCTCCGACTGGATCGCCGACGGCTAAATCCTCCCTGGGCGAACGCCTCCTCATCCTGGGGCACCACTATCAACGCGACGAGGTGATGGTCTGGGCCGACGCCCGGGGCGACTCGTTCGGGCTGTCCCGACTGGCGGCCGAACGCCACGACGCCGACTACGTGGTCTTCTGCGGTGTCCACTTCATGGCCGAGTCAGCCGACATCCTCACCGGCGCGCACCAACAGGTCATCCTCCCCGACCTGAACGCCGGCTGCTCCATGGCCGACATGGCCGACCTCGACTGCCGTGGAGGAGGCCTGGGACGTCCCTGGCCGTGGTGACCGACGTCGAGCGGATCGTCCCCGTCACCTACATGAACTCGTCGGCCGCCCTGAAGGCCTTCGTCGGCCGTCACGGCGGTGCCGTCTGCACCTCGTCCAACGCCCCGGCGGTCCTCTCATGGGCCCTGACGCCCGCCGGATGCTCCCGGGCCCGGGGGGACAAGGTCCTGTTCTTCCCCGACCAGCACCTGGGCCGCAACACCGGCTTCCAGCTCGGCTACGCCGATGACGACATGCGCGTGTGGAACCCCCGGCTGGACCGCGGGGGTCTGGAGGAGGCCGACGTGAAGGAGGCCACCCTGCTGCTGTGGAAGGGCCACTGCTCGGTCCATCAACGGTTCCGGCCCGCCCACGTCGACGACCTTCCGGGCCGAGCACCCCGACGGCATCGTCCTCGTCCACCCCGAGTGTGCCCACGACGTGGTGGAGATGGCCGACGAGGTGGGTTCCACCGACTGCCATCATCCGTGCCGTCGACGCGGCGCCGTCCGGATCGGTCATCGGCGTGGGCACCGAGATCCATCTCGTCAAGCGTCTCGACGACGAGCACCCCGACAAGACCGTCGTCTCGCTCGATCCCCTCGTGTGTCCCTGCTCGACCATGTTCCGGATCGACGCCCCCCATCTCTGCTGGGTACTGGAGAACCTGGTCGAGGGGAGGTCGTGGTCAACCGGATCACCGTCGACGCGGACACCGCCGCCGGTGCCCGGGTGGCCCTCGAGCGCATGCTCGCCATCACCTGAGTCCTACTCGACGCTCTGCACCTCGACGTTGAAGGCGGTGGCGAGACCCGCCGAGAGTTCCCGCCACTGCGTCGGGGCCGACTCCGGAAGTGGTGCCCGCACACTGAGAGCCTCGACCAGCGCCACCGCATCACCGCGTAGCGACACCGCATCACGCAGGACCCCGTCGTCCCGGTCACGTCCGGCCACACGGTCCCGCACGGCCACACGGTCCCGCATGGCCACACGGTCCCGCACGGCCACACAGTGGCCGACGTCCAGCACGAAACTCTCGGCCGGGTCGGTGGCTTCGACGGCGAAGACGTCGGCCGTCGTCCGGCCGGTGCTGACGGCGAAGGCCGCAGTGAGGGCACTCACGTAGCGCAGGCAGGAGCAGACCTCGTCGGCCTCGACGGGTGGAGTCAACCCCAACGGGAGGGCGATATCGCGCTCGTGGACCCAGCAGTCCCACAGGGCGTGATGGGCCACCACACGGATGTCGACGTGGCCCACCGGCGCCTCGGCCACCGCCGTCCACCCCCGGTCGTCGAGCGCGTCGAAGACGGCCAGCAAGGCGTCGTTGGAGGCCGCGAACCGCTCGAGGACGTCCCCCGGTTCCAGCTCCCGCATGGACGCGACCATCAACGCCGGGGTGACCGCCGGATCGAATGCGGCGAGTACCCGTGTCGGCGCCCCGGCCAGACCGGCGAGGACCGAGGCCTGCCAGAAGGCGTTCACGCCGACAAGGTGGGCCACCACGTCCTGGACGGACCAGCCGTCACACCGGCTGGCCGACGACCAGCCGTCGGTCGTCACGTCGACCAGGGTGGCGTGCAGTCGCCGACGCTGCCGTACGAGCGGCGCCAGCTGATCGCCGGGCTCTCCCGTCATGGAGATGATGGCCGGGCCCTCGTAGCGAGGTGACGCCAACATCAGCGGGACCGGGCGGCGGCCGACACCTTGGCCGCCTTGACCGCTTTGGCCCGGACCTTGGTCCGTGACCTCGATCCGTTCGCCGCCGTCGCACCCCGGGTCGCCGTCGCACCCCGGGTCGCCGCCACCGCCACGGACACCGTCGTCTTCTTGGGTCGGGGTTTCGTCGCACGGGTCATCGACCTCGCCTGGACAGCGGGGGCCTTCGGACGCCCGGGTGCCTTGCGCCGTCGGGGGAGGCCGAGGACGGGGATGAGGACCTCGCCGGTGTAGCTCCCGGCGGTGGCCGCCACCTCGTCGGGTGTCCCCTCGGCCACCACCAGGCCACCGCGTTCGCCGCCTTCGGGTCCGAGGTCGATGATCCAGTCGGCGGTCTTGATCACGTCGAGGTTGTGCTCGATGACGATGACGGTGTTGCCCTGGTCGACGAGCCGCGACAACACCTCGAGGAGCTTGCGGACGTCGTCGAAGTGCAGGCCCGTGGTGGGCTCGTCGAGGACGTAGAGGGTGTGTCCGGTCGAGTCGGCGCGAGAGCTCCGAGGAGAGCTTCACCCGCTGGGCCTCGCCGCCCGACAGGGTGGGGGCCGGTTGGCCCAGACGGATGTAGCCGAGACCGACGTCGACGAGGGTCTGCAGATGGCGGGCGATGGTGGGCTGGTTGGCGAAGAAGCGCCAGGGCCTCCTCGCACGACATGTCGAGGACGTCGGCGATCGTCTTGCCCTTGAACATCACCTCGAGTGTCTCCCGGTTGTAGCGCGCCCCGCCGCACACCTCGCAGGGCACGTAGACGTCGGGCAGGAAGTGCATCTCGATCTTGATCGTCCCGTCCCCGGCGCACGCCTTCGCAGCGCCCGCCGCGCACGTTGAAGGAGAACCGTCCGGGCAGGTAACCCCGCACCTTGGCCTCGGACGTCTGGCTGAAGAGCTTCCGGACGTGGTCGAACAGCCCCGTGTAGGTGGCCGCGTTCGACCGCGGCGTGCGCCCGATGGGCGACTGGTCGATGGCCACCACCTTGTCGATGAACTTCACCCCGTCGATCGTCCGGTGGAGACCCGGAGTGGTCCGGGCCCGGTGGACCTGAGCCAGGAGCGACGACAGCAGGATGTCGTTCACGAGGGTCGACTTCCCCGAGCCCGACACCCCGGTGACGGCGACGAGGCAGCCGAGGGGGAAGGCGACGTCGATGCCGTGAAGGTTGTGCTCGCGGGCGCCACGGACCACCAGCTGTTCGCCGGAACCGAGGCGGCGCCGGTCGGGAACGGGGATGGTCCGCTTCCCCGTCAGGTACTGGCCGGTGACCGATTCCGGCACAGTGCAACAGGCCCGGCGACGTCTCCGCTGTAGACGATGGCGCCCGCCGTGCTCACCGGCGCCGGGGCCGATGTCGACGACGTGGTCGGCCGACCGGATCGTCTCCTCGTCGTGCTCGACGACGATCACCGTGTTGCCCAGGTCCCGCAGTCGGACGAGCGTCTCGAGGAGCCGCTTGTTGTCCCGCTGGTGCAGTCCGATGGACGGCTCGTCGAGAACGTAGAGCACACCGACCAGGCCCGACCCGATCTGGCTGGCCAGGCGGATCCGCTGTGCCTCGCCGCCCGACAAGGTGGCCGTGCCCCGGGTCAGGGACAGGTAGTCGAGCCCCACGTCGAGAAGGAACCTGCAGTCGCGCCTGCACCTCGCGGAGCACCCGGTCGGCGATGAGGTGCTCGCGCTCGGTCAACTCGAGCGCGTCCACCTCGGCCGACGCGGCGCGTGATCGACAGGCTGCACAGCTCGTAGATGTTGCGGCCGCCGATGGTCACGGCCAGGGACTCGGGCTTGAGTCGCGCCCCGCCGCACGCCGGAGCACGGGACCTCGCGCATGAAGGTCTCGGTCCATTCCCGCACGCCCTCGGACTCCGACTCCGAGTGGCGGCGCTGGAGCCAGGGGACGATCGCCCTCGTAGTGGGTGACGGAAGGAGCGCTGGCGACCGTAGCGGTTGCGGTACTTGCAGGTGGACCTGCTTTGGCCCCGGAGCCGTAGAGGACGACCTTGCGGTCCGCTTTGCGCGAGCTTGTCCCACCGGGTCGTCGACCGAGAACCCGTGCTCGTCGGCGACGGCCTCGAGCATGCGGTCGAACCAGCGGCTGCGGCCGCCCGCCCACGGGGTGAGGGCCCCGTCGGCCAGGGTCTTGGTCGGATCGGGGACGACCAGCTCGGGATCGACCTCGAACTGCGTGCCCAGCCCGTCACAGGTCGGGACAGGCACCGTAGGGCGAGTTGAAGGAGAAGTTGCGGGGCGCGGGTTCCTCGAAGGAGAGACCGCAGAAGGTGCAGGCCAGGTGCTCGGAGAAGGTGATGAGCTCCTCGGTCCCGTCCTCGTGCGATGACGCCGATCTCGGCGATCCCCGTCGGCCAGACGCAGAGCCGTCTCCATGGACTCGGTCAGTCGCTGGCGGATGTCGTCGCGCCGCACCAGGCGGTCGACGACCACCTCGATGGTGTGCTGCTCGTAGCGGGCCAGGTCCACCGTGGCGCGCTCGGTCAGCTCCACGACCTCGCCGTCCACCCGGGCCCGGGCGAAGCCCTGCTTGGCCAGGTCGTCGAGGAGGGCGTCGTACTCACCCTTGCGCCCCCGCACCACGCGGGGCCAGCACCTGGAAGCGGGTCCCCTCGGGCAGGTCGAGGACGCGGTCCACGATCTGCTGGGGGGTCTGGCGGACGACGGGGCGGCCGCACTTGGGGCAGTGGGGGCGTCCCACCCGGGCGTAGAGCAGCCGCAGGTAGTCGTAGATCTCGGTGACCGTGCCGACCGTCGACCGCGGGTTGCGGCTGGCCGACTTCTGGTCGATGGAGATGGCCGGCGAGAGCCCCTCGATGAAGTCGACGTCGGGCTTGTCCATCTGGCCCAGGAACTGGCGGGCGTACGACGACAGCGACTCGACGTACCGGCGCTGGCCCTCGGCGTAGATGGTGTCGAAGGCCAGCGACGACTTGCCCGACCCCGACAGTCCGGTGAAGACGATGAGCCGGTCGCGCGGCAGATCGAGCGACACGTCGCGCAGGTTGTGCTCGCGCGCGCCGCGGACCACCAGCCGATCGGTCATCAGGTCGAGGATACCGGCGCGGCGGGGTCGATCGGGATCCGGAGCGTCACGCCGCGGGATCGGGCGGCTCGCCGGCTCGGGGCGCCGTCGGCGTCGGCCCGACGAGCGCCAGCCGGAGCTCGGCGATCTCGTCGCGCAGCAGGGCCGCCTCCTCGTAGCGCAGCTCCGCCGCCGCCGTGCGCATCTCCTGCTCGAGCCGCACGGACCAGGCGGCGCAGCTCGTCGGCGCGGAAGGCCCGCCAGCTCTCGCCAACAGCGTCCTCGGCGCCGCCGGCCGGCGCCCGCCGGGCATGCGGCCGGCGCCGGCACGCCGTCGCGCCGGGGACGCCGGTGCGGCCGGACAGTCGCCGGGGTCGGCCGTTGGCCGCCCGGCTCCCCTGGTCGCGGCCGTTGCCCCGGCGGGTGCGACGAGTCGCCGGCCGGGCGCAGCCGGGCCAGGATGTCGGTCACCGCCTTGCGGATCGTGGTGGGGTTGATGCCGTGCTCGGCGTTGTAGGCCTGCTGCAGGGCCCGCCGGCGCTGGGTCTCGCCGATGGCCGTCGCGCATGGCGTCGGTGATGGTGTCGGCGTACAGCACGACGCTGCCCGTCGACGTTGCGCGCCGCGCGCCCCATGGTCTGGATGAGCGACGACGCCGAGCGCAGGAAGCCCGTCTTGTCGGCGTCGAGGATGGCCACGAGCTGGACCTCGGGGAGGTCGAGGCCCTCGCGGAGCAGGTTGATCCCGACCAGCACGTCGTACTCCCCCAGCCGCAGGTCGCGCAGCAGCTCGATGCGGGTGATGGTGTCGACGTCGGAGTGCAGGTAGCGGACCCGGACACCGAGCTCGACGCAGGTAGTCGGTCAGGTCCTCGGCCATCTTCTTGGTCAGGGTGGTGACGAGCACCCGACCGCCCGCGTCCGACGCCGTGGTCGGATCCGCTCGAGGAGGTCGTCGATCTGGCCCGTGGTCGGGCTGGATCACCACCTCGGGGTCGACGAGACCGGTCGGCCGGATGACCTGCTCGACGACCTGGCTCGACACGCTCGAGCTCGTAGGCGCCCGGGGTGGCCGACAGGAAGATGACCTGGCCGACCCGCTCGGTGAACTCGTCGAAGGTGAGGGGCCGGTTGTCGAGGGCCGAGGGCAGCCGGAAGCCGTGCTCGACCAGGGTCGCCTTGCGCGACCGGTCGCCCTCGTACTGCCCGTGGATCTGGGGCACGGCCACGTGGCTCTCGTCGATCACGGTCAGGAAGTCCTCGGGGAAGAAGTCGAGCAGGGTGTGGGGCGGCTCCCCCGCGCTTCCGACCGTCGAGGTGGCGGCTGTAATTCTCGATGCCGTTGCACACCCCGACCTCGGCCAGCATCTCGAGGTCGTGCTCGGTGCGCAGCCGCAGCCGCTGGGCCTCGAGCAGCTTGTCCTGGCTACTGCAGCTCGGCCAGCCGCTGCCGCAGCTCGGCCTCGATCGAGGCGACCGCCCGCCGCATGGTCTCGTCGCCGGCGACGTAGTGGGTGGCGGCGAAGACGACCAGCTCGTCGAGGTCCTCGCCCAGGTCTCGCCGGTCAGCGCGTCGAAGTGGCGGATCCGCTCCACCTGTGTCGCCGAAGAGCTCGATGCGCACGGCCTGCTGCTCGTACGCGGGGTGCAGCTCGACGGTGTCGCCCCGGACCCGGAACTGGCCCCGGGCGAGGACGGCGTCGTTGCGGTCGTAGTGCAGGTCGACCAGCTTCCGCAGCAGGTCGCGCTGGTCGACGGTGTCACCGGGCCGCAGCGACCATGATCCGGCTGGCGGTACTCGTCGGGCGAGCCCAGGCCGTAGATGCACGACACCGACGCCACCACGATGACGTCGCGCCGCAGCAGGAGGCTCGAGGTGGTGGCGTGGCGCAGCCGGTCGATCTCGTCGTTGATCGACGAGTCCTTCTCGATGTAGGTGTCCGAGGTGGGCAGGTAGGCCTCGGGCTGGTAGTAGTCGTAGTAGGAGACGAAGTACTCGACCCGGTTGTTCGGGAAGAGCTCGCTGCAGCTCGGCCGACAGCTGGGCGGCCAGCGACTTGTTGGGCTCGATGATCAGGGTCGGCCGCTGGACCGCCTCGATGGTCCAGGCGATGGTGGCCGTCTTCCCGCTCCCGGTGATGCCCAGCAGGGTCTGGTAGCGGTCGCCGCGGTCGATCCCTTCGGCCAGAGAGGCGATGGCCCGGGCTGGTCGCCCGCCGGGCGCAGCGGGGAGACGACCTCGAGACGCGGGCACCGTCCGATGGTACCGGGGAGGTGTGATCAGTCCCGGCTCGGCGGCCGTCGCGCTCGGAGCGTCGGCTGGGCCAGCTCGAGCGACGCCCAGACCCGGTCGACCTCGGCGACGAGATGGGCCAGGTCGGAGGAGTTGTCGATGACGACGTCGGCGCCCTCGCGGCCGCTCCTCGCGGCTGGGCTGGGCCGCCATGCGGGCCTCGGGCGTCCTCCCGGCTGAAGCCCCGCTGCTCGACCAGCCGGTCGAGGGCCAGCTCGACGGGAGTGTCGACCACGACGACGCGTCGAGGGCGAGGAGGTCGCGGTGGACCGCCTTGAGCAGGGGGATGTCCAGGACCACCACGTGGTCGCGTCCCGCTCTCGGCGTCGCGGCGGGCGAGCATGACGGTGGAGATGGCCGGGTGGGTGATGGCGTTCAGCGCCGCCACCGAGTCGGCGTCGGCGAAGGCGAGAGCGGCCAGCGCGGCCCGGTCGAGGGTGCCGTCGGCGGCCAGGATGCCCGGGCCGAAGCGGTCGACGAGGGCTCGTAGGCGGCCCCGCCGGGCGCCACCACCTCCCGGGCGATCCGGTCGGCGTCGATCAGGACCGCACCCCGCTCCACCAGGAGATCGGCCACCGTCGACTTCCCCGACCCGATCCCCCCCGTCAGGCCGACGGCGAGCACGATCTCATGGAGACGGGCTCACGGACCGGGGCGGCGCGGCTTGCCCGCCACGGCCAGGAGGACGAGGGTCGTGTCGTCCACGTCCTCGGTGACGAAGAAGTCGTCGTCGGTGATGCCGGTGCCGCCGCCGGTGTCGGACTTGGCCATGAACCGGTAGGCCAGGGGCAGTGCCCGGGTATAGGCCCCGACGTACCAGGAACGGGGGATCTTGTGGCGGAGATCGAAGACGTCGAGCTTGAGGACCCTGGCCGCCTTCTCGCGCCGGAGGCGGAAGTCGTCCTTCACCCGGGGGACGGCGTCGATCCCTCCCACCCAGACGTCGTCGAAGACGCGTTGGAGCACTGAGACCAGCTCGGACCGGCGGAAGAGACGGATGTGGAAGGGGTTCTCGAAGTCGGCCGGGGCGTTGGGGGTGATGACGAAGGCCTTTCCCTGGGGCGAGAGGACGCGGGCGAGCTCGTCGGCGTGGGCCTCGGCGTCGGGGAAGTGCTCGATCAGGTGTGACGAGCAGACCCAGTCGAAGGTGCCGGTGCCGAGGGAGAGACGGCGGGCGTCGCACTGGGCCACGCGCAGTCCTTCCGAGCGGTGGCGGCCGGTGGCCTCGGCGGCCGCCTCGAAGCTGTAGTCCACCCCCACGACGGGTCGGTCGGCCGCGGCGAAGAGGGCCGATTCGAAACCCTGGCCGCAACCGACGTCGAGCATCCGGCCCGGGCCGAGCCGCTCGCGGACGGCCCTGTACCCCGCCGCGTGGAGGGCCAGGAGCGAGTCCGGCGTGATCCCGACGAGTGGACGCTCGCCCGTGAGTTTCGCCACCGGCTCCTTCTTTCGGTGCTCCGAGGCGGTTCGATGACCCACGTACACTACCGGCGGTCATCGGACCCGGGGTGACCGAGCCAGGGGCGGGCGGCGGACGCCCGGAGAGGACTGAATCGTTGAGTCTGACCGTGGAGACGCCCGCGGTGGAGTCGGCTGCGGTGGAGTCGGCTGCGGTGGCGGACCGGGAGTCGGTCGACGCGTCGGCGCCGGAGGTCGATCCGGGAGACGGCGACAGGGGGAACGGCGCCGACGGCGGGGACGGTGGTGACGACGCCGCGGCCGGTCGCGTCCGGGCGTGGGTGTCGCCGGCCACGTCGTGGGCTCTGCACCTGACCCTGGCCGCCCTGGCCTACATCCCCCAGCTGTTCGCACAGCCCGGGGTCGCCAGCGCCGACACGAAGAGCTATCTCTATCTCGACCCGGGGACGTTCCTGCGGCAGTCGGCGTCGATGTGGGACCCGACGGTCGGTCTGGGGACGGTCACCCACGAGCAGATCGGGTACCTGTGGCCGATGGGCCCGTTCTTCTGGGTGGTCCACGCACTGGGGATCCCGCTGTGGATGGGTCAGCGGCTGTGGGTCGGAACCATCCTGTTCGTGGCCGGGGCCGGCGTGCTGGCCCTGTGCCGGACCATGGGCGTCCACGGCCCCGGTCGACTGGTGGCGGCGACGGCGTTCATGCTCTCGCCCTACTTCCTGCAGTACGTGGGCCGGATCTCGGTGATCCTCCTGCCCTACGCGGCGTTGCCCTGGCTGATCGCGCTGGCCGCCCGGTCGGTGCGGGTGCGGGGCTGGCGCTTCCCGGCGTTGTTCGCCCTGGTGTGGCTGAGCGTCAGCAGCATCAACGCCAGTTCGGCCATCTACGCCGGGTTGGCCCCGGCCCTGTGGCTTCCCTACGCCGTGCTCGTCGCCAAGGAGGCCTGGTGGCGCGACGCGTGGGCGGCCGCGTGGCGGATCGCCGTGCTCGTGGTCCTGGTGTCGTTGTGGTGGGTGGCCGCCCTGGCGGTCGAGGGGGGCGACGGGCTCAACATCCTCAAGTACACCGAGACGGTACCGACGGTCGCCGCCACCTCGCTCGCCTCGGAGGTGTTGCGGGGCCTCGGCTACTGGTACTTCTACGACGGCGACGAGCTCGGGCAGTGGGTGTCGACGTCGATCCAGTTCACCCAGCAGCTGTGGCTGATCGCCCTGAGCTTCGCCGTTCCCCTCCTGGCCTTCATGGGCGCCATGATCGTCCGCTGGCGGGCGCGGGCTTACTTCGTCCTCCTCGTCCTGGTGGCGACGGTCCTGGCGGTGGGCGCCCACCCGTACACGTCGGGTTCGTTCGTGGCCCGCGCCATCAAGACGTTCATGACCCGGACCGAGGCCGGCCTGGCGTTGCGCTCCGGCGACCGGGCCACGCCCACCGTGATCCTGGGCCTGGCCATGTTGACCGGCGCCGGGATCACGGCGCTGTGGCGGCGGGGCCGGGTGGTGGGGACCTTCGCCGCCCTGGTGGCCGTCGGCGTCATCGTGGCCGCCGACCCGCCGGTGTTCAACGGGACGACGGTGGCCGACCACTTCAGCATCCCGGCGCATCCCCCGTCGTATGTCACCCAGACCGCCGCCGCGCTGAACGCCGAGCACCAGGGCACGCGTGTCCTCGCCATTCCCGGGGAGAACTTCGCCGCCTACCGGTACGGCGACGTCATCGATCCCGTGTGGCCGGGCCTCCTGACGCGTCCCTTCGTCACCCGCGAACAGCAGGCGCTCGGGTCCCTGGCGTCCTACGACCTGCTCTACGGGCTCGACAATCCCATGCAGAACGGGATGGTGGAGCCCGACGCCATCGCCCCGTTGGCCCGGCTGATGAGTGCCGGCGACGTTCTCGTCCAGAACGACCTGGCCTACGAGCGGTACAACACGCCGCGTCCCCTTCCGATCGCGCAGGCGCTCACGCCCACCCCACCGGGGTTGTCCGCCCCCATGGGCTACGGCTCCCCCCGGCCCAACGTCTCGCTGATACCCCTGACCGACGAGGAGGCCCTGGCCACGTCGCCGGACCAGGCCTGGCCGGCGCCGGAAGAGGTGATGGCGGTGACCGATCCCCGGCCCATCGTGCGGGGGGAGTCGACGTCGGGCGAGCTGGTGGTGGACGGCGACGGGGTGGGTCTGGACGAGGCCGCCTCGGCCGGGTTGCTGAACACGGACTCCGCCATCGTCTACGCGGGGACGCTCGACACCCACCCCGTGGCGCAGGATCAGGCGCTGGCCGGGAACTCGACCTTCGTCCTCACCGACAGCAATCGCAAGCAGGCCTTCCGGTGGAACACGGTCCTCGGAAACGCCGGGGCGACGTTGACGAAGGCCCAGCCGCAACCGACCGATCCGAACAACGCTCCGCTCGACCTCTTCCCCGGGGCGCCGGCCGACGCCCAGACCACCGTGGCCCTGCAGGGGGTGGCCGCCATCACGGCCTCCTCCTACGGCAACGTCGATGACTACCTTCCCGAGGACCGGCCCAGCCAGGCTCTCGACGGCAATCTCGCCACGGCGTGGGAGACGGGGGCCTTCACGGTTCCCGTGCACCAGTGGTGGCAGGTGGCGCTGGACGGCCCTCTGACCACGAACCGGGTGACGCTCGTCCAGCCGCTGTCCGGCGTGAACAACCAGTGGATCACGAAGGTCACGCTGACCTTCGACGGTCGTACCCCCGTGACCGTCGCCCTCGGGCCCCGGTCCCTGACGGCGGCGGGCCAGGCCATCGTGTTCCCGACGCGGACCTTCACGACCCTGCGGGTCACCATCGACGACACCAACCTCCGGGGGGCGAGCCCCACCCGGATCCAGAACGCCTCCCCGGTGGGGCTGGCCGAGGTGAAGGTGGGAGGGGCGCAGGAACAGGAGGTCGTGGCCATGCCCGACGACCTGCTCGGTGCGGCCGGGGCCGGTTCGCAGTCGCACCGCCTGGCCATCGTGATGACCCGCCAGCGGGTGGCCCCGATACCTCCGCGGTCGGACCTCGAGGCCACCTTGAGCCGGGAGTTCTCGCTGCCGACGACGCGGACGTTCACCCTGTCGGGGACGGCCACCGTCAGCACGCTGATTCCCGACGCCACCATCGACACACTGGTGGGGCGGCCCGGCAGTACGGGGAGCGGGGTCGTGGCGTACTCCAACGGCCGGCTCCCCGGCGATCTGCACGACACGGCGTCGTCAGCCGTGGACGGGAAGGCGTCGACGATGTGGTCTCCGGGATTCGGGCCCCAGGTCGGTGAGTGGATCCAGGTCCACGTCCCCCGGCCGATCACCTTCGACCATCTCGACCTCCAGGTGGTGGCCGACGGTCACCACTCGGTGCCCACGGCCATGACCATCTCCACCGAGAACGGGTCGGACCGGGTCACCCTGCCCCCCATCGCCGACGGCCGGCGCCAGGACGCCACCGTGTCGGTGCCGGTCAGCTTCCCCGTCTTGAGAGGACAGCAGATCCAGGTCACCTTCACCGGGGTCCGGCAGGAAGAGACCGAGAACTACTACTCCCACAGCCCGATCACGCTTCCCATCGGGATCGCCGAGCTCGGGCTCCCCGGCGTCGACGCTCCCCCAGCACCGGGGGCGATGCCGGGAAACTGTCAGTCCGATCTCCTCACCGTCGACGGCCGACCGGTGTCGGTGCGGATCACCGGCACCACGCAGGCGGCCCTGGACGGGGACACGCTGACCGTCCAGCCGTGCGGGGCCGACGCCCACGGGATAACCCTGGGCGCCGGACACCACGTGATCCAGAGCGCGTCCGGTCATGTCACCGGTTTCGACATCGACCAGCTGGTGCTCGACTCCGCCGCCGGCGGGGGCGCCCAGGCGGAGTTCCCCGGGGGACCGCTGCCCGCCCCCACGCCGGGGCCGGCACCGACCGTGGACGTGGTGAGTCAGACGGCCACGATGGTGCACCTGGCCGTGACCGGGGCGAGCGGTCCGTTCTGGCTGACCCTGGGCGAGAGCGTGAACAAGGGGTGGACGGCCTCGACGGGAGGCAGGAACCTCGGACCGGGGTTACTCATCGACGGGTTCGCCAACGGCTGGCTGGTCGATCCCTCCGCCGTCGGCGCCGCCCACGGGGGAACGTTCGACGTGACCCTGACGTGGGTGCCGCAGGGCCGCGTCCACACCGCCCTGGTGGTGTCGGCCGCCGCCGGGGTCCTCTGTGTGTTCCTGGCGCTCCTGCCCAATCGCTGGCGTCGACGCATCCTCGGGCGGCGGCGACGGCGGCGGACGGAGGACGGCGCCGTGAGCGGTTCCACCACCCCGGGCCGTGTCAGCTGGCGACGCGACGACCCACCCGAGCTCACGTCACCGCTGGCGGCCGCCCGACGCCGGCCGCGGTGGTGGGCGGTCGTCGTCGCCCCCGTCCTGGCCGGGGCGATCGCCGCCGGGGTACTGACCAGACCGAGGATCGGACTGGCGGTGGCGGCGGCTGTCCTCGTCGTCCTCGTGGTCCGGCATCTCCGGTTCCTCCTGACGCTGACGGCCCTCGGCCTGGTGGCCTCGACCGCCGTCTACACCGTCATGCACCAGTCGACGTACCACTTCCCCGCCGGCGGGTGGCCCATCAACTTCGAGCCCGCCAGCGACCTCGCCTGGACGGCGGTCGTCCTGCTCGCGGCCGACGCCATCGTGGAGATCGCCCGCCGGGGCGCTCAGCGAGACGACGCCGTGACGGACCCGACGGACGCCGTCGATCCCGTCGCCGGATCGTCGCCGGACGCGTAGCCGGCCCCGTCGACGACGGTCGTCGTCAGCCTCAGGTTCTGCGCAACCGACGGGCCTCGGCCTCACCGACGAGCGCTTCCAGAGTGCCCGCCGCGGTGGCCTCCCACGTCAGGCGGGCGGCGTGGTCGCGCGCGGCACGACCGAGTCGCCGGCGCTCCGTCTCGTCGCCGAGCACCGCCTCGAGGGCCCCGCCGAACTGGTCCGGCGTGTCCACCAGGATGCCGGTGACGCCGTGGACGACGGCGTCACTGTGACCGGCGATGCGGGTGACCACCGCCGGGGTCTCACAGGCGGCGGCTTCGGTGATGGTCATCCCCCAGCCCTCGCGCTGGGAGGTGCTGACCAGGACCCAGGCCCGGCGGTAGGCGGCGAGCAGCTCGTCCTCGGACCGCCGTCCGACGAGCTCGATCCAGCCGCCGGCACCGGTCGCCCGGATACGCGCCTCGAGGTGGGGCCGCTCGTAACCCTCGCCGATGATCTCGGCCCGCAGCCCCGGGACGGTGCGGCGGACCGACGCCAGCGCGTCGATCAGGAGATCGAAGCGCTTCACCGGGACCAGACGGCCCACCGCCAGGACCAGGGGGTCCGCCGACCGCTGCGGACCCGGGGTGAAGCGGGGATCGACGCCGGGGGGGACGACGCTGACCTGGCTCGTCGACAAGCGGAGCATCGAGACGATCTCGTCGCGCGACGAGGACGACAGCGTGACGATCCGGCTGCGTCGGTAGAAGGGGGGGGCCACCCGTCGCTCGACGTAGGCCCCGACGGGGGCCAGTCGTCGGGACATGACCATCTGCCACATCTCGGCGTGGACGTGGTGGAGGAAGACGATGCGCGGGCACCGGGCCCACACCGGCGAGAAGAAGGGCATCCCGTTCCAGATCTCGACCAGACCGTCGGGTCGGCCACGGCGTCCGACCAGGCCACTGACGGCGCTGCGCGGGAAGACGGCATAGCGACCCGACTTCCGCACCACGCGGTAGCCGTCGCGTCGGGTGAACGGTCCGTGGCCGGGCGCCCGTGATGTCCGCAGGGTGACGTCGATGCCGGCGGCGGCCCAGAGGGTGGCGATGCGGTGGGCGTGGAGCTCGGACCCCCCGGCTTCGGGATCGTCCAGGTCCCGCCAGGCGAGGAGGTGGATGGAGGCCAGGCCCGCCTTCTCGGCGGCGGCCGCCGCCTGATCGAGGCGGAGGGACCCGGCCGGCAACCGCTCAGGCCCGGTCCGGGGGCCGTCTGCATCGTTGCCGTGTTCCTCACCCGCACCAGGACCAACAGCCACAACAGGGGCATCAGGGCCAACAGGGCCAACAGGGCCAACAGGGCCAACAGGGCCAACAGGAGTGTCGACGGTCAACTCCCCGATGGTCCCTCGTCTGCCTGCCTCGTCCGTCACGTCGGATGCTCCCTGGTCAGCCCGGACCACGGTATCTCGACTCGGTCACGGCGCCTGGGTCCGACGCTCCCCCGCCCTCGGACACCCTGGCCGCCACGGCCTGTCCACCGCCGGGGCCGGGGGCCCAGCGCCGTCCCGAACGATGATGCATCACCACCAGGGCGGCCCCCGTGGCCAGCGCCAGGGCGGCCTGGATGACCAGGTCGGCGCGGGCCGTGGCCAGATACTGGCCGTCGGCACGCAGGGTGAAGAGGACGAGGGCGCCGGTTCCCAATGCCAGCAAGAGCACGATCCAACGCCATCCCACTCCGAGCAGATAGACGGTGAGAACGACGGTCACGCACAGGAAAACCATGGCCAGGACGAGGGTGGCGAAGGCGGGGGCGGCGGCCGCCAGCTTGGACCCGAAGACCACGTCGAGAAGCGACTTCGGCGCCACCGTGGCCACCCCGAGCAGGACCGCCGCGGGCAGGGCCAGGATCAGCAGGGTGTGGCCGAGTTGGCGCAGTGCGTGCGACCCCTGGTGCCACCGGATGGCCGACTCGGGCAGCAGATAATTGACGAACACCAGGGCGGCGTAGACGAGCGCCTTGGACGGAACCGATATGGCCGCGTACGAGCCGGAGCGATGGGGTGCCTGGCTGCCGAGACCGATCACGTCGGCGTTCTGGAGAACGGCGAGCAGTGCCAGGCTGGTCAGCGCGGTCACCATGTCGGTGGCGAGGTGACGCGCCGTGTGCGCCGACGCCGGCACCGGGGGGCCCTCCACCGCAACGGGGGCCGGGGAGATCGCCGGCCCGTTGACCACCGGGCCCACTTGGGGACCACGGGCCAGGGCGGCCATGGCCGTGACCCGGGCGTGGACGACGGTGACCAGCTCCCCCGCCAGGACACCGAGGGCGGCGCCGGTGACCCCCCAGAGAGCGGCGAATCCGATGGTGCACGCGGTGCGGGTCACCGCCTCCAGGACGATGTTGATGGACAGATTGCGGTAGTCCTGGTGGGCTTGTAACAGTCCCCGGTCGATCGAGACCAGAACGAAGATCCCCGCCGCCGTCAGGATCTCGACCACTCCCCCCGGGCCGGGGAGTGAGAGGGCACCGATCAACGGGGCCCGGACGAGCCAGATGGCCAGGGCCAAGACGACGACGGCCGCCGCGCCCACGCGATGGACCCGGACGACCCAGGCATGGACCCGGGCCGCGTGCCCTTCGCTCTCCCAGGCGGTGATGCGGCGGACGACGGCGACGAGAAGAGCGGAGCCGGGCATGGACAAGACGAGGAACAGACCCAGGAGGACGATGAAGGCGCCGTAGCCACGACTCGTGAGCAGTCGCGCCACGAGGACGGTCGTGACCAGGCTGGATACGCCGGCGGCGGCGCCGGCGGCCACGATCGGCAGGACGCGACGGAGATCGCCGACGGCCGCGGCGGGCTCGGGTAGGGGTGGCTCCGTCGACGACGTCACGTCAACACTGCCCCGCCGCACGTTCCTCCCGTGGCGCTCCGTCCGGGCGGCCGGAGGCAGTGGCCGGTGTCCCACGTGAGCCGGACGCGCCCGCGATCCGGGCGAAGACTACGTCGGCTCCGAACCGCCAGCGGGTGCGGACGGTCACGGGCGCGTGGCAGGGCACATGGAGGGCGTCAGGGCACATAGAGGTTGGTAAAGGCGAGGAGGGCGTACCCGACCAGACCGACGGCGCTCGAGACCAGAACCACCCGCAGCACCCGCTCGCTCGAGGTCAAGGTGGCGCCGGCCACGACGAGCGGGAAGGCGGAGAGGGCGTAGCGCTCGAACGAGTCGAGATTGCTTCCGGTCAGCGCGGCGGCGAGTACGGCTGCCGCGAACGCCCCGTAGGCGGCCGGCCACGACCGCAAAGTCACGACGACCAGGCCCACGGCGAGCAGCACCCACGGGAGATGAAGGGCCTCGCTCAGATGGTGACCGTGGACGAGAAAGGAGGCGTCATGGGCCAACGTGACCAGCGGATCGACGAGATGGCCATGATGCCCCCCCTCCTCCTGGAGGCGGAGGGGGGTGAAGACGCCGCCGTAGCGCCAACCGACCCAGCCGAGGAACGCCCCGGTGCCGATGGCGGGAGCGGCCACGGCGACAGCGCGCCCCAGGCGCTCCCCGGCCGTCGTCGACCGCAGCCCGCGCCAGGCTTCGACGGCGGCGGGAACGAGAAGAAGGGCGCCGAGGGGGCGGGTGAGTCCTGCCGCCGCTCCGAGTGCCGCCGCCCACCACCACCGGCAGGCCCGCAGGGCGAAGAACGTCGCCGCCGACAACAGCAGGAACGTGCCCTCGGCATACCCCATGACGAAGGTGAAGGCCGCCGGGGCCAGACAGACCAGCCAGGCGGCCCGCGCCGCCAACCGTTCGTCACCGGTCTCCCATCGGACCAGGCCCACCAGGACGGCGGTGCCGGCCAGGGCGCAGGCATTGGCCACCACCACCACGGCCGTCCCCACGCTCACCCCGGGGAGGACGGAGAGACCCCGGGCCAGGAGGGGAAAGAGAGGGAAGAACCGCAACGAGGCGTGGCCGGCACCGGAGTAGCCGTGACGGGCGATGGATTCGTACCACCCGGCGTCCCATCCGAGGAGTCCCTGATGGATGCGGGAGACGGCGGATGCCGACAGGTGGTCGCTGGCGGCCAGCTCGTGGGCGACGGCCAGTGCCGCACCCACGGCGAGGCGGGCCACGATCCAGGGGACGATCGACGCCCGCAGCGCCCAGGACGTCGTCCCCCGTCGTGACGGACCCGCGCTCCGGCCGGCCACGGGCGAGGCGGCTCGGGTGGTCGGGCCCGACATCGGGGTCGAGACGTCGGTCGTGGCGACCGGCATCGGCATCCCGTCCATCGCAGCATGGTACCGACGGTCCCATCGGGCGCCCGGGAGCCCGGTGGGTGTGGCGCCGGACACCGGCGGGAGCGGCACCGGCCGGCCACCGAGGCCGGCGACGACGTTGCCCGCCCCGAGGAGGGCGAGACGTCTACCATGGCGGCGCCCACCGGAACCGGGATCCACCCGGTCCCCGAGGTGGGGTGCGCCAGCGCCGGCAGACCCAGCCCGCGACGGGCACAGGAGCATGACCCGAGGGGGGAAGCGTGGCCGACTCCGCAGACCGCTACGACCGAAGGACATTCCTGGGGCGCGGCGCGGCCACCGCGGCCGGCCTGGCCATGGCGGGCGCCGGGGCACCGGCGCTGCTGTCGGCCTGCGGGGCCTCGACCCCCTCCGGCACCAGCAGCTCCACGACCACCCCGGGTGTGAGCACGGCCAAACCCCATCTCGGCGGTTCCGCCATCATCGGCATGAGCTCCGATATCGACGGATTCCTTCCGGCCCAGAGCCATTTCGACAACACCGGATTGACCTACGCCAACGCCGTGTTCGACACGTTGACGTCGGTGGCCGCCGACGGGTCCATCCGACCCCACCTGGCGTTATCCGTGGTCCCCAATACCGACATGACCGCATGGACGGTCAACCTGCGGCCGAACGTGCAGTTCCATGACGGGTCCCCGCTCACCACCGACGTGGTCCTGCAGAACTTCCACGCCCTCAAGACCTCGGCACTCACGGCCCAGGCCGTGACACCCATTACCAGCGTGACCAAGTCGGGAGACATGGCCGTCACCTTCAATTGCGTCGAGCCCCTGGTCGCCTTCCCGGCCTATCTGGCCACCCAGGTGGGCTACCTCATCGCCCTGTCGCAGCTGGACAGCAAATCCGGATCGCAGAATCCGGTAGGCACAGGGCCGTTCAAGATCGTGTCGTGGGAACCCAACGACCATTTCACGGTGGAGCGGAATCCGAACTACTGGCGCAAGGGCCTGCCCTACCTCGACACGCTGACCTTCAAGCCGATCGTCTCGGACCAGTCGCGCGAGTCGTCGTTGCGATCAGGCACGGTCGACCTCATGGTGTCGCACGACCCGGGGATCATCGCCGACCTGCAGACCAGCAGCAGCTTCCAGCAGGTGACCGACCTCCACCAGACCCACGGCCAGCCGGACATGGACTTCATCATGCTCAACGTGTCGGTTCCACCGCTGAACGACCTCACGGTCCGCCAGGCGCTGGCGTATGCCACCGACCCGGCCGAGATCGTCAGGCTGTTCGGACGAGGGGTGCTCACGCCCAACACCTCTCTGTTCCCACCGGGTTCCATCTACCGGGCGGCCAACAACGGCTATCCCGTCTACAACCTGGCCAAGGCCAAGCAGCTGGTGGCCAAAGCCGCTCCCAACCACGGGGGCTCCTTGAACCTCCAGCTGATCGACATCACGGACCCCCGACAGGCCGAGATCATCCAGGCCCTCGCAGAGCATGTGGCAGCTCGCCGGGTTCAGGGTGTCGCTCAACCAGATCCAGCAGGTCCAGTACATCAACCAGCTGGTGGGCGGCCAAGTTCCAGGCGGCGGCAGACGAACAATTCGGAGCTCCCGACCCTGACCTCAACTACGTCTGGCTGAGTCCGACCACGGCCAACCCGCCCATCGCCCTCAACTTCGCCCGCAACAAGGACGCCCGCATCGAGGCCGCTCTGCAACAGGGCCGGACCCACGCCGACCCGTCGGCCCGGATCGAGGCGTACCAGACAGTGGACCGGCTGCTGGCCGAGGACCTGCCGTACCTGTGGTTCTCGAGGGCACCGTGGTCGATCACGGGGAACACCACGGTGCAGAACTTCGACAATCCCATCCTGCCCGACGGCACGCAGGGCCAGGGATTCGGCGGCGGCGTCTTCACTCCCGCCCAGATCTGGATGAAGGCCTGAGGAAGACCAGGGCGATGACTCGCTACATCAGCGGCCGGGTCGTCCAGCTGGTCGTCATCACCTTCTTCATCTCCATCGTCGCCTTCCTGCTCGTCCACCTCCTGCCCGGCGATCCGACGATCTCCATCCTGGGCCCGAACGACACGGCCCAGGCCCGCGCCGAGCTGCTCCACCAGCTGGGTCTCAACAAGTCCCTCCCGGCCCAGTACTGGACGTGGATCGGCAACGTGCTCCACGGCAACCTGGGAATCTCGTTCCTGACGCACCAGACGGTCTCGAATGCCATCGGCGTCGCCTTTCCCATCGACCTCGAGCTGATCATCGTGTCGCAGCTGTTGGCGTTCCTGGTGGCCATCCCGCTGGCCCTGGTGGCCGCCCTGCGACCGAACGGGCTGTTCGACCGCATCGCCACCACGTCGACCTACGGCATGCTGGCCATCCCCACGTTCGTCGTGGCCGTGGTCCTCGTCCTGGTGGTGGCGGTGAAGATCCACATCTTCCCGGCCACCGGCTTCAACCCCCTGTCCCAGGGACTATGGCCGAATCTCAAGTCCGTCCTGTTGCCGTCGATCTCCCTGGCCGTGGGGTCGGTGGCCATCTACTACCGCCTCCTGCGCGCCGACCTGATCGCCACCCTGCAGGAGGACTTCATCACCATGGCCCGGGCCAAGGGGCTGTCGACTCCGTACATCCTGTTGCGCCATGCGCTACGGCCGTCGTCGTTCGCCCTCCTGGCCGGGGCCGGCCTCAGCATCGGCTCCCTGTTCACCGGGGCCTTCGTCGTGGAGCTGCCTCTTCCAACTCCCCGGTATCGGCTTTCAGCTCATAGCCGCCATCAACTCGCGCGACTACCTGGTCGTCCAGGGCATGGCCCTGGTCGCGGCGATCGCCTACGTCGTGATCAACTTCGGCGTCGACGTCCTGTTCACCGTTCCTCGACCCGAGGGTTCGCCGTGGCTGAGATCCGGCATTGTGACCCCCGCCTTCGAGCGGATCCGAGAGGTCGAATCACTGCCGGGTAGTGGCCGAACCCGCCCCGGCCGACCACGTCCCGGCGAACCGCCTTGGGGGCCGTCTTCTGGATCTCCTTCGGCCTGGGTCGTCCTGATGATCCTGCTGGCCATATTCGCCTCGCTGCTCCCGCTCACCAATCCGAACTACCAGAACTACTCGGCGGTGAACGCCGGTCCGAGCCTGCACCATCTTCTCGGCACCGACGACCTCGGCCGGGACCTGCTGTCGCGGATCATCTTCGGATCGCGTGTGTCCTTCGTCATCGGCTTCGCATCGGTCGGCCTCGGCCTTGGCGGTCGGCGGCGCGCTCGGGCTGCTGGCCGGCTACCGGGGCGGGATGGACCGACAGCGTCCTGAACGCCGGGTCCCTCGTCTTCTGGCCTTCCCGGCACTGCTGGCCATCATGGTCATCGAGGCGTTCTGGCTCCCGCGGACCCTCCTGAAGCTCACCATCATCTTCGCCGTCGCCGGGGCGCCCAGCCTCTTTCCGCGTCATCCGGGCCACGACGCTGTCCTTCGCCAACCGCGAGTTCGTCGTGGCCGCCCGGACCATGGGGGCGACGACGTGGCGGATCCTGTTCAAGGAGCTCCTTCCCAACGTCATCCCCGCGGCGGTGTCGTTCGCGCTCATCGGTGTGGCCGTGGCCATCATTCTCGAGGGGTCGCTGGCCTTTCTCGGGCTGTCGGTCGAGCTACCCACGGCGTCGCTGGGCAACATCATCAACGAAGGGGTGACGAACAACCTCCTGCAGGTCAACCCGTATCATCGCCCTCTGGCCGTCGATCTACATCTTCCTCCTGCTCGCTGGCCCTCAACCTGATGGCGGACCGGCTGCGTACCCGCTTCGACGTCCGGGAGGGGAACCTGTGAGCCTCAAGCGGCAGCGCACACCACATCTCTCGTTCCCCGACGCCTCAGAGCTCGAGGAGCCGCTTCTCGACGTCCAGGACCTGCACACCGCCTTCCACACCGCCCGCGGGCTGGTGCGGGCGATCGACGGCGTCTCGCTTCACCTTGGACCGGGGCAAGACGCTCGGCGTGGTGGGTGAGTCCGGCTCAGGGCAAGACCGTTCTCACACGTTCCATCATGGGTCTGCTCCCCAACACCCACCTGGAACGCTCCGGGATCCGTCCGCTTCGCCGGCCACGAGCTCATGAACCTGACCCCGGTGCAGCTGCGCGACGTGTGGGGCACCCAGGTGGCCATCATCTTCCAGGACCCGATGACCGCGCTCAACCCGGTCGTGCGGATCGACCGCCAGACTGACCGAGTCGCTGCGCATCCGTCTCGGCCTCGACCGCCACGCCGCCCACGACACGGCCGTCGCCCTGCTCACGTCGGTCGGCATCCCCGCGCCCGAGCAGCGTATGCGGAACTACCCCCACGAGCTGTCGGGAGGTATGCGGCAACGGGTCATGATCGCCATCGCCTTGGCCTGTGGACCCAAGCTCGTCCTGGCCGACGAGCCGACCACCGGGCTGGACGTGACCTGCAGGCCCAGATCCTCGACCTTCTGGCCACCCTGCAACGGGAGAGGTCGATGGGGATGATCCTGGTCACGCACGACCTCGGCGTCGTGGCCAACCGGGCCGACGACATCGTCGTCATGTACGCCGGGCGCATCGTGGAGCAGGCGCCCACCAAGGACCTCTTCTCGCACACCCGGATGCCGTACACCGAGGCCCTGCTGAGCTCTATTCCCCGACTCACCGATCCCAGTCACACCCGTCTTCGGGCCATCCCGGGCCGGCCTCCCGACCTTGCCGCGCTGCCCCGGGTTGCCGGTTCGCCCCCCGGTGCCCGTACGTCCAGGACCGGTGCCGCACCGAGGATCCCCCGTCGCGGACGGCCGGCGCCGGACACCGCTTCTCGTGTTGGTTCCCGGTGGGGTCCCCCGAGGGCAACGACGCCCTGGCCCGCAACGTCGCCGCCGGCGTTCCCGCCGCTCTCGCCTTCACGGGAGCCGTCCCTGTGGGGGTGGTCCCCGCCGCCGTCGGCGTTCCCACGGTGGCACCGGGCGACAGCCCGGGAGCCGACACCCCCGGGGCCGGCGCCTGATGGCCGGGAGCGGGACGGCCCAGCTGCGCGGCGAGGACATGCTGCTGCGCGTCGAGCATCTCGTCGTCGAATTCGGCAAGTCCCAGCGTCGCGTGCGGGCCGTGTCCGACGTGAGCTTCGACGTCGCCGCCGGGCGAGACGCTCGGCCTGGTGGGCGAATCGGGCTGCGGCAAGTCCACGACAGGGCGGGCCGTCGCCCTCGTCCACCCGCCTGACTGCCGGTTCCGTCCGTTTCGCCGGCACCGAGCTCACGGCGCTGGGCCCGCGCGAGCTGCGGCAGGCCCGGACCAAGATGCAGATGGTCTTCCAGGACCCCATCTCGTCGTTGAATCCTCGTCGGCGCGTCCTCGACGCGGTCATGGAGCCCCTGTCCATCTGGGGTATCGGGACCCGTGACGAACGCCGGGCGAAGGCCAGTGCGACCCTCGAGTCCGTCGGCATCAACCCCGACGACGCCGGAGGTCGTCGACCGATCGAATTCTCCGGCGGCCAGTGCCAACGGATCAGCATCGCCCGGGCGCTCATGCTCGAACCGACACTCCTGATCTGCGACGAGCCGGTCTCTGCGCTCGACGTGTCCGTGCAGGCCCAGATCCTCAATCTGCTCGACGACCTGAAGCGCGCCCGCGGGCTCACCATGGTCTTCATCGCCCACGACCTGGCCGTCGTGAAGAACGTGAGCGATCGCGTGGCGGTGATGTACCTGGGGAAGCTGTGCGAGGTCGCGTCACCCGAGACTCTCTATCGTCACCCGGCGCACCCGTACACCGCCGCGTTGCTGGCCTCTATCCCGGAGCCCGATCCGTCGGCCGCGGGCGACCGCGGCGAGGTTCTGTCCGGGGAGCTTCCCTCTCCCACCGATCCTCCGTCGGGATGCCGGTTCCGGACCCGTTGTCCCTACGTCCAGGACCGGTGCGCGACGGAGGAGCCGCAGATGCGGGCCCTCGGCCCCGACCACTTCGTGGCGTGCCATTTCCCGTTGGCCCAACCGGCCGAGGCGATGACGGCGGCGCCGCCGGTGGGAGCGACGGTCCCCGGGTCGGGAGAGTAGGACCGGGCCCTCTCCGGGGGCTGACTCTCAAGCTCAACCTCAGGGTTCAGACGATCGCCGGATGGCAGTGAGTTGCCCCGGGCGGGTGGTGTCTCGCCGTTAGGGCTCGGTGACTGTGGGAGGGGCCTCTGCCGCCGGTGGAGACGTCTCCGCCGGCGCCGGGGCCTCGGGCGACGATGCGACGACAGCGCTGTCAGGGGTGGCCACCGGGGACGCCGGGCGTTCGACGCCGGCGGGAAGCTCCGCCCCCTCGGGCGGGCTGCCGTGCTCGGCCACGTACTCCGACCAGGCGGCCTGGGCCTCGGTCTCGGGCGTGAACTCGGTGGCGGCGTAGTCGAACCCGATGTAGTTGCCCTGCTCGTCGTAGGCGTGCTCTCCGAAGGCCTCGCGGTACTCCTCGGACACCTCGCCACCTTCGGCGGCCTGCTTGATGGACAGGCTGATGCGCCGACGCTGGAGGTCGATGTCGATGATCTTCACCCACAACTCCTCGCCCGGCGTGACCACCTGCTCGGGAAGGTCGACGTGGTGGCCGGCCATCTCCGAGATGTGGACCAGACCCTCGATCCCGTCGCCCACCTGGACGAAGGCACCGAAGGGGACGAGCTTGGTGATGCGCCCGTAGACGAGCTCGCCGACCTGGTGGGAGTTGGCGAACTCCTGCCACGGATCGGTCTGCGTCGCCTTGAGCGACAGACTGATCCGTTCCTTGTCGAGGTCGACGTCGAGCACCTCGACGTCGACCTCGTCGCCGACCGAGACGACCGACGAGGGATGGTCCACGTGCTTCCACGACAACTCGGAGACGTGAATGAGTCCATCCATGCCGCCGAGATCGACGAAGGCACCGAAATTGACGACCGAGGACACGACGCCGCGTCGGCGCTCCCCGGGCTTCAGGTTGACCAGGAATTCGCCCCGCTGCTCCTTCTGGGTCTCTTCCAACCATGCCCGGCGCGACAGCACGACGTTGTTGCGGTTGCGGTCGAGCTCGATGATCTTGGCTTCGATGCTGCGTCCGACGTACGGCTGCAGCTCACGGACGCGGCGCAACTCGACCAGCGACGCGGGGAGGAATCCTCGGAGCCCGATGTCGACGATGAGTCCGCCCTTCACCACTTCAATGACCGGGCCCTTCACGATCCCGTCGGAGCTCTTGATCTTCTCGATCGTGCCCCATGCCCGCTCGTACTGCGCCCGCTTCTTGGACAGGACGAGTCGGCCCTCTTTGTCCTCCTTCTGCAGGACGAGGGCCTCCAGGCGCTCCCCCAGGCTCACAATCTCCTCGGGGTCGACGTCGTTGCGGATGGAAAGCTCGCGGACGGGGATCACGCCTTCGGACTTGAATCCGATGTCGAGAAGGACCTCGTCGCGGTCGATCTTGACCACCGTTCCCTCGACGATGTCACCGTCGTCGAACTCGACGATGGTGGCGTCGATGGCATCTTCGAGCGAGGTCCCGTCCAGGTCGTCCTCGACGATGGCCCGGGGAATGTAGGTCCCCGCCTCGTCGAAGGTGCCCATGGGGGCATCGGACATCAGGGCGATAGCACCGGGAACCTCACCGGCGGCCGCAGCGGAGGGGACCGCCGGGTCAATTGCGCCGGTGGAACCGGCGACGTCGTCGGGCATGGAGTTCGGAACTCGCTTTCAGGATAGAGACACCTCGCGCCTCGAGAGGACGAGAAGCATCCGGCCCTACCTGGGCCTCGTATGACTTTTGCCTGGACCTGCCTCCACTGGGTGCGGAGCCCGGCTAAGGGGCAAACCTGACCAGAACAGCAGGACAGAGGGGCAGTTTACAGCGCATGCGTCCTCTGGTCGGGCGGAACCCGGAGGTGACGCCCACAGGCCGCCCGGCGGGCCATCCGGCGATGGGGCCGCCTCAGCCCCGTGGGAACGCCAGCCGAGCGGTGGTGCGAGCAGGCCTCGTCTCTACCGAGGGGGCGCCGACCGGGCATGGGCGCGCCGCAGGCCGGGCTCCGAGGAACCCGGCCTGCGAGACGCTACGTCTTGTTGTTTCGGCGATGCTTACGAGCTCCCGTCGAATGCGATCGGGATCAATTCGACCCACGTTTGGTGGTCGTTGCTCAGGTTCACTTCCGTCAACGTGAGGTAGCACACCGAAAGATCGGTGCAGGTGCCGTCACCGACGGTGCCTTCCATCACACGAACAGCCAAGCTCCCGGTACCGGCACGATTCAGACGGTGACCGTACAGGTACGGTCCGCCTGGATGGTCCAGGTTCCCGATGCTCGAGTTGCATGCACCGGAGTCGCCGAGAAGCACGCCTGCGTTGCATTCGGTGACCACCATGCCGAACCCGGAGGCACGCGTGTAGGTGCCCGAGTTAGGTGACGTGCCCAAGCTGGCAGCAGCAGCGAGGTGCTTCCAGTGGACAGTTGTCGCCGCGTCAGCAGTCGCAGCGCACGGCGTGACCTCGCATTGAGACGCCTGCGAGTTGGGCACGATGTCCGGCGTCGTGTAGATCTTCGTCGGCGCTGTGACCGGAGGCGTTACGGCGTGGGCAGTACCCGAAAGCCCGAGGGCTGCGCCGATCCCGCTTCCAACCAAAGCCACGCTGGCGACGATGCGCAACGCACGAGTTTTCTTGAACATAGCTTTGCACTCCCCCCCTTGTCGGTGGGCACCTGGTTCTCAGATGCACTCCCTAGCCTCCCTGTACGGAGGCCGCGTGTCATCACCAAAATTGACGACCGGAGCCGTCATTTCCAGTCCCCGGCAGCCATTTTCCCTGAGAGTCGCCGCTCGGGCTCGACGCACCGGCGAGATAACGGGAATGCCGGACGGTCGGGGACGGCGCCGTGCTTTTCACCAGCGCAGTACGCGGCGATGGTCGCGCTGACCGTCGCCGTGAGGTCGGTCACCCCTTGGCGTCGGCCCAGGAGGATCCCCAGGCGCTCGACACCTTCAAGGGCACGGCCAGCCCGACGACGTCCGCAACACCCCCGAGGACGTCGGGGACAAGCGCCATGACGGTGTCCTCCTCGGCTGCCGGGACCTCGACCAGGACCTCGTCATGGACCTGGAGGACCAGCCGGGAGGCAAGGCCCTGGTCCTCGAGGGCGCCGTCCAGCCGGACCAGCGCCACCTTGAAGAGGTCGGCGGCGAGCCCCTGGATGCCGGCATTCATGGCCTGGCGCTCGGCCGCCATACGGAGGTTGCGATTGGGCGAGTGCAGGTCGGGCAGTGAGCGACGGCGCCCGAAGAGGGTCTCGGTGTAGCCCTTGGAGCGCGCCTCATCGACGGTCTGCTCCATGTGGGCGCGCACCGACGGGAAGGCACCGAAGTAGGCGTCCAGGATCTCCTGCGCCTCGGACGTCTCGATGGAGAGCCTCTGGGCGAGGCCGAAGGCCTCCATGCCGTAGGCCAGGCCGTACGAGACCATCTTGGCCCTGTTGCGCTGAGGGCCGGTCACCTCCTCGGCCGGGACACCGAAGACGCGGGCGGCCGTGGTCCGGTGGATATCGCGGCCCTCGGCGAAGGCGGCCACCAGGCCCGGGTCGCCGGCGAGATGGGCGATGACACGCAGCTCGATCTGGTCGTAGTCGGCGACCAGGAGGCGGTGCCCGGGAGCGGGGACGAAGGCGCGCCGCAGCTGCCGACCTTCTTCGGTGCGCACCGGGATGTTGTGCAGGTTGGGGCGGTCCGAGGATAAACGTCCGGTGCGGGCCACGGTCTGGTGGAACGTGGCATGGATGCGCCCGTCGGGCCCCACCTCGCCGAGCAGGCTCTCACCGTAAGTGGAGCGGAGCTTCTCCACCTCCCGGTAGCGCAGGAGGGTTTCGATCACGGGGTGTTGGTCCCGGAGCCGCTCGAGGGTCTGGGCGTCAGTCGAGAATCCTGTCTTGGTCTTCCGGCCGGGCGTGAGCCCGAGGCGCTCGTAGAGCACGGCACGCAGTTGCGGCGTGGAGTTCACGTTGAAGGTCTCGCCGGCCTGCTTGTGGATCTCGGCCTCGAGCCGCGCGCACTCGGCCACGAACTCGTCTGTGATCCGGCGCAGTTCGGCGGCGTCGACTCCGATACCGGCCACCTCCATCCGCGCCAGCACGCGGACCAAGGGCCGCTCGACCTCGTCGTGGAGTCGGGCGAGCCCGGTGTTGTCCAGGGCCTGGCGCAGCGGCGCCACCAGCGCACCGAGGGCTACCGCCTGGCGAGCCGCCTGCGCGGCACCGTCCTCGGCGGGGTCGCCGTCGAGATCGAGTTGCCCGGCGGCCGTCGCCTGCACCCCGGCGTCCAGGGCCACGCCCAGATGGGCATCGACGACGTCCTCGAGTCGATAGCGCCCTGACGACGGGTCGAGGAGATACGCCGCAACTGCGCTGTCCATGTCGAGACCAACGATGTCGATGCCCTGGGGAAGCAGGACCCGCATGAGCTCCTTCACTCCGTGGGCCGCGACCCGCCGCCCACCGGGGCCGAGCAGCGCACCCAGGGCGGCGACAACTTGAGAGGTCGTCACCAGATCGGAGCTGATCCACACCGCAGAACCGCCGCCCTCTTGATCCACCGCCCCGTCCGACGAGTCGCCCGCCCCACCCGGCGGCCGCTCGGTGGTGGCGCCGGCAACAGCCAGGCCGGCCAGCGCTGACCGGCCGGGGTCGCCGCTCCAGACCGGGGCCAGGGACACAAGGGCCAGGTGGCCCAATGTCTCCAGAGCGGCCACCGCCTCTTCGGGGGTGGCCGGGGTCTGCGCCACCACCTGGGCAACGTCGAATCCCGGGCTCCCTCCTCCCAGTGACGACCGCGGCAGGGGGGTCTCGTCATCACCCATGAGCGGCGCCAAGCGCTGCCACAGGGTGGGCATCTCCAGTTCGCCGAAGACGCGCTTGACCTCCGGCGTGTCCCACAGCCCGAGTGCCAAGTCGTCGAGGCCCAGTTCCAGAGGGACGTCTCTGACCAGGGGAATCACTTTCGCATTGCGTCGCACCCGGTCCTCGTTCTCGGCCAGGTTCTGGCGCAACTTCGGGGTGAGCTCGTCGAGATGGGCGAAGATGTCATCGAGCGCGCCGTAGGTGGAAACCAGTTTTGCAGCCGTCTTCTCCCCCACACCCGGCACGCCGGCCAGGTTGTCGGAGGGATCACCACGCAGGGCGGCGAGAACCGCATACGACGACGCCGGGACGCCGTACCTCTCGGCGATTCCCGCTTCGTCGTAGACGACAGTGTCGGAGAGTCCTTTGCGGGTGTACATCACGGTGATGTGCGGATCCTCAACCAACTGGAAGGCATCGCGGTCACCGGTGACCACCACCACGTCGCGAGCCGAATCCCGTGCTTGGGTGGCCAGAGTGGCCAGGATGTCGTCGGCCTCGTACCCGGGCACTTCGAGAGTGCGTAGACCCAAGGCGGCGAGAACGTCGCGCACCAGGGCGAATTGAGGGACGAGAAGATCCGGGGTCTCGGGCCGGTTTCCCTTGTAGTCCTCGACCACCTCGTCGCGGAAGGTCGGTTCGGGTCGGTCGAAGGCGATGCCGATACCGCTGGGGCTGTGATCACGCAGGAGGTTCACGAGCATCGAGGTGAACCCGTAGACGGCGTTCGTCACCTGGCCTGACCGGGTGGCGAGATCGATGGGCAGAGCGAAGAACGCCCGGAACACGAGCGAGTTGCCGTCGAGGAGGAACAGGGGCCCGTCGTCGGCCATCGGGGCGATGTTAGGTCCTGGTCATCGCGGCGTCCGTGCCCCTCTCCGCACCCGTCAGCGGCTCCGTGTCAGGGCGAGAGTTTTCCGTCGAGTACCTCTTGGGCGACGTCACGCATCCGGGCCCGGCGGGTCATGGCCGTGCGTTGGATAAAGGAGAAGGCCTCTGCCTCCTTCATGGAGTTGTTGTCCATGAGGACACCCTTGGCCCGGTTCACCACCCTCGTGGTCTCGAGCTTCTCCTCCAACGTCGCCACCTCGCCGGACAGGTGGGCGTGCTCCTCCTCGATGGCCCGGAACTCCTCGAACCGGGCCAACGCCACCTCTATGGCCGGGACCAGCTCGCTCCTCTGGAAGGGCTTTACGAGGTAGGCGGACACGCCGGCGTCCCGCGCGTCCTCGATGAGGTTGCGCTGGCTGAAGGCAGTGAGAATGAGGACGGCCACCTTTCTGTCGGCCGCGATCCGGCGGGCCGCCTCGATTCCGTCGATCCCGGGCATCTTCACGTCCAGGATGGCCAGGTCGGGACCATGGCGGGCGACGAGCTCGACCGCTTCGTCGCCGCGACCGGTCTCCCCCACGACCTCGTATCCCTCGGATTCGAGGATCTCCTTGAGGTCGAGGCGGATGATGGCCTCGTCTTCGGCGATGACGACACGTGCGCCCATGCTCGAGTGCCTCTCCTTCGGTGCCGGTGTCCCGGCGTCGTCGTCCGTGATTGTGGGGCTCCATGACCCCCGGTCGGTGACCGGTTTGTGGTGATCCGTCTTGGCCGGAAGTCCGGCCCGTGCCGAGCGTGCCGGCTGCCGGCTTATCTCGGCTCTGGTACCAGCTGACCGAGAAGCTCGTCCTGGCGCCGTTCGAGGTCGCCGATCATGGCC
Organism: uncultured Acidimicrobiaceae bacterium; assembly: GCA_963706205.1. GTDB lineage: Bacteria > Actinomycetota > Acidimicrobiia > Acidimicrobiales > UBA8190 > MFD10071-224. Next base: position 2,227,897 of record OY970155.1, on the reverse strand, counting down.
AGCAGCCTGGCGCGTTCGCTCATGGCGGCGTCGGCGTGGCGCTGGGCGCTCGCGTATTCGTGCCCGGCCAACGGGGTCTCGGAGACGAGCGACCGGATGCGGGCATCGTCGGCCGTGTCCGTGAAGACGAGAATCTGCTCGTCGAGCACGGCCAGCTCCTGACGGCCGCGCACGAGCCGGTTGTGGACATCGCGGAGCGATCGTTCGACGAGGGACCGGCGCATCGGGGCTAATTGTAGGCCCCGGCGACGCGTTCGCCCACCGCACGTCGCGGCTCCCTCGCCCGGGCCAGCGAAGGGGGACGGGTAGGCTGCCGGGCCTCGTTGCCCGGATGGCGGAATGGTAGACGCGGGGGCCTCAAAAGCCCCTGTCCTTCGGGGCGTGCGGGTTCGAATCCCGCTCCGGGCACGCGTGGCGCAACGGGTTGGGGGGCCCACCTCGCCGCGAGGAGCGTACCGAAGGCCCACCTGCCCGTCCTCGGTCAGACGTTCATCGCGGAGGGTAGCGGTTGTCGATTGCTGCCAGGCGGAGCGCCGTCGGCAGCGTCGTTGGCTATCGCCCAGTCCGTTTTCGACTGCTCCGCGCCGCTTTCCTGCGCTTCTTCTTCTGTGATGCCGAGGTGCCGGCACGCACCCGCTGAGGCCGGGCGCCTCGGGCGCCTCGGGCGCCTCGGGGGAACGGACGCCAGTGGGCAATGTCGAGGGCAGCGACCAGCACCACTGAGACACCCGTGACGTCGATGGCCCACCAGGGGAATTCGCCAAGCTTCCATTGAGCGATGACGGTCGTCACGACGGCGGCGGCGATGGCGATCCCGAACTGCCCATCGCTTCTGCTGGCGGCAATCACGAGGGCCACGGCCAGGGCCGGCCACATGTAGTACGCCGTCATAACGGACTCCGTGTAGCACCGAAGGGCGAGGGCCAAGGCCGCAGTCCATGCGAGCATCTCTGGTGAGGCGCGCCAACGACGCGCCCACCAACCGAGCGCGCAAGCAAGGACCAACGCCGCAATCCGCACGGGGCCGCCCCCGACGGCGACATTCAGTCCCGTACCGCCCAGTTTCGGGGCCAGCGTGGTCCACGGGGTTGAGTGGTTGAGAAGCGGATAGGTCGGTTGCTGGATCAGCGTATGGACGGTGGTGTGAAAGGCAGACACCAACGGGACGATCGTGACAACCGCGGGCGGAAGTGCGCCTCGGATCACGAGACCCATGGCCCGGTTCCTCCCGCCGGCAGCCAGCAAGATCGGAAACACAACCAGCGTCAATGGCTGGACGGCGAACGCGCAACCGAAGAGCCATCCAGCACCGGTCCAGCGGCCGTCGATGGCAAAGAGAAGGGCGTAAACGGCGAGGGCTACCGAGAGGGCGTCCTCGGGGTGTCCCCAGAGGACCGAGACATTCCACAGCAGGACGGCTTCAACAAGGCCAAGAAGGGCGCGACGCCTCCAGGAGACCCCGAGTCGTTCAGCCAAAGCATCAGCAGCGAAGAGGGCCACGCACGACAGCACGACGTCGTACGGTCCGAGCCAGAGAAACACTTGTGGGTGGAGGACGTACAGATTCTTCCCGACGTGAAACAGGCTGGCCTGGCCGGACACGACGACGGAGAACGTGTGGGGGTGGGCGTAGAGATGAGGCCTGCTTCCGATGTCGATCAAGGTGGTGTGCAGACCGGTCCCCAACACGGCGACTGGCGCCAGCACGACCAGGAGGCCGGGAAAGGCAAGGAAGCCCCACCTGGTTGAGTACACGGAACTGAAATTCCCGTGGATAAAGGCATTGGCGGCGCCGTAGTTGTTCCACAAATCGCCGGGCGATTCCCACACAGACGGGACGTGTTGAACGATTGGCCCCCACCGGAAGAAATAGGCCATCGCCAGACCGAAGAACGCCACCGAGAAGATCAGGGGCCAGGCCCTGCGCCGAAGGCGCTCGAAGGCCCGGTCAACGAGGCGCGGCATGGCAGATTTCGGCATTGTGGGCCGTAGCATGCCATCTACGACGCGTCGTTTCCCTCGTAGCAACACACCGCCGCCCACTCCACCGGCGCAGGCGCGTCCACCCGGTCGGGCGCCCCTTTCGGTCATCACAGATGGCGGCGGGTGGATGCGAGGTAGGTCCCACGCTTACAGCGTGCGGACCATGGGCACGGGGCGGGAATGTGCGCCTACCGCTTGTGGCGGTGAATCGCCGTTGCGACTGGCCTGCTACCCCCTGGCCAAACGCCAGACGTCTCCGCCCGCGTATCGGAAATCGGTGATGTGCTGGACTCGCCCGCGCCGAGTGATGGTCAGCGTGCCCGTACCTACGAGGGCGGGCGGGGACGGGGACAACGACGCCTCCCCGCTCGGTCCGGCGACGGCGGTCACCACGCTCCCGCCGCTGGCGAGTCGAAGGCGCGCTCCCGGCCGCACCCCGGTCACGGTGACCGGTGAGGCGTCAGCGACCCAGAAGTCATGAAACGACGACACGTACCCGATGCTGCGACTCTGCACCTCCAGGTAGGCCTGAAACGGGGCCGGAACGTCGAGATGCAATCGATTGCTCGAGTACACCCGACGGTTGCCCAGCCACACGGCGAGGCTGCGGTGGCCATCCGTCACGATCGTGACCGGCTCGGAGGTCGGGGCATCGGCGCTCAGCGGTGATCGCCACAGCACCTCGGTGTCGGCGTTGGCGATGACACCATGGGCGTACCCGACGAGCCACTCGCCTTTGCCGCGCGTCGACAGGGCCGAGACGACCACATAATTGATCGCCCCGCTGTGCTGGGTGGTGGCGGTCTGCACCGCGAACACGGCCTCACCCTCGCCAGCACTCACGGCACGGCGAGGTCGAGACATCGTCGTGTGCCAGACGACTCCGGGACCAGCGGCGTCGAGGGAGACCGCGAACCAACCCGCCCATCCCCCGTGAGGGAGCACACCGACCTGCAGGGCCCGGGCCGTCGCCCGGACCCAACCGGTGCCGGGACCGGCCGATCCGTTGAACACATAGTGGTCCATCAGCTGGCCCTGTGACAGGGGCCGGTCGAACGGATCGGACATGACCACGCCAGAGCGGACGAGATCGATTCCGGGTACCGCAGCACGCGGCGGGGTCGCCGCCGGCCAGGCCGTCAGCAACGTCGCCACGACCACCAGAAGGATGGCACCGACCGCGACCTCGACCCGCCACCGTCGGACGTAGTTCGGTGCCAACCGCGGCCGCCGCGGCCGCCGCGGCCGCACATGTCGACCAGCCGGGCGTTTCCACCGGGGATTGGCGGGCCGCAGGCGCGTGTGGGGGGTCCGCGGACTGGTGAGCTGAGTGACCACGCCGAGCTCCAAGCCCTAGAACGTTCGGTAGTAGACGAGATCGGCCCGGGAGAAGGTCTGGCGGGCTCCGTAGAGCGCCACGGCGGCGAAAAGTCCCGCCGCGGCCACCAGTCCGACGGCCGCCGCCGCTGTCGGGCCGGCGGCCATGGCACTTCCGGAGGCAACGATCAAGCCGAAACAGCCGACGCCAGCGGCCGCCAGAGGCCACATCGGCGCGGACAACGAGAACAACAACTGGCACGCGAAGAGGCCGGCGCCGAGCAGGACGTAGCCAGCGGTGCAGGCGGCCAGGAGTCCTTGGTGACGTCCCAGGTCTTTGAGGATGGGGAGACTCGTGCCCAGGTGCGGGGCGCCAACGACGACGACGACGCCGGTGACCACGCCCAAACCGAGCAACATCGCCAGCTGCCTACGCCAGTACCGGCGCATGTCGTGGCGAAAGCTGTCGATCTCAGCCACCTTGAAGCGCCGCAGCGATGCCGGAAACTGACGGTGGAGCATGTGCTCGGTTGTGGCCACGGTCTGAGCCAGCAGGGGGACCAGAACCATGAGCGCCACCCCGCTCGTCAGGGTGAACGCCGGATTGAAGCTGTACCGAGCGGCGAGCAATCCACCGCTCACGAGCTGCGGAATCACCACGATGGCGAAGAATCCCAGGCCGTAGGCGGCATACGGCGTGACCGATCGCACGACAGCCCTCCCCGACGGACGCCACAGCGGACTCGGCCCCGACGATGGGACGCGCAGGAGCCACCAGGCGCTCATCACCCAGCACACGGCCGCCATCACCGCCACCAGCCGTAATTGCCAGACGATGAGGGCCACCGGGTTGAGATAGGCGCCGGCGTGCTCGACATGCCAGACGAGCACCGACGCGCCGCCGACCATGATGACTCCCATGGAGAGAAAGGCGCCCCGCACGTAGAACGAGGCCAGTCCCACCTGGAGACCGGCGATGGCGAGTCCGGCCGCCAGTCCGAGGCGGCCCGTGGCCGGTGTCCCGGCATGGAGCACGACGTTGCGCACCAGGTAGAAGACGAGACACGAGGCGGCGGTGACGACGAGGCCGAGCTCCAACGTCCATCGCGTGATCCACACGATCATGCCCTGGTCGCCGAGTCCCCGGTAGAACGATGCCCGACGGCCGAAGGCCTGGATGAAGGGCGCCGTCACGAGCAGGGAGACGGCGGTGGCCAACGTCACGGCGTTGGCGACCGAGGGTATGGCGACGTTCGAGGACCAGAACGACACCCCGGCCACGATCGTGGTGACGATGCTCAGGAGCCAGGGCGACGAATAGACGAGGCCCCGGGCGAAATCGGCGACGGCGTTGGTGTCGCGCCGGTCCTCGACGGGAGCCGGCTCCGCCAAGCTCGTGGGCGATGCGTAGAGAGGCATGAGGCCGAGCACCTTCGTCCCCAGATCCAGCAGGCCGTCGGCCCCGAGGGTCACGGCCCGGGTGGTCGTGTAACCGCACGTCTCGAGGACGACGGCCACCTCCAATGCGTTGAGCGGCGCGGGGCAACGGCCGGCGACGGTACGGGCCGCCATGTGCAGGGCGAGGTCGCCGCCGTCGTCGACGATCGTCGTCGTCATCACACCGCCTCCGAGACAGCCACGACGGCCGACGGGTCGGCATCGGACCACGATGCGGCTGCTGCTGGCGCCGTGGGGACCGCTCTCGCCTTCGGGCCGGCGAGCTCGTGGTAGATCGCGTCGTACCCGTCGAGGAGGCGCCTAGCCGTGAAGGACGACAGAGCCCTGTCGCGCAGGTCGGAACCGAGACGTTGGCGTTCGGCCGGCGACGCAGAGAGCACGGCGATCAGGGCGCCGGCCATCGCTCCGGGATCGCCCGGTTCCACGACGATGGGCACTCCTCGACAGGAGGCTCCCGCCAGCGCTTCGGTCACTCCTCCCACCGCGGTGGCGACGACGGGACGACATGCCAACATCGCCTCGACCACCGTGTACGGAAAAGCCTCGGAGATCGATGACAGGGCGACCACATGGGACGCGGCGTAGGCGGAGGCGGGATCGTCGGTGGATCCCTCGAAGCTCACCACGTCGGACAGGTCGAGCTCGACCACGGCCGCTCGGCACAGGGCCATGTATTCCGGCGACGTGCTCGGGCCCCACAGGCGGAGCCGGGCCCCGGGTAGGACGCGGTGGACCCGGGCGAAGGCGCGGATGAGTGTCAAGACGTCCTTCAACGGGTCGATGCGTCCGACGAAACCGACCGTTGCCGGGTCCCCCGGTTCGGGACAGACCGGGATCCGAGAGGGATCGACGCCGTTGTGGATCACCCGGATGCGCTCCGGCTCCACTCCCAACGCTTCTTCCCATGCCCCGTTGTAAGCGCAGACCGGGACGAGGACGTCGGATTCGCGGTAGGTGAGTTCGCAGACGGCCCGATAGAAATTGGAGAAGAGCAGCTTCGTGCCGAAGGGCTCACCGGACAACGCCAGGAGTCGCTCGCGTAGGTAGATGCCGTGTTCGGTGAGAACCATGGGCGTTCCGTAGCGGTACTTAGCCACGATTGCCGGCAGAGCACAGAGGGCAGCGGCCGAGCTGTGGGTGAGATCGCTCACCGGTATGGGCACGGTCAGAGGCAACAGGTAGCGGTAGAGGGTGCGGGCGAAGGCCATGGCCGGGGCGAGCCCGCAGCGGGACTGTATGGGGTTGGTCGTGAGTCGGTCGAGGAGGACCGCCCACGTGCCGGCATCGCCGAGGGCTCGGCGCAGATCGTGGGACTCGGCGAAATGGGCCACGCCGGACAGAGCGTCGCCGAGCGTCAAAGGGTCGGCCTCAGGAGCGGCCAGGCAATTGACCAGGCGCTCCCACGGAGGAAGGAATCGGTGACGAACGACCGAGGGTGAGGTCCTCCACGACCTACGCCAGGCGTCGGGATGGGGGAGATACTCCTCCGCCAACTCCAGGCCCCACAGGGGCAGGGGCTGGATGGTGACGTTCGGCGGCGGGATGTAGGCCATGCCGTAGTGGGGATTGTCGACCACGGCGCCGATGTCGAACTGATGGTGCGGGAGTCCGTGCACGAGCATGTCGACCCAGGTGGACACGCCGCCGAGGACGAACGGGTAGGTGCCCTCGGTCGAGAGATAGACCCTCACGTCGATTCCGTGTAGCCGAGGGTCTCGCCAATGGAGATCGCCTTGGACAGGCACGTGTGGGCCAGAGGTAAGTTGCCGGCGTCCAAGAAGCAGCGCGCACCTTCTCGAAAGGCCATGAAGACGCCCTGGGGGATGGTCTCGGACAGCTCGGCGATATCGAGGTACGACTTGCCCGCCAGCCGCAGCAGTCGGTTCGCATCATCGGCACGGCCCGCCGCTCGGGCGGCCGCCGAGGCGGCGCGGTAGGCGATCGCCGCTCTCTGCGGTGAACCGCTGTGGACGGCCTCCTCGGCCTCCGCTTCGAACGCGCCCAACGCCTGGGAGTGGTCGGAGTCACGCGAGGCGACGACTCCGCGGACCCATTCGTCGACATTGGGGTCGATGCCGGTCGTCGGCGCCGGCACGGACCCCGTAGGCGCTGTCGGCGCGCACTTCACCAGCTGCGCCTGGCCCGGGGCAGCGCCGTAGCGCAACTCCCACTCACCGCATCGGGCGGCGACGGCCGCCGCCGCGGGGGCGCCCATCTCGGTGAAGAGCTCCCGCAGCAGGGTGTGGCTGGCGGTGACGGCGGCCAACAGCGTCGGCGCCACGTCCGAGGCGTAGCGCTCGGGACCGATCCTGCCGTCGTGAAAGTACGGAGACCCGATGTTGAGGAGGATGCGATCCGTTGCCTCGGCTGCCTCCTCCGACCCAGCGCTGTCTCTGTCGTCGAGACTCGATCCGTCGTCACCGAGATCGTCAGGTGAAGACAACGCCGAGCCGCCCGACACGTTTGTCTTCATGTCCATCCTGACCTTCAGGGAATCGGCCCGATCCCGGTGAACGGGCGCGTTCCGCGACGGCTCACCGGCCGAGGCGTCCTTCTCCCCCGAGCACCGATGCGCCGCTCAGCGATCGTGCTCATACAACATCGGTTCAGAACGACCCGTTCTTGAACGTTCGGGCCGGTGAACGACCGACCGCCTCGGCGCGGGCTCCGGTCCAAGGCCCTCCCGACACCCAGGAGACCGTTCACGCGGTTGACCAGGACGTCCTTGCCCGCTCGGTCGGGGCCGAGACGGTCCCCCGGGCCGAGAGTGACGGTGCTCGGCGCCCTCGAACCGCCCTACTTGGCGCCGATTCCCGAACCGGTCGACCGTGGCAACCCGTCACCGTGGACGTCTTCGGTTGCCCGACATGAGGTTGCCCCACCGCCCCCAGCCTCCCCAGAGACCGCTTGCGCCTCTTGAGGCACTCCCATATCATCTCGCTGCCACGTCACGGCGATCCCCGGGTGAACCCATGGCTGGTGCGGTGACCGCTGAAGCGAGACCGGTTCCCAGGGGCCGGTCTCCTTCGCGTCACGGGCCATGGCGCGCTGCGGGCGCCGTCGAGTGGGCCGCGAGGGATCTCGGATGCGCCGCGACGTGGCGTCGGTCAGCGCGACGAGCCGGGGTGTGAGGTCGCCGAACGGGGCCCGGGGGGTTGCAGGCGGCGGACCAGGAAGGTCGCGACCTGGTCGGCCAGGTTCGTGATACCGGGCGTCACCGGCCCCCCGGCCACCGGCAGCAGTCCGTGCTGAGCGTGATTCACCAGGACCAGCGTGACCGGGTCGCCATCCGCCCGGAGCCGGGTGGCCAACTCGACCGCCTGTCCGGGAGGGACCACGGTGTCCTGCTCTCCTTGAACCACCAGGAACGGCGGTTCATGGGCTGCGACATAGGTGACAGGGCTGGCGGCCAGGAGAAGTGCTTTGGTCGGCGTGCCCGGCGTTCCCGGGCCGAGGGTCGTGCCGAAAACCTGCGAGGCATAGCCCTGGATGAACGGCGCCAGGGCCCAGTCGGTCGCCGTCAGGTCAGTAGGTCCGTAGAGGTCGACGACCGCCTGGACAGCGCTCGACCGACCGGCATCAGGCCTCGACCCGAACCCGACGTCGCGACCCCCGAGTCCGAGAAGCGAGACGATCTGCCCCCCGGCGCTGTCGCCGATGGCGCCTATGGCGCTCGGGTCGATGTGCAGTGCCGACGACGCCGTCCGCAGGAAGCGGATGGCACAGGCGGCATCGTCGATCTGCGCCGGCCACCGGAACCGGGGGGCGAGTCGGTAGTCGATCGAGACGAACACCCAACCTTCGGCCCCGATGGCCCGGGCTACCTGGCCGACGAGTGAACCTGGCGAGATCGTCGAATCGCCCGCCACCCACCCCCCACCGTGGACGTAGACGACGGCGGGAACCCGCGTCGAGGGCAGGGGGTTCGGCTCGTACACATCGAGCGTTTCGTCCACACCACCGTTGTCGCAGTAGGTGATGGTTGTCCTCCCCGGGCCCACCGCGGCTGTCGTGGGCAATGCCGGGGTGTCGTGTGCGCCGGCCGGCGACGCAGGGACCAACAGCACCGAGGACGCGACGACAGCGACCACCCCCGCGATGGCAGCACCAACGACGGACCGGCGCACGCGGCGCGACAGCTCTTTCATATTCCGTGTCGCGACAAGGCACTCCTCCGGCCAGGCGCATCGGCACCCGTGGCCCGGACCTTGAGCACACAAGCCGCACTCCGAGCTTCGGAGGTCACCGGTGTTTCCGCTGGCGGGGAGCACCGTCCTCGCCGACGTCCCGCGGCCGCAGCGACGCACGCCTCGGCTGTCGGGCTCGTGCCCGGGACCGACGCTTCGGAGTGTCCGCCGAGACTCCGGAGCCGATGGGACTCTCTCAGGGTCGCCCTCGGCGTGACACTGTGTGCGGTCGGCCTGGGAGCGCTCGTCATCAAGGCGGTGCACGGGGAACAGACGGTCCAGGCCCTCCAACACGGGACACCGGTGGCCAACGCCAGGCTCGATGCGCCTACTACCGGTGCATCGACGTGCAGGCCCACAGCCTGGTATCCGCGGGCACGCCTGTCCTGATCCAAGGGCCCGACCTCGGCGCGTACGTGGCGCTCCTGAAGGCCGTGGGTAGTTGGGTCACGCTGGCCAGCCGTCCGTCGAAGTCGGCCGTGGCCCTGGCGCTGAACCATGAGACCGGGCCGGGTACATGCCTCGGCTCCATCGTCGTCGCCCACGAAACCCGACCGGACGGACGCGCGGCCACGGTGGTGGGTTCCGGGGCCTCGCTTCCCGGCAATGGCCCCCCTCCCCCACCCCCGCTGTGATGGCTGGTGCAGAGGGATCAGGCGCGGTGATGAACACGTCTGCATGGTCACCACATGCCGGTACTCGGCTGTGATGTCGCGGTGGACCGGCTGTGACGTTCCCGTGAAGGTGCCGTGACCTTGATACCGGGCGTCGTTGTGGCGCTGACAGTTCTCGCCGCTGCCGGACTCTTTCCCGTCGTGGGCCTGGTGGGATTGCGTTGGTACGCGGTCCCCCTGTGCCCGCTGGCCGGCGCCGTGGTGGCGGCGGTGGCGGCCACGTGCTGCCTGGGTCTCGGCGGCGGCACGATGGCGTGGTTCGTGATCGTGGGCGCCCTGGGCGCAGGGGCCACGCTCGGATGGTGGTGGCTGCGCCCTGACGACCGTCCCTGGGTGTCACGGACGCCGTCGGTACCGGGCTCACGTGCGACCGAGGTCGCGGGTTTCCTCGGGATCGCCGGCGCCTGCGCGTGGTGCCTCCGGACTCTGTCGACCCCCACGGTCGGGTTCGACACCCGGGCCATCTGGCTGATGCGGGCCGGATGGTTCCTCCAACCGCACCATCAGCTGGTGGTCGACATGTCGACCCCGGGGATCTTCCTTCCCCAGACGTCGTACCCTCCGTTGGTCAGCGCCGTCGGCTCGGTGGCGTGGTACGTGACCGGCAACCACTCGATGCGTCTTGGGGTCGTCGTGATCGCCCTTCTCGACGCTTGTGCGTTGGCCGCGGCCGCCTTGGCCGTGGCCGAGTGCGGCCGGCTGGCAACGGGTCGCCGGTCGAGGGCGTTCGCACACGCGGCACGCCGGACCGCGGCGAGCGCCGGTGCCGGCGCCGACAGGCGCCGCGGTTGGTTGATCGCCCTCCCGTCGATCGTTGGCATCGTGGCTGCGATTGCGCTCGTCTTCGTCACCTTCGCCGTGGCCGAGCCGTTCATGACCAACGGGTATGCCGACCCCATCTGGTCGCGGGCGGCGGTGGGCGCCGTCGCCTTCGGCCTGCAGATGGAAGGCGGGCGGGCGGCACCGGCGGCGGCCGCCATCCTGGTGGTGGTGGCCGGGATGTCGAAGGACGAAGGGGCAGCGACCGCTGTCCTTCTGATCGGGCTTCTGGTGACCAGGCGGGTCTTTGCCCTGGGGACCGGGGGGCGCCGCCTCTGGTGGCGTCCGATCCTGGCCGGCGGGGCCGGTCTGGCCCTGTTCGGGGCGTGGCCGGCGACCATCCGCCTTCTCCACCTGCGCACGGCGAACCCCGGCGGGTTGCCCCCGAGTCAGTACTTCCACCGGGCCCGCCAGGCCATCGACGGCCTCGCCCCCAGTCTGCACGTGGTCGCTCTGGCCGCGGTGCTGGCCGGCGCCGGCTGGCTGCTGCTCATCCCGATACGGCGGGTCACGGGCATGAGCAACGACGCTTGGGGGTGGGCCGGCCTGGCGGCGGGATCAGCCGTGATCGTGGGCGCCTACGTCACGGGAACACTCCCGGTGCCGGGCTGGCTGACGGGCTCCGTTCACCGCGTGACCGAGTTCCCCGCGCTGTCGGCGTGGTGGATCATCGCGTTGTGGGCGGTGGCGGCGAGTGCCGCACCGGCTCTCGCCGGAGTCGGCGAAGCCAACGTGTCGGGGGCGCAGAGCTCGTCAGGGTCGGTGGGCGACGATGAACCAACCGGCTTCGTCGCGCGCCGCGTCAACTTTTAGGCCGGCGTCGGTGAACCACCATTCCAGCTCGGACCAGACGTATCTGTGTTCCACGGGGGCACTGAGCCGGTCGAAGGTATCGAGGACCAGGCTCCGAAAGGGCTTGTCCCGGTACGTGCGCATGGGCAGACCCGACAGCCGCCGGATTCCCCGCTTGTCGGCGACTCGTCCGGGACCCACGAACGCGGCGTAGAGACCGGCGGCCACAACAGGGCTGACGGCCTTGAGCGAGCGGTGCGGCAGTCGGAGGGTCAACCGGCGCAGGGCGGCCGACGCCGCCAGGGCCGCCTTGCGGGCCCCGGGGGCGGCCGGTCGGCTGTAGATGTACGCCAGGAGGGTGCCGCCCGGTGCCAGATAGCGCACCAGTTGCTCGAAGCCGGCATGGGGATCGTCGAGGTGGTGGAGGACACCCAGGCAGGAGATGAAGTCGAAGCTCTCGGGGGCGAACGGGGCGGCACGAAGGTCGGACTTGACCACCATCACGTTGGGGAACTCGCCCAGATTGCGGACGGCCGCCTCCACGGCGGACGAGCCGTCGAGGGCGACCAGGGCGTCGAGGTGGGGTGCGAGGAAGCGGGTGAACCGACCCTTCCCGCACCCGGCATCCATTCCGATCTTTCCGGACAGAGAGGCCAGGTCGAGGTCACGGAAATAGATCTCTCCGAACCTGACGTCCTCGTCCCGGATCTCGTCGAATGCGTTCCACTCGTAGCCGAAGCTGGCGAAGGTCTGTTCGGTGATGGCATCGGTGGACTGTTCGACAGAGACGTCGAGATAACCCTGCGGGAATCCGTAGCGGTGCCCGGACGGGCAGACAAGGGTGTTCCCGCCGTCGCTCGACTCGACGGGTTCGGCGCACCGCGGGCAGCGGAACCGCTCGATCAGCGCGGCGGTGGGACTCACACGGGAAGCGGACACCGGTCCAGCATGTCAGATCGCGCTCACGCCCTCGGAGAAGGGGTTCGATCTCAGGAGGCGGGCTCCAGGAGGTGCTCGAAGGGGCCGGGGCGGCCGAAGTAGAAGCCCTGGGCGAATTCGCATCCCATGGCCCGCAGCGCCACGGCCTGCGCGTGGGTCTCGACACCTTCGCCCACAATGGTGAGCCGGAGCTCGTGACCGAGCCCGATGATGCCGCGGACGATGGCCCCGGCGTCGTGCTCGCGGACGGCGTCGAGCGCGGCGATGAATTCGGCGTCGATCTTGATCCCCGAGATGGGCAGCTCCTGGAGCCAGCCGAGATTGGACTCGCCGCTTCCGAAGTCGTCCACCTGGACGGCCACCCCCAGATCGCTCAGGGCCGACAGCACGTTCTCGGTGGTGACCACGTCGCGCACCGCGTGCTCGGCGATCTCGATACCGAGGAGAAGCGTCGGGACCTGGTGGGCGGCGGTCAGCTCGACGACCAATTCGGCGAAGTGGAGATCGGCGATCTGGCGGGGCGAGACATTCACCCACATGTGGAAACCGAGGGGCAGGGTTCCCGACGCCCGCAGGCGGGCCAGATCGGCCAGCGTGTGGTCGAGGATCCACCGCCCCATCGACGCCGTCAGACCGACCTTGTCGGCCACGCCGAGGAATTCGGCCGGGGGGACAAGGCCGTGGCCCGGACGGTTCCAGCGGACGAGGGCTTCGGCCCCTACGATCCCTCCTGACTGCAAGTCGATGATGGGCTGGTACTCGAGGACGAGCTCGTCCTTCTCCATGGCCACGCGTAGGCCCTGTTCGATCTCGTGGCGCGAGGCGGCACGGGCCCGCATGGTCTCGTCGAATAGCTTCCACGCGGCCTTGCCCTCGTCCTTGGCGCCGTACATGGCCAGGTCGGCGTCGCGCAGAAGAGCGTCGGCGGTGGCCAGGGGATCCCCTGGTTCCGTGACCACGATGCCGATGCTGGCCGTGAGCCGGTGCTCGGTCGAGCCGATCACCACGGGCCGGCTCAGCTCGGCCAGGATGACCTCGGCGATGCGGAAGGCCACGTCGACCGACTCGACGTCGGGGCAGACGACGACGAACTCGTCGCCACCGAAACGGGCCACGGTGTCGGTCCGCCGGCGCGCTTCGGCGAGGCGGTTGGCCAGCTCTCGCAGGGCCAGATCGCCGACATGGTGACCGAAGAGGTCGTTCACGGCCTTGAAGCCGTCGAGGTCGATGAACAAGATGGCCAGCGCGCTGTGGTTGCGTCGGCAGATGGCCAGGGCCTGGTTGATCCGGTCGTCCAGCAGGGCCCGGTTCGGCAGTCCCGTCAGTGGGTCATAGAGGGCCTGGTTCTGACTGAGGCGTTCCAGGCGACTGGCGAGGTTCCGGTTCTCGGCCACCAGGGCGCCCTGGGCCAGCCCCCTCCGGACGGCGTCGACGAAGGTCTCCGTGGCCATGGGCTTGAGGAGGTAGCCGTCAACCTGGCCGACAGCGGCGATGGCCGCCTCCAGCGACGAGGAGCCGGTGAGAAGCAGGACCGGAAGCTCCGGTTCGCGCTCCTTCAGGGCCTGGGCGAGCTCGAGCCCGTTGCGGTCGGGAAGCAGATAGTCGATCACCGCCAGGGCCGGTGCGTGGTCGACGTGGAAGGACAGGGCCTGCTCAGCGCTGGCGGCACCGATGGCCGGGATGCCCGCACCGGCCAGCACGGCCAGGAGGCTCGCCCGGGTCGAGATGTCGTCGTCCACCACGAGGACGGTCTCCGAGGGGACTCCGTCCTCCGGAGACCCCCCACCCGGCGGGGAGACGTCGGCCGGCAGGGACGTCACTCGCCCCCCCGTCGTACCTGTGTCACCACGGCCGACCGTCGGAGCGGTGGCTCCGCTCCCGCCTCTTCCTGCATTCCCGCACCCCGTCTCGCCGCCTCGGCGGCCACCGTCGTCGATTCAGCTTCTATCACTCCACGCGCGAAGTCAATTGGCCAAACTCTCACAGTACGTCGTTATTTGTGCGTAAATCGCCGCGAGATGCCAGAATTCAGCGCACAGAGAGGTGACCGATAGCCACTGGCTGTGACACGCGGCGAAGGCCTGGAACCCTTACCTGGCGGTAACGTGACGGGCCCCTTGTGCCGTGTCACCCTGGGGCCCAGGCCCGGCCCCGTCGGTCCGGGTCGGAGAGGAGCTGGGGTGCTGGCGTTCACGTTCCCGGGCCAGGGATCGCAGCGGCAGGGGATGGGCCGGGCCTGGGTAGACCACCCTTCGTGGGAGGTCGTGGGCGAGGCTTCGGCCGTGGCCGGCCGGGATCTGTCCCGGCTCGTTCTCGACGCCGATCAGGACGAGCTCACCCTGACGGCCAACGCCCAGCTGGCCACGTACGTCGTGAGCCTGGTGGTACTCGACGCCATCGAGCGGGTCGGGATCGAGCCCACCGCCTGCGCCGGCCACAGCCTGGGCGAGTACACGGCCCTGACCGCCAGCGGGGCTCTCGCCTTCGAAGACGGTGTCCGGCTGGTGGTGGAAAGGGGCGAGGCCATGCACCACGCAGCCGAGGAGCGGCCGGGGACCATGGCGGCCGTGCTCGGGGCCGACGAAGACGACGTCGAGGCCGCCTGCCAGCGGGCCGAGGGAGAGGTGTGGGTGGCCAACTACAACGCCCCCGGCCAGGTCGTGATCGCCGGCACGGCTGAGGCGGTGGCGGCGGCGGGGACCATCGCCAAAGAGCTCGGGGCGCGCCGGGTGATGCCTTTCGCAGTGGCCGGAGCGTTCCACACGCCGCTGATGGCACCGGCCCGGGCACGCCTGCGCAAGGCTCTGGCCGACACCCCCTTCTCGGCCCCCGAGGTTCCGGTGGTGGCCAATGTCGACGCCCGAGCCCACCCCGATCCGGCCGATTGGCCCGCCCTGCTGTCGGCCCAGCTGTGCGGCCCCGTCCGGTGGCGCCAGAGCCTGGCTACGCTGGGCGAGCTGGGGGCGACCCAGGTGGTGGAGGTGGGACCGGGCGGCGTCTTGACCGGCCTGGCCCGACGGACCCTGCCCGATGCGCAGGCGATGTCGGTGGCCTCTCCCGACGACCTCGGGGTCCTCGTCGACACGCTGTCGGGCTCCGAGACCTGGCACGCCTACGCCGCCGCCCATCAGGGCGAGCATCTCTACACCTCGGAACGCGTCGTGGTCTCCCCCGCCGCCGGCGTCTTCGCGCCCGATCCTGGGTTGGCGGCCCCCGGGCCCGGTGGGCTCACACCAGGTGGGGGACAGGTCGCCGAGGGGGCGCCGGAATCATCAGGCGTCGTGATCGGAGTCGGTGCCCTGCTCGGCCACGTCGGCGACAAAGAGGTGCGCACGCCGTTCGCCGGACGGGTGGTCGGGTTCCTCGCCCATGACGGCGAACGTGTGGTCGCCGGTCAACCCCTGGCGTGGCTGCGGGTCAGCACGGCCGGGGCCTGACGGGGCGATGCACGATGGCGCCATGCCCCCCGCCGTGAGCTCAGGAGAAGACGACGAGTCGAGCCCGCACCGCCGCGTCGTCCTGGTGACCGGCGGGTCGCGCGGCATCGGGTTGGCCTGCGCACGGCGCTTCCAGGCCCTCGGAGACCGGGTGGCGGTCACCTATCGCAGCGCCGCGCCCGACGATGGGCGCGGTTCCGAACCGGGCCGACTGCCGCTTCTGCCCGTCGCCTGCGACGTCACCGATCCCGCGCAGGTCGACGCCGCCTTCGTCCGCGTCGAGGAGGCCCTGGGCCCGGTCGAGGTGCTCGTGGCCAACGCCGGGATCACCAAGGACATGCTCCTTCTCCGCATGGGTGAAGACGCCTGGAACGAGGTCATCGACACCAACCTCACCGGCGTCTACCGGACCGTGCGCCGGGCTCTCGGGCCGATGGTCCGCGCCCACCGGGGCCGGATCGTGATCGTGTCGTCCGTCGTCGGCTTTCTCGGCTCGGCCGGGCAGGTGAACTACGCGGCGGCCAAAGCGGGCCTCGTCGGCCTGGCCCGATCACTGGCCCGTGAGGTCGGCAGTCGTGGAATCACGGTGAACGTGGTCGCGCCGGGGATGGTCGACACCGATATGATCGCCACCCTGGGAGATCAGCGTGTGGAGCAGCTCCGGTCCATGGTGCCGCTCGGGCGCGCCGCCACCCCGGACGAGGTGGCGGGGACGGTTGTTTTTCTGTCCTCCGACGACGCCGCCTACGTGACCGGTGCGGTACTGCCCGTCGACGGAGGTCTGGCCATGGGACTGTGACGGCCCGAATGGCCAACCGACAGCGACAACGACAGCGACAACGACAGCGACAGCGACAGCGACAGGGAACAGAGCGGACGAGCGAACAAGGAGGACACCGGTGAGCGACGACGCCACCTTCGACAAGTTCAGGGCCTGCGCGGTCGAGGTGCTCCAGGTCCCCGAGGACAAGGTCGTCCTCGACGCGCGCTTCGGCGACGACCTCGACGCCGACAGCCTCGACCTGGTCGAGCTGGTGATGGCGCTCGAGGAGGCCTTCGACGTCACCGTCGAGGAGTCCGAGCTCGAGGACATCGAGACGGTCGGCCAGGCCTACACCCTGATCTCGTCGAAACTCTGATGCTTCTGGGCATCGGGCCCGACGGGCCCGTGCACGGGCGGCGCGTCGTCATCACCGGCATGGGAGTCCTGGCGTGCTGCGGAATCGGCCTCGACGACTTCTGGGACGGGCTCAACCGTCCCGCGCCCGAGGGCGAGCGCCGCGTGCCCGACTTCGACCCGTCGGCCTGGTTCGGCCCCAAGGAGGCGCGGCGCGTCGACCGCTTCGCCCAGTTCTCGGTGGCCGCCGCCGACATGGCCATGGTCGACGCCGGCGAGATCGGTGCCGACCCGGACCGATCCGGGGTGATCTTCGGGACCGGGGTCGGCGGCCTCGACTCACTCGAGCAACAGATCGCGGTCTACCTGGAGAAGGGAGCCGCGTCGGATCTCGCCGTTCCTCATCCCCATGATGATGGCGAACGCCGGAGCCGCCCACGTCTCGATGCGCGCCGGCTGGCACGGTCCGTGCGAGACCATCGCGACCGCCTGCGCCGCCGGCACCCACTCGGTGGCCGCCGCGGCCCGCCTCGTCTCCTCCGGCCGCTGCGACGTCGCCATCGGCGGTGGCGCCGAAGCGGCCATGACACCGGTGGGGATCGGGGCCTTCACCAACATGACGGCGCTGTCGTCGTCGGGGATCTCGCGACCCTTCGACGCGCCGTCGCGACGGGTTCGTCGTGGCCGAGGGAGCGGGCGCGCTCGTGCTCGAGACCCTGGAGCACGCCCGGCACCGCGGGGCCCGGATCTACGGCGAGCTCCTCGGTGCGGGATCGACGGCCGACGCCCACCACATCACCGCCCCGGCCCCGGGAGGCAACGGCGCCGCTGCCTGCATGGAGCTTGCCCTGGCCGACGCCGGGATCGCGCCCGGTGCCGTCGGCCACATCAACGCCCACGGGACCTCCACGCCCCTGAACGACCTGGCCGAAGCCCAGGCCATCGCCAAGGTCTTCGGCACGCCCGGCCCGCCGGTGACCTCCATCAAGGGTGTCACCGGTCACGCCCTGGGCGGGGCCGGTGCCATCGAGGCGGTCGCCACCGCGCTCGCCATCGACCGTCGGCTCATCCCCCCCACGGCCGGCTACGAGGAACCCGACCCCGACATCACCCTCGACGTCGTCCACGGCGAGGCCCGCCCGTGGGACCCGGCCCCGTCGCTGTCGAACTCCTTCGGCTTCGGCGGCCACAACGGCACCCTCGTCATCGGTCCCGTCGAGGAGTGAACGAAGTCCCACCGCAGGACCAGTCCCCTTCCCATCAGGGCCCGTCCGATCAGGGCCCGTCCGATGGCGGGCCCGTCCGATCAGGGCCCGTCCGATCTGGCCATCGGCGCCTTCTCGTCGCATCCGCCCTGGCTCGTCGATCCCGACGATCTCGCCTGGAGCATCGGGATCGACGCGCTCCGCGCCGCCGAGCGGGCCGAGGCCCCCGCCCTCACCCGTCGGCGGCGACTCCCCCCGGGCGTGCGGGTGGTGCGCGTCGGTGCCGTTCTGGGCGCGGCCGTGGCCGGCTGGGCCGCCGTCGAACGGCGCGGGACGCGAGAACAGTCGCGTGGCGGGCTCTCGCGCCGATTGCGACGTGCCTTCGAGCGCCTGGGGCCCTCCTACATCAAGCTGGGCCAGATCCTGTCCTCGGGTGAAGGCCTGTTCCCCGAAGAGCTGGTGAACGAGTTCCGGCTGCTCCGCGACCGGGTGCCGGCCGAGTCGTTCGCAGTCGTCCGTCGGATCGTCGAGGAGGACCTCGGTCGCGCCCCTCGACGCCATCTTCGCCTCCGTGGACCCCGTCCCTCTGGCCGCCGCCTCGATCGCCCAGGTCCACGCGGCGCGTCTGCTGACCGGCGAGAGCGTGGTCGTGAAGGTGCAACGTCCCACCGTGGCCCAGGTCGTCCGGCGCGATCTTGCCGCCATGAGCTGGCTGGCACCGCTCCTGGTGGGACGGATCCCGGTCGCCGCCCTGGCCAATCCCCCCGCCCTCGTCGAGCTCTTCGGCGAGACGATCGTCGAAGAGCTCGACTTCCGACTCGAGGCCCAGAACATGCTCGACGTCGCCCGGGTTCTGGCCGACGCCGGTCAGAAAGCCCTGGTGGTGCCGCCGTCCGCATCCGCGGCTGGTGACCCGCCGGGTACTCGTGATGGAACGCCTCGACGGATTCCGGTGGGGCGACGCCGATGCGATGCGCGCCGCAGGCATCGACACCGAGGCGGTCCTGCGCGCCGCTCTCATCGCCTTCCTCGAGGGGGCCCTCCTCCACGGGGTGTTCCACGGCGACCTCCACGGCGGGAACCTCTTCGTCCAGCCCGACGGTCGGGTGGCCCTGCTCGACTTCGGGATCACCGGCCGGCTGACAGAGATCGAGCGGCTGGCGCTGCTGCGACTCGTCATGACGGCGTCGGCCAACGACATCCCCGGACAGATCACGGCGCTGCGCGACCTCGGCGCCCTCCCGAGCGACATCGACGTGGGATCGGTCATCGCCGACCTCGGCCTCGACCGCCCGGTGGTCGACCCGACGACGCTCACGGCCGAGGAGCTCACGGCCGAGCTGCGGGCCATCACCACGGCCCTCCTCGGCTACGGGGCCCGGATGCCCAAGGAACTCATGTTGTTCGTGAAGGACATGGTCTTCCTCGACGGCGCCATGGCGTCGATGGCCCCCACCGTCGACGTCCTGGCCGAGATCGTCACCGTCGTCATGTACTTCCACGTCCACCACGGCGAGCGGATCGCCCGTGAGATGGGCCTCGTCGACGGGACCGTCCCCGCCGTCGACATCGACGGTATCCGGGCCTCCTTCGGCATCACCGAACCCGTCGACCACCTGACCTACCAGGAGCTCCAGGAGCGCCGCGAGCTCATCCGGCGCCGGATGGAGCAGCGCCAGCGGGGCCGGCGGCGATCACTGTTCCGTCGCCGGCGCTGAACGGGCCGCTCAGTATCTCGACGATCCGGGCACCAGTGAGCCGACCGACTTGCTGTTGTCGCCCTTCTCCAAGCGTTCGACCAACCCCAGGGCGGCCTCGGCGACGTCCGCCCGGCGTGGTAGGAGATTGGACACTTCACCGGGGTCCGTCTCCAGGTCGTAGACCTCGAATCCGAACCAGACGCGTCCCCGCACCAAGCCGAGAGGACGGCCCCGATGAACGCGCCGGTGGACGGGCCGGCCCAGTTGGGCCAGGAGCCCGTTGGCCGCCTCCATCCGCGTCACCAACAGCTTGTACGGCCAGTCGACGAAGGCCTGCAACAAGGTGGTCCGGCTGAGCGTCCGGCGCCATATCCGGTTTCTGACGCGGGCGCTCGCAGTCGTGTGTTTACCGTGCGGGTTGGAATTCAACCGGAAGCGATTGGCCAGATACACGTATTTCGGATCCTCGGCCCGCAACACCCGTCGGGCCGGCTCGGACTCGGCTCCGCCCCCCGCCGGGGTGGGGCCGTCGTGGCCCGTCAATTCGAGCAGGACGGCGAGCAACTCGAAGGCACCGAAAGGTCGGGCCGCCAGGTCGACCAGGCGGGAGCGGACGGCAGGATCGACTCCTTCTTCGGGGAGATGGATCACGCACGGAATGCGCAGGAGGTCATCATGCAGTCTGCCGCCGTGGTGGATCCGGGCGATCACCGGTTCCATGCCCTCGCCGTGGTCGGCGATCACGACCACAATCGTCCGCTCCAACGGAGTCACCCGCAGGAGGGCCTCGAGCTCGTCGTGGAAGGTCAGCACGCACGCGTCGTAGACCATCCGGACGGCGTCCGTCTTGTCCTCCAGCCCGGCCCAGGTCAACACCCGGGGCCCGATGTCGGGAACGGCCGCCGACGCGAACCAGCGCTCGCACTCCCGCCGTCCCGACGCCTGGGGATAGTCGTGCACCAGGTTGCTGTGGACGTACAGGAAGAACGGCCCCGGGTCGATCGACCGCCCCGACAGGAAGGCGCGGGCGCTCGAGAACGTCTCGGCGTGGTCGGTGATCCAGCGGAACTCGTCGAAGCCCTCGGCCAGCTCGGCCCGGGTCCTGATCACCCCGTTGTTGACCAGGGCCACACGGTGGAGACGATCGAAACGACCGATCAGCGTCGGCGTCGGTCCGTCACGTCGGGAACGGTGCAGACGGCTCTGCGTGCTGTCGACCCCGCACAGAAGGGCCTGCATGGCCGGGAGGGTCCACGGGGCCGAGGCATAGCACCGGTCGAAGCTGATCCAGCTTCCGATCCGCTCGGTGAACGCTGTCGGCCGGCCGTCGTGTTCCATCCGCAGCGCGTCGGAACGCAGCGCGTCGCCGACCACCACCAATACGCTGAGTGGTTCTCCCGTCAATCGTGTGCACCAATCAGCGTGGGTCGACCAGCCTCTCTGACCTCCCGGGGTCCACAGCCTCGCGCATGAGCGTCGGCCCCGTCACCCGTCGGTGGCCGATTCGCCGGCCTTGCCGGCCCCCTCTCCCGAGGTGGCGCCGACCGTGCCTAGACGGAACTGGTGGTGGCGCCGCCCGGCGGCGTCGGAGCCGTCGGGGCGCCCGCCGGCGGCTGCGGGCGCATGGGCATCCACGCCTTCCCGTTGGCCCCGAGCGTCGTCACGTCGGTTATCTGGGTCGCCGTCGACGTCCCTCCCGACACGGTGCCGGTCACGTTCACCGTGTCGCCGGTCTTGACGCTGGCGATCCCCGACTCGCCTCCGTTCACGCTCGTCGACGAGTTCACGGTGAACGTCCCCGACGTCCCGTCGGCGCTCTTCACGCTGAGCGACCACGTGCTCCCCGACGTATCGGTGACGGCGGACACGGTCCCGGTGCGCTCGTCGAGCGTCTCGTACCCGTTCGGTCCCTTCACGGTGTACTGACCATGGACCACCGGCCCCATGATTCCTCCGCCGGGACCACCGAAGCCACCGGGACCGAACCCGCCGGGACCGAACCCGCGTCGCGCGGGGCCACCGAAGCCGTGGACCCGGCCGGGGATCGTGGTCGGGACCGTCGTGGCGCTCGATCCGGGTTGCGTGGTCGAGGGAGCGGTGGCCGCCGCCGCCAGTGCCGTGGCCCCGACGGCCACCCCGGCCGCCGCTCCGAGGCCGACGGCCACGGTCACCACCCGGTGGCGCAGACCCGGCGACGTCGGTGCCGAACGGGGTTCTGCCGGTGACGCTTCGTCGACCATGTCGCCATTCCCCATGACCTGTCCCTCCCGTGCTGTCACCACGCCTGTGCTGTCACCACGCCGATGTCGCGGCCGAAAGCGGGTCCCTGGGGACACGGTACGCCCGCCACCTGTGCACAACCTGTGTCGCGGGGTGAGATTTTGGTCGTGAGTTCGGCCCGGGAGCGGGCACCGGGGTGCCTCAGACCACGGCATCGATGCCGGCGCGCAGCTCGGCCACGAAGGCCGCCGCGCCCTCGGGACCGGCCCCGTCGAGAAGGCGCCGCACCAGGGCCGAACCGACGACCACCCCGTCGGCCTCCCGGCACACCTCGGCCGCCTGCTCGGGGTTCGACACCCCGATCCCGATGCACACCGGCCTATCGGTCATGGGCCGGAGTCGACCGGCCACCTGACGGGCCGTCGACGCCAGCTCGGCCCGCTCGCCGGTCACCCCCATGAGACCCACCCCGTAGACGAAGCCCCGCGAGGCGGCGCAGATCCGTCGGGCCCGCTCGTCGGGGGTCGACGGCGCCACCAGGAAGACCGTCTCCACCCCGGCGGCGTCGGCCTCCGCCCTCCATCCGTCGGCCTCGTCGAGGGGCAGGTCGGGCACGATGGCCCCCGCCACCCCGGCGGCCACCAGAGAGTCGGCGAAGCGGCGGTGCCCGGCCCGGAAGACGAGGTTGTAATAGGTCATCGCCGCCAGCGGCACCCCGATCTCGGTCCGACCCAGCGCCGAGAGGACCGAGGCCGGCGTCGTCCCCCGGGCCAGTGCCCTCACCGACGCCTCCTGGATCGTCGGCCCGTCGATCACGGGGTCCGAGAACGGGATCCCGATCTCGATGGCGTCGGCCCCGGCGTCGGCCACGGCGTGCACGACGTCGAGCCAGTCGTCACCCATCCCACCGGTGACATAGGCCACGAGAAGTTTGGCGCCGCCGTCGCGCCGTTCCCGCAGCCGCCGCTCGAGAGCGCCGGTGCCGGCGCCGTCCGAGAGCACGGGGTCGCTCACGAGGTCCACGAGTAGCCGGCGAGAACGGGATAGCTGGCGATCACCTCGTCGACGCGGGCACGGTCGTCGTCGGACCAGACCACCCCGTCCCGGGCCCGGCGGACCTGGGGCCAGACCACGCCGGCGCAATCGGCGAGGTAGGAGGCCCCGGCATCGACGCCTAGGAACGCGGCACAGGGCGGTCAAGGACTCCTCCGGTCCGGCCACGAACCTCTCGTAGACGACGTCGTGCAGTTCGTCCTCCGCCAGCCGGCGCCGGATGGCGTCGATCCACGAGCACAATTCCGCATACCGGCCGATGGCCGCCGGCAACTCGGTCCCGGCGTCGGGGACGGCCCCTCCCGTGCGCCGGGCCTGACCTTCGGCGGCGCGCCGCGCCATCGTGGCGATGTTGTCGTAGGGATTCCGGGTGACGTGGACGACGCGGATGGGAACGCCGGCGACCCGGCGTACGCGGTCGAGCAGGTCGGGTCGCTGCCGGAGACGGTCGGTGGAGACGTGACCGCGTTTGTCCCCGATGACCCGCAGCCGCGACCATCGACCCTGGTACTGATGGGGGACGACATAGTCGTATCCCATCCACCGGCGCCCGATGGAGGCGAAGACCCCATCGCGTTCGAGCAGAAGCGCATACAGCTGCGAACGCCCGAAGTGATGCTCCACATACCCGAGGGCGTCGAGCTCGTGGGCGATGAGAACCTCGTCGTGGGCGTTCAGCAGCGATCCCACCAGCGAGTGACCGCTGCGGGGATACCCGATGAAGAAGCAGAAGCGTTCGACGTCGGTGAACTGGCCGTGGCGGCGCCAGCCGAGGACGGCCGAACGGGCGTAGGCGGTGGCCCAGTCCCGTTTCGTCGACGGGCGGGGGAGCTTCTGGGCGGACTCGCTCTCGTCGGGCGCGTCCGGCGCCGCGCCGACGGGGGTCACCGTGATCCGGCGCCCGTCGCCGGTCCGTCACCGGGGCCGAGAAGCCGGCGCACCTGGGCCACGTCCTTGTCGCCGCGGCCCGACAGCGTGATCAGGACCGTCGCCCCGGTGGGGATCTCATGGCCCGCCTCCCGCACCACCCAGGCGAGCGCATGGGCCGGCTCGAGGGCGGGGATGATCCCCTCGGTCTCGGCCAGCAGCCGGAAGGCGGCCACCACCTCGTCGTCGCCGGCCAGGCCGTAGCGGGCCCGGCCGGTGGAGGCCAGATGGGCGTGCTCGGGCCCGAGCCCCGGGTAGTCGAGGCCGGCCGAGATGGAGTGGGCCTCGTTGATCTGCCCCACCTCGTCCTGGAGGAGCAACGACAGCATCCCGTGCACCACCCCGGGCACCCCGTGGCTCACCGCCGCGCCGCCGGCCGCCTCCACCCCGACGAGCACGGCCCCGGTGTCGACGAACCCGGCGAAGGTCCCCGCCGCGTTCGACCCTCCGCCGATGCAGGCCACCACCCAGTCGGGGTCGGCCCCGCCCAGGATCTCCCGGACCTGGCCCCGCGCTTCGTCGCCCACCACCCGCTGCAGCTCCCGCACCATCCAGGGGTAGGGATGCGGCCCCATCACCGAACCGAGGCAGTAGTGGGTGTCGTCCACCCGCGCCACCCAGGCCCGCAGGGCCTCGTTGACCGCGTCCTTGAGCGTCCGGCTCCCGGAGTGGACGGTCACCACCTCGGCCCCGAGCAGCTCCATCCGGAACACGTTCAGGGCCTGACGCTCGGTGTCGACGGCGCCCATGTAGACGACGCACTCCATCCCGAAGAAGGCGGCGGCCGTGGCCGTGGCCACCCCGTGCTGGCCGGCCCCGGTCTCGGCGATCAGCCGGCTCTTGCCCATCCGCCGGGCCAGCAGGGCCTGGCCCATCACGTTGTTGATCTTGTGCGACCCGGTGTGAGTCAGGTCCTCCCGCTTGAGCAGGACCCGGATCCCGAGCCGCTCGGACAACCGGTGGCACTCGGTGACCGGGGTGGGCCGTCCGGCATAGGCCCGCAGTATCTCGTCGAGCTCCTCGTGGAACCCGGGATCGGCCCAGGCCGACCGGAAGGCCGCCTCGAGCTCCTGGCAGGCCGGGACGAGCGACTCGGGGACGAACCGACCTCCGAATTCCCCGAACCGACCCTCGGCCGACGGCTCCCCCATGGCCGACCCACTCATCCACCCTCCTCCCGCCAGTCGAACGGTTGCCCGATGCCGTCCTCGTGGTCCTCGGCATCGTCAGCGGGGTCGCCGACGCCGTTGGGCGAGACCTCCCCGCCCGCCGCCTCCCGGGCGGCGGCCACGAAGGCCCGGACCTTCACGGGGTCCTTCCGCCCGGGGGCGGACTCGACCCCCGACGACACATCGACCCCGTAGGGATGCAAGTGGGCCACGGCGTCGGCCACGTTGTCCGCCCGCAGGCCGCCCGACACGATCAGCCGCGCCGGGTCGACCACGCCCTCGGCCAGTCTCCAGTCGAACACCTCGCCCGAGCCCGGTGACTCGGCGTCCACCAGCACCAGCCCGGCCCCGTAGTCGTCGATCCGACCGACCCCCCGGTCACCGGCCGGGAACGCCTTGATGGTGAGGGCGATCCGTTCGGACACCCAGCGGGTGTCCTCGACCGTCTCGGCCCCGTGGAGCTGGGCGGCCTTCAGCCCGATGCTGTTCACGATCTCGACCACCCGCGCCGGAGCCTCGTTGCGGAACACGCCCACCGTGAGGATCTCGGGCGGGACCCGCTCGATGATCCGCCGAGTGGCCTGGGCCGACACCTGCCGCGGCGACGGGGCGAACACGAACCCGAGGGCATCGGCGCCGAGCGCCACCGCCAACAGGGCATCGGCCTCGGTGGTGATGCCGCAGATCTTGACGAGCACGTCAGGCCCCGACGGATCCCGGCTGCCCGACCGACCGCCGAAGCGGGTGGCCCGCCAGCGACGCCACCGCCCCCCGGCGGTCCCCCGCCCGCATGAGGGTCTCCCCCACCAGGACCGCCCGGTAGCCGGCGTCGGCCAACCGTCGGGCGTCCCCGCCGTCGCGGATCCCCGATTCGGCCACGGCGACCACGCCAGCGGGGATGGCGTCGATCACCCGCAGAGCCCGCTCGTGGTCGACGACGAAGGAGGTCAGGTCACGTTGGTTCACCCCGATGACCTCGGCACCGGCGTCCAGGGCGCGCCGGACCTCGGTCTCGTCGTGAGCCTCGACCACGGCGTCGAGGCCGACCTGCCGGGTCACCTCCAGCAGCCGGGCGAGCTCGTCGTCGCCCAGCGCGGCGACGATCAGCAGGACGGCGTCCGCCCCCATCAACCGGGCGTCGGCCACGTCGGCGTCGGCCACGGTGAAGTCCTTGCGCAGCACCGGCAGCCGACACGCGGCCCGGGCGGCGGCCACGTCCTCGGCCGATCCCCCGAAGAACTCCGCGTCGGTCAGCACCGACAGGCAGGCGGCCCCGCCGGCCTCGTAGTCCCGGGCCACGTCGGCGGGGTCGAGTCCGGGGTCGAGATCCCCGCGCGACGGTGACCGGCGTTTGATCTCGGCGATGACGGCCAGGCCGTCGGCCCGGGTCAGGGCCGATGCGAAGCCCCGGGGTTCCCCGCACCCCTCGGCGTCGGCGAGAAGAGCGTCCACGTCCCGGCGGTCGGCGGCGGCCATCGCCCGATGGACGGCCAGGATCTCGTCGAGATAGGTGGCCGCCGACATCGGCCCAGCCTATCGGCGGCCCCCCGGGCCCCCGCACACGCCGGGCAACGCGACAGTGCGCCCAGCCGAAGCCGGGCGCACTGTCCTACCAGGGCCGGAATCCGTCGCCCGGTCTCACACTCTGTTGCCGCTTATTTGGCGTGACCGGACTTCGATCCCGTGCTACTGCTGAGATTGGCGTTACCGGTGTACGACGCCGACACATTCCACGAGCCGTGTGGATGCGGGTTCCCCTTGGACTTGCCGGGCACGATGAACCAACCCGGGGCCAACACACATGTGGCGGTGCCCACGTTCCCGCTCACGGCCAGAGGCTGCGAGTCCCCACCGACACACTTCCGCTTGAGGGCCGTGCCACCAGTGGCGGCCACCGCGAACACGACGTGGCCCGAGAGGAGCGAGCCGTTCTTCCCGGCCGTGACCTTGGCCACAAAGGTTTCGCCGTTGCCGCTGCTGGGCTTGGGTCTGATGAACTTGACCTTCGTCTTGGTGTTGGCCGTCGCGACCGTCAAGCTCAAAGTGCCCGTACTGCCTTCGAAGTTCGCGTCACCGGAATATGCCGCAGTGACCGCGTAGGGTGACGCCGCCGCCAGCAGCTGGTGCTTGAGGATCGGACACGTCGCCACTCCAGCATGGGAGATGGACACGGTGTCGCTCGTCTTGCAGTTGATAACGCTGGCGTCACTGCCCGTGATGGTGAAGGTGACCGTCCCCGTGGGGGTGTGGACGTCCGTCGTGACGGGCGTCACGGTGGCGGTCAGCGTCACCGGGCTCCCCGTCTTGGGACTGGCGGGTGACGAGGTCACCGCCGTGCTGGTGCCCGTTCCCTGGGCGCTGGCCAACGGGGCGATGGCGAATGACGCCATCGCGACCAGGACACTGGCGCCGACCCCGGCCACCAGCTTCTTCGTATGACCCCTTATCATATTTCCGCCTCCCGACGAGTGAGCGCGGTCCTGCAGCCGCTGCACGAAGTCTTGCCGATGTCAAGGCCGCAGACATCACCAATTCTGACGAGCGGCCATCAGCTTTCGGGCACCTGACGGAACGCCGGGTGTCAACGAGGCTGGTGGGGCGCCGGGCCAACCCCCTGGTGCTCGAGACACTCGACGATGCGGCCCACTGACTCCTCCAGCGGCGCGTACCCGGATACCACCAGCTCGGGCGAGGTGGGTACCTCATAGGGGTCGTCGACCCCGGTGAGCGAGGCCACGGCACCGGTCTGGGCCCGGGCGTAGAGGCCCTTCGGGTCCCGGCTGGCGCAGAGGGCGACGGGGGTGGCCACATGGACCTCGATGAAGGCGATCCCGGCCGCCTCGTGCCGCTCGCGGGCCAGACGGCGGGCGTCGGCATAGGGGCTGATCAGCGCCACCACCGCCACCACCCCCGACTCGGCGAACAGGCAGGCCACCTCGCCCACCCGGCGGACGTTCTCGTCGCGCCCGGCGCGGTCGAACCCGAGGTCGCTGTTGAGTCCACACCGGACGTTGTCACCGTCGAGGCGGTAGGCGGGACGGCCGCCCACGACCAGGCGGTGCTCGAGCGCCGAGGCGAGGGTTGACTTGCCCGACCCCGACAGGCCCGTCAGCCAGACGGTGGCACCACGGATCCCGAGCGTCTGCCAGCGCTCCTCGCGGCCGAGCGTCCCCGGCGACCACACCACGTCAGGGTGCCGTTCCACCATCAGTCCGGACCCAGGATCATGCCGGCGCCCACCGTGACGTTGGTCTCCTCGCTGGCGAGGATGAACGACCCGGTGGTGCGATTGCGACGGTAGCTGTCGTAGAAGAGGGGCTGGGTCACCCGCAGGCCCACCCGGCCCACCTCGTTCAGCGTCAACGACTGCGCGTCCTCGTCGCGGTGCAGCGTGTTCACGTCGAGGCGGTAGTGCACGTCCTTCACCACGGCCCGCACCCACCTGGTGGTGTGCTTGACCGAGAGGAAGTCACCGGGGCGCAGGGGCTTGTCCGTCATCCAGCACACCATGGCGTCGATGTCCTGGCCCATCGAGGGGTGATTGTGGGGCCGGCAGATCATGTCGCCGCGCGACACGTCGAGGTCCTCGGCCAGGCGCACGACCACCGACATGGGCGGGAAGGCCTCGCTCACCGGGCCGTCGAACGTGTCCATCGACGCGATCGTCGTGGTGAGGCCCGAGGGCAGCACCGTCACCTCGTCGCCGGGCCGGAACACGCCCCCGGCCACCCGACCGGCGTAGCCGCGGTAGTCGGGGATGGTCGAGGCGGTGGGCCGCACCACCCACTGCACCGGGATCCGGGGGTCGATCAAATTGCGGTCCGAGGCGATGTAGACCTGCTCGAGATGGTGGAGGAGGGACTGGCCCTCGTACCACCCCATGTTGGGCGAGCGCTGGACGACGTTGTCCCCGTTCAGCGCCGAGATGGGGATGAAAGCCAGGTCCGCCACGTCGAGCCGGGTGGCGAAGGCCTTGAACTCCTCACGGATCTCGTCGAACACGGCCTGGTCGTAGCCCACGAGGTCCATCTTGTTGACGCACAGCACGAGGTGGGGGACCCGCAGCAGCGAGGCCAGGAAGGCGTGGCGCCGAGTCTGCTCGACGATCCCCTTGCGGGCGTCGACGAGGACCAGGGTGAGATCGGCGGTCGAATTCCCCGTGACCATGTTCCGCGTGTACTGGATGTGGCCCGGGGTGTCCCCGATGATGAATTTCCGCACCGGTGTGGCGAAGTACCGGTAGGCGACGTCGATGGTGATGCCCTGCTCGCGCTCGGCCCGCAGCCCGTCGGTCAGCAGCGCCAGGTCGGTGAATTCCTCGCCCCGTTGCCGGCTCACCCGCTCGACCGCCTCGAGCTGGTCCTCGAAGATGGCCTTGGAGTCGTACAGGAGGCGACCGATGAGCGTGCTCTTTCCGTCGTCGACCGACCCGGCGGTGGCGAATCGTAGAAGCTCCACGGCTAGAAGTACCCCTCCCGCTTACGGTCCTCCATCGACGACTCGCTGATACGGTCGTCGGCCCGGGTGGCGCCGCGTTCGGTCAGCCGCGAGACGGCGATCTCCTCGATGATCTCGACGAGGGTCTCGGCCGTCGACTCCACCGCTCCGGTGCACGTCATGTCGCCCACCGTCCGGTAGCGCACCGTCGCCTCGAATGTCTCCTCCCCGTTGGTCGGGCTCGTGTGGGGGCCGATGGCGAGGAGCATCCCGTCGCGCCGGAAGACGGGGCGGCGGTGGGAGAAGTAGATGGAGGGGATCTCCACCTGCTCCTGGTCGATGTACTGCCAGATGTCGAGCTCGGTCCAGTCCGACAGCGGGAAGACCCGGATGTGCTCGCCCGGGTGGTGGCGTCCGTTGTACAACCCCCACAACTCGGGCCGCTGGTTCTTCGGATCCCATTGGCCGAACTCGTCGCGAAACGAATAGACGCGTTCCTTGGCCCGCGCCTTCTCCTCGTCGCGGCGAGCCCCGCCGAAGACGGCGTCGAAGCGCTGCGCCACGATGGCGTCGAGCAACGTCCTCGTCTGGAGCCGGTTGCGCGACGGGTGCAGGCCCGGCTCCTCGGCCACCCTCCCGGCGTCGATCGACGCCTGCACGGAGGCCACCACCAGCTGGGCGTCGAGCTCGGCCACGCGCCGGTCGCGGAATTCGATCACCTCGGGGAAGTTGTGCCCGGTGTCGACGTGCATGACGGGGAACGGCAGCCGGGCGGGCCAGAACGCCTTCTGGGCCAGCCGCAGCATGACGATCGAGTCCTTCCCGCCCGAGAACAGCAGCACGGGACGCTCGAATTCGGCCACGACCTCCCGCATGATGTGGATGGACTGCGCCTCGAGCGCCTCCAAGTGTGACAGCTGGTACTGGCCGGGACCGGCGGACACCCCCTGTTCCATGGTTTTCCACAGTAGCCGGGAGCACTTCGGAACCTGTTCCGACGGGTCAATTAGGGTCATCGGACCCATCTCCCGCCACCACCCGAGAGGTTGCCCCATGCCCACCGCCGACGATCACGCGCTCGCTGCCCACGTCGCCGAGCGCGCCGGGGCCCTGCTCCTCGAGGTCCGCCGGCACGCCGCCGGGGGCGGTCGGCGGGCCCTGGGCGACGACGGTGACCGGCGGGCCCACGAGCTCATCACCGCCCTCCTCCACAGCCGGCGACCCGAGGACGCGGTGCTCTCCGAGGAAGGAGTGCAACCGGGACAGAGCGGCGACAGCGAGGCGCGCCACGGGGCGCGCCGGATCTGGATCGTGGATCCCCTTGACGGCACGCGCGAATTCTCCGAGGGCCGGGCCGACTTCGCCGTCCATGTGGCGCTGGTCGAGAGTGCCGTGCCGGTGGCCGGTGCCGTCGCCCTCCCGGGCGAGGATCTGGTGCTGGCCACGGGTGACCCACCACCGCGGCCGCCACGCGGCGACGGGCCTCTGCGCATCCTCGTCAGCCGCACCCGGCCACCGGCCGAGGTGGCCGCGGTGGCCGCTCGCCTGGACGCCGAGCTGGTGCCCATGGGCTCGGCCGGAGCCAAGGCCATGGCCGTGGTCCGCGGCGCGGGCGACATCTACCTGCACTCGGGGGGCCAGTACGAATGGGACTCTGCCGCCCCCGTCGCCGTCGCCCTGGCCGCCGGCGTCCACGCCTCGCGTCTCGACGGCTCGGCCCTCGCCTACGACCAGCCCGACCCCTGGCTCCCGGACCTCCTCATCTGTCGACCCGAGCTGGTCGACCAGGTCCTCTCCGCGCTCCGGGCCGGCCCGTAGTGTGGCCCACGTGACCGAGCAGGCCGGCGACGCCCCCGTCGTGATCCGGCTCGGCACGGCAATTGACGCCGACGCGGCCGCCCGGCTGCACGCCGGCCTCATCACCGACGGCTTCCTCTCCCGCCTCGGTCCCCGCTTCCTGCGTCACCTCTACCGGTGCATCTCCGGCGGCCCGGACTGCTTCCTCCTCGTCGCCGTGGCCGGCTCCGATTCCGGTGCCGGCACCGCCACCGGACCGGCGACAGCGCCGATCGCCGGCTTCCTGGCCGGCGCTCTCGACCTGCGCGCCCTCTACCGCCGCTTCGCTCTCCGCCGGGGCCTGGTGGCGGCCGTGACCTCGCTCCCCCGACTGATCCGGGCGCTCCCCCAGGTGTGGGAGACGCTCCGCCACGGGGCCGGCGCCTCGGGTCCGGACGACAACGGGGCCGAACTCCTTTCCATCGCCGTCGATCCCGCCTGGCGCGGTCGACACGTGGGTGCGCTTCTCGTCGAGGGCTTCTTCGACGAGATCGGCCGTCGCGGCGTGGACCGCTCGCAGGTCGTGGTGGGCGCCGACAACACCGCCGCCGTCGGCCTCTACGGCCGGTCCGGCTTCGTCGGGGTCCGGACCTTCGAGCTGCACCGGGGTGTCACGTCCCTCCTCATGCGACGGCCCGGGTGACGTCCCTCGTCGTCGTGGGGGTGGCGGCCGCGGCTGCGGCGCTGGTGGTCACGCCGGTGGCCATGTCCGTGGCCCGGCGGGCGGGCGTCGTGGATCACCCCGCCGACCTCAAACCCCAACAGACCCCGGTGCCGTACCTGGGGGGCGCGGCCGTTTTCACCGCCGCCGTGGTGGGTGGCGCCTTCGGCCGCCCCCTGCTGCTCCTCCCGCTCGGCCTCGCCCTCGTCCTCGGGGTGGCCGACGACGTCGCGCAGTTGCCACCGTGGACGCGACTGGCCGGGCAGACGGCCATCGGCGCCGTCGTGGCCGCCGTGGTGGCCACCCACCTCCCGGGAGCGCTCGGCCCAGTCCTCGTCATCGCCGGGACGGTGCTCCTGATCAACGGCGTCAACATGATCGACGGTCTCGACGCCCTGGCCGGCGGCGTCGCGGCCGTGGCCGCCGTGGCCTTTGCCTGGCTGCTGCGAGCCGACGCCCGGGAGCTCGCACTGGTCGTCGCCTGTGCCCTGGCCGGCTTCCTCGTCTACAACCGCCCGCCGGCACGCATCTACCTCGGCGACGGGGGGTCGTACATGCTCGGCACCGCCCTCGCCCTCCTGCTCGCCTCGGCCTGGGCCCCCGGAGTCCCGACCGTCACCGGCACCGTCGCTCTCGTCGTCGTGGCCGTGCCGGCGGCCGAGGTTCTCTTCGCCGTCGTCCGCCGACTGCGGAGCCGACGCTCCCTCGTCCTCGGCGACCGGGGTCACCCCTACGATCGTCTCGTGACGAGGGGATGGCCGGTTCCGGCCGCGTCGATGGCCTACATCGGCGCGGAGCTCGCCCTGGCCGCGGTGGCGCTCGGGGTGGCCAGAGGGCACAGCGAGGTTCCGGCCATAACCGCCGCGGCCGGCACCGCCGTCGTGCTGATGGCGGCGGCGGCGTTCACCGGCTCCCTCGTGCCCGACCCGCCGGCCGAACCGTGACGCGGGTCTATCTCTCCCCACCCGACGTGGGAGACGAGGAGCGGCGCCTTCTCCTCGAGGCATTCGACTCCAACTGGATCGCCCCTCTCGGCCCCCATGTGGACGGTTTCGAGCGCGACGTGGCCGAACGTCTCGACGTCCCCGGCGCCCTCGCCCTCACCAGCGGGACGGCGGCACTCCACCTCGCCCTGCTCCTGCTGGACGTCCGGCCCGGTGACGACGTGCTCGTTCCCACCCAGACCTTCGTGGCCACCGCCAACGTCGTCACCTACGTGGGCGCGCGTCCGGTCCTCGTCGATTCCGACCCCGCCACCTGGACCGTCGATCCGGCCCTGGTGGCCGACGAGCTCGAGGCCCGCGCCCGCAGCGGACGACTCCCGGCCGCCGTCATCACCGTCGATCTCTACGGGCAGTGCGCCGACTACTACCGGCTCCTCGCCACCTGTGACGAGTTCGACGTCCCCGTGCTCGAAGACGCGGCCGAGGCCCTCGGCGCCAGCTACCACGGTCGCCCCGCCGGTTCCTTCGGTGCCGCCGGGGTCTTCTCGTTCAACGGGAACAAGATCATCACCACCAGCGGGGGCGGCATGCTCGTCTCCCACGACGAGGCACTGATCGCCCGGGCCCGGTATCTGTCGACCCAGGCCCGCGAGCCGGTCGTCCACTACGAGCATCTGGCCGTCGGGTTCAACTACCGGATGAGCAACCTCCTGGCCGCCGTCGGGCGGGGACAGCTGCGGGGTCTGGACGACCGCATGGCGCGCCGGCGGGCGATCAACGAGCACTACCGCGCCGCACTGGCCGCTCTCCCCGGCGTCCAGTTCATGCCGGTGGCGCCCTACGGCGAACCGAATTTCTGGCTCACCTGCCTGCTCATCGATCCCGTCGGGTTCGGTGCCACCCGGGAGGACATCCGGGTGGCGCTCGAAGCCCTCGACATCGAGTCGCGCCCGACCTGGAAGCCTCTTCATCTCCAACCCGTCTATGCCGATGCCCCCGTCGTGGGAGGAGCGGTCGCCGCGTCGCTCTACGACCGGGGCCTGTGCCTGCCGAGCGGGTCCCGCATGAGCACCGCCGACCTCGACCGCGTCTCGGACACCATCGGGGCGCTCGCCCACTGACAGGCCGTCGCCGCAACGTCGGCGCTATTCCCGCGCCACCTATCCTCCAGCACTTTTAGTGGTCAAGAAAACCACGCAAAGTGCCGATCCGATGGCGGTATGGGAACGTCATCACGGGGGGCGAGCCGGTCACAACCGCGGACCGGTGGGCACGGCACCACCATCACCCTGGCTCTGCTGGGCCTACTGACGGCGATCGTCGTGGTGGCGCCGGACATCGCCTCTGCGTCGTCGTCGGGGACACTCCTCGCCTCCCACCCCACGACTGCGACAACCACGGCGACCACGACCGTCGTCCCCGCCATCGCCGCCAAGACGTCGCCTCCGGCCTCCGGTCGGACGACCACCACGCGACCGCCATCCAACCGGACGCACCACGGTCTCACGTTGGCGTCCGCCACGGTCAGCGCCGTCCCTGGCAACGTCGACCTCGACGCCGGAGTCCTCGGGGTGTCCCCACCCCCGACGATCGCCGACGACTGCTCGGTCAACGTGACGGCGGCACTGCAGGCGTGGCTCTCCGCACTGGCTCCCGGAACGTTCGTCCGTCCTCCCGTCGGCGCCTGTTACGACGTCTCCTCGGGCATCGCGCTCAAGCTTCCCCAGGGTCTGACCATCGACGGCGGCACGTTCAAGAACACGACCACTCAGGACAATTTCACCGGCCACTGGCCCGGCCGCCCCACCTTCAACGTCATCGGGGG
This sequence comes from uncultured Acidimicrobiaceae bacterium, assembly GCA_963706205.1. GTDB lineage: Bacteria > Actinomycetota > Acidimicrobiia > Acidimicrobiales > UBA8190 > MFD10071-224. The sequence goes on along the minus strand of OY970155.1, from coordinate 2,193,197 downwards.
CACCGGCGTCACGTTCGAGGACATGACCATCGAGGGCGCCAACCCCGGCGGCTACCACCCCGCTCTCGCCTTCGAGGCCGGCATCGAGCTGCAGGGCACGGCGCACGCGGTTATCCGTAACGTCGCCATCGACCACGTCTACGGGGACGGCATCACCCTGGCGCCGCTGCGCGGCGGTTGGGACCACATGTCGTCGCTGATCCTCGCCGCCGTGACGGATCTCACCGTGGACACCGTGGACATCACCGGCAGCGGCCGCCAGGGCATGGGCATCGCCAGCGTCAACGGGGCCAACATCGACAACGTGGCGTTCCGCAACGTCGGCATCGACACCTTCGACTTCGAGGCCGACGAGACCAAGGAGGGTGCCAGGAACGTCACCATCAACGGCTGCACGTCCGACACATGGAACGGTGGGTCGTTCTTCGCCAACGGCGGACCGGGTCAGGGTCTGGCGACCAGCAACATCGTGGTGGAGAATTGCCAGATGCTCCACCCCCAGGGCGGTGACGCCGTTCTGGTGGACAACGTCGAGGGCGTCGGCGGAGCCCGCGGGCCGTTCACCTTCGCCAACGACACTCTGTGGTGCGGGGCGAGCGCCTACGTCGGATGCTTCCAACTGAACGAGGCCGTGGTGTCGGTCACTGACAGCCTCGTCCAGTTCCCCACGTACAACCAGTACGACGAGAAGCTGTTCGAGGAAGGATCCATCGGCTCGCTCTCGCTCGTCGGTGATTCGGTCCAGGGATGGTCGAACCCCATGGGTCAACGCCGCGCCACCAGCACCATCTCGGTGTCCGGGGGGTCCTGGAATCCGGTCTACGACGCCGCCACTGCGCACATCGCCGTCACGGTCTCCCACGTCAACAGCCCCCAGCACGTGGCCCACCGCGCCGCCCACAGCGCGGCGGTCGCCCGGCGCGAACAGCGCAAGGCCACCCACTAGACATCCTCCGGGCGGTCGCCGCCGAGCGGCGCCGGTCCCCGGCGCCGAGGCCGGCGGGGGGGAGTACCCGGGTATCCAGCTGTTACGCTGGCGGCAAGGGTTGGCGCCGATGCACCGCCGACGTTCACCGACCGGGGGGACCGTGGGCCTGGCCAGACAGTTGAAGGCGCTGTGACATCGAGGGCGCTGTGACATCGAGCACGGACCGCAGACAGGACCAGGGCCACTTCCTGCAGAGGCCGTGGGACGGCACCGACTCCATCCGGGAACGCTACGACGCGGTCCGTCCGCTGTTGCGGGGTCGGTCGGTTCTCGACGTCGGGTGCGCCTCGCGCTACGGGCGCGACGACTGGCTCCACGGCCTGCTGGCGCAGGACACGGACGACCTCGTCGGGATCGATCTGAACACCAAGGTCGTCGGTGAACTCCAGAACGCCGGCTACGACGTCCGTCTCGCCGACGCACAGGATTTCGATCTCGGGCGCCAGTTCGGTGTCGTGTTCGCAGGGGAGATCATCGAGCACCTCGACAACGTCCACGGTTTCCTGACGAGCCTGCGCCGGCACCTGACGCCCGGTGGTCGCCTCGTCCTCACGACGCCGAACGCCTTCTACGTGGGCAACTTCATCTACCGGCTCGGGGGTCACGCCCGCGTCCACCCCCAGCACACGGCGTGGTACTGCGAGACCACGCTGCGGCGCGTCCTGTCGGTCAACGGTTTTGACGACGTGGACATCGACTACATCGGCCACACGGCCCCGACGCCGCTTCGCCGCGCCGCCGCCTTCTCGTTCCGGCACCTGTTGCCGGACCAGCTCGCTCTCGACACCATGGTGGCCGTCTGCGCGTCCGCGGACGGCGACGGTAACCCTCGTCAACCCTGAGCGAGGCGCCGCATCGTGCCCGCACCGACCCGACCCGGTGCTCTCGTGATCTCACTCGACTTCGAGTTGCACTGGGGGATGCGCGACCACACCGACGCCGGCGACGCCGTGGCCGCCGATCTGGTGACGAGCCGGGCCCACGTCCGGCAACTGGCCGATCTCTTCGCCGAGCGATCCGTCCGCGCCACCTGGGCGACGGTCGGGATGCTCTTCGCCTCGTCGCGTGGGGAACTGGCGCCGTTCCTCCCCTCGATCCGGCCCCGCTACACCCGGGCCGAGCTCGACCCCTACGCCGAGATCATCGGAGAGGACGAAGACACCGACCCCCTCCACTTCGCCGGCTCTCTCGTGCGCTACCTGGCCGCCGTTCCCGGTCAGGAGGTCGCGTCTCACACGTTCTCCCACTACTACTGCCTGGAGGCCGGTCAGGACGAACAGGCACTGCGCGCCGACCTGGCCGCGGCCCGCGCCATCGCCGAGCCATTCGGGGTCCCGATGAGCAGCATCGTCCTCCCCCGCAACCAGTGGAACCCGCGCTACGCACGGGCCATCCGCGACAGCGGCTTCACCTGCTACCGAGGCCCCCAGCCGTCGTGGGGGTACCGGGCCCAGAGCATGGACGCGACGAGTGCCGGACGCCGGGTGGCTCGGCTGGCCGACGCCTACGTGGGGCCGGCGCCTCCCCCGACAACGCCGTGGGACGCACTCGTCGACAGCGCCGGTCTGTGCAACGTCCCCGCCAGCGCCTTTCTCCGCCCGTACTCCCCCCGGCGGCGCGCCCTCGAACCTCTGCGCCGGTCCCGCATCCTCTCCGGTCTCCGAGCGGCCGCCCGGCGCGGGCGGATCTTCCACCTGTGGTGGCATCCCCACAATTTCGCCCGCCATCCCTCCGAGAACTTCGAGCTCCTGCGCGACGTACTCGACGAGGTGGACCGCCTGGCGACGTCCGACGGCCTCACCTCTCTCTCGATGGGCGACGTCGGTGCCGTGGCTCTGGCCGGGACCGATCCGGCACCCTGATCCCGTTCACCGCACGCGTCGGCGGACCCGGGTCCAGAGGTACCCCCACAGGGTGGGGTGCCACCGCAGGCGAGACTCCTCCCCGGCACCGCCGGCGGGCCCCAGGTCCTGCAGCGGGAGGCCGGCGAGGACACGACCGATCTGTTCGACCAGCAGCGGCAGGCCGCCCACCAGATGGTGGTACGGGTAGGTGGCGATGGAGTCCTCCGGCGCCGGAACAAAGTGCGCCCGGGCCAGCACCCGTCCCGTGTCGATGCCCGTATCGACGAGGTGAACCGTGGTGCCGACCAGGTCCGGCCGCTGCTCGACCAGAGCCCAGTAGCCCCCGTGCACGCCACGGAAGCGGGGGGTGATGCCGGCGTGGATGTTGATGAAGGGGGACGGCACCGCCGACAACGTGGCGTCGCCGATGATCCGGGTGCCGTTCACCACGACCACCACCGGGTCCAGTTGCCGCAGTAGGGCGGCCGTCCCCGGGTCGTTGACCGACGAGACTGGGTGGACGGCAGGGATGTCGGAGGCGTCGAGGCCCGATTCCGACAGCACGGCCCGTACCCGGCCACGTGATCTCCGGCGCAGAACGGGAAGAGCCACGGTGACAAACGCCACCTGTCCCACAACTTCCCCCCAGCCGAGGCGCCGGGCCCGGCGGCGGGCAAGGGCCACGCGGCCGACGGGTCGCTCCATCACCACCACCACGTCAGGGAAGGCGGCGGCCAGGTAGTGGTAGACGATGCTCGTCGACGGCCCCGGCCCGGCCAGCATGACGATGCGCCCGCGGGCACGCGCCGCGTCCACCGGGTCGCTCATCTCCCCCACAACCGGCGTCCCAGGAGTTCAAACAGCTCTTCGTTGCAGGGCTCGAAATAGCGCTCCAACATGTGCACCGCGCCGGGATCGGCGGGATCGGTCCGGGGTGCCTCGTTCATGGCCGGGAATGGCCCGGGGGCGTCGGACAGCCCCAGCCAGTTGGTCACCCGGGCCTGGGCGGCGGCGTCGCCGAACAGACTCTCGCTCTCGACCACGAGAATGCGCGATCGAGGAACATGATCGAACCACCGCACCAGTTGTTCGGCGTAGCGGCCCCGCGCCGCGTAGGAGAAGTGATAGTGGGCGAAGCTGCGCTCACCGCGCAGGACCACCTCGTCCGCTCCGGACAGGCGCTGCTCCTCCATCGCCAGGGCGACGTCGAACGGCTCGGTCTCGGCCTTCAGCCTCCGCTCATGCCAGTAGTGCGACACCGCTCTCTGCACCGGGTCGCGCAGGATGACGATGAAGCGCGTCGTCGCCGGAAGGTCGGCGGCGACCCGGGCCGGGGCCAACGGATGATATAGCAGGTACGGCGACGCCTCTCCCGTCACCTGCCCGGCACGGGCCACGGGAAAGTGGGTCCGGTACCAGTTCATTCCCCGGCCGTAGTGGAGGTCGAAGTAGTGGACCTCCTTGTTCGTCGGCGGAACCACCGACGGGTGAGCCATCAGCCAGTTGAACAGCGAGGTCGTTCCGCCGCGCTGCGCGCCCAGGATGATGAAGTCCGGCAGAGGACGTCGCGCGGCGGTGACACGGCGCCACACGTACCCGGGTTCCGATGCCGCCCGCACCACCAGAGACGCCGCTCGCCGTCGACCGGCTGACTCGGATGGGGTCATTGAGGAGGGGTCACTGAGGATACGGGAACACAGAGGATTCAGCGCGTAGCCGACGACTCGTCATCCTGACGCAATGACACCAGGGCGGCTTCGAGCTCACCGGAGTCGTACCACCGGCGCACGCTCGTGAGGTCGGACCACTCCTTCAGGCTCACGCCGACTTCCGGGGCGTGCGTCCGCAAGCTGTCCACATCGTCCCAACGGCCGGCGTACACCGCGTCCAGGTTTTCGAAGCGCTTCCTGATACTGCTGTTGCCGATGACATCGTTATGGGCGTTGCGATCCGCGCCTCCGCACAACAGCTCCATGCGCCTCCTCGTGGTGGTCTCCTCCCGGTACTGGAAGTGGTGCGTGACGATTCCCCCCACGGGTTCGACCAACCGCACGTCCCTGACCACCGACGCGCTCGTGGAAACCCTCCAGCGTCCTCAAAAAGGGGCCCTCGGCGTCGAACCGCTGCAGAGGGTGCTTCCAATGGGGCTGAGTGCAGTAGCGCGGTTCGTTGGGAACAAACTCCTGGCCCATGGGCTGGAAATCGATGGGGTGAAAGCCGGGAACATACCCGGGTGCGCCCGTCGGGAAGTGGTTGTAGTACGTGCTTCCCACCAGCCGATACCGACGGTCCAATGTACGCAGGTAGTCGGCGACGGTCTGACCACCGGGACCTTCGGGAAACTCGTCAGCGTCCATCCACAGCCACCAGATGTGCGGAAGGCTCGATGCCAGCGAGACGCGGGCCACCACCGCGTTCATGAGAAGAATGCGGACGCGCTCTTCGTAGATCCTGGTCCGGTAGGACTCGGCCAGGGTGGCTCCGGCGGCCACGGCGCGGTCAACCGTGGCATCGGTGCTGTCATTGTCGACCAGATAGACGGCCTCCACCCCTTGGCAGAAGGCGTTGCGCACGGTGGCTTCGACGATGTCCTCCTCCATCCAGGTGCCGAGCACGGCAAAGAGCGGACAGGGGGTCAAGACGTCCGGCTGTCCCGGATTCGGCTCGCTTACCGGATAGCGCCCGCGCCGTTCGCCCTGGGGAGGCTTCTCTCTTCGGCCCATGAGGCGACCGATCCCCCGCCGCGTCATGTGTCAACGATGAACGACGCAGCTCGCGGGCCGGGACTACACTCGGATCGAGCACCGTCGACCGGTCGCCGTGCCGGAGCGAGGCGTGTCGCGACCATGCGTGGGACTCTACTCCAATGACTCCGTGCTCCGACGCCCGACTATCCCCGCCCAACGACTCGTCGAACACCTCCCGTTACCGCGCTCCCGAGGCGAGTGCACCGAGATGTGTGTTCGTCGTCGGCATGCACCGCAGTGGCACGTCGGCGACGACGGAGGTCCTGGGTCGGCTGGGTCTCGAGTCCCCGGCCCCGGACGAGCAGATCCCCGCCACCGGAACCAACCAACAGGGTCACCACGAATCCAAAGCCCTCGTCCGCCTCAACGAGCGGTTGCTCACCGCTCTCGGGGGAACATGGACGGCCCCCCCGGCCCTGGCCACCGGATGGGAGCATGACGACTCGCTCGACCAGCTGCGCAACGAGGCGGCGGACACGTTCGCCTCCGTCTTCCCCCGACGGACGGCGGCGTGGAAGGACCCCCGCAATTGCATCGTCCTCCCCTTCTGGCGGGCCGTGGTGGGGCCGGCGACGGCGGCCATCCTCGTCTACCGCGATGCCGCCGAGGTCGCCCACTCCCTCCAGTCCCGCGACGGCCTCCGCCTCACACACGGGTTGGCCTTGTGGGAGAGGTACGTGCGATCCGCATGCGCCAACCTGGACGGCATCCCCACATTCTGCGCCGACTACCGTCGACTGCTCGACGACCCGCGGGCGTGGTGCGCGGAGGTGGTCACCTTTCTCGCCCAGGTCGGCGTTCCCGTCGATGCCCAGCGGATCGACGCGGCAACGTCATCGATTGACGGGACGCTGCACCATCAGCGTGCCACCCCGAATCGGACGCACGAACTGGACCACAGCCAGCCTCTGATCATGGAGACCCTTCGTTCTCTGGACGGACATCACCACCCGTGGCGATCTCCGGACCTCGGCCCCGAGCCCGATTGGGTGGGCGACGTCCTGGCCATGCGGCTGGAGCTCGACCAGCTCGGACGCGCCCAACGGATGATGGAGCGTTCCCGCGCCTTTCAATTCGCCACCGCCGTGGGACGACTGCGCGGACGTCGGTCGTGATTAATATCGCCACAGTCCACTGGCAGACAGCGAAGTGGATCGATGCCCAGCTCCACTACCTGGCGCGATACATCGACGTTCCCTACAGGGTCTTCGCCTCGCTGAACGAGCTCGACGACCCGACGGCGTCGGAGAGGTTCCACTTCGCCGCCGATCTCGAGGGTGGGCACGCCGCCAAGCTGAATCAGCTCGCTGACATCATCGCCGACACATCGACGCCCTCGGACATCCTGATCTTCCTCGACGGCGACGCCTTTCCGATCAGACCTCTCACCCCGTGGGTGTCCGACACCCTGCGACGCGTCGAGCTGGCGGCCGTCCGCCGGGACGAGAACCTGGGGGACTGTCAACCGCACCCGTCGTTCTGCGTCACGACCGTCGGCTTCTGGCAGGACGTCCAGGGTGACTGGCGCGCCGGTGGAACGTGGATCAACGAAGCAGGCCGCGAGGTGGCCGACATCGGCGGCAACCTCCTCTATAACCTCCGCGATCGCGGCATCGACTGGCTGCCCCTGTTGCGCACCAATACCTACAATCCCCACCCGGTCTGGTTCGGCGTCTACGACCATCGCATTTACCACCATGGTGGTGGCTTCCAGGCAACCAAGGTGGAGCGGGTCGACTGGGCCGGCCGCTACCAGGAGAAGGCCAACGCCGGACGTTCGTTGCGGCCGACGGAGGACAGCCCCAGCCTCGGTCTCCTGCGGACCCAACTGGCCGCTGATCCCGCGGCCTGGCAGCGGCTGCGGCCCCGCCACGCCGGACGCCTGACCCGGGCGGCGGTCAAGACGATCCGGCTCCGGCTCGAACACCGGCACTACCTCAAACTGACGAGCACCGAGCGGGCCCAGATGCTGGCTCAGCTCAACGACGATGTCTTCCGCCGTCTGTCCACCGATGACCTCTTCTACCGCGAGTTCGACGGCTCCGAGCCCCTCGAGACGCCCGGCGCGCCCACGTGAGGTGACCCGGGGCGAGACCGCAACACCTCATCGGGGCCCACCAGCGGGCGAACGGACGTCGCGTAGATGCGGTCGAGACCGAATTCCTCCAGCAGGGCCACGGCGCGCTCGACGCTCGGCTCAGATACGGTGCCCACCCACGACCGCAGGCGCTCGTCAGGCGACAGCATCGGTGTCTTGCGGAAATTTGCGACCGACGGTCGATCGACCCGGGGCCGCATGTTCGGATCGAAGGCCCATCGGCGGCGCCCGAAGCGCCGGAGGTAGGCAGCGAGCCGGCGCAACTCAGTGTGCGGGTCCTCCACCAGATCCTCGTAGAAGACGACATGGACCGAACCCGGCGACAGCAGAGAAATGGGGACGACATTCTCCATGCACCAGCGCAGGACGTGCCGGTGGAACAGATCAGGATCGTCCCCGTGGCGAGTGATGACCTCACGCCAGGGCGCGAGGGGCCCGTCCATGAGGCGAGCTTGGCCCAAGAACTCACTCAAGAACGGATCCCACCCGAGCTCGGTGGCCGACCACGCCGTGGGCACCGGATGCCGCAAAAGGTAGACGATGGGCATCTCGGGAAACTGGACGCTCAGCCACGGCAGGAGGTTCGTGGCCCGAATTTCCTTCACCAGCCGGCGCCTCGGGAACCTATAGGCGTTGTGCCTGTCGGCCCAACGGCTTCGGAGCCGACCCGACAGGATGTGCTCCAGGACCTGTCGGAGCTCCGGGTCGTCGCGGTCGGGATCGGCATAGGAGCCCCAGGGCAGGTCGGCGGATTCGGGCACCCGGTCCCGACGGAGGGGCTCGAAGATCATCCGGCAGGAGAAGGTCTCCACCATCACCTCGGACACCCACGTAGAGCCGCTGCGCCCCGTCCCGGCGATCATCAGTGTCTTGGCGATGTTGTGATTCCGTTCGATGAACCCGGCCCGGAGGGACGTGAGCCGCCGCCACCGGCGGACGGCCACGTGGCGGTCGTGAAGGACCTTGTGCACGAAGCGGATCTCATGGGTGATGGTCCGCCGAACGACGTTCATGTCGTCCGATTCTTCCAGAGTCGTCTTGATCCCGCCGAACCTCTGTCTGGCGGACCAGGGGCCATTTGGTCGGTCGAGATCTCGAGGTCTCACCGAGGATCGGAGAGCACGACGTGGACACAACCCTTCTCCGAAGGGAGGCAGAAGAACGTGGCGACTGCGATACCATGGGCCCCGATATGAGACGGGGGGCGGTCATCCGGGGACCTCACGGCGGGCCATACTGCCACCCTGTCGTCGCGGCTTTTCCTGCACCGAGAGGTCGGCATTGACTGATATCGACGCCGACACCCAGGTTACCGGACGCAACCAATTGGTCATCGTGGATCCGTCGACTGTGCCCAGTGGACCACCGCCCGACTCGTTCTACCGGCACCGCGTCGCCGTCTTTCCGGCGATCCGCGAGATGTTGCGTCGCAACGAGATCATCATCGCGCTGGCCGAACGCGACATACGATCCTCCTACAAGCAGCAGGTCCTGGGGATGCTGTGGGCCGTCATCAACCCCGTCTTGTCGGTCGCCATCTTCACCATCATCTTCAGCCATGTGAAGTCGTTCCGGGTCCCGGGTGTCCCCTACGCGATCTACACCTACACCGGGATGTTGTTCTGGACCTACTTTGCCGGCTCGTTTTCCAACGGCGGCAGCGCCATGACCGGAAACATAAATCTTCTGCAAAAGACGCACTTTCCGCGAGAGTGCTTCCCCCTGTCGCAGCTGCTGGAGCAGATTGTCTACACGACCCTCGCCTTTCTTCCCCTGGTGCTCTTGCTGATCGTCGACGGCTTCGCCCCGCACGTCGAGGGAGTGTGGATACCGGTCTTCATTCCCATTGAGGTGCTCTTCACCGCGGGAATGGTCCTGGCCATGTCATCCCTCATCGTCTACGTCCGCGACCTGACCCAGCTCATGGGAATCATCTTGCAGTTCGGGATATTCGCAACGCCCGTCATCTGGCCGCTGTCCAAGCTGGCCAAGGTCTCGTTCGGGCCCTTTCACCATGTGGACATGAGGCCGTACTACTGCTTCTTCAACCCTCTCGGTGCGGTCATCGACAATGTTCGTCGAACGGCGCTGCTCGGCCAATCCCCGGAGTGGAACTTGCTCGGCATCGCGGCAGTCAGCGCATTGTTGTACTTCTACATCGGATACCGGATCTTCAAGCGAATCGAGACGGGCTTTGCCGACATCAGCTGACGGTTCCGTCATCGTTCGCAACCTCTGGAAGCGGTTCCGCGCTGACACGGCCAAGCCGCGTATGAACGACCAGATGGTCCGCGCCCTTCGCCGTATGCGGGGGAAGCCGCTCGATTATCGCTGGGTGCTCAAGGACATCAATCTCGAGATGGCACCGGGTGACACCATGGGCCTCATCGGTATCAACGGGTCGGGAAAGTCCACTCTGCTCAAGGTCATCAGCGGTGCCATGTATCAGACCGCCGGGTACCGCGAGACTTTTGGGCGTATAGGCGCCCTGCTCGAGGTACGCGGCGGCATCATGCCGGTCTTGACCGGCAGAGAGAACATCAACATGTTCGGCAGCGTGCTCGGCCTGTCACGACGCGAGATCAACGCCACATTCGACACCATCGTCGAATTCGCCGAGGTCGCCGACGCCATCGACCGCCAGGTCAAGTACTACTCGAGCGGGATGCAGGTCCGACTCGGTTTCTCCATCGCCGCCCACCTGCCGGCCGACATCCTCATCGTCGACGAGGTGCTCGCCGTGGGTGACGCCAATTTCCAACAGAAATGCCTTCGCCGCATCAGTGAGGTCGTGGCGGAAGGCACCTCCTTGCTGTTCGTCTCCCACGACCTGGCGGCCGTCGAGGCCATGTGTGAACGGGCGATGTGGCTGACCGACGCATTCGTCAGGGCATCAGGCCCGACCCGGGATGTCCTCGCAGAGTACCGCGAAGCCATCGAGGAATACGCGGCAGCCGAGTCCGAAGACTCGTCGACGTTGCAGGTGCACGATGTCGAGGTCACCGGACCGGACGGCGGGACCGCCCTGTCGGGTGAAGACGCCCACGCCCGATTGGTTCTGAGCGCTCCGGAGGGTGGGAAGGCCCGCTTCTACATCGGCGTCTCCCAGGGCTCGGCGATGCCGATCTTCGTGAACTGGCGGTACCTCACCTTCCCATCCGGCAAGTTCGAGGTACGAGCGCTGATGCGAAACCTGCCTCTTCCCAAGGGCCGCTACTACCTCTGGCTGGCGCTCGGAAAAGCCGGTCTCGCGACGGCGCAATCATGGAAACCGATAGGGTCCTTCGATGTCTTCGGCCCGGGTGCCGTCGAAGGTCCGAAGGGCGTCATGGTTCTGTCGCCGGTCTTCGTCGACACCACCATCGAATTGGCTTGACAAAGGAGCCACTGCGAAGTGGAACCAATCGATGTCGTCCGGCGACGCCTGCGTAGACGCCGACGTCGATCGGCCTGGCAAGTCCTGCACCCTCTAGTCACGAAACGCATCCAGACCGAGGTCAACCCGCGGGACGCACAACCCCTGGAGGACTTCCGCTTCTTCGCCATCCTCGGAACCTGGATGGAGGAGGACGTCGTCGAGGCGACCGTCCGAAACGCCTTGACCCAGGGTGTCGAGGAGGTCTTCATCGTCGACAACGCCAGCACCGACGCCACCGTCGAGCGGGCGCTCTTCGCCGGTGCCACCCTGGCCGAGTCGTTCGAGACCGATGCCTACGAGGAGCCGGTCAGGATCCTGCTCATGAATGCGGTGGTGGCCCGGGAGTCACTCGCCTGCAAGGCCCCCCACATTTGGTGGCTCTGGCTGGATGCCGACGAATTCCCCGAAGGTCCTGGGGGCCTTACCATCGCCGAGTACCTGCGCACGTTGGACCGACGCTTTCGCCTCGTCGGCAGCACGTACTACAACCACTTCCCCACAGACAAGCCGGAGTACCTCCCCGGCTTCCACCCCATCGAATTCCAGCCCATGTGCGAACAGTTCGTGTCTGCTCGCACCCGCTTTTGCGATCAACCCCACTGGAAGCACCCTCTGCAACGCTTCGATCGACAGGACCGCTTCGTCATGGCCGGTGGCGGATTCCACACCGGAACCGTGAACCCGCTCTCGGGACAGCCCCGTGAGCCGCTGTGGGAACCAGTGGGCGGTGTCGTGACCCACCATGTCCAGTACCGCGAGGAGTCCTCCACCCGCGCCAGACTGGAACTCATGACGAGCTCGGCGCGCACCGCACGCGACGCCACAATCGGTAACACCCAGATGCTGAAGCGCTTCTCGTCGCTGGATGCCGTGTACACCCAAGACTGGCCGAATGTGGACAATCTGCGGGGCGGACAACGGACGCTGGGAGTGCACCCGCACCCGTGGCCGGATCCCGAGAGCACGCGACGTTGGTACGACGAGCGGGCGGTCGACCAAGCCCGGCGCCTCTGGCTGACCGGCAACGCACCGGTTCCCCAGGCCATGACGTGAGGGATTGCGATCCCCGAACGCCTCGTTCCGCGCCGCGCCAGATCCGAATGGCCGACGACCTGCGGTACCATGACCTGCGCCATGAGACGGGGGCCGGTCATCGACCACACCAGATACGAGTCCTGACGTGACGACCCGCATCTGGGCGAAACCGTTGCGCGTCGTCCGGGGGAGGTTGCGCCGACGGCGCATCCAGAAGGCCCGACGTGTGCTGCGCCCGATGGGGACGGGGCGCATCATCGCCGAGGCCAACCCGAGTGAGCCCAACCTCCTGGAGGACTTCCGCTTCTTCGCCGTCCTGGGCACGTGGATGGAGGAGGACATCGTGGAGGCCACGGTGCGCAACGCCTTCGCCCAGGGTGTCGAGGCCGTCTTCGTCGTCGACAACGCCAGCACCGACGCCACCGTCGAACGGGCGCTGTCCGCCGGAGCCACGTTGGCCGAGTCCTTCGAGACGGACCTCTACGAAGAGCCGGTCAGGATCCTGCTCATGAACGCCGTGGTGGCCCGAGAGTCGCTCGCCTCCGGTGCTCCGCACATCTGGTGGCTGTGGCTGGACGCCGACGAATTCCCCGAAGGCCCCGGGGGTCTCACCATCGCCGAGTACCTGCACACCCTGGACGAGAGGTTCCGCGTCGTCGGCAGCACCTATTACAACCACCTCCCGACCGATAAGCCGGAGTACATCTCCGGGTTCCACCCCATCGACTTCCAGCCCCTGTGCGAGCAGTACACGTCGCCCCACGTCCACTTCTGCGCCCAGCCGCACTGGAAGCATCCACTGCAACGGTTCGATCGAAAAGATCTCTTCATCATGGCGGGTGGTGGATTCCACACCGGCACGCTGCGGACCGGCGAATCGTTGATCGAGCCAACGGGCGGCATCGTGACCCACCACATCACCTATCGCGAAGAGTCCTTCACCCGTGGGCGGCTGGAGCTGTTGTGCGGTGGGCCGGCCCGCAATTCCGGTAACGACGCGGTGGGCAACCGCACGATCCAGCGACGTTTCGATTCCCTCGACGCTGTCTACGCCCACGACTGGACACGTGTGAACAATCTGCGCGGCAAGGAGCCGATGTTGGGCGTGAACCCCCGTCCGTGGCCTGAACCCACGAGCACCCGTCGCTGGTACGACCAGCGCGAGGTCGAAGCGGCCAAAGAGAAATGGAGGGCCGACGTCTCCGTCCGGTAGTTTCCATCGCCCACACCGGCGGGGCCGTTGCCCTGATCTCAGCGGGTGTCCAGCAGTGGCACCAGGGCCGCCAGCCATTGCGCGGCCACGACGTCCATGCTGAAGCGCTCCACGCAGCGGCGGCGGGCCGCCTCCCCCATGGTCTGACGTCGGCCGGGATCAGCCAACAGCCCGGCGACCGCCCTCACCAGGGAGTCGAAATCCTCGATGCCCACGATGTAGCCGGTCTCACCATCGGCGACGATGGTGTCGACACCGGGTACGGCCGTCGCCACCACGGGAACGGCGCTCAGTCCGGCCTCGATCAGCACCCCCGGCATGCCCTCGCCGCGCGGCAGACTGGGGAAGACAAAGATGTCGGCGTCCCTGAGAACCGCGGATACGTCGCCGCGTGCCCCGAGGAGCTCCACTCCGGCGGCTCTGGCGGCGGGGCCCAGCGGCTCCATCAAGGGCCCGTCGCCGACGGCGACCGCCCGGAACTGGAGGCCTTTGGCCCGCAACGCGGCCACCACGTCGACGAAGCGGTCGGGCCGCTTCTGCTCGGTGAAAGCACCCACGAACGAGACGACCGGCTCCCCCCGGGCCCCGGCACGGGCGCCGGGCTGGAACTCGTCGGGGTCGCGGCCGTTGGGGACGAGCACGAGTCTCTCAGGGCGCACCCCGAGGAGGCCGCGGCATTCGTCGAGCACCTCGACCCCCTCGGCCGTCACCAGATCGGGCCGACGCGCCAAGTACCGCCACATGAGCGTCCGGCCTCGTCGGTGCCCGACCCTGGCCAGCGTTCCGATGGCGTAGTAGGCCAACGGGCGCCGGCTCCGGGCCATCGCCGGGACCAGGTACTTGAGAGATTCACCGCCGTGGGCTACCACCAGCGCCGGCGAGAGCCGGGCGAGGGTCCTGCGGAGACGCAGGAGCAGGCGAGGGTCGAATCCGACGGTGGAGGCGGCGCCGGTGCGAACACCGAGGGCGTAGTCGACGGCCACGGCTTCGCCGGGCTCGTGCTCTCCCCCTACCAGAGCCAGGACACGGTGCCGCCTCGTCCCCGGGGCGTCGAGCCGATCGGCCAGGGCGCGGGCCTCACGTTGCGCACCGCGGGGCGCGGTGGAGGGGACGACGTGCAGCACGAGCGGTTCGGGTGCCCCGGAGTCCCCCATCCATCAGCCCTTTCCGTGGAAATCACCCGCCGGAAATCACGACGACCGGCGAAGGGCCAGGCTACCGTTTGTGAACGGGCGCTATTTGTGACACCTCGCGGCGATGAGCCTACGATCCGTGATTTCCAGCGCGGCGCGCCACCTGCCGCGGCGGGTGCGCATCGGCCTGCTGCACCGACTCGGTCGTTACGCGCCGTGGGAGGAGGGATTCGACCACACACCCCCCCGGAAAGCACCGGGGGAGGACGTCGGACCCCCGGATTTCGTGGGGATCGGGGTGCAGAAGGCGGGGACCACCTGGTGGTACGGGTTGCTTATGGAGCATCCCGGCGTCTCCGGACGCCCCGAGATCCACAAGGAGCGCCATTTCCTGTCGCGCTTCGGCACCGCCGCCTTCGGGGCGCAGGACGTGCACGCCTACCACGGCTGGTTCCCGCGCCGGCCCGGCACTCTGGCCGGCGAATGGACTCCCGATTACCTCTACTTCCCGTGGGTGGCCCCGCTCCTGGCGATGGCGGCACCCGAGGCCCGTCTGCTCCTCATGCTCCGTGACCCCGTGGAGCGTTTCCGGTCGGGCCTGTCCCACCAGTTGCGCCATGGCGCCTCCCCCACCGGCGCCACGATCGCCGAGGCGGTGAACCGCGGCTTCTACGACGCCGCCCTCGGACGTTGGTTCGGGCACTTCCCGCCCGATCGGGTCCTCGTGCTGCAATACGAGCGGTGCGCCGAGGACCCCGCCGGCGAACTGGCACGTAGCTACCGCTTCCTCGGCCTCGACGACGGGTTCCGCCCCCCCCATCTCGACCGACCTGTCAGCCCCACCACCGACGGCAGGGTCCACCTCGACGATGACGCCCGGCGGCGGCTGGTCGACACCTATGCGCCCGATGTGAAAGCCCTCCTGGCGCGACTGCCGGAACTCGACGTGGCGTTGTGGCCGAACTTCGCGTCCCTGGCGGTACCGTGATCGCCGGCGCCAGCGGCCAGATCCCCTCGCCCATTCTGGGCGTGGTGGCGGTGGGCCTCCTCCTGTTCGCCGTCTCTCAGCCCATTGCCCGGCGCCTGGCCCGCACCGAGGGCGATCCCCGCCTGGTGCCGCTTCTCATGACCGCTCTGGCGCTGCACTTCCTGGGCTCGGGGGCGCAGATCTTCATCGACAACCACGTCTACCACGGTGTCGCCGACTTCACCGGTTACGTCCATCAAGGTGCGACGTTGTCGCACAACTTCCAGGCGTTCGACTTCACCACGAAAGGTGCCCAACTCCGCGACGTGCTCGGCGACGGCTCGGTCTCCATCGCCTGCGGCATCGTCTTCAGCTTCATCGGCATCAACGAGCTGGCATCCTTCTTCGTCTTCGCCTGGTTCGCCTGGGTGGGGACCACCTTCTTCTACCGAGCCTTCGCCATCACCTTTCCCGACGGCAATCACCGCCGATACGCCCTGATGCTCTTCCTCCTGCCGTCGCTGCTCTTCTGGGCCTCTGACGTGAGCAAGGAATCCATCATGATGCTGGCCCTCGGAGTGGCCTCCCTCGGAGCGGCCCGCGTCCTGGCCCGGCGGCGGCGCGGATATCCCCTCATCGTCCTCGGAATCGCCATGGGCATCGCCACCAGGCCCAACGAGTTCGCCGTTCTCCTGGGCTCCTTCGCCATCGCCATGTTCTTCCGGGGCAAGGACGATCGCAGAGAGTTGCGCGGCGTGCGGCGAGCCGGGTCCTTCGTCTTCCTCGGCCTCGTCCTTGCCCTGGCCGGTGTCCTCACGCTGAAATTCGTCCACGGCCAATCGATCTCGCAGGTGCTCAGCAAGACGCACCAGAGCAACAGCGGAACGGGAGCGGGATTCGGAAGCAGCAACGTTCCGTACTCGAAGGACCCGCTGCTGTACCCCCGGGACATCTACACCGTGCTCTTCGATCCTCTACCCATCACCGCCGGAAGTCTCACGCAGATCATCGCCTCCTTGGAGAACACCGTCGTCCTGGTCCTGGTGCTCAAGTCGCTGCGGCGCCTGAAGCTGGTCTTCCGGGTCGGTCGTGAGCGTCCCTACGTGATCCTGTGCGCCGTCTACTCGGCCGCCTTCATCTACGCCTTCGCCGCCCTCGGCAACCTGGGACTGATCACCCGCGAGCGCACCTTGCTCTTTCCCTATCTGCTCGTCCTCCTGGCCGTGCCGATGTCGCCTGAGGGGGAACCACCCCAATTCCGCTGGGAGCAACCCCGACCGTCGAGGCGCGACAGACGTCTGGCGCGGGCGCGCGCCGGGGAGTTCCCCCACGGTTACGTCGGATCGTGAGGAGATGAGGACCCTCGTCGTGGCCACCGAATACCCGTGGCCGTCCAACAGCGGCTCGCGGCTGCGCCTCGCGTCCACGCTGCACGCCCTGCGTACGTGCGGGACCGTCGACCTGTTTTCCGCCATCTCCGACACCCGGACCGATTTCGCCCTCCCGCCCGCTGAGGTGGACCTCGGCCGCCTCGAACGCATCGCCATCGACGACCGACCGCCGCGGGTGGGCGACCTCGTGAGGACGATCGGTCGCTTCTCGACGCCGTTCGAGATACCCCGTCGCGCCCGAGGTGGAGTGCGACGGGCGCTCGACCACTTCACCTCGACGGACGCCGGAGGCGGGGACCGCCCCGCGCCGTACGACCTCGTCTGGTACTTCCAGGTCCGCGCCTGGGTGCTCGCCGGAGAACCGACCATCGCCCCTTCCGTGGTCGACATCGACGACCTCGAGGATCAAAAGATCCTCGCCCGGGCCGACCTTCCCCGGCAGGTCCACGGCATCGGCGGTCGATTGCGGCGTGAGGCGGGGCGGTGGTGGACCGACGAGGACGCCAGGCGCTGGCGCCGGCTCCATCGGCACATCGCCGGGCAGGCGGCGACGGTTGTCTGTAGTGAGCTCGACGCCCGCCGCTCCGGGCTTCCGGGGGTGCGCGTCATCGCCAACGGTTACCCGGCGCCCGATCACCCGGTGGGTCGCGACACCCCGTCCACCCCTCCGGTGATCGTCTTCCAGGGGACACTGCGGTACCCGCCCAACGCCGACGCCGCGCGCTATCTCGTGCAGGAGATCGGCCCGCGCCTGCGCACTCTTGTCCCCGGGGCGAGGATCCGTCTCGTGGGAGTGGCTCCTCCGACGCTCGTCGGGCTGGACGATCCCCCCGCGGTGACACTTACGGGGCAAGTGCCCGACATCGCCGGTGAGCTGGCGGTCGCCGACGTGGTGGTCATCCCCCTGCGCTATGCGAGCGGCACGCGGATCAAGATCCTCGAGGCCTTCGCCCACCGCATCCCCGTGGTGTCCACGACGGTGGGAGCCGAGGGCCTCGAGGTGCGTAGCGGGTTCCATCTCCTGGTGGCCGACGACCCCGAGGGCATAGCCCGGGCCTGCGCCCGTCTGCTCGAGGACTCCTCACTCCGACGTACGATCGTCGACCAGGCGCACAGGCTGTTCCTGGACCGCTACGAATCCTCGCGTGTCCAAGACGACGTGGCATCCCTGGCCCGGGAGGTGGCCTCGACGTCGAGAAGACTGGCGTAGATGGCCTCGATCTCCTTCGCGGCCCGGGCGATGTCGAAGACCGCGCTCTGCTCCCGGGCGCCGCCACCGAGCCGGCACCGCAGGTCACGATCCCCAGCCAGACGTCCGATGGCGCCGGCCAGGGCGTCGGGCCGGCCCGGCGGGACAATCAGGGCGTCGGCCCCGTCCGTCAGGAAGTTGGGGATCTCTCCGACGGCCGTAGTCACGATGGGTAGGCCCAAGCTGGTGGCCTCCATGATGGTGACCGGGAGACCTTCATGATGCGAGGCCAGCACGAAAACGTCGGCGCCGGCCATGAGCCGCAGAGCGTCGGAGCGGGGCCCGAGCAGCTGGAACCGGTCTCCCAGCCCCAGTGTCCCGAGAAGGGCGCGGACCTGGTCCTCCTCCGGGCCGCGTCCAACGGCAGCGAAACGCACGTCGGCATCGCCGTCGACGACCTGCCGGGCCGCCGGCACAAGGACGTCGTAGCCCTTCTCGGTCCGTAGGTTGGCCACCGTGAGGATGAGGATCTCGCCCTCACCGAGCCCCAGCTCGGCCCGGACCTCTCTGCGCACGACGTCGCGCCGGGCGATGAGATCCGCGGCGCGGCCCAGATCCATTCCGTGCACGACCACGGTCGTCCGTCGTCGAAGCGACCGGGGAAGCGCAGCGCGGGCCGCGTGCGATACGGCGATGAGGTCGACATCGCCACGGACGGCCAGTCGGTAGAGCAGACGAACGGGCAGGGACATCTTGTCCCACGTGCTGTGCTGCGTGGACACGAAGATCGGTCGGCGGCGTCGGGGAACGGTCAGTGCCACCAGTCGTCCGAACGCGGCCGCGTACGGAAGGTGGCAGTGCACGATGTCGTAGCTCCCGGAGACCAATAACCGGCGAAGCGCGGGTAGCCAGGACAGATCTCCGTTGCCCCGTGCCCCCAGCCCGCACACGGTGACTCCATTGGCCTCCACCGCCGGGACCAGCCCGTTCTCCGCGGCCATCACGTACGCCACGTCGTAGTCGAACGCCTCGCGGTCCCGGTTGGCGACGATATCGACGAGGAGCTGTTCCGCCCCTCCGTGGCCGAGGCACGTGATGAGGTGCAGAACCCGCGGGCGCGCGCCGGCGGCCCTTGCCGGTCCGGGTGACGGTCGCCCTCTCACCGTCCTGATGTTACCGGGGTCACTGCTGAGCCCCGAGGACGCGTCACGGAAAGAAGACCCGCTCGGTGAGCGAACCCGCGAGGCGTCCCAGGCGAACGCCGGCGGCCCGTACCCACCTCCGTCGTACCCCCCTGCGTCCCAACCGCGGTACCGACACCACTATCCATGCCCACGATCTCGCCGTACCGGCGAGGTCGCGTCGAGCCCCACGGCCCCTGTACCGGCGGTAGAGCATCGGGCCGCACCGCCCGTAGGCGAGTGCCCTGCGGAACAGAGGACCCAGCTCGTCACGTTCGCGCTTGGCCACCACGGCGCGGGGCGCGACAGCAAAGAGAAACCCTTCGAGCTGCAGCCGCCAGCACAGATCGATGTCTTCTCCCACGAACAACTGCTCGTCGAAACCGCCCACGACACCGAAGGCCTCCCGGCGCACGGCCAGGTTGGCGGCCAGGCCCGCGGGCAGAAAACCGAGTTGGCTGGTGGCGGCGGGAGCCGGTTCGGCCGGAGCGGGAGCCCCTTCGGCGGAAGCGGCAGCGTTCAACGACGAGAGGTCGAACGTCCCGGCGACGACGTCGGCATCCCCGAGGGCCTCCACACACGCCTTCAACCAACCGGGTTGGACGACGTCGTCGGCGTCACAGAAGGCCAGGAGCTCACCGCGGGCCTCTCGCACTCCGGCATTGCGGGCGGCGGCCGGCCCGGGCGTGGCCGATGCGTCGAGGACGCGGACGGCCCCGCAGCGCTCCTCCCACGAACGCGCCAACACCACGCTGCCGTCCGTCGAACCGTTGTCAGCCACCACGACCTCCCACGGCTCGTCGCACACCTGTGAGGCCAACGCATCCAGCTGCGCGTCGAGCCAGGGCATGGCGTTGTGCACCGGCATGACGACGCTGATCATCGGGTAACCTAGTCGCGTGACGCGGCACGACGAGCAGGATGCTCGGCGCGCGGACGAGCCATCATCGCTCCACCGCATCGACGGTGTCGCCGCCGTCGTCCTCACCTACCGCCGTCACCGGTTGGCCGGTGACGTCACCCGGTCGCTGCTCGCCATGGAGGGCTTCGACCCGGGGCGGGTGATCGTCGTCGTGAACGGCGACGGGGGCCTCGACGACCCCGATCTCGAGGCTCGAGTCCGGATGGTGCGTCTCCCCACGAACCTCGGTCCGGCGGCGGGTTTCGCACGCGGCCTCGTGGAGGCGTTCTCCGATCCCGCCGTCGACTGGGCCTATCTCTGCGAGGACGACGTCGGACTCTTCAACCTGCCCAGCCCACGCGTCGCCGACGTACTGACGCGGGTGGCCTCGGTCCCTCAGGGATCGGTGCCCGTGGGCGCCGTCGTCGCCTACGGCCGCACCTTCACCGGCCGCGGCGGTCATGCGGAAAACACCGTACCCCGACCCGATATCCCACACGGACTGGCCCCGGTCGACGTCGCCTGCTGGGGCGCAACCCTCGTGGCGCGCGCGGTGGTCGAAGCCGGCATCCTGCCCGACGAGGAGTGGTTTTTCGGATACGAGGACTTCGACTTCTTCTGCCGGCTGCGCGCGGCGGGGTTCTCCGTCATGGTCGACGCGGTGGCCGCCGGTGCCGTGGCCGACCAACAGACGTCGCGTGGACGCGCTGAGGCCCTGGGCGGTGATCGGCCGGTGGACGCCGCCGAGGCGTGGCGGGCCTACTACGTGGCCCGCAATTTCTTCACCTTGGCTCGTCGACACGGTCGACCGAGCTGGCTGGCGTGGCATCTGGCCTACTCGCTGCGTCGCCTGCAGCTCGCCGGCGGGCGAGCTGAACGTGCGGCGTATCTGCACGGGATGTGGGACGGCGTCCGCGGTCGCCTGGGACCACACCCGCGGTACCAGAGCCGGCAGGGCGAGCTGCCGCGGCCCGGGGTCGGGCCCCGGTGAGGGCGACTACCGACGAGGCCGTCGGACACCTCCGGAGATCCTTCGGGGCCGACTGAGTGCGGCTCGCGCCGGCCCCTCCGTCGGACGCGACAGGGTCTGCGTGAGTCGCTGCGTGCCGTGACTGCGCTCCGGTCCCCCCTGGGCGTGGACGTGGACGACCAGGCTCGGAGAGCGGCCGCGCGCGGCGAGGCAGACCGGAGTGGCGCGCCTTTCGCCCGCACGGCGCGGAAACCGGCGCGTCCCGCCTTCCACCGCGGTGGGGTCGACTCGGACACGCCGTGGTGGCCGGGACGGTCACAGACGCCCCAGAAGCCCCGCAAAAGCGAGCGGGATCACCGCCGTAGTGCGACGCCGCCCACGGCGACGCGATCACCGCCCGGGCGAAGGCTCCGCATGTTGCCGTCCCGTCGCTCAAGACGGCGAGGATGTCCGCATAGCCGAGCCCGGAAAGAAGGGTGTTGGCAGTGGCGTCGATGCCGATCTGTATATCGGGGAAGATCGGAATTCCCGTATCCGCTCCGGCCGTCGTGAACTGATCGGGGTAGCGGGCCGCGTCGAGGGACGTGTTGAGGGGGTTGTCGGCCCACAATCCGCCCTCGTTGTTCATCCACGTCTCGAGCAGAGCGACATTGTCCGGCGTGGCCACGATCGCGAAACGGCCACCCGAACGGGCATCGACGGCGCCGATGATGTCCGCGGCCACCTGGGCCTCGGTGGTGGGTTCGGCTGTGAACACGGTCACAGGGTCCGCCGGGGAGAGAGATGACGGTACAACCACGGCGTTGGACGCCGGCGCCCGTCCGTGCCCTCCCGCCGCGACCGGGAGGCGCGCCGATGGGAATGCGTGCGCCGCATCCGACGCGGCGGTGCGCGTGGGCGGATTCGGTCGACCGACCGCGCCCGGACTCACCATGACCGCGGTGGCGGAACCGGTCACCAATGCGGCGGCGACGATGCCGGAAAGGATGGCGACCACGGCGCGCGTTTCAAACCTCTGTACTCCCCCCCTGGCCCACATCCGAGCCATGGTACGACACGGACCGACCGGTGCCGGGCGAGTTGGGCATCAATTGATGCGGGAATTGATGCGGGCCGGCACCCGGCCGGCGCCCCACCCGGAGGGCTTCAGTCGTCGTCCAGCACCCGCGCGTCACGTCCCTGCTTGCGCCGGAGACGGCCCGACGATGACGCTCGGACCAACCGGTCCTCATCCTCGTCCTCCGCCTCGGCGTCGGCACGCTTCGGCGGCTCCACGACACGGCGGAGATCCTTCTTGCCCAGTCTCACCTCGGTGAGCGCGGCCCCCACGACCGGTGCCGCGATGCGACGCAGGAAGGCTCCCGATCGTGTCGCCTGATCGACCGTCGTCCACCACGACTGGATCACGACGAGGACCACGTCCACCGAGGGAACCAGGGCCTCGGCGTCGTGGACAGCCAGGAGAGGGGCGTCGACGATGACGACGTCGGCCACCTCCCGGGCCGCCGACAAGATGGCCGCCGAGCGGGTCGCCAGCTGCCCGGGACCTTCGATCAGGCTGCTCAAGGCCAGACTCCGGACCCCCGCCACCTCGGTCGGCCGCGTCGACGACGCCACCGTCGCCCCCGACGGGTCCGCCCCGACGGGCGCGACGACCAACGTGTCCTGCAATCGGTCGCGCTCGCGCAGATCGGCGGTGGTGACGATGAGGGCCTGCTCCCCGGCTTCGGCGAAGGCGGCAGCCAGATTGGTCACCACCAGCGCCCGTGTCGGTTCGACGCCGGCCGAGACGACCAGCACGACCTGGCGGGAACGACGGTCCGGGGGAGCCGGCGACTCCGACGCCGCAACGGTGGATCCGTCCGGGCCCACGGCCCGCTGAGCCGATGACGAGTCCGTCGACGACGCCCCGGATGTGGCGCCGGGCGCCAGGGCCGCCCCCGGACCGATAATCGGCTCCAGGAGAACGGCAGTGCGCAACATTCGGTACGCCTCGGCGACGGCGGAACCCGGTTCGGTGAACGTGGCGTAGACAACCGGTGGAGCCGTCTCCGTCCGGCGACGGCGGCTGCGGGACCCGGCGCCTTCAGTGCCCGGAATCTCGGTCAACACCGGGTAGACGAGCGTCTCCTGAGTGCGAGCGACCGTGCGCAGGCGCTTGTCGAGAGCGTCGAGCAGGAAGGCGAGACCCACCCCCAGCACGGCGCCACCCGCCAGGCCCAGGAGACCACGCACGGAATGACTGTTGAGAGAGGATTTCTTCACCGTCGTCTTCGTGGCCTTATGGGGCGTGGCCGGCTGCAGGACCTGGATTCCGGACGTCGGGGCCGGGGTCTGCTTCAGCGCGTTCACGCTGGCGACCGAGTTCTGATAGGCGGTTTGCGCCACGGCCAGCTGCTCCTGGAGCAGCGCCACATCGGGATTGCCCTTGGCTGCGACGAGCACGGCACCCGCTCGACCGCCGCCGGCCACGGCGGCAGCGGTCTTGGTGGTCGTGGTGGTGGTCTTGGGTGCCGTGGTGGTGGTGGTCTTGGGTGCCGTGGTGGTGGTGGTCTTGGGCACCGTGGTGGTCGTCGTGGTGGGTGGCGGCTGCAGGGCGGTGATCTGGGTCGAGAGGCTCTGGATCTGGTTCGAGTAGTTCGACACCTTCTGCTCGGCGATCCTCAGATCCTTTTGGTGCTGGGTGACCAGCCGGGCGTTCATGAAAGAGATGAGAGAGGCCACGAAGGCGTTGGTCAGCTTGGCCGAGCGCTTGGCCGACGGTTGCTTCACGGAGACCCGGACCGTGCCCGGAGGAGTCGAACTCCCCTTCTTCTTCTTCTTGGCCGAGGGGAAGATGATGTCCGCGACGAGGTTCGGCGCCTTCTCCTTGATGTGCGCCGCCTTGGCCGCATCGCCGATCACCTGCAGATTGGCAGAGAAGAACTTGATCTGACCGATGGTGGCGGTGCCCTTTCCGGATGTTCCCGGGGTGATTCCGATCAGGGTCGACGCCTCATACTCTGCGTGGGGGGGCGGGTACGCCACGTGCACAGGGAGAAGGCCCCCGATCAGGGCCCCCACCAGGGCACACGCCACCACCACGGGCCATCGGCGTCGTAGAGCGTCTCGATAATTGATCGGCTCCATGGCCCTGTTCCCGTCTCCTACGGATCGCCTGATTCGCTCGGTCCCGACCCGGCGACGGCGAGCCCGAGCGGCGGGCGCTCGCCCTGCTCCACGTCTCCGGGAACGCCACAAAGGTACCGCAGGATGGTCACGAATCCGTGACGGTCGGTGACCGGGGCCCTTCCCCCCGATCGGCGCCCGAATCGGCGCCTGACCAGGCTGCCTCCCGTCCCCGGGGACCGGGGTTGGCCAGATGTTGACGAGGCATCGGGCGTGGCTTGACGGTGGGCTTCACACAATGGGTGGACTCTCAGCGACTGGCCGCTGTCGTGCTCAAGAGGCAGGCGAAATGCACCCGGAATCCTCAATCGTGACGATGCCACCGGAACCTGGGGTTCCTAACGTGGACTTCGCATCGAAAGGGGGGCGAGCAGCAGCGATCGCCAGCGGGGGCGTTGGTCGTGACGACGAGGAGCAGGTCCGCGACCTGGGAGGCAGGCGTCCGGGGGTGACGCATGCGTCTGCTACCAGCGTGTCGGAACTGGTTCCGTTCGTCGTCGGGCGTCCGCCTAACGCAGGCGCAGAGGAGGTGGGCTGGCACACGGATTCGGCAGGAGCACACGCTTCGATTGACCGAATTACCAGGACTTTCGCATCTCCCGCTCCCGCGGCGGGACCAGTGGTCCGGCGACGGGCGGAGAGTCTGACTGGGGGGCATGCAGCTATGACGGGGTGGGACCAGGTTCCCGGCTCACAGACTCCTTCACGAGCGCGCGACACCGGCTCGGGAAGCGGAAACAAACCACAGAGGAACGCGGGTCGTCCCGACGGCGCCGGTCCACCGGCGGGCATCGGGCGGTCGCAGCGACTGGCCATGGCCGCCTCGCGGGTTCGGTCCCGCCTGCTTTTCATCCTCCTCGACGCCCTCATCCTGGCCGCCAGCTACAGCCTGGCCGAGCTGGTGGACGTCCACGATCACACCCCGGCGTCGTTCGCCCAGCAGTTCGCCGTCTTCCTGGTCGTGGCCCTCGTCGTCCAGCTCACCGCCAACCAGCTCCTCGGCCTCTACGGACGCATGTGGCGACATGCCGGTATCGAGGAGGCACGCCAGATCCTGCTGTCCTCGGGAGTCAGCCTGGCCACCTTGATCGTGCTGTACCCGGTGGGCCGGGCCACCGGCACGGTGGCCGTCGTCCCCCTCGGGGTGGTTGTCGTCGGGGGCGTCTTCGGGGCCATGGCCATGGGTGCGCTGCGTTTCCACTCGCGGCTCTTCGCCTGGCAGCGGGGGTCGCGGCGGTCGGGGCTGCGTGTGGCTGTGATCGGCAGTCGCGATGCCGGTGCGGCCGTGGTGCGCGACATGTTGCGCAATCCCAAGGCGGGGTTGATGCCGGTGGCCGTCTTCGATGACGACGCCGGCGCCCACGGACTGTCGCTGATCGGGGTCCCGGTCGTGGGCGGTGTCGACGACATCGAGTCGGCGGCCCCCCGTTACGACATCCAGCAGGTGGTGCTGGCCATCCCCTCACCGTCGTCCGAGTTGGTCGAGCGGGCCCTGCGCGCCTCTGAGGCGGCCGGCGTGGCGATGAAGATCGTCCCCGGTGTGCGCGAGATGGCCGGAGCGGCCGGCAAGGCGCCCCCCATGGCCCGGGTGCGCTCGCCGCGCATCGAGGACCTCCTCGGGCGCACTCAGGTGGCCACCGACCTCGAAGCGGTGCGCCGCTCCCTCGCCGGTCGCCGCGTCCTCATTACCGGCGCCGGCGGGTCCATCGGCACCGAGATCTCGCGCCAGGTGGCCGGCTTCGAGCCTTCGATGCTCGTCCTCCTCGACCACGACGAGACCCACCTCTACGACACCGCCGCCCTCATCGACGGACCGGTGGAACAGGTCCTGCTCGACATCGGCGACCGCCGGGCCGTGTTCGAGGCCATGGAGAGGTACCGTCCGGAGGTCGTGTTCCATGCCGCGGCCCACAAGCACGTCCCTCTGCTCGAGTCCCATCCCCTCGCCGCCCTGTCCACCAACGTCTTCGGGACGCTCAACGTGGTGGAAGCGGCGGCGGCGGCCGGCACCGAGCGCTTCGTCTGCATCTCCACCGACAAGGCCGTCCGTCCCCGCAGCGTCATGGGCGCCACCAAGTGGGCCGCCGAGCAGGTCGTGCTGTCGCGTGCCCCCAAGGGCGCCCCGTACTGCGCCGTGCGGTTCGGCAACGTGCTCGGCTCCCGGGGAAGCGTCATCCCCACCTTCGCCCGCCAGATCGCGCTGGGGGGTCCCGTCACCGTGACCGACCCCCGGATGACGCGCTTCTTCATGAGTGTCAAGGAGGCCGTCCAGCTGGTGCTGCAGGCATCGGTACTGGCCGACGGGGGCGAGGTGTTCATGTTGGAGATGGGCAAGGCCGTCTCGATCCTCGAGCTGGCCGAGCGCATGATCCGCCTGTCGGGATACGCGGTGGGTACCGACATCGCCATCGAGATCACCGGGGCCCGGCCGGGCGAGAAGATCGACGAGGATCTGACGGCGGCCGGCGAGGAGCTCCTCTCCACCACCCACGGCGCCGTCTACCGTCTGCTGCCGGCCACCCTCGGCTCGGAGGACCTGGATATGGCCCTCCTGGAGCTCGACGAGTGCGTCGAGGCGCGCGACCCGGATGCGGCACGGCAGTCGCTCTTCGCCATGGCCGAATCGGCGGGCCTGTCCGAGGCGGTCGTGGACGAGGTGGCGGTGTGACACAAGCGGTTCGGCCGGCCGGCGCATCGCCGGACCGGCCCGATACGCTCCTCGTCATCGGCCAGGGCTACGTGGGTCTACCCCTGGCGCTGGCCGCGGTGGGGGCGGGATTCACCGTCGTCGGCTACGACACCGACGAAGGACGCGTGAAGCGCCTGGAGGCGGGCACGTCCTACGTGGACGACGTCTCCGACGAGATGCTGGGCCGTGCCTTGGCCACCGGTCGCTATCGTCCCACCACCGAGGACGCGTCGTGCGCCGGATTCGATGTGGCCGTGATCGACGTCCCCACACCCCTGCACGACGGCCAACCCCATTTGGCCCATGTGGAAGCGGCGGCGGCCATGGTGGCCCGCCACCTCCGGCCGGGGGGGACGGTCGTACTGGAGTCGACGACATACCCGGGGACCACCGAGGAGCTGGTGCTCCCCATCCTGGAGGAAGGCTCCGGCCTCGTCGCCGGGGAGGACTTCTTCCTGGGATACAGCCCCGAGCGCATCGATCCGGGCAACGCCACCTGGGACCTCAAGTCCACCCCCAAGGTCGTCTCGGGGATCGACGCCGGGTCCCTGGCCGCGGTGTCCGCCTTCTACGGGCGCATCGTCGACACCACCGTGCCGGTGTCCGGCACCCGCGAAGCCGAACTCACCAAGCTCCTCGAGAACACCTTCCGCCACGTGAACGTGGCCCTCGTGAACGAACTGGCCATGTTCGCCGGCGAGCTGGGCATCGACATCTGGGAGGCCATCGACGCCGCCTCCACCAAGCCCTTCGGCTACATGCGCTTCACCCCGGGCCCCGGCGTGGGCGGCCACTGCCTGCCCGTGGACCCCAGCTACCTGTCGTGGAAGGTGCGTCGAAGCCTCGGACGGTCCTTCCGTTTCGTGGAGCTGGCCAACGACGTGAACGCCCACATGCCCGACTATGTCGTCGGCCGTCTGGTGACAGCTTTCAACCGTCAGGGCCGGGCCGTCCGGGGCTCGCGCGTCCTCATTCTCGGGCTGGCGTACAAGAAGAACACCGGAGACGCCCGCGAGGCGCCGGGCACGGTGATCGTCGAGCATCTGGTGGCCCTGGGCGCGGAGGTGCGGGTGGTCGATCCTCACCTGGCCGATCTCCACGGCATCGTGGTGGTGGAGCTGAGCGAGGCCGAGCTGGCCGCCGCCGACGCCGTGGTCGTCGTCACCGACCACGACGGCTTCGACTACGACCTGGTCCGCCGCCACGCCCGGTTCGTGCTCGACACCCGCAACCGGTTGGACGGGCCGAACGTCGAGCGGCTCTAATCCCAGGCGGTGACCCACCGCCTGACCGACAGCGCCCCCGCCCTCCTCATGCGGACATCCGCGTGGCCCCGGTAACACCCCCTGGCGGCCCGGAGCACCCTCTGAACGTCGTCGTGACCGGCGGGGCCGGCTTCATCGGCGCCAACCTGTGCCGGGCCCTCAGCGCCAGTGCCGCCTTCGGACGCGTCGTCGCCCTCGACGACCTCTCGACCGGCCGGAGAGACAACGTCGACGGACAGGTCGGAATCGAACTGGTGGAGGGGTCCATCCTCGACACCGGCCTCCTCGACGACGTGGTGGGGGACGCCGACGCGGTGGTCCACCTCGCCGCGCGCCCCTCGGTGGCGCGATCGATCGAAGACCCCATGGCCAGCCACGTCACCAACGCCACGGGAACGCTCCAGGTGCTCGAGGCGGCCCGACGGGGTCGGCGGCGGCCCCATGTCATCGTGGCCTCATCGTCCTCCGTCTACGGCGCCAACCTGGCCCTGCCCAAGCGCGAGGACATGGTGACTCTCCCGGTGAGTCCCTACGCGGCCAGCAAGCTGGCCACCGAGGCCTACGCCCTCGCCTACGCATCCTCCTTCGACCTGCCCGTCCTGGCCTTCCGCTTCTTCAACGTGTTCGGCCCCTTCCAGGGCGCCGATCACGCCTACGCCGCGGTGGTCCCCGCCTTCGTATCCGCGGCGCTGCGGGGCGACCCCCTCACCGTTCACGGCGACGGCACCCAGACGCGGGACTTCACCTACGTGGGCACCGTGGTGGCGGTCCTGGCCGAAGCCCTCGGGCGCAGGGTCACCAACCCCACCCCGATCAACCTCGCCTTCGGCTCACGCGTGTCGCTGCTCGAGCTGGCGGAGATCCTGGAGGGGATCCTCGGCCGGACCCTCCCCCGCCGACACGCGCCCCGACGACCGGGAGACGTCCAGGACTCCCAGGCCGATCAGGCGGCGTTGCGCCGGCTCTTCACCGCGGTGGCACCGGTGACACTCGCCGACGGGCTCCGCGCCACGGTCGACTGGTTCCTCACGTCGGAGCAGAACCGCTAGTGCCGTAGGCGACGGGGCAACGCGGTTCCGGCCACGGTCGCCCAGCTACGCCACGACGTCGACGGGCGTGCCGGCGGACACCTGGGTGGCCAACGCCGTGATCTCCGGATTGGTCAGCCGGACACATCCGTGACTGGCGTAGCCGCCGATCACCCAAGGTTGGTTCGTCCCGTGGATGGCGATCTGACCGGGACCGCCGTCAAACGAGTAGTAGGTGTTCGAGAAGCCCGACAGGCCCAGCGCGTAGGGGCCGTAGGCGTCGCCCGGGTCCGTGAGCTGCAGGACCTCGGTCACATAGAAGTGCCCCGTGGGGGTGGGAGCGTCGGGCGCCCCCACGGCGACAGGCGCACGGAACACTTGGGTGCCGGCCCGGTAGAGCGTCACCTGGCGGGCGCTCAGGCTCACCACGATGTGGTCGTCATCGGTGGCCAGGCTGACGTTCGAGCGTGTCACCCAACCGAGGGCCTCATTGGGCCGCTCGGGTAGGTAGACCTGGAGCCATCCGCCCTGGACGGCGTTCACCAGAAAGGTGAGAGGGGCGCCCAACGGGTTGGGATTGGCCAACGTCTGTGATGCCCCGAGGGCGCGTGGCGTGCCGTAGATCGGAAGGGAGGGCACCGTCGCCGTGGCCACGAACACGGACCCCGGCGGCGCCTGGAGCGGGTCCGACGTCTCGGCAACGGTCGACGACGTTCTGGACGACAGCTTCGGGCCGTGGGAGTGCGACGCCCGGGGGGTGGCGCCACCACAGCCGGCCAGTTGGAGGACGACGGCAGCCGTGGCGAAAACCGCGATGCCACGAACCGCCATTCGCCCGTGAACCATCGCCCCGATGATACCGGAGGCCACCCTTATCGAGGCATCACGCCCAGTGACGCCTCTTCGCCCTGGGAGGGCCAGTCACCGGAGCTGTTCTCGGTACCTCCGGACCAACGATTCCGTCGGCCCGAAGGTACCGAGCAGCTACAGGACTATTCCGTGTCCGGGCGCCTGCGCCGGCCGTGGTCGAAAGCGACGTGCAACATCCGGCGGGGTCCTTCCACGACGGCCAAGGCGAATCCGCCCAGGACCATCAACAGCACCCCCAGCGTCGCCAGCAACCACAGCCCGGTACCCGCACCGGTGAAGGCCAGAGAGCCTGACTTTGCTTTTGTGACAGTCTTCGCCTTTGTGCCCGACTTCGGCGTGGTTGTGGTCCCGCCCTGCGGACCTGTCGGCGGCGGGACAGCCGTATTGAACGAGATCGGCACCGCCACCTGGTCGCCGCTGTTCGGGATTTTGGGGTTTCCCGTGTCGCCCACGGCGATCACGCAGAAGTCCCCCGCGGTGACCTGGGCCGGCGTCGGCGGGCACGGATACTTGGCCGCGTCAGCGGCCAGATTGCCGGTGCCACCCGTTTCCGGTCCCGAGTTCTGGCCGCCGATGGTCTCGGTGGACGAACTCTCGAGCACGGTGAAGGCCTGGTTTCCCGTCGGCACGCCGCCGCTCGAGGTGGTGGTGAAGATATCGAGCTTGGAACAGCTGATCGGTATGGCGGTACCGACGACCAGCACGGTCGGCTGACTCTTGTCAGCATTGCATTCGAGAACAGATCCGATGCTGCTGGGGGAGAGATTCGTGGCCGTGACCTGGACCGTCTGTCCGCCGACGAGGCAGGTGGCGTTGGTGACCGTCACCGTCGCCGTCGTCCCGGTGCCGGCGTTCACGGCCGAAGCCGACTTGGGCACACCGTTGCACGCCACCAGCGTCGTCGCCGGTGCCGCAGTGGTGGTGGTCGTGGTGTACGGGGTGGTGAAAGTGATGTCCTCCCACGCGTTCTCGGCGGCCGCGTCCTGGAAGACCATGGCACACGAGTACCCGGCGGCCACCTGGGCCTGGGTCGGCGGGCAGGGGTAGCTGGCCGCGTCGGTGAGGGCGGAGCCACCGCCGGTGTCCGTGCCCAGGGCCGGAGGCCCGACGGTTCCGGTGTTGACGCCGAATCCGGCAAAGACGCTTCCGTCCGACGCCACCCGGACGGCGTCGTCATATGGGCTGGAGCAGCCCACTTGCAGGGAGCCGAAATTCTTGATCTTGACCGCCTTGTTGTCCGGGATGGCGACCGTGGGCTCACCCGGGGTCAGATTGCACTCGACCACCGCCCCGTCCGATTTCGGCGTGAAGCCGCTTCCGTTCACGATCATGGAGGAGGCGAAGGCCAGGCCGCTGTCAGGGACAGGCGTGACGGAACACGTACCGGTACAGCCCGACGAACCAGACGTCGGCGGCGACGCCGAGGCGACGACCGCCGTTCCCAGCAGCACTCCCCCCACCATGAGCGCCACGAGGCCGGCGATGCCGATCCTCCTGGCCCGAGAAGTCCTGCGTCCCAGTCCCATCCGTATCCCCCTGTCCGGCGATCCGAAGACCGCATCTGTCCGGTAAAGCGAGGTTGAGGGCGGGGCCTATGGCCCCGCCCTCAACCTCTGTTCCCCGTTGGCCCAGTTCCGGGCCTATGGGTGCACCGCTCTTACAGTGTGGTGGTTCCCTCCGTGAGCTTCAGCGTCTTGAGTCCGGCGCCGTTGCACTCGGCCAGGATCTGCGAGGCGGTCTTGTTGCTGTAGGTAGTGGACGTGCTGCCACTGCCCTCAGCCCACGAGCCGCTGGTCGATCCCGTGCCGCTTTGCGGAAGTGTGAACCCAGCTTCCGCCGGTCCCGGAGGCGCGTCGGTGGCCGGGTTGAATCCGGCGTAGGTGCTGGAACTTCCGGAGAACCCGCCGGCCCAGGTTACGGCCAAGGTCTCAGGCGTCGAGGATCCGGAGGCCAGTGTCCCGCAGCCGTCGGTCGACGTCGGAGTGGCGATGTTCGTGTTCACGGTGCCCTTGGACGGATTCCCATTTGTCGAACCCGTGCACTTCTTGACCGTGACCTTGACGATCGTGGATGTCTCAGGGGCCGTGCCACTGGTTGTCAGGGGCGGGGTGAACGTGATCGAGCCCTTGATCGACGTGCACGTGAGCACTCCCGTACCGACCACGCTGGACCTGGCGGCGCTGGCAGAGCCTGCGCCCATCATGACCACGCCCGTGAGCGGCAAAACAAGCGCTCCTGCTCCCAATATCAGCTTTCGAGATAACTTCACATGTCCTCCTTGAGGGTTCGGCGGAACCGCGTTGCGCCGTGTCACTGAGCGGTATCCCCATGTAAACGCTTGGGCACTGCCTTTCATTACATCGCTCTTCTCTTCACCGCTTCACTCTTCAGTAACTTCGTACTGTCAGCGACATCGACCTCGATTCGTGGCCTTCGAGCCTTGGATAGGCCGCGCCAAAAACCCCCGGAGCGACCATCCTCCCCTCTTCAAACCCCACGATCAAGACCGATGTCCTTGCACCCCACCGCCGCCCAGTTCACGACACCCCAAGCGTCGGAGGATACCTGCCACCCATGGTGATGGTCACCTCAGTGCCAGACATCCTCACGATTGAGGAAATCCACCCGTGTCAGACCCATATCCCTGGTGCCGATAAGTGATTCCTCGTGCCCCAACCACGTGATGCCACCTGAGTCTGGCACAAACTCCCGCCGCTCGCCGCCCGGGACCAGGGACTCACCTCCCCCACACTAGAGGGGTGAAAAAGCAGCCTACGGGCGCTGAGGACGGTGGGTGAGGCGTCGTGCGCCGTGGGTGCGTTACTTCTGGTCTTCGTCGCCTACCAGGTCTGGGGTAGGTCCCTGTCCGAGCACGCCGCACAATCCCGCCTTCGTACCGAGCTCAATGCTCAGCTCGACAATCAAGGGGCGGACGCCCATTCTCCGACGACGACCACGGCCATAGGCGACCGGTCGGAGGGTGACACCCTCGGATCGAAAGCGGCCATTGACTCTGCGACTGACTCTGCGACCGTCGCCAGTTCGGCCGTCGGTTCGCCCCTTGGATGTCTTCCATTCCCCGGATCGGTATGAGCGATGACGTGATCGCGGAAGGCGTCGGAACCGACCGGCTGCGCCAGGGCCCGGGCCGCTACCCCGGAACCGCCCTGCCTGGTCGACCGGGCAATGTGGCTAACGCCGGCCACCGCACCACCTATGCGGCCCCTTTCTACAAAGCGTCGCGGGCACTGTTGTGTGGGGCCCTGCTGGCCGGCGGGGTCAGTTAGGTCTCTGGTTGCTCTGACGGCGCGTGCGGAGGAGCGGTCGTTGGGGCGTACTCGCACGCTGACATGGCCGAAGAAAGCGAAGAGGACCACGACGACGACCTCCCGGTCAGCTTCTGACACGTTGTTCGCGTTCACCGATCGCCCAAGAGAAGATCGCCCAACCGCTTCAGTGGTCCAGGGGCGGGGCGGTGATGGAGCGACATGATCGTGGCGGGGTGCATGGGGCGATTGATGTCAGTGAGTGGATGTGTCAGACGCGCGGCCGTTTGAAGGAGAGATGCCACCGTGGCTACCCTCTTGTCGTACGTAGTCGCGCGAGTGACTTCTCGAGTGATCTCTTCCGGCGGCATCGGGAAAGTCGGGGCGGGAGACCACGGACGGGTCCGCGACGGGTGCGTAACAAATCTGTGACGGCTGACGTTTCCTCTGCGGCTTTCCGAACCCTCAGGTACTGGTCAGAACGAATCGTTGTGATCTTGGGCGAGGAGGAGGAGGAGAATGGGGCGGCTGCTGTCAGGCACCGTGGCGGTCCTCGTGGGTGTTCTGGGCATCGGGTCGTTGGCCTACGCCGGCTCACGGGCACCCAATATCAAGCCGAACGTGGCCACCTTCGTCGTCGGGCCGGCCAGCTCGGCGAGCACGAAGTGGACGTTGAACCTGTGGGAAAGGGGCAGCCTTCTCGGTACGGACTCAGGTTTCTCGGGAACTCTCACGGTCGCCGTTCCCTTGGAAACGACCTGCAAGTTCCAGGCTGATGTCCTGCGCGACGGGAACTGGTATTCGGGACGGAACGTGAGTCTCCCGAGTTGCGGTCGCAAGCCACCACCGACCACCACGACCACAACGACCACGACGACCACGACGACCACACCCAAGACGTCTACAAAGGGCGGAGGTAAGTCAGGCGGTGGCCACAAACCGTCGAGCGGTCCGTCGGCCGCGACGACAGCGTCGAAGGATTCCCTGGGCAGCACACCACCGGTGACAAAGCCCACAAAGGTGTCGTCCTCGAAACTCGCGTTCACGGGAGTGGGTGCCGGTTTGTGGACGCTCGCCCTGACCGGGAGCGCCCTCATCATGCTGGGGGCAGGGCTTCTTCTAGGACGTCCGAGACCGAATCGCTGACCAGCGGGTCCCCGACACACCGGCGACGGCAACGCGAATTCCTCGAGGTCCACGACCGGAACCAGACCTTCCGGGCCGTTTCTACGATCCTGGCGACCCGGGCTCGGGAAGCTGCGGCCACGAGGGGCGGCCCGGCACCCCTGCGGTTGGACCGCTTCCGTATCTGACGGACCGTCAGATACGACGGAATCCGCCAACCGGATCTGGCCTGAAAGTGCTGCTCGTGCGCTAAGTTGGGCTCCGGCAGGGCTGGCAGGACCCGGCGGCGACCCTTGCGGAGGTTCGAAAGGCGCCGGCGGGCCCGTAGCTCTGAGCGATGGGCTAAAATTACCACTGGGCACGCGCGTACAGTGAGGTGTAAAGTGCGGGTTGTCGTATCTCGCCAGGGGAAGGCGGGAATACGGGTTGGGTTTGGAGCGAGGGGCGGGGGGCAGGTTGACGTTTGCTGGCGAGTTCGCCGACAAGACGCGTGAGGCCGCGAACTGGGTGAACGCGCAGGCGCGCCCGCGTGCCGTCGCCCTGCAAGGCGTTCCGTGCTCGGGCGACCGTTTGGAACGCGCCGTCGAACCGCGAGCGGGAAGCTCCGACCGCCGACGGGACACGGCCGATCCTCATTTCCGGGTCATCGCCTGCGTGGACGTCAAGACCAACGCCCTGAACAACGGGCACTACGTGACCTCGGACGTCCTGCGCGGCTTGGCCATGCGCCGCATGGAGCGTTGCATCCGTCCTGCCGATCGGGTCTGCATGCTGGGAGCGTCGCGCGTGGCCGTGTGCTTCGGCCAGGGCTCCCACCGGATAGCTCCGGGCGAGTTGGGAACGCGCCTGGCTCGAGCCTTGGGCGATCACCTCACCGTCGGGACGACGACATTCGACCTCCGGGTGACCATCGGTGTCGGTGCCGGAACCGTCGCCGTCGAACCGAGCGACCTGATCGGTGCGGCCATTGCCTCAACCCGGTCACCGCAAAGCCGGGTCACCATCGCCTTGGCGCGCCCTGAGGCCATGGCATCGTCCACCGTCACCGTGACCCAGGTCCCTGAACCGCACGAACTCCTGCGAGTGTCCCAAGGCGCCGGCTTCCCCGAGGTCGCCCGCCGCTCCCTGCGCACACGTGCCACGGGCGCATCGGCGTCGGCGACCACGCACCGGTTGCTCCGTCGCACCTCGTT
Organism: uncultured Acidimicrobiaceae bacterium; assembly: GCA_963706205.1. Lineage (GTDB taxonomy): Bacteria > Actinomycetota > Acidimicrobiia > Acidimicrobiales > UBA8190 > MFD10071-224. Next base: position 2,157,518 of record OY970155.1, on the reverse strand, counting down.
CCGACACGTCGACACGGTCGATCCCGACACCGGCCACCACGGTCCACACGTCGGAAAATCCCCGATGCCTGACATCGACCGCTTCCCGACGTATTCACGGGTCGCCGGACTCACCATCCTGGTGGTGGACCCGGCCGTCGCCTCGAGCGACACGCCGCGCTCAGCCGTACAGGGGGTGGCCGCCGCCGCCCGACGTCTCGGCGTGTGCCCGATCCTGTCGGCGGCGGATCGACCCGACACCGTCGTCGACGATCTCTCGGTCAGCGAAGCCGATGCCGTCGTCCTGATCTTGCACCCCGACACGGCGCGGCCCCTCAATGGCGCCGGCGGTGGTACTCCCTGGGAGCATCCCGCTCGTCTGGCCCGCGCTCTGGTGGACGCCGGGGCGTCGGTCATCGCCTTGAGTGTGGGTTCGAGCGCCGCCGGAGTGGCGGCCTGCGTCGAACAGGGTGCCGCCGGCCTGCTGCACATCGATGCACTCGCCGACGAACTGGTCATGGTGGCCAAGGTGTCCGTCAAGGGCAACGGTGCGGCACGCGCGAACGGAAACGGCTCCAATGGATCGCAACGAGCTCGGCGCCCGCTGCCTGCGCCCTTCGACGCCCTCGTGCACCTCACCTCGACCGAGCGCAAAGTCCTCTTCCACATGATGGAAGGTCGGGCCGCGGGGGAGATCGCCTCGGAGCTCGTGGTCTCGCTCACGACGGTCCGTTCGCATATCCGCTCGATCCTGCGGAAGCTGAACGTCAATTCGCAGCTGGCCGCCGTCGCCATCGCCAACGGCGCGTACCCGCGAGCGGCCGCCCTCGGCTGACCGGGCGACGACGCAAACCGACGCAGACGCACGGCCGGGTTGCGCAGTAGTACGGCCCTTCTCCTACCCGACGTCGAGGGGCAGAGTGAGAGCCTGAGCGGCGAGCTTCTCGACGGCTCCGTCGATCTCGACCTCGACGGCGCATGGCGGTTCGACGCTGCGGTGCAGATAGCCGAGAGCGATGGGGCGACCCAAGGCAGGTGACCACGCCACCGACGTCAGCTGTCCGACCACCCGGTCCGCCACCCACACGACGGCTCCCGGTCGAACGGACGACCCCGGACCCTGCGCCGCATCGATCACCACCGCCCGCAACCGACGGGCCACCTTGTTCCCACGGGCATCGAGCCGGGCCACGAGCTCCTGGCCCGTGTAGCAGCCCTTGGTGAAACTGACACAACGCTCGAGGAGCCCGGCCTCGGCGGCGATGGTCCGCTCGTCGAGCTCGGCGCCCATGGCGGGGATGCCGGCTTCGACCCTGAGCGTCTGCCAGGCCTCCGGTCCGCAACGACGGACACCGTCGGGGACCCGGGGATCGGCGCCGAGCAGATCCACACCCGTCACGCCACCCCAGGTGTAGGGCACGACGAGCGCTGTACCCGGTGGCATCTCGTCGCCGAGAGCCGCGGTTGTCCCCGGTCCCCGGAGGGCGACGATCCGCCAATCGACCGCGTCGATGTCGGCCTGGACCCGAAGCTTGAAACGCCCCAGGCGAGTGATCACCGCGGCTCCGTATCCGGCCTCGACATCCACGTAGAGGTCGTCCTCCCCGGCCCGCGTCACGCGCACCAGGGCATCGAGCTTGCCCTGAGGAGTGAGAAGCAGCGCGTCGGCCGACGACCCGATCTCCAGCGCCTCGACGTCCTGGCTGCACTGGCCCTGCAGATACGCCACGGCGTCCCGGCCCGACACCCGCACCACGTCGCGCGCCACGGGCACGACTCCCACGCCGTGGCGGAGCACGGCATAGTCGTCGGCCACGATGTCCGGACCGGACGGAGAGGTTGCGTCGGACGGGCCGGTGCCACTCACCCGTTCGCCGCCAGACCCACGGTCCCACGCCGGCGTGCCGCGGTGGCCCGGCGCGGCGGCGGGAACCGCCGCCAGCAAAGCGGCGGCTTTGTCGACGCACTCGGCCTCCTCGGCCACAGGGTCGCTGTCGGCCACGATGCCGGCGCCGGCCTGGACCGAGGCGCGCCCGTCGGGGGTGACCACCATGGTGCGGATGGCTATGGCGGTATCGAGGTTGCCCGAGAAGTCGAGATAGCCGACCACGCCACCGTAGACACCGCGCTTGGTGGGTTCGAGGTCGTCGATGATCTGCATGGCGCGCACCTTGGGCGCTCCCGACAGCGTGCCGGCCGGCATGGTGGCCCGCAGGACGTCGATCGGGCCCTTGCCGCCGGCCAGGCGCCCCGACACCTGTGAGGTCAGGTGCATGACGTGGCTGTAGCGCTCGACGGTGAGGAACTCGTCGATGTGTTCCGTACCGAAGGTCACGACCCGCCCGACGTCGTTGCGGGCCAGATCCACCAGCATGACGTGCTCGGCGAATTCCTTGGGGTGCTCGACGAGCTCGGCCTCGAGACGCTCGTCCTCGGCGGGGTTGGCGCCGCGCCGACGGGTCCCGGCAATGGGACGAGACGTGACCACGCCGTTGCGCAACTGCACCATTGGCTCGGGCGACGACCCCACGACCGTGCACTCGTCGCCGCGCAGGAAGTACAGGTACGGGCTGGGATTGACCAGGCGGAGGATACGGTAGAAGTCGAAGGGATCGGCCTCGAGATCGAAGTCGAAGCGTTGGGATAACACCACCTGGAAGATGTCGCCCGCCGTGATGTGCTCCTGGGCGACGGCGACGGCGTCGGCGAACATGGCCGGAGCCATTGTCCGGTCCGGCGTGGGCACCGGGTCGGCCGGGTCGGGGCGCTCCAGGGCGGTCATGTCGAGGGGTCGGAACAGATCGGCGGCCAGCTCTTCGAGCCGTTCACCGGCACGGTCGTAGGCGTCGGAGGCATCGGCATCAGTCCAGCCGACGTCGACGACGACGTTGTCCACGAGCACCACGCGTTGACGCCAGTGATCGAATGCACACAGCTGGCCGATCACGGTCAGGACGCTGTCAGGCAAGCCCATGTCGTCAGGCGGGACATCGGGCAAGCGTTCGATCTCGCGGACCACGTCGTAGCCGAGATAGCCGACGAGCCCACCGTGCAACGGGGGCAGGTCGGCGTAGTCGGGCGAGCGGTACGCGGCGAGGAGCGCTTCCAAGGTGGCGAGCAACCCCTCACCGGTTCGCGCCGCCACGTCCGGCGCGAGCTCCAACGGCCCCGATGACGTCACCTTCCCACCCCGGGCCACCAAGGTGGTGAGCGGCCGCCGCCCGACAAATGAATAACGCCCCCAACGTTCGCCGCCCTCCACCGACTCGAGCAAGAAGCCGGGTTGCTCCCCCACCACCTGGAGGAAGGCGCCCACCGGGGTGACGGTGTCGGACACCAGGTCCCGCCACACGGGGACGATCCGGTGCCGGCCGACCGAGGCGCAGAAGATGTCGCGGCCGGGGCGGCAGACGTCGAGGTCCGGGGGTGTCATCACCCCGGCGCGCGAGCGCCGGCGTCGAGCCCGTAGTCGCCGTCGGTGTCGCCGAAGGCGCGATAGAAGCAGCTACGGGCGCCCGTGTGACAGGCGCCGGAACCGTCCTGGTCGACGGTCAGCAAGATGGCGTCACCGTCGCAGTCGTAGCGCACACGCCGCACCCACTGGCGGTCGCCTGACGTCTCCCCCTTGCACCAGTACTCCTGGCGGCTGCGGCTCCAGAACCAGGAACGGCCGCTCGTCAGGGTCCGGCGCAGGGCCGTGTCGTCCATGTACCCGATCATCAGCACGGTCCCGTCGGAGGCGTCCTGGACGATGGCGGGGACGAGTCCGTCGAGGCCGAAGCGAACGGAGGCGAGTTCTGCTTCGCTGAATGCGATCGGTGTCGGCACGCGTCCGGGCGCGACGGGTGGGCCGCCGCTCGTGACCCCGGTGTCGGGTGAGTTCTCCATCAATTCCGCAGGCAATTCCGAAGGCCCATGGTCACGGACGCCTCACAGGTACAGCCCGGTGCCGCCGTCGATGCGCTCGGAGGCCACGGCGTGGATATCGCGCTCGCGCAGCATGACGTACTCGTCGCCCTGGACCTCGACCTCGAAGTGGTCCTCGGGGTTGAACAGCACCTTGTCCCCGGGCTTGATCGTGCGCACGTGCGGTCCGACGGCCACGACCTCCGCCCAGGTCAGACGGCGCGACACCTGGGCCGTGGCCGGGATCAGGATGCCCGCCCGCGACCGTCGCTCGCCTTCGGCTTGGGGCTGCTGGGCCAGGACCCGGTCCGCCAGCATGGTGATCGGCTGCTTCGTGATCGGCGCCTGGGAGGGTCCTGTTGATGCTGCGTTCACCCAGGACACGGTACCGCATGGCCCGTATCCCTCCGTCCCATCGGGAGCCGGATCACCCGGGCGCCGGCGGCCGCACACACACGTCATGGGCCGTCATATACGCCTTCGCCTCGGCGATGGTGTGCTCCCGACGGTGGAAGATGGACGCCGCCAGCACGGCGTCGGCCCCCCCGACCAACGCTCCATCCACCAGGTGGGCGAGAGTTCCCACGCCCCCCGAGGCCACCACGGGCACGCCGACGGCGTCCACCACGGCCCGGGTGAGGACCAGATCGAACCCCTGGCGTGTGCCGTCGCGATCCATCGAGGTGAGAAGGATCTCACCTGCACCCGTGGCCGCACACCGAGCGGCCCATTCCACGGCGTCGAGCCCCGTCCCCTGCCGCCCACCGTGGGTGAAGACCTCCCATCCGGGACCGTCACGACGCTGACGGGCGTCGACGGCCACCACAACGCACTGGGCCCCGAACTCTGCGGCCAGCGTCGGCACCAGACCGGGCTCGGCCAAGGCGGCTGTATTGAGCGCCACCTTGTCCGCCCCGGCCCGCAACAGGCGCCGCGCGTCGTCGGCGCTGCGGACGCCGCCGCCCACGGTGAAGGGGATGAAGACCTCGTCGGCGGTACGGGCCACCACATCGACCATGGTGTCGCGCCCGTCCGCGGACGCCGTGATGTCCAGGAAGACGAGCTCGTCGGCACCCTCGGCGTCGTAGCGCGCCGCCAACTCCACCGGGTCGCCGGCGTCGACGAGGTCGACGAAGCGCACGCCCTTCACCACCCGGCCGTCGTCGACGTCGAGGCAGGGGATCACCCGGACAGCTGCGCATGCCGCCACCGCCTCCTCGATTCCCATGGTGCCCTCGACCAGCGCCGTCCCCACGATGGCACCGGCCAGCTGACGGCCGGCTCCGCGCAACCGGGCCAGTGCCCCCAGGTCCCGCACGTCGCGGACACCTCCCGACGCCACGACGTCGTGGGCGCTGCAGCTCGAGCACCCGCCGCAGGCCGTCGAGGTCGGGACCGTCCAGGGTGCCGTCGCGCTCGATGGCGGTGACGACGACGGCGGCGAGGGGCAGGGTGTTCACGCGGGCGAGCGCGTCGGCGAGCGTCGTGCCGCCGCCGGCTTCCCAGCCGGCCACCGCCAGCATCGTCTCCCGCCACCCCGGTGGTCGAGACCGACGACGACCTGGCCCGGGAAGCGGGCCGCCAGGGCGACCACCAGATCGGGGTCGCGGACGGCCGCCGTGCCGAGCACCACACGGGCGACGCCGGCGTCGAGAAGGGCGGCCGCGTCCTGCTCGGTGCGCACGCCACCGCCCGTCTGCACGGCGACATCGACGGCATCGGTGATGGCCAGGACGACGGCGCGGTTCACCGGCGTGCCCGTGCGGGCGGCGTCGAGGTCGACGACGTGTATCCAACGGGCGCCGGCGGCGGCGTACCGTCGGGCGAGCTCCACGGGATCGCCGTAGCTGCGTTGCCGGGACGAAGTCACCCTGGACCAGGCGTACGGCGAGCGCCGTCACGCAGATCGATGGCGGCGAAGAGCTCCACGGCTCACGGCCCCGACGGCCGGATGCCACCGGCGTCGGACGAGTCACAGGCCCTGATGAAGTTGCTCGAGGATGGCGAGGCCGACCGGACCCGACTTCTCGGGATGGAACTGGGTGCCCCAGATGGGTCCACGTTCGACGGCCGCCGTCACATCGCCGCCGTAGTCACAGGTGGCCACCACGTCCACGCCGTCACCGGGAGCGAAGGAGTGGACGAAGTAGACCCATGGATCCTCGCCCAGGCCTTCCAGAAGACTGCTCGTGGCGCCACCGCGGCGCTCGAGGCGGTTCCATTGCATCTGGGGGCACTTGACCCCGCGAGGCAGCGCCCGCACGGTTCCCGCAAGCGCCCCCAGCCCGGCCGCTCCCGGAGCCTCCTCGGACGCCTCGTACAAGAGCTGGAAGCCGATGCAGATTCCGAAGAAAGGGATTCCCCGGGCGAGGGCGTCGGCGGGCCGCCTCCTCGAGCCCGCTGCGGCGCAGGGCGTCGGCGCAGGCGCCGAAGGCGCCGACGCCGGGCAGGACGACTCCGGCGGCACCCGCGGCGTCGTCCGGGTCGGTCACCAGTCGGGCGTCGGCTCCCAGGTGGACGAGGGCCTTTCGGCCGAGCGCAGGTTGCCGATGCCGTAGTCGAGCACGGCGATCATCGCCGTCTCATCGGTCGCCCCACCGTGGTCACAGGGTGCCCTTTGTCGACGGCACGTCGACACCCTCGATCCGCACCGCGTCGCGCAGACACCGCGCCACGCCTTTGAACGACGCTTCCAGGATGTGGTGGGTGTTCTTACCCGTCACCAGACGGAGGTGCAGCGTGATCGCCGCGGCGGTGACGAAGGCCCGCCAGAACTCCTCGGCCAGCTGCGGGTCGAACGACGGTGACCCTAGCGGCGGCCGCGTCGGCCGCGAAAGGTCACCTCGTAGGCCAGGTACGGTCGGCCCGACAGGTCGAGCGCCACCTCCACCAGTGCCTCGTCGAGCGGGAGGGCGATAGAGGCGAAGCGCCGGATGCCGGCCTTGTCGCCGAGCGCTTCGGCGAAGGCCTCGCCCAGGACGATCCCCACGTCCTCCACCGTGTGGTGCGCGTCGACGTGGAGGTCGCCGTCGGCCGTCACCGTCAGGTCGAACCCGCCGTGGCGCCCGAGCTGGGAGAGCATGTGGTCGAAGAACGGCAGACCGGTGGACACGTCCACCGACCCCGGTCCCGTCGAGGGCCACGGCGACGTCGATCGTCGTCTCCTTGGTGCGACGCTGCGCGTACCGGCCCGGCGTGCTGCCCTTGACGATTCATGAGGTCGCCTCCTCCAGGCTCGAACGCAGCGCGGTCAGGAACCGGTCGTTCTCCTGCGGCGTCCCCACCGTGACGCGCAGGCACTCGTCGAGTCCGGGCCAGCGTCGAGCAGTCCCGGACGAGCACAGACGATGCCAGCAGGTCCTTCCACACCTCGGTGGCGGGCCGCGCCGGTGGGGTCGGAACAGGATGAAGTTGGCGTCCGAGGGCCACGACTCGACGGGCAGCTCCGCCGAGCGCCGCCGCGATGCGGCCCCGCTCCTCGTTGATGCATCGCCACGCGTGCCTCCATGGCGTCGACGTGGCGCAACGCCAGTCGCCCGGCCGCCTGGGTCACGGCGTCGAGGTGATAGGGAAGGAGCCACCGCCTCGCAGGCGTCGACCACGTCGGGATGCGGCCACCAGGTAACCGAGACGGCAGGCGGCCATGGACCATGTCTTGGAGAACGTCCGAACCACCACCAGACGGTCGGAGCCGGGTCCTCCCCGGCGCAGCAGGTCGAGCGCGCTGCACGGGGCGAACTGCCCGTACGCCTCGTCCACCACCACCAGCCCCGGCGCCCGCTCGAGCACGTGGGTCACGACATCGGGCGGCTCGGCGCGTCCCGGTGGGGTTGTTGGGCGAGCACAGGAAGGTGATGATCGGGTCGGGCCGTCGCGAGCAGATCGTCGACGACGTCGAGGTCGAGTCGGTGGTCCGGGCCCCGCCATCCGCTCACGACCACCTGGTGGCCGTCAGCGACGCGATGTGGCGGTGCAGGGCGTAGGTCGGCTCGAAGACGGCCGCCGTACGCCCGGCCCCGCCGTAGGCGAGCAGCAGGCACTGGAGGACCTCGTTGGACCCGTTGGCGCAGAACAGCTGGGAGGGATCGCAGCCGTGGAACTCGGCCAGGGCGCGGCGCAGGGCGGACGCTTCTCGGTCGGGGTAGCGGTTGAAGTCGATGCGCCCCAGCTCGTCGCGTCAATTCGTCAACCACTCCGGAGGCGGCGGCAGCGGCGACTCGTTGGTGTTGAGCCGCACCTCGACGTCGACCTGCGGGGAGTGGTAGCCGGTAAGTCCGACGAGGTCGTCGCGCAGTGGAACAGCTCGTCCCATCACCGGCTCCCGTCGGGCGACGGCGGTGTCGGCGTCGTCGCCCACGCGCCACGGGACGGACTCGCGCGAGGCGCACGGACTCGGCGTGGGCGCCGAGACCCTCGGCCTCGGCGATGGTGACCACCGACGGCGCCAGTCGGGCCAGCGTGGGACCGTCGAGCGAGACGGCGTGGATGTGGGTACGGAAATCGTCGACCCGCAGGGCCGAGGCGAACCGGGCCGTGCGGGCCGTGGGCAGCACGTGGTTGGGCCCGGCCAGGTAGTCACCCACGCTGGCCGGCGCATAGGGTCCGACGAAGACCGCCCCGGCACAGCGCACCAGGGGCAGCAGGTCGTCGGCGGCCTCGACCAACAACTCCAGATGCTCGGGCGCCACCGCGTTGGCCACCGCCAGCGCCTCGGCCGGCCCGTCGACGAGGACGGCGTAGCCCCCCGATCCGAGAGTGGCCTCGAGCTCGGCCCGCCGGGGAGAAGCCGCCACCAACCCCTCGACGGCCTCGGCCACCGCCTCGGCCACCGCTGCGGACCACGTGACCAACCAGGCCAAGCCGTCGGGCCCGTGCTCAGCTTGGACCACGACGTCGATGGCGGCCCACGCCACCGGCGTCGTCTCGTCGGCCACCACCACCACCTCCGACGGCCCGGCGAAGGCCGACGGTACCCCCACCACGCCGGCCACCTGGCGCTTGGCCTCGGCCACATAGCGGTTTCCCGGGCCCACGATGACGTCCACGGGCCGGATCGTCTCCGTGCCGTAGGCCATGGCGGCCACCGCCTGAGCCCCACCCACGGCGTAGACCTCGTCGATCCCGGCGATGGCGGCGGCCGCCAATGTCTCGGTGGCCACCCGCCCGTCTCGGTCCGGGGGCACGCACAGGACAAGCTCCTCCACGCCCGCCACCCGAGCGGGTGCCGCGCACATGAGGACTGTGGAGGGATAGCGGGCCCTCCCCCCGGGCGCGTACAGGCCGGCCCGGCCGACGTGGCGCACGAGGTGGCGGACGGTCACCCCGTCGAGGACGAAGTCCCCGACCGGCGCCGGCTCGTGGCGGTGATACGCGAGGATCCGGTCGTTCGCCAACTCGAGGGCGCGTCGCAGGTCGGGGGCGATCGCCTCTTTGGCGTCGACGACGGCGGCACCCGGGACCCGCAGGGTCTCGAGCACGGCGCCGTCGAAGCGCTCGGTGAGGTGCCGCACAGCGGCGTCACCGCCGACTCGCACCTCGTCCAAGATGGCCCTGACCTCGGTTGACGGGAAGGTCGCCTCGACCGGGGGGCGCGGGACCTTCGCCGCCATTTCGGCAGCCGCGACGCCACGGAGGTCGAGAGGGGCAAGGAGCACGGGGTCACGATGGTACTCGGGGTCACCGGCCCATCGACCCGGCCAAACGAGCCTCAGAGGCCGACTAGCTGGGCCGTCGGTCGCCGGCGGCCGCCCGATGGGACATCATCGTGTCATGCCCGTTCCGTTCGCCGAACTGTCGTCCGTCGCCACCGCCCTCGACGAGCTGACCCGTCGCATCGTCACCATCGCCGACCAGGCGGCGTCGGACCACGACGATGAAACGGCATCGGAGCTCTTCGCCGTCGAGCGGGCATTGCGGGGCGCCAACCGGCGCCTTGGACGCCTGACGACACCGCACAGCCGGCGGCGTTAGGCGTCGCCCCGTGATCCGAGCGACGCTGCCGCGACGTGATCGCGTCGCGGCAGCGTCCTCGAGGTCAGACTGAAGCCCCACCCACGATCGGGGCCGACAGGCGCTTCCCGGCGGTGCCTCCGGCGAAGGGGGCGTCCCCGAAGGTGTAGATCCCGCCGTCACTGCCGATGACGTCGTACCCGCCACTGTCGGGGCTCACAATGCCGACAATCGGCTTGTAGGACGACAAGTGGAGCCCGGGCACCGACCCGTGGAACGTGGCGCTACCGAAGGCGAACACCCCACCGTCGGCACCCACCAGCCAGTACCCGTTGCCATCGGGGGCGGAGGCGATGCCCACGATCGGCTTGGCCAGCGTGTGGCCGGCGAGCGATCCGTGGAAGCTGGCGGTGCCGAAGGCGAACACCCCGCCGTCGCCGCCCACGAGCCAGTAGCCGTTGCCGTCGGGCGTGGAGGCGATGCCCACGATCGGCTGGGCCAGCGCGCGGCCGGCGAGCGATCCGTGGAAACTGGCGCTGCCGAAGGCGAACACCCCACCGTCGCCGCCGGCGAGCCAGTACCCGGTCCCGTCGGACTTGGCGGTGATACCTACCACCGGCTTGGCCAGCGCCCGGCCGGCGAGCGATCCGTGGAAACTGGCGCTGCCGAAGGCGAACACCCCACCGTCGCCGCCGGCGAGCCAGTACCCGGTCCCGTTGGACATGGAGGAGACGCCCACGACCGGCTTGAACGGTTTGATGTGCGAGCCGGTCAGCGACCCCTGGTACGCGCTGCCGAAGTTGTAGACCGCGCCGTCGGTGCCGGCCAGCGTGTAACCCTGCGCCCCGTAGCCGAATTGCGTGGCGATCGAGATCGGGCTCGTGCCACCGGGGCCGGTGAGGACCACGTCCACCAGGCCGCTGCCCGGCGGAGCGATGGCCGTGATCTGGGTGTCGCTGTTCACCGTGAAGCTCACGGCGGGCGCGTTGCCGAACATGACCTTCGTCACGCCCGTGAAATTGCAGCCCGTGATGGTGACCGTCGTGTCACCGGTGGGATTGCCGGTCGTCGGGTTGATGGAGGTGATGGCCGGCTTCGTGCCACTGCCCGAGCTGGTGATCGGTGCGGATGCCGAGACGGTTCCCGGGATCCCGGTGGTGTTGGCCTCGGTCACGGTGACGTTCGGGGTGCCGGCGGGCACGCCACAGGGAACCACGAAGCTTCCGCTCAGCGTCGGAGCGACGAGCGGACTGGGGGGGCTGTAGTTGTACGAGGCGGCGCTGATCGACGCCGACGTGTTGGCGGGAGGGACTCCCCCGATGGAGATGTTGGCCGACGAGAGCGCGGTGACCGCTCCCGCGCTCCCCCACCAGCCCCCTCCCCCGGTGAAGGTGATCTGCTGACCGGGGCCGGCAACGGTGGGGGTGAACGAGAGGGCGGGCGTCTGGGGGGTCGGCTGGCCGGCGTACTGGAGGGTCACCGTGCCGTAGGAGATCTGGGTGTTGGGGTCGGCCACGCTGAGCAGGCAGCCCACCTCTCCCGCGTTCACCTGGGCCTGGGTCGGCGGGCAGACCCCGTTGGGGTCAGCGTCCGCGTACGGCGAGGGGACGTGGAACGACGTCGCTAAATTACCCGAGCTGTTGCTCTTGGCCCCCTGCAGGGCGCCGATGTCGGCTTCGGCGGTCTGGTTGGCGGACGAGACCAGTCCCGACACGGCGCTCGTCTCGACCATGAGGATGCTGAGTTTGGCCGGCATGCCGGAGCAGGAGACCGAAATCACCCCTCCCGCCGTGACGCCGGTGACCACGGACGCCTGGCCGTTGAAGGTGCACGAGGCCGCCGCCACCGCCGGTGAGGAGCTTCCTACGACGACCGCGGCGGTCGATAGGCCGACGACCGCCGAGCTCATCAGTGCAGCTATCCCGAGGCGCGCCACCACTCGCCGTGAGTTCCGCCCGTATCTCATCCCACTCCCCCTATCGGTGCCAAGCCCTGGCTTGTACCCGGACTCTCGACCCGAAGACCGATCGCCGCGGCCACAAATGTAACCCCGGTGCGGGCCTCCTGTCACTTGCGGGAGGGACTCGTCGCTCATCTCGGGCGCAGATGAGTGCAGGTCGGGACCCCGACGGCGCACCACGGAGCGTCGACAAAGGTGGGTGTGTGGGTCCAAGACATCGGCTCGTGCGCCCACCTCACGACCCAGATCTCCGGTGGCCCACCGACGCGACGACGGCGCCCCTAGGGGCGCCGTCGTGCGAGCGCGGCGGGCGGCGGATCCCGGCCGCGCTCTCACGGAACCAGGTGGCGGGAACCGGTTCCGGTCTCCTCTAGAACATCACGCCGGGGCCCGATCTTCCCCGCGCTGTCCCTCAACATCTCCACAACGTGGTCTACCGGGCCGCCTTCCGGGCGGAGGGCCGGCTCCCCGTGCCTGCGGGTCGAGGCCGGGGGCGGGTGGGCAGCTGCGCCGACGGGCAGATGTCCGCCAGCAGGCACTCCTCGCACCGGGGCCGGCGGGCCAGGCACACGCGCCGCCCGTGGAGGATGAGGCGGAGGCTGAACACACCCCATTCCGGCGGCGGGAGCAGGGCGCAGACCTCGGTCTCCACCTTGACAGGGTCGTTCTGGGTGGTCAGGCCGAGGCGCCGGACGATCCTCCCGACGTGGGTGTCCACGGGCAGACCGGGCAGCTCGAACGCCACGCTGCGCACCACGTTGGCCGTCTTGCGCCCCACGCCCGGCAACCTGGTCAACTCGTCCATGTCCGACGGCACCTCACCCCCGTGGTCCTCGACGACGGCTCTGGCCATCCCGAGGAGGCTGCGGGTCTTGGCCCGAAAGAAGCCGGTCGAGTGGATGAGCTCCTCCACCACATCGGAGGGGGCGGCGGCCTGAGCTTCCGGCGTGGGGAACGCGGCGAAGAGCGCCGGGGTGACCATGTTCACCCGCTCGTCGGTGCTCTGGGCCGAGAGGATGGTGGCGACGAGCAGCTGGAAGGGTCCATCGTGGCGCAGGGCGCAGAGCTCCCTGACGGTGCCCGGGTACTCCTCGGCGAGCCGTGCCGCCGCTACGCGGGCACGTCCGCGCCGGCTACGCGGGCCCGACACGGTCGACAGAGTAGCGAATCGACTCACCCAACGGGCCCGGTAGCGTGACCGAGCGGTGCATCACGTCGAGATCAAACGGCGCATGGGCGAGTCCGACATCGCCGAGGTATCGGAGCTTCTCCACGAAGTGACCGTGGCCGACGGCCATCGGCCTCTCGGAGAGCACAAATGGCTGGACCTCGTGCACGGTGGCCGGACCGGATTCGCCGGTTTCGTCGCCCGGGAGGAAGGACGCCTGATCGGCTATGCCCAGCTGAGCCGGGGTCACAACACCTGGGGGCTGGAGCTCGTGATCCACCCCGACCATCGTCCACCCGGTCACGACGTGGGGACGAACCTGCTCGATGCCGCGCTCGACGAGGTCCGCCGTCTCGGCGGTGGTCATATCCACCTGTGGGTCCCGAAACCCACACCCGACACCGACGCCATGGCGGCCGCGTCGGGGCTCGGTCGCGGTCGCGACCTCTACCAGATGCGCCTGGCCCTCCCCGTCGACGACGACGGCCCCCGGGTCACCACCCGGCGCTTCGAACCGGGTCGGGACGAAGAGGCATGGCTGGCCGTCAACAACCGGGCCTTCGTCTCGCATCCCGAGCAGGGCGACTGGAGCCTCGACACCTTGCTCGAGCGGGAGGCCGAGCCGTGGTTCGACCCTCACGGCTTCCTCCTCCACGAGCGCGACGGGCGGCTGGCCGCCTCGTGCTGGACGAAGGTCCACCGAGACGAGCGCCCTCGGCTCGGCGAGATCTACGTCATATCGGTCGACCCCGACTTCCAGGGCCTCGGGCTCGGCCGCGCCCTGGTACTGGCCGGCCTGGACCATCTGGCCGGGCTCGGACTCACCGTGGGCATGCTCTACGTCGACGCCGACAACGACACCGCCGTCGGCCTGTACCGCCACCTCGGCTTCGCCGTGGATCATGTCGACCGGGCCTATACGGGCGACATAGTCCCCAGGTCCTGAGCACTGTTTCTGCTTTCATCGACGGGCGGATTTTCGATCACCTCGCGCCGTTTTGCGCTTTCTCTTCTTCTGCGATGCGGTTTTCAACGAGACGTTCTTCTGCGGTGCCACCGACGTGCCGCGTTTTCGCGACGGCAGGGTCCTGGCACGCGAGGTCTGATCGTCTCCTTCGGGGACTGCCGGCGGCTCGGGCTGGAAGGAGATGATGAGCAACCCGGTGACTCCCGCCACGTCTAATGACCACCAGGGCCATTCTCCAAGGTGCCATTGCGCCACCACGGTGGTCGCGATGGCGACGACGATGGCGAGGCCGAATCGCCGGATGTCTTCACGGGCAGCGACAACGAGCGCCACCGCCAGCGCCGGCCACACGTAATAGGCGGTCATGACCGATTCGGTGTAGCAGCGCAGCGAGAGGGCCAAGGCCATCGCCCAGACGAGCATCCCCGGCTTGTTCCTCCACCGCTGTGACCACCAGCCCACGACAACGGCGAGTACAAGCGCGATAGCGCGTACGGGCCCGCCCCCGATGGTGGTATCGATCCCCTTACCCCCGAGCGTCGGGGCGAGTGCGGCCCACGGCGTTCGGTGATTCGTCGTTCGACGAGGGTAGGCCGGTTGTGACGTCAGCGTGTGAAAAGAGCCGTGAAAGTTGGCAATGAGCGGTGGGATCGTGATGACAGCCGCCGGGATCACGGCTCTGAGTACCAACGCGAGGGCGCGGCGGCGGCCGCTCATGGCGAGGAGGATGGGCAGGGTCACGATGACGAGGGGCTGCATGGCGATGGCTGCGCCGAACAGCCAGCCGGCGCCCACCCAACGCTGATCGAGGACGAAAACGACGGCGTAAAGTGCGAGCGCCACGGAGACCGCGTCCTCCGGGTGACCCCAGAACACCGTGACATTCCACAACACCACCGCCTCGGCGAGAGCCAGAATGGCCCGCCGGGCCGGTGCGACCCCGAGTCGTTCTGCCAGTGCGTCACAGGCGAAGATCGCAGAACTTGCTAGGAGCAACGTGTACGGAGCCAAAATAAGTAGGACCTGAGGGTGCGCAAGGTACTGGTTCCCACCGGACGTCAACATCTCCGTGTGCAGATTGGGCGACCCCTGGACGAGCAATACCTGGGGTTGCCGGAGGAGGTGGTGGTTCTTCCCGATCTCCAAGATTGTTGTGTTCAGCGAGCCGCTCAATGCGGCGATCGGCGTCAAGGCGATCAGGACTCCCGGAAAGGCCAAGAAACCGGTATTCGCCACGTAGATGGCACTGAAGTGGCCGTGGCTGAAGGCGATGGCGGCGCCGAATGTGGCCCAGAGATCGTCGGGCGAAACCCAGGAATAGGGGTGACCCCGGACGACCGAACCCCAAAGAAAGACGTAGGCGGTCCCCAGGGAGACGAAGATCACCGTGATGAGAATCGGCCACGTCCGTCGGCGCAGACGGTCGATCGTGACACTCTGCCGACTCGACTGTCTCTGGGTTCTCGCCGCCACGGCTCGACAGCATGCCACCGACCCTCGGTTGAGGTGGGCGGACAACCGTGATCGCGCCGGCGTCGCTCAGTGGACGGTGGAGACTCCCACCGCTGTCCCGATACCGAAGGTGACCGAGGCGGCGGCAGCCGAGATTCCCAGCTGCCGCAGTGCCGACCACCACCAGGGACGCCTGGTGAAGGCGGCCAACGCCGCTCCGACGCTCACAGCGGCGATCCCTGCCACCACGACCGAGGCCACGACCGCACCGGTGCCGCTGGTGACCAACCACGGGATCAGGGGGAGGAGGGCTCCGAGAGCGAAGGTGGCGAACGACGACGCGGCCGCCTTGACCGGGGACCCCAGGGCATTGGGATCGATGCCGAGCTCTTCCCGAGCGTGGGTCTCGAGGGCCAGTTCCGGTGTGCGCATCATCGCCGAGGCCAGGTGCCCGGCGACACCCGGTTCGACGCCGCGGCTCTCGTAGATACGTACCAGCTCGCGGCGCTCGCCTTCGGGCCGGGTGCGGATGGCGTGGGTCTCGAGGGCGAGCTCTCGTTCGAAGAGCTCCGTCTGCGCCCGCATGGAGACGTACTCCCCGGCGGCCATGGAAAAGGCACCGGCCACCAGGCCCGCCACGCCCGCCAGGCGGACCACTCCCCCGGCGGGATGGGCGCCGGCGATT
This sequence comes from uncultured Acidimicrobiaceae bacterium, assembly GCA_963706205.1. Classification (GTDB taxonomy): domain Bacteria; phylum Actinomycetota; class Acidimicrobiia; order Acidimicrobiales; family UBA8190; genus MFD10071-224. Next base: position 2,141,452 of record OY970155.1, on the reverse strand, counting down.
CCCAGGATGAGCGAGACATTGGTCACGAGGCCGTCGCTCACGCCGAAGACGGCCGCCCGGGCGCTTCCACCCTGCACGCTGCGGTGGTGATGGTCGGAGTGTCCGCCCGCCGCGGGGTGGCGCGCCGCGCTTTTGCCCCGGCGTTCGCCCCGGGGCCGGCGGCGGCTGACGGCAGGGGCGGAAGAGGCGTCTCCGGCGGCATCCACGGACCCCCAGCGTAACGGTCAGACCGCTCATGGGGTGACGGCATCGAGTCCCAGACCACCTGCAAGAATGTCTCGGTGCCCGACGATCGCCGCTGGTTCGACGGATCGCAACCGCAGACGCTGCAGGGAGCGGTGATGCTCTGCTACCTGACGGCCGTCTTCGGCCTGATCGGGCTGGTAGTCGGTGCCTATCCCCTGGCCGACCTCGTTCCCCTCGCCCTGGGCGTCGCCGGGTACGGCGTGGCCAACGAGAAGCGATGGGGTTACCGCCTGGGTGTCGTGCTGGCCGGACTGAACGTCCTGGTCGATGTGTCCCTTCTCGTCCTCGGAGCCTTCGCCGTCCTCTTCTCTCTGCTTTTCGCCGGCGTCCTCCTCGGTCTCTTCCTCCACCACCAGAGCCGCGAATACGAACGCATCTGGTTCCGGTGACGAGGTCGACATAAGGTCGGGGAATGGTCACCACGGTCCACAGTTCCGACGAATTCCATGCCCTGGCCGGACAGCACCTGGGTTGGTCCGATTGGCTGGTCGTCGACCAGGCCCGCGTGAACCTCTTCGCCGACGCCACCGACGACCACCAGTGGATCCATGTTGATCCCGAGCGCGCCGCGGCCGGACCGTTCGGAGGGCCGATCGCCCACGGCTATCTCACCCTGTCGCTCATCCCGGCTCTGATCCACCAGGTCCTCGAAGTCGAGGGCATGGCCTTCGGGGTCAACTACGGATGCAACAAGGTGCGCTTCCCGTCGCCGGTGAAGGTCGGATCAAAGCTCCGGCTGGGAGCGTCGATCGGGTCCGTCGAAGACGTGAAGGGCGGGGTGCAGGTCATCCTGGACGTCACCTTGACCACCGAGGAGGCCGACAAGCCCAGTTGCGCGGCCGAGGTCGTCTACCGCTACTACTGGTAGCCGGCCAACCCCCGACCCTCCTCTAGAGGGGCAGGCTCCCGGTGGCCGACGTTGTCGTCCCGTAGTCCCGGTAGGCGTCGATCACCGCCTCCGCCACGCGCCACTTGTGGATCTCGTCGGCACCGTCGGCGAACCGGCTCCACCGGGCCTGCATCAGCATGTCGGCCAACGGTGAGTCCTTCGAATACCCGAGTGCTCCGTGTACCTGGACAGCTCGGTCGATCACCCGCCACAGGGTGTTGGCCACATGGTGCTTGGCCATCGAGACCTCGGTGGTGAAGGGGAGACCGTTCTCGATCAGGTAGGCGGCGTGGAGCACCATGAGCTTGGCCTGGTAGAGCTCGATGGCCGATTCGCTGATCAGCCATTGGATGCCCTGCTTCTCCGACAGATACGACCCGTGCGAGTAACGGGCCAGTGGCACGGTCGACCATCATGTCGAGTGCCGTCTCGATCTGGCCCAGCCACCGCATGCAGTGGGCCAGGCGGGCGGGCCCCAGGCGGGACTGGCCCGAGGCGGTGGCCCTGGCCCCGGTCGCCGAGACGCTGCGACGTCGGCAGCCGAAGGTCGGTGATGCGGATCTCGCAGTGGTTGTGGCTACCCGACATCGTCTCGACGTCGCGCACCAGCTCCCAGCCGGCGGTCGGCACGTCCACGATGAACGCGGACGTCGCCGCCTGGGGGACCTCGGGGATCGTCCTCGGTGCGGGCCAGCAGGATGGCGAACTGGGCACCGCGTGCACCGCTGATGAACCATTTGTGCCCGTTGATGACCCACTCGTCGCCGTCGAGTCGCGGCCCGGGTCTGCATCAGGGTGGGATCGGACCCCGCCACCTCGGGCTCGGTCATGGCGAAACACGACCGCATCGTGCCCTCGCACATGGGTTTCAGGTACCGGTTCTTCTGTTCGTCGGTCCCGCAGTGCAGCAGCGTGTGCATGTTGCCCTCGTCGGGGGCGTAGCAGTTCACGATGTAGGACCCGAAGCGTGTCTTGGCCGCCTCCGCCGAGACGGCCGCCAGAGCGGTAGGCCCGAGACCGGCACCGCCCCAGTCCCGAGGCATGTGCGGCATCCACAAGTCGAGCTCGCGCGCCCGGGCCCGCAGCCGGTCGAGCTCGGCCCGCCAGTCGGCACGCCCGGCGGTGTCAGAAACGAGACGCTGCTCGGTGGGTCGGATGTCCTCGTCGACGAAGGCCCGCATGCGCTGCCGGGCGTCCTCCACCTCGGGGGCGAAACGTGAAGTCGATGGCCATGACGGTGAGTTTCCCACCCCATAGGGGCGGCGCTCGACCCGATCATGCGCCGGCCTCGTCGACCTCGTCCGGGGAACGGTCGGTCTCGTCAGCGTCCATCGCCCGCGCCTCCACCCGTCGCACGGCGTCGGCCACCACCTTCGGAGCATCACGAGGAACGAAGTGGCCCGTCCGGGACACGGTGACGAGTTCGGCCCCGGCGATGGTGGCGGCCACGGACGTCGCCACTGACGGGGGGACGACCACGTCCCACGTGCCGGAGATCACCACCGTCGGGACCTGCACCTCCGACAGGGCGGCCTCAACATCGCCAATCTCACGCATCAGGGCTCGCTGCTCGAAGACGAAACTGCGCCAGATCTGGCGACCGAATCCCGACGCCACCTCGGCGAAGCGCCGGTCCGGGAGGCTGGCCTCCAGCCATGCCAGCCGTCGCCCGGGGGCGTGGCCTGCCAGCCCCCGCAGGCGCGGCAGGACCCTCCCGAAGGCCACCAGACCGGCGGCGGCCAGAGCCTCACCGGCCCACGGCAGCGCGAGCACGTGGTCCACGGCATTGACGCTGTCGGCCCGGCCGACCGAGCCCACGAGGACGAGTCCCGATACCACCTCGGGCCGGCGCGCGGCGAGGAGGACGGCGATGCCCCCTCCGTAGCTGTGTCCGACCACGGTCGCCGGGGCCGCCCCCCGGTCCACGAGCACATCAGCCAGCAGCTCGGCGTTGGCCGCCATTCCGACGGCAACTCCCCCGCTGCGCCCGTATCCGGGGCGGTCAGGTACGAGCAACCGGTGGTCGGCGACGAGCAGCGACAGCACTCCGTCCCAGTCGCCCGCCAGTCCCGGCTGGCCGTGGACGGCCAGGGCGGGCGGTCCCTGTCCCTCGTCAGCGACGAACAGGTCGATGGCCATGATGAGCGGGGGCCAAGGTGTCTGCATCCGCCGATACGGCAGGTGGACCTGCGTCGTCGACCGGTACGGATCCGGGTCCGGCGCCGTCCGACCCCAGCGGCGCGATGTCACCGGCCTCGGTGGTGGAGTCGGAGGCCGGCAGCTCGACGGTGAACACGGTGCCGTGACCGGGAACGCTGTTCACGAAGGCCCGGCCGCCATGGGCGGCCGCCAGGGCGGCCACGATCGACAGCCCGAGCCCTGTCCCCTCTCCCGTGCGCGCCTGGCTGCCTCGGTAGAAGCGGTCGAACAGTCGCACGGCCTGGTCGGCCGTCGAGCCCCGGGCCTTCATCGGCCACGGTGATGACCGCCCGGCCGCCGTCCCTACGCACCGTGACATGAACCGGCGTACCCGGGGGGGTGTGCACCACGGCGTTGCGCAGAAGATTGTCGAAAACCTGGCGCAGGCGCGGCCGCGTCGCCGGAGACGCGCACCGCACCCGATACGACGAGCGAGATCCGGTGGTCGCCACCCGCGGCCCGCGCCGCCTCGACGGCGTCGTGCATCACCGCCCCGAGATCGACCGGGAACTGCTCGAGGGGTCGACCTTGATCCAGACGGGCCAGGAGCAGGAGGTCGTCGACGAGCAGGCCCATCCTCGAGGCCTCGTGTTCGATACGCTCGGCGGCCCGGCGACGGGCGTTCTCGTCGTCGAGCGCACCTTTGCGCAAGAGCTCGGCGTACCCTCGGATCGAGGTCAACGGGGTCCGTAGCTCGTGAGAGGCATCGGCCACGAAACGCCGCAGCCGGGACTCCGACGACGTGCGCTGCGCGAAAGCCGCTTCGATCTGGCTCAGCATCCCGTTCAGGGCGGAGCCGAGCCGCCCGACTTCGCCGCGCTCGTCAGGGCGGCGGATGCGACGGGTCAGGTCGCCGGCGGCGATGGCACCGGCGGTCTCCGTCATCTCCTCCAGGGGTCGAAGACCGAAGCGCACGATCCAGAGCGCCAGCAGGAGCAAGGCGAGTACCACGACGATCGACACGATCACCTCGACATGGATGAGCGAGGCCAGGGTCTGGGTGGTGGGATCGAGGGGCACGGCCGTGATGAGCGTGCCCCCGGGCACGGCGACGGCCTGCACCCTGTACGTGGCCCCCCGTCCTTGGGCGGACACCTCGAAGGCGGGGCGGTCGGGCACATACGCCCCGTGTTGGGTTCCGAAATGAATGGAGGGTGGGGCCGCTTGGACGGGAAGTGCCTGCGGCAACACGGGGGCGGGGTCCTGGTAGGCGGTCGAGCCGGAGGGGCGCTGGAACACGATCCGGCCGTTGCCGTCGATCACCTCCACGTACACGTCGGGGCTGAGCCGGGATGCCAGGACCTCGGCATTGAGCCGGATCCCGCGGACGTCTCTGTTGGCGGCCGCCGATGCCGCCGATCCCACCGTCGACGGAACCGCCGTGGGCACGGTGTCCGGCGTCTGCGGGACCCCGCCGATCGTAGGAGACGACAGTGGACTGGTGGCCGTCCGCGGCTGCGCCAATTCAGCCAGCCACGCCTGTTGATTGGAGGTCGCCGCGTGGATGTCGGCGGCGAGGGCCCTCTCGTAGGTGGCCCAGATGTACCCGTAGGCGGTGTCCTGGGCCACGTCGATCTGCTCGTCGAGGCGCCCGTAGAGGAACGACCGCAGCGACGACGACGTGACCACGTCGGTGGTCACGACGCCGGCCACGAGTAGCACCAGCATGCCGGCCACCAGTCGCCTCCTCAGAGACATGGCGACCGCCGCATCATGACCTGTCCGTCTCGCGGTCGCGAGCGATCCTCAGGCTGTAGCCGACGCCCGCGGATGGTATGGATGAGAGGCGGGTCGAAGCTGTCGATCTTCTTACGGAGGTAACTGATGTACGTCTCGACGATGTTGGGGTCACCGTCGAATTCATAGGTCCACACGTTGTCGACGATGTCCGACTTCGACAGGACCCGCCGGGCGTTCTCCAGGAGGTACCGCAGCAGGTTGAACTCGGTGGCGGTCAGCTCGATCAGGACGCCCTGGCGCCAGACCTCGTGGGTGTCGTCGTCCATCTCGAGGTCGGCGAACACCAGTCGATTCGGGTCGGTCCCGGGGAGTCTGGCCGTGCGTCGGAGCACGGCGTGGATGCGGGCCACCAACTCGTCCAAGCTGAACGGCTTGGACACGTAGTCGTCGCCCCCCACCGTGAGCCCCGCCACCTTGTCCTCGGTGGCGTCGCGGGCAGTCAGGAACAGCACCGGTGTGTGGATGCCCTCGGCCCGTAGTCGACGGCAGACCTCGGTACCGTTCACGTCGGGAAGCATGACGTCGAGGAGCATCAGATCATGGCGGCCCCGCTGGGCCATGTCGATCGCCTCGTGGCCCGTGCCCGCCACCTCGACGCTGAACCCCTCGAACCGGAGGGCGGCGCCGAGAAGGTCGGTGATGTAGGGCTCGTCGTCGACCACCAGGATTCGGGCGACACCGTTCACCCCTCAATGATCGCAGATGACCGGCCCCTGCCCCAGGCAGGAGGCCGAGGCACGGCGGCCGGGGAGGAGGGTTCAGGTCGTACTGCGCAGCCGCGGCCGGGTCCGCCCGCCCGATCGCAGGGAACGGAGCATGCGCAGAGCGGCCCACCACGTCACCAGGGCGAGGGCCTCGACGACGATATGCATCGACATCTTCGATTCCCCCTCGGTCCGTTCGACGAACCGGATGGGGACCTCGACGACTCGGCCGCCGTGGTCGAGCACCTGGCGGACCATCTCGATCTGGAAGCCGTAACCCTCGGCCCGCACCACCGACAGGTCGATGGCCCGCAGGATCGTCGCGCTGTAGACCCGGAACCCCGACGTCGAGTCCTTGACCCCGAGACCGAGGAGAGTCGACGCATAGATGTTGCCGCCCTGCGACAGCAGCCGGCGGTGCCAACGCCACTTCGGGATCGATCCACCGGGAACGTAGCGGGACCCCACCACCAGATCCACGCCGTCGGCGATCGGCGCCACGAGTCCCGGCAGGGCCTCGGGGTCGTGTTGGAGGTCGGCGTCCATCTCGACGAAAGCGTCCCACTGGCGCTCGAGACCCCAGGCGAAGCCGGCACGGTAGGCGCTCCCGAGCCCCGACTTGGCCGCCCGGCGTATGACGTCGATACCACCCAATTCCCCCCCGATCTTCTCCGCCAGGTCGGCGGTACCGTCGGGGCTGCCGTCGTCCACCACCAGGATCCCGGCGTCGGGCAGCGACGAGCGGACGGCGCGCAGGACGCGCTCGATGTTCTGCGCTTCGTTGTACGTCGGCATGACGACGAGGGCGGACACGACCACGCAGCCTAAGGGACGGGGAACGTCGGTCTGTCGCCACCCACGACCTCGAGTTGGGCCTCGGTCGACGTGGACTGCCAGACCTCCCGCACGATCACCTGGATCGCCCCGGCCAACGGGATGGCCAACAACGTCCCCACAAATCCACCGAAGAAACCACCGACGAGATCCCCCACGTTTGCCCCCACCAGAATGGCGAACAGGACCAGGAGCGGATTGATGCGCACGGTGCGGCTCATCACGATGGGATTGAGGATGTGGTTTTCGATCTGTGTGTACGTGAGGAACACGACGGCGAACACGACGAAGGCGAAGAAGGAGTGGGTCAGGGCGAAGAGGGCGGTAGGGATGCCGGCGACGGCCCCGCCGACCATGGGAAGGAAATCGAACAACGCCACCCACAACGCCCACAGCAAGGCGAACGGAACGCCCGAGAATCATCAAGGTGACGAGGACGACCACACCGGCGATCAGCGACGTGATGAAGTTCCCGAGCATGAATCCGGTGACCGACCGGCTCACCTCGCCCGAGATCCGCCACACCCGCGCCGCGCGCTCCGGTTGCATCATCCCGAGCAGACCCCGCCGGAGTTTGGGGCCCTCGAGAAGAAGGAGCACGACCAGGACGAAGATCACGAACAGGGCGAACAGCAGGCTGACGGCCGCCTTGCCCAGGGTCAGAGCCGGCTTCGTGATGCTCTTGGCGAAGGTCGAGAGCTTGGGGACGAGGTTCTTGTCCACCCAGCTCTGGACGTGGTACTTCCGGGCCAGGTGGCCGAGCGGGCCCTTGCCCTGCTCGACCTGTTTGACGTATGTGGGGAGCTTGTGGGTCAGGTGCGTGAGACCGTTCACCAACGGATAGCCGAAGAGTGCGGCGAGGCCACCGAAGGCGGCGAGGCCGAGAAGGGTGACGATGGCCACGGCCAGGCCCCGGCGCCTGACCTTCCACCGCTGCAGCAGGACCACGGCCGGGTTGAGCAGCAGCGAGATGAAGCCCGCCACCATGATGTACAGGATGATCTCGCGCAGCTTGTAGACGAGTTTGGCGCCCAGGTAGGCGACCACCACCACGCCGACCGTGGTCAGGATGGCGAGAAGCGGTACCCCCCGTTCGGCCGCCGCGTCCCACAGCCGAGCGCGGCGGGACTCGGGCAACCCCTCATCCGGCATCGGCCCAGCATGGCAGCTTGAGCCACGGCGAACGTGCCAGCATGAGGAGATGAGGGGTCAGGGTCACGCCTCCCGGCCACGCCGGCGCTTACGCAGAGAGGTCAAGTGGACCGTCAGCGCGGTGGTTGTCGTGCTGGTGGTCGAGTTCCTGGTCTTGCCCCGGCTGGGCGGGTTGGGCCCGGCACTCCACCGGATCTCCAACATCAACATCGCCTACGTCATCGCCGGACTGATCCTCGAGGCGGCCGCCCTGGCCGCCTACGCGCAGCTCACCTACACCGTGCTCTCACCGGAGGCCCCGAATCGGTGGCGGCTGCTGCGCATCGACCTGTCCAGCCTGGCCCTCAGCCACATCGTCCCGGGAGGCACCGCACCGGGGGTGGGGCTCTCCTACCGGCTTCTCTCGCAGTCCGGCGTACGGGCCGCCGATGCCGGGTTCGCTCTGGCCATGCAGGGCGTGGGCTCGGCCGTCGTCCTGAACGTCCTGTTCTGGCTGGCCCTCATCGTGTCGCTGTTCACCAACGGCTTCCACCCGCTCTATACCTATGCGGCGGCCGCCGGCACACTCTTGATGGGATCCTTCGCCGCGGTGATCGTGGCACTCACCAAGGGACGCCGCCGGAGCATCGAGGTTGTCCGCCAGTGGGCCGATCACGTGCCCTTCTTGAACGGCGATCGCCTGGCCGAGGGCGTTCAGCGCGTGGCCGACCGCCTGAAGGACCTGGCCGGGCAGAAGGAGCTGTTGCGACAAGCGGTCCTGTGGGCGGCGGCCAATTGGCTCCTCGACGCTGCGTGTCTGTTCGTGTTCGTCATCGCCCTGCACAGCTATATCTCGCCTGTCAATCTCCTGGTGGCCTACGGGCTGGCCAACATCCTGGCCGTCATCCCCATCACCCCCGGGGGTCTCGGCATCATCGAGGGCATCCTCATCCCCGCCCTCCACGGCTTCGGCGTCCCGTTGTACGTGGCCGGGCCGGCCGTCCTCGGCTACCGGGTGGTGAATTTCTGGTTGCCCATCCCCGTCGGCGGCGTCAGTCTATCTGACGTTGCGTTTCGAGTCGGTCAGCTGGCGCCAGCGTCTGAGCAGAGCGCGCGAGGAGATGGTCGAGCACCCGTCGCGACCGTCGTGGAACGGCACGAACCCGTCGAGCCCGGCACCGGCGCCCGGCGATCATCCTGCGGCGGGCGAGCATCACGTGACCGACAAAGAAGCGGCCGACGATCCCGGCATCGCCGGGGTCGAGATCGCCGACACCTCTGATACGGACCCCCCCGGGGGCGCCGCCGGTGCGCCGTCGCAGCGCGGGCGGGGCGCGGCGGGCTGAACCCTCAGACCGACGCCACGCCGAGCGTCTCGGGCTCCCGTCGGCGCCGGGCACGATCGCGGGCCAACTCCTGTAGTCGGTGCTGGACGCTCGTGCCGTCGAGTGGCGGGGACCCGGCTCCACGTACCGTTGGGGCCGAGAACCCACGAATTGGTGTCGTCGGCCAGATTGAGATCGAGGACCTCGAGGACCCGCGCCTGCAGCTCGACGTCGGTGACGGGGAAGAGCACTTCGATCCGTCGATCGAGGTTGCGCTCCATCAGGTCGGCGGATCCGAGCAGAAGGGTCAACGGACGCTCGTCGCTGCCGCCGAAACGGTAGATGCGCGAGTGCTCGAGGAAACGGCCCACGATCGACCGCACGCGGATCGTCTCCGACAGTCCGGGCACGCCGGGACGTAGGCAGCACACGCCCGCACCACCAGATCGATGGGTACGCCCGCGGCCGACGCGCGGTAGAGGGCGTCGATGATCTCGGGATCGGTGAGCCCGTTCACCTTGATGGTGATCCGACCCGACTCCCCGGCGGCGGCCTCCTGCTCGATGTAGCTCCATGATGCGGTGGCGCAGCGCCACAGGCGCCACGATCAACTTGCGGTACTGGGCGTAGCGGCTGTAGCCGGTCAGGAAATTGAAGAGATCACCGACGTCGGCACCGAGCTCGGGGTCGGCCGACAGCAGACCCAGGTCCTCGTACTGACGAGCGGTGCGCGGGTTGTAGTTGCCCGTCCCCAGGTGACAGTACCGACGGATCCCGTCCTCTTCACGGCGCACGACGAGCGCCGCCTTGGAGTGGGTCTTCAAACCGACCAGGCCGTAGACGACGTGGACGCCGGCCTCTTCGAACGCTCGGGCCCACAGGATGTTGTTCTGCTCGTCGAAACGCGCCTTGAGTTCCACCACGGCGGCGACCTGAATGCCGGATTCGGATGCGTGGATCAACGACGCCACGATGGGGCTGTCACCAGAGGTTCGGTACAGCGTCTGCTTGATGGCGAGCACATCGGGATCGAGTGACGCCTGCGAGATGAAGGCCTCGACCGATGTGGTGAAGGAGTCGTAGGGATGGTGCACGAGCACGTCGCGCTCCCGCAGCACCGCGAACAGATCGGAGGGCTCGTTGCCGGCATTGGCCAGGCGGGGGGCGGTCATCGGCGCCCACGCCTCTTCGTGGAGCTCGGGCCGATCGAGGGCGTGCACCGCCCAGAGGCCACCGAGGTCGAGGGGGGCGGACGTCTCGTAGACGTCCTCGGGACCGAGGTCGAGCTCGTGAACCAGCATGTCGCGCGGTCTCGGGTGACATGTCAGCGGCCACCTCGAGGCGCACGGCACGGCCGAAGCGGCGACGGCGCAACTCCATCTCCACGGCGATGAGCAGATCGTCGGCCTCATCCTCCTCGAGGGCGAGGTCGGCGTTGCGGGTGACTCGGAAGGCGTAGTGCTCGCCGATGACCATGTCCGGGAACAGAGTGGCCAGATGGGCGGCGATAATCTGTTCCAGCGCGACGAAGCGTTCGCCGTCGGGCATGACCACGAACCGGGGCAACAAGGGCGGGACCTTGACCCGGGCGACGCGCTCCTCGCCGGTGACGGGATCCCCGACGCGGACGATCAGGTTGAGCGACAGGTTCGAGATGTAGGGGAACGGATGGCCGGGGTCGACGGACAGCGGCGTCAGGACGGGGAAGATCTGTCGCTGAAAGACGTCGACCAGGTAGTCGCGGTCGTCGTCGTCGAGCGACGACCAGTCCGACAGTCTGATGCCGGACGCCGCCAGCTCGGGTGCGATCTCGTCCACGAAGATATGCGACTGCCGGGCCACGAGCTCCGACACCCGGGCACCGATGGCCCGCAGCGTGTCGCTCGGGCGCAGGCCGTCTGCGGACCGGGCCCGCAGCCCGGCGTCGACCTGGTCCTTCAGACCGGCCACGCGCACCTGGAAGAACTCGTCGAGGCCCTCGGAGAAGATGGCCAGGAACTTGACCCGTTCGAGCAGGGGCGTCAGTCCGTCTTCGGCCAGCGTCGAGCAGGCGCGCCCCGAACTCGAGCCACGAGAGCTCCCGGTTGGTGAACCGCTCCGGTCCCAGCTCGGCGATGGGATCCTCGGGGGCGCCGTCCGGCACCGTCAGCGTGGCGACCGACTCACTGCTCGTGGGAGCCTTACCACCCGAAGGGGCGTTCGGAGCAGAGGGGGCGCGAGGCCGCGGGTCGGTGTGCATTTCCCCTTCAGATTAGCTGAGCCCGGAACCGTTATTCCTCCGGTCCGTAACGCAGACGGCTCGTCAATTCGGGATCCAACCGGGTGCGAAGCAGCTCCACGAGCGCCTCGTCGAGGTTTCCCGCAGCACCCGGTACGTAGCGACCGCGGTCGACGGGGCCGACGCTGTTCAATCCGGGCCCCACGCGCGACGTGATGTCCACCGGTGCCCGGTGGCGCCGTGTCGTGGCGAAGCGCTGCGCGAAGCGGTCGAGCTCCCGGCCGATGTCGGAGAGGACGTCCTCGTAGCGGATCACCAGAACGTCCCCCGTGTGTTGGGCATCCACCCAACTCCCGGTCGCCTTGTTCCACGCATCGATGGGATCCCGGGCACCCCAGGCGGCGGCCAGTTGGGGGTGCGACACCGGGGCCGAGGCGAATTCCATGAGAGTGGGCGCGGCCGTGCGTCCCCGGACGAGCTCCCAGTTGTAAAAGGATTCCAGCCATGTGTAGGGGCTCTTCACCACGACCACGAACAGCACACCGGGGTCTCCATCGATGGGACCGTGCTTCCAGCCGCCCCTCTCGGGACCGAGAACGTAGACGAAGAAGTTCTCTCCGAGCAGCGCCGACACGTAGTTCGTACCCGTGCGGAGCAGGCCGTGCACTTTGACGGTACGGCGGCGCGACCGCAGCAGCTGTCGTGGATCACCGCGCCAGTCGAGTAGAGCGTGCAACCGATACCGTGCCAATCCCGTCCCCTACTCGACCACCGCGCATCCACGATCCGAAAAACGAACCTGGTACGACGACGCCGGCCGATCGTAGCGCGGCACGTCGAAGCACCTCCGGGCGGCGATCCCACCGGGCCGCCGAGACCACGCCGACCAACCGCCGGACGGCGCGGTCGCGGCGATAGGCTCACCTGCGGTGCCCACCCTGCTCAGCCGTCGGCTTCCCGGGCAGGACGCGCGGACCGCCGGACCGAACGCCCGGCGGCGGACCGAACTCGGTCTGCTCATCCTCAGCGCCCTGATCATCGTGGCCGCCTACGTGCTCGCCGCCGCCGGTACGACGGCCAAGATCCCGGGCGACCTCGGACCGTTCCTGGCCATCGTGCTCGGTCTGGCGTTGGCCGCCCACGTGGCCAACCGCCTCTACGCGCCCGACGCCAACCCGGTGCTCCTCCCATTGGTCTCGCTGTTGAACGGTCTCGGCTACGTCATGATCGCCCGCATAGGTCCGCCGAAATACCCCACCGCCCAGGCCGGATGGACGGCCGTGGGCATCGGGGCCTACATCGTCACCTTGATCGTGGTGCGACGGTCACGTGACCTGGACCGGTATCGCTATCTGCTGCTGCTGGGCGCCGTGGTGCTCATGCTGTCCCCGCTCGTGCCCCACCTCGGCGCTCCCATCAGCACCGTCGACAGCACGGTGAAGCTCTGGGTGCGCATCGGCCCCATCACCGGTCAGCCGGTGGAGCTGGCGAAGCTGGCGCTGTGCATCTTCTTCGCCTCCTACTTCGCCGAGAAGCGTGAGCTTCTCTCGGTGCCCACCTTCCGGCTGGGCAACCGTCTGGTGCTCGACCCCCGCCCCCTCGGACCCATCCTGGTGGCCTGGGGGTTCGCCATGCTCGTCCTGGGGGCCGAGGGCGACATCGGCTTCGCCTTGTTGATCTTCGTGCTCTTCATCGCCATGCTGTGGCTGGCCACCGGCCGGGGACTGTACGTCGTCGTCGGGCTCGTCCTCTTCGCCGTGGGGGCCCTCGTCGCCAGCCATCTCTTCAGCCAGGTGGACGCACGGGTGGAGAACTGGCTCCATCCCTGGAGCCGCGTCAACCTTCGCTACGGGGGGTCGGGACAGTTGGTGTCCGGACTCTACGGGCTGGGCACCGGCGGTCTCACGGGGACCGGCCTCGGCTTCGGCCTGCTCGGCAACTCGTTACACCCGATCATCCCCGAGGTGAACTCCGACTATATCTTCGCCGCTTTCGGCACCGAGATGGGGCTCCTGGGGACCACGGTCATCGTGTTCGCCTTCACGCTGATCATCGGTGCCGGCCTGCGCATCGCCCAGACGGCGCGCTCGGAGTTCGCCAAACTGCTCGCCGCCGGACTCACCGTCATCATCGGCATGCAGGCGTTCTTCATCATGGCCGGGATCGTCCGTCTGCTCCCCCTCACCGGCATCACCCTGCCGTTCATGGCCTACGGCGGATCCTCGCTCGTGGCCAACTACGTCCTCGTCGCGCTTCTCATGCGCATATCCGACGAAGGCGAGCGCGCCATCGTGGCCACCCAGGCCACCGCCACTCCGGTGGCGCCGGCGGATGCCGGACCATCCGGTTAGCCGATAGTCGTCGCGTCGGCGGCGGTATCGGTCTCGGCCGCTCCCGTGGGCGGCGAGCCGCTTTCGGCGGCCGTCGGTGGCGTCTCCGACACTGGCGCTCCCGTCGTCGACTCGCCCGGCGCGGAAGAGGTCGCACCGGCACGGGCATCGTCGGGCGCATCGAGGTTCTCGGTGTCCGGCACGTCGAACACCCAGTCGGCCACGAGAACGGGCGTCGGCATGCGTTGGCGCAGGACGAGCGCCAACGCGTCGGACGGACGACACGAAATGACCTGCCGGCCCCGCGGACCCACGGTGTCGAGCTCGGCGACATAGTTGCGGCCCTGCCGGGCGGTGATCCGCACCGCTTCGAGCTCCACCCCGTGGCGTTCCAGGACGTCGGTGAACAATGCGTGCGTGAGTGGACGCGCCGTGGTCAGTCCCCGCCAGGCGTAGGCGATGGCGTTGCCCTCCGCCATCCCCACGGGTATGGCCAGTTCCCTCCAGGGTGACACCGCTTCGTGCACGAGGACCTCGGGATGGTCCCCGGGCATGTCCATACGCACCCCGGCCACCACGGCCAGCCGCCAGGTTCCCGGGTCCAGCCCGGCCGGTGCACCCTCGGGCCCGCTCCCGGTGTCGGTCATCGCTGACGCCGGAGATGCACCGACAGGGCGATGCCCACGGCGCAGAAGAAAGCCAACGTGGCTGACCCGCCGTAGCTCAGGAACGGCAGGGGAATGCCGGCCACCGGCATGATGCCCATCGACATCCCGGCATTCTCGAAGGCGCTGAAGGCGATGAAGGTAAAGGAGCCGACGGCGAGAAGCCGGCCGAAGGCATCGTGCGATGTCTGCGCGACCCGCAGAAGCCGCAACGACACGATCGCCAACAGAAGCAGAACACTGGCCGAGCCCACGAAGCCCAGCTGTTCTCCCACGGCCGAGAAGATGAAGTCCGTCTGCTGCTCCGGAACGTATTGCAGGTTCGTCTGCGGCCCGTGGAAGAGGCCCTTGCCGAACAAGCCGCCCGAACCGATGGCGGCCACGGACTGGTGGAGGTTGTAGGTGCTTCCCTGCAGGTCCTTGCTCTGGTGCAGGAAGCTGACGAGCCGGTCGACCTGGTAGGACTTGAGGAGCCCGAGGTGGACGATAGTGAATGCCCCGAGCACCGCTCCCCCCAACAGGGCGACGAGAAAGCGGTTGGGGATGCCGGCTACCACCAGCATCACCAGCAGGACGATGCTCATCACGATGGCGCTGGCCAGGTCGGGCTGTTTGGCCACGAGCAGGATGGGCACGGCGGCCAGGGCCAGAACCTTGCACAGGTCGCGGCCGTCGAGGCCTTCGGGGCGCCGGGCGCAGAAGGTGGCCACCGCCACGATGAGCACGGGGATGGCGAACGACGACGGTTGGATCTGGATCGACGAGCCGATCTGGATCCAGCGGGTGGCACCCAACTGCCGCGAACCGATGGGCGTGAACATGGCCAGCAGGGCGAGCACGATCCCCACGTAGAGCACGGCGCTGGCGTGCTCGAGCCAGTGGTAGTCGAGGGCGGCCAGGATCACCATGGCCAGCGCACCGACGACCACGAAGACCGCCTGCCGGTTCAGGTAGTAGTGCGGACTGGCCCCCTCGAGCAGGAGCTTCGAGCGCGTCGAGGAATAGACGATGACCACGCCGATGGCGGCGACGACCAGGGTGGTGACGACCAATGCGATGTCGGCCCGGAGGACCAGTGGCCGGCCGGGGGACGGACGGTGGGGGAGAAACGTGCTCACCAAGGTGCTCCGGCGGACCAGAATACCGGTCGTGTCCCCCGGCGCCACCCCACCGCTCGTCGCCGCCCAGGGCTGGCTCTACGACCTGTTGGTGTGGGTGGGAGTGGACGATCACACGGCCGGACACCTCCAGCAGGTGGTGGTGAAACCGGTCGCCGTCGTGGTGATCCTCCTGGTGGCCACGGCCGTCGGATGGTTCGGTTCCAGGATCATCCGACGATGGATCGGGGCCGTCGCCCGCCGGGCGGCGGGACGCACGGACTCCCCCCGGGCGGCGGCCCGAGCCGTGACCATCACCGCCACGGTGGCCAACATCTGGCGGGTGGTCATCGGGGTCATCGCCGTTTTCGTGGCCCTCGGGACCATCGGGATCAATCTGACCCCCCTCCTAGCCGGGGCGACCGTCGTCGGCGCCACCATCGGTTTCGGCGCCCAGAGCATGGTGCGCGACCTGTTGGCCGGCTTCCTCCTCATCATCGAGGGCCAATTCGACATCGGCGACAGCCTCACGGTCGGGACCACGTCCGGCACGGTCGAGGACCTGAGTCTCCGGGTCACCCGTCTGCGCGGCGTCGACGGCACCATCTGGTTCGTTCCGAACGGTGAGATCCGCACCCTGGCCAACCTCTCGCGAGGTTGGGCGGAGGCCATGGTCGACGTCCCCGTGCCGATGGTGGCCGACGTCGACGTCGTCCTGCGCGCCGTCACCGACGCCGCCGAGGCCGTGGTCGCCGACCCCCGCTACGCCCCATCGTGTCTGGCCGCGCCGCGGGTGTGGGGCGTCGTGGCCAACGACGCCGTCACACTCACCACCCGCGTATCCATACGAACACCCACCGGCGAGCGCGACCGCATCGCCCGGGCGCTGCGCGAGGAGGTGGCGCGGCGTCTGCACGGCCTCGACATCTTCGTCCCGCCGGCTCCGCCGCCGTCGGGGACGTAGGACCTTGACCCCGGTCCAGGTGTTTTCACGTACCTCGCACAGGTGGTATCCGGCTTCCCGCCGTGGCGTGGGGCCCGCATAGTGACCACGGGGGACTTCAGGCTGCGCACTCCTGCGCCGTGGCGAACGCTTCCCCCACGAGCGGAAGGGGTTCCCTACGATGCGGGGTCGTCAGTGGACAATGAAACTGGGTTCGGTGGCACTCGTTCTTTCGACCATGGGCATGGGCATAGCCGCCACGAGTGCGCCGGCGGCGGCGGCGGGTCCCGCCTGCACGTTCAACGGAAGCTCCTTTCCGATCGTGACGCACCTCTCGGCCGGAAGCAAGATCACGATCAGCTGCACCGGCCTACCCGCATTGCATCCGTACTTGCTCTTGCAAGCGAGCCTCCTTATCGGCATCGACCCGAAAGCGGCCGCGCTGTTGTCGGGCGGATCTCTGGGGCTGACCACTTTGGAGGGTGCACTGGCGGCGTTGCCGGAGATTGACGCTGCGTCGATCACCGTCCTCATTTCGGACCTGAGCGGCAATCTCAACGAGACGTACACGGTGCCCTCGTTCCAGCCCACCGACCCGAATGCCTCCTGCCCCCCGAGCGAACTGGAATTCAACTCCGGGTTGATTGGTTGCGCATTGGCCATGGTCGATGTCACGACCCAAAAACCGGTTGCCGCCGGGAGCGCCATCCTCGAGTACACCGGGTATCCGATCCTTCCTCCTGATCCCACGCTGTCGTTGTCCACCAGGAAAGCGGCGCCTGGTCAGACGGTCGCGGTGTCCGATGTTTCCGGAGCGACCACCTACTGGTGGTTGGCAACCCTCAACTCGCTCGAAGCGTTGCTCGGCGGGGGGACCGCTCCGCCCGCGACGGTAACGGTGTATCTGGCGAAGCATGCGAATGCGGTACAGGCAACAAACACCATCAAGGTGGCGCCGGCGAGTTACGACGGTACGACGTTCACTCCCCCGATCATCTCGGGGAGCTTCACGGTACCTGCGGGTCTGAAGGGAACCGTAAAGGTCTACGTCTATTACTCCGCCACGCTGTCAGGTAACCCCCTGGTGATCGACGCGACACATCGTCTGAAGGTCTGACAAGCCCGAGTCCCACGTTTTGCTACCGCCGCTCTCACAGCGTCCCGCCGGCCAGGCCGTTCGGCCCGCCGTCGGGAGGGGAGGCGGTCAGGTCGCTCCGACCGGCGGGTGACCCCCGCTGCCCGCCGGTCGGAGCGCCAGTCCCGCCGGGCGACCGGGCATCCGTCACGCCGACGTCACCCATGGCGGCGTACCGCCGCCCACATGGCCTCGACCGGGGCCGGCTGACCCGTCCACCGCTCGATGGCCAGACCGGCCTGATGCACCAACATGCCCAGACCGCCGACGGTGTCGACCCCGCGCGCCGCGGCCGCGGCCAGAAGGGGGGTGACAGCGGGGTGGTAGACGAGGTCGGCCACCACCTGGCCCCGGTGGAGGAGGCCCGGATCGAAGGGCGTGGCCTCGGCGTCGCCGGACCCAGCCATACCGAGCGCCGTGGCCTGGACCACCAGCTCGGCCCGGCCGACGTCGGCCGCTGAGCCCACCCGCCCGCACCCGCCGGCCAGGGCGGCCGCCTCGACGGCGCGGGCAGCGGTCCGGTTGACCACCACCACCTCCTGCGCACCGGCCTCGGCCAGGGCCAGGACCACGGCCCGGGCCGCGCCACCGGCGCCCACCACCAGGCATCGGCGCCCGTCCGGGTCGAAGCCGCCACCACGCCGGAGAGCCTCCACGAAGCCCGGACCGTCGGTGGAGTCCCCCACCAGGCGCCCGGCCGTGTGGGTGATGCAGTTCACGACGCCGAGACGCTGCGCCACCGCCGTGCAGTCGTCGACCAGGCCCGCCGCCTCGCGCTTGTGCGGCATCGTGACCGAGAGGCCGACGAGACCGAGCGCCCGCATCCCGGCCAGGGCGTCGGACAGCCGGCCCGCTGCCACCGGGAAGGCCACCGACACCCAGTCAAGGCCCAGGGCGTCGAAGGCGGCGTTGTGCAGCAGCGGCGACAGCGAGTGCCTCACCGGATCGCCGATGACCCCGACCACCGACGACGAGGCCGACGGCCACGTCGGGGACCTCCGCTCGACCGGATCGTCCGTCACCCGATCCCCCGGCTCCGGGCCAGCTTCTCGGCCGCCACCTGGCCGGCGAAGGTATCGGAGAACGTCTCGGTGCCGTCGCGTGAGGTGAGCTCGAAGTAGAGCCAGTCCCCGGCCGGGGGGTGCGAGCGCGGCCCGCAGGGCGAGGGCGGAGGGGAAGCAGATGGGGGTGGGCGTGAGCCCGGTGTGCAGATAGGTGTTGTACGGCGTGTCGGGGTGGTCTCGTCGGCCGGGGTCACCGGGCCGCCGTCGCGGCCCTCGGCGTAGAGGACGGTCGAGTCCATCTGCAGGGGTGTGCCCCGGGCCAGGCGGTTGTAGATCACCCGCGCCACCGGCCCCACGTTGTCGGCCGTGGCCGTGGCGCTGTCACCGGGCGAGATGGCCTCCTTCTGCACGATCGACGCCACCGTGACCGCCTGGTACGGCGTGACGCCCGGCGGCCGCCGCCGCGCTGGACAGGCCGGCGGCCGCGGCGGCGGCGTCGAAGCGGTCGATCATCTGCCCGAGCAGCTCGGATTCGGTCTCCCCCGGGACCACGATGTAGGTACCGGTGCCCAGGAGGCCGTCGAGATTGGTCGAACCCGGCGGCTGCCACGGCGAACGACGGGTCCCCGCCGTCACCGCCAGCGCCACGAAGGCGGCGGCCGACGTGACCGGGGACGTCGGCGCCCACCTCGCCGGGCCACCTCCGACACGGTGGTGCCGGGCAGCACGGGCACGGCGAACACGTCGGGACCGGCGGCGAGCGCGTCGCGCACGGCGCCGAAGCTCTGATGGCGGTGCAGCTCATAGCGTCCCGGCCTGCACCGTCGGCGTCCCGTGCAGGAGTAAGATAGACGCGGAAGGCGAGGGAGCTGCCCGACCACCTGCCGGCGCACCAGGGTCGCGGTCACCGCCGACACCGACGAGCCCGCCGGTCACGTCGACGACGACGGCCGGACCCGGTGGACCCTCGCTCACCTGGCCCTCGTACCAGACGATCCCGCCGATCACCACCACCACGACGGCGAGAACGACGACCAGCAGAGCGGTCCGCACCGGGTGCCGTCGCCGGGGACGTTCCCGTCCGGTCCCCGCCGGCGCGGACCCCGCACCCCCGGGCCCCACCGGTGCACCGCCGGGCCCGGGCGACGGCACTGTCACCGTCTCACCGCCGGGCGCGTCGGGCATCGAGCCACGCCTGGAGGAGCACGGCCGCCGCGGCCTGGTCGACCACCCGTCGCCGCTTCGGCCCGAAGCGCCCGGCGGCGGCCAGCGACCGCTCGGCGCTCACCGTGGTCAACCGCTCGTCGAAGGTCTCCACGGCCACGCCCCGCGGGGCGAGCAGCGCTCTGAGGGCGCTGGCCTCCTCCTCGGCCTCGACGGCCGCCCGGCGCCGCCGGCCGTCGAGGCTCAGGGGCAGACCCACCACCAGATGCCGGGCCTCGGCTTCGAGGACGACGGCCACCACCGAGGCCCGGTCGGCGTCGGGGTCGCCGCTGCGCTCGACGGTGCACCGCGGCGAGGCCAGGGTGCCGGTGCCGTCGGAGACGGCCACGCCGATACGCCGCGCACCCAGGTCGATGGCGGCCACGCGCACCGTGCTCAGGCACCGGCGAGCGTGCGACGGCGCGCCTCGGTCAGCATGTCGTCGATCCGCGACACGTCGCGCCCGCCGGCCACGGCCAGCTCGGGCGAGCCGCCGCCGCCGCCCCCGACCAGCGCCGCCAACCGCTTCACCGTGACCCCGGCGTCGACGGGCCCGCCCGAGGCCACCGCCAGGGCCACCTTGGTCCCGTCGGGCGTGCCGGCCACCACGGCCACGGGCCGGCCCCGTGGCGGATGATGGCCTGGGCCAGGTCGCGCAGCTCGTCGGGCGCCAGGTCGTCGACCCGCGCCACCACGGCCCCGTCCCGGGCGCCGGCGGCCAGCTCGTCGGCCCGGGCGTCGAGGGACGCGCCCCGCAGGCGCTGGAGCTCCTTGTCGGCCTGCCGCTGGCGCTCGAGGAGGCGCTCGCAGCGCGTCGACCACGCCGTCGGGCTCCACCCGCAACAGCCGGGCGGCGTCGGCCAGGGCGCTCTGGCGTTGCTCCACCAGAGCCAGCGACCCGGCCCCGGTCACCGCTTCGATGCCGCCGGGTGTTGGACCCGATCGAGCCCTCCGACACGATGGTGATCGGGCCGATCATGCCCAGGGCGTCGACGTGGGTCCCACCGCACAGCTCGGTGGAGTGGGCGCCGGCGCGCACCACCCGGACCCGTTCGCCGTACTTGTCGCCGAAGAAGGCCAGCGCCCCCATGGCCTCGGCCTCGGCCTTGGACGTCTCGATGACCTCGACGGCGTCGTCGGTCAGCACCTCGGCGTTGGCCATCTGGGCGACCATCGGCCAACTCCTCGGGCCGCACGCCCCTCGTGATGCGAGAAGTCGAAGCGCAGCCGATCGGGAGCCACCAACGAGCCCTGCTGGCGGACGTGGTCGCCGAGAACCTGCCGCAGGGCGGCGTGCAGCAGATGGGTCCCGGTGTGGTTGCGGCGGGTGGCGTCGCGCCGTCCCACGTCGATGGCCGCCAGGGCGTCCTGGCCGGGGAAGAGCTCCCCCTCGATCACGGCCCGGTGGACGATCAGCCCGGGCAGCACGCTCTGGGTGTCGAGGACCAGGGCCCGACCGGTCTCGGTGGTGATGGCGCCGGTGTCGCCCACCTGGCCCCCGGACTCGGCGTAGAAGGGGGTGCGGTCGAGGACGATCTCGGCCGTCCCGGGCTCGGCCCCGGCCAGCACGGCCACCACCGTGGCCGGGTCCTGGGTAGTGCGACGTAGCCGGTGAAGACGCGTCGGGCCCGGTGCTGTCGAGCAGCTCGCGGTAGACGTCCTCCTCGTCCGGCCGACGGCCCGGCGGGCCCGGGCGTCGGCGCGGGCCCGCTCCCGCTGGGCGGCCATGGCCGCGCTCGAACCCCTCGGCGTCGACCTCGACGCCGGCCTCGGCCGCCATCTCCATGGTGAGCTCGATGGGGAAGCCGTGGGTGTCGTGGAGCCGGAAGGCCACCTCGCCCGACACCCGGCCCGACCCCGAGGCCAGCTCCTCCTCCAGGATGGCCGACCCGGAGGCGAGCGTCCGGCGGAAGCTGCCCTCCTCGCGCTCGACGGTCGGCCTGGATGAGGTCGAGCTCGTCGGTGAGCTCGGGGTAGGCCGGCCCGAGCACCGGCCACCGCCGAGCCGACCAGGCCGGGGGTGATGGGCTCGACGCACCCCGAGCTGGAAGGCCCGCCGCACGGCCCGGCGGATGACCCGGCGCAGGACGTAGCCGCGACCCTCGTTGGACGGCAGGACCCCGTCGGCCACCAGCATGGCCATGGCCCGGGCGTGGTCGGCCAGGATCCGCAGGGCCACGTCGCTGTGGGCATCGGCGCCGTAGCGCACCTCGGTCAGCTCCTCGGCCGTGGCCAGGACGGGCCGGACCAGATCGGTGTCGAACAGAGACTCCACCCCCTGGAGCACCGGCAGGTTGCGCTCGAGGCCGGCCCCGGTGTCGATGTTCTTGGTGGGGCAGGTCCACGAGGGTCCCGTCGGCCAGCCGGTTCGTACTGCATGAACACCAGGTTGTAGAGCTCGACGAACCGCTCCTCGCCGCCGTGGGCCGGTCCCCCCTCGGCCCCGTAGCGCGTCACCGCGGTCGTAGAACAGCTCCGAGCACGGGCCGCACGGACCCGGTCTCGCCCATCTCCCAGAAGTTGTCCTCCCCCAGGCGCTGGATCCGCGTCGGTCGGGAATCCCGACGGCGTCGCGCCAGATGGTCTCGGCCTCGTCGTCGGTCTCGTGGACGGTGACCCACAACCGGTCGCCGTCGATCCCGAGCACCTCGGTGAACAGCTCCCAGGCGAAGGGGATGGCGTCGGCCTTGAAGTAGTCGCCGAAGCTGAAGTTGCCGAGCATCTCGAAGAAGGTGCAGTGGCGCATCGGTGGTCCCGACGACGTCGATGTCCACGGTCCGGAAGCACTTCTGCACCGATGTGGCCCGCGGCCACGGCGCCGGCTCGTCGCCGATGAAGTAGGGCTTGAACGGCACCATCCCGGCGATGGTGAACAGCACCGTGGGGTCGTGCGGGATCGAGGCTGGCCGACGGCACGATCACGTGCCCCCGCTCCGCGTAGAACCCGGTGAAAGCCGAGCGGAGCTGGTGGGCATCCATCGAATCGATGCTACCGGTCACGCGCCGACCGACGGTGTCCGTCGGCCACCGCCGGGGCAGTCCCCGAGGGTCCGACCAAGGATCCGATCGCTACCGCCTGATGGTCGCGTCCTTCCAGGTCGCGGCGCAGTTCGTGCTCCCGCCGGCGCGCGGCGCGCCGGCCCGTGTCGACGGACTGCCGCACCCGCCCGGCCGTCGTCCGCGCGCCCTGATCCATCAGCGTGGCGACCCCTCCGGCGATCTGCGCCGGGGCGCATCCGCCGCGACAGGCGATCGAGCCGACGACGGACCCACACGGTGGCCCCGCCCCCGGCCACGGCCCCCACACCCATCCACATCAGGCGCCGGGTCACCGTCGCACCCGGCTCCGTCGGTGACGCCTCGGCGTCGGCGTCGCCACCGGCGGCGCACCGGCGTCGGGACCCTCCCGGCGGGCCGACACCCGACGTCTCTCGGTGCCCTCCGGCGCCGCTCGCCCCACCAGTCGACGCAACGCCGCCCCCGTCCCCGTTCCGAAGGCGAGCACCTTCACCACCGGGTTGGCGAACGCCCGGTAGGCGAGGCGCGAGGCCGAGTCCACCGTGGCCGACACCGACTCGGCCGATCCGAGGACGTCGCCCACCCGCACCATCTCGGTGGCCGCCTCCTCCACGACGAGGCGCGCCTGGCGGACGAGCGGGACGGTCTCGCGTCGCAGGTCCTCGACCGTCCGGCGCAGGTCACGGACCCGGCGTCCGAGGAGCACGGCCGCCACCAGCGACGCCACCGCCGCCACCGAGGCGGCACAGGAGGCGACCAGCACGGCGACCTCGTCGGCGGACATGGTCAGCCCATCCTAAACGACGGTCACGATCCCCCCATGGCCACCATCGGGGCCACCAGGCGGCGGCCGCCCATGGACCCGGCGAAGGCGGCGTCGCCGAAGGCGAAGATCCCGCCGTCGGACGCCACCAGCCAGTAGCCGCCGCCGTCGGAGGTGCGCCGCCATGCCCACCACCGGCTTGGTCAGCCGGGCGGCGCCCATCGACCCGTAGAAGCCGGCGTCGCCGAAGGCGAAGATCCCGCCGTCGGACGCCACCAGCCAGTACCCGCCGCCGTCGGGGGTGGTGGCCATGCCCACGATGGGCTGGTGCAGGCGCGATGCCGCCCGTCGAGCCGGAGAAGCCGGCGTCGCCGAAGGCGAAGATCCCGCCGTCGGACGCCACCAGCCAGTACCCGCCGCCGTCGGGGGTGGCGGCCATGCCCACGATGGGCGTGGTCGAGGTGGTGGCCGCCCATCGAGCCGTAGAAGCCGGCGTCGCCGAAGGCGAAGATCCCGCCGTCGGACGCCACCAGCCAGTACCCGCCGCCGTCGGGGGTGGCGGCCATGCCCACCACCGGTCTGGTCGAGACGGACGCCCCCGGTCGAGCCGTGGAAGCCGGCGTCGCCGAAGGCGAAGATCCCGCCGTCGGACGCCACCAGCCAGTACCCCCGCGACGACGGGCGTCGGGGCCATGCCCACCACCGGCTTCTTCAGCCGCACGCCGCCCAGGGACCGGTAGTAGCCGACGTGCCCGAAGGTGAAGACGCCGCCGTCTGACGCCACCGTCCAGTACCCGCGGGGGCCGACGTAGGTGAAGTAGTTCCTCCCGTCGAAGCCCATGGCGTCGTCGGCCGTCTGCACCACCACCTCGGCCGTGGCCCATCCACCGGTGGGTGACACCGGCGTCCGCACGGTCACCGACGAGCCCGACACCGAGAGGACGGTGCCCGGGTTGCCGGCCCCGAAATCGACCGCGACCACGGCGTCGAGGTGGGCCCCGGTGATGGTGACCACGGTGCCGCCGCCCGCCGGCCCCGAACGGACGTTCATCCCCGTGACGACGGGACAGGCGTCCACCGGCGTCACCAGGTCGGGCACGAGCGCCGAGGTCACCGGGGAGCCCAACCCGCTGGCCAGGTCGTAACCACCCGTGGCCGGGTAGTCCGGACCACCTGGGGTCCTCGGCGGATCGCTCGGCGGGGACCCGATCGGCTGGTTGTTGCCCGACCGGACGTCGTTGAAGGGCGGCGTGGCCAGGCAGCCGGCCTGGTAGAGAGCGGGATTGAGCAGCCCGATCCGTCCCGGCGGCGAGGCCACCGACTCGTCGGCCAGGGCCGCCACCGCGGCCCACAGCGGAGCGCCCATGCTGGTGCCGCCGACGAGCTGCCACCCCCCCGGGCCGCAGGAGCAGAACATGGCGTACCCCGACGCCGGGTCACCGTCGGCGGAGACGTCGGGCACCTCCCGGCACGAGACGGTCCCCGGTCCCGCGCTCGAGCGGGCACGGCGAGGCACCGGTGTACGAGTCGTTCGCCTTGGTGAAGGCGCTCTCTACGCCGGGCCCGAGCTGCCACGCGGGCATCGTCCACCGGGTCGAGATCCCCCCGCCCCCCGTCCCCTCGAAGATGCCGGTGTTCCACACCGTCTCCCCCGGCGGAGGCCCGGAGGAGCCGAGGTCCGTCCCTCCCACCCCCGTCACCCAGGGCTGGCTGGCCGGGTCGTCCACCTGGAGGCGAGGTGTCGTTCGACAACCCGGGGAGGTTGCAGTCCTCGGATCCCTCGTCGCCCGCCGCCGCCGTGAACGTCTGGCCCTGGGCGGCCGCCTGTCTCAGGAGGTTCGCCTCCACCTCGATCTGGGCCGTCCCCGCCACCGGTTCGCACTCCCCCCAACTGGTGGACAGAACCTGGGCCTCATCCTGGTTGACCATGGCCGAGTAGACGTCGAGGGGCCCCACCCCGAAGTTCCGGCCCACGTAGACGTCGATGTTCGCCTGCGGGGCCAGGCCCACCACCATCTCGATGTCGAGGGCCGATTCCCCCGACCCGGGGCCCGAATTGGCGCCCGCGCCGTCCACGCTGACGGGGGTGATCAGCGGTGACGGGGACGGGCTGTAGCACGCCTCGAAGGCCCCGATGTCGCCCGGGAGGTAGGGCTCGAGCTCGTAGATGCCGACGGTGACGCCCTGACCCTCGTCGGTCGAGTAGAGCGACGACATCGAATACGCCTGGGCCAGGTCGGTGGCCGTCGTGCCGTGCGCCTGGGCCGCCGCGCACGGCGAGGGGCCGGCGTGGGGTTCGAGACCGGGGACCGCCCGCGCTCGACGGGCCAGCGCCGCGGGCGACGACGGGGCGGGCGATCTGGGGCACCGGCCCGGCCAGGTCGTCGAGCCCGACGATCCCCTCCACGACGCCCGCCAGCGCCCCCGGCACCGCCGGTGGACCCGTCGGCTCACGGACGATCCGGCCGCTCGGGAGCCGGTCCTGTTCGAAACCGACGCCGAAGGCGGTGCCGAGCCGGGCGGCGGATCCCGACACGGCGATGAGCAGGTCGTCGGGCGCCGTGGACCGGACGGTCAGGCCGGCGCGGCGTAGCCAAGCCTGCGCGGCGGCGACGGCGCCGGCCCCGGGACCGAAGCGCGCCGCGAACTCCCGGGGCGTGAGGAAGTGCCGGAACGACGGCGACCCGGGGGTCGTCACCGCCCGGTCGAAGGCGTCGAGCGCGGCCGGGTCGGAGGGGCTCAGGGCCACGTCGACGGTCAGCGGCTCCGAGCCGGGCAGCGCGCGGAGCGCCCTCGTCCCCGGGGGCAGGCGCTCCGGGCCCCGGCCACCTTGACCATCCCGGACCCCACCGGGCCCGTCCCGGCCGAGGCCGTCGGTGCCGGCAACGCCGAGGCCCCCGCCACCGAGCCGGCCAGGACGGTCGCCACCACACCGACTCTCGGCCGCCATCGCCGACGTCCCGCCGCCCGGGGGGCGATCACGAATCCGACGTCGTCGGGACCCGCCCGCAGGGTCCGCAGGCGCTCGGCGAGCGCCGCCTCGGCGCCGTGCTCGCTCGGCTCGTAGTAGACGTGGTCGGCCACCTCGGGAGGACGGTAGTCCTGTTCCACCCAGCCCCGGGGATCGTCGTGGGGGTACCGGTAACCCTCGCCGTGGCCGAGGGCCCGGGCCCCGCGGTAGTGGCGTCGCGCAGGTGGGCGGGGACCTCGCCGCGCGGACCCTCGCGGACGTCGGCCTGGGCCCGTCCGAGGGCGACCGTGACCCGGTTCGACTTGGGCGCCGCCGGCCAGGTGGATCGACGGCCTGGGCCAGGTTGAGCTGGGCCTCGGGCAGACCGACGAACTCGACCGCCCGGGCCGCGGCGTCGGCCACCACCAGGGCCAGCGGATCGGCCAGGCCGATGTCCTCGCTGGCCAGGATCACCAGGCGCCGGGCGATGAACCGGGCGTCCTCGCCGGCCTCGAGCATCCGGGCCAGCCAGTACAGCCCGGCGTCGGGGTCGGACCCCCGGATGGACTTGATGAGCGCGCTCGACCTGGTCGTAGTGGGCGTCGGCCCCCTGGTGCAGCAGCCGGCCCGGCCCGGGCCCGGTCGACGTCCTCGGCCGTGACCGGCGCCGTCCCGGCCAGGGCCAGGGCCACCTCGAGGGTGCCCGAGCGCGGCGCGGGCGTCGCCGTCGGCCACCGACACCAGGGCGGCGACCGCCTCGTCGGTCGGCCGTCGCCCCCTCGGCCTCGAGGCCCGCGCCGCACCACCTCGGCGATGTCGTCGTCGCCGAGGGGCTCGAGACGCCACAGGGTCGACCGGCTGAGCAACGGGGAGTTGACCGAGAAGAACGGGTTCTCGGTCGTCGCCCCGATGAGCACGACCAGCCCCTCCTCCACCGCCGGCAGCAGGGCGTCCTGCTGGCGCCTTGTTGAACCGGTGGACCTCGTCGATGAAGAGGATCGTCCCCCGGCCCTGCTCACCCAGCAGCCGCCGGGCGTCGTCGATGGCCTGCGCGGACGTCGGCCACCCCGGCGTTCACCGCCGACAGGGGCACGAAGGCCTTGGCCGTCGTCGCCGCGACCACCGCGGCCAGCGTCGTCTTCCCGGTGCCCGGCGGTCCCCACAGGATGGCCGAGGTGAGCCGGTCCTGTCTCGACCAGGAGCGCGCAGCGGTGCGTCCGGGCGCCACCAGGTGGCGCTGGCCGACGATGTCGTCGAGCGTCCGCGGCCGCAGCCGGGCGGCCAGCGGGCCCGCGGGCGGCGAGCCGGTCGGTCGCCGCCGCCGCGAACAGGTCGGGTGACGTCCCCCGGCCCTTCGCCGCGACGCCGCGTTCGGCCACCGGCGTCCCCTCTGTCCCGCCCGGGCTTCAGTCGGTTCGGGGAGCCGGCCGCAGGCCGAGCTCCTTCAGCACCGACTCGGCCACCGCCTTGGGCGCGCCGGTCATGGGGTCGCTCCCCGACTGCGTCTTCGGGTAGGCGATCACCTCGCGGATGTTCTCCTCCCCGGCGAGGAGGGCGACGAAACGGTCGATCCCGACGGCGAAGCCGCCGTGGGGAGGGGCCCCGTAGCGGAACGCCTGAAGCAGGAACCCGAAGCGGGCGTCGGCTTCCTCCGGCGTGATTCCGAGCGCATCGAACACCTGGCGCTGGATGTCCTCCCGGTGGATACGGATCGACCCCGACCCGAGCTCCCAACCGTTGAGGACCAGGTCGTACGCCTGGGACCGCACCGGCCAGGGGGTCGGTGCGCGATCAGCTCGAGGTCGTCGGGGTGCGGCATCGTGAACGGGTGATGGGCGGCGACGGGTCGTCCCTCGTCGTCGACCCCGTCGAAGAGCGGGAAGTCCGTCACCCAGCAGAACCGGCGGCCCCCCTCGGTGATCGGCCGGCCGGCCCAGGTCGAGGCGCAGAGCCCGAGCACGGTGCACGCCATGGCGCCACTCGTCGGCCACCACCAGCACCAGATCACCGGCGGTGGCGCCGGTCGCCGGTCACCAGTGCCGGTCGCTCGGCGTCCCCCAGGAACTTGTCCAGCGGCGACTGTCGAGCCACCACCGGTTCCGTCGAGGTCACCCTGAACCAGGCCAGACCCTTGGCCCCGAGCTCCTTGGCCCGGTCGACCAGTCCGTCGAGGCGGTTCCGGCCGAAGGCCGCGCCGTCGGGCACGCAGCAGCGCCTTCACGCACGGGGCGGCGAAGGCCTTCACCTCGGTCCCCTCGAAGGCGGGGCTCAGATCGACTCAGCTCCATGCCGAATCGCAGATCGGGCTTGTCGGTCCCGAACCGGTCCATCGAGCTCGTGCCACGTGATCCGCTCGGCCTCGCCCGGCGCCTCCCCCACCGCCGCCTCGGTGGCATCGACCACCGCCTCGGTGATCACCGCCTGGACTCTCCTCCGGCGTCACGAACGACGCCTCGATGTCGAGCTGGGTGAACTCGAACTGCCGGTCGGCCCGCAGGTCCTCGTCGCGCAGGCACCGGGCGATCTGGAAGTACCGGTCGATCCCGCCCACCATCAGCAGCTGCTTGGCGATCTGCGGGCTCTGGGGCAGCACGTAGAAAGCGCCGTGGTGCAGCCGCGACGGCACCGCGAACTCCCGCGCCCCCTCCGGCGTCGGCGTCCACAGCAGCGGTGTCTCGACCTCGCAGAAGCCCTGGCGCACCATGGCGGCGCGCATGGCGCCGACGGACCCGGGCCCGCAGCCGCAGGTTCCGCTGCATCCGCGGCCGGCGCAGGTCCACGATAGCGGTACCGCAGCCGCACCGACTCGTCGATCTCGGCCCGGTCGTCGACCGGGAACGGCGGCGGCTCGGCCTCGGCCGAGCACCTCCACCGTGCACTCGCCCACCTCGACCTCCCCGGTGGCCAGCTCGGGGTTGACCGTCCCCTCGGGACGCGCGCCGCACGGTGCCCTCGACCCGCAGACCACCCACTCGCTGCGCACGTCCACCGACTGCCGTCGACCACGCACTGGACGATCCCGGTGTGGTCGCGCAGATCCACGAAGGCCAGGTGCTCCCCGTGCTCGCGCCGGCGCGCCACCCAGCCGCACAGCGCACCCGCTGCCCGACGTGCGGCGGCCGTGAGCTCGCCGCACAGATGGGTCCGCATGCTGGTCGCCGTCACGTCGTCATCTCTCTCCGGCAGAGCTCGCGACAACCGGGCCACCGATGTCCTCGCGGACCACCGTCATCTGCTCGCCCGCCTCCCGCAGGGTCGCGCACGGTGACGACGCCGGCGGCGAGCTCCTCGGGCCCGACGATCAGCGGCGAAGCGGGCTCCGGAGCGGTCGGCCTGCTTGAGCTGGGCCTTGAGCGAACGGCCATCGTAGGCCCGCACCGCCCCCAGGCCGGCCCGGCGCAGCTCGTCGCACAGATCACGGGCCGCGCTCCCCTCCGGTCACGTCGACGACGAAGGCGTCGGCGGCGGGCGGGGCGACCGCGAAGCACTCCTTCGGCGTCACAGGCCAGCAGCAGCCGCTCGATGCCGATGCCGAATCCGATGCCCGGGGTGGGATCGGCCCCCGATCGCCTCGACCAGGCCGTCGTAGCGTCCACCGCCGCCGATGGCGTTCTGGGCCGCGGTCGAGCGCGGTGGCCGAGAACTCGAAGGTCGTGCGCGTGTAGTAGTCGAGACCCCGCACGAGCCGGGGCTCGAGCCGGTGCACTATGCCGAGCGCGTCGAGGCCGCCGCGCACCCGGGCCAGGTGGGCGGCGCAGGCCTCGTCGAGATAGTCGACGAGTGCGGGGAGCGTCTTCGGTCACCGCCCGGCACTGCGGGCGCTTGCAGTCGAGCACCCGCAAGGGGTTGGCCCGAGTACGCGCTCCCGGTGCTCGTCGCACAGCTCGTCGGCGTGCTCGGCGAGGATAGGCCGCCAGGGCGGCCACGTAGCCGGGCGCGGCACTCGGCGCAGCCCATGGAGTTGACGCGCCAGGTCGACCTGTCGCAGCCCCAGGCCGGCGTAGAAGCCGGGCGGCCAGGGCGATGACCTCCACGTCGAGGTCGGGGTCGTCGGTGCCGAGCACCTCCACCCCCAGCTGGTGGTGCTGCCGGTAGCGGCCCGCCTGCGGGCGCTCGTAGCGGAAGGCGGGCGTGACGTACCACGCCTTCCACGGCACCGGCGGATGGTGCTGGACGAAGGCCCGCACGACCGAGGCGGTGCCCTCGGGCCGCAGCGCCACGTCGCCGGCCGCCCCGGTCGGCGAACTCGTACATCTCCTTGCGCACGACGTCGCTGTCGTCGCCGATGCCCCGGCGGAACAGCCGGGCGTCCTCGAACACGGGTGTGAGCGCCAGCCCGAACCCGGCCGCGCTGGGCCCGGCGCGGCGAAGACGGCCACCAGCGCCTCCCACCGGGTCGACTCGGGCCACAGCACGTCGTGGGTCCCCGTCGGGGCGCGCACCGGCGCCGACCTGTTCGTCGGCCACCCGGCGGCTCAGCCCTTCCGGCCGGGGAGGGTGCGGAAGGCGTCGAAGACGCCGTCGAGATGCTTGAGCGAGCTGAGCAGCGACTCGAGATGTCCGGGGTCGGCCAGCTCGACGTCGAAGTGCATCCGGCTCACCCGGTCGGGTGCGGTCTGGCTGCGACGACGACACGATGTTCAGGTGGTGCTCGGAGACCACCCGCGTCACGTCCGACAGCAGGCGCGACCGGTCGAAGGCGAGCACCTCGATGGAGGCCACGAACACGGTGGAGCCCTCGCGGTCCCACTCCACCTCGATGAGCCGCTCCTGCGCCCGCCGCGGCCAGGGCGCGTGGCGTTGGCACAGTCGGCCCGGTGCACGCTGACACCCCGACCCCGGGTCACGAAGCCGACGATCTCGTCGCCCGGCACCGGCGTGCAGCAGCGCGACAGCCGCACCATGACGTCGTCGAGGCCCTCGACGTAGACGCCGACCGGCGACCCCCGCCGGGTGCGGGTGCGCGAGCCCGGGCCCCACCGTGGTGGGCAGCTGCTCCTCGTCGCCCGCCGCCGCGCAGGTCGCGCGCCAGCCGTTGGGCGACCGACCGCGCCGACACGTGGCCGTCGCCGATGGCGGCGTGCAGGGCGTCGAGGTCGGTGTAGTTCATGGCCGCGGCCAGGCGCTCGAGAGCGTTCGAGGCCGCCAGCTTCTGCACGGGCAGACCCTCGCGCCGCAGCGCCTTGATCAGCTCCTCGCGCCCGGTCTCCATGGCGTCCTCGCGCCGCTCCCGGCTGAACCACTGCCGGATCTTGTTGCGGGCCCGCGGCGAGGCGACGATCTGCAGCCAGTCGCGCGACGGGCCCGGCCGAGGGCACCTTGGAGGTGATGATCTCCGACGGTGTCCGCCGACTGCAGCGGCGTGTCGAGCGGGACCAGACGGCCGTTCACCTTGGCCCCGATGCAGCGGTGGCCCGACCTCGGTGTGGATGGCGTAGGCGAAGTCGATGGGCGTGGACCCGGCGGCCAGGGCGATGACCTTGCCCTTGGGGGTGAAGACGTAGACCTCGTCCTGCTCGAGGTCGAGCTTCAGGGTCTCGAGGAACTCGAGCGGGTCGATCGTCTCCTGCTGCCAGTCGACGATCCGCTGCAGCCAGGCCATCTCGGCCGTCGTGGCGCGCGCCGTCTTTGCCCTGCTCCTTGTAGCCCCAGTGCGCGGCGATCCCGTACTCGGCCCGGCGGTGCATCTCCTGGGTGCGGATCTGGACCTCGATGGGCTTGCCCTCGAGACCGATCACCGTGGTGTGCAGCGACTGGTAGAGGTTGAACTTCGGGCTGTTGATGTAGTCCTTGAACCGGCCCTGCACCGGGCTCCAGATGGCGTGGATGGACCCGAG
This sequence comes from uncultured Acidimicrobiaceae bacterium, assembly GCA_963706205.1. Taxonomy (GTDB): domain Bacteria; phylum Actinomycetota; class Acidimicrobiia; order Acidimicrobiales; family UBA8190; genus MFD10071-224. The sequence continues at coordinate 2,109,221 of OY970155.1, read as the reverse complement.
CGCGGCCCAGCAGTCCTTCTCCGACTCGACGATGACGCGGATGGCCGACCAGGTCGTAGATCTCGGCGAACTCCTTGCCCCGCACCACCATCTTCTCGTAGATGCTCCACAGGTGCTTCGGCCGTCCGGTCACCTCGGCGCCTCACGCCCGAGGCGCCCAGGCGCTCGCGCACGGCCACCAGCACCCGGGCCAGGTAGTCGTCGCGCTCGGGGGCGCGGGTGGCCACCATCTGCTCGATCTCGGCGTAGCGCTTGGGGTGCAGGGTGGCGAAGGCCAGGTCCTCGAGCTGCCACTTGAGCTCCTGGATGCCCGAGCCGGTGGGCCAGCGGCGCGTAGATGTCGAGCGTCTCCTGGGCCGTCCGGCGCTGCTTCCACTCGGGCATCACGGCGATGGTCCGCATGTTGTGGAGCCGGTCGGCCAGCTTGATGACGAGGACCCGCCAGTCGTTGGCCATGGCCACGAGCATCTTGCGCACCGTGGCGGCCTGCTGGGCCTCCTTGGAGTCGAACTGCAGCCGGTCGAGCTTGGTGACCCCGTCGACGATGGCCGCCGACCTCGGGGCCGAACTCCTCGATCGACGTCGCTCGAGGGTGAGCCCGGTGTCCTCGACGGCGTCGTGCAGCAGCGCGGCGGCCACCGACCGGGCGTCGAGGCCGAGGTCGGCCACGATGCCGGCCACCGCCACCGGGTGGGTGACGTAGGGCTCGCCGGTCTGGCGCAGCTGGCCGGCGTGGGCCGCCTCGGCGGCGGCTCGCCGGCCCGGACGATCAGCTGGCGGTCATCCGCCGACGACGTGAGCGCCGGCCGTCGTCGGCGACCGAGCAGGCCCGCCAGCAGGTCGTCGAGCAGCGCCGGGCGGCGGAAGGGCGCAGCCTGACGCTCGACGGTAACCATCCATCCCACGGTACCTGCCCGCCTGCCCACCCGTGACCATCCGCCGGCGTCTGATCCGACGTGACCTCACGCCGGTACCATCGGCGACGGCGCACCGGCCAGCGTCGTGACCGGTCCACGACCGGTCCGTGTCAGCGGCGGCGGCCGCCCTTTCCCTTTCCCTTGCCCTTGCGCGGGCGGGGAGGTGGCCGGCGGGCCCCGGAGGCGCCGGCGGGCCGTTTGGCCGCCCCGCCGGCGGGACGGGCGGCGCCGTTGGCCCGGCCCGGGTCCTCGTCGGCCGCGACCTGCCCGTCGGGCGTCGACGCCGGCGCGGCGGTGGTGGCGGCACGCGCCGCGCCCCCGGGGCGCAGGACCTCACCTTGACGCTTGGACGCCGCCGCGCCCCGGCCGCCACGTCCGGTCGCCCGAGCCGTGGAGGTGGTCGACGCCGTGGACAGCGCGGCGGCCCGCGGCGTGAGCAGACCGGAGCGGTCGGCCCGGTTGGCCAACTTCTGGCGGATGTTGACGTAGCGCGGTTCGCGCTCCTTCATCACGGCCAGGATGGGCGAGGCGATGAAGATCGACGAGTACGCCCCCGACGTGAGCCCGATGACCAGCGCCAGACCGAAGTACTGCAGGGTCGTCGCCCCCAGGATCTGCGCGCCGATCACGAGCACGGACAGCACCGGGAGGATGGCCACCAGCGAGGTGTTGATCGACCGGGCCAGCGTCTGGTTCATCGACAGGTTGACGACGTCCTCGTAGGTCATCCGTCCCGACGCGCCGAAGCCCTTGGCTGTTCTCCCTACGCGGTCGAAGACGACCACGGTGTCGTAGAGCGAATACCCGAGGATGGTGAGGACGGCGATCACCGTGTCCGGCGTCACCTGGAACCCGGTCAGCGAATAGATCCCGGCCGTGACCAGGAGGTCGTGGATCACGGCGATCGAGGGCGGCGATGGCCATCTTCCACTCGAAGCGGAACGAGATGTACGCCACCACCACGACGAAGAAGACGAGCACGGCCATGATGGCCTTCGTCGGTGATCTGGCTCCCCCACGTGGGCCCGACGTCGGTGAACGTCACCGTCGGGGGCCGGGGTGTCGCTGATCCGGCCGAGGGCGGCAGAGACGGCCTGCTCGACCTTCGTCTTCTCGGCGGCCGAGAGCTTGTTCAGGTCGGCCTCGACCTGCACCGTTGCTGGTTGCCCCCGGTTCCCAGGAACTCGATGGTGGGGCCGGGCACCCCAGCGGCCTGCACGGCGTTCTGCACGGTGCTGGCACTGGCACCGTGCGCCGGGACCTCCCACGACTGCCCACCCTTGAAGTCGATGCCCGAGTTGAAGCCCTTCGTCCCCATCGACACGAGCCCGGCCACGATGACGAGGCCGGAGATCAGGTACCACAACCGCCGCCGGCCGACGAAGTCGAACGAGGTCTCGCCCCGGTAGAGGCGGACGAAGGCGTTGGGCGTTTTCCCGGTGACGGTGCTGGACAGGGCGTCGTCGGTGACGGTCACGATGTCCCTCCGGAGTCAATGGCCAGCCCCCGGGCGATGCCGATGACGCGGGCGCTCGGTGACCTTGGCGTTGCGCCCGAGCAGGATGACGAGGGGCCGGGTGAAGAAGTACGTGGTGAACACGTCGAGGAGAGTGGACAGGCCGAGGAAGAAGGCGAACCCCTTGACCGTGCCCGCCCGCCAGCAGCCACAGCACCAGGGCGGCGGCGAACGACACGGTGTCGGCGGCCAGCACCGTCCGGAAGGCACCCTGGAAGCTCTTGTCCACGCTGGTGCGCACCGATCGTCCGCTGCTCGACCTCGTCCTTTAATCGCTCGAAGTACACGATGTAGGAGTCGACGGTGATCCCGACCGACACGATCAGGCCGGTGACGCCCGACAGGTCGAGGGTCAGGTTCAGCCCCGAGTGCCCGAGGGCGGACACGATGGCGAACAGCAGGGCGGCGGTGACGATCAGTCCGGAGACCACCACGATGCCGAGGGCCCGGTAGTAGAGGATCGTGTAGATCAGCACCAGCAGGAGGCCGCCGATCCCGGCGGCCAGGCCCGCTTTCAGCGACGACTTGCCCAGGCTGGGCGACACCGTGGTCTGGTCGATCTTGTTGAGGGGCACCGGCAGCGAGCCGTAGTTGAGATCGAGGGCGAGGTCCTGGGCCGAGGTCTGGGTGAAGTTGCCGCTGATCTGCACCCGCCCGCCGAACGACGTCCACGTCGCCTGGCCCGGCTGGGTGAGCGGGTTCGACACCACCTGGCCGTCGAGGTCGATGCCGATGATCTCGTGGAAGTACTTCTTGGTCAGGTTGTCCCACTCAAGGGATCCCTTATTGGTCAAGGTGGCGTTCACCACCCAGTCAGGCGAGATGAACTGGGCGATGGCGCTGGCCACCGCCGTCCCGTTCATCTCGGCGGGCCCGAGCAGGTTGCGGAATCCGCCGCCAGCGACGAGCGGGATGAGCACAGGGCTGTGGGGATGGAGGTCGTCGTAGGTGGGCTGAGTGGTCGGTTGCGACGACAGCGCCGGGTCGGGCGGGATGGCATTGAGGTTGGACGAGTTGGCCGAGGTGCTGCTCACGGTGAGGCTGCCGGTGGGAGGCAGCTGGATCGAGTACGTGGCGGACGTGCAGGCGCTCGGTAGCGGGGGCAGCGTCGTCCCCTTCTTGGGCGCCGTGTAGGGATTCGCCTGGCACAGCGCCGGGCGGAAGGTCAGCTGGGCCGTGCTCTGGATGAGCTTGATTACGGCGTTCGGGTTCTTCAGACCCGGCAGCTGCACGACGACGTTGCCACCCTGCGAGTTCACGTTGGCGCCCGACACCCCGGCGGCGTCGACCCGGTTGCGGATGACGTTGATCGTCGTCGTCAGGTCACCGGCCGAGATCTTGTGCTGCGGCCGGTACACGATCTGTGAACCGCCGGCCAGGTCGAGGCCGAGCTTCGGCGACCAGCCCGCGCCCAACGTGGCGACCAACAGGATGACGGCTATGGCGACCACCAACGCCAGGCTCACGACCATAGAGCGCTTCACCGACCGCCTCCCTGTTCGGTCCCCGGTGCCCCGTCAGCCTCGGGCTTCTCGGTGGTCTCGCCGGGTTCGTCTTCCGTCTCGTGCCCGCCGTCCGCGTCGGTCTCGTTCGGGTCGTGCCAACCGGCGGCCTCGGCCACACCGTCGTGGGCTTCGTCCTGCCAGTTCTGCTCGGCCACGGAGTTGCCCTCGGGCTCGGTGATCCGGCGGGCGATGGTCGTCCGCAGCACCGTGATCCGCGTGCCGGGAGCCGTTTCGAGGGTGACCCGGTCCGGCTCCACGTCGAGCACGGTCCCGAAGATGCCCCCGCCCGTGAGGACCTCGTCACCGGCCGAGAGCTCCATGAGCGTGTCGCGCTGGCGCCGGGCGGCCTGCGAGCGGGGCCGGAGGAAGAAGACGTAGACCAACCCGAAGATGACGACGAAGAAGACCAGGGTGCCGACGCTCGACGTCGACGCCGCCTTGGGCGTCGACGACTTCGCCAACAGGGCGGCAAAGAGAGCGGTGGCTGTGGACATGGGTGGGTCGTCTCCGGTTGTTTCCGAGCGCTCGACCTTAGCCCAGGCCCACCCCGTGGCCCCGGCACCGGCAGCCGTCGTCCCACCTCAGCCGGGTCAAACGTCCCTGCGTCACCACCGATGTCGCCGGCCTCACCACAAGGTGGCGGCTCCCCCGACGGGGTCGGAGCGGTGGTCGCTCATGCCCAGGTGGTCGAAGGCCCGCGGTGTGGCCACCCGCCCCCGGGGCGTGCGCATGATGAGGCCCTGCTGCAGCAGATAGGGCTCGTAGGCGTCCTCGACCGTGTCGGTCTCCTCGCCGATGCACTGGGCCAGTGTCACCAGCCCGACCGGCCGCCCGTCGAAGCGCCGGCACAGGGCGTCGAGGATGGCCCGGTCGACCTTGTCGAGGCCGAGCTCGTCCACCCCGAACATCTCGAGACCCTCGGAAGCGAGCTCGGCGGTGATGGCCCCCTCGGCGCGCACTTCGACGAAGTCGCGCACCCGTCGCAGCAGCCGGTTGGCGATACGGGGGGTGCCGCGGGCGCGGGCCGCGATCTGCCGCGCCCCTTCGGCCGCCACCTCGACGCCCAGGATCCCCGCCGACGCGCGTCACGATGCCCTGCAGGTCGTCGGCGCGCGTACAGGTCGAGGCGCCCGACGAAAGCCGAACCGGTCGCGCAGCGGGCCGGTGAGCAGCCCGGTGCGGGTGGTGGCCCCCACCAGCGTGAAGCGCGGCAGATCGAGCCGGATCGACCGCGCCGTCGGTCCCTTGCCGATGAGGATGTCGAGCTGGAAGTCCTCCATCGCCGGGTACAGGACCTCCTCGACCGGCCGCGGCAGCCGGTGGATCTCGTCGATGAAGAGGACGTCGCCGTGCTGCAGATCGGTGAGGAGGGCGGCCAGGTCGCCGGTGCGCACGAGGGCCGGCCCCGAGGTGATGCGCAGGCCGACACCCATCTCGGCGGCCACGATCCCGGCCAGCGAGGTCTTCCCCAGTCCGGGGGGACCGGCGAACAGCAGGTGGTCGACCGGTTGCTCGCGCCGCCGGGCGGCCTCGAGCACGATCTGCAGGTGCTCGGTGAGCTGCGCCTGCCCGAGGAACTCCTCGAGCCGACGCGGCCGGAGGCGGACCTCGTCGGCCAGGTCGGCCGGGTCGACCTCGGGGTCGACCGGCCGCGGCGACATCGTCGGCTCGATCGCAGCGGCGGACGGTCGACTCCGACGCCGGGGACGGCGACGACCTCGCGGCGACTCACCGGGCGCTCGCCAGCTCGCGCAGCGCCTGACGGAGCATCTCCTCCACCGGCCCCTTCGTCCGGCATCTCGTGCAGGGCCCGCCGGATCTCCTCGGGCGCCGTACCCGAGCTCGACCAGCGCGGCACGCACCTCGCCCCGCGGCTCGACGGCGCCTGGCCTCGACCCGCCGGGCACACCGTCGCCGGAGAACTCCGGCAGCTCGAGGCGTGTCCTCAGGTCGAGAACGCAGACGGGCGGCCGTCTTGCGGCCCGACCCCGGGGACGGCGCACAGCGCATCGAGGTCCTCGTCGAGCACGGCCCGGACGAGGTCGGCCGGGCGCAGAGCGCGACAGGACGGCGAGGGCCAGCGACGGGCCCACGCCGTGGGCGCCGAGCAGCGCCTCGAAGCAGCGTCGCTCCTCGGTGGTGGCGAAGCCGTAGAGCACGATGGCGTCCTCGCGCACGTGGGTGTGGACGTGCAAGGTGACCTCGGCCCCCGGCTCGCCGGTGGAGACGAGCAGAGGGACCGGCACGCGTCACCCGGTACCCGACCCCCTGCACGTCGACGAGCAGCTCGCCCTCGCGCCGTCCGGGCGATCAGCCGTCCGCGCAGCCACCCGATCACGGTCGCCCCCCGCGGCCGCCGGCCGCGGCGATGGCCTGCCGCAGGGGTTGCGCCGTCAGGTGGCAGACGGCCAGGGCCAGGGCGTCGGCGACGTCGGGGGGGCTCGGGCGGCTCGGCCAGATCCAGCAGGGCGGCGACCATGCTCTGCACCTGCTCCTTGGTGGCACCGCCGAAGCCGACCACGGCCTGCTTCACCTCGTTCGAGGTGTACTGGGCCACCTCGCAGCCCGCCTCGGCCGCCGCCACCAGGGCGACGCCCGCCGGCCTGGCCCGTGGCCATGGCCGTGCGGACGTTGGTCTGGAAGAAAACCCGCTCGACGACCACGGCGTCCGGGCGCATCTCGGCGACCAGGGTGCGCAGCTCGGTGAACAAGACGTGGCAGCCGCTCCGGCAGCGGTGGCCGCGGCGTCGGTCGTGACCACCCCGCCGGCCGCTGGCCGTCAGGCGGCTCCCGCACCGCTGCACGACGCCCGTAGCCGCAGCGCGACAGGCCGGGGTCGATGCCCAGGACGAACACGCGTTCGACTGCTAGCCAGGGCGTCGCCCGGCGGTCGAGGGATGGACCGTGCCGGCGGCGTCAGCTCGGCCGTCAGCCGGCGGAGGCGGCCATGACCTCGTCGGGGATGTCGAAGTTGGACCAGACGTTCTGCACGTCGTCGTGGTCGTCGAGGGCCTCGAGCAGACGGAGCACCCGGCGTGCCTCGCCTTCCTCGGTGACCGGCACGGTGGTGGAGGGCACCATGGCGAGCTCGGCCGACTCGACGGTCATGCCGGCGGCCTCGAGGGCGTCGCGCACGGCGCCCAGATCGGTCGGCGCGGCCGGTCACCACCCACCGGTCGCCCTCGTCGGTCAGGTCCTCGGCCCCGGCCTCCATGGCCACCTCCATGACCTTGTCCTCGTCGAGCGTCCGCGGGCAGGCCGATCACCCCCTTGCGCTCGAACTGCCACGCCACCGCGCCCGGGCTCGGCCATCGATCCGCCGTTGCGGGTGAAGACGTTGCGGACCTCGGCACCGGTGCGGTTGCGGTTGTCGGTCAGGCATCTCGACGATGATCGGCCACACCGCCCGGCGCGTACCCCTCGTAGGAGACCTGCTCGTAGCGCACCCCCTCGAGCTCGCCCGATCCCGCGCTTGATGGCGCGCTCGATGGTGTCGATGGGCACCGACGGCGTCGCGCGCCTTGTCGAACATGGTGCGCAGGCGTGGCGTTGGTGGTGAGGTCGCTGCCGCCTTCGCGGGCGGCCACCTCGAGCTGCCGGATCAGCTTGGCGAAGCACCTTGGCCCGGGCCTGGTCGACGGCTGCCTTGCGGTGCTTGGTGGTCGCCCATTTCGAGTGACCGGACATGGCCTACCGTCCTCCTCTCTTCGATCGTCGACACGAACAGCCGGTGCAGCCGGCGGTCGGCGGTGAGCTCGGGGTGGAAGGCCGCCACCAGCACCGACCCCTGGCGGCACAGCACCGGGGTGGTCACGGGCACCCCGGTGGGCCCGGCCGGGCGTGAACCCGCGACCGGGGTCGATCAGACTCGTCGGCCGACGCCTCGAGCACGGCCAGGACCTCCACCGCCGGCACCGGTCGACTCGACCAGCGGGGCCCGGATGAACACGGCGTGGAACGGGGCGGCGCCGATGGCGGGGACGTCCAGATCGCACTCGAAGGACGCCAGCTGGCGGCCGTAGCCGTTGCGCCGCACGGTGAGGTCGATGGCCCCGTAACAGCGCTGGTCGGCGCGCCCGTCGATCACCGATGTGGCCGAGCAGGATCATCCCGGCGCAGGTGCCGAAGACGGGCAGGCCGGCGGCGAGCTCCTTGCCCAGCGGGTCGAGCGAGCCCCGACGAGTCGAGCAGCATCGACATCGTGGTCGACTCGCCTCCGGGCAAGACGATGCCGTCCAGGCCGGACGAGATCGACGGGCCGGCGGACCGGACCGGCTGGCGACGCCGAGGTCGGCGAGGGCGCGGCGATGCTCGGCGACGTCGCCCTGCAGGGCGAGGACGCCGACGGTCACCTGGAGGCACCTCGGCGGCCGCCCCGGTCGCATGCCGCGGTCCACTACCAGCCACGCTCGGCCAGGCGCTGCTCCGAGGCGTGCCATCTCGAGCCCGGGCATGGACGCCCCCAGGCCCCGGCTCGACCTTGGCCACGATCTGCGGCGTCGTCGATAGTGGGTGGTGGCCTCCACGATGGCCCGGGCCCGACGCGCCGGGTCCTCGCTCTTGAAGATGCCCGAGCCGACGAACACCGCCTCGGCGCCCAGCTGCATGACGAGGGAGGCGTCGGCCGGGGTGGCGATGCCGCCGGCGCAGAACAGCGGAACGGGGAGCCGGCCGGTCGCGGCGACCTCGCTGGACCAGCTCGATCGGGGCCGCCAGGTTCTTGGCCCAGGCGTACAGCTCGGCCGGATCGGCCTGGGTCGAGCCGCGGATGTCGCCCAGGATCGAACGGAGGTGACGCACGGCCTCGACGATGTTGCCGGTGCCGGCCTCGCCCTTGGAGCGGATCAGCGCCGCCCCTTCGGAGATGCGACGCAGGGCCTCGCCCAGGTTGGTGGCGCCGCAGACGAAGGGCACGCGGAACGCCCACTTGTCGATGTGGTGGGCCTCGTCGGCCGGGCGTCAGCACCTCGCTCTCGTCGATGTAGTCGACGCCCAGTGCCTCGAGGACCTGCGCCTCGGCGAAATGGCCGATCCGGGCCTTGGCCATGACCGGGATGGTCACCGCCTGCTGGATCGCCTCGATCAGGGCCGGGTCGCTCATGCGGGCCACCCCGCCCTGGGCACGGATGTCGGACGGGACGCGCTCGAGCGCCATCACCGCCACGGCGCCCGGCGTCCTCGGCGACCCGGGCCTGCTCGGCGGTGACCACGTCCATGATCACGCCGCCGCGCAGCATGTCGGCCAGTCCCCGCTTCACGGTGAACGTCGCCGTGCGCCGACCACCTGGGGTCGGCGCCGTGTCCGCCGGCGACGTGGCGGAGTCCTCAGGTGCGGCCGATGATGTGCGGGGGGCGTCGCTCATGATCAGAGTCTACCGCCGGGCCTCCCGGATCCCTCCGGACGTCTACCACTCGTCCAGGGCGGCGATACGCACGGCGGCGTCATCCAGTTCACCGGTGGCACCGCCGCGGGATTTCCGGCCCCCACCCCCCTCGGCCAGCGAAACCGTCCACAGCCAGCGGGTGGCGTGGGCCACGCCGCGTCCGGCCAAGGGCGACGAGGAACGGGAGGCGGACCCCTCGATCATCAGGGCCAACGCCTCGCGCAACCCCGGCGGATAACGCGTGACGCTCACCGCCAGCTGATCGGTGCGGAACTCACGACCGCGCCCGGCCAACGCATGGACGAGGTTGGCCGTGCCCGGAAGCACCGCCACCAGGGGGAGAGCCACGGCGGCGGCCATCGTGGCGGACACGATGTCGGCACTCTTCACGTGCACCAATTCGTGGGCCAGCACGCCCTCGAGCTGGACCGGATCGAGCGACTCGGCCAGTGCCGAGGTGACCACGAGGACCGCGGCGCGTCGCCGGCGCCCGAGGACCAGGGCACCCAAGAGGTCATCATCCACCACGCACACGGTGGGAAGGGCGAGACCCATCGATGCGCACAGTCCCTCGACCTGGTTGAAAACGCGGGCGTACTCGTCCTCGTCGGCAACCTCGGCGTGCAGGGCCCGCACGAGCGCAGGTGTCGCGCCCCACCAGACGGCGACCCAGAGGAGGATCCCGACGGCCACACCCGCCACCGCACCGGCCGGCCCGGCGAGGACGACACCGACGACCGCCACCACGACGCCCACGACCACACCGGGCAGCGCGGCGACAGCAAGCCCGCGTCGCCGGTTGCGGCGTGCCAGCGCGGCCTCGTGACTCGGTGCCGCTCGCGGCTCCAACGTGACCACCGGTTCGACGATCGGGGTGAGCAGGGCTGCTCCCGGCGCGGTCCGAGGACGCCCGCTGCCGCCACCGGACCGGTTCGACCCCCCGGATCCCGACCGGTTGCGTCCGCTGCCGCCGTGTCCCCCACCGCGTCCGCCCCCGCCCCGGCCGCCGCCACTGCGGCTGCGGGAGTTGCCTCCCCGTCCACCGCCGTCGCGGCCGCCGGCACCACCACCACCTCCCGACCGGTTCCCCGATCCGCCCCCGGCAGCGCGGCCGCCCGGCGCACCGGCGCGCTGATTGCCTGACGACGCGGGACGGCGGCGGCGGCGACCCGAGGACGAACCGGACGAACCGGAGGAACCGGACATGGCGGAAGTGTAGGCGTGGGCCCTAGTTGGCCTGGTGCCTCAGCGACAGCGTGGCGTCGTAGATCCCCACATAGCGCTGCGCCAGCCGGGCCATCGACCACGTCGAGGCGTGGGCGAAGGCGAGATCGAGAGCGACCGGGGCCGACGGCCCTGTGCCACCGGTGACGTCGGCCAGGGCGGCGGCCAGAGCCCCCGCCAGAGCGGATGCGTCGGCGGGAGGGACGAGCAGAGCGTGGCCGCCGGCGACGAATCGATACCCGGCGATGTCGCTCGCCACCACCGCCGTCCGCGCCGCCATGGCCTCGAGAAGGACCATGCCGAAAGACTCTCCGCCGAGCGAGGGTGCGCACAGCACGTGGGCACCGCGGAGCCGGGAGGCCAACTCGTCGTCGTCGACACGACCCAGCCACTCCACCCGGGCGCCGGTCGGCGTGCGTTCTCGGAGCACGGCCGTCTCGGGACCCTGACCGACCACCCACAACGTCGCCCCGTCGGCGTCGCGCGCGGCGATCATGTCGAAGGCCTCGAGCAGGACACCGAGACCCTTGCGGCGCTCGTGGCGGCCGACGAAGAGCACCGTGGGGCCGTCCGTGGGCCACGGCTCCGCCTGCGCGAAACGGTCCAACTCGACCCCGTTGCCGACGATCTCATACGTCCCGCCCAGGGCGGCGGCGGCGGTGGCCATGGCCTCGGGTGAGACGGCGCAGCGGACGTCGAGTCGACCCGCCGCCCACCGCGCCACCGGCCCCAGCAACCGGTATGCGGTACTGGCGCCGGCGCGGTGAAACGTCCCGATCCGGGGCTGCGGACACCCGACGAGACAGGCGTAGCCCGCACCCGGGGCCAGGGGTTCGTGCAGATGGACGACGTCGACGTCGGCACGTCGGATCCGGCGCAGGGCGCGTCCGGCGGCGACCGGCCCGACCGACAGCGGCGCGACGGAGCCGTTGGCCGGCACGGGCAGCGAACGGCCCAGCACCACCACGTCGGACGCGAGGCCGGGAACCACGATGGGTCCGTCGGCCGGGGCCAGCACCAGGGCGTCGTGGCCGATCGCCTCCAGAGCGCGCGCCAGTCCGAGCACCTGGCCCTGGACGCCGCCGGGTCGACTCAGGCTGTAGGGACAGACGAGGGCGACGCGCACGGGCGACCCGTCAGATGCCGTCGTCGGTTGACGCCGCCGTCGGCGATGTCCCCACGACGGCGTCGTCCCGGTCACTGGGCCAGTTCGGTTGGAAGAGGTACCACTGGTCGGGAGCGCGGCGGATGAGACGCTCGAGATCGTGCGCCACCTGTTGCGTGACGCGCTGGACGTCGCTGCGCAGGCGACCAGTGCGCTCGGCGGGAACGGGCGCCATGATGACGGCGTTGTGGTCGCGCCCGGGCCCGCCGTACACGGCGGTGGGCAGGAGCGCGGCACCGGTCCGCAACGCCAACGTCGCCGGACCTGCCGGCAGCGTGGTGCGCTCACCGAAGAATTCGACCTCGATCCCGTTGCCGACGATGTCGCGGTCGCACAACAGCCCCACCAGGCCGCCGGCGCGCAGGGTGCGGAGGAGCACGCCTCCCGCCTCGGGTCCGAGAGCCACGATGGTGAGACCGAGGGCCTGGCGCTGCGAGACGAACCAGTCGTACAGCTGGGCGGGATGGACGGGCTCGGCCACCGCCGTCATCGGGTACCCCTGCAGGTTGAGCCATGCGCCGCCCCACTCCCAGCGTCCGAGATGGGGAAGGGCGAGCACCACCCCTTTACCTGCGGCCATGCCCGTCACCAGATGCTCGTATCCCGACTCCACCATCATGCGGGCCTCGATCACCTGCGGGGCGACCGCCGGCAAGCGGGACCCCTCGAGCCAGTACCGCGCGTAATTCAGAAAGGCCCGCCGCGTCCACGCCTTCACCTCGGCGTCGGACAGTCCGGCTCCCATGACGCGTCGAAGATGACGCGCGTACACCGCACGGGCGTCGCGTCTGACGGTCGTGAGGGCCATGCCGACAGCAGCGGCGGCGGCCTCCGCCACCGGCTCGGGGAGCCGTTGCATGGCGGTACCGAGGGCCCGGTAGATGACGTACGTGGCCTGGGCGCGGGCGGCGGACGTCCGCGGGGCGTCCACCGACGTGTCGGCGCCGTGTGTGCTCAGAACCCGCCGGCGCCGGGCCGACGGCCGGCCCGTTCACGGGGCCGGTCGGCGCGACGGGCACGCCAGATGCGGCCCGATCGGCTGGCGATCACACTCTGGCGCCGGGCGCGCCAGCGACCCAGCGGCTGGTCGGCCCGCTGAGGTTGCACGAAATGCACACCGGTGGCGTCGCGCTGAGCACGCGTCTCCCGCCACGTCCGCCAGCGTGAATCAACCCGTGCCGCACGCCGTCGGGCCGCCGCTCGCTGTGGATCGACCCGATGGGGGCGCACCGACGGTGCGCGCGACGGGGCCTTCCGCCTCCTGCCAGACCCGCACGAACCGTCCGATGGCCGTGGCCAGGATGAGTCCGAAGAACACCCACAGGGCGGGCACCAGTGCCGACGGCGATACGGCCCCGGCGATGAAACAGAGGCCGAGCATGATGAACCGTTCGGCGCGCTCCATGAGCCCGCCCTTGGCCGACAATCCCAGAAGCTCGGCCTTGGCCCGCTGGTAGGAGATCAGGGCGGTCAGAGCCAGGATGGCGAACGGCAGCAGAACGAGCTGACCGTCGTGGTGGGCGGCCAGATACCACGACACGCCGCCGAAGAGAAAGGCGTCCGAGACGCGGTCGGCCACGGAGTCGAAGAACGCACCGCGGACCGACGCCGTCCCCGCCGCCTTGGCCACCGGTCCGTCGAACAGGTCGGGGAGGCCGGTCGGGAAGAGCAGGATGATCCCGTAGACGAGGTGCCCCGAGCCGACGGCCACGGCGGTGACGACCGACATGACCAGTCCGAAGACGGTGAGCACGTCGGCGGTGATGCCGGTCCGGACAAGCACGTGACCCACTGGCTTCGTCGTACGGTCCACGGCGTGTCGCCAGCGGCCATCGAACATGTGCGGATTTCCTCCTCAAGACCGACGCCTCCAGCGTACCATCGGCCGCTTCGGGCCCCTCGGACTCCCTCCCCCGCGGATCGTCCCTGGCCGGCCCCCTATTCGCCCCTGACGAGACCGGGGCGCGACGGTAGGCTGTGCCCCCGCGACGGTGGTCGGCGCCGGCGTCAATCGAGCGAGGGGAGGTGCTCGGGGTGACCAGCTATCCACCGTCGCGCATCCGCAACGTTGCCCTGGTCGGACACAACGGGGCGGGCAAGACGACATTGGCGGAAGCTCTGCTGTTCGCCACGGGGGCCATTCCCCGAGCCGGGCAAGGTGGACGACGGCTCCACCGTCAGCGACTTCGAGCCCGAAGAGATCAAACGACACATGTCGATCTCGCTGGCCCTGGCCCCGTGTCATCCACGGCGACGTCAAGATCAACATCATCGACACCCCGGGCTACGCCGACTTCTTCGGAGAGGTCCGTGCCGCCTGTTCGGTCGTCGACCTCGTCGTGGTCGTCGTGAGCGCCGTCGACGGCGTCGAGGCCCAGACCGAGGCCGCCTGGGAGCTGGCGGCCGAGCTCGGCCTTGCCCCGTCTCGTCTTCATCAACAAGCTCGACCGCGAGCGCGCCAGCTTCGACCGGACCCTGGCCGGACTTCAGGAGCGCTTCGGCGCCGGCATCGCCCCCCTGGAGCTGCCCGTGGGCGAGGAGAGCCGCGCTTCCGCGGCATCGCCGACCTCCTCACCGACACCGCCATCATCTACGACAGCGGCACGCCGCAGCCCGGGTCCGATCCCCGACGATCTCGCCGACGTCGAGCACGAGGTACGCGAGCAGCTGGTCGAGGGGATCGTGGTCGGCGACGACGCCCTCATGGAGCGCTACCTCGACGGCGAGATGCCGACGGCCGAGCGAGCTCGAAGCCACCCTGGCCATCGGGGGTGGCCGAAGGCCTCGGTCTTCCCGGTCGTGTGCGGGTCGGCGATCACCGGTGTGGGCATCGACCGACTGGCCATCACTGCTGGCCGAGATCGCCCCCTCGCCCGACGCCCGCCCGCCGGTGAAGGTGCGCGCCGGCGACACCGAGCAGGAGGTCGCCTGCGATCCCTGCGGGCCAGCCGCTGGCCCGGGTGTTCAAGACCATCTCCGACCCCTACGTGGGCAAGATCTCGCTGCTGCGGGTGCTGTCGGGGACGATCCGGCCCGACACCGTCCTCACCAATCCCCGCACCCACGCCGACGCAGAAGCTCCACGTCCTCCAGCTCCTGCGGGGCAAGGAGGCCGAGCCGCTCGGACGAGGCGCAGGCCGGTGACATCGTGGCCGTGCCCAAGCTGTCGGACACGGCCACCGGCGACACGCTGGCGCCCAAGGGCACCCCGGTCGTCGTGCCCGCGGCCGGCCACCGGAGCCGGTCGCCCTGGCCGTCGCCATCCGCCCCAAGTCCAAGGGCGACGAGGACAAGCTCATGACCGGCCTGCACCGCCTGCAGGACGAGGACCCGCGCCCTGATCGTCGAACGCGTCGACGAGACGCACCAGACGATCCTGCGGGGCACGGGCGAGACCCATCTGGCCGTCGCCGCCGAGCGGCTCGCCCGCAAGTTCGGTGTCGAGGTCGAGACCGAGGACGTCCGTGATCGCCTATCGCGAGACGATCACCAAGCAGGCCGAGGCCGAAGGGCAAGTACAAGAAGCAGACCGGCGGCCACGGCCAGTTCGGCGTGGCCTCGCTGCGGATCGAGCCCCTCGAGCGGGGCGAGGGCTTCCACTTCGTCGACCAGATCGTGGGCGGTGCCATCCCCCGGCAGTACATCCCGGCCGTGGAGAAGGGCGTCGTCGAGGCCATGGCCACCGGCGGCATCTTCGGGTACCCCGTCGTCGACGTCCAGGTCACCGTGCTTCGACGGCAAGTTCCACGCCGTCGACTCCTCGGAGATGAGCTTCAAGATGGCCGGGTCGCTCGCCTTCCGCGAGGCCATGGCCAAGGCCGGACCCGTCCTCCTGGAGCCCATCTCGCGGCTCGAGGTCATCGTGCCCGCATCGATGCAGGGCGACGTCCTCGGCGACCTCAACGCCCGGCGGGGCCGGGTGCCAGGGAACCGACACCGCCGACGGCGGCCGCCAGGTGATCACCGCCCTGGTGCCGACGTCCGAGATCCAGCGCTACGCCGTCGACCTGCGCTCGCTCACCGGGGGCCGCGGCCGGTTCCGGACCGAGCACGACCACTACGACGTCATGCCGGCCAACCTGGCGGACCGGATGACCAAGGTGAAGGCGGACGCCTGACCGACGAAATCGTCATCGCCGCGGTCGGGTCCGACGACTACGACTCCATCCTCCCGCTCATCGCCGACTACCAACGCTTCTACGGCGTGAGCGAACCCGACGGGGAGAGGAACCGCACGTACTTCGCCCGCTTCGTCGCCACCGACGACGCCGGGTGCATCCTCGCCGCACGGCGCGGCGAGCGTGTGGTCGGCTACGCCTGTCTGTACTTCTCGGCCTCGTCGGTCGAAGCCGAGGACATCGTCATCATGAACGATCTGTACGTGGTCCCCAACGCCCGCGCCGGCGGCGTCGGTCGGCGCCTCATCGAGGCCACCGTGACACTCGCCCGCACGCGCCGGGTTCGGCTCGTGCGGTGGTCCACCGCCATCGACAATCGCCGGGCGCAGCGCCTCTACGAACAGATGGGGGCCGAACGCACCACGTGGTTCGAGTACGAGATCGCCGTCGACACCTCAGACGCCTGACGCCTGCGGGCACGTGGCCTGTGCCCACAGCCGGGGGAGGTCGGCCAGGACCTCGAGGAACGCCTCTCGCTCTCCGGCCAGATCGTGGCGAGCGGCCTCGTCCGCCGCCCGTCGCCGGATCCGTTCGACCACGTCGGCGTCCGCCGTCCACGCCGCCTCGACCCGGCTGACGATGGCGTCCATGTCATAGGGCGCGAACCAGCACGTGTCGCCGTCCCGGCAGAACGAGCGGTTCCCGACGGCGTCGGGGCATACGACGACGGTGCCCTGGGCCATCGCCTCCAGCGCCGGCAGATAGAACCCTTCGAGCCGCCGGGGCACGAACACCGCCAGTCGGGACCGGCCCAGGACGTCCAGGAACTCCCGACGCGGGACGAGTCCGTCGAGGACCCGCAGGCGACGGTCGGGACGGGCGAGCCGTGCCGCGATCTCACGCGTGAACTCGGGACGCTTGCTGCCGATGACGCAGATGTCGATGTCACGGGCGGCGAGCGGTGTCGACATGTCGACCTCGACGTCGGTTCCGTTGGGGATGGTGATGATCGGTCCCCGCACGTCCCCGGTGGCGCGGATCGCATCGGCGACCTCGGGCGCGACGCAGATCCGAACGGCCGGGTACCGCAGGAAGGTCCGCTTCGGGTCGCGCTCGTCGGCATGGCGAATGTGCTGGACCAGGTTGATCACGGGACGCGTCGGCCGCGACCGACGTCGGCGCGGCAGTCTGTTCCAATTCATTCCGGCGACGAAATAGACCTGAGGATCGAGACGCGCCCGCCGGCCGACCACGGCGTCGAGTCGCGCGCTCCACGGGTTGTCCTCGGACAGAGCGTGCCCTGTCCGCAGCACCGGTCGGAAGCGCGACGACGACTCGACATGCTGGAAGTAGTGCCACACCTTGAGATCGCCACCGCTGAACCTGGTGGTATCGCCCTCGCCGCCGAAGCCCCGGAAAAACAATACGACCGCCCGGTCGTCGATCGCGGCACCCGAGTTCACGAGGTGCTCCTCGGCACTCAGCCGGACGGCCAAGCGTCGTGGAGCTGGCGCCAGCTCTCCGGTAGGGACTCGGGGATGACCCGCACGCCGGCCACCGACGTCATGAAGTTGGTGTCCCCCGACCATCGGGGCAGGACGTGCAGATGCAGGTGCCGGGGGATCCCCGCTCCGGCGGCGCGGCCCAGGTTGGCGCCCAGATTGAGACCGTCGGGGTCATAGGCGGTGGCCAGGGCGGCCGCCGCCGCCCGCGTCGTCTCCCACAGGTCGACCGATTCGGCCGGCGTCAGCTCGGCCAGCTCCGAGACATGACGAAGGGGCGTCACGAGCAGGTGACCGCTGGCGTACGGGTAGGCGTTCAGCACGGCCAGAGCTGAGCCCGCCGCGCCACACGACGCCGTTCTCGGCGCTCGGATCACCCGACGCCGCGATCCGGCAGAAGACGCACTCGTCGTCGGTCCCGGCCCGCTCGGCGCCCGTGGCGGAGGCGACGTACTCGTGGCGCCAACCGGCCCACAACTGCTCCAGGCTCATGGACCCGTTCCGCCGCTCCCGCCGTCGTCGGACGCCGAGCCGCGCCCGACCTCGGGCGACCCCTTGGACTCGACCTCGGCCACCACGGCGTCCACGAAGGCATCGAGCGCCACACCCCGCACCGGTCGATCCGAGCTGCGGGCGTTCACTCCCACCGTGGTCGACAGCCGCGTCCTCGTCCCCCACCACCAGGATGTAGGGGATCTTCTCGAGCTTCCACCTGCGGATCCGCGCCTTGAGCGGCTCGTCGGCGGGGTCGACGGTCGACGCGCAGCCCGGCGCGGCGGCAGCGGTCCGCCACCGTCTCGGCGTACGCGTCGTGGTCGTCGCGCACCGGGAGCACCACCACCTGGGTCGGGCATGAGCCAGGTGGGCAGCGCCCCCGCGTAGTGCTCGAGGAGGATGGCGAAGAACCGCTCCACCGAACCGAACAGCGCCCGGTGGATCATGACCGGTCGGTGCCGGGCGTTGTCGGCGATCCCACGTACTCCAGCCCGAAGCGCTGCGGGAGGTTGGAAGTCGAGCTGGATGGTGGACATCTGCCAGTACCGGCCGATGGCGTCGCGGGCCTGGACCGAGATCTTGGGACCGTAGAAGGCGCCCCCGCCCTCGTCCATGACCAGCTCGAGGCCCTTCCCCGACGCCACGGTGCGCAGCGCCTCGGTGGCCTCGTCCCACTCCTCGTCGCTGCCCACCGCCTTGTCCTCGGGCCTGGTGGAGAGCTCCAGGTAGAAGTCGTCGAGACCGAAGTCGCGCAGCAGGTCGAGCACGAAGGTGAGCAGGGAATCGAGCTCGTCGGCCATCTGCTCACGGGTGCAGAAGATGTGGGAGTCGTCCATGGTGAGCCCCCGCACCCGGGTGAGCCCGTGGACGACACCCGACTTCTCGTAGCGGTAGACCGTGCCGAACTCGAACAGCCGCATGGGCAGCTCCCGGTAGGAGCGCTGCCGGCTCCGGTAGATGAGGATGTGGAACGGGCAGTTCATCGGCTTCAGGTAGTACCGCTGGCCGTCGTCGAGCTCCATGGGCGGGAACATGCCCTCGGCGAACCACTCGCAGATGGCCCGAGATCTCGAACAGCTCGGACTTGGTGATGTGCGGCGTGTAGACGAACTGGTAGCCGCCCTCCTCGTGGCGCTGGCGCGAGTAGTCCTCCATCATCCGCCGGATGGTGGCACCCTTCGGATGGAAGACGGCCAGCCCCGAGCCGATCTCGGCGGGGAACGAGAAGAGATCGAGCTCGGCCCCGAGGCGGCGGTGGTCCCGGCGCTCGGCCTCCTCAGCCGGTGCAGATGGTCGGCCAGCGCCTTCTCGGACTCCCAGGCGGTGCCGTAGATGCGCTGCAGCTGCGGCCGCTTCTCGTCGCCTCGCCAGTAGGCGCCCGCCACCCGCAGCAGGGCGAAGTGCCCGAGCCGTCCCGGTCGAGGGCACGTGCGGACCCCGGCACAGGTCGACGAATGTCGTCGGTGTTGCGGTACGTGGTCACCACCGCCGCGTCGGGGGCGATGTCGGCCGACGCCTCGTCCTGCAGGGCGGCGTCGTCTCCGACCCCGGTCGATGATCTCGCGCTTGAACGGTTGGTCGGCGAAGAGGGCCAGGCCCTCGTCGATCGAGTGCTCCTGGCGCACGAAGCGCCTGGTCCTCGGCCATGATCTCGCGCATCTGCGCCGTCGATCCGCTCGAGGTCGTCGTCGCTGAAGGTGGCCCCGCCGGGCAGCTCGAAGTCGTAGTAGAAGCCGTCGGCGATGGCGGGGCCGATGGCGTAGTGGGCGCCGGGCCACAGATCGAGCACCGCCTGGGCCAGCACGTGCGCGGTCGAGTGGCGCAGCACGGCCCGACCGGCGTCGCTGTCGACGGTGATCACCGCCACCTCGGCCCCGTCGGGCAGCACGGTGTCGAGATCGACCTCGGCACCGTCGACGGTGGCGGCCACCGCCGCCGTGGCCAGCCGCGGGCCGATGGACTGCGGCCAGGTGGCAGCGCCGTCGCGCCGGCCGGCGAGCTCCTTGGTCGAACCGTCGGGGAGTCGGACCGTGACTACGTCTGGCATCGTGGAGGTTCCCCCGGTGCGGCTCGTGACGCCGGGAGCGGACCTCGGCGATCAGTCGGACATCACAGGGTAACGCCCAAGAGCGCCGCCCCCTGCGCCACGCCGGCCCGGTGCCCGCCATCTCGTCGAGCGCCACCAGGGCGCCCGGGGCGTCGAGGTCGTCGTCGAGGCGACCGACGCACCGTCCTCGAGCGCCGGCGTCGGCGCCGTCGGCCCGGCGCCGACGCCACCGCTCGAGGCGCTCGGCGGCACGGCCGAGGTCGGCTTCCGTCCCACTCCCAATCGGCCCGGTAGTGGTGCTCCAGAAGAGCCAGGCGCACGGCCATGGGCTCCCATTCCTTCAAGCAGGTCGCCCACGAACACGAGGTTGCCGAGCGACTTCGACATCTTGGTGCCGTCCAGACCGACCATACCGACGTGGAACCAGTGACGGCAGAAGGTCTTGCCCGGTGACCGACTCCGACTGCGCCGTCTCGCACTCGTGGTGGGGGAAGATGAGGTCGCGGCCACCCCCGTGGAGATCGATGGTGTCGCCCAGCTCGCGCATGGCCAGGGCCGAGCACTCGATGTGCCAGCCCGGCCGGCCGGGTCCCCAGCGCGACTCCCAGGACGGCTCGTCGGGCGGCCGACGGTTGCCACAGGACGAAGTCGAGCGGGTCGCGCTTGTTCGGGTCGTCGGGCTTCCCGCCGTGCTCGGCCGCCAGCGCCAGCATCTCCGGACGCGACAGGTGGCTCAGCTGTCCGAAGCGGGGCGAAGGAGGACACGTCGAAGTACACCGCCCCGCCCGACTCGTAGGCGTGACCGGCATCGAGGACGGCTCCGATCAGAGAGAGGATGTCGGGGATGGCCGACGTGGCCCGCGGCTCGCGGTAGACGGGGAGCAGTCCGAGCGCAGCCATGTCGGCGTCGAATCGGGCCATCTCCTCGGCGGCGAGGTCGAGGTAGTGCACCCCCAGCTCCCGGGCCTTGCGCAGGATGTCGTCGTCCACGTCGGTGACGTTGCGCACCAACCTCGTCTCGTGACCGAGCGTCACGCAGTCGGCGCTGGAGGAGGTCGAAGGTCAGGTACACCTGCGCGTGGCCGATGTGGGCGCTGTCATACGGCGTGATCCCGCACGAGTACATCGTGACCACGGGACCGGGCTCGAAGGGCACCACCTCGCCGGCGGGCGGTGTCGTACAGGCGCATCACGGCGCCGGCACCGCCGTTCGGGCCGGCACCCGGCTGTTGCCGTCCAGCCCCGACAGACCGAGCGAGCTGTGCGCCTTGTAGCGGATGTTGAGTCGCGACGAGCACCGCCGTGAACGCCTCGATGGCCGCCGCCTGGGCCAGGCCGCCGGCGTCGAGCGGCCGCAGCCCCGGGATCTGCCCCAGAGGGCCATGGTCGTGTCGGTGGCCTCGCCGGTGGTCGGAGCAGACGAGCACGTCGGCGACCAGGGTGCGCCCGAGGTCGACCAGTACGGGAGCAGGAAGATGGTGACCCGCCGCCGCCACCAGGGCCTCGGGCAGGTGCGCCTGGACCGACGCCGCCACCGACCCGCGCGGCGGGATCACCGCCAGCATCTCGCGGCCCTCGCTGCAGGAGCGCGTTGGCCACGCAGACCACGACCTTGCCCCCCAGGTGGTCGGCCAACTCGTCCACGGTGTGCACGGCCGCCTCCCACGGGGTGGCCAACACGACCACGTCGGCGTCGGCCGCCACCGTGTTGCCGGCGCCGTCGATGGCCAGATCATGCTCGGGCCACGCGGCGCGGATCTCGCCCACCACCGACTCGGCGCGCTCGGGATGGCGCGATCCGATGGTGACCGGCGTTCCCGCCGCGGCCAGCCGTAGGGCCAGGCCCCGACCGAGTGGGCCGGTACCTCCGAGGATCCCGACGTGCACGCTGACACCCTTGCACACCGCACCCGGGGACCAGCCACTCCGACGGGCGCCGCGGGTATGGTCCGTGGCCGTGGGACTCCTCGAGGGCAAGCGCATCCTGATCACCGGCGTGCTGACCGACGCGTCCCTCGCCTTCGCCGTGGCCCGCCTGGCCCAGGACGAAGGGGCCGACATCGTCCTGTCGCGGCGCCGGCCGGGGCCTGTCGCTCACCAGACGCGCGGCACGCAAGCTTCCCCGGCGACGTCGACGTCCTCGAGATCGACGTCACCGAGCCCCATCAGCTCGAGGCGGCGGCGGCCGATCTGACCGAGCGCTGGGGCCGACTCGACGGCCTTCTCCACGCCATCGGCTTCGCCCCCCCGGACTGCCTGGGCGGTGACATCCTGCGTGCCGGGTGGGACGACGTGGCCGTGGCCCTGCACATCTCGGCCTACTCGCTGAAGGCGCTCGTCGGTGCACTGCGACCGCTGCTCGCCGCCGCCGGGCACTCGTCGGTGGTGAGCCTCGACTTCGATGCCCGCGTCGCCTGGCCCGCCTACGACTGGATGGGCGTGGCCAAGGCCGCGCTCGAATCGCTCTCGCGTTACCTGGCGCGCGACCTCGGGCCCGACGGAGTCCGCGTCAACCTGGTGGCGGCCGGACCGGTCCGGACGATGGCGGCCAGCTCCATCCCGAGCTTCGCCGCCTTCGAGGAGACCTGGGGCGGGCGGGCCCCGCTCGGCTGGGACGTCACCGACGCGGAGCCCGTGGCCCGGGCCTGTGTGGCCCTACTGTCGGACTGGTTCCCCGCCACCACCGGCGAGATGGTCCACGTGGACGGCGGCGTCCACGCCATGGGGGCGTAGGCGCACGAGAGCCACAGCCGGCGGCGGCGGCGCCGCGTGCCGGTCAGTCCTCGGAGAGGATCTGGTAGAGCTCCTTGCTGGCGGCGCGGATGGCCGCCGCGGCGCGGTCGATCTGCGCCGCGTCGGCGGTCTGCGCCACCTGCTTCGCCGCCGCGAACAGCTGGGCGGCGGCCTTGCGCAGGGCGCGGTTGGGGGTGTCACCTTCGGGTTCCGACTCCCACGGCGTGGCCCCGTGGCGCTCGACACGCTCGGCCGCGGCCGTGCGACCGGCGTCGGTCAGGGCGAAGACCCGCTTGCCGTCGCGTTCCTCGGCCCGCACGAGGCCCTCGTCCTCGAAGAGCTGCAAGGTCGGGTACACCGATCCCGGGCTCGGCCGCCAGGCACCGCCGCTCTTCTCCTCCAGACGGCTGATGAGCTCGTACCCGTGGCCGGGTCCGTCGCCCAGTGCCACCAGCAGGGCGGTGCGGATGTCGCCCCGGCGCATCCTCCGGTGGCCGCCCCGCCAGGCGCCGCCGCCCCATTCGGCGGCCCGCTCGGCGAGCAGGTCGTGCCCGATCTCGCGGCGCCTCGGGCCCCGCATCTGCCTCTCGTTCGATCTGTCTCTGTGCATGGATCCTCCTGGACCTCGGTCGCCGGACTCTCCATCCAGACGACATGTTGTGATCGGTTACGATATATCGTAATCGGTCGCATGTCCAGAGAGAACCGGGGAGGACCCCCGGGGCGTCCCCAGGCAGGAGCGGGATCCGACCGGGTCGCGGACGCGACGGGGCGCCGGAACCGATGGCCCCGGCGCCCGTCGTCCCCCCGCCGACATCAGCGTTGCAGGGACTTCACCTCCAGGAACTCCTCGAGCCCGAAGCGCCCGAGCTCCCGACCGATGCCGGACTGCTTGTAGCCGCCGAACGGCGCCGTGGCGTTGAACCCTCCGCCGTTCACCTCCACCTGGCCGGCGCGCACCTGGCGGGCCACCTTCTCGGCGTGCTCCTTGTCCCCCGCCCACACCCCTCCGGCCAGGCCGTAGACGGTGTCGTTGGCGATCCTGATGGCCTCTTCCTCGGTGTCGTAGGGGATGATCGACAGCACCGGCCCGAAGATCTCCTCCTGGGCGATGGTCATGTCCGTGGTCACGTCCGAGAACACGGTGGGGCGCACGAAGTAGCCCTTCTCGAGGGAGTCGGGAGACTCGGCCCCGCCGGTGAGGAGCTTGGCGCCCTCGGAGATCCCCTTGTGGATGTAACCCCGCACGCGCTCGCGTTGCGTGGCCGACACGAGAGGCCCGAGCCGGGTGGCGGCATCGAAGGGATCGCCCGTGGTGTAGGTCTCGGCCGTCTTCACGGCCAGTTCCTCGACCTCGGCCAGGCGCGCCCGGGGGACGATCATCCGCGTCAGGGCCGAGCACGTCTGACCCGAGTTCATGTAGGCGGCGGCGACCCCGGCGGGGACGGCGGCCTCGAGGTCGGCGTCCTCGAGGATCACGTTGGGTGACTTGCCGCCGAGCTCCAGGGCCACGCGCTTCACACTCTCGGACGCCAGCTGCATGACGCGCTTGCCGGCCCGGGTCGAACCCGTGAACGACACCATGTCGACGAGCGGGTGCGAGGCGATGGCCTCTCCCACCACGGGGCCGACGCCGGTCACGAGATTGAACACCCCGGCCGGAAGTCCGACCTCGTCGAGGATCTCGGCCAGGATGAAGGCGTTCAGCGGAGCCACCTCACTGGGCTTCAGAACCACCGTGCACCCCACGGCCAACGCCGGAGCCACCTTGGCCGCGATCTGGTGCAGGGGGTAGTTCCACGGCGTGATGGCACCGACCACGCCGACGGGCTCGCGGACGATGAGCGAATTGCCCATCTGCTCCTCGAAGGCGAAGTCGGTGGCCAACTGGGCGGCGGTGGCGAAACTCATGACGGGCAGCCCGACCTGGATGAGGTTGGACAAGGTGAGCGGCATCCCCACCTCCTGGGCGATGAGGGTGGCGATCTCCTCGGTGCGCGCCGAGAGTCCTTCCTGGACGCGCGCCAGGATCTTCCCCCGTTCATCGGCCGACGTCGCCGACCACGCCGGGAAGGCGGCGGCGGCGGCCTTCACCGCTCGGTCGACGTCCTCGGGCGTCCCCTCCGGGATGCTCCCCATGACCTCCTCGGTGGTCGAGTTGACGACCTCGAGCGTGCCCTTGCCCGTCGAGGGCACCCACGCACCGTCGATGTAGAGCTTGTCCCGGACCTCCATGACGCCTCCCTGTTCTGGCTCGAACCGGCCCCACGCTGACACCCACGCGGGCGGATACTCCCCATGGTAGGCCCCGACGACCCCGGATCGCCGGGGCGCCCACCCGCCTTTTCTCAGCCGGCCCCGGGATCCGGAGCTCCGGTCCCCGGATCCCCCGTCCCCGGGTCGTCCCTCGGCGCCTGGTCATCGACCGCGGCGTCCCCGGCCGCGGTGTCCCACGCTCCCGCGTGGTCGTCCGACCCGTCGTCCTCGGACCCGGTGGCGGGGGCGTAGGGATTGCCGAGGATGTTGCGGGCCATGTCGAACAGCGACGCCGAGTCGGCGTCGTCGGCCGTCACCACCCCACCGAGCAGGGGCCGGTCGCGCCCGGTGACCTGGGTCATGATCGACTCGCTCATCCGCTCGAACAAGACCCTGGATCTCGGCGCGCTCATGGCCCGGGGGGACCCGTAGCCAGCCCATCACGATCGCCTGCACCACTCCGGCCGCCGCCGGGAACAGCCAGATGACCCGGTAGTCGCCGCTCACGTCGACGGCCCAGGCGGCGAGGAACGAGAAGACCACGGCGAAGAGGCTGAACGGGGCCACCAACTTCCCCAACAGCTCGCCCATCCCGCCCGAACGCGGCAACAGCTGCAGGAGCATGGGGGCGAGCGAGATGGCGAAGGCGGAGACGAGCGGTGCACCGACGAAGGCGAGGACCACCGTCTGCCAGATATGGGTCGTCGTGAACTGCACGAGGGACACCACCGTCCCGGCCACCGGGGTGAGCACGGCCACCTGCTTGCGCGTCAGGTGCCGGCTGATCACGTAGCCCATTCCCAGTCCGAACATGACCACCGGGATGCCACTCACATACGACGCCGATCGTCTGGACGTTGGCCCCGGCGTGCTGGACCTTCTCGAAGTAGACGATGGCCAGGTACCCGGTGGCGCTCAGCCCGGACCAGAACACGAGGATGCCCCGCGACGAGCACCCGGGCGTTCGGTCCGGACATGATCTCGGCGAGCTCGTGGCGCCAGGGGCGCGCGCGGTGTCCGCCGCTCGGCGTCGGCCGACGTCGCGCGCCGCGGGGGACTCGCGCACGAGCACCAGGACGACGACGGCCACGATCATCATGAACGCCGCCGGCCTCGCGGAAGGCCAGGTTCCACGTGGCGGGTCGTTCGCCTTCCAGGTGGCGATGACGGTCCCCTTGATGACGAGGCTCACCAGCACGCCGAGGATGCCGATGAGCATCGTGGCCTTGACGGTCCGGCTCTTGCCGAAGGTCTCGGGGATGACGGCCACGTTCGTGAGTCCGAACACGACGCTGGCCGTCTTCACCACCACGATGAGCAGCCACCAGGAGCCAGAAACCCGACACCAGCGTGTACGCCCACGTGCACACGCCCATGATGAACAGCCCCGCCGCCATGTACGGCGCCCGCCGGCCCGCGGCGCTGCGTGTCCGGTCGCTGGCCCGGCCGAGGACCGGGTAGGCGATCCAGCCGACCAGGCGGTTGGCGGTGAGGGCGAAGGTGATGGCCACGGCGCTCGACACCCGCGACGACACGAGCAGGGTGAGCAGGACGCCCGACACGGCCAGGTTGGCCCGCGGCCCCACCAGTCCGAGTGACAGGCCGATGAAGCTGCGCACCCGCAGCGGCGTCGACGCCCCCCTCGGGGCGCGCCGCCCGTCACCGGGGGGTCACCGGTCACCGGCGGGCCATCGGTCACATGCGGGTCATCTGTCACATGCGGGTCATCGGCGCCCGGCGACATGATCCCGAGCCTACCGGCGGGCCCGCGATCCTCGGGCGTCACCTCCGGGCCCGGTCATCCGCCGCGATCGCCCAGCGCTCCCCGCGATCTGGTCCCGCACGGGGACGAACTCGGGCATGACGAAGTCCCGCCGCAACCAGTTGGCGCCGTCGACCACCAGGGTGTGGCCCGGTGACGAAGGAGGCGAAGGGCGAGCACAGCCACGTGGCCGCCCAGCCCAGCTCGTGCAATCGCCCCAGGCGCCCGGCCGGGGACCGCCGGGCGTCGACGTCCTCCCCCTCGGTCCGCAGCGCCTGCAGGTCGGTCCGCATGTCCTCGTGGGGAAACAGTCCCGGCGCCAGGGCGTTCACCCGCACCCCCGCGGGCGCCCACTCCACCGCCAGGGTCTTCGTGAGATTGCCCACCCCCGCCTTGGCGGCGGCGGTGTGGGCCATTCCCGGTCCCCCCGTGAAGGACTGGGTGGCGAGGATGTTGCAGATCGCCCCCGGTTCCCCCGCCGCCGTGCACCGGCGGAAGAGCTCCTGCGAGCAGAAGAACGTCCCGTCGAGGACGATCTGGGTCACCGCCCGCCAGCCGTTGGGCGACAGGTCCTCGGCCGGCACCGGGAAATTGGCCGCCGCGTTGTTGACCAGCACCCGGGCCGGCCCGAGCGCCTGCTTCGAGAACGTCGAACGCCGACGCGATCCTGCGCCGCGTCGCGGATGTCGGCGGCCGCCTGCGCGGCCCGGCCCCCGACGGCCTCCACGGCCTCCACCCCGGCCCGACGGTGCTCTTCGCGCCGCGAGACGATCCCGACCGACGCGCCCAGCCGGGCGAACTCGACGGCGATGGCCTTGCCCAGGCCGGTCCCGCCCCCGGTGACGATCACGGTGGTGCCGGCATAGGTGTCTTCCGGGAGCATCGTCGTCCCCGCCGGCGGCGGTTCGGGCAGCGCCACCTCCGGGCTACTTCCCCTCGAAGACGATGGGCTCTTCTTGGCCGCCTTCGCCGCGTAGCCGGCGGGCATGTCGTCGGAGACGAATTCGATCGATGCGCTCATGGCGGCGAAGCGCATGGCCTCGGTCATGCCGCGGTAGGCGAAGCCGTCGATGGTGCGCTTGATGCTCTGCACGGCGAGCGGCGCGTTGGCGGCGATCTCCGCGGGCCACGGCCATGGCCGTGGGAGTGAGATCCTCGGTGGACGTGACCTCCTGGACGATCCCGATCCGTTCGGCCGTCCGGGCGTCGATCCGCCGGCCCGTGAAGGCCAGCAGCTTGGCCCAGCCGGCCCCGACCTCGTGGGCCAGACGCAGGTCACCGCCGGCGTCGATGCTCACTCCCACCTGGGCCTCGGGGAGGGCGAAGATGGCGTCCTCGGCGGCGATACGGATGTCGGCCATCAGCACGAGCTCGAAGCCGAAGCCGAGGCAGTACCCCTGCACGGCCGCCACCACCGGTTGCGGGAGCTCGGCGAAGACCTTGAAGCGCTCGTGGGCCCACCGGATGCCCTCGTAGTAGTTGCGGGCCTTCTCGGCCGGGGAGCGTCCCGTGACGCGGTCCTCCGGCATCCCCAGGTCGATGCCGGCACAGAAGGCGCGACCCTCGCCACGCAGCACCACGGCGCGCACCCGCTCGTCGAACCGGATCTGGTCGGCCCGCGCTCCCAGCTGACGGGTCGACTCCCAGCTCCAGGCGTTCAGCTTGTCGGGGTTGTTGAGGGTCAGCACGGCCACGTGATCCTCGACCTCGAGCTCGAGCTGCCATTCGTCCTCGGCCACGACAGGGGAGGTCCTGAACATCTTTCCGCTCCGATCTCGCGCAGCGACGATGCAGCGTCAACTCTGGGCTGCGCCGTTGCCTGACGGTCCGTCAGTATCGCATGCCCCTGACTCAGGTTCCGAGAGCGCGCGGCGGCCGTTGTCGTCGGTGGACGTCAGTGGTGGAAGGCCGTTCTCTCCTCCTCGGAGGCGCTGCCGCGGCGACCCAACCGCTCCACGGCGGCGCCCAGGTCGGCCAGGAATAGGACGGCCAGATCCTGGCTGAACCCGTTGCGCACCACCACCCGCAGCACGGCGGTGTCCTCGATGGCCGGGGGCATCGTGTAGGCGGGGACGATCCACCCGCGCGTCCGTAGCTCGTCGGACAGGTCGTAGACGCTGTAACCACCCGGATCGGTCAGCCGGAAGGCGAAGGCCGGGATGTCGGCGCCGCGCGACAACAAGGTAAAGCCACCGAGTTCCCCGATGGAGTCGGCCAACCATGTCGCCGTCGCCCGCCCGGTCGCCTGCACGTCGCGATACCCCTCGGTCCCCAGCCGCAGGAAGTTGTAGTACTGCCCGATCACCTGCGCCCCGGGCCGGGAGAAGTTCAACGTGAACGTGGGCATCTCGCCCCCGAGGTAGTCGACCTTGAAGACGAGCTCGTCCGGCAGGGCCGAGGCGTCGCGCCACAGCGCCCACCCCACCCCCGGGTATACGAGCCCGAATTTGTGCCCCGAGGCGTTGATGGACTGCACCCGCTCGAGCCGGAAGTCCCACTCGAGCTCGGGGTCGAGGAAGGGGGCGATGAACCCCCCCGAGGCGGCGTCCACATGGACGGGGATGTCGTGTCCCGTGGTCGACTCCAGATCGTCGAGGGCGGCGGCGATCTCCTCGACCGGTTCGTAGCTCCCGTCGTAGGTGGATCCGAGGATGGCGACGACCCCGATGGTGGCCTCGTCGCAGTGCGCCACCGCCGTCTGTGCCGTCAGGTAGGGGGCGGCCGCGCTCACGGGGACGAGGCGCGCCTCGACGTCGAAGTACCGGCAGAATTTCTCCCAGCACACCTGGGCGTTGGCTCCCAGCACCAGGTTGGGGCGGGCACCGTCGCCACTCCCGTGACCGGTCCGCGCCCTCCAGCGGTGCAGCAGGGCGAGCCCCGCCAGCATGCAGGCTTCACTCGAGCCGGTGGTGGAACACCCCGTGGCCTCCCCGTCCTCGGGGGCGTGCCACAGGTGGGCGATCATGTTGACGCACCGCCGCTCGAGCTCGGCCGTCTGCGGGTACTCGTCCTTGTCGATCATGTTCTTGGCCGCGCACTCGGCGAACAGGAGCTCGGCCTCCGGCTCCATCCACGTCGTCACGAAGGTGGCCAGGTTGAGCCGGGCGGCCCCGTCGAGAAGGAGCTCGTCGTGGACGACCTGGTAGGCGATCCGCGGGGGCATGCCCTTGTCCGGGAGCCTCAACCGCGGAACCTCGCCCACCAGCCCGGACTGGCAGAACTGCGGCCTGATGCTGATCAGGTCGTCGTCGGGCTCGGCCGGGTCGTGGGTGTGCAGGGCCATCGGCCACCTCTCTGTCGGGTCCGTGTCTGACGCCTCTGTCGGGTCCGTGTCTGACCCCTCTGTCACCGTACGGCCGGCCCGGGGCCGGTGCCCGGCGCCCCCCGCCCCGGCCCGGCCGCCTTTGCGTAGGCGGCGCTATCTACATAGGATGTCCTATGCAAGTTGCGGCGAGGGCGCGTGGGCGTCCCCGGCGCGCGACTCTCCCCGGAGGTGGGGTGGCCCCGACCCAGCAGGAACGCAAGGCCGACACCCGCGAGCGGCTGCTCTCGGCCGCCGCCCAGCTCTTCGCCGACCACGGCATCGACGCCGTCTCGGTCGACGTCGTGGCCGAGGCGGCCGGGCGCACCTCAGGAGCCGTCTACGACCATTTCGGGTCCAAGCAGGGCATGCTCCTCGCCCTCCTCGACGAATGGGAGCAGTCCCTCGTCGCCGTCATCGTCGCCGAATTCGAACTGGCGGCCGGTGTCGGCGACCGCCTTCGGGCGGTGGCGACCAACCTCATCGCCCACCCCGCGGAGGAGACCCGCCGCCTGCTCCTGCTCGAGCAGGAGCTCTGGCTCCGCGCCGCGCGCGACCCGGAGGTGGCGTCGGCGCTGCGGGTCCGGGCCGCCGAGGCCCACGCCCGCATGGCCCGCGGCTTCGCGGCGTGGATCGCCGACGGCATCATCGGACCCGTCGCCTCCCCGGACACCCTCGCCACCGTCTTCCGCGCCCTCGTGGTCGGTCTCGAGATGCAGCACCGCATCGACCCCGGCGCCCTCGACACCGACTCCGTCACCGCCGCCCTCGGCTCTCTCCTCGGCGTCACGGTTCTCGGTGTCGGGGTCCCTGCCACTCACCGACCCGTCACGACACCGCGCTAATACCACATAGTCGCTAAAGACGAATAGTCGCCAACGACGACCACACAGAGACAGACAGGAGACTTCACGTGCGCACCGAGATCTGCGACCGCCTCGGCATCGAGTTCCCCATCTTCGCCTTCACCCACTGCCGCGACGTCGTGGCGGCGGTCTCGAACGCCGGAGGTTTCGGCGTCCTCGGCGCCATCGGCTTCTCCCCCGAGGAGCTCGAGATCGAGCTCAACTGGCTCGACGAGCACTGTCCCGACGCCCCCTACGGCGTCGACATCGTCATCCCCGGCAAGTACGAGGGCATGGGCGAGCTCGACCCGGTCAAGCTCGAGGCCCAGCTCACCTCCATGGTCCCCGACGACCACCGCCGCTTCGCCCGTCGCATCCTCGAGGAGCACGGCATCCCCGAGACCCCGCCCGACCAGCAGCGCTCGGGGATGATGGGCTGGACCGAGGCCACCGGCAAGCCGCTTCTCGAGGCGGCGCTCCGACACGACAAGGTCCGCCTCATCGCCAACGCGCTCGGCACCCCACCCTCCGACGTCATCGCCCAGGTCCAGGCGTCCGGCCGGCTCATCGGCGCCCTGGCCGGCTCGGTCAAGCACGCCCTGCACCACAAGGAGGCCGGCCTCGACTTCATCGTCTGCCAGGGCACCGAGGGCGGCGGCCACACCGGTGAGATCGGGTCCCTCGTCCTCTGGCCCGAGGTCATCGACGCCGTCCACCCCCTCCCGGTCCTCGCCGCCGGCGGCGTCGGAACGGGACGCCAGATCGTCGCGGCACTGGCCATGGGGGCCCAGGGGGTCTGGACAGGCACCCTCTGGCTCACCGTCGAGGAGGCGGAGACCGCCCCCGGACAGCTCAAGTCCCTTCTCGACGCGTCCTCCTCCGACACCATCCGCTCCAAGTCGTACACCGGCAAACCCTGCCGGATGCTCAAGAACGACTGGACCGAGGCCTGGGCCCGCGACGACACGCCCGACCCGCTCCCCATGCCGCTTCAGATGATGGTGGCCATCGACGCCGTCGGGTCCGGGCACCGCTACCCGGCCCAGTCGA
The DNA here is from genome assembly GCA_963706205.1 of uncultured Acidimicrobiaceae bacterium. Lineage (GTDB taxonomy): Bacteria > Actinomycetota > Acidimicrobiia > Acidimicrobiales > UBA8190 > MFD10071-224. The sequence continues at coordinate 2,077,401 of OY970155.1, read as the reverse complement.
AGGACGTGGCCTTCAACCCCTGCGGGCAGATCATCGGCCGGGCCACCCGGGTCCGCAAAGCCCGCGACGTCATCTACGAGCTCGTCGAGGAGTACGTGGAGGTGGTCGACCGCCTGGCCGAGACGGCCAAGGTCTGACCCCCGTCACGGTGAGGAAGGGGGGATCCGGTGCGCCGTCTGCGTCTCGATCAGAAGGTGGCGACGACCGTCTGCGTCTCGACGGTCGTCATCGGCGGTGTCCTCGTCGGCTTCGTCGCCGCGGCGACCGCCGCCGGACCGTCGCTCACCGTCACACCCCGCGCCCAGCTGGAAGCCGGACGTCATCTCGCAGTGCTGGGTCGGGGCTTCAGCCACACGATCGACGGTGCGGTCCTCGAGTGCAACGACGCCGCCGGTGAGCCGGCGACGGTGATCCAGATCAATCGCAAGACCCACGACATCCCGATCGGCTGCACCGACCCCCTGCCGGTTACCACCTCGAGTCAAGGACGGTTCGGCACCACGCTCGAGGCGCAGACAGGCACGTTGGGGGCCTGGGAGTCCGGTACCGACAGTGCCGGCAAGCCGGCGGCCGCCGACTCCGTCGGCTATCCGTGTCCCCCCACCTCGGCGCAACAGGATTCGGGGGTTTCCTGTCTCGTCGAATTCCTCGACAACAAGGCCCAGGAGGCGATCCAGGTCGTCACGTTCAAGGGGCCGGGCACCACGACGACGACCACGTCGACGATCGCGACCACCACGACCACCACGACCGACAACTGCGCGGCCAATCTCGTCTCGGCATCGGGCGGCACGGCCAGCCTCACCGTTGACCCGGGAACGTGCCTCGTCGGGGGCATGCCGGTGTCCGTCTTCGGAAGCGGGTTCTTTCCGAACGCCCTCGGTTCGCTCATCGAGTGCAACGAGACGCCGAACCAACCGACCATCGCCGTGTTGGGCGACACCCTTTCCGTCGGGTGTACGGATCCCGTCAACCACCTGGTGACGACGCAACCGACGGGTATCCTCGCGGCGTCCACCTTCACGGTGCTGACCGGCGTCGTAGGCCCCCCGGCAACGGGCACCGACAGCGCCGGGAACGACGCCGCCACCGACGCCGCCAACTACCCCTGTCCGCCGACAACGACCCAGGTTGCCGAGGGCGTGACCTGTGCCATCGTTTTCGGTGACGTCCACAACGACGGGGTCACCGTGCCCATCTCCTTCAATCCGAGCTCCTGACGCGCCATGACCCCCGCGCCGGGCGGAGGTCATGGGAGGGCGGGTCCTCGCATTCTCCATTGCCTCGACACGACCGGCGATGGGCTTGAGCGCGATGCCGCCGGGCGCCACCGGAGAGGCGCATGATGACAGGCGTGACCGACGACTCCGCACCACCGGACCTGGGGGCCATCCGGGAGCGACTCGATCTCGTCGACCGGCGTCTCGTCGACGTCCTCGCCGAGCGGGCCTGCCTCATCGCCGAGGTCATCGGCTTCAAGCGGGCCCACGGCATGGGAGTGGTCGACCGTCCCCGCGAGGAGGAGATGCTCGAGAGGATCGGCCACCTCGCCGCCGAGAGCGACCTCGACCCCCGCATCGCCCGCCAGGTCCTCCGGGCGGTGATCGACGCCTTCACCCTCCTCGAGGTGGAGCAACTAGGCCCCGACACCTGAGGGGGCGGCGCCCGGCCGAGGGGGAGAGCTCCCCCGAGAGCAGGACGTTTATGGCGTATTTGCTATAATAGCCTGGTGAGCGACACCCAAACAGGCGCCCGGCTCATCCGATCCGCCCGGAAATCCGCCGGTCTGACACAGACAACGCTGGCTCGGCGGGCCGGGGAACCCCAGTCCGTCGTCTCCGCCTACGAACGCGGACGACGTCAGCCGTCCGCCTCGGCCTTGAACCGGCTCATCGAAGCGGCCGGCTTCCGCCTCGTCATCGTCCCGTCGCCCCGAACAGCCCCCGATGCCCGCCGATCGGCCGAGGTCTTCGCCGAGGCCCTCGGCCTGGCGGAGGACCTCCCCCGGCGGCGACGTCCACCGCACCTCGCCTATCCCCGCCTGCCGGCGTGAGCGCACCCACCCTCTCCGACAAGCTGCTCGAGATCCACAAGCACCTTGATCTGGCTCGGATCCCCCACGCCTTCGGCGGCGCCATCGCGCTGGCCTACTGCACCGGCGATCCTCGGGGAACCGTCGACATCGACGTGAATGTCTTCATCGATCCGTCGGAGGCCCCGCGCGTCTTCAAGGACCTTCCTGCGGGTGTCCACACCGATGACGACGATCTGTCCACGGTCGTCAGGGACGGCCAGGTCCGCCTGTACTGGGACACCACCGCGGTCGACCTCTTCTTCGCCTACCACCGGTACCACGACGACGTGGCCCGTCGGGTCAGGGCGGTCCCCTTCGTCGACGCGCTCATTCCCGTGCTCTCGTGCGAGGATCTCCTCGTCTTCAAGGCGTTCTTCGCCCGCACCCAGGACTGGGCCGACATCGAGGCCATGGTGGCGACCGAAACCATTGACATCCCGGCCGCGTGCGAAAGGGTGGCGGGCCTGATCGGCACGGACCATCCGAGCTACATCCGGCTGCTCGCCGCCACCGGGCCGAGACCGGATAGCGGCCCACCATCGACCCGACTCCCTGACGATCCGCCGACCGCCACTCGGTGAATCGCCACTCGGTGAGTCGCCACTCGATGATCAGCCGAACCGGCCGTTCACGTAGTCGGAGGTCCGAGGATCCGACGGATCGCTGAACAGCTTGGCCGTCGGTGCCACCTCGACCAGACCCCCCGCCCGGTCCTCGCCCATGAGGAGGAAGACGCACCGGTCCGACACCCGCGCCGCCTGCTGCATGTTGTGGGTGACGATGACGATCGTCACCCGGTCCTTCAGCTCGCCGATCAGCTCCTCGATCCGTTTGGTGGCGCTCGGGTCGAGCGACGACGTCGGCTCGTCCATGAGCAGGACCTCCGGCTCGACGGCCAGCGCACGGGCGATGCACAGACGCTGTTGCTCGCCTCCCGACAGGGTGCTCGCGTGCGCCCGGAGCCGTCCCCGCACGCTGTCCCACAAGGCGGCGGCGATGAGGGCGGATTCGGCCGCCTCGTCGAGCAACGCCTTGCGACGCACCCCGTTGAAGCGCAGACCGGAGACGGCATTCTCGTAGATGCTCATCGTCGGGAACACGTTCGGACGCTGGAACACCATCCCCACCCGTGACCGCAACAGGGTGGGCCGCATGTTGGCCCCGTAGATGTCGAGGTTCCCGAGCATGACCGATCCGGAGACGACCGCACCCCGCGTCATGTCGTGCATCCGGTTGAGCGACCGCAGCAACGTCGTCTTCCCCGACCCCGACGGGCCGATGAGAGCGGTCACCTGGTTGATGAGCACGTCGAACGAGACGTCGCGCACCGCCGTCTTCCCCGAGAAGGCCACCGACACGTCGCGCAGCGTCATCACCGCACCGGGGGCGACCGCGGCGCCGACCGTCGGGGACGGCGCCGACGGGGCCGGGACCGTCAAGGGGTCAGTCATGTCGCACCCTCCTCAGTCGTGCCGCCAGCAACCGGCTCCCCACGTTCAACGCGAGGATGGCCACGATCAGCAGCAGGGCACTCCCCCAGGCGATCTTCACCAGATCGGGGTACGCCTGGATGCCGTTCTGGAAGATCACCAGGGGGACGGCCGCCATGGGCCTGACCGGCGAGGTGGCGTAGAACTGGCTGGCGCCGATGACGAGGAGCAGGGGGGCGGTCTCCCCCGCGGCGCGCGCCACGGCCAGAATCACGCTGGTGATCAACCCGGGCAGGGCCGTGGGCAGCACGACCCGGCGCGCCACCGACGCCCGGCGGGCCCCGAGGGCCAGTCCGGCCTCCGACAGGTCGAGGGGAACGCTCCTGATGGCGGTCTCGCTGGCCCTCATGATGACCGGCAACATCAAGATCCCGATGGCGAAGCTCCCGGCCACCGCCGAGTAGTGCCCGAGGCCCTTCACCACAACGGCGTAGGCGAAGATCCCGATGACGATGGAGGGAACGCCCGACAACACGTCGGCTGCCACGCGCAGCCCCCCGGCGACCCGGCCGTCGGACTCGGCCAGGAAGAGTCCGGCCACGATCCCGAAGGGGATGGCAGCGGCAGCGGCGACGGCGTCGATGATGAGCGATCCCACGATGGCGTTCGAGATCCCGCCTCCGGGGATCCCGGCCGGGGTGGGCAGGTGCGAGAAGAACGCCCAGTTCCACGCCGAGACCCCCCGCACCACGACGTAGGCCACCAGGGCCACGAGGGGAACCAGGACGACGACCAGGCAGGCCCGGCAGGCGAAGATGGCCACCTTCGACAACAGGTCACGCCGGTGGTCGGTCGCCTGGGCGATCCGCTGGATCTCGGTCCGGCGGGCGACCACGGGGTCGACGGCCATGATGGTCACAGCAGCCCGACCCCGACCGCACCCGGGCGGTTGACCGACCGCACGAGCAGGCGGGCGGCCAGGTTCACCACCAGTGCCACGACCAACAGGATCACCGCCAACCCCACCAGGGCCGCCTGGTGGAAGGGCTCGGTGGCCTCCGTGAACTCGTTGGCGATGACCGACGACAAGGTGGCCGTCTGCCCGAACAGGGAGTGGGTGAAAGCATTGGTGTTGCCGATGACCATGGTCACGGCGATCGTCTCGCCGAGGGCCCGACCGGTGGCCAGGGTGGTCGCCCCGAGCAGGCCCGACCGGGCGCCCGGGATCACCACGCGGCGCATGACCTGCCACCGGGTGGCGCCGAGAGCGAAGGCACCTTCGATCTCGGACTGGGGCACGGCCATGAGGACGTCCCGGGAGATGGCCACCAGCGTGGGCAGGACCATGATGGCCAGGATGATCCCGGTGAGAAGCAGCCCCACCCCCTCCTGGGTCCCGCCGAACGGTCCGTGCCCACCGGTGACGGCGGACAGGGCGGGCTCGACGATCGTCCGCACCCACGGGGCCACCACCAGCAGCCCCCACAACCCGTAGACGACGCTCGGGACGGCGGCCAGGAGCTCGACGGCGGTGCCGAGCGGCGCCTGGAGGCGCCGCGGCACCCCGAAGGCGAGGGCGAGCGCGCACCCGAGCCCGACCGGGAGGGCCAGGACCATGGCGATCGCCGTCGTCTCCAGGGTTCCCACCACGAAGACGAGGGCGCCGAGGTGCACGTGGGTCGGGTCCCACTTCGTCCCGGTCAGGAAGGAGAAGCCGAAATGGGCGAACGCCGGACGGGCCTGGATGACGAGCGACGTCACGAACACCACGAGGAGGACGGCGAACAGGGCGGCCACCGCACCGAGGGCCCCCCGGTAGGCACCGTCGGGCACGGCCAGCACGCGGCGGAGCCTCCCCCCTCTGTCCGGACGAGGTGACAGCGTGGCCAGGCTGGTCACGGCTACGAGGTCGTGAGGAGCGTCGTCTTGCCGTCAGCCCCGGTCACCTGCAGCAAGGTGCTCCGGGCCAGTTGCTCGATGTTGGCCGGAAGGGGCACGTAGTCGAGCGACTTGGCCTGCGCCTGCCCGGCGTGGGTCAACCAGTCGAGGACGTGCACCAGGGTCGACCCCGTCGCCGTCGTCTTCTGGAGCTGGTAGATGAGGGCCCAGCTGTAGCCCGAGATGGGGTAGCTGGCGGCGCCGGGCTGATCGACGATCGAGAAGTCCACCGACGTGATGTCCGGCTTCTGCGCGGCGTCGGCCGCCACCGAGGTGAGTGACGGCGAGACATAAGCTCCGGCCGCGTTCTGGATCTTGGCGTAGGTGAACGAGTTCTGCAGGGCGTAGGCGAGCTCGACGTACCCGATCGTGTACGGCGTGGTCTTGATGAAGCCGGCGACACCCTCGTTGCCCTTCTGGCCGATCCCCACCGGCCAGCTGAGCGACTTGCCCGTCCCCGGACCCGACGACCAGGCGGGCGACACCGTGCTCATGTAATTGGAGAAGATGTACGTCGTCCCGCTCCCGTCGGAGCGGTAGACGACCTGGATGGCGTGGCTCGGAAGCGTCATCCCCGGATTGAGTCTCTTGATGGCGGAGTCGTTCCACGTCTTGACTGTCCCCAGGAAGATCCCGGACAACACGCTCGGGGTGAGCTTGAGCCCGGACGCCACTCCGGGAACGTTGTACGAGATCGTGACGCCGCCCAGGGCCACCGGCACCTGCAGGACCTGGCCGCCGGTCGCCTTGGCGATGTCCACGGGCGACATGGGGACGTCCGAGGCGCCGAAGTTGACCGTGTTCACCTGGAACTGCTGGATCCCCCCGCCGCTGCCGATCGAGGCGTAATTGACCGTCACTCCCGAGTTCTGTTGGTTGTAGACGTAGAAGGCCTTGGTGAAGAACGGCTGGTCGAAGGTGGATCCGGCCCCGTTGAGCGATCCCGCCGGCGCGTGCAGGTCGGCCTGGGCGTAGGGATCGGACGACGACGTGGTCGTCGGGACCGTCGTCGTCGGCGAGCCCGTCCCCGAGCTGCACGCGGAGAGCCCGAGCGCTCCGGCCACAGCCACGGCCACGACGGGGATCATCCCCAGGGCTCCGCGACGTGGATGTCGCCGTGACGGGGCTGTGCTCACTGATCGACCTCCGTCCACCGGACCGCTCTTTTCGCTCCCCATGCCTATGTTCCGGACGCTAGATGGCCCGGGTAATCGCAAGACAACAAGAGGGTTGTCATAGGGTGAACTTCCGGTGAACGTCCGACGGACCCAACCCGGCCCCACGGCGCCGCCGCCGAGCTTCGAGGACCTTCTGGCCGAGGGTGCCTCCGTTCCCGTCGAGGGATGGGACTTCTCCTGGTTCGACGGTCGGGCCACCGAGGAGCGGCCGCCCTGGGGCTACGCCCGGATGATGGCCGCCCGGATGGGCGCCGCATCGCGGGCCCTCGACATCCAGACCGGCGGTGGCGAGGTGCTGGCCACCGTCCCCCATCCTCCGACCGTCCTGGTGGCGACCGAGTCCTGGCCGCCCAACCTGGGCCTCGCCCGTCGGAACCTCCGTCCGCTCGGTGCGTCGGTGGTCCAGGTGGCCGAAGAGGCCGAGCTTCCCTTCGGGGACCGCGCCTTCGACCTGGTCGTCAGCCGGCACCCGGTGACCACCGACTGGCCCGAGCTGGCGCGCGTCCTGCGGCCCGGCGGCGCCTACCTGGCCCAGCACGTCGGGGCCGGATCGCTCTGCGAGCTGACCGAATTCTTGATGGGCCCCCAGCCGGTGAGCGACGCCAGGAGTCCCCACCGGGCCGCCGTCGAGGCGGCCGCCGCGGGTCTCGAGGTGGTGGATCTCCGCCAGGCGAGGCTGCGGACGCAGTTCGACGACGTCGGCGCGGTGGTCCATTTCCTCCGCAAGGTCGTCTGGACCGTTCCCGGCTTCACCGTCGACCGCTACCGGAACCGCCTGTCGGCTCTCGACGACAGAATCCGCCGCGCCGGCCCCTTCGTCGCCCACGCCCAGCGCTTCCTCATCGAAGCACGGCGGCCGATCTGACGTGAAGATCACCATCCTCGACGACTACTTCGACACGGTGCGCACCCTCGCCTCGTTCGACAAGCTGTCCGATCACGAGGTGATGATCTGGAACGACCATGTCCAGGACACAGACGCCCTGGCCGTCCGCCTGCGCGACACCGAGGCACTGGTCCTGATCCGCGAGCGGACCGAGATCAGGGCGCCGCTGCTCGAACAGTTGCCCGCGCTCCGCCTGATCAGCCAGCGCAGTGTCTACCCGCACATCGACGTCGACACCTGCACCGCCCTCGGGATCGTCGTCTCGTCCGATCTCCATCCCGGCTCACCGTCGTTCGCCACCGCCGAACTGACCTGGGGGCTGGTCCTCGCCGCCGTCCGCCAGATCCCCCAGCAGGTGAGCTCGCTTCGCTCCGGCCACTGGCAGATGGGTGTCGGCACCACGCTGCGGGGCGCGACGCTCGGCATCTTCGGTTACGGCCGGATCGGCCGGGTGGTGGCCGAATACGGCCGCGCCTTCGCCATGCCCGTCCTCGTCTGGGCCCGCCCGTCGTCAGCGGACGAGGCGCGCGCCGACGGACACGCCATGGCCGAGAGCAAGGAGGCCTTCTTCTCCTCGTCCGACGTCCTCTCTCTCCACATGCGGCTCACCGACGCCACCCGGGGCATCGTCACCGGGGCCGATCTGGCCCGCATGAAGCCGACGGCGCTGCTCGTGAACACCAGCCGGGCCGGACTCATCGAGCCGGGCGCACTGGTGGAGGCCCTGCGGGCGGGACGACCCGGACTGGCCGCCGTCGACGTCTTCGAGGAGGAACCTCTCCACGACACCGGCCATCCCCTGCTGGCGATGGCCAACGTCGTCTGCACACCGCACATCGGCTACGTCACGCGCGATGAGTGGGACCTTCAGTTCTCCGACATCTCCGACCAGGTCAACGCCTACGCGGCCGGTTCCCCCGTGAACGTCGTGAATCCCGACGTCGTCCCCCGGGCCCGACCCGCCGCCACGTCAGGCTGAGCCCGCCACCTCGGCGGCGCACCGGTACCCGCTGCGCAACGCGCCCTCGATGTAGCCCTGGAAGTTGGACGACGTCTGCTCGCCGGCGAAGTGCAGGTTGTTCTCGTTGCGGCCTTGCACGCCGTTGAAGGACGTGTACTGACCCACCTTGAGATACGAGTAGGCGCCCAGGATATGAGGGTCACCGGGCGACCAGACGAAGTAGGCCCGTCCGTTGTAGCCCTGCTTCACCCCAGGGAAGAGCTGGTCCCAGTTGTCGAGATAGTCCCGCACCATCGCGTCCGGCGGTTGGCCGGAGTACGAGGTCAACCCGTAGCGCGGCCCCCAGTCCTGTCCGTCGGCGCCACCGGGCAGGGCGGCCAGGATCCCGGCCGGGCCCGCCTGGTAGATGGTCGGGTCCCAACCACCTTGGACGACCCCGTCGCAGAACACGTTGCCGTCGCGGTGCTCGGCGTTCCACACCCGGCTGTCGCATTGCACGAACATCTTGGAGTTGGTCCCGAGCGGTTCCTCCTCAATGGCCTGCAGGTGCAGCGGCGAGATGGTCACCCCGCTCAGATCGACCAGCCGCAGCGTGGTGAACGGCAGCGCCAGGACCACCTGGTCCGCCACCACGTCGCTGGTGGTGGCGCCGCTCTGGAAGGTGCAGCGGACCGATCCGCCGGCTTCGGCCCGCAGCGCCACCAGGCGCCGGTCCACCTGGACCGTCCCGGCGGGCAGGCGCCCGATCAGGCCGGAGATCAGCTGGTCGTTGCCCCCGTGGAGGTGCCACTTCTCGTCGGCCCCTCCGAATTGCGGTTGCGAGTGGGGCTGGGCGCCGCTGCTCAGACTGTTGTCCTGGCCGAGGAGGTAGACGAGGTTGAGCGACGACTGTTCGTCGGCCGGGCCGCCGAACTCGTCGAGCACGGCGGCGACGCACACCGACGCGAAGTCCGAGGCCATGCCACCGGGGACATAGGCGTCGAGCCACTCGACCACCGACATCTGATCGAACCGGCGGGCCCACGGCGTGCTGACGTCATGAAGCGTGGGCCACGGCGCTTTGGTGAAGGCGGCGTCGTGGAAGAGCTTCCAGCCCCATTCGTGCCAGTCCTGGTTGAGCGATGCCTGCGGCCACGGCTTTCCACCGAAGCGCATCGTCTCCTGATGCGGACTCGACCCCCGGGGGTACTTGTCGCAGTTGTCCAGAGTGAGCCCGAAGCTCGACGCCAACGCCAACGTGGCGGTGTGCTCGGGGTTCACGAACTCGGCGTGCTCCTCGACGAGCTGGCCGTCGTCGAAGTACCCGCGCAGCGTCCTGATCCGACCGCCCGGCACCGTGTCGTACTCGTAGACGTCGGCCCGGATCCCGTGACGCTGCCACAAGCGATAGGCGCACCCGAGCCCGGCGATCCCGGCTCCCACGACGACGACGCGGCCGGCGCCGTTGCGCCCGGAGCGCACCGAGGCACCGGCGGCGGCCGGGACCCCGGGGAGGGCGGCCAAGGTGGCGGCGGCCCCCGCTCCCTGCAGGAAGCGACGCCGCGAGAGGCGTCGGCCGAGGATCTCCGACGCCTCGTCCACCGGGCAGCCCGTCCGGCGCGCGTAGGCCGAGACCTCCCGGGCACGACGGATGGCCGCCGCCGCCCCGCTCCGCCCCCACGTCCGCACATCTCAAGCATCGCCCCTGGACCGCTCCACCACAACCGATCCCCGGCGGCGCACCGACCCGCCGACCTACGTCGTCCCCGTCGTTCCCGTCTGGGCGGTGGTGATCTTGGCGCCCGGAGGCAGCTGGAACAGCGACGACGGCGGCGACCCGGAGTACTTGGTGATCTCGAAACTGGTGGAGTCGGAGGCGACCTTGACGTACCCGAGGATGTCCTGGGCGGTGGTGCAGATCGTGCTCGTCCCGCTGACTCCGGGTGCGACGAAGTCGACGCAACTCATGTTGAACCCGTTCACCGACATCGTCGACGACGTGACCTTGTCGCCGGCGATGCCGGCGACGAGCGAGAAGCCTTTCAGGAACGACACCCAGTGCGCCGGGGTGTACAGGTCGAAGATCTTGTTCTGGGCGGCGGCGCCGGCGGTCCCCAGTTTCTGACACGTCCACGACGCTCCCGGTCCCGACGGAGGTGAGCAGGAGAACTCGCCCGAGGAATTGACGACGACGTCGATGCTCGGGCTGCTCCCACCGCCATCCGACGGTGTGTCGGTGAAGGCCAACCCCTTCGGTGGCTGGACGGCGTACACGATCGTCGCCGGAGAGCTGCCGGTGGTCACGTACGTCGCCTCGAACGTCGTCGCCCCACCGGACTGGATCTTGTTGGTGAAGGTGTCGATGGTGGCCTTGTTCCCCTCGACGTTGTGCTTGATCTTCTCGGCCGCCTTCACGATCGAGCATCCGCAGAGCGCGAACCCGGCCACAACGAGGGCCACCGTCACCAGTGCGGGGAGCCGTCCACGGCTGCGAGGACGGACAACCGGGTCGGTAGGGCCGGTCCTGCGCCCGCTACGTGTGGTTGCGTTCGCCATAGGCGAAGTGTACGGCGCGGCGCCCGTCGGATCGTTGATCCCCGGGCTCCCTCGGCGTGGCATCGCCCCGGCGCGCGTCGTGTGGCGTCGAGACGGCGACGCACGCCACGCGGTCGGCACCCTCCCGTCGAGACGTACTCCCCGGTTGCCGTCAGCCGGAGGGCGGGACGCTACCGGTGGCGTGGGCGGCCAGGCCCCGAAGATCGCCGTCCTCGTCGAACCACGGGTCGACGACGTCGAAGCCGGAAGCGGTGAGCGTCGGGGCGAGCCACCGGTCCTGCTCTCCCCCCAACTCGACCAGGAGCCATCCACCGGCTCGCAGGAGACGCCCGGCCGACACGACGATCCGTCGCACGACATCGAGACCGTCACCGCCGCCGTCGAGGCACCGAAGAGGTTCGTACCGCCGGACATCGGCGGGCAGCAGCCGCAGCGCGTCGGTGGGAACGTACGGCGCCACCGCCGTGACGACGTCGAACGACCGTGCGCCCAACGGCTCGCCCAGATCGCCGACGAGGGCCGGTACGCCGTTGCCACGGGCGCACGCGACGGCCCGGATGTCGATGTCGACGGCGACGACGGTGGCCACGGGGACCTCGGCCATCATATGGACGGCGATGGCACCGGCACCCGTGCACAGGTCGGCCGCCCGCCCACCGCCGGCGGTGCCCGTGGCGACGGCGGTGGTGGCGGAGGTCGCGGTGGCCAGGAGCGTGCCCGCCCGACGGGCCAACTCCTGGCTCTGGAGCCTGGGGACATAGACGCCAGGGTCGACGTGGACGGTCTTCCCACAGAACGACAGGGTGCCGGTGATCCAGGCCAGCGGCTCGCCCTGTTCTCGTCGGAGGACCCACGCCTCGAGAGTGGCGTCATCGGGGGCGGCGGCGAGAAGCTCGTCGGCCTCCTCGTCGGCGGCGACGCAACCCGCCGCCGTGAGCCGGTTGACCACGGTCTCGTAGACGCCGTGGAGGGCAGACACCGCCGCTGTCAGACGCCGACGGCGGCCGGTGCCCCGCTCTGATTCGCCTCGAGCCAGACCTGGAACATGAGGAGGTCCCACAGTTCGTACTGCCGTTCGCGTCGACCCGCCAGATGATCCGACCACACCCGGCGGACGGCAGCGGGCTGGAAGAAACCTTCCCGCCGCAGACGATCCTCGCTCAACAGGTCTTCGGCCCAGGGCCGCAGAGGACCTCGAAGCCACGAACCGATCGGCGCTCCGAAACCCATCTTCGGTCGCTCCACCAGCGCGGGCGGTACGTACCGGTGGAGCAAGCGACGCAGCAACCACTTCCCCGACCCGGAACGGATCTTCATGGCGGTCGGCAGACGCCAGGCCGTCTCGACGACCCGGTGGTCGAGATACGGCACCCGCGCCTCGAGGCTCACACCCATCGACGCCCGGTCCACCTTGACCAAAATGTCGTCCGGGAGATAGGTGACGCTGTCCAGGTACATCATCTGCTCGACGGGATCGTCCAACGGGGGGCGACCACCGCGGGTGAACAGCGACGGCGGTTCGGTACCGCCCATCACGAGCCGCTCGGGATGCTGAAAGTGCGACGCCAACCGGACATGGAGGTCGGCGACGTCCTCGGACCCGAGCACCGCGGCCATCTTCTGCACCTTGAGGCCCGGCATCCGGACGCGCCGGCTCCGGGGGACGGCCGGCTCGGCCCGGCGATAGGCGGCATCCCACCAGCGCGGCGGGACGGACCCGAGCGCGGTGCCCACCGCGGCGCGCACCGGTCTCGGTATGCGGCGCAGGCGCTCCCAGGTGCCGCCGGCCCACAGGTACCGGTTGTAGCCACCGAACAGCTCGTCGCCCCCGTCGCCGGACATGGCCACGGTGACGTGCTCGCGGGTCAACCGGCTGAGGAGGAGCGTGGGCAGCTGCGACGAATCCGAGAAGGGTTCGTCGTACAGCTCGGCCAGCCGCGGCACCGTCTCCAGGGCATCGTCGTGGGTCACGAGGAGTTCCGTGTGCTCGGTCCCGAGGTGCGCGGCCACGCGCTGGGCGTCGGCGGCCTCGTCGTACGTGCGGTCGTCGAAGGCGACGGTGAAGGTCTTGACCTTGGTCGTTGTCTGTGACTGCATGAGGGCGGCGATCAGGGAGGAGTCGATACCGCCGGACAGAAAAGCCCCGAGGGGAACGTCGGCGTACATGCGGATCCCCACGGCGTCGCGCAGGATGGCGTCCAACTCGTCCAGGGCGGCGTCGACCCCACCGGTCAGGCGATGAGCGGTGGCCTCGGCGACCACTTCGGCCAGCGACCAGAACGGCTGGGGCTCGGGGAGCACTCCCGGTGTGGTGGCCGCCTCGATGGTCAGCGTCGTCCCCGGAGGCAGCTTGCGGATCCCCTGGAAGATGGAATAGGGCGCCGGCACACAATTGTGGCGCAGGTACAGCGTCAGGGCATCGCGGTCAACGGCAGCATTGAACGCCGGATGCGCCCGTAGCGCCTTCAACTCCGAGCCGAACAGCAGGCTCGGGCCCGACCATCCGTAGTAGAGCGGCTTCTCCCCCATCCGGTCGCGGGCCAAGCTCAGCGTCCGCTCCTGGCGATCCCACAAAGCCAGGGCGAACATCCCGTTGCACCGATCGAGGGTCTCGACCAGGCCCCAGCGATCGAAGGCGGCCACGAGGACCTCGGAGTCACCCGAACCCTGGAACCGAACGCCGTTGGCTTCCAGCTCCCGGCGCAATACGGCGAAGTTGTAGATCTCGCCGTTGTAGTTGAGGACGTAGCGCCCACTGTTCGAGAGCATGGGCTGGTGCCCGTGTTCGGACAGGTCGACAACGGCGAGGCGCCGGTGTCCGAAGGCCACCCCCGCGCTCTCGTCCACCCACGACCCGGCGTCGTCGGGACCGCGGTGGCGCAAGGTCGCGGTCATCGACTCGACGATGGCACGGAGCCCGTCGGCGCTCTGGGGCTGGCGGCTCAGAAACCCGGCTATGCCGCACACGGGTCCGGCGGTTCCTCGCCGCCACTGATCGCGGTTCGCCAACTGCTCAGAGAAGGAACCACCGGTCGGACTATAGTGCGAGGGGTCTCATAGGAACCGCGGGGGGCGGCCCCGGCGACAGAAACCAGCGGACGGAGCAGATGGCCTCCATGGCAGCGGCGCAGCCGCAGCGCTCGTCGGTGCCAACACCGTCGCCGACGGCACCGCCCCGACAGCGGGCATGTCGCGTGGTGACGACGTCGCTCACCGCCCGGGTCCTGATCCGCCACCAACTCGAGGTCCTCGACGAGATCGCGTGGACCGTGGTGTGCGGCGACGCCTACGAGGACGCCCCAACCGGTCTGTCGGTGGACGTCCTGCCCATCCGGCGAGAATTCTCACCCGCTGATCTGCCCGCTTTCGTCCGGTTGTTGCGCTATTTCCGCAAGAACCGGTTCGATCTGGTCCAGACCCACACTCCGAAGGCGTCGTTCCTCGGCCTTCCCGCCAGCCGGCTGAGTGGGACGAGGACGATCTACACCGTCCACGGTGCGTTGTACTTCGCGGGCAACGGTCGGCGGGCCAATGTCCTGGGCTGGGTCTTCGAACGATGGTGCTGCTCCTGGGCGCACCAGGTACTGGTCCAGAGCCGCGAAGACCAGACAGCCATGCCCCGGGCCCGGATCTGCCCGGCCCGCAAGATCGCCTACGTGGGAAACGGCATAGAGCTCGACCGATTCACCGAGCCGGCGGAGCCGGCGATCCGGTCACCGCGACCCGTGGTGCTGATGGTCAGCCGCCTCGTACGCGAGAAGGGCTGTCAGGACTTCTTCGCCGCGGCGCGGGTCCTGTCGGCACGAGCCGATTTCGTCCACGTCGGACCTTTCGAGCACGACCAGCGCGACGCGCTGTCGCCCCGTGAGACCGACGAGATATCCCGCTCGGGGGCCGTCTCCTTCGTCGGCGCCGTCGACGATGTGCGCCCGTACCTGATGTCGGCCGACATCGTGGTCCTTCCGTCGTACCGGGAGGGCATCCCCCGCGTGGCGATGGAGGCGGCGGCCACAGGCCGGCCCGTCGTCGCCTACGACATCCGCGGTGTCCGGGAGGTGATCGATCCCGATTCGGGTCTGCTCGTGCCCCGGGGGGACGTCGCCGCCCTCACCGCCGTCGTCGGCGACCTGCTCACCGACGAGCCGCGTCGAGAGGAGCTCGGACGCCGCGGCCAGGCCCATGTGTTGTCGCGCTTCTCCGAGGACCGCGTCATCGCCCGCCTGCGTGACGTCTACGCCGCCATCGCCGACGAGCCCCGGCCCCGACGCACGCGCCGACGAGGCGGAGCGCCGGCACCGGTGATCCGACCGGGGGGCCCGCCGTCCTCCCCCGCCATCGGGCCCCGCGCCGTGTGCCTGACCGTCGACGTCGAGGACTGGTACGACGGTATGGCCATTCTCGGTCACGCGCTGCCCAAACCGACCGGTGCGGCGAGCGGCCTGTCGGCCCTGGGCGAGCTCCTGGACGAGCACGGCGACGGCGCCCGGATCACCCTGTTCACCGTGGCCAACTACGCCGCCGAGGTGCACGACGAGCTGGTGGCACTCGCGGCGCGGGGACACGAGATCGCCAGCCACGGCCCCGACCACGGCCGTCTGCCGGCGGACGCCGACGCTCTGGTCGACTGGCTGCGACGCGGTCGCGAGGCGCTCGAGGATCTCCTGCAGGTGCCGGTTACGGGCTTCCGCTCGCCCCGGTTCGACGTCCCGTCGGGACTCACCCTGGGCCGCTACCGGGAGGTACTGGCCGACGCGGGCTTCCGCTACGTCTCCGACACCCACCGGCTCGGCTCTCAGTCGGCCGTGGCGGAACTGCCGGTGCTGATCGCCCGGCGCCTGCCGATCGGAGGCGGTAGCTACCAACGCCTGCTGCCCACGGCGGCGGTGTGCTCGTCGGTCGACCGCGCCGTCGAACCGGCCGTCCTCTACTACCACTCCTACGATTTCGGCGCGACCCTGCCCGAGGTGGCGTCCATCCGGTCGGTGGCCGAGGCGAAGCAACTGGTCGGCCGGGGCCGGATCATCCCGATCTTCACCCGACTCGTCACCCGTTACGGAAGTGAGGCGTGCGCCGATGCCGCAAGCTGAGTTCGAGACCTACTTCCATCGCCGGGCCCAACGGTTCTCCGCCTTCTACCGCAGCGAACCGGTGGCCCGCGCCCTCGGACGGGGACCGCTGTTCGACCGCCTCCGGTTCGCCGTCGACCAGGCGGTGGCGCTCGGCGCCCGACAGGTCCTCGACGTGGGATGTGGCAGCGGGCCGTTGTTCGCGCCTCTGGCCGGGGCGGGCATCCACGTCACCGGTATCGATCCGGCGGCGGCCATGGTGGCGCTCGCCCGGGCCGAGGCCGGTCGCTATCCCGGGTTCGTCGACGTCCAGCAGAGGAGCTGGGAGCAGATCGACGAAGCGGACGCCTACGACGTCGCCATCGCCCTCGGCGTCTTCGACTATGTCGATGAACCGGCTGAGCTTCTACGGCGCATGGGCCACGCGGCGCGCCACGTCTTGGCGTCGTTTCCCGCACCAGGTCTGCGCCTCCAGCTTCGCCGCCTCCGCTACGGCGTCCGTGGCGTCCACGTCCACGGGAAGCGGCCCGACGACCTCGCCCGTCTGGCCGGCGCCGCTCACCTGGAGGTAGCCGAGCTCCGACCGCTCGGACAAGCCGGCTATGCGGTCCATTTCCGCCGGCTGGTGGGATGACGAGAGCGCAGACACCGCGCACCGGCGTCTCGTAAGACCGGCCGACCTACCGGCCGACCGACCGGGCTCCGGGCGACTCCGTTGAGAGGCCAAGGTTCAGCTGCCACCATTTTCGCCAGCCGGCCGGGTCACCACCTGAGCCAGACGTCGGGGGATGGCGATCAGTTTTTCGGAGGGAGGCACCCTCGGATCGCCGGTGGTCCAAGCGGGACGTATCGGCTCCTGTGGGAGCGCATTCAGCGTGTGGGCGCAGGGCCAAGCCAAGCAGGGGGAGATCCCAAATGAAGAGACATATTGCAGTGCTGTTACTGGGGACGGCCGCAGTGTTTCCCGGGGCGGTGTTCCTGACCGCGAGCCCGGCGGGGGCGAGCGGGTCGAACTCATGCTCGTTGTCGGGCACCGGAACGATCACCCCGGGAATCAGCAACACGCCGGCGAAGCAGACCCTCAAGGTCTCGACCTCGTTGACGGGCTACACGGGCAGCGACCCGTCGATCACCTCGGGCACGAACAAGCCCACCAAGTCGAAGTCGAAGACGAAGGAATCCTGCTCCACTCTTTTGGGGACGACCACGTCGACTCAGAAGAGTACGACCACCTGGAACACCGGGGCGAAGACGACCTCCAAGTACACACTGATATTGACTGCGGGATCGGCCACATTGAGCGGGACGGTTACCGCCGGTCTCTTCAAGGGGGACAGCTTCAGCGGTACGGCAACCTTCGCGCCGGGTGCCGGCCAGGACTGCACGACGACACCGATCACGAGTGTCACGATCAGCGGTACGGTGTCCCTCAATTAACATCGACGTCGACGGTGCGTTACCCGTTGCCCTCCACCACGCAAAGGCGCGGGTACGCACCGGACGTTCGCCATGGCGGAGCTTCAGCTTACGGCCGACCCTTGAGCGCCTGTGCCGGCGACTCCAGCCGGTCATCGACGCCAAGCGACGCCAAGCGGCGCCATCCTTCGAGCGTCCTTGCCAGCGCGCCACCGAGGGATCACACGGTGTGGGGCGCGACTGTGCGACACGTCACGTTGACGCTGCGGGAAGGGGCGCCGATTCTCGCTACTGCCTTCAGTGTGAGCAAACCCGGTACCAGCGAATTGGCGGCGATCGGTCCCAGGATCTACGAACGGCCTCCCTGAAGGCCAGATGAGCCGATCCCGGACGCCGAAAGTCGGCCAGCTCTTCCTGAAGTTCGTTCGCGCTATTGAACACAACAGAGACCCATGGCAACGGATCTGAGCCTCCTCTCCCTGCGGGCCGTCGTCGCGTCGACCGGTGTATCGGAAAGAACTCGACGCCCACACCGTTGAGCCTTGGGGTCTCCGGTAGCTCTTTGTCCAGAAGTTGACCTCCCGTTGGACTGATGGCGATTCGACTCTGGCACCGTTCAGGGATCTAGGAGAAGAACCGGATCAGCTGAGCCTCGGAGAAGACTCGCCGGCCCGACACTCCCTCCACCTAAAGGAGAAGGACATGGCAACTGGAATCTCTGTCACCCCGGAGCGGCTCCGGGAGATCTCAGCGCAGATGAGTGCCGGCGCGTTGGACGTCCAGGCAATCTTGTCCCGACTCTCGGGCAACGTGGCGCCGGTCCGGTCCGAATGGGTGGGTGCCGCTCAGGCTCAGTTCAATACCCTGTGGGACCAGTTGCAACGGGACGCCAGTGGTCTTCATTCGGTGCTCACCGGCATCGCCAAGCTCACCGAGAACGCCGCCACCGCCTACGAAGCGGCCGAATTGAGCATCGCAAAGTCGTTTGACGAATTTCGTGTCGAGCGGGACATGGTCCATGCCGTCGCCGGTGTCTTCGGCGACCTCGAGGCACCCGGGGGAGAGTGACATGGATAGCGGAATCTCCGTCACCCCCGAGCGGCTCCGGGAGATCTCGGCGCAGATGGGTGACGGCGCTGTGGAACTCCAGACAATTCTGACCCGAGTATCGAGCAACGTGGCACCGGTCAGGTCCGAATGGGTGGGTGCCGCTCAGGCTCAGTTCAATACCCTGTGGGACCAGTTGCAACGGGACGCCAGTGGTCTTCATTCGGTGCTCACCGGCATCGCCAAGCTCACCGAGAACGCCGCCACCGCCTACGAAGCGGCCGAATTGAGCATCGCGCGATCCTTCGACGAATTTCGCGTCGAGCCCGACACGATCCATGGCACAGCGGCCGGCTCGATCGAGTTCGCGGAGCTACGGCCTGACACCACGGTGGAAGCCGAGATCATCGTGGGACCGGCATTAACAGAGACCGATGAGAACTCCATGGGAGACAGCGGCCCGTCCGAGGGTCGACCGAAGGGGCCGGCCCGACTGCCCTGGACCCGGTTCATGACGAAGGCCGCTCACGACTCAGAGAACGGCGACGTCAGGATCGGCGCCAGACTGCATGAACGGCGCTTCAAGACGTCAGACCCAGCCTTACGGTCGGGGACCAGGCTGTGCCGGCTTTGCTTCACCGTCGTGGTCCTTGAGCCCGAGTACATCGAGACGACGACCTCAAATGTCTTCGTCCGTTGCCCACACTGCGGGCGTTCGTTCCCGATTCGTCGCAGTGACGTCGAGACGCTCCTTCTGGGCCAGGCGCCGAACTGACTCGAGGCAGGTACATCCGGCCGTCGTAGCGCAGATCGCGGATACCGAGTGTTGCGGAGTTTTGTGTAGCCTCGCGCAGGCACGCCGGGCGATTCTCACGCGGGCTGAGCCGAGAGCGGAGGACCAATGTTCGAGCACTCGACATTCGGGCTTGAGCAGCTGACCGGTGATAACTCGTGGTTGCGGCCGAGAAATGCCGTCGGGCTCTTCCTTCTCACCGGTGGCATCTGCGTCCTTGGCCTCGCGATCCTTCAGGCGCTCGGCTTCACCAGCCCGACCGGCTGTGGTTCGCCATTTCGTACCCAGAACATCGGGAACTTCGGTGATCCATGGACCAACGGGTCGTGCCTGCCGGCGTCGGTCCATCACCGCGACGTCGCCTTGAGCCTCGCCGGCACTGCACTCGGCATTCTCATTGGAAGCATCCTGGTGACGCGCAGAATGCCGAGACGGAGCGTCGGCGAGATCATGATGTCGATGAGCCGAGCGGAGTCGGTCAGAGAGATCATCCGGTGGGTCGGCGTTCTCGTCGTGGTTGTCGACGTGTTGCTCCTCGTCGTAGCTGGATTGGACACTGCCTTTAACCAGGGCGGATCGATCGTCCGCCCCGTCTAGGGGCTCGAAGTGGCGGCCCTCATTCGACTCTGAGTGATCTCGGATAACCGTCACAGCTGCGCACGACGTAACTCCCGTCCCGACGATCAACGATGGGCGTCCAATCCCTTGCCATCGAGCGCTGCTCGGATCTGGCTGAGCCACTCTGCGCCAAGTTGGCGCCCGTTCGGAAATCGGTCGTCTCGATCCCAGCGCCACGTTGCGATCATCGCCAGTATGAGGACCCGGCACTCGCGAAGCAGGTCTTGATTGACACCTGGATAGTGCTCGCTCACTTCCTCCGGCGCATGGGCGATGTCGAACTCGACAGGTCCGTGGCAACACGTCTCCAGGTCTACAAACAGCAGCCCATTCTGCGCATTGAGCAAGTTGCCCGGATGCGGCTCGCCGTGCAGCAACTGCTCGGGTGCTCCCCGGTCGACGACCGCCCGGCTCAGGCTCCGCAACGTGTTGCCGAGAAGCTCCCGGTCCGCATCAGCAAGCTCCGGCGTGTGGGCGCGGTTGCCAACCAGCGATTGCGCCTGCGCGACTCGATCCGTGAAATGCGGCGCAGTCACGTCTGTCAGCCGCATGCCGGCATGGAGCCGCTCTAGCGCCTGCGCATACTCAGTCGGCGCGATGTCCCGAGACGGCACTTGCTCGTAGTAGGTCCACAGCGAGACCGCGAAACCGTCACGCACGTAGACGCGCGGTTCCACTCGAGGCTCAAGTTCGGCCACCGGGCTATCGGTTTCGACGAGCCGCCGAGCCACCTCGACTTCGAATGCGGCGCTTGCCTGATGCGCGAGGTCGGCGACTCGAGCAAGAACGTCACAAGGCAGCAGGTGCACCGCGAGCCGGTTCGAGTCGTGAAGTACAACGGCGTCATTGACCGTCAGGCCAAGCTCAGACACAGTGGATATACCCGCCGCCACCGCACGCGGCACTTCTGATGCCTTCATCGTCGTGTCGCCTCGCCTCGCCTCGCCTCTCTCGCTCGGAGGCTCTGAGGCAAGAGGCTAGGGCTCTCTCGACCCAGGCACATACGCACCAAACTCGCCCACGAGGTTAAGCATCGACAGCGTGGGGTCGAGCTCGTTGGTCGTCGCTTCGCATTCGATCATCGTCTTGATCAAGATGGCCAAGTCAGAAGGGAGTACGATCCCCGAGCTGCGCAGAAGGTGGAGCAGTCGACCCAAGATTTCGCCGAGCCTCACGTCCTTCAAACTTGTATCGATAACGGGTTGGAGGAGCGTCGCAAGTTTCCTCCCAAAATCGGCCCGGTCGATAGAGCGCGTGGTTCGACTGACCGAGAGCACAGCGCCTGCGAGCGCTTCGCCATCTCGGCCAAGTACCGCCGTCATCATCCGCAGCACGGCGGAGCGCTGGGCGGGCTCGACCCAACCGACCTCTCCGAAGTCGATCAGGCCGAGACGCCCGCCCTTCAGGGCAATGAAGTTGCCGGGGTGCGGGTCAGCCTGGAAGCGATCGGACTGGAAGATCATCACTCCGTAGGCCTGCAGGATCGCCCGAGCGAGCCCAGCTCGATCAGCTCCCACCGCTTCCAGGCGTTCCCGGTTGCTAAGGGGAATACCCTCGATCCAGTCCATGACCAGGAGCGATTCGTTACTCATGTCGGTCATCACCCGCGGGATCGTCACAGTTTCGCTCTCCGCGAACGTCTGATGGACCGCCTCGAGATTGCCGGCTTCGGTGGTGAAGTCGGTCTCCGCGCGGAGCAAGGTGGCGAACTCGTCGAGGATCGCAACCGGGTCGTAAGCCCGTACTCGGGACGAAAGGCGCGCGACCAGGCGAGCCAATTTGCCTAGGAACCAGACGTCGGCATCAATATCAGTACGGACCCCGGGACGCCGTACCTTTACTGCGACGCGAAGGCCATTGTGGAGAGTCCCCCGGTGCACCTGACCAATCGACGCACAGGCCACGGGTGCCATCTCGAGGGTGGCAAAAAGGGCGCTCAAGGGTGACCCGAGGCTCCGCTCGAGTTCTGTCACGAACTTCGCCTGCGGGATCCTCGGTGCGTGATCCAGCAACTTCGACAGCTCCTGTTGCACCTGTGGGGGGGTGATGTCGGAGCGGGCCGACAGCAACTGTCCGAGCTTGACGAACGTCGGCCCGAGTTCTTCGAGAGCACGTCGGAGCTGACGGGGGAACGATCCGGCCTGGTCGATGTCGTGAGGGCCGAGCCTGCTCGCCGCGGTGTGCCAACCGACCCTGGCGCTCCGATGTGCGACGACCACGGCGATCTTGCCGGATCGCCGAACCAGTGACCTCGCCCCGATCGCCCGACCATCATCGAGCGCGGCACGATTTCTGGCACTGTCGCCAGGTCGAATCTTGAGCTCATGCCGCCGTGTGGTCACGTCCAATCTCCAAAATCGGCGGCCTTACGTGATGAAACATCTGACCGCCGCGTTTCTCTCAATCAGTTCAGGCCAAGGACTGTAAGCAGACTTTCGTCAATACCCCAGATCTCCTCGGCACTGGCGTGCCCGACGGGATCTCCCAAACGGGTCACGTCCACGGCCCCGACGTGTTCGACGAGCACCCGCGTCGTCTCGCCTTGCACCACCAGCTCCGGTCGGAATGACGCCGGACGTGCGCTCGTCGACGTGGGCGCTATCAAGACGGCTGAGCGAGGCAACAGCACGTCGGCTTGCACGATGACCCCGAACCGGCGACCTCGTTGCTCATGTCCCACCCCTTTTGGCAATCGCAGCTCGTACACGTCACCCCGGAGCACGGAGGCTCTCCATCAGTGACGCCACTTCCGCCATCTCTTGACGGTCCTGCTCATCCGCGTCGAGGACGGCCACTTCGGCCCGAAGTGCCTCCTTGCGTCGTAGCGCTGCAGCGGCGTCGAGAATCGCCTTCCGAATCGCTTCAGATCGAGTCATCCCCGATGCTTCGAGCGTGTTCAGAGCTCGCTGGACCTCGTCGTCGAGGCGAACCGAAACGGCATGAGCCATGGAGCATACGGTATCACATATCGTCATACAATCAGGGACCTCGCTGTCCAGCGTGTGGGACCCCGGCCCTCGTTCATCAAACGTGATGATATGCACGCAGTGCGTGGTGGGCGACCATAGGTGGATGCACCGTCACCGTCGTTCTCTTCGTCTCGTTGCTCTGGCCGTCACCGTCGCCCTGCCCCTGTTAGGGACCTCGGCGGTGGCCTCGGCCAAGGCGGCGAAGGGCTGTCGCAAGACCCACACCTGCAAGAGCGGCGCTGGGTCGGGTTCGGGCACCGGTGGTACCCCACCCGCCATCACCGTGCAGATCGACCCGAATCCGTTGGTGGAGACGGGGTCGTCAAACGTCGTCGCCGTCGTGCAGGTGGAGACCTCCCCGTCCTTCGCCGGTGACCCGGTCGACATCTCCTCGTCGCAGCTGGCTGCGGCGTGCCAGGGCGGCGTGACACTCAGCCTCTTTCCGGCGGCGGCCACCCTCGACAACGACGGCAACGCCACGGTGTACCTCTACGGAACCGAATGCGCCCCCGGTCCGAGCGTGGTCGAGGCCAGCCTGGCCGTGGCCCCCTACTACACAGCCCTGACGACCCTCAACGCCCTGCCCCCCGTCGTCACTCCACCGGGGGTAACGGGCTACCCGCAGACGAGCGGTACGGTGACCGGCGGAGAGGCGGAGACCGGTGACACCGGCTCTTTCCTCGACGGCTCCTACGTCTACGCCATCTTCTACGTCGAGACCGACCCCGTCTACGCCGAGCAGACGGTGGAGATCAGTTCACCCGAACTCCAAGACCGGTGTGGCACCGAATGGGACTTTCTTGCCACACCCTTCTCCTCCTTCAATAAGAGCTATGGCGCAGGCAGCACGATCTACTCCTCGAACACCACGGTCGCAGCCACCCTCGACGACGACGGGAACGCCGTGTTCGTCTTTCAGGGCGCCTCGTGCGCGGCGGGTCCCTCCGAGGTGATCGCAGATGTGGAGGCGGGGACCCACCCGACCTACGTCACCAGCTTCAACGTCCTGCCGCCGCAGCCGACCATCTGAGGTAACTCTCCGCTCGGATCTGCTTCGCTGACGCCGTATGCGCGAGGCGACCGATGGAATACAGGGGCAGCAGAGGCCCATCATGGTCGTCTCACACGCCGACGCCACGTTCAACGAGGTGACAGTTTCGATCCAGTCCGTCAGCCGGCCACCCGGAACTGCTCGTACCAGTAGGCCAGGCGCTCCTGATCACTCTCCAGAGAATCAGGGGTATGACGTCACTACAAGCGTCATGATTGGTTCAGACCGCTTGTTATCCCCTGCCCACCATCAAGGAACTGGTCGGCGGCCGTGGCTGGTACTCACTGACTACCACGACGGATACGAGCTGTCGTCATCGGTGCTCCCGTTGTAGGAACGTTCAAGTTCACGATCACCGCGACCTACAAGGTTGGGAGCACACGTCAAGAGTTCAAGCTCAAAGTGGAGTAGGTGCCGCCTAGTCGGGCTCCCGAGAGTGGAGACGCTTCCGCTCGACTAGACCTGAGTCGGGTTTTCTCGGTGGGCGCAGGGGGACTCGAACCCTCGACCTCAGCCGTGTGAAGGCTGCGCTCTAACCAGCTGAGCTATGCGCCCGACTCGATGTCTCTGATCTGAACTGTTCGTCTCGCATGACCACGCACAAAGGTGAGCGGCTGAAACGTTACAGCATCACCAGAGTGATTCCGGACGTCCTTCTGCCGACGGTGGGCCGTTGCATCTGTCGCAATCACCCGCTTGGCCTCGCAAGCGTGACCTGTCGTTCCCGATCTCAACCTAGTGAGCGAAACCTGTTCGCCATGGTGGACATCACCTGGAGAGCGAACGTCGGCGTCTCGTGAACGAGGAACAAGAACCGGTGCTGGTCGATCACCGCCAGCACCGAGTCCCGGGTGGCCACCGCCGTCGCCATGCGTGGGGACGCGTCGACGACCGCCATTTCGCCGAAGACGTCATCGGGCCCGAGGGTGGCGATGACCCTGTTGGTGGAGTGCAGTTCGATTTCCCCCTCGACGATGCCGAACATCTCCTCGCCGAGATCTCCCTCGCGGAAGATCACATCGCCGGCGGGCACTGTGATGGTCTTCTGCGCATTTCGGAACAGCCCGACGACCGCCATCAATGCCTCCCGTCTCACTTCCGGGCGAGGCCACGAGAAACGGTCACCCGCCCGTGGGGGCCCACCAATCCGAGGTCGCCCAGCGCTGCCTGCGGTACCGGCGCCGGCGGCCAGCGGCCCACGTTACGACACCGCCAGGCCCCCCTGCTCGCCCCGATGAGACGCCAGGTGATCGGGCGCCGAATCGGATCTACTGTTGGCCCAGGAGATTGACGAGTCGGAGATGGAGCGTCGGCATGTACAAGGTCATCGTCGTGGGTACGGACGGGTCGGATCGGGCCGGTATCGCCGTCAAGGAGGCGTTCGGTCTCGCCAAGTTGGCCGGGGCGACGGTCCACGTCGTCCACGTCATTCGACTGGTCTCCATGGCCAACGCCGGGTACGGGGATCCGGGCGCGATCGTCAGCGCCAACTCGGCGGCACGCGAGAGCGGAGAGCACATCTGTGCCCAGATGGCAGCGGAAGCTGAGCGCCAGGGGGTGACCGCTCAGATGCACAACGTCGACGGGGATCCCGCCGACATGCTCATCAAAGTGGCCGAGGCCACCCAGGCCGACCTCATCGTGATCGGCAACCGGGGCGTGACAGGGGTCAAGCGCTTCGTGCTCGGAAGCGTCCCGAACAAGGTGTCCCACCACTGCCCCTGCAGCCTGCTGATCGTCAACACGGACGCCGACTAGGGCGTCTCGTCGCGCCCGGCGGTTGGCGCCGTCCCAGGGCCGGCGCCGGGGTCTCTGTCGGTAGGTACCCCGGTGACCTCGGCGACCGCCGCCGTGCGTATGCTCTGCTGAGCCGAGGTGACGCTGCGACTCACCCAGGCCGTGGCTCTGACGGGGAGCGGGGGTGAGCGGGTTCATGGTGGTGCCGCACGAGTCGGTCCAAGCGCTTCCCGACGACGCCGGCGAGCCGCCCGACCTGGCCCACCTGGCGCGCTACCTCCCGGCTCTCCTGGCCGAATGGGACGACCGCGGAGAGGTACGGCACCGGGTGATCGACGGGACGGTCGTCTTCGTCGACATCTCCGGGTTCACGAAGCTGTCGGAGAGACTGGCCAAGCACGGGAAGATCGGCGCCGAGGCGCTGACAGAGGCCATCGACCGATGCTTCGTTGAGCTGCTCGGGATCGCCTCCGGAAAGGGTGGTCAGCTGATCAAGTTCGGTGGTGACGCGCTTCTCCTGCTTTTCACCGGCGATCATCAGGCAGGGCGGGCGTGTCAGGCCGCGCTGAACATGCGGCGGGCGCTGCGCGATGTCGGGCGCCAGCGCGTCCTCGATCACCCGGTAGTGCTGCGGATGTCGGTCGGGGTGCACAGCGGTGATTTCGATTTCTTCCTGGTCGGCGGCTCTCATCGGGAACTCATGGTCACCGGACCCGCGGCCACGACGACGGTGACCATGGAGGCGACGGCCGACGCCGGCGAAATCGTCGTGAGTGATGCCACGGCCGCCATGCTCCCGCCCAGTGTGCTCGGTGACGCCAAGGGCGACGGCACCTTGCTCCGTAGGGCACCGCCTGCGGCTCAGGGTTGGTCGCCGGCGCCACAATGGCTCGATGCGCCCCGGACGGTCGACGTGGCCGGGTATCTCCCGGTGGCTGTGCGACGTGCGTTGTCGGCCGGCGTCCGGCTCTCGGAGCACCGGCGCGGGGTGGTGGCCTTCGTCCACTTCGACGGCACCGACTCCCTGTTGGCGACACACGGTCCGCAGGCTGCCGCCGACGTCCTGGAGGCTCTGGTGTCGGGTGTGCAGGGAGCGGCCGATCGCCATGAGGTGGCCTTCTTGAGCAGCGACATCGATCGCGACGGCGGGAAGATCATCCTTACGTCCGGCGTTCCCCTGGCCACGGAGGACGCCGAGGACCGGATGCTGCGGGCCGTCCGCGAGATCGTCGACACCATCACCGGTCCGGTGAGTGTCCGTGTGGGCGTCCATCGGACACCGCTGTTCGTCGGTGAGATCGGTCCGCCCGAACGGCGAAGCTTCACCGTGATGGGTGACGGGGTCAACCTGGCCGCGCGGATCATGGCCAAAGCGAGGCCGGGACAGATCCTCTGCAGCGAGGACGTCCTCGAGCGCACGCGACTCTCCGTTGAGGCCGACGCCCTGGCGCCGTTCATGGTCAAGGGCAAGGCCAAACCGGTGACGGCCTTCTCCATCGGAGCCATCGGCGAGAAGCGCGAACCGATGGCCTTCACGGCCGCACCGTTCGTGGGTCGCGGGAGCG
This sequence comes from uncultured Acidimicrobiaceae bacterium, assembly GCA_963706205.1. Classification (GTDB taxonomy): domain Bacteria; phylum Actinomycetota; class Acidimicrobiia; order Acidimicrobiales; family UBA8190; genus MFD10071-224. The sequence goes on along the minus strand of OY970155.1, from coordinate 2,050,137 downwards.
AGAGCGATCTCCTGCGCCATGCCCTGGAACGGGCCCGACACGGCGAGCGGTCTGTCGTCGAGGTGGTGGGGGAGCCCGGCGTGGGCAAGACACGCCTCGTCTCGGAGGTGTGCGAGGGGGCCGATGGATACCGGCGGATAGAAGTGGTCTGCGAACCCTACGACGGCACGATCCCGTTCCGGTCCGCCCGTGTCCTTCTTTGCCACGTCCTTGACATAGAGCCTGGAGCAGATCCCGACGTCGCCGTGGGACGACTCACGGACGCCGTCCGTCGTCTCGACCCCGGGCTCCTGCCCCGACTGCCACTGCTCGGTGTCATCCTCGGACTCCCTGTTCCCGAGACACCGGAGACGAGCCAGTTGGAGGACCGCTTCCGCCGGCCGCTGATGGCGTCATCGGTGTCCGACCTCCTGCGTGGTTTGCTCCGGACGCCGACGCTGGTCCTCTTCGAGGACGCGCACTTCATGGACGACGTGTCGGCCGAGATCCTCGCCCCCCTGGTTGCGGACGACGGTCCCGAACCCTGGTTGGTGATCATCGCCCGTCGCGACATCGACGGTGGCCTGCGGGCGGACCCCGAGTCGGCGTCGCGACTCCTGCTGGGCGCGCTACCGGAGGGTGACGCTCTGGACCTGGTGGACCGGATGACGACGGAGGCCCCCCTTCCCCGCCACACGCGCGCCGCGTTGGCCGAGCGGTCGGAGGGCAACCCCCTGTTCCTGATCGGGATCGTGGCCGCCGCTCTGTCGGGCACCGACATCGACGAGCTGCCCGACTCCGTCGAGGCCGTGGTTTCGGCCCGCATCGACCAACTGCACGTCGGCGACCGTTATCTCCTGCGACGGGCATCGGTGCTGGGCCGGAGTTTCCCCGCCGATCTCCTCGATGCCGTGGTGGACGAGCCGCTCGACGACGAGGTGCCCCAGCGCCTGGCCCGGTTTCTGCAGTGGGGGGACGGCATGGTCCGGTTCACCCACGCCCTGCTGCGCGAGAGCTCCTACGACGGTCTGCCCTACCGGCTGCGCCGGGAGCTCCACGCCCGCGCCGGTGACGCCATCATCGCCAGGAGCGAGGATCCCGACGAGCAGTCCGGCCTCCTCTCACTGCATTTCCTCCACGCCCAGCGTTACGCCGAGGCCCACCGGTTCTCGTTGGTGGCGGCGGAACGGGCCACGGACGTCTTCGCCGACGTCGAGTCGGTTGGCTTCTACGAACGGGCCATCGAAGCCGCCCGCCAGCTCCCCCATCTCGGACCCGCCGACCACGCCGCTCTCTTCGAATCGTTGGCCGACGCCCGGTACCGGGTGGGCCTGTACGAAGCGGCGGACGCTGCCTACCGCCGAGCCCGGCGTCTGCGCGGCGGCGACCCGGTGGCCGAAGCCCGGGTCCTGCTGAAACTCGGCCGGCTGCAGGGGTGGCTGGACTGCTACCCGCGGGCCCTGCGCTGGATCTCCCGGGCATTGAAGACCCTCGACGACGTGGCCGGGGACGATGCCGTGCGCCAACGGGCTCAGGTCCTCGCCTGGTACGGGCGGTTCTGCCAGGAGGAAGGCCGGCACAAGCGGGCGATGCAGTGGTGCGAACGCGCCGTCGCCGAAGCGACACCGGTCGATGAGAAGGAGGCCCTGGCCAACGCCCTGAAGGTTCTCGACTGGGCGAGGATGGATCTCGGGCTCCTGCGTGATCCGTCCGACTGGCACCGGGCACTGCGGCTCTTCGAGGAGATCGGCGACTCCCCCAGTGTGGCCAGCATGCTGAACTTCCTCGGAGGCTTCGCCTACTGGCAGGGCCGATGGACCGAAGCACTCGATTTCTACGGCCAGGCCCAGGAGACGGTGCACCGGACCGGCAATGCGGTCATGGACGCGTTCTGCCGGAACAACATCGCCGAGATCGCGCTGGACCAGGGTCGGCTCGAGGAATCGGAAAGGCTCTTCCGCGAGGCGCTGGCGATATGGCGGGCGGCCGGATACCGATCCGTCATCGCGTCGGCCACGTGCAATCTGGCTCGCCTGTCGGCGGCGCGCGGTGCATTCGACGAGGCCCTCGATCAATTCCAGGACGCCGCATCACTGGCCGACCACGTCGGCGGTCAGGCCGAGATGCGCGAGATCCGGGCCCGGATCGCCGAGTGCCTCCTCCTGGCCGGTGACTTCGACGAGGCCATCGACACGGCCGAAAGTTGCCTCGAGCAACTCCGGACGTCGGACGGTGTCCCACCGCAGAAGCCACTCCTCGAACGCGTCCGCGGCGTGGTCCTGTTCACCCGGGGCGCCGTCGACGAAGCGCGATCGGCGCTGGAGTCCAGTCTCGCCGCCGCCCGGACGCGCGACGCCCGCTATGAGGAGGCCCTTACTCTGAAGACACTGGCCGAAGTGGGCCGGTCTTCCGGTGAGAGCCGGGTCGAGGAGTGGCAGAGGGAGAGCGCCGCCATCCTGGACGCGCTGGGGGTCGAATGGACTCCCCAACTGGTGCCGCTCAGTACCGCCTGAGGGTCGCGCCGCGAGATGGTTCGGGCCATCCACATCACGGTGAACCGAGGTGAACCGAATGGAGATCGCCGTCATCGGCACAGGTTTCATCGGTGGGACCCTGGGCAGGGCGCTCGCCGGGGCCGGTCACCGGGTCACCTTCGGCTCGCGTCACCCCGAGGACGATGACGTGGCGGGCGGATCCCCGGTGTCGGTGACCACACCGACAGAGGCCTTGGCCGCCGGCGACGTCGTCATCCTCGCCCTGCCCGGAGCCGCCGTCGGCGAGTTCGCCACCGCCCACGACGACGCGCTGCGGGGCAAGCTGGTGATCGACGCCACCAACCGGATGGGAGAGCCCATCGCCAACAGCCGGGCCGCCCTCCCGTCCGAGGTGCGCTACGCCCGGGCGTTCAACACGATGGGGGGCGAGAACATGGCGAACCCGGTCTTCGCTGACGGCCCGGCCGACATGTTCTTCTCCGCCCCCGAGGCCGACCGGTCGGTTGTCGAGGCCGTCATGGAGGGCGTCGGTCTACGACCGGTCTATGTCGGCGCCGACGAGGAGGAGATCATCGACTGCCTCTTCCGACTGTGGATCGCCCTCGCCATCAGGCAGGGTCGCGGCCGCCGGCTGGCGTTCCGCGTATTGGAGGGATGATCTGGGGATGCGTCTCGAGGTCGGGGATCGGTTCTGAGACACTCCGGCCGGGCGCTCAGGTCCCGATGGGAGCCAGCCGCTCGAAGCCGACGGCCGCTTCCAACGCCGCCGCCGAGCGGATGACGACGAGGTCGGCGTGCTGAGGACCCACGAGCTGAAGCCCTATGGGCAGTCCGTCGCAACTCAGGCCGGCGCAGACCGTGGCCGCAGGCGAACGCGTCATGTTGAAGGGGTAGGTGAACCGGACCCAGTTGGCGTCCACCACACCGTTGATCATTCCCGACGCCTCCAGCGCGCGGGGTGGAGGCGCGGCCGCACAGGTCGGGGTGACGAGCAGGCGGACATCGTGGAACAGGTCCACCAAACGGATGTTCAGTCGGTGGCAGGCGTCTTCGGCGCGCACCACGTCGAGGACGCTCAGATGTTCGGCCGCCCAGTCCATGGAGGCGGCGAGGAGGGGATCGATCTTTCCCCAGACGTCGGTGCCGCGGTAGGGAGCGAGGGTCCGCAGGTTGTAGGCCATGGCCAGGGTGAGCCAGTCCCTCATCGGATCCTCGTCGAAAACGGCCTCCACCTCCACCACCTCGACGCCGAGCGGCTCGAGCAGGCTGACGGCCCGCGCGCAGACCTGGCGCACCTCGTCGTCGACCGGCGCGTACCCGAGCGTCGGTGACCACGCCACGCGCATCGGCATCTGGGCGTCGAGCAGCGCCGCCGGCCAGGACGCCTCGGGTCGGGGAAGCGATCGCAGGTCGGACGGATCGGGACCCACCACGACATCGAGGGCGGCGACGACATCGGCCAGGCGCCGCGCCATGGGGCCCTTGGTGGACAGGTGCTGCCAGTCGGGCGGTTCGGCACCGCCGGAGGGCACCCGGCCGAGCGACGGCTTGACGCCGCTCAAGCCGCAGCACGACGACGGGATGCGGATCGAACCGCCACCGTCGGACCCGGTGGCCAGCGGGACCATGCCCGACGCGATGGCGGCGGCACTGCCACCGGACGAACCGCCCGGGCTGTGATCGAGGTTCCACGGGTTTCTGGTGGCGCCGAAGACCGTGTTGTCGGTGTCGCCCTTCCAGCCGAGCTCCGGGGTGTTGGTCTTCCCGATCACCACACATCCGGCCGCCTTGAGCCGCGCCACCAGGGGCGAGTCGGCGGTGGCGGCCGCGCCGCCGGCGAACACGGGCGATCCGTGGGACGTGACGAACCCGGCCGCGTCCTCGAGGTCCTTCACGCCGATGGGGATGCCCGCCAGCGGCCCGGGGTCGCGTCCGGCGGCGACCATGTCGTCAATCTGGGAGGCGGCCTCGAGCGCGGTGGTGTCGTCCACGGCCACGAAGGCGTTGACCGATCCGTTGAGCGCGTCGACGCGGGCGAGGGCGTGCGTCACGAGCTCCCGGGCACCGGTGCGACCCGACCGGACGTCGTCGGCCAGAGAGGTGACCGATACCTGACGGAAGTCCATGGGTCCAGACGTAGCACGGTTCCGTCCCTCGTGTCATCGGCGACCGGTTCGACAGGGCGAGAACGCAGGCGGCAACCTGGTGCCCATGGCCGCTCCATTGCCTCCGCCCGGTGACGACGCCGGCACGGCCGTACTCGATCACGTCGCCGTCGCCGTCGAGCGATGGTCGGACGCGTGGCCGTGCTACGTCGACCAGCTCGGCGGGAGATGGCACTCGGGCGGCGTCAACAGCGGATTCAGTCCGGCCCAGCTGAGTTACGCCAACGGAGCCAAAGTGGAGGTCCTCCAGCCGTGGGAGCCGGAGGCGAATCCGTTCCTCCGCCGGTTTCTCGACCACAACGGACCGGGGCCCCATCACCTGACCTTCAAGGTTCCCGACATCGAGACCATGCTCGGGCGCGTGGTCGAGGCCGGCTTCGCTCCCGTCGGCGTCCGGTTGGAGGATCCACACTGGCGAGAGGCGTTCCTCCATCCGCGCCAGGCCACCGGCGTCGTGGTGCAGCTGGCCCAGGCCGAATTCGAATGGATCTCACCGGCCCCGGAAGGTTTCCCGGCCGCCCCCCCGGCGTCGGCGGCCTCGCTGCGCCACGTCGCTCACGCCGTGCGCGACCTCGACACCGCCCTCGCTCTCTTCCACGTCCTGCTCGGTGGTGTCATCACGTCGCGCGCCGTGGGGCCCGGCGCCGCCTGGGAATACGTCGATGTCACGTGGCCCGGTCCGCTGGGCCTGCGCCTGGTGGCCCCCACGGGCGACGGCGACGCCACGTCCGCTGTGCGGGCGTGGCTGGGCGACCGGACCGGGCGCGTCCACCACCTGGCATTCGAGCTGCCCGGCCCCCTGCCCGCGTCCGACGCCGCCGACGTGACCACCGACGGCGCCGATGACGCGACGGTGCCCGACGTACTCGGAGTGATGCCCGGGCCCCGGTCGGTGCGAGTGGTGGCACCGCAGGACAACCTCGGCACCGGGATCGTCCTGTTGGCCGGAGATGGACGCTGACTACGCTGGTGGCGTGAACGACAGCGGCGACGGCGCCACCGACGACGGCTCCTCGGGGAACGGCGCCGTTCCCCGGCTCACCATCGGCCAACGCGTCCTGGCCTCGCTCCCCAACCTGCAACGGCAGACGCCGGCCGCACCCCCATCCTCACCACCAGGCCCGACCCGGGGTACCGGCCGAACGCCGGCCGACGGCGGCGGCGGCGACGTGGTGACCCCGGACGAGGTGCTCGCCCCGGGCGACGGATCGCCGACGAGAAGCAGGATGCGCGACGCGTTCATGAAGCCACCCGAGCCCCGCCCGCAACGGGGTGCCCCGTCGGGGATGGACAAGGACGAGTTGACCCAGATCATCAAGCGGGTCGACGACCGCGAACAGGTCCTGGCGTATTCCTCGGCGGCACTGGGCGTGGTCGTGGGCGTGGCGCTCACCATCGGCGCCGTGCACTTCAACCCGCCGGTGCATCACAAGAACCACGAGAGCACGGGCTTCATCCTCTTCGACGGCGGTGCCCGCGTCGTGCTGGCGGCGGTCGTGGTCCTCGCCGCGTGGAACCGCCGGCGCTCGTTCGTCGCCTTCGCCCTTCTCTTCCTCGGCACCACCATGGGCTTTCCGTTCGCCCTTCCGTTCTGGGCGCTCGGCGTGTGGATGATCTTCCGGGTCCTCAAGTGGCAGAGGGAATTGGCCGCGCTGACCGGCGGCCCGACGCGCACGCGTGCCCAGCCCGCCGCTCGGACGCGGACGCGGCCCCAGCCGGCCGCTCGGGGGCGGGACGCGGCCGAGGCGCGCCGACGGGCGCGGGCCGAACGGATGAGCGCCCGTGGCGCCGGTGGGCGGCGGGCGAAGAAGCAGCCGGAACCGGCCGGGCCACCACCGAACAAGCGCTACACGCCACCCAAGCCGCCACGGCCGCGACCGCCGTCGCCGTGACCCACCTCTGACGGAGACCTGACCCGCGGTCGGCCATCGGGTGTCAGGCGGCGTGATCTCCCCGGGAGGCGTCGTCCACCAGCAGGGCCGAACGCAGCAGGCTCAGGATCTCCTGGCGGCGGCGCACCAGCGAACGGGCGGACGGCTCTTCTCCGAGGGCACGCAGCACCTCGACCTCGGTCACCATCCCGATCACCGTCGAATAGATGGCGAGAAGGAGCAGGCGCGGCTCGTGACGACGCAGGGCACCGGCATCCATCTCGGCTTCGAGGAACGCCGAGGCGCGCCCGACCAGAGGATCGAGGGCCAGCATGAGGCGGGTGGCCGCCGGGGGACCGAGCCGTCCGACCTCGCGTACGAGGCCCAGCAGTTCGGGTCGTCGCGCCGCCAGGCGGAACACCGATCGGACGACCGCCTCGATGCGGGCCCAGCCGCCGCCCGCCCGGGCCAACGACGCCTCCAGGGCCTCGGCCAACTCGGCGGCCGAGCGGTCGATCAGGGCCTCGAGTAAGACGTCTTTGGACGAGAACCAGTACAGGATGGACTGCTTGCGCATCCCGAGACCGTCGGCCAGCGCGTCCAGGGAGGTCGCCTCGTAGCCGCGGGAGCCGAAGGAGGCGAGGGCGGCGTCGAGGATCCGGTCGGCCGTGGCCCCCGTGCGTCTACCACCGCTCATCTACCATATGGTAGACAGAGATGGTGCCCGAGGTGCGTATCCCTCCCGCCGGCTCGGTGGACGACGACGGCCCGGGGCCGGCGGCCGGCGAGAGCGCGTCGCCGGAGCCCCGACCAGGTCCCCTGTCGGTCACCGGCGCCCTGGCCGGTACCCGGATCCTGGTGACGGGGGCCACCGGGTTCCTCGGTACAGCCGTGGTGGAGCGACTCCTGCGGTCGGTCCCCGACTGCGAGGTCGTGGTGCTCGTACGACCCACCCGCCGGCTGTCGGCGGCGGAGCGGACCGCTCGCGAGATCGTGCGCAACGACTGCTTCGACCGCTTGCGCGCCGAATGGGGCGACGGCTTCGCCGACCAGGTGGGGCGTCGGCTCGTCTCGGTGGCGGGAGACGTGAGCCACGACGGCCTCGATCTCGACGACGAGGGGAGGAGAGTCCTGGCGTCGTGCGACGTCGTCGTCCACTCGGCGGCGACGGTCTCCTTCGACGCCCCCCTCGACACGGCCGTCGAGGTCAACCTCCTGGGGCCCTCGCGCGTCGCCGCCGCCATCGAGTCGGTGGACGGTGACCGGCAAGCGGCACACCCCGGACGCGGGCGCACCCATCTCGTCACGGTGTCGACCGCCTATGTGGCGGGCACCCACCAGGGCGAGGCCACCGAGACCCTGTTCACCGAGGCCATGCGGTCGGGGGCACGCGCCAGGACCCACAGCACGGTCACCACCGACGTCGAGATTTCCGCCGAGATCGACGCCGCACGACGACTGCGCGAGGACCTCGGGTCCGAGTCGCGCCGTCCGGGACCCCTGGGACGCTTCACCAAGGCGGCGCGCGCCGAGCTGGGTGCGGCCGGGACGCAGGTGCTGGCCGAACGGGCCGAGAAGCTGCGCGACGACTGGGTGCGCAAGCAGCTGGTCGATGCCGGCCGGGCGCGGGCCCAGGCTCTCGGGTGGCCGGACGCCTACGCCTTCACGAAGGCCCTCGGCGAGCGGGCTCTGGTCGACTCGCACGCGGCCGTGCCCATCACGGTGGTGCGACCCTCGATCATCGAATCGGCCCTGGCCGAGCCCCGGCCGGGATGGATCCGGGGATTCCGGATGGCGGAGCCGATCATCATCTCCTACGCCCGGGGACTGCTGAAGGAATTCCCCGGCGATCCCCGAGGGCGTGGTCGACGTCATCCCCGTCGATCTGGTGGTGGCCGCCATCGTGGCCGTGGCCGCCGCCGGCCCCGACCCCTCCGGGGCCACCGTCTACCAGGTGGCGTCGAGCGTCCGGAACCCGCTGCGCTACGGACAGCTCGTCGACCTCGTGCAGTCGTGGTTCACCGAGCACCCCCTCTACGACGGCGACGGACAACCGATCGTCGTTCCCGAGTGGTCGTTCCCCGGACGCGGGCGCGTCCAGCGCCAGCTGCGCCGGGCCACCACCGCCTTCGGTGTGGCCGAGCGCGTCCTGGCCGTCCTGCCCGTGCGCGGCGAGCGTGCCGATCTGGCCGCCCGGATCGAGGACCAGCGGACGCGCGCCGAGCGGGCCCTCGGCTACGTCGAGCTCTACGGTGCCTACACCGAGACCGAGGCGCATTTCCGCATCGACCGCCTCCTGACCCTGTGGGAGCGGTTGTCTCCCGCTGAGCAACAGGTCTTCTGCTTCGACCCGGCTGTCATCAGGTGGCACCACTACGTCCACGACGTCCACCTTCCGTCCGTCGTCGAACACGCCCGGGTGCGGTCGACACCGGCCAAGTCCACGATGGTCAGCCGGACGAAGCGGGCCGAGAGCGCCATCTTGTCCCCCGACCGGCACCTGGCGGCCTTCGATCTCGAGAACACGCTCATCGCCTCCAACGTCGTCGAGTCCTACGCCTGGCTGGCCAGTCGCCACCTGCCCGCCGGTGAGCGGGTCACCTTCACGGCCCGTCTGCTGCGCGAGGCGCCGGCGCTGCTCGCACTCGACCGACGCGACCGGGGCGACTTCCTGCGCAGCTTCTACCGGCGCTACGACGGGGCCTCGGCCGAGCTGCTGCGCGACGACTCGTGGGAGCTGTTCCACCACATGCTGCTGACCAAGTCCTTCCCGGCCGGCTTCGCCCGGGTGCGGGCCCATCGTGCGCTCGGTCACCGGACCGTACTCATCACCGGCGCCCTCGACTTCGTCGTCGAGCCGCTGCGGCCCCTCTTCGACGAGGTGGTGTGTGCATCCCTCGGGGTCGATCCCGCCGGACGGTTCACGGGGCGGCTCGAACGGCGTCCTCCCACCGGTGAGGCACGGGCGTTGGTGCTGGCGCGAGTACGCGGCGGACGCCGGCCTCGACCTCGGCGAGTCCGTGGCCTATGCCGACTCGACATCGGACCTGCCCCTGCTCGAATGCGTCGGGTTCCCCGTGGCCGTCAACCCCGAAGCCCGGCTGGCGGCGGTGGCCCGGCGCCGGGGCTGGCACGTGGAGCATTGGGACAAAGCCGGCGGCGGCGGCGGTCGGCCCGTTCTGCCCGTCGGACCGCTCGACCACGGGGTCTCGCGCTGGTGGACGCGCTTCGAGGGGATGCTCGACTCCCTGACCGCCGGGAGCGGGTCGCCGGGGAGCTGGTCGCCGGGGAGCGGGTCGCCGGGGAGCGGGACGTCCAGGAGCGGGACGGCGGGGAGGACGGGGCGATGAAGGGCCTCGTCGTCGAGCGCAGCCTGCCCCGGTTCGCCGCCGCCCGGCTGGTCTCGTCGCTCGGGGGTTCGGGGACGAGGCGCGGCGGTCGGGCCCCTGCGGCTGACCGACGTCGACGCACCGGGGCTGCCGGGTCCGAGGTGGCACGGGTCCGGCCGCTGCTGGCCGGCATCTGCGGGTCGGACCTGGCCACGTTGGACGGCCGCAGCTCGCGCTACTTCGAGGACATCGTGAGCTTCCCCTTCGTCCCCGGCCACGAGGTGGTGGGGGTGGTGGAGGACGACGGCGCCGGGTCGGACGACACCGGCGGCGGACTGCCGGCGGGGACGCGGGTGGTGGTGGAGCCGGTGCTCGGGTGCATCCCCCGCGGGATCGACCCGCCCTGCGCGGCGTGCGCCGAGGGCCGCGTCGGGCGGGTGCGAGCGGGTCGCCTTCGGCCATCTCGCGCCGGGACTGCAGATCGGCTTCTGCGCCGACACCGGGGGGGGCTGGTCGCAGGCCGGGCTCGTCGCCCACGACACCCAGCTCCACGTCGTGCCCGATGCGCTGTCCGACGACGACGCCGTGATGGTCGAACCCGCCGCCTGCGCCGTCACGCGGCGCTGGCCGCCGGGGTCGAGCCCGGGGACACCGTGGCCGTCCTCGGCGGCGGGCACCGTGGGTCTCTCCACCATGGCCGCCCTGCGCCAGCTGGCCACGCCCGGTGCCCTTCTGGTGGGGGCGAAGTACGGGCACCAACGTGATCTGGCCGGGGAGCTCGGCGCCGACCTGGTCGTCACCCCGGCACAGTTGGCCCGGGCCGTGCGGCGGCGGTCACGGTCACTCGACCAACTCGGGTCAGCTCACGGGCGGGGCCGACATCGTGGTCGACTGCGTGGGCAGCGCCGAGTCCCTGACCCAGGCTCTGGCCATGGTGCGGCCCCGGGGGCGGATCGTCCTGGTCGGCATGCCCGGGAAGGTGCAGATCGACCTGGCCTCGCTGTGGCACCGCGAGGTGTCTCTGACCGGCGCCTACGCCTACGGGTCCGAGCGGCGCCGGTGGGTCGCGGCGACCGACCTTCGACGATCGCCATGGAGGTCGTGGCCGCCGGCGCGCTCGGTCGGCTGGTCTCGGCCCACTACCCCTTGGAGCGCTTCGAGGAAGCGGTGGCCCACGCCGGGGCGGCCGGGCGGCGGGGCGCGGTGAAGGTCGTGTTCGAGATGCGCCGAGCGGCATCGCGAAAGGACTGAGCTCATGAGCCCGAGACCGGGATTCGTCCTCGAGGTCGACCGCTCCACCCCACCGACTCTCTTCTGGCACGGCGAGGGCTTCCGGCTCGAACGGCTGCCCGAAGGCAGCCGCGTCCTGTATGCGCCCGAGCCCGTCGATGCCGCTGGACGACCCGGTGGGCGCCATCCGCCACGCGCTTGTCCATCCGCTCGGGGACTCCGAACCCCTGCCGGCGCTGCTGCGGCGGGGATGCGGCTCACCATCGCCTTCGACGACGTCTCACTGCCCCTGCCCCCGATGCGGCGGCCCGACAACCGGCAACTGGTCATCGAGCAGGTCCTCGACTTCGCCGCCGAGGCCGGGGTCGACGACGTCGTGCTCATCTGCGCTCTGGCGCTGCACCGCCGGATGACCGAGGCCGAGCTGCGCCACATCGTGGGTGACCGGGTCTACGACGCCTTCGCAGCCCCACGGGCTCCTGCAGCAGCACGACGCCGAGGATCCCGACAACTTGATCCATCTCGGGCTCACCGATCAGGGCGAGGACGTCGAGATCAACAAGCGGGCGGCGACGTCGGATCTCCTCGTCTACGTCAACATCAACCTGGTGGCCATGGACGGCGGCCACAAGTCGGTGGCCACGGGACTGGCCAGCTACCGGAGCCTGCAGCCACCACCACAACGCCCGGACCATGCAGCAGAGCCGGTCGTTCATGGACCAGCACCGTTCCGAGCTGCACACGTCGAACTGGCGGATGGGACGGTTGATCGCCGACGCCGGAGTGAAGGTCTTCCAGATCGAGACCAACCTGAACACCGACACCTTCCCGCCCCAGATGCGATTCCTCGAACGCCGCGAGTGGGAGTGGTCGGCACGCGACCGGGCCGCCTTCCTGGCCACCTCGGCGACGCTGGCCCGGACGCCGGACCGGCTGGGGCGACAGGTCCTCCACTCCGTGCGCTCCCCCTACCGGATGACGAGCGTCCAGGCCGGCGAGGTCGAGGCCGTGCACGCCCGGACGACCGAGAACGTCTACGCCCAGCAACTGGTGGCCGTCGAGGGCCAGACCGACATCCTGACCCTCGGACTCCCCTACATCTGTCCCTACAACGTGAACTCGATCATGAACCCCATCCTCGTGGCCTGTCTGGGGCTCGGCTACTTCTTCAACATGTACCGGGGCCGTCCTCTCGTGCGCGAGGGCGGGGTCGTCATCATGAGCCATCCGACGCCGTGGGCGTTCCACCCCGGTCACCATCCGAGCTACATCGACTTCTTCGAACAGGTCCTGTCCGAGACGACCGATCCGGTCGACGTGGGCAAGTACGAGGAGTCCTACGCCACCGACCCCTGGTACGTCCATCTCTACCGGACGGGGAACGCCTATCACGGCGTCCACCCCTTCTACATGTGGTACTGGTGCGCACACGCGCTCGAGCACCTGGGCGGGGTCATCATCGTGGGCGGGGACCGCGCCGCGGTGAGGCGTCTCGGTTTCACTCCCGCCTCGACCATGGCCGACGCCCTCGAGATGGCGGCCGACGTCGTGGGGCGCGACCCGTCACTCACCCATCTCCATTCTCCGCCGCTGCTCATGGCGGACGTGTCGTGATGGCGGTCGCATGAGGACGATGACGGAGCTGATCGGCCGCGCCCACCGGGGAGGTGCCGGAGGTTTTCCGTGGTCGGCTCCGCACTGGCCCGACGGGGTCGAGCGCGACGCTCCCGAGCGGAAGTTGGGCGTCGACTACGACACCGACGTGGTCGCGTCGCTATCCGGCTCGGCTGGTGCGGGCCATCCTGCTCGACAACGTGACGCGTCCGTTGGCCCACGCCGTCGCCTCTCCCGAGGTGCGGGGGGCGGAGATGCTCGAGCTGGTCGAACCGCCGGCCATCTTCGTGGCCAACCACGCCAGCCATCTGGACACGGGGCTCCTGTTGTCGATCCTGCCCCGGCGATTCCGGCACAAGACCGTGGTGGCCGCCGCCGCCGACCACTTCTTCGACCGGCGGTGGAAGGCCCATCTGTGGGCACTCGGTCTCGGTGCCGTCCCCATCGAACGCCACCGGGTGAACCGCCGGTCGGCGGACACGGCCGCCGGTCTTCTCGACGACGGGTGGAACCTCGTCATCTTCCCCGAGGGCGGTCGCTCCCCCGACGGCTGGTTCCAGGAATTTCGCGGCGGCGCCGCCTACCTGGCCCGGCGGACGGGCCGACCCGTCGTCCCCGTCCACATCGACGGGACCTGGCGGATCCTGCCCAAGGACGGCGGGCGTCTACGCCGTCACCCGACCCGGATCAGCTTCGGGTCCCCTCTCTCCCCCACCGAAGCAGAGGACGCCCGGCGCTTCGGGACGCGGATCGAGACGACGCTCGCCACCATGGCCGACGAGCGACGGACCGACTGGTGGACGGCGCGCCGGCGCGCCGGGGCCGGGACGACGCCGTCGGCGCGCGGACCGCAGGCCGCCGCCTGGCGCCGGTCGTGGGCGCTCGGACCCGACCCCCGCGACAGCGACGACGGCGACGACGGCCGGTGGGCGGTGTCGGGCGACTGATTCCGGCCGCCGTCGGGTCAGTCGCACCGACGGCGTCGCTCACGATCGACGCACGTGGACCAGCCGTCGCCAGGCGGCGCCGGCCATCCCCGCCCGGGCGCGACGGGGAGCCGACGACGCCATGAGGCGTTCGCCATGGAGCGCCTGTTCCTCCTCGTCGTCGAGAGGTGCGGGCACCGAGCCCGTGGCCAGGGCCAGGAGCAGGTCGGCCAAGGTCGGATTGCGGGCCAGGACCGGGCCGTGGAGATAGGTCCCGATGACCCGACCGGCCCGGGCCCCGTCTGTCCCCGATCCGCCACCGTCCCCGACGCCGGAGATGACACGCGCCAGGGGTTGCACCGACGGACCCCGTCGGGTGACCGCGGCGTGGTTCTCGAAACCGGTCAGACGATCGAGGGCGACCGTCTCCCCCGGCACGGCGAGGGGCTGGGCCACGATCTCGCCCACCGCCCGCCGGCCGGCGCCCTTCACCGTGTCGATGTCGAGCAGCCCCACCCCCCGATGGGGGCGACCGTCGGCCCCGGGGAACGACGTCCCCATGATCTGGTACCCGGCACAGACGGCCAGGACCGTGGCTCCGTGGGCCACCGCCCTCTCCAGCGCGCCGTCGCCCAGGGCCTCCGCCGCCTGGACCTCCGGTCCGTCCTCCCCGCCGCCGATGCAGTACAGATCGGCGCCTTCGGGAAGGGGCGCGTGCGCCACGGCCAGGACGAGTTCGGTCGCCACACCGCGCCACGCGGCGCGCGCCGCCAGCACGCGCCCGTTGCCCCCGTCGCCGTAGGTGCCGAGAAGATCGGGGTAGATCACCACCACCCGCAGCGCCGACTCGCCCGGCGCGGCGCGGCGACCGGCCGGCCGTGACCGCCCGCCGGTGCCGCCCCCCGTCGAGGTCGGTTCCGGGACGACAGCCGACGGCACGACCACCGGTGTCCCCATTCGGTGCGGTTGGCCATGAGCGGGTCGGGCCAGTTGCCGACGCAGGTCCTGGAAGGCCGTGTAGTTCCCGACGTATTCGACACGGGGGGCACCCGACGCGCCGAGGGCATCGCCCTGGTCCGCCACCGTCGTGTGCGCCACCCCGGCATAGCGCAGACGGACGGCGAGGTCGCGTCGGCGGTCGCCGGTGGCCACCACCAACCGACCGGCCAGGCGCTCGAAGGCGACGTCCCACAACCACGAGGGATCGTGGCCGTCGGCGATCCGGGCGTTGATACCGATCACGACCGGATCGGTGCCCCCGTCGAGCATGTCGAGCAGCTCCGTCCATCCGGCCGGGTTCTTGGCCAGCAGCAGGCGGGCGGTGACGGCGTCGCGGGTGACGGTGGCGAAGCGGCCTTCGACGTCGGCCACCGACGACATCGACGCCAGCGCGTCGGCCTCGTCGACTCCGAGGACGCCGGCGGCGATGGCGGCGACCGCTGCGTTGGCCCGGTTGGCCCGGCCCGGGAGGGCGAGCTCCAGACGGAGGTGCCGCCCGTCGGCCGTGACCAGCTCGTCGCCGGTCAGGACGGCGTCGGGATGGGGACGGGCGAAGCCGCACGCACAGGCCCATCCGGGGAGGTGCTCCTCCGGACGGCTGAACACGATCCGCCCGTCGCACGACGGGCACCCGACGGCGTCGCCGTGCCACAGGAGCCCGGCCGCCACCCAGATCACCTTGGCGACCGACCCCGCCGCCCACACGACCAGGGGATCGTCGGCATTGGCCACCACCGTCGTCTCCAGGCCCGACAGGGCCCGGCGCCAGCGGTTGGCCACCATCCGGACTTCGCTCACCCGGTCGAGCTGATCGCGCGACAGGTTCAGCAGCACCACCACCTCGGGGGCCACGGCGGCGGCCACCGTGCCCAGATAGGCCTCGTCCACCTCGAGGACGGCCGGGGCCCCCGGAGGCGACGCCGCCAGTGCCACCGCCAGTCCGGGCGGGAGGTTGGCGCCGGCTGCCGACGAGGCCACCCGGGGCGCACCGCCGAGGGCGGCGGCCAGAAGGCGGGTGGTCGTGGTCTTGCCGTTGGTCCCGCTCACGAGGGCCACCTGGCGGCCCACGGCCAGGACCGCGAGGAGGTCGGGCTCGAGGAAGAGTCCCACGCGCCCACCGATGACGGATCCACCGCCCAGTCCCAGCCGGCGCGACGCGGCACTGACGGCCACCGCCGTGCCACCGGCGAGGCGCGCCCGCACGGGCACGCGTCGGCCCGACGGCGGGGCGTCGCCGGCCGGCGACCGCGGGCTCACGTAGGGCGATGTCCGGGCGGGAACGTCCGGGCGATCTCCTCGTCGGTGGGCCGGTGCACGGCGGAGGCATCGTCGGGAAGCAGGGCCACGATGGCCGTCATGATCGCCGCGCTGTCGGCCACGGCGTCCTCCAGGCCGAGCTTCACCGCGGGGCCGACGCGGACGCGGATGGACGGCGGGTTGGTGAAGGTGGTCATGGTGGGCAACCGGGCCGACCGGGGCCAGACGCGTTCGGTGCCCCAGAGCCCGATGGGTACGACGGGCACGCCGGTCATGGCGGCCAGACGGGCCGTGCCCGTCTTGGCCCGCAGCACGGGGTCGAAGAAGGCCTCGCCCCGGGGGATGGTGCCCTGGGGCAGGATCACGACCAGCTCACCGGCCTCCAGGGCGCGCTGGGCGTCGTGCAGAGGTTGGTCGGATCCGCTGCCACGGTCGACGCTTATCCCACCGAGGGCACGGGCCAGTTGCCCGACGACCGGCGCGTCGAAGAGCTCGCGCTTGGCCAGGAAACGGACGGGGCGACCCAGACGGGCGGCGATGATGGCCAGGGCGACCACGTCGAAGTAACTGCGGTGGTTGGACGCCAGAAGAGCCGGACCGCGCGCCGGGATGTTCTCGATCCCGGCGATGTCGAAGCGCGCGTAGGGAAAAGCCTCGGGCCGGACGAACGGGCGCAGGAGGTGGTAGGGCTCGACGCCCACCATCTTCGGCACCCCCGGGGGCCGGTCCCAGTGTTCGATGGGCCAGCGCGCCGCGGTGGCGACGGCGCGCAGTCGGCGGTCGGGATTGACCGCATGGGGATGGCCGACGGCGCGCAGCAGGGGGACGTCGAACACGCTGTCCGAATAGGCATGGCTGCGGGCCAGATCCACACCCGCCGTCGCCACCCAGCGGCGGACCGCCGTCAGCTTTCCCGTGGCCCAGGCGAAGTCCCCGTCGATCCCGCCGGTGTACCGCCCGTCGCGGCGCGCGTAGCGGGTTCCGACGACGTCGTCGAAACCGAGCAGCTCGGCGAACGGGGCCACCAGGTCGACGGGTGAGGTGGTGGCCAGGACCAGGAGACGACCGGCGGCCCGGTGCCCGGCCAGGACGGCCGGTGCGTAGGGCTGGACGAGCCCGGCCAGATCCGGCGCCGCCCGCGCGCCGGCCCGGCAGACGGCCTCCACGTCCCAGCCGCTCGTGAACCGGGGGGCGGCGCGGACCATGGCCATGAAGGCGAGGCTCTCGCCCTGGAGGTCGTAGAGCCGGTAGAGGAGGCTCTCGCCCGGGAGCGACGGACGGCCGTCGAACAGACCTTCCGCCCGCATGGCGGCCCCGAGGACGAGGCCACTGGCGCCTCTCAGAAGGGTCCGGTCGAGGTCGACGAAGACGGCTTCGTGCGCGCGCGCCGGGCGCCGGTCACCGGCGGTGGCCTTCGGCGCTTTGCCTCGGTTCCCGACGGGTGTCGTCGGTGGCATCCCGGAATTGCGAGCGGTCACCATGCCGCGAACGTTAGAGCCTGGGACGGCGACGGCCCGCCGGAAATTCGGAACCCCTGACGCGGCGAAGGGACCGGATGGGGGATATCCGGTCCCTTCGCACCGACTCGACAGGGATGGCGGGGGGGTGCCCTTCCCTGGGGTCTGGGGATATTTTGCGCCTTCGCCCACGATCAGTCAAACAGCTAAATGCGATTTATGGTATCTCTATAAGCGATGGAAGTCAGACACCTGCGGGCCCTGGTGTCGGTCTCGGAGTACGGGTCGTTCTCCGGTGCCGCCGACGCTCTCGGCACCGTCCAGTCCAACATCTCGGCCCACGTGGCCCGGCTCGAAAAGGAGCTCGGGACCACGCTGGTGGACCGGTCCGCCGGTCGACTCACGGCCGAGGGGGAGGTCGTCGCGGCGCGCGCCTACCGGATCCTGGCCGAGATCGACGCCGTCACCGCCGATCTGGGGGCGCTGCGCGAGGAGGTGGGAGGGACCGTGCGGATCGGCATGATCGGCACCACGGCCCGGTGGATCACGCCGGTGCTGCTGGCCGACCTCTCGAAGAAGCACCCCAACCTGCGACTGGTGGTGGCCGACGGGATCACCTCGAGTCTCGAGCCCCAGTTGGCCGCCGGGCGGTTCGACATGGCCGTCCTCACCCTCCCCGTCCCCGGGCGCGACCTGATCTTCGAGTCCCTCTTCGAAGAGGACCTGGTCCTGGTGGTGCCGGTGGACGACGACCCGCTGGTCGGGGTGGCGCGGATCGCCCTGTCCGACCTCACCCGGTTCGAGCTGCTCCTCCCCGCCCCGGGGACCGCCTTCCGGGCCGAGATCGACGCCGCCGTCCGACCCGCCGGCCTCCAGCTGCGCCCCCGGGCCGAACTCGACGGCGTCCGCCTTCTGGCATCGCTCACCTTCGAGGGCTACGGGCCGGCCGTGCTCCCCGCCACCGCCGTCCCGCCCCACCTGCGTCCCCGGTTCCGTTCGATCGGGATCGACGACCTCCCGCCTCGTCACGTGGTGCTGGCCCAGCGGGCCCGGGGCATGCCGTCGGCGGGGGCCCGGGCCGTTATCCAGACTCTGCGCAGTCTGTTGGCCGACCCGGGTCGGCTGCCGGAGGGGGTCCGGGTGATGCTCCCGGCCGTCACCACCCGGACCGAGGGTTCACTGCGGGTGGTGGGGATGCCGAACGGTTAGACATCCCACGGCTCCAATTTGTCAAGCAGCGTCAGCGAGTGGGGCAATTCGGTGGCCCCAGGCGATGGTCTCGTCATAGGTCGCATGGTGTTCGAGGCAGCCGTGAAGGATCCCCACGAGGCGGTTGCCGAGGGCTCGGAGGGCAGCGTGATGGGTGTCCCCAGCCGCCCGGCGGTTGTCGTAGAGGGCTCGAGCTCCTGGTGAGGCGCTGATGGCAGCGAAGGCCCACATGTAGATGGCGTCGGCCAGGCGGTGGTTGCGGACATAACGGGCCAGCACGGTCCGCTTGGTTCCGGAGGCCCGGGTGATCGGTGACGTGCCGGCGTAGTTCTTGCGAGACTTGGGGGTGCAGTAGCGGTGGCGGATTCAAGGGGTCCACGCAACACCTCGGTCTGGAGGCAACGCTTCGTTGCCCTGACCAAGGAGGACCCAGATGGGTGCGCACGTCATGACCGTTGGGCAAAAGCAGATGGCCCGTCGTCTCAGGTCCAAGGGCATGAAGTTCAAGGAGATCGCCAGAGAGCTCAATGTCAGTCTGGATTTGGCCCGTGCCACCCGCTATCAAAAGCAGGTGAGGCCCGGGAGACCAGATGGCTGGGAACCGGCTCCCGGGCGCCTCAGCGCAGAAGAGCGCGAGGACATCATGATCGGGCTGCGGCAGGGTGAATCGATGACGTCGATCGCCGGCCGACTCGGACGAGCGCCTTCGACGGTCACTCGGGAAGTGGCCGCCAACGGGGGGGTCGAGCACTACGGAGCCTGGAAGGGCTTTTGTCGGGCCAAAGAAGCGGCAAAGCGTCCGAAGGCCCCCAAACTGGCCCATCCGGCCCTGGTGGCCCAGGTCAGCGCCTGGCTCGAGGAAATGTGGTCGCCCCAGGAGATCTCGGCCCGCTTGCACCTGGACTTCCCCGACGATCCGATGATGCACGTGAGCCACGAGACGATCTACCAGTCCCTCTTCGTCCAGGGTCGTGGTGAGCTGCGCCGTGAGCTGGCCCGCTGCTTGCGTTCGGGACGCATCGCCCGTCGCCACCAGGGCCCGAGAAATGGGCGGGGCAAGATCCCCGGGATGGTCATGATCAGCGAACGCCCCGCCGAGGTCGCTGACCGGGCCGTGCCCGGGCACTGGGAGGGCGATCTGATTATCGGGGCCAAGAACGAATCGGCCGTCGGCACGTTGGTTGAACGAACGACACGCCTGGTACTGCTCCTCCACCTGCCCGGTGATTATGGGGCCAAAGCCGTGGAGAAGGCGATGATCAAGGCCATCGCCACCTTGCCCGAGGAGTTGGCCCTCTCGATCACCTGGGACCAAGGCAAAGAGATGGTCCGCCACAACAGCTTTACGGTGGCGACCGGTATCCCGGTCTACTTCTGCGATCCCCACTCACCCTGGCAGCGTGGTTCGAACGAGAACACCAATGGACTGCTGCGCCAATACATGCCCAAGACCACTGATCTCTCCGTCCATAGCGCCGAAGACCTTGTGCGCATCCAACGCAGCCTCAACGGACGACCTCGCAAGACGCTCGGTTATATGACACCATCAGAGAAGTTTGCCGAGGTCGTTGCGCTCACTGGTTGAATCCGCCGGTTCGGCTCATCGCCGAACTCGCCCAGCACCCGGGCGCCGAGGATGATCCCCAGTCCTGGCAGGGAACGGATCACCTCTGCGTCCGGGTGCTTCTCAAAACCCGCTTCGAGCTCCTCGGTCAGAGCGTCGATCTGGGCGACCATGGTGGCGATCACGGCCACGCTGGCCGTCACCGATGTCCCCATCGCCGTCGACACCGCAGAAGGCATGCCGAGTTGGTCGGAGCGCAGAGCCGTTTGGATCTCGACCGCCCGGTCGTCGAGTCGGCGCTGGCGGCCGCCACGACGCAACGCAGCCGCGATCTTCGAGCGCGACAGGGCCTTGCCCAGCTCCGGAGTGGGCGCCATCCGAAGCACTTCCAGGGCGTCGCTGTTGGTCAAATCGTCGAAGGCGACCAGCGCTGCCGGGTAGAACTCACGAAGGGTCGAACGCAACTGGTTCGCCTGGCGCATCCTGGACCAGATCATCGTCTGATGGGCCCGGGCCAGCACTTTGACCGCCTGCACCGTCTCTGTGTCGGCGGCCATCAGCCGGTGATTGTGCCGGTCGGTGCGAACCATGTCAGCCAGCACCTTGGCGTCGCCCGGGTCGGACTTCGCCCCTGAGGTCGAGTGGCGGTCCCGATAGCGCGACGTCGACATCGGGTTGACGGCGAAGACCTGATAACCGGCCGCCAAGAGCGCTGTCACGAACAGGCCCCGGTCGGTCTCGATCCCTATGACGACCTCACCCGGCTCCTCGACGTGCTCACCGACCAGATCATGGAATCGGGCGATTCCCTCCACTCCCTCCGGAAGTCGACCCAATCCCAGCCGCTTGCCATGCTCATCCTCCACGCACACGTCGTGGTGGGCCTCAGCCCAGTCCACCCCTACAAAGATCATCTGGGCTTCCTCCCTCGTTTGACCGGCATCAACACGAGCCCGAGGACCCCAGCAGCCTCCTAATGGGACGCTTCTATGTTCTGTCAAGGGGCGATCGGCATCGCCTCGAGTTGGCGGAACAACTGACGGGCGACGTAGCGCTTCAGGCAACGCTTGATCTCCCGGGTGGTCTTGCCCTCGGCCAGGCGCCGGGCCACATAGACCTTCGTGGTGGGGTCCTGGCGCATCCGGACCATCACCACGGTGTGCAGAGCACGATTGAGTTGACGGTCGCCACTGTGATTCAGCCGGTGTCTGATGGTCTGGCCCGACGAGGCCGGGACGGGAGCGACGCCGGCCAGCTGGGCAAAGGCCGCTTCGGAGCGGACCCGTCCCCGGTGCGACCACGACACGATCACCTGGGCGGCGACCACGGGGCCTATTCCGACCTCTTCCAGGAGTGCGGGCACGACCTGACGCACGAGCGCCTCGAGCTGGACCTCGAGCTCCGCAGCCTCGCGCTCGCAGGCCAGCGCCCGCCGTGCCGTCGCCCGCATGGCCATGGCCGTGGCGAACTCCTCGGCATTCTGGCGGGTCGATCCACGCAGGGCGGCGCAGGTGTCGAGGAGGCGACCGAGCGTCAGCTCTCGAAGCTGTTCGCGCAGACCGTCGGGGGCGCTCACGACCAGGGCGTGAAGTGCGGCGATGGCCCGCGTGCGGAACTCGATGGCCTGCGCCCTGGTAGTGAGCAGGACACGGATCGCCTCACGCTGGCCTCGGCACCGAGGTTCGCCGGCCCGGTCGCCGGACAGCACCTCCCGGGCGGCGCGCACGGCATCGATGTCATCGCTCTTGGCCCCGGCCCGCCGGGCCGGACGTTTCGGCCGGTCCACCTCGATGACCCTCTCCTGGCGACCGAGCAGGGCGGTCGTCAGACCGGCTCCGAAGCTGCCGGTGCCCTCGATGGCCCACAGCCGGGTCTGGCCGTGCCTCTCTGCGAATGCGACCAGGCGGCGATAGCCCTTCGGATCGGCCGGAACGGTCACCTGCTCCAAGACCGCTCCGGCCGGGCTCAAGGCGGCCGCCGTGTGAGTGAGCTTGTGGGTATCGACACCAATGACGACGTCGACGTGGTCTGCCAACATGGAATCGCTCCTTTGCCAAGGGGAGTAGTCGTTGTCGGTTCCGGTCCGAACGACGCTGTGGCAGGACTGTGAGGGGTCACGCCGAAATGGCGGACAAGCTTCTGATCAGGCCAACGCACGGCGACCGGGCCGGTGCCGGCAGCGCGAGCGGACATGTCCCATTCAGGGCACCAAGAGGGGCCGATCAGTATTTGGGTCACGCTCGCACCACCAACACCAAGCCTCGGGCCCCGGTGTCCGGGACCGGTGGATCGCAAGACTCACAATCAGTGCTCGAGGCACGACATCCCACCAGCCGTCACGGGAACCTCACCGACCAGCCGGGGCACGATCTAACCGTAGGGCTCAGGGCCCGGGGTACAACAGTGCTCACCTGATGGCGGCTCGGTGACCAGACTCACCCAGTAATGGAGCGAGTAGGTCGATCCCCATTAGGGTGCGCGCGTGCGGTGGGCGGGGGACTCCGGTGGTAACGCGTCGACCGGCGCGGGGCGGCGGTGGACCCGGGTCCTCGGCATCGTGGGGGCCGTCGCCTTGTCCCTCGCCGCCTGTTCGAGCACGCCGGGGCCGGCGACATCGGTGGTGTCGGGACCACACGATGCCGTTCCCCCCACACCGACGACGTCCCAGGACACGGCCTTCGCCACCGACGGTCCCTACAAGCCGGGGGTGGCCTACGAGACGACGCCGCAGGGCGACCCCGTCGTCATCTCCTACCCCGTCGACGCCGCCTCCACCACCGGTAAGTCGACATACGTGATCAACCTGCTGCGGTGGTTCACCGGATCCCCCACCGCACCGATCCCCGCCGGGTTGCCGTCGACGCTGCCGACCACGCTGGCCACCGACGCCTACACGGGTGTACCCATCAGCTCCCGGGGCCCGTTCCCGGTGGTGCTGTTCAGCCACGGCTACGGGGGCTATCCCGAGCAGTCGAGCTTCCTCACCGACCATCTGGCCACGTGGGGCTTCGTGGTGGTCGCTCCCGACCACCGTTCACGGGACCTGAAGGCGGTGGTCTCGAAGGCCACGGGCCACGGCCAGAACGACATCACCGATCTGCGCCAGGCGCTGGCCTTCGTCCGGACGATGGACCACACGCCCGGCACCTTGCTCGCCGGCAAGCTCGACCTGACGCGGGTGGCCTCGCTCGGCCATTCGGCCGGCGGCGGCGCCGCCATCACCGTGGCCGACGACAGCGACATCCGGACCTACATCGGCCTGGCCCCGTCCGTCGGGACGCCGCCGCCGAGCAAGCCCGGCCTGATCATGCAGGGGAGGTCGGACAAGGTGGTCAGTCCAGCGGGCACGCGCAAGCTCTACGCCCGGCTGAACCCACCGAAGACCCTCGTCCTCGTCAAGGGCGCCGGGCACAACGTCTTCGATGACGCCTGCACCATCGGCGCCGCCCAGGGCGGGCTCGTCGCCTTCGTCAAGACGCTCAAGCTCCCCCCCGCCTTCGAGGCCATCGCCACCGACGGGTGCTCGGCTCCCGACATTTCCCCCCCGATGGCCTGGCCGCTCGTCGAGCAGGTGGTCACGGCGCAGTTGCGCTTCGGCCTCGGGATCGACGCCACTCCGGTCGGGGTCGACCGCGGTGTCGACCACGCCTTCCCCGGCGTGACGGCCTCGGTGAAATCCAGCAACGGGTAGGAGCGCAGTGGCGCGCCCCGATGGCCGGGGCGGTCCGGGTCACCCCGTGGGCGGACGCGGCTCCCGCCACATGAGCCACAGGGTGGGACCGCGCGGCGTCAGGATCTCCCCGGTGACCTCGAACCCGTGGCGCGCGTAGAACGCGAGATTGCGCTGCTTGGAGGACTCCAGGTAGGCGGGGACGGCGTCGGCGTCGAGGCGGTCGAGGACGACGCGCAGCAGGGCCGACCCGACCCCTCGGCCCTGACGGTCGGGATCTGTGCCCAGGGTGCCGAGGTACCAGTGCGCCTGGCGGGGCCGGGCCCGTTCGTAGGCGGCAAGAAGGCGGATCACATCCGGCGTCTTTCGTCCCCAGACCGAGAGATAGGGAAGGACGGGGAGGATCCTCACCAGGTCCATCGCCCCGGGGCGGGGCATGGTCGGTGGTGCCCACAGGGCGGCACCGGCGCGGTCCGGCGTGGTCCAGACCTCGCCGTGGCGCAGGTAGGTGTGCCGGAGCTGGATGGAGAAGAAGCGGGCCAGTCCGGCGGCGCGCAGCCGCGGTCCACCGAACAGGTAGAGCGACAACGGATCGTCGTCGAAGGCGCGCGCGAAGACGCTCGACAACGCCCCGACGTCCCCGGGGGCCGCCCGCACCACGTCGCTCACGATGTCGCGCACCTCAATTGACCGAGGGATGGGGAGGATAGGTGGCCAGTAGCGCCAGCTTCCCGCCCTGGCGCTGGAGGACGTCGTGCCAGAGGGCACCGGCCTCTTCGGTGAAGACATCGGCGACCAACGCGTCGAGGACGATCCACGCGCCTTCGGACAGCTCGTCCTCGAGCTGGTCGGGTGACCATCCGGCGTAGCCGGCGAACATCCGGACACCGGCCACGGCCACCGGCTGCTCGTCGGGGTCGACGGCCAGGTCGACGGTGCCGACGCCGTCGAGGACGAGCCGCCACCGTGACTCGTCGGCGTCGGGGACCTCGGTGCGCGCCAACCCGATGACCGCGTCGGGCGAGACCGGTCCGCCACGGAAGACGACCCCGGGCGGGGCGGCCTCAGCCTGGTCGCGCCAGACGTCGAGGATCTCGTCGACGGGGAGGCCGGTGGGCCGGTTGAGCACCACTCCGAGGGCCCCGTCGGGGCCGTGGTCGAGCATCAAGATGACCGAGCGTTCGAAGTTCGGGTCCCCCAGCTGGGGCGATGCCACCAGGAGACGGCCGATGAGATCGTCGGCGTCGTCGCCCCTCGGTTCCGGCCCGTCTCCCGGCATACCCCGATCATGCCTCCGTCACGACCCACGGATGCTCATCCCATCGCGCACCGACGACCCGTTGGACCCGGGCCACACCCCTATGTGGCGACGAGAACCTCGACGGCCAGCGCCCGCTCGGCCAGATCGACCTTGACGTTGTCCTCGGCGTAGCGCAGGCCCTGGACGTTGTAGAGGGTCACCGGACGATCCCCCAGGGGGAACGGTCCCCAGTGCCAGGTGCCGCGGTGAAGGACGAACGAATCGAGCGGTCGGAGGAGAAAGACGCGCACCGCGTCGACATCGCCGGGGTCGGCGAAGTCGACGTCGGCGGGAGCGACGGCGATCACCGAAGGTACGTCGAGGGTCAGCAGCGCCTGGGTGTGGGTGTCGTGGCGGAACATCCCGTCGCACAGGAGCCCGTGCTCGGTGCGGACGATCTCGTGCGGAGCATGGCGAGATGACGTTCAGATGGACGTCATCCCACTCGAAGGCCAGTCGGTGGGTACCGTCGGCCGCGTCGGTGTCGGCCACGGGCAGCCAGCCGAAGCGGCGCCCACGCCTCGGTGGTCAGTGGCTGCGCTTGCGATGCTCCTGGCGATGTCGGCCACGGCCCCGGTCCCCCTTTGATCTACGCTGACGTCGCCGTCAGTCTACGGAGACTGGCCGCAGCCGGGTGAGGAGGGCACCGTCATGGACGTCCGCAGTATCGAGGACCGCGAACCCGTCGTCGAGCACAACGGCACGGTCCCGGTGTGGTGGCTGGTGAACGCCCGTGAGATGAAGGAGATCACCGACGGTGGCTACCTCGAACTGGTGAACGAATTCGAGGTGCCGGGAGGCGGACAGGTCTTCCCCCACTCGCACCCGACCCACGAGTTCTATTACGTGATGACCGGCCGGGGCATCATGACCATCGACGACGACGAGCGGCCCGTCGCCCAGGGTGACCTCATCCATATCCCGCCGGACAAGGTCCACAGCCTGCGCCCGGTGAGCGACCACGCTCCCATCCACTGCTTCTGCTTCGCCGTCGGTGTGAAGGACGCCGGGCCGATCGACTACACGACCCACTGACGACGGCGACGTGGCCCGCGTCCTCGTCACCCGCATCCTGCCCGACGGTGGTCTCGATCCTCTCGTGGCCCGGAGCCACGAGATCGTGCAACGGGCGGACGACACCGCGTACTCCCACGAAGACCTGGTCGCCGCGGTGGGCGACGTCGACGCCGTGGTCTGTCTGCTCACCGACCGGATCGACGATGCCGTCCTCACCGCCGGAGCCGCCGGTCGCCTGAGGGTCGTGGCCAATGTCGCCGTCGGCTACGACAACATCGACGTCGCCGCCGCCCGTCGCGTCGGGGTGGCCGTCTGCAACACACCGGGGGTGCTCGACGAGACCACCGCCGACCTCGCCTTCCTTCTCATCCTGGCCGCCGGCAGGCTGGCGTGGGAGGCCGAACGCGACCTGCGCGCTGGGGCATGGAACGGGTGGGGCATCAACCAGTACCTGGGGCGCGACGTCCACCATGGCGTCCTCGGTCTCGTCGGCTACGGCCGGATCGGCGCGGCGGTCGCCCGGCGCGCCCGGGGATTCGGGATGACGGTCCTTCACCACACCCGGCGCGACACGACGCTCCCCGGCTACACCGCCTCGCTCGACACCCTCTTGGCCGAGGCCGACATCGTGAGCCTCCACGTCCCTCTGAACGACTCCACCCGACACCTCATCGGACGGCGCGAGCTGGCTCTGATGGCTCGACATGGCGTTGTGGTCAACACGGCGCGGGGGCCGGTGGTCGACGAGGAGGCGCTCGCCGATGCCCTCCACGACGGGAGCATCTTCGCCGCCGGGCTCGATGTCTACGAGCGCGAACCCGAGGTCCACCCGCGACTGCTCAGTGCTCCCCGGACCGTGCTCCTCCCCCACATCGGCAGTGCCACCCAGGCCACACGGGCCAGGATGGCGCAGATGGCGTGCGAGGGCGTCTGCGCCGTGCTCGACGGACGCGCCCGGCGAACCTCGTGACGAGCTGAGCGCCGCCGTCGCCACGCGCCGGGCGGGGATGTCTAAGCGACGTCGACGGGAGACGGGTCGAGACCGAGAAGCTCGACGGTGGTGGCTCCGTCGGTGAGCGCCTCGAAGAGACCTTCCTCCTTCTCGGCCCGGGCCCGGCCGGCGAGGAGCACGTCCTCGACGGCGTGGGCCGGTATGACGACCACGCCGTCGGCATCGCCCACCACCCAGTCACCGGCGTGGACCTCGACCCCGCCGACGGTGGCCGTCGCGCCCACCGATCCCGGCGCCGTCTTGGCTGCGCCGCGCAGGGCCACCGTGGAGGAGAACACGGCGAACCCGCGCCCCTCGAGGGCGGCGATGTCCCGGACCCCGCCGTCGATGACGAGCCCGGCCAGGCGCCGGGCCTGGGCACCGGTGGTGAGGACCTCGCCCCAGTAGCCGAATTCCTCGGCGTCGCCCACGTCCACCACGATGGCGTGCCCCGGTGGGGCCGTCGCCACCCCGACGTGGATGGCCAGGTTGTCGCCGGGCGTGCAGCGCACTGGGTAGGCCGGCGCCGAGAGGACGGCTCCCCTCCAGGCGGCGCGGATCCGGGGGCGCATGGGACGTCCGCCGCTCTCACCCAGGGTGGCCGCGCCGAGGACGAGCAGAGCGGCAGCGTGGCCCGGGGACCGGGTGTCGTCGTTGGTGGTCATGTGCCCGAGCGTAGAGGCCCGGTCGCGACCCCGGCCCGCCCTCGGCGAAGGCGGCGGGCCCGTGCCGCCTGGCGCCACGTGACCGCCACGGCCCCGCGGGCGATGGCCTCGTCGCGCAGCCGGTCGGTCACGTCGTAGTGGTCACGCAAGGGATCGTGCCGATGACCCTGGAACCACGATGGCCGCAACCCGAGCTCGGCGGCGAAGCGATGGAGCTCGGAGGTGGTGTCGGCGGTCAGATGGGACCAGCGAGCAGTGACCGGTCCCACGGTCGCCGGTTGGCGCCAGTCGTCGACGTAGACGGCCATGGTGTCTCGCGTCAGCCGGGCGTGGCCGCGTCGGCGGCGACCCGGGCCATGGCGCCGAGTTGCTCCATGTAGTGGGCACGCGAGCGGTGGCGGAAGCGGAGGCTGAGGCCGGTGGCGCCCAATTCGGCGTAAGCCTCGACGACGGCGGCCGCCGCTGCGGGGTCGCCCACCGGGTCGAGCGCCGGTTCGGGGGCCAGGATCACTTCGAAGCCACCGGCGCGACCGGCCAGGGCCGCGGTCACCGGCGCGGCGGCCAGCATCGTCTGCAGTTCCCCGTGCGAGAGTCCGAAGGGGATCCAACCGTCGCCCAGCTCCAGAGCCCGCCGCAGCGATCGGGGTGTGCGTCCCCCCACCCAGATCGACAGCGGACGATCGAGCCCGCTCGGCTCGACGAAAAATCCCGAGTACCGGTAGTGGGTGCCGGCGTAGCGCGGACTGCGTTGACCGAACGAGGAGCGGATCGCACGCAGGGCGTCGTCGGCCCGAGCGCCGCGGTCGATGAAGTCGACGCCGAGGAGCTCGAACTCGGCCTGGAGAGATCCCACCCCCACTCCCAGGATCACGCGGCCCCCGCTGGCCACGTCGAGGGTGCCGTAACGCTTGACGATCTCCAGAGGGTGGTGATATCCGAGGACGACCACGTGCGACAGAAGCCCGATGGTGGCGGTCGATGCCGCCAGGTAGCTCAAGGTGACGAGGGGATCCCAGTACCGCCCGCCGCGGACCGAGGCGACCTCCTCGGGGATGGCGGTGTGTTCGGGACATGAGATCCAGTGGTAGCCGAGCCTCTCGGCCTCTCGCGCCACGGCGACCACGTCGGCGATCGTCCCGTCGCGCTCCCAGGCGAGGGCCTCGAAGCGAGGATTGAGGTTCACGATGGGGGTGACGAGGCCGAGCTGCACCTGACGAGCGTAGCGACGAGCGCCGCCGGTCGTCGTGGCTACGCCAGGAGGACAACCGCAGCGGTGACGCCGACGATGATGATCACCACGCGCAACAACGCCGCGGGGATACGCCGGCCGAGGGCACCTCCGATCTGGCCCCCGACCACCGATCCGACGGCGATCAGCCCGGCCGCCTCCCAGGCGATGTGGGTCACGATGATGAAGATGACGGCGGACACCCCGTTGGTGAGCAGGGCGAGGACGTTCTTGGCCGCGTTCAGGCGCTGGAGGTGATCATCGAGGAAGATCCCGAGCAGAGACATGAGGATCACGCCCTGGGCGGCGCCGAAGTAGCCCCCGTAGACGCCGGTGGCGTACACGCTCAGGAACAGCGGGACTCCGCCGTGGAGCGGGTTGTGGTCCCCCTTCGACAATCGCCGCGACAGGCGCGGTTGCAGGGCCACCAGGACGCAGGCGACGAGGATCAGGACCGGGACGACGTGGCGAAAGACGCTTCCCGGAAGGCCTAGGAGAAGGAACGCTCCGGTGATTCCGCCGGTGACCGAGGCGGCGCCCAGGACGACCAGCCGCGGCCTCTGACCCTCGAGCTCGCGGCGGTAGGCGATGGCGCCGCTCAACGACCCCGGCACCAGGCCCACGGTGTTGCTCACGTTGGCCACGACGGGCGTGAAACCGAAGGCCAGGAGGGTCGGGAACGTGATCAGAGACCCCGATCCCACGATCGTGTTGATGGTCCCCGCCACGAGCCCCACGCCCACGATGGCCAGGGCTTCGAGGACGGACATGGGCAGGGTCTACCGGAGTCGGTCGTCCCGCTCAAGGCTGACGTTCACCGGAACGCCGGGAGGACCCCACCGGCAGGGGTGGACTACTATTGAATTGGACCTGGGTCCGGGGGGTAGGCCAGGTGGAGGGGGCTGGCGTGTTTCAGGGAAAGCGGCGCGGGACATCGTCGCGACAGACGTGGTGGAAACCGAACGTGCGTCTGGCCGTGCTTAGCGTCCTCATCACCGGTGGCGCCGTCGTCGGCGTCGGCGCGACGCCCGCGGTGGCGCACGGTGCGGGTGGCGGTCCCGGCTCCGAGGTGGCGTTCACGCACCCGGCCGAGAATTCCCGGATGGCCCCGTCCTGCGTGCCGACTCCGACCAAGCCCTGTCCCCAGAACAACTCCTTGTGGTCCGGCTACGTCGTCACATCCCTGACCGGGGGCCAATTCACCTCGGTCAGCGCCGATTGGATCCAGACGCGGGCCTCGTGCGGGCCGGGAAAGGACGCGTGGGCGCTGTTCTGGGTCGGGCTCGACGGAAGTCGTTCCCAGACCGTCGAGCAAGGCGGGAGCGAGGCCCAGTGCGTGAACGGGACACCTCAGTACCGCGCCTGGTGGGAGATGTTTCCGACCAATGACATCCAGTCCTCTTTTCCCGTTGCCATCGGCGACCACATCAGCGCCAGTGTCGTCTTCTCCTCCGCCGCCGACACCTACACGGTGACGGTGGACGACACCACCTCCGGGCAGTCGCTCGTCGTCGTCTGCTGGACGAACGCCTCCCCGGTCAACCCCGACATGTACACGATCTCGCTCGACGGGGGCGCCCCCAGCGATCCGACCTCCTTTCCGACCTCGGGAGACCAGACCGGGGTCTTGTGCAGTTCCGGCCGGCCCTGCGAGAACTCATCGGCCGAATGGGTGGTCGAGGCTCCGGGCGGCGACAGCTCACGCCCCGGAGGGCTCTATCCGCTGGCCCATTTCCGCCCGGTGACCTTCCAGTCGGCGAATGCGGTCGACGCCTCAGGCGACAACGGGTCCATCTCGGACACCGCCTGGCAGAACACGGGTCTCGACCTGACCACGACGTCGGGTACACCTTTGGCCGACGTGTCGCCGCTCAGGAACGGCGGCAGGCGATTCCGCGACGAGAAGGTGCACGGCTAGGGCAGATCGTCCTGGTCCGGCGCGTCGTCGTCACACCGTGACGGATGCGTCGACCTCGTCGATCAACTTGCGGGGGTGCCGACCGTCGACGTATCCGATGAACGGCGGATGGATGTTGTAGCCGAGCAGCTCCTGGAGCCGCTCGGGCAGGTGGGCGGCGGCGGCCGGGGGGACGACGAGGACGTGGTTCTCGACCGGACGCAACCACGACACGGCGTAGTGGAGAACGACGCCGAGACGGTTGCTGTCGCTTCGGTTCGACCCTCCCCCGTGCCAGACGCTGCCCGTGTAGATGAGTGCCGTGCCCGCCGGGAGCTCGACCGTGATGGTCTCGGTATCGGGACCCGGACGCTCGTCGGTCCAGCGGTGACTCCCGGGGACGATCCGGGTGGCCCCGTTCGTCGACGTGAAATCCTGGAGCGGCCACATGACGTTGACGACGACCTCGGGGTGGGGGCGGGGCAGCGGATAGATGGCGTCGTCAGGATGCAGAGGTTGGGCCGACTCTCCCGGACCGATCGAGATACCGGTGGGCGCGCTCAGTTGGTAGTGGCCCAGGATGCGGTCGAGTACACCCAGGACGACATCATGGACGGCCAAGGCGTCGAGAGACCGCGTCTTTCCGAACAGGCCGTAGACACGGCGGGTGAGGTGGCCCTCGAAGTCGTCTCGGCCTCTCGGGGTGCCCTCCACGATGACCTCGAGCTCGGACCGGGCCCACGCCACCTGATCCGGTCCGATGGCCTGCGGAATGGTGGCGTAGCCGGTCTGCGTCAGCTGTCGCATGATGTCCTCGACTATGGCGTCGTCTCCTCGCTGCGTCTCGGGCTGCATGGGGAACCTTTCCTCGGTGACGGGACGACCAACGGCTCACGCCGTCTGGCGTACCTCGGTGATCATCGTCTTGAAGGCCGGCTCACCCAAGACCCGCGGCTCCTGACAGGTCCCGAGACTCGGTGAGGTCGTGACGGCCGTGAGACACCTCCCTATTGTGGCCCCGAACCGCCTCTCGTGCTCTCAAGACGTGAGTCGACGCTTGCTTTGGTCGCTTAGGAGCCACAGTCCACGATCTCTCCGAAAGCTTCGCAGTCAGGGTGCTCACAGACGAAGTGAGCGTCGATCACGTTCGCATGTTCACCGGGCAGGGCGGTCACGCCACAATACGGGCAGATCGGCGCACGCCCGACATCGGCGTCCCCCGGCGCGGTCATGGGGTCGGCGGGCATTCGACGCCGGCCATTTTCATCAGCTCGCAGAACGTTGTTCGGGCCATTTTCCATACCGAATCGACCACCACCGCGTCACCGCGACGCCGGTTGGAGGGCATCCCCTCCAACGAGGGAGCGAACCAGACGGAGGCGTGTTCCTCGTCGATGAATTGAACGCGCTCGATGGTGACCGTCTGACCCCTTCGCCTGAGCGCCGCATGCCGCTCCTGGGCCTCCTTCAGACAGGGGGCGAGGAGCTCTCCACCCTCGACGCTCGGGACGGTCCGCCGGTCGTCGCTGAGGACGAGCGCATGACCGAAGGCCAAGGCGATCGCCGTGCGCGCCACGTCTTCGTCGTCGGGAGCACGACCGGTGATCACCACCGGCGGCACAATGACGCCGGGGACGTCTTCGGACTGCTCAGCCAACAGTGCGCTCAGGTCGCCGACACAGCGTTGGCAGACGAAGGCCCCGGCGCGTCCGGAGACGAGCCGGCCCGTCTCCGGGGGCCGTCTCCCGCAGAACGAGCACGCCACGACCCCGCCGAAACGGGGGTGGCCTGGAGTCTCGTCCGAGGCGCCCGGGGACCCGCCTCCTGCGACGCCCGACACGAGCAGGAGGACTTGTTGGCGCACCCGCGCCAGGTCGAAGCCCAGACCGACCAACACATGGGCCGCGACGCCCTCGCCCTCGCGTACGAGACCGAGCAGGATGTGCTCGGTTCCGATGTAGTTGTGCCCGAGCTGGAGCGCCTCGCGCAGAGCCAGCTCCAGAACCTTCTTGGCCCGGGGTGTGAACGGTGGCGAGCCCGACAGTCCGGTGGCCGAGGGACCGACGACGTCGTGCACCTTCACCCTGACGTCCTCCAGCGCGATCCCGAGCTGCACCAGGGCCTTCGCGGCCACGCCGTCCTCTTCCTGGATGAGACCGAGGAGGAGGTGCTCAGTCCCGATGAAGCTGTGGTTCAACTGACGCGCCTCTTCCTGGGCCAGGACCAGGACCCGACGGGCACGATCGGTGAACCGCTCGAACATCTCCCTAGGATCCCACCTCGCGCACCTGGTGGCCACAGCGGTGGGGGCTGCGATCCGTCAGAGAAGCCTGCCAGCGCCAGCAGGCGCCACTAACGGCCGTGCAGCGACGCGTGACGCTCAGATCATCGCCGTCGGTGGGTCGATGCTGAAAGTCATCGTCGCCGTCGGGTCGGTGCCAGCCTCCACGTCGGCGGTCACCTGCACGGAGCCGGCGGCACATGACGCACCGATCACGGTGAAGGTGGCGTTGCCGTCGTCGTCGAGGGTGGCGTTGGCGGTTGAGCCGGAGAAGGATCCCTGGTCGGTGACCGTCGTGACGCTTGCACAGCGATTCCTCAGGCTGGAGACGATCTCCACCGACTGTTCGGCGTAGACCGGGCTGGCTCCCACGAACAACACGGCCACGACGTCGGAGCCATCGGTCTCGACCACCGGGTCGGGTGAGACCGTGACCGTCAGGTCGGAAGGTGAACCGTTGCCCGTCTGCCGACAGGCGGGCCGAGTGCTCCTCGGATGGTGTGCGCACCACCGGGGTGAGCCAGGCGCATTCCTTGCCGAAGCGGCGTCCGAGAGGATCGACACACAGATGCACACGACGGCCGTGAGGACGATCGTCCTGCTCCTTGCGCCCACTCCGGTCCCCCCTTCGCGCCGTTCTCACGCCACCGTAGGAGAGGACGGCGGCGCAGGGCACCGTCGATATTGAGGAACGCGTCCGTCGGGGAGCCTCCGGTTCTTGGTTGAATCCTCATACTTTCCACAGGGTCCTCACAGCCTTCCGGACCACACGCCAGGATCTCGTGAGCGAACTGCGCTCGGGAAAGTCGATCGCCGAGGTCGCCACTGAGCACAAGGTCAGCACGCAGACGGTGGTTGACGCTCTGATGAGCGCCGTCGATGCCAAGGTCACCAAGGCCGTGACGAACCACAAGTTCACATCGACCCAGGGCGCCAAGATCGAGGCGGCACTGCACGGGTATGTCGTCAAGCTGGTGAACCACACCTTCAGCCACAAGGCAGCTCGAACACCTGCCCCGACCGCCGCGTAGAGAAACCTCCCATCAGGGCATGCACCCGCCGTCCCCCGCCGGCGGGTTCATGCTTTTCGCCACCGTCTAATCTTCCGGCCATGACACTTCGGGTAATAGGGGCGGGACTTGGCCGTACCGGCACGCACTCATTGAAACTGGCCCTCGAGCAGCTGCTCGCCGCACCCTGTTATCACATGGTCGAGCTCTTCGAGCGCCCCGACGACGTCGAGCAATGGCACAGAGCCGTGCGGAACGAGAAGGCGGACTGGGCGTCGGTGTTCGAGGGTTATGCGGCGGTCGTCGACTGGCCGGCGGCCTCCTTTTACGACGTCCTCATGGACGTCTATCCCGATGCTCTTGTGCTCCTCTCCACCCGCCGGGACGCCGACGCATGGTGGAAGAGCGTCAGTGCCACCATCGTGCCGGCCATAAGTCGATTGTCGGGCGAGCCGCCACCTTTGGAGGGGATGCTCTTCGAGCTGTTGGCCACACGTTTCACGCCCGACTGGAAGGACCACGATGCCAGTGTGGCCGCCTACTTGCGCCACAACGAGCAGGTGCGGGCTCGCGTACCTCGTGAGCGTCTCGTGGAGTGGCAGCCGGGAGACGCATGGGGTCCGATCTGCCACGCACTCGGCGTTGCCGCACCTGACGCACCGTTCCCGCATGTCAATACAACGAGTGAGTTCCGGGCCATGACGGGTCTCGATGAAGGAGCATGACGTCGCCCGGCAGACGAGCAGCTTCCGGAGTTGGTGGGGCTGGTTGAGGAGGCCGACGGGCACGTCACCGACGGAGATCCCGGCATGGCCAAGCTGATCTATTCGGCGATCACGTCGCTCGACGGCTATGTCGCCGACAAGAAGGGCCTCTTCGATTGGGCGGCCCCGGACGACGAAGTGCTCTCCTTCGTCAACGAACTCGAAAGGCCGGTTGGGACGTACCTGTATGGGCGTCGGATCTACGAGGTCATGGTGTTCTGGGAGACGGAGGTCTCACGTTCCGGCCAACCGCCCCTCATGCGGGACTTCGCGAAGATCTGGCAGGCCGCCGACAAGGTCGTCTACTCCACGTCTCTGCACACGGTGTCCAGCGCCAGGAGTCGGCTCGAACGAGATTTCAACCCCGAATCTGTCCGGCGGATGAAGGCGGCGGCCGGTCGCGACATCACAGTGGGTGGACCGACACTCGCCGCCCAGGCGATCACGGCCGGCCTGGTGGACGAATATCACCTGTTCCTCACTCCCATCGTTGTCGGAGGTGGGACACAGGCACTGCCCGACAATGTTCGCCTGAAGCTCGAACTGTTGGACGAGCGTCGTTTTGGCAACGGCGTGGTCCACCTCCGCTACCGCGCCACCGCGTGAGGGCGAGGGCCGCTCGAGCGACGGTATCGGCCGAACTCTCGTCACACATCCCGGTTGTGGAGAGGGCTCCCCTGGAACTCGTCGAGGCTGATGCCACGAGCGACCAGAGCTCGCTCGAGCCGGGCGCGCTCGCGCCCGGGCCGATCGAATCCGAGGACATCGACGGCAACGCCCAGGCGCTGTGAGAAACCCACCAGGGCGACGTCATAAGCCAACTGATCTGCCACTGCGGGTAGGGCCCACTCCGGACGATTGCGAAACGACACACCTGCGCTCAAGCGGGTCCGGCATCGCACGAGTTCGGACAAGGCGTCGCCGGCCGTCGGTGCGTCGTCTGAGGGTCGAGGTGTATCGAGTGCACTACAGAGGAGGTGGGAGTACATGGACACACGATCGATGATCCACATCTCGTGCGGCAATACCCAGAGGACAAAGACCTTTGGACATCTGTTTCGTCCGCTGACCTGCACAGCCTTGCCGCCCGAGTCGGACCCCATGATCACGACATAGGTCTTTGGTCCCTATCCCATGGGCCCTTTGGCACTGTTGTCGGCAGGTACATAAACGGCACTCTTGGAGCAAGAGCCTATTTCGGGCTGGTGACAAGGAGGATTGACCGTGAATCGCAAGACCTTTGACATGATCCTGACGGCAGGAGGAGGCGTCCTGGTCGTTGTCCTGCTTGCCGCCGGCGCACTGGGCCTTTGGGGCTCGAACTTCGCCAACTCGAACGTCCACAACCAGTTGGCTCAGCAGCAGATCACGTTCCCGCCGGCGGCGGCGTTTGCTCACGCCAAGGCCGGGACCGAGATCACCCCCGCGATGGTATCGACGGTAGGGAAATACGCGGGCCAACCGCTGGTCACGGGTCAGCAGGCCGAGGTCTACGCCAATGACTTCATCGGTGTGCACCTGCAGCAGATCGGTGGCGGCAAGACGTACGCCCAGCTCTCTGCCGCGGCAATGGCCCTGCCCAAGGGATCGGCGGCCTACACCGCAGCCGAAGGCAAGGTCCAGACGGTGTTCCAGGGCACCACCCTTCGGGGCCTTCTCCTCGAGGCATACGCCTTCGGGACGTTCGGACAGATTGCGCTCGTTGCCGCCATCGTCTCCTTCATCTTGGCGGGCATCATGTTCCTGCTCACGCTGTTCGGGCTGCTGCACTTCCGTCGGGTGCCCGCTGATGCAGAGTTCCCGGCAGTGCGGGCCACGGGAAGGGTCCCGGTCCTGGCCTGACAGCACGCACAGACGTACGCAACACCGCACCAACCCGGCCTCCCGAGGCCGGGTTGGTGTTACGTCTGGGACGTGGGGAGCGGCATCCAACCTCAGTCGCAGTAGCTGGTAGCGCCCCCAACTCCCCGATCCCCTCAGATGCAACCCCACAGGCCTCAGCGACCACTATGTAGTTGGTGACTGCGACCTTGGGCCGGGGGGATGATTCGGATGAGGCGCTGGTCAGGCTGGCCCGGTCCGGGGAAAGGGCCGCCTTCGGCGTGCTGGTCGAGCGTCACCAACAATCCGCTCTGGTGCTCTGCCAACGGCTGCTGGGTGACGTTGAGGCAAGTCAAGACGCTGTGCAGGAAGCCGTCCTCGCATCCTGGCTCAATCTGGACAGACTGATTCAACCCGAGAGCTTCGGCTCTTGGCTCTCTGGGATCGCTCTCAACATGGCTCGCCAGGCGCTGAAGTCCTCCATGGCGGAGAGGCGTCGTGCTTCGGCCGCACAACAGGGTCAGCAGCTCGACGAGTCGCCGGAGGAGCTCGCCGAGATGTCTGACATCAGCCGACACATCCGGGCGGCAGTCAACGCCCTCTCCCCCGGCCAGCGTGACGCCGTCTACCTCTTCTATATATCCGGTCTGACTCACAAGGAGGCGGCCGCCGAGCTCGGTGTCTCTGTGAGCGCGGTGAAGGCACGCCTCCACCATGCGCGAGCCAATCTCGGCCGGTCCCTCGTCGATCTTCGACCCCAGGAGCCAACCATGTCAACGACCACCGATTTCGTCGACGTCCGCATCGTCGACGTACGGGCCAGCAATCCCCATGATTCTCCGAGAGTCGCCCTTGTCCTCCTCGAAACCCCGGAAGGCGACCGACATCTGCCTATCTTCATCGGTATCCCAGAGGCGACCGCGCTGGCCTTCAGTTTGG
This sequence comes from uncultured Acidimicrobiaceae bacterium, assembly GCA_963706205.1. GTDB lineage: Bacteria > Actinomycetota > Acidimicrobiia > Acidimicrobiales > UBA8190 > MFD10071-224. Next base: position 2,012,459 of record OY970155.1, on the reverse strand, counting down.
AGAACGTGGAGATGCCGCGTCCGATGACCTACCAATTTGCCGCCAGTTTGCTGACAGCATGTGAAGGTCGGGTGACGGAAGTTCGCATAGACAAACTCGTTGAGATCACATACTTTGCGACTGTCATCGTGGAAACCACTAGCGGATACCACGAAATGGATGCGCGACCGAGTGATGCACTCAACCTGGCCGCTCTTGCCAACGCCCGCATCACGACCAACCCTCGATTGCTACACGAACCGGGAGACATGACGTGGTGGAACGACCTTGGCGACCGGACGGAGATCGTCGAGGAAGCCCAAGAGCGGCAGACGCAAGCTATGGAATCGTTTACTCGGAGGAGGCCGATGTGACGCCTGCAGAATGGTGCAGACGATTTCGACGGTGACGGCGGATGCGCCGAGCGCGAACACACCGCCGGCACACCGGTGATGGCGTGCCGGGCTAACGGTGATGGTGGCCCACGGCCCACCGCAGCTACGGTGTTACGGTGTCGCCGACCAGCGGTCAACTCGGACGAATCATCATTCTCAACGGTGGCTCGAGTGCGGGAAAGACGACCCTGGCACGCACTCTCCAATCCTCTTTTCCCGAGCCGTGGCTACTCCTCGGAATCGACCTCCTGATTTGGACGCTGCCCCCCGACCTCATAGGTGACTCCAGAGGCCTCTCGATGCGAGAGGGGGTGATCACTCGTGGAGACACTTTTATGGCGTTGTACACAGGATTCCAAATGGCTGTTGCCGCCCTCGCTCGCAACGGCATCGACGTGCTTCTCGACGACGTCACACTTGACGGCGTTGCTGATCAACGACGATGGAACGATGCGCTCAACGGCTTGGAAGTGTTCTGGATCGGTGTGCGGTGCGATCCGGAGACTGCAGCGAAAAGGGAAGCATTGCGGCAAAGTCGACTACCGGGCGTGGCCCGGCATCAGGCAGTGTCGGTTCATTCGGGTGTCGAGTACGACACTGAAGTCGACAGCGCTCGCCTAAACATTGCCCAGGAGGTCACAGTGATCGCCGACTCGCTCAATCGAATATGGGACCTGCAAGTCTCTCCTCGAACGAATGAACGGTCGACACTTCCTCCCACATCTGCCTGGGTGCCAGGAGAGGTCATGCGACCACCTCTGTGGGAACGGTGAGTCAGGCTCAGATGGGCTGATCGGGTGTCCCCGGACGCGCCCGGCCTCCTTCTTCGAGGAGCTCGTCACTGGTTTGCCGGCATCCGCGCCAACCTCCTTGACAAGCGAGAGGGACGGCGGTCGGTTCTCGCCGCGAGCCGACCTGGGAAACCACCTGACCGATGCGCTCGAGTCAGAAGTCCACTCGGATCATGATATTGCATCGAAGTAACATCACTGCATGGACTCTTCCCATCGGTACCTCACCCCCTGGTTCGAGTCACCCTTTTTCGACGCCGAATTGGAGATGCGTTCGCAGATCGGTGAGTCCGATCGGAACCTAGCCATAGAGCTCAACCGCTCAGGGCTCGTGACCATTCCAGGTGTCGTCACGACTGACACCGCCGACCGAATCGTGGCCGAAACAGAGCCTCTCCTGGACGGGAACCGAGCCGTCGATGGAAGAGTCCAGGATGCCTGGCGTGACTGTTCGACCGTGCGTGCACTTGCGACCGATCCGAGCATCCTGGCCACTCTGAGAACTCTCTACGATCGGCCGCCCGTCCCGTTCCAGACTCTGAACTTCAAGTACGGAACACAGCAGAGGCCGCATTCAGACACCCTCCACTTCAACTCCTTGCCGGCCCGCTTCATGTGTGGTGTCTGGGTGGCGCTTGAGGACGTGGGTCCGGACAATGGACCACTCGTCTACTACCCGGGCTCCCATAGGCTTCCAGATCTTCTGCCGCACCATCTGGGCCGAACGGCCACGTCCTTCTCCTATGCCGAGTATGAGGACATGCAAGAGGCATTGATGTCCGCCCACGGTCTCTCACCCAGCGAGGCCCATGTGCGCAAAGGAGACGCTGTCATCTGGGCGGCCAATCTCGTGCACGGCGGCACCGCCATCCGCGCTCAAGGATCGACCAGGTGGTCCCAAGTCACTCACTACTTTTTCCAGGGCTGTCTGTTCTGGACTCCCATGCGCTCCGATGCAGAGTTGGGCAATCTCGCCATTCGGTTCGGCCAATACGACATCATCAGTGGGCGGCCGGCATACCAGACCTACAACGGGAACCCCTTGAGCGCAACGCGGATGCTTGGCTGGCGGAGCCGAATGCTGCTCAGGCAGAGGCTGAGTCTCGTCGGGCGGGCCCGTGACAGAAAGCGCTGACGAGCCTGTGAGATGGATCGCTAGTGCCAACGTGACTTCCCGGCCAAGCTCGATCAACGGCGATACAGGCGGTCCGGTGCGTTCACCCGGGGTGGAACGATCCTTTAGACCGAGGAGGCGGAGAGCGCTGGATCGCTCTAAGCTCGGCCGGGTCGCGAGTACTCGACAGCAAATGGAGCCGACCATCCGGACGCTGCCTGAGCCATCTGGAGAAAGGGAGTGGGATGGGATTTCGCCCGATGTTCCGCGTTCACCGGTTGGTGCTGTCAACGGCCGTCATCTTCGCCGGCCTCTTCGTGCCAATGAGTATGGCGGCACCGCCCGCGTCGGCGACAGTGACCGTGACATCACACTTTATCTGGACGGCGACCTCGTCCAATACGTCGAGCTTCGTTACCTTCGTCAACAACGCCGCCACGAACGGTCTTCCGAATGCAATGTTGTTCGTTACACCGAACCTCTCTCCGGGTGGTATTTGTACATGTGTAACTGACCCCGTCCCTGTTGGTGTCTTATACAACCTCTTGGGCAGTGGGAAGTGGTCCATCTTCAATGAGGATGAATCGACCAACATACCCATTGGGGCATCGTTCAACGTTCTGGTCGTTCAGAAACCTAGCAAAGAAGTATTCGTCCAGACGGCCACACCGAGCAATACCGGCGGTGGCGATTTCACCACCATCAATTCGAAGCTGACGAATGGCAAGCCGAAGGCTCAGATAATCATCACCCCCAATTACGATCCCGGGGGAACCAACGGAGCTCTTGATGATCACACCATCGGGCTGTTCTACGAATCGAACAAATGGAGCGTTTTCAATGAAGACCTGGCCGGGATGCCTCTCGGTGTGCATTTCAACGTGATGATCGGTGCAACCAAGAGCAACGGCGGACAAATGGTCCTCCAAACAGCGACGAACAGCAACATCTCCGGCGATTCCACGATCATCGTCAACCCCCAGTCGACCGGGAATCCAAATGCGGTGCTCTTCGACACACCTAACTGGAATCCCGGAGGGTCGGGGGGAACTTCCGATACAGCGGCGACGGGAGTGCTCTACTACCTGAGCCCGACCGACGACGCCGCCGTATTCAACGAGGACGGATCAACCATAGCGCTAAATGCCGCCTTTAACGTACTGATCTTTCCCAGCTGAGCGATCTCTATCCCGCACGGGCCCAGTGGGCCCGATGACGTTCAGGAGTAGACGACGGTCCGGATTACTCGAGGAAACCGTTCTGCGTCTTCGGGATGCTCTTGCCGCCCACGTAGGAGCGAGCGGTGAGGTCGCAAGGCGGGCGTCCTCATCTCCGACCGGCGAGTCGACCGTGCCGGTGTTCCGAGGGTCCGAGCCCTGCTCATTCGGGTTCCCGGGCATGGCACCGAAGCCGATTGTCTAAGCCTCGATACACCGATGAGCGACTGGAGTAGATAGCCGCGTATCCGCGGAAAGTGCCTCCGTGCTTGGGAAAATAGCGGTGTCTAAGACGCCAATTTCCCACAAGCCAGGAGGCACTTTCAGTGACAGCAGTATCGCGCGGAATCGACCGCATCGAGGTGACCTTCGACGAGCCCAATCTGGTGGCCAACGCCGGGCTCCTGCTGGTGGCCACTTTGACCGTCCGGCTCGGGATGGAGCGCCTCATCAACGCCACCGTCGACCTCTCGGGTCGGGTCGGCGGCGCTCGGCCGGGTCGCAAGGTGCTGACCCTTGTGCACGCCATGGCGGCGGGCGGGTCCCATATCGACCATGCCGACATGCTGCGCTCGGGAGCAACCCAGTCGGTCCTCGGTCACCGGGTGATGGCGCCGTCGACACTCGGCTCGTTCCTCCGGTCCTTCACCTTCGGCCACATTCGCCAGCTCGACCGGGTGCTGGCCGAGACGCTGCGCCGGGCCTGGGACCTCGGGGCGGGACCGGGCGCCGAGCAGCTCGTCATCGATCTCGACTCCACCATCTGCGAGGTGTGCGGCAAGACCAAGAACGGTGCCGGCTATGGCCACACGAAGGTTCTCGGCTACCACCCCTTGATCGCGGTGCGGGCGTGGACGGGCGAGGTGCTCCACGTCCGCATGCGCAAAGGGGCGGCCAACACCCAGCGGGGGGCGGTGCGTTTCGTGGAGGAGGTCGTGGCCCGGGTGCGCCGGGCCGGGGCCACCGGGGAACTGATCATGCGCTTCGACTCCGGCTTCTGGTCCAACGCCACGCTCGCCACCCTGGAGCGCCTCGACGTCGGCTACACGATGGGCGTGCGCATGGTCACAGCCGTGACCAGGGCCGTCGAGGGCATCGAAGAGTCGGCCTGGACGCCCATCGACTACACCGCCGACGGCGAAGCCGAGGTGGCCGAGTGCCTCTACAAGGGCCGGCGTCTCATCGTGCGCCGGACCCGGTTGGTCGGGCGCCAGGCCACGCTGTGGCCCCAATGGCGTCACTTCGCTTTCGTGACCGACATCGACGGTGACTGTGTCGACGTCGACGCCTTCCACCGGGCCCACGCCACCGTCGAACTGGGCATCCGCGACCTGAAGGAGGGTGCCGGCCTCGAGCACGTCCCCTCGGGGCAGTTCTTCGCCAACTCGGCCTGGCTCCTGTGCGCGGCGATGGCCCACGACCTCATCCGCTGGACGGCCATGCTCGGCGACATCACCCCCGAGGACCACCTCACCGTGGCCCGCACCGTGCGCACCCGGTTCCTGTCCGTCCCGGGCCGCCTCGTCAGTCGCTCGGGGCGACCGAGACTGCGAACGCCGCTCGAGTGGCCGTGGGCCGACGCATTCAGCCGTGCCCTCGACCTTCTGCGCGCCCTGCCCCCGGTCCCCGTGTAGCTGCACCTTCCGCGGCCGGCGCACCGCAGATGACCGCAGGAAGGCGCTGACAACCGAAGCGAAATTCACGAAGGCTTGATGACGGGCGCCCTGCCTGCTGTTGCGGACTCAAGGCTCGGCCCTTCACCCCGGTGCGGTGCCAATCACCGCAAACGGGTGCCCACAAGATCGCCGATCGGTGGATCGAGGCTAAGGACATCGCCTGGTTAACCATCAGTTGATGCCACGGTCAGCCGGTGACCGAATCGATTGGGGTCGTGGACGACGGTGGCCCGGTAGCGGTGAGAGGGTTGGCCCCTCCTGGTCAGAGGCGTTCGGACCCGGAGCTATTCGCCCACTGCTGGGACGACGGATCGGGATCACTCACGCCGATTTCGCTCCACTCCGTAGGGATCCGGAACCTCCCACGAGCTTTCGACATCATTCCCGCGATAGCCTCCCCACCATATTCCAGCTCTTCTGCGGCGGGAAGGAAGTGGCGCAATGAACCTGCTCATCGACGCGGATACGCACCTCTTTGAGCCTTCGGGAATGTGGCGGGACTATGTCGACCCGGCCGATCGCGATGTTGCACTGCACATGGAAACGGACGACCTCGGCTACACCTGGCTGATGTTTGGCGACCGTCGCTTGAGTTTGGGGGGTCCGCATCGTCCTGGTGACGTCGACGGTATCGGCGTGTTTCGGCAACGGTTGTTGGACGGTTTACCCGCAAGTTTCGACCTTGAGGAATTCACGGCGAGCTATTCCGACCCGGACGCTCGTCTTCTCCAGCTAGATCGAGCTGGATTTGACGCGTCGATCATGTTTCCCAACTACGGGATCAGTTGGGAGCGTTCTCTGCAGCACGATGTGCGGGCCACCCTGGCCAACATGACGGCGTGGAACCGTTGGATCGTCGAGATAGCTGCACAGGGTAGGGGACGGCTCTTCCCGGTGGCCCACTTGAGCTTGCGGAATCTGGCTTGGCTTGACGATCAGTTGGAGGTGCTCGCCGACGGCGGCATCCGTTTGGGCCTGATAGCACCGGCATTGGTGGACGGACGGCCACTATCGCACCCCGAGCTCGATCGCGCCTGGGCCTCGTTGGTGAACCACGACATCACTCCCGTATTCCACGTGGCCAATCAACCTCGCCCGTTTGACGAGGCGTGGTACGGAGAGGATATGGAGGGTGGCATCACACCGTTGAGCGTTGTCTTCATATGGACCGCGGCAGCTCTCGCCCTATCCGACCTGATTCTGAATGGCGTCCTGGAGCGTCATCCGGATCTTCGGATGGGGATTATGGAGCTGTCCGCGACTTGGGTTCCCCTCCACCTGCAGATGATGGATGGTGGCTATCGTCATACCGCCCGCTTCAACGGGGAATCGACAGAGCTATCTCTGATGCCAAGCGAGTACTTTAAACGTCAAGTGCGCGTGGCAGCTTTCTCGTACGAGCAGCCGCACCGACTGATGAAAAGCTCCGGAGATATTTTTATGGCGTGCAGTGACTATCCGCACACCGAGGGGACGCTCACTGCGCTCGAGGACTACGGCACAGTCGGGCTCGTACCCGAGGACGGCTCCGTGGGATTTTTCGGAGGGAACGCCGCCTTTCTCTTGAGGACACCGTTGCCGAGCTGAGGATCCCGAATTCTCAGGCACAATGAGATCCGAGCGCAGATACCGGAGGTGGTGAGCCTCAGGAACTCGTCAACACGGTCACCGTCCGCATCACGCAGCTTGCAGATACTGCGTGGATCGCATGATGCAGTCAGCTCGGCGACGGCGTTCATCCGATGGTTAGGCCCGGATCTCCACGACCCGCTGACCGAGCGGTGTAGGGAGGTGAGCGGCCGGGCTCATGAAGACATTCTGGCGTTATACCCAACTTCCAGAAGGACGATACACCTCGGTCTCGGTGGTACTCGGTCGTGGATCGGTCTGCGAGAGGGACGGAGCACGCCGGCGGGCAAGGTCGACGCGCGCGATGCTGACCATGGCGCCGGCCATCGTCACGAGGAGACAGGCCGTGGTGAGGGTCGACACAATGGCGGTACCGCTTCCGAGGCCGAGAATCTTCAAGCTGTCGTTAGCCGGGATGACCGAAACGATGAGCGCAGGGGCTGCAATGACCGCTAGGGCTCTGTCCCACGATCGGTGCGTGGCGGAGCCCTGCGCCCAGAGCCCGCCCGCGACGGCGGCGAAGGGCCACGTTAGAAGGAGAAGGTCGTAGTACTCATGAGCGACCGAGAGCAATGTCACGGTGCCGAGTAGGAGCAAGACGGCCGGCGCCACGGGCCATCCTGGCCGGCGCGACACCCGCGCCAAGGCCACCGACGCCAAGGCTACGAACAGTACGAAGGCGACCAACTCCGGCCCTCCACCGAGACCGGCGTGCACGTAGCGGGCAACGATGCTGAGAGCGTCGATACGTCCAGCAGAACCGGGCGTGTCGAGCGGATTGCCATCGGTGTATTGCAGGTTGTGGACCATGGCGTGCCACACCGAAACCGGTGACCCGGCGTTGATGCTCAACCAGATCAGTATGGGCAAGCTGCCGGCGACGAAGATAGCCAGACCCCGCAATGCGACCGGCCACAACCGGCGCGCCAGGATAAGAGCAAGCAACGGGAGACCGAAAGGCGGCTTCCCGAGGGCACACGCCAGCGCCACCGCTGCCAGAAGCGGTCGCTTGCGGGCTTGCGACCACGCTACATATGTGACCAGCGTGTAGAAGATGGTGGCTTGTCCCGATTCGAGCGCCGCCCGACCGGGACGAGAGAGAATGAGGATGCCGGTGACGCCGAGGATGGCGGGAGTCCCGAGCCGGTGACCGAACGCGCGAGTAGCCAGGGTGGCAAGGGCCACTAGGCCGAGGAGAGTGGCCACGAACCACAGGGTGCCGGCCACCTTCACCGGAAAGGCGCCCAGAAGCACCGCCAGCCACAGGTGGACAGGACCGTAAAGAGGAAACCAGCCCTTAGAGAAGGCCTCGACCTGGTGGGCGCCGTAGTAGCGCTCGAAGCTGGCGATGTCGTAGGGGTCCCGGCCGTGGAGGATGGCCTGCCCGGGATACCACAGGCTCAGCCGGAAGTCACCGCCACTCGTGAACGAATGGGCCACGGTGGCGATGCCGACGCCGAGGATGCCAAGCCCCAGGAGGAGACGCACTGTGGCGCTCGGCCTCAGTCGCTCGAAGAGGCTGGTCACGAATTGGGCTCGCGCACGATTAGGGATGGGGTACGACCCGGTCTGGCTTATCGACGCTTCGCCTCTGCGGGCGACATCGATCGATCCATAGAGAGGATGTTTTGGGAGCTCCTCGACCTCGCGGTCGTCGTTCGACGGAGGGAAGCTAGCCACGCCTTCGACCTGCCTGACCCGAGCTCCGGACTTCGAGCCGACGCTCTCTCCTTCGCTTCACAGTTTCACCTCGCGAGATTCGCCCGGACGACGCACGCACCAGCCTTGGGTCATCTATCGGCGGGCGGTCCTACCAACCTTTAGGAACACGGCCTGCAGAATGAGCGGGCCCAGCGGCGAAGCGTGACCACGGCAGGACGACGGATCCTCAACGTCGAGACGATGGCGTGGAACGCCGCCCTCCTCGGCGCCGTGGTCGATGCTTTCGCGAGCCGCCGGACCTGCCCCAGCACCTGCGGCAGTTATCCCGGTCGCCCTCGATGTCGTGACCTACCTTTGATCGAGTGAGTCCCGGAGGCGAGTGGGAACCCGATGCGGAAAACTGGGTCCATTGGGCGCGGACGCCAGAGCACGACGCCTACTGGTACTACCGGGAAGCTTTCTTTAACGGGCTCGTCCCTCCTCCCGGCGGCAATACGGTTGAGGTGGGCTGCGGAGAGGGCCGCGTGGCCCGTGACCTCGCTGCCAGGGGTCACCGGGTCATCGGTGTCGACTCGTCTCCCACGCTTTTACGTCACGCCCGAGAGGCGGACAACTCCTCGTTCTACTGCGCGGCCGATGGTGCTGCCCTTCCATTTCCCGATGCGATCTGCGAACTGGCGGTCGCCTACAACTCGCTCCAGGTGGTCGGCGACATGCCCGCCACCGTCCGAGAGGCTGCCCGCATACTCGTCCCCAACGGCTATTTCTGTGTCTGTGTCAGTCATCCCTTGGCTGACGTGGGGCATTTCCTCGGTGAGGGACCGAACGCCGACTACGTCATCCGAGGTGACTACTTCGTCAACCGCCGGGTCGAGGACACGGTCGAACGGGGAGGCTTGGAGATGACGTTTCGGGGTTGGACGTACTCCCTGGGGGACTACGCCCGAGCCTTCAGCGACGCGGGATTTCAGATGCAGAGAATGATCGAGCCGCAGCCCAGCGGGGCTCCTAGTCGATACGACCAGTGGTCGAGGGTGCCGATGTTCCTCATGATCAGGGCTATCAAGGCATAGTGCCGAGAGACAAGGTGGCCGCCCGTAAGGGGGCTGGGGCTGGTACAGACCCACCGGAGAATGGCGATAGCGACGGGGGGGCGCTGTATCGGTGTTCCCGCTCGCCCTAGTTATCGATCAGGACCGATCGCTGGTGTTGATCCCACGAGTTGTCGGGGTTCACTGGGGCGATCGGAATTGCTCGACGCCATAGGACTGGCGCCTTCCAAGGTCGACTCTGCCGACGGGACCGTCACCGTCTCCTCGCCACAACCGGCAAAGCCGTTCGTCACGGCCGCCACATCGGCCACAACCCAAACGGAGCAGAATCTGCGCTTGCTCGGTTCCTCATCTTGGGACAGACTCGCGGATCAGTCCTCCTTGGTTCGTTACGGGAGGCACAATCCGAAACGGGGGCTCCAATGACTCGTAAGGTCCTTCTCATCCTCGCAGCAACCGCGTTGCCATCGCTTCTCTTGATGACAGTGGGGTCCGACGTCGCCCAGGCCGCTCGGACGAACCCGATCATTCAGCTCGGCAGCGTGACATGCGCGGGCAATTGGACCGGCACGATCACCTTCGCCCCGCATCTCAAGACCGGCGGTACCGCCCTCTCTGAGGTCTTCACGATCAAGGCGACCTTAGGTAGCACCGCTGCTCCGTGCGCCACCACCACCGGAACGATCGAGGTCGGCACGATCAGAGGAAAGCTCAAGTTTGTGGTGCCTGCCCCCGGAGGCGCCAACAACTGCACCACCATCTTTGGCGGTGGTCCGCTTGTGCCTGTTCCCGCCTCCAAATTCAAGTTGACCTGGCTCGCTCCGGGTGCGCCGAGCGTCTGGAAACAGCTTCCGCCCTTCTCGGTTGTCGGCACCCTGGGCGCCCCGTCCACTCTCGTCGTCACCGGGGGCAAGGTGACCGGCTCGTTCGCCTCACCACCGCCACCCCCTCCGAGCGCGAGTCTTTCTGGACCGTTGGCGGCTTGGGCCGGTCCTGCGATCACCGGACCCTGCGGGACAGCAGCCGGACTGGCCTCGCTGCCGTTGAGTGCGCCCTCAACGGGAACCTGGTGACCCAACCACGCCAACCTGACGGTGTGTAGAGGCGCCGATATCACCCTGGACCCCGGCGTCTGAGGTCAGAAGTTCTCTTCCTTCATACGGCCGATCGCTCCCGAGAGCGGGACCGTGGGGTCTAGCTGTAGTGCCCACAGGCCTTGCTGACAGGGTCCACCAATAGCTGAAGCCTCCGAGGCGAGTGTGAAGCTACCGAGGAATAGTCAAGACTTGTGGATCGGCGTGTCACGCGACTTGCTGATCACCACCCTCTGATTGGTCGGGTCGTTCGCTGACTTTGCCGTTCTTGAATATCGCACCCGGCTACGACGAGGAGCTGGCGAGGCAGTTCCACGACAACGCCGTGAGGTCCCTCCCGGAGGAGCGCGCGGCCGAGCTCGCGGCCCGAATGCTCGCCCTTCCTGACGCTCAGAGCGTCGAGGATCTCACCGCGCTGTTGACCTAGGCAGGGAGCGCTGAGGTCGAGACAGTTACCGATCCCGGACTGCGTAGGTCAGGTGGGTCACCCGCTGCGTCTGCTCCGCGCGGACCGGTTCCAGGGCCACGCGGCCCGCGTCCACGCCCTCGAACAGGCGGATTCCGGAGCCGAACAGCACGGGTGAGAGCGCGATCGTGAACACGTCGATCAGGCCTGCGTTCACGTACTCCAGGATCGTTGCGCCGCCACCTGCGATGCGGACGTCCCGGTCGCCAGCGGCCTCGCGGGCCTGGTCGAGCGCGGGCTCGATGCCGTCATTGACGAAGTGGAAGGTGGTCCCGCCCGGCCGCTCCCAGGTGTCACGCTTCTCGTGCGTCACCACGAAGACCGGCGTGTGGAACGGCGCCTCCTCCGGCCACATCTGCTCGCCGGCGTCGAACATCCGCTTGCCCATCACGCTCGTGCCGGTGCGCCCGAACGTCTCCCGCGCGATGTCGTTGTCGCGCCCTTCCTCGCCGCCCTCGCCGAGCTTCAGGTTCTCCCGGAAGAACCGCTGCGGGAATATCCACTGCTGCAGTTCCATCCACTGCTGCCCCATCAATTCCCCGATGGACCCGGGCGCGATGAACCCGTCCAGCGACATCGACACGCTGAAGAACACCTTCCCTGCCATCAGCCCTCCGCTCCCTTCCGAACGATCTCGGTGACGTAGGCAGCCAGCTTGCTCAGGGTCTGCTGTCCGCCCTCGATCGCGTGATACTTCTCGACTACCTCGTCGCGCAGCTCCTTGGTGGGGAAGACCGTGCGCATCTCGATCCGGGTCGCCGCGCCGTCGGGCGCGAACGTCAAGACCGACTCGAAGGCGTTCGGGTCGCCGCGGGACTCACCATGCAGCAGCGCGATCCGCTCCGGCGGGACGATCTCGGTCCAAGAGATCCACTCTTGGTAGTCCGTCCCGTCCTGTCCGTGCATCACGAAGTCCCACTCCCCGCCGACGCGGAACTCGAACGCCCGTGTGGTGGTGGTGAACCCCTCCGGTCCCCACCACCGCGACAGGTGCCGCACCTCGGTGAACGCCTCGAACACCAGCTCCCGTGGGGCACTGATGACCCGGGAGATCACGATCTCGCGGTCGGCCGTCGCGGACTGCGCCGGCGCTCCTCGTCCCGTCGCGCTCATCAGCTACTCCTCCTGTTTGCCTGCTTGAGGTCCTGTACGTACTCGTCCAGCCGGTCGAAGCTCTCGTTCCAGAACCGCTCGAACCCGCCGGTCCACTCGTGAACCGGTCGCAGCCCACGGGCGTCAAGGCCGTACAGGCGTTGCTTGCCTGCCTTGCGGTCCCGCACCAGTCCGACCTCCCGAAGCACCCGCAGGTGTTTGGACGCCCCCGGCTGGGTCATCCCCAGATCCTGGGCCAACTCGGTCACCGGCCCCTCACCCGCCCGCAGCAGCACCAGGTTCTCCCGGCGCTGCTTCTCGGCGATCGCGTTGAAGACGTCCGACGTCGTCGCTGCTCGTGCCATGGGCAATCGTATTCCGATATCGGCATATGTCAAGCCAGGAGGAATCAGGCTTCTCAGATGACGATCTTGACCCTTGTCAGCGGCTGCGGATACGCGTATCCGGGAGGCGGCACGCGCGACGGCGGCGGGCAGGGAGGGCGATGGATGAGAGGACCGGCGTGTCACGCGAATTGCTGATCACCACCCTCTGTTTCGTCGGGTCGTTCGATGAGCTTGCCGTCCTTGAATACTGCGCCGGTACCGACCGGCGCGACGGGGTGGGGTGCGTTGACAGCCCGCCACCGGGTCTGTGCTGATTCCATGAGCTTGAACGCCATCGCGAGCATCGCTAGCTAAATTCGACCATTTCTCCTTTTCCGTGCACGTCGTTTCTAATAAGTTTGCGCTGGGGGCGCTGCGGCGTACCCGCCGAGGGGGTTGGCAAGTCGCCTACTGGCTGGGAGGAAGAGCGATGCTTCGAAGGCTGAGCGTGGGTTTGAGCGCCACTGCGGTTGCGCTGCTCGGAATGGTGGCGGTCGGAGGAGGCCACGCTGTTGCAGCTCCGGCGCAGATCTCGTTGGTTGTTCCTCAAGGCACCGCCTTCTCCGTTCTCGGGTACGACTGTGGTGGGATCAAGGAGCTGGCTTATGTCACCGGGTTCGACAACACAATCGATCCAAGCGCCGGGTACCCGACCGGTTACGTCTATCTCACAACGACTTGCAGCGGGGGGAAAGGCACCCACTTCACAGTTGATTCTTGGACAGCCGACACCTGGGACCTGACGGGGGCTCTGCTCTCCTACTCCGTGGCCACCCCGAACCCGAGCCCACCGAGTCCCCTTTCGGCGACGGACCCGCTCACGGGCAACCAGATCTATGACAGTGCTAGCCCCTGCCCCGGTCTCGGCGGGACGGGAAGCACCGCCTACTCGTGCTTGCAGTGGGCGAGCACGTTCACGCCGAGGCCGAGCGTTACGATCATTTCACCAACGATCGGATCTGCCGCGGGCGGAACGAACGTGACCATTTCTGGTGACGGGTTCACTGCGGCCACGGTCGTGGATTTCGGCTCTACTCCCGCCACCTTCACCGTCAACAGCGACACCTCAATCACCGCCGTCTCACCGGCCGACACATCGGGCACAAGTCCAGACATGGTGGACGTGACCGTGGTCTCGCCGGGCGGCACGAGCTTCACCAGCTCTAACGACCAGTTCACCTTCTATGGTCAACCGTCGGTCACCGGGGTCAGCCCCAACCACGGCGGGTTATACGGTGGCTACTACGTGACAGTGTCCGGCACCGACCTCACCGGCACGACGGCCGTCAACGCCGGCGATACACCGACAGCGTTCCAGGTCATCAACAACACGACGCTCAGCGTGTACATCCCGGCGAGCGACAGTGGGCCTGGTGACTCGATCGGCATTACGGTGACTTCACCAGGTGGCACCAGCCCAGATACCTCCGCTGACCAGTTCACCTATACAGCACCGCCATCAGTAACGGTCTCCCCCACCCAGGGCCGCCCTGGCAAGAAAATCAAAATCAGCGGCGCCAACTATGGCGGGGGCGAAACGGTTACGGTGATCTACCTCACTGGGTTGTCCTCCCCGAATCCGACCATGGTGACGATCTGCACCGCCACGACGAACTCCTCTGGCGCCTTCGTCTGCAAGGGCAAGATCCCGCCCAAGGCCACCTCTGGCGCCAAGGGATCCCACGGGATCGACGCCACAGGATCCACCGGCGACGACGCGAACTTGATTTTCAATCTCACTTGAGGTCGACCGACTAAGCCTCGATCCACATCGCGTGCCTGTTAATCGCAGACCTCGTGTGGGGCGGAAGTCGAACCTTGTGGCATGTAGCGGTGGGATGCTCCGTCGCCCATGCCGCATTGCTCATGGTCTATGTGGCCATCGCAAAATGACCCGCTCGGGATCACCGCCGCTGAGCGATTGCGAGTGGGTCAGGTGGCGCCTGCCCATCCAACCAATGAGATAGCGCCGGGCATGGCAGAGGTGAGCCCCGCCCGGGCCCGGGTGAGATGCGCTCCTCCAGGCGTGGGGGCTAGCCTGGGCCCTCCGCGGTGCCCTGCATCGGCAATCAGCGCTATTCACCCAACCTGCCGCGACACCTCACGGTAGTTCCGAGCACGCTGCGATCTCTTGTTGGTTCATCCAGACACTGGGAGACTGGTCGAGCAAATGCATCCGCCTCCCGCCGAACGCCGAAGTGCCATGTGGCACTACTACGACCGACGGATCGCGTATCGACAACCTGGGGTGATGAACGTGCTCAGCTACTTTCTTGGTCTGGGTGCGAGCGCTGACCTAGATGAAATCGAGGAGGAGCTTGACGCGGTCCGTCGCTTACTTCGAGACCTGCCCGCAACGAGGTACCTCGACATCCGTTGCGGTCCAACAGGCGAGTTCACCTCTCAACTTCCTGGGACCGGCTGTGCCATAGACCAGAGCGAGGCTGTCCTGCGACAGCTCGGAAGACAGCTTCCCCAGCTTCCGTTGCTGAGGGCCGATGCTATGCGTCTCCCTATCGCAACCAACTCGATTGGTCGTGTCTTCATGTCGCACCTGTACGGGCTTCTCCTCCCTGACGAATTAGCCGAACTCCTGGCTGAAGTTCGGCGAGTGGCAAACGAAATGGTGATCCTCGACTCCGGACGGCCACCTGGAACCGAACGCGAACATGGCAAACAAGGTCGCTCCCAGACCGAACGAGCTACCCGATCTTTAGGCGCCCCCTCGATGTCGAGACTCTGGCCGACGACATAGGCGGCGACTCCCTGTTCAGTGGCCAGTACTTCGTAATGGCGAGCGCTCCCTGTTAGCTGAAAAGACGAAACCATCCCAAGACGCACGGTACTCGGGGTTATGCCGGTGATCTTGTCAAGTATTTCCGGGATATGCCGGTGATCGGCGAGCCCCACCACCCCGTTGAGGAGGTGAGGCCCACCGGTTCCGGTGTATGTCAGTCGAGTGCGAGTGGCGTCCTCCTTCGTCGAACGAAGGGCCCGTAACGACAAGCGGCGAAGAGACGTCCGGTGCCGAGGATGTGGCCGATCTCAGCCCACGATGCCTCTTCGTTCCGGGCGTCTGCGACCAGACGAGCCAGTCGGGACCGAGCCTCCCGCTTGAGGGTCACCGCCGCCTGGAGTTCTTTGGCGGCCACGCTGTCTGACGGGAGCCGTTGGACCAAGACGATGACACTCAATGCATCGTCGATCACGAAGCTTGTCTCGTAGTCGTGGTGCTCCGTCACGACGCACCCTCTTCCAGGTCCTTGAGCAACCGGTCGAACGTCTGAACCCGCTTCGGATGGCCGTGATCGGCGGCGTGATTGCGTTGACGCTGCAAGGTCGGTTTGAACTCCACCGTGGTGGCGAAGAAGCCGCAGCCCTCACAGATTGACTCGAAGTTGCAGTCCATCTCTTTGGGCCGAGTGCACCAGCCGTTGCCGAGGAGCCGACTGTGCTCCCGGCGCAGACGGCGCATCTGCGGGGTCTCGTCCGAAGGCTCCGACGCGTAGAGGGCGTCGATCTTCTGAGACACGGCCCGGTACTCGTCTGCCACGGTGCGATCGGCGATGCGGGCGTAGACGGCCGTCATCTCGAGGGTCTTGTGTCCGAGCAGCTGGCTGATGGCCTCCAGGCGCATTCCGCTGTTGATCGCCTGGGTGGCGAGGGTGTGGCGCAATTGATGCGGGTAAACGTGGCCGATGCCGGCCGCCTTGGCCACCCGTCTCACCATCCTCGTCACCATGTGACGGTTGAGCGGTCGGCCGGCGTTGGTGACGAGGAGCCCCGTCCCGCCGTCGTCGTGGTGCTTCTGCCACGCCGTGAGCAGGTCCACCAGACGGGGGTGCAGAGGCACGTAGCGGTCGGTGTGGAGTTTGCCGAGCGGGATCCGGAGCCACCACTGGCCACTGCGGTGCTCCATGGCGTCGTCCTGCAGCTCACAGAGTTCACCCACGCGCATTCCGGTGCGGGCCAGGAGCTCCACCACGAGCTGGCGCCTTCGGTCCTCCTCGGCCGCGGCCGCCTGCAGGAACCTCGCCGACGCCGCGTCGTCGAGGGCGTGTGGCAGGGGTTCGTCCTTGGGGGGCACATCGGTGAGGAACACAGGGGGACGGGTCGGCGCCTCCGGCCACCCCCACTCGATGATCCGGTCGAAGAAGCTGCGCAGACACAGCAGCCGAAGCCGCATGGTGTTGGGTTTAAGCCCCACGTTTCCCGACGTCGGCCGGTGGGCCAACTCGACCTTGAACGACTCCACGTGGCCCGGTGCACCTGGGAGAAGCACTCCACCTCGGGATGTTCGTCGATCACGTGGAGACAGAACTGACGCAGGGCGGTGCTGGCGGCCTTCACGCTGGCGGGGCGCAGCGACACCGACAGCTGCGCCAGGTAGCGCTCGGTCGTGGCGGCCATCTGGGGACGGGCGAGGACGACCGGGCCCCAGGGACCGACGAGAGCATCGGGTTCCCGCTGCGCCACGGACTCTGCGAGGGCGCTCACTTCTGCACCGCCTCGACGAAGAGCCCGTCGAAAGCCTGCAGGGCACGGGTGTACTCGTCGGCCAGCCATTCGTTGGCCAGGTGCACATACAGACGGGTGGACTCGATCGAACGGTGTCCGGCCTGGGCCTGGACGGCCTCCAAGGCCATGCCCGCCTCCCGCAGTCGGGTCAGACAGGTGTGGCGCAGCTCGTGGCACGTGCAGTGGGCCAGTCCCGCCCGAAGTCACGCGGCGCGCACGATCTCGTCGAGACCGTCGGCCGACAACGGCTGTCCCCGCCGCCGGCCCTTCAGGGCCAAGAAGACCATGTCCGTGACGCCCTCGCTCGGACGCTCCTGCTCGAGATAGGCGGCAACGGAGCGGAAGAACCGTCCCGACATGGGCACCAGACGCTGATGCCCACCCTTGCCGTTGGCCACAAACACCTTCTCCTCCCCGGGGCGCAGGTCGCAGAGGCGTAGTCCGAGGACCTCACAGCGCCGCAGCCCCCCGAACACCATGGCCTGGACCATCGCTCGATCACGGTGATGGCGCAGAGCAGACATGAGGGCGTCGACCTCGGCGGGCTCGAGGACCTTCGGCAACAGCCGAGGGGTGCGCACGAGAGGTGTGAACGCACCACGTCGTCTGCGGACACTCCGCCGGATGGACAACCCTCTCGGCACCGGGTTGCGATCGTGCTCGCCCATCATCATTAGATAGGCGTACAGCCCCGACACGCTCGATAGTCGGCGTTTGATCGTATGCGCACTCAACCCCGACTCTCCGTCCGAAAGACGAACGACCTTTCCTTCGGCGCGAGGCACACGCTGTCGGGCGATGAACTCGATGACGTCTGCTGTCGTGACGTCGATAGGCTCTTTGCCGATGAAGTCGAAGAACAGCTTCAGGTCAGAAGCCGTCGCCAGGACCGTGTTGGGTCGGCTCCTCGCGGCGACAAACTCCATGTGCCGATCGAGTTGAGGATGACCGAGCGAGGAGCTCTTTTCAGTGGACCTTTGACCAGTCAATGCGGTGTTCCTTTCCTCTCATAGCCCGTCGGCGTGACGGACTCTGAAAAGCATTAAGGATCACCGGCATATCTATGGTTCCCGGGCGATGTCCATGTTCATCGCTGCCCTGCGCATTGCGCCGGAGTCCGGGACCCAGGCTCACGCGTTATCCCCTCGGGATCACCGCCGCTGATCGATTGCGAGTGGGTCAGGTGGCGGCTGCCCACCCAACCAATGAGATGGCGCCGGGCAAGGCAGAAGTGAGCCCGC
The DNA here is from genome assembly GCA_963706205.1 of uncultured Acidimicrobiaceae bacterium. Lineage (GTDB taxonomy): Bacteria > Actinomycetota > Acidimicrobiia > Acidimicrobiales > UBA8190 > MFD10071-224. The sequence goes on along the minus strand of OY970155.1, from coordinate 1,994,147 downwards.
GCCCGGGTCCCGGTGATCTCGACCGGTCCGTCGGTCGGGAGCTTGCCTCCCTTTAGGGCACATAGAACCAGCTTTTCCAGGCGCACGAGCCCTCGGTTTCGTTTCGCCGTCGGCTACCCTGCGACTCAATGGCTGATCAGGTGAGCGTGACCCAGGAGATCGGTGCGCCTACGGCAGAGGTGTGGGCGATGGTCTCCGACTTGACCCGAATGGGCGAGTGGTCCCCCGAGAACGAGGGATGCACGTGGCTGCGGGGAGCGACGGGTCCGCAAAAAGGCGCGATGTTCCGAGGCACGAATCGCAATGGGAAGAAGAAGTGGAAGACCGTAGGAACAATTGTCGACATTGAGCCAGGTCGCTTGCTCACCTTCCGCATCACTGCGGTGGGTTTCAAGGTCGCCGAGTGGCGCTACGTATTCGAGACGACAGCAACCGGGTGCCGGATCACCGAAACCTGGATCGACCAGCGCGGCCTCCTCGCAAAGGCACTTGGCAAGCCGGTGAGCGGAGTCGAGGACCGCGTCGCGCACAACCGGGGAACGATGCAGCGGACCCTGGAACGCCTCAAGTCGACAGCGGAGCCACCTCCCGCCTCGACGAGCTGACCGCGGGGCGGCCTGCGGGAGAGCGCTTGGATCGAACTGGCGCTCACCGTGCATCTAGGTACGCGCAGCCGATTCCGACCAGTCCGGCGTTCAGTACCGAGGTCCGGGGGATCGCGCATACTCGGGGTTCCCGATCGCATTGTGTGTCGCAGAGAAGCGGGCGGGCCGTTCCGATCGCGCGAGACCCATAAGGCATTTTAGGCTCACCAAGGCGCTCGGTAATTGTCCCGCAGGTCAGGGGATCAGCATTCTCCAACGACGCGACTTCGTCGGCGAATGGCTCCCTACTTGGCCCCCGAGGGTCGATTCAACGAATAAGCTGGGGTCGTCACTAGGCTGTTTTCCCAGGTCAAAATTGGTGGGCCGTACAGGACTCGAACCTGTGACCCCTTGCGCGTCATGCAAGTGCGCTACCAACTGCGCTAACGGCCCCGTCCGAGCCGTAACCGTAGCACTGACCTCGTGCTCCTCGGCCTGATCCGCCCCGCCCCTGGAACACGGCTCTTCCCCGGATGCCCTGGTCGTGGCACGATTGATCTCGAACGAAGGGGATCCGACCCCGGGGAGGGACCATGGACGCTTCGACGTCAGTCACAACTTCGACCGACGCCCGGACCCTCGATGAGGCGACCATCGAGGCTCACGCTGAGCGTGTCCGGACCGACGGATGGACGGTCGTCCAAGACGCCATCGCACCCGATCTGGTGGCCGAGCTGAACGAGGATCTGCTTCGTCTCGAGCGCGCGCTGGGAATCGTCCCCGCCGACAACCTTTTCGAGGGCCTTCACACCACTCGGATCTACAATCTCCTGGTCCACGGTCCGGTCTACGAACGGGTCCCCATCCATCCCAACGTTCTTCCCATCGTCGAGAAGGTCCTCGATCCGGGACTGCTGATCTCCTCACTGTCGTCCATCGCGATCGGACCCGATGAATCGGCCCAGCTCATTCACGCCGACGATCAGGTCATCGCCCTGCCGAAGCCACATCCGCCCGTCATCTGCAACACGATGTGGGCGATCACGGACTTCACCGAGGAGAACGGAGCGACCCGTCTCTGCCCGGGGACGCACACGGCTGACCACTCACCCAATCCCCTCGAGCAGTACGACTCGATCCCGGCCGAGATGTCGAAGGGAAGCGTTCTCGTGTGGGTGGGAAGTCTGTGGCACGGTGGTGGCGCCAACCGGACCGATCGGCGCAGGGTCGGTGTGGCCATGAACTACTGTGCCGGATTCCTTCGCCAGCAGGAGAATCAGCAGCTCGGCATCCCCGCGGAGACGGTCAAGGGCTTCCCCCGGCGCCTCCAAGAGCTGGTCGGATACTCGATCTACAACGGTCTCATCGGGCACATCGACAAGCAGCACCCGGGCAAGCTCCTCCTCGGGGCAGACGAGGATGCCTTCTTGTTGTGGGACTACGCCAAGGTGCAGCCCACCTGATCGACCGCGGCTCGGCGCCGTCGGCCCAGAGCTTTCCGGAGGCGGCGGGCGGAATCGAACCGCCGTACGGGGCTTTGCAGGCCCCTGCCTAAACCACTCGGCCACGCCGCCGCAGACAGGCGAGCCTATCGAATCCGGCTCCCCTTCCTGGAGGTCCTACCCCGTGCGTCGGTGACCAGCCACAGCCACTGATTGCCGCGTGTGGCCCGAAGAGGCACGGACGAGGTGGCTGCGGGTGGTTGAATCGGACCATGCGGATCGCCCTGATCGCACCTCCGTGGACACCGATCCCACCCCCGCTCTACGGGGGTATCGAATTGGTCGTCGACCAGATGGCGCGCGGACTCCTCGCCGCCGGCCACGACGTCACCCTCTTCACGACGGGCGACTCGACCTGTCCGGTGCCCAAGCGGTGGGCTCTCGAGCACGCTGAGGGGATGCGCATAGGTATGGCGGTCCCCGAGATCCGCCACGTGATCCACGCCTACGGAGCCGTCGCCGACCACGACGTCGTCCACGACCACACGGTGATGGGACCCTTCTACTCCGAGCGCTTTCCCGGTCTCCCGGTGGTCACCACCATCCACGGACCTTTCAACGACGAGCTGACCGACCTGTACTCGGCGCTCGGGCCACGGGTCCCCATCGTCGCCATCTCGCACGCGCAGCAACGCGCCGCACCGAGCGTCCCCATCGCCCGGGTGATCCATCACGGCCTGGATGCGTCGGCCTTTCCCTTCGGCGCCGGCAGCGGTGACGCCGACGGCGAGTACCTCGTCTTCCTCGGACGGATGGCGGCCGACAAGGGGGCGCACCGGGCCATTGCCGTGGCCCGCGCTGCGGGCTTCCGCCTCCTTCTGGCGGCCAAGATGCGCGAACCGTGGGAGCGCGCCTACTTCGATCGGCAGGTCGCGCCCCTGCTCGGTCCGGACGCCGTCTATCTGGGCGAGGTCCCCCACGAACGCAAGATCGAGCTGCTGGCGAACGCCCGGGCCCTGTTGTTCCCCATCCGCTGGAACGAGCCGTTCGGGATGGTGATGCTCGAGGCGATGGCGTGCGGAACGCCCGTCCTCGCCTTCCCCGAGGGGGCCGCGCCCGAGGTGGTCGACGACGGGACGACCGGCTTCCTGTGCGCCGACGACGACGCCATGGTGGAGGCTCTCGGTCACCTCGACGACCTCCGCCGCGCGGACTGCCGGGCCGCGGTGGAGGGTTACTTCTCGACCGAGCGGATGGTCGCCGAGCACGTCGAGCTCTACGAGGAGCTCGCCAAGGCCAAGTGACGGCCCACCGCCCGGGAGGAGGGCGAAACCGAGGATCGTGGAAAGCCCGGAGGTGCAGGATCAGTCGCGGCGGCGGCTGAAGGCGTGGACGACCCGGATGATCACGATCACCGCGAACACGACGAACGCCACCTTGAAGGCGAAGAAGAACAAGCTGGCGACCTTCCCCAGGGCCCACAGCAGGACGAGCACGCCGCCCACGACACCGGCCGTGACGAGCACGGCGTCAAGGACACCGACCCGGGACCCCCTCTTCTTCTCGATCTCATTCATGAGTCCTCCGTGCCGACCGGGGCGGTGATCCGCCATCGCCGGCACACCAAGGCTACGCCGCCCCCACCCCCACGGGTACGCGGAGACCGGTGGTACCGTCGCCCGTGTCCCTCCGCGCGCTGCGTCAGGAGCTTCTGGAGCGCACCGACCTCCACGGCGACGACTTCTGCCATGCCCTGGCCCGGGCCTGCGACGGCTGGCTATCGGGCCTCCTGGACCACGCTGCACACAGGGAGATCCGGGGACTCGGATTGGTGGCGGTGGGCGGGTACGGCCGGGGCGAGCTCTGCCCCGGTAGCGACCTCGACGTGGTGCTCGTCCACGAGCGCCGCAAGGATGTCAAAGCCATCGCCGACGCCGTCTGGTATCCGGTGTGGGACGAGGGAGTGCGCCTCGACCACTCGGTGCGTCGCCCGGCGGAGGTCCTGGCCGTCGCGGCCGACGACCTCCGGGCCCAACTCGGCCTGCTCGACGGTCGCCTGGTGTCCGGTGATGCCACCATCGTGGACCCGCTCCTCGCCCGGGCGCTCGACCTCTGGCGCTCGCGGGCCGGGAGGTGGCTTCCCGTTCTCGCCGAACAGGTCGACGAGCGCCACCGCGCCCACGGCGATGTGGCGTTCCTGCTCGAGCCCGATCTGAAGGAGTCGCACGGCGGCCTGCGCGACGTCCACGTGGTGAGGGCCGCCGCTCGGGCCGCACCCGCCCTGGCCGACGAGGTGGACCTCACCAGTCTCGATCCGCCCCGCCAGGTGCTCACCGCCGCGCGCGTCGAATTGCATCGGATCACCGGACGGGCGACCGACCGCCTGCTGCTCCAGGAACAGGACCAGGTCGCCGCCGCACTCGACTACGACGATGCCAACGCCCTGATGGCCGCCATCTCGGAGGCGGGTCGCACCATCGCCTGGGTGGCCGACGACGTCTGGCGCCGCCGCTCCTTGTGGACCACGGCGCGCCCCCGCCGCCTCTGGCGCGCCGGCCGCCGCGGTAGTCCCGGCGGCGCCCAGACCCCGGCCGGCGTCCACCCGCATCCCGTCGAGCCGGGGGTGGCGCTCTCCGGTGACAGCGACGGCCCCGTCCCCGACCAGATGGTCGTCCTCGGTCCCGATGCCGACGTCGACGGGGACCCGGGTCTGCCCCTTCGGATGGCGGCCGTGGCCGCCGAACGACAGCTGCCCATCGCCCGCTCCACCCTCGACATCCTCGCCGCCCGCTCCCCCGCACCTCCGACGCCGTGGCCCGACGAGTTGCGTGGGGCCCTGGTGCGGGTCCTCGCCGCGGGGGCGCCCTCCATCGCCGCTCTCGAGTCCCTCGACCAGCGGGGCCTGCTCACCCGGTTGCTTCCCGAGTGGTCGGCCGTGCGCAACCACCCACAGCGCAACGCCTTCCACCGCTTCACGGTCGACCGGCACCTTCTCGAGGCGGCGGCCGAGGCCGCCGCTCTGGCTCCGCCCCTGAGCCGCCCGGACCTCCTCCTCGTCGGGGCACTCCTCCACGACATCGGCAAGGGCTTTCCCGGCGACCACACCGAGGTCGGTGTCCGCATCGTCGGAGACATCGCTCGCCGCCTCGGCTTTCCCCCCGACGACGTCGACATCCTCGTCAGCCTGGTCAGCCACCATCTCCTTCTCTCCGAGCTCGCCACCCGTCGAGACCTCGACGACCCGGCGACGGTCGACGCCGTGGTGCGCGCCGTGGGAGACCGCACCCGGCTCGAGCTCCTCGCCGCCCTCACCGAGGCCGACAGTCGGGCCACGGGCCCGGCGGCATGGGGCTCGTGGAAGGCGGGGCTCGTGGCCGACCTGGTGCGCCGAGCCGACGCTCGCCTGCTGGGCGCCGAGACACCGGCGCGATCATCGATCATCACGGACCGCCACCGGGGCTTCATGCAGCAGGTCCAGAGGCTCGGCCGATCGATCGTCACCGCCGACGGCCCGAAGGTCACGGCGGTGGCCAAGGACCGACCTGGTCTCCTGGCCACCGTCGCCGGCGTCCTCGCTCTCCACGGACTGAACGTCCGTTCCGCCGATGTCACGAGCGAGGGTGAATTCGCGGTCGAGATGTTCGACGTCGAGCCGTCCCGACGTCGGTGGCCGGACTGGGCGCTCGTGGCCGACGAGATCGACGCCGCTCTACGCGGCACCCTGGCTCTCGACGAACGGTTGGCCAAGCAGGCGAACGCCTACGCCGAGGAACGCCGGGCCTCGTCACCGCACCCTGTCGCCACCGACGTCACCGTCGTCGACGAGGCGTCGGCGACCTCGACGGTGATCGAGATTCGAGCCCCCGACTCGGTCGGCCTGCTCTACCGCGTCACCGCCAGTTTGTTCGCCTGCGACCTCGATGTGGTGGCCGCCCGTGTCTCGACCTCGGGCCATGAGGTCGTGGACGCCTTCTACGTGCGGGACCGTTCGAGCGAGGGGAAGATCACCGATCCCGAGCGGATCCGGCGCATCGAGGAGGAGGTCCGCCGCGCCATCGCGGCCGACACTTTCGAGCGGTAGACGGCCCACCGTTTTTTCGCCCCCGCGTGGACAAATTCCTCTGAAATTTCCCTCCCCGGTGACCTGTGGCGTCACACGCCGCTGATACCATCAGCCCCGAGGAGCTGATCGATCACATGCCGGACGTACCTCGACATCGCAGGCGCGACTCCCGGCCCACCGGGATGATCGTGGCCATCGTCATCGTGGTGTGCCTTCTCGCCGGTGCGTCGGCGGCACTCGTGGTGGCCAGAGTGAAGCCCAGCGCGGCCAGCGCCACCGCGACACCCGCCACCGTCCGTAGTAAAGCGCCGCTCGACATCATGTCGACCGACCCGGCCCCCGGAGCCACGAGCGTGCCCCTCGACGCGGCCGTGAGCGTCCGTTTCACCACTGCCCTGTCCGACCAGAGCCCCATGCCGACGCTCACCCCCGCCGTGCCCGGCTCCTGGGTCAGGAGCGGACCCGACACCGTGGGGTTCGAGTCCTCCGGCACCCTGCCGCCGGGGACGGCGATCACGGTCACGGTCCCCGGGGGACCGACCGGCATTGAAGGATCGGGTGATCAGCGCCTCGGACAGTCGCTCCACCTGGCGTTCACCACCGCTCCCATGTCGACCTTGCGCCTCCAGCAGCTCTTGGCCCAGCTCGACTACCTCCCGGTCTCCTTCACCCCCGCCGACCCCGCCCCGGTGGCGCCCAACCAGATGGCCGTGGCCCAGCTCGGAACGTTCTCGTGGCGGTGGAACACGCTGCCGGGTGCCTTCATGGCGCTGTGGTCACCGGGCCAGAGCACCGTCGTGACCCAGGGCGCGGTCATGATGTTCGAGAGCCAGCACGGTCTCCCCACCGACGGCGTGGCCGGACCGAGAGTATGGAACACACTCCTCCTGGCCGCCGCGGGCGGACAGACCAACACCTACGGGCACTACGACTTCGTCGAGGTGTCCACCTCGAGGCCCGAACACGCCGATGTCTGGCGTGACGGCCAGATGGCGTACTCGACGCTGGCCAACACCGGCATCGAGGCGGCCCCCACCGAGGTGGGAACGTGGCCCGTCTACGTCCGGTACACGTCGACCACGATGAGCGGCACCAATCCCGACGGCAGTCACTACAGCGACCCCGGTGTCCCCTGGGTCAGCTACTTCCACGGCGGCGACGCCCTCCACGGGTTCATCCGCTCGTCCTACGGCTCACCCCAGAGCCTCGGCTGCGTGGAACTTCCCCCGGCCCACGCCGAGGTCGTCTTCCCGTACACCCCGATCGGCACCCTCGTCACCGTCAGCTGATTCCCTATGGAGGATCGGCCGTCAAGAGGCTGTTCCTGCAAGCTGCTTGACCAAGTGGCGATCGGGCGACGACGATGCCGATTGGGGAAGGTCGCCCCGCGTGCCCGCGCTTTGTGCGTGTGGCTTGGACTGTCCCGCGAGGACTTTCTGGGGGGCCTTCCCCAACTTCTTGCTGCGCCGGCGGGCACGTTCTTCGGGGGACACGGTGAAGAGCTCGACGATGATCTGCTTGGCCTCCTCGGGGCTCACCGGCCGGCCGTCGATGTCGCAGATGACGTAGGGAGTCCCCCGGCGCATGACGGCCCAGGCCCGCTCGGCCAGGTTGGCGGCCACCACACACAGAGCGCCGATGTGATTCTTGCCCCGCTCGACCATCTGCTGGTGATAGATGCGTGCCAGTTGGGGATCGAACTTCCTGGCCGTGTCGGCGGCGCGGACCATCGTGGTGCGCAGGAGAGACGATCCGGCTTTCGACATGGCCTGGCCCTTGCGGTCGGTGTCGCCCGTCTCCGACGCCTTGGGCACCAGACCGGTGAAGGACCGGAAGGCCTTGCCGGTGGGGAACCGGGCCGGGTCACCCATGGCGGCCACCAAAGCCGGGCCGCCCACTTCGGAAAGCCCGGGCAGGCTGCGGGCGAGCTCTTCGGGGTCCACCCTGCGGTAGTGGGTCTCACGCTCGGCGGCGTGGACGGCCAGCTCGGCCTGGGTGGCTCGCAGGAGACGGACTTCGGTAGCCACCTCCGCCGCCAAATCACTGAAGGCGACGGCCGAATGGCCGGCATAGATCTCGAGCGACGCCTCGGCGGCAACGAGCCACTGCCGGGCGCGCTCCGCTCCCTGGTGGTTTTGCGACGCCTTGCTGATCAGTGCGGTCAGGCGCTTTGCACCGAACCTGACAAGGGCGTTCGGATCGACGCAGCGTTCGAGGACGGCCATGTCGGCCGCCCCCAGATCACCGGTGAGCGGGGTCATGGGCAGCAGCTGGCGCACGAGGTCTTTGATGCGGACCTTGTGTTCGGTCGCCGCCTGGGTGAGCCGGTCGGTGGCCCGCACCCGCCGGTCGAGAGCGCTGCGCTCGGCGCCGGGGAGCTCTAGCGGGCGGAGCCCGCAGGGTCGAACAGCGGGAGGCGGGCCAGGGTGTCGGCGTCGATGCCGTTGGTCTTCGTGTGCCGGGACAGAAAGCGACGCAGGTCGGCCGCCTTCTGCGACGACACCCGGAACACCAGGTGGCCCCGACGGGCGAAGAAGACGGCGATGGGCAGCCATGCCGGGCCCGTGGGCTCCATGACAACCTCGAGTTGCGTGCCCCCCGGACAACCCTCGAGCGCCGTCGTCTCCACGTCGGTGAGGCTCTCCACCGTCGGCCAGGCCTTGCGCTTGGCGATGGCGGTGCCCTCGCCGTCGAGTACCCGCACGGTGTGGGCGCTGGCGATACCCAGGTCGATGCCGACCAGGCGTCTGTCGTTCATCTCGTCTCCTTCGGTCGTGTCGGTTGCACCGGCTCGCCCGCAGGAGCGACGCACGCATCAGGCCACGGTCCCAAAGAGACACGCCCAACCGCGGCTCCCACTCATGTGCTGCAAACGGACCCGGCCTCGGTGGACCGGTCCACTTCCCTCATCCGGGGCATCCGTGGCCGGGCCGGGTGTGGCAATCAGCTGAACGAGGCCAGACCCTCACGGGCCTCCCTCAGAGCGCGTTTCGACGCCACCCCCCGGACCAGCCGGGACGACCATGCAACCCTGGGACCTCAACATCGTGGTGGATCCACAAAGCCGATGTCCCTTACATGAGCGACCGGCGGCGCTCACACCCCGTGCTGGGCCCAGAACTGCGCCCCGGTGGCGATCAGCTGGACGGCGATGGCGGCGAGGAGGAGGCCCACCACGCGTGACAGCAGTTCGATGCCGTTGTCCCGCAGCAGCCGGCTGAGCACCCCGGAGAAGCGCAGCGCCAGGTAGATGATGACGATCACGGCCGCCAGCGCGCCCAGGACGGCGGCGACCTCGCCCGCGCCGTGCGCCCGGCGGACGTAGACCATGGTGGCGGCGATGGCCCCCGGGCCGGCCAGGAGTGGTGTGCCGAGGGGGACGAAGGCCACGTTGGCCGACCCCGCCGGTCGCCCCTGGCCCGACGGCGGAGGATGCAGAAGCTCGAGGGCGGCCGCGCCCAGGATCAACCCGCCGGCCACCTCCAGCGCGGCCACCGAGATCCCCAGGAGATGGAGCACCTCCTGTCCGAACAGAGCGAAACCGTAGACCACCGAGGCGGCGACCGCCGCGGCCTGGAGGCTGGCCCGGTGCTGCTGGGCGGGGCGCAGGTCGCGGGTGAGCGACAGGAACACCGGCACGTTCCCCGCCGGGTCCATCACCACCAGGATGGTGACGAACGCCGAAGCGAACAGCTTCACCCGGCACCGCTCACGGTGCGGCGACCGCCGGTCCCGAGGGCGGTGGTGGAGCCGAGGGGAAGATCGGCTGGCGCCGTTCACGTACCGCCGCCAGCCCCTCCGAGGCGTCGGGGCCGAGGAATCCGAGCATCTCCAGGGCCACCGACTCCCCGAAGACGGGAAGGGCCTGGCGCAGCCACTGGTTCATGACCCGCTTCGTCCACTGCACGGCGGTGCTGCTCCCCGCGGCCAGCCGCCCGGCGACGGCCAACGCCTCGGCCAGAACCTCGTCGTCGTCGACGCAGCGCGTCACCAGCCCGATCCGCTCGGCTTCGGGGCCGTCGACGAAGTCGGCCGTCATCAGGTAGTACTTGGCCCTGGCCATCCCGCACAGAAGCGGCCACAGCAACGCCGCATGATCACCGGCCGCCACCCCCAGTCGGGCGTGGCCGTCGGACAGGCGAGCCGAGCGTCCCATGATGCTCACGTCGGCCAGCAGGGCGACGGCCAGACCGGCCCCTACGGCCACGCCGTTGATGGCCGACACCACCGGCTTCTGCGCATCGAGCATCTTCTCGACCACGGCCCGGGCGTCGCGCCACTGCGCCAACAGGGCCTCGTAGTCGGTGATCATCTCGTCGATCATCTCGAGATCCCCACCGGCGCTGAACGCCCGGCCGGCGCCGGTCACGACCGTCACCCGGGCGTCGGCATCGGCGTCGACGACCGCCCACACCTCGGCCATCTCGTGGTGCATCCGCACGTTGGCCGCGTTCAGGACGTCGGGCCGGTTGAGCGTGACGATCACCACGCCGTCGGCCCGGCGATCGAAGGCGAGGTGCTCGAACTCCCCGTACTCGCGGACCGACATGAGCACACCCTACGATGCCGAGCCGACCGCTTTCCCCGGGCCGACCGGCCCTGTCGGCCTCCGAGCGGCCCTCTTCGGCCCGTCGCCGTGTCGGGCGTCGGGAGGAGTCTGCCCCGCCCGGTAGCCTCGGCGCCCGTGGACAGCCCGGCCATCGTCACCGAGGACATCGGACGCCAGTTCGGCGACTACTGGGCCGTCGACGGCGTCGACCTCTCCATCGCCCCGGGCGAGATCTACGGGTTCCTCGGCCCGAACGGCGCCGGCAAGTCGACGCTCGTCCGCATGCTCTGCACCCTGCTGCGCCCGACGCGGGGCCGGGGATTCGTCGCCGGCCACGACGTGGCCCGCCATCCCGAGCTCGTCCGCCTCCAGATCGGCGTCGCCCTCCAGGACGCCGCTCTCGACGACCGCCAGACGGGCCGGGAGCTCCTCGACCTCCAGGCCCGTCTCTACGGGCTCCGCCGCGACGAACGCCTGGCCCGCGTGGCCCAGGTCCTCACCCTGGTCGACATCGGCACCGCCATCGACCGCCAGATCCACACCTACTCCGGGGGCATGAAGCGCCGCCTCGACCTGGCCGCGGCGCTGATCCACGACCCCGAATCCTCTTCCTCGACGAGCCCACCACCGGCCTCGACCCCGAGAGCCGCGCCGCGGTGTGGAACGAGGTCCGCAGCCTGCAACGACAGCACGGCACCACCATCTTCCTCACCACCCAGTACCTCGAGGAGGCCGACGAGCTGGCCGACCGGGTCGGCATCATCTCCGGGGCCACCTGGTGGCCGAAGGCACCCCCGACGCGCTCAAGCGGACCGTCGGCACCGACGTCATCGTGGCCACCGTGTCCGACATCCTGACCGACGCCGCCCTCGATGCCGTCGGTGCCGTGCCCGGGGTGGACGAGGTGGTGGCTGCCGGCGCGACGAGGTGACGGTGCACGCCGACAACGGCGCCGCCGTCATGAGCCCGGTGGCGCTCGCCCTGCACGCATCGGGGACGGCAGTCGGAGCCTGACGCTGCGCACCCCGACGCTCGACGACGTCTTCCTCCAACTCACCGGATCGCATCTCCAAGGCGACGGAAGCGACCATGTCGACGGCGAACATTCAGACAACGGACAGGCCGACAACGCATGGGCCGACGGCGACCAGGCCGACAACGCACAGGCCGACGGCCGCCGGTCCGACGACCACCGCGGCGACCCGGACGCCACCCCGGACACGACGGCGCGCCCAGCGGGACCGGCGGTGGCCGGGACGTCGGCACCGGGAGTGCCCTCGTGACCGACGTCACCACCACCCGAACCACCGTCGCCGTCCAGGCCCGGCCGGCCGGCTTCCTCGTCGACCTGGTCTCGGTGGCCCAGCGCGCCGTGCGCCAGATCCCCCGCGAGCCGGCGTCGGTCGTCCCGGCGCTGATCGTCCCCATCTTCTTCTACGTCCTCAACATCGGCGCCCTCTCCAAGGTCACGGAGGCGGCCGCCCACATCGACTTCAAGTCCTTCGAACTCCCGGTGGCCGTCGTCTTCGCCGTCACCGGCGTCTCGCGCGCCTCGTCGCTCGTCACCGACATCCAGAACGGCTACTTCGACCGCCTGACCATCACACCCGTCCGGCGGCTCCCGCTGTTGCTCGGCTTGATGATGGCCGACCTGGCCCTCGTGATGGCCCTGGCCGTTCCCGTCCTCCTCGTCGGCCTCGGCCTCGGGGTCCACTTCGGCACCGGTGTCCCCGGCATGGTCCTCTTCGTCGTCCTCTCGGGGATCTGGGGACTCGTCTTCACCGGTCTCCCCTACGCCATCGCCCTCAAGACCGGCAACCCGGGGGCGGTGAACGCCAGCTTCGTCCTCTTCTTCCCCATCACCTTCCTGTCCACCACCTTCGTCCCCAAGGCGGCACTCGAGGGGTGGCTCCGCACCGTCGCCACCTACAACCCGATGACCTACATCCTGGCCGGCCTCCGGGCCCTCGTCTCCCAGCCCTGGAGTGTCCCCACCGTCACCGCCGTGGGCGACGCCGTCCTGGCCGTCGGAGCCTTCGGGCTGGTCTCGATCTCCCTGGCCCTCCTGGCGCTGCGGGGCCGCGTCCGCCGGCCCTGACTGCCATCACCCAGCCACCTCCTCAAGAGTTGGCCAACCAAATTTCACTAGTGGTGTGGTAATAGCCACTATCTGCGTCTATCTTGGAGAAGGAGGCCCGCACCTCGGACGCGGGCACGGTCCGGGCGGGGAGGCTCCATGACGCAGACATCGGCCTCGGGCCAGGAAGCCGAGGCGGTCCTCGTCGGCTCCCTGGGCGCCTTCGCCCTGCCCGACGTCCTCACCCTGGCGGCGGCCTCGGACGTCTCCGGGCGCCTGGCCATCACCGCCGCCGGCGTCGACGGCCACCTCTGGATGGAGGACGGCGAGCTGACCGGCTTCCTGGCCGGCGATGCCTCCACCTTGACCCAGGCCGTCTTCGATCTGGCCCTCCTCACCGACGGCTGGTTCTCCTTCTTCCCCGGCGGCGAGGCCCCCGCCCCCACCGGGCGGCGTCCGGTCTCGGCCATCCTGGCCGAGGTCGAACCCCAGGTGGCGGAGTGGCGCACCCTCGTCCGCCGCGTCTCGCTCGACGACCTCGTCCATCTCTGCCCCACCGCCCCCGGGGCCGAGATCCAGATCCGCGCCGACCAGTGGCACGTCCTGGCCACCATCTCGACCGCCGGCTCCCGCGTCCGTGACGTCCTCGACGCCATGGGTTCGGAGTACGTCGTCGCCCTCCGCCTCCTCTGCGAGCTCCTCGACTCCGGCCTCATCGAGACCGTCGAGACCCCGGTCCTCCACGACCACATCCCCGGCGCCGCCTCGATGGCCGCCACCGCGGCCGGCGCGGCGACCACCTTCCCCGGTGCCTCCTGGGTCCCCCCCCGCTGGGACACCGCCCCGGCCACGAGCGCCCAGCCCGTCCCCCCGTCGGAGGTGGAGGTCCTCCCCCCGCCGCCGGCGACCGACCCCTGGGTCCCCCCGCCCCTCGGCCACGAGCCCGTCTCCACCCAGAACGGGTGGTCGGGCTGACCTGACCGAGAAGCTGAGTCACCGGGAGGCTGAGTCACCGGGAGGAGACTCAGCCGGGAACAACGATCACCCGAGTACTGGGATCACCCGAGTACGCGCTTGCGGAACCCGCGCATCCCGAGCCAGGTGAGACCGGCCCCGATGAGAGTGAGCACGCCCAGGCTCACCGGCCAGGCCATGTGCTGCAGGTTCGGAGTGATGGCGCCGCGCAGACCTTCGCTCACGTAGACGAGGGGATTGGCCAGGATCACGATCTGCAGCCACCTGATCGGGTGCAGCGCCGCCCAGGGGTAGTAGATGCAGCCGAGGAACGTGATCGGGATGACGATCAGGGAGAAGATGAGCGGAACCTGACGCGGGTTCCACCCGGTGCCGATGGCGAGCCCGAGGGCCCCGGCCGACAGGCAGGCCACGATGATCTCGGCCACGAGGAGGACGGCGTTCACGTGCGGGTGGACGTTGCTGTTGGGGAAGAACAGCACCATCGGGAACACCAGCACGGCCGCCAGCGCGCTCTGCATGGCCCCGAAGAGGATCTTCTCGAAGGCCACCAGGTTCGTCGGCAGCGGCGCCATCACCCGGTCCTCGATCTCGCGCGTCTGGGCGAACTCGTTCACGAGCGGCAGGCCCACAGCCTGGATCCCCTGGAACATGATGGCCACCGCCACCAGTCCCGGCAGCAGGACGGTCCCGAAGCTGGCCACCCCCGGCCCGTGGATCCCGGCGCCGATGTTGGGGAAGACGTACAGGAAGACGAAGACGAAGAGGAACGGCTGGATCACGGTCCGCAGGAGGAACTGGGTGAGGCTGCGGCTGAGCACCTTGGCGTCGCGCACGATCAGGCCCCAAAAAGCGGCCCGGTAGCTGACCCGGGACCGCCCGGCGACGGGCGGGGCCGGTCGAGGTGTGGCGGTCACCACCGGCTCACTCACGCAGAGCCCTCCCGGTCAGCTGGATGAACACGGTCTCGAGCGTCGGTTCGGTGAGGGCCAGGTCGACGAGCCCGAAGGCCATGGCCGCCTCCACCACCGCCGGTAGGGGCCCTTCGCGCTCAGCCAGGTAGACGAGCACGTCGGTGTCCACAATCTCTGTCCGGTCCACCCCGGTCACACCGGCCAGTGCCGCCACCGCCGCCTGGTGGTCCCCGTCGAGGGTGAGCGTGACCACCGTCTCCACCCCCACCTGGCGCTTCAATTGATCCGGCGTCCCCATCACCAGGATCTCGCCGTCGTCGATGATGGCCAACCGGTCGCACAACTGGTCGGCCTCCTCCATGTAATGCGTCGTGAGGATCACGGTGGTCCCCTCGTCGTGCAGTGCCCCGAGCACTTCCCACAGGGCGATCCGGCTCTGGGGGTCGAGACCCGACGTGGGCTCGTCGAGGAACAGCACCTCCGGACGGTGGGCGATCGACCGTGCCACCTGGAGCCTCTGGGCCATCCCTCCCGACAGCGCCATCACGCTGGCCCCGGCCCGGTCGGCCAGTCGGAAGGTCTCGAGCAATTCGCCGGCCCGGGCCTTGGCCTGGCGGTGACCCATCCCGAAGTACCGGCAGTGGTACTGCAAGTTCTCGAAAACGGTGCAGCTGCGGTCGAGCGTGTTGAACTGGGTCACCACCCCGATCCGACCGCGTGCCCCGGGGGGATCGGCCTGGACGTCGACGCCGTCCACCGTCACCCGTCCCGACGTCGGCACCACCCGGGTCGTGCACATCCCCACCGTCGTCGTCTTCCCCGCCCCGTTCGGCCCGAGCAGTCCGAAGATCTCGCCCCGGGTCACCTCGAGGTCGATACCCTTCACCGCGTCGACGGGCGGCGGCCCGGCGTAGTGCTTGCTCAGCTCCTCGACGACCACTGCGGCGTCGCCCACGTCTAGGTCCCCGCAAGCCGGGCCACCACCGGAGCCAGCGTCTCCCAGGCGTCGCTCTCCACCGAGAAGTACGAGATCCCGTACTCCCGCCGGCGCCACTCGAGCTCGTCCACCATCTCGTCGAGCGTTCCGATGAGCGCCATCGGGATGTGCAAGGCGTCCTCGGGGTCGATCCCGAGCGCCGGGGCCATGGCGTCGACCACCGACTGCCGGTCGTCGGTGACCATCACGAACCCGATCAACGTGTTGAGCTCGATCTCGTCGAACCGCGCGCCGGCCGCCTCCTTGACCCAGCCGAGCTTCCGCCGGGTGGCTTCGGGGGTGGCGTTCGACGCCGCCTCCGGTCCCGCCGTCCCCGACCGCAGGTCGACGTTGATGCTCACGATCTCGGCCCGCCGGCCGGCGATCCCGAGCACCCGTCGGCCGCCGCCGCCGATGGTGACGGGAGGCCGGGGCCGTTGCGCCGGGCGCGGTGTCCCGGTGTGCCCGCTCACCGTGTAGTGCTTCCCCGAGAACGAAAACGGGCCCTCGGACTCGAGCAGTCCGGTGATGATGGCCACGCCCTCCTCGAAGCGGTCGACCCGCACGGCCGGCGGGTCGTGGGCGATCCCAGACTCCTCGTAGTCGCTGCGCATCCACCCCGCCCCGAGCCCGAGCTCCAGTCGCCCGTCGGACAGCAGGTCCAGCGTGGCCGCCTCCTTGGCCAGGATGAGCGGGTGCCGGTAGTCGTTGTCGAACACGAGAGCCCCCACCTTCAGCGTGGTGGTGGCGTCGGCCGCCGCCATCAGGGCCGGCACCGGGGCCAGCTGATCGCCGAAGTGGTCGGGCATGAGCAGCGTCGAGAACCCGAGGTCCTCGACCTTCCGGGCCTGCTCGGCCCACGACCGGCCGGTCCGCTCCGGGGCGGTGGACAGCTGGGCGGCGAAACGGAACCGTCGGGAGTGAGGCATCGGATCTCCGGGCACTCGGTGGCCGAGCGGTCCCCGGCGCGTACGCGTTCTGATTACCACAGCCGGCGCCCGACGCGGCTCCCGCCGCCCCGAACGGGCCAGGACTACGCTCCGGCGCCATGACCGAGCCAGCCGCGTCCGGACCCCCCTCGTGGCTCCCGGCGTCGGTCGGCTCGGCCTACCGCCACGGACTCGGCACCGACGACGACCTCGTCTCGGGACGGGCGTGGGCGGACCTGCTCGAGGCCCTCGGCCGCACCGGGTCGGTCGTCTCCTCGGACCGCGCCCCGGCGGCGGCGGCGGACCGGGCCGCCGGCTACCGCCACCTCCTCGTCCTCCTGGCCCTGGCCATCGACGAAGCCCTCCGGCCGTCGGATCCCTACGACCCTTTCTTCGCGCCCGCCAATGTCGACAACGTCCTCAAGTGGGGCATGGACTGCCCCGACGCCGCCTACACCGGCGCGGCGATCCGCCCGGACGCCACCTACCGCATCCGCGGCCGCCGTTCGACGGTCCGCTACCTCGGCTTCCAGGTGATGTCGGGCATCGAGAACTCCGGCAATGTCGTGGCCGACGACCTCGACATCGGACCCGGTGGCGACTTCGAGATCGTCCTCTCGGCCGAACCCCGCCCCGGCAACTGGATGGCCCTGCCCGAGGGGTCCTCATCGGTCGTCGTCCGGCAGTTCTTCTACGACTGGGACACCGAGGAGCCGGCGGAGCTCGAGATCGAGTGCCTCGACGCCGCCTCCCGACCGACGACCGGCCCCGCCGACGCCCTCTCGGCCGCCGGCGTCGCCCGTCAACTGCGGGCGCTCGGTCTTTTCGTCGAAGCCAGTGTCGCTTTCTGGCTCGACGTGGAGGAGGGAGGACGGGCGCAGGGCGTGAACCTCTTCCGTCAGCCCGCGGCGCGCACCGACATGGGGGGTGCGGCCGAGAACGTGAGCGTCTGGGGATCGTGGGAGCTCGACGACGACGAAGCCCTCCTCATCGAGGTCACCCCGCCCGCGGCCCTCTACTGGAGCGTCTCCATGGGCAACTACTGGTGGGAGACCATCGACTACGCCAACCACCAGTCGTCTCTGAACGGCCACCAGGCCGTCGTCGACGACGACGGGGTGTTCCGGGCCGTCGCCACCGGGCGCGATCCCGGCGTGGCCAACTGGCTCGACACCGCCGGCCACCACCAGGGGGCGATGATCTTCCGCTGGCTGCGCGCCGCCGCCGCCCCGGTGCCGGTCACCCGCGTCGTCCCCGTGGCCGACCTCGCCGCCGCCCTGCCACCGGCCACGACCACGGTCGACGCCGCCACCCGGGCCGCCACCCTCGCCCGCCGCCGGTCGGCGGTCCGCCGCCGCTTCCGCCGCTAGCCGACCGACAGCCCACCGGACCGAGCACCCACCCGACCGGGCACCCACCCGACCGAGCACAAGGAGTCGCCATCATGGACCTGGGCTTCGCCGATGCCACCGCCGCCGTCACCGGCGGCACCAAGGGCATGGGTCGCGCCATCGCCGAGTGCCTGGCCGCCGAAGGAGCCCGCGTGGCCGTCCTGGCCCGCGGCCGCCAGGCCCTCGACGACACGGTGGTCGCACTCGAGCGCCTCGGCAGTCCCGACGCCGTGGGCCTGTCGGTCGACGTCCTCGATCCCGCTGACGTCGACCGGGCCTTCACCGTCATCGACAGCCGCTGGGGCTCGCTCAACGTCCTCGTCAACACCGTCGGACCGGGTGCCGGACGCTTCGAGACCCTGACCGACGACGACTGGCTCGCCGCCTTCGAGCTCGGCTGCATGGCCGCGGTCCGCTGCGTCCGGGCCGCCCTGCCGTTGCTGCGCCGGGCCGAGTGGGCCCGCATCGTCAACTTCTCCGCCCATTCCATCCAGCGCCAGAGCCCGATCCTCCCCGCCTACACCGCCTCCAAGGCGGCCGTGGCCAGCGTCTCGAAGAACCTGTCCAAATCGCTGGCCCCGGAGGGCATCCTCGTGAACACGGTGAGCCCGGGGACCATCGTCACGGCCAGCTTCACCGAGAACCTGCGCGACGTCTTCGTCGAGCGCGGCCTCGACGCGTCGGATCCCCGCGACGTCATGCGCTGGATCGACGAGGTCTTCCATCAACCCGCCGACCTCGGTCGGGCCGGCCTGCCCGAGGAGATCGCCACCGTCGTCGCCTTCCTGGCGTCGCGTCGCAACGGCTACGTCACCGGCGCCAACATCAACGTCGACGGCGGATCGGACTTCGTCTGATGCTCGACGCCGATCATCTCGTCGCCGCCGCCGTCACCGAGACGGCGCTCGAGGACTTCGGCGACGACAGCTACCGCGAGGGCCTCGACCGCCTGGTCGACGCCGTCGTCGGCGAAGGCGGAGCTCACGGAGCTGGGCGAGCAGATCCTGGGGATGCGCCTGCGCATGCTCCTGGCCAACCGGCTCCGCGTCGAGGACGTCTACCGCCGGCATCCCACCATCGACGACGAACCGGTGCGACGGACCGCTCTTCATCATCGGGCTCCCCCGCACGGGGACGACCGCCCTGAGCCAGCTGGTGTCGCTCGACCCCCAGATCCGCTCGTTGCGGCTGTGGGAGTCGTCCGACCCGGTGCCGCCGCCGGAGAAGGCCACCGAGGACACCGACCCCCGCATCGCCGAGGCGGCCGCCGGCCTGGAGGCCATGTACGCGACCTTCCCCCGCATGCATGCGCTGCACTACCAGACCGCCACCGGTCCCACCGAGTGCCAGGACCTCCTGGGCATGGAGTTCCGCACCACCCACTTCGACGGGATGGCCCATGTCCCGAGCTACACGGCCTGGGTCCTCGACTGCGACATGGTCCCCGCCTACCGCTACCACCGCCGGGTGCTCCGGCTCCTGCAGTGGCACTGCCCGCCGCGTCTGTGGCACCTGAAGACACCGGTCCACATGCTGGCCCTCGACGCCCTCGACGCCGCCTACCCCGACGCCCGCTTCCTGTGGACCCATCGCGATCCGGCCGAGGTCCTCGGGTCGGTCTGCAGCCTGGTCGCCTATGTCCGCAGCTGGGTGAGCGACCGCGACGACTCCGCCGCGCTCGGCGCCCAGCAAGTGGCGCTGTGGAGCGAGGCTCTGCGCCGGGCGATGGCCTTCCGGGACACGGTGGGAGAAGACCGCTTCGCCGACATCGCCTTCGCCCCGCTCAACGCCGACCCGGTGGCCGCCGTGGGCGACGCCTACGGACGACTCGGCCTCGAACTGTCCGACGAGGCGGCCCGGCGCATCGGTGCCTGGTCGACCGAGAACCCCCAGGGATCGCACGGCGTCCACGAGTACGCCCTCGACGACTTCGGTATCACCCCCGACGGGGTCCGCCACGCCTTCGGCTTCTACTCCGACCGCTTCGCCGTTCCCCGAGGGCCGCACCGGTCATAGCGACACCGTGTCGGGCGCCGCCGCTTCCCGACCGGACGGCGTCAGGCGGGACCGACGGTCAGGGTGAAGTCCTGGGTCACGACGTGCTTCTGCGTCCCGCGTCGGAACGTGGCCGAGATGATCAGGTGATACGTCCCCACCGCGTCCGGAGTGCCGGAGATCGTGGCCGTGCCGTTGCCCCGGTCGACGAAGGCGACGCCCCTCGGTAGCGTCCCCCCCGCCGTCAGAGTGGGGACCGACGTCCCGGTCGTGCTCACCGAGAACGTGAAGCCCGAGCCGGCGGTGGCCGAGACACTGTCCGCGCTGATGATGGCGCGGGGCTCGGGTCTGCTCGTCGTGATCCGCCCGATCGAGTTGTTGCCGTTGTTGGTGAACCACAATGCCCCGTCGGGTCCCACCGTGATCCCGTCCGGACTCGAGATGGTGGGGGCCGTGAAGTTGGTGACCACACCCTTTGTCGTGATCCGCCCGATGGAGTTGTTGCCCTTGTTGGTGAACCACAGGGCCCCGTCGGGTCCCGCCGTGATCCCGTCCGGCTTGGAGATGGTCGCCGCCGTGTACTTCGTGACCACCCCGGTCGTCGTGATCCGCCCGATCGAATTGTTGCCGTTGTCGGTGAACCACAGGGCCCCGTCGGGTCCCGCCGTGATCTGGGACGGCCCCGAGATGGTGGGGGCCGTGTAGTTGGTGACCACCCCGGCGGTCGTGATCCGCCCGATCGATTTGTTACCCGGGTTGGTGAACCACAGGGCTTTGTCGGGACCGACGGCGATCCCGTCGGGCATCGAGATGGTCGGGGACGAGTACTTGGCCACCGCCCCGGCCGTCGTGATCCGCCCGATCGAATTGTTGCCGTTGTTGGTGTACCACAGCGCCCCGTCGGGGCCGGCCGTGATCTCGAGGGGCCCCACGACCGTGGGATTCATGAAGTACGTGGCCACGCCGGCGGTCGTGATCCTCCCGATCACATTGTTGCCGACGTTGGCGAACCACACGGCCCCGTCGGAACCGGCGGTGATCCCCCACGGGACCGAACTGTTCGGATCGTTGACGCTGCTCACCACCCCGGCGGCCGTGATCCGGCCGATCACGTTGAGATTGAGGTTGGTGAACCACAGGGCCCCGTCGGGCCCGGTGGCGATCCCGGCCGGTCCCGAGATGGACGGATCGGTGTAGCTCTTGACCACCCCCGCCCCGCTGGCGCCGGTACCGCTGCCGGCGGGCGCGGGCGATGATCCGCAGCCGGCGAGCAGGCCCGCCACGACGGCCGCCGCCACGGCGCGACGCCCGATCGTTCGCATCTGAGCCCCTCCGGTCACGATCCCTCCTCAACCTCGGACCAGGGTAGGCGGGCCCTCCACCCGTCCGGCGGATGGAGGCCGACATCAGCGACCGTTCGGGGCCCGACGACAGATGGGGAGACGGCGGCTAGAACAACGACGGGCCGACGAGAGCGCTGGTCCGTGGCAAATAGGGAGGCACCCATGCGAGTCCAAGACATGTCCCGCGGCGGCTGGATCGTGATCGGCATCATCGTCGCCCTGTTGCTCGTGCCCTCCGGGGTGGCCGTCGCCAGGGCGCTGCGGTACACCGGAATCGAGGGGACGAGCCTGAACAAGGCCGATGTCACCCCCGCAGGCCAGCTCCAGGTGGCGCCCGCCCCGGCCGGCGCCTTCTTCCAGAGCGGCGAGTCGATCCCCATGACGAGCGGCTATGACGTCGTGGCACTGGCTCCATCGCCCTTCGCGCTGGTGGTCACCACCCTCCACATCGACACGTATGCCGACCCCACCCCTGGCGCTGGCCAGTTGGACGTCTTCGTGGTGGAGACGGGCACCTCCTGCACGGGATCGTTTGTCGGGAACTTCACTCAGGTCGTGAACCCCGGTGCGATCGGTGAAACCGAGATCTCGGTCACACCGGGGCTGGGCGTGCCGGCGGGCGACGCCCTGTGCGCCGACGCGGCGGGTTCGCTGGAGGTGGAGAACTCCGTGTCGGGATACACGGTTCCTTCCGCTGCCGTCCCGGCCGCCTCCGCCCACGGCGCGGCGAAGCTCCCGCAACAGCAGCACTAGGCGCCGAGATCCGCCGCCCGACCGTAGAAACCGCCTTCGGTGGTGGTGAGGTCGACCCACCCATGGAAACGACAAGACCCCGACTGGGTCACACGGCCCAGCCGGGGTCTTGTCGACCGACGCCCTGGGCGCCGGTGCGCGTTCTTCGTGCTACCTACAGGTCCAGCTTGGTGCCGGGTGCGAGGGACAGGGTGCCGTCGCTGAAGGCGCAGACCGTCCCCTTGATCTTTCCACCCATGCCGTAGCCCGCAGTGACTTTCCCCTTCTCGGTGGCCACCGCCACGGCGTTGGTCGACTTGCACTTCGTCGTCGCCTTGGCGCCGGTCTTGTCCGGCGCGTTGTACGTCTCGTTGCTGGTCGTGCTCCCCGCGTCACTCCACGTCTCGGTGATCATGCAGTTCGTCTGACACGTGACCAACGGAGTCGTCGCACTGGTGGCGCCGCTGGGGCCGTGGGTACATCCGCTGATCGTGACGTTCCCACCGGAGATGTAGTTCCCGCTGAGACTGGTGCACACGATCTTCAGAGGGCTGGCCGAGGCCGCCTGGCCGAAGGTCAGGCTGCCCACGACCGCCATCGGAGCCAACAACAACGGAACGACCAGTAGCCGACGTATCGTGAATCCACGCATCCGCAATCCCCCTCTGCGTCATCCCCCGTACCCATAATGGAGCCCGATCCCATCGAGGGTAGCAGGCCGTTTCCCCAGCTGACCGGGTGCGGCGTCCCCGCGCCGCGAGCCGCGAACTACCGGCGATGCAGTGGCCTCAAGGGTACCGACCAGGACCCGTCGGGTGCGCGTCCGAACCACAGGCGCTGCAGGCTGCAGGACTTGGCCCGGTAGAAGGTGCCGTCGGCCGAGGTACCGCGCGGGAACTCGGTCGACGTCTGAAGATCCCTGCCGCACTGCGGACACGAAGGCGCACTACTCAAGAGCCCATTCTAGACGCCGGGAGATGACCGTTCTGCACTCCCCGATCAGCGCTCCCGGGTAGATCGACGCGGCAGGTCCAGATCGCCGGTCAGGCCGGCGGGCCCGTGCCCCGGAGACACGATGCCGTCGTGGACCCCGGACAAAGCCCGGACCGATGCGGGGGGCTCGGTCGCCATGGGGCCGATAAGGTCAGCCAGCGTCGCAGGCCGGTGGTCGATCTCAGGTCAGGAGCGCCATGGGGATCCGGGTGTACCTGGTGGACGGGACCTACGAACTGTTCCGCCACTTCTTCGGTCAGCCGGCGCGTGCGGGGGCCGACGGCACCGAGGTCGGGGCCGTCCGGGGCGTCGTCTCCTCGGTGGTGGGGATGCTCGGCGACGGTGCCACCCACATCGGAGTGGCCACCGATCACGTCATCGAGTCCTTCCGCAACGGCATGTGGCCCGGCTACAAGACCGGTGACGGCATCGCCCCCGAACTGCGGGCCCAATTCATCCCGCTCGAGGAGGCCCTCGACGCGCTCGGGGTGCGGGTCTGGCCCATGGTCGAGCTCGAAGCCGACGACGCACTGGCGTCCGCGGCCGCCGTCGCCGCCGCCGACGGTGCCGTCGAACAGGTCCTCGTCTGCACCCCTGACAAGGACCTGTCGCAGTGCGTCACCGGTCGCCGCGTGGTCCAGCTCGACCGCCGGGCTTCGACCGTCACCGACGAGGACGGTGTGCGCGCCAAGTTCGGCGTGGACCCGGCCTCCATCCCCGATTGGCTCGCCCTCGTGGGCGACAGCGCCGACGGGTTCCCGGGCATCGCCGGCTGGGGCAAACGGACGGCCTCGGTCGTCCTGGCCCACTACGGCCACATCCCCGACATCCCCGACCGGGCCGCCGACTGGGATCCCCGGTTGTGCCGCTCAGTGCGCGGAGCAGCCACGTTGGCCGCCCGCCTGGCCGAGGAACGCGACACCGCCATGCTCTTCCGGGACCTGGCCACCTTGCGGATAGAGCGGTCGCTTCTCGGCACCGTGGACGAGCTGGCCTGGCGTGGTCCCACCGACCGCTTCGCCGAGGTGTGCCGCAACCTGCGCGATCCGGCGCTGGCAAAGCGGGTCGCCGCGCTGGCCCCCGCCTGAGAGAAGTCCCAGCTCACAGAGGCTTTTGGGCCCAGGTCGGATCCGGCCGGGGCCCGGGTCGCACCGGGGGCCGGGCACCCCTCAAGGACCTCCAAAATTCCGTCGATGACTGGGGAACACACGCGCCGCTACGGATTTCGAGGGGGACCCGCGGATGCTTACGGCAGGACGTCGAGACGCGCAGACGCCGACCCTGCCGGTCGCGCCCGCCCCGGGGGTCCCGCCCTCGGCGTCGGACGGCGAGAACTCGCCGACCGAGCCGCTGCTCGCGGCCCCGGGTCCACCTGATCCCACCGGCGGCGCCGGTGCGTCGCTCGCCTCCGACACCGCCGAGTCGGTCGCCGCCGACGAGCAGTCGCCGGTGCCGAAGGCCCAGGGCCTCGGACCGCGCCTGTTGAGCTATTCGATCGGGCCCGTCGCCTTCGTTGTCCTCCTCGTGTTGCGCCGTCTCGGGCTGGTGGCGCACGTCCCGGTGGCCACATACGTCGTCCTGTTCGCGGCCATGCCGGCGGCGAGCACGTTCATCGAGTCGTTCTACCGCCGCAACCCCAGCCGGTTCTGGCTCCACATGCGCATGGCCTGCCACGCGGCCTCGGTCACGGCCGTGATCTACCTGACCGGATGGGGCCCCGTGGTGATCGGGGCCTACGCCTTCGTGGCCCTGGAGAACATCGCGCGCAGCGGGTCGCGCACGTGGCGGATCGCCACCTTCTGGAGTGTCGTCGGCATCACCGTGGGACAGCTCGGCATCTGGCAGGGCTGGATACCGTCGTTCCTCGACCTGGCGAAGGCTGAGACGCTCGGCCTCATGGGGGCCTTCGTCCTCGTCTTCGTCATCCGCATGGCCGGGGCGACGAGCGAGCAGAAGGAACAGGCCGAGGCCTCCGTGCGCACCAGTGAGGAGCGCTTCCGCTCACTGGTCCAGAACTCGTCCGACACCACCCTGGTGCTCGGCCCCGCCGGTGTGATCCTCTACGCCAGTCCGGCCACACGATCGCTCCTCGGGCGCGAACCCCAGTCGCTCATCGGTCAGCGCGCCTCGGAGCTCGTCCACCCCGATGACCGGTCACGCGTCGAGCCGGAGCTGGCGGCCCTGCTCAACGCCAAGGTCGACATCGAGCCGTTGCAGTTCCGCATCGAACACCGCGACGGGAGCTGGCGGCACGCCGAGGCGGTGGTCACCGACATGCGCGAGCGGTCGGCCGTCGGTGGGTACGTCATCAACGTCCGGGACATCACCGAGCGCAAGGAGGCGGAGGAGAAGCTCGCCCATCAGGCGCTGCACGACTCCCTCACCGGTCTTCCCAACCGGTTGCTGCTTGTCGACCGCCTCCGCAGCGCCATCGCCCGGGGCCAGCGCCACGACGGGCCGCCCCCCGTCGTGATGTTCCTGGACCTCGACCGGTTCAAGCTCGTCAACGACAGCTTGGGCCACGGGGCCGGCGACGAGCTTCTCGGGTGCGTGGCCGACCGCCTCCGCAGTGTCGTCCGGACGTCGGACACCCTGTCGCGCTTCGGGGGCGACGAATTCGTCATCCTGTGTGAGGGCATGTCCAGCCAGGAGGCGGTGATGGCCCTGGCCGAGCGGGCTATGACGGCCATCGACGAACCCTTCGTGATCAACGGCGAGCGCTTCCACATCGGCGTGAGCATCGGCGTGGCCTTCGTCGACGACGACGGCCCCAGTCCCGAGGAGCTCCTCGGTGACGCCGACTACGCCATGTACCTGGCCAAGGCGCGCAGCGGCCAGGGACGCGTCCAGCTCTTCGACCAGGCGACACGGGCCGTGGCCCGCCAGCGGGTGCACACCGAGACCGCCCTGGCGCGCGCGCTCGAGCGCGACGAGCTCGTGGTCTTCTACCAGCCGATCGTGGAGACGGCGACCCGCCGGTGGGTGGGCGTGGAGGCGCTGCTGCGGTGGCAGCACCCCACCCGGGGCCTGCTGGCACCGGCGGAGTTCCTCGACGCCGCCGAGCAGACCGGCCTGATCGTCCCCATCGGGGCCTGGGTGCTGTCCGAGGCCTGCCGGCAGGTCCAGCGTTGGAACGCCGACCTGCCGGCCGACGAGCAGCTGGCCGTCAGCGTGAACCTCTCGGGGCGCCAGTTGACCGAGCCCGACCTGGCCGACACCATCGCCGCCTCCCTGCTCCAGGCGAGCATCGATCCCCACGCACTGCGACTGGTCCTCGAGGTCACCGAGACACTGCTGCCCACGGACGAGGACGAGGCCCGTCGGCGTCTCGTCGAGCTCCATGATCTCGGGATACAGCTGGCGATCGACGACTTCGGGACGGGCTACTCCTCGCTGCGCTACGTCCGGGACCTTCCCATCAGCACGATCAAGATCGACCGCTCCTTCGTGTCCGGCCTGGGCCAGTCCGACCACGACGAGGCCATCGTGAACGCCGTGACCCAACTGGCACGCACCCTGGGCCTGCGGGTGGTGGCCGAAGGGGTGGAGACCGAAGCACAGTTCGCCTTCCTGTCCCGGGTGGGATGCGACTACGCCCAGGGCTATCTGTTCGGACGTCCCCAACCTCCCCACCTCTGCCGTCTGCCCGGTATGGAGCAGGTCGGCTGAGCTCGGGGACGGTCAGAGCCCCGTCTCCCCCTCGCCCATGTGCAGCGTCGTCCGCTGCTCGGCGGTCTGCGCCTTGCCGATGCTTCGGTCCTTGAGCACGACGGCGGCCAGCACGAAGGCCAGCCCGATGCACCCGGCGGCGATGACATAGCCCACGTGGTAGCCGCCGGCCAGAGCGGCGTCGCGCCTGGATCCGCCGGCCAACAGGGCCCGGGTGCGCGACGTCGAGATGCTGGCCAGCACGGCGATCCCGATGGCCGCCCCCATCTGCATCGACACGTTGGCCAGTCCTGACGCCAGGCCCGTGTCCGCCGGTGCGGCGTCGGCCATGGCCAGGGCGATGGACGGGGTGAACGCCAGTCCGGCCCCGATCCCGAACAGGATCATCCCCGGAAAGACGTCGCTCAGGTAGTGACCGTGGACGGGCACGCGGGAGAACAACGCCAGCCCGGCGGCGATCAGCGCCAGACCGGGCAACAACGTCGCCTTGGCTCCGAGGCGCGTCATGATCCGGGCGGCGATGGTGAGTGAGAACACGCCGACAGCCAGGTTCATGGGCATGAAGGCGAGACCAGTGGTGATGGCGTTGTACCCGAGCACGTGCTGGAGGTACAGCGCGCCCAGGAAGAACTGCCCGAACATGCCGATCGGGAACAGCACCCGGACCAAAGTGGCACCGGTCAGGTTGCGCGACCGGAACATCCGCAGAGGCACGAGGGGATGATCGAGACGGGCCTCGAGTCTGACGAACGCCCCCAACAGAGCCAGGGCCACCACGCCCACGACGATGGTGCGGAGTGACCCCCAGCCGTAGTCGCTGGCCTTCACGATGGCGTAGACGAGCAGCATCACGGCGACGGTCACCATCACGGCGCCGAGGACGTCGACTCCGTCGTGGGTGCCGGTCCCCTCGTGCGCGGGGATGAGGGCGACGCCGAAGACGAGGGCGGCGCATCCGATGGGCAGGTTGATGAAGAAGATCCAGTGCCAGCTGAGTGCCTGGGTCAACACCCCGCCGGCCAGGAGTCCGATCGATCCGCCGGCCGACGCCACGAAGGCGTACACCCCCATCGCCTTGGCCTTCTCTCTCGGTTCGGGGAAGAGGGTCACGAGAATGCCGAGGATGGTGGCGGCCACGATGGCGGCGCCCGCACCCTGGACGAAGCGGGCGACGATCAGCTCCGCCTGGCTCTGGGAGAAGCCGCAGAACGCCGAGGCGGCCACGAAGACGGCCAGTCCCGTGACGAAGATCCTCTTGGGGCCGATCAGGTCCCCGAGCCGCCCGGCCAGCAGGAGCAGTCCGCCGAACGTGATCAGGTAGGCGTTGATCACCCAGGCCAGCGACGACTGGGAGAAGTGCAGGTCCCGCTGGATCGTGGGGAGGGCCACGTTCACCACGGTGGCGTCGAGCACGATCATCAGTTGACCGACGCACAAGACGACCAGCGCCAGCCACCGGCGACGGTCACTCGCCTCGCCGCTCGCCGGTCGGCCGATGGACGTCGTCGTCACGCCTCACTCCCACAAGGACAGGCGACCACCGTACGACCACCCGGGTGAGTGATCGGCATCGTCGCCCCCGCGATGGTAGCCGGGGGTCTCCGGCGCACCGACCCGGTCCAACCGTCGACGGCCGGGACCGAGACGGCGGTGATCCCGGTGAACCCGGGACCCAGGCGTCCGACGAGCGCGGCGGCGGCGTCTCGGTCAGAATGAGTCCCCGACGATCGAGGAGGAGCGATGGACGGAGACGTCGTCACGGCCGAGAGGGTCATCGCCGCCGACCCCGATGCCATCTTCGGCCTCCTGGCCGACGCGTCGCGCCATCCCGACATCGACGGCTCGGGGACGGTGAAACAGGCGAAGACCGGCGCACCGGCCCGGCTGTCGCTCGGCGCCACCTTCGGCATGTCCATGAAGATGGGGGTCGGCTACTCGATGGTCAACACCGTCATCGAGTTCGAGGACAACCGTCGCATCGCCTGGCAGGCCCGGCCCCCCGGGTTCTTCGGACGCATCGCCGCCGGACGCATCTGGCGCTACGAGCTCGAGCCGGTCGACGGTGGCACCCGGGTGCGCGAGAGCTGGGACATCTCCCAGGACCACCAGCGCCGGATGCTCAAGCTCGGCGGTCTCCCCCAGAAGACGGAGGCCAACATGGCGAAGACGCTCGAACGCATCGCCGTCCTCACCGAACCACCCGCCTGACCCTCGCTCGGGGTCGCCGCCGGGGCCTCAGCCCGTGGCGGCGCTCTACGATCATCGGATGCCCCCCGAGTTGATGCCGGCCGCCGTCTTCATCGGCGACGGCCGGATCGCCGTCCAGGATCGGCCCGTCCCCGTCCCCGGTCCGAACGAGGTGCTCGTCGAGGTGGCCCAGTGCGGGATCTGCGGCAGCGACCTGCACCTCGTACTCGAAGGCTACGCGCGCCCGGGGACCGTCCTGGGACACGAATGGGCGGGCACGGTGGTGACGAGCGGTGCCTCCGTGACGGGCTGGGAGCCGGGTGCCCGGGTGGTGTCGAACCCCACGGCCGGTTGCGGCACGTGCCGTCCCTGTCGACGGGGCCGCCCGTCGGTCTGCCTCACACGAGAGACCCCGGACTACCTCTCGTTCGGTGGCGCCTTCTGCCGGTATCTCGTGGCGCGCGCCGACCAGCTCGTGCGGCTCCCCGACACCCTGTCCACCCGGGCCGCCGCACTCACCGAGCCGACGGCCATCGCCGTCCACACCGTCAACCTGTCCCAGGTGACGTCCGACGACAGCGTCCTCGTCACCGGGGCCGGGCCCGTCGGCCTCCTCACCGTGGCCGTCCTTCTGGCGCGCGGTGTGTCCGACATCACCGTGTCCGAACCCTCCGCCGCGCGCCGGGCCCGGGCGACAGCCGTCGGTGCGGCCTCGGTCATCGCGCCGGACCAGCTCCCGGCTCCGGCGCTCGGCCGTCCCGTCGACGAGCCCTTCGCGGTGGCGTTCGAGTGCTCCGGAAACGCCCGCGCCGCCGAGTCCGCTCTCGACCAGCTGGACTTCGCCGGAACCCTCGTCTTCGTCGGCACGGGCCGGGATCTGCCACGCATCAACCACAACCGGATGATCGTGCTCGAGCTGACCGTTCTCGGCGCCTACAATTACGACGCCGAGGGTTTCCACCCCGCTCTCGAGCTACTGGCCGGAGGTGCGCTGCCCACGGACCTTCTCATCGAACCCGACGATGTCGCCCTGAGCGACGTCGGTGACGCCATGGCCCGTCTGGCCCAGGGCGAGATCGCGGGCAAGGTCCTGGTGCGACCCCGGGAGTCGTCATGACCCACCGGGTATTCAGGCCGCGGTTGAACCACGTGGCCATCAGTGTCGACCCGTCGGTCCTCGACGAGAAGGGACGGGCGGCGGTTCTCGACTTCTACGGCGAGGTCTTCGGTTGGTCCGAGGGTGACAACACCGGGGAGAAGGGCAATCCCCTCATCCTCTACACGGGCGCCCCCGCCCAGTTCGTCTACCTCCTGCCCGCCGATCCCTTCCTGGTGGCGCCCGCCCTGGACCACTTCGGGCTCGAGGTGGCATCGGTGGCGGAGCTCGAGGAGCTGGTGGAGCGGGCCCGCGCCTACGGGGCCCACGACGACCGGGTCCGGATCATCGACACCGCGCAGCGGATCACCCACGGTCCCACCCATGACTACGTCTTGACCAGTGCGTACATCGGTTTCCTCCTCCCCCTCATGGTCGAGCTCCAGCACCTCGAACGCCGGGACCGCGATCCGTCGTAAAATGACGGGATCATGACCACCGCGCCGGAGGCCGCACCGGGGTCGGAGACCGATGGGCCGGAACCCGATGGGCCGGAACCCGATGGGCCGGAACCCGATACCGACCTGATCGTCTTCGGCGGGAACGATCAGAGCTTCCTCGAGTACCCCCAGCCCCACTACGCCAAGATGCGTGCCCGCCGGGCTCTGTTGCGCGTCCCGGGTGCGGTCCAGACGACCAACCGCGCCGCCCTCGACTCCGCTCTGCGCAACGCCGAGATCTACTCCTCGGGCATGGAGGGGGCGCCGCTCGGCGTGGAGCGCCCGCTCATCCCGCTGCAGATCGATCCACCCGAGCACCGCAAGTACCGCAAGCTCCTGGACCCGCTCTTCGCTCCCAAGCAGATGGCCACGCTCGAACCCCAGATCAGCACCCAGGTGAACGAGCTCATCGACACCTTCGAGGACCGGGGCAGCTGCGATTTCACCAACGAGTTCGCCATCCCCCTCCCCTCCACCATCTTCCTACGACTCTTCGGCCTCCCCCTCTCCGAACTCCCTCAGCTGCTCGAGTTCAACGAGCGCACGCAACGCCCGGACGGCGCCACGGCGGCCGAGCACCTGGCCCGGCGCACGGCCAACGCCCGCGACGTGTACCGCTACTTCGCGGACGTCATCGCCGAGCGGCGCGGCCAAGCTCCGCGCCACGACCTGCTCTCCAAGCTGCTCACCGCCGACGTCGAGGGTGCTCGGCTGAGCGACGAGGAGATCATCGACATCAGCTTCCTCATGATCCTGGCCGGTCTCGACACCATCACCGACACCCTCACCTGCAGCTTCAAGTTCCTGGCAGAGCACCCGGCGCACCGACAGCAGATCGTCGACGACCCGTCGGTCATCCCGGCGGCGGTGGAGGAGCTCCTGCGCTGGGAGACGCCGGTGATGTCGATCATCCGCGTGGCCCAGTCAGAGGCGGAGATCGAGGGGTGCCCGGTCCACAAGGGTGACTTCGTCCTCGCCTGTCTCGGCTCGGCCAACACCGACGAGAACGAATTCGAGGACGCCGACGAAGTCCGCTTCACCCGCAACCCGAACCGCCACATCGCCTTCGGCGGAGGCATCCACCGCTGTCTCGGATCCCACCTCGCCCGCCAGGAGCTACGGGTGGCGCTACGCGAGTGGCACCGCCGGATCCCCCACTACGGCCTTCCCGAAGGCTTCGCCCCGCAGTATTCCGACGGCCTGCGTTCGGTGAGGAACCTGACCCTTCTGTTCCCCGGAGGATCCTCGTAGAGCGAGCCGTACCTCACACGAGGCGCGTGTGGGGCGTCGACGCCACGGCCCCCGTGGCGCGCAGTTCGCGTACGGCCGGCACGGGATCGGGATCGGCGAACATCCGCTCGTCGCCGTAGTCGGCCGGACGTCCGGTGACGTCCAGCGTCCAGCACGACGCCTCGAGGGCGATGCCGTTGGGGTCGGTGAAGTACACCGACCGGATGAATCCGTGGTCGACCACGTCGGTGATCTCGCACTCGGCCGACTTGAGCCGGTCGCGCAGGTCCAGGAGGGCGTTCTCGTCCGGAAGGTTGAACGACAGGTGGTCGAACTGCGGAGCCCGGTGGTCGGGAATGCCGGCCGGCTTGGCGAAGCTCTCGACCGTGACACCGGTGTACTCGAAGAAGGCCACGGTGTTCCCGGGGCCGATTTCGAAGAAGTAGTGGCGGAACTGCGGGGTCCCGATGGTGGCGACGAGTCTGGCACCGAGCACACCGTGATAGAAGCGCACCGTGGCGTCCATGTTGGCCGTGATCAGCGCCAAGTGGTTGATACCCCTCCAACGTGGACCCTCGTGGGTGTCCCGGACGTCGGTCATGGTCCCTCCTCCCCGGCGTCGTGCGGACCGCACACGCACCGTCAACGCTAGTGCCCGGGTCGGGGCAACAGGAGCCGCGGAACCAGGATTGTGATTCGACGGATCCCCCGACCGGCACCGGTCGATAACCTCCGATCGTGCGCATCGAATTCTCCGCCTGGGGGCACGCCGGCGCGGTCAACGTCGTCGTCACCCCCAACGACGACCCGACCGCTCTCGGCTGTGACCTCCTCGTGCCCGGTCTCGGTCCCGAGTTCTGGGTCGGCTTCCCCGCCTGTACGGCGACCGTCGATCACGGGGGTGAGGGCTATGCCTCGCTCTTCGGCTGGGTCCAGCTCGTGTGCTCGACCGACGATCAGTCGGGGGGAACGTCCTTCGAGATCGACCCCATCGCCCTCTATCACGACGTCGCCACCCCCTTCTGTTGGTTCGGGCTCAAACCGACCCTCTTCGATGCCCCCCTCCGTTTCCGGGAGTCGCCCGTCGACTGGTCGGCCCACAGTTTTCTGTGCGTCGTTCCGACGGTGGTGGCGGAACGCGAGGTGCACGCCGTCCTCGGATTCAGCTGGGGATTCTCGGTGGCCGACGGCGACATCCTCATCCGGACTCCGCAGACACTGCAGCCGGCGGCGTGGGATGCGCACCTTCCCCATCTGAGATCTCTCTTCGGAGAATGGTCATTCGCCGAGGGTTTCACACCGGTGTAGAGGGCCGCGCCGGGGCCACGGGCGCGACACCATCGACGGCTAGCCGGATGTGGTGGGCGACACCGACGGATGTGGTGGCTGACGCCGACGGATGCCGTCGGACGTGAATCTTGCTAACCGGCGGACAGATGATCCGGCATGATCGGAAAATCAACGAACTCCTCGTACCGACGCCGCGCTTCGATGCGGTCGGCCTCGAAGCCGTCGAGGGCCCGCAGTGCGTTGATGTCGTCCTCGGACAGAGACGCAAAGGCTTCGGTCACCTGTCGGTGTAGGGAGGCGCTCATCGCTCCCCATCCTTCCAGGTTCTCGGACCGGCCATGGTGCGGTTCGTCAGGCATGACAACAGCTATCGACCGGAGCACCGAAAGCCTGTAGCAACCGCACTCACCGTGATCTCGTCGCCGCGTCGACAACCACTGGCCGTGACACATTGCTCCGCGTCCGACACGGATCGCAGGAAGATGAACGCGTTGCGGTGCTCGTGCACCGCGTCACGAGTTATGCGTACACGTTGACCGAGGCATCGAGCCCGACGACAGCGGGGTCGCCGCGGCCGGTGGCGGCCAGGATGAACGGCAGCGGGTCACCGGTGAGGACCGTCCCGCCCGCACCGACGTGCACCGTCTCGATGCCGTCGAACGTGAGCGTCGCCGGACCCCAACCCCTTTTGTCGAGCACACTGGCGAGGTGGTGCACCGACGGTCGTAACCCCGACCCACGCTCAGGTTGACGCCCGAGTGCGGCCCTGATGTCCTCGGAATGGAGATACGTGTCGTACCAGAGAGCCTCCACGCCCTCACCCAGCGAACCGTCGTATCCGCCGGGCGCCGGCGCCGCCCAGGCGGTGTCGTCGAACGCCGCACCCAGCTCGGACGTGAGCTTCGTCACCTCGGCCAGCTCGGAGGCGAGCTCGACGGGGCTCCGACCCTTGCGTTCCGCCACCTCGCGTGCGGTGACCTCCGGAGACCCGAGACCTTCGAGGCGTCCGCTCACGGCGTCCGCCATCGAGCCGATGACGTGGCCAGCCACATCGGCAACGGTCCAACCCTCGCAGCGGGTGGGCTCGGCCCAGGCACGCGGGTCGAGGGGTTCGATCAGCGCGCCGAACGCCTCGAGCTCGGCGAGCAGTCCCTCCGTGACCTCGGTACGAGACAGTGTCATGATTCCCTCTCCTTCCGGGAGCTATACATGCGGGCTACCCGCATTTAACTTGGAAAGGCGATGACTGTCAACCACCCCCCGGGGGACGGCCCCCCTCCGAAGAACGAGCCGGCGACCGACCGGACGACCGGGGCACGACCGGCCGACCGACCGCGCCGGACGCAGGCCGAGCGCTCGGCGACGACGCGTCAGGCCCTGCTCGATGCGGGCCGCGCCCTGTTCGCCGAGCGCGGTTTCGCCGGAGCCGGTCAGGAGGAGATCGTGGAGCGCGCCGGTGTCACCCGGGGAGCGCTCTCCCACCACTTCGGCACCAAGCAAGGACTGTTCCTGGCCGTCGTCCAGGACCTCCAAGGCGACCTGGCCGGGCGGATCGGCCGCGCCGCCATGGCGGGGCGCGACCCGATGGAGCAGCTGCGACTGGGATGCCTGGCTTTCCTCGATGCCGCCATGGACCGCTCTGTCGGACGGATCGTCATGCTCGACGCCCCCGCCGTCCTGGGCTGGCAGACATGGCGCGAGATCGACGCCGTCCACGGCCTGGGGCTCGTCACCGAGGCGCTCGACCATGTGATGGACGCGGGACTGATCGAGGTCCAACCGGTGCAACCCCTCGCCCATCTGCTGCTGGCGGCCTTGAACGAAGCGGCCATGCTGGTGGCCAACGCCGACGACCCCGTGGCCACCCGGGCGGTGGTGGGCGACACCGTCGAGCGGCTCCTGGCGCGTCTGTGACGGCTCCCCCGACCTAGGACCGCAACCAGGTGTCGATCTCCTGAAGGCTGCGATCCTTCAGATCGACCGGAGCACCGCTGTGCTCGATGGAGGTCCGGGCACATGACGCCAGGACGACGTCGTCGAGGCCGAGCTGCTCCCGGCACACGACGTATTCGTCGAGAAGGCCCACCCCGAAGAGCAACGGGTCGTCGGCATTGATGCTGCAGGGGACTCCCGCGTCCAGCAGCTCGGGCAGCGGGTGAGCCCGCAGGGCCGAAACCACGGACAGCGACACGTTCGACGTCGGACACACGTCGAGGCAGATCTGTTCACCGGCCAGCCGGCGCACGAGCTCGGCGTCCTCGACGGAACGGACGCCGTGCTGGATCCTGTGTGCGCCCAGCGCGTCGAGTGCGCCCCTGACCGAATCAGGACCACCGTGCTCGCCGGCGTGGGGAGCACTGATGATCCCCGCCGCCCGGGCGACGGCGAAGGCGGGACCGAACGGTTCCGGCGCGCCGGCGGCTTCGTCGTTGGCCAATCCCATCGACACGACGCCGTCTCCGGCGTAGCGGGCCGCCACCGTCGCCTGCTCCACCGCCAATTCCGGGGGCCGCGTCCGGTCGACGGTGATGAGCCAGCCCACACCGACCCCGGTGGCCGCGGCCGCCGCGCGCCCGGCGGCCACGAGCGTCTCGAGAACGAGGTCGTCACTACCGAGGGCGCGGTGCTCGCGCAGGTTGACCGCAGGTTCGATCCACGTCGCTCCGTCGGCGGCGGCGTCCTCCACCACCTCCTCGACCAGGCGGACCAGGTCGTCGATGGACCGTATGGCGCCCCGGGCGGTGACGTACAGATCCTGGAAGTCGGCGAAGGTCCCGTAGGTGGAGGCGATGGTCGGTACCTCGGTGCCCTGGGCTTCGCACAACTCGTGGAGGGTGCTGGTCCGCATGGCTCCCTCCAGATGGACATGGAGGTGGGCCTTGGGCAGTCGGGCGAGCGGGCGTTGCGTCATCGGTGTCATGGCTGTCTCCTGGCGCGTCGAAAGGGTCTGGTCCTCTCGCCGCGAGCCGGGGCCAGCCGACCCTTCCCCTCAGGTCAGCTCGTGACGGTCCCATCCTATCGACCCGTCCGATCGCAGGGACCTCCCCGGACGAACGGAACTCAGCTTCCGCCGACCACGCGGCGACCTCCCCGGAACGCTGGGCGGTGGCGACGATACGTCCGGCGAAGGTGACGGACCCACGAGGCGACGGGCTGCCGATTCCTTGTTCCGACGTCGCCATGGAGTGACACGGGCACGCCGGGTAGCATCGAGACCGCAACGAGTCGACCCTTCGGCTCCGCGCCACAGCCAACCACCCACACTCCCCCGTCGTCTCAACGAAGGTCGCCATGCAGTTCCTGCCCGATGCCACGCATCCCCATGAGGGCGACACCGTTCACGCCGTGGCCACGGCCGTCAACCATGTGGCCGTCGCTCTGGACGAACTCAAGGACCAGCTGGAGATCGCCAATCGACGGGTCGCCGAAGTGACGACGGCCCAGATCACCGAAGCCGAACTGGGCCGTCTCTTCGTGCGCGCCGCGGAGTTCGCCGATGAGGCGGTCGCCGAGGCCGAAGAACACGCCCGGCGGCTGCTGGCCGACGCCCGCATCCAGGCCGAGAGGATCATGGCCGACGCCAGAATCGAGGCGGAGTCCATCATCGAGGAATCGCAACGGGCCGGCCTTCCGGCCGCTGCCGCCGCCGAACAGGTCCACGCCACGATCGACGGATTCACCCGCGTCAACCAGGAGCTGATCAAGGAATTGGAGGTCCTGCGCGGGGTTCTGCAACCCCAGCTCGATGCGCCGATGGCCCCGCCGCTGCCGGCTTCACCGCTGCCGGCTTCACCGCTGCCGGACACACCGCGGCCGGACACACCGCGGCCGGCGCCGGCGTTCATACCCGACACGTCGTCCGTCACCACGGTCGTCTCGACACCACGACCACCGGGTGATCCGTCTGCGTCATCTCCCGGCCACGGAGACGAGCGAGCCGGCGGCTGAAGTCCCGGCGTCCCATCCAGCGGTACCCCGTCGTACCACGCGGCGCCACCTAGTGTGGCAATCGTGAACCCCGAAGCGGGCCACGGAGGAGGTCCGGCTCAGGAATCTGAGACCGACCCGGGCACCGGCCTGAGCTCGTCGCCGCGCCCGTACGCGTCGTCTGAGCGCGCCATCGACCTCGCCCGCCGCTTCTGCGAAAGCCTCGTCGCCGAGGCGGTGGTGGCGGGAAGGGTGCGCGAACCGGCGGCGTCTGATCCCGCCGTCGACTGGCAGGCGATCTGGGCGTCAGCCGACCGAACGGCCTCCCCCGAGCGCGCCGCGGGCCGCATCGTCCTTGCCGCCAACCGGGTGGCCCAGACCATCGCCGGAACGCCGGTGATCATGGAGAGGTCGACGACGTTCACCTCGGGCGCCCTCGGCGCCGCACCGGCCACGGTCGCGCCGCCTCCCCCAGCGCCCGTCAAGCCACCACCGAGCGTCGAAGCGCCGGTACCTCCCCTCACACCACCGGCGGCGTCCGCTCCCCCGCGCGCCCTCGTCACCCAACGGATAAGCAGCAATCCGGTGCCGTCTCGACCGATCGCCGAAACGCCTGCACCGCAGACCCCGATCCCCCACACGGACGCCACGCCGTTCGCACCATCCCCTCCGCCTGCGCCGCCGCCTCCGCCGCCGTCTCCGCCGCCGGTCGTCGCCGTCACGCCCCAGGAGACGGAGCCTCAAGAAGCATCGGGACACGCCGAGGACGGACGAGGAGCCGGTCGGCACCGACGCCGCCGACGGTTCAGGAAGGCGATGGCGTGGATACGCAACGTCGGCGTCATCGTCATCCTCTTCGCCGCCTGGCAGATCTGGGGTTCGGCCCTCCTCCAACACCACACGCAAACGGAGCTGGCGCATCAATTCGCGCAGGACACGGTTAGCTCGCCGCGCCCCGACCGTCCCTTCGTGTTGATCGCCAGCACGATCAGGGTGACGGGGCCTCCTCAGGGAGCCGTCATGGCCCGCCTCCAGATCCCCGCCATCGACGTCAACCAGTTCGTCAGGCAGGGGACCACCACCGGGGACCTCGAGGGGGGTCCCGGCCACTACGTGGGGACGGCGGTGCCCGGCCAAGCGGGCAACGTGGCGTTGGCGGGGCACCGGACGACATTCGGAGCGCCCTTCAACCGACTCGACCGGTTGCGCCCGGGCGAGTCGATCGCTCTCACCACCCTCTCGGGAGTGAGGCTCACCTACTCGGTCTCCGGACCGCCGAGCGCGGTGGCGGCGTCCGACGTCGCCATCCTCGACGACTTCGGCGACGACCGCCTGACCCTCACCACCAGCACTCCGAAGTACTCGGCCACCCGCCGTCTCGTGGTGGTGGCCCTGCTCACACGCGCCACGAGCGCGGCGACGAGCGCGACAAGCGGCTCCCCGAGCGGCTCCGTGGTGGCCGGCACCGCGCCCCGGGCCGGTCCCCCGCCGGGGCCGACCGCCGATACCCAGACGGCGGGCTGGAACCTGCGTCGGCTCCCCCTGGCCGCCGTGACGGTGGCCGTGCTCGTGCTCCTCGGACTCGGGTACCGGCGCCTCTCGCGCGGACGACGTCTGGTCACCGTGGGAATCCTCGGTCCCCTATGGATCGCCGGCCTGTACCTGCTCTTCCTGGCGATGACGAACGTCCTCCCCGCGACTCTGTAGTCAGGTCATGCGGGAGTCAGGTCATGCGGGAGTCAGGTCATGCGGGCGCCCGCTCGGGCGGCCGCGGCGGGCTCGAATTCAACGGCGCCGCCACGTCTTGGTGTCAGGGCCGCGCCGGAGCCCCGCCAGATAGGCGTTGTAGGAGGCGAGCTCGGCGTCCTCGGCCTCGGCCCGGGCGATGGCATCATCGGGCGCGCCCGGCTGTGCGCGCCCGGCGATCTCCGACTCCTGGCGGAGCCGTCTCAGTCCACGGGCACCGACGGTCTCGGGATCGTCATGGACCAGGTTCCACCACAGGACGACGGCGAAGACGGCCAAGCAGGGCCACATCACCGAGTACACCCATCCCAGTGCGTCGCCCGACAGGGCCACCGTCACCTGCCACCACGTGGCCACCGCACACCCCGGCACCCAGATGACGAGGGCGGCGTGGGCGATCAGTGCCCGCCGGCTCAGCCAGCGCGCCGCGGGCGGTCGCCGGGCGCCCGGTGTCACCGGCCCTTCTGATCGTCGGCGACGACCACGGCGCGGTCAGCTGGGAGCTCCGTCCGGTCGTACAGCCTCGTCAGCTTGCGCTCGGCGATGAAGGCACAGAAGGGGACCGTCCCGGCCAGGAGGACGAGGAGCATCCAGCCGAGAGGGACCCGCAGCTTGCGCGTCAGGTCGAAGGCCACGACGAGATAGACGAGATAGAGGTATCCGTGGAGCGTCCCGACCACCCTGGCCACCTCGGGTATCCCGGCGGCGAACTGCAGGGGGACGGCCACGAACACCAGCACGATGAGTAGGACGGCGGTGGTGTACGCCATCACCCGGTACCGCAGGAGCACACGACGGTCGACCACCGGGGAAGTTTACCCAGCACCTCGGACGGCTCCGATGGCGCGTAAGGGGGGGTCTCGAGACGGCGTCCCCCCGTCCCGCGTGGCCGGCGGCGGCGATCCGTAGAATCGCGAACCATGGACAATTGGGCGATCGCCGCGTCGCTGGCCACCGCCGCCGGCACGCTGGTCCTGGCCGGGGCCACCTTCGTGGCCGTGCGCTCGTCCAACCGCGCCGCCCGGGTCACGGAACGGGCCCTCCTCGCCGGCATCCGGCCCGTCCTCGTTCCCTCCCGGTTCGAGGATCCACCGGAGAAGGTGGGGTTCCAAGACGATCATTGGGTGCACATCCCCGGTGGCCGGGCCGTCGCCGAGGCCACCGATGCGGCGATCTATATGGCCATCGCCCTCAAGAACGTGGGGAGCGGCCTGGCCGTGCTCGACCGATGGGACATCCACCTCGAACGCGCCACCGGCGACCAGACGCACAGCCCGCCCGAGGAATTCCGACGCCTGAGTCGGGACATCTACGTGCCTGCCGGTGATCTCGGTTTCTGGCAGGGCACCTTCCGCGACCGCAGCGATCCCCTCTTCACGCCCGCGACCGACGCCATCGCCGGGCACCGGGCCATGATCGTCGACCTCCTCTACCGCGATCACGAGGGCGGGCAGCGCATGATCAGCCGTTTCAGCCTGGTCCCCGACGGTGCCGGGCAGTGGATCTCGTCGGTGGTGCGTCACTGGAATCTCGACCGGTCCGACCCTCGCTGACCCGCCGCCGCCGACGAGCCCCACCCTGGGACGCGCCGTCACCCCACACCGCAGGCGGCACCGGGCCGGCCGAAAGGGGGGTCCACCAGGCCCTCGGGGGCACGGGGGTGCGTCGTCGGGCCGGGGGTGGGTGATTTCGTTCAAGCCGGGGCCCGGTTCACACGATGCATTCACAGCCACAATCTTGTGGAAACGAACTGTCCGTACCTTGAGCCGTGAGGGTATCGGTGCGATCCAGCCACCCGGGATCCTCCGCCCAAGCGGAGGGTCCCGGGGACGGGTCGGTTCAGGGGGAGCGGCCGGCGGGCACGCACCCCGTCCGCGGAACCGAGCCGGGGAGCACATGGAACCGATCGAAGGCGATGTCCGAACACGAGAGCGAAACGCCATGAGCGCCCCCGGCGTCGCCT
This sequence comes from uncultured Acidimicrobiaceae bacterium, assembly GCA_963706205.1. Taxonomy (GTDB): domain Bacteria; phylum Actinomycetota; class Acidimicrobiia; order Acidimicrobiales; family UBA8190; genus MFD10071-224. Next base: position 1,953,576 of record OY970155.1, on the reverse strand, counting down.
CGGGCCGGCCCGGCGTTGCCTCGCCGGTCGACCCGCGCCGGTCGGGGAGCATCACGCCGGAGCCGACCCACCACGATCACCCCCCGGTCCCACCGCACGTGATCGTCCTCTTCGGTGCGACCGGCGATCTGGCCCGTCGCAAGCTGCTTCCCGGTCTCTTCCACCTGTCGCGAGCCGGTCTCCTCCCGGAGTGCCGGATCGTGGCCACCTCGCTCGAGGAGCTCGACGACCACGAGTACCAGCTCCTGGCCCGCTCGGCGTGCGACGAATTCGCCCGCGGGGAGATCACCGACGAACACTGGCACCGATTCCGCGATCGGCTCGTCTTCGTCCCGGGAACCGCCGGGGCCGCCGGCCTGGCCAAGGCGGTCGAGCACTCGGAGGCGACCCTCGGAGGCGATCCGCGGCGCCTGCACTACCTGAGCATCCCGCCCCACGCCGCCGACGCGGTGGTGCAGACCCTGGACCAGGCGAAGCTGACCGACCGCGCCCGGATCATCATGGAGAAGCCGTTCGGCACCGACCTGCCGACCGCCCGACGTCTGAACGCCGTCGTCCAGGGGGTCTTCGACGACGAGCAGGTCTTCCGGATCGACCACTTCCTCGGTAAGGAGGCGGCCCAGAACATCCTGGCCTTCCGCTTCGCCAACGGGCTGTTCGAACCCATCTGGAACCGCGAGCACATCGACCACATCCAGATCGACGTCCCCGAGACGCTGTCCGTCGGCTCGCGCGCCGCCTTCTACGAGGAGACGGGAGCGTTCCGCGACATGGTGGTCACCCACCTGTTCCAGATCCTCGCCTTCGTGGCCATGGAACCCCCCACGGCCCTCGAGCCCCGGGCCATCAACGAGGAGAAGAACAAGGTCTTCCGCTCCCTGCGGCCGATCGACCCCGACCAGGTGGTCCGCGGCCAGTACGAGGGCTACCGCTGGAGCGACGGCGTGGCGGATGATTCGGACACCGAGACGTTCGTGGCGCTGCGGTGCGAGATCGACAACTGGCGGTGGGCGGGCGTCCCCTTCTTTCTCCGCACCGGCAAGCAGATGGCCGAAGGGGCGCGCATCGTCTCCATCGCCTTCCGCGAGCCGCCCAAGTCGATGTTCCCACCGGGATCGGGCGTCGGGAGCCAGGGTCCGGACCATCTGACGTTCGACCTGGCCGACTCCTCGCGGTTGTCACTCTCCTTCTACGGAAAACAACCCGGTCCGGGGATGAAGCTCGACAAGCTGAGCCTGCAGTTCGCCCTCCACGAGACGGACCACGCCGACGGTGTCCTCGAGGCCTACGAGCGCCTGATCCACGACGCCATGTGCGGCGACCAGACCCTGTTCACCAACGCCGAGGGTATCGAACGGCTCTGGGAGGTCTCGCATCCACTCCTGGAGGCGCCACCGGAGGTCCATCTCTACCGCGTCGGCTCCTGGGGTCCCTCACAGATCAACGACCTGATCACCCCGCGCACCTGGCGCCTGCCCTTCGAGCGGGGATGGCGCCAACACCGCTGACCGGGCGGCCCCGACCGGCCGGTCGGGGGCGCGTCAGTCGAGATCGGCCGCCGCGTCCCCGCACACCGTCGTGACCATGAGGCGGCTCACGACGTACGGGTCCATGTTGGCGTTCGGACGGCGATCCTCGAGCCAACCCTTCTTGTCCTTGGCCACGACCCAGGGGATCCGGACCGAGGCCCCCCGGTCCGACGTCCCGTAGCTGAACTGCGACCAGTGGGCCGTCTCGTGCGCCCCGGTCAGCCGGTCGGTGATCCCGACACCGTAGTTCTCGACGTGCTCGTCCACGTTCTTCCCGAGAGCCTCGCAGCCGGCGATGATCGCGTCCCAACCGCCGTCGGAACGCATGGCCTTGGTCGAGAAATTGGTGTGGGCGCCGGCCCCGTTCCAGTCTCCGAGGACCGGCTTGGGCTCGAGGGTGGCGAACACGCCGAAGTCCTCGGCGATCCGGAAGAGCAGCCACCGCGCCACCCAGAGCTGGTCACCCATGATCGGTGGCGGCAGCACGCCGATCTGGAACTCCCACTGGCCCATCATGACCTCGGCGTTGGTGCCCTCGATGGCCAGGCCGGCGTCCATGCAGGCCGCGGGTGTGGCGCTCGACGATCTGGCGACCGGGCATCTTGTCGCCGCCCACGCCGCAGTAGTACGGACCCTGGGGAGCCGGGAATCCCTGTGCCGGCCAGCCCATGGGCCGGCCGTTCTCGAAGAAGGTGTACTCCTGCTCGATCCCGAACCACGGTTCCTGGTCGGCGTACTTCTCCGCCGCGGCGGCGCACGCGGCGCGGGTATTGGTGGGATGGGGCGTGAAGTCGGTCAGGAGGACCTCGCACATCACGAGCTTGTCGTCCGGTCCCCGCAAGGGGTCGGGGCAGCTGAAGACCGGCTGCAGGACGCAGTCCGAGTCGTCCCCGCTGGCCTGATTCGTGCTCGAACCGTCGAAGCCCCAGATCCCCGGCTCCCGGTCGTTGGCGATGATCCGCGTCTTGCTGCGCAACAGCGGTGACGGATCGGTCCCGTCGATCCAGATGTACTCGGCCTGATAGCTCATGGATCCACCCTCCCAGCGCCATGTGACGTGGGCGTTTCTCCAAGATGAACAGCCCGTGAATGAGCCGTACGGTGACGACGTACGGTAACGGCTGAAGGGCGTCAGTCGATGGCGGCGGCCACGTCGTCGAAAGCGCCGTCGGTGACGTGGAGCACCCTGTCGATGTCGACCTCGTCCATGGCCCCGGACACGAACCAATTGTGACGTGGGTGCAGATAGACCCCGCCGAGGATGGCACGGCGGGCGAAGATGTCGGCCAGGGCGAAGTCGTGGTCGTCGGCGAAGGTCATGAACGGCATCTGGACCGGGCCCGACAGGCAGACGTCGATCCCGCGGACCGACGCCTGCTCGGACAACCCCTCGCGTAGCAAGGTGCCCGTCTTCACCGTCCGGCCGACGGTGTCCTCCTCGTCGAGGACCTGGAGCGTGGCCAGTGACGCCGCCATCGACACGGCCGCGAACCAGAACGAACCCGTCGTGAAGATCGACCGGGCGGCGTCGACGAGCGAATCCCGGCCCAGGACCGCGCCCAGCGCGTAGCCGTTGGCGATGGCCTTGCTCCATGCACTCAGGTCCGGCGCCACCCCGATCGGCTCCCAGCTGCTGCCGTGGTGGATCCGCAACCCGCACCGGACGTCGTCCAGGATGAGCACCGCCCCGGTCCGGTCGCACAGGTCACGGAGCCCGGTGGCGAACGCCGGATCGGGCATCTCCAGGTCGATTCCGACGTCATGGCGGATGGGACTGACGACGATCCCGGCCACGTCGTCGCCGGCTGCGCTCACGGCTGCTTCCACCGATGCCAGGTCGTTGTACCGGAATTCGATCAGATGGGCCCGGTCCTCGGGCAGCACGCCGCTGGGTCCCGGGGTACACCACGGGACGGCACCGTGATACGCCCCGCTGGCCACCAGGATCTTCCTTCTCCCCGTCGCCGCCCGGGCGATCGTGACGCACTGGGTGGTGGCGTCGGTTCCGTTCTTGGAGAAGATGGCCCAGTCACCGTGGTCGACGGTCGCCGTCATGGCCTCGGCCAGCTCGACGATCCGCGGCGACGGCCCGTTCTGACAATCACCTTCGGAGGCCTGGCGGGTGGCGGCCTCGTCGACGCGGGGATGACGATGTCCGAGGAGGACGGGACCGTAGCTGCACATCAGGTCGATGTACTCGTTCCCGTCGACGTCCCACACGTGCGCCCCGAGCCCCCGGCTCATGAACTGGGGGTAGCCGCGCGGCAGCGACGCCACGTTCTGGTGACCGTAGAGACCACCGGGGATGACCCTCCTGGCCCGGGCCCGTAGGCGGCCGTCCGTGGTCAGGCGCTCCCCGACATCGTCCGTCACGTCCGGCTCCCCTCTGCGCGACCTCGGTACACGCTAACCCAGCCGTTCGCCGAGGCGACACGCAGCTCGGTCGGCCGAGTCGATGGAAAATGTCGCGGATCGAGGGAATGTCCTGGCAAATGCGTCCGCAGTTCACTAGTCTGTCCAAGGTAATTCTGTCGCAAGTAATTGCACCGCGAGTGACGAAGGAGGTGCCATGTCGACAATCGACCGAGAGATCCGAGTGACGACGGGCGCCTCCGCGCTCGCCCTGTGGACCTGACGCAGCCTCACAGTTCATCGTCGAGGTAGCGGTCAGCGCGTGCGCTGACGCCGACGTTTCCACCTTCTGCAGTGGCGGTCCGCCATGGCGCCGTCGTGCACCTTTCCGCGGCCCGAACAGGCCACGTCCAGTACGAGGAGTAACGATGCATCCCGATGTGATCCGGGCGCTCGCGCGCGAGCGCCACGCGGAGCTTCTCCGCGACCACCATTCCCGAGATAGCCGACATGGTGCCGACGCCCCGGCGTCCCACCTCAACCGGAGGCGGAGACCGGTCCGGCACCTGCGCCGCTCATTGGGTTCGGCGCTGGTCCAGGCCGGGAGTCGCCTGATGGCTCCGAACCACGCGGCCGCCGACTGGGCCGTTCACGCGTCGCGCGACAGCACCCGCCAGTAGGCCACGGCGACGAGGATCACGGGCGGGGCCGGCGCGAGACCTCACCGGCCCCGTCACTCGACGAGGAAGCCACCGGACTGATGGCGCCAGAGCGTCGCGTACATCCCCGAGCGGCCGCCGCGCAGCAACTGCCGGTGGGTCCCCTCTTCCACGATCCGCCCCTGGTCGAGGACGACAATCCGGTCCATCCGGGCGATGGTGGACAGCCGGTGGGCGATGACCAGTGCGGTGGACTCGTCCATGAGTCGCCACAGAGCTTCCTGGACGAGGTGCTCGGATTCGGAGTCGAGGGCCGAGGTGGCCTCGTCCAGGACCAGGATGGGGGCGCGCTTGGCCATGGCCTGGGCGATGGCGACGCGCTGACGCTGGCCGCCCGAGAGCTTGAGCCCCCGTTCGCCGACGATGGTGTCGTACCGGTCCGGCAAGGCGTAGACGAACTCCTCGACGTGGGCCGCCTTACCCACGTCGTGGACGACGTCGTAGTCCACCACCGTCGCCCCGTCATCGGTGTCGGGATCCGTCGCCATCGAGTAGCAGATGTTCTCGGCGATGCTGCGGTGCAGGAGCTGGGGATCCTGGGGCACGTAGGAGACGTGTCGGCGCAGCGACGACACGGTGACGTCCCTGATGTCCTGGCCGTCGACCAGGATCCGGCCACCGTCCACGTCCATGAAGCGCAGGAGAAGCTTGGACAAGGTGGACTTCCCCGATCCCGATGGTCCGACCAGGGCCACGTGCTCCCCGGGGGTCACCGAAAGGGTGAGGTCGTCGAACAGCGGGGTGCTTCCCCGATATCCGAAGTGGACGCGACTGAACTCCACCAGACCTTTCGTCACCCGGAGACCCGAAGCCTCCGGGGCGTCGGTGATCTCGACGGGCACGCCGGCGATGGCGGTGAATTTGGCGGCCCGGCCGAGTGAGCGGGTGAACGAGCGGAGGTGCTCGAAGGACTGCTGGAGGCCCATGGCCACCTGAGCCGAGTAGTAGAGGATCAGGTAGAGCGCGGCCGTGGAGGCCCAGTGGTGGACCGCCATGGTCGTCCCCGCCACGAGGGCGAGCAGGGTCCCGACGACGATGGAGGACTCGAGCTGGATCTGGGTGCGCCAGAAGATGGAGCGGGCGTGCAGGTCGGCGTCGACCGACTGGCGCATCAGCTCCCGGACCCGGCTCCTCTCGCGGAGCTCGGAGGCGGAGCTCCGGACGGCCATGAGATTGGTCACCGTGTCGGCCACGACCCCGGTCGCCTTCGAGTGATGGTCCTCGAATTCCTGGGAAGCGGCCCGCACCAGGGGGAGGCGGCGGGACAGGACGAAGACGAAACCGGCGATCATCACCAACAGCGACAGCGCCGCGGGCCAGGCGAAGACGGCGAGGACGACGACGGCGGACAGGACGATCACGGCCACCGGCAACAACCCCCAGGAGGCGACGTCGACCATTTCGACGAAGGCCCAGGAGAAATTGCCGAGCGACGAGATGACCTCCCCCGCCGGATGGTCCATGTGCCAGCGGTAGCTGAGGTTGAGCAGGTGTTCGTAGCCGGCGTTGACGCCCTTGGCGAAAGCGCGGACGCACGCGCCCCATTCCAGCCATCCAGCGACGCGCCACAGCCCCATGGCCACGAGGCCCGCCGCCGCGTAGTCGAGCAGGAGCGGGCCGAAGGTCCGCCACTCGCCGGTCACGGCGCGCAGAGGGAGAGAGGCCACCCGGCTCAAGATGGAGGCGAAGATCAGCGGGCAGACGACGTCGGCGGTGACGACGGCGAGGACCATGACGGTCCAGGACGCGACGAGTTGGCGTTTCTGCCCGTGGACCTGGGCCCAGCAGAAGGAGATGGTCTCCTTCGACGAGGCGGACGGGAATTGGGAGAGCTCAGCCACGACAGGGTTCCTTGCCGGAATTGGTGTCCCGGGGGGGGTGAGGCGACGAACACTCGCCTGCGCAGAACCCGGGACTACGGATGAGGGAGAACTACAGCGGGCATCGGTGATGCCCGGACGTCAGAGAGAAGGACCCGTGACTCCGAGTCGGGTGGTCGTCGCAACCGTCATGCGCACCGGGACGACGAACGACGCGGAGGCCGTGGCCACTGCTGTGTCATTCGTCGCTGTCATCCGGATACTCCTCATCCGCGGTCAGAACGCCGGTGCCCGGAAACGGGCACCGGGGGAAGCGTAACCCATCGCCGAGAGAAGGGGCGCACAATCACCGCCGTCACCGCAACACCCTGGCGCACCGCTCGCACACCCTGGCACACCCGTAGGCCAAGATCAGGGGATGCCCGACCCGGTCGCACTCGGCCGATCCGTCGTCGTCGGACCCGGTGAGGCCGCCCCCGGGGCCTGGTCGTCGTGCCCCCGCGTGGCCGTGGCCGCCGCCGACCGGGCGACGGCCGACGAGCTGGGCCGCGCCTGGCGGGAACGTCGCGCCATGATCATCGAGCTGACGCCGGGCATCGGGCTCGACGATCCCGACGTCCCGCCGGCGGAGGCGGTGACCGACCGCCAGCCGTGGGAGTGGTCGGTCGATCTGGACCTCGTCGGCGAGCGGTTGCACCACGCCGTCTGGGCCAACGCGGCCGACGGACGAGCCGGACCCGGATGCGGGCGGTGGCGCTGGGCCGACGCCGCCCGCAGGCTGGGGGCGACCCACTCCCCCACCTCCGCCGACGGGGCGGCAGGCACCGGGGCCGACGTCGTGTTGCCCGACGGCACGCCGGCGCTGTGCGACGGGGGTCCCCTCGACGCCGCGCTGGGCGGGCGAATGGGCATGGCGGTGGTCCACCGGATCTCGCTCGAGCACGACATGCTTGAGCCTCTCGGCCCGGACGTCCCCACCGGCCCGACGAGCGCGACCGACCTGACGGCCCCCGAGGGTCCCATGGGCACGGCGCTGGCGGCCGATCAACGCGCCGCGGTGGCCGCTCCCGGGGCCGGGGCCCGGGTGATCGCCCCGGCGGGGTCGGGCAAGACGAGGGTGCTCACGGAGCGGGCCCGGATGATGCTGCAGGGCTGGCGGCTCCCGCCGGATGCCATCGCCCTGGTGGCCTACAACGTGCGGGCGGCGGGCGAGATGAAGGCGCGTCTCGCCGATGTCGGAGACGTCCGGGTGCGGACGCTGAATGCGCTCGGACTGAGGCTGTGCGGGCGGACGTCGACGATCGACGAGGTCGAGGTGCGGCGGATCCTGGGCGGGCTAGTCACCTTTCCGAAGCGGGCCGAGACCGACCCGGTGGCGCCGTGGATCGAGGCACTCGGGCGGGTGCGGCTGGGCCTGGCCGACCCCGCCACCGTCGAGCGCGAGCTGCCCGACGTGTCCGATCTCGAACGCGTGGCCGGGGTCTACCGCAAGGAACTGGCCCGGCGGGGCGTGGTCGACTTCGACGAGCAGGTGACGGGGGCCATCGAGCGATTGCTGGCCGATCCGGCGTTCCGGCTGCGGATGCAGCGTTTCGCCCGCGTCCTGCTCGTGGACGAGTTCCAGGACCTCACTCCGGCCCATATGCTCCTCATCCGGCTGCTGACGGGGCCGGCGGGTGCGGTCTTCGCGGTGGGCGACGACGACCAGACCATCTACGGCTACGCCGGTGCCACCCCGCGCTGGCTCGTCGACTTCGGCCACTTCTTCCCCGGCGCCGGCATGCACTCGCTCGAGGTCAACTACCGGTGCCCGGTCCCCGTGGTGGTTGCGGCCTCGAACCTGTTGACGCGAAACGCCCTGCGGGTGGACAAGGTGATCCGGGCGGCGCCGGCGCCGGACGACGCCGCCGAGACTCCCGCGGGCCTGTCGATCCTGTCGGGTGACCTTGGTCCCGCCCGCCGGGCGGCCGACCGGGTGTGCGCTCTTCTCGACGGGGGTGCGGGACCGACCGAGGTGGCCGTGTTCGCCCGGGTCAACGCCTCGCTGGCCCCCGTTCAGGTCCTCCTGCGCAGCCGCGGTGTGCCGGTGGACGGAGGCGTGAGCGGACGCTTCCTCCAGCGCGGTGGGGTCCGGGCCGCGCTGGCGTGGCTGGCGCTGTCCGCCGCCCCCGAGCGTGGTCTCCCGGGTCCCGTCCTGCGGGAGGTGGCGCGGCGGCCGAAGCGGGGCCTCTCGGCGTCGCTTCTCGACCTGGTGGGCGCGAAGAGCTCGGTGGACGAGTTGAGGGGACTGTCGACGTGGCTCGAGGGCAAGGGCAGTGATCGGGAAGCGGGCAAGCTCGACGACCTGTGCGCCGACATCACCCGCGTCCGCGCCGTGGCCGGGTCCGGGACGACCGCCGATGTCCTGGCCGTTCTTCGGTCGCAGATCGGTGATGGCGGACTGGACGCCAGTGCCACGGCGCTCGACCAGTGGAGCCACGGCGCCGGCTCCGCCCACGGCGACGACCTCGACGCCCTGGCGGAACTGGCCGAGCTGGAGGACGATCCGGGGCGGTTCCCGGGGTGGCTGGCGGAACAATTGGGCGCCCCGGTCGATGTCGACGGGGTCACGTTGGCGTCGATCCATGCCGTGAAGGGTCGGGAGTGGGCCCATGTCGTGGTGCACCACGCCACCGACGGCTTGTTACCCCACCGTCTGTCCGAGGACATCGAAGAGGAACGGCGGATCTTCCACGTCGCCCTCACCCGGTGCCGGCGCAGCGCCTCGATCGTCCCCGGGACGCCACCGTCGCCCTTCCTGGGCGAGCTCGACGTGGCCGGCGTGCCCGCGCCGGTGTCCCCCACTCCCCGGTCCGGCGCCGCGGCGGTCACCTCCTCGCCGAGCGGCGAGCCCCGTTCCCGATCGTCGACCCGTCGGGCGCCGGCAGCGGGGTCCGCGGTGCTCCTCGGGGCGGTGGGAACGCGATTCACCCACCAGGGCCACGACCACGAGGTCGTCGAGGTCATCGCCGGGGGCGTGCGTTCGCTCATCGTCGGCGGATCGGCGACCACGACGATCGGGTTCGGGACGTCGGTGGCCGTCGGCGGTCGGCCCGTCGTCCTCGTCCATCCGCGTTTCGCCGAGGCGTGGGAACACCTGCGGACCTGGCGCACCGAGCGGGCCGCGGGCAAGCCCGCCTTCGTGGTGTTCGACGACAAGACGCTGTGGCTGGTGGCCGCCCTCCTGCCGACACAGGAGTCGGGGCTCCTGGCCATCAGCGGGATCGGCCCGGTGAAGTTGGAGAACTACGGCGACGAGCTCATCGCCATCGCCGAACAGCTCCGGTCGTGAGACCGGCAGGGACCCGACGACGAACGCCAGGGCGCACCCACCGTCAGGAGCCGACCTTGCCCAGGAACGGGACCAGGTGGGCGAAGAAGACGTTGTTCGGATAGGCGCCGGCGGGGTCGTTGTGCGAGTAGGTGCTCTGGCGGTTGATCAGGGTCAGGTGGCTCGACGGTATGTGTGACTGCCGGGCCAGGGCGCGGGCGTCCTGGAGGACCCCCGCGCCCCCCAGGTGCGCGCCGAAGGCGTAGATCAGCAGATCCTTCGGGAGTTTGTGGCCCATGGTGGCGTCGACGTCGAAGACCTTCTGGGCCGGGTTGGCATTCCCGTTGTCCACCGCCCCCGTGTCGTAGGTGAGACGCTGCGGGAAGTACCACTCGGTCCCGTCGACGTTGGTCATCGGGTAGCCCGAGAACATGGTGGCGAAGCGGGTGATGGGGGTCAGCGCGCCGGCGCCGTTCCATCCGTGGACCGGACCGGAGGCGGTGAGGCCCACACCGAGATGGGCCTGGGCCGCCGCCAGGTAGGAGGGCGAGGTCGCCGCGTTCAGGGCGTAGCCGTACTGACCGACGTTGGTGGCCGGGACCGGGGGAACGATCTGAACGGGCAGGAGACCCGACGTCTGACCGAGCGACGGCCCGTTCGGGTCGAGGAGGGCGGACGCCGATCCGGTGGCGTTGAAGATACCGGCGTAGGGGGCCGAGATCCCGCCGAAGGCGAGCCAGGGTGTGGTGATGGGGACATCGAGCGCCTTCAGCTCCTGGGCCGCTTTGGCGCCGGGCACCACGCCGAGGCTGCCACCGTCGATGTACACCAGGCCGGCCAAGTCGTCGGCCCCGGCGCGGCCCTTGAAGTCCCAGGTGGCGTAGGCGGTGACCACGGAGCCGCCCAGTGAGTGGCCGCCGAGGACGACCTTCCCGCCGAGCTTCTTCGCCGCCTTGATCACGTGGTGGAGGTCTTCCACCGCCACCTTCATCCCCCACTGCTTGGCGAACTCGACGGTCGAGGTGGGGATCATCTGGAAGTGCGTGGTGATGGTCTTGTCCTTGAGATAGCCGAGGTAGTAGTCGTACAGCTGGGCGGCCGTGGCCTTCCCCTGCTTGAAGAGGTTCAGCTCCGACTGATCCTCGAGCAGGTTCTCCCGGCGCTCGACCGACCAGACCTGCCAGCCCTTGGTCTTCGAGACGATCCACTGGGCCAGGGGGACGAAATAGGCGCTGCCGGCGGAGGTGCCCGGCTCCAGCACCAAGACGTTCTTGGCCCGGCTCGGGCCCACCTTGATCACACCCACCTTGTCGTATTTCGCCGGGGTTCCGGGGGCGGCGTAGCCCTTCATCCACGTGACCCCGAGCGGCCTGGGAGGGGCGGCGGCGGCGGTCACACCGCTCGACGCAACCGCCATCACCGATCCCGCGGCGACGGCGGCCAGAAGACTTCGACCGAGCCTCATTCGTCTCATCTGAATTCCCTCCTGTGCTGTGCGGTGCGGAACCGAAGTCCTGGGTGTTCGATCACATGGCGGGGTCACGGAACGCACCGGGCTCGACCGGAGTGCGCGTCCTCGAAGACCTCGCCGGGGGTGGCGGCGCGGACGGCGCCGACCAGTTGCTCGACGAACGTTCTCCAGTGATCCTCGTCGAGCGACGGGAGTTGGAGAAGGCCGATCAGCTTGGCCCCGAGCTTGACCATCAGCAGGAACCGTGCCGCCACCTCGGCCGGCACGTTTCCGTCGATGTCCCCGTCGCGCTGGGAGGCGCCGATCAGATCGACCAGGAAGAGTTCCCGTCCCTTCATGCCCTCGGCCAGCAACGACCTCAGCTCCGTGTCTCGGCGCGACGCCACCATCGCCTCGATCAGGAGTCCGGAGTCGCGGGGGTCGGGGACGTCGAGGTTCGACCCGAGCGCCACGACGGTCGACAGGAGATCCGCTCGCATCTCCGACCGCACGAGGCCGGCGATCTCACCCTCGGTCCTCGCTTGGAGGGAGGCGAGGAGCAACTCCGCCTTCGACGAGTAGTGGGCGTAGATCGCCCCGCTGCTCAGACCGGCCTCCCGGGCGATCTCGGCGATGCGGACCCCGTCGTAGCCCCGTTGGGCGAACAGACGCGACGCCGCCTCGATGAGGCGGGAGCGCGTCTCCTCGGCCGTCATGCCGGCGATGCGACCCATCGGGGCCAGAACATAACATCCGTTCGTTATTAAGGGTATGGGCGGCCTCGGTGAAGGTGGCTCTCGACGCCGTCGGCGCCCTAACTGACGACGGTCAGGGCGCCGACGGCGGTAGTGGCTCCTCCGGTCTCGGTGACGGTGACATCGAACGGTCCGAGGGCCGCCGTCCTCGACGCCTTCAGCTTCAGCTTCAGGGTGGGGTGGGGATGCTTCTTGGTCACCCTGCCCACCTTGGCCGATATCACCGTGATGCCCGGATTGGAGGTCGTCACCACCGCGCTGGCGTCGAATCCGGAACCAGAGATCACAGTGGTGAGCTTCTTGCCCTGGTCGATCGACGTCTTCGAGAATCCGGTGATGGTCGGACCGGTGACGGTCACCGACTCGGTGACGCTGATCGTGGTCCCGTCGGTGTTGGCCACCGACGTGGTCACCGTGTCGCTACCGGCGATGGCGTACGTGTGGCTGGGCGCGGTCACGGTTCCGGCGGGTCCCGTGATGTTCACGGTGGCGGTCTGCGTCGGGCTGCCGTCACCCCAGTTGACTGTGGCCGAGTAGATCCCGGTCCCGTCGCTGGCACTGCCGATGCTCGCCACCTGGACGGCACCGGTGGGAATGTTCTCCTTGGGCGAGAGGGGCGTGGGACTCACGGTGAAGGGGGCCTGCGTGGTCAACTGCACCGAGGTCGTCCCGGGGTAGGAGACGGCGTACGCCCCGGTGCCGAAGGCGAAGGCGGAGAAGGTGCCGGTCACTCCGGTGATGGGCGTGAAGATCGTGTTCACCGCCGGCGACCCCACGGTGGTGACGGCCAGGGTGCCGGCCAGGCTCACCCCGGGACCGGCGATGCCGCCTGTACCCACGACGCCGTTGACGGTCACTCCCAGGGTCGCAGCCGAAGCCGTGGTCAGCGTGGCACCACCGCCCAGCGCCAGATGGCCTTCGTTGGTGACTTGAAGAGTCCCCGAGTTCGTGGTCACCGTCGTCTGGTCCTGACGGGTGTCGGGTGCACCGATGGTGACGGTGCCGCCGGACTGGTTGGTCAGATTCGCCCGGATGTAGGCCGCGGCTGATCCGACCGCCGCCGTGGTCGAGAACATCCCACCCGAGGCGACGGTGACCGGGCTCCCGTCCACCAGGGCGAAGCCCGACGCGCCCGGCTTCAGCACCAAGGTCCCGTCGTCGATGAGGGCGCTCGACAGGGCCAGGGTCACGTTGGTGGCCGATCCGTCCACGGTGACGGTCTGGCCGGTGGGGATGGTGCCCGAGAAGCCGATGCCGCCCACGACGTCGAAGGCACCGGTGCCGGCGCTGTCGGTCAGCGTCCCTCCGCTCAGGGTGACGGGGTTACCCGACTCCGCTCCGCCGGACTCGGTGAAGGTCCCGCTGTTCTCGCTCAAGGTCCCGGTCACCGTGAGCGTCCCGGCCGAGCTGGTGAACGAGCCCGTGCCCGACACGGCCAGGGTGGCGCCGGCCGACACCGTGAACGATCCCGAGTTGGTGGTCAGTGTCGACTGGTCCTGACGGGTGTCGGGTGCACCGATGGTCACGGTGCCGCCGGTCTGGTTGGTGAGGTTGGCCCGGATATACGCCGGGGAGGTTCCCGTCACCCGGGTGGTGGAGAGCACCCCGCCCGAGGCGACCGTGAGCGGGCTCCCGTCCACGAGGGCGAAGCCCGACGCGCCCGGCTTCAGCACCAAGGTCCCGTCGTCGATGAGGGCGCTCGACAGGGCCAGGGTCACGTTGGTGGCCGATCCGTCCACGGTGACGGTCTGGCCGGTGGGGATGGTGCCCGAGAAGCCGATGCCGCCCACGACGTCGAAGGCACCGGTGCCGGCGCTGTCGGTCAGCGTCCCTCCGCTCAGGGTGACGGGGTTACCCGACTCCGCTCCGCCGGACTCGGTGAAGGTCCCGCTGTTCTCGCTCAAGGTCCCGGTCACCGTGAGCGTCCCGGCCGAGCTGGTGAACGAGCCCGTGCCCGACACGGCCAGGGTGGCGCCGGCCGACACCGTGAACGATCCCGAGTTGGTGGTCAGTGTCGACTGGTCCTGACGGGTGTCGGGTGCACTGATGGTCACGGTGCCACCGGTCTGGTTGGTGAGGTTGGCCCGGATATACGCCGGGGAGGTTCCCGTCACCCGGGTGGTGGAGAGCACCCCGCCCGAGGCGACCGTGAGCGGGCTCCCGTCCACGAGGGCGAAGCCCGACGCGCCCGGCTCCAGCACCAGCGTCCCGTCGTCGGTCACCGGAGCGGTCTCGTCCAGGGTCACGTTGGTGGCCGATCCGTCCACGGTGACGGTCTGGCCGGTGGGGATGGTGCCCGAGAAGCCGATGCCGCCCACGACGTCGAAGGCACCGGTGCCGGCGCTGTCGGTCAGCGTCCCTCCGCTCAGGGTGACGGGGTTACCCGACTCCGCTCCGCCGGACTCGGTGAAGGTCCCGCTGTTCTCGCTCAAGGTCCCGGTCACCGTGAGCGTCCCGGCCGAGCTGGTGAACGAGCCCGTGCCCGACACGGCCAGGGTGGCGCCGGCCGACACCGTGAACGATCCCGAGTTGGTGGTCAGTGTCGACTGGTCCTGACGGGTGTCGGGTGCACTGATGGTCACGGTGCCACCGGTCTGGTTGGTCACCGGGGTCCTGATGTACGCGGGAGAGGATCCGGCCGCCGCCGTGGTCGACAGCGTCCCGCCCGCATCGACGGTCACACCTCCGGCGCCACCCAGAAGCGCAAGGCCGGCGGCGGTCGGCTCCACGGTCAGGAGTCCGCCGCTCTCAACCGTGCTGGCCGCCGCCAGGCTCAGGGAGAGATTCGTGGACGAACCGTCGACCAGGAGCGTCTGGGTCCCGCTCGAGGCGCCACCGATCTGAAGCGAGTTGATGCCCGAATTGGAATTGCTGGTGAGGTCGACGGTGTAGGTACCGGGCAGGTTGATGCAGACCACGCTGGTGGATACGGGGAGACCCGACGACCAGTAGGCCGCATTGGCGTTCCAGTTGGTCGTGCCGGACGTGGGACCTTGCCAGCTGTCGGTGCAGCTGGCGGCGGCACTCGGTGCGGCGGTCAACACCGTCACCACCCCGGTGGTACCGAGTGTCGTCGCCACTACCGCGACGGCCAGGAACGCTCGACGCAAACCCGTCATGATGCTCTCCTCGAAGATCGATCGGACGCCCGCCCGCCTCGCGTCGATATCCGGGCCCCGCGCCCCGAGCCGACCGCATTCGGCGAGACCTTAGCCAAGGCGGGGACCGCTTCCGAGGACACCCCTTGACGTGCGGCTCTCCGGGTCGCACAGTGGACGGGAAGGTGGGGGGAGGGGGCCGAGATGCGCAGCCTGGGAAGGATGATCGGGGTTCTGAGCCTCGCCCTCGTGGTGACGGCCGTACTGGGCCCTGGTGCCGGTGCCGCCGGCAAGGTGGGCCCGCAGCAGTACTTCACCGGGGTCATCAACGGAACGGACGGGAATACGGTCACACCGATCACCATCCGGATGGCGTGTTTCGGGCCGCTGCACCCCGGTCAGACCGGGCATCCCATGGGGGGACAGACCCTGGCCGTCCACCAGCTCTTCCCGCCGTCGTCGGCGACGGGCTCGCTCGGCTTCACGGGCGACGACTCGGTGATCGACGTCTTCTTCCACACGCCACCGCCGGCGGCGGCGCGGGTCCGGCCTTCGTCCCAGACACCGTTCTTCACCCGCTACGACAAACCACAGCGCCTGTCGACCTCGCTCACGCTGCCCTGTGCGGGCACGGGCACGGTCTGGTTCAGCCCCATCCCGGTGGTGCCCCCCTCGCAGTCGGCCAGCGTCCCCGTGCAGTACGTGGGTCAGCCCTGAGCCACGGGCGCGTCGGTTCGCCTCAGGCGTCCCTCGTCATCATCCGCCACGCACCCAGGATCGTCCAGCCGACCAACCAGGCGACGATCACGCTGACGGCCACGGTCGTCGACTCCGGAAGCAAATCGTGATTGCCCGCGCCCCCCCCGGGCCCCCCGCCACCGCCGCCCAGCACGGGGAGCCCGCTCGGTGCCAGGTGGGCCGTGGCCAAACCGACCACCGCCCGCTGCAGATTGGACAGGTGAGGGATCCGCGCCCGGGAGAAGATCGGCGTCAGGATGACCTCGAGGACGATCATGATGATGACGGCGACCGTGCGCTGCCCGAGCAATGATCCGAGCCCCAACCCCACGACGAACCCGATGAGGGCCTCGAGTTCGAGCCACAACCCGCTCTTGATCAGCAGCGAGTCCGACGGGTAGAGGAATTGTCGGGTGTAGTCCGGATAGTCCATCCGGGCGATGAGGACGGCCACCTGCCTGTTCTGGGCCGGGGAGGATTGCGGCGCAGCCTGGGGCTGGGACCCGGGAGACTGCTTGACCGGGCCCGAGCCGCCGTTGGGGGGGCCGTTGCCGCAGGGGAAGTTGCCGACCACCGTGCCGATCGGAGAGTTCGGTCCGATGGGGCCGTTTACGAAGTTGCAGATGACCTGGGCCGGGTGGTCGGCGGCCCAGCTCTCGAAGCCGGCGCGCGACAGGTTGACCGGCACGGTCACGCCGTCGTAGACGAACCGGGTGGGCGCCGCGAACACGCACACCACGCAGACGATGGTGAAACCCACCGCCACCAGCGGCACGATGATGGCGAGTCCCGCGGGGATCCGTGCCAGATAGAGCGCCAGGCGCGAGCGGCCCGTCACCACCAGGTGGCGGAACATCCCCTCGGTGAGGTCGACGGATCCCGCCGTGGCGCCCAGGGTGGCGGCGACGATGAAGCCGAAGACGTACAGCACCCCCGACACGAGACCCGTGTAGACGTTGTAGCCGCCGGCGGGACCGTAGGAATGCGGGGCGAAAGCATGGAGCAACAGGCGGATGACGAGGAAGACCGTGGGGATGCCGATGGTCACCAGAATCAGGGCGATCATGAGGCCGCGCCGTTTGCGCAGCTCCATGAACCGGGTGGTGATCATGTGCCCGGTGGGGATCCACGATCCCCGACGGTCACGCCGCTGCCCGGTGCGGGCCGGCGGCGGGGCCGGGGTGGGAGGCGGCAGGCCCACGTCGGTGCGGGTCGTCACTCCGACTCTCCCAGTCGGCTCGTGACGGAAGGAACCACGATTCGAGCGAGGCTTGGATCTGCTGGAGCCGGTACACCGAGATCCCACCTTCGACCAGAACGCGGTTGATCTCGGCGATGACGTCGCGCTCGGTCCCGGCCGGCAGGGTGATCCCCAGTCCCAGGGGCCCGACTTCGATATGGCCCCCGATGGAGGTGCCGTCGAGCAGGGCGCGCGCTCGATCGGGCTCGGAGCATTCGACCTGCAGGGCGAGCGATGCTCCTGCCAGCAGCTCGGAGATCGGTCCCTGGCGGATGATGTTGCCCCGGTCCACGATGGCCACGGCATCGCAGGTCCGCTCGACCTCGTCGAGGAGGTGCGACGACAGCACAACCGTGCGGCCCTCGGCCACGAGGGAGAGGATCATGTCGCGCATGTCCTGCATGCCGGCGGGGTCGAGTCCGTTCATGGGCTCGTCCAGGATGAGCAACTGGGGGTCCCCGATGAGGCAGGCGGCGACCCCGAGGCGCTGGCGCATCCCCATCGAGTACTTCGACACCCGGTCATCGGCGCGGTGAAGAATGCCGACGCGCTCGAGTGACGGCCCGATGCGGTCCCGGGCCGCCGGTTCGCGTGCGGCCGCGAGGAGCTGGAGGTTCTGCCTCCCGGTCAGATGACCGTGGAACCGCGGCTCGTCGACGATGGCCCCGACCCGCGCCAGTGCCAGATCGCGATGTCGGGGGACGGGGTATCCGAGCAGGGACATCGTCCCGGCATCGGCGTGCGTCAATCCCAGGAGCACCCGGATGAGCGTGGTCTTGCCGGCCCCGTTGGGGCCCAGGTAGCCGAAGGCACATCCCCGGGGGACGAGGAGCTCCACGCCGTTCACGGCGACGTTCTCCCCGAAGCGCTTTGTCAACCCGTGGGTCTCCACGGCCCACTGGCCCTCGGCGTCCCGCCGGTCCGAGGTGTCGGGAAGCATCGCGGTACTCATGTGATCACGTCGATGAGCCCGCGCGCCTCGAGCACGTTCGCGGGCTCTCGCGAGTCCACAGGGGTATTCACTGGCGCCATCCTGCCATGTCCGACTGGCGGCGCCGGGCATCCACCGCCCCTTTTCTCCGTCGTTCACCAAATTCCCGGGTGTGGGTGAGGATCGCCCCAGGGGCCTGCTGAGGTGGGGTGTGTCCACGCGGCCGCCGGGCCCTCCGGCACGGCGCATGAGCGGGTCCCTGTTTCGCAAAGCGCTCGAACGCTTCCGGTACGGTCCTGGGGTGCGCCCGGTCGACTGGGCTTCGACGACCCGGCTCCCCCGGGAGGCGCCCGAGGGCTGTCGGGCAGGAACCGTCCACGTTGGAGGCAGCGATGGCCGAGGTTGCACGCAGCGGCACGAGGCGGCCTCGGAGCCGTTCGCACCGGCCTCACCGCCCTCCGAAGGAGGAGACCGGGTGACGCGTGGACGAGGCCACGTGGGCGGGCGCGACCGGTGCTATCTGATGGCCGACCGGAAAGGCATGGTGAGACGATCTGATGGGCGATGACATGTTCGGGCTCGACCCACAGATGGCGGAAATCATCTTCGACTACTGCCGAAAGCGGTTGTCGTTCGATCCGGTGACCCTGGACTTCGCCGGCGAGAAGGACGCTCTCGACTCGGTTCTGGCCGGATTGATGCGTCCCGAGGGCAACGATCCCGAACGCGTCCTCGAAGTGTTCGTCGATCATCTGGCCCCCGCGGTCATCTCCTGCGACAGTCCGAGGTTCCTCGCCTTCATTCCGGCCGCGCCCACACGGGCGTCAATGCTCTTCGACATGATCGTGTCGTGCTCGTCGCTGCAAGGTTCGTCATGGTTGGAGGCAGCCGGTGCCGTAGCGGCCGAGAATCAGGCCCTACGCGTGCTGGCCGACCTGGCCGGACTGCCGCCCGAGGCGGGGGGGGTCTTCGTTTCCGGGGGATCGGCGGCCAACCTCTCGGCCTTGGCGGTGGCGCGCGACACGACCCGGCGCCGCCGAGGATGGCGGAGGCGCCCCCTCAGGGTGGCGGTGAGCGATCAGACCCACTCCTCGATCCGGAACGCGTTGCGCATTCTCGACATGGCGGAATTCGTGGTCCCGACGAGGGACCACCGCCTCACGGGGGACGCCCTGCGTCAGGCGCTGGCCCACGATCGACACCGGGCCGACGTCGTGGCCGTTGCGGCCACGGCGGGAACGACCAACGCCGGGATCGTGGACGATCTGGCCGGCATCGCTCAGGTTGCCACCGAGCGACACCTGTGGTTTCACGTCGACGGGGCCTACGGCGGTGCTGCTCTGTTGTCGCCCCGGGCCCGTCACCACTTCAGTGGCGTCGAGCACGCCGATTCGTTCGTGGTCGACCCCCACAAATGGCTATTCGCCCCGTTCGACTGCGCGGCGCTCATCTACCGGAATCCGGCACTGGCCAAGGCGGTGCACACCCAGCAAGCCAGTTATCTCGACGTCTTTCATGTCGGTTCCGGTTGGAACCCGAGCGACTACGCCTATCACCTCACCCGCAGGGCACGGGGACTGGCGCTGTGGTTCTCGCTCGCCGTGCACGGCACGGACGCGTACCGCACCGCGGTGGAGGCCGCCATGACGATGGCGACGGAGGCGGCGGTCCGCATCGACGCCGCCGAGCACCTCGAGCTCGTTCGGGAACCGGGTCTGTCGATCGTGCTGTTCCGCCGTCGCGGTTGGCAGCCAGCGGACTACTACCGTTGGTCACAGGAGCTTCTCGCCGCCCAGGTGGGCTTTGTGACACCGACGGCCTGGCAAGGTGAAACCGTCGCCCGGTTCGCCTTCCTGCATCCGAACACCAGCGTGGAGATGGTGGACGAGATCCTGGCCACCATGATCTGACCCCCACCGATCGTGCGCCACGTCGGCCATGCCGGAAGGAACTGCTGTCACCGTGGCGGAAAGCTTCCGCAGGGTGGGCTCGGAGACCCCGGAGCAGGCAGAATCTCGCATCATGACCATCGACTGCACCCCCGAGGAGGCCGCCGCCCTCGTCCGCCCGCGAGACACGATCGGCTTCGGACTGGGTCCCGGCATTCCGGACGCCTTCCTCACCGCCCTGGGCGGACGCGACGACTGGGAGGACCTCGTCCTCGGCGGAGCCCTCCTGCTCGGGTACTACACCGTCCTGACCAAGCCCGGCGTGTCGTACCGCTCGGGGTTCTTCGGACCGGCCGAGCGCATCCTGCTGGCAGAGGGGCACGAGATCGAGTTGGTGCCCGGGGGTTTCCGGCAGTTCGCCCCGATCCTCGCCCGCTTCGCGCCTCGGATCATGACCGCCCAGGGTGCGCCCCCTGACGCCGACGGCCGGGTCGACCTGTCGCTGCACCTGGGCGCGACCCGCGACGAACTCTTACGAACCGGCACTGACCCCGAAAGGGTGCTTCTCGTGGAAGTGAACCCGCACCTGCCCAGGACACGCAGCCTCCCGCCCCGATTCGACAACAGCCTTCCCGTGGACCTGATCGACATCCTGGTCGAGGCCGACGGTGAGCCCTACGCCCTGGAGGATCCGGTGCCGACGGAGCAGACCGCGGCTATCGCCGGGCACGCGCTGCGATTTGTCACCGATGGATGCACGTTGCAGACGGGGATCGGTGCCGTGCCCAACAAGGTGGCGGCCGCCTTGGCGGAAGGTGCGGGTGGCGACTACGGCGTGCATTCCGAGATGTTCACCACCGGCCTGATGCGTCTGCACCAGGCCGGGAAGGTGACCAACGCAGCGAAAGGGATCTTCGACGGCGTATCCGTCACAACGTTCGCCCTCGGGACGTCCGATCTCTACCGCTGGCTCGACGGCAACGACGAAGTGGCTTTCTTGCCCGTCGACGTCGTCAATGACCCCTCTGTCATCGCGCGCAATCACAAATTGGTGTCGATCAACGGGGCATTGTGCGTCGACTTGTACGGACAGGTGGTGGCAGACAGCATCGACGGGAAGCAGATCTCCGGCGTCGGCGGCCACGAGGACTTCGTGGCGGGGGCCGACCTTCACGTCGACGCCCATTCACTCATCTGCCTCAACTCAACCGTGACCGTCGGAGGTGCCAATCGTTCGCGCATTCTGCCCTTTCTGCCCGAGGGGGCGGTGGTCTCCACGCCACGGCACCACACGGGTGTGGTGGTCACCGAATTCGGCGCGGCCGAGCTGACAGGGCTCACCGTGCGAGAACGAGCGAGGGCACTGGCCGACATCGCCCATCCCGACTTCCGTGCCCAGTTGCGAGCGGTGGCGGAGTCGCTGGGCCGAATGTGAACGACCCGACGCCCATGCTTGAATTCGGAATTCTCACAGTCAAGCGGGTGAGACATTGACAGCTCAAGGAGTGCCTCGATGACGGACACCGCCATATACAACTACGTCCCCTACCACCGGACGAAGACGAAGCTCGAGGGGGCGGCCGCGGGACCGGTGCTGAATGCGGAGCAACTCCCGAGAGGCAATGCCGTCGCACGGTTCAACACGTGGTTCGCCTTGAAGGTCACGAACGGGGTGGGCACCATGTGGTGTGCCTACGCATTCGCGGCTTTGGCGCTCGTCAGCCTGCCATCGGCCATCGAATCGCACAGTCCGGTCGTACTGGTGTCCTGGATCTCGCAGACCTTTCTTCAGCTGGTCCTGCTGTCCGTGATCATCGTGGGTCAAAATGTCCTTGCCGCGGCCGCCGACAAGCGGTCCGAGGCCACATACAACGATGCCGATGCCGTGCTGCACGAGGCGGTAAAACTCCAGGAACACCTCCTCGCCCAGGACGCGATCCTCGAACGATTGCTCGCCAAGATGGCGGCCGTGGAGGCGGGTTCCGGCTCATGACCTCAGTTCGTGACGCGGCGCCACCACGCTCCCAGGCAGCGGGGCCGACGCCACCCGTGCGCTCTCTCGTCTGTCGCGGGCGGTGAACCGTGTCCGACGAACCGCCTGACAATCCCCACGTTCCGGACACCTCCTCCCCGGCCGATCCTTCGGGTGAAGCGGCCACGGAACCCGGAAGCGAGACACGGCCGTCGCGGATCGAGCGGCGGGCGGCGATCCGAGCCCAACGCTCGCGGCGACGCAAGCGCTTCGCCTTCCTCTCGATCGGGAGCATCGTGGGTCTTGTGGTCTTGGTCGCCGCCGCCGGCGCCTCGTTCCTCTGGTACGAGAACGGACGCATCCACCGCGTCGGTGTGAAGCACCTGTCCACCGTGAGCACGGCGGGGAGTCAGAAGGACGTAGAGAACATCCTGCTCATCGGGTCGACCACACGCTGCGGCCTGAAGGAGCAGAACGTCGCCTTCGGACTGTGCGACCAGGGGGTGACCGGGGTCAACAGCGATGTGGTCATGATCCTCCACCTCGATCCCGATCACCACCGAGCCTCGGTCCTGTCGATCCCGCGCGACACCTTCGTCCCCAACGCCCGGCCCGGAGGCGTCAACAAGATCGACGCTGCCCTCGGTGCGCCTGAAGGACCGGGCCAGCTCATCGCAGCGATCACCGACGACTTCGGCATTCCCATCCAGCACTACGTGCAGCTGAACTTCGACAGCTTCCAGGGTGTCGTCCAGGCCCTGGGCGGGGTCAGCATGTACTTCCCCATGCCGGTCTACGACCAGGAGTCAACGCTGTACGTACCGAGAATAGGTTGCGCCACGCTCAATGGCTTTCAGGCGTTGGCCGTCGTGCGAGCCCGGCATCTCCAGTACCAGCCACCCAGTGACTCGGGGGTACCCCGCTACGACTGGCCGCCCGACCCGCAGAGTGACCTCAGTCGAATCCGCAGGGATCACGAATTTCTCCGCGTCCTGGCGTCGTCGGTGGCCAAACGCGGGCTCGGAAACTTCGTCACGGACCTGCGGCTGATCGACTCGTTGTCTGGCAACCTGGTCGTCGACAGCGGGTTTTCCGCCACCGCCATGGCCGAGCTCGTCCTCGAATTCCACGGCGTCAACGCATACACCGTGCCCCAGTACACGCTCCCGGTAGTGGTCGACGGTGAGGGGTACTTCTACGGAGGAGGTGGGTACGGAGACGTCGTCTTTCCCATCCAACCCGAAGATCGGGCGGTCGTGTCCCAATTCCTGGGTACGGCCCCGACGCAGGACGCGTTGGGTCGGGCACTTCCCTCCCCCGGCACCGTCAGCGTGGCCGTCGAGAACGGAAGCGGCATCGCTGACCGGGGGTCGGTGACGGCTGCGGCTCTGGAAAAGTTGGGCTACAAGGTGACCTCGATCACCGACACTCCGGTGGAAGCCTCCACGACCGAGACAACTGTTCTTTACTCAAAGCCGAGTCAGCTGGCCGATGCTCTGCGAGTGCAGACGGCGTTGTCCGGACTTTCCGTCCTCGGCTACGACCCGGGACTCGGTTCCCCGCTCTCTTCGACGGCGGACACCATCGACGTCGGTTCCGCACTGCCCACGTCAACGAAGACCGACGTCGTGATAGTCACCGGCTCCAACTTCGCCGTCGTGTCGCCGCCGAGCGCCGCCTCGTCGACGACCGTCCCCGGCACCACGTCCATCCCCTCGACCACCGTCTCCGGTTCTTCTTCCACAACCTCCGGTGCGCCGTCAGGCCCGGGTAGCGGGTCAGTCCCGACGACCACCGTTCCGACACCACTGGCCAATAGCCCCAACCTGGGCGTTCCCACGGGATCGACCGAGCCCCTCGAACCGTGGGATCCCCGCTCGTGTACTCCCAGCGGAGGGGAAGGCCCGTGAGGCAACGCCAGGGCAGCGATGGCCGAACCGGTCCGCCATAGACGTATCGAGACGGGGAGAGCACGTGGTGGGAGCACGGCGCCGATCGACCACGCCGACAAGACCTTCGTTCAAGATGTCTCGCCCCAGAGCCGACATTGTGTCCATGGTGGTCAGCCAGGCGGAGATTCGAGGCGGGCTGCCGAGTCACTCCCAGGCGTCGCCCGCGGTGACCCGGTGAACCAGGCCGGGAGGTAGATCGTGACATCCAGCGCCTGGGTCGTCGTCGGACTCGACAACGGCGGGACGTCCAATAACGCCACCGTTCTCGACGACTCGCGGTGCTTCTTGGTGGACAGGTTGGTTGAAAGCCCCAGCCGCGTCGGAGAAGGACCGGAGGTGGCGGTGCGAGCTCTCATCGAAGCTCTCGACAACGTGTTGGAGCTCACCGGGGTGGCGCGGAGCTCGGTGCGTGCCGTGGGTCTCGGGACGCCCGGTCCCGCCAGCGCGGACGGCGTGATCTCCTCCAAAGGCTCCACCAACTTCTCCGACGATGCCTGGCACGGGTTTGATTTTCGCGGCGCTCTCGAGCATGTCATCGGCGTCCCCGTCCTCTACAACAACGACGGCAATGCCGCCGCCCTCTACGCGCATCACGCGCATTTCGGGAATGATGCGGCGCTGCGGTCATCGGTGTCAGCCATCGTGGGCACGGGACTGGGTGGTGGCGTTATCGAGGCAGGTCGGGTGATCCGTGGCGCGGCGGGGATGGCAGGCGAACTCGGCCACGTCCACATTCCGATGGACGGACTACTCGAAGACGGGCAGCCGGTTCCTGAATGCCGGTGTGGCTTTGTCGGTGATGCCGAGAGCGTCGCATCGCTGTCCGGTATCGAGAGGAACCTGCTCCCCTACTGGCTGACGCGCTTCCCTGACCACGAATTCGCAGGAAAAGGGTCACTGGGCGAGGCCGCCAAACTGGTTCGGGATCGTGCGGACTCCCAGGACCCTCTGGCGTTGCAGATCTTCCGGCAGCAGGCGACGGCCCTCGGGCGACTCTTCACGATCGCCAGCAACTTCATCGATCCCGACGCCTACTTTGTCGGCGGCGGAGCGGTCGAGGCGACGCCGACATTCCGCAACTGGTTCCTCGCTCAGGTCCGCGACCAGACGTCACTGCGTGTGGAGCAGTTCGAGGCGGCGACGTTCGCCCTCATTCCCCATCTGGACATGGCGGGCGCCCGAGGGGCTGCGCTCGCCGCTTCCGACTCGATCGACGTTCGCCGTTGACCAGGTGTCAACGGCGCCGGCCGATCACGGCTAGATGGGCCTCGACGGCGCACTCTCCGGTGGTGATTTCGGCCGCGAAGCGACGAAGGCACTCGTCGAACTCGTCGGCGGAGATGAATCCCTCGACCAACTCACCGCGCGCGGCGAGGAAACGGTCGACCAGAAGTGTCCGGTTCATGTCCCCAGGCTTCGATGATCTGTACGCCGCTTGGGGGAGGACGAGCACGGCAACCACGTCGAACCCGACCTGATCGAGTCGCGCCGGCAACGTCCGGGCCACCTGGCGTCCACCGCCCTGGCACTCCTGCATGGCGGTTAGGGCCCTGGTCAGGCGCAGATACGCCTCCGAGGGCTCGGGGTGGGTCAGAGACAAGCCGTCATCGACGTCGATAAGGCATGCCAACCCACCTGGCCTCACCACCCGCGCCAACTCTGCCGCCGCAGTGGCATGGTCCCGGAGGTGCTGGAAGAGGAATCGCGCGGTGGCAAGGTCGACGCTGGCGTCGGGTTCGTCCAATGCGTACGCGTCGCCGGCCAGGAACGTCACGTGGCTCCCGGCGAGGAAGCCGTCGCGCCCGGCAACGTCGACCCGCACGGTCTCGGCCACCGCGAGAGTTGATTCGTCGAGGTCGATCCCCACGGCATCGACCGGCACCATGGCGGCGAGCTCCATGGGGACCGAACCGAATCCGGTGCCAACGTCGAGGGTCCGCCAACCGGGCTGTACTTCCAACGTGGCCAACACCCGCCGCCGCATCTCCGACGTGGCGAGGGTCTGGATCAACAGCCACCGATTGGGAATATCGGTTCGGGTGTTGAGATAGGACGTCAACGCGCTGTCGAGCGTCTGCCATCCTGCTGGCTCATCGTTTCGCATGGGTTCGCTTTTCGCTTTGGAATGCCGCCGTGTTCCCTGGCCCGACCGTGCTGACGCGGGCTCGGACGTGTGCGTGCGACGTGAGGTGGCGCCAGGGACCCCATCGTACGCCGGCGTGACGACTTTCCCCTGGATCAGCAGGACGACCGACCGCCCTGACGTCACTCGAGTGTGGTCGCGTCGTCCTCATTTACAAACGGACGTCACAATCCTCTCGATGGCGTCATCCTGAGCTTGGAGATGGGCCTGGATCTGCTTCGCCTCCTCCAGGACCGCCGCGGCGTCGTTGTAGGTGGCTTGAGACCGAGCATCGGCCGCTGTGGCCTGGATGTTCTGACCCACGATGATGATCGGCAGCAGCACCAACTGAAGGAACTCGGAGGAGAGCCACAAGACCAGCACGGTCGCACTGTGCGCCTTGATCGTCGACGGCAGGCTGACAAAGGCAATGATGGCAAAAATGTACGCGGCCCACATGGTTCCGACGATGACGGTGATTCTCAGCCCCACCTTGGCGTTCAGTCGCCCGAACATACCGGACCCATGGACCTGCGCCACGGCGGCGGCAACCTTCGGCGGACCGGTCGCTTTGCGCTGCTCGATATGGGGATGTGGGATGTAATCGAAAATTGTGGGCATGAATAAGCTTTGCACGAGACTCGTCTCGAGATGCTGACCCCCGTCAACGCGGGTCGGAGTCGAATGCGCCATGGTGATCCTCCCCGGCGGCGCTGAGGGCCAGCCCTGTTCGACCCACGATCTGGTCCGACGGCCTGCGGTCAGAACAGGCCGGCTGCAATCGCCGCCCCCACGACGACAAGGACGGCGCCACCGATCTCCTGACTCCACCTCTCGACGGCGCCCCCCAGCCGATGGCCAAGTTCGAGACCGACGAGCGACATGGCGACGCTCACGCCGGCAATCAATGCGGCGGCCAAAACCAGCGACACCTTTTGCGTTCCCAAAGCGAACCCGACCACCAGGTTGTCGATGCTCAACGCTGCTCCCGTGACAATCAGTGCGGCGTATCGCTCGCCGAGGGGGGCCTGCTCAGGCCCACCCAACCGGGCCTGCAGCACCGTGTAGCTCCCAGTGGCGATGAGAAGTCCGCCGCCGACGTAGGCGCTGGCCGAGCCGATTACATGGGCCGATCGGTGCCCGATGAGAAGGCCGATCACCGGCATCCCGGCTTCAAAGACGCCGAACACCAGTCCCAGTCGGAGCCGAAGGCGGGCATCAACACCCGACACCCCGATCCCGATAGCGGCGGCGAAGTTCGAGAGACCCAGGGCAACTGCAACCAGGACGAGGCGGAACACGGATTCAAACTAACGGTGCTCGATGGCCGAACTCGGCCGGACACAACGGGAGGGTCTGTCTCAGCCGCTCTCGGAGCCTCGAGGTGCCCATCCGAGTCCGGTTTCCGCAGAGCCGCGTCGCGCCCTTTTGCCGTCGCCCGAGGCGGCTCCTCACGGGGCCTTCTTACTCACGGGGTTGGCATGCTTCGCCAACGCAAGTAAGCTGCAACGACGGAGATGCACGCGTCGACACGAAGGGAGGTGGGGCAACATGACGATCGAACCTCGTAAACCCCAACCTCCAGAGCCGTGCCCCGGCGTCCCGTACGCGTCGCACTGATCCGCCGCTGACCGGGAGGTCTGCGCGCTTCAACGGCGTCCACTGACGCTGGGGCCTCGTTTCTTCGGCTCACCACCAGGGTTGGGCCACGCCTGCTCGCAGCATTTGTCGAGCGGGCTCTACCTCCAGCACAAGTCGGTGGAGCTGTCTTTCGACGCCCCACTTCGTCCCACGTGGTCACAGTCGCGGCTGGGACGTCGAAAGAGGTGCTCCGCGTAGATCCAAGGAGTCGATCGTCATGAACAACATGCACCTTGCACCGCCGGGCACGGATGGGGCGGCGAACGAAACCGCCGTCCTCGACGAAGCCCACGTCGGCCACATCAACGGAGCGCTGGGCACGATCGCCTACGGCGACACCGCTGCCCGTCCGAGGCTCTCGCTCAAGCTCAGGACGCTCCTCGCCATCCTCGGCCCGGGGCTCATCGTGATGGTGGGCGACAACGACGCCGGGGCCTTCTCCACCTACGGTCAAGCCGGCCAGAATTTCGGCACACACCTGCTGTGGACGCTGGCCCTGCTCGTGCCGGTGCTTTACGTCTGCCAGGAAATGGTTCTGCGCCTCGGTGCGGTGACCGGAGTGGGACACGCCCGGCTCATCCTCGAGCGCTTCGGAAAGTTCTGGGGAGCGTTCAGTGTCATCGACCTGTTCCTCCTGAATGCGCTCACCATCGTCACCGAGTTCATCGGAATCAGCCTGGCCGTCTCCTACCTGGGGCTGCCCAAGGTTCCGGCGGTGGTCATCGCCGCGGTGGCGGTCGTGGGCGCCGTGAGCACCGGGAGTTTTCGCCGCTTCGAGCGGTTGTGCCTCATGCTCGTGGCATTCTCGCTCCTGCTCATCCCCATCCTTGTCGTCGTGCACCCGCCCGTGAGCCAGGTAGCCCACGACTTCGTGGTTCCGACGATCCCCCACGGCGCCCCCTTGTCGACGGTCATGCTCCTCATCATCGGCATCGTGGGCACCACCGTCGCCCCGTGGCAGCTGTTCTTCCAGCAGTCGTACATCATCGACAAGCGCATCACTCCTCGCTGGATCAGGTACGAGCGCGTCGACCTGGTCATCGGCATTTTGCTGGTCGTGGTGGGCGGCATGGCCATCATGGGCTTCACCGCCGCCACCTTCGCCCACCACCCCGAGTTCGGGAACTTCACCGATGCCCGTGGTCTGGCTGAGGGTCTGGCCAAGTACGGATCGCGCACCATGGGAGACCTGTTCGCCGTCGCCCTCATCGATGCCGCCATCATCGGTGCCGCCGCTGTCGGCCTGGCGACGGCGTACGCCACGAGCGACGTGTTGAACCTCAAGCACTCGCTGCACCGACCGGTGTCCCAGGCCAAGGGTTTCTACGCGTGCTACGGCGCACTCATGGGGGTCGCAGCCACATTGGTGCTCGTCCCCCACGTACCGCTCGGTTTGCTCACCGAAGGAGTTCAGACGCTCGCCGGTGTACTTCTGCCGAGCGCCTGCGTCTTCCTGCTCCTGTTGTGCAACGACAAGGCCGTGCTCGGCCCGTGGACCAACGGCAAGAAGCTGAACGCCCTGACCGCGGCGATCATCTGGGTGCTCGTGATCCTGTCGGTCATCCTGACCGCCAGCGTGCTCTTCCCGTCCGTCACCGGTTCACAAATCGTGGACATCCTCGTCGTCGGCGTCGTGGTCGGCCTCGTCGTGGGTGGCTTCCTGCTCGCGCAAGGGCGCCGTCGGCGTGACCGCGTCACCGTGGACCACGCATTGGCCGAGACCAAGAACCGGGACTCGTGGAGGTTGCCTCCGCTGTCGCTCCTCGAACGACCGACGATGTCGCTCCAACGCAAGATCGGTCTCGTGACCCTGCGTGGCTACCTCATCGTGGCCTTTGCCCTCGTGATCGTGAAGATCGTAGAAGTGGCCGTGCGCTGAGGCCGTACTCCGATCGTGTTGCGGGCCACGACTGCCCTCGGGGATAACTATATGCGTGTCTACAGTTATACCCGAGGGCTCGCAGTTCGATCTGGCCGTGGAAACATTCAAGCTGCTCGCCGACAAAACCCGGCTGCGGATTCTCTGGGCCCTCCTGCATTCGGAGCATTCGGTCGGCGAACTCGCCCACCACCTGGGCGCCCAGCCGCCTGCGGTGTCCCAGCACCTGGCCAAGCTGCGCATGTCTCACCTGGTCAAGGTGCGCCGAGAAGGAAACAAGCTCTTCTACTCCGCCGACAACGCCCATGTCAGGCGGCTGGTCGCGGAAGCACTTTTCCACACCCACCATGTGACGAGCGGACTGCCCGACCACGAAGACACCGCGGAGGCACCTCCGGTGCCGCGACGGCGGCGGGCATGACCGACCCCCGTCACACCAACGAACACGGCCATCGTGAGCATCGGATCGATCCGGAATCTGACCACGGCGCGGATCACGGGCACGGTTCCGGTGAATCGGATCACTCCCGAGATCCCGCAGATCACGGGGCACGAGCACCGGATTGGTTGGCGAGGTGCAGTCTCGAGTGTCCTTCGTCCTCACAGCCACGACGCCACCGATTCGATCGACTCCGCTCTCGAAGCCAGCGCAGACGGTATGCGCACGTTGAAGATCTCGCTGGTCGCGCTGGCCGGCACCGCCGCTGTCCAGGCGGCCATCGTCGTCACCAGTGGCTCGGTGGCCTTGCTCGCCGACACGATCCACAACGTCGCCGATGCCCTAACGGCGGTGCCCCTGGTGGCGGCGTTCTGGCTCGGCCGTCGACCGGCCAATCACCGCTACACCCACGGCTACGGCCGCTCCGAGGACCTTGCCGGGACGTCATCGTGTTCACGATCACGGCGTCCTCTGTGCTCGCCGGATGGGTGGCGGTCGAGCGGCTCGTCCATCCCCACCACCTCCGGCACATCGGATGGGTGATCGCCGTCGGGATCATCGGATGCATTGGGAACGAAGCCGTCGCCGTCTACCGCATCCGGTCGGGCCGTCGCATTGGTTCCGCGGCCCTGGAAGCCGACGGTTACCACGCCCGCGCCGACGGCCTGACCAGCCTGGCCGTGGTCATCGGGGCGATCGCTGTCGCCCTCGGGTTGCCGCTCGCCGACCCCGTCGTCGGGCTCGTGATCACCCTCGCCATCCTTGTCGTTGTCCGGAACGCAGGGCGGGACATCTACCGACGTCTTATGGACGCGGTAGACCCGGCCCTGGTTGAGGAGGTCGTGTCCACCCTCGACGGCGTCGACGGTGTCGACGCCGTCGAGTCAGTCCGACTGCGCTGGGTGGGCCACGAACTGCACGCCGAGGCCGTGATCGTCTCCGACGGCAGACTCAGCCTCGCCCAGGCGCACGACGTCGCCGAGCGTGCCCACCACCTCCTTCTCCACCGCGTGCGGCGCCTCGCCCGGGTCACCATCCACACCAACCCCTCGACACGCGACGGGGTCGACCCTCATGCACTCACCGCGCACCACCAAATCCTGAACCCTCCTGGGCTACCCGGAGCACATGAGCAGCAGTGACGGTGGCAGCGGGAGTTCTTCCCGTCCCGCCGCCGACGGATCGGTACCTCCACCTGCCCCGGACGGTGACACTCCTCATGCCCCGAGGTGTCACGTGAGAACAGGGTGGTCGGCACCTTCGGCGGCGACGGAGACCGCGACAGAGCGCCCGTCCTCCGGGGGAGCCTCACAGGAGATCCAAAGGAGACACCACCTCAGCCGCGCCGATTGCTAGCCTCACTCTTCATGACTGGACGCGGCCCAGATCGGCGCGTCTCCGATCCCCCACGCAGGGGACGGCGTCCCGTGCCCAACGAGGACAGGCTGCGCGCACTCGACCACACCATGAACGAGCGGGGCGGCCGCGTCCTGCGAGGACCGGTGAGGGACGTACCCGGTGGGAACGGCAACGGAGACGGTCGGACCGGCACCGATGCCGACGAGGCAAGGCCCCCGGCGTCGCGGAGTGAGATCCAGCGCCCGGGAAGCGGTCGGGCGCGGCCACGCCGATCGAGAACTCGACGTCAGCAACGTCTGATGCGGACCGCCGTCATCGGCGGTGCCGTCCTGCTGGTGGCGATCGTCTGTGGTGTCGGGTACGCCTATTACCTGACCCACGATCTCAACCGTGTCGATGTGAGGGGCCTCCAAGGAGCCTTCACCAGCGGCGCCGAGAAGGGCACCGAGAACATCCTCATGGCCGGGTCCACCTCGCGGTGTGCCCTGGCCGTGCAGAACGCGGCCTACGGGTTGTGCCAGGGATCAGCCAGTTCGCCGCCGGTGAACGGTGTGAACAGCGACGTCATCATGATCCTCCACGTCGACCCCGCCCACCACCACCTGGCGCTGCTCTCGATCCCCCGCGACCTGTTCATCCCGAATGCACGCCGCGAAGGTCCCAACAAAGTCGACGCTGGGCTCTATCAGGGCCTGACTCAGCTGGTGGCGGCGATCGAGGAGAACTTCGGCATTCCCATCCAGCACGCCGTCTCCCTCAACTTCGACCAATTCGCCTCGGTGGTGAACGCCCTCGGGGGCATCAACATGTCCTTCCCGATATCGGTCTTTGACGCCTCATCCGGACTGAACGTCCGCGCCGCCACATGCGTCCACCTGAACGGTACCCAGGCGCTCGAGGTCGTCCGGGCACGAGAGTTGCAGTACAAGTCCAGCACGACGGCGAGCACGAATGCGTTCGACTGGCCCAAGGAGGTCTTGAGTGACCTGGCCCGGATCCGCCGCAACCACGAATTCCTCCGGGTGTTGGCCTCCGCCGTATCGAAGCGGGGACTCGGGGACCCGATCTCCGACATCGACCTGATCAACTCGCTGAAAGGGGACCTCACCTTCGACCAGTCCTGGCCGGTCACTGACATGGCCAACCTCGTGCTTGATTTCCACTCGGTTGATGTCAACACCGTGCCCCAGCTCACGCTGCCGGTGTCGGTTGTGGTCGATCCGAATGGTCCGTCTGGCGATCTCATCTACCGCGGTGGGAACTACAATGAAGTCGAGTTTCCGGCCCACACACAGGACCAGGCGGCTATCGACCAGGTACTCGGTATCGGGGCGACGACCGACTCCCTGACCGGCCAGCCACTGCCGTCCCCGTCGTCGGTGACCGTGTCCGTGATGAACGGCACCGGCGTCGCCAACCAGGCGAGCGACACGGCGTCGGCGCTGTCGGCACTGGGATTCCGGACCGTCGGGGTGGGTGACACCGCGCCAGTGGGCGACGTGGCCGAGACCGTCGTCTATTACGGTTCACGCACCCCGGCGGCAGAGGCCGCGGCGGAGTCGGTGACCCGCTCCCTGACGGGCGCCGCCGTCATGGCCTACGACCCGAGCCAAGTCAGTCATGGCGCCCAGGTCACCGTGGTCACGGGGACGCAGTTCACCGTGAATGCGGCCTCAATCCCCTCGACTTCGGCTCCAGCCTCGGTAGGGGGATCTTCGTCCGTAACCGCACCGAACACCGCGTCCAGCAGTGCAATCGCAGCGCCCTCACCCACCACATCGAACCTCGAGCCGTGGGACCCCCGGGCGTGTCCGCCTGGCGCTACCCCCACGGCGCCTGTGTCGAACCGGACCTGACGTATCGGAGGCGGTGACCGCTGTCACGGCGTCCGTGCTCACGGGGTCGTGAGGGCCGGAGCGAGCCTCAGATCCGCCCGGACGTGGGAGGAAAGTCAGAGCCCGGCGTCCGTACCAGGCTCGACAGACGGAGATCCGGCACGTCTTACCGAGCGAGCCCAGGCTGACACTCGTCGGATTGTGCCGGTACACCCCTCGACGCCATGGGAAAGGCTGTCGTCCACTGCCGCGTGCCGTCATATGACACAACGAACGCCTCGTAGTTGGCGAGAGCGTCGAACATCGACAAACCCTCCTCGCCCACCACCGCCAGAGCGGTGGCGAGAGCGTCGGCGAGTCCGAGGTCGGGTCCGGTGACGCTGGCTGAGGCCACTCTCTCCACCGGACGCCCCGATCGAGGATCGATCAGATGAGCGCCGCGTTCGTAGCTACCCGACGTCGCGATCGCGCCGGTGAGCTCGACGACGCAGGCCAGCCCGCCGCGCTGCATCGGATCGGCGATACCGATCCGGAACGGCATCGTGGACCCGGGACGGCCGAAGCTGGCGATGTCACCGGCCGCGTTCACCAGCGCGCCCACCACATCGCTCGCCCTCAGTGCGTCAACCGCCCGTTGTGCGGCCCAGCCCTTTACATACCCGGTCGGATCAACCCCTCCAGGCAGAGCCCAGGGATCGAACCACCCGTCTGACAGGTCTCGAGCTATGGCGCACATCTCGAGAACGTCGGCCATCTCCGGCGGGGCCTCTTCACACCGGATATCGCCTCGACGCAGGCGGCTCATCGGGCTTTCCGGCTTCCACGTACTGAAAACGGCATCGGCACGCCGGAGGATTGCACGAGCACGTGCCAGTCCCAGAGACACCTCAGGTCCGCAGGAGCCGTCGTTCGTAAAGATGTCGATCGTCACCATAGTTCCCATGACTTCTTCGCGACTTGCCATCGCCCGTCGCTGCGGTACCGTCACATCGACGGCAGGTCCGGCTGACTCCATCAGAAGCCGAGTTGGCTAAGAGCCGATTGGAGCGACTGTTGGAAGCCGGCGCTCGTATAGCTGGCACCGGATACACCCTGGATATTGGCGCTTTGCACTTGAAGTGCCTGTTGCTCGAGCATCGGGATCGACTGCTGGTCAATCGACTGAGACCGGAAATTTCCCCCGTCGTCCAGCGAAGCGATGCCGACCTTGGTGATCGTTGTGCCCTTCACCGTGACCGAGACCGAAAGGACCCCGTAGTTGTAGTTGACCAGCGGGCCGGTCGCTTGTCGGGTGGTCGAAGGCGCGGTGGTCGATGTCGTCGGGGGAGCGGTCGTCGGCGTGGTCTGTGGGGGGGTCGTCGGAGTGGACTGTGGGGTGGTCGTCGAAGGAGCGGACGGGGGAGTCGATGTCGACGTCGTGGGCGGACTCGCACCGGCTGAAGCTCGTTTTGGCGATCCACCCGTGGAGGTGGAACCGGTGCTCGTCGAAACCGCCGGGAGGGAGCCGAGGGTGAGGCGCGCCGACTTCGTGTGGAAACTGAGCACCCCGGCGAGTCCGGCGGCGGTCGCTGCGATCACTATAGGCGTACGCCTCATGGCCGTTCCTCAGGGATAGCGGACATCTGCTTCTCTCTGCCAGACCTAGAACGTAAAGACTTCATGGTGGATCCTGTCACGGCGCACTCCTAGCTTTCGTGCCGCAGCCACGACCCGCTGGCTGAACCCTTCCGGACCACAGACATAGACGTCGCATCGTGCAAGGTCGGGTACGAGTCGTCGGAGAGCCCGCGCGTCGAACGTGACCGTGTGGCGCGATCCGATGATCTCATGAAAATCGCCGCCTCGTTGAGCCACTAGGGCGGCGACCTCGTCACGGTGGACGACGTCCTCGGGTGTCGACGCTCGCACCACGACGGTGATGGCGATCGACTCGGGCAAGTCTTCCAGAAGAGCGCGCAGAGGCGTGATGCCGACGCCCGCTCCGATGAGTGCGACACGGTCAGAGGTCCGGGCGTGGCGCGTGAACGCCCCGTACGGACCCTCGATCGCCACCCGGGTTCCCGGCTTGAGTTGGGCCACAGCCCGGCTCTGATCGCCCAGTGCCTTGACCGTAACCCGGATATACGGAGGTCGCGGGAGAGCCGAGAGGGAGTAGGGGTGCGCGTGCCACCACAGCTCCTTCGTGAAAAAGCGCCACTGGAAGAACTGGCCTCCCGACACTGCGAGCCGATCGAGATGCCGGCCGGAGCAGATGACGGAAAAGACGCCGGGTGCCTCTTCGCGAACGGACGCGACCCGAAGTTGGTGCCTGAGATTCCTGGCAATTGGCTGGAGGACACGAAAGACGATCACCACTCCTGCGGTCGAGATCCATACGGCGATCCAGACCGCTCGCGACAGCGGATGACTGATGAACGAGCCTCCGGTGACTATTTGGTGAGCGAACGCCAGTGCCAGCGCCAGGTACATGTAGAGGTGGACGATCCACCAGGTCTCGTACTTGAGCCGTCGCCGGGCGATCTTGATCGAGGTGATCCCAGCCATCATCAGGAGACTGAAGCCGACAGCCGCGGCCAGGAGGTCGGGGTAGGAGGTGAGAAACACCCACAACTGGCGCAGCGGCCCCACCTTGGCGAGCTGCGCGTAGCCGAGGGTGATGAGGACCACATGGGCAGTGATGAGCCAAAGGGTCCAAGGCCCGACTCGACGGTGCCAACGGACGAGCCGATCTTGACCGACGGCCCGTTCGAGCCACGGCAGACGCGCGATGAGGACCACCATGATCAACATCAGGTAGGCACCCGTGAACCCGGCCAGGCGACCTCCGGCGATGAGCCAGCCTCCCGGCGCGGCGAGGGAGCCGCGCGTCTCTCCGACGATGACGAGAGCGAGCGTCACACCCAGCCCGAGTCCGGCCACTGCCGCACAGAGGTCGGCGACCCAGGGCAATGGCGCGTGGCCGGGCCGGCGCGCCGGCACGGTGCCGGTGAAGGCACGTGCGGGGGCCTTCGCGGTCCGGGCATGAGTCGCCATCAAACGAGTTTGGTGGGGCGAGTTGAGAAGCGCCTGTGCGTAGTCTGTGAGATCCCTGTACCCGCCATACGCCCGATATCCCCCCGATGACGGCCCACCTGAGGGGCGTTCGGGAGCCATTGTCAGCCCGCTACCTGTCGCCTGCATGAAATACACCTCAAATGCGTCCCAACACCACGACGCAACTCCTGTGCGGGGAGGCCTCCGAGAGTCATCGCGAGGCGCGTTCGGGAGGCGTCGACGACCCGGCACGCCATTCACGCTCCCGTAAGGGTCATTCCCCTACCCTGGGTTCCGATGGCGGCAAGCGCTGCGTGGCCCAGACCGCCCAAAGGGGCCCACACGGCCCGGATGGCGATCAATCGCGGGTTCATTCGGCGACACAGGGTCATCAGTGCTCTCGTACTCGTCGTCGTCCTTCTCACGCCCGTGTGGTGGTCAGTGGGCTCCGCACTGGGCAACCCGGGCATGGGCAACAACGTGACGTCACGACTGGCGGAGTGGCTTCGCCTACACGGAGGTCGCTCGGTTGTTGTGTGGGCTGAGAACACGTGGTATTCACATCACCCCCCGCCCGTCGGTGGTCGCCCGGCCAAAGGGGCTATCCCCGTCCGCACCCGGGCGAGCGGTGCCCACACTGCGGCGCCCACCGCCACCGTCCCGGCGCACCTCCCTGTACCCGCGGCGATCCAACCGATCGCCAGTCCCGCCGTGCCCGGCGAAGGACAGTGGCGTCCAGCCGGACGGCTCATCGACGGTATACCTGGGATCTACGAAGCCGACCTTCGGCCTGACACAGTGCACACGAGCGTCGTTACGGGCGTGGCGTGGATGGACACCAAGCTGCTCGGGGCGACGTTGTACTCAGGTAGCACGATTCCCGGGGGCGGCCCCTACCAGTTCACGGCACCAGTCCAACCTTCCGCGGCCACCACACTGGTGGCGGCGTTCAACGCCGGATTCTTGATGAGCGACGCCGCCGGCGGTTATTACGTGCAAGGCAAGGCCATCGTTCCTCTGCGCACTGCAGCGGCATCCTTCGTGATCTACAAAGACGGGACGGTGGCGATCGGAGCGTGGGGTCGAGATGTCTCTATGACTCCTAACGTCGCCTCCGTCCGACAGAATGTGGACCTGCTCGTCAACGGGGGTCAACCTGTTCCGGGCCTCAACGCCAACGACACGACACAGTGGGGATTCACGCTCGGCAACCAGGTGTATGTGTGGCGCTCAGGTGTAGGAGAAACGGCCGATGGCGCCCTCGTCTACGTCGCGGGACCCGACCTGAACATCACTGACCTGGCAAATGTCCTCGTTCGTGCGGGTGCCGTGCGGGCCATGGAACTCGACATCAACACCGACTGGGTGAACCTCGCCACCTATGCACCGACAGCGGCCAACGGGGCCGCATCTCCGGCCAACGGGACGGACCTGTTGCCGAACATGGCGGGGACGCCGCAGCGGTACTTTGAGTCATGGTGGTCGAGGGACTTCTTCACAATGTCTGTCCGCGCCGGCGCTAGCGGGTGATGGGCAGAGAATCGGTGCACTGAGCGACTCCGACATAGGTCTGGGCTCTCTGGCACCTGAGCCGGGCCTTGCACCTTCGGCCCGGGTTGGGGGACCCGAAAGCACAGTCCGGGGCCGCGGACCACTACCACCGGGGTGTCTGGTCCGCTGGGTACAGCACGGGACGCTGAGCAGGCGGTTCCTGGCCGAGATATCCACCGGCTGAGATCAAGCGTCTCCGGGTCGGATATCAGTCCATGTCCTGTCGGGGGAAAGCCAAACATGATGACAAGATCGTGAAGGACACGCACCCAGGCACCCTCATCGAGGGTCCATTCATCCACGCGTCAGGTCAGGCTAGTAGACCGTTGGTCATGAGGGTGTTGGTGGCCGAGGATGACGAGGCTCTGCGCTCGGTCCTCGAGCGGGGTCTGCGGGAAAACGGCTACGTAGTCGATGCCTTGCCCGATGGGGAAAAGGCGCTGTCATTTCTGCGGACATACGAATACGACGTTGCTGTGCTCGATTGGCGTATGCCCAAAGTTTCCGGCATCGACGTTATCCGGCAGTTGCGTCTTGCCGGTTCACCTGTCCCCGTCCTGATGCTCACGGCGCGGGACACAGCCAATGACCGAGTCACGGGGCTCGACGAGGGTGCCGATGACTACCTGGTGAAACCCTTCGACTTCGCTGAACTATTGGCCAGAATCCGGGCATTGCAGCGCCGACCGCCGTCGGTACACGGTCCCCAGGTCGTCGTTGGCAACCTCGTCTTCGACCCGGCCACTCGCCAGGTCCATATCGGTAGGAAGAGTCCCGCGTTGACGGGCACCGAGTTGTCCATCTTGGAGATCCTCATGCGCAGACACCCGAATGTCGTCGAGCGCCGATCGATCGCCCTACACGTGTGGGACGAGGAGGCTGATGCCCTCGGCTCGAACACGATCGACGTCCATCTGGCGCGCCTCAGGGCGAAGCTCGTCGGTGGCAAGGTACGTATCGAGACGATCCGCGGGGTCGGGTACAGGATGACCGCCACGTGAACAGCCGACGCGTTCCCACGCGACCCATCGTCGCACACGCGGCGCGTGTGGCAGCCGTTGCTACCCTCCTCATCGGTGTTGTGTACGTGGTCGTCGTCGTGACGTTCAACACAGTTGACTCGCACCGATTGGTGGCGCAAGTTGATGCCAGTCTGAACGAGCGGCTGGTCGACCCCGGCCACCTAACGAAGGTACTTTCGGTTCGCAGCCAGGCGGCCGATGACGACGACGTCGACGCCGCTCCGGTCGTCCTATGGCGCGTCGCATCAGACGGGCACGCGACCACCTTGAGCGACGGTGCGCCGTCGCTGTCGACCACTGGATGGATCCGCTCAGGTGGTCCAGTGACGATCGACATCGCCGGACATTCGTTCCGTGTGGACGCCGCACGCGTCGATGGCGCTTGGTTGGTCGCGGGACAGAGTTTGGCGGAACAGTCGCACGTCGAGCGGGTGCTCCTCACCGGTGAGCTCATCGCCGGTCCGGTGCTCCTGCTCGCCACCTACCTCGGCACACTCGTCATCGGGATCAAGGCCGCCGGACCGATAGAACAGGCACGCCGCCGGCAGCTCGAGTTCACGGCAGACGCGTCGCATGAGCTGCGCACACCGCTGAGCGTCATCGAAGCCGAGATCGGTCTCGTTCTCAGCTCTCCGCGGGAGGCACATCGCTATCGAGACACCCTCGAAAGGGTGGGGGGCGAAAGTGATCGTCTACGCCGTCTCGTCGAGGACCTCCTGTGGTTGGCTCGGTTCGACTCCGAACCCCCTCCACCCGGCGACGAGGCGGTCGATCTGACCCCCATTGCAGAGAGCTGTGCCGACAGGTTCGGTGCCGTCGCCGAGGCTCAAGATGTCACTATTGCGGTCGTCCGAGAGGGTGATGTGCAGGCCTGCATTAGTGCCCCTCCGGAGTGGGTCGACCGTCTCACCGGGGTGCTGGTCGACAATGCCTGTCGCTACGCCGGACGGGGTGGCGCCGTCCGGATCGTCGTCAATGCCCACGGCGCCAGAGTGAGCCTCGCCGTGGAGGACAGCGGCCCCGGCATTCCGGCCGAAGAGCGCCCCCGGTTGTTCGACCGGTTCCATCGCGCCACCACCGAGGGAACCGGCGCCGGCCTCGGGTTGGCGATCGCCGACTCCGTGGTGCGCTCGACCGGTGGGCGGTGGCGCGTCGGCGACGGAGAGCTCGGAGGCGCTCGTCTCGAGGTGGCCTGGCACCGCGCCGGCCCCAGGGATGCGGGCCGCAGGGCGACAACGAATGCGCTGCGCGACACCGAGCGGCAGGAGGCGAACCACGTGCTCGGCTGATGTTGCGGATGAACGGCTGTGAGGTCACCACCTCACGAAACTCGTCTGCCCCGCGGATGGACACCGGGCTCATCCAGACATGGTGGACCCGAGCGTCGAGCCCGACCGATGTGACCGCGATCCTTTGCGATGCTTGCCGCGGTGAACGGTCGCACGGCGAGAGGAGGCGCTTCCTCGCTGCGGAACCGCCGTAGGTGCCTGAACCGCCGACGGAGCGGGGGCGCGTTGTGCCGGTGACTCCGTCGTGGGCACGACAACCGGCGTTGGAGTCGTGCGCTGTCCAACGTCACTGCCAACGATGCGAGGTGTCCTGCCCGCTACTTGAGGTGGCTGTCGGTGATGGGAGCGGACAGCATGCCCCTCGTACTTCCCAGAGGACGTCAGCCAGGGTGACGCCTGTCCGAGGAGAAGGAGCCCGAGAAGAACCCCGGCCCCGAGGCTCGAGACAAGAACCCATTGGCGAATGCCCGCTCCGGCCACGTCGTGATGGGAGCGCCGGAACCAGTTCGCGCGGAGCGAGCTTGGCCGTGTCCACGAAATGACCGACAACGTGGATCGCCATGGCTCCGAACCACAATACGAAACTGGCCTTGTGCAGAAAGAGAAGCGACCGTCGTTGCGATGGCGGTACCAACAAAAGGGCGATGCCGCTGGCCAGGACGACGAATGTGAGGACCACCACGAAGGGACCGAGCAGGCGCAACAACTGGGGGGCGGCCCCTTACGCCGGTAGGCAGGTGAGCCGCGGTAGTACCGGACGAAGCGATAGGAGGTCGTACCGATCTTGAGCGCGACTGGGGGGACGAGGAGCATGCCGATGAAGACATGCCAAGAGAGAAGTGGCCGGACGCGGAGAATGGTGACCCCTTCGGCGGCCAAGAGAACAAACAGCACAGCGGCGGTCGAGCCCGTGAGTCGGGCGTTCGCCTCCACGCCGTCGGCAGCACGTCCTCGGGTGTGGGAACGTTCGCTGTCTTTCGGGCTCGCAGACACCTCTTCCTGCCTGCTCGTCATGAGCGCCACGCTATGAAGGAGACCTTACGTGCGCATGAAGCACAGGCACACGAGATATTGCCTCCTCCGTTCCCGGGCTCGACCAGGGATCACTCCCTGGGTCACCATAACTCACAGGCGATTCCAAGGAAGTCGTCATGCTGTGGTCATGATCTTGCGCCCAGGATGGACGTTGAGGTGATGTGCCCATGAAGATTTCGCCCGACGGCGCACGCATCAACGCTCAGCGACTGGCCGCCATCGAGCGCCCACGGCGGGTCTTTCGCTGGACCGCTGCCGGGGCGGTAACGGCGGTGGTCGTCATCGTCGGTGCGGTCGCCCACGAGATACCCGGTCGTTCGACCGCAGCCACAACCCCATCCAGCAGCACCCCACCCGCCTCCGCGTCGACGACCGGTTCTCCGCCGTCGACCGCGGGCGGCGTCCCCGGGGCGGCTCCTCTGAGTCCGCCGGCGACGGCACCGACCCCGACCCGGCAGGCCCCCGCGGCCGTGTCGGGCGGAACCGGATGGTGACCGACGGATGGCGACACCACGCAGCGTCGGTCCCCACCGAGGTGTGGCACAGTTCCGCACCTGGGGAACCAACGTGACCCTGGCCCTCGATGACGACCTGGGGTTAGCGCATGCGGAGTCCCTCCTGCGCCGTGAACTCGACGCGATCGATCGAGCCTGTAGTCGGTTCCGGCCTGATTCGGAAATCTGGAGCTTGTACCCCGGCGGCCGGGCGGTGACGGTCAGTCCCCTTCTCTTCGAGATCATCGCCACGGCCCTGGCCGTGGCGGAGCGCACCGGGGGGGCCGTAGACCCGACCGTGGGGTCCGCCGTCGAGGCGCTCGGCTACGACCGGGACTTTACGCGGGTCCCAGCCCTCGGGCCGGCTCTCGATCGTGCGCCGGTGCCGGCACCCGGGTGGTCGTGCATCGAGCATGATGCCTTCGCACGAACGATCCGCGTGCCTCCCGGGGTGCATCTCGACGTGGGTGCCACGGCCAAGGCCTTGGCCGCCGATCGTGCCGCCGCTCGGATCGCATCGTCGACCGGATCCGCTGCTCTCGTCTGCGTGGGCGGGGATATTTCGGTCGCCGGTCCGAGCCCGCACGGTGGCTGGTCGGTGGCCGTCGCCGTCGATTCGTCAGGACCCTTCGCTGACGGGCCCATTGTCGCGATAGACGGGGGCGGCCTCGCCAGTTCCAGCACGGTGGTCCGTTCGTGGCGCAGGGGCGGTCGCCGGCTGCACCACATCGTGGATCCGGCCACGGGTGACTCG
Organism: uncultured Acidimicrobiaceae bacterium; assembly: GCA_963706205.1. GTDB lineage: Bacteria > Actinomycetota > Acidimicrobiia > Acidimicrobiales > UBA8190 > MFD10071-224. The sequence continues at coordinate 1,911,368 of OY970155.1, read as the reverse complement.
GCCAGCGAGTACTGGCGACTGGTATCGGTGGCCGCCGCCACTTGTGTGGATGCCAACGCCGCCACCACCGCGTCGGTGGTCTGGGGCCGCAGCGCCTCCCACCGTCTCGAGGCGATGGGGCTTCCAGCTCGCCTCGTGCGCCACGACGGTGTCGCCGTCACCGTGGCCGGATGGCCAGCCGACGAGATCGTGGCGACCCCAAACGGAAGTCGGCAGGTGGGAGCCCCGTAGTGACGGCGGTCACCTCGTCCCAGATGCTGTGGTACACGACACGGGCCACGGGCGTCGTGGCTCTCGTGCTCCTCACCGGATCGGTGGTCCTCGGCGTGCTCACGACGGTGCGCTTCCGGACGAGGACCTGGCCCCGCGTCGCCTTTCAGGATCTTCATCGACGCGTGGCGCTGCTGGCTGTGGTCTTCGTGGCAATGCACGTTGTCACCACCGTTTCGGACTCTTTCGCCCCTATAGGCTGGGTATCGGTCTTCGTCCCGTTCACGTCGCCTTACCGGAGGCTGTGGCTGGGTCTCGGAACTGTTGCAGTGGATCTTCTGCTCGCCGTGACCTTCTCCAGCCTGTTGCGCCGTCGGATCAATCCCAGGACCTGGCGGGCGCTGCATTGGCTCGCCTACGGGAGTTGGCCCCTGGCCGTTGTTCACGGGCTGGGGACGGGGACCGACCCCCACCTCGAATGGATGCTCCTGCTTGTGGTGGGCTGTGTGGCCGCGGTCCTTATGGCCGTTGGGTGGCGGCTCGTCGAAGGTTGGCCCGGTCGCGCCGGCGCTCGCGTGGCTGTCGGTGCGACGAGCGTGCTGGCGGTCATCGTCCTGGCCGCGTGGACGGCCACCGGGCCACTCAGTACGGACTGGGCCCGACGAGCCGGCACCCCTGCGTCGCTCCTGGCGTCGTCGGCGAAGAGCAGCGTCACTCCCATCACGGGTCCTTCGTCACCGGCGACCGCTATTCCGACCGATCTGCCCCTCCCACCGTATCGAGCCGTCTTCTCGGGCACGATCGCCCAGCAGACCGAACCCGATGGTTCGGTGCAGCTCGACATTCGCGCCCGGACATCAGGAACAATCGCGGCTGTCCTGCACGTGCTCATCGACGGGAGCCCCGACGGGTCGGGCGGGGTGTTCATGCACCAGAGCCAGGTGAGTTTCGGTCCTCCTGGGGCACCGGCGCGCTACGAAGGACAGATCATCGCTCTTGACGGTGCGCAGATGACAGTGGCCCTGGCAGAGAGTTCAGGCAATCGGATCGATCTCCAGGTTGCCATCACCATCTCCGGGACCCAGGTCTCCGGTCAACTGACATCGGTCAGGTCGACCGGAGAAGACGGTGGTGTCGGTGCCGACCACTGAGTCGCCGGCGGTGGTGAGTACACGAGACACATTCGCGCCCCCCAGGGTCCTAGGCGCATGGGACCAGACCGGGCGCGCCGACCTGCGTTCCCACCTGGCGGTCCACGGGCCGTTGCCGCTGGCGAGCGACCCTGACGCCGACTGGTCGGACCAACTGGTCGAGTCCATTCGCGCCGCCGGCTTGACTGGGCGCGGAGGAGCCGGCTTCCCCACCGCCCGCAAGCTGGACTCCGTCCGCACCGGGCGGTGGCGCCCGCTCCTGGCCGTGAACGCCTTGGAAGGCGAGCCGGCCAGCGAAAAGGACCGTGTCTTGTTGTCGGCCGCCCCACACCTTGTTCTCGACGGCGCCGAACTCGTCGCCCGAGCCATCGGTGCCAACGAGGTCGCCGTGTGCGTGGCCCACGATCGCCACGACACGGCCGAAGGGATCCGCGCCGCACTCACGGAACGAGCCGGCGGTGCCCCGGTCCGCCTCCCGATGCGGCTCGTGCGCCCACCGGGACGATATGTGAGCGGCGAGGAGTCGGCCCTCGTCTCATGGCTGGCCGGAAACCCGGCACTTCCGCAGTTTCGTCCCACGAAGGGCGTACCGCTCACGATCGGACATCGCTCTGTACTGGTCCAGAGCGCGGAGACCTTGGCCCACGTCGCCCTGATCGCCCGGCACGGCCCGCGATGGTTCCGCACCGCCGGGATCCCCGACGCTCCAGGAACATGCCTCGTCACAGCATCGGGCCCGCTCGGTCGCCCTGGCGTCTACGAGGTCGAATTCGGTACGCCGGTGGGCGCCATCCTGCGACGAGCCGGGCTCGACGCCCCGGTCGGGGCCGTTCTCGTCGGTGGATACGGCGGCGCATGGTTGCATCCCGATCTGCTCGAGATTCCCTACGCACCAGTGCCACTCGCCAGCGTGGGCCTCGCCGTGGGTGCCGGTGTCCTCGTAGCCCTGCCGTCCACCGCGTGTGGCATCGCCGAAACCGCTCGCGTCGCCGCGTACATGGCCAGCCAGAGTGCCGGGCAGTGTGGGCCGTGTGTCCTCGGCCTCCCCGCCCTTGCCCAGGATCTGGCCGAACTCGCGCGGACGGGGCGATCGGCGGATGGTGCAGCGTGTGCGACATCGCCTCGGCACGATCGATGGTCGAGGTGCCTGTCGCCATCCTGACGGAGTCGTCCGAATGGTAGGAAGCGCTCTGAAAGTGTTCGCGGCCGACTTCGACGAACACTCCCGGCATCGACCCTGTCTGGGATGGAATCGCCGACCGATCCTGCCCACACCGCGATCAACCCCTGACGACGGGAGGTGGCGGCGCTGACCCGGGAGGGCTGAGCCACGTCATGCCGATCACAACGCTCACTGTCCACCTTCGAGTAAATCCGGTTGCCTGTGACGGGTTCGGCTACTGCGCAGAGCTCTTGCCCGAGATCGTCGAGATCGACGAATGGGGCTACCCGATCCTCGCGACCGAGCCGATTCCGCCACACCTCATGTATCTAGCCCGGCGCGCCGTCCAGGAGTGTCCCCGTCGGGCACTCTTCATAGAACGCCTTCCCCCGAGACGTTCAAAGTGAGAACCGCGAGTGAGTCCGCGCGTGCCCATCCGAGTCAACGAACGTCTCCCTGCCGCGGCCGGCCTCACTCAGTGGGCGAGGAGCCGGGTATGGCTTTCAGGACCTTGCAGGTATTACGGGCGATCCCGACGCCGAGAGCGTCCGACGCCTCGTCCCACAAATGATCCATCACGTCCTCGCCCGCAGGGAGATCCGCATCGTCCCAGATCGACACGACGACGACCTGAACTCCGCTGACCTTCGCTCAGCTCGAGGCATAGCAATCCACGGAAGCCGGGGTGTTCGACGTACCGAGGACCCAGGTTGGCATCGAGGAACTCGAGCAGGGAACCAACCTGTTCCGAGGGCAGGTGAAAGGTCAAGACCTTGGCCGAGGTCTTCATCCGTCCCCGCCAGCAGCGCAGCGTATGGTTTCCACGCGCATGCAGGCTAGGTATCTATCATCGGCGATATCCAATTTGGATAGATTGATCGTTTGAGACGATCAATGGACCTGCAACAACTGGAACAGTTCGTGGCCGTGGCGGAGGAGAGGAACTTCACCCGCGCTGCCCGACGTTGTCACATGGCGCAGTCCGCGGTCTCGACATCCATCCGTGCCTTAGAACACGAATTGGGTGCGCCGCTGTTCATTCGCACCACCCGGCGGGTCGAGCTGAGCGAGACCGGGCAGGCGTTGCTGCCAGAAGCCCAGCGCGTCCTGGCCGCGGCCGCGATGGCGCGCGATGTCGTCGACCAGTCGGTCGGTCGTGTACGGGGCAGCATCGCCGTCGGCCTGGTATGGGGAAGCATTAGTCCTGTGCTCTCCGCATATCACTCCGCGTTCCCGGATGTCGCCATCACTCTCAAACAAGGACTCTCTGTGACACTCGTCGGAGACGTCCAGCGCGGCGGCCTCGATGTCGCCTTCGTAGGCCGTCCCCCTCAGGGGTGGCCACCGGGCATCCGTGTGATCTCGCCACAATCCGTCCCTGTGGGAATCGCGTGCGCCCATGATCACCGATTGGCAAGACGAAGAGCGGTGGAACTCGGCCAACTGGCGGGCGAGATCTTCGTCGCCGACCCCGGTGATGGCGCCAGTCACAACGCGGTCAGCAAGTTTCTAGCCCAATCAGGCGTGGAGTACCGGACAGCTTTCCGGGTCGCGGACATTCCCAGCATGTTGGACCTCGTATCCCACGGGCTCGCCATCGCACTGCTCCCGAAGACTGCGGTCGACTCACAACCCGGGATCTCGTACGTCCCCCTGGCCCAATTCTCGCCGATATGTATTGCCGCCGTCATCACCGCAGATCGTCCGACTAGCGCCGCAACTCGCACATTTCTCGACACTTTGGAGGGTCTAACGTTCATGTTATGACAGTTCACTTACACGGCCTCGTTCCGGCACTCGAAACTCCGACCTCCGCCTTGGGGATCCAAGGTCCGGCGTCGCGAATATAGGGCCGACAAGGACATCAACCGAGCTGATCAGCTGTGACACGCCGGCACCGGGAAACCCCTGGCCCATGGTGAAGCCCCGACCATCCCACCATCGTCGGTGGGTTCTGACGGCAGGGACTGTGACGATGATGATCGTCCTGGCGGCCACCGGCGCGCTCGGCGTGGCGCACCATCGGTCCACGGGTGAGTTGGTCCCAGCCGCGTCCTCAACGACCAAACCGGTGTCTCCGACGGTCACCCGGCCGACCACGCAACCGGCTCCGCCCTATGCTGTCCACGACGAAACCATCACCTTCGTGGACGCCACCCGAGACACGCCGGCACGTGGTGACGTGCCGGGACACGCCGGAAGGTTGCTGGTCACGGACATTTTCCGCCCCGAAGGGCTGACCGGTCCGCTACCAGTCGTCGTGTTCGCCCACGGCTGGGACAGCGACCCTGGTGTCTACAGGTCACTCCTCGACAGCTGGGCGGCGGCGGGTTACCTGGTGGCCGCTCCCATCCTCCCCGACTCGACCGACACGCTGCCCGGCAGTCCGATCAGCAACTACCCGGCCCAGGCCGAGGACCTCTCGTTCGTCATCACGCAGCTCCTGGCCGGAAGAGCCGGGACCATCGACCCGCAACGAATCGCCGTGGCCGGTCACTCCGACGGCGGAACCGATATCGCGTTGCTGGCGCTGAATCCGGCCTACGCCGATCACCGGATCCGGGCCTACCTGTCTCTCTCGGGCGAGATCCCTGCCGGCGTGACTGGGCCTTGGGGAGTGCCCACCCCCGGCGCCCTCCTGGTCGTCGTGGGTAGCGCCGATCAGTACGGGCTCGCTTCCCGGTCGGTTCAGGTCTTCGATGCCGCCGATATGACGAAGGCCATGATCACCGTCACCGGAGGTGACCATCTCGACACGTACGTGGCGTCTACTGCGTCGGCTGTCGCCCTGCGGGCAGAAACGGTCCGCTTCCTCGACGCGGCACTGGCACCGGGCCCGGACACATCATCTCGCCTGTCCATGGCGCTGGAACCAGGGGGTGACCCTTCGATCAACGTTTCGGTGGCCCCCGACTGACCGGATCCCGGCCGCCTGTCCGCTGTTCCTGCAGGCCCCCGCAGCCCGACGGCCCGATGTTGGGGCTGTCCACGACGGCTATCGACACACCCGTCCCCAGCATTTTCACGGTTTCGTCACGAAGGATCCTTGATCATGGCTTGATCAGTGAAGGGCAAGCGCAGAGGACTCGGACAGCCGCATCGTGCCAACGACAAGAAGCGAACGTAGCTTCACCGCATTCCTGACCCTCCTTATCCTCGGGCTTGGCGTCGCTGCATGTTCCCCATCGAGGATTCTCGGCGGGAAGTCGTCGACAGCCACCACGATCCAACCCACCTCCACGACGTTACCGGTCGTCACGACGACTACCGAGCAGCCGGGATGGACGCCGGTCAGCTCGGCAAGCGACGGCATCGCCGTCGACGAGTTGACGGTCAATAACGTCGACGGGAGTCAAGTTACGGTGGCCCGCTTTCGTACCGGGCGAACGTTCTTCGCCCTTCACGTGGGAAGCCAGGATCCACCCACGAGCGGGGGTGTAAGCCCCGACGCCGGTCCGGCCGTGAGCAGCGTTGAGCTCCCGACCCTGCTGGCCGCCTTCAACGGGGGATTCAAGATCTCCGATACGTTGGGCGGCTTCGAAGTGGACGGCCGGACCCTGAGCGCTTTGGTCCCTGGCTTGGCGAGTTTCGTCATCGATAGGGACGGCTCGGGCCATGTGGGAGTGTGGGGGCAGAACGTTCCTGCTCCGGGAGAGCAGATTGCCAGTGTTCGCCAGAACCTCCAGCCTCTCGTGTCCGGAGCCCACCTCAGCGTACGGATCTCTGATATCTCGATGTGGGGTCCGACTCTGGGCGGCGGGGCGGTGGTCGCACGAAGCGCCTTGGGCGAAGACGCGCGCGGCGACATTCTCTACGCGGGGAGCATGTCCGCCCTTCCGATCGATATGGGATCGGCGCTGATCACCGCGGGAGCGATCAGCGCCATGGAACTCGACATCAATCCGGAATGGGTCCAGCTGGCGCTCGCACCAAGTCCGGGCGGTCCCTTGGCTGCCGGGGTACCGGGTCAACATCGCCCAGCCGACCAATACCTGGTCGGCTGGACCCGCGACTTCGTCGCTGTGATGTCGACACCGTAGCCCGGTGCTCGAAGCGATGAGCCACGCGTGCTGGCGCGCGATGGCGCACCTTTCCGCGATTGCTCCAGCGGTCCCGGACTGGATAGCGGATTTAACCACCGAGTCTGACCCGCTTCGTTCTCGGGTCTCGAGCACCACCACGCACTGTTGTCCGGGGCACTCTCACAGCCAACTCGAAGGTTGCCTTCATCGTCTCGCAAGGCTCATGGGCGCACGATGGCAGAACCGTGCGAGCAACGACCGCTTTTTCGTGCCGGAGAGCCACAGGGACACCATGATCGCTACCTCGGTCAGCCATTTCGTCGTCACCTACGGGTACGTCGCTGTCTTCCTCGCCGTCGCGCTCGAGAGCCTGGGCGTCCCGGTACCCGGGGAGACGACTCTCATTGCCGCCGCCGTTTACGCCGGAGCGACCCACAAGCTCGGCGAGGGTCCGATCGTCGTCATCGCCGCCGTCGGCGCCATCATCGGCGACAACCTCGGCTACGTGCTCGGCCGTACAGGAGGCGAGCGGCTCCTGCTGCGCGTCGGTCGCCACATCCGGATCGACGAGTCGACGCTGAAAATGGCCCAATCCATATACAGTCGCCACGGGGGCAAGATCGTCTTCATGGGCCGCTTCGTCTCCATCTTGCGGACGTACGCGGCATTCCTTGCCGGTATCAGCAAGATGGCGTGGGCGCGCTTCCTCGTCTACAACACGTTGAGCGGTGTGCTGTGGGCCGTCGTATTCGGGGTCGGCGCCTATGAGTTCGGGGGCCAGATCACCCGCTTCGGGAGCATCATAACGATCGTCTTTGGGGTCGGCGCTCTCGTTGTCGTGGTTGTCGGCTATGTCGCGGCACGGCGCTACGGTGCCGAGATCCGGACCAAGGTCGAAATGGCGGCGTTGGAGTCCCGTTAGCGTGGACCAATTCCCAATGGCGGCCAAGTCAAACGGGGGTCGTGGCCCGTCGGATCGATCCGGCCGACAGCCGCGATCTCGCCAGATATGCACCGCGACCAGGAAGGACAGTTCCTTGGGCTATCACCGACGTGTCGCAGGAGCCGTCGCACCCCACGCCTTGGCAGCCGTCCGGTCGGGGCTGTCGGGCGGGGATTTTCCTTCACGTGGGGCGACGGCGAAAATGGACCACGTCCCAGTTCACCTCGACCTGCCGCGGCCCGACCGACGACGTCGGCGGCAACCCAAGCCCCATCGCATCACTTCGATAATTCAGCCTGGAGGACTCTATGAATGAGCACGAGGCCCGAACACTTCTCCGGGCCGAACGCGAGCGCCTGGAAGGGCTCCTCAAGGACACCGATGCCGCCGCACGGTCCGATCGAGAGGTTGCGAACGAGCCCGGGGACATGGCCGACCCGACCGAGCGTCTCGTGGCAGAGGTGTACGACGACGATGTGGCGGCAACTCTGCGCGAGCGACTGGGTACCGTCGAAAGGGCGGAGAGGCGCTTGAAGGAAGGAACCTACGGACGTTCGATCCGAAGCGGAATGCCTATCCCGGACGACCGTCTCCGGGCCGATCCGGCCGCTGAGCTCACCGTCGAGGAAGCGAGACAGTCGTAACCTGATGCACCGCCGCGCCGGCCCTGAGCCGAAAGGCTGTGCAGACCGAGGCCGCCGCCACCCGGCCATGACACTGCTCACGAAGCTCCTGGCGTCCGTCGTGTTAACGGGAGGATTGGGCGTGGGGCCCGCCATCGCCGCGTCTGCCCAAACCGTGGGCCACGTCACGCACCTCGCTGCCCGCGTCAACCACCAGAGTGTCTCCTTCACATGGGCGAACGGTTCCGGTGCCAACAGTGCCAACATCTACGTCGATCGACGGAAGGTTTTCAGCTGGGGCTCACCCTACGACTACAAGGACTTCACGCAGTGGACCGACACAGACGTCACTTTGGGACGGCACACGGTCCGGGTGGTCGACTTCAACTCGGCTGGCGAAGGCTCGTATTCGGCCTCCGTCACCTTCGACGTGACACAAACGTCACGCCGCCCCACACCGTTCGCGCCGCCTCCCTCGGGAGCAGGCCGGGTCGGCTTCTATCTCGACGGGGACCAGCCTTCGAGGATCAAAGCGCTCGGCGCATCGCTCGGTGTATCGCCACAGATCTACGCCACATACACCAATGGCACGTCGTGGAACAGCATTGATGACACCACGGCGGCGCTCAGGCATCCCGACGGCTCCGAGCGACTCATGACGTCGGTCACCATGTGCATCGGCAACTCCCCTAGCGACAACCTCAGGGCCACCCCGCACCATCTCGGTGTCTATAGGACACTCGCCACACGCGTCTACGACGCCGGTTATCGCAAGACGATCTACCGCATCGGCTGGGAGTCGTCGGGAAGCTATGGCGGGGCTGGATACTGCTGGACACGGGAAGGATCGAGCCTCTACAAGGCTGATTTCCGCCGGATCGCGACCGCCATCGTGAAGGGCGACCCCACTGCCACCTTCGATTGGAACGTCGGCTACGGAGCCGACGGCGTGCATTTTCAGAATGGGCAGACGGCGTCGGCCTGGTACCCCGGTCGTAGGTGGGTGAATTACATCACCACCGATGTGTACGACAACGGCTATCCCGACTACACCATCGACCACGCCTTGCAGAACGGTTACGACCTGGCCGCGCAGTTCGGCAAGCCGTGGGGCATCAGCGAATGGGGACAGGCCAGGCTCGACAGTGTCGAATTCATGACGGCCATGGAGGACCTGATCCTCGGTGTCCCGATCATCAACCCACTGACCGGGCACACGATCCGGACGGTACCCCCCGCGTATCAGATCTATTTCTGGGGCGACGGGAGCCAGCTCACGAACTTCCCGAACTCAGAGAAGTCGTATGCACAGAACCGATGCTGGAACATGTCCGGTTGTGGCAAGAAAGCGTGACGGGGGGATGACCGTGATCGAGGCGTCAGCTCCCGTCCGGATCTGCGACAACGGTGGGTGGACCGACACCTGGTTCGGTGGACCCGGACGGGTCGTGAATATTGCCATGACTCCGGGCGTCGAAGTGTCCATCCACAAGACGGGCGGTCCGGACCCGGTGATCATCAATGCTCACACCTTCGGCGACCGGTATCCGCTCGTCCCCGGGGAGTCCAGGGTCCCTCGCCACCCGCTCTTGGAAGCCGCCGTCGACTCGCTTCCCCCCCAAGACGGCCTCCCCGTGGAAGTGAACGTCCGCTCGGCCGTCCCCGCAGGTTGCGGCACAGGGACGTCCGCCGCGGTGGCGGTCGCTCTGCTCGGTGCGTTGGCCGCTGTGCGCTCCGAACAACTGTCGCCGCGCGACATCGCCTACGCAGCTCACCGGCTCGAAGTCGGCGTCCTCGGCGTCGAGAGCGGGATCCAGGACCAGCTGAGCGCGGCAATCGGCGGGATCAACTACCTCGAAATCGAGCCCTACCCGGAGGCGACGGTCTTCGCCCTCCCACCATGGGACGAACTCAGCGCGCGGCTCACCGTCGTCTTTCTTGGCCGCGCCCACGACTCCTCAGACGTACACCGCCTGGTCATCCAGAGTACGGGGACTCGCGGCTCTGAGGCCTTCTCCCGACTCCGAGACGCCGCCCAGAATGCTCGCCAGGCGGTAGTCGACCAAGACCTCAGCGCCTTCGGTCAATCGATGATCGCCAACACTGCGGCCCAGAAGGCCCTTCTCGCCGAATTGGTCGGCGAGGATGCACACCGGGTCATCGAGTGTGCACGCGCGCACCACGCGATCGGGTGGAAGGTCAACGGGGCCGGGGGCGACGGTGGATCGATCACGATCTTGAGCGCCACCCCCGAAACGAAGGCGAAGCTGGAGCTTGGCATCGCCCTGTTGGACACGCGCTACTCGGTACTCCCCATGATCGTCAGTAGAGTCGGACTCCGGGTCCGAGGAGCCTTATAGCTCCGATCGTCGCACCGTCATCCGTGAGACAGGCACGGGAAGTCGCACCTGATCGGATGTCGCGATGGCGCTTCGGCGACGAGCGTCAGAGACAAGCCGTGCACGACGAGGCGCCAGGGACCAAACTGACGAGATGACGGATCCACCCGATCCCGGTCCGAACGTTCCCATGCCCGATGACGGACGGTCGTCCGAGCGGGTATCGGATGCCGACCGCGACGACACGGTAACCCTCTTGCGAGAGCACGTCGTGGCCGGCCGTCTCACCCTCGAAGAGTTCTCAGAGCGAGTCGGTCTCGCCCTCGAGGGACGGACGCGGGGCGATCTGGCGACAACCCTCGCCAATCTGCCGGACCTTGCCGCACCCATGGGCCAGTCGGCTCGTCGCCGACCACGCCGGTGGTTCATCGCCGTGTTGAGCGGGTCAAAACCCCGTGGGCGCTGGAAGATCAGTGGTCGCACGACCGCCCTGGCCTTCATGGGTGGATGTGCCATGGACCTCCGTCATGCCGAAATAGAGGGATCAGAGATCGTCATCACCGCGATCGCGTTCTGGGGAGGCATCAAGGTCACTGTGCCGGAGGGCTTCGATGTCGAGTTGGGGGGGTTCTCCCTGATGGGCGGGAGGGATCTGAAGCTGCGAGACGTACCCTTGGTACGCGGTTCTCCCCATATCCGGATCCGTGGCTTTGCCCTCATGGGAGGTATCCATGTGCGAAGCCGGCCATCGCGTCTGGGACGCGAGATCGGGAAGTCGATCATCGATCACGTCGTCGGAACGGTGAGTGATGCGTTTCCTGCGCTCGCCGACTCCGCGGGTGCCCCTATCGATGTCGAAGCCCTTAGCCGGCAGATCAGAGATCAATTGCGCGCCCAGAGTCGTGCGGTGCGCCGGAACCGGGACAACCGTGAGCGGCCGCCATCACAGCCGGCAGAGGCAACCGTTACAACGGGAGGGATCGGCGTTGCTGAAGGAACCGTCACCATTCTGTTCAGTGACATGGTGGACTACGCGGGAATGACCGAGCGCCTGGGCGACCAGACTTCTCGTGAGCTCCTGCGCGCGCACCACGGCATAGTGCGTGATTCTCTGCAACGTCACGGCGGCCGGGAGATCAAGGTGCAAGGAGACGGCTTTATGATGGCGTTCGGCGGAGTGGCGCGTGCTCTGCGATGCGCGGCCGACATGCAACGATCGCTTCTCGCCTACACCGAGGCTCACGAGAATCAGCCCATCCGGATCCACATCGGCGTCCACACAGGCGAAGTCGTGGAAGAGGATGACGACTTTCTCGGTCACACCGTCATCGTGGCCAGCCGACTTTCTGATGCTGCCGGTCCGGGAGAGATCCTGGTGTCAGCGTTGTCGGCACAGTTGGTGGAGCGCACCGGGGAGTTCCGATTCGTCGACTACCGAGAAGCGACTCTTAAGGGCCTGATCCGTCCACAGGGAGTCGCCACATTGGTCTGGGCGGACTGACGTCACCGCAGGCTGGCCCGTGCGACGGTTGCGACACCGTGAGGCTGGCGTTGTCGGTGGCCGGGCCGCTCGGAGCGAGCGCCTTCACCGTCGGGGGTACGTCCCCACATCGGTCGGCCCTTCCGAGCATTCCCGGCTGGGACAAGCTGACGCCCGGGGGGGAGCGCACGCGTATCCTCGTGGTCCCGAGGCCGTGACGAGCGCGTCTTGCGGCCGGGGAGGTCCCGAATGAAACTGAACGCAATGTCCCGTGTGTCTCCCGTTACAACAGAGCGCTCGGCGCGTGAACCCGTCGAACACGCATGATCACGTGCGATCGAAATCCCTACGGGCCCGTCAATCGCCGACGTCGGTAGCCGACGAACATGTCCCCCTCTGTCCCGACGGGCGCCCGGCGCCCACAAGCGTCGGTCCTGGCACGCCGCTGGACTGCCGTCTTGGTGGGGTCGGCCGTCCTTGTCATTCTGGGCGTGAACCTCTCGGGCACAACCAAATCGGCCAGCCCCGACGCTCATAGGACGCTGCGGCCGCGCCCACTCAGCGCGCCTGCTCGTCAGGTTTCCGACTGTCCTCCCGTCACCGACGCGCTGCCCGGGATGCCGGCGGTGACCGACCCGTGCAACATCTACTCATCCGACGGTCCCGGAGATCTGAGTCCGGTCGCCCAGGCCGCTCGACCGCTGATCTACGTCCCCAACAGCCTCAATGACACTGTTGACGAGATCGACCCCACTACTGACCAGGTGGTGCGGGAATTCGGCGTGGGCGCGCTACCTCAGCACATCGTGCCGTCGTGGGACCTGAAGACGCTCTGGGTGACGAACGACCAGGGCAACAGCCTGACTCCGATCGACCCCGTGACCGGTGAACCGGGCACGCCTGTGCACGTCGAAGATCCCTACAACATGTACTTCACCCCCGACGGCCGCTACGCCATCGTCGTCGCCGAAGCCCTGCAGCGCCTCGATTTCCGCGATCCCCACACCATGGCACTTGTCCATTCCCTTCCCGTGCCCTGTCACGGAGTCGACCACATAGACTTCTCCGCCAACGGTACGTATCTCATCGCATCCTGTGAGTTCTCGGGCAAACTCCTGAAGGTCGACGTGGCCAGCCAATCCGTGGTGGGCACTCTTTCGCTCGGAGCGGGTGCCACACCTCAAGACGTCAAGCTGTCGCCCGACGGGAAGGTGTTCTACGTGGCCGACCTCACGGCCGACGGGGTATGGGAAGTGGACGGCGATTCCTTCCGGGTGCTGGGCTTTCTCCCGACGGGCAAGGGCGCCCACGGTCTCTATGTCAGTCGTGACGCGCGGTACCTCTACGTCTCCAATCGGGACGCAGGCACGATTTCGGTGGTCTCATTCGCAACCCGAGAGGTGGTCGCCACCTGGACGCTGCCTCCCGAGACCGGCTCTCATCTAGGCCGTGCCAGCAGCGTTCCTAGCCCCGACATGGGCGGAGTGTCGGCTGACGGCACCGTCCTCTGGCTGTCGGGCCGCTACGACTCCGACGTATACGCCATCGACACGACCACCGGCAAAGAGATCGCTCGCATCCCGGTCGGCTACGGTCCCCACGGGCTGTGCGTCTGGCCCCAGCCCGGGCGATACTCGCTCGGCCATACCGGGATCTTGCGATGATCGGATCACGACCCATGACAAGGTGCGTCGGGCGATGACAGAACAAGGCCCCGCAACGCCATGGTCTCGCAGAGCCGTTTTAGCCTCAGCCGGAACCGCCGTGTTGGCGGGGTGCGGCGTCGGACAGTCGGAGAAAGCCGACACGCCGCCTCGTCGGAGGCGTCCGGCCGCGGCGGCCTCCACGACGACAACAACCGCTCCGGTCGGCCCCGCAACCTATTTCGCCAACGGGTCGCGCTCTGGACATAGCGTCGCTCTAACCTTTCACGGATCAGGGGACGTCGCCTTGACCCAACAACTGTTGAGCTCGGCCCACCAACTCTCCGCGCCCATCACCGTGTTCGGGGTCGGGACATGGATGGAGGCCAATCCCGCTCTCGCCGGTCAGATCCTTTCGGGAGGGCATACCCTCGGAAATCACACCTACACCCATCCCGATCTCGGCAGCCTCGATGCCGGCGCCGTGGCCGACGAGATCCAGCGGTGCGCCGCGGTACTTGATCACATCGAAGGGAACAACGGGCGCTGGTTCCGACCGTCGGGCATCGTCGTGCCCACCCCCGTGATCCTCCAACAAGCGGGTCTGGTCGGCTACCCGGTGTCCGTCGGCTACGACGTCGACCCTCTCGACTACGAAGACCCCGGCTCCTCAGCGATCGTCGCCCGTGTCACTCAGGATCTGCGGCCCGGGTCCATAGTGAGCCTTCACACCGGTCACGCCGGAACGGTCGAAGCCTTTCCCGCCCTGGTGCAGATGATCCGTTCCCGCCAACTGGAGCCGGTGCTCATCGGCGATCTGGTCAAGGTGTAAGGAATGCGAATATCGGAGTCCATCCCTTGTCGAGCCCTCGGTGGGTCGGGACGGATCAGTGGTCACCGGTCATCTACGCATGCGGTCTGAGTACCTCTCACGGCGGTCCGACACCGGCACATTCGCGGGTCAGTGCGGTGAACGGGTCGCGGTGACGGACGCTACGGGCATCGGCACCCATCGAACCTGGCGATCGCGCCGTCTCCGCTGCTGTGCCTAGTGCCGGACCTCGATTTCGTCAATCTTCACGTCCGGACGGTCGACCCCAGACCAGGTCGCGGGCGGATCGCTCGCCGGGAAAGACTCCATGCTCGCTTCATCGATCAATTCGTCCGAGCGGCTGACAGGAGTTCTCTCCAGCCCTTGAAGGTTCGAATCCCCAACCATCGTCGTCCACTCCTCAAGTCGTGGAACTCCGCAGGATCCTATACGGCCGACTGTCGGGGCATCCCTTGTGCATAGCCGACGACGTCCGGCGCTGTCCGATCGCCAGGTAGTCGTGGTCGTCATCTGCTTGTAGCGTGCTGACGAAAGTCGAGGTCCGGCTCAGAGGTGCCTTCACCGTTTTCCGAGACAATGGTGGGACGAACCATGGACACAAACACGGACGACGTCCTCAACACCGGAGCAGTGCCCGGGTTGGACGTCAAAGCAGGAGGGCTCGGCTCTCGGGCGCAGGCGGTCGCCCTCGCCACCCTCTGCGCTGTCCTCTTCCTCACCTTTCTCGACAACACGATCGTCAGTGTCGGTCTGGCCAACGTGCAGAGCGACCTTCACGCCGGCGTCACGTCGCTTCAGTGGGTGGTGAACGGCTATGCCCTGACCTTCGCCGCCTTCATGCTGGCCGGGGGGACACTGGGCGACCTCCTCGGCCGTAAGAAGATCATGTTGGCGGGGGTCGCCATCTTTTGTGCGGGCTCGGTGGTGGCCGCCCTCGCCTCCAACGTCGATTGGCTGATCGCGGGCCGAGTCATCATGGGCCTGGGGGCGGCCGCATCCGAGCCAGGCACCCTGTCAATCATTCGCCACGTATACCCCGACAAGGAAACCCGCGCCGACGCGCTCGGGGTATGGGCCGCTGTGTCGGGTCTGGCTCTCGCGCTCGGCCCTGTGATCGGCGGCGTCCTGGTGGGCATCTCGGACTGGCGGGCCATCTTCTGGTTCAACCTCGCCGTTGGGGCCCTCGCCTTCAGTATGGCCCTCGCCTTTGTTCCCGAGACATCTGACCGGGGGGGCCGCCAGATCGATTTCGCCGGAATCGTGCTCGGCGCCATCGCCTTGGCGAGCGTCTCCTTCGCGGTGATCCAGGGAGAGGAGTCGGGCTACCGCACGTGGTGGATCATTGCATTGTTCGCCCTCTCGGCTGTGACTGCGGTGATCTTCGTCGTCGTCGAGCGCAGAGTGCACGATCCGATGCTTGATCTCTCGCTCTTCCGGCGGCCCCCCTTCGCGGGATCGACTTTCGTCGCGTTTGCCGCATATTTCGGTACGTTCTCAATTTTCTTCTTCACCGCTCTCTACCTCCAGGAGGTGGCAAGCGCCTCGGCCTACCAGACCGCCCTCGACTTCATTCCCATGGCTGGGGCCCTCATCATCGCGTCCGCTCTTACCGGGCCATGGGTGGCGCGTATCGGACCCAGGATCCCGATGACCGTCGGCTGTGTGTTGGCCGGCGTAGGCATCTTGCTCGCTAACCACGTCCTCGGGCCCCACACCGACTTTGCCACCCTGGGATGGGTGCTGCCCATCGCCGGTGCCGGGTTCGGCATGGCGTTGGTCCCGGTGACGTCCACTCCTCTCACGGTGGTGCGCCCCGAGCGTTCAGGCATGGCCGCGTCGGCCACCAACACCAGCCGGGAGATGGGGGCGGTGTTCGGCGTGGCCATTCTCGGCGCCATCGTGAACGCCAAGCTCACCGGTCAACTGGCGGTACGTCTGAAGGCCATAGGAATCCCACCGAGCTTCCAGAGCCTCGTCCTCCACGCCGTCACCGGTGGCGGGCTGGGCAGTAGCGGTGCCGCCAGTCGGGCTGAGCATTCGAAGAGTGCGGTCATCGCCAAGATCGCCACCAAGGTCGTCAACGCCGCCTATCAGGCCTTCGGTTCGGGCCTCCACCTGGCACTCGAGATCTCCGGGGCGCTCCTCCTTCTTGGAGCGCTGGTGGCCGCCGTCACCATCCACCGCACCGCGGGACAGACATACGACCTCTGACGGTCTTGTTGGTGCGTCCCCGGGCAGCGGGCGGGAGGCCCAGGTGGCTCACTGACATTTGAGCAGGTCAAGAGCTACGGCTCGTCCTTCCAGCCGTCTGCGTCCTGGCCAGATCCGGCGTCTCCTTCCCCAGATGGGCATGCCAGGGCAGATACGAATGGATCTCGCGTGGCGCGAAGCGCTAACAAGAGGCGACCCGATGTCGGCGCGAGGGCTCGTCGGCAGGCGTTCGATCGTCCTTCAGTACGTTGAACCGCCAGATCTTTTGAAAGGAACGAGGAATGAGCGATCTGCTCTTGGCAGCCGAACGAGAAGCGGTAGCGAGCGCGAGCCGCCATCTGGCCGAGAAGGGGCTCGTCATCGGCACAGCCGGCAACATCTCGGCCCGTCAGGGGGATCTGATCGCGGTCACCCCAACAGGGTCTGACCTAGGCACGGTGACGGCGGAGATGGTTACCGTCATCGACCTGGGCGGGCAGGTGGTGGACGGCGATCTCGCCCCCACCTCAGAGGTCCCGCTTCACACCGGTATTTACGCGGCCACCAACGCATTGGCGATAACGCACGCTCATGCCATGGCCTCGACTGCCCTGTCGTGTTGTCACGACGTGTTGCCAGCGCTGCACTACAGCTGTCTGGGATTGGGAGGTGCTCCCCGAACAGCGCCCTATGCGACCTTCGGCTCCCAGGAGCTGGCGGACAATGTGATCGAAGCCCTCCAGGGCAGGAACGCCGCCATGATGCAAAATCACGGCTCGATCGCTTACGGCGCCACGATGGATCAAGCCGTCGAACGTCTCGAGCTTCTCGAGTGGCTGGCCGAGTTGTATTGGCGTGCATCCTCCATGGGAACCCCCCGCGTTTTGACCAACAAGGATTTTGAAGCGATCATCACGGCGGCCATCGAGCGTGGATACGGTGCCATGAAGAAGGCCGACAAGGGATAATGCGTCCGGCCGGCCGGTGCGACGATGCCCGCGAACGGCTGCCAGGAACCGCGGACCGACGATGAAGGCTTGCCCATGCGTCGCCGGGGTGAAGGAGTGGGCGAACCGAGGCACCATCGAAAGCTGCGGCCCGTAAATGAATCAACCGGCTGGGGCGAGTGGACACCGCCTTCATCGATGCCGACGTCTTTCTCTATGTCGAGTCCCGCGCACGGTCGACAGGCACCGGCGGTGCGTCCCACAACATCGTCTCCAGAGCGACGGCCGCCGCCACCGTTTCTGTACTGAGGCACGGTCCCACAGCGGCAACGGCTCCGTCGTGGGATGCTGCTGGTGCCCGTCTCCTGCAACCGTCCGGCCGAGGAGGAGATTCAATGGCACGAGGTCTCGAGCCTATTGCGGTTCTTGGCATCGGCGCGATGGGCCATGGCATGGCAACCAGCGCCTTACGTGCCGGAATCCCGACCATTGTCTGGAATCGCAATCATCGGGCGACCGAAGATCTCGCTGAGCTTGGAGCAGAGGTGGCAGCCACTGCTGCTGACGCCGCACGACAGGCGACAATCGTCGTCACGATGGTCACCGACGCCGATGCAGTCGTCTCGATCGCCCGCGACGAAGGCATGATTGCAGCACTCGATCCGGGATCGATCTGGGTGCAAATGAGTACCATTGGTGTCGCCGGGATCGAGCAGGTCAAGGCCTTGGTAGACGCGGAACGTCCGGACGTAATACTCATCGACGCGCCCGTATCAGGAAGCAAGGACCCAGCGGAGAAAGGCCAACTGACCATTTTCGCGTCAGGACCCCGAAGTGCCAGGGCGCGTGTTGCTCCCCTCTTCGATGCGCTCGGTCAACGCGTCATATGGGTTGGCAATGTCGGGAGCGGGACGCGACTCAAACTGGTAAACAACACATGGCTCGCTTTTGCGGCGGAATCAGTTGCTGCATCTATCGCCCTCGCTCGACATCTGGGGGTGGACACACGCGTCGTCGTGGATGCCTTACACGGTAGTTCCTTAGTGTCCCCTTGGCAGTCAGCCAAGCTGAGTCGGATCGCCGACAATGAGTTCTCAGCCCAATTCGCACTGTCACTCGCCCTCAAAGATGTGCGCCTTGCCTTGCAGGCAGCCGACGACCAGTTCGAGACACTTGCCTGCCTGGCTGACGAATGGCAACACGCCGTCGATCAGGGCCTCGGCGACCAGGACCTCACCGTGGTGACTCGGACCGTCGGACAGGAACGGAGAGGGCCATGACCAAGATCGGCTGCACGATGGTGTGTGAGCAAGCTGGTCCGAAACAGTTGGTTCGACACGTCGCTCTCGCTGGAGAAGCGTGGGGCGTTCTCCGTGCCGCTGCGCAGGCGACTGATCGTATTCCAGCTTTGTGTCGCTCACAACGTTCCCAATAGGCGTCTACCGTAGGGCTTTATGGAGAGGCTGGGAGACTCGTACACCTTGAACGACGCTCTCCCGCGGCCTCTGGGATTCGTCCTTGGCGGCGGAGGCAGCCTTGGGGCGGTTCAAGTCGGAATGCTCGAAGCCCTAACAGAACGACGGGTCGCACCGGATCTGGTCATCGGTACGTCGGTTGGATCGCTCAACGGGGTGGTCGTCGCGCTCAATCCCCAGAGCGCGGCGAATCGTCTGTCCCACGCGTGGGCACGGATCACTCGCGATCAGATCTTCCCTGGCGGGTTGCTTTCGCAGGTGCGGACCCTGCAACGGACGAAGACCCACCTCTTTCCGAACACCGGCGTCGCCGCTGTAATCAGCGACTTCCTTGGTGCGACGAGCACCTTCGACACTCTCGCCCTGCCCTTCGCCGCAGTGACCACGGACGTAGCCACCTCTAGCCCCCATGTCATCTCCGCCGGGCCGCTTCTTCCGGCCCTGCTCGCCAGTTCGGCCATTCCCGGGATCTTTCCCTCCGTTGATCACGATGGACGACGCCTGTACGACGGCGGCATAGTCGCCAACGTCCCGCTGCGACAAGCCTTGGCCATGGGCGCCCGCTCGCTGGTCGTGCTCGATTGCACCTTCCCCGGTCATCTCCTACCTCCACCTGAGTCCATCGCCGAGACGCTTCTTTTCACCGCGATGGTCACGATGCGCTCCCAGGCCATCCTCGAGGCGCCACTGATCGCTGCGCACATTCCGGTTGTCTATCTTCCTGGTCCCGCCGCTTGTCGGTGCTCTCCCTTCAACTTCCACTCAACTGAGCTCCTGATCGAGGGTGCATACGAAGCTGCGCTCTCCTTCCTCCAAGCTCTCCGGATCCGTGGTCCCGGCCTTTACGGCTCCCCCTCCGGACAGTGAGACCACCTGGCGTGAGATTGATCTGGGGGCATGGCCGACGTGCGACCTGTCATCTGCACTCTGAACTCAGCCTGCGCCGCCCAAACCACGTCGTGAGCCATAGGCATGGGCCAGCGCGGCATCTCGGATAGAGCGGCATCGCGCATTCGTGAGTTTTCGAAATGACCTTAACCCGCGCGATATCACGCACGTTGCAACCCTTGCGACGAGAAGCAAGAGCGGACGGGGACGATTCAGGTCCGAACATCCCACAATAACTTGGCGAACACAGCTCTCCTCGATGTGAATAGAGGTAGTCGCGATGCATTTCGAATCGCTCGCCAGACGAGGCTCGGCTCGTGGATGTAGCGGTCCGAAAGTCTCAACGGTTCCGGGACCAATGACCGAAAGGAGAGTCGAAGGATTGGCGGCGAGCCCTGTTCAGGTAGACTGAAGCAAACCCAATCGGCTTCATGTCCGCGTTCGGCAACCAACTCGTAGCCACCAAATGCAGGCCTGGTCCCGCGTGAACATCGGTCACCTTATCGACACTTACGGCTATGGGGCTGTCTTTGTCCTTGTCGGCGTCGAGAGCCTGGGTATCCCCCTCCCCGGCGAGACCGCCCTCATCGCCGCTGGCACCTATGCCGGGCATACCCACCGGTTGTCCCCATGGATCATCTTCGCGGTGGCGTCGGCCGCCGCGATCACCGGCGACAATATCGGCTTCTGGATCGGCGACAAGGGTGGCTATCGTCTGCTCCGCAAGTACGGTCACCGGGTCCGCCTCGATGAGCGCAAGCTGAAGATCGGCCGATACATTTTTGATACCCATGGCGCGAAGGTGGTCTTCTTCGGGCGGTTCGTATCCATCCTGCGCACGTACGCAGCATTTCTTGCCGGCGTGAGCCAGATGCGATGGCGCCGGTTCCTACCCGCCAATGCGTCGGGCGGTATCGTCTGGGCGGGCACCTACACATTTGCTGCTTACTTGACTGGCAATGCGATCTCCCGACTGTCGGGCATCATCAACGTCATCATTGGCGTGGTCGCTGTACTCGCCATAATCGTCTTATTGCTTTTCCTGAGAGGCAAGATCGAGAAGTTCGCACTTCGAGCGGAGGCGGCCTACCCAGGACCTC
The DNA here is from genome assembly GCA_963706205.1 of uncultured Acidimicrobiaceae bacterium. GTDB lineage: Bacteria > Actinomycetota > Acidimicrobiia > Acidimicrobiales > UBA8190 > MFD10071-224. The sequence goes on along the minus strand of OY970155.1, from coordinate 1,890,363 downwards.
TCGAATGACGGCGATTTGGCATTCATCTGTTCGTGTGAGACGCGGAGGAGTGAACCGCAGCACAACCACTCATCACGGGAAGTCTTGTTCTCACGTGTCGGGCCAAGCTACCCCTTTCACATGGGCCGTGATTACCCCTTAGACTTGGGCCGCTCACTCGCGATGGCCGGGCGAGGACAATGCCGACCGGCTCCGGGCGAAAACGCAAGCCTCGGGACCTCGAACCAGATTGGTCTGACGTTCTCGTCGCGCACTATTTCGATTCCGGGATTATGCCGGCGGCTCGAAGCATTCGCCGCAGGTCGATGACCTGCTGCTCGTCGATATCGTTGTGGGGCGGAGTGTCGAATGTCTGGGTCTCAGAACCCAGCGTCACCTTGAACCGGCCATCGTGTTTTTCGGTGGCGGTGCCCACACTCTTCACAAGTGACAGCACGTCGTGCCATTGAATGTTCTGGCTTACCGGGTGGCCGAAGATCTTCTCAACCGTCGCCCGATGATGGGCATCCAGTCGATTTTCTTCCACCATTTCACTCTCCTCGCTCTCTCGGACATGTCCTCGCAGTGCGTCAGTCAGTCGACCCCTGTAATGGAATCATTGCCGCGTGCCAGAGGTGCATCGAGATCCCAACCGCCCACACCTTCACTTCGGCTGCGAGTCCGACTCGTCGGCTCTCCAAGGCCATCGGGATCGTCGATCCCACCGCTCAGGGTGACCAGTTCTTCAGGGTCGTCGAGCTCCGCTCCGGACTCTTCGAGTTCACGTTCGTCCGACTGTAGGGTGGGGTTAAGCGAGGGGTCCTGCTCGACATCCTCGATGAAACTCGAATCGATCCTGGAGTCCTCATCAAGTGCTTCGTCCCCCTGCTCAAATGCCTCTGTGCCCAATGGTTCGTCAGGCGACCAATCGTCATTCTGGCTCATAACAAGGGCCCCCCGTTCCGTGAGAAGATTCGATTCCGATCGTAGGACCTTTGCGTCGGTCCATCCACTGGCCTCCGAATCACCACGAGTGGACAAGACCTGCACATCAGGCCGACCCGTCCAGGCAGAAAATAGGATTGTAGGTGCTCGGCGTTACCTGACGATTCGTCAATTCCGCAACGGTAAGGACATGCGAACAGTCACGTATCGAGCGACCAACTGGCGCCGGCATTCCGGACCTCCGTCGATAAGCCATTAGCCAAAGGAGACCAACAATGACCGAACAGACGCGTGAGCCGGGATCGCACCTGAGTTTCGAGCGAAACATTCGCCCGCTATTTCGTGAGAAGGATCGCGACTCTATGTTGAGGGCCTTCGATCTGTGGTCGCACGGCGATGTCGTTTTGCATCAAGATTCGATCGCTGCCCGCCTCGCTAATGGCAGCATGCCTTGCGACGGGGCATGGTCGATCGAACGCATCGCTGAGTTTCGGCGGTGGATCGCCGAGGGGTCACAGGCGTGACGCCTCAAGCGCGATCGTCTTCGTTCTTCCTCTGTGGCCCGGCATCGCCCGCCTGAACACCCTGGGACGTCTATGCCTCCTGGTCCTCCCCCGGCGATCCAATACACTACGCCCTGACGCGATATCCAAGAGGACCGGAACATGCCAGCACTCGAGCGAAAATGGTGGACCCTTATCGCGGTATGTACGGCCACCTTCATGCTCCTCCTCGACATCACGGTCGTGAACGTCGCCCTCCCCGATATCCAACGGTCGTTGCACGCAAGTTTCAGTGATCTTCAATGGGTGGTCGACGCCTACTCCTTGACCCTGGCCGCCTTCATGCTCACGGCCGGCGTGGTGGGCGACATGTTCGGCCGACGTGGCGTATTTGCGATCGGACTGGGCGTCTTCACGGCGTCGTCGCTTTTGTGCGGGCTATCCACGTCCTCATTGGTTTTGAACCTCGCCCGGGGCGCCCAAGGAGTCGGTGGGGCAATCATGTTCGCCACTTCGCTGGCGCTGATTGCCGCCGCCTTCCAGGGCAAGGAGCGAGGAACCGCCTTCGGCATCTATGGCGGCGTGATCGGAGGGGCCGTGGCCGTCGGACCACTCATTGGCGGAGCCATCACGAGCGGGTTTGGCTGGCGTTGGATCTTCTTCGTCAACGTGCCCGTCGGCGTCGCGGCTGTCGTGATCACCTTGACCCGTGTGGCGGCATCCAACGAACACAACGAGCGTCGCATCGACTGGGTCGGGTTCGTCTCGTTCTCGGTCGCTCTGTTCCTGCTCGTCCTGGCTCTGGTGCGGGGCAACGATGACGGCTGGGGCAGTACCCAGATCGTGGCCGGCCTTATCGGTTCGGTCGTCTTGCTGGCCGTATTCGTCATCGCCGAATGGCGTCAGTCCGACCCCATGCTCGACCTGAAGCTCTTTCGCAGACCGGCCATGGTCGGAGCGTCGGTGGTGGCCATAACCCTCTCCTCATCGATCTTCGCCATGTTCTTGTACCTCACGCTCTTCCTCCAGGATGACCTTGGCTACGGACCATTCGCCGCCGGCATCCGCTTTCTCCCGATCACCTTGCTCGCTTTCATCGTGGCACCTATCGCAGGCAAGCTGAGCGTACGCATCCAGTCCCGCTACCTCCTCGGCACCGGGCTTCTGTTGGTGGCCTTGGGCCTTTTTCTTATGTCCATGATCCACACCGCATCGGGATGGACCGTCCTCGTGCCCGGGTTCATTGTCACCGGCTTCGGCATCGGGATGGTCAACCCGGTACTGGCCTCGGCGGCCGTGAGTGTCGTACCGCCCGAGCACAGCGGGATGGCATCGGGCGCCAACAACACGTTCCGCCAGGTCGGTATCGCCACCGGGATCGCCGCCCTAGGGGCGGTGTTCCAGAGCCAGATCCAGCACGCCACCGCAATGGCGCTCCGGACGAGCGCCGTTGGTCAGGACGTGTTAACCCGCGGTGGCACAGCCTTGAAGGGTGCTCTGGCCGGCGGTGGGGTCCGTCAGGTAGCGGCGTCGATACCTTCGGCGTCGGCCCGAGCCACCCTGCTCCACGCATACCGAGTGGGATTTGCCGGCACCCTCGACCACCTGATGATCATCGGAGTTGTGGTGGCGGCCATTGGATCGGTCGGTGCCTTCGCATTGATCCGCCAGCGCGACTTTGTTTCGAGTTATGCGCCACCCGCAACCGTTCTCGAGCAACCCACGGTTGCTGCGAGAGCGTCGCTCGATTAAACCCAACGTGGGTCGCTCAGGGGTGCCAGACCGCGCATTACGACGCGCAAGACTGCGATGAGCTCACGCTCAGCGGTACAGGGCAAACGAAACAGGCGGTCCGGCGAATACGACCGTGTAGTTAACCTTGCGCTGTCATGCCTGCGCCTCCTCGAGGCGGAGAAGTTTCGTCAGCTTGTCGGCACTGTGACCGATACCGAACCCTGGCCCGCCTGGTTGAAGGGCGACGGCGGCATTGAGTGGCCCGGCGTTGAAGATCATCATGTCTGCAGAGCATCTTACGGACAACGCTTCTCGGCGGAGACCGTATGATGGGGTGGTGGATGACATCGCTGGTCACGGTGACGAAGTGGGGGACACCTCGAGCTGCGAAGACGCGTTGGCCGACGACCTCGGATGGGGCCTGGGCATGATCTTTCGGGCTTACGTCAAGGCTGCCCACGCCGCGGTGGCCGACCTTCCCGGCGGTCCGCGCGGTTATCAGGTCCTCTCAGCCGCCTCTCAGGGCACCGTTGGTAGCCAGCTCGCCCTGGCCCAGCACCTCGGCGTTGACCGCACGGTTATGACGTATCTTCTCGATGATCTCGAAGCGTCGAGCTTGATCGAGCGCCGTCCTGATCCGGCCGACCGGCGCGCCCGCAGAATCGTCGCCACCGAACAGGGCATCGAACTCCTCACCAGCCTCAATGGCAGCCTCCGGGCGGCGGAGGACCACCTGCTCGCCCCCCTTGGTGGCGACAGGCGCGAGACATTCCGCGCCGAGGTTCGGTTGCTCGCCACGCAGCTCGAGGCTTTCGACCCGCCCGACAGCCCGTGTGACCTTGCCGATGAGGTGGACACGGAGATACCCGCTCCTCGGCAGGTCGTTCGGCCAGCTCGATCGCGCTAGTGCCGTGGGAGCGACAATCCGCCGCCGCCAGGGCGTGAGACCAAATTCTCCTAAACCGCGGCCGTGCGCAGTCGCTCAGCGTCGTCGTTCCCGAGCGTTCCCCGAACGAAGACCCGCGAGGACCTGTTCCGCCTCTCGTCGCGTGCCCGCACGGTCTTCGAGATTCGACGCCTTGGCTGTCCATCCTGCGCAGCGCCAGCCGCCTCCGATTATCATGGTGATCGCCGTAGCCTCGCCATCGGAGGGAGGAGTCATGCGAAGCTCTGCCGTGTTCGACGCCGACAGCCACCTCATGGAGGTCGACGAGTGGCTCCCGGCCTACGCCGATCCCCAGGTGCGCGACCGACTGCGCCCGCTCGGCTTCGACAAGGCGGGCGCCGGTGCCGCCGAGCTCATGGCGTCACTGCCCGCACTGTGGGCGCAACAGCACGACCAGGATGTCACCGCCGAAGTCCTCACGGGTCCCAAGGGATGGATGGCGCCCGGCGCCCTGGACGCCGCCGTGCGTACCCGCGTGCTCGACGCGCTCGGCATCTCGGCGCAGCTCGTGTTCCCCACCTTCTCGCTGGCACAGTTCACCGGCGGCGACGACCTCGAGCTGCTCTACGGTGGCACCCGGGCGCTCAACAGGGCCATGGTCGACTTCTGCGGCCACGACCCGCGTCTCAACGCAGTGGGCTTCCTGCCCTTGCGCGCCCCGGCTCTGGCCGCCCAAGTACTGGACGAGGCGCTCACCGAAGGCGTCGCCGCCGTGTGGATCCCCTCGGACGCTCCCGGTGACTTCTCGCCCGCGCACGTCGACGTCGAGCCCGTGTGGGCCCGTCTGGCCGAGGCGGGCGTCCCCTTCGTCCTCCATGTCGGCGGCGGCAAACTTCTGCCCAAACCCTTCCACAACAACGGCCGCGCGCTGCCCAAGGACTGGCTCGGGGGAGGCGAGAACCTGCGGGCCAAGGACTTTCCCGTGCTGCACCATTCGCCCGAGCGTTTCCTCGCCTGCCTGGCCCTCGACGGCGTCTTCGAGCGCCACCCCGAGCTGCGCGGCGGCGCCATCGAGCTGGGAGCCTCGTGGGTGCCGGGACTGCTGCGCAATGTTGACCACGCCTACCGCTCCTTCTCCCGATCAGAGCCCGACCTCAAGTCCCTGTCCATGCTGCCCTCGGAGTACCTGCGACGTCAGGTGCGTTTCACGCCCTTTTCGTTCGAGGAGACGGGCTGGCTGATCGAACAGTGCGGCCCTGAGTTGTTCATGTTCTCCACGGATTACCCGCACCCAGAGGGTGGGCGGAGGCCCTTCGAGCGCTTTCGTGCCGAGCTCGACGCCTTCGACGACGACACCCAGGAGCGGTTCTTCTGGCGTAACGGCGCCGAGCTGCTCGGGATCAACTGATGACGCGTTTGTAGAGCGGTCTGCTACAGGCAATGGCGCCCCCCGGTCGGCAGGTTTCGTCGGCTGCGCCTTCACCGCCTCAACTGGTGCCACCGGCTTCATCCGTACGGGCTTGCACACCCAGCGATCCGTTGCGAACGCGTGCCAGTCGTCATACGACCGTCCGGTCAAGGTTGGGAGTAGTCACAGTCCCACCACAGGCCATCCATAGAAGTCTCATATGAGGGACCGGCATCCTCTTTCCTAGCTGGATAGGCAAGGGGAGCGCCACCATGAACGATCACGAACCAAGAAACCCCGACGGGACCGTGCCCGGTCGCCCCGTATCGCGCCCGGGGACAGGGTCATCGGTTGCTGGGACGCCAGGCGAATTTGGCAATTCGACGCCACCGGCGCCGGCGTCTTCGCCAGACGGGTCGGCAGGTGTGACCAACGTCAACCACGCACGCCGATCAACGGTACGGCGAATGCTGTCGAACAGATGGAGCGGATGGATCGTGGCCGCCGCGGTGATGTGTGCGGTGATCGGCCTTTCGGTCAGTAGGTCGAGAAATTCCTCGACATCCGCAGGGCCACTCCTTCACGGTAACCGCCCCGCTGGCAGTCCCGGCTTCAGCGGCAGTCCCGGATCGGGCGGCAGCGGAACTAATGCTCGGTCGGGCCCGGCCTCAGGAGGAGCAGCCGGCACGGTCGGAAGTGTCTCTGCGTCAAGCTTCACGATGACAACTTCAGCGGGTCAAATGGTATCTGTAAACGAGGCGTCCTCCACCGAATACCAGAGCGGGGGGAGTTCGACCACGGCGAGCGCCATTGCGAAGGGCGAACCCGTCCTCGTGCTTGGGACGACCAGTGGAACGACCATCACCGCCACCCAGGTCACCGTGCAAACGACGGGCGGCGGATCTGCAACCTCCTCGGCGGTGATCCCCTTCCAGCGCGGTGCGCCGACCACCTCAAAGCAAGTCGGTCAGATCCCGGCGAACTGGAGTCAGGGGTCGGGGACGATCGTCAGCGGCACAGCTGCAAATAGGGCGACGGAAGCGGCACTGGCCGCCTACCCAGGGGGGGTCGTCGACCGTGTTGTGCTGCTGAGCAACGGCGAGTACAACGTCCACTACATCGGCGTCAACTGGCCGCACCACGTCTTCGTCAACCAGGACTTCAAGGTCGTCGGCGCCGAGTAGCGGCCGAGGTACACCATGCAGCAGTTCGGACTGCTCTTGAAAGGAAGCCAGGAACGCTGCACGACCAGCGAGCGTCCGTCCTCGTATGCCCCGAGCCCCTTCCCCTGGCGAGCACCAACCTCGGCTTCCGGCAAAGTTCCACGAACCCCTCCGAGACACGCTGTGTTTCTCTCCACGGAGTTTCCGTCGGAGGTCATCGATTGATGCTCCGATACCGCGTGACCGGGAACATATTCCAACGAAGATCACGCCCCCGCCGTATGGAAAAGGTGGCCGATGGCGAAGCCGACAGCAGCAGCGCCGAGGCCGATGAGGACCATCTTCGGCCCGATCCTCCACCAGGCGCCCACTCGGGTGATGGCGGAATAGACCCCTACCCCAAAGAGGACCACCGCACTCAGAGCAATCGCCAGGACCAGGGCGGGAGTCCGTGCCAAGAAGAGGAATGGGAAGAGCGGGATCAGGTGGCCCACGAGCGTGGCCATGGTGATGACTACTGCGCTGCGGAAGACATCCTCTGTGCTCACCGGCTGCAGATGGCGCTCCTCGCCCATGATGGTACCGACCCACTTCTCCCGGTTGGACGTGATGGTGGCCACGACCTGGTCGAGCAGGCTTCCCGAGAAGCCCTTGCTGCGATAGAGCTCGGTGATCTCCTCGCATTCCAGGTCCGGCTCGTCGCGGACTGAGGATTCCTCAATGGCGAGCTGCGCCGAGTAATAGTCACGGTCGGCGACGGTGGACGTGTAGCCGACGGCGCCCATCGAAATGGACTCGGTGATGGCAGCTGCGAAACCGGCTGCAAGCAGGACGACCCGGCCACCCCCGCCCGAGATGACGCCCAGGATGATCCCGAGGATATTGACCAGGCCATCTTGACCGCCGAGGATGACGTCCCGCAGCCAGTCGGTGCGGCCGGTGTGGCTGTGCCGGCTGCCGGAACGCGACATGCCGAGCGCAGTCCCTTGATCTGGGCCACTGCGTTCTCCGGCACAAGCCTTTCCTAGTCGGGTGACAGGACCCAGCGTGGCAACAGTGTCAGGTGCTGATGGTGAACCGTTCATGGGGTCGCCGGACCCTCGGCCGCGAGACGACACTCCTGACCTCCAATCGCCCAGGGGTTTCTTTCACCGGTTTGGAGCTGGGACAGGCACCGCCGTTCGGTGACGAGTGCACCCTCGATTTCATCACCTGTTAGAAGGTCCCGGTTGCTACCGTTGCCCCATGGGGCGCGCGGTCGCCGCCTCTCGGAGCGCCAGGGTCGGCTGGCACACCGCATCTGGCAGGCCTTGTCCTCAGGATATCGATCAGGCCGGATCGTTTCCCCGTCGGCTCCGACTTGCCCTCGAAGAACTCGGGCCGACATTCGTGAAGCTCGGCCGCTTTCTGCTGACCGTGGGGCCGGGGGGGCTGAACGGTCCGATCAGCGCACCGTCAGCCGTGAATGTGAGGGACAGCGCCGTAGCCGTCCGCTGCGCTGGCACGCGTGATGAGGATCAGGGTCAGGGCCCTCGTGCTTCGGGTTGTCCCTTGGGCGACAAAGGGTCAACAGGCCCCAGCGGTAGAACCGGCGAAGGGGGCTTGCCCAGGGACATCAGTTGGCCAAGACCGCGTACTTCTCATGGCCACGGACACCCGATTTGATGCGCAGTCCCAGGTCAGCGGTCCAATCGGCATTTTGGTGCCTCTCTTCGCTCGAAACGTCCAGGTCGCGGATCGAGCAGCCGGTTGCGACTGGCATAGTGGTGTTGCAGATTGCTACAGCAATAGGAGGACCCGTGGCGACTACGTCCCCGACCCGAATCGACGACGACGTGTTCGAGTCTGCCAGGCACTTCGGAGCCACGATGAGCCGCAGCGCCTCCCAGCAAATCACCCACTGGGCTCGGATTGGTCGAGAGTTGGAGGCGGGGGCCAGCGTCTCCCCGCGGGACATCGCCAAGGTCCTGACGGGCGAGGGCTCCTATGACCAGCTCAGCGCTAAGGAGCAGGCGGTAATTCGAGCCGAGTGGAGCGAGCTCATCGAAGCTCGGATCGATCGCCTAGATCTGGCGCGGACATTCGCATCCCACGGCCGCTCCGACGTTGAACTGGACGACGTGGGCGAGGTCACCCGGCGTACTCCTTAAGTCAAGTTTGCGACACACCAACCATCAAGAATGGCTGACCCGGTCCTTCACCTCATCGTCGGGCCCAATGGATCGGGGAGGAGCACGTTCTACGAGCAGGTCGTCCCCGGTTACCAATTTACCTTTCGTCAACGCCGATGTGATTTCGGCTGAGCGCCGGCCTGATGAGGCCAGTGACCGTGCCTATGAGGCGGCTGCGCTAGCGGCCGACGAGCGCGCCCGACTCATCGTCGAACGGCGCTCTTTCGCCACCGAGACCGTCTTCTCGCATCCTTCGAAGCTCGAACTGGTTGAAGCGGCGCGACAGTCCGGATACGTCATCACGCTGCACGTTCTCGTCGTACCCGAGGTACTGGCCCTGGCTCGAGTTGAAGACCGAATACTTAATGGCGGCCACAGTGTGCCGGAAGAGAAGGTGCGAGCCCGCTTTGGCAGACTCTGGCGCTACGTGGCGAGGGCCATCGAGTTGGTTGAAGAGGCCAAGGTGTGCGACAACTCCCGTGCGGCACCTTCGTTTCGCATAGTCGCTCGGTACCGCAATGGGTATCTCGTAGGTTCGCCGGCCTGGCCGGAATGGATACCCGACGAGGTCCGCTCCGCCGGGCTGTAGCTATCGGTGGTTTTGGCTATCCGCGGCCACCCATCATGGTCCCTGGCTAACCGCACGTTCTCAGCCGACGACATGACTTCACTTTCAAGACTTCACCTTCATCAACGCAAGAGTCTCAACGGACCGATTTCAACCCCCGCAACATCCTTTGACCGGACGACGGGATTCGAACCCGCGACCCTCACCCTGGCAAGGTGATTCTTTTCGTCCATGGGTTCCGGCCCTGTCTCCTGGGCTGCGCTTCCGTCCACCCAGTTTCCACTGAGTTTGGTTGAAATCAGCTCTGTCGTAGACCGGTCTACTTCGAGGACCCGGACCCGGCCACGCTTGTTGTGAGATCCGGATTTTACTGTACCGATCAGAGTTATACCAGTTAGTATAGTTCCTTCTGGTATAGTCCTACGCGTGACCACTCCGAATCCCTTCCACTACGGCACCCCTGTTGAAGGTGCACAGTTCACCGGCCGGGCGCAAGAGGTCTCAGGCCTCGTCAGCCGGATTCGGAACCATGTCAACGTCGTGCTCGTCTCCCCGCGTCGTTACGGCAAGTCTTCCGTGCTGCTACGCGCAGAGTCGGAGCTGGCGAAAGACAACCCGGCCATCCTCAGGGTCAACGTGCTCCGATGCCGAGACCTAACAGCGCTCGTCGGAACCCTCACGGCCAATGCATACCGAATCCCAGGCGCACGCTGGCACCGGGCTCGACAAGCCGTCCCCGAATTCCTCAAGAGATTCCGCACTAACCCAACCGTCACGTTCGACGCGAGCGGCACGCCGTCTTTCGGATTCGACCCGCGCCTTAGCCAACCGAATGCCGAGGACGTGATCGCTGACTTGTACCGACTCCTTTCCCAGGAGGCGGCCCGCCGACCTGCAGCACTCATCCTCGACGAATTCCAGGCCATTACCGATCATGGTGCCCATCTCCCCAATCTCCTCAAGGCACTCGCCGACGAACACCCTAAGGTGAGCCTCGTCGTCGCAGGATCCAAACGGCATCTTATGGAGCAGCTCGTCACCGCCGAGAGCGCTCCCCTATACGGCATGGCCCAGAAGATTGCTCTGGGACCGATCCCTGATGACGAGATGCAGGCCTATCTGCGCCGACGAGCGACCACAGGCGGTAAGCCGATGGACAAGGACACAGCAGCACTCATCATTGGCAGCGGTGGACCCGTTCCGAACGACATTCAGCGCCTCGCCTACGAGGCATTTGAAATCGGGACCACTCACATCGATCAGGATGCCGCTCTGCTCGGTCTGCAACAAGCTGTTGCCCACGAGGCCGCCACTTACGGTGAGGAATTCAGTCGTCGTTCGCCCGGCCAGCGACGTGTGCTGATTGAGTTGGCCGTACGCGCCACGGACGCACCCACCTCCGCCGCGTTCGTGGAAGCTGTCGGGCTCGCCAACGCCTCATCGGCCCGCAAGGCAGTCCGCTCTCTCGAAGCCGACGAGCTCGTCGTCGAACGGAACGGTCGATGGAAGGTCGCCGATCCATTCTTCGCCGCCTGGCTGGCCGAAACGACCGACTAACGGCTGTCACCGTGGTTCGGCGCTAACAATCCGGCGTCATGACGATGACCAGCCACCAGGGCGGCACGCCACACCCAGTGGTGCGCGCCCAGAGGACATAAGTTCTGATCCTCCGAGCGGCCTACCTGGACCTATCCATCTGGAGCGGACGACGGTATAGAGCGGACGACGGGATTCGAACCCGCGACCCTCACCTTGGCAAGGTGATTGATTTCGTCCATGTGGTCGACTCCAGTTCTCTGGCTGCGATTCCGTGCACCCTATTTCCATTGAACCCGTTTGAGAATCACTTTGTTGTAGAGCGGTCTACTACGACATGGCTTCGAATTTGAGGATCTGCTGGGCTAGTGCCGCGTCAGGCACGTTTGCGCGCTTTACCAGTTCACGTAGGTTTTCGTCCCGTGCATTGCGGTTCCGCCAGGCGATGTAACGACGGATCAGGGCGCCCTCGGCTTCATGGCTTTCATGGTCTGTGCCGTCGAGGCAGAAGTAACGCAGGGCGGTGAACTGGGCTTCGATCCGGTTGAGCCAACTGGCGTAGTGCGGGGTGTAGGCCAGTTCGACGTTGTTGGCCTTGGCCCAGTCGTCGACCCGGGTGTCCTTCTTCGTCGACAGGTGCGGGCTGAAGTTGTCGAGCACGATGGCCATGCGGACGCTCGACGGGTGGAGGGTGCGGACATAACTCAGGAAGGCGAGGAACTCGGTGCGTCCCTTCCTGCTCTTCACGTGCCCGTAGAGCTTGTCGGCCGACAGGTCGTAGGCGGCCAGAAGGTGACGGACCCCGTGGGGACGGGTGAAGGTAGCCCGACGCCGGCGGCGCGGTCGGACCTTCGTGATGTCCACGCCGTCGCGTTCGGCCCACTGGCGTCCGGGATGGGGCTGGAGGTTCAAGGGACCGAACTCGTCGTAGCAGATGACCACCTGGGGATCACCCCTCCTCCGCTGGACTTTCCCGTCGGCGATGTCGTAGAGCTCGAGGACCCTGTTCTTCTTCACCTCGAAGTCGGGGTCGTTGGACTCCTTCCAGGTTTTGATGGCTTGAAAGGAGACACCCTCCTCGTGGAGAAGCGCCCGGAGTCCTTCATGGCTGATGTCGTCGACCACCCCCTTTCGCACCAGGTGGTCGGCCAGCTTGGCCAGCGACCACGTGGAGAAGGGTTCGTCGTGGTCGATCGGGCGACCGAGGGCGACCTTCTTGATCGCCCGACGTTCAGGCAGAGTGAACTTCGGCGGCCGCCCGCCGGTGTACTTGGGGGCCAAGGAATCGAACCCGTCGGCGTTGAAGTTGTGGAGCACCGCCCGGACCCGATCCTCGGAGGTGAAGGCGATCTCGGCGATCTGGGGAACGTCCATCCCCTGGGCCGACCACAGAACAACCTGGGCCCGCCGCCACCTGACCACCGACCCCGAATCCCGACGGATGATCCGCAGGAGCCGGTTGCCCTCGTCGCTGGTGATCTCCCTGACTCGCACGCGTTCGGCCATGCGCCTACTCTGCGCGACCAGGAGATCAAAGTGGTGGACACGACCCCCCAACGTTGCCGGTCACGGCACTAGTTCGTCAACTTTGGTGCGAAGCTGTCATGAGGTTGGCCAGGTCGTCGGGTTCTAGCATGGAAGGTGGCACGTCGGGCCCCCACGAGTACAGGGCACGTAGCGACGGCTCCCATGTCCCGGGTGTCCACAGTTGATCGTCGGTGATGATGTCCATGTCGGAGTAATACTCGGAAAAATTGCCGGCCGGGTCTCGCAGGTACCAGAAGAAGTTAGATCCGATGAAGTGACGCCCCAACCCCCAGATATGACGCTCGGGGTGACCCTCGAGCATTCGCATAGCACCTCGGCCAACTTCGTCGACATCTTCGACCTCCCATGACGTGTGATGGAGGAACGCCACCGGGGAGGGCTGGATCAGCAGGTTGTGGTGGTCGGTGGAACACCGCATGAAGGCGGCGACGCCTTTGACCTCGTCGCTCACCTTAAAGCCGACGCCGTCGACGAAGAAGCGCTGCGAGGCCTCGGTGTCGGGAGTGCCGATGACGACGTGACCCAGTTTGCGGGGCCGGATCGGCTCTTGACTCACGACGGCCGGCGCACGAAGGTTCCTCCGTTCGGCACGGCCGGGTCCGTTGTGCGACACGATGGCGGCTGGATTCTGTGAGATCGGCGGGAGGACTTTGACCATGGCCCGGGCGCCACTATGGATCTCGACTGCGCTGACACCGGCAGGGTGGCGCTGGCTCGTGACCCCCAGTCTGGCTAGCCCGTGGGTCACACGGTCCAAGTCGTCGGGGTCGTCGGCGCCGATACACAACTCGATTAGCCGGCGAGTGGGGCTCTCGACGATGCGAAGTTGCTCGCCGCCATCGATGGTCGAAAAGCAGGCACCATCTCGGGTCAGCCCGAACTCGGCATAGTACCGAGAAGTCTCTTCGATGTTGGGAACGCCGATCGTGATCGACACCAGTCGGTGTAGGGCCACTTCTTCCTCCTCAGCGTGACGGTCGGCCAGCAGCGCTATTGGTGGTCATCGATGTGGCGTCTTAGGTACCTGGCGGTTCGTCATGGTGCCGATGCCCTCGATCGTGGTGGTGATGACGTCGCCGTCGCCGAGGAACCGGAGAGTGGCGGCGCCGACCCCTTCAGGCGTGCCGGTGAAGATGAGATCCTCGGGGCTGAGGGTGAGGATGCCGGAGAGGTAGCTGATCAGGGTCGGAATGTCGAAGATCAGATTCGAGGTGCGATCCTCTTGGCGTCGCTCGCCGTTGATGTCACAGGTAATCAGAAGGTCAGCGGGGTCGTCGAACGAGTCAGCGGAGACGATGACCGGGCCGATCGGTCCGTAGGTGTCACGGGACTTGCCCAGATCGAAGTGGGCGGGTTCGGCCGCGAACTGCAAGGCCCGGTCGGAGATGTCCTGGCCGACGGTCAGCCCACCCACATGGCCCCACGCGTCCTGGCGCCTGATATAGCGACCTCCGCGGCCGATGACGACCACGAGCTCCGCTTCGTAGTCATCGGTGGTTCCACCCAGGATCACGGGGTCGGTGGGGCCGGCCAGACAGCTCGGGAACTTCGTGAAGATGAGCGGCGCGTCCGACACCTTCATGTCGGACTCGTAGGCATGGGACCGGTAGTTGAGCCCAACGGCGAACACGCTCCGGGGCGAGGGGGTGGGTGGTCGAACATCGGCGTCGGCGATGCTCCCGTCGGGTCCCGCTTCGAGGATAGCGAGCGCGGCTCGGTGCACTTCGTCGAGCTGAAGCCACGCACCCATCGGATCGGCGCTGATGGCGCCGCTGCTAACCCTGGATGCGTCGAACCAGCCGCCGTCGGAGTCGACGAGCGCGGAGCGGCCCTCCACGTTGGCGAATCGGAACGTCACGCTTCGTCCGGGCCGTCCGGAACATCCCAGGGCATCGACGCCGAGAGCCAGTGGGTGAGCGGCTCCTCCTGGTCGTTGCGGTGCAGGTGGCGCGGCGGCGTCACGAACGTGGCGTAGGGCCGGCAACGCACCAGCACTCGGCCTTCTTCTTCCCCCATGGCCTTGACCATGGGACGGAGCTCCGGGCCCAACGGCTCACCCGACATGCGTTCTGCCACCGCCATCATCACGTCGACCAGAATTTCACCGTCGTCGTCGATCGCTGCGTCGCAATAGACCTGAAGGTAGGTGAAGGGCCAGGTCTCGTCGAGGATGCACAGGCTCACTCTCCCGTTCCGAGCCACGGCTTTGGCTTTGGCCCGCTCAGCCATGGTGGCGACGAACAGGTCGTCGTTCTCTGCCGGGATGTAGTAGACGACCGACATCGCCGGCCCATCCGACCGCCGGCCGTAGCCGAAGACACAGGTCCGGTGGGTGCGAACGAAGAGGCGTCGCTCAGAAGGCAGCATGTCTCGATCCGTCGGCGCCTGGAACGGATCCTTCGACAGCGGCAAGAGACGCACCGATTCGCCATCTTGCTCCTGGTTGGTGACCCCACCGGCAGCGCTCACAGCTCCAACCTCCCCTTTGATATTATCGATCGATAATAAGGGTAGACTTTGGGGCAATGCGAAGCAAGGCCCAAACGCCGAACAAGGTCCGGGTCCGCCGGGCCAGAACTGATATCAGGGAAGCCTTGCTCGAGTCGGCCCTGGTCGAGTTCGGGGCCAAGGGCTTCGACGGTGCGTCGACGCGCGCGATTGCTCTGCGGGTGGAGGCGCACCAGCCGCAGATCAACTACCACTTCGAGTCCAAAGCGGCCCTGTGGACTGCCGCGGTGGACTATCTCTTCGGGCTGTTGGGGGACGCGTTAGACGGCGTGATGCCCGCCAAGCTGACCGGTGTTGATGCGCGGCAGCTCGCTATGGCGTTTGCGGACGGGATACGTCGGTTTGTGGGATTCGCGGCTAAGCACCCTGAGCTCAACCAAATCATGGTGCATGAGGGCACGGCGGCCAGCGACCGGTTGAGGTGGATGACGGAGACCCACGTGAAGCCGATCTTCGACGGCATCGGGCCGGCCTGGCAGATGCTTCGTGACGCCGGCGTGGCCGCACCTATCGACACCGAGATCCTCTACTACGTGCTTGTCGGTGCGGCATCGTTGCCCTATGTGAACGCTCCCGAGGTCCGCCTGCTCACCGGCCGGGATCCAAGTGACCCCACTTGGATCGCCGCTCATGCTGACGGTCTTGTTGCCATCCTTCTACCCGGACTGCCCGCGGCGCCCAGCGGGGAATAAGGATCGCACTTACGGGACCAACCCAACACACGAGGGAGCCTGCGATGTACCAGTCCCGCCCATTGGGGCATTACGACGTTGCTGTGGTCCGTACCTCGGGTTTGAATCCAGGTGCGGGCAACAGAGAATCCGGCAGGCAAAAGAAGCCGGATCTTGGAGTCGGTGACACCCGGACGATCTGACCATTGCGTACCTGAGAAAGAATTATGCACGCTCCCGGTACGTTTTGAGCTGGATCCGACGTTGCGATCACCGCTGGCATTGAAACTCGTGATCTTGTCCAAGGGCGCCCAGAGACGCAACCAATCGCAGGGCTTCGCCGGAGTAGACGCGCCCAGAACTTGTCGAAGGTACGGTAACCGGCATGAGGTTCGGGATCTTCTACGAGCACCAGCTGCCCCGGCCGTGGGACAAGGACAGCGAGTACCGGCTGCTCCACGAGTCGCTCGACCAGATCGAGTTGGCCGACCGCCTCGGTTACCACTACGCGTGGGAGGTCGAGCACCACTTCCTCGAGGAGTACTCGCACTCCTCGGCCCCGGAGGTCTTTCTCGGCGCTGCCAGCCAGCGCACCCAAAACATCCGCCTGGGCCACGGCATCATCCAGCTGACGACCAACCACCCCGCCCGGGTGGCCGAGCGGATCTCGACTCTCGACCTCCTGAGCCACGGCCGGGTCGAGTTCGGCATGGGCGAGGCATCGAGCACCACAGAGCTGCACCCATTCGGCCGCCGTTTCCGCGACAAGCGCGCGGTATGGGAGGAGGCGGTACGCGCCATCATTCCGATGTTCAGTGAGGGGCGCACGGAGCACCATGGGAAGTACTTCGACTTGCCGCCACGCAACGTCATCCCGAAGCCTATGCAGAAGCCGCACCCGCCCTTGTGGGTCGCCTGCTCGCAGCGTGACACGATCGAGTACTGCGGGCGCCGGGGGATGGGCGCGCTTAGCTTCCAATTCGTCAGCGCCGACGAGGCCCACGCCTGGGTGAGCACTTACTACAACGCTTTCACCAAGCGGCAGGAGAAGCTGGCGGACTATGCCACCAACCCCAATATCGCGGTGGTGGGCGGCTTTATGTGCTGCCCGACAGACGAGGAGGCCAACGTCAAGGCGGACGGCTGGACGTTCTTCGCCTTCGCACTGCGCTACTACGCCACCCACGTGCCCGGCGAGCCAGGGACGGCCGAGAACCTGTGGGACGAGTACCAGTCCTTCCGGCGCACACCGCAGTTCGAGAACATGCACACCGGCGGACTCATCGGCTCGCCCGAGACGATCCGGACCAAGCTCCGCAAGTTCGAGGCTTCGCACGTCGACCAGGTCGTTCTCATCAACCAAGCCGGCCGCAACACGCATGAGGACATCTGCTCCAGCCTCGAGTTGTTCGCTGGCGAGGTGATGCCCGAGTTCGTGGCGCGGGACGACGAGCATCAGCGGTGGAAGGCGGCCGTACTGGCCGGGGACACCGTCCTTGACGAGGTGGACACCTCACCCGACGCGCTGGCCCGCCCCGTGCGCCCGGCTATCGAGACGGCTGGGTAACAGGCCGATCTCGAGCGCGTCGGTGACCGGCACGACGAACTGTTGGCATCAGCTGGTCACCGAATCTCGAGCGATCTTCGACGTCGACTCGCCCAGTCTGTTCAGAGACCTGAAGGACCCCGCCGCTCTCGCGCTGGCGACGGCGCCCGCCTTGGCAGATTCCGAACTCCGCGGAACCCCCGCCATGGGGATAGAAAAGCGAATGAGTAGAGCGCCCAGCGGACAATCCGCTCGGCGGTCACAAAACATACTTCTGACCTGGACTTTCTCTGGAGCGGACGACGGGATTCGAACCCGCGACCCTCACCTTGGCAAGGTGATTCTTTTCGTCCATGCGGTCCTAGCCAGTCTCCTGGGCTGCCGTTCGGTCTACCCAGTTTCCATTGAGTCCGCCTGAACTCCGGCCTATTGCAGACCGTTCTACTACGAGACCACCACGGCGATCGTGCACGGACGACGGATAGGACCCTCGGTAGCCGAGCGCGGTGATCCCGTCGAACAGCGCCCACAGATGCAGGTCCTCCGCCAGCCTCGCGGGCATGTCGCCGAACACCCGGAACAGGTCCGGTACCGACCGCCGATACTGTCTGGCCACCCTCCCGTCGAGGTAAGCCCTGACGTTCTTGCGGTCGTGCCCGAGGTGCCGGGCGATCGTACTGTCGTCCAGCTTCGCGTATGTAGTGCATGAACTTCCGCGTCCTGCTCCCGCGGAGCCTCGGGGGGGCCTCAACCAGACCACCGGCGGACACGCCGACAGCAGCCACAGGCTGGGGATTTTCAGCGAGCTGGTCTGGCCAGATTCAGATGAGCGCCATCAACGCACTTGGCGAGGCCGGCGAACGACCGCAACGGCTCCCCGCGTCCTCGCTCGCCCCCGGCCGACGACGCCCGTCAAGCGGACCGACCCTGGACACGAAGTCGAGGTCTACGAGGGTTCCTTCGAGGCTGGTGTCCTCTACCACCGGGCCCGTCCGTCTATCAGACGAGTGGCGGTCGCCACTCCGAGGAGAGAAACGAGGAAATCCATGACAAGTAAAACGAACCGATCAACTGCAGATCAGCAGGCGGTTCTAGGCGTCCTCAAGGGCGTGTACGAAGCGTGGGAGGCGAACGACGCCGAGGCGTTCGTGGCCGACTACCTCGACGATGCCAGCGTGGTCCAGCCCGGCGTTTACAAGAAGGACCGGCAAGAGATCCAGAGCACCATGGCCGGAGGGTTCGCGGGTCCGCTC
Source organism: uncultured Acidimicrobiaceae bacterium (assembly GCA_963706205.1). Taxonomy (GTDB): domain Bacteria; phylum Actinomycetota; class Acidimicrobiia; order Acidimicrobiales; family UBA8190; genus MFD10071-224. Next base: position 1,871,944 of record OY970155.1, on the reverse strand, counting down.
AAGGGGTCGCGGGTGATCGACCAGCCCCGAGACGTCCGGTTCCTCAACGAGGACACGGCCATCGTGATCAGCGAGGGCGGGATCGTTTTTCCCGGACAGAACGCAGTGCCGAGCGAGGGTACGGTGCGGGCCACCTGGGTGCTGGCCAAGCGCGACGGCCGCTGGCTTGTCGCGGCTTACCACTACAGCGCCGCAAACTAGTGATCGGGGTACCAGGCGGCTTCCCTAGTTCGGTGGGAAGCCGCCTCGTACCGCGGGGGCTGGCCGGATCGAGTTACGGTCGCGTTTGGGCTTCGGCCGAAAATGCCCTGTCCTTCTGGCACAGCCTTGACCGTCTAGTAGACGTTAGGTGTCCGCGAAGTAGAGGAAGGCGGTTCTGACGATGGCGCTGTATGTGGCTTTGTGTTACTACGACCGAGAACGGTACTGGGACGAGCCTCCCGAGACCGAGTTCTCTCCCGAATATACGGAGTTCGCCCGGCGGGCCACCGAAGCGGGGGTGATGCGCGGCGGTGAGGCGCTTCACCCGGTGACCATGTCGACCACCATCACCGTTTCGGGCGGCAGGGGCGGCGACGTGATGTTGACAGACGGTCCGTACGCGGAGGCAAAAGAAGTCCTGGCCGGCTACTTCGTGCTGGAGACGGCCGATCTTGACGAGGCGGTCGCCTGGGCGGTCCAGATCCCGGCCGCTTGGAGGGGCAAGATCGAGCTCCGCCCGATCGCGCCACACCACACCTAAGCGTCCGGCCGTGGACGCCAGCGCCGCCCTGGTCAAGGTCCTCAGGGAGGAAGGCCCGAGAGTGCTCGCCACCCTGGTGCGCCAGCTCGGCGACTTGCCGGTGGCCGAGGACGCCCTCTCTGAGGCAACGATTGCCGCCTTGGGCGCCTGGCCAGGGTCGGGGATCCCGGACAACCCCCGAGCGTGGCTGACCGTGGTGGCTCGGCGCAAGGCGCTCGATTTCCTGCGACGGGAGTCGACCAGATCGGACAAGGAGACGGTGGCGTTTCGATGGGGAACGGAGCGCACGAAAGACGAGATGGAGGAGGTGATCGACGCGATGGAGACCGAGAGCCAGTTGCGAGACGACATGCTGCGCTTGATCTTCACCTGTTGCCACCCCGCTCTCAGCCGGGAGGCCCAGGTGGCCTTGGCCTTGCGCACGCTGGCCCGCCTCGAAGTGGATGCCATTGCCCGAGCCTTCTTGGTGCCCGAGGCCACCATGGCCAAGCGCCTGGTACGGGCGAGGTCCAAGATCGCCACCGCCCACATCCCTTATGCAATTCCTTCCGACGCAGAGCTCCCCGATCGTCTGGCATCGGTGCTGGGCGTGGTGTACCTGGTCGGCACCGAGGCCCACGCCCCGACCGGCGGGAACGCGGTCGCCCGGGTGGATCTGGAGGCCGAGGCCGTCCGTCTGGCCCGCTTGTTGGTGGAGTTGATGCCCGACGAGCCCGAGGTGCTGTCTGTACTTGCTCTCTTGTTGTTGACCTCAGCCCGCACTCCGGCGCGAAGCGACGCCCAGGGCAACGTCGTGACCCTTGCCGACCAGGACCGCGGTCGATGGAACCAGGAGGTCATTGCGGAGGGATCGCGGTGGTTGTCTAGGGCTGTCATCTTGTCGGGAGGTACGGCAGGGCTCTACCAACTTCAGGCTCACTTGGCCGCCGCCCACTCCACCGCTACGAGCTGGTCTGAGACCGACTGGGACAGGATCATCGGACTGTACGACCTGCTCGGGTCGACCGGAGCCAACCCGGTCGTGGCGCTCAATCGGGCCGTTGCTGTGACTGAGTGCGACGGGCCCGAGCACGGGCTGGCCGCACTGAAGGCCATCGTCGGGCTGGAACTTTCCCATCTCTGGCACGCCGCTCTGGCCGACAATCTCCGACGCCTTGGCCGGACGGCAGAGGCTGCCGGGGAGCTGGAAACCGCCGCCGCGCTGGCGCCCACCGAGGGCGAACGACGTCTGCTTCTGTCCCGTCTCCTCGACGTGAGGCCGGACTCCGCCTGACAGATTCCAGGGCCGCAGGTGTCCTCTGCTGGTTTCGCCGTTCGTCCTCTCACCAAACGCAGATCCCGATCTCGGAGATCACATTAGAGAGGAGAAGCAGATGCCTGGCAGCAACGCCGAACAGACGATCTCGCAGGAGAAGTACGTGTCCGTGGCCACATTCCGCAAGACCGGGGTGGCGGTCGCGACGGCTACCTGGATCGTCCCGCTCGACGGCGGCCGGGTCGGCCTCTTGACCTCCTCGGCCTCCGGAAAGGCCAAGCGGCTACGGAGCAACCCGAGCGTGACACTGCAGCCGAGCGACGTCCGAGGCCGGGTTCAAGCCGGCACCACGCTGCTGACCGGCACCGTTGAGCTCGTGACCTCCGGTCCGGACTTCGAGGCGATCACGTCCAAGGTGAAGGGCAAGTACGGCCTGATGGTGCCAATCACCCGGCTGCTGGACAGTGTGCGACACCTGGGCAAGGGCCCCTTTCCTTATGCGGACACCGGCGTGGTGATCACGCTCCAGGGCTGATTCCCGCGGCGACCGGCGCGGGCATCAACGGTCTGCACCTGGCACTGTCCGCGGGTCAGGAGTCGCGGGCGGGTTGCCTAGCCCGTCCCGGGTCGCGGCCAGCGCCGCCAGGATCTTCGCGATCGCCATATCCTGGGTGCAGGGGCGCCGGAGGGCAAGAGTCTGAATGAGACGGTGAAGCAGTCACTGATCGAAGCCGTAAAGCGTCGTCACAACAACCGAAATTCAAAGCGCGTTTGACAAGGATCAACGAGGAGGATCAGGAGCTGCTCGAGCACCTTACCAAGTAAGGACTCAAGGTCGAAGACGCCGACCTAACCACCTCGACTGGGAGCGTTACAGCGCATTGGTACCGTCGCGACGATGCCCAGGCTTAGCGAATTTTACGGCATCGTGATCACGATGTATTGGCGAGATCACGTACCACCGCACTATCACGCTACATACGGAGATAATGAGGCCCTGATCGTTATTGACGACGGGAGCGTCTACGCCGGCTCACTCCCCCGCCGGGCGCTGCGCCTTGTCCGGACGTGGCACGGGCTCCATCACCAGGAACTCTCCGAAGCCTGGGAACGGGCGTGGACACGAACCGATCCAGGTACAATTGAGCCACTGCCATGAAAAAGATCCGAAGGATTCCTCGAGTGACCTCGGTCACGGTTGTGCCGCCGTACGGTCTGCGGCTTACCTTCGATGACGGCATCGAACGAACGGTCGATCTCGCTGGTGATCTGTGGGGTCCGAAATTCGAACCCCTGAAGGATCCTGATTACTTCGCCCAGGCTGCCGCGGACAATGGCACGGTTGTATGGCCTAATGGGCTCGACTTGGACCCGCTTGTCCTCCACGGCGACTTTGATCCGGCGGAACGTCCGCAACATGCCTGAATCGGTCGCGGGCGACGCAGGGAGCCACAAAGCAACGCCTTGACCTGCGTGTTCACTTGGAGCGGACGACGGGGAGCGGACGACGGGATTCGAACCCGCGACCTTCACCTTGGCAAGGTGATTGAGGGTGAGCTTCCCACGTGCACCTTGCCGAGTACACGCAGGATGACCGGCGTATTCGGCTGACCGTAATCGACCGTTATGTGCAATGGTGCGTGCACTTTTAGTGCAGCGCGGAGGACCGAATTCCGTACCATGTGCACCACGCCGACGGGTCCCACACCGCCAGCAACGGCGACGCGATGTCAGCACCGCGTTCCGCGCGGTGTGTCCCGAGCGCATGCCGATCGGGGCAAAGGCGGTGACAGTGCACAAGCGAACGCTGGGTCACACCGAACTGGTGGGGCCGCTGGACACGCCTGGAGGACCGCTGTCCTCGTAACCGAGGAGTCCCCAGTTCAGCGATCTCCCTTACTAACATCGAACCGCTAGTCGGCGTCTCTTGTGCATTGGGCACAGGCGCCCAACAAGCGGTCTCGCGTTCCGGGCAAGGTCGAAGATCGGAGTTATCGGGGCTTTCTCTCGGGACCTACTCAGGCTTGCCCTATATAGCCCTATGCAGGCGAGCCCCTCGCAGCAGCCGCTGAGCTGCGGCCTCTGTCGAGCGGCAGCTCCGACACCATCGGTGCTCATCGGACATTGACTGGTCGGTAAACGCCCTGGGGCGATTTGGCCCCGTGCGAGTTGCACGAACCGCCCGCCGATTCACGAGTGGAACCCTTCACTGGTTTCCAAGTTGATTGTCGGGGCCAAGAGGATCAGCCGATCACCGGCATTCAGTACGGCACCAACTCGGGGAGCGACGAACTCGTTCCCTTCGGTGATTGCGACCACAAGAGATTCCGTCGGCCAAGGCACAGCTTCGATGCGGCGCCCCACCTGGGGGGATCCGGATCCAATGGCGATCTCGAGGACTTCGTAGCCCTCGAGGGGATTCGTCGGCTCATGGATCTGTGACTGAGGGTCCTCGAGGGCGAACTCGGCCGCCAACGCGCCTTTCTCTGCTTCACTCCCCGACGCGTCGAGGCTCCGGGCAATGGCTCTGATGACATCCCGGCGAGTCACCCAGCCGGCGAGATGATGACGATCGGGTGAAAGGACCGGTAACCCCACAAGTCCATAGAGATCAAGTTGCCTGAGCGCCTGCTCCAGGGTCTCGTCGTCCAACAGTGTCTGCGGCTGGCGAGCGACAACCACCGCGCCCACCAGTGCTTCCCACTGCGCCTTGTCGATGGGGCCGGGTCGTCTCTCATCTTGCGCAGGCGCGACGAGTTCGGTCCGCTGTCCTTGCGGGAGCGGCTGCATGACGTCGGCCACGGTGAGTACCTGCAGGACACCGGTGGTCCTGGGTCGCTCGATATCGATGCCACGCCGCAAGAGTTTCGTCGTGTAAATGCTGCCGTAGGAAAGCCTCTTCGAAACGGCAGCGGCGATACCGACCGCCAGCATCACAGGAAGCACCAGGGTGAAGTTGCCGGTCATCTCCACCACGCTGGCGATGGCCGTGAGAGGGGCCTGGGCAGCGGCGGCGAAGACTCCGCCCATTGCTACCACCGCGTAGATGGCCGGCGGCCCGACAACCGACCCAAACAGGTGGTGGGCGGCCACCCCGAAGGCCATGCCTCCAGCAGCCCCGGTGAACAACGACGGAGCGAACACCCCGCCGGAGCCTCCGATAGACAGGGTGAGGCTAGAAGCCACGATCTTGCCCACCATGAGAATGAGAACGAACCACAGGGCATAGTGACCGGCAATCACCCGGTTCATCACCGGATAGCCCACCCCGTACATCTGGGGGAGGGCGAGAAGAATCGCACCCAGTACCAGGCCGCCGACTGCCGGCTTAGCCCACTCGGGCCGACTCTGCCACAACTTGTCGACGACGTCCTCGAGTCCGTACAGAAAGGTCTTGAACCCGACACCGATGAGCCCGGCCAGGAGCGCGAGAAGGACGACGAGCAGATAGCTCGCATCGTGACCGATCGAGAGATTATGGGGTATCTGCCCGAAGAAGGGCGCCGAACCGAAGAAGGCACGACTCACGAGGGCGGCGGTGACGGCCGACAGCGCGGTGGCGAACAGGGCATCGAGAGAGAACTCTCGGAGGACGATCTCGAATCCAAAGAAGAGCCCGGTGAGCGGGGCATTGAAGGTGGCGGCGATCCCACCAGCGGCCCCGCAGGCCACGATGACCCGGAGCCGGGACTCGGACATCTTGACCAACTGTCCGAGCGATGAAGCGACGGCCGACCCGATTTGGACGATCGGACCCTCGCGACCCACCGATCCGCCGGTGCCAATGCACAACGCAGAGGCCAGCGCCTTCACGACGGTCACCTGGGGCCGGATCCGCCCGCCGTTCTCGGCCACCGCCAACATGACCTCAGGAACGCCGTGGCCCCGGGCCTCTCGGGCGAAACGTTGAATCAACGGACCATAGAGCGCCCCTCCGATGATCGGAATTAAAACGAAGAATCCGATCCCCAGCCACGGAAGGTGCGAGCTCGCCACCCGTCCCTGTTGGCCGAACTGCTCATGTCCCGTCGCCAGCCAGGTGACAGCGAAGATCAACCAGCGAAACCCGACGGCACCGAGCCCCGCTCCTACCCCGACCACAAGGGCCATCACCACAAGCCCCAGGCGGGAGCCTCGGAGCCACGTCACGGCCAAGCCCACGGGGAGATGGGACGGGGTGCCCTGGCCGTCGAGGTTTCGTCTCTGCCGGTCAGGGGCCGCCTGCGGGTCATGACGTACTTCGCTACTTCCGACGCCATCGGTGATTTCGTCCTGTCGCTCGCTTCACAGGCCGCCCGATATCACGGTCACGGTGCGCGATATCGAGCTGACGGACTCACAGCTCCCAGCTGCGTTGCCAGCCGTCTTCGGGGACCTCGCCCGCAGCGAGGCCGAAGGTCGTGAACGCCCGGACGAGGGCATCGTGCTCGGCCGGATCCACCGTCTCTAGGATGCGTTCGATCTCCTCGCGTCGGGATCGGGTGACACGCTCGACGAGGCGCCGGCCCGCCGCACTCAGGTCCAACAGCACCACGCGGCGATCGATGACGTCACGCCGGCGAGTGATGAGGTGCTTGCGCACCAGCCGGTCGCACATGCGGGTGGCGGTCGACGGATCGACCCCTAAGGCCTGAGCGAGGTCGACCGGTCGCTGTGCTCCGCGAGACCCGAGGACGACCAGTGCTCGGTATTGGGCCAGGGAGACCAGCGATTCATGCTCTGCCAGCGATCGGGCAGCTACGGCCACGAGAACCCGACTGGCCGTCAACACGGCGTCGGCCAACCGGTCGGTCTCGGCCCTGGGCGGGGTCCGGGGACGGGTAGCAGTAGCCATACAGCCATTGTAGCTATACAATGAGTGACATGTTTCAACCCAGATCGGTTCGGGTCGTCCTGACTGCTCCGGACACCGATACCGGTGCCCAAGGTTCCTTCTCAGGTTGGGCCCGCCTCCCGACCTGAGGAGGAACCGGGCAAAGAGGGAGGATGAGGGCGATGGTTCTGGTGGCGCCGACGTTCCATGCTGATGCCATCGTGGCGGAGCTGCGGCGCCGGAGGGACGGGTGGGACGTTCGATTCATACGGCACCAGGGATGCCATTCTGAATTCTTCTCCAGAGACACGGTGCGTGGCGACATCGGCGCCCGGGCCGCCAGGAACGAGGGCAAAGTCGTCCGGTTTGTCGAGTCGTGCCTGGGAGCGGCCGGCTACAAGGCCATCACCCGTCGACCCACGGTGATCGATGGCGAGATTGCTGCGATCTGGGATCTCATGCCGTCCATGGCCGCGTAGGTCGGAAGCGATCGAGCTCCCTTCGTGGGTCGATCCCGGAGCAGGTAATGCCGACCACTCCATCAGAGCATGCTGGTACGGCGTCCGTCCGCTTGACCGTCGGGGGTATGCACTGCGGCTCGTGTCCGGCGTTGATCGAGGAAGCTCGCGCCGACCATGAGGGCGTCTCTCTCGTCTCCGCTGACCTTGATGCGGCGCAAGCCCACATTGTGTTCGACCCGTCCATCGTCAGCGTCGACGACTTGTGCGCCGTGATTGCCGAGGTGGGATACAGCGCCGCGGTGTGTGAGGATCCTTCGTGTCCGTAAAGGAGACGACCACATCACCGTCCATCACATCACCTCACCAAGAAGGCACACACCTGGTCACAGCCGAGTTGAAGCTCGGAGGTATGCACTGCAGCGCCTGCGCCACCCGTGTCGAGAGGGCCCTCGGTCGCCTACCGGCCGTGGTCAGCGCCTCGGTGAACCTGGCCACCACGCAAGCCTTCGTGGCCTACGACGCCGCCACGATCAGCGTCGAGCAGCTCTGCCGGACCGTTGCTGATATCGGCTACTCGGCCGAAGTGGTCGATGCCGCGGAGCAACTGGCCCGACCCGAGGATAACGAGCACTGGGTTATCCGTGGGCTGACCTGTTGGCCATGGGCGGCACCGCATTGGCTGTCTCGCTCTTCGCCCCGCAGACTGCCGGTCCCGGGTGGGTGGTGCTGATCCTCGCCGTCACGGTCGAGATCGCCGGCGGTTGGCCCTTCCTTCGCTCGGCGGCGCGCCTCTTGCGCCACGGGGGGACGAGCATGGACACCCTCATCGCCCTGGGTACCTTGGCCGCGGTGTCGGTGAACGCCGTCGAGGTCATCGCCCTGGGCGGCCGTCATATCCATATCGGCACGGGCAGTGGCGCCTTTGCCGCCCGCCTGCATTTCGCCATGGCTCCGGTCATCGTGACCATCTTCGTGACCGGTCGGGCCGCCGAGTCCGGTGCCCGGAGCCGGGCGGCCGACACCATGCACTCGCTTCTCTCTCTGCGCCCCCCCACGGCCCGGGTCGTCGGGGAGGCTGACGACGAGGTCGGCGAGCTCGTTGCGCCCGAGAGCGTGCCCGTCGGCGCCCTCGTCAGAGTACGCCCGAATGAAGCGATACCCCTGGATGGGTGCATCGTACGAGGTTGGTCATCGGTCGACGAGTCCATGCTCACCGGTGAACCGTTGCCAGTCGACCGTGGACCCGGGGACGAGGTCACGGGTGGGACCCGTAACGGCAGCGGGGTGCTGGTGGTGCGGGTCGCAGTCGTCGCCTCGGAGTCGGTGCTCGCCCACCTGCAACGACTGGTGGAGGAGTCCCAGCGGGACAAGGCCCCACTGCAGCGTCTGGCCGACCGTGTCAGTCGCGTGTTCGTGCCGGCCGTGCTTCTGTGTGCCGCTTCCACCTACCTGCTGTGGTGGTTCGTGGCCGGTGACCATGACGTCGCAGTCCTGAGCGGCCTGTCCGTGCTGCTTGTGGCCTGCCCGTGCGCCATGGGGCTGGCGGCGCCGATGGCCATGATGGTCGGATGTGGGCGGGCGGCGGCTCTCGGGATCTTTGTCCGTAGCGGCGATGTGCTCGAGCGGCTGTCCCGGGTGGACACCGTCGTCTTCGATAAGACGGGGACACTCACGGAGCACTACGCCGTCGTCACCGAGGTCATGACCGCGGCCGGCGTCGATCGGGGCGATCTACTCGCCGCCGCCGCCGTTGAGGTGGAGAGCGACCATCCGATCGCGCTGGCTATCAGATCAGCCTGCGCATCTCCTTCTCAAGCCGAAGACGTGTGGGTGATTCCCGGCGTCGGGGTAGAAGGCGTGATCGGCGGCCAGCTTGTCAGAGTGAGCCGGTTCGATCCTTCTCTCGTAGCGGGGCCCCTTGAGGCAGACGTGATACCGCATTGGTCGCGAGGCGAGTCCGTCGTGATCGTGGAGCGTGGCCCCGAGGTCATCGGTGCCATCGCCTTGGCAACACCGCTGCGTCCCGAGGCGCAACAAAGCGTCCGGCGACTGCATGAGATGGGCGTCAAGACCGCCATTTTGAGCGGGGACAGCCGCCCTGCCGTCGAAGCTATCGGTGCTCAGCTCGGTATTCACCGCTTCGAAGCGGGCCTCAGCCCTGGAGACAAGGTTGCGGCCCTACGAGGCCTGCACGGTGAAGGGCACCGCGTCCTCATGGTAGGCGACGGGGTGAACGATGCCCCTTCGCTTGCCATCGCCGATGTCGGCTGCGCTATTGGAAGCGGGTCGGACGCCGCTCTGGCCAATAGTGACGTTGCCTTGCTCGGCAATGATCTCGAGGGCGTCCCCGCCTCGGTGAGCCTGGCCCGCGCCACCTACGCCGTTATACTCCAGAACTTCGGCTGGGCCATCGGCTACAACATCGCCGCGTTGCCCCTGGCCGCGGCCGGGCTCATCGATCCGCTCGTTGCAGCCGCCGCCATGGGCTTGTCCAGCCTGCTCGTGGTCGGAAACAGCTTGCGCCTTGCTCGTCTCGGTCGATCTGGGCTTGCCGGAGTACGAGCTCCACGAATGTCGAGCGGGGTCAAAGGCACCATTCCCTCCCTCGCTCTTCCCGTCGTACTCTTTGCCGCCGCCACTGTCGTGAGCCAGACGGTGTCACCTGCTCGGGGCCAATCTCTTCTCCCAGAACTACCGACGATCACTTCCGTCAACCTCCGCCATGAGGGTGATGCGGAGATCTACCTGAATCCCAGTATGCCGGGGATCAACGAATTTCATGTCTACTTCTATCCGACCCATACAAACACAACGATCACGGCGGTACGCGTGGCGGCAAGGCAAAAGGGCAAGGCCTTTCGGGCGCTCCGAGAACTGCGAGCCAGCCCCATCCACTATATCGACTACGCCTTTCTGGCTCGCGGGAGTTGGGAGTTCCACGTCACGTTCCATGTTGGCGGGCAGAAAGAGTCGTTCATGGTCTGGCGGATGATCTCCTGATCGACCAGTCTCCACGACTGCTGGTAACGCGCGAATGGTTCAACAGGGTCATGGTCCAGACATGTAAAGGTCATTCGCTTTCAATATCTGGCGTCCTGCGCCCAAACTTGCATTTTCTTGGCGACGCGTTCTCGTTATCCAGAAATCGGCTCGAACGTACTCGCGTTCCAGACGGCTATCTCGTCGGCGCTCCTGGGACAAGAGCCCGGCTCATTTACCGCGTTTATGAAGACGGCACCCTCCCCCGAAGACGGGCCCTTCAGGTTGCTGTAGATCGCATCCTTCGCGTCAGCGCTGCCGTGCCGCTGAACGGTAACGGGGCGTCGGCGTCAGGTCACCGTGAACGTCTTGGTCGAGACGGCCTGACCCGACGCCCCCGTCACCGTGATGAGCCCGGGGCCGGTGGCGGCCTGGAGAGGGACGGCCACGATCAGCTTGGCGGACGTCGATTTGCTCGAGATGGTGGCGTTCAGACCGCCGATCACCACCCCGATCACCCCGGTGAGGTTCTTGCCTTTGATGGTGATCGTGGCGCCGGGAGCGGCCTTGGCCGGCGAGAAGCTCTTCAGGTCGGCGGAGGCCACACCGGTCCAGAACCGGGGGTCGTTGGCCGGGGAGAGGAAGGTGGCGACCACCGAGTCGCTCGACTCGATGAGCGACTCCAGACACGGGGCAATCATGGAGTGCTTGCAATGATGGAGGAAGGTGCCCGTCGGGTCCGACCCCGGTGCGTAGCAGACCTTCACACCGGCGGTACTGGGTTCGTTACCGACGGTCTCGGTCACGGTCAGGTTAGCGTCGGTGGGGAAGTCGGTGGCCGAAAGGTCCGAGACGGCGGTGAGGTAGTCGTAGTCGTGGGTTTTCGACGTCCCACAGCTCAGGGTGCCGGTGTTGATCACCAGGGTCGTCGACGGGCCGGTCGAGGAGGTGCCCGAGTTCCCGACCACCGACACGTCCGTCTGGTTCAACGTGGTGCTCACGGCGTTCGTGCAGGTGGGCTGACAGGGCACCGTGTTCGGGCTCTGGACCGCGGTGTAGGTGTATCTGTCGGCCTTGTTCAAGGTAGAGAGGCCCCCCGGTGCCGTCACCGTCACATCCACCGTGCCCGCCGAACCCGTGGGGGCGGTGACGGTGAGCGAGGTGTCGCTGCTCTCGGTGTCGATCAGGGCCGGGCTGGAGCCGAAGTCCACGGCCGTGGCCCCCGTGAAGCCCGAACCGGTGATAGTGACCGTGGTGTTCGCTGTTGTAGCGCCGGTGGCCGGGCTCAGGGCACTCACCACCGGGGGCGGAGGCATCTCGATCAGGGTGTCACCCACGGACGCGTTGAGGTCGTAGCCGACGGCCACGCAGCTGGTGGAATTCGAGCACGAAACGCCGTTGAGATAATTGTCGCTGGTGCCCTGGTTCGGGCTCGAGGCCACAGCCCACGCGCCACCCTTCCAGGACTCGATGAGGGTCTGATTGTTGATCCCAACCGTGTAGACGCCCACCGCCACGCAGCTGGTGGAGCTCGCGCACGACACACCGTAGAGTTCGTTGTCGTCGCTACCTTGGTTGGGGCTGGAGGTCACCGACCAGGACGCTCCGTTCCACGACTCGATCAGCGTCTGCATCGTCGATCCCGATGATCCGATCTCGTATTCGCCTACCGCCGTGCAGGCGGTCGAGCTCGTGCACGACACGCTGTAGAGGTCATTCTCCTGGCTCCCCGGGTTGGGACTGGAGGCAACCGACCAGGACGCTCCGTTCCAGGACTCGATCAGCGTCAGTCCGGTCGATCCGCTCAACTCGTTTCCCACGGCCGTACAAGCGGTGGCACTGGTGCACGACACCCCGTTGAGGACGTTGTCGGTGATGCTCGGATCGGGGCTGGAGACGATCGACCACGTGCCCCCGTTCCAGGACTCGACGAGGGTGTAGTCCGACGTGCTGTCGTAATACCCGACGGCCTCGCAGTAGGTGGAGCTGGTGCAGGACACACTGATGAGGTCGTTGTCACCACTGCCATCGTCGGGGCTGGAGACGATCGACCATGCGATTCCGTTCCAGGATTCGGCCAGCGTCTCCTCCACGTTGAATGGGCTGTTGTAGGTGCCCACGGCCATGCAGCTCGTCGCACTGGTGCAGGATACGCCGCTCAGTTCGTTCGCCTTACTGCCCTGGTCAGGGCTGGAGACGACCGACCACGCGGAGCCGCTCCAGGACTCGACGAGGGTCTGGTCGACCGTTCCGTTCGAGTAGTTCCCGACCGCCACGCAGAACGTCACGCTCGTGCACGAGACGTCACTGAGTATCTGGCCGCTCGGATTCGGACTGGGGCTGGGGGAAATGGACCACGTCGGCGCGGCCAAGACCACGAAGCCGTTCGTCACCCCGATATACGAACTGGGGAAGATGGCATAGGCGGCCGGGTCGGACGAGGTCAACCCCGAACAGCTGGACCCGTCGATGGTGTAGGAACCCGCCGCCAGGCCGGAGATGGGCGCCCCGCCGTCCACCGTGGTGCAGGTGAGGGTGCCGGACACGATCCCTCCCGGGGCGTTCGTGGTGTATGTGAAGCTCGGATTCCCTCCCGACGCGTCGAATCCCGACACGTTCAGGTCGATGGCCGGACCCCAGTCGGTGTCGTAGGCACCGATGTCGCAGGGGGCGGTCCGGGGCGCCCCGCGCTGGTCGGTGGCCGGGCACTGCGGGGCGTTGCTCACGTGGTTGATGGCCGCACTGCCGGCGTCCAGGGAGACGGTCTCGGTCGGGCCGCCATTGTCGGCGAGCCCCGAGGCGTCCAGGCCGGCGGGGTGGTCGGAGAGGTCGGTGCCGGCGGTCAAGGCGCACGAGCCGTCGTCGTCGAGGTTGTAGCCGAGGTCGGTGAGGGTACCCGGACCGTGGCAGTCGGTACCGGTGACGGGGTCGGCCACGATGGTGGCCCCCATCTTCAGCGTGTCGAGGTTGTTGATGTTGGCGCCGAATTCGGCGGTGTTGTCCGACAGGGTCGTGTTCGTGACGGTGGCCGTGCCCTGGTTGTCGATCCCCCCACCCACGCCCGTGCCGTTGTTACCCACCACCGTGCTGTTGCTGACGGTCAAGATGCCGTCGTTCAGGATGCCGCCGCCGTAGGCGTCGGAGGTGTTGCCCGACAGGGTGCTGCCGGTGACGGTCAGGGTGCCGCCCGAGTCGTTCAGGATGCCGCCGCCGTAACCGACTGTATTGGTGTTGCCCGAGACGGTGCTGTCAGTGACGGTCAGGGTGCCGTCGTTGTAGATGCCTCCGCCGGGGCCGGTGCTGTCGTCGGCGTCGTCGATGGTAAGGCCCGAGATGGCGGCGGTGACGCCGGAATCGACGGCAAGGACCGAGACGGAGCCTCCCCCGCTCACCGCCAGGGTGCTCGCTCCCGGCCCCGTGATGGTGAGGTTCTTGGAGATGACGATGGCCGACGTGAGCGTGATGGTGGCGCACGGCGGGGACAGGGCGAACGTGACGGTGTCGCCCGGGTTGGCGTTCGACACCTCGTAGGGCAGTGAGCCGGACACCGAGACGGAGCCGGAGCAGTTGGTCACCGTGTCGGTAGCCGCCTCGGCCATCGAAGTCGGGAGAATGGCGACCGAGAAGGTGGCGAGCCCGACGGCCAGGGCGGTCGAGACCAGCCGGCGGCTCACCGCGGCCTCGAAGGGTCGCTTCTTGGACCTGGTCTCTGCTCCCATGGCACCCCCGCCTCGGTCAAGAGCCGTTTCCGCCACAGGCGATCCTAGTGCTCCGAAATTTCTGACCGCTCGCGAACTGCGTTTCGGCAGCTTGTCGACGCTGAGGTCGTGTGGCCTACCAGCCCATCAGCACAAAATCGAAGTTGCGGCAGTTTTTTGTCTGATGCCGGTTCCCTGGCTGCAGCACGATGGGTTACCCGTCGGACCGAGACTTCAGCCAGGAACGATGTCCACGATGCTTCCCGGAGCCGAACCGGGGGTGTACCCCCACAATTGTAGGAGGACGACCTTCTGGGCTCCGATGCTCCTATCGTCTGCGTTTGCCTGACACGGCGCTGGATCCACCATCGGTGGGGCGGCCGTCACTACGTTCGGCGTACTTGGGTCATTGGCTTGACTGAGAAGAAGCGTGACGTCTAACTGTCTGGTGACCGGCGTCGTCGACCAGGGCTCGAGACACAGCAAACGCGACACTCTCCTTTCCGGAGGGTGACGGGTCGTCCTGTTCCAGCAGGTCGACCAGAACCGGTCTCCTTCCCAGGACGGCCGTGCCACCCCTTGACCACAAAGGAAAGATGGAAGGGATGGCACGATCATCGTAGAGCCCGAACGCCCCATCACCGGCGGAGTCGACACCATCTGATGTCGACATGTCCGCCGCGCTGAATCCCGTCAGCAGCCTGTTCGGCGTGGAGTCTTTCGAGGTGAACGCTCTCGGCTACCGAGACTTTCTCCACTGGATGGAATCATTTGACGCCGCGCACAACGCTTATGCCAAGCGGTTCATCCGAACTATGGCCCGACAAGCTCTTGGGTAGCTTGTTGAGCATGCCCACTGGTGTGTCCGCAGCAGGGGGTGGCGACAGGATATTGTCACACAACAGTCCTCCCGTTCGAGATGCGGGCGAGGATGGCGGTCACGCAATCCTCGGGCGCATCCTCCTGGACAAAGTGCCCTGCCCCCTCGATGCGGTCCAGGGTTGAGCCGGGGATGGTGGCGGCCCACTCTTCCGCCTGGGAGAAGGGAAAGACGGGATCGGCATCCCCCCAAACGAAGTGGACAGCCAACCCGAGGTCGGGCAGCTGGGAGTAGCAACGTTGTTGCCACTCGGCACCTCCTTCCACCGGTTGGCCGAAGGGGATGCACCACGGAAACCGGCGGGCGCCCGCTTTGGACTCGTAGCCGGTGAACGGCGCGTCGTAGGCGGCACGCACTGCATCGAGGTCGTGGCCCGGCCGGCGTAGGGTGCCCGCCACGGTTCCCGGTGGGCATGTCGCCGCCGAGGGCGTCTGGGTCCGTCGCCATCTGTCGCCAAAAGCGAATGCCCTCGGAATACTCATAGCCGCGATGGTGCAGCCAGGTGTTGGCTATGAACAGCCGGCTGTACCGTTGCGGCTGATCGCAGGCATTGCGCAAGCCGATGGGTCCGGCCCAATCCTGGCAGAACAGGTGGATACGCTCCAGATCGAGGCTTTCGAGAAGCGCCCTCTGCATGGCGACGTGGCGGTCGATCTTGTACCTGTCCTCGTCGGTGACCTTGTCGCTACGCCCGAAGCCGATGTGGTCGTGGGCGATCACGCGGTAGCCGGCGTCGACCAACCTGGGCACCCAGTGTCGGTACAGGTACGACCAATTGGGTTCCCCGTGGGTCAGAAGAAAGACATCCGATTCGGGCGGCCTTCGTCGATGTAGTGCACCCGTAGCCCGTCGATCTCGGCATATCGAGGTTTGTAGGGCCAGTCGGGCAGCCGGTCGAAATTCTTATCTGGTGTCCGCACGAAAGACGTGGGAGGCGTCATGGTCGAAGACAAGGAGATGAGTTGAGGAAAGTCTGCTGCCTTGGCCTTCTATCACCCATGTCACGTGCTCGCGGTGCCAATGATGTTGTTGACCTTGGCGCCGAGGCCGGGGAGCGATCCATCGAAACCGGCGTCTCCGAGGGCGAACACCCCGCCGTCGGACCCGACCAGCCAGTAGCCGAGACCGTCGGGACTGGCTGTGATGCCCACAATGTTGTTCACGTGGATCCCGAGGCCGGGAAGTGACCCATTGTAGGAGGCATCGCCGAAGGCGAACACCCCACCATCGGACCCGACCAGCCAGTAGCCCTTGCCGGTGGAGGTGGGCACGATCCCCTTGATGTTGTCGACGTGGACTCCGAGGCCGGGTACTGAGCCGTAGTACTTGGCGTCGCCGAAGGCGAACACCCCACCATCGGACCCGACCAGCCAGTAGCCCTTGCCGGTGGAGGTGGGCACGATCCCCTTGATGTTGTCGACGTGGACTCCGAGGCCGGGTACTGAGCCGTAGTACTTGGCGTCGCCGAAGGCGAACACCCCGCCGTCAGAGCCGACCAGCCAGTAGCCGAGGCCGTTCGTGGCGCCCTAGTCGGTGGGGGGGGTGGGTGCTATGCCCACGATATTGTGCACGTGCACACCCAAGGCCGGGACCGACCCGTGGTAATAGGCGTCGCCGAAACCGAACACCCCGCCATCGGCGCCCACTTCCCAGTATCCACCCCGGTCTCGACTGGGGGCGACAGCGACGATCGGCTGCTGGGGGTGGACACCGAGACCGGGAACCGACCCGTAGTACGAGGCGTCACCGAAGGCAAAGACACCCCCGTCGGCGCCGCTGAGCCAGTACCCGCCTCCGACCGTCGGCACGTTGAAGACAGCCGTCCCCCCGGCGGGCAGGGTGATGGCGTTGGCCCCGATAGTGGTTCCGGTGGCGCCCTGGTTCCAGATGGCCACCACTTGATCGGTGATGGTGTTGCCGGTGATCGTCGTCCCTGTGATCGACGCCGCCAGGGAGGGGGGGAACGGGGCCGTGATCAGAGCGATGGCATCGGTCGAGGGTGCTGCATTGGCGAAGCCCCAGTTGTTCTCGCTCAGGGTGTTGTTCTCGATGGACGTGTTCGAAATGACGTCATGGGGCGCGTTGGCGTGGAGCGTGATGCCCGACACGAAACTCTGCATGATCGTGTTTCCCTCAATCGTGGTACCGAAGACGCTCGCTCCCGCCGCATCGTCGGCCACCACGATCTGGCCGATGACCGGTCCGTGCGGACCGAACTGACCGACGGCACCGGTGACGATGTTGTTCTGGACTGTCGTGCCAGTGACGCCTCCACCGGGGTCCCACGCTTCGACGATGATCGCACATCCACCCGTATTACCTGTGAAGGTATTGCCACTGATCGTGTTGTTCGAGGCCGTGACCGCTGATCCCGGGCCCGCATTCGGCGCCCCCGGATCCACCGGCCCGTTGTCGGCGACGCCTATCCCGCCGCTGCTGTTGTTCTCGATCGTGTTGCCGGTGATCGTGGCGTTTGATACTCCGTCGAGCGCCACGGCGTGGGCATCAGGGATCTGGGAATTGGGGCTAACATTATTGTCTTCGACGGTGACATTGTTGATCGTCAGGCTCGTCACATCTTCGGCCAGGATGCCCTCATTGTTGGCCCCGCTGACGGTGTTGTTTTCGATGGTGACACCGTTCACATCCACGAAGATGCCAACGTCACAGCCCGTCGCCACGACATTCGTGTTGATTGTGCCCGGTGTGGCGACGAGCGCTGCCGTGAGACCAGTCGACCCGGCCGCCGAACACGAGACCGCGCTCGCCGGTGAGGCGTCCGAAAGTACCGACAGAGCGACGATCCCCACTCCTAGCGTCAGGCCCAAGAAAAGGCGGCTGACGGTGCGCTGGACGACGTAGAAACGACGAACGAGCATCCTGGACTCCTCTTCACCATGTGGTCGAGCCCGTTCACTCTTTGGTTCGGGTCGGCCCGCTGGCTATTGCTCCGGCGATTATTGCGCCGCGCGTGATTTGAGCATCATTTGCGGCTCGCGTCCACAGGCCTCGATGCTCGGGTTGTTCCGTCCATCTAGTGCCGCATCAAGCAACGTTTGCGCGCTTTACCAGCTCACGGAGTGTTTTGTCTTGAGCGTTGCGGTTGCGCCAGATGATGTAGCGACGGATCATCGAGTTCTGCTCCTCGTGTGAGCGGTGGTCGGTTCCGTCCAGGGTGAAGTAGCGCAGCGCCTGGAACTGAGCCTCGATCCGGTTCAGCCAGCTGGCGTTGGTGGGGACGTAGGCCAGCTCGATGTTGTTGGCCGTGGCCCAGTCACCGACCCTCGTATCTCTCGTGGTCGACAGGTGGGGGCTGAAGTTATCCATCACGAGGGCGATGCGAACTCCGGGCGGGTAGAGGGTGCGGAGGTAGCGGCAGAACTCGAGGAACGTGGTGCGGTCCTTCTTGGTCTTGATGTGGCCGTAGATCTTGTCCTCGTTCAGGTCGTAGGCAGCCATCAAGTGACGGACTCCCTTCCTGCGGGTGTAGGTGGCCCGGCGCCGCCGTCGGCGGTAATCCTCGGCGGCCCCGACTCCTTTCACGGCCACCGGGGCCCACTGCCTCCCGGGCCGGGGCAGCAAATTGAGGGGTCCGAACTCGTCCATGCAGATCACGACCCTGGGGTCGCCTCTCTTTGGTTTGGCCTTCCCATCGGCGATGTCGTAGAGCTCAAGGACCCGGTTCTTCTTGGTCTCGAAGTCCGGGTCGGTCGACTGCTTCCAGGTCTTGATCACTTGAAACGAGACGCCCTCCTCTCGGAGGAGCAGTCGCAGTCCTTCGTGGCTGATGTCGTCGACCACCCCCTCAGCCACGAGGAACTCGGCCAGCTTGGTCAGGCTCCAGGTCGAGAAGGGCAGGCCGTGGTCGACAGGCCGGCTCAGGGCGATCTTCTTGATTTCCCGGCGCTCGGGCAGGGTGAACGTCGGGGGCCGGCCGCCGGCGTACTTGGGCACGAGGGAGTCGAAGCCGTCGTCGTTGAAGTTGTGGATCACGGCCCGGACCCGGTCGGGCGAGGTGAAGGCCACTTTGGCGATCTGGGCCACGTCCATACCCTGGGCCGACAGCAGGACCATCTGGGCTCTTCGCCAGGTGACCACCGATCCCGAGGACCGCCGGACGATCCGCAACAGGCGATTGCCCTCCTCGTTGTTGATGTCTCGAACACGTATGCCGTCGCGCACGTAACCTCCTCGGTAGAGAAGACCAAATTCTGCGCGACATGGAGGTCAGAGTGGTGGACGCGACTCTCCAATGCTTGCAGTCGGAGCATTAGATTCGAGATGTGCCTGATCCGGCTCACGTCGCTCGGATGTCTCGCCCGCTCGGTGACCAGTTGGAAGGCCTCCCACTTGAGTCGGGAGGGAGTCTTCACACTGCGCATCCGACGGAGCGAGTAGCCCTCGCAGTCGCTCAAGCGTTCGAAGGAGAGATCGAGCGGGTGGGCGACGAGCACGAGGTTGTCATGAACTTCGGCAGCGGTAGTGACGGCGGCGCACCGCTGGAAGAGGCATCATTCATGATCGTTGAGTCTGACCGCATCATCGGTGTGTGTCTTGTCCAGCTGTTCAACGGAGTACCGGAGATTCTCATTTCTCTGTACCCAGCATTCGGTTCGCCGAAGGGGAGCAGCAAAGGCTCTTTTGAGCTCGTCGCTTCGCGCTCTTAGCGAGGCTGGACACACCGAGGTGGTTCTCTTCGTTGACCGTACGAACTGGGCAGCCGTCAGGCTCTACGAGGAGTTCGGATTCATCGAAGACGTATAGCGACCCTCCAACGTTGCCAGTCGCGGCACTAGTGCCCGACCGGCAACGTTGGGGGGTCGCGTCCACCACTTTGATCTCCCAGTCGCGCTCGAGTCGGCCCATGGCTGAACGCGTATGGGTCAAGGAAATCAACAACGACCAGGGCAACCGGCCCTTGCGGATCATCCGTCGGGATTCGGGGTTGGTGGTGTGGTGGCGACGAGCCCGGATCGTGCTGTGGTCGGCCCAGGGAATGGACGTTCCCCAGATCGCCAAGATCGCCTTCACCTCCAAGGACCGGGTGCGCAGTCAATCGACGGGACGGTTTGAGTCCGCTCAGGCGGGGGCCAGTGGACTCGAACATCGAACCGCTGCTACTTCCCCCCGGCTTCGAAGCACTTCCGCAGGGCGGTGGAGACTGGATTCGAATTGATATTCGGAACGCACGACCCTCACGCGCAAAAATAAAGCGTCAACCGCCCGACGCCCAAAAAGCGTCAGAAAATGCGGTGCAAACGTGGTGTACGAGGGGCCCAAACGCGCCGCGAAGGGCCGAATTCGACGCCTCGTAGTGCCACGACCTGGACTTTCTCTGGAGCGGACGACGGGATTCGAACCCGCGACCCTCACCTTGGCAAGGTGATTGTTTTCGTCCATGGAGTCCGGCCGAGTCTCCTGGCCTGCGATTCCGTCCAGCCAGTTTCCATTGAATCCGCCAGAGATTCGCCCTGTTGTAGACCGGTCTACTACGAGTTGCCGCCGCGCTGATCCGGACTAACCCAACCTCGAGATGCTCCTGATAGTCGTGGGCGCCCAGAGACGCAACCAATCGCAGGGCTTCGCCGGAGTAGACGCGCCCAGAACTTGTCGAAGGTACGGTAACCGGCATGAGGTTCGGGATCTTCTACGAGCACCAGCTGCCCCGGCCGTGGGACAAGGACAGCGAGTACCGGCTGCTCCACGAGTCGCTCGACCAGATCGAGTTGGCCGACCGCCTCGGTTACCACTACGCGTGGGAGGTCGAGCACCACTTCCTCGAGGAGTACTCGCACTCCTCGGCCCCGGAGGTCTTTCTCGGCGCTGCCAGCCAGCGCACCCAAAACATCCGCCTGGGCCACGGCATCATCCAGCTGACGACCAACCACCCCGCCCGGGTGGCCGAGCGGATCTCGACTCTCGACCTCCTGAGCCACGGCCGGGTCGAGTTCGGCATGGGCGAGGCATCGAGCACCACAGAGCTGCACCCATTCGGCCGCCGTTTCCGCGACAAGCGCGCGGTATGGGAGGAGGCGGTACGCGCCATCATTCCGATGTTCAGTGAGGGGCGCACGGAGCACCATGGGAAGTACTTCGACTTGCCGCCACGCAACGTCATCCCGAAGCCTATGCAGAAGCCGCACCCGCCCTTGTGGGTCGCCTGCTCGCAGCGTGACACGATCGAGTACTGCGGGCGCCGGGGGATGGGCGCGCTTAGCTTCCAATTCGTCAGCGCCGACGAGGCCCACGCCTGGGTGAGCACTTACTACAACGCTTTCACCAAGCGGCAGGAGAAGCTGGCGGACTATGCCACCAACCCCAATATCGCGGTGGTGGGCGGCTTTATGTGCTGCCCGACAGACGAGGAGGCCAACGTCAAGGCGGACGGCTGGACGTTCTTCGCCTTCGCACTGCGCTACTACGCCACCCACGTGCCCGGCGAGCCAGGGACGGCCGAGAACCTGTGGGACGAGTACCAGTCCTTCCGGCGCACACCGCAGTTCGAGAACATGCACACCGGCGGACTCATCGGCTCGCCCGAGACGATCCGGACCAAGCTCCGCAAGTTCGAGGCTTCGCACGTCGACCAGGTCGTTCTCATCAACCAAGCCGGCCGCAACACGCATGAGGACATCTGCTCCAGCCTCGAGTTGTTCGCTGGCGAGGTGATGCCCGAGTTCGTGGCGCGGGACGACGAGCATCAGCGGTGGAAGGCGGCCGTACTGGCCGGGGACACCGTCCTTGACGAGGTGGACACCTCACCCGACGCGCTGGCCCGCCCCGTGCGCCCGGCTATCGAGACGGCTGGGTAACAGGCCGATCTCGAGCGCGTCGGTGACCGGCACGACGAACTGTTGGCATCATCTGGTCACCGAATCTCGAGAGAGACCTGAAGGACCCCGCCGCTCTCGCGCTGGCGACGGCGCCCGCCTTGGCAGATTCCGAACTCCCCGGAACCCCCGCCATGGGGGATAGAAAAGCGAATGAGTAGAGCGCCCAGCGGACAATCCGCTCGGCGCTCACAAAAATACTTCTGACCTGGACTTTCTCTGGAGCGGACGACGGGATTCGAACCCGCGACCCTCACCTTGGCAAGGTGATTCATTTCATCTACGTGATCCTCGCCAGTCGCCTGTACTGCGATTCCGTCCACCCAGTTTCCATATAGCCCAGCAGAGATTCGCCGTGTTGTAGAGCGGTCTACTACGAGGTGACCCATTGCGGCTCAGGTGCCTCTCGTGTGCCTCGACGACAGGGAAACACGGTGACGAGCCATGCGGTTGAACGCCACTCGGTGTATCGGCTTGAGCAGCTTCCAGTAAAGAAAGCCCGGTATGCCTCGGGGACGGAACGCGGCTACTTGATGAAAGGCTCCTTGACCGGCGAGGTACCCCAACCAGGCGTCACCGGGGAACCATCCGACACTCCGTAGCACCAACTCGCCTGACCCGACCCGGGCGATGCGCCACCAGTCGACGAGTGCTCCCGGGACCACGGCTGCGGGCCGGAGTCGGCGAAGATGTTCGCCTACCAGGCGTCCGAGGACAAGGCGGGCAATCCACCCGGGCCGAGCGCCGTACCAGCTGAGCCGTCCCCCGATGGTCTCCAGATCGCGAACGACCAAGTCCTCCATGCCCGGTGGGACGACGACATCGAATACAGCTGAGTAGACGCCTTCGAGCAGGCCGTTACGACGGGCGAACAGCGAGCGAGTTACTTCCTCCTCCTGGGAGTCGAGCGCGGCGGCAAGCGCGGGCTCGACCCCCATCGGCGTGACCGAGAACGCCCATCTCGCCGGTTCGGGGTCGACCACCACCACCTCGGTGACGAGGCTCTCGATCAAGGCATGGCTAACAGAGCGATCGACGGGCGTTACAAGGTCGACCCAGTACGCCGAGAGGTGCGGTGTGAGCCACGGGATGTCGATGATGCGCCGGGGACGTAAACCCCGGACGCGCGGCATATGCAGAGATCATCTCCCGGTATGTCGTGACATCAGCGCCGCCGATCTCGTAAATGCCGGGAGGGACGTGGAGCGACTGTTCCAGATAGGCAAGGAGGTCGACCAGCGCTATGGGCTGGATCCGAGTGCGAACCCACCGTGGACATACCATTGCCGGAAGTCGCTCCGTCAAGTAACGGAGCATCTCGAACGAAATGCTGCCCGAGCCAAACACCACCGCGGCGCGAAGCTCGATCACGGGCACGCCGGCAGCGGCAAGGGCGGAACCGACCTCGTGCCTGCTTGCCAGGTGTGCGGAGCTCGGTGCGTCCCCGAGGGCTCCGACATAAATGATCCGGCCAACGCCGGCCCGCGCCGCGGCCCGCCCGAAGGCGGTGGCCAGTCGAAGGTCGACGACGCGGAACCCACCACCGGCGGCCATCGAATGGACGAGGTAGTAGGCGGCTTCGACACCGACTAGCGCGATGGCGGTAGCGCTTTCGTCACCCACATCGACAACGATGGCCCTCGCGTCCGTCGAGACGGAGCCGACGGAACGACCGAGGGTGATCACGTCGTGCCCACCCCCGAGCAGGTGCGTCGTGAGCGCACGTCCGACAAAACCAGAAGCCCCGGCGATGGCAGCGATCATCGGGAGCCTTTCCCAGGAGAGGTTGTTCAGTATCGCGGGTCAGCAGCCACGCCACGCCTCCACTACAGGCCGGCGCTCACGAATACTCCTCTGAACTGGACTTTCTCTGGAGCGGACGACGGGATTCGAACCCGCGACCCTCACCTTGGCAAGGTGATTGTTTTCGTCCATCGGGTCCACCCCAATCCTCTGGGCTGCCATTCCGTCCACCCAGTTTCCATCTAGAGTGCCAGAGTTAGGCTCTGTTGTAGACCGGTCTACTAAGACATGGTCGTCGGCGATCCAGACCCCGCACCTCGTGGAAATCAGATGCGACGTCCATCTCGGCGAGGGCCCGGCTTAGATACCCGGCCAACCAGACACCAAGTCGATCAGCTCACCGGCCACCCAGAACTGGCGCGGCCGCCCGGAACGCGTTGGCTGCTTCTCGTACGGCTGGACGATCCCCCGATCGGCCAGCGTTCGAAGCGCAATCCGCCCGGAGCGTTCGGAAACTTCCAGGCGTGCGGCGATGAGATCAGAAGAAACAACGGGATGTTCGGCCAGAATTTCGACGGCCTTGCGCGCCGTGGAATCCTGCCGCAGGTCGGCCAGCCTGTCGCGCCACGTTCGGATCAGGACGTCGGATCGAACGATCAGCGCAGCTAAACTCCCCTACCTGCACCTTCGCGAATCGGCGCAGCGTGATCGACGTTTTCGACTGAAGAAAGCGGACCCCTATTGACCGTAGTTGTCCATGTTGCGTGCGTTTTTTGTGGAGCGCGAGGAAAGGGATCGTGTACCACGTGTACCACAGAGTCAGTCGACTTCGCGCAGATGAGCTCCTTCATTCGGGGCGACATCGACCACAAAATGAACGTCCATCTCGCGTGCAAGCCGGCTGAGAATCTCCCACGTCGGTGTGGCCAACAGCTACGCCCCGGAGACGAGCGGGCGGCTCCTCGAGGCCGCCGGAGTCGTAGTGGACACGAAGGAGATCGCCGCCCCGGTCGTAACCGGCGAGGAGACCTAACTCCACGTGCTCTCACAGCCCGCGACGAACTGACCAGCCGACTGACAGGTCGGAACGACCCACTCATCGTCGGCTCGGAAGGACCGTCGAGCACGTCGCCGCCGGGCGTTGACTCTCGGACGGCCGCAGCGTCAGACTGATGCAACCGGTTCGCGGCTCGAGCGCCGAGAAATGGAGGTCCCCATGTCCGACCAGTCCAGCGGGTCGTCCACCACCCACATCGCTGATTCGACACCGATGCCGCCGATCGTCGACCGGGCGACGTGGGAGGCGCAGCTCGACCAGCTCCTCGTGCGCGAGAAGGCGCACACCCGGGAGGGCGACGCCATTGCAGCGGTGCGTCGACGTCTGCCGATGTTCGAGATCGACGGCAGCATTCCTGTCGTCGGGCCGAACGGTCCGGTCCCCCTCGTCGACGTGTTCGAGGGACGTCGGCAATTGTTCGTCTACTACCACATGTGGCACACGGGCCGACCGGCACCTGAGCAGTGCGAGGGTTGCACCTTCTTCAACGGCCAGGTCCGCGAGCTGTCCTACCTGCATGCCCGGGATGTGACCTACGCCACCTTCAGCGAGGGCCCGTACCCCGAGAGCTCGCGCTACCGCGAGTTCATGGGTTACGAGATGCCTTGGTATTCGGCGAAGGACTCGGCCGATGCGCTCCTCGGGGACGGCGGCGGGTTTGGCGCGATGGTGAACTACCTCCGCCACGGCGACCGCGTCTTCCAGACGTACTGGACGGGCGGTCGCGCCGCCGAGGCGATGGTCCCCACCTACAGCCTGCTCGACATGACAGTGTACGGGCGCCAGGAAGTGCATGAGGACTCGCCCGACGGATGGCCGCAGTTCTGGAAGAACGATGGCAGCCAATTCCGCACGAACGGAAGGCCGTCGGCCCAGTGGGAGCGCCTGGCCGCCGGGCGCTCCGACGACCTCGGCTCCTCGACGACCGGCTGAACTCTGCTACGGGCTTACCGTCACGAGGGCGATGGCCAAGCCGGAGGTCGTCCTGAGCGCGCCTGTGGGTTCCGAGAACCCCCGTACCGTCCGAATACTCGATTACGGCACTGAACAGGACCTTTCTGAATCGGGACGGATAGGATCGTCCAGCGAATGAGGCGTCACCAGGTGCGTGGAGGCCTATGGGCTTTCGTGTATCTCACTCTTCGCCATGTCCTTGGATTTGCCTTGGTCCTCTTGCGCTCGGAGACCACCAACCAGGTCGAACTGCTGGCCCTGCGCCAAGAGATGGCCGTTTTCAGACGCGAGGTCAGACGGTCTGCCTACCAGCCCGCCGACCGTGCCTTTCTGGCGGCGCTCAGTCGCCCCGTCTTTGTGGTCCTGCTTCTCGGTGACGCCCGAGACGCTGCTCGCCTGGCATCGGCGGCTCGTGGCCCGGCGCTGGACCTATCCGCATCGTCGATCCGGGCGACCGCTGGTCATCGAGGAGACCACCGCCCTTGTACTCCGTCTGGCCAAGGAGAACTCTCGGTGGGGCAACCGCCGCATCCAAGGAGAGCTGATCAAGCTCGGCGTCGGGCTGGCGGCGAGCACGATCGCCCGGATCGTGAAGGACCACGGGATCAGACCGCCCCCGGCGAGCGGGACCCACGTGGCGAGCCTTTCTCCGAGCGCAGGCATCCCATATCGTGGCCACCGACTTCTTCACCGTCGACACGCTCACACTCAAACGACTCTACGTGCTCTTCTTTATCGAACTTGGCCGGCGGCGGGTGTGGATCACAGGGGTGACCGAACATCCGCACGGTGCCTGGGTCACCCAACAGGCGAGAAACGTGACCGGCGCCCTCGAAGACAAAGACGTCATGGTCAACTTCCTCTTCCGTGACAGCGATACGAAGTACGTGTCGAGCTTCGACACCGTTTTCACCGGCGCAGGAGCTCAGCAGCTGCGCACGCCGTTTCGGACCCCGAATGCCAATGCCCACGCCGAGAGGTTCGTGAGGGCTGTCAGGACCGAGTGTCTCGACAACCTGCTGATCGTGAATACGCGCCATCTGGAACGAGTCCTGCGGGCCTACCTGCGCCACTACAACGGCCACCGTCCTCACCAAGGCATTTCCCAGGAGATCCCAGCAGCCGGTTCAGGGACTCGGGTGACGGCGTCACCACCCTCCCTCGGCGATACCGACGAGCCCCACCTTCGCATTCATCGACGTGACCGACTGGGCGGGCTCATCCACGAGTACGAACTTGTGGCGTAGCAACCCCGGATCGTGTTTTCGGACCTTACGGGCATCCTGCACAACGCACGATGCCCCTAGAACCGCCCTGGTCAGCCGGTTGCTTCATGAGGCACGGACACAACTCGGAGGGCCGATCACTTCGACTGACGCTCGGTTGAAAGTCACCTCTACCAGGTGAAGCTCAGAAGAGCATCACGTGATCTGAGTGAGGTTCATCCGCCGTGATGGGCAAGTGATGGGCAGGCGAAAAATGAGAGACCGTCGAAATGTGTCTCTGACCTGCGATTATTTGGAGCGGACGACGGGATTCGAACCCGCGACCCTCACCTTGGCAAGGTGATTCTTTTCGTCCATGGGTTCCGTCCCCATTGACTGGACTGCGTTTCTGTCCAGCCAGTTTCCACTGAGTCCGCCTCGGATCCGGCCTGTTGTAGAGCGGTCTACTACGAGCCCCTGTGCTCAAACAGCTCCCAAAGCGCGGGCCCACCATCTCGGGACACGCTCCTGACTTTCCCAGATTACAATGCAACTATTACTTCTACCTTGTAAGATGCTGGCATGACAACTACAGGTGACGTTCGAGTGTCTCAGCGGGGACAGATGAGTCTTCCTGCTTCAGCCCGGCACCGCTGGGGACTCGACGCAGGTGGAGAGGTTGGCTATCTGGATATCGGAGACGCTGTGATCCTGATTCCTGGCGGGGTCAATCGCTTGCGCCGCCAGCTTCTCGAGGCGGTGTCGCAAGAGGACTGGGACCGTGCCCGACAGGGTTTGGGCGACGATGAACTCCGCAGCGAGTGATCCAGCTAATCGACGACCAGTTGCTTGGAGCTGTCTTACGAGGTAGCACCCCACCTCGCCGGAGAGCAGACGTCTTCACAACGGGGTATTGGTACGTCCGCCTCTGTCAAGCGGTTTTAGCTTCGAATCGGAACTTGGGAGCTCTGTCGACTCCGTTTGCGTCGCTCCCGGGTCCCACACGCGATCGAGCCATCCGGGCATTGTTGGAGCTACCGGACCAGATCGGTCTTGTTAGCCTGCGGGACCTGGCTCCCGTGATGGGGCAACTGCGCAGCCGCCACGACCTCAACATTCTCGGGATGGAGGTTCTGGCAGCGGCCGTCCACCTCGAGGCCGACGTCTATCTGTCTGCACCCTCGCCGCGACTTCAGGAAGCTTTGATTCGCGAGTCCCGCCGTGCACGAATCGTGAAGTGATCCTCCCAGGTCATTGCCCGAAGGCCGTCGAACCGAATCCACCAATTCAGGCCGTGGCTCTGTTCTTGGCAGCTTGCCAGTCCTCGAGCAGCTTCA
This sequence comes from uncultured Acidimicrobiaceae bacterium, assembly GCA_963706205.1. Lineage (GTDB taxonomy): Bacteria > Actinomycetota > Acidimicrobiia > Acidimicrobiales > UBA8190 > MFD10071-224. Next base: position 1,843,990 of record OY970155.1, on the reverse strand, counting down.
CGAAGTTCGCGAGATTGTAGATGTCCTCCTCGCGCCGGAAAAGCCCGTCACCCGCGTAATCCAGCCTCGTCCAGTTCGTCGCGGAGTGCTCGCTCCCGTCGCCCGGATCGGCCATATGGGTTCGGGCACAGAACACCACGCGACCATTCTCCTCGTCGAAAAGAACCCAGTCGTGGGTGTAACGAACCATCTGGTCGTTCGGATAAGATTTCATGAGCGGCACGATCCAGTTGCGGACCTCGTTCCGCCCGCGCATCTCGCCGAAGACGTGCTCGACGTACGTGCAGTCTTCGGTGAAGAGGTCGGCGAAAGCATTGTAATCGCCCGTCGCCGCGCAGCCGTCGCTGACGGCCACGAAGTGCTCGTAGGCCTGGCGGAGTTCATCAGAGGAGAATCCGGACACTGGCCGCTCAGATCCGCTGGTCGGCCCACATCGACGACGAACGGTTGCGCAGGTCTTGGAGATCTGGTCGCTTGGCGGCAAAGGCCTCGATGCCGTGGACGTCGAGCGGTCCTACTGCCGGATCGATCGGCAGTTCGAAGGCGGCCACCTGGCTGAGAACCCCATCGGCGGCGTTATTCAGCACATACTTCGAGCGCCGGATGGCGTAGCGGCTCTTCGCCAGCATCAAATCGGTCAGCCCCTTAACCTCGGCCTCGAGGTCCTCGCGCTCGACGACCCGGTTGGCCAGGTCCCATTCGGCGGCCTGGCGCCCGCTGAACTCGTAGCCGAGGAGATTGATCTCCTTTGTCCGGCGCCGACCTGCGAAACGCTGCAGCCGGGTGCACCCGCCCCAACCCGGGGTGATGCCCATGTCGATCTCAGGCATACCCCAACGAGCATCAGGCGTGGTAAGTACGAAGTCGCAGCACAAGGTGAGCTCGAGGCCGCCTCCCATGCATACCCCGTCGACGGCGGCGATGGTGACGACATCGACCAGGCCTTCGAGCATGGCCGCCGTTTCTTGGAACATGGACACGATGAGGAAGGTGTTGGCTGTCGGGTTGGACGCCTGTTCAGGAAGAGGCGTGGCAGAGTCGAAAGCCAGCTTGCGGGTATTGAGGATAGGGAATTCGGCGATGTCGTCGCCGGCGCAGAAGGTGTTGCCGGCTCCGGAGATGACGAGGACTCGAGCTTCCTCGTCGAAGCGTACGGCCCGCACCGCCTCGTGCAGCTGCTTCTGCATCGACACCGACAAGGCGTTGTGCTTCTCCGGCCGATTGAGGATGATTCGCCGCACTGGCCCGTCGATCTCAAAGCGGAAGTCGTCGTCGAACTCCATCGTGCCTCACCTTCCTTGACGGCGACAGGTCGCCGTGCTGAGATCAATGATCCGGATGATTCCACGGCGACAGGAGCGATGCAACCAATGGACTGCGGGTAGGACGGATGCGCCCGGCCACGGGGGGCGGCCCGCCCCGCTATCAGGAGATCATGCGAGCGATTTCGGACGAGATCTCGTCCGGTCGGGTCGCGGTGGGCTCTCGGCTCCCGACCGAGACCGAGCTGTGCGCGCAATACGACGTGGGACGGCACACCATTCGAGAGGCGATCCGGGGCCTGGTCGAGGTCGGCATGGTCGAGCGCCGTCCCCGACTCGGCACCAGCGTCATTTCCGCCGAGCCGATCGTCGCGTACCGCTGGCTCCCAGGATCGGCCGAGGACATCGCCACCAACGTCAATGCGACGTGGATCGTCCGACCCAAAGGCAGTGTCGTGAAGGTCGACGAAATTACCGCCCGTCGCCTCGGGTGCAACGTCGGAGACCGGTGGTTCCGCTTCGCTGGTCCCCGGATCCTGCGGGACCGCCGCGTCAAGGAGCCCGTGTGCTTCATTGAACAGTACGTGCCGAACACGGCGAAGGCCCGCAAGGTCATTGCCACGGCTGCGCTTTCGCCCGACGACGTGGCAGGCCAGATGATCGAACAAGAGATCCGTGCTGGCCTGCTGGACAACGAGCAGGCCGACGCGCTCAACGCGGAGCCCGGATCGGCGGCACTGGTCGTAGTGCGACGACATCGAGATCGGGGCGGGCGTCTCATCGCGGTAGGCATCCACACGCATCCGTCGGACCGCTTCTCCATAAAGATGGAGCTTCTGCCCCGCGATTTGTCGTAAGGGTCCCAGCGGGAATGCCGGGCTCGCATGCCTAAATCCTGGGTCAAGCACGTGGTGCATGACGTTCGTGCCGTCGAGGCGGGGCGATAGTAGAGCGAACGGCGACCAGGCATCCGGCCAGCCGTTCTGAAAACTAGCTTCTGACCTGGACTTTCTTTGGAGCGGACGACGGGATTCGAACCCGCGACCCTCACCTTGGCAAGGTGATGCTCTACCAACTGAGCCACGTCCGCCTGTTCCGGACCGATTCTATCAACCTCCCCGAACGGGTCGAGGAGTCTTGGGCGGCGCCGGAGGTTCAACCGGTGACGGACAGGACGTTTAAGCCCAGTGTCCCCCGGTTCGGACCGCTACTTTGACGAGCTCACCGAGGGCGTCGGAGAGGTGATGGGCGACGTGGTCCACCTCGGGGACGAGGACGCGGCACCCGATAACGCCGCAGTAGAGCGTGCCGGCATAGCTGATGACCGTGATGTTCAGACCCACCCCGTCGGCCAGGGGACCCACGGGGTAGAGGGCGACCAACCGCGACCCGGCGCACCAGAGGGGGACATCGGGTCCCGGTATGTTCGAGACGAGGACGTTGAACAGCGCGGGCACATGGTCGAAGAGACGGACGTTGCCCGCCAGTCGGGCGAGGCGCGTGGACAGCGCGGGAATGGCCAACTGCGCCCATTCCCGTAGCAGGTCCTCCGACAGAACCCGGGCCTGCTCTTTCGCCAGTCGTGTCCCCGAGGCGATCACCCGTAGGCGTTCGACCGGATCTGCCACCGTCGTGGCTAGGGACACGAGCATGGCGTGCACCTTGTTGCCGAGCACGCCGGCGTCCGCCGCGGTGCGCGTGGACATGGGGACCATGGCCACCAGCGGGTCGTCGGGGAGCTCTCCGCGTTCGGCCAACAATCGGCGCAACGCGCCGGCCACGCACGCAAGCACCACGTCGTTCACGGTACCTCCGAAGGCGTGCCTGACGGTCTGGATGTCGTCGAGTGGTGCCTCGATGAAGGCGAAACGCCGGTGGGCCGAGATGGCACCGTTGAGCGACGTCCGTGGTGCGCGGAACGGAGCGGGCGGCGGTTGGACGCCGTCCTCCTCGCGCAGCCGTCGGTTGCGCTCGGAGAGGCCGAGGACGGCGCCGACAGTGCGCCGCAGGGCGGACGCCGCTCGTTCGGGTTGACGCGTCAGCGATGACAGGGCCCCCGCCACCAGGTCACGTTCGTTCGGGAGCTGTTCAGGCTGCCACGGGTCCGGAGGCGGTGCCACGACGCGTGACTCCGGGCCCAGATCGAAAAAGGCGGCGAGGGTCTCCGCCCCCGCCGCCCCGTCGATGGCGGCATGGTGGAGCTTTGTCACGACGGCGAAGTGACCGGACTCGAGTCCCTCGACCACATGCATCTCCCACAGGGGACGGTCGAGATCGAGCGGACGACCGGCCAGTTCGCCCACGAAAGCGGAGAGCTCGTTCGGACCTCCGGGTGCGGGCACGCTCGACCGGCGCACATGGAACTCGAGGTCGAAATCCGGGTCTTCGACCCACACGGGGTGATGGAGGCCGAAGGGGATACGCATGGCACGTCGCCGAAGTGGTGGAACCAGGTGGAGCCGTTCTCCGACGACCCGCCGGATGCTCTCGTAGGGTCGTTCGACGTCGTCTCCTGCCCGAGCCGGCGGTTCGAAGACCATGACCGCCAACACGTGCAGCTTCATCGTGGGTGTCTCCATGGCCAGGAAACTGGCATCGAGACCGGTGAGACGTTCCATAGAGCGATCGGTCGCCGCGCGGTCCGGTGCCTACCGGCCCGTATGCCCGAAGCCGCCCAACCCCCGGCTGCTCTCGGGGAGCTCGCCCTGATCCGTCTCGGAGAACTTCGCTTCCTCGACCGGCTGGATGACGAGCTGAGCGATGCGGTCACCTCGCTTGACCTCGTAGGCAACCGAAGGGTCGGTGTTGATCAGCAGGACACGAAGCTCGTCACGGTATCCGGCGTCGATCAGGCCGGGAGTGTTGAGGCACGTGACGCCGTGGCGCAGCGCCAGGCCGCTGCGGGGGAGGACGAAGCCCGCGTATCCCGGAGGCAGCGCCACGGCGACCCCCGTGGGCACGAGCCGCCGGTCACCGCCGGGGGCGAGCACGACGTCTTCGCGGGCGTAGAGGTCCGCCCCGGCGTCTCCCCGGTGTGCGTAAGAAGGGACGGGCAGGTCGGGGTCGAGCCGGACGAGCGGCACCTCGAGCACGGGTGCGTACCCTAATGGCCGACAACGGCAGCCGCGTCGAACGGCGGGGTGGCCGTGGTGGCACCCGTTAGCATCGCCCCGTGCTCGTATGGATGGACCTGGAGATGACGGGTCTCGACCCGGCGCGCCACACCATCGTCGAGATCGCCACCCTGGTGACCGACGACGACCTGGCGGTCGTAGCCGAGGGCCCCGACCTGGTGGTCCATGCCGGCGCCACGGAACTGGCGACCATGGACGACGTGGTCCGGGGCATGCACACGCGCTCGGGGCTGCTCGACGCCATCGAGGCCTCCAGCCTCACCCTGGCCGACGCCGGACGCCAGACCCTGGACTTCATCCGGGCCCACGTGCCCGAGAAGCGCTCGGTACCGCTCTGCGGCAACTCGATCGGAACGGATCGCCGGTTCCTCGCCGCCCAACTCCCCGACATCGAGAACTGGCTGCACTACCGCTCGGTGGACGTCTCCACCGTGAAGGAGCTCTGCCGACGGTGGTACCCGGAGGCACTGGGCAAGGCGCCGACCAAGGGAACGACGCATCGTGCCCTCGACGACATCCGGGAGTCACTGGCCGAGCTCGCCTACTACCGGGCCACGATCTTCGTCCCCGGTGGCGACCCTTCCGGGAGCGGCACCGCGGACATGACGACCACATGAGGAAGAGAGCCATGAGAGAAGGACGGCCATGAAACTGCGTACCTTGGGTCACACGGGGATGCACGTCTCCCCCCTGTGCCTGGGCGCCATGATGTTCGGCGCCTGGGGGAACTCCGACCACGACGACTGTGTCCGCATCGTCCACCGCGCCCTCGACGCCGGTGTCAATTTCATCGACACCGCCGATGTGTACTCCTCCGGTGAGTCCGAGGAGATCGTGGGCAAGGCCCTGTCCGGGGGTCGGCGCGACGCCGTGGTGCTGGCCACCAAGTTCCACGCGCCGATGGGCGCCGATGCCAACATGGCCGGCAACTCGCGTCGGTGGATCGTCCGCGAGGTCGAGTCCAGCCTTCGCCGGTTGCGGACGGACTGGATCGATCTCTACCAGGTCCACCGGCCCGATCCGACATGCGACATCGACGACACCCTGGGTGCGCTCTCGGATCTCGTCCATCAAGGCAAGGTCAGGGCCATCGGGTCCTCGACGTTCCCCGGCGCGCTCATCGTCGAGGCCCAGTGGGTGGCCGAGCGTCGACACCGGGAGCGTTTCGAGTGCGAACAGCCCCCCTACTCGATCCTGGCCCGCGGCATCGAAGCCGAGGTGCTTCCGGCCTGCCAGCGCTACGGGATGGGCGCCATCGTCTGGAGCCCGCTGAACGGCGGATGGCTCACGGGCCGCTACCGGAAGGACGCACCACTGCCCGAGGGGGGACGAGCGAGCCGGATGCCGTCGCGCTACGACCCCAAGCGCCCACAGGTCAGCGCCAAGCTCGAGGCCATCGAGGCCCTGGTTCCGGTGGCCGAGGACGCCGGCGTCCCCCTCAGCCACCTGGCCCTGTCTTTCGTCCTGACCCATCCGGCGGTGACGTCGGCCATCATCGGTCCCCGGACGATGGAACAGATGGTCGACGCACTCGGGGCCGTCGACGTCGCCCTGTCCGACGCCACCCTCGATCGCATCGACGCCGTCGTCGCCCCCGGTACCAACCTCGACCCCGAGGACGCGGGGTGGACACCGCCGGCGGTGGCCGACGGCTGGCGACGCCGGCGCCCACCGGCCACCCGGAGCTGAGGCGCCTGACGTCGCCGGGCGACCACAACCGACCGACCGAAACAGCAAAGGAAACCCGTCATGGCGAGTACGGCGCCGATGTCGATCGAGGAGGCGAACCGCACCCTCACCGCCACCGGTCAGATGTTCGAGATGGAGGACGTCGAGATCCGCGGCGTCGTCACCCGGGTGTGGAAGAACGCGCCCACGGGTCTGCGGGCCATCCTCGAGCTCTCGCGCGGCCACGGCGACCAGGACTACCTCGTCTACGAGGACGAGCGGACGACCTTCGAGCAGAGTTTCGCCCGGACCGCCGCCCTGGCCCGGTCGCTGCGCGAGCGCTTCGGCGTGGAGAAGGGCGACCGGATCTCGATCGTCATGCGTAACCTGCCCGAGTGGGTCACGGCCTTCTGGGCCACGGCCGCCGCCGGGGCCGTGGTCGTACCGCTCAACGCGTGGTGGACCGGCCCTGAGCTCGAGTACGGCCTCCACGACTCGGGCACCGCCGTCGCCTTCGTCGACAGCGAGCGGCTGACTCGCCTGCTCCCCCACTTCGCCGAGCTCCCCCACCTGCGGGCGGTTGTGGTGACGAGCGAGGACCGGACGGCCCTCCACGATCTCCCGGCGTCGCCCGTGCCCCTGATCGCGTTCGCCGACCTGGTGGGTGACGGTGCGACGACCACGACGAACGACGTCGCCCTGCCCGACGTGGCCGTCGCACCCGAGGACGACGCCACCATCTTCTACACCTCGGGAACGACGGGAAAGCCCAAGGGAGCCGTCGGCACCCACCGGAACATGGCCACCAACCTGATGAGCCTCTTCTTCCTGAACGCCCGGGCCTCGCTGCGCGCCACCAACGGGCCCACCAACGGGCCCGGCGACGGGGCCAGGGTCGACGGCAACGCCTACCTGCTCTCGGTCCCGCTCTTCCACGCCACCGGATGCCACTCCATCCTGGTGGCCAACACCGCGGCCGGGAACAAGCTCGTGATGATGCACCACTGGAACCCCGAACGGGCTCTCGAGCTCATCGAGCGCGAACGCATCACCACCTTCGGGGGTGTCCCGGCCATGGCCATGCAGGTGATCGACTCCCCCGATTTCGCCACCCGGGACACCTCGTCGGTGCGTTCGGTGGCCTACGGCGGGGCCCCGGCCCCGCCCGATCTGGTGCGGCGGATCAAGGAGCACTTCCCGGTGGGCGCGCCCTCCAACGGCTACGGGCTCACCGAGACCTCGTCGGTCACCACCATGAACGTGGGCGACGACTACGTCCGCAAGCCCGACAGTGTGGGACCCGCCGTCCCGGTGTGCGACGTGGCCGTCGTACCCGAGGGGTTCGAGGGCGCCGAGCCGACCCCCGACCTTCCCCGGGGACCCGAGGTGGCGGGCGAGCTGTGGATCAAGGGCCCGAACGTCGTGCGCGGCTACTGGAACAAGCCCGAGGCCACCGCGGCGTCGTTCACCGCCGGATGGCTCCACTCCGGTGACATCGCCCGCATCGACGAGGAGGGTTTCGTCCACATCGTGGACCGGGCCAAGGACATGGTGATCCGGGGCGGAGAGAACGTCTACTCGGTCGAGGTGGAGGCCGCCTTGTTCGAGCACCCGGCGGTGGCCGACTGCGCCGTCATCGGCGTCCCCCACCCGGTCCTCGGCGAGGAGGTGGGCGCGGCGGTGGTGCTGCGCCCCGGGACCACCGTGACGGCCGAAGAGCTCGAGCCGATTCGCCCGCGAGCGTCTGGCCTCGTTCATGGTGCCGAGCCACGTCTGGTTCCTGTCCGAGCCGCTCCCCCGCAACCCCCAGGGCAAGGTCCTCAAACGCGAGTTGCGGACGTCGCTCGTGGGCGAGATGCCGGTGATCCCATGACCTCCCGCGCCGGCCGCCGGTCTCCTGGTCGGCCAGCGGGCCGTGGTCACGGGCGGCGGCTCGGGCATCGGCCGGGCCACGTGTGAAAGGCTTCGCCACCCACGGGGCCCGGTGGCGGTCCTCGACATCGACCTCGACTCGGCTCGGGCGACGGCCGAGGAGCATCGACGGACTGGCCATCGAGGTCGACGTCACCGATGCCGACGGCATGCGGGCCGCCGTCGACGACGCCGCCGCCCGACTCGGGGGCATCTCGCTCCTCATGAACAACGCCGGCGGGAGCACGATGGCGCCGCTGGCCGGATGGGACCCCGAGGAATGGGACCGGCTGGTCCGGTTGAACCTGACCGGTGTCTTCAACGGGATGCGCGCCGGGGTGCCGCACCTGCTCGCCGGCGGCGGTGGCGCGGTGGTCAACACGTCGTCGATCAGCGCCACCCGCCCGTCGGCCGGCGAGGCACCGTACTCGGCGGCCAAGGCGGGGGTCATGGCCCTCACGGCCTCGGCCGCCCTCGAGTACGGGCCCACCATCCGGGTGAACGCCGTGGCCCCGGGGATGATCCGCACCAACTTGACCCGGCCCCTCCTCGAGCCTTCCCGACGAGGTCGAGCGCTACCGGCGGACGACTCCGGCGGGTCGCATCGGCGACCCCGAGGACATCGCCGACGTGGTGGTGTTCCTGTGCTCCGACCTGGCCCGCTTCATAACCGGACAGACGCTCGTGGTCGACGGCGGGATGACCCTGCACGGCGCCGGCGTCGACGGCCTGTTCGACCGCTTCTTCGGGGCCGCCAGCCGGAGATAGCCGCCTCAGAACAGGCGGCGCTCGGACGCCCAGCGGGTGAGCTGGTGCCGGCTCGACAACTGGAGCTTTCGGAGCACGGCAGACACGTGGCTCTCCACCGTCTTGACCGAGATCGACAGCTCCCGGGCGACCTCCTTGTAGGCGTAGCCGCGGGCGATGAGACGGAGGACCTCGCGTTCACGCGGGGTGAGCTGATCGAGCTCGGGGTCGAACGTCACAGGGGCACCGCCGGCGGCGCCCGGGTCGGCGGCGAAGGCGTCGAGCACGAAGCCGGCCAGGCGCGGCGAGAACACGGCGTCCCCGTCGGCCACCCGGACGATGGCGTCGGTGAGCTCGATTCCCGAGATGGTCTTCGTGACGTAACCGCGCGCCCCGGCCCGGATCACGCCGATGACGTCCTCTGCCGCGTCGGACACCGACAGGGCCAGGAAGCGCACGTCGGGATGGGCGCGACCGACCGCGTCGATCACGGCCTGACCTCCGCCGTCGGGCATGTGCACGTCGACGAGGACGACGTCGGGAAGCCGCTCGCCGATGAGCTCGATGGCCGCCGCCACCTCGTCGGCCTCCCCCACCACCTCGACCTCGGGCCCGAGCTCGGCCCGGACGCCGGCCCGGAACAGTCGGTGATCGTCGACCAGGAAGACGCGCAGAGGGCGCCCGGTGCTCACTGCTGTCCGGACCTGGGCATGACCAATTCGACCTCCGTGCCTTCGCCGACGACGCTGCGGATGTCCGCCGTCCCGCCGTGGCGGGCCATCCTGGCCCGGATCGAGTCGGAGATCCCGCGTCGGTCCTCGCCCACGGCGCCGGGATCGAAGCCCTTGCCCCGGTCGCGGACGAAGAGCGAGACCCTCGTCGGCTCCACCTCGACGAACACCGACACCGTGTCCACCCCCGACCACGCGGCGGCGTTGACGGTCGCTTCGCGCCCCGCCGCCAGCAGGGCCCGCAGCCGGTCGTCCAAGGCGCAGTCACCGACGACGACGGACTCGACGGGGACGCCATGGCTCTCCTCGACCTCGCTCTCGATCGACGGCGACACCCTGGGCCACCGTCGTCACCGCCGCCGCGTCGAACGACCCCGGGGGCCGGGCCTCGAACAGCCACGCCCGCAATTCGCGTTCCTGCGCCCGGGCCAGCCGGGTGACCTCACGGGGATCGGCCGACGATCGCTGGATCAGGGCCAGGGTCTGGAGGACCGAATCGTGGATGGCGGCGGCCATGTCGGCGCGTTCCTCGGTGCGGACACGCTGGCGTCGCTCGACGGCGAGATCGCGCGCCAGCGCCAGCCACCAGGGACCGAAGACCACCAGGAACCCGGCCACGACGACCGCCGCCGCGCCCAGCGCTTCGAGGGTGGCCCCCGTCGTGTGGCGCGTGGCCACCAGGCCTCCGAGCCCCGTCGCCACCAGGATGACGCCGACGACGACCCGACCGACGAGGATCCGGCGCGTCCGGGTGTCGGGGAGGCCGGGAACCGGGGCCTCGTCGATGACCGTGTGGAGGAATGCCCTCTCCTCGTCCGACGCGGCGCGCCACACCACCACCAACCCCGCGGCACCGAACGAGACGGGCCCGATGAGATTGGCGACGATGCTCACCCCGAGCGCGTCCAGGGCCAGCAGGAGGCAACCGAGGAGGGAGGCCAGGGCCAGGCCGAGGGCGACGGCCCGGCGGTCGGCGACGGCGCGCCGGGCGATGGACGTCGTCTCCCCCTGGCGCGGTATCAGCAGCCATCCGAGGACGTAGAGGGCGAAGCCGGACGCGTCGCCGAGCGTCAGCACGGCGAAGAGCAGGCGGATGACGTTGGCGTCGATCCCGAAGCGGACCGACAGGCCCCCGGCCACGCCGCCCACCATGGGGTCGGTGGTGCTCCGGCGCAGCGGCCCGGGCTGGCGGGGCACCCGCCAGCGGGCCCAATGGGGATGCGTCGACGGCGTGGTCCCGCCGCTGGAGGGATCATCGGGGATGGGTCGATGATCGCATGGCGGTTCCGGCGCGACCACCGGGGGCGTCACCCAGACCGGTCGGCCCCGGTCGGGGTTGTCTCCGGGTCATTCCCGATACCGGATCCGGGCCCGGGGCCCGAGGATGGGGACATGGCAGACGAACCCATTTCCCATCCGTCACCGGACGGTCCCGACACCACGGCCGATCCATCGGACGCCGTCACGGCCGTCGTCGAGGCCTCCGCCCACGATGCGTCCGGCACCGGGACCGCCGACGCCCCCGGCGGTGGGCCCCCCGGCGGTGGCACCCCCGGCGACGCCGGGCCTCCGGCCGACACGGGGAGACGTCGGCTGCGCCGGGACATGGAGCACCGGATCCTCGGGGGGGTGGCCGCCGGGGTGGCGCAGTACCTGGACATCGACGTGGCCATCGTCCGGATCGCCTTCGCCGTGTTGACCGTCCTCGGGGGCTCGGGGGCCCTGATCTACGTGGCCGCCTGGCTACTCATCCCGGCCGACGACGAGGAACACCCCGTGGCCCAGCTGTGGGCGGGGCGCCGGCCGCCGCGCCGCAGCCTGGTGGTGATCGCCCTCGGCGTCGTCATCGGCGTGATCGCCCTCTCCGACCTGTTGTCGAACGGCCTGTGGTGGCCCCATCCCGACGGCGGGGTCGGCTTCGGCCTGGGTGCCGTCGCCCTCGTGTTGGCGGTGGCCCTGGTGGCCGGGAGCGGCGGGAACCGGACCGCGGCATCGCGCCTGCGGTGGCTGGCTCTCACCGTGCTCCTGGCCTTCGTGGCCGTGATGGTGGTGGCGGCGGCCACCGTGTTCTCGATCGAGGCGGCCAGCGGCGTCCCCCTGCGCGGCGGGATCGGCGACACTCAGTGGCACCCGACGTCGGCCGGCCAGGTGGCACCGAACTACCGGCTCGCCGTGGGCAATCTCACCGTCGACCTGAGCGACGTGCACTTTCGGACGGGGACGACCCATGTCACCGCCAGCGTCGGCGTCGGCCGACTCATCGTCGAGGTCCCGCCCGGGCCGACCGTGAGCGTCGTCGCCCACAGCGGTCTCGGTGACGTGGAGGTCTTCGGCCTGCACGACGGGGGCCTCAGCACCGTCCAGTCGATGCAGTCCGTCGGCGCCGGGACGCAGTCGCGGGCACACGTCGTGCTCGATGCCGATGCGGGCGTCGGGCAGGTCCAGGTGGTACGGACGGACTCGGCGTTCTCGTAGTCGCCCGGGGCGTCAGGACCCCACCGTGTGGGCGAACGTGGCGAAGCCGGTGTCGAGCACGGCGGGCACCAGAACAGCAGCCCCCCCGGATCGCGCAGCACGGTCCAGTCGTCGATCCGCTCCACCACCTCGGCGCCGGCGGCCACGAGACGGGCCACCTCGGCCTCGGTGTCGTCGGCCTCGACGTCGAGGTAGATGCGGCCCGCTCCCGCCTTCAGCTTCTGGACCAGGACCGACCCGACGGCGGCGGGATGCTCGAGCACGTGGTACTCGGGGTTCGTGGTCCCCCGGCGGATGCCGCCGGCCAGGGCGGCCTGCCAGAAGTCGCGCGCCGGGTCGTGGACGTCGGACGGGTAGTCGAGGACGACCGTCCGCACCAGGACGCGGTGCACCGCCGCAGACTACGGGGACTTCCCCTGCTGCTGCCGGCTCCAACCGCTGCCGGCTCCTACCGCTGCCTGACGACGAGCTGGCGCATCCACCAACGGATCACGCCGGTCGCCGTCTCGGGGCCGCGCCGCTCCAACCGGTCGGCCAGCTCGGCGGTCTCGTCGGCCGAGGCCAGCGCGGCGACGGCCGGGTCGTGCTTCCAGGTGGCCAGGTTGAGCGAGAAGATCGTGGCCGCCAGACCGGAGGGGACGTCGAGCGAGCGGGAACGCCGCAGGACCACCTCGGCCGACGCCGGGACGGGAGCGTCGGCCAGGAGGCGACCGGCGTAGAGGTCACCGCCGCGGGCGCCGACCACCACCGACGCCAGCTCGAGGTAGCGGCGGAAATCGGGGTCGTCGGTCTCGATGTGCTCCGGTTCCTCCACCACCAGGACCCCGCCGGGGGCCAGCTGGCCGGCCCAGGCGGCCATGGCGGCAAAGGGGTCGGGGAGATGGACGACGAGGAAGCGCGCCGTAGATCACGTCCGCCGGCGCCCCCGGAAGCGGTATGCGGGTGGCGTCGGCCACCCGGAAACGGCAACGCGGCGGTGCCGTGGCGGCGGCCTCGGAGACGAACGCGTCGGAGGCGTCGATGCCGATGACGTCGGCTCCGGCGAAGGCGGTGGCGAGCATGGCCGTCGTGTGCCCGGGCCCGCACCCGAGGTCGAGCACCACCCGGCGCGGCGCCGGCGGGAGGTCGCCGAAGAGGGCCCGGCTGGTGGGACCGAAGACCTGGGCCAGGACGTCGAGCCGCCTCGACGCCACGGCCGTGTCGCCGAATGCGTAGGTCCCCCGGTGCCCTGCGTCGCCGTCGGAAGGACCCACCACCGGACGAGATGCTACGGCGCGACCCGGGTCTCGTGCCCGGGTCGGACCGTGGCCTCGTCAGGCGGTTGGGCTCACTTGTTGGGCTGCTGGGTCACCCGCAGATAGGGCTTGAGGGCCTTCCAACCCTTCGGGAACTTCGCCTTGGCATCCTCGTCGGAGACGGCCGGGACGATGATCACGTCCTCACCGTCCTTCCAGTTGACCGGGGTGGCCACCTGGTAGTCGGCGGTGAGCTGGAGCGAGTCGAGCACCCGGAGCACCTCGTCGACGTTGCGGCCGGTGGACGCCGGGTAGGTGATGTAGAGCTTGATCTTCTTGTCCGGGCCGATGACGAACAACGAGCGGACCGTCAGGGTGTCGTTGGCGTTCGGGTGGATCATGTCGTAGAGGTCGGCCACCTTCTTGTCGGGGTCGCCGATCAGGGGGAAGTTGAGAGCCTTGCCCTGGGTCTCCTCGATGTCCTTCTTCCACCCGTTGTGCGACTCCACGGAGTCGACCGAGAGACCGATGATCTTGGTGTTGCGCTTGTCGAATTCGCCCTTGGCCTTGGCGAACGCCCCCAGCTCGGTGGTGCACACCGGCGTGAAGTCCTTGGGGTGGGAGAACAGGATGCCCCACGAGTTGCCCAACCACTCGTGGAAGTTGATCGTGCCCTCGGTCGTATCGGCGGTGAAATCGGGGGCGGTGTCGCCCAGACGGACTGCCATTGTCTCCTCCTGCTGTCGTGTTGGTCCTGAGTCGATGCGGTCCTGAGCCGATCCCCTGCCGGTTCGGCGTCTCCCGCCCGACTGTAGCGGGCGGCCCCGCAATTGTCGACCGGCGGAGTCACCTTTCTGGCCGCGGCCAGTGTGGTGCGGCCGGTTTGGTGCGGCCAGTGTGGTGTGGGCAGTGTGGTGCGGGGTCCCGACGGGCGCTCTGGGAGAATGCGGCGGTGCCGACCATCGAGGTCACCGCCGACGGCCCCGTGACCGTCGTCACCATCTGCCGGCCGTCGCGGCGCAACGCCGTCGACGGCGCCACCGCCGACGCTCTCCTGAGCGCTTTCCAGGCCTTCGACGCCGACGCCTCGGCCTCGGTGGCCGTCCTCACCGGTGCCGGGGGCTCCTTCTGCGCCGGGGCCGACCTGACGGCGCTCTCGGAAGGCGACCCCCGCCCCGTCCTCGAGGACGGACCCGGGCCCATGGGCCCCACCCGCCTCGAGTTGTCCAAGCCCGTGATCGCCGCCATCGAGGGTCACGCCGTGGCCGGCGGCCTCGAGTTGGCCCTCTGGTGCGACCTCCGGGTGGCCGCCACCGACGCCGTCCTCGGCGTCTACTGCCGGCGCTTCGGGGTCCCGTTGGTCGACGGCGGCACCGTCCGCCTGCCTCGACTCGTGGGCCAGAGCCGTGCCCTCGACCTCGTCCTCACCGGCCGGGGGGTCGGCGGGCCCGAAGCCCTCGGGATGGGCCTCGTCAACCGCCTGGTGGCTCCGGGAGCGGCCCTCGAAGAGGCGCTCTCCTTGGCCCGGGAGCTGGCCGCCTTCCCCCAGACCTGCCTGCGCAACGACCGGCGCTCGGTGCTCTGGCAGTGGGCCCTCGACGAGGAGGATGCCCTGGCCGCCGAGGCCCGGCTGGGTCGCCAGACCATCGGGAGCGGCGAAACCATCGCCGGGGCCCGGGCCTTCGCGGCCGGCGCCGGCCGACACGGCGGCGCCCTGTCCACCGAATGACACCGGCGCCGCCGTTGGTGGTGGCCGCCTTCGATTTCGACGGGACCCTCACCCGCGGGGGCAGCGTCTGGCCCTTCCTGGTGGCCATGTCCGGGCGGCGCCGGGTGGTGACGGCGGCCGCCGCATCGGCCGGTCCGCTGGTGGCGGCGGCCCTGCTCGGCGGTCGCTGGGCCGACAACGCCAAGCAGGGCCTCTTCCGGCGCACCCTGGGGGGGCTCCCGGCCGGGGAGACGGCGGTCCGGGCGGCCGAGTTCGGGCGCGCCCACTACCGCCGGCACGCCCGGACCGATGTCCGGGAGCGGCTGGAGTGGCACCGCGCCCGGGGCCACCGCCTCATCATCGTCTCCGCCTCCCTCGAGGCCTACCTGGCCCCCGTCGGCGAGGACCTGGGGGTCGACGCGGTGGTGGCCACCCGCCTGGCCGTCGGGCCCGACGGCCGCCTGACCGGTGACTACGACGGCCGCAACTGCCGCGGCGCCGAGAAGCTGGCCCGTGTCCGGCGGTTGATGGCCCAGTGGACGGCCGACGGCACCGTTGACACCACCGGTGCGAGCGCCATCAGCGCCGTCCTGTGGGCCTACGGCAACTCGGACGGCGATCGCCAGCTGCTGGCCGGGGCCGATGTCGGCGTCGACGTGGGCCGGCTGGGACGGCTCGGTTCCCTCCGGGCCTTCCCCCGACTGACGGACCTCCTCGACGGCGACGACGGTGACGGTCACCATCCCGGCGGCCGGAAGCCGGCTGGCGGCTGATCGCTCACCAGGTCCGACGGAAGTGGTGATAGGTCCTCGGGGCGACGACCCGGAAGACGGTGGCGGCATCGATGAGCCGGGACGCGCTGATGTCCACCCTCGGGCCTCCCATCCGGTCGAGCATAAGACGCGCCACCTCCTCCTCGGTGCGCCGGGTGAGCCGGGGCGGGGCCCGCAGCCCGCGTCCGATGGCCTCGCGTCCCATGGCCGTGGGCATCCAGGCCGGGTAGACGACGTGCATCCGGACGCCCCGGCCCGCCACCCGGAAGCTGACGCTCTCGGTGAAGGCCGACAGGGCCGCCTTCGACGCCGGGTAGATCCCCGGTCCCGGCGACGGGAGGCGCCCGCCGTCGGAGGAGACGTTGGCCACGATCCCCGTCCCCCGGTCGATCATCCCCGGGAGCACGGCCAGGGTGCCGGCCACGGCGGCGAAGAGATTCACCTCGAAGGTGCGCCGGACGTCGTCCATGGTCATCTCGGCCAACCGGATCCCGGGATCGGTGGCCGCGTTGTTCACGAGCACGTCGACCCGGCCCCGGGTCCTCTCCACCGCGGCCAGCAGGGCCGTCCACGCCCCGGTGTCGGAAATGTCGCAGACGACCGCCGTCGACTCGTCGGACCGCCCGGCCAGATCCCGACCCACGTCGGCGACGACCTCGGCGTGCCGGGCCACCGCCGTCACCAACGCGCCGGCCCCGGCCAGATCGAGGGCCACCCGGCGACCGAGCCCCGACGATGCGCCGGAGACGACGACGACCTTCCCCCGGTAGCGGACGGCGGCCCCGGACCTCCGCCTCGGCGTCACCGGGCCGCGGTCACGGGGTCAGGGTCGCGGGGGCGGTGCCACCGGGCCGCGGTTACGGCACGCCGCCGTCACTGGGGGACGAGGGCACCGCCGACCAGATGGCCGCCGTAGCCCGGCACCTCCCCGGCGACGTCGCCGAATTGGGGCGCGTCGCCGAATCCGACGGCCTGACCGTTGGCGGTGACGACGATGTAGCCCCCGCCGGTGGCCGTGGCGAGGACCGAGACGGCCGTGGCCCGCAGGCCGATCCCGGGCAGCGAGCCCTGGAAGGCGGCGTCACCGAAGGAGAAGATCCCGCCGTCGGCCCCCACCAACCAGTAGCCGCCGCCGTCGGGGGTGGCCGCCATCCCCACGATCGGCTGGTCGAGGTGCTTCCCGCCCATCGACCCGTGGAAGACGGCGTCGCCGAAGGAGAAGACGCCACCGTCGGAGGCCACCGTCCAGTAGCCACCGCCGCCGGGCATCGGAGCCATCCCCACCATGGGGGCGTCGAGGTGATGCCCGCCCATCGACCCGTGGAAGACGGCGGACCCGAAGGAGAAGATCCCCCCGTCGGACGCCACGGTCCAGTAGCCGCCGCCGGCCGGCGTGGCCGCCATCGCCACCATGGGGGCGTCGAGATGCTTCCCGCCCATCGACCCGTCGAAGGCGGCGGACCCGAAGGAGAAGATCCCCCCGTCGGACGCCACGGTCCAGTAGCCGCCGTGGTCGATCGTCCGGGCCATCCCCACCATGGGGGCGTCGAGGTGATGTCCGCCCATCGACCCGTCGAAGACGGCGCTCGCCGAAGGAGAAGATCCCCCCGTCGTTGGCCACCAACCAGTAGCCGGCGATCCCACCGCTCGGCTGGCCCCCGACCGAGAACCAGTTGGACAGGGCGGCACCGCCGAGACCGAAGGAGAAGAAGTCGGCGGCAAAGGTGTTCCCGCTCAGCACCACCGTCTGGGCCGACCCCTCGAGCGACAGGGCCAGAACCCGGCCGCCGAAGTCACCGAGTCCGTTGCGTTGGGCCACGTCGACCGAGACCAGGGTCCCGAGCTGGGGGAACTTGGCCGTGATGGCCGACACCGGGATCGAGACGGTGTAGGAGTGGTACGGATTGCAGGCGCCGGTGATGCAGATCGAGTCGCCGGCGTCGACCACGGGGGCGAACGTCCCTCCGGCGGTGTACCCCCCCGTCGACGCCGAGTACTGGGTCAGGGCGGGCAGCTTGCTCGGGAGGAGGACGGCCAGGTTCGCCGTGTCGGTCGTGGCCGAGTCGGTGATGACGCTCTCGTTGGTGATGCCGGGGTAGTCCTGACAGGCCGTCGTGTCACAGATGTCGGCGTACCCGAAGTACCCCTGCAGGCTCCCGAAGGTGGCCATGACGTAGGAGCGCGCCGCCACGGCCTGGGCCTCGAGCTCCTGGAAGCCCATCGCTTGACCCTGGGCGCCCGCCGCTCCCAACGATCCCCACGAGGCCGGCGACTCCGACGGGGTGACGTCGGCCACGTACTGCCCGAGAGGCAGGACGTTCACGGCGCGGACCTGATTGGCGGAGTTGAGCGTCCCCTCGATCTTCCCCCGCACCGTGATGGTTCCGCCGACGTAACACAACGTCAGTGCCGTCACGGAGACGTTCCCAGGGAAGGGTTCGGCCGCACCCGGCGCCGCCACGGGACCGCCGACCACCGGTGTGGCCGCGCTCCACGGGCCAGCGCAACCGGCACTGCTGGTCTCGACCGTCCAGGTCGTTCCCGTCCAGGCGAACAGTGAGGCACCACCGGCAGGTACCGACGCTCCCCCCGCCGTGAACGCCGTTTTCGACGTGACCAAAACGTCGGGATTGCCTCCATTCGTGTTCTCGGTCAGGGCCACGGTGACGTTGGTGGCGTCGGTCCAACCGTTCGGTAATGCACCCACGGTCGTCACCCCTCCGGCGCTCAGCGTGCCGTAGTAGTGCTGGAGGATGGCGGTGTAACCGGAACCGGTCACCGCGTAGCCGAGCGCCCCCCATTGACCCATTCCCGCACCGCCGCCGAAACCGTGGACGTGGAGCGTGACGTCCGCATAGGGATAGGCGGACGCCGAGGGAGCGGGGAGCGCCACCACCGACGCCGACGCCACCGCCAGGACACCGGTGATCACGGACGCGCGACGACGAAGGGAACCGAAGAGGAGACGGCGCAGCGGACTGATGGCGCCGATGCTATCGGCGCCCCGCCCCGATGCAAAGGACCACCCGGATGGGGCCCGCGGCGGCGACGAACCGGCTGGTAGCGTGCCCCGCAGCGGGCGGGGGCCCAGTCATCGCACCGGCCACCGACGTCGTCTGGCACGTGTCAGAGGAGCTGCCGGTGAACGTGGACACGCTCGGCCGCGAGAACCTGCGACAGGTCTCCCACCTCCACCGCACCTCGGTACGCGGCTGGTCCACCCGCGAGCCGTCGTGGTTGCGGTCACCGACGTTGGCCGCCTCCGTCGTCATGGGCGTCGCCACCCTGATCCTGCGCCTGGCCTACGGGGCGACGCGCCCGACCGATCTCACCGGTGCGCGCCTGGTCCTCGGCTCCGACCATTTCGATGTCACCCACGGCCGGCCGCCGGCGCCGGGGTCCTGGCTCTACGTGGCCGCCGGTCACGCAGTCCATGTCGTCACCGGCCTGAGCCCGGTCCACAGTCTCGTCCTCGTGTCCGCGCTGGCGTCGGCCGGTGCCACCGGCCTCACCTGTGCGGCCGGGACGGCACTGGGCGGACGTTGGGTCGGCATCGCCGCCGGCGCCCTGGTGGCCTCGGCGCCGGTGTCGTGGTTCGCCGGCTCCACCGTCTCGACGTACAGCGTCGACGCCTTCCTGGCCGCCCTCCTGGTGGTGCTGGCCCGGCGCGCCCGCCCGTATCGCGCCCACGGGGTGGTGGCCGTGATCGCACTCGGGCTCGGTGCCGGCGTACAGCTGTCGGTCGTCCCCGAGTTCGTCTTCCTCGCCGCCATCGCCGTGGTGGCGAGCGTGCGGACCGTCGGTCAACTCCTGACGGTGGTTGTCGCCGCCGCCGGTTCGGTGGCGGCGTGGTTCCTGCCGGTGATCGTCATACAGCGCGGCGGACTCCACGCCTGGCTCCATGCCGTCCACGTCCAGATCTCGCAGGCCGCCCACACCTCGTCGGTCTTCGCGGCACCGACGTCGGGCGCCGTCACCAACGTGGGCACCTTCGGGGGATGGTTCCTCGTTACCCTCGGGCCCCTCGTCGTGGTGGCCCTTCTCGCCGTCCTCGTCCTGGCCGGGGCCCGGGTGGCGACCCGTCAACCCGGCGGGAACGTGGCGCGCCGTATCTGGGGCGCGCCCACCGAGTCGGGCGACCGGACCGAGCGACCCTGGTACCAGAGCACCGGCGCCATCCTCCTCGCCGCCCTCGTCCCCCCGGTGGCGGTGGTGACCCTGGACCGGTTCACCGGCGGCGGGGCTGTGCTGTCCTATCTGGTCCCGGTCACCCTGCTGCTGTTCCTGCCCGTCGGCCGGCTGCTGCACCACCGGGCCCGCGGTGTGCGGCGGACGGCGGGGATCGTGGCCACCCTTCTGGTCGCCGGCATCGTCGCCGTCAACGCCCAGCGCTTCGTGGCCGCCCCGGGCATCCTTCCGGCCAACGTGGCGCGAGACCATCCCGGCCTCTGGATCTCCAAGCCCCGCTACCAGTCGCCCTACGCCGATACCGCCGACACCATCCGCGCCGCCGACGGGCGCCGGGGTCTCCCGAGGCCCTAGCTGAGACTGGCCGTCTTGAGCTCGACTCGCAGCTCCATAGCGGCGGTGCCGCGCGACCGGCCGGGGTTCATCACCTCGAACGGGAGCAGCTCACGGCGGTCGAAGACCACGCTCATCCGGCTCTTGAGCTCGATGGCCAGGGTGAAGGCGCCGTCGAGAAAGGGAATGTGGTCGAAGATCAGATCGGCCTGACCGCTGCCCACGGGGACGTCGAAGTGCTGGTCGAGGATGTCGGTGTCCGAGGCGAAGGCCAGTTCGCCCTGCTGGTTGTGGACCTCGACGGCGATCACCATGTCGGGCACCGGCTCGGCGGCCTCGAAGGCGACGTGCACGGTCAGTGGCTCCCCCGGTAGGAGGTGCTGCCTCGTTCCCGACCCGGGATGTTCGAGGTCGACCGACGCGATGCTGACGGGCCGGTAGGCCGGTACCTCCGACACGGGCTCGGAGGTGGTGATGGCCGACCCCGGGGCCACGGTGAGCAGATGGTCGTGGTAGAGCTTCACGGCCTCGGCGGCCGACGCGTACCCGAGCATCTCCCCCGAGCTCAGCACCACACCGGTGTCGCAGATCTGGCGCACGAGATCCGGGGAGTGGGTCACGAAGAGGATGGTCCGGCCGTCGTCCTGGAACTCCTTGATCCGGCCCATGCACTTGCGCTGGAAATTCTCGTCGCCCACCGCCAACACCTCGTCCACCACCAGGATGTCGGGATCGACGTTCACGGCCACGGCGAAGCCGAGCCGGACGTACATACCCGACGAGTAGTACTTCACCTGGTTGTCGATGAAGTTCTCCAACTCGGCGAAGGCCACGATCTCGTCGAAGCGGCTCTCGACCTCGCGCGTCGACAAGCCCAGGAGGGACGCGTTCAGGAAGATGTTCTCCCGTCCCGAGAGCTCGGGCTGAAAGCCGGCACCCAGCTCCAGGAGGGCGGCGAGGGCACCGCGCACCACGATCTTCCCCTTGGTCGGCTGCAGGATCCCCGACATGCATTTGAGCAGAGTCGACTTCCCCGATCCGTTGCGGCCGAGGATGCCCACCGTCTGGCCCTCGGCCACCTCGAAGCTGATGTTCTTCAATGCCAAGAAGTCCTCATAGGGATTGTTCCCCAGGTGGAGGACGCGTTCTTTGATCGAGTAGTACTTCTCGTGGTAGAGGCGGAATGTCTTGGAGACGTCGACGACGTCGACGGCGATATTGGTCGTCATGTCCGGATCAGAGCTCTTCGGCGAAGTTTCCCTCGAGGTGCCCGAACACGACGAGAGCGCCCAGGAAGAGAAGCACCGACACCCCGAGAACGGCGAGGTCGGCCCCGACATACCAGTGGATGGGGTAATGGGACATGACCGGCTGGAGGGCGTGATGCGCCGGTGCCGCTCGTGTCGCCGGTATCGCCGGTCCGCCCGGTGTCGTCGCCGTCGCCGGAACCGCCAGTCTCGCCGGTGACGCCACTATCGCCGGTGTCAGCAGCGTGGAGTGGGCGTTCCAGATGCCGTAGAAGACGCGCTGGAAGGTCATCACGATGGGGACGATGGGGTTGGAGAAATAGAGCCAGATGAGCTTGGTGTGGGGGATGAAGAAGATGGTGTGCCTCTCGAGGGCGTCGTGGACCCGGCCGGAGAAGGCGTAGACCACCGGGATGGACCAGAACCAGGCCACGAGAAGGACCTCCACCAGGTGCTGGGTGTCGCGGAGATAGACGTTCACGGCCGAGAGGAAGATGGCCAGCGCCGAGGCGAAGACGACGACGGCGGCCAGCGCCGGCAGGAGGAGCCAGAGCTCCCCCCAGGCCGGGGAGTGGTGGAAGGCGATCATGAACCCGATCATGACGATCGATTGGTAGAAGAAGTACATGAAGGCCGAGCCCACCGAGGCCAACACCAGGATCTCGCGGGGGAACGCCACCTTCTTCACGATGCCGGAGTTGATCACCACCGACGTGGTGCCGCTCAACAGCGCCGTCTGGTAGAGGTTCCAGACGAGCATGGCCGAGAACATGTAGATGACGAAGAAGGGGATGTGGTTGGGCAGGAAGTAGGTGAAGAGGATGTAGAAGACGGCCAGGGTGAGCGCCGGATTCAGCATCGACCACAGGAAGCCGAGGACCGAGTTCTTGTACTTGACCTTGATCTCCTTGCGGACAAGGAAGACGAAGAGTTCCCGGGCCCGCCACATCTCGCCCAGCCGCAGCCATACGCTCACCCGGGCGGAGACCGTCCGGGTGGGTTTGCTGCCCCTCGCCGCCACCCGCACGGCGCGCGCCGCCAACTCCTCGGCGTGCTTCTGGCTCACGACGCTCGACGTGCTCGATCCGTCGGGGACGGCCTCGCCGTCGGGTGATCGCGTCCCCGTGCCGGCCTGTACGTCTGTCACTCGTGCCCCGATCCGACGGTGAGGTTCAGTGAGCGGCCGGCTGGGCCGCCGAGTGCTCGATCACGCGGTCGATGAAGCCGTAGTCCTTCGCCTCTTCGGCCGTGAACCACCGGTCGCGGTCCGAATCGGCTTCGATCCGCTCGATGGGCTGGCCGGTGTGGAACGAGATCCGTTCGGCCATCATCCGCTTGAGATACACGATCTGCTCCGCCTGGATGGCGATGTCGGTGGCCTGACCCTGCATCTGACCGGAGGGCTGGTGCATGAGGATGCGGCTGTGGGGAAGGGCGAAGCGCTTGTTCGGGGCCCCCGCGCACAGCAGGAACTGCCCCATCGACGCGGCCAGACCCACGCAGATCGTGCTCACGTCGCAGCTCACGTACTGCATGGTGTCGTAGATGGCCAGACCGTCGGTGACCGATCCACCGGGGGAATTCACGTACAGGTTGATGTCCTTCTCGGCATCCTCGGCGGCGAGGAGCAGGAGCTGGGCACAGACCTGGTTGGCCACCGTCTCGTCGATGGCGCTGCCGAGGAAGATGATCCTCTCCTTGAGCAGGCGCTGAAAGACGTCGGCCGAAGCGAGGTCGGTTAGGTTGTTGGTCCGCATGGATGGACCGGGGCCGGCGACCAGGGCAGACGAGGGGCGCGTGGAATGGGGTGCCATGCGCACGAGGCTACCCCGGATGCCGGCCACGATCGGCCAGGCTGCCGCCCGCCGCACACCACGCAGCGTGCTGGCCAGGCTGCCGGCACCCGAGGCCCTCGCCGTCGTCTACGAGCGTCACGAGATGGTCGACACGCTCCGTTCGAACGGCCCGGAGGTGGTCGAGACGAGGGGGATCGATCACGCCGCCGTAGCCTGGCCGCGGGTGCGTTTCTCGATGAAGGAAGTGGCGACACAACGGGGACGGTTCGCCGACATCGAGAGCGGCAATCTGCTGAACCATCTGTGCCGCAGGGCCGAGGAGGTCCGGTGACCGACGACACTGTGGGGACCGAGTCGGGTACGCGCACCGGGCCCGAGGACGCCGATCGGGCGTATCTCAGACGGGTCCGGGCCGAGATCGACGAGGAAGTGCGCCGCCGGCGCACCTCGGGCGACATGCCGGCGCAGTTGGAGAGCGAGCTCGACGCCCTCTTCCTCCAGCACGCTCCGCTCGGGAGCACGCGTCAGGAGCTGCGCGAGGTCCTCCGACTGGTCGATGCCGCCGCCTTCATCGACCCGGTCGTCCCGGTGGAGTCGAGCCGTCCCGGCGGCGCCGTGGTGAAGAAGAGCATCCGCTCCATGAACTTCTGGTACCTCCGCTTCATCACCCACCAGGTGAGCAAGTTCACGACGGCGGTCAGCCGTTCGTTGCACATCCTGGACCACCAGCTGGCGGAGCTCACCCGCAAGGTCGAGGCCGTCGAGGTGCCGCTCTCCGTCGTGGTCGATGTCGGGTGGGCCCACAGCGGCGACGCCTGGTGGGTCCGGACGGTGACGGCCGAGCTCGATGGGTGTCGCCGACGCGTGCTCCACGCCGCCTGCGGCGACGGATGGCTGGTGGCCGTGCTCGCCGCCCGCGGGGTCGACGGATACGGTGTCGACCCCCGGCCCGGACGGGTGGCCGACCAGGAGCTCGGGGATCTGGACCTGCGCGAGGAGCCCGTTCTCGGTCACCTGGAAGGGGTGGAGGCCGGCGCGCTCGGAGGCGTGGTGATGTCGGGGCTCATGGAGGGATCGGGCCACAACGAGCGCCGCCAGTTGCTCGAGAGCGCGGTGCACGCCCTCGCCCCCGGGGGCGTCATCATCGTCCACTCATTGGCGCCGTCGGGGTGGGAGGCGGCCGACGCGCCGGTGGAGGCCGATCTCGTCCAGACACGGCCCTACCGCCCCGCCACCTGGGGGCATCTCCTGGACGATCTCGGGCTCGGAGCGACGGTCACCCCCGGTCCCGACGGACGCGACTACGTGGTGGTCGCCCGTCGCGACATTCCCGCCCCTGGGACCCGGTGACACCGAAGGTCGCCTTCGTCACCCCTCGCTACGGGCCCGAGGTGATGGGTGGAGCGGAGGCCGCCGCCCGGCAACTGGCCGAGCACCTGACGGCGCAATGCGGTTGGACGGTCGAGGTCTTCACCACCTGTGCCGTCGACCACATCACCTGGGACGACGTCCTGACCCCGGGCGACAGTGTGCTCAACGGCGTGACCGTCCACCGGTTCCGGTCGGCCTCGGGCCGCACGCGGGAGTTCTACGAGCTCGACGGCCGTCTGCGTCCGGCGCCGGCGCAGGCGAGCATGACCGAGGCGCGCCGTTGGGTCGAGGTCAACGGCCCGGTGACCCTCGAGCTGGTGGACGCCCTGCGCGCCGGTGACGCCGACGTCGTCGCCTTCTATCCGTACCTCTACTACCCGACCGTGATGGGGATCGAGGCTGTCACGGTGCCGCGGGTGCTCCATCCGGCGGCGCACGACGAGCCCGCTCTCTACCTCCCCGTGTTCGGATCGACCTACGCAGGGGCGGATGCCATCTGCTACCACACCGCCGCCGAACGCCGCCTCGTCCAACGCGTCCATCGGGTCGCTCAGGTTCCGCAGATCGTCCTCGGTCTGGGTGTGGGTCCGGTCGTCGAGGGGGGCCGGTCGGGGGCGGACATCCTGGGGATCGGAGACCGTCCCTACGTGGTGAGCGTCGGGCGCGTCGACGAGCACAAGGGCTCGGCCATGCTGGCCCGCTTCTTCCGGCTCTACAAGCAGAGGCACCCCGGCCCGCTGGCGCTGGCCCTCGTGGGCCCGGTGGCGGCATCGATCCCCCGACACGAGGACATCGTCGTCACCGGCGTGGTGAGCGAGCCCGACAAGTGGGATCTGGTGCGAGACGCCCAGGTGGCGCTGTCGCCGTCCGCCCTCGAGTCCTTCTCACTGGTGGTACTGGAAGCGTGGGAACAGTCGGTGCCCGTGATCGTGAACGCCACCTGCGATCCCACCCGCGAGCACTGTGAGCGTTCCGGCGGTGGACTGTGGTTCGGTTCGTTCCGCGAGTTCGAGGTCGTCCTCGACCGCCTGTACTCGGACGCCGCGCTCCGCTCGGTGCTCGGCGCCCGGGGCCACGACTACGTCGAGCGGTACTACCAGTGGCCGTCGCTCATCGCCCGCTACGCCCACTTCCTCACCGCCGTCTGCGAGCGCGGCCCCATCGCGGGACCGGCCGCAGACTGAGCCGGGGACGCCGCCTCAGAAACCGTTCATTCCCACGATGGGCTCGGTCAGCCGGACCCCGCCCGTGGAACCGTAGAAGGGGGCGCCGAAGGCGAAGATCCCGCCGTCGGAGGCGACGAACCGGTAGCCGCGGCCGTTGGCCAATGCCTGGATTCCCACCACGGGCCTGGTCAAACGGACGTTGCCCGTGGACCCCAGGAAGGGGGCGTTGAAGGCGAAGACGCCACCGTCGGACGCCACCAGCCAGTACCCCCCGGTGGCGTCGTCGGGAGCCATGGCCACGATCGGTTTGTTCAAGTGATGCCCGCCGGTGGAGCCGTAGAAGTGGGCATCGCCGAAGGCGAACATCCCGCCGTCGGAGGCCACCAGCCAGTAGCCCTTCCCGTCGGGCGAAGACGTCATGCCGACGATCGGTCTGGCCAAGGGGTGGCCGCCCATCGAGCCGTAGAACCCGGCGTCGCCAAAGGCGAACATCCCGCCGTCGGAGGCCACCAACCAGTAGCCCTTCCCGTCTGGCGTGGCCGCCATGCCGACGATCGGTCTGGTCAAGGGGTGGCCGCCCATCGAGCCGTAGAACCCGGCGTCGCCGAAGGCGAACATCCCGCCGTCGGAGGCCACGGTCCAGTACCCGCCGCCGTCGTGGGTCGACGCCATGGCCACGATCGGGGCGGTGAGCGGATAGTTGCCCGTCGAGCCGCAGAAGGGCATGTTCCCGAAGGTGAAGACCCCTCCGTCACTCGCCGTCATGTCGTAACCCATGGGGCCGCCGGCGGGAGCGTTACACGGCACCTGCAGATTCACGGGAGGGGTGCCGGCGTCCCCCGTCAGCTGGGGGTCGTGGTGGAACTGCGGCCATGCTCCGGCGCCGTAGACACCGGACCCTTTCGATTCCAGGACCTCGAAGTGCTCCACGATTCCCTGGTTGGACGGGCCGTACCCGGCGATCGTGATGCCGATGGTCCCGTTGGCGTCGTCGGTGACCAGGGGTGAGTTCTGGAATCCGTACGCCGTGGCGAAGGTGGCCACGATCTGACCGGTCTTGCCGTCGAGGATCTGCACGCCCAGCGTCGTCGGGACGATCACGTCCTGGTACCCGGCGCCGCTCAGGTCGGCGGTGACCACAGAACCGTAGATCTGGCCTCCGACCGCGGTGTGCCAGATGGCGCCGCCGTTGCTCCCGTTCAGGGCCCACACTGTGCCGTTGTTCGTGCCTTCGACGACCTGGAGCTGGCCGTTGCCCAGCACGTCGGCCAGGGCCGGGCTGCTGGCGGTGGAACCGTCGAGCTTGGCGATCCACTGCGCGCCACAGTGCGTGTTGACGGCGATGAGGTCGTTGGTGGTCGATGCCCCTCCGTAGGTGGCACCGGTCCCGAAGGCGATGCCGACGCCACCGCCGGCGAGGAATTCCCCGACGGCGGGCGAGGACTGCACCGTCTGGTCCGTGTTGTACTCACAGACGAGGCCGCCACTGGGGTTCCCGGTGTATGCGTTACCCGTGGCGCTGATGATGCGCAGATGGCCACCGTTGCTGTAGGTCGTCCCGTAGGAGAACCCGGCGCTGGAATCGCCGCCCTCGACGATCTCGGTCCTGCCGTTGCTGTAGAGGTCGGCCAGGGCCGGTGTCGTGAAGTTGGTATCGGCCTGGTACCACGGGAACCCACCGAGGATCGAGCCGTTGGCGGCATTGAGGGCCTGGGTTTCCACGCCGAGGGAGCCGGCGACGACATCGGTGCCACCTTGGAGGTTGCCGACGGCCATCCCGGCGATGACGGCGCTGCGGGGCGTCCTGTCGGTCCCCGGGTTCTGCACGTGCGTCAGCCACTCCGTGCCCCCGGTCGGGCTGATCCCCATGTACCCACCCGGGGTCGACGTGGCCGCGTTACCGACACCGACGAAGACCGAATCGAGGCCGGACCCGGCCGGCACCGACGGGGACGAGTCAACGGGGACGCCGCCGGTGCCGACCGGCCAACCCGGTACTTCGTTCCCGGTGGCCAGGTTCAGGGCGTAGACGTGACCGCTGCGGTCACCGACGACCACCGCAGGACCGCCGACGAGGTTGGCGATGTTGGGCGACGACAGGGCGATGGGGCCGCCGCCATCGTTCAGAGTCTCCCCCCACACCTCGGCGAGACCCACCGAGTGGGCCACCGCCACGGTCTCTGCGCCGCGCAGGAGACCGCTCGACGCCGGCCCGAAGGCCGTCGCCACCACGCCGATCAGACAGAAGGCGCCGAGCGACCTCCACGGAGCTCCACGGCGCAGCACGGTCCCGACCAGGTGCCGCCGCGGACGTCGACCGGAGGCCGTCGTGGCTGTGCGGTCGTTGGTGCCTGTGATCGTGGTCATCTACCGTCCTCGTGGCGCGTCGAAAGGGAACTTTCGTCCCCGATGTGTGCTCTTCCGTCATCGGCGCCGCGCCGCCGGACCTTGACCCGCTGCCGGCCGGCCCCGGGGGGGCCTACACACCCTCCGGGCTGGTCCCGAACCGACCGGCCTCGGATTCTTGACGCTTGTCAACAACACGACAATCCTTACGGGCCGTGAAGCGCTTCCTGCAACGAGCTCTCGGCTGGGTTGAGCGCCGTGTGTTCGCGCAGATGTACGCCAAGGTCGACGAGATCAACGGCCGGCTCGAGACGCTGAGCACGCGCCTCGACGAGGTCCAGGCGGTGGTGGAGGCCACGGCCGCACGCGCGGCCACGTCCACCGAGCATTCGTTGGGCTTGGTCGAGTCCGACGCCCGCACGGCGAGACGGTTCGAGGACATCGAGCGCCTGCTCGGGGCGACACCGCCCGGCACTCGTTGACCCCCACCGTCCGCCTTGCGGTCGACCTGCAGGCGTTGCAGATCGACGGGTTCGCAGACAGGGGCATCGGCAGGTACATCGCCGGTCACACCGCCGCCCTGGCGCGCGCCGGGCGCGTGGCCGCCGCCCTCCTCGCGCCCGAGCTGCCGCCGCCGGCCGGCCTACCCCTCGACGTGGCGACGGGCCTGGTCCGGTGGGACTCCGTCGGCGAACGACGCGCGCTCCTGGCCGGCGGCGGCCCGATCGCCCACCATGTTCCGGCCCCGTTCCTGCACACCGGCCCGACCGATCCGGCCGTCCTCGTCACCGTCCCCCACTGGGCGGACGCCGGAGTGCCGCGGGTCGTCACCCTCCATGACCTGATCCCCCTGCGACATCCGGGCCGTTATCTGCCCACTCCGGCACACCTCGATCGCTACCGCACCCGGGCGGCGTGGGTGGCGACATCCGATCTCATCCTCACCAACTCCGAATACACCCGCGGTGAAGCGATCGAACTTCTCGGATGCGACCCGACCACGGTGGTGACGGTGGGCGCCGGTGTGTCGCCTTTCTTCACTCCGGCCGACGGTACGGACAACGAGCTCTTCGCCTTCTGGCTCGACACCCTCGTGGACCGGCCGTTCGTGCTCACCGTCGGTGGGAGCGACGCCCGCAAGGGGACGGAGAACCTCGTGACCGCCCTGGGGCGCGTCGTGAACGGCGGCGTCGACCTCCACCTCGTCGTCGTCGGCGATCTCACGGCGCCCTGGCGGGCGCGGCTGACCGACGCGGCACGGCGCGCCGGCGTCGGGGACCGGCTCGTCATGACCGGCCCGGTGGGTGACGACGTCCTGCGGGCCTGTTACCGCCGCGCCGCGCTGACGGTGACACCGTCACTGGCCGAGGGATTCGGTTTCCCGGTCCTCGAGTCCGCCGCCTGTGGAACGCCGGCACTGGCGTCCGCCACCACCGCCCTGGTCGAGGCGGCCGCCACCGCGTTGGCCACCTTTGATCCGACCGACACCGAGGCGGTGGCGGATGTCATCGTCGATGTCCTGTCCGACGACCAACGGCGCACCGCCATTCTCGCCGCCCAACGCGACCTGGCCGCCCGTTCGACGTGGGAGGCGGTGGCGTCGCGCAGCGCCGTCGCCCTCGACGCACTGGGATGTTCGCTCCCCCCGTCCGCCTGGGTCGCGGCCTCGACGCGTTCCCGCGTCGCCCTGGTGGGACCGCTCCCACCGCTCGGAGGCGGCATCGGCCTCTACAACGATCGGGTGGTGCGGGCGTCGCCGTCGACGGTGGCACTCGACACGGTGACCCCGCTGGTGGCGTCACCGGAGCTGCCCCACGGTGTCGGCCACGTGTCGGCCGGCGCGTTCGGTATCGAGGCCCGGCCGGCCTCGTACGACGCCGTCATCTACAGCCTGGGCAACTCCGACGGTCACCTTCCCACCATCGAGTTGGCCCTGCGGTACCCGGGGTGGCTCTGGCTCCACGAGGTGCGGCTCCCCGCCGTCGCCGTCACCGCCCTGGCCGGATCTGACGACGAGGACTTCGCACGGGAGATGGCGTGGCTGGTGGAGAGGTCCTACCCGGGCCGGGCGCCCCGGGGCGCGGCGAGCCGCGCCGGGCGGTCGGTCCTGGATCTCATCGACGCCGGCGTCGGCCTCCTTCCGCTTCTGACCGAGCGATGCCGCGGACTGCTCGTCAACTCCGAGGTGGCCCGCCAGCTCGCTCTCCTCGACCTCGCCCCCCTGGCGCACCATCCCCCCATCCACGTCCTTCCTCCCGCCTGCCCTCCGGTGTCCCCCGGTAGGCGGATCGGTTCCGCCCGGTCGCAGGGCGCCGAGGGCGACCCAATCGTCGTGGCCTTCGGTGTCGTGTCGATGGCGAAGCGACCCGATCTCCTCGTCGATGCCGCCGCCGTGGCCGGGTGCCGGATCACCTTCGTCGGACCCTGCCCGCCGATCCTGGTGCAGGTCATCGGCGACCGGGCCCGGTACCGGGGCATCACGGACCGCGTCACCGTGACCGGCGCCGTCGACGACGCCGCCTGGCAGGGGTGGCTCCACGAAGCCGCCCTGGCCGTGCAGCTCCGTGAGTCGTCGAGCGGCGAGACGTCGGCTGCGGTACTCGAATGCCTGGCCGCCGGCGTCCCCGTCGTCACCAATCTGGCTACGGCGGCGGAATACGGCGAGGGAACCGTCGCCCTCGTCCCCTCGGCCGACGCCGGTGTGGTCGCCGGACGGATCCGTGGGCTTCTCGACCACCCGGGGGAACGGGCGGCGCTGTCGGAGGCGGGGGTGACCTTCGCCCAGACGCATCAATTCGATCGCCTGGCCGAGACGCTGATGTCGATCGTCACGTCCTCCGGACCGTCGTGAACCTGGGCCTGGTCGTCCCCCGTTACGGCGAGGACATCGTCGGCGGCACCGAGCACTGGCTCAGGATGCTCTGCGAGCATCTCGTGGCCATGAAGCAGTGGCAGGTCGAGGTCTTCACCACCTGCGCGACGTCGGCGGCCACCTGGCGCGACGAGCTCCCGGCCGGCCGGTCGGTTCTGGGTGGCGTCACGGTGCACCGCCACCGGTCGGTGTCGGGCCGCGACCCGCGGTACGCGGACCTGAACGCCGTCATCCGCGACGACCCCGCCGGCGTCCCCGACGACGTGGCCCGCCGATTCGTCGAGCTGGTCGGGCCCGTCTGCCCTGACGTCCTCGACCAGGCGGCGTCGTCAGCGTGCGACCTCATCGCCGTCACCCCGTATCTGTTCTGGCCGGCAGTCCACGGTGCGCCGCGCCTCGGACGCCGGGTCGTCTTTCACGGCGCCGCTCACGACGAACCCGAGCTGCACCTCGGCATCATGCGTGAGGTCTTTCGGTCCGTGGGCGGCTTCGCCTTCAATTCCTACGCCGAGCGGGCCCTGGTCGAGCGCACCTTTCCGATCGCCCATCTCCCCGCCGCGGTCATCGGCAACAGCGTGGAGGAGGGCCCCGGCGATCCCACCACGGCCCGCGCCGAGCTCGGTCTCGATCCCGGCGAACCTTTCGTCCTCTGTGTCGGGCGCGTCGAGCGCGACAAAGGCGCCCACGCGCTGGCGGAGTTGTGGCGCCGGTACCGTCGCGGGCGCCCCCGGGCACCGCGACTGGTCCTCCTGGGACCGGTCCACGAGGCTCTCGCCGGTGACAACGACGTGCTCGTGGTCGGACGACGGTCGGACGAGGTCAAGTGGGGCGCGCTGCGGGCGTGTGAATATCTGGTCGCTCCGTCGCCTTGGGAGTCGTTCTCTCTCGTCGTCCTCGAGGCCTGGCTGGCCGGACGGGCCGTCGTCGTGAACGGTCGGTGCGAGGCGACGGTCGAGCACTGTCGACGGAGTGGCGGCGGGCTGTGGTTCTCGGACGTGGTCGGATTCGACGTGATCATCGACCGGTTGTCCTCCGACAACGCGCTCCGCGACCGCCTGGCGGCACGGGGAGGGGCGTATGCCCGCCGGCAGTTCAGCTGGCCGGCGGTCGTCGATCGTTACGCCGCACTGGCCGATCACATCCTGACGACGCATGCGGTCGTCGGGCACGAGAGCGCTCGGCGCTCCCCACTATGATCGGTCCATGCGCCACCCGTACCTGTCTCGGGCGGCCGCCCGGGTACGCCGTTCGCTCGGACTCGAGGACCTGAACCGACGGCTCGACACCATCGAGAGCCGACTGGCGGAGATCGGCATCGACAGGTACCCCTACGGGCCTCTCTACTTCGGCGACCACACCGCCCTGGTAGCCACCCGGTGGGGTGCGAAGATGCTCGTCGACACCCGCGACGCCATGGTCGCCCCCTGGCTCGTCCTCGACGGTCTGTGGGAGTCGCACGTCACCGCCTGGTTGCAACAGACCCTCCGACCCGGGCAGGTCTTCATCGACGTCGGCGCCAACATCGGTTACTTCACCCTTCTCGGAGGCAGCCTGGTCGGTCCCGCCGGCAGTGTCGTCGCCATCGAAGCCCACCCGCGACTGGCGGAACTGCTCCAGCGCAACGTCATCATCAACGGGTATCACGGATTCGTCACGTCGCACCATGGCGCGGCGTGGTCCGAGGCGACAGACCTGAAGCTCCACCTGCGCCGGAACTTCGCCAGCAATTCGAGCATCGGGTCCATCGGATCGGATGCCCTCGTCCGCCTGGGCGACACCGAGGAGGTTGTTGAGGTGCCGGGACTTCGCCTCGACGACATCCTGGCCGACCTCCCCCGCGTCGACGTCATCAAGGTCGACGTCGAAGGAGCCGAGGTCCACGTCTTCGCCGGGCTCGACCGGACCCTGGCCGCCAACCCCTCCATCATCGTCATGTTCGAGTGGTCGCCCGCGCAGATCGAAGACGTCGGTGACGATCCCGCTGCTCTGATCGATCTCCTGACGGCACACGGCTTCGGGTTCCGGTTGCTCGAACGACGGCTGGCCGCCGTCGACGGAGCCGCACTGCGCGACCTCTCCTACGGCAATGTCGTGGCCACGCGCTGAGGTGGCGCCGTCCTCCTCGGTCGTCGTCGTCTCGCACCGCCC
Organism: uncultured Acidimicrobiaceae bacterium; assembly: GCA_963706205.1. Classification (GTDB taxonomy): domain Bacteria; phylum Actinomycetota; class Acidimicrobiia; order Acidimicrobiales; family UBA8190; genus MFD10071-224. The sequence goes on along the minus strand of OY970155.1, from coordinate 1,810,879 downwards.
CGGCTCCTGGTTGGCGCAATGCCTGGCCTCCGCGCTGCCACAGGCCTCCGAGGTCGTCGTGGTCGACAACGGATCGCCGGACGAGGAGTCCTCGCGCATCGCGGCGGAAGGCGGGCGCCCGAGTCGTGCGCTCATCACGCAATCTGGGATTCGCCGGCGGTGTCAACCTCGGACTGCGACACGTCGGCGGTGAGATCATCGCCCTGCTGAACGACGACGCCGTGGCCGGTCCCGGGTGGCTCGTCGCCGCCCAGGGGGTCCTCGCTGATCCGACGGTGGCGGCGGTGACCCCGAAAGTTCTCCTCGACGGTGTCTTCGCCGAGGTCGTGCTCGAGGACGAGACCTGGTTCGCCCCCGGCGACCACCGGCCGCTCGGTCGGCAGCTTCGTTCCGTCACCGTCGGAGGCGCCGAGGTCCTCGGGAGCCTCGTCGGCGCCGGCATCCACGAGTACGAACACTCCACCGTTGACGGGCACCGGGACGTGTGGCGGTGGACGTCGGGCGGGGTTCCCTTCTACGTGCCGTTGAGCGACGCCGCCCTGGCCGAGTCCGTCGAGGTCGACGGCGAGCCCGTCGTTGTCCGGTCGCGGTGCACCCTCGTCAACCACGCGGGAAACTTTCTGGAGCGCCACGGCATCGCCGGGGACTTCGGATTCGCGGCGCCCGACGACGGCCGGTTCGACCAGGGGGCGGAGCGCTTCGGGTTCAGCGGCACCGCCCCCGTGTTCCGGGCCGAGACCCTGGCCGAGGTGGGAGGTATGGCCGGCCCCTTCTTCGCCTACAACGAGGACACCGACTGGTGCCTGCGGGCTCGCCTGGCCGGTCTCAGGATCGTCTACGACCCCGGAGCCACCGTCCGCCACCGGCTCTCGGCCACGAGCGGAGGGGCGGTCGCCCCCTTCGTCCAATTCCTGGCCCAGCGCAACGCCTTGCTCTGCCTGGCGCGCAACGCGCCGGCCGGCATCGCCGGCCGCTTCTTGTGGCGCCGGATCCGCCAGGGCGCGGACAACGGGGTCCGGCGAGCGGTGGTCAAGAAGCTGCCGTGGGCCGTGGCGTCGAGAATGCGGATGCGGCGGCACTGGGTGGCCGACCCCCGAGAGGTGTGGGCCCGGTGGGCGGGGGCCGACACCACGTGGGACGTCGCTCCGGCCCACTCCCCACCGCCCGGGGCGACGGACTCCGGTCGTCGCCGCGACGTCGGCTCGTGAGCTCCGAACGTCAGGAGCTGATCGCCCCCACCACCAGATCGACGAACCGGGTCCGAGCCCGGTCGAGAGAGAAAGCCTCCACCCGACGCACCGCGGCCCGTGAGAACTGCCTCCTCAGGTGTTCGTCCTCCACCACCCGGTGGACGGCGGCGGCGAACCGAAGGGGCTCCTTCGACTCCAGCAGGAGCCCGGCCTCCCCCACTGTTTCCGAGACGGCGCCTGCGTCATAGGCGACGACGGGGAGCTCGTGCGCCATGGCCTCCACGATGGGAACGCAGAAACCCTCGTGGTCCGACGCGCAGACGAAGACGTCGGCGGCCCGGTAGTACGCCTCGAGCTCCTCCGGCTGGACCGAACCCACCATGCAGACGGCGCCGGTCAGACCGAGCTCGGCGACGAAGGCATCGAGTGCCGGTCCGTACCGGCGACCGAGCGGCGCCCCCACGAGGTGCAGCCGCGCGCACGGATGATAGAGGCGCCGGTAGACGGCGAGCATCTTGACCAGATCGTGCGGCGCCTTGTGCGGCGACACCTTTCCCACGAACAACAAGTCGGGTCCCCCGTCGACCTTCGCCGCCCGGAGGCGCCGGAGCCTGGCGCTGTCGGCGTCGGCGTGCACCGTCATGTCGATCAGCAACGACGCCACGGCCGTGGACGCAAAGCCGGCGTCGGTGAGATCGCTCTCGTTGAAGGCCGAGTCGGCGATGGCCAGACGGCATTGGGCAGCGACGCGCCCGAGCTGTTCCCGACCGAGTCCCAGCTCGTAACCGACACCCGGCTCCCACGACTGCAACAAGTCGACGGGCGTGATGTTGTGGTAGTTCACCAACTTCGGTTCAGGCCGGGTGGCGAAGACGTCGAACACGGGGCTACCGATGGAGGACTGGTACAAAAGCCAGCGATCCTTCACCGGTCGGCCCAGGGAACCCACGGGCCGCGCCTGTCTTAGCAGCTCGGGCGCGCAGTCGCCGTAGAAGATGTCCGACATGACCCCGGCACCGCGCAGGGCCTCGGCTACAGCGAGCGTATGCACCCCGATCGCATCCCGGGCGGCGAGCGAAGGGATCACCTGGTCGACGCGCACGGGCGGCAGTGTAGCGGCGCACCTGAGCACGTCCGCACCACGGAAGAGCTCGGTTGGGCATCCCTCGTCCACGGCAGGTTCCACACGCCGTGGGGCCTGGCCCGCGGCGGCGACGCCCTCACGACGTCAGGACGCCGGCATGCTGGAGAACGGCCGGCGTGATCCGGGCGGTGGGGACGACGACGGTGAAGCCATCGATCATGGTCGAGCGGTACGGGATCCCTTGGCCATGCAGCCAGGACACGAACGAGGTCCACGTCAACCCCAACGGATTTACCGCCACCGTGTCCGTGGCATTGGCGCACGTCGCCACATATGCCGGTTGACACACGATCCACGCCGGGCGAGATGCGGTATCGACGGTGCTGAGATAGGCGCTGTTGCGCATGGTGTCCGTCGGGATCGGCGTGTATCTGAGGGACCCGTCCGACTCGAAGTCGAGCTTGTAGGAGAGCCAGTAGGCGGCGTAGCCCCGCCGGATGTTGTCCTTCTCCAACCCGACGGCCAAGGGCGACGCACTACTGCGCGTGACCTCAAGCGCATGGGCGAGGTGCGTCACGGAGAAGTCGGCGAACACGCCCGGGAGCTCGAGCAGCGTCACGCAGGCCATGGCGATCACGACGAACGCACCCAGGGCGACGGCGACACGACGCCACGGCACCAATGCCAGCGGGTACATGAGGACGACGACGAACAGGAATGGCAGGAAGACGATGTAACGCCCGTCCTGCCAGGAGAACGTGGGGCGCAGGAGCGGGTAGATCACCAGATAGGCGACGACGAATGCGATCAGCGCCGTGACGACACGAGGTCGGTGCCACCGCAGCGCCCAGAGTGTGGCTCCGGCGATAACAAGCAGCCCGACCACGAGGGCGGTACTGCCGATAACCGGTCCGCCGAACCACGAGCCCGAGTACGGGCGCTGCAGCCCCATGGCGATAGGAATGGCGTGGGTGAACATCGAAGTGGTGCGCGTCGCCAACGTGCCCGGGTACGGCGCACTGTTGGGATGTGTGATGGTGGCGAAATGGGTTGCGACCGTGGCCCACCAGAAGGGCAGTCCACCGAGCGCGGCACCGGCCGCACCGACGGCGAGACGTGCCGTTGTCGGCAGCCGGCCACGTCGCCAGCCTCTGATGACGGAGGGGGCGACGAGGAACAGGCACGGGACGAAGAAGTACACGCTCTCCGGGCTGGCCCAGACACAGGCTCCGAGCAACAGCCCGAGAATGGCCCAATTCGGCAATGTCCGCCCGCGATCGAGCCTGATCCGCGTGGCGAAGAGGACTGCCAAGAGCCCGAAGTTGAGACAGGCGAGCACGTAGCCGATCTCTTCTGTGCTGTTGGTCAGGCTGATCACGGGCCACACCCACACCGCCAACGCGGCCAACACGGCGAAAACCCGGGGTAGGTAGTACCGCGCGACCAGGTAGACGAGACATGTGGCCGTGATCGACAACACGACGGGCGTGAGATTCAGCACGGTGTCACTTGATCCGAAGAGGGCAAAGAGCACGCTCGTCAGATACGGCTCGACGCCCGCGTAGTGCTGGCCCCAGAAGAAGGCCACGAAGTGCCCGTGGAGGATCGCCTTGGCCATGAGCCCGACGACGGCTTGGTCCGAGTTGATCGGCGAGTGATCGACAATCCACACTCTCGCCGCCAACCCGAGGAATACGAGCACCACTGCCAACCCCGCCACGCTCCAAGCCAGCCAGAGGTCGAGAGGCGTGTCGGGCGGCGCCGATCGTCTGCCGTGGGCCGGCCGTGAGGATGGTTCGGCGATGCCGCCGTCGCCCGTCACAACGCCGGCCGAGCGATCATCACGTGGTGTCCGGAGCTCTTGGCGACGCACCGGCACGTTCTTCGAGGACACTTCCCACCCGATCTAGTCGCGAGCCGAGCATCGTTTCCCCCTGCCGAAAAGACGTGACAGACAGTAGTAGGCCACTGCCGACGCCCGACGGCATCCGCGGTACGGTGAGCCTCGTCGCCTTGGTCATGCTCGAGAGGCATCGAACTCATGTCGGAACGATCGTCCAGCGAGAGAGGGTCACGCCCGCTTCTTCCGGCGTGGGTCCCCGTCCGTCCACCGGCCAGGTTGTCCGCGGCCATCCGGCGTGCCCGGCAGACGCAGCCACCGCTGGCCGGGCCGAAAGATATCCGCTGGTGCTACCGACTTCTTCTCGGCCGTGAGCCCGAACCCCATGGACGACGAGGGTACGTCCACCACGTGACACACAACCTGGTGACCAGGGACGAGTTGGTCGGCTTCTTCCTCTCCTCGCCCGAGTTCCGTAACCGGTTGGTCGAGACGTACGGCAATAGCGAGGGACCGCCGATCGGCACGACGATCGGAGACATGACCATCTACGTGGATCAGAACGACATGGCCATAGGCTCAGCTCTGCGCACCCGCGGGGAGTACGAACACGACGTGACGGCGACAATACGGCGGCATCTGAAAAAGGGGGACTGCTTCGTCGACTGCGGTGCGTCATTCGGCTATTTCTCGGTGCTCGCCGGCATGATCGTCGGTGAAGAAGGCTCGGTCCTCTCCTTCGAACCCGGTCCTCAGAACCAGTCGCTCCTGCTGCTCAACCTCACCGCCAACGGCATCCTGACCGGCGAAGTGCATCAAGTAGCCCTGAGTGACGACGTCGGTATCTTTCGCTACGGGAGATCGGGGGCGAACGGATCAATCTCGCCCTACGACGGTGATCCGCGCCGCCTCGGGACGTATGACCTGGTCCGCTCGACGACCCTCGACAGTGTCGTCGGGTCGAGGAAGGTCGACATGATGAAGATCGACGTCGAAGGAGCAGAGGGTCGCGTACTGCGAGGCTCGGAACAAACGCTGAAACGCTGTGGCCCGATTCTCATCTTCGAATTCTCGCCGCCGTCGCTGGCGGTGTCCTCGGGGATGGATGGCGAAGAACTCCTTCAGTTCCTCGCCGCCCTCGGATATTCGGTCGGCATCGTCAACGGGGACGGCGAGAAGCCCAGGCCAAGGACGATCGCCGACGTCATCTCGCGCTTCGAAGACTCGGATTGTGACCACATCGACCTGATGGCATGGAGCCGGTAGCCCACCGGGCTTCCAGCCGGCGACAATCCGAGGTCGTGCCTCCGAGCACCGATGGCCTCGGACAAGGTCTGACGTCTGAGCCCACGTCATTAGCACGTGGATGATTTCTCTCACCGGCTTCACCGATAGGCTTCGGGTGTCCACGCGGGCGTGGCGGAATTGGCAGACGCGCCGGGTTTAGGTCCCGGTCCCTCCGGGGATGGAGGTTCGAATCCTCTCGCCCGCACCTCTCGCCCGCACGGCGTTCCAATAGCCACAACGAGCTCGTTAACCGATCGGCGGACGACTGCATAAGAATGGCGAGGATGGTTGGCGAGGGTCGACGGAGCGCGGGGGCTGTGGAGCAATCCGAAGAGCTTCGCGGACTCACGCGACGGCTCTACCAGATCTTCAACGACTCAGACCCCGATGTTCTCGGCGATATCGTCAGTCGCGATCCTTGCCTGCTAATCATAGGGACGGATCCCGCCGAGTGGTGGACCAACCACCAAGAATACTGTCAAGTCTTGAACAGACAGGTCGGTGAAGCAGTTTTCCAGTTCCGAGCGGGGGACATTCAGGCCTGGGTGAGCGGTCCGGTGGGATGGGCTGCAGATAAACCGACAGTTGTGCTCGAAAATGGCACCGAGATAACCGTCCGTATGACCGCCGTCTTCACCCTCGATCGTGGGCATTGGACGCTCGTCCAGCTCCACCTGTCCTCAGGAGTGAAGAACGAGGAGGTTTTTGGAAGAGCCCTCACGATATCGCTGGAATCACTCGCAGCGTCAGTGGAAGACGAGCGCCCAGACGTCGCAACGGTGGCCGCCCCTGATGGCACTGTCACCGTCGTGTTCACCGATATCGAAGGCTCCACGGAGATGGCGGAGCGAATGGGCGATCGGCGATGGATGGACATGCTGCGATGGCATGATCGGATCCTTCACCAGAAGGCTCAGGAGTTCGGTGGGTTTGTGGTGAAGTCACAGGGAGATGGCTTCATGCTGGCATTCTCCTCAGCGTCGAGTGCGCTCGACTTTGCGGGCGCCGCTCAGGACGCGATGAAGGTCGGTCACAACGGGCACACTGTTCGCATCCGAGTAGGCATCAATTCCGGAGATGCCATACGGGAGCGAGACGACTTCTATGGCCGGGCTGTGATTCTGGCGGCTCGTGTCGCGTCCCAGGCGGCCGGAGGTGAAGTCTATGTTTCTGACCTCGTCGCGGCACTCGTGGCTGGCGTCGACCGATTTCAGTTCGGCACGCCCCGTACCGTCGAGTTGAAGGGCTTGTCGGGAACGTACACGCTCTTCCCGTTGCTCCTCAACACGTGATCTCGAGAGTCGACGGAGGCGAATCGACGAAGGGCGAATCGACGAATAGGGACGCCAAGTGACCGAGAAATGCAGGCGGCGACGACAGGCTTGCTTCGTCGGCGTCTGGTCGACCAACGAAGTCCGGGAAGTGGCGGAGCTGCCTCGATTTGTTGGACGTGGATCAGCGGCGCAACAGGGACTCGTGGAGCCGCTGGATCCTTTGCCTCACAAATAGGTTTGAAAGAGCGGCCCTCAGTTGCACTCTCGTTGCTATCCCGGTGGAGCAAAGAACTCGAGAGCAATGTTGTCGGGATCACGGAACGACAAGCCTGATCCGTAAGGCGCGTCGACGATTCCGCCGTTTGTAACACCGAGCTCGTTCAAGCGGCGCTCCCACTTCTCGAGTTCGGACCTATTGGCACACGCGAAGGCCAGATGATCCAAGCCTGGGCGACGCTCGTCGAACGGCTCCGTGCTCTTCAGGTCCGGGAACCCGTGGATACCGACGAGCGTCGATCCCATGAGCCAGACGACGTGATGGAAAGGACCGGTGTCCTCATCGAGGATCGGATCGGAGCCAAACAACTGCCGGTACCAGGGCCGGCTGCGTCCGAGGTCGCTGACTGTCAGCGCGACGTGCGTGATCGCAGGAAACTCGGGCATCGATCTCTCCTTGTGTTGAGACGTACCCGAAGGCTATCCGGGTGAGACTCCGTGGCCCAAAGAGGCGTTCAGGTGGCCTAGCGGAGATCGTTAGCGTCGCAGCTCCTGCCGAGTAGTTCGGCTCGCAATTAGTTCAGCAGCACGGTCTGATAGACATGAAACGGAGACGTCACCATGGCAACCCCAGAATGGAAGGGTCTTTCCGTTGAGGAGCGCGCTGCCAAGGGAAAGGCGGCTCGCTCACGGGTCCCCCGCCAAGCACATGCCCATTGGTCGTTGGCCCAACGCCAGCGAGATCCGCTCGATCTTCTCGCCGAACAGGCACAAACTCGAGTTCCTGATCTGGTTCCGATCCGCCATGGGCGCATGGCTGCGACACCCTTCGGCTATTACCGAGGTGCCGCTTACCCGATGGCTGCGGATCTCTCCTCGGCTCCCCGAACGGGGCTCGACGTGCAACTTTGTGGTGACGCCCATCTCCTGAACTTCGGCGGTTTCGCGTCTCCGGAGCGAGACCAAGTCTTTGACGTCAACGACTTCGACGAGACCAACCCGGGACCATTCGAGTGGGATGTCAAGCGGCTTGCGACAAGCCTCGAAATCGCGGCACGGAGCAGAAACGTCGACGCTCCGGTTCGCATGAGAATGGTGGCAATGTCGGTGCGCTCGTATCGCGAGACGATTCGCGACTTCGCCGGCATGCGACACCTCGACATCTGGTACTCGCGCCTCGACGCACCTGGCATTATCGCTCGATGGGGCAACCCTGCTGGAGCCGACGCAGTGGCCGCATTCCAGCGAACAGTGGCCAAGGCTCAGACGAAGGACCGGCTGAAGGCTGCGGCCAAACTCACCCATGAAGTCGATGGGGAAATGCGCATCGTGAGCGATCCCCCGTTGATCGTGCCCGTCGAAGAGGTTTATGGCGAACTCGGCGCACGGCAGACCGAGGACATGATCCACGAGACGCTGCGTTCCTATCGCCGTTCCCTGCCAGGTGACCGGCGCCACTTGCTCGACACCTACCGCTTTGTGCACCTAGCACGCAAGGTCGTTGGTGTGGGCAGTGTCGGGACTGAGGCGTGGGTTGCGCTCATGCTCGGGCGCGACAACGACGACCCCCTCTTCTTGCAGATCAAAGAGGCGGAGGCGTCGGTGCTCGAAGGCTTTCTCGGCAGCAGCACCTACACGAACCACGGACAGCGCGTGGTCGAGGGCCAGCGCCTCATGCAGGCAGCCACAGACATCTTCCTCGGTTGGGCGCGAATCACCGGACCGGATGGTGTGAAGCGAGATTTCTACATGCGCCAGCTGTGGGACTGGAAGGCATCGGCAGACATCGAAGCAATGTCTCCAGAGTTGCTCAGCACCTACGGCCAAATCTGTGGTTGGACACTGGCGAGGGCGCATGCCCGTACGGGCGACGTCATCGCCATCGGCTCGTATCTAGGTACGAGCGATCGTTTTGACCGGGCCATCACCGAGTTTGCCGGTGCGTATGGCGACCAGAATGCTGAAGATCATCAGGCCCTCGTCGACGCCATCGCCGCGGGAGTCGTCGCGAGCAGATCGGGTGTCTAGCGCGTTACTGATCCACCCTGAAACGGAGGACCCCATTGCCAGGTCCCCGGCACGGGCCGTCGTGATCCCGCCTCGTTGACTCCGGTGGCGATGGACGTTTCGCCGAAGCGATCTGGATCAGGTAGGAGGTTGCGCGCCATAGCGTTGCGATGACGTCGTGTCCCTGGTCGCGATCCTTACTCCGGCATCTGGGCTGAACGAGCGCCAATGGACCGGAGCCATTCGATCACGTTGTCCTGTCGAGTCCCGAGACCCGTGGCGGCGTCCAATGCTGTGCCCTGTGCATAGTCGGGTTCCCAATTGAGATCGGCCCCCGCGCTCAACAAGCGCTCGGCTGCACGGCGTTGTCCTGCAGCGCAGGCGTGCCAAAATCCCTGTGAAATCTGCACTGGGTCGATCTCGGGGACGAGCAGATCGTCCAGTCGGTCCAACATGCCGAGGGCACCGGCGTGCCAGAGCTTCTCGACCCGGGCCCCATGCGTCACGAGTAGGCGAGCGACATGCCAGCAGGCGTATCCCACGGCATTATCGAGAGGCGTCCCGATAGAGCCGTTGGGCGTTTCAAGATCAGCGCCTCGCTCGATGAGTGCAGCAGCGACGTCCACGTCGTCACTGCTCGCGGCAAAGTGCAGAGGCGTCTCGGAGCCGGGTCCTGGTGTATCAGAGCCGCCTCCCGTCGTGAGCGCGTTCGGGTCGGCTCCGGCGTCAACCAGAAGGTGAACAATGTCCGGACCCTTTGGGAAGTAACCAGGCCAATCCGTCACGAAGTGGAGTGCCGTTCCCGTACCGCCTCTGGCCTCGAATTTCGCCCTGGCCAGTTCAGGGTTCTCTGACAGCAGGCGTCTTACCAGGTCGATGTCACCACCGCGCACGGCGAGAAGCAGCTCGACCGCGGTCGGGGTATCCCCGGGGATCGTGACGGTCGTGGTCCTGTCGGTCATGGCGACAATGCTTCCAGGACGGGGGCCGAATTGGAATTGGCACAGACCGGGGTCGGGGACGCGCCCGCCTGATCCCGGAGCCGTACAGTGCCCGTTGGCCGGGTCGGCAACGGTTACCGATTGTCCCGCAACCGCCGTTGGCCCATGCGCCCACATCGGTTCGGCGTGCCTCTGCAATGTTCGGCGCGTCCATATGTCGGTGAGTTACGCGAGGCTGGCAGGGTGACGGAGACACACGGGGACCCTCCTGCCGTTACCCCAGGCCCACTCGTCGAGGTTGACGACCCCGACGACCCACGACTCGACCTCTACCGGGACCTCAACGACCCGGCCGGTCGGATCCGGCTGGTCGCCGACGAGTCGGTCTTCGTGGTCGAGGGGAGGATCGCCGTCGACCGGCTCCTCACGTCCCAGTACACAGTGCGTTCACTGCTCGTCGATGATCACCAGGTGACCGCGACCAGCGACCTGGTGGCGGCCACACGGGCCCGGGGGGCGCCGGTGTTCGTAGGGTCGTCGTGCCCTGGTGGCGGGCACGGTCGGCTTCGCCCTGCACCGGGGCGTAGTCGCAATAGCGAACCGCCCCGCGCCCGGAGGTACCGCACGACTACTGGACGACGCCGCGGGAAGATCCGCTCAGGGGGGAGCTCCTTCGCTCGTCGCCCTCCTCGAGGGCCTCAACGACCATGAGAACATCGGCGCCCTATTCCGCAACGCCGCCGCCTTCGGGGTGGCGGGCGTCCTCCTCGACCCGACATGCGCCGACCCGCTCTACCGGCGGTCGATCCGGGTGTCTGTTGGGCATGTCCTCCACGTGCCGTTCACCCGGCTGGTGCCGTGGCCGGCCGGGTTCGACCAGGTGCGGGCCGCCGGCTTCGTCGTCGCCGCGTTGACACCGCATCCGCCTGCCGACAGCGGGGTACGTGCCGTCAGTCTCGCCGAACTGACCGCCTGGATGTCCTGCTCAGATCACCCTGTCGGTGTAGCCCTGCTCCTCGGTGCAGAGGGGCCGGGCCTGACGGATACCGCCCTGACAGCGTCTGATGTCGTGGTCCACATACCGATCGTGGACAGGGTCGACTCGCTGAACGTAGCAACGGCCGCGGCTATCGCCTTCCACGCACTCGCTGACGTTTGAGTCGTTAGCGCTATGGACGTCGAGCGCGAAGATGGCCCATTCGAGGGTCTCAGTGCTTGAACCCCTTGGGCCTACAGAGGCGGCCCGACCGAACGACAGCAATCAAACGAGCGGCGGTATACCGACCATCTCCCGGAACTCGGCTGTCGAGTTGGTCACCGGGAAAGGCCCGGCGGGAACCGGTAACTCGAGCCGCTCGCATATCGGTTCCCATCCGTCTCCGAGGCTCCACTCGAGCAGGCGGCTCGCCGGCACCTCCTTACGCACGGTCTCGTTGTGACGGACATACGCATCCATCATCGCTGCGGGGTCATCCAACCGATCGCAGAACCGGTCTCGCAGGAGTTTGCGCACCGCGACCATCCAGGGTTCGAGCTCCGGAGGCACACGGTCGAACGACAGGAAGATGGTATTCGAGGCACTCCGATACCACTCTGCCGGGTCCCGGACCGACAGCAGAACCAGGGCGTCGGGGTTTGCTTCTGACAGCTCACGCCAGAATGCCGCGCCCGGCCAGTCGACGATCGCCTGATACCGCGCCAGGACGGCTGTCCAGTCGACGGAGCGGCCTTCGATCGCCTCGATCCAAGCCGGAGCCTGGCCTGGATCCCCGAGTATCTCCAGCATGTGGTGGCAGGGCGCATCGAAGAGCTGCTCAAGTGCGAGCTTGAGTGAGTGCGTTCCGGTCCGGCCGACTCCAGCACCGACGACTTTGAGTTCCATCTCTCCCCCGTGACAACTCTCGCGTACGCCCGCGGCGGATCACCGTGGGCGATATGCCGATCATTTGAACGCGCGTCCCGGGTGATCCTTCCATAGATCAGACTGAGGATCCCACTCACCCGCTCTGCTCGTGTGATTGCAGAGTGCTGACAGTTGGTGGGACTCAAAACGCGGGCAGATCTTCCGTCGCTCGGCTGCAGCTCGGTCGGCGGAACTCACCCATTATGGGAGGCAGGTCAGCGGGGTTTCGAGGGTGTCCGGCTGGAAGTGCCCGGCGCGATCCCCGCTGAGGTGGGCGGGACCAGACCGCCGCGGCCCTCAACTCATCGAGTGATGCCTCTCGCCGGTCAGTTGTTGGCGAGGGCGACTCGAGCCAGAGCCTCGACGGGGGGCAGGGCGCCTGGAGCTTGGGCCTCCACGAGGGTGCGGCTCCCATTGGAGTAGGCGTTCACGATGGAACGGCCGCCAATGTCCGCGCCGAAGGCCCCGTCGCCGACGCCGGAGATACTGGGCATGGTCGGCGCCCCGGGGGCGTGGGCGATCTGCCCGGCGAAGACCGCCGCGCTTTGGCGCGAAAATATCGTGACAGCAGCAGTTCCACCACCGCCGGTGTACTCGCAAATGATCCCGCCACCTCGTGTGGGGGTGCTGGTGGGGCCGTTTAAGGCGACTCCGAGCGCAGCCTCAGCCTGGCCGTGGGTCGGGCAGATGGCGGCGCCCGTCGTCACAGCCGCCGACGTCGTGCTGGCCGAACGATCGCTGCCCGCCGAACCACAGCCGGTCAGGACCAGACCGACGACCAAGGAACCAGACGCCAAAGGCGATCGCCGACTCACGGCTACGACCATAGATCCTGTCGAATGCCGGACAAGCCGGCTGTGGGTCCTCCCCGTCCGGCCTCGGGCACGGCCATTGCGTCCCTGAATGCCGTCCGAGAGTCCCGCCATATCTTGAACAACGGAGTTCGTTGACGGCGCTCACCGATCGGGTGCGGCGACAATCGGCTGTTGGTCCAACCCCCCGCTGCGTCTCCCTGGAACTGGTCACTCACGCGAGCGCCACTCGCCTCCTCACGGGGCGACCGACATCGCCCGGCGACCGTACGGCCTCTGCCAGGCTCTGACTTGCCGGCGCGAGTCAAAGTGTCAGACGTGCAGTACACCGTGGCAGTCACTACTGACACTGGATGTCATAGACGCCGACGACGTCGTAGCATTTCCCAATTGATGGCCCGTTACACCCCAGAGGAGAAGCTTGTCCTCCTCGCGGGAATGGCCAGCGGACGCGACTCCATCTGGTCGCGCATGCCAGGGACAGTCGAAAGCCTGAGTGCACGTGGACTTGTCGAGATGTCACGACAGGAAGGCGCCAACGGCACGGTTGAGTCAATCCCTCTGGGCTTGAGCGCCGCCGGAGTCACCGAAGCACGGAAACTCCAGGACTCGTCACATAGCTAGAGCCGATGCCGTCGTCATTTCTTCGAGGACAGCCATGCCGGTAGTTCAGATCGGGTACACCCAATCGCACCGGATGATCGCAGCGGCCACCAGACTCCGAGATGCCTGGGGATTGGCGAACATGGACGTCGGCGAGATGTTCGAAGCGGTGCTCGGGCTGATCCATGTCACCGGGACGACGGATCTACAGTCGGCCCTTGACGTGCTGAACGACACCGGGTCAGGACATCGAGGCAGCCCACACTGCCCCGGCCACCTACCGCTCAGCCCGTCCTCTGCCCGACCAGCGGCCGGCCCGGAACCAGGCGGAAGACCGAGGTCAGGAAGCTGAACTTTTCGGCGTCGCAAGCCCTGTCGACCGGCGTCATCCCGGCGGGTCGAGCACGGCGACGACTCTGAATCTCTGGAGGACCACGAGAGTCTCGTCATCGAGGACGAAGTCGGGACCCACCTCCGAACGGACCCCGTCGCTACCCCAGAATTCCTCGTGGGCGGCGCGCCATTCGCGGTAAGTGGTATGACCTTCACCTTCGTCCACGACGTGGGCGAGGTCGACGGTCCCGAGCGGCGCCACCCGCACGTCGGTCAGCTCGATGACGGCAATCGGTCGATCCTGGGAGTCGACGACGGCGGCGCGGTGGCCCACGTCGGGCGGGACCGTACCTTCGAGTTCGTATTCGACCAGAAGGCCGGTGGTCGATACCTTGCGTCCGTCGAGGATGGCGCCCACCAGCCGATCGCGCAACGGGCCTGGAAAGGCGAAGTGGGCCGGGGGAAGGGAGTCGTCGACGGCGGGCAATCCGGCGTCGCTCGTCACGATGTCGGACGCTACCGCACCCGCTCGTGGCGTGTTCGGCACAGGGCGAGATCTGACGTGAACCCGACCCAGAGGGACTATTGCCGCAACTGGCCAAGTTGAGCGACCATTCGACCAACGGGGCAACGCCAGACTGCGGTGTGGTTCCCGTCCATAGATGGCTGCAATGGATGCGTTTCGTGATCGGGGCAAACGGGCCAACCACCCCAGACATCTTCGTCGAGGCTGAACTCACAGAGGTAGTCAACGAGAGCGACTATGAACTCCTCCTCGTCTGAGGGAAAGCTGCGTCCGAAAGAGCCGATGGCCCGACCGTCGAGAAGAACGTCGACGTCCCACCAGTCGTCGGATCCCGGGAGACGATGCAGGAAGAGCGTTAGACCGGTCGTGGCAAAAAGGTCGACGGCGACCCTCTTCCAACGCCGATCGATCGCTCCTTGCTCCATGGAACCCTCACCTTTTGACACGTGTCCGACCACTTAATTGGGTCATGAGCGGACGGCGTCTGGCCACGGCGTGAGATTTGGGCGCGTGTCTGTCCCAGGGACTGCCGGAGAATTCGTAGGACGAGTACGACGGATTGCCAATCTTGATCCAGAGCGGTGTTGAGTCGCATCCTGCGCCGATGGATACCCCCGGAGGAGTGATGCCGATCTCATGGACTGGAGCGATTTCAATCGGTGGGATCGAACCATCGGTGATATCGATCCGTCCACGCCCACGGACCAGTGCCATACACCACGCCGCCGACGTGGGACCTCACAGTCGGAGCTGCATGTACCAGGGATAGGTCACCGGCAGTCGTGACGCCCTGCTCAAACTCTTGGCCGACTCGAGGGGCAGGGCCAGGTCGAAGCCGGCCAGGTTCTGACTCAACTGGTCGACGGTTCGTGGCCCGATGATGACCGACGTCACACCCGGGCGACCGAGCAACCAGGCCAGGCTCACGGCCGTTGCCGTCGAGTCGAGCTCGGCCGCCACCTTCTCAACGCCGGCGACGATCGCGAAATTGCGGTCCGTGAAGGTCAGCATCCTCATCCCCTCGGCCCCTTGGTCCGAGCCTTGGCTCAGTCGGCCGTCAGCCGGGAGGTCACCGCCCCTTGAGTATTTGCCGGTGAGCATCCCCCCACCGAGGGGGCTCCACACGATGATCCCCATGCCGTGGCGGGTGGCCGTCGGAAGGACATCGAGCTCGATGTCCCGCCAGATGAGCGAATACTGCGGCTGCAGGCTGACCAGCGGCGTCGTTCCCAGACGGTCCGCCGCCCACTGCGCCTCGACCAGCTGACTACCGAAGAAATTCGAGCAACCGATGTAACGGACCTTCCCCGAGCGCACGAAGCCGTCGAGTGTCGCCATGCTCTCCTCGATCGGTGTGTCGTGGTCCCAGCTGTGCAGCTGATACAGATCGACGTAGTCCGTACCGAGGCGGCGCAGGCTGTCCTCGAGCGCCCTGGTCAGATGGGCGCGCGACGAACCGTGGTCGTTGGGGCCTACCCCCATGGCGTTGTATCCCTTGGTGGCGAGGACGACATCGCTGCGCTTGGTGGCTATGGCCCGGCCGACGATCTCCTCCGAGACGCCTGCGTTGTACACGTCTGCGGTATCGATGAAGTTGTGACCGGCGTAGAGGAAGGTGTCGACGATGGTGCGCGATTCGGTCTCATCGGTGCCCCACTCGGTGTTGCCGAACGTCATCGTGCCCAGGCACGCACGTGACACCTTCAGACCGGACCGTCCCAATGTGACGAAGCTCATGGCGGGCATATTAGGCATGGGCCCGGCACCCCGGCCCGGGACCGTGCTACGACGCCGCCACCGTTGCCGGCATCTGCTGCCACGAGCTGAGATCGTCGAGCGGGTAAGCGCCGAGCGATCGTGCGGGCAGCGGTCGGCCGAACAGATACCCCTGAGCCAGATGGCATCCGAGATCCTGCAGTCGCGCCACCTGGGTGCGCCGCTCGACCCCTTCGGCGATGATGGGGAGCCCCAGGGAATCACCCAGACCGATGATCGCCCTGACGATGGCGGCGTTGTCCGACCTCTGGTCGAGATCGGCCACGAAGCTCCGGTCGATCTTGAGCGACTCGACGGGAAAGCGCTGGAGGTAGCTGAGAGACGAATACCCGGTGCCGAAATCGTCGATGTCGAGGTGCAGGCCGAGAGCACGCAGGGCCTGGAGAACCACGACGGCCTCGTCGGCATCGCGCATGAGCGTGCTCTCGGTGATCTCCAGCCAGATCCGATCGGGGTCGACGCCGGAGGACTCGATGGCCTCGGCCACCTGTTCGGGGAACCCGGGATCGGCGAGCTGCACGGCGGAGATGTTGACCGAGACGTTGATCCGGGAATTGCTCTCGCCCGCCTCGGTCCGCAGCCGGTGCCACTCCGCCGTCTGGCGGCAGGCCTCCTTGAGGATCCACATTCCGAGGGGCAGGATCAGCCCACTGTCCTCGGCCAGGGGGATGAATTCCTGAGGGAGGAGCATTCCCCGGGTGGGGTGTTGCCACCGCACCAAAGCCTCCATACCGATCAGGGTCTCGGTGGGGAGGTCGACGAACGGCTGGTAGTGGAGCTCGAGCTCATCGCGCTCGAGGGCCCGGTGCAGCTCATTGGACGTCCGGAGCCGACTGACGACGTTGTGCTCGTCGTCCTCCCGGTAGACCTCGATGCGCGACGGGCCGCGTTCCTTCGCCCTGTACATGGCGATATCGGCATTGCGCATCATCACGGGGCCGGACTCGGCGCCGCTCGACAGCGCGATTCCCACGCTCAACGAGGCGAAGACCTCGCCGCTGGGGAGGGCGAGGGGCTGACTCATGGCCACCACCAGGCGTTGCGCAACCTCGAGGGCGTCGCTCTCGTGGTCCACCTCGTCACACAGGACAGTGAACTCGTCACCGCCGAACCGGGCCAGGGTGTCGCTCGCCCGCATGGCACTGCTCAATCGATCGCCCACCGCGCTCAGGACCTGATCGCCGATGTCGTGACCGAGACTGTCGTTGATGAGCTTGAAGCGGTCGAGGTCGAGGAAGATGACGGCCACGTTGTGCCGACTTCTCGCGGCGCGGCGCAGCGCCACCTCGAGGCGGTCCATGAACAATTCGCGGTTGGGAAGGCCGGTGAGCGCGTCGTGGATGGCGGCATAGGCGAGGCGCTCACGCATCGCCCGCCGCTCGGTCACGTCTTCGACTTGTCCGATCAGATAGAGCGGCTGCCCCTGCTCGTCCCGCACGCACGAGACGCTGGCCGAGATCCACACCTCGTGCCCGTCGCAGTGGATGTAGCGCTTCTCGATCTGGTACCCGTTTGAGCCGGTCGACACGAGGCGGTGCATCTCCGCCCGGCTGGTCTCCCGGTCGTCGGGGTGCGACAGGTCGTGCACGCTCACGCCGACCAGGTCGGCCGGGAGCCGTCCCACGATCTCGCCCATGGAGGGATTGGCCCGGATGATCCGGCCCTCGAGGTCGGCCATGGCCATCCCGATGGGGGCGTTCTCGAAGGCTGAGCGGAAGCGCTCGTGCGCCTCGCGTAGTTCGGTGATGTCGTGGAGGTTGCCCACGATTCCCCGCACGTCGGGGTCGTCCAGGTGGTTCGTGATCGTGGCCTCAAAGTACCGCCACCGGCCGTCGGCGTCATGGGCGCGCACGACCGTCGTGAGCACCCGGGAGGGGTCGCTCAACAGCGGCGGAAAATCCTCGGCGATCCGCGCCAGGTCGTCGGGGTGCATGAAACGACCCATCGACTCGTTCTTGTAAGGGTCGGCCGATCGCCCCAGG
Organism: uncultured Acidimicrobiaceae bacterium; assembly: GCA_963706205.1. GTDB lineage: Bacteria > Actinomycetota > Acidimicrobiia > Acidimicrobiales > UBA8190 > MFD10071-224. The sequence continues at coordinate 1,793,105 of OY970155.1, read as the reverse complement.
ATGCGGTCGAAGGCCGGACTGACGTACTGCGACATCCCGTTGACGTCGGTGACGACGATGATGTCGGCCGCGTTGGAGACGAGCGCCTTGAAACGGCGTTCGGACTGACGCAGCTCGACTTCGATCGATTCGCGTGCGGCGGTGGCGTGTCCGAGCAACTCGATGACGAGCAGGACGCCGATGAGGCCCAGGGCGGCCACCCCGTGCACGAGGGGTTGGCGGACCAGAGTCGGTGCGATGTGGAGGGCGATGGCCAACTGGCCGAGGGCCATGGCCAGCGTGGTGGACACCAGGCAGGTCCACGTCACCCCGGACCCGAACTGCTGGATGGCGGCGGCGGACCCGAAGAGGAAGCCGATGGACAGGATCGGACCCCAGCCGGTGCTGTAGGAGACGACGGCGATCACCGCCATGTTGGCGGCGACGTGGGCGCTGCGTTGCCACCGGCGATCGGTCTCCGCCCACGCCACCGAGGACAGCACACTCACGACCCCGCCGCCGACCACGACGGCGATGTACAGCCAATACGGCTCGGCGGCGATGAAGTGACGCCACCGGAACAGACAGAAGACGGCGGCCACGACGGGGTTGGCCAGCAGCGTGTGGTCGACGGCACTGGCCCGCACGCGGGCCAGGAAGGGCGCCTGGGCGCCCGAGACACCGTTTCCTGGGCGCCCCGGGTCCATACCGGCCATATCGGCAGGTCACGGACCTACCTTGACGCCCAGAGGCGGCCCCGACAGGCGTGGCGCGGCCCTCGACATGCACCAGAGGATCAGGCGCCCCCGTCGACCGAGATCACCTGGCCGGTCAGGTAGCCGGCCGCCTCCGAACAGAGGAAGGCGACGACCCCGGCGACGTCCTCGGGCGTGCACACCCGGCCGAACGGGGCCGTAGCGTCGAGCGACGAGATGTCCTCGATCCCCATGGCCCCCTTCACCAGGCGGCGACCCATCTCGGTGTCGACCAGGCCGGGAGCCACGACGTTCACGTGGATGCCGTGGCGCAGCTCCTCCTTGGCCAGCGTCAGGGCCAAGGCTTCCAGAGCGGCCTTGGCCATGTTGTAGGGCGCCCCGTTGGCGGCCAGGTGGCGGGCGGCCACGCTGGAGATGAACACGACGTCGCCGCGCGGCCGCTTGCGCATGGTGGGGACGAGCAGGCGGCACAGATGATGCGCGCCCACCGCGTGGGTGCGCAGGACGCGGTCGAGCTCGTCGGGGTCGGTCTTCACCACGGAGGTCCCGCGGCTGGCGATCCCGGCCGAGTGGACCAGGATGTCGACGACCCCGAAGTCGTCGAGGACCGACTGGGCCATCGTTTCGTCGTCCTCCATGACGTCGACCGACGCCCGGTAGGCGACGGCCCGGCGTCCCAGGGCTTCGATGTCGCGCACCGTCTGATCGGCGGCCTCGGCGTCGCGACGGTAGTTGACGGCCACATCACAGCCGGCCCCGGCCAGGGCCAACGCGCAGGCCCGGCCGATCCCCCGGCCGCCCCCGGTGACGAGGGCCACCCGTCCTCCCTCGACGCTCATGGCATCGTCCGGCCCGTGGCCACTCAGGTGGCGGGGCGGAAGACGGGGATGGTGAAGCCGTCGCCGATGTCCTCGAAGTCGACCACGAGCGCCATCCCCGCGGCCAGGTCGTCGAACTCGCACCCGACGACGTTCGTCATCATCCGCGGCCCTTCCTCGAGGTCCACCACCGCGGCGACGTAGGGGACCTTCTCGTTGAACGGGGGCAGGTCGTTCTGGTACACGATCGACCAGGTGTAGAGGGTGGCTCTGCCGCTGGCGTCCTCCCACGAGACCTCGTCACCACCGCACCGGGGGCAGAACGGGCGCGGGTAGTAGTGCGCCTCGTCGCAGGTGGCGCAGCGGCTGATGACGAGACGTCGCTCGGCGGCCGCGTCCCACCACGGTTGGGTGAACTCGTCCGGCGTGGGGAGATCGAATCGGGTGCGGGCCATGGTCGACGTTCTCCTGCGTGTCGAGGGGCCGGGCGTCCTGCTCCGATGGCGCCGGCCCCGTGTTGACCCTGGTGCGGGCCATCGGCCATGCTGCCCGGGTTCCCGAGGCGGCGTCAACGTGGCGCGGGCGGGGTGCCGGCCCAGGGGCCGGGTGTGTGTGAGCTGAGGAGGTCACCTGATGGGCATGCTCGACGGCAAGGTCGCCATCGTCACGGGCGCGGGCCGTGGCATCGGACGCGAGGAGGCGCTCCTGCTCGCCTCCGAAGGCGCCAAGGTGATCGTGAACGACGTCGGCGCCTCTCGCGAAGGGACGGGGGCCGACGTCCACCCCGCCCAGCAGACGGTCGACGACATCAAGGCGGCGGGGGGCGAGGCCGCTCTCAATTCCGACGACGTGAGCTCCTGGAGCGGGGCCGAGAACCTGGTGAAGCAGGCCGTCGACACCTGGGGCAGGCTCGACATCCTGGTCAACAACGCCGGCATCCTCAGGGACAAGATGTCGTTCAACATGGACGAGTCGGACTGGGACGACGTCATCCGCGTCCACCTGAAGGGCCACTTCGCCACCTCCCACTTCGCCGCCATCCACTGGCGCAACCGCTCCAAGGCCGGTGAGGACGTCGCCGGTCGGATCATCAACACGGCGTCGGAGGCGGGTCTCTTCGGCAACGCCGGCCAGGCCAACTACGGCGCGGCCAAGGCCGGCATCGCGGCGATGACGATCGTCTTGGGCCGTGAACTCGAGCGCTACGGGGTGACGGTGAACGCCATATCCCCACGGGCCCGGACCCGGATGACCGAGGACCTCTTCGGCGACATGGCCAAGGCCGAGGCGGGGAAGTTCGACGCCTTCGGACCCGAGAACGTCGCCCCCCTCGTGGCCTTCCTGGCCAGCGACGAGGCCAAGGACGTGAACGGCCAGAACTTCGTCGTCTACGGCGGATCGGTCTGGGTCATGCAGGGATGGCAGCCCGCCGGCGAGTTGAAGCGCGACTCACGCTGGACGCCCAAGGAGCTGGCCGACAACAAGTCCAGCCTCTTCAAGAGCCACAAGTCCGGCGTTCCCCCGTTCGGCGCCTTCTGAGCCGTCGGCGCACGGCCCGTCCGGACGCCCGGGGCGCCGGCGCCGGCGCGACGGGGAGTCTCAGCCCCGGCTGGGCAGGAGGGCGGTCGCCTCTCCCACCACCTTGACCTCGCCGTCGGCGTTGGCCAGGGTGCAGGCGAGGTCGACGAGGTGGCCCCCGTCGTCGACCCGCTTGCCGGTAACGACGATCTTGGTGGTGAGCTCCTCGCCCGGCCACGTCTGACGGCTGAAACGGACCTGGTAGTGCCGGACGTTGCCGGCGCCCACGTAGTCGGTGAGAGCCGTCCCGAGCAGTCCCATCGAGAACATCCCGTGCCCGAAGACGCTCGGCTGACCGGCGGCGGTCGCCGCGATCTCGTCGTGGTGCATGGGGTTGTAGTCCCCCGAGGCCCCCGCGTAGCGCACGAGGTCCGTCCGGGTGAGCGTGTGGCTGGTGGCCGGGGCCTCGTCGCCTTCTGTGATGTCCTCGAAATGCAGTGTGCCGCCCGCCATGTCCGTTTCCTCCCCTGTTCCGACGCTCCGGGGCGATCACCTCCCGGGCGGCCGCAGCATGCGGGCCGCGGCCGAACCTTGTCAAACCGCGCCGCTCCCCGCCCGCCTCCGTCAGTGCCCGGGCTCGGGGTCCCGGGGCAGTCCGAGGATGCGCTCGCCGATGACGTTGCGCTGGACCTCGCTCGTCCCGCCGGCGATGGTGAGACACCGGGTGGAGAGAAAGCCGTGACTCCACTGCGCTCCGGCGCCCTCGGTCGACGGCGCCGTCGACCCCGAGCAGGACGAGGCCGAGCTCCTGCACCCGCTGTTCGTGTTCGACGCCCAACAACTTCCGCACGCTGGCCTCGGGGCCCGGTTCCACCCCCGACACCGATCGGAGCGTGGTGCGCGCCCCGAGGAGGGCGATGGACTGCGCCTCGGCCAGGAGCCCGCCGATCTCGTCGAGGACGACGGCGTCGTCGGCCCACGGGCCCCGGTCGAGGGCGCCCAACATGGCCTCGATCCCCAACCCGAAGCTGGCCCCCGATGACATCGACACCCGTTCATTGGCCAGGGTGGTCCGCGCCAGCCGCCAGCCGCCGTTCACCGCACCCACCACACAGTCGTCGGGGACGAAGACGTCGTTGAAGAAGACCTCGTTGAACATGGCCGCGCCGGTGATCTCGCGCAGGGGCCGGACCTCGATCCCGTCGCTGCGCATGTCGACGAGGAAATAGGTGATCCCCTCGTGCTTGGCCGCCTCGGGGTCGGTCCGGGCCAGGCAGATGCCCCAGTCGGACTTCTGCGCCATCGACGTCCACACCTTCTGGCCGTTCAGGACGAACCCACCGGTCGTCGCGCGTGGCGCGCATGGACAGGGCGGCGAGGTCGCTGCCCGCCCCCGGCTCGCTGAAGAGCTGGCACCAACCGATCGTTCCCTCGAGGGTCGGACCCACGAACCGCTCCTGCTGCTCGGCCGTGCCGTGGGCGATGATGGTGGGCAGAGCCCACGCCCCCACGGCGATCGAGGGCCGGAACACGCCCGCCGCGGCCATCTCCTCGTCGATGACCAGCTGCTCGACGGGACCGGCGCCGCGCCCGTAGGGGACGGGCCAGTGGGGGGCCAGCAGACCGTGCTCGACCAGCAGCCGCCGCTTGGCGGCCGTGCCCGAGGCCGCCGCCACCTCGGCCACGATGGCGCGGATCTCACCCCGCAGGCTCTCGGCGTCGGCCGGCAGCTCGGTGGTGAGCATCCGGCGTTGGCCCGCCAGCGCGGCGGCCGAGGCGTCGGTCCGCAGGGCCGAGGATCCCCCGTGCAGCTGGCGCAGCGAGAGGGCCCGGCGCAGGTGGATGTGGGCGTCGTGCTCCCAGGTGAAGCCCATCCCCCCGAGCACCTGGACGCACCCCTTGACCGCATCGACATAGGCGTCGAGGGCCAGGGCGCCGGCCAACACGGCGGCCAGGCCGGCCTGATCGGCGTCGGCGCCGTCGGTGGCCCGGGCCACGTCCCAGGCCAGGGCCGTGACCTGCTCGACGGAGACGAGCATGTCGGCCAGGCGGTGCTTGATGGCCTGGAACTGCCCGATGGGGCGCCCGAACTGCCGACGGTCCTTGGCGTACTGGGTGGCGGTTTCGAGGCACCACCGCGCTCCCCCGGCGCACTCGGCGGCGGCGATGGCCAGGGCCCGTTCGCGCACGAGCCGGGTGGTCACGCCGCGCAACCGGCGCTCGGGGGCGACGACAGCGTCGGTGACGACCACGGCGGCCACCCGCCGGGTCAGGTCGAGACTGGCCATCGGCTCGACGCTGACCCCGGGGGCGTCGAGATCCAGCGCGCACCAGAAAGCGGACGCCGGGTCGTTGGGGTCGGTGGCGGCGACGAGGAGGAGCCGGGCCCCGGCTCCGGCGGCGAGCACCGGGCGGACGGTGCCGCTCAGGGTCACCGAACCGTCGGACCCGCGCACGACCGACAGCGCACCGCTCCCGGGGAGGTGCACCACGGCGGGCAGGGTCCCGTCGACGACGTGGGGGAGCAGCTCCTTGCCGTCGGCCGGGTCCGACGAGCCGGCCAGCACCGCGGCGGCCAGCATGGTCGTGAGCACCGGACCGGGGGCCGCCGCCCGGGCCAGCTCTTCGACCACCACGGCCAGCTCCATCAGGCCGAAGCCCTGGCCCCCGTACTCCTCGGCCACGTGGATCCCGAGCCAGCCCTGGGCGGCCAGCTCGTCCCAGAAGGCGGGAAGGCCCTCGCCGTCGGCGTCGAGCAGCGCCCGCGGGACCGCCGGCGGGCACCGGGTCTCGACCCAGCGTCGGACCGTGCGCCGCAGCTCCTCGTGGTCCTCCCCGATCCCGATCGGCATCGCTCCACCTTGTATCTCGAGCGCCGGACACCTCGGACACGGGCGTCGGCGGCGCTGACGCACCCTCCGGCCGCACCGGTGGCGGTGCCGGCGAAACTGGAACAAGTTACGCCCGCCGAGGTGGCCCGGGCCACCACGGGCCGGGGTCCGAGCCGGTCCACTTCCTACCGCGGCGGCCTCCGCGGCGGCGGCGGATCAGAAGATCCCGATGAGGTGATCGATCGACCAGACCTGCCACCCGTGGAGACCCAGGATCACCACCGCGGCGAGGACCATCATCAGGTTCTGTCCCTGCTCCGCCCAGTCGTGGATCATGAGCACGAAGTAGAGGAGGTTGAGGGCGAGGCTGGCGAAGGCGGCCACCGGCGTGAGGAAGCCGAGCGTGAGGCCGAGACCGAGCGAGAGCTCGCTCATCAAGATGACCCAGGTCATGGCCTTCGGGTGGGGTTTCACGACGGCGTCGAAGCCCCGTCCCACCACCTTGAATTTGTGCTTGGCGGCGATGTCGGCGGCCCAGTTGATCCCGGCCTGGCGCTTGATCCAGGCCTCCAGGTTCTTGTGGCGGAAGCTCTCGAGCCACCACAGGCCCAGCCCGATCCGGAGCACGGCGGCCCACTGTGCCCCGTTGAGCAGGGAGGTCTTCATCGGGCTGTTTCTACCATCTGCTCGGCTTCCACCATGGGCTCAGCCGACGGCTCCGGACGCCACCGTCGGCGCGGCGGCCGCGCCGGGCACCGTCCGGGGCATGGTGCTGGTGAGCCCGAGGCCCACCAGCACGCCGGCGACGGCGACGGAGTCGAGGATCCTGAGGCCCGGCGCCCGGCCGTGGCCCAGAGCGACGGACAGGGCCAGCGCAGCGCCTCCGACCCCGGAGCCGACGGCCACTCCCAGGGTGACGAGGACCTGCATGGCGGCGATGGGTCCCCCCTGGCGACCGGCCCCGGCGCTGGACAGGACGACGAGGGTGGTCGTGGCGTAGGAGAGGCCCATCCCGGCTCCGGCGACGCCCCAGGCCACGAAGCCCACCCACCACGGTGTCGACGACCAGTCGAGCGCGCCCACCCCCGCCACACCGGCGGCCACGAGTCCCAGTCCCCACGTGCACAGCCGCCGCGGCCCGACCACGGACACGAAGCGCGCCTGCACCCACGAACCGGCCGTCCAGGTGAGGGCGGCGACGGTGAGGACGAGCCCGGCCTCGGTGACGCTGCGGTGGTGCAGCGACGTGAGCGACAAGGGCACGAACGCCTCGGCCCCGAAGAAGCCCAGGTTCACCAGGGCCGCCACCCCCATGGTGCCGAGCTGACGCCCGTCGGGCCGACGCGGCCCCGACCGGTCGCGGGTCGGCAGCACGGCCCGCAGAGCGGGGACGACGAGGACCAGGCCGACGACGCCGAGCGCGGGCGAGAGCAGCGCCCGCCGCGCACTCAGGGCCTCGATGACCAGCGCGGTACCGCCGGCCAGGGCCACCGCGGCACCGACCCCGGCCCGCCGATCGGCGGCCCCCGTAACCTCGTGTCCGGCTGCATGGACCGTGCGGGCGTGGGCGCGGTCGGCGTGGGCGATGGCCGGCAGGGCGATGGCGGCACCGGCGATCACGGCGGGGACGATCCCCACGAAGACCACCCGCCAGGAGAGGTCCTCCGCCACCAGGCCGGCCACGGCCGGGCCCACGACGGCGGGGACGACCCAGGCGGTCGACATCGCCGCGTAGGCCCGCGGCCGCAGCGCCGGAGGGTAGCCCCGGCCGACGAGGACGTTGAGCGACACGACGAGGACCCCGGCACCGGCTCCCTGCACGACGCGCCCGACGACCAGCACGATCATGGAAGGTGCAGCGGCGTCGACGAGAAGCCCGGCGCAGAACACCACCACCGCCGCCAAGGTGGGCCCGAGCATCCCGATCCGGTCGACCAGGGGGCCGGCGACGACGATCCCGACCAGCTGGGCCAGCATGAAGGCGCTGAAGGCCCAGCCGTAGAGGCGGATCCCTCCGAGGTGGCGGACGACGACGGGAAGAACGGTCGCCACGGCGATGGCCTCGAAGGCGATGAACGAGACGACGAGCACCATGCCCACCGTCAGACGTCGGCGACCCCGCCCCAGGATCGAGTCGCTCGGCGCCGCGTCCATGACCCCCATGGTGGCCGACGGGTCCGCCGCCCCGCGTCAGCCGCGGGTCAGCGGCGGTGGATCAGCGGCGGTGGACCAGCGGCGGTGGATCAGCGGCGGTGGATCAGCGGCGGTGGATCGGCGGCGGTGGATCAGCGGCGGTTGATCAGCCGCGGTGGATGAGATTGAACTTCGAACTGACGACGGGCTCGCCGGTGGCCGCGTCCTTCCAGACGGTCTCGGTCACGATGAAGGTCATGGTCCGGCCCTTGGACTCCTTGGCGTAGGCGTCGACCACCGTGCCTTCGCCCTCGAGGACGTCGCCGACGAGGACGGGACGGTGGTAGGTGAACTCCTGCTCGCCGTGGAGGATGAGGCCACCGCCGGCCATGAGCGGACCGATCACGTCGGCCATGGCGTTGGCCTTGGGCTTGTCGCCCGGCTGGACTTCGGCGAATTCGCCCCACGCCTGCATCACGAAGGGCCATGTGGGCGGGGCGGGGATGGCGTCGAAGCCGGCGTCCTTGGCGGCGCGGGGATCGCGGTAGACGGGGTTGCGGTCGCAGACGGCGAGGGCGAAGTTGGCCACCGGCCCGCGCTCGACGACCACCGTCGACTTGCTCATCGGCTTCCCGATCAGCTTCTTCAGGTCAACGTCGGCCATCGTCGCTCCTCCAGAGACTTCGGGCCACCGCCCCCGTCGGGGGACGGCGGACCACGGGTGTCGGCTCAGCGCGACACCGTAGCGGGGGGTCCGGTTTCGGGGCGAAACGCCGGCCCCTGCTACCGTCGCCGCCGATGCCCGACTTCGAGACGCTCGCCTACGAGGAGTCCGACGGCGTGGCCTGGGTCACCCTCAACCGTCCGGACGTCCTGAACTCGTTCAACACCGTCATGCAGCGAGAGCTGCGCGATCTCTGGCGGTGGCTCCGTCGCCACGACGACGTCCGCGTGATCGTCCTCACCGGGGCCGGGGACAAGGCCTTCTGCACCGGGATCGACCGCTCCGAGGCCCTGGCCGACGGTCCGCGCGCCGGACGCGGGGGGAGCCGGTCGGGCCCGGAGATCGGCGACGACTCCGTCCGGATCGGGTCGGGGACCACCCCCTTCATGTTCGACGACCCCGGCGACAACCTGGGACCGAAGTCCAACGATCTCTGGAAGCCGGTGATCGCGGCGATCAACGGGATCGCCTGCGGCGGTGCCTTCTACATGCTCGGCGAGGTCGACTTCATGATCGCGGCGGACCACGCCACCTTCTTCGACCCCCACCTCACCTTCAACATGGCGGCCTCGTTCGAGCCGCTGCAGATGACGGGCCGGATGCCCTTCGGCGACCTCGTCCGGCTCACCCTCCTCGGCAGCGAGGAGCGGATGAGCGCCCAGCGGGCTCTGCAGATCGGACTGGTCACCGAGGTGGTCCCTGCCGCCGAGCTCCGCGAGCGCGCCGGGTGGGCGGCGGGTGTCATCGCCCGGTCCCACCCCATCGCCGTCCAGGGGACGCTGCGGGCGCTGTGGGCCGGACGCGAGCTGTCGCGGGCCCAGGCCCTCGGTCTCGGCTGGGCCTTCGTCGGCCTCGGCAACGACCCCGAGGCCCTGGCCGAGGGCCAGGCCCGGTTCTCGTCCGGTCTGCGGGTCGACTGGCGCCTGCGCTAGCGGGCGAGGAATGCCCCCGTTTCGTTGGTGATGGTGAAGACGCCGGCTCCGGCGTCGAACCGACGTTCCACCGCCCGCCGGAGATCCTCCAACTGACCGGGGGTGGCGTCCTGGCCCGGTGGCGCCGATGTCAGGAAGGCGACGACGTCGTCGACCGACGTGCAGCGCAGGGTGTTCGGGTAGGGCCGCCACTCGACGTCGGCGAATCTCCGGTGCAGGATCGGCCCGCCGGTGGTGGACCCGAACACCTCGGCGTTGACACTCGTCGGCGGACCACCGAAGACCTCGGAACGGATCTCCCACAACTCGCCGAGATGACGGGGTCCGTTGGTCGCCGCCATCAGTACCCCGCCGCCCCCCAGGACCCGGGCGCACTCGGCCACGGCCCTCTCGGGCGCGGGGACGTGGTACAGCATGTGGTTGGCGATCACGACATCGAATGACCCGGCCCCGAACGGGAGCTCCTGGGCGTCGGCCACCCGGGCGTCCACCACGTCACACGGCGACGCGAGGGCCCGACGACGGGCGGCCTCGACCATCCCGGGTGACAGATCGGTGAGCGTCAGTCGGAGGCCGGCGGGAACCCCGGATTCCTTCGTCCACAACCATCCCGGTCCGCAGCCGACCTCCAGGACCTCTCCCTCCGGCGGCCAGTCGATCTGCGCCACCACCCAGGGGACCCAGGCCACGGCCGCGGTGCTGTGCCGGGTGTGGAGGTCGGCCCGGGCGGTGAGGTTGGACGGATCTCTGTACTGCACGTCCCGCAGATAGTCCTGATCCCGCCCGTCGAGCTTGTCCCGGCTCACCCACCCATCATCGCCCGCCGATCGGCCAGCGTGTCCCAGTCGCCGAGCCGGCTACCGACCGGCAAGCAGGCCGGCGGCCAGGGCCCGGAAGGCCTTGCCCCGGTGCGACACCGCGCTCTTCTCGGACGGGCTCATCTCGGCGTAGGTCCGTCCGTCGCCGCCGTCGGGGACGAAGACGGGGTCGTAGCCGAAGCCGCCGCCGCCCCGGCGGTCCTCGGCGATCACACCCTCGACCACCCCGTGGGCCACGATGTCGCCGCGGTCGGGGAAGCAGGCCACGGCCACCGTCCGAAAGCGCGCCCGGCGCGCCCGCTCGCCGGTGGCCGGCACCGCCGCCAGGTCGGCCAGGAGCTTGTCCACGTTGTCGGCGTAACTGGCGTTGTCGCCGGCGAAGCGGGCCGAGAACACACCGGGGGCACCGTCCAGCGCGTCGACCTCCAGTCCGGTGTCGTCGGCGATGGCAGCCGAGCCGGTGGCCTCGACGAGGGCCTGCGCCTTCAGCAGGGCGTTCTCCTCGAGGGTGTCACCGGTCTCCTCGACATCGGGGACATCGGTCGGTCGGGGCCGCAGCTCGATGGCGCCCCCGGCGGTGTCGGCCACGATGGCGACGATCTCCCGCGCCTTGTCGGGATTGGCGGTGGCGAGCACCAGCCGCAGCGGCCCGGCTCCGGCCGAGGTCGACCGGTCGCCGTTGCCGGCGCCGCCCGCCCCGGCGCCCGTCATCGCGGCGCAGGGGCCTCGGCCAGCACCGCCCGTTGCTCGTCGAGCAGGGTGGCGATCCCGTGCTCGGCCAACCCGAGCATCTCGTCGAGCTCGCCGCGCGTGAAGGCCATCCCCTCGGCCGTCCCCTGCACCTCGATGAAGCGTCCCGATCCCGTCATCACCACGTTCATGTCGACCTCGGCGCCCGAGTCCTCCGAGTAGTCGAGGTCGAGGAGGCAGGCGCCGTCGACGACCCCGACCGACACCGCCGCGCAGGCGTCGGTCAAGGGCTGTCCCGAGAGCTGGCGCTTCTGGATGAGCCGGCTGAAGCAGTCGTGCAGCGCCACGTAGGCCCCGCAGATCGACGCCGTCCGGGTGCCCCCGTCGGCCTGGAGGACGTCGCAGTCGACCGTCACCTGCATCTCGCCCATGGCCACGACGTCGGTCACCGCCCGCAGCGACCGGCCGATCAACCGCTGGATCTCCTGCGTCCGCCCCGACTGCTTCCCCTTGGCCGCTTCCCGACCGATCCGCTCGGCCGACGATCCCGGCAGAAGCGAGTACTCGGCGGTGACCCAGCCCTTCCCGCTCCCCCGCATCCACGGCGGCACCCGCTCCTCGACCGACGCCGTGCACAGGACCTTGGTCTTCCCCATGGAGACGAGGACGGACCCCGGGGCGAACTCGGTGAAGTCGCGGACGAAGCTCACCGGCCGCAGGTCCTCGACCCCGCGCCCGTCCTTGCGCCGCGCCCGGGGGTCCGCCGCGCTCACAACGAGTACCCCCGGCCGACGACGGCCTGGGACACGGGCCCGCCGAAGGCCTCGGTCGCTTCGGACCGAACGGCGGTGGCCGAGATCGTGGGCAACCGGTGCGTCACCACCAACCGGCGCGCCCCCGCCGCCTTCGCCGTCGATCCGGCCTCCCTCGCGCTCATGTGCTGCGCCGTCCCTTCGTGGTCCTTCGTGTAGGTGGCCTCGCACAGAGCGAGGTCGAGACCGGTCCCGAGAGCCCGAAGCGACCACCCCGGACCGGAATCGGCAGAGTAGCCGAGGGCGGCCCCGTCGCCTTCGAGGCGCACCGCCAGGGTGACGGGCCCGTGATCGGTCCGCGAGAACCGGACCCCGAACCCACCGACGGAGCTCCCCTCACCGTCGCCCACCGCCTGCCAGTCGAGGATCCCCTCGGCATCCTTCCCGAGGCGCGCCTCCAGTCCCGCCGGGGCCAGAACCGGGACGGGATCGCGCCGCCACCCGAGGGTCAACCGGGCCGCGGTCACGAAACCGGACAGATCGCTCCAGTGGTCGCTGTGCTCGTGGGAGAGGATGATCCCGTCGAGCGTCGCGGGGTCGCAGAACCTCTGGAGGTTGGCGAAGGTCCCCGGCCCGGCGTCGAGCCAGACCGTCGTTCCCGAGCTCCACGACCGGACCAGGTAGCCGCTGGCCGCTCGCCCGGCCCCGGCGTGGCTCCCGTCGCATCCGAGGACCGTCAGCGTCAGCACTCAGGCGCGCCCCACGACACCCGCCCCACGTCGCCCAGCTCGGCGCCGAACAGCCGCCCCCCGACGGACCGGAACCAGTCGACATCCCCCGACGAGAAGAACCGCGCCACCCCGGACCCGGGCCCTCCCCGCCCGAGGCGACCGGCGGTCAGGGTGGCCCGGACGTCGAAGGCCGTCTCGTCGGCCGACGAGACGAGCACCACTCCCCGACCCATCACGTCGGCGATGGTCCGGGCCAGGAAGGGATAGTGGGTGCACCCGAGCAGCAGGGTGTCGATCCCGGCGTCGCGCACCGGGGCCAGCAACCGCTCGGCCAGGACGACGACCTGGTCCGATCGCGTCTCGCCCCGTTCGACGAACTCGACGAACCCCGGGCACGCCGCGCAGCTGAGCTCGACCTCGACGGGCAGGGCGCCGATGGCGCGCTGGTAGGCGCCCGACGAGATCGTCCCCACCGTCCCGATCACCCCCACCTTCCGGTTCCGGGTGGCCTTGGCCATCGACCGCACCCCGGGCTCGATCACCCCGATCACGGGGACGGGCAGGATCCTCCGCAGCGTCTCGAGCCCGGCGGCGGCGGCCGTGTTGCACGCCACGACCACCATCTTCACGTCGTGCTCCTCGACCATCCACCGCCCGATCTGTCCGGCGTAGGCCCGGACCTCGGCCAGCGGCCGCGGTCCGTAGGGGTAGCGGCCGGTGTCACCCACGTAGACCAGGTTCTCCCCGGGGGCGAGGTCGATCAGGGCCCGGGCCACACTGAGGCCCCCGAACCCGCTGTCGAACATCCCGATCGGACGGTCGTCCACCGACAGACGGCTCTCGTCCACGGCCCCCGAGGCTAGGGCAGCCCGGCCCACGGGCCGCGCTCTGAGGCCGCTCTCATCCCAGCGGCAGCTGCGGGGCCGCCTCGAGCGACGGCATCCCCGTCTTCCGGGCCCCGGCCGGGAAGACCTGGCCGGGGAGAAACGACCGCACCCGGTGGTCCCCGGGCCGACCCCCGAGCACCTCCACGGACTCGGCCCCGTTGTTGACGTTCTTCACGTGGGCCCGGAACGTCCACGACGCCCCCCGCAACGCCGGCCCCTCGATCTCGACCGGGTCTCCCGGCCGCAGCCCGTTCCAGGAGTCGGTCCTCTGCAGATGCTCCGGGAGCGCCCGGACCGTCGCCTTCCGCCGTCGGGCCGCCATCAGAACGTGCCCGACATCACGTGGCCCAACATCAGACGTGGCCCGTCATCAGAAGTAGATGGTGTTGCGGGCGCGCTCGGTGACGACGTCGAGGTCGTCGGTCCATGCTCCCGTCGACAGGTACTTCCAGCCGCCGTCGGCCGACACCACCACGATCACTCCCCTCTCGATGGCCTGCGCGCACTTGGCCGCCCCGGCCATCGCCGCTCCGGTGGAGATCCCGGCGAAGACGCCGACCTCGGCCAGACGCCGCGTCCACAGGATCGACTGGCGCGGGTCGACGATGGTCTTGCGGTCGAGGAGGTCGGGACCGCCGAGCTCGCTGAAGATCGGGGGGATGTACCCGTCGTCGAGGTTCCGCAGCCCGTCCACCATCTCCCCGGCGGGCGGCTCCACGGCCCACACGGCGATCTCGGGGTTCTGCTCCTTCAGGAACCGGCCCACACCGAGCAGCGTCCCCGACGTCCCCAGCCCGGCCACGAGGTGGGTGACCTCGGGACAGTCCCGCCAGATCTCCGGTCCGGTCCCCTCGTAATGGGCCCGGGGATTGGCCCGGTTGGCGTACTGGTAGAGAAAGACCCACTCGGGGTGCTCGGCGTGGACCCGCTCGGCCATCCGCACGGCCCCGTTCGATCCCTCCGATCCCGGTGACTCGATGATCTCGGCTCCCCACACCGCCAACAGCTGCCGGCGTTCGATCGAGACGTTGGAGGGCAGCACCACCTTCAACCGGTAGCCCTTCAGTCGCGCCACCAAGGCCAGCCCGATCCCGGTGTTCCCCGAGGACGGCTCCATGAGGGTGGCGCCGGGAACGAGCCGCCCGTCCTTCTCGGCTTCCTCCACCATCCACAGCGCGATCCGGTCCTTCACCGATCCGCCGGGGTTCTGCCCTTCGAGCTTCACCAGGATCGCCACGTCGGGATTGGGGCTCAGCGCGCTCACGTCCACGAGCGGCGTGTTCCCGATCAGGTCGAGGGGACTCGAGACGCGGACCACGGCGGCGCCTCAGCGCCCGGAGCCACCGGCCACGGCGGGCAGGATGGACACCGTGGCGCCGTCGGCCACCTTGGTGTCGAGCTGGTCCAGGTACCGGACGTCGTCGTCGTCGACGTAGACGTTCACGAACCGGTGCAGCGTCCCGTCCTCGGTGAGGACCTGCCCGGCCATCCCCGGATAGCTCCGGACCAGGTCACCGAGCACCTCGCCGATGGTGGCCCCGTTGGCCGACACCGTGGACCGGCCGCCCGCGTGCGACCGCAGGACCGTGGGGAGACGCACTTCGACCGGCACGGACCCGATCCTACTGGCCCCGTCCCGCCGGCCGACGGGTCGACTCGATGATCACGGGCTCCTCGTCGACCCGGCCGCCCTTGATCCGGTAGGACCGGACCACGGGGTGGGTGTCGCGCAGCGAGACGAGCACGTAGTGCCAGTCGGGGTCGGGGGCCTGGGCCACGTCGGTGGGCGACGGGTAGGCGTCGGTGTGGGTATGGGAGTGGAAGACCCCCATGATCGCCATCCCTTTCGCCTCGGCGTCGCGGTCGGCCCGCAGGTGCTGACCGGGGTCGACGGTATAGAGCTTGGCCGAGGCGGCCACGTTGCGCGTCGGGTAGCACTTCGCCACCACCCCGGTGGCCAGATCGCCGCCGAGCAGCCCGCAAGCCTTCGTCGGGCAGTCCACTCAGGCAGTGGCTGACGATCTGCGTGTACACCGGAGCCGGTAGCCGCAGCATCCGCCCGACGATACCGGGCCGGCCCGGGCCGACCGGGTACCGTTCGCCCCAGTGGCCGCAGCCAAAGGACCGGGTCGACGGGGGCACAAGACGGCGACCCCGAACGCCGACGCCGACCGGTTCAAAACCGTCGCCCGCAACCGGCGCGCCCGCCACGACTACGACATCCTCGAGACCTTCGAGTGTGGTCTGGCCCTCCAGGGCAGCGAGGTGAAGTCGCTGCGCGCCGGACGGGTCACCCTGTCCGACGCCTACGCCCGCGTGGAAGAGGGCGAGGCCTGGCTCCTCGGCGTCCACATCCCTCCCTACGCCTTCGCCTCGGGCTTCGGGGCCCACGATCCCGAACGCCGACGCAAGCTCCTGCTCCACCGCTCCCAGATCGACGAGCTGATGGGCAAGACCCAGCAGCAGGCGCTCACCCTCGTCCCGCTCTCGATCTACTTCAAGGACGGACGGGCCAAGGTCGAGCTGGCCCTGGCCCGTGGTCGCCGCCTCTACGACAAGCGCCATGCCATCGCCGAGCGCGACGCCGATCGCGAGGCGTCACGGGAGGCGGCGCGCGCCGCGGGCAAGAGCGTCGGTCGCGGCGCCAGCCGTGAGCGCGACTGACAGAGGCGAACACCCGCCGGCTCCCTCAGCCGTATTCCTTGGCGAAGTCGGCCGTGAGCCAGGTCTCGGGCATCATCCGGATGACACAGCTGGTCCGGGCGCTCTCGGCCGTGGCTTCGAGGTAGAGATCGCCGAATTCCCGGCCCAGGTACCGGTGGGCCTCGGCGCGTCTCTCGTCGGGATCGACGGCAATCTCCGTGCCCGTCACCGGTCCTTCGACGGTCACGTATTTGTACGGCGGCGCCTCCGACTGGGCGCACAGGCTGAAGCGGCCGGCCTCGGCGATGAGCCTGGCCTTGCGGCTGGTTGTCCCGGTGATGACGCTTACGGGCCCGCCGGCCGTATAGGTGTACCAAACGGGGACGCTCAAGGGACCGCGCGACGGCTGGCTCACGCTCAACACACCCACATGCAGGTCGGCGAGGAACGCCTCGCGCTCCTCCCCGCTCATCGTCACCGACACGATGTCCTCCTTGTCACAAGATCCTCGTGGTCACGAAAGTGTCGCACTCGTTGTCACTGCAACTTCTCGTCCGCCCGTTCGAAGCTCCGGACCCACCCGGCGACCATGGAAAACTACGCCTCATGACACTCACGGACCACGCGTCGGACCCCTCCCCCGCCCCTCAGGCGGGACCGGCGGCCCGCGCCGTCGATCTGGTCAAGACCTACGGCAAGGGCGCCACCGTCGTCCACGCCCTCGACGGGGTGACGATGCAATTCGCCCAGGCCGAGTTCACCGCCATCATGGGCCCGTCGGGCTCGGGCAAGTCGACCCTGATGCACTGCATGGCCGGACTCGACACCCCCACCTCCGGCCACGTCTACATCGGTGACGACGCCATCGACGCGCTCGACGACACCGGACTGACGAAACTCCGGCGCGACCGCCTGGGTTTCGTCTTCCAGTCGTTCAACCTCGTCCCCACGCTGACGGCGGCCGAGAACATCACTCTTCCGGCCGATCTGGCCGGACACAAGGTGGACCCCGCCTGGTTCGACTTCCTCGTCGACCAGCTGGCCATCCGGGACCGCCTCACCCACCGGCCCACGGAACTCTCCGGTGGCCAGCAGCAACGTGTGGCCTGCGCCCGGGCCTTGATCAGCCGCCCCGCCCTCATCTTCGCCGACGAACCGACGGGCAACCTCGACTCGAAGTCGTCGGGCGAGATGCTGGCGTTCCTGCGCCGGTCGGTCTCCGAGTTCGGCCAGACCATCGCCATGGTCACCCACGATCCCCGCGGTGCGGCCTACGCCGATCGCGTCGTCTTCCTGGCCGACGGCAAGATCGTGGGCGAACTGGCGTCACCCACGGCGGACACGATCCTCGAGCAGATGAAGCTCCTGGGGACCTGAGATGTGGAAAGCGACCCTGAAGGGCCTCCTCGCCCACAAGCTCCGGTTGGCGCTCACCGCCGTCGCCATCGTCATCGGCGTCACGTTCGTCTCGGGCACCTTCGTACTCACCGACACGCTCCACAACACCTTCACCACCCTCTTCAACGGCATCTACCAGCACGTCGACTTCGAGGTCCGGGGGAAGGCGGCGTTCAACGGTCCGGCCGACACGGCCGTGCGCAACCCCATCGCCCAATCGGTCGGCCAGACCGTGAGCGGCGTCCCCGGCGTCGAGGACGCCGTCGGTAACGTCCAGGGCTTCGCCCAGCTCGTCGCGCCCGACGGCAAGTCGGTGAACACCACGGGGGCCCCGACCATCGGCCTGTCGTTCAACCCCGTCTCGCAGATGTCGGCTCTCCACCTCCGCAGCGGGTCGCCCCCGACCACGCCGAACGACGTGGTCATCGACGCGTCCACGGCCACCAAGTACCACTTCCACATCGGTGACCGGGTCCGGGTGCTGCTGATCGGCCCGCCACAGACCTTCACCCTGACGGGCATCGTCCGTTTCGGCACGGCCAACAACCTGGCCGGCGCCACCATCGCCGCCTTCGACCTTCCCACCGCCCAGAAACTCTTCAACCGTGTCGGCCAGTACGAGGCCATCGACATCCTGGCCAAACCGGGGGTCAATCTGACCCAGCTCCAACGCTCCATCGCCCAGGTCCTCCCGCACAACGTCGAAGTCGTCACCGGCAAGACGGTGGCCGACGAGAACACCAATTCCATCAACCAGGCGCTCGGGTTCTTCTCGACGGCGCTCCTCGTCTTCGCCTTCATCTCCCTCTTCGTGGGCTCCTTCACCATCTTCAACACCTTCTCGATCATCGTCGGACAGCGCACGCGGGAATTGGCCATGTTGCGGATCCTCGGTGCCAGTCGACGGCAGATCTTCCGGTCGGTCCTGATCGAGGCGGCGGTGGTGGGACTGGTGGCCTCCATCGTCGGCCTGGCCCTCGGGGTACTGGCGGCCGTCGGCCTCGAGGCCCTCCTCAACGGATTCGGGTTCGGCCTTCCCTCCGGCGGCCTCGTCTTCGAGACCCGGACCGTGGTGGTCGGTCTCATCGTCGGCATCGGGGTGACGGTCGTCTCGGCCGTCAGCCCGGCGCGACGGGCCGTACGCATCCCTCCGGTCGCCGCCCTCTCGGATCACGCGTTGGGCACGACCGAATCCTCCCGGCGCCGCATCGTCGTGGGAACCGTTCTCGCCGTCCTGGGCATCGTCGGTCTGGCCCTCGGCCTCACCGCCCCCGCCATCCAACTGGTCGGACTCGGTGCCGTCGGGATCTTCATCGCCATCGGCATGTTGGCGCCCCTGGTGGCCCGGCCCATGGCCAGCGTCATCGGCCGGCCCTTGGCGGCCCTGCTCGGCATCGCTGGGAAGCTCGGTCGCGAGAATTCGATGCGCAGTCCCCGGCGCACGGCGCAGACGGCCGCCGCGCTCCTCGTCGGCCTGGCTCTCGTCTCCACCATCGCCGTGTTCGGGGCCTCGCTGTCGCGGTCGGCCACGAGCAGCATCGACGAGGCCATCAGCGCCAACTACATCATCACGAGCTCGAGCGCGGCCGGAGGCGGCAACGGGGAGATAAGCGCGTCGACGGCCTCCGCCGCGGGCCGGGTCCGCGGGGTCACGGCCGCCTCGACCGTCTACACCGGCGAATTCGAGTTCCGCGGTTCGCTGTCGAATCTCACCGCCGTCTCGGCCAACCGCCTGGGCGACACGCTGATCCTCCGGATGGACAGCGGAACGGGCGCACCCGCTCTGGGCGCCGGTGAGCTCCTGGTCGACACCACCACGGCCAACAGCGACCACCTGACGGTCGGATCGCGCGTCCCGGTCAAGTTCGCCTTCACCGGGAACTCGCACCTCCGCGTGGGTGGGATCTACAAGCCGAACTCACTGCTCGGCAGCTTCCTCGTGAGCGACCAGTTCTACCGGACCCACTTCGACAACCCCCTCCCCATCGCCGTCCTCGTGCGGACGGCCTCCGGGGCGACCCCGTCGAGCACCCGGGCCATCAGGGCGGGGCTCCGGGCCTATCCCAACCTGAAGATCCAGTCCCAAGCCCAGTTCAAGCAGAGCCAGCAGAAGCAGGTGAACCAGCTCCTCGGACTGATCTACGTTCTCCTCGCCCTGGCCGTGCTGATCGCCCTCATCGGTATCGTCAACACCCTCATGCTCTCGGTGTTCGAACGGACACACGAGATCGGTCTCCTCCGGGCGGTCGGCATGCGGCGCCGCCAGATCAAGGCCATGATCCGCTCGGAAGCGGTCATCCTGTCGGTCTTCGGAGCGGTGCTCGGGATCGTCGTGGGCACCGGACTCGGCATCGCCCTGGCCGAGTCACTCAAGCAGCAGGGCATCACCGACATCGTCGTCCCCGGTTCGACCCTGATCGTATTCCTCATCATCGCCGCACTCCTCGGACTCGGCGCCGCGTCGTGGCCGGCCCGGCGGGCGGCGAGACTCGACGTCCTCGCCGCCATTGCCGCCCAGTAGGGCGAGGACCGCATCCGGTCGGATGGACGACCCCGCCGACGAGGACATCAGCCGACATTGCCCTCCGACATGGTCGCCCTTCCCCCGAAAGAAAGAGGTTCCGGCTTTCCCAGTTCATCGAGAAGGCGCGGCATGGACGAGCGGCTTCACCAGGTCCACACCACATCGCACCACTAGCGCCGAGAACCAGGAGGGCCGTCCGCATGTCGCAGTGTGTCCTTCGTCCCGTTGAGGTTGGGGATCTCGACGCGATCTTCGAGTACATGCGCGATCCGGACTCCGTACGCATGGCGGCATTCACACATGAAGACCCGAGCGATCGAGGCGCCTTCGACTCCCACATGGCGAAGATCATGTCCTCCTCAGAGAACAAGCTTCGCGCAATCATCCGCGATTCTCGGCTCGTCGGCACCATCTCGAGCTACCCCTCAGAGGGAGCGACCGAGGTCACCTACTGGATAGATCGCACGTGCTGGGGGCAAGGGATCGCGACACGGGCGCTCAGCCTGCTCCTCGAGGAGATCTCGGTCCGGCCGATCCGAGCCCGTGCCGCGAGCGACAATGCTGGGTCGTTACGAGTCCTTCACAAGGTGGGCTTCCGCCCGATCGGAACGGAGGTGTCCTATGCCCCCGGACGGGCAGCCGAGATCGAGGAGACCATGGTCGAGCTGTCTTGAATCTAAGGTGCGAGCCTCCCAAAGAACCCTCGACAGAATCGTGCGTCTGATCGACGGCCTTCTCCCCGATCGTCGGCCGGACCGCATGACACAACCTCCCGGAGTTGCCGGGTGGGGCCATTTCTGACTTCAGATGGGCATCTACGCAGCCTTTCACACGGCCCACACATCGACACCAGGGCCTTTTCTCTCGGACGGCGACTGCCAGTGGCTCCGGTAGACTGTGTGCACCCAAAGGGGGTGATTGGTTTCGACTCTGGTCGTCGATACGGGAGAAGCGAGCCGTGGTTCCCGGAGCCACGTTAAAGAGCCGGGACAAAAAACAAATGCCGAGTCTCAACTCGCGCTGGCTGCTTAATACGTAGCCCGTCCGTCCGGTCTCAGCCCTGCGGGCCGGTAGCGGGCGTCATCTAGCGGGGCTCACCTGGCGGAGTCGTCATCCGACCGCCGGGGACATAAAAGGATGACTGGGGACCCTCGAATTCGCCGGCGGCGGCGAGGGTCCCGAGACTTAGCTGCCGGCTGCGCTCGGAGAAGGCCCGTTGAGAAGCTGGAGGACGCGGGTTCGATTCCCGCCACCTCCACCAAGGGATGTTCATGAAATGGCACCCGTCATGTTCATGAAACCCACCGTTGGAGGTGGCGATGAGTCACTGACTCGTCCGCCACCCCGGGAAGTACACAAAATGCCGGCCTCCGGGCCGGCATTTTGCTTGAAGATGCGAACCGCTTTCTCACCCAGACGCGCCGAAGTCGCCCCGGAGGACGAGCTTCGATTTGAAAGTGCGTTGATCAGTTAGTCAGGTGGACCGGTGGCTTTGGGCGCCACGCCGTCGGTGTCCTTCGTGATCACGTCGAGCCACGTCCCCTGACGACGCTTGGCTCGTCGCACGGGCTTGGCCTCGTCCTCGGCCTGTTTGGCCCGGAAACTGCGAATGCGGTCGAGGTTGTAGGCGGCGATGGTGAAGCCGAGGAGGACGGAGATCTTGGTTTGTCCGAAGACCCGGAAGAACCCTCGCGACAAGTCGGCGAAGGCGCCCTTGAGCGCAGAGTTGGCCGACTCGACCACGTGACGCCGGTACATGGAGATCCGCCACGCCGTCGTCCCAAAGGGAATCTTCTGGGTGATGGGGAGCTCGGCCGGCGGCGCCGACAGGATGCCGGAGCAACAGTGGGTCACCTCGTCCGGCAGGTCGACCAAAGTAGCGGTTCGGGAACGCCGCATAGTCTTCGGGAACCTTCGACTGCGCAACAGACCGGCGCAGAATGGACAGCGCCACCGGGTCACCCCGTCGGCGTCAGGGGCCGAGTGCCGCACCAGCCGCCACCGGGCCCTCTGGTTGAACTTCTCCTCAAAGGCACGCCGGTAGGGACCAGGGGCGAATCGCGGCGGAGAAGCCAGGTCCCGCAGTTCTTTGGGCAGAAACTTTGAATAGAGCTGGCCGTCGAGGAGAAGGGCGTCGCCGGCGAACGGTCGGATCCCCCGTTGATGGGTCACCAGTTCGAGAGTCTGTTCGATCCCGGCCTTGGTGAGCGGATACGACGTCCTCCCCGGCTGGCACAGCGAATACCCCGGGTCCCACACCACGTCGGTGATGTCATGGACGTCGGTTTTGGAGGCGATCAGGGCATCGACGATGGCGTCGCCCCGGTGCGACCCGGCGGCCACCAGGTTGCAGGTGGTGATCACTCCCGCAACTTCGGGACCGAGGGTCGTCTTGTCGACATGATTGGTCCAGCGCACGTCTCGGGTCTGGACGGCCAAATGGAGCTCGTAGCCCACGTAGGGTCCGGCATTGCGGTTGCCGACGGCCGATCGGTGGCCGGCACGGGCGTCGGGATCGGCGGTGTACCGCTTGCGGCCGTCGTCACCGATCCCGAAGACCTTGGCCGTTTTCACTTTGACCTTGGTCTTGGTCTTGGCCGTCTCCGGCCCGGGCGCCCCGTCCACGATCTGCGTTTCGGCCGCCTCGCCGTCGAGCTCGACCGTGTGCGACGCCCCCCGTAAAGCCCCCCAGGTTTCGACGTCGGTTCCGTCGACCGCCACCGACGTGCTCGTGAGCAGATCTTTGGGGATGGCGGCCCGGGCCAGCCGGTTGGCGAACCACATGGCATCGACCTCGGCCCGACCGGACTCGAGTATCTGGCACAAGATGACGAACAGACGGTCGACGCGGGCATAGGACTCAGCCGGATCCCAAGAGGTGATCCCGAGAGCGGCCCGCTGATCATCGGTGAGGGCGTTCAATATCCGGGCCGCCTCCACCAGATGGGCCTGATGATGGCGGTGCAGGGCGTTCAATTGGAGAGCCACCAACAGACCCTCGAGACTCAAGTGACGGGGCCGTCCCACATCGGCGTCGAGAAAAGGCGACAGTACGTCGACGACACCAGCCTTCTGCACCAGTTGTCGGGCGATGCTCAGCTCCTCGGCGCTTGTGGGACGGCCGTCCTCGGCGTCGATCGGCGCGCGACTCACCGCGGCGTACCGCGGCAGCATGGCGGTGGCTGCTGGCTCCGCCATTGGCTCGACGACCTCAAGCAGATCCGAGAGTACGGTGACGCCCTGTAAACCCGCCGCTCGGCACAACTCGGGCAGCCGAGTTCCGATCCGTAGATGGACCACGAGCCAGGTCGAACGCAGCCGGGCCGGAGCCAGCCGAGGATGCCCCGTGGGTACCGCCAATCCATCTGTCAGGTGTCCTGTCCGGCGACTCGACGTCGAGTGCCCTCCCACCAGGAACTGTTCGCCCGCTGTGGCTCCCAGGTCGACCAGTTCGTCCTCCCATTCGGCCAGGGCGACGACGCTACGGGCCGATGGCTTCCCCACCCGCACGGACACTCCTGATGCCGATCGGATGATGTCGCCCGCAGCCACCCTCGTCGCCCAACGACCGTCGAGGCCGGTGCCGAGCCCCAGGGCCAAGAGGGCCTTGGCTGCCCTGCGACGTGGTGCCGTGGGCTGATCGAGGGCGTCGGCGCGCAGGAGACGTACTTCGTCGGCCGTGTAGGGCGGCGCCACCTGACGACGGGCCGCGGCCGGCGACCGCGGTTCCCAGGGGGCACGTTTGGTGAGAAGAGGCCCGACCCGGCGGAGCACCGCGCGGTAGGTGGCACGCGAGCGGTCCCCGACCAGCGCGATCGCGACGAACCGCTCCACGGTATCGGGATCGAGGATGACCTCACGATCGAGGGGAAGCCCCTGCCCCGTCGCCCAATCGGACAAACGGCGCAGCTGCCGCGCCGTCCGGCGATCGGCCGGGGCGCTTCCGAGGCCTAGTTCGGCCGTCATGGCATCGACGAACCCGGCCACCGGCGTTACGACATCAGCGCCGGTGACCGTCACGACCGCTGGGTCCGACATCTGTCGAGAAGTGGCGCCTCGGATCCCGGCGCGCTGGCGCTCGTCCACCCCGCATCCCTTTCATGATCTCGTCCGATTGCGGGCGTTCTAAGCGCCGAAGACACCAGTCAACCAAGGGCCTGTAACACCTTGGCTATGGTCGGAACCCGCAGGCCAGGAGGTATCTCGATAGATTCGACCCGATGCCCGACCGGACTGCGGAGACCGATCGACTGATCCGGGCCGCCGCTTTCGCTTTCCTCGACGGGTTCGCGGCCAAAGGTCAGCTTCTCGTCCGTCAGGAAGACCTGGCCGCCTTCTCCGTTGCTGGAGCGCCCCTTCGCCTCATGGCCACCCAACAGGGGATTTGGAAGGCACGGCAGCTCGTGGCCGCCCTCAGTTTTCGCACCGTCTATGCCCCTGATCCAAGCCAGCGCCCGTACGACGACGAAGAGGGTCCGGACGGATTCCTCCGCTACAAGTGGCGAGGCCAGAATCCAGACCACCCCGACAATCGGGCCCTCCGCCACGCCATGGTGGCCCAGGTGCCGCTGATCTGGTTCCAGGGAGTGGCCTCGGGGACCTACTACCCCATCTACCCAGTCTGGTTGGCTGATGAAGAGCGGCAGGCGCAGCAGTTCGTCGTGGCCGTCGATAAAGAATCCCTTCGACTCCGTCAGGACTTAGAGCTGGACGACCCTGACCTCGTCCGCTCCTACGCCGAGAGAGTGGTGAAGGCTCGCCTGCACCAACCGCTCTTCCGGCAGCGAGTTCTTGTCGCCTACCAGAACCGGTGCTCCATCTGCCGTCTTCGCCATACACGGCTCCTCGACGCCGCTCACGTTTTGGCCGACGCCGAGGGCGGCCAACCCGTCGTCACCAACGGCATCGCCATGTGCAAGATCCACCATGCCGCCTACGATGCCGATATTTTTGGCATCGATCCCACCTACAAAGTGGGTGTTCGACCAGATATGATGAAGGAAATGGATGGTCCGACCCTCCGCCACACGCTTCAGGAGATCAACGGCTCAAAGATCGACCTTCCACCGCGTCGCGCAGCACGCCCAAACCCAGAGCTGCTGGAGGTCCGCTGGCAACGGTTCCAGGAGGCCTCCTAGGTCTAGGACACCTACGAACGCAGCAATACCGGTCGGGTGGAGAAAGTCAGGTCCCACGACGTCTGGCAGGGCCGAGCTGAAATCTCGGTAAGCGAGATCCCCGCCCATGAGAAGGTCCGGTGTCAAGAGCAGGGGCCGTTGAACGGAGCTCCTGGTCAGCGATTCGCGTCGACCGCAGGCGGGGTCAAGGTGGAGCGCCCGGAGCGCGCGGTAGCGCGCGAGGACGAACGACCTTGACGCCGGCGAGGACCGGCGCATCATTTTGGAGGAGCGAAGTCTCGACGGAGTTGGTCTCGCAACCACCCATTCGGTCCCAATCGGGACGCACGACGTCGAATGCGGAAGCCGGGCTGTCTCACTCAAATATTCGGCGCCTCAGGCGCACACGGGGATACCTCGGACTCGCCCGGCCGATTTAACCAATCTCACGAACGTTGGCGCTGCTCGTCTTCGAGGGCCTTCAGCGCGTAGAAGGCCTCGGTGAGGAGCTTGCGTGACACCCGCACCAGAGCGATGCCCGTCCCCCGACGTTGCTTGGTGGCGAGGAAGTCGGAGTGGTAGGGCTCTTTGCGGATGGCCGTCTGGGCCGCTTCGGCCAGCACATGGCGCACGGCGGACGGACCGGCCCTTGTGATGTGGCCGTGGTGAATCGTGCGGTCGGAGTTGCGCATGGAGGGGATGATCCCGGCCCATGCACACAGCTTCCGTGCGGAGGCGAAGCGGGTGATGTCCCCGATCTCAGACACGAGCGTCATGGCGCTCAGAAGCCCGATGCCGTGGATAGCGGTGAGAGCATCGATGCGCTTGTCCGGTTTCGCCTGACGACGGATCTCAGCCTCGAGCAGCGAGATCCGTGATTGGAGGACGTCCAGGAGGGCCTGACAGTCGGTCACCACCCAACGATGCATGGGCGAGAGGTCCAAGGCGTCGAGCCAGATGGCTCCCTCTTTCGTCCACAGGCCGTGGCTCGGAGCAGGCACGCCCTCATCGGCGATCTGGGCTCGGATCCGGTTCTTGGCCGTGGTGCGGATGCGCACGAGCCTCGCCCGTTCGCGCAGCAACAGGCGTTGCTCACGCACCTCCTTGGGAGCTAGCCAGGCCTCGGCCAGATAGCCGGTGCGCAGCAGGTTGGCGAGCGTGCGTGCGTCCACCCGGTCGTTCTTCAACTTGGCATCGGCGATGGCCCGACATCCGGACGGGTGGGCCAGATGGGCCTCGAAGCCGAGATCGCCGAGCAGCTCGGCGATCCATCCGGTGCCGTAGGCCGCCTCGAAGGCGACGGGCGTGCCCCGCCTAAGCCCGGCCAGCTCCTTTCTGAGCGCCTGGCGGTCGTTGGTGACGTTTCTGTTGCGGACTTCATTTCCTTTGCGATCCAAGACGCAGACCTGGGTGCGGTTGCGGTGCACGTCCATTCCGACGAACATGGCGATGGGCCTCCTTCCCGAGCTCGTCAACGGTCCTCGAGAGGACCTTGAGCGGACCGTCAGGTTCCAGCTCGTAAGGAGTCTTACTCCAGTGAGCACGGAAGGAGGCCCGCACTCATAGCGTCAAATATGCGTGAGGTTCGGACCCGCTCGAATTCTGCGCATTCCGCTAGAATTTGGAGGACGCTCGTGCGTCGCCGATGGGAGATCTGGGGGTGATTCATTGTTACGAGCAGTTCACCGTCACCCACAGTCACGAAGAAGCGTTCTGAGACTAACAATTTCGACCTTACTGGCTACAACTGCCCTAGCGGTCGTGACCAGTGGGCCCGCGGGCGCAAAGAGATTCGGCCACAAGCCGAGTGCCCCCACAGCGGTTGCCGCGATCCCGCTCAATCGGGCCATCACCGTTACCTGGGCGGCATCTAGTTCTGATGGCGGCAGCCCCATTCTCGGCTACAGAGCAATACTCAGATTGGTGAAGGCGTCCGTTGGAACTAAGCGTCTCATTCTCACCTGCACCACCACGAGTGTAACGACATGCACTGTCACTCACCTCAGAAATGGAGAGAAGTACTTAGTAAAGGTCCGAGCCTTCAACTCCTTTGGTCTTGGCAAAGCATCAAAGGCAGTCGAGGCGACACCGTTGTCCAATGGCTATGCGTTCTCGGAACCAACTGGCATCGTTTCCAACCGCACCCATATCTGGGTGACCAATTTCGGCGGCAACTCGGTGACCGAACTCGACGCCAGCAACGGCGCCTGGGTGCAGACCCTGTCGGGCGGCTCGTACGGGTTCAACGATCCCTTCGGCATCGTCTCCGACGGCACTCATATCTGGGTGGCCAACAGCGGCCTCATTACCGGCAATGACGCCAACTCGGTTACCGAGATCAACGCCAGTACCGGCGCCTGGGTGAAGACCCTGTCCGGTGGCCGCTACGGCTTCGACGATCCGGAGGCCGTGGCCTTCGACGGCACCCACATCTGGGTGACCAACATGTTCGGTGCCTCGGTCACCGAACTCAACGCCAGTACGGGGGCCTGGGTACGGACCCTGTCAGCTGACCGGTACGGCTTGAACGGCTCCGACGCCGTGGCCTTCGATGGCACCCACATCTGGGTGGGCAATCTCGGCACCAACTCCATTACTGAGATCAACGCCAGTACCGGCGCCTTGGTGCAGAATTTGTCGGGCGGCTCCTACGGCTTCGAAGGACCCTCAGGGCTGGCCTTCGATGGAACTCATCTCTGGGTGACAAATGCCGGTGGGATCGGCAACTCGGTCACCGAGATCAACGCCAGTACCGGCGCCTGGGCGCAGACCCTGTCGGGCGGGTCCTACGGGTTTAACCAGCCTGGGGGCGTGGCCTTCGACGGAGCTCACATCTGGGTGGTAAATGCCGGTGGCAACACGCCGCCAACCCAGCAGCCCTCGGTCACCGAACTCAACGCCAGTACGGGCGCCTGGGTGCAGACCTTGTCGGGTGAGTCCTACGGTTTCGAATTTCCGGAGGCCGCAGCCTTTGACGGCACTCACATCTGGGTGGTCAACTCCAACGGCAATTCGGTGACCGAGTTCAACGCCAAGAACGGAGCGTGGGTGCGGACCCTTTCATGAACACCCTTACCATCAGTTCCTCCGGCAAGTCACGTCAGTATCACTCAACAACGGCCGACATCATTGCCATGGCTCGACCCGCCGGTCGG
This sequence comes from uncultured Acidimicrobiaceae bacterium, assembly GCA_963706205.1. Taxonomy (GTDB): domain Bacteria; phylum Actinomycetota; class Acidimicrobiia; order Acidimicrobiales; family UBA8190; genus MFD10071-224. The sequence continues at coordinate 1,764,739 of OY970155.1, read as the reverse complement.
TGATTGAGAGGGGGCTCAGCAACCTGAGCCCTACGCCTTCCATGGTTGACCGATACACCCGGTTGCGGTCGGTGCTACACCCTCCGCTTCTGGCGGGTCCAGTAACGTTCTGGGGAACTCACAGACACGGTCGCCCATTCGAAAACGCGCGATCACGTTGATACCGCGCGGGGCACCGTTGGATCGAGTTCTCCGCATCTGACGACGTGAGCCCCGACTGAGTCGACCGGTTCCCCTGTCGGAATCCATAGATATGCCGTCGATCTGGTGCGTGGGAACCCACCATCACCGACACGAATCCCCGGCGATAGCAGACCCAGGAGGCAGACTTGTCCCGATGACCGATCCGCCACCCTCTCGCACCTGGTCGTGGGTGGCATCGGCGGTCGAACTCGGTGAACGCCGGGAGCATGCCCGCCGCCTGCAGGGGCTTGGGTTAGCGGTGGTCCGATACATCAACCTCGACTACTCAAGACTCGACCGGCGAATCCGTGATGGACCTCGGGCCATCACGGATGCCACAGAGTGGGCAGAGCCAACATGGCAGCGCCAGTCTTTCGACGCTGTGGACTACGGGGTGGAACTCCAGACCGACGGTGGCCGTGTGTTTTCCGCGACTTGGGACCTCCCGGGAGCATTGCAGGAAGGCATAGGCCTGAGGAAGGTTCCGCTCCTCGGCACGGCGCTGTCGGAGGATGCGAATGTTGCGGTGTGGAACGGCACTCAACAGAGTCGATGGTCTGCCTTCATCGGCGCAACGATCAGCGACGTTGAACTGGCCTACGAGCCGTGGACCCAGCCTCAGGGGTTCTGGTGCACTCGCATCACACTGCACTTCAGCGACGCCCGAGTGGACATGGTCCTCGGTGACGTAGGAGCGGACGCAGAGTTGCGTCCATCCGCTGACAACATCGCCGTGCTGTTCTTCCCGGCGGGGTGAAGGAGTCGGTCCTCGAACGACCAGCCGAGTGAGCGCATCTAACCTGAGTGCGGGTGGGCTCCCAGTGATGATCGGCCTGCAACTTGCCGGGAAACACCGCTCCCCGCCGATGGCCGCCGTCACCGGACCCACGCGCTATCGCTCAGCGGCGATGATACAGAGCGGGTCCCCTGACGCCCGAGGCTCCTGACTACGGTCCAACCTGTCTGACGCAGTCGGATAACGGGGTACGCGCAATCCCCGAGTATAACGCACGAAAACGGTCTTGAAACGGCCTTGTGAATCTCACTGAATGTCAAGTGTGAGCCAGAGCTGCCGGACAAACGTATTCTTCACGAACCCGCTCGCTCCCGAGTTGCTCATGGAGATCAGATCCGACGGTCCCGACAGGTCGACCACGGCTTCGACCTTGCTCGACTGCTTCGGGTAGACGCTCACGTCCCACCCCGCCGTCGGACCGGCCGTGCCCACCAGGCCGGCCAACTGGCCACCGGCGTTCTGACCCCACACGGCGATGCGATCGGGATCGACCTGCAGAGCCCGGGCATTGGCCCGGAGGTAGCGCACGGCACATTTCACGTCGACGATCTGGTCCGGCCACAGACTCTCGGGTCCGAGGCGGTAGTCCACGCTCATCACGATGAAACCGTGGGCCGTGAGCGCCGGCCCGATCCGGTCGATGGCGAAACCCCCGGTGCCGAGATCGCCCGAGACCCAGTCGCCGCCGTGGACGTACACCGCCGTCGGCGCGTCGCCGTGCAGCGCCGGCCGGCGGTTCGGTGATCCTGGCCTGCTCGTCGTTGCAGTAGGTCACCGTGGCCGACTGTCCGGCCGACAGGGTCGGCACCGGCCCCACGCCGGGAAACGGCCCCCGGCTGCACCCGGACACGAGACACGCCACCGCCAGCACCGCGCCGAGCAGAGCAGAGCCGGGGTCCGACGTCTGGCACGCACCCGGTCATCATGGCCTCGCCGGTGGTGCTCTTCGCGTCACCCCCGATCGGAGAACCAGCCGCCTCGGTCGGTCCCCGTCACTGCGGGGACCGACCGGGCCTGGCTTTCCTGCTCGACTAACACGAGCCGATGGCGCGAGCCGGTGACCGAATCTCTAAGTGCGGGCCAGACCGACCACGTTGCTCACGTGGACGCCCAGTCCGGGAAGCGAGTTGTTGAACACGGCGTCGCCGAAGGTGAAGATCCCTCCGTCGGAGCCGGCCAGCGTGTAGCCGCCGCCGTCGGGCGTGGCGGTGATGCCCACGATGTTGTTCACGTGCACGCCCAGTCCGGGGAGAGACTTGGCGAAGGTGGCGTCGCCGAAGGTGAAGATCCCTCCGTCGGACCCGACCAGCCAGTAGCCAAGGCCGGTGCCCGTCGGTGCCATGCCGACGATGGGGGCGGCGAGGTGCACGCCGCCCAACGACCCGTGGAAGGTGGCGTCACCGAAGGCGAAGACACCGCCGTCGGAGCCGACCAGCCAGTACCCGAGGCCGGTGGCGGTCGGCACGATGCCCACGATGTTGTTCACGTGGATGCCGAGACCGGGGAGCGAGCCGTGGTACTTGGCGTCACCGAGGGCGAACACGCCACCGTCGGACCCGACCAGCCAGTACCCGAGGCCGCCGGTGGCGCCCTGGTCGGTGGCGGGGGTCGGGGCCATGCCCACGATGTTGCTCACGTGGACGCCCAGGCCCGGCACCGAGCCGTAGTAGTAGGCGTCACCGAAGCCCAGGACGCCGCCGTCGCCGGCCACCTCCCAGTACCCACCGCCGTCACGGCTGGGGGCCACGCCCACGATCGGCTTCTGCAGAAGGAGGTGTGAGCCCGGCGCCGAGCCGTAGAAGGGGCCGTTACCGAAGGCGAAGGCCCCACCGTCGGCGCCGGCCAACCAGTAGCCACCCCCGGGGGTCGGCACGGTGAACACGGCCGTCCCGCCGGCGGGCACGGTGATGGCGTTGGTCCCGATGGTGGTGGTCGTCGCCCCCTTGATCCAGATGCCGACCACCTGCTGGGTGATCGTGTTGCCGCTGATCGACGTGCCCGAGATGGTGGCCACGTTGGCGCCGAAGAACTGCTCGTCGATGAGGGCGATGGCGTCGGTCGAGGGGGCCCCGTTCACGTCACCCCAGTTGTTCTTGCTCAGGGTGTTGTTGGTGATCGTCGTACCCGAGATCGTGTCCTTGGGCGCGTTGGCGTGCAGCGTGATGCCCGAGATGAAGCTCTGGGTGACGGTGTTGTTGTTGATGATCGTGCCCGAGATGCTCGTGTTCGGAGCATTGTCGGCCACCACAATCTGACCGATGTCTGGCCCGTTGGCGGTGAATGTCCCGACACTGCCGGTGATGGTGTTGTCATGGACGTTGGCTCCCGTGACGCCACCGCCGGGGTCGAACGCCTCGACGATGATCCCGCAACCGCCGGTGTTTCCCGAGAGGGTGTTCCCGGATATGACGTCGTTGCTCGAGGTGACCGCCGTCCCCGGCCCGGCATTGGGCGTTCCGGCGTCGACCGGACCGTTGTCGGCCAGTCCGATCCCCCCGCCGTTGTTGCCCGTGATGGTGTTGCCCGAGACGGTGGCACCCGACACGCCGTCTAGGGCCACGGTGTGCTCGTCGGGGATCGCCGCGTTGGGGTTCACGCTGTTCCCCGTGATGGTGTTATTGGTGATCGTCAGGTTGGCCGCGCCCTCGGCCAGGATGGCCTCGTCGTTGGCCCCGCTGATGGTGGAGCCGGTGATGGTGACCCCGGAGACGTTCACGTAGATGCCGACGTCGCAGCCGGCGGCGGCGGCGTCCACCGTTTGCGTGATCGTCTGATTGGTTGTCGCCACGATGTCGGCGCTCAGGCCGGTCCCGTTGACATTGAGGTGGGGGCAGACGGCGGCGCCGGCCGGGGACGCCCCCGGCAGTGCGGTCAGGGTCACTGCTCCTGCACCCAATACCAAACCCAGGCCGACGCGACTGAGGGCGCGTCTCACGATATGCGAACGACGTACGAGCATGAAGGAACTCTCCCTTTTCTCACCATTGTCCGGCTGCGCGCCCGTAGAGGGTCTGCGACACCGGCGGTTGTTCTGCCGTGCAGAGTCGAGCACTGATTCTCCCCGGCGTCCAGAGAGAGATTTTTTCTCGCTGCGTGAGAAAGCGGGCGAACCTCGGGGTTTGCCGGTCCGCCGCTGCCTGGCACAATGAACGGCAGCCGGCCGGGGCAGGGGGCCGGACAGCGATCAGGAGAGGTGGGGGATGCAGGAGCTCGAGGGGAAGGTGGCCGTCGTCACCGGCGAGATCTTCCACAATCGCCAGCGCCGTCACTCCGCGCTTGGCATGATGACACCTGTCGAATTCGAACTTCGACGCCGACCAACGACAGTGGCCTGATTCCAATAATCGAACTCCACCGAAGTCAGGGCAGGGCAGAGTCTCCATCAGACCCAGGGCGATTCAGGACGCTCGCCCGTGAGTACCGTCTCTGACGGGCATTTCTCACATCAGGTTCGGCTTACGCGATGGGCTGTTGACCCTGCCAGCCGAGCTCACAGGTACGCCCATAGGTATGCCGGTGCCGTCCATCACGAAGACGGGCAAGTTGCCGAAGCACGTCACACTCGTCAACAACCGCAACGGCACAGCCACCATCTCGGGCACGCCCACGAAGAAGGGCACCTACCACTTTAAGATCAAGGCCACGTTCGGGACGGGCAAGACGAAGGTCATCAAGACGCAACCGTTCACTCTGACCGTCACTCCGGGGTGACTCAGGCTAGACCGGCCACCGACCACTCAGCCGTCATCCGGTTCGACCAGATTGATAGCGCATCACCCGTTTCTGTCTGGATAGCAAAGGTGTCCCACTGCCGCTAGCGCCCGAATGCTTTGATCACTGAGACGGTGCTCGCCCGCTCGGTATCACTCGTTGCTGGCGATACCAAACTTCCGCCGGCCAAACATCCGAGGTTGGATTCGGTGGCGTCAATGTGGATACTTCACCGCATCGGCTGTGGAGACTACCCCGCCGGATCCACTTCGACCTTGGCGAGGGAGTTTCATGAACACCCCACCAAGGGGTGTTCATGAAATGACACCCGCTATGTTCATGAAACCCACCGTTGGAGGTGGCGATGAGTCCCAGACTCGTCCGCCACCCCAGGGAGTACACAAAATGCCGGCCTCCGGGCCGGCATTTTGCATGAAGAAGCGAAGCGCCTTCTGGCTCCAGACGCGCCGAAGTCGCCCGAAGGGCGAATTTCGATTGAAGAGTGCGAAGATCAGTTAGTCAGGTGGCCCGTGACATTGGCGGGAACAGCGTCGGTGTCCCTCGACGTGATGACGTCGCTCCACGTTCCCTTCCGACGCTTGGCCCGCCGGACTGGTTTGGTTCGGCACTACGCAAGCAGATTCCTTGGTGTTCGGGTCACTGGTAAGAACACTCCGCCCGTAGCATCGAACCTATACCTCGCCTGGTGCCACAAGGACCAGGTCGAGCCATTCGCAGAGAAGCGAGCGCGACTAGGTCCTCCACCTGGGTAGTGCTCTCCGCCCGCAAATGCCGGTGGAGGGTGCGATCACGTCCCCGTTTCCTGGGCGGTATCACCCAACCCGGATGCGTTCTCGTTGGGCCGGCGGAGGCCATCCGTGGATGGACCCGATCCGACCGGACCGTCTGGGATCGCGCGACTTCGCGATTGTGAGCGCGCTTGGTCGGCCCGGGTGGAAGCTCCGTGGTACGAGTTGCGGGTCGGTCAGATCGAACGAAGGGGTGGGCGGTACCTACGAGTACCGGGCGCCCTCAGCTCCCCAGCCTCGAGGCGCAGATCGGAACTGCAAGTCCGAGGCCGGACATGACTACGGACCGGGGCAGTACCACTCCGCGGTATCGTCCGGATAGACAACGCCGCCGGTCGGGTACATCCGCGCCTGGACATCGGCCAAAGTGATCGTTGTCGGAATCGGCAGTGTTCGGCCAGACAGCACAATCTCGTTGCTATTGGCACCATCATTGTTTTCGAGGAGAGTTGCTATCGTGGTCGCCGGGTCGTACGAGAACAGTGCTGAGATGCACGAGCCACCTCGATTGAATGAGCTGAACACGAGATACGACCCGGCTTCCTCGAAGTCGGTGCCCAACGTTACGGGTATCGACGACGGTGGTCCGGGCGGATACACGAGGCTGTGCGGGTTGCCCTGCAGGATCTGGTCGACGGTGATCACCCCGGTCGCATTTGTTCCTGTGCCCTGGAAGTCGCTCACCGTCAATCTGGCGACTTGGGTGGCGCTCGAAGCGAGCACTGTTAGAGCATCGTAATCCGAACGAAGGCTACATCCGGGGGGGCATGCGCCTGGCACGGGGGGAGCGACAGTCGTCGATGGAGTAGTTGTGGTTCCACCTTCTGGATAGAGTCCGGCCCCGGCTTCAGCCACGGAAATGGGGAAACGCGAGGGCTCCCACGTCGCAGCGGAGTCGAGCTTTACAAACACCTGAGCCTTGGAGTCATAAGCGAACTCACCGGTTGTCCCACCCACAACGAAGAAAAGACCCGTACCGGGGTCGCGTGCCAAGCAAAGGAGGTATTTCTGACCAACCTGAAGTTGGACTTGTGAATATTGAGATCCTCGTCCACCTGGTTGCCAGACGACCACCTGTCGGGGGGACTGACCTCGGATGATGTTTTCGGTTTCCAACGTCACCAAGGAGGCAGGTTGAGAGGCTGGTGCCGATAAGTCCACACCGCGTGTTTTCACGCTGACGACGGCCAAGACTTGGGTATCGGCGAGGAGCTGGGCGACAGACTCGTACGTTTTCGAGTTCTCTATGAGCCCGTGAGGAGCATGCACGCTCACAGGGGCCGTTGATTGACTGGACGCACATGCGCCTGCGGTCATACAGCTAAACAGGACTGTCAAGGCGCACACCCACCGTGTCATTGTCTAGCCTTTCCGAGCTAAGCTAAGTGAAGGCTACAGGTCGGCCAGTGGCCTGCTCATGGCAGTCAAACATCCACCGATCGGACATTGCCGACGATTTTTGAATCTCCCCAGACATGATCACTGAAATTCCCCACCCTTGAGCGTCGGGTTGGGCCTGAGGGTCCACCAATGCGAGCGGGGCCCCTTCGAGGCTGGCGGTTCCTATGCCAACCAGCCCGAAGGGACCCGCCCGTCATGCTCACACAAGGGGAAGACGTGGAAGCACATGCACTGCGAGAGCGGGGCTGGTCCATCTCAGCCATCGCCCGCCACCTGAATCACGACCGCAAGACCGTCCGGGGCTATCTGAGCGGCGAGCGCCAGCCGGGGGTCCGGCGGACCTCCACGGTCGATCCGCTGGCGGTGGTCGAGCACTACATCCGGCTCCGGTTCTCCGACGACTGCCACGTCTGGGCCAGCGCCCTCTATGACGAAGTGGTTCCTCTCGGCTACACGCTCAGCTACCCGAGCTTCGTCCGCCAGATCCGGCTCCGGGGTCTCCGTCCGCACTGCGAGGCGTGCCGAGGGGTGAAGGGTCGGGACACCATCGAGATCGACCATCCTGCCGGCGAAGAGATCCAGTGGGACTGGTTCGAACGCAGAAACGCTCCCTGGGGCGGCACCGCCTACGTCCTTCTCGGGACGTTGCCGCACTCGGGACGCATCCGGGGGGTGTTGTCGGAGTCCATGGACCAGCCCCATCTGATCGAGGCCATGGACAAGGTCATGCGTCGTCTGGGCGGGACCGCCCATGTGTGGCGCACCGACCGTCTCACGACCGTGATCGTGCTCGGAACCCGTGACGTCCAGCCCAGCTTCGCCCCGGTGGCCAAGCACTACGGGGCCGTCGTCGAACCCTGTCCGCCGAGACGGGGCAACCGCAAGGGGTCGGTCGAGTCCTCGGTGCGCTTCTGTTCGGGGCGGTGGTGGCGCACGCTCACGGCCACCGACCCCGAGTCGGCCCAGATCTCGCTCGACCGCTTCCTGGCCACCACGGGCGACGACCGCCAGCGCCGAGGTGCGAACGGCGAGCGCACCACGGTCGGGGCGCTGGCCGACACCGAACCGCTGATGGCGCTGCCGTGGGCGCCCTACCCGGCCACGATCTATGTCGAGCGCACCGTGGCCGACAACGCCACGGTGGCCTTCCGGGGCAACCGCTACTCGGTGCCGCCGGGGCTGAGCGACACGGTGCTCGAGGTCCGCCACCGGCTGTCCACCTCCACGCTGGAGGTGCTCGGCGCCTCGGGAGCACTCGTCGCCCGTCACGCCCTGGCCCCGGCCGGGTCCGGCATCGTGCACCGTCTGCCCGAGCACCGTGCCGCCCTCGAGACGGCCGTGCTGGCCGCCTTCACCACCACACGCCCCTGTGACCGCAAGGCCAACCGGCCGCCCGGTCCCGAGGCCCTGGCCGAAGCGGCCCGGCTTCTCGGCGCCGACGGTGCCGACGTCGTGGTCGACCTGGCCGTCTATGGCGAGCTGGTGATCGCGTGAGCGAAGACTCGATCTATCAGACCCTGCGCAGCCACCTTGCCTATCTGCGTCTGGCTGCCGCCGCCGAGGCGCTCCCCGGCGCACTCGACCACGCCATGAAGACCAAGCTCACCCACACCGCCTTCCTGGAACGGCTACTCGGGGTCGAGGTGGCCTCCACCGAGATCCGCCGACGGGCCAGCCTCGAGCGCTTCGCCTCCCTGCCGTCGCCGTGGCGGCTCGAGGACTTCGACTTCGACGCCCAGCCGTCGGTCGACAAGAAGACGGTGGACGACCTGGCCACCCTGCGTTTCCTGGAGGATGCCACCAACGTGCTGTTCATCGGCCCTCCCGGTGTGGGCAAGACCATGTTGGCGGTGGCCCTGGCCCGGGCGTCGATCGACGCCGGCTATCGCACCTATTACACGACGGCGGCCGACCTCGTGGCTCGCTGTCACCGGGCTGCCCTCGAGGGTCGATGGGCCACCACCATGCGTTTCTTCGCCGGACCCCGGCTACTCGTCATCGACGAGGTGGGCTACCTGCCGCTGGCCAACGAGGCCGCTGCCTCGCTGTTCCAGGTCATAACGACCAGGTATCTGAAGAGCTCGACCGTGCTCACCACCAACCTGGGCGTCGCCTCCTGGGGCAAGATCTTCGACGACCCCATGGTGGCTGCCGCCATGCTCGACCGGCTACTGCACCGAAGCGTCGTGTTCAACATCGACGGCGACAGCTACCGGATGCGGGCCCACAGGGCCCGGTCGGAGACGATCCGCAAGGGGGTGCCGCCGCCAGAGAAGCCGACGACAGAGGAGTAATCTCAGCGACATCCCACCCCGGCGATCAACTGGGGAATTTCAGTGATCGACAGTGGGGAGTTTCCGAGATCGGCGGCAACATCCGGATCGCCGTGCAAGATCGGCCGGGCCTGGCGAGTCCACTCATATCACAGCTCCCGATATAGGGCGGGTCGATCTCCCAGGGCGTCCCAGATCCGTCGATATGTGCTCGAGGGAACGTCAGGTGGTCTCTGGGCGAGGTCAGCGCGGATCACACGATATGTGGTTGATGATGGAGACCCCCGGTTGTGGCGCGGAAGAGCCAGGCCAGAGGACCAACCCCGTACGTGGCTTCACGGTCGCCATTGCTGGTTCGAGGAGGATCGATCACCCAGCCGGTACGAGACGCCGTCGTTGACGCCGTCCCGGGCGCAGACGTATTGGCCCGAGGTGCTGCTTATCAGGTGACCGTGAAGCTCTTGGTGCTGATCACCGTGCCTCCGGGTGTTGTGACGGTGATCTTTCCAGACTCGGCACCGGCCGGGACCCTGACCTTGATCTTTGTGGCCGTGTCCTTCTTGATGACGGTGGCGGTCGTATTCTTGAACTTAACCGCGGTGATATCGGCGAGGTTTGTGCCCCGAATGGTAACTACCTTATCCACTGCTCCCGACGTGGGGGTGAATCTGGTGATGGTCGGGGTGGCAGCGGCGGTAGGGGTGGCCGAGGCTTCATTGCTCTGGGGGCCCGTACCGATGGCGTTGGCCGCGATCACGTAGTAGTAGTAAGCCTGTCCGACGGTGAGCCCAGTGTCGGTGCAGGTCAGCACCGCCCCCAGGCTGCCGCAACCGCCTGACGTCAGATACGTCTCCGTTCCCGAAGACGTGCCGCGGAAGACCTCGTAGGACGTTATGGCTTCGCCGCCGTCGCTGGACGGGGCAGCCCACCTGAGGGTGACGTTGCCACTACCGGCGGTCGCGCCCAAGCCGGTGGGCGCGCTCGGGACGGTGCCGCCGATAGGCGAGGCGATGATCGTCACCGTCGCGGTGGCGATGTTGGCCGGGGACGAGCTATCGGTGACGGTGAGTGTGACGGTGTAGGTCCCGGCCGTCGTGAAGGTGTGGGACGGGTTCTGGGCAGTAGTGATCGCCGAGCCGTCGCCGAAGTTCCAGCTGTAGCTGTAGGGCGGCGTCCCACCAGCCGCGCTGCCCATAAAGTCCACAGGCAAGGGAACCTGGCCAGATGGCGTTGAAGCCGTGGCGGTCGCGGCCAGCGGGCCGCTCACTGCACTGACGGTGATCGGAGCTACCAGGAGCCCGCCAAATCCAACCAACCCGGCAACAGCCGCGCGTATCCGGGCCTTACCCAGTTTCATTTGTCTTCACTCTTTCTCGGCCTCCTCCAGGCTTGCCGGGGGGCCACACCACCGTAACAGCGTACAAGAATTTGACGGATAAGCCCCCAGAATCTGAACCCTCGAGACTGCCCTGGGCCATCGGCAAGACGTGAGTCGCTTTGCGCAGAACGTCGATCCATCATTCACAATCTCGATCCCGCCCGCCGCCGTTGTGGCGTAACGGACGCCGCTCGGCAACCGCCTAGACAATGCCACCGCCGAGCAGCGACCCGCTGGGCAAACCCCAGCCTCTTCAAGAAGAGCACGACCCGAACCTCGCAGGTCCCGAATGATCCATCGGGCGCCCCGGCGCATACGTCGACCGGCACCCGGCTATGGCGCCGAGTCGGCGATCTGGTCGCTGCGAGGGAGCGCATCTAACAACGGGCCTGGGGCAGCAAACTCGGGCTTCCAGACCGGTCGAGATTGCCGGGTACAGGACAACCTCAAGAGGCCATCCGGTTGGCCGTTGGGTAGCGCAGAACACCCGGGTCCGGATGCCCCTGCCCTGGCCCGTCGAACGGACTCGCTCCGGCTCCGATCTATCCGGACCATCCGAGATCACTCGGCGTTGTATTTATGTGCGGCGAGGCCCTGGAACGAGGGTTGGTTTGTCGGGTGCGTCACACCGGTTCGAGGCGTTCTGAGGGCCGACGGGTACCCGCGGGTATCGGTCGCTTCACCCGGATGCAGTTGACGTCCTCAACTGCATCAGTGGCCACACCGGTCGACGAGCCGGACTTCGCTCGTTCATAATTGATAGGTGGAGCGCTATCAGAGGCCGTCCTCGGACGGACCTATGGCACGAGCCACTCAGCAATCTCACCCTCATCGCCACCAGATCCCGTCGCCCAGCGCATGGAGACCGACGCCGCAGTCACATCCAGCCCTTGTGGGATATCGAATGGACTGGAACCAGACATCGTTGTAGACGTAGCGAGCGGTATGGGCAAGCTCACGTTTGCTTCGTACCAAGGATCGCCATACTGGTCCAGGACAGTCTCCGGATCCAGTGAGGTGACCAACTCCAATGAGTACTCAACACCGTCGTCTGCTGCGAATGAAGGCAAAGTCTCTCCCGTATTCGTAACTGTGAACTCCAGTTCAACCCAACGATCGCCAGCGATCGTTGCAGTCCCAACGCCTTTCGACGATGGCGGTGAAAGGTCAGGATCGATCACCTGGTCTAGAGCTACCCTCAAGCTGGCCTTCACAGGTGGAGTCCAGCTAAGTGTATCGGTGAGATTGACTGATTCACCAAGATGTGCAACGACGTTCGGCTGCAGAACATAGATCGGTCGCAGCGAAGTCGTCGTCGGCGAGGATGTCGTTGAAGATCGCGTCGAAGATGTCGTTGCCGTGGGGTGGTCGTGGATCTTCGCCGCGATGGGTGGCGCTCCGCATCCTGCCAGGGTCAGCGCTGCGATCGCTATCAGCACCGACCGGCGAAGCCTCACCATAAGTCTATTGTGCCAGGCCGCTTGCCCAAGACCGTTGAGTCAAGTGAATGGACCCCCGCCCCATCATCGCTTGCGACTGCAGCCCAGCACCCGTCTGCATCCCGCTCCCACTACGGGAGCGGGATGCCTTGAGCTAAGGCGGTTCAGGGACCCAGCAGCGCCCGTATCACCCCGTTGCGGTCGGTGCTACACCCTCCGCTTCTGGCGGGTCCAGTAACGTTCTGGGGAACTCACAGACACGGTCGCCCGTTCGAAAAACGCGTGATCACGTTGATACCGCCCGGGGCACCGTTGGATCGAGTTCTCCGCATCTGACGACGTGAGCCTGACTGAGTCGACCGGTACCCCTACCGGGATAACCACGAATACCGTGCATCCGACACAACGGGCAAGGTGTAGAGAGCATTGCTTCCATAGGTCCTAAAGAGCTAAGCCGAGGCTGCGGCCACACTGTTATTCCACTTGTCTGAGGTGTCGACGTACAGCTCGACCTCGTTCCCGTCAGGATCGTAAAGGTGCAAGCTCTTCGTAAAGGTACGCTCGGCTGTGTACAGAACCGTGATCTGTGCTGACTCGAGGTCTTTCTCCGCTGAGCAGTACTCCTCAAGAGAATCGCCGATCTTGAACGCGACGTGAGCCAGACCGATGGCTCCCGAATCCGGTGCCGGTGCATCTTCTCCTACCTCCAGGACGGCGAAGTCATGGTGACTGCCAAGTGAGAAGAACGTCATGCGCACCGGATCCGAGATCCGCGAGACGACCGGGATACCTAGGACCCCCGAATAAAAGGCCTCGGAGCGTTGAACGCTTTGGACTTTCACGACGACGTGCCCAAGTGATTGAACTTTCACGATTAGTTCCTTGCTATGAGTGTTGGTGCAGGCAACAGACGGTTCTCGCCCACAAGTCTCGTGCCAAGGACCTGGCTTCTCGGCTTCGGGAGGAGCAGAGATGTCGGCAAGCTCAGCGAGCCTTTGCCAACACCGCGTCGGCTTGTTCGACACTGAGCGGCGGACCGATGGGCCTGAGATCGTGGGCACCGGCGACCCGTGCCATCTCCTCCATCGACGGAAAGAGCGGCTGGGGAGGAACGATCTGGGTGTCGGCTGGGATCCCGAGCTCTCGGATGAAGTCCCGGAAGCTGGCGTTGTCGTGCACAAGCAGGATCCGCGCCTCGCTGTCACCGACCACTAGGAACGTGTGCGGGACGCCTCGGGGCATGGAGACCCAGTGTCCCGCTCCGACCACGAGCTCCTCGTCGCCACAGCGCACGACCATCTGGCCTTCGAGGATGTACCACGTGTCGTCGAGGTTGTCGTGGACGTGTAGGGGGGGCGCTGCGCCGACGGGCAAGGTCATCTCGAGCACCACGGTGTTCATTTCGGGTGCACAGCGGTGCTCAACGACCAAGGTGTCGAGGAACCACCACATCAGACCTTGCTTGTTCTCGGGGGAGTCAACAACTGCCGTCCGCACTTCGGCCACCTCCTAGTTAGGAACCTGTCTCGGATCGGATAGTCAGGCACCCTTACGATGAGGAATAAGGTACGGTAACCTTACGACTATGTCAAGCGATTCCTCTGACTACCCCAACGGCGAGCCAAGCCCGTACGTCGGAGCCATGCTGGGTGCCGTTTGGCAGTGGGTCCGTGATCAGCTGTATGCGGGCGTCGTCGCGGCCGGATACGACGATCTGAACGCCGCGCACGTCGGGCTCTGGCGCTATCCGGGCCTCGAGGGACTACGTCCAAGCCAGCTTGCGGAGCGGAGGGGGATCACGAAGCAGTCGGTCAACGACTTGCTCGGACACCTGGAACTACACGGATACCTGTTGCGCGTACCCGATTCGGCCGACGGAAGGGCTCGCGTGATCCGACTTACTTCCAAGGGATGGCGACTTCAGCAGACAATCTATGCCGAAGCCGGGGAGGCCCAGCTGCGGATCGCAGACATCCTGGGGCCGCGACGCTTCGCCCAGCTGCACAGCTCCCTCGAACTGCTGACCGAGCAGCTAGCGGGTTCACTGGACGTTCCCTAACGCCGGCCGTCTCAAGGGATCCACGCCCCACCCCTGGACAGCGAATGCTGTCATGGATCAGCAGGTGCGAGATAGCCCGTGCGATTCTCTTCTGCCGAGCAGGCTGGGCCACTAGTAGATTTGTCTGATGCAACCCCTGGCGCAGGAACGTTCGAAGTTGTTCGACCAGGAAGCCAAGCGCTACGACCGGTGCCGGCCGACCTATCCCGACGCCTTGATCGATGACCTGCTCGGACCGAAGCCGGAAGACCTGGACGTTCTCGACGTAGGTTGTGGCACCGGGATCGCTTCAAGGCCGATGGCCCAGCGGGGCGCCAAGGTTCTCGGGGTGGAAGTCGCTCCAAGAATGGCGGAGATCGCTCGCAGCCACGGGATCGATGTTGAGATCGGTGCATTCGAGGACTGGAACCCGGCTGGTCGCCGCTTTGACCGCGTGACCTCCGCCCAGGCATGGCACTGGCTGGACATGCCCGCAGCCACGGCCAAGGCGTCCTCGCTCCTGCGACCGAATGGCATTCTTGGCCTGATCTGGAGCGGCGGCGCCCACCCCGACGATCTCGCCGACGCGCTCGAGGAGGTGTATTCGACGGTGGTGCCGCCCGGCACACACCGTCTCTTCCGCGGCTATGGCGCCAACCGGTCGACCGACGTCAGGTCCGGACTCACCGGCGTCTTCGACGCCATCGCGGCGGCACCCGACTTCGGTGCCCCGACTGAGCAGTGGTTTCCGTGGACGCAGCACTACCAACGGGATGAGTGGCTCGAGCTACTGCGCTCATACAGCGAATACGCCGCCCTCGAGCCGAGCCTTCGACACCGTCTACTCGACGCCATTGGGACGACAATCGACGACTACGGAGGGTCGTTCGTGATGAACTTCGAATCCGTCCTAATCACCGCGACCCGGCTGACCTAGTCGCAGGGATAGCGACTAGGGCGTCGCCCAGGATGATGCGTCGTACCTCAAGTTGACCCACGGACGGCGATCGCGGCCCAGCTAGAAGGACCGCTGCACAAGTACACCGCAAATGGGCAATTTAACGGGGCACTCCTTTGGCCACCTCGACGGCCCAGGTACCCGATCGAGCAGATCGCTCATTTGGGGTCGACACTGGATCGGTGATCGACTGGCTGTCGTAGCCTCTACTCGGTGGAGTTCAGCCAGGAGCTGCGGGCAGACGTGCTGACCGGTCGGATCACGGTCTCATTCCGATTGTGGCGCCGGTCGAAGGTGAAGGTCGGTGGCCGCTATCGCGTCGAGGCCGGCCAGATCGAGGTTGACTCGGTCGAGCTGGTCCCCTTCTCATCTATCAATGACGCTGATCGACGACGCTCCGGCGAAACAGATCTCGAGTCCCTTCGCCGACGAGCCGCCCACGCCGGACCCATTCACAACGCCACCCTCGTCTACCGGATCGAGTTCCACGTCGTCGAATAGCCGATCATCCTCATCGCCTCGTGACGCGGCCCGTCGATATCGGTCGACGGCAGTCTCAGAGCGGACCGACGTCAGACGACATCGAATCAAAACGTGAGGCAAGCGTCCGAGGCTCGATTGTCGGTGATACAGCGTGTGGCGACGCCGTACACCGCAGACCAATACTGACCTTGGGTTTGAGTGAGGACCAAGTACGGCGTGAGCCGGTTGGGTCGTTTTGGCGGTCGTTATCTCCTAACCCCTCCTCATGATGGTTCCGGAAGAGGTTCCTGAGGACTTGGGGAAGGTCCCTCCACATTGACCGTAACAGGCCCATGGCCGGCCCGGACGACGATGAGGTGACTCTCCTCGTCGTCATCGTTGCCTTCTCGGTGAACGGCCGCTTTGGGAATATGGACAAAGTCACCAGCTACTGCCCTGACGACTTCCGTGCCACCAGCTCCAGACTCCAGTCGTAGAGTTCCTCTGGTCACGTAGATGCTGGTGTCGTAGTCACCATGGTGATGCCAGCCCGAGGTCATTCCCGGGGCGGTGCGCACGAATCCCGCCCACATGCCCTCGACGTCGATCGCACGCTCGCGAAGCATCCCTGGCGTTGGATCAGCTTCTATTCGCTCCGCTGGTCGAGTTACCCTTGCGGGATCTGATGCCGCCATTGCCCAAGTCTGGCGCGTAAGACGTCGGCACGCTCGGTGCCGGATGTAGACGCACGCAGAAGGCCGCGAACCCACGGGAATAGGGCCCTTGAAGTCGGGCTGGCTCGACCGCCACTCGACCGGACCCCGACGGAGAACCCCAGTGCCTCAACCTGACCTCGTAACGCATGTGGCTCACCCCCTTTGGACCGTCCCGTCTTCATTCTGGTGCGTTCAACCCCTCGCTGGTGAAGCCGAGCGGTCGAGGTAGGAGCTTCAGTTCGTCGATGAGGTCTTCGGCATCGGCTCGGGAGCCGTCGATGAAACTCGACTTGCGCCGTCGGAGAAATGGACTGCCGATCAGGTACATTCCCGGCGAGTCGACGACGCCCCCCTCGTGTCGGATCATGCCCTTGGCATCCAGCACGTCCACATCGAGCCAGGAGTAGTCGGGCCGGAAACCCGTTGCCCAGATGATGGTCTCGATCTCCCCGCTCGTGAGGTCGAGACCCAGCCGCGGCGAAGGATCCACCACCGTCGGCTCGAATCGGTGCGGCGGTGGCACCGAGTCGTCCAGGCCGTTGGCCGCGGCCCATTCATCGATGGTGTCGAGGAGCCGGCCGAGCTTGAGGTCGGCCAGCTCGCACTTGTTGCGCATCGAACCCGAGAATTGCGCCCGGCCATCGTTGACGCCTGCGAAGCGGCCGACCAGTTTCACGCCCATGCTCGTGAGCGCATTGAGATCGAAGGTGGTCCGATCGTCCGAGCCGGCGAGCTGCATCGACGGGACGCGGCGGGCTCTGACGATGTCATCCACCTCGTCGTAGCGCTCGTCGAGCACGCCCGCTGCTTCCATCCACCAATGAATGTCCCGGCCCCGGTACAACCGCGGCCCGCGCACGTGCTCGCCCACCGCGAGTATGACTTCACGGCCGGACCGTCGGATCTCGGACGCGATTTGCACGCCGGTTGCAGACGCCCCGACGACCATCACGCCACCCTGGCGGAGCTGGTCGGGGTTGCGGTACTCCATCGGCGTCAACGTCACGATTTCCGATGGCACGGCCGTGGCGAAGGCGGGCACACTCGGCAGGTTGAACGCTCCCGAAGCAACGACGACCGTCGGACAGGTCCATTCCCCCTGTTCAGTGGTGACCCGGTACCCGTTATCGGTGCGGCGCACCGAGGTCACGGTCGTACCATCCATCACCGGCGCCGCGATCACCTTGGCGTACTCGGCGATGAATTCCGCGACCTGGGGCGCGCTCATGAACCCGTCCGGATCGTCTCCTCGATAGTCGACTCCGGGGAGGCGACACTGCCAGTTGGGCGTGAGCAATCGGAGGGAATCCCACCGCTCCTGACGCCAAGAGTTGGCGATCTCGTTCCTCTCGAGGATGACGTGATCGATCGACCGGACTGAGAGGCACCGGCTCATGGCGAGCCCGCTCTGTCCGCCGCCCACAACGACTGTCGTGGTGCGCACCAAGCCTCCTTGTCAGATCGGTGGCACCGAGTCTTATTTGACCTCGACGCTCACGTTCGTGGGGTTCGTGATGATGTCGTAGACGGCCGACCGCTTTTGCGACTGTGCAACCAGTGCCTTGATCTCATCGGACGATGCGTCGGCGTCGATAGCGTAGGTGACCTTGATGTCGCTGAAGCCGTTGCGGACGTCGCTGTCCATGCCGAGGATGCCGCGGACGTCCATCCCGCCCTCAATCGTGGCCGACACACTGCGCAACTGGATCTCGCGGTGCTGCGCCACGGCGGCGACGCCGGCGGTCAGGCAGCTGGCCAGGGCCACGAGTACGTACTCCACCGGTGTGGCGCCGTTGTCCTCTGAGGCGAAGATCTCTGGGTGGTCAGCGTCGAAGGTGTAAAGGGTGCGGTGGCGCTGCTCGTCACCGAGCCCGAAGAAGCCTTCGACCGTTGAGTGGCTGTGGGTGCCGTTCTGCCACTCACAGGTGGCCCGCCACTGGAACTTGGCTGCCTCTGGCGCCTCCGTCAGCGCCACCCGGGCGCCGAGTAGAGCTTCGACGTTGACTCCGTTGTTGACCGGGGTGTCCGTAGTGACCATTTCGGTATCTCCTTCAGCGATTCCCGCGGGGGATCTCCCCGCGGTGTTGCAACACCTTGATGGGCTGCCGCGGTCGGCGACAGTTCAGCTTCTGGTTACGCATCGTCGGGCCCCGGCTGGCGGCCGAAGGTGACGGCGGAACGGACCGCTTCTGGCGTCGAAATGCCCAGTTCGCGGTCCGGGCGTGCTCCTAAGGCGTCGTTGACGGTGGAGAAAGCCAGCCGCAACGCCACGAAGGTCGTGATGGCGAAGATCTGCGCCTCGTCGAAACCGCCGTCGCGCAGTGCCTGGACGTCGTCGGCGACGATCGTGTTCGGGTCTGTGGCCACCCGTCGAGCCCACTGGGCCAGCATCTGCTCGGGCGGGTCGAGACCTTTGTCTTCGCCGCGAATGACGGAGGCGGCAACGTCGGACCCCACCTCCGCGGCGAGCTTCTTGCCCCACGCCAGCGAGCAGTACGAGTCACCCAGCGTTGAAGCGGCCGCCGTCACCAGCACGGCCCTCTGACGGAGGGTCATGGACCCCGCTCCGCGTCGCTTGGCCCATCAGGTCGGACAAACCCTCGAGGGCCGACGGCATGAACGCCCATAGTCGCGACACGTTCGTCACGTACCCGCCGCCTTCGAGGTCGTCGTCGAACAGGTGCTGGGCCTCGGGTGTATGCAGCGGCGGAGCGAGGAAGCTGGCGCCAGACAGATCGGATCCACGGGTGGCCGGATGGCCACCGCCGGGCGCGCGGCGTCCGACCGGCTTCGAAGCCACGTAGCCCACCACCGAGACGGGTGCCCGGAGCGGGAGTCCGTCGCGGACCTTGTCCCGAGCCAGCTCGACCGCCGCCTGCAGGAACGCCGCCTCGCCCACCGCTTCGATGGCCTCGAAGGCCGGACCTGTCGAGGCGATGGCTCGCGCGTACACCTCTGGATCGGCGAACTCGAACACGAAGGGGATATCGATGCGCTCGATCTCGACGAAACCCGCCTCCAGAAGAAGCGCCTCGCCGGCGCCGGGGCGACCGAGGGCAACCATGGACGCTTGGTGCTCGACCTTGGGGGCGGCGGCCAGCGCGAGGGGAGCGAGCGCCCATGCTCCGGGTGACGCCTTGATATGACCCCACACTGTCAGCCCGATCCGTCCGCCCGGGGCCAAGACCCGGTGCACCTCGGCCACGGCGCCCGGCGTTGTCCCCCAGATGCCGCGAAAGCTGGTGACCACGGTGAAGGCGTTGTCGTCCCATGGCAGCGCGTGCATGTCGCCGACCCGGAGATCACCCTCCGGGTTGCGGTCCCGGGCGACGGCAATGAGGCGGGACGAAGCGTCAATTCCGGCGCACCGAGCGCCGCGCAGGCTGGCCAGCTCCAGGGCCAGGCCGGCCCCGCAGGCCACGTCGAGCAGCCGGTCACCCGCATGTACACCCAGGTGGTGGTGGAGAGCGACGTATTCCCGGCAGTTGGTCGGTTCGCAGATGGTGGCGAACGCCACAGCGTGGCGGCCCCAGCCTTCGTCGACCCCTCGCCAACCATCATCGATCCGGGTGGGGATCACTCGATCCGCCGTCACGATTGCACCCTCGGGGCGGCGGGGCCAGGGAAGACCGGCAACTCCGAGAGGCCGCGCAGCACGAGGCCGTCCCCGTGCCGCCAATGCAGGTCTTCCAAAGGAACGGCCAGGGAAAGCCGTGGGAACCGTCCCAGGAGCGTCCCGAGGGCGAGTTGGCCCTCCATGCGGGCCAGTGGCGCGCCGAGACAATGGTGAATTCCGTGCCCGAAGGCGAGATGACGGGCCTCGCTCCTGTCGAGGTCGAGTCTCTCGGGACTTGTGTATCGGCTCGCGTCCCGGTTGGCCGCCGCCAGACAAATGATGACTTGCGCTCCGGCGGGGATCGCCACTCCACCGAAATGCACCGGCTCGGCCGTGTAGCGAAACGTCGAGTGAGGAACCGGGGCGTCGTAGCGGAGGAACTCCTCTACGGCCCTGGGGATCTTGTTTGGGTCGGCCCGGAGCTCGGCGAGCTGGACCGGGTTGCGAAACAGGGCGACGACGCTGTTGCCGATGAGGCTGGCGGTCGTGTCGTGGCCGGCGACGATCAGCTGAAAGATCGTCGAGAGCAGCTCCTGGTCGTCGAGACGCTCGTCTCCATCGCGGGCGCTGATCAAGCCGCTGATCAGGTCGTCCCCGGGCTCCTTCTGTTTGGCCTCGACGAGTGCTCTCAGCATGCCCACAACGGCGTCAGACGCCTCTTTGGCCGCCTCGTACTCCGCCGCTGTGGACGTGGGGACAAGCAGCTTGGTGAACCCCTGACCGAGCGGGGCGCGGTCGGGCGCCGGCACACCGAGCAGCTCGCAAATGACCGTGAAAGGCAGCGGGAAGGCGAAGGCCCTAACGAGATCGACCCGGCTGTCGGGTCCCTGGGCGGCGATGTCGTCGAGGAGGTCGTCCGCTATCGTCTGCACGTGAGCGCGCAGCGCCTCGACCCGCCGAGGCGAGAAGGCAGCCGAAACGAGCCGCCGGAGCCGGGTGTGGTCGGGTGGGTCGACCGTGAGCATGTGCCGGGCGAACGCTGGTCCGGGCAAGCCTTCGGCCACGACACCCGAGCCCGTCGCCAGGGCGGCGTGCATGTCCTTGGAGAGCCGCGGGTCGTTCAGCGCGGTTAGTGCCTCTTCGTAGCCGGCCACCAACCAGGCGCCGTGCCCGTCGGCCAATGTCACCGCGTGTACCGGGCCGAGCCGGCGGACCTCGGCGAACACCGGGAACGGGTCGTCGAGGTCGTAGGACCCCCATGCACGCCAGGCCTCGGTGATCGTCATTGTTCCCTCCGTCAGCCAGGCTTCCGAGACATCCAGCGTGCGGGCAAGGTATGGACCTGGTCCGATTGACTTGGGCTAGTATCCAATACGGATGACTAACGGTCAAGAGGAATCGTGAGGGGGTCCGTTCCTACCGCGGCGCCGGATCCGGCCGTCCGCTGATGGCGCGAGCCGGGGCACAGCGGCAGATCTCAGACGCGCGCCAACAGGCCACCATCGCGTTGATGGACGCCGCCGAAGGTCTCCTCTACGAGGTCGGCTATGCGGGCGTCACCACCCGGGCCGTGGCTGAAGCGGCGGGCGTCAATCACGGCCTCGTCCACTACTACTTCGGGTCGATGGAAGAGTTGCTCAGCCGGACCCTCGAACGCTTTGTCGAGCAGCTAGCCCTCGCCCTCGAAGCGCTGTATGCCGACCCGAACCTGACCTTCGCCGAGAAGTGGCGCCTCGGGTCGCAGTTCTGGGTGGACGAGCCGACCTCCCGCTTCCCCAAGATCCTCCTCGAACTATTGGCGATGGGTTGGAACATGCCGGCTCTCCGGACGCGTCTGACGGAAGTCCACGCTCGGTTCCGGGGCATTTTCGAACACCATTTCGGTCAGGCCCTACGTGGCTACGATCTCGACGACTCCCGATTTCCGCTCAAGGTCATCGTGGCCGCCGTCACCAGCTTTCAGCTCGGCCTCATCGTCGAGGGTCTCTCCGGTGTCGAAGAAGGTCACCAAGAACTTCTCGACTGGATTCAAGAATGGATCGACGCTCTCGAAACCAAGAGCACCCAGCCGTGAGTCACCGGGCGTCACGGGCGCCCGATACATAGCCCCCGTCGGGCTTCGAGTTGTTCCTACCCGCTTGGTGACGCACAGGGCCGCCGCCGACCCGTCCTTGAACTCCCGGTTCCTTCATGCGGCCGTCACCTCGGCTGGCCGGAATCTGATCCTCCGGCCCACCGGGTCGTCGTGGAGACTCGCTCTTCAAACTGTGGTGACTCCCCCGCCGGTGACATCGCCCCGGTGCAACCCGGCGGCCAAAAGGTTGCAGGTGGGGATCACTCTCGGAACTTCAGTGGCCGACCTCGGGCCTCCGTGACCCATCGGACGGCTGAACCTTGACGCTCGGCCCATCGTCAGCACTAGAAATGGGGTTATGGCGAACACGGGCATGGCCGAGTACTGGAATGGGCGCCCCGCCGATGTCTGGGTGACAGAGGCCGAACGTTTCGACTCCATGCTCGCCCCCTTCGGCCGTCGACTGCTCGCGGCCGTCGGACTCAAGCCGGGCGAACGGGTCCTGGACGTCGGGTGCGGCAACGGTGCCGTCAGCCTGGACGCGGCCCGCGCCGCTGGGACCGGCGGGCGGGTGACCGGCCTCGACCTCTCGGCGCCCATGCTGGAGGTGGCGCGGCGGCGGGCCGAGGAAGAAGGGATCGACGTCGACTTCGTCCGGGGCGATGCCCAGACCGCCTCCTTCGATCAACCGTTCGACGTCGTCATGAGCCGCTTCGGCGTCATGTTCTTCGACAACCCGGCGGTCGCGTTCGCCAATCTGGCGAGAGCAGCCCGTCCGGGCGGCCGCCTGTGCTTCGTGTGCTGGCAGGAGATGTTTGCTAACGAGTGGATCGCGGTCCCGGCCATGGCGATGGTGGCCCACGTGGGGATCCCCGAGCTGCCCGAACCGGGGGCTCCCGGACCATTTGCCCTGGCGGACGCCCAGAGGACGAGGGGTCTGCTTGAGTCCGCCGGATGGTCGGAGGTCACCGTTGAGGAACACAAGGACGGGATGCACATCGGACGAGACCCCGAGGACGTCGTCGCGTTCATGCTGTCTGACGAGATGGGGCGCCGGCTGGTGGAGGGCAGGGACCCCGAGGCGGTACAGGCTGGTACCGAGGCCGCGCTCGAAGCCCTGCGACCGTACGCCACGCCCGAAGGTGTCGTGTTGGACGGCGCTTACTGGCTCGTGACCGCCCACAAGGCGTAACGGGCGCGGCGCACGACCGCCTGGGTTCGGCCTCGGAAGGCGCCGAAGCTCGCACGTCCGTTCCTGATCGGTGACGACCCTGAGCCCGAGATGAGCTGTGCCTTAACCCGGTCGCCTCTGCAGTCCATTGCAATCCTCGCCTACCTTGGTGCGACCTCCTGCAGTCTGCTCAGCAGGTAGCGGCGTTCCACCTCGGACGGCGCCAACGCCAGCGCGCGCTCATAGGCGGCCGCGGCGGATTCCTGATCACCACGGCGCCGCAGTAGGTCAGCCCGGGTCGCTTCCAGCAGGTAGTACTGCTCCAGCCGAGCGTCGCCGCTGAGTTCGTTGACGATCTCCAAGCCCGTCTCGATGTCGCCGGCCATCGCCACCGCCACCGCCCGGTTGAGCCTCACCACCGGCGACGGCATCTGTCCCTCCAGCAGTGCGTAGAGGCCGGCGATCTCACGCCAGTCGGTGTCGGCGGCGCTGCCGGTGCGGGCGTGGCAGGCGGCGATCGCGGCCTGCAGCTGGTAGGGCCCGACCTGGCGCCGGCCCAGCGCCGACTCGAGTAGCGCGAGCCCCTCTTGGATCTCCGTCTCGTCCCAGCGGCCACGGTCCTGCTCCTCCAGCGTGATCAGCTCGCCGTCGTCGCCCACACGTGCGTGGCGGCGCGAGTGGTGCATCAGCATCAGCGCCAACGCGCCTGTCGCCTCGGGCTCATCCGGCATCAGCTGTTGCAGGGCCCGCGTCAGGCGGATCGCCTTGTCGCAGAGGCCGGCGCGGATCAGCTCTGCGCCCGAGGAGGCCGAGTAGCCCTCGTTGAACATCAGGTAGAGCACCGCCAGCACCCCGGCAGTACGCTCCGGCAGCAGATGCGCGGGCGGCACCCGGTAGGGGATCCCAGCCGCCGCGATCTTCGCCTTGGTACGGGTCAGGCGCTTGGCCATCGTCGCTTCGGGCACCAGGAACGCCCGGCCAATCTCCGCCGTGGTGAGCCCGGCGAGGCTCCGCAACGTCAAAGCTACCCGGCCCTCCACCGGGAGAGCCGGGTGACAGCAGGTGAAGATCAGCCGCAGGCGGTCGTCTTCGATCTCGTCGGTCTCGTCGAACGGCTCAGGCATCGCTTCCTCATCCGTGTCGGACTGCGGCGATTCGCGGCCGGCCTGCTCCAACAGCTCGGCGCCGCGGGCGATGCGCCGAAGACGGTCGATCGCACGGTTGCCGGCGACGGTCGTCAGCCAAGCACCGGGGCGCTGCGGGGTGCCGTCGACCGGCCACCGCCGCAGCGCCTCTGCGAACGCCTCCTGTGCGCACTCCTCGGCCAGATCCCAGTCGCCGGTGCGCCTGATCAGCGTGGCAACGACGCGGCCCCACTCCTCGCGGAAGGCCGTGTCGAGCGCGCGCTGAACCCCAGGCGTCGTCATTCGCTCCAAAAGGGGCGCACCTCGATCATGTGGTGCCTGGCCAGCGGGTGGGCCGCGGCTATCTCGATCGCTTGCCCGCGGCCGGCGCAGTTGATCACGTCGATCCCGCCGATGAACTCCTTGGTCTCGATGAACGGCCCGTCGCTGAGCAGCGTCTCCCCGTCGCGGACGCGGACCGTCGTGGCCGTATCCTTGTGCTGCAGCGGGTGCCCGAAGACCTGAAGCCCACGTGTCTCCAGGTCCTGCCGCCAGGTTTCGCCGTCGCGCCGGATCGTCTCCTCCACAGCGGGCGCCGCCGGAATCCCGTCCAGGCACATCATCAAGCAGTACGGAGCGCCGCGGGAGTCGTCGAAGCGTGCGAACGCGTTCTGCCTGCTCGCCCAGCGCCAGCCCGTCCATGAATGGTCGGATCTCGATCGTCTGGAACCACGACGACGGGTGCTTGGCCGCCACCTCAATCGCCTCGTCCAGGTCGGCACACTCGAGCAGGTCGAAGCCCGCCACGAACTCCTTGGTCTCCGCGAACGGGCCGTCCGTTACCAGCGTCTCGCCGTCGCGCACGCGCACCGTCGCCGCCGTCTCCGGGAGCTCCAGCTCCCGACCGAGCAGCCGCACGCCGCGGCCATCCATCTCCTCGACCCAGCCGGGGCACTCGCGCTGCAAGACCACCAAATCCTCCGGTGCCGGCAGCCCGTCAGCGCAGATGAAAAGGACGTATTTCACTCTAGCCTCGCTTCCGGTAGTAGTAGCGGATAATCGTCTGTTCGCGCGCCGCTTGCACGTGTTGGTTGACCTCGCGCGCCGCCTGCAGGCGCTGGTTGTCCTGTCCGAGTCTCTTGCTCATGTCGCCCGTCCTTTGGTCTGGATTTGCGCTTACAACCAGACGACGAACGGGAACCGCCCGGAAGGACAGATGCGCCGAAATTAGTCGGGCGCCCCTGGCGCCCGGGCTTCAACGCCGCCAGCGCGGCCTGGAACAGGGCCCGGGCGTAGGGTCAGCCTGCCACACAGAGTCGTGTTCGTGCCCTGGTCAGGGCATGGATTCACCGCCGCCAGGTTCTAGCCCAGTTCGGTTCCGCCTCGCATTGAAGTCACTTCGATCGCTCCCTGAGACCTACGGTCAGTCGGGCCGACCCTCACCGAGCAGACCGCCACGACCGTCCGTCGCCGGCCATCCGGGACTCTTCGGGCCGGATGATGTGGGCGTCCCGCCGCCTGGCACGGTCACGCAATTCGGCACCTTGCGCCGGGCTCCGCTTCGATACAAGCTGCGCGTTGCCGGCGTTGTTCAGGCGTCAGACAGCGTCTAACCGAACTTGGTTCGCGCCCGCTCCTGAAGCACACCATCGACGTAGAGGTCGATCTTCTCGTTGTAAAACGCGGCCAAACCGGCGACTTTCTGGCTCTCGGGCAGCGGCGCCCGATATATCCAAATGAAGTCGTCGTAGTGATGACCCTTGACGTCGAGATGCCAGTAGGTCGCCGTGCCCTTGTAGGGGCAGTGCGATTCCGTCTGCGACGGCGTCAGGAGGTCCAGCCGCACGTCGGACAGGGGTAGGTAGTAGCGCGGTGGAAGCCCGGTCTCGAACAGGATTCGGGGCTGATGCGAGTCAGCGATGGTCTCGTCGTCGACCACCACCTGGACGTGCCGGGAGCTGGCCAGGATGTCCACTCGGGTATGCGGGTCGCGAGGATGGACGTAGACGGGCTCGTCCTCCTCCAGCCATTCGTCCATGGCGTTCCACTCGAGGTGGACGGCGTCACGAATCTCCTCGATCGGCGACTTCGGATACCGCCGGGCCGCGCTCGGAGCTGTGGCCCGGGCCACCCTCACGTCGTAGACGTCGGCATCGCCCCGGCTGGGGGAATGGTCGATCTCGGCCGTGGGAACGAGTTCTGCCTGCACGTCCGATGACGGGATGTAGTACGACGGGTAGTAGGGAACCTCCCAGACCAGGAGGGGGTGCGTCGTGTCGGCGACCAGTTCCTGGCCCAGGTAGGCCCTTACCCGCTTTTGGGAGGGCTCCACCCGGACTCGCCCTCGTGAATGCTCGGTCTCCATGCCGGTTGCAACAAGGGAGTGGGCGCAGACCTTCCCGAGCCGGATCACAAATCTGCTGCATCCCGAGTCAGCTACCGCGAGACCAGCACCCCGCCAGCACGCTGTCGTTCGCCGGCGAGCAGCTGACGGCGAGATCGACCCAGCACCGCTCGGACGACGCGCACTGACCAGACACCACCCTCCAGCCGATGATCCACACTCCCTTGTGTCGAACCTCCAGATCACCTCACCCGATCACATCTTCGTTGCGACTGATTTCCCGCGGTGCCGGCACCGGCTAGGGAAGGTGCCGTCGCGTGTCGCACGCGCTCCTTCCACCGGACACCGAGGGAAAGATGATCATTAAAACCCAAGCGGTTCATTCACCAAGATCGCCGTGATCCGACCTGGAGCGAATCGCCTTATTGACGACGAGGACGTTGTTCACTCCACTGGCCACGCCGTAGGCCTGCCTGGCCCGCCGATCCTCAAGAGGAAAGCAGTACTCGTAGATTCGTCGCAGTCCCGTATCGAAATCGGGAACGATCTTCTGAGCACCGATGACGAGGATCACGTGACCCGCACCGGAAGCGATCGGGCCGAGCTGACTCCCGCTTGCGGACGCAATGAGAAGTGAACCCTCCTCCGTCAGAGCGTGGACGCTTCCGACGACCCAATCGGGCGAAGCGGACAGCTGCCGCATCTCACGACCCTGCATTTCGCGATCCATCTGGTAGAGACGGGGGCGAAGCGGCTGATACTGTCCGGATCGCTCGATGTCCTCGGCGACTCCGATGACTTCGAGCGTGCGGGACGTGTTGTTGTAGACCTCCGCTCCCACCGGGAGGATGGACCGCACCGTCGTTCTCGCCTCTTCGGCGGAGTCGACCACTGTGCACGTGATTCCGTTGCGTTCAAGGGCGCCGGCCACGGCCCGGATTTGCTCCTTTGGGGCCAAGCGGAGAGAACTCCGCCTCTGCCTCCTTGCTCGGACCCGCCGCCAGCGGGTCCCCGGGCCGGCCGGCTGTCGGTGAGGTATCCACGTCACTCACCGCCGACTTCTGCGAGGCGCTGGTGGACCAGCGCAACCGCCATCGATCCCTCGCCTATGGCAGCCGCGCAGCGTTTGATCGACCCGCTCCGGACGTCGCCAGCGGCGAACAGCCCGGGCAGGTTCGTTTCGAGAGGTAACGGTTGACGAGACAGCGGCCACCCGTCAAGCGCGCCCGCTGCCGAGCTGAGTTCGGTCCCGGTGCGCACGTATCCGGCGCGCGTCGCGAGCAAGTCCCACATTCGCCGCGCCTTGGGTGCGCGGTACCCCTCCGATGCAGACGAAGAGCGCGTCGGCGGGCAAACGAGCGCTTTTGCCTTCTGAGGAGACCATTAGTGCTCGCAGGTGAGTATCGGATTCGAGACCGACCACTTCCGTGTTTGTCCGAACCTCGACGTTTCCCAGCTCCTTCACCTGACTGATCAGGTACTGGGACATCGACGCCTCAAGCGAGGGACCCCGGACAAGCAACGTCACCTGCGAGGCGTAGCGCGAGAAGCGAATGACCGCCTGGCCAGCCGAGTTCCCTCCCCCGACAATGGTCACTCGGCATCCACTGCAGGTGACCGCCTCGCTCGGGCCTGCGCCGTAGTACACACCGGAGCCCAGGAGTTCATCGATGCCCGGAACCTCAAGACGACGCCAGTCGACACCGCTCGCCACGAGCATGGCCCGTGACTGCACAGCTGTTCCGTCTGAAAGGTGGGCGACATAACCCGGGCCGTCCCTGGAGATGTCAACGAGTCGCCGAGCGAGCAGGACTTCGGCCCCGAATCTCTTCGCCTGTGCAGTTGCCCGCGTCGCCAGTTCGCTTCCGCTGATCCCTTGTGGGAATCCGAGATAGTTCTCGATCATGGAGGTCGTCCCGGCCTGACCTCCAGGTGCCACAGCTTCGATGGCCACGGCGCGCAAGCCCTCAGATGCGGCATAGACGGCGGCTGCCAGCCCGGCCGGACCGGCTCCCACGATCGTCAAGTCGTACTCCGCACAGCGATGGAGCCGACACCATCCCCAGTCCTGCGGCTACAGCTTCCAGCGTCGCCGGGGCGAGCCGCACACCGTTGGGGAGTACGCAGACCGGTAGCTGGTCCACGCCCATCTCCCCCGCGGATAGCAACGCCCCGACCCGCGCCGCGTCGTCAACGTCAACCCACTCATAGGGGACACCATTGCGGCTGAGAAAGTCGCGGATGCTGTAGCCGACGGACGACGCCCGGTTCCCGACAAGCAAAACCTGCGGAGTGACAGGTCTCGCGTCGTAGTCGATCATCGACATGGCGCCCCCACTCCCTTCATGACTCAGGTTGACACATCCACACGTGCCAGTCGGCGTGCCACGTCAGAGCCTTTGCTCCCACGGTTCGACTTGTGTATGGCTGGGCGCGCAGTCTAACCACCTATCGGCGTAACAGCAGCCGACGACCGACGCACCACCACGGGCGCCGATGCACATGCTGGAGCGTCCCTATGGGACGGCGTGCTCGATCAGCGTGTCGTACGCGTAGCTACCCAAGTTCAGGTCGAATCCTGTCGCCCAGAGACCGCCCCGGACGTCGACGGACACGGAAGCCAGGCTGTTGAGGGCGCCGGGGCGGTGGGGGCTCGGGACCACCGACCAATCGGTCCCGTTCCACCGCATCGTGAGGTCGTTCGTGCCACCTTCGGATCCGACGGCCCAGACGTCGGTGGGCGAGAGCGCGGCGACGCCTTGCAGGATGTCGTCGTTCGTGGGATTGGGACTGGACACGATCCGCCAGCTCCGACCGTCCCAATGCTCGACGAGCGTGTAGGCCAGGTCGTAGACACCGACGGCCCAAATGTCGTTGGCCGAAACGGCGGCGATGGCGCGCAGATCACTGTCCTCGCCGATCGGCGGGGTGGGGACCGCCTGCCACTGGTCACCATTCCAGTGCTCGACCAGGGCCGTGCTGATGAACTTGGTTGTCCCGGCGCTGCCGACGGCCCAGACGTCGTGGGCAGAGACGGCCGTGACCGCCGCCAGGCCGTCGCCGAATCCACCCGGATCGGGGCTGGACACGACACTCCACTGCGTGCCGTCCCAGTGTTCAGTGAGCGTCTGGGTCGTGCCCGTGTCTCCGCCGACGTCGCCGACCGCCCAGACGTCGCCCGGCGAAAGGGCCGCCACGCCGGCTAGGAGACCGGGACCGGTGTTGGCCACTGCGCTCCAGCTCCGGCCCACCGAGTGTTCAACCAGGGTCTGGTCTTCGGTACCAGCCAGGCTGGCCGTGTATCCGACCGCCCAGACGTCAGGAGCATGGGGCGTGGCGACAACCCCGAACAGATAGCTGTCCTGGTGGCCCGACACCGCGTTGGCGGAGATCCCCCAGCGAGCGCCGTTCCAGTGTTCGATCAGGGTCCGACTGACGTTCGCCTTGTCGATGTACCGACCGACAGCCCATACATCCTCGGGATCGATTGCCGCCGTACCGTAGAAGCGGTCGAACGTACCGGGACTCGGGCTCGGCTGGATATGCCAGGGTCCCCGGTCAGCGACGCCGGGCACCGCTGACGCGTCGAAGGACACGAGAGGGCTCAGGAGGGCGCCAACGAACAGCGCCACGAGAATGTGCCTCCGGACGCGCGTCCCCGCGTGCTTCATCGGCTTGAACCTACCTCCGCCCAGGATTCGGAGAAAGACTCTGTTCCTCACCGTACTGATCGTCGCGTGGGGAGGTTAGGTGGCGGTCCAGCCTCCGTCGACGGTTAGCGTATGCCCGGTGACGTACGAGGAAGCATCCGAGGCGAGAAAGAGCAACGGCCCGTCGAGCTCGCGGATCTCGGGTATTCGTGCGAGGGCCGTGCGATGCTCGATGCTTGACCGAAGTTCAGGGTCCTGCAGCTCTCCGGTCATTGACGTAGGAAAGTAGCCCGGCGCCAGGGCATTGACACGAACGCCGCGGCGGCCCCACTGCGCGGCCAAGTGTCGGCTGGCGTTGATGAGCGCCCCTTTGGTGGCGTTGTACCCAATCATCGGGCCCGACGACCCGACGATCCCGTAGATGGACGAGACATTGATCACGGACCCGTGGCCGCTTGCAAACAGCAGAGGCGCCAAGACGCGGCACAGGTCGAGGACGGCGACGAGGTTGACGTCGACGACTTCTGTGAGTTCCGCCAGGGTCTGCGTCTCGAGCGGCCCGTTATCGGAGGTCCCCGCGTTGTTCACCAGGATGTCGAGTCGCCCGAACCGTTCGCCGATCAGAGACGCCAGCTGCCTTCGATGATCAGCTGATGTGATGTCTCCTGCCAAGGGGGTCGCGCCGATGACGGCAGCCAAGGATTCGAGTTGCGCCGACCGACGAGCGGTCACAATGACGTCCGCGCCAGCCGTGCGCAGCACGCTGGCGAAGCGAGCGCCGAGCCCAGTTGACGCACCGGTGACCAGGGCGACTCGGCCGTCGAGGACACCGTCGTCCGTACCCACCAGCACATTTAATCATCTAGCGATGTTCCCCAACTCTTGTCAGCCATTTGGGCACTGGCTGCGGATGACTTGAAGGCGAGGGTCGCCCACTGTCACCAGATGAAGGGCACCAGCCGCTTGTGGGTCGCTGCGTAGTCGCGGTAAGGGTCACCGAGGTTCCGGATCAATACCCGCTCCTCCACGCGGATGCGGAACACGAGACCTCCGGCAACGGCGCCGGTGAGGCACGCGAGCGACCACCAATTTCCGATGAACAGGCCCACAGCCAAGATGACGAGGAGCAGCCCTGCATAGCTCGGGTGCCGAATCACCCGGTAGGGCCCGTCGGCGATCACCGGCTGGTCGCTGCTCGTCTGGATGGTGAAGGTGAAGTACCGACCCAGTATACGAAAGCTCCAGATCCGCAGGGAGATGCCGCTCCAGAACAGAACGAGCCCGATCCAGGCGGCGACAGCGGTGGGTCGGATCGACGCCGACGGAGTTACCCGCGAGAGCACGGTGGCGAAGACTGCGCCGGCCCCTACGATGAGACGAAAGAGAACTTCGCTCCCCCAGTTGGCCCTGACTCCCTCGGGTCGGTGAGTCATGCTCTGGCGCAGCTCCATCAACACCCAGATGGCCGCGGTGCCCACCAAGAGCCAGCGGACGAACACCGGGGATGCCCCTGCCGTAGATGGATCCACTCAGCTAGGACCTTCCGTTACTGCAGCCTTGACCATCGCGAGACACGCCGTCAACACTTGAAGGATGTCAGACGAAGAGATCGATGCGTACCTGGCGTCGCTGGAGGAGCCGAAGCGATCCACCTTGGGTGAACTGCGTCGCACCATTCTTGGCATCATCCCCGATGCTGACCAGTGCATCTCGTATGGCTTACCGGCCTTCAGGGTCCGGGGGAAGGTGATCGCAGGATTTGCAGCGTTCAAGAGTCATCTCAGCTACCTGCCCCATAGCGGCTCAGTTCTTCCGGCGGTGCGAGACGAGATCTCCGGGTACGAGACGACCAAGGGATCCCTCCACTTCCCCGTCGATTCACCTCTACCCCGGGCACTCGTGAAGAGGCTCATTGACGTGCGGATGGGTCAGGTCTTTCGCGACTGAGCCGAAACGCTCTCGCAGCTCGCTCGACCCGGGCCGCCGAGTACGACGTTTCCTCCACCACTGTTAGATCGACAGGGTGGAGAGGCAATCCACCCCGGTATCCACCCGTGGGCTGACGCCGAACTGCTCCGGGTGTCAGACACTGGAGACATGACATTCACCGATTACCTCTTGAACATCACCCTCATTGGCCTGGTCGTCCTCCAGATCCGGGGGCACCGGGTGACCCGTGCCCGCCTGCTGTTCCCGTTGGTGGCCACCGTCTATGTGGCCTCCCAGTACCTCCATTCCATTCCCACCGCCGGTGATGACCTGGTGCTCGTGGTTGGCTTCGCCAGCGTCGGGGCGGCCCTGGGGGCCCTGGCGGCGATGGCGACGACGGTCCGGCGCGATGGGGCCGGCGCATTCGCCAAGGCCGGCCTGGTGGCCGCCCTCCTGTGGGTCCTTGGCATCGGCGCCCGGATGAGCTTTGCCCTGTGGGTGGGGCACGGCGGGCAGTCGGCGGTGGCTCGCTTCAGCGCCCTCCACCACATCACCTCGGGGGCCGCCTGGGGTGCGGCGTTCGTCCTGATGGCGATGGCCGAGGTGGCCAGCCGGACCGGAGTCCTCTACCTCAAGGCGCGTCGTTCGGGTGCCGTCATCGAGCGCGGTGGACTGCTCCGGTCCCCGGCCGCCGCCTGAATGTGAAAGGCCGCCGCCCGGATCACTGCCGGAGTGGAATCATCGTGTCCGTGAGGTTGGCATCCGAACTCCGAGCCCAGCTGGGGACGAGGACCGAGCGCCTGCTCAGTGCCGCACGGCTCGGCGCGCTGGGAGCACTCCTCTGGGCCACGGCCCACCAGGCGCCGCCGAACGGAGTGCGGGCCGATCACCCGTTGGAGTGGGTTTTGATGGTCGGCGCCGGGATCGGCTGGCTGGGCTGGATGGCCAGCCGTCACGTCCAGGCGTCGGGTCGCTCGACGTGGTGGTTCCTCGCCCTCTTGGCCACGTCGGGGGCCGCGCTGGCGGCCTTCGCCCCCATCGCAATCACCTTCATGGCGGTGGCCGGGCTCGGTGCCGGGATCGCCTTCGCGGGACCACCGGCATTGGGCATGGGAGCCGTCGCCATCGGTGCCGTGGTGGTGGCGACAGTGGCGGTCGGCGCTCCCGGTGTCCTTGTCGCCGACGGGGCGGCCTCCGTGATCATCGGGCTCATGGTCGGCGCCAGTAGGCGCCAATATGCGGAACGGACGTTTCAGGCCGAGCAGCTCCTGGCCGAGCGGGTCCGGGCCGATGCCGAGCGTGATCGAGCGACTGCGCTCTCCGAACGCAACCGGATAGGGCGCGAGGTGCACGACATCCTGGCCCACTCCCTGGGGGCCCTGTCCGTCCAGTTGGACGCCGCCGATGCGCTCCTGGAGAACGGCGGCGACACCACCAAGGCGCGTCAGCTCGTGCAACAGGCTCGTCGGCTCGCCGTCCAGGGTCTGGAGGAGACTCGTCAGGCCGTGCACGCATTGCGCGACGAGCCGGTCGCCCTTGCCGAGCAGCTCTCCTCCTTGGCCGCCCGGGACGGCGCCGAGCTCACGGTGACCGGCGCGCCCCGTCCACTCGCGGCCGACGCCGGGCTGGCGCTCTATCGGGCCGCCCAGGAAGCGGTCACGAACGCCCGGAAGCACGCGCCCGGGGCACCGGTCTCGATCCGTCTCGATTTCGGCCCGCAATCAACGACCTTGATGGTCACCAACGGCCGGAACCCCGAGGGCGATCCGGTCGGCGGACTGACGGCAACCGGTGGTGGCTTCGGTCTGCAGGGGATGCGGGAGCGGATCGAGCTGCTCGGTGGCCGGGTCATCGCCGAACCGAGCCAACTCGGTTGGACCGTCCAGGTGGCGGTACCGGTGTGAGAGTCGTGGTCGCCGATGATCAGACCGTCGTCAGGGAGGGGCTGGTCACGTTGTTGGGGACGATGCCCGGCATCGAGGTCGTCGGGGCCGCGGCCGACGGCGAGGAAGCGGTCGCCATGGTGGCGGAACTGACGCCGGACGTTGCGCTCATGGACCTGCGCATGCCCCGGATCGATGGAGTCGAGGCCACGAGGCGCATCCGGACCGACCATCCCGGGACCCAGGTGGTGGTGCTCACCACCTATGCCGACGATGAGTCCATCGTGGGGGCCCTGCGGGCGGGGGCGATCGGGTACCTCACCAAGGACGCCGGCCGGGACCACATCGGTCGGGCCCTCGAGGCTGCGGCTTCTGGCCAGGCGATTCTGGATCCAGCCGTCCAGGCCCGTCTCGTGGACGTCGCCTCCCTGCCGGGAACGGCGGCCGAAGGTGATCCCCTGCCGGACGGATTGACGGAGCGAGAAGGAGAGGTCCTTCGCCTGATCGCCGCAGGCCGCTCCAACGCCGAGATCGCGGAGCAGCTCTTTGTGGGTGAGGCCACCGTCAAGACCCATGTGAATCGCATCTTCGCCAAGACAGGTAGTCGGGACCGCTCCCAGGCGGTCGCCTACGCTCATCGCCGCGGTCTGGTCAGTTGATGATTCGACCAGGCTCCAAAGAGGGCGCCGGGACCTCTATCGAAGGCGCCTCGGTGCCGCCGTCGATCTCGAAGACTTTGCCGGTGACCCACGACGACGCGTCCGACACGAGATACAGGACGGCGCAGGCGATGTCTTCGGGCTCACCGGGACGGCGCATCGGCGTCCGGTCGACAAACTGCCGTCGGAGGTCGTCGTCGGTGAGAACGACCTTGAGGGACCGAGTGGCGACACCTCCCACGTCGATGGCGTTCACCCGCACCCGGGGGGCGAGTTCGGGAGCGATGTTGCGGGTCATGCGGTCGAGCGCCGCTTTGGCGGACCCATAGGCGACAAACATCGTCTGGGTCATGCTGGCGGAGCGTGACGAGATATTGACCACCGCTCCGTGGCCGACGGTATCGACCATCTGGCGGGCGGTCAGCTTGGTGAGCATCAACGGGGCCGTGACGTTGAACGCGAACGTACGTGCCATGAAGCCCTCGCTGGTGTCCATCGCTGCCCGGGGCATCGCTCCCCCCGCGTTGTTGACCAGAATGTCGAGCCGACCGAACTCCTCGACCGTGTGCGTCACCAGGTACTCGCAGGCGGCGCCGTCGGTGACGTCGGTGGGTACGACCAACGCCCGGCGACCGAGGGCGCGGATGTGATCGGCGACATCCTCGAGGTCGGACTGGGTGCGGGCCGCCAGGGCCACGTCCGCCCCGGCTTCGGCCAATCCGATGGCGATCCCCCGACCGATGCCGAGCCCCGCCCCGGTGACGATGGCCACCCGTCCGTCGAGGGCGAACCGGTCGAGGATCATCGGCGTCGGGGACGCTCGGCGCCGAGCCGGTCCCGGTGGAGTCCCAGGGCGGCCCGGCCCGCCACCAGGGGTAGGTCGAGATAGGTGAGCAGGCCGGGCGCGGCCCGACACACGTAGGGGACGGCATTGACACAGTGCAAGGCGGTGGCGACGATCCCGGGATTGCGGACGAGGCCGGCTGCCACGGTCTCGGGGTGAAGCTTCTTGAAGGTCGTGAGGCAGCTGGGATCGCCGGTGATCTCGACCTCGAAGCGCTCCCCTCCGGGACCGAACTCCCAGGTGGGGTCCAGGTTCTCCTCGCCCATGAGCCAGTTGACGGCGGCGGTGACGATCGGTTCGCCGTCGACCAGAGCCTCCCAGACGAACCGTTGGGCCGCCACCGTCCCCGGTTGGAGAGGGCCGATCGGTGAGTCGATGGGCGCGGTGGCCACCGCCATCTCATGGGTTGTGCGCAACGAGGACCCGACATCGAAACCCAGCTCGTCGGCGACCATGAAGATCGACTGGCGGAACCCGGCGCCGAGGGCGTCGGCCATGATGCTCGTGCGCGCCTTTTCAGGACTGGTGCCGAACAGCATCCAGTCGCGCACGACATCGGGCGCACCGTATGTGCGGATGTCGGAGAATTCCTCCGCCCGCACATG
This sequence comes from uncultured Acidimicrobiaceae bacterium, assembly GCA_963706205.1. Lineage (GTDB taxonomy): Bacteria > Actinomycetota > Acidimicrobiia > Acidimicrobiales > UBA8190 > MFD10071-224. The sequence continues at coordinate 1,728,736 of OY970155.1, read as the reverse complement.
GGTGATCGACCCCGACAGGGCGGAGATCGTGAGTGGGAACAGCTCGGTGATGCCCCCGGGATGGATGCCGGTGCCGTGGAGGGTCACGCCGGCGTTCTTGGCGACGGAGTCCATACGCGCCCGCTCGTCGACCGGTGGATAGAACCAGCCGAGTGGGGTGACCACGTTCTTGCCGGACTCGAGGATGGCACTCACGACGCCCGGGTCGGCCATGAGCGGGCTGTAGAGGACGCAGTCGGCCTCGATGGCCAGTAAGGCGGCGATGTCGCCGGTGGCGGTGACATCGAGACTCCCCCGGCCCAGAAGCGTGCCGACGTCGACACCCTCCTTGGACGGGCTGTGGACCCAGGCGCCCACGAGTTCCAGATCGGGATGCCCGAGGACACCCTCCATGGCGGCCCGCCCCACTCCCCCGGTGGCCCACTGAATCACTCGAAAGCTCATGCCGCGACATCCTTTGTTCGCCGAAACGGCCTGGTTGTTCGGAATGATGCCATGGAGCGCTGAGCCCGATCCCGACAGGGGACGGCTAATCGCCGAAACCGAGTGACTCCCCGGGCACGACCGCGTTGAGATGCGACGGTCGGCTCCGCCGCCTTCTGTCCGAAGTGAGCGCCATGGACGTATATGGTCGACCAGTGAGGCTCTTGCTGGTCGCTCCACCCGGGGCGGGGAAGGGAACCCAGGCGGCCAAGTTGGCCTCCCACTATGCCATCGCGCACCTCTCCAGCGGAGAGCTCCTGCGCCGGGAAGTGTCCGGCGGCACGAAGACCGGCCGGATAGTCGTCGACTACCTGCGAAAGGGCGACCTTGTACCCGACGAGGTGGTGATCGAGATCCTCGCCGTGCCCGTTCTCGAGGCAGTAGGCAACGGAGGGTACGTCCTCGACGGCTTCCCGAGAACGCTGCGCCAGGCCCAAGAGGCCTACCGCGTGGCCCAACTGGTCGAAGGGATCGAACTGCAGGCCGTCATCCACCTCGATGTCAGCCACGAGGAACTTCGGCGTCGGTTACTGGCCCGGGCCCAAACCGACGGACGCCGTGACGACACCGAAGAGGTCATCGCTCACCGTCTCGCAGTGTTCGACACGGAGACCGAACCCTTGCTCGGGTTCTACGGGGAACGCGGGCTCGTGGTCGATGTCAAAGGGGAACAGCCCGTCGATCACGTGTTCGCCGACATCGTGACCGCCGTCGACAACTTGCGCGCCGGTCGAGGGTAGCCCCCGGCTATCTGCCTCGTGGGCAGGCCGTCAGAGGGCTCGGTCGTCGCCGGGTCCGAGCGATGGACCGGGCGGGCCCGATGAGGGGAAATGGTCGTCGGGCACCGCTCGGGATCGGACATCCGTCACACGCCAGCCGCGGAGGCTCATGGTCGGGACCCGGCGGGCCAGCCGGTGACCCGCCATCCGGATGAGGAGGTGGCGCAGCGGACCGATCATGAGGAGCAGACCGAGGAAGTCGCCGATGAATCCGGGCACGCAGATCAGGACCCCGGCCATGAGGACGACCAAGCCGTCGAGCAGTTCCCGGGTGGGCACCTCTCCTCGCGCCAATCTGGCCTGGGTGTGGGCCAGGACGCCGATGCCGACACGGCGAACGACAACAGGCCCGAGCGCGCTCACGACGATGAGGATCCCCAATGCCCAGAGGAAGCCGATCTGTTCCGCCACGACCACGAACGCGACGATCTCTGCACCGATGACGGCCAAGACACCGAAGAAAAACACCGACCTCAGAGTATCGGCTCCGAGCGATCACTCAGCGCGGGTCGGGGTGGGGCGACTCAGATGACTGTCGGGGAGTTGGCCGCTGCGGCTCCGGCGAATCGGCCGAAGAGCGTCGAGTCACCAAGTGAGAGCCCCGAGGCATAGCCGAAGGAGCAGACCCCCGCCGTCGAGCGCCCCGCCGCGAAGAGACCGGGGATGGGATCGCCCGAGAAGTCCAGGACCTCGCCGCCGGCGGTCGTTTCCAGGCCGCCGAGCGTGAAGGGGGCGTACGGAGCAGAACCCCGCCGCAGGTCGAAGGCACCGAGCGGTGGGCGCAGTGGCCGTACCCGCTCGCCTCGTTTGTGGAATGCCGGGTCCTCGCCGAGCTCGGCGTGTCGGTTGTAGAGCGCCAGGGTCGCCTCGAGCGAGCCGACGGGCAGGCCGATCTCTGCCTCCAACTCGTCGACCGTCTCGCACACCCACGAGGCTTCGAGACCCATCCAGTTGGGCTCGTAGCCGGCCTCGTCGATCACGAGGAAGCAGGTGGCGTCGCGTTCGTAGAGAGCGGCCTGGCCGACCCGGCCCATGTACGTGTCCTCGTTGATGAAGCGCTGGCCGCGAGCGTCGACGATGATCCCCTCGGTCAGTCGGCGGGGCGGGATGATCGGCAGGGACACTTCCCCGGCGTGCATGTTCTTGACTCGGGCCCCGACGGCCTGAGCCATCTCGATCCCCCGGCCATCGTCGGCCTCGGTCCCGACTTTCCAGGTCCCGAGAAGGAGCGTCGGCGCGTGGCGCCGAAGCATCTCGTCATTCCAGATGAATCCGCCGGCGGTGAGCACGACACCGCGGCGGGCCTTGATCACGAGCTCCTCGCCATAGCGGGCGGCCACGGCACCGACGACGCGACCGTCATCGACGACGAGGCGTTCGACCCGGGTGTCGTAGGAGACGTCGGCACCGGCCGTGACCGCCGCCTCGGCGAGTTTCTGCATGAGCAGCCACCCCGTCGAGCGGTTCGTCTTGGCCAGATGGCCCCGGGGCGCGGGGAGGGCGATCTGGTTGAACGGCCAGGCGTCCTCCCCGCCGGACCACACGAGTCCCTCGGTCCCCGCGGGCGCCATCTGGGTCTCCACGTCGAGGCGGGCGTCGTACTCGATACCCCGTGCCACCAGCCAGTCGAAGTGCCGAAGGCTGGCCTCGGCGTACGCCACGACCTTCGCCTCGTCGGGCTCGGGACCGCACGCCGCCAGCAGGTAGCGAATCATGTTGTCGACGGAGTCCTCGAACCCGCAGGCGGTCTGGATCGGTGTTCCTCCGCCCAGGTAGACGATGCCTTCCGACAACGCCGCGGCGCCGCCCGCACCCGAGGTTCGCTCCGCCACCAGCACCTTGGCGCCGATCTCCCGGGCGGCGTGCGCTGCGCAGGAGCCCGCCGCCCCGAAGCCGGCCACGAGAATGTCGGTCTCCAGGTCGAACGACTCGACCTCGGCCAGTTCGAGTGGCGTCACGGGGCCGCCCGACATCCTGGATTACCTGCGTCGCCAGGCCCGCAACACGGTGTCGCGGATCGTGACGGTCTCGCCGTCGGGATCAACAATCGTTCGACCGGGGGCGGTGTCGGTGACAACCTCCCACACCCGCGCGTCGAACGAGGCGGCGATGGCATCGCCGGTGAAGAAAAGATCCGGTTCCGGTGGGCGAGGCATCGCCGTCCGGAGGTCGGAGGGGTGATGGCCGACGATGAGCAGGGTTCCCCCGGGTGCGATCGCAGCGGCCAGGCGGGCGAACAGAGACTCTCTCGTGTCCGAAGGCAGATGCGTGTATTGGGCGGAGACAAGGTCGAAACGGTCCGGGCCGGGATCCCAGGTCGTGAGGTCCTCGTGTACCCATTCGATGCGATCTGCCACTTTGGCATCGAACTGGCTGGCGTTGACGGCGCGCGTTGGAGGGCGACGGACGAGATGTCCACGGCCGTGACCTGCCATCCCCGACCGGCCAGCCAGATGGCATCGGCCCCCTCTCCGCAGCCGACGTCGAGGGCCACGCCGGGAGCGAGACCCCCCGCCTCGGTCACGAGGTACGGGTTGGGGTCGCCGCTCCACAACGACCGCTGGGACCGGTAACGCCGATCCCAGAACGTCTCGTCGAAACCCTCGGAATCGTCGGACCGTCCATGGTCATGGACCTTCCCAGTGGAGATAGGCGCCGTGTTCGGGTCGTGCATTCGATTAGTCACCCCACCTCATGTTCGGGGTCGCTCTCGTTGCCACCAACGGCCTGATCCGATGGTTCAACGCGCGCTCGGGTGACCGTCGGGCGACCCTATCGGCAGGAGGCGCAGATTCCGAGCACATCGACGCGGTGGCTATGGGGCTCGAACCCCTGGGCTTCAGCGAGACGGTCCAGTTGCTGCGTGATGGATCGTTCGAGCGCGACCGAGGGTGTGATGTCGCTCACGCGTCCACAATTCGTACACAGGAAGTGGTGGTGATGCTCGGTCAGGTCCTCCGCCAACTCGAACCGAGTGAACTCGTCGTTGGCCGCCACGCGGCGAACGATCCCTGCCGTTTGGAGGTCGACCAGGTGCCGGTAGGCGGAACTGCGAGGTAGAGCCGGCAGACGATCGGCGATGTCGTCGATACTGACAGGGTGACCGGCACCCACGAGCAAGCCGACGATGGCACGCCGACCACTCGTATAGCGCTGGTCGATCCGCCGCAGGCGATCTTCGACTTCGACGTGTAGGTCGTCGGTCATCTCGTGTGCGGACTCGCGCTCCGCAGGCGCGTGTCCAGTGCTGGCCCCCATGTCAGTCATGATAGGCGTGACCGTACCCGTCGCGACTAACGTCGCAGCGCCCTTTGTGTTCGACGCCGGTGTGTCCGCACGAAGTCTCGGATCCGTGTAAATGAGGATGACGTGCCGCGTGGGTGGTCCGCATCATGTGTGCTGATCGCTGTGGTGAACGGCGTCGGCGACGATGTGGGCCACGTGGCGGTCGTTCAGGGAATACAAGGCGTCTCGACCCCGGCGTTCCACGCTGACCACTCGGGCGTCCCGCAGGATGCGAAGGTGCTGAGATACGAGCGGTTGGCTCATGTCCAGTCGCTCCACCAGCTCGCGTACGACGCGTGGTCGTTCGTTCAGTTCGACCACGATGGCCAGGCGCGCCGGAGCGGCGAGCACCTTGAGCAGTGTGCTCGCCGTCTCGTAGGACCTCGTCATCGCCGGCATCGGGCCACATAAACATATGCAGATGTTCTTATGCAACATCTTTACTTGTATTGAGACTCAGTCTGAGTATAGGGTCCCCGTATGCGAAACAGAACAACGGTCCCCGCCTCGACGACCCGGAGAGGACTCGTGGTGACCATTGCCCTCGTCGCGTCTGCACTGGCTGGGTGTGGAGGCACAACGCAGCTGTCATCCACCTCGTCGAGGTCCGGCGTGATCAATGCTGTCGGGGCCGAGAACGAGTACGCCAACGTCCTGGGACAGATCGGGGGCCGGTATGTGCACGTGTCGTCGATCTTGAACAACCCCAACACGGACCCCCATACATTCGAGTCGAGCCCGAGCGTGGCCGAAGAGGTGAGCTCAGCGAACCTCATCGTTCAGAACGGAGTCGGCTACGACACCTTCATGAACAAGATCGAGTCCGCGTCACCCAATTCCACGCGCAAGACGATCGTCGTACAGAACCTTCTGGAGCTACCCGACAGCACGCCGAATCCGCACCTCTGGTACGACCCGAAGACGATGCCCCCGGTGGCCGAGGCGATGGCCGACGATCTCGCAGCCCTCCAGCCCACGCACGCGGCTTATTTTCAAGCCAGGTTGACGACGTTCGACTCGTCACTCACCCCGTGGATGAGAGCCATCGCCGCGTTCAAGGCCACGTACGGTGGTACGCCGGTGGCCACGACAGAACCCGTGGCGGATTACCTGCTCGAGGCAATGGGGGCGATCAATAGGACACCGTTTCAGTTCCAGACCGACATCATGAGTGGGGTCGACCCGGCGCCGCAGGATGTCTCCCTCGAGAATTCATTCTTCACAGACCACACAGTCAAGGTCTTCTGCTACAACCAGCAGGTGGTCGACGCGCTGACGACATCAATCCGGCTCGGCGCCCTGAAGGCCGGTGTGCCCGTGGTCGGTGTGTACGAGACGATGCCTACCCCTGGGTACGACTACCAATCATGGATGCTCGCCGAGGTCAAAGCGATTCAAAAGGCCGTGGAATACGGTGTATCGACCCAACACCTCTGATGGAGCCGACCCCACCGGTGGTTGAACCACGTGAGCTGCTCGGCGTGGAAGGGGTGAGCGTGTCGCTGTCGGGGCGCCTGATCCTCGATGACGTCACGTTCCGCGTCCGTGCCGGCGAGTTCACCGGACTGATCGGTTCGAACGGCGCCGGCAAGACCACCCTGCTGCGGGTGATCCTCGGTCTGCTGCGTCCGAGTGCGGGGACGGTACTGCTGGCCGGTGCGCCCCGTAGCCGCCGGAACCGGTCCATCGGGTACGTCCCCCAGAAGATCCTGCTCGACCCGGACATGCCGCTTCGGGCCCGGGACCTCGTGGCCCTCGGGATAGACGGGCACCGTTTCGGCCTCCCTCTCCCCTCGCGTAAGCGACGAGACGCGGTCGACGAGATGCTGGACGCCGTCGACGCTGAAGGTTTCGCCGACGCCCGGGTGGGAAATCTCTCGGGCGGCGAACAGCAACGGGTACTGATCGCCCACGCTCTGATCGGACGGCCCCAGCTTCTCCTGCTGGACGAGCCTCTGGCCAACCTCGACCTGAAGAGCGGCCAAGAGGTGGTCGGCCTGCTCGACCGGATCGCCGACCAGCAACAGATCGCCGTGTTGCTGTCCGCTCACGAGATGAATCCGCTGCTGCCCGCCATGGACCGCATCGTCTACATGGCCGGCGGACGTGCGGCCAGTGGGAGCACCGACAAGGTCGTGCGCGACGAGGTCTTGAGCGCCCTGTACGGTCATGAGGTCCACGTCCACACCCTCCACGGCCGCATCCTCGTCGTCGCCGGGCCGACGGAGGAATCGGCGCTGCCGGGGGATCCGACCCTGAAGGCGATCTGACCGTTGGACCTTTTGTTCGAACCCGGATTTTTCTCGAGCCACCCCGTGCACGTCGCCTTCGTCGTGGGAAGCACGGTGGCCGTTGTCTCCGCCGTCGTGGGTGTGTTCACGGTCATGCGCGGGCAATCCTTCGCCGGCCATTCGCTCGCCGACGTGTCGACGGCCGGTGGCTCCGGTGCCGTACTCTTCGGACTCAACCCGCTGTTTGGGTTCGTGGCCGGCGGGGTGGTCGGGGCGGGCACCATGGAGATGATCGGGATACGCCGGGCCCGGGGAAGGGACCTGGCGACGGGAATCGTGCTCGGGGCCTCGATCGGACTGGCGGCTCTATTTCTCTATCTGGGGACGACCCGTTCGTCGACGACGGGCGCCAGCCAGCAGATCCTGTTCGGGTCGATATTCAGCACCGACAGTTCAACGGTGCCGATCGTCGTCGTCTTCAGCGTCCTGTGCCTCGGGATCATGGCCGTCGTCCAGCGCCCGTTGCTGCTCAGCTCGGTCAATACCGACATGGCGGCGGCCAGAGGCGTTCCCGTCCGCGTCGTCGGACTCCTTTACATGCTCGCCCTGGCCCTGGCCGTCGGCTTGTCCTCCTTGGCTATCGGAGCGATCCTCTCGACGGCATTGCTGATCGGGCCGGCCGCTATCGCTCTGCGCCTGACGAACCTAATCGGGTGGGCCATGGTGACCGCAGCCGCGATCGGAGTGGGGGCCACCTTGCTCGGGGTGCTCCTCGCCTACGACAGCTATGACTGGAATTCGGGTCATGCAGCATGGCCGGTCAGTTTCTTCATCGTCACCGTCATTTTTCTGACCTACCTGGCCACCGAGTTACCGTTCGTGCGAACCACCACCTTGCGACGATCTGAGCTCGGGACCGCCGATGCCACCGAAGCCCCCCTATGAACGACCGTGAGTCCGGGCCGAACCGGGGACCGGACGAGGAGGGAACATGTTCGCGGGCTTCATGATCAACGCCTGGACGGTGGCGACGATCGTCGCCCTGGTCGCCGGCGTGGTCGGTTTCTTCGTGGTCCTGCGGGGTTCAGCCTTCCCCGCTCACGCCATCCCCAACGGAGCATTCGCGGGGGCGGCCGGCGCCAGCCTGATCGGTGTGAACACCTTGATCGGCCTGGGGGCGTTCTCTGTGTTGGCGGCCCTCGGGATCGGTGCGATGGGTCGTCGGGGTCGTCACGACGTCGTGACCGCCCTCGCCCTGGTGATGATGCTTGCTCTCGGCGCCGTCTTCCTGAGCCAGACGACCCAATACGAGCCGGAGATCTTCTCGCTCCTGTTCGGTGAGGTTCTCGGTGTCGCCTCGAACGAGATCCTGCCGGTCGCCGGTCTCGGCGTCGTAAGCGTGGTGGCGGTTGTCCTCCTCTACCGCCCCCTCATGCTCTCGTCTGTCGTGCCCGACATCGGAGAGGCCAAGGGGGTCAGCAGCCAGCGAATGGAGATGGCCTTCCTCGTCGTGGTCGCCCTCGCCACCGCCATGACCGTGCCCGTCGTCGGGGCCTTGCTCATATTCAGCCTGATGATCGGTCCGCCCGCCGCTGCCCGTTCGTTCACGGACCGGCCCCCGCTTGCCATTGTCCTGTCGGTCGGGATCGCGCTCGCCACCGTGTGGGCAGCGATCGCCATCTCCTTCGTGACCAACTGGCCGATCGGGTTCTTCGTCGGGGTCCTCAGCGCCGTCTCCTACGGTGTCGGTCGAAGTTGGGTGGCGTGGCGCGGTACCACGACGGCTCGATCCATCCGATCCGACGCCGAAGGTCGACTCATCGCTCCCCGTACCTGAATCGGATCATCGCCGACGACGAACTTCGGCCTCGGCATCGAAGGCCAGGCCGATCCGGACTCTCTGGGCCAGACCTGTCCGATCGCACGTGCGGTCACATGCCCACGGTGTGACCGAGGGCCATTCGGCTGAGGAGGCGCTGGTATCTCACGCCAATGTCCTCCCGGTCGTTCGCATCGGGCACGCTCTCTTGGGCGCTCTCGAAGATCATCTCGGCCTGACGAGCCAAGATCTGTTTCTGTTCGGCGGAAGTGGTCTGCTCCATGATGTTCGTCAACGCATCCATCATTCGGATGATGACCGCGGGCATTCCCCGTAACGCTTGACGCACCTTGTCGAACGCGCGGTTCACCATTCGTGCATGATTCAATAAGACGAACACGCCCAAACCGATCTCTGTACACGCCCTCCTCAAGGGTTCGACCAGACACTCGACTCAGGCCGGCCGCAAGCCAATCGATGCAGGTGAGGGCGGTGAATGTATCGTTGACCGCTGGTGACAGCGCACGGATCCCGATCTCGACAAGTTGGTCGATGGCGAACACGGGATCTTTCATAAGCGTCCTATGCGGGCCCGTTACATGCGCCTTGGCGAGGGCCAAGGCGACCTGCCCAGAAGCGCCGCCAGGCCAGACGGTGGCGAGAGGCCGCCCTGCCACAATGAAATGCCCGGGCCGATGGTTTAGGCGAATGACCGCGTCTGTCCGAGAGGCGATCTCGACCAGCTGGGCATACCCGACAAATTGCAAGTAACCACTCGCGTCAGCGTGCACGACACCACCTCGGTCGTCGATCAACTGGACGAGCTCGGCTACGGACTTCCCGTTTCCAGTCGAGGACAATGGGTTCGGCGCGGTTCCAACCTCGGGGAATTCGACGTCGATGCTACGCATGAGATCCCGAGCGATACCTGCAATTACCTCAGGCAGTTGGATCGACCTTGCGATGTGGTGGATGATGTAGATGAGGACAGCCAGGTCGACAAGAAGCAGGGCTTCCGCCGTGGTGATTGACAGTCTCGGTACGAAAGGGCCGAGACGTGTCGGGGGAGCGCTCGTGATCGAACGAAGACTCAGCACTGAGTAGACAAAGGTCGCCACGAAGACGCCGAGACTGACCTGATTGCCGATGTCCCGCACGAAGTTCCGCATCATGCGAGGACCGAACTGCTGCGACGCGAGAGTCAAAGCAAGAATGGTGATGGAGAATACGACACCGATGACCGTCAGCACCGCCGCCGCGATGGCGATGAGGACCTGCCGTCCGGCGTCGGCGCTTCCCGCCTGGATCCAGAAGGGAAGTTCCAGGTGATGGTGGTACACCGCCCAATCGATTTCGAAAGTCACGACGAACAACACAGAGGCGACGGCGACAAGGAGCGTCGGTACCAACCAAAAGGTCGTACGGAGGCCCTCCCACCGCCAACTGGGGAGCCGTCCCTGGCCCCTTGCGTCCGATCTCTTGCCGTGCTTGCCCGCTCACCTGCTCATCGTCGATCATCGGCATCCCAGCCAGATGCCCGACGGTGACGTCGCGGAGCAACAACGGCGCTCCCTGGCGCGGTCCTCAGATGCGTGAAGTACGCAGAGCTCGCATGCGAAAAAGCAAACGGTCATCGGGCGCGGCCCTCCTGGTCGCCGACCAGTCTTCCCGCCACTCCTACGAGCAAGATTAGTCGCCCGGACGTGACGATGAGGAGGAGGCGTGACGGTGGGCCTGTGTCCACGGTGTTGGTCGCTCGTGGCGGCGACGGTGCGGCCCCGATCCCGCTTGGCCACTTCAGGATGCTCACTCGGCGTCGTCGAGCACGCACTCACCCTGGTTCGAGCACGGGTCCAACCATTCGCTGAGTGAGACTCACGTCGACTGCCGTTCCGCTCGCACGACTCGAATACGGTGGGCGAAGAGGACGACGACTGCGATCAGCGCCACCGCGGCCAGCGCGTACCCGGCGTAGTTGAAACCCTTGAGGACGTGGTTGTAGCTGGACCCGAGGGCGTCGCCCAAGCTGGCCAGTGCCGTGCACCAGATCGCACACCCGATGACGGTGAAGGCCAAGAACCTGCCGATGGCCATTTCTCCCAATCCCGCGGCGACGGACACAAAGGAGCGCAGCAGCGGTACAAAGCGGCCGAACAGGACCAAGGGTTCGCCGCGCCGGGTGAACCACGTCTCGGCCCGGTCGAGGTCCCTGTGGGTGAGCAGGACGTACTTGCCGAACCGATCGACCAACGGGCGACCACCGTAGAAGCCGATCAGGTAGCCAGCCAGCGAGCCCAGGAGTTCAGCCAAGGTGGCGAGGACGATGACGATGACCACGTTGAGATGGTGAGGCTCATTCGGGATCTGGCCGCTAGCCAGCACCCCGCCATAAATGACCGCCAACTCGGCACCCACCGGCAATCCCATCGAGGAGATGAAGCTGAGACCGAAGACGGCGACATAGCCCCAGGTCTCGAGAAAATGCTCCATGACATTCCTCCGATCGGGCGATCCCGTCGCGGCTGGTTCGAGCCCAGTGACCTGCCGTCCATCACTATGGCAGCTGGAAGTATGACGTTGACACGCGGGTGTGCGCCATATGTCGGGCTAACCTGGACAGCGTGGCCAGCGGTGGCGGATTCGGCTCATGGCGCCACCTGTCGGGGCGCTTCTTCACCGCCCTATCGCCGAGGGGTCCTGCGCTGGCCGACGAGTCCTGGGCCCTGGGCAACCTGGCCGACGACGAGCGGGCACTCTGGCGGCTCATGTCAGGACCTGACAGGCGACACGCTCTAGGGGTGGCTCGGAACGCCGTCCGTCTTCTCGGTGCCGAGCAGCCCCCCCGGGACTTCATCGCCGCCGCGCTTCTTCACGACGTCGGCAAGGTCGAGTCGTCATTCGGCACTTTCGCTCGAGTCGGAATCACATTGGCGGCACTGGCTGTCGGCCGGCCCCGACTGCTGCGCTGGGCCGGCGCGCCCTCGGAAAAGGGGGGGCCGTCGAGCCGCGCTCGAGTCGGTCTCTACCTGACCCACGATCTCCTGGGCGCCGCGCTGCTCGATCGTGCCGGGAGTGAGCCCCTTACCGTCTCCTGGGCCGCGGAACACCACCTGCCGCCTGAGCTGTGGACCATCGACCCCAAGGTCGGGTTCGCCCTCAAAGCTGCCGACGGGGATTGATGCCTGGGGGCGGGGCGGCGAGCACCCGTCGGGTAGGTCAATCGAGGACCTCGATCTCGCCCACGTGAACACGAACGGCGTCTTTGAGATCGCCGATTCGTTCGCCGGTCATCGCAGAACCGACGTCTTTCGAGCGAGCGTCCGTGGTTTGCCCTATTCTCCGGACCGGAGTCGGGGTAGCAAGGGGTCGGGGATGCTCTCGATAACACTGCAAGATCTGCGCTTTCGCGCTCGCCAGTTCGTGATTGCCGTCGTCGGAGCGGGCCTCGTGTTCGCCATGACGCTTCTCCTGGCCGGCATGGCCGCGGGCTTCGGCGTGGAGGTCAACCAGACGGTGGCGGGCATGGGCGCCCAGTCCTGGGTGCTGTCCGCTGGATCGGTGGGACGGGTCGTGGCACTGTCGCCCATTGCCGCGTCGGCGGTCTCGACCGTGGGGCACTCGGACGGAGTGAAGGAGGCCAGCCCCCTCATCGTCGTTCCGCAGGCGGCCGAGATCGTCGGCCAGCAAGCTCGGAGCGTGAACCTCGTCGGCTACCAACCCGGACAACGTCTGGGCGGTCCCGGGGAACTGATCACCGGCAGTCCTCTGACCGCAAGCGGTCAGGCCGTCGTCGACGCCCGACTAGGCCTCGGCATCGGTCGACACTTCACCATGTCGCGGCACAGCTTCCGCGTGGTCGGTGTGGTGACTGACCGTACCCTGACCGGAGGCGTTCCCAACGCCTATGTGAGTCTGCGTGACGCCCAGGACGCCGTCTTCGGCGGACGCTCACTCATCGATGCCGTACTCATTACGGGTAAACCAAGCGCACTGCCGGCTGGATATGCGTCCTATTCGAATGCCCAGATCGAACGGGCCAGCTTGGCGCAATTGGCGGGCGCCGTTTCCTCCATCAACAACTCGCGTCTTTTCATGTGGCTGATCGCCGCCATCATCGTCGCAGCCCTCGTCTATGTGACAGCGCTGGAACGCACGCGGGACTTTGCCGTGCTCAAGGCGGTGGGGGCATCGAGTTCACTGCTCTTCTCCGGCCTTGCCGCCCAGGCGGTCATCGTTGCTCTGGCGGCCGCCGTCATCGCCGCCGCGCTATCGACTTTCATGACCGGGATCTTCGCCCAACCAGTCGATATTCCGGGCAGTGCTTTCGTGATCTTGCCACTGTCTGCTCTTCTCGTCGGAATGATCGCCAGCCTGGCCGCATTGCATCGGGCCTCGTCGGTCGACCCGGCCGCCGCGTTCGCAGGTGCATGATGGCTGAACTCCAGGTGCGCGATCTGACGGTGGAGTTCAACTCGGGTGGCTACAAGGTCCGCCCTCTCGATCATCTCTGCTTGGACGCCGAAGACGGAGAGTTGGTCGTGGTTCTCGGGCCAAGCGGATGTGGCAAGACGACGCTGCTCTCGTGCCTGGCCGGTCTCTTGTCTCCCACATCGGGATCCATATCGTTCAGAGGGAGAGAGGTCACCGATTTCACCGGTCCGACATTGGGTGAGTACCGACGGTCAACCGTGGGGGTGGTCTTCCAGGCCTTCAACCTCATCGCCAGCCTCACGGCCAAAGGCAACGTCATGGCGCCGATGCGGCTGGCCAATATTCGGCGACCCGAGGCAACCGCACGAGCCGACGAGCTGTTGGCCGAAGTGGGCTTGACGGACCGGGCCGGCCACCGCCCGGGGAAAATGTCTGGCGGTCAGCAGCAGCGAGTCGCCATCGCCCGGGCGCTCGTGCACCACCCGCCCCTGGTACTGGCTGACGAGCCCACCGCCCATCTCGACCACATCCAGGTCGAAGGCATTCTCGTCCTGATCAGGAAGTTGGCCGCTCCGGGCCGTCTGGTGCTCGTCTCTACCCACGATGACCGGATCACCCACATCGCCGACCGTGTCATCGAGCTTGTCCCCCACTTCACCGGGGCCGATCGCGACCCCGAGGAGGTGCACTTGGAACCAGGACAGATCCTTTTCGAACAGGGTGACCGCGGCGACCTGGTGTATGTCGTCGAGGAGGGCGAGGTGGAGATCTACCGGACCAGGGCTGACGGCGACGAAGAGTTCGTGACCCTGATCGGCGCCGGCAATTACTTTGGTGAGCTCGGTCCAATGCTCAATCTTCCTCGTAGTGCGTCCGCACGAGCCCCCATCAGATCTCGCCTCACGTCCTATCCCCTGCGAGCCTTCCGTCAGCAGTTCCCCGTGCAGAAGAACGCCACGATCCCTCTCGACCTGGCAAGCGGGTAAGGCCCGGTTCCGCTGTCTTTGACGGTTGAGCCTTCGGTTCGGCACAACGTGGATGCTGCGGCGGTCTCGTGATGCTCATGCGGGCGCGTGCGGTCATCTCGGTGTTCCGATCGACTCTCGGGAACCCGGCCCTTCGCAAGATCGGTCTCGCCTACGCACTGTTCGGGATTGCTGAGTTCGGAATTTGGATAACACTGCTCGTCTTCGCCTACGGCCACGGCGGAGCCACTGCCAGCATGTTGATGGTGCTGGTTCAGCTGGCCCCCTGCATCGTGTTAGGACTCTTCTACGGTCAGTTCGTCGATCGCCACCGGCCGAGCCGCGTGTTGCGCCTGGGCTATGCAGTCCAGGCAGGCGCGATGACCAGCGTGGCCTTAGCCATCGGCTTGTCAGCCCCGACCCACGTGGTGTTCCTCCTGGCACCGCTCACATCGCTCAGCCTCACGATGACCCGACCCGCTCAAGTCGCGCTGCTCCCGGCAATTGTTCGGACACCCAATGAGCTGACGGCAGCCAATGTGCTGAGCGGTTGGACGGACGGAGCCGCCAGCCTGGTCGGTCCTGCACTGGCCGGTATCCTTCTGGCGTTGCAGGGTCCCGGAACAGCGGTAGCGGCGGCGGCAGCCATGGCTATCGTGGCGTCGATCCTCGTGGCCCGCGTGACCGGGCCCGCCGCCACCCTTCCGGCGGGTCGGACACCTGATGAGGTCGGCAACGGCGGAGGATCGGACGGTCCCGCCTTCGGCCGAATGGCAGAACTGCGACGGACCCTGGTATCGATCCGGGAAGAGGCCCGCTCCAACCTTCTGGTCGCGGTACGCAACCCCCAGATCAGGGTCCTCCTCATGCTCCACGCCTTCTACTTCGTGCTCATCGGTGCGGTCGACCTGCTGTGCGTCATCCTCGCAGTCAGCCTCCTGCATTTGGGGCCGGGCGGTGCCGGATACCTGAACTCTGCGCTCGGGGGAGGCGCTCTCGTCGCCGGCTTCGTCACGGCCTTCCTCGTGGGCCGACATCACCTGTCGAGAACACTCATCGTGTCTCTATCGGTCGCGGTCGTGGCGCTCGCGCTCATCGGCGTCGGTTCCGAAGTGACACTCACCTTCATCCTCATCGGCACCGTCGGTCTGGCGGGCGCCGTCTTTGACATCACCGGTCGAACGCTCCTGCAGCGTTCGGTCTCCTCCGACGCGATCGCGGGATCTTTCTCGATCCTCGAAGCGCTGATGGACCTCGGCCTCGCTCTCGGCGCCATCCTCGTGCGTCTTGCCATCGCACTCGTCGGCCTGAAGGCGGCACTTTTCGCCCCCGCCATCGTCGCCATCGTGCTGATCGCCGGACTGTGGCGCGCACTGCAGAAGATCGACGGCTCGGCGACCGTACCCCAGGTGGAGATCCAGCTCTTGCGTTCTATCGCGATCTTCGCCGCGCTTCCCGCGCCGTCGCTCGAAGGCATTGCGAGAGAACTGGTTCCGATGGCGCTATCGACAGGGACGGTCGTGATCACCGAGGGTGAATTCGGTGACACCTACTTCGCCGTTGCTGGAGGCGAACTCGCCGTCACACGCAGTGGTGAACTCCAGCAGATTGTCTCACGTGGAGACGGTTTCGGCGAGATCGCTCTCATCCGCGACGTTCCTCGGCAGGCAACCGTTGCCGCCGTCACGGACGTCTTGCTCTTCGCGCTGCACAAGGACGTCTTCGTCCAGACCGTTACCGGCCACAAGTCCGCCTCATCAGCAGCGGGGGCCATCATCGCCGGTCACCTCGGAGACGACGTCACAGGTCGATCGGATGGCCAGGACGAGACCCCAAGAGACGGGTGACCAAGTCGACTCGACGGATGCACTGCTCGACGTGCATCAGAAATTGCCGAGAGGGCGCCCTTTTGGGGGCCCACCACTGGACCGATCGCCGCCGGCGTGGGACGAACCAGTGGCGACTCAGAGTGCTCGTCGATGGTGCCCTCCTCACAACTCCCACGTACGGATACGACCACTGGCTTCGAAAGCCCCGCGCAAGGCGTCTTCATCTTCAGAGGTGAAGTACCGGTAGACATCCTCGTGGCGTGCTCGTGTGTAGATCGCATCTCCACCAACACGGTCGGACCGAAACTTCTCGTGAACGAGGGTACGGGTGAGGACCTTGTTCGTCGGGGTGGTCGGAAGCGATGCGCTTTGGCGGACGTATCGCGGACGCCACTTGGGGCTGAGATCAGGTTGCGCATCCAACCAGGTGGCGAACGCCTTGCCGTCGAACTCGGCCCCTCCATGAAGAACGAGAGCAACCATGACCTGGTCGCCTGAGTCGGCGTCCGGTACGCCATAGACCGAGGCCATCATGACATCGGGATGTCGGGCAACGATGACCTCGATGGGAGCGGCCGGGAAATTCTCTCCCTCCACGCGCAGCCAGTCGGACGTACGCCCAGCGAAGTAGACCCAGCCATCTTCGTCCACATAGCCGAGGTCGCCGCTCCAGTACCAACCATTACGGGTGGTTCGGAGCATCGCTTCCTCGTTGCGGTAGTACCCCTCGAAGGGACCCACACCTCTTGTGTTGACGATCTCACCTACACACTCGTCGGCGTTCATGAGGCGGCCCTCACCCTCGAACCGGGCTCGCGGGACCTCAGTTCCGTGGCCATCAACGACGGCAATACCTTCGCGCAGACGTCCGACAGATCCCCGGGGTGGACCACCCGACCGATCGAGGGCAATGGCACCTTCAGTGGAGCCGAAGACGTCCACGATCTTGATACCGAATCGCTTCGCCGCTGTCTCCACCACATGTGGTGACCCTTCGTTTCCGAAGGCGATCCTCAACGTGTTGTCGGCATCGTCGTGGCACTCCGGGGTGGCCAACAGGTAGGCCAGCAACTTGCCCGTGTAATTGAACCATGTGGCTCCGTAGTGCCGTACGTCTGGCAGGAACCCGGATGCGCTGAACCGACGCGCCATCGAAAGTGACGCTCCGGTTACCAACGCCGGCGCAAGGCCTGCCATCAACGAATTGGCGTGGAACAACGGCATGGCCGCGTATCCGATGTCGTCAGGGTCGATTTCGAGCATCGTGGCCATGCGTTTGCCCGTCGTAAGAAGCCTGTGTTGCGTGCAACGCACCGCTTTCGGTGCGGCCGAGGTACCCGACGTGAACAGCAACGCCCACAACACATCGGCTTCACACTCCTCTCCCCCCCAATCCGCGGACTCGTTGCTGCCTCGGTCATTATCCGAAGCCATGTCGAGGGCACGTTCCAATGGCTCGCCCGTCGACATGGGCGGATCGTCACTTTGAGAAAACCGCGTTGATACGAGTGTGCCGCCCGGAAGATCCATTCCGCCGGCGACGGATCTGAGCAACGCCTGGTGGCGGGGCTCGGTGATAAGGAGTTGTGTGTCCGTGTGTGTGATGTCTCGAGCGAGGTGCTCTTCGCGCCGAGTGTGGTTCAGCCCTACCAGGGCCGCTCCCACGAGCCCTGCACCGCACAAAGCGAAGACGTAGTCGGGGGTGTTGTCGAGGAGCACGGCGACATGAGGAGGACGGCCGGGGTCGAGCCGAGCGCGGTACAGAGAGGCGAATCGCCCGGCTTCGAGTAGAAGCTCTCCGTGCGTCCACACCCGGTCGCCGAACCGGAGGGCGGGCCGGCCCGCGCAACTGGGATCGACGCCGTTGCGCTTCAGCAGCGCGGCGACGTTTCGAGCGGGAAGAGGCACCTCGTCGAGGAGTGGAGCGAGCGCTTTCTCGGCCATGTCAGACGGTCCCCACGAGATCGGCGCCGCAGCGATCCCGTCGCCTCCGCTGTGCGAACGCGACCGCACCGTCCACCGCGGTCGTTCCGGCTGCCGGCAAGATCAGATCCGCTCCAAGACGGTACCCGTGGCAAGACCTCCTCCACAGCACATCGTGACGAGGGCCAGGTTGGCATCACGACGCTCGAGCTCGTGGAGAGCAGTGGTGATAAGTCGGCTGCCCGTCGCACCCACAGGGTGGCCGAGGGCTATGGCGCCTCCGTTGACGTTCACCTTGTCCCAATCGACTCCATGGACCTTCTGCCACGAGCATACGACCGACGCGAAGGCCTCATTCACTTCGAAGATATCGATGTCGCGCGCCGTCACGCCCGCCTTGTCGAGCACCTTGGCGGTGGCAGCGATGGGCCCGTCGAGTTGGTAGTAGGGATCGGACCCCACCAGGACCTGCGCGAGGAGCCTGGCGCGCGGTCGCAGACCGGCTGCGATCGCCTTTGCCTCTGACATCCACAAAACGGCGGCGGCCCCATCAGATATCTGCGAGGAGGTACCGGCTGTGTGGATGCCGTCGGGAAGCACGGGCTTGAGAGCAGCCAAGCCCATTTCTGTCGTCTCACGTAGGCCTTCGTCTCGGTCGACGATCCGGACATCTCCCGTCGCCCCCTCGGGGCCGATGAGAGGCGCCTCGACGGCGAACACCTCGCGCTCGAAGCGACCTTCGTCCCACGCTTGTGCAGCATTACGCTGCGATGCCAGACCAAAGGCGTCGGCGTCGGAGCGGCTAATCGAGTACTTCTCGGCGATACGCTCCGCCGCACCGAACTGATCCGGGACATCCCACGGGAACCCGCTGGGGAACGGCCGGCCCGGACCGTTGACGACATTCACCCCGAGCCCGATCCGGCTCATGGCCTCGACGCCACAACCGATGGCGACATCCACGGCACCGGAGGATATGAGACCTGCCGCAAGGTGGTTCGCCTGCTGAGAGGAGCCGCATTGGCAGTCGATGGTGGTAGCGGCGACTTCGTATGGAAGGCCTTGGTTGAGCCACGCTGTCCGAGTGATGTTGAACGATTGTTCGCCGGCTTGAGTGACGCATCCGCCGAAGATTTGTTCGACTTCTGATGGATCGAAACCTGTCCGCTTGATCAACTCGACCTGCGCTGCGCCGAGCAACTCGGCGGCGTGCAGTCCCGACAGCGCCCCGTTGCGCTTTCCGTTGGCTGTCCGAACCGCCTCGACGATCACGGGCTGATTCATGTCCGTTCCCTTCGGTGTGGCCCACGCCGAGCCTCGATGAGTATAGAGTCTCGCACCCGATTGAGCCCAGCGCAGACTGCAGAATCGGACCGACGGACCGATCGCCCCTGGATCCTGCCGTGGCTTTGTCGCTTCCGCAAGATCGGACGCCCACGGGCCAAAAGGCGTGTGGCCCCGGTCCGCAGACGTTGTCGTTCTTCGACTCGATAACCGCTTCCATCCGACACCAGAAGGCGGCATATCATGGCGGAAAGACATGGCAGGAATGCAGTCATGAACCACGTCTGCCGGAGTCTCCAGGAATTCTCGTCCGGACAGAGAGGGGGGACAGGAACATGCCGCTTCCCGAGTACCAATGACGGATATCGATCTCGAGAGCTTCATAGTGGGCGACGACGACGTCGTCCCGCGTGCGCGCTACACAAGCCCTCAATTCGGCGCGTTGGAGTTCGAGCACCTCTGGGCGCGCGTATGGCAAGTGGCTTGCCGTGAGGAAGAGATCGCCGAGGTGGGCGACTTCTGTGAATATCTGATTGGCGACCAGTCGATCCTCGTCGTACGGTCGGAACCCGACGTGGTCGGTGCGTTCCACAACACCTGCCTGCACCGTGGGACGCGTCTCGCCGAAGGCAGCGGCCGCTTCGACAATGAGTGCATCCGATGTCGATATCATGCCTGGCGATATGACCTCGACGGCAAACTGATCGAAGTCGTTGATCCCGAAGAATTCGCGCCGATGCCTCAAGATGTTCGCCTCGGTCAGGTGCGCGTCGATCGGTGGGGAGGCTTCGTGTGGGTCTGCTTCGATCCGGGCGCACCACCTCTTCTCGAGTACCTTGACCCGTTACCGACGCTTTTGGCCCCGTACCATCTCGACCGGATGCGGATCCGGTCCTATCTGTCGACCGTACTCCCTGCCAACTGGAAGGTGGTCGTCGACGCGTTCAACGAGGGTTACCACGTGCAAGGCACACACCCGCAGATCCTTCCTTGGACCGACGACGTCAGTCTCGACTATGAGGCCCTGGGAATTCACTCACACTACGGCCGTCTGGCCAATGCACGGCGGGCGTTGCGCCCGAGCCCGCGACTTGGGCTTGCCGACGGTGAATACGATGAGGGCGAGATCCTGGCGCGGTTCGTCGAAGGTCTGGGTGGCCTTTTCTACGATGACGAGCGCGCCCTGATCGACAAGATTCGTTCGACGCCACGAGACGGTGAGACATTGTTGAGCCGTTACCAAACAGGTCGGCGTGAGCTGTTGACAACGCGGGGCGTACCCGTCGATCAGTTTGCTGACGACCAGCTCACAAGTGCGGACGACGTCTTCTTCTTTCCCAATATGGTCGGGCCCATCTACCCGGGCAGCGCTATCATCTTCCGGGTACGACCCAACGCACTTGACCCGGACAGTGCCATCAAGGACACGTGGTTCCTTGAATGGCCACGTGAGGGTGTGGTCGGGAAGCGAGCCCGGAGGCGTTTCTATCCTGATTGGACCGAGCGGGACTGGGGTCTCATCACCAACCAGGATTATGCGAACATGCAGCATGTTCAGATTGGCATGAAGTCGCGCGGAGGCCAGGGGTTGCGGCTCAACCGCCGTCAGGAGAGCAACGTGCTTCACATGCACCGAATGATCGACCGCTTCCTGACGCACTCCTAACGAGTGCAGGCTGGCCGCCCACCGAGGGATTCGGGATCGGCAGTGACAGTAGGAACCCTATTCCAGGCGACGATCTGCCCGGGCCCGCGGCGCGATGTCGGGAAGGTCAGACCGCCCACCATGATTCTGATGATTCGTCGTCGTCGATGGCGCTAGTAGTTTCGACTCCATGAATGTTGGGGTCAGCCATCACAGAGTGACTCGATTCGCTCCAGGTGTCCGCCATCCTCCACACGCCACCCGGCGGTACGTCTTCATGCTCTGCGTCGATCGCCGGGTACCGGAGAACTCATGACCAGTGAATGGTCGACCATCGGAAGAGACGATCCGCCCACAGGAGAACGCGGGAGGTCGGGGCCTCTCGCCGGTCTCCGCGTCATCGAACTCGCGGGACTGGGTCCCGCGCCGTTTTGCGCCATGGTGTTCGCCGACCTCGGTGCCGAAGTCATCCGCTTGGAACGGACCGGCATGCCGGCAGCGGCCGCCGGTTCCGTGGACCGGCGGCTCGTACTCACGCGAGGGCGCGAGGCGCTCGGGGTCGACCTCAAGAAACCGCTCGGAATCGAGCTGGTACTGCGGATGGTCGAGCACGCCGACGTTCTCATGGAGGGCTTCCGCCCTGGCGTCGTCGAGCGGCTCGGATTGGGTCCCACGATTTGCCTGGGCCGTAATCCTCGGCTGATCTACGGGCGGATCACCGGGTACGGTCGAGAGGGCCCTCTGGCTGCCGAAGCTGGCCACGACATCAACTACATCTCCATTGCCGGCGCTCTTGGGGCCATCGGCAGACGAGGCGAAGCGCCTGTTCCTCCACTGAATCTGATCGCCGACTTCGGGGGCGGCGGGATGTTACTCGCCATGGGGGTCCTCGCCGCAGTCTTCGAACGGATGCACTCGGGCCGTGGACAGGTGGTTGATGCCGCAATGGTTGATGGGGCGGCACTGCTCACGACGATGCTCCATGAGATCCGAGGTCTGTCCCTTTGGAATGATGAGCGTGGGACAAATTCCATGGACACCGGTTCCCACTACTACAACGTCTATGAGACGTCTGACGGTGCATTCGTATCCGTCGGGGCCATGGAACCACGCTTCTACCAATCGTTCATGAAGGGACTGGGATTCTCTGACGGGAACATCCCCGCACAAGACGATCCATCTCAATGGGAGGCGCTCAAGCAGCGGGTAGCCGAGATAATCCGGAGTCGGACACAGACAGAGTGGCTAGACATATTTCACGGTACCGACGCCTGTGTCACTCCCGTGCTGTCGCTCGGCGAAGCTCCTGCGCACCCGCACAACCGCGCCCGCTCCGCTTTCGTCGACATCGGGGGGGTTGCGGAACCCGCTCCGGCGCCGCATTTCAGCCGTACGCCCCCCGGGGTTCCCTCTCCTTCACCTCCTCCAGGTGTGCACGCCACCGGGACCCTCGTGCGTTGGGGGCTCACCCAGGCGGAAATCGATCTCCTGGTCGAAGACGGAATTATCGACTGACAGCGATGGCGACGATCGACGGCGGGTCGGGGGTCGATCGTTTGATTGAGCCGAGTGTCATTGCGTCACCGATCACCATCAATACCGTTGATGTGACGATAGGACGGCGGATGGGCTCGGTGCCCTCGGGATCGCACTCATCTCCCGCCGATCAACTCCGGCTACGAAGGACCAAGCCGAGCAGCGTCCGGAGCGAGTCGACTCGGCCAGGGTGGCTCGTGTAGCGCAGAGAGGGGGCGCGTCATGGTCACGATGTCGGTGACGAGCTGAGCGGCCTCTGGATCAGTCTGCGCCAGAGTGCCTAGAACCAGGAACATGCCGAGACTCTCCAACTCCTCGGTGGGGAAGTCACCTGTCGTCCGAGCGTCCTGGAAGTCCGCCGCGGCGGCAAGGGCCCACGGTGTGCGTGTCACCTCGTAGGCCTCGGGAAAGAACTCGAATGCCAGCCCGGTGAGATCCCGTGACTCTCGGCGTCGTTGGAGCACGACCCCGAGAGCTCGAGCTTGACAGGCGGCTGAGGACATCCCTTGGCCGTACACAGGATTGAAATGACAGATTGCGTCACCCAATGGCACCAGGCCTTCCGGGAAGCGCTCGAGGCGCTCGAAGTGGCGACGCACGGATCGCGGGAACTTAAACGGAGCTGGCTTGGTCATCAACTCGGCCGTACTCACCAGTTCGTCCCAGATCGGCCACGCCAATGACCGCCCGAATTCACGCCAGCCACTGATGTCGGTAGGCGGATGATCGTCGTATCGTCCACCCAGACCCGCCAGCCAGGTGTCGCCCTCAACCCGCACCAGGTACGCACCTCGCACGTTGCTGCTTTCGGGCTTTGGAAAAACGAAGAATCCGGCGCCACCGATCGCGTCCGGGTCCGAGGGTCGAAGCACGGCGCTGGCGTAGGCGAAGTCACAATTGACGACGGACTCGGTAGGCCTCTCGAAGCCAAGTGCCTTCAACCAGTGGACGGAACGCGCGTTTCTGCCGGTGGCGTCGATAACGATTTCGGCGCTCACGTGTTCTCCACCGTCTGCAATGACGCCGGTCACTCGCTCCTGCTCGACCAGGGGATCGCGGACCATGACGCCGTAGCGAATGCGCACGTTCGGGATCGATTCGACACGTCGGCGGATGCAATGCTCAAGTAGACCACGGGTCATGAAATAGATGACGCCGCCCGGCCTCGGCTCGGGCTGATAGCTCCCAAGATCATAGGACTTACCTTCAGGTCGAAACACGAAGAAGTCCTGGCCGCCGACACAGCGCACCGCACCGGCAGCCTCGAGGTCATCGGAAAATCCGGGGAACAGCTCGCAGCCGATGTTGAGACCACCGGGGAGCAGTGCATGGAAGTGCTTCCCCTGCGGAACGCCGTTGCGCGTCCCCGGGGTCTGCGGAATGTCATCTCGATCGACTAGGACGACCTCGTCGAAGAAGTCCGAGAGGACCCGAGCCGAGAACAGCCCCGCCACACCGCTTCCAACCACGACGGCACTCCCAGCAATTGAATTCACCGCCACGTCGACCCTCCTCTGGTCGGGGGAATCCTTTCATTTGGGTTTCCGACGAGTCCAGCGGCCGAAGCCGTCGTCCCCGACGTAGAGTCGAGGCTCATGGACCACATCTCCCACCGTTCGATCCTGACCAACGGCATCACAATGCACATCGCTGAAGCGGGCGAGGGCCCCACCGTGGTGCTCTGCCACGGCTTCCCCGAGCTCTGGTACTCGTGGCGACACCAGATTGGAGCGCTGGCTGACGCAGGTTTTCACGCTGTCGCTCCCGATCAACGCGGCTATGGCGGAACAGATCGGCCACCTGCCGTCGCGGACTACGACATCGTCCACCTCACGGACGACCTTCTCGGCTTACTCGACACCCTTGGTGAGGACAAGGCCGTATTCGTCGGCCACGACTGGGGCGCTCCCGTCGTCTGGAACTTAGCGCTCCGCGCTCCCGAACGAGTCAGGGCCGTCGTCGGCTTGAGTGTGCCCTTCCTTCCCCGCGGCGACACGGACCCGATCACGTTGTTCGAATCCATTTTCGCGGACACCTTTTTCTACATGCTCTACTTTCAGGAGCCGGGAGTGGCCGACGCCGATCTCGGCCGCGACCCTCGAGACACCATCCGCCGCTTCATGTCGGCCATCTCGGCCGAAGGGGCCGCCGATACATTCCGGCCTCTGCCCAGGCATGGAACGCGCCTCGCTGACTGGTTGACGGACTTACGTGCACTCCCGGACTGGCTGACGGAGAGAGATCTCGACTTCTACGCCACGGAGTTCACTCGGACCGGATTCACCGGTGGCTTGAACTGGTACCGCAACATGCGACGCAATTGGGAGCTGACCGAGGACCTGGCCCATACCAAGGTTGTCGCTCCGGCGCTGTTCATCGCCGGGGACCAGGATCCGGTGGTGACGATGGCACCGCCGACCGGGATGGAGGAATGGGTGCCGGACCTCCGGGGCACTCTCATGCTCCCCGGCACCGGGCACTGGACCCAGCAGGAGCGACCGGCCGAGGTGAATACGGCTCTGGTCGACTTCCTGTCTGGTTTGGACTGAGCCATCCACCTGATGAGGAAGACCGTCGCCGGTGTACCGGCCGTGCCGGAGCCACACCGGCTTGACGATGACCTGACGGCGGAGTAACACACCACCCATGTCCGGAGATCCGCGTTGGTCGCGACGCGAGATCCTCGGGGGCATGCTGGGAGCGGGGGTCCTCACCGCGACGGCGGCCTGCGGATCGCCGGGCGGCAAGGCATCAAAGGCTTCAGGAACGTCGTCCACGGTCCCGACACTGTCGTTGCCGGGCCGGAGACGTGTGCCCGGTTCTTTACCCGACCCGCGTCTTCCGGCGGGGACGGACACGGTTCCGCAGATCGAGCACATCGTGGTCGTCATGCAGGAGAACCACTCGTTCGACAACTACTTCGGGACGCTAGGAAGAGGTGACGGCTTCACCCTGGATCGCCACGGGAGGCCCATAAATTCCAACCCCGACCCCATGGGTGGGTACGTCCGTGCCTTTCACGAAACCGACACATGTCAACCTGGCGGGGTGAGCCAGTCATGGAACGCCAGTCACGTCCAGTTCGATGGTGGCCGTAACGACGGGTTCGTCCGCAGCGACAGCGGCGTGTGGGCGATGGCCTACTTCGATGACCGGGAGATCCCCTTCTATCACTCGCTCGGAAAGACCTTTCCGCTGTGTGACCGATACTTCTGCTCCGTGCTGGCCCAGACGTATCCCAACCGCCGGTTCCTCATGGCCGGTACCGCATTCGGGCTGATCAGTACAGACACCTCATCGATTACCGAGGATCCCCCCAACGGCACGATATTCGATCGGTTGAATGGGCATGGCATCAGCTGGAAGAGCTATGCGTCCGACATCTCAACCCTCTTCATCATCGCCTCGGTTCCCAAGAACAATCCAACCAACATAACGACGATCAACCGGTTCTTCGCCGACGCCGCCGCGGGGACCCTCCCCTCCGTCTCTTTCGTAGACTCCAACATCGTCACTGGCGACGAGGAAGGACCCGAAGACATCCAGCTGGGCGAGGCCTTCGTGTCATCGGTGGTGCAGGCGGTCATGAACGGACCGGCATGGCCGAGAACCATGCTTATCTGGACGTACGACGAGCACGGGGGTTATTACGATCATGTGCCGCCACCCCCGGCCATTCCGCCTGACGCCATTCTTCCCAGGATCACTGTCCCCCCCGACCAGCCCGGCTCGTATGACCGTTATGGGTTTCGGGTGCCAACCGTCGTCGTCTCTCCCCACGGGCGACGCGATTTCGTCTCCCACAACGTCTATGATCACACCTCGATACTCAAGACGATCGAACGCAAGTGGAACCTCCCGGCAATGACGTATCGCGACGCCAATGCCGAGGATCTGTTCGACTGTCTGGACCTGAAGGGCCGGCCGCCGTTCTTGGAACCCCCTCATCTTGCGGCGCCGGCGAACGCCACGGGATCGTCTCACTGCCCGGCGAAAGCCCCGACCCAAATCCCCGCAGGGTCTATGGTGGCGACCCCACCGCGCCGGAGTTGAACGCAGCAATTGATCTGCCCGGGATCATTGTCCGCAGGCGCGTCGGTGGAGAACCGATTACGGGAGTCCTGCGACCGCTTCGACCTCGACGAGCTGGTTGCGGTAGCCCAGCGCGGAAACGCCGAGAAGAGTGCTCGGGACATCCCGATCGCCGAAGTGTCCTCTCACGATGTTCCAGGCGGTGACGAGATCCTCGTGGTCCTGGCTAGCGACATAGACCGTCGTCTTCAGCACGTCCTCTAGCTCGGCGCCGGCGGCCCGAAGAGCCAGACGGAGATTCACCATCACCTGTTCGGCTTGGCCCGCGACATCCCCGACGGCCACCGTCTCGCCACTTTCGTCCAGAGGGCACGCACCTGCGGTGAACACAAGCCGTGAGCAGTCACGGGCGAGGGCGGCGTACGCGTAAGGGGCGCTCGCCGCGAGCTCAGGCGAACGGATGAGCTCGACGTGTAGGGGATCAGTCACGGAAGAGAGCATCGCACAATCGAGTCAGAGCCCGATTCTCCTTTACCACCCTGACCCTGTGGAGTTGTTTCTTTCCAGACTCTGCGATTCGGTGACTGTCGTGAAGGTAACGGCCGCGGATGAATCGGCCGCATGGTCCCGGGCGTCAGTCAAGCGCCATGGCGGCGTAGAGAGCGATACCTGTCGTCATCGCCCTTTCATCGATGACCATCCGGTTGGAGTGGTTGGGTGCCGGCCTGTCGACCCCCGACGGTGCGGCCCCGAGGAAGACCATCGATCCCGGCACCCGTTGGAGCACG
This sequence comes from uncultured Acidimicrobiaceae bacterium, assembly GCA_963706205.1. Taxonomy (GTDB): domain Bacteria; phylum Actinomycetota; class Acidimicrobiia; order Acidimicrobiales; family UBA8190; genus MFD10071-224. The sequence continues at coordinate 1,701,706 of OY970155.1, read as the reverse complement.
AAGGACCAGTCTTCGGCCCCCATGACCGGTGTCGGCATGCGCAATGTCCGCTCAGGACCTAGCAGTGATTCGGCAACGTGTAGGGCGCGAGCAGCGGCGGCATCGTTGTTGATGGTAACCGGGTAGCCCTCGAGCGTTGCGACGACCTCGGCGGAACACAGATGAGCGGCGGCGACATGTTCAACCACCCTGTGCACCCCCTCGAGGGCGAGCGAGCGGGAGGACTCGGATACGGCTCTGACGGTTCCCTCAAGAACCGCCTGCTCGGGGATGACATTGCTCGTCGTCCCGGCGCGAACGCTCGCCACAGTCACGACTGCGGGATCGAACGCCGGCAACCGACGAGTCGTCATCGACTGCAGGGCGGTGACGATCTCACACGCGACCGGCACGGGATCGATGGCGTCGTGGGGCATGGACGCGTGGCCGCCCCGACCAGTTACGGTGGCGATGAAGGCATCGGCCGACGCCATCAGTGTCCCCCCGCGTGTCGCCACCGTCCCGCTCGGAAAGATCGGCGTTATATGGACGGCGAAGGCGCGGTCCACAGGCCCGGCCCGATCGAGGAGTCCCTCGTCGAGCATGAGGCGGGCGCCGGCGAATCCTTCCTCTCCGGGTTGGAACATGAACACGACCCGTCCGGCCAACTGGTCACGGCGGTCAACGAGCAATCGAGCGGCGCCGGCCAGCATCGCCACATGGGCGTCGTGTCCACAGGCGTGCATGACCCCGTCCACTTGCGACGCGAAGGGCAGACCGGTGTCCTCTGGCATGGGCAACGCGTCCATGTCCCCCCGGAGCAACGTTGTGGGCCCCGGCTGTCCCCCGTCGAGCACGGCCGTCACCGAGGTCGTAGCCTCACCGACGGAGACCTCGAGTCCGAGTCCATCGAGGGCCTCCAGAACCGCCTGCTGGGTGTGGGGTAGCTCGAGCCCGAGTTCGGGGTGCAAGTGCAGGCGGCGCCGCAGCTCGACCGCCTCCTCGAGGCCTCGCTCAGCCTCCTCCAGGAGAGCCCGATCAACATGCGCAGGCTCTGTGTCAGACACGGGATCTCCTGGGCGGGACGGATCGATCGACGTCCGGGTCCAGGATCGGGTGCGAGATCGCTTCGACAGTCATGTCACGATTCGATCATGACGATCGTACGGCCGACCGTCTCACGCCTGGCCATGGCATCTATGGCGGCGGGAATCTCGTCAAAACGGACCGTCCGACCGATCACAGGCTTGATCCTCTGGGCGAGCACCAATTCAATGATCTCGCGCATGACTCGCTGGCCGAGTTCCTCTGGGGCGAAGTTCCAACCCATGCCCGTCTTCAGGAAGGCCAAAGCCTCCGGGGGCTGGTATGCAAGCAGGACACCGCACAGTTTGAGGTTGCCCAGCGCGATCCTCCGAGGGACGAGGAACTTTTCGTCCGCCACCAGCTTGTTGGACGCGAATCCCATCATGAGGTATCGCCCGTTGTACTTGGTGCACTTCATCGACATCTCCATGACGGACTCACCGACATTGTCGAACACGACGTCGACGCCCTCGTTGGCTGTTTGCGCCAACACGACCTCGGAGAAATCAGCCGAGTTGTAGTTTATGGCGACCTGCGCCCCTAGCTCACGACACAGCTGCACTTTTTCGTCCGTACCTGCAGTCGCGAAGACACGGGCTCCCGCGTTCACGGCGAGCTGAATCGCCGCTGATCCGGAACCACCGGCAGCGGCGTGAATCAGGACCGTCTCTCCGGCTTGAAGATCGGCGCGGTCGAAAAGTCCGAGCCAGGCGAGGTGAAACGGAAAGTACAACGCTGCCGCGCCAGGCAACGGGATGGTCTCAGGCATCTCGAACGTTGAGACAGCAGGGCAGATGGCGTATTCGGCAAAGCCACCGTGCGCGCCCTTCGGCATCGCCACCACACGTCGATCGTGCCATTGCGCAGTGCCTGAGCCGCAGGCGTCGACGATCCCCATCACCTCCATGCCAGGGCTGTACGGCAATTCGGGTCGGACCATCATGTTGCCGCCGGTGATGCGCTCGAGGTCGTTGAGGTTGAGCGGGATCGCCTGCACCTTGACGCGCAGCTCGCCAGAGTCGGGAGTGGGAATCGGCACCGTGTCGAGTTCCAAGACGTCGAGGGGACGCCCGTACTGGTGGGTGCGCCATGCTCGCATCATGCTGTCGTTGTTTGGCATCATGCTCACCTGTACCGAGTGCGGGCGGTGTCGTCGTCGTGCGGAGAGGGCTCAGACTATGTTGCCGCCGCTCTCCATGCTGCTTTCCTCAAGCACAGGATCGGAACCACCTGAGAGAGCTCGTCTCGAGTGTGACGATGACGGCACCCATCCTCACCGCACCCGCCAACCGGACGATGGTGTGGTGGGGATCGCGCTCAGCCGCAGGTGGAGGCGAGCGACCAGCGGTCGCCTAGTGTCACCCCATGGACATTGCCGGCACAGTGGCCCTGGTTACCGGAGCAGGGTCGGGCATCGGGCGGGCCTGTGCCCGTTCCCTCGCCACCCTCGGCGCTTCTGTCTTGGTCGCGGATATTGACGAAATCGGCGGCCGCGAGACGGTCTCCTCGATCACCATGGACAAGGGCACGGCCGAATTCACGCGAGTCGACGTGAGCCGCCTCGATGACCTCGCCGCCATGTTCGACACCGCCACCGAGCGCTTCGGAGGCGTCGACATTCTTTGCAACAACGCCGGCATCGTCTGTGGAGGTCCGCTGTGGCCCGCCACGGATCCACGCCTTCTCGAGACCCAGGTCATGGTCAACCTTGGAGCGGTGATTCTCGGTACCCGGCTGGGCATCGACGCCCTCGGGGCCCGGGGCGGGGGCGTGGTGGTGAACATCGCCTCCCTCGGGGCCCTCCTCCCGCTGGAGGACGAGCCAGGATATTCCGCCACCAAGGCCGGCGTGGTCATGTTCACGCGAGCTTGCGCCGCACTGCACAGGACCCACAACATTCGTGTGAACGCCGTACTACCGGGTCTCGTGGATACCCCGTTGCTCGCCAAATCCGGAGACGGGACCACCGAGGCGGAGTGGGCCAGGCAGGCCCGTCAGATCCTCGCCCTCCTGTCCCCCGGCGACGTCGCTGACGCGGTTATTGCGATCATCGAAGACGACACCCTGGCCGGTCACTACCGCATCGTCGGGGAGCTACCCGACTTCGTCGCCGCGATGCTCTGAGCCTCAGGTCGTCCCCTAGGGCCTCACCCGCTATGACTCGGCGAGGGTCTGCTCAGGAGAGCGAGACGGCCACCTGCTCGAGGTGGTCCATCGATTCCTGCATGCCCCCCTCCATGCCGGAGTTGATGTGGGCGTCGCGGTGCTCCTGGCTCGTGTGTTGCACGAGGAGCCTGACAGTGGTGCGCCCCTCTGACTCTGTCAGCGACAGCGTAGAGATCGCTTTCGCGTCGGGCATACCCTCGAAGATCTCCGTCGAGACGATGCGCTCGTCGGGAATGATCTCTCGGTATTCGCCGTGGAAGGCGACCTCGAATCCGGAGGTCGTGGTCATGACGTACCGCCAGGACCCGCCCACCCGGAGATCAACGTCGGCGACGATAACCTCGCCCCTATCTCCGCTCCACCAACGTTTGATGAGCTCGGGGGTGGTCCATGCCCGGTACACCAGGTGCTTGGGTGCTCCGAACTCCCGCGTGATAAGGATCTGGGTGTCCGACGGAAGCGTCACTACCGCGGTACCGCTACTCGTCACTGCGTCCATCTTCATCCTCCACTTCCATGAGTTCCTGCACTACGACTTCCAGGCGATCGAAGCGTTGTGACCACGACCGCTCATAGGTCTTGACCCAGTCGTGGATCGGCTTGAGCGGATGACCGTTGAGCCGGTACATCCGTTGCCGCCCGTCGCCCCGCACATCAACCAGCCCGACCTCCCTCAGCACCCTCAGGTGTTTGGACACCAGCGGTTGCGCCAAGCCGAGCCGGGCGACGAGGTCGTTGACGGGTCGTTCTCCCCCGACGAGCGCATCGAGAATCTGCCGCCGCCGGGGCTCGGCCACGGCATTGAACGCATCGGCCGTCGTCGCTGCTCGTGCCATGGGTATACCATATTCCGATATCGGTATATGTCAAGCGGTCTGGGCGCGGACGCTCGCCGTGACGCTAGGTGGGGAATCGGAAGATGCCGGCCCGAAGCGACCGCGAGGCGATGACCCGTCCGACGGGAAGCGACCAGCTCGACCGTCTTTTCCCCGTCATGGGGTCACAGCCGGACGTCGTCGAGGAAGACCTTGCGGGCTCCCCTACCGCCCGGATGTCCGAACGTGCGGTCTGCCTCGGACTGTCGTCGGGGAATCCTTTTCCGGTCCTTCCATGGTCGCCTGGATGGCGAATTCGGGACAATTTTCCACCGCCAGCAATGCCCGAACCTCGAGATCGGTCGGCACCTTCCCGTCGCCCTTGACCCTCGACATGCCGTAGTCGTCGACCTCGAACACCTCGGGCACCAGGGCGAAGCACCGGGCGTGACCCTGGCATTGCAGGGGATCCACGCGCACTCTCACGAGAAAACCACCGGTAGGGTCCGGGGACCCCGGACCTGACCACCCGCCCAGGTAACCTCCCGGCCCTTTTCGAGATGGAAGTCCGGAATGCGTCGCAGCCATTCTTCCAACGCCACACGGAGCTCCATGCGCGCAAGATTGGAGCCGGCACAACGATGAATACCCGACCCGAACGCAACGTGGCGGTTGACAGCTCGGTCCAAAACCACCTTATTGGCGTCTTCGAACGCCTCGGGATCGCGGTTGGCCGACGGGAAATTCATGAGCACCTTGTCGCCTGCCTTCATCGGACAATGCGCGAACGTCACGTCCTCGGTCACGATGCGAGCCATGGTTACAGGGGAATACGCTCGCAGGAGTTCCTCGATAGCGAACGACATGACCTCAGGCTCCGCCACCAGGCGCTTGCGATCTTCAGCGTGGGTCGCCAGATGCCAGAGGGACGAGCCGATAGCACTCCATGTTGTGTCGACACCGGCTATGAGGACCAGGGCCGCCGTCCCGAGGACGACGCTTTCTTCCACCGGTGTACCGTCCACTTCCGCGTGCAGCAGCATGCTCAAGAGGTCATCGCCAGGATGTTCGCGCCGAACCTTTATCTCCTCCAGGAAGTAATTTATGAGGCCCTCCACTCCATGGACACGGCGTTCCGGATCGTCAGCGAACTCCAGAACGTCACGCACCCAACCCGTGAACATGTCAGCGTGCGCGTCCGATACCCCGAGAATGCGGGCAATCACACGTACGGGTATCTGCTGGGCATAGCCGGAGGCAGCATCGGCATGACCGTCGGCCAGAAACCCGTCGATGAGAGAGACACATAACTCACGCGTCATGGGTTCGTATCCGTTGACGCGCTGATGAGAGAACCAGGGAAGCAACAGTCGCCGCGTCCACGTGTGCAGAGGTGGGTCGGCGGAGATCGGTGGCAACCCGTAGGGAAGGACCGGATCCTCGGGCTCCTCGCCATCGAAGGGGATGACAGCGACCTCGAGCGAGCTGAAATGTTCAACGTCGTGCGCGATCGTCGTCACGTCTTCGTAACGAGTCGGGAGCCAGGTGCTTCCGCGTCTGTTTGTATGAGCGATCGGACACCTAGTGCGCAACTCATCCCAGACCCCGAACGGGTCGCTGACGTAGTGCGGATCGAGGACATCGAAGTCAACTGCCCAGTCCGTGACAGGCGATGTCCTTGCCATATTATCCTCCACGCTCCACAACCTCGGGTGATCAGCGACTCGGTTTCCATCATGTCACGTCATGCACAAGGATCCAGTCGGCTGACGCACGGTGCCTCGCGTGCTCCATCCCCGGCTCCCACCGGTGTCTTCTGGCACTCGGCGGTGGACGAACCTCAAGGTGACGTGCCAGGAGGAACAGCCCCGCGAGTCGTGTGAGGCGACCGCAACTCCGACCACGGGCATGGCCCTTGAGGTCGAGTTCGAGTTTCCTCGCCTCGCCTCGCTCCTTCAGTCGGGGGCCTTCCCCACGTACTCTTCGAACCTGAGTCGATCGCTCAGGACGGTGTGCATTTCGGAGCGAAACACCACGTAGCCGTGTTCTCCCCTTGCCTTGGCCACGTACAGCGCAACATCGGCATCACGAAGAAGGTCGGCCGCACCACTACGGGCGCCTAAGGCCACTCCGATGCTGGCGCTGACCGTCAGGGGGCCGACAGAGGTGTTTTCGAGCGTGAACGGTAAAGCGAATGCTGCCAAAAGCTGTTGGGCGACGACCTCGGGGCCAAGGCCTCCGAGCTCTCCTTCGACCAAGACGACAAATTCATCACCCCCGAGCCGTCCCACGCTGTCGCTGGCTCGGAGAGCCGCCGACAGCCGGGCCGCGACTGCCTTGAGGAGCTGGTCGCCCGTCTCGTGACCGAGCGTGTCGTTGACGTCCTTGAACTTGTCGAGATCGATGAAGAGAGCGCCGACGAGGAGAGGATGACGCCTGGCCCGAATGAGCATCTGCTCAGCGCGGTCAAGGATGAGAGTTCGGTTAGGTAGGTCGGTCAGTGGATCGTGAAGCGCTTGGTGGCGGAGCTGGTAGGTGCGCTTGTCCACCAGCCGAAGTGCCATCGCCCGCGATCGTGTTAGCAGCGCGAAGAGAAGGAACAAGAGCAAGCTGGAACCTGCCCCCAAAATACCGACGCCGATCGCCTGCTCCGTCGCCGTGGAATGCGCCGAGCCGACAACCCGCACAACCCATGACCCATCGGCGTGAAATCGGAGGCTGCGACTGAATGCGGCGCCAACCGGGACTTTTCCCGATGACGCAATCGTTGTGCTCCCAGCACTTGGTTCGTCGAAACTCACACTCAGCGCCAGCCCGCGCTCCGCTTCGACATTCGAATCTAAAAGAGCGTTGCCACTGAAGGTTCCGACAATCCATCCACGCAATTCCGCCCTACGAGCGCTGACCGACGCCGGGGTCGCCTCGTCTGCGTACACGGGCGAGAACACGACGAACAGATCAGAGATGCCCTTAGTCTTGGCGATCTTCCCGGCCGCCAGGACCGTCGTCTGCCCGCTGTCGGTTGCGAGGTCGAGTAATCGGGGAATCGGAGACGGATTGCTACCCGGCGGTATCGTCGCGTTGCAGAAATCAAATGTTGTGGGGATCGCCTTTGCAGCCGAAGACGTAGCAATGCCAAAACGCTGGAGACAGTACCGCGAGCGTTGTCCGGAGGGAAAAACAGAGTACGGCGCCGAAACCGGCTGGTTGATAGGGGGGTCAGCAACAACGTCGGCTCCAAAGGCCGTCAGCTGGGAAGGCAAGACACGCTGCACAAACGCGAACCCGACTCCTCCCGGAAAGCGAACCTTGACGTCGACGGATTTGTACCAGGTCGCAAGGTCACGATTGGACAGGCCGGGTATGGCGACGACGCTTGCGCGCTGAGCGGCGACGAAGTCGACGTCTCGACGCAGCGCTGTCGATACCGCGCTTGAGACAGCCGAGGCATTGGTGTCGAACGCGGCCAGCGCTTGATCCTGAACATATCCGTACCACGCCATGGCACCAAAGGCAGAGAGTGTCATCCCGACGATGAGGACCAACAGGACGACGAGGTTCCAGAGACGGGGGCGCTTGACAGAGGGGCGAGTGGGCGCGGCCACGGTCAGTTATTCGCCCCAAGACTCATGTCGTCCATCCGGGTCATATATCTGTGTTGTCGACAGCTTTGGGCAATTGCCTGAGCGAAACAGGGCTATGGATGTTCTTGCCGTCGCCTGGCCGAAAATGGCGGACAAGAGGCGTATTGCTGATGGGAACGCCTTCTGTCGGTGGGTGGATGACATCATCGAGATCGTCGAGGTCGAAGGTCGGCCCGGAGACGCCGTATCACCTTGAGCGTCTCCGAGGCACGTCCACCTCGGCGGAGGGCATACCGGCGCTTGCTGGTGGCCTCATACACGTCATGGCCGCGTGGTGGGTCTCGTGGCACAATCACCTGACCGTTGCCGCCTCCCGCGACAACGTTGGCAGCTCCCGGGAATGACCGAGGAACGACATGACGAGCACCGAGCTGATTGCTGACGCATTTGGGCGAATCCGGGAGGCTGTCCATCAAGTGGTCGAGGGTCTATCGGCTGACCTGCTGGCTGCTCGGACTGACACCGAGGCGAACTCGATCGCCTGGCTGGTGTGGCATCTCACCAGGATCCAAGATGACCACATCGCAGACCTGGCCCTCGCTGACCAGGTCTGGACGTCGTCAGGGTGGGCGCAGGGATTCGGGCTCAATCTTGATATCGCGGACACTGGTTACGGACATGGTCCCGATCAAGTTGCCGCGGTCACTGTCGACGCGGATTCTTTGCGCGGGTACCACGATGCGGTCTATGACACGACGATTCGATTCCTCCATCGGGTGACCGATGCCGACCTCGATCGCATCGTGGACGAACGATGGAATCCGCCGGTAACGATGGGCGTCCGCCTGGTGAGCGTCGTTACCGATGATCTGCAGCATGCGGGCCAGGCCGCCTTTGTGCGTGGGATCCTCGAGCGCCTTTAGAGCTCTCCCGGCGGGCAATGCCGAAAGTCCTCGGCATCACGGGTTCGGGTGATGATTCAGCGGTTCCCCCCGGGCGAGCGCCCTCAAGAAGTCCCTGGGCGCACGGGGCACAAGGTCCTTATTCGTGACCAACTCCTCCGCACTAGCATCTCCGTTGCGCACGGGGGGGTCGGCCCATCCGCGGTGGTGTCACCAGGGGCGCATACGTCTGGCAACATGAGAGCCGTGGCAATACGCGTCTTCCTCCTTGACGATCACGAGCTGGTCCGGCGGGGTGTGCGCGACCTGCTGTGGTCCCACGACGACCTCTCTGTCGTCGGTGAAGCAGCGACGGCCGAGGAGGCACTGCAACAGATTCCTCGGACGCGACCAGACGTGGCGGTGCTCGATGTCCGGCTGCGCGACGACCCCGCGGCGATGACCGGGATCGAGGTCTGCCGGGAGATTCGATCGAGCCATCCGACAATCGCCTGCATCATGCTCACCAGTTATGCCGACGATGAAGCCCTGCTTACCTCGATCATGGCGGGTGCGGCCGGATACGTGCTGAAGCAGATCCACGGCACCGATTTGGTGAATGCCATCCGCCGAGTAGCCGCCGGGGAGAGTCTCCTTGACCCTGCAACCACCGCGAGGGTGATGGAGCGACTCCGGGCACCCGCGACGACGGATGACCCCCTCGCCGTGCTCACACCGCAGGAACGTCGGATCCTCGATCTGATCGCCGCGGGACTGACAAATCGCCAGATCGGTGAGGAGATGTTCCTGGCGGAGAAGACGGTGAAGAACTACGTCTCCAACCTGCTCGTAAAACTGGGCATGGAGCGCCGCACGCAGGCGGCGGCGTTCGCCGCTCGCCTGGCTGAGAGACGAGAACGCGGCTCGCCCTGAGCGCCGAAAGGGCAAGTGGTGCCGAGATCCTGCCGGTGACCCCAACTGGGAGTCTCGACCTGGCGCCCCGGTACCGGTCCCGGGGCTGTTGTGGCCGACGGCCACCCCCGACGTCCGGTCCGGCATCCCGTCGGACGAGGCGACTTGCTTCCGACCGGCCGAGAATCGCCGGACCCGGTCAATCGGGGAAAGGGACCGTTGCCCCTGTCCGTGGACCGCTGCCACGCGGCATTCTGGACAAGATGGCACAGGCTAATGACAGAAACCCGAGCGACGTCGACGTTCTGCTCGCCGACGGCTCGACAGCACACATAAGGCCGGTCCGGCCCGACGATGCATCGTCGGTGGTCTCATTCCATAATCGTCTGTCGCCCGAAAGCATCAGGTTGCGCTTCTTCACCGCCCACCCCACCTTGTCGACCCAGGAAGTCGACCGACTCGTCCACCTGTCCGGCCCTGATGACCTGGCTCTGCTCGCATTCCGGGGCAGCGACATCGTCGCCATCGCCCAATACGACCGCTCACCAGGGACCGAGGAAGCCGAGGTGGCCTTCGTCGTCGACGACGCCTACCACGGCAGGGGTTTGTCCACGCTCCTCTTGGAACGCTTGGCCGCGGAAGCACGGGGCTTTGGAATCAGGCGATTCGTGGCCCACACGCTGTGGGAGAACCGGGCGATGATCGGGGTTCTCCACGCCGCCGGCTTCGCACACCGGTTCAGTCACGAGGAGAGCGTCGTGAGTGTTGTCCTTGACATCGCGCCCACTCCTGAGGCAGTCATCGCCGCCGATGAGCGTGACCGGGTTGCCGTGGTGAGGTCCATGGCGCGGCTTCTTCGGCCGACGTCCATCGCTGTCATCGGGGCGTCACGCGCCAGCGGTACGATCGGTCACGAGCTGGTCGCCAATCTCGTCGCCGGCGGTTTCCAGGGACCGGTCTACCCCGTGAACCCGTCCGCCTCTTCCGTGGCCAGCATTCCCTGTTGGGCCACGATCGAAGACGCTCCCGGTGTCGTCGACCTGGCTGTGGTGGCGGTGCCGTCGTCCGCCATCCCCGACGTCGTCGCTGCGTGCGGCCGCAAGAAGGTCGGCGGTCTGGTCCTGATCTCAGCTGGGTTCGCCGAAATGGGCGCCGAGGGCGCCGCTGCGCAACGTCGGATTACCCGGTTGGCCCACGCGAACGGGATGCGTCTCGTCGGTCCAAATTGCTTCGGTGTCATCAACACCGACGTCGCCGTGTCGATGAACGCCACCTTTGCGGCTGACCAGCCGATGCAGGGAGCGATTGGCTTTGCCTCCCAGTCAGGGGGCCTTGGCATCGCCATCCTGGCCGAGGCCCGCTCACGGGGTCTAGGCCTGTCGAGCTTTGTCTCGATGGGCAACAAGGCCGACGTGAGCGGGAATGACCTTCTCACCTGGTGGGAGCAGGACGACACGACGCAAGTCATCCTTCTCTACCTTGAGTCCTTCGGAAACCCGCAGAAGTTCAGCCGAATCGCACGTCGCGTCGGGCGCCAGAAACCGATCGTGGCCGTCAAGGGTGGTCGCTCGAACGCCGGGACCCGCGCCGCCTCCTCACACACCGCCGCCCTGGCCAGCTCGGACCAGGCCGTCGACGCCCTGTTCCGTCAGACCGGGGTGGTGCGGGTGGACACGATCGAGGAGCTCTTCGACGTCGCCGGTGTCCTCGTCGATCAGCCCTTGCCGAGCGGCCCGCGTGTGGCAGTCCTTGGGAACGCCGGGGGCCCCGGCGTGCTGGCCGCGGACGCCTGCAGCGCCAACGGCCTCGTCGTCCCCGAGCTCTCGTCCCATGTCCAAGAGGTACTGCGCACTCAGCTCCCGGACTGGGCCGGGCTCAGCAACCCGATCGACCTCGTGGCATCGGCCACGGCGGGAACCTATCGTCGTTGCCTCGACGTCTTGTTGGACAGCGGTGAGGTGGACAACATTGTCGTCATCTTTACGCCCCCGCTCGGGACGCAAGCGGAGGACGTGGCGGCGGCTGTGGTCGGTGCCGTCGATGACGCCGAGGGCCTGGCTCGACGTGTGCCAGTCGTGGCCACCTTCCTCGGATCGCCGAGCGGAGCCACTGCTTTGCGGGCTGGGCGCCACCCGGTTCCTTGCTTCGGATATCCGGAAACAGCGGTGCGAGCCTTGGCCCACGTCGTCAACTACGCACACTGGCGTGCCCGGTCCCCCGGATCCATTCGCCCCCTCGACGACGTTGACTCCAACGAAGGTCGTCGACAACTGCTGTCCGCGACGTCCAAAGGATCGGAATGGATCATCGGCATGGACGCGATGGATATCCTGGCCGTCTACGGAATCAACTGCGTATCGACGGTCCCGGTGACCGACATCAACGACGCGGTCAGTGCCGCCATCGTCACATTGCCGGTCGCTATGAAGGCCTTCGGACCCAACCTGGTCCACAAGACCGAGGTCGGCGGAGTCCGGCTCGACCTCCGAAGCGAAGACGAGGTGCGTAACGCCTTTGTCACCATGAAAGCCTCGCTCGGTCCCGCGATGACCGGTGCCATTGTCCAGCCGATGGTTCACGACGCGGTGGAGACAATCGCCGGATTCGTTGTCGACCCGTCGTTCGGACCGCAGTTCCTGTTCGGTCTCGGGGGAACGGCGGTAGAGCTGCTCGACGATTGCGTGTCACGCCTGGCGCCACTCACAGAGCTCGACGCAAGGGACATGGTCCTCGGGCTTCGAGCCACTCCGCTCCTCACCGGTTTCCGAGGGAGTCAGCCCGTCGACGTCGACGCGTTAGTCGACCTCATACTTCGCCTCGCCAAACTGGCTGAAGATCTGCCCGAGGTCGTGGAGTGCGACTGCAACCCCGTCATGGCCACACCCGACGGCGCATTGGTCGTCGACGCCCGTCTCCGGGTGTCGACTCATCCTCCTCAGGTCCCCGATATCACCCGACACCTCAGGTAGCGACGGAAGCTCGGCCTTGAGGGAGGTCCGGCACAACCATCCACGGGCACCAACTCCGCCATTACGCGGAGCGTTGCAGGAGCACCTTGAGAGCACCAGTCTCCCCGGCGCGGGCAAAGGTGTCGTACGCCTCCATCGCCTGATCGAGACCGAATCGATGGGTGGTGAACCGCAGCGGATCGATCCGTCCCGCACTGATCAACCGGAGCAGCGTGGGGATGCTGAAGGTGTCCACCAAACCCATCGTGATGGTCACATCTCGGATCCACAACGTCTCCAGGTGCAAAGTCGCCGGTTTTCCGTGAACGCCGACATTGGCAACGTGTCCAGCGGGTCGCACCAACTCGGTACACAGCTCGAAGGTCTCGGGCATACCGACGGCCTCAATGGCCACGTCGGCGCCCAGTCCGGCGGTGAGCTCCCGCACCACGTCGGCCGCCTCCTCGGGGGGTACCGCTCGGTCGGCTCCGAATTTGAGTGCCAGCTCTCGACGGCTGGCGACGGGATCGATGGCCACCACCGCGGCCGGCGAGTAGAGCGAGGATGCAACGAGAGCGGACAAGCCGATCGGCCCACAGCCGACGATGGCCACAACATCTCCGGGACCGACAGTTCCCGACAGCACGCCCACCTCATATGCGGTGGGCAGGATGTCGGACAGGTAGATGACCTGCTCGTCGCTCACCCCCTCGGGGATCGGGTACGTTGAGGTATCGGCAAAGGGAACCCGGGCATACTCGGCCTGGACCCCATCGATCAGGTGCCCGAAGATCCAGCCGCCGCCCCCAAGGCACTGGCCGAAGCGTCCTTCCCGACAGTAGCGGCAGTGCCCACACGATGAGACGCACGACAGCAGCACCCGGTCTCCCTCCCGACGATCGTGCACGCCAACGCCTCGCTCGATCACCGTGCCCACAGCCTCATGACCGAGGACCCGTCCCGGGGTCACCTCGGGGACATCGCCCTTCAGGATGTGGAGGTCGGTACCGCAGATCGTCACCGAATCGATCCGCACGATGGCGTCGGTGTCAGCCTCAAGCTTGGGATCCGGGACCTCGTCCCAGCTCTTCTCACCGGGGCCGTGGTAGACGACAGCTCGCATGGCACTCCTCCAGATCCTTCGAGCCTCATCGGCTCCTGTCTCTACCGATAATGCGCCCGCGTGCCGGTGGGCTACAGAGGCGAAGGTCCCGGATTCTCCGTGTGGTGAAGATTTCTCCGATCGCCATGTGCCCACGCCCCGAGAGCTATGCGAAGTGGAGACCGAAACGATCGATAACAGGCGGGTGATCCTAAGAAAGTGGTACCTGCCAGGTGAGCGACGTCCCACCCGCTTCGCCACGTTCGACGACGAAGCTTCCGCCCAATTTCTCGGCCCGACGTCTCAAGTTGACGAGGCCGAGGCCTCCGACCTTCTCATCGCTCGTATCGATACCGCTTCCATTGTCGATCACTTGGAGGCGGCAGACGCCACCTCTGGAGCCCACCATCACTCTTGCCTCGGTGGCGCGGGCATGACGCCCGATATTCGTCAAGGCCTCTCGGACGACTGCCATCAGATTCTCGCCGATCTCGTCGGAGACAGCCGAATCCACCGGACCATCGAATGTGACTTTGACATTGAAGCCGATGACCGCGCTCGAGATCGCGCACGAGAGAGAGGACGTTGGCTCTTAGACCTTCGTTCATGGCGGCTGAAGACAACTCGTAGATGGTGGATCGGACTTGGCGGATCGTGTCGTCGAGGTCCGATATTGCAGTCTCTAACCTCTGCGCGAACTCTGACGAGCCTGCAATCGTCGCAATGCTCTGTAGCGAAAGGCCAACGGCAAACAGCCTCTGTATCACCGTGTCGTGGAGATCGCGGGCCAGACGGTCGCGGTCCTCGTAGACCGCCACCTCCTGTGACCGTTGATGCAGCCGGGTATTCTCGACGGCGACCCCGGCGGCGAGAGCCAGGGCCGCCACCAGGGCTTCGTCGTCAGCGGTGAACTCCGACCATCCGACCTTGTCGGTGAGATACAGGTTGCCGTAAACCTCACCGCGCACCTTGATCGGCACACCCAGAAACGAGGTCATCGGTGGGTGGTGGGGAGGGAAGCCGTAGCTCCCGGGGTGGGACGCGATACTGGCCAGGCGCAGGGGTCGGGGATCTGTGATGAGCAGGCCCAGAACCCCCTCGCCGGTGGGGCGGGTGCCGATCCTCGCCTCTTGTTCCGCTTCCAGCCCAACCGTGAGGAATTCGACCAGCGCCGTGCGGTCGTCGTTCAGCACGCCGAGGGCGCCATAGCGGGCACCGGTCATCGAACACGCCTCCTCGATGAAGTGGTGGAGAACATCTGGAAGCTCGAGATCACCTTCGAGGAGCAACGTTGCCTCGAGGACTCTGCGGAGCTTCGCCGGATCTTCGATCGCTCGATACGGCATCTGACGATGCTACCGATCTCCATGCGCCGAGTAAATCTGCGAGCCTTGAAGAAGGATTCTTGCACCTGCTGTCGGCGCCACCGCTCTATGTCGGCGCCGTCCTTCTCGCCGGGTCGATCCAGAAGGATCGTTCGAGCACGCCGACGCGCCGCCGTCGTCTCCGGATATCTGGCCTGGTCGCTCCTCATCGAGTTCATCGCGCAATCGTGCACGTCTACAATCGTGGGTCACGACGTCGATAAGGTCGGCTCTCTCTCGGCCCGGATAACGGCCCCCAGGATGTCGAGGGCCGAGGCCACCCTTACCGGAGCGTCCTCATCCACGACCGCGACAATCTCCAGATCGTAGGTGGCCATCACCTCCCCGATGTCGGCCGGATGCTCCTCGCAGCCGACCACCGTGGGCATCGCTTGCATGATCTCGCCGGCCCACACGATGTCTGGGTCGGCACCCCCGGCAACGGCCTCGATGATGCCCCGTGCCGTCACCAGACCGACTGGACCGGCAGGATTCTCGACCAGCACCGCGTCTACTCCTGATGACACCATCCGCCGGGCCACGACGCGCAACGATGTCAACCCGCTCACGCGTGCCGGCACTCGTGCGGGAATACGTCGGAGGTGTCTTGTGGCGATATCAGCCGGGTCAGCCATCACGCCGACGTTGACGTGCGCAGAGGCCCGTCCCAGGTGAGGCGCCGGCCCGAGATCAACGTCGCAGGCACCCGCACCAGGAAGGGATGCGGACCCGGGGCCCACGCCCGCAGGCGCGGGCGGACCGTCTCGATATCGGCGGAATCGGTGACCAGCCTGGCGATCCCCGTCAGCAGGACGCTCCAGCCCGTGTCGTAGGTGGAGTCGATGTCGTCGACCTCCACGCTCACCACCTGCCCATGGACGGCAGCGTCGAGCTTGGAACCGGCGGCTGTGAAGAACACAACATCGTCGTCGAGAACGGATACGTTGACCGGCAGGGCAACGGGGATGCAGTTGACGCTCAGCACCACCCTCCCGATGCGGGACCGGCGCAGCAGCGCCAGACACTCGGACCGGTCCAATTCGACTGCCGAGTAGCTCTCCTCACCCTCCACGCCATCCACCCTGGTCGCCATGCCGCATCTTGCGCGCCAGTCCACGACGCTCACTAGGGCCGAACGACACATTCGGTGAGATTCGGACCCGTCTGGCGTTGGGACTTTCGGCCCTACTGGCTCGGGGGCCGGATCCGTAGCTTTACCCCCGGAACCGCCGTCGGCGTGCCTGGCTCGTTGTTCGCACAATGTGCCGCCGACGTGTAGACGGCCTGAGAGGCAGCATGGACAGGGAGACACCGATGACCCCGACGACATGGCCCATGACGACGCCGACGGGCCGGGTCGACCGGAAACCACGGACGCCGTCACGACACCCTCGAAGTGGCACGGATCGAAATGGCCCCACGACCGGTGGTCGATGGCAGTCGAGCCCCGACCTGGGCAACCGTCAGATGCGGTCAACCCTGTGATAAAAACTGTCTGTTGCCCTAGACCCCGGCAGCCTTGCCACGCGAGGTGGGGGTCGAGGACTGTGCCACACGAAAGACGGTCGGCAGCGGTAACCGGCACCGATGTGAGGCTTGCCCGTGGGGCCGCATCGGAGTCGACGGTGGAAGGCGTCGCTGTCGCCTTCCGAGGCTTCCTTCTCGTGCCTGGCAGTTCTCTCGCGCGCCGCCACGATCCGAGGGTTGGGTCGTCTCTGCGCCGGGTCGCGCGCAGACACCCTCGCACCGGCCCGACAACGAACCATGCGGTCCAGCTCTCCGGGCCGGAAACTCGAGGAGGACAGCCACGATGATCACGGGTTCGCCGTTCGCCACGGTGGTCGATCTCAACGGTCCCGGCCGGTACCTGCACTGGTCGATCTTCACCGTTTCGGAGGCGAACCTGGTCCTCATAGCGGTGATGGTCGTCATCTTCGGCGCGGCGTTGCTCATCCCCTTCCCGGGCCACACTCGAGATGCCGGGTCGCGAGGTCCGCAGAACACCCCCGACGACCCAGAGGCACCGTCCACCACGGCGAGACCGTCGGATGTGGGCGATGACGCCGATGCCTCCATGTGGACGTCGCAGCTGCGGCGCCGGGCGCTGCGTCTCCTGCCACCGGGCAAGCTGCTTCCTGATCGCCAGCCGGCCTACGTCTCATCCTGGATCTATGTCTTCGGTGTCGCCACTCTGGCCGCGCTGGCAATCGCCATCGTGTCCGGATTCGCCATCGCCCTCGGCGGTACCGACTGGTGGCACACCGATCCGGTCGGGCACTTCTTCAACAGCCTCCATCTCTGGAGCGTCGAAGCCTTCATGGCCTTCATGGTCATCCACCTGTGGGGCAAGTTCTGGATGGCCGCGTGGCGGGGTCGACGGGCCCTCACATGGGTCACCGGCGTCGTCGCCTTCGTGGCGTCGGTTGTCGAGTGTTTCACGGGCTACTTGTCCCAACAGAACTTCGACTCGCAGTGGATCTCGACGAGCGGCAAGGACGCGTTCAACGCCGTCGGTGTGGGCGCCTTCTTCAACGTGCTGAACGTCGGGCAGATGTTTCTGTGGCACGTGGTGCTCATCCCCCTGGTGCTGGTGGCCCTTGTCGGCGCCCATGTCCTCGCTGTCCGCGTCCGAGGTGTCGTCCACCCCCTACCCGCGCAATCTCCCCGGGGCCGGACTGCCCGCCGGGCCGCCGCCGCCGCCGACTCGACCGACTGGCACGGCCCGACACGGCGCTACGACATCATCAAGGAGGCCACGGTGGCCGTCGTCATCGCCGTGGTCCTGGTCGTCGGTCTCGCGGGCCTGCTCTCGTCCCCCGACATCCCACCTGTCACCGTGGCGTCCTGGGCCGCGGTCGCCCCCTCCGACTTCATCGCCACCGCCGCCAGCGAACTGGCGGGCACGAGCAAGACGGCGACCTATGGGCCGCCGTACACCAACACCCCGGGCAAGGCTCAGAGCCTCCTCTTCGCCCCGGCATCCATCTCCGGCGTCCGCCAACCGGTCAACACCGCCGAGACCTTTGTGTTGACGCCGCTGGCCAAGGTCTCCCCGGTCGATCCCGCCCTGGCCCGCGCCCTCGACCGCTACCGGAGCGCTCCCCCGTCGACGCGGGCTGCCTGGGACGCCGCCTATCTCACAGCGGTGACCCATGTGACCTTCCGCGGGGGCAACCCGGTCGTGCCGGCGGCGGCCGACGGGCCCGTGCCCACCATGCTGGCTACCGAGCTCCTGCTGGCCCGCAGCGGCGCTCTCGACGCCGACCTCGTGTCCAGTCAGACGTTCTACGGCACCAACTTCACCAAGCCGCTGCTGTTCCTCGAGGACGGCCAGTACTTCAGCGACACCGCCACCGCCCAGCATCTCCAGGGCACTCAGTGGGGTGTCATGAACGAAACCGGGAGCTATCCCGGCCAGCCCTGGCTTTGGCTGTACACCCTCTGGTACCAGGTGCGCCCCTTCGACAACTCGACCAATGTCGACCTCATCGCCATCTACCTCACTGGCGCCGCCACCATCCTGCTCCTGGCCATACCCTTCATCCCCGGGCTGCGTGACATCCCTCGACTCGTCCCCGTCCACCGGTTGATCTGGCGAGACTGGTACCGACGCGGCGCCACCACCACGAGTCCCCCGACACCGAGCGAGGAGGCGACGACATCGGTGCCTTCCCGGACGCCTCAGCGCGTGCAGTCGCGCGGCCGAGGATCAGGAAGTTCACGTCCTCGACCCATGGGTAGGCCGAATGCCACACGAATCTCAGCCAAGCAACTCCCGCACGTGACGGGCGATCTCGATGTCCTCGCGGGCCTGCACGACGAGGACCGCCGGGTCGTTCCCCGGGGGGAAACGACACCGTCGCCCACAAGAACCTCGTTGCGCGCACCCTCCAGACTCACCCCGAGGAAGCCGAGCCCGACACACGTGTCTGCCCGGAGACGGGACGAGGCTTCGCCTGCCCCGCCGGTGAAGACCAGGCCGTCGATCCCGCCCATGGCGACTATCATGGCCCCCACCGCCGTCTGGAGCCGGTAGACGAAAACGTCATAGGCGAGCCGCGCGTTCTCCTCGCCGGCGTCGGCGGCTTCGATCACACGACGCAGGTCCCCGGAGATGCCCGACAGTCCGAGCAGTCCTGACTCGTGTTCGAGGATCTGCTCGAGATCATCGGCCGACAACAGGCCGCGTCGTTGGACCCACATAATGAGCCCGGGATCGACGCTACCCGAGCGCGTCGCCATCACGAGGCCCTCCATGGGGGTGAAACCCATGGTGGTGTCGACCGAGATGCCTCGGGCCACGGCCGCCAGTGAGGCGCCCGCACCCAGGTGTGCGGTCACCAACCGGAGCCTCTCCGTCGGACGACCCATGAGCACGCCCGCCCTGCGGCTGGCCCACGCATGGCTCAGTCCGTGAAACCCGTAGCGCCGAATACCCCAACGCTCCTGCCAGGCCAGGGGGACGGCGTAGGTGGCGGCCTTCGCCGGAATGGTGGCGTGGAAGCTGGTGTCGAAGCAGGCGACCTGGGCCATGTCCGGCCGCAATTCCCGCAAGGCAGCGATGGCGGCCAGGCCCCGCGGATTATGCAGGGGCGCCAGGTCGGCCAACATCCCGAGAGATTCGTCCACGGTGTGATCGAGAACGACGGGCTGCGTGAACACCGGGCCGCCGTGCACGACCCGATGCCCGGCGGCATCGACCTCCGGACTCGCCTCGAGGAAGGTCCCGAGTTCGCCGCCCATTTCGTCCGGGGCCACGCTCGGAAGATCCTTGGTCGCCACCACATGATCGGCGCCGTCCAGAAGGCGCAGCTTCAAACTGCTCGAACCGGCATTGACCACCAGGACCTGCACGTACCCACCTTGCCAGATCGCGTCCGCCCGACCGGCAGACTCGCGACCACCGATCCTCTGACGAGGTCAAGGAGAGGCAGATGACAGACATCGAACGCTCGGTTCGACCCGCCGCCGAGCTGGACGACGAGCTGGGCCGGCTCGATGCCTACGTTCGTGCCGCCAACTACCTGACGGCGGGCCAGATCTATCTCATGGACAACCCGTTGCTCCGTCGGCCTCTGGTGCCCAACGACATCAAGCCCCGCCTTCTAGGCCACTGGGGGACGAGCCCCGGTCTCAACTTCGTCTATGCCCATCTCAGTCGGATCATCAAGGCACGCACGCTGGACGCCATCTTCGTCTGTGGTCCGGGACACGGAGGGCCGGCCGTCGTGGCCAACACCTGGTTGGAGGGCACCTACAGCGAGGTCTACCCACACGTGGCGCTCGACGGTGAAGGCATGGGCCGGCTCTTTCGGCAATTCTCCTTCCCCGGCGGGATCCCCAGTCACTGCAGCCCGGAAACCCCGGGCTCTCTCCACGAAGGCGGAGAGCTCGGGTACTCGCTGTCCCATGCCTTCGGTGCGGCCTTCGACAACCCCCACCTCGTGGTGGCATGCGTCGTGGGCGACGGTGAGGCCGAGACCGGCCCGGCGGCCACAGGGTGGCACTCGAACAAGTTCATGGACCCCCGCCGTGACGGGGTCGTACTTCCCATCCTGCACCTGAACGGGTACAAGATCGCGGCGCCTAGCCTCCTCGCACGGATACCGACGTCGGAGTTGTTGGCCCTCTTCTCCGGCTACGGCTACCGGCCCGTGTTGGTCGAGGGCGGCTTCGACGGCGAGACTGTCGCCGAGGTGCATCCCCGCATGGCGGCCGCTCTCGACGACATCTTCGTGGAGACCTCCGAGATACAGGACTCTGCACGTGCGCGGAGGGGCCACGTCCAGCCGCGGTGGCCCATGTTGATCTTGAGGACGCCCAAGGGCTGGACGGGCCCGAAGGTCGTCGACGGACTCCCCGTGGAAGGCACGTTCCGAGCCCACCAGCTTCCGCTGACGGAGGTCCGCACCAATCCCGATCACCTGGCCCAACTCGAGACATGGTTGCGTAGTTACCGTCCCGAAGAGCTCTTCGACGCAGATGGCCGACCCGTCGAGATGATCCGGAGCGTGCCACCGACCGGGGACAGCCGCATGAGCGCGAACCCCCACGCCAACGGCGGCCTGCTCCGGGCCGCACTGGAGATGCCCAACTTTCGAAGCTACGGGGTCGACGTGGTAACGCCCGGAACCGTGATGCGGGAGGCCACGCGGGTGCTCGGTACGTTTCTCCGGGACGTAATTCGGGCGAACATGTCCACTTTCCGCCTCTTCGGGCCCGACGAGACGGCTTCCAACCGACTTCAGGACGTCTTCGAGGTCACCGGCCGGACATGGGACGCCGAACTGCGTCCCGACGACGATCACCTGGCCCCTGAAGGACGGGTGATGGAGACCCTGTCTGAGCACCAATGTCAGGGGTGGCTCGAAGGGTATCTCCTCACTGGGCGTCATGGCCTGTTCAATTGCTATGAAGCCTTCATCCATATTGTCGATTCCATGTTCAATCAACATGCCAAATGGTTGAAGGTCAGCGCCGAGGTCCCGTGGCGCCGACCCATCGCATCGCTCAACTATCTGCTCTCCAGCCACGTGTGGCGCCAGGACAACAACGGCTTCTCCCACCAGGATCCGGGCTTCATCGACCTCGTGGTGAACAAGAAGGCCGAGATCGTCCGGGTGTACTTCCCGCCGGATACGAATTGTCTCCTGTCAGTCGCTGACCACTGCCTGCGCAGTTGCAACTATGTCAACGTGATCGTGGCTGGCAAGCAACCCCAGCACGACTGGCTGACGATGGACGAGGCGGTCGACCATTGCACCCGAGGACTCGGAATCTGGACCTTCGCCTCCAACGACGGGGGTGCCGTACCGGACGTGGTCATGGCCTGTTGCGGCGACATCCCGACTCTCGAGACCCTCGCCGCCGTCCAACTCCTCCGGCGCCGCCTGCCGGACCTGAAGGTGCGTTTGGTAAACGTGGTCGACCTCATGAGACTCCTACCCGAGACGGAGCACCCGCACGGCCTCTCAGACCGCGACTTCGACACCCTCTTCACGCCAGACCGGCCGGTGATCTTCGCCTATCACGGGTACCCGCTGCTCATCCACCGACTGACGTATCGCCGACGGAACCACGACAACCTCCACGTTCGTGGGTACAAGGAGGAGGGGACCACCACCACCCCCTTTGACATGGTGATGCTCAACGATCTGGATCGGTTCCACCTCGTCGTCGACGTACTCGACCGGGTCCCCGGACTCGAACCGGCGGCGGCGCCCCTGCGGCAGGAGATGATCGACGCCCGGATTGATGCCCGGCGCTACGGGCGCGCGCACGGCGAGGACCCGCCGGAGATCGCCGGATGGCGTTGGACACAATGAGCCAGGAGGTCCTTCGGCGTGACACGATGTCGGGAGACGCGGGTCGACCGGGCCCGGACGACGATCGGCAACGGGGCTGGGAAGGAGAGACGATGGCATTCGCTCACAACGGTGACGTCCGCGTCTACTACGAAACTTTCGGCTTCCCGTCGCTTCCCCCCCTGCTCCTGGTAAACGGGCTGGGAAGCCAGTGCATCAACTACCGCGCCGAGTGGTGTGAACGCTTCGCCACGGTCGGCCACTTTGTGATCCGTTACGACAACCGCGACGTGGGCCTCTCGTCGAAGTTCAGCGAGGCACGGCCCGACGTCGTGAAGCTGGTTCGGGATCTGGCCGAGGGCCGAGCCGCCGATGTGCCCTACCGGCTGTCCGACATGGCCGCCGACGGTCTGGCGGTCCTCGATGATCTCGCGATCAACCGTGCCCATGTCATGGGGGTGTCGATGGGGGGGATGATCGTCCAGACCATGGCCATCGAGCATCCCGACCGTCTGCTGACGATGACGTCGGTCATGTCGACGACGGGCGACGCCGACGTCGGCCAGCCCACTCACGATGCCCAAAGCCGGATAATGGCGCCACCGGCAAGAGACCGTGATGAATTCATCGCCGGTCACCTTGCCGGCCTCCGCATCTGGGGCAGCCCGGCGTGCTTCGACGAAGAACGGTTGACCATCAATGCCGCCGAAGCGTTCGACCGGTACTTCGATCCGGCCGGGACAGCCCGCCAGATGATGGCCATCATCGCGGCGGGCAGCCGGACCGCGGCACTGGGCGGCGTCAGCGTTCCGACCCTTGTTCTGCACGGTGATGCCGACACCCTCGTCAATCCGACCGGCGGACGCCGGACGGCGGAAGCGATTCCCGGTTCCCGTTTCGTCCTCCTCGAAGGAATGGGCCATGACTACCCGCCGCAGTATTGGGACACTGTCATCGACCTGGTGAGGACCCACACCGCCCAGGTAGCGGTGTGAAGGTCCCCGCCAGACACCGGGTCGGGGAGGACCGACGTCGGCCGTTGCTATGTGCCCGTTACTGTTCACGCTGACCAGGGGGAAGGCGTGACGACGATCAGTGGATGGGTGGCACCGGGGTTTCAGACGGTCCGAGCGGCGTTCGAGGACAATTTCGAAACCGGAAGTGAAGTGGGTGCCGCCTTCGCCGCCTATCACCGGGGCGAGAAGGTGGTCGATCTCTGGGGTGGGATCGCCGATCAGACGACGGGAAGGCCGTGGGAGGACGACACGCTCGTTCTCGTCTACTCGACAACCAAGGGCATCACCGCCATGTGCGCCAACCGGCTGGCCCAGGAAGGGGCACTCGACATCGAGGCGCCGGTGGCGACCTACTGGCCCGAGTTCGCGCAAGCCGGCAAGGAGACGGTGACTGTCGCCGATCTACTCGCTCACCGAGCCGGTTTGGCCTGGATCGACGGAACGATGACCGTCGAGGAGATGCTGGAGTGGGAGCCGGTGATCCGGGCGCTGGAACGCCAAGCGCCCTCATGGCCACCGGGAACAGCCCACGGTTACCATGCCACGACGTACGGCTGGCTGGTCGGCGAAGTCATCCGACGAATCACGGGATGCAGTATCGGCACGTACCTCCGCAACGACATCGCCGGACCACTCGATGCCGATTTCTTCATCGGCCTGCCCCCATCCGAGGAGCCCCGCGTGGCGCGCCTCGTGACGTTCATGGAAGGACTCAACTCCGGGCGCCCGCTAGGGAACCTGCTCCCCCCGGGTTCTACGGGTAACGGGCCCGAGCTGGCTCGACTGGCCGAGTTGGCCCCGTCGTACCTGGCCAAGGACGGCCCGCTCTTCAAGGCGCTGATGGCCCCCGGTGGGGCCCTGTCGGACGAAGAGATCTGGCACAGCCCCCGGCTCCACGCCGCGGAGATCCCGGCGGCCAACGGCATCTGCGACGCCCGGTCGCTGGCCCGCCTCTACAGCGCGTGCGTCAGCGAGGTGACGACTGGCTCAGCAACCGGCTTCCGCATCTTGAGCCCCGAGCAGCTCGACCGGGCGGTGCGACCGGAGACGGTGGGACCGGACTGCGTTCTTCTGGGCCTGGACATCCAATGGGGACTCGGGTTCAACGTCAACCGGGGACTGATCGCCGCCGCCGGGCTGGGCGGACCGCGCGCCTTCGGGCACTTCGGGATGGGCGGATCGGCGGGGTGGGCCGATCCCGACGCCGAGCTGGCCATGGCCTATGTCATGAACCGGATGGAAATCGGGACGACCGGCGATGCCAGGAGCTTCCGGCTCATGCAGGCGTGCCTCCGAGCCGTGGAGCCCTAGCAGCGAAGCGCAGAATCTGGCACGACCAGATGGTGCCCGAACAGGGGCGCCAGCTGGCTGCGGTCCGGGTGGAGGATCTGTCAACGGACGGGCCGGCTCAGACGTGGGAGCATCGTGACCACGGGTACCACCGCCGCCACCGGGGTAGGCGATCACTCTCCTTCTCAACGTCAACGGAGTTAGGCGGAGCAATGAGTCGGCGCGCCGATCGGGGCTCTTTGTCGACAAGCACCTCCACTGGAGCCGGTGGCCACCGCGCCTCCGCTCCGGAGCGAGGCCCAAGGCCCGACCCGGTCATGCCCCATCTTCCGGCGATCGACGGACTGCGCGCCGTGGCTGTGACCGCCGTGCTTCTCTACCACCTCCCGGTCGCCTGGCTGCCGGGTGGCTTCCTCGGGGTGGACGTGTTCTTCGTCATCTCGGGATTCCTGATCACGAGCATCCTGACGACCGAGGTTCATCTCACGGGGAAGATCGGCCTGGGTCATTTCTGGCAGCGCCGGGCGCGGCGACTGCTCCCCGCCCTGCTCTTCATGCTGGTCATCGTGGTGGCCGTGTCTACGGTCCTCGCTCGCGACGCCCTGTCGCTCCTGGCCTCGGATCTGCCGGCCGTTCTCGGGTACTTCACCAATTGGTGGCTCATCTTCCACCACGTCAGCTACTTCCAGTCCGTCGGCCGTCCACCGCTCATCCTGCACCTGTGGTCGCTGGCCGTCGAAGAGCAGTTCTACCTGTTATGGCCGTTGATTGTTCTGCTCGCCATTGGGCGCCACCGTCTCACCAGACGGATCGGATGGGTCGCACTCGGAGGCGCCGTCGCCTCGAGCGCGTGGATGGCCATCTTGTTCCAGGCCTCTCAGGATCCATCCCGGGTGTACTTCGGGACCGACACGCACGCGGGAGGGTTGTTACTGGGATCCGCGCTGGCCATGGCCTTTCCCCCCTGGAGCCGTTCGACCACGGTGACACGGTTCGCGCGGGGACTCATCGGCATCGTCGGCCTCGCAGCCTTCGCCGGGCTCATCACTCTCATGGCCACCCTCAACCAGTTCGGCACGTTCACCTACCGTGGAGGGCTCCAGCTGGCTACGGGGCTGAGTGCGGTGGTCATCCTGGTCGTCACCCATCCCGCCATCCGGGGCGCCCGGGTCCTGGCCACACCGCTGCTCCAGTGGATCGGCCGGCGCTCCTATGCCATCTACCTCTGGCACTGGCCGATCTTCGAGCTGACCAGGCCAAACGTCGACCTCCCGCTCTCGGGCTGGCCGCTCACCGTCCTACGCCTGGCCGTGGTGGTCACGGCCTCCGACCTCTCGTACCGGCTGGTCGAGCAGCCGTTCCGTACGGGTGCCGCCCAAGTCGTCCTCCGCCGGCTGTGGGGCCAGCGCCGTCGCATCGCTCTGAGCGCCGGAACCGGACTCGCCTTCGTTGTGGCCGTTCTCACGTTCGAGCTGACGTCGGCACCGGCCATCGTGCCTTCGGCTGCCCTGGCCGCCGGTTCGACGCCCGCTGGTCGGACGGCCATCATCCCGACGGGCCGGAACTTCGCCAGCACGCGACACTCTGACCCGCTCTTCCCCGGACTCGGACCGCCCCCGACGACAACCGTTCCATCGACCGTCCCGGCGACGACGACCGCACCCGGCGACGTACTCGCCATCGGGGACTCGGTCATGCTGGACGCGGCCACCGATCTCACTCATGATCTCGGGCCGTCCACCGTTGTCGACGCCGTGGTGGGTCGCCAGGTGTCCGATGGCATCATCCGTCTGACCGACTACCGGACGGTGGGACGGCTCACCAGACTGACTGCCCTGGTCATCGGGCTCGGAACCAACGGGCCGATGAGCGTCACCCAATGCGACCAGATCCTAAGTCTGGCGTCGGGTGTGCCCCGGCTGATCTTCGTCAACGTGCGCATGCCGCGTCCCTGGGAGTCGATCACCAACGACACTCTGACGACGTGTACCGCCCATCAACCGCGAGTGGTCCTGGTGGACTGGTACGACGCGTCCGCGGCACCGGGGGTGCTGGGCCCCGATCAAGTCCACGCCACGACGGCGGGGGCGACGGTCTACGCCAGCTTGGTGAGGCGGGCCGTGAGCGCGGTGTCGCCCAACGTCAGCCCGCAGTTCGCACGCTGACGGAGCCGTAACTACAGCCAGCACCATCACTACCGCTGATCGTGGCGGCGAGCCCCTCGGACGGCGATGCACTGCGCGCCCCGTCCCACGCGTTACCGTCCAACTGACCCAGGCGTGGAGACAGACGTACCAACGCGGTGAAAAGGTCGAGACATGGAGCAGCAGGACCCAAGCAAACGGGAGCCGGACGTCCGGTTCTCCTTCGCCAACGAGCGGACCTTCCTCGCCTGGAACCGGACGGCGCTGGCACTTATCGCAACCGGCATCGCGGCCACGCAGCTCCTCCCCGACTTTCACGTCGCCGGGGGCCGCAGACTTCTCGGCCTTCCCCTCGTCGTCCTGGGCGCGTGGGTGGCGGGGGCCAGTTTCTGGCATTGGCGCGCCAACGAAGAGGCCATGCGCCGCGGACAACCCCTCCCGCGCTCCCCGATGCCCGTCATCCTGGCCGTGGGCATCGTCGTTGTCGGCGTCGTGGGCGCCGTCCTCGCCATCATCGGGGGCCGCTAGGTCTCATGTTCGATCCTGACCCTGTCGATCACGGCCTCACTCGTGAACGGACCGATCTGGCATGGAATCGGTCCGGGCTGGCGGTCGTCGTCTGCATCGCCGTGCTCCTACGGCGCATCTGGCCGCTGCGCGGCACCGATCAGGTCGTGGCCCTGGCGGGCATATCCGCCGGATCCTTCGCCTGGGCCCTCGCCCTGTCGGTGGGTCGGAGGCTGGGGCGTCGGACCCCCGGGGTGCGCGCCGGGCTGAGCCCGAGACGGGCCGCCGTCATCACCGCGGGCACCCTTGCCCTGGCCGTCGCCGCCTGTGCGCTGGCTCTCGTCCCCGCTTCTTAGCCGGCGCCGAGATGGGCGCCTGGCGCTCAGGGGGCCAGCGGCACCGGTTGGGGCGGCGGAGGGCCCACGTAGCGGGCCGTGGGGCGGATCAGGCGGTTGTCGCCCGCTTGTTCCATCGCCTGGGTGGCCCAGCCGATGACGCGGCTCGAGGCGAACGTCGGGGTGAACATCTCGCGGGGTATCCCACAGGCGTTCATGACGACGCCGGCGAAGAACTCCACGTTGGCGTAGAGCTTGTGGCCGGGCTTGAGCTCGGCCAGGACGTCCACCACGATGCGTTCGACGTCGCAGGCGAAGTCCACGAGCGGTCCCCCGAGGCTCTGGGCCACGTCCCGGAGAAACAGTGACCTCGGGTCGTCGGTCTTGTAGACCCTGTGACCGAATCCCATGATCCGCTCGCCACGCCCGATGGCGTCACGGATCCAGGCGTCGGCCCGGTCGGGTGTTCCGATCTGGTCGAGCATGTCCAGCGCCCGGCTCGGGGCGCCGCCGTGGAGTGGCCCTGACAGTGCCCCGATGGCACCGCAAACGGCGGCCGCCAGGTCAGCGCCGGTCGACATGACGACCCGGGCGGTGAAAGTCGAAGAATTGAACCCATGGTCGATGGTCAGCACGAGGTACTGCTCGATGGCCCGCGCCTGTTCGGCGGACGGCTCGACCCCGGTCAGCATCCAGAGATAATTCGCCGCCGACGAGAGGTCCTGGCGAGGGGGAAGCGGCGGGAGACCCGATCGGATCCGGTAGGCCGCGGTGAGAAGGGTGGGGACGACCGCGCAGAGCCGGGTCGCCTGACTCCGAAGAGTGGCCGCATCGAGGTCGGTCGAGGGTCGCCATCCCAGCTCGGATCCGAGCAGCGAGACGCCGGTGCGGAGCACGTCGAGGGGCGTGCCCTGACCAGCAAGTGACGGCAGCAACCCTTCGAGCCCCGCAGGAAGCTCTCTGCGCTCGGCGATCTCCTCACGGAAGCGAACGGACTGCTCGGCCGTGGGCAGCGATTCGTTGAAGAGGAGGAACCAGACATCTTCGAGTGATCGCTTCTCGGCCAGTTCGACCGCCGAGTACTGCCGGTAGTGGAAGAAACCTTCCAAACCCCTGACATCGCCCACGGTGGTCTCGGAGACGACGACCCCCTCGAGGCCCCGCGGTACGTCGTGCGCGATCTCGTCGGCCGGACGCAGGCTGGCGATGGCGAACAGGTCGCGCATCGACACGACACCGACGAGCTCACCGTCGTCCACCACCGGAAGATGTCGATAGTGATGGTGCGACAGGCTGGACCAGGCCGCTCCGGCCTCCTCCTCGGGGCCGAGGGTGTCGGGGTTGGCCGTCATCCACAGTCCGGCCCGTTCAGCGGTCGGATCGAGCCCGGCCGCGGCCGATCGCAAGAGATCGCGTTCGGTCAGGATGCCGATCGCCTTGGTGTCGTCCACGACGATGATCGAGCCCGATTCGGCGTCGCGCATCCGCCGTGCGGCGTCGGCCAGAGAGACCTCTCTCCCGCAGACCAGCGGCGGGGTCGACATGAGATCGCGCACGGTGGTCATCGGGCCTCCTCCATCGTCGATCGTCCGGCCAACGGGCTCGTCCCGACATCATGGCGCCGTCAGGGATGCTTGTAAATGTTGATCAAGTCAATGTTCCTGCCTAGTCTGGTGCCATGGCCCGGATGCTCGAGAGCGAGGAGGCGGCCCGCCGTCTCGGTGTCAAGTTGCCCACGCTCTACGCATACGTGAGCCGCGGACTGCTCATCTCGTACCCGAGCGACGGCAGCCGTCGTCGGCTCTTCGACGTCGATGACGTCGAGCAGCTGGCCCGCCGCTCCCGAGAGGGCCGGCGGGTGGAGTCGCGGCTCGCATCAGTGACCACCGGGATCACCCAGATCCGAGAAGACGGCCCGTACTACCGGGGGCACCCGGTGACCGATCTCGCATCGAGCACCTCGTTCGAGAACGTCGCCGACCTGTTGTGGCGCGCCAGCCCCGCACCGGCGGACTGGACACCGACCCGCCTCCCGCGTCCACCAACCCTCGACACCAGTGACCTGCTGAGGTGGGTGGTTCTACTCTGCGGCGCCAGGGACCGCCTCCGGGCCGATCACCGAGCCGAGCTCGTGATCCGATCATCTCGGCGACTCATCACCACCATGGTCGAAGCTCTCCCCCGCCCGGCGGACGATCCGGCGCCCTCGGAGGCGGGGTCGACGGCAGCTCAATTGGCCCGTCACCTTGTCCCCGCCACCATGCCCGTCTCCACACGCAGCCAGCTGGTCCGGAGCGTGGACATGGCTCTCGTCCTCCTGGCCGATCATGAGCTCGCCACCTCGACCGTCGCCGTACGCGTGGCCGCGTCGACCCGGGCCGATCTCTACGATGCGATACTCGCCGGCCTGGGCACGCTGGCCGGTCCCCTGCACGGCGGCGCCAGCCCGCTCGCCTACGCACTCATCGTGGACGCCGAACGCCACGGCGTGGAACGCGCCCTGAACGAGTGTCTCCGTTGGCAGCGGGTGCTTCCTGGCTTCGGACACAGCGTGTACAAACACGGCGATCCTCGCGTGCCCCCGCTTCTCGACTGCTTCGCACGACTCGCCCGACCCGATCAACGCGAGCTCGTGGCGGCGCTGATAGAGCTGGCGCGGGACCACGACGTGCCCGCCCCCAATGTGGACCTCGCCATCGCGGCCGTGGCCTGGGCGACCGGAATGCCGACCGACGCCGGCCGCACGATCTTCACCATCGCCAGAGTGGCCGGTTGGACCGCTCACTACCTCGAAGAGCTGGCCGAGCGACCCCTCCGCTTCCGTGCACGCGCCGTCTACGCCACAGCGCAGTAGCACGCCAGTAGCGTCACACGCCATGCCCCTCCATGCCCGGCCACGTCGGATCACCTTCGTGGTGACCTCCCTGCTGGTCGTGGTGGCCACATCGTGCTCGTCACCGGCTACGGAACCACGCGCCGCGCCGGGGCCGTCGCTCGTGGGGTTCGTGCACGTGGTCGTGCCGGGACATACCCACGGCGCTGCGGCCACGCCCTTCCTGGCCGACGACACCGGGCGCCGGGTCATCCTGCGCGGGGTGGCGGCGGTGGGCCTCCAAGACGTCGCCTACCCCGGCGGGGCCGGCGGACCTGCGCTCGTCCCTGTCGACCCTTCGGCCTACGACGGGAAGTGTCCCGCCGCCGACCCACGGATCCCCCAGCCGCCGCTGTGCGAGGTCGAAGCGGCCAAGCCCGCCTATCAGCAGTCGAGCGCCCCAGCATCGGGCGACGACTTCGCCGAGATGCGGGCTCTGGGCTTCGACATGGTGCGCCTGGTCCTCAATTGGAGCCAACTCGAGCCCACTGCCGGTCATTACTCGAGGCTCTACCTCGACCGGGTGGCCCAGGTCGTCCGATGGGCGCAGCAGCAGGGGATCTCCGTCATTCTCGACATGCACCAGGACCAGTACTCGCGTTACATCCTCCCCGGTCCGAGCACCACGGTGGCCGGGCTCTCGTGCCGGTCGTCGGGCGGTTCCGACGGCGCCCCCCAGTGGGCCGTGTTCACGAGCGGAAAGCCGGCCTGCGCGGTCGACGGGCAGACAGCTCTGAACCCGGCCGCCAGCGCGGCGTTCGCAGCCTTCTGGGCCAATCACGCCGTCGAGACCCCCGACGGACAGTCTCCCGGCGCCGGGCTCCAAGACCACTACATCGGTGCCCTGGCGGCTCTGGCCAAACGGTTCGAGAACGACCCGGCTGTGATCGGCTACGAGATCATGAACGAGCCGCAACCAGGGTCGCTTGCCACCATCCCCTTGCCGAACCTGTACGACGCCTCGGCCAAGGATCTCTATCCGTTCTACAAACGGGCCATCGAGGCTCTCACCGGAGTCCGAGACGGTCTACCCACGTGCCCGAAGTCGGCGCCGACCTCGCTCCACGGCCGCTGTGCCTACCCGAAGCTCGCTCACGTCACCCGCCAGCTGATGATCTTCGAACCGCTGGCATACCGCAACCTGGTCGATTTCTCCCCCCAGGTGAGTAGGGCCTTCTCGTCGTACCGGAACCTCGTCTACGCGCCCCATGTGTATACCCACGCGTTCACGGTGGATCAGTTCATCGGCTACCGGGCCGCGTCCAGTCCCTATCCGCCGAGCTACGACTTCGGCTACCAGACCGCCGAGACCGAGGCCCAGGCGATGCACGCGGCGATCGTGGTCACCGAATACGGCGCGTCGTCGTCGACAGACGGCTTCGCGCTGGCCGGGGAGACGAAGGCCCAGGAGGACACCCTCGTCTCGGGCTCCACGTTGTGGGCCTGGAAGGGTCTGTCGGCCCAGCCGGCCAGTTGTTGGTGCGTGCGATGGCAGCTGTCGTCGTACGCCACGACCCCCAACGGCACGGAGGGGGCGGGCACCACCGGTGCGGCCGTTTCGCCCGACGACGTGGTGATCCCGAGCCGCCAGGCGCAGATGGACCGGGTGTGGCCACGTGCCGTGGCCGGAACCCTCCTCGCCTACCGGTACCAGCCCTCGGACCTGTCGTTCGCCATGGTGGCGGCCAGCGCGCCGGTGTCCGGAGGCCGCAGCCACGACACGGTCGTCTACGTGCCGTCCACGGTGACCGGACCGGTGAAGGCGACCGGTGACGCCACCCTCGCCGCCGTGGTGAGGACGCGCGACGGGAGTCGTCTCGTCTACGTGCGGCCGACGGGGCGACCGCGATGCCGACAACCGTGCGGCCGCCCCCGCGGCATCGGACGCTACGAAGTGACGGTCGGAATCGGCGGCGCGTCGGTGGCCGGGGGCGTGCTCCGCCTGGCCGATGCTCCATTGGCCCCGATTAGCGAGCCTCAGGCCCGGGCGGTGGCCCTGAACGCGCTCGCCGTGGCCGAGGCCTCATCGAATCGCCAGATCAAAAAGAACGCGACATTGGCCGCCGCTTTGGCCACCCTGCTGTTCGGGACGACCGATCCGAATCTGCACCGGTGAGTGGGCGAGTCGAGGGATCGTGTCGGCGGATGCGCCGGGCGACGGGGCGGTGGATCCCACCGGCCGGACCGTGCCGCCAGGCGCCCGGGGGCGCCCGTCGGGGCGAAACGGATCCCACCGCAGTCCAATTCGGGACCGCTCCCCCGTCGGACATCGTGAGGCGCGGCCAGAACCTGAAGACTTTCCGATGCCACCGCGCTCGTCGGGCGCACGAAAGGAGCACGACATGAGCCTTCCGAAGGTCGCGACCGAAGATGAATGGCTGGTTGCCCGCAAGGAGCTGCTGGCCGAGGAGAAGGCGATGACCCGCGCCCGCGATGCGCTGTCCACCAAGCGGCGCCTCCTGCCCATGGTGAGGGTCGAAAAGGACTACGTCTTCGATGGTCCGCGGGGACAGGTGGCCCTTGGCGACCTCTTCGACGGCTGCCGCCAGCTGATCGTCCAGCATTTCATGTTCGACCCCGAGTGGGACGAGGGTTGCCCCAGTTGCACGGCGGCGTGCGACGAGAACTCGGCCGGACTGCTCAACCACCTCCGGTCGCGCGACACGAACTTCGTGGTCGTCTCCCGTGCCCCCCTGGAGAAGATCAGCCGGTACAAGTCCGACAAGGGTTGGACCTTCCCCTGGTACTCGTCGTTCGGCAGTGACTTCAACTACGACTTCCACGTGACCCTCGATCGATCCGTGGCGCCCGTGATGTGGAACTACCGCACCTTGGAGGAACTCGAAGATCTCGACATGGGCTGGCTGGGTGAAGGTTCGTCGGAACAGCCGGGTCTGAGCATGTTCCTGCGCCAGGGCGACGCCATCTTCCACACCTATTCGGTCTACGCACGGGGTACCGAGATGCTCGGAGGCTCCTACTACTTCCTCGACATGACCGCCCTCGGTCGCCAGGAGGAGTGGGAGGAGCCCAAGGGCCGCGCCGACAACGCCCGCGCCGCCCTTCCCGATTTCTCGACCTGAGCCGGGGCACTCCGCGGCAGCGCAGGACGGCCATCCACAGGCCGCCTCTGATCGGATGCGGCCGCCCTACCGGCCACCGGACGGGACCGGGTCCCGCCATACCCCCGTATCGTGGCCGGATGACCCATCGGAAGACGCAGTCCTCGTCCCCGGAGCCGGGCGCTCATGGCTGAGCACGACGCCGATGCCACCGCCGGGGAGAAGCCGTGGAGCGGAGGGGGTCGCGAGGAGCTGACCGACGCTGTGCGCCGGCTCATGGCCACGATCGTCACGTCCATGGCACCCCCCGACGTCCTGCGGGACGCCACCGAGCGCACCGCCCGTCTGGTCGAGCAATTGGGACGATACGACGCTGTCGCGGGAGCCGTCCCGACCGCCCGGTACGCCGACGCCGCCCGATCCGGTGATCCACTCACCATGGCGTCGGCCATGCCCTTCGACATGATCGTCGGGACGTGCAATCCGGTGGCCCCGCCGATCACCATTCAGTTCCTACCACCCAAAGCCATCGGCACCGTCGTCTTCACCCCCCCGTATGAGGGCGCCCCCGGCTGCGTTCACGGTGCCGCACTGGCCGGGGCCTTCGACATCATGCTGACGGCCGCCAATTTCATCGCCAACGCCGCCGGGCCGACGGTGGAGTTGACGATCCGCTATCGCAAACCCACCCTGATCTCACGACCAGCGGTCTTCGAGGCGTGGGTGACACAGCAGGAGGGACGACGCACCCATAGCCGGGGACGGCTCATCCAAGACGGGGTGGTCACCGTCGAGGCCGTCGGCGAATTCGCCGAGATGGAGAGATCCCGGATCGAGTCGATGCACCGACGGGGCCGGCGGTCCCGTGAGGGACCGCCGGCATGACACGAGCAGAGATGGCCGTCGCCGTAGCGGGGTGAACCGCTCCGACGGACGAGCGCGCCTCAGTGGAAGAACTTGAGCGTATTGTCCCCGTCGTCGACGAAGACCACTCCGTGGCGGTCCGGGGCGATCACCAGACCGAACAGGTCGCCGCCTAGACCCGCGGGGTCGAATTGGACCGTGGCCACCTGCTGGCCCGACGGCGTCGTCTCGACGGCGTTTCCGTCGCCTGCGTTCACCGTGATGACGTCCCCGTTCGGGGCCAGCGTCATCCCGAGGGGGCCGTTGAGTCCGCCTCCCGAGGTCAGCGTGACGCCTCCGTGGGCCGCCACCGTGTTCCGCAGCCAGGCGAA
Source organism: uncultured Acidimicrobiaceae bacterium (assembly GCA_963706205.1). Taxonomy (GTDB): domain Bacteria; phylum Actinomycetota; class Acidimicrobiia; order Acidimicrobiales; family UBA8190; genus MFD10071-224. Next base: position 1,667,104 of record OY970155.1, on the reverse strand, counting down.
GGGGATGGACGCCAGCCGGTTGTTGACCGTGTCGGCCACGTAGAGCGTCCCGTCACGACCGAGTGCCAGGCCGGTCGGTCCTATCACCAGAGCGGAGGAGTTGAGCTCCTCGGCGAATCCGGAGGCGATGACCCGGGAACCGACCATCTGAGGATCCTGTCCGCGCAGATCGACGACGTCGATCCTCACGACCGTGCCCTTGTTGACGACCGATCCGCCGGCCGCCACCGTCGCGTTGAGGACATCGGTGACGAAGAGCTCAGCGAACCCCGGGAACTGCACGGCCGTCAGGTCCCACGGTCCGTTGATGTTCGGCCCCGACCACGTCTCCACCGGCGCGCCGACGCTGTTGAGCACGATGAGGCACCCCGCTTCGGGCGTGCCCTTCCCGGCATCGGTCACCGGCAGGCTTCCCACGACGACGAATCCGCTGTCGAGAACGGTGAGAGCGGTGGTGAGTCCCACGCCCCCGGGGCACTTCCCGGGGAGTGGACCCGAGATCTGGGCGAAGAGGCTCTGTTGTCCGGTCGGCGAGACCTGGACGATGGTCGTGCCCGTTCCCTGGAGGTTGGACTTGGCGTTGAAGCTGCTCACCAGGGTGTCTCCCTGCACCAGGGCGCCCGTCGTCCGGAGGACGTTGGCCATCCCGTAGGGATTGAGGTCACCGTTGGCGGGGACCGTGGACGACACGTTCGTGACCGTCGAGAACCGGGAGAGGTAGGCGGGCCCGTGGCCGGACGTCGCCGCCGCCGGGACCGACGGAACCAGCGCCGAGGTGCCGATGCCGAGGGCCCCGGCCACGAGGGACGCGCCCACGATGATCCGGCGCGGGCGTCGACCGGGGCGGTGACATCCGGATGAAACGACCGATGAGTTGGTAGGCGAGCGCTCCACCGTGACCCTCCATTCCCGTTGCGGCCGGCGAGGCGCCGACATTGCGGGGGTACGGGTCGAGGGCGCTCGGTGCTCAGGGAATGTTTCCGTCGTCCGCGGCATCTGTCATTCCCGGCCCGTCAGCCGGCGCCGAGGACACACTGACCGCCCCCCTAATCACCACTGCGAGTTACTACCTACCCACTGCGAGTGCCGATCCCGCCCACCGGGCTCACGACCTCGGGCAGCCTGAGGTCGCCCGGGCGATCATGACCGGAGGCGGCGTCGGACAGCGTCACGCAATTCCGCCTTGGCGACCTTGCCTCCCGACGACCGCGGCAGGGCATCGACGACGATGAGCCTCTCGGGGAACCATTCCTTCGTCACGCCTCTCGATGCCAGGTGGTCGGTCAGATCGACAAGTGTCAGGACTTCCCAGCCCGGGCGCAGCTCGATGAAGGCGCAGACCTTCTCGCCGAACACATCGTCGGGCATGGCCACGGCGGCCACCATCGCCACCCCGGGATGGGTGGCCACTTCGGCTTCGACCTGTGGGGCGCTGATGTTCTTCCCACCCCGGATGATGAAGTCGGACGTCCGACCGACGACGGTCAGGTAGCCCTCCGCGTCGATCTCGGCGATGTCGCCCATGACCATCCACCCGTCGGGCCTCACCAGCCGACGGTTGGCCACCTCGTCGTCGTAGTACCCGAGGCAGGTGGCCGGTCCGCGGCATCCGGGGGTCCCGGGACGACCCCGCCCGGTGATGTCGGACCCGTCGGTGTCGAACAGGCGGACGTTCATCTCGTCGATCACCCGACCCGCGGTCCGCAGCCGCCGCTCGCGGGTGTCGAAGACCGTGGTCCGCGAGAGGGCACCGGTCTCGTTGGAGCCGTAGAACTGAAGAACCTTGGCACCGACGCGCTCCTCGAATTCGGCCGCCCTCAGGTAGGGGACAGCTTCACCGCCGGTGAACATGCACCGCAGGGACGACAGGTCGCGGGGTCGCACCTGCTGCTCGTTGAGCATCATGATGAACTGGGTGCTGACGCAGGCCAGGACCGTCACCCGGTGGAGTTCGATCAGGTCGAGTGACGTGCCGGCGTCGAACCGGTCCGTGACCACTGTCGGGCAGCCCAGTATCGCCGGGGTGAAGTGGGCGGTCCACAGGCCGAATCCGAATGGGGTGGGGATGGCCGAGAAGAACACCTCGTCGTCGGTCAGCGCGCCCGCCTCTACGGCCCACCGGTGAAAGGCGAACCACCGGCTCTGGGTGTGCATCACGCACTTGGGCAGACCGGTCGTCCCCGACGTGGAGTTGAGCAGGAACAGATCGTCGGGACCGAGGGCACCGGTGGTCGAAGGCGACGATCGCGCCAGTGCACCGAGGTCGGGGGGAATCACAAGCGTCGGCATCCTCGCCAGCCCGGTCGCCGGTGCGCAGAGGTAGCCCTCCTCGGTGACGAGCAACGACGCGCCGGTCGTGGTCACCAGGTGCTCGATCTCCTGCGACCCCGCCCGGAAACCGATCCCGACGACGACCGCGCCCAACCGCTCGGCCCCCACGAAGACGGCGTGGACGCCGGGGCCGTCGGGCATGACCACCGCCACCCGGTCTCCCCGCTCGATCCCGGCGGCGGCGAGTTCGCCGGAGACCCGGTCAGCGCCGTCGTCGTACTCCGCCCACGTCATCGTCGCCTCGAGGGTCCGGAACGCGGGCCGGGAACCCCGGGTCAGGGCGTGGGCGCGGACGCATGCGCCGACGGTCGCGTCACCGGCGGCGGCGGTCACGGGACGATGCCGAGCCCCCGTGCCCACTCGAGGTTCCGGCGGGCCGATCCGACATGGGCGATGTGCACGATGTGGCCCTCGCCCTGATTCGCATCCCCGTGCACCGCCCGTTGGCCGGTCCGCTCGGCCTCCGATGCCAGGCGATCGAGCTCCTGCCAGTAGGCGATCTCTTCGCGGGTGGGGGAGAACTCCTCGTGGACGATCGGGACGTGGACGGGATCGCCGATCATCATCCCGTAGTACCCGAGATTGCGCAGCTCCGTACACCACGTCCGCAGTCCGGATATGTCGTCGCGGTCGCCACCCCACATCCCGCTGACGGGATAGCGAATGCCGGCGGCGCGGGCGTCAATGAGCACCTTCGACCTCAGGAAGAGCGTCTCCCTTCCCTCTGCCGTCCACCGGTAGCCGATGGCCTGGTGGATGTCACCGAACCGGGAGACGGCGCCGCCCATGTAGCTCACCCGTGGCGAGGCCACGGCGATGTCGTAGGCGAGTCGCAGCGCCTGTGCCGTCTCCAGGATCGGGTAGACCATCGTCGATCCGGCGGGCAGATCGCAGTCCACCTCCATGCAGCCGAGGAGGGCGTCGATGGCGTAGATATCGGCCGGGCCTTCGATCTTGGGGACGAGAACACCAGCCAAACGCTCACCCATGACGGCCCGCAGATCCTTCAAGGTCTGGCCCGTCGCCGGGGCCTGGACCCGGGCGAATATCAGGGGTTCGCCCACCTCCGGCGGCTGATCGAGGAGCCGGCGCACCCCCCGTCGCGCCGTCTCCCGCTCGGACTCGGGGAAGGGCGTACGCGGCTCCTCGAGATCGACGACGACCGAATCCGCGCCCGACGCCAGGGCGCGCCCTATGTCGTCGGGTTGATCTCCCGCACAGAACAGAACCGACCGCAGGGGACGGGCATCGGCCTTGCCCATCAGCCGTCGCCGGCGAGGACGCGGGTGGCCGCCGCGGCGACCACAGTCCCGTCGAAGAAGTGGGGGTTGGCACCGGCGTGGAGGCGGACCGGATTGAGGAACATGAACTCGCGGAACTCCTCCATCCCGATCACGCCCCGCTCGACGAGCGCGAAGGCTTCAACCACCGGCTCGGTCATGTCGCGGACGTCCCAATGGGAGATGTCCGAGCCGAAGATCGGTCGCAACCGCGCCCCGAGCGGGTTGATCTTCTCGGCAAATGCCCAGGCGACCAACGGATCGTCGGCCTCGCATCCGAAATAGAACCGGGGGACGAAGAGTTCGAGGAACTCCTCTTTCTTCTCGATCCCCGTCCGTGCGAACTCGTTGATCTCCCGGGGACGCCCCGCCGGCCGGGCCAAGTGCTCACGGATCCGGTCGAGCCGGGCGATGACCGGTTCGTCGCCGTACCGGCGCAGGTAGACCATGAGGGCGTCGACATCGAGCCGGTCGGGGTCGAGGTCGTTGATCGCTTCGCCGTTGCGTTTCTCCCAGTGGCCGATCAAGTCGGCGAAGAGACTGGCGGCCCAGGCCACGCCGCCCTCGAGGAATCCGACCCGCAGTGTCGGGAAGCGACGGGTGACCCCACCGAGGAAGAGTGACTTCGCCAATGACTCGTGCGACGTCGCCAGGCCACCGATGTGGTTGTAGACGTAGCTCGAGGGCGACCGGGACACCCGGTGATGCTGGTGCGCGCTGTGGGACACAGGAGCCACGCCCAGTTCGACGCAGGCGGCCCAGACCGGGTCGTAGTCATACGGGCTGTCGAGACCGAAATGGTCGAGACGGTACGGGCGCAGTGGTGAGGACGGGTCGCCGAAGGGCCGTCTGGCGTAGCCGCTGATGACGGCGGTCTTGAAGCCGAGCTCGCCGACGGCGACGCGCAGCTCGGCCACGGCGGTGTCCGGTGTCACCATGGGGACGAGGGCGCCGACCGTCATTCTGTCGGCGTACGGACGGAAGAGATCGGCCAGCCACCGGTTGACGGCCCGGGCCACGGGGCCGGCGAGCTCGGGATCGTCGATGTCGATGAGCCCCAGGGTGGTCGAGGGATAGAGGATGGAGAAGTCGATTCCCATCTCGTCCAGGCGTTCGTAGAGCAGACCGGGCAGGTGCGAGGTGGCGCGATCGCGGATGTTGCGCGTCTGCCACCCCCACCACGACGGCATGGCCTTCCATTCATCGAGGGCGCCGGCGTCGCTGCGTCCGGCCAGCACCGTCGAGGTGTCGAAGGGGGCCGCCCGGCTGGCCAGGTACCGGTCGCGCAGCCGCGCGCCACCCTCGGCTTCCAAGGAGGCGAGCAACGCGTCATCGAGGACCGGAGCCAGCTCCACGAAGTGGCCGTCGGCGTCGATCACCGGATGGTCGAGCCCCTCTCGGATCAGCGCGGCCGTGGTCACCTTCGTCACCCTACCGGGGTGTCGCGCGACGGTCTCAGCTCCGTCCGACTCTGGTCGGCGCCGTCCGGGACGACACGTGCTCGCCCGCGGCGCCGGCACGGAGTGCCACGATGGGCGTCGTGGACGGACTGGCCCGACGGGAGGTGCCGCGAGCGGTCACCGACGCCTTCCGCTTTGCCAGTCCCCCGATCGCAACGCAACCGCTGCCGGGAGGTCACATCCACCGGAACTTCCTGGTGACGTGCACCGGTGGGCGCTACGTCCTCCAACGGCTCAACACCCGGGTCTTTCCCGACATCGACGTCGTGTTGGGGAACGTCGAGCGTGTGGTGGCCCACCTGGAGGCGAGCGGCCGCAGAACCCCGGTGCTCGTCGAGACCGCCGGCGGGGGTCTGTCGCACCGGGCGACCGATGGATCGGTCTGGCGGGCATTTCGCTACCTCGAGGGGACGGTGGGGCGCGCCATCCCCGCCGGGCCGACCGACGCGTTCGAGGCGGCCCGTGGCTTCGCCGACTATCTCACGGCCCTCGCCGACCTTGGCGACCCGCCCCTGACCGAGACCATCGAGCGGTTCCACGACCTCCACCACCGGCTGTCGCTGCTCGATGCCACGGCGGAGGCCGACCCTGTCGGCCGCCGGTCGGGTGTCCGCCACGAGCTCGACCGCGCCCGGCGACTCGGCCGGCAGATCGCGGAGGCAATCGACACCGGTCCCGGGACACCCGTGCGCACCGTCCACAACGACGCCAAGCTGTCCAACGTGCGATTCGATGCCGACACCGGTCTGGCCGCCTGCGTCGTCGATCTCGACACCACCATGGCGGGCCACGTCGGGTACGACGTGGGCGAGCTCGTTCGTACCGCGACCACCCACGGGGCCGAGGACGCCGCTGACGAGGCGGGTGTCGACTTCGACCTCGAGCTGCTCGAGGCCGTGTCGTCCGGCTACGTGACCTCCTGTCCGGTGCTCGAGCGATCCGAAGTCGACGCCCTGCCCCTGGCCGGGCCGCGGATGGCGGTGGAGAACGCACTGCGCTTCCTGACCGACCATCTGGCCGGCGATCACTACTTCGCCGTGGACCGACCGGCCCAGAATCTCGACCGGTGCCGGGTGCAGCTACGGCTCACCGAGCTGATGCTCGACTCCCATTCCGAAGCCGCCGCCTGCTTCGCCCGAGCCGCCCGTCGCCCGCCGAATGGCGGACGCCCCGATGGACGCCCCGACAGTCCCCGATGAGCGTTCTCCTGCCCGTCGTGGGACCCGACGCAGTCGACGAGATCGCCTCGTTGTGCGCGCGGTCCATGCCGGGCGCACCCACGGGTTCCGAGCTACGCCGGGCGCTGTTCGCTCCCGATCAGCCCGCGGTGGTTCGGTTCGCACCGGGGGTGGGTGTCGTCGCCGTCGTGCGCGACGACGACGACGGCTATGTCCGTCTGCTCCTGCTCGACCCGGCCCGTCGGGGCCAGGGCCTCGGCCACGACCTGTTGCGGGCGGCCGAAGAGGACCTCGCCGACGCGCGGGTGATCACCGTCGGAGCCGATGCACCGTACTTCTTGTACCCGGGCGTCCCGGTCGAGGAGACGGGACTGTGCTGCCTGCTCGAACGCCACCACTTCACCCGTGAGGAGACCAACTACAACATCGACATCGATCTCGCCGGCCTACCGCCCGACCCGCAAACGGCGGTGGAGCCCCGTGGAGACGAACGCGCCGAGCTCGCACGTTGGATGGCTCGGCACTGGCCGAACTGGCAGGCCGAGGTACTGCGTGCCTTCGACCAGAGGTCCCTGCTGCTCGGTCGCGACGACGGCGAGATCACCGGCTTCTGCGCCTACGACGTGAATCGATCGGGAACGCTCGGTCCCATCGCCTCGCGTCCTGACCTGATCGGACAGGGCGTCGGGGCGCCTCTGCTCGTGGGTGCTCTCCATCGTCTCCGGTCCAGGGGCCACGCCACCATCGAGGTGCTCTGGGTCGGTCCCATGGTGCCCTATGCACGCCTCGGCGGCCGGGTGGGCAGGCTCTTCTTCGTCTACCGTCGTCGGCGCTGACCGTGGCGGCCACACGTCCTCGCCCGTCGACGAAGGGGCACGGAATGAACCGAAAGCGCATCCGGACCCTGTGTCGCGTCCGCACGATCTCGCTCGTGGCGCTCACGACGACCGTCCTGACCGCCGGGTGGACCACGGCGGTGGCGGCGGGTCCCGGGCGCGCTCCACGGTGGCCCGCCCGAGTCGATTGGGAACGCACCGTGCTCACGCCCACGGCCCCTGACGTCGCGCCGGTCCGCGTCGTGCGGACGTCGGGATCGGTCACCGGGGCGAGGACCCTCACCGACCCCACCGGTGGCGGCGGGGCCACCCTCACGATGGCCGCCGGCGGCCCGCCCCCGACGATCATCGTCGACTACGGAAAGGACGTCGGCGGTGTCCCCTACTTCGTCGTGCACTCGGAGTCCCTCGCGCCCGTCCTGCGCGCCACCTACAGCGAAGGCCTCTCCTACCTCGGGCCTGACGGGGACGCCACGCCCAGCTCGTCGAACGCCGGGGACGGCTCGCGTGTGGACAACCTGACCGTGGCCTCTCCCGGGAGGCTCTCCACCGGATCCATCCAGGGGGGCGAGCGCTACGAACGGATCACCTTAAGCTCACCGGGGACCGTGACCCTCTCGTCCCTCGGCATCCGTTTCACCGCCGTCAGGGCCACCGCCCACGACTTCCGCGGTTGGTTCGATTCGAGCTCACCGGAGCTCAACCGGATCTGGTACGACGGGGCCTACACCACCCAACTCGACGAGCTCCCCGCCGGCAGCCTGCCGGCGCCCTGGCGCATCAGCGCCGGGACACTGGCGGCCGAGGGAGGCGGCATCGGCGTCCTCCGCTCGGGACAGCGCTGGACCGACGACACCATGTCGTTCGACACCCGAGTGGTGGACAACAACGCCGACTGGGTCGTCCGCGCCTCGTCGTCGTCATCGGGCTACCTCTTCGTCCTCCACGACGCGGCCACGGGTTCCCCCGGCACCCTCCAGGAGGTCGCCATCGGCCCGGGCGAGTTCACCGTCATCGGCCGTGTCATCCTTCCCCCGGCCTTCTCCGCCGGCCTCTGGCACCACGTGACGACCGCCGCGTCGGGCACCCGCATCACGACCACCATCGACGGCCGCCCGGTGGCCGCCTTCGACACCGGCTCCCTGCCGCCGGGAGCGTCGGTTTACGCGTCGGGCACGGTCGGCTTCGCCGCCCTGGGGTCGACGGCTCAGTTCCGCCACCTGGAGGTCACCGGTCCGGGAGGCGCCACCCTCTACGCCAACGCCCTGTCGTCCACCTCGGCGCTGGCCGGCTTCCCGGGGCCGAACATCACGACGCCTGACCCCCTGCCCGTGATCATGGACGGAGCCAAACGCGACCGGGTGGTCTGGAGCGGTGACCTCGGCGTGGAACTGCCCAACGTCTTCTATACGACCGGGGCCGACAGCTTCGTGCGGGGATCGCTCCGGCTGCTGGCCAGCTATCAGGTGGCCGACGGCGAATCGGGCACGAACGTCGACCCCACCGCACCCCTGGGCACGTTTCCCCAGAGCGGTACCACCTACTCGGCCTCGTACTCGATGGACGAGGTGGACAACATCGCCACCTACTTCCTCTACACCGGCGATCTCGCCTTCGTCCGCTCGGAGTGGCCGATGATCACCCGGGAGCTCGCCTACAACCGGTCGATGGTCGACAGCCGTGGCCTTCTGGTCACCGACGCCACCAACGGGAGGACTGGGACTACTACGACGGCAACAAGACCGGTGAGGTCACCGCCTTCAACGACATCTACTTCCAGACCCTCACGAGCGCGGCGGTGATGGCGGATGCTCTCGGCCAACCCGGTCAGGCCGAGGTCTACCGCAGCGACGCCGCCAACCTCCGGACGGCCATCAACCGGTATCTCCTCGATCCGGTCGACCGGGCTCTACGCCCTCTCCGACCTCCAGCCCGACGCCGTGGCCCAGGACGGCAACGCCCTCGCCGTGCTCTTCGGTGTGGCCCCGACGGCCGAGGACGCCACCATCCTGGGCGCGCTGGCCAGGGCCCTGCCGTCGACGCCGTACGGTCCGCTGCCGTTCAGCGCCAACGCCCGCCTACCGCGCCGCGGTCAGTCCGTTCGTCACCAACGAGGAAGTGGACGCTCTGTTCGCCGCCGGCAACACCGCCTCCGCCACCTCCCTGGTGCGCACCCTCTGGGGGTACATGGACGCTTCCGGGACCCGACGACACCGGGGCCGACTGGGAGCTCGTCGGTGCCGACGGGTCACCGGGCTTCGGCGCGTCCACGAGCCTGGCCCACGGTTGGGCCAGCGGGGCCACCGCCGCTCTCTCCTCCTACGTCCTCGGCGTCCGGCCGTCCTCGGCCGGGTTCCGGACCTGGTCGGTGACACCCCACGCCGGAACCCTGTCCTGGGTCGAGGGCGACGTCCCCACGCCTCACGGCACCATCGAGGTCCGCCTGAGCCCAGGACCGGTCCTCGGGTCGCGTCGCCCTGGAGGTCGCCGCCCCCGCCAGGACCACCGGCACCATCTCGGTGCCCGTCCCCCGCTCGGGTGCGGTCGTCACCATCCACGCCACCAACGTCGTCGGGAACACCAGGCATCCGCCGCGCTCCCTCGCCAGCCGGCCGGGCATCGACTACCTCGCGGTCACCGTCACGGGCGGGGCGACGTATCACATCGAGGTCATTCCCCGATGACACCCGGGTCGCTCCGAACCGTTCCGGCCGTCTCGTCAGCCGCCGCGGCCACGAGATCGAATCCCGGCGATCGGACATACTGGTGACCGAGGAGCCACCGTGACCGCCATCATCGATTCCGATCAGCACCTGTTCGAGTCGCCCACCATGTGGCGGGACCACATCGACCCCATCTTCAGGGACGAGGCCCTCGCCATCACCGAGGATGAACGGGGCTACTCGTGGCTCACCTGGCGCGACCGTCGCCTCGACATCGCCGACGTCCAGATCCCCGGCGACACGGCCGCCATCGGTCGTCGCCGTCAGCGTCATCGCCAGGACCTGCCCTCCGAGTACCGCTACACCGAGGTTCTTCCCACGCACTACTGGGACCCGGCGGCCCGGGCGCAACACCTGTCGGTCCTCGGTCTGGACGAGGCCGTGGTCTTCCCCAACTTCGGGCTCTTGTGGGAGCGCCGCCTCTCGGAGACGCCGGCCGCCATGACGGCCAACATGGCCGCCTGGAACCGTTGGTGCGCGACGGTGGTGACCGAGGGCGGCGGCCTCCTGCATCCGGTCGCCCACCTGACCCTGCGCGATCGGGCGTGGCTGGAGGACCAGCTGACACGATTGTCGTCCGCCGGCGTGCGCCTGGGCATGATCGCCCCGGCCGCCGTCGACGGTCGCCCGCTGTCGCACCCGGACCTCGACCCGCTCTGGGCGGCCTTCGTCCACCACGGAGTCACGCCCGTGTTCCACGTGGCCGACCAGCCCCGGGTCATCGACGACGCCTTCTATACCGATCCCGACGACAGCTTCGTCCCCGTGCTCGAGTCGATCTTCCTGTGGGCACCGCCGGCCATCGCCGTCACCGATCTCATCGTGAACGGGACGCTCGCCCGACACCCCGAGTTGCGCATCGGCATCGTCGAGCTTTCTTCCGTCTGGGTGCCCCAGTACCTCATGATGCTCGACGGCGGTTGGGAGTTCACCACCGCCCTGAACGGAGGTCCCCTGGTGCCACTGGACCTGCGCCCGAGCGAGTACTTCCGCCGCCAGGTCCGCGTCTCCTCCTTCTCCTACGAGCAGCCGGCCCGGCTCACGGCCAAGTCCGGTGACCTCTTCATGTGCTGCAGCGACTTTCCCCATTCCGAGGGCACGGCCACCCCGGTCGAGGACTACGGGCGGGCGGGATCGACTCCCGAGGCGGCGTCCGGCCTCTTCCACGACAACGTTGCCGCGCTGCTGACCCGGTAGCGACACCGGCCGTCACGGCAGACATCGGAGCCGCTTTGTCCACAGCTATCCCCGCTGGTCCACAGGGAAACCCCCAGCTTTGCCCTCTTGTTACCCCCAGGCCCGATAGGCGAATCTGATACCCGCTGGCGAGAACTGTCTGCCCGATTCCCCCACCATCGACCACCTGGCGGCAACTCCCACTACCGACCCCAATCGAGAGGTTGCGCCTGGTGGTAAGGCGTCGACACGGGCGATGCATGCCCGGGTTCGACGCCGTGTCGGGCCGCCGACTCCCCGTGCGATTCTGGCCCCCCCGGTTCGCACAGGGAGCGGCGCTCGGCTCCGCCGGTGGGCGACTTCTACGCTGGACCCATGGTCGCCATTGCCGAGATCGACATAGGGTCACTGCGCTCCGGCGGCTCTCGGGCCGTCGAGGCGGCGGCCGCCCTCGACGCGGCGTGCCGCGACGTCGGACTCTTCTACGTCGTCGGCCACGGCGTCGATCCGGTCCTGCAGGAACGTCTCGAGGATCTGGCTCGCCGGTTCTTCGCCCGACCGGCGGCCGAGAAAGGTGAGATCGCCATGGCCCGTGGGGGACGGGCTTGGCGGGGATGGTTCCCCGTCGGTGGCGAGCTCACCGCCGGGGTCCCCGACGCCAAGGAGGGCATCTACTTCGGGGCCGACCTCGGTCCCGACAATCGGCGCGTCCGCGCCGGAACCGCCATGCACGGGCGCAACCTCTATCCACGACATCCCCCGGAACTTCGATCGGTTGTCCAGGCCTACATGGAGGTCATGACGAGGGTCGGCCAGACCGTCCTGTCGGGCATCGCCGTCGGACTGGGGCTCACCCCGTCGTGGTTCGTCGACCATCTCACCGCTGACCCCCTGGTCCTCTTCCGCATCTTCCGCTATCCGGCCGCTCCCGTCAGCGGGGCCGCGTCGTGGGGGGTGGGCGAGCACACCGACTACGGGCTCCTCACCCTCGTCGCTCAGGACGCCTGCGGCGGACTCCAGGTGCAGACGACGACCGGCTGGACGGACGCGCCCCGCGGCCCGGGGGCATCGTCTGCAACATCGGCGACATGCTCGAGCGGCTCACCGGCGGTCGTTACCGCTCCACCCCGCACCGCGTCTGCAACGCGGGCGCCGTCGACCGTCTCTCGTTTCCCTTCTTCCTCGATCCCTCCTGGGAGGCGACCGTCGACCGACTGCCGATCGTGCCGCGCCCGGCCGAGGACGACGCCGCCCGGCGGTGGGACCACATGAGCGTCCACGGCTTCGACGGCACCTACGGTGACTACATCCTCTCGAAGGTGGGCCGGGTCTTTCCCGACCTGGCCGCCGGTACGATCTCCCCGGGGTAGACCGATGCGAGCGCCGAGGAGATCCACGTGACGGTGGTCGGTACTGTCCCACCGGTCGTACCGGTCGACGATGGCCCACCGACGGGGGGCGCCCCCGGCGCTGACGGGGATCCCACCGACTAGAAGCTCGGGGGCAGGTCCCGCAGGGATCCGTCTGCTGCCGGTTGACAGACCCGGAAGCGGCCGCGGCCCTCGGCTTTGGCCTGATACATGGCGGAGTCGGCGCGCGACACCACCGATTCGTAGGTGTCGGCCGCATCAGGGAACATCGTCACGCCCACGCTGGCACCGACGAAGAGGGTGAAATCCCTCACCACGAACGGCTTGGCCAGCGCCGACACGATCTTTCCGGCGACGACCTCGACGTCACCGCGACTCGTGGCGGCCTGCACGAGAATGCCGAACTCGTCACCGCCGATCCGGGCGACGGTGTCCTCGGCGCGGACGGTCTCCATGAGCCGCTGGGCCACGGCCCGCAGGAGCTCGTCGCCGACCTTGTGCCCGTGCGTGTCGTTGACGGCTTTGAAGCGGTCGAGATCCACGAAGAGCAGGGCCAGCCGACCGCCTTCGCGGCGGGCGATGGTCAGAGACTGCGTGACCCGATCCTCGAACAGGCGGGAGTTGGCGAGGTCGGTGATCGGGTCGTGGAAGGCCTGGTGCCGTACCTCGACGAGCAGGGCGAGCCCTTCCAAAGCCGTGGCCGCCAGGCTCGCCACACCGCTGAGGCGTTCCCGCAACGTGGCGTCGCCCTGCAGTTCGTGACCATCGGGGCCGACGAGGAGGACGCCGAGGAGTGTGTTGCGGGCGGTGATCGGCATGAGGACGCCCGATGCCAGTCCCGTCAGTTTCAAGATCGCCGACAGAACAGGGTCGGACGTGGTCGACACGAGGGTCGGTGTCGCGATCTCGAGAAGCCGGTTGACCAGGTGGCCGTTGCGCACCGCCAACCGCGCCCCGGCCAGGATCTCGGGGTCAGCGGTGGCCGTGGATGCGGTCCGCGCCAGGATGGCATCGCCCCCGTCCCACAACAGCACGTGCGCTTGATCACAGCGCAGGATCTCGGGAACGGAGACCACGAGGCGCTGCGCCACGTCGGCGCTCTCGGTGCTCTCGGCCAACTCCTTCCCCAGGGCCAACAGGGCGCTCAGCGTCGTGTTTCTGTCCCGTGATTCGTCGAGGGCGGCCGCGGTCTCGAGGGCGGCGGCCGCGTGTCCGGCGTAGGCCATGAGCAGTGATCGCTCCTGGGGCAGAAACCGATACTGCCCGGGATAGAAGGCGGCCAGGCGCCCGAAATGGCTACGGGCCGACGCGATGTCCACGACCAGCCGGGACCTGTCGTCGGCCGCCGGGTCCGAGTTCATGATCTCGTAGGCGGCGGCCTTCGCCTCCTCGTCTGAGAAACCGACATGGTGGATCCGCGGCGAGGTTTCGCCGGGCAGCCGCGCCACCAGCAGGTACCGCGGGGCCCGCACGGCGACGCCCGCCCGCCTGGTGATCGTCTCCAGCATGGAGTTGACGTCCTGGGTCGAGGACAGCTCCTTGGCCACCGATTCCAGTGACTCGAATCGCTTGGTCAGCACGTCGATCTGCTCCCGCAACATCACCACCTCGTGTTCGAGGCTGGCCTCGACCGACGACGTGGGATCCCAACTCACCTTGATGAGACAACGGGGATCCCCCCGCGTCTGGCATTCGATCTCCTCGACGTCGGCCGGCTCCATCCCGAAGAGAACGGGAAACTGCGAGAGCGCTCCCACGGTGTATCCGCAGAAGAACGCGACCCGCTTGATGTCCGGTGACGACGTGACGCTGATGAGACCGTGTGACTCCCCCACTTCCACGACCTCGGCCCTGGTGATGGTCGATTGCTTGGCCGAGATGGCCGGGTAGGCACGGATCATCTCCCCCGGCGACCCGATGGACCGCAGCAGGGCCAACACCTCGGTGCCGGCGTACCGTCGGAAAACCTCCTGGCCCGCCCGTCGTCCGATATCGGGGTCACCCAGCACGTCGGACGCCGCCCGGAAGAGGGCCAACCCCTGGAGATACGAGCTCCATCCGTCCGGCCGCTCGAGATCGGCAGCCGACCGGCTCTCTCCCGCCGTGGCCAGGACCTGGGCGACCCCGTCGTCCCCGCCGGACTGGTGCACGACGGCGAGAAGGGCGCCGAGCATCGAGTTGGCCAGCTGGCGCGGCGTATCCGACTCACCCATGGCATGGGGATCGACACCTCCACCGCTGACCTTGACCGGCCTTCGCGACCCGTGTCGGGGCACATTGTTGCTCACGACAACGAAATTGGTGGCTCAGGGGACCGTGGGCCCCGCTCATGGTGGCTCCCAGGCACGGACCCCGAGGGGGGGCTGGCCCGACCATCGGCCCCCGGCGAAGGTTCTGGCGGTAGACATCGTAAAGAGACCGGTACACGAGCCCGTGGGACGGGGGCATGGGTCCGGGCCGGCACCGACGTCCGGTCCCGGAATACGGCTTCGCCCACCGGGGTTTTTCATGACGATCGCCGAAGGCGCGGCCGAACCGACGGGGAGGTGGCGACATGGTCTACGTGCTCGCCATCGCCGGAGCGCTGTCGAACGCCCTCACGACCATCCTGCAGCGCATGGGGGTGGAGGACGCCCCGCCCGAGACGTCGCTGCACCTCAGCCTGATCGCCTATGCCGTCCGCCGGAAGGTGTGGTTGCTCGGGTGCGTGGGCCTGATCGCCGGATTCCTCCTCCAGGCCTTCGCCCTGCACGTCGGGCGCCTCACCATCGTGCAGCCCATTTTGACGTTGGAACTTCCGTTCCTGGTCGCCATTTTGGCCTTCTGGTTCCGCAAGCACCTCAGCTGGACCGAGTGGACCGGCGCCATCGTCGCCACCGCCGGACTGGCGCTCTTCCTGGCCCAGGCCGTCCCCACCGGGGGCAACGAGGTCCCCGGGCTCCGGGGCTGGGGGATCGCCTCCTTCGCCGTCATCCTGGGCTCGGCGGTGACCGTCCTCCTGGCGCAGTTCGGCCCGCCCGCCTGGCGTGCGGCCATGTTCGGGGCGGCAGCAGCCATCATGTTCGCCTTCACGGCCGCCCTCATCAAGCAGGTGACGGCCGACTTCCACCCGTCGTGGTACCACTTCCTGACGCAATGGCACGTCTACGCCATGGCCGTCACCGGGCTCCTTGCCGTCTTCCTGGCGCAGAACGCCTTCCACGCCGGTCCCGTCACCGCCTCGCAGGCCGCCCTGGTCATCGTCGATCCCCTCGCATCCATCGGGATCGGAGTGGGGCTCTTCGGCGACACGATCCACACGGCCGGCTCTCGCGGCCCGCTCGAGATCGCCGCCCTGGTGGCCTTGTTCGCGGGCGCCTTCGTCCTGTCGCGGTCGCCCCTCATCGCCCACATCCGGTCGGAGGAGCCGCTCGCGGTGACACCCGTCGAACACTCAGGCCAGGCCGGACCGGTCGGATCCCAGGTCGACGAGGAACCGGGAGGTTCCCCCCCGACGGCGGCGGGGTCCGAACCCTTCGACCCGAGTTACGTCGGCCCGCGCTGACCGCTGGTGGGTCACGGTTCGGGCTCCGCACGCGCGTGGGGCGACGACCGGCCTCCCGATGTGTCACCGCCCGACGTGTCACCGCCCGATGTGTCACCGCGTCGACGTCGTCCGGTGTTGCTTCCCAATGTGCCGGTGTGGTGACGAAGCGTGACCCCGTTCATGTTTCCGCAAGGATCCCCGATGCACCATCGTCATGCTGCTCCACGGTGGGGCGGCGATGGGGCCACGCACCGGGAGGGTTATGGCCGGGACCAGGGCGAGTCGGCACCGGCCACCGGCCGCTGGTCGAGGACCGGTGCGCGGCACGGTCCGTCGGGGGGATCGCTCCCGGCGTCCCCCGCTCCTCGACGACGCACCGAGTTGGGAGTGGTTCCGCCCCCCTCCCCATGCCCTCTTCTCGGCGGGCTGGGTCATTGTCCCGCTGCGACTGTTCCTGGGTTTCACGTTCTGTTTCGCAGGTCTGCAGAAGCTCGCCAATCCCGGCTTCGTGAACGCCTCGAATCCGGCGTCCATCCAATCCCAATTGGCGGGTGCGGCCCGGAGGAGTCCCATCCACTCCCTCATCGCGCCGCTCGTCCACGTCGCCGTTCCGCTCGGGCTCCTGATCGCCTTCGCCGAACTCGCCATCGGGCTGGGGGCGCTGCTGGGACTGTGGACCAGAATGGCGGCCGCCGGCGGGCTCGCACTGTCTCTCGGGCTCTTCTTCACCATCAGCTTCCATTCGAGCCCCTACTACACCGGCTCCGACATCGTCTTCGTGTTCGCGTGGACGCCGCTTCTGCTCGCCGGTTCCGGAGGCGTCCTGTCGGTCGACGCCCTGGTGGCCACCTCGATCCGGACGCGGCTCGGCGCCGAGCCGGCCGCAGTGGTCTCGATCCCCTTCGCGGCGGTACGCCGGACATGCGGCTCCTATCAGAAAGGGGCCTGTCAGGCCCGCAACGGCGCCCCCTGCGCACCCGCTCCCTGCCCGTTTCTCGTCCAGCGTCCGACACCGCCGCGGCGCCTCGACGTCCACGAGATCGATCGTCGGACCTTCGCCACGAAAGGCGCCGTCGCCACCAGTGTGGCCATCGCCGGGTTGCTCGGAGGCGGCATGGTGGCGGGAATCGGACGACTGCTCGGTGGGTCCTCGCCCAAGTCCGGCGCTCTGCTCAACGGCGGCTCGGGGACGCCCGTGACGGCGGCTCCGACGACCCGTGCTCCAGCCAATTCAGGTTCGGCGCCGACCTCTGTTGCGCCTCCGCCCCGTCCTCCGGGCACGGTGGTGGGACCGGCCAACCGTGTGCCCGTCGGTGGCGCGGCCTTCTTCAACGACCCCTCGACCGGTGATCCGTCACTGGTGGTCCGACCTCAGCCCGGGACCTTTCTGGCCTTCGACGCCGTCTGTCCCCACGCCGGGTGCACGGTCCAGTACGACGGCACGAACAAGGTGTTCATCTGCCCGTGCCACGGTTCCGAGTTCAACGCACACACCGGAGCCGTGGAGGTCGGACCGGCGGCGACCGGGCTGACGCAACTCAGGATCGCCAGAGGCTCCGATGGTCAACTCTATGTGACGTGATGCGAATCCGATCGATAGACGTGCCCCCTTCGATCTGAATCGGTCCATGAACAACATTGTCGGGTCCGTCGACCTAATGTCGGCATCACTTTGACTCCTGATTCGCACGAGCGCCGCACTGCGACGCCGGGGGGGCGTCACCTGCCGACGTACCGCACCCACCGGACCTCCCGGCGCGTCCAACGCACTCGTATCGCCGTCTCACTGCTTGTCGTGGTCAGCATTGCCACCATCGCCGCGGTGGGCCTCGGTCATTCTCACGGCCACCAGCCCAAGGCTGTTCTCGTCACGAAGCCGAAACACCCGGCGCCGCCTCCCATTCCGGCGGCGGAATCCGGCCTCATGCCCTGGCAACTGGCCGCACCCATCAGCCGGATCGTGGTCGTACCGGGAACGGGCTCACAGTTGGTGCTCCTCGGCGGCCTGACCACGAACAACGTGTCGTCCGCGTCCGTCTTCACGCTCGACACGACCAACGGGACGCTCACCCAGATCGGCGACCTGACCGGGCCGCTCCACGATGCCGCCGCGGCCGTCGTGGGAGGCCAGGACCTTGTCTTCGGTGGCGGCGCGTCCACGACGGTGGCGACGGTGCAAGCGTTTCCCGCACAGGCTGCAGCCGGCAGTTCCGCCGGCTCCAACAGATCCACCGCCAGTGTCCTCTCATCGCTTCCGGCGCCGCGATCGGACGCCGCGGTGGCCACCATCGGCGCCACGACGTATCTGGTGGGCGGTTACGACGGGACGAACGCCGATGCACCGGTCCTGGCCACAACGGACGGCCGTACCTTCCGCGTCGTGGCGTCGCTCCCGGTGCCGGTCCGGTACCCGGCCGTCGCCGCCGTCGGGGGGAGGATCTTCGTGTTCGGCGGTCAGGCGATCAGCGGAAACACCGCCGGCCAGCCGATCGACGCCATCCAGATGATCGACCCGGGTCGCCACCGTGCCTCGGTGGTGGGCCATCTCCCGGAGACCCTGAGTGGCGCGGCGGCGGTGACCATCGACGGCCACATCTTCGTGGCCGGCGGGGAGAGTTCGGCACCTCAGAGCTCGGTCCCCGGCGTCGGCACCACCCAGACGAGCAGCGCCCCGGCGGGCGCGAATCCCGGGGCCGGGAAGACCGGGGCCATCCTCGACAGGTACACCGTCACCGGTTCCGCCCGTCACTCAGTAGCAACCAGGGTGCGCGCATCGGGGACCGGTCCACCGATCGTCGCCACCACCTCCTCGCAGACGTCCACCGTGTCCGCCATCTGGGCATTCAACCCGGATTCGGACAGGTTGTTGCCGGCCGGACGCCTTCAGGTCCCGGTGTCACACGTCGGAGTCGCCGTCGTCGGCTCGACGGCATGGCTGGTGGGTGGGGAAACCAACGGAGCCCAGGTCTCCGCCGTGCAGATGCTCACCCCGGATCCGATGTTCGGCACGGCCGGTGCCCCCGGTGCCGGATCGCCCTACTTCGGCGACGACCTCCTGGTCGCCGACCGTGGCAACAACCGGCTTCTTCTCATGGACTCCTCCATGCATATCGTGTGGACGTATCCGTCCCCGTCGTCTCCGCCCGACCCTCTTGCGTTCTACTTCCCCGACGACGCCTTCTTCGTGAACCACGGCAAAGCCATCATCTCCAACCAAGAGGAGAACGAGACGATCGTGGAGATCGGCTACCCATCGGGCAAGATCCTCTGGTCGTACGGTCATCCCAAACAGCCCGGCACGACCCAGGGCTATCTCCACGAGCCTGATGACGCCTACCTGCTGAAGAACGGCCAGATCACCGTGGCCGACGCTCAGAATTGCCGGGTACTCGTCATCAACACCAACGGGACTGTGGCCGACCAGATCGGTACGACGGGTCTCTGCGTCCACAATCCGCCGGTCTCCATGGGTTCACCGAACGGAGATACCCCCCTGGCCGACGGGAATCTACTCGTCTCCGAGATCAACGGTTCATGGGTCAGCGAATACACGCCGCAGGGCAAGCTCGTCTGGACCGTGCAACTGCCGATCAGCTACCCGTCGGATCCCCAGCAGCTCGGACCTGATCTCTACCTCATCGCCGATTACTCCACTCCGGGCGAGTTCCTCGAGTTCAACCGTGAAGGCCGGATCCTCTACCGTTATGCACCCGGTAGTGGCCCCGGGATGCTCAATCATCCCTCTCTGGCCGAGTTGTTGCCGAGCGGCGCGATCATGGCCAATGACGACTACCGCAACCGCATGGTCGCCATCGATCCGACGACAGGCGCGCTGGTGTGGCAGTACGGGATAAACGATCAGGCGGGCACGGCCACCGGCATGCTCAACACGCCCGACGGCTTCGATCTGCTGGCTCCCGACGGATCGTCTCCCACGCACCCGGCAACGGGATGATCACGGGGATGGTGACGTGCCCGCGGCGACGCGGGCTCTCACGTCCCTTGTCGAACGGGGTCGTCTTCGGATACATCTCGGCGACTGGCCGTCAGGTAGGCGACGAATCCGGCGATCAAGATGGCCAGTCCCAGGCTGACCTTTCCGTCACCGAGGCCCAGGCCGCCGACCCGCTTTGGTTTGCCCATCCAGTCGGCGAACGAGGCACCGAGAGGCCGGGTGACGATGTAGGCGAACCAGAAGGCGAAGATCTCGTTCAGGCCCAAGATTCGATAGCCCAGGGCCGGGACGGCGATCAGCCCGGCGAAGAAGACGCCCGACACCAGATAACCGAGGTGCAGGGTGATCGCCGTCATGTCACCGGCAGCCGTTCCCAGCGCGAACGTGGTCACGACGGCCGCCCAGTAGAACACTTCACGTCGGGGCCCGTCGATGCTGTGGATGGACAGCGTCTTCTCACTGGCGTTCCAGACGACGAAGACGATGGCCAGTACGACGGCGAAGAACGGTGTCGAGACGTCGTAAGGGACGCCGAACTTGATATGCAAGACGTCGGCGGCCATGGTACCGAAGACGGCCACCATCAACACCGCCAGCCAGTAGATCCACGCCACATAGCGGCGCGCGGAGAACTGAAGGGCCAGAGCGATCGTCAGCCCGATTGCACCCAGACCCACGGCGACGACCGGATCGAGCACGTGGACGAGGTAGTCGGACGTCGACTCCCCCATGGCCGTTGTCAGGACTTTTACAATCCAGAAGTAGACAGTGAGCTCCGGAACCTTCCTGGCGAATCTGCTCCCGCCGCGCACGGATTGAACAGTGCCACGCGTCGGTTGCCGCCCGCCAGGCAGGGCTCGTCGACGGATGCCGCCGACCGGTTTCGGCGTCCGGACTCCGGTCCCGGTGCGCGAGTCGCACCGGGAACCGATCCTTGCCAAGCTCGGGTCCCATGAGCCGGCTCGAGGTCCCCATCGACACCGGGGTCGGTTTCCCTCTCGTCCTGTTGCACGGCTTCGCCATGCGGCCGGCCGTGTACCGCCCGCTGGCCGACCTCCTGGCTACGCGTTGCCGGGTGCTCGTACCAGACCTGTTCGCCGTGCACGGCCGGTGGCGCTATTCCAAGGTGGTCGACGCCCTGTGCGAGACCCTCGATCATCTCGGCCTCGACGGGGTCAGCCTTCTCGGTCACTCTTTCGGCGGCGGCATCGAGCTCGGTTTCGCCTCGCGATGGCCCGACCGGGTGGTCGAGCTCGTGTTCTCGGACACGTTGGCCGCGTCACGGGAATGGACACTCGCCCACGAGGTTCTTCGTCATCCGATAGCGCTTTTGCGGCTCGCCACCCCGAACGCGGCGTCGGCCTTCGTCCGGACCTCGGTCGACCACCCCCGTCAGCTGGTCGGGGCCGCCTGGTGGGGTTTCACCAGTGGGAGGGAGACCGACGCCAAGGAGGTGGCGCGGGCCGGCATCCCCGCCCATGTCCTGTGGGCCAACCGGGACTCGATACTGAACGGCTCCGACGGACGGCGCCTGGCCCACGAACTCCACGCCACCTTCACGGTCGCCTCCGCGCCCGACGGGCGGCCGATGGACCACGACTGGATGTTCCAGGAGCCCGACGTGTTCTTCGACCACCTGCTCGACCTCGGGTTGAAGGCGTTGTCGGGTTGAGTACCGCCGACGCCGACGTCAGCTGACTGACTCCAGCACCATCTCGGGTTCCAGGGCGGGGAGCTCGGTGACCGTGGCCGGCTCGGCTTGTACCTGGTCCCGCGAAGCCCGGACGAGGACACCGGCCACGACGGCGGCGGCGGCCAGCAGGACGGCGCTCACCGTGAAGGCGGTCGTGTACCCGTGGACGGCGGCGGCGCGGGCCCCCGCCAGCGTCCTGGCGTGGGTGGCCAGATAGGAGGTGGCGGCGGTGGCGGCCAGCGTGTTGAGCAACGCCGTGCCCAGTGAACCCCCGACCTGCTGGGTGGTGTTGACCAAGGCGCTCGCCACTCCCGGCGTCCTTGGGCTCGACGCCGATCAGGGCGGTGCTGCTCATGGGGACGAACGTCATCCCCATGCCCAAGCTCACCATCACCTCGGCCGGGAGCGACAGCCCGAGGTACGAGCTGTCGATGCCCAGACGGGTGAACCAGACGAGCCCGCCGGCGGCCAGGGTCAGTCCGGCCACCATCAGAGCGCGGGGACCAACCCGTGGCAGGAGACGACTGGCCAGTCCCGCCCCGATGATGATCCCGCCGGAGAAGGGCAGGAAGGCGAAGCCGGTCTTGAGCGCCGAGTAGTGCAGCGTCCCCTGGAAGTAGTAGGTGAGGAAGAGGAACGTCCCCAACAGGGCGCTGCCGACCAGCAGCGAGGCGAGGTACGAGCCGCCCCGGTTGCGGTCGAGGACGACGCGCAGCGGCAGCAGCGGGTGCTTCGACTGCAGCTCGATGGCGGCGAACACGGCCAACAGGACGACCGAGCCGGCCAACAGGGCCATCGTGAGTGGGGCTCCCCATCCGTGGGTGCCGGCCATGGTGAAGCCGTAGACGAGGAGGAACAATCCGCCGGTGACGGTGACGGCACCGGGCAGGTCGTATCCCGCCTTCGACTCTCCCCGGCTCTCACGGACCACACGCCTCGCCGCCACGGCGGCGACGGCGGCGATGGGGACGTTGATGAGGAGGGTCCACCGCCACGACGCCAGTTGCGTAAGGGTCCCACCGAGGACGAGGCCGATGGCGGCCCCACCGCCGGAGATGCCGCCGTAGACACCGAAGGCGCGGGCCCGCTCGCGGGCTTCGGTGAAGGTGACGGTGAGAAGGGACAGAGCCGCCGGGGCCATCACGGCGGCGAAGGCGCCCTGGAGGGCGCGGGCTCCGAACAGCATGGCCGAGTTCTGGGCCAGGCCGCCGAGGGCGGAGGCGGCACCGAAGCCGAGAAGGCCGACGATGAACATCCGGCGCCGGCCGAGGTAGTCGGCGATCCGACCCCCCAGCAGCAGGAGGCTGCCGAAGGCCAATGTGTACGAGCTCATGACCCACTGCCGGTTGGCCACCGAGATGTGCAGCGCGTGCTGAGCGGACGGCAGGGCCACGATGACGACCGAGGCGTCGAGGACGATCATGAGCTGCGCCAGGGCGATCACGGCCAGGGACCAGTAGCGCCGGGGATCAGGCCCCTCACTCTGCGTCGTGGTCGTCGGAGCCAGGTCGGTCGTGGTCATGGGGGGTGCCTCCGTCTGTTCGTGGGTCTGAGCCGAGAGCGGGTCCCCGTCCGATCCGGATTCCCGACCCTGGCCTTTTGCCCTCGGTCGGTCTAGAATCGGAGTGGAGATTCCGCTTATACCGGTACTATACGGAACGTGCGTTCCGCTTGTCAATACCGAAGTCGGGGGCCAGAGTCATGACGGCGAAGGCGACGACGATCCCGGACCACGGGCCCGGGGTCGCTGAACAGGGGGCGCGGGAGTCGGAGACCGACGACCGGCCCACCGGGGCACGACCCATGCGGGCCGATGCCGTGAAGAACCGGGCCCGGATCCTCGACGCCGCCGAGGAGATCTTCGCCACCGAGGGGGTGGCGGTCCCCATCGACGTCGTGGCCGAGCGGGCGGGGCTCGGAGTGGGGACGCTCTACCGCCATTTCCCGACCAAGGAAGCGCTGTTCGAGGCCATCGTCGTGGCTCGCCTGGAGCAGCTCCTCGAGAGCGTCAAGACGCAATGTGGCGCCGCTGACCCCGGCCCCGCACTCTTCGACTTCCTCCGCGAGTTCGCCGGCCACGCGTCGGCCAAGCGCGATCTGTTCGACGCCCTGAGTTCGGCCGGTATCGACATCAAGTCGCAATGCTTCGAGATGATGGACGAGATGAAGAGGAACATCGACGAGTTGCGGCAACGGGCCGTGGCCGCCGGTGCCATTCGTCCCGACATCTCGACCGATGAGATGGTGCTCCTGGTCATCGGCGCCTGTCACGCCGGCGGCCAGTCCGGTTACGACACCGCCTCCGTCGGGCGCATGGTGGAGATCGTGTGCGACGGGCTCAGATCATCGGCCCCACCGGCCCCGGGCCGACGCGCGCCCTAACGTCGACGACGGCGGGATCGGCTCCAGACGCGGGCACGGCTATTCGTCCCCGATGGCCCTGGGGAAGGAGTGGCAGACAGTCACGTTGCCGAAGGACGTGCGCGCCCGTACCTCGACCTCCGCTTCGCCCGACTGGGGTGGCTCGGCTGAGTCCAGGTCGCTGTGCACATTGCCGAATTGGGTCTTGAGGTCAAGCCATGCCGCGACACCGTTGAGAACTCCGATATCGATCGTGCCGCAGGCGGTCTCGGCGAGAATGGCACCGTGCGCGACCTCACCGAGCCGAACGTCGCCATTGGCCGTTTTGGCCGCAACCGTGGAGTGCGCCTGATCGACGACGATCTTCCCGTTGGCCGCGTTGGCGCGAAGGTCGCCGTCAACCTCGCCGATCCACGTGTCTCCGTTGGCGTTCTTGACCACGGCCGTGCCGTCGATGCTGCCGATCCGTACGGCGCCGGTGCCTGTCGTGACGTCGACATGGCCGAAGGCACGACCGACGGTGATGTCGCCACTTCCCGTCTTGAGTCGTGCCGGCCCTCGGGTCTCGTCGACCTGGAGTTCGCCGATGCCGGTCGTCAAGTGGCACTCCCCCAGTCGTCCGGTGCAGCGCAACGTCGCGATGCCTGCGTCGCCACGGACCTCCGAGCCCGCCGGAAGGTCGATCTGAACGGCAATCGACTCGCCGCCTCCGCGCAGGGAATAGTGCCTCCATCCCGTGGGTGCCTTGATCAGCAGCCGGCCGTCGGCGTACTCGACGCGTGTGCGCTCGGCAGCGGACACGTCGGATGTCTTGGCCGGATCACTCGGGCGCACCTCGACCACGGTGTCGCCGCGATCGCTCGCCACCAGCCGGAGGTCGCCGACCCCGAGTTCCACGTTGACGGATATGGGTCCAGGGGTGTTGAAAGTGGGCATGGCAGTTCCTTCTGTTCGATTGGTGGCGTGATCTTTCAGAGACTCTCGTAGCGCGTCCTCGGTGCGAGTAACTGTCTGCCGTCGCCGCCTGAACGCGCCCAGCCCGTGTAGTGCTGACCACCGCGCGGGGCAATACGCGGGCGTTCATGGCCGGGATCGGTTCGTGCCACTGCGGCGGCGGAGGCCCGTACGAGCCAGGCGTTGACCGAGAGTCCTTCACCGCTGGCCGCGCGTTCGACCTGGATCTTGAGCTGCTCGGGCATGCGGAGGTTGATCCGCGACATCCCGCCCTCGTCGCCCTCCACGGACACCCGGGGCACGGCGGCCTCCGGCCAGCCGCTCGACGTGTGTGCATCGACGGAGTCGGCCGGCCCGACCGACGCACCGACCGGCCGCGTGACCACGAACTCGGGATCCCGGCCACGCAGACGCAGTTCGACCGAACCCGGTGCCAGTTCGCAGGTGATCTCTTCCGCCGCCATGGCGAGTACGTCCTGCAACGTGAGGCGGACCGCCGCGTCCAGAGGCGCCATGAGCCGGTCGGCGAGCACACGAGCCTCCTCGCCTCCGGCTTCGGCGGCGACTGCCAGTTGGCGGTGGAGGCTCTCCACATACGGTCGCAAGTCCATGGCATCAGTTTGGCATATAAATGGTGCCATTACAAGAAGTAGGGAGCCAAACCGGCGTCATATTGATGCCGAGCTTTCGCCACCCAGGCAGGGGTGCCCGACAACGAGCTTCGTGGCATCCGTCGGCGCCCTTGGCCCGCGTCAGCCAGGCGTGTCCGGCGGCGCCTGTTTGGTGAACGATCCGGCGCCACCATGCCGTACCGGCAAAGCCATCGGGGGCGGCAGGATCGGCGGCCGATGCCGGCGGGTCTGGCGGGGGGGACGGGCTCAGGTGGTCGCCTCCACGGCGGCGTCGGTCCCGGGATCCCTCGGCTCCTGCTGCCGTCCCGGCTCCAGCCCGAACAGGGCCACCACCGCCGCCACGGCCATGATCCCGGCCATCACATAGAGGACGGTCCGCGTGGAGTAGGCGAAGTCGTGTCGGATGAAACCGGGGATGGTCGAGACACGCCCGCCGGCGCTCTGGGACTGGGAGATCGCCGACGCCACCGCCGACGCCCGTCCCCGGGGCAGGCCCTGCGAGACGAGGGACGTCGTGACCCGGGAACGCAGCTGCGACACGAGGATGGTGCCCAAGACGGCCAGGCCCAGACTGGCGGCAAAGTTCCGGACAGTCTGGGTGATGCCCGTGGCCTCGCCGTAGGAGAGCCTCGATGCCCGATTCACGGCGTCGGTGCTGGCCGGACCCAACATGAAGCCCATGCCTGCGCCGGCCACGGCGACGTACCACTTCTGGGAACCGAAGCTGAGCTGGGTAACCTTCCCGGCCCAGAGGTAGAAGCCCACCGCGGCCAACGTGCAGCCGAGTACGACCGGGCGCTTGGCGCCGCGCCGGTCGAGGACGCGGCCCCCGATCTGGGAGGTGACCACGAAGCCGAGGAAGAAGTACAAAAGGAACAGACCCGCCTGCGAGGCCGACTTCGCCAAGGCGATCTGGGCGTACTCGCTGGCGAAGAAGAACACCGGGACGAAGACGAGCATGGCCACACCGAGGACGACGTTCTCGACCAGGAACGCCCGGATACGAAAAATATGCACCTTCATGAGCGGTGACGGCGTCCGCACCTCGACGAATCCGAAGGTGACGAGAAGGGCAACGCCGGCGGCGATGCTCGCTCCGATGGCGGGATTGGACCATCCCCAGATCAGAGACTGCTGGAAGCCGAAGACGCTCAGGGCCACGCCGGCGGCGATGAGGACCAGACCCCGGTAATCCATCGGAGCCGGTTGGTGGGCCGTCCTGGGCTTGGAGATGACGATGAGGAGCAGTGCGATGACGGCGACGGGGATGTTGACCCAGAAGATGGCCCGCCAGGTCCATTCGGTGAGGTAGCCGCCGAGGATCGGTCCTAAGGCCGTGAGACCGCCGGCGATACCGAAGAACAGCGCCAACGCCCTGCCCCGTTCGTGCAGTGAGAACGTCTGCACCACGATGGCCAACGCGGCCGGGAACATGATCGCCCCGCCGGCGCCTTGCAGGATACGGAAGGCCACGATCCACGCCTCGGCTGCCCCACCCTTCGGGGTCAGACCGCACATCGCCGACGCGCCGGCGAATACGACCACCCCCAGCGTGACCATGCGGCGATGGCCGACGGTGTCCGCCAATCGGCCACCGAAGGCGAAGAGCGCGGCCAGTGACATCAGGTAGGCGTTTATCGCCCACTGCACACCGGTGCTCGTGAGACCGAGCTCCCTTTGGATGTCGGGAGCGGCGATGGACACGATCGTCTGATCGATGAACGTCATCGCCACGGCGAAGATCATGGCGGCCAGGACCAGGTTCCTCGATCGACCTCCTGACACCCCGCCGGCGGCCATGGTCCCTTCTCTAACACGATCCCCGCCCGACGGTACCGCTACACGGCGATGACGGCATCGGTGAGACCGTCGATGCCCGCCAGCCTGGTGGCCAGCGCGTCACTCACGTGGTAGCGAGCGGCAAGGGCGGCCGGAGCCGTATAACTGACCCTCGTCTGGTCTCCGTCGGCCCAGACGAGAACCTTCAGGGGGAGATCGAGAGCGGCCAGTGGCGCCGCGGCCATCACCGGGGTCCCCGCTTCGGGGCTCCCGAAGATCACCACCACCGTCTCGCGGAGTTCGAGTCCGTGGACCCGCGCCTCTCCACTGTGATCGATGACGGCGAACACCTTCATTCCCTTGGCCGTCGCCGTCTCGGAGAGACGGCGAACCGTGTCGACCACCGACCGGGGACTCGTCTTGGTGACGATGCCGTCGCTTCCAATTTCGTCGACCATCTCTCCACCTGTCCCTCTTGCCCTGGGATCGAGTGCGCTCCGGGCGATGCTCAGCTGCACCAACGCTCGGATGGACCAGCGGTCATCGGCACGGCGTACGTCTGCCGGTCAGACCCAGGTTGAAGCGGGCACCATTGAAGCCGAGAGTGTCGTCGTGGGAACAGAAGGCCGACGGCTTCAGGTGGTACTCCG
This sequence comes from uncultured Acidimicrobiaceae bacterium, assembly GCA_963706205.1. GTDB lineage: Bacteria > Actinomycetota > Acidimicrobiia > Acidimicrobiales > UBA8190 > MFD10071-224. Next base: position 1,639,200 of record OY970155.1, on the reverse strand, counting down.
CGTTGAAGACGGCCTTGTTGCCGACATAGGCGGAAAGAAAGCCGCACGATGAATACTGATTACACTGCTCCGTCAACACGGCATCAGCGAGAGAATGCATGTCGGTCGCGTAGCTGCTGCTGCCGGTGTCATCGGGGTTCTTGATCCACCACCCGAGCCCCAGGCTGTGCATGTAGCGGGCCAAGGTCGTCATGTACTTCTCCTGGTCGGCCTGAGTGAGCGGCAATCCGGTCGGGTCGCCGAACTCGTCGTCGATGTCCGTCTCGACCGCGTCGAACCCCTTGGCCGCGCATTGGCGATCGATCATGGACTCAATGATCGATACGGTGGAGGGTGACCGAATGTCCAGGTAGTACTCGGGATAGCCGGGGACCTTGTTGCCGAACACCCCGGCGTCGCGGAGTTGGGCGTAGTAGGTCGTCGCTGTCCCCTCGTCGGCCGCGGAGTAGTAGTCGCCCGCCGCTCCGACCTCGATGTAGCAGACGACGTGTTTCCCCTGCGCATGCAACGCCGCCACGGTGGAGGCCGGGTTGATGATGCCGTCGATGTCGAAGATGACCGGATCCGGTGCCCGCTGACCGTTGGGCAGCAGGTCGTCGGTGCCCGTGTCGCGGGCGTTGGTGAGGCGCAGTGGATGACCGAGCTCCCACTGCCAGGGCTGGTTCCCGAGAGGCGCCGTCCACCATGAGGGCTGTCCGGCGTGGGCGTTCGACGGTATCCCGAGGCCGACACACGCGATCACGAGACTCGCGACCGTGGCCCCGCGCCAACGGTGAGCCGCCATCGGATCTACGCCGACCCCCGACGCGGCCGGTAGGGACCCATGTCCATGCCCGGATATCGCCGAGCGACGTCAGCCAGGGTCTGCTTGTCCCAGTAGTCGTCCCCGGGTCTCGGGAAGCCGAAGAGGTCGCGTTCGCGGACGCTGCACCGTGGCAGGAGCTTGGCCCACCGCTGCGGCGCCTGCTTCGGCCATGCCATCTTTCCTCCCCATGTCGTCCCTCTCACCTGGTAGTCCGCCAGTATGGAGAATCGAGAGCGCCCGGCTCCGGTGAAATCCGATCCCCGGTGCAGGATGTCGGTTCGGTAGATGAGCAGGCTGCCCGCCGGTCCCACGGCGGAGACCTCCCGGTCGGCCAGAGCACCGAACTGGAGGTACAGCGGCGTGAAGGGCACGTCCCGGCTCCGCTCGTAGGGGACGATCCGCGTCGGGCCGTCCTCCTCGGTCACGTCGGAGAGGAAGATGAAGCTCGTCAACTGCTGGTAGCGGTCACCGGGCCGAGGGACGACCAGACTGTGACTGCCGTAGTCGCGGTGGAGCGGTTGGTCGTAGTTGACCGCCCCGGAGTATTTGGCCCACAGCTCGACCTTGTAGAGGTGGAGTTCGGGCGTGCGGAGATAGCGCTCGACGGCATCGACGAGGTCCGGGTGGAAGGCCAGGTGATTGAGATCCCACGACCGGTACGGGAACTCCTCCACGCCGGCGAACTGGCTCCGGGCGTAATCGGAATACCTCGCCGGATCGGCGAAGTAGTCGTCGGGACTGGGAAAGTGGAGCCAGAGCGCCTCCTGAGCGAGCTTCAATTCGTCCGGACCGAGGAATCCCTCGACGAGGGCGTAACCCCGCTCCCGGACCTCATCGAGGGTGGCATCCGACAACCGCACAACTCCGCACTGTACGCCAGCGGACGTTCCACCGTCCCGGGTCCCGAAGGCGCGTCCGGGAGAACGCGTACGCTGCGGAGATGCGCGCTGTCCAGTTCGACATGGCCGACGCCGCGTTCCCGGCGTCGCTCACCGATCTACCCGAACCCGAGCTACCCGGAGCGGCGTGGGCCCGCGTGGCGGTGACAACGGGCGGGATCTGCGGGAGCGATCTCCACTTGTTCGCCCACAACACCGGTCCGTCGCCGACCTTGATGACGATGGGGTCGTTCCCCTTCGTGCTCGGCCACGAGATCGCAGGGCGGGTGATCGAAGCCGGCCCCCGGTGCCCCCAACCGGTGGGGACGCGGGTGGTCGTCGACCCGTGCATCCCCTGCGCGGCGCGGGGCATCGACCCGCCGTGCGCCAACTGCGGACGTGGGTGGACGTCGTCGTGTCTGAACCTCGACAGCCGGATCGTCAGTTCGGGCCGGACCCTCGGGTTCACCCAGGACCTCGGCGGGGGCTGGGGCGAACAGGTCCTGGCCCACGCCTCGATGCTGCATCCACTCCCCGACGCCGTACCCGACCGCGGCGCCAGCTTGTACGAGCCGGTCTCGATCGTCTGTCACGGCCTGCTGCGGGCCGCGCCCGACGATGGTGACCCCGTCCTCGTCGTGGGGGCCGGCATCATCGGGCTTGCCACCGTGGCCGCCCTGAAGGGTCTCTTCCCGACTTCTCCGGTGACCGTGGTCGCACGGCATGCCCATCAAGCGGACGCCGCGCGTGCGTGTGGCGCCGACCACGTCGTGCGCAGCGACCCCGACAACCGCCATTTCGAAGAATTGGCCGGCCTCGCCGGTGCGCGGGTGGTGGGCTGGAAGTCGAACCTCATGCTCATGGGCGGCTTCCCACTCGTCGTCGAGGCCGTCGGCGCGCCGCAATCGGTCACCGAAGCCCTGCGTGCCGTCGCCCACCGCGGCACCGTCCTGCTGCTCGGCGCGGCCGGAGTGAGCGAGGTCGACCTGACGCCCATCTGGTACAAGGAAGCCGCCGTGGTCGGCTCGATCGACCACACCGTCGATTCCAGCTCAGCCCCCGGGTTGGCGGGTGGCCCCAACAGGCACTCGGTCGATCGCGCCCTCGACATTCTCGCCGCCGGACTGCTGCCGTACGACGTCATCGTGACCCACGAGTTCGCTCTCGACGACTACCGCGACGCGGTCAGGACGGCCATCGACCGCGAGAATGCGCACGCCATCAAGGTTGTCTTCCGTCCCTGACCGCACCGGATGGTCGCCCTCGGTCTCGACCGCTCCGAGGGCTGAACACCGGGGGTTCCCCTCTCCCGTCGGTCCTCATCCGCCTTTCCGGGTGGCCACGAACACCGGAATCGGCCGGTCGGTGTTGGCCTGGTACTCGGCATAGGGCGGGTAGGCGGCCACGGCCCTGTCCCACCAGGCCGCCTTATCGGCACCGCTCACCTCGCGGACTGTCACGGCGAAGGGCTCGGGGCCGTCCTGTATGGCGACAGCGGTCGGGTCGGCCGTCAGGTTGTGGTACCAGACCGGGTGGGTCGGGGCCCCTCCCTTGGAGGCGACCAGTGCGTACTCGCCGTCGTGCTCGACCCTCATCAGAGGGGTCTTGCGGATCTTTCCGCTCTTGTTCCCGCGGGTGGTCACGATGATCACCGGCATACCGGTGTCCAGGAGCGTGTTCGCTCGCTGGCCACCACTTCTCTCGTACTCGGCGACCTGATTCCTCACCCAATCGGAGGGACTGGGTTCGTACTCTCCTTGGAGGGACATGGCGACAAACTATACGGACCACTCCCCGAGATGATCTCCCGCCAGGGCCGCCCGGACGGGCCCGGAACATGTGGGCCGCCCCCGGCGTTGGCAAAAGGGTGAGTGAGGGTACCGCCGACGCCGTTTTCTGGTTCGACCCGCTGTGTCCCTGGGCCTGGATCACCTCGAGGTGGATGCTCGAAGTGGAAAAGGTGAGGCCGGTCACGACCAGGTGGCGTCTTATGTCACTGGCGTACCTGAATCTGGTGCAGCACAAGGGAGAGGGCCGCAGCGAGGAGTACCTCGAGCGGATGGAGCGGGCGTGGGGGCCTGTCCGGATCTGCGCGGCGGCCGCGGCCGAGCGAGGTGACGACGTCCTGCTCCCCCTCTACACCGCAGTGGGAACGCGCTTTCACAACCAACAGCGCCGGGACGGCGACGCCCTGGCCGAGGCTGTGGCAGAGGTGGGACTTCCTCCGTCGGTGCTCGAGGCGGCCACCAGCACCGAGTTCGACGAGGTCATCAAGGAGTCCCATCAGAAGGGAATGGACCTGGTCGGTCTGGACGTCGGCACCCCGGTCATCGCGGTCCACGGCTTTGCCTTCTTCGGCCCGGTGGTCACCCCGATACCACGGGGCGAGGCGGCAGGACGACTCTGGGACGGCGTGGTGGCCGTGGCGGGCACGGACGGTTTCTTCGAGCTCAAAAGGACCCGCGACAGACGCCCGAGCTTCGATTGACCTCGTCCTGACGGGGTTCGCTTGTGGCGCCTCCCCCATCGCCGCGCCACGCCAACCGCACGGCGCCACCGGCGGTGGAATACGGTCGCGGATGTGCCCGAGGACATCTACACGGAGGCGGAGGGCGATCCCGACACCTTGGCCAACCTGGGACCGCTCCGTCCGATGGCGGGCATCTGGGAGGGCACGAAGGGTGCCGACGAACACCCGGTGGCGGACGGACCTGAACGCAACACCTTCGTCGAGCACTACGAATTACAGCCAATCGACCGCCAGACCAACGGACCGCAGCTCTTCTACGGTCTGCGCTATCACACCCACATCGTGAAACCGGGCGAGGTCGAGACGTTCCACGATCAGGTCGGGTACTGGTTGTGGGAACCGGCAGCGAAGACCGTCGTCCTGACCCTCGCCATCCCCCGCGGTCAGGTTCTTCTGGCCGGTGGACCGGCCGAAGCCGACGCCAGCGAGTTCGAAGTCAGCGCCACCGTCGGCTCCGAGATCTACGGCATCTTGTCGAACCCTTTCCTGGACCGGGCATTCCGCACGCTCAGCTACCGGATGCATGTGGCCGTCCACCCCGACGGCACCTGGTCGTACGAAGAGGAGGGGATCTTGGACATCCCCGATCGCCAGGAGCCGTTCCACCACATCGACCGCAACACCCTCACTCGCGTCGGTCCGGCGTCGCCCAATCCCCTGGCCCGGATTGCCGGCGGAGGCGGCGACCTCGGGATCGGCGGCCTGCGGGAGCCGTCCGGGCCCGTGGCGTGACGCCCGAGTCATGACGGACAACGGTGGCCCACACCAACGGAGCCAGATCGGCTACGACACCAGGTGCACGATGTCGCCCACCAGGAGGGCGCTCACCAGGATCATGACCGCGGCGTAGATCACCGTCATGGCCCACCGCCACGGGTGGTCGTTGACCCAGAACCTCCTGATGCCGATGACGTCGAAGACGAGCGCCAGCACGGCGATGGGAAGCCCGACGGCCGGTCCCACGCCGGTGGCGACGCCGAGGGCGGGTGTGAGGATGGGGAAGACCACGTAGCTGAGGAGGCAGCGCAGCGCCGAGAGGACGATCGAGAAGCTGAACATCCGGTGCACGGCGTCCTCTCCGACCGTGGACGGCCCGGCGGGGACGAATAGGAGGCGGCGCATCGCCGTGTCGGCGCGCGACCGCAAGATGACCGAGGTGTCGGGCTTGACGGTGATCTGGCCCACGGCAAAAAGCTACGGCCCGACACCACCTGACTCCAGTCGGACGCTGTCGGGGCCGGCCCCAGCGGCCCGGCGATCCTCCCCGGACCCCCGGAGGACCTCTCCCACCGCGAACGGGCCAGAAAAGCGCAGGACCCCTCTAGGAACCGATTTCCGTTGGTGCTAGAGTGCGGGATGTGGGTCGGGGCCTTGGTCCTGCCCGCGACATCGTTGCTCCAGTCCCTGGCGGCGGAAGTGCTGAGCCTCGCGCTCAGGCAGCAGCCTAAGGAAGGGGGTAGCGGCGATGTCTCCACTGTGGCAGTTTCCGTGCCCCCCTTCTTCGATCAGCCGGACGTCGTGTGCCGACGCCGTGAGGACCGTGTCTCCCAGTCCCCCGGTCGCATGGCGCCACAGCGACACATGACCGGCGCTTCTCCGGTTCCCTTTCCGCACTGCAGCTGACGAGCGCCGCCCCCCGCCGCTGGTCGCGTGGTGCGGGAAGGGACCGGACACCTCTGACATCCACGTCGCGCCATCTCGGCCCGGGCGCACCGTGAGCGTGTCGCGGTGGCTCGTCTCCCCCCTCGAGGCAGCGCATCCGACTTTCTCGACGACTCTCTGCGACGCCAGGTCGTCACCGTCGGTCCCAGCCACGACCGCCGTCACCGAGCGCCGTCTCGAAGCCCACCGCACGATGGCCCTGAGGGCCCCGGTGTCATAGCTACGACTCCACGGTGTCGCCCTCCGCCGGGCAGTCGGCGGCCCACGACTCGAGCCGGCGACCTTCGACGATTGCGGACGTCTCGACCGGGAAAGCCTCGCAAGATCAGCCGCGACATCGCCGGGGGTCCGTCAGACACTCGCTCCTCTTGCATTCACTCACCGTGGTAGTTGGGCCGTAACCGACGCGGTACGCGGCGCGGCGACAACGGAAGCGGAGAAAATCACAACATTTGCACAGAATTATCCGGTTTCTGTGATACGCATTGTCCGCTGCCCTAGACCCCGGTGGCCTGACGCGAGCGAGACGGGGGTCTGGACAATGCCCGACGAGAGACGGAAACGTAGGAATGCGCCCATGCGGGTGTCGTGGCTCAAAGGTTCTGGTCGTAGGCGACTGCGCCGACTGATCGCCCTCATTGGCGGTGTCGGATTGCTCGTGGCGTTCTGGGGGCCGCCGCTGGCCGCCTCGCCCTCTGTGCGACCGACGATCACACCCACCGTGTCGACCTTCAACGTACCGAAGGGGAGCACGTCGACCTGGACACTGCGGCTGTGGTCCCACGGAACGCTCCAGGGATCGGCCACGGGTACGTCGGGCCAATTGACGGTCACCGTCCCACACACGTCCGACTGCGCCTTCCAGGCCGACGTAACGGTGACGGTCTCCGACGGTCGTCCGTACTTCTACTCCGGGACGCGGGCCACGCTGCCCCACTGCGGGGTGGTGCAGACCATCGCCGGCCACATCTATCTGTGCACGTCCGCCGGTGGACAGACCACCACCGAGGTCAGCGGCGGGACGCTGTCGGCCACCGGGCCCCAGACCGTGACGTCCCAGGCCAACCCCCTGACTCCCACCGAGGTCGCCAGTGGTGGCTACACGATGGCGGCGGGCACTCCCACCGGGTTCCTGCTCGTCGCCTGCGGAGGCTCAGCCACGGTCGCAACAGGCGGCCTGACGGCAACGCAGTCGGTCACGGTCCCGGCCGGCGGCGCCGGTGTCGGTATCTTCTACGTCACGGCCGCAGACCTGAGCCCCGGTACCAGCCCGGCCGGGTCGGGTCCGACCGCCGTGGTCTCGACCAGCCCGGCCGCTGGGCCGCCGGCCGCAATCGCCGCCGGGGACAGCTCGCCCCCACGACCGGTGGCCGCGGCGAGCTCCCATCTGGCCTTCACGGGGATGGACACCGGTCCACCCCTGCTCCTCGGACTGATGCTGCTCGCCCTCGGAACCCTGCTCACCGCCATCTCGGGAAGGCGGCGGTCGGCTCTCCGTCTGACGATTCCGGTCGACAGACCTGTCCCGACCTCCTATGCCGACGATTCGGAGCGATCCTCGCCGGATTGACCGCCCTCGACACAGTTCGTAGGCCGCGGGGATGGTCCGGTGGACCACGAGCATCGCGAACCAGACTGTCAGCCGTCACGGTGGCATCTGCGGCGAGGACCGGGTCCAGTACGACATGGCCGATGTGGGGGCGTTCGGAAGGGAGCCGCTCGAGATGGCGGCTGCCGCCCCAGGCAGGGTTGTCCGGGCGACCCCGTGGCCACATCCACGGTCCCGTTGCGTGCCGTATCGTCTGGTCAACGACGCCGGTGAAAAACGGCGACAGGACATGAGCGGCGGCCGCCGGGGCGGCCGACGCGAGCAGAATGTCACGGAGCCCCCTCTTGGTCGATCAGCGCCGACATGGCCCGCGCACGACCGCTGTCCTGGTCGCCGTGGTGGCCGTGCTCGGAGCGCTCGTGTCCTCGCCGAACTCGGCGTCGGCGGTCACACAGGGCCGATTGGCTCCCATGACCGGCGCCTACGTCTTCCATCTCGCCTTCGGCCGCCGGGACCGCGGCTACCGGTTGCACGTCCCTCCGGCGGCGGCGACCGGACGGCCGCTGCCGCTCGTGCTCAACCTCGCCGGCGCCACGCAGAACGGCTGGTTGGAAGAGATCCAGTCCGGGATGGACCGCTCCTCTGACAGCAACGGCTACCTCGTGGCGTACCCCGACGGGACCAGGATCTCCACCGTGCTCACCCCGGACCCCGTGGCCAAACAGGCCCAGTACGGGTGGAATGCCGGACAGTGCTGCGGCCTACCGGTCACCAAGCACGTCAACGATGTCGGCTTCCTTCTGAAGGTCATCTCGGACATCGCCTCCCGCACGCCGGTCGACCTGCGCCGGGTCTACGCCACCGGCATATCCAACGGCGGGATGATGGCCTACGCCCTGGCCGCCGAGGCCTCCACCCATTTTGCCGCCGTCTCGTCCGTCTCCGGCCAGGTCGAGATCCCCACCGTCCACCCGACCCGTGCCGTACCGACCATGGAGTTCCACAGCGTCAACGATCCGATCGCTCTGTTCGACGGGGTCAAGAACAGGCATCCCAGACTGCGTCTGTCGGTGATGGAGGGGATCCAGCAGTGGGTGAAGGCGGACGGCTGCCGGCCGAGGCCCCATGACGCAAGGACCATCGTGGGCACCGGCGCCGTCTCGCAGGGCGAGACGGCCACTCTGATCACGTACACACACTGCCGATCCGGTGCCGAAGTGGCTCTGTGGCGGTTCACGGGATCGGGACATGTGTGGCCCGGGGCCACGTTCAACACCGGTCCGCCCAAGACCTGGATACTCGCCGGCGTGGGGAGAGGGATCGTCCTCGTCAATGCCAACGAGGCGATGTGGCAGTTCTTCGAGCACTACGAGTTGCCCACACATCGTTCCACGACCACGACGTAGGCGGCCGGGGCCTGTGACCGTCCGGCCCGTCGAGGAGCCCGGGACCGAAGACATCCTGCGGGCCCGTGGCATCGTCGCCCGCCATCTGGCCACGACACCGGTAGTCGCCGCTCCGATCCTGGGCCCGGACGTCGCGCTCAAGCTCGAGAGTCTGCAACCGACGGGGTCGTTCAAGGTGCGGGGGGCCCTGGTGGCCGTGGCCGCCGCGCTCGCCGAGGACCCGCACCGGACGGTCGTGACGGCGTCCGCCGGAAACCACGGGCTCGGTGTGGCCTTCGCCGCCCACAGGTTGGGGGCGAAGGCCGTGGTCGTCATTCCCGAGAACGCCTCGGAGGCCAAACGAAGCGCCCTCGGGGCCTTCGACGTCGAGATCGTCCGTCACGGCCTGTCGTACGCGGAGGCCGAGAGCCATGCCCTCGCCCTCGCCGGTGCCGACACGCGGTTCGTGTCGGCCTACAACGACCCCGACGTCATCGCCGGTCAGGGGACGATCGCCCTCGAGCTCTTCGACCAGGTCCCCGGCCTGGCGACGATCATCGCGCCGGTAGGCGGCGGCGGGTTGGTCGCCGGCCTGGCCCTGGCCACACACGACCGCGGTGTCGGTGTGCGCGGAATCGAGGCCTCGTCCTCTCCGGCGGTGAGCGCGTCGGTGTCCGCCGGCCACGTCGTCACCGTGACCGTGGGCGCCACACTGGCCGACGGTCTGGCCGGCAACCTCGAGCCCGGCTCGGTGACGATCCCGCTGATCACCCGCGGCGTCGAGCAACTGGCGGACGTGGACGAGACTGCGATCGCCGACGCCGTGAGGTTCCTCGCCTTCGAGCAGGGGCTGGTCGTCGAGCCTTCCGGAGCGGTGGGCGTCGCCGCCTTACTGAGCGGGGTCGTGGCCATTGATCGGGGACCTACCGCCGTCGTGGTGACGGGGCGAAACGTGTCCGCCACGGTCCTGGGCGAGTTGCTGTCCGGTGAGCGATGATGCGTCGGTGCCCGAGGTGGATCTGCCCGGAGTGACCATCGCCTACGACGTGTTCGGTCCCCCGACCGCTGAGCCTGTGCTCCTCGTGTGCGGACTCAGCCAGCCGGCCGGCGCGTGGCAACTCGGCCTGGTCCCGGCCCTCGTCGGGGCCGGCTTCCGGGTGGTGACCTTCGACAACCGGGGGGTGGCGCCGTCATCGTCCCCCCCGGCGCCGTACACCGTCGACGAGATGGTCGACGACACCGTGGGCCTCCTCGATCATCTCGGCCTGCCCGCCGTCTCGGTGGCGGGGTACTCGATGGGAGGATGGATCGCCGAAACGCTGGCGTTCCGCCATCCGCAGCGCGTGGTGTCCGCCGTCTTCATTGGCAGCTGCAACGTCGGGACCTCGTGGGAGAAGGCCATCACCACCGTCGAGCGAGATCTGGCCCGACTCGACTGTGAGCTCCCGAAGTGGTTCAACGCCGTCGAGACCATGCGCTACCTGCCCAACCACGAGCTGCAACAGGACGAGACCGTCGACCTTTGGCTCTCGTTGATCGGTAATCTCGATCACTGGCCCAACCCGGGTCGGCTCGGACAGTACGAGGCCGCGCTGGCCTGGTCGCTCGACGTCGAACGCACCCGGCGGTGGCCGTCACTGTCCATGCCGTGTCTGGTGCTCTCCTTCGAGCACGACGTCGACTCCCCGCCGTCACGTGCGCGTGAGGCCGCCACCATGATCCCTGGCGCCCGCTTCGTCGAAATCGCCGGCGCCAGCCACCTCGGGGTGTTCACGCACACCGAGGAAGTAGCGGGCACGGTCGTGAGCTTCTTGACCGGCGGTCCCCTGGCCGACTGATCGACGGAGAGGTCAGTATGGGGGGTGCCCAACGACACCGTTCCCTTCGCCGGCCACCGTGTCCACCGGGTCGGGTTCGGAGCCATGCAGCTCCCCGGTCCCGGAGTGTTCGGACCCCCGGCCGACCGTAACGGCGCCATGGCGGTGCTCCGCCGGGCGCTCGACGCCGGCGTCGATCACATCGACACGGCCCAGTTCTACGGTCCTGACGTCGCCAACGAGCTGATCCACGACGCACTCCATCCCTATCCGGCGGACCTGGTGCTCGTGTCCAAGGTCGGCGCCGTACGCGACGACCGGGGGCAATGGCTACCAGCGCAACGGCCCGAGGAGCTGCGGGCGGGAGTAGAGGCGAACCTCCGGAGCTTGGAGCTCGACCGGGTACCGGTGGTGAATCTCCGCCGCTTGCCGGGATCCGAGGTCCCGTTCGATGAACAGCTCTCGGCAATGGAGGCCCTGCGCCACCAGGGCCTGATCGGCGGCATCGGGCTCAGCAACGTCACCCTCGACGACTACCTCGCGGCGCGGTCCCAGGTCGACGTGGCCTGCGTCCAGAACGCCTACAACCTGATCGACCGCAGCGATCGATCGCTGTTCGACGCCTGTCGGAACGACGAGGTGGCCTACGTCCCGTTCTTTCCGCTCGGGTCGGCCTTCGTCGCCGAGAATCCCGTACTCCAGGATCTCGCTGTCCAGGAGACTGCCCGCCGCCTGCGCTGCACCCCGGCCCAGGTCGCCCTGGCTTGGCTTTTGACCCAAGGGCCCATGGTGCTGCTGATCCCGGGAACATCGTCACTCACCCACCTGGCCGAGAACCTCGCCGCCGGTGACCTCGTTCTCGACGAGGTGGCGCTGGCCGATCTGGCCGCCTCCGGCTCCTCTTAGTCTCGCGATACACCGGCAGAGAGGAGAAACGATGGCGAGGGTTCTCTACACCGCGTCCGCGCACGTGACCGGTGGGCGCGACGGGCACGGCCGGACGAGCGACGGCCAGCTGGACGTCGATCTCCGCATACCGCCGGAAATGGGCGGCTCCGGCGGTGGCACCAATCCGGAGCAGCTCTTCGCCGTCGGGTATGCCGCCTGCTTCGAGAGCGCCCTATCGGCGGTGGCACGCCGGCGGCACGAGGAAGCTGGTGAGGTCACCATCGACTCGGCGGTCGGCCTGCTGCCGACGGGCGAGGGGGGCTTCCGGCTCACGGTGACGCTCGACGTCTCACTCCCGTCGGTACCGGATCGCGAACAAGCCGCCAAGCTCGTCCGGGGTGCTCACGAGGTCTGTCCCTACTCCAACGCCACCCGGGGCAACATCGACGTCGAACTTCTTCTCGCCGGTCAACCGGTCTGAGACGGCGCAGTCGCCACCAGGGAGGCGGCGGGATCGAGCCGCATCGTCACCTCTCGAACCCGGCTGAGCAGGTCGAGCGGGGCGAGCGGGTTGTAGAGCGGGCCGGTGCCGTCGCACAGGAGCAGGCTGGCCATGGCCACGCCCCGCACGGGCACCGGCGCGGGAGCTTCGAGGGCGACGAGCATCTGGCGCACCGAGGAGGCAGCCGCCGTGATGCGGTCTCGGCACAGCGGCAGGCGCCGTAAGGGCTGCGCCGGCAGGTTCTCGGTCACGTCCAGAAGATGTGCCCAGCATCGAGCCAATGCTCGTCGTTGCCCCGGTGAGACCAGAGTCTGAGCGCGTATGGCCAAGAGCCGGCTCGACTCGGGCGCGTCGCCGGCGGCGAGCCGACGATCGAGAGAGGAGGCGAGCACCCGGGCGACGAGACGGTCCCGGGATCGGGTGGGCCGGCCCAGCAAACGGTCCCGATGTTCGGGATCACGCAGAAGAAGCAGCGTCGGGCCGGCGGGGCGGGAGGTACGGCGAGAAGGCACTCGACCATGGTGCGTCTGGTTGGGGGTTGACGAAAGTGGCATGATTGACATGGTGCGCGACAAACCTGCCAATCGGGGTGCGGCCGCCCAGGGGTCCTCGACACGGCCTGCGGGCAGACCACGGCCAGAGCGGGCGTCGGTGGCCATGGTCGTCTACGACGGGATCAGCCTCTTCGAGCTCGGCGTCGCCTACGAGATCTTCGGCACCGACCGGTCCACGACCTTCGGCGTCCCCTGGTACCGATTCTTCGTCTGCGGCGTCACCGCCGGAACGGTGACCCTCGAAGGCGGTCTCCAGATGCGGGTGCCGCACGGCTTGGACCGGCTCCGCCACGTCGACACCGTGATCGTGCCTCCGACCGACGACCTCGAGAAGGTGCCCGACGAGCTGTTCGACGCCTTGCGGGACGCCCACGGGCGAGGACGGAGGCTCGTCTCTCTGTGTACCGGCGCCTTCATCCTCGCCGCCGCGGGGCTGCTCGACGGTCGGCGGGCGACCACGCACTGGACCGAGTGCGACGATCTGGCGCGCCGCTATCCGCAGGTGTCGGTGGACCCCGGGGTGCTCTACGTCGACGAGGGTGACATCCTGACGTCGGCCGGAAGCGCTGCCGGGATCGACTTGTGCCTCCACGTGGTCCGCCAGGACCATGGGACAGAGATCGCCACCCAGCTGGCCCGGCAACTGGTTGTCCCGCCGCAACGCGACGGCGGCCAAGCCCAGTACATCGAAGCGCCGATGCCGGCACTGGACAGCTCGAACCTGTTCGCCGACACCGTGACGTGGATGCAGGAACATCTGGGCGACGCGGTGACGGTCGACGATCTGGCCGCGCGCTGCGCCATGAGCTCACGGACGTTCGCCCGCCGCTTCCTGGCCAGCACGGGGACCACCCCGTATCAGTGGCTGCTTCGCCAGCGGGTCCAGCTCGCCCAAAGGCTCCTGGAGACGACCGACCTGCCGATCGAGGTGGTGGCGGACCGCACCGGCTTCTGCACGGCCGGTAATCTCCGCAAGCATTTCGGCCGGCTCATGCAGACGAGCCCGCAAGGGTACCGACGTACCTTCCGGGAGCGACGCGCAAGCTGAACCCGATAGGACCGATGGCCCGGCTACCGCTCCACCGGCTGCGTGCCAGAGTCACCGTGAGCGTGAGCCGTCCGGTCCGACAGCGCATCGCGGAGATTCGTGATCAAATCCTCGACCACGTCGTGCTGCACGATCAGAGTGCGCCGCGTCCCCTGGCGCACATCGGTGACGACTCCGGCGTCGCGCAGAAGCTTCACGTGATTGCTGACGGTGGGCTGAGCCAGCGAGAAGGCGGCGGCGATCTCGGTGATCGTGCGGGGTCCGCTCCTGAGCGCGTCGAGTATCGCCAGGCGGGTCGGATCCGACAACGCCTTGAGTCGTCTCGCCAACGCCTCGGTTCGGGCCCGAGCATGTGCACCGGTGGTATCGGTCCGCAGACCCACCACGACCACTCCGGGTAGGTCGACGATGAGGCCCTTGTGGGTGAAATAGGCGGGAACCACCACGACGTCGCCCCCCGGGCCCAGGGCGGCCACCGTCCGCTCGAGAACCCCGCCGAAGTCGCATTCGCCCCGCACGACCTCATGCCAATCGGCTCCCTTGGTCTGAAGCTGCCGCCGGGCGGCCACGGCATCCTCCACCGCCCCCCGGCCGGCGACCTCCCATTCGACACGCATGGCCTCCCACATGTCGCGCACGAGCGCCACGTACCGGTGCCGAAGCTCGGGTGACTCACGCAACCGGGCCAGCCGGAGCAGGACCGCGGCGCGGTCTTCCTCGGTCTCCGAGATCAGGGGAAGATCGCCGGGCGCGACGGTCGTCGAGGCGCACAGCTCCTCGAGCCGGTCGATCAGGGTGTCGGCGTCCGTCGAGAAGAGGAGGCCGCCCTGATGGGCCAGCACCATCAGCTCGAGGAAGCCACCGCAGCTGATCGACTCTCCCGGGCCCCAGATCGAGTGCACGCGGGCCTCGAGATCCGGATCGCTGCCGTAGACAGCCTCCAACGCCGCGTGGTCGCGTCGGAAATCCTCCCGCTCGCCCGACGCCAGCGCCCACTCGATCTCGATGGCCACCGATGCGCACACGGAGACCCGGGGGGCTTGGGAACTCGGGAGGTCGGTGTGGACGAGTGGCATAGTGAGCTAACTATATCGGTATATTCTTGAATTTGTCAAGAATCGGCCCTAGCATAGGGGCCATGAACATGAACCCCTGGGTTGCAGAGCAACTGGTCGCCGGTCGAATCGCAGATCTCGAGGCCGCCGCTCACGGCCACCGCCGCCCCCAGAACGTCGCCCCGGAGGACCTGGAGAGTTCGATCGCACCTCGGCCCCGTCCCGCCCTCGCCCACCACTTAGGCGTCCTTCTCATCGCCATGGGCCGCCGGCTGGCCGATTCCGACGGCCTCCCCGCCGCCTTCGAGGGGTCCCACCGACCCTGACCGGCGCCGCCGGCCTGAGCCAGCGCCCACGGCACCGTCCGCTCGCGACGGCAGCCTCACACCGCAAGCTCGCTCTCGATGGCCGACCGCAGGGCGGTCAGCGCACCGGCACGGGCCCGCCGTTTCGTCGCCGCGTGGGCCGTCATGTCGAGTCCGGTGGCAAGCCCGGCGGCGGCTTCGTGCGTCGCTGTCCGAAGAGCGCCCGGGGCGACGACCTCTTCGAGGAATCCGGCAGTCACCGCGTCATGCGGGCCGTACATCGTGCCGGATACGACCGTCCGATCGAAATGGGCCGGGAGCAGACGTTGGCGGGCGATCTCGATGGCGAACCAGGGGACCGTCATTCCGATCCTCACCTCGTTCAGGCCGATCCGAAACGGTCCTTCCGCTCCGATCCGCAGGTCTGCCGCCAGGAGCAGGAAGGCCCCGGCGGGAAAGGCGTGACCGGTGCACTCGACCACCAACGGTGTCGGAAACGAAAGCACACGCTCTGCCGCGGTGGCTCCGAAAGTCAAGATCTCGACGATCTGATCGCGCCCGCCGGAGAGGACCTTCAGGTCGAACCCGGCCGAGAAATAGCCCTCCCTGCCGGCCAACACGACGACGGCACCGTCGCGCTCGGCCTGATCCAAGGCGCCGTGCAGGGAGCGGAGTAGCGGGATCGAGAAGACGTTCACCTTCCCGTCGTCCATCGTGATGGTGGCTATTCGTTCCTCGAGCTCGTAGGTCACCTCATCGGTCATCGTCCACTCCCTCGTCTCGGCGTCGCCCCCGAACTATACTGAAACGACGTTACGAAACAAGGTCCCGATAGCGGACAGGATGGTCGGGGTCGAACGGACCGGGACACGGCCCGACGACGAAGAGAGCCGTGAAGGTCGGAGCATGCCGAGAGCCAAGCAACGCACGTCCGAGCTGCGGGACCACGTGGTGGCCGTCGCCGTCGACGTGCTCGCACACGAAGGCGTCGCCGGTTTCACCACGAGAGGAATCGCCCGCGAGGCGGAGACCTCGACGCCCGCCGTCTACGAGCTCTTCGGTGACAAATGGGGGCTCGTGCGAGAGGTCTTCTTCGAGGGGTTCCGGCTTCTGCGCCGCTATCTCGATGCCCTGGTCGACTCCGGCGATCCGCGCGCCGACATCATTCGGCTTGTCGAGATATATCGGCGGTTCATGCGTGAGAACCCCGGGCTGGCCGAGATCATGTTCTCGCGTCCATTCACCGATTTCGATGCTCGCCCCTCCGAACAGGAGGCGAGTAGCTCGGTGCGCCGGTTCATCGTAGAGCACGTGAGTCGGAGCATCGACGCCGGACAGGTCCGGGGGGATGCCACCGACGTGGCCCACGTCCTCGTCGCCCTCGTGCAGGGCCTGGCTGCCGCCGAGAACGCCAGGCGGCTCGGCACCACCGCGGAGTCCGTCGAGCGTCGGTGGGATCTCGCCGTGCATGCGATCCTCGACGGCATGAGTCCATAGGCTCTCTGTCGGGGGACGCGCGCTCCTCCCCTACCATGCAGGGGTGCCATCCGGTCCGCAGGAGCCGACGGAGTCCTCGACACCTTCCATCGAGGAGATCGAGGATGCGGTCGTCGACGGGGACCGTGCCCTGGCGGCGGGAACGGCACTGTCGGCACTGCGACACCGCACCTTCCGCATCGTCTTCCTGGGTGCTTTCGCATCCAACATCGGCACCTGGATGCAGAACGTGGTTCTGGGTGCCTACGCCTACGACCTCACCCGTTCGAGCACCTTCGTGGGAGTGGTCATCTTCGCCCAGCTCGGTCCCGCACTCCTGTTGGCCATGGTGGGTGGCCTCATCGCCGACAAGGTGGATCGCAAGCGGTTCCTGATTGTCCTCTCTTTCGAGCAGCTGGTCTTCTCCCTGGTGCTGGCGTGGGTGGTGAGGACTCCCGCACCGTCCCACGTCCTGCTCGTCGCCATGGTGGTCATGGTCGGAGTGGGGAGCGCCATGTTCGGTCCGGCCTACGCGGCCATCCTCCCCGCCCTGGTGCGCCGCCGCGACCTCCCCGGTGCCATCTCGCTGAACTCGGCTCAGATGAACGCGTCCCGTGTCATCGGCCCGGCGATCGGTGGGGTGGCCTACCACTTTGTCGGACCGTCGTGGGTCTTCGCCGGAAATGCCCTCACCTACCTCTTCGTCGTCGCCGCCTTGATGATGGTGGCGCTTCCCTTGGCGCCACGGTCCGCCCGGCACGCCAGCCGGTGGCGCGAGCTGACAGCTGGAATCACCACCGCCCGAGCCGACCGCGTGGTGGGCCGTTGCCTCGTCACCGTTTTCGTTTTCTCGCTGCTGGCACTGGCCTTCATCGGGCAGATGCCGGTGGTGGCGGCCCACAACCTGGGGATCGATCCCAAGTCGGCCAATTACGGCCTCCTGTACGCGTGCTTCGGCACCGGCGCGCTGATCGGGGCCCTCTCCATCGGCACGGTCTTCTCGCAGACGTCCAAGCCGATGATCGTGCGGGTCTGCCTGCTCGGCTATTCCGTCACCCTCACCGCGTTCGCGCTGCTGCGGACGGCTCTCCCCGCCTACTTCGTGGTGGCCATCCTCGGTGCCTTCTACTTTGCCTTCATCACCGCGTTGAATACGACCCTGCAGACCCGCCTGGGCGACGCCGTGCGCGGGCGCGTCATGGCCCTGTGGATCATGGGTTTCGGCGGGACGGTGGCGCTGGGCAATCTCATCGTCGGACCGGTGGTGTCCGCCGTGGGCATCACCGCCGTCCTCATCTTCGGTGCCGGTGTCGCCGTCGTCCTAACCTGGTATGCCGACGTACGGGCACCGGCCGCCGCCGGCACCGGACTCAGGCCACTTCCGGCGCGCTAGGCACCGCTCGACGGTGGTGACCAAGCCCAGGAAGTACCTCTCCTCGATCTCCTTCCATCGGGCCCAGCCCAGTGCAACCGGCGCGTCCTCGAGCGCGGTCCGCCGGAAATCGGACGCTCGGGCTTCGGACGCCCCTCGGCGGCGACCGCCAGGCCGGCCTCGGTCATGGCGGCCAGAAGCATCCTGGCGGTCAGACGCGTGACGGCGCTCGTGATGCGATTCCTGCACGGTCTCCGCTGGCCGACGGCGGATGTCTGGTCGAGCAACCGCCGTTCCCCTCGCCCCGCGCCTATGTTGGGCGCCGCCGAATCCAGGCGCCCCGAACGGCATCTGACGGCGAGCACCCAAGGAGGGGGACGATGGCCGGCCCGGGCGGTGGGCGACTCGGACACTCGTGGCGTCGATTCCGGCGGCGGACCGTCGGCGTTCAGGTCGTGGGGGCGGCCGTGGCGATCCTGCTCGTCCTCGGCATCGTGTTCGCCGTCGCCGGAACGGGCCACTCTCCCAAGCACAAGGCGGGTGCCACCTCCTCCCCGGTGGTGGCACCCGACCGCGCCAGCACGAGCAGCGCCGGGTGTCACCGCCCACACCATCGACGTCGTCTTCCCCGTCTCGAACCTGACGGCACTGTCCAGCAGTCTGGGCTTCGCCGGTGACGTCGAGTACAGCGAGCAGACCAAGGCCATCGACCTCTTCGTCAAGACCATCAACGACAGCGGCGGCATCCACGGACGCAAGATCAATCCGGAGATCGTCAATTTCGACCCGACCAACGAGGTCGCGATGCGGGCGCTGTGCAAGACAGTGGACCGAGGGCAACGCCCCGGTCTTCGCCGTGCTCGACGGTCTCGGGCACCTGGAACGGCGACAATCAGCTCTGCATCACCCAGGAGGGCCATACGCCTCTGATCAGCCAGTGGACGACGGTGACCAACTGGACCAGCAAGGCTCGCCCTACCTGTGGTGGACCGGGCCCGACGATGCGGCCATCCTGCAGGCCACCGTGGACTGGGGACTGAGCAGCGGGCGCCTCGGCGCGCCAGATCAAGGTCGGGGTCATCGCCGGGGACCGGGCCAGCGACCAGCTGGCTCTCAACCAGTACCTTCTCCCCGATCTGGCGCGGGCCGGTATCACGCCCGATCGTCGAGACGATCGCCGCCGATCCGTCGGACACCGCCACCACCGGACAGCGAGGCTCCTCTGGTCATCCAGCAGCTGCGCGGCGGCCGGCGTCACCTCGGTGATCCCTCTCATGCCATTCAATGTCTTCTTCCCGATCTTGCAGGCCGAGACCCAGCAGCAGTACTTCCCGACACTGCTGCTGTCCGACTACGAGGAGTCGATCGAATCGGCACTCGGACTCATTCCGGTTCCCTACGAGAAGGCCCTCGACGGCCAGGACGGTGTGACCACAGAGACGCTCGGCGGGATCGACGACACGCGACCCGAGTCACAAGGGGGCTACGACCCGGGCGTGCGCAGCTGCTTTGCCACGTGGCACACGGCCTACCCTCAGATTCCGAAGGGCAACATGAACTTCTACATCGAAGAGCAAGGACCGGTGCAGGCCTGGTGCCAGGCGATCCGTCTCTTCGCCGCGGCGGCTCAGGCGGCCGGCCCGCACCTCGATCGGCGCACCTTCGTCGAGGCGATGGCCAAGATCTCGAACTTCCCCGGCGGATACTCCCCGACGCTCTCCTACGGACCGGACAAGATTCTACGGTCCGACGCAGTACCGGGTCGTCAGGCTCCACACCAACCTGCCTCCGTCGGGCCAGTGCCAGCCACCCATGGGGAACACTTCCCCCGGAGCTTGTCTGCTGGATCATCGTGAAGAATTGGCAGCCGCTGCCCACAGGCGCCATGAGCGACCCCGGCGCACCGTGGTGGAAGACGGCAGTGCTCTATCAGATCTATCCCCGGTCGTTCGCCGACTCGAACGGCGACGGGGTCGGGGACCTCCCCGGGATCATCGACCATCTCGACCACCTCGAGTGGTTGGGTATCGACGGGATCTGGCTGAGCCCGATCACCGTGTCACCCAACGCCGACTGGGGCTACGACGTGGCCGACTATCTGCGCCGTGCAGCCCGACCTCGGAACGATGGAGGACTTCGACCGTCTCGTCGACCGAGGCGAAGGCGCGGGGCATCCGGGTGCTCGTGGACCTCGTTCCCAACCACACCAGCGAGCAGCACCCGTGGTTCGTCGACTCCGCGCTCCTCGAGAGCGGCCGACCATGCCGCGACTGGTACGTGTGGGCCGATCCCACGCACCGACGGCTCGCCTCCCAACAACTGGGTGCAGCAGCTTCGGCGGCCCGGCCTGGACGCTCGACCCGGCCACCGGTCAGTACTACCTCCACAACCACCTGTCCGAGCAGCCGGACCTCAACTGGTGGAACGACGAGGTCCGCCGAGCGTTCGACGCGATCCTCACGTTCTGGCTCGACCGGGGCGTGGCCGGGTTCCGGATCGACGTGTGCAACGTGATCATCAAGGACGCCGCAGCTCCGGGACAACCCTCCCGCCACCGAGGACGACGACTTCGACGTACAACTGTTCGGCCAGCGACCGGTGTACAACGGCAACCGGCCAGAGGTCCACGAGGTCATCCGGCGATGGAGACGGCTGACCGACAGTCCTACGAACCGGCCCGCGTCCTGATCGGGGAGACGCCCGTCGAAGGTCGATTCACTGGCTCCCTACTACGGAGACGGCAGCGACGAGTTGCATCTGGCCTTCAACTTCCCCTTCATCACCTCCCCGTTCGATGCCGAAGCACTTCGACGCATCGTCGAAGACATCGAGCGGCTCTTGCCACCAGGCGCCTGGCCGGCGTGGACGGGATCGAACCACGACATGTCGCGCTTCGCCAGTCGGTGGGCCGGCGGTGACCCCCGCGGGATCCGGGTGGCGCTACTCATGTTGCTCTGTCTGCGGGGCACGCCGGTGCTCTACCAGGGTGACGAGATCGGCCTGGGCGACGTTGACGTGGCCCACGACGACATGCGTGACCCGCTCGGGGTCCGGTACTGGCCCGCCTATGCCGGGCGCGACGCCATGCGTACACCCATGCCCTGGCGCTCCGGGCCAGGCGGGGGCTTCACTGATCCCGGCACGCCCTCATGGCTCCCGTTGGGCGACACTGCCATGTGCAATGTCGAGGATCAGCGGTCGGATCCGGGGTCGACACTCGCTTGGACGCGAGATCTCATCTCGTTGCGCCGACGGATCCCGGAACTTCAGACGGGTCGATACGAGTCGATCGCGTCACCCGACGGAGTGTGGGCCTGGCGCCGGGGCGATCGTGTGGTGGTCGTGCTCAATATGTGCGACCGTGACGCCGTCGTTGACGGGATCGAGGGCACGATCCTCCTTTGCACCGATCGAGCCCGCCGCGGTGAGGCACTGTCGGGCAGCCTGCGACTGTCGGGCTGGGAAGGTCTCGTCGCCGAGACCCGGTGAGGCGTGACTCAGGGTTTGCGCTGCGCCACCGCTTGTTCGTGGCCGTGGTGATCCTCGTGGGGTGGGTGTTCGGGTGGCCCGGAGGGATGGATCGGCATGGGGACGCGCGCCACGACCACATCCGGTCGGCGCCGGAGCTCTGAGGCGAGAAGGAGGTCGATCTGGTTGTGGAGCAACCGATAGCGCAGTCGGTCGGGTATCACCACCGGTATGAGAACCACCACCTGCCGGTCGTGGGCGGCCAGGAGTTCGTCGACGAATGCGACGATCGGCTGGACGATCGATGCGTAGTCCGTGTGCAGAACCCGCAGCTCGACGCCGGGGTCCCACTCCTGCCATCGGCGCTCGACGTCGGCCTCCGGCATCCCCACCGGCTCGCCGTCGAACACCACGGTCACGGCGATGACCTGGTCCGAGAGCGAGAGCGCTTCGGACAAGGCGTGCTGGGTGAGACGGGACACGTTGGTCACGGGAACGACGACGACCGTCGACTGGTGCACAGGTGGAGGCGGAATGACATCGACTCCCAGTTCCCGGCCGGCACGGGTGTAGTACGCCTCGACCCGGTTGAAGAGCACGATGAAGAGCGGGACGGCGACCACGACCACCCACGCGCCTTCGACGAACTTGGTCACGAGGAAGATCACCGTGGCGCTGGCCGTGACGATTGCGCCGACGCCGTTGATCGTGGCCCGCCGGACCCATCTCCGCTCCCGGGTCCGCCGCCAGTGGACGACGAGACCGCTTTGGGCCAGCGTGAAGCCGATGAAGACGCCGATGGCGAACAGCGGGATCAACGAGTTGGTGTTGCCACGCACCGCCACCAGGAGCGCCCCGGAACCGATGGCCAACGTCCAGACACCGTTGCCGAAGACCAGACGACTGTCTCGCACTCCGAAGAGATGCGGGAGGTAGTTGTCTCGAGCCAGCAGGCTCGTGAGCACGGGCAGACCGCCGAAGGATGTGTTGGCGGCGAGCGCCAAGACGAGGGTGATCGTGAGAGACACGATGTAGTAGGCCCAGTGACGCCCCACCGCCTCGCCCATGATCTGGCTCAGCGCCGTCTGATTGGACCTCGGCTGGATGTGGAACCTCTGGGCCAGCACCGCCAGTCCGAGCAGCATCACGGCCAGGATGACGCCCAGCAGCAGTTCGGTCCGCTTGGCTCGGACGACCCTGGGTTCCTTGAAGAGCGGGACGCCGTTGGCGATGGCCTCCACCCCGGTCAGCGCGCTGCAGCCGGCCGAGAAGGCCTTCAGGACGAGGAACGCCGAGACCGTCTCCAGCGCGTGCGTCTGTACGAGCGACCTCCCTAGGGGGGCCGCTCCCCGGCCGAGCGGATGGATCAGGCCGACGGCGATGATGGCCAGCAGCCCGACGATGAACACGAAGGTGGGTACCAGGAAGGCGCGGGCGCTCTCGCCCAGGCCCCGGAGGTTGAGGGCGGTGATGACGAGCAGGATCCCCAGGCATATCTCGACCGTGTAAGGCGTGGACGCCGGAAAGGCGGATGTGAACGCACCCACGCCCGCGGCGATGGAGACCGCCACTGTCAGGGTGTAGTCCACGATCAGCGAGGCACCGGCCAGCTTGCTCACCTGAGGCCCGAAGTTGTCGCGGGACACGGCGTAGGCACCACCGCCGTGGGGGTAGGCATCGATGACCTGGCGGTAGGAGATCACGAGGATGACCAGAAGGGCGACGATGGCGATGGTGATGGGCAGGATGAGGTGCAGGGTCGGCGCGCCGGCCGAGGCCAAGACGATGAGGATCGCCTCGGGCCCGTAGGCCACGGAGGTGAGAGCGTCGAGCGACAAAGCCGACAGACCTTCCACCGGCGTGATCTGCTCGCTCGTGGCCTCCTGTCTCGACAGGGGACGCCCGACGAGAAAGCGACCGATCATGCGGAGTCGGTTCATCGATGGGACCAGCGGGGGGAAGGCGGCGGTCGCACTGGGACTGCACTCTACGGGGTGGGGTCCCCCCGACGAGGAACATCAGAGCCCTATCCGCCTTGACGATCAAGACCCTCGCTGACAGAGCCGCTGTACGCCCGCCGGGCGCCGGAGTTCGGTCTGCTCTGTTCACCAAGCACTGCGCCGGCACCGAGCGTCCGTGTGGACGACACGGCGGACACCTCAGCTCGGGACCTCCCTTGAGTACTACCGGCAAAGAGGCCACCGCACTCTGGAAGGGCGGATCTCATGGCCACGTCGGCGTGCGCGTCCTCGGGGAAGATCGCCGGACCAATTCGTGCCAACATTGAACCCACGAATCGTCGATGTCGGTAGCGGGTAGGCCCGCCAGCGTGAACCTCGTGGAGAAGCCCGTCCGGCGTCTCGACGCCTGGCAGCAACGGCATGCCCGTGCTGCATTCGTGGTCGGCGTCATAAAGAAGTTCGGCGACGACTCGGCCGGCACGTTGGCCGCTCTCATCGCCTACTACGGCTTCCTGTCGCTCTTCCCGCTGCTGCTCGTTCTCATCACCGTTCTGGGCCTGTTCTTCGCCCACGACACGTCACTGCAGCACCGGATCCTCAATTCCGCCTTCGGGCAGTTCCCCATCGTCGGTCGACAGCTGGCCACGAGCGGACTGCGCTCGCTGCGGGCCGGCAGTGCGGTCGGCTTCGTCGTGGGACTGCTCGGCTTGGTGTGGGGATCGTTCGGAGTGAGTCAGGCCGCGCAGCGGGCGATGGCGGAGATATGGAATGTGCCCGCGGTGAACCGTCCCGGATTGCTGCCCAGGCTCGGTCGCAGCATGGGCTTCGTCGCCCTCCTCGGACTCGACGTCGTCCTCACCACGTTCCTGGCCGGACTCGTCACCATCGGTCACGGCGCCCTCTGGTTCCAGGTCCTGGCCGGTGCGGTCGGGTTGGTCGTCAACATCGCCCTCTACGTGGCCGGATTCCGGATACTCACACCCAAGTCGATCACGACAGACCTCCTCATCCCCGGAGCTGCCGTGGCCGGCATCGGGTGGACCATCCTCCAGTACGGTGGGACCGTTCTCGTCGGGCACACTCTGAGGCACGCCAACCAGATCTACGGCTATTTCGGCAGCGTTCTGGGCCTGATCTCGTTCCTGTACCTGGCGGCGCAGCTCACCGTCTACGCGGCCGAGGTCAACGTCGTGCGGGCGAGACACCTGTACCCCCGCAGCATCGCGCCACCTCCGCTCACCCGCGCCGACAAATCCGTCCTCGGCGCCGTCGCCCGACAGGACCGGAGTCGGCCTGAGGAGAAGGTGGGCGTGGAGTTCTCCCGAGCCGACGACGGCGACTGAGGGACTCGCGCGCGAACCGTCTGTACCGCAGCGCCAGGTGGCCTCGATCGCCTTCATCAAGGCGGTGGACCGCTTCGACCCGGACGAGGGGACCGCCGACAATCGCCGAGCTGGCGTCGCACACTGGCGGGGGCGCTTCGGCGAGATCGAAGACAAGCCCTGAGCCACCGATTCGATAGGCCGCCTGATGGGCGTCGTCACACCGCCTCGTGCCGTGTCCGTCGGTAAACTTCTCCCGATCAGGTTGAAGGACAATCCGTCATCTACCCGGATCGGCTGAACCTTGGACGAAGAGAAGCTCGGGGCCTATCGCCAAAAGCGCCGCGCGTCCGTCACTCCCGAGCCCGTTCCGGCCGCCGCCCCCCGCCGGTCCAAGGCCACCGGTGGTCGCCGAGCCGTTCAGCCCCGACGATTCGTGATCCAGGAGCATCACGCCCGCGCCCTTCACTGGGACTTCCGGCTCGAGCGTGACGATGTCCTCGTCAGCTGGGCGATCCCCAAGGGCCTCCCCCTCGACAAGAGGACCAACCATCTGGCCGTGCACACCGAGGATCACCCCATGGAGTACGCCACCTTCGAAGGGACCATCCCCGAGGGCGAGTACGGCGGAGGCAAGGTCATCTTGTGGGACGTGGGGACCTACGACGAGATCAAATGGTCGGATCGTGAGGTGATGGTCGTCCTCCACGGGAGCAAGGTGGACGGGCAGTATGTCCTCTTTTCCACGACCAGGCCCGGGGGGAAACGGGTCGAAGGGTACGCACGCGACTGGATGATCCACCGCATGGACGACGCCCCCAGCGGCTATGAGCCTCCTCCCGAGGACATCCGACCCATGCTGGCGGCGTTGGGTGACCTGCCACGGGATGACGACGGCTGGGCCTTCGAGCTCAAGTGGGACGGCATCCGGGCCATCGGCTATGTCGACGGTGGTCGGATCCGGATCACATCGAGAAACGGCAATGACTTGAGCGGGTCGTTTCCTGAGCTCCGTGCCCTGGGCGAGCACTTCGGATCCCACCAGGCGGTGATCGACGGTGAGATCGTCGCCTTCGACGACGAGGGGCGGCCGCGGTTCCAACGTCTGCAGCCACGCATCCACGCTGCCGACCCCCACAAGGCCAGGCGTCTGGCGGCCGAGCAACCGGTCGTCTATGTGCTCTTCGACCTGCTCTATCTCGATGGAGAGTCACTCGTCGCCCAGCCGTACGACGAACGGAGAAGGCGGCTCGAAGCACTCGGTCTGACGTCGGCTCCCGAGATTGCGTGGACAGTGAGCCCGCGTTTCGACGGCCCCGGTGCCGACATCCTGCGGGCCAGCCAGGAGCAGGGTCTCGAGGGTGTCGTAGCCAAACGACGCGATTCGCCCTACCTTCCCGGGAAGCGGTCGCCGACGTGGACGAAAGTGAAGAACATACGCACGCAAGAAGTGGTGATCGGTGGCTGGACTCCTGGTGAAGGACATCGCCAGGGTCGATTCGGGTCGCTTCTTCTCGGAATACCTTCTGACAGGGGACTCGAGTACGTCGGGCAGGTCGGGACGGGGTTCTCCGACGCCCTTCTCGACGATCTGGCCGGCAGGCTCGCCGACCTGGTTTCGGACGTGAACCCCTTCGGTACCGAGGTCCCCAGCCGGTACCGCAACGTGGCCACCTGGGTCGATCCGACACTGGTGGGCGAGGTGAGCTTCAGCGAATGGACCATGGACGGTCGGATGCGCCACCCGTCGTGGCGCGGCATAAGGGACGACAAGGGCCCGCAGGAGGTGCGCCGTGAGTCCTGAATCTCCCCGCGTGACGGTGACCGTCGGAGACCGCGAGCTGCAGCTCTCGAATCTGGAGAAACCGCTCTTTCCCTCGGGGTTCACCAAACGCGAGATGCTCGACTACTACGCCCGGATCGCCCCGGCCATGCTCCCCCATCTCGAACACCGACCGGTCACGGTGAAGCGGTTCCCCAACGGCATCGACTCCAAGGGTTTCATCGAGAAGAACGCTCCCCGGGGTGCTCCCGATTGGATCAGGACGATGACGCTCCCCCGCAGGGGAACTGATCGGTGGGGGAAGAAGCTGGAACAGGACAGCGGCAAGGAGACGACGGAATTCGTCCTCGTCGACGACCTGGCCACCATGATGTGGCTGGTGAACCTGGCGGCGGTCGAATTCCACACTCCGATGTGGCGAGGCGGCCCCAAGGATCGCCCGAACCCTCCGGACCTCCTCGTCTTCGACCTCGATCCGGGTCCTCCGGCCACCATCACGGAGTGCTGTCGGGTCGCCCTGCGGCTGCGAGACCGCGCCGCGGCGGACGCCATCGACGTCCTTCCGAAGACCAGCGGGTCGAAAGGACTCCAACTCTATGCCAGCATCGCCGGGCAGGATTGGCCGGCGGAGCGCACCAACGAATACGCCCACACTCTGGCGCAGGAGCTCGAGGCGGACGCGGGCGACCTCGTGGTCTCGCGGATGGCGAAGCCTCTGCGAGAGGGAAAGGTGTTCATCGACTGGAGCCAGAACAACATGGCCAAGACCACGGTGTCTCCCTACTCGCTGCGCGCGATCGACGGCCCGTCGGTGTCGACCCCCGTCACCTGGGACGAGGTCGAGGCGGCCGCCTCGGTCGGCGGGGAGCCTCTCCTCGGGTTCACGCCCGGGGTCGTCCTCGACCGTGTCGACTCCATAGGCGATCTCTTCGCGCCCCTCGGCCGTTGACGAGGCTGAGTCCCACCGTGTTTACAGGCCGGTCACGGCAGGAATGACACCGCGGACGCCTATCGCACCAAGCTCGCTCAGAGGCCTGCGGCGGGCCTAGCGTTCGACGCGATGCCGACTGTGGAACTCCTCGGTCTCCATCTGCGCTGGCCGATCCTCGGCGCCCCCATGGCCGGTGGACCCTCGACGCCCCTGTTGGCCGCCGCCGTGAGCGAGGCCGGGGGTCTGGGCTTCCTGGCCGGCGCCTATCTGGATGCCGGTGTTCTTGAGCAGCAGATCCGAGAGGTGAGAGGAATGTCGCCCGCACCCTTCGGCGTGAATCTCTTTGTTCCCCAGAGCCCCGAGGTCGACCAGGGCGCTCTCGACGCCTACGTGGACAGTCTGCGCCCCGAGGCTGACGCGCTGGGCGTGGAGGTTGTCCCCGTCTGGGACGACGACGGCTGGACGGACAAGGTCGACCTGTTGACCAGGGATCCGGTACCGATCGTGAGTTTCACCCTCGGGTGTCCCCCATCCGACACCGTGCGACGACTGCAGAGCGTCGGCTCGAAGGTGATGGTCACCGTCACGACGCCCGCCGAGGCCTCCATCGCTGCCCGCGCCGGTGCCGACGCCGTGGGCGCACAGGGGATCGAGGCCGGCGGGCATCAAGGGACATTCGGCGACGATACGGTTCCTGATGCCGGCTGGGGACTTCTGGCTCTGGTGACCGCCGTCCGCCACGAAGTGAGCCTCCCGGTCGTCGCCGCCGGCGGGTTGATGACCGGATCCGATGTCGCCGCCGTCGTTCGTGCCGGAGCCGCCGGCGCGCAACTGGGCACTGCTTTGCTCCGGTGCCCCGAGAGCGGAGCGCCCGACGTGCACAAGGCGGCGCTTGCGGATCCAAAGTTCAGTCGAACGGCCATCACCCGTGCCTTCAGTGGTCGGCGGGCCCGGGGGCTTCTGAACGATTTCATGCGGGCACATCCGGACGCTCCGTCGGCCTACCCCTACATCAACAACGCCACCAGGGCACTGCGTCGGGCGTCCGTGGCCCGGCACGACCCCCACGGGACGAACCTCTGGGCCGGTCAAGGCTTCAGGCTGGCGCGAGATCGGCCGGCGTGCGAGATCATCACCAGCATCGGATCCGATTTCGAGGCTCTGACCTCGGCGGCGGGCGGGTAGCCGTTCGCTGCCAACCTTCTTCGACCTTTCTGCGTGGGAACTGGTAGACCCACAGGGTCTGGGTCCAGGAAGGACGGCGCCGTGGGTGAGGGGGTGCGATTCGACGAAGCGTTCCCGGACCTCTATCGCCTCGCCTATCGGGTGTCGTTCCGGGTTCTCGGAGACCGGGGTGACGCCGAAGATGTCGCCCAGGAGGCGCTCGCCCGTGCCCACCTGAGGTGGTCGCGCCTGCGGGAGCGCCCCGAAGGCTGGATCGTGACCGTGGCCACCAATCTCTCCATCGACCGCCACCGCCGTCGCCGGCGTCTTTCCAGTCTCGTCAACGATCCGTTGGTCCTCGTCGACGTCCACCAGGCCGAGCGGATCGATCTGGCACGCGCACTTCGCCGCCTGCCCCGGCGACAGCGCGAGGTGGTGGTGTTGCGGTATCTGGCCGACTGGTCGGAGAGCCACGTGGCAGCCGCCTTGGGCATTTCGGCCGGTGCCGTGAAATCCCATGCCTCGCGCGGGCTGATCGCCTTGCGCCATCACCTGGGCGCCAGTCGTCCCCAAGGAGCGGATGATGTTCAAGCATCTGGATGATCCGGCGCCTCTGGCGCCGACGACGCGGACGTTGCGCGCCGTACTCTCACGGGCTGCCCGGATGCGCCGTCAGCGGGTGGCCTCGGGGTTTGCCGCCCTCGGTGTCCTGATCCTCGTGGTGGGCCTCGTCATCGGATTGGCCGTCCCGCGGTCGCGTCCGACGACCCAGGCCTTCGCCGCCTTCGACGCACACGTGGGAGCGCTGGCCGTGGGAACGCCGGTTCCCCTGGCCAACCTGGCCGATGTCGTCTTCATCAGCGATTCAGGCGGTTTCGGTGTCGCCTTCCACGGGGCGTCCTCCGTGCTGGCGACGACCCACGACGGCGGTGCGACATGGCGCGTGGTGGACGACCACCTCCCGACGGACCTGCCTGCCCAGCTGGAGTTCGCCGACACCACCCATGGCTACCTGTGGGGGGGGACACCGTCGCCCCTGGGCACGGTTCCGCTGTGGGTCACGTCCGACGGGGGCCGCACCTGGACACAAGCACCGGTCGGTCCGGTGGTCTCGGATGTCAGTGCAATCGGTGCCAACGTGTGGGCCGTCGTCGGAACGTGCGCGCTCAGCTCTCTGTCGACAGCGCCTGCATGCCCGGCCACCGTGGACGTCTCGTTGAACGACGGCGCGACATGGACACCGACGACGAACGCTCCGCCGGTGGACGAAGAACCGGGACTGTCGGTGGCGGACCAGGACCTCGAGCTAGCCCGGATCACACGCTCCCGCGCCTATGTGCTCATGTTCGCGCCGGCACGAGCGGAGGGTGAGGCCGCATTGGGGCGAATCGCGTATACCTTCGACGGGGGGCGGACCTGGTCGACACGTCCGGACCCGTGTCCGACCTTCTTCGACGTCGGTCAGGAGATCGCGGCATCGGGAACCGACGACCTCTGGATGGTGTGCGCGTCACAGCCGAGCGGCGGGTCGCAGGCCAAGGCCCTCTACCGGTCGAGGGACGGCGGCCGGCACTGGACGCTGACCGCCGCGGCCAATGCACCGGTGCTGAGCGGCAATGTCTCGCTCCCGTCAGGTGGCGGTCTGCCTGTCGGGGGGTACGTGTCGCCCTACTCCCTCGGACACCAGAACCTGGCCGTGCTCACCCCTGACGCGGCCTGGTTTTTCCCCGACCGGTCGGGAGTGTTCGAGACGACCGACGGGGGCCACACCTGGTCGACCGTGTCCGGCCTCGCCCGCGCCGGACTTGTCGCTGGAGGAAGCGGCAATATCGTCTTCGTCGACGCCGACCACGGGTGGGTGTGCGAGGTGGGGGCCGGCTTGTGGCGGACAACCGACGGCGTGCACTGGAAGCATCTCGGTTCGTGACCAGTCGGCCGCGTCACCGGCCGAGGTACGTCTCTTCGACTACTGGGCGTGAACCGGCACCGTGTACTGTTCGGCGCGTGACCGAATCTGAAATCTTGCCGCCCGCCACGGCCCGGGCGCGGCTCGATGTCGCCGCCGTGGCCGGGCACCGGCTTCTGAACGACCGGTGCCCGATCGCCGTCCTCGACTGATCGACTGCCATGGGCGCTCGACGAGCCACCGACGACGAGGTCCAACGCTGGCGGGAACACGGCTGGGTCCTTCTCGAGGGCCTGGTGGGAACCGACGAGATCGACGCCGCCCGTGACGATCTCTACCAGCTGTTCCCCACCGCCGAGCAGTACCACGCCGATCCCGACGGCGAGACAGAGCGCCGGCTCGGGCACCCGCCCGCACCGGGTGACGATTTCGTCTGGCCCGACGAGGGCCCCGGGTTCCGTCCCGAGCAGCATCGCTGGGCCGGACTGTTCCCCTTCCCCGGCACCGGCGCGCTCAATCGCCTGGTGGTGCATCCCGGGATCGTCGACTTCGCCGAGCGCGCACTCGGCACGACCGACCTCCGGATCTACCAGACCGGTGTGTCGGCCAAGTACACCGGAATCACCAACTACGAACAGCCCATGCACACCGACCGGAACCACTCCTGGCTGCCCGCGGTGTCAGAGGCACCCTGGTGGCATATGGAGGGATTCCTCTATCTCTCGGATGTGGGCGCCACCGGCAATCCCACCCATCTGGTGTCGGTCCGTGACTCCGTCGGTCGACGACCGACAGTGCCGCTGATCATGCCCGATCGCGACCCGGAGCTCTACGCGCTCGAGAAGGGTGCGGCCGGCGTCCGTGGCTCCTACCTGGCCTATCGTCCCGACGTCTTTCACCGCGCCGTCCAGCTGTCGGAACCCGGAGGATCGCGGTTCCTCTTGAACGTGAGCTACCGCGTCGCCGGACAGGACTGGATCGCCTACAACTCGGGCCAGTCGCGCGCCACGTCGCCGGACTGGACCCGCTTCGCCGAAGGATCGACCCCCCGCGAGCTGGCGCTCCTCGGTTTCCCGCCTCCGGGTCATCCGATATGGAACAACTCACTACTCAAGGCCACCCAACGCCTCTACCCGAACCTCGACCTCGAGCCGTGGCGCGTCGCGCTTCGCCCGTAGCCACGGGGTTCGGACCGGCCGGCCTCGCGTGTCAGCTCTGCGTCACCAGCTGTGAAAGCCGCTCGAGGGTCCGTTCCATGTCACGGCGGGTCTTGCCCGAGTAGATGTCCCCGAGCTTGAGCAGCACCCGCTGATGATCGGGAGTGACGTCCCAGCTCTCGCGCACCAGGGTCCCGCCTTCGACGGGCTGGAGTTCGTAACGCCAGATACGGCCGGCCAGGACCCGGGCCATGGACCCCGTGGGGCCGGTCTGCCAGGCGATCCGACGGTTCGGCTCGAACTCGACGACCCTGTTCACCGTCGAATACGACAGATGGAGCATCTTCATCGACATCCCGAACGTCGTACCGAGCGCCAGGCGTTGCGGCGCCTCGGGTCTCTTGCCTTGAAGCATCCCCGAGCCGTCGATCTGATCGTGCTTGGTCGCATCGGACAGGACGTCGAAGATCGTCTCGGCCGAAGCCGCAATGACCCGCTCCACTGTCAGGACGTAGCCCTTCACGATCGTCACCTCCTGCCGCCGCCGACTTCCGCGGCGCCACTCATGCGCTCTCCGGACGATAGTCGCGGGCGTGCACTGCGCCGTGATCGGCGGCCAAGGCGGCTCTCCTGTCGAAGTACTACTCCCTCCATATCTCGGGCGATGACTACATCCGTGGGTACTTCTGGTGGTACTACGCCGAGGACGCAGTGCCTTACGACGGCAATGTCGTCTGGGACGCTCTCAGATCCGCCATGACGAACGGTCAACCGCCACCGTCGATCAGCATCGGAGCGGTGAAGACGTTGTCACCTACGCCGACGGGTGGACCCACACGCGGGTGGATCTCGAGAGCGATGCCGTGAAGGCAAGGATGGCGCACAGCACGGCCAAGGCCACGAGAACGGCTACCACCTGACTGACCTTGAGAACGAGCATCGCGCCGATGAGAGCACCGACAAACATGGAAAGGGCGGACACGAGCCGGCGCCCGACCTTGGAGCCACCACCTCCGGCAAGACGACTGTCGGCCGATATGCCCGTGATGGTCAGGGTCAGCACCGTCGTGGTCAGGTCCGGCACTGCCAACTTGCGAGCCATGGCGTTCTGCGCTCCCATCGAGAGACTGAGCACGATGATGAGGACGTAACGCGTGGCCCCCGCTCCGGGGCTGTGGACGAGCGAGACGATGATCGCCGCGGTGGCGACCAGCACCGCTTCGAACGCACTGACGACGACCAGCAGGCCACCCCGATGATCGCCCAGTCGCGCCGAAAGGCGCCCACCCACCAGTGCGCCGGCGGAGAAGGCGGCGAGCGCGGCGAGGGAGGCTGCCAGGGAGAAGCCCCCGGCGCCGGCCAGCGCGAAGGCGAGGAATACGACGTTCCCCGTCATGTTGGCCACGAAGACGTGTCCGAGCCCCAGGTAGCTGAATGCGTCCACCATGCCCGTCACGACGGTCAGAGCCAGCAGAAGCGGGGCGAGCGGTCCGTTCTTGTCGTCCGGGCCCGGGACGATCGTTCGCCAGGCGTCGGTGACCACCGGATTCACGAGGGGAGTATCGCGCCTTCGTCGCGCACATGTTCACGATGGCAACTGGCGGTACCGGGTAAGCCTGAGGATCGGGTCCCGCCCCGAGGACGCAGTCCTCTGATCGCCGACGAAGCACCCCGGACCCCCCGTCGGGGAAGCTCCCCCGTCGTCGGCCCCGACATCGTCCCTGCTCGCTGTCCCTGGGGCTCCTACAGGGCATGTGACCCCCCTGGCCAGGGTTCAGAAGCCGTGCCGACAGGCCGATGTCCCAGAGACAGCTCGTGGGAGGAGCACATGGAACCTGGGTGGCTCGAGCGTCTCGTCTTGGAATTGCCGGATGCCGTGGTGGTGGCCGACGCTTCCGGCAACCTCATCTGGGGTAATCCGGTCGCCGAGCGGACCTTCGGCCTTTCCAACTCCGACATCGTCGGCTTGAGCGCGCTCGAACTGCTCCATCCCGAGGACCGCGAGCTGGCGATTGCGTCACTCGACAGCGTCCAAGGCAAGGACATCGGCAGTCCCATCGAGCTCCGGGTGAGGACGGCGACGGGTTGGAAGCTGGTCGAGCTGATCGGTGCCAACCTAATCGACAAACCGCCCGTCAACGGACTCGTCTGGTGCGTGCGAGACATCACCGAACGCCGGCGCTGGGAAGTGGCGACCAACGACACCGAACGGTTCCGGTCCCTCGTTCACAATTCGGCCAGCATCCTCTTGCTTCTCGACCGCACGGGCGCGGTGGAGTCTGTGTCGGCCGCGATCACCCGGATGTTGGGCCATGACCAGGCCCTCGTGGAAGGCCGTCCCCTTCTCGATCTGGTAAGCGCGTCGGATCGTCCGGCGTTTCAGACGGCACTGGCCTCCGCACTCGACAACCAGCAGGCTGACCACGGTCCGACAATCGTCGAGGTTGCCCTGGAGCGCCGGGGCGAAGGCGGCGCCGTTCCCTGTGAGCTGAGCATGGTGAACCTGCTCGACGATCCGACGGTTAACGGGCTGGTCGTCTCGGCGCACAACATCACGCAGCTCCGCTCGACGCGCGACGCGCTCGAGCGGCTCGCCACCCACGACCCCCTCACCGGCCTGCCCAACCGAAAGCTGATCTTGGACAGGATCGAGCAGATGCAGGCGCGCGGC
This sequence comes from uncultured Acidimicrobiaceae bacterium, assembly GCA_963706205.1. Lineage (GTDB taxonomy): Bacteria > Actinomycetota > Acidimicrobiia > Acidimicrobiales > UBA8190 > MFD10071-224. The sequence goes on along the minus strand of OY970155.1, from coordinate 1,605,011 downwards.
AATCTCACGGGCGGGGTCGGAGCGGTGCTCTTCATCGATCTCGACCGATTCAAGGACGTCAACGACTCGCTCGGTCATCGCGTCGGTGACGAGCTCCTGCGTGAGGTGGCAATCCGATTCTGCGGTGCCCTACGCGCCTCGGAATCGATCGGGCGCCTCGGAGGCGACGAATTCGTTGTCCTGGTCGACGGCCCCGGCGCCCGCGATGCCGAGGGCGCCGCCCAACGTCTCCTCGAGGCTCTTGACGCTCCATTCGCGGTCCACAGCGACGCCCGGCCACAGCTCACTATTTCGGCCAGTATCGGAATCGTCTCGGGTGCCTACACCTCGGCCGCGGATCTGCTTATGGATGCCGACGTTGCCCTCTACGAAGCGAAGGCCGCGGGCCGGAGTCGAGCCGTCCGCTTCGAGTCCCAGATGCGCGGCGAGTTCCGGGCCCGCATCGAGCTCGAAAGAGACCTCCGCCTCGCCCTGTCAGGTGGTCAGTTCTTCCTTGTGTACCAGCCGGTCATCAAGCTCGACGACGGCGCCGTCAGGAGCATGGAGGCACTCCTGCGCTGGCGACGCCCTTCAGGGCACGTGGAGGCACCTGACACTTTCATTCCGGCGCTCGAGGAGTCGGGCCTCATCGTCGATGTGGGCGCCTTTGTGCTGGAGGAAGCCTGTCGCCAGATCTGCTCCTGGCGTGACCTGGGGCTGGCGACGGCGGTGTCCGTGAACGTCTCACCCCGTCAGTTCGAGACCGGCACATTCGTCGAGGACGTGCGTCACGCACTGCAACGATCGGGTCTGGACCCGACATGGTTGATCCTGGAGATGACGGAGACGACCCTGATGCTCGACTCCCAGGAGTCAGACGTGAGACTGGGCGAGTTGAAGGACCTCGGAGTCCGCCTGGCGATCGACGACTTCGGGACTGGCTATTCATCGCTGTCCTACCTCCAGAAGTTCCCCGTCGACATTGTCAAGATCGATCGGACGTTCATCGCCGGTACGGACATAGACGGACCCGGCACCGCTCTGGTGCACGCCCTCGTCGAACTGGGCAATGCTCTCGGCCTCGAGACGGTGGCCGAAGGCATCGAAACAGCCGATCAGCTCGTGCGTCTACAGCACGAAGGCTGCAATGCCGGTCAAGGCTTCTATTTCAGTCGTCCCCTGCCGGCTGCGGACGCCGAAGTGTTCCTGGCCAGAGCCCCCGTGTCGTCGTAGGCAATCAACCGGTCAGACATCGTCCGCCATCCCGGACGAGCGTCGACGTCATGACGTCGTCAAACGCGCTCCCGGGCTGGCGCACTGGCATCGTGCCCTTCCCCGTAGGCGCTGAGCGTGGTCGTGCGATGCTCCAGGCTGCCTTCCGTCAGGCCCATGCCTGCGGCGGGCATCCTGGTGGCCATCGCCGAAGGGGACGGTGAGAGATCTCCAGGCGGACCGGTCGACGAGCTGATTGCCAGCCCGACGTCTCTTCGTCTCAGCTCGTGAAGGTGAACAGGAACATCTGAGTGGCGTACGCAACGAGACGGGGGGCCGCAGCGCCGTCGTCACCACAGTCCCAGAGGGCCATATCGGCCGACGCGTAGCCGTCACCGGCGAAACGTGCCCGGTTGTGAGCCAGGACCCATGACGAGCGACAGTCGTCGAGGAAGTGAACGGTGAGATCGACACTGGGCGCGAACCATGACCGGTCGGTGCGGCCGACCTTCTCCCCCACCGCTCCTGGCATCGAATCGGCGAGGACGATCAGCGCCAGCGGGTCGAGGCGCCCGTCGTCGAGCAATGGTGACTCGTCGAAGCGGTACCACATGGCCCGCTCGGCACGATCGGGCACGTAGTCCTCCCACGGCGGGTGGCCGAGTGCAGAGCGGCCCTCGACCAGTTCATCCCAGAACGGCATCGGCCCGAAGGCGGGGACGTTCTCCGGTGGTGGGTCGCGAAAGGAAGGGCACTCCGACGGGCGGGGAATGTCGGCCGGGAGACGGAGGTCGGTGAAGTCGAAGCCGCGACGGGTGGCACCGAAGACACAGGTCGTCAGGTGGCCGCGCTCCGCACCGGGATTGCGGACCTCGGCACGCAATTGGGACATCGACCGTCCCGCACGAAGGACCTCGACGTCGATGGTGAGCGGACCGTGGGCCACCTGGGCCGCGAAGGTCGTATGGAGGGTGCGGGGCCGCTGGTCGTCATGGGCGAGCTCCACCTCCATGGCCCGGACGGCGATGGCGGTGACGATGCCGCCTTGGGGCAGGGGCCGCAGGTTCCAGCGCTCGTCGAGCTCGGCCACGTATCGACCGGCGCCTGCGGGCTGGACGTTCACGGTGTCGAAGAACGCGTTCCCCATGAGCGGCACGTTGCCGCAAGGTCACACCGCCGTCAAAACGCGACATGACCGGGCAGGTCGGACGGGCGTTTCAGGTGTGCTGCTCAGGCCGAATGGGTGGGAGAGGACTCTGCAGCCGCCCAGAGGTTCTTCCAGGAGACGAGGAGCCCCCGGCACCGGTGAGGCGTAGTTAGGGACGCATCACCTGGCCACCGTCAACGTTGAAGACATGTCCGGTTACCCACTGTGCGTCGTCGGACAAGAGAAACAGGCACATGCCGACAAGGTCCTCGGGCTGCCCTTGGCGCTTCAAAGCGAGCGAGCCCACCAGTTCGCGCATGTAGGCGTCGGGCACGACCGAGCGGGCCGCTTCGGTGTCTGTGGGTCCCGGCGCGATGGCGTTCACCCGGATGTTCATGCCCCCGAGCTCGTGGGCAAGTTGCTGGGTCAGCGAATTCACCCCGGCTTTGGCCCATCCGTAGTAGCCGGCGTAGAGATAGGCGGCGGTGGACGACTGGTTCACGATGGCCCCGCCCCCGCGCTCGGCCATCGACCGGTAGCAGGCGCGGGTGCAGACGAGGGCACCGGCGAGGTTCACCGCCAGGAACCGCTGGAGATACTCCCAGTCCACGGTCAGGAGCAGATCGAGCTTCATGCCGCCGAAGATGGCGGCGTTGTTCACCAGGAAGTCGATCCCACCGAAACGTTCCCCGGCCAGGTCCACCATGGCCTGGGCGGATTCGGGGGCCGACACATCGACATGTGCCGCTTCGGCTTTCGCTCCGGTGGCGGTGATGGCCTCGGCCACCGCTCGTGCGTTCTCCTCGTCGATGTCCGCCACCACCACCGCCGCCCCGGCGCGCGCCAGGGCCTCGGCATAAACACGACCGATGCCGCGCCCGGCACCGGTCACCACCGCCACCTTGCCGTCGAAGTGGTAGCTGTTCATGCCCGGGAGCCGCTGCTCACGGCTTTTCAGAGTTCCGGCGGGCGATGACGCGCTCCGCCGCTGCGCTCAGATCGGTGGCCAAGGGCCATCCGACGTAGTGGACGAGGTGGACGACGATCTCCCGCACCTGGTCCTCGGTGAGCTCGCCGTTGGCCAGGGCACTCGAGAACTGGACGTCGAGCAGGTCGGTCTTCCCCAATGCGGCCAGGACGCCGATGGTCAGCAACCGGCGCTCGGGGACGGCGAGACCGGGGCGGCACCAGACGTCGCCGAAGAGATGGTCGACGGTATAGGCGATGAAGTCGCCCGGGACGTCCTCGGGATCGACCGTGAAGTTGTAGACCTCGCGCATCTTTTCGATGCCCCGTGCCCGGTTCGGCGTCGGCGGTCGCCGCTCAGCGGTCATGCCGGCTCCGCCATCGACTTGGTCTCCAGATACTCCTCGAATACGGCGACCCCCATCCCGCGCCCGGGCCACCACTGCTTGTACCCGCCGAAGGCGACGTCGGGGCTGTACCACGCACAGCCGTCGACCTCCACGGTGCCCGTGCGCAAACGAGCGGACACGGTCATGGCCCGCCCACGGTCCCCGGACCAAACCGATCCGGAGAGGCCGTAGGGAGAATCGTTGGCCAGATGCACGGCGTCGTCGTCCCCGTCGTGGGGAGAGACCACCAGGACGGGACCGAAGATCTCTTCCTGCACGACGCGAGCATCCTGGCCCAGTCCCACCACCGGGCTGGGTTCCACGAAGAACCCCTTCGGCCCGTCGGCCGGTCGACCACCTCCCACCACGACGCTCCCCCCTTCCTGCTCGACCAGCCGGATGTACCGTTCCACCCGGGCCTGTTGGCGCTTGCTTATCAGTGGACCGCACACGGTACCCGGATCGAGTGGGTCACCGGCCGCCAAACCGTTCAAGGTGGCGGCCGTGAGATTGTCACCGTCGGTCCCCGTCACCGGCGCCGGCGGTCGTGGTGTCGGGCGCTATCCCGAATAGTGCATCGGCCCGGGCGTCGGTCATGGCCGCCAACGGGAGCTCGAGGCCGAGCGACCGGCCCAGTTCCATCGCCGCCCGCAGGTCCTTGTGGGCGAGGGCGGCGGCAGTCCGCATGGCTTGGACGAGACCGGCGTCGTCCGCGGACGAGAACGGCGCCGCCGTGCGCCGGAACATCAGTGTCGACGCGCCGCCGATGCGGGCGTCACTGGCTTTGATCACCTGGGCCAGCTTGGCCAGATCGACGCCGGCCGCTTCGGCCAGGACCTGGGCCTCGTAGGCGGCCAACCAGGAGGCGTACTGGACGAGGTTGCGGGCCAGCTTGGCGTGGAGCCCCGCCCCGAGCGGACCCATACGGACGACCAGCGAGCTGAAGGCGTCGAGAACGGGTCGGATGCGCGCCACGACGGCATCGTCCCCGCCGATCATGGAGACCAGAGCTCCTTCGGCTGCCGCCGTGGGACCGCCACTGACCCCGCAATCGACCACGTCGACATCGCCGGAGCCGGCCAGTTCCGCCACCCGGGCCAGCGTGCGGGGGGCCACAGTCGAGAGGATCAGGATCGTCGAGCCCGGTCGGGCACCGGCCATCGCCCCGGTGGCGCCGTCGAGCACCGCCAGCACCTGGTCGTCGGTGACGACGGCGACCACCACCACATCGACCAGGGCCCCGAGTTCGGCCGGATCGGTAGCCATCCGGGCGGTGTCCGCGAAGGGCGCGGTCGACTCGGGCCGGATGTCGCAGACGACCAGGTCGATCCCGGCGCGGACCAGCCCCGCGGCCACTCCGCTGCCGATGTCACCCAGACCGATCACACCGACGGTGGGAGGACTGTGTTCGGGCACCATGACCATCCTCTATTGCCGGACAGGTGTCTGGACCGTAGTCTGTCGACATGACCGACCGCAAAGACTACTCGGGGCCCTTCGACCCCGACTTCCGCTACGAGGACCTGTCCAAGGAGGCCCTCGTCCGGCTGGTGCGCGAGTACGCCCTCATCGTGCACCTTCTCGACCGGTCCATGTGCGCCGCCATCGGCATGCGCTACGGGGCCGACGTCGATGAAGGAGCTGGCCATCGAGGAGTGGGCGGGGGCGAGCCCCGTCTACGGCGAGCGGCTGCGCCAGATCATGGAGATCGAAGGCGACGGCGTCGTCGGCCATCTTCAAGGTCCTCCAGCTCGACCCCGGCTTCCCCCACCACTACATGGACGTCCGCTACGAGGTGGTCGACGAGAACCACGGCTACTTCGAGCTGGCCCACTGCGGAGCGCTCATGGACGCCGAGCCCTGCGGCGACGCATGGTGACCAGCATGTGCCACCACATCGAGGACGGCACCTTCGACGTCACCGCCCAGGCGGTGAACCCGAAGGCCCGGATCCGCCCCGTCCACCGTCCTCCGCGGGTCCCTTCGGACCGGTCGCCGCACTGCCGGTGGGAGGTGGTCATCGACGACGACACCGAGACGCTGCCCGAGGCCGACATCACCCGGATCACCGCCGGCACGACCGCGGCCACCTTCCGGTTCCCGGCCATGCGCGACGGGACGCCCCACATCCCCGAGCCGGACGCCCAACCATGACCCGTCTGGCACAGATGGACCGGGAGGACTTCGACGGCCCGGAGTCCGAGGACGCCGAGTCCGACGGCGCGGCCACCGGTGCCGCCGAGGCGGCCGAGACGACGCGGCGGCGGCTCACGATCAAGCAGGCGGGTGTCGTGCAGCGCTGGTCGACGCCGCCGCCGACGAGGCGCGTGAGCGTGGATACGAGGGGCTCACCGTGCGCAGCGTGGCGCGGCGAGCCGGCGTGGCCCCGGCCACCGCCTACACCTACTTCGCCTCCAAGGACCACCTGCTGGCCGAGGTCCTGTGGCGGCGGTTCGATGCGCTGCCGGCCGTCACCCGACCTTCCCGGGGTGAGCGCGTTGCCGATCGACTGACCGGCGCGCTCGAGGATCTTGGTCTGTTCATGGCCGACGATCCGAAACTGGCGGCGGCGTGCACCACCGCCCTGCTCGGCAGCGGGCCCGACGTGCGGGCTCTGCGAGTGCGGTTCGGCGCCGAGCTGCACGCCCGGATCGCCTCGGCGCTCGGCGCCGACGCCGATCCCACCGTCCTGCTCGGCCTCGATCTGGCCTACTCCGGTGCGATGCTGTGGGCCGGGATGGGGCACCTGCCGTACGGGGGTGTCCCCGACGCCCTCGCCGACGTGGCCCGGGCCGCTTCTCGAGGGCGTCCGATGACGACGGACGACCGGTGGCTCCGCTGCGCTACAGCCCGTACGACTACCAGATGCACGAGGACCCCTACCCGACCTATGCCCGTCTGCGGGCCGAGGCGCCGCTCTACCGCAACGACGAGCTCGACTTCTGGGCGCTCTCGCGCCACGATGACGTCCTCGCCGCCTTCCGCGAACCCCGCCCAGCTGTCGAACCGGTTCGGCGTCTCCCTCGATCCCGCCGCCTACGGACCCGACGCCCACCGGGCCATGTCGTTCCTCGCCATGGACCCGCCGCGACCACACGCGGATGCGCTCGCTCGTCTCCAAGGTCTTCACCCCTCGTCGGGTGGCCGAGCTCGAGGGCGGCATCCGGGAGCTCGCCGTCGAGCACCTCGACACCGCCGTCGAGCGCCGGGACTTCGACTTCGTGGCCGACTTCGCCGGCCTGCTGCCCATGGACGTGATCTCCGAGATGATCGGCGTTCCCCGTAGCGACCGGGCCGAGGTGCGACGCCTGGCCGACCTCCTCGTGCATCGCGAGGAGGGGTCTCGACGACATCCCGGCCGAAGGCATGGAGGCCGCCCTCGCCCTGGCCGGCTACTTCGGCGAGATGGTGACCGAACGCCGCCGGGCCCGGCCGACCGACGACCTGACCTCGGCGCTGCTCGACGCCGATCTCGGACGGGGACCGGCTCGACCGACGACGAGATCATCTCCTTCCTCTTCCTCATGGTCGTGGCCGGCAACGAGACGACCACCAAGCTGCTCGGCCAACGCCTGGTACTGGGCGTGGCGCTTCCCCGACGAGCGGGCCAAGGCCTTCGCCGACCCGGGCCGGGTCCCCGACTGGGTGGAGGAGACCCTGCGCTTCGACACGTCGACGCAGATGCTGCTGCGGGTGACCACGGGCGACGTCGACCTGCGGGGGACCGTCCTACCCGACGGGCGACGGGTCCTGCTGCTCGTCGGGTCGGCCAACCGGGACTCGCGGCGTCTTCCCCGACCCGATCGCTACGACCTCGACCGCGACACCTCGAAGCTCATCAGCTTCGGCAGCGGACGCCATTTCTGCCTGGGCGCCGCCCTGGCCCGGCTCGAGGCCCGCGTCGGTCTCGAGGAGCTCGTGCACCGGGTCGGTCGACTACGACATCGACGCCGGCGGGGGCCGAGCGGGTCCACTCCATCAACGTGCGGGGCTTCGCCGCCCTCCCGACCACGGTGTCGGCGCTCTGAACGAAGACCGCGTCGACCCATGTCCCGGTACATCGCCCATCCCGACCGTCGCCCCGCGGTCGTCACCGGCGCCTCATCGGGAATCGGCCTGGCCACGGCGCGGGCCCTGGCCGCCGGCGGTCACCCGGTGGTCCTCGGCGCCCGGCGCCTGGGCCGGTGCGAGGAGATCGCGCGCGGCGATCCGGCTCGCAGGGTGGCGAGGCGCACGCCTTCGCCCTCGACCTGGCCGACGGCGACTCGATCGACGTCGTTCGCCGAGTGCCGCGGAGGCGGCTGTCGGCGACATCGACGATCCTCGTGTCGAGTGCCGGGCGCAGATCTCCCGGCTCGGCGCTCGACGCCGACCCCGGGCGCTTCGACGCGCGTGATCGGGCGTCAACCTCGGCGGGCGCCCACCGAGCTGGTGCGCCTCCTGGCTCCGGGCATGATCGAGCGCCACCACGGCGACATCGTCTTCGTCACCTCCGACGTGCGTGCGCTCGCCCCGGCCCGCGCATGGCGGCCTACGTGGCGTCGAAGTGGGGCCTCGAGGGTTACGTCGCGCACGCTGCAGATGGAGCTCGAGGGCACCGGGGTGCGCGCCATCGATCGTCCGACCCGGTCAGACCCTGACCGAGCATGGGCTCGGACTGGGACCCCGAGGTCACCGACCGAGGTCCTGGGCGAGTGGGTCCGCTGGGGGCTGGCCCGCCACGGCCACTTCCTGCGACCGGCCGGCGGTGGCCGCAGGCCGTGGTGGCCGCGGTCGAGGCTCCGCGTGGGGACCCACCTGACCATGATCGAAGTCCAGCCCGAGGCGCCCGTGCGTCGGGACCGGCCGAGCAGCGGAGGTACACCATGACCATCGACGTCGAACTACGCGAGCCGCCGCGGGTCTCGGGGGGCGACGAGGAGCACGGGCATCTCGAGGAGCTGCGGCGTCGACCCCATCGGGCTCATGCAACGGGTCCGGGCGGAGTGCGGCGACGTCGGCCGATTCCGGTTGGCGGACCGAGACGTCGTGCTGCTCACGGGGGCCGAGGCCAACGAGTTGTTCTTCCGGGCGCCCGAGGAGCTCCTCGACCAGGCCGAGGCCTACCCGTTCATGACGCCGATCTTCGGCGAGGGAGTGGTCTTCGACGCGCCCCCCGAACGCCGGCGCGAGATGCTCCACAACCAGGCGCTGCGCGACAAGTTCATGCGCGGCCACGCGTCGACGATCGCCGACGAGGTCGACGGCCATGGTGGCGGGCTGGGCCGACGACGGGCGACGATCGACCTGCTCGACTGGTTCGCCGAGCTCACCATCTACACGTCGTCGGCCTGCCTGATCGGATCGCAAGTTCCGCCGACGAGCTCGACCGACGCTTCGCCCGGCTCTACCACGACCTCGAGCAGGGGACCGACGCCATCGCCTACGTCGACCCCTACGCCGATATCGAGAGCTTCCGACGGCGCGACGCCGCCCGGCTGGGCCTCGTGGCCCTGGTCCAGGGCATCATGGACGGCCGACGGGACGGGCCGGCCGCCACCGACGAGGACCGTGACCTCCTCGACGTCCTGATGTCGATCCGGGAGGACGACGGATCGCCCCGGTTCTCCACCGACATGGTGACCGGGATGTTCATCTCGATGATGTTCGCCGGCCACCACACCACGTCGGGGACCGCGGCCTGGACGCTCATCGAGCTGCTGCGCCATCCCGACGAGCTGGCGCCGGTGCACCGACGAGCTCGACGAGCTCTATGCCCAGGGTGAGGAGGTCAGCTACCAGGCGCTGCGGGAGATGCCCCGCCTCGAATCGGCCATCAAGGAGGCGCTGCGACTTCACCCGCCGCTCATCCTGGTGCTGCGCGTGGCCAAGGAGGAGCTCGAAGTCGAGGGGTTCCGCATCGCCGCCGGGCAAGCTGGTGGGGGCGAGCCTGGCGGTGTCCAACCGGATCGCCGAGGACTTCCCCGACGCCGACGCCTTCGTGCCCGAGCGCTACCTCGAGCCCCGGGCCGAGGACCGGCCGAACCCGTGGACGTGGATCCCGTTCGGTGCCGGGCGGCACCGCTGCGTGGGCGCGCCGTTCGCCATGATGCAGCTGAAGGCCATCTTCTCGGTGCTGCTGCCGGCACTGGGAGTTCGAGCTGGCCCAGCCGTCGGAGACCTACCGCAACGACCACTCGAAGATGGTCGTCCAGCTCGCAGCAGCCCTGCGCCGTGCGACTACCGGTCGGCGCGCGGCCCCGTCGGGCGGCCGGCCGGCGTGAGGATCGTGGTCGACAGGGACCTGTGCCAGGGACACGGGGTCTGTGAGTCCGAGGCGCCTGATGTCTTCTCGGTGTCGAAGAAAGGCGTCCTCACCGTCGTCGACGAGAGCCCGGCCGAAGTGATGCGGCCGATGGTCGAACAGGCTGTGAGGTTCTGCCCCACCAAAGCGTTGACGAATCGAGGAGGACTGAGACGTGCCGCCTTTTCCCTACGAGGAGCTGGAAGAGATGGTGGAGCGGTGGCTGGAGGCCAACCGGCGCGCCCAGGACGCCGGTGACTGGCGGCCGATGGCCGACATGTACACCGAGGACGCCACCTACGGCTGGAACATCGGTCCGCACGAGGAGTTCATGGCCGTCGGACGCGACGAGATCCGCGACATCGCCCTCGGCCTGCGAGATGGGCGGGCTGGACGGCTGGACCTATCCGTACCAGAAGGTGCTCATCGACCCCGTCCAGGGCGAGGTCATCGGCCTGTGGAAGCAGATCGCCGACGCCACGCGACCCGACGGGACGCCGCTACGAGATCGCCGGGCTCGGTGGCAGCTGGTTCCGCTACGCCGGGAGACTGGCAGTGGTCATGGCAGCGTGACTTCTTCGACGTCGGCAACGCCACGTCGCTGTTCATCGAGATGATCAAGGCGGACGCCCTCTCGGAGGGGATGAAGCGGCGGATCGAACGCGCCGGAGCCGGTGAGTTGCTCCCCGGCCATTACCGATTGGGAGACTCCCCCGCCGGGCTGTGGGACTGACCTCACGGTTCCCTAACATCGTCACCGACGACTCCTCACCTCTCGGGGGTCCACTGGTGGAATGACCCGGGTGCGACGGCCGTGGTGGCAGCGGCCGGCCCACGGGCGGAGCTGGTCCCCCCCGGCGCACTCCCCGGCGCAACAGGGTCGACATGGCAGGCTGGTGAGGTGACCACCAGCGACGACACCGTCATCGTGGTCGAAGATGACCACAACATCTCCGACCTGGTCGCCATGTACCTCCGCCGGGAGGGCTTCCGAGTCCTCCAAGCCGACGACGCCGAGCACGGACTGTCCTACATGGACCGCGAACGGCCCACGCTGCTGATCGTGGACATCGGGCTTCCCGGTGAGCTTGACGGCCTCGAGCTCTGCCGCCAGGTGCGCCGGACGAGTGACGTCCCCGTCATCATCCTCACCGCACGCGACGACGAGATCGACCGGGTGCTCGGGCTCGAGCTGGGTGCCGACGACTATGTGACCAAGCCGTTCTCTCCCCGCGAGCTGGTGGCCCGGGTCAAGGCCATCCTCCGCCGGGCCGGCACTACCGCCAGAGTCGAACCGGTGACGACCGAGATCGGAGCGGTGGTGGTGGACACGGGCCGGCGCGAGGTCCTGTGCGCGGGGAGAGTCGTGGCCCTCACTACCCGCGAGTTCGATCTCTTGGCCTACCTGGCCGCCAACCGCGGCCTGGCGCTGTCGCGGCGGCAGCTGCTCGACGGGGTGTGGGGCGAAGGTTGGTACGGCGACGAGCGGACCGTCGACGTCCACGTCCGACAGCTGCGGAAGAAGCTCGGCGACGAGCTGCCTCTCACCACCGTGTGGGGTGTGGGCTACCGGCTCGCCTGAGCAGGACTGGTCTTCCGCATGCGCCGACGTCTCACGATCGCCATCGTGGCCGTGGTCACCGGCACGCTGGTGCTCACCACCGCCGGCAGCCTGTTGCTCATCCGACGGGCCAGCACCTCGACGGCCGGGACCGAGACGGTCCAGGAGGCGACCGCCGTGGCGCAGCTGCTGGCGGAGGGGACACTGGCCTCCGACGTCGGGGTGGGGGCCAAGATACGCGCCAACCGGGTGCTGGCCGCCCTGCGGGTGGTGGGCTCGTACGCCTTCTTCCAAGCCGTCGGGCTCACTCCCGCCGGACAACTCACGGCCCTTCCCCCTCCCATGACCCCGTCGCTGCTCGACCCGGCGGCCCTGCAAAACAACCAGACCGTTTCGGGCAGCGCGGGCAACGTGGTCTTCGCCGCCGTACCCGTCGTCCTCACGGCGCGACAGAGAACAAACCTGGACATCCCGGCCGGTGACGCGGCGGTGCTGCTTGCTGTGCGCACCGTGAACGACCCGGCCAACGGGTTGCTGTACTTCGTGCTGGTGACCGGGGGGGCTCTGCTGGTGGCCGCCGTGGTCGCCTCGGGACTGGCCCGCCGCATCAGCGCACCCCTCGTGCGGGCGGTCACGACAACGGGGCAACTGGCCGGTGGAGACCTGTCCGCCAGGGTGCCGGTCAGCGCCGGGGACTACCCGGAGCTGACGGAGCTGGGCGAGGCCATCAACATCATGGGCGACAGCTTGAGTCGGTCCCAGAACCTCGAGCGGCAGTTTCTTCTCTCCGTGTCCCACGAGCTGCGGACACCGCTCACGTCGATCATCGGTTACGCCGATGCCATCGGCGACGGGACGACCGAGGACATCGCCGCGGCCACGGCCGTGATCGCCTCCGAGGCCCGCCGCCTCGGGCGACTGCTTCAGGATCTGCTCGATCTCGCCCGACTCGACGCCCAGAAGTTCTCCCTCGACGTGCAGCGGGTGGACTGCGCCGAGGTGGTCGGCCTCGCCGCCGCCGGCTTCCGGCCCGAGGCCGAGAGCCTCGGACTCGAGCTGACGACCGCCGTGGCCCCCGGCGGCGGTCTCTGGGCCGACGCCGATCCCGACCGGCTCGGACAGGTGGTGGCCAACCTGACCGAGAACGCCTTCAAGCACGCGACGACACGCGTGGTGGTGGGAGCGGGCATCGTCGGTTCCTCGATCGCCATCTGGGTCGTCGATGACGGTCCGGGGATCGCCCCCGAGGACCTGCCCCGCGTCTTCGAACGGCACTTCACGTCCGACCGGGTGACCAGCAGGCGCCTGGGATCGGGGCTGGGCCTGGCCATCGTGTCCGAGTTGGCGGCGGCGATGAAGGCGGTGGTGACAGCGGAATCCCCCGTCGTCGACGATCGCGGCACCCGGATGACGGTCTGGATCCGGCGTCCGGTGGCGGAGGCGAACTGACGCCACGCCGGCGACGACGGCGACGCCGACGATCCGCGCCGAACGGGGCCGTTGGGAAAACGCTGGGATTCGCTTGTTCAAGTCGCCTCTCCGAGGTGTCGAGGTCATCGTCACCGCTCATGGGCAAGAGGGGGGCGCCATGGAACTCCGGCTGAGACGGCTGTTACCGCGTCAATTCACGGATTGGCAGGGTCGGTACATGATCGAGGGCGACCCGAGCGATGTGTGGCGTCCGTGTCGGGTCGTCGACGTGTCGACCTTGGGAGCGGGACTCGAGCTCTTCGGGACCATCACCGACGAGATGGCGCAACGGACCATCGCCGTATCCGTCGACCTGCGTGGTGAGGTCAGGCACGCGGTGGAAGCCAACGACGACGGGATCAGGGCGGGCATCCAGTTCGGGGACCTCACCGCGGCGGAAAATGCCTACATCCGATCACTCGTGAAACTCCAGACACTGTGGTGACGGCGGATCGCCCTGAGCGGGGATCGATGTGGAGGTTTGCGTTGGGCCCGGTCTGACCGTTCACCGTCGGTAGACGTAGAAGCAGTCGATGCCCCGGTGGACGGCGTCCGATGCGGGCTCGGCCCGGCGGGGACGGGGGTGACGACCCTGGGCCACACGCGCCAAGGCGAGTCCGGCTGCCACCAGGACACCGAGGGGCGGCAGGCGTCGGAACACCGCCGCGCCCGATCCGATCCGGCGCTCAGCCGTGCTGCCAGACGCGGCTCGAGATGTTCCGTATCCCCGACAGGGCCGCCTCGTCGAGCGCGGCGAGATCATCGGCGTCCATGCGCCACCCGAGCGCACCGGCATTCTCGAGCGCCTGGGCGGCGCTCTTGGCTCCGGGGATGGGGACGGCGCCCTTGGCGATGATCCAGTTGAGCGCCACCTGGCTCGGCGTTTTCCCCCCGTGCTTCTCACCGACCGTCCGCAGCTCCGCCACCACGGCGTCGACGATCGCCATCGGATGGTTGGAGAAGGTTCGCTTGCCCGGGGGTGGCTGGGCGACGGAATACTTCCCTGTGAGACGCCCCTGGCCGATCGGGGAGTAGGCCAGGGGGACGACCCCAAGCTCGGCACAGGCCGCCAGTAGTCCGCCGGTCTCGGGGACGCGTCGCAGCAGAGAGAACTCGATCTGATTGGTGGCCAGTCGCAGGTCGCGCTTGGCCAGTTCCGCCGCGATCGAGCGGGTCTCTCTGACCGAGTAGTTGGAGACTCCCACCGCTTTGACCAGGCCCGCGTGGCGGGCCGCCGCCAGCGCGTCGGCCAGGGCGGCGTGGGAACGGAGGCTCACCGGTCCGTGGATCTGGTAGAGGTCGACGCAGGGCACCCCGAGACGCTGCAGCGATGCCCGCAGGGACTTGAGCAGAGCGGCCCTCACGTTCAGCTTCCACGGTGATGGCATGAACTTCGTGGCCAGGACGACCTTCTCCGCCCGAGGCCGGTCGCGGCCGCACATCGCACCGATGATCCGTTCGCTCTCACCGCGCCCGTAGACCTCGGCGGTGTCGAACAGCGTGACGCCGGCGTCGATCGAGGCGTCCCACGCCCCTTCGATCGACGCCAGTGTCAGATCGGAGTCGTAGCCTCCCATGCCCCACGTGGACCGGTCACCCCACGCCCACGTCCCCACTCCGAGGAGAGGAATCGTGACATCACTGCCGGCGAGTGTGTAGGAGTCTTCGGTCATAGCTGCACCGTATCCGGTCACCACCCACGGAGGTCGACGGGCCAGGTCTCGAGGACGTCGTCGCCGTCGACGACGAACATCCTCTCGTGCTTGGCCACGGTGGGATCGACGTGAGCCGCTGTCACGAGAATCCGGTCGCCGACCTTCAGGGGCCGGCCCGGTGCGAAGGTCACATGCTCGTCCGAGCAGAACCAGACCTGGGATCCCTCGATCTCGGGGTTGCCGTGATCCATTGCCAGAGCCTTCAGGCCGCAGTCGGCCACCGCCCAGCCGGCTGACACCGAGATGACGGTGGCCTCGATGTGCAGAGCTTGGCCGAAAGGGAGTCCGAGCTGTGCGTAAGCCGTGTCCATCAGGGCGTACGAACCGGCCTGGATCTCGGTGGCCCATGTGTTGATGTCGTACGTTCCCGTCCCGCCCGCCGACACCAGATCGCCACCCACGTCACCGTGGGCTTCGAGCAGGGCCTCCATGGCCGGTTCGATCATGTCCATGCGGGTGGCCCTGTCCGCCACACCCACGATGTGGCCCTCGTAGCCCATCACGCCGCGTACGTCTAGGCCGCTCGCCCGCGCCATGTCGGCCAGCCGTCCCGCCTCGCCGGGAGGACATCCGCAGCGGGGCAGGCCCACATTGACATCGATGACGACCTCGTCGACGCCTCCGGCCCGGGCGGCGACGATCGTGGCCTCCGAGTCCACCGCCAGGGTCACCCGGGCACCGGAACTGACGAGCCGACCCAGGCGACGGGCGTCGGCGACTTCGTTGGCCAGGAGGAGGTCCGCACCGAGACCCGCTCCGGCCATCCCCTCCATCTCGGAGATGGTGGCGCAGGTGAATCCGTCGTGCCCGTGGGCGGCCTGCCGGCGGGCCAGGGCCGTGCATTTGTGCGCTTTCACGTGGGGCCGCAGGCGCGGGCCGGGTAGGACAGCCGCCATGGTGGCCAGGTTGGCCTCGAGCAGGGTGCGATCCACCACGAGGGCGGGCGTCGTCAGGTCGCCGGTCTTCACCTCACCTCCACCGTCGTGGTCGGCCGTGTACCCACGGCTGGCGTCACAGTAACGGTGTCACCCGGTCGCCGAGGCGACATCAGACCACAGCCCGTCCGACACGCCAGACTGTCGCATGGACTCAGGCGAGATGGACACAGCTGACAGGGACACAGTCGACAGCGCCGCGCGCCACCGGGACAGCACCGAGGAGGGGCCGGCCCAGGCGAAGGTCCGACGGCTGATCGACGGCCTCACGATCGACGAGAAGGCGTCTCTCACCGCCGGCCAGGACCTGTGGACCGTTCCCGGCGTCGCGCGCGTCGGCATCCCGTCGGTGGGCGTGACCGACGGACCCAACGGAGCCCGCGGGACGACGCTGCCGGGCCCTGAAGCACACCCCACGACCTGTGTACCGTGCGGATCGGCGCTCGGCGCCACCTGGGATCCCGACGTCGTCCGGGACGTCGGAGTCCTGCTCGGTGAGGAGGCACTGGCCCGGGGATGCCACGTACTGCTGGCACCGACGGTGAACATTCCCCGCTCGCCGCTGGCCGGACGCAACTTCGAGTGCTACTCGGAGGATCCCCTTCTGTCCGGGACGTTGGCGGCCGCCTTCATCGACGGCGTGCAGTCGCAGGGAGTGGCCACGACGGTCAAGCACTTCGTCGGCAACGACGCCGAGTTCGAGCGGTACACCATGAGCTCGGTGATCGACGAACGCACCCTGCGCGAGATCTACCTGGTGCCATTCGAACACGCCGTGCGCCGCGGGGGCACGCTCGGGGTGATGACCGGCTACAACCGCCTGAACGGGACGTGGTGTTCCGAGGACCGGACGCTGCTGACGGACATCCTGCGCGGGGAATGGGGCTTCGGAGGGTTCGTCCTGACCGACTGGTACGGGGTGGCGTCGACGGTGGCGTCGACGGATGCCGGGGTTGACCTCGAGATGCCCGGACCGGGCCGGGCCTATGGTCGCGCCCTGGCCGAGGCGGTGCGCAGCGGCGCCGTGACCGAAGCCGCCCTCGACGACCAGGTCGAGAGGCTGCTGTCGGTCTACGACCGGTTGGGACTGCTCGACGGGGCGGACAGCGCGCCGTCGTCCCCGAGACCGGCGCCCGAGCGGCGCGCCACGGTCGCCCGCCGGGCGGCGACCGCATCGATCGTGCTGCTCAAGAACACGGGCGTCCTTCCCCTGCCGAAGAACCTCGGCCGGTTGGCCGTGGTGGGTCCGAACGCCGACCGCGCCGTCATGATGGGAGGCGGGTCGGCCGCTGTCGAACCGGACCACAGGACGAGCCCGCTCGACGCCCTGCGCACCACGCTGGGCGAGCACACCGCAGTGGTCCACGAGCCGGGCGTGGACCTGGCCCGGACCACGTCGATCCTTCGCATCCCGCTGGAGGCGCGATACACCGGCGCCCTCGACGGTGCCGGCGACGTCCTCCACGAGAGCGAGCTGCACGCGACCGAGCTCACTCACCTCGGCCCACCCGTTCCCGGCCTGGACGGGCCGTTCTCCGTCCACGCCACCGGAAAGTACCGGCCGTCCGAAACGGGCCGGTTCCTCTTCACACTGACCCACGTCGGCCGGGCGCGGGTGCTGATCGACGGCGAGGTGGTCCTCGACGGATTCGGGGAGTCGCTCCCGCGAGGTTCGAGCTTCATGGGCCTCGGATGTGAGGAGCTGACGCACGAGGTCGACATCGACGGCGGTCGGGAGGTGGAGATCGGGATCGAGTACGACACGCTCGGCGCCCAGGGGCTGTTCGCCTTCAGGGTGGGATGCCGATGGTTGGCTCCGGCCGACCTGCTCGAACGCGCCGTGGCCGCCGCCGGGGACGCGGATGTCGCCGTCGTCGTGGTCGGGACGTCCAACGAGTGGGAGTCCGAGGGCTTCGACCGGGGATCGCTCCTCCTCCCGGCCGATCAGGACGATCTCGTCCGGAGGGTGGCGGCGGTCAACAGCAGGACGGTGGTCGTCGTGAATACCGGCGCCCCCGTGGCGATGCCGTGGGCGGACGACGTGGGTGCCGTGCTGCAGATCTGGTTCGGCGGCCAGGAGATGGCGGCGGCCGTCGCCGACGTCCTCATGGGGGAAACCGAACCCGGTGGACGGCTGCCCGTCACCTTCCCCGTACGAGTGGAGGACACTCCGGCGTTTCCCACCTTCCCCGGTGAACGTAGCGAGCTGCGCTACGGGGAGGGCCTGCTGGTCGGCTACCGCTGGTACGAAGGGCGGCGAATCGACGTCACCTTTCCTTTCGGTCACGGGTTGTCGTACACGACGTTCGTCCTGGGTGAACCGGTGCTCTCGGCCGGGTCCTTCGCGCCGGGGAACGATCTGGTGATCACGGTGCCCGTCTCCAACAACGGCCCCCGGGCCGGGAGCGAGGTCGTCCAGTGCTACGTGGCGCCGCCCTCCGGCGGACTCGTCCGCCCCGCCAAGGAGCTGAAGGCCTTCGCGAAGATCGGGCTCGAGCCCGGGGAGACGGGGACCGTCGCTCTCGTCCTGAACGATCGCGCCTTCGCCTGCTGGGACCCGGGAACGCGTGAGACCACGAGCCTGCGGGCGCGGATGCCCCTGGGGAGCATGATCAACAAGGCGACCGGGTCCGACCGGCCAGGGGGATGGCGGATCGACCCGGGCCCGTACGTGCTCAACATCGGCCGGTCGTCCGCCGACATCGCGTGGCGCGTTCCCGTGACCGTGGTGTCGTAACCGGTTCGGATCAGCGGTTCGGGCGTCGCAGCGCCGAGGTGGCGCGTCCGTGCTCGCCCAGGGACTGACAACGCATGCAAAGCGGGGCCCACGGAACGGCCTGGAGCCGGTCGTCGGCGATGGGCTCTGCGCAGGACCGGCAGCGACCGAACCGTCCGTCGTCGATCGAGGCGAGTGCACGGCGGATGGAGTCGGCGGTGACGGACAGGCTGTCGGCCAACTGGTTGTTGGTCCGGTCCTCGACCACCTGCGCCACGTAGTCCCCGGCCCGCTTGCCGAACCCGGGACGTTCCCCACTCGGGGCGGCGGCACGCCGACGCTCGGCCAGCTCCGCTTCGACCTGGGCGAGATGCTCCTCGAGAACCCGCCGGTACTGCTCCGTCGTCACCACCGGTGGTCCCCTCAGCCGAGACCGGCGAGTTCCGCGCTCAGGTCCCACAGGCGCCGGGCGGCGTCCGCGTCGAGGGCGGCGGCCGATGGCGCCTTCTCCCGGCAGTCGGCGAAGTACTTCCCGGTGACCGCCTTCACCTCGTCGGAGGCGGCCAACCAGATGGCGGTCGCCGCCCCCTTCTGCGGCGAGCGGGCGAAAAGCCGGCTCACCATGATGCCGAGCCGGAGCAGGTTCGTATCCCCCGACATGGCGAATCCCGAGGCCACGAAACCGGGATGCAGGGCGTTGGCGGTCACATCGGTGTCCGACAGACGTCGGGCCAGTTCGAAGGTGAAGTAGAGGTTCATCAGCTTGGTCGCGCTGTAGACCAACGAACCCCGGTAGGGCCGGGCCGCCCATTGGAGATCGTTGAAATCGAGACCACCACGGGCCTGGGTGTGGCCCCACGACGACACGACGACGACCCGGGCGGGGGCGCTGCGCTTCAAGCGGTCGAGGAGCAGTTGGCTGAGGAGGAAGTGGCCCAGGTGGTTGGCCTGGAATTGCGTCTCGAATCCGTCCTCCGTCTCGGTCCGCCGTGACAGGACGCCGCCGGCGTTCAGGTCCAGGACGTGGATCTGGTCGAGACGTTCGAGCAGGTCGGCGGCGCAGGACCGCACCGATGCCAGGCTGGACAGATCGAGGCGTACGCACTCGACGGCGTCGTTGGCGGTCGCCCGTCGGATGTCGGACACGGCCGCCGCGCCCCGGTCGGGATCGCGCGACGTGATCACGACGCGGGCACCGAGGCGCGCCAGCGCCTCGGCCGTCGCCTTGCCGATGCCGCTGTTTCCGCCGGTGACGACGACGTTGCGCCCGGTCATGTCGCTGACATTGCTGCAGTTGCCGGCCACCGGCGACAGGCTAGTGCGAGGCAAGCGGATTGCTCGCTTCGCGCGTCGCCCGGAACTACCCTGGCCCGACTGACACCGATGTCAGGGACGAAGGCGGAGACTCGGGGGACTCCGGACTGCACGGGAGGGGAGCCATGCGACCAGCGGCGACGGACGGTGGACGGACACGCAAGGCACGTTGGGTCGTGGGCTGCCTCACCGCATCGTCGCTCGTCCTCGCCGCCTGTAGCGGCGGAGGCGGTAGCCCCCAGGCGTCCTCGAGTGCCGGAACACCCAACCCCAACGGCGTACTGCGCTTCGGGGTCGACCTCAACAACGGATTCTCGAACGACTTCGATCCCGGTACCGGGGAAAACGACTGCTCGTTCCAAGAGCTGTCGCAGATCTACTCGAGCATCACCGACGAGCCACCGGGGATACAGGGCAACAACGCCATCCTTTCCGGCATCGCCCAGTCCTGGCAGGTTGCGGGCTCGACTCTCACTCTGCACATCCGCCCCGGGGTGACGTTCTCCAACGGTGCTCCGGTCGACGCCAATGCCGTGATGCAGAGCATCGAGCACGTCCGCATGAGTCCATTGCGCACCTCCCTCGAGGCCATCCAGACCATGTCCGTGACCAACCCGACCACTCTGGTCCTTCAGTTGAAGCAGCCCCCCACCCCCGGTGACCTCCTCCTCGCCTTCAGCTTCATCGACGGCATGGTGATGGCGCCGTCGTCCATCGCCACGGCCGCCACCACTCCGGTCGGATCGGGACCGTTCGTGTTGAAGAGCTACCAGCCGGGCTCGGAGATCGCCCTCACGGCCAACAAGAGCTACTTCGACAAGTCGGCGTACAAGTTGGGAGGGGTCGACTTCGTGCAATTGACCGCCGGCCCTCAGGCGATCAGCGCCTTGATCGGTGGATCGGTGGACATGATCGAGCTCATGCCCGGGGACTACCCGACGGCCAAGAAGTACTCCAACATCGGGATCGCCATCACGCCGTCGTACCAGTACATGCTGATGCAGCTGCGCGAGAACACTCCGCCGTTCAACAACCCCAAGGTACGTGCCGCACTCGAGTACGGCATCAACCGCCAGGAGATCAACCGGGTGGTCCTGAACGGGCTCGGGCAGCCGGCGTATCAGCCGTTCCCGAGCACGTCCCCGGGATATAACCCAACGGTCGGCAACAGCTACTCGTACGACCCGGCCAAGGCTAAGGCCATGCTGGCCAGCGCCGGGTTTCCCAACGGCGTGAACTTCGATCTCGTGTTCCCGGCCGGTGAGACCGAATTCCAGAGTGCGGCGACCATCATGCAGAGCGAGCTGGCGCCAGCCGGCTTCCACGTGCAGATCACCCAGATCCCCGGTGGTGACCTCTTCACTCAGGTCTACGAGAAGAAGTCGGGCAATGCCGTCCTCATCGAGAACTCGTCGAACGGGCCCGACCTGGCCAACAACTTCGAGAGCTCCTACGAGGGCACCGGCTTCGTCTCCATCGCCTTCGGGTCGGCCAATGCGGCCGTGACCAAGCTCGTACAGACAGCCTCCAACTCGATATCGGCCGCGTTCCAGGGGCCGTACATGCGCCAGGCATCGGCGATCGTGATGTCACAGGGCCTCGAGATCCCCGTCGCCTTCATTCCCGAGATCGTGGCCTACAACAAGGATCGCGTCGGCGGCGACGTCGTCGCCCCCATCGGAAACTGCAAGGCCAACCTGGCTGGCATCTACATCAAGAAATGACCTGAGCCCGTCTTCATGGGGTCCGGTGGGTCGTTACTCTCGTTCGTCGCACGGCGGCTCCTCATCACCGTTCCCCTGCTGCTCGTCATCTCATTGGCGGTGTTCAGCCTGGTGCTGCTGCTGCCCGGTGATCCGGCCCTCACCCTGGCCGGCGGGGTCCACGCCAAGGCCGCCACCGTGGCCCAGATCCGCCGACAGCTGCACCTGAACGAGGGATTCTTCGCCCAGTACGGGCTGTGGCTGGGCAACGTCCTGCACGGGAACCTGGGGCATTCGCTGTACTCCCCCGCCAGCGTCCCGGGGTCGCCGGTGGCCGACGGCATCCGGATCCGGTTCCCGGTCACGATCACCATCGCCGTGGGGGGCATGGTGACCGCCATCCTCATCGGTCTGCCCTCGGGCATCGTCGCCGGCCTGCGGCCCCGCTCCTGGGCGGACCGCATCGTCACCGCCACCAGCAGTCTGGGCGTCGCCATGCCCGACTTCTGGCTGGCCATGCTGCTCGTGATCCTCCTGGCCGTCCACAGCCACCTCCTGCCACCGGGGGGCTACACACCCTTCGCCACGTCGCCGGCATCGTGGTTCGCGCATTTCCTCATGCCGTGGTTGGCCCTCGGCTTCGGCGGGGCGGCGACCGTGGCCCGACAGATCCGGGGATCGCTGATCGACACGCTCGACCAGGACTACATGCGGACCGCCGTCGCCAAGGGCCTGACGCCGGTGCGGGTCATCGGCAAGCACGCCCTCAAGAACGCCATCAGCCCGGTCGTGACGGTGGTGGGCATCCAGTTCGGATACCTCCTCGGGGGCACGTTCATCATCGAGAACATCTTCTCGCTGCCCGGCATCGGTGCGTACATGATCCAGGCCATCGGACGCAAGGACCTTCCCGTGGTCCAAGGGGTGGCCCTTCTGACAGCGGTGTCGTTCGTGGCGGTCAACCTCATCGTCGACATCGTCTACGCCTACCTCAACCCGAAGGTGCGCCTAGCGTGAGCACCCTCCTGCCCCCCGGGAGCGGTGACCCGATCGTCGTCGAGCCCGGTCCTTCGCCGACGTCGGCACCCGGCCGCGAAGCCCGGGCCGGGGCCGACGCCCACGCGGGTGCTCTGCGACGCTTCACCCGCGACCCGATCGCCATGGGTGGCCTCGCCTTCATCGTGGGGGTGATCGTCGTGGCCATCGCCGCGCCACTGATCGCTCCCTACGGGCCCAACGTCCAGAACCTGCTCCTCATCAATGCCGGGCCGTCCGCGGCCCACTGGCTGGGGACCGACGATCTGGGTCGCGACATCCTGAGCCGGCTCATCTTCGGTGCCCGCCCGCCGCTACGGGCCGCCTTCCAGATCGTGGGTGGCGCTCTCGTCCTGGCCCTGCCGCTGGCGCTCGTGGCCGGCTTCCTGCGCGGGTGGGTGGACATGATCATCATGCGGGCCATGGACGCCCTCTTCTCGTTCCCCCCGCTCGTCCTGGCCCTCACCGTGGCCGCGCTGCTCGGTCCGAACCTGAACGACGCCTCCATCGCCATCGCCATCGTGTTCGTGCCGAGTTTCGTCCGGCTGATCCGGGGCGAGGTGATCTCCGTGCGGGAGGAGAACTACGTCGAAGCGGCCCGGGCCACCGGCGTGGCGCCGGGTCGTCTCATCCGGACGCACATCCTCCCCAATGTGGCCTCCCCCCTCATCATCCAGGTGGCCCTGTCGCTCGGTTACGCCATCCTCATCGACGCCGGCCTGAGCTTTCTGGGCGTGGGCGAGCAGCCGCCCACGGCGAGCTGGGGCCTGATGTTGACCGAGGCCTACAACTACATCCTGTCGTCCCCGCTCACCCTTGTCTTCCCCGGTCTGGCCATCCTCCTCACCGTTCTGGCGCTCAACCTGGTGGCCGACGGTCTGCGCGATGCACTCGGACGCGAGCGCTACGGGGCGACGCCGCGGGCACGGCTCCGCGGCGCGCGTCGTCTGCGGTTGGCGGCCCGACCGGTGGGGCCCGAGGGAGAGGGGCCGGACGCGGCGGCGGCCGGGCCGTCGACGGCCGAGCTCCTGACGGTCGAGCACCTCAGGGTCGAATTCGCCACCCGGGACGGATGGCTCCCGGTGGTGGAGGATGTCGGCTTCGGTGTCCTGCCCGGACACACGCTCGGCCTCGTCGGTGAGAGCGGGTCGGGGAAGACGGTCTCGGCGCTGGCCATCATGGGCCTGCTACCCAAACGAGAGAGCCGCCTGCCCCTCGGATCCGTTCATTTCTCCGGCACCGACCTGACGCGGTTGAGCGAGGAGCGAATGCGGAAGATCCGCGGGAACGACATCGCCATGATCTTCCAGGAACCGATGACGAGCCTCAATCCCGCCTACACCGTGGGGAACCAGATCGCCGAACAGGTCCGTGCGCACCGACGCGTCGGGCGGGCCGAAGCGTGGACGCACGCCGTCGACATGCTCGACCAGGTGGGGATCCCGGACCCCAGGCGCCGGGCGCGCGACTACCCCCATGCCTTCTCCGGCGGTATGCGTCAACGGGTGATGATCGCCATGGCCCTCTCGTGCGAACCGGAGCTGTTGATCGCCGACGAACCGACCACGGCCCTCGATGTCACCACGCAGGCACAGATCCTCGAGCTCCTGGCCTCTCTGCAACAGCAACGGCAGATGGCCATGATCTTCGTGACCCACGACCTGGGCGTCATCGCCGACATCGCCGACGAGGTCGTCGTCATGTACGCCGGTCAGGTGGCCGAGCGCACCGCCGTCGCCGACCTCTTCGACCACCCGCGCCACCCGTACAGCGAAGCGCTCATGGCCTCCATGCCCCAGCTGGCGGTCCCGGGAAGCCCCCTCAAGGTCATCGCCGGCCAGGTGCCGCGGCCGGACGAGATCGTGGCGGGGTGCCGCTTCGGTCCGCGTTGCGACTACGTCGGCGATGCGTGCCGGACCGGACCGGTGGACCTCGAGCCGACCGCCGAATCCGGCGGCCTCGTCCGGTGCGTCCGCCACCGGGAGCTCGCCCTGTCCGGCGTCGGGAGCGTGCACGAGCCGGGGCCGGCGCCCGAAGTTGAGGCCGTCCCGACCGAGCCCCTACTCGATGTCACGGGGCTCAAGATGATCTTCCCTGTCCGCACCGGCCCGTTGCGCCGGGTCACCGCCGCGGTGCGGGCGGTCGACGGCGTCGATCTCCAGGTATTCGTCGGGCGCACGCTCGGTCTCGTGGGCGAGAGCGGGTCCGGGAAGTCGACTCTGGCCCGGCTCATCCTCCGTCTGGTGGATCCCTCGGAGGGATCGATCGTCCTGGACGGACACGACCTGACCGGCCTCGGCGGCAGCCAGCTACGCCACACCCGGCGGTCCATGCAGATCGTGTTCCAGGATCCGTACTCATCGCTCGACCCGCGCATGCGGGTGAACGACATCGTGGGCGAGCCACTCGAGATCTACGACGGACTGTCGGGTACCGAGCGAGACGGGCGGGTGGCCGAGCTCCTCGACCAGGTCGGCCTGGGGAGATACGCCCTGTACCGGCGTCCGCACGAATTCTCCGGTGGGCAACGTCAACGGATCGCCATCGCCCGGGCGCTCGCACCGGGGCCGCGGCTGCTGGTGTGCGACGAACCGGTGAGCGCACTGGACGTGTCCACCCAGTCCCAGGTCATCAACCTCCTCACCGACCTCCAGGCCCGCCTGGGACTGGCCTTCCTCTTCATCGCCCACGACCTCTCCGTCGTCCGCCACATCAGCGACCGGATCGCGGTGATGTACATGGGCCGAATCGTGGAGGAGGGTGACGCCGAAGAGGTCTACCTCCGGCCGCGTCATCCGTACACCGAGGCGCTGCTGTCCGCCATCCCCGTTCCCGACGTGCATCGACCGGAGGGCAGCCAGCGCATCGTGCTCCGGGGTGAGGTGGCCAACCCTCTGGCACCGCCGTCGGGTTGCACATTCCGGACCCGGTGTCCGTACGCCATGGACATCTGTGTCTCGGTCGAGCCGAAGCCCATGGTGACGTCGGTGGGGACGACGGTGCGCTGCCACCTGCACACCAGCGGCGCCGTCCTCGACGGCGCCCCCGTGACCGGTCTTTCTCTCCACCGCTAAGGCGGGTTGCCTACCGAAGGGCGACGTCGTCGAGGTACTCGTCGCGCCAGTGGGTGAAGCGCTCGGACGGCAACTGCAGGCAGTGCGTCGGTCGCAGGGTGTCCACGAACGACCGGTCGTGACTGACGGCCACGATCGTCCCCGGCCAGCGGCTCAGCATCTCTCCCACCGCCACCGTCGATCCGGGGTCGAGGTTGTTGGTGGGTTCGTCCAGGACGAGGACATTGGCTTGACCGGCGGCCAGCATGGCCAGACCGAGCTTGGCCCGCTCGCCACCGGACAAGGTGGCCGGCATCTGATCGACCAGCTTCCCCGACAGCCCGAAGGACCCGAGAAGGGCCCGGCGCTCGGTGATCGATTTCAAGATCGCATCGTCGATGTTGTCGAGTGTCGTCCGCGTCGGATCCACCTGCTCGTGCTCCTGGGCGAAGTACCCGAGCGCGACGTTGACCCCGAGCTCGACCTCACCCGCCGTCGGTTTCTGCACCCCGGCCAAGCAGCGCAGTAGGCTCGATTTGCCGGCACCGTTGCGCCCGATGACCACCACCCGGTCGCCGCGACCGAGCGAGAACGTCACGTTCCTCAATACCGGGGTCGGCCCGTAGGCGACAACCAGGCGGGACGCCGCCAACGGTGTGGCCGCCGAACGCCGGGGTTCGGGCAGCGAGAAGCGGGTGGTGCGCTCGCGCTTGTCCACCACCGTGCGCGTCGCCTCCAGGCGTCCGACCCGGGTATCGAGGGAACGGGCGATCCGGGCCCGGCGGACCGTGCTCCCGCGCATCGAGTCGGCCAGGGTCGTGAGGCGGTCGATCTCTCGGCCCTCCAGGGTGGCCGATCGTTCGCGCTGGGCCTGGTCGGCCGCCAGCTGGGCCCGGTAGCTGGTGTAGGTCCCCTTGTACTCCCGCAACGAGGCGTCGGCCAGATGGAGGACCTTGGTGATGGCCCGGTCCAGAAGTCGGATGTCGTGGCTGATGACCAGGAGCCCCCCGTTGAATTGCTGGAGCTCGTCCATCAGCCACTTCTTGGCGCCGAGGTCGAGGTGGTTGGTGGGCTCGTCGAGAACCATGACGTCGGGTTGCTGGAACAGGACGCGGACGAGATCGAGGCGGCGGCGCTGACCACCGGAGAGCTCGGCGATGTCCTCGAGGAGCAGGTCCTGACGCAGACCGAGCCCGTCGGCCAGGCGGGCGATGACTCCCTCCACCTCGTAGCCGCCGTTCTCTCTGAATTGCTCTTCGAAATCGGAGAACCGCTCAATGGCGTCGGCCGTCGGATCCTTTTCCATGGCCTGCCGGGCCCGGGTGAGCCCGTCGTCGAGCACATCGAGCCCGCGGGCGGACAGCACGTGAGAGAAGCCGGTCGAGTCGAGACCGAGCCCCTCGGGTGCAGGGACCTGGGCGAGGAAACCGACGGTGCCGCGTATGCGGGCATTGCCGCTCACCCGCACGCCCGGCGCGGGCACACCGAGGACGGCGGAGACGAGTGTCGACTTGCCGGTCCCGTTACGCCCGACGAGCCCGACCTTCTCACCCGATCCGACCGTGAACGAGGCGTCGCGCAGCAGGACCCGGCTGCCGATCTCGATGGTGAGTGACGATCCGGCGATCATGACTGCGGGACGTGGCGTCCCCGGCGGACGCTCAGCCGGCGCGCCGTTGTGACTGGCGCTTGGGGCCGTGGACAGGCGGACGGCGACGACGGGGCCGCTGGGCGGTGGCCCGCCCTGACCCGCCCACGGTGCTCGCGGTGGATCGGACCGGGGTCCGCGCCAGGGGCCGTTGCCGGCGCGACACCTTGGTGGCGCCGGTCGGGAGCGTCGCCAGGTCAGGGCCGACGATCCCGGCGGGGACGCCGAGATCGTGCTGGAGCTGCTTGACGGCCTTGGTCTTGTCCGGCGTCACGAGCGACACCACGATGCCGGTGGCGCCGGCGCGCGCGGTGCGCCCCGACCGGTGGACGTAGTCCTTGGCATCGGCGGGGGGATCGAAATGGATCACGGCGGCGACTCCGTCGACGTGGATACCGCGGGCGGCGACGTCGGTGGCGACGAGGGCCGCGGCATGTCCGGCGGCAAAGGAGGACAGGGCCCGTTCCCTCTGGGACTGGCTGCGGTCACCATGGATCGCCACAGCCCGGATGCCGCGTGCGACGAGTTGTCGTGCGGTCCGGTCGGCCGAGTGCCGCGTCCGGCAAAAGACGATCGTCGGACCCGACACGGCGGCGATCTGCGCTGCCATCTCGGCCCGGTCCGTCGACTCGACGCGCCAGAAGTAGTGCTCGGTGTGCGCATCCTCTTCGGCACTGCCAACCAACTCATGGCGCACCGGATGACGCTGGTAGCGACGCACGAGGACGTCGACGGCGCCATCGAGGGTGGCGGAGAACAGAAGCGTCTGTCGGGTGTCGGGCGTCTGGTCGAGCAGGCGCCGGACCTCGGGGAGAAAGCCCATGTCGGACATCCGGTCGGCTTCGTCGACGACCACGATCTTCACTGCGTCGAGACGGATGTGCCGTCCGGCGATGAGGTCGGCCAGTCGGCCGGGACAGGCGACGGCGATGTCGACGCCCCGGGTGAGGGCCTTGATCTGTCGGTCATATCCCACTCCACCGTAGAACGTCGCCACGCGCTTGCCCCGCACGTTGGCCAATATGGCCAACTCCGAGGCAACCTGGGAGCAGAGTTCGCGCGTCGGGGTGAGGACCAGGACCTGCGGCTGACGGGGCTTGGCCGGGGCCGGCTCGAGTCGGGCCACGGCGGCGATGCCGAACGCCAGGGTCTTGCCCGAACCGGTCGGCGCCTTGCCGCAGAGGTCGCGGCCGGCGAGGGCGTCAGGGATGGCGACAGCCTGGATGGGGAACGGCTCGGTGATCGACCGGCGACCCAGTGCGGCCACGAGGTCAGACGGGACGCCGAGATCGGCGAAGGAAGGGGGCATGATCGCGCTTTCGTGCGGAGGAATACCTGCCGCGACGATTCGCGTATCAGGACGAGTCCCAGCCTAGCGGGTCATAGGACCCTTCCGGACCATGGCGACCGTCCGCAGCGACCCGATGGTGGTCACGACCGCCCGGCGAGGCACGGTGGGGGGTCCCGGCGGCCCGGGTCCGGATGTGGGTCGTCGCACCGGGCGACGGCCACGGAACCCGACGGGGCCGGTTCCCCGGTGACGATGTCGGGTGGCGACCGTGGCTTGTGGACGGCGTCGACCGTGTCTTTTTGCGACGGTCGTAGGGTATGCCTCCATGTCGATCCTCGGTCTCCCCGATGCCCCCGTCTCGCGGAGAACGGCGTGACGACGCCCGACCGACCGGTGGCGCTCGTCACCGGTGCCAGCCGTGGCATCGGTCGCTGCGCCGCCATCGCGCTGGCGCGAGCCGGTTGCGACGTCGTGATCAGCGCGCGCACGGTCCACGAGGGAGAGGGGCGGGCCGACGCGGCGCCGGGTTCCGTGGCCCTGCCCGGCAGTCTGGACACGACGGCAGGCGAGATCACCGATGCCGGGGCACGGGCTCATGCCGTGGCCATGGACCTGCTGGACCGATCCTCGGTCGAACAGACGGCGGCCGTCGCCACCGCGGTCTGGGGTCGCCTCGACATTCTGGTGAACAACGCCATCTATCAAGGCTCCGGGCCCATGGAGCGCCTGGACCGCCTGTCGATCGCCGACGCCGAGACGACGATGCGCGCCGACTACCTCCATCAGCTGCTTCTCATCCAGCTGGTCCTGCCGACCATGCTCGCCGGGGGCGGCGGATCCGTCGTCAACATGAGCTCGGGGACCGCCCGTCTCGATCCCCCGGCTCCCACCGGACAAGGTGGATGGGGCGTCGCCTACGCGGCGGCCAAGGCGGCTCTGACCCGCATCGTCCCCATCCTCCATGTGGAACACGGTGGTGACGGCATCCGCGCCTTCAACGTCGATCCGGGATTCGTGGTGAACGAGCGGATGCGGGCGACGGCGGGGGCGGGGCAGTTCACCGAGGCCGGCTTCCGCGGGGTGCCTCCGGAGGTTCCCGGTGCCGTGGTCGCCTGGCTGGCCACCGATCCCGCCGCCGACCGCTACGCCGGCTCCCTCGTCCACGCGCAGAAGCTCTGCCGCGACCTCGGCCTCGTTCCCGGCTGGCCGCCGGCCGAGACCTGAGGGACGGAACCGGGCGGACCCGTCGGCGGCCGGGCAGGATGGTCCCATGGCGCCGCCTCTCCACCGCCGCCGCCACCGCGCTGTCCTGCGGCTCGCGCTCGGTCGTCCCCGGAGGTCTTCTGGCCGGATGCACGGCCGGCCCCCCGGGGTCCGGGCACCTGGCCGCCGGGCGACCGGCGATCCTGGCCCCGGTCCCGGCGAGCGCCAGTGCCCACGGTGTTCCCGCCTTCTACACGCCGCCTGACCCGTTGCCGCCGGGAGCCCCCGGGACGATCCTGCGGGCCGAACGTGTGACACACGTGCCGGGCGTGCCCTCCGACGCCACCGTCTGGCGTGTCCTCTACCGGTCCCTCTCGATCTACGGAACCGACATCGCGGTGTCCGGTTACGTCGTCGTCCCTCCCGGTCCCGCGCCGCGCGGCGGCTTCCCCGTGATCGCCTGGGCGCACGGCACCACGGGCGTGGCCGACGTCTGCGCCCCGTCGCTCTTCAACAACCTCGAGGGTCAGGGCCCCTACGTGATGCCCGACATCTCGCTGTACCTGCGGGCCCACGACATCGTCGCCGCCACCGACTACGAGGGTCTCGGCACACCCGGTATCCATCCGTACCTGCTCGGAGAGAGCGAAGGACGCGGCGTGCTCGACGCGGCGCGCGCGGCGGGCCACATCCCCGGTGTCCACGCCAGCCGGACCGTCCTCATCTACGGGCACTCGCAAGGCGGTCAGGCGGCTCTGTTCGCCGGCGAGCTGGCCCCCTCCTATGCGCCGGACCTCCGCGTCGTGGGGGTGGTCGCCGCCGCGCCGGCCACGAGCCTGTCGCTCATCGTCAGTGTCGCCGACACCCCGGAAGGCCAGAGCGTGCTTCTCTTCGAGCTCCCCGCTCTCTACTCCTGGGCCCGCACATATCGGGACCTGCCGCTCTCCGACATCTTCACCCCGTCGGGGGCCACCCTGGCCGCGTCGTTGGTCGAGACCGGTTGCCAGAACCACCTGGTCGATGCCATCAACCGTGCCCACGTCACCACAGCGGAGCTGTACCAGCCGGACGTGGACACCAATTCCGACGTCCTCGCCCACGGACGTCTGAACGACCCGGGCCGCCGGCGCACCGGTGCTCCACTGCTCGTGGTCCAGGGGACAGCCGACCCGACGGTGCCGCCGGCGCTCACCGATCTCTTCGTGACGAGGACGGCATGTCCGCGGGGCGACCGGATCGACTACGTCCACGTCGCCGGGGCCACCCACGACACGGTCGTCTTCCAGGCCGTCGCTGTGATCATGCCGTGGATGCAGGCCCGGCTCGGGGGGGCGCCGGCGCCGACCACGTGCGGACGGCCGGGCGACGTCGCCACCTTCACCCCCTGAACCGCACCCCCGTCGCGACGGTGCGACGGCGAGAGGCCCCGCCTGGTGTCGTGCTACTCGCTGTGACAGGAGGCGGTGGTCGAGGGCGGCACGTCCAGTGCGGGGTTCCGGGCGAAGAACCCGACCGGCGCCAGGGAGAAGCCGGTGTACTCGACCGGCATGACCGGCCAGTCCTCGGGCCGCGGAATGTGGGTGGCACCGAACGTGTACCAGACCACGATGTCCTCGTCGACGATGGAACGGTCGCCCGCCGTGAATCGCGGCAGGCCGTCACCCCCGCTGTTCTGGTTCGGATAGTCGCCCCCGGCGCGGCGTTCGTCAGGAGCGAAGGGCGTGACCCAGAGGTTGCGCGTCGTGAATCCGGCCCGACGGCCGACGCTCGAGTCCTCGGCGGCCATCAGCGTGGGGGTGGGCCCGGGGACGAGCCTGTAGCCGACGGGCTCGCCCAGGCGGTTGACCGACGCGTTGTTGACCACCTTCCAGTGCCGGCTGCGCGCCGGGTCAACGACGCGACGGGCCTCCTGCTCGGTCCGCAACAACGTGGCCACCGACTCGAAGGCGTTCGACCACGGGTTGTCGGGGCCGGGCGGGGCCGGCCGTGCCTCCATCTCGTACACCGAGTTGGCCGGTCCGTCGACCTCCATGTCCAACCGCATGTTGAAGAGGTGCTGATGGAAGGGGGCGGCCAGTTGCGGTGCGACCAGGTTGGCGAACCGCGGCCGGACTCCGGCGTCGACGGCCATGGTCGACAGGATCCCGCTCATCTTGACCTCGAACTGGATGGATCCGTCCAGATAGAAGTACCAGAAGAACCCGTACTCGTAGTTGCCGACGGTGGCGATCGAGCTCACCACCAACCGACGCGAGCGGCGCACCTCGGTCCGCCCCGAACGCGGATCACTGTGCTTCCACAGCATCCCGTAGTCCTCTTCGTGGAGGCAGATGGCGTTGGGGATCGTGTAGGGCTTCCCCTGCTCGGTGGTGCACACGGCGTCGAAGTAGTGGATCACGCCGAGACAGTCGCACCCGAGGGTGAGCGAGTTGACCATCCGGCCCAGTCCCCACTCGCCTGCGTCGAAGGCGTTCTTCCAGCCGTGCATCGGACCCGGGTCCCCGTAGGGCACCACCATCTCGCTGACCGCCGCCCGGTAGAGGATGCTGCGCACCCGCCCGCCGTCCTCGTAACCGACGTCGTGCAGGACGAGTCCTTCGACGGGGTCCATGCTGACCCGCAGCGACCAGCGCTGCCACGTCACCAGGTTTCCGTCGACCTCCCAGCTCGGCCCTTCGGGCTGGACGATCTCGAGCGGCTTGAGATCGTCGCGCAACGGACCGTTGTCCTCGGGGTAGTAGCTGCCCTTCTCCGGCGGAAGGGGGACCACGCCGGTGTCCAGGACCTCGAGAACCTCCCCCCGGGCCATGTCCACGAATCCGATGACCCCCTCGACGGGCCGGGCGTAACCGTTGTCGTCAGGCGTCTCGCGCACGTAGCAGAGGCACCGGCAGATCCGGCGGCCCGTCTCGTGGGCGATACCGAACGATCCCGCCGGCCAGGGGTCGATCTGCACGCTGTCGAGATCGTCGATCCCGCGCCGGCGCATGGCCGCCTGCCAGGCGGGATCCTCCTTCAGGGCGATGATGGCGCGGAGTGACTCCTCGAACAGCAGTCCCGGGCGCATCCCCTCCACCTCGAGGTACGAGCGCACGTCACCGGAGGTCACCGACACCACGATCTCGATGACGTGCGCCTCGGGCCCGGCCACGATGATCATCCGCACCAGCCGGTCGACCGGGTCTCCGGGGGCGAAGTCCCGCACACTGGCCTTCGGGGGCTCCTCGAGACCCAGATAGGCGAACCGCCAGCCGTCGGTCCAACGTGCATCACCACGGACGATGGCCACGGCGGCCGTGATCTCCTCCGGTGTGAGCGCCGCCAGCGGGTGGCCGACGTTCGTCCCCGTCACCGACACAGTCACCGCACACTCCCCTCGTTCCGTGTCCCCCGGGCCTTCCGGTCAGCCCGGGACACGACGAGACACCCCTGCCACGGTATGTGGGTGGCCGCGGGACGGCAAGAACCACCGGCGTCCGGCCGCCTCCGGACGACGCCCCCGGCGGCGGCCCCCGAGACCTCCTAACATGACGCCCGTGTCAGGCCGCGGGGATCGTATTCGACTGGGTGTCGTCGGCGCCGGGAACATCGCCGAGATGAACGTGGCCGGCTATCTCGAACACGACCGGTGCGACGTCGTCGCCGTGTGCGACACCGACAAGGAGCTGGCCCAAGCGGCCGCGGCCACCTGGGGTGCCACCCAGGTGTTCACCAGCCTGGAGGACCTCCTCGACGATCCCGACATCGACGCCGTCGAGATCCTCACCCCCACCCATCTTCACTACGACCACGTCCTCGCCGCCGTGGCCGCCGGCAAGCACGTCTCGTGTCAGAAGCCTCTGGCCAATACCGTCGACCAGGCCCTCGAGATGGGGACGGCGGCGGCCGCGGCCGGGGTCACCTTGCGGGTGAGCGAGTGCTTCTACCACTACCCCCCGCTGGAGAGAGCCAAGAAGCTCATCGCCGACGGCGCCATCGGCCATCCCACCAACGTCCGCATCCGGACGGTGGTGGGTCAGACCGACTCGGCCTTCCAGGCGGGGCTCCGAGCCGACGGCTACGTCTGGCGCCTCAACAACCTGAGCCCCGGGGGTCACCTCTTCGACGACATGGTCCACAAGTACGCCCTGGCCTTGTGGTTGTTCGACCAGGGCATCGTGTCCGTCCAGGCCGTCGTCCGTCGACGCGACCTCTTCTTCGAGCCGTGCGCCGCCATCTTCGAATACGAGGACGAGAGCCTCCTCGGATCGATGGAGGTCAGCTACGCGCCCAAGATGTGGCTCCGCAGCGCCTATTACGGCGCCGACGAGTTCCTCGAGGTCCAGGGCGACGAGGGCTTCCTCTGGGTCACCCGCTGCACCGGGGAGATGCTCGACCTCCCGGCGGTGATGGTCTACCGGGGCGACTCCACCGAGATGGCCATGACCGGGTACAGCGACATGGACGCCGACTGGGGCACCGGCTTCAAACGCTCGTCGGCCCACTTCATCGACTCTCTCTTGGCCGGGACCCCGGCCGACATGAGCGCCGAGCAGGCGGCCAAGGTCCTCCAGCTGTGCTTCGCCGTCTACGAAGCGGGCAACACCCGGCGTCCGGTGGACCCGCGCTCGATCACGGGGTCCGTCACGCCGACCGGCTGGGCCGAATGGTGAGCGCCCGGTAGCGACGCCGTCAGGGCCACGACCGCCAGACGGCGATCTCGACGGCGATGACCGGCCCGGGCGGCACCGACTCCCGGTACTGCCGGTACTTCAGGGCCAGGGCCTCGAGAGCACCGGCGCGCTGCGTCGCCGACTCCGAAACATGGGCCGTGCCGTCGACACGGACCCACCACAGCCGGGACCAGTCGTCGTCGTAGTGGTCCACGAGCACGGTGACCTCGGGGTGCGCCCTGATGTTCTCCAGGCGACGCAGAGCCAGCGTGGATTTGGGTTTGGCGTCCACGGCCGTGTAGATCCACCCGCCGTCGAGGACGAAACAACAGGGGACGACGTGGGGCCGGCCCTCCGGCGTCACCGTGGCCAGATGGCCGACCGGCGCCTCGGCCAGCCGGCTGCGGGCCGTGGCGGCATCCACGTCCGGCGAGGCTACCGGGCCCGGCCGGTGACCCTGTCGCCGGTCACCCCCTCCCCGATCCCGGCCCGGATCACTTCTTTTCCCCTAAATCAAACTTGTTCTATCGGATTTGTTGGTTTATACTGGCGTTGTGGTGATCGCGCTCGCGGGACCTGGCCTGCAGAGTCGCCCACCTCTCGGCAGCCATCGTCTCGGGCACCCCCCGCCCGAGACGATGGCTGCCCCCCTCCCGGAGGCGCCGTTCCCGTAGACGGCGCGCGCGGGCCTCAGCGGGGCAGGTGTCGGAGGTCCGACCGCGTCAGTCGCGGCAGGTGGTCCCGCCCGGCGGAAGGGTGCCCGATACCAGGTACGCCTGGTCGATGGCGCGCACGCAGGGGCTGTAGAAGTAGGCCACGTGGTTCACTCCCTGCCACGTCACCAGCTCGCCGTGCTGGAGCTGCCGGGCCAGGTCGACGGCCCACGCGTACGGCGTGGCCGGGTCCCCCGTCGTCCCCACGACGAGGATGGGGGGCGACCCGGCGGCGGTGATGGGTGCCGGGGTCCGCGTGGGTGCGATGGGCCACACGGCGCACTGGAGGAGTCCCCACGCCAGAACCGGGCCGAAGACCGGCGCCTGGGCCGCCGCCGTCTTCGCAAACCCCGGATATGTCGACGGCTGACGGGAGACGGGGTGGTCGAGGCAGTTCACGGCGTTGTTGGCGTCACCGCCGTTGGTCGACCCCCCACTGGCGTAGCTGGTCGACAAGGAGATGAGATCCGTCCCGTTTCCGGCCGACGCCTGGGCCAGGGCCTCTCCCAGAGAGGGCCACTGCGACCGGGAGTACAGGTCGTCGAGAAGAGCGTCGTAGAACTCCCCCGGTCCGGCTCGCCCCCCGTGGTCGCCGGGAAGGCTCGTCCCGGCGCTGGCGTCGATCAGTGACACGAGCGCCGCCGTCGGATCGGCGGTCGTCCGCCACGGACACGACGACGTCGACGCGCACCAGGTGAAGAAGTCGTGGAGGACGGACTCGAAACCCTTGGCCTGGTCCAGGATCATCTGGTCGGTCCCGAGGGCGGGATCGATGGCGCCGTCGAGCACCATGGCCCGGACGCGACCGGGATACAGCTCGGCGTACGTCGCACCCAGCAGTGTTCCGTAGGAGTGCCCGATGAAGGTCAATTTCTCGTCCCCCACGGCGGCCCGTATCCGGTCCAGGTCCTGGGCCGCGTCCACCGTGCCCACGAACGGGAGGATCCGGCCGCTGTACTTCTGGCACGCCTTCACATACGCCTGGTCCTCGGCCAGCAGCGTCTGCCGGGCGGCGGCGTCGGCCGGAACCGGATCGGGCAGGGGTTGCGGCGACGGGGTCGATGTCGTCGTCGATGTCGGTGTCGATCCCGGTGTGGTCGTCGTCGACGTGGCGCTCGGTCCGCACTCCACCGGGTCGCTGCGCTCGACACCGCGTGGGTCGAAGGAGACGATGTCGAACCGGTCGAGCAACCCCGGGGTGAGAACGCTCAGCTCGTTGGGGAGATCGTCGATCCCGGAGGTGCCCGGGCCGCCGGGGTTGATGATGAGAGAGCCGATCCGCTCCGAGGGCACGGCCGCCGGTCGCCGTTCGACGGCGATCCGGATCGTCGGACCGGTCGGACGGTCGTAGTCGAGAGGAACGCTGACCGATCCGCACTGCAGGTCCGCCCCGCACTCCGACCAGACGACCGGGGCCACCGGTCCCGTGGGGGCGATGGTGGAGGTGGTCGTGGTGGACGGTCGGGGGACGGTGGTCGACGACGACGACGGCGACGACAGCCGGCCGCCGGTCATCGCGCACCCCGAGAGGGCGAGAACCGACGCCGTGGCCACGACGATCACACGACGGCCCGGGCCGTCGTGTCGGGCGCCCAGGTCCACCCCGCCACTGTGCCATCATCGCCCTCTCCGCCGATGGCGCGGCTCTCAGAATCCCCGGTCTCGGCCGATCGACAGCCGGCGCGGGCTGGCATCATGGGAACCGTGCCCGAGCTTCCCGAGGTCCAGGCCCTGGTCGAGTTCCTCGACGGGCGCATGCGCGGCCAGCGCGTCGAACGCTGTGAGCTCGGAGCCATCGCCGCCCTCAAGACCTTCGACCCGTCTCTCGATGACCTCGTCGGACGCCTCGTCACCTCGTGCACCCGACGGGGCAAGTTCCTCTGCCTGGACTTCGACGGGTTGTGGCTCGTCGTCCACCTGGCCCGAGGCGGATGGGTCAAGTGGTGGGACACCTTGCCCGCCACCCGTGCCCGGCCGAGCCGGAGCCCGATCGCCCTCCGGGTCGGATTCGAAGCCGCCGACTACGCACCGTCCCCCGGTTTCGACGTGACCGAGATGGGCACCGAGAAGCGACTGGCCCTGTGGGTCGTCCACCGGCCCGAGGACGTGGAGCCCCTGGCCTCCCTGGGTCCCGATCCCACCGCACCCGGGTTCGACACCGAGACTCTTCGCCGCATCCTGAGCACGGCGACGGGCACTATCAAGAACGCCCTCTCCACCCAGTCGCTCATCGCCGGGGTGGGCAACGCCTACTCCGACGAGGTCCTCCACGCGGCGAAGCTGTCGCCGTTCAAACCGGCGTCGAGACTGAGCCCCGACGAGGTCGCCCGGGTCCACGCCGCACTCGTCACCATTCTCGGCCGGGCGACGGACCGGTCGTCGGGCCGGACGGCCAAGGAGCTCAAAGGGGAGAAGAAACGGGCCATGCGCGTCCACGGCCGGGCGGGCGAACCGTGTCCCGTCTGCGGCGACGTCGTCCGCGAGGTCTCGTTCGCCACCAAGTCCCTGCAGTACTGCGCCACCTGTCAGACGGGGGGCAAGCCCCTCGCCGACCGGCGCCTCTCCCGGCTCCTCAAGTAGGACGCTCCCGGAACTGACGATCGCCGGATCCGCTCCGGGGCCGCGGCACCGTAGAGTCGGGGCCGACGCACGCCCCCAGGAGGACCCGCCGTGGACGACCAGGAGATCGTGAACAGGATCAACGAGCTGGCCGAACAGGAGCACCGGCTCGAAGAGGCCCATGTCGGCGAGGGCTTGGCCCCCGAGGAAGAGGAACGGCTCCGGACCATCGAGGTCGCCCTCGACCAGTGCTGGGACCTCCTCCGCCAGCGGCGGGCCCGTCGCCATGCCGGCCAGGACCCCGACGAGGCGAAGCCGCGTCCGGCCCCCGTGGTGGAGGGCTACAAGCAGTAGTGCGACACGCCGTAGGCTGCGGCGTCACATCTACACGAGAGCGCGAGGTGGTCGGTGAGCGGGGAGCAATTCAACCTGGGCCAGGTCCACGAGACGGTGGCCGCCATCGTCCCGGACCGCGCCTGCATCGTCTGGCGGGACCGCCGCCTGACCTACGCCGATGTCGCCGATCGCTCCCGCCGCCTGGCCTCGTTCCTCTACCGCCACGGGCTCGGCCTCCACGCCGAGCGCTCCACCCTGGCCGGCCACGAGTCGGGCCAGGACCACCTCGGGCTCTACCTCTACAACGGCAACGAGTACCTCGAAGGCATGCTCGGCGCCTACAAGGCGCGGGTGGCGCCCTTCAACGTCAACTACCGCTACGTCGAAGAGGAATTGCGCTACCTCCTGCGTGACGCCAAGGCGCGTGGCCTGATCTACCACGCCACCTTCGCCCCCATCCTGGAGCGGATCCTCCCCGAGCTCCGGGACCTCGAGCTGCTCATCCAAGTGGCCGACGAGTCCGGCGAGAAGCTCATCCCGGGGGCCGTCGACTACGAGGCGGCCCTGGCGTCGGCGCCACCCGAGCTCCCCCCCGTCGACCCGTCGCCCGACGACCTCTACATCCTCTACACGGGCGGGACGACGGGAATGCCCAAGGGCGTCCTCTGGCGCCAGCACGACATCTTCCGGGCGGCCATGGGGGGTCGGACCTACGGGACCTGGGAGCTGATCGAGAGCTCCGAGCACCTCGTCGCCCGCGTCCTGCCGGGCGACGGCGTCAGCGTCATGTCCATCCCTCCGCTCATGCACGGAGCGGCCCAGTGGGCCAGCTTCTACTACATGACCATGGGCGGCACCCTGGTCTTCCCGGCCAACACCCGCACCCTGGATCCCGTCGACGTCTGGCGGACCGTGGAACGCGAGCACATCATCGGGCTCTCGGTGGTGGGCGACGCCATGGCCCGCCCCCTCGTCGACGAGCTCGAACGCGGCGACTACGACACCTCGAGCTTCATGGCCTTCGGCAGCGGCGGGGCCATGTTGAGCGAGGGCATGAAGACCCGCATCCTGGCCAAGATGCCCAACATCCTCATCTCCGATGTGGCCGGCGCCTCGGAGACCGGCGCCCAGATGGGCACCAATTCCACCTCCGGTTCGGTCTCCACCGGACGTTTCGTCCCCGGGCCGGGGGCGACGGTGGTGAGTGAGGACCTCACCCGGGAGCTCGCGCCCGGCGACGACGAACTCGGCTGGTTGGCGCAACGCGGTTCGGTCCCTCTCGGCTACCTGGGCGACGCCGAGAAGTCCGCCCGCACGTTCCCGGTGATCGACGGCGTCCGCTACTCCGTTCCCGGCGACCGGGCGCGGTACCAGGCCGACGGCGAGATCGAGCTCCTCGGGCGCGACTCGGTCACCATCAACTCCGGCGGGGAGAAGATCTTCGCCGAAGAAGTCGAGCAGGCGATCATCTCCCACCCCGCCGTGGCCGACGTGGTGGTCGCCGGCCGGCCCAGCGAGCGTTGGGGACAGGAGGTCGTCGCCATCGTCCAGGTGGCCGACGGCGCCTCGGTCACCGAAGCCGAGATCCTCGAGGAGGCCGGCCGCCACGTGGCGCGCTACAAGCTCCCCAAGGCCATCGCCTTCCTGCCCCACATCGTCCGCTCGCCGTCGGGCAAGGCGGACTACCGCTGGGCCAAAGAACGCGCTCTGGACGCCTGAGGCCCGGGACGACGGCGAGCGCCTGATGGAGGACCGCCTCACCCCCGGCCTCTACATGGAGCTCGGGGACGTCGATCCCGCCCACTACGCGCGGGTGCGGGCCCCGGAGCTTCTCGGTCGTCCCGGTGTCGACCGTGTCACCTGGTGGGAGACGGTCATCCCGGGACGAGACGAGCTGCCCATGGCCGTCCCCGACGGCACCCTCCTCGGGGTGGCCGAGACGAGCGACTCCTTCGTGGCACCCGACCCCCCGGCGGCCACCACCGCCCGCCACTTCCGCCGGTATCCCCGGCCCAGCCAGGGGATCCTCACCGGACGGCCCACCACCGGTCTCCTGGTGGTCTGGATCAGTCCCACCACGCCGGAGCGGGCCGCCCCCCTCCGGGACTGGGCCGACTTCATCCACATCAGCAAGATCGCGGCGGCCGCCGTGCCCGGCTACACCCAGATCACGGCCTACGAGAACGCCGTCGACACCGATCCCCGCTTCATGCATTTCTACGAAATGGACTCCGACGATCCCGAGGCCACCTACCAGACCATGGCCGAGATGATGCGCGTCCGGCTGGGTGGCTACCGCACGCCCGAATTCAAACAGTGGGCCGACTGGGTGGCGGCCGGCGCCGCCATCATCTACGTGAACACCTTCCGCCTCCTCGGGTCGACCGGCCCGCCCGATGTCTCCGGCCAGGTTCCCGTCTGACAACATCGGGTCCCATGTCCTTCGTCCTCGTCGACACGCCGCGTCCCGGCGTCACCCTGATCACGCTCAACCGTCCCGAACGCATGAACGCCATGGCGTTCGACGTGATGATCCCGCTGCGCCAGGCGCTCGAGACGGTGAGCCTCGACAACGACACCCGCGTGGTGGTGCTCACCGGCGCCGGCCACGGCTTCTGCTCCGGCGCCGACCAGGAGGACGCGGGCGTGATCCCCCACATCGACGGGCTCACGGTCCCGACCATTGCGCTGCGCGCCATGGAGCTCCTCGACGACGTCATCCGGGCCCTGCGCCGCATGCACCAACCGGTGATCGGAGCCATTAACGGCGCCGCCATCGGGGGCGGCTTCTGCCTGAGCCTGGCCACCGACATCCGCCTCGCCTCCGAGACCGCCTACTTCCGGGCCGCCGGCATCAACAACGGACTGACCTCGACCGAGCTCGGCCTGAGCTATCTCCTCCCCCGGGCCATCGGGTCCTCGCGCGCCTTCGAGATCATGTTGACCGGACGCGACGTCGACGCGGCGGAGGCCGACCGCATCGGGCTCGTCTCGCGTGTGGTTCCCGCCGGGGAGCTGCTGGACGCGTCCTACGAGCTGGCCGACCGCATCCTCGCCTACAGCCGTCCGGGGACCGAGCTCACCAAGCGACTGCTCTGGGACAGCTTCGAGGCCGGCAGCCTCCAGGGTCACATGGACGCCGAGGGCCAGGCCCAGCTCTTCGTCCGGATCACCACGCAGAACTTCGAAGAGGCCGTCCGCGCCCGCCAGGAGAAGCGGGCCCCCCAATTCCGCGACTGAACGTGGCGCCGTCCGCCGCCCGCCGGTCAGGCGGGCAGGAAATCGAGCAGCAACTCGTTCACCGTGTCCGGTGCCTCGAGCTGCATCCAGTGGGCCACGCCCCGGATCTCTTCGTAGCGCCACGATCCCGACACGTGCGCGGCCGATCCGGTCATCTGCTCCTCGGTGAGGGCGAAGTCGCCGCTCCCCCACACCCCCATCGACGGTGCCTGGACCGCCGGCAGCTCCAAGGGGGGACTGACGAGAGCCTCGGGCGGGACGTTGGCCCGGTACCAGTTGAGCCCGGGGCTCAGAGATCCCGTCCGCTCCAGGTCGACGATGACACCGTCGGTGTCGGGATGTCCCGCCCACGACCGGAAGTTGGCCCAGTTGTCGGCGGACAGCCACTGCTCGGCGATGCCCTCGAATTGGAACAGCAGCATGTACCACGACTTCTCCCGTTGCGCGAGCCCCGCGGCCCGGAACGACAACGGGTGGCCGACCGACAACGCCACCAGGTGATCCACCCGGTCGGGCACGAGTGACCCCATGGCCCAGGCCAACGCCGCGCCCCAGTCGTGGCCCACCACATGAGCCCTGGGCACGCCCAGCTGGTCGAGGACACCGAGAACGTCACCGACCAGATAGGGGATCCCGTAGGCCTCGACCTCCTTGGGTTGGTCCGAGCCGCCGTACCCCCTCAGGTCGGGAACGATCACCTGGAAGCCGGCCTCCACCAGGGCGGGCACCTGGTGCCGCCACAGCCGGCCCGAGTCGGGGAAGCCGTGCAGCAGGACCACGGGCCGTCCCTCCCCCGTGACCTCGAACTCGATGCCCACACCGTTCACATCGACCCGCATGGTTCCTCCGTCATGGTCACGTCCGTCACGGTCACGCCCGACACGGTCACGCCGACACAGTCACGCCCGACATGGTCATGCCGAGATCGTCACGCCGACATCGTCGACAGCAGTTCGTCGCGCGTGGGTCCGAAGGCGGCGGCGTCGCGCCAGTGACCGCCGATGTCGAGCACCTTCTCGAAGACGCCTGGTCGCGCCATCGCCTCCTCGGGGGTCTCGAGGACGCCGACGATGCTCATGAACGCCCGGAAGCAGTCGGGGTCCTGAACGGAGGCGAACTGCAGTCCCTGGCCGATGTCCCAGGCGGGATCGTCGGGGTGGTAGGCCTCCCCGCGGACCTCGGCGTCGATCTCGGCCAGCCGGTGGCGGTCGAAGGCCACGGTGGCCCGGTACCACGGTTCCACCGTGGCCAGGGTGACCTCGTCCCAGGCGCGCGCCAGGTCGACCGGGTCCTCCATCGACGCGTCGCGCAACAATTGCCGAAGGGCCAGGACGTGCATCAGGCCCATGGAGATGCCCCGGCCCAGTGACGGGTTGGTGCACGCCCACGAATCGGCCACGGCCACCACTCCGGTGGCGACCGGCTCGCCGCCGGTCACGAATCGACGGTGACGATCCTCGATCTTGGCCATCACCAGGATTCGGTCCTCGAGGGGTTCGCCGTCCAGCCAGTGGGCGGCCAACGGCATCGTGCGGACGACGGCCGACCAGGCGTCGACGTCGCGCACGGCCCTCATAGCCGTATCCGCCGCGCTGGCGATGATGCCGACCCCCCACGTCCCGTTGTCGGCCGGCAGGGTCAGGACCGACACGCTCCCGTAGTTCTGGAGCAGGCCCCCCATGATGGGGGGAAGCGAACCGTCGGAGGAACGGAAGTGGCGCCCGTAGTAGACGAAGCCGCTGTCCTCGACCTCCTCGGCCGGCCGGCGCCCCCCGGCCTCCTCCAGCCACTGCGACAGCGGGGACCGGCGGCCGGTGGCGTCGATGACCAGATCGGCGGCGATGTCCTCCTGCTCGGTGCGGACCCCGGTCAGATGGGGCACCCCCGGCAGGACGGACGTCCCCGTCGTCAGTCCCGTCACGGCCACACCACGCCGGACGGTCACGCCCGGCGTGGCCTCGGCGCAGCCGGCCACGACCGATTCGGCCACTGGGCGCCGGGCCGTGACCGCCGTGAAGTCGTCGTCGCCCGGACGCACTCCCCCGGTCAGCTCCGTCGGGACGGCGGCGATGAGATCGAGGCGCAGGGCACCGGCATCCTCGAGAGCCGAGATCACGCGGGGCAGGGCACGCTCGGCCTCGAGACGAAAGCGCGGCTGGAGGAAGTGCAGGAGTCGGAACTGGGTGACGCCTCGACGCGTCCACGACTCCCAGGCGTCGGCGGGCGAGGGACTCGGTCCCGGGTCGCGCTCGAGGACCGTGACCTCGTGTCCGTCATCGGCCAGCAGCATGGCGGCGGTGAGCCCCGCCATACCCCCGCCGGTCACCACGATGGACGCCATCTCCCACCTCCGCGGCCCCCGATTGCGGAAGGGCAACCCGGGACGTCGCGAAACTACCAGCCCGTTTCCGGACATCGGGGGGCGACGCCGCCGCCGCACCCTCGCAGCTCCGGGACGCATCTGGGATGATCGGCTCCTCGTAGAGACGCACGAGAGAAGGGGGAGTACATGCGCGTGCCGCTCACGATCGGCGACTTTCTGGACCGGGCCGACCTCGTCTACGGCGACAGGGTGGCCATCGTGGACGAACCGGGCGCGCTCGGATCCCTGGGTGCCGTCACGTACCACGAGATGCACGACCGGGCCCGGGGCATGGCCATGGCCCTCGATGCCATGGGCGTCGGGCCGGGCGAGCGGATCGCCCTGGTGAGCCCCAACTCGGGCCGGTTCCTCATCTCGTACTTCGGGGTGAGCGCCTACGGACGCGTCCTCGTCCCCATCAACTTCCGGCTGAACACCGACGAGGTCGCCTACATCGTGGAGCACTCGGGCGCCGAGGTCATGCTGGTCGACCCCGAGCTCGACGACGAGCTGTCGGGGGTGCGCGTCCCCGTGCGGGTGGTGCTCGACGGCAGCGACGATGCTGAGC
Organism: uncultured Acidimicrobiaceae bacterium; assembly: GCA_963706205.1. Lineage (GTDB taxonomy): Bacteria > Actinomycetota > Acidimicrobiia > Acidimicrobiales > UBA8190 > MFD10071-224. Next base: position 1,560,961 of record OY970155.1, on the reverse strand, counting down.
TCTTCGCCCCGTCGGCGCCGGGACGCAGTCCGCGGGAGTGGCCGGCGGACGAGGACGCCACCTGCTCCATCAACTACACCTCGGGCACAACCGCCCGACCCAAGGGCGTGGAGCTCACCCATCGCACCTGCTGGCTGAACGCCGCCAGCTTCGGATGGCACACGACCGTCACCGACCGCGACGCCCTGCTCCACACCCTGCCCATGTTCCACTGCAACGGCTGGGGAATGCCCTACGCGGTCACGGCCATGGGAGGACGGCACGTCGTGCTGCGGAAGGTGGACGGCGAGGAGATCCTGCGGCGCGTCGAGACCGAGGGGGTGACCCTGCTCTGTGGTGCTCCCGCCGTGGTCGCCGCCATCCTCACCGCCGCCACCGATCGCCACGCACACGGTCAACCGGTGCCCGGACGGGGAACGGTCCGCATGGTGGTGGCCGGCGCCCCGCCCCCCTCGAAGACGATCGAGCGCGTCGAATCCGAGCTGGGCTGGGAATTCATCCAGATCTACGGCCTCACGGAGACCGCTCCCCTGCTGACGGTCAACCGGGCTCCGAGCGAGTGGGACGGCCTCGATGCCGCCGAGCGCTCGGTGCGGTTGGCCCGCGCCGGGGTACCGGCGGTGGGCGTGCGCGTCACGATCGACGAGGACGGTGAGGTCCTGGCCCGCTCCAACCACGTCTTCGCCGGGTACTGGAACCAACCCGACGAGTCGGCCACCGCCCTGTGCGGCGGATGGTTCCACACCGGAGACGGCGCCCACTTCGACGGGCCCTACACGGTCATCTCGGACCGCAAGAAGGACGTCATCATCACCGGGGGCGAGAACGTGTCGTCCATCGAGGTGGAGGACTGTCTCTACCAGCACCCGGCCGTGGCCGAGGTGGCGGTCATCGGCGTCCCCGACGACAAGTGGGGCGAAACCATCAAGGCACTGGTGGTGGCCCGCCCGGGAGCCACCGTGACCGAGCACGAGCTCATCGAGCACTGTCGCGCCCGCATGGCCCACTTCAAGGCACCGACCTCCGTCGAGATGCGCGATTCCCTGGTGCGCACGGCCACCGGAAAGCTCCAGAAGTACAAATTGCGCGAGCCGTACTGGCACGGGCGGCACCGCGCCGTCAACTGACCCGCGACACTTCGGCGGCGTCTCCGACAACTCCGCCACCTCTGGCGACCCGGGGTGGTGGTGCCAGTAGGGTGCCCGTTTGTGGATGCACGCCACTTTCTCGGGCTCGAGGCGACGGACGATCCCCTGCGCTGGCGTCTTCCGGTCACGCCGGCGGTGTCCACCCCCGGTCGGTTCCTCTACGGCGGATGCGGTCTCGCCGCCGGCATCGTGGCGCTGGAGGCGGCGGCCGGACGGCCCACGGTGTGGGCCACCGCCCAGTACCTGACGTACGCGCCGACCGGCAGCGTCCTCGACTGGGAGGTGGTGCTCGCCGCCGTGGGCAAGGCCACCACCCAGGCCCGGGCCATCGGCCGGCTCGGGGACCAGGAGGTCCTCACGGTCAACGCCGCCCTCGGTCGTCATCCGCTCGAGGCGTCCGGTACCTGGGTGGAGCCGCCGGTCGTCCCCCCTCCGGAGGACTGCCCACCGCAGGAGTTCCCGACCATGTTCGCCGACACCGTGCTCGTCCGCCTCGAGCACCGGGTGGCCCGGGGCCGGCTGTTCAGCGAGCTCGACGGTCGCCCGGGCGACGCCGGCTCCGCCTTCTGGGCGCGCGTCCCGGGACATCTCGAACCGTCGGCGGCCACCCTGGCCGTGATCGGCGACTACGTCTCGGGAGGCGTCTCCCAACCGCTCGGTGTCAGGACCATGGGACGCAGCCTGGACAACACCCTGCGCGTCGTCGGGCTGGTGCCCACCTCGTGGGTGTTGTGCGACATCCACATACACGCGCTGGCCAACGGCTTCGGCCACGGACTGGCCCACCTGTGGGCCGAGGACGGCACGTTGCTCGCCACCGCCAGCCAGTCGATCAGTGTCCGGCTGTGGACCGAGAACGCCACGTTCATCCCGCCGGACCAGACCACGTCGGGCACGTCCGGCACACCGAGGAGGAGATGATGCGCACACGACGGATAGGAACGCTCGAGGTGTCGTTGATCGGCCTCGGGTGCAACAATTTCGGCGGCCGCATCGACTACGACCGCAGCGCCGATGTCGTCTCGGCCGCTCTCGACAACGGCATCACCTTCTTCGACACCGCCGACATCTACGGCGCCACCAAGAGCGAGGAGTTCCTGGGACAGGCCCTGGGGCGGCGGCGAGACGACGTGGTGGTGGCGACGAAGTTCGGTATGAAGATCGACGACGATCGCCAGGGAGCCAAGCCCGACTACGTCCGTCGAGCCCTGGAGGACAGCCTCCGCCGCCTGGGGACGGACCGGATAGACCTCTACATCCTCCATGCGCCCGACGCCACCACTCCGATCGCCGACACCCTGGAGGCGCTCGACGCCTGCGTCGAGGCGGGCAAGGTACGCGAGATCGGTTGCTCGAATTTCTCGGCTCAGCAATTGCGCGATGCGGCGGCGGCGGCGAGCGGCGGTGCCGCCCGCTTCGTGTGCGTCCAGAACGAGTACAGCCTCCTCCAACGTGAACCCGAGCGTGAGGTGCTCCCCGAATGCCGGCGGGAAGCCATCGCTTTCGTCCCCTATTTCCCCCTCGCATCGGGACTCCTCACCGGTAAGTACAAGAAGGGCGCGCCACCTCCCCCCGGTGGTCGCCTGTCGGGCATGCCCGCCGAGCACTTCGCCGCCCTGAACGACAGGCTCCTCGTGGTCGAACGCCTGGCCGCCTTGGCCGAGGAGCGTGGCCACACGGTGCTCGAGCTGGCCATGTCATGGCTCACCTCCCACGCCGAGGTGGCGTCGGTCATCGCCGGCGCGACCACGCGTGCCCAGGTCGAGGCCAATGCGGCCGCCGGGGACTGGGGCCTCGACAAGGCCGAGCTCGAACTCGTCGACGAGTCGGCGCCGCCGCCGCCGCCGAACGGGTAGGCCGCCGACCCGGGTCAGAAGCCCACCGCCGTCGATCGGCCTTCGGGCGTCGCCGACCGGAGACGTCGATCATTCGGGGACGTCGATCATGGGGCCCGAGACGACGATCGCCCCGGCCGAAGCCGGGGCGATCGCGTGCAGCATTGTCCGGAGGACGGATCAGGCGATGGCGTCCTCTTGCGGGCGGGCGACCGCCTCCACATCGAGCTCGATGCGTACCTTCTTGCCCACCATGACGCCGCCCGTCTCGAGCACCTGGTTGTAGCTCAGGCCCCAGTCCTCACGATCGATCTCGGTCGAGGCCGAGAATCCGAGGGCGGAGGTCCCCCACGGCGTGACGTTGGCCCCGGCGAACTCCACGTCGAGGACCACGGGCTTGCTCACGCCACTGATGGTCAGGTCGCCGGTGACGTTCCAGTGCTCGCCCGCCTGCTCGATCGCAGTGCTGACGAACGTCCAGCGGGGGTGGGTGTCGACGTCGAAGAAGTCGCCACTGCGGAGGTGGGCGTCGCGCTGGTCCTCCCCGGTGCGCACGCTGCCGGCACCGATGGATACCTCGACCGAGGAATTCTCAATGGCGTCGGCCACCGTGATGGTGCCCTCGACATCGTCGAAACTGCCGCGGACCTTGGTGATCATCAGGTGGCGGGCCACGAACTCCACGGAGGTGTGCTTGGCGTCAATGTCGTAGATGCCGGGTGCCGGCACCACGGCTCCTTTGTGTTCCCTGGTCAGGGTCCCTGTGGTGGTGGTCGTTGTCATGATGCCTCCCGTGATCGTTGCGCACACAATCTTGTCTCTACAAGATTTGTACCGCATAATGTTTGTGTAGTCAACAATCTTCAGGACCGCATATTCCCCGGCCTACCGCCGGGTGCCACAGGGGTGCGGGCCGGGATCCCAGGGCGTTCGATAGCGTGCGCACGGCTGATCGGGGAGGGACCGTGGGTCTGAGAGACAAGGGAAGGGATCGCCGTCAGGTCTCCGAGGCAGCCGTATGGCAGGTCGACCGGGACCGTGTGCAGGCCTTCATCGCCCGGGCCGAGACCTTCACCGGGGCCACCAACGCCGAGGTGCCGACGCTCCCACTGCACCTGCTCGAGGGTGAGCACGCCCTGCTCGTCCTGCCCGGGACCCAGCTCATAGAGCCCCGGCGGCTCCCCGGTCATTTCATGGGGGGCAACGGCGGCTTCACCTTCCACGTGGCCCGGGCGTCGGGGGAGGCGTCGGCGGGGCAGGAACCGACCCCTATCGACACCGGCGTGACCACGGTGACCGACCGGCGCGCCGTCTTCGCCGGCAGCCTGCACAACCGCACCTGGGACTTCGCCACCGTCATCGGCTACCACACCAACGCTGATCCGCCCTGGACGGCGATCGCCGTGTCGGACCGCCAGAGGGTGTCCGCCATCGCCTATGCCGCCACCCACGCCGAAGAGTTCCGTTTCGCCCTGGCCCTGGGCCTGGCCCGGCGCCACCAGTCGGTGCCCACCCTTGTCGACGACCTCCGGCGTCAGCTCGAGGAGCTCGACCGGGAGAGACCCGTGGGCGTCACGGTCCCCCAGGCGACGGGGGCGTCATCGTCTCCGACGGCGGCGGCCGTCGCCGTCGGCGACGATGTCTCGGGCACCCCGAGCACACCACCGTTCGGGTCGCCGGCGTCACCGGCGCTGGCGACGACCACGGGGATGCCTGCGGCACCTTCCGCCTCACCACCGCCGGGTTGGTACCCCGATCCCTACCGCACGGCTCGGCTCCGGTGGTGGGACGGGGGCGCCTGGACCGGGCACGCCGCTCCCTGAGACACCGGTCCCCGGCGTGCGCCGGTTGGGACTCAGGCTCCGATGCGCTCCGGGAAGGCGGCGACGAGCTCGTGGGCGGGGACCGGCCGTGAGAACAGATAGCCCTGGGCGAAGTCACAGCCGAGCCGCTCGAGCTCGGTGAGCTGGCGCTCGGACTCGACTCCTTCGGCGATGACCTCCATGCCGAGCGCGTGCGCCAGCTTGATCACGGCGGCCACGATCTCCGAGCCTCGAGGGGCCAGTCCGAGCTCGTCGACGAAGGTCTTGTCGATCTTCAGGATGTCGAGCGGGAACCTCTGGAGATAGCTCAGTGACGAGTATCCGGTGCCGAAATCGTCGATGGCGAGCGTCACACCCAGTTCCTTGAGGGCACGCAGAACACCGAGGGCCGAGACGGGGTCGTTCATCAGCGCACTCTCGGTGATCTCGAGGGTGAGATGGGCCGGCGACAACCCCGTCTCCGTCAGGATGCGCTCGACGGTCGCCACGATCTGGGGATCGTCGACCTGACGAGCCGACAGGTTCACCTCCACCGCTCCCTGGAGGCCGCCGTACCTCTTCACCTGCCACCGCCGCAGTTGTCGGCACGCCTCCTGCAAGACCCAGGCGCCGATGGGGATGATCAGCCCACTCTCCTCGGCCACCGGGATGAACCGGTTGGGTGTCACGAGACCCTGATCCGGATGGTCCCACCGCAGGAGGGCCTCGACGCCCACGGCCCGGCTCCCCTTGATCTCCACCACGGGCTGATAGAAGAGCCTGAGCTCGCTGCGCTCGAGGGCCCGGTGCAGCGAGTGCTCGGTGTTCATACGATCGAGGACGCGGACGCGCATGGCTTCGCCGAACACCTCGACGCATCCCCCACCCCTCTTCTTCGCCTGGTACATCGCGGCGTCGGCATTCGACAACAGTGACGTGGCCTCGGTGACACGCTCCGAGGTGGTGGCGATGCCGATGCTGGCCGTGATGAAGACCTCGCCGGATCCGGCGGCGATGGGGATGGACAGAGCCTCCAGGACGCGCTCCGAGAACAACTCGGCTTCGCCCAGGGCGTCCTCCCCGTCGAAGAGCACGAGGAACTCGTCTCCGCCCAAGCGGGCGACGACTTCGGCGGTTCCGTTGGCCGTCACCAGACGAGCCGACACCGCCACGAGAACCTCGTCACCCACCTCGTGGCCCAACGCGTCGTTGATGGACTTGAACCGGTCGAGATCGAGAACGAGCAGGGCGATCGAACCCGGTGACTGCTTCCCTTTGGCCAGGGCGTAAGCCAGGCGATAGGTGAACAGAGTGCGGTTCGGCAGTCCGGTGAGCGAGTCGTACAGATAGGCGTGGGCGAGGGCCTCCTCGGCCGCCTTCTCCTCGTGGCGGTCGTGGAGGAAACCACCGATCCGCAGGTCGGTTCCCGACCCCATGACGTAGGCGGTCACCGATACGTGTACCTCGTGGCCCTCGCGGTGCATCAACCGCAACTCCCGGGGCCGTGTGCGCTCGGTGGCGCCGGACGCCGCCCGCGCCAGGGCCAGGTCATCGTTGAACTGGTTGAGATAGCGCTCGGGGACGAGGAAATCCGTGACCGGTCGACCGAGAACCTCGTCGCGCGACCACCCGAAGAGCAGCTCGGCCTGACGGTTCCACTCGGTCAGGACGGCGACACGCGTCGGTCTCCACGAAGGCGTCACGCGACAGGTCGAGGAGGTGGGTGAGACGGGCCCCGGAGCGGGCCATGACGCTGTCTCCGTCCGGGTCGCCCACGGCGGCGCCGGGACCCTTCGCGATGTCACCCACGCGCTCTTTCACCGTGACTCCCGTCGCCGTCCGTGTCGTCGCCCCCGGGGACCGTTTCGTCGGCCGGACCACCGGGCGCCGGGTCCCGGAGGACTCTGAACGCGTGGTCCGTGGCACAGGACACCCCGCCAGACTCGATGGTACGGGTCTGTGATTCCTGTGGTCAATGAAACGCATGTGAAAATAGTCAAATGACCTCTCTTCGTGACCGGTATTGCGGATATTCCCACTCTTCGCGCTGGCATGCCGCGGACAGAATCTCCCGCGGTGCGCTGATCGGGCCCGACGGTCACTACCCACCGTCGTCATGGCCGGAAGCACACCCCGAATCTCTGCTCACCGGGCGCAACGGCCCGTCGCCGACGGGGTTTCGGCCCGACCGCCGGGCGGGGCCGGCGTCGGCGGTCGGCTGGTCCGCTCCCGCCGCTCCCGCCTACGGTGCCCGGCCATGGTCCGAGTCACCGGCGTGCTGCAGAAGGAGGCCTGGGACCATGACGTCATGCCCCCCGTCGAGCAGGTCCGGCCGGGGCTGTGGTCCATCCCGGTGCCCATCCCCGCCAATCCCTTGCGTTACGTCCTCGTCTACGCCTTCGAGCTCGACAGCGGCGTGGCCATCGTCGACGCCGGCTGGAACACCGAGGATGCCTGGACGGCCCTGACCAACGGGCTGACCGAGGCGGGCGGATCGATCACCGATGTGCGGGCCGTCCTCGTCACCCACATCCATCCCGACCACTACGGCTTGGCCGGTCGGGTGCGCGAAGAGTCGGGGGCCTGGATCGGCCTCCATCCCGACGACGCCGAGATGCTTCAGTCGCGGTACATCGACACGGACGACCTCCTGGCCCGGATGAGGATCTTCCTCGAAGACGCCGGCGTTCCCCCGCTCAAGCTTCCCGACCTCAGCATGGCGTCCATGATGATCCGTGACCAGGTCATGATGGCCGAGCCCGACGTCATGTTCGAAGACGGCCGCATCGTCGACGTGCCGGGTTGGGATCTCCAGACGGTATGGACCCCCGGTCACTCCCCGGGCCATGTCTGCTTCTACAGCGACCGCCACAAGCTCCTTCTCTCGGGGGACCACGTGTTACCGCGGATCACCCCGAACATCGGCGTGCACACGCAGCAGTTCCCCAATCCTCTGGGCGAGTACCTGGAGTCGCTGCTGAAGGTCCAGAACCTCGACGTCGACGAGGTGTTGCCGGCCCACGAGTACCGATTCGCCGACCTCCACGGCCGGCTCGACCAGATCATCACACACCATGCCGACCGCCTCGCGGAGATCGAGCGTCAGCTCGAAGAGCGCCCCGGATCGACCGCGTGGGACCTCTCCATCGGGCTGACCTGGTCGCGGCCGTGGAACGAGATCGCCGACTACATGCAGAGAGCGGCCGTGGGAGAGACCGTCGCCCACATCGTGCTCCTCGAGAAGCACCAGAGGGTGCGCCGCGAGGGGGAGATGCCGGCCCGGTACTACCTCGGCGGCACGTGAACGACGGGCGACAGCGGATGCCCGACGCATCACGAACCAGACGCTGCTAGACCCTGGCGGATAGCCAGACGTACGTCGGACGACAAGTCGTAGGTCGGGGGTGTCGGTCAACTCGCCCCTGGCCCGACGGATGCCCGGGTTCGAAGCCCGGCACGCCACGCGACGCGCCCGCCGCACGCGCGTGGCGGCGGCGCTGGTGGTGGCCCTAGCGCTCGCCGCATCCCTGTTCGTCTTCCTCGATCGCCGGCAGCCACCGCACCCCACACCGGCGGCCCGTCGACACCCGGCGCCCTCCGGAGCCGTACCCCGGGTCGTCTCCACACTGGCCTCCTGGCGACTGGGGGCACCGATCAGCCGCGCCGTCGTCGTCTCCGGCGGCGGCAGCCAACTGATGATCCTCGGGGGGGAGACGACCGGCGGGCTCACGGCGTCGGGGGCCTTCTCGCTCGACGTGGCCACCGGAACCCTGACCCATGTCGGGGACCTGATGGCGACGAACGCCAGCGCCGCCGGGGCGGTTCTCGGCGGTCGGGTGGTGGTCTTCGGCGGGGCGTCGTCGACATCGGTCGCGGCATCGGCGACCGCATCCGTGCAGGCGCTGTCCGGTCCGCCCGCCCCCGGTCAGGGCTCGCCCGCCACAGCCGTCCCCCTGAGCAGTCCGCTCGGTACCCTCCCCCAAGCGCGGGCCGCGGCCACCGCCGTCACCGCGGGAACGACCACCTACCTGGTGGGCGGGGACAGCCCCGCCGGGCCCGACCGGAGCATCGTGTCCACCGTCGACGGTCAGCACTTCGTCGCCGTGGCCTCGCTCCTCCTGCCGGTCGACTACCCGGCCGTCGCCGCCGTCGGGGACAGACTCTTTGTCTTCGGTGGTGTGGCCCTCACCGGGCCTGACGCCGGTCGCCCGCTGAGCACGATCCAGGTGGTGGACCTTAAGACACGCAAGGTCACCGACAGCTGGCGTCTCCCGGAACCGTTGACCGGGGCGGCCGCCGCCGAATTCGGCGGCCAGGTGGTACTGGCCGGTGGCGACACCACGTCGCCCGGCACCGGCGGTGAGGCGACCACGACGACAGCCGGCGCGTCCAGCGCCGCGGTAGGCCCGGCGACGTCCTCGGTCTCGAGCATCTGGTCCTTCGACCCCGTGTCGGGCGCCTGCACGCTGGCGGGACACCTGCCCGTGGCCGTGTCCCACGCCGGTGTCGCCGTCCTGGGGTCGACGGCCTGGCTCGTCGGAGGTGAGACGGGCGGTACCCCGGTGTCCGCCGTGCAGAGCCTCGTGGCGGTGCCTTCGTCGGGATCGCCACCGGGCTGATCCTCGGCGGCCTCGAGCGGCGCGTCACTCCGTCCCGGACGGATCGGGCGCCGCGTGCCGGCGGCGGCGACGCTCAACGATCACCCAGCCCACCACCAGCAGGACCACCACGACGAACGACACCGGGCCGAACGTGTTCGTCACCTTGGAATAGGACAACCCCAGAGCGAAGCCGACGAGCACCCACAGGGATCCCCACATCACACCGCCGACCGCGCTGAACACGGCGAAGCGCCGACGGGACATGCCGCTCATACCAACGAGTCCCGGGAGCACGGCGCGCACGAAGACGACGAAGCGACCCCCGATGACCGCCGGTCCGCCGCGACGGGCGATCAGACTCTGCGCCTGTCGGACACCGCCGCGACCGGCGAGCGGCCGATGCGAGAACAACCACGGCCCGATCAAGCGACCGACGTCGTAGCCGACGACATTTCCCGCTGTGGCCGCCGCCGCCACCACCACGATCATGAGCACCACGTCGGCGTGGTGCCGACTGGCGATGACCCCGCCGATGATCGTGGCGATCTCCCCGGGCACGAAGAACCCGATCACGATGGCCAACTCGAAGAAGACCAGCAGCCCTACGACGACGTAGACGATCGTGCCGTGCAGATGGAGAAGCCAGCTCGTGACGCTGGCATCCATGTTCTATCCGCCCACGGTGCAAGCCACGATCAGCGCGCCCGCGATGCCCACGACACGCTGACCCACGTACGCCGCCGGCACGAAGGACACGTCATGAATCGGGTGTACCCGCGTCCCGGTCTCCAGAACCACACCGGCAGGTGAAGGACGACGTACTCCACCAGGTCGACCTGGGACCGGACCCGACACGACGAGCAGTGCAGGGTGAGAGTACCGAACATCCCCGACCCGGTAGGGCGCTCGAGGTCGTCGGGGACGACGGCTCGGTGACCTTCCCCACTTCCGTCGTCGGGCGCCGCCGAACGACGTGTCGCAGGACGCCTGCGGCCCATGACGCCGGGATCGAGACCGGACGCGCGGGACCGGGCGGCCGCCCCGGGCGGCGTCCTTCGCGCACCGACGTTCGAGAACAACGCGTGCTTACCGGGGACGGCGACGACGTCGGGGTTCCGCGGTCCTTCCTCGTCCCGTTCGGCCGGCGCCCAGAACAGGGCCCGTTTTCCGAGTGGGTCAGGGACGTCGGGCACGGGTACAGGTCCTTCCTCGGGCGGTCGCCTCAGTGGACCGCACCGACGTCGGCGTCGAGCTGCCGGGCGATGGCCCGATAGGCCTCGGCTCCCGGCGAGCTGGGCGCATGCTGCAAGATGCAGAGACCGTTCAGGGGCGCTTCGGCGAACCGGATCGACTTGCGCACCGGTGGGTCGAACACCGGCAGCCCGTAGCGTTGCTTGACGTCATCGAGCACGGCCCTCGAATGACGAGTCCGCTCGTCGTACATCGTGGCGATGACCCCCCGCACCTGGAGATCGGCGTTGGCGAACATCCGGACGTCATCGATCGTCTCGAGGAGTTGCCCCACACCGCGGTGACTAAGCGCCTCGCACTGCAGAGGAATGAGAACCTCCTGGGCGGCGGTCAGGCCGTTGATGGTGAGGACCCCCAGTGAGGGTGGGCAGTCGATCAAGACCACGTCGTAGTCGTCCAAGACCGGGACAAGGGCACGGGCCAGGACGTGCTCGCGCCCCGTCCGGGTGAGCAGGTGGACCTCGGAGCCGGCCAGATCGATCGTCGACGGGAGGATGTCCATCCCCTCGATCGCCGGCAGCGTCTGCCGGGCGTCGGCGGCCTTCATTTTGCGGACGAAGACGTCGTGGAGGGAACGGTCCAGGGTGTCGGGGTCGATACCGGCGGAGAAGGTCAGGCACGCCTGAGGGTCGAGGTCCACCAACAGGACGCGCCGCCCCAGCTCGGCCAATGCGTAGCCCACGGCGTGGACTGTCGTCGTCTTGGCGACACCCCCCTTCTGGTTGGCCACTGCCACCACACGTGCCACGCCGCGCAGTCTAAACACGAACGCCGGGGCGGTGGCCCCGACGTCCCCCACCCGGACCGAGCTCCTCGGCCTCGGATCGACGCGGGCGCCGCCGCGTGGTGGGAAAGCCCGGCACTGGCAGTGGCCGGGCGTCACCGATGTTGACCCTCAGTGGTCGACACCGGTCCCGGCGACCTCCGGGCCGGCTGTCCGGGCCAGTCCAGGCGCGGTCCGCCGGTCAAGTCGGGGACGCTTTCGACCGAGAAACAGAGGTGACGTCTCATGGCTCGCGTACGCGCTCCATGACGAGGATGTTCGCCATCTACGCGCTGGCGAGCGTCGTGATGGTGGCGGCTCTCGGGATCGCGCTTGCCGCCAGCTACCGCACCGAGGCACGGCACAGGGGTATCGCCGAAGGACGATCTGAAGCACTCCTCGTGGCCGAAACGGCCGTTGAGCCCATCCTGGACGGCCGCCCCCTCGGTGACCACCTGAGCAAGGCCGAGACCACCGAGCTCGATCGTCTGGTCGCCCGGTCGGTCCGCACGCACAACGTGCTGCGACTGCGACTGCGCGATCTCTCCGGGCACGTGGTCTTCTCCGACGACGGGTCCGGCTTCGGTGAGACGCCCGAGGACGAAGCCATCGAAGCCACCCACGGCGTCATCGTGGCCCGCCTCACCCGCCTGAATTCGGACAGCAACGACACCGGCCGGATCGGGCCCGAAGCCGTCGAGGTGTACGTACCTTTGGTCTCCGGAGTGCCGGCCCGCCGCGTCGGGGTTCTCGAGGTGTACCTCCCGTACGCGCCGATCAGCGCCGACGTGACCGCCGGGCTCCACGAGCTGTACCGCGACCTGGCCCTCGGCCTGGGAGCGCTCTACTTGATCCTCTTCGCCCTGTCGGTGTCGCTCAGCCGCGGGTTGCGTCTACAACTGACGCGCAACAAGTTCCTGGCCGAACACGACCTCTTGACCGATCTGCCCAACCGCGCCCTCTTCCACCGTTATGCCAGGGCGGCCGTCGCGTCGGCGCTGCGCGACGGGTCGCGAACGGCGCTCGCCATCATCGACCTCGACCGATTCAAGGAGATAAACGACACCCTGGGTCATCACAACGGCGATGAGCTCCTGACCAAGTTGGCCCGGCGCCTGGCTGCGTTCACGCGACCCGAGGACGCCGTGGCCCGGTTGGGCGGTGACGAATTCGGGATGATCCTCAGCCGTGTGAGTGACCCCGAGGAGGTTCTCCGCCGGCTGCGGAACGTGATCGAGAATGAGGTCGAGGTCAGCGGTCTCCCCCTTTCCACCGAGTCCAGCATGGGATATGTCGTCATTCCCGACGACGGAACCGATGTCGACGAGTTACTCCAGCGCGCCGACGTGGCCATGTACGTGGCCAAGGCGCAGCACGCGGGTGTGGTGCGCTATGACCCCGCTCAAGATCATTACAGCGCGGCCAACCTGGGGCTGATCGCCGAGTTGAGGCGGGCTATCGACAACGACGAGCTTGTCCTCCACTATCAACCGAAAGTGACCCTCCCGGATGGTGACATCGACGCCGTCGAGGCACTGGTCCGATGGCAGCATCCCGCCCTCGGGCTTCTCTATCCCGACCGATTCGTCCCGCTCGCCGAGCAGACGGACCTGATGGAGAAGCTGACCCGGTGGGTCACGGACCGTGCCCTGAGCGACATGAGCACCCCGGGATCCGAGTTGGCCCAGATGGCGGTTTCGGTCAACGTGTCGGCCCGGAACATCTGCCACCGGGGGTTCGCCTCCCAGGTCATCGACGCCCTGCGCGATCACGGCGTGCCCGCCCACCGGCTCATCGTCGAGATCACCGAGACAGCTCTGCTCACCGATCCGGGACGTGCGGCGCAGACCCTGGCCGAGCTCGCGGCCCTGGGTGTCGGGGTCAGCATCGACGACTTCGGCATCGGACAGACGTCGCTCGGCTTCCTGTCGTCGCTTCCCGTCCACGAGTTGAAGATCGACAAGGGTTTCGTGACCGACATGCGGTCGGATCCGGCGCACGCGGCCATCGTGCGCTCGATCATCGACCTCGGGCACAACCTGTCGCTGCGCGTGGTGGCGGAGGGCGTGGAAACCGACGACGTGCTGGGCGAGTTGCGCGACGCCGGCTGTGACATGGCCCAGGGCTACCTCTTCGCCCGTCCCATGCCTCTCGCCGACATGCGTCCCTGGCTCGTCGAAGCGCAACGCACGCGTCCGGCCCGCGCGCGCTAGTCGCACGCGATCGGCGTGTTCGGCACGCTACGCGCCCCGTATACCTCGTACCCGATGGTGACGACCATGCGTCACGCCCCACGACGTCCCCGGCAGGGTGAGGATCTCCACGTCGGTCGACGTGGTGCCGAGTGTCCAGCAGGCAGACGTCGTCGGGCAGGCGATGCCGAAGAGGCTCGTCGTCCCGTCCGGAAGGGCCTCGGACCTCCAGCGCTCGCCGCCATCGGTGGTGGCCAGCATGACGGCTGATCCACCGCCGTAGGCGAGAATTCCCGGTGCACCTCCGCGCCGGAAATCGGGGGATCCGGCCGAGGCCCAGCAGTCCGACGGACCGGCACAGGCGATGTCGTTCAGGATCCCGATCCTCTTGGGCAGGTCCTGCGCGTTCCACCGCTTCCCACCGTCGGTCGTCGCCACGATCGAGGGGGAGCCGACGGTCCGGTCGGTGCCGACGGCCCAGCAGTCCGACACGCCGGCACAGGCGATGTCGCTGACGGTTCCGGTCCCCCGCGGAAGCATCTCGGTCGTCCAACTGTGTCCCCCGTCGGTGGAGCGGATCACCACGCCGGTGGCGCCGCGGCCGAGGGCGCCCACCGCCCAGCACTCCGATGCCGAGGGACAGGCGATCGCATTCAATTCATCTGTCGGCGAGCGGAACTCCCGGGGCAGGCCCACGGTGTTCCAGGTACTCCCCCCGTCGGTGGTGTCGACGACGACGGTGCCGGACGGACCTCGACCCACCGCCCAACAATTCGAGCCACTGGGGCACGAGATGCCGTCGAGGAGGGTGACGCCGTCCGGGAGGACCTGTGAGTTCCACACGGCACCCCCGTCGGTGGTGACGAACGCGACCCCCTGGGCGCCGAGGCCGTTGCCGCCTCCGACGGCCCAGCAGTCGGACGTGGTCGGGCAGGAGATGTCGAGAAGGTCGGTGGACCCGGTGGGGAGGCTCCCGGCGCTCCAGGTGGCACCCCCGTCGATCGTGGCCAATACGTCGCCGACCCCGACGGTCCAACAGTCCGACGTGGTCGGGCACGAGACGGCCGACAAATTGCCGGTACCGGCCGGGAGGCCCTGGTCTCTCCATGTCGTGGCGCCGTCTGCGGTGGTCACCACGGCGCCGGCGAACGTGTCGTTGATACCGACGGTCACACACCGACGGTTCGTGGGACACGAGATGCCGTCGAGTACCAAGGTGTCGGCCGGAAAGCTCGCCGGGCTCCACGTGGTGCCCCCGTCGGCGGTGACGACGACCGCGCCCGAGAGACTGCCATCGTGGCCGATGGCCACGCAGTCAGAGGTCGTGGGACAGGAAATGCCGGTGAAGTCATAATCGGAGTTCGGAAGGGCCTCGGTGCTCCAGTGGGTGCCCCCGTCGGTGGTGGCGATCACGAGCCCCCCGGTGGGCGTGCTGCTGGCGGCGACCGCCCAGCAGTCCGAGACGGTCGGACAGGAGATTCCCCCGATGCCTCCGGTCCCGTCGGGAAGCGCTTCGCTGGTCCACGTCGCTCCCCCGTCGGTGGTGGCCAGCACGACGGGGTCCGGGAGACTCAGGTCACTGCCGGCCGCCCGGCAGTCCGTCGCCGTGGGGCACGAGATGGCCGTGAGGACGTAGTCGCCCATCGGGATCCTCTCGTCGCGCCAGGTGACCCCCCCGTCGGTTGTCCCGATCACGACGGTGACGTCGTGGGTGCCACTGAGCCCGACACCTGACCCCCAGCAATCGGAGCCGGTGGCGCACGAGATGGTCGTCAGGTCGATCGATCCCTTCGGGAGCTTCTCGTCGTGCCACGTGCTTCCCCCGTCGGTGGTGGCGATCACGACCGCACCGGTGCCGTCGACACCGCCGGCCAGGCACTCCGAGGTGGTCGGGCACGAGATGCTCGTGACGTACGCCGTCGAACTGGGGAGGCTCTGGGTGGTCCAGGTGCTCCCCCCGTCGGTGGTGGCGACCACGGTCCCGCCGCCGACGTCATTGGTGCCCACCGCCCAGCAGTCGGACGCCGTCGGGCACGAGACCCCGTTCAGCGGTCCGATGTCCGGGGGGTACTGCTGCTGCACCGACCATGGGCGCGGCAGCGACCGGGCGGTGCCGGCAGGCGCCGTGCCCACGACGCCGCCGGCCACCCCGGCCAGGAGCATCACGGCGGCGCCACGGACGAGCGATCCTCGAGTTCGACATCCGCCGGTGCGAGTGAGATTCAGGCGGGCGCGTTCCACCTTGGGAAACCGGACACCCCGCACATCCTCACCTTCCCCCCCGAGAAGCTCCGAGCCGACCCGCCGGCCTCATGCCCCGATGACGACATGGCCGTCACGAGACCCTGAGCAACCCCATCGTACCGTCGGGACCTTCGCCACCGGTGTGGTTGCTCCTCAAGTCATGGCCAACTATCTCGGTTCGTGACCGTCAAAACGAAGGATCCCGCTCGTTGGGTGCCCGGGGTCTCGGCCCTTGCGGGGAGCGGGCGAAGTGTCCTTCGTGGGACGAGTCGCGCCGTGTTCCTCACGTCCGCCCCAATTTCCACGCGTCCTGGTAAGGTGAACGCAGTCGAAGGCTCAGTCAGTGAAGCCTGCGACTTGGTTGCCCCGGTCCCTGGTGACCCGTTGGCCGAGCGTTGACTCGGACAAAGGTCAGAAGGGGGAGAAGCGGGAATGTCAAGACCGTCGCAGTGCCAGCGTGACCGCGGCCTCGGGCAGCACGGGACACCCGTCATGCGCTCGTCGGCCCGACCCGCGGCTGTCCTCCGTTTCCATCGCAACAGACGAACCCGTAGCCGACCCTTCTCTGGTTCCGGTCCACCACGGCGGTTGAGCGACTCCTCGCTCGGCCGTTGCTTGCGGCGTGTGGGAAGGGACCGGAACCCCTGGGGCCTTGCGTTCGATAGCGAGGACAGCGGTGCGCAATGAACAGAAAGGCCGATGAGGTATGGGGCCGAGCGCAAGAGATCGTTGGCACGGTCACAGCAACAGAGCCGAGGACAAAGGCGAAGAGGCCCTTGAGAAGGTGAAGGACGTGCTGACATGACCCGAGATCAGAACCACGCCAAGTGGAATGTCGCCGACTGGCACGGCAAGATGCTGGTGGACAGCGACGGCGAGAAGATCGGCAAACTGCAAGATGTCTACGTCGACGTCGAGACCGACGAGCCGCAGTTCGCCACTGTCAAAGAGGGTTTCATCGACCGTCATCTGACTTTCGTGCCTCTAGGCGGGATTCAGATCGGTCCGGACGACCTCCGGGTGACCGTGACCAAGGAGCAGGTCCGGTCGGCGCCCGAGATCGACATGCATGGTGAAGAACTGTCCCAGGCGGACGAGTCCACCCTGTATCACCACTTCGAGTTGAACTACACCCCGATCAAAACCGAAAGCGGGCGGCGCCTCGCCCGGCGCTGACGGTCGGAAGGACTATGGCGGCGGCCACGCATCAGAGCGACTCTCATCGGCACGCGTGTTCATGAAAAGGGATCCGAATCGCTCAACCCACCCAGCCTCTCCTCCCTGGCAACTGATGCTGGCGGGGGTCTGGACTCATACGACTTCCTGTGGGCTGGCGCCGGAGCGTGTCGTCGGTGGAGTTGACGCGGCCTGTTCGAAGACGATGGATTATCGCCTCGACTCGCACCCTCTCTGCATTTGAGGAGTCTTCCGAGACGAAGTGAAAGCGCCGACCTCGGGTGTCGGTGACCGTGACAATTCGTCTCTGTCTCACCTTCGTGGCCCCCACAACGGTGAGATGGGCTTGTCCGATGCCGATCGCGTCATGCCGGTGTCCGAATCGTGTCTCGGACTCGGCGAATTCGATGCTGACAACCTCCTGCCACCGGCAGTGGCTCCTGGATCCGCTGCGAGTGCTGTAGTTGAACCCCCTCTCGGTGGCGGCCAGCGTGCCCGCGTCCCTTTCCCCCGCATAGTGACAATTGGAAAGGATGGTGTGCGGCCTGATGCCTTCCCACCATTCGCCGCTATCGACAGCTTCACTTTGTTGGCGCGTATCCGAATGCACCTGTGCGGCCATTGCTCCGGACTGATGAGCCAGTGCTTTCTCCACACCAATCGCCGGCGTCTGCGGAACATCGAAGTTGGCTCTGATCAATGGGTTTGCGATGTCGTGCATCGTCACGTGGGACGAGAACGGGCCCGTCTCGGTCACCTGGAAGGAGGACGGAATCAATGCTCCGCAGATCCACGTGTCCAACTGGCCAATGCCACCGGCGAAGTGCAGCTCCCACTGACCGTTTGCTCTCAAAACCAGCCTGCCCTTCGCCTCGGGCGTGGAGTGGGCCGGCAGACCACCGTCATAGTTGGTGATCCTGAAACCGAGTTCATGCATTGGGTTGCCTCAGGCGATTTCGACAAGCCCCGACTTGCCGGATGCCGGTCTTAGCGGCGGAGAAGTACGCATGTGAGGCCCCGCCGTCCTGGCGGGGCCTCACTGCGCATTCGATATCTCACGGACGGGACTCTTCGTCCCGAGGATGTCAGAGGGTGAAGAGGGTGTGCTTCACCAGGCTGATCTTGCCGGATCCACTCACACACGCTCGACCCGAGACTGCATCGCCGACCGTGACCTTGCCACTGGTGTCAGCCGTGACGTTGCCGGTGGCGTCGTATTCGGTCGAACCAGCACTGCAGGCGCCCTGGCCAGGCGATGTCACCGAGGCGGAGAAGGTCGTGGTCCCCTTGTGAGCCGCCCACTTGATCGTCCCACCCGATGCCAACGAGGTGGCAACCGCGCTGCCTTTGCCGAGGCCGGCGCTACATCCCTTCACCGTGATATTCCCCGTGATGGTCCCCGTGGCCTTGGTGCACGACACCGGAGGACCCGCACTGGCCGATCCCGCAAGCCCCACTGTCGCGAGCGACACCGGAATCGCTAGAGCACAGACCACCAACATGAATCGACGCATTGCGTCCCTCCTCAGACTGCTACGGACGTTCGCCGTAGAGCAACAACGCTCCCTAAGCGATCCATCGCTCAGTTGCGTTTCACTCGCGCAACGTTTCGATATGGCGAGGTTGTTGGGTTGGACTCACCACACCGCACACTGGTGCACGTCGATGCCGCATCCGAACGTGGTGACCAGCGTCACTCAACTGGGTCCCGGAATCGTCGCTCGGGATGCGTCGACGGTGCGTTCGAGAGCAAGGTCACACCGCAGTCAGGAGGGACCTACGGGACACGCGATAACGCCCTGAGTGACAGGACGCTCTACTAATAGAGCGCTTCAACCCTCGATTGCGTTACATGCGGGTTTACCTGGGTCTTTTCCTCACAAATGAGGTGGACTCGACAGCCGAATTGTGCGACGGTTGATCTTGTGAACAGGACCGACGCGCATTCACCGATGCATCTCGAGAGCACCGGCAATGCGTCGGGGGACGAAGAAGGATCAGCGCAGACGACGCCCGCTCCGATCCCCACCCGCCGGGCCATGCCCGACTTTGCCCGGATACTGCGGTCTGCTCAGTGCGGCAACGAGAATGCCTTCGCCGCGCTGTGGAAGGAGTTCAATCCGACGTTACGTCGATATCTGTCTGTGATGGCGGGTCAGGCCGCAGACGACATAGCCGCCGACACGTGGTCGGTTGTCGCGTCGAGCCTCGGGCGCTTTGAAGGCGACGAGTCAGGTTTTCGCGCGTGGCTCTTTACGATCGCTCGTCACCGCCACATAGATATGCGACGTCGTGAGACGCGCCGGAGAGAATCGGTGTTCGACGAGAACGAGCTGTCGATGTCGGCAGACACTCAAAATGTCGAAGCACTTGCTGCGGAGGCCGTCGGTACCGAGGCGGCTCTGCGGCTGATTGCCAGCCTTCCTCCCGACCAGGCCGAGGCCGTGGCACTACGTGTCATTGCCGGTCTCGACGTCGCCCGCGTCGCCGACATGATGGGTCGGCCGCCGAGTGGGGTCCGAGTGTTGACCCACCGGGGTCTCAAGAAGCTTGCCGCTACTCTCGTGGGTGGAACCTCGGAAGCCCATGGTCGATCCCTGTCCGATTTCGATGCAGCCCGGTGCCCGAAATGACCGGCGGACGCGGTCGCCAGACGACGGATACATTTGACGCCGAGATCATCGCTGGCGGACTCGTCTTGCACGATGATCCCGACGGCTACACGACGTGGTCAGGTACGAGCCCGCTCGCCCCATTCCTCGACGCTTCGATAGCGCCGCCCGCGAGCATCGACCTCGGCGAGGCCCGTCGGGTCATGGAGGACTTTCGCCGGGCGGTGAAGGCACAGGATCGCCAACGGCCACAGTTCATTCGAGGTCGTCTCGCTGGTCGTACCGCAGTCATCGTGGCATCGGGTGTCCTCATGGTGAGTGGAAGTGTCGGCGTCGCCGCGGCGGCTCATGTTCCGTTCATCGGCAACATCGTGCCGGGTTTGTCTTCTCAACCGAAACACCACACTGGGAGCCCGGCGAAATCGGCACCGGCTCTTCCCCCGCAAGCAGCATCAACGATCTCACCTCCCGCAAAGGCGAGGAAGGGGCAATCCGGGAAAACCAAGCAAGCTTGTGCGGCGTTGACTGGGACCTCGGACCACAGGCTCCACGCCGGGTGCGCACAAGCCTCGTCGACCGATGCTTCCGGTGCCGCCAACGGCAAGCCAGCAAAGCCACTTCACCCCGTGAGCCATCCGCCTGCACGTGGTGGAGGATCGGGTGGCGGCAAGGGCAGCGGATCTGGCGGCAGCGGCTCGGGTGGCAGCGGTAGCGGCGGTGGCTCCGGTAGCGGTGGTGGCTCCGGTAGCGGCGGTGGTGGCGGTGGCTCCGGTGGTGGCGGTGGTGGTGGTGGCGGTGGCTCCGGCGGTGGCGGTGGCGTTGGCAACGGAGGTGGCCCCGGGCCTGGCGGCGGAGGCGGCGGCCGACATCACTGCGGGCACCGACACCACGCAGCAGATTGCGACTCGGGCGGGGGTTCCAACTCAGGCGGGGGTTCCGGGTCGGGCGGGGGCTCCGGGTCGGGCGGGGGCTCGGGCGGAGGTTCCGGGTCGGGCTCTTCGCCGCCTCCGTCGCCGTCCAACCCACCCCCGGCACCGCCACCGCCCAAATCGAAGGCCATCCAGAAGGCGGTCGTTCCGCCTGTTTCGGTTTCCGCTCCAGCCAGTCCGACGCCAGCCACGGCCAACCCGAGCGATGAATCGACAAGCCCAGCGCCTGTCGTGTCAGTCTCGCCGCTCCCGACGTGTGGGGTGCAGCCGCTGACGCCAGTAACTTCAAATGCGGTGGCGGCCACGACGCAAACCACCACACAAAGCAACTGCCCGGCGGACTAGCCGCCGTGCTCCGTTCACACCGCGACCGTCGCTCCCACCGTCCGCCATCCTCGAGCACGAGGACGCCGGTTCGGACGCAGTCGTGGTTGGGTCTTGGGATCCTTCTGACCACGTTCCTTGCAGCTTCCGCCGGCTTGGCAACTAATGCTGCGTCGGCCGCGCCACGCTCAGATCCGATCGGAGGCGTTGCTCGATTCGGCGTTGTGGCGCCCGCGACAAGGGGTCAGTTGCCGCCGGGCGGTTCGACGCTTCCCACATGGCAAGGAAGCTTCATTCTCAGCAGCAACACCTATAACTACACCATGGTCGGAACGAATCCAGCCTCAGGATCGGCGACGACAACGGTTCCCGTCGAACTTATTCCGATCTCGTTCAACTTCGCTGCAGGCGGGACGATCGATGCAACAAGCCTCACGTCTGATGTGACTGCTTCACCGATCTTTTCCAAGGCAAAATTCTCGTCCGGAAACACACAACTCGTCGACGCCATGCGCCGAGCTGAGTTTTGGACAACTGTCTCTGGAACAGCACCGAACTACCACCTTCTGCTTGGTAGCTCCGTGATCGAGCCCACTCTGAACATCACAGTTCCGACAGGTGACGGTTCTTATTTCGGATCAAAGGGCAAAGGCAAAGGGGGAGGCAACGGGAACGGGCGGTCGAAGACTCCATACGGCTACGTCAGCTATGAATGGTTCGTCCCGGAGCTGGAATCGATTCTGGCAGCCGACAGCCTGAGCGTCGCTACGCTGCCCGTTGCCTTTTCCGGTGATATCTTCCTCTACCAGAACGGCAACGAGTCCGACTGTTGCATCTACGGCTTTCATGGCGCGATCTCTACAAGTGGCGGGCAACTCACCTTCGCCTACGGGAACTATCTGAGTGCCGGACTCGTGGGCAAGGGTGCGGCTGCGCTCCAAGATATTTACTCGCTGAGTCACGAGACGGTCGAGTGGAGCGACGACCCCTATGTGGACAACGTCGTGCCGACATGGGTGCAGCCGGGAAGTGGGGTGTGTCTCTCCAATTTGCTCGAAGGTGGGGACGCGATCGAAGCGCTCTCGAAACCCTCGTACAAGATCAGGACGAAGAAACCTACTCAGACCTGGCATCCGTCCGACATTGCCGGCATCAGTTGGTTCGCCCACTCGTCGCCATCGCAGGAGATCAAGGGCCTCTATTCGTATGCTGGACTGTTGACCGCACCTTCGACCCTCTGCTGACGGCCTCTGACGCCCGCCGTCTGGCGCATCCCTAGGAGTGGTGGGAGGGCGTCGACGCCAGCACCTGCGGAACCGATCTGCTCGCATCGAGCGAGGGTGGACGCCAGTGGACTGCAGTCTCGCCACACACGCTTGCTAGTCGTCTTGTCCGTCGCCCGGGCTTGACGCGACCCTCTCAAGCGGACACCAGATCCATCTGGCGTAGGATGTCGGTCATGACAATCGGTAGAAACGGAACTGTCATCTGGTGCAACTCGTCCGCCTGCCGTAGCTCCCTAACGATCCCACCAGCACTGATCGACCAGCCAGCCGAGAACCAGCGCCGTTGGGCTACTGGGGAACACTGGACGGCGGGTCTAGCTGTAGTGCCCATAGGCCTTGCTGACAGGATCCACCCATAGCTGAAGCCTCCGAGGCGAGTGTGTAGCTACCACAGCACCCACTCTCCAAGGAGGCTTCAGATGCACCGTAACGCTCCGCTCACGCCCGAAGGTCGACTGCGGCTCTGTGAGCGCATCGAGGGAGGCTGGCCGGTCGCCCATGCGGCCGCATCGATGGGCATCTCCAGGGACCGGGCCTATGTCTGGTGGCGCCGCTACCAGGAAGAAGGTGTCGCCGGACTCGAGGATCGGTCCTGTCGCCCGCAGCGGTGTCCCCGCCAGACCAAGGCAAGCGTCGAGCGACGGATCGTGACGCTGCGCCAGAGTCGGGGACTCGGTCCGGCCCGCATCGCCGGCATCGTGGGCATGCACGCCTCGACCGTCCACCGGGTCCTCGAGCGCCACCAGATGAGCCGACTCTCCGATCTCGATCGGACGACCAGGGAGCCCATCCGCCGCTACGAGAGGAGCCGACCTGGCGAGCTCGTCCACGTGGACATCAAGAAGCTGGGCCGGATCCCGAAGGGTGGCGGCTGGAGGGCCCACGGCCGAAGCCGGGAACACCACGGAGGCCGGCACCAGGTTGGCTACGCCTACGTCCACTCCGCGGTCGACGACTACTCCCGCCTGGCCTACTCCGAAGTGCTCGACAACGAGCAGGGAGCCACCGCCGCCGACTTCTGGCGCCGGGCACGGAAGTTCTTCGCTGCCAACGGGATCAAGGTGGAACGTGTCCTCACCGACAACGGCAGTTGCTACCGGTCCCACGAGTTCGCCCACGCCCTCCAACTGGCCCGACACAGCTTCACCAAGCCCTACCGACCTCAGACGAATGGCAAGGCAGAGCGCTTCAACCGCACCCTGCAGGCCGAGTGGGCCTACGTCCGGACCTGGACATCCGAAGGCCAGCGCAACCGGCGACTTGCCCACTGGCTCCACGTCTACAACCATCACCGTTACCACACCGCTATCGGAGGGCCACCGGCGAGTCGTGTCCGCAAACTCTCAGGGCACTACATCTAGCCAAAGGCTTGGATTGGTGCACACGGCATCCTCAGTCGCCGCAGGCCCCGAGGTCACACTGACCCACTACCGATCCGGTTGCCCGTTGCATTGTCCGGGATAAGAGGGCACTCGTGCAAGGGGTAACGCGTGGGGAGTGATCCAGCAGCCCGCTCATGCCTTGTCCAGCTAGCGTTCTGAGTCGATGGAGAACGTTCGTGACGTTGTCGTCGTCGGTGAGGGCTCGGCTTTGGGGACCCCGGATCGCTGCCTGATCTCACTCGCCCTGAACGTGGCGGCTGACACGTCGGCTGATGCCATTGATCGCGTCGCCCAACTCGCTGACCAAGCTGTGGGTGTCATCCACGCCCAAGGCATCGAGCCATCAGACGTCCAGACCTATAGCGTGTCCCTACAGGACTTCTTCGATCACGAAAAGAAGCGTGTAACAGCTCGCGTCGCCTCCTACGCTCTATCGGTCAATGCACCAAGTCTGGCCAGCGTGGGTCGACTGTTGGCGGAGTTGGCCGCAATCTCCGGGACTCGCTCCAGGTTCGTGGCCTGCACTTGGCGGTCAGCAATCCGCAGCCTCTCCTCCAAGCGGCCCGACGTGCCGCTGTCGAGGACGCCGTCGATCGAGCGCACCAGCTGGCCGAGGCCGCCGGTGTCCGACTGGGGACCATTCTGTCCATCGAGGAGAGCAGCAACGCGTGACCACAGATTGGCCCTCAGAGGGCCAGGTTCTCCGGCGGATCCGCAACAGCCGAACTGCCCGTGGAGGGCGGGACGGCGTCTGTCACGGTGCAGGTGACGGTACGGCTCGCCATCGAGCCCTAACACCCGGTCAGTCACAGCGACCGAGCGATCGAATGGATAGGCGGTTTGATCAGTTCGGCTTCTTCCGCAACATCGACGAGGGTCATCAAGTGCAGGCTTCCAGCCCGCGTACCCAAGTAGCCGTCCGTCGCACTCGACACTGACAACGCCTAGTAAGGCTCACGGTCACCCAGCTGTCGGGCATCGGCGAGCGGTACGATGACTGCGTCCCAACGGACCCGTGAGGGACCGAAGGAACAAAGGGAGGCAGAGCCCGGGCCGCAACGCTCGGGTTCTGTCGCGTCAGGCTCCCACGTCCCTAGAACCCGCATAAAGAACCGAAGCAAAGACAACGTCAACGTCAAAGGCATCTCTCGCGTCTTGCTCAAGGCTAACGACTACTCACCTGGCGGTGAATCGCCCTCCTCATCGTCGTTTGCAAAGCGAACGGTCCACTCGGCGAGACAGTGCTCGCAGATGAACGCGTCACGGCCAGAAACGAGCTTGCCGCTCTCAGGGGGCTGTCGTCCACAGAACGAGCATTTGACGAGGGCGCTCTCCTGCCTGTCGCTGAGGGTCAACTGACTCCAGGATGCTCCCGAGGACACCGAGACGGCGGTCCCGGCACCCACTGATTCGTCGCCTTGCCAGCCCGAGAGCAACTGGATGACGTGTTGGCGCACGCGGGCCAGGTCGGCTCCCATACTGACGAGGACTTGGACGGCAACACCCTCACCCTCGCGTAGGAGGCCGAGGAGCATGTGTTCAGTACCGATGTAGTGATGACCGAGTTGGAGGGCCTCCCTCATGGACAGTTCCAAGACCTTCTTGGCTCGGGGTGTGAACGGCGGCGAACCGGTCGGAGCCGTCCCGGAAAGACCGATGGTCTCCTTCACCCTTGAGCGCGCGGCTTCCAGTGTCACCTCCATGTCGGCGAGCGCCCTGGCGGCGAGGCCATTTCCTTCGTGGATCAGGCCAAGAAGGATGTGCTCAGTCCCGATGAAGGCGTGGTCGAGCAGTTGCGCCTCTTCCTGGGCCAGTACGAGGACCCGGCGGCCACGGTCGGTGAAGCGCTCGAACACCCCTACAGGATCTCACCCGCCGAGCAGATTGTCTCTCCATGTCTGTTTGGCGATACCGAAACGATCAGAGCCCTGGGCTTCCGACGAAGATATATGCAGCACCTTGCTGGGTATCAACATGGAAGGCGCCGACGGCGACCCACAGAGAGGCTGCGCCATCAAACTGGCCGGGCTTTCGCTCTCATATGTTCATGCAGCTTGCCCAGGAGCACAGTCTGTCCGCCGAGGAAGTCGGCGGACATAGGCGATCTGTGAGCAACGGCGAGTCGAACAAATGATCTGGCTGCCGGATCGAGCGAGGTCAGCGAGGACGGCGTGCGACGTCACCTCAAGAATGGAATAGGGGGGCGCTTACGCGCCCCCCTATTCCCATTTCCTACCGTCGGCAGGAAATCGTGAAGCTCAGACGGTCGGCACCGGCGGGCTGATGGTGTAGGTGGTCGTGAACGTGTCGTGCGTACCGGCGTTGACGTCGGCGATGACCGTCGAGTCTCCGGCGGCACAGGAGACGCCCTCGAAGATGAAGACAGCGTTACCGTCGTCGTCCAGCAGCGTCGACGCTCCGGTGTCGTCACCGTTTCCACCGTTGCCGGCGCTCCACTTGGCACCCAGACCGCAACGGTTCTGGAGCTGAGCAGAGGAGATCTCCACGGTCGACTCGGCGTAGACCGGGTTGTCCTCGACGTAGAACACGGCGTAGACATCCGAGTTTCCGCTGGGGCCGTTAGGTCCACTGGAGGTGTCACCGGTCTCAACCTCGGGGTTCGGGTACCCGACCACACCAGCAGCGGTGGGAACGGGCGGGTTGGCCACGAGGGTGGTGGTGGCGGTGTAGTACGGGGCCTTCACGAGGTCGGCCTCGAACACGCTCGAGCCCGGGGCGCAGTTGGTGGCCGAAAGCTCCACTGAGGCGTTGCCGTCGTCGTCGAGGATCACCGTGGCGCTGCTACCCAGCTCCTCCGAGATTGCCCCCGACGCGCTCGAGAAGTACTCGACGCTCGAGCAGGAGTTGATGAGCTGCTGCGAGTAGATGAACACGGGGTCGCCAGCGAAGGCCGGAAGCGCCTCCACCTGGACAACGGCGTGCACCTCGGACATCCCCGTCTCGATCAACGGGTTCGGCGCAATGGTGACGATGATGTTCGGATTAGTACCACCGGTTCCACCGCCGCCGCCCTTACATGCCGCGCGGTTCGGGTGCAACTTGCAGTTCGGGCCGGAGGCTTTGGCCGAGGCCACCCCCGCCATGCCCAGGAGGGGCATGCTCACTACGACGGTCAGTGCAACCAACCGTGCCAGACGACTATGACGGACGTTCATGTGCTTCCTGCTCCTTGTCGACGGTTTTGTCGGCGGGAGGCCTACGTCCAGGGGCCGTCGTAGCTTCGCCCTCCCTCGCGAGCCTCCTTGTCGGGCCCACGTACAGTGAGCTTCATACTCCCAGGCTGTGGTGACATCACCACTTTTGGGGATCTTCCGGGCTAGAGCTCCGGCTCGGCCATGTAGGGACGGGTCCGGGCGGTGGCGGGGTCGCCATCATCCGCTAATGGGCGGTCGAAACCAACCGGGGCAAGGGGTTGCCATGCGTCCCCTGTACGACCGCTCATTGGTGGGTCGGATGGATGACCACAACCACACGGTTACCGATATCAGATTTCCTGAGGCCCTATCCATTGCCTCAACGGCACCGTTTTCTCCATTTGCCGAAGTCGGGTCGGCCATCGTGGCCGAAGTTCACGATGGACCGAGATGACGGGGCGACAGCCTCGGTAAGGGAGAGGACAAGCGCGAGTGGAGCCGAAGGCGACACGATAGCAGTTCGCTTGGGGCGGCGGGCGGGGCTGTGGGGTGGTCGGGGCGCAGCCACGACATTCGTCAGGTGCCGCGTCTGATCTGACCGAGTGCGTCTCAAGTCGTGGGCTGTCCAAGTGAGGTGAGATGGCATCAGGGCGTCTCGACCTAGCGCGCGCAGGGCGCAGCCCTGCTTGCCCAGGAGATTGTCCGTGCGCTGAGGAACTCTGTGGACGTAGATAGAACAGATCAGAACGTCTTGCCGAGCGGACGCAAATCCGGTGGGCGTCTCCATTGGCACTCGGACCCGACCGAGTAAAGTTCCGAATCTGTTCTTGAGCTTCAGGACGAGCTTTTCGATGATCCATGCCTTGGGCCTCTCGGGTCCAACCGTCTTCATCAGAGACGGCTCAACAATGTCCACTCACCCTGTAACCCCGCCCGCGCGGCCGACACGACCAGCGTGAGGTGCCAGAGTCGCCATGAAGACTTTCCGGGTGGCGGAGGGCGGCCAAAGCACAGCCCTTTGCCTTGGCGATTCATATCGAACCGTCGTGGGCAGAAATACCCCGGCCCAAAGGGGCACCCCTGCCTCTGGAGCCCGGTCGTCGCAGGGCTCAGACTCGGGAAGAGGAGCCGAAGACTGACCGGAGCGGCCTCAGCGTTGCCGGGACCGTTCAGGGGGTACTCATGCCGTTATCGCCCGTCCGCTACTGCGCCAGATGGGTATGCATCCCGAGATCGCCGTTGCGTGATGCGGTCGGGACCGGGAGTCCAGCGAGAGCGATAGCCCACGGCCCGTAGCGACGACTTACGCAATCCCACAATCCAAAGGCGGTATACAACATGGTGCAGACAATCATGAATCGACTTGCAGTAGTGTCGGTGCTTGCCCTGCTTGTTCTGGGCGGTGTGGTCATTCCCGCCGACCCATCAGGAGCGGCGGCGACCACCGTCCAAACGCCGGGGACCTCCACAGTTGCTCCACCGAACAGCAATATTCTGGGTAAGGGCACGAAATCCCATTACAGCACGACCGCGTTGACTGTCGGGGTAGACACCTCCGGCAGCCAGTGTGGCAATGGCTTCATATCGTTCACCATCACCAACAAAACCAAGGCAAAGCAGTACGTGACAAGTGAAGGGCCGCCAGGCGTCTTCTCGCCTTTTTTCGCTCTCAAGAGAAGGTCCAGACCGTCTATGGGCGGCGTCTGCATCTGGGGGTTGACGGCTGGCGAGAGTGAGACTTTCGGGTTGTCGAACTCACAGGACACGGCGAACTACTCGACATTGACGGTCACAGCGTCCGATTGACAGATCGGACAATGGCGATTTGAGTTCAACCGGGCCAGGCCCTACTGACCCCGGCATGAACCGATCAGGTGACAATGACCGTCACTCGGAGGGGCTCTAGTGGGACGCAGTGGGGCGCGTTCTCGTTGGCGCAGGCCTCCGTAGATTGGACACTCCACCCTTCTGAAAGCGGAGCCGTCGCCGTGACGGTGCCCGTGGCAACTCCCTGGAAGTAATAGACAACTACCTGGAGTCCCGCGGATGGCGCCGATGGGTGACACTGACGCGCCGACTTCAACACTCGTTCGGACGAGAGTCTTGGATGAGTCCAAGGAAAGCCAGCACGGCGGATGACATACCCTGGCGGTTCCATGGGCTCTATGAGTTCAAGACCCACAAACATTCCGCGTGTGATGTGGATAGGTCCGCTTTTCCAGACACGGACCCAGTCGACACCCTGAATCCCCCCATCGAAGGATCGCACCACGTCGGAACTCTTCGCAGCATCCGCCGATACCGGGACACAGTTCGTGGCCAGGTTCGCGCCTGTCCCCGCACTGCAACTGCCGAGAGAGATCCCGATGAGGGCCACGATCAGGAACGAGATCACCAAGCGGATCAAGCCTCCATTGATGACGATGCGTGTACTCATGACTGCAAGGCAACGATGGGTCCGAGATGGGACAGATCGACCCACCTGTCACCGAGGCTGAAGGCGCTCACGTCGAACGTCTTGGTGTCAACGTCCAAGGTCATGACCGTTCCCGTTGGAGCCAGGGACACGGTGAAGCAGTCACTGCCGCATCTGAAATGGCCGGACACTTCGACCACCCACACGACTTCGTTGCCTTTCACGATGGCACCTGTCATGTAGCGCGAAGCGTTCACACGAAGACTCTCAACAGCGACGACTTGTTGTGCGGTGCCATGGTTCTCCTTCGCTGCTTCCCGTGCCGCCGCGAGCAGCCTCGCTCGGGTTGAACGAAGGACCGGGTTTGGGACACAGGCGTTCTCGCGCCCTGGCGGATAATGGGCGCCGATTACGCACTCAACGACGATGGTGGGCGTGGTTGCGCAGCCTGAGAGTGTGATGGCAACTGATGCCCCTGTCAGGAGCAAGACCGACGCTCGCCGGGTCAGATTCAGGATGTTCATACTGGTATGACGCACGGTGCGAGGAGATCGTTCCCGATTATTAGGGCCTTAAACGACCAATCCCGAGGCGGGCTTGATCCGGGCCGAGGACATTCGGGACGAAGGGCGATCGGTCCTTGACTCTCACCCTCGGGAAGGGTCCATGCTTCATCTCGTGGACGAACTGATGGCGATCGGGGAGTTCTCAGAGCGCTCAGGACTGTCCCAGAAGCGGCTCAGGTCCTACGCGGCTGAGGGCCTTCTCGTACCCGCTGCCGTTGACCCCGCATCGGGCTACCGGTACTACTCGCCGGGCCAGTTGCATGAGGCACAGGTAATCGACGCCCTCCGACAGGCGGGCCTGTCCTTGGCCGACATCCGGGTTGGCCTGAGCCGTCCATCCACAAACTTCTTTGAAGCCTGGGAAAGCCAACTGGACAGCGACGCACTGCAACGCCAGGAAGCGCTGGATCGAGCTCGCAGCCTTTTGGCTGCTGAAGGAACAACACCCGCGGAAGCGGCTAAACGGAACACGACAGGAGGGATGATGACGAGACTGCGATCCGCGGGTCGATCGGAGACCGGCCCGGTGCGGGAGAACAATGAGGACGCGGTCGTGAGCGGGGACCGGCTCGCCGTGGTGGCAGACGGGATGGGCGGCCACCCAGGTGGAGAAGTCGCGGCGAATGCGGCCACGGCTCTGGTTCTGGCCGCCTTTACTGGTCGATCGATCGACGAGCTAGAAGCCGCTGTGCGGGCCGCCAACTGGGCAATCTGGGATCGAGCAAGAGGTCAGTCCGAGTTGGCAGGCATGGGCACAACAATCTGTGCGGCTGGGCTCCTCGATAACGGCCGTCTTGCGCTCGTACACGTCGGCGACAGCCGTGCTTACCTCTGGCACGACGGTGAGTTGCGTCAACTGACAGAGGATCACACAGTTACCGCTGATCTTGTGCGCCGAGGGGAGCTAGCCGACGAGGGCGCCACCCAGCACCCGCACTACGGCATTCTGACCAGGGCGCTCGGCGTGGCGCCCGAAGTCGAGATCGACAGCGCCACTCACTCTGTCGCTGTGGGAGACCGCCTCGTGTTCTGTAGCGATGGGTTGTTTAACGAGGTCACGCAGCCCGAGATCGTTGACGCCGTGGCTGCGGACAAGGACGGGGCATCGCTCGCAGACGACCTGGTCGAACTGGCTCTGGCACGGGGCGGACGAGACAACGTGTCGGTCGTGGTTGCTGAGGTCGCAGCGTAGACACGCCATCCGAGAGTTCCCGATCGCAGTTTCATGGAGCATCCCTTCCACCGCCCGGACCGATATCTGGTCTGGGCAAGCTAACCGCTGTGCGAGCGTTGTAGAAGGGGGCAAGAGTGATGTATCCCCTGGTCGTGCCCCCGGCAGGAGTCGAACCCGCAACCTGGTGGGTAGAAACCACCTGCTCTATCCAGTTGAGCTACGGAGGCAGGCACGTCAGCTCGTCCACCGACGGTCCTGGGTGTCCCGAGCCACCCAGGTTAGTCGTGTCCCGGGACGAGACCAGGGGCGTCATGTGCCATGCTGGTCCGGCACGGTGGCCGTAGCTCAGTTGGTTAGAGCGCCAGGTTGTGGCCCTGGAGGTCGGGGGTTCAAGTCCCCTCGGTCACCCCAAAGATCGTGCTGCCGTTCCACGGCACGGGCGCCATCTTCTACACTCGCCGACGCGCCTCTAGCTCAACGGCAGAGCAACGGACTCTTAATCCGCAGGTTTCGGGTTCGAATCCCGAGGGGCGCACCAGAAGACCAAGTCAACAGGGTCGATGATCCACAATATGGGGTATCGGCAACCTTGCCATTCAAACCCCGCGACCACCATCGGATTCCCGTAGCAGACCCGGAATGGCGCATGCCTGCCGGGAGGCCAGCGTTAGTCCACAGACCTGTGGGCGAGCTTGCTTCGTTCGACGTATCACGTTCCAAATCTAAAGTCGACCAACAGATAGCCGCTCGGAGAGGTGACATTCCGAATTAGTGACAGCCGCGTCGGGACACCCGTATCGAAGAGCTTTCGACCGTTCATCCGTATAGACGGGGCCACTACAAGCCGGAGCTCATCGACCAGGCCTTCCTCAAGAAGTGACTGTGTCAGGCGGATGCTCCCATGGACGCCAATGTCGCCTCCCGGTTGTTGCTTGAGTTTCGTGACGAACTCGCTGAAGTCGCCCTCAACCAGGGCGGCGTTCTCCCACCTCTGTTCCAGCGGAGTCGAGGTCGCCACGAACTTCTGGGTGTTATTGATAAAACTTGCGAACGGCTCGATGTCACTTGTCGGCCAGAACCGCGCCCAATCATCGTAAGTCCGACGGCCGAGGAGCACCACGTCCTGGGCAGCGATGACGCGTCCGAGGTTTTCCGACATCACCTCGTCGAAATCGAGGATGAAGTCGTCGGGCTGCTCTGCCACACCGTCGAGCGAAACCAACTCGTAAGCCACTACTTTGCGCATCGGTTCATCTCCGTTGGTCGGCCCACCGGACGGACATCTGGCCGTCTCTGAAATCATCTCCCAAGGCGCCCGGCAGAGCTGGGAAGCACATCATGACGACTCGCTTCCCTTGGCTGACCGTTTGGACCGTCCGGGATTGCGTCATATGTGGGTCATCCACCAGCTGGGCTGAACCCGCTCACAATGGCG
Organism: uncultured Acidimicrobiaceae bacterium; assembly: GCA_963706205.1. Taxonomy (GTDB): domain Bacteria; phylum Actinomycetota; class Acidimicrobiia; order Acidimicrobiales; family UBA8190; genus MFD10071-224. The sequence continues at coordinate 1,528,670 of OY970155.1, read as the reverse complement.
CAGGTGGCCCGAAGCGGGCGGGTCGTTGGCGTCACGTTCTGATCGATGCGTCATCGAGGTCGATCCCGACGATGGTGGCGACTCGGCTGAGGTCGACGTCGGCAGCCAGCAGCGTCGCTCGGTGCCGCAGGGTTACCGAGGCGATCATGCAGTCGACAATGCCATGAGGGGTGACGCCCGCCCGACGGCAGCGACGATAGATGGTCGCGGCGGCGTCGAAGTCAGCCGCAGGGTCGAAGTCGAGCAGAGTGAATCGAAGTAGAAGTCGTCGCAGATCGGCTTCACGATCGTCGCTACGGGCGCCGGCGACGACCTCCATGATCACGGGTTCGGTCACGGCCAGTGGGCCGTCGGCAGTGATCAGGTCCGTCAGCCGTTCATCGACTCGGCTACCTGTTGCCCGGTCGTATTCCACCCAGGCGGAAGTGTCCGCCAGGATCACGAGGACGGAGGTTTGCTGTCGGCGGGGAGCTTTCCTATGGCGCGCATTCCGCGCATGGCGAGAGCATCTTCCCGTGACATGGGTTGTCCGGCCAAGTGGCGCAATGCAAGATCGACCGCCTCGGTCTTGGTACGCACGCCGTAGCGGTCCATGATGGCCTGAAGGTAGGTGTCCTCGATCTCGATGTTTGTTCGCACTCTGCTCATACACCTAGTATACACGTAGGGTGTAGAGAGCGTGTACCTGACGGACGTTCTGTGGGCACCGAGGCGGGCTGGCCAGAGCCACGGGAACAGCCCAGATCGCCCTCCGGAGCCCTTGGACCCGATGTCGCATTTTCCTTCGATTGTCGCCGTCAAGCGCGCGATCCCCCCTCAGGACGTGGACGCTGTGGACGCAACCCACTATCCAACCCGCAATGTCAGCGATACGGGCTGGGAATGCCGGTAGCCGATGGACACGGCGTTGGACGCAATCCCAGGTGAACACGCCAGAATCGACACGCCTGACTCACGCGCAACGGCCTCTTGATCCGCAGGTTTCGGGTTCGAATCTCGAGGGGCGCACCAGAACTGACACCGACGCTCACGTCAGGGCGTGTCGCCGCTAAATCCATTCCTCGGGTAAAGGTCCGCCCCACATCGACTCCTTGATGGCGAGCGCCGCGAACGGGGCCGCCAGGGCTCGCTTGTGATCGTCTTCCTCCTCGTAACCGCAGAGGAACTGCGCCGCCGATACGGCGAGTCGGGTGCCGATCTCGTGGCTCACGTCGACGGGATCGGCACCGAACAGCAGGGCCACCGGAACCTGTTCGAGGCTGAACCGGAAGTACCTGTAGTCGAGGAACCAGGCGGCGAGGACTTCGACGGCGACGGTGTCGAAGTCGGGCGGTGGGAACCGTCGCAGGTCGGCCCTGACCGGTATCAGCGCCGAATCGCGTCCGACGATGGCCGCGTTGACGATGTCGGGGAACGTCACGTAGTGAGCGCCCGATCCGTCCGCGATGGGAACGGCGGCCCAGAGCATCGCCGAGTATTCGGCCGTCCTAGCTTCGACTATCTCGGTTGCCGCTCGCATGTTGTCGCGCATGGGCTCGCGACACCTCTTTTCTTCGGAACGCGGCGACCGTTGCGCGCGGAAGGTTACCGACCGCGCCGTCGGCGGTCACTCGACGAGCGGTCCGATCGGGGACCTGGGTTGGTTTGCTGGAACAGACCCCGGTGGGAACCTCAGGACGACGCCATGTCACGACGCCCGCCCCGTCGCCGCCGCATCCCGTCTCGGCGTGATCGGCGTCGGGCGATACCCGCGAGTATCGTCGTCGGTGCCACGTCGTCGTCGGCGAGAAAGGGAGGCTGGCCATGAGTGAGCAGCTGGAGTCCCGGAGCGACGAATACGACCCGTTCGAGGCGTTCGACGACGTCATCGGTGGCGACCTCCGTGATCCCTATCGGGATTTTGCCGAGAGGCGGGCCCGGACTCCGGTGTGGAAAGGGAACCTGATCGGCGCCGACATGCTTCCCGACGGGATCGTCATGACCGAATCCTGGACGGCATTTCGCTTCGAGGACTGCTCGCGCATCCTCCGCAGCGCGAAGACGTTCAGCTCCACCGGGTACGACAGCACCATCGGCATGGTGATGGGGCACATGATCCTCGGCATGGACGATCCCGAACACCGCGTGCACCGCAACTTGGTGGCCCATGCATTTCGCGAGAAGTCATTGGCGCGGTGGGAACTCGACCTCATCGCTCCGATCTGTAATGAGCTGATCGACCGGTTCGCATCGCGCGGCCGAGCCGAGCTCGTGCGGGAGCTGACGTTCGAGTTTCCCGTGCGGGTCATCGCCCGCCTCCTCGGACTGCCCGAGGAGGACTTCGCACAATTCCAACGATGGTCGATCGAGCTGATCGGGCTGGGTGCGGACATCGAGCGTGGTCTGGCGGCTTCCGAAAGCCTCAAGAATTACTTCGCCGGCGTCGTGGCCGACCGCCGACGATCCCCGCGCGACGATGTGATCAGCGATCTAGTGACGGCCGACATCGACGGCGAGAAGCTGACCGACGAAGCCATCTACGCCTTTCTGCTGCTCCTGCTCCCGGCCGGGGCGGAGACGACGTATCGGTCATCGGGGAATCTCCTGTTCCTCCTCCTCACTCACCCGGATCAGCTGGCGGCCGTCCAGAAGGACCGGTCCCTCATCGATCAGGCGATCGAGGAGGGCCTCCGGCTCGAACCGCCACTGTTGCTGATCAACCGGACGGCCACCTGCGACGTCGAGCTGAGCGGCGTGACCATTCCCGCCGGTGGCGACATCTCCACGTGCCTGGGATCAGCCAATCACGACGAAGAGCGCTGGGAGAATCCTGACGCCTTCGACATCTTCAGGACACCGCAGCAACATCTCGCCTTCGCCTTCGGTCCCCACATGTGCCTGGGGATGCACCTGGCGAGGCTCGAGACCAGGGTGGTGCTCAACGCCGTGCTCGACCGTCTCCTTGGTCTCCGCCTCGATCCCGACGGCGACGACCCCCACATCCGGGGCCTGATCTTCCGCTCGCCGACGTCGGTTCCTGTCCTCTTCGACGCCTGAGACGCGTCGGCCCGCGCCGCCACCCGCTCTGGTGGTTGCCCTCGTCAGAAGTGCCCGAGCACCGGGTGGGGGACGTACGGCTCCTCGAGGCGGGTCATCTCCTCGTCACTCAGGTCGAGTTTCTCCGCCCCCAGCGCGTCCTGGAGATGGCCGAGCTTCGTGGCGCCGACGATCGGGGCGGTGACGCCGGGTCGGCGCAGCAACCAGGCCAGCGCAACTTGGGCGGAAGGAACACCGCGCCCGGCGGCGATCTCGGCCACACGGTCGACGACGTCGAAGTCCGTAGGCTGGCTGTAGAGGTAGTCCGTGAACGGATCCGTGTCCGACCGGGTCGTCAACTTCTCGCCGCCGCGAGTGCGGTTCCCGGCCAGCACACCCCGGGCCAACGGGCTCCAGGGGATGACACCGATCCCCTGGTCGATGCATTGCGGGATCATCTCGCGTTCCTCCTCACGGTAGAGAAGGTTGTAGTGCGGCTGCATGGAGACGAAGCGTGTCCCTCCGATGTCGTCAGCGGTGTACTGGGCCTTGGCGAACTGCCAGGCGAACATGCTGCTGGCACCGATGTAGCGGGCCTTTCCGGCCCGCACGACATCGTGCAGTGCGCCCATCGTCTCCTCGATGGGAGTTCGGCCGTCCCAGCGGTGGATCTGGTAGAGGTCGACATAGTCCATGCCGAGGCGCCGCAACGACGCATCGATTCCGGACAGGATGTGCTTGCGCGAGAGGCCGCCGCCGTTCTCGCCCGGCGTCATCGGCATGAACACTTTGGTGGCGATGACGACCTCGTCCCGGCTGAGCATCTTCCCCACCAAGCGCCCGGTGGCGACCTCGCTGGCGCCGTTGGAATAGGTGTCGGCCGTGTCGAAGAAGGTGATACCCCCCTCCACCGCCGCTCGGACGATGGGCTCGGCGGAGTCCTCGTCGAGCGCCCAGGCTCGGTCACTGTCGTTGCCGAAGCTCATCATGCCCAGACAGATCCGCGACACCCGCAGACCGCTCCGGCCCAGATTTACGTAGTCCATGACACACCTCTGATCGCCGGGCCACAGGCCGTCCGCGCCCGGAGACCAGCAGGATAATCAGCACACCGAGAGGTCCCGAAGAACACGACGACCACCCGGGGGACCGCCGACGGACCCCCGCGAACGGAAAAGGCCCTGCTCGGCCGCAGGGGCCCTGGGTCGAGGCTGTCTCAAGGGGGGGTGTCCATAGGCCGATATCGGGTCTATGGATCGCCTCACGGGGGAGACAGCGGGCGTGGTCGCGCCCTCTTTCCCGCGCCGCCTGGGCCGGCGCCTGCTCGATCCCACCGCCCTGTCCGTCCCCATCGTCGTCGTCGTCTTCTCCCTGTTCCGCTCCCGGCACCTCATCGCCGACCTGCCCATCTGGGTCATCGCCGTGCTGGTCGGTGGCTGTTACCTCCTCACCGTGTTCGAGGCCTCGCTTCGGCCTCAAGCCGTGATCACCAGGTGGCGCCTCCAATTCCGCGTGGGCACGGTCCTGGCCGCCATCACCATCGTCATCTACTCCGTGGGCTGGGGTCCTACCCTGGCACTCGGCCTGCTGTTCGGCGTGGCCGACTGCATGCGGAACCTGGGTACGCGCGTGGCCCGCCCGGCGATGGTCTTCAGCGTCCTGTTCATTGGCCTGGGTCAGCTGGCCATCGCCACCGGGATCGCCCCCACCCTGGTCCCTCAGCCGTTCGTTCACGGCTTGGCCGCGCTGGCCGCGCTCGGCATCGTCTTCACCATCAAGCTCCTCGAATGGGTGTTTGCCTCCCGGGAGAGGACCGAACGCCGCTTCAAGGCCCTCGTGCAGTACGCCGCCGACATGATCGTGGTCGCCGACAGCCGGGGTCGTCTGACCTATGTGAGTCCGTCGTTCGAGGAACATCTCGGTCACGTCCCCAGCCAGGCGCTCTCCGTCTTGGGGGGGGATCTCGTTCACCCCGATGACCTGATCCGGGTGCGCGACGCGTCCGAGGCGGCGCTGGACAACGACGGCGTCCCCTTCTCCCTCGAACTCCGCGTCCTCGCCGCCGACGGGACGTGGCGGTGGTTCGATGCCACCATCACCAACCTGCTCGGCGATCCTGACGTCGACGGCATCGTGGCCAACCTCCACGACATCACCGATCGCAAGGCGACGGAGTCGGCCCTGCGCGAGGCCGAGGAGAGGTTCCGCACCTCATTCGACGAAGCCCCCATCGGCATGATCCTGGTCAGCCGACATGGCCGGATATTGCAGGCCAACCGGGCCTTCTGCGAGATCGTCGGGCGTGGTCAGGATGACGTGACCGGGAGTTCCGTGCAGGAGCTCACCCACCTTGACGACCGCGAGGTCAGTCTCTCGTGGACGAACCGTCTCCTGGCCGGTGAGGTGGACAACTATCAGATCGAGAAGCGCTACATGCACGCCGACGGCCACGCGGTGTGGACGTCACTGCATGCCAGCTTCGTCAGAGGCCCCGATGGCGAGGCGCTCTATGCCATCGGCCAGATCGAGGACATCACCGAGCGACGGGCCGTGAGCGCCTGGATGGCTCACGCCGCCATCCACGATCCCCTGACCGACCTACCCAACCGTGTCCTGTTCGCCGATCGCCTCGATCTGGCTCTGGCCAGATCGCTCCGTGGGCCCCGACATGTGGCCGTGGTCTTCCTCGATCTCGATCACTTCAAGCTCATCAACGACAGCATGGGCCACGATGGCGGCGATCAGCTCCTGCGGTCGGTGGCCGAGAGGATCCGGGGCTCGGTGCGCCCGGGGGACACGGTCGCCCGCTTCGGAGGAGACGAGTTCACCATATTGTTCGAAGACGTCACCGACGCAGCCGACGCCCGCGAGGCGGCCGAACGCACGTTGGCCGACCTGGCCCGGCCGTTCGAGCTCGAGGACGGGGAAGTGTTCGTGTCGGCCAGCGCCGGCATCGCCCTGTCCACGTCCGGACACGACACGCCATCGGTGCTCCTGCGCAATGCCGATGCCGCCATGTACAGGGCCAAGGAACGCGGGCGCGGTGGGATCGAGCTCTACGACCTCGAGGACGATCCCTGGACGACGAAGCGGCTGCGGACCGGCAACGACCTCCACCGTGCCCTCGAGCGCAACGAGTTCGAGCTCCACTATCAGCCCTTCGTCGACCTCCACACGACCTCGATGGTGGGAGTCGAAGCACTTGTCCGCTGGCGTCATCCGACACGTGGGCTCCTGTCCCCGGCGGAGTTCATCGATCTGGCCGAGGACACGGGGCTGATCGTTCCGCTCGGCTACTGGATCATCGGTGAAGCCTGCCGGCAGGCCGTGGCCTGGCAGAAGCTGCGCAACCGCGCCGGGCAGGAGGCATGGCGGTTGATGATGTCCATCAACGTCTCGCCCCGGCAGCTGGTGGAGAGGAACTTCGCGCCTCGGCTGATCGAGATCGTCGACGCGTCGGGCGTCGATCGTGACACGATCCTCCTCGAGGTGACCGAGACGACCGTGATGCGCGATCCCGAGCACGCCATCGGCGTCCTCGAGTCGCTCAAGATGCAGGGGATGCATATCTGCATCGACGATTTCGGTACCGGCTACTCGTCGCTGAGCTACCTCAAGCGTCTCCCCGTCGAGACGATCAAGATCGACCGGAGCTTCGTCGACGGGCTCGGCGAGGACCAGGAGGACACGGCGATCGTACGCGCCGTGATCGGGATGGCCGACTCGCTGCGCCTGCTCTGCGTGGCCGAGGGCGTCGAGACGCAAGACCAGGTCGATGCCCTCCGGGCTCTCGGCTGCCACATCGCCCAGGGGTTTCTCTTCGGTCACCCTCTCGGAGTCGAACGCCTGGCGCCGTTCCCACGCGACGACTTGAGCTCCTGGGCCGACACCCAGATGATCAGCGTCTCCTGATCACCGGGCGGCGACCGCCGCCGTCGGGCCAGATCAACGCGGCGCGATCCCCCAGCTGGCCCGCCAGGAGGCCCCCGGCTCGAGGCGGACCAGATCAGTCCCGGAACGAAGTGCGTCGGGGGGGCACGTCATGGGCTCGAGGGCGATGGACTGTCGTCGGCGCCCGGCCGGTTCGACGGTGTCGGCCGTGTAGGCCATGACGTATCCGAAGCGCTCGTCCATCCATACGGTGGCGCCGCGCCCGGTCTCGGTGTCGTCGATGTCCACCCGGGCCACACCCCGGCTGTCGCGCGTCAGGCCGGTGAAGGCGGTGTCGAGTTGTGTGGGTCCGATCCGGCGCCCGGACGTGAAATCGAGCTCGCTTCCCGCCACGATGGCATCCCCTGTCGGCAGGCCCCGCTCGTCGGTGACGAGGCACCGTTGACCGGGCAGGGTGAGACGGACGGCGTCGATGACCGGCGAGCCGAGGGTGAGATAGGGATGGAAACCGAGACCGAACGGGGCGGGCACCTCGTCGCCATTGGTGACACTGGTGGTGACGACCAACCCGTCGCGTCCGAGCCGATAGTCGAGCACGATTTCGAGCCGCCACGGGAATCCCGGCTGGGCGAAGAGCGTGCAGCCGAGGACGACGACGTTCTGCGCCCGAGACAGAAGCCGCCACGGCAGCCATCGCACCAACCCGTGGATGGCGTTGCGCCGTTGCGGTTCGTCCCACGCGGCGCGGCCGGTGCGCCCGTCGATCGAATAGTGGCCCTCGCCCAGTCGATTCGGCCACGGTGCGAGCACCTGGCCGCGACCGGCACTGCACATATCGGTGACGCCGAAGCCGTCGATGATCGGCATCCCGTCGATCGTGTAGGAGCGCAGCGTGGCGCCGATCTCGGTGACCACCACCTGTTGACGTCCGTGTCCGATGTCGTGCTGTTCCCCCGAGGGCGACACCTCCGTCATCGGTGAAGCAGGCATAGGGTGGGCCTCGAGGTTCTCGACGGTGTGGGCGTTGGATGACGGCCCGATCACCTCCGGCGTGAACCGTGACGGCGATGCCGCTGCGGAACGGGCACCGGTATGGTAGTTGCCGGAGTCGACACCGGCGCCCGCCATGGTGGCCGTCCGCGGAGGAACGTTGCGCATTCTGGTCACCAATGACGACGGCGTGCGCGCCCCGGGCATCGGCGCCCTGGCCAGAGTGGCCGCCACCAGCGGCCACGACATCGTGGTGGTGGCCCCGATGGTCGACTACAGCGGCTCCGGCGCCGCCGTCGGCCCTGTCCACTCACGCGACGGCGTCGACTACGAGACCTATGAGATCGACGGGCTGGCCGGTGTTCCCACCTACGGGATCGACGGGCCACCGGCGCTTGCCGTCATCCTCGCCTGCGTGGGCGGTTTCGGAGCCCGACCCGACATCGTGGTCTCCGGCATCAACCACGGGGTGAACGTCGGCCGTTCGGCCCTTCACTCGGGCACGGTGGGTGCCGCGCTCGACGGCCGCCCATTTCGGTCTCCGCTGTCTGGCCGTGTCGATCCGCTGGGGATCGGATCCCGTCCCCTGGGACACGCCGGCGACGCTGGCCGGCACCCTGATCCCCGTCCTGGCCGAGGCACCTCCGGGCACGACGCTCAACCTGAACGTGCCCAACGTGGCCCTGGCCGACCTGCGGGGGCTGCGTCACGGACGGCTCTCGAGGGGAGGCACCATCCGCTCCGCCGTCCATGTGGCCAGCGACGGGCAGTCGCACCCGCACGTGGCGCTCCCGCCGGAGCCGTCGGGGACATTGCGCCTGGACCTGACCCCTCCCGGTACCGGGCCATTGGTCGAGCCCGACACCGACGCCGGGCTGGTGGCCCGTGACTACGCCTCATTGACCCCGCTGGTCGGGGTCCGGGAGGCGGGCCACGAGGCGGAGGGCACCCTCCAAAGGTCCCTCGACGCCCTCTACGCCGTCGCCGGCGTGGGACCGGGACCGCTTCCCGACGACGCCGTCGAGGGCCACCAGGCCACCACCGGGTAGACAGAACACCTGGTCAGAGCCCTGAACACCCGCCCGGCGGGCACCGGCCCCACCGGCGCCACCCCGGGATCCCCGTCCCGCGCTTGCGAAGGCGTGCACAAGCGGTAAGGTGTTTGCGACCCGAACCATCGGATGGTGGAGTCCATGCGGCAGCAGCGGAGGCTGCCGACCGGGCCCTGACCGGCCTGCGCCAGTGGACCACCGTGACCGTCTCGTCTCTTGCCTGGCGCGTCCGCGTGCCGGTGACGAGCTGCTCCCACCCGACCGGGACCCACCATGACCTCACCTCGCCCACAGCCGCGCTCAGCACGGAGGCAGAAGGAGACGCCCACGGCCTAGCCCAGGGTTGCTCCGTCCGCACCTCGTTCGGACTCTCACATGTCCAGGGCCGCCCGCCCTTCCCGGCGCCGGCTCCGCGAGACGAATGCTCAGACGACGGGCACCCGCATTCCACAGCCCACCTGGAGCCCTCCGGGGATCCCGTGACTCAAGGGAAGGCGCGAGATGCGGAAGCACCGACTCTCAGGCGTTGTCATCGCCGTTCTGATCGGCCTGGGTACGTTCACCCACCGATCGGACTCTCCTCACCGAACACCGGGCACCGATCGTGCCGGCATGCAATTGGCATCGGCGAAGCTCCCGGCCGGCCACGGCGTCGCGCCCGTCTTCACGACGGTCGCCGTCGAGCCGACCGCCGAGTTGCACGTCGGGCTGCTCCACCAGCTCGGGGGCCGCAGCGCCACGGCGTTGGCGCTGCCGTTCAGCCCCCAGGTCCTGGTGCAGGACGTCGGTGTCGTGCAGTTGGCCGAGCGTGCCCAGGCGCAGGCCTATTTCACCGTGATGGCCCAGAAGCAGGCCGCACTGCGGGCGTATCTGGCGTCACTGCCGGTGCCCCGACCCCGTCGGGCGGCGCCGGTGACGGCAGCCCGGGCCGCAGCGCCGGTCCCGGCGGCGGCACCGGCCCCCGGTCCGCCGCGACCCCTTCGCCGCGCTCCGGCAGTGCGAAGCGGGTGGCAACTACGGCACCGACACCGGTAACGGCTACTACGGCGCGTACCAATTCACGGTGGGCACGTGGAGGTCGCTGGGATTGGGAGGCCTCCCCTCGCAGGCTCCCCCGGCCGTGCAGGACAGAGCCGCGCGCGCATTGCAGGCTCGTCGGGGATGGGGCCCGTGGCCTTCGTGTGCCCGCCGTCTCGGGCTCCTCTGACAGTGCGGGCCTGGCAGGGGCGACCGTCAGACGACGGGAACGAGATCGTCGAGCCAGTCGTAGACGACCTGAGCCGCCAGACGAAGGTTGTTGGCCTGGCAGTGGGCATCGGCCCCGTCGTCCACGGAGAAACGATGTGTCGTCACCGGGCCTGACACCGGGTCGCGAACTCATCGGCCTGACGGAGCACTTCCGCCCCTTCGCGCAGACCCACGAGGGACAGCGACGGACATGTCACCGCCGCCAGCGCCGATTCCAGTCGATAGGCGCGCAGATGCGCCTTCCATTGCTGGAGCGACGCCACTCCGAATCGGCGACAGACGGCGGCGATCCCCCAGAGCATCTGCGCCGGGAGGAGGTCCTCGGGGATGCCGGTGACATCCTCGGGGCGGATGTCCCGGTGCATCCGGAAGACGTCGGGCCCCAAGAACGCCTCGAAGTAACGGTAGAGGTCCACCAGCGCACTGTCGGCCACGAGCGCCTGGACGCGGCCGTCGTGGGCGGCGGTGCGGGCGGCGAAGTACCCGCCGATGCTCATGCCGGCCAAGGCCACGAAACCCGTGTCGGCACCGAGGCGCTCGTCGACCGCGTCGAGGACGGCTCCCACCGGCGCTTCATAATCGGGCCGGTACGTCATCGTCGGGTTCCGGCGCATGCACCCGGTCTGGCCCGGGCCGTCGAAGAGGACCACCTGCCAACCCCGCGCCGCGCCGGGCGCACCCAGCTGGAAGTACATCTCCTCCGCACCCGAGTCGAAACCGCCGAAGCCCACCAGGGTCCCGCGGGGCCGGCCGCCGGGGGCCGTTCCGGCCCGCGGCCGCACCAGATAGCCGGGCAGGAAACCATCCTCGAAGGGAATCGACAGTGGTTCCACCGGGGGATCGAAGAGCGCGGCGGCGGCCTCGAAGCAGGCGCGGCTGCGTCGACCGCACTCGGCCAGGACCACAGGATCCGCCTCGGCGTAGTACTCGGCCGTCCGGTGGTAGGTCGACGCGCGCATGTAGTGGTCGCGGGCACTGACGAGATGGCCGCCGTCGAGGCAGCGGCGCGCACTGTCCTCCACCCGGGCGGCCAGATGGCAGAAGGCCGACACCCAGCTGCCGGTGTCGCCGTCGGTGATCATCCCGGCGGCGGCGAGACACTCACCCACCGTCGAGCCCCCGTAGTCCGCCGCACCCATGGCCCGTAGGAGCTGGTAATCGAACTCCGCGTCGCGAAAGCCCGTGACCCGGGTGACGCTCCTCGTGATCTGGCTTCCCTCGAACGCCACCGATCGTGCTCCTCGATGAGCCGCCCGAACGCGAGCGGGCCCCGATCCTACGTTCGCATCATCCGTTAGCCCTGGGTGACCTCCATGTGCGTCGCTGCCGTCCAGTGCATCGCGTCGGCCGACCGACCGGGCAATCTCGCGTCCGCCGCAGACCTGGTGAACGGCGGCGTCGCCGACGGGGCCGAGCTGGTGGTGCTCCCCGAGCTGTTCACCCACGACAGGACGCAGCGGCGCTACGCGCGGGGCCAAGCCTCGCCCACCGGCGACCGGATGCCAACGGGAGCCTCGACCGACCCTGACCCGGCGGGGTGGCGACCACAACGTGGACCCAATAACGAAGACCTGACCGCTACCCTTGACCTATGGTTCCGAGCGCGCGGAGCGGCGAACCAGCCACTCCAGGTATCTCCGGCGGAGCACCGGTGGTCTCCGGCCCGGCCACGGCGGCCACCGGGCGGGCGGACGACGATCGCGAGGGCGACAGTCGCGAGGGCGACAGCCGCGAGGGTGACGGGGACCAGGGCGACGGGGGCAGTTGGAGTGAGAGCAGGCGGCGCTGGGGTCGGCGGACGGCCACCGCCGTCGACGTGTCGCTCCTGACGCCGATCGCCACCATCACCGGCCTGTTCGACCGGGCGCCGTTCACCGACGGGTCGTTCGAGGTCGAGGGGCTCCAGATCCACTACGAGGAATACGGAACCGGTCCGAACGTCCTCGTGTTCATTCACGGGATCCTCCTCGACAGCCAGATGAACCGTCGGTTGGCCTCCAACCTGGCCGCCTCGGGCAACCGGGTAGTTCTCCTCGACCTCCCCGGACACGGGCAGTCCGACAAGCCCCGCCATGCGTCCGCCCACCGGATCGACTCCTACGCCCATTACGTGGTCGCCCTCCTCGACGAGCTCGGCGTCGACGAGGCCGTGATCGGCGGCGTCTCCCTGGGCGCCAACGTCTCGCTCCAGGTCGCCGCTCAGGCCCCGGAGCGCGTCCGCGGCCTGTTGATCGAGATGCCCGTGCTCGAGTGGGCCGTGCCCGGCGCCGCGTTGGTGTTCCTGCCCATGCTTCTCGGGGTCCACTACGCCGCCCCGTTGGCCCGGGCCGTGGCCTGGTTGGCCCGCCGCCTGCCCAAGACGACCATCGGGCCGGTCGACAGTTTCGTCAACACCCTCACCCTCGACCCCGAGGAGACCACCGCCGTCCTCCACGGGATGCTCGCCGGTCCGGTGACCCCGACGTACGAGGAGCGTCATGCCATCGCGGCACCGGCCCTCGTCATCGGGCACAAGATCGATTTCATCCATCCCTTCACCGATGCCGACCACCTCGCCCGCCAGCTTCCGTTGGCCCGTCTGGTCGAGGCCCGGTCGGTGGTCGAACTGCGGTTCGCTCCCGAACGCCTCACCTCTCACATCGTCGAGTTCCTGGACGAGGTCTGGGGTCCCGCACTGTTCGACGTCGTCCCGCGCCCACGCGCCCTTCCCACCGAGGCCTGAGACCGGCCGACGACCGGCGAACCGGGCGGGAACGACGAGCTTCGGAACCGGGCCGGCCCGGCGGGGGCCGTCGGAACGTGCCGGAGGGGTCCGTCGGCTGCGTCAGCGGACGCGCGGTGGTGCCCAGGCGTCGGGATCCTCGGTGAGCTTCGCCACCGACCGGGGCAAGCGGCCCTGGACGACATCGTCGAGGGTGACGCGTTCGAGGACGCTGCGAAGGCTGGCGCGCACGGCGATCCAGACGTCTTGGAGGTGCTCGGCCGGGCCGTCGTAGCGGGCCGCCTCGGGCCGCAGTCCCCGGACCTCGGCCAAGGGGCCGTCGAGGGCGCGCATCACGTCGGCCACCGAGATCTGCGAGGCCGGTCGGGCCAGCCGGTAACCGCCCTCGGATCCCCGTTGGCTGGCCACGATCCCGGCGCGACGCAGGTCGTTCAGGATGGCGCCGAGGAACTTCGAGGGGAGGGCCTGCGCTTCGGCCAGGGCTTCGGCGGTGGTGGGCTCCCCCCGGGCGGTCAGGGCGAGGAGGGCGCGCATGCCGTAGTCGACCTTGGCGGGGATGTGCACCCCCCGATTCTGCCCTGGTGGCGGTCGCCCCGTGCGCCACCGGAGACGGGCCTCGACCGTTGACGCCCCGCGCAGGGCGCCTCTAAAGTCTTCTTTTCCGGTAGACTCGATCGAAAAGGAGGGCGAGGTGCCCGACGACGTCGATCCGCCTGCATCCGGGGCACGTCCTGAGCCCGGACCGGCGACGGCCGGGACCCTCGGGGCGGGCACCCTGGCGGCCGGAACCCGGGCGGCCGGAACCCGGGCTGACGGAAATCGGGCGGACGGACATCCCGCGCCCAGCACGCTCGAGGAGATTCCGCCGGCCGAAAGAACCCCGGTGGCCGGAGTCCAGGAGGCGTTGCGCAGGCGATGGGCCCGTCCCGGCGGCCGGCTCTACGCCGGGTTGCGGTGGGCGTGGCGCCACCGTCTTCGCCGCCGTGTCCGTCGCCCTCGTGGTGAGCCTTCTCGGCTCCGTCCAGCCAGGCCTTCTCCCATTCGGGGTTGTGCCTGTTGTGGTCGGGGACCTACAACGCCACCCAGGACGTCTTCCCGACCGGGGCGTCTCATCGTGGGGACCCTCGTCACCACGGCCGTGGCCATCGCTCCTCGCCGTCCCCATCGGCGTGGCCACGGCCGCCTTCCTGTCCGAGCTCGCCCCCCGCTGGCTGGCCGGGCCGCTGTCGGTCCTGATCGACCTCATCGCGGCGGTGCCGAGCATCGTGGTGGGGCTGTGGGGACTGCTCGTGCTTGACCCCGGTCTTCGCCCGGCACGTCGAGCCGTTCCTGAAGAAGATCCCCGTCCTCGAATGGTTCTTCCACGGACCGGCCGTACGGGCCCAGCGTGCTGCTGGCCGGGATGGTCCTGGCCGTGATGATCCTGCCCACCATCGTGGCGCTGTCGCGGACGGCGCTGTCCGCGGTGGCCGACGACCGACCGCGAAGCGGCACGGGCCCTCGGGGCCACGCGCTGGCAGGTCGTGCGACGGGCGGTCATCCCCGGCGCCCGGACCGGCATCGAGGCGGCCGTCACCCTGGCCATGGGCCGGGCCCTCGGCGAGTCGATCGCCGTGGCCATGGTCATCGGGAACAACTCTTCGTCATCCCCCACTCTCTGCTCGCACCCGGGCGCCACCCTCGGGTCCGCCATCATCAACACCTTCGGCGGCGTGACCAGCCGGGCTCGAAGAGCTCCGAGGTGATCGGCCTGGTGGTGATGCTCCTCGCCCTCACCGCCCTCGTCAACGTCGGGGGCCAGCTCCTGCTGCGCTCGAGGGTTCACCCGGAGCAGAGCGCGTGAGCCGTGACCGGACCCGGGGTGGCCCAAGCGGCAGCTGTGGCCGGGCTGCCCGGGGCGGCGCTCGGGGAGGCGACGGCCCGGAGGCGCGCGCAGATCCGGGCCACGTCGGCGCGGTCCCTGGCCCGGCGGCATCTGGCGGGGCGGGTGGCGATCGGCGCTGTGCGTGGTGGCGGTGGCCATCTCGCTCGCCCCGCTGGTGGCGCTCGTCGCGTACACGACGTCGCGGGGGATCCACGCCCTGTCGGTCGACTTCTTCACCCAGGTCCCCATCCCGGCGGGGATCCCCGGCGGCGGGATCTCCAACGCCATCGTGGGAGCCGTGATCATCGTCGGCCTGGCGGCGGCCATGGCCGTACCCGTGGGGATCGTCACCGCCCTCTTCCTCGTGGAGCGCCGGGGTCGGATCGCCGGGACGGTCCGCTTCGCCGCCGACGTCCTCACCGGTGTGCCGTCCATCGCCATCGGGATCTTCGCCTACGCCGTGCTCGTCGAGCCCTTCGCCCATTTCTCGGGCCTGGCCGGGAGCTTCGCCCTGGCCGTCCTGATGCTGCCCATCGTCATCCGGGCGAGCGAATCGGCCATGCGGGCGGTGCCCCGCACCTGTGGGAGGCGGGGCTCGGCTCTCGGAGTCCGCCGGAGCCGGGTGGTGCGGTCCATCGTGCTGCGCGGGGCGCTGCCCGGCCTCGTCACCGGGCAACCTGCTGGCCGTGGCCCGGGCGGTGGGCGAGACGGCTCCGCTGCTCTTCACGAGCATCGGGAGCCAGCTGTTCAACCTGAACCCGACCCAAGCCATGGCCGCCATGCCTCTCATCATCTACACCGACGGGACCTCGCCGTTCCCGGCGGATCAGCTCATCGCCTGGGGGACGGCGTTCGTCCTTCTCGTCTTCGTCCTCGTCTTGAGCGTCGTCGCCCGGGTGGTGGCGGCACGCCTGACCCGTCAGGCCCGATGATGTCGGGACAGCGGCCGGGACCCGAGGAGCAGGAGATGATGACCGATATGTCACCCACCGCCGGTTCGGCACCGGAACCGGCGGCGGCCACGGCGGTGCCGGAGGCGGCGGCCCCGCCGCGGAGGCGGATGGCGCCGCGGTGGCGCTCGAGAACGTGAGCGTCACTTTCGGGTCACACCGGGTGGTGCGCGACGTCACCCTCGACCTGGTCCGCCACCGGGTGACCGCGCTGGTCGGTCCCTCGGGGTGCGGCAAGACCACCATCTTGCGGGCGGTCAACCGGCTGCACGACGACACCGGCGGCAAGGTCACCGGCCGGGTCCTCGTGGGCGACCTCGACGTCTACGCCCGCGACACCCAAGCCGAGCTCGTCCGCAGCCGTGTGGGCATGGTCTTCCAGCGACCGAACCCGTTCCCCACCATGAGCATCTTCGACAACGTGGTGGCCGGCCTGCGGCTGAACGGCGTGCGGACCAAGGCGCTCCTGCGCGAGGCGGCCGAGGCGGCGTTGCACCATGCCGCGCTGTGGGACCTGGTGAAGGACCGGTTGCACTCGCCCGCCGTCCGGCTCTCCGGTGGTCAGCAGCAGCGGCTGTGCATCGCCCGCGCCCTGGCCGTCGAGCCCGAGGTGCTGCTCATGGACGAGCCGTGCTCGTCGCTCGACCCCATCGCCACGGCCAAGATCGAAGAGCTCATCACCCAGCTCGTCGACCGACGTCACCATCGGTCTCGTCACCCACAACATGTTCCAGGCCACCAGGGTGTCGCACTACACGGCCTTCTTCCTCCTCGGCGAGGACCGGGCCACGGGCGAGCTCGTCGAGTACGGGCGGACCGAGGACATCTTCGACCACCCTGACGACCCACGGACCAAGGCCTACGTGTCGGGCGAGGTGGGGTGATCGGTCGGACCCCCTTGCCAGGGGGTCCCGGTTCGCCGATGCTGGACGGAGCGAAACGCGACAACGGGAGATCCGACGTGCGGGTAATCGAACGCCAGGCCGGCCGGGAGGACGAACACTTCACCGAGGGTGAGCCCGACCTCGAAGCGCCCGAGGAGCTGGCCGTGCTCGAGGTGGACGAGGAGACCCTTCTCGAGGAGGACCTGGAGAAGGAGGTCGACCTCGAGGAGGAGGTGGACGAGGACATCCTCGAGAGCAGCCTCGACCACCTTGTCCACGACGGCGACGACGAGGACGAGGACGAGAACGTCGACGACACGGACTCGGCTCCCGGATCGGCGCCGACGATGACGGTGGCGGCGGTCGACACCACCGAGCTCGACGACCTCGAGATCGAAGACCTCGAGGACCGGGAGGAGAGCCTCGACCGGATCCTGCGGGAAAAGCTGGCCGGGGACGAGGAGGCCGACGACGATATCGACGAGCTCGTCGCCGTGGACGTGGGCAGCTCCGGGGCGGTCACGGTGACCTCGTGCGGCCGGGACGAATTCGTCTGCCGCTCGTGCTTCCTCGTCCGCCACGAGAGTCAGCGGGCGGCCACTGGCGAGGGCCTCTGTCAGGACTGCAGCGGGTAGTCGACGGCGCCGATACGACACCCGGCGGCGGCGTCGGCTACAACTCCGGGCGTGACGACACCCGGTACCCAGAAGAGCAGCGACGCGTCGGCGGCGGCCCACGCGGGTCCGCCGCCCGAGCCGCAGCGGCGGCGGCGGACGATCGCCGTGAGCGGATCGGCCTCGGGAATCGGGTCGGCCGTGCGGGCGCGCCTCGAGCGCAGCGGCCTGCGGGTGGTGGGGGTCGACCAACGCGACGCCGAGGTGGTCGCCGACCTGTCGACACCCGACGGGCGTCGTGACGCGGCGACGGTGACGACGGAGCTGGCCGGAGGACGGCTCGACGGCGCCGTGGCCTGTGCCGGGCTCGGTCCCCACGTGCGCCCCTTCGACGCCATCGCCCGGGTCAATTATTTCGGCGCCCTGGCCTACCTCGACGGCCTGTTGCCGGCGCTGGCCCGGGGAGAGGCCCCCGCGGCCGTGGCCATCTCCTCCAACGGGGCCACGCTGACACCGACACACCAGGGGTTGGTCGACGTTCTGCTGAGCGACGACGAGGAGGGGGCCTGCGCCATGGCCGCCACTCTCGACGGCGCCACCGTCTACGGGATGAGCAAGCTGGCTATGACGATCGGACTGCGCCGGCGGACGGCGACGTGGGCGGCCGACGGCGTGCGCCTGAACGCCGTGGCTCCCGGACCGGTCGACACGCCCCTGCTGGCCGCGTCACTGGCCGACAAGACGCTCGGCCCCCTGGTCGAGGCTCTCCCCGTGCCCCTGGGACGTCGGGGCACGGCCAACGAGATCGCCGGCGCCGTGGGATGGCTCCTCGACCCGGTGAACGGGTTCGTCCACGGGTCGCTGCTCTTCGTCGACGGAGGTAGTGACGCGCTCCTGCGCCCGGACCGCGTCTGAGCGGGCCGTTACTCCCCGTCGTCGCGCACGACGCGGTCGCGCTTGCGGGCCGACCGGCGGCGTTTGTCCTCCAGACGCCGGGTTCTCGATCCCGCCGTCGGCTTGGTGGCGATGCGCGGACGCTCGGTCCGCAGCCCCTCGGCCAGGCGGGCCGCCAGCCGGCGCAACGCCGCCTCGCGGTTGCGCGACTGGGAACGCTCCTCTCCCGCCGTCACCCGGACTTCGGGCCCCAGCCGCTCCAGGAGCCGGGCACGCTGGCGGGGCCCGAGCGACGGTGACGACTGGACATCGAAGCGCACCTCGGCGCGCGTGCTCGTCTTGTTGGCGTGCTGACCACCGGGGCCGCCGCTCGTGGTGAACCGCCAGGCGAGCTCCTCCAGGGGGATGGCGACACCCCGGGTCACCCGGAGGACGGACCGAGGCTCGGCGTCCGAGGGAGCCACCGCGTCGGCGGGATCACCGGCGCCCGCCGGCGGCGGTGGCTGGCGGACGGGCACCATGGCCCCAGGCTACGAGGGCCGGGGAGAGGGCTCGTCGACGACCGGGTTCTCGAGGACACCGACACCGTCGACCTCGATGCGGACGGTGTCACCGGCCCGGAGCCACTTGGGCGGATCGAAGCTGGCGCCCACCCCCGCCGGGGTGCCGGTGGAGACGACGTCGCCCGGCTCCAAGGTGAAGACGGTGGAGAGCTCCTCCACCATCGACCAGCACGAGAAGATCATGTCGTCGGTCGACGCCTCCTGGCGGAGCTCGTCGTTGACCCACGTCCGCAGACGGAGGTGGTGGGGGTCCGGAACCTCGTCCGTGGTGACCAGCCACGGACCGAGGGGACCGTGGGTGTCGAAGGACTTTCCCATCGTCCAGGTGGGCGTGCGCCACTGCCAGTCCCGGACCGAGACGTCGTTCATGACGGTGAAGCCGGCCACCACCGCTGCGGCGTCGGCGGCGGCGACATGGCGGCACCGGCGGCCGATGACGAAGGCGAGCTCACCCTCGTAGTCGACCTGGGGCGACGCCCGCGGGATCTCGATGGCCTCGGCCGGCGCGATCACGCAGGTCCGTTGCTTGTTGAACCAGACCTGATGTTCGGGACGCGGTCGCCCCATCTCGGCCACGTGGGCGCCGTAGTTCATACCGATGCCCATCACCTTGGGCGGCCGGGGAACGGGAGCCAGAAGTCGCACGGTGGCCAGTGGATGGCGCCGCGCCGCGGTGGCGGGCGCCGCCGACGCCCGGTCGAGGGCGTCGGGGCCGGCGCCGAGCAGCTCCGCCATGTCACCGGGCAGGCCGACGACCGGGTCGGTGAGGTCGATGACGTCGTCGTCCACGACCACGCCGGTGCGCGCCGCGGCAGGATCCGGTTCGGCGGTCTGCCGGTCGCGGTGGAGGAAGCTGACGAGGCGCATCCCCGCAACGTAGACGAGGGCGATGCGGCGGAGGTCGCCGGCGCTAGCCTCACCCCGACCGGGCGCAGACCCCGGTCGGGAAGGTGCACGGGGTGGAGGACGGCGAGCTGCAGGGAAAGGTGGCACTGGTGACGGGGTCCTCGAGCGGGATCGGGGCGTCCACGGCACGGATGCTCGCCGCCGCCGGGGCCGTCGTCGTCGTCAATTCGTCGCGGTCGGTGGAGGCGGGCGAAGCGCTCGCCGCCGAGCTGCCCGGGGCCAGCTACGTGCGGGGCGACGTCGCCGACACCGAGGAGGCCGAGGCGCTCGTGGCGACGACGGTGCAACGACACGGGGGGCTCGACATCCTGGTGAACAACGCGGGGACGACGGCGGTGATCCCCCACCCGGATCTGACGGCGGCCACGCCCGACGTCTGGCGTCGGATCTTCGGGGTCAACGTGATCGGCACCTGGCAGGTGACCGTGGCCGCCGTGCCCCACCTGAAACGCAGCGGCGAGGGGACCATCGTGAACGTCTCCTCCCTCGCCGGGCACCGGGCCGTCGGGAGCTCCATCCCCTACGCCGCGTCCAAGGCTGCCCTCAGCCATATGACGGTCCTGCTGGCCAACGTGCTCGGACCCGAGATCCGGGTGAACGCCGTCGCCCCCGGTCTCGTCGACACACCGTGGACGGCCGACTGGGACGACGTGCGGGCCTTCGTGAGGGCACAGGCGCCCCTGCAGCGGTCGGGGACAGCCGACGACATCGCCACCGTCATCCTCTCCCTGGTGGGTGCGCGCTACGTCACCGGGGAGGTCGTCCAGGTCGACGGCGGCATGCACTTGCGGTGATGATGGGCGCCATGGCCCACTACCGACGGCCCGGATGGTTCACCACCCACGTCTTCAACGGCGTCGTGGCCGGGCTCACGCGGCTCGGGGTGAGTGTCCTCGGTTCGCGGGTCCTGCGGGTGAAGGGCCGGACGACCGGAATCGTGCGGTCGACCCCGGTCAATCTCCTGACCATGGGCGGCGACCGTTATCTGGTGGCACCGCGCGGTGAGACCCAGTGGGTCCGCAACATCCGGGTGGCGGGCGGGGGCGAGCTCGTTCTCGGCCGCCGGGCGGAAGCCTTCACCGCCGAGGAGGTGGCCGACGGTGACAAGGTCGACATCCTGCGGGCGTACCTCAAGCGCTGGAAGGCGGAGGTGGGCATCTTCTTCGACAAGGTCAGCGCCGACTCACCCGAGGACGATGTGCGCCGGATCGCGCCGGACCACCCGGTGTTCCGGGTCAGACCCGCTCCTGCGACATAGACCGGCGGACGGCGATGCACTTCGACGTCTGGCTGCCGACCGCCAACCCCTTCACCACTCCCGAGCTCCTGGCCGCCATCGGGCGGGAAGCCGACGAGCGCGGCGTCAACGCCATCTGGGTCGGCGAGCACGTCGTGACGTTCGGGGAGTACGCGTCGAGCTATCCCTACTCCGACGACGGTCGGTTGCCCCTCCCGGCGGAGACCGGGCTGCTGGAGCCCTTCACCACCCTGGCCTTTCTGGCCGCCGAGACCTCACGGGTGCGGTTGGGCACCGCCATGTGCCTGCTTCCGCAACGCAACCCCGTGTACACGGCGAAGGAGGTGGCCACCCTCGACTGGCTGTCGAAGGGGCGGGTCGACCTCGGGGTCGGCGTGGGTTGGCTGCGCGAGGAGTTCGAGGCCCTGGAGGTGCCGTGGGAGAGACGGGGAGAGCGGACCGATGACTACCTCGGGGTCCTGAAGAGTCTGTGGTGCGAGGATCCGTCGTCGTTCTCCGGCGCCTTCTACACGCTGGCACCGTGCAGCCAGTACCCCAAGCCGATCCAGCGGCCCCATCCTCCGATCCACATCGGGGGAGAGAGCGACGCCGCGCTCCGGCGGACGGCGAGGGTGGGACAGGGTTGGCACTCGTTCAACCGGGTGCCGGCCGACCTGGCGGCGCCATTGGCCCGGCTCGACGAACTGCTGGAGGCGGAGGGCCGGTCCCGGACCGAGATCACGGTGACCGTCTGCCCCTACTTCCAGGAGCTCAGCGTGGCCACCGTGGAGCTCTACGCCCATGCTGGTGCCGACGCGGTGGCCGCTCTTCTGTTCGTCACCGATCCGGCCGACGTCCCCGGAGCGTTCGAGGCTCTCGGTCCGTGCATGGCCCGGGCCGCCGCCCTGTCGCCGTCGTGACTATCCGCGGTCAGGAAATCACAGGCGTGTAACTTCGAACATCGCTGGAGGCGACCCGACAGGGGGTTTCTGACATGCAGGACCTCGAGGACGGCGTCCGGGTGGGGCGCGGACGACTCTCGGCCATCCCCGGTGACGCCGACCCGAAAGTGAAGCCCTTCATCGACGACGTCCCCGTGGTCCCCGGGCAGAGGCTCCTCGACGTCGCCTCGGCGCTGTCCGACGGGGCCACCCTCATGCACGCGCGACTCCGGCACCTCGACCCCGACGACCGCGACGCCGTCCTCGACCTGATGGCGGCCCAGCTGAGTGGGATCGTGAACCTCTGGGCCGATCTCGTGCGCGGTGTCGTGCCGTCGCCCGGGCGCGACGCGCCACCGGAGGCCGGGTATCTCCCGGGCACGACGACCGTGGCGGACCGGGGGGCTCCCGTGGAGACGGGGTCTCTCCCGAACACGGAGATGCACCCGAGCGCTCAGGGCCACAGGATCCCCAGAATCACGCGTGGCGCGCCGGACGCTGCGGAGGCAGGAGCCCGGTGGTCGGGAACGAGGACGGACGCCGTCGTCGGCGCCGAGCCGGTCTTCGAACCGGACCCGGGACCGGAAACGTGCATGGACCGCGACCCGAGTCCGCGACCCGATCCGGCGGTGAGACGGCTGCCGCGTCGCGACGCCGGGGTCCTGCGACGGGCGGGAGACGAGGGGCGACAGACCGCGGCCGGGGGACGGGAATTCTGGGCGATGCCGCTGCGATCCGTGAAGGAGGACGAGGCGGAAAGCGACTACGAGGGCGACCGGCTGACGCGCGACGAGTTGACCGGCGTGCTCAACCGACAGGCGGGATTTGCCGCTCTCGGACGTGACCTCGACCGGTGCCGGCGCGCCGGCGAGCGCTTCGTCCTCGGTTACCTCGACGTCGACGGGTTGAAGGAGGTCAACCGCACAGAAGGGCCGCGCGGTGGCGACGAGTTGCTGCGGAAGGTGACGGCGGCACTGCGGGCGACGCTTCGCTCCTACGACGTGATCATGCGGCTGGGCGGGGACGAGTTCCTCTTCTCGTTGCCCGGTGCCGACATGGCCACCGCCGAGCTGCGGGCCAACGAGTTCGGCGTCATCCTGGCCGAAGAGGCACCGGGCCGGTCGGCCAGCGTCGGATTCAGCGAGCTGCGGGGCAACGACACCCTCGACGAGATCATCTCGCGGGCGGAGGACGAGCTCGTGAAGAACCAACGCTCCCGCGTACGGAGTCGATGACCCCCGCGCCCGGGGGGCGTGGGGAGGATGCGGTGACCGTCTCCGTCGACGGGGATGTGGGGATCGTGACCCTCGACCGGCCGCCGCACAACCTCCTCACCGAACCGGTCCTGCGGGCCGTGGCCGACGCACTGGACGGACTGCGGGGTCGGGCGCGGGCGGCGGTGGTCGGATCGGTGGGCCGGTCGTTCTGTGCCGGCGCCGACTTCCGCTCGGCCGACGCACCCGATCCGACCGAAGGCGGCGGCTTCGAGGCCCAGACGGGTGCCTTCTACGCGCAGGCGGCCCGGGTGTTCGAGTCCCCGATCCCGGTGGTGGCGGCCGTCCAGGGAGCGGCCATCGGCGCCGGGCTCGGACTGGCGCTCGCCTGCGACGTCCGGGTGGTGGGCGCCGACGGGTGGTTCCAGGCCAACTTCGTCCGGCTGGGGATCCATCCGGGCTTCGCCCTCAGCCTCGTCCTGCCCGACGTGATCGGTCCGGCGCGCGCCGCCGAGCTGTTCCTGACCGGGCGACGGGTGGGCGCGGCGGAGGCGGTGGCGGTGGGGCTCGCCCACCGGGCCGTGGCCAGCGGCGACGAGGTCGGTGCGGCCATGGAGGTGGCGCAGGAGATCGCCGCCGGCGCTCCGTTGGCGGTGGCCGCCACGCGGGCGACCCTGCGCCGGGGCCTGGGCGCGGCGGTGCGCGCCGCGATGCGCCACGAGTTGGCCGAACAGACGGCACTGGCGGGAACGGCGGACGCGGTGGAAGGGGTGAGCGCGGTGCTCGCCGGCCGGACGCCGCGGTTCGTCGGTCGCTGACTCAGCCGGCCAGGTCGGGCAGCACGCGGGTGGCGAATTCCTCGACCCGGGCGCGGCCCTCCCCCGGCCAACCACAGACGAGATAGCCGATGCCGGCGTCGCGCATGGCGATGGCGTTGGCGGTCACCTCGTCCCAGGGTTCGGAGAGAGACAGAGACGACGCCCGCATGATGGCGGCCGGGTCCCGGCCCGCCTCCTCGGCCAGGCGGTCGACGGTGGCGGAGAGCGCCCGGAGTTGGCCGGGACTGCCCCAGGTGTGCCAGACGTCGGCGAAGCGGGCCACCAGGGGCAGTGTCCGACGGGGACCGGAGCCCCCGATCCAGATGGGCGGATGGGGTCGCTGGACGGGGACGGGGAGCAGGCGGGCGGTGTCCAGCGAGATTTCCCGACCGTCGTAGGAGACGACCTCGCCGGTGAAGAGCCGGGTGAAGATCTCCAGAGCGTCCTCCAGCCGGTCGAAGCGACGACCGGTGGGGGGGAAGTCGATGCCGAGCTGCCCGTGCTCGTCGCCGTACCAGGCGGCACCGACGGCCAGCTCGAGGCGTCCGTGGGAGGCGTGGTCCACCGTCACCGCCTCGGCGGCCAGGACCGACGGGTGCCGGTAGGTGACACCGGTGACGAGCAGGCCCAGCCGGATCCTGGTGGTGGCGGAGGCCAGGGCGGCGAGCGTGGTCATCCCCTCGAAGCAGTTGCCGGGTCCGTCGCCGTACATGGGGACGAAATGGTCGAAGCCCCAGGCGCCGTCGAAGCCGAGGTCCTCGACGAAGCGGGCCCGGGCCACGATCTCGTCGAAGTCCTGACGCTGCTGGGCGATGTCGATGCCGAAACGCATGGCGACGACCCTAGTGTCGCCTCATCGATGAGCTCGCCGGGACCGGACCGTCGTCGGTGAGGGTGTCACCGTCGTCATAACGCGGAAGGACCCCGCCCACGAGGGCGGGGTCCAACCGGTCAGGACATGTATCTGTGTCTGAACCGAACCGGTGGGCTTCCGCCTACCGGTTGAGACCGGCTTAGAGCTTGAACGTCGTCGTCCCCTGGAGGCTCAGGTTTCCAGAGCCGTCCACGCAGACGAAGGCCTTGACCTTGCCCGAAACAGAGCTGCCGAGACCGCTGTGGCCGGAGATCTTGCCCGTCAACTGGGCTTCGCTGTCACCGGCGGGGCACTTGTTCTTCCTGCCCGTGAGGAGCTTGAACTTGAACGTGATCGTGTCCGTACCGCCGGTGGCCCACGTGACGAGGGTGGGGGAGGTGAGGCCGGTGAAGGAACCCGTCCCCCCGGTGTTGGCGGGATCGTTGCATCCGGTGAGCGTCGGTGCCGGCGAGCCGCTGGCGTTTCCGCTCAGCGCCGTGCAAACCGCTGGCGCCGCGAAAGCCGACGGGCTGAAAGCGAGGCTGCCAGCTACGACGGGGACGACCAGGGCCGGAACCGCGAGGAGCCGGACCAATCGGGAACTCTTCATGTATCCCCCTATTAGGTTTTTCCACGCACGTAAGGCACGCCCGCGGTCTGTTTCTATGACGTTAGCGTCAGTGACGTTAGCGTAAGGTCTTCGTTGCTCTCTATCATCGTCAAAAGTAACTACTACCGCCGAGTAAGCCACAGCGCAGCCCTCGACCACGTGCCCGTTTCTAGCTTCTTGATCAACTGTCTTCCAACAGACGTCCACAGAACCATGAGGCCGGCGCGCGTAGGGCGATGGTGCAGGTGAGGCCAACGGAGCGCCTGCTCCCGTGAAGACGTACTCACCTGACAGTCGACAGACCGCGCCGAATCGCGGTTCTGCTGTGGTGTAAACGCTGGGACCCCTCTATTCATTACACCGGTCTCATTAGACGGTCATGACCAGCCGTGACACCGGACTTGTCACCGGCCCTCCGTCAGGTGCCGTAGCCCGGATGGGCGACGGCCAACTTGGCCGCCACCGAGGCGCTGACGGCGGCGCCGACCTCGTCGGCCCGGTCGAGGAGGGCGCCGGCACGGATGGCGTCGGCGAGCTCGAAGGTGCTTCGGATCCCGAGGTGGTCGAGCGATGCCGCGTACTCAGACTCCTGTTGGGGACCGAGCGAGATCTGGCGCCCGACCATGGCGACGACGTTGGCGGCGACGCGGGCGTGAAACCGAAGTCGCCCGTCTGTGCCCGCCACCACGTCCGAGAGAAGGAACTCGCCGACGGCGTCGAGGAGCTCCACCGCCGACGGGGCGTCGTGGAGGGCCGACGGACTCTCAGATATGTCGGTTGCATGGTCGTCGGTGGAGTGGCCAGCCGCGCTCGATGCGAGGCCGAGGAGCTCCAGGAGATCCCACTCCACCTCGCAGACCCGTCGGCCGATGGCGGCCAGTTCGACCGAGCGCAGTGTGCCCGACAGATGAGTCACCGTCTGGACGATGCAGATCACACCCCAACGCAGTGTGCCCAGAACCTCCCACCAGTGCAGTGCACCGGGATCGACCGTCGTCGCGCTGGCTTCTTGGTAGGCATCGACGAGTTGGTCGACGGAACCGAAGCCACCGACGTGAAGAGCCGAGCCGAACCGCCACGCCTTCACGCACAACCAACCCAGATCCTCGAGTGGATCACCGAGATGGGACAGCTCCCAGTCGAGGACGGCACGGATGCCGTCGGGAGCGACGATGAGATTGCCGTTGCGGAAGTCCCCGTGGACGACGACCGGCGCCGCGCGCCGCGGACGGTTGTCCCCGAGCCAGCGGAAGGCCAACTCGAAGGCGGGATGAGGCTGACCCAACCGGTCGACGACGGCCCGGAGCTGCTCGAGGGGATCGCCACCGGGAAGGCCGGGAACCTCGGCAGGCGGCATCCGGTGGATGGCGGCGAGGACCTCGCCACAGCGGGCGGCCAGACGGGGCCGGATCTCGGCCAGTTCCTCGTCGCGCAGGATGCGGCGCGGGATCGTCTCCCCTTCGACGAACTCCATGATCAGAGAGCCGGGGCCGAGGGCGGCGTCGTCACCGCCGACGACGACGACGCCGGGCACAGGGACACCCACCCGGCGGGCGGCACCGAAGAGGGCGCCCTCGAGCCGCAGACCCGACGGGGGGGATCCGGGCGGGTCGCGCCGCAGGACGAGGCGCCGGGGGCCGTCGGGACCGACCGCCGTGAAGGTCCAGGTCTCGCGCGAGGCGCCGCCCGGCGACCGGGTGAGGCCGTCGATCACCACCGGGTGACCGATCACGGGCTCCAGGGCGTCGGCGAGCTGGTCGGAGAGATTGCCGTCGGTCACGGCGCAGAGGCTACGCCGGACCCCCCGGGTGCCGGCCGGGCACCCCGGTAGGGTGTCGGCCATCGCCGTCCGCCTGGAACCCCACGACGAGTACATGCACGAGTTGGGCCCGGAACCCAACTTCAACGAGTCCATGTACTTCAACGTCTACGACCCCGAGCGACGACTCGGGGGCTTCTTCCGGCTCGGCAATCGCGCCAACGAGGGGACGGGCGAGATGACGGCCTGTCTCTATCTCCCCGACGGGCGCGTCGCGTTCATGTTCCGGCGGCCCCGGGTGGCGGACAACTCCGCCTTCGACGCGGCCGGGATGCGCTTCGACGTGGTGGAACCCTTCACCGAGCTGCGGGTCGCCTACGGGGGTCACGTCGTCGTGCTCGACGATCCCCTCGAGATGTCCGACCCCCGCGCCGCATTCACCGGGAATCCCCATCTCGACTGTGCCGTGGCCCTCACCTACCGGGGGCGTTCGGCGATGTTCGGGGGTGAACCCGACCACCCGGCCGAGCGACCGGGCGAGGAGTTCGCCCGCGGCCACTACGAGCAGCTGGTGGAGGCGTCGGGCACCGTCGCGGTGGGAGATGAAAGCTGGGAGGTCCGCGGCTTCGGGTTGCGCGATCACAGCTGGGGTCCGCGCTACTGGCAGGCTCCGTGGTACTACCGGTGGCTGACGGCGAACTTCGGGCCCGGATTCGGCTTCATGGGGTCACGGATCGCGCGTCGCGACAACGAGGGGACCCGCGGGGGATTCGTGTGGGACGGCACCACGCTGCATCTCTGCACCGATTTTCGGATCCGCTCGACCTGGGACGGTGACGACCGGTACCACCGGGCCGTCGAGGCCGATCTCGTCACCGGCGACCGGACATGGTCGGTGACGGGCCGGGTCCTGAGTCTCATCCCGTTGCGCAACCGACGCCGTGGACCCGAAGGGCAGGAGATGGTGACCCGGATCTCCGAGGGTCTTACCGAGTGGACTCTCGACGACGGCCGGATCGGCTACGGACTGTCCGAGTACCTCGATCAGATCATCGGGGGACAGCCGGTGGGTGTCGCCGAGTAGCGGCAGGGGGCGGCAAGGACCGAGCCAGACTGTCCGGGGATGGACCGGCCCACGATCGACGCCTACGAGGAACGCGGTGCGCTGTGGGTGCAGCATCGCAGACCCGTCCGGCGCGCCGACGCACGGTCGTTCGCCAGGCGGGTGACCGGCGGGCTCGTGCGGATCGACCTCGGCTGCGGCGCCGGTCGCTACACGGCGGAGCTCGGCCGACCCGTCGTCGGCCTCGACGCCTCGCGGACCATGCTCACCTTGTGCCGGGACCACGTTCCTGGGGCGGCGCTCGTCCAAGGCGATCTCGAGGCTCTCCCGTTCGGCCCACGGTGCCTCGGGGGCGGGTGGGCGAACATGAGTTACCTCCACGTGCCCCGGGTCCGGCTCCCGTTGGCCCTGGCCGACCTGCACCGGGTGCTCATCGTCGGTGCACCGGTGGACGTTCAGGTCTTGGCCGGCTCCTACGAAGGACACGAGCTCCCCGACGACGACGTCGGAGGGCGGTTCTTCGCGTCGTGGCAACCCGCGCAATTCGAGGACATCCTCGTGGGGGCCGGCTTCGACATCAGCCATCTCGAGGTCGACGGCGACGTGGTCCGGGCGCGGGCCGTGCGGGCCCGGACCCTGGCCGACATCGTCGGGCCCGGGCTACGGCTCCTGACGGTGGGACTGAATCCCAGCCTGTACGCGGCCGACCGTGGTGTGGGCTATGCCCGGCCCGGCAATCGCTTCTGGCCCGCTCTGCTCGCGGCCGGGATCGTGACCCGCGACCGGGACCCGTTCCACGCGCTGAATGTGCATGGCCTCGGCATGACCGACGCCGTCAAGCGGGCCACGGCCGGGGCGAAGGAGATCGACCCCGCCGAGTACCGGTCGGGAATGGCGCGCGTCGAGCGTCTGGTGCGCTGGCTGGCACCGGACGCGGTGTGCATGGTGGGACTGTCGGGATGGCGCGCCGCGGTCGATCGCGGCGCGCACATCGGTGTCCAGCCGCAACGATTCGGGGGACGGCCGGTCTATGTGATGCCGTCGACGAGCGGTGCCAATGCCCACGCGCAGTTGCCCGAGCTCGTCGACCACTTCCGGGGCGCTCTCGGCGCCGCGGTCCGCGAATTCCCAGGAAGGGTGCAGTAGCGTCGTTTTTCGGTGGTTGTCAGCGGCACCAGCGACGTGGCTCCGCCGATTGCGGCGCGACGCCGGGGCGACTCCGGCGTCGGTGTCCGTCGAGAGATCGGCGCCGACTTCGACGACGAGGCCTCGGCCACCTCGTACGCGCGGCACGTCGACCCCGCCTTCGGTCGACGGTTCGCCGAACGGGCGCTCGACGCGCTCGTCGTCGTGCGTGGCGCGCGGGTGCTCGACGTGGCCTGCGGTACCGGCGTCTTCGCCCGGATGTCGGCGCACGTCGTCGGACCAAGCGGCCAGGTCGTGGGGATCGAGCCGTCGGCTGTCGCCGTGTCGACGGCGCGCCGGATCGACCCGACGAGCATCGTCG
Source organism: uncultured Acidimicrobiaceae bacterium (assembly GCA_963706205.1). GTDB lineage: Bacteria > Actinomycetota > Acidimicrobiia > Acidimicrobiales > UBA8190 > MFD10071-224. Next base: position 1,499,075 of record OY970155.1, on the reverse strand, counting down.
ACTGGCAGGAGTGGGAGAGCGACGGTCTGCCCTTCGCCGACGGAACCTTCGATGTCGTGGCCTGCCAGCACGCCCTACATCGGTTTCCGGATCCGGAGCGGGTCCTGGAGGAGATGCGCCGCGTGGCGGCTCCCGGCGGTCGTCTCGGGATCACCACCTGGGGACCGATCGAGGAGAACCCGGCGTTCGCCGCCCAGCTCGACGCCACGGTGAGGGCGGGGCTCGACCACGGCGGTGTGGTCGAATCGCTCCTCGACCCGTTCGCATGGCACCGCGTCGAGGACCTCGAGCGGTTGGCCCGCACCGCCGGGCTCGTGGAGATCTCGTGTCAGACGATCCGGATGCTCGCCGCCCTTCCGCGCGTGGCCGAATGGGTGCGGGTGTATCCGTCGATGCCTCCGCTGTCGCGGGTCTGGTGGCAGTGCGACCGGACGGTGCGCGTCCAGTTCCTGTCGCGGGCGACGGAGCTGTTGCGACCCTTCGAGCACGACAGCGTCCTGCGCGTCCAGGCGTCGTCGCGACTCCTTGTGGCGCGCCGGCGGCGTCACTGACGCTCGGCGGGGGGCGATCAGCGGGGCGGTCGTCTTTCTCGTAAGGTCGACGTGTGTCCGACTCCGATGCGTCCCTGCGGACGCTCGCCCATCCGGTACGGCGACGGATCCTGGAATTGCTGTGGGACACGGAGCGGGCCTCGAGTGAGGTGGCGCAGGGGTGCGGGATCTCCAAACCGGCGGCCTCGCAACAGCTCAAGGCGCTGTTGAACGCCGACCTGGTCACTGTCCGGATGCGGGGCACCCAGCGGTTGTACCGGGCCCGACTCGACCGGCTCGCCGAGCTCCGGGATCTCCTCGAGAATTTCTGGGGGGAACGACTGGGAGCGCTCGATGCCGCCGTGGAGGGGGCCCCGGTGCGGAAAGACGAAACGCGGAACCGGACATAACCGCGGACCCGTCGGGTGCGGCTCTCTCGACGGGCGCACGCCGAGCAGGGCGCGGAGGTTCGCCGCGACAGTCGACGTAGGCTGGTGGCGGTGCCCGACGACGACGACGAACACAGCCACAACGGCGGGCACCCGGGCACGCCCGGCGACCAGTCGCCGCCCCCCGACGTGCCCCCACCTCCGTCCGCCTTTCCCCCCTCGCCGTTCCAGGAGCCCCGCTATCCGCCGGCCCCACCCCCCGGGCTCGGGGCGGAGCCACCTCCGCCACCGCCCTCGCCTCCGCCTCCACCTCCGGGGTTGTTCTCGCCCGCCTATCCGCCCGGGTACCCCCCGCCCCCCGGGGCAGCGCCGACGTACCAGGCGCCGGCCCCCTGGGTCCCGACGACCACTTCGCCGACGGCGGGGTACGCGCCGTTCGGACCGCCACCGGGCCCCCCGGTCGTCGGCGCCCCGGGCCTGCCGAACGGTTCCGGCCACGCGCCGTCGTCGCCTCGGCCCCGTCGGCGCGTCGTCACGGCCATCGTCCTGGTGGTGGTGGTGTCCCTGGTGGCCGCTGGCATCGGCGTGGCCCTGACCGGCGGGTCGAGCACCGCGCCGTCGTCCCTGTCGACCACCTCGGCCTCACCCGCGGCGCGCCAACTCCTCCAGTCGGCCTTGGCGGCGGCTGGCCAGGTGAATGCCTTCCACTACGTGGCCACGTCGTCGCTGTCGGGCTCCACCCAGAGAACCGTGGGCGACGCGGGACCCGACAGTGGTCGACAGGTCATCACCGTCGGCGCCCAGAAATTCACCGTGCTCGTGATCGGAACCGCCTGCTTCGTGAGGGGAAATGCCGCCGCCCTCAACGCCAATCTGGGTTTGTCGACGGTGGCTGCGACCGCCCATGTCGACCAGTGGATCTCCCTCGCCCGCACCGACGCTCCGTACGCGTCGGTCTACGCGGCAGTCACCGCCACCTCGGCCCTCTCCGACAACGTCACCCTCACGCCGAAGGCGGAGCTGCCGGACCAAAAGATCGATGGCCGTCGCGTGCAGGTCGTCACCGGCTCCATCGCGCCGGTCACCGTGGCCGGACAGACCATCGCTCCCAAGGGGACGGCCACGCTCGCGGCGCGGGCGAGGTCCCCGCACCTCCCCGTCCGTTACACCGAACGCGGCACGCAGAACCGTCAGCAGATCGTGACCACGGTGACGTTCAGCCGGTGGGGAGAGGTCGTCGATGTCACCGCTCCGCTGGGGGCGGTGTCGTACGCGTCGCTGGGGGTGGGATCGGGCTCTGTTCCATCGAGCCCCAGCGGGACCGTCCTCACCTGAGGCTCGTCAGGTCCGGCGGCGGTACTGGCGGACGGCGAGCGGGACGAAGACGATCAGGAGCCCGATGCACCACGCCAGCGCCTGCAGGACGGGACTCGCCGTGGGACCGCCGTGCATCAGAGCGCGGGTGGCGGTGACGACGACACCGATGGGCTGATGTTCGGCAAAGGGCTGGAGCCAGCCGGGCATGGACTTCACGTTCACGAAGGCGGGCGAGGCGAACACCAGGGGGAAGAGGATGGGAAAGGCCATCACCTGGGCTGTCTCGCTGTTGGGGGCGGACAGGCCGATCACGGCGAACCCCCAGGACAGGGCGTAGGCGAACAAGAGGATCATGACGACGCCGGCCAGGAAGGCCAGGGCGCCGGCTCCGACCCGGAATCCCACGGCGTAGCCGACGCCGGTAATGACAGTCACGACGAAGACGTTGCGCACCAAGTCGGCCGTCGTCCGCCCTGTGAGAACGGCCGAGCGGGCCATGGGCAGGGCCTGGAATCGCTCGATGAGGCCCTTCTGGAGATCCTCGGACAGGCCCACCGCAGTGCTGATGGAGCCGAAGGCGACGCTTTGCACGAAGATGCCCGGCATGAGGTAGTCGGCGTAGTTCGGGTACCCCGGTGGTGGATGAATGGCGCCACCGAAGACGTAGCGGAACAGCAGGACGAACATGATCGGCTGCACGGTGGAGAAGAAGACGAATTCCGGGATCCGGGTGTAGACGATGAGGTTGCGTCGGACGACGGTGAATGTGTCAGCGATCGCCCAGCCGATCCGGCTTCCTCCCTCAGACCGCAACGGAGCAGTCCCTGCGGGTACCGCCATCCCGGGTGCGGTGTGAGTCGTGGTCGTCATCGTGCACCTCCTGTGGGGGCCGCCGCGCGGCGGCGGGCGCGGCCGCGGCCGCGTGCTCCGTCGGCCGGCGGAGCATCAGGGTCAACTTCGACGGCCGTCCGTTTGCCCGTGAGCGCCAGGAAGACGTCGTCGAGGCTGGGCTCGCGCAAGACGAACGTCGTCGGTGCCAGTGCGTTGGCGTCCAGCATCCGCAACGCCTCCATGGCCGCCCGGGGTCCGTCGTCCACCGGGAGTTCGATCGACGATCCGTCCACGTTCGGCGGTTTCGTCCCCACCTTGGCCAGGATCTCCGCCGCTGCCGCGGCGGTGGCCGCGTCGGGCAGCCCGACGTCGAGAACGGTGGCGCCGAGATCCGCCTTCAGCTGTGCCGGCGTCCCCTCGGCGATGACCCGGCCGTGGTCCACCACCGCGATGCGCCGGGCCAAGCGATCGGCCTCCTCGAGATACTGGGTGGTGAGCAGGACGGTGGTGCCACCGTCCACCAGGCCTTCGATCATCTCCCACAGGTCGTTGCGGCTCCGGAGGTCGAGACCGGTGGTGGGCTCGTCGAGGAAGAGGACAGACGGACGCGCCACCAGGGCGGCCGCGAGGTCGAGCCGCCGGCGCATGCCACCGGAATAGGTCTTGAGCGTCCGGTCGGCGGCGTCGGTGAGCCCGAAGCGTTCGAGGAGCTCCGTGGCCCGGCCGGCGGCCACGTCCCGGGCGAGGTGGTTCAGCCGGCCGACCATGTAGATGTTCTCGCGACCGGTGAGGTTCTCATCGACGGCCGCGTACTGCCCGGCCAGCCCGATGAGCGAACGGACCCGTCCCGCCTCCGACACGACATCGTGCCCGAGCACCCGGGCGGTGCCGACGTCCGGTTCGACGATGGTGGTGAGGATGCGCACCGCCGTGGTCTTTCCCGCGCCGTTCGGGCCGAGCAGTCCGAAGACGGTGCCCTCCTCGACGGCGAAGCTGACGCCGTCGAGGGCGCGTACCGTCCCGCCGAACGTCTTCTCGATGTTCTCCGCCTCGATGGCGTGGCTCATTGCCTACGTCCTTTCTGTTGATCACGATTCTGTTCATCGACACCCTGGTGATCGACACTCTGGTGATCGACACCGTGGTGATCGACACCGTGGTGATCGACACCGTGGTGAAGATGGTGGTGGCCGTTTGTATGGACCGTCTCCGGCGGGGCCTCCCCCGAGTGGATCTGTGCCCAGATATCGCTCCCACCGAGTGCGCCGGACTCGATGTCGTGCACCAGAGTGCGCAACCACGCCAGCTCGGCTTCGAGGAGCTTGGTCTTGTACTCGTACTCCACACTGAACAGCCGGGGGATGTGCTCGTCGAGACGGGCGTGCACCGACCGGCGTCCGGTCAGTTCCATGTCGAGCCGGTTGACACGGGCTCCGAGCAGGGCCAGTGCCTCGGCCGGTGCCACCACCGGGAGGAACGACAACCCGGCTTCGAATTGCGTGTATTCCTTGATCGGCGTGCTCAGCAGCTCACCCAGCCAGTCCAACAGCTCGTGCACCCCAGTGTCGGTGATCCGGTAGACGGTGCGCTCGGGACGTCGCCCCTCGCGGGTCGTCTCCTGGGTCTCGATGAGACCACCGCGCTGCAGCGCCTCGACCACGGAGTAGAGCGACCCGTAGTTGAGCTTGATGCTCTCGTCCTTGCTGCGGGCGCGCATCGTCGTCGCCATCTCGTACGGGTGCATCGGGCGTTCGTAGAGGCTGGCCAGAACGGCCAGGGCCAGGGGGTTGGAGATCTTCCGACGGGCCATGCCCACATTCCTTTGCTCCGAATATCTTGCTCAGAGTATTCGGGGCGGGGACTGCCGTCAAGGTCGGGGGGAACGGCCCTTTCCGTCTCCCGACCGCCGGGTGAACCGACGTCGTTCCGACGGAGCGGCCAAAAGGTCCAGCACGGCGCCGATGGCCTGGTCACGTCCGGTGAACTCAGGCAGGGGCAGGTGCGTCTGGACCTGGTAGCGGTTGCGGCGGCCCTCCTTGTTCTTCACCACGTATCCGGCGTCGGTCAGGTCGGTGACGATGGCGTAGGTACGACGCTCCGAGATGGCCAGATTCATCGCGATCTCGCGCAAGCGCACCTCGGGGTCACGAGAGATGCACAGCAGTGCCCGACCGTGATTGGTCAGGAAGCTCCAGTTGGCCACCTCTCCATAATAGCGCAAAATATATCTAGAAATATGTTGCTAGATTCAATAATCTGGCGTAGAGTGGCGGAAGCGCCCCGCTGTGCAGTCGTCGAAGACGGCCCGTTGTCCCGGGGATTATCGAAGGAGTTTCGTCATGTTCACGCGCCCCCTGCGCCTTTGGTCCACCGCGGCCCTCGCCGTCTCGACCGCCGCCACGATGCTGCTCATCGGCGCGACAGTCGGTGTACCGGCCGCCTCGGCCGCCCAACCCACGGTTGGGATGGGGACGGCCGCCCCCTTCGCTGTGTTAGGCGGTCAGACCATCACGAACACCGGTCCGTCCGTCATCAGCGGGGAGCTCGGACTAAGCCCGGGCAACGCCAGTTCGGTCACAGGGTTCCCACCGGGGCTCGTGAGCGGCGCTCAGCACGCCGCCGACGCTGTGGCCCTGCAGGCCCAGAACGATCTCACCACCGCCTATAACAGTGCGGCAGGACGCATCCCGGCCACGACAGTCTCGGCAGACCTCGGTGGGCAGACCCTGACGCCAGGCGTCTACAAGTCGACGTCCTCGCTCGGTCTCACGGGCACGGTCAGGCTGGACGGACAGAACAACACCAACGCGGTGTTCATCTTCCAGGCGGGGTCGACTCTCACCACTGCCTCGAGCAGCGTGGTCCAGCTGATCAACGGGGCCACGTGGTGCAACGTCTACTGGCAGGTCGGCAGCTCGGCGACCTTGGGAACGACAACCAGCTTTGTGGGCACCATCATGGCCTTGACGTCGGACACCTTGAACACCGGGGCCACGGTGATGGGACGGGTGCTGGCGCGAAATGGCGCCGTAACCCTTGACACCAACACCATCACCCAGCCGGCCTGCACGACGTCGACCACCACCGGGACGAACGCCGGCGGTGGGAGCGGTTCGGGCGGCAACGCCAAAGGGGCCAAGAAAACCCCGACCGGTAACGGACTCGGTGGAGGCGGCAACGCCGGCGGTCTCGGCAGTGGCGTCGTACCCACCGGATTTCCGGCCACCGGCCTGGGCGGGGCGTCGCGGTCCGATGACCCGGCCCTGGTCGCCCTCGGTGGCTTGGCCCTGATCGCCGGGGTCCTGGCTACGGGCATGGCTGTGCGTCGGCGCCGGACCCAGGTGGTCGGCTCCCACACCTCTGGGCCCGATGCGGGCGGCGATGCATGACAGAGCCGATCCGGTCCGCGGCCAAGAGCCGCGGACCGGGGGCCTGGTGGGTGGCCGTCGGGGTTCTTCTCGTCGTCGGTGTGGCGTGCATCGCCGTCGGGCTCCGGGACCACCGGCACCCCCTGGCCGGACCGGTGGTGGCGCCGTCGACGCTCAGCACGGCACCGGCGGTGACGGCCCCGACGACGATTCCGGTGATGGCCCGCTCGGTGCCGGTCTCACTTCGGGTTCCCTCCCTCGCCCTGTCGGTGCCTTTGTCCACCCTCGGGCTCAATGCCGACGGGACCATCCAGGTGCCCACGAATGACGTCGAGCCGGGTTGGTTCCGGCTGGGGCCGACCCCCGGTCAGATCGGCTCGGCCGTGATCCTGGGCCATGTCGACAGCCGTCAGGGGCCGGGCGTGTTCTTCCAACTGCGCACGTTGCAGGCCGGAGACCAGGTCCAGGTGAGTTTGACCGACGGGGCCGTCGTCAACTTCGCCGTCACCTCGGTGGCGACGTACACGAAGACGCAGTTCCCGGCGCAACAGGTGTACACGTCGCACGGAATCAGCGCGTTGCAACTGGTCACCTGCGGCGGGGCGTTCGACGCGCAGACCGGCCACTACCTCTCCAACATCGTCGTCTACACATCCTTCGTCTCGGCCACGGCGGCGACCACGCCGTCGCCGGCGACAGCACCGGCCGCCACGAGTACGCCGGCGCTCTAGGCGAGCGTCACCCGGGCGCGGACCGGGAGATGATCCGAACCCCGCACCGGCATCACTTGACCCCGGTCGACCGCCGCCACACCACCGCTGACGAGAATGTGGTCGAGCTGCGCCACCGGGCGCCACGCCGGCCAGGTCCGGCCCCGCACCACACGCGACCAACCCGGCAGGAGCGCCGACAGTGGGGGTCCCCACATGTTCATGTCACCGGCCAGCACCGCCGGTGACCCCGACACGGCGAGGATCCGGTGCAGGGCCCGCAGCTGGAGGACGGATCCGTGACTCAGGTGGGCCCCGTGGGTCCCGATCACCCGGAGGGGACGCCCGTCGATCTCCACCTCGACGACGATGGCCCCGCGCCGGGCCGGATCCCGGCGCAGCTGCCCCAGATCAAGGGTGGCTGTCGCCACCAGCGGCAGGCGCGACAGCACCGCGAGTCCCCATATGCCGTGCTCGACGGTCCCGGCGATCCGTGAGGGGGGCGACTCGACACGCCGGGGGCGACGGTCCCCCACCCGCAATCCCCAGGGACCGCGCTGGAACACGGCCGGTCCCCACGACGAGGGTGCGCTGTCGGAATCGGTGGGCGAGGACAACCGCGCCCGGGTCATGGCCAGTTCCTCGACCCGGTAGCCGAGGGCATCGCCCACCCGACCGGCGAGGGGGTCACCGCCGGCCGGTGACCACGTCTCCTGGAGAACGAGAACGTCGGCATCGAGCTCCCGGCAGGCGGCGACGACGTCGAAGGGCCGTCCGAACCCGTCGACCCCTCCATGGACGTTGAAGCTGGCCACCACCAACCCGTCCATGGAGCCGGAGGCTATCGGGGCCGAGATTGGTGCCGGCTCAACCGTCGCCGTCAGGTGCCGATACCTCAGGTAATGGCAATGCTCCCTCTCGCCTCCGAGCCCCGCCGCGGCCGCAGCAAGGCGGGACCGGCGCGCCCCGAGGCCGTCGGGACCCTCATCTCGGCCAAGCAGATGTCGAGATTCTCGGCGCTGCTGTGGGGCATCGGGTGCGTGAGCGGCGAGCTCCAGATCATCCTGCCCCACGGCGCCGGAGAGAACCTCGCCGGTCTGTCCGTCATCTCCGCCTTCGCCGGCGTGGTGGCCATGGCCAATTTCTGGCAGGGGGCCCGTATCGGACTGCGAGGGAATTACGTCCTGTCGCTCCTGGCGTTGGTGGCGGTCACCGGCGCCGTCCTGTGCGCCCACCGCAGCCCCGTCGCCGACGGTATCGCCGGACTGTACGTCCTTCCCACCATCTTCACGGCGTCGTTCTATCCGACACGCGCCTTCGCCATATACATGCTGGCGCAGTCGGCGACCTCGGGCGCCGTCCTGCTCACGTCCGGCCTCGCCGACGCGTCGGCCGGGTGGGCCGTCCTGCTGGGAACGACCATCACCGTCGGGGTCGTCGTCCACGTGCTGCAACAGGCCTTGAAGCTGGCGGCAACGACCGATCTTCTGACCGGCCTGGTCAACCGGCGCGCCTTCGAACCGATTCTCGCCCGCGAACTGCACCGGTGCGCCCGCCTGGAGCATCCCTTGTGTCTCGTCGTCATCGACCTCGACCATTTCAAGGAGGTCAACGACGCGCACGGCCACCAAGAAGGTGACCGCCTCCTCGGCGAAGTGAGTCGGTTGTGGAGCGCCACGCTGCGGTCAACCGACGTCCTGGCCCGAGCCGGCGGCGACGAATTCGTCCTGCTCCTGCCGTCGACCACCACCGACCAGGCCATCGAGATGCTGGGCCGGCTGGGTGCGGCCTGCGCCCAGGAATTCTCCGCCGGCGTGGCCGTAGCCCTCCCCGACAGCACGGTCGAGGAGCTCCTACGCCTGGCCGACGACGCCTGCTACCACGCCAAGAAGACCGGACGCGGCCATGTCGTGGTGGCCGGCGGTGTCGTCGACCGCGCGGCGATCTGACGAGTAACGGAGCCGAGGGATCGTGCACGTACCGGGAATGGCATTCGGGAACCGGAGATCCGGTCCGGGCCGGGGTCTGCGCGGACTCGCCACCCGCGTGTCGGGCACGCGGGGCCGGCAACGGGGAAAGGTGGTGGCGACGGGAAGCGTCGTCGAAGCCGCCGAAGGGCCCAGCCAGCCACCCGTGCGCCCCGACCCGGTGTTGCGTTGGAAGAACCCGAGCCATCCGCCGGAGGGGGACTTCACTCCCTGTGCGGTGCCCAACGCCCAACTCAGGGTGCACGGGATCCCCGACCGTGGCGACCCCTGGGACGCGGTGTCGTCCTTCTCGTTGTCGTACGACGGGTACGCCTACTGGGACGACGTCTCCGAACTGGCCACCCGGTGCATCCGGGCGTGGACGCGCGACCACACCCTGCCGACCTCCATCGACGAGGTGCGGGCGTGCCTCTTCTACGAACAACGACGCTGGCACCATTTCGGAGAGGACCCGAACGGTCGCGGGGCGCAGTACGTCTGGGCCTTGCTCGACACCCTGAGGAGCCTGGTGGCCGCCCGCACCGCCTTGGAACCGGCGCCCCCGGAGCCGCCGGCGACCCGTCCGGTCACGGGGGCCGCGCCCGGGGCGATCCGGTCGTTCCTGCACGACGATGCGGGCTACCTGGCATGGATCGCCCACCATCGCGGTGGCTTCGTCGTGAACGCCGATCGGACGCTCTCGCCCGGTTCTCTGATGCTCCACCGCGCCACCTGCGCGTGCATCGGGGGATCGGCCGGCCGGGGGCGGACGCGGACGGCCCACTACCGCAAGGTCTGCGCCCCCGACCTCGACGCCCTCGTGGACTGGTGCCGAACCGACATCGGCGTCGATCCCGGGCACTGCGGCCACTGCCGGCCCCCCTCGGTGCCCCGCCATCCGACACCCTGATCGTCGGCGGGAGGAGGGTGATACAACTCCTCCATGACGAGCGCCGCCCACGACGATCCCCACGGGCACCGGTTGCCTCCGCCGCGCACCGAGGAGGTGGCGGACGGTGTCTATGCCTACATCCAGCCCGACGGGTCGTGGTGGATCAACAACACCGGCTTCGTCGTCGGGGGGTCCGGGGTGCTCTGCATCGACACCTGTGCCACCGAGTTCCGCACCCGCGCCTTTCTCGACGCCGTCGACGCGGCGGCCGGGTCGGGTCGGCGCACCCTGGTCAACACCCACCACCACGGGGACCACACCAACGGCAATTGCCTCCTGCCCTATGCCGCCATCATCGGCCACGAGCGATGCCGCGAGAGCGTCCTGGCCACGGGGATCATGCGCCCCGACGGATTGTTCGACCCCGTCGATTGGGGCGATCTCGGCGTCGCCCCCCCCTTCGTGACGTTCGAACGTCGCCTGAACGTCTATGTCGACGACCTCCTGGTCGAGCTCCACCACTTCGGCACGGCCGGCCACACCACTAACGACGTGGTGGCGTGGATCCCCGAACGCCGGGTGCTGTTCACCGGGGACCTCGTCTTCAACGGGGGCACGCCGTTCGTCCTCATGGGTTCGGTGGCCGGTGCTCTCATCGTCCTCGACCGGCTCATGGAGTTCGACGCCGAGATCCTCGTCCCCGGCCACGGTCCACCGTGCGGGCCCGACATGATCGACGTCGTGGGCGAGTACCTCCGTTTTGTCCAGGACACGGCGGCCGAGGCGACGGCAGCCGGGATCTCCCCCCTGGAGGCGGCCCGTCAGACCGACCTGGGTCCCTACGGAACCCTGAGCGACCCGGAGCGGATCGTCGGCAACCTCCACCGCGCCTACGCCGAGTGCGCCGGTGCCCGCCCGGGGGATCCCATCGACGTGGCCGGTGCCTTCGCCGACATGGTCGCCTACAACGGCGGCCGACCGTTGCGCTGCCTGGCCTGACCGGCGCCGAGACCGTTTCGCAGGCGCGCCACCACCTCCGCCAGCGCCGCGATCTGGCCGCGGACGGGACCGGGGGCGATGCCCGGGGCATGAACCCGGAGATTGCAGGCGTCCACCCCGGCCCGGCTCATCACACCGAGGAGGTCGTCGGCCACCGCCGGGGCGTCGTCCCCGGCCACGAGCTCGTCGGCCGTCCAATGGGCCTGGGCCCCGGCCGCCGCGTAGCCGCGGTAGACGTCGACCTGCCTCACCATCTCGTCCGTGGGTGGTCTGCCCACCCAGACCCGGCGGATGAGGATGCACGCCCGGTCCCCTCCGGCGCCCCGGTAGGCGTCGACCAACTGTCGCACCCGCTCGGGGGCTGACAACGAGTCGAAGATGATCCCCACCCCGTGTCCGGCGGCCCGCCGGACGGCCGCCACGCTCATCGCCGCGCTCACCACCGGCACGGGGTGGGCGCGGCACCGCGCCACCGCGGGGTCGGCCGCCAACCGGCCCGGGTGCCAACCCCCGAGCGCCCCAGCCACGAGCTCCAGGTCGTCGGCGAAGCGCGCCGTGAGGTTGTCCTTCGTCAGCCCCATGATCTCGAAGTCGTCGACGAGTGATCCGGCCGCCACCCCGATCCCGACCCGACCCGGATGACGCGCCGCGAGCCAGGCCACCTCCTCGGCCACCAGGGCCGGGGGTCGCAAGGGCAACAGCAACGGGCACGGTGCCGCCCAACCGGCGGCCATGGACTCGAGAAGCCACCCCGCCGCCTGCAGGGGGTTGGGCATGTAGCCGGCGAACCCCCCGTGGTGCTCACTCGTCATCACCCCGTCGAATCCGGCGTCCGACGCCAACGCTCCCTGCGCACACATCTCGTCCACCATGGCCTCGGCGTCGAGACCGGTGTGCGGGTAGATCCGCAACGAGACCGATCCGGTCGACAACGGCGGTCGCATCCCCACCGCCCCACTGTGACACGCACATTCCCGGGACCCGGACGTTCCGAGGACACCGACGTTCCCGGGACACCGACGTCCCGAGCGGGCCCGGTCTGGCGCGATAGACAACGGCCGCCGGGGTGTGCGGGCTCCGACGGAGATCAGAGACCGGTGAAGCGGCCGCCGTCCACCACGATGGTCTGACCGGAGATGTACCGGGCGCCGGCCCCGAGCAGGAAGACCACGACCGGGGCGATATCGGTCTCGGGGTCCCCGATCCGGCCGGCGGGGACCACCGCCCGCAGGCGGGGTTCGAGGGCCGGATTCTCGCGGTAGGCCGCGTCGAGAGCCGGTGTCCGGGCCAGTGGGGACACGGCGACGGCGGTGACCCCGAGTGGACCCCACTCGACGGCGAGACTCTTCACCAGTCCGCGCAGTGCCCCTTTGACCGCGGCGTAGGCGGGAAGGGCCACGCTCCCCTCGATCCCGGCCGGCGATGTCATCACGATGAAGCGTCCGTGTCGCACCCGCAGATGGGGTAGCGCCGCCCGGGCGCAGTGATAGGCGCCGCGCAACGACACGGCCACATGGTCGTCCCATCCCTCGACGTCGATCTCGTCGATGGTCCCGACCCGGCTCGAGAGTCGACTGGTGGCGTTGTGGACCACTCCGTCGAGGCCGCCGAACCGCTCGACCGCCGTCGCCACGGCGGCGTCGACATCGGTGGCCACCGTCACATCGGTGCGGACGAAGGCGGCCCGGGCGCCGCCACCGACCACCAGTGCGGCCGTCTCGGCCGCGTTTTCCCCGGGTCCGGCCACCACCACGTCGGCCCCGGACCGGCCGCAGGCCAGACACAGCGATCGCCCGATCCCGGCACCGCCTCCGGTGACGAGCACCACGCGCCCGGCGAGATCCTCGCTCACGGGGTCATCCATACTCCGCCGTCGACGGCGATGGTGGCGCCCGTCACCCCGGTCCACGAGCCGGAGACGAGCGACGCCACCACCGACGCCACCTCGCCCCCAAGACCGGGAGCCTGTCCCAACGCCCGAGCGGGCTGGCCGGGACGATCGGGAGCGGCGTCGCCACCCATCGACCCGTCCCCTCTCATCGACGAGGTGAGGAGCGCGCCGGGCACGGCCACACAGTGGACGGTGATCCGCTCGTGTCCCCAGGCCCGGGCGGCCGCCTTGGCCAGCGACCTCTGACCCTCGGCCACCATCGCCCACGGGGCGAAGCCCGAGGCTCCCACCAGGGCCAGGGTGGGGACGAGGACGACGAAGGATCCGCCCCTCGTACGGAGGCGTCGATGGGCGCCTTGGAAGCAGGCCACGGTCCGTCGAAGAGGCACCTCCACGCGGGCGCGCCACAGCATCGGATCGAGCTCGGCCAGTTCTCCCGCTTCTGTCGCCGCCACGCCGGTCGACGCCAGAACGACAGCGTGGAGTGGATCCCGCCCCTCCTCGACGCGGGCGAGGGTGTCGGCGACCTCGTCGCCCGCCGTCCACCCGCCGGCCACCACCACCGCCGACTCCCCCAGGGCGCCGAGCCCTGCGGCGAGACCATCGGCGGTACGGTCCTCGCCCGCCGCGTCACCGAGGACGGCGATCACGTCGGCCCGGCCGGCCGCGACAGCGACCGGGACGGCCGATCACGGGTCTCTCCGTCGGCGTCGTCGACCATCGCACCCCCTCTAGGCTTCTGCGTCGCATCGCTACTCAGTGGGCCGCGGCCCTGTCAAAAGGTTGAGCGAGGTGGCGCGGTGAGACCATCGTGATACCGGACGAACCGCTACGGCTCGACGGCCGGGTGGCGGTCATCACCGGGGCGGCGCGCGGCATCGGCGAGGCGACGGCGCGGGTGTTCGCCCATTGCGGGGCGACGGTGGCGCTCTGCGACCGCCTGGAGACGGAGACCTTCCAGGCCTTCGGGGACACCTCCGCCCGCGACGGGGTGGCGCCGCGGACACTGCGCCGGATCCTCGACGTCCGTGAGAGTGACGCCGTGTCGGGCTTCGTCGACGAGGTCGTCGCCACCTTCGGTCACGTCGACATCCTCGTGAACAACGCCGGCGGGAGTTTCGCCGCACCGTTCCTGGCCACGTCCGAGAAGGGCGAGGAGAGGCTGGTGGCCGAGAACTTCACCCAGGTCACCCGCCTCGTCCGTCTCGTCGTCCCCCACATGCCCTCGGGCGGGGCCATCGTCAATCTGACCTCTGTCGAGGCCCACCAGGCGGCCCCGGGGTTCGCTCTCTATGCGGCGATGAAGGCGGCCGTCGGGAACCTGACCAAGTCACTGGCCCTCGAGCTCGCCCCCCGGGCCATCCGGGTCAACGCCATCGCGCCCGACGCCCTCTCGAGCACCGGGGAAGGCACCGCCCGCGAGCAGTTCCTGGCCCACGACATCCCTTTCGAGCCCGTCCACCTCCCGCCCCTCGGTTTCTTCGGCAGTCCGGACGACGCCGCCTGGGCGGCCGTGTTCCTGGCCAGCGAGGCGGGACGGTTCATCACCGGCACCACCCTCCACGTCGACGGCGGGACCCACGCCGCCGGGGGGTGGCGCCGGAGCGACTGACCGTTTCAGTTGGAGCCCGCCGGCGCGCAGGCCGCACAGTGCCCGAGCACGGCGAAGTGACGCGGGTCGATGCGGAAGCCGTAGTCGCGTTCGGCCGCCCGGGCCAGAGAACCGAAGAGATCCCCCGGGGCCTCGAGCATGGCCCCGCAGGTCTCGCAGACCAGATGCCCGTGGGTCTCCGAGGCCAGATGGTAGGTGGCGGGTCCGTGTCCCAGGTGGGCGTGGACCACCACGCCGAGCCGTTCCAACTCGTCGAGGTTCCGGTAGATCGTGGACAGGTGGACGTCGGGCGCCGAGGCCTGGACCTCGACCGCCAGCTCCTCGGCGGTCCGGTGGGTCCGACCCTCGAAGAGGCATCCGAGCAGCAGCCGCCTCGAGGTCGTCACCCGACCCCCGCGGGCGCGCAGGAGATCCAGGACGTCCTCGACCGAGTCGGCCGCCGCCTTCGCCTCGATCCTGGTCACCGGTAACAGGATAATCGTTCCCGGGTGCCTCCAGCTGCTTGTTGCTTCCAGTTCTCATCTATGCCTAGGCTGAGCGGCCGGACCCCGGGAGAAGGTGGAGGACGACCATGGGCATAGCCCCGGGGACGACCGGACGGTGGCGGAGCGTCCAAGACGCGCTGACCCCCCGGGAGTGGGCGCGCGTCGGGGCCATGGGAGCGGTGGTGCTCGGTCTCTATGTCCTCGGGTTCGGCCTCCTGGGCGCTGCCATCCCCCACCACTACCACCTGTCGACCAAGGAGACCTTCGGTCTCGGCACCGGCATCCTGGCCCTCACCCTGGGGATGCGTCATGCCTTCGACGCCGACCACATCGCGGCCATCGACAACACCACCCGGAAGCTCATGTCGGAAGGGAAGCGGCCTCTGAGCGTCGGCTTCTTCTTCTCCCTCGGCCACTCGACGGTCGTCTTCGTCCTGGCCGTCGCCCTCAACTTCGGGATCCGCTCCCTCGACAGCCAGGTCCGCACCACGGGCTCGGGCTTCCACAGCGTGGCCGGGATCGTCGGGACGTCGGTCTCGGGCACCTTCCTCTACCTCATCGCCGCACTCAACGTCGTCATCCTCGTCTCCATCGTCCGCGTCTTCCTGGACCTCCGACAGGGTCGCTACGACGACGCGCAGCTCGAGGAACAACTCAACAAGCGCGGACTCATGAACCGGTTCTTCGGTCCCCTGGCCCGGCGGATCGACACCCCGTGGAAGATCTATCCCGTCGGCGTTCTCTTCGGCCTCGGCTTCGACACCGCCACCGAGATCGGGCTCCTCGTCCTCTCGGGGACGGCCGTGGCCAGCGGACTGCCCTTCTACGCCGTCCTGGCGCTCCCCCTCCTCTTCGCCGCCGGGATGAGCCTGCTCGACACGCTCGATGGTTGCTTCATGAACTTCGCCTACGGCTGGGCCTTCGCCCGTCCCATCCGCAAGATCTATTACAACATCACGATCACGGCGCTCTCGGTGGTCGTCGCCTTCGCTATCGGGACCATCGAGTTCCTGGGACTGCTTCCCTCCGAGCTCAACTGGGGAGGCGGAGTCTGGCACTTCTTCGAGAACTTCAACATCAACACGGCCGGCTTCGCCATCGTCGGTCTCTTCGTCGTCACCTGGGTGATCGCCCTCTCCGTTTGGCGTTTCGGCCGGATCGAGGAGAGATGGGATGCCGCAGCCCTACGGGCGCGTGCCGATGACACCGTCTCCGCCGACCCGGTGGCCGACCACGCCTGGTCGTCGGCTGACTCCGCGGCCAGTTAGCCGGCCTCATCGGCAGCCACCTCGGGGGCCACTGAGGCGGTTGGCCGACGCGAGACGGGCGGGCGACTCACGGTGTATCGGGGAGGTTGGTCCAGCCCCGTCCATCGGCCCGCAGATACCAGCCGCCGGCAGCCAGGGTGCCGCCGTCGACGGGGATGACATGGCCGGTGACGAAGCGCGCCATGTCGGACGCCAGGAAGACGACCACATCGCCGTAGTCGTCGGGATGGCCGAACCGTCCGAGGGGGACCCAGTGTCGGACCATGTCGGGGTCCCGACCCCGCAACATCGACGCGGCCGGCGTCTGGGGAGTGTCGGCCAGGTCGGGGGCGATGGCGTTGACGCGGACACCGTCACGCCCGAGCTCGACGGCCAGGCTGCGGGTGAAGGCGTTGACCGCGGCGTTGAAGGCCGAGTAGACGGCGTTGGCCGGGATGCCCCGGAAGGCTTCGACGGTGGAGACGTTCACGATGCTCCCGGCCCCCCGCTCCACCATGGCCGGGGCGATGGCGTGCGTGCATCGCAGGACGTGTTCGAAGTTGAGCGCATAGAGGGCGTTCCATTGGTCGGGACCGGTCTTGAGGAACCGGCCGTTGGGCCGGTAGTCACCGACGTTGTTGACAAGGACGTCGATCCGCCCGTCGTCCACGGACCGGGCCACGCGGGCGAGGGCGGTGACGGTGTCGTCGCTGCGGATGTCCCCGGCAACGGCGACGGCGGTCCCGCCCGCAGCCTCGATGTCGGCCGCCGCCGCGTCCAGCCGGTCAGGGTCGATGTCGTTCAGGACCACGGTGGCTCCCGCCGCCGCCAGCCGACGGGAGGCGCCACCTCCGATTCCGGCCGCTCCCCCGGTCACCACCGCCACCCGCCCGTCGAGGAGCCCTCGTCGGGCTTCTCCGGGATCTGGGCTCTCTGGTCGTCTCGGGGGGGTCATGGCCGCCATTGTCGTCGGCCGACCGCCGTGGGTGCCTGGTCAGGGCCGTCGTTCGGGCGGGCCCGGATTCCGCCGCCCAGGGTGCCCAGGGGTCGACCGCCCTGGGTGTCCACCGGCATCTCGAGGCAGGATCGTGCGTGGAGGCGGGCCATCCGCTCGTATGTGAGCACGTCGCACCGACCGGCAGTAGGCTGGCGCGAAGCGCAGTTATAAATTCACGCTGGCTGCGCGTCTTTGATGGGTGCCTTTTTGGTCTCCCGCAAGACAATGGAAGCGTGGAGAACAGAACAGAAAGGCAACACCACATGCCTGAAGGCACCGTGAAGTGGTTCAACGCCACCAAGGGCTTCGGATTCATCACACCTGACGACGGCTCGCCCGACGTCTTCGCCCACTTCTCCTCGATCGAGGGAAGCGGATACCGGGAGCTGATCGAAGGTCAGCGGGTCTCGTTCGAGGCCGAGCAAGGACAGAAGGGCATGCAGACCAAGCAGGTCCGCCCCATCTGATGTCGGTCCGGCGGGTGGTGGTGACATCGTCACCGCCACCCGCCTGTACCGCCGACGGGGGTTGAGTCGGCAGATCGAGTCGATTCCCTCACCGTGGGGAAAGTGGTTGTTTCCCCTACGATACTTCCCGCATGGATCAGACCCTGCGGACGCGTCGCGAAATTCTCGCCGCCGGCATGGCCGGCGGCATCTCGGTCCTGCTCGCCTCCTGTGGCGGCGCCACGGCCAAGAAGGCGGCGGCGATCAAGCCGGCCGGATCGGATCTCGGAGCTGTCGAGCACGTCGTGTTCCTGATGCACGAGAACCGCTCGTTCGATCACTACTTCGGCACCTACCGGGGGGTCCGCGGATTCGACGACGCCCGCGCCCGCCGCGCCGGGCTCTTCGCCCAGGCGTGGCCAGGAGGTGCGGCTCCGACGCTGCTCCCCTTCCATCTCGACACGGCCTCCACCCAGGCCGAGTGCACCTTCGACCTGTCGCACCAGTGGGACGCCCAGCACCAGTGCTGGAACGAGGGGAAGATGGACAGGTTCGTCGCCGTCCACACCGAGCCGCACTGGGAGGGGCCGAACGGCGTCCTCACCATGGGGTACTACACGCGCCAGGATCTCGCCTTCTACTACGCACTGGCCGACGCCTTCACCATCTGCGACGGCTACCACTGCTCGGTCATGGGACCGACCCACCCCAACCGCCTCCACGCCCTGTCGGGAACGCTCGATCCGGGGGGCCACGCCGGCGGGCCCGTTCTCTTCACCAACAGCGCCGAGTCGGCGCAGGGAAGTGCCACCTGGTCGACGATGCCCGAGGCGCTGGAGAACGCCGGAGTGTCGTGGAAGGTCTACAACGCACCGGGAGGCGCCTACCAACCGAGTTCCACGATCGCCATGGCCATCTCGGACAACATCCTGCTCTACTTCAAGCAATTCCTGGACCCGTCGTCGGCGCTCTACCCGAAGGCATTCGGGTCCGTCTTCCCGAACGACTTCGTCAGCGACATCGCCAACGACAGCTTGCCCCAGGTGTCATGGATCACCCCGCCCATCGGCGACGACGAGCATCCACCCTCGCCCCCGGCGATCGGGATGTGGTTCTCCCACAACGTGATCAGCGCGTTGGTGTCGAACCCCAAGGTCTGGTCGAAGACCGTCCTTTTCATCATGTACGACGAGAACGACGGGTTCTTCGACCACGTCGCACCCCCGACACCGCCGCCGGAAACCGCCGGTGAATACGTGACGACGGACCCTCTGCCGCCCCTCGCCTTCGGTATCCCGGGACCGATCGGCCTCGGCTTCCGGGTCCCCATGCTCGTCGTCTCTCCGTTCTCCCGCGGTGGTTACGTCTGCTCGGACACCTTCGACCACACGTCGCAGATGCGGTTCCTCGAAACCCGCTTCGGGGTGACGGCGCCCAACATCTCGGCCTGGCGGCGCTCGGTCACCGGCGACCTGACCTCGACGCTCCACGTGGCCTCACCCGACACCTCGGTCCCCGAGCTCCCGGCCACGGCCGGGAAGGCCGACCCCCGGGTCCAAAGGCAATGCACGTCGGGCCAGCTCGTCGGGATCGACCTCACGAACCCGGTCCCTTATCCGGTCCCGACGACGCAACGGATCCCCTCTCAGGAGCCCGGGAAACCCCGCCGGATCACCATCTGACCCCGTCGCCTTCCGGCCCCGTCACCGTCCCGCCCGGGAGCGTCCGGCCCGATCACGTCGGAGCAGATCGCGAGCACCGCGGCGAGCCCGGGGGCTGGCGCGTGTCTCCATCAGCGCCACCAGGGGTCCGATCCAGCCAGGAGGGTCGGACGCTTCGACCTGGCCGGCGACGTCGAGCTCGTTGGCCAGGGTCAGGTCGACGAAGTCGCGGAGCTGGGCGTCGGTCGGGATCACGGTCTGCTGCCGGAAACGATCACGGAAGAGCACGGGCCCGTCGCCGGCGAGTTGCGGATAGACGACGGAGCGGTCGCACGAGGCGTAGAGATAGACGGTCTCCTCGACACCGGCGCCGACCAGCGCCGGCAGGACGCCTCGGTCGTCGGAGGGCACGAGGTAGGGAGCGAAGCCGTCGGTGCCGTAGACGGCATGGCAGAGCCCGGCCAGGCAGAGCTCCTCCGACGAGCCCCAGGAGCGCAGGAGCTCCTCGGTGGCCAGCAGGTGGGCGAGGAGCGTGCCGTTCAGATGGGGCACCTCGTCGGCCCACCGGGAGAGGAGAAAGTCCAGGGCGGCCGGGTGTGGATCCGCCTGTCGCTGGTCCCGGTGGCCCGGGTCCAGATGGTCGGGGTAGGGGTGGCGTGGGTCCGGATGGGGTGGGACGGTCATGATCGACCCCCTCGTATCGTCCGGGGCCTGTCGGCTCCCGGCGCGGGGCCGATCCTAGGACCGGGACCGGTCGCCCGGGGGCGGGAGCCGGGCCGGCGGCGGGGTGGGCGGCGGCGGCGGGTGGTCGGCGGGTCACGGTCGGGGGCAGGGTGTTTACTGGTATCGGGGAATTCGTCGGTGATCCGACGGTCGGAGACGGGGGGCGGGTGTGCGGGGACGGGGACTGCTGCGAACGGTGACGGCGGTGTTGCCGATCATGGCCATCGCCGTCGTGGTCCCGGTGGGCGGAGGCTCGACCGGGGCCGCCGCGGTCGCCCAGGCCCCGTTGACCGCGTCCGAGGCCCAGGCCCTGTCGGCCGACGTCACCGACAAGGTGATCGTGGTGTTCAAGAACCAGCTCACCGGGACCCCGGAGACGAGCACGGACGAGTCGGCCCGCAACGCCGCGGTGGCCGGCGTCCAGGCACCCGTCGTCCGCGAACTGGGCCTGACCAAGGCACAGAACGTCCAGACCATGCAGGTCATCAACGCGGTGTCGGCCACCGTCTCCCCCGGTGAGGCGAGCCGACTGGCCGCCAACCCCGACGTCGCCGAAGTGGTGAGAGACGAGCCGATCCCGGTGGCCAGCTCGTCGTCGCTGGCGTCGGCGGGACCGGGGAACGTGGAAGCGTCGACGGCGGGGGCCGGGGGTGGCCTGCTCAGAAACGCCTGCCTGCCGTCACCCGAGGTGCAGCTCGATCCCCAGGCCGTCGAGACCATCCACGCGACGAGCCAGTCCGGCACCGGTGCCAACGCCCAGGCGCTCGGTTACACCGGCGCCGGGGTCAAGGTGGGATTCATCGCCGACGGCCTCGACATCAAGAACCCCGATCTCATCCGCGCCGACGGGAAGAAGGTCTTCGTCGACTACCAGGACTTCAGCGGGACGGGCACGAGGGCACCGACCTACGGGGCCGAGGCCTTCCTCGACGCCAGCTCCATCGCCGCCCAGGGACTCCAGACCTATGACGTCTCCGGCTACGGCTCCGGGCTCCCCGCGCCGTGCCTGATCCGCGTGCTCGGTGTGGCCCCCGGGGCCAGCCTGGTCGGACTCAACGTGTTCGGATCGTCGAACATCGCCTTCAACTCGGTCTTCCTCGAAGCCATCAACTACGCCGTGAGCGTCGACCACGTGAACGTCCTGAACGAGTCCTTCGGTTCGAACCCCTTCCCGGACACGGCCAGCCTCGACCTGACCAGGATGGCGGACGACGCCGCGGTGGCGGCCGGGGTCACGGTGACGGTGTCGACCGGGGATGCCGGGTCCACCAACACGATCGGATCCCCCGCGGACGACGCCGCCGTCATCTCGGCCGGGGCCACCACCACCTACCGGTCCTACGCCCAGACGGGGATAGGCGGGATCAACCAGCCCGGGGTGAAGGGCTGGCTGGACGACAACATCAGCGCGCTCAGCTCCGGTGGGTTCGCCCAGGACGGGACCACCGTCGACGTGGTCGCCCCCGGGGACCTCAACTGGGCGCTGTGCTCGCCCCCCATCCGGCGCTACGGCGCCTGCTCGAACTACTCCGGCCGACCGTCGCCAGTCGAGCTCCAGGGGGGCACGAGCGAGGCCTCCCCGCTGACCGCCGGCACCGCGGCGCTGGTGATCGAGGCCTACGCCGAGTCCCACGGCGGCACCGACCCCACCCCGGCCGTGGTCAAACGGATCATCACGGGCACGGCCACCGACATCGACGCCCCGGGGGACCAGCAGGGGGCGGGGCTGATCGACGCCTACGCGGCGGTCCTCGCCGCCCGGTCCTACCCGGGAGCGACGGCCACCACCCGCGGTGACGCGCTGCTCAAGAGCGCCGACCAGCTGAACGCCGTGGGCCAGCCGGCGACGACCGAGACGCTCGGCGAGACACTGACCAACGACGGGAAGGCGACCGCCACCGTCGGTCTGTCCAGCCGGACGCTCGGGGCGTACACGAGCGTCGAGAACACCGCCGTCACCCTGGACCCCTCCACCGGTGACTCCGCCGTCGTCCAGTTCACGGTCCCGAGCGGCCAGGCCCGGCTCGACGCCGCCATCGCCTACGACTTCGGCGCCGCGCTGAGCCTGAGCCTGTTCACCCCGAACCACAGGCTGGCCGAGTACAACCTTCCCGAGGGAGCCGGCAACTACGGGGACGCGCAGGTGGCCGATCCGGCCGCCGGCACCTGGACGGCGCTGATCTTCGGCGCGCCGGGCTCGGTGCTGTTCGGCGCGCGGGCCGCCCCCTGGACACCGTTCGGGGCACTGTCGCAGTCGTCGCTGACGCTCGCCCCCGGCGCCTCGGCGCCCGTGACCCTGACCGTGTCCACCCCGGGTGCCCCCGGCGACCAGGCCGGTTCGCTGGTGCTGACCGAGGGCGGGGTCACCCCCTCCTTCACCGCCGTCAGCACCGTCCCCGTGACCCTGCGGTCACTCGTGCCCACCCCGGCCCCGTCGTCCACGTTCACGGGCACGCTGACGGGCGGGAACGGTCGGGGGAGCGACACCGGCCAGACGGCGTACTACCAAATCGACGTCCCCGCCGGACGGGCCGCGCTGAACGCCGACATCTCGACGCCGGACGCCGCCAACACCTTCCTGGCGGAGTTGGTCGACCCGGCCACCGGTCAGTCGGCGTCGACGGCGGTCAATTCCCATATCGAGACCGGGGGCGGTGGACTCACCACCGTCCTCCAGCCCGGGGCCCAGCTGCACGCGCTCGATCCCGACCCGGGGCGGTGGACCCTGATCATCGACTTCTACAACGCGGTGTCGGGAACGGCGATCTCGCAGCCCTTCACGGTGACCCTGGACACGACGCCGGCGGGGGCGTCGGTCACGGGGCTGCCCGACTCGGCCGCCACCACCCTGGCCGCCGGCACCCCGGTCACGGCCAACGTCACGGTGGCGAACACCGGAGACGCCCCGGAGTCCTACTTCGTCGACGGGCGGCTCGACCAGACCACGACGATCAACCTGGCCGCCATCACGGCGAACACGGTACCGGTCCCTCTGACGACGGCGCCGCCGGAATACGTGGTCCCCAGCCATACGACGTCGATCACGGCCGGCGCGTCGGCGTCGAGCCCGATCTTCTTCGACTACTCCCAGGTCTTCGGTGACCCGGACCTCATCTCCGTGGCCCCGCCCTTCGGGACCAATCCGACGGGGACGTTCACGTCGGCGGCGGTGGAGGACGGCGTGTGGGCGATCACGCCGTTCCAGGACGGGCCCGACGGGAAACGCGGTGTCCCACCGGTGATCACCCAGACGTCGATGACGGCCACCACGAACGCCTTCGACCCGGCCGTCAGCTCCCCCACCGGTGACGTCTGGCTTGAGAGCATCAACCCGAACACGACCGTGGCTCCCGTCGTGGTCGACCCGGGCCAGTCCGTCACCATCCCGGTGACCATCATCCCGAGCGGGACGCCGGGGACGACGGTGAGCGGCACCCTCTACCTCGACGACGCCTCGCTCATCGGCGGGGCCGTCACCGAGAACGCCCTCACCGGCGAATTCCCCCAGGGCAGCGACGTGGCGTCGTTCGCCTACGCGTACACGATCGGGTAGGCGACCGGCGCCGGGCGAGTCGTTCGCCGGTCAGAAAATACTCAGTCGTCGAGCAGCTCGGCCACGGGGTCGCCCACCGGGTAGGTGACGCCGACCTCGGCGATCCGGCGCAGGCGGCCGGGCGCCGGGGCCTCGATCTCGGTGGTGACCTTGTCCGTCTCCATCTCGTAGAGGGGCTGGCCCCGGTCGACGAGGGCGCCGTCGTCGGCCAGCCACCGGGCGAGGATCGCCTCGGTCATCTCCATCCCGATCTTCGGCATCCGCAGGAGCACGACGGGTCAGCCGCCGTACGAGGTGGCCCGGGTGATGGCACTGACCAGGCGCGGCACCCCGGGGAGAGCCAGGCGCTCGAGACCTTTGGCGTAGGGAAGAGGGGCGGCGACCGCCCCCACCCGGAGGACGGGGGCGAGGAGCCGGCCGAAGAGGGCCTCGGAGACGAAGGCAGCCAGCTCGGCACCGAAACCGCCGGTGACGACGGCCTCGTGGAAGACCACGCAGCGGCGCGTCCGGTCCACCGAGGCGAGAAGGGCGCCGGTGTCCAGGGGCGCCAGCGAGCGGAGGTCGAGGACCTCGACGTCGGGGCCACCGGGACCGAACGACTCGGCCGCGGTCAGCGCCTCGTGGACCTGACGGCCGTAGGTGACGACGGTGACGTCGGCGCCGCGTCGTTTGACGTCGGCCACCCCGAGGGCGACGGGCGTCTCGTCGAGGAGGCCGCGGCGGGCCAGAAGGGGGACCTGCTCGATGAAGACGCAGGGATCGTCGTCGTCCAGACAGGCATGCAGCAGACCCCGGGCATCGGACGGGGTGCTCGGCACCACGACGTTCAGTCCCGGGACGTGGGTGAGCCACGCCTCGAGCATCTGGGAGTGCTGGGCGCCGACCTGGAGACCCCCACCGACGGCCGTCCGCACCACCATGGGCACCGGCGTGCGCCCGCCCGACATGTAGCGGAGCTTGGCCGCGTGGTTGGCCAGCTGGTCGAGACAGAGGCCGAGGAAGTCCATGAACATGACCTCGGCCACCGGACGCAGGCCCCCGAGAGCGGCACCGACCGCCGCTCCCACGATGACCTGCTCCGAGATCGGCGTGTCGCGGACGCGGTCGGGGCCGTACTTGGTGGAGAGGCCCTTCGTGACCCCGAAGACCCCCCCGCCGGGATCGGCGATGTCCTCCCCGAGGAGCACCACGCGCTCGTCGGCCCCGAGCGCCTCGTCGAGCGCCCGGGTGATCGCGGCGCGGACGCTGACCTCGCCGGTGTCGGTCGGCCGGGCCTCGGCCCGGGGCGCGTCAGCCACGCGTCCCCGGCGCGGCGACGGCGCGCGGCGAGACGACGTCGGTCATCAATTCCTCGGGCCCGGGCTCGGGGAGGGTGAGGACGTCGTCGAGCGTCTCGGCCACGAGCCGGGCGCACTCCTGCTCGACGGCGACGGCGTCGTCGTCGGGGAGGACGCCCGTCTCCACCAGCCGACGGCGGAAGCGACCGACCGGTTCGTCGCGCCAGGCGCCGTCGAGCTCGTCGGGTGGGACGTAGGCCATCCGGTCGCCGAAGACGTGGCCGTAGAGACGGTAGGTGAGCGCCTCGATCAACGTGGGCCCGTCGCCAACGCGCGCCCGGTCCACCGCCTCGGCCACCGCGGCGTGGACGACCAGCGGATCGTTGCCGTCGACGGTCACCCCGGGCATGGCGTAGGCGGTGGCACGGTCCGACACCCGCGCCGTGCGCTGGTGATCGGCGAACGCCGTGTGCTCGCCGTAGCGGTTGTTCTGACAGAGGAAGATAACCGGCAGACGCCAGAGCGCAGCCAGGTTGCACGCCTCGTGGAAGGCCCCGATGTTGGTGGCGCCGTCACCGAACGAGACGAGCGCCACCCGGCCGGTGCCCTGACGCTGTGCCGCCCAGGCCAGCCCGCAGGCGATGGGAAGGCCCGACCCGACCACGCCGGTGGTGAGCATGAGCCCGGCGTCGGGCCAGACGACGTGCATGGGGCCGCCCTTGCCCTTGCCCGTCCCCGCGCCCCGGCCGAGCATCTCGGCCAGAAGTGGCCGCAGGGGCACCCCCTTGGCGATCTGGTCGTGGAGGCCCCGGTAGGTGGTGACGAGGTAGTCGTCGGGCGCGAGGGCGGCGCCGAAGCCGGCGGCGGCGGCCTCCTGGCCGCGGGGCGAGTAGTAGGCCATCGTCACCGTGCCGGCGCTGATGGCGGCGCGCAGGGCGTCGTCGCAGGCGGCCACGAGGACCATGGTGCGGTAGATCGAGCGCATGGTGTCGTCGTCGGGGGGCGCCACGGCCCCCGATCATGTCATCCCCGTAGGATGCGGCGATGACCATCGTCCTCGTCCATGGCGTCCCCGAGACACCGGATGTCTGGGATCCCCTGCGGGCCGAGCTCGGTCGGTCCGACATCGAGGCGCTGCGGCTTCCCGGCTTCGGTGCCGCCCGACCGGCCGGCTTCGGGGCCACCAAGGAGGAGTACGTCAACTGGCTCGTGGCCGAGCTCGAACGGATCGGGTCGGGGGGCCCCGTCGATCTGGTGGGCCACGACTGGGGCGGTGGATTCGTCATCCGGGTGGTGAGCACGCGACCGGAGCTCGTCCGTTCCTGGGTCACCGACGCCGGAGCCATCGGCGATCCCGGCTTCGAGTGGCACGACTTCGCCAAGATCTGGCAGACCCCGGGCGACGGCGAGGAGTTCTTCGCCCAGCAGCTGGCCACCCCGGTCGACGATCAGGCCGGTACCTTCGAGGCCTTCGGTGTACCCACCGAGCGGGCCCGGGCCCTCGCCGGGTGGGCCGACGAGGAGATGGCGCAGTGCATCTTGACCCTCTACCGCTCGGCCGTCGACGTGGGCCGGGAATGGGGACCGGACTTCCAGAGCATCCCCGCCCCCGGTCTCGCCCTGCTCCCGACCGAAGACCCGTTCTTGTCAGCCGACGGCTCGCGGTCGGCGGCCCGGCGCGCCGGTGTCGAGGTGGTCGAACTCCCGGGACTCGGGCACTGGTGGATGCTCCAGGACCCGGCCCGGGGCGCGGCCGTGTTGGCGGACTTCTGGTCGTCGCTCACCTGACGGCCGGCGGCGCGACCAGGGCGTTGGACCTCGCCACCTCGCCGAACCAGAGCGCGCTCGGCTTGGGCCGGCGCTCGAAGGTGGTGCGATCGACGGAGTGGAGACCGAATTTGGGGCCGTAGCCGTGGGCCCACTCGAAGTTGTCCAGCAGGCTCCAGACGAAATACCCGCGGACGTCGACCCCCTCGTCGAGACAGCGCCGGACACCGCGCAGCGCCTCGGAGACGTAGGCGATCCGGTCCCCGTCGTTGTCGGTCCCGATCCCGTTCTCGGTCACCACCACCGGGAGCCCGGTGAAGGCCGCCGTCCGGCGCACCGTGTACTCGACCACCTGGGGCCAGAACTCGTAGCCCATCTGCGTCTTCGGTATCTCCGGGTCGTCGGGGGCCTGACCCTGGGAATCGAAGTGCATCCGGGTGTAGCACTGGACGCCGACGAAGTCGTCACCTTCCGTGCCCCGCAGGAAGGTGTTCTCGAGCACGTCCTCGGCCACGTCACGGACGGCCTCGCCCCCCTGCTCCGCCTTCAGCTCGGCCATCGACAGGGTGAGGCCGACGGGAAACGTCCCCGGTCCCGACCTCAGTGCGTCGACGGCCAGCCGGTGGGCGCGGACCATGGTGTCGTTGACCGCCAGGTGCCGGGCGAAGTCGTCCTTCACGCCCGGCGGGAACTCCCCGATCGTGTAGCCCATGACGCCGATCACGTTGGGTTCGTTCAAGGTGCACGCCCAGCCGATCAGGTCGCCCAGGCGGGCGGTGGCCCGGGACACGAACCGGGCGAACCGGTCGGGGGCGTCGGGAGCCTCCCAGCCACCGCGCGCTGACAGCCAGAGCGGGGTGGTGAAGTGGTGGAAGGTGACGACGGGAGCGATCCCCCGCTCGATGCAGCGCGCGCAGATCCTCCGGTAGTGGTCGAGGCTGGCGGTCGAGAACTCCCCCTCGGCCGGTTCGATCCGACTCCATTCGAGGGAGAACCGGTAGGCGCCGAGACCCATCGCCGCCACGAGGTCGACGTCGTCGTCCCAACGGTGCCACGAGTCGCAGGCGTCACCGCTCACCTCGGCGCAACCCGAGCCCGGCGTGTGCTCCCACTGCCACCAGTCGTTGTTCACGTTCCCGCCCTCGATCTGGTGGGCGGCGGTGGCCGTCCCCCAGAGAAAGCCTTCGGGAAAGGACACGGTGTCATCGGCTGTCGCGTCTGGGCCCATCAGGGCAAGGTAGTGGGGCCGGGTCGGTCGGCGCCCGTCGTGGACCGGTACCGGCCCAGGATCAGTACTGGCCCAGGATCAGAGCTGGCCCAGATAGAAGCGGGTTCCCTGATCGTCGACGCACTCCGACGACAGGCCGTAGGGCTGGTTCTCGGGGTCGGTGGCCGAGCCCCCGGCGGCTCGGACCCGGGCCACGGTGTCCTGGATGTCGTCCACCCGGTACATCGGGACCACCGTGGTCGTCTCGTGGCCGCCGTGGAGGCCGGTCATGGGCACGACGTCGTCGGTCGCCCAGCCGTCTTCCACCCGACCGGATGGGAAGCGCCACCCGAGGACGGACCCGTAGAAGGCGCGCACCGCCGCCGAGTCCCGGACCTCCATGGTGATGTAGGAGACGTCACCGTGGCGGCTCCCGTTGGCGGCGAGTCGTGGTCCGCGCGGCCCCATGGGCGGCTGGTAGAGGGAGAACGACATCCCCTCGACGTCGACGCACATGGCGCCGAGCCCGTGGGGCTCCATGACGGGTTCGTCGGCGTGTCCCCCAGCGGCGCGCACCCGGTGGACGGCGTCGTCGATGTCGTCGACCACGTAGCAGAGGAACAGCGAGCCCCGGTCCTGACCACCGAAGAGTCCGTGGTGGAGCTCCCGGCCGGCCACCTGGCGGGCGTGCCCTGCAGCTTGGGGCTCGTAGGACCACCCGAGGACCGAGGCGAAGAAGGTCGCGGCGCGCTCGAGGTCGGGCACCCACAACGAGACATAGGCGATGTCACCCTGCCGTATCGAGTCGGCTCGGTCACTGTCCCCAGCGGCCGGAGCCGAGATGGCCGAGATGATCCACCGGTGGCCGAAGGGATCGCGGATGACGGCGTTGCGGCCGTACGGGTTGTCGGATGCGGCCCGCTCGAGGACGGCGCCCTCCGAAAGGGCGAGATCCACCGAGTCGTCGACATCGGAGACCTCCAAGGTCAGGCTCACCGTGGCGTCGGCCCCGGGGCGGGGTGCGGCGACGTGGCTCTCCGGGGATTCGTCGGCCAGGTAGAGCACCGACCCCATGAGCTCGAGCTCGGCGTGGCCGATCCGGCCGTCGGCCATGGTCACCACCTCGCCGCGTCTGGTCGCTCCCAGGGCCGACTCGTACCAGTCGAGGGCCCGACGGGCGTCGCCCACGATCAGGTAGGGAACCATCCCGCCGGAGCCCGCGGCGGCGCGGATGGCGGGGGCCGGTGCGGGTGCCGGCGTGGATTCCAGGGTGAGATCGGACACGGTGACTCCTTCGGGTAGGGCCAGCGCCCGCTCGACGCGCGAGCGCAAGCGGGCCGCGAACGTCGGATCGGGATCCACGGCGGTATCAGGTAGGCGCAGAGCGTCGAACGGGTCAGTCATCGCCGGTTTCCTCCTCGGCGTACGAGCGTCGGAAGGCGGCTCGCGACCGCACGAGCAGAGCCTCGGTTGCGTGCACCGTTCGATGCAGGAGAGAGGCGACCTCGGGCACCGACAGGTCGTCGAGGTAGCGCAAGGTCAGCGCCGCCCGGTGGTGGGGGGCCAACCCCACGAGGACGTCGCGGGCCCGCAGCGCGTCGATCCGCTCGTCCCAGGGGTCGTCGCCCCCGGGGTCCACCGCCTCCAAGGCGTTCAGCCCCCGTTGCTCACGGGCCTGACGGCGCCAGTGGTCGACGAGCTTGTGCCGGGCCACGCCGACCAGCCAGGCGGTCGACACCGGCGGCGGGTCGTCTCGCCGGACGGCGTCCACGGCGGCCAGGAACGTCTCCGCCGTGAGGTCCTCGGCCAGGGCCCGCTGGCCGCACCGGCTGAGGACGTAGCCGTAGACACGCGGGAGGGCCCCGTCGAAGGCGTCGAGCAGGACGACCCCAGGATCTCCCCTCGCCGCCGGCTCACCGCTCATGTCCCTATAGTCGTCCGGCGGGGGCCCGCTCCGACGGGTCCTTTCGTTTTTCTTTTCCTATTTTTCTTGTCCTCCGGCCTGCTCGGGTGCCCTCACCGTGCCTCGGTCACTGGGCGGCACTCCCCGTTTCGGTCACGAGAGCCCCGATGTCCGGTGTCCCGATTCCGGTGGCCAGGTCGTAGTTCGGTGTGACGGGGTAATGGCCGTTGTTGTTCTCCGTCTGGCCGACACCGGTGATGTCGTGGAAATAGGTGGAGTAGTGCGACTGGAAAAGCGGGTACAGCGTCATCGTCGCCGTCCCGAAACGTGCGCCGTTGTAGCCGGTCGCATCCCCGATCACCGCCGCCCACAACGGCGACGACAAGCTGGTCCCGCCGATGCCGAACCAGCCACCGCCGAAGCTGCCACAGCTGCTGTCGGTCTTCGGACTCCCGGTGCAGTACTCCGCATAGGGCGTGAACTCATCGGCGTTGGCCGAGACGTCGGGAACCTCGCGGTTCAGCAAAGCCTGGACACCGGGCCCTTTCTGGAAGCTCGGTCGGAACCAGAAGGAGCTCACCCCGCCGCCGCCCGCCCCGAACCGTATGCACCCGGACAGACCTTGCTTGGTACCGCTGCAGGCATCGAGGGGGTTCCAGACCGTCTCCACCCCGGTGGGATAGCTCGGGTTGCGATCCGAGCCGGGATCGAACCCCTCGAACGACGTCCCGCCTACTCCCGTGACCAACGGCTGCGACGACGGGTCGTCGACGGCGATGGCGTGAGCATTGGTCGTTCCGTCCTGCAGGCAGTCGAAGGCTCCGTCGTCGCCCGCGGCCGCCGTGATGCTCTGTCCCTGCATGGCCATCTGGGTGAAGGCGACATTCTCGGCCACGGCCGCCGCCGCCCCGAAGTCGGCCTCACAGAGTCCCCAGCTCGTGCTGACCGAGTCGGCGAGATCGTCGGAGGCGATCTTCATGTACTCGTCGACGGTGGTCTGACCACTGGTGTCGTTGGGCGCGTTGTAGACCAGGATCTTGCTGGCCCGGGGGGCGATGGCGGTCTGGGTCTCGAGGTCGGCGTCCACTTCGATGTCGCCGCTGTAGTCGCTCTTGTGATGACACACATCGCCGGTGGGACATTTGGGCGTGAGCGGGCCCCCGTCGACATCGATGTTCACCAGACGGGGGGTGTACTTATGACCGAAGAACTTGCGTGCGTAGGTGGTGATGTCGGACGACGTGTAGCCCGAGAGCTCGAACACGGCCATCGTCACGCCCTTGCCCTGTCCGCGGGCGCCGGCCGAGACGGCGGCGCCGGCGTCGTAGATACCGTCGAGCTGTGAGGGCGTGAGCCCGCTCCCGCCGGGAGCGGCGCCGTAGTGGGCCACCGGCGACTCCACCGACGACGTCGGGATGTCAAGAGGGAGCTCCTGGGCGGTGTCGGTGAGCCCGACCACCCCCGTCACACTGGCGGCGAGGGCAGCGGGGACCCGTACCGGGGCGGCGGTCGAGAAGAACGTCCGCCCGTTCGGGGCGCGATAGCTGTCGATCGTGGTGGACAGGACCCCGGCCACCTGGCTCGAGGTCCCGACGGCACGGACGAGGAAGGGTGACGAGCTGGCGACCACCTTCAGTCCGCCACGACGGAGAAAGGCCCCGACGGCCCGACGCACCGAGGCCCCCGGCGCGAACTGCGCGACGAAGGCCCCGCGCGTCATCCACTGGTGATAGGCGGGGCTCGACGGGTCGTAGAGAGCGGTGAGCTCTCGGTCCATGGCCGACGCGTCGGTGGGTGCGAGGACGACCTCGATCCCCATCCCCGACGCCGAGTACGGGCCGAGCTCGGTGGCCTCGGGAGGACCGAGGTAACTTCCGGCGATCGGCACCGTGGCCGGACCGGGGGCCGCGCCGGCCTCGGCGCCCCCCGTCGCCACCACGCCCATACCCACCACGACGGCCGCCGCCACGACGGCCGCGATCGCCTGTCGAACACCTCGGTGCCCGCGCATGCCCCCACCATCCCCTCGCGGGCCTACCGGAAAAGACGTCTCTGGAAAACGACGGTTCGGGCCCCTCGACCAATTTAAGCAGGTGCCGGAGCCCCCGGTTGGCCGTTGTCCTCCTATCTTGGGGGAATCGTCGGAAACGGACTCGGTGGAACCGGACAGGAGCGAAACGTGGGCGGGATCGAAGGCAAGGCCACCCTCGTCACCGGTGGGGGCAGCGGGATCGGGCTCGGCACGGCGACGCGGTTCGCCGCCGACGGCGCCCACGTCACGATCTGCGGTCGGACGGAGAACACATTGGGGCGCGCCTGTGAGCAGATCCGAGCCGCGGCCCCCGCCGGCGTGACCGTGCACTATGTCGTGGCCGATGTCACATCGGAGGACCAGGTCCGCACGGCGATGGCACGGGCGGCCGAGCCGACCGGCCGTCTCGACATCCTGTTCTGCTGTGCCGGTGGCGCGATGCACCTGGGCCCGATCGCCGAGGCCGACGCTGATGCCGTGCGGGCCACCGTCGAGCTCAATCTCATCGGCACGTTCCTCTGCATCAAGCACGCGGTTCCGTTCATGGCCGACGGTGGCGCCATCGTGGGCATGTCGTCCGGGGCCGGGCACTTCCCCCACCGCCATCTGTGGGCGTACGGAATGGCCAAGGCCGGCATCGAGATGCTGGTGCGCTACGCCGCCGAGGAATTGGCCGACTCCGGCATCCGGGTGAACGCCGTCCAACCGGGCATCATCGACGACGAGCTCATGGCCTTCATCACCGCCGGCGGGCCTCTGTTCGACGACTACATGGCGCAGACCCCCATCAGCCGTCCGGGAACCGTGCACGAGGTCGCCGACGCCGTCCGCTTCCTCGCCGGTCCCGAAGCGGCGTGGATCACCGGGGAGTGCCTGGCGGTTGACGGCGGTCACCACCTGCGCCGGGGCGCCAACTACGGGTTGCTGCTCGACGAATCCTGAGTGGTGTCCCCTCGGCAGGCGTTGGGATCAGTCCGGTGGCGACGTCCCGCCTTGTGCGGCGGCGGATCCGCTGCGACGATGAACGCAGGTCCATGAAAGGCACAGCGATGACGATCACCGAAGCA
Source organism: uncultured Acidimicrobiaceae bacterium (assembly GCA_963706205.1). Taxonomy (GTDB): domain Bacteria; phylum Actinomycetota; class Acidimicrobiia; order Acidimicrobiales; family UBA8190; genus MFD10071-224. The sequence goes on along the minus strand of OY970155.1, from coordinate 1,466,204 downwards.
CCCAATATCGAGTTGATGGCCGGAAAGTTCTACACCGACGATCCCTACCCGGCCTTCGCCTGGATGCGTCGACACGCGCCCGTGTACTACGACGCCGGCGGCGACATCTGGGGTGTGACCCGCTACGCCGACGTCCGGGCCATCGGCCAGGACCCCCAGACCTTCTCCAGTGCCCAGGGGTCGCGACCGAACACACCGCTGCCTTACATGATCGACATGGACGCGCCCGAGCACCGCCGTCGGCGACGACTCGTGAGTGCCGGCTTCACGCCGGAGGCGGTCCGGATCCGTCAACCGCGGGTCCAGCAGGTGTGCGACGAGATCATCGATGCGGTCTGCGAGAAGGGTTCCTGCGACCTGGTGACCGACATCGCCGCCCCTCTCCCTCTCATCATGATCGCCGACATGTTGGGCTTTCCGTCCGAAGACTGGTCCCGGCTCCTCGAATGGTCGGACACGATGCTCATATCCCAGGGAGCATCAGATGACGACGCCTTCGTCCGCGCCGCCGCCGCCTTCACCGAATGGGACGTCTACGTCCGGGACCAGATCGCCGAGCGTCGGAAGGTGGGGAAGACCGATGACCTCCTCGGCACCTTGGTCCACGGAGAGATCGAAGGCGACCGGATCGACGACACGACACTCGTCTACGAGGCGCTCCTCCTTCTCATCGGCGGCGACGAGACGTCGCGCCACGTCATCTCCGGCGGGATGGAAGCGCTCCTGCACCATCCCTCTCAGCTGGAGGCGCTGAAGGCCGACGACGACCTTCTCCCAGGCGCGGTGGAGGAGATGCTCCGGTGGGTCACGCCGATCAAGAACATGAACCGCAACGCAACCCGTGACATCGAGCTCCACGGCAAGACCATCAAGGCCGGACAGAACGTCCTTCTGCTCTATCCGTCGGCCAACCGGGACGAGACGGTCTTCGACGACCCTGAGTCGTTCGACATCCGGCGGACACCGAACGACCACGTGGCCTTCGGTTTCGGCGCCCATCTCTGCCTCGGTCACCGGCTGGCGCGTGCCGAGATAGCGGGCATGGTCGAGCGGCTCATCGACCGGCTCCCCGATCTGGCCATCGCCACCGACGACCCCCCGGACCTCCGGATCTCCAATTTCATCGTCGGTCACGAGTCCCTGCCGGTGAGGTACACCCCCACCGCCCGCGTGGCCCGATAGCGGGAGTACGAACCGGCAACGACACGAATACCCGGTCCGGGCGCGGCGTCCGCGTGACGCGACCGACGGGAAACGAACGGGGCACCCGGCTCGAAACGGGAAAACGTCCGCGCCGCCGCTCACGCCACCGAAGAATCGATGACGAACAGGGGTACACCGACGCCATGTCGACCGAGGATCACACAGGAGAGGTGGGGAACACATCACTCGATGAGTTCCGTCGTTCCCTGGCGCTGTGGCTGAGCGAGAACGTCACACCCGACGTCGTCGCCGCCGGCCAGGAGGGCCACGACGAAGGCGGGAATCTGGAGATCTTGAAGCGATGGAGCCGGACTCTCTTCGAGGGTGGCTGGTCGGCCATCTCGTGGCCGGCTGAGTTCGGCGGGCGCGGGGCCAGCGTGGATGAGCAACTCGTCTACTACGAGGAGATGGGACGAGCCCAGGCCCCCGGCCCGGTGAACGTCATCGGGGTGTCCAACATCGCCCCTGCCATCATGCAATACGGCACTCCCGAACAGACGGCCCGGTTTCTCACCCCGATGCTCAACGGCGACGAGATCTGGTGCCAGGGGATGTCGGAACCAGACTCCGGATCCGATCTGGCCTCGTTGCGGACCTCGGCCGTCCCAGACGGTGACACCTTCGTGGTGAACGGGCAGAAGACCTGGAACAGCCTCGGCCGTCATGCCGACTGGTGTCAGCTCTACGTCCGGACCGATCCCTCGGCCCGCAAGCACAGGGGCATCAGCTGCCTCCTGGTCGACATGAAGACGCCGGGCATCGAGGTCCGACCGGTCAAGACCATGGCCGGTGAGCTCACCTTTTCCGATCTCTTCTTCTCCGACGTCCGGGTGCCGGCGACCGCCCTCCTCGGTCCTGTGAACGGCGGATGGCGGGTGGCCATGGCGACGCTCAGCCACGAGCGCGCCGGGGTGGCCAAGATGCACCTGGGTCTGAGCCGGAAGCTCGACCATCTCCTACGCGACGCCCGGGGCAGGCCGGCGCTCCAGGACCCCGTCTACCGCGACCGGATCGCCTCGGTCTACAGCCAGATCGCCTGCATGCGTTGGACGACGTCACGCGACCTGACCGCACTGGGCCGGGGCATGGCACCATCGGCCGCCGGGGGGAGCGGCACCAAGCTGCTCTGGGCCCGCGTCGACCAGGAACTGGCCGAGCTGGCCGTCGCCCTGTTGGGTCTCGACGGTCTCAGCGGACCGTGGGCCCGCAATTTCACGTCGTCACCGTCGGCGTCCATCGCCGGGGGAACGAACGAGATCAACCGGAACATCGTGGCCGAGCACGGTCTCGGCCTGCCGCGGGACCCCTCGGCGCCGTAGGCGGCACCCGCCCTGCTCGGATTGAGCGTATAGTTTGAGCAGACGCTCAAACTGAGGGGCACGAATGGCCAAGGGCGGCACCCCGAGCAGGGTGGTGGACACGGGCTCGACCCGATCGGCCGAGACCCGTCGCCTGCTCGTCGAGGCCGCCATCGAGACGCTGAAGGACCACGGGTACGCCGGGGCGAGCGCCCGGGCGATCGCCGAGCGGGCCGGATCGAACCAAGGTCTCGTCTTCTACCACTTCGGGTCCGTCGCCAACCTCCTCCTGGCCGCTCTCGACGCCGTGAGCGCCGATCGCCTGGAGAAGTACGTCGCCGCCGTCGACGACGTGGGATCTCCGGCTGAGCTCGTCGACGTGGCCGCGGCCATCTTCCGAGAGGATCTCGATGCCGGGTACGTCACCGTCCTGGTCGAGATGATGGCCGGCGCCACTTCGACGCCGGGGCTCGGCGCCGAGGTGGCGGCCCGGATCGGGCCGTGGTTCGAGTTCGCGCACCGGGCCATCGAGACGACCCTCGGTCGCTCTCCTCTGGGATCGATCCTCCCGACCCGGGACGCGGCTTATGCGGTCGTGGCCCTGTATCTCGGTCTCGAGATGCTCAGCCATCTCGACGGTGACCGCGATCGTGCCATGGCGCTCTTCCAGCACGCCAAGCAACTGGCCGGCCTCATCGAGGCCCTGAACGGGCCTTCACCGAAGGAGACGACATGATGACGACGACGGCACCCACCAATGCGCCAGACACCGATCGTCGGGCCGACACCGGACTGGACGTCGTCACCGGGGCGTTCAGCTACTCCGGTCGCGCCATCGCCCATGCCCTGCTCGACGCCGGACGTCAGGTCCGGACCCTCACCGGACACGCCCGTCGTGCCCCGGAGGGTTCGCCGATCGGGGTGCGACCACTGGATTTCGAGGACCAGCTCGGACTCATCGGGTCTCTCGAGGGAGCCACCACCCTCTACAACACGTACTGGGTGCGCTTCGCCCACGGTCGCATCGATCACGATGTGGCCGTCGCCAACTCCCGCACCTTGTTCCACGCAGCCAAGAAGGCGGGTGTGCAACGGATAGTCCACGTGAGCATCACCCACCCGAGCGTCGACTCACCGTTGCCGTACTTCCGGGGAAAGGCACTGGTCGAGCGGTCCCTGGCGGAGGCGGACGTGTCCTATGCCGTCCTCCGGCCGGCCATTCTCTTCGGCGGCGACGGCGTGCTGCTGAACAACATCGCCTGGCTGCTGCGGCACCTCCCCGTCTTCGCCGTCGGAGGACGTGGGGACTACCGCATCCGTGGCATCCATGTCGACGACCTGGCCCAGCTCTGTGTCGCCAAGGGCGCCGAGCGTGACGACAGTGTGACCGACGCCGTCGGGCCCGAGCGTCCGACCTTCCTCGAACTGGTCCGCTCCATCCGAGACGTCGTCGGGAGCCGGGCCCGGCTTCTGCGCGTGCCGGGTGCGACCGTGCCCGTGTTCGCTCGCCTCCTGGGACTGGCACTGCACGACGTGCTGCTGTCCACGGAGGAGTACCGGGGAATGGCCGACGGCCTGGCCGACACCGACGGCCCCGCCACCGGTCAGACCGCTCTGTCGGTCTGGCTGGCCGATCACGCCGCGGATCTCGGTCGTCACTATGCCAACGAGCTGGAACGCCACTTTGCGTCTGAGGCGGCGCCGGGGTCGTTCTCCTGAGCCTTGCTCCGGCTCAGGCGTCGCGCCGTACCAGCAACACGCCACCGATGATGAGGGCGGCGGCCGCATAGGCGCAGAGGAGTCCGAAGCTGACCCAGGGTGAGAAGGTGGGGACATCCGTCCGGAAGCCCGGCTTCACGGAAGTCATGGTGGCGCCGATGTTGTCGGGCAGGTATTTCCCCACCGCATCTTTGATCGAGGAGGGAAGGGCCTCCACGATGAGCGGTATCACGAAGAAGATGCCGACGAACGCGGTGATGGCGCCCGCGCTGTGGCGGATGATGGTGCCGAGGCCCAACGCGAACACACCGAGGACGGTCAGGAACAGCCCGCCACCCACCACCGCGCGCAGGACCCCGGGCTCGCTCAGGGTGGCGGTCGGCGCCGAGCCGCTCAGGATGGCCTGACCGATGAAGAACGACGCGAAGGCCAGGATCTCACCGAGGGCGAAGGCGACGGTGCTGAACACCGCCAGCTTGGCGGCCAGCACGAGAGTGCGATGGGGTATGGCTCCGAACGTGGCCCGGATGGTGCCGGTGCTGTACTCGGCGCTCACCACGAGGACGCCCAGGACGCCGATGGCCAACTGACCGAAGAGGAAGCCGGCCAGGCTCAGGCTGGTCGGATCGTAGGCCAGTCGTTCCCCGATATCCGCATGCGCCCACCGGCTGGCCTCGGTCCCCGTGGCCAGGATGCCGATGGCCACCGTCAGCACCGCCGTGGCCACCAGACTCCAGGTGGTGGAGCGCACGCTGCACAACTTCGTCCACTCCGAGCGCAGGGCCCCGGCAAAGGTGTACCGGCCCGACGGCACCGCGGCCGGTGTCGGTGTCGGTGTCAACGGAGGGTCCAGGACACCGGCGGTCACGATCGACACGGGAATCTCACCTTTTTGCCGGGGCCAACGGGCTCACCGGGGCCAACGTGCTCACCGGGGTCAGGCGATTGTCGTCGACCGGCCCGGGGTCGTCGCCGGCGGCGTCGTCGTGGGCGTGGAATTCGACGCTGTCGCGAGTGAGCTCCATGAAGGCGTCCTCGAGCGACGCCATCTGCGGCGACAGCTCGTGCAGGGTGACCCCGGTCGACGCTGCCAACTCTCCGATCTCGGCCGCACACAGGCCCGTGACGCAGAGCGCCCCGTCCTCGTCGACCACCTGGGCGCCGGCGCCCGACAGAGCGTTGGTCAGCTCAATGCCCTCGTCGACTTTCGAGGTCCGCACCCGGACGAACTGTCGGGAGTTGCAGGCGATGAATTCCCCGACGGGCATCTCGGCGATGAGACGACCCCGGCCGATGACAACCAGCTGGTCGGCGGTGAGGGCCATCTCGCTCATGAGATGGCTCGAGACGAAGATGGTGCGGCCCTCGGCGGCCAGACCCCGCAGGAGGTGGCGGACCCAGCGAATGCCTTCGGGGTCGAGACCGTTGACCGGCTCGTCGAAGAGCAGGACTCCGGGGTCGCCGAGCAGAGCGGCGGCGATGCCGAGACGCTGGCCCATCCCCAGCGAGAACGTCCCCGCCCGCTTGTGGGCCACCGCCGCCAGGCCCACCTCGTCGAGGACCCAGCTCACCCGGGAGCGCGGGATGCCGTTGGTCTGGGCCAGTGCCCAGAGATGGTCGAAGGCGCTGCGGCCGGGATGGATGGCCTTGGCCTCGAGCAGGGCCCCCACCTCCCGCAGGGGCCAGGGCAGCTCCCGGTAGACGCGCCCGTTGACACTGACCCGGCCGGCGTCGGGACGGTCCAGGCCCATGATCATGCGCATGGTGGTGGACTTGCCCGACCCGTTGGGCCCCAGGAAGCCGGTCACCTGACCGGGACGGACGTCGAAGGACAGGTCGTTCACCGCGGTGGTGTCCCCGTAGTGCTTGGTCAGACCCCTGGCCTCGATCAATCCCTGTCTCCTCTTGACAGCGCGACGGAACTGGGGCGCAGGGTCTCGACGCATCGGTCGACCACCACGGGCTGCCATCGCCGCGACCCCGGGGAGGGCCGACGGTTACTTTCTACCAACCCTCGGCGCTCAGGTGGTCGCGGGCCCCGGGGACGCCGTCCCCGGCGCTCACTCAGCCGTCGTGCCGGCACCGGTCCCCCGGGCACGTGTCTCATCGGCACCGGGCCCGCCGGTACCGGGTCCACCGGCCCCGAGCCTGTCCCGGAGGACGAATTTCTGGACCTTGCCCGACGCCGTGAGCGGGAACGATTCGACGAACACCCATCGCCGCGGCACCTTGAAGCCGGCGAGGCGCTGGCGGAGGAAACCTTCGAGGGCGGTGGCTTCGGGCGTGGCCCCGGGCACCGGGCGGACGAAAGCGACGGCCGCCTCACCCCAGCGACGGTCCGGCACCCCGACGACGGCCGCCTGGGCCACCTCGGGATGGGCGGTCAGCGCGTTCTCGATCTCGACGGGAAAGAGGTTCTCGCCCCCGCTCACGATCATCTCCTTGCAGCGCCCCACTATTCGCAGGACACCGCCGCCGTCCATGGTGACCAGGTCCCCGGTGCGCAACCACCCATCGGGCGACAAGGCCTCGGCCGTGTCCACCGGCAGGTCGTGGTAGCCGGCCATGACGTTCGGTCCCCGCACCTGGAGCTCGCCGACGTCTCCGATGGGGACGACCCGGTCGGTCCCGGGGTCGACGATCCGGGCTTCGACCGCCGGCAACGGACGACCCAGGGTGACCGCCTTCTCCTCTTCGGGGTCATCCAGGTCGGTCTGCGAGATGAACCCGCACGCCTCGGTCTGCCCGAAGACCACGGTGAACTGGACGTCCAGGGTGTCCTCGATGTGACGGACCAGTTCGGTCGGCACTACGGACCCACCCCCGCTCACCGCACGCAGCGACGACAGGTCGCGTTTGGCCCGATCGGGGTGCTCGATCATGGCCAACAACATGGTCGGTACACCGCACGTCAAGGTGGCTCTCTCGGCGTCGATCAGTTCGAGTACGAGACCGGGATCGAAGGATTCGAGGAGGACGGCCGTGGCCCTCTGTTGGCAGATCTGGAACGACACGACCTGCCCGCCGACATGGTGCAGCGGCATCGTGTGGACATAGACGTCGCCCGGGCGCATGCCGAAACGGATGGCACCGAAGCGGGCCGCGTTGGTCATCCCCCGATGGCTGAGGAGGGCACCCTTGGGCGCGCCGGTGGTTCCCGACGTGTAGATGAGCTGGGCCACGTCATCGGGTCGAACGGTGCGGACCGGACCGGGATCCTCGCCCTCCCCGGGGTCGTCGGTGAGCGAGATCACGTGGCGGAGGGCGGGGAGATCGGCCCGGATGGACTTCAATGTGGCCACGAGATCGTTCCCCCGGAACTCGGGGACGAGGTAGACGCCGGCCGCCCCCGACGTCCGCAGGATGTGGGCCACCTCGGCGGCACGCAGGGCCGGATTCACGGGGACGAGGACAGCGGCGGCCATCGCCGCGGCGTAGGTGAGAACGAGCGACTCGGGAAGGCTCGGCGCCCATACGGCGACCCGTTCCCCGGGTTCGAAGCGCGCCGACAGCGCCCCCGCGGCACGATCCGCCGCCACCGCCAACTCGGCGTACGTCCACCGGCGACGCCGGTCCGGGTCGGGGGATCCCTGCACCAGGGCCGTGACCTCGGGTGCGTCGGCGGCCGCCTCGCGCAGGATCCCCGCCACCGTGGTGTCGAGCACCGCCTCCGCCACGGCGGGCCGATGCGACTCGCGCAAACGCAGGCCGGGGGGTGACGCGGTCACGCTTCGAGATACGTGGCGAGCGTACGGTGGAAGTGCCGGATGCGGTTCTCCTGATAGTGAGCCAGGGTCACGTCGGGTACCGCCAGAGACTGCAGACCTTGCTGGACACGCGCCAGGGTGGCCGTGTCCTGGTTCAGGATGCGACCCAGGTACCCGAGCTCGGGGGCGTCGGCCCAGCTCTGGCCGTCGGCCAGATGGCGGGTGGCGGCCGGGGTGGGGCGGGGCCGACCCTCGGCGAGGGGCTCGAGGAGCATGACGTCCATGAGCGAGCTCTCGTGGTCGGCACCGTTCGGGCGGAACCGGTAGGTGAGCGGCGTCGTGTAGCCGGCCCAGGGCATGAAGTTGGGGAAGACGAAGTACTCGATGGCGTCGAGCGCCTCGGAGTCGGTCACGGCGGAATAGTCGCGCCCGGTCTGATCGGCGAGACGGCGGCGGGTGCGTGCGGCCAGGACGTGGCGGGCGGTGGCGCCGTCGGGGACCACGGCGTCGGGATCGTCGCGGGTGAGGAACATGGCGTTGACGATGTCCTGCTCGGCGACGTCGTGGTCCACGTGTTCGCTGGCCACCCCGACGGGCGTGATCATGCGGTTGACGTGGCGGACCCCGGGATACACGTCATATTCGGTCTGGGTGTCACCCGACGTCGTCAGCAGCTGGGGATGGACGGCGACGGTGTGGTAGCTCTCGATGAACGCCTCGAGCGCCACCTTCCAGTTGCAGGGGAGCCGGCGGATGACATGGGCGGTGAGATACCGGTCCTCGAGAGGCCACGGCGCGAAATGCTCGGGCAGGATCTCGAGAAACGCGTCCAACGACTCCGCCTCGTGATCCATGTTCACGAAGACGAAACCGCCCCAGGACCCGACGCGGGCCTCGGGGAGGCAGAACGAACCGCCATCGACATGGGGGAAGTCCCACGGGCACGGCATCCCGGCGAAGGTGCCGTCGAGATTCCACGTGAAGCCGTGGAAGGGACAGCGCAACTCGGTGACCGGGCCCGGCTGGGTGCGCAGGCGCGTGCCGCGATGGAGGCAGGTGTTGTGAAAGGCGCGGATCCGGCCCGGTGCACTGCGGACGACGATGAGCGAGAAGCCGGCGATGTCGTAGACGATCGAATCACCCACCTCGGGGATCTGCTCCTCGCGACATGCCATCTGCCAGACGTGCGGCCACACCCTGTCGATCTCGAGCTCGTGGACGGCCCGGCTCGTGTAGCGGGCCCGGGGTATCCCACCGGTGCCCAGCTCGTCGTTGGCCGTGGCGCGCAGCGTCTGCGGAACCGGACGCGACTCGCCGTCCAGCAGGTCCTGGACGATGCGGGCGCCGTGGGGAAGAGGTGCCTCGGTGGTCATCGGTCGCTGGCGGCGGCTTCGCCGGCCCGGAAGCCGAACACGAGGGCCGGTCCCAATGTCGAACCGCCGGCCGGGGTGGCCGGACCGAACGGGTTGGCGGCCACGTTTCCCGCCGCGTAGAGACCGGTCACGACCGAGGAGTCGGACGACAGGACCCGACCCCGGTCGTCGGTGCGGGGCCCGCCCTTGGTCCCCATGCAGCCCAGGTGCACCTCGAGTGCGTAGAAGGGGGCGGCGGCGAGGGGTGCCAGCGTGGGATGGGGTGCCTTCGGGTCACCGATCCAGAGGTCGTAGGGGAGCGACCCGCGGCCGAATGCAGGGTCCAGCCCTCGTTCCGCTCCGTGGTTGAAAGTGGCCACCGTGGCGCCGAGGGTCTCGGACGGCACACCGATGGTGACGGCCAGCGCGGCGATGTCGTCGGCTCGATGGAGCCAGGGAGGATCGGGATCGTCGGGTCCCAGGGGACCCACCGGATAGCGGCGCCGGCAGGTGTGGTCGAACACCAGCCAACACTTTGCTGTGGACTTCGCCCGGGCGCGGGTGGTGAGACGGGCCATGGCACGGCCGACATCACCGTAATTCTGGGCTTCGTCCACGAAGCGTCGGCCGGCGCCGTCCACCATGATCGCTCCGGGGTAGGCCCGTTCGGAATGCAGAGGCCGGTAGTGGGGGGCGCCGTCGAGCTCTTCGCCCGGCACCCGCATAGCGGGCATCCACCACCCTTCGGCCATATTGCCGACGGCGGCGCCCACCGATAGGGCCATACGGAGGCCGTCGCCCTCGCACGCCGGTGTCCCCATGGCCGCCACCGGCGCCCCGTTCAACTGGGTGGCCAGGCCCCGGTCGTGCTGGAAGCCCCCGCAGGCCAGGATCACGCGCCCGTGGACGATGTCTGTGCCCACCCGTACCCCCATGACAACGTCCCCTTCCATGGCGAGGCCCGTGACCCGGGCCCCGGTGCGCACCTCGATGCCCGCGTCACGCACCCCGGCGAGCAGGGCACCGACCAGCGCCCGACCCCGGACAGGTCCCCGGAACACGACACCATCATTGCGGGCGCCCGGCGGGCTCGCCTGACTCGGCTGATCGAGGGCGCGGTGCACCCGGGCATCGATGTCTGCCGGCAACGTGAGGATCCGTGGCCACAGGGAACGGCCGCCGGACAGTGCGCCGGGAAGCTCCCCGCGGTAGTCGGGCCAATGTTCGAGCACCTCCCAACGCAGTGGGCTGCGCTTCTCGATCTCGGTGGCGACGCGGCCGGCGTCGGACGCGAAGGCGGTGACGAGAGCGCGGTCGACCTCGCCGGCCGCCAACCCGTCGAGATAACGACAGACCTCCGATGCGCTGTCATCGAGACCGAGCGCCATCATGGCGTCGTTGGCCGGCAACCAGACAACCCCTCCGGACAGAGCGGTCGTCCCGCCGACGGTCTCGTCACGTTCGACGACGACGACTTCGCACCCGGCGGACGTGGCCCCGAGCGACGCCGACAGACCGGCGGCCCCCGATCCCACCACCACCACGCGGGTCCCGGTCACGTTGGCCCCGCACCGGGATCGCTCGTCCTCTCGATCAGGCTCTCGACCGGATCGATCGGACTCCACAACGACACACCCCCGTCGGCCGCCACGACCTGGCCGGTGACCCACTGCATGCGCAGCACCGAAACGATCGCCCCGGCCACGTCGTCGGGGGTTCCCACTCCGCCCAGCGCCGTGCGCTCCGCCACCCGGGCCCGGTACCCGGGCAGGGGCGCCGTCGAGGCGAACATCGGGGTGTCGGTGGTGCCCGGGGCTACGGCGTTGACCCTGATGCCGAACGCTCCGAGCTCGCGAGCGGCGACCCGGACGAGCTCGGCTACGCCCGCCTTGGACACGCTGTAGTGGGACATACTGCGGTCGGCGAGGAAACCCGAGATCGAGGTGACGGCCACGATCGATCCGCCGCGGCCACCTTCGACCATCGCCCTGGCCACCTCGCGCAGGCACAGGAAGGTGCCGCGGAGATTGGTCCCGACCACCCGGTCCCATTCGACCGCGTCCAGGTCGAGAAGGGCGCCGAAGCCGCCCACACCGGCGTTCAACACGGCGATGGTCAATCCCCCCAGCGCATCGTGGGCCCGGCGGACGGCGTCTACCACGGACACCTCGTCGGTGATGTCGCACGTGCCTGAGAAGCCCGCCGAGCCGGTCACCTCCTGCCTGTCGAGGATCGCCACCGAGGCGCCTGCGGCGGTCAACTGCTGAACCACGGCGCGCCCGATGCCACTGGCTCCCCCGGTGACGAGCGCCGCCGCACCCCCGAGCTCCATTGCCACTCCCCCGTTTGGAACGTGCCGACTCCGACAGGAAGCCTTCCACGTCCCTGGCGGACCTGGTGAAGATCGGGACGATGTGACAGTGTCGGTGCCATGGTCACGTGGACCGAGTTCAGAGAGACACGACCCGATCTCGCCGAGGCAGGCCGGGGCCTGCTCTACCAGGTCGGCGTCGGTCTTGCCTTCCTGGCCACCGTACGCCCCGACTCAGGTCCCCGGCTCCATCCCTTCTGCCCACTCATCACCGATGACGCACTGGTCGGGTTCATCATCCCCTCCCCCAAGCAGCGGGACCTGCACCGCGACGGACGCTATGCGCTTCATTCCTTCCCGACGTTCGACAACGAGGACGCCTTCTACCTGTCGGGCCGGGCACGACCGGTGGAGGAGGCCGCCGTCCGGGAACGTTTCGGGGTGCAATTCGTACAGGAGCGCGCCCAGCTCGACGTCCCCGTGCCGGCGCCCGAGGACCATCTGTTCGCCTTCGATATCGATGCCTGTCTACTCACCCGCACGTCCGGCTTCGGTGATCACCATCCCCGGCACGAGGTGTGGAGAGCGGGTTCGTAGTGCGATTGCATAGGGGCACATTCTTCGCCGCCGGTGCATGCCACATTCTGGCGTCGGCTTTCCTCGAGGCCTACCCGGCCGCCGGATTCTCGCCGATCGGGCTTCGACGCGTCGGGCAACCCTACGCCGGTCATGTCTATGTATCGGACGGTACGAGGGCCTTCGATCACGACGGGTGGAACGATGAGGGCGAGCTACTGGTCGCCACCCGGGTGGCGCACTCCGAGCGGGATCCGCACGCCAGGATCGAGCGGCTGGCTCTTACCGGGGATATCGAGGCATTCTGCGCCGAGCACAACTCCCGGCTGCCGTCGGAGTACGCCTTCGATCCGTGGCCGCGCGCCCACGCGTATATCGCCCGCCTCGACCCACCGTTCGGGTCGGGAACGATCGGGAGCAGCCCGGACCCGTCGACGTCCTGACGCACGCGGCCGAGATGTCGGGGCGATGTATCAGCCCCGGCCTAGGCTGCAGATCATGACGCCGCATTCCGGGTTCGCGCGATCGAGCAACTCGTCGTCCGACGCCACCTTGGCACGCATCATGAGCGCAGCCCGGACCCACGGATGGGGCTTTGCCCCCGGACTCTCCGGGGGAGTCATGGCCACTCGGGAGTCGGGCGTGGTCGGGCAACCCGTGGTCGTCCTGGCCGAACGCGCCGGACGGGGCATGCGGGTGTCGCTCTTCCAGCCAGGCGACGCCATCGACAGCGAAGGGGACACCATCGGCACGCTGGAGGGAAACCCACGGGAGATGGGCCGCCAGCTCCGCACCATCCTCGAGGACCTCCCCGACGAGGAGACCTGAATCACGAATTGAACGCCACCTTCCAGAGGTAGCCGTCCGGGTTGATCGGGCCTGGGGCCGGCGGCGCCGTGTCAGGTGCCAACGGCTTCGGCGTCGACAGGCGCGTCGACCCCGGACTCAAGTACCTCGGTGACGGAGGACTCCGGTCCGGGGGTGGGCACGGACGACTTCCCGTCGTTGAGCGGAATCTCCTTCAGCATAAGGGCGAACACGAATGCCAGCGCGGCCACGGGGACGCCGGCGAGGAAGACGACGTGCAGCGACCGGACGAACGATTCGACGACGCCGGCACGCACTGATGGCGGCAGGGCCTTCAACGCTTTGGGCGTGATGGTGAACGACGAAGACAAATTGAAATGCGTGCGGGCATGGACGAGCAGCGGCAACCAGTGCCCCAGGCGGAGCGTCAGGATCGTTCCGAACAGGGCGGTTCCGAAGGCGGCACCGATGTTGCGGAAGAAGCTGATGGCCGAGGTGGCGGCTCCGAGGTCGTCGCGGGCGACGGAGTTCTGCACGGCGAGGACCAGGAGCTGCATGACCATGCCCATCCCCAGACCGAAGACGACCATGTAGCCGGCGGCTGTGACGTGCGACGTGTGGGAGCCGAGATGCGAGAGTAGCCACATACCCAATGTCATGAGTGCTGTGCCCGCCACGGGAAACGCCTTGTACCGCCCGATCCGCGTCACGAGTTGGCCCGAGCCGATGGACGTGACCAACATTCCGCCCATCAGCGGCAGCAATAGGACCCCCGACAACGCCGGCGACACCCCGTCGACGAGCTGAAGGTAGATGGGGATGAAAATGATCGCGGCGAACATCGACGCCGCCACCAGCAAGGTCATGACGAACGCCACCGCCGGTATCGGGTTGACGAAGAGATGAGGGGGGAATACGGGTTCGCGCGCACGGTGCTCCCACCAGACGAAGATGGCGAGGGACACGACGCCGAACACGATCAGCAACAGGATCATGCTCGAGCCCCATGAGTAGGTCTGACCGCCCCACAATGTCACCAACAGCAACGAGGTAACGGCGCCCACGAGGATGGCCGCGCCCGTGTAGTCGATCGTGTGGGCCCGTCGCGGCAGGGGCAGGCGCAGCACCACGCTGGTGATGACGAGGGCGAGGATGCCGACGGGGATGTTGATGTAGAAGATCCACCGCCACGTCAGGTGGTCGACGAAGAATCCGCCCGCCAGAGGGCCGCCGATACTGGCGAAGGCGAAGACACCGCCGAAGTAGCCCTGGTAACGGCCCCGCTCGCGCGGGCTCACGATGTCGCCGATGATGGCCATGGCCAGGGCCATGAGTCCCCCACCGCCGAGCCCCTGAACGGCGCGGAACGCGATGAGTTGGTCCATGTTCCGACTCAGGCCCGACAGCGCAGAGCCCACGAGAAAGATGACGATGGCGATCTGGAAGATCTTCTTGCGCCCGTAGAGGTCGGAGATCTTGCCGTAGAGCGGGGTCGACAGGGTCGTGGTGAGGAGGTAGGCCGTCACCACCCACGACAGGTGGTTGAGACCGTGGAGGTCGCCCACGATGGTGGGAAGGGCCGTGGCCACGATCGTCTGATCGAGCGCCGCCAGCAGCATGCCCAGCATGAGACCGCTGAAGACGATCAACACCTGCCGGTGGGTGAGTCCGCCGTCGGCGGCGGGGATCTCTGACATGGACGAGCGCGGTCGTGAGAGGGACATGGTCGTCACCAGGGTAGTGACCGTCGTCCGGTGCTCAGGACGGCGTCACGCTCCCTCCCCGACGCTCAGCCCGATGAGCGTGGCACCAGCGGAGGTTCGTCAGCAGGCGACCGAGACGGGTGCCGCGGCCTCGCGCTCGTCGAGGAACGTCCACCAGGCGTTGGCGGCGGCGGTGGCCGGGCCGACAACCTGTCCGGCCCCGTCCGCTACGACAGCGAGAGCCTCGAGCATCCACGCCCCGTGGAGCTCGTCCACGCCCGCGTGCACCTCCCAGAAGCGCGCCCCGGCGGCGTCGACGCCGTAACGGCGCCGCAGGCCGTCGGCCTTGCTGGCGGCGACTGCCGGCGCCTGCACCTCGTAGGCGGCCACGGCCGAGAGTCCGGCCACCGGAGATGCGTCGCCCGCCGTCGCGTAGAGCTCGACCAGGGCCCGGGTGGCTGGCGTCATATCGGCGGCGGGGGCGCCGACGGCGTCGGCGAAGGCGTCGAACAGTTCGAGGTGCGGAGCAGGGACTGACCTCTCGTCATCGAGGTTGGCCTGGACCAGGTCGTGGGCGCGCCCGGCCGGGAGGGCGGCGGCGATGCGCTCGAGGACCCCCGGCAGAGCCGCTTCGAAGTGTCGGTACTGCGAGGCATAGGAGGCCAACTCGCTGCGCTCCAAGGTGCCCGCTTCCCAGCGACGGTAGAAGGGGTGGGCGAGGAGTCGCCGTGGGCGCAGGATGTCGTCGAGAAGAGCGTCGAGTTCGGTAGTCAGCATGGCCGTCATGGTAATCCCCGTCGCCCGGGCGGCCAGACGGTGGTGGGCGACCACTACAGAGCCAGGCAGATCGGCCGCTCACCGCGCGATGTAGCGGGTACGTCTGCCGCCCAGCCGAGAAAGTCGGCCCTGAGGTCATCCACACCGCTGCGGGTGCCGTACAGCGAGTGGCAACCGGGGCGGACCGATACGTCGCCCGCTCCCGACCGACAGCGAGGAGCCGGGACATGGCACAGGTGAGTCGACGTTCGTTCCTCAGGAATTCCGGGTTGGCCGTGGCCGGCGCCGGTGTGATGTCGCAGATCCCTCTTCTGTCCGGCCTCGTGGGTGCCACCGAAGCCGACGCCCCCGCCGCCGCCGATGCGGCCACGGCCGGCACCGACGAGGGCGCGGCCGCTCTGACCGAGCCTTTGGTGGCCCACGTCCGGGACCTGTCGACCGGTGAGATCGGCATCTTCAACGGCACCCGAGAGGTGGTCTTAAAAGACCCGCAACTGGCCGCCCGACTGTTCCGCGCCGCCCGGTGAGCGCACGTCACATGACCGAGCCTCGCCTTGAGCCGCACCGAGCCTTGACGCACAGAGAACCCGTCCCTCCGACAGAAGAGAGTTGATCCCCATGTCATCGCACCGTGAAGCACCTGAGATCTCGAAGGACCCGGTGGCCGACAGCGCCGACCTCTACGCCTTCGTGAGTCCCGACAACCCCGACACCGTGACGATCATCGCCAACTACATCCCCCTCGAATCGCCCGACGGCGGCCCGAACTTCTATGAATTCGGAACCGACGTGCTCTACGCCATCAACATCGACAACGACGGGGACGGCAAGGCCGACATCAGCTATCAGTTCCAGTTCCAGAGCGAGACCACCAATCTCGACACCTTCCTCTACAACACAGGGCCGATCTCCTCGCTCACCGACCCCAACTGGAACCGGCGCCAGACCTACACCGTGACCAGGGTCCTCGAGGACGGGAAGATGTCCGTGCTGGGAAGCGGCCTGCCCTGTCCACCGTGCAACATCGGGCCCCTGTCCACACCGAACTACGAGCCCGGTCTGGCCAACTCCGCCATCAAGCAGGTGGGCAACGGCATCACCGTGTTCGCCGGCCAGCGGGCCGAAGGCTTCTACGTGGACCTAGGTTCCATCTTCGACCTCGGCGTCCTCCGCCCGTTCGCCGCCGACCACATCCTCGGCAACCTCATCACCACGATGGCCGGCGTGAACGCCACCAAGGCCCTGAACGTCCATTCCATCGCCATCCAGGTGCCGATGAACCAACTCGCGCGCCGTCACGCCATGCCGACGAACCCCGCCGCCAAGGACTCGGTCATCGGTGTGTGGACGTCGGCCTACCGCCAGGCGGCGACGGTACTGCCCTCGAATCCGACTCCCCTGACGGGTCCCGTCAACGCCGGGCCGTGGGTGCAGGTGTCGCGCCTCGGGAACCCCCTCATCAACGAGGTGATCATCCCTTTGTCACAGAAGGACTTCTGGAATCACGAGGCGCCGGCGTCCGACGTCCAATTCGCCCAGTACGTGAGCAACCCCGAGCTGGCGCGGCTGTTGCCGGTGCTGTACCCGGGGCCGTCCGGCGGCCCCGCGGTCTTCCCCAATCTGGCGGCCTACAACGCCGCCGGCACCCCGAACCGTGCCGACCTGGTCGCCATCCTCATGACCGGCATCCCCTCCGGCGTCATTCCCAATTTCCAGAACTTCACCGGGACCGTCCAGGCCGACATGCTCCGCCTCAACATGGCCATCCCGCCAGCGGTGACCTCGTCGACGCTGCCGAGCAATCTGGGGCTCCTCGGCGGGGACCTGGCCGGCTTCCCGAACGGACGACGCGTCTTCGACGATGTGGTCACGATCGAGGTCCAAGCCATCGCCGGAGCGGTCCTCCACCTGGTGGACCCTTCGTTCACTCCCGACGCGGCGGCCGGCCTGGTCAACCAGGGTCTCACCAGCAGCGGGACCGACATAACGGCCATGGGCACGGAGAACTACCTGACCACGTTCCCGTACCTGGGTGTTCCCCACAGCGGTTACTTCACTCCGGCGAGTTAGCCGGTGCACGCCGCCATCGGGGCACCACCGCGGGGCGAGGCGCGATTCGGCGCCACGTCACCAGAAGTTCCCGGTGCTCGGCCCGGGCTCGTTCCAGGGGAACGGACCGGGCCGAGCACGGGAGCCAGCGTCATGCTCGACATCGGGGGGGACACCGGCGCACTCGTCGTGTACACCTCGGATCTTGCCGTCGGAGAGGAGATCGAGATCAGACTCTCCGGCGGGGTCTGGGCGGACGACCACACCGCGGTGCGCGCCCGCCACGTGGGTGACACGGTGCTCCACGCCGGTGTCTTCGGCTCCTTACGGGCCGGGCGTTACGAACTGCGCCACCGCCGGCCGTCGTCCACGGGCTCCGCGCACCGCGGGCTGCGCACCCATCGCCCTCCCGCCATCGGGACCTCGACGGTGACGACCGTCGTGGTGGCGCCCGGGGCGGTGACCGAGAGCACCTTGATCCCGACGCACGAGGGCCGCTGACCCGTCTTGTCCCGATCCGCCCGGGAGCCGAGACTGTCGGCTGACAAGGGGGTGGCGGCCATGCCGGTGGCGGCGGTGAACGGGATCGAGATCGCCTACGAGGTCCACGGCGAAGGTGAGCCGATCGTCCTCGTGTGCGGCACGGGCCAGCGGGCCGACTCGTGGTCCTTTCTGGGCATGGTGAGCGAGCCGGTGGAGCAGGGTTACCAGGTCATAACCTTCGACAACCGGGGGATGGCGCCGTCGGGCTGCCCCGTCGGGCCGTACACCGTCGAGGTGATGGCCGAGGACACGATCGGGCTCATCGAGCATCTCGGTCTGTCTCGGGTGAGGATCGCCGGTATCTCGCTGGGTGGCTTCATCACATTCCAGGTGGCACGCAGCCGCCCCGATCTCGTGTCCGCGGCGATATGCATCGCCGGGCTCGTGGGCGGATCGCGTTACGTGCAGATGCTCACCGATGCCCGCGTGGATGCACTTCGCGAAGGTCGAGACATCCCCGCCGCCCTCGACGCCATGCTCTCGATGCCGGGGACGTTCGCTCCGGGCACATTGCAGAACGACGCCATCGTCGAGGTCATGACGTCCATGATGGGTTCGGTGTCCTCCGAATGGTCCGGCCCCGGCCGGCAGGGCCAGTACGAGGCCGATACCAAGTGGATCCGCCACACCTCGCAGTGGCAGGAGCAGGCTCTAGCCGAGACCACGGTTCCCGTGCTCGTCATTGCGCACGAGTACGACCTGTTCTTTCCGCCGTCTCTTCTCGCCTGGGGGGCGCAACGGCTACCGGCCGGCCAATTCCTCGAGATCAACGGGTGCGGTCACGCCGGCGTGGAGGACATCGAGGCGCACCGCCAGGCCGCCATGAAATTCTTCGCCTCGGTCGGGTAAATGCCGAGAAAAGCACGCGCCACCGTCGCCGGACTGGTCCTCACTCCCGGGGCGAGCGCCGGTCGTGACCAGTCGTCGTTGGTCCGCATCGACACCGCGCTCGCCGCCAGCGGAGTGCGGGTGGAACGGATCGACTTCCCGTACCACCTGGCGGGCCGACGGGCACCCGATCGCCCCGACGTGCTCGTCGCCACCGTGGTCGCCGCGGCGGAGTCGCTCGCCGCCGAACTGGGTGTACCGGCGAAGCGCATTGCCCTCGGCGGACGATCGATGGGCGGGCGGATGTGCTCGATGGCGGTGGCCGGCGGCCTACCTGCCGCCGCGCTGGTCCTCATCAGCTATCCCCTCCACCCGCCGGGCAAGCCCGACCGGCCCCGGACCGAGCACCTCGGTTCTCTCGAGGTCCCCGTCCTCTTCGTGTCCGGGACGCGCGACGCATTCGGTACCCGCGACGAACTCGAGGCGGCGACAGCTGCGATTCCCGGACCGGTGACCCACGTCTGGATCGACGGCGGAGATCACGGACTGCGAGGGAAGGACACGCTGGTGGCGGAGGCCGTGCGGTCCTGGGTAGCCGACCTCTGACGACCGCTGACGACCGCTGTCAGCCGATCTTCAACAAGTCGACGACGAAGATGAGCGTGGCGTTCGTCTCGATGCCGGAATTGGGCGGTGGCGACGCGCCGTAAGCGAGTTTCGGCGGGATGATGAGCTCCCGGCGGCCACCCACCTTCATCCCCACGACCCCCTCGTCCCAGCCCTTGATGACCTGGCCCACCCCGAGGGTGAAGGAGAAGGGCGAATGGGTGTCCCACGACGCCTGGAACTGCCTGTCCGTCGAATAGTCGACACCCACGTACTGCACGGTCACCGTGTCGTTCGCTTTTGCCGCGACCCCCGTACCGACGATGAGGTCGGCCGACTCGAGGACGGTCGGAGGTCGGCCGGTGGGCGCGGTCACGGGCGGCGGTTTGGTGCCGAACGTCCCGGCGCCCGTCGGCGTGGCGATAGCTGCGATCGTCGAAGAGGGAGCGGTGGTGCTGGTCGTCGAGCCTGTCGTCGCGCTTCCGGGTTGGCCCGCCGTGGTATTCCGCGGCGGACTCGTGGAGGTACCACACGCCGTCGCCGCCAGAGCCACGCTTGCCATCACGATCAGAGCGGAGGTCCGTGTCCCGCGCATGTCTCCGTTCCTTTCCTGGGGAAGGCAGCCAAGTTACCCGGAAATGCAGCTTTTGCGGTGTCACCGGCGGTCTTCGCCGGGCACGGGCTCCGGGACGGACTCAGGCAGGGGTGAGAAATCGTGCGTAGTCGTCGAGAACCCGGCGCATCTCGTCGTCGTTGCCCGTGGGAACGCGTACGACCACCTCGGTGACTCCGAGTGACGCGTAGTGATCGAGCTTGCCCTCCGTGGGAACGGTCCCGAAGGGGACGACATGCACCGAACCGGGATCCCGGCCCGCCGCCTCGAAGGCGCGCCGGAGCTCGGGCAACGAGGCGGCGATTCCCGCCCCACCGATGGGCATCCAACCGTCGGCGTATTCGGCCACGGCGGCGAAGAGCTTGGGGCCCGCTCCACCTCCGACGAGCGTCCGCACCCGTGGCCGCTGCACCGGCTTCGGCCACGAGTAGGACGGGGGGAGAGTCACCCACCGTCCGTCGAATCTGGCCTCGTCCTGTTCCCACAGGGCCTGCATGCACAGGATCTTTTCCCGGGCGATCGCCCGCCGATCGGAGAATTTCACCCCGTGGTCGGCCGCCTCCTGCTGGTTCCAGCCATAGCCCATACCCAGGACGAAGCGGCCCCCCGACAACCGGTCGATGGTGGCGATCTGCTTGGCCAGCACGATCGGATCGTGCTGGGCCACCAACGCGATCCCGGTGCCGAGAAGGATCCGGTTGGTCAGTGCCGCGGCCGCTGCCAGCGCCGAGAACGGATCGAGGGTGCGACGGTAGTCCTCGATGTGGACGCCACCGACGAGTGACGGCGGGACACTCCCCACAGGGAGATGGGTGTGCTCGGGGAGGTACAGCGAGTGGTAGCCGCGCTCCTCGACGGCGAGGGCGAAGGCGCCCGGAGCCATGGCCTGGTCGGTCAGGGCCGCCGTGACGCCGATATCCATGCGTCTCCTCCCGGCGCCAGCGCTACTGGGGATCGGTGGGCGGCCCGGACCACGACGAAGGACTGTCGCTGGCCGGGAACGATTCCTCGCCGACTTCGTCGATCGCCTCGTCGTCGGGATCAGGCGGTATCGAGTCGTTCCCTTCGGGGTGGGTATCAGGACCGGTCACGGTGCCGACCCTACCGCCCGGCTCTTCGCGAGATCCCGCCCAGCTCTGACCAACGCGGGCAGGTCACGACGTGGTCGTTGACCAGCCCCGCCGTCTGCATGGTGGCATAGCACGTCGTCGGGCCGACGAACCGCAGTCCGAGACGACGCAAGCGCTTGCTCATGGCCGTCGAGACGGGAGTGGAGGCCGGCAGGTCGGCCATCGTCGCCCACGCATTGTGCACCGTGACGCCGTCGACGAAAGACCAGACGATCGCGGTCAGCGTCTCGCCCTCCTCGTGCAGGGATTCGATCACGCGGGCATTCGACAGCGTCGACTCGATCTTGGCCCGGTTGCGGACGATCCCCGGGTCCAACAGAAGCCGGTCGACGTCCCCCTCGGTGTACCGCGCCACCGACGCGATGTCGAAGCCGGCGAACGCACGGCGGTACCCCTCGCGCTTGCCCAGGATCAGGGCCCAGCTCAACCCGGCCTGAGCCCCCTCGAGGGTCAGGCGCTCGAACAACTGGGACTCATCGCCCACGGGAACACCCCATTCCCGATCGTGGTACTCGCGCATTGCCTCGCTCGTGTCGGCCCAGGCACAACGGCCGTCCCCGCTGGTCACGACGTCCCTCCCATGCCCTCAGTTCTACCGTGTGCCCGCCAACCGTGTGCCCG
Organism: uncultured Acidimicrobiaceae bacterium; assembly: GCA_963706205.1. GTDB lineage: Bacteria > Actinomycetota > Acidimicrobiia > Acidimicrobiales > UBA8190 > MFD10071-224. Next base: position 1,444,361 of record OY970155.1, on the reverse strand, counting down.
CCAACCCGTACCGTCGCTTCCCGACCGATCCTGGCACCCTTGCATAACTCGGCGCCGACGGAGTTGGCTGTGGTCATGCGGATCGTTCTCGGATCAGACCATGCGGGGTACCGGCTCAAGAAGGTACTGGCCGCACATCTCGTTGCCGCCGGTCACGACGTGGACGACGTCGGCACCGACTCCGAGGAGCCGGTGGACTATCCACCGTTCTGTGCGGGCGCGGCGCGCGTCGTCGTTCAAGGAGGCGCCGATCTCGGGATCGTACTGGGAGGCAGCGGACAGGGTGAAGCCATCGCCGCCAACAAGGTGCACGGTGTGCGCGCCGCACTCTGCCACGACGAGACCACGGCGCGTCTGGCCCGCAACCACAACAACGCCAACGTGTTGGCCCTCGGGGCCCGTTTCGTGGCCCCTGAACTGGCCACCACCATTCTCGACGTGTTCCTCACGGCCACCTTCGAAGGTGGCCGTCATGTGCCGCGGCTGGACGAGATCGCCGCCATCGAATCCGAGGAATGTCTCTGACCGGAACCGGTGTTCTGTCCGACGCGCGACCGTCGGCCGAGCGAGACTGACCGGATTCACACAATCGTCACGCGGCCGCCCCCGGGCGTTCACCACCCCGCTCTACTCTGGCCAAGGACGACATCGCCGACCGACCTGGAGGTGAGAAGTGACGACCGTCACCGAGGGCGAAGGAAGCGAGCTCGCCCGCGCGCCGGGCCGGCCGCACGTGATCGGTGCCCCTGACGCGGCCGCCCCGGCCGACGGCGACGAGGTGGTCCGCCTCGGCGACGAACACGTGAGCGGCGTCGAGAGCCTGTGCGTGGGTGAATCGCAATAGGCCACCCCACCACCCGACTCGCCTGGTCGACAGCGCCGGCGCGATCATCGTGGGGTGCGGGTGCGTCGGACATTCGCCTTCGTCGACCTCTCCGGATTCACCGCCCTGACCGAGGCCGAAGGCGACGAGCGGGCGGTCAGCGTCCTCTCCGTCTTCCGATCGACCCTCCGGGTGATCTGCTCGCGTCGGGCGGTCCGCATCGCCAAGTGGCTGGGCGACGGGGCGATGCTCGTCAGCGTGGATTCCAAGCCACTCGTGGCGGCCACACTGGAGATGAAATTCGCGGCCGACTCGTCCCCGGAGCCGGTCGCCGTCAAGTGCGGTATCACCATCGGCAGCGTCATCCTGCTCGAGGGCGACGACTACATCGGCCACGCCGTCAACGTGGCGTCCCGACTGTGTGACCTGGCCGCCGGCCACGAGGTGCTCGCCCTGTCCGAGGTTGTCGCCGAGCTGCCGGCCTGGGGAATGGCGGAGCCGACCGACGAGGTCAGCGTCCGGGGCCTGGAGCAACCGCTGCATGTCGTCCGACTGGGCCTGCACCAACCGGGCCACGGGGCCATTCCCGATCCGGTGTGTCAGATCCCCCTGACTCCGGAGACGGCGTTCGATCGCCGTCGAGACGCCGACGGAGCGACCCTGCTGTTCTGTTCCGACAGCTGCCTCGAGACATGGGTGGAACGACCGGCCACCTCTGTCCGCGAGGAGCCGGGGAGCATCAGAGAGCTCTGGATGCGCTGACGACGGGGAGAGTCGTCTCGCTCACGTCGGGGGGCCGGCGGTGGCGTCGGGGCGGCGGCGGAATGTGACGGGCATGTGCTTCACTCCGGCGTGCTTGTTCGTCCGGAAGCGGCGGATGGGTCCGTCGAGTCGAAAATCGTCGAATCGCCCGAGCAGCTCCTCGAGCATGATCCGTATCTCCGTACGGGCGAGGTTGGCCCCCAGGCAGAAGTGGCTGCGGTAGCCGAAGGCCAGGTGGGGATTGGGTTCGCGCCGGACATCGAACCGGAACGGTTCGTCGAAGACCTCCTCGTCGCGGTTGGCCGACGCCCACCACAGCGTCACCTTGTCTCCGGCTCGGATCTGTCGACCGCCAACCTCCACGTCACACGTGGCCGTCCTGCGGTTGTACAGAGTCGGACTGGACCAGCGCAGGATCTCCTCGACCGCAACGGGCACGAGGGAGGGATCGGCTCGCAGCAGAGCCCACTGGTCCGGGTGCTCGATCAGGGCCGCCATGCCCAGGGCGATGGCATTGCGGGTCGTCTCGCTCCCGGCGGCGACGAGGAGATTGAAGAACATGAGCAGCTCGAGTTCGGACAACGGCGCCGGGGTCCCGTCCTCCCCGTCGATGGTGGCGCCGGCCACCGTGGCGAGGATGTCGTCGCCGCCCTCCGACCGCTTCCGGGCCACCAACGCCGATCCGTAGACGGCCATGGCGGCGGACGCCTCTTGCACCGCGGAGCTCGTCCCGCCGAGCTCACGGTCGTCATAGGTGAGGCTGACGCCCGACCACGCCATCAGGTCGTGGCGGTCCTCGTTCGGCACCCCCATGAGCATGGCTGTGGCCTGCAGGGGCAGCTCGACCGCCACCTCCATGAGGAAGTCACAGCGACCGCGGTCGGCCACGGCGTCGAGGATGAGCGCCGTGCGGGTGCGGAGTTCGCTTTCGAGAAGGGCGAGGGCTCTCGGAGCCACCGCCGGCGTCACCAACCGCCGGATCCGGTGATGGCGGGGGTCGTCCATCATGTTGAGCAGCACACCGGCGGCGAACCCGAGGGGCAGGTCCTCGATCAGGGTGCCCCCGCCGGCCGCGTCCGGTGCCCCCTCCGAGGAGAACGTCACGGCGTCGGCCACGACCTCCAGGATCCGGGCGTGACTGCTCACGACCCAGAATCCGACGCCGTCGGGGGTGTGGCCGGTGGGTGGGTGCCACCAGACCGGGTCCTCGCGGCGCAGCAGGGTGAAGACGTCGTCAGGGAAGCCGCCGGCGAAGCGGTCCAGGTCGGTGAGATCGATGTCGTCGAGTCGCATCCCGTACCTACGTCCTCAGGTCCGCCGGCCGGTCCGGTCCCCCAGTGTGGACGACGACGGGCGAGGCCCGCGAGGGTGCGGGTCAGTCGCGGACGACGAGACGCAAGCCGCCGTCGATGCAGTCGATCCCGAGAAGGTGACCGTGGCGCCCGGTCCACGTTCCGTCCTCGAGATCGGTGCGCAGGCGCTCCATGCGCCGCGCCACCAGGCCGTCGTCCAAAAGGGCCAATCCCGAGATGCAGGCGCGGACGTCCGGGTCCAGATAGGCATGGGGCCGGCGCCAGTAGGCCCAGTTGAAACCGTCTATGCAGTCGGCCGGGACCGGGACGACCTCGACGCGGTCGGCTCCGACCATCTCGGCCACCGCGTCGGCTCCGACGGCGTTCGTCGACGGGAGGGCGTTGACCTCGGGGAGGTAGTCCTCGAAGAGCCAGAACGAGTTGTGGACGGTCGGTTCGAAGGTGAAGACCACCAGCCGTCGGGCGACCCGGGCCATCTCGGCGAGTCCGGCGGCGGCGTCGATCCAGTGATGGACGGTCAAGAGGGCCATGGCCGCGTCGAAGGTGCCGTCGGGGAAGGGCAGGTGCTCGGCCACGGCGCGGACGGCGGGCGCCGATCCCTTCGGGCGCTGGGCGATCATCACCCTCGACGGTTCCACGGCCACCACCGTCCGACCGGCGGGCTCGTAGGAGCCGGTCCCCGCGCCGACGTTGACCACCGCGGTGGCGTCACCGAGCGCACGGCCGATCTGATCCGCCACCCGGGGATCGGGCCGACGGTGGCGGGCGTAGATCGAGCCGATGACGTCGTACGCCGGTCCGGCTCGTGGTGCATCCGCGGACATGTCCCCTCAGACTAGAACGTGTTCTAGTTAACGGCAAGCCCCGTCCGACCGTCAGGGGGAACGGCGGCGCCCCCGCAGCAGCGGCTCCCCCGGGTCGCGCACGGGCTCCCCGGCGATGCGACGCCGTCGCCAGGCCATCCCGGAAAGGGCTTCGAGAACCACGCGATTGGCCAGATATGCCGTTATCTCGGCATGGTCGTACGGCGGTGCGACCTCGACCACGTCGAGTCCGGCCACGGGAAGTTCCATGGCCAGTCGCCGCACGGCATCGAGCAACTCTCGGGCCGAGAGTCCGCCCGGCTCGGGCGTCCCTGTCCCCGGAGCGGACCCGGGATCGACCACATCGACGTCCACCGACAGGAACACGGCGTCGCAGTCGTCGAGGGCGATGGTGCAGGCCTCGGCGAGGCACGCGTCCAGGCCACGGGCCACCACCTCGGTCATCTCGTAGCTGCGCATCCCCTGTTCGTCCATCCATGCCAGGGTCTCGGGATCGGGCCAGTAGCCGCGGAGTCCGATCTGGAGGAACCGGTCACCGCGGGTGGCTCCGGATTCGATCAGTCTGCGCATCGGCGTCCCGTGCCCCAGCAACGAGCCCGATTGCGTGTCGGCGGTGTCGGCGTGAGCGTCGAAATGGATCACCGAGACGCGACCCCAGCCGACGTGTCGGGCCACGCCGGTGACGTCGGGCAGGGCGATGGTGTGATCGCCTCCGAGAATGACGGGCACGGCGCCCGAGCGGGCCACGGTCTCGACAGCCCGTTCGAGTCGTTCCAGAGACAGCTCGATGTTTCCCGGTGGCATCTCGACGTCGCCGACGTCGACCACACCCAGGTCGACAAGGGGGTCCACACCGAGAGCAAGATGGGGTCGCCGACCGTCATGGGCCAGGTAGTCGGTGACGCGAATGGCCCGAGGCCCGAATCGGCACCCGGGACGGTGTGACGTCCCACCGTCGAACGGAGCCCCGATCACGACCGTCGCCGCATCGGCGAAGCTCGCCGGGTCGTCGAGGTCGGCTGCGGGGACGCCGACAAAGGTGGCATCCGGTCCGTACATCGTGCGTGCGCTCATCCGTCCGTCATTCTGTACGGATTCACGGTGGCCCGGGGTATGCCGAGCGTCGGCCACCTCGATCAGGCATGCTGCCCCCGGCCGTGGCTCCCTGTCCGGCCACCGAGGTCCGCCCATGTCCCACACACGCCGAGCAACAGTCGTGGACGCGGGGGTGGCAGTCGTGGGCGCGGCGGCCGTCGGCGCGCCGGTGCCGCCGGGGCGGCCATGACAGGACCGCAGAAGCCGGTGGCGCCGGGCGGGACAGTGGGGTCCGACACGCGGGACCGCCGACAGTTCCTGCACGGCGCGGCGGCCGCCTTGGCAGCCACCACATCGGCCGCGCTCCTCGGTTCGGTGGCCGGGTGCGCGAAGACGCCTGGCACCAGGTCGGGCGTCGGGAAGACGACCGGCCCGAAGGGACCACCCCCGTCCACCACCGAAGTGCTCGACCCGGCGGCGTGGTTGTCTCTGGGCCGATCTCTCGACGGCTCCCTCGTCCTGCCCTCGGCTACCTCCTATGCGGCCGCCAAACTCGTTTACAACCTGCGTTTCGCCGGTGTCGACCCGGCGGCCGTGGCCTACTGCGCCAGCGTGCCCGATGTCCGGCGGTGCATAGCCTTCGCCCGGGCCCACGGCGTCGTCGCCACACCCCGGAGCGGCGGACACAGCTACGGCGGCTACTCGACAGGAACAGGGCTGGTGATCGACGTGTCGCGCCTGAACACGGTCACCACCGACACACCGTCGATGACCGCGGTGATCGGGTCCGGAACGCAGCTGATCGACGTCTACGACCAACTGTCGAACGCCGGAATGCTCCTTCCGGCAGGCTCATGCCCGACGGTCGGAATCGCCGGGCTCACCCTCGGCGGAGGCATCGGCGTCGTCGGGCGGAAGTACGGCCTCACCGCCGACAACCTGGTCTCCCTCGACGTGGTGACGGCTGACGGTCGACTGCTCACCTGCAATTCCCAGGAGCACGCCGAACTCTTCTGGGCCAGTAGGGGCGGCGGAGGCGGCAACTTCGGGATCGCCACCTCCTTCACCTTCGGGCTGCACCCGCTGCCCGAGCTCGCCCTGTTCACCCTCGACTGGCCGTGGGAGGCCGCCGCCGATGTGCTCGGTGCGTGGCAGGACTGGATGGCGACGGCCCCCGACGAGCTCTGGTCGAACTGCCAACTTCAGTCGGCGGGGACGAGCGGGCTGAACGTGCGCAGCAACGGCGTCTTCGTCGGAGGGCCGCAGTCACTGACCACCGCACTCCAACCGCTGCTGCGGGCGGCGGCACCGTCACGCCGTTTCGTAGGGTCCGACTCCTACCGCCACGCCATGCTGGTCGAAGCCGGGTGCGAGAATCTCAGCGTCGGCCAGTGCCACCTGTCGGGGGGAACCGCTGCCGGCACGTTGCCGCGGTCGTCGTTCGCGGCGACGTCCGCGTACCTCACGTCCGCCCTGTCCCCCGTCGGCGTCGCCACGGCCGTGGGGGCGGTGCAACAGCTGCAGGCCGCCGTGCCGTTGGTGGGGGGAGGACTCGTGTTCGACTCCTACGGGGGTGCCATCAATGCCGTGGCCCCCGACGCCACCGCCTTTGTCCATCGCCACGCACTGTGCGCCCTGCAGTCGAGTACGTCATGGGGGCCGGGGGCCGGGCCTGCGACGGTGGACGCAGCTCAGCAGTGGCTGGCGCATACCGCCGGCGCCATGGCGCCGTTCGTGAGCGGATCCGCCTATCAGAACTACGTCGATCCGACCTTGGTCGACTGGGCCGACGCCTACTACGGTTCGAATCTCGCTCGGCTGGTCGCCGTGAAGCGCCGGTACGACCCGGACGACGTCTTCCACTTCGCCCAGTCGATCCCGACACGACTGTCGGACTGACTCCTCTCAGCCCCCACCGAGGATCTCGGGGCCGGCCTGGAGGTGCCGGCTCACGTCCCCGATCAGATCGGTCGTGAACCGACGCTCGGCGAACCGCCACCGGCCGTCGTGGCGTTCGAAGCGGTCACGGTAGCGACCGGCGACGATCGTCTGCAGTCCGAGACCCTCGGCCGCCTGGAGCACGGTGAAATAGGACCGCGCCGCCGCTGTTCCCTCCTCGTCGTCCACTTCGATCTGAACGTTGGTGGTCACGTGCTTGGTGCGCGGTGTCCCGTCCTCGTGCATGCGGATCGTCGACCGTAGGAGCTCGAAGATCTTCTCCCGGCCCCGCAGGCCGGCGGTCACGCCGTCGATGCCGATCGTGGCCTCGGCCAGGAGAGCGGACACCCCGTCGAGGTCGCCGGCGTCGACGCACGCGGCGTAGGAGAAGATCAGGTTCTCGATGGATCGTGCGGCGTCACCCATCGTGCCGACGGTACCCGAGGGCGGCGTCGACCGCCCACCGCCGGATCGGACCCCCGCATCGGACCGGCGCATCGGACCGGGTCCGCTCGGCACGGGCATCAGCCGGGGATGTGCATCAGCTCGATCCTCACCCCGTCGGGATCGGTGCAGTAGACGAAGTCGAGCGGCGCCCCGGGGAGGTCGAAGGTGGTACGGGTCCCGGCCACCACCGTGCCACCCATCGTCTCGACCAGTGCCGCCACGGCGTCCACGTCGTCCACCCGCACCGACAGATGGGTCAGTCCGAGCTGGTTCATCGGGCGGCGGTCGGGGGCGCCGACATGGTCCGGCACCGTGAAGTGCAGGAGCTCAATGGCCATGGCATCGCGGCGCACGAACTGCGAGCGCAGGCTCACCCGGTCGAGCTCCATGAGCCGGCCGAACTCGTCGCCGACGACATGGGACTCGGCCGGAGCGAAACCCAGGGCCTCGCAGTAGAAGCGAAGTGAGCGCTCCAGATCGGAGACACAAATCCCGAGATGCGAGAACGTCGTTGTCATCGTGGCCTCCTGTGTCGTCGGGCAGAGCTTCGCCCATCCGGGGCGCCGGCACCGGTCTTCGGCGCGCCACCGCCGACTGGCCCGTTGTCCGACTCGCCCGGTCGGGACACGACACGGGCCATACTGTCGCGGTGCAGAGCACTCCTTCGGGTCCGGGGGACTACCCCGGCTCGGGGGACCTCGGCCCCGGCATGGCCGACCTTCCCACCCGTTTCCGCGGACACGCGCAGGTGATGGCCCGTCACGGGCGTTCACCGTTGTCTGTCGCCCTCATGCGGGGCGCAGCCGACGATCTCGAACACAACGGGATCGTGGCCGAGCTGTACACCGACGTCCCCATGCCCGCCGGACAGGCGCCGGCGCTTCGCCTGCTCGCCGCCCTTCACCGCCTCGTCCTTTCCGGACGGGCCCCCGACCTCGCCGCCTATTATCCGAGCGCCGGCGGCAAGCTCCCACCCGACGGGGCCTGGCCTGTGGCCGAGCAGACACTGCGGACCCATGCCGACGAGCTCCGGGTGGTGCTGCGCCGCGGGGTGCAGACAAACGAACCGGGCCGCTCGGCGGTTCTGTTCGGCGTGCTGCTGTGGATCGCCGATCGCTATCATCGACCCGTCCGGCTGCTCGAGATCGGCGCCAGCGCGGGATTGAACCTTCTGGCCGAGAACTTCGCCTATCGGAGCAGTGGAGCGCTTCTCGGCGATCCCGATTCACCGCTCGTCTTCGAGGGGCCGTGGGTCGAGACCCCGGTGCCGGATCCGGCCGCCGCCCAGACCCGTCTGACGGTGGTGGACCGACGCGGGTGTGACATCACCCCGATCGACCCTCTCAGTACCGATGGTCAGCTGGCGTTGATGTCCTACATATGGCCCGACGAACCCAAGCGGTTGGCGCGTATGCGCGCCGCCTTGTCGGTGGCCGCACGCTTTCCGCCGGTCGTCGACGCCGCGCCCGCCGGGACGTGGATCCGGCGCGTGCTGTCGAAACGTCAGGGCGCCACGGTGCAGCTCGTCTGGCAGTCGGTCTTCTCCCAGTACCTCTCGAACGAGGATCGAGACGACCTCACGACCACGATGATGACGGCCGGGGCGCGGGCCACCGACGACACGCCGCTCGTCTGGGCCCGGATGGAGCCGTCGGACGATCCGCTCCAGGGCTTCCGGGTCACGGCCATGTGCTGGCCCGGGGGTGGAGAGACACTCCTGGCACGCTCGGGGGACCACGGTCCGCCGGTGCGCTGGACCCGGGTCTAACGACGGCTCCCGCCGTCGACGGGATCGGCCGGCGGGTCCAGCTGTTCCATGAATTCCAGCCGGATGTTCCCCGGCGCCTCCACGAAGACGATCCGGCGGCGACCGAAGGTGCCGCTCACCTCGGCCGGTCCCCATACCACCGTGTGGCCCTCGACCTCGCGGTCCAAATCGTCGGTGAACAGGGCCGGGTGTAGGAAGCAGTCGTCGGGAAGGTCGACGGCGTCTTCGTACAGGGCCCGGGTGAACAAGGTGATCATCACCGGTCCGAGGTAGACGTCGACCCTCTCGCCGCCGTGCCATGGCATCCGGTCGCGTACCTCGGCGCCGGCCGCTCGGTAGAACCCGACCGCCGCATCGAGATCGCCGACCTTCAGGGCCAGGTTGGCCAGCCCGGTGACGGTCATCGGTGGACCGTCGCCGTCCACCCGGTGGAGGTCACGTCCGCAGAATCGCCCCGGGCCGGGCGTCGAGACCGTCGGGTGCCGGTTGGTTGTCCAGCCGGATGGGCACGCCGTTCACGAGCACATGGGTCATGCCGACGGGGGCATCCGCCGTCAGGCGTTCGCCGTTCGCCGGAAAGTCGTGCAGCCGGCGCAACGGGCCCGGGGCCACCGTGTCGGGGTCGAAGACACAGAGGTCGGCCGCCTTGCCCACCGCCACGGTGCCCCGGTCGGACAGGCCGTACACGGCGGCCGGCTCCCCCGTGAGCTTGTGGACGGCCCGCTCGAGCGGCATGACGTTGCGGTCGCGTACCCACGTGCCCAGTAGATCGGTGGCGAAGCAGGCGTCGCAGAGCTGCGACACGTGGGCGCCCGAGTCGGCCAGACCGAGAAGGACATTGTCGCGGGGAAGGAGCCAGGCGATGCCGTCGGCATCGTCGTTGGCCAGCACGGACACGAAGCGGGTCTCGAGCCGGTCGTCGAGGGAGATGTCCAGCATGACGTCCAGAGGCGTGCAGCCCCAGTCGGCCGCCACCTCGACGACACCCCGACCGACGAGCTCAGGCCGAGTCCCCGACTCCGCCACCGACACCGACGGCCAGTTGAACGGCAGACCCCCTCCCCCGTTTCCGCCCGACAGCTCCTCCCAGGTCGACGCCCGCCATGCCGGGTCGCGGTAGGCGGCCATCCGATCGTCGGCGCTCAGGTCCATCAGCCGCGAGAAGCTCGGCCGGCTGTTCAAGGTGAACGGCTCGGCCAGGTTCATCTGGAAGACCAGGGGACGACACGACACCTGGGGCCAGACCTCCACTCCCCGGGCCCGCGCCTCGTCGTTTCGGTGGACGACCTTCTCGTGGTACGGGTAACCCTTCACCGTGAGCAGGGCGGTCCACGTGACCGGTCGTCCCACCTCCTGCTGGAGGTTCGAGACCTCCCGGTGCGAGATGACGTCGGCCGGAAGCAGGGCCACCACGCCCTTGCCGGCGTCGCGCAAGGGGGCGAGGAGGGCCCGCAATTCCTCGAGATCCCCGACGCGCGACGGCACCGGGCGCCCTCCGTCGCCGTTGTGGGTGGGCGAGGCGCTGGTGGCGAATCCCGCCGCCCCGGCGTCGAGGGCCTCGGCCACCACGGCCTGCATGCGTCTGATTTCGTCGGGACTCGCCGCCCGCTCGTACGCCGCCTCGCCCATGACGAACAGGCGCACCGCCGTGTGCCCCACGTAACAGCCGTAGTTGAGCGCTGTCCCCCGTCGTTCGACGGCGTCGAGGTACTGCGGGAACGACTCGAATTCGTCCCAGGGGACGCCGACCGACAGGGTGTCGAAGCTCATGTCCTCCACGTGCTGGAGCGTCCGGGCCAGCAGCGCCACGTCGCTCGACCTGATGGGGGCGATCGAGAAGCCGCAGTTTCCGGCGATGACCGACGTGACTCCGTGGAACGACGACGGCGTGAGCCACGGATCCCAGAACACCTGGGCGTCATAGTGGGTGTGGATGTCGACGAAGCCGGGGGCCACGACCTGTCCCGAGGCGTCGAGCTCCCGGTCCCCCCTGAGGCCGTCCCCCACATCCACGATGCGTCCCGCCGCCACCGCCACGTCGGCGCGGCGACCAGGGGCGCCGGTGCCGTCGATGAGGGTGCCCCCCCGGATGACGATCTCGCCGTCCATGGCCGTCTCCCTTCTCGGTGTTCCTGCGTTCTCCGTCGTTCTACGGTGCCGACAGACCCAGCATCTCCGTGACGCCGTGGTCGCGACCCGCCGTGTACCCACCGTCCACGATGAGGGAATGGCCGGTGACGAACGACGCATCGCTCGACAACAAGTAGCAGGCCGCCGACGCGATCTCCTCGGGTCGGCCGAAGCGTCCCAGCTTGTGCTCCTTGATGATGTCCCGGCGCGGCGTCTCCATCCCCATCACCCCGAAGATGTTCCGGGTCATGGGGGTGTCGATGAAACCGGGGCAGACCGTGTTCACCCGGATGCCGCGCCCGGCGTAGTCGATGGCCATGTTCTTGGTGAGGATCACCACCCCACCCTTCGACGCGCTGTAGGCGCTGCCACCGGCCGTCCCCTCGATCCCCTCGATGCTGGCGATGGTCACCACCGCGCCACGGGCCTCGTCCACCAGATCCTGGTCGAGCATCTGCGTCAGAACGTGTTTGGCCACGAGGTAGGTCCCGAAAAGGTTGACATCCAGGACCCGGTGCCACTCGGCCACGTCCACCATGTGCACGGCCCCACCACCCGCCACTCCGGCGGCGTTCACGAGGCCGTCGATACGACCGAAGAGGCGAACCCCCTCGGCCACCATGGCGGCGACGGAAACCTCGTCGGTGACGTCGACGGCCGTGAACGCCCAGGCGTCGGGGTCCCCGTCCGGGCCGGGCCGGTCGCCGTCGGGGGTGATGTCGGCACCGAGGACCCGCGCCCCCTCCTCCAGGAGGCGGGCGGCGGTGGCCCGACCGATCCCCGAGGCGGCGCCCGTGACAACGACGTTCTTGCCCGTCAACCCCCGCATGCCCATCTCCCTTGGCCGCGCCGTGGGCCACCTCGGTGGCGGATCCGGCGCCTCCTCCGTGATTCTGACCGGACCGGGCCACCGGCGCCCGTCCCGGGGGTCCCGGTGCTTGCCCCGGGTTGAACAGACTGATAGTAGTTGTTCAATTGTACGAGCACGGGGGCGGACACCGCCGCCGCACCGACGAAAGACCAGCGATGGCACCGACGGGCCGGACCACGATGCCGGGGAGAGGCGACTCCGGGGTTGGCGTCGGCGGTGGGGTCCTCGACGACGAGGCCTCGACCGAGGAGCGGATCCTCGATGCGGCCGAGACGTGCATGAGCCGACTCGGGCTCCGACGCGTCTCCATGACCGACGTCGCCGTGCAGGCAGGCGTGTCGCGTGGATCGGTGTACGTCCACTTCGGGGACCGGGCCACACTCGTCGACGCCGTCCTCACCCGGGTCGCCACGCGATTCGTGGCCGGCAGCGCCTCGGTGGTCCGACGTCGCGACACCTTGGCCGGACAGGTCGGTGAGGCGGCGGTGTTCATCCGCCGGCATCTCGGCGACGAGCTTCTCACCCTGCGTCTTCCCGCCGAAGGCGACAGTCTTCTGGCCACCTTGCTGAGCGCGCAGGTCGACCGCCTCCTGGCGCAGTGGATCGAGTTCTGGCTGCCCCTCCTGCGCGATGCCGAACACCGGGGCGAGATCCGGTCCGGCATCGATCACCGCCGGGCCAGCGAATGGATCGTCCGCATCATGCTGTCGTTCGCGGTGATGCCCTCCGTCACCTTCGACATGGACGACTCCGACGCCGTTCGTTCCTTCATCCGCGACCATCTCATCGTCGGCCTGGCCGCCTGACGGACCCGACGTCCACACCCACAGCCACCACAGAGAAGGACTCCGCCATGAAATTCGCCCTCTTCTACGAGATCCCCGTCGCCGAGCCCTGGGACGCCGAATCCGAGCACAGGGCCTACAAGAACACGTTGGCTCAGGCCCTGGCGGGCGAGCGGTTCGGTTGGGACGCGTTCTGGACGGTGGAGCACCACTTCCTGTCCGAGTACTCCCACTGTTCGAATCCCGAGATCCTGTACGGCGCCATCGCCGCCCAGACGTCGCGTATGCGCCTCGGCTACGGGGTCCGGCTCATGCCTCAGCCCTACAACCACCCGGTGAGGACGGCGGAGTCGGTTGCCGTCCTCGATCTGATCTCCGACGGCCGCGTCGATTTCGGCACCGGTCGGTCGGCGACGCGGATGGAGCTCGAAGGCTTCGGCATCGATCCGGCCGACTCCCGGGCCATGTGGCAGGAGGCGATCGGCCACGTGGTGGGCTGTTGGACGAACGACGAGTACGAGTTCTCGGGCCGGTTCTGGAACATGCCGAAACGACGGGTCATCCCGAAACCCCTGCAGAAACCGCACCCACCCATATGGGGGGCGACGACCAGCGACGACGGACACCGCCAGGTCGGAGAGTTGGGTCTCGGTCTGTGCTCGTTCGCCGTCGGGATCTCGCCGGCGGAGATCAAGACCAAGGTCGACATCTACCGCGCCGCCGTAAAGGGCTGCACCGAGCCTCTGGGTTCGTTTGTGAACAACCACGCCGCGACCTTCACCATGGCCCTGTGCGCACCGGATCGACAGCAGGCCATCGACGCCGCCCGCCAGTCATTCGAGTGGTACCCGGCCAAGGGGGCGCGCCAGATCGCCACCCTGACGGATTGGATGGCCGAGCGCCAGCAGGACCTCGGCACCTATTCCTATGCCGCCGACCTGAAGAAGACGGAGGACGCCGGGCTGCTCGACATGATCAGCCTCGAGTACCTGATGGAGGCGAACGCCTGCGTGCTCGGCACTCCCGAGGAGTGTGTGGCGATGTGCCGGCTCTACGAGGAAGCAGGCATCGACCTGCTCCTATGCCTCGTCAACCCGTACAACGTCCCGCACGAGGCCGTCATGCAGACCATCGAGCTCATGGGAACCGAGGTCATCCCCAAGTGCCGCTGAGCGGCGGTCCCGGCGAGCCCCGGGCTGTTCGTCTTAAATACGGAGGATGCTGACGGGGCGAGGAAGAGCGAGGGCGCAGTGAACCTGACGATCGACCCGGACCTGGCCGAGGTGCTGACGGCGCTCCCGATGGACCCCGCCGACCAACTCGGCGACGAGAACATGATCCAACTGATGCGGTCGACTCCCGACATCCTGGCCATGATGGGCGTCACTCTGGCGACCGACGATCGCGTCACCGTGGAGAACACCGAGATCCCCGGGCCCGACGGCAAGGCCGTCGTGGCTGTGCGCATCTACACCCCCAAGACATCGAGCTCGGCGTCACCGGTCCTCGTCTACTTCCACGGGGGAGCCTTCGTCATCGGCGACGTGTACACCGAGGAGCACCGGTGCCTGCGGCTGGCGGCCGACGGCGGCTGCGTGGTCGTCTCGGTGGACTATCGCCTGGCTCCGGAGAACCCGTTCCCTGCCGGCGTGGAGGATTGCTACTGCGCCCTCGTCTGGGTTGCCGCCCACGCCCGCGACCTCGGCGTCGATGTCGACCGGATCGCCGTCGGTGGTGCCAGTGCCGGAGGGGCCCTGTCGGCCGCCGTAGCCCAGATGGCCCGCGATCGCGGCGGGGTACCGCTGGCCCTGCAGATGCTCATCTACCCGGTGATCGACGACCGGATGGAGACGGCGTCGATGAAGGCCTTCAGCGCCACGCCGCTGTGGAATTCGGGGAGCAACGCCCAGATGTGGAACCACTACCTCGGCGTCAAGCGGGACTACGTGTCCAACTACGCCGCGCCGGGCCGGGCCACCGACCTCTCGGATCTGCCTCCGGCGTACATCATGACGGCCGAATTCGATCCTCTGCGCGATGAAGGGATCTCCTACGCCCAGCGTCTCATGCAGGCGGGCGTCCCTGTGGAGCTTCACTGCTTCACCGGGGCGTGTCACGGATTCGACCTGGTCGCCCCCGCCATCGAGCTGTCGCGCCGGGCCATCGACGAACAGGTGGGGGTCGTGCGGGCACTGGGATCGTCCCGGGATTAGACGCCCGTCCGCGTCGGCCTCCGGCCGTCACGGCTCGCCGGTCACGGGACCGCGGGAACGGCGGGTGGGCCGAGATCGATGCGCCGGGTGAGGTCGACGGCGTCGAGCAGGCGTCGGTCGTGCGACACCAGCAGGACGGTCCCGCCGAAGGCCGACAACGCCTCCTCGATCTGTTCGACGGCGGGGAGGTCGAGATGGTTGGTGGGCTCGTCCAGCACCAGGAAGTTGACTTTGCGGGCCTGGAACACGGCCAGCTCCGCCCGCGTCCGCTCCCCGGGTGACAACTGGGCCCGGGGGCGACCGAGATGCTCGGCCCTCAGGCCGAATTTGGCCAGGAGCGAACGGGCGTCAGGAACCGTCAGCCCGCACCGGTCGATGACCCGGTCGAGGACGGACTCGTCGTCGTCGTCGTCGTCGGTGCCGCCCTCGGCCGACGGGCGCCGGTCCTGGCCGAGTTCGCCCACGACGACACCCGGACCCAACCACGCCGTCCCCGCCTCCAGACGGAGCCGTCCGAGGAGCGCCTCGACGAGCGTCGTCTTGCCCGAACCGTTCGGTCCCACCAGTCCGATCCTCTCGGCCCAGCCGATATCCAGGTCGACCGGGCCCATCAGGAACTCGCCGCGCCGGATGACGGCTCCGGCCAGGCGGGCCACCACCGCGCCGGCTCGCGGCGCCTGGTCGATGGTGAAACGCAGGTCCCAACCCTCCCAGGGTTTGTCCACCGGATCGAGACGCTCGAGGGCCCGTTCCGTCTGGCGGGCCCGCGACGCCAGTTTCTCGGTCCGGTTGATCCGGAAGTCACGCTGCGCCTTGTCGTTGTCACGCGGGTTCCGGTGCTCGCGACGCACGGCGGAGGTGGCCCATTGGCGCTCGCGGCGCGCCCGGTCGAGCAACCCCCGACGTTGGGCCTGGTGGACGGCGAACGCGTCTTCGGCGTGGCGGCGGGCCGTCGACCGCTCGTCCAGGTAGGCGGACCACCCGCCGCCGAACTCGCGGGCGCCGTGGTCGTGTTCATCGATCTCCACCACCGAGGTGACCGTGGCGTCGAGGAAGGCGCGATCGTGCGAGACGATGACGATCCCCCCGGAACGCCCGGCCACGACGGACTCGAGGCGTTCGAGGCCGTCGAAGTCGAGGTCGTTGGTGGGCTCGTCGAGGAGGGTGACATCGAAACGAGACAGGACGATGGCGGCCAGCGCCACCCGTGCCGCCTGCCCCCCCGACAGGGTGGCGGCCTCCTGGTCGACGATCCCGGCTCCGAGGCCAAGCTCCACCAGGGTGGTGGCGATCCGGGCGCCGACGTCACCGGCCGACAGCCCGTCGTACCGTTCGAGCGCCAAGGCGAACCGTTCCTCGGCGCCGCGCTCGCCCCGGCCCAGCGCCTCGCCCGAGGCGGCCAGTTCGGCCTCGGCCTCCGCCACCCCGGTGCGGCGCAGCAACGCCGCACCCACAGTTTCACCGGCGCGCCGCTCATGCTCCTGAGACAGATAACCGACCGTGGCCGACGGCGGGTCGAGGCGCACCGTGCCCGTGTCCGGTGTCTCCAGGCCGGCCAGCAGGCGAAGGAGCGTGGACTTTCCCACGCCGTTCGGGCCCACGACACCGATACACGACGTCGGGGCGATCGTGAGCGAGACGTCGCTCAGGACGCGACGGGCGCCGCGGTCGAACGACAGTCGGGTCGCGACGAGGGTGGCGGGTATACGAGAACGCGCGGGCACGGACGGCCTCCGAGAGATGGGGACAAGGACCGGGAGACGGGCGTTCTCACCGCACATCGCCATCTTACCGACGAATGTCCCCGCCGGTGATCGTCCGCGTCGGGCGTCTACGGGTGGATCGGGGGACCTCCACGGCGACGAGGCCCGCGCAGACGAGCGGACGCGAACCGGGCCAGGTCCGAGACCGACCCGAGGTCCGGGCCGTGGGGTGCGCCGGTGGCCAGATCGGCCAGGACTTCGCCGAGGAGCGGCGCGAACTTGAAACCGTGGCCCGAGGTGCCGGCGCCCACGACGACGGACCCGACGCGGTCGATCACGAAGTCGCCGTCGGGGGAATTGTCGTAGACGCACCGTTCGGTGGCCACCGGTACCGGAGACAGTCCGGGCAGGACGCGCCGGGCCGCGGCAATGAGCTCGGCCACAAGGACGGGGTCGGGACGGTCGGGCACCTCGCGGTGGTCGAGCTCTCCGAGCGACACCGCCGGTCCGGCCCCGTGGAGCGAGACTTTCACGAGCCCGCGTGACCGGACCGGCAAGCCGTAGAACCAGGGCCGGCGGCGCTCGACGAAGACGGGCACGGCATCGACGGATCCGTCTCCCGGTCCGCCGGCGGGAGCCAGGTACGCCACCTGCTCCAGGGTGGGGGCGGCGCGCAGTCCCCTCATCCGGCCGGAGACGAGCGGCGCCGTCCACGGCCCCGCGCAGACGACGACCCCCGATGCCCGCAGCTCGTCGCTCGCGCCCTGCGTCTCGACGACGACGCCGATGCCGTCCCCGTCGTCATCGAGACCGACCACCCGGGTGTGCTGGCGTATCTCGAACCCGCTCCCCTGCTGCAGGGCGGCGAGACAGGCGTCGGCGGCGATCACGCCGGAGTCGGGCTCGAACAGCGCCGGCGTGGCGACCGACAGCGCCGGGAAGCGGGCGACGACGTCACCCGCGGCCAACCTCTGACACGGCGCGCCGGCCGCGCCCAGGGCGGCGGCCAGGACATCGAGGTCGTCGCCGAAGGTCACCTGACCGGTGGTGGTGAGGAGGGTCGTGCCGGTCTCCGCCTCGAGCTCACGCCAGAGCCCCCGGGCCGCCTGGGCCAGACGGACGTAGGCGGGATCGTCGTAGCCGAGGCGGAAGATCCGGGTCGATCCCTTGGACCCGGCGCCGCCGTGACCCACGGTGGCCTGTTCGCAGACGACCACCTGGCGTCCGCGGCGGGCGAGCGCACGCGCCGCGCTCAGCCCCAGCACGCCGGCGCCGACGACGACGAAGTCGGTGTCGCGGCGGCCCACGTCAGGACCAGCGGTAGTCGTGGAGCAACGCCGTGATGCCGGCCACGTACGGTCTGCTCACGGCCAGGACCCCGTGCTCCCTGACCGATGTGAGGCCCTGGTAGTACCCGGCGAGAGCGAGAGCCTGGCGTCCGCCCGTCTCGTCCAGGAGCCACCGGAGATAGGCGGCCGACATCTCGATGTTGTCGGACGGTGATCGCGGGTCGAGGGTGGCGTCATCGAGAAGGCCACGGACCGTCTGGGCCGCGGCCGGCTCGATCTGGCAGACCCCGACCGCGCCCGTGACGGAGACCACGTTCTGCTGCCATCCCGACTCCCACCAGCATGTCGCTTCGACCAGCGCCGCCGGTAGATCGCAGATCGACGCCCACCGGCGGAACACCGGCAGCAGACCGAGTCGCACCGGCTGGGCGACGAGTCGCGCCGGCAACGATCCCGACGCGATCGTGACGGCCACGGCTCCGCCCGTCTCTGTCGCCGACCGCGTCCGCGCCCCGGCGCAGATCGTCGCCTCCGTCGACGGAGATCCCGGGCGCAGCGCGGCGGCGGTGACGACACCCGTGCTCAGGATGAGCACCACCGTCATGACGACGCCGGTGCGCCGCGCCCGCCGCTGTCGTCGTTGTCGAGCGCCGGTCACGACGCGCCAGCCTGGCGGCCCCCGGGTCCGGCGGCAAGGACCGATTCTCACCACATGCACAGGTGCCTCTTGTGGTCCGCACAGCTTCGGGTCGCATCGTGGTCACATGACCGATTCCCTTGCACCGGCAAACGGGTCACGGGACCCTCTCCACCCGATTCCCGAACCGGACGAGCCACGATCGCCGCGAGGCGTGACGGCACCGAGGTCCTCCTCGTGGTCCGTGCCGGTGGTCGGTCATACCCCCACAGGGGACATCCCCTGGGGCCAGAGGCAATGGGCGCCCCCACCCCCGCGCCTGTCGGCCCCAGACGCCTGCCCGGCGGCGGCCACGTCCGCCGCGACCGCCGCCGGGCGCAGGCGCGCCGGGACACGGCCACGACGCCCAGCGTCCTGCCGAGCTTGAGGATCCGGCCTCGGCCACCATGTCGAACAGGGCGGCCGGCCACGCCGCGCCGTCGGCGAGACCCATGAGGGCAGGGCCCGACACGGTCCCCCCGCGCCGGCCGTGCGCCTTCGTCACCGGCAGGCGGAGACGTACTCCCCAGTCGGCGCGGCGTTCCACCACCATCGTCGACGGCGCGTCGGGAACGCGCCGAGGAGGAACTGCTGGAGCTCGCCGGTGGACATCGCCGGCACCGGCGACGCGTACCGACCGCCCGGCCACCCCCCGGACGGCTGGCTAGGGTGATGAACGGATGTGGCCACGGGGGCGCCGAGGCGGGACCATCGAGTCGAACGGAGGGGACCCATGCTGTTCCTGCACGAGGTGCACGAGGTGAAAGGTGCGGCCGAGGAGAAGTTCGAGGCGGCCTACCGCGACGGCTGGATGCCCACTCTGGCCAAGGATGACGACGCCCGGCTGCTCTGGTATCTCCACCACGCCCACGGCAGCGGACCGGCGTACCACATGGTCACGATCACAGCCATCCGCGACGGGTCGGCCTGGGAGTCGTTGGCCCGTCGCCTCCAGCGCGGCGACCTGAGTCAATGGGGCCGGGAGCTCGACGAGCTCCGGCACGGGGTCACGGCCAAGATGCTGCTTCCGGTGCCGTGGTCCCCGATGCAGGACGTCGATCTCGCGTCGGTGCCCACCGACGGCGCCACTCACGAGTTGTCGATCTACATGGAGGACACCGGTTGGCCCCATGCCGCGGTCGACGACTACGTCGACTTCTGGGAGAAGGGTTATTACCGTCCGATGAAGGCCCGGTCGGGCACCCTGCTCGACATCCAGGTCGTCTTCCAGACGGCACTGGGCTCGGGCCGGCGCAAGGAAGCCATCTTGATGCAGAAGATCGTGAACCACGATGCGCTGCTCCACCTGCTCACCCACGAGGTCCCTCCCGAGATGCGCAACCCGGGACAGTTCATGCACGACGCCCTCGCCTACCGTGACCGCTGGGAGAGCAAGCTCCTGCGTACGAGCGACTGGTCACCGCTGTACTGACGACCTCGGAGGCCCCGATGGACGAACCCTCCGCCAAGGCGCAGGCGGTGCTCGACATCGTGGAGACGATCCCCGCCGGTTCGGTCATGAGCTACGGCGATGTGGCCGCCGGCGCCGGACTCGGTTCCGCCCGGTTCGTGGGTCACGTCCTGGCGCGCTGGGGTGACGAGGTGCCCTGGCAGCGCGTCGTGATGGCCGACGGCTCGTGCGCCAAGCATCTCGCCCTCGAGCAACTGGCGCTCCTGCGAGCGGAACGCACTCCCCTGGTCATCGACGGTCGGCGCGTCGACATGGCCCGGGCCCGGTTCGCATAGCATCGCACGAGCCACCCGCGTCCGAGGAGTGCCGATGTCCGACCTGACCATCATCGACGACGAGGTGCACCACGTCACCGGAACGGCCGAGGGTGGACGTCTGCTGGTCGACCCCGACGCCTTCGAGGACGCCCTCGGTTGGGCGCTTCGGCCCGAGGGTCTGTGCCGCGGCGACGTCTGCGTCCCCGTCGCCGACCCCGGCGCGCTCACGGTGGCGGGACGGCTCGACCTGGCCGCGGTGGCCGGGGCGCTGCGGCGCCCGGTGGTGATCGACGCCGACGCCGGCATCGGCGCCATGGGGCGGGCGGACGACGAACGTCGCCGCGCCCTCGACGGACTGGACGCACCCGGATTCACCCTGCCCGATCTCGACGGCGCCGTGCACGGGCTCGACGAGTGGCGGGGCAAGAAGAAGCTGCTGGTGACGTTCGCCAGTTGGTGTGGGTGCCGTTACGACCTCCCCGGTTGGCAGGAGCTGCACGACGAACTGGCGGCCGACGACTTCACCGTCATCGCCGTCGCCATCGACAACGCCGCCGACGACGTGCGGCCCTTCGTGGACGGCATCACCTATCCCGTTCTCCTCGATCAGAACCACCTGTTGACGGAGCTGTACGCCATCAGCAACGTGCCCACGGTGCTGTGGATCGACGAGGACGATCGGATCGTCCGGCCCAACGGCGTCGCCTTCGGCTCGGACCTCTTCAAGGACTTCACGGGGGTCGAGTCGGGACCCCACATGGACGCCGTCCGGCGCTGGGTGAACGTCGGCGAGACGCCCCTGAGCGACGACGAGGCCCGCGGCTGCGTGGCGGCCCTGACCGACGACGAGGTGAGGGCCCGACTCCACTTCCGGGTGGCGGCGGAGGCGCTGCGGCAGGGCGATGAGACGACGGCCCGGGCTCACTTCGCGTCGGCCGCCGAACTGGCGCCCTACGACTTCACCATCCGGCGCGCCGCTCTACCCCTGCTCGGCGACGACCCCTTCGGGCCGACCTTCTTCAGCTTCTACGAGCAGTGGCAGGACGCCGGCAGCCCGTACCACGGCCTGTCGGCGACAGCGGCGCTGTCGTGACCGACGGGTCTTTCTGAGCCTGGGAATGGCGGGGGCCCCGGTCAGTCGGGCTTCGGCGCCGCACCGGGGTCGAGGCCGGCGGCGGCCATGCCCCTCTGGATCTGCTGGGTCGGCTCGTTCGTGTCGAGGTAGTCCCGCCACCGGGTGACACGTCCCTCCCCGTCCACCTCGACGACGGTGGCACCTTCCATCTTGATGGGGATGCCGGGTCCGTCAGGACCTTCGGGGTGGAAGGTGGCCGTCCCTGTCCACTCGAAGACGGCCCAGTCGTCGCCCCCGCGGATGGTGTCGATCCTCTGCTGCCAGTCGGGGAAGATGCTGTCGGTGTCGGTCGCCACCTTGCGCACATCGGTCGTCCACGGAGTCACGGGGTCGCTGAACACTCCGCCCCGGGCGAACAACGCCTCGAAGGCTTCGGGTCCATCCGTCTGCTCCATCCGCTGAGCCCACTGCTGCCAATCCACAAGTCCACCCCCACGCTCGATGCCCGATCCAACCCTCGCGTCCGCCGACACCGGTCGGGTGCGGCGGCGACGAGCCTACGACCCCGGGCGCCCCGTGATCGACCTCGGCTCAGGAAGCCACCGGGTTGTCGGCGATGAAGCGGGCGACGAGATCACCGAGTTCGTGACCCTTGTCCTCCTGGATGAAGTGGCCGGCCGCCCCGACGACGATGTGCGGCTGGTGGCGGGCGCCGGGCACGCGCTCGTGGAAGACGGCGTCCCACCCGGCGCTGGCGTCGTCGGCCTCGGCGTAGGCCGTGAGGAAGGGTCGGTCGAATTGTTCGAGGACCGTCCAGGTCGCCCGGTTGATGGCGGCGCCGGGATCGTTGGCGGTGAGGGGGATGAGCGTCGGGAACTGTCGCATCCCGGCCTGGTAGGTCTCGTCCGGGAAGGGGGCGTCATAGGCGGCCAGCACGTCGGGCGCGACGTCGCCGACGGTGGCGAACGACACGAAGTCACTGGCGCGCAACGCCGGGGCGCGCTGGGTGTACGAGATGTAGTCGACGAGGGCCTCCTGGAGGACGACCCGGCCGTCTCCGAGTGTGTGATTGGCCCAACGCAGACGACCGTCGAGCGCCGGGTCCGACGTGTGGAGGATGGTGTTGGACGCCACGACGCGGGCGAACCGGTCGGGCGCACCGGCGAGAGCGGCCAGCCCGATCGGTCCTCCCCAGTCCTGGACCACCAGGGAGACGCGGTGCAGATCCAGCGCCGAGACGAAGCGCGCCATCCAGTCGACATGTCGTTGGAAGGTGTAGTCGAGTCGGTCCGTCGGTTTGTCGGAACGCCCGAAGCCGATGAGGTCGGGCGCCAGCACCCAGTGACCGGCGGCGGCCAGCGTCTCGATCACCGTCCGGTAGAGATACGACCACGTCGGCTGGCCGTGAAGGAGCAGAACCGGATCCGCGTCCGGGGGACCGGCCTCGACGTAGTGCATGCGCAGCGGGCCGGTGCTCTTCGAACCGACCTCTACGTAGCACGGCGGGTACGGGTACCCGGGTAGGTCGGCGAAACGCTCGGCCGGGGTCCGCGCCACCTCCATCAGCACCGCCTCAGTCTCCCCGGCGGGCGCGGCACCGACAAGGCGGTGGACCGGGTCCCGGACATCCACATGGGTGTGGATAGGGCCCGGCAGAGTGAACGAGGGGTGACGCCACTGTGACGGGACGGCTAACGGGATGCGAGGGGAAGATGATCCGGGGCCCGGGCGGGCCGATCACCTGTGCATAACGCCGCGAGCCGGGCCCGTCCCCCCGGGGCCGTGACCCGGGCCGCCGTCACCCGAGACTGTCCAGTTGGGTGCCCAGCTCCTCGTAGTCCCGGTCGAAACGGGTCAGGAGCCGCGGCAGGTTGGCGCTGTCGATGGTCAGTTGGTAGTAGCCGGCCGATGTCGACTCCGACAGGCTCTCGAAGGCCCGGCCGGCGCGGGTGCCGTCGGTGACCACGACGGTGCGTGTGGCCGAGACGGCCGTCGGCATCGTCGTCGCCGTGAGGCGGTGGACGAAGACGGTGAACGCCTCCGACACCGTCGCCGCCGCGCCGGTCAGACAGACGAGTGGGCGGGCTGCGCTCTCGCACGACCGGGTCCGGCCCTCGTAGCGGACCACGGTGCCACTGAGCGACTGGTAGGCACCGGCGACCCGGGCGGCGGCCGCCTCGGCGGCGTGGAGCCGGTTCACCCGGGAGACGGCCATGGTGACGTTGACGGTGGCGACGGTGGCGATACCGAGGACGAGGATGAGAACGACGGTGTTCTTGGCCGACGACGACAGGTCGAGCCGCCAATAGGCGGTGCGCGCCGGTGACGGCGGGACGGGCTGCCAGACAGCCGCGGTGGCGCCGCCCGACGCCGCCTCGGAGGCCGGGTCCGGGTCGCCGAGGAGTCCCCACGGGTATTCCGACGTCACCATGGTCAGGTAGCCGACGAGTCGGGCCTCGTAGCGGACGAAGGCGGCCAGAGCCTGGTGCAGTGATGGTGGCAGGCGCCCGGTGACGACGACGGTCGACCAGGCGACCACGAGGACGAGGGTGGCGATCCCGAGGGTCGCCGTCCCCGCCACCAGGAGAGCGGGAAGGGCGAGGAGGAGGCGCAGCGCCACCGTCACGCGGTTCAACCGGCCCGGCCTCGTGGTCACGCGGACCGGATAAGGGACGTCGGCCAACGAGAACGGGGGGTAGGCGTCGGTCAGGACGAACAGATAGGCGACGAACCTCGCCTGCCAACCGATGTAGCCCGAGAGGATCTGAGCCGCCCCTTGCGGGAGGCGTCCGAGGACGAGGGCACCGCACCACCCGATGGCGGCAACGACGACGACGAACGGCGCGAGAAGGCTGAGGGCGACGACGTGGGGAAGGGCGAGGAACGGACGCGTCGCCACCGTGACCCGTCGTTGGCGAGCCGGAGCGCCGAAGGCCACCAGGACGGGCGACGGGTCCGATCGGGCGTCGGCGATCACGACCACGGGACACCCCCCTCCCCGCCGACCAGGGTCACCCGCGGTCGAGTCCGGCGAGATCCGGACGCGCCCAGTCTGGCAGTCGGGTGAGCTGTCGCGGACTGCCCGAACGCGCGTCACCGGGCGTCGGGCAGTGCCCTATGTCACTCCCACCACTTGGGCCACTCAGGCGGCGGCGACGACGTCGACCAGAGCTTCGCGTCCGGTTCCGACGGCGGCGCCGGGCTCGCCCAGCGCGGCCGTCAGGACCTCGCCGATCTCCTCGGCCAGATGGAAGGTCATCTGCTCGCGGACGCCCTCGGGGACGTCCTCGAGGTCGGGCCCGTTACGGGCGGGGAGGACGACCTCGGTGAGACCGGCCCGGTGGGCGGCCAGCACCTTCTGCTTGACTCCGCCGATGGGCAGGACCCGTCCCTGCAGGGTGACCTCACCGGTCATGCCCACCACGGCCCGCACCGGCTGGTCCCGCAGCAGGCTGACGAGGGCGGTGGTCATGGTGACCCCGGCCGAGGGCCCGTCCTTGGGGACGGCTCCGGCGGGGACGTGGAGGTGGAAGCGCTTGCCGGTGAAGGCGTCGGCGGGTCGATGCCGAGCTCGGCCGCGTGCGACCGCACGTAGGACAGCGCGATCTCGGCCGACTCCTTCATGACGTCGCCGAGCTGGCCGGTGAGGGTGAGCCCCTCGGTGCCGTCCATGGACGTGGCCTCGACGAAGAGGACGTCGCCACCCGTGCCGGTGACGGCCAGGCCGGTGGCCACGCCGGGAACGCGCGGTGCGATCGGCCGCTTCGAAGAAGAAGCGCGGCCGACCGAGCCACGCGCGGACGTCGTCGCCACCACGACCGGAGCGGTCACGCTCGTCCGAGGCCAACTTCGGTCGCCACCTTGCGCAGCAGTCGTCCGATCTCGCGCTCGAGGTTGCGGACGCCCGGCTTCGCGGGTGTAGTCGGCCGAGATGGAGCGGAGGGCGTCGTCGGTCACGTCCACCTCGTCGGCCCGGAGCGCGGCGCGCTCGAGCTGGCGGCGCAGCAGGTGGTGACGGGCGATGGAGACCTTCTCGTCCTCGGTGTAGCCGTCGAGGCGGATGACCTCCATCCGGTCGAGCAGCGGACCGGGGATGGTCTCGGCCACGTTGGCCGTGGCGAGGAACAGAACCTTCGACAGGTCGAGCTCCACCTCGAGGTAGTGGTCGCGGAAGGTGTGGTTCTGGGCCGGGTCGAGGACCTCGAGCAGCGCCGAGGACGGGTCGCCGCGGTAGTCGGCACCGAGCTTGTCCACCTCGTCCAGCACGATCACCGGGTTCATGGTGCCGGCCTCGCGCAGCGCCCGGACGAGACGGCCGGGCTGGGCGCCGACGTAGGTGCGACGGTGGCCGCGGATCTCGGCCTCGTCACGGACGCCGCCCAGAGCGACCCGGACGAACTTCCGTCCCAGGGCGCGCGCCACCGACTCGCCGAGCGAGGTCTTGCCCACGCCCGGGGGACCGACCAGGGCCAGGATGGCACCGGCGCCGCGCCGACCCACGGGAACGAGGCCGCGCTCGACCTGGAGCGTCCGGACGGCCAGGTGCTCGAGGATGCGCTCCTTCACGTCGGTCAGGCCCGTCGTGGTCCTCGTCGAGGATCCGCGGCCGCCGTCGGTGACGTCGAGGTTGTCCTCGGACTGACGACGCCCCAGGGCAGCTCGAGGACGGTGTCGAGCCAGGTCCGGATCCACCCGTGCTCGGGGTTCTGCTCGCTCGTCCGCTCCAGCTTGTCGATCTCGCGCAGCGACCGCCGTGCGCACGGCCTCGGGAAGGTCGCGTCCCTCGACCTTCGCGCCGGTAGTCGTCGGCAGTGCCCTCGTCGGCGGTGCCGTCGAGCTCGTTGAGCTCCTTGCGGATGGCCTCGAGCTGGCGGCGCAGGAGGAACTCGCGCTGGGTCTTCTCCATGCCCTCCTCGACGTTGGTCTTGATCTGCTCGCGCAGCGTCAGGTCGGCGAGGGTCTCCCGGGCCCAACCGATGACCAGGCGCAGGCGCGCCGCGACGTCGACGGTCTCGAGGACCTCGACCTTCTGGGCCAGGGTCAGGTCCGGGCGAGTACCCGGACAGGTCGGCCATCTGAGAGGGCTCGGTCACCTCGCGCAGACGCTCGGCCATCCGGCGGGCGCCGCGGGTGAGGAGGATGTTCTCGAGCACGGCCCGGTACTCACGGGCCAGCTCGGTGGCCTCGGGTGTGTCGGGGCCCTCGGTGACCGGTTCCACCTGGACCCACAGGGCCGGTCCCGGTGCCGGGAACGGCGGTGCCGATCGTGACCCGCTCGATGCCGCGCACCACCATGGCCCGGGGCCCGCCGGGCAGCTCACCGGCTTCCATGATCTCGGCCACCACCCCGACCGACGCGTAGCGGCCGTCGATGTGGGGGACGAGCACGAGCTCGGCCACCGGCCGGCTCCGCCGGCGTCGGCCGCCGCCCTGGCCTCGTCGGTCTCGAGGGCCATGGTGAAGACCATCCCCGGGAGCACGACACCCGAGGTCAGGGGCAGTAGTGGCAGGGTCTGGTTCAGTTCAGCCATTGTCATCTCCGTCACCGGGTGGTCTCTCGTACCGCCTTCCCACCCTCTTTCGTTGCAGTAACAACCAATCTCAGGGTAGGGGGATTCCCCGCCACACCCGACCGGTACCCTGAGCGGGGTGAGCACCCCGCTCCCGGGCTTCCACCCGGCCGTCGCCTCCTGGTTCGCCCGGCGGTTCCCCGAGGGGCCCACCGCGCCCCAGGCCGAGGGGTGGCCCCTCATCCGGGTCGGGGGTGACACCCTGATCGCCGCCCCCACCGGGTCCGGCAAGACCCTCACCGGATTCCTGGTGGCCATCGACGCCGCCTACCGGGCCCATGACGCCGGCACCGTCGTCCCCGGGGCGACCAGGGTGGTCTACGTCTCACCGCTGAAGGCGCTGGCCGTCGACATCCACCAGAACCTCGAAGGACCCCTGGCCGAGATCGCCGAGGAGGCAGCCCGCCTGGGGCTGTCGGTCCCCCCCGTCACGGTGGCCGTCCGGACGGGCGACACCACCGCCGGGGCCCGCGCCGCCATGGTCAAGGATCCGCCCACCTTCATGGTGACGACGCCGGAGAGCCTCTATCTCCTCGTGACGGCCGGACGCAGCCGGGAGACCCTCACCCAGGTAGAGACGATCATCGTGGACGAGATCCACGCCCTGGCCCGGGACAAGCGGGGATCGCACCTGACCCTCACCCTCGAGCGGCTCGAGAACCTCCAGATCGGGCCCCGGCCCCAGCGGATCGGGCTGTCGGCCACCCAGCGGCCGATCGAGCAGACGGCGCGGCTGCTCTCCGGCGTGGGCGACGGGCGGTCGACCGCCATCGTCGACTGTGGGCATGCCCGGCGGCTCGACATCTCCATCGAGCTCCCCGGGACCGAGCTCACGGCGGTGGCCTCGACCGAGCAGTTCGGCGAGATCATCGACCGGATCGCCGAGCACGTCCGGGCCCACCGGACGACCCTCGTCTTCGTGAACACCCGGCGGCTGTCCGAACGGTTGGCCCACCTCCTGGCCGAGAGGCTCGGTCCCGACCACGTGGCCGCCCACCACGGGAGCCTCTCGAAGGACCGCCGCCACCGGGTCGAGACCCGCCTGCGGGCCGGTGATCTCCGGGCCCTCGTGGCCACGGCCTCGCTCGAGCTCGGGATCGACATCGGCCCCGTCGAGCTCGTCTGCCAGGTCGGCTCGCCCCGGGCCATCGCCACGCTGCTCCAGCGGGTGGGCCGGTCGAACCACTCGCGCCGCGGCACGCCCGAGGGGATCCTCTTCCCGCTCACCCGCGACGAACTGGTCGAGTGCGCGGCGCTGCTGGCGGCCGTCGGCGGCGGCCGGTTGGACGCCACCTTTCCCCCCGTCGCCCCCCTCGACATCCTGGCCCAGCAGATCGTGGCCGAGGTGGCGGCGGCCGAGGAATGGGGCGAGGCGGATCTCCTCCGGCTCGTCCGCCGGGCGGCACCCTACGCCGAGCTCGGCGACGCCGACTACGAGGCGGTCCTCGAACTGGCGACCGAGGGGATCACCACCGGGCGGGGGAAGCGGATGGCCTATCTCCACCGCGACCGCGTCAACGCCGTCCTCCGACCGCGGCGCGGGGCCCGGCTGGCTGCGCTCACGAGCGGGGGGGCGATCGCCGAGGTGGGCGACTACCGGGTCATCCTCGATCCCGACGACACCCCGGTGGGGACGGTCAACGAGGACTTCGCCATCGAGTCGATGGTGGGCGACGTCTTTCTCCTCGGGACCCATTCCTGGCGGATCCGCCGGGTGACCCAGGGAGAGGTCCGGGTCACCGACGCCGAAGGCGCCCACCCCACCATCCCCTTCTGGGTGGGTGAGGCCCCCAGCCGCACGGCCGAGCTGTCCGACGAGGTCTCGCGCCTGCGCCAGAGTGTGGGGGACCTCCTCACCGGCACACTCATCGGCACACCCGACCGCACATCGGACGACCCTCCCGACGACACAGCGGAGAGCACCGACGGCCGGCGGCGGGCGGCGGCCCGGTCGGTAGAGGAGGCGTGCGGACTCGAGCCGCCCGACGCGCGGCAGCTCGTCGACTACCTGGCGGCCGGGCTCGGAGAATTGGGCGTCATCCCCACCGGCGACGACATTGTCTTCGAGCGCTTCTTCGACGAAGCCGGCGGGATGCAGATGGTCGTCCACGCTCCCCTCGGAGGTCGCGTCAACCGGGGCCTCGGGCTGGCGCTGCGCAAGAAGTTCTGCGCCACCTTCGACTTCGAGCTCCAGGCGGCGGCCAACGACGACGCCGTCGTGCTCTCACTGGGGCCGCAGCACAGCTTCCCCCTCGACAGCGCGCCGCGGATGCTTCGGTCCGAGACGGCCCGGGCCGCGCTGGAGCAGGCGGTGCTGGCCTCGCCCATGTTCACTTCGCGGTGGCGGTGGAATCTCAACCGCTCGCTGGCCGTCCTGCGTTTCCGGGGCGGCAAGAAGAACCCTCTGCCCATCCAGCGGATGGAGTCCGACGACCTGATGGCGGCCGTCTTCCCGGCGCTGGCCGCCTGCCAGGAGAACGCGGCCGCCGGTCCCGTCCGGATCCCCGACCATCTCCTCGTGCGCCAGACCCTCCACGACTGTCTCCACGAGGCCATGGACGTCGACGGCCTGGTCGAGATGCTCGGTCGGCTCGAGTCGGGCGACACCCGGGTGCATTTCGTCGAGTCGACCGAGCCGTCGGTGTTCTCCCACGAGATCCTGAACGGGAAGCCCTACACCTTCCTCGACGACGCGCCCCTCGAGGAACGCCGGACCCGGGCCGTCCAGATGCGCCGGGGACTGCCGCTCGAGGCCGCCGGTCTGGCCCGGCTCGACCCCGACGCCGTGGCCCGGGTCCGGGCCGAGGCGGCACCCGACATCCGCGGCCCCGAGGAGCTCCACGATCTTCTGCTCTCCCTCGTGGTCCTGCGACCGCTGGTCGACCACCGGCCCTGGTTCGACACCCTGGCCGCCACCGGGAGGGCCGTGACGGTCGCGGTCGCCGGCGCCGGGGACGCCGACGGTGAGCACGGCGAGCACGCCGGGGCGCTGTGGTCGGCGGTCGAGCGCCGGGCCACGGTCGAGGCTCTCTTCCCCGACGCCCGGTTCGACCCCGACCATCGCCCCCCGGCCGCTCTGGCGGGCGACGATGACCCCGACCCCGACGCGGCCGCCGCCGACGCCATCCGGGGACATCTCGACGTGACCGGTCCGGTGACCGTCCGCCTGCTGGCGGCGCGCACGGCCCTGGCCGAGAGCCGGGTGAAGGTGGGACTGGCCCGGCTGGAAGCCGAGGGCTTCGCCCTGCGGGGACACTTCGATCCCGCCCTCGACGCCGACGCCGGCACCGACACCTCAGCCGACGCCTCAGCCGACGCCGAACAGTGGTGCGCCCGTCGTCTCCTCGCCCGCATCCACGCCTACACCCAGCACCGGTTGCGACGGGAGATCGAGCCGGTGACGGCCCAGGATTTCATGCGCTTCCTTCTCCGGTGGCAGCACGTCGCCCCCGGTGCGCAACGGGTCGGGCGGGCCGGGGTCATGGCCGTGGTCGATCAGCTGCAGGGATTCGAGCTCGCCGCCGGCGCCTGGGAGGAAGCGGTCCTTCCCGCCCGGGTGGAGAACTACCAGCCGCGCTGGCTCGAGGATCTCTGTCTCTCGGGCGAGCTCGTCTGGGGCCGACTGGCGCTGCGTCCCGAGGCGGAGGACGACCCCGGTCGGGGATCGGCCACACCGTCGCGTGCCACCCCCGTCACCTTCGCCCAGCGCCAGGACCTGTCCTGGCTCCTCCAGGGGCGCGCGGCGACGCCGTCGCCACCGAACCCGCCCACGGAGCCGGTCGCGACGTGCTCGACGCGCTGCGAGAGCACGGCGCGATGTTCCACTCCGAGTTGCGCCAGGCGACAGGCCGTCTCCCCGTCGAAGTGGAGGAAGGTCTCTGGGACCTCGTGGCCCGCGGGATCGTCACGGCCGACGGCTTCCAGGCCGTGCGATCACTTCTCTCGGCCCGCCAGGCCTGGAAGCGGCGCCACCGTCACGAGGAGCACCGTCGTCTCGGGGTGCGCCGGGCTCCGACCTGGCGCGAAGGTGGCGAGGGCCGATGGGCGCTGCTCCCGGGGCCCGGCCGGACCGACGACCCCGACGGACTGGCCGAGCAGGTGGCCGGCCAGCTGCTGGCCCGGTGGGGGGTGGTCTTCTGGGATCTGACGACCCGGGAGAACCTGGCCCTGCCGTGGCGGGAGGTGGTCTGGGCGCTGCGGCGGCTCGAAGCCCGGGGTCTCGTCCGCGGCGGGCGCTTCGTGACCGGCTTCGCCGGCGAACAGTACGCCTTGCCGGAGGCCGTCGAGGAGCTGCGCGCCGTGCGCCGCGGCGGGCGGCACGGGGAGACGGTGCACCTGAACGCAGCCGATCCCCTGAACCTGATCGGGATCATCCTGCCCGGAGCGCGCGTCCCGGCCGTGCGCACCAACCGGATCACCTACTGCGACGGCGTGCCCGTGACCGGCGACGGCTCCCCGTCGGGTCCGGCGCGCGACGACGTCGCCGTCTCGGTCGGTCGCTCCTAACCGGCGGTCACCGGTGGCGGCGGGCCGCGACCGAAATCGTCCTCCAACCGGACGACGTCGTCCTCGCCGAAGTAGTCCCCGTGTTGCACCTCGATGAAGACCAGGTCGACGGTTCCGTCGTTCTCGATCCGGTGGGCGGAGGTCACCGGGATGTCGAGGGCCATCCCGGCGGTGAGCTCGCGGACGGATCCGTCCACCACGGCGCGGCCCCGGCCGCGGACGACGAACCAGTGTTCCGAACGCCGCGCGTGGCGCTGGTAACTGAGGCGCTTCCCGGGCCGGACCACCATCCGTTTGACCTTGTGGCCCTCGGCGTCATCGAGGACGGTGAAGCCTCCCCACGGCCGTTCGTCAGATTCCCCCGCCACCTCGTCATTATGCCCGCTCATCGTTCCCCGGGGGCCGAAGCGTCCCGGGTCTGAGCGGCGCGGCGGTACACGACCCAGACACGACCCAGACACGACCCAGACTCGCCCCAGCCCCGCCCCGCCGCCGTCAAGCCGTGGGCCCGACCTGCCGATACCACTCTCAGTCACGGTCTCTGAAGACAGGGACGGTCGCGGCCGAGGGGAGGCGTTTCGATGCTCGTTCGAGGGCGGTGAGTAGGGAATCCCTCCTCTCGTCGCGCCCGGCGGGCGGCGGCCGAGCCGACGTCGATGCCGATGCCGATGCCGATGCCGGGCGAGGCCCCGACCTCACCTTCGACCAGGCGCCTCTGGGCATGGCCGTGGTGGACGCCAGCGGTCTGCTCCTGCGGGTCAACCCCGCCGCCGGGGCCATCGTCGGCCGCCCGTCGCGCGATCTCGTGGGAACGGTCCTGTACGACGTCGTCCACCCCGCCGATCGCGACGCCGTCGCCCGTCAGGTCCACGCTCTGGTGGTCGGGGACATCGTCCATCTCCGGGCCGAGACCCGCCTGCTGCGGGCCGACGGTCCGGTGGTCTGGGTGCGCGTCCACGCCTCGTGTGTCCGGGAGACCGACGGGACGCCGTTGTGGGTGATGGCACAGATCGAGGAGATCACCGAGCAGAGGGAGGCCGACGCCGCGGTGGCGGAGGCCGAGGAGCGCTTCCGGACCATCTTCGAGATGGCTCCGATCGGGATGATCCTCACCGACACCGACGGCGTCCTGCTGCGGGCGAACGCGGCCTTCGGTGTCATCGTCGGTCGCGACCCGCGCACCCTGGTGGGATCGACGGTGAGCGAGATGACGCACCCCGACGACGTGGAGGACAACGTCGCCATGGTGCGGGCCCTGACCGCCGGCGAGGTCGAGACCTTCTCGATGGAGAAGCGATACCGCCACTCCGACGGCCACGATGTCTGGGCGTCGGTCAGCGCGTCGTGCGTCAGGGACGCCACCGGATCACCGCTCTACCTGATCGGGCAGATCGAGGACATCACCGAACGCCGCAAGATGCGCGAACGACTGACCCACGCGGCGATCCACGACCCCCTCACCGACCTCCCCAACCGGGATCTCTTCGTCGACCGCCTGGAGATGGCCCTGCGCCGGGCCAAACGCGGCGGACACCGGGTGGCCGTGATGTTCGTCGACCTCGATCGCTTCAAGATGGTGAACGACAGTCACGGTCACGAGGTCGGTGACCGACTTCTGCGCGCCGTCGCCCAGCGCATGAGCAACGCGCTGCGGGCCAGCGACACATTGGCCCGGTTCGGGGGCGACGAGTTCACCGTCCTGTGCGACGAGGTGGCCGACGAGACCCACGTGCTCGAGATCGCCGACCGGCTGCGGTCGACGATGGGCGAGCCGTTGACCGAGGCCGGCGGTGAGACCTTCGTGTCGTTCAGTGTCGGGATCGCGCTCTCGTCCGACGACGCCGAGTCCGGGTCGACCCTGTTGCATCACGCCGACATCGCCATGTACCGGGCCAAGGAGCGGGGACAGGGCCACGTCGAGATGTACACCGACGACGATACGCATGCCACCAAGAGCCGCCTGCGGACGTCGAAGGAACTGCAGGGCGCGCTCGAACGCCACGAATGGGAGCTGCACTACCAACCCTTCGTCGATCTCCACACCCGGACCCTGGTCGGGATGGAGGCACTGGTGCGCTGGTGCCATCCCACCCGCGGGCTGCTGTTGCCCGAGGACTTCATCGCCATGGCCGAGGACAGCGGCCTCATCGTCCCCCTCGGCGCCTGGGCTCTGGGCGAGACGTGCCGACAGGCCGCAGCCTGGGACGTCGGCCGGGAGCGGGCGGGACTGGACGAGGCCCGTCTCAACATCTCGGTCAACGTGGCCTGGCGGCAACTGGTCGACCCCGGTTTCCCCGACGTCGTCGCCGGCAGCCTCGACTCCGCCGGGATCAACGGCGATCGGCTCTGGCTGGAGATCACCGAGAGCACCCTCATGCGCGACCCGGAGTCGACGGTCGAGGTGCTCCGCACGCTCCGGCAGCTGGGACTGCATTTCCTGATCGACGACTTCGGGACGGGGTTCTCCTCTCTCGGCTTCCTCAAACGCTTTCCCGTCGAGACGGTGAAGATCGACGGCAGCTTCGTCCGCGAGGTGGACCTCCGCTCGGCGGACACCGCCGTCGTCCGGGCCATCATCGGCCTCGGTGATGCGTTGGGCCTGTCGGTCATCGCCGAGGGGGTCGAGAGATCGGCCCAGGTGCCGATCCTCCAGACGCTCGGATGCCACCTGGCCCAGGGCTACCTGTTCGGCGCACCACTGCCCGCCCCTGACGTGGGGGCCTACCCGACCGACGATCTGAGCGCCTGGACCAGGGCCCCCGGGTCGGCCGCGTCCTGAGGCGGTCCCCGGTCGACGACGGGACTCATCCGGGCGGCTCGACGGTGGGGATGCCGCCGGTGACGGCCAGCCGACGGACGAACAGCAGCCGCGGGTGGGGGTAGCCGACGGCGCCCGGGAGCCACGCCTGGAAGGCCATCTCGAGCTGTCCGTCTGTATCGGTGAACACCGCCTCCCCACCGGGGCCTTCGAGGTCCGGCTGTGACCCCAACAGCGGCCCCGACAACGGTCTGACGCAGGGCCCGAGAGCGCCGGCACAGCGCGCCACACCGATGGCGTAGTCGACGCTGTTCCAGTCGTTGCCCGAGTAGAAGAGGAAGTACGTCCCGCCCACACTGACCATCGACGGCGCCTCCACCACCGAGCCCTCCCACGGTCGGCCGGGGCGCAGCAACGCGGTGGGGTCGGTGCCCCTCAGGGCGGTCCCCGCCGGATCGAGAGCCTGGGCCCAGAGGGTGGCCGGCTGGACGCCGGATCCGTTCGACTTCCAGACCAGGTACGGATGTCCCCCGGCGTCGAGGTAGGGCGACGGATCGATCGAACCACCGAGTGACCGCTGGCACTCGAGCGGCGCTCGGGTCGTGTCGGTGAACGGTCCCTGCGGCCTCTTGGCCGTCGCCACCGACACGCACGGGACACGGCTCCCGGCGGTGGCGACCGTGTAGTAGAGGAGGTACGACCGCTTCAGGTGGATCACGGCGGGGGCCCAGGTGTCGCCGCGCGCCGCCCATGACGGCAGGGTGGGCAGGGCGTCGCCCCCCTTCGTCCAGTGCGACAGGTCGGTCGATTTCATGATCTGGATGTTTCCGTCGGCCGAGTTGGTCCCGTAGGCGTAGTAGGTGCCCTTGGAGACCAGGATGTCGGGGTCGGCGAAGTCGAACGGGTAGACGGGTCCGCCGGCACCGGAGCCGAGCATGCTCTCGCACACAGCGGCCACCGAGGAGAGAGCGGCGATCGCCTGCTTCTGCCGTCCCCCCTCGAGAGCGGACACCGATCGGCTCACCCCGCCGGCGCACTGGTCGACATCGCCGAGCGCCACGGTCCGCAGGGCCGTCCCCGCCCGGGACTGTGACAGCAGACTCTGCGCCGAGGTGAGCTCGGCCGACACCTGGCTCAGGCTGCTCTGGGCCGCGACCCGACCCTCGTCGGCGGCGCGCACCGACCGGGTCGCCGACGACACCAGGGCGTCGGTCCGACGCAGAGCGGCGTCGGTGGTCGCCACCCGGCTCTGGTTCCGGTGCAGTCGGAACTGCACCTGCACGTCGTCGACGATCCCGGCCACCAGGACGCCGATCATGATCGCCACCGCGGCGCCGACGACGAGTCGGCGGGAACGAGCCGACGCCATCGTCGACGCCGGACGCGAGGCCATGGCCGACGCCGGACGCGGCGCCATGGCCTACGCCGCCCCGTTCAGGGTCGAACACGACGACGACGAGGCTCGCAAGGAGGCGAGGCCCCCGGATGTCTGCCCGACCGCGATCTGATTGAGGGCCTCTTCGACACCACTCAGGCAGGTGTCGAGCACGCCCAGGTCGACTCCTTGGGACCGGATCCCCGCCTGGGCGCGGGCGAGACCGGCCTGCGTGGCCGACAGCGTGGACTGGGCGGCATCGAAGGAGCGGGTGACCGCCGCCCGTCGGGCCTCGGCGGCGGCGAGGCGTCGCTCGTCGCGTCCGAGGGCCGCCCGAATCGCGTTCAGGCGCGGCGCGACCGTGGCCAGCGACAGGTCGGTCGTCCGGATCTCGGCACGGGCCTTGATGTCGCTCGTCACCAGCAGGCATCCCGAGACCAACGCGGTGACGGCCGCTGCGGCGGCCACCGCCCGCCGCCACCGTCGTGAGCGGAACCCGGCACCGGGCAGCCTTCTGTCAGCCTTCGAGACGCGAGCCCCGCTTCCCGCCGGGGAGGTGACTGCCGTGGTCATGATGTGTCCGGGCGGGCACCAGGGACAGGTCCGTCAGCGTGTTTCCCCCCACCGGAAGTCTACAGCGGGTGCCGTTGTCGATACTCCCCGTGAATTTGTGCTCCGGGGTGAGTCTGTCCTCCGGGGTGCGTTTGTCGTCCGAGGTGAGTGCGTCCTCCGGCCTGAGATCGGACTTCCGGTCGAGGGGCCGAGGGGTGTAGGTCTGTGACGTGCCCGTCGTCAGTGCCGGCCTCCTCGTCTACCGACAGAGTGCGGCCGGCCTCCTCGAGGTCCTCGTCGTCCACCCCGGGGGCCCGCTGTGGGCGAACCGAGACGACGGTGCCTGGTCGATCCCCAAAGGCGAGATCGACGACGGCGACGACCCGGCGGCGACGGCGGACCGGGAGTTCGCCGAAGAGATCGGCGCCGCCGCGCCGCCGGGCCCACGGATCGATCTCGGAGAGGTCACGCAGCGGGGCGGAAAGCGCGTCCGGGCGTGGGCGGTGGCCGGTGCCCTCGACGTCGCCACGGTCCGGAGCAACACCTTCGCTATGGAATGGCCCCGGGGGTCGGGACAGGTCCGGTCCTTCCCCGAGATCGACCGCGCCGCGTGGTTCACGGTGGCGGTCGCCCGCCGGAAGCTCCTCGAGGCCCAAGGCGCGTTCCTCGACCGGCTCACGGTGGCTCTGGACGGCGACGACCAGCGACGGTGACGACGACCAGTCGTCAGGCAGTGGCTCCGACGGCGGCGGCGAACAAGATGTCGGCGCCACGCGTGTCACCGAGCAGCGCCATCGCCATCCGGTTCATGACGTAGGAGACGACCAGCCGGGCGTCGAGATCGATGACGACGATCGACCCGCCCCACCCTCCCCAGAAGCAGGCATGGGACCCGATGGGGATCATGTCCGAACTGAGTCCGTAGCCCATGCCCAGGCGGAAGCCCGGTCCGAGGACAAGGTCGGTGCCGTTGGCCTGTTCCTCGAAGATGGCCTCGCAGCCCTTGGAGGAGAGCAGACGGACACCGGAGACCTCCCCGCCACCGGCCACCACCGACTGGATCAGGGCCACCGATCGGGCGTTGCCGTGCCCGTTGGCGGCCGGGATCTCGGCGCGGCGCCACGACTCCTTCCACGGTTCCGCCCCGGTCATGAGGGGGTTCAGCAGAGTTCGGGCGGCGATGGAATCGGTCTCGGAGGCCTCGGGCAGCTCGGGGGGGATCATGAGGGCGACCCGGTCGTCCTCCGCCGCGGGAAGGCCGATGTGAAAGTCGGCGCCGAGAGGGCCGGCCACCTCGGAGGCGAAGAAGGAACCGAGCGACACGCCCGTGATCCGCCGGATGACCTCGCCGACGAGGTACCCCTGGGTGAGGGCGTGGTACCCCGACTGTGTCCCCGGCTCCCACCACGGCTCCTGGGCGGCGAGCAGCGCCGTCATCTTGTCCCAGTCGGGAAGATCGTCGGCGGTGATCGGCTCCGACCATCCGGACAGGCCGGCGGTGTGGCCGAGAAGGTGGCGGACCTCGACCGCCGCCTTCCCCGCCGCCGCGAACTCGGGCCAGTAGCGCGCCACCGGGGCCGAGAACTCGAGCTCCCCGCGGTCAGCCAGGATGAGCGCACACAATGCCGTCATCGTCTTGGTGATCGACCAGACGTTGGTGATGGTGTCGCGTTGCCAGGGAACCGAGCCCTTCTCGTCGAGGTGGCCGCCCCAGATGTCGACCAGCGCCACACCGTCGACGAAGACCGACACCGAGGCGCCGACGTCGAGCCCGCGGTCGAGGTTGGCGGCCAAGGCGTCGCGCACACCGGCAAAGCGCTCGTCGCACACCCCGGAGATCTCGGCCATCTGCCCCCCTGTTTTTTCGCCCGGCTGCCCACGTTAGGCGTCTCGGAGCCCGCTCGTGTCCGGCGCCGCGACCGGTCAGAATGCGTCGATGCCGTCCGCCGTCACCGTCCTGGCCGCCTTGCGCCTGGAGGCCCTGGCCATCGGGGGCGAGGTGGTCCGCACCGGTATGGGCCACGCCAAGGCCGCAGCCACCGGGGCCCGCCTGGTGGACACCCTCCCGGCGGGCACCCCCCTGGCCATCGTCGGCATCGCCGGGGGCCTCGAGCCCACGCTGGAGCCGGGACAACTCGTCGTGGCCGACACCCTCCACCCACCCGATGGGGCCGACCCCGTGGCGCTGCCCCACGCCGAGTCCGTGGCGACGGCGTTGCGCGACCACGGGCGCGACGTCCGGGTCGGCGCCGTGGCCTGCTCGACGTCGATCGTCCACGGCACGGCCCGCACCGCCCTGGCGCGCGGCGGAGCGCTGGCGGTGGAGATGGAGTCGGTGTGGCTGGCCCGCGTTCTCGTCGGCCACCCGCTCGTGGTGGTGCGCGCCGTCGGCGACACCGAACGCGCCGGGTTCGTCCGAGGCAACATGAAAGCCCTGGCCGCCCTGCGCCATCTGCGTCCCGCCCTCGACCAGTGGGCCCGTGCCCTCTCCCTCGGCCCATCGGGCGGTACCTGAGGCGCTGCTGTTCGACGATCCGCTCCTCCAGGCGGACGGTCGCGGTGTCCCGCCGACGCCCTTCCCCATTACCGGGTGATGTGGAAGCTGACCTTCGCCCCGGAGATGTACTGGTAGTACGTGAGGCATGTGTAGGTGCCCGGGTGGACGCGTTGAGGCGGTTGGGTTCCCATGGCCGAACCCTGGTCCCACACGGCAACGGTGTGGTACGACCGGCCCGGGTTCAACCGGTGCTGGTAGAGGATCTCGAAGCAGGCTCCGGGGTGGTCATCGACCCAGCAACGGTCCCAGACCTCGTTCTTGTGGGAATTGACCACGATGAAGCTGGGCGAGAAGCCGGGATCGAGCCCCAGCCAGGCACTGCAGGGGGTTGCGGACACGTTGGTGATGGTGGACGTCATCCTCACCAACTGACCCGGGGCATAGGAGGGACGGTCCGTGCTCGCCGTGACGTGCACCGCCGACGCCGCACACAGAGCCGGCTTCGTGTGTGGCACCGCCGCGCCGGTCGGAGAACTGGCGGCGGCCGTGACGAGCGCCGTCGATCCGCATACGGTGAGCACCGCCATGGATCGCCAACCGGTACGACCGGCTCGTGTCCACCTGCGTCGGAGACGGGCCATCCGGTCCTCTTCCCACCCGCTGTCGTCGCCCCCCGTGGCACCAGCGTGTACCGGGAGCGAACCGAGGTCAAGCAGCTCCGACCCGGCCTGGGCTTGATGGACGCCGAGCACGCCATCGCCCTGCTGTCCCAGACGACCGGTGAGAGCTACCGGCTCGTGGGTCGGCTTCACGGCGGTGAGACAGGCGCCCACCAGGTGGTGGGACCGGCGGGCCGTCGCCTCGTCGTCAAGTGGGACCCTCGGCCCGCCACGCGCCCACAGCGCTATGACGCCGTCGCCCTGTCGGAGCGGTTGCGCGTCGATGCACACTGGCCTGTTCCCCCGGAGCGGACCGTCGCCACCGAGGATTGCCTGTTCGTCCTTCAGGACTTCATGCCCGGAACACCCGTGGAAAGCCTCGGACACCAACTCGTCGACGGGCTCCTCGCTCTCCACCCGGGCCGTCTCGGTCTCGCCCGATCAGATGATCCGGGCCAGTGGCCGGACGTGTTGATCACGACTCTGACCGTGGGTGGCGAGGGCTACTGCCTCCACGAGTCCCTACGGGTCCACAACGCACGCACCGCTTCACTGGTGGCCAGGATCGAGACATTCGGCCACGCCATCGATCAGGTCGACCTCGTCGGCCATGACATCGTGCATTGGGACCTGCATCCCGGGAACCTCCTGCACGATGGGGGAACCCTCGCCGCCGTCGTCGACACCGACTTCGCCAAGGTCGGCGACGCCGCTTTCGATCTTGTCAGCCTGGCCCTGGCCAGCCTGTCCGTGCGGTGCGATCCGGGGGTGCGGGCCCGCCTGTTCGCGGCCGCGTTCGACGATCTCGACGAGCAGCGCCGGCTGGCCTATCTCGCCCACCTCTTCATCCGGTACCTCGACTGGTCGATCCGGCGCGGTCGTGGGGCGGAGGTCGACGCCTGGCTCACGCGGGCGGACGAGATGCTCGTCCTCTGACGCGTCCGGCGGCGGCGATCGGCGTTTCGAACTGACTACTCGTTGCTGAAGGTGGCGCCGGGCGGGTCGTCGAGCGTGAGTTGAAATTCGGGTTCGAGGTGGCGATGACCGTCCGCCCCCCGGCAGACGGCCGTACCGACGGCGATGAACTCCACGGCGTGGGTGAGTAGGGCGTTCACCGGTCGTTCCTGGAGCTGGACCTCGACCACCCCGTCGGCGTGCAGTTCCCCCGCTTCCCGCTCCATCATCTCCATGGCCTGCTCGCGAGCCGAATACAGCGCCGTCGTCTGGTCGCTCAACTCGACGTTGTCGCGCGCGAGGCCCAGGGACTGGGCGGCCGACCGCGCCGCGAACCCCACCACCGAAACTCCGATCACGATGCCCACCGGGTGGTAACCGGCGCGTACGAGGAGATGGAAGTCGCGAGCCGTCAGCGTGGTGGCGAAGGGGTGAGCGCCGGCGGGCCGGGGCCCCGTGTCCTGGACGGCCGTGCCCAGCATGGTGCACGTCAGCAGATTGGCGCGTTCGCGTTCGAATTCCAGGCGCATGGCCACGACCCCGTCGGCCCGCCGCGCATGAAGCTCCTCCAGGATCCCCGAACGGGCGTTGTCGATGGCCGTGGCGATGGCCCGTCCCCACATGGTCCCCTCGGTGCCCGCGGTTGTGAATTGGGTGTTCCAGCTGGCGGATCCGGCGCCCGAGACGATGTCGACAGGCCGGTATCCGATCTCCTCCAACAGCACGAGTTCACCGACGGTGAGGTCCGAGAGAAACGTGTGCTGATCACCGGGGACGAACGGTGCGCGCAGGGCGGCCAGGGCGGTGCCGATTCCGGGAGCCGTGGGCGTGACGGGGCTCACGGTCGGAGAGGGATGACGGGCCGGGGGGCGAGGGGCACGACCTCGGTGGTGTAGCGACGGACGGCGGTGCCCACCGCTATCGTGAGCTGGTCCCAACTCTCGGAGTAGCGGTTCACGCGTCGATCGGTCCATTCGGTGTGGACCACTCCGTCGGCCGACCGGTGCGCGGTCGCCGCCAACGCCGTACGCGCCCGGGAGCGGGACACGGCGATGGCCGACGGGATCTGCCGGTTGGCGCCGACGATGCCGAAGGAGCCGCGCGCCTGGCAATTGGGCTGGACGTAGACGGCACCCACCCCGACCGCCAGCCCGGTAGGGACGTAGCCGAGGGCGATCAGGCGTTCGAAGTGCTGGCCCGAGGCGTTGGTCAGAAAGGGCAAGGGCAACGGGGGGGTCCCCGGATGCCCGACGGCGGTACCGCGGGCGAAGAAGGTGGCCGTCCCCGACGAGCCGACCATGTTCTCGAAGAAGAGATCGACGCCCACCACCCCGTGGGCCCCGAGTTGGGTCGCCTCGTCGTGGAGCCGCTCGATCGCCAACCGGTAACCCTCGGTGAGGGATGCCGCCAGCACCGCATCCTCGACACTGAAGCCGTAGTGCTCCTGGACGTTGGCTCCGAAGCCGTAGCCGTGGGCACACGGGTAGGCCTCGGAGTAGCCGCCGGACCGGCTCCCGATCTGACCGGTCAGACTCCACTGTCCGTAGAGCTGACTTCCGGCCGCAGCCAATTGCATCACCGCCGTGCCCATGACGAAACCGGCGGGCACCATCCCCACGCGTCGGACGGCGGCCGCCTCGGCCACCGAGAGATCGCTCGTCCACGTCGTGCGCGGGCGCGTGTCCGGCCGGAAGACGACATCATCGGCGCCGGCCACACCGGGACCGGCCGCACCCGGGCGGGGCTCGTCGCCGTCAGGGGCCCGACCGACCATCAGCGGTCCATGGTGATGACCGGCACCGGTGGAGGCACCACGTGCTCGTCGCTCAGTGACCGTACGCCCGTCCCGATGGCCAGGAACTCGATCGTGTGACTCCCCCACATGTGGGACTTCTCGATCAGCTGGACGCCCACGATCCCCGCGGCCTGGAGGCGGGCCGCCTCCTCCTCCATCCGGGTCATGGCTCTCTCGCGGGCGTCGTAGAGAGCTTGCGTGAAGTTCGGCAACTCGGTGGCCCGTCCCGCCGCGCCCATGCTGCTGAGCAGCGTCCGGTGACCCACGTGGTACACGCACGTACCCAGGACGAGGCCCAGCGGGGCGTACCCGGCATGGAGGAGCGTCCAGAAGTCCTGGCCCGACAGGTCCGAGGTGAAGGGCTTGCCTTCGGCGTTGCGCCACGACGTC
This sequence comes from uncultured Acidimicrobiaceae bacterium, assembly GCA_963706205.1. Classification (GTDB taxonomy): domain Bacteria; phylum Actinomycetota; class Acidimicrobiia; order Acidimicrobiales; family UBA8190; genus MFD10071-224. Next base: position 1,401,925 of record OY970155.1, on the reverse strand, counting down.
CCGTCCTTCGCCTTGACGGCCGTGCCCACGGCGATGAATTCGGCGGTCGACTTACCCCACTCGTAGTAATTGACGTCCAGACGCACCCCCACGATGCCGTCGGCCGCGAGCACGTCGGCCTCTTCCTCCATGCGTGTCATCGCCAACTCGCGGGCCGTGTACATGGCCTGGGTGAGCTTGTCGAGCTCGGTGGACTGGCTCCACCGCCGGGTCTGCAGGCCGATCTGGTAGATGGAGCTGCCCATGACCAGACCGAGGGGTGTGAACCCCGCTTCCTCGACCAGGAGGAATTCGTTCACGGTGAGATCGGACGTGAACAGCCGCTTGCCGCCGGAGATCTCCGTCTCTTTCAGACGGCGCAGGGCGTCCTCCGGCAGCTGTTGTTGGGGTATGTCGGTCACGATCCCACCTCTCTGGACTACGACAGCATCCCGTGGAGCGCGCTCCAGGTCTGCTGCGACCGCTGTGCCTCTTCGGCCAACGCCGATACGAGCTCCTCGATCCATTCGGGCATCGACACCTGCTTGGTGGAGAGCGCGATGCCCCGGACCCGGCGCACCACCGTGCACGTGATCCCGCTGTGCTCCCGATTCGCCGCCAGCACGATGCCGGCTCCGGCGCTGGTGAGGTCCATCTCGACTCCGGTGACCGGGCGGTCACGCTTCAGAAGGCCGCCCGACCGCTTGACGGTGACCCGGTCACCGAGCGCGTCGGCCATCTTCGCCACCAGGACCCGGAAGAAGGTGTCCGCATCGGAGGCGTCGGCTCGGATGGAGGCGGCCACCATGTCGAACCCGGGGAGGGCGCCGGACTGTGGCTCGAGGGCCCCACCGCCGGACTGCAGTTCGATGTCGTCGTCCAAAGAGGCCTCCTTCCACACGCCGGAGGTCTGGGCCTCTGCGATCTCTCCTCGGACTTGCGAGTGTACCGAGCAGGGCACCTTCCCGACCTGCGCCCTGATAGACAGGGCCCGGATGGATGTCTCTGAAGCTCTCTACACATGTCGGGCCATGCGCAGGGTGCGGCCCGATCCCGTTCCGCTCGACGTCCAGGCGCGCATTCTCGATGCCGCCATCCGGGCGCCGACCGGGGGAAACGCCCAGACCTGGCACTTTCTCCTGGTCGACGACCCGGGCGTCAAGGCGCAGCTCGGTCCCCTGTACCGCGACAGCATGGACCAGCTGTGGAAGACCGTCTATGCACCACGGATCGCCGCCGCGGCCCAGGATCCCCAGCACCCCGACAGCGTCCTTTTCGAACGCGTCCGACGCTCGGCCCAGCATCTCGCCGATCACTTCGAGGGGGTCCCGCTCTTCCTCTTCGGGTTCGCCCAGCACGACCCGTCGGGCGGATCGATCTACCCCGCCGTCTGGAGCGCCCAACTGGCGGCCCGGGCTGAGGGGGTCGGCAGTGCACTCACGGTGGTGTTGAGTGTCTTCCACGGCCCGGAGGCCTACGCCATTCTCGGCGTTCCACCGGACGAAGGATGGGTCATGGCCTGCTGCGTCTCCTTCGGTTTTCCCGAGGGCCGTTGGGACGTCGCCCCTCGACGCCCGGTGCACGAGGTCTCGTCGCGCAATCGGTGGGGTTCACCGGTGGGCTTCGAGGTACCGCATCCCCTCTGGTCGCCGACGACCTGAGCGCGACCAACCGCGCCGGCGGGATCTACTCCCCGGCGGCCACCACGGCGGCACAGGCGTCGCGGGTTTGACGACAGCGAGCTGAGGGAGGACGGGTGACGGCAACCGCAGAGGTCCCCACGGACACGGGACCCCCGGACGCGGACAGGGCGTTCCATGTCGAGCAGCACGGCATCGACTACATCCCCGTCAGCGAACGTTGGGCCAGACCTCGTGACCTTTTCGGCATGTGGGCCGGAGCGTCCGTGCAGATCGAGTACTTCGTCTACGGCGCCATCTTGATGACGTTCGGCTTCACCTTCGCCCAGGCGGTGTCGTTGATCGTGATCGGCAACATCTCTTTCCTGCTGCTCGGTGTGTGCAGTCTCCAGGGCCCCGACGCGGGCACGACCGTCTTCGCCATCAACCGCGCCAGTTACGGTCCCAACGGATCGCGGCTCATCTCGTTCTTCAACTGGATCACCCAGATCGGGTTCGAGACCGAGGGTCTCATCCTCATCGTCGGCGCCCTGTTGGTCCTGGCCATCAAGGCCGGCTTCGATCCCGGGACACCGGCCAAGATTCTCTTCATCCTGGTGGCGGTGGCCATCCAGATCGTCCTGCCCTTCCTGGGCCATGCCACCATCGTGAAGACGTTGCGCCTCCTCATCGTCCCGTTCGCCGTTCTCTACGCCGTTGTCCTCGGCTTCAGCATCAGCCACGCGCACCTGGCGGCCGTCGCCCACGGCGCCGGATGGCAGACCTACATGGCCGGACTGGCCTTTACGATCATCCTGAGCGGACTCGGTTGGACGGAATGTGGGAACGACTATTCGCGCTACCTGCCCCCGGACGCCTCGAAGAAGGCCATCGTCGGGTGGGTGTTCCTGGGCACCGCCGTTCCCGAGATCCTGGTCATGACCTTGGGCGCGGTGGTCGGGACGTTCCTCGCCTCGGTGGGGACCTCGGCCAATGCCTTCGTGCCCTTCGTCCACCAGAGCGTCATCCCACCATGGTTCGTCGTCGTGTTCCTCCTGTTCGCCATCGTCCAGCTCTTCGCCGTCAACAGCCTCGATCTGTATTCCTCAGGCGTCACCCTCCAGGCGCTGGGCGTGAGAGTCCGGCGGTACCAGGCGGTGATCGTCGACAGCGTGATCTGTCTCGGCATCACCATTTACGCCATCTTCGATTCCTCCTTCGGTAGCTACCTGAAGGACTTCGTGGACGTCGTCATCATCTGGATCGCCCCCTGGGTCGCCATCTACCTCGTGGACTGGGGACTCCGGAGATGGCGGTACGTCCCGAGCGAGCTCCAGCGGGTGGACAGCGGCAGCCTCTACTGGAGCACCGGGGGCATCCACTGGCCTGCCGTCATCGCCCAGGTTCTGGGTATGGCCGCCTCCATGTCCGCCCTCTATCCGACGTTCTCCGTTCCCCACTGGATGAACCCGATCACCGTCCACACCGGCAATGCCGACTTCAGCGTTTTCACCGGAATCGCCGCCGGTGGGATCGTCTACGCCGCCCTGGCCTGGAAGGGGGTGCGTCGGCAGGCGGATGTCCAGGACGCCGCGTTGGCCGATCCCGGGCGCACAGCAGCGACGTGACGAGGCCGGACTTCAACCGTCGCTCGGTTCCCGGCGTGTGCGCCGCGACCGCAGGGACGGGAACGGGGTCCCTACTGCTCCGTCGTCAAGCTGGCCGGGATGATGTCGCGCTCGCTGCTGCCGTCCCAGTCCTCGACGAGCTCACCGGACCGCTCGCGGCGGAACACCGGTATCCCCCCGAGGGCGTGGACCAGGCCCGCGTCCTCGCCCAGGGCCATCTGCCAGGTCGCCGCCTCGGTCAACATGGCGCCGATGACGACCGGTTCGGCGCCCACCCGTCGGAGGATGTTCAGCGCCGCGCGCACCGACGCACCGGTGGAGATCACATCGTCGACCACCGCCACGCGGCGACCCGCCACCACCGAGACGCGGGCCCGGTCGAACAGCAACCTCTGGGGCGTTCCGGTGGTGATGGACGTGACCGGCTCGGAGATGGCGTCCTGCAGGTGGATCTTGGGCGTCTTCTGCAAGATGAGGTAGTCGTCGAGCCCGAGGGCACGCGTGACTTCAATGGCCAGGGGGATGCCCATAGTGGCGACGGACACGACCACCTCGGCCTCGTAGGGGGCGAGAAGCTCGGCCAGCTCGGCACCGGCCTGCTCGGCGAAGCGGACACCGTGGTCCACGGTGATGAGCAGAGCGATGGCCAGGTCGTCGGCGATCGGCACCAACGGGAGGTCGACGTCCTGCGCGCCTATCCGAGTCCGGTACCTGCCCACCGCGTCGACCACGGAAAAGACTCTGACCGCCTCCGTCCCCGTCCGCAAGTGCGGTGACGCCGCCTGACCTGGCCCCCGACGGTCGGCTCGACCCGGCCACCGGCCAGACATTCCTCCTCGTCGCCCTCGAGGAAGCTCGTCTCGGTGGCGACGAGGGCGGCATCCCCATCGGCTCGGCCCTCTTCCACCGCGACGGGACGTTGCTCGGCCGAGGGCGCAATCGAAGGATCCAGGACGGGGACCCGTCCTGCCACGCCGAGACCGCCGCGTTCCGCGATGCCGGGCGGCGGCGTCACTACGGCGACTGTGTAATGGTCACCACACTTTCCCCGTGCTGGTACTGCAGCGGCCTGGTCCGGCAATTCCAGATCGGCGCCGTCGTCATCGGTGAATCCCGCAACTTCTCCGGAGGCAACGACTGGCTGGCGGGTCTGGGGATCGAGGTCCTCGATCTCGACGACGCCGCATGCGTCGACCTCCTCGCCCGGTTCATCGCCGCGCAGCCCGAACTGTGGAACGAGGACATCGGGCGCTAACCCGTTGCCGCGCGACACCGCCCGGGGTCAGTCGGGCGGACCGAACATCCGGTCGCCGGCGTCTCCCAGACCGGGCACGATGAACCCCTGGTCATCGAGCTCCGGATCCACCGCCACACAGACGACGCCGACGTCGGGGTGCCGGTCGCGCAGGAAGGCGAGTCCCGGCACCGACGCGATGAGGCACACGACCGTCAGGGTCGATCCGCCCCTCTCCTTCACCATGTCGCACACCTGGGCCAGGGAGCCGCCGGTGGCCAACATCGGGTCACAGACCACCACGCGGCGTCCCGACAGGTTCTTGGGCAGGCGGTTGAGGTAGACCTCGGCCTGAAGCGTGGCCTCGTCGCGGCGCAGACCTACGTGGGCCACCTCGGTGGACGGGACCGCAGCCTGGATGGCCGGCACCATGCCCAGTCCGGCACGCAGCACCGGGACGAGCAGGACCATCTCTTCCACCCGGGGGCACCACACGCCGCTCGCCACAGGGGTGTCGACGCGGCGGTCGACCGTCGTCAGGTCACGTAGCGCCTCGTAAGCCACGAATGTCGACAGTTCAGCCACCAGCTGCCGGAACCCAGGACTGTCGGTGGTGGCGTCGCGCAAACCCGACAGACGGTGCACGGCCAGAGGGTGGTCGACGATCCGAATCGGACCGTCGCCCTTCGGGGATCCGGTTCCGGATGCCGACGGTTCCCGCCGGACGTCAGTCACCCGACGCCCCGTCGGGCCGGTAGATGCAGACGTCGGGCAGGTTCCGGTAGCGCTCGTCGACGTCGAGGCCGTAACCGATGACGAAGTCGGGCGGGATGGTGAATCCGATGTAGCGCAGTTCCGCGTCCTTGAGCTGGAGCCCGGATTTGACCAACAGCGCACACACCTCCAGCGTGGCCGGCCGGTGCGCCCAGAGGTACCGCCGGAGGTAGGACAGCGTGGTCCCGCTGTCGACGATGTCCTCCACGACGAGCACGTGGCGTCCCACCAGATCGGTGTCCACGTCTTTCATGATGCGGACGACCCCGCTCGAGCTGGTGTCCGATCCGTATGAGGCGATCGCCATCAGGTCGACCTCGACCGGGAGATGGACGGCTCGGGCGAGGTCGGCCATGAAGATGAAGGCGCCTTTGAGTACGCCGACGAGCAGGGGTGGGGTCTCGGCGTAGTCGGCTGTGATTTCGGCCCCGAGCTCGGCCACGCGTCGGCGTAGCTCCTCCTGACCGACGACGACCGGGCCGATCTGCTCGTCGTCACGCCAGTCGCGGGGGCCGGCGGACGCATCATCCGACGACCGGGCGATGCCGTGACCGGTGGCGCACACGGTGGTCAGGAGCGCCGTCGTGGACGTTCGATCCCCGGACCGGACCGGTACCCGTGCCCGTCGCTCCTCATGCGGTCCTGACGGGCGGCCACGCGCCGCATCTCACGGCTGGGGGTCTCGTCAGGGTCGGCCAGGAGGGCGGCCTCCAGGGCCTCGGCCCGCTTCTGCTTGGGCAGGCGCGACAGCATCTGCTCCAGGCGGGTGAGCTCGGGTGGGAGAGCGCGCTTCTTGGCCTTCGATTTCTCCATGAACCGGAGAAGGCGCCGGACATAGAAGTGGCGCAGGAACCCGATCCGCATGATGCTGCGGAAGACGGCTGTCCTGATCCGTCTCTTCTTGGCATCGCCTTCCGGCGCAGATCTGTCTCGAGCCATGGCCCCATTGTGTACCGGAAGAGGGACGGACCCTGCACGGCGGTCTCCCGATCAGGCGACCTCGGCGCCATCGGGGCCTCCCGGCAGCAGGTCCAGAGCACGCAGCGACCGTCGGAGGCCCTCTGACGACCGGAAGTGCACCGTGGCCAGGCCGAGCGCTTGTGCCGGAGCGAGATTCTCGATGTTGTCGTCGATGAACAGGGTGGTGCCGGCATCCAAACCGAAACGGTCGAGCAGCAGCTCGAAGATCTCACGGTCCGGCTTCGCCACTCTCTCGAATCCCGAGATCACGATGCCGTCGAACAGGCCGAAGAACCCGAAACGCTCGAAACGGAGAGGGAACGTTTCGGCCTCCATGTTGCTGAGTGCGTAACAGGGGGTCCCGGCCCTAGTGAGGTCGGTCAGGATGGCGACCGTGTCCTCGAATGCCCCCGCCACCATCTCCTCGCCCCGTGTCATCCAGGCCCAGATCTCGGCCGCGTGCTCCGGGTGGGCCTCGGCCAGGTGCGCGCAGGACTCGGCCGTGCTCTCGCCCCGGTCGTGCGGCTCATGCCACTCGGGAGTACAGACCTGGGTGAGGAACCGCTCCATGGCCGCTTCGTCGTCGACGAACACCTTGCGGTACAAGTACCGCGGGTTCCAATCGAGGAGCACGCCACCGATATCGAACACGACGGCGGCGATCGTGGGGCGATCACACCGGGACACGTTCGCGTGAGTCCCGGCGACACCGTCCACCGGTCGATCCCGCACGGGAGCGGGAAACTACGGCCGGCGTCAGTCGACGGGGAGCTGACTGAGCAGCGACGTCTTCGTGTTCTCGTACGTCTCGAAGTCGATCACCCCGGCGTCGAATTGCCGGTGCACCTTCTCGACCTCGTCGAGCAGCTCCTGGGCGCTCGGCTCGTTGCCGGTGGGGGGAACCGCCGCCAGCGGCTCCTCCTGGTCGGTGGCGGTGGCCCGGCTCTGACGACGGTCCCGCTTGGCCGCGGCTTTCTCCTGCTTGTCCCGATCCCGTTGGAGTTTGTTGAAACTCGTTCTCTGTGTCGCCATGGTTCTCCCTACCGGCCCGGAGGCCGGCTCTCTCATCAGTCACGTGACCGCTGGACGGGTCCTGATCCGTTCCAGGCGGACGCCGGCAGCGCCGGCGCCGGCGTCAGTTGACGCTGACCGACCCTTTCACACCTGTACCTCGTCATCGGAGAGGGCACCCACCCCGTCCGGTTCGTCGCCGGGCGGCGGCGCAACGGCTTCGACCGACTCCGACAGGGTGGGCTCCATCTCTTCGGTCTCCGGTACCGCGCCATCGCCCGTCGGAGCGATGTCGGCGGCAGGTCCGGCCCCCGGGGGTCCGGAGGGCGACGGGCGGTCCGAGGGACGTCCCGGTCCACCACGGCCGCGTCGACCGGCCGACTTGTCGCCGGCGAGGGTTCGCACCGCGTAGGGGAGCAGCGCAAGCTCCCGGGCGTTCTTGATGGCCAGCGCCACATCGCTCTGGTGCTGCGAACACGTTCCGGTGTTGGCGCGGGACTTGATCTTCCCCCGGTCGCTCATGAAGCGGCGGAGCAGGTTCGTGTCCTTGTAGTCCACCCAGGCGATGTGCTCGGTGCAGAAGACACACACCTTCGGACGACCGCGCCTCACCCGCCCTTTCGGGTCACTGGCCTTGGTCCGACCTCGATCTTTGCGGGACGACGGGGGCACGTCGGTGTTCCTCCTCGACTCCGCGCGTCAGTTACGCCAGAAGTCTCCGTGGGAGACCGGTACGGCAGGGCCCGCGCGGCAATGAGCCCGTGCTGTGACACAGGTTACCGTGCCGGGCGCAGGGTCTGGCCATCGGGGCCCCGCCGGTGGTCTCTCACCCGCCGGGTCCGTCGGAAAAGCCCCGTGACCTCGGACGATATCGGCGAGACGACGAGGCGGCGCGTCCCCGAAACGACGACCTCCGCGACCCCGGTGGCCGTGCGGGAGGTCTCCCCGTCGGGTGCCGATGGCATGCTGGGTCGCCGTTCGAACGGCGGGGCGTACTCGGCGCGGGCGGCCGGGTGTGCGGGGACCGATCGGCCCCGGGAGCACCAGCCGATCGGCGGGCAGAGGGGAGCGGTCCATGGCCAAGGTGGAGTTCGGTGGGCGCATCGGGCGGGACTGGCGCGATTCGGAGCCCTGGTGGCCACCGGACCCTTCCCCCCCGGACGGCGCCCCCAACGTGGTTCTGGTGGTGTTGGACGACGTCGGCTTCGCCCAGTTGGGCTGCTACGGCTCCGACATCACCACCCCCACCATCGACGGTCTGGCCGCCGGCGGTATCAGGCTGGCCAATTTCCGCACGACCGCCCTGTGCTCACCCACCCGGGCCTGTCTTCTGACCGGGCGCAACCACCATCGCAGCGGGATGGGTCGCGTGGCCGACCTGGCATCGGGCTTCCCGGGGTACTGGGGAAAGCCGCCCAAGGAGAACGGGTACCTGTCAGAGATCCTGCGTCTGCACGGCTACGCCACCTATGCCGTGGGGAAGTGGCACCTCACGCCTGAGGACGAGACGCACATGGCGGCCTCGCGGGCGACGTGGCCCCTGGCCCGGGGATTCGACCGCTGGTACGGCTTCCACGGGGGCGAGACCCACCAGTTCGTCCCCGCTCTGTACCACGACAACCATTGCGTCCGGCCGAACCGTTCCATCGAGGACGGGTACCACCTGAGCGCAGACCTGGCCGATCGGGCCATCGAGTTCCTCGGCGACCTGAGGGCCGTGGACGCCGATCAGCCGTTCCTTCTCTACTTCTGCACGGGGGCGTGCCATTCCCCCCACCAGGCGCCGCGGTCATGGATCGACGGCTACCGGGGTCAATTCGACGACGGCTGGGACGCCTGGCGGGAGAGGACCTACGCCCGGCAACTCGACCTCGGGGTGATCCCCCCCGGCACCCGGCTCTCACCGCGCCCCCCGTGGGTGCCGGCGTGGGACGAGCTCGGCGATGTCGAGCGGACGGTGGCGAGCCGCTTCATGGAGTGCTTCGCCGGATTCCTCTCGCACACCGATGCGCAGATCGGCCGTCTGGTCGCCTTTCTCGAGGAGACGGGTGAGCTCGACAACACCGTCATCTTCCTGGTGTCGGACAACGGGGCCAGTGCCGAGGGCGGACCCGAGGGTTCGATCAACGACATCCGACTCTCCAACCTCGATCCCGCCGGCACGGCCGAGATGTTCCAACGGTTGGACAAGATCGGCGGACCTCTCACCCACAACAACTACCCGTGGGGCTGGACCATGGCGGGAAACACCCCGTTCAAGCGCTGGAAGCGCGAGGTGCACCAGGGCGGCGTCGCCGATCCGTGCATCATCTCCTGGCCGGCGCGGCTGACCGCCAGCGCGGGTGGGATCCGCCACCAGTTCGTGCACGCCGTCGACGTGCTCCCGACCGTCCTCGAGCTCGTGGGCATCGAGGCGCCCGACGAGATCGAGTACGTACCCCAGACGACGATCGACGGCATCGGGTTCGGCTACCTCTTGGCGGGCGACGGGGCGGAGGCACCGGAGCGGCACCTGACCCAGCACTTCGAGATGCTCGGCTCCCGAGCGCTCTACCACTGGGGGTGGAAAGCGGTCACCTACCACCCGGTCGGACCGATCTACAACGACGGCCTCAATCCCAACGCCCCGTTCGACGAGGACACGTGGGAGCTCTACCACGTCGCCGAGGACCTGTCCGAGACGCGCGACCTGGCCGCCGAGCATCCCGAACGGGTGGCCGACATGGTCGAGCTGTGGTGGGAGGAAGCCGAGCGCAACCAGGTGCTGCCGCTCGACAATCGCGTGCTGTGGGTTCTCACCAACCCGAGGCCGCACGGCCGCCGCGACAGGATGTCGTTCCGGTACTTCCCCGGCGGGGCCCAGGTACCGGAACCGGTGGCCGTGAACGTCCGCAACCGCTCCCATGCCATGACGGTGCGGGTCGACGTGCCCGACGGCGTCGTCCCCGCCGGCGTCCTCCTGGCGCTCGGCTCAGCTCTCGGCGGTTGGTCCCTGCACGTCCTCGACGGCCGTCTGCGGTATGTCCACAACCTCTACGGCAAGGAGCGACATGTGATCGAAACCGATGCGGTGCTGGCTCCGGGCCCGCATACGCTCCGCTTCACCTTTGACAAGGACGACCGGCGAGGCGGAAGAGGGGCCCTCCTGGTCGACGGGGTGGGCGTGGCCGAGGGTGCCATCAAGCGCTTCACGCCGTCGGGCTTCAACGGCGTGGGGGTGGGACTGACGTGCGGCTACGAGTGGGGCCCCGCCGTCGGGGACGGGTACCAGGCGCCGTTCACCTTCAACGGTGTCATCATCGAGGCCGTGGTGGAGGTGACCGGGCCGGTCGTGCGCGATCCCCTGGCCGAATTGGCGGCGATCATGTCCGAGCAGTAGTCGCCGGCCGGCGTGGCGGGTGTGGACCACGACCACCTCGCGCCATCCCAACGTGTACCCCGGGTTGCGACGCCGCTACCGTTACGCCACCGCCCGACGAAGGAGATCGCTCTCATGGACATCCGGTCGATCGAGGACATGGCCCCCGTCATCGAGCACAACGGCACCACCCCGGTGTGGTGGCTGGTCCCACCGCAGGAGATGCGGGCGGCGACAGAGGGCGGCTTCCTCGAGCTCGTGAGCGAATGGGAAATCGCCGGCGGAGGAGCGGTCGACGCCCATTCCCACCCGACACACGAGTTCTATTACATCATCTCCGGTCACGGAATCATGAAGATCGCCGACGAGGAGCGCGAGGTCCATGCCGGCGATCTCGTCTACACGCCCCCCGACACCACCCACAGCATCTGGCCGGCCAGCGCCCACGCTCCCCTGCGGGGCCTGGCCTTCGCCATCGGCACCCCCGGTTCCGGGAAGGTCGACTACAGCTGACTCTCAGTCCCAGCTGCTCAGGGAAGGTCGCGGCGATAGCTGACCTCGTCCACGGAGACGCCCCAGATCTCTTCCCGGCGTCGGCGACCGTCGGGCAACCACCCGTCTGCGCGGTAGAAGTGTTCCGCCCGATCGTTGCCGACGAGGACCCACAGAACGGCCGCCGTGAAGCCACCGCGGCCCAGACGCTCCCGGGCCTCGGCCATCAAACGTCGCCCCACGCCGAGTCCCCAGGACCCCGGATCGACGTAGAGAGCAAGCAGCTCGCCGGCGCCCGGGGTGCCGGGGTCGCGTGACGTGCCCGTGGTGGCGAACCCACAGATGACCCCGTCCTGGACGGCCACGACGGTGGACGGCAAGGCGGAGTCGGTGCCACCGAACGTGTAGCGGGCCATGCGATCGTCGGGGTTCAGACCGTCGAGGTACGCGTCCGGTATCAGGCTCCGGTAGGCCGCCTGCCACGAACGGACATGTACCCCGGCGACCTCGGCCGCGTCGTCCGGTGTGGCGGTCCGCACGCTCAACACCGACCCATTCTCGCAGCCACGGATCGACCGGCTCGACGCGGGCTAGATGTAGTGCCCATAGGCCTTGCTGACAGGATCCACCCATAGCTGAAGCCTCCGAGGCGAGTGTGTAGCTACCACAGCACCCACTCTCCAAGGAGGCTTCAGATGCACCGTAACGCTCCGCTCACGCCCGAAGGTCGACTGCGGCTCTGTGAGCGCATCGAGGGAGGCTGGCCGGTCGCCCATGCGGCCGCATCGATGGGCATCTCCAGGGACCGGGCCTATGTCTGGTGGCGCCGCTACCAGGAAGAAGGTGTCGCCGGACTCGAGGATCGGTCCTGTCGCCCGCAGCGGTGTCCCCGCCAGACCAAGGCAAGCGTCGAGCGACGGATCGTGACGCTGCGCCAGAGTCGGGGACTCGGTCCGGCCCGCATCGCCGGCATCGTGGGCATGCACGCCTCGACCGTCCACCGGGTCCTCGAGCGCCACCAGATGAGCCGACTCTCCGATCTCGATCGGACGACCAGGGAGCCCATCCGCCGCTACGAGAGGAGCCGACCTGGCGAGCTCGTCCACGTGGACATCAAGAAGCTGGGCCGGATCCCGAAGGGTGGCGGCTGGAGGGCCCACGGCCGAAGCCGGGAACACCACGGAGGCCGGCACCAGGTTGGCTACGCCTACGTCCACTCCGCGGTCGACGACTACTCCCGCCTGGCCTACTCCGAAGTGCTCGACAACGAGCAGGGAGCCACCGCCGCCGACTTCTGGCGCCGGGCACGGAAGTTCTTCGCTGCCAACGGGATCAAGGTGGAACGTGTCCTCACCGACAACGGCAGTTGCTACCGGTCCCACGAGTTCGCCCACGCCCTCCAACTGGCCCGACACAGCTTCACCAAGCCCTACCGACCTCAGACGAATGGCAAGGCAGAGCGCTTCAACCGCACCCTGCAGGCCGAGTGGGCCTACGTCCGGACCTGGACATCCGAAGGCCAGCGCAACCGGCGACTTGCCCACTGGCTCCACGTCTACAACCATCACCGTTACCACACCGCTATCGGAGGGCCACCGGCGAGTCGTGTCCGCAAACTCTCAGGGCACTACAGCTAGACCTACGGCGTGGGGCGACAGGCGCGCATTGTCCTCGGGCGACGGTCACACGTCGCCGCCGCGGCGGCGGGCTTCGCCTACACGCTGGCGGCGTCGTTCAGCCGCCCCTTCACCCTGGCCGCCGACGTCATGACCGCCGTTCCCCTGGCGGCGGCCGTGGCTCTCGCCGTGTCGTCGTTCGGCCGGAGGAAGACCGAGACGCACATGGCGGCCGGCGGCGCCACCGGCGCCGCCCGGTGGAGCCGGTGGTGGCTCGTCTGGGTGGCCACCGTCGGCGCCGTCGCCGCGTGGGAGCTCTACTGCTACGCCAACCTGCCGCGCGAGCAGCACCCGACGTTGAGCGTCCTCGTCGACCTCCTCGACTCCTCCCGAATCGGCAAGACCGTGGCGTTCGCGTCATGGCTCGCTCTCGGGTGGTTTCTGGCCGCCCGATGATCGGACGGCACACCACCTTCGCCGTGTGGGCACTCCTCGGTGCCGCTCTCGGCGCCTGCCAGATCGCGGCGGCGATGTCGCACCGGCGGTTGCCCGGTCTGGGGACATTGGTGCAGCGGGTAACGACCAGCGTCACTGGTCGGATCGTGTTCCTCCTGGCCTGGATGTGGCTCGGATGGCACGCTTTCGCCCGGTAGGGATCGGAGCGTCCCTGCGCTCTCAGGCGTAGGTGCGCACCAGGGCGAGCACGTCCTCGGCGTCGGGCCCCTCGCCTTCGAGGGACGTGGCCGAAGCCTCGATCCTCCGGGCGGCGACGGCGCACAGGTCGGCCGCCGGTCCCCTGATGGTCGTGACCGCCGGTTCCTCGGGCTCGAAGTCCCAGGCGGCACCGCTAGGCGCCACCAACCGGAACGTCACCGGCCCGTGCATGGTGCGGCCCGCCGAGGAGAAGGCGTAGGGCAGCGTGCGCCACGCCAGCCGGGCGATCAGCTGGAGACGGTCGGTGAGAGGCAATGTGATCCCGACGGCACCAGCCACATCACCGGTGTGGATCCAGGTCTCGGCCATCCGGGTGGTCGCCAGCGTTCGGGCCGAGAGCTCCCCCGCCACCCACCTGACGCGGGTCGAGAGGTCCATGGCGTCGAGCACGGCGAGGAGCCGTGAGGCGCCCGACGACCAGCGCTCGAGCAATTCGGCCGTCGGGAGACCGCGCTCACGGGCAACGATCAGCGCCACCCCCTCGTCGACCGAGCGGCTGGGACCGGCACCCGGGGTGAGCTCGGCGACCGCCTCGGCGAAACGACCGGTGGCGCTGGCGATCGCCATCTCGTCCGACTGCGCCAGGTGGAGGACGACGTCCGAGACGTCCCAGCCATCGCAGCGGGTCGGCGCGCTCCAGTCAGCCTCAGCCAGATTCCCCAGCAGGCCGGACAGTTCGGCCTGCTGGGCGGCCAGCGCATCGACGACGGCGTCCACCAGGCCACAGCGTAGGACCCCACCGTCCGCGGTGCGCCGCAATTCAGCTGTACATCAGCGATCCCGGTGTGGTGAGCAGCTCCCCGGTCTCGAGCCACGTCTTCAGGCCCGAGAGGATCATCGGCCAACCGCCGTAGAGCTGGCCGTTGGCACCGTCACGCATCTGATCGTGGGTGACGAGGAGGCGGCAGGAGTCCCCCACCGGCTCGATCTCCCAGGTGATCCTCGAAGTCCCCTCGCTCTTCACGTCCTCGCCCCACAGCGCCACCATGGTCTGGACGAGCCGACGAGGAGGTTCGACTTCGAGATTCTCACCCTCCCCCAGCAGCCCCGGCCCGCCCGGGCTGCTCATCTCGAACCGTGAGCCCGGCGTCCAGTCCGACATGATGCGGGCACCGAACTGGTACTTGCTCCTCGTCTCGCTGTCGGTGATGGCTTCCCAGAGACGCTCCGGGGTGGTGCGGATGTAGATCTCGAAGACTTTTTCCATGGGACTCTCCAATCCTCTCTCTCGGGCCGCAATTTCTCGAGCCCTGCGTTTCAGCGTCACCAACACTCGGGAAGGCAGACCGTCCGGCTCAGCCCACAGCGGACGGGTCGTTCAGTGGCGCCCCCGTCTCGAGCAGCGTCTTCAAGCCGCTCAGCACCCAGCTCCAACCGCCGCCGGCGCCCGTGTGCTCCATGGCGCCCGAGGTGAGGAGGGCCAAATTCGGTGCCCCCGAGAGGTCGTGGACGACGGTCAACCTCGTGACCCCGTCCATGGGCTCGCCGATCTCGTACGTCAGGCGGGTGAATCCTTCGGCCGCCAGCTCCGGGGACATCACCATGCGCCAGGTCTGAACGAGCTTCCGTGGTGGGTCGCACTCGACGACCTCGCCGTCGACGGCCACGTCGCCCATGCCCATCGCTCGCATCCCCTCATTCGTGAGCGCTCGGAAGGCGCCTCCGGGGCGCATGTCGAACTCGGCCCTGCCGCCGTAGCCGTATCTCTCGGTCCACTCCGGTTGCGTGATGGCGTCCCAGATCGCCTCGGGGGCTGCCTTGATGTATATGCGGTACACCTGGGTCGTTACCGTCTCCGTGATCGTTGTCATGCCATTTCCTCCAATTGTGTTTTGAGATCTACGAGCGCCGACACCTGTCGCTCCGTGTACTTGTCGATCCACCGGTCATGGATGAGTCGGATGGGCACCGGGTTCAGGAAGTGCAGCTTCTGCCGGCCCGACCGGCGGGTCACAACGAGGCGGGCGTCTTCGAGGAGACGCAGGTGCTTCATGACACCGAAGCGCGTCATCTCGAGCTCCGACTCGAGTTCCGTCAACGTGCGGCCGTCACGCTCGAACAGCCGGTCGAGCAGGAACCGACGTGTCGGGTCGGCGAGTGCCCGGAACACCCGGTCGTCGTCGTCGGCAGCCACACGGAGGACAATAGGTGACCAAATGGTCACATGTCAAGTCCCGCGCTGTCACTCGTCTCAGAGCGCGGTCCGCTGGGTACGCTCGCATCGATGCATCTCGGCCCGGTCGGGATCTGGTGGAGCGGCTCGTGGCGGGCGGACGACCGCTCGGTTGACGTTCCCGCCGAGATGGAGTCGCTCGGCTATACGGCTTTTTGGTCGTCGGGGCGCTTCGAGCCCGGTCTCTCGCCCCATTTCGAGCGCTTGCTCGCGGCCACGGAACACGTGACGGTGGCGAGCGGGATCGTGAGCGTCTGGTTGCCCTCCCCCGCGGATGTCTCGCGCAGCGTCGCCGAGCTGAACGCCAGATATGAGGGACGGTTCCTTCTGGGCCTCGGGGCCAGCCACGCGCCGGTGGTCCACGACTACGCCCGGCCCTATTCCCGTGTCGTGCGCTACCTCGACGAACTGGACGCGGTCGGCGCGGTCACGAAGGACAGACGGATGCTGGCGGCGCTCGGACCCCGGATGCTGACACTGGCCGGTGATCGAGCGGGGGGTGCGCATCCCTACTTCGTCCCTGTCGAGCACACGGCCCGTGCACGCGAGATCCTGGGGGAAGGCCCGATCCTCGCGCCCGAGGTCACCGTGGTCCTCGAGCGTGACGCCTCCACGGCCCGGGAGCTGGCCAGGAGCTTCACCGCCGGCTACCTGACCCTGTCCAACTACAGCAACAACCTCCTCTCGCTCGGCTTCCGGGATGAGGACATCGCCGGAGGCGGGAGCGACCGGCTCGTCGATGCCGTCGTCGGGTGGGGCGACGTCGACGCCGTCGCCCGTCGTGTGCGCGCGCACCAGGACGCCGGCGCCGACCATGTCTGTGTCCAGGTCATCTCCGGCGGACAGTCGTTTCCCCTGGCCGAATACCGTCAGCTCGCCCCCGCGCTCCTGGGCGGTTGAGCACGGACCTCCTCGTGATCGCCCGCTCCATTGACATCACCGGAGCCCGGACGTACGATCCGATCAACCGGACACACTGTCCGATCACCCGGAGGTCCCGTCCGAATGGCGAAGTCCGACCTTGATTTCAGCGATATCGACCTGACCGACTCGCGGGCCTTCGTGGCCGGTGTGCCCCACCACTGGTTCACCTTCCTCCGCAAGAACGCCCCGGTGTGGTGGCACGAAGAAGCCAACGGTCCCGGATTCTGGGCGGTGACCGGCTACGAGGACTGCAACACCGTGAATCGTGACTACGGGCTGTTCTCGTCACACGACAAAGGCACGTATCTCTGGGACATGGACGACGAGCAGCTTCTCCAGCAGCAGCTGATCATGCTGAACATGGATCCGCCGATCCACACCCGTTACCGACGTCTGGTCAACAAGGGCTTCACTCCTCGGGTGGTCAACCAGCTCCACGACCGCATCCATGCCGCCACCGACGTCATCATCGACGACGTCATCGAACAGGGCCACGCCGACTTCGTCACGGCCATCTCGGCCGAGCTGCCACTGGTCGTCATCGCCGAGCTCCTCGGTGTCCCCAATGAGGACCGGCACCGGATGTTCGACTGGTCGAACCAGATGATCGGGAGCGAGGACCCCGAATACCAGCGCACCGAGGACATCGCCCAGGTCGCCTCGATGGAACTCTACGCCTACGCCTCGAAGCTGTTCGCCGAGAAACGCATCGACCCGCACGAGGATCTCATGAGCGTGCTGACCGGTGTGGAGCTGGAGGGCGAGCACCTCTCCGACCTCGAGCTGGAGCTCTTCTTCCTCCTCCTGACCGTGGCCGGGAACGAGACCACGCGGAACCTGATCTCGGGGGCGATGCTGGCCTTCTTCGACAATCCCGATCAGTGGGAGCTGCTGCGCAATGACCGGTCGCTCCTCCCGTCGGCCATCGAGGAAATGCTGCGATACGTCACACCGGTGATGAACTTCCGGCGCCAGTCCACCGCCGCCACCGAGCTCAGCGGACAGGCGATCAAGGCCAACCAGAAAGTCGTGTTCTTCCACGTCTCGGCCAATCGGGACGAGACCGTCTTCGAACATCCCGAACGTTTCGACATCACCCGGAAGCCGAATCCTCACATCGCCTTCGGTGGCGGGGGCCCTCATTTCTGTCTCGGCGCCAACCTCGCCCGGATGGAGATCCGGGTCATGTTCGAGCACCTCCTGGACCGCATGCCCGACATCCACCTCGACGGCGACGTGGAGCGACTGCAGTCGTCGTTCATCAACGGGGTGAAGCACATCCCCGTCGCCTTTTCCGCCGGTCCCCGGGTCTCCTCCTCCTGAGATGGTCCGGAAGAATTCCGAGGACCTCAAAGAGGTCATCAGAGACTTTCGCCGCGATCAGGTCATCGACGTGGCCCAGCGTCTCTTCGGCGAGCGCGGCACCATCGACGTGTCCATGGACGAGATCGCCACCGAGGCCGGAGTGGCGCGGTCGACGGTCTACGTCTACTTCGCCAACCGCGACGAGCTCCTCCGGGCCTGCCTGAAGCGCCTGCACGAGCACCTGATGGAGGCGATCGCCGAGACGTGGGACGCCGAGAACTCCCCTGTCGACCGGTTGCGCGGGCTGATCGTCGCCATATTCGAGCAGCAGGACGACAATCCCATATTCCTCCGGTTGGCACTGGCCACATACGAAGCGGCGGCATCGAGCGGCGTCGCCGTGGGTTCCGAGCTGGCCCTGATCGGACTCGATGTCGTGGGGCGCCTCCGTGACCTGCTGGAAGACGGCATGGCCGACGGTGTGTTCGGGCCGCTCGACCCGGATCGGGCCGTCACCCTGCTCGGACAGCAGATCTACGGGGCCATGTCGGTGCGGGCGGCCGATGCGCTTCCCCGGCCCCGCGAGGAGTCGGCCGCCGAGATCTGCGACTTCGTGCTGCACGGCCTCGCCGGCTGACGAACCGCGCCGGTCCGCTCGTCGCCCCGGTTCACCGAGCCGGCTCGCCGGCCCAGTGGCGCGCTAACCGATCGGTTCGGACGGAACCCCGAAACGCTCCTGGTATTCGACGGAGCGTTCACGCAGGGCGTCGGCATCGAGCTCGGTGTCGGCGAACCGGTACCGGCCACCCCCACCGTCGTCGGGGTGGCCGGCCAGGAAGGCACGCATCCGGCGCTCGGTGTCGTCGGTGAGTTGGCGGGCGAGAGCGGTGTAAAGCTCGCTGATGGTGGCCAGGGGGTCGGCCCGAAACGCCGCGAACTGGACATCGACGACCTGCTGCGGCGGGAAGACGCCGCGATCCTGCGCACTGATTCCCCGGTCGAGCCCCAGGAAGACGTCATCGGCATAGCCCTCGGCGATCTCGGCGATGGAGACGTCGTCGCTCGACATCCGTCGGAGGTGGGCGACCAGTGCGCTCACCGAGGCGATGACCTTGAGCGGATCACGATGTGTGTGGACCACGATGGCGTCGGGGTACTCGGCCGCCAGGGCGTCGAGATGCCAGAGATGGGCGGGCGATTTGAGCAGCCATTGTCCGGCGGGATGTCGGGACTCGAGGTGTTGGAGATAACGGCGGTGGAACCGGTAGGCCGGGGCGAGGTCGGCATCGTGCAGGAGCCACCGGTTGTAGGTCGGCACCCGGAACTGGGTGTTGAAGATCATGCTGCGGAAATCACCCGCCGTGATGCGGACACATTCCTGGGCCAGCCGCGCCCCCATGGCGTGGAAGCTCGTGAAGCCAGGCATGACCGATTCGACCATGTCCAAGGTGGCCTGGACCTCGGCGATCCGGGGATCGGACTCGTAGGTGTCGGTCTCCGGCGGCGGCACCGGCTTGTCGACCTCCCAGGTCAGCGGGGCCCGTAGGGCGGGATCCCGGGCCAGGAGGTCGTAGAGGATCGTCGTGCCCGTCCGCGGTTGGCCGACGATGACGATCGGACGTTCGACGGTACCTTCGGCCACCTCCGGGTGGTCGCGTCGCCACGCCGCCATCGCCGATCGGGTGGCCAGATAGTCGACGATCCCGGCCGCCGCGATCTCGACCCCGATCTCGGAGAGCCGGGCCTCGTTCCGGAGATCGTCGAGAAGCCTGTCGAGTCCTTCCTGCCAGGTCGGCTCGCCGAAGTCCTCCTCGCCGGTGCGGGCCACGGCCTCGTCCACCAGTGCGTTGCGGTCGAGGCGGCCCGTCGCCGTCAACGTCCGACCTCGGCGATTGGCAGCACCCGGGTGCAGACGTGTGGCGGGTCGGGATTGTCGAGCCAGCGGACGACCACGAATCCCCGAGGGCGTCCCCCGGTGTCGAGCCAGTTGTCGACCTCACCGTCTCGCCCGGAGACCACGATGCGGACCGTGCCGTCGTCTCGAGGGACGGCGCCGGCGTTCGTGATCGAACTCCGGTGGCGCCGCGGATCGATGCACTCGTGCCAGATGTTCTCGAGGGTGATGCTCCAGTACCGGGTATTGGGTGGTTCGAGATCGATGACCAGAGCCTGGTCCGCCGCCAGCCGGAAGGTGCCGATCATGTAGAGGTTGTCGGGGGTGGTCTCGGCCGCTCCTAGATCGGCCGCCTCGGCGGTGAACAGCTGGTTGGGTGCATCGAGGATGTCGGGTCGTATGGTCCGGTGCAGGGTGGTCAGCTTGGCGATCGTCCAGGCCATGCCCGTCAGCTGCTCCCCGAGTTGCGCATCCGTGAGGCGAGCGGGCGGCGGGAGCGGATCGAGCGGCTCGATGGAGAGCTCCGCCGGACGCTCGCCGGTCCGGTCGCCGATGTACTCGCGGACGACGATGGCCGAGGAGTCCTCGGGCACCGCCACCCACCGGTCGCCGGCCAACTCCTCCGAGGTGGGTGGGTGGGCGGCGAGGACGAAGGAGAATTGGCCGTCGCCGGTCATGGTGAGGTCGCGGTCCGACACGTAGGCGGCCATACGCCGCGGGGTCAGGCCGGCGCCGGCCAGAACCTGGAAGCCCAGGTAGGCGGTGGTCCCCCGGCAGCCGCGCACGCGGTAGCGGTGGCGGCCGTCGATCATGGCCAGAAAGTACTCCCCATCGGGATTGGGCCCCCCGATGAGGCGGGCCGGCGCGTTCATGGAGAAGAACCAGGGAGCCTGGTGGTCGATGTCGAGCGACAGTTCGGAACACAGTGCCGTCGCCCGTCCGAGTACACGGAGGCCCTCGAGGAGCTCCCACTCGGTTTCGGCATCGGCCTCGATCATCGCCGTCATGTCGACGAGCATCTGCCGGACGAGCCGCCACCCCTCGAGCGCCAGCTCTCCCCCGTCCGCCACGGTCACGCAGTCTCCCTTCTCCGCCCGGGCGACACCAGCCGTCGGCGGCCGTCACCCCGGAATGCGGGGGCCACGGGTCCCTATGATGCGTCGATGTCGCTGGCCACCAGGAACGACAGCTGACAACGGTCGTGCCCACTCCCTCTCCCACCGGGCCCGACCGTTCGCCGGTGTGGCCCGAGCTCACCCTGTCGGCCTGGGAGGACACGCGCGACACGCTGCAGCTCTGGACGCAGGTGGTCGGCAAGATCCGGCTGGCGCTGGAACCCATGATCAACCACTGGTGGCAGGTTCCGCTCTACGTCTCGACCCGGGGATTGACGACATCGCTCATGCACTCCGGCGGCCGGGGTCTGGAGATCGAGTTCGACTTCATCGACCACGTCCTCAACCTCCGGACCTCCGAGGGCCGGCTCGGGACCGTCGCGCTCGAGGCGCGGTCGGTTGCGAGCTTTTACCGGGCGACCATGGGCGCCCTCGACGAGCTCGGGATCGAGGTGGAGATCCTCGCTCGGCCGGTCGAGCTGCCCGAAGCCATCCCCTTCGCCGAGGACGAACGGCACCACTCGTACGACGCCGAAGCCGCGCAGCGTTTCTGGATGGCTCTGCTTCAGAGCCATCGGGTGATGACCCAGTTCCGCGCCCGCTTCGTGGGCAAGGTCAGTCCCGTCCATTTCTTCTGGGGCGGGGCCGATCTGGCCGTGACCCGGTTCTCGGGCCGGCCCGCCCCGAAGCATTCCGGGGGCGTGCCCAATTGCGCCGACTGGGTGATGGAACTGGCCTACAGCCACGAGGTGAGCAGCTGCGGATACTGGCCCGGAGGGGACGGAGAGGGCATCTTCTACTGCTACTCGTACCCTGAGCCGGAAGGCTTCGCCGACTGGCCGACGGAACCCGACGCGTCGTACTACGACGCCGGTCTGGGTGAGTTCGTTCTGCCCTACGCGGCGGTACGGACCGCCGGGGATCCCGAAGCCACTCTGCTGGCGTTCTTCCAGAGCACCTATGAGGCGGCGGCCGAGCTGGCCCACTGGGACCGCCCGGCCCTCGAAGCGGCACGATGATCGTCCGTCCGGAGATGTAGCCGCCCACACGGCGCGCGATCAGACGACCCCTGGCCGGGACGGAGCAGCCATTCAATGGATCAAGTCCTCTACGCAGCGGGGATCGCAGTGGTGGCGCTCACGGGGGCCAGCATCCTGTTCACGATGGTGCTCCCCCGTTCGCCCAGGGGTATCGAACGGGTGTCGGTCGGGGTCAACCGCGTGGTCCGCATCTCCTTCCTGGCGGCGACCCGGTTCGTCACCTCTTACGAGACGAAAGACGCCCTTCTCGCCCCGGTCGGACCGGTCGCCCTCGTGGTCCAGCTCCTGTTCTGGGCCGGGAGCCTCATCGTCGGGTTCGCCCTCATGTTGGAGTCGACCACCCACCATCTGGGCGACGCCTTCCTCCAGGCGACCGGGGCCATGTTCACCGTCGGGTCCGTCCACCTCGGAGGACCGCCGAACATCGACATCGATATCGCCTCCGGAGCCATCTGGGCGGTGGTCGTGGCCCTGCAGATCGCCTACCTCCCCGCTCTCTACGGCGCCTTCAACCGACGGGAAGCGCTCGTGGCGATGCTCGAGAGCCGGGCCGGGGTGCCCGCCTGGGGACCGGAGGTGCTCGCCCGTCATCAGCTCGTCGGCATCATCGACGCCTTACCCGGCTTCTACGCCGACTGGGAACTGTGGGCGGCGGACCTGGCCGAGAGCCATACGACGTACCCCGTCCTGCTGCTCTTCCGTTCGCCCGAACCGTGGTTCTCGTGGCTCGTCGGTCTGCTCGCCGTCCTCGACGGCGCCGCCATGCACCTGGCGCTGTCTCCGAGCACCGCGTCGTCGCAGGCCCGACTGTGCCTGCGGATGGGCCTGACCGCCCTCAATCGGATCGCCCGGACCCTCGGATGGGAGGTGGACCCCGACCCGAACCCGGAGGGTCCCATCGATCTGCGCTTCGAGGAATTCGCGGAAGCGGTCGAGATGCTCGGGGAGACCGGTTTCCCCATGGAGCGGACGGCGCAGGAGGCATGGCCCGACTTTCGAGGCTGGCGGGTCAACTACGAGACGGTCGCCTACCGGCTCTGCGACCGGGCGACGGCCCCGCCGGCGCCGTGGTCGGGAAAGAGGAGCCACCTACGGGCGGGCGTCGTCCCTCCCCGTCGCCCCCCGCAGCGTGCCCCGGGCGGCGTCACCCACGACCACCCCACCCGGCCCGATCCGAGACCGCTGTCACCCTGAGTACTTGGCCCAATGGGCCGTTTACGAGCAGCCGCTCGTCGTCCCGCAGCTCGAGCAGACGTAGCAGGAACCGGCTCTCTGCATGACCATGCCGCACTGGTAGCAGATCGGTGCGTCACGCTGCTGGGCCCGCGCGATGAGAGACGGGTCCCGGCGAACGGCCCGGGTCGGCGCCGCCTGTGCACGGCGCGCTTCGTCTCCAGCTGACGGTGCGGCGGTGATGCCGGCGTCCTCCACGAGGTCCTGGACCGGTGTCGCCGCCTCCTCCACCCCGGGAAGGGTCGGTTGCATCCGCTCCGCGGTGGAGAGGACGCCGAGCTCCTCGCGCTCCTCGCGGCTCAGGTAGTCGACGGCCAGCCGCCGGAAGATGTAGTCGACCAGGCTGGTGGCGATGCGGAGTTCGGGATCGTCGGTGATACCGGCGGGCTCGAAGCGCATGCTCGTGTACTTGCGGACGTAGGTGGCGAGCGGGACACCATGCTGGAGACCGAGGCTCACCGAGATGGAGAAGGCGTCCATGATCCCGGCCAGGGTGGAACCCTGCTTCGAGACCTTCATGAACACCTCTCCGGGGCGGCCGTCCTCGTACTCGCCCACCGTCACGTAGCCCTCGCAGTCCGCCACTCTGAAGGCGAAGGTGCTCGACGCCCGGCGCCGGGGAAGGCGTTCGCGGACGGCTCCCACCACCACCGTGTCGTGGGCCCGGCCCTGCTCGTGGGCCAGAGCCGCCTCGAGCTCGGCGATGCGGGCGGCAGCAGCGCGATCGCGTGCCTCTGCCTCGGACCCCGGAGGAGCGGCATCGCCGCCGTCGGAAACCTGGTCGACCTTGGTGGTGGATAGCGGTTGGCCCACCTTGCAATTGTCGCGGTAGATGGCGATGGCCTTGATCCCCATCTGCCAAGCGTCGATGTGGAGTTGCTCGACGTCCTCGACGGTGACGTCTTCGGGCAAATTCACCGTGTTGTGGTTGACGATCCCATTGCCCACGAAGGCGTGGGTAACCGGCACCGAGATGTCATAGACCTCACGGGTGCCGGCGTCGCCCACGGTTTCGACCGGACTGAAGTGGAGATTGTCGTCCAGCACCGTCTGCAGCCACGGAGGGAGAACGACTCCGGGGATGGCGGCGATACGTTCCACCGTGGTCCGACTCGCGTGACGCGTCCGGGAATCGGCCAAGAAGTTGAACTCCGTCCGCAACAGGACGCCGGCGTCGTTGCGACGGCGATAGGGGACGAACGAGTAGAGCTCCGCCGGGCTGATGCCGGGCACCACGTCGGCCTGGTTGTTCGCCCGACCCTGAGGCACGGGCAG
The DNA here is from genome assembly GCA_963706205.1 of uncultured Acidimicrobiaceae bacterium. Taxonomy (GTDB): domain Bacteria; phylum Actinomycetota; class Acidimicrobiia; order Acidimicrobiales; family UBA8190; genus MFD10071-224. The sequence goes on along the minus strand of OY970155.1, from coordinate 1,377,581 downwards.
CCGGCGCGCCCGGTCCTGCTTCTCCGGCTCGAGGAAGGGGACGAACTCGACGAGCTTCCGCGCCTGCGCTCCGCAGACATAGACCTCGTCGTAATCCTTGCCGTTGTCGGCATTGTGCTTCGTCACCCGGCCGTGGACGATCCCCAGGTTCGTGAGAATGGCCTGGAGATCGTCGAGCAGTCGGGGTGCATCGAGGCAGATGCCCCACTTCGACTGCCCTCGCTGGGTCGACGTGTAGGCGTCGAGAGCCAGACCCTGGAGGAACGAAATGACGAGCTCACGAGGAGAGCGCAGGATGGCGTCGGGAATCCTCTTGGCCGAGGCCCGGTCGCCACAACCCAGGTACTCGAGGAATTCGACAACCGTCTTGGACGAGAACTCGACGCTCGGGCACCGGTCGGCTGGCCGGCGGATCTTGGCCTCGATTCCGAAGGTCATCCTGACCGCCTCGGCAACCTCCTCGAGGACCCTATCGACCGAGTTCGTGATGATGACGGTCCAGGTCGACCGGCTGGTGTGGCCTTCAGCGGCGTAGGCCCCCAGCAGGAAGGCCAGGTAGTCGTTCATCTGCCGCGGGAGGTCGACGGCCTTCTGTGATCCGTACGGCGGAGTCGGGACGAAATCGTCGAAGAAGGGCAGCGTCGTCGACCAGAGATCGTCGCCGTACTTCGTGGCTACGTGATCACCGGGGTCGATCTCGTCGAGCCGCTTCCAGTCGAGACCATTTGTTCCTGCGACGAGGACGCGGTGGTTCGGTGTTCCTGTCACCGTGTGACCTGAGCGCAGCGTCACCTGGCGGACGGGACGGAAACCGCCGTAGTAGAAGGCGTCCGTCTTGTGGAGGCCGTCGAGCGACGCCACCGCCAGGATCTCGTCACGGAACTGGTCCGGCCCCTCGTCCCGATGGAGGCTGTCGATGCGGACGAGACCGTCGGCCGTCGCCACAAGCGTGTCCCCCACCACACACTTGCTCAGGGCGCCCGAGATGAAGGGCTGGACCGCTCCCATCATGCGGACGTGGCCGAGGTAGTGGATCGTGTTGTCGCCCATGGAACAGCGCGAAGACCGGGAGGTGCTCGCGGGCCACGTGGGGAGCACCGACGATCGACATGTTCTCGTTGATGTAAGTGACGATGTCCTCGATCTGTTCGGGCGAGTAGCCGAGACGGGTGAGAGCACGCGGGATGGTCTGGTTCACGATCGACATCGTGCCGCCGCCGACCAGCTTCTTCGTCTTGACCAGCCCGAGATCGGGCTCGACGCCGGTGGTGTCACAGTCCATGAGGAGCCCGATCGTCCCCGTAGGTGCCAGGACCGACGCCTGGGAATTGCGGACGCCGTAGTGCTCACCGAGCTCGACGGCGGTGTCCCACGATTCCTGAGCGGCCGACAAGAGCTCTGGTGGTACCAACTCTTCGTCGATCTTGGCCACCTCGGCGCGATGCATGCGGAGAACGTTCTGCATGGCTTCCATGTCGTTGTGGTACCCGGCGAACGGTCCCATGCGCGCCGCCGTGCGGGCGGAGGTGGCATAGGCGTGCCCTGTCATGAGCGCGGTAATGGATGCCGCCCAGGCGCGACCCTCGTTGGAGTCGTAGGGAAGGCCCTGGGCCATGAGGAGAGCGCCGATGTTGGCGTAACCGAGACCGAGCTGGCGGTACCGACGCGAGTTCTCGGCGATCTTCTCCGTCGGGTAGTCGGCATTGCCGACGAGGATCTCCTGGGCCGTGAAGACGACCTCCACCGTGGCTTTGAACCCGTCGGTGTCGAAGGAGCCGTCCTCGTGGAGGTACTTGAGCAGGTTGATGGACGCCAGATTGCACGCCGAGTTGTCGAGGTGCATGTACTCCGAGCAGTTCCGGACAACGATGCCGTCGACGACGTATGAGTGGTTCCGGGGCTCGGAGAGGTTGTAGGTGAGCTCGACACCGTCATCGCTCCGCTCCACCAGTCGGGCCGTCCGTCGGACGTTGTAGAAGCCCTCGGGGCCTTCGAATGCCGCTTCAAGCAGGAGCGCCTGCTTGCGACTCAGAGAGAACCCGATGTGTTGGGCGTAGCCGGCGATCGATCCCGAGGTGATGCGGAGGTCATGCATGCCGGGTTCACTCGCATCGCGGGTCTTGTAGACACGGCTGGAGACGCCGAAGGTGGTGAGGAGCTTCTGGACGCCTCTCAGGAGATCCGGTGACGTCGATCCGAGACCGACGTACGAGCCCTTGTCTCGGTTCACCACCACGCAACCGTCGGCGTCGAAAAGGCCCTGGAGGAACGACGCCACGGCGACGGCCGGGCCCTGCTCGATAGACCAGGGAACGGACTTCTGCGGGCCGACGACGGATCGGATGCCGAGTGCCTCCAGGAAGCCCTTGAACGGTCGGCGCGACAGGCGCAGCTGGGCCGTCCCGTTGGCCTGCTCGGACACCTTCAGAGGTCGGTCACCGTTGATCCACTCGACCAGCTCGGCGTGGCGGGGAAGAACCTCGGTGCGGTCTTCGGCGCTGCCGTAGATGGTGCTCGTCGTGGACCCGGACGTGCTGCCGTCACCGACGAGCCAACCGAGGTAGTGGGCGAACTCCGCCGACCACCGCTCGGGGAACCGCAGGAAGTCGCCGTGGTCCCCCTTCTGGCGGTAGCTGTCGGGATCGGAGGAGACGGGCAGACCGAGATCGGCGTTCACCGCCGGTGCCGGGACGTCGAGGACCTTGACGTCGTCATCGGCCGCCAGGTCCTTGGCCTCGACGTAGCCGCGGTTGACGGTGAAGATCTTGTGGCCGGGGGTGCAGCGCAATTCCATGCCGTTGTCGAAGCGCAGGCGGACGATGTCGTTGAAGCCGGTGATCATGAACGCCTCGGGCGACGTCAGCTCGACCTTTTCGGCCGGAGCCTCCGGACTGGTGGCGTCGTGGGTGTAGATGCCGAAGGTCTCGCCGCGGTTGGCCCGGTCGAAGAGCTCCGAGAATCCGATCATGCCCTTGTCGGTGTGGACGAGCGCAGTGCCGGGGAAGCAGGGGTTACTGCCGTTGATCCGTCCGGCGTTGGGAGCTGTGTGCCAACGGTTGATCGTCGTGTCGAACTGCATGCCGGGATCGGCGCACTCCCAGGTGGCCTTGGCCAGCTGACGATAGAGGTCACGGGCGCGCACGGTCCGGACCGGGTTGCGGTCCATGCGACCAAGAAGATCCCAGTCGGTGTCGTCGAGGACGGCCTGCATGAATTCATCGGTGACCCGGACGGAGTTGTTGGCGTTCTGGTACTGGATGGAGAAGGCGTCCGAACCGTCGAGGTCCATGTTGAACCCGGCGTCGCGGAGTACTCGCGCTTTCTTCTCCTCGAGGGCCTTGCACCAGATGAAGTCCTCGATGTCCGGGTGGTCGACGTCGAGGATGACCATCTTCGCCGCCCTGCCGCGTCTTTCCGCCCGACTTGATCGTCCCCGCCGATGCGTCAGCCCCCCGCATGAACGAGACGGGACCTGACGCCGTGCCGCCACCGTTGAGGTTTTCGACCGAGGCCCGGATACGCGACAGGTTGACACCGGCGCCCGATCCGCCCTTGAAGATGATCCCCTCCTCGCGATACCAGTTGAGGATGGAGTCCATGGAGTCGTCGACGGACAGGATGAAGCAGTTGTGGACCCTCAGATTGGAACTGAGGTATTCGCCGCTTTCGGTCTGGATGTCGTAGACGTCCATCTCGCCGATCGACTCGATGCTCTCGATGTCGACGTCCTCTGACTGCGTCTGGGCGTCACCGAATGACTCGTTTCGCGACCACTCGAGCTTGTCGCCGGGACGGAGATCACCGGCAGGGACAAAGCGGCCATAGGTGGCGTCGCTGGCCTTCCAGACGAGGTGATCCGGAGTGACATCGAGGGCGTGACCGGCTTTGGTGTGGATGCGCAGAACCGGCTTCCTGCCGTTGTGCTTGACCGCGAGGATGCGGGTGATCCCGTGGGCGTCGAGCACCTTGGTGCCTACCGCGTTCTCCTCGACCAGTCGGCCGATCGGAACGAGCCCGGCCGGTGTGTTGACCAGAGCGTCGTAGGGCTGACAGGCCGAGGCCTGCTGCGGGACGCCCTTCACCCCGATGTTGAACCAGACGGGGGAATTGAAGGCGGCATTCTGGTGGACGATGACGTGCTTCAACTCGTCGGAGAAGGCACGGGCCTCGTCGGCGTCGTCGAAGTAGCCGTCCTTCAGACCCCATTCGGTGACGGTGTCGACGACCCGGTCGATGACCTGGCGGAGCGAGGTCTCACGTTCGTCTGTGCCCGGGGTGCCCCGGAAGTACTTCTGGGCGAGGATGTTGGTGGCGTTCAGGGACCAGGTGGTGGGGACCTCGACGCCGAGCTGCTCGAAGGCGATGGACCCGTCGCGGTAGTCGGTGATCCGCGAGTCGCGCCGCTCCCAGACGACCTCGTCGTACGGGTGGACACCGTCGGTGGTGAAGTGACGCCTGATGCCGATAGCGGTCCGCTGGGGGGCAATTGCCATGGATAGATCCACCCTTCCTCTGGTACCAATTCTAAGCCGTAGGAGAATCCCCCAAACCACAAGATGTTGTGGTCGGACCGACCGCGACCCACGAGATGAGGTAGCTATTACAGCACTGTAGTTACGAGGGTGTCAACGGACGTCCACCCGTGTCCGCCCTGGTGACCGGCCGTTCGCGAAAGTTCGCATTCGTGCGCCCGCTCACTTGGCTCGGGTCGCCGGGGAGGGCCCCGCCGGGGCGGATCCCTCGGGGATTAGCGTCGCCCGCCGTGGCGTGCGTGATCGCGATCGATGCCGGGACCACCGGGGTGCGGGCCCTGGCCGTGGACGAGGGTGGCCGGGTCATCGACGTCTCCTACCGGGAGATCACCCAGTACTTCCCGCGGCCCGGGTGGGTCGAGCACGACGCCGAGGAGATCTGGAGAGCGGTGGGGGGCACCCTGGAGGAGGTGGCCCGGCGCCAGGCGGACCAGGGGCGGGCGGTGGCCGCCATCGGGATCACGAACCAGCGCGAGACGGTGGTGGCCTGGGACCGGTCGAGTGGGCGACCGGAGCACCGGGCCATCGTGTGGCAGGACCGGAGGACGGCGGGACGGTGCGACGAGCTGCGGAGTGCCGGGTACCTCCCGGTCGTCCGGGAGAAGACCGGGCTCGTCCTCGACCCGTATTTCTCCGCCACCAAGATGGCGTGGCTGCTGGGCGAAGGAGGCGTGGCCGACGGCCCCGACCTGGTGCTCGGGACTGTCGACGCCTGGGTCATCTGGAACCTGACGGGGGGGACCGACGGCGGGGTGGTCGCCACCGACGCCACCAACGCCAGCCGGACCCTCCTCTACGACATCGTGGCTCGGGAGTGGTCGGGCGAGCTCGGAGAGATCTTCGGGGTCCCGCTCGGCGCTCTCCCGGAGGTGGCCGCGTCGTGCGGCCGCTTCGGGGTCGTCGCCGGTGACCTTGCCGGGGCCGGCTCTCCCCTGGCCGGCGTGGCCGTGAGCGGGGTGGCGGGCGATCAGCAGGCGGCCCTGTTCGGTCAGGCCTGTTTTTCTCCGGGGATGGCCAAGGTCACCTATGGGACCGGCAGCTTCGTCCTGACCAACGTCGGTGAGGCGTGTCCGCCGCCGTCCGAGGGGTTGCTCACCACCATCGCCTGGGACCTCGGCGAGCACGGCGGCTCGTCACCGGTGGCCTACGCGCTGGAGGGCGCCGTGTTCGTCACCGGCGCCGCCGCGCAGTGGCTGCGCGACGGTCTCGGGATCATCGGGGAGTCGAACGAGATCGGACGTCTGGCGGAACAGATCGCGTCGACCGACGGGGTCTATGTCGTCCCCGCCTTCACTGGGTTGGGGAGCCCGTGGTGGGATCCCTACGCGCGGGGGACCATCATCGGTCTCACCCGGGGCACCGGCGCCGCCCACATCGCCCGGGCGGTGGTCGAGGCGATGGCTTTCCAGGTGCGCGACGTCGTGGACGCCATGACCGAGGCGGGCGGAGCCGTGTCCGCGCTGCGGGTCGACGGGGGGGCGTCGGTGATGGACCTCCTTCTGCAACTCCAGGCCGACCAGGTCCGGGTGCCGGTCGAGCGACCGGCGACGGCCGAGTCCACCGCCCTCGGGGCGGCCTGGTTGGCCGGCCTGGCCGAAGGTGTCTGGGGTTCGGTGTCCGAGTTGGGAGCGATCTGGGCACTCGAGAGGTCCTTCGCGCCCCTCGGTTCGGCGGTCGCCGCCGACACCGCCCACGCCGGATGGCGCCGAGCCGTCGCCCGGTCGCTGGGTTGGGCATCACCGGATGCGGACAGGTCTCCGTAAAGACCGACCTTGTCCGGACTGACCCTCGTCCGGACGATTCACCGGACGAACGGAAACGGTCAGGTACTGTCGCCAGGCGCGGCCATCATGGCCGGGTCGGCCAGGGCGTTGGACATCAGGTCGGAGGCGAGGCGGGCCACCATCTGGACCACCTCATCGTGCTGCTGGGGTGACCAGCCACCGAGGAGTTCTTCGAGCCCCCGACGTCGGGCCGCACCCAGCCGGTCGAGCGCCCCGCGCCCCGTCGTCGTCAGGAAGAACCGGGGCGCCTCCGCCCCGTCGGCAGCCGACGAGCGCAGCTCGATCAACCCTCTCCCGGAGAGTTCGTCACCCAGGCGGGTCACCGCCGGGGCCGGGACATGGAGATGATCAGCCAACTGGGTGGCGTTGTGGTCCTCGTGACCGTCGACACGCAGGAGCAACCAGCAGGAGGCCGGGGACACGTCGAGGGCCGCCTCGTTCGCCAGCCACCGGTAGATCTCCTCGCGGTTCTCCCGCCGGGCCAACACGGACAGGGCCCGGGCGATCTCGTCGCGCGAGCTGCTCGTGTGGGGGATGGCCGTCGGCGCCAACGTGTCGGCGGGATCGGTGACCTCGGTGGTGCGCCGCAGAGGTACCTCGGGGAGGATCCAGGTGAGGACGAAGGCCAGGAGGGCGACGGGCACCGCGGCCAGGAAGACCGTCTGCAGAGAATGCGCGTAGCCGGTCACGAGGACGTGACGGACCACTGGGGGCAGTGCCTTCAGCTGGGCCGGGCTCACACCGCCGGTGACCGACAGTCCGGGCGGGATCCGGACATGGCCGAGGGCGTTGCGGACGTTTCCGATCAGGGTGTTGGAGAAGATGGCACCGAAGATGGCCACGCCGAAGGAGGCCCCGATGGAACGGAAGAACGTCGTCCCCGACGTGGCCGTTCCGAGGTCCTTGTAGTCGACGGCGTTCTGGACGGCGATGACGAGCACCTGGAGGACCATCCCGATCCCGAGCCCGAGAACCACCATGGCCAACGAGAGGGCGAGGGAACCGGTCGAGGCCGAGATGCGCGACAGGAGGAAGAGGCCCACCGACATGACGGCGGTGCCGATGACGGGGAAGACCTTGTAGCGGCCCCAGCGACTGATGATCTGACCGGATCCGATCGACGTGACGAGCAGGCCGGCCATGAGCGGCGTCAACCGGAGTCCCGAGACGGTGGGGCTGAGGCCCTTCACGACCTGCATGTAGAGCGGGAGAAAGGTGATGGCGCCGAACATGGCGAAGCCGACGACGAAGCCGATGGCGGAGGTGGAGCTGAACGTCCGGTTGCGCAGCAGGGGCAGCGGGACGACCGGTTCGACCGCCCGGCGTTCCACCCGGAGGAAGGCGGCGAGGAGGACCACCGAGGCCACGCCCATGATGACGATCGGGGCCGACAACCACCGGTAGGTGTTCCCACCCAGGCTGGTGAGCAGGATCAGGGCGGTGGCGGCCGCCGCCAGGAGGGCGGTCCCGGCGTAGTCGATGACGTGGTGGATACGGGTGGTCGCCGCCGGGAGCACGGCCGATGTCACGACCAGCGCGACGACGGCGATGGGGACGTTCACGTAGAAGATCCAGTGCCAGGAGAGCTTGTCGACGAAGAAGCCGCCGATGAGCGGGCCGAGGACGCTCGAGACGCCGAAGACGCCGCCGAAGACCCCCTGGTAGCGGCCGCGCTCGCGTGGTGAGACGACATCACCGACCGACGCCATCGCCCCCACGATGAGCCCGCCGCCGCCGAGACCCTGAATGGCGCGGAAGATGATCAACTCCAGCATGTCCCGGCTGAGCCCGGCCAGGACGGAACCGATGATGAAGATGACGATGGCGGCCTGGAAGAAGATCTTGCGGCCGTACTGGTCGCCGAGCTTCCCCCACAGAGGCGTGGATGCCGTCGAGGCCAGCAGATAGGCGGTCACCACCCACGTCAGATGGGACAGACCGTGGAGGTCGCTGGCGATGGTGGGGAGCGCCGTGGCGACGATCGTCTGGTCGAGTGCGGCGAGGAGCATGCCGAGCAGAAGGCCCACCATGACCAGGCGGATCTGCGCCTTCGACAGCTGAGGCGGCATCCCGGGGGCGCGGGCTGCGGCTTCGACGGCATTCACCGACATCAGACGTGCACACTACCGGCGCGCCTGCTCGCCGTCGCAGTGACGGTGGCGGGCACGAACGGTGGTCGGAGCGCCGGCCCGATGCCACTTTGCGTCCCGTTCTTCGTACGATGACGCGGTCCCGGGTGTGACGCCGACCGATGGAAGGACGATCTCCTCTTGCTCCTGCTCTACCTCATCGGCTTCGTCGCCGGGATCGTGGCGGGGATCTCGCCGTGCATCTTGCCGGTGCTTCCCATCGTGCTCGTGGCCGGGGTCACCAAGCCGGTCACAGGCGCGACCGGGCTTCCACCGACACCAGCGGCACCGCGGGGCGCAGGGCCGGCCACGGCGACGGGCACGGCGACGGCCACGGCCACGGCCACGGCCACGGCGACCACAGACGTTGTGCGCACGACGCCCAACAGTTATCGCGCCTACGCCGTGATCGGTGGCCTGGTCCTGAGCTTCAGTCTGATCACCCTGGCGGGATCGGCGCTGCTCAGTGCCATCGGCCTGCCCCAGGACTTCCTACGCGACCTCGGCCTCGTGGTGCTCGGTGTCGTGGCCGTCGGACTCATGGTCCCGGCCATCGGCCACGTTCTCGAGCGCCCCTTCGCCCGGTTCGGGCGACACCAGCCCACCGGAAACCGCGGTGAATTCGTTCTCGGTCTCGGCCTCGGGGTCCTTTTTGTTCCCTGCGCCGGACCGATCCTGAGTGCCATCACGAGCATCAGCGCCAAACACCAGGTCGGGTTCGCGAGCGTCGTGCTCACAGTGGTCTTCGCATGTGGTGTCGCCGTCCCGCTCCTGGCCTTCGCCCTCGCCGGCCAACGCGTGGCCGAACGGGTGTCCGCGTTCCGTTCGCACGCCGTGGTGGCGCGCCAGATAGGTGGCGGCGTGCTGGCGATCATGACCCTCGTCTTGGCCTTCAACTGGGCCGACGGACTCCAAAAAGACGTCCCCGGCTACACGAGCGCTTTGCAGCGGACCATCGAAGGCGGCTCCTACGCCAAGAAACAGCTGGAGGCGTTGGAGGGCACCGGTGGCGGGAGCGTGGCCAACTGCACGCCGGGGACAACCCTCGTGCGCTGCGGGCCGGCGCCCGCCTTCAAGGGGATCACCACCTGGCTCAACACGCCGGGCGACCGGCCGATCACGCTGGCGTCACTCAGGGGCAGGGTCGTGCTCGTCGATTTCTGGACCTACTCGTGCATCAACTGTCAGCGGTCGCTCCCCCACGTCGAAGCCTGGTACCGCCGCTATCAGACCGACGGGTTCGAGGTGATCGGCGTGCACACGCCCGAGTTCGCCTTCGAGCACGTAGTACCGAACATCGTCTCCGCCGCGCGGCAACTCGGGGTCCACTATCCCATCGCCGTCGACAACGGCTACAAGACGTGGGACGCCTATTCGAACATGTACTGGCCGGCGGAATACCTCGTCGACGCCACCGGACAGGTCCGACACGTGGAATTCGGCGAAGGTGACTACGGCGCCACGGAAAATCTTATTCGTCAGTTGCTGGTGGCCGCCGACCCGAAGGTGCATCTCCCGCCACGGACGGGGGTGCCGAACCGGACACCGGTCGATCAGCTGACACCGGAGTCGTACCTGGGATACAAGTACCTGGAGCAGGGCCAGTTCGCCAATGTGGCCAACTCGTCATTCACCCCGGGTGGCCCGGCGGTGTATCAGTTCCCGAGCACGCTGCCCCTCAACGACTTCGCCCTGGCCGGGATATGGGCGTCGGGCGACGAGGACCTGACGGCCGGTACGGGGGCCAAGATCGAATTGTCCTTCATGGCCGACAACGTCTATCTGGTGCTCGGCGGCTCCGGCACTCTGGACGTGGCGGTGAACGGACACCACACCCAGACCATCTCGGTCTCCGGCACCCCGCGTCTCTACACACTCGTCCACGGTGGGTACCAGACAGCCACGCTCACCCTGGACGCGTCGCCGGGAATCCAGGCCTACGACTTCACCTTCGGTTAGCCGGATGCTGCCCTCTCAGGCGGCGGACTCCGACGAGTCGCGCGGGGAGGGCGACGGCGAGCGCGGCCCCGCGTCCGCCGTCGCGGTGGCGTGGACCTCGGCCACCTCGCTGCCGCCGACGACTCCGTGACGCTTGGCGTAGCGGTCGACGTACTCCTGACCCGAGAGCCGCGGATCTCGAACATGAGCTCGTCGGTCACCGTGCGCAGGGTGAGCGGGTCGGTGGCCGACTCGCCCTCGAAGCGAGACACGTCGAGGGGCTCGCCGAAGCGGATTGTGACCCGGCTTGAAACGGGCGCATCAGGTTGGAACCCCGGCGGCTGGACGTCGGTGGTCCCCACGATGCCGACGGGGACCACCTTCACCCTGCAACCGAGGGCGAGCCGGGCTACTCCGGTGTGGCCCGCGGTAGAGCCGACCATCGGGCGAGCGGGTGCCCTCGGGATAGATGCCGAGGATCCCTCCACCGTTCAGGACCTCGCGGGCGGTGGCCAGGGCCCGCTCGGACGACGATGCCTCCCTCCCGGCGCATGGGGATCTGGCCGGCAGCCCGGAAGAACCACGACGTCTTCCACGAGTCGAAGTACTCGGCCTTGGCCACGAAGGTCACCCGGCGGCGGATGACGACGGGCACGAACAGCGAGTCGCAGAACGAGACGTGGTTGGGGGCAACGACACCGCGCCGGTGCGCGGGGATGTGCTCCCGACCCTCGACCTTGATCCGCCACAGGACACGGAAGATGGGGCTGAGCAGGACACTTCAGCACCCAGTAGGTCACGGTCTCAACGGTAGCGCGCCGGGCCGCCCGGTGGCAGAAGCACCGGGGTCGACGAGGCCTCATTGACCACCACGCAAGGCCACTCGTAACGTCGACCGGGTGACACGACGGTTGACCGCTCGGGGGGAGACGGCGGCGCTCAGCAGCTGCCGACTTCGCCGCCCGCCAGTTCGCCTCCCAGGGCTACCACCCGACGTCGGTCACCGACATCGTCGACGGCCTCGGGCGTGGGCAAGGGCGTCTTCTACTGGTACTTCGCCTCCAAGGAGGAGCTGTTCCGCCAGATCCTGAGCGACGCCCAGCGTGATCTGCGACGGACACAACGACAGGCCGTCGCCGACGAGCCGGATCCGGTCCGTCGGATCGAGGCCGGGCATCGGCGCGTCGGTCGCCTGGCTCGACGACAACCGGCACCTCTTCGTGCTTCTCGAGTTCGCCCGGACCGAGGAGCGGTTCGCTTCTCTCATCCGCCAAGGTGAGGAGCAGGCCGTGGCCGACGCCCTGCCCCACGTGAAGGCGGGCATCGCCGCGAGCATGATCCGACGCGACGACCCGCTCGTCCTCGCCCACGCCATTCTGGGCGTGACCGACCGCCTGGCGCGTGTGCTGGTGCTGGAGCAGGGCCGGTCGGCGGCCGAGGCGGCCGGTTCGGCGGCCTCGTTCTGCCTCGAGGGCATCCTCTCCCCCGCCGCCGCCCAACGCCGGATGGGCCGCGCCGCGGGATGACCACCACGGCGTGGTCCCATGTTTGGCGCTCGGCCGTCGGCTCGGCGGTGCCACACTGGCCCCGGTGACAGACGCCCGGGAATTCGCCATCCGCTACGGAGCGCTGCGCCCGCTTCTGTCCGCCCTCGGAATGGGCCCGGGGCTGTCGGGGGTGGCGCTCGGCAGCGAGGAAGCGCACATCCGGATGGGATGGGCCTTTCGTGCCCGGGTGCCGCGTGCCGCCATCACCGGTGCCCGCGCCGTCACCGGCACCGTGGGCGGGATCGGCGTCCACGGGTGGCGGGGCCGTTGGCTCGTGAACGGATCGATGTCCGGCATCGTGGGCATCGACATCGACCCCCCGGTGCGTGCCTTAGCCGTGGGACTGCCCGTCGCGCGTGCGCTATCTGGCGCTCAGCGTGGACGATCCCGAGGACTTCCTGGCCGCGATCGGGAAATGAGGCTCGCTACTGGAGCTTGGTCAACGTGCGGCGGAGGTTGCGCACGGCCTGACCGATGCGTTGCTCGTTCTCGATGAGCGCGAACCGGACGTGGCCGTCGCCTCCAGGGCCGAAGCCGACGCCGGGCGACGTGGCCACCTCGGCCTCCGACACCAGGAACGAGGCGAACTCGAGCGACCCCATCTCGCGGTACGGCTCGGGGATGGGCGCCCACACGAACATGGTCCCCTTGGGTGCGGTGAGGCTGCCATCCGATGCGGTTCAGGCCGTCGCACAGCGCGTCGCGCCGGGCCAGATACGTCTCGTTGACCCACTTCGGATAGTCGGGGCCTCGTTCATGGCCACGATGGCGGCGATCTGGATCGGTTGGAAGGTGCCGTAGTCGAGGTAGCTCTTCAACTTGGTCAGCGCCTGGCCACGATCTCGGCGATTGCCCACCACGAATCGCCACCCGCCAACCGGCCATGGAGAACGACTTGGTCAGCGATGTAGAGCTCGACGGCCACGTCCTTGGCCCCGGGCACCTGCAGGATCGAGGGCGGCGGCGTACCCGTCGAAGCCGAGTCGGCGTAGGCGAAGTCGTGCACCAGGACGATCTCGTGCTCGCGGGCGAAGTCGACCAGGCGCTCCATCAAAGACAGGTCGACGCAGGCGGTGGTCGGGTTGTGGGGGAACGACAGGACGATGACGCGCGGCTTGGGCCAGCCGACTCTTCCCAGGCGTCCATCAGCTCGTCGAAGAAGTCGTCTCCGGGATCCGGCGGCCTCATCTCGTCGCTGGCGACCGAGGGTCCGTGGAGTGGCACCTGCCGCACGTCGGCCCCGGCGAAGAGCGGACCGCAGATGTGGATCGGGTACGACGGCGACGGCACCAGCGCGGTGTCCCCGGGGCCGACCAGCACCCACATGAGATGGGAGAAGCCCTCCTTGGCGCCGATGGTGGAGACCACCTCGGTCTCGGGGTCGAGCTCCACCCCGAACTTGCGCAGGTACAGCGACGAGATGGCCTGGCGCACCTTGGGGATGCCCCGGCTGGACGAGTACCGGTGATTGCGGGGGTTGTGGGCGGCCTCGGCCAGCTTCTCGACGGCGATCGCAGGCGACGGAAGGTCGGGGTTCCCGAAACCGAGGTCGATGACGTCACGACCGGCTCGACGGGCCGCCAGCTTCAACGCGTCGATCTGCGCGAAGACGTACGGGGGCAGTCCGTTGATCCGGCGGAATTCCATGCAAAAGGTTATCCCCCTGGTCCCGCTGTTCCTCCCATATGGCGAAAGACGCCCCTCCGTATGGAGAAGGTCGTATGTATATGGAGAAAGTCATGCGGCGATTGCCGCCTGTCGGCAGGCTCAGACGTCGCGCACCATCTGCGCCACCTCGGCCACCGCCTCGACCGACTCCGGCCACGCGCAGACCGCCCACGTCGCTCCGGCCTCGGCCAGTTCCGACAGTTCCAGGGCGATCTGGGGTACGGCCGCCGGCGACCGGGCCACCCCACGTGACCTCGCATCGACCGGTGAGGGCGGCAACGGCCGATGGTTGGCCCTGCCAGAGATTGACGGCGGCGCCGGGGCCGAGGGCGACGGCCAGTTCGGTGGTGGACACCGACCCGCCGCCCACCCAGACGGGGACACCCAGCGCCAGGATCCGCCGGGCGCAGCCGGCCAGGGCGAGCCGGCGCTCGTCGGGCGGACCGGGCGGGATGCCGTAGGCCTCGTTCTCGGCCGCGCTCTTCCGGTCGCCGGTGCCGAGCCCGGCGATGAGACGACCCGGCGCCATGTGGGCGAGTGAGGCCATCTCGGCCACGAGGACGTCGTCGGGTACGAGACCGATCCGAGCCACGAGGGGCCCGAAGCAGATCCGGGTGGTCACCGAGGCCACCGCCCCGAGCACGGGGAAGGCGGACAGGGCGGGCCGATCCGCGTTGTCCGAGGGGCCACAGATGGTCGAACACGAACACACCGTCGAGGCCGAGCGCCTCCGCCCGACGAGCGGCGTCGAGGGCGGCGGCGTCGTCGCGAAACGTCGGCAGCGTCACCCCTACCCGCACCGGCCACCTCCTTCCGCGTCCGCTTCGCCCGAAACCCGCCCGGTCGTGTCAGCCGCGCCGGCGGGCGACAGCCCGATTGTCCCGGCGCGCCAGCACCCCGGCACCGACGGCGCCGGCCCGCTCGCCCAACGAGGCCAGACAGATCACTACCTCGTGTCGCCCGGCACGACCCTCGACCAGATTGTCGAAGGCGGTGCGGACCGGCTCGATCACCAGGTCCACGGTGTCCACCAGCCCGCCGCCGAGGACGAACACCGAGGGATCGAGGATGTTGGCCAGGTTGGCGAGCCCCAGCGCCAGCCACCACCCGAGCTCCTCCAACACCGCCCGCGCCTCCGGCATCCCCGGCCGCGGCGGCGACGGTGACGTCCTCGCCCCTGACCGCTTCGGGATCGCCGCCGGCGAGACGGAGGACCTCGTCGAGCCGTCCCGCGTGGGCCGCCTCCCGGGCCAGCCGTCCGAGACCGCTTCCCGACGCGAACCGCTCCCAACATCCCCGCTTCCCGCACGGACAGCTGGGCCCGGAGGGGTCCACCACCATGTGCCCGATTTCACCGGCGAAGCCCGAGCGCGCCCCGCGCCACCTGGTTGTTCACCACGAGGCCGCCGCCGATGCCGGTCCCGAGCGTCACCACCACGGCATCGGTGGCGCCGGCGGCGGCCCCGTAGACCCACTCGCCGACGGCCGCGCAGGTGGCGTCGTTGTCGACCACCACGTCCCGACCCCCGAGGCGGGCCGTCACCCGACCGCACACGTCGAGGCCCTCGCCCCCGGGTAGGTTCGGAGCGAAGCGCAGCATCCCGGTGTCGTCGACCAGACCGGGAACACCCACCCCGGTGGCCGACACGGCTCGGCCCTCTCCCTCCATCGCCTCGAGCAACCGCTCGGCGACGACGCCGATGGCCTCGATGACGGCGTCGCCTCCGGGGCCGGCCGTGCTCTGCGGAGGCAGGAGCCGCGGCGTGGGCACCTTCGCCTCCTGAAGCACCGACCCGGACTCGTCCACAGCCAGTCCCAGGATCTTGGTTCCCCCCACGTCGATGCCGAGCGTCACCGGGCCGGTCATGTCCACGACCACGCGTCCGGCCGGGGGGCCGCCGCTCACGTCGTCAGCGACGATTCGACGCGTGCCTTGAGCTCCTCGAGGGCCGTGTGCATGATCCGGCTCTGAGCCCGTCTTTTGATGAAGCCCGGCAAGGGGACCCGGAGCTCGACCTCGAGGGTGTAGGTCACCTCGGTGGAGCCGCTGTCGGCGCGCTCGAAGCTGTAACGCCCGTCGAACTTGGAGGTGAGGTCCCCGGCCGTCTGCGTCCACGACAGCGCCCGGGGGGCGAGGGAGTAGTCGTAGGACAAGGTGTTGCTCGAGCTCCGGCCGAAGGCGCCCACCCGCCATGTCACCTCGACCGGGCGACCCTCGGCGTCGCGACTCTGGACCGACACGTCTTTGATGTCGGCCGCCCACTCCGGGTAGCGCTCGATATCGCTCACCACGGCGAAGCACTGCTCCGGCGGGGCGGTGACAACCATGCGTTCGGTGGCAAGTTCCGCCACTGTCCCTCACTCCCTTGTCGCGTCCCCGCCCTGCTCCGCGCGGCAGCCGGCCGGCGGCCGTCAGCCTTCCACGTCCTCCAAGGCGTCGGCCAGCCTACGTGCGAGGAGGTCCTACCCGTAGGACTGCTCGACCCGGAGCCGGGCCGCCCGGCCCATCCGCCGGCGACGGTCGTCGTCTCCGAGCAACTGCCGCAGGGCGTGGGCGACGGCACCGGGGTCCTCGGGATCTTCCACCACCAGCCCCGTCTCCCCGTCGACGACGGCCTCGTCGGCACCCCCGCTGCGCCCCGCCACCTGGGCCACCCCCGCCGCCGCGGCCTCGAGGAAGACGATCCCGAAGCCTTCCTGCTCGAGACCGAGCCAGCGGTTCCGGCAGGTCATGGCGAAGACGTCGGCGGCACCGTAGAGGCGGGGAAGGTCGTCGTCGTCGACCCGGCCGAGGAGGCGCACAGGGGCGCCCGTCGCCCGGACGAGACCCCGCAGGCGGCTCAGATCCCGCCCGGCGCCCGAGATGGCGACCGTGAGGTCCGGGAACGACGGTGCCAGGGCGGCGGCGGCGGCGATGAGGACGTCCATCCCCTTGCGCGGCACGAGCCGGCTGATGCTCACCACCAACGGGCCGCCGGGCGGAAGTCCCCAGGTGGCGCGCGCCTTGGCCCGTTCCTCGTCGGACAGCGGCCGGAACCGGTCGAGGTCGACCCCCGGCGGCACCTCCACCACGGGCGCCCTCATCGACGGTGCCGCCCGCCGGGCCTCGGCGGCCGGGTAATGGCCGGCGCAGATGACGAGCCGGGCCCGGTGCAGCACGGTGGCCAACGCCGGGCGGCCCACCGGCAGCCGCCCGGGCACCGCCACCTCGGCACCGTGCAGCACCACGGCGTAGGGCCGCCCGAGGACGGGACCGGCCAGACCGAGCGGCAGGGCCGGGTCGACCACCACCAGCGAGGCGTCGATCTCGGTGGCCAGCGCCCGCATCCGGCGAACGTGGGCGGGGATGGGCACGAGCACGGGCGCCCCTACGCGCTCGATGCGTATCCCGGCGTCGGCCTGCCGGCGGTCGAAGGCCGACGCGTCGGGATGGGAGGAGGCGGTGAGCACCGTGAACGACGACGGATCGAGCCGCCGCCAGAGCTCCCACAGATACGCCTGAATGCCCCCCACCTTGGGGGGGAAGTCGTTCGTCACGAGCAGGTGGGTCACCGGTGGACCTGCGGGGCGTGCACGCCCCATGCTCGCATGGGCGCCGAGCGTCAGCAGGCGGCCCAGTCCACCGCCGCGCCCGGGTGGCGTAGTTCGGGAACGAGACCGGCGCGACCGAGCATCCGGATGGCGCGGGCCTCGGCCACATCGACGACCACGGCGTCGTCCGGTTCCCGACCGAGGACGAACGTCACCAGGCAGTCGGCACAGGCGTCGGTGTGCCTCAGTTCGCAGTCGTCGCAGCTGATCGAGATCGTCGGTCCGGCTGATCTGGTCACGGGGCCCTCCCTGGTCTGAAACATCTCTCGTCCCGACCAGCGTGACAGGGGGGTGTGTCAGTCGGTATCGGCGTCGGTTTCGGTCAGGATCTCGACGCTGCGGCCGTGACCACACCAGCGGCACTGCACCTCCACGACCTCCTCGGACAGGACCTCTTCCTCCTCCACCGACAGCGTTCCACCCACGCTGTAGTGATGGAAGGCCCGGGTGCGGCGGTCCGTCATGACATCGAAACGCGTGAGGTTGCCGCAGGCCGTACAGCGGTAACGGAGGGCGGGCACGCGCCCAACCTATCCGCGTGAGCGAACACCGTCGTACGTACGCTCTCATGATGGCCTTCGCCGCCGCCGCGTCGACCGACGACATGTACGTACCCCTTTATGACGTCACGTTCTGCGTCATCGACGTCGAGACGACCGGAGGCGGACCCCAGACATGTTCCCTGACCGAGGTGGCGGCGGCCAAGTTCCGCGGCGGGGAGTGCCTCGGTACGTTCGCCACACTCGTCGATCCGAACGACGCCATCCCCCCGTTCATCTCGGCGCTGACCGGTATCACCGACGACATGGTGCGCGACGCCCCGTCGGTCCCCGGTGTCCTTCCCGCCTTCGTCGAGTTCGTCCACGGGGCGGTCCTGGTCGGCCACAATGTGGACTTCGACCTGTCGTTCCTGAACGCCGCGCTGGAAGAGAACGACCGGCTCCCTCTCGACAATCTTGTGGTCGACACCCTCGCTCTGGCCCGACGCCTGGTCGACCCCGATGTCCCCAACTGCCGCCTGTCCACGCTTGCCTCGGGACTCGAGCTCGAACACCGTCCCGCCCACCGTGCCCTCGACGACGTCATGGCCACGGCCGACCTGCTTCACCGCCTGATCGAGGACGCCACCGGCTTCGGCGTCTTCCAACTCGGTCAGCTCGTCGAGTTGCCCCGGTTCGTCCCTACCGTCGTCCGCGACCCGTCACGCCGACTGCGCGCATTCCTGTGAGACGCGCACCAGGCCCTGGAGCACCCCCAAAGCGCGACCGTCGTCGATGGCGGTGGCGGCGCGCTCGATCCCACCGGCCAGGTCCTCGGCCAGGCCCGCCACCACGAGGGCGGCGGCGGCATTGAGCATGACGATGTCGCGATGCGGTCCCTTCCCCCCGCTCAAGACCTCACCCACGATGACCGCGTTGGTGGCGGCGTCGGAACCCCGCAGGTCCGCGAGCCCGACGCGGGCCAACCCCAAGTCGGCGGCGTCGACCGTCGAGCGCCGGATGCGCGCGGCCAGCGGCGCCGAGTCGGCGGCGTCGCCGCCGTCGAGAAGTTCGACCACGTCCGTCGGGCCCGTCGTCGACAGCTCATCGAGATTGTCGGCGCCGTGGACGACCATGGCCCGTCGGCTGCCGTTCATGGCCAGGACCCCGATCATCTTGTCGGCCATGGCCGGGTCGCTCACACCCACCACCTGAAGACGCGCCCTCGCCGGGTTGGCCAGCGGCCCCAGGAAGTTGAAGACGGTGGGCACGCCGAGCTCGCGACGCACCGGCGCCGCGAAACGCATGGCCGGGTGGTAACGCGGGGCGAAGCAGAAACCCATGCCGACCTCGTCGATGCAGCGGGCCACTCCCTCGGGCCCGAGGTCGATGACCACCCCGAGGGCTTCGAGGACGTCGGCGGACCCGGCGATCGACGTCGCCGCCCGACCGCCGTGCTTGCACACCCGGGCACCGGCGCCGGCGACCACGAAGGCGGCGATGGTCGACACGTTGATCGAGGAGCTCCGGTCGCCGCCCGTCCCGCACGTGTCGACCAGGTCTCCCGGCACCCCGAGGGGAACAGCGTGCTCGAGCATGGCGCGCACGAAGCCGGACATCTCGTCGACCGTCTCGCCCTTCATCCGCAACGCGGTGACGAAGGCGGCGATCTGCGCCGGCGTGGCGTCGCCGCGCAGGACCTCGCCGAGGACGCACGCGGCTTCGTCGCTGGTGAGATCCTCGCCGGCGAACAGCCGACCGAGCACTCCGGCCCATCGTCCGAGCGCGTCGAAGGTGACGTCGCTCAGTCCCACCACAGGTCCCGGTCCAGCACGCCACGGGCGATCAGTCCCGAACTGGACCTGGCTCGTCCCCTCCACGATGGTGAGCTGTTTGGCGTCGCGGTACCACTGCTCGGTCGGGTGGTCCTCCATGTACCCCGCCGCACCCAGCAGCTGCAGGGCCAGGCCCGATGCCCGCACCGCCAGTTCGGTGGCGTGGTACTTCGCCACCGACAGAAACGGCACCCATTCCTTGGTGAACTTCCCGCGGTCGGCCAGCCAGGCGGCCCGGTAGGTCAGGAGCCGGGCGGCCTCGATGTCCACCGCGCACTTGGCGATCTCCCATTGCACGCCCTGGAAATCGGCGATCGTCTTGTCGAAGGCAGCCCGCTGCTGCACGTATTCAGTGGCGTACATGAGCGCGCCCTCGGCCAGACCGATACCACGGGCGGCCACGACCGGGCGCATCGAGTTGAGGCCGAGCATGGCCAGACGGAAGCCCCCGATCTCACCGATGACGTTCTCGGCCGGGACGTGGACGTCGCTCAACACGAGTTCACCGGTGTCGACGCCGCGTACCCCCATCTTGTGGTCGATCCGGCCCACCTCGACGCCGGGCCAGGCCCGCTCGACGATGAAGGCTGTCACCGAGTCGTGGGCCCGGCTGGTGGGATCCGACGTCTTGGCGAAGACCGTGTACCAGTCCGCCTCCCGGACCCCCGACATCCAGCACTTCGTGCCGCTCAACACCCACCCGCCGGGCGAGCCCGGATCGGGTGTCGCCCGGGTGCGCATTCCCATGACATCGCTCCCGGCCTGTGGCTCGGAGAGACCGAAGGCGGCGCGCTGCGACCCCTCGGCGATCCCCGGGAGGTATCGCTGCTTCTGCTCCTCGGATCCGGCGATCATCACCGGTCCGGTGGGAAGTCGCGTCAGCAGCAACATCAGCGCCGCGGTGTTCGAGTACTTGGCCACCTCCTCGATGGCCAGGCTGAGACCGAAGATGCCGGCACCTGATCCTCCGACGTCCGAGGGCAGGCACAGACCGAGCAGCCCCGCGTCGCGAAAGAGGGCGAAGATGTCCTCGGGGTACTCGCCGGTCGAGTCGATGGCCCGCGCCCGCGGCTTCACCTTCTCCTGCGCCAAACGACGGACGGTCGCCTGCAGTTCGGAGAGCTCCGGCGACAGCTCGAAATCCATGTCGGGAGGCTAGTGCCGGCGTCAGCCGGTCCCGGACTCGAGAGCGGAGCGGGCGTCGGCCAGGTGCGTCCGGCAATGGCGGGCGGCCACGAGAACCAGCTGCTGCGTCGTCACCTCCATGCCGTTCCCCGGACCGAACGAGGCCGACGTGGCCAGCTCGGCGGGGCCGAGACCACGGATGACCTGTGCCAAGGCGGCACCGTGTCGGCGCAACCCGTCGATCGCGTCGGCCCGCGACACGCCGGCGAACTCACGGGCGTGGCGCGGCATTGTCGGAGTCGATCTCCGCCGCCGACTTGGTGATGGCGTCACCGCACCGGGCCCGACCGAGCCAGTCGATCATCTGGAGGTGGCCGACGGCGATGTGATGGACGACCACGCCGACCGGCCAGTCCTCGCCACTCACCATCGCCGTCCAGTGCCCCTCGGTACAGGATTCCACGAAGGCGATCGCCTCGTCGTTGGCGGCGTCGAAGTCGCCGGCCATCTGCTCTGCGGCGTCGAAGTCGCCGGCCATCTGCTCTGCGGCGTCGGCGTCTCCGGCGGAGGTTTCCGCCTCGGCGTTCATCGGTCAGCGCCACCCGGGAGCACCGCCACGGTCACCTCGATCTCCACGGCGCCACCGCGCGGCAAGGCAGCCACCCCGATGGCCGACCGAGTGTGCCGGCCGGCGTCACCGAAGACGGCGTGCAGGATCCGGCTGGCCCCGTCGACCACGGCCGGCTGTTCGTGGAAGTCGGGTGTCGAGGCCACATACCCGGTCACGGTGAGCACCCGCTCCACACGGTCCAGGCTCCCCAGAGACTGTTCGAGCACGGCCAACGCGTTCAGCGCGCACACCTCGGCCGCCACCGCGCCCGCGTCGACGCTGACGTCATCGCCAAGCGTGCCAGTGCAGGTGAGCTGCCCGTGGATCCGCGGCAGCTGACCCGATGTCCGGGCCACGTTGTCGTGGACGACGACCGCGTCGAGCGGGTCGTGCGGTGGATGCGGACCGTGGAGCGTGAGACCGAGAGCCTCGAGGCGGGCGGCGATGCGACCGGGCATGGCGCGAATGGTACGCGCCCGGTCGATTCGCCTTAGGCCGACTTGCGACGCTGACGGTGGATCCGACGACGTTCCCTCTCGGTCGTCCCGCCCCAGACTCCCTCGCGCTCACGGTGGGCCAGGGCGTGCTCGAGGCAGGCTTGGCGTACCGGGCACTCGCCGCAGATCGCCTTGGCCTCCCAGGCGTCATCCTCGTCGGACGCCGGGTAGAAGACCTCGGGGTCGATGCCCTGGCAAGCGGCGAGCTTGCGCCAGCTGGCGGTCGAAGGGGGCGGTCATCAGGGTCACTTCCTCAAGCACTCTGTGCAGTCGTCGTCTCTCGTTTAGTGTTCTTTTCCGCTCTCTCGCCTGTGACCAGGGACAATAGTCCCCTGGGACGGGAAAACAGCGGAACGCACAGTATTGCGCACGAATGCCACCCGTGTAAAGAACTCCCCGGACCTGAAGGCCCTTCTCCCTGGTGAACGGGCCAGACAGGTGCCCATGTCCCGGTGAGCGTCAAGCCCATCCCGCAGAGAGATGCACGGGGTTCGCGAGCGGTGGTGGCTCTTTCACCCTTCCAGGTCCGCGACGAGTTCGGCGCGCGTCTCGGCGGTCAACAGCGCTTCGTGGCGGTATTCCGGGTGCACCACGGCCACCACCACGGGCCCCTCGGCGACGCGGGCCGCCTGCTCGGCGGTGACGGGAAAGCGGACGTAATGCACCGATGCCGTCACGGCCAGCCGGGTGAGGGCCTGTTCGTGCGCCGCCTCGGGCACGCCCGGCGCCACGTCACCCTCACCCACGGAACCGTCCGTGCCGACTCCGATCCTGAGCTCGAGCGACCGCTCGACGCCCACCAACTTCGGGAGCCAGGTCCGCAGTGCGGCCTCATCGGTGAGCTCGATAAACATGGTGGCCGACAGCTCACCGGGCGTCGGGAGGAGGGCGTTGTAGACGTCGAGCTCTCCCTGGACCTGCTCATCGGTCACCATCCGCTCGGCCCGGGCCATCTCCTGGATCTGGAAACGGATCGTCTCCCTGCTCTCGAACAGCAGGGTCACGATCGGTCCCACCGCCACCCTCCGGCGGCGCTTCAGCTCGATGATCCGACGACGGTACGCGTCGCGACCGCGCTCGTAACTCCTGAGATCCTCGATGTCATCAATGACGAGGGGGCGGCTCACGATGGCGAAACGGTCTCCCCGGGGACGCCCGGACGGCCCCGGGCGACCGGGACCGGTCCGGACGACCCGTGACAGGTCGTGCGGTCGGCGACGACCGTCAGGAAACGGACTGGAGGCCCTCGGTGAATCGACCGGCATGGCTCTTCTCGGCGCGGGCCAGCGTCTCCAACCATTCGGCCACTTCCTCGAACCCCTCGTCGCGCGCCGTCTTGGAGAATCCCGGGTACATCTCGGTGTACTCGTAGGTCTCCCCCTCGATGGCCGAGGCCAGGTTCTCCTGGGTCGTCCCCACGGGAACACCGGTCACCGGGTCACCGGTCTCGCGCAGGAAGTCGAAATGGCCGAACGCATGACCGGTCTCGCCTTCCGCCACCGACCGGAAGAGCGCGGCGACGTCGGGGTAGCCCTCGATGTCGGCCTTCTGAGCGAAGTAGAGGTAGCGACGGTTGGCCTGGCTCTCGCCGGCGAACGCCTCTTTCAGGTTGCTCTCGGTCTTGGATCCCTTCAGTGCGGGCACAGTGTTTTTTCCTTCCATCTCTGGTGGCCAATGAACGTAGGTCTCGATGTCGCGGATCTCAATGTCACGTCATGAGGGGTCACGTCATGAGGGGTCACGTCACGAGGGACTCCTCCGCCGGCGATCTGGTCCCGGCGCTGTCCGACCCCCGACACTCGCTACACCAGCCGCGGAACACGACCTCGGCCCCGCCGACCACGAAACCCTCGTCGGCACCCGGCGGCACGCTGATCTCGGTGAAGTCGACGTGAAGGTCCCGCACCTTCCCGCACGAGCGGCACACGAGGTGGTGGTGCAGCCGTTCGACGTTGGGGTCGAATCTCGTGGTCCCGGTTCCCAGGTCCAGCGCGGCGATCTCGCCCAAGGCGGCCAGCTCGTTCAGTGTCTGGTACACGGTCTTCAGCGAGATCGTCTCCACCTCGCTCCGCGCCACGGCATGGACCGATTCGGCCGTCGGATGAGTCTCGTCGCCCTGCAGGACACGGAAGATGCACTGCCGTTGCGCCGTCACCTTCCGGCCGCGGGCACGGAACAACCGCGTCAATTCATCGGGTGACCTCATGACGGCGCGCACCGTATCACCAATGATTGTTTCTTGACAATCGTTGTCGATGAGCGCCTCCAGGTCCGCCGGGGACCGGCCGGGCGCCCACCGGGGCTGTGGGAGGCTGGCCCGATGCCGACCGAACCGGCTCCTCGTCGACCAGGCGCCGGTGCACCGGGGGACGACTCCGGCGGCCAGGGTCGGTTCGACCGGTCCGAGGCACTCTCCCGCCTGCGGTCGCAGAGCTTCGACGTCCTCGTCGTCGGGGGGGGCATCACCGGCGCCGGTATCGCCCTCGACGCCTCGGCTCGCGGCCTGCGGACGGCCCTCGTGGAGCGCCACGACTTCGCTTCGGGCACCTCGTCGAAATCCTCCAAGATGATCCATGGCGGGCTCCGCTACCTGCAGCAACGTGATTTCCGCCTCGTCTACGAGGGACTGCACGAGCGCCAGCGTCTCCTCGACAACGCTCCGCACCTGGTGTCGCCGCTGCCCTTCCTCATCCCCCTCTTCGGGCGCGAGGGGGTCGTCAACAAGAGCGTGGCGCGCGCCTACGCCACCGCCCTGTGGCTCTACGACGCCGCCGGCGGCTGGCGGATCGGCAAGCGCCACCGCCGGATCGACAAGGCCGAGACCCTGGCCCATCTCCCCAGCCTGCGTACGGACCGGCTGGTGGCCGGCTTCCTCTACTACGACGCCCGGGCCGATGACGCCCGCCTGACCCTGGCCATCGCCCGCACGGCGGCGCTCGACCACGGCGCCGTCGTCGCCAACTACGCCGAGGTCACGGGTCTGCGCCACGACGCCTCCGGCGCCGTGACCGGCGCCCGTGTCCGGCCGGTGGCGCCCGGCGACGAACAACGCACTCCGGGAGACGGTGAATTCGACGTCGAGGCGTCGGTCGTCGTAAACGCCACTGGCGTCTGGGCCGACGACGTCCGGGCGCTCGACGAGGGAAGCCATCCCCACTCGCTGCGACCGGCCAAGGGGATCCACGTCACCGTGCCCCGGTCCAAGCTGCCGGCCGACATCGCGGCGGTGATCCCCGTGGCGAAGGACCGGCGGTCGATCTTCGTGGTTCCCTGGCCCGACGGGGACGACGTCTACCTGGGGACGACCGACACCGCCTGGGACGGCCCCCTCGACGATCCTGCCTGCCTGCCGGCCGATGTCGACTACGTCCTCGACGCGGCCAACGCAGCGACCACCAGCAACCTGGGGCGCGACGACATCAGCGGGGTGTGGGCCGGCCTGCGACCGTTGTTGGCCCCTGGCGGCGGACACCACGTGAGCGAGCGGACGGCGGACCTGTCACGGCGCCACACCGTCCGAGTGTCGCCCCACGGGCTCGTCACCGTGACCGGCGGGAAGCTGACCACCTATCGCCGCATGGCCGAGGACACCGTCGACGTCGTCGTCCGCCGGCTGGGCAACGCCGCCCCCGCCCGCGCCAAGACGTCCCCGACCCGGCGACTCCCAATCCGTGGCGCGGCGGGGCTGGCCGCGCTGCGTCGACCGGGGGCGGCAGCCGCGGCGGGACTGGACGACGACGCCTTCGCCGCCCTCGTCGCCCGCCACGGAGGCGAGACCCCGGCCGTCCTGGCCCTGGCCGCCGGCCGGACGGAGCTGCTCGAGCCCCTCGTCGACGGACTTCCCTACCTGCGCGTGGAAGCGGTCTGGGCGGTCCACCAGGAGATGGCCATGACCGTCGACGACATCCTGTTCCGGCGCACCCGGTCGGCGCTCAGACGGGCCGAAGCGGCGGCCGCCGCGGCGGCCGAGGTGGCCGACCTGTTGGCCCCCGTCTGGGGACGTGACCCGCGCGACACCCGGCTGGAGGCGGCCGCCTTCGCCGCCGCCGTCCACCGGGACATGACCTGCGCCGGGCTTGCCGTCGGAGGTCCGGACGCCGGCACCCGAGGCGACGTGTCACCGGTGGCGGGGCGCGACCAGCCGGCATCGTGAGATCGTTCCCGCCGTGAACGGCTCTCCCGTATCGACGAATCCGTCCTCCCCGACGCCGGTGACGCCGGTCGATGCCCCGGCGTCGGAGGTCACCGAGCGTCTGGCCGGTCCGCGCGTCAGGGTCGACGCCGCGTTGCTCGACCGCTTGCGCGGTGTCTGCCCGGTGGTCGCCGACGACGACGCATCGCGCCTGGAGGCCGGACGCGACTGGTGGCCGCTCGCCATCCGTTGGGCCACCCGGGGCACGGTCCCGGCCCGGCCGGCAGTGGTGGCCCGACCGGCCGACGCCGGTCAGGTGGCCGCCGTTCTCGCCGTCTGCCACGAGGCGCGGGTCCCGGTCACCGCCATGGCCGGCCGATCCGGTGTGTGCGGGTCGAGCATCCCCGCCTTCGGTGGTGTGGCCCTCGACATGTGCGCCACGAGCGGGATCCTCGACATCGACACGACCTCGCTCCTGGCCGACGTCCTGCCGGGCACCTTCGGACCCGATCTCGAGGCGGGCCTGCGCGCCGAGGGCGTCACCCTCGGTCACTGGCCGCAGTCGATGGACCTGTCGACGGTGGGCGGTTGGCTGGCGTGTCGCGGCGCCGGACAGTACTCGACGCGTTACGGGAAGATCGAAGACATGGTGGTCGGGCTCGAGGTCGCCCTGGCCGACGGTCGGGTGATCCGCACCGGCGGAACCGGTCCCCGCACCGCCACCGGTCCCGACCTCACCCAGATGTTCGTGGGATCCGAGGGCGTCCTCGGTGTCATCACCGGCGCCGTCCTGCGTCTTCATCCCCGGCCGCCGGCGGAGAGGCGCCGGGCCTACGGCTTCGCGTCCTTCGCCCAGGGCCTGGAGGTGTGCCGGACCGTCCTGCGCCGGGGAGCCACCCCCGCCGTCCTCCGCCTCTACGACCATGCCGAGAGTGCGCGCAATTTCGACGTCCCCGACCATTGCGTCCTCGTGGTCCTGGACGAAGCCGACCCCGGCCTCCTCGAGGCCACGGTGGCGGTGGTCGACTCCGAGTGCGAGGCCGGCGCGGCCACGCCGCTCGACGAGGATCTCGTCGAGCGCTGGATGTCCCACCGCAACGACGTGTCGGCGCTCGCGCCGCTCTACCGCGCCGGCATCGTGGTGGACACGATCGAGATCTCGGCCCGTTGGGCCGCTCTGACGCCGATCTACGAGCACTGTGTCGGCGCCCTGAAGGCCATCGACGGCACCCTGGCCGCCTCCGCCCACCAGTCGCACGCCTATGTCGACGGCGCCTGTCTCTACTTCACCTTCGCCGGTCGGATCCCCGACGGCGCCGGTGGAGACGGAGACGAGCGGGCCCACGACGCATGGGCCGAGCACTACTACCGGTCCGCCTGGACCTCGGTCATGGACATCGTGATGGCGCACGGCGGGGCCATCAGCCACCATCACGGCATCGGGATCAACCGTTCCGAATTCATGGCACCGGCTCTCGGTGGATCGCTCGAGGTCCTCGCCGCCGTCAAGGACGCCCTCGATCCCCGCGGGATCCTCAATCCGGGCAAGCTCGGACTCCCGTCGCCGTTCGGGGAGCTCGGCTGGCCGTGAAACGCAGTGCTGACCGTGAACACAACATGGTGAGCTCGGCCCGGTGACCATCCTCGTCATCGACGTGGGCACGTCGGGGGTGAGGGCGGCGGCGGTCGACGGGGCCGGGACCGTCGGCAACGTCCACTACGTCGAGGTCCTGCCGACCTCGCCCGCTCCCGCCTTCGTCGAGTTCGACGCCACCGCCATGGCCGGCGCCGTCCTCGATGTCGCCGGCGCCGTGCTCGAGGCCGCCGGACCCGTCCTCGGAGTCGGCATCGCCAACCAGCGCGCCTCGACCATCGTCTGGGACCGGACGACAGGCGTCCCCGTCGGACCGGGGATCGGCTGGCAGGACCTCCGCACGGTCGGGACCTGCCTGGCCCTCCAGGCCCAGGGCATCCAGGTGGCACCCAACGAGTCGGCCACCAAGCTGGCCATGCTCCTCGACCTGGCCGACCCCGACCGCACCCGCGACCTCTGTTTCGGCACCGTCGACACCTGGGTGGCGTGGACCCTCTCCGGCGGTGCCCTCCACGTGACCGACGCCAGCAACGCCGGGGTCACCGGACTGCGCGACGACGCCACCACGTGGAACGACACCGTCCTCGACGCGCTGCGCATCCCCCGCAGTGTCCTGCCCACGGTGGTCGACTCGAGCGGCATCGTCGGGCAGGCGAGCGCCCTCGCCGGTTCGCCTCCCATCGCCGGGATCGCCGGAGATCAGCAGGCGTCGCTCATCGGTCAGGGATGCACCCGGCCGGGCCTGGCCAAGGTGACCTTCGGCACCGGCGGGATGCTCGACTGCTGCGTCGGCGACGGCCGACCGACCTTCGCCCGGCGCGGTGGCGCGGGGACGTTCCCCATCGCCGCCTGGCAGCGTCAGGGCCGGATCACCTGGGGTGTCGAGGCGATCATGTTGTCCGCCGGCAGCTGTGTCGAGTGGTTGCGCGACGACCTCGGCATCATCACCACGGCGGCCGAGTCCGACACCGTGGCGGCGGGCTGTTCCGACACCGGTGACGTCTGGTTCGTCCCCGCCCTGCTCGGGATGGGCACCCCGGTCTGGGACTTCGGCGCCCGCGGCACCTTCATCGGCATCACCCGTGGCACCGGCCGTCCCGAGATGGTCCGGGCCGTGCTCGAAGGGATCGCCCATCGCGGCGCCGATCTGCTCGAGGCGGCGGAGGCCGACACCGGTCTCGCCATCGCCTCGGTGCGCGTCGACGGCGGTATGTCGGCCAACACGACGTTCTTGGACGCCCTGGCCGACGCCGTCGGCCGTCCCGTCGAGGTGTCGCCGGTCCTCGAGGCCACCACCTTGGGCGCCGCCTATCTGGCCGGCATGGCCCTCGGTGTCTGGGCCGACGAGGACGAGGTCGCCGCGACCTGGAACCCCCGGCGGGTGGTCGAGCCCCGCGTCGGCGACGCCCGACGGACGACCACACGCGCCCGTTGGTTGGCGGCGCGCGACCGGTCGCTGGGGACGGTTCCCGAGCTCTCGTCGCTCCAGTTCTGAGCCGGCAGTCGTATTCGAGCGGGCCGGGCTGAGACGTGAGGACTCAGGGGCCGCTCACGGCGCCGTCATCGGTTCCGGGAGCGAACGGCCATTCCTCGAACACCGCACACCGTCCGCCGGTGCTGAACTGCAGCACCCACAGGTCGCGCCATCTCCCCACCGCCGGGTCGTCGTAGTCGACCGACACCCGGACGACGGCTGTCCGACCCTCCACGGCGACGACCTCGCTCTCCATGGTGAAGCCCTCGTCGGGCCCGGCCCGTTCGTGCTCCCACAACCGTGCCAGATCGTCGAGACCCTTCACCGGCTCGTCCCACGGCGACGTCCGGTAGGTCACCTCCGGAGCGAACACCATGGCCAATTGGTCGGTCCCCGCTGAGCGCCACGCCCGCTCGTAGGCGTCGATCCAGCGGGTGACGTCGGTGCGGTCCATGGGGCCATCGTGCCATCATCCACCTCCGTCCTGGAGGACGGCCATGGCCGCATTACGTCCGTTCACGGCGATCACGCTCCCTCCCGGATGCGTGGCGGCGCCGCACAGGTAGACGCCCTCGAGGGGCAGTCGGGGACCGAAGCGCCGGTCCCACAACTGCTCGGCCAGGCAGTCACCCTGGAAGATGTGCCCCCCCGTGAGTCCCATCCTGTCTTCGATGTCGGGGGGGCCGAGCACCTGACGGTGCTCGATCAGATCGGCCACGCCCGGCGCGAAGCGGTCGACGTGGGCGATGGCGGCGTCGGCGATGGCGTCGCGACGACTCTCCCAGTCCCCTTCGGCCAGCTCGTAGGGGACGTACTGGGCGAACACGCTCATGGCGTGACGCCCCTCCGGCGCCACCGACGCGTCGTAGGCGGTGTGGAAGTACAGCTCGCACCATTCGGGGGCGGGCTCACCGCGGCGGCTGCTCTCGTAGGCCGCCTGGGTGGCGTCGATCCCCGTGCTGATGGTCACCATGGCCCGGTACGGCGACACCTCGGGACCGGCGGCGGTGAAACGGGGCAGACCGGTCAGCGCGCAATTGATCTTCAGCACCGGGCTGTCGATCCGCCAGCGCGCCACCCGCGCCCGCAGCTCCGCCGGACCCTGGTCCTCGCACAGCGCCAGGGTCCGCTTCGGATCGGCGTTCGAGACCACCACCGGGGCGCGGATCACCTCGCCCCCCTCGAGGCGGACCCCGGTGCCGGGGGCGATGGCGGCCACGGACACCCCGGTGGCGAGGACGGCACCGGCTTCGATGGCGGCGTCGGCCAGCGCGAACGAGATCCGGCCCATCCCTCCCTGGACGTAGCCCCAGGCGCCGGGCTCGCCTTCGAGGGTCCCGCTGGAATGCATCAGATGAACCGCGGCCGTGCCCCGGTCGCGGGGACCGGCATAGGTGCCGATGACACCCTGCCCGTGCAACGCCGTCCGCAGCCGCTCGTCGCGCACGTGTCGCTCGACCACATCGGCGATCGAGGCCTCGAACACCACCTCCATCGCCTCGGCGTCGTGGCCCAACAGCTCCTCGAGCGCCGGCCGGTCGGGGGCGTCGCCCACCCACGTGTCGCGCCCTGGTCCCCGCAGGGCGCGGCGGATCCGCCCGAACAGCGCCTCGTAGGCGGCGAACCCGGCGCGGTCGCCGGGGGACAGCTCGGCCACCGCATCGGCGCTGCGCTCGGAGTCGTTCCACAGCGCGATCGACGTCCCGTCCTCGAACGGGCACCACAGATGGGGGTCGACGATGTGGACCCGGTAGCCGCGGTCGCGCAGGCCCAGCTCGTCCACCACCAGGGGATGCAGAAGCCCAACCAGATAGGCGCACGGGCTCACGATCCAGTTCGGATCGCCGAACGGTTGCTCCGACGTGCAGGCGCCCCCGAGCCGGTCCCGGCGCTCGAGGACGAGCACCCTCCTTCCGGCGCGCGCCAGATAGGCGGCGGCGGTGAGCCCGTTGTGCCCCCCGCCCACGACCACGACATCCCACCGCCGGGCGGCCAGCTCGGCCATCGGCGCCGGCAGGCCCACCTGTCCGAGGACGTCGCGCACCGCCATGGGGTCGTGTCTAGCGCACCGGATCACCCGGAGCCCCGACCGACGCTCCCCCCGTCCCCTTGGGCGCGTCCCGATCGACGCCATTAGCCTGGACGGGAAAGCGAGGTGGACGTGGCGGACGAGACGAACGAGCGCACGCTGCGGTTCGAGGACCGCATGCGCGATGCCGACGCCCTCGCCTGGAGCATCGAGAGGGACCCGATGCTGCGGTCGACCATCATCGCCGTCCTCGTCTTGGACCGGGCCCCCGACCGGGCCCTGCTCTCCCAGCGGCTCGAGCGCGGCAGCCGCCTGGTGCCACGCCTCCGCCAGCGCGTCGTCACGAGCCCGTGGTCCATCGCCCCGCCGCGGTGGGAGGTCGACCCGTACTTCGACCTCGACTACCACCTCCGCTGGACCCGGGCGGCGGGGGCGCACGACGTCGGTCAGGTCCTCCGGGTGGCCGAGCCCATCGCCATGCAGGGCTTCGACCACGACCGGCCCCTGTGGGAGATGACCGTCATCGAAGGCCTGACCGACGACCGGGCGGCGGTCATCATGAAGATCCACCACTCGATCACCGACGGCGTCGGGGCGGTGAAGATCGGGATGGTCCTCTTCGACCTCGAGCGCACCCCACCCGGGCCGCCGGCTCCCCTGCCCACCGCCCCCGCCGTCCACGTCCTCAACCGGTTCGAGCGCTTCCGTGACGCCTTCGACTACGAGAGGCGGCGCCAGCAGGAGGCGACCCGCCGGCTCCCGGCGACCGTCGGTCGCGTCCTCGTCCGCGCCGCGTCGGACCCGGCGGGGACGATCGAGGGTGTCGGCACCACCGTGGCGTCGGCCGCCCGCATGCTGCGCCCGGCGTCCACACCGCTCAGCCCAGTCATGACCGGGCGATCACTGAGCATGCACTTCGACACGCTGACCATCCCGCTGGCCGAGACGAAGGCGGCGGCCAGACGCGGCGGCGGCAAGCTGAACGACGCCTTCGTCACGGGCGTGGCGCGCGGCATGCGCTACTACCACGACAAGCACGGAGCCACCCCCGACACCCTCCGGATGGGCATGCCCATCAACGTGCGTACCTCGGAGACCGCCGACCTGGCCGGGAACCAGTGGGCCCCCACCCGCTTCCCCCTGCCCATCTCGGTGGACGATCCCCTCGAGCACCTCCAGGTCGTCCGCGGCGTCATCGCCGCCCAACGGGCCGAACCGGCGGTGGGCCTGGTGAAGCCCCTGGCCTCGGTCCTCCACCGCCTTCCCACCACACTGCTCACCGGCATCTTCGGTTCCATGCTCAAAGGCGTCGACTTCACCACCAGCAACGTCCCGGGGGTGCCCGTCCCCGTCTTCTTCGCCGGCGCCCGACTGCTCGAGCAGTTCCCGCTCGGTCCTCTGTCCGGCTCGGCCGTCAACCTCTGTCTGCTCAGTTACATCGGCGACCTCCACATCGGCGTGAACAGCGACATGGCCGCCGTCCCCGATCCCGACGTCCTCCACGCCTGCCTGCTCGATGGCTTCGACGACATCGCCCACCTGGCCTAGCGGCGACGGCGGCCGCGGCCGTCGTCGCCCGGCGCCGGACCTCGTCAGTGGCTGTCGTCCGCCGTCTCCGCGCCCGCCGACAGCGGCTGGGGGAAGAAACGATGATGGTGCCGACCGGTGACCTCGTAGATGGCGGTGCCCCTCCGACCGTCGTCGGTCTCCACCGCCATCAGGTGCTGCCCGCCGCCGTAGAACGGACGGTACGGAGCGCACCACCGCCCCGTTCCGCGCACGATCACCTGCCGGTGGTCCTCCAGGGTGAACACGACCGTGCCCGAGAGTCCCGCCACCGACGACCCGTCCGTCCCGTAGTCGACGGCGTCACCGGCCCCATCGGTCCACCGCAGATCGTGACGGAAGTCGACGACCGGCACCGGCGCACCTCCGTCGGCCGGGGCCCAACAGCCGTCGGTGAAGATCCGGGCCCCGTTGGCCAGTTCCCAGTGCCAGACGCCCAGCATCCCGTCGCCCAGTTGGATGGCGAACCACGTCCAGCACGGGATCCGGCCATGGTCCCGCACCCCCCAGGAGTGGTCGCGCTGACCGAGCCACCCGGTGACCGACCGTTCGCCTCCGCCCCTGGCGTACGACCCCGAGAAGACCCCCGACTGGATCATGTGGCTCTGGTCCCACAACAGCGCACCGTGGTCGTCGAGGAGCCGGCCGCGCCGCAGCGCGTACGGTTCGGTCCGGGCGCTGAACGTCAGGTCGGCGTCGAAACCGTCGGCGCCCTCGACGACGACATGCACGCGGCGGAAGGGCTCCTCGATCACCACCGACACCGGTCCCACCACCGATGTGTGGGGGTCGCCGTCGGCCGGCCGTTGATAGAAGCCGAAGAGCAGTTCACCGTCGACCCGCCCGAGCACCAGGGCATCGAGGAGGTGGCGCGCCAGGTACGTGGCCATGGCGATCACGATGACGTCGCTGTCGACATCGGGGCCGTGGGCCACCACGAAGTAGCTCTCGCGCCAGTGCTGGTGCTCGATGCCCACCACCGAGAGGGGCTCGGGGATCTGGTGCACGAAGTGTTCGTCGTAGGTGGTCAGAGACGGCATGGTCGCTCCTCGGTCGGCGGAGTTCTGGTCGGCGGAGTTCTGGTCGGCGGAGTTCTGGTCGGCGGAGTTCTGGTCGGCGGAGTTCTGGTCGGCGGAGTTCTGGTCGGCGGAGTTCTGGTCGGCGGAGTTCTGGTCGGCGGAGTTCTGGTCGGCGGAGTTCTGGTCGGCGGAGTTCTGGTCGGCAGAGTCAGTCGGCGTCGATCAGTTCGTGGGAACGCAGGTCGATGATCTGATCGGCGTGCCGACGGGCCATGGTGAGGAACATCTCGTCACCGTGGGCGGTCCGCTCCACCATCATCGACGCCCCGACGGCCATCACGTAGCCGGCATAGGCGTAGCGCCGGTAGTCGGTGAAGCAGTCGTCGAACGAGTAGTCGCTCACCCCGCCGGCCACGAGGGCGTCGTGGTACTCACGGACGAGTCGTTCCTCGTGCCGGCGCCGGTCGTCGGTCGACGGCCCGGCTCCGAGAAAGTAGGAGACGTCGGCCACTCCGGGGCCGAGCACCACCGTCTGCCAGTCGACCACGGCCAGGGGTGCGCCGCCGTCGGCGGTTCCGAACAGGAGGTTGTCCAGGCGGTAGTCGGCGTGCTGGACCGTCCACGGGCGGGGCTGGTGGTGCAGATACGCGTCCAGGCCGGCCATGAGCCGACGACCGACGTCGAGGACCGACTCCTCGAGAACGCCGCCGTAGCGGGCCGCGAATCCCTCGAACAGCATCGGCAGGAGGACGGCACCGGCATCGTTGCTCGCCGCCGTCCGTCGATGGAGCCATTCGAGTTCCTCCAGACCGGGGTCCCCCCACCGGGGCGCGTGCAGGGCGGCCAGTTCGGTGAGGGCCAGGGCCGCCTGGTCGACGCTGCACCCCGCCACCTGGTCGCCGACGAGGGCAGGTGCCAGGTCCTCGAGGATCAGGACGAACTCGGCGGTGGCCGGATCGACATCGGCGTGGTAGCAGCGCGGCGTGCGTACACCCACGGTCGACGCCACCTGTTGGTAGAAACGCACCTCGACCTCGGAGGTCCGCATGGCGAGACCGGTGGTCCGACTGGTCTCGTCGGCGGCGGTGAATTTTCCCACGATGCTCGACGGGGCCGTCGGGACGTCGGTGTCGTAGCGCGGTCGTATCCGCACGCTGTCCGCCATCTGGCCGGTACCGACCACCTCGCAGTCGAGGGCGACCACGGCGCCGGCGCCGAGGACGCCGGCGTGACGCAGGACATCGGTGAGCCACGGCGCCGTCACCTGCTCGGGACGCCAGACGCCGCGGCCCGGTGTCGCTCCTGCGGCCCCGTCGGCGCCGCCCGCCCCCTCGATCACGGCATCACCCCGCCGGAGACGCTACTCATGGGCCCGTCTGGGCACGTCATGGCTGGTGGCGGCCCGTCCTGCGTTCAGTTCCCCCGAATCATGCCGATAACGTGGGGGTGATGGATCCCGCCCGGATCGGTGAGCAGGGGGGGACACCGAACCCGGGAGCCCGATTGACCGACGAGACCACGACTCCGGTGGTGACGACGGAGCACGCCCTCGGCCTGGCGTCGGCGGGGTCCGATAGCGCCGCCGTCGACCGCGTGTCTCCCGGACGTCATGCCGCCCCCGTCCGCAGCCGCGGGGCCGAGCGCGCCGCGCCGGACATCGACGGGGCCATCGTCCTCGGGCGCCAACTCGTGGCCAACCTGAGCCATGTCCTGCTCGGGCACGCCGGGAGCGCTCACGGCGGCGGCGATCGCCGCCCTGTCGGGCGGCCACCTTCTCATCGAGGACGTCCCCGGTGTGGGCAAGACGGTCCTGGCCCGGGCCCTGGCCCTGTCGCTCGGAGCCGACCTCTCGCGAGTCCAGGGACATCCCGATCTCCTGCCCTCCGACGTCACCGGCGTCTCGGTCTTCTCGCCCGACGCCGGCACGTGGGAGTTCCGTCCCGGTCCGGTGTTCGCCCACGTGGTGCTCGTCGACGAGCTCAATCGCACCCCGCCGCGCACCCAGGCCGCCCTCCTCGAGACCATGGAGGAGCAGCAGGTGAGCGTGGACGGCGAGTCGTATCCACTGCCCCACCCCCACCTCGTGATCGCCACCCAGAACCCGCTCTCGCAGCTCGGGACCTATCCCGCTGGTCGAGAGCCAGCTCGACCGGTTCGCGCTGGCCACCGCCATCGGGTATCCCGACGCCGACACCGAAGCGCAGCTCGTCCTCCACCACGGCGGGAAGTTCGCGCTCGAGCGAGCTCGGTCCCGTGTGCACGACCGCCGGATGGCTCGACGCCCAGCACGCCACCGAGACGGTGGCGGTGGCGCCCGCCATCGCCGAGTACGCCGTGACGTTGTGCCGGGCCAGCCGCAGCCGCCGCCGGCGTCCGCCTCGGTGCCAGTCCCCGCGCCGCGATCTGGCTCATCCGCTCGGCCCAGGCCCACGCCGTGCTTGTCGGCCCGCTCCTATGTCACCCCCGACGACGTGAAGGCGGTGGCCACCGCGTGCCTGGCCCACCGACTCATGACCGACGAAGGCGTCGAGCACGGCGTCGCCGTCGTCCGCGGGCCTGCTCGAGTCCACACCGGCTCCTCGTCCGTGACGGCGTCGGCGAGGCGCCGACGAGATCGGCCCCGGGCCACTCGCCCCCGCAGCCTCGTCCGACCGGTCCGACCGCTCGTCCCTCTCGCCAGCGCCGTCCTCGTCGTCCTGGGCTGGGGGGTCGTCGCCCACAACAGCGGAGCCGGATGGGTCCAGGCCCTGGGCGACGTGGTCGCCGGGACGCTCCTGCTCGGCATGGTCGGCCCGGCCGTGGTCCTGACCCGGGTCCGGCTCCACGTCACCACGGTCCCGGCGGACGCAACCGCCGGCCTCCCCTCCGACGTCGGGGTCGTGAGCACCTCGCCGGGTCCGCCTCACCCCCGTCCGACCCGCCGGGACCGGAGTGCTTCGTCGGCCCGTCCGGCGTCCCGGCGGCCGGCCGACCGGAGACGTCCTCACCCTTCTTCCCCGTCGGCGCGGCGTGGTCTCGTCGATCGTCGTCGACGTCGCCACCGCCGCACCGTTCGGGCTGCTGTGGTGGACGCGGCGGGTCCGGCTCGAGCTCGCCTCCGAAGTGCACGTCGGCCCGAAGCTCGGACCACCCGTCGTCCTCCCCCGCCAGCAGGACGACCGCCCCGGCGACAGCTGGGAACGCGCACCCCGGGACATCGGTGAGCCCCGGGGGGTCCGACCCTACCGACCGGGCGACAGCCGGCGGTGGGTGCACTGGCCGGCCACGGCCCACAGCGGCGAGTTGATGGTGCGGGAGATGGAGGGCCCGACCGCCGAACCGGTGGTCGTCGTCGTCTCGCTGCCGCCGGACGACGACGCCGCCGAGATCGTGGCCGAGCGGGCGCTCGGCACCCTGGTGGCCCTCTTCGATCGCGGCACGTCGGTCCTCCTCACCACCACCGAACGCAGCGGTCTGCGCACCGGCGCCGTCGCCGACCGGCGTACGGCGGGCCGGCGCCTCGCCCGCGCCGTCGCCCGACGGCCGAACGGGTCCGCCGGAGCGGACCGGGGAGAACCTGACCGGCCTCGCCGGGACCGGACCGGCGGCGGCGGAGCCGGACGCCGGGGTGCTCGTGACGACGGGTGACCACCACGGGCCCCCCGAAGACGACGACCGTGAACCTCATCGAGACCGTCAAGCGGGCCAACCGGCCGGGGCCGCCCGAGCACTCGATCGGGCTGCGCATCGCCTGCGGCGGGGCCGTCGTCACCGGCATCGCCGCCTGCCGGGCCGAGGGCGAGCTGTCGTGGACCGTGGCCATGACCTCGATCGTGCTCGTGGTGACGGGCATGTACGTCTCCTACCGCACGCGGGCGCGACCGATGGGATGGCTCAAGCCGCTGCTGGCCCTGGCCGCCGTGGTGGCCTTCGTCTGGTTCTTCCGCCAGCTGACCGGCCAGGAGCTCTACGACGTGAGCACCGTCGAGAACCCCCTCGCCATGCTCTTCGTCTGGATCCAGGTGGCCCACGCCTTCGACGTCCCCGCCCGGCGGGACCTCGCCTTCTCCCTGGCCGGTTCGGCCAGCCTGATGGCGGTGGCCGCGGCCCAGGCCGTCGATCTCGGCTTCGGCGTCTACGTCCTGGTCTGGATCGCCTTCGGTCTCTGGGGACTGATCAGCATGTGGGGATCGGCGAGCGACGGCGGGCGCATCCGGGTCCGGGGCCTCGTGGCCACGGTGGCCGCCGTGGCCGTCATCGCCGCCGCCGTGCTCACCGTTCTCCCCGCACCCCAGGTGGCGGGCCGGATCGACTTCCCCGCCAATTCGGCCGGAGGAGCGGGACTGCCCGGGACCGGCGGGCTCGCCGGCGACGCCGGCCGGGCGTCGGAACCGGCCACGCGCCGGCAGCCCCACCGGCGCCACCCGCGTCGGCGGCTTCCTGGGCTTCGCCACCCATCTCGACACGGCGCTGCGCGGCAGCGCTCGGGCAACACCGTCGTCATGCGGGTGCGGGCCGCAGCGTCCCTCGTACTGGATCGGCGAGACCTTCGACACGTGGGACGGCGCAGAACTGGAAGGTGCCGACCAAGAAGGTGCCGGTCGCCCTCTACTCGGGGTCGCCGTTCGCCGTCCCTCCCGCGCCGACGCCCCCGAGGTCGACGACCCTCCCGCCGGTCAGAGCGATCTGCAGACCTTCTACATGACGCAGTCGAGTCCCAACCTGATCTTCCACGCCGACAACGCGCGCGGAGGTGTGGTTCCCGGCCCGCGACATCTTCATCTCGGGCAACGACACCATCGTGTCGCCCATCGCCCTCGGGCCCGGTGCCATCTACACCGTCCGGTCGGTGACCGACACGCCGACGACGGCGCAGTTGGAGGCGGACACCGGCGCGCCGACGGCGACGGAGTCACCGTCCCAGGCCAGGGTGCTCCAGGCCGACCTGACGCTCCCCCATCCCTATCCACGGGTCCAGGCCCTGGCCGAGAGGATCACGGCCGACAAGACGACGACCGACGGCCAAGATCCAGGCCCTCATCGCCTGGATCGGATCGCACACCCACTACTCGACCGACATCCCTCCCCTCGCCCCGGGACCGGACACCGTCGACGAGTTCCTCTTCGGCAACCGCACCGGGTTCTGCGAGCAGATCTCCACGGCGCTGGCGGTCATGCTGCGATCGATCGGCATCCCCGCCCGCGAGGCCGTCGGGTACGTGCCCGGTCCCTACAACCCGATCACCGACCTCTACGAGGTCCAGGCCAAGGACGCCCACGCCTGGGTCCAGGTGTGGTTCGCCCGGCTACGGCTGGCAGAGCTTCGACCCGACCGCCGTGGTGCCGCTGGCCAACCCGTCGCCCGGGGCCACCCTGCTCCACGACGCCGCCCGACGTCCTGCGGCGACTGCCGCTCGTCCCCCTGGGTGTGGTCGCTGGCCCTGGCCGCCGTCGGTCGCGCTGGTCATCCGCTGGCGCCGCCGGCGCCCGGCCACCTGGGCCGAGCGCCGTGGCCCGCCGCATCGAGCGTGCCGGCCGGCGGGCGGGACGGTCGCGACGGCCGGACGAGACCCTGACCGAGTACGCGTCGGCCCTCGACGACAGGCCGGCGACCGCTCGGGGACGTGGAGCCGCGTTGGCCTGGTTGGTCGAGGCGAGCGCCTACGGACAGCGCGAACCATCGGCCGACGAACGTCGACAGGCGGAGCGTCGTGCAGTCGCACCGTCCGTCCCGACCGGCTCACGACCGGGGCGCCGGCGGGCACCGGGCGCCTCACGCCGGCAGCTGTCCCCGTGCCTCGTCGAGACTCACCTGCGCCTCCACCAGAGGGCGGTAGCCCATCAGCTGACGGGGCCGGCTGAACCCGACGGCGGCGGTGAGCCTCCCCGGCGCCCGTAGAGCGCGACGAAGCGACGCTCGCTCGAGCGAGCCGTCGACCACCACGACCTCGTCGTCGGGACGGGGATGGCCGATCACCTGGATCTTGATGTCGTACTGATCGGACCAGAAGTAGGGCACGGGTGCATAGGCGTCCGCCCGGTCGCGCCCGGCCAGCAGGCTGCGGGCCGCCGCCACCCCCTGCTCGGCGGCGTTCGTCCAGTGCTCGATCCGGATGTCGGCCCCGAGATCGTGGTCGAACCAGCGGGCCAGGTCGCCCGCCACCACCACGTCGTCGGCCGCGTGCAGGGTGGCGTCGGCCGCGCACGCCGTTGTCGATCTCGAGGCCCGAGTCGTCCAGCCAGTCCGTCGTCGGCACGACCCCGATCCCGACCACCACGACGTCGGCGGGGACGACCGATCCGTCGATCAGGCCCACACCGGTCACCCGTCGGGCCGTCGGGAGACGCCACGGTCACCAGCTCGAGCACCCCGACCCCGGTGCGGACGTCGACGCCGTGGTCGGCGTGCAGCGCGGCGCACACCGCACCCATTCGGTCACCGAGGACCCGCGACAGCGGCGACGGGCAGCGCCTCGACCACCGTGACCTCGCGCACCGAGACCGCGACAGGTGGCGGCCACCTCGGACCCGATGAAGCCGGCCCCGATGACGACGAGGCGCGTTCCGGCGCCGGCGACATCGGCGGCGAGGGCGAAGCAGTCCTCGAGGGTGCGCAGCGTGTGCACGCCCGCAGATGGCCCCGGCATCGGGAAGGGTGCGGGGGTGGGCACCGGTGGCGACGACGGCGCCGTCGAATACGCAACCGGTTGCCGTCGTCGAGCTCGAGGGTGTGGCCCGCCACGTCGAGGGCCGTGGCCACGTGCCCGAGCCGCAGATCGAGGCCGAGGGCGTCGATCTTCTCGGGATCGCGCAGTCGGACCCGGTCGAGGCCCCAGGTGCCGGCCAGAAGCTGCTTCGACAGCGGCGGGCGGTCGTAGGGCTCGTGCGTCTCGGCGCCGATCAGGA
Organism: uncultured Acidimicrobiaceae bacterium; assembly: GCA_963706205.1. Taxonomy (GTDB): domain Bacteria; phylum Actinomycetota; class Acidimicrobiia; order Acidimicrobiales; family UBA8190; genus MFD10071-224. The sequence goes on along the minus strand of OY970155.1, from coordinate 1,337,147 downwards.
CGATCCGACCGTCGTAGCCCTCGGCGCGCAGCGTCTCGGCCGCCCGCAGCCCGGCCAGAGATGCGCCGACAACGGCGATCGTCGTGTGCGTATCGAACACCATGAGCGCCCGAAGACTAACGGTCCGCGTCGCTCCGGCGGGGCGGTCGACGAGACGACACGGCCGAGCGGGGCGCGCCCGGCCGATGCCGGACGCGCCCCGCCTTCGGCGGTGACGCCTATGGGGTGACCAGCCGGTGTGATCAGCTGGCCGCGATGCCCTCCATCGGTGATGGCAGTCCCGTCACCGTCCCGATCTCGAAGAGGGTTCCATCGGCGTTGGCATGAAACTCGTCCAGGGTGCCGGCTCCGCCGTTCTCCACGTACAGGAACCGTCCGTTCGGCGTGGCGACAGAGTCCGTGGTGCCGGCCTCGGTCGGCGCCGCCACCCCCACGAGCACCGGGACACCACCGGCTCCCACCTGGAAGGTGCTGAGCGTGGCGCTGCCGGCGTTCGACCCGTAGTAGAAGCCGTTGACCTGCGTGATCCAGCACAGAGCCGCGGCACCGTCAGTGACCGAGCCCAGTGCGGTCACCGTGCCGTCGGCATTCACGGTGTAGACGCTCACGTCGCTCGTTCCGGCCTCGGTGACAACCAGGCGACCGGTGGGGTCGAAGGTGAAACCGAACGGCACCGGCGTGGCCGAGGTGTTCGTCACCGGGTGCAGACCGAGGAGCCCGGCGAAACCGACCGGGAAGACGTCAATGTCGTTCCCACTCTTCTTCGTGGTCACGATGACCTTCGAGCCGTCCGGAGTGAACCCCACCTGGCCCGGTGACTGAAGGAAGTTCGGTGGGTTGGCGTTGGCGAGACCCAGCGAACGGCTCGACCCGGGCAGAGGCCGGAGCGTGTCGGCGACCACCACGAAGCCCTGGACCGACCCGGCTCCGCCGGCGTTGAGCACGTAGACCAGGTCCCGGTGGACCGCGATCGACGTGGGGAACAGTCCGCCGGAGGGGATGATCTGCCAGAGTGCCAGTCGATCGCCCGAGACCCTGAACACCGACACCGTGTCGCTCCCGGCGTTGACGGCCAACAGGATCCGACCGCCCTCGGCGAGCCTCAGCGAGCCTTGCGAGGCCAGGGGATCCACGGCCGAGCCGGCCGACACCCCGCCGAGTCCACCCGTGTCATACGTACCCCCGGCGGAGAGAGTGCCGTCCGAGGCCTGGTCGTAGGCGACGATCTGGTTGCCGCTCGGGTTGTCCGTCTGAATAAACACGGCATGGTTGGTGAATGGGGCGATCCGGGCCGGTGGGAGGCTGGCCGCCGCCGCGGTGCCGGCGAGTCCGAGGGTGGCGGCGGCCACGGCAAGGGCTCCGAACAGAGCCATCGTGCGTCGGTTGAACTTCGTCACATTCACTCCTCTTGGTCGAGACGGTCTCGGTCAGCGTTCAGTCCCCCGACGGGTCGGTCCGTTACAGGACACCGCCGTCCGTGGGGGCGCCATCCGCTCGAACGGGTGCGGGCCGTGGCCCGGCGCGGCGCGCGGCCGGATCGAGCGCATGACGGCCTACGCTGCCCGCCGTGGATGAGGAGGAGCTGGTCGAGCGGCTGCGCATAAGGGACGAAGGTGCCTTCGCCGCCCTCGTCGACCTCTATCACTTGCCGATGGTCCGGCTGGCGATGACGTTCGTGCCCAACCGCTCGGTCGCCGAGGAGGTCGTCCAGGACACCTGGTTGGGTGTGATCGGCGGTATCGATCGATTCGAGGAGCGGTCCTCGCTCAAGACGTGGATGTTCCGCATCCTCGTCAACCGGGCCCGCAAGACGGGGGCCCGCGAACGACGCACCGTCGCCGTCAACGATATCGACATCTCCGAATCGGAGCGGTTCTCAGCCGACGGCTCATGGACCCGTCCTCCGACGGAATGGACCGACGACGTCGTGGACCGCCTCGACGCCGTCGCCCTGGCCAAGACGCTACGGGTCGCCATCGACGAGCTTCCCCCGGCTCAGTGTCAGGTTGTAACACTGCGTGACGTCGAGAGACTGTCTGCCCGAGAAGTCTGCGATGTCCTCAACATCAGCGAGGCGAACCAGAGGGTTCTGCTCCATCGGGGCCGTCGTGAACTTCGTCGTACGATCGAACTCGAGATCGAAGGGAGGTGACCATGCGCATTCTCAATCGTGACCTCGTCTGTCGACAGGCCGTGGCACTGGTCACCGACTACCTCGATGAGGTCCTTCCCCGACGCCAACGTCGGCGTTTCGAGGCCCACCTCCGCAATTGCCCGAACTGCACCGAGTATCTCAAGCAGATCCGGCTCACCATCGAGACCGTCGGACACGTCGAGCCGGAGGAGCTCGATCCCGAGGTGAAGAACGAGTTGATCGACCTCTACCGGCGCTTTCAACAGGAATGAGGCGGCAGCCGACTCCCTAGGACCTAGGCGCCGAACATCGTCATCCACTGCTCGGGTGTCTTCAGGCGGAAGACGTAATTGTGCCGGCGGATCTCGCCCAGACCGGCCGAGGGCTCCGGCGAGTAGAGGTGGCCCGGGTAGAGCACGGTGTCGTCGCCGAACCGGGCCAGCCGGGTGGTGAGCGATTCGTACATCTGCTCGGGATCGCCCCCGGGAAGATCGGTGCGGCCGCAGCCTTCGAGAAACAACGTGTCCCCCGACACCAACCGACCGTCGACGGAGAAGCACTGGCTCCCCGGGGTGTGCCCCGGCGTGTGGACCAGCTCGACGGAGACGGCCCCCACCGTCACCACGTCGGCGCTGTCGTGCACGACGAGGTCCTTCTCCCCGACACCGGTGCTGCGCACCACCCACGGGCTCTCGGCCCTCTGGACGTGGACGGGCACCTGGACCCGCTCCAGCAGGGTGGTGATCCCCTCGATGGGATACCCCATCAGATCGCCGCCCACGTGGTCGGCGTGGAAGTGCGAGGCGAGGACGCCGACGCAGCGCATGGAGTCGGCCGCCAACAGGTCGAGGAGCCCGCCCACGTCGTAGGCGGGGTCGACCACGACGGCCTCACCGGTTCGGCGGTCGCCGATGAGGTAGCAGAAATTCACCATCTGACCGGCCACGGGGTCACCCACGGCGAAGTCGCGACCGGACAGGAGCTGACGGAAGTAGAGACGGTCGTCGTCGGACATGTCCGCGATCGTAGAGGCCTACCGGTACGTCCGGCGCGCGAAGACGGCGTGGGGCCCGACCACGCGGTCGAGGAAGACCAGGCCGTCGAGGTGGTCGATCTCGTGGAGGATGGCACGCGCCTCGAAGGCGTCGACGTCGAGGGTCCGCCGTCGGCCGTCGAGGTCCGTCCCCGTCACCGTCACCCGGGTGGCCCGGACCACCTCGCCGGTCAGGTCGGGCACGCTCATGCACCCTTCCCGGGCGGAGACCGGATCGGCGGCGGCGGCGACCACGGGATCGAAGAGGACGAACACACCGTGGCACGAGACGGCCTTGCGGTGGCCGGTCACGTCGACCACGAAGGCGCGTCGCGAGACGCCGATCTGGGGCGCCGCCAGCCCGACACAGGCCGGTGAGGCGCGCATGGTGTCGACGAGGTCCTCGGCCAGGGCCCGAGCGTCGGCGTCGACGGCTCCGACGGGAGCGGCGGACGTCATCAGGACGGGGTGGGGAAGAGCGAGGACGGCTCGGACGCTCATCGCATCTCATCGGTCGTCCACGCCGACGGGAGACCGTGGCGAGGACTCAACGGTGGCACCGAATCAGAGGAGATCGACGTCGTCGCGGTGCACGGTGCAGTGCACGTCCCAGGTGGCGGCCGCCTGTCGTATGCTCGCCGCCGCGGTCTCGCCGGCGGCGCCGCCGGGAAGGGTGACCCAGAGGGTCATGACGTAGACCGGCGCACCGGCGTCGCCCACCAGATGGGTCATCAGATCGACGACGTTGCCTCCGGCCTCGGCCAGGGCGCTCGTCACGTCGCGCACGATCCCCGGCCGGTCGGCACCGTGGACGGCGATGGTCCAGGCGTCGCCGCCGGCGGCTGCGGTTCCTCCCGGTACCGGGGCGTCGTCGAGCGGCCGCACGGCCACCACCAAGGCGAAACGCCGCGCCACTTCGTCGAGGGCGTCTTCGAGGGCGGCGGCGGTGACCCCGTCCGGGGCGGACACCACCAGGAGGACGGCGAAATGACCCTGGAGGTTCGTCATCGTCGAGTCCTCGAGATTGCAGCCGAGGTCGACGAGGACGCCGCTCAGGGCAGCGACGATGCCCGGACGGTCGGCGCCGAGCGCGCTGAGCCACAGGCGTCCCATCGGCGAACGTTACGTCAGCCTGTCCGTCTCGTGCGTGGAGGGTGTGCGGGCCGGCGGCACTACATTCTGCGGGATGAGCGCACCGGTGCCCGTGCGAGAGGGCCTCTTCACCGACGCCGATCCGCCCCGCCTGTTGGGCGGCCAGTGCACCTCCTGCGGGCACCACCACTTCCCGCGTCACGACATCTGCCCCTACTGCGCGTCCGATGCCACCGAGGCGGCCGAGCTCTCGGCGGGTGGCCGCTTGTGGGCGTGGACGGCGGTGACCCATCCTCCGCCCGGGTACAAGGGGGACGTGCCCTACGGATTCGGGGTCGTCGAGCTGCCCGAGGGCGTGCGCGTTGTCACCCGGGTGACCGAGTCGGACCCCGCCCGCCTCCGTGCCGATCAGCCGATGCACCTGGTGGTGGAGCGGCTGCACGTCGACGACGACGGCCGCGGCGTCGTCGTCTACGCCTTCTCCCCTGACGAGCCCCTGTCACCGTGACGGCCGTCGAGATCGCCGGCATCGGCCTCCACCCGTTCGGGCGATTCGACGGTGCGACGGTGACCGATCTGGGGGTGACCGCGGTGCGCGCCGCGCTGGTCGAGGCGGGCGTGGGTCGCGGCGGGTTCCAGGCGGCGTACTGCGGTACCGCCTACGGCGGGGTGGCGACCGGGCACAAGGTGCTCGGGGCGCTCGGGATGACGGGGATGCCCATCGTGGACGTCGAAGCCGGGTGTGCCAGCGGGGCGGCCGCCCTCATGCTCGGCGCCAACGCCATCCGGGCCGGGCAGTACGACACGGTGGTCGTCTTCGGCGCAGAGAAGATGCCGCGGGGCATCATCCGCTCCTCCTTCTTCGACCCCTGGCAGGAGGAGGCCGGATTGGCCGCCACCCCGGCCTATTTCGGATTGCGGGCCCAGCGCTTCATGCGCACGTCGGGTGTGACCAAGGACCACCTGGCCGCCGTGGTGGTGAAGAACCGCCGCCACGGTGTCCACAATCCCGACGCCATGTACCGGTCCGAGGTGGAGGCCGACGCCGTCCTCTCGTCAAGGGTCGTGTGCGAGCCGCTGCATCTCTGGATGTTGTGCTCCCCCAACGAAGGAGCGGCCGCCGTGGTGCTCCGACGGGCGGACGCCGGCGCCGGAGCCGGCGGTCGCATCGAGGTGGCGGCGGCGGTGCTGCGGTCGCACCTGCCCGGCGCCGTGCTCAGCGAGTCGACGCCGATGGCGGGCCTCACCGACGACACGATTCCCACCCCGACCGCCCTGGCCGCCCACGACGCCTATGAGGTGGCCGGTCTGGGCCCGCGCGAGCTCGACGTCGTCGAGTGCCAGGACACCGACGCGGCCCGGGAGCTGATGTCGTACGAGGAACTCGGCCTGTGCCCGGCCGGGGGCGCGGCGGAGATGCTCGAGGCCGGTGTCTCCTCGGTCGGCGGCCGCCTCCCCGTCAACCCGAGCGGCGGACTTCTGTCGAAGGGCGAGCCTCTCGGGGCATCGGCTCTCGGTCAGGTCGTGGAGCTCGCCCGCCAGCTGCGGGGCGAGGCGGGCGACCGCCAGGTCCACGGCGCGCGCGTGGGGCTGGCCCACACCGTCGGTCGCGGGGCCAACGCCGGCGTCGTCGTCCTGCGCCGTTCCTGAGTCGATTCCCCGTCGCCTGTCGTCACACCCGGGCCATCGCCCGATCTACAGTGGCGTCGAGGTGCCCGTGGACGTCGCACCGAGGGGGAACCGATGAACCGATTCACGGTCGCGGGCATGTTCCGCGCCAACGTGGCGCAATTCGGCGACCGGCCCATGTTCCGTGTCGCCGGCACCACCGTGACGTGGGCCGAGCACCATCGTCGTGCCTCCTCGGTGGCGCAGGCGCTCCTGGCCGACGGTGTCACCGTCGGCGACCGTGTGGCCTTCCTCGATCGCAACGGACTGGCCTACTTCGAAGTTCTCTTCGGTGGGGCGTTGGCCGGAGCGGTGAACGTGGCCGTGAACTGGCGACTCTCACCGCCCGAGATGGCCGCCGTCGTCGACGACGCGGGCGCCACCGTCCTCATCGTCCATCCCGAGTTCGTGCCCTGTCTGGCGGCCATGGACAGCTCCCTGCCGACGGTGACCCGGGTGGTGGTGCTCGGTGACGCCAAGGCGAACGCCGATCTCGGCGGCGCATCTGACCTCGCCCGGCGCGTGGGCTACGAGGAGTGGCTGGGTGCGTGCGACCCGGTCGACCCCGGCCACGAGGCGAAAGCCGACGACGTGTCGATGCAGCTCTACACGTCGGGAACGACCGGTCTTCCCAAAGGGGTGATGCTCGCCAACCGCAACATCGCCACCATGATCGAGCTCGCCGGGGCCGATGCCTTCGCCATCGATGACACCACCGTCAGCCTCGTGGCCATGCCCCTGTTCCACATCGGCGGCTCGGGGTGGGCTCTCACCGCCATGTCCCGGGGGGGTACGTCGGTCATCCTGCGCGACATGGACCCCGCCGAATTGCTCCGGCTGGTGGAGCGCGAGCGCATCACCCACGCATTCGTCGTGCCCGCGGTGCTGATGCTGCTGCTGGCCACCCCGGGGATCGAGAAGGCCGACCTGTCGAGCCTCGACACCATCTTCTACGGTGCGTCACCCATCGCCGAAGACGTCCTCGTCCGGTGCATGGACGTGATCGGCTGCCGCTTCTCGCAGGTGTACGGAATGACCGAGACCTCGGGTGCCATCGTCCGGCTCGAGCACGAGGACCACGATCCCGACGGGCCGCGTCGCCACCTGTTGCGCGCCGCCGGCCGAGCCCTGCCTGGTGTCGAGATCCGCATCGTCGACCCCGACACCGGTGCCGACGTCCCCGCCGACTGCGTGGGTGAGATCTGGACCCGGTCGGCCTACAACATGCTCGGCTACTGGGGAAAGGCGGAGGAGACGGCCGCCGCCATCCTCGACGGGGGATGGTTGCGCACAGGTGACGCCGGCTACCTCGACGACGAGGGTTACCTCTTCCTCCACGACCGGATCAAGGACATGGTGGTGTCGGGTGGTGAGAACATCTACCCCGCCGAGGTGGAGAACGTGCTGTTGGGAATATCCGGAGTGGCCGACGCCGCGGTCATCGGCGTCCCCGACGACACCTGGGGCGAAACGGTGAAGGCGGTGGTCGTGCGGACTCCCGGATCCGATATCACGGCGCCGCAGATCATCGGCCACTGTCGCGACCGGCTGGCCCACTACAAGTGCCCGACGTCGGTGGACTTCACCGAGGCGCTCCCCCGCAACCCGTCGGGAAAGATCTTGAAGCGCGAGCTGCGCGAGCCTTTCTGGGCGGGTCGGGAACGCCGCGTGCACTAAGCCTCGATCCACCGATCGGCGATCTTGTGGGCACCCGTTTGCGGTGATTGGCACCGCACCGGGGTGAAGGGCCGAGCCTTGAGTCCGCAACAGCAGGCAGGGCGCCCGTCATCAAGCCTTCGTGAATTTCGCTTCGGTTGTCAGCGCCTTCCTGCGGTCATCTGCGGTGCGCCGGCCGCGGAAGGTGCAGCTACACGGGGACCGGGGGCAGGGCGCGCAGAAGGTCGAGGGCACGGCTGAATGCGTCGGCCCACGGCCACTCGAGCGGCGTTCGCAGTCTCGGTCGCCCCGAGCGACTGACGAGGCGGCCCGGGACGGACAGGAACCGGGTGCGCACGGTGCGGGCCACGGTGAGGTGGTCCTCGGGGGTGATGTCGCCGAGCATGGCCGTCCAGCGGATGAGGTCGTGGGCCATCGCCGCGCACAGGAGCCAGGCCGAGTTGGCGAAGAACTGCCCCGAGGGGACGTGCTCGAGGCCGGCACCCTCCTTCAGGTCGCGGATGCCCAGTTCGACGGTGGCGTGGGCCCGGTGGAAGGCGTCGACGTCGACACAGTCACCGTCGATGTCGGTCACGAAAGCGAAGTGACGCCATTGGGGCCACAGCGTGGCCTGGCGCCCGACCAGCCGGGTCCGGCACACGATGAGACGCCGGCCCTTGTAGAGGCACTCGGCCACCTCGGCTTCGCCGTCGGCGGTGTAGTCGATGGGCGTCCAGGCCGACTCTTCGATGCCCTCGACGGCCCTGGTCACGGCTGTGACCATGCGCACGCCCATCGTGTAGCCGACGTCGAGGCGCTCCAGGGTGGCGAGCGTGGCGTTGGACCAGAAGCCGGAGTCGAAGCGCATGATCAGTTCCCCGGTGGCCCCGGCCCGGCGCACCCGGGCCACGACCTCCTCCACGAAACGCACCGCCCCCCGCTGGGTGTTGGCCGCCCCTTTGCGCATGCGGACGTGGAGCACCTCGCCCGTCCACGCCCGCACCGCGATCAAGGGGTGGTAGCCGAGAACCTTCGTGTGGCCATAGCCGGCACCGTTCTTGGTCTTGCCGCACACCTCGCAGATGGTGGAGTCGAGATCGATGACGAGCTGCTCGGCGCCCGGTCCCGCCCCGAGGTCCCAGGCCCGGCGCAGCGTCTCGGCCAGCACCCGGTCGAGCTGGCGAATGTGGCCGAAGGTGAAGGACCGGAGGAACGAGCCGAGCGTCGACGGCGCCATCACCCGGTGACCGAGGACCGACTGGGTTGCTCCCGAGCGCAGCATGTCGGCATGGTCGATATGGGACCCGCCCGCCGCCATGGCGTGCACAAGGGTCAGCACCTTGCGACCCGGCCGAGCGCCGCCGACCCGACCCGAGAGGTCGACGGTGGCGTTGATGAGGCGCTCCATCCCGAGCCGGACGGTCAAAGTGGCCACCAGCAGGAGCCCGGCGTTGGCCACCAGATTGGGCTCGTCGAAGGTCACCTCGATGCGGTCGATTCCGCGCGATACTGCTGTCACTGAAAGTGCCTCCTGGCTTGTGGGAAATTGGCGTCTTAGACACCGCTATTTTCCCAAGCACGGAGGCACTTTCCGCGGGATACGCGGCTATCTACTCCAGTCGCTCATCGGTGTATCGAGGCTAAGGCGGAGATGTCGGGTCCCGCACGCGGTGGTGGGCTTCTGTTCAGGCGGGCGCGGCGGAGGCGCGGTGTTCCACCGTCCGGGCCAGGATGCCCAGCGTGGCCCGCAGCGCCGCTTCGGGGAGCACCGGAAAGATCCCCGACTCCTTCAGGGCGGGGGCGATGGACGACCAGTCGTAGAACGCGGCGACGCGCGTGCCGTCGACGACGGGCTCGAGCCGATAGCCGTAGACGTGTCCCACCGACGGTCGGGTCTCACCGGCGATCGTCCAGGCGATCCTCCGGTCGAGCTCGAACTCGGTGATGGTCACGATCACGTCGTAGCGGCCCATCGGGCGGTCGTTGAGTGCCCGGCGATCCATGTGGACGACGAAGCTGTCGCCGACGGCGGCCACGGGGTCGCCCGTGGCGTCCATCAGCATCCCGGAGCTGTCGATCGCCACGTGGCCGTGCGGATCGCACAACAGCCGGAAGATCGTCGCCGGGTCCACCGTAATGTCCCGCTCGACTTCGAATCGCTCGGTCGTCACGTCCTCGTTCCCGCCGCTTTAGAACAGGGCCTGGTCTTCGCCCTCGGCATCGTCCTCGGCACCCCGGGGATCGTCCAGCATGTCGACCCCGTCGATCTCATCGAGCTCGTCCTCGAGCTCGTCGTCTGCATTCGCGTCCGCGTCGTCGACGACCCCCCGGTTGACGGCCTCCAGGCGGGGAACCAATTCCTCGACCTGGGCCCGCGTCTTGCGTACGCGCCGGTCGAGCTCGTCGACGATGGCCGTGGCCCGCTCGAGCCGGATGACGAGCTGGTCGACGTCGACCTCCCGCTGTTCGAAGAACCCGACGATGGCGTCGAGCTCGTGACTCGCCTCGGTGTACGTGAGCTCGGTCACGGGGACCGCAACGTCCCCGGGTTCGCCCGTCGTCATGTGTGCTCCTCTCCACCGTTGCGCTGGGCCTCGTCGTCGGGCCCACCCGTGGTCCGATCGACCCGCCGAACCTCGGACACGGCGGTGCCGTCGGCGAAGCGGGTGACGAGCGCCGAACCAGGCGCCAGGGCGGACACGGACCGCACGATGTGGCCGTCCTCGGCCAGCGTCAACGTGTAGCCCCGTTCGAGCTGTCGATCCACGTCGTAGGCGGCCAGGAGGCGGCGCCACGATTCCACGCGCTCGCCATGGTGTCCCACGGCGCGCTGCGCACACGGACCAATGCGGGACGACCTCTCGGCCAGCGACAGTGCGGCCACGTCGAGCTGCCGTCGGGCCTGCGTCGCAATGCGTCGTGAGCGGCTGTCGAGGTGCTCGCCATGCCGGTGCAATTGGTGTCGGGTGGCCTGGCCGAGGCGGATCCGCGCCGCGGCGTCACGCTCGACGGCGGCGGCCAGCACCTCGTGGACACGTCGGGAGAGGAGCCCGGCCGTCGTCGCCACCGCGTCCCACCAATTCCCCGCCCGCTGGACCAGCTCCAGACCGCACTCGGTCGGGGTGACGAAGGCACGAGCGGCCACGATGTCGGCCACCGACCGATCCCCCGTATGCCCGATACCCGTCCAGACAGGGATTGGGCAGAGCGCGATGGCCCGGGCCACGGGCTCGGCGTCAAAGGCCACCAGGTCGGCTTTGGATCCCCCGCCACGCACGAGCACCACCAGATCACAGGAGGCACCAGCGAGCGCCGCGATCCCGCGGGCCAGAGAGCCCGGCGCGGTGGTTCCCTGCACCTGGGCCGGAACAACCACCACGGTGAAGGCGAAGCCCGATCCCCGCAGCTGGCCGAGGAAGTCGTTGAAGCCCTCGGTGCCGGGACTCGCCACCAGGCCGATCCGCAGCGCCAAATCGGGCACCGACAGCTGGCCATTGCGACGGAGGAGGCCCTCGGCTTCGAGCGCCTTGAGGAGGGCGGCCCGGCGCGCCGCGAGCCGACCCAGGAGGGCGTCGACGTCCACGTCCACGGCGACGAAATTGACCTGGGCCCTCGGGGCGTAGAACTCGACTCGGCCCCGGAAGGTCACCACCGTGCCGACGTCGAGGACGATGCCCTGCCGGGCGAGGGTGGCCTTCATGGGGGCCCACGTTCGCCGCCAGCAATTGACCTTCAGGACCTTGGCGTCACCCCCCCGTGGTGCGTCGGGGTCGACCAGATCGATGTAGCAGTGGCCGGTCCGGTCCGTGATGCTCTGGATCTCGCCACGCACCCAGACCAGCTGCCCCCGCGGAAACGCCCTGGTGATGGCCGCCTGCACCTGGTCGAGGAGGGTGGCAATGGACAGGACGTCCGGGCGCTCCGGCGGGAGGAGCTGAGCGGTCCCGGACTCCATGGCCGACACCCTATCGAGCAGGTGATCGGTGACCATGCGTGGAGGAAACCCTTCGGGTACGCGCCCGACCTGGCACACTGGAGGCGACGGTGAGTCGGCCGGGTGGCCGCGGCACGGGCCTGCATCGCGACAGGGATCGTGTCGAGGAAGGTCGGGGCTCCAGAGGGCAGGGTGCTGGCTAACGGCCAGTCGGGGCGACCCGAAGGACAGTGCAACAGAGAGCAGACTGCCGATGGCGGGCTCCGGCCCGCACAGGCGAGGGTGAAACGGTGCGGTAAGAGCGCACCAGCGCCCGGGGTGACTCGGGCGGCTCGGTAAACCCCACCCGGAGCAAGGCCAAACGTGGGACATGGGTGGCCCGCCCGCCCCCGCACCGGGGGCAGTCCCCAGGTAGGCCGCTGAGATGGATGGTCACCACGCCCCTCGGGGCGGACAGAACCCCGCCTACAGGCCGGCTCACCGTCACACCAGGGTGTTTATACTTCAGTCCCTAGATCATCCCTAGGAAGGCTGAACCGATATGAGCGGAACGATGCGGGAGCGGCCTTCGGGCTCCAAGCGGTGGGAGCTCCGGGCCTACGTCGGCCAGGACCCCGAGACGGGCCGGCCCCGTCAGATCTCCCGGACCTTCCGGGGCGGCAAGCGCGAGGCGCGCAAGGTCCTCGACGCGCTCGTCCACGAGGTTCACGAAGGCCACCACGTCGGCACCACGGCCACCTTCGGCAAGCTCCTCGACGAATGGCTCCGCAACCTCGAGCGCCTCGGCAAGGCGAAGACGACGCTCGAGACGTACCGGACACACGTCGAGAAACACATACGCCCGGAGCTTGGCGCGATCCGCCTCGACAAGCTCACGTCCTACGACCTCGATCGCTACTTCCAGAAGCTCGAGACGGACAAGGGCCTGGCGACGGCCACCATCAAGCTCAATCACGCCGTGATCTCCGGGGCACTGTCGCAGGGTGTCGACTGGGGATGGATCAAGGCGAACCCCGCCAAGCGGGCCCGGTTGCGCGACACCGCCCGCACCGAGGCTGCGTCACTGACCGTCGATCAGCTCCGGGCCCTATATCAGGCGGCTGTCACAGAGGACGAGGACATGGCGGTGGTGATCGCACTGGCGGCACTCACCGGGTGTCGCCGTGGGGAGCTCTGTGGTCTGCGGTGGGATGACGTGGACTGGCACCGAGCCTCGCTCAAGGTGGAGCGGGCGTGGGTGCCGAGTCAGGGCGGCCAACACCTCACCACGACCAAGACGACCAAGGGGAGGACCGTGTTCATCGGTGCCGTCGGGGTCGCCCTGCTCGAGGCGTACAGGGCGACAAAGCGCGAGCTCGTGGGCCACGACCCCGAGGGCTGGCTCCTGTCCTACGACGCCGGTACGACACCGATGAGGGCCAAGACCCTTACCGAGTACGTGATGGGCTTATGCCGGCGCCTCGAGCGCGAGGCCCGGGAGGAGCTCGAGGAGCGTGGCGAGGATCCGGCGACAGCGGCGAGGTACAGGGTCCACTTCCACTCGCTGCGGCACTTCGCCGCCACCGAGCTCGTGCATGCCGGGGTCGACCTACCCACGGCCGCCGGCCATCTCGGCCACTCCCCGGGCGTCATGGCTGGCGTCTACCTCCACAGTTCCGACGAGCGGGGCTCACAGGCGGGAGATCTGATCTCCGCCGTAGTCGGCAAAGCGCTGGAACTGCCTGCCGCGGCCCCTTGACCGAAAGTCAACACCGAGCCATTCCGGTCCGATATGGTGGGTAGCAGTTCGTAAACGAGGCGCCGCCGATCGCACGTCACCCAGCTCGCAATAACGGAGCTGCGCCGACACTGGCACCCCTCCCGAAGGCCGACTTACGTCGGCGTGGAGGTGGTGTAGGTGCCAATCCCCCACCCGGTCAAGGGCGTCTTGGCCAATCGCCGGGTCACCATCCGTCGGGTCAGCGATGCCGTCGGGATCAACGAGAAGTCGCTGAGCCGCTGTTTCAACGGCTACATCGAACCCTGGCCGGCGTTGCGCCGGAAGGTCGCGGCCTTCCTCGACGTCCCCGAGGCCAGCCTCTTTAGGTCGAGCTCTGACCTCGAGTCTGTCGGATGAGCGTCACCACGCTCCCCTCCTGGCTCACCGTGTCCGACTTCGCCCGTCACGTCGGCCTGTCGCCGTGGACGATCCGACGGGAGATCCGAGAGGGCCGGCTACAGGCACGGCGAATTGGCCGCGTTGTCCGAATCCTCGATGTCGAGGGTGCTCGGTGGATGACGGACTATGAGGCGAACGCCCGAAAGAGACCCTCATGACATGGCAAAGCGGCCCGAAGGCCGCCGCCACGAACCCCTGCCGCCAAGTAGGTGTCCACCCCGACGGTACCACTGCAGTTGCCGACCGAGACCCTGGTCTCGAGTTGGCCGACCTTCAGGACCAGCTCGACTGCCAGGCCGAGGAGCTCGACCAGCTGCGGCGGCGGCTCACTTGTCGACGGTGTCAGCTCGAGCCACCGCCTGACCCGAGATGGCCCGGCGATCCGCACGCCCGCGACTGGAGGCCGCCTCATGAATGCGGCCGGGCCAGGTGGTCGATATGACGGCCGACCCATTGGTGCCGCCGGCCACCTATGAGCAGGTTTACGGCGACCCGTTCGGCCCCCTCGACGGACCTACGGCCCCCTCGACGCCATCCCAGCGTGCCGATACACGTAGACGGGTAGACCACATCGAGGCCGTGGCCGAAGGGCGACGCCATATCGTCCTCACCCGGGCCTCGGAAATCCAACCGCGCCCCGTCAGGTGGTTGTGGTGGGATCGCATGCCTCTCGGTGAGCTCACCCTGCTCGGCGGCCGGGAAGGCGTGGGCAAATCCACTGTCGCCTACACGATGGCGGCGTGGATCACGACCGGCACCATGAAAGGCCACCACTTCGGCCAGCCGCGGGCCGTCGTCGTGGTCGCTACCGAGGACTCTTGGGCACACACGATCGTCCCTCGCCTCATGGCAGCGGACGCCGACCTCGACCTCGTCTACCGGGTGGATGCCGTGACCTCCGAGGGCCTGGACGGGTTGGTCAGTCTCCCCGGTGACCTCCTCGAGCTCGAGCGAGTGGTCAGTGACGTCGAGGCCGCCCTTGTGCTGCTCGATCCGCTCATGTCTCGGCTCAGCACGGCCCTCGATACCCACAAGGACGCCGATACGCGTGTCGCGCTCGAACCGCTCACCGCATTCGCCAAACGGGCAAACGTTGCTGTCCTCGGGATTATCCACGTCAACAAGTCTGCCAGCACCGATCCACTCACCCTCATCATGGGCAGCCGTGCGTTTACGGCCGTAGCCAGGGCCGTCCTGGTGGCCATGAAGGACCCGGAGGACGAAAATCGCGTGCTGCTTGGGTTGGAGAAGTCCAACCTCGGCAAGCTCGAGCTGCCCACCTTCGTCTACTCGATCGCGAGCGTCCTGGTGACCACGACCGACGAAGGGGACGTGTTCACCGGCAAGGTCGTATGGCTCGAGGAGACGTCAAGGTCGGTGTCGGAGGCCATGGCGACCGCCGGCGAGGGTCCTGACGCCGCTACCGCCACGTCCGAGGCCACGGACTGGCTCAGCGACTACCTCAAGCCGACCGGTGGCTGCGATTCCGCCACAGTCAAAGAGGCAGCCAAGAAGGCCGGCCATTCCACGTACTCGCTCGTGGCCGCCCGAAAGCGTCTCAAGGTGACGATGGACTCATTCGGATTTCCTCGACGTACATGGTGGATGTTGTCGGGGGCCAGTCGTGTCGATCCCGCTGGGGAGACTCATCACGACAGTACAACCGACACAACTGGGTCTGACCAGGGAAAACAGAAAGACACAACTGACAGTGGTGTGAATGGCAGTGGGCCCAGTGGTGCCAGTCGTATCAGTCGTACGGTCGTGCGAGGACCCCACGCGCGTGCGCGCGACTGCCCTGAGGCAGACACGATCGGTGCAGATCTTCAGGATGGCGAGTTCTGATGGCCTCGACGAATGGCGCTGAGATCGCCTATGACGACGCACCCAACGCCACTCCACACCGCTTGGCGGCTCTGTCCACGACTGTGCATCGCATCACGCGCTGCTGCTCGTCGCCTCACTGTCGACGACAAGCCGACACGATCCATCTGCTCGATTGGTCGACGCGTGGTTACCCGCAGTCGTCAGACATCGTGATTCGATTCGCCTGCCCACGGCACAACCCAGGTGGCTACTGGATCTCGCTCGACCAGTACGAGCTCGACCGCGGTGGCTGGCTTGACCACCTCGCCGGCAAGGACTGGCGTGGCGACCTGGCTCTGCGACGGGCGGGTCTGGGATGTCGGGCCGCAAGGTAGTGCCACGTTCGCCCCACATTGGGTGCCGCGTAATTGGAGTGCGGCCGTCGGCACCCGTGGGCACACCGCCGGGTGGGTGCGCCGGCCGGCCAGGTCAGCGCTCGTCGTCTGCCCCCCCAGGGCAGGTTGCAATGTTCCCGCGCGCCGGCTGCCCCGACCCGATTAGTCGTGCGGCAATCTGTACGGGTTCCAAGGTCGCAACTCGCACGGGTCCCAGATTTTTTTCGCTCGAGTCCCAGGGTCACCAGGTGGACGGCCCAAGGTGCCACCGGCCGCCGCCCGTAGCGGCTGACCTGCATAATTGTCCCCCCGCTCGACGTCGCCCACCGCCCTCAAGCCCCCGGGTGGCGGCCCTGGCTGACCGTTACGGCCGACACCCCCACCAGGGCAGGTCGGAAAGTTGCAGCCCGACCGCCGCCACCACCCCAGCTGTGAAATCCCCTCCCCGATGGCGTGTAACTCTCCGATGATCCCCAGGTCCGATGCCGGGTAGCAATCGCTACGGCGCCGACCACCGGCGACTTCGTCGCATCTGGGCGGGCGAGATCGAGCTCGGCGGGGTCGCCTGTGCCCGCTGTGGACGCCTCATCCGCCCCGGGACCCACTGGGATCTCGACCACAGCGACGACGACCGGACGGTTTACCTGGGACCGTCCCACCGGCGGTGCAACCGGGCGACCAAAACCCACGCGGCGGCCCGTAGGTGGGCGCAGCGGCGCCGTTTCAGCCGGGACTGGTAGGGGCGAATGACCCGGGATGGCCGCCGGACCTTCGCCTTGGCCGGCGTGTGGGACACGCGGCTCGAGCTCGAGCTCCTCGGATGGGCGCTGGAGCTCGCGACGGCCCGGGACCGCGTCAACGGCGGCGCGGCGTCGGCCGCCCTCGCCGATCTGCGGCGAGACGTCACCGCGGCGACGCAACTCCGAATTAGGAACGAAACCGACCTCGGCGCAACTCCCGCAATTGCGTCAGAGGGGTCATTTGCGACCCTGTACCCGATGACCACCGCCGACGTTGCCGCCATGTTGGTTTGCTCGCCGGCCAATGTTCGAGCTCGAGCCGCACGCGGCAGCCTCCCGGGTGTTCAGGACGCCCCTGGTCGACCCTGGCATTTCAACGAATCCGAGGTTCTTGCTTCCGAGGGGCAGCGATGACCTCCATGAGCTCGGCGTGTCGCGGTGTTTTTCTTCCTTTCGCACCGCTCGACCCCGACAACGACGGCCGGCGCGGGCGCGATGACCGCACCGTCCGTTGTGCTGCGACGTCGCGGGAGGTGGTGGCTGAACGTTGGGCCGGTCGCCACCTCCTGCGGCGCTCAGGCATTCGCCCTCTTGCAACGAAAGGCCACCAGCCGTGAACCCAGTCATTCAGGCCACCAAGGCCGAGCGCGACGCCAAGCTCGCCGAGATGAGGAACCTCTGCGACCCGGAGAGGCTCAAGCGGAGAGGAAATCCCAACCTCACGACCGATGAGCGGGCCAGGTTCGAGGGCCTTGAGATCGAGATCCGCCGGTTCGACCGTCGTATCGTCGCCATGGAGGCTCTCGAGAAGCGGACGCTCGACGACGGTGGTCTCGACTTCGACGGCTCCATCTCGGTCAGGCAGTCACCTCTCACGTATGACCCAATGGGCGCGAATAGCTACCTGAGAGACATCGCCAGAATCGCCGCCTCCGGTGTCGACCAGGAGTGCGCCGCCAAGGCCCCGGGGGCCCGTGAGCGCCTCGCACAGCACGCCCGGGAGGTCGAGGTGGTCGCCCGGACCGACAAGCGGGTCGCTCAGCAACTCCGGGGCGTGAAGGACGACATGGCCCGTCGTGGCGCCGTGACCGATTTCGAGAGGCGCATAAATCCGAACACGACGGCCGGTTTCGGCGGCGAGCTCGTGCCCCCGCTGTGGGACGAGAAGATGTGGGCCGCCTACCTCCGTCCGACGCGCACCTTTGCCAACCGGGTGACGAACCTGCCCCTGCCACCGGGCGTGGATGTCGTCAACATCCCGAAGATAACGCTCGGCGGTCTGACGGCTCCTCAGGCCGTCAACGCCGCGGCCATCGCCTCCCGGGACATCCTGACCACCGTCGCCTCCTCTCCGGTCATCACCATCTCGGGGCAAGAGGACATCTCGATGCAGCTGCTCGAGCAGTCGCCCCTGGCCTTTGACAACATCGTGTACGACGACCTGAACCGGGACTACGACCAGCAGCTCGACTCCCAGCTCGTCTCCGGTGCCGGGACCAGCGGCCAACACACCGGTCTGCTCAACCTCCCCCAGGTGGCGACGCCGCTGGTCAACTCGGTCGATGCCTCGGCCATCACGGTGGCCTCGTCCGTGTTCTTCGACGGCTCGACGTCGGGTTCGCAGTTCCGCTCCATCGTGAAGGGCGTCACCCAGATCGAGACGCTCACCTTCTCGACGGCCCCACCGACGGCTATCTGGTGCCACCCCCGACGAGCCAACTCCTGGGCGTACGCGGCGGACTCCGGCACTGGCCGGCCGTTGTACGTCCGGTCCGGCTACGGACCGATCAACGCCGTCGGGGTGCAGAACGCGGCCAATGTTCCTGAGGGCGTTTCCGGCTTCCTCTTCGGCCTGCCGGTGGTGCAGGACTCCAACATGCCGACGACCATGAACGCCACGGCGACAACGGGTGGCACGGCTGACCCGGTCATCATCTTGAACGAGGAAGTCCCACTGCTCTACGAGGGCACGCTCAGGTTCCGTGCGCTCCCTGAAGTGCTGAGCGGAACGCTTCAGATTCGGTATCAACTTTACGGATATTCCGCATGGCTGCCGAACCGGTGGCCCACCTCCGTCGCCCTCCTGACGGGCAATTCCGGGCTTGCCGCCCCGGGTTTTTAGACGATGATCGGCGACGCCGCGCTGACCGACGAAATGGCCACAAACGGGATCTGTCTCCTCATCGTCGAAGCTCTCGAGGACGAGACCCTCACCCTCGAGGAGCACGACGCGTGGGCCGAGCTCGGCCTCCAAATCCTCGCCACCGATGTCGTCGCCGACGCGGAAGCGATCGTCGCCGCTCACTGAGCCGAAGGGGACCTCATGCCCACAAACCACCCGTCGAACACCTCCGCCGCCGCCGGCCGTCAGAAGGCCAGGGAAGACCTCGACAAGCGACCGGGGAAGTGTCACCTGGCCCACCTGCCTGGGAGCCATGCGCACTGCACCGCGACCTACCACGAACAGAGCAAGGACGAGCAACGCGAGAACGAGCTCGCCAACGAACGACTCAAGTGCGCCACGGTGTTCCGTGGCCAGATGCGCGCCCACGACATCGGTGGCGGTGGTGACCTGGTGAAGTGGGCACAGGCCGTGCGGGCCTTCGAGGAAAGCGTGATCGACGAAGGTTTCGCCGAGCGCCAGCGTGAGATCGAGCTCGCCGAGGCCGAGGCCAACCGGCCCCGCACGGAGGCTGAACAGCGCGTCGACGCCGCCCTCGCCTACTGGAACGGTCGACTTGCTC
The DNA here is from genome assembly GCA_963706205.1 of uncultured Acidimicrobiaceae bacterium. Lineage (GTDB taxonomy): Bacteria > Actinomycetota > Acidimicrobiia > Acidimicrobiales > UBA8190 > MFD10071-224. The sequence goes on along the minus strand of OY970155.1, from coordinate 1,317,787 downwards.
GGGACGTCTCCGAGCAGGTGATGGCTCTCCGGTACCGATGGGTGGAGCTCGTCCTGGCTGGCGCCAGCCCTGCGATGACCGAGCACATCGAGATGGAGCTCGACCTTCTCGGTTGGGGCGTGCCCGTGTGGAACCCCGTACGGACCGCGGATAGGGCTGTCGCAGCTGCCAGGAAGGTCCTCGAGGACCAGATCGCCGCCGGTCAGGAGCGAGCCGTGCTTGACGTCCTCAGGACCGAGCTCGCCGCCGCCGAGGCCGAGCTCGCTGCCGCTCGACGTAGGAAGTAGAAGCACCCACCCGCCATGGCAGGAAGTTCGGTCCGTGTACTCATCACGGGGGATGCCGCTTCGTATGTCCGCGCAACGCAGGAAGCCTCCGCGGCATCCGCCGTTGCCGCCAAGGAAATGTCCGCCTCCATGGAAAAGAGCTCCGCCGCGTCGTCGGGAGCCCTGTCCCGCCTTTCAGGGGTGATGGGCGGTGTCTTCGGCCCGGGTAACCCCGCATCCAAGGGTCTCGACAAGATGTCAGCGAAGTTCGCAGAGGCCGACACCCACGGCCAAAAGTTCGGGCAGGCGATGTCCACCCTAGGAGGAGCGACGCTCCTGGGTGCCGCTGCGGGTTTTGCCGTCGTCGGTACTGAGTCCGTCAAAATGGCCATGTCGTTCCAGTCGGCCATGGAGATGATCCACACCCAGGCCGGAGCGTCCCAGGCCGAAGTCAAGAAAATGTCGGAGGCGGTGCTGAATCTGGCACCCAAGGTGGGGACCGGCCCCGACGCTTTAGCTGAAGCTCTCTACCACCTGGAATCCACCGGGATGCGGGGAGCGGCCGCCCTCAACGCCCTGAAGCTTGCAGCTGAAGGGGCCAAGGTCGGCCACGCCAACCTCGAGGACGTCACCAATGCCCTCGATGCTTCCATCGCATCCGGCATCCCCGGAGTGCAGAACCTGGGGCAGGCCATGGGTGCCCTCAACACCATCGTCGGCGCCGGGGACATGAAGATGCAGGACCTGGCCGACGCCATGGGATCGGGTGTTCTGGCCGTCGTCAAGGGCTACGGGTTGTCATTGAACGACGTGGGTGCAGCACTTGCCACCTACGGGGACAACAACATCCGTGGCGCCGACGCTGCCACCAAGTTGCGCACAGCAGTGCAGGCCATGGCGGTCCCGGCAGGCACGGCCAAGGCCGCTTTGGAAAAGATCGGCATGACCACCCACCAGTTGGCGGCCGACCTGTCGTCGGGTGGCTTGAACAAGGCGATCACCGACCTGCATACCCATCTGACCGACTCAGGCATCGCCGCTGACCAGACCGGCTCCATCCTCACCGAGGCGTTCGGCAAGAAGGCCGGGCCCGGCATCGCCATCCTGACCGACCAGTTCACGCGCTTTCAATCCAAGATCAAGGACATCAAGGACGGTGCCGGCGGTTTCGATGACGCGTGGAAGGGCACCACGCAGACACTCAGTTATCAGATGGACACTCTGAAGGCGACCGGGGAAGCACTCGGCACCAAGTTCGGCATGTTCCTCATCCCCAAGGTGGAGCAGCTCGGTAAGGCCATCTCCGGGGTGATCTCCTGGTTCCAGAAGAACAAAGTGGCGGCCGAGTTACTGGGCGCAGCGGTCGCCACCGTCCTCGGTGCCGCCGTCATCAAGTTCTCCATCGACACGGCCGGGAAGTTCCTGTCGGCCGTCGGCAGGATGGGCCAGGGCGTGGCGGACTTCGCCACCAACCTGTTCACGACGGCACCTGAAGTTGAGGCCGGAATGGAGGGCATGGGTGCGTCGGCCACAGAATCCGCCGCCGTCACCGACGCCGCCATCGGCTCCACGGGCATCGGTGCCATCCTCATCGGCCTCGGTATCGCCGTCACCCTGCTCCTGACCCACTGGAAGCAGGTGTGGGGAGCGATCAAGGACGCCGCTTTAGAAGTCTGGCACTTCATGTATGACGGCGTCGGCAAGTACATCCTGCCGTTCTTGGGTCCGATGGGTCTCATCGCGTTTGGTCTGATCGAACTATCGAAACATTGGGCCGAGGTTTGGGGTGCCATCAAAACGGTGATGTCCGACGTGTGGAACTTCCTGAAGAAGGTGTTCGACGACATCACCCACGCCATCGGTGACGTTATGGGGCCGCTCGGAACGGTGGTCAACATCGCCAGCAAGATTGGTGGGGGGGCCGTGAGCTTCTTGACCGGAGGTCTGCTCAAGGCCGGCGGCGGGAGCGTGGCCGGAGGACAGCCATATATCGTCGGTGAGGCGGGCCCGGAGTTGTTTGTGCCCAGCGTGTCCGGTGTCATCGTGCCGAACGGTGCCAACGGCTCCATCGCACCGCCTGGAGCAGGCGCTGGCCAGAGCGGCGGCGGTTCGGCCACCATCATCCTCCAGATGGCCAACGGCGTGCAGCTGGCCCAGGCGTTCATCCCTGACCTCTTGACCGCGCTGTACCAACACCAGCGTTCGGTGGGCAACTACAGGCTGAACTGATGACCAGTAGCCTGACCTCGATGAGCGCGGACGCGATGATGGCCTGGTGGCAGAACGAAGGAAAGGCCACACTCGATCTTGTCGGAGATGCCGAGCGTCGTTTTAGCGCCGTCGTTGATGGCAACCTCGGTGATGTCGCTGGCCTCGCCGCATGTGATGGGCTCACTGCCGCTACCCAGGCGGCCAGCGCCTCACTCAGTGCTCATCCATGTCCTGACGACGAAGCGGAGCGCCTCATTGTCGGCGTGCTCGACGCTTATGGTCAGATCGCCGAGCTCATGAGTGTGGTGGTCTCCGACCCAACCGCGGATGAAGACGCGGCCTTCGACAAAGTGAAGGCACTCCACGCCGAGATCGTCAAGAATTTCAGAGCGACTCCCGGACCGAATCGACGAGCTCCTAGCGGGTGACTAGGAGAGGCGACAAACTGCCCGATGATGCGTCCAACGCATGATGATGCGTCCAACGCATGATCATGCGTGGAACTTTTTTTCATACGAATGGTGCAGGATTCGGACACAGCACGCATATATCGGACACTTAGTTCACATTTCGGCCATTTGGTTCTATTGACCGATTCGGGCGATCCCGTCATCGTGTATTGGAACGACAACAGACGAGGAGGGACACCCAAACATGGACGAACCGCTCGCCGACGACTTGCCACCGATTCCGTTCGACGCTGTCCACGCCGCATACGACGAAGCCGTGGAGGCGGCGCACTGCGCCATTGATCGCCTGCACGCCGCAAGCCTCAACCTGATGCGGGCCACGCGTCAGCGATCTCTTGACGAGATCGACGTCGACGGTCTGGTCGACGAGCTAGCTCTGCTCGACATCTTGTCGGAGGGGCCGAGCGATACCACCGCAAGTTTTTTTTCGTGGCACCGCCCAGCCGGCGATGGGACCAATGACCTGCCCCTTCTCCGACCCGTAATTGGTCGTCGACCCACAGCTTCCGAACGACCCAGCACGGGTCGTACCAAAGGCGCATGATGCCCGTGTCCAGTCCAGTCAGGGGGAACACGCCATGACTTTTCTCAAGGATTCTCGTGGTCAGTTGGAGCACATGACCGATCAATACGACGCCGCCTGGGACGCCGTCAACGCGTTGGCACCGGACGTCCTACAGCCGGCGCTCACCGAACTGTGCTTCGCAGTAGACGAACTAATCGAAGCTCGTGTGCAGCGGGCGCGGGACCGCGACGGGGTCGCCAGGGTAGAGGACGATCTCCGCTTGCTCGACTTCCTCAAGCGTCTCGATGTCGGCTGAGATGCTCCCGCGCCTCGGAGACGACGTCGAGGTACTGGCCGACCACCGACGCCACCAGCACCGCCGTGGACTGGCCACAACGTCGATCAGGACCCGCGACGGGATGCTCCGGGCGTTCGCCCGCTGGCTCGAACCGCGTGGGGTCCTCGAGGCCACCAGGGCCGACGTGGAGGGGTTCCTCGACACCCGGGGACTCGCACCGAACAGCCGCTATGCGTGGCTCTCGCACCTTCACTGCTTTTACACCTGGGCGGCCGACGAGGATCTGATCGTGAAGATCCCGACGAGGGGGATCGCGCGACCGAAGATCAGCCGGGGCCTGCCCCGGCCGATTGCCGACGACGACCTGGCCGTGGCCCTCGCCCGGGCATGGCCCGAGATGCGAGCCATGCTCTGCCTCGCTGCGTACCAGGGGCTCCGATGCAAAGAGATCGCCGGCCTCGCCCGGGAGGACGTCCTCGAGGATCGCTCACCGGCCGTGCTCATCGTCAAGGACGGCAAGGGTGGCCACCAGCGGATTCTGCCCATGCACCCTGAGACGTTGTCAGCCCTGCGCCAACTACCGATGCCGAAGGCCGGGTGGATCTTTCTACGCCAGAGGGAGCGGGCCGCGAACGGCCGGCACTGCTATGACGCCGCCCACGAGGTGTCGCTCGAGATCGTGGCGTACTTTCGGCGTCTCCAGATCCCCGCCAGCGCCCACATGCTGCGGCACTGGTTCGGGACCTCGGTGTACGCCAGCACCCGCGACCTCCGGGTCACCCAGGAGCTCATGGGCCACGCGTCACCCACGACCACCGCGGTCTACACAAAGTGGTCCCCGGAGGCAGCGGCGACGGCTGTGACCGGACTCCGGGTGGACGGGCTGCCGGCAGAGGCACTCCGGGTGGAGGAGTTTCGGAAGGCCGGCAAGTCGACGGTGACGGGCCGGTAATCCGCGCCATGCGCCACGGCGCTCGGTACCCTCGGCGAGGTGACAATGGAGCTCGTCGCCTGGCTGATGGATGCCGGTGGCAGGGACGGTCCCATCGGCCTCGAGGAGCTCCTCCACCGGCCGCAGTGGATGGCGGTGGCCGCGTGCCGGGACGAACCCACCGAGACGTTCTTTCCGCGGCTGGGCGGCACCCTGAGCCGGGCCCGGGAGCTCTGCGCCGGCTGCTCGGTACGCCCTGACTGCCTCGAGTACGCCCTCGCGTTGGTCGACTATGAGGCCGTCGGCTGTTGGGGCGGGACGAGCGAACGGGAACGGCGCAGGACCGGGCTGGAGCCCCGCAGGGGCGGGCTCACGGTCCGACACGGCCAGGCGTAGCCTGGAAGGTCAGGGGACAGGGAGGGACCACCATGGCCCGCAGGAAGTCACTCCGAAGCCAGCTGTACAGGGCCGCCAGGGACCTCGGCAACGTCGAGGCGGCCGAGAAGGGCCCGGCCTCCTACGGCCGGCGGGTGGTGCGCCGGGGCGTCTACCGCAGGACCAACGGGGCGCTAAGCAAGCTGCTCCGGGGGATCCTGCGCTAGCCGAGCACGCCCGTGTCGTCTGTTCGCGGTCTGCAGATCGCCAGTGGTGGCCTCGGGTGGCAGGGCGTTGTAACGACCATCGCGGCCGGCGTGGCGGCCATCGCTGGCACCATCGGCGTGGTCCTGGCTCGAAAGACCGTCGCGGAGGCCGAACAGAACCGGCTCGAAGCCGAGCATGACCGTAAGCGTCACCGTCTTGAACGGGTAGGCGAGCTCCTCGAGGATCTCCAACGGGACTGCATCGCTCGTTTCCCGGGCTTCACCGGGCACGAGTGGGAGTGGACCCGCAACAAGCTCAGGGCAGCCCTGGTGGGGCTCCGAGAGGAGCTGCCGAGGTCCGCCGTCGCCGCGGATGCAGGCACTCTTGCGCTCGCCGCGGCGGCGGTACCAGACGCCCGCCTCGAGCTCGATGGCGTGCTGACCGCGTCCGAGGTCAGCACGAGGCCCGAGCCCCACCACGGCCGGTTCAGGCGGTAGCGCTCTTCTTTGAGCCCTGGCGCTCGAGGATCGTCCTCCGCTGGCCCTCGGTCAACCGAAGGCTGCGGGCATCGGAACGACGACTGAGCGACTTGGTCACAGCGGCAGCTGTCGTGCGCCTTGTCACCTTGGTTGCTTTAGTCATGGCGTCCCCTCTTACTCCTCCGGCCTGTCTGGCATCGTATCGGCAGGTTGTGGTGCCCAGACGAGACCCTCAGTCATTCTCCCACTTGAGCAGGTCAATTAGCACGCGAGCGACCGCCATAGCCCTCAGAACGAGCTCGTCGAAGCCCTCTTCGCCGGCCAGCTGACTCTCAGGGTCGCGGCTCGAAGCAGCAAGTACCGCGATCACCTCCCCGGACCCGTTTAGGACCGGCATGGCGGCTACGACTGCCAAGTCTCGATATCGAGCCTGCTGCTCCTTAGTCAGCTTGTAAGTCTCGTCGTGAGTCTCGTCCCCGACCACGAGGATGGCCTGCTGCGTCTGCCAGGCCGTGCCGACTGCTCCATGGCCCGGTCCCCACCCCTCGGACGGCTCGCCGTCGGGGGGTTCGAACACCGGGAGAAGACGATTGGCTCCGGCGTCGAAGAGGTACAGGTGAAATTCGCAGCCCTCAAGTGGACCCTCGGAGGGATGCAGGAGCTCGTCGACAGCGACGTCAGCGACAAACCAACGGGCTGCGTCGAGAGCCTCGTCTGGCCGGAGTGTGTCACGAGGAGGTTCAGCCACCTCTCGCACGAACGTGCCAGGCCCCTCTTCCGCCATGCCCGTTGTCACCTCGGCCGGCGAGCGCGTCTCTGCCGAAATGCCACCCTGCACACTCGCGGTGAATGTCTTGAGCCACGGGATCAAGCACGCGAGGGTGGCTACCCCAACCCCGAGCACGAGCACGGTCACTTGGAATGGATCGCCCCCTTGGGGGACGAAGAAGGAGCCAGTGGCTAGACCGATTCCGAAGACCGTTACGACGGACCTGCCGGTTTGGCGGCGAATCGTTCCCCAGACCAGATCTCGAATGCCCACCTCGGCCACGCTACGGCCGGGTCAAGCTGTGCACCTGTATCCCTAGTCGCGTCCCTACAAAGAGAGCCGTTTGGTTGTGCCTGGCGTGTCCTTTGATCGACATATCCCCTGCTCAGCGCATCGTGACATCGCGCGACATCTCCCAACGCCCCTACCTGGCAGAACCCCGCCTACAGGCCGGCTCACCGTCACTAGGTCGCTGACCAGGGTTTTTATCCCAGAGCCCTCTCCCAGGCCGCGGCCAGACCGCGGGACCCAGAGCCGAATAGCCGAGGAGCCCATCGGGGTCGAGGCCGTTGGCCGGTACTGCGAAGGTTCCCTCTTCGAGGCCGCCGGCGACGACGTCAATCGGGGGGAGCGAGATTCTGGAGGCGGAGGTGACTGAAGGCGATGAGGACCGATCGGATACCGGGGACCGCACCTAACGGCGGGTCCGTGCCGACTTATCGCTCGATTGCGTTTCGATCAGCCCGGCGCCGACCTTGGCCTTGTTGTTGTAACCCCCGACGGCGACACAGTCGCCCAAGGCAGGACAAGCGACAGCGTTTAGGCCCACACCCAGATCGGGGTCGGCGTTGGACGGCAGCGGAGTGGCCTGAGCTGTCCACCGCTTTCGAGAGAGACCGTCGATCAGTCCGAGCGTCTCGTTTTGGGTGCCGGTGTAACTCCCGACCGATACACAGACTCGCTTCTGCGGGCAGACGGGCGTGCTCAAAGCAGGGCCAGGGGATTGATCACCGGGCGGAGCGGGCGCTTTCGTCGCCGTCCAGCGTCCGTGGACGACGTCGTCGGTATACGCCAGGTTGTATGGCCCGTAAAACCCGATGGCCGCACAGGACCGGCTGGTCGTGCACGTGACTTCCCGCAGGGAGCTCCAGCCGGTGCCGGCCAGGCTGGTCGCCGCGACCGTGGGCGTGAAACCCGCGGCTGAAAGCGTCTCTATGAGCGCCACAGGAGTCGAGCCGTACTCACCGACGGCGACACAGGAAAGAGCCGACAGACAGGAGACTCCGTAGAGAATGGCCGACTGGTCCTCCAGAGACGTCCCGAGAGGCAAGGGTGCTTCTGCTGGCGTCCACCTCCAATGGGCCATGGTCTCGATGAGACCCTGGACCTTCTGGCCTGAATCCTCATAATTTCCGACGGCCATACACGAGACCGCGCTGACGCAAGAGAGATCGCGCAACTGGGACGACGGTGTCGGGCCGACCTTGGACGGGACGGGGGCGGCTGTGGCGGTCCAGGACCCGTCCGACAGAGTTTCGATCACCCCATCACCGGGAAGCGTTCCGTTGGGCAACAGGTACCGCCCAATGGCCACGCACTCGCCCACTTCGGAGCAGACTACCTGAGCCAGTTGGACGCCGTCTCCGGGCGCCGGCGCTGGTGCCTCGGTCGGCGTCCATTGACCATCGGAGAACGTCTCTATGAGCCCGGATGTGTTCGACCCGTCTGATCCGTAACTTCCCACCGCCACGCAGAAGGTGGAACCGGGACACGAGACTGATTGGAGGACGCCCAGCGTTCCCGACGATGGCAGCGGCGCTTCGGTGAAGGTGGAGCCTGTCGCTGTCAGCGTCTCGATAGCGCCCTCGGAAATGCCCTCATCGCCGTTGGCCGCGTAGTACATGCCGACGCTGACACAGTCCTGGACCTCCGGGCAGGCAATGTGAAAGAGGTCCGGACCTTCACCGTTATAGCCATTGTCGGGGAGCGCCGCCTCTGACGGCGTCCATGAGGACGTCCCCCGATTGGCGGCTCCTGCGCTGCCGACGGATCCGACGACGGTCGTCAAGGTAGCGAGCCCGACGACAAGGCACAAGGCCGAGGCCCGACCGGCAGCAAGCCGCGGTGTTGGTGTCGTTCGACGCACGCTGCCCCCCAGCGACTGACAATTCCATAAAAATCCGGTTTAAGCCTATATCGAATCCAGGGAAAGCTCAGGCTGGAGATCCGACTCCAAATGCCCGCCGCCTCCGAACCGTCAATCGGACGGGGGAAGGAAATTCTGGAGCCGGAGATGGCCGAGGGCGACGAGAACCCCGTCGGAGATTCCCAGACATCGCAAGCCCCTCCAGCGCACCCGCCAATTCACTGTCTTCCGTCCGCTCGAGGTCTTCGTCAATATCGCCCATGCCGAACTAGGGGAACCGAAATGGCGGTCCTTCTCAGGGGCAGTTTACGTTTTGCGGGCCTAGTCGGCGCAGCATCGGCGTCGGGTCCCAACAAAGCGACCTTACGAGGAACGTCCATTCTTCGGCTCTCACGTTGTCATGGCTGCCCTATTGCCGTGGGAGTCGATAACGGTGCCGAAGGCGGCAGTCATCGTTGTAATCCTGGCGATAGCCCTGACCTGGATGCTGCGACCCCGATTCCGCCTGCTCGCCGTCCCGCCGCCACGGAACCAACCTGATGGCATATCGTCGAACTGCACATGAGACCCGCTGGACACTTCTGGGGCACAGTTCTGATTGGCGGCATCCTGGGGATCGCCGGATGCTCCACCAGTACGGGCCCAGGTGCAGGTGCCCTCAGAAGCACCCGCCCGAGATCGACAGCCCCGTCGGGCTTCACGCAGGTCAGCTATCACGGTGTGCACGTGAACGTCCCCGCCGGCTGGCCCGTGGTCGACGGCATGCACACCCAATTCTGTGGAGGCCCGTTCCCGGTGACCCCGACCGCCTTCGTCGGGCCCAACGACAACGGACCCCCCATCTGTCCGGCCCTGATGCCGAATCAGCTGCCTCCGCGCGATGGGGTCTGGCTTCATGCAGGCACACCTCCTTCGACTGGTGTCGAGCGGGTCACGACGCGGGCTGGTCAGAGCGTGCTCGAGGCGGCTCCTGATTCTTCATCGTCGGAGCTGTGGTACCGCGGCGTGGACATCCAGATTGGGGTTGGGCCTGACCCCCAGGTGTCGCAAGCAATTCTGGCCTCGATCGGGTATTCACACGGAACACCCGACACCCTCGCGTCGGGAGTGTGCGCTCGAACGAGTGATCCCACGGCCATGCCGCCGCCGGAACGTCTGACGACGACACTCGTGTTGGAACAAGGAGACATCACCCTTACTCCACCGCGGGCCTCCGACATCGCTTCAATATTGCCCGATCAAGCTTGGAAGAACGCCAACAGCCCGAAGGAGAGATTCGAGCACTACCGCCTTTTCCTCGCTCGATATACATCGAAGTTCCCTGCGATTGTCGGTCTGAACGGATCGACCCCGACCAATCAGAACATCCTGGCGTGGGTCATTTACTCCGTTCCCAACACCCCAATCCCTAGTTGCGGCGGATATGGCGTGGATGCCGAAGACGCCCACAGCGGAGAGTCCCTCGGCAGCATGGGTTCTTCGCCTGGCCCATAAAGGCCGCGTGGCGCAAAGTGAAGCCGGAACGTCCAGGGAGGTCACCAAGGGTGCCTTCGCGGGGTTTCCACTTTTCGATAGGCCTGATCCCCTGATGAGAAGATCTGTTCACGGCCTTGTGAGCCCTTTCGAGGCTGTTACCCACCGGCGGCAACGGATCGGCAGGACTCGGTCAAGGCCGGATTCGCAGCCGCATCACCCACCGCCATTTCGCTATCTTCCGGTCTCGCTCGAAGCCGAACTCCTCGAACAGGTCGGCCGGCCCCGTATGGAAGTAAGCACCGCGCTGAGGGCCGCGCCCCTCGACTTGCTCGGGGTAGGCCTCGACGAGCCCGCCTCCAGCATCGCGGATGGCGGCCAGCGCGGCGCCGATGGCCGCCCGCGCAACCCCACTGCGCCGGTGCCCGCTTCCAGTGAAGATGCAACCGATCCGCCAGTCGGGCATCTCGCCCAGGCCCTTGGCATAAGATTTCGGGTTAAGGATGTTCGGAAGCTCCACCGGCGGCCCGTACTGGCACCAGCCGACGCATTCATCGCCGTCGTAAACGAGAATCTGATGCACCGTTCCGTTGCGAACGTGGGCTTGCTTTGCCAGACGGTTCCCAGAAACGGTGTGGCCCTTGCCGACGCCCTCTGGGTGGAAGCCCATGCACCAGCAGCCGCCCCAGACCCCGTTGTTAGCCTCCACCAGACGGGCAAAGTCGTCCCAGGTGTCGGGACTGAGCGGTCGCGTCACATAGGAGCTGATCGGTGCCGTCCATCCATTATGCCCAGCAGCAACTTCGCAATCGCGACCGGTCCTGTTTTGCGGGCAACATGCGATCGTGGCTGGCCAGAACCTGACGCCCAGCGCCCGCCGCCTTGGGATCGACACTGCCGGTCTGTAGGGCGCCTTCGAGTGGCCGTCACGGTTGGCCGTCGGGGAGCGCAGATCACCCGGACCCAAGCAGGGGCTCACCTTTGCCATGCCCGGCGCTAACTCATTGGTTGGATGGGCAGCGGCCACCTGACCGACGCGCAATCGCTCAGCGGCGGTGACCACGAGCGGGTCACGCATAAGCCTGGCCCCGGACTCCGGCGCAATCCGCAGGGCAACGATGAACATGGACAGCGACCGGGAACTACCAGATATGCCGGTGGGGAGCCGACGGCCTCATCGCCAATAGGTCGACTCCGACGATCTTTTGGCGTTAGAGGCGTTCAGAGGTAGTCACGACTTGTGTCGGCAAGGCGAACCAGCGCGTAGCGATCAAAAGGGGTGGCCTCAACGGTGACGCACGCCAGGTCAACAAAGATGCGCCAAAGATCGCGGCGTTGCCGAAAGCCAGCGTCAATAGGTGCGATTTCACGATAGGCGCGAAAGATGTCGTCCGGCACGGGCTGGAAGTAATCGACAAGCGCCAGGTCTAGTTCGGGGTGTCCGAAGTACGGTGCGACGTCGGCGACCACAGCGCCGAGGTCGGTACTGACGAAGTTGTGTTGTTGAGCGTCGCCGTGGAGCAGTGTTGGCCGTGGTTCTGGACCGCAGACCAACGGAAGTCGTTGCACGAGGCGCTCGACCTGAGCCGCAAGGCCCATGGGTAGCTGTCCGGAGTCAACCGCAGACCGGAGAAGCGGAACGACACGGCGTTCGGTATAGAAGTCGACCCAGCGGTTCGAGGTGACAGGTGTGTTGTCTTGAGGCAGAGGACCGAAGAAACCATTGAGATGTTCGAGCCCGAATCGTGCACCCCGCACTTGGTGCAGGGTGGCCAACGTGTGACCGATTGATCTCCAGTCGTCGCGTGTTCGATCCTGAGGAGAACGCTCAGCTAGCCCCTCGGTCAACAGAATAAAGCCGTGATCGAGGCGTACGAGGCCGGTCCCGATCGGCGTTGGCGTGGCGATTCGTGCGCTCTTCCTCAGGAGTTCCAGGCCGCTAAGTTCGGCCTGGAACTGCTTGCCAGCATCGTCGCCCATACCAAGCTTCGCGAACACAGAGAAGGGCTCGCCGTGGAGTACACCGCACGGATGTGATGCCCGGTCGTTCAAGTCGGTGAACGCATCGCTCACCCAGCGTCGTCCAAGCTGCTGGGATGCCGCGCTCTCGATAGCGCTCTTGACGTTCGCTTCGAGGAGTGGGTGTTTAGCGGTCACGGGACCGACCATAGTGACGGTTGCTACGGGGCCTATGACCCCGATCGAGACGGGCCGGTCCAAAGGGCATCCGGGCTAGATGGGATGAGCCTATGTGGTTGGTCTTTGATGGGCAGTAATGGACTGCCGTACCCACCAAGACGCGTAGACGGCAAACGGGACCACCTTCTCGGTCTCGCCGTAGTGGGAGATGGCTTCCTTGAGGCCTGCCCAGGCGGCGTCGACGAGCAACGCTTTTCTTGCAGCATCGACACTGGGGAGCGAATCAACGAACCGCTCCAGTAGTGGGAGGCAGTCGCGTTTTCGGAGCGACCTGGGGCTCTTCTCTCCGAGGAGCGAGGCAAGATCCGCGGAGAGTGCGTTTATCGCTCTCTTTCGCGTGGAAAACGTACCGAAGTGCTTTACCTGGACGAGAACGTCTCCTTGCTCGCTCGGGGCGCGCCACTTCTGCCAGGCAGTCTGCTTGGTCGTGCCCACCGTGTCGGCGATCTCCTGCCACGAGCTGCCTGCCGAGCGGGCTGCCTTGACCGCTTCGGACTGCACCTTCTGGAAGTAGCGCTCGTACATGGCGGCCGCCTTCAGGACCTCCAATGGCTCGACGTCGTCCTTGGAGGTGACCTCCTCCCAGGCAGCCCAGTTCCCCACGCTCACAGACGTCAGCATATCCTGACATGTCAACCCGACGGGACCCTGATGGAGCGGAAGACGGGGACCCCGCAGGCTTCGGCGGTCTCGCCGATCCTGGCGAATCTGTTCATGCACTACGCCTTCGACAGACGGATGGCTCGGAACCACCCGGACTGTCCCTTCGAGCGCTACGCCGATGGTGTCGTGCACTGCGTGAACCGCCGGCAAACTGAAATCGTGCTCGCCGATATCGCCAAGCGGATGGCCTGGCGTGCGTCATGTCTCCAGCCTTCCCGGACTTGGCGGACGCGCTCGCAATCTGCCGGGGTTCTGTGCGTCCTGACAGATCCAGCACAACCACCTTCATGCCAGTCGGGATCACCGCTACCGGACATCTAGGACGGCACCAGGTCGACCACTATTAGCGGGAACAGTCGAATCCGGCTGGAGGGATTGTGGTTCCGAGATCACCCCGGTATCGCCATTGGCTCGATACACCGCCCGGTGTCAACGAGTCGGACGAAACGCCAGGCAGGGGAACGACAGCGCGATAGGCATGTCTTGCCACTGCTTACGTCTAGAATAAGCCATCTGTGACATCCCCTCTCTAGTCGGCCGGCCCTCCGGTATGAATGCTGTAACGGAGCGTGGTAACCAATCGTTGTAATAACCGGTGGTTAGTGCGCGGACTGCATCGTTATGGAGTCGCTAGTCGCGGCAGTGGAGTACGTCCACGTGGCGTGTGACGTTTCTTCGCTGGGACCACGCATCAGGCTGTTGCCTCACCGTGTCCTGGAGGTCCAATACGACGCGCGACGTGCTCCATGAGTTCCAGAGTCGTGATCGAATCACCTGCGAAAACGATCGGATGACCTGACAAGCAGCTCGTCCTTGGTGAGAGTCTAAATGATCGAAACTGAAAGGAGAATCATGGCCCGTTTGCTCAAGCTCGTCCTGGCGCTCTCGGCCAGCAGCGTCGCAGTGGTCGCACTACAGGCCGCTCCAGCCCGCGCAAGTATCACTGCCGGACAACAATCGGCGATCGTGGGTGAACTGGGCTACGAAGGTGGCGCATACCCTGGTGGGTTCCACCCGACGGCCGGAACAGTCGAGGTTGAGTTCAATTCTCACCCGCTCGTCCTCGAGAAGCACGTCGGGAAGTCAGGCAACTTCCATATCAAGCTTTCGCCGGGCGGTTACACCGTGATCGGCTGTGGTCCGTCCGGTAATCAATGCAGCAAGCCACAGAACATCACTCTTGCACCCGGCGAAGTCGATCACATCCAACTCATCTGGGCGTACGTGCCCTAGAAGCGGACGACTCTTTTGGGGCGGCATGGACAGAGGCATCGGTGAAGCCGATCGCCTGTCTCATTGTTCATGCCGCCCCACCTGACGATCGTCGGCGGCCAAGCGGACGGCACGGGACATCGCCCGCAACAACTGCTTCGACCGCCTTTTGGCCGAGTGGGACACGCCTTCGACGGCGTGATCGATCGTCGGCAGATCTCGGAGCCGGTAGGGATTGTGTCAGGTCTCAGACGGCCCGATTCGGCTGTTGACTCGGGAGCCAAGTAGGGAGGAGCGAGTCAACGGTGAAGTCGCGTTGCTGGAGACGGAACCACTGACGCCGCCGAGTAATACCGAGCGCCCTGGTGAGTCCGAAACACCTTCTAGTGGTTCGCGAGATCGCAACTTGCGGTCTGGTCAACACGGAAGACCACGCTATCGGGATCCCCGAGTATCCGCTACCCCCAAGGCGTCCTCAACGTGCGTTCGTCCTCGACCGAGAACTACACATCCGGGATGGCCACGCCGCAGTGAGTCACTGAGCCAGGGGCTGCCTGATGTCTTTGTCGTTCATATCGCTTCGGGCATCCAAGCCCGGCAGGATCCCCAGCTGTTGCAGCATCCCGAGATCGTCTCGGTTGGCACGATGGTCTTGGATGTAACCACCTTTCATCCGATGCCAGTGAATGGTCTGGATCTTGAATGACCTTCCCGTCGGCGCTACGCCCATCAGCAGGGCGCCCATGATCGGCAACCGGGACACACCGAGGTGGGTCCCCGACACGATTGTCCGGATCACAACATCATCGCCTCCGGCGATGGCGTCGATGATGTCCGTGTTCGAATCCGGGAATGTCGTATGGATGTCCCGGAGAACCGCCTCGATGCGTTGGCGACCCGCCGGTCGCCCGTGGTTGGTGCAATCTTCGGCGAAGGTCTTCACTGCCGCCGTGATGTCCCCGCGGTTGAGAGCACTGTACTGCTCGCGGATGATTGCCAGGTTTGTGTCCGCGTCGGTCACCATTCCCCCCCTCTAGCAACGGATCGGATATGCCCCCCAACTGGAGGAGCATGGTCAGATCGCCGCGCCCCGCATAGTACGTCTGGCGTCGGGAGGCTGCGCCTTAGTGGATTGATCCGACCGGTACTGCTGCCGGGTCCAGGTCGTCCCGGACCGGTCGGGATCCGGATTAGAGCGGGCCGAAAGGGTTCGGGGAGGCACGGTATCCCGATTACCGGATGCCCAGGCCCTGGTCGCTCCCGGCCAAAGCCCGCCCGATTCCAGCACATCGATGGTGGTGCAGCTCGAGATCTGACACGTACGAGATCGCCGGACAACAGCGAAGTCGCGCCCATCGTTCTCAAGCGTCCCTGGTCGCCATTCTCCATGCGCCCAAGACCGTCCACACCACCAGCCAGGCCGCGATCACTGCGACCGCGACGGCAGTCGACTCCGGCACCAAATACGACGAGTCTCGAAGCCCAGCGGGTCCGTTCATGATCCCGTAGTTGATACCAATCCCGGCCGGTTCGAAATGAGCCACAGCCAGTTCGATGACCAGGGGTCGCTGAAGGTTGATCAGGTGGAGACCTTTGGTCGACAACAGAAACGGTCGGAAGATGATCTCGTACACGATCATCAGGATGATCGGAACCATTCGCTGTCCCATGAGTGACGCAAACCCGAGACCGAAGACGTAGGCGATGATCACCTCGAGCTCGAGCCACAGTCCAGTCCTGATCATCACGTTAAAGGGCGGTAAGTTGTAGGTCACGGCGTAGGTCGGATAGTTCTGCTCGGCCTGTCGCTCGGCCAGCGCCCTGGAGAGCGGCGTGTTTGGCTCAGGTTCGTTCCCCGGGCATGGCCCGTTGTAGGGGAAGTCGCAGATGATCAGATTCGGATGGTCGGTGGCCCAGGTCTCGTATCCATGGAGGGACAGGCCGAGGGGCACGGTGGTGCCCTGGAAGTCGAAACTGGACGGCGCGGAGAAGACGCAGACCGCGCAGATGATGGTGAATGCGACGGCCACTATCGGGATGATGATGGCCAAGCCGGCCGGGATGCGGGCCAGGTAGAGCGCCACTCTCGAGCGCCCGGTTACCACCTGCTGCGTGAACATCCCGTCAGCGAGGTCGGAGCAACCTGCGGTGGCTCCCACGGTCATGGCGGCGATGAACCCGAAGATATAGAGCACGCCGGCAACGAGGGAGGTGAACACGTCGAACCCACCAGCAGGCCCGTACGACTGCGGCACGAATGCGTGCAGCAACAGCTTGATGACGAGGAAGAGTGTCGGGAGCCCGATCGTCAATGCGATCAGGGTGATCATGAGTCCCCGACGCTTGCGCAGCTCCATGAACCTGGTTGCGATCATGGCGCGGTTGGGGATCCATGATCCTCGGCCGTCATGCCCCGAATCGTCCGCTGCCAGACCGGGTGCGCCGACGTCCGGCGCGGTCACCACTCCGAGTTGCCTGACCGCTTGGCCACCTTGCAGGGTGACGGCCGAGCCTCGGAGTCCGAGTTCGACGTGTCATCGGGCACTTCACCAGGCTTCCACAGCGGCGCTCGATCCTGCCGCATTCGGGCGTCCCAGACGGGGAGGGTTGGCAATGACTCGTTGAGGGATGTTGCCCCGGGCGATCACCCGGAGTCGGCCGGGTGATGCTCCATCTGCCACAGCCGATTCAGCCCGAAGGTGCCAGACTTTGTCTCAGACCTGACCTGAGCGCAATCGCTCAGCGGCGTTGATCCCGAGCGGGTCGCCCTCCGGTCCGATCACCCGGCTCCGACATCTCGGGCTGGCCCCGATGGATACCGAGGAGAGCTCCCGAACCGCGAGTACCGAGCGCCTGACACCCCTCGCCGACACCACCAGGAACCCCGTCGGCATCGGCACCTACATCGCTGGTCGTCTGGGCCGAGAGGGTCGCGATGTCTCACGGCCGTGATCGCAGCACGGCGACTTCGGGGAACTTCTCCGGCGAGCCGTAGCCGTTCTCGGTCAGCCACCTTATGACGATCAGGCTTCGAAACGACCACCATGCGCGGATCAGGTCGAGGTCGACAACGGCGCCGTAGCCGGCGATGACGTCGTCGAGGTGTTCCTCGTGTGCGAGCGTGAGGGTGGCGAGGTCGTACGACGCGTCGCCCTGGGACGCCTCGGACCAGTCGATGATGCCGGTGACCTCGTCACCGTCCACGAAGACGTGGGTGATCTGGAGGTCGCCGTGGATGAACACCGGTGTCCACGGACGGAGCACGGTCTCGGCGAGCCGGCGGTTGCGCGTCACCACGTCGGCGGGCAGGACGTCGTTGCCGACGAGCCAACTGCACTCGTCGGCGAGTCGGGACGCGAGCTCGTCGAGGCTGCGGCCGCGCCGTGGCGGCAACGGCGCGTCGTGCAGCGTGCGTATTGCCGCACCCGCCGCTACCCACGCCGCGGGCGACGCGGTCGACGGCTCCTCCAGGCGGCCGAGTGCCTGGCCCGGAACGACGGCAAGCGCGAGCACGGGAGGCCTCCGCCACAGGATCTTCGGGGTCGGAACCGGTGCCATGGTCATCGCCTCGACTTCGACATCGGTGCGTGCCTGATCAGAGTCGATCTTCAGGAACACGTCGCCGACGCGTAGGGTCGCGCGGTCGCTATGCGCGACGACCACCTGGATCTCCTCCATGGCAGTCATCATCGCGGGGAAACCAACGCCCTCGCACGATGTGTTCGAAAATGATGCCGGGTGCAGGATGCCCTGACGTCCGACGTACGAGCCGCACGAGAGTCATCGCGCCTGCCCGACCTTCGCGACGGTAGCCTCTCGGCTCGTGCAGGCTCCATTCCGTGGCGGTTCCAAATGACATACGTGCTCATTCACGGTGGAGGTACCACCGGCCGCTTCTGGGATCGGCTGATTCCACATCTCGATCGTCCAGCGTTGGCCGTAGACATGCCGGGACGGGCTGGAAAGGTCGCTGACCTTGCCACTTTGTCGGTCGAAGACGAGGCCGCCTCAGTTGTGGCCGACATCGAGGCGTCCCCTCTCGTGGGCCCGATCATTCTGATCGCTCACTCTTCAGGAGGTCTGGTGGTACCGGCGGTGGCCACCGCTCTCGCAGGTCGCGTCAGTTCGATCGTCCTGAACGCTGCCCTCGTTCCGATGGAGGGTGGCTGCGGGATCGACTGCATGAAGGAGACACATCGCGACGGGTTGCGACGTACCGTCGCGGCGGCCGAGCGCGACGGCATCACGATCACACTGCCCGGTCCACCTGACGATCCCGAGGCCTTCCGTACCGCCTATGGCGGCGATCCCCTCGACGATGACACCTTGAAGTTCGTGGTCGATCCTCTTCGTTGTGTCGAAGACACAGTTCACCACTACTTCCAACCCGTCCATTGGTCGAACGTGGCCGGCATCCCGATTACCTACGTGATCAATGAGCGTGACCGACCGGTGCTGCCGGCGGCACAGAAGGAGATGGCACAGAGACTCCCTCTGCCTGTGACCCTCGTTCGTGTCCACTCGGGACATCTTCTCCCGGTGACGGCTCCCTGTACGTTCGCCAAGATCCTGGCCGAGGTCAGCGCCTGACCGTTCCCCGGCGTACGAGAACGGCATCGACACTGTGTGGCCGCCGAGGTGCCGCGGCCGGCCGTGCGCGTAGGGACACAACGCCTGTGGATCCCGAACCACCCCGGTGACGCCCCATCAGGGGTGAGATTCCTCGACCGACGGGGCATCGCACGATCGCTCTAAAATCGGGGTCAGGCGCTGCCGGGTACGAGAGAGGAGTTCACCATGGCAACGGTACGCGAGGGCAATACGGGAGTGCTCGTGGTCGTCGACGTTCAGGTCGGCGTGGTGGACGATGCGTGGGATTCGGAGCGAATCGTCAAGAACGTGGCGCGTGCCGTCGAGCGTGCACGCGCTGAGGGCGTGCCCGTCGTGTGGGTGCAGCACTCCGACGAGGAGCTGCCGTACGGGAGCCCCCAGTGGCACTGGGTGCCGGAACTGGTACCGACCGAGGGTGAGGCCCTGATACACAAAAATTTCAACTCGTCGTTCGAGCAGACGGAACTCGAAGAGGAACTCGCCAAGCTGGGCGCGACCCACGTCACGCTGGCCGGTGCTGCGACGAACTGGTGCATCCGCGCCACCGCGTACGGCGCCCTGGACCTGGGCTACGACCTGACCCTCATCGAGGACGCCCACACAACGGGCACGATGGAGCTCGACAACGGGACGAAGATCGAGGCCTCGACCGTCATCGACGAGCTCAACATCTGCATGACCTGGCTGAGCTATCCGGGCCGCACCAACGGCACCGCCACGGCCGAGAAAGTCGACTTCGCCAACCCCGGGGGCACTCAGTAGCAGCATCTTTTTTTTCAGGTCTTCCTGGTCGCGGCCGTAGCCTCTGTGGGTAGCGCCGGTGGCGCGGGAACCAACAGTGGCGTCGTGACCCCGATCGACCAGATGACCTCGTGCGCCGCGCCCTGGGTGAAGCCCCGTCCAGAGCGACGCCGCCGGCGACGGGCGGCTCGGCGTAGCATCTTTCGCGATGGGACCAGTCTTCCGGGTGCTGGCCGCGGTCGCCATTGTGATTGTGGCGGCAGTGGTGGTGACCACGCCGGCTCAGCTCGTCGGTTCGGCGTCAGTGCGCACCGCCGGCTTTACCGCTTTCGGCTCGGACTGGCCCGTCTATCATCAGAACGGTCTCGGCGGTGGCGTCGACCCGTCGGGAACTGATCTCAATCCGGCCACCGTGGCGTGGACATCGGCCCCCCTCGACGGACACATCTTCGGGGAGCCTCTGGTGGACGGGGGCCACATCGTGGTCGCCACGGAGAACGATTCCGTCTACGCACTGAACCCCGACACCGGCGCAGTGACCTGGTCGACCCACATCGGCACCGCCGTGCCTTCGAGCCACCTCCCCTGCGGCGACATCTCGCCGGATGTGGGCATCACAGGCACGCCCGTCATCGATCCGTCACGCAGCGAGGTGTTCGTCGTCACCAACGAGGTGGTTGGGACGTCCACCCAGCACTATCTGGTGGGCCTCGACCTCACCACTGGTGCGGTGCTTCTGCACCAGGCCATCTCGCTGCCCGGGTCCGACCAGCTTGCCCAGCTGCAACGGACGGGCCTCACCCTCGACGACGGCAACGTGGTGGCGGGATTCGGCGGGAACGCCGGCGACTGCGGGAACTATCACGGCTGGGTCATCTCCATTCCCGAAAGCGGTGGGTCCGAGCAGAGCTTCGAGGTCGCCTCGGCGCCCGGTGACAGTCAGGGCGCCGTGTGGATGGGCGGAGCGGCGCCGATCGTCGACGGGTCGGGCAACATCTGGGTGGCGACCGGCAATAGCGCATTCAGCGCATCGACCGATACCTATGACAACAGCGATGCCGTCATCGAACTCAATTCCGCTTTGGTCGAGCAACAATTCTTCGCACCGTCGTCCTGGTACAGCGACAACGGATCTGACCTCGACCTGGGTTCATCCGCACCGGTGCTCCTGGGCAGCGGCCTCGTCTTTCAGGCCGGAAAATCCCAAACTGCCTACGTCATGTCGAATACCTCGCTCGGAGGTGTGGGCGGGCAACTCGCTTCGGCAGGCTCATACTGCGGAGCCGATGTCGACGGCGGCAGCGCGGTGGTGGGCAACGTCGTGTACACCCCCTGTCAGGGTGGAGTGGTGGCGACGGAGATCACACCGGGCAGCCCACCCACGATCACCTCGACGTGGCAGACCTCGACCGGGTCGGGCGGACCACCGATCGTGGCCGGGGGTCTCGTCTGGACGATCGACCCCAACAACAAGACGCTCTATGGACTGGATCCCTCCACCGGCGACGCGTCACAGAGCTTCGCCCTCGGCTCCGAGGCCAACCACTTCCCCACTCCCACGGTGGCCGACGGTCTGCTCCTGGCCGCGTCCACCGACCGGGTGCACGCCTTCGTCGGACCGGCCGGCCTTCCTCCTCCGGGCTTTCAGATCACCACCACCTCGCTTCCCAACGCCACCCGGGGTGTTTCCTACAGCACGCAGCTCGCAGCAACCGGGGGACGAGCACCGTACACGTGGAAGATCGTCGCCGGCTCGGGAAGGCTTCCCAACAGTCTCACGCTGAAGGCAAGCGGGCTGCTGTACGGGACGCCGAAGAGACAGGACGCGGCGACCGACTACACGTTCACCGTGGAGGCGGCGACACACAAGTCAAAGGGCAACCCCAGAGTCACCGCCACCCAAGCCCTTACCCTCCAGCTTCTCTGAAGGCGGTGGACCCCGCGGGACGTAGGTGAGACACTGGGGCCCACGGGGGTGATTCTCATGACATTCACGTCAGGGCGTAAAAGTTACCGAGCCCCATTCCTCGGCGCCAAGGCGGCCCTAGCCATCGGACTGGTGGCCGGTGTGGCCGTGATCGACGTGGCGGGAGCCGGAGCCGCATCTCGGCCGGCGGTGAGACCGGATATCACGGGAACCCTGCAGCAGACTCTCTCCGATCCGGGCGACAACGCACAACAAGAGGACGACTTCGGCGCGGCGGTGGCGATCTCGGGCCCAACCGCCATCGTCGGCTCCAGCTTTGTCAACAACACCGAGGGGGCGGCCTACATCTACACGGAAGTGTCCGGCACGTGGACTCTGACGACGACCTTCTCCCCTCCGGGCGCGCCCCTGGGGGGATGCTTCGGCTGCTCGGTGGCCATTTCGGGCAGCGGGCCGGGGACGACCGCCATCGTCGGCGCCCCCTTCAACAAGGGCGGTAAGGCCTACATCTATGTGGAGAGTGCCGGTGGCACCTGGTCGACGCATCCGACCGCCACCTTGTCCAAGAAGGGAGCTTTCGGAACCTCGGTCGCAGTCTCCGGCACCGGTCCCGGCACGACCGCCATCGTCGGGTCCCCGGAGACCAAGAGGGGCAAGGGCAACGCCTACATCTTCGTGGAGAGCGCCACCGACACGTGGCCGACGAAGCCGACCGTGTCCTTGTCCAATCCGGGTTCCGGGAGGAATCGCTTCGGCCTGTCGGTAGCCACCTCAGGTTCGGGCCCCGGCACGACCGCCGTCGTGGGCGCCATCGGCGTCAATTCGTCGGCCGGAGCCGCCGACGTCTACGTGGAAGGCACGACAGACAGTGTCTGGCCGCTCGTGGCCACCTTGTCCGACCCCGGGGCCAACACCAACCATCACGACGACTTCGGCGGGTCGGTCGCCGTCTCCGGTACAGGCGAAGGAGCCACCACCATCATCGGGACCCTCGGTGGTGGGGCCGCCTACGCCTACGTCGAAGGAGGGACGAACGGTACCTGGCCGCTCGTGGCCACCTTCGGCGATCCGGGCGTGACCGCCGCCGATGCCTACGGTTCGGCGGTGGCGATCTCGGGCACCGGTCCCGGGGCCACCGCCATCGTCGGCGAGAACCACGACGCCAACGAGCCTGACGGGGCCGCCTACATCCTCACCGAGGGAGCGACTACCAACAGCTGGACGTCGACCACCCTGTCCGATCCCGGCGCCACCGTGAACGACGAGTTCGGAGGTGCGGTCTCCGTGTCGGGTCCGACGGCGATCGTCGGTTCCGAGGGCTTCAACTCGTTCGCCGGAGCGGCGTACATGTACAGCTGAGGACCACCAGGACGTGGGGCGATCGCACTCCTGAGGTGACTTCTCAGAGGGCGCTGAACTCCTCGGAGCGACCGTGTCGGCGACCGGTCCCCACGTTAGAGGACTCGGCAAGAAACAGCCCGTTCCTGCCCGAATACGAGTGCGGCGAGAACGAGCCCTGCGGCGAGTTCCCACTCATTGAAGAACGATTCCTTGTTGGTCAGGTTGAACATGGCCATCACCGCCGCAGACCCGAGCAAGAACCCGAAGGTGTCGAGCCGAACGCGCCATGCGACGAGGGCGACGGCGACGACCGTGACCATGGCCGTGGCGGCAAACCCCGGGTACCAGCCAAAGGACAGCGCCGTTCGGAAGAGTGACAGCGAGTTCAGCCTGGCGCCCAGGTAGAAGTTGTACGCGAAAGCACCCCTGTAGAACGCGTCGGGGTTGGCGATGGCCCAGGGGAGAATGCCCATCAGACCAGCCGCTCCTGCCGACCACGAGGCCCGGCGCCACCCGAAGTCCTTCCACAGGAGTGCCAGTGGCAAGAGGAGCCATGCCTGTTGCTTGCACGACAGACAGACCGCGAACACCACCACCGCCCAGCCGGGACGGCCGCGGGTGGCCGCGTACACGGCGGCGCACAGTGCCGCGAGGACCACGGGATCGACCCATGCCTGGCCTAGTCCACTGATGGCCTGGGGATACAGAAGAACCAGCGTGCCGAGGAGCACGGCCGGAGAACGGGGCCGAAAGCGGATCAGGAGCAGGGACGTGACCACCAACGCCGCCAACACACCGTAACGGACGTCCCCGAAGAGGGCCTGGAAGGGCCACAGCAAAACGGCCGCACCGGGGAGATAGGCATATCCGTTCGAGAACTCGTATGGGACTCCGGAAGTCCACTTTGTCGTATAGATGTTGTGTCCGTGCGAGAGCGCGTGCGTCGCCGCCTGGAGCATGTACCACACGTCGATCGCCGGCCTCGGATTCGATCGCACCATCAGCACCCCGGCGGCACCCATAACGGCGACGGCCGTATAGGCGACGAGCCGGGGTCGCGGGAGGTCCAGGATCAACCACACGGCGACCGACAACGAGGCAGTCGTAATGAGCACGCGAATGGCCAGCGCGCGAGTGTCAGAATGGAAGAGGCCCGCCGTGTGACCCAACGCGCCAACCACAGCCACCCCGGCCATGACACCGGCAAGGCGACTCCACGTCGGGCCCGTCGTTCCACAGATGGCGGTGACGATGAGGATCGCCGTCCCGATGGTCACCAGAGTTACGGCCGAGACCGAGTAGTTCCCCATAGCGAGAGATCCCCCGAGACCGATGCAGGCCCACCCGGCAATGAGAGGAACCGCCGAACTGCCGGGAGTCGAAGCCGTTTGACCGCCCGAGCCTGGACGCAACGTCGAGAAGGACGTCTTCTCGCGGCTCCGGAGGTCTGCTCGTCCCGAGCTTGCGAGGGAGCGCGACCGGGTGAGAGCCGAGACGTGGTGGCTGAGTGGCACTGGGTCAGATGATGACGGGCGGGGATCACATGCCGGGCAATCGCCCCACAACGGTTGTCCAACGCGCCGGACGCAGGCGTTGTGGTGGTCGGTCAGGCACGTACTCGCCCGACCGGGGAGGTCGGATCCGGAGGGGACGAAGGGCGACGTGCTGGATGGCGATCCTGCAGGCGGCCGAGGCGGCGATGTAGATGTTGACGCCGGCGGGAAGGCGGAGATACACGAGGGCGAACACCAGCGGTAGATACCGTTGGATGGCTTGGCCCCTCTGGGAATCCACACCCTCTGACGCCCGACGGTTCACCAGCCTCGTTTGGAACCATTGCAGGGCGATGGAACCCAGCATCAGCGCTGCGTAGGGGATGGAGGCCGTCCACGACCCGTGGACACCGAACAGGCTGGAGGACAGGTTCATCCCCAGCGCTTGAAGGTGTCCGGGGTGGCCGTGGAGGCTGTGGGCCAGCCGGGTGGAACGGTTGACGTAGAGCGGGGTGGCGACTCGGCCCCCGTCGACCGTGTGGGCCAGTCCCCGGATCACCCCGTAGAGCACGATGTAAGCGGGAACCTGGAGGAGTGCGGGCAGGAGTCCGCTCACCGGTGGACGCCGTGTTGACGGTGCAGCGCCACCACGGCCTCGTTGAGTCGGTGGCGGTCGCCTTTGTACTTCTGCTGGACCTTCTTGAGCTCCGGTTGCAGGCGTTGGAGGGCCAACGCGGACCGGGTGCTCTTGATCGCGAGCGGGGCGGCGACGGCCATGACGATGATGGTCAACGACGCGATGGCGAGCGCGTAGTTGGGGACCAGCGAGTAGCTCGCGGCCAAGACCCAGGCCATGGCCTGGTAGAGCGGTTGGAGGCTCTGTCCCAGGGTGCTGCCCAGGACAGCGAGCGCGACGGCAAGGTACGATGAAGTAGGCACGGGGATTCTCCTTTACGAGCCTCGGATGTGGTTGACGTGGCAAGCAGCGGCTCAGGGCCGCGGCCACGTCAACGTCGAGGCTGGGACAGAAGAATCAAGCGAGGGACGGATCCGGCCCCGCAGGTCGGCATCCATCCATCGGCGTGGACGAGGCGAATGAAGGACACGCCGGGCGATGACAGGGTTTCACATCGCACCCGTCCCCACAACGCCGTCGTGAGGGCGACTTCGGCGACGAAGGCCAACGCCGCGACGACCAGGGCCAGGTCCGGCTGCACCACGACCGCGCCGGCTCCCCAGCCGCCGAGTGTCGCGAAGTAGGCCCTGGCCAACACCACTGACGGCCTACCCGGGCCCGGTTTCGAGCGTCAGGTGGTCGATCTCCTCGAGGACCTCCAGCGACTCCAGAATGGCTCCCGGGAACTCGAGCGGGCTCATCCGCTCCCAGAAGGAGGTGAGCTGCTCCTTGCTCTCCCAGCGGGCGATCCCGACGAGGCAGTCGTCGTCGGTCGTGCGCAGCAGGGTGCTTCCCCTCGCTCCTGGCTGCGTCGAGCGGATGCGCAGCGTCCCTTCGTGCCACCAGGTGGCGAAATCCGCGGCGCGGTCAGCGTCGATACGCCAGCGATAGATGACGCGAATCACCGGTTCCGACTATAGGTGCGGGTCGACCAAAGTGGTCGCACCGAACATGCCAGGATCTGGAATCGACCGACCAGTGGACTCAACGGGAGGGTCAATGGCGAGAGTGATTCTGATCACGGGGGCGTCGGCCGGGATCGGCCGGGCATGCGCCGACAGACTCCACAAGAGCGGTTGGACCGTCGTGGGAGCGAGCCGGCGGGGGTCGTCGTCGGGCGGCTGGACCCCGATGGTGATGGACGTGGACCGTGACGAGTCGGTGAGTGAGGGCGTGGCGACCATCGTGGCGGGGCACGACCGACTCGACGCGGTCATCGCCTGTGCCGGATGGGGGCTCGCGGGACCCGTGGAGCTGACCCCGATCGCAGAGGCCAAGGGCCAGATCGAGAACAAATTTCTGGGGGGCCGTACGTGTCGTGCGCGAGGCCCTCCCGATCATGCGCCGCCAGGGTGGCGGCCGGGTCGTTCTTGTCAGCTCGATCGGAGGCGTAATCGGCATCCCGTTCCAGGCGTTCTACAGCGCCAGCAAGTTCGCCATGGAGGGCTACGGAGAGGCGCTCGCCTACGAAGTGGCGCCGTTCGGCATCCAAGTGACCCTGGTGCAGCCGGGGAACGTCCGCACCGACTTCACGTCCAGTCGACGCGCCGTGCCGTCCCCCGACGGCGACGAAACCTACTCGGCCGCCGTGACCAAGGCCGTCGGCCTCATGGAGAAGGACGAGGCGAACGGCGTGGACCCGAGCGATGTCGCCGTGGTGGTCGAGCGGGTCCTCACCGCGTCTCGGCCCCGGCGGCGGGTGTCCGTCGGCAAGATGGATGAACGGGTCGGGATCATGGGCAAGCGGCTGTTGCCCTACCGGTTCTTCGAGAAGGCGGCCAAGAGCAGCCTAGGCGTCTGAGACGCTGTCACGGGCTCCGGGACCGGACGATGCCGGGGAGGCAGTCACCTCTCGTCCGCCGCCGACCAAGAGGCGGACGTCAGGGGTTCAGTCCTCGCTGCGAACCGTCCGAGCCACCTCGCGCAAGCGCATGGCGAGCCGGATCCTCGCTTGGGCGCTCTGGGGCCAGTAGAAAAGAGGGAGTTCGTCCTCGGCTACGAGCTCCTCGTCCCTCAGGTCGTGGAACAAGCCCCTCAGCCGCCGGCTGAACTTGTCCACGAATCGCGCCGATTGTTCGGTTTCAGACAGTTCCGGAGACTCGCCATCGAGAAGATCACCCTCGGGATCTCGATTCTCGAACAAGAAGATGCTTCCGGCGACGAAGTCGACCCGGTCGGCGAGGAGACGACGGCGTTCGGTGATCGAATCTTCCTTGGCCCCGGCCCGGTGGAGCAGCGGCCGTTTCGCCTGTTCGCGCTTAGTGGTTGCCACACGCCCACACTATGAGGCACGTCGACGATCTGGGCCGCATGCAGGTCAATTCCGGCTCTCGAGACTCCGCACACGCGATCATTGTGGAGCCGTTGTGAATATGGGCACGTGGCATGTCGAATTCTCAGGTGCGACACCTGGCCACCTCGGCTGACCGCTCAGATGGGAGACAGGGTGGATCCACGTGACGGGGTGCAGACGATCGAGCGGCCCGACCTGGCCGCTGACGGCGATCCCGATGTGGACCCCGCGAGCACGGGCGGTGACACCCACCAGTGTCGGGTACACCGGGGCGCCCTACCCGTGGGGATCATCGGTGTGGTCGCCGGATGCCTGATCGTGTGGCGTTCTGCACTTCACAACGGTGTGTTCGACGACACCTTCTGGCATTGGGCGACCGGCAATTGGATGCTCGATCATCACCGCGTCCTCAGCCACGACATCTACTCGTACACGGTGTTCGGTCACTCCTGGATCACGCCGGAATGGGGATACGGAGTCCTGCTGGCGGAATCTGTGCGTGTTCTCGGCCCGGTGGCGTTCTGGCTCCTGTCGGCCGGCCTGGCCTCGCTCACGGTGATCGTGGTGGCGGTCCGGAGCCGGTTGCTCGGCGCCGGCTGGACCTGGACAGGGTTGCTCTGCGTGGAGACAGGGGTTGCGGTCACGATCTCGCTCGACGACCGGCCCCAGATGGTGAGTTACCTCTTCCTGGCCCTCCTGCTGTTGCTTCTGTCAGTGGCCCGCCGTCGCCGGGGTTGGTTGTACGCCATTCCCGTCCTCTTCGTCCTCTGGGCCAACCTGCACGGCAGCTTCCTGCTGGGCCTCGCCATTCTGGGGCTGGAGGTGATCGCCGCCGCCGTGCGCGTGCGCGTGGGCCGGGTGACGGTATCCGACCCCCTGGGGACGAAACCGGCGATCGCCACGTTGGTGGTGTCGGCCGCGGCCACACTTGTCAATCCGTTCGGCCCCCGGGTCTACGAGAGCGCCCTGGGCGTGACCTTCAACTCCACCATCAGACAGCTGATCGAGGAGTGGCAGTCGCCCGACTTCCACAACCTGGCGATCCTGGCCGTCGTCATCCTGCCGGTTGCCATCACCGTGGCGTATCTCGCGCTTTCCCGGGACGACGTGCCCGCGCTGGAGCTCGTGCTGGCCGGTTTCCTCCTCGTCTCCGCCTTGCAAGCCGTTCGCTTCCTGCCCTACTTCTCCATCGCCTGGTGCGCTCTGGCGGCCCGTTGCCCGCCCCTGCGCCAGGAGCGTGTGCGCCCGACCCTGCTCGTCTGGCCCCTGCTGGCCGTACTGGGGTTGTCGCTGCTGTCGGGACCGGTGTGGCCGGCGGGGACACCGGCGGCAAGCGTCCCCGTGAAGGCCGTCCGCTATCTCGACCACCGACACGGCCGGGTGTTCTCCACGTATCTGTGGAACGACTACCTGGACTACGTCGGCATCTCCGAATTCGTCGACGGTCGGACCGAGCTGTACACCTCGGGACCGGTGCTCCATCAGTACTTGACTGTGAACGACCTGACGAGCAATCCCGACCCGATCCTGCGCAGCTACGACGTGCAATACGTCCTGTGGCCGACCGACAGTGCGTTGTCGCTCTACCTCCGCCAGGACACGCGTTGGCGCGTGGTGTGGACATCCACGCAGGCGACGATCTTCCGCTACGTCGGACCCGGGACGCGACAACGGCTCAGCTCGTGAAACCGAGCTGAGCCGTTGCGGCAATGGGGACTACCGACTTTGGCGAGTCCGATCGCAGTCCGAGGATCGCGATCGACCGCCGTGGGTGAGGATCTGTTACGGCGAGTTGACGGAGTTTGCGACGTTGTTCAGCGTGTTGTTGACCGCACCACCGAGGAAGTGCAGGGCGACGAGCGCTACGACGGCAATCAGAGCGAGGAGCAGTGCGTACTCGACGAGACTGGCGCCGATCTGATCCTTCTTGGTCCACATGTTGCGGATCGGGTCGACCATCCGCGTCACGAGCGAGACGATGTTCACGTTTCCCCCCTTTGGTTCACCTTGAACGCTACGACCACTATCCGCGAATACGTGCAGGTGTGCCATAGGCCACCAGGCCCAATCTCGGGCCGGTCGAGCCAGAACATAGGTCCTGCGACCTAGTCGATCTGAATGAGACCCATGCGCACGGCCTTAAGAACGGCTTGTGCCCGGTCGTGGGAGTCGAGCTTCTGATAGATCGACGACAGGTGGTTCTTCACCGTCTTGGCGCTGATGTAGAGCCGTCGGCCTACCTCGGGGATCGAGGCGCCCGTGGCCACGAGCCGCAAGACCTCTTCCTCGCGCTTGCTGATGAGCGGGCGGGAGCCCGACGGCTGCCTCGTCATCTGCGCCACACCGTCGCTCTGCGGAGTCACCGGTGCCGCCGAGGGGGACAGCACCAGAGCTCGCCAGGCGCCGCCTCCATGACCTCCCGCAGAGCGCCGACGATCTCGGCCGTGGTGCTGTCCTTCACCAGATAGCCCACTGCCCCGGCGGCGAGGGCCGAGGACACGGCCGTCTCGTCCGACAGCATCGACAGCGCCACGACCTTGATGGTGCGGCGACAGGCTCCGGATGCGCTTGGTGGCGGCGACACCCGAGAGCACGGGAAGCGACAGGTCCATGAGGACGAGGTCGGGACGCAATTGCTCGGCCATCTCGACCGCCTCCTCACCGTCGGCGGCCTCTCCCGACCACCTCGTAGCCCGGCGTGCTCCAGGGCCCAATGCAGCCCCTCGCGGACCATGGCGTGGTCATCGGCGATCAGGACCCGGACCATCAGGCCACCTTCATGCGCATACGGACCACCGTGCCCCGGTCGGGCCCGGACGTGATGTCGAGCTGTGCGCCGACCGAATCGGCCCGCTCCCTCATGCCGAGGAGGCCGTAACTCGACGCCCCGGCCGCCTTGCCGGCCGAAATCCCGACCCCGTTGTCGGACACCTCGAGGAGCGCTCCGTCGGCGTTGCACAGCCAGAGGACCGAGACGTTCGACGCATGGGCGTGACGTTCGGCGTTCATGACCGCCTCCTGCGCCACGCGCCAGAACTCCCGCTCGACCGAGCAGCGGCAGGCGTGCCTCGGTGTCGGCGGTGAGGGTGACCGCCATGCGGTTGCGCCGCTTGACCCGTCTCCAGGAACGAACGCAGGACGTGGTCGACGCCTTGGGTCTCCGACACGTCGCTGCGGAGATCGACGAGCAGCGTCGCGCAGTTCTTCGACCAGGTTGCGGACGTCGCCTCGCAGTGCCACCAGGTCGTTCTGCACGGCCCGGCCGTGGTTGAGCTCCACCAGACGGTCGATCTCGAAGCCGAGGTACACGACGGACTGGCCGATGTGGTCGTGGAGCTCACGCGCCAGGCGCGACCGCTCCTGCTCCACCCCCAGGCCGTGGATGCGCTCGAGCCACCGGGCGTTGTCGAGGGCGAGGGCCGCGGCCCGGGCCAGATCGCCGATGCGGCGTTGGTCGGCGACGGTGACATGGTGGGATCCGCTCCACTCCACGGCCAACATGCCCACCAGCTCGTCGCGGGCCCGGAGGGGACAGTAGAGGCCCCACCGCGACCGGAAGCTCAGTCCTTGCTCGAGGGCGTCGAGGGCGATGGGCTCGGTGCCGGCGGACGCCGTCGCCAGTGCCTTGGGGCAGCTCCATGGACGTCTCGGACCCCGTCACACGGACACCCTTCCCGGCCACCAGGTGCCAGAGGCCGGTCACCGGGTCGAGAGAACCACGGCGGCCACGTCCGGGCGAGAACATCTCGTCCAGGCGCTCGAGGGCCCACCGGGCGGCGCCCTCGAGATCGAGCGGCGTCGGCTCGCGCGCGGTCGCCCGGTGCAGATCGAGTAGCAGGTCGTTGACCTCGGAGAGGTGCTCGGCTTGGGCGGTGAGGCCCTCCCGGGCCTGGCGGGCGTCTTCGATGACGATGCGGCTGAACCCCCCCACCACTCCGACCAGGACGACCTCGATGGCGTACTGGAAGCTCGAACCGACCACCCCTTGGTGGTGGACGAGGATCACGCTCGGCAGCGCCACCGCCAGGCCGGCGAGAACGGACAACCAGGACACGATCCGTATGCCGCCGGCGAAGCCGACGATGGCGGTGGCCACCACCAGGCAGACGAGAAACGGAGACCGTCCGTAGCCGGTGGCCTCGATGACGGCCACGCTCAAGGCGACCTCGAGACACAGAGCGGCGGGCACCTGCCAGCCCACCTGGTCGTAGCGGATGGGCCACAGAGTCCGCCAGAACGTGTACAACGCCAGCACGAACCCCACCAGGATTACATGCCGTCCTGTCTTCTCGACTACGCCGAGCGCCACCGCCAGCGACAACGTGCCCCACCGCAGGGCCACGAGCAGGGGGGCGAACCGTGCCACCACGTCGGGGGGGGCGGGGAAGGCGTGACGCCTCTCGGTCCAGGCTCCCCACACCCGTACGCGGCGGAACCACGCACGGTCGGGGAGTGGCTCGAACCGCTGCACGGTGATCCTCCTGGGCCTCCCACGCCGGGCCCGCTGCCCGGTGTGGTCACCTCGATGACAGGAGAATCGTCACGCGCGCGGTCGCTCTTGAGCGGTCCCGCTGTCCGCGGACACCTCTCAAGAGGACAATTCCTTCACAACTTCCTGCCCGGGGGGCCGATCGGGCGAGGCCGCCCAGGGACGTCCGAGACTCAGCGACCGCTGAAGGCGTGGAAAATGCTGATGAACGCCGGACCGGCGGTGATGACGAAGAGGGCGGGCATGATGCAGAACACCATGGGAAAGAGCATCTTGACCGGGGCCTTCTGGGCTTCTTCCTGAGCCAGCTGGTGGCGCCGTATGCGCATCTCGGCCGCTTGGCTGCGCAGGATGGAACCGATGGACACTCCGAAGGTGTCGGCCTGCTTCAAGGCCAGGACGAAGGATCGGACCTCGCGGACGCCGGTGCGGGTGTCGAGCCCGGTGAGGGCGTCGACCCGGCTGGATCCGGCTCGCATCTCGCCCAGCATGCGGGCGAACTCCTCGGACAGCGCACCCGGCACCATCGTGACGGCCCGGGCCAGGGCCTGCTCGAAGCCGAGGCCCGCCTCCACGCTGATGACGAGGAGGTCGAGGACGTCCGGGAGCCTCTTGCGGATGGAGAGCTGGCGGGCCTCGATCACGCGATTGAGCCAGGCATCGGGCCCGATCACGCCGGCCA
This sequence comes from uncultured Acidimicrobiaceae bacterium, assembly GCA_963706205.1. Taxonomy (GTDB): domain Bacteria; phylum Actinomycetota; class Acidimicrobiia; order Acidimicrobiales; family UBA8190; genus MFD10071-224. Next base: position 1,285,330 of record OY970155.1, on the reverse strand, counting down.
GGGCGACGAACACGAACACGGCCATCAGTTCGGTGCCGTGCAACGACGTGAACTTCCACGCCACGTACCACATGATGGGAATGGCCACCACCGACAGTACGTGGGCCACCAGGAAACGGTCCGCCTCCTCGGGTTGTCCCCGGCCGGCGATGACGAGTTTGTGGTGCACCTTGTCGACGTACTCGTTGGGAAGAACGGCCTTGGCCAGACCGGCGATGAACACGGCCGCCGGCTCGATGACACGGGTGGAGAAGGGCTGTGTCAACTCGACGTCGCGGTTTTGGGCGGGAGCCTCGTAGTCGGCCAGTCGGGCCCGGGCGGCACGAACACTGACCCGCTCGTCCGCCTTGATGACGGCCGCGTAGGCCAGGAGGCTGACGGTGACGAAGACACCGACGATGGTCATGGGGAGCATGTCAGATCTCGATCTTTACGATCCGTCGCATCCACTCGATGCCGGCGACGGCGAGAACGATGCAGCTGTAGAACATGATCTTCCCGATCCCGGAGTGGAACAGTGGGGCAAGGTAGCTCGGGTTCACCGAGTAGACGAAGAGCCCGATGGCCACCGGCAGAAGGGAGATCACGATGGCGCCGATCCGTCCCTCGGCGGTGAGGGTGTGCGCCTCTTGGCGCAGGCGGCTTCGGGCGTTCATGGTCTCGGCCACGATGTCCAGGAGCTCCGCCAGGTTGCCTCCCACTTCTCGTTGGATCCCGATGGCGGCAACCACCCATTCGAAGTCCTCGCTGTGCACTCGTTGGGCCACCTCGTCGAGGGCGCTCGCCAGAGGGCGCCCGAGGCGTGCCTCGGCCACGACGTGGCGCATCTCTTTGCTCATGGGCTCCGGTAGCTGCGTCGCCACGGTGTCCAGGCCTTGCAGGATCGAGAAGCCGGAACGCAGCGTGGCCCCGAGCAGCTGCAGCATGTCGGGCAACTGGGTCACGAAGGCGCGCGTCCGGCGCGTCGCCAGGAAGCCGACGACGGCCCAGGGGAGAATGGCCAGGGTGGCGAGGGTCACCACACCCCAGACGAAGTTGCCCACCAAGAGACCGAGGACGCCACCGATGACGGCCACGACAAGGTAGAGGAAGAGGGCTTCGGCCGGGCGCACCGGCAGATCGGCCTGATCGAGCTTTGTCTCCACGACGGCCAGCAGCCCCCGGCGGGCGGCAACCTCGGCGACGGCATCGATGACCCGCTGGAGGACGGGCGACTGTACGAACTCCGGATCCCCGATCCCACCCGGTTGCCCGGCGTCCGATTCGCGCGAACGGCCCACCGTGTACGGGGCGAGCGTCTTCTCCAGCTGCGGCCGCCGTCTCCAGGTTGACACCGTGATGATGCCCCAGGCCAGGAGCCCGGCCGCGGGCAGCACCAGGAGGGCGACGAGGACGATCATCGACGTCCTACCGCCCGGGCGAACGTCTCGGCCTCGAAGAGCTCGGCGTCGAGCGGCTGTCCGGCGTCCAGGAGCTTGTCGGCGAACTGCGGCCTGATGCCCATGGACTTGAGCGAGCCCCGGTAGACACCGTCGGCGTCCATGCCCATGGAGAAATCGAACATGAAGAGGTCCTGCATGATGATGACGTCGCCTTCCATGTGCTGGACCTCGGACACGTGGGTGACACGTCGGCTCCCGTCGCGCAGGCGCGTCAGGTGGACCACGAGGTCGACAGCCGACGACATCTGCTCACGGATGACCCTTATGGGGAGGTCGAAACCCGCCATCAGAGTCATGGTCTCGATCCGCGACAAGGTGTCACGAGGGCCGTTCGAGTGGATGGTCGTGAGTGATCCCTCGTGACCGGTGTTCATGGCCTGGAGCATGTCGAGGGCCTCGCCGCCACGACACTCACCCACGATGATCCGGTCCGGCCGCATACGCAGGGCATTGCGGACCAGATCGCGGATCGTCACCTCTCCCTTGCCTTCGATGTTCGGGGGGCGTGATTCCATCGATACCACGTGCTCCTGGCGGAGCTGCAACTCCTTGGAGTCCTCGATCGTGACGATCCGCTCGTCGTTGGGGATCAACGACGACAGGACGTTCAGGAACGTCGTCTTGCCGGCGTCGGTGCCGCCGGACACGACGACGTTCAATCGTCCCACGACGCAGGCTTCGATGAAGCGGGCGAACGTCGAGGTGAAGGTGCCGTTGGTGACCAGGTCCTCGACCAGGAGGGGTTCCTTGGCGAACTTCCGGACCGTGAGGAAGGGGCCGCCGATGGCCAGCGGGTGGATCACGGCGTTGATACGTGATCCATCGGGGAGGCGAGCGTCGACCATGGGCGAAGACTCGTCCACCCGTCGACTGACCTCGCCAACGATCTTGTCGATGACGCGCCGGAGGTGGGTCTCATCGATGAAGGACGTCGGCGTGCGCTCGATCTTGCCGCCGCGCTCGACGTAGACGCTGATCGGGCCCGTTGACCATGACCTCGGACACGCTCGGGTCCTCCAGATACCTCTGGATAGGCCCGTAGCCGAGAATGTCGTTGGCGATGTCCTCTCCCAGCCGGGCCTTGTCGGCCAGGGACAACGGAGTCGCCTCCTCCGAGAGGGCAGCCTGCAGTTGCGCATTGACCCTCGGTCGGAGATCCTTGGCCGTCAGACGGCCCTGGGACAGCTCAGGGCCGAGCTCCTCGATGAGGCGCTGGTGCACCCGGATGTGGACCTCTTCCAGGGCGCGCGCCCGCGCTTCCTCCGAGTTCAACACGCCCGCCACTCGCAGATGATCGGACAGCGACATCGCGCACCCCTACTTGGTCGATTGGGCTTGCACCGCAGCGGACGCGGGCACCATCAGTCCGGTGGCGAGCTCGTCGATGCTCTTGGCGAATTTCGACCGCGGTGAGCTGATGACCACGGGCACCCCACGGTTGACCGACTCGGCCACGAGGATGTCGCTCGGGAGCGCGGCATCGACCTTGAGCTGGACGGCGCGTTCGGCGTCGGCCTCGCTCAGCCCCACCCGGGTGTTGGCCCGGTTCAGGACGAACTTGACCGACGAGAAGGGTATATCGAGCACGCGCATGGTCTGCATCCCCACCCGGGCACTCTTGAGACTCATGACATCCAGCCCGGCCAGGACGAGGATGTCGTCTGCGGCTTCGAGGGCCGCCAGGGTGATCTCGGCGAAGTTGGCCGAGGTGTCGACCACGATGTAGGCACACCGCTCACGAAGGACGCTGAGGACGCGGGCCAGATCGGCACGCCCGATCTGGTCGGCCGAGCTCGGCTCGGTCGGCGCGGCGAGGACGAGCAGTCCGCTGGGCTCGTGCCGCAGCAGCAGGTTCTCGAGCATCGTCCCGTCGAGGCGGTCACCGGCTTGGACGGCCTCGGCGATCGTGTGCACGGGCGCCAGCTGCAACATGAGAGCCACGTCTCCGAACTGGAGGTCGGCGTCGACGAGGACGACGGGCTGGATCGTCTGCTTGGCCAGCGCCACTGCCACGTTGATGGCCACGACCGACTTCCCCGTGCCACCCTTCGTACAGAAGACCGACATGACGCGCCCCGCGAGCCCGGGGTCAGCAGGGGCGGGCGGAGGGGGGGGCGCCGTCGTCGCCGGCCGGCGCACCTTGACCCGGGCCGCCGCACGCGACACGGACGTCGAGGAGCTCGCTGTCCTCGGCGGTGACGGCGACCACGTCGTCGACACCGGCCCGCAACGCACCCTGCAGGACCTCGGCGGTCAACTCGTAGACGACCATGACGGCACCACAGCCGGGCCGGAAACCGATCAGTCCGGAGACCTGCGAGATGACGTCGTCGGGCGCAGTCGTGGGCCCGAAGACCACGACTCCCGGCTTGGCCGGATCGGCCTCGTCGGAGAAGGCGGTCAGGGTCTCGTAACCCGACCACCTTGCCGCCGATCTCGAGCATGCGCTCGGTGAGAACGAAGCGGACCACTTCGTCCGGGTCCACCACACTGATCGCGACTTGGTCACTCTTGGTGGCCTTCGCTTTGGGCGGGGCATCTGTCGTCGTGTTCGACCGCCGGTCACTGTGCACTGTTGATGTTCCCTTGGTTGACCGGGGGAATCGTCACCGGAGGGCTGTTCGGCGGGACGAGAGTCATGTAGAGGCCCAGCCCTTCCTGCTCTGCCAGCGCGATCCGTTCGGCATCGGTGGGTGTGACGGAGAAGGTGTAGAGCCCGCTCGTGTTGGTGGGCGTGTTGGCGGCCGTCGTGGACTGGCCAGTGGTGGCGGCCGACGAGGCTGCACCGGTGACCGTGGTCTGGCCGACGGCGATGATCGACACGTTCTGGAGAAGCAGCGTTTCCGTACCGTTCAAGCTAACCATGAGGTCGACCCTGTCGCCTGGCCCGGGAAAATCGGCCACGCCGTGGACCTGGTCGACAGAAGTGGTCACGGCCACGTGCCCGGCGGGGATGGACCGGGCGAAGCTGTTGGAGGCGGAGGTCGCACTGGCGAACATCGAAGACACCAGCACCTGCCCGACGGCGAAGGGGGCGACCGCCTGCTTGCCGGCGATGCTCGAAAGCTTTGTCACGGCGGATGTCGGGCGAAATTCCTGGGGGATCTTCTTGTGCTGGATGTACCCCTGGTTGATGGCGTTAGTTCCGCTCAAAGTGGCCGGAACAGGCTTCACCACCACATACGCCTCGACCAACTTGGCGTTGTGATAAGCCCGCTCCTGGGCGTTGTTCAGAAAGACGTAGCTCAACACCGAGGCGGCCACCCCCACGGCTACCGCGACGGCAACCACGATCGTCCGTTTGGGTGTCATCCATGCCCCCTCTGTGTGCCCGGAACCGAAGCTGGCCAGCAGCGTGTTCTTCGGCGCCGATCGATCCCACCGTGGTCGATGGCTAGGCCAAGTGTGCGTGATTGGGTGACCCTTGACAATGACTCGCGGGTCAAATGAGTCGCAGGACCTACGCGAGATGCCACAGGGGACCGTCGCTCCCCGAGAAGCGCTGACATATGTGTCGGTAGACCTATTGCCCGTCCGCCGGTGGAGTCCTGATACTGGACCCTGGGGGTGGACTGGGAGTGATCCCGTCGGCGGCTATCGGGAGATCCTGCGCCATCGATGGCTTCCCCGGCTCAATGAGATAGGGCAACAGGCCGAGAACTTGCAGGGGGACGCCTCGGCACGGACCGCTCCGGTACGTGACGGGTCCGAACCGCGGAACCTCAGAGTCACGAACAGATGCGGAGATAGTGGTGCCCAGAAGGAGCGTCGCCGTGCTCGTGGCAGTGGCGCTGGCCACGTTGGCCAGCGCAGCCGCGTACGTCGGGCTCCACTCCGCCCAGAAGACGGCCAACAAGAACGCCAGCCTCGCGTCCGTGTACGTCGTGCAAGCGAACGTACCCACAGACGACAGTGCCGGTTCGGCCTATGCCCAGGGCCTCATCAAGGTAGTCCACCTTCCGTCGCAGTTCGTCCCTACCGGGGCCGTCACCCACCTCTCGACCATTCGTGACCATGTGGCTTGGTACGACCTGCCGGCAGACGAGGTCGTCACGCAAGCGATGTTCGTGTCTCCCGGTGCTCTGCACAGCATCGCGGCGGCCAGGATCCCCAAGGGTTACGTCGCCGTCTCGGTGTCCGTTGATCAGGTGCACGGCGTCGCCGGTTTGATCCAACCCGGTGACAAGGTGGACATCCTCGCGAACCAGGGCGGCCATCAGGAGACGTTCCTCTACCAGTCCGTCGCCGTCCTGGCTGTCGGCACCACGCTCGTCTCGCCGCCGGGGATGTCGACGCCGGGCTCGACGAGCCATGCTGATCAGGCCAAGAACATCATCACTTTTGCCGTGGCGAATGCTGACGCCACCCAAATCGCCCAGGCCAACACCGGCGGGGGTGGCGTGACGGGCGGCATCTATCTGGCTCTGTCCGCCGCCGGCAACCGGAAGGTGCCAGCCACGGCCATCACCATCTCGAACCTCGTCCCCGGTCTGATCATCCCGGCTGCCCCGACCGGAGCGCCCACTGGCTTGAACACGGTTCCCGCCCAGCCGACGAGGGGAGGCCGCGTTGTCCCGTAACGGTCACGCATCCGTTGGTCGAGCACGTCGTCGGAGCGGGGGCGATGAGAAGGGACAGGCCCTCGTCGAGTTTGCCCTGGTGCTGCCCCTTGTCATTCTGCTCGTGGCCGTCGCCTTCAACGGCTGGAACGGAATTCAGCTGGCAGTCCGCCTGACCAGCGCGGCGCGCGCCGGCGCCGTCCAGGCAGCCAACGATCTGGGTGCCGACGTGACTGCTCACCCGGGGACACCTCCGACCGCCCTCGAGTTCCAGAACGCCTGGGATGCGGCCACGTCGGCTGTCAACCAGGAAGAGGGCGTTACCGGGGTCTACCAGGACAAGTTCCCGAACCAAGCCGACTACGTCAACATGCCAGCTCCGTACACCCAGAGCCTCAACGGAGTGGGGACGGTTGGCGTCGTCACGGTCACCATCACCCAGGCGTCGGTCACCCTCGTCCCCGTCGTAGGGAACTTCTCGGTATCGGCTCACGCGGCGGCGAGGTACTCATGACCCGATCCTGGCCCGCACGAGGAGAAAGCGAGAGCGGGGTCGTCCTGATCATCGTGGCCTGTTGCATGATCGTCCTGATCGGGATGATGGCGATCGCCATCGACGCCAGCTACGGGTTCGTCCAGAACCGCCGGGCCCAGAACGCATCTGATTTCGCCGCCTTCGCCGCTGCCCAGGAACTCAAAGGTTCGTACTACTGCGACGGGCTGACCCAGCCCACCACCCAGCAGGTTCTCACCGTCATCCAGTATTTCGTCGATCACAACGACGCCAGTCTGGGTTCGGCCTGGCAGGGTCAATTCCTGGACTCCCAGGGAAAGGCCCTGCAATTCCTGAACTCGCAGGGGCAGTTGGTATCAACGTTCTCGTCGAGCAACGCTCCCGCCTTTCCGCCCAACGGCGCCTGCGGCGTGAACGTCTCCGCTACCCCCACATGGCCGCCGTTCTTCGCCGGGATCTTCGGCATTCACAAGGTGGGCGGCTACGCCGTGGGATCCGTCGGCCCCAAGACCACCAAGACAGTGAACGTGGGGATCGTGGCCCTGAACAAGATGGGTCCCCATGAGGTCCTGGGTGGAGGCACCGGAAACTTCGACGTCTCGGGAGACATCTTCCTCGACACCAATGTGAGCAACAACCCGTGGAGCTCGCCGGATTTCGGATTGGAGTGGGATGACGCCATCGACGCCAAGACGAACAGCAATTTGACGGTGAACGGCACCATCTTCAGCAACAACGGCGCCGACAACGGTCTACAGCTGTGGCCGTTGGACACCTGCTTCCAAAGGGACGGTCTCGTGCCTTCCGGCACCGTCAAATGCATTGTCACGGGCGGCGTGGTGTCCATCACCTACAACGCCATCAGCAACAACTGGCCGCAATTCAACGACCCCCTGGCCGCCTCGCCCCCCGACCCCCTGACCAACAACATCGGCTGTCCGGGAGCGGCTTCGGTTCTCGACCCCCCCATTCAGAATGTGAGCGGCGTCATGCATCTGTCGCCCGGGGTCTACGACTACGCGGTCGATCTCAGCACCAGCTCTGCCGCGTTTGACGACTGCCCCGGCGGCTACACCGGGGTCTTCAGCTTCGAAGACGGTCTCTCCATCGACCCACCGTCGGGTGATTCGGTGACGGGGAACAATGTTGTCATCTCCACCAAGTCGTCGTACCCCATGGCCGACAACGTTCCGGGCTCGGTGAACGCGCAGGGGATGTTCGTGGCCAGCGGCGGCGGAAACGGTGCGCCGTGCCTTCCGGCAGCCACCATGACAAGCGCGGCCAGCGGCAACGGCACCCCCCAGTCCGAGACGAACGACGGGACGGATACACCGACCCAATGCACCGGGACCAACCCGCCGACGTACGGCGTCGTCGCCTACGACGACCAGTCGATCAAGGTCGACCCCACCATGACGGGGACGGGGAACAACTTCTCCCTCATGATCGGCGGCGGCGGGCTCGGTGACTCTCACGGGCCCGACCAGCGGGGCCTACGGGGGCACCAACGGCTTTCCCGGTCTCGTTCTCTATCAGGATCCCCAGACCCCGGCCAACTATGGCTTCAACGCCGAGCCGGGTGACGCGGCCACCATCCAGATCAACGGCGTCGTGTACAACGCATCGTTGCCGTTCTACGGGACGACCAGCCCCCAGGACTTCTGGGACGGATTCGGCGGCGGCATCCCCTTCTACGCCGGCGGTACCCTCCAGACCGGCTACGGGGCCGGCTGGCCTGCCTCCCCCGGCCCGACGCCGTCCAGCGGCACCGTCACCCTGACGGGCACCGCCATCGTGGACGATTTCAACACCGATGGAGGCACCTCCATCGACATTGTCGGTGAGCCTTACACCCTGCCCGGCGGCGGCAACCTGTCGCTCATCGGATGATGGAACACCGCGACCGTCTTCAGTTCCGTCGTCGATCCGAGTCGGGGGCCACGCTTGTCGAATTCGCGCTCGTGGCACCCGTGGTCTTCATGTTGATCTTCGGGCTCATCGCCGGCTGCTTCCTCGCCTATCAGAACTCGGCCATGCATGACGGTGCCACGGCCGGGGCACGGACGGGGTCGATCGAGTCCCCACTCGTGCAGGGCAGCTGCGAATCCGGCCAGCCCGAATCGATCATCGCCTCGGTTTCCCATGCCGCGCCGCTGCTCACGGTCAACCCCGCTCCCCTGTGCGTGCAATCGAACCCTGATGAAATGACGGAGAACTCACCGGTCAACGGTGACGTCAATATCGTCGTCGATTGTTTCGACAGCACCGGTGTCCCCACCGCCTGCGCCGGCACCCCGGGGAGCTTGGCCGTGTCACTGACCTTGAGCACCAAAGGTCTCGTGGCGCCGATCGGTCTCACCTACCACCTGGCCGCCAGCAGTCAGGACCCCGTTCTCAACTTCCAGTAGGGAGTCGGGTCGTCGTCAGTCACGGGGCCCGGGCGTCGGCCGCGACCGCCTGTGACTGTCGATCGACGACTATGGATCGCAGCCACGACCACGTGCCCCAGGCGATGAGAACGTTGCGCGCCAGCAGGATGAGGGCGAGGCTGTCGGTGTAGGCGTGCGCCGGCCCGAATCCCCCGCCGGACGCCCCGAAGGGGAACGCGGCGATGTTGACCAGGGCCGCCAGCAGCCATTGGGGCCTGATCGGATAGAGGGCCCACAGGGGCATCAGCCAGATCAGGTACTGCGCCGACCCGACCTTGGAGCCGAGCACGGCCAGGGTCAGGGTGGCCAGGCAGGCTCCTTCGACGGGGAGCCGGCCCCGGAATTGCGCCCACCACACCCAGATGCAGCTCAGGCCGGCCAGCGCCTCCACGACGATCGCCGTGGGCCGGGCGGCGGCGTTCACCACGTCGACACTGTGGAAGGCGTTGACCACCACGGTGTGGTGCCAGTCGATCAAAAGGGAAAGACCGGCGGGCACGCCCTCCATCTCGTCCGGCCGATGCCCGTAGTAGTGCACCACGTTGAGCAGGGCCCCGTGATCGAAGAGGGCGGGGACCGCGGCCAAGACCACCAAGGACCCGGCCATCCAGGCGAGGCGCCGCCAAGGAACCCGGCCGTTGCGTCGCCACTCGGCGATCAGGAAGGCGGGCCAGAAGACGGCGGGGAAGAGCTTGATGACACAGCCGATGGCGCTCCACGTCCACGCCGCCGACCAGCGGCCCTGGCGAGCGGCCCGCACCGACCAGAAGGCGGCGGCGGCGGCGAAGACGTCGTAGCGAGCGGTGACCAGGATGGCGGCCCCGACGGCGAGGTAGACGATGAGCCGCCGGGCGGCCTCGACGTCCATGCCGGGCACTCCGGAGCCTTCGTAACTCGTTACCAGCAGGACCAGCACGATCCCGGCGACGACGGCGAAGGCCCACGGGTACGAGAAAGTCAGGAGCAAGGGAGCCATGAAGACGAGAAGGGCGGGGGCGGGGTACTCGCTCGGCAGCCGGTGCAGCAGCGGCGTCAGGAGCGCGGCGTGCGCGTAGAGCTCGTATTCGGCCACGTCGAAGGGATGCAGGAAAACGGTGGAGACCACGGTGCCGAGCAGCCACAGCGCGAGCACCGGGGCGATCACCGGTCGCCACTGACGGCGCATCGACTGTCCGAACGCCAGGGTGCGGGCCTTGAACGCCTCGGCTCTCACGGCCACGTGCGTCGCCTTCCCCATCGCCGGCGGACCTGGAGCAGATCACGTCTGACCGGCAGACCGTATCCCGACCGCTCGCCGGCCACGTGTCTTTCCCGGCGGCGTCGCTCAGGCAGGGATGGCGTCACCGGGGAGCACAGGTCAGCCCACCGGCGGTCAAGAAACCGCTCGGCAACGGCGATATGAAGGAGTGCCAGAGGATCCGAGGTGCGATGCGGACGCGCCGGGCCACGATGCGCAGGCCCCCCCACACGCGGTGACCGGCCCACGGGGTGGTCGCCTGGGTGTCCCGACGTTGCTCGGAGTGGCCGGTTCTGTCCTCCTGGCTCTCGGAAGCGACGTCGCCGGTTCCCCCTTCGGCCCCCACGCCGGCGGGTTGTGGCCGTTCGCGGCCCGGGGCCCGGCGCCGGGCTGGGAAGGCCCGACCGTTCCGTCGTGGACCATGGTGGCCCGCAACCAGGGCGCCGGGGTCGGTCCCGGTCGACTGCTCGCGACGGCGGCCGTCGTCGTCGGGGTGGGTCTGCTCGGCTTCGCCTGGTTCCTCGTCTGGCGCGCCGCCCGTGGCGCGTCCACCGGGAGCGGGCGGAGGCTGTGGTGGGTCGTCGGTGCCTGGGTGGCGCCGCTGATGGTCGCCGCCCCCTTCGCCAGCCAGGATGTCTGGACCTACGGCGCCGAGGGCCGGATGATCCTCGACGGGTTCGGCGGCTACCGGCCCGCCACCATGCTCGGCCATACCGTCTGGACACTGGGGGTCGATCCCAAATGGCTCGAGCTCCCCTCCCCCTACGGCCCCGGGGCGCTCGACCTGTCGGCCTTCTTCGTCCGGATCTCCGGCGGCCGACCGTGGGTGGCGGCCGAATGTTGGCGGCTCATGTCCGTCGTCGGGCTCGTCCTGTGCGCGTGGGGGGTGTACCGCATCGTCGCGGTCCGCGGAGGAAACGGACCGGCGGCGACCGTGGCGGGGGTGGCCAACCCGGCGATGCTGCTGATCCTGGTGGCGGGCATCCACAACGACGCGCTCATGCTCGGGCTCATCGTGGCGGGTCTGGCCGTCGCCCTCTCGGGGAGGCGCTCGTGGGGCATGGTCCTCTGCGCCCTCGGGGTGGCGGTCAAGCCCAACGCCCTTCTCGTCGTGGGGGCGCTCGCCTGGTGGGCGTGGGGAGGCGGGTGGCGCCCCCGGATCAAGGGGACCGTCGTGGCTGCGGCCGTCGTGACCGGCGTCCTCGCCGTCCTCGGGCTGGGGGTCGGAGGGGGATTCGGGTGGATCAAGGCGGACCTCTTCTCCGGCGAGATCGCCGGCCCCTGGTCCTTCGCCGCCCAGCTCTTCCACACCCGGTCGGGCTGGCCCGTCGACGCCGTCGAGCTCATCGGGTTCACCGCCGCCGTCGCCTTCGCCGTTCTCCCCCGGCGCGCCGGCGGGTGGATCGCCGGCCTCGGCTGGGGCTTCGCCGCGATGGCGGTGACCGCCCCGCGACCGGAGCCCTGGTACCTGGCCTGGGCCGTGGTCCTCCTCGCCTGTGCGGGACTGCGCCGGCACGCCGAGCGCTTCGGACTGGTCGTCCTCAGCGCCATGTTGGCGGGAAGCGTCCTCCCGCTCGAGATCCTCTGGTGGTTCGAGGGTGTCTTCGCCCTGGCCTGGCTCGGGTTCGTTTCGGCCCGGGCGTCACGCCGCGCCGACGACGTGACGACACCCGACGACGACGACGGCGACGGCGACGGCGACGGACAGGATCGGGACGACAACGACAGCAACGGCGGCAGGACGTCGCCCGCACTGACGCCGGCCAGCGCCCGTCCCGCGTAGGGACGACCTCGATCAGGCCTTGCGCTCGAGGATCATCACCGGGATCTTTCGCTTCGTGGCCGCCTCGTACTCGGCGAACCCCGGAGCGTCCTTCTTCTGCGCCTCCCAGATCGTCGTCCGCTCGTCGCCCTTCGCCTCCCGGGCCACGACTGGCACCGTCTGCGTCCCCACCTCCACCCTCGTCTCGGGATGGGCGAGGAGGTTGTGGTACCAGTCCGGGTTGGTCGGCGCCCCTGCCTTGGAGGCGAAGACGGCCATGTCGTCACCGACGGTGCGGTACGCCACCGGGTTCACCCGCTCGGTACCGGACTTGGCCCCGGTGTGATGCAGGAGGAGCAGTGACGCCCCTTCGAACGGGCCACCGACCTTGCCGCCGTTGGCCCGGAACTCCGTGATGATCGACTGGTTGAAATCACCGGCATCTGCCATGGCTTCACTTTCGCGCGCCTCTTCCCGTGTCGCCAGGGCCCGGGTATAGAAACGACGGCGTGCCGAGCCTCGTCCACGGTGAGCCGGCGCGCTCGGCGCTGGCCGGCGCCCTCGAGCGCGTGACCGCCCTCGTCCCCTACCTGACGGCCTCGATCGACCCGGCCGGACCGGCCCCGGTGCCGGGACCGACACCGATGCCGGGTGCGCCCGACCGGATGGTGCCCGCCGACGGCGTCTGGATGTCGAGCCGGGCGCTCATCGACGACCCGCCCTGGCTGGGCCGGATCATCCGGTCGACGGGAGCGGGGATCGGGACCGACGACCCGGTGGTGGCCGCATCGGTCTTCGTCCAGGGCTACTCCTACCGGGTGATGGCCCTCACCGTCGCCTGTCTCACCGCCGCCGGTGTCGTCCCCGACGCGTCGGCGCCGCGCCTGGCCATCGGTCTGGATCGCCACTGGCCGTCGCGCGTCGCCTTCGTGGCGCCGGTGGTGATGGTCCTCGACGGCACCGCTGCGTCGGTGCCTCCCACCGACGCCGACACCATCGATGACGCCCTCCGCTTCGTGGTCGACACGGCCATCGACGCCCATCTCCGGCCGCTCATCGACGCCGTCCGCACCGGGATCGGCGTCCCCCTGGGCGAACGACTGCTCTGGGGGAACGTCGCCGCGTCGGCGGCAACGGCCTTCCGCACCATGGAGGGATGCCTCGGTGGCGCCGTCGAACCGCAGGGCGAGCGCTTCTTCGCCCTGGCCGGAGCGCTGCGGGGCCTCGGGTCGTTCCACACGGTCGAGCACGGCGGCCGGAGGGGCTGGTTCTGGGAACGGGCGAACTGCTGCCTCTTCGACCGCCTCCCCGGTGCCGTCCGCTGCGCCGACTGCAGCCGCACCCCAGCCGCAGAACGCCGACAGGCGTACCGGGACACGCTGGAGGAAACCTGAGCGATACAGACCACAGGTAGGTTGGCCCGATGCCCGGATCCGAGTCCCGGACCTCGCCCGCTCCCGGCCGGCCCGACGGCGAACCGATGGTCTCGGCCCGCGGCCTGGTGAAGCGGTTCGGGTCCTTCGTGGCGGTGGACGCCATCGACTTCGAGATCGGTCGGGGCGAGTCGTACGGCCTGCTCGGTCCGAACGGCGCCGGCAAGACGTCGACCATGCGGATGATCGCCTGCATGTCGCCGGTGACCCAGGGGACCCTGCGCGTCCTCGGCATGGACCCGGCCGCCGACGGGGCCGCGCATCCGCGGTCGCATCGGGCTCGTCCCCCAGGAGGACACGCTCGACCTCGAGCTCACCGTCCTCGACAACCTCATGATCTACGGTCGCTACTTCGACCTCCCCCGCAAGGTGATCCGCCAGCGGGCCGAGGCCCTCCTCGAGTTCTCCCAGCTCTCGGACCGCGCCCACGACAAGGTCGAACCCCTCTCGGGGGGGATGAAGCGTCGGCTCACCATCGCCCGCGCCCTCGTCTCCGAACCCGAGCTCCTCATCCTCGACGAACCCACCACCGGTCTCGACCCCCAGGCGCGCCACCTCCTGTGGGACCGCCTCTACCGCCTGAAGCACCAGGGTGTCACCCTGGTCATCACCACCCACTACATGGACGAGGCCGAACAGCTCTGCGACCGCCTGGCCGTCATGGACCGCGGCCGGTTCGCGGCCGAGGACACCCCGGCGGCGCTCATCGCCCGCTACTCGACGCGCGAAGTCGTCGAGCTCCGCTTCGCCCCCGCCGCCTCCGACGACGTCGCCGGCAAGCTCGACGGACTGGTCGAGCGCCTGGAGGCGCTCCCCGACCGCCTCCTGCTCTACACCGACGACGGCGACGCCACCCTCGACGACGTCCACCGCCGGGGAGTCCACCCCGACGCCTCCCTCGTCCGCCGCTCCACCCTCGAGGACGTCTTTCTCCGCCTGACGGGCCGGACACTGGTCGACTGACCGGTCCCGCCGATCTCCGGGCACGGCCGGACGGCGACCCGCACAGCGACGCGGGCGGTGACGCGGGCGGTGACGGGCGCAGCCAGCGGCGACACGTCGCCGCGCCGCCGTGGGTCCGGGCTCTGCGCTACTGGATGTACCAGTACAAGCGGACGTGGCGGGGTTCGCTCACCACCAGCTTCCTCTACCCCGTCCTCTACCTCTCGGCCATGGGGGTGGGCCTCGGCTCGCTCGTGAACCACCATGCCCACACCATCGACGGTGTCCGTTACATCGACTTCCTCGCCCCCGGGCTCATGGCCGCCACGGCCATGCAGATCGGCGGCAACGAGGCCATGTACCCGGTGATGGGGGCCATCAAATGGATCCGGACCTACTTCGCCATGTTGGCCACGCCGCTCGGGGTGGCCGACGTCCTCCTCGGTCACCTGGCCTGGATCGCGCTGCGGCTGACGGCGGTGACGACCATCTACCTGGCCATCATGGCCGCCTTCGGGACCGTCCACTCCCCCTTCGCCGTCCTGGCCGTCCCCGCCGGCATCCTCACCGGGATGGCCTTCGCCGCCCCCATCGCCGCCTTCGCCGCCACCCAGAAGAACGACGCCGGTTTCTCCGCCCTCTACCGCTTCGGGCTCATCCCCCTCTTCCTCTTCTCCGGGACCTTCTTCCCCGTCACCCAGCTCCCCGGGCTGGCTCCAGGCGGCGGCCGCAGGCCACGCCGCTCTACCACGGGGTGGCGCTCTGCCGCGCCCTCACTCTCGGGCGCCTGGCCCTCGGACCCGATCTGGCCCACGCCGCCTATCTGGTGGCCCTGACCGCGCTCGGCTTCACGCTGGCCCGCAGGACCTTCGCCGCGGAGGCTCGTCACGTGAGCGGGACAGCGACGGCCGCCCTCCCGCTGCGGATCACCCCGTCCATCGTCGTCGCCGGTCGCGGCGGCCGGCGGATCGTGGAGCGCAACATCCTCGTCTACCGGCGCGGCTGGATCTTCTTCGTCTCCGGCTTCTTCGAGCCCTTCTTCTATCTCCTCTCCATCGGCATCGGCCTGAGCACCCTCGTCGGCCGCCTCCCCCTCGGCGGACACCTGGTCGCCTACACGTCCTACGTCGCCCCCGGGCTCCTGGCCTCTTCGGCCATGAACGGCGCCATCTTCGACTCGACCTTCAACATCTTCTTCAAGCTGAAGATCGCCAAGACCTACGACGCCATGTTGTCCACCCCGCTGGCCCCGACCGACATCGCCCTGGGCGAACTCACCTGGGCCCTCATGCGCGGCTCGATCTACTCACTGGCCTTCCTGCTGGTCATGACCGGCTTCGGCTACGTCCTCACCCCCTGGGTCGTCCTCTGCTACCCGGCCGCCATCCTGGTCAGCTTCGCCTTCGCCGGCATGGGCATGGCCGCCACCTCGTACATGCGCAGCTGGCAGGACTTCGACAAGGTCTCCCTGGCCATCATCCCGCTCTTCCTCTTCTCGGCCACCTTCTATCCCCTCACCGTCTACCCGGCGTGGCTCCAGGTCGTCGTCCGCTGCACGCCGCTCTACCAGGGGGTGGCCATGATCCGCGGCCTCGACGCGGGCCTCTTCACCTGGGCGCTCCTGGGCCACGCCGCCTATCTGGCGATCATGGGGGCGGTGGGCCTGACGGTGACGTCTCGCCGCCTGACGGCACTGCTCCTGCCCTGACCGTGCTCATTGCCTGACAAACCGTCGGGCCGGGGGTGCGGTCGGTCAGGACCCAGCGGCAAACACCGCCACCACCGCGGCGCGCCACCGGCGCAAGGCGTCGCCGCGCTCGGTCGGAGTGTCGCCCAGTCTCACCACGACCAGGTCGAGCGCGGGACAGACGAGGATCGACTGGCCCCTGTAGCCGGCGGCCCGGAACGAGCCGTGCCCGTCGCCCACCACCCACCAGTGGGCGCCGTGGACGTCGCCGTCCTCGGGATCGACCGAGCGCGGGAGCCGGCCGTGGTCCACCCATCGCTCGGGAAGCAGACGCCGGCCCTCCCAGACGCCGTCGCGCAGATAGAGCAGTCCGAAGCGGGCGAAGTCGAGCGCGGTGGCGTAGAGGAAAGACGACGCCACCCAGCTCCCGGCGGCGTCGAAGGCCGGTTCGGCCGAGGTCGCCCCGATGGGTCCGAAGAGGCGGTCATGGAGGAACCGCCGGTAGGGCGCGCCCGGTCCGACGACGCGGGCCACCACCCCCGAGACGATGTTGCTGGTTCCGCTCGAATAGTGGAAAAGGCTCCCGGGGTCCGCCGCCAACCCACGGTCGGCGGCGAAGGCGGCGACGTCGTCGCGTCCGCTCCCCCACAGCATCTCCATCACGTCGGAGACACCGCGGTCGACGTAGTCCTCGGCGAACGCGAGCCCGTCGCGCATCTCGAGCAACTGCTCCAGGGTGATCGCCCGGCGCGGATCGGCGGCCCCGGTCCACTGCGGGACGGGGGCCGGCGCGTCGAGATCCAGCCGGCCGTCTCCCACGAGGAGACCGACGGCAGCGTGGAGCATCGACTTGGCCATCGACCACGACAGCAGCCTCGTGTCCGGACCGACGGGCTCCGTCGGGGCGCGGGGATCGCACCCGCCGTAGCGCTCGGCCACCAGTCGGCCGCCGTAGACAACAACGACGGCGTGGGTCCGGGACAGGGTCCCGGTCTCGTCGAACGCCTCGTCGAGGAGGTGGTCGAGCGCCGGCCTGTCCACGATGGGGACGGGAACGCCGGCGGGCCAGGACCGCGTCGGCCATGGCACACCGTCGGGCTGGCCGGGAAGGGGCACCAAAGGAGTCGTGAAGACATCAGTGGTGGCCATGGAGCAAGGGGTCGACGCGTCTTAGTCCTCGTCGTCCCCGTCCTGGTCCGCGAGCTCGGAGAAGTGGCCCGGCCCGTAGTCCTTCAGCTCGCCCGCCTCCGCCTGGGCGATTGAGCCCCTGAGCCTGTCAGCCACCTGGGGGTTCTGGAGCAGCGCCAGCTCCCGCGCTGAGACAGACACCACCGGCGTGAGCACAAGCTCGCAGTCCTCGGTCTCGACCACCCGGTACCGAGTGCCCGGCTTGCTGACCTTGCCGAGGGACACCCGCCCGCGGGAGTCGGTCTCGACCTCCAAAGGCAACCCTGTCATCGTGATGCTCCTGTTGAATGTCTTCGTTAGTTCGATTGTTGGTAGTTCGATTGTTGGTGGGTTTCACGTAGTTGTTCTGTATGCAACTTACGTTGCGTGATGCATTGGGTCAATACCCCATTCCCCTATAGTACCCTTCCCCCGTTGCCCACTTGCCCCGATAGGGCGCCAAGTCTAGGCTGGGCGATCGTGGCGTTCCTTCTCCGGTTGACCCCCTCGGCCCAAGAGGACTACGACGGCGTCCGAGACCGGGCCAAACTCAAGAAAGTGGAGCGCTGCCTGGGGAAACTCGAGCGAGACCCCCACCATCCTGGTCTGCACTCTCACCCCTATGAGCAGTTCGACAAGGTCTACGGCGAGAAGGTCTGGGAGTCCTACGTCGAAAACAAGACCCCGTCGGCGTCGAGAGTCTGGTGGGCGTACGGGCCGTCCCAGGGCGAGATCACGATTCTCATGATCGGGCCCCACCCCTGACGATCAGCGGGTATCGAACGTACGTTCGCCTCTGAGACGGCACCACCCTGACCCTGGCCATCGAGTCGGCCTCGCCGCATTCGGGGGCTGCGAGGGAAGGGGGACCAGGGGCTCGGTGAAGACGTCCGCCGGGGCCACGGCCCCAGCCTGACACGCCGGTGGCGCCGTACGCTCTGCGGCGTGTCACCGCTCCGACCGCCGCACCGGATCGCAATCGTCGGCGACGTCGGCGGCCACGCCTGGATGTTGCGACGGTGTCTCCAGGAACTGGGCGCCGACACCACCGCCGGCACCGTGCCCGACGATCTTGTCGTCGTCCAGGTCGGGGACCTCGTCCACAAGGGACCCGACAGCGCCGGCGCGGTGACCCTCGTCGACCGGATGATGACCGGCTCGCCCACCCAGTGGGTCCAGCTCATCGGGAACCACGAAGCCCAGGAGGGCCTCGGCGGTCCCGACTTCTGGCACGAACACCTCGACGCCGGTGTCCGGGCGGATCTCCGGCGGTGGGTGGACGGCGACCTCGCCCGCCTCGCCGTCGGCCTCGACACGGTGGAGTTCGGTCCCGTCCTCGTCACCCACGGCGGCCTGACCCGGCAGAAGTGGGTGGCCATCGGACGCCCCGACTCCCCCGAAGTGGCGGCGGCCACCTTGAACAAGGAACTGGCGGCCGACCCCGACCTCGCCTTCACCGCCGGGGAGATGCTCGGGGTGAGGACGCGGCTCCCCGTCGGCGTGGCCTGGGCGTCGCCGCGGGAGCTGCTCGGGTCGTGGGACATGGAGCAGCTCCCCTTCAGCCAGGTCCACGGCCACGCCAGTCCCCGACGCTGGTCCAACGACACCTGGGCTCCCGGTCTGGCGCGCCGGACGACCGTCGCCGCCGTCACCGATCCGGACCGGCGCCACTGCGACTTCCCGTGGCCGGGGGGCGAGCACATCCTCTGCGTCGATCCCGACTACGGCGCCGACGAGGCCCCCGTCCCCCTCACCCCGCTCATCGTGAACGGCGAGGTCCTTACCTGAGTCGACCGATGTCAACAGCGGCGGAGGTTCTCGCCCGGTCAGGAGGAGAAGATGACAGAGAGACTGGACGGCACCGTGGCCCTCGTCACCGGCGCGTCGAGCGGCATCGGCGCGGCGACGGCCGCCACCTTGGTGGCCCACGGCGCGGCGGTGGCGGTGGCGGCGCGGCGCCGTGACCGGCTCGACGCCCTGGCCGCCGATCTGCGGGAGCGGGGCGGCACCGTCCTCGTGCTCGAGTCCGACATCACCGACGAGCAGCAGGCGGCGGACGCCGTCGAGGCCACGGTGTCCGAGCTCGGCCGACTCGACACCCTCGTCAACAACGCCGGCATGATGCTGCTCGGTCCCGTTCTCCGTGCCCCGCTGTCGGAGTGGGAGCAGATGGTCGAGATCAACCTGCTGGGGCTCCTCTACTGCGCCCACGCCGCGCTGCCCCACCTGCTCACCGCCGCCGAGGACGGCCCCCGCCGAGTGGCCGACATGGTGAACATCAGCTCGGTGGCCGGCCGGGTGGCCCGCAGCGGCAGCGGCGTCTACAACCTGACCAAGCACGGGGTGGGCGCCTTCAGCGAGGCCCTGCGCCAGGAGGTCACCGGGCGCCACGTCCGCGTCTCGCTGGTCGAGCCCGGCGCGGTGGCGACGGAGCTGGCCGGGCACAACCGGCCCGAGGTGCTCGAGATGGTGCGGACCCGGTTCGCCGGCGTCCAGCGGATGGAGGCCGGGGACATCGCCGACGCCATCGCCTACATCGTCACCCGGCCGCGCCACGTCGCCGTCAACGAGATGCTGATCCGCCCCACCGAACAGGAGGGCTAGGCGAAGAGGGCTTGAGCGCTAGCTCCGCCGGGCCTTCACGGCCTGCTCCACCCGGGCGCCGTAGTCGGGATCGGCGGCGCGGAAGTGGCCGACGGAGCGCTCGATGATGTCGTCCTTCGAGACCTGGGAGAGCCCGTCGGCGATGGCGTCGACGAGACGCTGCTTGGAGTCCTCGGGGATCATCCGGTACAACACCCCGGCCTGGCTGAAGTCGTCGGCCTCGCGGTCGTCCCAGGCGTAGGTCCCCGTCGGGCCGGCCGCGTCGAGCCCCGCGTAGAGCGGCTGGTCGCTCTGGACGGGACCGTCGAAGCTGTTGGGTTCGTAGTTCTTGGCCCGCCGGTTGTTGTCGTTGACGCGCATGAAGCCGTCACGGCCGTAGTTCGCCACCGCCGCCGCGTGGGGCGCGTTGACGGGCAACTGGGTGTGGTTGATCCCCAGTCGGTAGCGGTGGGCGTCGCCGTAGGCGAAGAGCCGTCCCTGGAGCATCTTGTCGGGGCTCGGCCCGATGCCGGGGACGAAGTTGCCCGGATCGAAGGCCGCCTGCTCGACCTCGGCGAAATAGTTGTCGGCGTTGCGGTCGAGGGTCATCCGGCCCACCTCGATGAGGGGATAGTCGCCGTGGGGCCAGACCTTGGTGAGGTCGAACGGGTTGATCCGGTACCGGGCCGCGTCGGCCTCGGGCATGATCTGGACCTTGAGCGTCCACGACGGAAGGTTCCCCGTCTCGATGGCGGTGACCAGATCTTCGTTGTGCGACTCGGGGTTGAGGCCGGCCAGATCCACCGCCTCGGCGCCGGTGAGGAAGCGGACGCCCTGGTCGCAGCGGAAGTGGTACTTCACCCAGACCCGCGCGCCGTCTGCGTTGACCCACTGGTAGGTGTGTGATCCGTAGCCGTTCATGTGGCGGTAGGAGGCGGGGATGCCCCGGTCGCCGAACAGCCAGGTGAACATGTGGGTGGCCTCGGGCGACAACGAGAAGAAGTCCCAGACGTTGTCCGGCTCCTGGCGGTTGGTGAAGGGGTCGGGCTTCTGGGAGTGGATGAAGTCGGGGAACTTGAGCGGGTCGCGGATGAAGAAGATCGGCGTGTTGTTCCCGGTGAGGTCGTAGTTCCCGTCCTCCGTGTAGAACTTCACGGCGAAGCCCCGCGGGTCGCGGACGGCCTCGGGGGCGCCCTTCGATCCGGCCACCGTGGAGAAGCGGACGAAGGTCTCCGTGCGCTTGCCCACCCCCGAGAGGAAGCGGGCCCGGGTGAAGGCGGTGACGTCACCGGTGACCTCGAAGGTCCCGTAGGCGCCCGAGCCCCGGGCGTGGACGATCCGCTCGGGGATGCGCTCGCGGTTGAACCGGGCCAGCTTCTCGGTCAGGTGCTGGTCCTGGATGAGGACCGGGCCGGCGGGGCCGGCCGTCTGCGACCGCTGGTTGTCGGCCACGGGGGCCCCGGACTCGGTGGTGAGGATCTCCTGTGTCATGCCCTCCAGCCTGCTCCCTCTTTATCGATAAGTCCAAGAGAATTATCTGATGAAAACGATAAGATGTGCTTATGGAAAGGCCCACCCTGCAACAGCTGACCTACCTGGTGGCGGTGGACGAGCACCGGCACTTCGGCAAGGCGGCCGACGCCTGCTTCGTGAGCCAGCCCGCCCTGAGCAGCCAGATCCGGGAGCTCGAGCGACGCCTCGGGGTCACCCTGTTCGAGCGGGGCAACCGGAAGGTCCTGCCCACCTCGGTGGGCGCCACCGTGATCGAACGGGCCCGGGGAGTGTTGCGCGACATGGACGAGCTGGTGGGCGCGGCGCGCCTCGATCCGGCCGAGCTGCGCGGACCGCTGGCCCTGGGGGTGATCCCCACCATGGCCCCGTACCTGCTCCCCCGGCTGCTGCCCCTCCTCACCGCCGCCCACCGGGGCGTCGAGCTCCACCTCCACGAATTGAAGACGTCGGAGATCCTGCGGCTGCTGCGCGACGGCGGGCTCGATCTCGGCCTGCTGGCCCTTCCCGTCGGCGCCGACGATCTCGTCCAGATCGCCCTGGCCGACGATCCCTTCGTCCTCGCCCTGCCCGAGGACCACCCCTTGGCCGGGACCGGTCCCCTGCCCCTCGATGTGGTGGCCGGGCTCCCGGTCATCCTCCTGGAGGAGGGCCACTGCCTGCGCGACCAGGCTCTGTCGGTCTGCCGACTGGTGGGAACCAGCGCGGCCGAGATGCAGGCGACGGGGATGCCCACTCTGTGCCAGATGGTGGCCACCGGACTGGGAGTGACCCTCCTGCCCGCCAGCGCGGTCGCCCTCGAGGCCCGGCCGGGGACGGGGCTCACCACGCGACCCTTCGCCGACCCGGCGCCCTCCCGGACGATCGGCCTCGTCTGGCGACGGACCAGTCCGAACGACGCCCTCTACCGCGCCCTCGCCCATCTCCTGTCCGATCATCTCCTGTCCGGCCATCTCCCGTCCGGCCCTCTCCCGTCAGGCCATCTCCCGTCCGGCCATCTCCCGTCCGGCCCTCTCCCGTCCGGCGATCTCCCGTCCGGCGACGCCGCGGCACCACGGGGGGCGCTGTCCGCGTAGGGTCCTCCCCAGAAGGACGAAGGGAGGACAGCCATGAGCGAGAGTCCGTCCATCACCGCCGACCGGGCCGGGACCATCGACGTCGGCGGTGACCTCACTGTCAACCGCCTCGGCTACGGCGCCATGCGGATCACGGGCAAGGGCATCTGGGGGGACCCACCGGACCGCGACGAGGCGAGGGCCGTCCTGCGACGCGCCGTCGAGCTCGGCGTCAACTTCATCGACACGGCCGACTCCTACGGCCCGGAGGTGAGCGAGACGCTGATCGCCGAGGCGCTGCAGCCCTATCCCGACGACCTCGTGATCGCCACCAAGGGCGGCCTGGTGCGGCCCGGTCCCAACCAGTGGATCCCCGACGGGCGCCCCGAACACCTGCGCGAGCAGTGCGAGGGGAGCCTGGCCCGGCTGAAGATCGACCGGATCCCGCTGTACCAATTCCACCGGCCCGACCCCAAGGTCCCCATCGAGGAGTCCATCGGGGCCATCGTGGCCCTGAAGGACGAGGGGAAGATCCGCCACATCGGGGTGTGCAACGTGACGGAGACCGAGCTCCACCGGGCCCAGCGGGTCACCCCGGTCGTGTCGGTCCAGAACCGGTACAACGTGGCCGACCGGACGTCGGAGTCGATGGTCGACCTGTGCGAGCAGGAGCGGCTCGTCTTCCTGCCGTGGGCGCCCATCATGGACATCGAGAAGGACGGGACGGCGGCCGAGATCGCACAGAAGCACGGGTGCACAACGCGCCAGGTCGTGCTGGCCTGGCTGCTGGCCCGGTCGCCCGCCATCCTCCCCATACCGGGTACGGGGACGGTCGGCCATCTCGAGGAGAACGTCGCCGCCGCCGGCATCGAGCTCACCCCCGACGAGGTGGCGGCCCTGAGCGCGGCCGGCCGAGCGTAGGGAGGCCGGTCATCTCCATTTCCAGCAGGCACCCCACCAACGCGGCGAAACCGGGACCGGGACCGGACCGACCACCGGCCCCGGCCCCTCCCCCGCCGCCGAAGTGGCGTTCGTGGCTGCTGCTGGCCGGCGTGGTGGTGACGCTGCTGCTGTTGTTCGCCCCGGCGGTGAAGACGACGCCGACGAAGAGCCTCGACTACACGCAGTTCCTGAGCAAGGTCAAGGCGCACCAGATCAAGACCGCCTCCATCAATCCCACCGGTGGGGTGACGGGGACACTCAAGGGCGGCGAGGCGTACACCAGCCAGATCCCGACGGCGCTGAACGACACCCAGCTCGCCCCCGTCCTGAAGACCGACGGCGTCGCCGTGACCGGGGTGGGCGCATCGTCGAGCCTTCTGGCCGACCTGCTGTCGTTTCTTCCGCTGCTCTTCTTCGTGGCCGTCTTCATCTGGATCGGCCGGAGCACCCGGCGCCAGCTCCAGGGCGGGATCATGGGCATCGGGGGCTCCAAGGCCAAGCTCTACGACGAGGACCGGCCCGCCACCCGGTTCGCCGACGTGGCCGGGTACGAGGGGGCCAAACGCGAGGTGGCCGAGGTCGTCGACTTCCTGAAGCGACCCGAGCGCTACACCCGGGCGGGGGCGATCGGACCGCGTGGGGTGCTCATGGTGGGGCCGCCCGGCAGTGGCAAGACGCTGATGGCACGGGCCGTCGCCGGTGAGGCGGAGGTCCCCTTCCTGGCCCTGACCGGTTCGAGCTTCGTCGAGATGTTCGTGGGGGTGGGGGCCAAGCGGGTGCGCGACCTGTTCGCCGACGCCCGCAAGCGGGCCCCCTCGATCGTGTTCATCGACGAGATCGACGCCATCGGTCAGCGCCGGGGCGGGTCGATCGTCTCCAACGACGAGCGGGAGCAGACGCTCAACCAGCTCCTGTCCGAGATGGACGGTTTCGACCCCTCGACCGGGGTCGTCATCATGGCGGCCACCAACCGTCCCGAGGTCCTCGACGCGGCGCTCCTGCGTCCGGGGCGCTTCGACCGGCAGGTCGAGATCCCGCTGCCCAACCAGGCCGAGCGGACCGCCATCTTGAGCGTCCACGCCCGCGACAAGACGCTCGATCCCGATGTCGACTTCGGCGCCGTGTCGCGCGCCACACCGGGGTTCTCGGGGGCCGATCTGGCCAACCTCCTGAACGAGGCGGCCATCGTGGCCGTCCGCCACGACCGCGACGTGATCACCGCCCACGATCTCGACGAGGCCCGCGACCGGATCCTCCTCGGCCGCCGCGACGCGTCGAATGCGCTGCTGCCCGACGAGAAACGGTCGGTGGCCGTCCACGAGGCCGGCCACGCCCTCGTCGCCCTGCTGTCCGAGGAGGCCGACCCGGTGGCCAAGATCACCATCCTCCCCGCCGGGCGGGCCCTCGGTGTCACCGAGCAGCTCCCGGCCGACGAGAAGCACCTCTATTCCGAGAGCTACCTGCTGGCCTCGTTGGACGTCCGCCTGGGCGGGCGGTCCTCGGAGATCCTCGTCCTCGGGGAGGCGTCGACCGGGGCGTCCAACGACCTCGCCGGTGCCACCGGTCTCGCCATCCGAATGGTGCGGGACTGGGGCCTCTCGCCGCGGCTCGGTCCGGTCGGGTTCAGCTCCGAGGGCCCCGGGTATCTCGACGGTCAGCAGCAATTCCAGAGCCGGCAGTACTCCGAAGGCACCCAGCAGGTCATCGACGAGGAGGTCAGCCGGCTGCTCCGCGAGGCCGAGCAACGGGCGACGGCCTTGCTGGCCGATAACCGCCGCGCCCTCGACGCCGTCGTCGATCTCCTCCTCGAACGCGAGACGATCGACGGCGACGAGTTGCGGGCCGTGGTGAGCGCGTCGTCGCCCACCGGCGGCGGCCCCGCGGCTGCGGCCGAAGGTGGTGCCGCCGACGGAGGCCCGGCCGCCGGTGGCCCGGCCGCCGCGTACCCCGACAGACCGACGGTGCCGAGCCGCTGATCCCCATGCGCCTGACGCCGGAGATGATCAGGGGCCGAAGACGAACTCCTCGATGAGGGCGGCGAGCTCGAGGGGCATGTCGCCCTGGATGCTGTGGCCGGCCTCGGCGAAGTGGACGACCCGGGCCGAGGGCAGCCGCCGACGTAACTCCTCCTCGTCCTCGTCGCCCAGCACCGAGTCGGGGCGCATGCCCCGGGCCAGCAGCAGCGGCACCGTGATCGACGAGACCGACTCCCACAGACCGGAGTAGAAGGCGTCGCTCCCCTCGCCGTGGCCGGATCCGGCCGCCGGCTCGGAGGGTCGGTGGCGGGCCCACCGCCAGACCCACGAGCCGTCCTCCTGCTGCTCGGCGTTGTGGAGGATGCCCCGTCGCAGCGACGACAGCGAGCGGGTCGGGTTGAACTGGGCGGTCAGCTCGAGGAGTTCGTCGAGACTGGCGAAGCTCCGAGGGCCGCTCACGAAATCGGTGATGTGCTTCGACCGGGCTCCGGTGATCCCCGGCACGACGTCGACCAGGACCACCGTGCGCACCAGCTCCGGTGCCTCCCGGGTCAGCGCGATGGTGGTGAGGCCGCCGAGCGACATGCCCACCACGGCGGCGGCCGAGGGTGCCAGCTGACGAACCGCGGCGGCCACGTCGATGGCGTTGCCCTGCGCACTGAGCTGGCCTCCGGGGCGGAGGTCGGGTCCGTCGGAGTGGCCGTGGCCGGGCAGGTCGACGGCCACCAGCGGGCGGTCGAGGGCCATGGCCACGGTGTCCCAGGTGTGGGCGTTCTGGGCGCCCCCGTGGAGGAGCACCAGCTCGGGCGGGCCGTCCTTCCACATCAGAGCGCTCAGCTGTCGACCGGCACTTACCTCGACCGAGACACGCCGGACGGTGGGCGGCGTGTCGAAGCGCAGGCCGTACTCGGCGGCGTTCTCGTGGAACAGGCCGAACTCGTCGTAGTCGATGCGCTCCACCGGGGATCCTTCTACCACGCCGGGTCCACGAGGGTGGTCTCCTCGGCGCGCCGGGTCGACCGTTACGCCCCCGTCACGTCTTTCCCACCACGACGTCGTAGACGTTGTCGACGCCGGCACAGAGGGTCGCCGACGGACAGGACATGCCCAGCATCCAGTGGCCGGCGTCGACCGTCGCCACCTTCCACGCGCTCGCCCCTCCGGTGGGGTGCTTGGCGGTGATGACGTCGCCCCGGTCGTCGCCGGCGACACAGAGGTGGCTGTTGGCGCACGACACGGTGAAGAGACGGTTGGTCCCGTCCACCTGGGCGCCGCTCCATGTGCCTTGGCCCCCGGTGGGGTTCGTCGAGGTGACCACTCCACCGTGGTCGTCGGCGGCCACGCACAGTTTCACCGTGGGACACGAGACCGAGTCGAGACCGTGCGCGTCCACGCCGGTGGTGACGATCCAGGAGGAGGCGCCGGTCGTCGGGGCCGTGCTCGTCAGGACCTCACCGACGGAGTCGGCGATCACACAGAGCGTCTTCGACGCGCAGGAGACCGAGGAGATGGCCCCGCCCGGGTCGACGAAGGGAGAGAACGACCACTCCGACGAGTCTCCGGTCGGATCGGTCGAGACCGAGATGTCCCCGTTGCCGTCGGTCACCACGCAGAGAGCCACCGTGGGACAGGAGACGGCGGTGAGGGTGTACTGCGGCCCTCCGGTGACGTTCACGGCGGTCCAGGCGACGTTGGGGTCGGTGGGCTTGGTCGACGTCAGGACGTGACCGATGTCGTCCACCGCCACGCAGAGCTTGACCGACGGGCAGGAGACACCGAGCAGCGGGAACTGCTCACCGACGCCGCCGTCGATCTCACGGACCGTCCAGGCGGCGGAGCCGCCCGTCGGGTTGGTGGACGTGACGATGTCGCCCACCGAGTCGACGGCCACGCACATCTTCGGCGACGGGCAGGACATGGCGTTGATGGGATGGGTGACGTCGAGGCCGGCCACCGTCGACCAGGCCGAGGAACCGCCGGTGGGAGCGGTCGAGGAGACGAGGTTCCCGGCGGCGTCGCCGCCCACGCACAACGTGGCCGACAGGCAGTCCAGGGCGGTCACGCCGGCCGGGGCCACGGAGGCGACCGTCCAGGTTCCCGAGCCGGCACCGACGTCGGTCGACGTGAGGACGTTGCCGAATACGTCGCCGGCCACGCACAACGGCGCCGTCGTGCAGCTCACCGAATACATCTGCAGTCCGTTGCCCGACGACGTGTCGACCTGGGTGACGAGCCAGGCGCCGGTACCGCCGGTCGGGTCGTCCGTCGTCAGCACGTCACCGTTGAGGTCGGTACCGACGCACACGGGTGCCGCCGTGCAGGACATCGACATGACCGGATCGGTGGCGTCGATGTGGTCCGTCGTCCACGCCTGACCGGCCGGGTCCGACGAGACGAGGACGTCGCCGTTGTCGTCACCGGCCACGCACAGCGTGGTCTGCGGGCACGACATGGAATAGATCGGTCTCGGATCGACGTTCACGCCCGTCCACGCCGACTGGCCGCCGGCGGGGTCCGTCGACGTCTCCACGTCGCCGTGGTAGTCCCCGGCGACGCAGAACGTGGCCGAGACGCACGAGATCGACGAGCCGATCCAACCGACGTTGGCCGCCGTCCACGTCGCGCCTCCACCGGCCGGGTTCGGCGAGGTGAGGACGTTGCCGCCCTGGTCGACGGCGACACACAGGCTGGCCGACGGACACGACACCGCGTCGATGGGGATGGATCCGTCGACGTCGACCACGGTCCATGCCGACGCCCCGCCGCTCGGGTTCGTGGAGGTGAGGACATCACCGTTGTAGGTGACGGCCACGCACAGCGTCGTGGTGGGGCACGACGTCCCCGCGATCTGGGCCCCCGGTCCGAACGAGGGAACCGGGGTGACGGCGGACACCGTCCACGTGAGGCTCTTGGCCGCCACCGGTTGGGCGACCAGGAGTGTCATGGCGGTGACACTGATCATCGTCGCCAGTGCTGTCGACCACGCTCTCCGGCGGAAGGCCACGATCGGAATCTACCCCCGGGGCCTGTCGCTGCCCAGCGTGCCGCCTGCTTGTAGCGCTGATGTTGGGAAGGCCCGTCGGCGACAGCGCGACACGGCAGAACTGCCTTCAGCGCTCCCGGTCCAGGTACGACCCGGCGATGGCGCGGTCAGGGTCCTGTCGTCGCTCAGGTCGGATCTCCTCGACGGGGAATACGTCGGGAAAGACGAGGCCGTCGGAGAGCCGCTGTATCCGGTAGCCGTCGTGGAGCACCTCCACCACGGCGAAGCCGCTACTCCAGTCCCCGAGGAACCGGTTTTGGACACAGACGTTCGTGCCCACACCGAGCGCGAGAGCATCCTGGGATCCGTGGGATGACACCGTCTGCACCTCCTGGCCGTCCCCCAAGGCTTCGACGCAGGCCAGAACGGACTTGAGCGACGACCCGGCGGCCGCCGGGGTGCCACCGTCAGCGAGCCCCCTCGATGCGCAGGTCGTGGTCGACCATCATGCCCACCAGGGTGGGGAAGTCCACCTTGGGCTCCCAACCGAGCACGGCGCGGGCCCGGCCGGCGTCGCCCACCAGGAGATCGACCTCGGCCGGCCGCAGGAACCGCCCGTCGGTGCGGATATACGGCTCCCAGTCGTCGATGTCGATGGCCTTGAAGGCCTCGCGGAGCAGGTCGCGGATGGTGTGGGTCCGGCCCGAGGCGATGACGTAGTCATCGGGCTCGTCTCGCTGGAGCATGCGCCACATGGCGTCGACGTAGTCCCCGGCGTAGCCCCAGTCCCGCGACGAGTCCAGGTTGCCGAGGGTGATGGAGTCCTGGAGGCCGAGCTTGATCCGGGCCACGCCGTTGCTGATCTTGCGCTCCACGAACTCGATGCCGCGTCGGGGACCGCCGTGGTTGAAGAGGATGCCGTTGGACGCGTGCATCCCGTAGGACTCGCGGTAGTTGAGCGTCGTGTAGTACCCGAACACCTTGGCCGTCCCGTAGGGCGAACGCGGGTGGAAAGGCGTCGCCTCGGTCTGCGGTGTCTCGCGGACCTTGCCGAACATCTCGGAGGAGGACGCCTGGTAGAAGCGGATGGGGTTGTCCCGTGTACCCCCGACCAGACGGATGGCCTCGAGCATGCGCAGGACGCCGGTGCCGGTGATGTCGGCCGTCAGCTCCGGTTGGCGGAACGAGAGAGGCACGAAGCTGATCGCTCCGAGGTTGTAGACCTCGTCCGGTTGGACCTGCTCGAGCGCGGCGATGAGCGACGAGAGGTCCTGCAGGTCGCCTCCGAGCAGTTCGAGCTCGGGGACCTCCTCCTGGACCATCGCCGCCTTGGGGTTGGACTGTCCGCGCACCAGTCCGTAGACCCCGTAGCCCCGGCCCACCAGGAATTCCGCCAGGTGCCGACCGTCCTGCCCGGTGATGCCCGTGATCAGTGCCCGACTCATCGTGACCTCCCCGGCCGCGTGGGACGAGGTTAGCCAATGTCCCGTGGGCCGCCGGACCGGGAGGTGGCGCCGATGTCACACGGGACGATCCTCCAGGACGGCTCTGATCCGGCGGACGCCGGCGCTCGACGATTCCTCCTTCACGATCCGCAAGCGCCCGAGTGTGCCGGTGTGCGCGACGTGCGGGCCGCCGCAGATCTCCTTGCTGAACCACTCACCGAACGGATCGCCGGCGGTGTACACCTTGACCGTGTCGCCGTACTTGTCGCCGAAGGCGCCCAGGGCTCCTTCGTCGAATGCGTCCCGCGTGGCTATCTCACGGAAGCTCATCGGCCAGTCGCGGTCGATGGCCCCGTTGACGATCCGCTCGACCTCGTCGCGCTCCTCTGGCGTCATCTTGGCCGGATGTGAGAAGTCGAAGCGCAACCGGTCGGCCGTCACGTTGCTGCCCCGTTGCACCACGTGGTCACCGAGCACCGACCGCAGCGCCTTGTAGAGCAGATGGGTGGCGGTATGGAGCTGCGTGGTGGCCTCGGACTGGTCGGCCAGACCACCCTTGAACAGCCCCTGGGCGGCCGTCTTCGAGCGTGCGCGCTGCTCGCTCATGAGATCGTCGTAGCGCGGCCGCCAGGCCGGATCGACAGGCGTCGCCGTGGTGACGGCTTCCTCGAGGGAGAGCTCCGGGGGAAAGCCGTAGGTGTCGAAAAGGGTGAAGACCCCGTCGCCGGTCAACGTCGACCCGGCGATCTTGGGGAACTCGCGAACACCACGGGCCAGGCTGCGGCGGAACAGGATCTCCTCGTGGGAGAGGACCTCGACGATCTCCGGCTCCCGCTGCGACAATTCGCGATAGGCGTCGCCGTAGGCGGCGACGACCGGCGCCACCAACGGGCCGAGCAGGTCGTCACCGATCCCGAGGGCGTGACCCTGCCGCAGGGCCCGGCGGGCGAAGCGACGCATCACGTAACCCTGGGCGGTGTTCGAGGGGACGACTCCGTCGGCGGCGAGGAACACGAGAGCCCGCGCATGGTCGGCGATGATCCGCATGCGGGTGTCGCCGCCGGCGTAGCGGGCTCCGCAGAGCTCCTGCACATGGTCGACGAGGGGTCGCAGCAGATCGATCCGGAAGACGTCGGGCGAGTCGAGCGTCGCCATCGTCAACCGCTCGAGCCCGCCGCCGAAGTCGACGTTGCGCTGGTCGAGCTCCGTGAAGCCGGTCTCGGTGCGCCGGTACTGCATGAACACCGAGTTGCCTATCTCGATGTAACGGCCGCAGTCGCAGTGGGGATGGCACCGCTCCCCGAAGGCGGGGTCGTGGGGGACCTGATCGAAAAGGTAGAACACTTCCGAGTCGGGTCCCCCCGGCTCGCCGAGCGGCATGGCGTCGGGGGGCCCGGCGCGACTCCACCAGCAGTTGCTCTCGTCGTAGAAGGTGATCCGGGCGTCGCCCATTCCGATCGACGATGCCCTCTCGGAGGTGAGAAGGTCACGCAGAGGTGCCGGCACGCCGACGCCGGCGAACAGCTCGGCCCAGATGCCTGCCGACTCCTCGTCGCGTGGGATCCCCCACCGGGGGGCGCCCGAGAAGACGGTCACGAACAGACGGGTCGGGTCGAGGCCGAGGGTCGCGGTCAGGAAGCCGAACAGCCACGGGAGTTGTTCCGCCTTGAAGTACGAGCCGAGGCTCCAGTTGCCGAGCATCTCGAAGAAGGTCGTGTGGCGGCGGTCGCCCACCTCGTCGATGTCTTCGGCTCGTAGGCAGGGTTGAGAATCGACCAGGCGGCTACCCGCCGGGTGGGGCTCGCCCAACAGGTACGGGATCAACGGCTGCATCCCCGATCCGGTGAACAAGGTGGTGGGGTCCTCGCGCGGCACCAGGCTGGCGCCGGGGATGACGCGGTGCGCGCGGGCGGCGAAGTATTCGATGTAGGCGCTCCTGACGGCGGCGGACCCCTGTACGGCCATGTGGCCTAAAGGTAGTGGCCGGACCGATCGGTCCTACCGGTTCCGCGTCTTCGACGACGGCGTGCCGCCCGACGGCGGCGGGACGAGTGTCACCGCGCTCCGTCCTGGGCGCGCCGGATGGCTCTCTCGACGGGCACATAGATGTCGTCCGGCCGGTCGACGAGGACGAGTGGCTCCCTGGGGGCGAGCGGAGGTTGGGTTATGAGGCGCACGACCGCGCCCCGGACGGGTTGGGCCATGGACCGGAACGGATGGCACATCGGTCCCCCTCGACCTCCGCGTGGTGATGTCGCTGTGCGAGAGGCTGCTGATCAGGGGAGGCCCGCCTGCCACTGCTGGACGACAGCGGCGTCGCACACCCTGGCCGGCTGCTCTCCGGTGATCTCGCAGATCTGTGCCGTCAGTTCCACCGCCCCGCCCTCGATCGCCTGCGCCACCGCAGAGCCCGGGTCCGCCAGGGCGGCGGCGATCTGCGGCCACGACATTCCTTGGATCACCTGCACGTCCGGATAGGCCCCGATCGTCGTCCATCTGTTGCCGACATCGAGGAACGGGAAACGACACGCCGGGTCGTAGGCGGCCAGGAGCTGCTGCTCGGAAAACGAGAGCCCCTGGAGCGTCGACCACGGAGCGCTACCCGTGCACGGAGGACCGATGGTGCCTCCGGGAGGCTGGTTCGTGAAGGCCTCGACGGGGACGAAGGCCACATACGGACTCTCGTAGGTGGAGCCGTGGAAGGTGAAGGTGTCGGTCCCCGGATAGCCGTCGACGGTGGACGAGACGCTCAGCGACAGGGGTGAGAACCGGCCGAACTGGGAGAGCGCGATCACCATCGACCACCGGTCGACGGCGCAGTAGGGGCAACCCTCGGCGCCGAAGTAGAAGAGCTCGGGCTCGCCGCCCGCCGTCAGCTCTGGGCCGGTGACGGCGCTGGGATTGACGGTTGGGCTCTCGATCGGAGATTGAAGGAGGTTCTCGGCCGCCTGGTCGATGGTCGATGGAGTCAGGCTCGTCACGATCTGGTCGATCCGGGCACCGAGGACCCGATAGGCCCCCTCCCACTTCGCCTGGTCGACCGCGATCCGCGCCGGCGACCCGGGGCCGAACGAGGATCCGATCGTCGAAATCGACTGACCCGCCTGGCTCAAGGCGTTGTCGGTGATGACCAGGTCGGCGTCGAGGATTGCCGCACCGGCCGACTCCAGGGTCGCCGTCGGGACGGTGTGATCAGTGAGGATGCTCACCAGGTCGACCGCCGCCGCTTTGGTGGAGGTGAAAACAGTGTCGCCGTACGGAGGTGGGACCGGGACATTGACGTCCTGGACGTCGGCCCACAGGGAACTCAGACTGCCACCAGACTGGGAGTTGGCGGGGAAAGCGGCACCCAGTCGGGCGACGGCGTCGTCGAGCGCCGCCCTCCCCTGGGCGTCGGCTCCGGCGACCAATGCCGACAACTGGGATTGCACCTGCACCAGGGTGATGGCCGGGGGCTCCGACGATGGTGCGGACGTGCCCGTGGCGGGGACAACGACAACAGCGGCCACAGCTGCCACGCTGAACACACCCAACCATCGAAACCCGTGACGTCGGATGCTCTTGCCGTTCGTGAACCCGGTACCGAGCGCGGTCCTCATCGTGAACCCCCTCCGTAAGGAACGGAGCCGGCACGTCGGGCGGCCTTCGCAACCGCCCCCGGCGGTCCGTTCGGAGGTGCAGGTCGTCTCGGAAAGCGTCCGGACGATGCGTCGGAGGCTAGGGCCATGTGACGAGTCGTGCAAGGAGTTCGACGCGTGCCGACCACGTGCCCGGAACGTCGGGTCCGCCCAAATTTGACGAGCCCGATGAACCACGAGAAGTGCTAAAAAACAAAGGAGGGCGGCGGATTCCAGCCTTTTCGATCGCCGTCGGATTCTCGAACACTCGAGGGGGTTGTCATGAGAGGTATCCGAGCTATCCCGCGTGTGGCGCCGGTCGTCGCTCTTTTCACCGTGGTGACGTTCGTCCCATCGGTGACGGGATCGGCGAACGCGTCCGCCTCGTCCCCGGCCCCGTCGATGCAGCGGATCCAGTCGGCCCCTCGGATCCCGGCCGGGGCGGCGACGACCGGCGCGCTCGACTCCACGGCCGCGGTGACCGGGGCCGTGGTCCTGAAACCCCGTGACAACGCCGCGCTCACCGCCTTCATCAACGACGTCAACAACAAGAGGTCGCCCCGGTACCACGACTATCTGGCGCCCGGGGCCTTCGCCGGACGGTTCGGCCCGACGCCCGCCACCATCGCCACGGTCAAGGCCGGCCTCGAGGCCGACGGTCTGCGCGTCACCCAGGTGGCCAGTGACGGCCTCCTGATGACGTTCACGGGGACGGCCTCCCGCGTGGAATCGGCGTTCCACACCAGCCTCACCCATGTCCGGTTGGCCGACGGCTCCACCGGTCAGGCCACCACCTCCGGCGTGGAGCTTCCCTCCACCATCGCCGGCTCGGTGTCCTCGGTCGTCGGTTTGGACGACCTCGTCCACCAGCAGTCGGCGGGCATCGTGCGCGCCCCGGCGTCGGCGGCGGGTAGCCACGGCGCCGCGCTGTCCCCGAATTTCACCCACCCCTCGGGTTCCCCCACGGCCTGTGCCGACGCCACCGGGGCGGCCCAGGCCTTCGGCGGTCTCACCGACGACCAGATCGCCAACGCCTACGGCGCCTTCGGGCTGTACCGCGCCGGTGACTTCGGTGCCGGACAACACATCGCCATCTACGAACTCGAGCCCGTCGCCGTGTCCGACATCCAGACCTTCGACACCTGCTACTTCGGGGCCACGGCGGCGGCACAGATGATCAGCCGGCTCTCCGTCATCCCGGTCGACGGGGGTCAGCCCGTCGGGCAGGGAAGTGGCGAGGCCATCCTCGACGTGCAGGACGTCTCGGCCATGGCGCCGGGAGCGAACATCGACGTCTACAACGCGCCCAACACCACCTTCGGCGGCATCGACGAGTACACGGCCATCGTGAGCAACGACACCGACAAGGTCGTCACCTCGAGCTGGGGCCTGTGCGAGCAGGCCGTTCAGGCCGGGGAACCCGGCATCCAGCAGGCCGAGAACTTCCTCTTCGAGCAGGCCGCGGCCCAGGGCCAGTCGATCTTCTCCGCCGCCGGTGACACCGGGAGCGACGACTGCAACGCCTTCCGGGCTCCCTTCCCGCCGGCGGGCCAAAACCCGCTGTCGGTGGACGACCCCGCCAGCCAGCCGTATGTGGTCTCTGTGGGCGGCACCACCATCGACGACGCCACCCAACCACCGGCCGAGCACGTCTGGAACGACGGGGCGAATTGGGGAGCGGGTGGCGGCGGGATCTCCCAGTCGTGGGCCATGCCGTCGTGGCAACAGGACGCCACCGTCCCCGGCATCGTGGGACCGACGAGCGCGGACTACACCCAGGCCAACGTGATCGAGTCCGCGTCCGGGTTCCCGACCGGCTTCTGCCAGGCGGCGCTGGCGGGGACCGGCCCGAGCACGCCGTGCCGCCTGGTACCTGACGTGTCGGCCCAGGCCGACGAGTTCACCGGCGCGGTGACGATCTTCAGCACCGAGTTCGAGGGCCCCGGCTCTCTCGACGGCTGGATCACCATCGGTGGCACCTCGTCGGCCACGCCGATCTGGGCGGCACTGCTGGCCCTGGTCAACGCCTCGAGCACATGTGCGTCCAACCCGTCGACGGCCAGCGGTGTGGGCTTCGTGAGCCCCCTTCTCTACTCGGTGGCGTCGAACCCGAAGGCCTACGCGGCGTCGTTCAACGACATCACGGCGGGCAACAACGACATCTACGGCCTGGACAACGGCCTGGTGTTCCCGGCCACGACGGGTTACGACCTGGCCTCCGGCCTGGGTTCGCCCAGGCTCACCGGGGCACACGGAAGCGCCGGGCTGGCGGCCTACCTGTGCGCGGGGGCCGCCAACACCACAGGCAAGGGAGCGGCGGTGAGTGGCCTGGCTCCCACCTTCCTGCCTACCTCGGGCGGCAGCGTCCTGATCACCGGCACGGGATTCGAATCGAAGACGACCCCCGACGTCGCCAGTATCCAGGTGGGCGCGTGGCAGATTCCGGCCGGGAAGTTCACCGTCGACAGCCCGACGTCGATCACGGCCACCTTCCCGCCGTCGGCTGACACGACACCTCCGGGCTCGCCGGCACCTCAGGACGGCGCCGGGCCCGACGAGGTGATCGTGTCACTGACAAACGGCAGGTCGAGCGCACCGGGCGCGGCGGCGACCATGGAGTACGTCGACGAGAGTGCCGGCGGGGCAGTCCCCAGCGTCACCGGCGTCAGTCCCTACGGCGGATCCGAGAGCGGCGCCGCACCCGTCACGGTCTTCGGGTCGGGTTTCACCGGTGTCACCAAGGTCACCTTCGGCGGCGTCAAGGCGACGGGATACACCGTGGAGTCGCCCTATGAGATCGCGGTGACGCCGCCCGCCTTCGGGTCGCAACACTGCGCCCCGAGCGTGAGCGGTGAGTCGCCCACCACCGACGTCTGCCAGGTCCAGGTCCAGGTGACGAACGGCCATGGCACCAGCGCCACCGGCGCCATCCTTCCTCCCTACGAGGGCGCGGTCCTCCCGTTCTCCCCCATGGGCGTGCCCCTGCTACCGCCGGGGTGCGGCTGTGAGGAGATGCCCGCGCCCTCCGAATTCGACTACGTGCCCACCCCGACCGTCACCTCGGTGTCGACCTCGGCGGGACCGGCCTCCTACGCCGGAGAATTCGGCGGCACGGTGATCACGGTGACGGGCACCGGGTTCGACCCGTTGACCCTCGACTGGGCCGATTTCGGCGATCCCAGCCTGGCGTCGTCGATGAGCCTGTCCTTCGTCTTCCTCACCGGGACGGAGGCGCAGATCCTGGCACCACCGGCCGTCGCCTTTGGCGGGTCGCCCTCGGTGCAACCGGTCATGGTCCCGCTGAGCGTCAAGAACCTGGCCGGTCAGTCGGCCCCTCTCGACGTCACCTACGCCGGTGTCCCCACTGTCACAGGGGTGCTCACGACCAGCGGCGCCATTGGCGCCGCCGACACCGGTGGGACACCGATTGACATCACCGGCGCCGGGTTCGAGCAGGCCGTCGGTCCGATCGGGTTCGTCGACGACGCCACCTTCTTCTCTTTGGGTACGCAGTACACCTACACCGTCAACAGCGACACGGCCATCAGCACACAGACGGTGGCGCAGAACCCGGCGGCCGTCGACGTGGAGGTCTGCTCGGTGACGGGGTGCTCCTTCAATCCGCCGGCCGACCTGTTCCTCATCTACCCACCGGGTAACCCGGTCGTCCGTTCGATCCATCCCAAATCCGGTCCCGCCGCCGGTGGAACCAAGGTCGTCATCAAGGGTCAGAACCTCGGCTGTGTCACCGGTGTCTTCTTCGGCACGGTGGCGGCCGAGACGTTCTCCAACGTCCAGGCCCTCCTCGACTGCGGTTCGACCGGCGAGGTGGACGCCACGGCACCGCCGGGCACGGCGGGCACCAAGGTCCTGGTGACGGTGACGACGGTGGAGAGCGACATCACCGGGTCCGGTCCGAGCACGAGCACCGCCAGCTTCACCTACAAGAAGTAGCGGCAATCAAGAAGTCGGGGGCGATCGGAGTCAGGCGCGGCGGGCGCGCGGGGCCGGGCCCGAGCGCCTCTTCCACGGCGCCGCCGAGGACGTCGAGGCCTTCGACCAAGAGCTCCTCACCGATCACCAACGGCGGGAGCAGTCGGATCACGTTGCCGAACGTTCCGCACGTGAGCACGACCACGCCGGCGGCGTGACACGCCCGGGCGATGGATCCCGTCAGCTCGGGGTCGGGCGTCATCGTTCCCGGTCGCACGAGCTCGAACGCACCCATCGCACCCCGG
Organism: uncultured Acidimicrobiaceae bacterium; assembly: GCA_963706205.1. Taxonomy (GTDB): domain Bacteria; phylum Actinomycetota; class Acidimicrobiia; order Acidimicrobiales; family UBA8190; genus MFD10071-224. The sequence continues at coordinate 1,247,810 of OY970155.1, read as the reverse complement.
CCGCGGACGTCGCCGATGGCGGCGTGGTCGGCCTTGAGGGCCCGCAACCGATCGAACACGACGTCACCAATGCGCCGGGCGGCGCCGGCCAGGTCCCGGTCGCGCATGAGGGCGATGGCGGCAAGGGCGGCGCTGCAGGCCACCGGATTGCCCCCGTAGGTACCACCGAGGCCGCCCACGTGCACCGCGTTCATGATCTCGGCCCGCCCGGTCACCGCCGCTAGGGGCATACCTCCGGCGATGCCCTTTGCCGTCGTCACCAGATCGGGCACGACACCGTGGTGGTCGCACGCGAACCAGTCCCCCGTCCGGCAGAAGCCGGTCTGAATCTCGTCGGCCACGAACAACACGCCGTGCCCGGCACACCACGAGGCCACAGCTTCGAGGAAGCCGGGGGCGGGCACGATGAACCCGCCCTCGCCCTGGATGGGCTCGATCAGCACGCAGGCGACGTTGTCGGCCCCCACCTGGGTCTCGACCAGTCCCATGGCCCGGTCGGCCGCCTCCTGCCCCGTCATGGCCTCAGGGTCACGGAACGGGTACGACACCGGCACCCGGTAGACCTCGGGGGCGAAAGGACCGAATCCGTGCTTGTAGGGCATGTCCTTGGCCGTCAGGGCCATGGTCAGGTTGGTGCGGCCGTGGTAGGCGTGGTCGAACACGACGACCGCCTGGCGACCGGTGACGTGGCGGGCGATCTTCACCGCATTCTCGACCGCCTCCGCTCCCGAGTTGAACAGGGCCGAGACCTTGGCCCCGTCGCCCGGGGTGAGGGCGTTGAGCTCCTCGCAGACCGCTATGTACCCCTCGTAGGGGGTGACCATGAAGCAGGTGTGGGAGAAGCGGCCCACCTGTTCCCGCACGGCGTCCACGACGGCATCGGCCGCATGGCCCACGCCGGTGACGGCGATACCCGAACCCAGATCGATGAGGGTGTTGCCGTCCACGTCCCGGAGAACGGCACCCGACCCGGACTCGATGTAGACGGGGAAGGCCGTGCTCAGGCCTTGCGCCACCGCTGCCGTCCGACGGGCGTGGAGTGCCAGCGAGCGCGGTCCCGGTACCGCGGTGACGAGCCGCCGCTTCTGGGGGAACGCGACGGAGGTGTCGATCTGGGCCACAGCGTCCTCGCTTCCTGTGCGTGCTCAAGTGCGCGTGTGCATGCTCAACTTCAGAGGTGGAACTGCGCTTTCTCTACGTCGGATCGGACGACACCGACCGTGACCTCACAGCATGGCTGGGAGTGCCCGGCGCCCGCCTGCGCTGGCGCTTCCATGCCTTCGGGGCCGACGTCGCCGCCGTCGACCTCGGTTCCCCACCGCTCGTCCTGCTGGCCGACCACCGCCCGGCCGGATCGGTCCTTCCCATCTACTCGGTCCCCGACATCGGCGACGCCACCGATGCGATGCTGTGCCACGGCTGGACCCGACTTCTCGGTCCGGTGGGGACGCCCGAAGGTCCGGCCACCGTCCTTGCCGATGCCACTGGCACGGCGCTGGCGCTGCTCCGGGTGGACCGCCCCGGCGCCATGGACGACGCCTACGCCGATGGCGCCAACGTCCATGCCCGGCGCGCCCCGTAGGGGGCTCTCCTCACTCGTCGCCGGCGGGGACGACGAGGACAGGCACGTGGGAGCGATGGAGGAGCTTGTGGGGCACCGAGCCGAGGATGGCGCCCACGATGGGGCGCTCCCCGCTGCCCGCCGACGACGATGACGCGGGCGGCGCGTTCGCTCGCCGCCTCGAGCAGGGACTCCACCGGCCGCAGCGGCACCACCAGCACCTCGGCCTGCACGGCGGGATCGATCGTCTTGGCCTCCGCCAGCCCTCCGGCCACCATCTCCTCACCGATCTTCTCCAGCTTGGCCTTGTAGTCGGCCGTCTCCCCGCCCATGGGATTCGGCTCGTAGCCGAAGACGATGGTGAGCGGGGCGGCGAAGGCCTGGGCCACGCTGACGGCGACGGCCAGGGCGGCTTGGGACCCGTCGGACCCGTCGTACCCGAGGATGATGTCGCCGGCCATCAGTCGGTCACCGGGATGACGCCGGGCGTGAGCGGCGGGGCGGGGGCATCGACGGACTCGGCCACCTCACGGTCACGTTTGAAGAACTCGCGGATGACGGATCCTCCAGAACAACATGATGGGGACTCCGACCAGCAAGAAGCCGACCCCGAGCACGAGCGGTGGACCGAGTACCCTTCTTCACGTAGAAATGCTGGTGGAGGAACGTGAAGTTGAAGTGGATGAACGGGAACCACGCCTGAGTCCCCGAGTTGGAGTTGGCCGGGTCGGAGTAGTAGAAGATGGCGATCACGAAGAGGACGGTGAGGATGGCGGCTCCGAGGAAAGGGGCGAGCCCGATGAAGATGAAGTTCTTGAAGCTCTTGAAGATGTGGCGGCGGTAGTAGAAGACGCAGGCGAACCCGGTGAGCCCGTAGTAGAAGGCGATGCCGAAACCGAGAGCGAGGATGGAGTTCGCCAGCACGTCGTCCCGGGCTGATCAGGGTGAGCGCCACGTACCAGACGACCGAGACGATCCCGAACAGGAGCGTCGAGAACCCCGGCGATAGGTACCGGGGGTGGATGTCGGCGAAGCGCTTCGGGGCAGTGCCTTGTGCACGGCCATCGACAGCGAGGAGCGCGCCGCAGGCAGGATGGTGGTCTGGGTCGACGACGAGGCCGATGTGAGCACGGCGATGATGAGCAACTTGTTCCACGGTGACCCGAGCACGGCCGTCCCGAGGGCGTTGAGAACGTCACCGATGTTGTTGCTGTTGGTCGAGGAACCCGGTGCCGTGGTACGACTGGGCGGCGACCGACACGACGACGTAGACGGCAGCAGCACCAGTGTCGACCACAGGGCGGCCCGGCCCGGCGTGCGCCGCGCGTCCTTGGCCTCCTCGTTCACGGTAACGGCGGTGTCCCAGCCCCAGTAGATGAAGACGGCCAGGAGCATGCCGGCCGACAGGGCGCCGATGGGATGGATCTTGAACGGGTTCAGCCACTGGATCGACGGGTGGACGCTGTGGGCGATGCCACCGCTGTACACCGACCCAGGGCGACGACGGCGAAGAGAATGAGGATGATGATCTCGGCGCCGAGCAGAGCCACCTGGGTCCGGGCCGACAGCTCGATGCCGATGTAGCAGATGGCCGTCATGACGACGATCCAGAGCACGCCGACGAAAGTGACCCAGAATCCCGAGCCGTTGGCGGCGATCCCGTGGGCGCCGAACAGCGAGAACGTGTACACGCCGGCGATCGAGGCCAGGTTGGGCATGACCACCAGGTCGGTGACCAGGATGCCCCAACCCGCCATCCACCCCGTCTTGGGCCCGATAGCCCGGGTGACCCATGTGAAGGTGGTGCCGCAGTCGGGGTCGGCCCGGTTCAGGTAGTAGTAGGCGGCGGCGATGAAGAGCATCGGGAGGAACGCCAGCAGCATCACCGCCGGCGACTGGATCCCGACGTAGGCGGCCACGAAGCCGAGGGTCGCGGCCAGGCTGTAGGCGGGGGCGGTCGAGGCCACGCCGATGACGAGGCTCGAGATCATCCCGAGGGCGCCGACCTTCAGGCCCTTCCCGGCGGCCTGCTCGGGTACCGGGGACACTCCGACTTCGCCCGTCGTGATCGTCATCGGCCCCTTCTTCCTCGGAGGTCTCCGCCCGCGCTGCGAGCATATTCGCAGAAGATCATCGACCTGACAAGCAACTTCGTTGTCAAGACCGGGAATTCGCCACCGATTCGGTTGCGAAGCCACGATGGGCCGGTCAGGATGGCTCGGGTAGCGGGGTTGCAAAGGAGGAGCCATGACGACCGTCGCCGGCGTCGACGTGACGCTCGGGAATTTCATCGGGGGGGCGTTCCGTCCGGGAGGGGGTCAGCCCCAGGCGGTGATCGACCCGGCCACCACCGAGGTGATCGCCGAGGTCCCGGCCGCCTCTCCGGCGGACATCGACGCCGCCGTGGCCGCCGCCGCAGGGGCCTTCGCGACGTGGGCCGGGACGTCGCCGGCCGAGCGCAGCGCGGCGCTGCTCTCCATCGCCCAGGCCATCGAGGACAACGCCGACGACCTGAGCACCCTGGAGTCACGCAACGTCGGCAAACCCATCAGCGCCCTGCCCGAAGAGATCGGCTTCGCCGTCGACAACCTCCGCTTCTTCGCCGGCGGTGCCCGCCAGCTCGAAGGTCGGGCAGCCGGTGAGTACTTGAGCGGCTATACCTCGATGCTCAGGCGCGACCCGGTCGGCGTGGTGGCCTCGATCGCCCCGTGGAACTACCCCCTCATGATGGCGGTCTGGAAGTTCGGTCCCGCCCTGGCCGCCGGCTGCACGGTCGTGCTCAAGCCCAGCGAGCTGACCCCTCTCAGCTCGCTCAAGCTGGCTGAGCTCATCGCCGATGTGCTGCCCGCGGGCGTCTTCAACGTGGTGAGCGGAGCCGGCGATGTCGGGGCCGCCCTGGTCGAGCACCCGGGCGTGGACATGGTCTCGCTCACCGGGTCGGTGCCCACCGGCAAGGCCATCGCCGAAGCCGCGAGCCGGACGTTGAAGCGTGTCCATCTGGAGCTCGGGGGCAAGGCGCCGGTCATCGTCTTCGACGATGCCGACCTCGACGCCGTGGTGGCGGGCGTGAAGCTGGCCGGGTTCGTGAACGCCGGACAGGACTGCACCGCGGCATGCCGCGTCATCGCCGGACCCGCCATCCACGACAACGTGGTCGACGCCCTCATCGGCGCGGCGCGCAGCATCCCCGTAGGGGACCCCGACGACGAAGCTACGGAGCTCGGACCGCTCGTCTCGGAGCGCCAACGCCAACGTGTGGTCGGATTCGTGGACCGCGCTGTCGCCGGTGGCGCCAAGGTGGCCACCGGTGGTCACGCCATGGACCGCGCCGGGTGGTACTACGAGCCGTCGGTCATCTTCGGTGTCGGGCAAGCCGACGAGATCGTCCAACGCGAGGTCTTCGGGCCGGTGGTGTCGGTACAACGGATGGCGTCGGAGGACGAGGCCATCGCCATGGCCAACGACGTCGACTACGGGCTGGCCGCCAGCGTGTGGACGACGGACATCGGCAAGGCCATGCGGGCCGGCGCCCAACTGCGCTTCGGAACCGTCTGGATCAACGATCACATCCCCCTCGTGTCCGAGATGCCCCACGGCGGTTTCAAGCAGTCCGGCTACGGCAAGGACATGTCGATGTACGCCATCGAGGCCTACACCGAGCCCAAGCACGTCATGGTCAAATGGTGAGGAGATGAGCGAAGAGGTGGCCACAGACACAAGCACAGACACGAGTGCAGGAGCAGGCACCGATACGGACACGGAGCGGCTCACCGCCCGAGCCCGCGAATTGTTCGCGGCGGAGATGGCCACGCTGGCCGGGAACACGCAGGCGTCGCGGGCGTTGTTCGAACGGGCCCGGGCCACGATGCCCCTGGGGGTGGCCTCGTCGTTCCAGGCCGCCGATCCCTATCCCATCTACCTGGCGCGCGGCCGGGGAGCCGAGGTGTGGGACGTCGACGGTCGGTCGTACTTCGACTTCCACAACGGCTTCGGCGCCATGGCCGTGGGCCACTCCCACCCCAAAGTGGTGGCTGCTATCGAGCAGGCGGCGCGCACCGGCACCCATTTCGCCGTGACGACGGAGACCACCGTGGCACTGGCCGAAGAGCTGGCCCGTCGGTTCCGCCTCGAACGCGTCCGCTTCACCAACTCCGGTACCGAGGCGACCATGGACGCGATCCGGGTGGCGCGCGCCTTCACCGGGAAGGACGTCATCTGCAAGATCGAGGGCTCCTACCACGGCCATCACGACGCCGTCATGTTCTCGGTCACACCGGGGTTGGATCTGGTGGCGACGAGTGCCGAAGGCGCCCGCACCGCTCACCTGCCGGCCTCGAAGGGCATCCCGGCCCAGATGGGCGAATGGACGTTGGCCATTCCCTTCAACGACCTGCCGGCGGCCGAGAGACTCTTCGCCGAGCGCGGTTCCGAGCTGGCCTGCTTCATCATCGAGCCGGTGATGATGAACATCGGCATCGTGCTCCCCCAGCCCGGCTATCTCGAGGGGTTACGCGAGCTGTGCACGAGCTACGGCGTCGTCCTCATCTTCGACGAGGTCAAGTGCGGAGCCACGATCGCCGCCGGCGGCGCCATCGAGCGCTTCGGCGTCCAGCCCGACCTGGCCTGCTTCGCCAAGTCGATCGCCGGAGGGACGCCCGGCGGAGCCTTCGGGGGACGGGCCGAGCTCATGGACACCATCGGCGAAGGTGTGGCCCAACAGGGGACGTTCAACGGCAATCCGCTGGTGGCGGCGGCCGGATTGGCCGCGCTCACCGAGGTGCTCACACCCGACGCCTACGAGCACTTCAAGAGGATCGGCACGCGCCTGGCCGACGGGTGCCAGCGCGCCATCACGACCTCGAACATCCCCGCGCACGTGATCGACCTCGGGTGCAAGGGCTGCGTGTCGTACCGCCGAGAACCGCTGGTGAACTACCGGAGCTTCCTCGAGACCAACGCCGATCTGTTCGACGCCTCGTGGGCGTGGATGGTCAACCGTGGCATCTTCCTGACCCCGGGCAACGAGGAGCAGTGGACCCTGTCCGTCCAGCACGACGACAGCCACATCGACCGCTTCGTCGAGGTGTTCGGAGCGTTCTGCGTCACTGTCGCCGGTTGAGCGGACGGGGATCGGGGTGCGCTCTGACGACGGCGCCGACCTTCGATGTCCATCAGAGCCCGAACGTGTCGCGAGCCTGGTACCACCATCCGGCCACGGGCAACAGCCACGGGACGTGGGCCGGCGGTGGGACGATCGGCCAGGGGCGCCCGGCGAAGGCGGGAAGCTCCCCGTCTCCGCACAGCCAGCGCCCGACGGCCCGGCCGAAATGGGTGGACAATGCCACCCCGGTGCCGCAGTAACCCATGGCGTACACCACACCCGTACCCGGATGCCGACCCAGATGGGGAAGACGATCGAAGGTGAGCCCGACGAGCCCTCCCCACGCCCGCGCCACCCGCACGCCGGCCAGCTGGGGGTGCGTGACCAGCATGGCACCGTAGAGACGGTCGCGGGCCTGTTCGACGCGTGGTGGGCGCGAACGACGTCCGTCCTCCGAAGAGGACGCGGCGTGCCGTCGGGCGACAGACGCCAGTAATTGAGGAAGTTCTTGGTATCGAAGAACATCCGACCGGCAGGGCTCACCGCCGCCGCCAACTCGGCGTCGAGGGGCTCGGTGGCCAGGATGTAGCTGCCTATCCCGAGGATGCGCCGCCCCAACCAGGCCACAGGCCGGCGCTGCGTGGTTCCGTCGGTGGCGACCACCACCTCCCCCGCTCGGAGGGTCCCGCGCGACGTCTCGACCTCGTACCCCGTCGCCTGACGGACCACCCGACGGGCATCGGTGTGTCCGTGCAGTTCCGCTCCGGCGACCAGCGCGGCGCGTGCCAGTCCCCCGGCCAGCTTGGCCGGTTGCAGGGAGCCGCTGCGCGTCACCAAGAGACCGCCGGCGAAGCGTGTCGAGCCGATTTCGGTCCCGAGGTCCTCCGGCGCCACGAACCGGGCCTCCTCCCCGATGGACGCGTAGGCGTGCGCCACCGCACGGAGGTGGGCGACGTGCCGGGGATGGCCCGCCAGCTCGAGATGACCGCTGCGGCGCCAGTCACACTCGATGCCCAGCTCGGCGATGAGGACTCCGAGACCTTCGAAGGCGGCCACCGTGTCGTCCCACATGGCCGCGCCCCGGTCCATGGCGAGCATGGTGGCCAGATCGTGTTTGCCTCCCGGATGGGCCATGCCGCCGTTGCGGGCGCTCGCCCCCCGGCCGATCTCGTCGCGGTCGATGACGACGACGTGACGCTGCCGACGGGCAAGCTCCCACGCCGCGGTCAGGCCCGTGTAGCCGCCGCCGATGACGACGACATCCGCCTCGGCGGCCAGAGGTGCGCTCGACGAACCGGGCGCGTCGACCCCAACCCACCAGTAGGGGGTCGATTCGTAGTCCGGGGCGAGCGGTGCCGTGGTCGTGACGCCAAGGTTCGCACGTCCGCCGACCCCGGGGCACGACGATGACCACCCACGAGCCGGTCGTCCTCGACGAGATCGACCGGCGGATCATCGAGCAGCTGCAGAAGGACGGGCGCAAGCCCTACACGCAGATGGCTCCCGCCGTCGGGTTATCCGAGGCGGCCGTGCGGCAGCGTGTCCAGAGGTTGATCGACGCCGGGGTCATGCAGATCGTCGCCGTCACCGACCCCCGTGTCCTGGGCTTCAACCGTCAGGCCATGATCGGGCTGAAGATCGAGGGTGACACGAGCACGCGTGGCCGAAGCGGTGGCCGACATGCACGAAGTCGAGTATGTGGTCCTCACCGCTGGTGCTCTCGACCTGCTGATCGAGGTCGTCGTGGAGGATGACGAGCACCTGCTCGAGTTGCTCAACGAGAAGATCCGCCCGATCGAAGGTGTGCAGACCACGGAGACGTATATCTACCTACGGATCCACAAGGAGTCCTACCAGTGGGGAACCGCTCCGGCGCCTCGGTCGTCTCGACCCGGCACGAAGAGGTGAGCCGCCGTCTACGGCGTGGGCAGGCCCGTCGGTCCGTAGCGCGAACCGGCAGGAGCTCCGATGGCCGGTGCCGGGGTCGTCGTGGTGGTCTGAGCCGCTGATGGCGCCACGGCGGCCCCGGTCTTCGGGGCGCCGGTGTCAGGGGCGACGGTGGTCGGCGGGACGGTCCTGGCGGCGGCGACCGTGGTAGGGACGGGGGCCGGCGGAGGTGTCGTCGTCGCCGGTGTCGATGTGGCCGAGGTCACGGCCGACGTCAGCGGCTGGGAAGCCGACACCGGTGGCTTCGACACGTGTGTCGCGTGTGTCGGTACCGACGATCCGCCCCCGAGGGCACCAACCGTCCCGCCCACGGCGCCGATGACAGCGACGAAGGCGACTCCCGCCACCACGATCCGATGTCTCATGGACGGCATGGTACGCCCCGCCCATCAACCGGGGACCAACGCTGCGGCAACGTCTCCCGTCTTCACCCCGGCACGTCTGTACACTCGACGTCGCACGTCCACGGCGGTGCGTGGATCGTCCGGACCCAGGGGGAGCAGGTGGATCTCGAGGAGATCGAAGCCATCCGTCAGCTGAAATACCGCTATTTCCGGCTGCTCGACACCAAGCGCTTTGTCGAGCTGGGCGAGCTGCTCACCGACGACGCCACCACGTCGTACCAGTCGGGCGAGCTCTCCTATCAGGGTCGCGACGCCATCGTGGCGTTCCTCGAAGAATCGCTCGGCAACGGCGACATCGTCACCATGCACAACGGGCACCATCCCGAGATCGAATTGACGAGTCCGACGACGGCGAAGGGGACGTGGTACCTCGAGGACCGGGTGGTGGTGCGAGCCATGGACTTCGAGCTCGTGGGCACGCTTCTCTACGACGACCGGTACGCAAAAGTCGATGGCGAGTGGAAGATCCGCCATACCGGCTACGAACGGATCTTCGAGGAGCACCGCCGACACTCCGACGGACAACTCCATTCCTTCCGCGCCATGTTCGATACGACTTAATCGGATCGACGTGCGGGGACAGTTCAGGGGACGAGGACGACCTTACCGGCGATCGACCGATCGAGAAGGCCCGACATCACCGCCACGGCATCGCCGAGCGGTCGCTCCTGCGGCACGGTGGGATGGAGGCGGCCGCATTCCACCAGCTCCACCAGTTCTCCCAGCAACTCACGGTTACCTCCGGGATCGCCCATGGCCCACGCTCCCCAGTCGACACCGGTCACGGTGCGGTTGTTGAGCAGGACTTGGTTGAGCGGGACGGTCGCGATCGGACCCGACGCGAAGCCGATCACACAGAGCCGGCCGAATTTCCGCGTGGCCCGCAGGGCCGGCTCGCTGTGGCGACCCCCGACCGGGTCGATGACGACGTCCACGCCGCCGCCCGAAATCGCCCGGGCCGTCGCCTTCAGGTCCACATCCTCGTAGGCGATGGTGGCCGTCGCGCCCATGGACCGGGCCTTGTCCAACTTCTCACTGCTCGAGGCGGCCGCGATCACGTTGGCCCCGAGGGCCACCGCCACGTCCACCGACGCCAACCCGATGCCGCCGCCGGCGCCCAGAACGAGCACCCACTCACCCTGCTGCACCGAGGTCCGTCGTGTCATCGTGAACCACGCCGTGCTGTAACTCTGGACGAAGGCCGCCGCCTGGCCGAACCCGAGATCGGCGGGAATGGGCTCGAGCGACGCGCCAGCGACGACGACCTGCTCGGCGAATGAGCCGAAGCCGGTCATGGCCATGACCCGGTCGCCGACCGTGACCCGGCTCACGTCGTCGGCCACGGCGGAGATCACGCCGGCCAGCTCGCCTCCTGGCACGTACGGGGTCTGGGGCTTCATCTGGTAGCGACCCTGGCAGATCAGCCCGTCGACGTAGTTGACCCCCGTGGCGCGCATGTCGACGACGACCTGACCGGGACCGGGCACCGGGGTGGGCCGTTCCTCGATCACGACATGTTCGAGGGGACCGAGTTCCCGACACACCACAGCACGCACGGGCGAGGACACTACGGCATGGGACGGACGGACAACGAGAGCCGGCGGCCCCGGCGGGGAAGGCACGGCGCACGGGCGTCCGCCGCCGCCTACGATTCCCGACGTGTCCACCCGAGAGGTCTCTTCGCGCGACGAGTCGAGCGCCGTCCACGATCCTGACGGCACCGTCGTCGATGACCGACGCCGGGCCGCCGTGTCCGTCCTGGCGGACCCCGACCTCCAGAGCATCGTCGAGATGGTCCTCACCTCACCGGCGCCCGATGTCTACGAGGCCCGCAACGTCGACGGTGCCGTTCGTTTCCGGCGACGGGCGACCACGGAAGGATGGGCCTTCGACGTCGAGGACGTCGAAGGCCGCGATCCGCTGGCCGACCAGGACCCCACGCGCTTCGCCCCTCTCGAGGCCGAATTGGCGGCCGGGCATCCCGACCGGCGCGCCAACAGCTACCCCTTCGCCTGGGAGAACGTGGCCCAGATCTTCGACCACCCGTGCGCCCCGGATCTCTGCGTCCTGCACACCGCGTCCCATCACCAACAGGAGCACCGGGGCGAGCACGGCTCGCTCGGCGTGGTCCAGGCCCGGGCCCCGTTCATCCTCTCGGGAGCGGGGGTCAGGCGACTGGGGATGGTCGACCGTCACTGCCGCTTGATCGACGTGGCCCCGACGCTGCTGGCCCTGCTCGGTGTCGCGCCCGGTGACGGGGTACGCCCCGGCGGCCGGATGTCCGAGGGCTGGTCGCGCCACGATGCGTACCTCGCCTGTCAGGACGGCGACGCCCTCGTCGACCTGATCGACACGACGGCCTCTCCGCCCGACCACGTGATCGCCATCCTTTTCGACGGCTGCAATCCCAACCGCCTCTACGACATGGCGGCGGCCGGTGACTCACCGAACGTCGCCCGCCTGCTGGCCCTGGGGACGGCCTTCCGGCACGGGGCCATGGCGTCGTTGCCGACAGTGACCCTGGCCAACCACACGAGCCTGCTCACCGGATGTCACCCCGGTCACCACGGTGTCCTGCACAACGCCTGGTACGACCGGTCCTTGGGACGGCAGGTGGTGACCGAGTCCCCGGCCACCTGGCAGGAGGCCATGAGATGGTTGGCACCGGGGGTGGAGACGATCCACCAGGCCATCAAGCGCCGGCGTCCCGACGCGATCACGGTGTCGGTGAACGAGCCGGCCGACGTCGGTGCGGACTACTCGACGTTCGATCTCTTCCGACAGGGACGTAGCGAGGAGCTGCTCCCGGACCTCACCGTTCTTCCGCCGTTCACCACCGAGAGCTTCGCCGAGGCGAGCGAGGACTACCGGTGGGGGACCTTCGCAGACACGGTGTCGTTGCGCCAGGCGACCGCCATCTGGGGCGGGAATCACCTAGGGACCGACTTCCCGCCGCCGGTGTTCACCTGGGTCAGCTTCTCGCTGACCGATTCGGCTTTTCACGAGGGCGGGCCCCATTCCGACGTGGCCGAGGCCGCCGTGCGCGACACCGACGCACGGGTGGGTGAGCTGCTGGCGGCGGTCGAGGCCGCCGGGGTCTTCGATCGGACCGCTTTCTGCCTGGTCGCCGACCACGGCATGGAGGAGAACGACCCCGATGTCAACGGCGACTGGGGCGACGCCCTGCGGGCCGCGGGAGTCGCCTTCCGAGACGAGGCATCCGGTTTCCTCTATCTCGACACGTAGTCACCCACGACGGGCGCCCACTAGCTGGGGGCGCCCACCGCGTCCCGGAGGTCGTCCATGAAGGTTTTCCGCACACCCGACGAGAGGTTCTCGAATCTACCGGGCTACGACTTCTCCCCCCACTATGTCGATGTCCCCGACGGCGACGGCGACGGAAGTCTGCGGCTCCACTACGTCGACGAGGGTCCCGCCGACGCCGAGGAGACGATCCTGCTCCTGCACGGCGAGCCGTCGTGGAGCTACCTCTACCGGACGATGATCCCACTCCTCACGGCGGCCGGGTTCCGAGCCGTCGCCCCCGACCTCGTCGGCTTCGGACGTTCGGACAAGCCGGCCGACCGTTCCGACTACACCTATGCCCGGCACGTGGAATGGCTGCGGGTGGCCCTCTTCGACGTGCTCGCCTTGACGGACATCACCGTGGTGGGCCAGGACTGGGGCGGGCTGATCGGTCTGCGCCTCGTGGCCGAGCACGACCAGCGTGTCCGACGGGTGGTGGCGGCCAACACCGGCCTGCCGACAGGGGACATGGACATGGGCGAGGCCTTCCTCGCCTGGCAACGCTTCTCGCAGGAGGTTCCCGAGCTGCCCGTGGGTCGCATCGTGGCCGGGGGGTGCACCACCTCCGTACCCGACGACGTCATCGCCGCCTACGACGCCCCGTTCCCCGACGAGACCTACAAGGAAGGCGCGCGCCAGTTCCCCCTGCTCGTGCCCACCCGCTCCGATGATCCCGCCGCCGACGCCAACCGCCGAGCCTGGGAAGTGCTGAAGACGTTCGAGAAGCCCTTCCTCTGTGCCTTCAGCGACGCCGATCCCATCACCGGGGGCGCCGACGCATTGTTCCTCGCTCAGGTACCGGGGACCCGGGAGCAGGAACACCCCACCATCAGCGGTGCGGGGCACTTCCTGCAGGAGGACAGTGGCCCGGCCCTGGCCGACGCCGTCATCGACTTCGTCCGCCGGAACCCGGTGCGGTGACCGCCGCAGGTCGGTCGGCCGGTCGACGTCCGTGATCAGGCCCGGGACGTGTCGTTGAAGGACTCGAGAACGGGCCCCTCGACTCCCCACTGCACGCGAGTGAGCGAGGCCGTCGACAGGTGGAGCTTCCAGGCGATGTCGTCGCCGGCGCCGAGGGTCCAGGCCACGGCCGCCTTGATCGGCGACACGTGGCTCACCACAACGACGTCGCCGGCGGCGCGGGCCCCAGTTCCGGGACGGGCGAAGAGCTCGTCGCAGGCCTCGCGCACCCGGACGCCGACCTCGGCCAAGGTTTCGCCGCCCGGCGGGCGAAAGGTGGCATCCGATCGCCACCGGCGCCACACCTCGGTGGGAACGGAGGTGAGCTCCTCACCCTCGAGCTCGCCGTAGTCGACCTCGGTCCAGCGCTCGTCCACCTCTATGGGTAGATCGAACCCGAGGGATGCGGCCGTCTCCCGGGCGCGTCCGAGCGGGCTGCTGATCAGTCGGCTTGCCCCGGCGAGCAGCGTCGCCAGGCCCGCCACCTGGACCCGGCCGGACGCGGTGAGGGGCGACTCCCCTCTCCCCGAGAGCAGACCGGCGACGTTTGCCTCCGACTGCCCGTGGCGGACCAGGATGAGCACGCCGGCTCCCTCACCGGACCAGGATGCGACCGCACTGGTCGCACGTGATCACTTCGTCGGCCGGAGCCTTTCGGATGCGGTCCACCTCCATGGCCGGAAGCGTGAGGTGGCAACCGCTGCACGATCCCCCCACCAGACGCGCCGCTCCCGTCCCGGCGAGGGTCGTCCGGAGCCGCTCATAGCGGGCCAACAGGTCGGGCGCAACGGTGGCGGCGGCCTGCGCCCGAGCCTCGGTCTGCGACACGATGTCTGCGTCGATCCTCTCCACGGCTTCGGCGACGGCCCGCCGCAGTCGGTCCCGGTCGTCGCGCAGGGCGGAACGGTCCACCTCGGCGACCCGCAACTCCTCGTCGATCGGCTCGAGCTCTTCCATGATCTCGATCTCGCGGTCCTCGAGCTCGGCGATGTGCCGGTTCAGATGCTTGACCTCGTCGTCCATGGCCTGGAGATCGCGCGCGGCGGAAACCTGGCCGCCGTACATCCGTCGCTCCAGCTCCGACCGACGAGACCTCGACGCCTCGATCTGCTCCTCCAGGGCCGCCTGGCGGACAGCGAGCTCGTCCCGTCCGACCTGGACCTCCGCGGCGCGGGTCTCGAGCACCGCCAGCCGACCCTCGACACTTGCCAGTTCCGACCGTTCGGGCAGCGCCGACCTCCGGTGACGCAGCTGGTCGACGGTGGTGTCGTGGTCCTGGACCTCGAGCAGGCGCTCGAAGACGTCGCGGGGAGGCCCGGCGGCGTCTCCTGACTGCTCGCTCGTCACCGGTCCTCCCTTGCCTTGCCCGTACCCCGATCATGGCCCGCACCGGGCCCGACGCCTCCGCGGTCACCGGCGGCGAGCGCCTCGGGTTGGCGTCGGGCCACCTCGAGCGCTCCGAGAAGGGCGGCATCGGCGACGGCGACGGCCTCGTCCCATGGGTACCACCGGGCCTCGGGACTCTCGCCCGGTGGCGGCGAGGGATCCTCGTCGGGCGCCAGCAGCAGATACCTGAGGTCGAGATGGGTGTGGCCGTTGGCGGCCTCGTGGACGTCGACGTGGATCAGGCGCGGACCATCCTCGGGGTGCCTGAGCGCGAGGCCCGTCTCCTCCTCCGACTCACGGAGAGCGGCATCCCAGGGTGCCTCCCCCGGGTCGATGTGACCACCGGGCTGCATCCACCGGCGCAGACGTTTGTGCAGGTGCAGGACCGTCCCCCGGCGCCCGACGACGACGGCTGACCCGGTCAGGTGCACGGGGTCGGCCTCTTCGTCGAACGGCCGGGCCAGCGTGTCGAGGCAATGGAGGATACGAGTCTTGGCCTCGAGTTCCCGGCCGTCGGCCGGCGCGTGACCCATCACCGCGTTCCCCACGGCCTCGACGAGACGTGCCGGCCACCGGCGCTCCCCTCGCTGCTGGCCGGCGCCCCGCGACACGCGTGCATCCCTAGCACACGGTGGCGGGCCCCCACCCGGATCGCCGACGGCCCCGGTCGTTCCTGTGCATTTCGGGATGGCGGGGACTCTGTCCCCGTCGCGGGTGGGGCGTGAGTGGCACGTGGGAGCTGACGCACAGAGTGGCTAAAATGGGTGTTCGGCCGATGCAGAGAAGAGAGCCGGCGCACCAGAGCGCGGCAACGGGGGGCAACCACAGAATGGGCGAGTTCTCAAAAGCCTTCGACCGCTTCGTCGCGGTCGATCCCGTGGAGCTCCTCGAAGCCGGTTCCCGGCCACGAACCGGTCGGTCGCATGCAGCGGGTGGGAGCACCGAGAAGGTCTCCCCCGGTCGGAGCCAACCGGGGATGAGCGCCGACTCGTTGAGCCGCATCCTGAAGACGGCCGAGGGTTCGGTGGTGGCCGCCGGCAGCTCGGACAGCACCATCAACAAGCTGGCCCAAGCGCTCGTGCGCGACCCGAACGACGGGGTCAAGGCACTACGGCGGTGGGGCAGGAAGGCGAGGAAGAACCCCCACAAGGCCATGGGCGCGTTGGCAACCTTCGGCGAGGTCCTCAAACGGGCGGTCGCCCTGTTGCGGTGTGTTCCTCAGAAGTTCGGGAACATCATCGAAGCGTTCAAGGATGCGGCGGCAGCGGTGGCGGCGGCTCTCAAAGCCTCGAGCTTCTCCATCACCTTCGATCTGCCGAGGACCATCTCGCTCGCCTTCTCCTGGACGCCCTGAGACATCGGGCCGTCACGGCGCGGCCCCGTTGATCAGGTAGTGGAAATCGACGGTGCGTTCGATGATGTCGTCCATCCAACCGTTCCATCCGCATCGCTCGGCGTCGGCCAAGGCAGAGGGCCCGTCACGGTAAGCACCGAGGCCGTCAAGGTCGAGGAAGCCCTGCTCCCACACATGGGTCCAGCGGGGACGCCCGGCGATCGGTGTCACCGCGTCGAACCACGCGGCGCCGAGAGTGTTGGCACCCATCACGGACACGATCATCTGACGAGCGTCGCTTGGCCCGTCGGCGAGTGTCTTGGTGAGCCGGCGGGTCTGCGTGGGCGTGGCGCGACTGTGGACGCGCAGGAGAACGAGGCGCCTCACCCCGGCGGCCATATCGAACTCGGGACCGTCGCACTCGTAGCCCACCAGCCCGGCGCCGAGATCGTTGTCGGTCACTACCCGTTCGGGGGAGTCGTGAAGGAGGAAGCGGTCCAGGACACTGGCGTGGTACGGGTGCACCATGTAACGCCGGTACGCCTCGGCGGAGGCGAAGGCGTGCTCCCAGACGAGCTGCACCGGAGCATCCGACAGGTTCCGTCCCAGCCGGGAGTGGAGAACCTCGGGGATGAATTGCCCACACCGTGCGCAGGCTCTCTGGAGGGCCGCGACCCGCTGGGTCTGCTCGCCGGAGCGGACCGAGTAGAGCTCAAAGCGACGGAGCACAACAGGTCCTCCATGCGCGCGTGACCGGCAGCGACGTTGCTCCCGGTCGGCGGCGGTTGATCACGGTGGTGAGAAGTCGGCGCGGTAGTAGAAGCGGCGGGTTCCGCCCCGACGCAGCCCGGCGACCCGATGGGCGTATTCGTACCAGCGCGGGTCAAGAACCAGGTTCTTGCGGATCACGTTCCACTGGGTGTGGTCGACGAAGGCCCAGACGGTCTGGACGTCGACGCTCTCCCCGATCTCGGCCGACGTCGTGGCACACGACACGAATGATGCTCCCGCGTCGGTCATGACCGGCACCCCGAGGTGCTCCACGGCTTCGAGGTAGCGTGCAAGGTTCTGCGGCTCGACTTCGATGGTGTCGACCAGATACGGCATATTCCCCCCGCCCCGCAGCGTCGAAGTCACGGTAACAGCGCCGTGTCTCGCCTGCCCGAGTGTGACCAGAAGACAACGTCGGCCACGGTGCTCCCGGGCCACGGCGCCCCATCCCGCCCCCAGACGAACATCGGCCCTACAATTCGCCGAATTGTGTCCGAAGCCGGACCTGAGAGAGACGGAGCACAACCCATGACAACGACGTCGTCCTCCTTCGTGCGCGCCGGGCGTGGCGTCACGGTCCTCGTCGGCCTCGTGCTTGTCGGAGCGGCTCTGGCCGCGTGCAGTAGCTCGCCCACAACAGCGACAACCCCGACAACCTCGCCTTCGGGCACGACGGCGACGACCGGCGGGTCGGCGGCGGGCTCGACCTCCCTGAAGAAGCTGGAGTCATTGTCGTCGTCGGTGAAAGCGGCGGAGAAGAAGACCTTCAAAGCCGTCTACACGATCACCAACGCCTCAACGACCCAGACCGTCACGATCGAGCAGAGTCCTCCGAAGTCCGTCTTCGGTACGAAGGGCGGCAGTGTGATCGACACCGGCACCGCCACTTACTATTGCTCCACCACCGGCACCACCACATGTCTGTCCGCCGGTACCACCAACCCCCTGGCATCGCTCACGGCACTCTTCAGTCCGGCGACCGTTCTGGCCGGTCTGCAGGCGGCACAAACGGAGGCGGCCGCTCACGCCGCCGGATACAACGTGTCGTTCTCGTCGCAGACATATGCCGGCCAGCCCACGTCCTGCGCCAACCTCAGCGGGGCGGGCAACTCGGTGAAGTACTGCGTCACAGACAGCGGGATCCTCGCCTACGCCAGTTCCAACGGCGGGTCCTTCGCGCTCACCAGCTACTCGTCCTCCCCTCCGGCCAGCGACTTCTCCCTCCCGGCGGGCGCCACCGTGGAAACGATCCCCTCCGGGGTCTGAGGACTCCGAAGCATTCAGCCGGCCGGGGCCGACCCCGTCGAGGAGAGGTCCCGGTCGCCGGCATCGTCGGGCCACGCAAGCACCGGCCCCAGAGCTGTCACTGTCACCTCGGTTCCCGGAGCCAACGCCAGACTCCCGTCGGTCCGGGCCACGAGCTCGCCGATGCCCGATGACGCGTCGGGCAACACTCGCATCACGGTGTCGTGCCCGTGGAATTGCGACTCGAGGACACGGGCGGCGAGCCCGTGACCGCCGCCACCGGGTCCGATCTCGATCTGCTCGGGCCGGACCATGACCACGGCCGAGGTGGCCCTGGCCACGCGGGCGGAGCCTGGACGCAGCGGAAGTGTCCCGAGGGGGGTCGACGCCACGGCGCCCTCCACCGATCCGTTGATCAGATTGGCGTCGCCCAGGAATTCGGCCATGGCCGGATCGACCGGGTGCTCGTAGAGCTCCTGGGGTGTACCGGTCTGGCCGATGCGACCGTGCCGGATGACGGCCACCAGGTCGGCCATGGACAGCGCCTCGTCCTGGTCGTGGGTGACCAAGAGGGCTGTCGTCCCGGCTTCCCGCAGCACTCTGTGGACATCGGCGCGGACACTGGCCCGCAGTCCGGCGTCGAGCGAGGAGAAGGGCTCGTCGAGAAGAACGACTTCCGGTTCGATAGCCAGGGCGCGCGCCAGGGCCACTCGTTGCTGCTGTCCGCCGGACAGCTGATGCGGGTAGCGACGGGCCACGTCCGCCAGCCCGACCATGTCGGCCAGGCGGGAGATCCGCCCGTCGCGACGTTCGTGGCGCGACAGGCCGAAAGCGATGTTCCTCTCCACCGTCAGATGAGGGAACAACGCTCCCTCCTGCGGAACGTATCCGATGCCACGCTCCTCGGGGGGGACGTAGTGACGCCCGTCCTCTACGACGCGGTCGCCCAGCGTGATCACGCCACGATCCGACCGCTCGAACCCGGCGAGCACCCGTAGCAACGTCGTCTTCCCGCTGCCCGACGGCCCCAGGATCGCCGTCAACGACCCCTCGGGCACTCGGAGATCGATCCCCATGAGAACGGACTGGTTCCCGAAGGCCTTGTGCAGATCGGTGGCCGTCAGCCGGGTCATGTTGGTGGTGTCGCCTCGGTCGGGAGCCGGTTGAACCACCGTCCAAGGAGGTAGCTGGGGACGACGGCGATGAGCACCATCAGTGTCGCGTAGGGAGCGGCCGCCGCGTACGACTGTCCCGTCGTGTACGCCCAGAACTGGGTGGCCAGGGTCTGGGCGTTGGTCGGGATCAGGATCAGGGTCGAGGTCAGCTCGGTCACGGCGGAAAGGAAGACAAGGCAGAAGGCGGCCGCCAAACCGGGTGCCAGAAGGCGGAACGTCACACGCCACATCGCGCTCCACGGGTTGCACCCGAGGGCCCGGGCCATCTCTTCGAGTCCGACCGGCGCCTGAGCCACGGACGCCCGCACGGCCACCAGGGCCAGAGGGAAGAACAAGATGGCGTAGGCGAGGATGAGCAGGGGACTGCGCTGGTACAGATAGGGGACGTAGCGCTCGGCGAAGAAGACGAGGGCCAGGGCGATGACAATCCCTGGCAGCGCGAGCACGAGGAAGGTACTGCGCTCCAGCAGCATCGTTGTCCGTCCCGGATGGCGGACCGACAACAAGGCCACGGGGAGGGCGGCCACGGTGGCCAGTGCGGCCGCGGCCGCACTGTAGCCGGCGCTGTGCCACGCCGCCGATGACAGGGAGGCGGCCGCCGGCAGGGTCGTACGGCCGCCGTGGACGAGCCAGTAGACAAGGGCCCCGATGGGCACGCCGAGGGCGAGGACGGCCAGGACGACGAAGCCGGCAACCACCGGCACCGTGGCACGACCGAGCGCATGCGGCGGACGGACGCGCGGCGCCTGCGGGCCCGACCGGCTCGTCCGCCCACGACCACGGGCGAAACCGTCGGCGGTCAGGACAACGAGACCGAGCAGAACCAGCACCAGGGACAGGGCGCAGGCGGCCGCGGGATCGAAGCCGTCCTGGAATTCGGTGAAGATCTCGGTTGTGAACGTCTGATAGCGGAGGATCTCGAAGGCCCCGTATTCGGCGAGGAGGGCCAGGGCCACGAGCAGCGATCCGCCGAGCAGGGCCGGACGGGCCTGAGCCAGGGTGACTTTCCAGAAGGTCCGGGCCCGCCCGAGTCCCAGGCTGCGGGCCACCTCCTCCTGGCCGGGGTCCGCACCCCGGAAACTGGCTGCCACGGGCAGGTAGACGAGCGGATAGACCGCCAGCGTCATAACCAGCGCAGCTCCGAAGAAGCCGTGAAGTGAGGGGACGATCGACACCCATCCGAAGCTGACGACGAAATCCGGGATCGCCACCGGGATGACCACGAGCACGATCCACATCCGCCGCCCCGGGAGATCCGTCCGCTCGGTGAACCACGCCGCGGCCGTGCCGATCACCGCCGACGCGGCGGTGACCACGACGGCCAGACGGACGGTGTTCCACAACAAGGTGGCCGTCAGGTGCCGGAACAGCAGCAACGACAGATGGGCCCAGCCGACCTGGCGTGCCTGCAGGAGCAGGAATACCAGGGGCAGGATCAAGGCGGCCGTGACCACGACGCTGCCGCCGACAAGAAGGCGCGGTCGCCTACGCCGCACGGCCGGCACAGGGGTCGTGGCGGGCTGCGTCGGCACGGTCACGGCGGACACCGGATCACCCCCCTACGCCCGCCGGCCCCATCCGTCCTCGTCGGAGCTGGGCCAAGGCGACCCCTCGGGCCGCCACGTTGGCCACATGGCGCTCGAGGTCCCCGCCGGTGGCGACACTGTGGGCGACCACCTCGGCGCCTTAGCGATCGAGGGCGTCTCCAGTCGGGCGCACCCTCGAGGTGTCGGAACGTCGAGGGTCGAAGATTGTCGAAAGGGCCTCGAAGGGGGCTGCCGCGGCGCCGGGCTCGATTGTCCAGGAGGTGGTCGAGGTCGCCCAATGCGTCACCTTCCGTCAGAGGAGTTGGACTTCTTGGATGAGCGCGAGTGCCGCCGAGCCGTCGCCCAACTCGGCCACGTTGACCGGTGCCGGCTTCAGCGTGTCGAAGGGGCGGAGGCCCTCGGCGCTGGACACTCCCGATCCCAACGGGTACTCATAGCTCTGGCTGTGGGCGATGATCTCCTGACCCTGCTGGCTCACTACGAAGGCCAGAAAGCGCTGTGCCTCTTGCTTGTGTTGGCTGGATTTGAGAATCGCCGCGCCGGAGACGTCGACGACGTAGCCGGGATCGCGAGGAGCGAAGTACGCGAGGGCAGAATGCAAACTGGGTACACCGACGTCGTACCGCTCCCGATACCAGTAGTAGTGATTGATGATCCCGATGGCCGCCTGGCCCCGATTGACCATCTCCGTGAGCGTCTCGTTGTCGGGGTAGAGGTGACCTCCGGCGTTTGTCTTGACGGCCTGGAGCCATGCCAGGGCGGCGGCCTTCCCGTGGGTCTTCTCAATCGACGTGACGATGGGCTGAAAATCGGTCTCCCCGGCCGCCAACGCGAGCTTGCCGCGCCATTGGGGCTGTTCCAGTTGCATCACCGAAGTGGGAAGTCGGTCCGGCTTCACCAGGTCGGTGTTGTAGACGAGGACGCTCACCCGGGCCGTGACCCCGACCCAGTCGCCCCGGGGGGAGTCGTATGCCGAGGACACCCGGGCAAGGGTCGCGGGATCCACAGCCGCCAACAGGCCGCGCTCCTGGAGATATTCGAGGGCCGGTGAGTTCTCGGTGTAGAAGACGTCGGCCGGGGACCTGGCCCCTTCCTGGACGATCTGATTGGCGAAAACATCCTCATCGTTGCTGCGGATGTTGACGTGGATGCCTGTCTGCTTCTCGAAGGCGACCACCAGTTGCTCGGTCGTCTGCACGTGCTGACCGTTGTAGAGCGTGATCGACGGCACCGATGCGGCCGAGCCACCCCCGCATCCGGAGAGAACGGCGGCCCCCACGGTGACGGCACACGCTGCGAAGAAGCCCTTTCCCATGGCTGTCCTCATGCGTGCGCTCCGCTCCCGGCGTGCCTGCGCCTTCCCCGCGCCGGCGTGGATGTCGTGGCCACGATATTAGGGTGCCCAAATATTGTGGGTCAAGCCGCCCGACCGATCGGAATTCGGGATGGATCGGATCGAGATGAGGGTCGCCGAGGTCCCGTCGGACGGCGATCGGTAAGATGAGCCCCGTGACCGACGGCTTCCACCCCCCCGTCGAGGAGTACCTCGAAACGATTCATTCGCTCACCGAAGAGGGGACGCCGGTCATCCAGGCACGGATCGCCCAGCGGATGGGGAGAACGGCCCCGTCGGTGTCAGAGATGCTCGAGCGCCTGACCGACGACGGGTACGTGAGCCGGAGTGGTCGCGTGATCGAGCTGACCGAACGAGGCCGGACTCTGGCCGACAGCGTGATCCGCAAGCATCGACTGGCCGAGCGGCTACTGGTCGACGTCATCGGGCTCCCCTGGCACAAGGCCCATCTCGAGGCGGGACGCTGGGAGCACGTGATCTCGGACGAGGTCGAGGCCCATCTGGTGGAGCTCCTCGGCAACCCGAGCACGTGCCCGCACGGCAATCCCATTCCCGGAGCCGGCCGGGTCGACGACCGGGCCCCCCAGATGAGCCTGGCCGACGTCGAACCGGGAGGTCGGGTGCGGCTCGAGAGGATCACCGAGGAGGTCGAGTTGGACATGGCCTCGCTCGAGTACCTCGGTGAGCACGGGTGCATCCCCGGTCGATCAGCGCTCGTGCGGTCCCGGGCACCCGATGGGACCGTGACCCTCGAGATCGACGGCGGAACCGTGGCGCTAGGACCGGGGATCACGCAGCAGATGTTCGTCGCCGCTGTCTGACGTCACCTTCGGTGTCTTCCTTCGCCCGAAATCACTACGGACGTGTAGCAGGTCGGGGGGTCTCATCGCTCTCTCAGGATGAGGAGCGTCGTCAGGAGCGAGATGAACGAGGCGGATGAGGTCGAATTTCGGGCCTTTGTGATCACGGCCGAACCCCGGCTGCATCGAGCGCTGGCGGCGTCACTCGGGTGGGACCGGGGACGGGAGGCCACGGCGGACGCCCTGGCCTACGCATGGGAGCACTGGCCGAAGCTTCGGGCCATGACCAATCCGGCCGGTTATCTCTACCGCGTCGGTCAGAGCAGCGTCCGTCGGCGCAAGGTCCCCGTCCTGTTCGAAAGACCGGAGCACACCGACTCTCTATACGAGCCATCGCTGCTCCGGCTCCTGGCTGAACTCCCCGAGCGGCAGCGTGTCGCCGTCGTTCTCGTTCACGGCTTCAACTGGACCACCCGCGAGGTGTCCGATCTGACCGGCCTCGCTCCGTCGACCGTCCACACACATCTGGAGAGGGGCTTGTCCAAGCTCCGTGCCGCCCTGGAGGTAGCTGATCATGGCTGATATGTCAGAAGACATCCGATCACTGATCCAAGGGGGGATCGATCCAGTCACCTTCGAGGAGATCCGCGACCGGCGCCACGGGCCCCGGCCGCCTCGGCGGCGGACCCTGGCGCGCGTCACCTCGGTGGTTGTCCTCCTGGCGGTGGCGGTGCCCGTGATCCTGGCCGTGGCGTCCGCTCGGTCAACGACGTCACCCAAGCACAATGCCCTCGCACGGCACCGCGTGATCGACGCTCTCGATACCACCATCGCGTCCGGCAGCTTCGACATCAGTTTCTCGCAGCAGCCGCTCACGAGTCCGACAGCTCCCACCACCACGACGACGACTCCGTGCTACCAGACCACGGTCACCGTGCCCGACACCGTTATCCCGACCACCGTGCCCACGACCGCCCCCGGCACATCTGGCGGCACCGGGGCGTCCGGAGGATCCACCTGGGTGTGCTCCACCACGATCGCTGGCGGATCGGGAATGGCAATCTCGGGACAAGGGACCGTCGATACGGCTCCGTTCGCCATGGTGGTCGGCACCCAGGTGTCCGGGTTAGGCCAGATCACGCTCCGCGACGACGGCACGGACGTCTGGGAGCTGGGTGGAGGAAACTACGGGCTGTCACCGGGATCCACCGTTTCGGGTCCGGGATCGTCCTTGTCGGGGTTCTCGGGTCTGGTCGAAGGCACCCTCGGCGCCCGGCAGGGTGCGCTGGACATGATGGTCCTGGCCAATCCCACCGGGTATCTGGAGCTGGACGAAAGCGCCATCACGAACGCCGACCAGATCGGCACGGGGACGGTCGACGGCGCGCCGGTCACGGTGTACCAAGTGACGCTCTCCCCCGCCCAGGAGGCGACCGTAGCCGGCACCAACGCGACCGAGGCCACGACCATACAAGACGCGCTCGCCGTCCTGAAGCAGCAGGGTTACACCGGAACGACGGTCAAGATCTCAATTGACGGAGCCGGGTACATCCGTCAGACGGACTCCACCGCGTCGTTCTCCGACGGTTTCAGTCAGTCGGGGGAGACGACATTCTCAGACTTCGGCTGCGCCGGCACCGTCCTCATGCCGGGCCAGCCAGGGTCGTCGACACCCCCGCCCGGGTGCGTGTCTCCGGACACCTCGGCGACGTCGTGACGAGCCGTGGGGGGCGAACGGCTAACAGCGACATCGATGCGCGCACCCGACATCGAGAACGGGCCACGGGCCGCCTCGCCACGGCCCGACGACATCAACCCCGAAGCGCCTGATCGAGGTCTGCAAGAAGATCGTCGATATTCTCGATTCCGACGGACAAGCGAACAAGGCTCGGGTCCACGGCCAACGACGACTCCGCCAGGACGGCATGGGTCATCCGCCCAGGGTGTTCGATGAGAGACTCCACCGCTCCCAATGATTCCGCCAGAGTGAAGACTTTCGTGCGCGCCACCATGGTCAGGGCGCCAGTCTCGCCTCCGGCATGGCGGAACGAGACGACTCCTCCGAACCCGCGCATCTGCCGTTTGGCGACAGCATGGCCAGGGTGCTCGGGCAGTCCGGGATAGAAGGTCGTCGCCACCAGAGAGTGGGCGTCCAAGAAGTCGGCGACGGCCTGCGCGTTGGCGCAGTGCCGATCCATACGAATGGCCAGCGTCTTCGCCCCGCGCTGGATCAGGTAGGCGTCCCACGGGCCCGGTACCGCCCCGGTGGCGTTCTGAAGAAAGGCGATCCGCCCGGCGACTTCGGAGTCATCCAGCACTACCAGGCCACCGACGGCGTCTGAGTGCCCTCCGATGTACTTTGTCGTCGAATGCACCACGACATCGGCACCCAGGGCCAGGGGATTCTGGAGATAGGGGGTGGCGAAGGTGTTGTCGACCACGAGGACGGCGCCTCGCGCGTGGACAAAGGCAGCCGTCGCGGCGATGTCGACGATCGACAGCGATGGATTGCTCGGCGTCTCGACCCACACCAGTCGGGTTTCATCCCGCCAGGTGGCATCGAGAGACATTGCGTCATCGACGTCGCTGGTCGTGTAGTCGATGCCGGCCGGTTTGTAGACGCGATCGACCAGTCGAAAGGTACCCCCATAAGCGTCGAGGGGCAGAATCATGTGATCGCCCGGTGAGACGAGTGATCGCAGCACCGCGTCCTCGGCGGCGAGACCACTGGCGAAGGCGTACGCGTGGCCGGCATCTTCCAAAGAGGCCATTTGCTCTTCCAGGGAGGAGCGGTTGGGATTCCCCGAACGCGCGTACTCGTATCTCTGGTCGGCACCCACGGCGTTCTGCCGGTACGTGGTCGCCAGGTGGACGGCGGGCACCACCGACCCGGTCACCGGGTCGGGATCCTGGCCGGAGTGGATGGCGCGCGTCTCAAATCCATAGCGAGGGGAGCGGGCGTCCATGGCGGTCGTCGATCGTCAGGTCGCCGAGCGCCCGACCAGGGCGCCGAGGACGTCGGACCGGGTCAAGATCCCAACAGGGTGCCCGGCGTCGAAGACGAGGACGGCGCCGACTTTCTGCATACGGGAGACAGCCATTTCCACCGGTTCACCAACACCGATGGTAGGGAGAGGCGGACCGGTGACCTCGCTCACAGGACGCGCCAGCAACTCGTGGTCCTGGAAGGCCGCCTCGAGCAGATCGCGGTCCTGCACGGATCCGAGGACCTCGGCGGCGACGACCGGCGGCTCGACCTTGAGCACGGGGACCTGCGAGACCCCGAACTCACGCAAGATAGCGATGACATCGCGAACGGAGTCGTCGGGGTGGACGTGAATGAGGGGCGGGAGATTGCCGCCCTTATGAGCGATCACTTCCCCCACGGATAGACCGCCGGAGCGCAAGAAGCCGAAGTCGGTCATCCAACCGTCGTTGTAGAGCTTCGACAGGTAGCCACGTCCCGAATCGGGGATGAGGACGACAACGACATCGTCTGGCCCTAAGGGTCGTGCCACTTGTAGGGCGGCCCAGACCGCCGTCCCCGTCGATCCACCGACCAGGATGCCCTCCTCGCGCGTCACGCGCCGGGCCGTGAGAAACGAGTCACGGTCGCTCACCATGACCACGGTGTCGACGACAGAGGGATCGTACGTGTCGGGCCAGAAGTCCTCGCCAATCCCTTCGACCAGATAGGGCCGACCACTGCCGCCGGAATACACGGAGCCCTCCGGATCGGCGCCCACGATCTGAACATGAGGATTCTGGCTCTTCAGGTAACGCCCGACCCCCGTGATCGTCCCACCGGTTCCGATGCCGGCCACGAAGTGCGTGACCCGCCCCGCCGTCTGTCGCCATATCTCTGGGCCGGTCGAGGTCTCATGGGCCCGAGGATTGTCCTGGTTCGCGTACTGGTTCGGTTTGAAGGCCCCCGGTATCTCACGAGCCAGCCGATCAGACACGGAATAGTAGGAGTCGGGGTGCTCGGGGGCCACGGTGGTGGGACACACCACTACCTCAGCCCCGTAAGCGCGCAGCAAATCGATCTTCTCCGGCGCGATCTTGTCGGGCATGACGAAGACACAGTGATAGCCCTTGCGCGCCGCCACGATCGCCAGGCCGACCCCGGTATTGCCCGACGTCGGCTCCACAATCGTCCCGCCCGCACCGAGAAGTCCGGCGCGTTCAGCGGCCTCGATCATGGCCAGCGCCGGGCGGTCCTTGACGCTGCCGCCGGGGTTGAGGAACTCAAGCTTGGCCACGAGATGGCACGACAGATCACGCCCCACACGGTCGAGCCGGACCAAGGGCGTCTCACCGACGAGTTCGAGGAGGGAATGGGACACCTCCATCGTCGGTCCCGTGTCCGATAGCGGGAGCAACCTCACACCGGAGGGCACGACCCCCCCGGCATGATCGGCGTAGAAAGTCACCGGGAGGCCGGCCGAATGCAGTCCGACAGCGGCCGCCAAGGCCGCCGGAGACCCGTCAAGACCAACGACACCGACGTCTCTCGGTATCCGGGCGCGCACCTCGGCTACGGTGGTCGGACCGAGAGTGTTATCGGGGACGCGAACGACGTGACGAGCACGCTCGATGAGCTGTTCCGGCACATCGTCGGTTCCCACCACGACCAAGACGTCCATTTGGACCGAGCTTAAATCATCTTCCCGGAACCGATCGCCATTGTCCTTCCCACGAAGACGTGGCGCGATCGCTCGTCGGTCGTCGTCCCTCAGAGGTCGAGTTCTTCGAGTACGCGAAGGGCCTCTTGCAGGGTGCGTGTCGAGGTCGCTCCGACCAACTCAAGAGCGGCTTCGTGCACTTCGACCATATCGGTTTCAGAGGGAGCTACATGTTCCGCTTTGTCCTTGACCGCGATCGCCCACGCTCGTTCGAATCGCGCCGCCGCCGCGGTGATGGTCGATGAGTCCACGAGATCAGATCGCCTTCTGATCGATGCGACATGGGACGGAGAGTCGATTCATGGCGGCTGTCCTTCCTCCGGAGTTACACAACTCTATCCGGGCGATCCTCACTCCTTCCATGGGAACCGGGTGTTTGCTTCGATGATCGTTGTGAGCCGTAATCAAACATCCGGACGTTCCGACTTGATCTTGCGAACGGGCAGGGCTTGGTGCATCGCAGTCTGGAAGTGCGGGCAATCGAAAACGTTGCGGCTCGGACATGTGAGGGCGTGGTCGAGCTGCTCGGCGACCCGGGTCACATCCTCGACGTGATCACGGAGCTCGTCGCGCTTGCGGGCGACGAGGTCCTTCCACTCCGGACGTCCACCCGTCGCCAGGATGGCCCTGATGTCGGCCAGGCTGAATCCGGCGCGCTGACAGATCGCCACCACGGCCAAGGTCTCGAGGACGTCGGCACGATACTGGCGGCGAAGGCCCTTGCGGTCGCTGCTGACGATGATCTGCTCCCGCTCGTAGTAGCGCAACGCGGATGCCGTCATGCCTGAGCGGGCCGCCACGACTCCGATGTCGAGCAGATCGTCCATTGACTTGAAGTGTACTTCAAGTGATTGTCTCGGTCCCATGGAAAGAATCGGCAAACCGGCCGGCAACCGCCGCGCCGTCTCGTCATTTGAAGGCTTGGCAGGCCGTGCGGCGGGACCGGTGATGGCCAGGATGAACCGGGACATGGAACTTGCAGCCATCGCTGAGCTGCGCCCGGCACCGGGGCACCAGGTGCTCGCCATCGGATTCGGCCCGGGGGCCGGTGTCGAGGCCCTAGCCGGCCTCCCCGACACCGGGGTCGTCACCGGAATCGACCCCTCGTCCACAATGATTCAGCTCGCCCGCCGCCGGAATCGCCAGGCGATCGACGACGGACGTGTCGTCCTCCACAGGGCGGGTGCCGAGGCGATCCCTTCGCCGGACGACAGTTTCGACGGAATCATCGCCGTCAACTGCATCCAGCTCTGGGATCCTCTCGTCCTAGCCGTCGAGGAGATCGCCCGGGTCATCCGGGGCGGTGGGAAAATCGCCACCGTCACCCACTGCTGGGCCATCGAGAAGAGGGTCCCCTTGAACGAATGGACCGATACGATCTCGGAGCTCCTCACCACGCACAACTTCGCAGAAATCAAGTGGGAGACACGGGATTTTAGATCAGGTTGCGGACTCGCTCTCTCTGCGACTGCGTGCGACGCGTGAACGTCAAGCGACTCTCCCGCCCGGAGCAAGTTCGCAGGCACTCCCCGGCGAAGCCATGCGACGACCCGGGTTCGACGGCGACGCGTGCCGTTGACGGCCCGGATTCGCTCGACGCGGAAGTGGACCGCAAGGACTTCGGGCGATCACAATGGAACGGTGGATGATCCGTATTCGAGCGATGCCTACAGCTGGTGGCATCTCTCCGAAGCCTCACCCGAGCTACTCGCCGCCGAGGCGGACGGGTGGATCGGAAGACGAGGCGTCGTCGTGGACGTCGGTTGCGGACTGGGCACCGAGGTCGCGCATTTGTCGGCCGTAGGGTGGTGGGCCTTGGGGATCGACCGGTCCGCTTTCGCCATCGGACGAGCGAAGGCACTCCATGAAGGTTCCCAATTCCTCATCGGAGACGTCCGACGACTCCCGGTCGGCGACAGCGTGTCGGATCTTGTGATCGATCGGGGCTGCTTTCACTACATGCTCGCCGAAGATCGCACTCAGTACGAGATGGAAGTCTGGAGGATCCTGCGCCCCGGTGGTCGATTTCTCCTCCGAGCCTGCCTCAACAACGCGGGAAGGCCCAACGACATCGACGGGCAGACTCTCCGGGACGTCTTTGTTCGGTGGACCGCCGATTCGATCGACGGTTCCGCGCTTCTGAGCGACACCCGGGAAATGCCTGCCCTGGTCGCTCGTTTGCGACGCGGGTGACCTCCGGCCGCACGGGTACCTGGCGCATTCAGCGCCCGAACTTGATCCGGACATTGGCCGAGACCATTGGCGCACCCCTGGGACTTCGCCGTCATTGGCGAAGTACGTTGCCCCCGTGGACCCGCCGTTTCCCTGTCCGTGTTGTGGGTACCTGGTCTTCGCGGAAGGCCCCGGCTCCTTCGACACTTGTCCCGTCTGCGGATGGGAGGATGATCTCGCCCAGCTTCGCTTTCCGACGAGTGGCGGCACGAATCGACCGCTCCTCGAGTGCCAAGCGGTGTTCGCTGAGCATCCAGAGTGGCTACGTCACGTGGTCGATCCCCCACTTCGCCGCTTGGTACGTGATCCCGCCTGGAGGCCTTTCGATCACGAACAAGACACGCTGGAACGGCCTGTCAGTGGCGTGGACTACGGACACACCTACCGTGACGACCATGCGCTGTACTACTACTGGCGGCAGCCCTTGTGATGGCCCGTTCGACCGCCGGACATCCGAGACGCGAAGTCGTGGTGGTGCTGTCGGGGGATGCGACCTGCTTCGTCGGTGATACGGAGGTCGCGGTCTTCCGAGCCAGTGATTTTCTTCGGTCTCACTCGACTCAGTGGGTCGGCCTCACTTCTGGCTTGAATCCCGTAGCCGGCAACAACGAATTGGGTAGGCAGAGGAATCCCGTCTTCGGTGAAGGCGAGACTCGGACGATTCTGCCGTTTTGGACTTGGGCCAAAACGACGCAGGACGCGGGTATGTTCTGAGCGGGATCGGCGGATGCCAGTAACCCTCCGGCGTTGAAGCTGGTGACTTTGTCCAACGCGGCTTCGAGCCCGACACGGGTGGGCGGTGACCCCGCCTGACGCAAGCCGTCCACAAAGAGCTCCGCCGACGCCCATCCGAACAGCGACTCCAACTCGAAATTGGCTGTTGGATCGGCCTTGTTCATCCATTTAGTGAAGAGTTGCACGGAGGGCAGGCTCCCATCCGTCCCCAGATAGAGAGCAAAACCGACTGAGATGTACATGCCGTTGACCGCGACGCCGCCATCCTTGATGAGGTTCGCCGTATAGGCGTCCTCCTCGACGTTGATGGGGTGAAAGTTCTGCTCGCTCATCTCCTTAGCCACCGTCTCGGCATAGGAATCGGGCAATTGCTGCGAGAAGAACATCTGGACGCCCGCTGATTTCATACTGAGGACGTTGGCCAGAAATGTCGTTTGGCTGGGGGTGAAACTGACGTCGTAGACGATCTTGAAACCCTCTGCATTCGCCGCTCGCTCGAACGCGCGTTCAGCAAGTGCCGTGGAGGCTGTGGCATTGGCCCACAAGATGCCCACATGCTTGATCTGGGTCGGGAACTTCTTCTTCAGCACCTTGAAAATCGTCGTCGGGGCCTCATTGTCAGCGTTGGGGAAGGGGCTGTACGACGTCGACAGGTTCGCGAGACCGGGGTCCAGTGGATACGCGATGTCGGGCATACCGGCGGCTTTGACGAGGGGCTCCTCCGCCGCATCGTCCAGGGAGAAGCCGCCGACGAGGGCGAAGTCGTTCTTGATCTGGGCCGTGGTGGCGTTGGCCACAGTGCCGTCGCTGTAGGCACTGTCCTGAGCATCCAGTGTGATCGTGCGGCCATTCACCCCACCGAGGCTGTTCACGTAGTCGAAATACGCTTTGGTGCCGTCCTCTGCCCCTTTGAAGAGACCGGGTAACGGTGCCGTCAGGTCGTCGACCTGACCCACAGTGACGGACGTGTTGGTGACACCAGGCGACGTCCCTGTCGGGGTGGATGTGCCGGAAGCAGTCGACGTGGTGGTCGATTGTGACGTGTTCGCCTTCGTGGTTCCGCATGCACCAAGCAGAAGTGCCACGATTGCAATGGAGACGATAGTTCGACGTGGCCGGCCCCCCGCTGCGGGTGTGTCAACGGGTGTCGACCGCCGGAACATGATTCTCGTGCCTTCCATGTCTCCCCCTTGGGCTCCCCGGCGACCGAGGTCGGGCGGGTTTGCCTGGCAGCTGCCTCGCACGTGTTCGGCTAGTGACGCCGGATCTTATCGATCGCCTGGAAAGCCCGCTCGCCTGGCGAGGGGAATTGCCCAGTTCTCGCAGGGACGAGATCGTCCGATGAGTGACTGATACCCGCGACTAGAGAACCAAGCTGCGGGACGTCGTTCGCGAGTTCTTCAAACTCGTGCCGTCGTGACCGCGTCGTCTGCGCGTCGGATGAAGCTCTTGGCCGCGGGGCGATTGCCAGCGTACGAACGCTCCCCGTCACGGCAGCTCGGTCCAACGATCGATCAAGATTGCGCACCTACCGTCTGTTCGAAGCATGCACGGCAGGGCATAGGAACAGAGGTACTGTCGTGGCACAACCTCAGCGAGTGAGCGACTATCCCATGATCCACCTCATGAGCGCTGCGTCAACCACGATTCCCACGATCCCGGGAGTGCCGTCAATCCCAACTCTCCCGGGTAGCTCAAGCGCACCTCTTGTCCAGGGCGGGACGTCGACCACGACCTTCGGCCCCACTGGCGGCTTTGGACTGGCCTCGGTCGCCGGAATACTCGTCGATGTCTTAGCTATCGTGGTCGTATTGGCGCTCGTCGGTGTTTTCGTGATCATCGTCGTGGCCAATCGGGCTGACCCCGATCCGACTGGGCGTCGACCGCAAAGTGTGTACTTCTTCGCTGTCTCGTTCGTCACCATCGTGATCTCGACGATCGCATCGACGGTGATCGTGGCGTCTCTGGCGCGGCTTATCGGCAGTCATTCCACTCCAATCGCCGACTCCATTGCTCGTGCGGTGGTGCTAGGCGGATTGACCACTCTGATCGGCATCTTTCTCCTGGTCACACACCTTCGGCGCGGACTGGCTCTGGCTTTGGCGGGTGGTGAACCGACGAATCCCTCCCGACGCGTCGGGCAAAGCTACGTGTCGGCGATCGCCTTCGTGGCCGTCCTGATCATGATCGTCTTCTCGGTTCTTTCGATCTACCTGGTGTTCGCTCTCGCGGGACCCGGCATCTTCGGCTCCTTCGGCGGTCACACTTCCGCACTTCGGTACCTCGTCGACGCCGTGTATGTCGATCTTGTGGCGGGACTGGTCCTCTGGACCCACCGCAACCTCGTGCCTCCGGGTCTCCATCTTTTCGGCAACCGCGTGGGCACGATCGACGTCCCTCGGCAACCTCCAACGGTAGATCTCTCGCCACTGAGTCCGCTCGGGTAACCAAACCCGGAGCAAATCGGTGTCGGTATCGGTATCGGACCGAGGTTCGCTCAGCAGCCCAAGCGGAGTCCGGGAACGAGCCTGCCGACAGATTCCGGTTCAGGACTCGCAGTCGACGACGTCCAGCTGACACAGCGGGGCACAGAAGTCAGGGTGCGTGTCCTGAAGCACAGCAACTCATTTACCGAGACGTATGTGTCGAACGTCTGATCGGGAGCCAGGGTGGACTTCCCTCGCCCGCCGCTAACGACAGTGAGGGAGTGTCACCTTGCTCCGTCGAGCGAGGAAGGCCGTGGACTGCATTGGGGTCCGCGATGACCAGAGACTTCCAACGGTGGAACCCAAGTGGTCGGGATTCAGCGTGCCAAGCTGCCTATTGGGTCCCGCCGTGAGTGCGAATGAACACGCAGCGCCGTCCTCAGTTCGCTCCGACAGGAGGGGCACAGGTTGCCGTCCCCAGTACCTCCCTCGGGTAGCGTTCTCAGACAATTGCGGCACCTGGGGTCGAATGGAATGTCAGGACTCGAGCGAATCATCTCTCTCCAATACTGTGCATCGTGTACTGCGTGGCCCCGCGGCTCCGGATGAGCCGTCTCTCGCGTGTCTCATGGACCCTCCACAGTGATCGTGGTCGACTACCTCGGGGCCGGCAACCGGGCAACCACTCATGGCCTGTAGGCGATTTCACCTGCCCGCTCGTCTCGATCGAAAGCACCTGAGGGAGGTCCTGACCTGCATCATTCCCGGCGTTTCCGGGTGGCTCGCAGCGAAGGCGTCCCTCCAGCGAGGCGATGAGCAGGGTGGTGCCTGCCGGTCGGCAGATGGAGAGGACCTCGGGTCCCCCAGACGCCGCCGCCGCTTGCGATCAAGCGCGCGGCATCTCGCCGACACCCAGTGAAGACGATGTAGCAGAACACACCGTCGGCCCGGGTTGTCCGGTGAAGAGCGGTAGGCGGCCGAAACGGCCGCTCTAGGCGGACGGTCGTATCGAAGCGGGTCCGCATCTACCATGAAGGCTGTGCCATCCGAGCGGATGATCGCCGCCGCTGCCCGCTACATCGCCAGCGCGATTCGCTGTAGGGAACTCTGGAATTCCTTCTTCACGCGATTTGACGAAGGCAACAGACTGACCGAACGGGACCTGATCGAGATGCACGGAGCAGGCCTCGGCCTGGTCTGGACGACCCACTCGACGGATCTGCCCTCGGCTCTGGCCACGCTGAACCAAGTCGAGGCCCTCGGCGCCGCGGTTGACGTAGGTCCTGATCATCAACACGAGCATGCCAAGCGCGTCTTGGAGACTCGCATTCACTGAAGGCCTGGCGAACAGTCGCGAGAGACGCGAGAGTATCTGCCATGTCTGGACAGCTGTCCATCATTCAGAACAGGACAAACGTGGCGATAACGGGCCGTTTCTTGAACCACCCTGACCAGGGAGATTGCCTTTGGAACATCCTTGCAATGGCGCCGTCTGAGGCCAGCGCGAACCAAACTCGAACCCCAAACACGATTGTGCCGGCGCTGAGCGTGCGCGTGCTCCGCAGCCGGTACGGCAGTGGATTCGCCGACGCTAGATTCCCGGTACGATGAATTCCGCCTCCTTCGATCGTGGACACTGACATGCCTGCCCCCAAACCCCGAGCGAAGAATCTCGCCGACCTCTACGACCTCGCCCCACTCGACTGGACCGATGTGCGCCGGACTCTCGAGACCAATCTGACCCAGGAACCGGGCACCGGTGGACCCGGCCACCACACCTTCTGGTTGTCGACGATCGACGCCGATGGCCGGCCCCACATGACTGCCGTCGGCGCCTTCTGGGTCGACGGCCGCTACTACTTCTGCGGCGGTCCCCGGTCGCGCAAGATCCGGAACGTCGAGCGCGACCCGCGCTGCGCCTTCGGCGTCGCCATCCACGGTTACGACGTGGCGCTCGAGGGCCGGGCCGTCCGTGTTACCGACGACGCGCTCCTGCAGCGCCTCGCCGGGGTGTTCGCCGAGGGCGGCTGGGCACCAACCGTGGCCGGCGGCGGCTTCACCCATAGGTACAGCGCCCCCAGCGCCGGGCCGCCGCCGTGGTACGTCTACGAATTCGTGCCCGAAGATGCCTTCGCCGTCGCCACCGAGGAACCCGGCGGCGCCACCCGGTGGACCTTCTGACCCTCAGGGGGAGTTCGGCCGCGACCCGACAGGTAAGCGTCTTGTCCGACTTCACGCTGTCGGATATCCCGACTCTGACGAGTCCGGTTCGACATTGAGCCGGTAGGGCATGATGACGTCGGAGTCGTTCTGCGTGCAGCGCTGAACGACGGCGTCTGCGGTGTCAATGGAGACACCACTCGGCCCCGGCCACACGCCATCATCCATTGTGCAACCCGACCACGTGCTCTACCATGCCGGCGATAATGACGCCTAGACGGAGGGTCATCGCAGGGTTGGTCATAAGCACGTGCATCGTAGCGGCGTGTAGTTCCCCAACTTCACCGAGCGCAGCCACGATCACCTCGCACTCTGCCTCGACGACGACAACGGCCGAGCCAACCGCCCGCTACTCGGATGTTGCGGGCGATACAGCCAGCGTCACGCTCTACAGTCAGCCCTTGGTTCAGCCGGGTCAGGTACCAAACGATATCGCCCAGGCATGTCTCGCCAATGACAACACGGGCAACGGTGCATTGGACCTGAATCGGACCCTGTTCCGAGAGGTTGATGGAGCTCTCACTCTGACCTCGAAGCGGCCAGCCGAAGCCGGTATCCAGTTTGAGGGGAGCAGTTTTGGGAACTCTCCACGTGAGCAGACCGTCGTCGAGGTCACTTCACGCGGACCGGTGTGCTCTGCCTCAACCGCACTGACATGGAGCGTGGTTCCACCCAGCCGAGCGGTGCATTTTACGATTTGGCTCATTTATCCGAACGTCCTCACACCAAGCCAGCCAAACGGGGATCCGACAACCATCGATGGCGCTGCTTGGAGCACGCCTACTGTCTTCCTCGCAAACGCCAAAGCGGCCATCAGGTCCGTCAGTGGCGCGGGACTAACACATGCCTTGTTCTACCCGGGCGGTCAAGTAGTGAACGCGACCGATCACTAGCCAGCTCACCTTGGTGGCTCAGTAAATCACCTCCATCTCCAGGCCTTCCCGGTGTCTACGGTCCAGCCAAACAAGGCTGTGGGCTTCCAGCACCTCGCCCAGTCCTGCGCCTTCGGTGCGACGACTGCCTCAACCCATGACCGGACATTGGCGCGCTTCTCCGTTGGCACCGAAATGCACCGTGAGGATCGTCGATAAACAGATCGGCTTTCGTCCGATCGGCGGGTATGAGCCGTGTCATCGAGGCGCTGATGCCCGAGGCGCACTGCGTCCCGGCCGAGGGCATCCGTGCCGAAGGCCCGAGGGATCCGCGGGGCGTAGCCCTCGGCGAGGGCTCCTCCGACATCGTCACATCGGCAACGGGAGCGACGTTCTGGTGTTGGACCAAGAT
This sequence comes from uncultured Acidimicrobiaceae bacterium, assembly GCA_963706205.1. Lineage (GTDB taxonomy): Bacteria > Actinomycetota > Acidimicrobiia > Acidimicrobiales > UBA8190 > MFD10071-224. Next base: position 1,211,338 of record OY970155.1, on the reverse strand, counting down.
GGAGAGATAACGAGCTACTGGCGAGACCCGGTTTGGCCTGAGGAGGTCAGGCTCCAGAGCGATCTGTCGCCCAGCGCGTGGATATTGCCTCGGCTTCTCCCGTCATTCTTGACGAGTGGCAACGGCATGCCGGTAGGGGCCGTCATCCCGTCGGGCTTCCCTGCATATGTCAGAGTTCTTCATCCAGCGAGGCGAACTGAGCCAGATCCCATCGTGACGTGGCGCGACGTTGATACGACCTGGCGAGAGGTGGCTGACTGGAGTGGACGGACCTACCACCCCCTGATGCAGTTCGGCCCACTGAGTGCATCTATGCCAGGTACCAGTGGACCGTCGCCGTTCACCCAGGAGCCGTGGCAAGGGCATCTGTTCGCCGACCAATGTCACACCTTGCACACCATCTTGGCGGCTCGGACGACGACTCCCGAGACGTGCTGGCTGGGTATCTGGGAGGGTTGGGGAGCGTTCGGCTATCCGCGCTCAATGTCGTTCACGGAGACAGAGAGCACCGAGGTGAATCGGATGGGAGAGCAACTACATGAGATAGCCGAGCGCGTCCGCAGCGCCTCGCGTTTCGAGCACCCGGCCCGCCGGTACCTTTTGGCCAAGGCACCATCGGCGTCGATCTGTGAACTGGGCCGAGGACCCCTCGACATTACTCCCAGCCTCGCTTGGCCCGACGACCGTTCCTGGTGCGTGGGTACCGAGATCGACTTCGACTCAACCCTCATTGGCGCCTCAGAAGAATGCGCCGCCGCTCTACTCTCTGACAACAAACTGGAATGTGTTGAGGTGCAACCCGAGGACCGGCTTGATATCGGAGGGGACGTGCTCAATCCTCCGGTTGACTGAAGGGCGAGAGCCTCGGCGCCGAGTGTCAGCCCCCAGGGGGTCGGTAGGTTGTTTTCTTGCCGGCGGCCGCGTCGATCTCAGCCGCAGTAAGGAGCACCACGGTCCGACTTGTGGCCCCACCACCAGCGCTCACGGCCAGCGCCGCCGCAGCGGCCGCAACGTTGTCGGGATAGTCGGCGATCACGTAGACATCGCTGCCACCGAAGGCGAAGTGGAAGGATTCAACCTTCCCTCCGAGGCCCTCAATAAGCGCCGTAGCGGCGGCGACACGGGCCGAGCCTCCTTCGGACTTGAGTCCTCTGATCCCGTCGAGTGTGTAGTTCACTTCGAGCAAATACTTCGGCATGAGCGACCTCCAGTAAGCCGTGACTGCCACCATAGGGCGACGCACTCTGTCGTGCCTGGAGGAGGCCCGCGCAGGCGCAGAACCTGCCGGTCGCCCCGCAAGGAGGGTCGAAAGCTGCCACCGACCCGTGGAGTGCGGGCGCTGACTTGCAATCAGGAGGTACGGCCGAGTCAATCACCAGTCGAAGTTGTTCGGTAATTGCGGATGACGCACCTCCCTGCGGGGACCAGTCAGGACCCGGCGACAAGCCTCTCGAGGTTCTCCAGGCTGGTCTCGATCTCGGGCCGCCACCGCTCGCCGCCTTTGACCGCCTCCTGAAGCCAATCGGGTGAGCGGCTGCAGTCGAAGAACTCCGTGACTCGGGTACGGCCGGCGTCCAAGGGTTCGAGCTGCCATCCCCATTGGTGATGCGCCGGATCCCCGACGTCGGATTGGAAGTCGGCTTTGTCGATCGAACGCATCACCGGCTCCCACACGATGCGCCTCTCCCGCTCGAACTCAACGACGCGGTTCTCCATGACGTAGTCGCCCATCTCTTCGTTGAACATGTTCATGGCGAAGACTTCGCCGACCTTCGAGATGACCACGTCGTCCAGCGCTGTTCGAAGCATCCCCGATCCGTCCACGTCGGGGTGGTCGGCGGGGCGGGCCAGGACGGAGAAGATCCGCCCGGCCGGCGCGGCGATGTCACGCGATACGGAGATCGAAGGCTCAGCCATAGTTCGCCCGCAGCTCGAACTGGGCCGGGGAGAAGCGGGTGCTGCCCTGGGCGTCGGACGGCCAGAGGTCGGCCCAACAGCGCGCTTCGTTCGGTAGTGAGGTCCTGGTCGTCATTGTGGCTCCGATCGTGGTCGGGTCGTGAGATGTGACGGTACAACCGCCGAAAAGTCATCGCCGGCCGGCACCTTTCTTCCAAAGTACTCCTCGCGATGGCTCACGGTCGCCGGCTACGTCGGCCAGATGTTGTGTCAATGGTGCCCCAAGCACGATCGTGCTGGAAGGTCGCCGAACGCCGGGGACAGCCCATCGTGGTCCGACAGGTCAATGAAGAAGGCCATCTCGGCAATCTTCCCCCCAGGGGGAGAACATTGCATAGGGCTCCCAATGTCGCGACGGTTCTGAGTGACCGGGAGCCGGTCATCGCCGCAGTTCCGACACCTTTCCCAGCCATCCAAGCTTTTGTGGGTTGCGAATGGCGTAAATCCGGGTGATCAGGTCATTCTCGATCACCAAACTCACCGCAGTGTCGTCGCCAGCGACATTGAAACGAGCACCGGGCATGCCGTTGAGCCAGGCGGTCGTCGCTACCAAGTCGGAGAGGTCCGCCACGCGCGCCAGGAACGCCACCACCCTCTCGGCCCCGATGAGCGGCTTCCGAGCAGCCGGCACCAGGCCGCCACCATCGGCGACCAACACCACATCCGGGGCCAGCACTTCCACAAGTCCCTGAAGGTCGCCGGAGGTAACGGCCGCCATGAACTTCTCGAGGGTGGCCTCCTGCTCGGCTCGGTCCACCTGCATCCGCGGCCGCCGCGCCGCCACGTGCTCGCGGGCACGGTGCGCGATCTGCCGGACTGCGGCCGGGGTCTTGCCCACGACCTCGGCGATCTCGTCATAGGGTGTCTCGAACACCTCGTGCAGCACGAACACGGCCCGCTCGGCCGGACCAAGGGTCTCCAGGACGGTGAGCATGGCAATCGAGACGTTCACGGCGAGCTCGGCGTCCTCGGCCACATCGGGGCTGGTGAGCAGTGGCTCGGGCAGCCATTCCCCGACGTACTCCTCCCTCCGGCGGGACACCGTTCGGAGACGGTTCAGCGCCTGTCGGGTGACCATCCGGACCAGATACGCCCGTGGGTCACGCACCTCCCGCTGGTCCACATTGGACCACCGCAGCCAGGTCTCCTGCACAACGTCTTCGGCGTCCACGGCTGACCCGAGCATCTCGTAGGCGACGGTGAAGAGCAGGCCGCGGTGGGTGACGAACGGGTCGTCAGTCATGCCGTTGAGGCTAGGGCGAGCGGCTTGAGGTCACAGGAGGCCGAGAACTCCTGCGACTCAATACCCATCGCCACATTGGAGCGGGCCATCATGTTGGCCAACGCAATGAACGTGGTCAGCTCCACGAGGGCGGGAGGACCGAGCGCCGTCAGCAGCCTGTCCGACAGATCGTCAGTGACGGTCGGCGGAGTTTGCGTCATTGCCTCGGCGTACGCCATGACATCGCGCTCCAGCGGAGTGAAGACATCCGACACACGCCAGCGGGGCACCTCACGCGCCTTGTTGACGTCGAGGCCCTGGTTGTGGGCGTGGAAGTAGCCGAAGTCCAGGCAAAAGCTGCAGCCGATAAGGCTTGCGGTTGCCATGTGAGCGAACGACTTCAGGTTCTCGTCGCACCGGTCCCACTTCTGCGCCTTACGTCCGACGCTGAAGCTGAAATTCAACACCTTCCGGTTGTGCCAAGCCACCCCGACCGGCTCGGGCACCTCGCCGAACATCTTGCGGGCCATCCGCTTGATGATCGCGCCGTACAAGCCGGTCAGCTCTGCCTTGGGGATCCGGGGACTGCTGGACATGATGCCTCCTCCGATTGACTGCTCTCGTCATAGAGACACCGGCCAGGCATCGAATGTGACACCCAAGTCGGATATTGGAGCCGTGGCCCCCCGAGCCGAGCCTGGTATCGCTTGGCCTGGTGGCCCGCCGGGGCGCGACCCGAGCCTCGTGTGGGAGCACTGCGAGTCAGAATCACCACTTGTCTGGTCCCCCACCGCCGGGAAGACTGCGAAGCAAACCTGCCTGGCTCATAACGGGAGGTTCAATCCGAAACGGGCTCGCATGAGTCGGTAGCATCTGTCCACCGTTGAACTTCTCCGTACGATGGAAGCTGATCCTCTGCTGCCATGACCGACATTCGAACAGCGCGCCTTCAGCTGCATGCGATCGATGCCTCAGAGGCCGAACGTATCGTCGCTCGGAATGCGGGACCAGCGGATACTTGGGCCGACGATTTCCCCTTCGAGGGCGACGTAGGCGCAGCAGGGGGGTTCCTTCGCGCCACCACCACGCACGGAGAACAACGGCCGTTCGGCTACTACCGGATCACATGCTTGGCCGACGGGCGGGCCATCGGAGGGCTCGGCTTCAAGAGCCAGCCAGCTGGCGGCTGCGTCGAGATCGGGTACGGCCTGGCTCCCTCGGCCCGCGGCAATGGATACGCCGCGGAGGCGGTCATCGCCCTGCTGACCGTGGCCGCCGACCACGGGCTGTCCAGGGTGATCGCCGACACGCCTCTGGACAACATCGCTTCGCAACGGACCCTCATCCGAGCCGGCTTCCGCCTTGTGAGCGCCGACGCTGAGCTCCACCACTACGAGGTAATCCTCAAAGGGGGCACCGCCACATAGCCGGCGGTAGGGAGAACTGAGCCGAATACATCCGACCTGTGCGAACACCTCGCGGATCGTCAGATCGAGTTGGGTACGACCGCCATCGGGGGCGCCGGATATTTCGCAGCTTCATTTGCATACTTTCTTGGTTCAAAGACCACGACTGACGTTCCGATTCCATCGATCGGCTCCAGCCAGTAACCACACACGATGCCCGGTGCGCGAGAAACGCGGGTTTCTCTCGCCACGGGCAGGAGTAGGCGGGCATCGTCAGGTTTCTCAACCCTGACGTTGGCCACGATTGCGAACATGGGTCAACTCCTCCGCCGATCCGTCCTTGGAAGGCTCGAGGTTGACGCCTTTGGCATGACTCACCCATTTCCGGCGATTGGGGGCACCCCTCGACGCTCCTGCGCCTCGATCGGCAAGGAACTTCAGGTCAAATCCCGAGACGGTCCGCCAAACTCTGTTGAAGGCCGGCGTGGACATGCGCATGCCTGGGCGCCCAAGAGCCACAAGGGGTCCTGAGTCACGTCGCTTGGCGATACGGACGGTTTTCTCGGACGGGCGGCACTCCCCTGTCCGCCTCCCGGCATGGTGGGCCGGCCCGAACCCGCCATGGGCATCCCGCCTGGTGGATCTCAGCCGGCTATCACGTGATAGCGGGTCCGTGCCAGCGGTCGTGCCGGTCCCTTTTCGGCGCCAACACCCCGGACATGCTTGCCCATGGGCCGACGTCGACGGCATGGCGACATTGGCCGCCGGCCGGGCCGTTGCTCCCAGGCGACGCCTTGCCTAAGATCCTGGTCAGGGCGGGGTCGCCCCAAAGGGGGGCGGTGGCATGCAGGCTCGGCGGCGGGGGCGGCTTCAATTGTTGACCTCGGTGGCGGCGGTCCTCGTCCTCGCCGCCGGTGTCCTGGTGGCTTCGGCGCCCCTAGCCGGCGTGGCCAGCGCTCAACCACCGGGCTGGTCGTCCCCCGCGGCCGTGGACGACTCCGCGCCGGTGGTCGTCGATGCCGTGTCCTGCCCCACGACCACCTTCTGCGCCGGGGTCAACAGCGCCCAGAACGAGGCGATCATCTACAACGGGTCGCAGTGGTCGGCCCAGACCACCTACGAAGGGACGGGACCCTCCACAAGCGCCGTCTCGTGCGTCTCTTCGACTTTCTGCGTGGCCACCGACAGCAGCGGAAACGCCATCTTCTACGACGGACATTCCTGGTCGGTCACGGCCGCCGGTTTCGACATGTCGTCGATCTCCTGCGTGTCGTCGTCGTTCTGCATGGGTGTCACCCAGGGGGCGAGCGCCGGCGACGCCGTTCTCTACAACGGGGCGACGTGGACGCCCACTGTCATCGATTCCGGTGTCGACCTCTGGTCGGTGTCGTGCCCCACGACCTCGTTCTGCGAGGCCTTCGACAACAACGGAAACGCCTTCGGCTACAACGGCGCCTCGTGGACCGCGCAGGGCAACGTCGACTCCAACCCCGCGGTAGGGATTCCCTGGATCGAGGTGTCGTGCACCGTCTCTGGGGGCACCCTGTGTGCCATGGTGGACGGGCACGGCTTCGGCTTCCACTACAACGGCTCGGCATGGACCGCCGACGGTGACCTGAACGTCTTCCACTACTTCACCTCGGTGTCGTGCGCCAGTGCCTCCCCCTTCTGTGCCGCTGTCGACAGCGGCGGCGACACGTGGATCTTCTCCGGCACCGGCTGGACGGGCTTCCCTCCCGAACCCGGCCATCCGTATTTCAACTCGGTGTCGTGCCCCCAAGGCAGCTCGACCTGCGTGGCCGTTGACAGCGGGGGTAACTACTTCAAGACGATAAACGCCGAGACATCCTGGATGCCCGAAGGGGTGACCAGTGACAGCGCCCCCACGGGGATCCTGGCCGTGTCATGCGCCACGTCGGCCTTCTGCGTCACCGGAGACCCCCTGGGCAACGCCGTCACCTACCGCGGTGACAAGTGGGCATCTCCCGGGAGCGTCGACAACAACGCCCTCAACTCCGTGTCGTGCCCGACGGCCACGTTCTGCGCGGCGGTCGACGATGCCGGCCAGGTCGTCACGTACGACGGCTCGAGCTGGGCCGCACCCGACAATATCGCCGGTATCAACATGTTGTCGGTGTCCTGCGCCAGCGCCGACTCGTGCGTGGCCGTCGACACTGCCGGTGACGGCCTGGTGTACAACGGGTCGTCGTGGACCGACCACGCCGAGGTCGATCCCAGTGAGCTGGTGGGTGTGTCGTGCGCACCGGGCACCACCTTCTGTGCCGCCATCGACACCGCCGGGAACATCATCACCACCACCGACGAGGGGTCGGGCTGGACGACGGCTCTGACCGGCGCCAGTTCGCTCTCGTCGGTCTCGTGCGCCACCGCCAGCTTCTGTGTGGTGGTCGAGGGCGGAGGTGACGCGCTGACCACCGACAACGGCGGCAGCACGTGGTCGCTCCCCGACGACATCGACGGCAGTCAGGCACTGACGTCGGTGTCGTGCGCCACGGAGAACTTCTGCACGGCCGTCGACAATGCCGGCAACGCCCTGCTCACCGTCAACGGCGCCGGCTCCTGGTCGAGCGCCGACATCGACGGCAGCCTGCCCCTCGCCTCGGTGTCGTGCCCCTCGCCCACCTTCTGTGCGGCGGTGGACAACCACGGCAACGCCCTGCTGTACACCCCAGCCTCGCCGGCGGGACTGTACGTGAGCGCGGTGGCGCCCTACACCGGGCTCACGAGCGGCACCACGCCCGTCACCATCTCGGGGTCGGGCTTCACCACCTACAGCGTGACGAACGTCTTCTTCGGCACCGCGGCCGCCACCGCCGTCCTCGTGCAGAACAACACCACCATCACGGCCGACTCCCCACCGGGATCGGCCGGCACCGTGGACGTGACCGTGGCCACCACGGCGGGCACCTCGGCGGTGAACTCGACCGATCAGTTCACCTACACGGTGGCGGCGGGCCCCACCATGCAACCGTGCAACCCGAGCTGCTCGGTGGCCGTGGCCACCCCCCTGGCCGCCACCACCGTGCTGGCCGCCGGCGCCTCCAGCGAGGTGGGGGCCGAACTCGACCTGTCGGTGAACGCCGCCACCTTGCCCTGCCCCGGCGCCTATGACTACGCGGCGGCGGTGTCGACCCTCTCCACCACCAACTTCGCCGCCAACGCCACCGTCACGGTGACGGAGACGGTGGGAGATCTGCCCAGCACCAAAGGGGTCAAGGTCTGCTACGCGCCCTTGATCGCCTCGACCGGTACCTTCCTGTCCAAGTGCCACCACCACGTGGTCGCCCCCTGCATCCAGTCCTTGTCGGAGCTCTACGGCCACGCCGGCGTGGTGGCCACCCTGGTCGTGAACGCCAACGATCCGCGCTTCTGGACGGGGGATGGTCCTCTCGAGGTGACCACCTTCACTCCCACCCACGGCGCGCCCGGCTCCACGGTGACCATCAAAGGGACCTATCTGACCGGGGCCGTGGGCGTGAGCATCGGAGGGGCGTCGGCCCACATCGCCAAGGCCGCCAAGAAGGACGTCAAGGTGACCGTGCCCTCGTCCGCCCAGAGCGGTGTCCTCACCGTCACGGCCGCCGCCGGATCGGTGACCTCACCCACCGTCTTCACCGTCACCGGAGGCTGAGCCGCGCCTCCAACGACGCGCCAGGCCGACGATTCGTCTCGGGTTCGCTACAGGATGAAGGGCTGCCCGACGGTCGGGCTCTACGTGCAGTGCAGTTTGAACTTGGCAGGTTTCGACGTGTTCCCAGCCGGAGAAAGGATCTGGATCTTCTCCCAGCCTTTCGCCTTCGTATGCGGAGGAACGACGCCTCTGTCCCACGTACTCGGCGACACACTCTGTGTACCGGCGCTTGAGAAAACGAGAGTCAGTGGTGGATTGTGCGAGTGATCACTGCGTATCCATTGGTAAGTCACAGTAACGGCACTGGTCGTGGTGATTGTTCCTGTGAAGGTGAAGATTGTTGGGCAGGAGCTTGTGTAGTGCTTCGGTGAGACAGTCGGGCGGTTCGCGTGCACGGCTGAGGCGTATGCGGTGCTGCTACCAAGACCGAGTACTCCGGCTCCGAACACTCCAACGGCGCTGAGGAGTGTGGCCGCTGCCCCGAGGCGCAGACCTCCACGAATCCGCTTGCTGTAAGTCTTGCTCGCCATGCCGTCCCCCCCCTTATGATTCCGGCTCTGATCGTCGGGTGGTCGATAAGGTCTCCAGCGACAAATCCTCAGAGTCATCTCTACGACCTGGCGAAGCTGACCGCATCCTCAATATTCGGTATATGCGCTTCGGCGAGGTGCATTTGTCACCTTCATTACGATTGGAGAGCCGCCGTCGTCCGAGGGCGTGTGTCCGCCTTTCGGCGCGACCACCGGACGGCACTTGCCTAAGGCACGCATTCGGCCAAGCGTGCATACCGCGAGCCGGTTCAAGACGGACAGTCGTTGGCGCCCGTCATATGAATCGGCCCGTCTGCCCGAGTACGGGGAGCGTCACCACCCTGCATTGCCGTGCACCGCGTGAGATGACCCGCTCGGCAATACCCGTGTGGGCCCGACAGTTCAAACGCCGACATCTGCTTTACCTGTGACGTGGCTGACGGGGAGTTCTCGGTTTCATCGCATATGCGCGATTACTCTTGCCTCAAGACGCTCCAGCTTGTGTTATCCCTGGTCACGTACCCCGTCTAGCCCCAGAGCACCAGGCTCTTCACCTCGTTAGCATATTTGGTGCGATGGAATAGATCCGCCGAGAGGGGGGAATGTCATGCGCCGTCTAGTCCTGGCGACAACAGTGGCCCTTGCGCTGTCAGTGTCGGCATCTGTAGCAACAGTCGTCGTGGCCAATCCTGCATGGGCGTCCTCCAGCGTCACCTGCCATAAGTTGGGTGGGCACGCGATTGGTGCCCTCAAGTTCCACCTCAAGAAGTGCACGCCTCCGAATGCCGAAACAACCCTTACTGGCCTGGGCACGGATTTGACGACGGTCGGCGGCCCAACTCCTTTAACCTGGACGTGGAATGGCGGCGCGACGACCATCGTCTCGTTGACTGTCGCCCGGGGAGGGGTCTGCATGGCGGGAACTACCGCGTTCACGGATACGGGGACCGTAACCGGTGGCACTTCGGCGTACACGGTGATCGGCGACTCGATCTCGATGGTTGTGTGCAAGAAGAACGTCAATCCGTACGCAGGCCGTCTCCGGCTGGCTGCTGGCTCAATGGCGTTACTCTGAACGAGTTCATGGGCGGATCTCTCCAGATGACGTCTGCTGAGGTTCGCGAAACCTGACCGTCCCCGGAAGGCAGTTCGCACAGGGGTATCGGGCGGCGGTGGGTCGGTCGGGACGAAGCCCGGACTTTGGTCTGGTGCCGCGTCCGATCTGATCGATTGCATCTCAGGTCACTTGTGTCACCAGACGGTTCGGGTCGGAACCTTGCGTTGTGGCGACGAACGGTTCATGATCGAAGCTGTGGGCTGGTAGATGGCGCGCACCCGTGAACTGGGCGGTATACGCATTTTTCGGCGTTCGGTTGGAGTACCTACGGCAGGAAGGGACTTCATGTTCCGCAGGCTCGCTGTTGTCCTACTGGTCGTCCTTGTCGAAAGTGGATTCCTGCTCGGCGTGAGCACTCTTGCCTACGCTAAGCGGTCCACGATCACAAAGCCCGGGGTACCCACAAGGGTCATCGCGTTTCCCTTCGACCAGAGCACCACAGTGGTTTGGACTCCACCGAGTTCTGATGGCGGAGATCCGATCACCGGGTACATCGTCGACCTCGACAAGCCGATGCATAGATGCACTACAACGGGCGCCACCTCGTGCACCTTGACTGGTCTCCGCAATGGACACTTTTACGGGGTTCACGTACGGGCGATCAGCGCGAAGGGCGAAAGCAGGCGGTCCAATGGAACCTCGGTTGCTCCTTCGATACCGGAATGTGACCAGGTCATCGCGGGCGCTCACCTCACCCTGCCGAACCTCGATGGTTGCGATTTCGCCAACCTTGATCTTTCCCCTATCAACTTGCTGGCCCCTGTTCTTTTTGACGCCAACCTCTCTAACGCAAATCTCTCGGGGTCGTACATCTTCAACAGCGACTTCTACGGTGCCAACCTCTCAGGCGCGGACCTTCTCAACGTAGATTTCGCTGATGGCGAGACTCTGACGGACGTCACCTGGTCGAACACCACCTGTCCCGATGGGACGAACAGCAACAGTGACGGTGGAACGTGCGCCAACAACCTGACGCCTTGACCAACGCACTAGGAATGCGATGACCCCCCGGTTCGTCGGGGGTCGGGACTATAGAAGGTCGACGACGAGTAGAAGCACCATTGCCAACACGATGATGCAGATGAAAATCAGCTGTAAAGGTCGGCGACGAGAACCAACGTCGTCATCGTCCACGTCCCAGTCCCAGAGGTCGGGATCATTCGGGTCACGCGGCGCCGGACCTACTGGAGTGGCCATGGTCAAGTGTAAATAGGGGTTGTACGGTGGTCGAGCCTGCCGGTCGGGGCGCCACCCGCCCTATATCGCCGGGATGGGAGGGATACCGCTCGGCACTGGTCGGCGGTTCCTCTCCGGCACTCCGAGCAATCCCGGCCCGTCCGCGCGCTCAGAGGCTGTCACCGGGGCACCCTGAATCAGGGTGATACCGGGCACCATCAGGCCGTCGTGCTGGCCCTGTTCAGGCGCACTACTCCCGGCACTTGCGCGCAGGAGTCTTTGTCCCGGCGCAGTCGAAACTGATCTTCGTGCACCCGACAAGTTGCGGCCAGGCCCAGCAAAAACGATCACCCTGCCAGTCAGCCGAATAAAGGAAAGCCCACTGCCAACTCAGCCGCCGTGTGCAATCTCAACCGCTCGCTAGCGCGGTGACGGGGCGGTCGCGCCCGCGGGTGGAATGCCACCCGCGGGACGCAACCCCCAACTGTCCGTTGGAATTGCCCAATTTTGGACCCTTTCTGGGGTCCAGGGACGGTGAGACGTCAGAAGCCAGCAAGAGTGCTCGGGGGGATGAAATTCATCGTACTAACCCCCGGGGGAGCGCAGGTCTGACCAGCAACAGGAACCGGTTTCAATGTCGCAATGCCTGGGCCGGGTGCGTAGGACCCCGCCACCGGTCCGGCCAAGGTCCAGACAACGCCAGCCGTGACGGTCACTGTGGCCAGGCTTTTTTTGGCATTGGGGTATTTCAGGTGGAGAGGTATCAACAGACCGTTCACGCCTACCAAGGGACACTTGTTCGTCTGGGTGCTGAGATACGTTGCCTTGCCTGCGACGTGTCGCCGCTCATCGGAATTCGCGCTTTTCGCTCACCGGAATTCGCGCTGAGTCCGTGCTCCGGTTGAGAGGCTAGCTCCGCTTCCTCGAGGGCCGCTCGGGTGGGTCGGTGAGGTCGACGAGTGGCTTGGTGAGTGCCTCGTGCTCGCGCAGGCGCCAGGAGGGTCCCTTGATGTTGATCACCTTGGCCTTCTCGAGCAGGCGGTCGAGGATGGCGGCGGCCACCACGGTGTCGCCACCGAAGAGATCTCCCCAGGCGGGCAGTCCCCGGTTGGTGGTGACGATGGTGGCCGACTTGTGTTCGTAGCGGCGGTTCACGACCTGGAAGAAGGCGTTGGCCTCGGACCGGTCGAACGGGGTGATGCCCACGTCGTCGATCACGAGCACGCTCGGCCCGGTGTAGGCGCGGATCTTCTGGTTGAAGCTCCCATCGGCCCAGGCCCTCACGAGGTTCTTGGTCATGTCGGTGGCCCCGGTGAAGTAGCCGCGGTAGCCGGCCTCAACAGCCTTGATCCCGAGCGCTATGCCGATGTGGCTCTTGCCGCACCCGGGCCTCCCGAGCAGGAGAACGGGATGGCCGTCACGCACGAAGTCGAGCTCGGCCAGGTCACCGATGACCTTGGGATCGATCGAGGGCTGGAAGTCGAAGTCGAACTCCTCCAGGGTCTTTCGAAACGGGAAGTGGGCGAAGCGCAGCCGAGCCGACAGCCGTCGTTGGCGGGTGGCGTCGACCTCGGAGGCCACCACCTTGGCCAGGAACTCGAGCGGGTCCTCCTTGGAGGTGCGCGCTTGCTCGGCCAGCTCGGCGAACACCTCCTCGGTGCGGGTGAGCTTCAGGTAGCCGAGGTCGCCCTTGATCTGCTCGATGAGCGTCGTCTTGCTCATGATTCGCCTCCGAAGGAGCCGACGCCGTCCTCTGTTTTGCCGTGTCCGGCGATATCCACAGGGGGGTCGATGTCGCACGCACCGCCGATGGCGCCCATCGCCCAGAGATCGGGAACGGCGACGTCGTAGTCGCCGGTGCCCAGATCGACAGCGCCGACCACAGCGTGGACGGCCGTGACCTCGACGTCATCGACCGGTTGGAGGCGTCGGCGCCCGAGGGCCGCTCTCTCGGCCGCCATCTTGTGCTCAGGCAGCCACTGGGGCTCCGAGCCAGGCGGGGCCAGGGCATGGATGGCCACGATGCGGCCCAGAAAGCGCAGCTCGAGCACGTGATAGCCCACGGGTTGACAGACCTCGATCACCTTGCCGGCGAGTTCGGGTGGGGCCGAGTAGAAGACCGTGTCCCACTCGACCATGGGGATGCGTCCCACCTTGCGCGTGTCACGGACGGCGGTGTCGAAGCGGACCGGGGGAAGGTGTCCGAGCAGCGTTTGTTCGACGGCGAAGCGCTCGGCGGGGGGAACCTTGGTCGTCCCGTGCGCCACCGGGTGCACGTAGCGGGCCAACCACAGCGGTGTCCGGCGGTTCAGCTCGCCGATGTCCTCGGGCGGGTCCAGGTCCATCTCGGAGAGCAGTCCCCGCTTCAGGTCCCGAAACGGTCGCTCGATCTTCCCCTTGCGTTGAGCATCCCGGGCCTCACACGCCTTCAGGGCGAAGTCATAGTGACGGGCGAAGGACAAGGCGGACGGGGCGAAGACGAAGGCCTTGCCCCGGGACTGCCCCAGCTGGCCCATGCGGTCCGTGCGACCGACGGCGGGGATGCCGCCGATGGCCTCGAAGAACTGCACCAGCCCCTCCAGGGTGTGGGGCCGGTCGATCGACGGTGCGAACCACCAGAACTTGTAGCGGCTCCAGCACAGCACGCACCCGAAGCACTGCAGCTCGTGGTCCCAGCCCCAGCGGCGGGCGAAGTAGTTGCACTCCGACCAGTCGAACTGGAACTCCTCCGCCGGACCTGTCTCGATGGGCATCGTCACCGCCACATGGCCCCGGGTGGGGCCGCGCACCGAGTGCAGGTAGCGGGTGAGGGTCTGATACGAGCCCTCATAGCCTTCGGCGGCGATCACCCGCATGATGGAGCTGCCCTGGAGCTGCGCGTTGTGGGCCAGCAGCCCGGTGATGCGCACCCGCCAGCGCTCGTCGACCACCAGGTCGTCGACGGGGACCTCCCGCTTGGGCGGAGGCCCGCCGTTCTTCAGCCACGACGACACCGTGGCCGGGTGGAACCCAAGGTGCTCGGCGATCTGCTTGATCGTCCAGCCCGCTCCGTGAAGCGCTTTCACATTCATGTACTCCTCCTGGGTCATCATCGGTGCGGCTCCCTCCAGCTCGTCGGTTGCTTGCCAGCACCGACAGGCTGGGGGAGCCCCTGACCCCGACCGGTGGATGCCCGGCCAGGAGGAGCGCGGCCTCAGTTAGGACCGCGAATTTCAGTGAGCGCCAAACGCGAGGTTCCGCGAGCGCCGCGACACGACGGACGTGGGGATCGGTGCGCCGCCTGCGCACCCGAACGCCTTAATGTTGATCGTTATGTTCTCGGGAAGAACACCGCCGGTTACCGCTGGCGGCACGAAATGGATCGACCCCGTCACTGTGGCGCATCCGTATATTCCGACCCCGAGCGGCTTGGCGAACGCCGGTCCGGCGTCCACGCCGATGATGCCCATAACGAGAAGGACCGCAAATACGATTGGCACGAAACGAGTGCGCCGGGGTGGCCTGCGTGAACCTGTCATAACTTTCCCCCTTTGGGTTCGCTTTCGGCACGCTACCCCGCCTGCGCCCGTCGAGCACCGAAAGGTTCCCACGGTGGTGGGTGCGAGTGACTATTGGAGAAATTGCATAGGGCCGGACACTCAACCGGTTGATGTGTGAACGGACGCTCCGAGAGCACTCGGTACGTTGTCGGCTGCAACCGGCCTGGTGGGCGAGCTGCCAGGCGAGCCCGAGGGACGCATAAGCCGAGATACCGGGTGGGCGAGTGGGGTCCGATCAGCGGACGACCGGTATCGCTACTGGGAAGATCCCTGTTGCGGCAAACCGCAGCCCTAAGGTCAAAACCTCCGCGATCGGCGCTTACGCGCGAGGAGCGATTTTCTTTCCCGGCCCTAACTCAGAGGGGCACACCCGTAATCGACTAGTCCTCTCGGTCAGCTGGCGTAGCTGACCACCCACTGGAGAGCCAGTCGGAATCTGCGTGGATGAGGGAAGGGCTAGAAAGCCGTCGAGGTCGATGCCGTCGGCTCGACGGGCGAAATGTCCAACTCCAACGTGGAGCCAGGATCTCCAGGGCCGCAGTAGCTGAGGTCCCGCAGGCCCTGGATGCTGACGCTCATCGACGCGATGTCGTCCGAGCCACATCGGGCCAACCGTCACCGGACTTTATCCGAGGTCGCGATGACTGAGTTGGTGTGACGAGCGAGATACCACGCTCCTTCGAATGCAAAGGCGACTACCAAGACTCCGAGGAACACCAGCTCCTCGTGCCCGCCGATGAGGCTGTGGCCGAGCCAGGCTTCAACGAAGATTAGGACGGACAGGCCAAGCCATCCGGCGCCGCTGACTACGCAATGTGCACGACGGCACCGCCAGAAGTTGACGACGCACCAGGTCCCTCCGGCCAGGGCGGCCAGCCCGTTCACTGCCAGTTCCGCCCGCACTGTCAGGTGAGGAGCGAGGTTGAAAAGTCCAAAGACGACGACAAAGTAACCGACCACGGGTATGCCAGAGCGAGGCAGGATGCGGTTGACATAGTGCTCCAACGGAGTGTCGACGGCGAGAACCGGCGACGCCTGAGTTGCCACCTCACGCACGGTTCCGGCCTCAGACGTGCTCGGGATTCGGGTGACCGGCTCGCTCACGGGCACATGGCGGCAGCAGCAGTTGTCACCACAGACGATGACTCGGATCCCTGACTCGTCCATGCAGCCGCACCCGGCACACCCGATCCTCACCCATATCAGTCTACGGGAGTCCAAGAACTCGGAGGACAATGGACAATCTGGTGCTGTCATGATCTCTCTGTGAATCAGCTACCAGGTGTAGGGCTCCTCCGACAGCAGTTCAACGAGGTGTCGGGAACACTCCGGGTACTCTCCGTTCTCTCACCCACCTGCCCGAACTGCCTCGAAGGCTACGAGTTGGTGTCGCACATGCCAGCCGGTCTCACATCTTTCGTGCTGTGGACGGCGATGCTCGAAGGGGACTCCCCCCGAGCCGCATGCGACCAAATCGGTTCAGATCGGCGAAGTTCCCACTACTGGGAGGACGAGGGCTGGCCCATCTCGACACGACTGCGCCCGGTTCTTGGACTCGGGCCCTACCGTCGCGAGACGAGCGTCTGGGACGTCTATCTTCTGTATGGGCCCGGAATCGTTTGGGCTGATGAGTACCCTCCATCGCCCTCGGACTGGACACACAATCTCCAAGAAGACGAACCGGACCAGCCTCGGATTACAGCCGATCTCCTGATTGAGTGGTCTTCGATGGGCCCTCTGTGTCAACCTCCAGTGAGGCACGTCAAGCTGCCAATTCATTGAGCTGAGAGGGCGGGGAGGGAGTTTCCCCATGACCACGACAATCCACCACTCTGCTGACACGCGCGCCCAGTCTGGCGCCATGAACGACACCACCGATCCGGACCCCGAGGTCCCCGAACGGACCCGGCCGCCCCGGCGCTACGCGGCCAAGTACAAGGCCGACATCCTGGCCGAGTACGACACGCTCTCCAAGGCCGACAAGGGGGCGCTGCTGCGACGTGAAGGGCTGTATTCGTCGCTCATCACCGAGTGGCGCAAGCAGCGCGACCGGGGGGCGCTGGCTGCTTCCGCCGGCCGTCCGGCGAAGGACCCGCGAGACGGCGAGCTGTCCAAGCTGCGTAAGCGCAACCAGCGCCTCGAGACGGAGCTCGAGAAGGCCCGCAAGGTCATCGAGGTCCAGGGAAAGCTCTCGGCGCTGTTGGAGCAATTCGCCACCGACAGCGCCGAGGACGAGACGGGCGAGACGAGATGATCGACCAGGCCGTCAGTGAGCTCCAGCCGATCGTCGGCGTGCGAGACGCCTGTAAGGCCGTGGGCGAACCCCGGGCCCGGTGGTATCGCCAGCACCGCAAGTCCCCGGCGCCACCGGCCCCCGAGCGGGTGCCTTCTCCCCAGCCCCGGGCGCTTTCCGAAGTGGAGCGCAAGGAGGTGCGCCGGGTACTCAACTCCGATGAGCACGTCGACGAGGCCCCGGCCACCGTCTACGCCAAGCTCCTCGACGCCGGCGTCTACCTGGCCTCCATCTCGACGATGTACCGGGTGCTGCGGGCCCACGACGAGGTGGGCGACCGCCGTCGTCACGCCACCCACCCGGCCCGGGTGAAGCCCGAGCTCGTGGCCACCGAGCCGAACCAGGTCTACAGCTGGGACATCACCAAGCTGCTAGGGCCGGTGAAGTGGACCTACTACTACCTGTACGTGATCATCGACATCTACAGCCGTTACGTGCCGGGCTGGATGCTGGCCCGCTCGGAGAACGCCAAGTTGGCCGAGGTCCTGTTGGCCGACACCGTGACCAAGCAAGGCATCAGACACGGCCAGCTCACTGTCCACGCCGACCGGGGCTCGCCCATGGTGGCCAAGCCGGTGGCCTTCTTGTTGGCCGACCTGGGGGTGACCAAGAGCCACAGCCGCCCGCATACGAGCAACGACAACCCCTACAGTGAAAGCCAGTTTCGCACCATGAAGTACCGGCCCGAGTTCCCCGACCACTTCGGCTGCTACGAGGACGCCCACGCATTCTGTGGTCGTTTCTTCCCCTGGTACAACGAGGAGCACCGCCATTCGGGCATCGGGCTACACACGCCGGCCGACGTCCACTACGGCCGGGCCGAGGCCGTCCGGGAGAAGCGGGCCGAAGTACTCACGGACGCCTACGCCGTGCACCCCGAGCGGTTCGTCCGCAAGCCGCCGGAACCCCCGGCGTTACCTGCGGCGGTGTGGATCAACGAGCCCAAGGAGGACCCCGCTACGACACAGTGATTCCTGAAGAAATGTGTCTCATAAAGGTTGACAGGCGCCGGGGAGAGGATCGCTAGATGACCAGTCCGCGCCGTGAGCTTGTTGCCGACTGTCGTTTGCCAGCCACATGGGACCAGCTAGCCGCGGGTTTTGTCAGTGGCATGGGACCACCCCGTTTGCCAGTTATGGGACCACCCTGAGGGTCCACCTCCGCCGGCCGAAGAGACATTCGGCTGGGCCCTCCGATGCCGATGCGGAGGAGGCCCCATGGCGTTCAGGGAGGTCACGGTGGTCCAGATCAGAGAGGCGCTCCGGCGTTGGCTGCGAGGTGAGGGCGAGCGCTCCTGCTCCCATTGCCCCCCCTCCAAGATCATGTTGCACTGGCTCGCACCTGCGGGCACTCCGACTACCTGGCAGCCACCTGGACCGTTTGTTGTTGTCGGCTCAGCCGGTATGAACAACATCACCATCAATGGCGGCGCGGTGACAGGGTCCTTCTCGCCGTTCGTCGGCCCCACGGCGACTCTTTCGGACGCCAATTGGCCCGGAGTCGCCGGAGCTGTCGCGACAGGGTGCGCATCGGCGACCGGACTACGCGTCCTGACTCTGGGCACATCTTGACGCACCTGGTGAACCCATAAGTCGTTGGCTTGGTTCCCAAATTTGGCGCGGGTGCAGCCTGCTTGCCAAGGAAGCAGTCGGTCCGCCCGAAGGATGCCGGAACTCTAAAGGGTCTTCAAGATCGCTCTGCGATGGCGTCTCAAAATCCCGACAGACTCAGTTGCCAGTACCTCGGAACCGGGGTAGACAGAGGCGATTCCGATCTTCTGGCACGAATAGGGGGCACCAAATGACTCGGAGAACGGTTCCTATGATGGCGGCGGCAATGGTGTTGGTCGTAGCCATTCCGGTAGGTCTTGCGAGCGCCCAGACAAACAACGTCGTCGGTGTCGGGATCACAAACTGCGCTGGCGCTTGGACCGGAAAGATTACCTTCGCCCCGCCGTTGAGAAATGGGGGGGTGGCAGTTTCTGAGACCGTCAGGATAAAGGCCAAGGCAAAGCCCTGCGTCGGCGGGGTTCCACTACCTGCCAAAGGAGCTCTCAGCGGCTCGGCGACCGTCAACGCGGCTGGAGCGAACAACTGTGCCTTGCTCCTCCCACTCCCTCCTGCCGCCGTCGTTATTCCCGTCCCATTCCTTGAGACGATCAAGTGGACCCCAGGGATCATCCATTTCTCCCAGATCGCATTTCCGTCCGAGACGGTGACCTCAACCGTTCCCGCTGCGACTGTCAACTTCAGCGGGACTGGACCGACGGTCGCAGGCTCCTCGTTTCCCATGCTTGCCGCCACACAATCGATCAACACCGTCAAGACATGGGCCGTCATCACGGGCGCAGCGCCTGGCAACTGTGGAAACGCCTCTGGACTGTCCAACCTTATGATCAGTTTTGTCGGGACAACCGGCACCTACTAGCACCGTCCCCCTTGACCTGTCGGTGGATCGGCCGATCTCGCTCCTGGGAGAGGTTGGCGCTTCCAGGAGCGACCTCTCAAATCGACCCCTCGGTCGGCTGCACTTACGCTCGCCGGGCATTCCCGGCCACGAATGGTTATAGTCCGGCGTGCGGGGTGGCGGTCCCTCGTCGTTGATCGAGTGCCACGCGCTTCGTGAGCAGCCCTGTGCGGACCAAACGAGGTTCGGTTGGGCACTGAGAACGAGGAGGCCCACAATGTTCCGCAAGCTCGCCGCTGTCTTCGCAGTCGTCGCCCTCGAAGTTGGGTTGGTGGTCGGGCTTAGCGGAGTAGCCTGGGCGGCACCTGCGCTCTCAGGGAACGTCAGCTGCGCCTCGTTCGTGGGCACAGGAACCTTCGGGCCGGGGCTCACAGTTGCCGGAAGTCCCGGCGGGGTGAAGATCACCTACAAAGGAACACTGTCGGGTTGCACCGGCGGGTCAATCAACTTCGGCGGTGCCGTCCATACAGTGACTGGTGGAAGGGTCAAGGGGTCGGGGTACTTTACAGGGGTCACCGGGAGCAAGTGCGCCAACTTCCAGGGTGCCATCCCTGTGGACAGCGTCGGCAAGATCAAGATGAAGGTGAAATGGACGCTCTCCCCTCCGCTTGTGGTGGCACCGTCGAAAGTCACGTACGGTCTCGGCGGACCCTATAAGGCACCCGTGGCTGGAGTGACGATGTCCCTGGAGATGGGCGCTGTGCCGGTTACTCCCACGGTGGTAGGGGGGTCCTATGCTGGCAGCATCGTGCAGGACACCGTCATGGGCATCACGGTGCCGATTGCGGGCTGCCCTGTCGGTCCGCCCTTCGTCTTCCCTACAGGCACCATGAAGTTCTGAGTCAGCACGTACGCCGACACGGACTACCCCGTCGGGCACCCCGATTGGGACCGAACCAGACCGATGAAGCGATCACGCTCTACACCGAGGGTCAATCACTATTGAAAGTGGCCAATCACTTCGGTGTCGCCACCGACACGGTCGCCCGTGCGCTGCGCAGGGCCGGGGTCACGCTTCGACCACGGCGAGGCTGGACCCGGTAGGTCGCTTCCGGCTCCCACGGATCGACATCGGTTGGGCGCCTTGGTTTCCGATCGATACCGGACGGATCTGCGTTGCTCAGGAGTTCGTACCAGGGGCGATGTAACGGCACATTTGCGGGTGCCTGCACTGTGCCAGAACCGACCCCAGGCCGTCCTAAATCGTTGATTGGTTTAGCCGAAGTGCAGTCGCGATCGCTATGGCCGTACAACTTCGCAGCAGAGGTAGGTCTGTTCCTACGCCACCCTTTCCGGGAAAGCCCGGATGACGGCTGCCGTGCGGTTGGGGACGTCCAGCCTGCCGTAGATGTTCTCCAGATGCGTGCGCACGGTTCCCTCGGACAACCCGAGCTGGCGGGCGATCTGGGTGTTGGTGTGCCCAACGGCGATCAGTTTCAGCAATTCCCATTGTCGAGGGGTGAGCTCGGGTACGGGAATGCGTCGGCGCTCGGCGTCGAGATAGGCCTGTTGCAGATGCGGGCGCAACAGGGTGAGCAGCGCCCTGTCGCGCTCGGAAAAGTCCGGGCCGGGTTCACGGAGGAAGAACAGCCGCACCGTCCGCCCCGGACCGGCGTCGGGCCCCGGGGGGCCAGGCAAGCAGAGCTGCAGTTCGTGCTCGAGCCCGTGGGGCCGAAGGACCTCGCGGTACATGCCGACCGAATGCCACTGCCGGCGGGAGTAGAAGTCGGTGTTCTTCACGATGCCGCGCAGGTCCCCGGTGCGCTCGGGGTGGCTGCAGGTCAGCGAGTCAAAATGAAGCGCCCACCACGGCTCGTCCGGAGCTTCTTCGCCTTCCTCGTCGAGGGAAACTTCGGTGACCATTTGAGAGAACCACAACTCGTGGCGGATGGAGTCGAGCCCCAGGACGTCCAGGCGGTCACAGGGTATCTGGGCTATCAGGTCCCGAAGCAGCGACGGCGGGAGCCCGACTGCAGGGACATCGGACTCCCGGTCCTGGCTGACCAGCTCCGCCAAAGCAGACAGGTCCTGATCGCTGAGCGTCACCACGGTGGCCATGTCGTCGCCTCCTCACCGAGGAGTCTCACGCTACGCCAAGGGCCGTGACCTGGGTATCCGTAATTGATCGGATGGCGGATCCCCCTCAGACCTGTTCATAGTCCTACTCAGATGAGTTGGGTTACCAATCCAAGGAGGCGGTCATGAAGTCCATCCACCGATTCCATCGTTTCGTCAGTCTTGTTGTCGCACTCGCCGGCGGGGTGCTCGGGTTCGCCCTTTCGGCTCCCGCCGCGTTCGCGATGCGGGTCCCTGCCTCCGGCGGTACGTCGTCGTCAGCCGTCTCTGGGCAGCCCGCACCGATCGTCGCTCACACCACTCTCGCCGGCGGCATGCTGGGATGGCAGATCACCGTGATCGCCGTCGGAGTGGCGCTGTTCACCGCCACGGTCGCCGTGTTCGTGGATCGAGCCCGAGCTGGGCGTCGACCCGTAGGGGTCTCGGCTGCCTAGCGATGCCATCACCGGCAGGAGGGTACGCCGACACTCCAGCAGATCGACCGTATGCGGCTGGGTCGTTCAGCCAGCGAGTCGGCGCGTCGCAACGGCGCGTCGGCTCGCTGTTTGCCCTCTGCTCTAGGGCGCGGCCACCCGTAGCGCATCTAAGAAGGACGGAACACCCTGAACCCGCCTTCGGGTCATAGGGTGCATCGGGTTGATCCCGTCCTGCTTCGCCTCGACATAGCGCCGGAGCGGCGAAAGCGGACTCCTTAAGTATGAAAGGCGGGCAGGGCGGGCCAGCTCGGTGGGCGTGACGACCCTGTTTGAGGAATTCGGGACTGGCTTGTCAGATCCCTCTTAGTGATGTTCGGGACACGCGCCTCACCGACGGCCTCGGATCGACGACGAGCGAGCTGGGGAGGAGTCGATGAGCACACTGGGGATCGATCTGGCCGTGCGGGCCCCGCACGTCGCCACCTTGACCAATGACCAGGGCGAGGTGATCTGGTCGCGCCGACGGTTTCGAAGTCACTCCGGAGACTTGGCCGCGTTGAGTGCGGTCACTGGACCGGCGGCGGAGTTGACGGTGGTGATGGAACCCACTCGCAGTGCCTGGGTGGTCGTGGCGGCTCATTTTCAAGCCATCGGGGCCAGGGTGGTGATGGTGGCGCCGGAGCAGTCCTCGGATCTGCGGAGGTACTACAAGAAGCACACGAAGAACGACCGCCTGGACGCCTTCGTCCTCTCCCGGGTGCCGCTTCTGCATCCGGAAGGACTGGTCGAGGTGACCGGCCTGGGGCCGGCCGATCCACTCAAGAGGGCGGTGCGACGCCGTGTGCGCCTCGTGGGTGAGCGCCACGCGTGTTACCAACGTGTTGACGCCATGCTGGACCTCTTGGGTCCCGCCTACAACGAGGTCCTCGGGACCGAGGGGACGAAGACCGCCTCTGTCATCCTCGAGCGATACGGGAACCCAAAATCCCTCCGCCGCCTGGGCCTTTCCCGACTCACCGAGCTGGTCGCGCGGACGAGTGGCGGACACCTCGGTGCCGACTATGCGGCCGAGATCCTGCGGGCAGCGAACGAAGCCATCGAGCTGTGGAGAAGCGGCGGCCTCGACTTCGACGAGCTGGCCTGGGACCTCGCTCAGGAGATCCGAATCATCAGGCAGTTGGAGGTCGAGATCGACCGACTCGATGCCCGAATCGCCGAGCTCTACGAGGCAGTGGACCCCAAGGGCATCGTCCGCTCGGCACCCGGAGTCGGTCCCGTTCTCTCTGCGGGCATCATCGGCCGCCTGGGAGACGTGAACCGCTTCGCCAACCTGGCCGGGATCCGGTCGTTCACTGGCCTCGTCCCGGGTGTGAACCAATCAGGGCTGGCTGAGACCCGCCCGGGAATCACGAAACAGGGAGATCCCGGTCTGCGGCGAGACCTCTTTTTCGCCGCCGACATGGCCCGCCATTACGATCCGCAGCTCGCCGCCAAGCACCACCGCCTGATCGTCGAGCGTCGACTCCATCACTATGCC
Organism: uncultured Acidimicrobiaceae bacterium; assembly: GCA_963706205.1. GTDB lineage: Bacteria > Actinomycetota > Acidimicrobiia > Acidimicrobiales > UBA8190 > MFD10071-224. The sequence continues at coordinate 1,187,952 of OY970155.1, read as the reverse complement.
GCCGTCTGTCACGTGGCGACCACCCTCGTCACAAGGATCGCCGCCTGCCTACGATCAGGGCAGCACTACGTGGTGCGGGACATCGACGGAAGACAGGTCACGCATGTCGAGGCCCGGACAATCATCGCCGAGCGCTATGCCATACCGCCCGAAGCTCGCCGGCGGGCACGCGTCCCGGCATGAGGAGCGAGCCAACGAGATAGGGGTCACCAGAGGCGCCCCGCGTTGGCCCGCTCGACATCACGTTACGCCTACTTGACATCGTTAGGAATTTCATATTGCCGGTTATGCATGCTGTGAAGCTCCCAGACTCAAGGCCCTTGCCCGCCCGATAACCGCGACCGAGCCTCGAAGCTGACTGATGCCACTCGATGGTTCTAGTAACGCCCTCAAGGTGCACCTGGCCGGACGCACTCAACCACCAGCCAGCAGGCCACTTTGTCCTAAGAAGTGGTCCATCAATTGGGGTCAAGCCCAGCGAGTGGAGGTGATGGGACGTTACTTGAACCATTCTGACCAGGGAGAATGTCTTCGGAACCTCCTCGAAATGGTCCCATCTGGGTCCAAAATGGCCAAAACTCGAACCCCAAGACGGGTCTGCCGGCGCCTCGACTCGTCCAGAGTGGAGGACCTGATCCGAGGCTATGCCAATGGGGTCCCAGTCGATGAGCTGGCAGCTCAGTTCCGAGTCGATCAGAGCACCGTTCAGAAGCACGCCCGACGGCACGATCTTCCGCGTCGGTCTCCTCGACTTGGGCCAAACCAAATCAAAGAAGCTGTCACGCTCTACACCGAGGGTCAATCACTCCTGAAGTTGGCCGCTCGCTTCGGTGTGGCCACCGACACGGTTGCCCTTGCGCTGCGAAGGGCTGGGGTCACGCTTCGACCACGGCGAGGCTGGACCCGGTAGGTCGATTCGGAATGAAGCTGGGCGTTTGTGAAAAACAGTCCGCGCGTTATCGCGCAAACGTCATTAGGAGATGAAGCGGTGGATGGCCTCGTTGGCGTGGTCCTGAAAGGACGGGTTGGCCAGGTCGGGGAAGATGTCCGCTTGGTCGACCAAGGGACCCTTCAACTTGTCGGCCGCGCTGGCGTAGAACACGCCACTCGAAAGCGTCGGGTCGGTGACACCGTCGACGAGTCGCTTCGAGCCCACGTCAAGTTCGTGGGAAATACCGAGGTGGGGCATGATGTGTTTGGCCGCAAAGCGTAGCGGTGGCGCCGCGCCGGCGGCGGCTTCGGTGCCGGTGGTGTTGCCGGGGCTCACAGTGATAAAGCGGAGGTCGGGGTATTGGCGCGCCAGGTGGGCCATCCATAAGGCCCCGATGTACTTGACCTGACCGAAGGCGAGGTTCTGATCATATTTTCTGTCAGCGAAGTAGCTGCCGTCGATGACGGTAGTGAGTTCATCGGTAGAGGTTGAGACGAAGGTTGGCCGTTTGAACCCCAACTTCGGAATTCCCCTGGCTGCTTCACTTGCGGCGAACACCGCTACCTCGCTAAGTCGGTTCTGGGTCAGGAGCCCTTCGAGGAGAACGGCGTGACCGAGAACGTTCGTTGCGAACAGTGTGGTGACCCCGTCAGCGGTCAATTCCATCAAGGTCTTGTTGCCGATTACACCAGCGTTCATGACCAGCGCGTCGAGGGATCCGTTGATGGCCGCTAGGCCAGCGCGGACCGAACCAAGATCGGCGACGTCCATGAGAATGATGTCGAAGATGTGTCGGCCGGTCACGGCTTCGAGATCGGCCTTTGCCGCTGTCGCCCGATCTTGGTTCCGACACGCCAGGTAGATGCGGCCGATCTCAGGACGTAACGCCAGTTGCCGGGCCACATCCTTGCCGATCCCGACGTTGGCGCCCGTGATGAGCACCGTCTTTCCTGAGGGTGTGCTCACGCTGATTCCCTCTCAGCTTCTGTGGGCGTAGGGAGGCCGTCGAGCAAGCTGAAACGGGCATCCATCGCGACACTTCGGACATCGATCAGCTGCTGATATTCAGGCGAGTTGTACCACCTGAGGGCCGTCTCATGGTCCGGAAACCGCACGAGTCGCCCCTGAAGTGAGCGAGCCATCGCCGTGCAGGATCTCCCAGTTACCGTCGGCGAGAACCTCGCCTCCGTGCTCTTTGGCCGTCTGTCCAGCGTTGCGGCGTATTTCTCACGATAAACATCCGGGTCCTTGACTGTGAATTCGACAATTACGTATGCGCTCATGTGGATACTCCTCAGTTGTTAGGTGTGATCTGTGTTCTAGGTCTTCACTCTTAAACGTCACCGCCGACAGGCGTTACGTCGCTACCCGGCCTCCGTCGACCGCAAGAGTGACGCCGTGGACGAAGCTGGCATCATCACTGGCGAGGAAGACGATCGCCGCAGCCAGTTCCTCGGGCTCAGCGACGCGACCTGCTGGTGCTAGTGCTGCGAGCTGATTCACCATCTCGTCGGGGACTGCTTCCATCATGCGGGTGCGCGTCGGGCCGGGGGCAACGGCGTTGACCCGAACACCACTCGGGCCGTATTCGGCGGCCCAGGCCTTCGTCAACAGTTCGAGAGCCGCTCGGCTGGCGCCGTACAGAGCCATGCCGGCCTGTCCAAAGCTCGCGACCATCGTGGAGACGTTGACGATCGAACCCCATCCGCGTTCGGCCATGGCTGGCGCCAGTGACGCGACGAGGAAGAACGGAACCTTGACGTTCAGTGCAAAGGTCTCGTCGAACTCTGCTTCGGTGGCTGCGTTGCTTGGTCCGAGCAAGGCGACGCCAGCGTTGTTGATGAGGATGTCGACGTGACCGTCGCCTGCCTCAGTGGCCCACTCGACCAGCTCCTGGGCCGATTCGAGATCGCTCAACGTAGTGAGCCGGAACGTCGCGCTGCCGCCGCTGCCTTCGATCTCGGCGACCACGTCTTTGGCTCGTTGTTCGTTGCGTCCGACTACCAGTACGTGAGCGCCGCGGGCGGCCAAGGCGATGGCCGTCGCCTGGCCGATCCCGCTCGTCGAGCCCGTTACCAGAGCTGTCTTGCCTTTTAGGTCAGTCATGCGTTGTGTTCGTCCTCTCGCTCAAAATGGGTGGTGCAACTCACTATGACAGTTCGGAACTGGGTTGTCAAACTCAGAATCCTGCTAACATTGGTGCATGGTCAACGAGACGAGTGACCGGCCGAGGCTCACCCCCAAGGGAGCACGCACCCGGGCACGAATAGTGGAGGAGGCCGCCGCCCTGATCCATGAGCGCGGGGTGGCGGGCACCACCTTGGAAGACGTCAAGGTGGCGGCGGAAGTCAGCGGCTCTCAGATGTACCACTACTTTCCCGACAAGAACGAACTCGTGCAGGCGGTCATCGACTACCAGGCCGAGACCATCGTCAATCGCCAGCGGCACGCGCTCAGCAGCGCGAACGGAGTCGAAGCCTGGCGGAACATGGTGATCACCGCAGCGAAGCGCACCAAAGCAAAGGGGGGCTGCCAACTTGGCTCGCTCGTTGGTCAACTCGCCGAGAGTGACCCCGAGGCCCGAGCGCTCATCGCGGCAGGGTTCGATCAGTGGGCAGCCGCCATCGGCGATGGACTGAGATCCCTTCATGCCGACGGGAAGCTCCCGTCGGACATCGACCCGGACGACCTCGCCACTACTCTGCTCGCCACGCTCCAAGGGGGACTTCTACTCGCCCAGGTACAGCAGAGTCCCCGTCCGTTCGAGACTGCCGTCAATACCCTTCTCGCCCTTACCATCGGCAGATGAGCCCAAGCCGGGCTCGTTCACAGCCATCGCCGAGGTCGGCTCACGGCACTTGGACGACGCACGTGCATCCACACGATGCGCTTGCAGACCCGCTGCCGTTCGTGATGCGGGACACCTCGTCGCTCCCAGTGGGTTGCTCAGGTCTGGCTTTCCGTGAGCTCATTCAGCCGACCCTGACTGCTCGTGCCTCTTGGACGTGGACCGGCCTCGTCAAGATGGACGGAATTCGATGACAGCTCCTCGCGTGGGGGAGACGTTCCACCTCGACCTCGACGGGACGGCAATTGCCGGCCGCTACATCGAAGTAGATCCCCCGCACCGCATGCTGCTTAGATGGGACCGTCAAGGAACCGACACAGCGACGCCGACACCTACATTCATTGAGATCACGCTCACCCCGACGGGTGACGGCACAAATGTGAGGGTGCAATTCTCCGGCCTAAGTGCGGAGGATGCCGCTTTCTATCCGCAACTCTGGGCGCGTCACCTTGACCGGATCGCAGCTGCCTTGGCTGGCGCCGAACCCGCGCATGGCAACTGAGTCAGGAACCGCAAGGAGCAAGGAGGAACTGATGGGTTCGACATACGGTCGGAAATTCCGAGAGGTCAAGCTCGTCTCGTCATGTTCGAGAGCGATGGATGGCGCTTTGCTCCTGACGACGGGCCTCTGGACGACGAGGAGGTCCGATGACGACACTTGAGGAAGCGGCTGCACTCGCCCTTCATGACCGCGGATTGGTTGTAATTTCGACATTGCGGTCCAACGGGACGATCCAAGCGTCCGTTGTCAATGCCGGTGTGATCGCTCACCCCGCCACGGGCGAGACCGTCCTGGGACTGGTCACCGCTGGCCGGATGAAACTGGCCAACCTCCGCGCCCGTCCCCAGGTGACGGCAACGTTCCGCGATGGTTGGCAGTGGGCAGCGGTCGAGGGGCACGCTGAGCTCATCGGGCCCGATGACCCCCAGCCGTGGCTTGATGCTGAAGGTCTACGGCAGCTCCGTCGCGAGATCTTCGCCGCTGCCGGCGGTGAGCATGACAACTGGGACGAGTACGACCGGGTAATGGCCGCAGAAGGCAGGGTCGCCGTGCTCATCCGGCCGGATCGGATCTACAGCAACTGATGGTCGGTCGACCTTGACGGAGTCGAAAGAGGATTCATGGCCGAACCTGGTTCGAATACAGGCTTCAGGGAAGACCCTGGCAACCGTTACTAGAACCGAGTGGAGCTGTAACACTCCGGTTGATCCCTGACGAATCAGCTCCGGTTGATGCCCGACACCCCGATTGGGATGTTCTAGTGCACTTCAGCCTTCTTTTTCCTCACCACCCCCTTTGAGGTTCGCAGCACGGTCTTCACGAGCTCGGGGCCGGACCAGACCTCGAGCAGGCGGTCCAGGACGTGGACGTCGACAGTGGCCCCGTACCTGTGTTTGCCCACGCTGAAGTGCTGGTTGGACACCGAGATGGTGCCATTGACCGAGACGGTCCGGCTGACCCAGTCATCGTCTGAGCGGGTGTCGGAGAGCACCCGGAGATCCAGGTCCGGCGTCGGTGCCTGGTCGCGGCTGGCCTGGAACCGCTCAGCCGGGGTGCACATGCCGATGGCCTGGTGTGGCCTCTCGGTGTTGTAGGCGGCCACCCATGTGTCGAGCTCCTTCTGGACGATGGCCAAGGACGGGAAGATCCGTCCTTTGAGGAACTCCTGGCGGAAGGTCCGGTGGAATCGCTCGATCTTGCCGGTGGTGGTGGGCGACGCCGGGGCCGTGAGACGGTGGACAATGCCGTTCTCCCGGCAGATCTTGTCGAAGAGCACCTCGGTGGGCTTCAGCCCGAAGCGGTTGGTGAAGACCTTGCCATTGTCCGTCAAGATCTCCTCGGGGACCCCGTAACGCTCCAGGGCCTGGCCCAGAAAACCGCAGACGGGGCGGGCCGTGGCCCTCACCATGATGCCGGCTGAGACACAGAATCTGGAGTGGTCGTCGACCCCGGTGAGAACTTTGCATTCGGTGCCGTCCTCCAGAAGCACTCCGCCCACGATGTCCATTTGCCACAGTTCCATCGGTCGTCCTCTTTCCCAACGCTTGTAGGTGACCAGGCGCTTGCGCGTGGCCTTCGGTTGAATGAGACCGTGGCGCACGAGGGCCCGGTAGATCCCCGAGAGCGACGGCACAGGCGAGGTGTTCTCTCGCTCGAGCTGGTGGCGGATGTTGATTTGGCCCCAGGTCGGGTGCTGACGGCGCAGCTCGAGGACCCGCGCCTCAATCCTGGGGGCCATCTGCAGTGGTGAGGCCCGGGGCCTGTGCGACCGGTCGGCGAGCGCCGCCAGCCCGCCCTTCTCGTAGCGGGCCATCCAGATGTGGACGCTCTGGCGGCTCACCCCGTAGGCCAGGGCCACCTCGTGACCGTCAGGCCGTCTCGGATGACCGCCAGGACTGCGTCGTAGCGCTGTTCCATCTTGCTGAGCTCCACAAGCACTCGGCCACCTCCCTCTCGCTCGCTAGAGCGGAGGTCAGTGGGGCCGGGGTGTCAAGCGTCAGCCGGAACTCTGTCAACCATCAGCCGGAACTGTGTCAAGGATCAGCCGGAACGAATTTGTCCAGCCTCACCCGAAACAACACAGCACCATCGTGGAGGTAATGGGACGTTACTTGAACCACTCCGACCAGGGGGAATGCCTCCGGAACCTCCTGGGAATGGTCCCGTCTGGGTCCAAAACGACCAAAACTCGAACCCCTAGACGAGTCTGTCGGCGTCTCGAGCCATCCAGGGTCGAGGAGTTGATCCAGGGCTATGCCGACGGGGTTCCCATCGATGACCTTGCCGCCCAGTTCCGAGTCGATCAGAGCACCGTCCAAAAGCACGCTCGACAGCATGATCTGCCTCGTCGGTCACCTCGGCTTGGGCCGAATCAATCTGCAAAAGCTGCCCGCCTGTATCTTGAAGGGCAGTCTCTGGCGGAGCTGGCGAAGCATTTCGGCGTTGCCACTGACACTGTGGCCCTTGCGCTTCGCAGAGCGGGAGTCACACTGCGACCTCGGCGGGGATGGAAGTACTAGTCGTTCTTCTTCGCCACTCTTCAGGCCCCGCCTCTCATCTGCCTAGCGATCGTCTCACGGGCCTGGCGAGCGGTAGCTGATTCACGATTATGCACGGCCTCCCACCAATCAGGATATGCCGCCGCCACCTGACTGAGCTCTTCGGCGCCGACAATTGCGAGGAGTCCTCGCACGGCTTCGGACCTCTCATCCACGACAGGGTGAGGAGGGACAGGCATATCCCGAGGGGCTAGATCGTGCAACCGATCAAAGGCATTCTCGGCCCCCTCGAACCGTTCCAGAGCATCGAGGAGTCGCTGGACCTTGGCCTCCTTGACCCTGTCGGGTCCGCCCCCACCTTTGGTGGTCAAGGGTCTTCCGGTGGAGACTCGATCGATAGCGCCGCGAACGCCAGACGCCGCCTTGGTTTGGTCAGCCGCAGGGTAGGTCGCTGAATGGCCGGACCCACAGATTCAAGATCATGGTCGGTTACCCCAGTCCGGTCAGCGATGACTGGCCTTGCCACGAGTCTTTCTTTCTGGTCCGACTTTGACCTCTGGACCGCGGGGGCTGCGTTCGGACAGTTCGAGCTCCCTCAGAAGAGCGCGTGTTTCGTCGAGAGACGATGTGAGGATCCGACGGGCGACGTCGAGTAGATCGAAGATCATGGGGTTGCCGACCGAATAGAGGACGCTTGTGCCTTCCTTGCGAGCCTGGACAAGGTTTGCCCGCCGCAGCACAGCAAGTTGCTGTGACAGGTGTGAGGCCTCAATGCCCACGGCCGGGACCAAGTCGCCGACGGTGCGTTCCCCGTCACGTAGAACCTCGAGGACACGAATCCTGGCGGGGTGGCCGAGTGTCTTGAAGAACTCGGCCTTCACTTGGTAGATGGGAGTTGTCACGACCATTTCTCGATTCTCGGCTTGACATGTCCGGCGTTGGTACCGTTGCGGCGCTAGGGCGTGCATCGACAGTCTAACGGAATGATGAGATTGTCAGATGTCACATGGCTCCTCAGAGGTCGTTTTCGGCGCACGACAAGTTGAAGCTCGTGTTGGCGAGCGGGAAGTCCGGGACGATCGTGTCGGCCAGCTCCACCGACATCGGCGTGTCGGGGCGAGGCGACGAGACGAGTCCCGAACCGCTCGGCGTCATATACAGGCCCGAACACAGAAGCGATCTCGATCTCGCAGCCATTGCACGATCCTGCGTCAACATGACGGAGCTGGAGCGATCCCAAAAGATCCCGAGATCCCCCCGTCGGTTCATCAACGGGCCCGAGGGGCTCGGTGACACGACGGGAACGCCACAATGCCCGCCCCAACTCTGACCAGGACATAACGGGGACTCAGCTCGACTGGAGGCTGGGATGGGCGACGGTTGCGGTGCGCAGCCACGCTCCACATCGAGCACAGCGCGGGACGTCACCGTCGCGGCAGGACGGGACTCGTACGACGCGCCAGCAGCTGTTGCATACCACTGTGTTGGAGGTTCCCCCAGCCCCCGGGGGGCGCTTGTGACCCGATCGATGATCCGTGGGACGGCTCGGGGTGGCCCCGCCCGCGGTCTCAACCCTGTCCCCTGGACTGAATCCGCTCATATTCTTATTCTGTCATACTGTCAGATACCAACGAGAACGGAGACGCGTGCATGTCCTGGCCGGCTTTTGGCGTTCCAGCCAGCGTCGGCGGAGAGGGGTTCCAATGCCCTGGAAACCGGTAGCGGGTCACTTCGTCGTGGCCAAACTCGATGGCAAGGTGCGACAGGTTCTCGCCTTGGCTTGGAACTCCGGCACGGGTGCCGTGCGAGTCGATTGGCCGCTTCAGACTCCGGCCAACTCATCTCACCGATATTCGAGAATGGGGAGCACCGTCATCGACAAGTCCCGCTTTGAGCCGCTCGATCCGGAAGGCTTTCGTGCTGTCACCGAGGGACAGCGCCTCGTGGGCCGTGAACCCACCGCCGTCTCTGCAAAGGATGGCTCACCATGACACTGTCCGAGGGTGATGCGCTCGAGATTCCCAAAGAGGAAGCCAACGCGGGTGAGGACACTGCGAAACAGGATGAGAGCACCGACCTCGATGATCGGGTGTTGATCTTGCGCGATAGCGAGCTCACCTTTCCGGCGATAGCGAAGCAACTCAAACTCCCGGGTGCGGCGGCAGCACACACTTGTTTCCTCCGCGCTCTTGCCCACCGATCCCCTGACGAACGAACGTTTCTTCGTCAACGCGAACTTCGCCGTCTCGAGGCCTTGGCGAATCAGATCAGCAAACGTTCCGACCTGGAAACAACGCAGGTTCAAGAGCGTCTCAAGCTCATCGACCAACTACGAGATCTCATGTTCATGGAGGAGCTCGAAAGCTAGCGCAAGGGCCCGTTGATGTCGCACCTTGGCAAGGTCTTGACGTGCGCAGACTCGGGGTTGGAGGGTTGGTGGACACCGCGGATCTCTTAGATGCCTTCCAAGTATGTCCGGGACAGCTCACGGGACACGGCGACGGAACCCGGGAATGCACAGAAGGTCGCGCCTGCCTTGGTTATGACCGCAACCACGCTGGCGGGCACACGTCCTGCCGTGTGCTCTTTGCGGCAGGAACGTGCCCCATCTGCGGCGTAGAGGGAGACTGAGCCAACTGAAGAAGGAGGAGACACCAATAACTGAAGCTGAGCTGGCCGAGTTGATCTGGCAACGATTTGGGAATCACATCAAGGTGGTCTACGTCACCGGTGAGCGGGGATATCTCGGTACCGGGAGCTTAACCCGAGCGGGCCACCTTGCCGAGGCGGCTGGCTTGACTCGGATACCGACTCCGGCACGCGTCGCTCACTGGATTCGCTAGCCGATCACCCCGATCGATGGTTCTAGTAGGTCTTTTAAGGTGTACCTGGTCGGACGTTACTCAAACCGAGTGGAGCTGACCGAGTGGAGGTGAGCGGACAACTCTCAAACCAAGCGATCAAGGAGAGAATCGACGCTCTCTGGTCCCTGACCAGGGATAACGTCTCGACAACGTCTTGGGCTCACAACTCACCGGCGTCCGAACCCACCATACGAACGCCGAAACGGGTCTGCCGGCGCCTAGACCCGGCCAAGCTCGAGGAGCTGATCCACGGCTATGCCGACGGTGTACCCGTCGACGAGCTGGCGGCCAGGTTTCAGGTCGATCAAGCACCGTCCAGAAACACGCCAGGCGCTATGGCTTGCCCCGTCGGTCGCCCCGGCTGGGGCCGAGGCAGTCCGAGGAAGCGGCCCAGCTGTATCTGGCCGGTCAGTCGCTTGCCAAGCTGGCTAACCACTTTGGTGTCGCCACTGACACGGTGGCTCTCGCCTTGCGCCGGGCCGGGGTCGCCTTGCGCCCACGACGAGGATGGCCCCGTTAGCTGGTAGGTCCGCTGGGGCATCCAGGCCAGTAGCGCTCACCGAGTCCGAGAGCGTTACCGGATGGGTCGGGGCTGGTTCTGGAGGTGGTTACAGGGGGGGATGTATCGGCACTTACATCACCGGTCAGTGAAATACACGCGTCGCCTGGTATCGCCAAATACCGGCAATAGTTCAAAAAGCGACGTCGGGTCGTGAACCTCAGATTGTTGCTCCCGCTATAAGGTGCCCCAGATCCGGCCACCTTCGAGGCGCTCGAGCCAGCTGGACTCCGTCTCGTTGCGTCGGGTCTCGCATACGGCAGGATGCCGAATGCGGACGGCCACCCCATCGACGCCGCCGGGAAGATATCTATGAAGTTTGTCTGACAGAAGACTCCATCGTGGCGGGTCGATCACGTCCAGCGGTCGACCGTGGTCAGCCCGATGAGCCGGTCGAAGTCGCGCAGAACCTCACCGCAGGCGTCTTTGGCGACGGCCAACGCACCAGGGACATCCAGGTTCTCGAACAAGAGTCGTCGCACCTCCCGAGCCACCACGTCCGAAGCACCGACCCTCGATTCTAGGGTTCGCAAGGTCTCGAGCTCGCCCTCCGCCCGCTCTAGCTCGGACTCCGAGAACTCCCACGATTCGAACCACGGTCGCCAGAGGATGAGGAGGCGGATAGCTGCCGCCGACCACCGCTCGAGCAGGTCGTGGACGAACACCAGGTTGTCAGTGGACTTGGCCATCTTCGTGTTATTCACCATCACGGTTCCGACGTGCATCCAGGACCGGGCGAAGGGGTGTACCCCGGTGAAAGCCTCGGCTTGGGCCGCCTCATAGGCGTGGTGCGGAAACGCCAGATCGGAGCCCCCGGCATGGAGGTCCACCGTGGCCCCGAAAGTTGTGAGCGCCATGGCGGTGCACTCCGCGTGCCAGCAGGGCCGCCCCGGTCCCCACGGGCTCGGCCAGGCCGGCTCGTCCCCGATGGAACGCACCCACAGGGCAGCATCGAGCGGATCGTCCTTGTTCGGGTCGTCAGGGTGGTCGCCGCCTTCGGTCGCCAGTGACGTTGCTTCCTCACGGGTGAGTCCGGCCGCCTCATGGACCGCACCGCCGCGGAAGTAGACCGAGCCGTTGCGCTCATAGGCGACACCTCGGGTCAGGAGCTCGGCGGCCAGGGCGACGACGCCGTCGACGTGGTCATGGCTGCAGGGCTCGAACGCCGGATGCGAGATGCCCAGAAGGTCCATGTCGTGTTCGAAGCGGTAGGACTGTTGGGTGGCCAACGACTTCCATGGCACGCCCGCCACCTTTGCCTGAAGCAGCAAGTGGTCGTCGACGTCGGTGATGTTGCGGCATACCTCGACGGGGTGCCCGGTCAACCGGAGAATCCGAGCCGCCATGTCCGCCCATACGAAGGTGGCGGCGTGGCCCAGGTGAGTGGTGTCGTAGGGGGTGATCCCACAGATGTAGAGCCGCCCCGTCCCCATCAGAGGCAAACGGGTGCCACCGATCTGCACTGTGCCGAGTGTGTTCTCGTCCGAGGCGGTCACGGATCCCGAAGAATCTCCTCTCCCAGTGAGCAACGTCATGGCATCCTTTCTGGCCCGTCACTACGTGAAGATGATCTCGCCCCCGGCCGCCATCTCGTAGAATTCACCGACTGTGATGATGTCTTTCACCTGGTCGACGAGATCGTCCTTGGTCAGCTCGAAGAGGTCACACGATGCTTTGCAGCCGTAGAGCCCGGCGCCGGTGTCCGAAATCATCTCGATGAACTCGGGGATCGACGGGATGTCCAGCTTCCCCATCTTGCGCTCGAGGTAGTGCGTCATCACCGACGACACACCCGGGAGCCCCCCGGCCATGGTGGCCAGGTGCAGTCCCGGATTTCCGACGGTGGCCACCTTGATGTGATCGTGACGCTTCTTGTGGACGGCGTCGAGGCCGAAGAAGGTGAAGAACAGGTTCGCCTCGATGCCCTCGGCGCGCGCCCCGTTGGCCATGATCAGCGCCGGGTAGATCCCTTCGAGCGAGCCCTTCGACACGATGATGGAGACCTTCTCGATGGTGTCGCCCATGGTGCGTTCCTTTCCTCGCTGTCGGAGATTCTCCGTGCCTTCAGATGCAGCCGCGGGGCTTGGGGATGCCGGCGATCCTGGCGGCGGTCTTGGCCGGCCCCTTCGGAAAGAGTTCGTAGAGCTCCTTCACCGTCACCCCGGAGGTTTTCCCGAGGACGCGGACCGTGGGCCCGGTTCCCTTCTCGGCGTATTCGGACCGCATGAACTTGAGAACCCGCCAGTGCTGCTCGGTGAGCTCGTCGATCCCTGAAGCCCGGGCGATCTCGGGCGCCATCTCCTCGGTCCACTCATCGGGGTTCTCGAAAAACCCCTCCTCATTGACGGCGACACTCTTGCCGGCGTAGACGGCGGTGGGCATGGTCAGCACCTCCTACAAGACACGGTCATGGTCGCGACGGCTCCCGATGTTTGCCCCGGGCAGGCATGGCCGAGCCGACGCCGGGAATGTCGCGACCGGGCAGCAGGCTGTGCCAGTAGAAGGACTGGAACATGAGCTTGCCCAGATGATTGACGCGCGACTCTTTGAGCAGCGGGAGACCGACCGTGGTGGGAAAATGACCCGGAAGCGGTTCCGTGTCGTAGTTGAAGTCGATGAGAAGCGCCTTGTGGAAGCCGGACTCGATGAAGCAATTGGCGTGGCCGTCGTAGCTGGCATCGAGCGTCTCGCCGGCCAAGAAACGACGGATGTTCTCCACCAAGACCTCGCCCTCGAAGTGGGTGACCGAACCCGCCTTCGACACCGGCAGGTTGGCGGCGTCACCGATGACGAAGACATTCTCCCGGGCTTTGGACTGAAGCGTGTGTTCGTCGGTGGGCACGAAGTTGAGTTCATCGCCGAGCCCTGGTGACCGGCCCACATAGGCAGCACCGCTATGGAGGGGGACAACGATGGCGAGGTCGAAACCGACCTCCCGACCGTCGTAAGAGATCAATCGCCCACCGGGGCCGTCCACCTCCCCCGTATTGAACTCGGTGACCATCTCGACGCCCTTCTCTTCGAGCAGCCCGCCCAGGGTGGCCGAGGCAACCGGCTTGGTGAAGGCACCATCGAGCGGGGTCACGTACGTGAGCTCTACCCGGTCACGGATGCCGAGCTCCTGCATGTACCAGTCGGCCAGGAAACAGAACTCCAACGGGGCTACCGGGCACTTGATGGGCATGTCGACGACATTGACCACGAGACGGCCTCCGTCGAACCATTCGAAGGCCTCGTGCAAGCCGACGGCGCCCTCGGGGGTGTAGAAGGTGAAGATCTTTTCCATCCACCCGGGGCCGGTCAGCCCTTCGGTCTCCTCGGGAACGAGGGTCGATCCGGTGGCCACGACGAGCACGTCGTATTCGAGGGCCGTCCCGTCGCCGAGCCACACCCGCTCGGTGTCGAGGTCCACCCGGTCGATTCCCGTCTGGCAGTAGCCGATCCCACGGTGAAGCTGACGCTGGCGAGGGCGGATGATCTCGTCGACGTGGGCCAGGCCGAAGGGCACGAAGAGAAGTGCGGGCTGGTAGATGTGGCTGTCATCCCGGTCCACCACCACGATCTGGACCCGGTCGTCGAGGGTGCGCCGTAGCCTGTTGGCCGTCAGCGTCCCCCCCGTGCCCCCTCCGAGGATGACGATGCGCTCGACCATATTTTGAGGGTGTCAGTCCTCGTCCGGCCACGGTAGGGGCTTACGTCCCGAAGCAGGCCCCACGATTACACCATACGGGGTAGGGTATATAGATCGGCCTGAGGTGAGCCGAGGCGGGGAGGGTGCTCCGGTGGGTGAGAGAGGAACGAGAGATGCAGCTTCCTGAGGATGTCGTGGAGGACGTCCGCAAGCGCCTTCGACGGGTGGCCGGCCAAGTCCAGGGCGTCGAACGGATGCTCGAGGAGGGTCGCGAGTGCCGGGACGTGGTGACGCAGTTGTCCGCGGCCAGCAAGGCGCTCGAACAAGCCGGTTTCAAGCTGGTGGCCTCCGGACTCGTCTACTGCCTGCGGAACCCGGAACGGGCGGCAGCCGACGGCTACGCCGTAGAGGACGTCGAGCGCCTCTTCATGAAGATCGGATGAAGACCTCTGTGAAACGGCACGGAACTCAGAAGGCGAAGGACCGATGATGACGCCGCGACGCGTGGTGATCGTTGGTGGCGTGGCCGGGGGCATGTCGACGGCCGCACGGCTCCGACGCATCGACGAGGGGGCCACTATCACAGTGATCGAGCGGTCGGGGCACGTCTCCTACGCCAACTGCGGACTGCCCTATTTCGTGGGCGGCGTGATCGAGGACGAAGATGACCTGCTGCTTCAGACGCCCGAACGCCTCTTCGACCGGTTCCGACTCGATGTCCGGGTCGACACCGAGGTCGTCGACATCGACGCCCATAACCACACGGTCACCACCCGTTCCACACCCGACGGCAGCACGGAGTCGATCGGCTACGACCAGTTGGTCTTGAGCCCTGGTGCCACCCCAGTCCGACCACCCATACCGGGCTTCGAACGGGTCCGCGTGCTCCGGACAGTCGAGGACGCCGAACGACTCGTCGCCGACGTCACCGGGCTGCCCAAGACGGCAGTGGTCATCGGGGCCGGGTTCGTGGGTCTCGAGACGGCCGAGAACCTCGTCCGCCAATCGATTGCCGTCACGGTCGTCGAGGCGGTCGACCAGGTCCTCAGCCCGCTCGACCCCGAGCTCGCCGTCCTCGTTGCTGCAGAGCTGGTCTCCCACGGGGTGGTCGTCGAGACCGGCGTGGCCGTCTCCGAGGTGACGGCCACGGGCATCACCCTGGCCGACGGCCGGGCCATCCCCGGTGACCTCGTGGTCGGATCCATCGGCGTGCGTCCTGACGTCCGATTGGCCGAGATGGCCGGCCTGACGCTCAGCGCCCACGGTGGCATCGCCGTCGACGAGGTCAACTTGACCAGCGACAAAGACATTTATGCCGTCGGTGACGCCGTCGAGAAGCCGGACTGGGTGGGAGGCGGCAATTCCCTGATCGCATTGGCCAATGTGGCCAACCGCCAGGGACGACGCGTCGCCGATCACATCTGTGGCCTTCCCGTACGCCGGACCGCCTCGCTCGGGACGGCCATCGTCAAGGTGTTCGATCTCACCGCGGCCACGACAGGATGGAACGAGAAGCGCCTGCGGGCCGCGGGGCGCAACTACCGGGCCATCCACTCGCATCCCATGAGCCATGCGGGCTATTACCCCGGTGCTCGGCCCATGTCGCTCAAGCTCCTCTTCGACCCTGGTCACGGGACCATTCTCGGAGCCCAGGCGGTCGGGAGCGACGGTGTCGACAAGCGGATCGACGTCATCGCCACCGCCATCACTGGTGGCATCACCGCCGACGGGCTGGCCGACCTGGAGCTCGCCTATGCGCCGCCCTTCTCGTCGGCCAAGGACCCTGTCAACATGCTCGGCTACATGGCGGAGAATTTGCGCTCTGGCGCCTGCGACGTCGTGGAGTACGACGAGCTTGAGACGTTGAGGAGCGCAGGTTGGACATTGGTCGACGTCCGGACCAACGAGGAGCACGGACGCGGTGCCATCCCCGATTCGGTCAACCTGCCGCTCGACCAGTTGCGCGAGGAGTTGGGCGGCGCCACAGGCCCGTTCGTCATCTACTGTGAGGTCGGCCAACGGGGACATACGGCGACGTCACTTCTCCACGAGTTGGGGATCGAGGCACGAAACCTCGATGGCGGCTACCGCACGTGGATAGCGGCCGATGCTGCCCATGAGCAGGAGCCTTTGCGTCTCGTCACGGGCAACCATTCTTTGTAGCACGACGCTGCGAGCGGCGTGGGAAAGGAACGATGTTTCAATCTCCTCAGGCGGCCCTGCGTCTGGAGACTCGGGCTATGGCGCCGATCGCCGGCGCGACGGTCAACCACAGTCCGACGGTGACCACCATCGAGGTGAGAAAGCCAAACGGATGGATGCCCACGTCGTGATAAACGACGCCAGCGAAGATCATCAGGATCCACGAACTCACGAAGAACAGCGGCCCTGCCGTCAACAACTTGACGAATGAACTCATCGTTACTCTTTGCTCCTTACGTGCGTCGGTGGTGTAAAGCTTCTTAGATTCATCCCTCAGTCGCGTGGCGCGACTTGCTTATGGACTAGGTGATAGAGGACGAAGTGCGACGCCCTGCCAATAGGACCGATCGGTCGCTCATCAACCAGCTCGAAATCGGTGGCGAAACGTCGGCGTAACTCAGTGGCGTTGACCCCCTGGGCCTGCAAGAGGCGCCATGTCGCCGGTGGGTTCGAGATGCCTGCTAGGTAGAAGTCGAACACCTCGAGGCAGAGGGCCAGCTCACACAGCGCGAGCTAGGTGAGCGGCTGTCGCTCACTTCGGGGGCGATCACGATGCTCGTCGACAGACTCGAACAGGGGGGTTGGGTCCGGCGTCGTCCACACCCCAGCGACCGTCGCTACGTCTTGGTCGAGCTGTCAACCGAAGCCCTTGATCGCACTCCCACCGGTCTGGTGGAATACCGCACCCAGATCAGGGCGATAGTCGGCAAGGTACCGACCGAGCATCGAGAGGCCGTCCGTAACTTTTTGACGGCTGTGGCTGACGCCGCGTCGCACGCGGCCAAAGAACTGAGGCCCTAACACCCGAGAGCACTCGATAACGCGCCACAGATTGGCCGGGCAGCGGGCAGATCAACCGTCCGATCATGCCGGTTACATCGCTCCCGGAACGCTCTCGAATGACCGACCGCTCATCCGATAACGCTCAGATTTCGTCATTTGCGGTGGAGGCGTCAGTCCACTCATCGAAGTGAACGAATCCAGCCCGCGATTCCGATCATGGTTTGAGAGTCGACACTCAGGTGTCCGAGCGATCGGACATGAAATTCACGATTTCACCAGGGACAACGTTGCGTTAAGCGCCACGGGTCGAGCTGAGTGGAGGTAATGGGACGTTACTTGAACCATTCTGACCAGGGAGAATGTCTCCGGAACCTCCTCGAAATGGTCCCATCTGGGTCCAAAACCCCCAAAACTCGAACCCCAAGACGAGTCTGCCGTCGTCTTGGTCCACCCAAGCTGGAGGAGCTGATCAAGGGTTATGCAGACGGTGTGCCAGTCGAGAAACTGGCTGCCCAGTTCCGAGTCGATCAGAGCACAGTCCAGACGCATGCCCGGCGGCACGGCCTACCTCGTCGGTCCCCTCGGCTTGGGCCGAATCAATCTGCAGAAGCTGCTCAGCTCTATCTATCAGGCCAGTCTCTGGCCAAGCTGGCGAAGCACTTCGGGGTCGCAACTGACACAGTCTCGAAAGCGTTGATTCGTGGTGGGGTGACATTGCGCCCACGGCGTGGGTGGAAATATTCGAAGTCCTAAGCTGCGTGTTCGAGAGAGGTGATCCGGACTCCGTGATCATCAAGCGCTCGACTCTGGTCGGTGACCGCTGCCTTAATCGCTTTGATGTCGTCCTCAATCTTAGAAATGTGAGCCACAGACTTCTTGATTTCACGGCTGTCCGCTTGAAGAAGAGACATACCCTCAGCTAATGCTTGCATCTTGCCGTCTATGTCTTCAAGTAGTATTTCGAGGTGATCTTTTTTCACTGTGGATTCATTTTAACATGGCATTGACACAGGCCCCAAAGTCCAACTAGGTCGTAGGATCCTCCGGTCTGATGCGTCGTCCCAGTCGGACAATGTTGTGAGGGGTGCCTGACACGTTTGCCATCAGCACAGTCCACACGCCATTAGTGATTGGGGTCATCAGTCCCATTACGTCGTTTATATCAACGACTTTGCCACCTAGGAGTTCTCTTTTCAGAATAGATCCCTTGTGATACTCGGGCGTACGGTAGCTTGCATCATAGGAACCGATTTCACTCTCGAACTCAGCCAACAGATCCCAACGCGCTGACCAGTTTGGCAGCTCGCGAAAAAACTTGCGCTGGGTACTCTTGCCTTCGGGGTCCCTGTCCATCTCCAGGTAGCAGATCAGTCTCATCAGTCTTTCCCAGAGAATGCGGATGGCTCCGATCATGGCTTGTGAGTAACCAAGTCGAGCAAGTTGGAGATTCGGAGTGGCACCCGGATCTTTTGGATCGAATCCACGGAGATACACCATGAGGTTCATGGTGCCTGGCCACACCTGGGTAACGAAATGCAATTCCAGTTTCGTGTCTATCAGACGGTCTATCACAGCCGCGAGACGCTCAGATGGGTAGATGCGGCTACTGAGATATGAGTCAAAGAAATCGAGCAGACGCCAAGCTAGAACAGGATCGTCCTTGAGAAAGAGTGCCGCTACCTCAGGA
The DNA here is from genome assembly GCA_963706205.1 of uncultured Acidimicrobiaceae bacterium. Classification (GTDB taxonomy): domain Bacteria; phylum Actinomycetota; class Acidimicrobiia; order Acidimicrobiales; family UBA8190; genus MFD10071-224. The sequence goes on along the minus strand of OY970155.1, from coordinate 1,169,447 downwards.
GGTAGATCCGCGTGTTGCACACTTCTGGCCTGATAAATGATGTCTTCAAACTGGGATACTCGTGCTCGAAGTTTTGCGATGCGCTCTTTGTCCACGAAGCTACCCTTCCTTGCGTTGCCCAGATCCCGAATCTTGGCTGCTCAAGCCACCATGGGTCTCATACATTTTAATAGTCCGCTCGGCGAGCTCCTTTGCCGTTTCGTTCTTCTTCTCGGGAACGTCCATGGCACCACCATAGAACCAAGCGTCACGTTCAATTCTCGAATCATCGTTTGTAGAGATCGCATCCTTCAGATTTTTGACTGCCGCCTCGCCCCACTCCTTTGCAACCCGTTGCCTACTACGTGACCGTCCACGACGAAGAACAACTTGGTGAGCCATCAAGAATACAACTGCCGCGCCTCCAACGATCCACAGCGGTCTGCGATCCGGGCCAATGGTCAGCCAAGTTGTATATGTTACGAACTGTCCAGTGAAGCCGAGAAACAGGAAGAGGAATCCAGCTCGGGCTTCTACGCTCTGTTGCGTAATGCTCCGAAGCGGATAGGGACTTCCGTCCATGAAGCTTCTTGTTTCTACGATGGCTTCAGCTGGGCGCTTGAACACGAATGATCGAGCCAAGAAGAAGGCACCGATGATGTCGAAGCAGAGTCCAACAGAGCCAGCGAGGCCACTCGTAAGGATCGCTGGATGACTCACGCATCCCCTCTGGATCCATTGTTATGGAGTCGTCCAACCGTCAGGGCCATCACAAGTGGCCTTACAACAGTTCCCCCAAACTCGTTATCAATCACATGTCGAAGCTCGCCGATGAGCGCGTCTCGTGCCTGCTTCTCCATCATTTGCATATCGGAATAGGAGCGGAGCAAGTCTTCATAGCTGTCAGTCGTGTAGGTCTGATCCCAGCGAAATGGGTGAAGCTCCACGTCCCTCAGGAGATCACTGGCAAGAAATTCTGCGTACTCCGGTGGGGCGGCTTCCTCTTCTGTCTGTGCGAAGGTCTCTGGTTCGTCCGGTCGATATTTCTGATAGATCGGGTACGTTCGATCAAAGAAACCACGGTCGGTGCTTGATTCGATCTGAATCGTGGAGAGGGTGGCCAGAACACCGCTGGGCCGGAGTAACGAAACAGCCTTCTGGATCCTGGTAGCTGGGTCGAGCCACTTATACGCCGTGGCCGCCAGAATCACGTCGAAGCTCGCCAGCGGGAGCTCAACATTCTCGAATGCGGAATTCACAACCGTGAGATGAGAATGCTCGTCAAATTTGTCTTGCAGGAAAGCGGCGAGGTTGGGTCCGAGTTCGACCGCCGTCACCTCGGCGCCGTGATCAAGTAGCGCTTTCGTGGCTTGCCCGGTTGCCGGTCCTACCTCAACTATCGCCGGGTGCCTGGCAGAGACCTCCTGCCCTAGATAGGCAAAGAGGTCTGTGAACGCTTGCTCTGGATAGCTTGGCCTTGCCCGATCATAAACTTCGGGCACCTGGTCGAAGGACAGTCGCATGTCGCTAGGTCTGCTCATGCCGCATTCCTATCCTTGGCTCGTCGCTCCGCTTCTCTCTGAATGGCGACCTCGAGGAGAAGCTCTGCCAGCTTGTCGGCCTTGATATCTGACCTGGCCAGGGAGTGGATACGGATTGTACCCCTCTGGCCTCGTGGAGCTTCCGCCCGGGTTCGCTGATGGTCGCTCGACCTGGGGTTGCCGGACTCGAGTGTTTGACGTATTCGGAGGTAGAGCTTGCCGGTTCGATGAGGAAGGGAGGGATGGTCAGCGGTGACGAGCATACGATGGAGGACGGCGTCCTTATCGTCGAGCTTCTTGGTCAGTGCGTAGAAACCGTGAAGCTCTAATTGTTGAGCGTAGGACAGGACAGTAAAGACATTGCGGTTGCTGTTCCATACTTCGACAAGGAACTGACGTTGTTGCAGATAATTGTGATTCGTTAATCGTGGCACCGGTACATTGCTCTCTTACGCATTTAGTGTCTCATATGTGTACCGGTGAGCAAAATACCTTGACGGACTAGAACCAATTGAACAGGGGTCCCGAATTCGAGGCTGAATGACAACCAGTGACGCGTAGCCACGCGTTTTCGGTTGACCCGTACATCGCGCACCTCTGTTATAGTGAGGTCTGACCTCTAGTATTACTATAGATATGATGGAGGTCCTGGAACGGTATTCGAACCTTCTGGACCAGGGAGAACGTATCGACAGGCTCCTCAAAGCGGTCCCATCCGGCACGTCGCCGGCAAAACCGAGAACCATGCCCATGGCCACGAGGAAGTACCCACTGGTGGCCACCAGAAGTACCCACCCCTCGGAGTGGATGTTCAGGTTTTGGCCAGCGTAGATCGATCTCCCTTCTGACGCGCTTCCTTCATGCGGAATGACTCCCCGTCGGTGATCACGATCACCCGGTGATGGAGCAGCCGGTCCAGAAGACTGACGGCGGTCATGTGCTCGGGGAGGAACTTCCCCCACTCCTCGAAGGGCCAGTGCGAGGCCACGCCGAGCGATCGACGTTCATAGGCGGCCGCCACGATCCGGAAGAAGAGTTCGGCCCCAGTCCCGTCCATGGGGGCGAACCCGATCTCATCGATGAGGATGAGATCGGCTTTCAAGATCTGGGTGACGACCTTGCCCACCGAGTTGTCGGCCAGGGCCCGGTAGAGGGTCTCGATGAGGTCGGTGGCCGTGAAGTAGCGGACCCGGTGACCGGTGTCGACGGCTTGGTGACCGAGAGCCACGAGTAGATGGCTCTTGCCGGTGCCGCTAGGGACGGCGACAGACTGCAACATCTTCGGCGGTTGCTCCCGTGCGAGGTCCGGGTCACCTCCACCGTTCACCCGCTATTTGGCCAACTTCTGCCGGCAACGGGCTTCAAGAGAAGCGACGGGGTGCTCTTCCTGATCGTCGTTCTGCCCGACGGATCGCCAGGGACGATCCCGGCGGCCGCCACCGACGTGTTGGGCGACGAGCCCACGGTGGCCCTGGCCACAGTGTTGTCGGTGGAGGGAATCCGTCTCCTGCAGGGGCTCGTCGGCACCCTGAAACGCCCGCGGCGGTCCTCGTCCAGTCCCAAGACGCGCAAATAGGCTCCACTCACCCTGCACGCGCCAACGAACAAGGGAGGTGAGCCTCTTTGCGAAGGCTCAGAATAGCCGCGCCCGCCCAGCTGACCCTGGGAATTCCCGGGCAACCCACCACGCCTAGCGAGCGGTGGTGGTCGCTGCCGGCCGAGGCCCAGGAAGCCGTGGTCTGCATCCTGGCCCGGATGATCGTCGGTGGCGTCATCGACGAGGAGACCCAGGAGGTGGACGTCAGTGACGCTCACGTCTGAGCTTGCCTCCAAGGTCACGGCGTCCCACTTGGGCCGGGACGCCTATGTCTATGTGCGTCAGTCGACGCTCACCCAGATGCGGGAGAACACCGAGAGCTTGGAACGCCAATATGAACTCGCCTCTCGGGCGCAGATCCTCGGATGGCCGCCGCAGCAGGTCGTGGTGGTCGATGAGGACCTGGGCCGTTCCGGAGCCGAGGCGACGGCCCGAGAGGGCTTCAAGCATCTGGTGGCCGAGGTGGGACTGGGCAAGGTGGGGATCATCCTGGGCATCGAGGTGTCGCGTCTGGCCCGCAACAACGCCGACTGGTATCAGCTTCTCGACCTCTGCGCGCTAACCGACACGTTGATCGCCGACGGCGACGGGCTGTATCACCCCGGAGACTTCAACGATCGTCTGGTGCTCGGCCTGAAGGGCACCATGTCGGAGGCGGAACTGCACCTGATCCGGCACCGCCTCACCGCCGGGCTCTTGCACAAAGCGGCCAAGGGCGAGCTGCGCCAGGGACTGCCGGTCGGGTTCGTCTATGACGAAGCCGACCATGTCCTACTCGACCCCGACGAAGCGGTCATCGAGTCCATCGCCGTGGTATTCCGGCGCTTCGAAGAACTCGGATCAGCCCGCCAGGTCATGATGTCGTTGCTGGAGGACAACCTGCTCATCCCTCGTCGCCCCACCGGGGCACGTCGGATCAGCTGGGCGCCGGCCAGCTACCCGGCCATCCATGACTTCCTGACCAACCCGACCTATGCGGGCGCCTTCGTCTTTGGCCGCCGACGACAAGAGAAGCGTCTCGACGCTGCCGGCCGCCTCGTGAAACGAACACGAGAGCTTCCCCGTGAGGAGTGGGCGGTGCTGATTCCCGATCACCATCCCGGCTTCGTCACTTGGGATCGTTATGTGCGCACCCAGGACCAACTGAAGGCCAACTGGCGGGCACCGCGCGGCCATGGCGGTGGCCCGGTGCGGGAAGGAACCGCCTTGCTCCAGGGACGGGTCCGCTGCGGACGCTGCGGGCGGATGATGCAGGTGGGCTACTCAGGCACGACCGGCAATACGCCGCGCTATCTCTGCGGCCGCAACAAACAGCTCTATGGCGGCGAACGTGGCTGCCAGAGCCTCGGCGGACGCAGGCTCGAGAACCGAGTGCTCGAGGAAGTCTTTGCCATGCTCGAGCCGGCCAGTCTGGGGGCGACGGCCAAGGCCCTGGCCGAAGCCGACGCCAACCACCGGCGCCGCGTTGCCGTCTTCGAGCTGGCCGTCGAACGCGCTCGCTTCGAGGCCGAGCGGGCGCGACGCCAATTCGACGCCGTCGAGCCTGAGAACCGCCTCGTCGGCCGGACACTCGAACGGTCACTCGAGGAGGCCCTCGTGGCCCAGCGACAAGCCGAAGCGGATCTGGTCACTCAGCAGCTCCGCCAGCCCACCAGGCTGACCGAAGAGGAGACGGCATGGCTCGAGCGGGCCGGTGCCGATGTCCGGGCGGTGTTCCAGGCGTCCACCACGACCTGGCGTGAGCGCAAGCAGCTCCTGCGCGCCCTTATCGCTGAGGTCGTCGTGAGCGTGGAGGCAGAGAAGCGTTCCGCAGCGGTGAACGTCGTGTGGGAAGGTGGAGCGACATCGAACTTTTCGCTCGACCTGAATAAGACGGGCAAGCACTTTCGGACGACCGACGAGGACACCGTCGACTTGGTTCGACGCTTGGCCGAACGCTATGACGACAAGACAATCGCTGCCGTCTTGTCGAGGCAGGGTCGCCGCACCGGAACCGGCTTGCTCTTCACGAAGACGCGAGTGCAAAGCCTCCGGGTGTCACGCGGTATCGCTGCCTATCAAGTACCAGCTGTCATACCCGACGACGATGATGTGCCGGTGGTCTCCATCACCCGGGCCGAGCAGATCCTCGGCGTGTCCAGGGTGACTCTTTATCGCTGGATGCACGATGGTTTCCTCACCGGCGAGCAGCTGACGCCCGGTGGTCCTTGGCACATCCGCATCACCGATGAGCTTCGCAAACGCATCGTTCCCGAGGTCCCTGATGGCTGGGTGGGCCTCGATCAGGCTGCCCGGATCCTCGGCGTGGCTCGCCAGACGGTGTTACACAAGGTCCAACGCGGTGAGCTCCAGGCGGTCCACGTCAACCGTGGACGCAGGAAAGGCCTGCGTATCGATGTGAACGCCACCGGGCCTGGACTGTTTGAAACACCCCAATGAAAGGAGAGTGCAGTGTCAACCACAGCCGGCCGGCCCGACGAGGCACAGATTCTCCTTGGCCCGGACCCATTCCAGGCTGGACAGGTAGTCGAAGGTCTGGCGTTCGACGGAACTGGCGGCCACGTCGAACTCCTCCAAGGTCTTGCGGACCGGGAAGGCCGCCACCTTCATCCGGGCTCGGGCGTTCGAGAGGTCCCGGGACTCGATCTCGGCCTCGATCAGGGTGCGCAGGAACTCCTCGGGCTTCCAGCGCTGGGTCTTGGCTGTGAGAAGCAGCTCCGGGCTGAGCGTGCGCATGGCCGAGAGCTTGAGCCGGCGCAGTCCCGCCTCCATGTCGGGCGCCAACGGCGGTGGGGTCGTGGTCATGGCTTTTCGCCGATGGCGTAGTCCGACAATGAACGCACGGGGACCGACGGCAATTCGATGATGAGGGCCTCTCACCCGTTGGCGTCGGACGCGGAGCGCCATGACCGGCGCCCAGAATGGACACCACGTCGGCGGCCCGGAAGCGGCTGAAGGCGACAGCCCGTTCCAGAGCCGCGATCACCGGCTCCCGGCCGTGGATAGTCTCGAGCTGGCACAGGTCAATCAGGTCACGGGCGAGGCCCGTCATCCCCTGGGCGGCGGCTCCCTTGATGAAGGCCTCGGCGGCCGGACCGAGATCACAGAACGCCTTCTCGGCCACACTCTTGGGCCGCACCGCCCGGGTGGGCAGGTGTCGTGGACCGCCATAGTGGTCGTCGTGGACGGACGTCTCACCAGGAGAAACGACCAGGTGCTCGGCAATGACGTCGTCCGCCATGAGAATCGTGATCACGCCGTCTCTGACCCGGAGTTCCACCTGGCGACCGATATGGGACGTCGGCACCGAATAGCGGGCCGAGCCGAACCGGACACAGCTCAACGTGCTCACCTTGCGGACGACGATCTTGCCGATAGCCGCCCGCAGCGTCGGCAACGGTGAGAACAACTCCCGCTCGACGACCAGGCGTTCATTCGGGATGGCGCAGATCTCGGAGTGCTCGACGCGGTTCACCTCGTCGAGCCAGAGCCATCTTTTGGCATTGGCCGTGGCCAGGTCGGTGACGACGAGCTCTTGCGGGATCATGAGGTCCGACTTCACGTAGCCGACGAGATTTTCGACGAGCCCCTTCGACTCGGGGTCGGCCCCTTCGCAGAAGTCGGGCTGGATCCGGTAATGGGCACAGAAGCGCACGTAGGCCGGGGTGGGGATGACGAGTCCGGCCACGGTGCCGCCCTTCAGGCAACCCATGCGATCGGTGAGGGCGGTCTTCGGCACCCCGCCGATGTATTCGAAGCACTCGGCCAGCGCCGTCATGGTGGCGTCGGCCCCCAGGTTGTCGGCGAAAGACACGAAGCGCACCCGGCTCCAGGCCACCACGGCACAGAAGACGAACAGCGGCCCGATCTCACCCCAGTCGAACACCACCATGTCGCCCGGGGTCCACACGCCGGGACGACGACCCCGGTGGTTCTGCATCCGCCACTGGGACTTCACCTCGGCTACAAGGCGGCGTAGGTTGCGGGCCGATCCCTCATAGCCGGCGGCCCGGACGACGGGCAGGAGGCGCTTGGCCGAAATCTTGGCCTTGGTCCGTTCCACCCGTTCGGCCACCACGTCCCGGACGGCGTCGTAGTTGTGCACCACCGGCTCTTCGAGCCCGGCCTCGGCCCGCTGGGCGGCGAGCACCGCCTTCTTGACCGTTCTGTGCGTTGTGCCACAGATCTGGGCGGCCCCTCGATACGAGCCCACCTCCCGAAAGGCAGAAGTCATGTCCATGCGTTCCCTCACTGGTTTCATAGAGGTGTCCCCTCGGTCGGTGCGGTGGGTGGCTAGCACCGCCACCGTCACCGGCCGGGGGAACCCTCAGGTGGATGGTCAGTGAGGGGTGGGTACTTCTGGTGGCCAAAAACGGGTACTTCTCGTGGCCACCAGTGGGTACATCAGCCGGCCACCAGTGGGTACTTCTTCATGGCCACGGACAAACCAAACGGGTCCAGCACAGACTGAGTCGGGCAGAAGTCGAGGCCTTGGTGGCCGGGTACCAGGAGGGAGCAACGGTAAAGGAACTGGCGGCAACTCACCACACCCACATCCATCGGGACACGGCATTCGGTCAACCCATCAACGGTTGCGATAGCACTTAGAAAGGCTGGCGTAAACCTACAATCTAGACGCGGGTGGACTTGAGAAGTCGCTATTCACATCCGACAGTCCGAGGATCCATCGCGAACCTCCACGTGACCCTGCGGAACGTGCGGCCCGCCTCGCCAAGTGCAAAGGCGGCTGTAGTCACTTGATCTGGAGCGGTCCCAGGGGGATTTACCGGGCCTGGAATGTCTATCAAGGAGCTCTCGCGAGTACGAGATCAATCGAGACACGGTTCAGAAACACGTTGCCCGGATGCGGTTACCTCGTCGCTATCTTGGTCTCTCCCCTGGCGAGGTCTCAGCTGCAGCTGCCATGTAACAGACATTGGTCATTTGCTTCGGTGGCTGACGCGGTGGTTCTGGTTGAGGAAGACTGGAAAGTTTACGCAATCGACGATCCAGCGGACGAAACGGACAATATGTCACTTTAGGTGAGGCTGCACAATCGTCCATGTCCGACCTTCATTCCTTGAAATCAGAATAGAATTGGACAATTCACCATTGTTAAGGTCAAGAGCTGCGCAATACCTTTGATTTGGACATTCTACCGAGACCGGTGCTAGGGCACCCAGCGGAACCGCTTGCCAACTTGATCCAGAGTTAGCAGTCAGTTCAATCGAGTCTTCCGAACTTGACTCGATGAATGGGTCACTTCCAACACCAAATGCCATGCATTCCTTCTCACTGCTGCAGGCAATTGACGTCGATGTGAGGCCCGGACCATCAAGGTGAACGTCAGAACTTGGGTTGACTCGAAGAGGAGCGCTAGTTGTTACAGCATTTCCTTCGAGATGGATCCGAATGGCTACAGCGGCCAAATTATCGGTTATCGCATAACAGAGCCTAGACGATGGGCAAGTGATACCATCAAGGTTACCCGGAAGCTGAGTCGGAACTAAATGCATTGACCAAGTGAGTCCCTCGTCCACACTTGTCCAGAGTACAGGATGAACTTCAATACGATTGAAAATCGACCCGACCGCAACACACTCCAAACTCTCAGTGCAGTCGAAGCTGCTAACGGTGGGGAGCTCACCGTCTCCTGAAGTTGGCAACGCCACTGCTTTCCAATTGCGCCCTACACCGCCCAAGGCCACCAAATTGCCGCCATCCAGTAGAACACATCGGTTGGTTGCAAAGCAGCGAAGAGTAAGATCAGAGAAGGAGTTGCTCGGTTCCACCGAAACCCGTCCAGACACCCGCCAGCGGACTCCGCCATTCGTGGTACCAATAACTCCGCCATAGCTAGTAACGGCCACGCAGTTACGCGGTGACCAACATGAAATATTCTGAATCGTCGACTGTCCTAAGCCAATTGGGAGACTTCCAAACTTCCAGCTCGATCCCGCATCTCGAGTCAAGACAACAACGGGGGTGCTACCTCCGTTTGAAGTCGATTCAGTTCCGGCAAGAATGCACCGACCTACCGTTTCGCAGGAGAGGCTGCTCGTGCCTGCTAGGTAAACTGGACTAACAGAGGTTGCTGTTGACTTCGAGCCGACTATTGAAAGAGCTACTATCACAATCGTGCTGGTAGCTAATAGAAGGGCGATGGCCGGATATAAGTACTTGCGCCGCTTTCGATCACGTGACAAGTTTGAAGGTATCGTTGTCGCTACTTCCGATGAAGAGCTTCCCGAGCGCCAAGGCATGGTGGAGGATCTTAGCCTGAGGGAGATGCGAGTTCGTGTCGTGCTTCATCACATCGGCTCTCCTTTGGACTCTACGACAATCCAGCCTCGGCTTACAGCGGCGGCGTCGATGCCGGTGCCGTCGTCAGACTCGAATTCGCTGCGGATCTTCGACGCACCGGTGGACGATTTGAGGTTCGTATCAATTCGCCCTGAAAGCTGATCTCGACCGTGTTCGAACAACGATGTGAAGCAGCTAGACGTTAGCAAACACAACCGACATGGGGCTTCCCATCGGTTAGCTTTTCGTGCAAGACGGGGGTTTGCCTATATTTGCGGCGTATACTGCGATTTGAGAAGCAGCGAGAGGTGCATTATTGCCTGTGATGTAGTTCACGTAGTTGGTGAGACTTAGTGCAAAATAGACCGACACGCATCCCCCGATATATGCCCCTAGAGCAGTAGCGTTGACCGCGGCTGTCACATTGTTCGCAATGTAGTCAGCGATTCCAAAACCTATTGATCCGATAGCGTTTGCCACAGGGTAATTGTAAACAGTGTCGTACTCGTAAGCCTCAACTGCTGCCGCAGTTTTTATATCGCCAACTAAGGTTTTGATTGTTAGCGAACGGTTTTTGCCGATGTTAGTCCACAATGTCCGTGTCTTTTTATCGTTCAAATATAATGCCCCTACCGTGACAGGTCCAAGCGAAGAGGCTTCATAGTAGGCGAACAGGGAAGCGAAGTTGTCGCCAGAGATGTTGCACGTCAGCGTCGCTCCGAATGATGAAAGTGATAGCTGCGGTATAAAGCATTCCCCGGATGGATCAGTGCCGTTTAGTGGATCGTCGTTGGCCAATGAGTACGGCTGCAGGGTTTCGGATACCAAGGGGTCCACCGTTACTAGCTCTGCGGTGGCGGGATCGTAGTAGCGATGAACGAGGTAGATGAGATTCGTCGATTCATCTTCATAACCACCAGCGAAACCAATGGCCGTAGTTGCGGAACCGGTCTCCCCGACCACGGTTCCGTACGCGTCATAGGTTTCGCTATCAACCTCCACACCTGATGCGGTCACCAACAACCTCGTGCTGCCGATCTGGTCCTGCACCAGGAAGGACGCTGTGCCAGCCTGGTTGACTTGTTCGACGACCGCGCCAGTGGGTCCGTAAACGTATGAGAAAGTCCCGTCACTCAATACTTCGGGATTCGATCCTGTGGTATCCCAGGCAAATGTGGCGAGGCCTAACGGCGTATTGGTCGACATGCGCAATTCGTCCCCGCTGTATGTTTCGGTCGACGCTTGGACGACGGTGGCGGGTTTGAGATTCAACACCGGCCCTGGACTAAGTGCGTTAGTCGTTCCGTTATTGCCCAGCTGACCGGCAGCGTTGGAACCCCATCCATAGACCGAGCCGTCGGCCTGTTCGACGAAGGTGGCCTGGCCGGCCGGTGAGGCACTGAACGCAGACACGGTGACGCCACTGATGGAGCCGGCCGTGTCGGCGTTGGTGGTAGTGCCGTTGCCGAGCTGGCCGTCGTTGTTGAGGCCCCAAGAGTAGACGACGCCGGTCGAGGATCGGGCGTAGGAGCTGTCCTGGGCGGCGGAAACCGCCGTCACGTTCGAGAGACCGGAGACCGACACTGGGGTGTCGGAGCTGGTAGTGGTGCCGTTGCCCAACTGGCCGCTGGTGTTGAGGCCCCACGCGGACACAGTGCCCGAGGAGCTGAGGGCCAGACCGTGGTCTCCCCCGCCGGCGATAGCGGTGATGTTCGAGAGACCCGAGACCGACACCGGGGTGTCGGAGTTCGACGTACCGCCGTTGCCCAATTCACCGTTGGTGCCGTAGCCCCAGGCGTAGACGGTGCCCGAGGACGTGAGGGCGTAGCTCGTGTTCAAGCCGGCGGCGATGGCCACCACGCCGGTGAGGCTCGACACCGCCACCGGAGTATCGGAGCTGGTAGTGGTGCCGTTGCCCAGCTGGCCGGAGGAGTTGAGTCCCCAGGCCTCGACGGTGCCCGAGGAGGTGAGCGCCAGTCCGTGGTCGGCTCCGGCGGAGATGGCGGTGATGCCCGACAGGCCGGACACCGACACCGGGGTGTCGGAGTTAGAGGTCCCTCCGTTGCCTAGCTCGCCGTTTCCTCCGTAGCCCCAGGCGTCGACCGCACCGGAGGACGTGAGGGCGTAGCTCGTGTTCGAGCCGGCGGCGATCTGCGACACCCCGGAGACACTCGACACCTCGATCGGCGTCTCCGAGCTGGTGGTGGTGCCGTTGCCCAGCTGACCATCAGCATTTGCACCCCAGGTCCAGACGCTGCCGTCGGCGCGGACAGCCAGGCTGTGGGACTGGCCCGAAGCCAGGCGGTTCTGGGCCGTCAACACCGGCCCTGGACTAAGTGCGTTAGTCGTTCCGTTATTGCCCAGCTGACCGGCAGCGTTGGAACCCCATCCATAGACCGAGCCGTCGGCCTGTTCGACGAAGGTGGCCTGGCCGGCCGGTGAGGCACTGAACGCAGACACGGTGACGCCACTGATGGAGCCGGCCGTGTCGGCGTTGGTGGTAGTGCCGTTGCCGAGCTGGCCGTCGTTGTTGAGGCCCCAAGAGTAGACGACGCCGGTCGAGGATCGGGCGTAGGAGCTGTCCTGGGCGGCGGAAACCGCCGTCACGTTCGAGAGACCGGAGACCGACACTGGGGTGTCGGAGCTGGTAGTGGTGCCGTTGCCCAACTGGCCGCTGGTGTTGAGGCCCCACGCGGACACAGTGCCCGAGGAGCTGAGGGCCAGACCGTGGTCTCCCCCGCCGGCGATAGCGGTGATGTTCGAGAGACCCGAGACCGACACCGGGGTGTCGGAGTTCGACGTACCGCCGTTGCCCAATTCACCGTTGGTGCCGTAGCCCCAGGCGTAGACGGTGCCCGAGGACGTGAGGGCGTAGCTCGTGTTCAAGCCGGCGGCGATGGCCACCAACAGCGTGCCGAAGCAGTTCTCGCCGAGATCGAGCGAGACGCCAGCACCCGTCGAGGAGCCATCGCCGCCCTACTGGGCAAAGAGGCTTCGACGCCGCGGGCCAAGAGCACCGAGGGTCGAACCTCTGGGCGCTCCTCCCAAGCGAAGGATGGTGGGCCAGCTAGTCGCTAGTGCGACTGCTTCAAAACAAACCCCGGCAGGGGCTCCGTCGAGTTCGAGTGCAGTCAAGCACTCACTCACGGAGCTCCTGCCACACATCAATCAACTGATTATGAAAAGGAGAGGAGGTGAGCGATGCATGAACGAGGACATGAAACAGAAGGAGGTGGGAAAAATCAAGAAGCCGAAGGAAGAGGTGAGCAAGCACCGGCCCTGGTTCCCCGGATCTACGTCGCTTCCCTCAGCGATTACAACGCCGGCCGTCTCCACGGAGAGTGGATCGATGCGGCCGTTGACTTCGAGGAATTGGCTAGTTCGGTGCAGGCCATGCTGAGGACTTCGCCAGGGCCCGGCGCCGAAGAGTGGGCTATCCACGACTACGAAGGCTTCGGACCATTGCGCCTGGAGGAATACGAATCGCTGGAGACCGTTTCAGCCGTGGCATTGGGAATCGCCGAGCATGGTCCGGCCTTCGCCCACTGGGCGGCGCTCATCGGCACGAACGACAACGAAAGCCCGGCCCACTTCGAGGACGCTTATCTTGGTCACTGGGACAGCCTGACGGCGTACGCCGAGGAATTTCTGAATGACATCGGTGTCTATCGGCAAATCGAGGAATCCCTACCCGATCACCTGCAGCCCTACGTCACGATCGACGTCGAGGGCATGGCCCGGGACATGGAGTTTGGCGGGCAAATCACCACGAGCGAGGGGGATGACGGCGTCTACATCTTTGACGGGGGGGTGTGATGATCCCGAACCGCGTTGTGGAATGGTCAACAAAGTGCTGTTTTTGGGCAAACTTCCTGGTAGAATGGGTGTTTTACGGAGCTCGACCCATTATGAACCAGGAGCGATCCAAGCGCCTCGGAGAATTTCTTCGTGCCCGGCGAGAAGAGCTGGGACTTTCAGCACGGCATCTTGCCCGTGCTGTCGGAGTGCGGGATTCGACCATTATGCGACTGGAACGCGGTGCCTACGCCGCCCCGGCCGCCGACAAGCTGGCTCGGATCGCAGAACAGCTCAAGCTAGAGCTTGCTGACGTCTTTGCTTTAGCCGAGTACGCGGTTCCAAGTTCCCTCCCTGCCCTGCCGCATTATCTGATATTGCGCTATCCCGAACTTCAGGCGGAGGCAATCGATGAGCTGCACGAACACCTTCAGCGGCTCCTCGGGCCTGTGAGGTCACCGAGGACAATGAGCGCCTCGAACGGGCGGTTGTCATGACACCTGCAACGGGTCGAACCTCAAGACACTGCCATCACGTTCAGCAGTTGGTCTCGCAGCATGATCAGGAATTCGACCGCGCCATTCGCTTCGTTTGCCAGGACAGTCCGGTTCAAGCCCAAGACGACGTAGACAAGCGTCTCGACATCGCGCTCTTTGGTCAGGCCCATGACAAGGACGTCGTGAACCTCGCTGGTCAGCTTTGCCGTATGGCTCGGACCGATTCTTTTCAAGTAGGAGCGGAGCAGTGCTTGTCCGTCGGCACCGGCTTGGACGCCTCCGTTCAGCCACGAGAAGTACTCGGTCAGTTCCGGGAAAGCCGATTGCAAGCGGCCGCTGATCACGGTGGGATTGGCATCGCGTTTCAGCCGCAAAAGGTGTGGTGTCGAAGTCTTGATCTCTTTCATAAATCTCTGCTCTCTATTTTACAGCATTGGGTCAAGAGCAGCGATGCGTTTTTGTTGACAACTTTGCAGGTCAGCGCGACAATTCGAGAGCAATATAGAGGTAAATCGAATGACTAAATCTAAGCGACTCCGTGCAACACAAAGCGTAGAAGACGCTAAGGCAAAGTCGGAAACAAACCATGGAGAGACGGATCACAAGCGCGCTGTCATCTACCTGCGAGTGAGTACGCCCTCCCAGGTGAAAACCGACTACAACCCAGAAGGCATTTCCCTTCCAGCACAACGTGACGCGTGCGAGCTCAAGGCCAGCTCGCTCGTGGCTGACATCGTGCGCGAATTTGTCGAGCCGGGCCGCACTGCCACCAGCATCGACAAGCGCCCGGTATTTCAAGAGATGTTGGCTTGGATCAAGAGTCAGAAGGACATCGACTACGTCATCTGTTACCAGTTCAACCGTGTGTTCCGGGATTCGATTGACGCTCTCATCACCAAGAAGGACCTGAGCCGGTATGGCACGCGGGTTGTCTCGACCTCCATGGATCTTGGGGAAGGTCCCGAGAGTTCAATGGTTGAGGCCATCCTCCATGCCGTCGACGAGTACCGATCCAAGGCTGATGGTGCTGACATCGCCTACAAGATGGGGGCCAAGGCTCGCAACGGGGGAACGCTCGGTCGAGCACCGCTCGGATACCTGAATGCCCGTGACCTCTCCGAGGGACGCAATATCGGCATCGTCACGTTGGATCCGGAGCGCCAGTCGCTCGTTCGCTCGGCCTTCGATCTCTTCGCCACCGGCGACTACAGCCTCGAATCCCTCGCTGAGGAGCTGACCCGGCGGGGTCTGAGGACACGTCCGGCCCGTTATCCGAGCGGACCAATATCAACATCGAGACTCAACGAGCTGCTGCGTGATCCGTATTACATCGGATTCGTCACCTACAAGGGGGAGCTCATCCAGGGTCGTCATGAACGACTCATCGATGACGACCTCTTCGACAGAGTGCAGGAGATCCTTGACGCCCGAGGAGGGCGAGGGGAGCGCCAACGGCGTCATTATCACTACCTGAAGGGCAGCGTCTGGTGCGGCCGCTGCCACGACGAGGGTGTCGAGTCTCGAATGCTCATGCAATGGGCAAACGGTAACGGTGGGCGGTATCTCTACTACTTCTGCATTCGCAAGCAGCAACACAAGTGCGATACACGCTACGTCGAGGGTGATGCCCTGGAACAGGCGGTGATGGACTTCTACCGAGCGGTGCAGTTCCCTGGCGACCTGGCTGGTCGGATGCGGACTCTCATGCAAGAAGCCCTCGACGAAGAAGAGGCGTCCTGCAAGCTCCTACACCAGCAGTTGAATACCGAGCTACTTCGGCTGGACCGTCAAGAAGAAAACTTGCTGGACCTGGTGGCTGACGGTGGCGAATCAGCGGACAAGGTCAAGAGGCGCCTGAACGCGATTCTTCTGAAGAAGAGCAAGCTCGCTGAGCAGCTGGGCCAGACCGGCGAACGGCTCGCTGTCGGTGCGGCGCTTATCGAGAATGCTCTTGTACTCCTCCAAGATCCCCGTAAGTTGTATGAGCGAATGGACCCGGAGCAGCGCAGAATGATGAATCAGGCGATCTTTGAGAAGTTGTACGTCATCGAAGACACCATCACCGATGCGGTGTTCAATGCACCCTTCGATGAACTGATCCAGGCCAAGGATGCATTGTCCGTCCACGCAGTAACTGAAGAGGCCGCCGGGAGTCCTTCAGGATCCCTGGCGGCCGCCCTCTCTGATGATGGTTCTAGTAAGAGGGTCATGGTGGGCGCTGAGGGACTCGAACCCCCGACCTGCTGGTTGTAAGCCAGCTGCTCTGACCAACTGAGCTAAGCGCCCGGTGACGACCGATAGAGCCTAATGGGGCAGCCTCGAGCGGGAGGAGCGCACGACAGCGAAGCCTCGCTGCAAGCCGGACGACGTCGCTTCCGTGGGATGGACGCATCGGTCGGTCTGCCCACTACGAGTTGCCGAGATGCCAGCCCCCGCAGAACTCGCACAGGTACGGATGCAGGTCAACCCCGTGTTCCAGCCGGGCCTGTAAGCACGCCCGATTGGCATCGGGTTCGGAGCGATAGCGCGTCTTCGCCTCGCCGTCGGCTCGCCAATGTGACAGACGAGTGCGACGGGGCTGTTCGGCTCGACGAATCCGACGCCGGCTGGCCACCGGTGTCCTACCCTTCCCCGACCGGTGACGACCGCCGCAGGTCCGCCATCAGCGCCGGCGTTGCGGATGCGGCAACCGCCCGGCGAGCCGAGAACTCCGTGGTGACGAGTTCGCGCCCGTCGAGGTCGACCACGGTGGCTCCGGCCTCGGTGCACAGGAGCACCCCTCCCAGGTAGTCCCACGGAGCCAGGTGGGCGCGTCCACCCACCGAGAAGACGTCGAGCGTGCCTTCGGCCACGGCGCAGATCTCCAGCGCCGCCGAGCCGAGAGCCCTGAACTGGGCCCAGCCGAGGTGCTGTCGGGGGTAACCCGACAGAGCCACGATGGCGCGTCGCATCTCGGTGCAATCCGACGGCGCGATCCTGGTCGAATCGCGCCACGCGCCTCCGTCCCGCAGGGCGTGGTAACGCACTCCCGTGGCCAGATTGGCCACGACAGCGGCCCGGGGCCCGAGACTGTCGAGAATGCACACGCTCGTGGCGTACCACGGGATCCCCCGTGAGGCGTTGGTGGAGCCGTCCACCGGGTCGACAACGGCGATGAACTCCGAATCGGGGCGATGGAGCCCGCTCTCCTCCGACAGCACACCCAGGCCGGCTTGGTCGAGGACCTCGAGGACGGCTCGGTCGGCGGCCAGATCGATGGCGTACTGGCCCGGACGGTCTCCCGATGCCGTCCAGTCCCCGACGTCGCGGAGCGCGCTCGGCACGACGTCGGCGACCCGGTGGCAGGTGGCAAGCAGCGAGGCGTCGTCCATGGGCCCCGACCATACCGGCCGGCCACAAACCGCCGGTCGGACCTCGGTCGGCACCCGGTAGGCTCTGTTGATTGTGGCCGTCATCGACGTTGCCGGGTACGTGGCCGACCTGAAAGACCATTCGGTGGACCACGGCTTCCACGTCCACGACGAGCGGCACTTCGTCGAGACCTATTCCCTGCGTCAGGTGTGGGAGGTCGATCTGCACCCCGAGGAAGGCTGCGGAGGACCACTGGACCTCCACCTGGCCCTGGAGGTCGATCCCCGCACGTTGCTGTCGTTCGAGGACGCCGTGATCGACCTGCCCGAGGACGTGGAACCCCCTGACGAATTCCACTTCCCGCTCACGTTCACCTGGGGCCTGCCGCCGCTGCCCCACGGACCCGACCTTCTCCGCCTCGCCATCGACCTGGCCGGAGTGGGCGGCATCGACCTGCCGCTCGAGGTGTCGGCCATCGACTCGTTTGCCTCGGCCACCGATGCTCCTGACCGTCGGCTATCCATCCTGGCGCGCTACCCGGTCTCGCTGGCCCGGATCCTCGGCGGTGAGGAGCTTCTCTGCGAGGTGTTCGACCGCTCCCTGGCCGTCAGCCGGTTCCTCCTCGACGCCGCCCCGGGGTGGCTTGACGGATGACCGCCGGTGGGTCTGCTCGCTGGGAGATCCCACGCGCGGACCCAACGGGCACCCGACGAGCCCTCGGGGCCTGTGCCGCCGTCGGTGTCGTCCTGACCTTCGGTGCGGGGCTGACCGGTTGCGCCGACAGTGCCGCTCTCGGCCTCGTCCGTCAGGCGTGCCACCACGTCACCCTCTCGGTGGCCCTCTACCGGAGGTCGGAACGGGACACCGACGCCACGGTGGCGGCCGGCGATCTCGCCCGGGCGGAGGCGCAACTCCAGATGGCGTCGCCTCTGGCGGCCCAGGCAGCCGGTGAAGCGCCCCAGTGGCAGGCGCTGATGGCGACCCTGTCGGAGGGCTCGCGACTACCCGAGTCCGATCTCGTGCAGGCCCTACAGCAGCAATGCGCCGTCGCCCAGACCGGCGCGACGCCGATCACGACACCGCCCAACACGACCCTTCCGGCTCCACCGGGCGCACCCGCCGACGGCTGACGACCGCGGCGAAGCCACCGACGGGAGTGGGGGATCCTGCGCCTGCGCCCGTGGGTCGCCCCTCGCCGGGCCCGCCCGCGTGAGCAGAGAGGGCCCGGGGCGAGGCTCAGACCTGGGGTGAGAAACCTGCAGGCAGGTTGATCGACTTCTTCTCGAGGAAGAGCTCGAGGCCGTCGGGACCGAACTCCCGGCCGATGCCCGATTCCTTGTAGCCCCCGAAGGGGGTGGAGAAGTCGACGGGAATCGGGCTGTTCAGCATGTACGTCCCGGTGCGGACACCGCGAGCCACCTTGAGGCCACGTTCCGGATCGCCCGTCCACACCGACCCACACAGGCCGTAGTGGGAGTCGTTGGCGATGGCGACGGCCTCGTCGTCACCGCCGTCGTAGGCGATGACCGACAGGACCGGACCGAAGATCTCCTCCTGGGCGATCCGCATCGAGTTGTCCACGTCGACGAAGACGGTGGGGTCGACGAACCAGCCCTTGTCGAGGCCGGCGGGGCGCCCGCCGCCGATGGCGATCTTGGCTCCCTCGTCCTGCCCGATCTTGAAGTAACCCTCCACGCGGTCGCGCTGACGCTCGGCCACCAGGGGTCCGACCTCGACCGTCGGGTCGAGGGGATCGCCCACCTTCATGGCCGACACCTTCTCGACCAGGGCGTCGACGACCTCCTGGTAACGATCACGAGGGGCCAGGATCCGGGTCTGGGCGATACACGCCTCGCCATTGTTCATGAGCGCGTTGGGCAGCAACATCGGCAACGCCTCGGCGAGGTCGACGTCGTTGAGCAAGATGGCGGCGGACTTTCCCCCGAGCTCCAGGCTGAAGCGCTTGAGCTGCTCACCGCAGATGGCACCGATCTTCTTACCGGCGACGGTCGACCCGGTGAACGAGACCTTGTCGATACCGGGATGACGCACCAGGTGTTCGCCCACCTCCCTCCCGGCGGGCAGAACGCTGAGCACGCCGTGGGGCAGACCGGCTTCGTCGAACATCTCGGCCAGCCGGAACGCGTCGAGGGGGGTCTCGGGAGCCGGCTTGAACACGACCGTGCATCCGGCCACGAGGGCGGGGCCGAGTTTGGCGGCGGCGATGAACAGCGGGACGTTCCACGGACTGATGGCGCCCACGACACCGACGGGCTCCTTGGCCACGAGCACCTCGCCCATGAGACCCTGCCGGACCTCGTCGAATTGGAAGGAGGACGCCAACCCCACGTAGTAGTCGAAGATCATGGTCGGGGCGAAGACTTGTGCCATTGCTCCCCACGCCACCGGCGACCCCATCTCGGTGGTGATCAATTCGGCCATGGGCTGCATCTCGGCCTTCAGGGCATCGGACACCTTGGTGACGATGGCGGCCCGTTCGGCGGGAGTCATCCGGGGCCAAGGACCGCTGTCAAAGGCGGTCCGGGCGGCACCGACGGCCCGGTCGATATCGGCGGTGGTGGCGTCGGGGACCCGGCCCATGACCTCTTCGGTGGTCGGGTTGATCACGTCGATCACGCCCGTCCCCGCCGGAGACTCCCACTCGCCGCCGATGAACAATCGGTCGTAAGACTTCACAGCCCCTCCTCCGAGTAGAACTCGTTTCGATTTCCCCCGATGTTAGCCCTGACGACGACCGGGGAGCGACGCGTCCCGACCGGGTCAGCCCGGCGCCTGGCGAGGCACGGACTGCTGTCGCAGGCGTTCGGCGAGCCACGAGATGCTGTCGGTCTGCTCCATGGCCGCCTGCCACCCGTCGACCACCTGCTCGAGACGAGCCCGGTCGGGAATCCACCCCACGACCCCGACCGTCACCGCATCTGTGTGGACCGACGACCGCCAGACGTCACCGAACGGATCCACGCTCATGGGCACATTCGGCTCGCGCATCACGTACAGCTCGCCGGTGTCCGCCACCCACGACAGCTCGTAGCGGGCACCGTCGGCATCGTGCCATTCGGTGCCGATCTCGATCTCCTCCGAACGCCGGCGGCGTTCATCGGCCTCGTAGAACTCTTCGATGTCCATCACAACTCCCG
The DNA here is from genome assembly GCA_963706205.1 of uncultured Acidimicrobiaceae bacterium. Classification (GTDB taxonomy): domain Bacteria; phylum Actinomycetota; class Acidimicrobiia; order Acidimicrobiales; family UBA8190; genus MFD10071-224. The sequence goes on along the minus strand of OY970155.1, from coordinate 1,149,226 downwards.
TCCGTGGGGCCCGTCCGTGGGGCGTCCGTGGGGCCGGCAGGGATCGAACCTGCGACCCAGGGATTATGAGTCCCCTGCTCTGACCACTGAGCTACGGCCCCTCACCGGGCGCCGTCACGCACGCGTGTGCGACAGTCCCGATTGCACGCCCGTCGGATCGGGCCCCGCTCCGGGGGAGAGACTCGAACTCTCAACCTAGCGGTTAACAGCCGCTTGCTCTGCCGATTGAGCTACCCCGGATCACGCCGCCGCGACGGCCTCGCGAAGATAGCAGCGCTGCCCCAGCGGGCCGGGATGGCAGGCGGGACTCAGGCCTCGTCGAGGAAGTCCCGAAGGGGCTGGGCCGAGTTCGGATGACGCAGCTTGGCGAGGGTCTTGGCCTCGATCTGGCGGATCCGTTCTCGGGTGACGCCGAACGCCTTGCCCAACCTCTTCGAGCGTCCGCACCCGGCCGTCTTCGAGACCGAACCGCAGCTCCATCACCTCGCGTTCGCGCCGGGGCAGACCGGCCAACGCATCGCGGACGGCCTCGTGCAGCATGGAGCGTGTGGCGGCATCGTCGGGAACCTCCGCCCCCTGATCCTCGATCAGGTCGGAGAGGCTGAAGTCCTCCTCGTCGCCCATGGGTTGCTCGAGCGACACCGTGTCCTGGTTGATGCGCTGGATCTCGCGTACCCGTTCGATGGGAAACTCCACCCGACTGGCGATCTCCTCGACCGTCGGCTCGCGGCCGAGCTCCTGCAGAAGCTGTCGCTGCACCCGCACGACCTTGTTGATCGTCTCCACCATGTGGACAGGGATGCGGATCGTGCGGCCCTGGTCGGCCAGCGCCCGGGTGATCGCCTGCCGGATCCACCACGTCGCATATGTCGAGAACTTGAAGCCCTTGGTGTAGTCGAACTTCTCGACGGCCCGCATCAGGCCGAGATTGCCCTCCTGGATCAGATCGAGGAAGGCCAGCCCGCGGTTGCGGTAGCGCTTGGCGATCGAAACCACCAGACGGAGGTTGGCCTCGATGAGCGCCTCTTTGGCCTGCTGGCCCCGACGCACCTGACGTTGCACCTTGGTGCGCTCGTCGGGAGCCAGGCGCCGGTGTCCCTCTTCGTGGGCGACCAACTCCTCGGCCGCGGCCGTGCCCGCTTCGATCCGTTTGGCCAGCTCGACTTCGAGCTCTCCGGTGAGGAGCGGGACCTTGCCGATCTCCTTGAGATATGTGTGGACGGGATCGGCGGCTGCACCACCGCTGTGATCAGGCGACGAGTACGTGCTGACGCGGGCGCGGCCAGGCCGCGGCTGCTGCCTGTCCATGACCTCGTCGGCCGGCTCGCGTTTGAACGCCTTGCGTTTCAGCTTCTGAAGCGGACCCGCGCCTTCCACGCCGGTGGGATCACCCTCGATGACGTCGTCGCCCTCGGTCAGATCCGGCAGGGTCACGTCCACGGTCACGGTGGCGCCATTGTCGGGCAACGCGTCGACCACGACCTCGGCCACGGCCACGGCGACGGCCTCGGCCAGAGCCACAGGAGCGGCGCCGACACGGGTTTGCTCGAGGTACTCGATACCCTCGGCCCTCACGCAGGCGACGACGTCCTCGATGATGTCGTGCGACAACTCCACGGCTTGGAGCACCAGGATCAGATCGTCCTGGGTGAGGTACCCGCGCTCGACGCCCGACGGCGAGCAACTGCTCGAAGCCGTCGAGGGCGACACCTTCGGGTGCCGGCCGTACTGAACCGGCCGGGCGGTGTACCTCAGTCATTCGTTTTCCTCGCCCCTTTCAACAAGCCAGGCTAGCAACCGGTCCGCGGCTAGGAGGCCTCCTTCCCGGTCTTCTAATTCTTGGACATCGCGACTGACCTTGGCGGCGGTCGGAGCGACCTGGGCCCAGTCGTCGGGCGAGAGCCTGACCTCGGATTCAAGGTCGGCCAAGGCTCGCCGTGCGGCGATCCACACAAGTTGCACAACGACGTCATCGGCATCTGCTGCTGGTTCCTCAACTGCTAGCCGCCGCAAAAGTACCGCAACGTCCGGCGCATCGTTCTCGACACACCGGATCGCGTCGTGGAGGTCACGTGACGTGCTCAGAGTAGCGAAAGCCGTGCGGTGGCGTGCGTCGCTGAACAGGAGCGGCTCGAGTCGATCGGCCACCGATTCCGGCTTGTGCACCATGAGGCGTAACGCCTCGAGTCCGGCTCGTTGGGCGTCGCCGTCATGCCTCCGGGCCGGATTCCCGGACCTGGCCCCATTCCTCGTCGGTCCAGGTGGGGATCCCTGGGCCTCGCCGGCGGCGTCGCGACGGCGCGTCGAGGACGGGGCGGCGGCCACGGCGTCGGGGCTCCGGCGGACGAGTTCGTCCAGGAGAACACGCAACGACGAACCCTCGAGCCGACAGCGGTCGGCCACCTCCATCAGGTACTGGTCCCGCACCAGAGAATCGGGGTGGTCGGCCACCACCGCCAGAGCGGCCTCCGCCGCCTGGGCCCGACCTTCGTTCGTCCGCAGGTCGGCGGCCTGCAGGACGCGTTCGATCCGAAAGCGCAGGAACGGCTTCGCCTCGCTCCACCGCCCGGCGCAGGGCGTCGGGATCGGTCCGGGCCAGGTCGGCGGGATCGGCCCCGGCGGGAAGGGCGGCCACGGCGACGTCGACGGAGTGATGGCGCTCCCACTCGTAGACGCGGGTGGCACCCGCTTCGCCCGCAGCATCGGCGTCGTAGGCAAGCACCATCCGCTTGGCGAAATTGCCGAGGACGCGGAAGTGCTCTTCGCCCAGGGCGGTGCCGCACGTGGCCACGGCCCTGGGCAGCCCCACCTGGAAGAAGGCGATGACGTCGGTGTAGCCCTCGCAGACGATCACCTCACCGCTCGCCACCACGTCGGTCTTGGCCCAATTGAGTCCGTAGAGGGTCCGACGCTTGGAGTAGATGGGACCGTCCTGTGAGTTCTTGTACTTCGGTCCCTCCGGCACCGCCGACGCGCCACGTGGCGGGAGGATCCGTCCACCGAGGGCGATGGCCTTGCCCGAGGGATCGAAGATGGGGAAGATGACGCGACCCCGAAATGCGTCCTGCCGGCGCCCTCGACGGTTCACGAACCCGAGACCGGACTCGGTGAGCACCCTCTCCGGCACTTTCAGGTGACTGGCCAGCGCGTCCCAACCCTCCGGTGCCCATCCGATCTGGAAGGAGCGCACGACCTCTCCGTCGTACCCTCGTGAGCGGAGATAGTCGCGCGCCGGTCCTCCGTCAGGGGCGCCGAGCAGTCGCTCGTGATAGAAATCGACGGCCCTGGTCATAGCGTCGTAGAGCGGATTGCGCCTCTGGCGCTCGGCCGTGACCGCGGCATCCTCGGTGATCGTGACACCGGCCCGGTCGGCGAGGCGCCGCACGGCCTCGACGAAATCCACGTGCTCGACGTCGCGCACAAAGCTGATGGCGTCGCCCGATTTCTGGCACCCGAAGCAGTAGTAGAGGCCCTCTTCGGCATTGACGCTGAACGACGGCGACTTCTCCTGATGGAAGGGGCACAGCCCCATCCAGTTCGCGCCCACCTTCTTCAGCGCGGCGTGCTCGCCGATCAGCGCAACGATGTCGGTGGCGGCCCGGACCCGGGCCACGTCCTCCTCCGGTATGGCCACGGACGGGACGCTACCGGCCTCGCGCCCGAGACGGCGCGGGAGCTCAGGAAGCCGCCTTCTTCCTGGGGGAACTCGCGGTGGCGTCCCTCTCCAGCACGGCCTGGGCGGCGGAGAGCCGGGCGATGGGGACGCGGAATGGCGAGCAGCTCACGTAGTCGAGACCAGCGGCAGCGAAAAAGCCGATCGACTCGGGGTCCCCGCCGTGTTCGCCGCACACACCGATCTTGAGCTCCGGCCGGGCCACCCGACCCCGCTCCACACCCATCCGTACCAGTTCACCCACTCCGTCGGCGTCGATCGTCTCGAAGGGATTGTGGCGGAGCAGGCCCTTCTCGAGATAGGCGGCCATCATCCGGCCTTCGACGTCGTCTCGGCTGAAACCGAAGGTCATCTGCGTCAGGTCGTTGGTGCCGAACGAGAAGAAGTCGGCGACCTCGGCGATCTCCGCCGCCCGCAGCGCGGCGCGAGGCGTCTCGATCATGGTGCCGATCAGAACCTCGACCTTGCCCGCCCCGGCGCGGCGGCGCGACGTCGTCTTGACCGTCTTGGTCGATGTGACCGACGGGCCCGAGGCCGCCGTCACTGCCTCCTCCACCCACGAGCGGGCCAGCGCCATCTCCTCGCGGCCGACGGTCAGGGGGATCATGATCTCGATGACCGGACGGCCGCCGGCGGCCACCCGGTCGAGGGCGGCCTCCATGAGGGCGCGGACCTGCATGGCGTACAGACCGGGCTTGATGCACGCCGAGGCGCACTCCCCGGGTGCCGAGCATGGGGTTGAACTCGTGCCAGTCCTTGGCCGCCTCGTAGAGCGGCCCTCTCCTCGTCGGTCAGGCCGACGGTGGCCTCCTTGATGGCCAGCTCCCCGTGTCGAGGGAGGAATTCGTGCAGAGGGCGGGTCGAGCAGACGCACCGTCACGGGCAGACCGTCCATGGCCTCGAGGATCTCGACGAAGTCGGCTCGCTGGGCCACCCGCAGCTCCTCGAGGGCGGCGTCCTCCTCCTCGGACGTGGTCGGCGAGGATCATCCGCCGCACGATGGGCAGGCGGTCCTCGGCGATGAACATGTGCTCGGTCCGGCACAGACCGATCCCCTCGGCCCCGAGGGTGCGGGCGTTGGCGGCGTCAGGCCCGTTGTCGGCGTTGGCCCGCACGGCCAGATGCCCGGACCGGATCTCGTCGGCCCAACCGAGGACGACGTCGAACTCCTTGGTCGGCTCGGGCGCCGGACAGCGGCACCTGGCCGAGAACGACGTCTCCGGTGGTGCCGTCGACGGAGATCCAGTCACCCTCGTGACCACCGTGACCGGCCGACCGTGAAGGCATTCCCGTGGATGCGGACCTTCTCGGCCCCGACCACGGCCGGCTTGCCCCAGCCGCGGGCCACCACCGCGGCGTGGCGACACGAGGCCGCCGCGGGCGGTGAGGATCCCCTCGGAGGCCAGCATCCCGTGGACGTCCTCGGGCGAGGTCTCGCTGCGCACCAAGATCACCTTCTCGCCGCCGCCGCGGCGGCGGCCGGCGTCGTCGGCGGTGAAGTAGACACGGCCCACCGCCGCGCCCGGCGAGGCCCCGAGGCCGCGTGGTCAGCACCGCGTGCCCCGATCCGGCGAACTGCGGGATGGAGCACCTGCTCGAGGTGCTCGGCCGGTGACTCGCTGCGACCGCCTCCGCCCTGGTGAGCTTGATGGCCGGATCCTTCGTCATGTCCACGGCCATCCGCAGGGCGGCACGGCCGGTCCGCTTGCCCACCCGGGTCTGCAACATCCACAGCTTGCCCTGCTCGATCGTGAACTCGGTGTCGCACATGTCGCGGTAGTGACGCTCGAGGCGGGCGAAGATGGCCAGCAGCTCGGCGTGGATCTTGGGGAACTGTCTCCTTGAGCGCCGAGAGGGGCTCGGTGTTGCGGATGCCGGCGACCACGTCCTCGCCCTGGGCGTTGACCAGGAAGTCGCCGTACTCGCCCTTGGCCCCGGTGGCCGGGTCGCGGGTGAAGCCCGACCCCGGTCCCCGACCGTGTCGTCGCGGTTGCCGAACACCATGGCCTGGACGTTGACGGCCGTGCCGAGGTCGTGGGCGATGCGCTCCGTGTTCGCGGTAGGCGATGGCCCGCGGCCCGTTCCACGAGTGCGAAGACGGCCTCGATGGCGCCGCGCAGCTGGGCGTCGGGATCCTGGGGGAACGGCGCACCGGTGTGGCGCTCGACGATCTGCTTGTAGGAGTCGACCAGGTAGCGCAGCAGCTCCGTGGGCACCGCCGGCGTCGGAGGTCGTCCCGGCCAGCTCCTTGGCCGCCTCGAGCAGCGTGTCGAACTCCTCGCCGGGGATGCCGAGCACGATGCGCCCGTACATGGCCACGAAGCGTCGGTAGGAGTCGTAGGCGAAGCGCTCGTCGTCGGTCTGCTTGGCCAGGCCCTCGACCGACTGGTCGTTGAGGCCGAGATTGAGGACCGTGTCCATCATCCCGGGCATGGAGAACTTGGCCCCCGAGCGGACGCTCACCAGCAGCGGGTCGCCGGGTCGCCGAGTGCGCTTGCCCATCTTCTTCTCGAGCCGGGCCCGGGCCCTGGCCACCTCCTGCGGTCAGACCGTCGGGCCAGCCGCCCTCCATGTAGGCACGGCAGGCGTCGGTGGTGATGGTGAAGCCGTGGGGCACCGGCAGGCCCAGCACCGACGTCATCTCGGCCAGGTTGGCGCCCTTGCCGCCGAGGAGATCCTTCATCTCCATGGGTGGCCGACGGTGCTTGTGGTCGAAGTCGTAGACGAACGGCATGGGGGTCTCCTGAGGGGTGGAGCGGAACCGCCCCGAGCCTAACGGCCAGCGACCTACCCGGTCGGTCGACGGCGGCCGCGGCGTCAGCGGCGCGAGCCGCCCGCCGATCTCCGCGGCCAAGCGTGTCGATCGGCACCCGGACCTGCTCGGTCGTGTCGCGGTCGCGCACGGTCACGGCCCCGTCCTCGAGGGAGTCGAAGTCGACGGTCACGCAGCACGGCGTGCCCACCTCGTCCTGGCGGCGGTAGCGCCGGCCGATCGACTGGGTCACGTCGTAGTCGCACATGAAGATGCGGCTGCAGCGAGGCCCAGCACCTGGCGGGCCAGCGGCTCAGGGTCGTCCTTCTTCGACAGCGGGAGCACCGCCACCTGGTAGGGAGCCAGCCGGGGATCGAGGCGCAGCACCGTGCGGCGCTTCTCGCCGCCGACCTCGTCCTCGTCGTAGGCGGCGAGGAGGAAGGCCATCATGGTCCGGGTGGCGCCGGCGGCGGGCTCGATCACGTAGGGCACGTAGCGCTCGCCGCGTGGCCTGGTCGAAGTACTCGAGCTTCTCCCCCGACGCCGCGGCGTGGGCCTTCAGGTCGAAGTCGGTGCGGTTGGCGATGCCCTCGAGCTCGTCCCAGCCCCAGGGGAACAGGAACTCGACGTCGGCCGTGGCCGCCGAGTAGTGCGACAGCTCGTCGGCGTCGTGGTGGCGCAGCCGCAGCTTGTCGTGCGGGGATCCCGAGGTCGATGTACCAGCGGAACCGCTCGTCGAGCCAGTAGTCGAACCACTTCTGTGCGGCCTCGGCGGGCGGGACGAAGTACTCCATCTCCATCTGCTCGAACTCGCGGGTGCGGAAGACGAAGTTCTGCGGGGTGATCTCGTTGCGGAACGACTTGCCCACCTGGGCGATGCCGAACGGCGGCTTCTTCCGGGTCGTCTGCAGCACGTTGGCGAAATTGACGAACATGCCCTGGGCGGTCTCGGGCCGGAGGTAGGCGACGGTGGCCTCCTCCTCGACGGGCCCGGCGTAGGTCTTGAACATCAGGTTGAAGGCCCGGGGCTCGGTGAGGTCGGTGGACCCGCAGTTGGGGCAGACCCCGTCGATCTTGTCGGCCCGCCATCGCTCGTGGCAGTTGCGGCAGTCGACCAGGGGGTCGGTGAAGTTGGTCAGGTGGCCCGAGGCCTCCCAGATCCGGGGCGGCGACAGGATGGCGGCGTCGAGGCCGACGACGTCGTCGCGCTCGCTGCACCATGGACCGCCACCAGGCGTCCTTGACGTTGCGCAGCATGCAGTGACCCCGAGCGGGCCGTAGTCGTAGGTGGAGCGGAACCCGCCGTAGATCTCGGCCGACGGGAAGATGAAGCCCCGTCGCTTGGACAGGTTGACGACCTGTTCCATCAGGTCGGTCGGGCTGGTCGGCGCGTCCGGGCTCCTCGGGTCGGTCATGGGCGCAGGATACCGGGTGCGCCCGGTAGTCCGCCCCGGACCAGGACGCAGCCGTGTCGTCACCTCGTTGGCCAGCAGCCGGCCCGGCGACCGTGAGCACCGCCCGACCGTCGGCGCCGCTCGACCAGCCGAGCCAGGTCGGGGTCGTCGGGCACCAGCCGACGCGGGCACCCCGCCCGACGTCCGCAGGGCCAGGGCCAGCGCTCTCGAAGGCCAGTTGGTCGGTCGGTCGAGCACCTCCTCGCCGGCCGTCGTCGGGCGTCCGGAGCCGACCGCGGCGATGTAGCGCTCGGGTGTCCGGACGTTCCACCACCGGCGGCCGTCCCGGTGCGAGTGGGCGGCGCGACCCGATGCCCGCGGTAGTCGCCCTGGTCCCAGTAGAGGCGGTTGTGACGGCACTCGTGGCCCGGGCGCGGCCCAGTTCGACATCTCGTACCAGCGGTAGCCGGCGGCGCCGAGAACGTTCGTCGGCCAGCTCGTAGCGGCGCGCCTGGACGTCGTCGTCGGGATGGCGTGACGGGTCGCCGGCGAGCGGGGTGCCGGGCTCGACGGTGAGGGCGTAGGCGCTCACGTGCGGCGGGAGGAGGGTCGAGGGCGAGCACCGTCTCCAGACTGTGGCGGCCAAGTCGTCGTCGGTCTCCCCGGCGCCCCCGAAGATGAGGTCGACGTTCACCGAGGCGAAGCCCGCCGCGACCGGCGAGGGCCACAGCCCTGACGACGCAGCTCGGTGGTCCGTGGCGCCGGCCCAGGCCGGCGAGGACGTGGGGGACCATCGACTGCACCCCGAACGAGACCCGGGTCACCCCGGCCGAGCGCCAGACGTGCGAAGCGATCGTCGCCGAGGCGTCCTCGGGATTGCACTCGACGGTGACCTCGGCCCCGGCGACCCGGCGGGACGGCGTCGAGGATCTCGGCCAGCAGGTCGGCCGGGAGGCGCGACGGCGTGCCCCCTCCGACGAAGACGCTCGTGGCCGGGGGCAGGCCCTCGTCGCGTGACCGGCCCGGCCGATCTCGGTCACGCAGGCCTCGGCGTACCGGCGCCATCAGGTGGTCGCGGTCGGTCTAGGTGGCGAAGGCGCAGTAGTCACAGCGCGACGCGGCAGAACGGGACGTGCACGTAGACGCCGAACGGCGGTCCACGGCTCCAGCCTACTCCGGTCGGGCTCGACCGGACGCTGCGCAGGCGCCGGTCGAGATGGACCTCCATCGCCTCGGTGGCCAGGTCGGTGACCTCGTCGGCCAGCGGCCCGGCCGGCTCGCGCCAGCGCCGAGGCCAGGCCGCCGCCGAGGATGCGGCGCAGCAGCTCGAGCGCCTGCGGGCGACAGCGGCCGGCCCCGCCGGCACGACCGGCACAGGACGCCCCCCTCGATGAGGTCGAAGGCGACCAGGTCGCTCGGGCGGTCCGCCGCACGACACGCACACGTCGAGCACCGGGCGCCGAGCCCTCGAGGGCCAGCACCTTCAGGAAGAAGGCGGGCACCAGCGAGCGGGGCGTCCTGCTCGGCGAGGGCCCGCAGCGCGCCCACCACCATCTCGTAGAGGCGGGGATTGGCGTGGCGCTCCTGGGCGATCTGGTCGACCACCTCGAGCAACGTGTACGCCTTGGCCACCCGGTCGAGGTCCTCGCGGACGGTCCGGAAGGTGTCGATGCACCTCGACCTGGTTGACGATGTCGAGCTCCCGCTCCCTGCCAGCACAGCAGGGTCACGTGGCTGAGCGGCTCGAGGCGGGCGCCGAACTTGGAGTGTGGTCCGGCGCACCCCCTTGGCCACGGCCCGCACCTTGCCGTGGCCGCTCGGTCATCAGCGTCACGATCCGGTCCGCCTCGCCCAGACGGATGCGTGCGCAGCACGACGCCCGTCGTCGCGGTAGAGGGTCACCGCGTCATGGTTCCGCCGTCGGCTCCGTCGGCTCCGTCGCCGGCGGGATCGGAGCCTCGGCGTCGCCTACGCCCGGCTCGGCGTACGGCGCCGGACTGCGTGTCCGCCAGCGGCATCGGGCCGTCGCCGGGCCGCGGCCGGGCTGCGCTCCGGTGGCGGCGGCGTTCGATGTCGGGGGTGCGGCGACCACCCATGGCGCTCCCGAGGGCGATCATGGCCGCCAGCGGCCACCGCCCGTGACGAGGACGGCGGTGGCGCCGGACGATCCCGGCCACGGCCAGGACGACGAGTCCGGCCAGGCGAGTCACGGCGGCCCAGGCCGCAGGCGACGGCCCTCATCCGCCGTCACCCCGCCGTAGCGACGCTCGCGCCGCTGGAACTCGGCGACGGCCTCGAAGAGGTGGTGCCGGCGGAAGTCGGGCCACAGCACGTCGGTGAAGACCAGCTCGCGTAGGCCAGCTGCCACAACAGGAAGTTCGAGATCCGGTACTCGCCCGACGTGCGGATGACCAGGTCGGGGTCGGGCTGGTCGGGGAAGTAGAGATGCGCGCCGGATGGCCTTCTCGTCGATCCTTGCCGGCGGGCGTCCCCTCGGCGACCAGGGCGCGCACGGCGTCGACGATCTCGGCCCGGCCGCCGTAGTTGAAGGCCATGGTCAGGGTCATGCGCCGGTTGCGCCGCGGTGAGCTCGATCGACTCGTCCATCCGCCTGAGCACCCGGCGCGGCACCCGCCAGTCGCGGCGGCCGGCGAAGCGGATCCGGACGCCCTTCTCGTGCAGCTCGTCGCGCCGGCGCACGAGGAGGCGACTCGTTGAAGCCCATCAGGTAGCGGACCTCGTCGGCGGGCCGGCGCCAGTTCTCGGTCGAGAAGGCGAACATGGTGAGCCAGCTGATCCCGATCTCGAGGGCGCCCTCGACCGCGTCGAGCAGCGCCGCCTCGCCGGCGGCGTGGCCCTCGGTCCGGGGCAGGCCCGCGCTGGCTCGCCCAGCGGCCGTTGCCGTCCATGACGCAGGCCACGTGGGCGGGCACACCGGTGAGATCGACGCCATCGGGCGGCGGCGAAGGGTCGGGGACCACGACCGAAACCTACTTGCTACCGCCCGCCCTCCCTCCCCGAGCCCGCTCCATCGACGTCGTGAGATAGCGTCGCACCTGGAGATTTGCGACAAGGTAGGTGAGCTCCGGGACATGAGCGGTCCGTCGGCTGGGATAGTGGCGACACACCCCCTTGATGACCGCGGGCCGTCAGCACGAAGGGGAACCCGGCCGTGAGCGTGTGGCTGTGGCTGCTCGTGGCGGTGGTCTTCGTCGTGATCGAGATCACGAATCTGGCCTTCTTCGCCCTCTTCGCCGCTCTCGGGGCGGTGGCCGCCGCCGTGGTGTCGGGCGCCGGGGGTCCCGCCGTCCTCCAGGTGGTGGTGTTCGCGTTGGCCGCCTTGGGCGGCCTGGTCCTCCTGCGTCGCCCGCTCCTGACGGCCTTCGGCCACCGCCGCCGCGGTGCTCTCAAGTCCGGGGTGGCCGCCCTCGTGGGCCAGCACGCCACCGTCGTCGACCGCGTGGACCGCGTCGACAGGACCGACGTCGCCGGGCTGGTCCACGCCCGGGGTGAGGACTGGCCCGCCATCACCTACGACGACCAACCCTGCGAGCCGGGACAAGTGGTGGAGGTCATCGACATCGACAAGACCCGGCTCGTGGTCACCGCCTCGTAACACCCCGCATCCGGCCCGTCGCCTCCCGCCGGACGTCGCCCAGAGAAGGAGTCTCCATGTTCGCCAGCAGTGCCAGCGGCACAGTGACAGGCATCATCGTCGGGCTCATCGTCGTCGTACTCGTGGTTCTCGTCCTCTCGCGTTCGGTGCGTCTGGTGCAACAAGGCTTCGTCGGCGTGGTGAAGCGTCTCGGACAGTTCAATTCCATCCGCAATCCAGGGGTGACCTTCCTCGTGCCCTTCGTCGACACCATCGTCCGCGTCGACATGCGGGAGGAGCCGCGGCTGGGTGACCTGCAGGCGGTGATCACGAAGGACAACGTGAGCGTCCTGGTGAACGCCACCATCTTCAGCCAGGTGGTCGACGTGCGCCTGGCCCTCTACGAGATCAGCGAGTACCACGTAGCCGTCGACCAACTCGCCCGCACCGCCCTGCGGGCCGTCTTCGGCGGAATGACCCTCGACGAGGCCTTGAGCGAGCGTCAGCGCATCAACGCCGAGCTCCAGGCCCACATGGCGTCGGCCACCGAGAAGTGGGGCGTCCGGCTGAACCGGATCGAGATCGTCGACATCGTGCCTCCCCAGAACATCGTCGACGCCATGGCTCTGCAGAAGGAGGCCGACCAGCAGAAGCGCGCCGCGATCCTCCAGTCCGAGGGTCAACAGCAGGCGGCCATCAACACGGCCCAGGGACAGAAGCAGGCCAACGTTCTGCGGGCCGAAGGAGAGAAGCAGTCGGTCATCTTGGCCGCCGAGGGCGAGAAGCAGTCCGTCGTCTTACGGGCGGAGGGCAACAAGGAAGCCGAGGTCCGCATCGGCGAAGGTCACGCCGGGGCCATCGGCGCCATCTATGCCGCCATCCACCAGGGGAATCCCACGCCCGAGCTGCTGGCCGTCCTCCAACTCGACGCCATCGAGACCATCGCCTCCAGTCAGAACACCAAGCTGGTGGTGCCGGTCGAAACCGCAGGGCTCCTCGGAGCGGCCCAGGCCCTGCGGTCGGTGCTCGGCGCCGTACCCGAATCGACGGCGGCGGCGGCAACCGGCAACGGCTCGGCACCGCCGGCCGGGGGGCCACCGGCGCGCTGAGCCGAATCGAGGGGGCGTGGCGCCGACGCGCCGTCGGTCAATTTGCCGCAGGCGACGTGGCGAGGACCGCCCTGATCCGCGGTACCGACCGACGACCGGGGTGTGGCACGGCCGTCCGGACGAGACGGCCTCACGGCCGACGAGGATTTAGAGCTTCCGTACCTTCGTGGCCTGCGGGCCCTTGGCGCCTGCCGTCGACTCGAAATCCACCCGCTCACCTTCGGTGAGCTCGCGGTAACCGGTGCCGTCGATGGCCGAGAAGTGCACGAACACGTCCGGCGAGCCGTCTTCAGGGGTGATGAAGCCGTAACCCTTCGTTGCGTTGAACCATTTCACCGTGCCTTCGGCCACGACATTGCCTCGTTTCTCCACGCACGTGCACTTGCGGGAGACACAACGTCAACCGACAACGACGCTCGGCCTGCGTGATCCTCCGAACGCTGGCGGGAACAGTAGCCGAGACCCCGGCGCCGGTGCTCGTGACGTGCCGCGCTCGGGGTGGGCACGTGCGGCCGCCCCGTGACGTGACCGTGCCCGCGGTGACGAGGGTCACATCGCGCGCCGAGATGGCGGGGCCACGAACGGAGGTACCGTCGAGGCGGTGCCGCCGTCAACCGATCTCGCCCTCGCTCTGGCCGCCGTGGCCCGCGCTCTGCCCGGGGGAGGTGAGGATCGACCCGGTCAACTGGCGATGGCCGGGGCCGTGGCCGCGGCCATCGACGAGGAACGTCACCTCGTGGTGCAGGCAGGCACGGGAACGGGCAAGTCGCTCGCCTACCTGCTTCCGGCCGTGCGGTCGGGGCGTCGGGTCGTGGTGGCCACGGCCACGAAGGCGCTCCAGGACCAGCTGGCCACGAAGGAGTTGCCTTTTCTGGTCGACCAACTCGGCCAGCGCCCGCCGTTTTCGTTCGCGGTGTTGAAGGGTCGGTCCAACTACCTCTGCCGACAGCGGGCGCAGGAGGTCGCCGGTGGTGCCGACGACGGGTGGCTGGCGTCGGACGTCGCTCTCTTCGCCTCCGACTCGGACCCGAACGGCGGGGATCCGGGCGACGAAGGAGGATCCGCCAGGGGCGGGAACGGGCGCGGGACACAGACGGACGGGCTCGGTCGTCTCGGGACCCAGATCCGCGACCTCGTCGCCTGGGCCGCCACGTCGGCCACGGGTGATCGGGCCGAGCTCGACTTCGAGCCACACCCGCGGGCGTGGGCGGCCGTGTCCGTGTCGGCACGAGAGTGCCCCGGCGCCTTCCGCTGCCCGTCGGGAACGACGTGCTTCGCCGAATGGGCCCGGACGCGTGCGGCCACCGCTGACGTGGTGGTGGTGAACACCCATCTCTACGCCACCCACGTGGCGAGCGGCGGAGCCGTCCTGCCCGATCACGACGTCCTCGTCCTCGACGAGGTGCACGCCGTCGAGGACATCATGACCGCCGGTCTCGGGATCGAGCTGACGGCGGGCCGTCTGCGCTCGGTCGCCCTGGCCGCCCGTCCGCTGCTGGCGGTCGACGACGCCGGACTGGCCGACGGCGTGACCGACGTGGCCGACCGTCTCGAGGGTGCACTGCGCCCGCTGGCCGACCGCAGGCTCCTGCCGGTCGACGCCGACGGACCTGGCATACCCAGGGGCGGAGGGACGACCGGCGCCCAGGCGGACGCCACGGCCGAGCTCGGCGCGCGTCCTCGACCTGGCCCGGGGCCGCGTCGGTGCCCTGAGCGGCGCCCTCCAGCGCCACCGGGCGGAACAGGGCACGCTCGTCGACGAGGAGATGGCCCCCGCCGGTGGTACCGGCACCGGCGCCGACACCACGGCGCGCCGCGCCCGCGCCCTGCTCGCCGCCGGTCATCTGGTCGACGACCTCGCCGCCTTGACCACGTCCGATGACGACCACGTGACCTGGGTGGAGGCTTCCGGACCGGGCGGGCGTTTCGTGACCCTCCGCCGCGCCCCGGTCGAGATCGGACCGGTCTTGGCCGAGGTCCTGTGGCCCAACCTCACCGCCGTCCTCACGTCGGCCACCGTGCCACCGCTCGTCGAGGACCGCCTGGGCCTGCCCCGGGCCACGACGCGCCGACTCGACGTGGGCAGTCCCTTCCCCTACCGGGAATCGGCGCTCTTGTACTGCGCGTCCGGGCTTCCCGACCGCCGGGACCCCGCGGCCCCGGCCGCCCTCCACGCCGAGCTCGAGGTGTTGATCACGGCCGCCGGGGGGCGCGCCCTCGCCCTTTTCACCAGTTGGCGGGCCATGCAGGCGGCCGTCGAAGCGCTGCGGCCGACGCTGCCCTACCGGGTGTTGGCGCAGAACGAGTTGCCCAAGGCCAAGTTGCTCGAGGCATTCTCTACCGAGGAGTCGTCATGCCTGTTCGCCACCATGTCGTTCTGGCAGGGAGTGGACGTCCCGGGAGCGACCTTGAGCCTGGTGGCCATCGACCGCCTACCGTTCCCCCGCCCCGACGACCCTCTGCTCGAGGCGCGCCGCGAACGCGCCGGCGACGCCGCCTTCCGACTGGTCGACCTGCCCCGGGCCACGACCCTCCTGGCCCAGGGGGCCGGCCGCCTCATCCGGTCGTCGACGGACACCGGCGTCGTCGCCGTCCTCGACCGACGGCTGGCCACGGCCGGCTACCGCCGGACGATGATCGACGCCCTCCCGCCGATGCGCTTCACGACCAAGCGCCCCGAGGTGGTCGCCTTTCTGCGGTCCATCGCCGACGCCCCCGGCACACCGGCGGGCCGCGCCGCCGGGGCCCGGTCGACTGGGCCCGCTCAATAACCCAGGCGCTCGATCGTCTCGGGCCGTTGCTGCCACCGCTTCTCGACCCGCACGAAGAGCTCGAGGAACGCCCCGGGGGGAAGCTGGGCGCGCACGGCGGTGCCCACCGCCTTCAGCACCAGCCCCCCCTGGCCGATGACGATCCCCTTCTGGGACTCCCGCTCCACCAGGATCTCGACCCGGATCCGGGGCCACTCCCATTCGGTGACACGGCAGGCGATGGAGTGGGGCAGCTCCTCGCGGACGGTGGCCAGGAGCTGCTCGCGTACGAGCTCGCCCACCCAGAATCCCTCCGACAGATCGCTCGTCATCTCCTCGGGGAAGTACGGCGGTCCGACGGGCAGAAGGTCGAGGACGGCCGTCACCAGCGCGTCCACGCCCCGCCCGGTGGCGGCCGACAGGGGGAAGTACTGGGCTCCGCAGTCCGGGGCATCCAGTGGCACGGGTCCGGGGTCGTGTCGAGTGTCGCCGGCCGGATCGGTGACCGCCGGTGTGTCGGTGGGGGGCTCGACGACTCCGTCGAGTGTGCGTTGGGCGTCGGCCAGTTGCCGCAGCACCTGGGCGGGCGAGGCCCGGTCCACCTTGTTCACGACGAGGAGCAGTCGTGACAGGTCACCGGGACCGCCGTCCGTCGCCGTGGCGGCCCGGGACGAGGCCGCCGCACGTTGGAGGACCAGCCGGTCACCGGGCCCGATGGATGCCGTGGCGTCGAGGACCGGGACGACGACGTCGATGTCGTCCAGGGCTTCGCCGATCTGCTCGTTGAGGCGGCGGCCCAGAGCCGTACGGGGCCGGTGGAGGCCGGGCGTGTCGACGAACACGGCCTGATACCCCGGACGGTGGAGTACCCCCCGGACCGATCGCCGGGTGGTGTTCGGTCGCGGCGAGGTGATGGTCACCTTGGTCCCGAGGATCTGGTTGATCAAGGTGGACTTGCCGACGTTGGGACGGCCCACGACGGTCACGAACCCCGATCGCAGGGTCTCGACGGTCACCGGTGGGTCACTGCCGGGGCTCCGGGTCGTCGTGGTCGGTGGGTGTGGCCGACCGGGCGTGCGAGAGCGGGACGATACGGATCCGGCCGATGCGGTTGCCCTCGACCCGTTCGGCCACGAGGCGCAGACCGTCGACATCGACCGACTCACCCTCGACGGGGACGTGTCCGAGCACGTTGAACAGCAGGCCCCCGACGGTGTCCCACTCCCCCGTGGGCAGCTGGGCGTCGACGAGCTCGTTCAACTCGTCGACGGCGAGGCGGGCCGAGACCGAGAAGCCACCGTTGTCGAGAGGTTGGATCGGAGGTTCCTCGACGTCGTACTCGTCGACGATCTCCCCCACCAGTTCCTCGATGAGGTCCTCGAGGGTGACCAGCCCGGCCGTTCCGCCGTACTCGTCGACGACGATGGCCAGGTGGTACTTGAGGTCCTGCATCTCCCGCATGAGGCGGGCCACCCGTTTGGTCTCGGGGACGAAGTGGGCGGGGCGGCCGAAGGTCGCGCACGGGCTCGCCTCCGTGACCTTCGCGCTCGGCGCGGATCAGGTCCTTGGCGTGGGCGACGCCGACGATGTCGTCGACGTTCCCGGCGTGGACGGGGAGCCGGGAGAGTCCGGCTTCGATGGCCACGCCCAGGGCCTCGGACACCGACAGATCTCCGTCCAGGGTCCGCATGTCGGGCCGGGGCACCATGACCTCGCGCACGACGGTGTCGCCGAACTCGATGATCGAATGGATCAGCTCGCGTTCGTGGCCCTCGATCACATCCTCCTCCAGGGCGACGTCGGCCATGGCCAGAAGCTCCGATTCGCTCACTCCGACCCGCTTGGACCGCGGGCCGAGGAGCATGTTGGCCAGGCCGATCAGCCCGCGTGAGACCAGCCGGATCGGGGGGAAGCGCACGACGGCGGAGACGATGGGGGCCAACAGCAGCGCCGAATGCTCCGGGTTCTGGACGGCCCAGTTCTTGGGCAGCGCCTCGGCGAAGACGAAGATCACCACCACCTCGAACACGGTGGCGGCGATGACCCCGACGGGACCGAACCACCGCTCGGCCAGGATGCCCACCAGCGTGGCCGTGACCAGCTGGCAGATGAGGACGAGCAGCAGCACCGGGTTCAGGAAACCCTCGGGGTCCTGGACCAGGCGCAGCAGGGACCCGGCCCCGCGCCGGCCGTCCTCGCGCAGGGCCATGGCCTTGGTCCGGCTCATGCGCACGAGGCTGGTCTCGGCCAGGGCCAGGCCGGCGGAGACCACGAGGAGAAGGAGCACGACGACGATCAAGATCCAGTCGGTGGAACGAAAACGCGAGGCGGCGGCCACCGTGGCCACGGTGACCGTCTAACCCACCGCCCGGTGGAAGCGGGCCAGCAGCTCGCGCTCGCGTCGCTCCATGCGCTCGGCGTCCTCGTCCACGTCGTGGTCCATTCCCAACAGGTGGAGCAGTCCGTGGACGACCAGGAGGGCCAGCTCGTCGTCGACGCGTCACGCCGTGTTCGTCGGCGTTGCGGGCGGCGACCGCCGGGCAGACCACGACGTCACCGAGGAGTACGGGCATGTCGTCGTCGTCGGGGGCACCGGCGCCGGGCCCGGTTCCGCCTTCGTCCGGGGAGCGCCCGCCGGGCTCGGGCTCCTCGTCGATGGGGAAGGCCAGGACGTCGGTCGGTCCCTCCTGCCCGAGGAACCGCTGGCGCAGCTCGGCGATGGTCGGCTCGTCGACGAAGAGCAGCGAGACCTCGATGTCGTCCTTCACGCCCTGGGCGCCGAGGACGTCGCGGGCCAATGCGGCGAAGCGGCCGATGTCGACCGCCCGGTCGGACTGCTCGTCGGCGGCGAAGACGTCAGCGACCATCGGCGTGGCCTCCTCCCCGCCATGTACCCACGTCCGTCGCCCGCTCGTAGGCGGCGACGATGTCGGCCACGATGCGGGCCCGGACCACGTCGCGCTGGGTCAGGTTCACGAACATCACCTCGGGCACACCCCCGAGGACGTGCTCGAGACCGGGGAGGCCCGAGCGCCCGCCGGGGACGTCGATCTGGGTGACGTCGCCGGTGACCACGACCTTGGACCCGAAACCGATCCGGGTGAGGAACATCTTCATCTGCTCGGGTGTCGTGTTCTGGGCTTCGTCGAGGATGATGAAACTGCGGTTGAGGGTCCGGCCCCGCATGAAGGCCAGCGGGGCGACCTCGATGGTGCCCCGCTCGAGCAGGCGCTGGGCGCCCTCGGGACCGAGCAGGTCGTAGAGGGCGTCGTAGAGCGGACGGAGGTAGGGATCGACCTTGGCCATGATGTCGCCGGGCAGGAAGCCGAGCCGCTCACCGGCCTCCACCGCCGGTCGGGTCAGGATGATCCGGTTCGACCTCGCGCGCCTGGAGCGCCTGCACTGCCGAGCGCCACGGCCAGGTACGACTTCCCCGTTCCGGCGGGCCCGATGCCGAAGGTGACGACGTTGGTCGGCGATGGCGTCGGTGTAGCGCTTCTGGCCCGCCGTCTTGGGGCGCACGGTCCGGCCCCGCGCCGAGCGCAGGACCTCGGTGGTGAGCACCTCGGCCGGGCTGACGTCGTCCTTCACCATGACGATGGTTCGGCTCACGTCGGACGGCGTCGAGACGCTGACCCTGCTCGAGAAGCACGACGAGCTCGTCGAAGAGCCGACCGACCCGTTCCGCGTCGTCGCCCTCGATGCTGATCTCGTTGCCCCGGGCCACGATGCGGACGTCGGGGAAGGCCCCTTCGATCAACCGCAGCAACTCGTCTCGCTCCCCGAGGAGTCCCACCATGAGATGGTTTCCGGGAACGAGGATCTTGACCGGAGTGGCGCTCACCCGGGAGGCCAGGTCATGGCGCGCCCACCGAGGACGTGGAGATGGAGATGGGGGACGGAGTTGGTGGCGTCGTCCCCGACGTTGAACACCAGCCGGTAGCCGCGCTCGGCGATCCCCTCGATCCTGGGCCACCCGTCGGGCCATCACCACCATGTCGGCGATCACGTCGGCGTCGGCAGGATCGACGGTGGAGGCGTCGTCGATGTGGCGGCGGGGGACGACGAGGACGTGCACGGGCGCCTGGGGATTCAGATCACGGAAGGCGACGGCGTGCTCCGACCGGTCGACGATGTCGGCGGGGAGGTCACCGGCGACGATACGGCAGAAGAGGCAGTCACCCGAGGCGGTGTCGCTCACCGCGTCACTCTGGCCCGCCGGCCGCTCCGGCGCCGGCCCGTGACCCCTTCAACTCGGGGTAGAGGTGCTCGAGGCTCCCGGGGGCGATCCGGCACGACTCGATGAACCGCTCGACGTCCCCTCGCTGCAACCGGATGACCCGGCCGAACTTGTAGGCGGTGACCATCCCCTCGTCGATGAACCGGTAGAGGCTACGCAGCGTCACGCCGAGGTGCTCGGCCGCCTCCTTGGTGCTCATCCACTGGATCTGTTCGTTCACGTCACCTGTCACCGTGGCTGTCTGTGCATTCCGATGTTATCTCGCGGCAGTGCGGATTCATCCGCCGGCGGCGGCCGGACGGCTACCCGGACGCGGCGGAACCGGAGGGCGGGAGGAGAAAGCCGATGGAGGGGCCGGTCGTGATCAGGAGGTGACGCGGAGGCCCAGCTCGTCGAGACGCCGGCTCATGGCGTCGGGTGTCACTCCGAAGAGGCAGGCGATGGCCCGTAGATCCTCGGCGCGGATCGTGATCATCCGACCGTTGAAGTCCTGTCGTTGCACCTGGATCATGCTGAGGAAGCGGCGCAGGAGATCGCGTTCGGGACCGCTCACGGAGTTCAGCTTGGTGAGGTCGATGGTGACCTTGTCGTGACCGTCCCACGGCCGCAGCTGGCGCCGGGCCCGCGCCGGGCTCTCGGTTTGACCGTTTCCCCCGTCGCCGCGCTCGCCGGCGGGACCCCACCGGTTGGCGTCGTCGTCCTGCGGGAGGAGCTGGTCGACCGGAACGTCGTAGAGCTTGGCCAGACGTTGCAGTCTCGGCACCGAGATGGCACGTTCACCGCGTTCATAGGCACCCAACACCGATGCCTTGAACTCCTGATCAGACATCGCCTCGACCGCCTGCAGGGAGAGGCGCATCTGTTTGCGCACGGCGCGCAGGCGCGACCCAACCGCCCGCGCGTATGCCGCGCGTGCAGTTTCCTCCTGCTCGTCCTCGTCGGGTACCACCGTCTGGTTGACCATGACCATCGAATCCTCGCTGCTTGCGTTCGTGCGCTGCTAATTGTCTCCCGACGACAACCCCCCGACAGCCCCCGCGACCCGTGGAACCCCGGAGGAGTCCAGCGGGTGCACAGGGTGTGCCCGCAAACTGCTACCTCCGCCAGTGTTGCTCACTCAGCGTGGTGATTGCAAGGACCGTTTCGCGTTGCGTTGATGTTGTGATTATGCCGCCGACGTGCTAGCGGCCCGGTCGGGGTCCCGAGGGCGGCTTCTGGGCCTCGGATACGAGGCCGTTGCGCAGGGCACATAACAGCAGGCCGCTGGCCACGGCGGCCGTCTCGGCCCGGAGGATCCCGGGGCCCAGGCCCACCACCGGAAAGTCCCCCGGGGCCAGCTCGGAATCGTCCCAGCCGCCCTCGGGCCCGACCGCCATGGCGGGCATGGCCACGCTCGGTGGATCGCCCCCGGGGTGGGCCAGGGCCAGGGCGGCCGGTGCCACCGCCTCCGCCAGTCCGGCCAGATCGAGGACCCCCACCACTTCGGGCAGCCACGGGGCCCGGCTCTGAGCGCCGGCCTCGCGCGCCACGCGCCGGAGCCGGTCGATCGACCGGGCGGCGCGGTCGCCCTCCCACCGGACCACGGCCCGCGCCGAGGACAGGACGCCGATGCGGTCGACTCCGGCCTCTGTCAGTTTCTGGACCACCCACTCCGGCCGGTCACCCTTGGCGGGGACGAATCCGACGGTCACCGGCGGTGTGGGCCGCGGCACCACGATGACAGGCCCGTCCGCTTCGATGACATCGGGACCGGACTCCGCCGCAGGCCCATGGCGGGTTCCCCGGTACCGGCACAGCCGCCAGCGCCCCTGCCCGTCGCCGGCCACCACCGGCTCGCCCGGCCGCAGGCGAAGGACGCGGGTGAGGTGGTGGGCGTCGTCGACCGCCGGGATCGGCCGCTCGAGATCGGCCACGTAGACCATGGCGGCCGCTCCCACCGACGCCGGATGACGGGCCCCGTCGGGCACCGGGGTCGGTCCGATCAGCCGAAGGCGGAGCGCAGACGCGCCATGAGGCCCTCGTCGGGGGGCGAGATCTCCTCGGAGCGCTCGTCCGCCAGGCGCCGGAGCAACTCCTCCTGGGTCTTGCTCAGCTCGGTGGGCGTGTCCACGATCACGTGGACGAGCAGATCGCCGCGGCCGCGGCCGCGGACGTGGGGGACCCCCCGGCCCCGCAACTTGATGAGGCGCCCGCTCTGGGTCCCGGCCGGGACGGGGAGCGATTCGTCCCCGTCGAGGGTCTCGAAGACGACGACGGAGCCGAGCGCCGCCTGGGTCATCGAGACGTGGAGGTCGGCGTGGATGTCGTTACCGTCGCGGGTGAACCGGAGGTCGGAACGGACCGCCAGATGGACGTAGAGGTCGCCCGCCGGACCACCGCGTGGACCCACGGGACCACGACCGGTCAGCCGCAGGGTCGATCCGTGGTCGACCCCGGCGGGGACGTCCACCGAGTAGGTCCGGGCCTCGACCCGCCGGCCCTCGCCGGCACAGTCGGGACAGGGGCTCGAGATCGCTTCGCCGAGGCCCTGGCACCTCCGGCAGGGCGCCGCGGTCACCACCTGACCGAGGATGGACTGGCGGACCCGGCGCAGCTCGCCCGTGCCCTGGCAGTCCGGACAGCGCACGGCCGTGGTGCCGGCCCGGGCCCCGGAGCCCTCGCAGGTGGAGCACGAGACGTACCCGTCGAGGAGCACGTCGTGACGCGACCCGAACACCGCCTCCCGGAAGCCCAGCTCGAGGACCACCTCGGCATCGGCACCCCGCACTGGACCACCGCCGCCGGAGGCACCGCGGACCCCACCGCCGAAGAAGGCGTCGAAGATGTCGCCCAGGCCTCCGCCGAAGAAGGCGTCGCCGCCCGGGGCGCGCCCGTCGACACCGTCGGGGCCGAAGCGGTCGTAGCGGGCGCGCCGTTCCGGGTCGCGCAGGACTTCGTAGGCGCGGGTCACTTCCTTGAACTGCGCCTCCGCCGCCTCATCACCGCCGGTGGTGTCGGGATGGAGCTCCCGGGCCATGTTGCGGTAGGCGCGCTTGATCTCGTCGTCGGAGGCGGCCGGCGTGACGCCCAGGAGGGCGTAGTAGTCAGCGGCCACCGTCACCGCCTCGCCGGCGCGGGCCCCTGGCCCTGGTGTCGCGGACGGAGGTGTCGCCCGCCGGAGGACTGCCGAGACGCTTGCCCAGCCGCTCACCCACCACCTGGACCGCCGCCAGGGCGCGGGGGTAGTTCATCCGGGTGGGTCCGACCACGCCGATGGTGCCGGCCGTCTCCCCGTCGACGGAGACGGGGGCGAGCACCAGCGCGCACGAGGCCAGGGGCTCGAAACCGTGCTCGGAGCCGATCGCCACCGACAGGCCCCGGTCGAGGATGTGCTCGACCAGTTCCACGACGACGAGCTGCTGTTCGAGGATGGAGAGGACCGACCGGACCGTCTCCACGGCGTCGAACGCGGAGGCCATGCGCGAGGAGCCCCCGACGAAGACGTGCTCGGGCTCACCGGCCGAGGCCAGTTCGCCGAGGGCCTGCGTGCCCAGTGCGACCGCCATGTCGAAGGCGGGGTCCCCCCGGTCGGGAATGGTCCCGGGGTCGGCCAGGGTCCGACCCCGGAGGTGGGCGGTCATGTGGGCAGCGGCGGCGGCCAGGACGGTGTCGTCGATGTCCGTGGTCAGTTCGACGGCACGCTTCTCCACGGCCCCGTCGGAGAGGACGACCACGAGGAGGGCCAGGTTCGTGCCCAGGTCGACCAGTTGGACCGACCGGACCGTGGCGGTGTCGTGGGTGGGGCCGACCACGACCGCCGCATAGTCGGTGAGATTGGCCAGGAGGCCGCTCGTGTGACCGAGAAGATCTTCGACCGCCCCGTGGACATGGGCGAAGAAGCGGCGGACCTCCTGTCGCTGGACGGGACCCAAAGTGCCCGGCGTCCCCAGAGCGTCGACGAAGAACCGGTACCCCTTGTCGGTGGGGATCCGGCCGGCGCTCGTGTGGGGTTGGGTGAGGTAACCGTCGCGTTCGAGGGCGGCCATGTCGCTGCGGACCGTGGCCGACGAGACCTCCACCCCGGGAGTGCCGGTGATGTGGGCGGAGCCGACCGGCTCGGCCGTCTCGATGTACTCCGAGACCACCGCGTTCAAGATGGCCGCCTTCCGGGGGTCGAGCTCATCCTCCCCGCCGCCGGCGGAGGGCGGCGGCTCCGGTGTGCGGGAGCCGGGGAATCCGGGGTCTGGGCGCGTCGGGCGCGCTGTGCGGTGGGGGACCATGGTGGTTCTGGCACTCGATTGTAGTGAGTGCTACTTCGGAGCCACCGGCCAGGCACTTGAGGCCGCTGCGGGGCGGGGCCGGCATCCTGGCTCACACCGGGCGTGCACCGGGCCCTCTCAGGAGCCGGTCACGGGGCGGTCCCCGGGGTCACCGGGCGGTCACGGGGCGCTCTGGGGGCCCGTCGGGAGGCCTCACCGGTGCGGCGCGGCCGTCGGGGGCCGCGGTGGTCGACGGCGGCCCCGGGCCGCTCGCCGGGCCTCCTCGGCCGCCTGCACCCGGGGGAGGACGGCCAGGACGTAGAGGGCCGACAGTCCCCCGCCCAGGGCGATGACGACGAGGGGGACGGGGTTGAAGTGGTTGGCCACCGAGACGCTGGCCACCGCCGCGAGCACACCGAAGACGACGATGCCGGCGCCCCCCACCAGCCGGCGGGCCGGGAGGCGGAAGGGGCGGGGGTGGTCCGGAAGCCGGGGCCGCAGGCGGATCACGCAGAACGCGGCCACCGCATAGATCATGGCTTCGAGGGCGGCGCCCACGGCCACCAGGACCGACCACGACCCGGTGGCGGCCACGATGAGCGAGACGGCGAGCGAGACCGCCCCGAGGGCCACGACGGGGACCCAGGGGACGGCGCGGTCGTTGAGCCGGGCCAGAGCAGACGGCAGGCTCCCCTCGCGGGCGGTGGCGTAGATGAAACGGGAGGCGGTGATGAATCCTCCGTTGAAGGTGTTCACCGCCGTCGCCGCGGTCACGCCGGCCATGAGCCAGAGGCCGGCCCGACCGAAGGCGGCGCGCCCGAGGAAGAGCTGCGGGTAGGCCGAGACGAGTTGGCGGTGGCCGAGGACATGGCTCATGGCCATCGTGATCAGGCTGCAGACGACGACGAGGACGGCCAGGGCGATGAACATGCCCCGGTGGATGTCACGGGGCCGACGGACCTCCTCGGCGCTCGTCGTCACCCACTCGAAGGCACTGAAGAGGAAGACCCCGAGGGCGACGGCCTCGAGGAAGTCGCCCGGGTGGTGGCCGTGGAGTGGGGTCAACGGGAAGCGCAGGCTGCGGTGGCTGCGGACGAGAGCCGTGGCCGCCACCAGGGTGGTGACGGCGAGGACGGCGTAGGTGGCGATGTCCTGGACGCCGCCGGCCACCTTGATCCCGCGCAGGTTGGACACCACGGCCGCCCCGAGGAGGGCGGCGATGACCAGACCCGCCACCCACGATGTCTGGCCCAGGACGTGGGCGATGGCCGAGCCCACGATGAAGGCGTCGGCCGCCACCACGAGGACGATCGTCGTCAGGTAGGTGAAGGTGATGGTGAGAGCGACACGATCGTCCATGGCCCGTTTCATGTAGAGGCGGATGGCGGCCGCGGTCGGGAACATGCCGTTCAGCTCGCTGAAACACCCCCAGGCCACGAGGGCGAGCAGACCGGCGGTGCCGACGGCGATCCACGCCGAGTCCCCCGCCACGTAGGCCACGAGCCCGGCCGCGGCGAGGTACTCGAGGGCGGCGAAGGCGAGGCCGGTGGAGGTGGAGACCACCGTGCGCAGACCGAGGGCCCGCCGAAGGGTCGGGCCCCCGCCGGTGGCGCCGGTCACTGGTCCAGGAACGCCACCATCGACATGGCGTCGAGGCGCATGACGTCGTCCTGGGCACCGGCCAGGGTGATCTCGCCCGACATGTACTTCTCCGACGGGTTCAGGTCCCCCCAGAAGAGGTCGGCGAAGTCCTCACTGGTGGCGGTGACGACGAGATCGGCCACCTCGTCGGTGCCGTCGGCCAGCTCGGCCAGGACCTGGTCGGCCACGACGACGGTGAACCGGTCACCGGTGTCGGTGGCGACGAGATGGACCACGCGGTCCCAACCGCGCAGCATCCGGCGGAGCCGGTCGTTCTGGTTGCAGCGCAGACGCCAGTCGGCGTAGGCCTCGACGATCTCCTCCCGAGCGGCCATCAGGATGTCGGTCGGGCTCAGCGGGCCAGGGCGGCGAGGACCTCGCCGGCGGCACGGACGCCCGACGACAGGGCCCCGTCGATGTACCCGCACCACCGCGTGGCCGTTTCCGTGCCGGCCCAGTGGACGGGCCCCACGGGGTCGCGCAGCGCCGGGCCGAAGTCGGTGAGGAGGCCGGGGGAGAACACCGCCACCGGGCCCCCGCGGGTGTAGGGCTCGGCCGGCCAATGCTGCTCGACGACTTCGACGGGACTCGCCGCGCGTGGGCCGAAGTACCTGACGAGGTCGGCGATGGCAGCCTCGGCCCGCTGGGCCGGGGCGCAGCCGTCGAGAGCGCGGCACTCGGACCCGGCCACGAACCCGAGGAGGATCCCGTGCGCGGCGTCGGGCGGTGAGTCGTCGAAGGTGACCCGCACGGCGCCGTCATCGGAGACGACCTGACCGTTCAAGCCGTCGTCGCGCCAGAACGGGCGGTCGTAGACGGCGTGGATCTTCGTGACCGAGCCCATGGGGGCCCGCATGGACAACTGGTCGCGCCGACCGGGCAGCGGTGGCGACCAGTGCAGACGGACCGACAGCGCCGGGGGCATGGCCACGATGACCCGGCGGGCGCGGACCTGGAACGGTTTCGGGTCGCCTCCGGGTCCGGTCGCCGCCACCGTGGCCACGACACCGTCGTCGCCGTGGGCGATGCCCGCCACCGGCGACCCCAGGAGGACGCGGTCGCCGAGTTCCTCGGCCATGAAGAGAGCGCCGCGCTGGGCGCCGAACGTGAACCGTCGCTCCTGGGCACCGTTGGTGGTGCGGGCCAGGTTCATGAGCCCGCCCCCGGAGCGCAGGTAGAAGAGGGTGAAGAGGAGGGAGAGCTCGCCCGGTTCGGTTCCGAAGATGCTCTTGATGGCGGCCGTGATCATGGCTCGGGCGCCCGCGGAGGCGACGGAGGCGGTCAACCACGACCCGAGCGTCTGCTCGTCACGCGCCCGCGCGTCGGGCGCCTCCCAGGGTGCGTCGAGGGGGACCTCAGCCGACGCCAGGTCGAGTTCGAAGATGGCCTCGATGCCGTCGGCGGCGGCCCGGGGATCGGAGGTGGGGACGAGACCGGCGTAGGTGGCGCGGGTCCCGTCGCGCCATTCCACGCCGTCACCGGTCGTGAAGGTGGGGAAGGTCTCGGCGCCGCATTCGTCGGCCAACTTCTGGAGGTGGTCCTGTCCGGGACCGATCCACTGACCGCCGCGGTCGATCAGTGCACCGGAGGCCGTCGTCTGCGTCCACACCCGACCGCCGACGCGGTCTCGGGCCTCGGCCACGAGAACATCGACCCCGGCGCGCGTGAGCTCCCGCGCCGCCGACAACCCGGCGTAGCCCGCTCCGACGATCAGCGCCTCGCATGCGCGGTCCGGCATCCTGCAGCTCCCCTCGGCGCGCCGAAGGCCCACGGTACCGGTCCTCGGGGGGCGCCGACAGGTGCCTGGTACCGTGGGCGTCAGCGGCGGTGACCGCCCCCGGCGGGCCCGGCGCATCCATCCATGGTGAAGCTCATCTTCTGTCTCCGGCGCCGCGAGGACATCAGCGTGGAGGAATTCCACCGGTACTGGCGCGACGAGCACGGTCCGCTCGTGGCCCGCCACGCCGACGCCCTCGGGATCCGCCGCTACGTCCAGCTGCACACCGTGTCAGGACCGGTGAACGCGGCGTTGGCCGCCGCGCGTCGGGCCCCCGCGGCCTACGACGGTGTGGCCGAGCTGTGGTTCGACGATGCCGACGCCCTCGGTCGTTCGGCCGCCAGCGACGAGGGACGTGCCGCCGCCGCCGAGCTCGCCCGCGACGAGGAGCGGTTCATCGACCACCGCCATTCGCCTCTGTTCGTGGCCGAGGAACACCCGGTCATCGGCTGATGACCAGTTGGATCCCCGAGCACGCCGTCGGAGAGACCGAGTTCGCCCGGGTCTTCGGCCTGAGGGCCAACCTGTTCGCCCACTTCGGTGACTTCTACGCGCGTCTGTGGGATGCGACGGTGATGGACCCGTCGGTCCTGGAGCTCTGCCGCCTACGGGTGGCCCACCTGGTGGGCTGCCACGGCGAGCTGGCCGTCCGATCCCGGCCGGCGGTGGACGACGGTGTGACCGAGGACGACGTCGCCGCCCTGGCGGCGTGGCCCACGTCGACGCGGTTCGACGAGACCACCCGGGCCTGTCTGGGCTTCACCGAGCAGTTCGTGATGGATCCCTCGGGGATCGGCTCCGCCGAGAGGGCCGCGGTGCGCGCCGCCGTCGGCTACTCCCGGCTCGTCGGACTGACCCAGGCGGTCGCCGCCTTCGACGGTTTCGCCCGCTTCCGCACCGTCTTGGAGATCGCCCCCGACACCGGCGCCCGCCCCGGGGGTGCCACCATCGTGGACGTCGGAGAGCCCGATGGATCGTTTGGCGCCGTGGCCGCCTCGGCGGCCGCCGATCCCGACGATCCCGCACGAGGGTTCTCGGCGGCCCAGCCGGACCTCTTCGCCTCGTTCGAACGCCTCTACGCCGTGCTGTGGTCCGGTGGTGTCGTGGACCATCCGTCGAAAGAGGTGGCGCGGCTGCGCAATGCCCGGGTGACCGGCTGCCGGTTCTGCCGCAACGTCCGTTTCGCCCGGGCCCGGCGCGACGGGCTGACCGAGGACCTGGTCGACCTGGTGGCCGACGGGTACGAGGCGACGGGGTTGACCGACGCCCACAAGGCCGTCATCGGTCTGACCGATGCCTTCCTCGGCGACCCCCGGGCCGGGCTCGACATCCGCACCCGGGGGCGGCTGCTGACCCACTACGGGTCGGCGGGGACGGTGGAGCTGACAGCCGGTCTGGCCCTCTTCATGGGCTTCTCCAAGATCGCCGTGGCCCTGGGGGCGTTCCCCGACGACTTCCCCACCACGGTGATCCCCACGCCCGGCGAGGTGTCCGCCGGCTCCTGACCGCGCCGCCGGTGCGGTCCTCGGCGGCGCCGGCGCCCACCGGTGGAGGGCCCGGTGCGGTTCAGTCTTCGAGACGCAGAGCGGCGACGAAGGCTTCCTGGGGCACCTCCACGCGCCCGATGGACTTCATCTTCTTCTTGCCTTCCTTCTGCTTCTCGAGGAGCTTGCGCTTGCGGGTGATGTCACCGCCGTAGCACTTGGCCAACACGTCCTTGCGCTTGGCCTTGACCGTCTCCCGGGCGATGACGCGGCCCCCGATGGCGGCCTGGATGGGCACGTCGAAGAGCTGCCGGGGAATGAGGGTCCGCAGCTTCTCCGTCATCCGCCGGCCGTAGACGTCGGCCTGCGACTTGTGGACCACCGTGGAGAAGGCGTCCACCGGCACCTGGTTGATGAGCAGGTCGACCTTGACGAGAGCGGCGGTCTTGTAACCGTCGGCCTCGTAGTCGAGGCTGGCGTAGCCCTTGGTCCGGCTCTTCAGCTGATCGAAGAAGTCGATCACCACCTCGCCCAACGGGATCCGGTAGATCAGCTCCACCCGCTCCGAGGAGATGTACTCCATGTGGTCGAGCTCGCCGCGTCGCGTCTGGCAGAGATCCATGACCGTCCCGATGTGTTCGGTCGGCACGATGAGCGTGGCCCGGAGCATGGGCTCGTCGATGTGGTCGAGCTTGCTCGGCTCGGGCATCTCGCTCGGGTTGTCGAAGCGGGCCTCGGTGCCGTCGGTGCAGTGGGCCACGTAGGCCACCGAGGGCGCCGTGGCGATGAGCGACAGGTCGAACTCGCGCTCGAGTCGTTCACGGACGATCTCCATGTGGAGGAGGCCGAGGAAGCCACAGCGGAAGCCGAAGCCGAGTGCCCCCGACGACTCGGGCTCGAAGGTGAAGCTGGAGTCGTTCAACCGCAGCTTCTCGAGCGCCTCGCGCAGTTCGGTCAGCTCGTCGCCGTCGACGGGATAGAGCCCGCAGAACACCATCGGTTTGGGATCGCGATAGCCGTGGAGGGCCTCGGGGGCGGGGTGGACGGCGTCGGTGACCGTCTCACCCGACCGCGCCTGTCCGACGTCTTTGATCCCCGAGATCAGGTAACCCACCTCGCCCGGACCGAGCTCGTCCACCGGCGCCGGATCGGGCGTGCGGACACCGATCTCCTCGACGTCCTCGACGGTACCGGCCTGCATGTAGCGGATCTTCGACCCCGACTTCAGCACTCCCTCCACCACCCGCACGGAGCTGACCACGCCTCGGTACTGGTCGTAGGAGGAGTCGAAGATGAGGGCCCGCAGCGCCGTGTCCGACTCTCCCGCCGGCGGCGAGATGCGCTCCACGATGGCGTCGAGGAGTGCGGCCACACCTTCGCCGGTCTTGGCCGAGATGTGCAGGATGCTGGCGGCGGAGATGCCGAGGACCCGTTCGATCTCGGCTGCGTACTTCTCCGGTTCGGCGGCCGGGAGGTCGATCTTGTTCAAGGCGGCCACGATCTCGAGGTTGTGCTCGAGGGCCTGGTAACAGGTGGCCAGAGTCTGGGCCTGGATGCCCTGGGAGGCGTCGACGAGGAGAACGGCACCCTCGCAGGCGGCGAGCGACCGGCTGACCTCGTACCCGAAGTCGACGTGGCCGGGGGTGTCGATGAGGTGGAGGACGTGGTCCTTCCAGCGCACCCGCACGTTCTGCGCCTTGATGGTGATGCCGCGCTCGCGTTCGATGTCCATGGAATCGAGGTACTGCTCCCGCATGAGGCGCGGGTCCACCGTGTCGGTCAGCTCCAGAATGCGGTCCGAGAGGGTCGACTTGCCGTGGTCGACGTGGCTCACGATGGAGAAATTGCGGATCCGGTCGGTCTCAAGCACGGCCCCCGGAGCGTACCGGTGGCGGCGACTCGCTCGGGCCGCCCGGGACGGGGATGGGCGAGGCGAACGGAGCGTCGGCGACCGGCTCCGGGGGGGACGGGAGCTCGGGGTCAGGGAAAGCGGAGCGGACCCACCTGCTACGCTCGACCGCTGCGGTGGCGCCCGGTGGTGCCGCCCCACCGTCCCCCAGTCGCCAGCGCACCCGGCGCCGGCCCTGGCCCTCGAACAGCGAGAAGCTCACGTGGCCAACATCCGTAGCCAGATCAAGCGAAACCGTCAGAACGAGCGTCGGCGCCTGAAGAACAAGGCGGTCCGGTCGGAGATGCGCACACGCACGAAGACGGCGGTGAGTGCGATCGAGGGGGAGGCCGAGGACACCGTCGAGGCGATCCGGGTGGCCGTGCGGCGCATCGACAGGGCCGCGGCCCAGGGTGTGATCCACAAGAACCAGGCGGCGAATCGGAAGTCACGCCTCATGCGGCGCGCCGCTCGGGCCGGAGGAGAACAGCCCGTGAGCACCGCGGCCGCCACCAAGCCCGCCGGGGCCAAGAAGGCGGCAACCAAGAAGGCGGCGGGCGCCAAGAAGTAGGAACCCGGGCGACGGCGCCTACGACGACGCCCGTCGCCGCGACGTCGTCCGCCCTCCCCCGCGTCCCGACGAGCCCGACTCGCGGACGCCGCCCAGCCGGCTCAGTCTCCCCACCAGTACCTCGAGCACGGTGACATCGGGCAGGGCGCTACGGCCCCGGACGTCGAGATCGGCCTCGGCCAGCAGGGTCACCGCCCGACCCAGTCGCGCCGCCCCCATCCTGCGACCCTGCTCGAGTGCCTTGCGGGCCGGGAAGGCGCTGCGGGTGCCGAGGAGCGCAGCCGCCTGCTCGCCCGACGTCACGCCGGCGCCGTCGAGCCTCAACATGGCCTGGTAGTGACGGTGCAGGATCGAGAGCACCACCAGGGGATGGGATCCCCCCGGCCCGAGGAGCCGCCCGAGGGCGACGAGGGCGGCCTCGGTGTCTCCCGCGTCGACGGCGTCGGTCAGGTCCCACGGTGCCACCCGTCCGGCCTCGCCCAGGAACGGCTCGAGCTGGTCGGGGTCGATGGCGGCGCCCGGGCCGTAGGCGGCGGCGAGCGTGTCGAGGAGGCCCTGGACGCGGCTCAGATCACCCCCCAGGTGGTCCCCCAGCCGGGTGGCGGCCCGGGCGTCGAGGCGGACCGGGGCGTCATGGAGACGGTCGACCAGCCACTGGGTCCGGGCCCGACCCGTCCCCACGGCGGCGTCGACCACGCTTCCCACCCGGTCGACCGCCTTCACCAAGGCGGTCGGGATCGTGCCCCCGCCGGCGACGAGGACGAGGACGACGCCGGGGACGGGGTCGTCGAGACAGGACACGAGACGGCCGGCGTCGGCGGCGACGAGACGTCCGGCGTCGCGCACCACCACGACCCGCCGGTCGGTGATGAACGGGGGCGTGGTGAGGGCGTCGACGATGATCCCGACATCGAGATCGGGGGCGGCGGGACCGCCGTGTTCCTCGGTCACCGTCGCCGCGTCTCGCTCTGCGACCAGCCGCCCGAGCAGATCGTGGGTGGCCTGGCCCACGAGGGAGGGGTCGTCCCCCCGCACCAGGAAGACACAGGCGTCATCGTCGCCTGCGTGCCGCGGGGGCGTCGCGCGGCCACGGTCAGGCCGCCCGCAGGACAGCGGCGAGGCTGTCACACACCAGGCGGGTGCGCGCCACGTCGTGGACGCGGACGATCCGGCACCCCAGTGACACCCCGATGGCGGCGGCGGCCAGGGACGCGTCGCCGCGGTGGTCGATATCGAGGTCCGAGAGGGCGCCCAGAAACGTCTTGTTCGACGCCGACAGCAGGAGGGGATGGCCCAGCCGGGCCAAGGCGCGCGACCCCCGAAGCAGTGTCAGGGACTGATCGGCCGTCTTGCCGAGGTCGAGCCCGGCATCGAGGATCACCCGGTCGGGGGTGATGCCCGCCGCCACCGCACGAGCGGCCCGGTCGGCCAGGAACGCCCGCACCGCCTCGAGCACGTCGTCGTAGACGGGTTGGGGATCACGGACCCGGGGGGCGAGACGGATATGGGTGGCCACCACGGCGGCGCCGGCCTCGGCCGCCGCCGTCAGGTAGTCGGGGTCGGCGAAGCCGCTGATGTCGTTGCCGAGTACGGCCCCGGCGGCGTACGCGGCACGGGCGACCGACGCCGCGCCAGGTGTCGACCGAGATGGGGATGTCGACGCGTGAACGGAGGGCTTCGATGGCCGGGATGACGCGGTCGAGTTCCTCGGCCTCGGTCACGTCGGGACCGGGCCCGGCCTTCACACCACCGATGTCGATGAGATCGGCCCCGTCCGCCACCAGGCTCGTGGCGCGCACCAGGAGGGCGTCGAGTGCGTAGGTGGCGCCGTGGTCGAAGAACGAATCAGGGGTCCGGTTGACGATGCCCATCACGAGCGCCCGTGTACCCAGGTCGTAGCGACGGTTCCCGAGTACCAGATGCACGGAGGGCGAGGCTACCGCGGTGCGTCACGGGTCGCCTCCGCCCGCCCCCGGCGATCAGAAGAGTCGGGCGGAGAGCGCCTTGCGGTAGCGGACGGTGCGGGGATCGTCGGGACCGAGGGTCTCCAGGAGATCGAGGAACTCCTGGCGGGCGTCGGCGTCGTCCTTCACGCGGGGCAGCAAGGCGTCGAGGAGGATCTCGATTCCGTCGGCCGGGACCTCCACGCGTTGGGCGGCGAGCCGCGCCTCGGCGGCCGCCACGCGCGACTCGGCCGTCTCGGGTATGCGGGCGAGGAGCTCGAGTGCCTCGGCCGGGGATCCCCCGGCGGCCAGGAGCCGGGCCAGAGCCACCACGCCGGCGGGGTGATCGGGCTCGAGCTCGAGGGCCCGTCGCAGCGACGCCTCGTCGCCCAGGGCGACCAGCTCATCGGCCTCCGTGGGAGCCGGCGCCAGCCGGGCGACGAACTCCGAGACCTGTCGTCTCGGGGATGGCGCCGATGAAGTGGTCGACGATCTGGCGGTCGCGTACGGCGAAGACGGCGGGAATCGACTGGACCTGGAATGCGCTGTAGGCGCGAGGGTTGTCGTCCACGTTTACCTTGACCAGCTCGACAGCGCCGTCGGTCGCCTCGACGACCTTCTCGAGGATGGGGCCGAGCGTGCGGCACGGACCGCACCACGGGGCCCACAGATCGACGACCACGGGAACCTCGACCGACCGGTCGAGAACATCATGCTCGAAGGTGGCATCGGTGACATCGGTAGCGGTGGTCACAGACACCGAAGATACCGGAGGACGATCGTGGCCCATGCGCCGGGTCGACGGTTTCCTCGAATGACTCCGTCGACGGCCACGGCTCGTCTCTGGATGCCGTGGCAGAGCGCGGGAGATAGCGTGCATCCCATGGCCGCTTCACCCACCTCCAGTCACGACGCCGTCGAGGGAGTGGACGTCGACCGGGTCGGAAAGTGGTTCGCCGACAACATCGACGGAACCGAGCCACCGTTTCACTTCGAGCTCATCGCCGGTGGACGCTCGAACCTCACGTACCGGGTGACCGACGGAGGTGGCCGGCACTTCGCCCTGCGCCGACCCCCTCTCAGTCATGTCCTGCCCACCGCCCACGACATGGCCCGGGAGTACAAAGTCATCACGCGCCTTGGGCCCGACCACGGTCCCCGTGCCCGTCACCTTCGGTCTGTGCGAGGACGAGGCGGTGAACGGACGGCCCTTCTACGTCATGGAGTTCGTCGACGGTCACATCGTGCGCGACGCGGAGACGGCCGAGCGTGACCTCGACCTCGACGCCCGGCGCCGAGCCGGTCGATTCGATGGCCGACACCCTGGCCGCCCTCCACGCCGTCGACGTCGACGACGTCGGCCTGGGCGACTTCGGCAAGCGCGAGGGGTACATCGAGCGCCAGCTTCGGCGTTGGTACGAGCAGTTCCGGAACTCAGCCGTCGACGGCGTGGACACCGACCACGTTGATCACCGCCGTCCACGACCGCCTGGCCGACGACATCCCCCCGCAGGTGGGTACGGCCATCGTCCACGGCGACTACCGCCTCGACAACACCGTGCTCGGCCCCGACGGCGACCGTGCCGGGCCGTACTCGACTGGGAGATCTGCACTCTCGGCGACCCCCTCGCCGACCTCGGCCTGCTGATGGTCTACTGGACCGAAGCCGGTGACGAGGCGGCGATTCTCGGTGTGACGCCGACGACGGTGCCCGGCTTTCCCCGGCGCTCCGAGATCCGTGACCGCTACCGGGCCGCGTCAGGACGCGACTCTCGGGCGCCTCGACTTCTACGTCGCTTTCGGCTACTGGAAGCTGGCCTGCATCCTGCAGGGCGTGTACGCACGCTACGTCGGCGGCGCCGCCGCCGGGGATCGATCCAGTGTCGAGGGGTTCGCCCAGAGCATTGTGCGGCTGGCCGAGATGGCTCAAGGCACGCTGGGCGCGCCGTGATCCGAAGCCGTCGTCCATGACGCTCTACGAACGGCATATGGACCGGGTCCTCGACCGACCGGTGCTCGTCGTCGCCCTCGAGGGATGGGTGGACGCCGGCCTCGGTGCGGACGGGGCAATCTCGGCTCTGCTGTCGGCGGGTCCGACCGACTTGGTGGCCACGTTCGACGGTGAGTCCCTCATCGACCAGCGGGCCCGGCGGCCCGTCGTCCACATCGCACGCGGGATCAATAAAGGACTTACCTGGCCCGTTATCCAGATGCGCCTGGGGCAGGACCTAGCCGGCGACGACGTCTGCTTCCTGGTGGGTCCGGAGCCCGACTTCCGCTGGCCCTCGTTCGTCGATTCCGTGGTCGGATTGTGTCGCGACCTGCGGATACGGATGGTGGTCGGGCTCGGCGCCTTCCCGGCCCCCGCACCGCACACGCGTCCCGTGCGGCTGGCCGCCACGGCGCCACCATCGTCGGCCGACCTCGTCGCCCAGATCGGCATCGTCCAAGGGGAGATCGACGTGCCGTCGGGTGTGTGGGGCGCACTCGAACTGGCCTTGGGGGATGCCGACATCGCGGCGATCGGGCTGTGGGCGCGCGTGCCGCACTACGTGTCGGGCATGGCGTTCCCCTCCGCCAGCGCCGCACTCCTGGACGGTCTGGCGGCGGTGGCCGGACTGTCGGTCGACGCCTCGTCGCTGCACACCGCCGCCGACGCGTCGTTGCGTCAGGTCGACGACCTGATCTCCAAGAGCACCGAGCACATGGCCATGGTCCGCCAGCTCGAACACAGCGTCGACACCGCGGAAGGCAATCCTCTCGACGTCGGGCAATTGCCGACGGGCGACGAACTGGCGGCAGAGCTCGAGCGGTACCTACGCGACGAGCGCAGGGATCCGGGTGACGGCGCATCGTCCGAGAGCGAGTGACCCATCGCTGGCGCCATCTCCGTCGGATAGGGTGCCCCGATGCGCATCGACGGAGGAATCAGCTTCGATCCCAGTGACGCCATCACCTCGGCGATACGAGCCGAAGAGGACGGATTCGACGGGTTGTGGTGTGCAGAGACGGCCCACGATCCCTTCCTCCCGCTGCTGCTCGCCGCCGAACACACCGAACGCATCGAGTTGGGCACGGGTATCGCCGTGGCCTTCGCCCGAAACCCGATGACCACCGCCGTCTTGGCCAACGATCTGCAGACGTACTCGAAGGGCCGCTTCCTGCTCGGCCTGGGTTCGCAGATCAAGCCGCACATCACCAAGCGGTACTCGATGCCATGGTCGCACCCCGCGGCGCGCATGCGCGAGTTCATCCAGGCCATGCGGACCATATGGTCGGCGTGGCACGACGGCACCAAGCTGGCCTTCCGGGGCGATTTCTACACGCACACACTCATGACCCCGTTCTTCAACCCTGGTCCCAATCCCTACGGGACGCCCCCGGTCTTCCTCGCCGGCGGTGGGCGAGCTGATGACCGAGGTGGCCGGTGAGGTGGCCGACGGACTCCTTGCCCACGGGTTCACCACCGAGCGCTACATGCGCGAGGTCACGCTGCCCGCCCTCGAACGAGGTCTCGCCAGGTCCGGACGTACCCGCGCGGGCTTCGAGATCTCCTACCCCGCCATGATCGTGACGGGGACCAACGACGCCGAGATGGCGGCGGCCGTACAAGGCGGTCAAGGCACAGCTCGCCTTCTACGGCTCGACCCCCGCCTACCGGCCCGTGCTCGACCTCCACGGATGGGGCGATCTCCACACGCGAGCTCAACATCCTGTCCAAGAAGGGCGAGTGGGTGCAGATGGCCGACCTGATCACCGACGACATGCGTCGATGCCTTTGCTGTGGTGGGCGCGCTCGAGGAGATCCCGCCCAAGCTTCTCGGACGCTACGGCGACATGGTCACGCGGGTCAGCTTCTACGCCCCCTACCGCATGGACCACCGGCGCGTGCAGGAGATGTTGGCCGGCTTCACGCGTGCTCAGAACGGTCTTCTCGGGGGCGCGTCCCCGATCAGAGGTCGGGCTAACGGACGACGTTGACCAGGCGCGGCGGCCGGGCCACGACCCGCGCCGGCTGGTCGCCCGTCGAGGTCTTCGGTCACCCGCGCCGAGGCCAGAGCCAGGGCGATGGCATCGGGCTCCGAGATGTCGGGGGCCACGTCGATGCGGTCGCGCACCTTGCCGTTGACCTGGACGACCATCGTCACCCGCTCCGCTCGCGCCAGATCAGGTTCAAGGACGGCCACGACCGGGCGTGGAGCCGTGGCGTCGGGACCATGGCGTCGCTCCCACGCCTCGGCCGTGACGTGCGGCGTCATGGGTGCCAGCAGCAACAGAAGCGCGTCGGCGGCTGCATCGTAGGTGGCCTGGTGCGGACCCCGATGCGTCGCGCCGATAGCGCTGCAGTTCGTTGGCGAACTCCATGCAGGCCGCCACCGACGTGTTGAACGACCATCGCTCGATGTCGTCGCTGACCTTGGCGATCAAACGGTGCGTCGACCGTGTCACTGCGATGTCGGCCTCCGATGGTTCGCCCTGGCGCGATGGCCCGTCGTCCGGTCCCTCCACCGTCAGGCGCCATACCCGGTCGAGGAACCGAGCGCAGCCCTCGATGATCTCCTCGGTCTGGTCGCTCCAGTCCATGTCGTCGCCCGGAGGACCGGCGAAGAGATGGAAGAGTCGCAAGGCGTCGGCCCCGACAGTGTCGAAGTACTTCGTCGGTGCGATGAGGTTGCCCTTGGACTTGGACATCTTCTTGCCGTCCATCCGGATCATCCCCTGGGTGAACAGCCGGCGGAACGGCTCGCGCGCCACGCCCGGCGCCAGGCCCACGTCGATCAGTGCCCGTGGTGTAGAAGCGGGCGTAGAGCAGGTGGAGGATGGCGTGCTCGATGCCGCCGATGTACTGGTCGACCGGCATGAAGTGCCGCGGCGACCTCGGGATCGAAGGGCCGGTCCTCGGACCACGGGTCGCAGAAGCGCAGGAAGTACCACGACGAGTCGACGAAGGTGTCCATCGTGTCGGTCTCGCGCTCGGCTGGGCCGCCGCAGATGGGACACGTCGTATGGCGGAACGTCGGGTGGCGGCGTCAGCGGCGATTCGCCGGTGGGCAGGAACTCGACATCGTCGGGGGCGAGAACGGGTAGCTGGTCCTCGGGTACTCCGACGATCCCGTGCGTCCGGGCAGTAGACGACAGGGATCGGGCACCCCCAGAACCGCTGGCGCGACACCAGCCAGTCCCGCAGGCGGTAGTTGATCGTTCGTCGCCCGATCGCCTTGTCCTCGAACCACTCGATGGCTCGCTGCTTGGCGGACGCGACGTCGAGACCGTCGAGGAACCCCGAGTTGATCCTTGACGCCCGTCCCCGGTCCACGCCCCGCCGTCGAACCCCTCGGGCGGCTCGGTGGTCCGGACGATAGGGAGGCCGTGGGTATGGGCGAATTCCCAGTCGCGCTCGTCCTCGGCCGGGACGGCCATGATGGCGCCGGTGCCGTAGCGCATGAGCACATAGTCGGCCACGTAGACCGGTATCTCCTGACCGGTGAACGGGTTGACGACGTGACCGCCGGTGAAGGCGCCGCGCTTGGCGCCGGCCCGCTCCTCGCGGTCCGACGACGTGCGCTCGTACTCCGTGACGCCGAGCGGCGGCGGCCCGCACCTCCTCGACGTCGCCGCGCTGGGCCTCGGTCGTGATCATGTCCACCAGAGGGTGCTCGGGCGCCACCACGGCATACGTCATGCCGAAGCTGGTGTCCGGCCGGGTCGTGAATACCCGGAGGGTGCGACCGTCCGTCTCGTGCCCGACCACCGGCAAGTCGAACTCGACACCTTCGGACCGACCGATCCAGTTGCGTTGCATCGTCTTGACCCGTTCGGGCCAGTCCAGGGTCGTCGAGGTCGGCCAACAGCTCGTCGGCGTAGGCCGTGATCCGGAAGAACCACTGTTCGAGGTCACGCTGGATGACAAGATCGCCCGACCGCTCGCACGTGCCGTCAGCGAGGACCTGCTCGTTGGCCAGAACCGTCTGGCACCCCGGGCACCAGTTCACCGGGGCCATTGGCCCGGTACGCCAGTCCGGCCTCGAGGAGTCGGAGGAAGATGACCTGGTTCCATCGCATGTACGACGGGATCGTGGCTGCGGATCTCCCGCCGCCAGTCGTAGACCGCTCCCAGAGCCACGACACTGGCCTTCAGCTCGGCGATGCGCTCCTCAGTGAAGATCCGCGGGTGGGTCGCCGGTCCGGATCGCCGCGTTCTCGGCCGGCAGGCCGAACGAGTCGAAACCGAACGGCGACAGGACGGCGAAGCCCTGCATGGTCCGGTACCGCACGAGAAGGTCCCCGAAGGTGTAGTTCCGCACGTGGCCCTGATGGGCGGGCCCGCTCGGGTAGGGGTACATGCACAGGACGTACTGGGGTGGGCGGGGGTCATCGGCATCGACGTCGTACGACCGCTCATCGGCCCAGCGCCGCTGCCATTTCCGCTCGATCTCCTGAACGTCATAGGGTCGTGCCACGTCCCGATTCTACGGAAGCCCGGATATGGCCCTGGGACCACCGGAACAATGGACGCGGCCCGCTGGGATTGGCACCTCCTTCGAGCAGAATTGGCCGGGACGGCCACAGGCCAGGGAGGGTCGCCCGGGCCGTGGTTGCCGGCGGCGGAGCCGGGAGGCCCACACACAGACTGATATCGTTCCGGGTTGCCCGGGGGCGTAGCTCAGCTGGTAGAGCGCTTGACTGGCAGTCAAGAGGTTCGTGGGTTCGAGTCCCATCGCCTCCACCGGTAACCGCAGGTAGCAGCGTTGCGGTGCGCTCCCGCACAGTCCTCCTACTGGCGCTTGTCAACGGAGGTCCGCTTGTCAACGCGTGCGACCGAAAGAAGCGACTTCGACCGGGCGCGGATTGACCGACTGACGCGCGACATCACGGTGGAGTTCAAGCGCTACGGCGCACTCGTGGCGCGCACCGAGGACGTGGGCGACCCGTAGCTATGGCGACTGGCGGCCCGCAAAGCTGTGCACGGCTGGCAGAGCCGCCCATCTCGGTGCATCTGGCCTGAGCAGCCGGGGACTGTGAGCGGTCAACCTCCTCCCGCCGCCCGCACCGAACCGGGGTGGTGCCCCTGGGACTCGTGGACACCCTCTCCGAGTCTCAGGGGCACCACCCCGCGGCATCTTCCAGCCGCATTAAGCGACCCTGCCCGGTTGGCTTCGACCGCCCATTAGCGGATGATGGCGACCCCGTCACCCCCGGACCCGTCCCGACATGGCCGAGCCGGAGCTCTAGCCCGGAAGATCCCCAAAAGTGGTGATGTCACCATACCGTGGGAGTAGGAAGCTCACTGTACGTGGGCCCGACTAGGAGGCTCGCGGGGGAGGGCGAAGCTACGACGGCCCCTGGACGTAGGCCTCCCGCCGACAAAACCGTCGACAAGGAGCAGGAAGCACATGAACGTCCGTCATAGTCGTCTGGCACGGTTGGTTGCACTGACCGTCGTAGTGAGCATGCCCCTCCTGGGCATGGCGGGGGTGGCCTCGGCCAAAGCCTCCGGCCCGAACTGCAAGTTGCACCCGAACCGCGCGGCATGTAAGGGCGGCGGCGGTGGAACCGGTGGTACGGGTCCGAACATCATCGTCACCATTGCGCCGAACCCGTTGATCGAGACGGGGACGTCGCAGGTTCACGCCATTGTCCAGGTGGAGGCGCTTCCGGCCTTCGCTGGCGACCCGGTGTTCATCTACTCGCAGCAGCTCATCAACGCCTGCACGAGTGTCCAGTTCTACTCGAGCGCCTCGGGGACGATCGGGGCGGACCTGGGTACCAGCGCCACGGTGATCCTGGACGACGATGGCAACGCCACAGTTCTGGTTCAGGGCGACAACTGCGCTCCCGGCTCGAGCGTGTTCGAGGCCGACCTCGTGAAGGCCCCGTACTACACCGCCACCACCACCCTCGTGGCCAACCCGCCCGTTCCCACCGCTGCTGGTGTGGTCGGGTACCCGAACCCCGAGGTTGAGACCGGTGACACCTCCAGTGGACCTAACGGCCCCAGCGGAAACTCGGATGTCTACGCCGTGTTCTACGTCGAGGACAACCCGGTCTACGCCGAGTCGACGGTGGAGATCTCCTCTGCTCAGCTCCAGAACCGTTGCGGTCTGGGTCACGAGTGGTACGCCGGCAACGGTGGTACCGGAGGCGCCACGGGAGCGTCGACGCTGCTGGACGACGACGGTAACGCCGTCTTCGTATTCATGGGCGCCTCGTGTGCCGCCGGAGACTCGACGGTCATCGCCGACGTGAACGCCGGTACGCACGACACGTACACGACCATCTACACCATCAGCCCGCCGGTTCCGACCATCTGAGCTTCACGTTTTCCTGCCGACGGTAGGAAATGGGAATAGGGGGGCGCGTAGGCGCCCCCCTTTCCCATTCTTGAGGTGACGTCGCACGCAGTGGGCTTCTGCCCGAGACCCGCCTCGTGGCATTCTCGGCTGAAGCAGATCAGACAGTGCGATATGCGGTGACGATCGAGCAATCATTCCCCGGAGAGTTTCGTCCGATGATGCTCCATCCTTGGAGATCAATCCAGGTGGCCCTGGACGAGGACGTAGGGAGTCGCATTCCATCCGGGCAACCGCTACTGACTGGCAGGAGGGACGGACCAAGTCCTCGGACACCCAGGACCGGCTGTTACCACTGCCGGCTAGGGGTCTGACGACCGAGCGACCGGTGCATCGATCCCTGGTGGTTCAACCGGCATGATCGACCGGGGACCTACGCGGGACGACGTGCGAGTTCGTACGCGAAGTCGATCGTCTGGGAGAACTGCCCGGTGGGATCGCCGGAGGCAAGTTCGCGACGGAGATCGTCTTCGAATTCATCGGCGAGGTCGGAGAGCACCTCGGAGGAAAGAAACGAGGCGGAATGGACGAACCCGACGAGAGCCTCCGGTGTCCATTGGTGGGTGATCGGGAACTGGTAGGAGCCACACCACTCGAAACCTGCGCCCTCGAGAACCTCCCGATCGGGCCGCTCCGCGCGCGCCTGCTCCCACCCGGCAGGTACACGGTCATGCGCGTTCAGCTTGGTCAGCCACCGGTCGAAGGTGGCGGACATCGCCAGCTGCCAAGGCGCTCCGCCATGCCAGGGGGGTTCACTCCACAGCAGCGCGAGGCTACGGCCCGGTCGGAGCCAGCGACGAGCACTCGCGGCCACCGCGTCACGGCGTAGCCGCTGGAATGCGTTCCCGATGGCCACGAGGTCGAAGGACTCCTCGGGTGCGAGGAGTTCCTCCGCCGACGAGGTCACGAAGCGGATGTTGTGGACCGCCAGTTTCTCGGCCTTTTCCCGCCCGACACTGATCATGTCCTCCTCCTGGTCGACGGCCCAGACATCGTCGAAGTGTCTGTGCATGGCGAAGCTGATCTGGCCGGTGCCGCAGGCGAGATCGAGGATTCGGCGCGCGCCTTTCACCCCGGCTCGTGCGAGAAGGTCATCTACCAGGGCCGGCGGATAGGTCAGTCGGAAGCGGTCATAGTGGCGCGCCGCTCCCCGGTAAAGATCGCGCCGGAATACGGGCTCGTCCATCTGGCCATTCTCCCTGAGGCTCGCGACGCAGAGCACAGATATTCTTGTTTGAACGGGCCGCATCAAGCCGGAAGACTGTGGCGATGAGCGGTCCCGAGTCGACCAACGACGAAATGATACGGAACTTCCTGGCCGCCTGGGAGCGCCGGGACACCGCATCCATCATGGAACGCTTGGCCGAGGATGCCGTCTACCACAGCATCCCGCTGACGCCGATCGTCGGGAAGGCGGCCATCGGACAGTGGGTGACCAAATTCGCCGACGTGCCGCCGGGTCGGCTGGAGATCCGCCACCAAGTGGCCTCCGGCGACGTGGTCATGAACGAACGCACTGACTACATCACGATCAACGGCAAGGCCGTCGTCCTACCGATCTGCGGGG
Organism: uncultured Acidimicrobiaceae bacterium; assembly: GCA_963706205.1. GTDB lineage: Bacteria > Actinomycetota > Acidimicrobiia > Acidimicrobiales > UBA8190 > MFD10071-224. The sequence goes on along the minus strand of OY970155.1, from coordinate 1,106,253 downwards.
TCTTCGAAGTCGAGAACGGACACATCAAGGCGTGGCGGGAGTACTTCGATCTCGGACCGGCCAGGGCGGCGTATGGCGAGGAATGACGGTTGCGTATCGGGACGCCCTCAGTTTGCAGGACCACCGCTCTCAACCGCACTGGACCCCGTCGACTAGGAGATATCGCACGGAAGGTGCCATGATCGTAGTGCCGTGTCGGCGAGGGCGGAACGGTTGCGAGGATGTCTGGGGGGGGAACCAATGCGAATCGGGGTTCACGCCACGGGTAGGGCGGTCGCATTGGTCGCCATGGCCGCCATGTGCCTAACCGTCAACGCGGCTGCTGCCAGCCCGGTCGGCGCCGCATCGACCCCGACGATGCGGGGGAATGGCTCGATCGATGAGGCTTGGCTGACGGGAGCCAACCCCGGTGACCAGATCACGCTCATGCGTGGCGGCTCCGCCGTGACGAATGGTGCAAATCCCGGCACCGCTGACACTTTCGGGTCCTTGATCATCCGGAATCTGAACCCCGGTCCGGGCTACTACTGGATCGACAACACCACGAGCCAGCAAACGGTGCTGTTCTCAGTGCTCAAGCCGGGGCGGAATCCGGGAATCGACTCACCGCTCTATAACTTCCAGGCGATGCACGAGGGGCTCAACTACATCACCATGCGCGACGGTATCCAGCTGGCTGCCACGGTGCGCTACCCCTACGGCGGGACCTGTAGCGCGGCCAGCCCGTGCCCCACTGTCATCGAGTACTCCGGCTACAACACCGCCGGACCCACCGACCCGATTCCCACACTCCTATCCGAAGCCCTCCATGTGCCCTGTACGGATTGCGGCGACCCCAACCTGCTCCCCGACTCCGCCACCGCGGTGGGATCGGTGCTGGCTCGGGTGTCTGGCTTCGCCACGGTCAGCCTCCAGATGCGGGGCACGGGCTGTTCGGGAGGTGCCTTCGATCTCTTCGGCTACCCGTCCGACTATGACGCCTACGACACCGTAGAGATCGTGGCCCACCAGAGCTGGGTCGCCCACCACAAGGTCGGCATGGTCGGCATCAGTTACTCGGGCCTCTCAGAGTTCCCCTCGGCCGGCACCGACCCGCCCGACCTGGCCGCCATCGCCCCGATGAGCCCCACCGACGACCTTTTCTCGACGGGCTACCCCGGCGGGATCTACAACGACGGATTCGGCGCCAGTTGGCTCAACGCGCGCATCGACGACGCCATGGCGGCCGCCACGTACTCCGGCGGACGTGTGACCCAGCTCTCCCCGACCCCGGTCGCGAACGTCGGCCAGCCCTGGACGTACTACGAGATCGACGCGGAGCTGGCAGCCAGCGGTGGGACGTCGTCAACCTGTCTGGCCAACCAGGTGCTCCACGACCAGTCGGAGGGCCTCAAAAGCCTCACCGGGCCGGGAGTGGTCGCGCCTGGGACGGGATCCGGTCGCGACCCATCGCTCTTCGACCGCCGATCGATGCTCGATTGGGCAAGAAAGATCAAGGCACCGATCTTCCTTTCCGGTGCCCTCCAGGACGAACAGACCGGACCCCAGTGGCCCGCCTTGATCGATGCGGTCCCGAAGAGCACCCCCCTCTACGCCAACATGGTCAATGGCGGTCACATCGACTCGACCGACCCCCAGACGATCAGCCGCTGGCTCGAGTTCCTCGACATCTATGTCGCCCAAGAGGTCCCGACCCCACCCAGTGCACTGGACAACGCCGTCCTCGACGGGTTCACCGGCTTCGCATCGGGCGTCTCCACCCAGGCGCCACTCCCGGCGATCCGGTTCACCAACGCTCCGGATGTGGCCGTCGCCCAGCAGGAATTCGCCACCCAGACCCCGCTGGTACGGGTTCTGTTCGACAACGGTGCCGGAGTCGCCGGACCCGGTGCCATCCAGTCGACCTACTCGGCGGACTTCTCCAGTTGGCCGCCCGTCGGCACGGTGGAGACTCTTCATTTCGGCCGCGACGGATCCTTGCGGACGACCGCTCCCCCCTCACAGTCGAGCGCCACCTTGACCTTGGACCCCGGTGTCCGACCCTTGACGAGCCTGCCTCCCGGCGGAAACGCCTGGGCAGCCGACCCCGGATGGGACTGGACAACCGTCCCCGCCGCCGACGCCATCGCCTTCCAGACGACTCCGTTCACGAAGGCCACCACCATCGTGGGTCCGGCCACGGTCGACCTCTGGGTCAAGGCGGACACACCCGTCGAGGACTTCCAGGCCACCATCACCGAGGTCCGACCTTCCTCGGGTCAGGAGGAGTACATCACTTCGGGATTCCTCCGCAGCTCGAACCAGGTCGACCGGCACGACTCGACGGTGCTGTTCACTGAGCCGACCTACCTGGGCAGCCAGTCCGCGAATCTGTCGCCGAACGCCTACACACTGGTCAAGATACCGATCGATCCGATCGTCCACACCTTCCGACCGGGGACGGAACTTCGGGTCGTGATCTCCGCTCCCGGTGGTGACCGACCGATCTGGGAATTCGACACACTCGACGACGGCTCCCAGAGCGCCTCGGTCGCCATGGGTGGCGTCACCGCCTCGGGCCTGGCGATCAACGTGGTGTACGGCGTGAACGCCACGCCAGTGCTTCCGGCCTGCAACTCGCTGCGCGGCGAGCCATGCCGTGCCTACCAGTCCGAGGGGAACCAGAGCGGGAGCTGAGAGTTCGTCGCCGACCGGTCAACGACAGGTGGCTGGGCGAGTGGCGGACGCCGTAGGACACGAAGCCCGATCCGGGTGCCACTTCGCGCAGATCTGACGCTGAGAAGCTCGCCCCGTCTTTGGGGCAACGGTCGTCAAAATACCTAAGACCAGGTGAGCGAGCGCCTAGGTTCTCGTTGTCACCCTTGGGCAGGAATGCGGGATTGGGGGCCAGCGGTGAGCATCGGGCTACCGCCGAAGGCGCGATCGGGAAATCGGCGCGATCCCGCGCGCACGATGCCACGACAGTGGGAGGATGTCGGTTTCGCCCCCTGGGTCGAACCCACCTTCAGGCGCGTGCAGCGCCACTGGCATACGGCTCTGTCGGTCCTCGGGTTCTACGCCGTCGCCCGGGCGATCCTGTTCGTGAGCGATGACTTCGCCGCCCATCTCGGCTACGGGAGCCACCTGGCCCTGCCCCTTACCTCGTGGGACGGCCAGTGGTACCTCCAGGTAGCGCAGTCCTTCTATCCGTCGCACGCGCCGATCGTCAACGGTCATCTCACCTACAGCGCCGCGGGGTTCGAGCCGGTATTCCCGGCTCTCATCAGGGGGCTCATCTGGCTCCGCTTCACCCCCGTGGAATCAGCACTCATCGTGTCATTGGTCGGGGGCGCGATGGCGACGCTCATCGTCTGGCGGCTCGGTTGTCTCCTCGCTGATGAGCAGGTGGGCCGGATCGCCGCCATCCTCTTCGCTGTGTTCCCCGGCATGGGGATCGGCTGGGGACTGTTCTATTGCGAGTGTGTGGGGCTGGCACTCGCTGCGGGCTGCCTCCTCCTGATGCTCCGCCGGCGCTGGATCTGGGCTGGGTGCATCGGTGCACTGGCCACCGCGACGAGCCCGATGGCCCTGCCCTTGGTGTTGGCCGCTCTTGTCGCCGCTTTCCAGGCGGTTCGCCGACGCCAGGGGCTCGGAGCGCTCGCCACGGTGGTGCTCGTTCCCACCGGGTTCCTCGCCTATGTCGGCTATTTGGCGCTTCGCTACCACGACCTCCTCTTCTGGTGGCACCTCCAGAAGCAGGCGTGGGGCGCGTCGGTCGACTTTGGTCGTTCTCTTCTCAACCTCCTGTGGCATCCGTTGATGGGCGGTTACCAGGGGCGGGGCTGGATGGAGTGGATCGGGGTAGTGGCGGTCGCCGGCTCGGTCTACGCGCTGGCGCGCGCCAGGCTCCCCGCTCTGATAAATGCCTATTGCGGGGGAGTGTTCGTCGTGCTCTTCGTAAGCAACTCCCTCGGATTCAAGCCGCGTTTTCTGGCCTGGGGCTTTCCCGCGCTCATCGCCGTAGCGATCCTGACCCGCCGGCGCGGCTGGCAACCGATCGCGCTGTTCTTTGCCGGTCTGCTCCCCTTCGTGTTCCTGGCCTACGCCCTGAACGGCAACTACATGATCCAGCCCTAATGCCACGTCCGCGACCGCGGGGCACCGCAAACATTCTTGACCCTGGCCATCGGGCCCCGCCTCCTGAGGGTGAACCGCATCGCTGTTCGGGCATGATCCTGATCCCGGGCGCCCGCCTGGCGGGCGGCGTCCGACGGGTCAGGTCACGGCCCCGACGGTGCGTGAGACGATGCGCTTCCCTTGACAGTCAGCGCCGCCACGGCCCACGCCGGGGTGCCCGGCGTCAGGAAGTAGGGCGGAGACAAGATGGCCAGCCGCTGGTCCCAGTTGTAGGCATTCAGGTAGCCGCTTTGAAGACCGTTGCTGACAGATGCCGTTCCTTCGATGTCAGCGAAGTACTGGTCCATGGATCCGTTCAGAGCGATCGTACCCTGGGGTGACCCGCTCGAGAAGTTGTTGACGGCGAAATCGTGTTGCAGCGCCAACACCACGGCGTCGAGCCGGGGATTCTTCAGCTGGCAGTTCAGTCCGCCGGACACGATTCCGGACACGGTGGGGCAGGTTCCTACACCGGCGGGGTGATTGAGTTCGACGAAGTTCCCGGCGATCAGTCCGAGAATGTCGTTGGCCGTGGAACTGATCTGACATGAGCCCGAGCTGTTGCCGGGAGGATTGGCTCCACAGTCGTCGTAGGTGATGCTGTTGTCGATGAGGACGTTATTGGCTGCGGCCACCGTGAGCGAACCTCGCAAGCCGATGTTCTTGGTGGAGTCGGTGGGGTCGTAGCTGGCGTTGCCCACGATTGCATCGCCCTCGCAGTTGGGGGCACCAGAGCGATCGAAATAGCTCGGGTCAGTGATCGGAGTGGGGACGGAGCACGGAGCCCCCGCGGCTTGGACGACGATGACGCCGTCGGCCGGGAGGGGGATGGGGGTGGCGGGACTGGATCCGATACAGGTGTTCGTGTTCTTCAACGGGTCGTTGTTCGTGTCTTTGCCGCTCCCGTTCACCGGCGTCTCGGGGCTGTTCACCAACAAGCCGTTGCTCCCGTCGAACGTGATTGTGGTGGGACCGGAGTAGACGCACCCGTTCTCCTTGGCCACCGCGGCCAGGCTGTTGGTTGCGCTCACAGCATCGGGAGGACGCTCCTGCGGTTGATTAACCAGTGTGCCCGCGCTGTTGTAGTTGGTGAAGGTGCTGGGCGCCGCCCCCCCGCATCCTTGGTTGGAGAGGGGCGCGGGCCCCGCCGTCGTGATCGGCAGCCACGGTGACGACGGCCCGATCGTTACTGACTCCGACGGATTCGAGAGGTTCACTGTTTGTCCGAAGTTGCACACCATGAGCGGATCGTCGGAGAAGACCGGGCCGTCGAAGAGCGTTCCCAGGGCCGAATACGCCAGATCGTTCGCACACGCCCCCTGATAGGCGTTGGCACCGTTGCTGCCGTTTCCCCACAACAGGCTCAGGCTTGTACCCTTCTCATTGGCTGCGTTCACCGTGCACGAGCCCTGGTTGCCGACAGTGAGCGGATCGATGATGCCGTGGACCGACCACCAGTCGTGCAGGAGGAACGAATTCGTCGGTTGGAAGGTCACGTATTCGGAGGTATGCGTGAAGCCAGTGACCGACTGTGCGGCTCCGTCGATAACCACCTTGACCAGCCCGTCCGGGATGTCCAACGAGGGGTAGACGGCGAACCATTCGGCCGGCGTGCCGCCCAGGCCGGAATCGGCGACCTGGTTCCACTGGCCGAATTTGAAGGGCTGGAGGGCCTGACACTGCGGGGTCGACAGGTTGGTGGCATTGCACAGCACCAGATTCGGGTCGGTGTCGATCTCGTATTCGTACTCGTTGAGACCGGCCTCGACGGCTCTGTAGGCGTAGTGCTGCGCCAGGTCGTTTTGGACGAGGGGGAAGTGCTGGAGCGTGTTCGTGACCAGGATGGCGCTTCCGAGCGACATGATGAGGAGAATGCCCGTCACTGTGACGAGCGCCACCTGACCCGACTCCGGGAGACGGTGCCCCAGGGTGCTTCTCGTCGCGCCTGATGCTCGGAGCCGGAACTTCGCGGATCGAAGCGACATATCGTTCACCCCACGAACTTTGAGTAGTTGGGTGCCAGTGCGCTCACCAGGGTCTGGTACGAGCCGCGACCTCCACCGGGGGCCTGCACCTCGACGTCGATCGTCACCGTCTGAATCTGACTGACGGGACACGCGGCGATCGTCGTGCACGAGCCGGCGCCAAAGTCGGTGACCCAGGGCGAGCCCGGGGTCGTCGAGTAGGGGACGGGCGTGGATGCCCCGGCCAATGTGTATTGGAAGACGGGGGACGCAGCCGTAGGCGAGCCGTTGACGAGGTCGGTGATCTGGAATGCCCTGTCCGGCGTCCCCCAGGTGCATGCCGTGCCGCCGAGCGTGGGTCCCGTTCCGGGACACGAGTTGGCGCTGGGGGCCGCCGTGGTGACGGTCAACGTGTACGTTCCGGCGGGAATGACATTTGCGGTAGTGGTGACGGTGACGAGGGAGGGACCGTTGGCGTTCCCGAGGTCAGAGGCGAAGGTGGCGCTGGAGGGCGTGATGTTGAACGGGCCCTGGAGCCCCGATGCCGGACCAGGGGGTGACGGGTTGACGGGAGTGAACGCAGGAACCGGTACGCCGGTGCTGACCGAGGTGGGCGCCGGCTCCACCAGGGTGCGGATGAACTCCTGCATGCTTGTCGATGCCGGGAGTACCTGCGCAAACGCCGAATCGCTGCCCGACAGTTGGTTCTCGTTCGAGTAGAAGTTCGTCATTATGGCGGTCGTCATGGTCAAGATGATCATGAGAACGGCCATCGAGACGATCAGCTCGAACAGGGTCAGACCCTCGCTGTCGGGCGCCCTACTTCGGAGGTGTCGGACGAGGGCGGAGACGAGGCCGCGGTGGCGGGGACGATGCTCGCGCCGGCGCGGCCGACCGATCATGACAGGGTGACCGGAATGGCGAGGGGGTACGGATACGTCACGTTCGACGACGTGTCCAACACTCCGTTGCCCGACATGGAGATATTGACCGATCCGGACTTTCCGCTGTCGGTCGCGGAGATCCTGTAGAGCAGCGGCGTTGCCGAACCGAGGGGTAGACCGGCCTCGACAAGACCGTCGCCCCCGCTGGCCGGGAGAGAGAAGACATCCCCGGCGCATCCGCCGGTGGTCACGGTGGCCGTCACGATCGCACCGACCATCGGCCGTCCGAACTGATCGACCAGGTGAAGCCCCAGATAAGTGAGCGGAACGGTGAGCGCAGCATTGTTCGGCGCGTACTGACCGGGGAGGACGAGAGTCGACGACAGCTCGCCGGCGGCCGGTTGGTCCGCCGGACAATCGCCGCTCCACGCCGAGTAGGTGGCGCCGGTGACTCCCACGAAGGGGAAGAGATTGGCGATGAGAGTCGGATCGGCGGCGCCGGATGTGGTGTACGGGGTCGCCACGTTGGTCCCCCCGGCGTACTGCACGTTTTGATACGTGAGGGGCAGGCCCAGCGCCGTCAGCCCGACGTTGGTGAGGGTACCGATGCCGGAAGGAGCAGGTCCTGAGGCCTGTGCCCAGGTCGTCCCCCCGTCCGAACTCGCGAATGCCAGAGGTCCGGTCGGGCTCTCGCCCACCGCGATGCAGTGGACGGCGGAGTCGCACGCCGCCCCCGAGGCGAAGGATCCCGCCCCCGGAAGTGTATGGGAGCTCCACGTCCCGCCACTGAGCGTGACGGCGATGGCGCCCGAACCGCTGCTGCCGGACACGACGCATTGACCGCTGGTCGGGCACGTGAGCGAGCTGATGGTCCCGACGCCACCGGGGAAACCGGGCGAGGCCGCCCACGTCACGCCGCCGTTGCTCGAGGTGACCACGATGCCGGTGGTCGTCGTGCCGAAGACCACCTCCAGCGAGGCCATGCAGGCGGTGGCCCCCGTGCACGCCAAAGGCCCGACGATGGCGCTGCTCGGAACCGTGGTTGGCAGGCTCCACGTCGTGCCCCCGTTGGTGGTCGACAGCAGTGTGGCCGCGCCGGCGTTGGTGACGCCGGTGGTGCACATGTAGGGGGACGCACCAGCCTGCGTCGAACAGGAGATCGAGCGGATGGCCGTGACGGTCGAGGGCACGGTTTGCAACGCCCACAAGGCGCCGCTCCCGGCCAAGATGACCCCGACCGATGTCATGCCGACCGTACCGGTCCCCACCGCGAAGCACTGCATTGCGCTCGAACATGCCGACGCGTTGAGAGAGACCACGGTTGTCGTGCCGGTGGAGGGCAACACATTGGTGGCCGTGGTGCCGTCGGTACTGAGCAGGACTCCTGTCCCTCCCGTCGCGCCCGTCACCACGCACGAAGATCCCGACGCCGCGCACGTCACCGAGGTCAAGAGGGTGGCGTTCACGCCGAAGGGGAGAGCGATCGGCGTGACGCTCCCGTTCGTCGCATTGACGCCGAGGAGGATGCCCACCGACCCCGTCCCACCGCCGCCGGGTCCGAAACCTGTGAGCACGCACTGGCTGGCCGACAGGCACGACGCGCCCGAGATTCCGGAAACGCCGGCGGGCAGGGCAAGGGCGGACCAGGCGCCGTTGTCGTCCTCGAGGACCAGCGCCCCGGTGCTCTCGCGTCCCGTGGCGAAGCAGATCCCGGCGGTGGGACACCACACCCCGTTGGCCAGGCTGGTCTGTGATGCGTACCCGATCTGGATCGCACCACCCTCGTCGTAGGCGGTGGAGCCGTACCCGGTGCCCTCTGCCGGCACGGTGACGGGAACCGTCGTGCTGGTGTTCTCGCCGTCATCGACGTAGCTGAACGGGCTGCTCGTCGGCGACGTCAGGGTGACGGTGTACGAACCGGAATTGGCTTCGACGAAGATGCACCCGCCATCGGGTACGACGCTCGGTGGCGTCGCCACTCCCGGCGATGGGGAGATGGAGACGTGAATGGGTTGGGCGGGTGGGGTGGACGACTGGCCCACACCGGCGGCGTTGTTCACCTGGACGGCGAGAAAACCGGTCGACGGGCTGATCAATCCGTAGGGTGGATTGATCACGGTCGATTCCTGCACGCTGTTGCCCCGTCCCCAGGTCACGACGGCGAGGACATTGACGATCTGAGGCACACTGCCGACGGTGCAGAGATTGCCGTCCAACCCCGTTTGACCCCACTGCATGGTCACAGTGGTGTTGTAGGTGATCGCACCGACGGGGAACGTCTGGTTGATAGGGGCCCCGCCGGGGGTGGGGAACGAGCCGCCGTCCAGCGCCAGGTTGTTGTAGTACTCCAACAAGTGCTCGGCCACTCCGAGCGCCCCGATCCGAGCCCGCGCCGAGGCCGAGTCCTTGGTCACGGTGGTCATCAGATAGGCGAGTGGAACGATCGTGATCATGAGCAGCGTCAGGGCGACGAGTATTTCGATCAAGCCGAAGCCTTCGCTGCCGCGCCGCGAGGGTGGCGATCTCCTCCGATCACGCCGACCCCCTCGCTCAGACGTCACCACTATCCGTGGTAATCGGAAGGTCACGGGCCGTCCTATAGCGATGTCCTCCCAAAAATCTGGTATTGTGTCGCTGAAATAACTCGTATATCTGGCCGGCAGGTGCGACCATGGCCACACCGCCTCTGGCGATGACCGATGACCAGCGACGCCGGCTCGAGGTCATCGCCCGCTCGACGTCGATGGGACCCCGCAAGGTGGTCCAGGCCCGGGCCCTCCTGCTGGCCACGGGCGGCGTGGGCACCAACGAGGTCGCCCGCCGGTGTCACACGACCAACGACTCGGTACGACTCTGGCGGCGTCGTTTCGAGACCGAGGGTGTCGACGGCGTGGGTCGGATCGCCCCGGGCCGTGGTCGGACGTCGTGGCTTCCGATGGGCACCGAAGCAGCCGTCGTGCACGAGACCCTCCATGAACGGCCCCCCCACGACTCGAGGCACTGGACGACACGGCGCATGGCCGAACGTTTCGGCATCAGCAAGGACACCGTGGCCCGTATCTGGCGAAGCCACGACTTGACGCCGTGGAAGATCGACTATTTCGAGCGCACGGACGACCCTGACCTCGAGGAAATTCCGGTCGACGACGCCATGCTCCACCGGGATGCACCCGAGCGGGCGGTGGTCTTCAGTGTCGACGAGGGGACAGCCCTCCGGGTCGACACCGCACCCGGGGCTCGCCCGTCACCGATCCCGTCACGCCCGTGACGTCAAGGATCAGTTGGTCTCTGCGTTCACGACCTGCCGCCAGTAACACAGCTGTCGGTACTTCTCGTTCAGAGTGGTCGCCTGTTCCTTGATCAATTCCACGTCACCCACGTCAGCGGGCAGATGGTTGGCGATGTCCCCCGAGTCCGCCTCCGAGAACCGCATCAGTGAGTCCGGCACGCCGTCTCCCAGATAGGAGTCGACTCCAGGCACGAATCGCTTCATGCTCCCCCCAAACTCCCTGTGGCCATCGGATGGTCTCGAGGACATGAAGAACAGCGTGAGTGCTCACGACCAACGCCGGCACTCCCTGGAGCCAATATTGGGCCAATACGCTCGGGACCTCGTCGAGACGACGTCGTGGGCCGCCCCGGAGGCTCGACGGGTGGCCACGGGGGGCCAAGCACCATCGGATGACGCCTGTCGGATGGAAAGCAGGCCCTCGGGATGTCGCTGTAGAATTCTCGTGTGTCCGACGCTGCCGGGGGATCCGATCACACGGGATCGGAGCCGCCCCTGCGGGTGGTCGTCATCGACGACCACGAGGTGCTACGCGCCGGGACCAGACAGGTCCTCGAGACCACCGATGACATTGTCGTGGTGGGTGAGGCGGACACCTGGGACAGCGCTGTGGTCCTGGTCGAGCGACATCGACCCGACGTCGCCCTGGTGGACATCCAGCTCTCCGGCGACAATGGCATCGACCTCGCTCGCCAGCTGTCCGCCGACCATCCGGGGACGCGCGTGGTGATCCTCTCCGCCTATGACGACGACGCCTTCATACGACGCGCCTTCGAGGCCGGAGTGGCCGGGTATCTGCTGAAGACGATGCCCCGCGAGGATCTGATCAACGCCGTGCGGGCCGTCGGTAAGGGAACGACCGTGCTCGACCCCGCCGTCTCGACCCGCCTGGCCGGGGCCGATGGATCGACAGAGATCGCCGGAGCGCCGCGGCTCACGCTCAGGGAACAGCAGGTCGTCACCCTGGTCGCCGAAGGGCTGTCCAACAAGGCGATCGCCATCCGCCTCGGGGTGAGCACGCGCACCGTAGAGGGCCACGTCAATCACGTCTTCACCAAGCTCGCCTTGGAATCACGAACCGAGTTGGTCCGGTATGTCTTGACCAACGGCCTCCCGACACGGGTGCCGGGACCTCCCGAGCGATGACGGCGGCGGCACGGACGCCATTCGACGCCGACGGACGACCTCCCGCTTATGCGTGGTTCCACCTGGTTCGACATAGGTGATTCCACGTGGCCCGTCCACCCGGAGCGCCGTGCGACGGAGCGGTGCGGGGCGACTTCGTGCCCACGTGCCGTCGGGAGCCGACTCAGAGACGCGGACGTGGCGCCCAGGCATCGTTGACGAGCCGTGTGACCAGGTAGAGAATCCGAGGACAAGCGAACGGGGTCACGTCATGTGCGGGGAAGCACAATGAAGTGGAATGTCTGGCGACCCTCGCCTCTCACGGTGGCCGTCGCGCTGGTCGTGGCCGCCGCCACCGTCTTGGGGTTCGTGCTCACCGACCGAAGCGTCGCCAGCCAGAACCAGGCACTACTCAAGAGCGACACGACTCAGGCCGGGGAGTACGTCTCATCGATCGTCTCCACCGTCGGGGCCCCGCTCCAGGCGCTGGCGTCGAGCGTGACCCTGACGAACGGCTCACCGACGGCGTTCGCAACCGAGACGAAGCAGATGGCGCAGACGCCGGCCACGGTCATCATGGCCCGCAGGACAGGCACGGACTTCGTCGTGACGGCGGTCGCCGGGAGTGGTTTCGTGGCCGGGCGCTCCCCGGGGCCGTCGGTGGACGCCACCCTCGCCAAGGCGGGAGCGGACCTCACCCCTGGCCCCGTGCGCTACGACGGGAAGGCGACAACGATCGGCTTTGCCATCGGCCCTCCCCTGGTGCCGGCCGGAACGGCGATCTTCGAGCAGTTGCAGATCGACCCCTTCGTCGCCATCACGGCGACCCAGGGAGCGCCATTTCGCGCCCTGCGGGCCGCCGTGTACGCCTCGCACGGACCGGCCACAGATCAACTCGTCCTGGCCAACACGCACGCGCTACCGCTCGTCGGGCCCACGGCCGAGGCACCGGTCGCCGTGGGTACCACCAATTGGTGGGTGGTGGCCTCGGCCCGCAGCCCCCTGGCTGGAGGATTCGCCAACGCCGCCCCCTTCATCATCCTCGGGGTGGGCTTGCTCCTGGCTCTGGCCATCGCCAGCACGGTCGAAGCCCTCGTGCGACGCCATCGATACGCCGCGGATCTGGTAACCCAGCGCACGGCCGAGCTCGACGCCTCCCACGCCGCGCTCCTGCGTAGCGAACGGCTGTCGGCTCTCGGCGAGATGGCGTCAACTGTCGGCCACGAACTGCGCAATCCCCTGGCTGCCGTCATCAACGCCCATTTCATGGTCCGCCACACCCTCGGTGACACGATCACACCTGACATCGACGGGCTCCTGGTGATGGCCGAACGCCAGACATCCAGGGCCGCCACCCTGGCCGACAATCTGACGGCCTTCGTCCGCCAGCGCGAGCCGAACCCAGTTCCGATCGACCTCGAGGGCATCGTCACAGAAGTACTCGAGGCGACGCCTCCGCCCCCTGGGATCGACGTGGCGGTCGACGTCCCGCCTCTCGTCTTTCGAGCCGACAGTGATCAGCTCACCCAGGTGCTCGCCAATTTGATCGTGAACGGTTTCCAGGCCATGCCCGACGGTGGCATCCTCCACATCGATGCATCGACCCGGGATGGCCATGTGGTCATCAACGTCTCCGATTCCGGAGGCGGAATAGAGTCCGCGGTGCTGGAGCGCGTCTTCGATCCGTTCTTCACCACCAAGGCCAGTGGAACCGGGCTCGGGCTCGCCATCGTGGCGCGCATCGTGGAGGCCCACGGCGGGGACGTCTCCGCTCACAACGGGCAGGCCGGTGGCGCCGTCGTCACCGTTCGGCTCCCCATCGAGACCGCTTCCGAACTGGCGCGTCGGTGAGCACGATGGACGCCGGCCCGTTCCCCACTCGCACCCGACACGCCGATGTGCTCATCGTCGATGACGAAGCAGACGTCCGACGGTCGATGAGCGAGGTGCTGCAGACGTCGGGTTTCAGCGTGGTCGAAGCGGAAGACGGCGCTGTCGCATACGGACTACTGCGGGAGAACCACTACGGGACGGTCCTCTTGGACCTACGGATGCCGAAGCTCGACGGGGTGTCGCTCATCGAGGCTCTCGGAGAATTGCCGCCGGTGATCGTGCACTCGGCCTTCTCCTTGAGCGCCGAGGAGCGCTCCCGGCTGGGGAACAAAGTGGTGGAGTACCTGCGCAAGCCGGTGTCCCCCCAACAGCTCCTGAATGCCGTTCAGGGGGCTCTGCGAGCGGAATCAGGTCTCTGAGCCTCGATCCTCGCCTCCGCCCAAAAGCGAAACCGGAGGCCGGCGCATGGACGCCGGAGGCTGCTGATGTGCACCTTGGTCTCCGGGTTCGTCTGAATGCTCGAACACGATGGGCGCCTCGAACGCGGCTCGACGCGACGCTCGCCGGAACGTGGCCAGCATGGCGGGACCGACGAGGGCGATGCAGATGAAGTTGGTCAGCGCACGTCCGGTATCCCACCCGAACGAGGTGGTGGCGTCGAACACCAGGTAACGATGCACGTTGGTGGCAAAGGCGGCACCGGGCAGATACGCGATCGTGCTCTGCGGGTCGACAACGAACGGCCAGAACGAGAGGTTCACCAAGAAGCCGAAGAGATAGGCCGACACCGCGCCGTAGGCAGCCAGCATCAGGACCTCACGCCGACCCCCCGCCGGCGGCAGCAGTCCCGCGAACAGGCCGACCCACGCGCATCCGAACATCTGGTACGGGAGCCAGGGGCCCACGCCACCGGTGATGAGAGCTGAGGCAAAGAGGGTGGTGCACCCCAGGGTGAATCCGAATCCGGCTCCGAACACGCGTCCGGCGACCACCAGGGTGAAGAAGACCAGTTCGATCCCGGCCGTACCAGCTCCCAGTGGGCGCAACGCCGCCCCGAGGGCCGACAACACCCCGAGCATGGCGATCGCCTTGGCATCGATACCCCGGTCGGCGATCTCGGCGAACACCACCGCCAGGACCATGGACAACAACGCCCCGAACATCACCGGCGCCATGGCACTGGCACCGAACGTCCCCGGCGCGACCACGAACGGCCAGACGAAGGCCACGAAACCGAGGAACGACGCCAGCACGAGGATCAACCGAGAACGGATCCCGACACGTATGGCGACGGTCGGCGTGATCATGGCGACACCGCGGCGACGGCACATCTCAGCTGGCCCATCGTGAGGTAGGAGAGCGGCGCCATGATCTTCGCCACCTGGGGGGCGAACGCCGGTGACCCACCTAGCACATCGGCGGTCGGGCCGTCGGCGACGATGTCGCCCTCGGCCATCACGACGACCCGATCGGCGGCGGCGGCGGCGAACTCCACGTCGTGGGTGGACACCACGATCGCCCGACCCTCCGACGCCAGCATGTCGATGATGTCGATCAGCTTTCGTTTGGCTCGATAGTCGAGGCCTCGGGTCGGTTCGTCCAGCAGGACGACGGTGGGGGCGGCGGCCAACTGGACGGCCAGGACGAGCGAGAGTCGTTGCCCTTCGGACAGGTCACGCGGGTGGGTCCCGTCGGCGACACCGGGCGCCAGGCGATCCAGAATCGCCCGGGCCGCGCCGTGGTGCGCCGTCTGCGATTCGCGGTCGGCCTGGGCGCATTCTAGGGCCACCGTGTCGAGGTAAAGGAGTTCTGCCGGCGTCTGAGGCACCAGGCCGACCAACCGGCGGGCCTGGGCCGACGAGACCGACCGGGGATCGGTGCCCCCGACGTCCACGGCACCGTCCTGACGTTCCCCGGAACCCTGAAGCGCCCACAACAGAGAGGACTTTCCCGAGCCGTTGCGTCCCATGAGGGCCGTCACCTGCCCGCCGCGCAGAACGAGGTCGACGCCGCGCACCGCCACCACCGTCCCGTACCGGACGACGACCTTGCGCGCCATCAGGATGATCCCGGCCGGCCGTCGGGGCACGGACCGCGGCGGCGGCGCGATGGCCTGGCCGGCGAGCCGGGCGCGCAGGGGCCCGGCGCGGCGTCGGGCGTCACGGACCGACAGGGGCAGCGGATGCCAGTCGGCGAGCCGACCGAGCTCGACCACCGGCGGGGCGACCTCGGTGGACGCGAGCATCTCGGCCGGAAGTCCTGACGAGACCGACCCGTCACGGCGCACCTCGATCACCCGGTCCGCGTACTGGACCACTCTCTCGAGTCTGTGCTCGGCGAGGACGACGGTGACCCCGAGGTCATGGACGAGGCGGGTGATGGCGGCGAGCACCTCCTCGGCGGCCGTCGGATCGAGAGCCGATGTCGGTTCGTCCAGGACGAGGACGCGCGGATGGGCGGTAAGCACCGACCCGATGGCCACCCTCTGCTGCTGACCGCCGGAGAGCTGGTACAGAGCCCGGTTCCGCAGTTCGGCGATGCCGAGAAGGTCGAGTGTCTCCTCGACCCGCTTCCGCATGACGTCCGGTGGGATCGCCAGCTGCTCCATGGCATAGGCCAGCTCTTCTTCGACCGTGTCCGTCACGAAGCCGGCCAGCGGATCCTGGCCCACCATCCCCACCGCGTCCGCCAACTCCCGCGGCCGGTGGGTCCGGGTGTCGCGGCCGTCGACCGTCACCCGGCCCGACAGGGTCCCCCCCGTGAAATGGGGGACGAGACCGTTGATCGCACCGAGCAGCGTCGACTTCCCCACACCGGTGCGACCGACGACCAGGACCAGCTCGCCCTCCTCTATGTGGAGGTCCACGTCACGAAGGACCGGCGCCGCGGCGTCGGCGTAGGTGACGCTGGCGTGCTCGAAATCGATCACGACGGCACACCGGCGGTACGGGGTCGGGGTCGACGGGCGGGGGGTGGCACGTGCTCGAGCATCGGACCGGTCGAGGGTCTCATCGTCGCCTCGGGGAGCTGCGGGGGCGGGGCGATGAACGCGGCCATGGCCGCGGCCAAGATGGCGACGGCGGGCACGAGGGGAAACGTCGGCCAGTTGAGGGGGTCGGTCGACGGGTTGAGGCTGACCGCACCGAAACCGATACCCACGATCACGATCACGGCCGGAACCGTCCCGCACACCGAAACGGACCATTCCGCCGCCTTCCACGGGTCCGGCCGGTACCGACTGCGCCGGACCTGGCGGCCTCCGAGCGTCAGGCCGAGGCCACAGAGGACGGTTCCGCCGGCGAAGGCAGGGAAGGCGAGCACCCTGAGGGTCGAACCGTCGAAGAGCCCGTAGGCACCGATGCAGAAACCGCACATGCCGGTGATCATGAGCGCACCGGTGATCCGGCGGGTACGGGGCGTCGCCCCACCGGTCCGCCCGTAACCACGGGAGTCCATCGCCGCGGCCAGTCGAAGCGAGCGCTCCAAGGCATCCTCGAGTACGGGAATGGCAACGCTCCGCAACCCATGAACACCACGGGTGGCGCCTCCCCGAAGCTTGCGGGCCCGACGCACCCGTTGCACGCTCTCCACCAGTTGCGGGGCCACGCTCAGCGAGACCACCACCGCCACGCCCAGTTCGTACAGGGCCCCGGGCAGGAGACGAAGTGCGCGCTTCGGGTTGGCCAGGGTGTTGGCGGCACCCAGACAACACAGCAGCGTTGCCAATCTGAGCCCGTCGTAGAGCGCCCCGACCGTGCCGTCGAGGGTGACAGGGCCGCCGAGCTGGACCCCCGAGAGCCACGAGGGCAACGGGATGTGAGGCAGACGGAACAACACGGTCGCACCCGGCGGATCGACGTCCCCACCGAAGACCGATCGGAAGACGACCCGGATGGCCACCACCACGAGGGCCAGGACGAGGTAGTACTTGAACGCCCGGGCCCACGGCGCATCACCCCGACGGTTGGCCACCACCAGGGCCAGGACGCCCAGAACCAGAAGCAGCAGGACCGGATTGGTGGTGTGACTGACGGCGGCGGCCAACCCGAGGGCCCAAATCCACCAGGCGATCGGGTGGAGGGGCCGGGGAATGCGGTGACCGGTCTCGAGCCTCGAGCGCGGTGATCCGGGACCGGACACCGTTTCAGTTGACCCGGCGGCGACGCCAGGCCACGAGGCCCCCGGCCCCGGCCAGCGCCACGGCGACGGCGGCACCCAGGAAAACCGGTACGGGTGATCCGACCGACGGTCGGTCGCTGGTGGCCGGTGCGGCATCCACGATCCTCGGAGTCGACGGCGCGCCACCGGCGGGACCGGGCGCGGCGCCGGCCGGGCGTGCCGTCGTCGTCGGTCCCGTCCCTGTGGTGGAGGTGACGCTGCGATGTCCCTCGCCGGTGCCGGCGGCGCCGGTGGTCGACGAGGAATGGCGCACCGCCGTCGGCGGTCCTCCCCCGGCGCCGGCCGTCGACGAACCGGGACGAGGAGGTGGTGCCGTCGTCGGCGGAACCGTGGTCGCCGGAGCGCCGGCGGTCGTGGTGGTCGACGTGGGCCCGGGGCCCGAAGAATTCGTGGCCCGCACCGCGCTGGGCGGGAACGTCGGCTGCCCGTCAGTGCCGATGTCGGTCGAACCGAACGTCCAGGCATCGACGCTCCCCGGTGGCGGACGGTAATCCAGCGCACCGAGGGTGCTGTACGTCCATGTGTCCTGACCGACATCGGCGTGCCAGTACGACCACGATTCGTCGGCCGGAGGGGTCGTGACACACGATTCCTCGGAGGGGGTCGGTTTGTCGTCGATCCGGCAGACGAATCCGGGACCGTCATGAGCGTCGCCGGCCGTGGTGAATCCCGCGGCGTGGATGGCGGCGTATCCGGTGGTGAGGGCGGCATCGCAGCCGCGCTCGATGGAGCCGCCCCAATAGGTGAAGTCGACGGCCACGATCTCTCCCGTCGTGGTGCTGCAGTCCCCGATGGGATCGGCACCCGCCGGACGGGCCGTGACGAACAGGACCAGACCCGCCGTCACCCCCACCGAAGTGAGGGCGACGGCGGTCAGTAGGGACGCACCGCGGCGGCGCGACGACCTCAGTGTCCCGGGCACGTCAACTTCGGCAGACCGGGTTGGAGGGTCTGGGCCTTCAGCGGGAACGCCACCTCGGCGGCCCCGGGAACCGCCTGCAACGTGGCGATCAGGTTCGGCCCCGTCTCGCCGGGAAAGGTGTAGGCCCCACGATCCCCCTTGGCCGCCGAGCAGCCCAGCTGGAAGGTCTGGAGAGCCGTCACCGGCGTCATTCCCGGGGACTTGGTGAACGCCGGGTTGGTCAGCTCGTTCAGGGCCACCAGGGCTTGGATCACCTCGCCGGTCGAGTCCGGATCGGGAGACTGGCTGGACGCGCCGATGAAGCCGAATCCACCATCGGCGTTCTGAGCCGACTCGAAGAACGCCGTCGGGTCGGTGGGGAACGTGGCCCCGGCATCCACCGACTTCTGCGCCACCAGTCCTTCGACGGCCAACGCGGTGGAGTTGGTGTCCGGCCCGGAGAAGGTGGACGGGTCAGGCGCCGGACACGGAGTCGAAGGATCCGAGCGGTAGGCCTCCCACCCTCCGTCGCTGCACTGCTGGGTCTGGAGCCACGTCACACCCAGGGGGTTGGCGATCCCCTGGTTGGCCAGGGCCATCAGCGCCAGTCCCTGGCGGAAGGCGCCGTCGAAGGTCGGGTCCGACGAACCGAACAGTCCCGTATCCGGTCCCGTCGTCCTCTGTGTCTTCTCCAGACGGACCACCAGGTTGTTCGCCTTCGCCTTCCCCCCGAACTTGGTGGGACGTATCCCCATGGCCTGCGCGGCCAGGACCACATAGGCCAACGAACCGGCGTCATCCACACCGCCGGGACTGACGTAGGACTCGAAGTTCTTTTCCATCCATGTGATACCGGCGTCGGCCTTGTGTCCGCCGACACCGGATGCCGCGAAGGCGAGCACGGCTTGGATGGTCGAGCTCGGATCCGGGGCGCCCCCGGTACGGATGTCACCACCGGGGCTGAACTGGCGACCGATCCACCCGGCGCCGACTTGTGCCGCTCCCGGCGGTGTTGGAGGCGACGCCGACGCTTCGACGCCCGTGGCGAACCCCGCTGACAGGATGAGCAGGCTGGCGGCGGTTGCCCGCCGGACCCATGACGACATGATGCTTCCTCTCCCGGGTTCCGGAGGCCCGGGAGGCGCAACTGACGCCCGTACGGGTCCCAGTCACCGTGCTTCTCGACGGTTGATAGGAGCCACCACCGTCAGGTATCCCGGCTTACGAGGACTTGTCCCCGTCTACGGTTGCGGGCCAGCGCCGGACTTTGACCGGACTTCCCCTGAGCGACAGCGGGCGACGATTTTGCGCCGCCGCCGTCACTGTACCCACGTCGTCGTGGGCCGTGCCACCGTCTCCGACGGGAAAGCGTCCACCCCTCGGCGTCAGGAGACGGCCAGGAGCGAGATCACGAAACCCACGTAGCCACCGATGACGATCCAACCCTGCCAGCGGCGGAGACCTCGACCTCGGTAGGCAAAGCCGAGCGTGAGCACCGTGAGTGCGCCATACCATCCGACGATGAGGGTTTCCGGACCCGAGGGGCGGGCCAAGCCGATCACGGCGCCGGGCAGGAGCAGTCCGAGCACCACATTGAAGGTGTTGCTGTTCACGGTGGTGCTGAGCATCGCCGCTCCTCGGCCCCTGGCGGCCAGGTAGATACCGGCCACTGCGTTGGGGAGGCTCGTCACGGCGGCGAGAACGAGCCCGCCCACCACGATTCCGGCGATGTGGTCGCGCCGTCCGATGGATGACGCGGCCCGTTCCATGACGATGCTCGACCCGACGATCACCCCGAGGGCGACAACGCCCGTCACCGCGTCACGCCGCGTCCCGGGACGGGGACGGATGGCCACGATGAGTTCGTCCTCCTCCTCGGTCACGGCGACCGTGAGCCACGCCCGCCATCGAGACGGGAGCCGCAGCAGCGGGATGCGGGTGCGACCCGTGGCCAGCACCACGACGTAGGACACGAGCACGACCAGGGCGATGCCGAGGCCGAGCGCGGCGGGTATCAGGTTCGTGACCGACGCGATACACACGATGGCCATGCAAGACGCCACGGTGCCACCGAGAACCACGACCTTGCGGTGCAGCGCGATGCGTCGGGCCACGACGGCGCCCAGGCCGAGCAGCGCGGCCAGGTTGAACACGTTCGAGCCGATGACGACCCCCGATCCGACCGCCCGTTCATGGTGGACCAGAGCGGTCACGGCGGAGGTGATCTCAGGTGTGTCGGCGGCCAGAGCGGCGAGCAGGCCGAGAAGTGCTTCCGAAAGGCCGAGTCGCTCGCCGACCCGCTCCAACCTCGTGACGAGCACCCAACTGGTCCCGAGACTGATGATGGCTCCAACGCCGAATGCCACGATGGCCACGCCGGCTCCTTCGCCGAGAGGAACGACGTGCCGACCAGGCTTCCCGGCGCCGAGGTCCGACTCGTTGTCGCGTTCGGTCTAGCCGAGGTATCGGCTCCGTGCGGGAGACTGTCGGTCATGACACCCGTGGGCTGGTACCCGGATCCTGACCGGCCCGGCGGGCAGCGCTACTTCGACGGCGAGAACTGGACCGAACACCGCTGGCCGCCCCAGGGACAGTGGCCGCAGGGACAGTGGCCGCCCCAGGGACAGTGGCAACCATCGGGTTGGCCGCCTGCGGGCGCCGCGCCGTGGGGCGCGCCTCCCTGGAAGGGCGCCGGGCTGGGACGGCCGGCGGGCGGGCCCGGCGCGCTGGCGGATCCGGGGCGGCGACTCGGCGCCCGCCTGCTCGACGCGCTGGTGATGCTCCCGGTGTTCGCGGCGTTGGCGGCCGTCGCCGTCGCCCTGGTCGCCCCGCACGCCGGTCCCATCTTTCCGGTCACCAACACCGACAACCCCGACGTCCGGGTGCCCACGCCGGGGATCGTCTGGATCTTTCTGGCCGTCATCGGAGCCGGCGTGGCGACAGGTCTGCTCACCGTGCTCTACGAAGCGCTGTCCACCGCCCGCTACGGTCGCACGCTCGGCAAGAGGTGGCTGCGCATCCGGCCGCTGCGGATCGACGGCGGCCCGGTGGGTGGGGGGCGCGCCTTCGGACGCGCCGCGCTCTACTGGCTGTCCTCGGTCCTGGGCTGGGTGGGGACAATCAATCAGCTGTGGTGCCTGTGGGACGCCAACCGGCAATGTCTGCACGACAAGATCGTGGACACGATCGTGGTGAACGACTGAGACGGTCGGCCTGATCCCTCACGACCTGATCGCCCGGAGGTGGAGGAACAACGGCACCCGCCGCCACCGCAGGAGGTGCGGCGTCGTCGCGTCGGGGACCGGTTCCCGGATGACCTCGATCAGGAAGCCGGCGTCCTCGAGGGCGCGGGCATAGTCCTCGAGCGCGTAGCTCCATCCGCGGAACGTCATCGTGAGCCCGTCGCGCGCTTCGACCCCTTCGAAGCGGCGGCGACCGAAGTAGGTGCCCGTCACCTCGAACGTCGCATCGGCGGTGGGTCCGTCGAAATGCCCGGTGTTGCTCACGGGATGGGTGACACAGACACAGAACCGCCCGCCGCCGACGAGGACCCGCGACGCCTCGGCCACCGCCGCCTCCATGTCGGCGATGTCCATGAGCGAGTTGTAGGCGACGACGAGGTCGCAGCTGCCGTCGGCCAGGGGCAGCGCCGATCCGTCGGCGAGTAGGTAGGTGCCATCGGGGTCGGCGTCTCTGGCGCTGCGCAGAAGCGTGGGTGACAGGTCGATGCCGACCGTGCGGTGGCCGCGCCGGCGGAGATCCCGACTGACCCGGCCCTCGCCACAACCCACCTCGACCGTCATCGCACCCGGCTCGGGGACGATCTCGTCGAAGAAGGGACGGCGGTAGACCCAGTAGGCGTCGTGTCCCTCCGTCCGGGCCCAGAGGACCCAATTGGCGGCCTCCTCCTCCCATTCGCCTGCCGCCGCCACCGGCACAAGGTAGGCCGCCGCCGGCACACGGTAGATCGTCGGACATCCTCGACCCCGCGATGTCGAGATGTCCCGGGAATGATCCGTCGGGGATCTCCCCGCCACCCACAGCGTGTCCGCCGGGGCCCTCCGTGCGTGAATTGACCCAATGTTGATACGGCGGTGGGAGGCCATTGGTGGTGCTCCCGCACCCTGTGTCAGGCAGGGTCCGGGCAATTGCCAGGCACGACGAACCACCCTCTGGGGAGTAAGTGCACCGTGTGGTCAACGATGGGTAGCGCGAAGCGACGGGCGACGCCCGTCCGGGAGCGGCGCTGGGGCCCGGCCATCATCGTCTGCGGGGCCGTCCTCCTCGCCACCGTGGCCGTTGTCGAGGGCAGTCCCCTGACCGCGGGTGCGGCCTCGGGCCGGACGCACGGCCGGACGCACGCCCACGCCCACGCCCACCTCTCTCGTCCGCCGGTCGCCGTCGGTCGCGGCGGTGAGACGGCCCCGGCGGTGACGACGGGCGTCGCCACCTCACCCAACTGGTCCGGGTACGTCGCCTACGCCTCATCGCAGAACGACGGGACCTTCGATCAGGTCAGTGCCGAGTGGGCCGAGCCGGCCGTCACCTGTCCGACGAAGGACGCCTGGACGCTCTTCTGGGTCGGGTTCGACGGGTGGCCCGCCAACGAGGCCCCCATGGACCGATCGGTCGAACAGGGGGGGACGTCGGCCCGGTGCGTCAACGGGGTCCCGACGTACAGCGCCTTCTACGAGATGTGGCCGACCGATGCCGTGACCATGGCCTTCCCCGTCAATGCCGGCGACCAGATCGACGCCCGCGTCGTCTCCGTGCCGAACTCGCAGCCCGCGCAGTTCCTCATCAGCGTCACCGACGTCACCTCGGGACAGTCGTTCGACGAGACCCAGACCTGCGCGGCGGGTCTCGCCTGCCCGAAGACATCGGCCGAGTGGGTGGCGGAGTCCCCCTCGCACTACGGGACCGACAGGTGGTTCGCTCTGGCGAACTACGGGACCATGAAGTTCACCAAGGCCACGACCACCAACGCCCAACAGGTCTCGGGGCCGATCTCGGGTTCGCAGTGGGTGTACTCGGGCATCGAGCGGGTGGCGGGTAGGACCGAGCCACGGGCCAAGGTGTCGGCCCTGCAGAACTCCGGGTCTCTCTTCTCCGACACGTTCGAGCGCCGGTAGCCGGAGGCTGTCAGAGGCGGCGGCGGCGCGAGCGGGTGCGCTGCGCCAGACCGATCGTGGGTCGGCGCGCCAGGACGTACAAGCCGGGGAGCCCGGCACGGGCCCGGGGCAGGCGCGGGTAGTAGGTGCGCAGGATCTCGTCGAGGCGGTTGCCGAAACGTTCGTCGTCGGGGTCGAGCCGCAGATCGAGGCTCCGCCGCAGGCGCGGATCGAGGGTGGCGACGGCCAGGACCCGTCCCACGCGGACGATCGGTGGCGGCACGCTGCGGTGCTCGAACCACAGGATGTCGCGGGTCAGGGTCCGGCTCAGGTCGCCCGCACCGAGGAGACCGCAGTCGAGCATGTCGTCGAGATAGGTGGCGAACGCCGTCCGGTCGACGGGGAGGAGCTCGGCGGGGATGCCAACGAACCGGGCGAAGGCCACCATGTCGGCGTAGTAGGCGTCGGCCTCGGAACCTGCGAACGGGCCCACCCACCGGGTGTAGGCCACTTCGGCGGAGTCCACCAGGGTGGCCCACACCCAGGTGAGCAGCGCCGCGTCGTGGGCCGTGTACGAGGTGTCGGTGTCTCCCGGTGCGGTCGGGACCGACAGGTGTCCGTTGATGTGGTCGTGGATGGCGTAGATCTGCCGGGCCGCGGCGCGCGCCGTGGGGGTCGGTCCGAAGACCAGGCGGAGACCGGCGTCGACGGTGATCCAGGCCCGCCGCCAGGGACGGCTGCGGAACTGGCTGTGGTCCTCCACGCCGGCGGCCACCTTGGGGTGGGCGACGTCCATGACGAGCGCCCGTTGGATCATGAGGGCGGTGACCGGTTCGGCCACCACCCGCCGCAGGACGCTGTCGCGTCCGAGAGGGGTGGGGGCGGTGGGGTCGAGGGCGCCGAGCGTGGGCCGACCGGTCGGTTCCTGAGCGCCGCTGGTGTTCATGACGACGGCGTGCTCAACGGGGCCGGGGGTCCCTCCACATGGGCCACACCGAGGGGCCGCCGAAGGGCAGCTCGATCTCGCCCGTCACCTCGAAGCCGTGGCGCCGGTAGAAGGCGATGTTGGAATGCTTGGAGGACTCGAGGTAGGCCCCGATCCCGTCGCCGTCGCAGCGGTCGAGCGCCGGGCCGAGCAGCGCCGACCCGATGCCCTTGCCCTGTTCCGAGGGGCGCGTCCCGAGGACGCCGAGATACCAGTGGGGTTCCTTCGGATGGAGCCGCTCCACATGGTTGAGGGTCCGCAGCGCCCGCAGGGCGTGGCGGCCGAGGGCCCGGATCATGTCGGGGAGGTACCGCAGGATCGTGGTGGGGGCGATGATGGCGTGGCCGGGCGGGGCCCAGAGGGCGGCTCCGCCTTGGTCGGGTGTCGTCCAGACCGTGGCCAACGGCAGGTAGTGACCCCGGAGCTGGACCCCGAAGAGCCGGGCCAGTCGGCGACTGCGGCTCTCCTCCTCACGCAGGATCCAGGACATCACCGGGTCGTCGAAGAAGGCCTCGGCCAGGGTGGTGGACAGCGCCGGGAGGTCGCCGACGGTGGCCACTACCACCTCCGGAGTCCTCTGGGCCGGGTCCTCCGGGCGGGTGTCCACTGCGCCCCGGAGCCTAAACGACCGCGTACACGCGAGAAGCCCCCACCGCGAGGTGGGGGCTCTCGGACTCTGGGGATTATGGAGTCTGGGGTTTGGGACAGAGGCTGTCCGAGGAGATGATCGGCATCCGGCCCGGCAACTTGAGCCGATCGGGCACAACGGCGCCACAACGGGTAAGGAGGGGCCCATGGAGCTCGCCGACCTGAGGGTCACCCGGTACGGGGTGGCCGACGCCGTGGCCACCGTCACCCTCGTCCGCCCGGAGCGCCTGAACGCCTGGACGGGGAGGATGCACACCGAGTACCGGGCCCTGCTGGCACGGGCCGCGGCCGACCCGGACGTCCGGGTCATCGTGGTGACCGGGGCCGGACGGGGCTTCTGCGCCGGCGCCGATACCCGGGCGCTCGAGGGTCACGTCGAGCGCGGCGGCTACGACGCCGGCACACCGCCGGACCTGGCCCGGCCCGGTTACGGGGTCCGGCCGGAGTTCGACGCCGACTTCGCCTACCACTTCGGGATCCCCAAACCCGTCATCGCCGCCGTGAACGGCCCGGCGGCCGGCGTCGGTTTCGCCCTCGCCTGCTACTGCGACCTGCGCTTCGCCGCCGCCGGGGCCAAGCTCACCACGTCCCACGGCCGGCTCGGGCTGCCGGCCGAGTACGGCCTCTCGTGGCTCCTCCCCCGCCTGATCGGCCTGACCCGGGCGGCCGACCTGCTGCTGTCGAGCCGGGTCGTCCTGGCCGAGGAGGCGGCCGCCATCGGACTCGTCAACCGGGTGGTCGAGCCCGGGGCCCTCATGGACGCCACCTACGACTACGCCCGGATCCTGGCCACCGAGGTCTCCCCGGCCTCGTTGGCCGCCACCAAGGTCCAGATCTACCTCGACCTGCACCGCGACGCGGCCACCGCCGTCCACGACGCCGCCGACCGCCTGGAGACGATGATGACCGGCGCCGACTTCCGCGAAGGGGTGGCCGCGCTGTCGCAACGCCGACCACCGTCGTTCGCCGACCCGCCGCCCGGGGACGCGGGGCCCGTCGCGTGAGGCGGCCCGTCGGGTGAGGCGGCCCGCATGGTGAGGCGGCCCGTCGGGTGAGGCGGCCCGTCGGGTGAGGCGGCCGTAGGGTGAGGCCGATGGAGACGGATCGGAGGCGGCCCGGGACGGACCTGGCGGCGGGGGTGGTCGAGGCCGGGATCTACGCGACCGATCCGCACCCCCTCTTCGCCCGGCTGCGGGCCGAGGCCCCGGTGGCCTGGAACGAGGAGCGCGGCTTCTGGGCCGTGACCAAACACGCCGACGTGACTGCCATCGGCTTCGACCACGAGACGTTCTGCGCCCGCCGAGGGATCCTCGTCGACGAGATCGGCGCCACCTACGAGTCACCGCCGACCATGATGCACACCGACCCGCCGGCCCACACCCGCTACCGGCGGCTCGTCCAGCCCGGCTTCAAACCGTCGGTGGTCCGGGCCCTCGAACCGGCCGTCCGGGCCCGGGCCCGGGCTCTCGTCGACGGCCTCGATGCGAACCGGGCCCTCGACGTCGTCGGGCTCCTGTCGGTCCCCTTCCCCCTCCAGGTCATCAGCGAGATCATGGGGCTGCCGGTGGAGGACTGGGAGCGCTTCTACGAGTGGTCCGAGGCGGTGATCCCCGGCGCCACCGACTGGCCCGAGGAGCGCCGGAACCTCCTCCAGGGCGAGATGATCACGTTCCTCGTCGACCTGACGAAGGAGCGCCGGGCCCGGCCCCGCACCGACGTCCTCACCGAGCTGGCCCAGGCCTCCATCGACGGAGACCAGTTGAACGACGCCGAGCTGGCCATGTTCCTCGTCCAGCTCCTCGTGGCCGGGAACGAGACGACCCGGAACCTCATCTCCGGGGGCCTGGTGGCCTTCGCCGAGAACCCCGACCAGTGGACGCGGCTGGCCGCCGACCGGACGCTTCTGCCGGGGGCGGTCGAGGAGATGCTGCGGTGGACGACCCCGGTGGTCTCGTTCATGCGGACCGCCACGCGCGCCACCGAGCTCTCCGGGGTGGCCATCGCCGCCGGCGAACCCGTCCTCATGGTCTACGCCTCGGCCAACCGCGACGAGGACGTCTTCGGACCCACCGCCGCCCGCTTCGACGTCGGGCGCGACCCCAACCCCCACATCGCCTTCGGCAACGGGCCCCACTTCTGTCTGGGGGCGGCCCTGGCCCGGCTGGAGGGCCGGGTCGTCCTCGAGGAGCTCCTCGACCGGTTCGACACCCTGGAGCTCGCCGGCGCGGTGGAGCGCTCCGGTTCGACCGTCATCGCCGGGGTCCGGCGCGCCGAGCTCTCCTTCGGCCCGTCACCGCACTGACGCAATGACGCACTGACGCACTGACTCACTGACGCACTGACCGACCCCGACGCGGGCCTTCAGTCGTTGGCCGAGACCTCGACGAGGAGGTCGGCGAACTTCCTCTGGGCCGCGGCCCGGCGGGTGGGGACGTGCTCGGTGGGGACGTCGACGGGGGCGTAGGACTTGAGGACCTGGCGGGCCACGGTGACCTTGTGGACCTCGTCGGGACCGTCGTAGATGCGCGCCGCGCGGGCGGCGCGGTACATGTGTTCGAGGGGGAGGTCGGTGGAGAAGCCGAGCGACCCGTGGGCCTGGATGGCCCGGTCGATGACGTTGTAGAGGACGCCGGCGCCGTAGTACTTGATCATGGCGATCTCGACGCGCGCCGCGGCCGGTCCGTCGCGGTCCATCTTCCAGGCCGCCTGGAGGGTCATCAGCCGGGCCGCCGTCATCTCGGCCATCGAGTCGGCCACCCAGGTCTGGACCATCTGCTTGTCGGCCAGGAGCGACCCGTGGAGATAGCGCGAGACGGCGCGCTCGCAGAGCATGTCGAAGGCCCGCCGGGACTGGCCCAGCCAGCGCATGCAGTGGTGGATCCGGCCCGGCCCCAGTCGCATCTGGGCCAGGCGGAAGCCCTCGCCCTCGAGGCCGACGAGGTTGTCCACCGGGACCCGGACGTCGCGGTAGACGATCTCGGAGTGGGCGCCGATCTTGCCGAAATGGGGGAAGGGGTCCTCCATGGTGGGGACGTCGCGGACGATGTCGACCCCGGGCGTGTCGGTCGGGACCACGATCATCGAGCAGCCCTGGTAGGGATGGACGTCGGGGTTGGTCACGCACATCACGATCAGGAAGTCGGCCACCGAGCCGTTGGAGGTGAACCACTTGTGGCCGTTGATCACCCACTCCTCGCCGTCGCGGGCCGTGCTCGTCCGGATCAGGGTGGGATCGGCTCCCGCGCCGGGCTCGGTCATGGAGAAGGCACTGCGCATCTCTCCGTCGAGCAGCGGCTCGAGCCACCGGGTCCGGTGCTCGGAGCGGCCGGACTGCTTCGATGCCGACGGCGAGGAGCTCGGCGTTGCCGGAGTCCGGCGCGTTGTTCCCGAAGACGAGGGGGCCGAGGAAGCGAACGACCGAGGATCTCGTGGAGCAGGCCCAGGCGGACCTGGCCGAAGCCCATCCCGCCGAGAGCGGGCGGGAGGTGGGCGGCCCACATCCCCTGGGCCTTCACCTCGTCCTGGAGGGGCCCGATGGCCCGGGCCAGCGCCGGCATGTCGAGCTCCAGGGTCTCGAGGGGGAGGATCTCCTCGTCCACGAAGGCCCGGGCCCAGGTCAGCTTGGCCTCGTAGTCCGGCTCCGTCTCGAAGTCCCAGCCCATCGTCGTGTGCCTCCTCGCCGCCGGCGCCCGCTACCGTGGGCCGGTGCCCGGCGACGCGACTGTGACCCCCACGCGTAGCACCGTCTCCCTCCGGGCGCCCGTCGACGGCTGCCCCGTCGTCCTCCCGGCTGCGCCCGGTCCGGCGGCGGCCCGGACCCTCATCGCCGCCGCCACCACCGCGCTCCTCGACGACCACCGCCCTCTCGGCGACGAGGAATTGGGTGGGCTGGCCGTCGTCCCCGACGAGTCGGTGACGGCACTGGCCTCGCTCGCCCACGAGGTCCGGCTGGCCTGGTGCGGGCCGGACGTGGAGGTGGAGGGGATCCTGTCGGCCAAGACGGGGGGATGCCCCGAGGACTGCCACTTCTGCGCCCAGTCGTCGCGCTTCGAGACGCCGGTGAAGGCGACCCCCTTCCTCGACACGGCCGAGGTCCTGGCCGCCGCGGCCGAGGTGAAGGCGGTGGGGGCGACGGAGTTCTGCCTCGTCCTGGCCGTCCGGGGCCCCGACGAGCGCACCCTCGACCGGATCCTCGAGCTCGTGCCCCTGATCCGCGACCACCGGGCTGAACGTGGCCGTGTCGGCCGGGATCCTCACCGACGACCAGGCCCGGCGGCTGGCCGCCGGGGGCGTCCACCGCTACAACCACAACCTGGAGACGGCCCGGTCCTTCTTCGGCCGGGTGGTCACCACCCACAGCTGGGACGAGCGGGCCGAGACGTGCCGGCGGGTGGCGGCCCACGGGATGGAGCTCTGCTGCGGGGCGCTCGTGGGGATGGGCGAGAGCGACGCCCAGCGCGTCGAGCTGCTCCTGCAGCTGCGCGATCTGGCCCCCACCGAGGTCCCCGTGAACTTCCTGAACCCCCGCCCGGGGACGCCCCTCGGCGACCGGTCCCTGGTCGGTGCCTGGGAGGCGATCCGCTGGATCGCCCTGTTCCGCCTGGCCCTCCCCGGGGTGATCCTGCGCTACGCTGGGGGCCGCGAGGTGACGCTGCGCGATCTCCAGGCCATGGGGATGACGTCGGGGATCAACGCCCTCATCGTCGGCAACTACCTCACCACCCTCGGCCGGTCGACCGACGAGGACATGCGGATGCTGGCCGACCTGAAGATGCCGGTGGGTGCGCTCACCGGCGCGCTCTGAGGTGCCCTCGGCGTCGCACTGCACCGGCTGCGGCCGTCCGTCGGCGCAGTGCTCCGGATGCCGCCGCGCCCTCGACCCGCCCCGGTTCTGCCCCGACTGCGGCCGGCGGATGACGGTGACGGTGACACCGGGCGGCTACCGGGCGCTCTGCCGCGATCACGGCGCCGTTACCGTCCCATAGTCACCGCCTCACCGTGTTGTCGTCGTCGGCGCGATGACCCGCAGCGCCACCGGCGGCGTCAGATAGTCCGGGGTATTCGGCGGCGCTTCGGGGGCCACTCTCACCACGACCTGGTAGCGGCCGGGAGGAAGAGCGGACCCGATCCCGCCGTCGCAGCGCGCCGTCCCGCCAAGGACCGGGACCGTCCCCGACTCCCCCGGTCCGAGACGTGGTCCGTAACCGGTACCGGCGATCACTCCGCTGTAGACGCCGACGACCTGGCGCGTCCCGGGACGGACGACGACGGCCTCGAGTGGTTGTCCGGTGTCCATGAAGAAACTCGCCGGTCCGCTCTCGGTCTCGACCACGTTCCCGGAGAGCGTGGAGCCGGAGCTGACGTTCCGTGACCGG
This sequence comes from uncultured Acidimicrobiaceae bacterium, assembly GCA_963706205.1. Taxonomy (GTDB): domain Bacteria; phylum Actinomycetota; class Acidimicrobiia; order Acidimicrobiales; family UBA8190; genus MFD10071-224. The sequence goes on along the minus strand of OY970155.1, from coordinate 1,075,804 downwards.
AGGCGCAGCGCCAAATGCAAACCGGCGGGCAACGACGCCGGCGGCTCCAACGCTCCGCACCGGGGGCTGCGCCCGGGGGACCCGTCGTAGGCGGTGAGACCGACACTGATGGAGACGTCACGGCCGAACCGGGTCCAGATCCGGTGGGCCAGAGACTCGGTTCCCGGAGCCAGTCCGACGGTGACCGGGCCACCGGTGCAGGCCCCCATTTGCTGGAGTCGGCCTCCGCTCCCGACGAGCGTCGTCACCGCCGTGATGACCTGTTGCGCCTCGTCGGCGGACAGGCCGACCTGCGGCAGAGTTAGGCAGTCCCCCAGACCGCCCACCGACCGCGGGACCGGAGGGTAGGTGGCGGTGACACCGGTGAGCGGCGGCGGCACGTGGGACGCCGGCCCCTCCCTTGTCGGATGCCGGGAGCCGACCACGATGACGGCCAGGACGGCCAGGACGACGAAGGTGGCGACGACGAGCGCCCGTCTCGGTGCGAACGGCGCTCGCCACCGACGGCGGCGCCCCGTGGTCGGGCGATCGGCCGGGGGACGGTCCGGATGGGCGAGGGGAACGGCGTCGACCAGAAGATCGATGGCCGAACGGAGGCGGTCCTCGATGGCGACGGGTGTCACGATCCGATGTCCTTTCTCAGTCGGGCCAGCCCTCGGGATGCCAACGCCTTGACCGTGCCGGGACGACAGTCCAGAGCGACGGCGATCTCGGCCTCCGACCAGTCCCCCCAGTACCGCATCACGAGCACCGCCCGTTGCCGGTAAGGAAGCGACAGCAGGACGTCGACCACCTCGACCGCTTCGGACGGCATCGGGGGGAGACCCGACTCCAGCCGGCGCGCCCGGTGCTCGCGTCGTCGCCGCCGGCCCTGGTCCCGACACAGGTTCACGACGATCGTCCGCAGGTAGCCGCCGGGATTCTCGAGGCGCCCCATCTTGCCGTGGACCCGGGCGAAGGCGTCCTGGACGACATCCTCGGCCCGGTCGGAGCTTCCCGTCAGGGCGCGGGCTAGGCGGACCATCCCGCCGTACTCGGTCCGGTAGAAGATGATGAACGAGTCCGCCGGTGCACCGCCGGTGCCTTGTTCGGTGGCCTCGTCATGGCCCTGCGTCACGTCCACAACCCCTCCGACGACCGGCGACCCCGTTCGGTTGCCGAATATTTCCCGCCGGGATCATCGATCGTGGGACGGCTCCCATCGCATGTGGGCGTCCGGCTGTCCCTCTTCGTTGTCGGCCCCGTCGGTGAGGACGACCTCGTGCCAGCCGTGGGAGGAGTAGAGGGCACGGGCACGGGTGTTGCGCTGGAAGACCCAGAGATCGAGCCCCGTCGGCGAGATCTGTTTGGCCCACTCGATGAGCCCGCTGCCCACGCCGGCGTTCTGGAACGACGGGTGGACGTTCAGATGGTCCAGCCACGACCCGTGGACGGCGGCGAACCCGATGATCACCCCGTCACGCTCCGCCACCTGGACGTGACCCGAATCCACCACCCCGGCGATGAAGCGGGCGGTCTGATCATCGGTGTGGATGACGGGCAGGTAGGTCATGGCCTGGCGGGCGGCGAGGAAGACCTCGGTGATGGCCGGCGCGTCCGAGGCACGGGCGCCGCGCAGGGTCACTGTGGTCACAGGGTCACTGTGGTCACAGGGTCACTGTTGTCACAGGGTCACCGCGGTCATGGGACAATCATCGCGTGGACCGCATCGGGGTGGCCGAGACCATGTTCGCCCGTTACGACATGGGGGCCGAAGCCGTCGATGAGCTCGAACACTGTCCGCTCTACGGTGACCGCTTCGAGATCCGACGCCGGACGGTGCCCGGCGTCAAGGACCTCGGGGTGGCGTGCAAGAAGCTCATCGTGGAGGAGGGCTGCGCCATCGTCGTGGCGCTGGGGATGCCCGGCCGCGCCGCCATCGACCAGGTCTGCGCGCACGAGGCCTCGCAGGGGATCATGCTCGCCCAGCTCCTCACCAACACCCACGTCCTCGAGGTCTTCGTCCACGAGAACGAGGAGGACGATCCCGCCCGGCTGGCGGCGGTCTGCGTGGACCGGGCGCGCAAGCACGCCCGCAACGCCTACTGGATGCTCTACGAACCCGAGCAGCTCACGCGGCGCGCCGGTCAGGGAGTCCGTCAGGGATACGAGAACGCCGGCCCCATCGCCACGCCGAAGCTCTGAGATTCCCCGGGCGCTCACCCGAGGCCGAAGCCGAGATCGGGCCGACGCGGCCCCGACCGGTCGAGACCGATGGCACGGTCGGACAGAAGTCGGGACAACTCGGCGCGTTCGGTGTCGGCGCGCACCCTGTCGTCGCGCACCGACGCCGGGCGCTGCGAATCGACGCGCACCGACCCGGGGCGCTCCAGGGTGAGCGGCGGGAGGTGGCGACGCTCGGCCACGCCGGGCCCGTGACGTTCGCCGCGCGGTCCGGCCTCCGGCGCCAGGTCCTCGAGCAGCCGATCGGCGGCGTCCTCCACGGCCGGGCCCGGCGCACCGGCGGGCAGCGACCGGCACCAGGCGCGGACCACGTCGCGTCGCGCCACCGCCCGGTGCAGGTCGCCGAGCGCGCCGGTCACCTCGGACGCGAGCCCGACAGCGTCGCCCGGGCCTAGTCCGTCGCCGGACCGCACCTCGCGGCGCGGGACGCGGTCGAGGAGCGCCTCCACCTGCCGGGGGCCGAGCCCCACCGCCCGGGCGCGGTCCTGCCACTGCGGGCGCAGGTCATCGGCGCCGAGGTAGAGGTCCTTGTCGGCGCGGGTGGCGAAGGACGCCACCGTCTTCGCCCGTCCGCTGCGCAACTCCCGCTCGGCCAGGTGGGCGGCGATCTGCGCGGCGCGCCGCGAGAACTCCCGGCGCGCCTCGGGCCCGATACCGGCGATGTCGGCGCGCCCGCGGTCGGGAGGGTCCCAGGCCACACCGAGGCGCCGGGTGAGCTCGTGGCGCAGATGGGAGTGGTAGAGCGCGTCGGTGGCCGACGCGTGGGCGTAGACACCGCGGCCGTCGAGCGCGCTCCAGTCGCCCTCGGGACCGCGGCCGAGGTTGGCCACCACGACGTGGGTGTGGAGATGGGGATCGAGGGCGCGGCTCACGCGGTGGACGAAGCCAGCTGCGGCCACAGCGTCGACCGCCGTCGGCACGGGGACGGCCGCCGTCGCGGACCGGCGACGGACGGCGAGGGCATGGTCTTCGACATAGGACATCGCCGCCCCCACCGCCCCGGCGTGACCGGCGGCCACGGCGTCGGAGACCTCGGGGTCGCCCAGCGCGTGGAGGAGGCTCACCGACTTGGGCGCCGAGAACGTCATGTCGAACCCGGCCACCCGGACCTGGTGGCGGGCGGTCCCGAGGACCCGACCGGTGACGGGATCCGCCCCGGCCAGGACGGCGTCGAACTCGGCCGCCCCAACCACGCCCGAGAGCCCGAGCTCGCCCGGCCCCGAGCCCATCCACCGCCCCGGGGCCTCGATCCCGGTGCCCGAGGCCCCGCCGGCCACCTCGAGGTAGTACCCGGCACCGTCGGCCCTGACCTTCGACAACCGCAGCACCCCGACGACCTTGGGGCTGCGACCTCGACGGCGACGTTGCCGGGAACCTCTCTCGGTTATCCCCCGGCGGCCGGAGTGCGGTAGCGGGCGAGCAGGCGGGTGGCCGCCCGACGCCCCGACTCGGCCAGCTCGGGGGGGTCGAGGACCTCGCCGTGGGGACCGAGGCGCAGGAGGAGCCGGTCGAACCACACCGTGCTCGCCACCGCCAGACGGACCACGGTGCGTCCGTCGGGAAGCCGCTCGAGGCCCAGGGTGGGAACGGCGTCGGTCAGCCACAGGCCGGCGTCGTCGACGGCCACCCGGGCTACGACGGCATCGGGACCGGGGACGAAGACGGCGTCGCCCATCTCGCCGCGGCGCGGATCGCGGCCCGGGTCCGCCGGGTCCACCGGCGCACCCCGACCGGTACGCGCCACCATCACCCCGGTGGGCCGGACCGACAGGACGCGGTCGACGCGGAACCGGCGCATGTCGCCGGCGCGGTGACAGTACGCGTCGAGGTACCAGCGCCCGTCGAGAGCCACCACCCCCAGCGGGTCGACGACGCGGACCGACTCCTCGTCGCTCGACACCGAGTAGTAGCCGAGCTCGATCTGCTCGTCGGCCTCGACGGCCCGGCGCAGGGCCTCGAGGTGGGGCGGCTCGCCCAGATCGATCCGCAGGCGATCCCGGTCGCCGAGGACGGCGTCGAGCTTCTCCAGCCCGCGCGCCAGCGATCCGTCGGGATCGGCGCCGGGGACGGCTTCGATGGCGCGCGCCGCGGTGGCCAGGGCGAAGCCCTCGGCCGCCGTGAGCCGGCGGGGCCGGGCCAGTTCGGGACCGAGGTTGGCCACCACCTCTTCCTCGTCGACCATGATCTCCATCAATTGGTCCGGTGTGTAGGGGGGCAGACCACAACAGGCGGCGAGCTCGAGGTCGGCGATGAGCTCGTCGGGACCGATCCCGAAACGCTCGGCCAGCTCGGCCACCGGCGCCCGCCCCTGGCGGGCCAACCAGGTGAGGACGGCGAGGAGGCGGTGGAGCCGGATGCCGGCGTCGGCGCGCGCCGGCATTTAGGCCGTGCTCCTCGGCGCGGTGCCGGTGGCGATGGCTTCGAGCCATGACACCATGCCGGCGCGAACGCTCTCGGGGGCGAGTACCTCGGCATGCTGGCCCAGCTCGAGGACCCACGACCGCAACGCGGCGATGTTCGTGACCTCGAGACGCACCACGACGGCGCCGTCGTCGCGTCTCTCGTGCACGGTCGAGTCGCCCACCTCGGCCATCACCAACGGGGCCAGCCCGGCGTCGACGAGGACGTCGACGCGCGACGGCTTCCTCCTCGCCCATGCGCCACGGTTCCTCGGGGAGCGCGGCGTGCGGGTCGAAGTCGTCGGGGACGACGGCCGAGCCCGGGCGACCCGACCACTGGTTGCCCGTCCATCCGGTCCACCCGGAACGTCCGGGAGGCCTCCTTGTCGAGGTCGAAGCCGACCAGGTACCACCAGCCGCCGCGGAACCGCAGCAGGGCGGGCGCCACATGACGCGCGTCGCCGCGGTAGTCGAAGGTCACCGACGCCCGCCGGCGCACTGCGTCGTAGAGCACCGGCAGGGCGGGCAACGCGGCGAGGTCGGCGAACGGCTGCACCCCCGCCGAGGCCGGCAGGCCCAGGCGCCACAACGCATCGCGGCCACTAGGATCGCCGAGGTGGACCCCGGCTACGGCAAGGTTCAGCGCCGCCTGCTCGTCGGGTGCGAGATCGAGATCGGGCAGGTAGAAGTCGTCGGGTCGGATGAGATACCCGACCTGCTCGCGTCCGTCGATGGGCAGCGCGCTGACCTCGACGCCGCCGTCGCGCAGGGTCCGCTTGTCGCGCTCGAACGCCTGGCGCCGCGCTTCGCCTTCGGCCGGGATACCCGGGTACCTCGGCGGCGATCTCGCGCAGGGGCTTCGGCCGGTCGTCGCGCAGCAGCACGAGGACCAGGTCCGTCAACCGCTCGAGCCGGTCCACCATCGGCGACAGCGTAGGCGGCCCCACCACGCGCTCGGTCGGGTGGCGCCACGGTGACCGGGCCGTACGCCTTCCATCTGCATCTCGGGGCCTGGTTGGCCATCGCCGCCCTGGGTGTCATCTACGGCGTCGTCGTCCGACGGGCGCCGGACGCATCGCGGGCCGGGGTGTCGCGGGCGGGAGCGATCCCGACACGGCGACAGTGGTGCTGCTTAGGAGCCGGTCTGCTGACCCTGGTGGTGGCGCTCACCTGGCCGGTGGCGGACCTGGCCGCCCACTGGTCGCTCACCGCCCTTCTCGTCCAGCGCCTCCTGCTCACCCTGGCCGCCGCCCCGCTGCTGCTGTTGGCGTTGCCGTCGCCGCTCATCGCCGCGCTCACCCGCCCGGCACCGGTCGACCGCACCCTCGAGGTCCTGACGCGCCCGCCGGTGGCCGTGGTCGTCTTCACCGTCGTCGCCGTGGGCACCCTCCTCACCCCCGCCGTCGCCGCCCAGGCCTCGTCGGGCGTCGTGCGCGGCGCGTTCGACGGTGTCCTGCTGCTGGGGGGTGTCGTGCTTGTGGGGTCCGGTGCTGCGCCACATCCCCGGTGCCAGCCGGCCCTCGTCGGTGGGACTGGCCGCCTACCTGTTCGTGCAGTCCGTCATCCCCGGATTCCCGTCGGTCATCTACGTCTTCGCCCGCCATCCGCTGTACGCCGCCTTCGCCCACGCCCATGCCGCCATCGGCCTCTCGGCCGTGGACGACCAGCAGTTGGCCGGGGTGGTGGCCAAGGTGGCGACGCTGCCCGTGCTGTGGACGGTGGCCTGGGTCGTCCTCAGCCGCGCCGCGCGCGAGGACCGCACCGGTTCCGACGCCGGCGTCCTCACCTGGGCCGAGGTCGAACGCCAGCTCCAACGGGCCGAACGGCGCGAGAGGCGCCCGCCGCGACGCCACCACCCCCGGCGGGTGGCGCCGATCCCCCGCATGGGCCCCGGACCCGGGACCGACGGCCGGGACGCGGCGTCCGGGCCCACGGGTTCGAGTCGGCCCGGGGACACGCCGGGGCCGTAGCCGGCGGGCCGTCAGACCGGATGGCCGAACCGCAGCGGCTGGGTCAGCCGGACGACGGTGCCGAGCAGACGGTTCTGGGGCTTGGACACGATGACGATGGCGTAGTGGCCGACACCGCCCGCTGGTGGCGGCCCCAGTGCGTTCTTCACCTGGTCGACGCGGAAGGTTCCCCGGTAGGACACGACGCACACGTCATGCACCTTCGATCCGGCGCGCGCCGACAGAACGGACACCATGTGCGCGTCCTTGCCGAAGGAGGTGAGCGAGATCAGGTGCACCCCGGCGAACGTCCCGCGGGCGTGCACGGCGTCCTCGCCGACGGCCAGAGCCTCGAAACACGTGCTGGCGTTCGTTCCCAGGGTGTCGCGCGCCGAAGTGCACCCGGACAGGGCCACGGCCAGGAAGGAACAGAACACCAGGGCCACCGCCGGGCCGCCACGCCGGATCACGGCACCGCCTCCTCCACGCGCTCGGACTCGGGCACGACCTCGGGTGTCGACCCCGTACCGCGGTCGGCCAACGTCGCCACGGCCCACGTCACCCAGCCGACGGGGAGCAGGATCCAGAAACTCATGATCCGGTAGAGCAGGACGACGGCCACCGTCGAGGGCTCCGACGCCCCGAACGCCACCAGAGTGATCGTCAGGCTGCCCTCCACCACTCCGAGCCCTCCCGGGGTGATGGGCAGATTGGCGGCCAGCTGGGCGGCGCCGTAGGCGAGCAGGAGGCCCTTCCACGGCACGCCCACCCCCAGGGCCACGAAGGACAGGGCCAGACAGGCGCAGTCCAGGATCCAATTGGCCACCCCCCAGCCGGCCACCTCGGCCAGCCCCCTGCCGGTCAGTGTGACCGTCGTCAGGCGGACGACGATGCTGTCGACCCGCTCCGCGCTGTCGCCCCGGGGCCAGTGCAACCATCGCTTGCCGGCGCCGATGATGGCGGTCACCACCCAGACAATGGCTCGGCGCTGGACGAACAGTACTCCGAGGGCCAGCGCCGCCAGCAGGACGCCGACCGTCACGCCGATGAGGTCGAGGCCCGCCCCCTCGGCGCCGGCAATGGCCACACCGGCGGCGGCGACGACAGCCAGGGTGACCGAGGCGCAGACGAACAGAGCGCCCAGCGTCCATCCGGCCAGGGCGCTGTCGGCCCCACGGCGCCGGTACTGGCGGAAGGCATAGACCAACGAGACGAGCGGCCCGGCCGGCATCGAGTTGGCGATGGCGGTGGAGGCGAGGGTCACGGCGGTGGCGCGACCGACGGACATGTCCACCCCCCCGGCCCGCAAGAGGCGGCGCTGGACGAGGGCGAAAGCGAGGTAAGAACCGAACTCCAACGCCGCCGCGACGACGATCCACGGCCAGCGGAGATGGGCCAGGTAGTGCGACGTTCCCGCCAACTCGCCGCGCCGCCCGGCCACCGTCCACAGCGCCAGGGCCGCCAGGGCGATCCCGCCGAAGTATTTGATCCACGGCCAGGCGCGCCCGAACGGGCGGCGGCGCCCGGAGTCGGCCGTCACGCCGAAGCCGGCTCCACGAGGATCTTCACCTGTTCATCGGGTCGGGCCAGCGACTCGAAGGCTCCGGCCACGCCGTCGAGCCCCACCGTCGACGTGACCATGGGGGCCACGTCCACGTCGCCCTCGGCGATGGCGCGCAGCGCCCCGGCGAATTCGTCGGTCGAATAGGCCAACGCGAACTGAAGGGACAGCTCCTTGGCGATGGCGAAGAAGGGGACGACCTCGTCGGTCTCCATGCAGACGCCCACCACGGTGATCCGCGTCCCCGGGGGTACGTCGCGCAGGAGTTGTTGGATCATGCCGGGCACACCCACGGCCTCGAAGACGACCAGCGGACGGCGACCGTCGAGTCGACGCCACGCCTCGACCACCGGTTCGCTCCGGGGGTCGACGGCCTCAGTGGCCCCCATCCGTACGGCCAGACCGCGACGCACGGGTGAGAGGTCGGCGGCCACGATCGTCTCCAGGCCGGCCAGACGCAGCCCGGCGATCACGGCCAGACCGACGGGCCCGCATCCCACCACCACGGCGCCGTCGGCCGGGCTCGCTCCCGACTTGGCCACCGCGTGCATGCCGACGGCCAGGGGCTCGGTCAGTGTCGCGCCGCGCGCGTCGAGGCCGTTCGGGACCTCGAGCACGAAGGGCGCGGCGAGGAGCATGGACTCGGCGAATCCCCCGGGGTAGTCGTTGTTGTAGGCGAGCTGGTGCACGCGCCCGCCCGCCAACAGGACGGGGACCGACACGACGAGCGCACCGGCATGCGGCCCCACGGTGTCGGGGCCCAGCTCGAGGACCTCTCCGCAGAATTCGTGGCCCATGATGATGTCGCGCGACAGATCGATCTGCATGGCCGCCAGGCCCCCGAGCTCGCCCATCGACGGCAGCAGCTCATCGGTCATCGCCGCCATGGTCTCGGCGTGACGGAGGAAGTGGAGGTCGGACCCGCAGATCCCGCAGGCCTGGATGCGCACGAGGACCTGGCCCAGCTCGGGGCGCGGATCGGCCACGTCGTCGATCACCAGCCGCTGCTCCCGCATGACGCACGCTCGCATCGAGTCCCCACCTCCGTCGCGACAGATCGTGGCACACCGGCCACCGTCATCCCTACCATGGCGTCTCAGTGCCCCACGTCCCCGTTCCCGGCGCCGACGTCCGGCCCCCGCAATCGGGACCCGTCGGGGGCTGGCGCAACCGGGTGCCGTCGGCGGAATCCGAGATCCAGTCGACCGTGCCGTTGCGAGCCCGGGTGCCGGGAACGGTCAGGAGCGGGGTGCGCGAGCTCGGCGGACGGACGGTGGTGATGGCGGCGTCGATCTCGGGCCACCATCGAGGGGCGCTCACGGGGGCCGACGGCGCCACCATCGCCGGTGCCGCCCGGATGGCTCTCGACCTCCGGCTTCCCCTCGTCGTCATCATCTCCTCCTCGGGATCCGATGTGAACGACGGCATCGCCGCGCTTCACGGGTGGGGAGAGGCGGCCGCCGCCGTCGTGGCCTGCTCGGGCCACGTCCCCGTGCTGGCCGCGGTCACGGGAGCGGCGATCTCTGGTCCGGCCCTGCTCCTCGGTCTGGCCGACCTGTCGGTCATGACGCTCGACGCCTTCGCCTTTCTGTCGGGACCCGACGCCGTGGAGGGATTCACCGGGATCCGCGTGTCCCTGCACGAACTCGGTGGCTCGGCCATGCACGCCACCGCCAGCGGGCTGTGCGCATTGATGGCTCCCGACGAGTCGGACGTGCTCGATCTCATCGCCGCCGTGCTCGAATACCTACCCGACCACACCGACGCCGAACCGCCGCGGCGTTGGAGTGACGACCCGCCTCAGCGGCCCGTCCCGGAGCTACGGGACATGATCCCGGCGTCGAGCACCGCCTCCTACGACGTGCGCCACATCATCGGCGCCGTGGCCGACGACGGCGAGATCCTCGAGGTCCGCCCGCGGTGGGCGCCCCAGCTGGTGACGGCGCTGACGAGCGTGGGGGGCATGCCCGTCGGGGTCGTGGCCAATCAGCCGCAGTCGTTGGCCGGAACGCTCGACATCGTGGCGTCACAGAAAGGCGCCCGCTTCGTGCGCTTCTGCGACGCCTTCAACATCCCCATCCTCACCATGGTGGACACGCCGGGATTCCTTCCCGGCAAGGATCTCGAGTGGCGCGGGATGATCCGTCACGGAGCCGAGCTCGCCTTCGCCTACGCCGAAGCCACCGTTCCCCGGGTCTGCCTCGTCCTGCGCAAGGCCTATGGCGGCGCCTACATCGTCATGGACTCGAAGGGCATCGGCAACGATCTCTGCCTGGCTTGGCCATCGGCCCAGATCGCCGTCATGGGCGAGCGTGGCGCCGTCCAGATCCTCCACCGAGGTGCGGACGAGGAGGATTTGCGCCGCCTGGAGGCGACCTACGCCGAAGAATTCCTCACCCCGTGGGTGGCGGCCGAGCGGGGGTTCGTGGACGAGGTGATCGACCCGGCCGACACCCGAGCCGGCGTCCACCGGGCCTTCGAGCTATTGGCCACCCGCGCCGAGCGCCTGCCGGGCCGCAAGCACGACGGCGGGCCGTTGTAGCCACCTTCTTCCGTCTATGTGTTCTGCACGGCGCTGGAGAAGCTCGCACCCCCCGTGAAGCCGGTCGCTCTGGTTTCTGAGTATTTGGCATTGCAGTTGGCGGGAGTCGCGCTCCGCGACTTGGCGTAGAACGTCGCGGCGGTAGCGGCGCCGGTCTCGAACCAGGTTGGCCCGGATCGGGACCGGAGTCGCCTGCGTCTCTCCCTCGATTGGTATGGGCTGCGGGCGACCGCATTCTTTACGCCCGGCAGTGGTTGAACGCGCCTCATTGTCGATCGATCGAAGTCGATCGATCCAAGCTCGGATCAGTTCACTCCGGCGATCGCGAAGCTCGGGCCCCACTTGAATCCGACAGTGGGCGGATAGGCGGCATTACAGTGAGCGCCCGGGTTCGTCTTCTTGGCGTAATAGGCACCGGCGGTGGTGATGCCGGCGACGGGGCTGGCGTTGGCGTTCTCCTCCATGCCAGCGGCGGGGAATGTGCCCGAGGCAAAGGTCGTGTACTCAAAGCCCGATGCCGCGACGACCCCGGCGATGTTCGGCGCCGTCTGAAGCTGAGCTATCCACCAGCACGTACCGGTCTTGCTCAGGGCAGCCAGGACCACGCCTTGCACGTCACCGGTCGCGGCCACGTCAAACGGTGCGACACTGATGCAGTTCGCAATCGCCGCGGTGCAAGTCGTCCCCGCGAGCCAACTGAACTCCGGAGCCGATTGAACCAGGAGACCCTGGACGCCCGTATAAGACTGGTTGGCCGCTTGGTACTGCGATGCCGCCTCGGTGAGCCCGTTGGTCAGGTTGGACTGCGTGGCCCGGTCGTTGGCCGAGCTCGTCACTCCGAGGAACGTCGGAATGGCGATGGCAAGCAAGATGGCGATGATGAGCAGGACCACCATGAGCTCGATCAGTGTGAAGCCAGCTTCAGCTGCCCCCATACTTTCGGGCTCTACCGTCTGGCTCTCGCGCAGACGACGAAGCACGGACTGAAACATGACATCCTCCTACATGGAAGTGAACTGCCGAGGTGCGCCTCGTCGTAGCGGGCGGTCGACGCTCGGTGCGACGGGCCGGCCGGGTACAACCGCAATCTGCACGTACAGCAGTGCTGGAACGCGCCTCGCGGCCCCCGCCGAAGCGGAGGCCGCGAGGGCGTACACATTGTCGATCGATCGAGGTCGATCGATCCAAGCTCGGATCAGTTTACTCCGGCGTTCGCGAAGCTCGGGCCCCACTTGAATCCGACAGTGGGCGGATAGGCGGCATTACAGTTAACGCCCGGGTTCGTCTTCTTGGCGTAATAGGCACCGGCGGTGGTGATGCCGGCGACGGGGCTGGCGTTGGCGTTCTCCTCCATGCCAGCGGCGGGGAATGTGCCCGAGGCAAAGGTCGTGTACTCAAAGCCCGATGCCGCGACGACCCCGGCGATGTTCGGCGCCGTCTGAAGCTGAGCTATCCACCAGCACGTACCGGTCTTGCTCAGGGCAGCCAGGACCACGCCTTGCACGTCACCGGTCGCGGCCACGTCAAACGGTGCGACACTGATGCAGTTCGCAATCGCCGCGGTGCAAGTCGTCCCCGCGAGCCAACTGAACTCCGGAGCCGATTGAACCAGGAGACCCTGGACGCCCGTATAAGACTGGTTGGCCGCTTGGTACTGCGATGCCGCCTCGGTGAGCCCGTTGGTCAGGTTGGACTGCGTGGCCCGGTCGTTGGCCGAGCTCGTCACTCCGAGGAACGTCGGAATGGCGATGGCAAGCAAGATGGCGATGATGAGCAGGACCACCATGAGCTCGATCAGTGTGAAGCCAGCTTCAGCTGCCCCCATACTTTCGGGCTCTACCGTCTGGCTCTCGCGCAGACGACGAAGCACGGACTGAAACATGACATCCTCCTACATAGGCAATGGCTATCGGCTCAGACATCGGCAAGACGGAGCGGGGGCTTGAGCCCTCTTGTCGCACGATCGTCACAATTCGATCCGGTCGGTCGACTTTCCCTGGTGCGGGCCGGAGGGCATGTGCTAGCCATCGTCTCCAGATCGGGTCTACCGCTGATTCGGGGTGGCCATCCGGCGAAACCGCCCTACGCGGTCGTACAGACGTTCCGCTCTCCGCTGGTGCTGTAGAAGATGTCACCACTCATGGTGAGGGTGTAGCCGGTCGTACCCGGCGGCACCGCATGCCCACCGCTGACGACAGAACCGCCCGAGACCGCGATCGTGGTCACGGTGAACAGGCGGGGGAAGCTGTCGAGGCCCTGGAGAAACGACGTCATCTGTCCGTACGTCCCGTCCAGGGTCAAGGAAACCGTCACCGGCGTCACGTCCGACTTGCCCGCCGCTCCCGTCGCCTGCGTGACGTTGATGCTCGGGGTATTGGGGTCGCCACTCGACACGGCCAGCGCCGTGACCTGCTGCAGGAAGCTGTCGACACTCGGAGTCCCGGGGATTTCGGTGAGGTCCGTCGTGAGCTGCTGGCAGTCGGTGACGAGTTGAGCCTTGTCCTTCTTGAGGGTGGCGATCCTGACCTCCAGAGAAGCCTGCTGGGCCTGGAGCTGTGTCTGCTTGACACGGAGACTGGTGAGATGGCTCCCCTCGGGCGAGATCCACGCGGCGTAGAGAATGATGGCCAGGACCAGGGTGCCCACGCCGATGAATACCGGGACGCGGAAGCGCTTCAGCTGTTCCATCAATATTTTCCGTTCTTGGCCAGTGTTGCGCCACTTGTGAGAGACATGTTCGACTGGAAGGTGACATTGGTCCCGGCACCTGATGGCGCATTGGTCACGGCACTGACGCCAGGAGGACCGAACATCGACGCACCGGTGATGTTGTCGATCCACTCCGCCACCGGGGAGAAGTGGGCCACACCTGGGAAGGTGCCCATGGCGGCCACGGTCACCGACCCGACCGTCCCCGCCGTCGAGCCCCCGACGGGCGTCGCGGTCGTCGGCGTTGTCGTCGTCGTACCCGCTGCCGCACCGCCAGCGGGGGTCGACGCGGCCCCGGGCGAAGCTGTACCGGTGAATGTGGTGAGGTTCAGACCGGCCGGCGTCGCGGTGTCCAGCTCGGCCAGCACCGCCGACCAGTCCACCGCAGTGGCGGTGATTGTGCCGACCTGCACTTTCGATCTTTGCAATCCGTCGGTTACAGCCACCGCTTTGTCGTAGGTGGGGATCTGGGCGTTGAGCGACGCGACATTGGCGTTGAGAGCGTTGACGCCGTCCTGAGCACTATGCACCCGCAGGAAATTGAACGCGCCGAACGCCAAGAGAAGTGCACCAACGGCGACAGCGGCGATGACCGTGTAGTGCTGGACCTTACGGAGAAACAAGCGCTGGAGCACTTCCGGGGGCACCAGATTGAAGTTGCGAACCGCCGGGTTCGGCTCGGGAAGCGCCAAACCGATGGGTGCGGCCAGAACGGGGTCGATGGCCGCTGCCTGTTCAGGCTCGAGGTCCAGAGCCGACACGTTGAGCCGCGCCAGAGGCGAGACCGTCTGCACCGGAATGCGCACCTGCGCCTGCAACTGCTGGAGGAACCCTCGGAGAAGCGAGCCGCCGCCGGTGACGAGGACGCGCACGATGGGGGCACGACCCGGGAGCGAGGCGAAGTACTGGATGGAGCTGCGGATCTCACCGACCAGCCCTTGGATAGTAGCCTGCACCGCGTACTCGGCCGCTTGGACCTGAGGCGAGCCGTCCCCCAAGCGGAGCTTGATGGCTTCGGCGTCAGCCTGCGGAAGATCGAGGGCACCTGCGATTGCCTCGGTTGCCGCGGTGCCCCCGGTGCCGATCGTCCGGACGAATTGAGGACGCCCCTCCTGATGGACAACGACCACGGTCAGCCCGGCACCGACCGACACGATGGCTTCTGGCTCATCGGCCGGATGGTCGCTGTCGGCGAGTGCCCGCACGAGGGCCGACGACACGAGGTCGACTCCTTCGACGCTGAGACCTGCCTGCTCAACGGCGGCGACGACGCCATCGACGAGCTCCCTATGTGCGGCGGCTACGAGGACCCGCCGGGTGACGGTGCCGTCGTCCGCCTTGTTGTCGCCCAGAAGTTGCGTCGAGAGAATCGTCTTGTCGACCGGAAAGGGAATGACCTCCTCCGACTGGAAATGCACCGCGCTCTCGACTTCGCTGTCGGGAACCCAGGGGAGGTCGAGCTCACGGGTGATGACCCGCAACCCGGCGATGCCGACGACCACGGAGTCCGAGACAAAGCGCCCGTTGTGCCAGAGGCGACGGATGGCATCGGCTACGGCAGGGACGTCCTTGACCTCGCCATCGAGGATGGCCCCAGGCGGGAGTCCCACCTGACCAAAGGCCACCAGCTTGGGCGGCCCGGATCCAAACTCGAGCTCCGCGGCGCGTACTGCACTGGTCCCTATGTCGAGTCCTACGACCTGTTGCATGCGACTCTCCCTATTCGTGCCTGGGTATGGCCTGCGGAGCGGTATGGCGGCGAGGTGCCAGTTGTCGACTCTCCGACTAAGGGTCGTCCTCTGGACGTGTCCGCTTTAGCAATCACCGCAAGGCACCCACGAGAACCCGCGGGGGCTCGTGCCCCCGGCTCGCCACCAGGAGGTCGCCGGTGTCCTCAATCGTTGGCCTGCGGCCGAGGGATGCCCCGAGGGCGAGCACGATCAGGAGACCAGAGGTCACGATGGCCCACCAGGGGAGCCACCCCAAGTGCCATTGCGTCGCAATCGTGGTGAAGATGGCGACGCCACCGGCGGCGGCCAGGCGCCCGCGGCCGAGGCGGGCCGCCACCACCAGGCCAACGGCGAGGGCCGGCCACACATAGAAACCGACCATCACGGATTCAGTGAGACATCGAAGAGCGAGTGCAGTGGCCGCCGCCCACACGATCAATGTGGGGTCATGGCGCCAACGGCGGGCCCACCACCCGAGACCGCAGGCGAGAAGCAGGGCAACAATCCGGCCGGGCCCGGCGGCGACCGTGAGGTTACGTCCCGTGCCACTGAGCACGGGCGCCAGCGCCGTCCACGGCGTGGCGTGATCGATGCCCGGATAGTTCGGCTGGTCAAGCAGCGCGTGCGCAGTGGCGTGGAATTGCGAAAGCAAAGGGGTGAGCACAAGGGCCACCGTGGGAAGGGTGCTTCGCGTCGCAAATCCAATCGCTTGGCGCCGACCACCGAGAACCAAGAGAACAGGGAACATCAAAAGGACGAGTGGTTGCGTAGCCATGGCTGCACCAAACAGCCACCCCGCTCCCGTCCAACGACCGTCGAGCGCGAACACCAAGGCATAGAGGGCAAGCCCGACGGCGACGGGATCTTCTGGGTGGCCCCAGACGACCGAAACGTTCCACAGCACACACGCCTCGACCAGGCACAGTCCCGCCCGCCGTCCCCGGCTGATCCCGAGACGTTCCGCCAAGGCGTCACAGGCGAAGAGGGCGACACCGCTGATGAGGATCTCGAACGGTCCGAGCACAAGCCATGCCTCTGGATGTGGCAAGAGCTTGGGGAAGCTTTCGCTCAGACCGAGCGCGCTGGTAAGCATCGCTATGGGGGCGAGCGCCAAGAGGATGCCGGGGACCGTCACGAGAGCAGTGCCGGCACCGTAGACGCCTCCGAGGTCTCCCCATCCGATGTAGTGCGCACCCCGGAACGTCGACCACAGGTCGCCTGGATCGACCCAGTAGGAGGCGTGTCGCACGACGGGTGCCCAGAACAACGAGTACGCCATTCCGATCACAACGAGCGCGACGGTCAACACGAGCGGCCAGCGACGGCGACGCAGGCGCGATAGACCGCCGATTGGCATCATCGTTTCATCGTTGACATCGCCCATGATCGGCGCCAGCTATTGCGTCGGGACGTGCTTGATGTAGTCGAACATCGGCAGGTACATGCAGATGACCATGAAGCCCACCATGACGCCCATGACGACCGTGAGAATCGGCTCGAGCAAAGCGGTCAGGTTGTTGACTGTGCTCTCGACCTCACCGTCGTAGAACTCACCGACCTTGTGCAGCATGTTGTCGAGAGCACCGGTCTGTTCGCCGACTTCGACCATCTGCGTCACCAACGGAGGAATAAGTGGCTCGTGGTCACGCAAGCATTCGGCCAGAGAACGGCCTTCACGGACGCCGTTTTTGGCCTCCTGCAGGACATCGCCGATGATCCGGTTGCCCGCCGTGCCTGACACGATGTCGAGCGACGACATGATAGGCACTCCGGACTGGGTCAACGAAGCCAGGGTGTGCGAGAACCGGGCGATGGAGACCTTGTGCATCAACGGTCCGAAAATGGGCGGCTTCAGCTTGAATGCGTCCCACTTGTGGCGTCCCTTGTCGGTGTTGATCCATTTGCGGAACAACACCACACCGACGACGGCCATGACGATCAGCACCACAGACCACGGACTGAGAACGATTTTGGACGCATCGATCATGAGCTGGGTCGGTAGAGGCAGCTTGGAGCCCAGTGATTTGAAGAGCTTGGAGAAGACGGGGACGATGAAGACGAGCAGCGCCAGGAAAATGATGGCCATCACCGTGATCACCACCGCCGGATACGTCATCGCCGAACGGATCGTCCGGTTAAGGTTGGCTTGTTTCTCCATCGTGGCGGAGAGATCGAGCAGGACTGAGTCCAGGTTCCCGCCGGCCTCTCCCGCCTGCACCATGGTGATGAACAGGGTGCTGAAGATCTTGGGGAACTTGGCGACGGCGGCCGACAGTGATGAGCCGCGCTCGACCTCCTGGAGCACCTCACCGAGAACACGGGCCAGCTCCTTGTTCTCCGTCTGGGCGGAGAGAAGCCCGAGGGACCGCACCACCGACAGACCCGAGTCGACCATGGTGGCCAGCTGTCGGGTGGCAACGGCCGTCTCGGCCAGCTTGACCCGGTTGGTCAGGCCCGGGATCCTGATCTCCTTGCGTACGTTGACGCCGGACTTGGGGGTGACAGCGACGGGCATGTAGCCCATCTCGCGCAGCTTGCCCACCACGAGGGCGAGGCTGTCGCCCTCCAGCTGTCCCTCCACGAGATTGCCGGTTCGGTCCCGAACCTTGTAGTCGAACGTCAGTGCCATTGCCAGCTCCTACGACTTGAGGTGACTGCGGAGGTCTTCTTCGTTTCGGCATCGATCGAGAGCGACGCCCTCGGTGATCCGTTCGTTCCTTCACCAGCTTGGCGAGGCCCTGGTCCATCGTGGTCATGCCGTACTGGCTACCGGTCTGCATCAGCGAATAGATCTGGTGCGTCTTGGCACTCCGCACCAGGTTGCGGATGGCCGATGTGCAGACCATCACCTCGCAGCACGCGGCGCGCCCGGTCCCGTCGGCATCGGGCACCAGCTGCTGCGTGACCACGCCTTCGAGGGCCCCGGCCAGCATCGTCCGCACCTGCTCCTGCTGGGTGGTGGGGAACACGTCGATGATGCGGTCGATCGTCTGTGGTGCGTCTTGGGTGTGCAAGGTGCCGAACACGAGGTGGCCCGTCTCGGCCGCCGTCAGGGCCATCGAGATGGTCTCGAGGTCACGCATTTCACCGACGAGGATCACGTCGGGGTCTTCGCGCAGGACCCGCCGGAGGGCTTCGGAGAAGGACATGGTGTCCTGACCCAGCTCTCGTTGGTTGACGATCGACCGCTTGTGGTTGTGGAGGAACTCGATGGGGTCCTCGATGGTCACGATGTGCAGAGGCTTGGACCGGTTGATGATGTCGACCAACGATGCCAACGTGGTCGACTTTCCGGATCCAGTCGGCCCCGTGACGAGCACCAGCCCCTGGCGTAGCTCGGTGAACATGCGAACCGATTCGGGGACGCCCAAGAGTCTCGAAGGAGGGAATCTCGTGCGGGATGGCCCGCAGGACGCCGGCGACGGTTCCACGCTGCTGGAAGACGTTCAACCGGAACCGCCCCACACCCGGAATCGAGTGTGAGGTGTCGAGCTCCTTCTCGGCCTCGAATTTCTCCCGGAGGGACTGGGTGAGAACCCCGAAGATCATGTCCCGGATGGTCTCGTTGTCCAGCTGCGGGACACCCTTCGATGGGCCGGATGGCACCGTGGAGCCTGATGCATGCCGGGCATTCCCGACGTCAGGTGGAGGTCGGATGCGCCCACGTTGGACGCGTAGCGCAGAAGGTCGTCGAGGTGCATGGGCATCGTCGGTTCCGACGTGACGCCCGTGCTGCTCTGTTGCCGATCCGTTCGTGCCGTTGGGCGGCGGCGCCGGGACCTGAATCCCGTTGCTCGCGCGCCGTGGGTTCGGCGGGGTGCAGGATCCTCTCGATGGTCATCGGGTCGCCGAGCACAGGGACGATCTCGTAACCGACCATCCCCGCCAGCGCGTTCACGTCCTCGGCGTCGGGAGGATCGCCGAACGCCACCATGAGCCGTTGGCCGTCGAGGCGGTAGCCGACGGCCCCGTAGTCCGGACCCACGACGCTCATCACCTGGAGGGCGGCCGGTTCGGGGGGATCGTTGGCGAGATCGGCCACAGGGAGCTGGGAGATCTGCGACAGCACCCCGAGAGTGACCTCCGGTGACGCGACGGCGCGCCCGATCACAAGGGCCGTGAACGACGAACCGCCGGCACTGGCCTCGTCGAAGAGGGGCGTGACGTCGGCTTCGCGAACGTACCCGCCCTCCACCAAGGCCTGGGTGAGCCTCCGGGCCCATTCGACGCGGGTCGTGGCTGAGGGGCTCATGCCACCACTCGCAGCACTTCCTCGAGGGTTGTCTCACCCTCGAGCGCCTTGCGGAGTCCGCTCTGCCGCAGGGTCACCATGCCCTGCTCGACCGCGAGCCTGTGGATGTCATCAGCCGTTCCTCCTTCGATGATCAGATGCTCGATCGCCTCCGGGACGACGAGCAGTTCGAGCAGGGCCTTGCGGCCCAGATACCCGGTGGTGGAACAGGCCGAGCACCCGACGGCCCGGTACAGGACGGGATGTCGGTTTATCGGCGAAGAGCTCTTCGGGCGTCCAACCAGCGGTCACGATCTCGGCCTCGGTCGGCTCGTAGGGCTCACGGCAGTGCACGCACAGCCGACGGGCCAGGCGCTGCGCCAGCGCGGCCGTGAGGGCCGAGGTCACCAGGAATGGCTCCATTCCCATCTCCACCAGCCGCATCGGCGTGCTGGCCGAGTCGTTGGTGTGCAACGTGGCGAGGACGAGGTGACCGGTCAGAGCCGCCTCGATCGAGATCATCGCCGTCTCGCGGTCGCGGATCTCTCCCACGAGCACGATGTCCGGGTCCGAACGCAAGATCGACTTCAGAGCCGACGCGAAGTTCAGGCCGGCCTTGATGTTGAGCTGGACCTGGTTGATCCCCTTCAGGCGCAGCTCGACGGGGTCTTCGACCGTGATGATGTTCTTCTCGGGGACGTTGAGCGCCGCCAAGGTGGCGTAGAGAGTGGTCGTCTTGCCCGACCCGGTGGGCCCGGTGACCAGGATCGTCCCGTAGGGCTTGGTGTAGATGCTGCGGTAGATGTCGAGCAGATCGTCGTCGAATCCGAGGTCCTCGAAGCCGAGGACGACGTTGGACTTGTCGAGGACCCGCATGACCACCTTTTCGCCGTAGATCGTGGGGAGGGTCGCCATGCGAAGGTCGATGGAACGGTTGCCGACGGTCAGCGAGATCCGGCCGTCCTGGGGGAGCGGTGCTCGGCGATGTTCATGTCCGCCATGACCTTGAGCCGGGTGGTCACCGCCGACGGCGATGGCTCGCGGCGCCGTCGAGATGTCGTGCAGGACCCCGTCGATCCGGTACCGGATGCGGAGGTTCTCGCCCGTCGGCTCGACGTGGATGTCCGAGGCCCGTTCGTTGAGTGCCTGCAGGACCAGAAGGTTCACGTAGCGGACGATCGGAGCGTCGTCCACGACGGCCTGGAGGTTGCCGAGATCCTCGTCGAACGAGTCGTCGAAATCCGAGGCCGCCGACTGTGGCAACCTCGGTGGCGTCGCCGCCCTGGTGGTAGGCCGTGTCGATGTAGGTGCTGATCTGCGACCGCGTGGCGACGACGGTGATGAAGTTGCGACCGATGATGGTGCGCAGGTCGTCCATGGCGAAGACGTCGGTCGGGTTCGACGTCGCCGACCAGGGGCACGCCGTCGCGGTTGCCGATACACCAGGACGTTGTGATGGCGGGCGGTGGCCTCGGGCAGGTGGTATGCGGCGGCGAAATCCATGCCCTGAAGATCGAGGTCGACGAACTCCAGGCCCATCTCCTCGGCCATGCCCCACATCAGGTCGGACTCGTTGACGAGTCCTCTAACAGTCAGGATCCGCGCCACGGCCTGTCCCGTGCGGTCGCGCTCGGCGAGGACGTCGTGCATCGTCGCCATATCGACGCGACCGCCCTCCACGAGGACGCGCGCCAGAGGAGGGAAGTGCGCCATCTCGTCGGGAACACCGGCTTCTGCGGGGGCTGATTCGAACAACGCCACGGAAGTCTCAGCCTTGGCTCCCGAATCGTCAGGCTCCACAGTTGGTGCGGCGGGCGGTTCGAGCTCGACCTCTGCGACCGGGATCGGTCGCTCATCGGCAACCTCGGACGGTTCAACGGTGGGGGAATCGAACACCGTGTCGAACGGCACCTCCCACACGGCGGGGGGGACGGAATCGTCGCTGGCGCCAGGCGGGGGTGCCGCCGGTGGGGCGGGGACCTCGACGCTGGCGGCGGGAAGGGGCTCCACAGGCACGGGCGGGGCCTCGACCGGGACAGGCGGGACCTCGACCGGGACAGGCGGCGCCTCGACCGGGACAGGCGGCGCCTCGGGAGCGACACTCACGGGAGGTTGTGGCGTCGACGTCGACCCGGCACCGTTGGAGCGGCTGTTCGGGACCGTGGGGCCCCCGAACGGTGCTGAAGCCGCGATCGACGCGGGATCTGTCCGGTAGACCCGCGCCAGCCACGCCTCGATCTGGTCGTCGGGGGCCACCACGGTGACGAACTCCCGTCCCATGGTGACCCTCAGGGTGTCGAGGGCGACGATATCGGTCGGATCGGCGATGGCCACCACCGGGGCGCCGAACTTCCGCCCGATGGGGACGACGTGGTGGTGACGGGCGACGGACTCGGGGAGAAGGCGGGACGCGCTGGCGTCAACGTTGTACTTATCGAGGTCGACGAACTCCAAGTTGTGATCGCTCGCGAGGAGCCGACCGGCTGCCGCGTCGCCCATAGATGCACCATCGGCACGAACCGAGCGCAGATTGAACGACGATCTGCGGAGCTGCGTGCCTGCCCAGGGTCAAGTCGGGTGGACCGTGGTGGTACCGTGGCCGCCCCAATGGACCTCGGGGGCACGGAATGACATCTTCCCTGGTCACAGCGGGTATGGCGAGGTGACAACAGCCGACGCCTCGCCGCTGATGGCGACGATCGTGGGCCGTGGGGCGGTCACAGGCTTGGCCGCCGTGGTGGGTCTCATAGTCGGTTCGTTCCTGAACGTCGTCGTCTACCGAGTTCCCCGCGGCCTCTCGGTGGTCGAGCCCCGGTCGTTCTGTCCCCGTTGCCACACTCCCGTTCAGCCCTTCGACAACGTCCCCGTCGTGTCGTGGGTCGCACTGGGTGGTCGGTGCCGCCAATGCCGGGAGCCGATCTCTGTGCGGTACCCGCTGGTGGAGCTGACCACAGGCATCGTCTTCGCCCTCGTGGGTTGGGGTCTGGGCCCCCACTGGGCGGTGCCCGGTTTCTGCGTGCTCGCCGCCACGCTCATCGCTCTCGCCGCCGTCGAGGGCGACGGGCTGGCGCCTCCGTCGTCCGTCGCCGTGGTCGGCACGCTCATCGCCGGCGCTCTTCTCCTGGCTGCCGGAGTGGCGGACCGTCGCTGGGCCCATGTCGTGGGCCTGGCCCTCGGGGTGGCCGTGGCAGCGGCGCTCGTCGCGGTGAGCCACCGCCCTCGTACGCGCCTAGTCGACCCGCCCTCTCTGTTCGCCGGTCTGCCGGTCCTGCTCCCGGCAGGTGCGGCCCTCGGCTGGCTGGGACCGGCGTACGCGGGCGAGGGTCTGGCGGCTGCGGTCGCTGTGCTCCTAGGCATTCGGGTCTTGCGACCGTCCCGGCCCACTGACCCCGACCGGAGCGTGCTGGGTCTGGCGCTCACGGCGGGGGTCGCGGTGGCGACGGTGACGGCGGTGGCGCTAGGTGCAGGGGTCGGCGCGTAGAGAGCGGCTCAGGGGGCGAAGGCGGGCACGAATCCGCGGCCGGTCGGCACGATGCCCAGGCGTTCGAGCATGACCTTCAGGTCGTGAGGGTTGGATGCCGCGTTCATCGCATCACGGATATCGACCTCGGCATTGGCCAGGAGCTGCACGAGAGCCTGGTCGAAGGTCTGCATGCCGTAGTACTCACCGTCGGCGATGATCTGATCGATCTCTGCCGTCAAGAGCGGGTCGGCGATCGCCTGCTGGATGCGGCCGTTCACCACCATGACCTCGAGAGCCGGGACCCTACCCTTCCCGTCCAGGCGCGGGATGAGCCTCTGGCAGATAGTGCCTGTCAACGCGCTGGCCAAGCTCAAGCGGATCTGACGGTGCTGGTGCGGCGGGAAGAAGTCGACGATCCGGTTGACCGTCTCCGTCGCCGTTGTGGTGTGCAATGTCGAGAACACGAGGTGCCCGGTCTCGGCAGCCGTCAATGCTGTGAACACGGTCTCGGGGTCGCGCATCTCTCCGACCAGGATGACGTCGGGATCCTGCCTGAGAATGACGCGCATGGCACTGGTGAACGACTCGGTGTCGAATCCGACCTCCCGCTGGTCGATGGTCGCCGTTGAGTCCATGTGGAGATACTCGATGGGGTCCTCCACGGTGATGATGTGACATGAACGGGTCTGGTTGATGTGATTGATCATCGCCGCCAGCGTCGTGGTCTTGCCCGAGCCGGTCGGACCCGTCACCAGCACCAGACCACGTTGTTCATCGGCCAGGCGTCTCACCACATCCGGCAGACCCAGATCCTCGATACTGGAGGCGCTCGTGCGGACACGCCGCACAGCCAGGGCCACCGAGCCACGCTGGTAGAAGGCATTGATACGGAAGCGACCTACGCCGCCGACGCTGTAGGCGAAGTCTGCTTCGTGCTTCTCCGCGAAGATCTCGCGAATGTTCGGGAGCATGATGGCCTCGGCCAGCGAACGTGCTTCTTCAGACGTGATGCGGGGTTCGTCGTCGAGTGTGCGCAGATGGCCGTCCACACGCACTCTGGGAGTGGAGCCCGCCTTCACGTGCAGGTCGGACCCATCGAGGTCGCAGAGAACCTGCAGCAGTCGGTTGAATTCATCCAAGTCCATGGTGCCCCAGTGTACGACACCGAAAAAGTTAAACAGCCGATTTCGTGGCTGGATGTACGCGCAATTCGACAGCAACAAGGCGTAACAGAAACGAAGGCGCCGAGACCTGAGCGCTGATGGCGAAGGCGACGCACGGTTGCGACCCGTTCAACAGATCACCGGGTGTCGACTCAGCCCCGGCCCGGCGGGTGACATGTACCTCCACGCTGGCCGAAGGCGACCGAGGCCCCACGGCCGACGCCATGACCTCGACATCCACCACCACGGCCTGCCGCCTTCATTCCCAAACGACGACGGGAGCCGGCGCCGGCGTGGTCCGTGTCGACGGACTGGGCGGCGGAAGGGGCGGCTCTGGCTGTGGCCCTGAGCACACGGTGGCCCATCGCTTAGATGGTCAACGGGCGCAACGGCGGTCCCTGAAGGCTCCGTCGCGGCACTGGGTGCAGATTTCTTCATGGCCGAACAGGCCGAGGTCGGTGATTCACCTCTATCAGCAGGGCGCCGGGGTTCGGGGGATACTGGGACAAGCAGCCCGCCAATCGCGCGCCGAAGCACGGATTGTGCTGCCGAAACCACTCCGGACGCACTCAGGGACCCGGAACGGGACGCCTCGTGGCAAACGTCTCACATGGTCCCCGATCGTCATGAAACCGCAACACTGCTGTGTCTATTTCGTCAGTTTTGGGGGTAAAGATCCCACCATGGAGCCGCTCGTTCTGGAGTCCTGCCACAGCACCTGGCTGTTCGATACCGATCGGATGCGATTCCGCCGGGTCCTGAAGGGGCTTCACCTGGACAATCATCCTGCCTCCACGGGCTGGCGCCCGTACTTCGGCCTGGACATCGACCCCGTTTCTGAGTCCTTTGTGGTCCTGCTGAACCCGGAGGGCACCCGGCTTCTGCGGTCATGGCGCCATGTCGAGCACTGCACCCAGTGCGGCGGCGAGGCGACGGGCGAGCTCTCGCTCGACGAGCTCCGGAGCGCCGCACGCGCCTGAGCCGACCCTCGGCCCCCCAGAAAATAGGACTGATCGGGCAGATTCTCTCAATACTTGGCGCCTACGGTCCGATGCAGTAGTTGTCCGGCTACGCTCAGCAGCCGGTCCCGGTTAAGGGTCGCGTCCCATGCTCCAGCGATCAGCTCGGCAACCGGTCGCAGGGGCGGAATGGAGGCCGGGTATGACGATGGAGAGTCGCCAACCGGAAGAGTCGGACTCCAAGACCGGTCTCGTTCGCTCCACGGCCCCGTCCTCGGCAGACCTCTGGCACGAGATCCTCGGACGCCTCAATGAGGTGCAAGAAGGTCAACTCAGATTGGCCCGGGCCATCGAGAGCCTCGGCATGATCGTGTGCGACGCCCTTGCCGTCAACCCTCAGGCCGCATTGGCCGGCCGTCAGCCAACCGCGATTCCGCGAAGCGCGGAACGCGTTCCTCTGGCGGCGGGCCCTCAGTCGGAATCGAAAATCGAGTACATCGCCACGGATTCACTCGATCCGGCCGCCACCGAGCGCAAGGTTGATGCCCTTCTCGGAGCGGACGTCTTCGCTCCCGCGGCGGCTCCCGAAGAAGCCGTGGCAATGCCGGTCAAGTCACCACGCTTCTACGTCGCGCCCGTTGCGCCCGTGGCGGAGGAGAGCCGTACCGTCACCCGCGAGCCCGTCCGCAGCGGATCATGGCCACGGACCCGCAGAGTCGCTCGAGGTCTCGCCCGCGAAGCGCCCGCCATGACCACGCCGGCAATCGTCCCCGATCTCACCCCCGCCGCCGTCGACGCCCTTCTGGCCGCCGAATTCGGCGAAGCACCGGTGAAGCCGAGTCCACCTCTCCGGGTCGTTCCAGCGACCGAGGGGAACATGCTCCTGAACACGATGTTGGGCGCCGAGTTCGCCACGACTGCGTCTGCACCGCCACCGCCACCGCCACCGCCACCGCCAAGTGCTGCCCCGAACACGTCGCGCATCGCGCCGCCGCCCGCTCCGTCGTCGGCACAGCCGTCGTCGACACCTCCGCCGCCACCACCACCGCCACCCTCTGCCCGCCTGTCGCCGCCACCGCCACCGCCGCCGCCACCGCCACCGCCCGCAGCGTCGGCGGCGCGATTGGCCCCGCCACCGCCCGCTCCCTCGTCGGCAAGGCTCGCCCCGCCACCGCCGCCGCCCACTCCCTCCTCGGCAAGGCTCGCCCCGCCACCGCCTCCCACGACGACACCTTCCGGTCCGATGCCGACACCGCCCAGTCCCCCCGTGGCTGCGCCGACCCCGAGCGGTGTCGCTCCCCCCCCGCCGCCGCTGACGGCCGCACGGCAGACCGCGTCAGGATCACCCGCGACTGATCCGCCTCGCTCAGTCGGTACCCCCGCAACACGGGCGACCGGGGCGCCGACCGCTTCCACTCCTGCACCCGAGGCGCCCCGGCCCATTCCCGAGGCGGGCCCCTCGCCGATTCCTCCGCCGCCCATCTCCTCCGCGGCCCCACCGCCCGCGCCCAACGGCCCGAGGCACATGGTCAATCCACTCTCGTCGGTCGACTCCGAGCCGACCGACGGCGGCGCCTCTTCCGCTATTCGCCCCGAACCACCCGACGCACGGCGCCAACTCCTGGGGCCGGTGACCGGAAGTCCGGCGCCATTTGTGTCCCCGGCGACTCCGTCCGCTCACTCCGAGCCATCCGACTCGACCTCGTCCTCCGCCGCGCCTGCACCCGCGCAGGCGCAGGCCGAGACCGACGAAAGTCCGCAACCGACGCAACGGGGGGAATCGACCGCGTCCATGGTGACGGAGATCCTCTCCGTCGCACCCGCCGCGCCTGTGGTCGAACAGACCGACGACACGCCCACGACACTCGCCGAGGACCTGACGATCATGGCGAAGGGGCGTCGACGCCGTTTCCGTCTCCGCTGACCGATTCGCAGTCGGGGCACTCCGCCCGACGGCCGCCGACGCGCGTGCGCCGGCCGGTCGACCGATGAGTTACAGGGCGGGCCGCCGCCAGGTACCGGTGCTGCCGCCGGTCTTCTCCCACAGCGCCAGCTCGCCGATGCTCATGGAGCGGTCGGCGGACTTACACATGTCGTAGATAGTCAGCGCGGCGGTGGCGCACGCCGTCAGCGCCTCCATCTCCACTCCTGTCCGGTCGACCGTTTCGACCTGTGCCTCCACCTCGACGAAGTCATCGCCGATGGTGAAATTCACGTGGACGGAACCCACGAGCAGGGGGTGGCACATCGGGATCAGGTCGGGGGTCTTCTTGGCCGCCTGGATCCCAGCGATGCGGGCCGTACCCAGCACGTCACCTTTGGTGATGGCGTTGCTGGCGACCTTGGCCGTCGTCTCCGGGGCCATCATCACCCGGCACCGTGCCAGAGCCCGACGGTGGGTCTGTTCCTTGGGGGTGACGTCCACCATCCGGGCCCCCCCGAGAGGGTCGAGGTGGGTCAGGCCACGATCGTGCACCCCGACATTGTACGTGACCAGGGATTCATGATGTAAGGACTTGGCGCGACCGAGGCACAACTCCGACGGTAGACTGGCACTCAGAGCTTGAGAGTGCCAGTCACGGAAAGGGTCGGGACGGATGCCGACGTACGAATACGGATGCAGATCCTGTGGTGAGCACGTCGAGGTCGTCCAGTCCTTTCGCGACGATCCTCTGACGACGTGCCCGTCCTGCGCCGGTCCCCTTCGCAAGGTGTTCGGGTCCATCGGGGTGGTCTTCAAAGGAAGCGGCTTCTACAAGAACGACAGCCGCCCCGCGGCCAAGGAGTCCACCTCGTCGAAGGATACGAAGCAGACGACACCATCCGAGGCGTCCGGTTCGTCCCACGAAGGCTCCGGTTCGGCCAAAGAGAAGACGTCCTCGGAAGGGTCGTCTGGTTCCTCCACCGAGAAGACGAGCACGCCGGCGAAGAGCGACTCGTCGTCGGGGAAAGCCGAGAAGTCCCCCGCCAAGCCTGGTTCGTCCGCCGCCGCGTCATAGCCGAGAGTCGTCGCCCAGGCGACGGCTCTCTCGGGGCGCCGTCTACTCGCCGCTCAGAACCATGCCGTCGACGGCCAGCGTCTGACCGGCGGCCAGACCTGGCAGCCACTCGACGTCACCACCCACGTGGACGATCGACTGCAGCATGCGCTGCAGCGTCGAGGCGATCGTTCCTTCGCGTACGGGCTCGGCCAGCACCCCGTCCCGGATCATCAGGCCCTCCGCCCCCACGGAGAAGTCCCCGCTCACCGGATTGACCCCGGAGTGCACGCCCGTCACCGATTGGACGAAGAAACCCTCGCCCACCTGGGCCAGGATCTCGTCGGCGTCGAGCGATCCCGGGGTGAGAAGCAGAGCGCGGCATCCGGCCACCGGTGTCGTGGCGTAGCCGCCGCGCACAGCCGACGCCGTCGACACCGTCGCCGGCGCGCCGTGCCGCGGTGGTGTCGAAGACGAATCCGCGCAGCATCCCACCGTCGATGAGAACGTTGCGCCGGCAGGCCAGTCCCTCGGCGTCGTGGGTGGACGCCCCGAACGCCCGGGCGTCGGTGGGGTCGTCGACAAGGGTCACCAGAGGACAGGCCACCTCCTCACCGACACGGTCGGCGAAGATCGATCGACCCTTGGTGACCGACTCTCCCGACAGCGCCGACGAGATGATCGACAGCAAGGTCGAGGTGACCCGGGAGTCGAGGACCACCACACAACGACCCGATTTCACCTTGGTGGCGCCGAGCATGCGCGTGGCCCGCTCGATGGCGTCGGTCGCCGCCCGATCGGCATCGACGTCATCGGGACCGCGACCGGCGCTGAATCCGACGCCGGTCTGGCTGTCCAGGCCTTCGCCGGCGATGGCCGAGACGGAGAGACTGCAGATCGTCCGCCGGGCCGTAGCGGTGATCCCCGTCGAGGTGGCGATGGCGGCCTCGGCCGCCATGTCGCCGTAGTCGGCTGCGTCCACCTGACGCACCCGGGGGTCGCCCCCGCGCACCTGCCGTTCGAGCTCCAGAGCCATCTCGACCTTGGCACTGGTCGGTAACGCGTCCAAGGTGTCGTCCCACAGGTCGAGCGAGGCCGGCGCCACGCCATCAGGACGCGCCAGGCCCAGGTTCTCGTCGGGCGTGGCGAATGTGGCGTTGTCGCGCGCCTCGGCCAACGTCTCGGCGATGGCCTTCTCGTCCAGGGTCCCGGCGTAGGCGAACCCCTGGCGCTGGGAGGCCACCACTCGAATGCCCACCCCCGCTGACGACGCCGACGATAGTTGTTCGATCTCTCCGTCGTACGCACGCACGTCGGTCTCGACCCCACGCGAGGCGTACACCTCGAGCTCCTCGCCCGGACGGGCCTGATCGGCAATGCGCGAGACGAGGGTCAGGAGGTTTCCGACCGACGCCGCCTCCTCGCGGGTGGTTGTGTCAGTCACCGGCCGTGCCCCCGATCGTCACCCCGGTGATCCGCAGGGTCGGCTGCCCCGTTCCCACCGGCACGCTCTGTCCGTCCTTGCCGCACGTCCCCGGCGACGTGGCGAAGTCATTGGCCACCGCGTCGATCCGTCGCAAGACCTCGGGCCCGTTGCCGATGAGATTGGCGTCACGAAGAGGCTCGGTGAGCCGGCCGTTCTCGATCAGGTACGCCTCGACGGTTCCGAACACGAAGTCCCCCGTTGTCGTGTTGACCTGCCCGCCCCCGAGCTTGGCCACATAGACACCGTTCGGGGTCTGGGCCAGGAGCTCGTCGGGATCGGCGTCACCGTCGATCAGGAACGTATTCGTCATCCGCACCATCGGTAGGGCGCGGTAGCTCTCGCGCCGGCCGTTACCGGACGACCGACGACCTTCCTGGCGGGCTCTCAGGTAGTCCCACATGTAGTCGGTGAGCACACCGTTCTCGATGAGGACGTTGCGCCTGGCCTCGTGACCCTCGTCATCGACAGCGAAGGTCCCCCACTCGCGCCCGATGGTCCCGTCGTCCACCAGCGTCACCAGCGGGCTGGCCACCTGGGAGCCGACCTGGCCGACGTAGACCGAGGCGTCCTTGGCAATGTGGTCCGCCTCGAGACCGTGGCCGCAGGCCTCGTGGAACAGGATCCCACCGCTGCCCGAGGCCAGGACGATGGGCACCTCGCCGCTGGGCGCGGGACGGGCCGAGAGCTTGCTCAGGGCCCGCCGGGCCGCCTCGCCGGCCACCTGCTCCACGTCGACGGTGTCGAAGAGCTCGAAGCCGACGGTGAAGGCGGCCGACTCGTAGCCGGTCTGCATTCCCGTGTCCCCCACGGCCACGCACGACACGGAGAAGCGTGACCGGACCTGATCGTCGGTCACCAGCACCCCGTCGCTGTTGGCCACCAGGATGCGGCGGCGGCTGTCGCCGTAGGAGGCGGAGACCTGGGTCACCGCCGAACCGGCGGAGCGCGCCGCGTCGTCGGCGCGCGCCAGGCAATTCGATCTTGCGCGCCTTCTCCACATCCTCGGGGAAGGTGGTGACCTCGTACGGGCGAGGGGGGTCGGTGCGCGACAGAGCCACCGTTCGTGTCCCGTTGCCGTCGCGCGCCACGCCGGCCGCCGCTTCGGCCGCCGCCAACAAGCCCGCCTCGCTGAGGTCGGCGGTGTGGGCATACCCCGTCGTCTCGCCCACGACGACCCGTACCCCGGCGCCGCGGTCACGTCCCGACGACAACTCCTCCACCCGACCGTCGTCGAGCGAGGCGGAGGTCCCCCGGCGGTCCTCGACGAAGACCTCGGCGAACTCGCCCCCCCGGCGGAGAGCGTCGTCGAGCACCCGTTCGACGACCGCGGGGTCGACGAGCAGTGCTGTCCCTGACGGTGCGTCGCTCACCGGCGGCGTCCTTTCTCGGAGCCGGTCACATCCCGGCACCAGGTCTCATGGCCGGTCGCCACCGCCATCATGCGTCGAGGTCCGTGCCCGACCCGTGTCCGAGGGTCGATGCGCGGCCCGTCGATGACGACGGCGATCCGGCTCGCGGGTATCGCCGACCGTTCTGGCCGGAGGCGCCCGTCTTTCGTATCGTACCGTCGTGACCCTCGACACCGGCCGCAGTGCCCGCGTTTCCCTGCTGGTCGGAGATCAGGACACCGCCGTGGCCCTCGGCTCGGGCGATGTCGACGTCCTGGCCACGCCCCGTCTGATCTCGCTGTGCGAAGAGGCCTCCGTGCAGGCCGTGGCCGGAGACCTCGGGACCGGTCGCACGAGCGTCGGGGTCAGCGTCCAGTTCGACCACCTCTCCCCGGTCCGGGTGGGGTCCCAGGTGACGGCCGAGGCCGTCCTCGAGAAGGTGGAGGGCAGGCGCCTCGTCTTCACCGTCACCGTCACCGACGCGGCGGGGCTGGTGGGGGCGGGCCGCGTGACCCGGGTCGTCGTCGACATCGAGGGCTTCCTGGCCAAAGCCCGCTGAGTCGCGCTCCGGTGACCTCTCTCAGACCCCCCGTCCGAGGACGTTTCCGAGCACGCCCCCGACCACGCCGCCACCCACCGCATCGGCGCGGCTCTCGCCGCCGCCGATGTACTCCGACAGGGCGTGGGCGAGCACGGGCAGCGGCATGCTCTGCAACCAGATGTTGCCGGGCCCGGTGAGCGAGACCAGGTGGTGGCCGTCGCCACCCATGAAACGATTGGCGATGCCCTGGAGTCTGATGACCTGGAAGCTGACACTGTCCTGGAACATCCCCACGTGTCCGGGATGGACGAGCAGCGTCTGCCCGGCCGCCAAGTCGTAGGTCACGATCTCGCCCGCCAGCTCCACCCAGGCCTGTCCCTCACCCTCGAGCCGCTGCAGGATGAAGCCGTCCCCGCCCCACAGTCCGCCCTTGAATGTCTGCTGCAGGCCGATGGTGGGTGTGATCTCCGGCGTCCCGCACATCCAACCGTGGCGGTGGACCATGTAGCCCTGACCCTGGGCGATCTGGATCGGGACGATCCGACCGGGCAGTTTGCAGGCGAAGGTGATCATGCCCTGTCCCCCGACGGCCTCGTAGCGGGTCAGGAAGATCCCCCCACCGCCAACGGCGCGCTTGAGTCCGGACATCAGTCCACCACCGCCACCGGTGTTGACCTTCTGCGTCAGCTGCATGTTCGCCGTCATCCACGACAGGTCCCCGTGGGTCGACACGAGCGCCTCCCCCGGGTCGAGCAACATCTCCAGGACCGGCATGGTCGTGCCGTTCACGTTGGCCTGCATCACGATCTCCCCCTCGATGGCCGGATCACGCCGGCAGCCGACTGGACGATGGCATTCTGCCGCGTCGGCGACCTCCGGCGCTCGATGCCCGCAGGCCCGTTCCACCGGCCAGGACCGACGGCGGCGCCCCGGCTCGAGGTCGTCCACGAGACACCGTGCCAAGCTGCACCGATGGGCCAGACCTTGCGACCTGTGCGCGCCACGTTCGTCGCCTTCGGGGTCTTCTGGGGCACCTGGGCCGTCGCCGCCACCAACATCGAGCACAGCCTGCACCTCTCGGCCGGGCGACTCGGCCTCCTGCTGTCGGCGTCGATCGGTGCCGGCGGGGTGGCGGCCGCCGCCAGCGGTGGGTTGGCAGAGCGCTGGGGCACGGCGCGGTTCCTCAGCCGGACGCTGGTGGGATGGGGCGTCGTGTCGCTCGCCGCCGCGGGCGTGGGCGGTGGCACCTCGTTCGTCATCACCTTCGTTCTCACCATGATGACCGCCGGGTTGGTCGATATGGCCATGAATGCGGCGGCGGCCGCCGGAGTGGCGGGCGACGCCGGACGCATGATGCGCTTCCATGCTCTGTTCAACACGGGTGCCCTCCTTGGAGCGGCGGCCGCCGGCGGCCTGTTGCGCGCCGGGGTGTCGTGGCGGTGGGCGTGGGCGGCGGTGGGCGTGGGCGGTCTGGTCCTCGCCGCGGTGACCCGGACCGCCTCCCTGCCCGGGGCCGTCGACCACCGTGCCGGCGTCACCGTCGACGTACTCCCCGGCATCGCGTTGGACGGTGCGGGCGCCGACAGCGCGCCCAAGGCGCGCGCCGGTTGGCTCCGCTCGCTGGCCGCCATCCGATCCCAGCACCTCGTGGTTCTGGCCATGGTGTTCGCCCTGACCGCCATGGTCGAAGGCGGCATCGACACGTGGGGCGTGTTGTACCTGCGCACCCATCTGGCCGCCGGGGTCCTGCTCGGCGCCGGCGCCTACTGCATGGGCCAGGCCATCGCCGTGTCCACCAGGGGCGGCGCCGGGGGACGCATCGGTCGCATCGGACCGCGTTGGGGGCTCGTCATCGGCGCCGCCGTGGCCGCCGGAGGCCTGGCCATCGAAGCGGGCTCGGACAACGCCGCGGCCGCCGCCATCGGGCTCGCCGTGGCCGCCGGCGGCATCTCCCTGTGCTGGCCCCTGGTCATGGCCGTCGCCTCCACGGTGGCCCTGGCGTCGACGCCCGTACGGTCCGCCGGTCCCGGCGCCGCCAGCGCCCGGGGCGACTCCGTGTCCCCGGCGGCGCTGGTGGGCGCCCTCACGGCAGCCGGATACGTCGGATGGGTCGCCGGTCCCGCCGTGGTGGGCTCGGTGGCCGACGCCGCCGGTCTGAGCACGGGTCTGTTCCTGCTCGCGGGCCTGGCCGCCACCGCCGCGGCTGTCTTGACGCTGATCCCCGCTCGCCCGGCCGCGGTAGCGTGACAACCGGCAGTCCTGCCCCCGACACCACCAGACGCCCATGCTCCTCGACGACATCCACGACCCCGCTGACCTACGCAGCCTGTCGCGGGAGCAACTCGACCGGCTGTGCACGGAGATCCGCTCGTACATCGTGGAGACCGTCACCACCACCGGCGGACACCTCGGTTCCAACCTCGGAGTCGTCGAGCTGACCCTCGCGCTGCACCGCGTCTTCGACTCGCCGCGCGATGTGATCCTCTGGGACACCGGCCATCAGGCCTACGTCCACAAGCTCGTCAGCGGCCGCAGCGGCGACTTCCCCTCCTTGAAACAAGCGGGAGGCCTGTCGGGGTACCCCTCGCGCGCCGAGTCCGAACACGACTGGGTGGAGAACAGCCACGCGTCGACGGCCCTCAGCTACGCCCACGGCATCGCCACCGGCTTTCACCTCCGTGGTGAAGACGAACGTCGGGTGGTGGCCGTTCTGGGTGACGGGGCACTGACCGGTGGCATGGCGTATGAAGCGCTCAACAACCTCGGTCACGCGAGCAGTCGCGTCGTCATCGTCCTGAACGACAACGGACGGTCGTACGCCCCGACCGTCTCGAAGCTCTCATCGGGCCTCACCCATCTCCGGCTCAACCCCTCCTATGTCCACGCCCGGGAGCGGATCCGCCGCAACCTCCGTCGGATCCCTGGCCTCGGTGGGCTCGCCTACTCCGGCGTGCACGGACTGGCCATCGCCGTGCGCGAGGTCGTCACCCCGCACCGCTTCTTCGAGGCGCTCGGGGTCCGCTACGCCGGTCCCATCGACGGCCACGACATCGCGGGCATGGAACAGGCCTTCGCCAACGCGGCGGAATGGGACGGCCCCATCGTGGTCCACGTGCTGACCCAGAAGGGGTGCGGCTACGGCCCGGCCGAGGAGGACGAGGTCCAGCGTCTCCACGACTACAAAGTCCAGCCGTCCACCACCGTGCCCCCGTTGTCCTACACCGACGCCTTCACCCGCGCCGTGCTGGCGGCGGCCGACCGCAACGACGACGTCTTCGCCATCACCGCCGCCATGCCCGGACCCACCGGGCTCTTGCCCTTCGAGGCGAAGTACCCGGAGCGCTTCCTCGACGTCGGGATCGCCGAGCAGCATGCGGTGACGGCGGCGGCCGGCATGGCCATGGCCGGATTGCGCCCTGTCGTGGCCGTCTATTCCACCTTCTTCAGCCGAGCCTTCGACCAGGCCAACCTCGATGTCGGACTCCACCGGCTGCCGGTGGTGTTCGTGCTCGACCGGGCCGGGATCACGGGCGACGACGGTCCCAGCCACCACGGCATCCTCGACCTGGCCCTCACGCTCGCCATCCCGGGCATGACCGTCTTCGCCCCCTCCTCGGCCGACGAGGTCGGGCCGATGCTCGACACGGCCTTGACCCTCGACGGCCCGGCCGTCGTCCGCTTCCCGAAGACCCCGGCCCGCCACGTGGGCGGCGCCGTGGGTCACGGCCTGTCGGCGCGCCTCGTGCACCGGGGCGACGGCACCGTGTGCCTCCTGGCCGTGGGCAAGATGCTCGAAGCAGCCGAGGAGGCGACGGCCAAGCTCGCCGCCGACGGCACCGACGCCACCGTCTGGGACGTCCGTGTGGTGTCGCCGCCCGATCCCGAGATGCTCCGCGACGCCGGCGTCGCACGGTCTCGTCGTGACCGTCGAAGACGGCATCCGCGTCGGTGGTGCGGGGACGTTCCTCCTCGACGCCATGCGGGTGCTCCCCGGCATCGACCACCCCCTGCCGCCGGTGCGCATCCTGGGGGTCCCCCGCTCCTACATCGCCCACGGGAAGCCCGACCTGATCCTCTCCGAACTAGGCCTCGACGGTCCCGGCATCGCCTCGACGGTCACCGCCGCCCGGGCCGACGAACGCGATCGCCTCCACCTGGGCTCCTCCGACCTGACCTGACATCGCCCGATTGGGAAACGGACCCGGGTCACCGTCGCGCGTGTGGCCGGCCGGCTTCATTTTTCACCGTCACCGAAACTTGTTCTAGTTTGTCGCGGATGGAGTTCAACCTGGCCGACCTCTTCGAGGCGGCGGTCGACGCCTTCCCCGATCGCGAATACCTCGTGGCCGAGGGCCGGCGCCTCACCTATGCCCAACTGGAAGAGCGGGCCAACCGCCTGGCCCACCATCTGGCCGCTCAGGGGGTGCGCAAGGGCGAGCACGTCGGCATCTACGCGCTGAACAGCACCGAGTGGGTGACGACGGCGTGGGCCGTCTTCAAGCTGCGGGCCGTCTGGGTGAACATCAACTACCGCTACGTCCACGACGAGCTCCACTACCTCTTCAGCAACGCCGATCTCGTCGCCCTGGTCCACCAGCGGCAGTTCTCGCCCCGGGTGGCCGCGCTTCTGCCCGATCTGCCGGCGCTGCGCCACGTCATCGTCATCGACGACGACAGCCAGGAACCCGATCCCGTGCCCCGACGCCGTCGGCTTCGAGGAGGCCCTCGAAGCCGCC
Organism: uncultured Acidimicrobiaceae bacterium; assembly: GCA_963706205.1. Lineage (GTDB taxonomy): Bacteria > Actinomycetota > Acidimicrobiia > Acidimicrobiales > UBA8190 > MFD10071-224. Next base: position 1,039,746 of record OY970155.1, on the reverse strand, counting down.
TCGCCCGAGCGTGATTTCGCCCCCCGTTCGGGCGACGACATCTACATCCTCTACACGGGGGGGACGACGGGCATGCCCAAGGGCGTCGTCTGGCGACACGAAGACGTCTTCTTCGCGCTGGGCGGCGGGATCGACGCCATGACGGGCACCCGCATGGAACGACCCGAGCAGATGGTGGAGAAGGGCCTGGCGGCGGGGGGATCCCTGACGTTCCTTCCCATCGCCCCGCTCATGCACGGGGCCACCCAATGGGCGGTGATGGGACAGAGCTTCACCGGGAACCGGATCGTTCTCGTGGCCAAGTTCGACCCCCATGAGGTGTGGTCGATGATCGAACGCGAACGGGTCAACATGGTGATGATCACCGGAGACGCCATGGGCAAACCTCTGATCGAAGCCCTCGACGAGCCCGGAGCCTCCTACGACCTGTCGTCGCTCATCGGCTTCACATCGACGGCCGCGCTCTTCTCCCCGTCGGTGAAGGACGAGTTCTTCCGCCACTTCCCCAACCTGGTCATGACCGACGCCATCGGATCGTCCGAGTCGGGCAACAACGGCATCACCCACGTCCTGCCCGGCGCGACGGCGATGAGCAGCGGACCCACCGTGACGTCGCTGGGAGGGACGGTGGTCTTCGACGACGCGCTCGAACTGGTCAAGCCGGGCTCGGGCGTGATCGGGAAGATCGCCCGGTCGGGCAACATCCCCGTCGGGTACTACAACGATCCCAAGAAGACGGCCGAGGTCTTCATCAAGGTCGGGGGCAAGCGCTTCGTCATGCCGGGTGACTTCGCCACCGTCGAGGCCGACGGGTCGGTCACCCTCCTCGGTCGCGGTTCGATCTGCATCAACTCCGGAGGGGAGAAGATCTTTCCCGAGGAAGTCGAAGCCGTCGTCCGTTCCCACCCCGACGTCATGGACGCCATCGTCGTCGGCGCCCCCGACGAACGCTTCGGCCAGCGCGTGGCTGCCATCGTCGAGCCCCGTCCGGGACACAGTGCGCCGTCGCTCGAGGCCGTCCAGGAACACTGCCGGGACCACGTCGCCGGGTACAAGGTGCCCCGCCAGCTCCACGTGGTCGACAAGATCGAACGGTCTCCGAGCGGGAAACCCGACTATCCGTGGGCGAACACCATCGTCACCTCGGAGGCCGGCGCCACCTGACGCCATGCCCATCGAGCTCTCCGACCTGGTCGGCGCCGGACAGGCCGCCGTCGTGACCATGGAGCTCCAACGCGGGGTGGTCGGGGACCTGTCGAGCTTCCCGGATCTGGCCGACGCGGTGGACCGGGCGGGGGTCGTCGCCAACACGGCCCGGCTCCTCTCCGCCGCCCGCCGCGCCGCGGTACCCGTCGTCCACTGCACGGCGGGATTCCGGTCCGACCGGCTGGGCTCACCGTCCAACGCCCCGCTCATCGCCGCCCTTCTCCACCGGCCCGACCACCTCCTCGAAGACACCGCTGCCGTCGAGCTCGTCCCCGCGCTCGGGGCGGAGCCCGGCGACCTCGTCTCCCATCGCCGTCACGGTGTCTCGCCGTTCATCGGGACGACGCTCGACCCCATGCTGCGGGCCACCGGGGCCTCCACCGTGGTGGTCACCGGGGTGTCGCTCAACCTCGGGATCATCGGTCTGGCCATCGAAGCCGTGAACTTCGGTTACCGGGTGGTGGTGGCCACCGACGCCGTGGCCGGCATCCCCTCCGGCTTCGCCGACGACGTCCTGCGTCACACCCTCCCCTTGGTGGCGCGTCTAGCCACGGTCGACGACATCATCGGCGCCTTCGGGTCCTGAACGCGAACCACCGCCCTCTGCGCCGACCCCGGGGGGGCCGAGGGTGGCACAGGGGCGGCGGCCCGACCGAGCGCCGACACTGGCGAGGACCCGCCGGTGGCAACGACGCCGGAGCCCACCTCGCGAAATCGCGCGTGTGGCTGTCAGAAAGGGTACGTGACGCGAGCGTCAGATGCCGGGACCAAAAGTGGTGGACCGCGCCCCGGGGGACCTCGTCTCCGATCGGACAATACGTACAGCGCGCAGGCCGCCGCGGTCAGGCGCGCCGGGACGCAGAGCCCGGCGGGGGGTCATTTCCCGACCTGGGCCTCCCGCTGGCGTGTGGTGCTGTGGACAGGGTCCTTGTCGAACTGCGGGAGGACGTGCTTTCCGAACGTGGCCACCGCCTCCTCGCACGTCTCGATGGGCATGGCCGACGACAGCATCCCGAAACTCAACTGGTCGGCTCCGGTCTCCTCGAAGCGCTTGATCGTCTCGGTCACCTCGGCCGGGTCGCCGATGGCGATCGACCGGCTCTCGATGCTCTTGTTGATCTGCTCGGGCGTCTGGTCGGGAATGGTCTGCGGCCACTCGGGGATACCGGGCGGCCGGGGGAAGGTGTCGAGGTACCGGAACACCAGGCTTATGTAGTACCCACTGTCCATCTGGGAGGCGGCTTCCCGGGCCTTGCCCGCCGTCCTCCAGGCACAGCATCTGCGTGGTGATCATCACGTTGTCGTTGACGTAGTCGCCGACCGGCTCGGCGTTCTTGATGTCCTTCTTGTACTTCTCGATGAGCGGGATGAACCCCTCGGGGGGACCGAAGGCGAAGCACAACACCCCGAGGCCCTGCCGGGCGGCCAATTCGAACGTCCCCGGGCTCCCGGCGGCCACCCACAGCGGCGGGTGCGGCTTCGTGTAGGGCTTGGGCAGGACGTTGCGCTCGGGCATGGAGAAGAACTGCCCGTCGTAGGAGTAGTCCTCGTTTCTCCACATCCGCACGATCTGCGGAAGGGTCTCCGCCACCATCTCGCGGGTGAGCTCCTGGTCCTCGATGCCGAATCCCCGCTGCTCGGTGGTGGACGACCCGCGTCCGGTCCCGAACTCGAAGCGCCCCTCGGACAGGTGGTCGAGCATGGCCACCCGCTCGGCGATCCGCGCCGGGTGGTTGACCGGCGGGGTGAGGTTGAAGATGCCCGACCCCAGGTGGATGTTCTTCGTCTGGGCGGCGGCAAAGGCCAGGAAGGACTCATTGGCCGAGAGGTGCGAGTATTCCGTCAGGAAGTGGTGCTCCGACGCCCACGAATACTTGAACCCCGCCGCGTCGGCGGCCCTGATGTAGGCGAGCTCGTCCATGATCCGCCGGTGCTCCGCATTGGCACCGTGCTCGGCGCGGAACTTCGGCGTCAGGCACACGGCGTTGAAGATCCCGAACTCCATGGGGCAGCTCCTCTCGCTTGCGGGGACGGTACCATTCCGGAGGAAAAAATGCAACGTGTTCCATTATCCGGGGAGAGCCGAGACGAGTCCCCGGCCAGGACATCACATGCCTCTGACCAGGGATGACAACGCCGGAGGGCCCATGGACACCATCGCCGACCACCTCCTCGCCCGCACGGGCGACACCCGTCCGGGCCTCGTCGCGGACGGCGAGACGTGGACCTGGAGCGACGTGGTCGAGGCCTCCCGGGCCCGCGCCGCCTGGCTGACCCGGCACCGGGCCCCGGGCCCCTTCCACCTGGCCGTCCTCCTCGACAACGTCCCCGAGTTCGCCTTCTGGCTCGGAGCCACCGCGCTGGCCGGGGCGGTCACCGTGGGCGCCAATCCCACCCACCGCGGCGCGGATCTGGCCCGCGACCTGGCCCACACCAGGTGCCAGCTTCTCGTCACCGACCGCGCCCATCTGCCCCTCGTCGACGGGCTCGACCTCGGCCCCGCCCTCGGCGTCGTGGCGCCGACCAACCCCCGGGTCGTCATCGTCGACGATCCCGGTCAGCACGCCCCCCTCGACGACGCCGATCTCTTCGACCCGGCCGCGGTGGCGGTCGAGCCGGACACGCTCGGCTGCCTGATCTTCACGTCGGGCACCTCGGGCGCGCCGAAGGCGTGTCGCTGCACACAGGGTCGCCTGGCCCGCATCGGCGCCGCCGTGGCCCAGATCTACCGGATCACCCCCGACGACGTCTGCTACGTGGCCATGCCCCTCTTCCACTCCAACGCGCTCATGGCCGGCTGGAGCCCGGCACTGGTGGCGGGGGCGACCCTGGCGCTGCCCACCGCCGGCCGGTTCTCGGCGTCGGGGTTCCTGCCCGACGTCCGGCGCCACGGCGTCACCTACTTCAACTACGTCGGCAAGCCCCTCTCCTACATCCTGGCCACCCCCGAGCGCCCCGACGACGCCGACAACACCTTGACGCGCGTCTTCGGCAACGAGGGGGCCGAGGACGATCTGGCCCGCTTCGCGACGCGCTTCGGCTGCACGGTGGTGGACTCCTACGGCTCGACCGAAGGGGGTGCGACGGTCCAGCGCACACCCGACACCCCCCACGGCGCCCTCGGGCGCGCGCCGCAGGACACGGTGGTCATGGACGCCACGACGGGTGAGGAGTGTGCCATCGCCCGCTTCGACGCCGACGGCCGGCTCTCCAATCCCGAGGACGCCATCGGAGAGCTGGTCTCCAAGTCCGGGGGGGCCGGCTTCGAGGGGTACTGGGACAACGGTGACGCCGAGCGGGCCCGACTGCGCAACGGGTGGTACTGGACCGGTGATCTCGCCTACCGTGACGCGCAGGGCTTCTTCTACTTCGCCGGACGTTCGGACGACTGGTTGCGGGTTGACGGTGAGAACTTCTCCGCCGCTCCCGTCGGACGCATCCTGGAGCGGTATCCCGGCGTCGTTCTCGCCGTCGTCTTCGCCGTACCTGATCCCGTCACCGGCGACCAGGTGATGGCCGCCCTGCAGCTGCGCCCGGGGGCGGTCTTCGACCCGGACGCCTTCGCCGCCTTTCTCACCGCCCAGACCGACATGGGGACGAAGTGGGCACCGCGCTTCGTCCGCGTCTCCGAGGCCCTCCCGACCACGGCGACATCGAAGGTCCTCACCCGGGCGCTGCGGGCGGAACGGTGGCGCTGCGCCGATCCCGTCTGGTGGTCGCCCGACCGGTCCTCGGGAGCCGCCTACCGCAGACTCGACTCGTCCGACGTGGACGCCCTGGAGAGAGCCGTCGCCGGGCGCTCGGGTGTCACCACTGCGTGATAGGGAGGGGTGATAGGGAGGGGTGACGGGGAGTCTGTTCACCGAGCAGCAGGACCGATCGACCCACAACACTGGAGGACCCGCCTGATGGTCGAAGACCTCGAAGACCCCCGCCGCCAGGAGCCCCCGTATCTCCTCGCCGACCGGCCGATGCTCGAGGCGTGGCTCGAGTTCCACCGCACCACCCTTCTGCTCAAGTGCGAGGGCCTCGACGACGCCGGCCGCAAGGCCCGACCGGTGCCCACCTCCCTGTTGTCGCTCCACGGCCTCCTCCGACACATGGCCGAAGTCGAGCGCAACTGGTTCCGTCGCGTCCTTCTCCGCCAACCCGAGACTCCGGGAATCTGGTACGACCCCGCCGTCGAGGACAGCGAGCTCGTCCCCCTCGATGACGCCGACTGGGACACCGACCGTGCGGCCTGGGAAGCCGAGTGCGATGCCAGCCGCGCCGCGGCGGCGACCCACGACCTGGACGACACCGGACTCCGACGCGGGGAGCCGTGCTCCCTGCGTTGGATCTACGTCCACATGATTGAGGAGTACTCCCGCCACAACGGCCACGCCGACCTCATCCGGGAGCTGGTCGACGGAGAGGTCGGCTGGTAAGCGTTCATCTGGCCCTGCGCTCGACGCGACGCCGGAGGCCATGAAGACTTCTCGTCGTGCCTCACCGCATGCACCAGGAGGAGATAGACGTAGACGAGGCACTCGTCCGCCGCCTTCTGGCGACGCAATTCCCTGACCTCGCCGACAGGCGGCTCACAGTGGTCGAGCCCTGGGGCACGGACAACGCCATCTGGCGCCTGGGTGACGACCTCGTGGTTCGCCTCCCCCGAATCCACTGGGCGAAGGAACAAGTCGAGAAGGAGGCGACGTGGTTACCCCGCCTCGCCCCGCATCTCCCCGTTGTCGTGCCCGAGCCGATCGCCATCGGTGAGCCAGCCGGCGGCTACCCCTATCGGTGGGCAGTGCACCGGTGGCTTCCGGGCGACGCCGCCACCCTCTCTCGGATGGACGATCCCGTCCGTTTCGCGCTCGCCCTCGCCGACGTCGTCCGCGCCCTCCACACCATGCCCACCGACGGCGCCCCTGAAGCCGTCAATCGGGCGAGGCCGCTGCTGGAGTACAACGACGTGGCCCTCGGCACCATCGAGTACGCCGGCGACCTGATCGACACCGGGCGGGCCCGGGAGGTGTGGGAGGAGGCGCTGGCGGCGCCACCGCACCGGGGACGTCCCGTCTGGGTCCATGGGGACATCGAGGGCAATTGCCTGTTGAGCTCCGGCCAGCTCTCCGGGATCGTCGACTGGGGATCAGCATGCGCCGGCGACCCCGCTGTCGACGTTCAGGTTGTCTGGTCGCCGCTCTTTACCGACGAGTCCCGTCGGGCCTTTCTCGACGCCCTCGCTGTTGACGACGCGACGCTCGCCCGCAGCCGGGGTGCCGCGATCCACCAGGCGTGTGGTGCTCTCCGCTACTACCTGGACACCTACCCGCTGATCGTCGAGCGGTCCTGGCACAAGCTGGCGGCTCTCGGCGTCGAGTCGCGAATGGCTTCCTAGCCTCCGCCGGCGCGGCGGCACTCAACTGCAACGACGACCCGTCAAGTTCCCGGGGACGGGGGTCGATGAGACCTAGGGGCCTCTCAGTCGCCTCGTTCAAGCGGCATCCCCACGTTTTCGAGTTGTGAGGTGGGAATATGATGACGATTCATATCTCACACAGCGTCGAGATTGTCTTGATCACCATGGCGCTGTGGGTCACGGGGCTGTACCTCATGCTGCGGCTGACCCGCCATTGAACCGCCGGTGACCCGCCGTTGAACCTCAGGCCGCGGTGAGCACCAAGGGCTGACCCCGCCGCACCACCACGGTGTGCTCGTACTGCGCCACCAGGCTCCCGTCCGAGGTCCGCAGTGTCCACCCGTCGGGATCGTCGACCACCCGGTCGCTGCCGGTGGAGAGAAACGGCTCGATGGCCAGCACGAGCCCTTCCCACAGAACCAGGCGTTGGCCGTCGTCGAAGCTCGGCACCGACGGTGCCTCGTGCAGGGCCCGACCGGTCCCGTGACCGTAGAGGTTCTTGACGACGTGGAACCCGCTTTGTCGGGCCCGGAGCTGCACCGCCCGTCCGTTGTCGCGCAGAGTCCGTCCCGCTCGGGCGGCACCCATCGCCTCGCGCTGCGCCAATTCGGTCGCCGTCAGCAGCCTCGAGGCCTGAGCCGATATGTCGCCCACCGGGACGCTGGCGCCGGTATCGGACCAGTATCCGTCGAGCTCGGCAGAGACATCGAGGTTCACCACGTCTCCGGACCGCAGACTCCTCGTGATCGACGGGATTCCGTGGGCGGCTTCGTCGTTGACGCTGATGCACGTCCAACCGGGAAATCCGTAGGTGGCACGGGGCGCCGACCGGGCACCGTGACGACGGAAGACCTCGCGTCCGATGGCGTCGAGCTCGCCGGTGGTGACGCCGGGAGCGACGGTGGCCACCATGGCGTCACGCGCTTCGGCCACGACGTGCCCGGCGCGCTCGAGGCCGGCCAGATCGTCGTCGTTGTCGATCGTCATCGTCCGATCGTACAGCGACACGGGATCGGATAGGTTGCCCGCTTGGTCCGCACCGGATACGGAGGTTCCGACCGCCACCGCGGGCGCGCCAGCGTCACGCCTGGCTCACCGCGCCGGAGATGTGAACCGACGGGGTCCCGCCGTGCAGGCGGGGTGGCACCGCACTGAGAACCTTGGCCGCCAGTGCCTCGAGGCGATCGAGCCGGACCGTCGTTCGGTCGGTGGTGAATTGGTCCTGGAGCCGTCCCGCCTCGACCACCAGTGACGCACCCGACCTCCTGGTACCGGGTGTGCCCGTCACGTCGCAGGCCTCGTGACCCGACACCACCAGTCGGCGGCGGGTGCGGCACGGGTCGACCGACCCGGTCGCAATGTCGAAGCTCACGGAGACCGCCTGCCCGTCCGAGCCCTCCGGGTAGAAGCACCCCAGCAGATCGCTCTCGCTCACCGCGGTGGGGGCGGCGACGTTCGTCCCCAAGGTCGTGTTGACGATGCTGGCCGCCGGGCAGTCGGCGACCTTCGGTAATTGGGCGTCTTTGTGTGCGACGACGATGACCAACACGCCGATCGTGGCGACCGACGCGAGCACCACGACTCCGAAGCCTGACCAGGACCAGCGTTGTTGGCGGGTCCGCCGCGGTAGCCAGGAGAACATCGTTTCCCCGCGCCGGCGACTTCAGTCGAGAGCGGTCAACCGGCGGCCGAACACCGCGCTCTCGAGCATGTAGACGGCGGCGATGGCGGCGTACAGCACGACGCTGACCGTCGGCTTCCACAATCCGATGAGAGTGGAGGCGAGATAGATCCACGGCCCGGGCAGGTAGCTCCGGGTGATGCCCGACACCACCCGGGGATCGGCGTCTTCGCGGAGGAGGCGTCTCCCGTGCGCGGCATAGAGCCACAACGCGTTGTAGAAGAAGGCCGTGACGGTCAACGTGAAGCCGTAGGCCAGGGAGGCCGCCTCGAGACCGGAGTCGCGGAGATGCTCGGCCACGAGGACAGTGGGGAACGGCACGAAGGCCACGGACATGAGGAAGAACACGTTGATCAGCAGGAACGCCCGGCCGACCCTGTCGATCTGGGAGAACACGCCATGGTGGTTGGCCCACATGATCCCGATCGTGATGAAGCTCACCGCGTAGGCCGCGTAGCTCGGCCACGCTCTGGCCAGGGCGTGCCCCAGGTGGGGACTGTCTACGTGGACGTTCAGAATGAGAAGAGTGGCGGCGATGGCGAACACCCCGTCGCTGAAAGTCTCCAGGCGCGAGGTGCTCACTCCATGAACGTTATCCGGCGCCCTACGGCCCGTTCCGACGACGTCCGTGGCGCGGTCGCTCTCCCGCCGGCCCTAACGTTGGCCCGTGGACGACACCGACGCGGTCCTCAGGCACTACGGGTCACAGCGGGAGGAGCAACGCATCACCGCCGGCCTGGGTCGATTGGAGTTGCTGCGCACCCCGGAGGTTCTGCGCCGCCACCTCCCCCCACCGCCGGCGCGCGTCCTCGACGTCGGTGGGGGGACGGGGGTCCATGCGTCGTGGCTGGCCCGCGACGGCTACCACGTCCACGTCGTCGATCTGACGCCGCGCCACGTCGACGCCGTGCGAGCCGACCTCTCCTCCCTGGACGTCACCGCCGATGTCGGCGACGCCAGGCGTCTCGACCTCACCGGCGGTTCGTTCGACGCCGTCCTCCTCTTGGGGCCCCTCTACCACCTGACCGATCGCCGGGACCGCCTCCGCGCCCTGCAGCAGGCGGTCCGCGTCGTGCGCCCGGGCGGTCTCGTGGCGGTGGCCGCCATCAACAGGTTCGCCTCCCTGCTCGACGGCCTCGCCCGTGGCTTTCTGTTCGATCCCGAGTTCCGACGGATGGTCGATCACGATCTGGCCGACGGCCAGCACCGCAACCCCGACGATCGACCGCACTGGTTCACGACCGCCTACTTCCACCATCCCGCCGAGCTCCGCGAGGAGCTGGTGGAGGTGGGGCTCTCGGTGGTCGAGCTCGTCGGGGTCGAGGGTCTGGCCGGCTGGTTGGCACATCTGGCCGACGTCTGGGACACCGACACGGGTCGAGAGGTCATCCTCCATGCCGCACGGGTGGTCGAGAGCGAGCCGACCCTCCTCGGGTTGAGCGCCCATCTCCTGGCCGTCACCCGTGCGCCCGCATGACCGACGGTCGACCGGTGGAACCGGCGGTGACCACGGTACGCCGGCGCTCCGGACGGGTCAGTCGATCTTGCCGATCTCGCGCAGCCAACCCGTGGTGATCTCCAGCCCCTCGTCGAGGCTGATGGGGTCGTAACCGAGCCGCTTGTAGGTCTTCGACTCGGTCAGGCCGGTGCGCGCCGGTCGGGCCGACGCCAGTTTGAAGGCGATCGCCACCAGCGTCGGTCCGAAGACCTTGGCCAGCTCGGGATCGTCCGACGGCTCCACGTCCACCACCCGGTGGTCGAGTCCGGCCAACCGGCAGATCCGATTGCACGCCTCGGCCGTGCTCACGACGTCTTCGGGCCGACCGTCGAGCATGTAGCGCTCGCCCGACACGCCGCGATCGAGAGCCAGGAGGCAGCCGCGTGCGATGTCGTCGGCGAAGACCCAGCTCACGGGAAACGTCAGGTACCGCTCGATCCGTCTGGCGCAGGGCCGACAGAAGCACCCGGTTGAAGCTGGTTCGCCCGAGCGCGTTGCTCGCCACCGGAGACGGGCCGAAGATGGCACCGGGGTGGGTGGTGACGACGTCCTGGCCGGCCGCGGCGCGGGCCATGGCGTCTTCGAAGGCCGCCATCTTGGTGATCGTGTACGGATCCGAGCTCGGCTCCTTCGACACCGGGGCGTCCTCGCGATCGAGTCCGCCGGCCGTGTCGAAGAAGGTGCCCGTGCTCACGGCCACCACCCGCCGCATCCCGAGAGCCTCGGCCGCGTCGAGCACGTGTCTCGTGCCGTCCACGTTCACGGCCTCGAAGTCGGGGAGGTTCTGGCTGGCCCCACCGAGGAGGGCGGCACAGTGGATGGCGGCGTCGGCACCGGCCGCGGCCCGTCGGACGTCGTCGGCGTCGGTGACGTCGCCGGTCACCACCTCGACCCCCAGGGCCGCGAGCGGACCGGTGTCGGCTCCGGATCGGGCGAGCGCACGGACGCGGTCGCCTCGTTCGATCAGAAGCTTGCAGATGTTGGCGCCGGCCAGTCCGGTGGCACCGGTGACGAAGACGGTCTCGCTCATGCCGGTGCCTGCTCCGGAACCTCGGAGTAGGCGGTGTCGACCTGATCGGCGTCGTAGGCGATCACCGGAGGGCTCGTTCCGAAGACATCGAGGGTGTGGATGAAGCGGTGCAGTCCCATGGCGTTGGCACAGGTGAAGCCGAGCTCGACGATCTGGGCCGCGGTGAAGACCTTCCCGAGCTCCCGGTAGACGTCGTCGTCGATGGCATGGTGGTCGGCCGAGAGGAGGTCGAGGAACTCCACGGCCAGACGCTCCTGCTCCGTCAGCTGCGCATGCCCGGGCGCGACGAGGCAGGCGACGTCCTCGTCGGTGATCGAGTCGTGCTTGCGGGACTGCATGCACGGCTGGCACTCGCCCAGCTGGGCGCTGCGGATCCGGATGAGCTCGAGGATCCGCCCGCCCAGGAGGCTCTGCTTCCCCATCGCGCCGCGTGCCGCGTTGGTCATGAGGATCTGCGCCGTCTTGTAGGCGAAGATCTGAAGCGGGACCGGCGTGGCGTAGGTCCCGTCGGCCACGCCCTCTTCGATGATCCGTCGCGGCTCCTCGGCGAGCTCGTCCAACGGGATCGGTTCTATCCTGGGCATGCGCTACCTACTCTCGGTCGTCGCCGGTGTCTGTCACGCTGTTGACCGTCATCACTCGTGCGTACCGATGCTCGCTCTCGAACTTATCTAGGCTGGCGACGTCATGTCCATGGACCCCTCATCGGTGCTGCTCACCGACCGCGTGGCCGTCGTGACCGGCGGCGGATCGGGGATCGGCCGCGGTATCGCCCGCGGCCTCGCCGCCTTCGGTGCCTCGGTGGCCATCTGGGAGCGCGACGCCGAGACGGCGGCGGCGGCGGCGGAGGAGGTCGGCGGGCTCGGCATCACCACCGACGTCCGGGAGTCGGCCGAGGTGGACGCGGCACTGGCCCGCACCATCGCCGAGCTCGGACCGGTGAGCATCCTGGTCAACAACGCCGGCGGCGTCTTCTCGTCCCCGATCCTCGAGACGTCCGAGAACGGCTGGGACGCGCTCTACCGGGCCAACCTCAAGCACGTCATCCTGTGCACCCAGCGGGTGGCCCGGGTCATGGTCGAGAACGGCACGGGCGGCAGCATCATCAGCGTGACCTCGATCGAGGGCGTCCGGGCCGCCCCGGGCTACGCGGCCTACGCGGCGGCGAAGGCCGGGGTCATCAACTTCACCAAGACGGCCGCGCTCGAGCTCGCTCCCCACGGCATCCGGGTGAACGCCCTGGCTCCGGACATCACCCTGACCGAGGGCATGGCCGCCGGTGGCCCCGCCGGGAGCGGAGGCACGCTTCGGCTTCACCGTCCCGATGGGCCGTGCCGGTCACGTCGACGAGATGGCCGGAGCCGCCGTCTTCCTGGCCGGCGAGCTGTCGAGCTACGTCACCGGCCAGACCATCCATGTCGACGGCGGGACCCAGGCCGCGAGCGGCTGGTACCACCATCCCGATACCGGGTCCTACGTCCTCGGTCCCACCTGAGCCGTCGACTCCCGCGACCGTCGCCGTCGCCGTCGCGGTCGCCGACCGGAGTCATCGCTCGTCCTGACCGAAGTCGCCGACGTGGGCGGACATGCCGCCGTCGATGGCGATCATCTGTCCCGTGATGTAGCGCGACTCGTCCGAGGCCAGGAAGACGACGAGATTGGCGATGTCGTCGGGCTGGCCCAGGTACGGCGTGAGCGTCGCTCGGCCGAGCACCGGCCAGCATGCCCTCGGTCAGATGGGCACGGACGGCGTCGGTGATGATGAGTCCGGGAACGATGGTGTTGACCCGGACGCCCTGCTTGCCGTGGCCGGCCGCCACGTACATGGTCAGCGTGTTGACGCCCGCCTTGGAGACGCCGTAGGCGGTGCGGGTGCGGTCACCTTTGAGCGACGCTCCGGAGGACATGTTGACGATCGATCCGCCGCCGCCGGCGACCATCTCGGGAATGGCGTGCTTGCACATCAGCATCTGGCTGCGCAGGTTGACGGCCATCGTCCGCTCCCAGACCTCGAGGGACAGCTCGGTCACCGCGGGTGTCGCGTGACAGGAAGTCGGACTCCGTCAGCGCCGCGTTGTTGTGGAGGACGTCGAGGCGCCCGAACCGGGTGACGGTGGACGCCGACCGCCGCGGCCACCTCCGGTCTCCTCCGAGAGGTCGGCCGCGCGCCGAATGGGCAGAGCCCCCGGCGTCCTCGATGGCCTCGGCCACGTCCGCCGCCCGGGCGCCGTCGATGTCGACGACCGCCACCGAGGCGCCCTCTCGGGCCAGGGCCCGGGCCGTCGCCGCCCCGATCCCCCCGGCGCCACCGGTCACGATGGCCACCTTGCCCTCGACGCGTCCCACCCTCAGACCCTCGGACCCGGTCGTCCGATCGGACCCGGTCGTCCGACACGACGGTCCTGAGGGGCCATAACCGGTGCACTCATGTGTTTCATGCGGCCATGTCAACCGGTCACGTCGAGGGTGAGCAAGTCGGCGGCCAGGACCACCTCGCCGCCGAAGTGGGCCGACGCCTGGTCGAGCCACTCCTGCTCCGTACCCGGGGCCGGGACCGGCACCGGGTGGGTGAGCACCAGGGTGCGCACACCGTTGCGGGCCGCCGTCCGGGCGGCGTCGGGCACCGACGAGTGGTAGTCGAGCACGTCGGTGAGCCGGGGGAGGCCGAACCGTTCGATGAGATCGCGTCGTACCACCGTGTGGACGAGCACGTCCGACCCGCGGCACAGGTCGTCGAGCCCCGGGCACGGAACCGTGTCACCGGCGACGACCACCGACCGTTGCCCGTCGTCGATGCGGTAACCCACCGTCGGCCGGACCGGTGAGTGATCGGTCGAGGCCGCCGTGACCCGCACGCCGCCCTGTTCGAAGACGACGCCGCTGTCGACCTCGGTCACCGTCGACACCGGACGCCAGGTCAGATCCTCGTGATGGGCGAGGCGGTACCCGATGTCCGGTTCGAGCATGGCCTCGGTGGCCTGCATCAGTGCCGACGTGCCGCGCGGACCGAACACGACGAGGGGATTGGGTGCGAACGACGTGATCCAGCGCGTGGTGACGATGTCGCTGAGGTCCGTGATGTGGTCGCTGTGCAGATGGGTCAGGAACACCGCCGCGAAGGCCCCGGCACCCGAGGCGGCCGCCGACGCGCGCGATGAGGATGCCGCGCCCGCAGTCGAACACGAGGTCCCCCGTGGCCGTCCGCACGAGGGTCGAGGGACCGGCGCGCGCCGGGTCGGGCAGTGGGCTCCCGCTTCCCAGGATGATCACCTGCATGACGCTCCTCACCGTCGGCGCCGGATGTTACGTCAGCGGCGCCGTCCGCCGAGTGGCGACGTCCGCCGAGTGGCGACGTCCGCCGTGCGGGTGACCGCCCGCCGGCGGATACTACGTCGATGCCCTCGTTCGACTCGGTGGCCGACGAATACGACTCGGGTCGACCCGTGCATCCGGGTGGCGTCTACGACGCGCTGGGGCCGATCGCCGGCGCCACCGTCCTGGAAGGCGGTGCCGGGACGGGCATCGCCACCCGGGACCTCCTGCAACGTGGTGCCACCGTCATCGCCTTCGACATCGGTGCCCGGCTCCTGCGCCGGGCGGTCGGCCACACCCACGACCTGCGCGCCGTCGTGGCCGACGGCGGCCGACTCCCCTTTCGAGACGGCTGTGCCGACCTGATCTGCTTCGCCCAATCCTGGCACTGGGTCGATCCCACCCGTCGGGTCCCGGAGTCGACGCGTGTCCTGCGGCCGGGGGGCCGCTGGGCCGGCTGGTGGTCGCACGCCCGAGCCGACGGCGAGGACTGGTTCGACGCCCACTGGGCCACTATCGAGACATGGTGCCCGGGGACCCAGCGATCGCAACGCGACACCGACTGGGGCGACGAGCTCGGCCGATCGGGTCTCTTTGTGGTCCGGGACCGGGTCACCGTTCCGTGGCTTCGCATCACCACCATCGACGGTTGGCTCACCGACCTGCGCAGTCACAGCTATGTCGCAGCCCTGCGGGACACCGAGCGCGACGAGCTCATGCGCGTCCTGTCCACGATCCTGGCCAAGCGCTTTCCGAGCGGTCTCATGGAGGTGCCCTACGAGACCTGGCTCTGGATCGCCGACCTGCGCCCGTAACCGCCGTCCGGCCCGTCACGCGGCGGCGTTCAGACCTGGGGCACGAGCGTCGCCGTCGGTCGCGTCGGTGTCGTCGTCGAGTCGCATCACTCACCTCCTCGGATCGGGATCGTCGAAGGCCGACATCTCCTTGGTGAAAAGGTCGAGCCCCATGGGCCCGAGCGCCAGGGCGAAGGCGTGCCACGCCTTCAGGTCGAAGGCCGGGCCCAGCCGGCGACGGGCCTGGGCCCGGACGTCGAGCCAGGCCCGCTCCCCCACCTTGTACGAGATGGCCTGGCCCGGCACACCCAGATACCGGTCCACCTCGGAGACGGCCATGTCGGTGGGCTCGATGGCTCGCTCCTCCAGGAGGGCGACAGCCGCCGGGGCGTCCCAGATGCGGCCGGCGACGTCGCCCAGATCGCCGAGGACACCGACATCATCCGGTGCCGGAAGCGACAGGTGCATCCCGATGTCCACCACGATCCGCGCCGCCCGTAGGGCCTGGCACGACAGGTAGCCCATCTCGTCACCGGGGTCGGTGAAGGCGCCGAGCTCCTCCATGAGCCGCTCGGCGTAGAGCGCCCATCCCTCGCCGTACCCGGAGACGAAGCCCTCGAGCCGCTGGAACCGGGTCTGTGTCCGGCGCTGGAGGATGGTGGTGGCGCACTGCAGGTGATGGCCGGGGACCGACTCGTGATACCAGGTCGACGCCAGCCGCCACATGGGGAAGCGGTCGTGTCCGAGGGTGGGGTACCAGGTCGTCCCCGGACGGCTCAGGTCCTCGCTCGGCGAGATGTAGTACGGCGCCGCCGCCGAGCCCTCGGGAGCCAGACGGGCATCGCAGAAGCGGATGCGCTCGTCGATCTCGAAGTGCACGCCGTCGAGCATCTCCACCGCGCTCTCGGTCAGGCCCCGGAGCCGCTCCAGCAGGACCTCGGCGCCGTGGACGGCGCGGCTCTCGTCGGCATCGAGTCGGGTGGCCACCTCGGCCAGGGTGCGTGCCCCGGGGGCCAGCTCGGCGGCGATCTCCCACATGCGGGCGTTGATGCGCTGCAGGTCCGTCCATCCCCAGTGGTAGATCTCGACCAGGTCGAGCTCGGCGCCGTTGTAGTAGGTCGCCCACGATCGGTACCGCTCGGCACCGACGGCGTCGGTGTCGACCGCCCGTGGCATGTAGACGGAGCGGAGCCACAGCCCGAGCTCGCCGCAGGCCCTGTCGGCATCTGAGGCGGCCGCCGTGAGACCCGATGCCTCGGCGTCCACCGCGCATCTGTCGGCGACGCGCCGGGCCACGGACGCGAAGGCACCGCGTTCGTAGGTGTCGAGCTGGTCGGCCACCCCGCGCGCCTGGCGGCGGGCCGCCACCAGGCCGGTCCGGGAGTCCTCGTCCAGCGCTCCGCGCCAGCTCTCCAGTGCCCCGGGCACCGCCGCCAGGCGCGACCTGATCCTCTCGGCGTGCTCGGGACTGTCGGCCGGCTGCAGGTCGAACACCTGCCGGATGGCCGACGCAGGCGACGTCAACACCGAGAACGTCCGGCGGGCCTCACCGGACTCGTCGAGGCCCAGGGTGGCGGACACACGCTCGACCATCATCTCCTTGCCGATCCGGTCGATGTCGTCCGTGGGCACGATGTCGGCGAGGGTCGCGAGCGACGAACGCAGGAACTCCGTCGTCTGAGCGGCGTGGTCCAGGGAGTAATCGGGAAGGACGTCGTCGTAGCGGTCGATGCCGTAATCCGTGGCCGCGATGGGGTTGAGCGCGGCGCTCCGTTCGATGAAGGCATCGGCGAAGGAGAACAACTCGGAACTAAAAGGTCCGTCGGCCATCAATCTCCCTCTCGTCGCTCGGGCGACAGCTGTCCAGAGTCAAGAGACTACGATCGTCGCGTGTCGGGGGTAGACCCGGTCCGGTACCGCTCGGACGACGAGGACAGCGGGCGGTGGCGGGGATTCCCTTTTCGTCAGGGTGACATCGTCATCAGCACGCGTTCGAAGAGCGGAACCACCTGGATGCAGATGATCTGCGCCCTCCTGGTCTTCCGGAGCGGTGACCTTCCCCAGCCGCTCGGCCGGCTCTCACCCTGGCTCGATTGGCTCGGTACCCCCCGCGACGAGATCGTCGCCCGGCTGTCGGCCCAGGACCACCGGCGGATCATCAAGACGCACACGCCGCTCGACGGGATACCGCTCGACCCGCGGGCCACCTACATCGTCGTCGGCCGGCACCCGCTCGACGCGGCCGTCTCGCTCTACCACCAGGGTGACAACATCGACCGGGCGCGTCTGCGGCAATTGACCGGCCAACCGGAGCCGCCGCATCCGCCTCCCGCCCGACCGGATCTGCGGGAGTGGCTGCTGTCGTGGATCGACTGGGACGGCGACCCCCGCCGGCAGCTGGACACCCTGGCCGGGGTGGTGTGGCACGCGGGCGACGCGTGGGCGCGTCGCCACCAGCCGAACATCGTTCTCGTCCACTACGCCGATCTCTGCGCCGATCTCGGAGGCACCATGCACCATCTGGCGGCGCTGCTCGACATCGAGGTACCCGAATCGACGTGGCCCGAGATCGTGCGGGCCGCCGGGTTCGAGGAGATGCGCGCCCGCGCCGGACGTACCGCACCGGACCCGGCGGACATCTTGAAGGACCACCGGAGCTTCTTCCGCCGGGGTTCGTCCGGTGCCGGCCGGGAGGCGCTCTCGACGGACGAACTGGCCCACTACCGTGCCCGTGTCGAGGACCTGGCGCCGGCCGACGTGGTGGGCTGGCTCCATCACGACCCCGTGTCGGCACCCTGAGACCGGCCCCGTCGCCTGACGTGACCCGTAACGTGGTGGGAGTGACGATGTCGAGGCACCGGCCGTGACCCTGCAGGTGACGTTCGTGCGTCACCGGGAACGCCGTGACCGCGTCTACGTGACCCGCGCCGACGGGACCGAGACGTTCTGGGCCTTCCCGAGCTACGGCGACCGGCTGCCCCACGACTTGATCCACCTGGTGGTGGAGGACGGTCTCGGCATCGCCAACGGGTTCTGGGGGATGGTCGACCGGGGCACCGAGGTCAGGCTCGTCGACAACCAGGCCACCCTCATCCGGGACGGCAGGCCGCTGCGCGACCAACCGGGCGTCGACTTCTCCGACCTGATCAAGGCCGAAGGGGCGGTGGCGGTCCTCGGGGCCGTCGGTACGGGGACCGAAAAGGTCGGGGCCGTGACAGTAACCCGCCTCGATGCCGAGGCCACCGCCGCCGTCTCGCAGCGGCTCCACGATCTCGGTCGGCGGTGGCGCGCGTTGGCCGACGGCGATGGGATCACCCTGTCGTTCGACGCAGCCACCACGTCGGAGGTCCGCCGGTGATGTGGACGTCGGTGACCTCCGTGAAGCCGCGGCGCTCGTAGAAGGCGCGGTTGCGCGCCGTCGACGTCTCCAGGCAGCAGTCGATCCCGTCACCGTCGGCGGCGGCGAGGATGGGGGCCATCACCGCCGACGCCCCGCCTTCACCCTGGCGGTCCGGGCGGGTGGCCAGCACCCCCAGGTACCAGTACGGGGTGGTCGGTCGCGCCGCGTCGACGGCCCGTTCGTACTCCACCAGCCGCCGCCACACCGACGCACCGGCCACGGCGCGGTACTCCCCCCAGACCTCCTCGGACGGCGGCGCGGTTTCGGCCGGTCCGGAGTCCACGCCGGGCGACTCAGACCCTGGAGAATCCCACCCCGCAGAATCCCACCCCGGAGAATCCCACCCCTGGGAATCCCACATGGCCACCGACGTCAGGTCACCGGTGACCCAGACGCTTCTCGAGTCGACCCGGAGGTCGAACAACGCACCGGCGAAGAGTGGCGCCAGACGCTCGTAGTCGTCACCGAGAAGGTACGACCACGCCGGATCGTCGGCGAAGGCGGCGGCCGTGGCCGCCGTCACCGCCGCCCGGTCGTGTCGCCGGGCCCGTCGGACGCCGTCCATGTCCCACGGTAACGCCGCGCCCGGGCACCGCTCGACGGGCCGGTCGACCATGATGAGGGAACCGATCGGGGACCTGGCGGGTCAAGACCGGATGTGAGGGCGATCACCTACCCGGCAGGGGGTTTCGAGGAGGTGCGGACGAGACCAGCGGGCCCCGGGTCGACGGTCGCAGTGGGTCTCGACGAGGCCTTCGCCGCGGCCATGGTCGAGCACGGCGCACGCCTCGCCCGTCTCGCCTTCTACCTGTGCGGCGACCGGACGCGGGCGGAGGACCTCGTGGCCGAGGCCTTTGCCGCGGTCTGGCCGAAGTGGTCGGCGGGAAGGGTCGACAGCCTTCTCCCCTACCTCCGGCGGGCCGTCGTGAACCTGGCCGCCAAGGACCGCCGCCATTGGCTCGTCGTCCTCCGCCACGGCGAACGGTCGGCGCCACCGCTCTCGGCGCCCGGCGCCGACGAGGGTGTCTGGGCCCAGGTCGACCTGGCCCGGGCTCTGGGGGCGCTACCTCCGGCCCAGCGGGTGGCGGTGACGCTGCGCTACCTGGAGGACATGCCCGAGACGGAGATCGCCGCGCTGCTGCGGGTGGCGCCCGGGACGGTCAAGTCCCGGTTGTCGCGGGCGCTCGACGCCCTGCGGACGCAGCTGGAGGGAGACGACGATGCCTGAGCGCGACGACGGCGGTGACGAGCTTCGGCGGGAGTTTCTCCGTCAGGCCCCGGCGTTCGACCTGCACGGCTCTCTCCCCGGCAAGGTGGAGACGCTGGTGCGTCGCCGCGCCCGGCTCCGGCGGGTCTTGGCCGTCGGCGCTGCGGCCGCCGTCGTCGCCGCCGTGGCCGTCCCTCTTTCCGCCCTGCGGTCCGCACCGGTCGGTCACGCCATCACTCCGGCCACGACGCCGACGTCCTCTGCCACCACCGCTCCGACGACAGGCGGCGGCGGCCGACCTCTGGCGTGTGGCTCTCTCGATCTCTCGACCACCCCGGCGGGGACGGCGGTCACCACCACAGCCAGCTTGGCGAACGTCACCGCCACGCTCACGGGAACCGTCCTCACCAGACCTTCGTTCGATCCCGCTCTGTCCCATCCCGTCCTCAGCGTGACGCTCGGGGACGGTCGCCGATTCTCCGAGGCGGTGGGGCCACCGCGCGATGAGGGACTGAGTCCGTCGCACCTGGTGATTCCGACAGGCCTGGCTCCCCGTCCACTCGGGGTCAATGCGACCCAGCAGGAGCCGGGCACCGACGCGTTGTGCCTGGCCCGTTTTCCGGGCGAGGATCTGCCCACCGCTCTTTTCGGCATGTACACCGGTTACGCGCACTGTTGCACCGTGATCCGGGCCATCGCCCTCTCGACGGCGGGACTCTCCCCTGCCGTCGAGGAGACGGTGGGCAACCCCGGCGCCTCGCTCCGTGCCGACGGTGCCGACGCCATGTTCGTGACGGCGGACAGCGCCTTTGCCTACGAGTTCACCGCGTTCGCCTATTCGGGGATGCCCCTCGAGCTCCTGCAGTTCGACCACGGCGCCTTCGTCAACATCACCAAGCGGTATTCGATCCTGCATCCGGACCTGGCCGCCGCTGACGCTTCTGCCCAGTGGAAGAATTTTGCCGACACTCCGGCCGACGGGCTCGGCTACCTGGCCGCGTGGGTCGCCGATGAATGTGTCGTCGGGCGGGGCGGCCACGCGTGGGCGACGGTCGATCAGCTCGAGGCCCGGGGCAAGCTGGGCGGGCCCTTCACACCCACCGGCGGCGCCTACGTGCGGGCACTGCGGACGTTCCTGACCAAACAGGGCTACTGCTGACGACGGCACCGCCACCCGCGAACTGCGAAGCTTGGGCCGTGGACGGCGAGGCGGCCGGAGGCGAGAGTCCGCTGACGGTCGACGGGAGCGGAGAGCGCCCGTCGAACGCCCGCGTCCGCGACGGTGTGGTGCTGCGCAACGCCGGCCCGTGGAGCCCGACCACCATCGCCCTCCTGCGGCACCTGGAGGACGTCGGATTCAGCGGCGCTCCGAGGGTGGTGGGAAGCGGCTTCGCCGAGGACGGGCGCGAGATGCTCGGCTTCGTGTCCGGAGAGTCCCCGCAGCCCCGCCCCTGGAGCGACGACGCGGTGGCCGAGGTGGGTCGGATGCTCCGCCAGCTCCACGAGGCGACGCGGACGTTCGATGCTCCGCCGGACGCTCTCTGGCAGCCGTGGTTCGGCCGGGAGCTGCCGGGCTCTGATCCCGTGATCAGCCACTGTGACCTCGGCCCGTGGAACATCATCGCCCGCGACGGGCTCCCGGTGGCCTTCGTTGACTGGGAGTTCGCCGGACCGGTCGACGCCGTCTGGGACCTCGCCCAGACCGCGTGGCTCAACGCCCAGCTGCACGACGACGATGTCGCCCGACGCAACGGGCTGGGGAGCCCCGACGACCGCGCCCGCCAGCTCCGCCTCGTCCTGGACGGCTACGGACTGCCCCGGCGTCGGCGCCGGAACTTCGTCGACACGATGGTGGAGTTCGCCGTCCACTCGGCGCGCGACGAGGCGGTGCTCGGCGCCGTCACTCCGGAGTCCGGTCCCGTGGACGGGTCGGGCTACCCGGTGGCGTGGGCCGTGACCTGGAGGGCGCGCAGCGCGTCGTGGATGCTGCGGCACCGCCCGGTGTTGGAGAGGGCACTGCTGGCCGCCGACTGACGGGCGCCGGTGACGGTGGTGATGCGACCGGGGACACTGTGACGGTAGGGTCCGGGTCGTGGGTCTCGAGCTCGTCCCCCTGTGCACGATGGTGGCCGAGCTGGCCGATCCGCTCGTGCTCACCAACACGCCGGCGGGGACCCGGGTGATCGTCGAGGTGAAGAGCTTCACCGTGACGGGCGACCGGTTGCGGGGCGCGAGCAAGGGCAACGCCGGGGCCGACTGGTTGACCATAGGCCCCGACGGGACGGGGACGCTCGACGTCCGGGCCACCATGGAGACCGACGACGGCGCCCTCGTCTTCGTGTACTACCAGGGTCGGCGCGACTTCTCGGAAGGGATGGACGCCCCGCTCTACACGGCGCCGAAGTTCGAGGTCGGCGACGAGCGCTACGGATGGCTGAACAAGATCCAGGCCGTCGGGAAAGGGACGCTCGAGGGGTCGACGCTGACCTACGAGATCTACGAGCTTCGCTGACCGAACGACTTGCGCATCTGGAGGGCCGTCGTCTCGTAGCCCATCGATTCGTAGAGGTGCCGGGCCACGGCGTTGGGGCCGAAGACGTTCAGGCCCAGTTCCGCGGCCCCGTGGGCGACGGCCGCCTCCTCGGCCAGGCGCATGGCGGCGCGCCCCAGTCCCCGGCTCCGGTGACGCTCGTCGATCTCGACGCCCCAGACCCAGAAGGCGTCGGGCCGTTCGGGGCTGCGGGGTCCGATCCACAGGGTCCCCGCCTCCGCACCGGCGTCGTCGACGACGTGGAAGACGAGTTGGCCGGGCGCCGGGCGGCCACCGGGAAACAGGGTCTGGGTCTGCTCCTCGGCGATGCGACGGGCGTCGTCGGGGTGGTCGCCGGCGGTGACCCGCTCGGCGACGTAGGGCTCCACCAGACCGCGGGCGAACTCGGCGACCTCGGTGTCGGTCATCGGCCGGAGACTCGGGGCCACCACCTCACCCCGGGCCCGGGGCACCTGGTCGGCCACCCGGTGCGGCACCCGACCTAGAACCAGTGGAGCCAGGGATGCGAATTGCGCCAGATGATGACGTCGACCTTGCCCACGATGAGGGAGCCGGGAACGGTGCCCCAGTAGCGGCTGTCGTCCGAATCACCACGGCAGTCGCCCATGACGAAGTAGTGGCCGGCGGGGATGGTGATCGGCGGGCTACCGGGCTGCGTGATGTGCTCGCTCGGTTCCACGCAGATTCGCGCCAGCGGCGGGAGCCAGGGCTCGGCCAGGGGCTTGCCGTTGATGAGGACCTGGCTGCCGACCGACGAGATCCGTTCCCCGGGCAGTCCGATGACGCGTTTGACGAGGGTGGGGGGACCACCGACGTCACCAGGCGGGTTCTGGAAGACGACGATGTCGCCGCGGTGGATGGTGGAGCTCAGCTTGTCCACCAGGATGCGGTCGCCGGGCATGAGCGTCGGCGTCATGGAGGGCGTGGGGATGGAGTACGACTGGACGGCGTAGGCGCGGGTGCCGGTGCTGATGAGCAGGGCTACGGCGATGGTGATGATCCAGCCCACCACGGGCCGCTTGCGCTTGGGCTTCTCGTTCTCCCCCGCCTGGTCGGGATCCGGCGCGGGCACGGCTGTCGACAAGTCCTCCGGGTCGGCCTCCATCACCGGTCAACGCTACATCGGTGCGGCGCCCCGGAGGCCCCGGCCGGCCCGGTTTCAGGCCCCATCGGAGCCGTCTGACCCCACCCCGAAGCGCTCGCCGTAGAAGGAGAGGGCACGGCGGCGCTCGGCCGGGTCGATGCCGAGGACGCCGGGTTGGTAGACGACCGTCCCGTGGCGCCCGCGCGGGTGGGCGGCCGTGAAGGCGGCCATCGCCCGGCCGGCGTCCTCGGTGAAAGGCTGGTCGGCGAGGTCGTAGATGCGTCGGACCATGGCGACGTCGTCGGCCATGAACTCGTCGAAGCGGACGTCGACGCTCTGGGCGTCGGGTGGGAGATGGCGGTCCATCGCACAGGCCCGCAGGAGATCCTCGACCCGGGCCGACCAGTAACCGCCGATGGCCGGGGGGTCGACGCGCGCCGCGTGGATGCGGGCGGTGTAGGCGACCATCGTGGCCATGGAGACGGTGACGGCCACCGGATCGCGGTGGGTGACGACCACGGTGGCGTCGGGGAAGGTGGCCAGCAGCGGTCCGAACTGCTCGAGGTGCTGGGGCGACTTGAGGACCCAGCGGGTGCCGCCGCGGAGCCACTGGAGGACCTTGAGGACGGTGCGGAGGTACTCGTAGGACGGGGTCTGGTCGCGGGCGCGGTACGCGTCGCGCCACGAGGCGACGAGCGAGGGGGTCTCGAAGAGCATGGTCGAGACGTCGACGGCGAGGAGTTGGATCTCCTCGTGGACGTGGTCGACGGTCATCTCGTGCATCCGCTCGAAGTACGGCAGGGCCGTGTTCAGGAATTCGAGGGCCGCCGCCGTGCGCGCCCGGCGGGGATCGGGAGCGCCGGGGGGCGGGCGTTCGGAGTCGGCCAGGACGGGTTCGACGCTCTCCCAGTAGGGCAGGGAGCGGAGGCCCGGGTCGGCGGCGATGAGGTTGTGGAGATGGGTCGTCCCCGTGCGCGGGAGGCCGGCGATGACGATGGGGCGGGCGATCTCGATGTCGTGGATCTCGGGATGCCGGTTCAGGACGTCGCCGATCAGGAGCCGGTTCTTGATCAGCCCGACGAGTTGGCTGTACCAGGAGACGACGCCCGGGCCGCTCAGTCCGGCCTCGGTGCGAAGCGCGGCGCAGAGGATCTCCAGGCGGTCCAGAAACGCATCGTCGTCGCCGGCGTCGTCGAGGCCCGTCTGGGCGCGCGCCGCGGCGAGGATCTCCCCCGCCCGCAGCGGACAGGAGGGCGCCATCTCCGCCATGGCCTGGCGGAGCTGCTCGATCTCGGGCGGAAACCGGGGCGCGGCCAGATCGTCGAGGACGACGGGCGCCGGACGGGTCACCGCAGTCCGGGATCGGCGCCCGTCGTGACCCGCGCCGAGGGACGCGGCGGCGTGTCGTCGGGGAGGAACCACCGGAACCAGATGCGGCCGCGGTGGTGCCCGGCGGTGGAGATCCAGTTGGGATGGCCCGGGTCCCGGGGGGCGACGACGAGGTGCCAGGAGCCGTCGGGCTCGTAGACGACCTGACCGCCGTTCAGGGTGACGCGCTCGTAGGCGTAGTCGTAGGTGTGGAGGAACTGGTTCCAGAGGCAGACGTTCCAGAAGGCGCATGGCGGCGACCGGCCCTCGAGGACGAGGACCTGGTCGTCGGTCAGCTCGTAGGAGCCCATGGCGTAGGCGGCGTCGCCCGCCGCCCAACCGAACGTCTGGCTGGGCACCGGGTAGGGCTCGTCGACGGTGTTCGGTTCCCCGAGGGGGATGGGGACGATGGCGGCCTGGTCGCGCAGCCACGTGAGGGCGGCCCGGAAACGACGGGCCAGGTCCTCGTCGGTCTCGCGCCGGGTGGCGGGGGGATCGACGGCGTCGATGCGCCACTGGACCCGGCGGCCCTCGACGGGATCGATCAGGTAGTCCCGGGTGATGGCGCAGACGGCGTCGGGCTCGAGCTTGATCCAGGCCCCGGAATGGGGTTCGGGGCTGAGGACGATCTCGAAGGACCCGTCGTCGGCGACGTCGAGATGGCCGGTGTTGACCGTCCCGACGATGCGCTCGGAGTAGCGGGCCGTCGTCGGGGCCGCCGTAGACGGTGAGCGAGAGGTAGACGGCGTCGCCGATCCGGCCGCGGACGCGGTAGGTGCGGGCCGGGTCGATCGGCGCGTACTGGTAGAAGGCATCGGCGTTGTCGCCACCCCACTTCCGGTAGGGACCGACGATGTCGACGAAGCGGGGGCGGTCCCGGTCCGCCCAGACCTGGGCGTCGAGGCCGACGGCCAGGATGGAGAAGATCCACTGGTAGCCCTCGAGGACCGTCGTCTCGTCGAGGGGGATGTCGGGGAGTCGGAGGCGGTCCTCGAGATGGGCCAGCTCGGCCAGGAGCTCGTGGAAGACCGCCGCGGTGAGCGGGGCCTGGGAGTGCGACCCCGGCGTCGTCACCGTCGGCCCAGCGTCACGGTCGGCTCAGCGGTCGACGCCGAGGATGAGGCCGGAGGTGGGGACGCCCGTGCCCGCCGTGACCACGATGTGCTCGAGGCCGGAGATCTGGTTGACCGCCGTCGTGCGGACCTGGCGGACGCCTTCGGCGATGCCGTTGGTGCCGTGGATGTAGGCCTCGCCGAGCTGGCCGCCGTGGGTGTTGGTGGGGAGGAGGCCGCCCATGAGGAGGTTGTCGTCGCGGACGAAGTCCTTGGCCTCGCCGAAGGCGCAGAAGCCGAGCTCCTCCAATTGGTAGAGGACGAAGGGGGTGAAGTGGTCGTAGAGGATCGCCCCCTGGATGTCGCCGGGGGCCAGCCCGGAGGTCTCCCAGAGCTGGCGGGCGACGACCCCCATCTCGGGGAGCCGGGTCATGTCGTCGCGGTAGTAGGAGGTCATCATGTCCTGCTGGTCGCCCGCCCCCTGGGCCGCCGCGTTGATGACGGCCGGGGCCGGGGCCAGGTCGCGGGCGCGCTCGAGGGAGGTGACGACGAGGGCCTGGCCGCCGTCGGACTCCTGACAGCAGTCGAGGAGGCGGAGCGGCTCGACGATCCAGCGCGAGGCCTGGTGGTCCTCCAGGGTGATCGGCTTCTCGTAGAACCAGGCGCGCGGGTTCGTGGCCGCGTGGGCGCGATCGGCCACCGCCACCCGGCCGAAGTCCTCGGTCGTCGCCCCCGTGGCGTGGAGGTAGCGCTGGGCGAACATGGCCACCCACGACGCCGGGGTGAGCAGGCCTTCCGGCGCGTACCAGGCGAAGGAGGCGTTCTCGGCGTTGGGGACCGGCGGGCGGCCCTGGACGCCGGTGCCGAAGCGGTGACCGGAGCGCTCGTTGAAGGCGCGGTAGCAGACGACGACGTCGGCGACGCCGGAGGCGACGGCCATGGCCGCCTGGTGGACGATGGCGCAGGCGGCGCCCCCGCCGTAGTGGATGCGGGAGAAGAAGGTGAGCTCGCCCATGCCCAGGGTGCGGGCCACCTCGATCTCGGGATTGGTGTCGGCCGAGAAGGTCACCATCCCGTCGACGTCGGACGGGACGAGGCCGGCGTCGTCGAGGGCGGCGGCCACCGCTTCGGTGGCCAGGCGGAGTTCGGAGCGGCCCGAGTCCTTGGAGAATTCCGTCGCCCCGATACCGGAGATGGCGGTGGTCCCGGCGAAGGTGTGGCGACGCGGTGACCTCGCGCTCACGAGGAGGGCCCCGTGAGGGTGGGCAGGTCGGAGGTGACCGGAAGCGCCACCCGGACGGTGCCGGTGACGTGGTCGCCGCGGGAGTTGGCCCCGCGGACGGCGATCTCGGCCACGGCGCGACCGTCGGCGCGGCCCTCGGGTGACTCGACGGCGGTGACGCGGCCGGAGAGGACCATGGTGTCCCCCGGGTAGTTGGGGGCACCCAGGCGGATGGCCACCTTCTCGATGACGGCGCCGGGGCCGGTCCAGTCGGTGACGTAGCGGCCGACGAAGCCGTTGGTGGAGAGGATGTTCATGAAGATGTCCTGCGAGCCGCGGGCGACGGCCAGAGACGGATCGTGATGGACGTCCTGGTAGTCGCGCGTGGCGATGGCGGTGGCGACGATGACGGTGCGGGTGAGGGGGATGGGGAGTTCCGGGAGCTCGTCGCCCACGGAGACGTCGCCGATCCGTCGGGTGGGTGGCGTCACCGGGCCGCTCCGGTCGGCTGCCGGCGGTAGCGCTCGGCGAGGGCCGCGCCCATCCGGGCCAGCTGGGCGCTCGGTCCCTCGAGCATGAGCTCGATCTGCTTGCCCCAGAGGAAGTAGCGGTGGATCGGGTACTCGACGTCGGCCCCCATGCCGCCGTGGAGGTGCTGGGTGGCGTGGACGACGCGTTGGCCCGCCTCCGAGGCCCACCACTTGGCCGTGGCCACGGCGTCGGCCGCCGGGCGACCGGTGTCGAGGCGCCAGGCCGCCGACCAGAGGGTCACCCGGATGGCCTCGGTGTCGATGTAGGCGTCGGCGGCGCGGAGCATCGTGCCCTGGAACGACGAGAGGGGGCGTCCGAATTGGTGGCGCTCGTTCAGGTAGGCGGCCGCTCGGCGGACGGCCTCCTCGGTCACGCCCAGTTGGAGCGCGCAGAGCCCGGTGCGGGCCCGCTCGAGCATCCAGGTGACCGCCTCGGTCCCGTCACCGGGACCGGCCACGAGCTCGGCGGCGTCGACCGGGGCCCCGTCGAAGGTGAGATGGGGATGGATCTGGCGGTCGGTGGTGACGGCCCGGTCGAGCGTCACCCCGGGAGCGGCGGGATCGGCGAGGACCACCACGACACCCTCGTCGGTGAGGGCGGGAACGAGGACCCTGTGGGCCAGGTGGGCCTGGGGGACGGCCCGGGTCGTGCCGTGGAGGGTGACGCCGGCACCGTCGCGGGTGGCGGTCACCGCCGGGCGTCCGGTGGCGGACGCCGCCACCTCGGTGAGGGCGGCGGAGAGACGGACCTCTCCCGCCACCACACCGGGAAGCCAGCGTGACTGGAGCTCGGTGCTCCCCCATCGCCCGAGAGTCATGGCGCCGAGGACGACGGTGGCCCAGAGCGGGACGGGGGCCACGGTGCGGCCCTGTTGCTCGAGGACGAGGCAGACCTCGACGAGACCGAGGCCCGATCCCCCGTGGGCCTCGGGGACGGCCAGGCCGAGGAGGTTCGACCGGGCCAGCGCCGCCCAGAGCTCGTCGTCCACCCGGTCGGCGGTGCGCTCGATCTCGGCCACCCGGGCGGGGGTGACCATCCCGTCGAAGACCGACGCGGCCGCCTCGGCCACGGCCTCTTGTTCCTCGGAGAAGGTGAAGTCCATCGGGGGGTTCCGTTCGTCGGTCTGGGTTCGTCGGTCTGGGTTCGTCGGTCTGGGTTCGTCGGTCTGGGTTCGTCGGTCTGGGTTCGTCGGTCTGGGTTCGTCGGTCTGGGGTGGGTCAGCCGGGCGGTGGCGCCGGTCGGAACATGGGCAGGGTGAGATCGTCGTCGACGGCCACGAACTCGACGACGACGGGCATCCCCACCGAGACGGCGTCGGGGGCGACGCCCACGAGGTCGGCCACCAGCCGGGTCCCCTCCTCGAGGGCGACCACGGCAATGGGCAGGGGATAGTCGAAGGCCGGGACCTGGGGATGGTGGACGACGACGTAGCTGTAGACGGTCCCGCGTCCCGAGGCCACGAGCGTGTCCCACTCGAACGAGCGACAGGCCGCGCAGGCCGGGCGCGGCGGATGGCGCAGCGACGCGCACGACGCGCAGCGTTGGATCAAGAGCTCGCCCCGGCGGGCGCCGTCGAAGAAGAAGGCGTTGTCCGGGGTGAGCGCCGGCCGGGGGCGCAGCGCCGCGGGCGGCGTCACGCGGCGGGTGCCTTCCCCGTGCCCGGACGGAACTTGAGGATCCGGAAGCGCATGTTCGCCACCGGGGCGCCGGACTGGTCGGTGAAGCTCAGGAGGGTGGTGACGAAGTGGCCGACACCGAGGCCGGTGTGCTTCTCGGGGGAGACGGACTCGATCGAGGAGGAGACGCTCAGGCGGTCGCCGAGGACGACGGGGCGGAGATAGTCCTGTTCGCAGTTGGTGGCCACCACCGAGGTGAAGCCACCCTCGTCGAGGAGGTGCATGAGGTCGTCGGCGGGACTCGACCCCTCCACCGGGCGACCGGCGGCGCGGGCTTCGGCCAGCTGGGCGGTGGCCTTGTAGCCGCGCATGATCCAGGCCTGAAGCATCGTCGGCGGGGCGATGACGCCGGGGAAGCCGTTGGCCCGAGCCGCCTCGTCGTCGGTGTAGACGGGGTTCTCGTCGCCCATGGCCTCGACCCAGTGCCGGATCATGGCCTGGTTGACCGCGTCCGGGCCCTCGGTGGGGGCCCCGACGGTGCGTCCCTCGAAGGCCTTGAGGCGGTCCAGGTAAGCGTCGGCGTCCACCTCGTCGACGGCGCCGGCCGCGCTCACCGGGCGCCTCGGGTCATCCCCAGGCCGGTCGTGGCCACGATCTCGCGCTGGACCTCGTTGACCCCGCCGCCGAAGGTGTTGATCTGGGCGTGCCGGGCCGTCCGCTCGATGCGGCCGGCCAGCGCCGCGCCGGGTGAGCGCGGGGCCAGATAGCCGGCGGCGCCGACGATGCCGAGGAGACGGCGGTAGATCTCGATGGAGCGCTCGACGCCGAAGATCTTGACGGCCGAGGAGTCGGCCGGGTTCAGCTTCTCGGCTGCCACCGCCGTGGCCATCCGCCAGTTGAGGAGGTACATGGCGTCGAGCTCGGCCCGGCAGCGGGCCAGGTCGGTCTGGACCCAGGACTGGTCGAGGACGACGGAGCCGTCGTCGGTCGGGGTCTGCGCCGCCCAGGCGACGACCTCGTCGCACAGCGCCGAGGCGAACCCGCTCCACGCGGCGAGACCGACGCGTTCGTGGTTCAGCTGGGTGGTGATCATCCGCCAGCCCTCGTTCTCCTCGCCCACGCGGGCGGAGACGGGGACGCGGACGTCGGCGTAGTAGGTGGCGGTGGTCTTGGCCCCGGCCACGGTGACGATGGGACTCCACGAGAACCCGGGGGAGTCGGTGCGGACACAGAGGATGGAGATGCCCTTGTGCTTGGGGGCGTCGGGATCGGTGCGGCAGGCGAGCCAGACGTAGTCGGCCATGTCGGCGCCGGAGGTGAAGATCTTGGCCCCGTTCACCACGTACTCGTCGCCGTCACGGACGGCCCGGGTCCGCAGCGACGCCAGGTCGGTCCCGGCTTCCGGTTCGGTGTAGCCGATGGCGAAGTTGATGTCGCCGGCCAGGATCCCGGGCAGGAAGTACGACTTCTGTTCCTCGGTGCCGTAGCGCATGATGGTGGGCCCGACCGTGTTGACGGTGACGAAGGGGAACGGGACGTCGGCCCGGCGGGTCTCGACGAAGAAGATGAACTGGTCGGTGGCGGGCCGGCCCTGGCCGCCGTACTCCTGGGGCCAACCGACGCCGAGCCAGCCGTCGGCGCCGATCTTGCGGACGATGTCGCGCCACCGCTCGCCGCCCTCCCCGGCCTCGCCGATGCCGGCGCGGACCTCGTCGGTCATGAGCTGGCGGAAATAGGCGCGCAGCTCCTCCCGGAGTGCCTGCTGCTCGGGGGTCTCCTCCAGGAACATGGTCGCCCGTCCGTTTCGCCGGTCCGGGCCGGCGGTTGCCCGGTCCCGGCCTCGCTATAACTTGTTCTACTTTTTGACGCTACCAGCCGTGGCCGGGGTCCCGACAATCCCAGATCCGCCGCCCGACGCGCCACCGGGCGTGCTGGATCGGCGGCGACGGCCCGGCCTATCATTCGACTGGAACACGTTCTAGGAGGACCGGTTCCAGGAGGACAGGGAATGGAGCTCAGCGAGATCGATCTCACGAATGCGGAGACGTTCGTCGACTCCGTCCCCCACGAGTGGTTCGCCTACCTCAGGAGGAACGCCCCCGTCTGGTGGCACGAGGAGACCGACGGTCCCGGGTTCTGGTGCGTGACGAAATACGACGACTGCGTGGCGGTCAACCGCGAGTACGACACCTTCTCCTCGGCCCGCAAGGCGACCTTCATCTGGGACATGCCCGAGGAGGCCATCGAGCAGCAGCGGCTGATGATGCTGAACATGGACCCGCCCCTGCACACCCGCTACCGGCGTCTCGTGAACAAGGGCTTCACCCCACGGACGATCGCCCAGCTCGAGGAGAAGATCCACGAGACGGCGGACGACATCATCGACGCCGTCATCGAGAAGGGCGAGGCCGACTTCGTCACCGACATCGCCGCCGAGCTGCCGCTGGTCGTCATCGCCGACCTCCTGGGCGTCCCCCAGGAGGATCGCCACAACATGTTCGACTGGTCCAACCGGATGATCGGCCGTCTCGACTCCGAATACGCCGAGGACGGGGTCGACATGGACGACCCGGAGTTCGCCTCCCAGGCGGCCATGGAGCTCTACGCCTACGCCGCGGACCTCTACTCGAAGAAGCGGCTATCTCCGCACGAGGACCTGATGAGTGTCCTCACCCAGGTCGAGCTGGAGGGCGACAAACTGTCCGAGCTCGAGCTCGAGCTGTTCTTCCTGCTCCTCACCGTGGCCGGGAACGAGACGACGAGGAACCTGATCTCGGGGGCCATGCACACCTTCTTCGAGAACCCCGACCAGTGGCAGAAATTGCGCGACGACCGCTCCCTCATGCCCAAGGCGGTCGAGGAGATGTTGCGGTACGTCACCCCGGTCATGAACTTCCGGCGCCAGACGACGAAGGCGACCGAGTTGCGGGGCCAGAAGATCGACGCCGACCAGAAGGTCGTCTTCTTCCACATCTCGGGCAACCGCGACGAGGACATCTTCGAGAACAGCTCCGTCTTCGACATCACCCGGTCGCCCAACCCCCACATGGCCTTCGGAGGCGGCGGCCCCCACTTCTGCCTGGGGGCCAACCTGGCCCGGATGGAGATCCGGGTGATGTTCCAGCACCTCCTCGACCGCCTGCCCGACCTGCACCAGGACGGCGAGATCCAACGTCTCCAGTCGTCGTTCATCAACGGCGTCAAGCATCTCCCGGTCGCCTTCTCACCCGCCCAGCCCGTCCGGCGCTGACGCGCCCCACCGGCGACGGACGACGAGGGACGGGTCGCAATGGGCATGCGCTTCCACCAGGCGGTGACGTTCCTGCCCACCCACCACCAGATCGCCCTGGCCCGGGCGGCCGACGACCAAGGCTACGACGGGATCTACATCTCGGACCACATGTTCTCCCCCCGCCACCGGCAGTCGAAGTACACGTACTCGACCGCCGAGGACGGCGCCCCCGGCTGGGAGCCCGAGGTGGAGTGGCCCGACGTCTGGTGCGTGATCTCGGCCATGGCCGCCATTACCACCCGGGTCCGCTTCACCACCGGGGTCTATGTCGCCCCCGCCCGCGACCTCATCACCGTGGCCAAGCAGGTGGGCACGGCCGCGGTGATCTCGTCGAACCGGGTCACCCTCGGTGTCGGCGTGGGATGGTGCAAGGAGGAATTCGACGCCACCGGTCAGGACTTCTCCACCCGGGGCAAGAGGCTCGACGACATGATCCCGGCGCTGCGGGCGCTGTGGGGCGGCGGCTGGGTCGAGTACCACGGGCCGCACTACGACCTCCCGGCCATGCGGATGGAGCCGTCGCCGACCGCCCCCGTCCCCATCATCTGCGGAGGTCACTCCGCTCCCGCTCTGCGGCGGGCCGCCGGTCTCTGCGACGGCTGGGTGGCGGCCGGCGCCTACTCGCCCGACGATGCGCGCCGGTACATCTCGGAACTGCACGAGGCCCGCCGCCGGGCCGGGCGCCAGAGCGAACCGTTCGCCATCTACCTGTCGCTGTGGGCGGAGCCCGACCTCGACATGTACCGGAGCTTCGAGGAGGACTACGGGGTCACCGACATGCTCTGCGCGCCGGCCATGGTGGCCGACGTCGACCCCTCGGACTCCCCCGACGCCCAGCTGCGGACGCGCATCGACGCCTCGACCCGCTTCGCCGAGGAGGTCATGGAGAAGATGCGATGAGAATCACCGGGTCTGCGAGGAGGACGTGATGGGAAAGCTGAAGCTCGGTCTGCAGTTGGGCTACTGGGGCGCACAACCGCCGCCCGACGCCGCCGCCCTGGCGCTCGAGGCGGAGCGGCTGGGCTACGACTCGGTGTGGACGGCGGAGGCCTACGGATCCGACGCGCTGACCCCGCTGGCCTGGTGGGGGTCGGCCACCAGTCGGGTCCGGCTCGGCACCGCCCTCTGCCAGTTGTCGGCGCGCACCCCCACGGCCATGGGGATGGCCGCGCTCACCCTCGACCACCTGTCTCAGGGCCGGTTCGTCCTCGGTCTCGGTGTGTCGGGCCCCCAGGTGGTCGAGGGTTGGTACGGCCAGCCGTTCCCGAAACCCCTGGCCCGGACGCGCGAGTACGTCTCGATCGTCCGCCAGGTGCTCGCCCGTGAAGCTCCCGTCACGAACGAAGGGCCCCACTACCCGTTGCCCTATCCGGGCGGGATGGGCCTGGGGAAGCCGCTCAAGGCGATCGTCCATCCCCTGCGCTCCGACATCCCCATCGTCCTCGGTGCCGAGGGGCCGAAGAACGTGGCCCTGGCGGCCGAGATCGCCGACGGTTGGTTCCCCATCTTCTTCTCCCCTCACCACATGGGCGAGTTCACCGACGCCCTCCATGAAGGCTTCGCCCGGCCGACGGCGCGACGTTCGGCCGAGGACTTCGAGGTGATCGCCTTCTGCCCCGTCGTGCTGAACGAGGACGTGGAACAGGCGGCCGACATGTACCGGCCCATGCTCGCCCTCTACATCGGCGGGATGGGGGCGCGCGAGATGAACTTCCACTTCGACGTGTTCGTCCGGATGGGATTCGAGAGCGAGGCCCACAAGATCCAGGATCTCTACCTCGACGGCCACAAGGACGACGCCGCCGCGGCGGTGCCGACGGCCATGGTGGAGAAGATCGCCCTCATCGGGCCCCGGGCCAAGATCGTCGACGACCTGGCCGCCTGGCAGGAATCGATCGCCACCTCTCTCCTCGTGGCCGGCAACGCCGCCACCCTGCGGATGATGGCTGAGCTCCTGCTCTGAGCCCGGATAGGGTTGCTGCCGGCGTCCCGATCCTCGAGGTGGCGACATGGCGTGGATGATCTACGGCGCGTACGGCTACACGGGTCGGCTGGTGGCGGCGCTGGCCGCCGAGCGCGGCGAACTCCCGGTCCTGGCCGGACGCGACCAACGCCGGCTGCGTGATCTGGGCGAGCTCTTCGAGCTGGAGCACCGGGCCTTCGATCTGTCGAACCCCGCCGCCGTGCGGCGCGGCCTCGAGGGGATCGACGCCGTGGCCCACTGCGCCGGGCCCTTCTCGGCCACCTCGGCTCCCATGGTGGAGGCCTGTCTGGCCACCCGGACCCACTACCTCGACATCACCGGGGAGATCGACGTCTTCGAGACCGTCCTCGCCCGGGGCGAGGAGGCCCGTCAGGTGGGAGTCACCCTTCTCCCCGGATCGGGTTTCGACGTCGTGCCGTCGGACTGCCTGGCCGCCATGCTCAGCCGGGCACTCCCCGAGGCCATCCGGCTCGAGCTCGCCATCAAGATGGGCGGCGGCGTCTCCCCGGGGACGGCCAAGACGGCCCTCGAGTCCCTCGGCACCCCCGGGCGGGCCCGGATCGGCGGCGTCATCGGACCCATCCCGTCGGACCGGCGGCAGCGTCAGGTCGCCTTCGCCGACGGTCGCGCCACGGTCTTCGCCATCGCCTGGGGCGATGTGAGCACGGCGTACCACTCGACGGGGATCGGGGACATCGTCGTCTACGCCGCCCTCCCCGCCGTCGTGGGTGCCATCAGCGGGGTGGCCCAGATGGCCGGCCCCGCCACCCGCAGTGCGCTCGTCCAGGGAACGCTCAGGCGGCTGGTGAGCCGGCTCCCGGGGCCGTCGGCCAAGGCCCGGTCCGAAGGACACGGCCAACTGTGGGGCCAGGTCTCCGATCGCAACGGCACGCGGGTCCAGGGAACGATCACGACACTGAACGGCTACGACCTCACCGCTGACGCCGTGGTCCGGATCGCCCAGTCGCTCACGGCCGGGAAGGTCGAGCCCGGGGCCCTCACGCCGTCACAGGCGTTCGGACCGGACTTCGTCCGCGAGCTCGACGGTTCCCAGGTGCACGGAATCGGTTGAGCTCGCACCCGGAGGCGAGAGCACCACGGCGGCGACGGTGATCCCGCCGTCCGTGCCCGTGCTCGGAGTGGTGAATACACAGCTCCCCGGAACCAACCTCGTGAAGACGATCCTCATCACCTGGATCGTCGGCTCGGTCGTGATCGGGGTGATCTCGCTCATCGCCTGGGCCAAGATCCTCAGCAAGGCGGGCTACTCCGGCTGGTGGGTCCTGGTCGTCTTCGTCCCGTTGGTCGGCCTCTTGATAGCCGGGGTCATGTTCTTCGTGTTCGCCTTCTCGGAATGGCCCATCGAGCGCCAACTGTCGATAGCCCGACGTCGGCGAGACGGCGGATACGATCCGCTGCCCGGCAACGTGCCCCAATGGACCTCCGCCGCACCACCCGGTGGCTACCCGGTCGCCGGTTACGCGCCCGCCGGTTACGCGCCCGCCGGTTACGCGCCCGCCGGCTACCCTCCGACCGGCTACCCGCCGACCGGCCAGCCACCGAGCCACGAACCCCGCCCTGATGGTCCGGGCGTCGACATCCCCGGCTTCGACACTGCGGGCACCGACACTGCGGGCACCGGCACTCCTGGCACCGGCACTCCTGGCACCGGCACTGCGGGCACCGGCACTGCGGGCACCGACGCCCCGCAACGCAGTCGTTACCTACCTCGGACGGTGACACCGCCCCCGGACGGGGGACCGCCGCCGGCCCCTCCGCCACCACCGCCCGCGGGCGGGATGACGTAGGTCGCGCGTCAGGCGGGCTCGGTGGCCAGGAACTCACCGAGCCGCAGCAGGCTCGGTGTCGTACCGCCCAACGTGAGTGCAAGGTGTTTGGTGCGTAGGAAGTGCCGGTGCAGTGGGTAGTCGCGGTCGACCCCGACACCACCATGGAGATGCTGGGCACCGTGGACGGCGCGCTGTGCCCCCTCGTCGGCCCAGTACTTGGCCACCGCCACTTCGGCCGACGCCGGGAGGTCCTCGGCCAGACGCCATGCCGCCTGCCACGACGTGAGGCGGACGGCTTCGGTGTCGATATATGCGTCGGCGGCGCGCTGGCCCACCGCTTGGAAGGTGGCGATGGGCTTCCCGAACTGTTCGCGTTCGATGGTGTAGGCGGCCGTCAACTTCACCGCCGCCTGGCAGGCGCCGGAGACCTCCACGCAGTAGGCCGTCGCCGCACGTTCGAGGAGCCACAGGAGTGCGCCCTCGCTGTCGTCACCTCCGACCACGAGCGCCTCGGGTCCGACCGTCACCGCCGAGAACTCCATCTCGGCCTCGATCTGCCAGCTGGTCGCCTCCTGACGACGACGCGTCACCCCGGTGGAGGAGGGGTCGATGACGAAGAGAGCCACGTTCCCGTCCTCGGTGCGGGCGGACACGACGACGCCGTCGGCGATCATGCCCACGGGGACCTCGACCTTCGTTCCGTCGAGTCGCCAACCGCCACCGTCCGGGGTGGCTCGCAGAGTGGGCTTCCAGGGATCGGCGCCCGGTTCGACGAGAGCGGCGGTGAGGATGGTGTCGCCGGCGATGGCGCCGGGGAGCCAGGTCTGCTGCTGCTGCTCGGTGCCGAACTGGGCGATCGGACCGGCTCCGAGAACGACCGATGCCGTGAAGGGCACGGCTCCGGCGTGACGACCGACCTCCTCGGCCACGATGCAGGCGGCGAGAAAGCCGAGCCCCGCGCCGCCGCAGGATTCGGGAAGGGCCACCCCGAGGAGGCCGGCGGAGCCCAGCTCGGTCCAGAGCTTGCGGTCGATCCTCTCGTCGGTCGCCTCGACCTCCTTCAGACGTTCAGGGGTGGAGAGGTCGCCCAGGATTCGGGCGGCGAGCTCCCGAACGGCGTCCTGGTCCTCGGTGAAGGCGAAGTCCATGGGTCAGAGTCCTTGTCTTCTCGATGTCTGCGTCTGCTCGATGTCTGCGTCTGCTCGATGTCTGCTCGGCGAGGGAGCGCGCCAGGGTCAACGCAGGGACCGGGGCATGCCCAGTCCGAAGATGGCGATCAGGTCGCGCTGGATCTCGTTGGTCCCGCCTCCGAAGGTCAGGATGATGAGACTGCGCGAGTACATCTCGAGCCGACCCTTCAGCGCCGCACCGGGCGAGCCGCGTTTCAAGTACCCGGCTTGGCCGATGACCTCCGACAGCGTCCGCAACGCCTCCATGTAGAACTCGGTGCCGAACACCTTGATGCTCGAGGCGTCGGCCACGTCCAGGCGACCTTGGGTTCCCTGCCAGGCCACCTTCCAGTTGATGAGCTTCAGAAATTCGAGCTTGGCGTAAACCCGGGCCAGGTGCAGTTGCACCCACTCCTGGTCGATGACGCGGCGCCCGTCAGCCAGTTTCGTCTGTTGTGCCCATGACCGGACGTCACCCAGCGCCCGTTCGATGATGCCCGGCGAACACAGAGTCACTCTCTCGTGGTTCAACTGGTTGGTGATGAGCGACCAACCGTTGTTGATCCCGCCGACGATGTTCGTCGCCGGCACCCGCACGTCCTCCCAGAACGTGTAGTTGATGTTGTGCTCACCGAGGAGGTGCATCGGCACCACCCGGACACCGGGCGTGTCCATGGGCACGATCACCATGGAGATCCCTTTGTGTTTGGGGGCCTCCGGGTCAGTCCGCACCGCCAACCAGCAATAGTCGGCGTCGCCGGCCAGGCTGGTGAAGATCTTGGCCCCGTTGATCACGAGCTCGTCGCCGTCCACCACGGCGCGGGTCTGCAGCGCGGCGAGATCGGTCCCGGCGTTCGGTTCCGAGTACCCGATGCAGAAGTGGATCTCACCGGCCAGGATCTTGGGCAGGAAGAATTTCTTCTGCTCCTCGCTCCCGTAATTCATGATGGTCGGCCCCACCGTATTGATCGTGAGCATCGGCACCGGTGCGCCGCTTCGCATCGACTCGTCGAAGAAGATGAACTGCTCGATGGCCGAGCGTCCCTGGCCGCCCCATTCCTTGGGCCAGCCGATGCCGAGCCAGCCGTCGCTCGCCATCTGCTTGGTGATCCTCCGGGGGGCGGGGCCGATGCCGTGGGACTGGGCCAGCTCTTCTTCGACCTCGGGAGTGAGGAGATTGGCGTAGTAGTCACGCAGCTCCCGGCGCAGGGCCTGCTGTTCCTCGGTGTAGCCGATCTCCATTACCGTCCCCTCTCCCCGCCGGTGCTGCGCGGAGGTCACCGCTCTCCACGTCCAGGCCGGCGCGCCCGTGACCGCTCGCGGTCGACGCCCCCGGTCATCGGTCAACGTTGGAACAGGTTACATTTCGGCTCCCCGGCCAGCCAGGTCGAGGTCGCCACCAGGCATGACGCTCTCGGGGCACGCCGTTACGCTCCTTGGTCGTGGGCGACCGGGTCACGGTGGGCGCCGTGGGGCCGAAACGACGTGGGCGCTGCGCCAGGAGGTCCTCCGCCCGGCGCGGGCGGTGCGCGACTGCCTCTATGAGGGCGAGGCCGACCCTCGGGCCGCGCACGTCGCCGCCGTCGACACCGACACAGGCACCGTGCTCGCCGTCGGTGTGGTCATCCCCGAACCCCCGCCCTGGGACACCGATTCCGGCGACGGGTGGCGGGTCCGGGGCATGGCCACGCGGCCCGAGGCGCGCGGCACCGGACTCGGTGGGCGGGTTCTCGACCTCCTCATCGGCCACGTCGCCGACCACGGGGGCGGACTCGTCTGGTGCAACGCCCGGACCCCGGCCCTCCATCTCTACGAACGGGGCCAATTCCTACCCCGCGGAGACGTCTTCGAGCTCCCCGAGATCGGACCGCACCGGGTGATGTGGCGGACCGTCGCTCCCCGGGAGTCGCCGGCGCCGCCGGGGGCGCCCCCAGGCCCGTAGTCTGTGCGCCCCGTAGTCTGGGCGCCCGTAGCGTGTTCCCGTGCCGGGCGCTCCCGGCCGCGCCGCCCAGGAAGAAGGAGCCCTCCCATGCCCGAAGCCGTCATCGTCGCCACCGGACGCACGCCGATCGGTCGTGCCAACAAGGGCTCGCTCGTGACCTGCCGTCCCGACGACCTGACGGCCCACGTGGTCACCGAGGTCCTGGCCAAGGTCCCGCAACTCGACCCGGCCCAGATCGAGGACCTCATCGTGGGATGCGGTCAACCGGCGGGCGAGGCAGGCTACAACGTGGGCCGGGTGGCCGCGCTCCTGGCCGGCTTGGACGTGCCCGGTGTCACCGTCAACCGGTACTGCTCCTCCTCCCTCCAGACCATCCGCATGGCCGCCCACGCCATCCGCGCCGGTGAGGGGGACGTCTTTGTGGCCGCCGGGGTCGAGACGGTGAGCCGGTTCCAGTACGGAGCCTCGGACACCGGCCCCCACAATCCGGCGTTCGCCGACGCCGAGAGCCGCACCAAGGCCCGGGCGCCGAAGGTCACGGACCCGTGGACATCACCGAAGGGACTGCCTGACGTCTACATCGCCATGGGTCAGACGGCCGAGAACGTGGCCGAGTACGAGAAGGTGACCCGGGAGGAGATGGACGAGTTCGCCGCCCTCAGCCAGCAACGGGCCGTCGAGTCCCAGGGCAACGGCTTCTTCGAACGCGAGATCATCCCCGTCACACTCGAAGACGGCACGGTCGTTTCCCGCGACGACGGTCCCCGGGCGGGCACGACGGTCGAGGGTCTGGCCCAGCTGAAGCCCGTCTTCCGTGAGGGCGGGACGGTCACGGCCGGCAACGCCTGTCCCCTGAACGACGGAGCGGCCGCCGTGGTCGTCATGTCCGACACCCGGGCGCGGCAGCTGGGCATCACGCCGCTGGCGCGCATCGTGGCCAGTGGTGTTTCGGCCCTCGACCCCGAGATCATGGGCCTCGGACCCATCGAGGCGTGTCGTCAGGCCCTGGCGCGCGCCGGCAAGACCATCGACGACATCGACCTGGTCGAGATCAACGAGGCCTTCGCCGCCCAGGTGATCCCGGCGGCCAAGCACCTCGGGATCGACTGGGGCAAGCTCAACGTGAAGGGCGGCGCGATCGCCCTCGGACACCCGTTCGGAATGACCGGCGCCCGCATCATGACGACCCTGCTGAACGCCCTGGAGGACGAGGGCAAGACCTGGGGTCTCGAGTCGATGTGTGTCGGCGGTGGCCAGGGCATGGCCATGGTCGTCGAGCGGATGTCGTAGTCCTCTCGGTCCCGTACCATCGGCGGTCCGAGACACAGAGAGGGGACCGGTGAGCGAGGCGATCTACGACGTCGGGTCCATGTGGGAGCTCGTCGCCCGCCGGGCGGCGGCGTCGCCCGATCGTCCCATGCTCATCGACGAGAACGACCGCCGGATGACCTTCGGTCAGTTCGCCAACCGCTGCGAGACGGTGGCGGCCGGGCTCTTCGGGATGGGGATCGGACCCGGATCGGTGGTGTCGTGGCAGCTACCCAGCCGGATCGAAACCATCGTGCTGTCGATGGCCCTCGCCCGGCTGGGGACCGTCCAGAACCCCATCATCCACATCTACCGGGAGCGCGAGGTGGCATTCGCCCTGCGCCAGACGGCGGCGACCTTCTTCTTCGTCCCCGGGGTATGGAAGGACGTCGACTACGTCGCCATGGCCCAGAAGATCGGCGCGAACCTCGAACGGCCACCGACCGTCGTCGTCGCCTACGACACGCTCCCCGATGCGGACCCCGCCGTGCTGCCCCCACCTCCGGGCTCCGGCGACGACGAGCGCTGGATCTATTACACGTCGGGCACCACCTCCGACCCGAAGGGTGTGCGCCACACGGACACGACGCTGATCACCGGCGGCCGAGGTCTGGCCATCGCCTGCGACATGTCGGAGGACGACGTCGGCTCGATCGCCTTTCCCTTCGCCCACATCGCCGGGCCTGACTATCTGGTCATGGTGCTCGCCCTCGGCTTCCCGGCGGTGCTGCTCGAGTCGTTCGTGCCCGCCGTCGCCGTGAGTGTGTTCGGACGCCACGGGGTCACCATGGCCGGCGGCAGCACCGCCTTCTATCAGGCGTATCTCAACGAGCAACGCAAACAGCCGGGCGAGAAGATCATCCCCACCCTCCAACGCCTGTCCGGTGGCGGGGCGCCCATGCCCCCCGAGATCTTCTACGAGGTCGGGCGCGAGATCGGCGTGAAAGTGGCCCACGGCTACGGCATGACCGAGATCCCCATGATCTGCATGGGATCGCTGAAGGACACCGATGAGCAACTGGCGAACACCGTGGGAAAGCCGGTCGACGGCGCCGACGTCCGCATCGTGACCCTCGAAGGAGAGATCGCCGGTGCCGGAGTCGACGGTGAGGTGCGCGTCAGAGGCCCCATGGTCTGCAAGGGCTACACGGACCCGGAGATGACGGCCGAGGCCTTCGACGGCGACCGGTACTTCCGTACCGGTGACGTCGGTCACCTCCGACCCGACGGCCACGTCGTTCTGACCGGCCGGCTGAAGGACATCATCATCCGCAAAGGCGAGAACATCTCGGCCAAGGAGATCGAGGACCTTCTCTACGAGCACCCGAAGGTCGGTGACGTGGCCGTGATCGGACTCGTCGATCGCGAGCGGGGTGAGCGGGTGTGTGCCGTCGTCGAGCTGGCGCCGGGTGCCGAGCCGTTGACGTTCGACGAGATGGTCGAGCACCTCTCGTCGGCCGGACTCATGGCCCAGAAAGTCCCCGAGCAACTCGAGGTGGTCGACGCCCTCCCTCGCAACGAGACCCTCAACAAGGTCCTCAAGTACAAGCTGCGCGAGGAGTACGCCGGCAAGCCCTTCCCCGGCTGACCGCCGGGCGGCGCCCTGGCGCCACAGCGGCTCCCGGAGATGCCCCCAGGCAGGGGGACCGAGTACACGGCGCCTGGGAACTCAGGCTCCCTTAGGGCGGGGATCACCGCCTGGACTCAAGGCGGGGGCGAGATCTGTCGACGTACATCACGTCCCCGGGCGGCCAACCCGGCCCCGGGCGACTGAGCGTGAAACCCCCCAATCATGAGCCAAGTCGACGGCTAAGACACGATGACCACGTCCTCTCCCAACAACGATCAATTCATCGCGAAGAGGGAAAGGCTGGCCGGGGCGACCACGCCCGGGACGGCGTTGGCGGACCCGGTGGCCTTCACCGAGCCGGTGGCCTTCGCCGAGCCGGTGGCCTTCGCCGACCCGGTGGCGTTTGCGGACCAGATGGTCGAGCAGGTCGATCCCGACGCTGAGCGGTTGCGGGAACAACGGGAGGAGGCGATCCGCGTCGCCCTCGCCAACGGCTCGCTCACGACCGTCCTTCAACCGATCGTCGATCTGCAGGGGGGGGAGACGGTGGGAGTGGAGGCTCTGAGCCGCTTCTCGGAACCACCTCTTCGACCTCCCAACGTGTGGTTCGACGAAGCCGCCTCCGTGGACCTCCGCGTGGAGTTGGAGATGACCGCCCTTCGTATGGCGCTCGATCAACTGGACCGGCTGCCCTCGGGCCTCTACCTGTCGCTCAACGCGTCCGTCGAAACCATCGTCTCGGAGAGGTTCCAGGAAGCCTTGGCCCATGTCCCGGCTGAACGCCTGGTCGTGGAACTGACCGAGCACACCGAGGTTCACGACTACAAGCTGCTCGAGGCGGCGAGCCGGGATCTGCGATCGAACGGTCTGCGGCTGGCGGTCGACAGCGCCGGTGCCGGTTACTCGAACCTTCGCCACATCCTCAACCTTCAACCCGACTTCATCAAGCTCGACATCGAACTCACCCGTGGCATCGACAAGGATCAGGCGCGTCGCGCTCTCGCGTCTGCGCTCCTCGCATTCGGTAGGGATGCATTCAACGCCGGGTTCATCGCCGAAGGCATCGAAACGGAGGCTGAGTTCGAGACGTTGCGCTCGCTCGGATGCCCCTTCGGTCAGGGCTTCTACCTGGGCCGGCCCGGCACCTTGCGGGCTCAGCCCCCGAGACACGCCGCCGCTGGACAGCTCTGGCTCGACGAAGAGGACGGGGCGCTGACTCCTCCGGTGGCCGGGGACGCCGTCGCCGCCTCCGAGGCCGCGACCGGGCCCGACTCGGAAGTGCCGGCGGACCCCGCCCTGCTCCCTGACCCGGCCGTGCCGGCCGACCCCGCACTGCTGGCGGATCCCCCAGGGACGGCGGATAGCCAGAGGACCGAGCCCGGCGTTCGACGACGGCGTCTGCGCCATCGCTCGAAAGTGGTCGATACCGGGCAGGTCGGATCTGACTCTGGGTGAACCGCGCCACCCATAAAACCGCCAGATGACGTTCTTCCCGGCTGCCGACCTGGTGACGGTGTGAGTCGACTGCCTGTCAGCCGTGTGGGGACGGCGAGACGGCGGATGTCAACTCGACCGACCAGATGAGCGCCTCGAGGGCAGCCGAGGACAAGACGGCGCCGGTCAGCCCCGATCGAGACGCTTCCTCGGGTCGGCCCAATTGGAAATCCGCCACGTCGGCGACAAGGCGTCCAAGCGCGCCGTCCGTCTCGAGCAGTGCCCTCCGGAACCCCTCGTCGAGGGGAAGGTCTCGCAGGACCTCCGCGAGGGGCATGTCGAGCAGCACGTCGAAACTGGAGAGCATTCCCGCGGCAAAGGCGGTCTCCGACAGCGATCGATCGACGGACGCGGCTGTCAGTTCACACATGCGTGCCCGCATCAGCGCCGTCGTCAGTTCTTCTTCCGATGCCTGACCCCGGCCGCCGATAAGCAGCAGCGACACCCAGCTCTGCAGACGGCGCCAACCTGCCAGTACGAGGGCCTCTCGCAGCGTGTCGACGGTCCGTCGCATGCCCCTGTCGCCACCGATACCTGCCAGTTGGAGCAGCTGGAGCGTCATCGCCGGATCCCGCCGGACGATGTCCTCGAGCACGGAGAGTGGACACTCGCTATCGAGGAGGTGCGCTGCCAGGCGCAGCCTCCCCAGGCGCCCGGGATCGAGGGCCCGGCCGGGGACCTGGCACGGTCGGGCCAGGAGGTACCCCTGGAAATAGTCGAAGCCCAGGGCTTCGCAGTGGCGAAACTCCGCGGTGGTCTCGACCTTCTCAGCCACAAGTGTCACGTCGAACCGGCGGCACTGGTCGACCAAAC
The DNA here is from genome assembly GCA_963706205.1 of uncultured Acidimicrobiaceae bacterium. Taxonomy (GTDB): domain Bacteria; phylum Actinomycetota; class Acidimicrobiia; order Acidimicrobiales; family UBA8190; genus MFD10071-224. The sequence continues at coordinate 995,428 of OY970155.1, read as the reverse complement.
CTTCCAGATCCGACGGGGCGGTGGCCTGGAGGTCGATCTTCACGATCGAGGCCAGCTCGATGAACGGCAACGCGTCCGCAAACCAGCTGACGTCGTCGAGCGCCAATGTGAAGCCTTCGTCGCACAGGCGGCGACAGCCGGCCAAGACCTCAGCATCGGGCACCACCGACTCGAGCACTTCGATCACGGTCTGCTCCGGTGGCAGCAGCACCGGCACCGTGCCCGTGAGCACTCCTCGGCTGGCGTTGCAGAACAGTTTCTTTGTCCCCACCAGGCGATCGATGCCGATGCTGACCGAGCCGAAGAGCACGTCGGCCGTCATATAGTCGCCTCGCGCTCCTGCCGCCTCGGCCGAAGTCGGGGCGCTGACGGGTCGGAACAACAGCTCGTAGCCGAACACCGAGAGATCGCGGTCGAAGATCGGCTGTCGACCCACCATGATGTCGATAGCCACCACGATCCGTCTCCCGGTTCTTCGGCACCAGCCAGGATCTGTCCAGAACGGCTGAATTGCCTTGTCGGCACCCTTTGGAGCGTCCTTAAGATCAGAGCCGAGATTGCATCGGCAACCGTCCTGGGCTGGGCCTTCTCGAAGGGCGGGCTGTGCCTGGACTGGTGCGGCTTCGCCGGGCTCTGATGTGCCCGACGCCGCGTCCCCTTTTAGCCGTCCTCCGCCATCGTGGACTTCGCAGAGGCACCGCACGCCGGACCCGCTTCGTCCGAGTCGGCAACTCGGATTGTGTGCCCTGGCCAAACAACCTGACTCGACCGCGCCCGACTCCTCGGTGTCTTTCATCCGACCCGACAAGGCGGAACATGTCACACTGCTCTCAGGTCAACAGAATCAGGCGTCCTGGGGCTCCTGCTCCTGCTGGGACCGGTGCATCATTCGAGAGACTCGGGGAGGGAAGCATGACAACACCTGTGTCATCAGCACCGGCAAGCGCAAGCCCCGTCCAGTTGGAGCTCGACGCGCCGCTCAACGTGGCACGCTGGCGAGTCATCGGTAATCCGATTATGGCCATTCCCCATATCATCTTTCTTTACATTCTCAACGCGGTCCTAAATGTCATCACATTCATCGCCTGGTTTGCGATTCTATTCACTGGCGAATATCCATCGGGGCTGTTCGACTTCGCCGTCGGAGTGATGCGGTATCAGTGGCGAGTCGGCACCTTCTATCTCTTCATGCGCGAGCCGTATCCGGCGTTTGCCGTGCCCAGCGGCCCTTCCGATCCTGGCGACGACATCGCCACGTTCTCGATGTCGCGCCCCGAGAAGCTCAGTCGCGGGCTGATCTTCGTCAAGTGGCTCCTCGTGATCCCCGTGTACCTCGTCTTGGTCGTACTCGGAATTGGCGCATACATCGTTTTGCTGATCGCCTTCTTCGCCGTTCTCTTCACGGGAAAATGGCCCGAGGGCCTGAGAAATTACGTCATCGGGGTGGCGCGTTTGGCGTTCCGCTTGAACGTCTATGCCTACCTGATGACCGACGTGTACCCGGGGTTCTCGACTCACTGACTCGCCGCGGAGGACAGTCCGCGCTGACCTCTGCGGACGTCATCTAACAGTGTCAACCGGAGTTGAAATAAAGCCTCAGTTGATTTTAAGTTTCGTACGCACGCGTGGTGCACCGCTCAACGTCGATCTTGGGCCGAACCATCAAACGAACAAGCGGGCTTCCCTTATCTTCAGTCCTGATTCGGCGCTCAATGTTCAGAAATCACCGGCGCATTCGCCCATGACTCTGCCGGCGCCGATTGAAGCTTGGTATCGTAGGTAGTGACCGAAGGCACACACCCGGGTGCGCCGTTCCCCGGCGAACCTGGGGCGGCGACCGACGGGGGGCCGGTAGCCCGACGGCTGCCCTCACTCACCGGACTTCGTTTCGCGGCTGCTTTCGGCGTGTTCGGCTTTCACTTTGCTTCGTATCTCGCCGGTGAAGCACACGCTGTGATCGGTCGAATCTTCGACAACGCGAGCTGCGGCGTCAGCTTCTTCTTCATTCTCAGTGGGATTGTGCTCACTTGGTCACACCGTCCCAGGGACTCTCGACGCGGCTTCTACCAGCGACGCTTCGCCCGGATCTTTCCCGATTATTTCGCTGCCTGGCTCGTAACCATCGGCGTGATCGCCTACGAGGGGGGCGTCCTCTATCTCCATGCTGGTGGGTTGAGCCTGCTGCTGGTCCAGGCGTGGGTACCCAAACTGGACATAACCCAGGGATGGAACGGCGTCTCCTGGACCTTGTCGTGCGAGATGTTCTTCTATCTCGTCTTTCCGTTCATCGTGGGGCGGATCGAACGACTCAAGCACCCACTGAGACTCCTCCCCTTCCTCTGTCTTCCCACGCTCGCCACCGGCCTGGTGGGACTGGTCTGGTATCCGCACGGAGATCCGTACCTGCTCGTATGGCTACAGAACGTCTGTCCACCGGTTCGGTTGTGCGAGTTCATCATCGGCATCGTTTTGGCCATCGCGCTCCAACGTGGGGCGCTCCCAAAGGTGCCTCTCTGGACGGCGGGGATCCTTTTCGTCTGTGCCTACGCCCTGACATCCTGGGCGCCTCTGCGCTGGTTGGTCGTGCCGTTCATGATTCCGTTCCTCGCCCTCGTGATTGTGGCCGCCACGCAGCGAGATCTCGCCGGACAAGGCACGGTATGGAGATGGCGACCGCTCGTGCTGCTCGGTGAGCGGTCCTATGCGTTCTACCTTCTTCACCAGCTGGTCCTCAGGATCTGGGCGCGGGCATACGGACAGCACATCAAGCTCACGTCCGGCCTCACCGGGGTCCTCTGGTTCCTCCTCCTCCTCGCCGTCGCCGTGGCCGCTGCGTCCACTCTGTTCAGCGTTGTAGAAGTCCCCTGGGAACGTCGGTTGCGGGGATCGTCGCCGCCTCGTGTGGAACTCGCTGCCGACTGCGAACCGCATGCCAGCAAGGTTGCCCGGGAGGGGTAGGGGTTGTGCGGTGCCGGTCCGACAACGACCGGTCCATATCGGCGATCAGCGCGTGTTTGCGAATGGCTGGCCCTGTCGACGCGTTCCTACGGGCCTCACCGGATCCGGCAGTCTCGGACGGTCCGAAGCCCCTCGATACCCGCACTACTCCGGGTGTTATACCGGGCGACCTCCAGTCGGGGTTCGGGTCCAAGGTAGTGAGAGGACATTGCTCTCGTCATCCCCGATCACAACGTGTCGTACCCTTAATTGGGCGAAAGGGGGAGTCGATGCTTGGAAGTCGTGCCCCTCGGCACAGTTTCGCCAGTGGGCCACTCCGCTTTGGACCCCTCGCCCTGCTCCTGGTGGGGACCATCGCCGCTGCGGTCACAAGCGTTGAGAAGGCTCCCCGCTCGTCGCCAGCCGGAACCACAAAGAGGCTGTCCTACCCGTCGACAACCGTCACGACCGAGCCCGTGACGACTACAACCTCGACCTCGAGGCCCAACGGCTCTCCCAGTTCTCCAGTGCCATGGGCCGCCATGGTGAACGGCTTGGACCTTAGCCCTGAAAGCGTGTCCTGCCCGAGCACTACCCTGTGCGTCTTCACCGGCGGGGCGACCCAGTTCGCCGGCCAACAGGAGCGGGCCGTCTCGGCGTCGACCGGTCCCTTCGCACCGGGCCGCACGATCACCGGACACCTGATCGACCTGCCACAAGCCACCGTTTTCGGCCGCTGGTACGTGTCGTGCCCGAGTACAACGGTCTGCCTTATGAGCTCACCTGACACTCTGTACGCCACGACCTCGCCTCGCACGGGTCCCTGGACGAGCCAGCTAACGGCACCGCTCGGATCTGAGTTCAGCGATGTCTCCTGTGTAGGCACCACCTTCTGTGCCGTCATCCTCGGGAATGACATTCTTATTTCGAGATCGCCGCTGGGTGGCGCCGGCACATGGACAACTTCCGGCCTTCCGCAGCTATCGGACCAAGGGGCTGGGGTGGGGGTTCTGTCTTGTCCCTCACCGCAGCTCTGTGTGGCGGGTGGTTCGAGCGGAACCGTCGGGGGCTGGATCGAGGTGTCGACAGACCCTGACGGTGGCTCCCAGGCGTGGTCGGGTGGCCCAATCGTCCACCCGCTGTCCGCTCAGCATTCGGGGGAGTATTCGATCACCGACCTCTCGTGCCCCACGACACGCTTTTGCCTTGCCGTCGGGGACGGCGGCCCCCTCTACGTCTCCACCGACCCCGCTGGTGGTCCCTCCACCTGGCAGCTGGCATCCACCACGTACTCTCCCTACTCATACGAAGTCGCCCCCGGGATCGCCGCATGTGGTGCCGACGGGCGTTGTTCCGTGACCGGAACGGGAACGTTTCAGTCGCTGGCGGGGGCACCCGGACCTGGATTCGCCGGTTTTCCACCGTCACAGGTGTCGTGCGTAACCGTCTCCTTCTGCGTCTCCCTTGATCCAAATGCCAACAATCAACCTGAATTGGGCGGGATCAACGGAACCGCTGAGGGCTGACGGCCGTGGCCGAGGGACTCTTGGACTCGGTCAGGGCAGCGACTTTTCGATGCCATGGCTGAGCCAGCCGGCCAGTAGAAGCCGAGAAGCCCGCGCTGTATTCGGGGGATATCGGTTGCAGTCCGCGACCATCTTTGCCCGGCGGATTGCACCGGAACTTTGGTGGCCAAACCAAGAGCCGACCATCCGAGATCACCGCGCGGTGAGTGGATGCGCGTCGGTCCCGCGGCGGCTGCCCATCCGACGAACTCGGTGTAGCCCAGCACCTTGAGGGCATTCGGTCCTGATGCGCCCGCCCGACTCCGGGTGATCCTGACCGGTCTGGCGGTAGTCGATCACGCCCACACAACGGCTGATCCATTTTGGTGAATACTTGATTCGTGAGCGACGGTCCGATCTTCCGCCTCGAAGATATCCCGGTACACCTCGGCCTTGGAGCCACGGTGGTAACCCAGGCACCCTTCACCGGCGAGATGGATTGGTACGAGAACTACGGTGAGCGAAACGTGGCAGACGGCATTGAGGGACGCCTCGTCATTATGCGCACGTTCAGCGAACCCTGGGACTCCTGGGAGGTGCACCCTCACGGCCAGGAGCTAGTGCTTTGCACTGACGGCACGATCACCCTATTCCAGGACATCGAGGGCCAGATCCGCTCGGCCACTCTCCGGTCCGGTGAGGCGATCATCAACCCGCCCGGGGTGTGGCACACAGCCGACGTCGAAGGTACCGCCACAGCCTTGTTTATTACTGCCGGGATGGGCACAGAGAACCGCCCTCGCTGAAATCGCTACCTGAACGCTGTCACAGTCCCCTTGGTGGCCAAGTGGCCGACGTGGACGGGAATAGCCGGGTTCAGGCCGTCCCGTCGTGGGCTCCCAAATCGAAACGCCGAGTTGGATTCGGGTATGCCGGTACTCGGGGTTCCCGGGCGATGTCCATGTTCATCGCTGCCCTGCGCATTGCGCCGGAGTCCGGGACCCAGGCTCACGCGTTATCCCCTCGGGATCACCGCCGCTGATCGATTGCGAGTGGGTCAGGTGGCGGCTGCCCACCCAACCAATGAGATGGCGCCGGGCATGGCAGAGGTGAGCCCGCGCCCGGGCCCGGGTGATACCGGAGCCCTTTCCTCTGCCGCTCAGCCACGCATAGGCCCGTCGACCACCGAACCGGCGTTTGGGGCACCCTTTCACAGTGGCTGCTGACTACGTCTACCTCCTCGTCTCGCCTGCCCGTCTACTTTTGAGCCTGTGGCAGACGACCTGCTGGCTGCGGCGCACCAGTGGCAGACCGAAGGCTGGGCCCTCGTTGACGGGCTGGTCCAGGGGAGCGACGTCGATGCCGTGGCCGACGACCTGGAACACCTATTCGCCGCCGACACCTTCGCCGACTACAACCGGTGTCGCTGGCATCGGTGACGGCTCACCGGAGGGCCGCCAGTTCCGCTCGCCGCAGTTCAACGGTATGCGCGGCTTCCCACAGCCAGGGTGCCCAGCTTTGAACAACCTCTTCGTGCATCCGCGGCTGATCGAGTTCGCCCGTCTGGCCCTCAACGACGACGACCTGCGGATCTATCAGGCCGCTGTGTGGGGTAAATGGGCAGGGGAAGTCAACTACGAGCAGCCTTTGCACCGGGATGGCAACCACTCGCTTCTCCCTCCTCGAATGGAGCCTGGATTTTGGCACCTCGAGTCGTTCCTTTACCTGTCCGACGTCGACAAGGACTGCGCCCCGCCTCGGCTTGTGCCGAGGAGCCGTTCTGCTGTCGCCTACGACGAGCTTTACGAGCATGAGGTCGTCGCCACCGGCCGCCGAGGGTCGCTCTTGGCGTACCGCTCCGACGTGTGGCACCGCGGCACCGACTTCAAGCGGTCCGATGCCTCCCGCTTCGTCCTCGTGGTTGCCTTTCGGCCGGCTCAGGCTGACTGGTTCGGCTATGACGCTTTTCCGCGGCTGGGCGACGATGCCACCTTCCGCTCCTTTGCGGTCGGCAAGTCACCTGAGGAGCTGGCCTTGTTCGGCGTCCCCCGGCCCGGACATCCTTACTGGAACAAGGCGACGGTGGACGGCATGGCCGCCAAGTACCCCGGGCTCGACGTCTCCCCATGGCGGGCGACTTCGGACACACCGCCGCCCAACTAGTCGGACTCGTCCTGACATGGGGACGTCGTCCGGGAGGAGACTCGGAGAGTGGCCAATCAAGCCCGCCAGGAGCTAGTATCGGGACCACCAACGTTTGCGCTGTTACAACCGCAGGCGACCATGGGGATGTGCCCCGTCAACGCCCCGTTGATGCCCCGCGGGTCGTCCACCGCACGGCGCGCATCGCCCTGCGCACCACGGCCGCGCAGCGTCGACGCTGCTTCGGATTGCTGCGCTCGGGCGGAGACGTGTGGGCCTGTGTCCTCGAGCTCAACGCCATGCACCGTCAGCGGCGGGGGGCGCCGGTCGTCGGCTACCAGGAACTGTGCCGTGTGCTGGCGGCCGACGGACCGGGGATCTTCGGTGAGCTGTCGACGACGGGTGCCCGCTCCATCCTGCGCCGGTACTCCGACGCCTGGATGATCACGGCGAAGAGACGCAGAGCCGGTGAGACCTCGGCCCGCTATCCCCGACGGCGAAAGGCCCTGGTGCCGTCGCGCTACTACGCCGGCACCGTCTCCGTGGAGGGTCGGCGCCAGCGGCTCCCGGTGGCCCGGGGGGCGGCCCCATTGGTCGTGCGGCTGACGAGGGATGTGCCCTATCCGGCCGGCGCCGTCCGGTCGGTCACGTTGTTGGCCGACGGGGCCCGGCTCTGTGTCGACGTCACCGCCGAGATCGAGGTGGAGCGCTACGACCGCGGCGAGGCCCCCGACCCCGAGCGACTCGCCGGCGTCGACCTGGGCATCGCCGTGGCGGCCGACACCGGGGCCCTGCTTGTGTCGGGCCGGGCGCTTCGGGCCGAGTCCCGCCTGCATCTGGCCGACTCGAAGCTCCGGCGCCGGGCCGTGGCCCGGCGGGCCCCGACCAAGGGCCAGCGGGGTTCACGGAGATGGCGGAAGTACCGGGCCCGGACGAAAGTCCTCGAAGGTCGGCACCGCCGCCGTCTGGCTCAGGCCCGCCACGAGGGGGCCAGGGCCGTGGTCGACTTCGCCCGTGAGCGCCGCATCGGCACCCTGGTGGTGGGTGATCCCCCGGGGTGTGCTCGATAGGAATGCGGGCGCCAGGCAGAACCTGGCCACCCGCACCTGGCGGCTGGGGCAACTGATCGCCGTGCCCACGGACAAGGCCGTGGCCGCCGGCATCGACGTGGCCCTGGTCGACGAACGCGGGACCTCGTCCACCTGCCCCCGTTGTTCGCAGAAGGTGGCCAAGCCCCGGGGTCGCAATTTCTTCTGTCCCCACTGCTACCTGCACGCCCACTGCGACCTGGTGGGTGCCACCAACATCGCCGCGAGGACACCTCGGGGCGGGACCGTCGTCGACCTCACCGGGTTGACGATCACGCACCGTCGAGCCGGCCGGCATCTGCCCGGTCGGACCCGGCGTGACCCGAGGCGGCTGTCCATGGAGAACCGTGGCGCCGTCGTGGGTCGGGGGCCGGCCGTGGCCCGCCCCGGGACCGACGTCATCGACGGTCCCGGGGAGTCGCTCGCCCAGGCTGCTCCGGCAGCGTGAACGAGGAACCACGATGCTTGCCTAAAGAGGGCAAAGGTTTGTGGTTACGGCACTAGCCCCGAAGCGCAGGGCACCAAGGAACAAAACGAACCTGACATCGGAGCCTGCGGCCGCGGTTCACCACCGGTGATCGCCCGGTGCAACCGCTCGCCGAGGTTATGAGGCCTTGCGCCGACGCGACGGGGCAACTGACGTGCTGGCGGCGGTCACCGCCGATGCCAGTTCGTCCCGTGTCATTTTTGACCGTCCCTCGATCCCGAGAGCAGCGGCCTTCTTGACCAGTTCGGTCTTGCTCAGTGTAGCCAGGTCCTCGCCCGTCTTCGCAGCGCCACTGCCGCTTCGGCGCGCGGGACTTGCCGAAGTCTTGGCGCTCTTCTTGGTCTTTCCCTGCGCAGCCGGGACCAACGGCGAGACTCGGGCGTTGCCGGGGCGGTGGTTGCGGGCCGCTTCGACGCTCGCCTGGAGCGCGTCCATGAGATCGACGACCGGTGCCGCCGGGCGTGTGTCACCACCGGTGACCACGACCTCGCCCTGGCGCTTGCGGTCGATCAGCTCCTCGACACGCTCGCGGTAAGTATCGGAGTAGTTCTCCGGGTTCCACTCTGCCGACATCGAGTCGATGAGAAGCCTGGCCGTGTCGATCTCGCGGGTCTTGAAGCTGAGGTCGCCCGGAAGGGTGCCGATCTCGCGCGTCGGGTCACGGACCTCGTCGCTGAAGAACATGGTCTCGAGGGCAAGCACCTTCTCCTCGGGTCGGACGGCCACCAGGTGCTGCTTGCTCCGCATGACCAAGGTGGCGATGCCGATCTTCTTGGTCGCACCCATGGCCTGGCGGAGCAGTTCGTACGCCCGCTGGGCATCGTTGCCCTGGGGGGCGAGGTAGTACGTCGTCTTGTAGTAGATCGGGTCGATGGTCTCGAGGTCGACGAAGTCGACGATCTCGATCGTGCGGGTCGGCCCCGGCTCGACGGCTTCGAGCTCCTCGGGCTTGACGATCACATATTCACCGCCGCCGATGTCGTATCCCTTCACGATCTCGGCGTAGTCCACTTCCTCGCCGGTTCGTTCGTTGACGCGCTTGTTACGGATCCGGTCGGTCGTGCCCTCCTGGAACTGATGGAAGCGGATCGCCTTGTCCTCCGTGGCCGAATACAGGCCCACAGGGATGCTGACCAGGCCGAAGCTCAACGAGCCGGTCCAGATTGCCCTCGCCACGGAATGCTCCTTTCGGCCGGGACCCGGCGGTCAACCGGGACCCTCCAGTCAATCAGCCCTGGTACCCGCGAACCAGACCTTTCACCGACGACATCGCCACGACAGGGCCCTGACCTGGGACGGAGCACGTATCCACCACGCTGATACACCCCCTTGCGACACTGAAATGGTGAGAGGCGCACAGGCCACAGCCCACCGGCAGTCCGTTCAGCGATCGTTCCTACGCGAGGCCGCTCTGGGCGTTGCCGGCATCATCCCGGAGGACCTCGACCCCGACAATCTGACCCTCCCGTTGGGAATCAGTGCCTGGATCGTCCGCAGCGACGTCGATCTGGCCCAGGCGTGCGACGCCATGATGGAACTGCGGTCCGCCTTCCTCGCCGCATCCGGTCTGGATCGGAGAAGCGAGCCGGTGCCCCTCCTCGGCGCCGACCGTCGCACTTCGGTTCTCACGCTGGCCGTCTATCTCGACGGTCTGGTGGGACGCGGCGCCCGGGCGGCACGTTCCACCCGCACCGAGCTGGCCGAGGCCGCACTGGCCGTGCTCGATTCCTGACACCCGGCGCCGTCGCGGCCGGTAGGCCCGCATGGTCGGGCCCTCTCGCACGACAGGCCGGACATGTGGGAATTTCGGGGCCATGTGCCGAAGCATCCTGACCCTACGAGGCCCCGAGCCGACGTCCGACGAGCAGGTGAACGCCGCCGCCTTGCAGTACGTGCGCAAGATCAGCGGATACCGGGTCCCGTCGGAGGCAAATCGGGCCACCTTCGATGAAGCCGTCGAGGAGGTGGCTCACGCCACACGCGCGTTGCTCGACGGGCTGGTGACACGGGCGCCCTCTGCTCGCAAGGTGTGACCACGAACCACTGAGGTCCTCCTAAGGTTCCTCCGTGACCGTGGAGATCGGAGAGCTGACCCGGGTGGTCGAGCGCCTCACCGGCTCGACGACGCCAGGGCGATGGCGCTCCGAAAAGCTGTACGACCCCGTGGCATCGGCCACTGCCGGCCTCTGGCGGGTGTCCGGCGACGGTTGGTCGGTCGTGCTGAAGCTCGTCCACTACAGCCGTGACGGTCACCCCAACTGGCTGTCCAGCGCCGACCCCGAAGACTGGCTCTACTGGAAACGGGAAGTCCTCGCCTACCGGTCGGGTCTGCTCGGATCCTTCGTGGGCGGACTGCGCGGGCCCCGATGTCTCGACATCGTCGAGCGCGATGACGGCCAGGTGGCACTGTGGCTCGAAGATGCCGGAGTCGGAAGCCCCGGCACGTCGTGGTCGCTCGAACCCTATGGGCGTGCCGCGCGCCATCTCGGTCATGCCCAAGGTGTCGCCGCCCGGCAACCGCCTCCGGAGGCCGAGCCCTGGTTCGCCCGCCACTGGCTGCGGGCCTATCTGTCCCAACGCGACCGGGATATGGAGCTTCTGGTCGATGACGCGCCGTGGTCGTGGCCGCTCGTGGCCAACAACTTGGGCAGGGAGTTGGCCGGACCGCTCCGGCGCATGCACGACGATCAAGCGCTCTTCCTCGACGCCTTGGACGGCTTGCCGCAGACGATCTGCCATTTCGACCTCCATCCCGCCAACCTCTTCGCCGTCGGAGACGACACGGTGCTCATCGATTGGGCCTTCGTCGGACTGGGCGCGCTGGCCGGCGACGCCGGCGTTCTCGTCGCCGATTCCGTTCTCGACTTCCATGTCGGGCCCGAGCTCTTCGACGATCTGTTCGCCGTCGTCCGCAGCGGCTATCTCGACGGTCTGCGAGAGGCCGGCTGGTCGGGCCCCGCCGAGCTCGTCGAGCTGGGGATGAGCGCCACCCTGGGTGCCCGGTACGCCTGGATCGCTCCGGCACTGTTGCGGTGTGTCGTGGACGAGCGAGGTGTCATGAACAGGCGGCCCATCGACGAGGCCGTGGGCGCCTGGGCCAAGACGATCCCGTTTCTTCTCGACCACGCCGAGACAGCGCGCCGGCTGCTCTGACTCAGGACCTGAGAATCCGGGAGAAGCAGAGACTGCGGGCGTCGTTTCTGAATTCCCCGTACGGCTCGATGGGCCGGTACCCGGCCGAGACATAGAGCGACACGGCCTCGGGCTGCTCGGTCCCCGTCTCCAGCCTCGTCTCTTGGTACCCGGCGGCCGCGGCACCCTCCTCCAGAGACGTCAGGATCCGGCGCCCGAGACCGCGGCCGCGCGCGGCGGTGTCCACGTACATGCGCTTGATCTCGGCCACCCCCGGGCCCAGGTAGCGGAAACCACCACAACCGACGGCGACACCGTCGGCGATGACCACCACGAAACACCCCCGAGGGGATGCGAACTCCGCCGCCTCGAGGGGACCCGGTCCCGAGCCGCCGTAGCGCTCGACCATCTCGGCGATGTGCCTCCGCTCGAGCTCGCGTCCCTGAGGATGGTCCAGGGGAACCACCCGCAGGACGACTTCGGGCTCGGAGTCTCCGACAACCATGCTGCTACTCCGGTGGGTGGTCGCCTTCCGGCCTGGGAGACACGAGCATAATGATCCCGTGATCGGCCGGAGCCCGGGCGATGGACGCTACGCGCAGGTCGAACGCGAACAGCGATGGGTCCTGCGGGGCCGTCCCGACCACCTCGACCAACCGCGGTCGATCCTGGACCTCTACATCCACGGGACGCGTCTCCGGCTGCGCCGGACGGAGAGCGACGGGGAGGTCGTCTTCAAGCTCGGACAGAAGGTCCGGCCCGAGCCGTCGAACCCTGAGGTGGTGAAGCTCACGAACATCTACCTCTCGGAACCCGAGTACGCCATCGTGTCCCGATTGGGCGGTGACGAGATCCTGAAGACCCGCTGGCGGTGGACCTGGAGAGAACGACCCCTCACCGTCGACGAGTTCGACGGGCACCTGACCGGCCTGATCCTGGCCGAAGTCGAATTGTTGCCGGGTGAACCGCGGCTCGATGATCCACCCCTCACGGTCGCCGATGTCACCGACGACGACCGCTTCTCCGGGGGCGCGCTGGCACAGACGACCGCCGCTCGGTTGCAGGACCTCTTGGCCGGCTTCGGCGTGTAGGGCCCTGCCGGGTCGCTAGGCCGTGAGTCCCCCGTCCACGGACAAGATGGCCCCCGTGGTGTAGGCGGACTCATCGGATCCGATGAAGGCGATGGCCGCGGCGATCTGCTCCGGCGTGGAGAAACCCATCCGACTCATGATGCGTCCGAGCAGCTTCGGGTTCGCACCTTCGGGGAGCGAGAAGTCCGACATGAGCGGCGTGTCGACTCCACCGGGAGCCACGGCGTTGACGCGGACACCGCGACCGGCGTATTCGACGGCCAGGGCCCTGGTGAAGAGCACGACACCCCCCTTGGAGGCGCAGTAGGCCGCCGAGTACGGCGCACCCATCAGTCCGGCATTCGACGCCACGTTCACGATGCTCCCGTCCTTGGCCTCGAGCATGGCGGGCAGGACAGCCCGGGCCATCAGGAACGTCCCTGTCAGGTTCACGGCCAGGATCCGTTCCCAGCGGTCGAGGGGCATCTCCGCCGTGTGGGCGAACGTCCCGATCCCGGCCACGTTGCACAGCACGCTGGGGCGCCCGAGGGCGGCGGCGACCTGGCCGACGGTATCGATCACCCCCGACTCGTCGGTCACGTCACAGCGATAGGCGGCGGCCTTGGACCCGGCCGAGACGATCGACTCGAGCGTCTCCTCCAGACCCTTTTCCACGACGTCCACGCAGGCGACCGACGCTCCTTCGGCGGCCAGTCGCACCGCCGTGGCCCGTCCTATCCCGGAGCTGGCGCCGGTGACGATGGCCGTGCGCCCCTCGAATCGCCGCGGCGACGGCCCGGACGCTGACTCGGTGCTCACGACGACCTCCTCGTATCGGTCCACAGTGTGTCGGTGTAGGTGTCGGTGCCCGGGATGGTGGGAACGAAGGGCAGGGCGGCGACGATGCGACCCCGGCCCGACGATTCGATGGCAGTCCGGTGCGCGCCGATGGCGGCGTCCCAGGCGTCGGCGGGATCGCTGTCCAAGAACCACAGGGTCATCTGGCGGCGGTCGTCGGCTTCTGTGCGGGGGACGTCCCCCGGCGCGTCGACGAGCAATGGCAGAGGGTCGGCGGCGACCACCAGGCGGGCGGAGGTCCCCGGCAGAAGGGAGGGGAGGTGCTCCTGGCGCTGCCAGGTCTCGAAGTCGGCCGGGGACAGGTCGTCGGCACGCTCGGTGAACACCGCCACCAGCCCGGCCGAGGGGTGATCGAGGGCGAGCGCGGCGGGGAGCCCGTCGGGATCACGTGGGTGATCCCAGGCGTAGCGGTAGAGCAGGGTGTGGATGTGATCGCGTTCGGTGAACATCCGCCCCGCCTTGTGCAGCGCCATCACCTGGTCGACGGCCCACCGGTTCCAGACGTCGTGATAACCGTCGAGAACCCAGTACAGGCCCAGATAGGTCCCGCGGTCAGGTTCACCGGTGACCTCGGAGGAGTCCGGGTCGCGCAGGTTCTTGAGGGCGGCGGTGGCCACGAACCGCTTGCCCGCGAACTGGTAGGGGCCGATCATGCAGCCGGCATAGAAGTGGTCCCGTTCGTACCACCGGTTGTACGCCACCTCGTGTCCCCGGTGCGGCTCCACCAGGGTGAAGAGCAACGATCCGAGCCTGATCGGCTCGGCGCCGGCCACGATGCAGTGCTGGCGCGGGGGTCGCTCCGCCTTCGCCTCGTCCGAGCCCGTCGTGCCGGCGGCGTCCGCCTTCTGTGTCATGAACCCACCTTTGCGTTCTGTGTCCCTGTCGTCGTCGGCTGCGCCGGTCCCGCCTTCTCGGGCTCGGGTCCCCGGGCCAGCCGGGCGGACAGTTCCCGCTTGTCTACCTTGGCCATCGCCGTCAACGGCAATTGGTCGACCACCACGAGGCGGTCGGGCGCCTTGTAATCGGCCAGCCGTGTGGCGCACAAGGCCCGCAATTCGCCGAGCTCCGGAGCCGGCACGCCCGGCACGGGGACGATCACCGCCGCCCCGATCTCGCCCAGGACAGGGTCCGCCACCCCCACCACGGCCACCTCCCCCACACCCCGGTGGCCCCCCAGGACCGCCTCGACCTCGGCCGGGTACACGTTGTAGCCCCCCCGGATGTACATCTCCGCCACCCGACCCACCAGGCGGAGGTTGCCGTCGCTCCCCACCCAGCCGAGGTCGCCGGTGGTGATCCACCCGGCGTCGTCGCGCACCGCGGCGGTGGCGGCGGCGTCGATGATCTCACCGGCCCCGAGGTTCCCCACGTAGCCGCGCATGACCGCCCCCGAACGCAGCCGCACCCGACCGACGTCCCCGGTGGCGACCACCTGACCGTCGTCGTCGACCACCTCGAGCTCGACTCCCGGCACCGGCCGGCCCACGGTGGTGGCCACGACGTCGTCGGGATCGCCCGGTCGGGTGCCGGTGCCGAGCGAGGTCTCGGTGGACGTGTAGCGGACGACCACCGGACAACCCAGCCTGTCGCGCATCGCTTCGACCAGCTCGGGCGGCACCCGGGCGGCGCCGGTGCCGGCGATGCGGAGATGCGACACGTCGGCGCCGGCGAAATCCGGATGGGCCAGCATCAGGGCCCACTGGGTGGGCACACCCTGGCCCACCGTGACCCGTTCCGAGACGAGCAGTTCGATGGCGGTGCCCGCCGACCACGGTTGAGGGGCGATCACCGTGGTGACGCCGTGGGCGATCTCGTCCCACGGCCGGGTCATGTAGCCGACGTGGGCGAACGGCAGGGGCGACAGCCGGCGGTCACCGGGGTGCGACAGGACGTCGGTACCGGCGGCCACGGCGGCGAGGTTGCGGTGGTCGAAGACCGCGCCTTTGGGGACACCGGTGGAGCCGCTCGTCCACACGATGGTGACCGGATCACCGGCGTCCAGGGTGAGCAGCCGCGGGGCGCCGCCCCCGGCGGCGTCGCCCAGGACCGTGCGCGCCACGATGCGGCCGGCCCCGGCCGCGACGCCGGCGGCGTCGACGAGGTCGGTGTCCACCACGGTCACCGCCGGACGGGTGCGGCCCATGATCGAGGCCTGCTCGGCCGGGCCCAGGCGCAGGTTGATCCCCGTGGTCAGCGCCCCGAGCCGCGCCGCGGCCTGATAGCAGACGGCGTAGTCGATCGACGACGGGAGCAGAAGGCAGACGACGTCACCCCGGGCCACGCCGTTGGCCGCCAGCAGCCCGGCCACGCCGTTGGCCGCCGCGTCCCACTGGGCGAAGGTCAGGCGCCGCCGGCCGTCGGCCCCGACGGGCACCACGCCCCCCGATCCCCCGTCCGCCACCTCCACGTACGCCTCGAGCTGGGAATTCATGTCGGCGGCGGCCCGCAGCACGTCGACCACGGTGGTCAGCCCCCCGCCGATCTGACGCACCGTCATAAGAGGGTCGATGGTAACAGGGGCGCCCGGAAGGGTCCCCGGGCGCCGGCCCGGACGTCACCCCGGGGGCGAACCCCTAGGCGCCGCTCATGTCCACGCCGGCCGCCACCAGCTGGCGCTCGAGATCGGCCCAGTCGTAGTAGTCACGCCACGCCTTGATCCGGCCGTCGGCGGCGAACTCGAAGATCCCGGCCACGTGGACCGTCATGGGCGTGTCGTTCAGCGAGAAGCGGTCGACGCGTTCGGTGAACACGGTGTCGCCGACCACGGCGAGCGTGGGGAACTCGAACGAGAACTGACTGCCGAACGACGTCTGCATCTCGAAGACGGCCCGGATCTCCTCGTGGCCGATCGCCGCCGGGCGGTTGGCCTCGCTCCACGAGCCGTCGTCGGTGAAGAAGCCGGTGAGGCGCACCGGATCCCTGTCCACCCACGCGGCGAAGAAGGAACGGATCGTCGCCTCGTGGTCCGTCGACATGCGCTCTCCTCTCCACCCGGCGGGGACGGGTCCACCGCCGGGTCCGAGCCTGCCACACGGCACCGCGGCATCGCCCCTCGCCACCGGGGACCGCACGGACCGGTGGCGCCGGTGGGCGACCCGAACCGGGGCCGGTCATGATGATGTCGTGACCGACATCGTGGTCCGTCAGCTCGAAGGCGACGAACAACGGGCGGCCGCGGCCGTCGCCGCCCGGGCGCTCCTCGACGCGCCCACCATGCTCGCCGTCCACGGTGACGATCCCCTGGACCGCCTGGCCCTTCCCTATGCCGAGTTCTCGATGCTCTTCAACGTCCTGCCCTCCCCTCAGGTCGGGGCCTTCTGCGGCGCCTGCCTGATCGGCGTGGCCGCCGTCTCGCCGCCGGGCGGATGCATCGGCTCGTTCTTCGGTGCGGCGGCGGCGGACGTCCTCGACCGGCCGACGCCGGGACTGGGCGACCCGTCGCGTGTCCAGGTGTTCTGGGCCCACTGGGCCGCCCACGACCCCGACTCCGAGCACTGGCACGTCGGCCCCGTCGGCGTCGAGCCCGGCTTCCAGGGCCTCGGTATCGGCGGTGCCATCATGCGAGACCTGTGCGCCACGTTCGACGGCGCGGAGCGCGTCGCCTGGCTCGAGACCGACAAGGAACGCAACGTCCGCTTCTACACCGCTCTCGGCTTCGAGGTCGTCGACACCACCACCATCCTCGGCGTTCCCACCTGGTTCATGCGCCGCGATCCGGTCACGGACGACCCCCGTCGGGCCTAGCGCTCAGCGACGACCGGATGCGCTTCTCCAGGGCGGGAACCCAGTGCCCGCGGTAGCGCTCCCGGAGCTCGGGCCGACGCCAGTCGTCGCTCGAGACCTCGCCCCGGCACTGTGAGGACCCGCACGAACATCGCATCGAGAAGCCAGCGGCGCCGGAATGGGTGGCGTAGTCGACGGTGAGCTCCTCACCGGCGCGGATGTCTCGTCGGGCGGCGATCTCGTAGGGTCCGACGTGCCACATGTTCGGCTCGCAGCTGTGGTTCCCGAAATGCACGATGCTCCCGGGCGTCAGCACGAGGTGCCGGTCCTCGTCGACGGTGATCGTGTCGACGTAGGGAGCCCGGCGGCCGGGGTCCGAGGGGGCGAGGATCTCGGCCAGCTCACCGGACGAGACGAGGCGGCCGGCGAGGCGGATCAACACCGTCCCGGCGGCGACGTCGTCGTGGGCGAAGAGACCGTCGCCCTCGATGGCCGACCGGTCCACGGTCACCGTCTCGCTCGTCCACACCTCGCCGTGTGGGGCTCCTTGGAGTCCGGAGTACGCCATCGACCGTCCTCGTATGGGTGGCCTTGCGGATCGTGCACCCCCCAAATTGCATCATTCAGACTGTGGGGGTGGACTTCCCCGCCGACCCCGGATTCGTCTCGCTCCTGAGGCGCTTCGGAGTCACCGCCGACGACTGCCTGGGCCACGGAGGTGAAGCCCGGGTGTACGCCCTCGGCGACGACCGGGTGTTGCGGGTCCTCCACCGCGGTGGCCGTGCCGACGACGTCGTCCGTCGGCACCGTCTGGTCTCCGATCTGCGCCGGGCGCGGCCTCCGTTCGCCCTCCCGGACGTCCTCGAGGTCGGCGAGTCGGGCGGTCGGGGGGTCTTCGCCGTCGAACGTCGCCTGCCCGGGCGGTCCGTCCTCGACGAGCTGGGCTCCTGCGTCGGCCCGGCGCGTCGCCGTCTCGTCGAGAGCCACCTCGAGACGGCCGCCGCCCTCGGTGATCTCCACCTCGGTCCCCGCCGCGACTTCGGGGACCTCGTTCTCGAAGACCCCATCACGACCCCGACCTGGCGCGCCTATCTGGCCCGGCGTGCGGCCACGAATCTGGCCCGGTCGACGAGCGAATTCCGGTCGGTCGATCCGGACGCGCTCGTCGACGGGCTCCCGGAAGCCGCCGGACCGGCCTTCGTCCACCTCGACGCCTTCGCCGGGAACATGCTGACCGACGGCACCCGCATCACCGCCGTCATCGACATCGGCTCGACCTGCGTGGCCGGCGACCGCCGGTTCGATCCACTCTCCGCCGCCGTCTACCTGGCGGCGCCCGAGATCACGCCGGTGGCCACGGCGGCCGACATCGATGTGGCCATGTCTCCTGGTTGCGCGCCGCCGGCCTGCACGAATGGTTCGACCCTGCCCGTCGGTGGCTGGCCGCCTTCTGGTCGTTCGCCGTCGACGATCCGAACGTTCTCGGCTGGTCCCGCCGGGTCCTCCTGGCCTCGTCGCCGCGCCACGGCCGAGACTGACTCGGTGGAGGTTTCTCTGTCGGCACCGTCGCCTTCCGACGCCGACGAGTTCATCGACGCCGTCCGAGCCAGCCGACAAATCCATCATCCGTGGATCGACCCACCCGACACGACCGATCGCTTCGCCGCCTACCTGGAGCGCGCCACGCGTCCGGACCAGGCGTCCTACCTGATCCGCCACGCCTCGTGCGGGCACCTGGTCGGTTTCGTCAACGTCAACAACATCGTCTACGGAGCGCTGCGCTCCGGCTATCTGGGCTACGGCGCCTTCGCCCCCCATGCCCGGCGCGGGCTCATGACCGCCGGTCTCGCCGCCGTGCTCGGCGTGGTCTTCGGTCCCCTCGCCCTCCACCGCGTGGAGGCGAACATCCAACCGGGTAACCGCCCGTCGATCGACCTGGTCCGGCGCCTCGGTTTCGAACACGAGGGCTTCTCCCGCCGCTATCTGAAGGTCGACGGCCAGTGGCGGGACCACGAACGCTGGGCCCTGCTGGGCGATTGCTGGGCGGGCGGGGGGTAACCTCCGCCGCATACTGTCTCCCCCGACATCGCGCCGAGGAGACGGACATGGACGCTGCAGGCATCGCTGTGGTCACCGGAGCCAGCCGCGGGTTCGGCCGGGCCATCGCCGTGGCCCTGGCCCGGGCCGGGTTCGACGTCGTGGCCACCATGCGGGACCCCGCCGCCGGGGAGTCGCTGCACGACGACGTCCGCGGTGGTGCCGGGACCATCACCGTCTCCCGCCTGGACGTCACCAAGCCCGAGACCATCGCCCTGCCCCGTGGCCTGCGGGTCCTGGTCAACAACGCCGGAACCGAGCAGGCCTACCTTCCCGTCGAGGCCGTCCCCCTGGAGGACTGGCGCAACGTCTTCGAGACGAACCTCTTCGGCCTCGTCGAGGTCACCCGTCGGGCCGTCCCCCTCATGCGGACCGGCGGTGGGGGCGTCATCTGCAACGTCACCTCGGCGTCGCTCGTGATGTCCGTCCCCTTCTACAGCGTCTACCGGGCCTCCAAGGCGGCCGTCCAGGCCATGGGTGAGTCCCTGCGGGCCGAGCTCGCCCCCTTCGGCATCCGGGTCATCGAGGTCCTGCCCGGTCCGGTCGACACCGACATGTTGGCCGGCTCGGCCCGCCGTCCCGAGGCGGCGGACTGCCCCGGCTACGAGTCCATGGCCGAGGCCATGCACGCCGGCCGCCTGGCGGTCGACGAATACACCACGCCGCCCGCCACCGCGGCGGCGGCCGTTCTCGAGGCGATCCTGACCGACGACGGCCCCCTGCGCTGGTCGTGCGACCGCCTCGGCCGACAGCTCCTGGCGGCCTGGCAGGCCGACCCCGACGGCACTCTCAGCGCGCGCTGACCGCCACCGCCTTCACCCGGCGGCGTGCGCCTTCGACGCCGCCATCCACGCCGTCACCACCGGCGCGAAGGTGGCCGGGTTGTAGACGTCCTCCTCACTGGAGAACTGCATGTCGCCGGCATAGGTGAGGATGGTGATGTTGGAGGCCTGGTAGACGCCGCCGTCCCCGGGGTCTCGGAAACGGTTCTCGATCTGGCAGATCCACCGGCCACCCTCCTCGTCGCACACACACCAGTCGTGCGGGAACGTCGTCATCTCGCTGTTGGGCCACTGGGACATGGTGCTCGAGATCCAGTCCAGGATCTCGGCGCGCCCGTGGAAACGGCCGTAGTGGTGCTCGATGTACTCGGCGTCCTCGGTGAACATCTCGACCCATCCCCGCCAGTCGCCCTGGGCACCCGACTCGTTGGCCACGGCGATGAATCGGTCGTGTGCGGTCTGCAGCTCGGCGCGGTCCCAACTCCCCATCTCGTCCCTCCCCGACGTCTGTCCCCTCACCCACCCTGCCACGGTCGGCCGAGGGACGCTCAAAGATTCGGCAGGACCGGGCTGTCGGCGCCGTGGGTCCGGCTGGACCAGGTGGCGTACATCTCGGCGTAGCGGCCGCCTCTGGCCACCAGCTCGTCGTGGGTGCCGACCTCCACGATCCGGCCCTCGTCGACCACCACGATCCGGTCGGCCTTCATGGCCGTCGACAGCCGGTGGGCGATGAGCACGGCCGTCCGGGCCTCGAGCAGGACGTCGAGGGCCGCCTCGATCTTCGTCTCGGACTGGAGGTCGAGGTTGGAGGTGGCCTCGTCGAGGACGAGCACCCGGGGATGGGCCAGGAAGGCCCGGGCCAGGGCGATGAGCTGGCGCTCGCCCGACGACAGGGACTGGCCCCGTTCGTGGACGACGGTGTCGACCCCGTTCGGGCATCCGTTCGACGAGCTCGGTGAGCCCGACCGTGCGCACGGCCTCGTCCACCTCCTCGTCGGAGGCCTCCGGTCGGGCGAAGGCGATGTTGTCCCGGATGGTCCCGGCGAAGAGGAACGGCTCCTGGGGGACGACGCCGAGCTGGCGCCGCAGCGAGTCCAGGGTCACCGACTTGAGGTCGTGGCCGTCGATGAGCACCCGCCCGTCGGTCGGGTCGTAGAAGCGGGTGATCAGCTTGGCCAGCGTCGACTTGCCGGCCCCGGTGGGCCCGACGAAGGCCACCGTCTCCCCCGGGGCGATGCGTCAGGTTGACGTCGTGGATGACCGGGACGGCCGGGGTCGTAGCCGAAGGTCACCTGGTCGAAGACGATCTCGCCCTCGATCGGCGGAAGCTCCACTGGCGTCGGGGGCCTCCGTCACGTCGGGCTCGGTCTCGAGCAGCGTCCGCAGCTTGAACACCGACGCCTGGCCCTGCTGGTAGGTGTTGTACTGCTGCACCAGGAGCTGGATGGGGGCGAAGAACCGGTTCAGGTACAAGAAGAAGGCGACCAGATCGCCGATGGTCAGCGAGTGGTGCACCACCATGTCGCCACCGATGGCCAGCAGGGCGGCCTGGCCGAGCACGCCCAGCAGCTGGGTGCCCGGGCCGTAGACGGCGTTGATATGGGCCGTGTAGTTGTTGGCGTCCCGGTAGTCGCCCACCACGTTGCGGTGGTGGACGACGTTGTGGCGCTGGCGGTTGTGGGCGGTGACGATCCGCACGCCGTGCAGGCTCTCGGACAGGTCGGCCATGACGTTGGCGATGCCGTCGCGCACCTGGTCGTAGCCCCGCTCGGAGCGGCCGTGGAACCACAGCGACATGCGCCGTCAGGACGGGGACGACGAGCACCACGCGTGATGAAGGCAAGCTTGACGTTCGGTCGTGAAGAGGATGACCGTGATGACGACCATGGTCAGGCCCTGGATGGCGAACTGGGCCAGGCCGTCCTGCAGAAGCTGCTGGAGGTTCTCGATGTCGCTCGTCATTCGGGTCATGACCACGCCGGCCTTCTCCTCGGTGAAGAAGTCGAGTGACAGCCGCTGCAGGTGGGTGAAGACCTTGACCCGGAGGTCGTTCATGACCCCGGCCGCCAGCCGGCCCGTCACCTGTACCTGGCCGTCGCTGGGACAGGGCGCCGATGGCCGACGCCGACCAGATAGGCCAGGGCGGCCGACCACCACGACCCAGAAGTGCTGGTGGCGCGGTGTCATGCCCGTGGTCGATGGCGATCTCGGTCAGCTTGGGGCCGGCCTGGAGGGTCACGCTCGATGCACCACGATCAGGCCGGCGGCACTGACCAGCATCCGCGGGTAGCTGGATCAGCAGTCGCCACAGGCGTGAGCCGTTGACGGCCCTCGTCGTCGCTCGGCTGCTGGGTGAAGACGACGTCCGGCTCGCCGTGCTCGGGCTCGTCGGCCAGCAGATGGTCCACGCCGGCCTGCAGCTCGGAGGGGATGCCGCCGAAGGGCAGCCCGGCCGCCGCGGGCGCCCGGGGCGGCCGCCACCCCGCCGAACACCGCCGCCCCATCCCGCCACCGAAGACCCATCAGCGCCACCTCGGTCTCGTCGGTCGCGACTGTGCGGGCGGCCTCGAGCCTCCTGCTCGGCCGCCTGGGCCAGCACCTCGGCGTACAGGGGTGTGCCGGCCAGCAGCTCGGCGTGGGTGCCGTCGGCCACGATGCGCCCGTCCGTCGAGGAGCACGACCCGGTCGGCCAGGCTGATGGTGGACAGCCGGTGGGCGATGATCAGCGTGGTCCGCCCCTCCATGAGCACCCGCAGCGCCGCCGTGGATCTGCTGCTCGACCTGGACGTCGATGGCGCTGGTGGCGTCGTCGAGCACCAGGATCGGCGGGTTGACGAGCAGCGTCCGGGCGATGGCGATCCGCTGGCGCTGCCCGCCCGACAGCGTGTAGCCCCGCTCGCCGACCACGGTGTCGTAGCCCTCGGGCAGCTCGCGGATGAACTCGTCGGCCCCGGCCGCCCGCGCCGCGGCCTTCGATCTCGTCGAGGTCGGCCGTCGGGCGCCCGTAGGCGATGTTGTCCCGGATCGAGACCGAGAACAGGAACGGCTCGTCGAGCACGATCGCCGACGTTGGCGCGCAGGCTGGCCAGGGTCAGGTCCCGCACGTCGTGGCCGTCGACCTCGCACCGCCCCGTCGGTCACGTCGTAGAAGCGGGTGAGCAGCCGGGCCACGGTCGACTTGCCCGACCCCGGTCCGGCCGACCAGGGCCACCGTCTCGCCCGGGCGTGAGGTGGAGGTCGAAGTCGGACAGCACCAGCGGTGCGTCGGCGTCCCCGTAGGAGAAGTCGACGTGCGTCGAAGCGCACGTCGCCCTCGCAGTCGACGAGGTCGACGGCGCCGGGCCGGTCCGACGACGGTCGGCTGCTCGTCGAGGATCTCGTAGATGCGCTCGGCCGACGCCGCCGCCCGCTGGCCCATCATGATGATCATGCCCGAGCATCATGAACGGCGCCTGCAGCATCAGCAGGTAGGAGTTGAAGGCCAGGATGGCGCCGAGCCGAGAGTTGCCCGTGGATCACCATGTAGCCGCCGAACAGCAGCACCAGGGCCAGGCCGACCTGGGGCAGGTTCTGGACCGGCGGGAGTCCACCGGGCCCGCAGGTCGGCGTCTTTGACGTACCCCCACTGGACCCTGTCGGCCGCCTTGGACAGGGTCCGCAGCTGCTGCTGCTCGGCGGCGAAGGACTTCACCACCCGGACCCCGTTGACGTTCTCGTCGACGATGGTGGCCACGTCGGCCAGCCGGGCCTGGATGATCCACGACACCGGGAACATCGACTTCCGCATGCGGACGCCCGACGAGGTACACGAACGGCATGGTGAGCCATGGCCACGAAGGCCAGGGGCACGTTGATCGACAGCATGAAGCCGAAGGCCACCAGGCGATGCTGCACTGCACCAGGATCATCGGAGCGAAGGTCATGTACATCTGCACCGACCGGATGTCGGAGTTGGCCCGCGAGATGAGCTGGCCCGACTGCACCCGGTCGTAGAAGGGGAACGACATCCTGGTCAGGTGCTCGTAGATGATGTTGCGCAGGTCGAACTCGATGTCGTAGGCCGTCTCGAACAGGAACAGCCGCGAGATGTAGCCCGCTACCACGCCGGCCAGCCGCCAACCCCACGATCCACCACACGTAGAGAGACAGCGCCACGTGGTGGTGCACGATCAACAGGTGGGTCACCGGGTTGCGGACCTTCGGATAGACGGCGATCGAGTTGTCGATGGCTTCCATCAGGAGCTTGGGGATCTGCACCTGCAGGACCAGTCCCACGAATGACAGCACCAACGACCTGATGAAGATCTTCTGGTGCGACCGCAGAATGGGCATGGCCCGGGCCAGCCATTTCTTGCCGCGGTCGGGGTCGATCGTCGCCTGGGGCGCGTCGTAGCGGGCGGACTCGGCCCCGGGGACGAACCGTGAGCCCGTGTCGTCGGACTCCGGGACGTGGCGGCGTCGTCCGGTGAGGCCGGGGAGCGTCTTCACTGCGGTACCACCGTCGTCTTACCCGTGGCCTGGTCACCGGTGGAGTGGTGATAGGCGGCCATGGCGTCACGCCACAGCGCCAGTCCCTCGAGGGCGCGCGCCGTCAGCTCGGCGCTCTCGAGGCTCCCGGCGATTCCGGCCAAACGGAAGTCGACGGCCTCGTTGGCGGTGGTCAGGAGTCTCTCGCCCTTGGCGGTGAGCACATGCGCCACCCGCCGACGATCGTCCTCGGCGTGCCGGCGCTCGACGAGGCCCCGGCTCACCAGACCGTCGACCACGGCGGTGATGCTCGGAGGGCGCACGGCCAGCCTCTCGGCCAGGGCCGACGACACCGCCGACCCTTCGGTCAGCAGCCCCAGGATCCGGTACTGGGGAAGCGACAGGTCGGCCGAGACGAGGGCCAGCTCGACCTGCTTGGCCAGCCAGGCCGCCGTCCGGCCGATGGCCGGGGCCTTCGCGGCGAGCGTTCCGGGCACGGAAAGCCGCCCCGCCCGCCCCTGTCGTTCGGAAGTCACACTATTAGGGTATCTAATCAATCGACCCACCCGGACACGGCGGAGACCCGTCCGGCCGCCGAGCCGCCCGACGCCGTCGCGCCGGTTCCCGGTGGTCGTCCCCCACCCTTCTCCGCCGCTCCGGGTCCGATCCGACACCCTCTCGAGGCGTCGTCCCTGGTCCGGGGCCGACTCCCGCAGCGGCGCCAGATGGGATCCGGCTTGTGGTTACCATGGATGCACCAGAGAAAGGAGGTGGTCCAACTGAGCAGTCATAAACCGGGGACCCTGGAGGTGGCTGGCCGCTGAGGCGGCTCGCTGGACCACCTGGCGAATCTCAGCCAGTTACCCGCTGAACGCTCTAGCCGGGACATCGTCCCACCCGGCGTCGTACGGGGAGTTCAGTGCCTTTTTTCCAGCAACATCTATCGCCGAGGGGCGCCTTCCGGGGCGCCCCTCGGCGCGTCCGCCGCAACGGAAGGTCGCCCAGATGCTCGGAACGTGTGACATCGTCGCCTTCGTGGCCACGACCGATCTCCCCCGGTCGCGGGACTTCTACACCCACGCTCTCGGATTGGAGGCCGTCGCCGAGGACTCCTTTGCCTGCACCCTCGATGCCCATGGAACCGCCGTCCGCCTCACCCGCGTCGATGAGGCCACGATCGCTCCGTACACGGTGCTCGGGTGGTCCGTCCCCGACATCGACGCGGCGATCGGTACCCTGCGCGCCCGGGGCGTCATCTTCGAGCGATTCCCCGGAATGGACCAGGACGACCGTGGGATCTGGCGCGCCCCGGGTGGCGCCCAGGTGGCGTGGTTCAAGGACCCCGACGGCAACACCCTCTCGCTCACCCAGAGCCGCGGTGGGGATACGTGACGCGACTGTCGGTCCCGTCATTCGCCGTCCATCGGTAGTAGCAGCTTCAGGGCGTCGCGCAGGCCCCGAAGCCGACCCTCGGCCTCCTGGAGCTCGGCGATGAGAGCCACTGCGTCTTCGCGGTCCAGAGCCAGGGATCCCGGAGGCAGCATGACCAACGACCGACGCCAGTTCTCCAGTTCGTAGTAGCGATCCATGTGATCGAACATACGTTCGTAGGAGGCCCCACGCAACCCCTTTCGTCGACCTGCCGTCCGCCCTGGTCCCGGCCTGTCCGGCGCTGGCCGCGGCCTGTCCGGCCCTGGCCTCGGCGTCTCCGGGCAGGCGCGAGGATGGCGGAGATGAGCGACCCGACGGACGATCTCGCCCGCCTGTGGGAGTGGTTCGCCACCACCCATTGTCGGGGCGACTCACCGCTCTACGAACGCATCTCGCTGGCCGTGGCCGGAGACCGGGACCTCCTCGATCTGGTCAGGGCCGCCCCGCCGGCGGCCCACATGCCCCTCACCCTGCTCGGCGCCGTTCACTACCTGCTCCTCGACGGACTGGAGCACCCCTTGGCCGACGTCTATGCCGGACGTTCGGACGCCGACCCGGGTCCGCTCTTCCTCGACGTCTGCCGCCTCCGCCGCCGCGAGGTGACCGCCCTTCTCGCCACCCGGCGCGTCCAGACCAACGACTGCGGCCGGAGCGCCGTGATCGGACCGGGGCTCACCTGGCTTGCGTCGCGCCTCGAGGGGCCGTTCGCCTTGGTGGACGTGGGCGCCAGCGCCGGGATCAACCTGCTCTGCGACCGGTACCGGATCGACTACGGCCCACACGGAGCGACGGGTCCGGTCGACTCGCCCGTCCGCATCGGCTGCCGCGTGGTGGCCGGTGCGCCGCCGATCGCCGCGCGCCTTCCTGGCTTCCTCGCCCGGGTGGGGATCGACCGCTCGCCCGTCAACCTGGCCGATCCCGACGACGCCCGCTGGCTACTGGCCTGTGTGTGGCCCGACACCGGTCGCCTCGAACGCACTGCGGCATCCATCCGCCTCGCTCGGGCGGACCCACCGGGAGTGATCGCCGGCGACGCCACCGAGACACTCCCGGGCGTCCTGTCCGATCTGCCCGAAGCGGCCACGGCCATCGTCGTCACCACCTCGGCCTTCGCCTACCTCGGGATCGAGGAACGCCGACGCTTCGTCGCCGTCTTGGAGACCGAGTCCCACCGCCGCCGCATCGCCTGGCTGAGTGCCGAGAACCCCGGAGTGGTCGAGCTTCTGGCCGCGGGGGGCTCCCCCGATCGCGCCAACGACAACGGTCACAACGAGAACGGTCATAACGACAACGAAGACGGCAACGGCGATGCCGACGTCCTCGGCGCCGTGGACTTCCACGGCGGGTCGAGCCGCGCCCAACCACTCGGACTCGTCCACAAGCACGGTGCGTGGATCGACTGGAGAGGCCCCGGTCACGGGGACCGGTGGGTAGCCTGACGACGTGACCGGTGTCGACGTGTTCGTGGATCCCAGTTGCCCGTGGGCCTGGATCACGTCCCGGTGGGTGAAGGAGGTCGCCCCCACCAGGGATCTCGCCGTCACCTGGCGCTCGTACTGTCTCGAGATCCGCGACGACTACGGCGTCGCCCCCACGGTGCCGGACACGCTGCGCGAGGTCGTCATCGCCGCTCACGCCCTCTCCCACCGGATGCTGCGGGTCTTCGAGGCGGCCCGGGCCCAGGCCGGTGAGGATGCGGTCGACGCGCTCTTCACGCACTGGGGTCGCCTCTTCTTCGTCGACCGGTCTCCCCACGACGACACGCTCCTGTCGAGATGTCTCTCGGCTTCCGGTCTCGCACCCGATCTCGTCCGGGCGGCCGACGACGACACGTGGGACGCGCCCATCGCGGAGGCGATGGAGGTGGCCTACGCCTTCGGTGGACCCAAGACGCAGACGCCGACGATCGTCGTCGACGCCGATCCGCCCTACGGCTTCAAAGGCCCGGTGATGGCGCCCGCCCCGACGGGCGACGACGCCGTCCGCCTCTGGGACGCGGTCCAGGTGATGGCGCGCGAGCCTGGCTTCTTCGAGATCACGCGGCCCCGTTCCAACCGGCCGCGCCCGCCTGCGCCCACCTGACCGAGCAGGCAACGCACCCCGTCGGTCGCCCCCGGCGGGGCTGATCCTCGGGAGATCGGTCTCGCGTCAGGACGTGTCTCCGTCCGACGGGGGCGTTTCAGCGGTGGCCCTCGCCATGATGCTCTCGATGACGGCCATCTTCGCTTGGGCGTAGTGGTTCATGTCGCGGTACCGCCCCGCCAGGGAGCGCTTCGTGCGTTCGTACTCCGTCCGGTCGGCGGCGTCGGACCGGAGCCGATCCCGGAACACGAGGTGTCGCCGCTCGTCGGCGCCGCCCGATGCCCAGATGTGGACGTGGACATCGCGCTCCGGCGTTCGGAACATCCGATGGCCCGGTTCCCGGACCCGCAGGACGTACCCGGCGTCCTCGAGCGGCTCCCGGTAGCCCGTCTCGTCGTAGGGGTCGTCCACGGTGACCATGATGTCGACGATCGGCTTGGCGGCCAGTCCCGGAACCGCCGTCGAGCCCACGTGCTCGATACGTCGTGCCCCCGACCCGAGGGCGGCGGCGATCCGTCGTTGCTCGGTCTCGAATCGTGTCGCCCACGTCGAGGTGTAGTCGACGATCTCGATGACCCTTTCCTCCCTGCCCCCGATGAGGACGGTGTCGAGGTATGTGTCGAGCTCGTCGGCGTCGGTCACGGCAGGGTTTCGATCATCCCGATCACATCCTCGGGCCGGTAGCCCTGGCGCCGGGCGAACTCCACCAGCTCCCGGACCTGACGCAACACCGCGCCGCGCTGCGGCGTGCCGGTGACCGTGATCCCTCTTCCGCGGCGGAACTCGAGCAGTCCCTCGTCGCGCAGGATGTGCATGGCCCGCAGGACGGTGTTCTTGTTCACCTCCAGAACGGCGGCGATGTCCTTCACCAGAGGGAGTCGTTCACCCGGGCCGGCCTCGCCCTCGGCGATGGCCCGACGGATCTCGGCCGCCACCTGGTCGTGGAGGGCGACGGGCTCGGAGCGGTCGATGTTGACAGTCAACATGGTCCTAGCCATAGTAGTCCTACATCGAGACGTCGACGAGAGGCGCCATGACGCTCACGCAGTCCATCGCCGAGCACGCCGAGAACGGCGATGCCCGGGCGCTGTTCGAGGAGGCCCGGCGCCGGCGCCGACGCCGGCGCGCCGTGGTGGTGGGGATCGTGGCCGGCGCCGTCGTGGTGGCGGCGGTCGTGCTCCACACGTCGGGGGGCGGGGGCAACGGGCCGCGGCGCCCGCACACCGTCTCCGGCCGGGGACATCCGGGCGGTGCTTCCGGTGATCAGTCTGCGGTAGGTGCCAGAACGGTCACATCTGTCGCCCTTCCGGCGCGCTACTGGCTCAACCACGTGTCCACGGCGGGAGGCAACCTGCTTCTCACCGGCACGCTTCCATCGACGGCCTCTGCTTCGCAGTGTGTCGCCGCCCTGATGGATCCCCTGACCCTCAAGGTCAACAAGGTCACCCGGGGCAACTGCGACGACCCCGCCCTGTGGGGCGAGACGGTTCTCGCCGTGAGCCCGCACCCCGACGACGGCGAGATCGCCATCGCCCACTTGGATGGGAACACGGGAACGGTGTCGACCGGGCCGACGGTGATGACCTATAGCTACAGCTCCGACACCCAGGATCTCGAGACCTATGGCGGCGGGTGGCTGTGGATCTATGACGAGGCCACCACGAAAGGGCCCGAGGTGCTCGAGGTCTCCGAGGCGACGGGACAGGTGATCGACACGGTGACGGTTCCGGCGCTCTACCGGCCCATCCTGGTGGCCGATGACGACGGTCTCTGGCTCGGGAACACGGTGTCCGGCAACCCCTTGTCCAGTGCGATCTGGCATGTGGGCCCCGGGGCCCGATCGGCGGTGGGAGTGGGGCCGGCGTCGCAATTCGTGTCCTGGCTGGTGGCCAGCGGGAACGATCTCTGGGCCGGCATCGGCCCAGACGGCGGCACGGGTCGGAAGATCTGGCGCTTCGACGGGCCGACATGGACCGTCGCCTTCAGCGCCCCCGATCGCTACGACACGACGGGTGTCGTCGGCGGCGAATCGGACGGCCTGTGGGATGCCGTCGCCGATCCCCCCCTCGTCGGACATTTCACACGGTCGCCGTCCGGTGCCTGGAGCTCTCCGGGCCAGAACACGCGCCAGGACATCGTGGAGATCGATCCGGACACCGGATCCGAGACCGTCCGCAGTGCCATCAGACCCGTCCCCACGCTCACGGCGGAAACGGGGACGGTCGTGGGACAGTCCACGTACCTCGACGGGTCCTTCTTCATCCTCCAGCCGCCGTTCCGGGCCAACGGCTATCTCGGCTACGAGGTGCTCGTCCGCGTCAGGAGCTGACCGACACGCGCTCCTCACCGTCCTCCACCGGACCCAAAAATTTTGTCACCGACACCGCGCCTGCCCGTCTACGGATCGGACGTGTCCCCGGAAGGTGGTCCGAGGTAGACGAGCTCATCGATGGAGAAGTCCTCGCGCAGTCGCACGGTGACCTGTCCGGCACGGGTCCATCCGCAGCTCTCGTAGAGGTGGATCCCCCCGCGGAGCGTGGTGGCCACGTCGAGGATGGGCCACAGTCCCCGGGCGACGGCATCTCGCGACGCCACCTCGAGCAGCGCCTGACCGACACGGCGACGACGGGCCGACGGCGCCACCATCAGTCGGGCGACGACACCGAGCCGGTCGACCGGTTGACGGAGCGCCTCGCTGGCCAGCGTCATCACGGGAGCGGTGCTGTACGGATGAAGGGCCACGTGACCGACGATCTCGCCGGCGTCGGTGGCGACCCACGCCCCGTAGGCGCCCGGTGAGGCCAGAAAGGCACGGAGATCGGTCGGGAGGTACACCGGGTATCCGTCGGAGTCGTGGACGACCCGGGCCAGCGCCACGCAGGTGTCGAGATCGGCGTCGGTCCGCGCCCGCAGCTCCACGGCCCGGGTGGCGTCAGCCGTCTTCGTCGTCGTCACCCCACCCGTCCCCGGGCTCGTCGGCCCCACCACCCGCGCCTTGGCGCGCCCGGAGCCAATCGCCGATCTGGTCGGCCACGCGTTGCACCCCGCCGCCCACCCGGTCGACCATGGCGACGAACCGGTCTCCGTAATGGGTGACGGCGGCATCGAACTCCGTCGAGGGCGGCGGCTCCTGGCCGCGGTGCACGTACCGGCCGGACCGTATGTGGTCGAAGTCGCCCTCGCTCACCCAGGCCACCAGTTGGCGCACGCGTCGGACGGCGAAGGGATGGGTTCGGCCCAGTTCCTCCCAGAAGCGGGCGTGGCGGGCGTAGAGGTCGTCCTCCTCTTCGTACTCGGTGGCCTGACGGATGAAGGCGTCGAGATTCATCCCCGGCAGGGCTCCCCCGGCCATGCGCATCAACATGTGACACACCGGCAGCGGGTCGCCGAGCACGAGCGCGGCGGCGCGGTCGCTCGACAACTCGGCCATCCGCGACCATTCGAGAAGGGCCAGGTACAGGGCGCGGATGGGCAGACCGGCCAGCAACGACCGCGGAATGGCCCCCTGGACGACCTGGGAGATGATGATGAGGGCGGTGGTGTAGGTGTAGTGCTCGGACAGGACGTGACCCAGTTCGTGGGCCAGGACGGCCTGGGTCTCGGTCGATTCGTAGGACGCCACCAGAGACGAGTAGACGATGACCACGGGGTTGCGCGCCCCCACCGTCATGGCGTTCACGAGGGGCGTCTGGGTCACATAGAGGTCGGGTATGACGTCGAGATCGAGAACGTCGGCACACTGGCGGTAGCTCGTCCACAGATCCGCCATCTGGTCGTCGCCGATCCGGACGGCGTTGCCGAGGAGCACCTGGCGCAGGCGTCGTTCGTGCCCGAAATCGCAGAGCCGCTTGATCAGGTGATCCATGAGCGGTATCGAGTGCAACGCCGCGGTGGCGGCCCGGTCCGCCGGATGTTCGTACGCCTTGGGACTGATCCCCTCGTATCGCAACGTGGGTCCGACCGGCACGGAGCACTCCTGACCTGGGGCGGGGACGTCCCAATGCTAACGGCGTCCCCGCGGCCCGTTCAGCCCTCGAGGTCGTAGGCGGTGGCGTGCTTCGGCTGGTAGAGCCCGATCTCTCCGGCGCCGGGGACGCGCAGCCGGGCGAGCATCCCGAAGCCCTGCTCCTGGACCCCGGTGGTGAACTCGACTCCCTTGGCGCTGAGTTCGGCCACCGTCGCCTTCACGTCGTCGCACATCAGGTACAACTCGTGGTGCCCACTCGGCGCACCGCTGCCCGGGTCACCCGCCTCACCGGCCGGATGGATGCCGAGCTCGGCCGGCGGCAGCTTGAAGATGAGCCAGCCACCGTGGGCGTCGACGTAGGGGAAATCGAGGACGTCGCGGAAGAAGGCACGCGCCTTCTCGGCGTCCTCGGCGTAGATGATGGCGTGGGAGCTCGTGATCATGTCTTCACACTGTCACGGGACCGGGTGGTCGTCTCCGCCAGGACGGTCGAGAAGGCCTGGGCCGTGCGCGACGGTGGTCGGTCGCGGTGCCGCGCCAGGGCGACGGTCCGACTGAGACCCGGATGCACGAACGGCAGCGACCGGAGGGTGCCGTCGGTGGGGACCACGATCTCGGGGACCACGGCGGCGCCGATGCCGGCCGCCACCAAGGCCAGCACGCCGTCCATCTCGCCTCCTTCCGTCACCACGCGCGGCTCGACCCCGGCCTGGCGGCAGGCGTCGAGCGTCGATGCCCGCAGGTCGTACCCCTCCCGGAACATGACCAGGGGCAGGCCGGCCAGATCGGTCACCCGGATCCGCCGACGCCCGGCGAGGCGATGGTCCGGGGCCACCGCTAGGACCAATCGATCCTCGAACAGCTCGGTGGTGGCCACCAGAGGGTGGGTGACGGGCAGGACGACCAGGGCCAGGTCGAGCTCGCCGTCCGCCACCCGGGGGACGAGCTGACGCGACCCGGCCTCGTCCAGGAACAGCTCGACGCCGGGGTGTCCGGCGTGGAAACGGGCCAGGGCGGCGGGGAGAAAGCGGGTGGCCAGGCTGGGAGTGGCTCCCACACTTAGCCGTCCCGTCGTGAGCCCGGCCAGAGACCGCGCCTCCGACGTCGTCGCCTCCACATCGGCCAGGACCCGGCGGAGCAGGGGCAGGAGGATCTCGCCCTCGGCGGTGAGCTCCACCCTGTTCTGTCCCGGTCCCCGGTGGAACAGCTCGACGCCCAGCTCGCCCTCGAGGAGCCGAACCTGGCGGCTGAGCGACGGTTGGGCGACGTGGAGTCGGGCCGCGGCCCGGGTGAAGTGGTGGTCCTCGGCCACAGCCAGCGCGTAGGCGAGTTGTCGGAGCTGCATGATCAGAGCGAAAAGCTATCAAATCGATGCTGAAGATGTCTTGGACGGATGGATGGTGCGGTTCGTAGCCTGGCTCCGTGACGTCCCGCGAGC
Source organism: uncultured Acidimicrobiaceae bacterium (assembly GCA_963706205.1). Lineage (GTDB taxonomy): Bacteria > Actinomycetota > Acidimicrobiia > Acidimicrobiales > UBA8190 > MFD10071-224. The sequence goes on along the minus strand of OY970155.1, from coordinate 962,222 downwards.
CCGTCGTCGGTGATGCCTCGGCGCACTGCACGACCTGTCCGATGGGGCGGCGCCTGCCGCGCGCCGTGGGGCCACCGACGCTTCGCTCCGACCGGTGGTGGGCCCGGCCGGTGCTCACCGGCGCCGTGCTGGCGGTGGCGGCCGGCTACTCGACCTGGGCGGCGTTCCAGACGACCGACTATCACGCGGGACCGTACATCTCGCCCATCTTCAGTCCGTGCTTGGCGGCCATCTGCGGGCGACAGGCCGACGTGGCGTTGATCGGATCGTGGTGGAGGTTGTCGCCGGCGCTGATCGTCGTCGGCTTCCCCATCGGGCTGCGGGCGACCTGCTACTACTACCGCAAGGTCTACTACCGGTCGTTCTGGCTCTCGCCGCCGGCCTGCGCCGTGGCCGAACCGAGACGCCGGTACTCGGGGGAGAGTCGTTTCCCGTTGCTGCTGCAGAACCTCCACCGCTACCTCTGGTACGCGGGGCTAGCGGTGGCGGGCGTACTCAGCGTCGACGCCGTGGACGGTTTCCGCTTCGCCCACACGTGGGGAGTCGGGCTCGGCAGCCTCGTCCTCACCGCCAACGCGCTGTTCTTCTGGGGCTACATGCTCTCGTGCCACTCGTGCCGGCACCTGGTCGGCGGTGGGTTGCGGACCCTGTCGGACCATCCGGTGCGCCGGCGCATGTGGTCGGCCGTGAGCTACCTGAACTCCCGCCATCCCGTCTTCGCCTGGCTGAGCCTGCCCACCGTCGTCCTCACCGACCTCTACGTCCGTCTCCTGGCCACCGGCGTCTTCCACGATCCACGGCTCCTCTGAGACGGGGTGGATGCGGCGGTGACGCCGCTGGCGACGGGGGGATCCCGCGATACGGGGACCGGCGGCGGGAGCGGATGTGACGGGAGCCCGACATACTCATGCCATGAGCACGCCTGAGCCATGAGCGGTTCGGGCGCCAGGCGCGTACGGCGGCTCCGCCGGTCGGTGGTCGTGTCTCTGACTGCATGGCTGACCCTCGTGGGCACCGGAGCGACGGCGTGGGCCGAGGGAGCCGGGACGCCGACGCTCGTGTCGAGCGGTCCCGCTCTCTCCGTCAGTCCCACCACTGGTCTCGTCGCCGGTCAAGGAGTGCAGGCGACGATCACCGGGGAGCCGCCGGGAGCAATGCTCCTCGTTCTGCAGTGTGTCCCCGCCGCCGTCTCCATCGGCGAGGACGGATGTGAGAATCGCCGGAACGACGTGGTCTTCGCCGACGCCGGCGGTCGGGCCTCCGTCCGGGTTCCCGCCTTGTCGTCGATCTCCACCGCGTTGGGCGGGGAGAATTGTGTGTCGAGTTCCTGCTTCGTGGCCGCCGCCCGGCTGTCGGCCGGCAATGCCGTCAGCATCGTCGGGGCCGTCCCCATCACCTTCCGATCGGGGAGCGCGGCCGCCGGTGGCGGACGAGGTCCGCCTGTCCCTCCCGCATGGGGCTCACCTCCGGGCGTCCCCTCCGGAACCATGGTCATTCCGGGACGTCCCGATCATCTGACCGTCCGGGCCGGACGCGCCGGTGATCTGGCCGCCCGCGGTGCGATCACGGGCCCGTCGGTGCGACTGGCACCCGACCCCGTGCCGCGGACCCCCGAACGGGGCGTGGCGCTCCTCCAGCTCGTACTGGCCGCCCCGGGGACATCGTGGTCGAACGCACGTCACACCGCCGTTGTCGTCGACGTCACCGTCGACCGGGGACCCGCCCAACAGATCGTCTGCTTCGCCGGATCCCGGCCGTTCACCTACGCGGCCGAGTTCGGGACCCTGGCGACGGGCCGGCACCGGGTGACCGTCTCCGCCGACCTCGCCTTGTCGACCACCGGACGCCGCGTCCCCGTCGTTCGGGTCATCGGCGCCCGGCTGTCGGTGGTCACTCCCGGCAATCCGAGCTATCTGGCCGTGCGGTACGCCCCCGTCGTCTTCGGGAGGACCGACACGGCGTCGAGCGACACACCCCTGCTCACCTACGCGCAGGTCTCGGCCGTTCCCGGCGCACCGGCGGGTACCGAACACATCGAGTACACCACCATCTGGTCGAAGGAAGACGCCGGGACCAGCTTTGTTCCCTTCCTCGAATGGGGTGAATGGGGACGGATGGCCGACATCACCGAGACCGTGGCGATGGATGTCGCCCCTGACGGAGCCGTTCTCGACCCCACCTACGACTCCTGCGGATGTCAGGTGTCCTTCCCCGAGGAACGCTCATCGCTCCTGGAGGAGGAACTCCCCTTCACCGGCGCACGGTACGGGACGCACCTGATGGTGCGCAACGCCTCGGGCAACGACTACCAGAGCGAGGTGGAGCGATCGACCTTTCGCATGGAACAAGTGCCCGTGGTCGGGCCGGGGCCCGGGGCCACCCGCGAGACGGTCATGGACGCCAATCCGTGGACCTACCGGATCACGGCCGACGAACTGTCGCGGTGGTACTCCGACGGCTCCACCGATCCCGGCTCACCCGAGATCGGCGACAGTCGTCAGTACGCCATCGTGGACTTGACGGCGACGACGGCGGGCGTGAGCGCCGTCGCCGTCTCGCTCCGGCTGGCGGGCTCCGGCATCTGGTACTCCAACGATCTCGGACACGGCTATCCCCTCTACACCGGTGGCCATGGACGGACGGCGGTGAAGATGCCGACCAACTGGGAGTCCCGACGGATCACCGGTGTGAGACTGGTCGCCTATCCGGACTCTTCCACCGAGGCGTGGAGCGTCCGCGGCGTCCACGTCTCGGTCATCGGCCTGACGAAGACCTTCTTGATCGAACGACCGGTCCTGCCTCATCCGGTCGTCGTCTCCTCGACCACCGCACAGCAGTGACCCCGCCGCGCAGCCTTGACCCCGTACTGCGGTACGGCCCGTAGTCTCCTGTCCATGGAGGCCCTCACCATCGGTCAGCTGGCCGACGCAGCCGGCGTGCACATCGAGACCATCCGTTACTACGAGCGCCGCGGTCTGCTCCGGGATCCTCCCCGCACAGCCTCGGGATACCGCCAGTACTCGGGAACCGATCTCTGGCGGCTGCAGTTCATCGCCCGAGCCAAGCACCTCGGGTTCACCCTGGCCGAGATCGCCACCCTGGTGGGTCCCCACGGCAGCTCCGACAACGTCCTGGCCATGGCCCGGTCGAAGATACGGGCGCTCGACGAGCAGCAGAGGGACCTGGCCGACACCCGTTCACGTCTTGAGCGCCTCGTGGACATCTGCCGTGACTCGACGAGCGACGACTGCGTGGCACTGCGGCTCAATGGTGATCGATAGAGTCGTCCGTCGTGCACCGAGGTCCGCCAACTCACGGTGACCCCGACCTCGCCGTTGAGCTCGAGGTGCTCGCCCCTGGACGCGCGACGCGCGTCGCCGGCGCCGTGATCGACGTAAGTGGCGTGAGTGGCGTGCCGATGACCAGGCTCGCCTTCGCCGGCGCCGACACATCAACGCGCTTCGAAATCGGATCGATCAGCAAGGCCCTCACGGGCATGCTGCTCGCTGATGCCGTGGAACGAGGGGAGATCTCGCTGGAGACCGAGGTGGGCGACGTCATCGTCACCGTCGCCGGTACCGACTTCGGCTCGATAACCATGAAGGAACTGTGCACCCACACCTCCGGGTTGCCGCGCATGCCGCGGGGTCCGCGCACCTTCCTGGGAGGCGTGGGGCTCGCTGTTCTCGGGTTCGACCCGTACCGGGGTATCGATCCGTCGGACCTTCTGCGCCAGGCGGCTCGCCAGCGCCTCGCCAACCGGGGCCGCCGGCAGTATTCCAATCTCGGCGCCGCCGTCCTCGGACAGGTCCTGGCCATCGCGGCCGCCACCGACTTTCCGAGCCTCCTGAGCCGGAGGATCCTCGCCCCGGTCGGTATGGACGCCTCGGTTGTGGCCAGGCCCGGAGACAGCGCCGCACCGGGACGGTCGCCGTCGGGCCGGGGACGACGGCCGTGGATCGTGGACGGCTATGCCCCCGCCGGTGGTGTCATCAGCACGATCGAGGACATGGCGCGTCTGGCCGAGGCCGTGTTGGACGGCTCCGCCCCGGGGCTGACATCCGTCGAGCCGATCGACGGTGACCCAGACGACGATCCCCGTCGGACGATAGGGATGCTCTGGGACGTCATCTCGTTACCGGAGGACGGCGGCACCATCGTCGGTCACAACGGCCGGACCGGAGGGTATTCCTCTCTGTTGGCCCTGCTCCCCCGGGCACAACGAGCGGTCATCGTCCTCGTGAGCGTGTCGCACGGACCCCAAGCACTCCAACGTGTCGCCGGCGCTCTGTTGAACCACGCGCGCTGACCGGGCCCCCGGACGACACCACCGCTGCCGATGCGACGCTAGGGCCGCGGTGGCCGTCGCAGGCACCAGACGGTCGGCGTGCCGGGACGTCGGATCTCCTCGGTGACGCCGAAACCGGCTCGGGCGTACCAGGACACGTTCGCCTCTTTCTGGGTCTCGGTGTAGGCGACGGTCCCGTCCCGGTCGCAGCGGTCGAGGACGGGGGCGAGCAACGCCGATCCGATCCCGCGGCCCTGGACGGTGGGGTCGGTGGCCAGCAGCGACAGGTACCAGTGCGGTTCGGCGGGGTGGTGCCGGTCGACCTCGAGGAGGAGCCGCAGGGCCTTCAGCCGGTGCCGGCCGCGGGCCAGCACGGCCGGCGAGCCGGCCACGCGCCGGGATTCACGGAGAACGGGTCGGGGAAAGGCACCGGGGGACAGCCACCCGGCGACGCCCCGGGGCCGGCCGCCGTGTTCGGCGATCCGGAGCTCGGTCCCGGGCCCGGTGAGATCCCGGAGGTAGACGCGGAAGACGGCGGGGAGCAGCCGGTACTCGTGGAGCATGTCCCGGCAGAAGAAGTCGACGAGCGGATCACACCAGAAGGCCCGGGCCGTCACCGCCACGACCTCGGCATAGTCGGACCCCGTCATCCGACGGGTGGCGATCTCCACGGACCGGCCCCGTTGTTCATCGCTCACCGCGCCGCCCCCTGTCCTGTGCCCCGCCGCCAGTGTATTCTATAGTATACGACTTGACTACTATAGTAGAAAGAAAGGAGGACGGCCGTGGTGAAAGAGACGCTGGGGGCGCTGTTGGGCGGAGCGAGGGCGGCCCATGATCTGTCGCTCCAGGACGTCGCCGCCCGCGCCGGCTGCTCGCCCGGCTACGTGCACAAGCTCGAGGCCGATCGTGTGCGCACGCCTTCGCCGAGAGTGCTGGCCGGGTTGGCCCGAGCCCTCGGGCTCGGCTACGGGGAGCTCATGGAGGCGGCTGGATACGACGCGTCCGACCACGACGACGAGCCTCCTCGGGTTCCGGGCGCCGTCAAACGGTTCAGCAACGCGCACATCGTCGAGCTGCTCGAGGCGCTGCAGCGCGACGTGGACGAGATCAAGTCAGCGCTCGTCTCCGGCCACTAGACCGAGGGGGTCGGGGACACGGCGGCGATCTCCTCGAGGAGCTGGGTCCGCGACCGCGCCCCCACCATCCGCCGTCGGAGCTCGCCGTCGACGAAGACGAGGAGCGTCGGCACCGACACCACGTCATAGCGACGGGCGAGATCGGGGTGCTCGTCGGCGTTGACCCTGAAAACCCGCAGCCGGTCGCCGTAGTCGTCGGCCACGATGTCGAGGATCGGAGCCATGGACCGGCACGGCGCGCACCACGGCGCCCAGAATTCGACGAGCACCGGGTGCGGTGCGACCGTCATCTCCTCGTCGAACGTGACGTCGGTGAGCTCGAGAACTGCAGGGGACATGTCAACCTCCCGTGTGACCCGTCGACGACCACGGTAGGACCCGTACCGTGGTCCGGAGTCAAGCGCGCGGACGTTCCGGTTCAGTCCGTGGTGAGAGCCCGGGCCATGTCGTCGGCGAGGGCAGGATTCTGGTATGTCCCCGGCGCCCGCAGGGCCGCCATCACCTGACGCTGGGTGACCGGGTCCTTGTCCTGGCTCATCTTGATCTTGCACACGAAGCGCGTGATCGGCACCCTGATGCCCATCGTCCCCTCGGCCAGCGGACGACCCCACTGCGGGTCGAGCAGCATCGGTTCGTCGACGTGACGCTCGAAGTGAGCGACGAGCCGGGCGAGCACGGCGAGGTTCTCCTCCGGGTCGAGGATCTGCGGAATGCCGTAGCAGTGCACCGTACTGAAGTTCCACGTCGGCGCCCGGATCGCCCCCGGCGCGTACCAGCTGGGCGAGATGTACCCGTGGCGGCCCTGGATGATCAGCAGAATTTCCCGATCCCCGAATCCATGGATCATCTCGTCGGGCCGACCGACGTGGGTGAGGACCGCCAGTCTCTCGGCCTCCTCGTCGAGCAGAACGGGATAGTGCGAGGCGACGAGATCACCGTCGTTGTTGCTGACCAGGATGCCCCACGGGTTCTCGCCGATCAGCCGGCGGACGACCTCGGGATCCTCGGTGGCGTGGTGAGGATTGGGACGCACGAACCGGCATTCTGCCATGGCCCGTCGAAGCGTCGGGTCAACGCGCTGCCGTGCCTCAGCCCGCAGTGGCGTGGGTCAGCGCGGCGTCGCGTCAACGCTGTGTCGCGTCAGGCGGCGTGGTAGCAGTCGTAGACGCCGAACTGGACGGCGGCCGGGGGGTCGATGCTTACCGTATGACAGTGCGTCCGGATCCAGACGATGCGCGGGTCGTGGCCGGGGGGATGCACGGGGACGACCGCCAGGCGCACTTGCCCGAAGGCGATGTCGAGCTGGATCTGGCGCAGGGTGGGCGACGGGATGGCCCCGGTGAACCCCCCGATGGGGAGCACCTCGCGCCCGCTGGCGAGGATGTAGGCCGACGCCACGATCGAGGTGTCGGTGATGAAGAGGATGGGGGTGTGCCAGGCGCGGGCCAACTGCTCCACCCTCTGGGCCACCAGGGCCGCCCGTTGCTGACTACGGCGCACGTCGGCCCCGGTCACCGTCGAGACGGCAGCCGGCTCGAACGGGGTGTCGAACGGTCCGAAACCGTCGGCCACGACGGTGGCCGACGCCACCGAGGGGACGAGGAGCAGCGCCAGCATCACCGCCACCAGGCCGAGGGACCCGACGCCGCCGAGACTGCGGTCCCGCAGGATCGACACGAGCAGACCGACGTCGACGACGGCGGCGGTGGCGACGACGGCGGGGACGAGCCACGGCCGGGCCCCCGCGCCGGTCGGGATCAGCGTGAGGGCGTACGCCGCGGACCCCGTCACCGCCACCCCCAGGAGGGCGCGCCCGATCCACCCCGACGGCGGACGGGTGACGGGTCCGGCCACCGGTGGGGCGAACGCGGGTCCCGGCGCGGCGAACGTCGGGACCTCGGGCGCCGCGAACGGACTCGTCACGGCGGGCACGGCGGCGCGCCTCGTACGTCGGGCGGCCGACAGTCCGATCCCGCAGAGAGCGGCGACGGCCGGTGCCAACGCGGCGGTGTAGTACGAGTTCAGATAGGCCCCGTCGCTGAAGGCGGCGAGGTGCAGGAGAAGCCACGTCCCCCAGAGGACACAGCCGGCACGGACGGGATCGGTCCGGGGTTGTCGGCGGCGGGTCGCGACCACGGCGAAACCGGCCAGCAGGGCGGCGGGAACCAGCCACCCGGTGTCACGACCGAGCGGCCCCGACAGCAGGCGGTGCCAGCTCCGACCGATGGTGGCCGTCGAGGCGTTGAGGAAGGTGCGCGACTCCAGGCCCACCACGAGGAACGGCGTGATGGGGCCGACGCTCGTCTCGTAGGCGCCGGCGTGCTCGAAGCGCGCCACCCCGTTGTAGTCGAAGACCTGGGTGAAGACGGAGTCGTTGCGGCTGCCGTCGACATAGGGGCGGTCGTGGGCGGGAACGGCGGTCACCACCAGCATCCAGCTCAGCGACACCACCGCCGTCACCACCGTCGCCGCCAGGACGTGGACGACGCGCCGTCCCGCGCGCCGGGGAGGCGATGAGGTAGGCGAGCCACAACGCCGGCAGGACCAACCAGGCCTGGGTCATCTTGGCCTGGAAGGCGAGGCCCACCCAGACGCCGGCCAGGACCAGCGACCGGAGCCGGCCCGTGGTGAGCGCCCGGGCGGTGGCGTCGGCGGCCAGGACGAGCAGGAGGATGAGCAGGGAGTCGGAGATGTTCCCGCGGTTGAGCAGAACGGTGGCGGGACTGGCGGCCAGGACCAGCGCGGCGACGATGCCGGCGAGAGGGCCGGCCAGTCGCCGGACGGCCCGGTAGAGGACGAGAACGGTGAGGATGCCTTCGACCACCTGGGGCATGACGATGGCCCAGGTGTTGATCCCGAAGACGCGCAGCGACAGGGCCTGCAACCACAGCGCCCCCGGGAGCTTGTCGACCGTGACGGTACCGTCGGGATCGAAGGCGCCGAAGAAGAAGTTGTGCCAGCTGGTCGACATGCTGCGGGCGGCGGCGCCGTAGAAGGGTTCGAGCGCCGCGTTGTCGAGCCCCCAGGCATAGGCGAGGCCGGCCAGCGCGGCCACGACCAGCAGGGCCGGCCGCGCCCATCGAGGCTGGTCCTCGGGGGACTCCCAGAAGACCCACCATCGCCGGATCCCGCGGCGGCGAGGGTGGGGACCGGCGCCGCCGGACCCCGGGGGCGCGCCGTAGGGGGAAGCCACCGACGGGGTGTAGCGATAGCCGGCCGGTGAGACCGACGGCGTATAGGGGTAGCCGGCGGGTCGGATCGGACCCCCGGCGGTCACAGGGCCTTCGAAGTCACAGAGCCTCCAAGGTCATAGTGTCCCGAGGGCATCGAGGAACTTCGCCGCCAGCGGGGCGGCGACGGCCCCGCCGATCCCGCCGCCGACGACGAGGACGGCGAAGGCGAGGTTGCCCCGGTAGCCGATGAACCAGGCGTCCGTCTGCGGCGGGGAGGCCGTCCCGAATTCGGCGGTGCCCGTCTTGCCCGAGGTGCCGGGCGGGAGGTGGGCTCCGGCGGCGGTGCCCTGGGGGCTCGTGACGACGGCCGCCATCATCGTCCGGAGATCGGAGACGACCGCCGGAGCCAGCGGCGTCGCCGGAGCGGTGTCGTCCCCGGCGCCGACGACCAGTCGGGGGGGACGGAGACTGCCGGAGTCGACGGCGGCGGCGACGGCGGCCATGGCCAGCGGTGAGACGAGGACGTTCGCCTGACCGATGGCCGTCGCCGCCCGGTGGGCGTCGGAGTCGGGGGTGGGCACGGCCCCGCCGAAGGCGGTCAGGCCGGTGTGGAGGATGGCCCCGAGACCGAACTGGGCCGCGGTGGTGGCGAAGCTCGGGTCCGGGAGGGTACGGGCCAGGCCGATGAAGGCCGCGTTGCACGATTCCGCGAACGCCTGCTCCAGGGTCAGCGACGCCTGGGTCTCGCCCTCGAAGTTGTGGAAGGTCTGGCCCCCGACGGTGATCGTCGGCGGGCAGCTGGCGGGGGACGACGGGGTCGCCCCGTGTTCGATGAGGTCGGCGGAGGTCACCACCTTGAAGGTCGACCCGGGCGGGAATGAGCCGGCCAGCGCGTTGTCGAAGGCGTCGGAGCCGGGCAGGCTGACCGAGGCCAGGACGTCTCCGCTCGACGGCTCGATGGCCACCAGCGCGGCGGCCTTGGTCACGCCGGCGAGCGCCGACTCCGCCGCCTGCTGGACGGCCGGGTCGATGGTGGTGACGACCGCCGTTCCGTCGTGCGCGGCGAAGGTGGCCACCGTGGAGAGCGCCGTCCCGGCGGCGTTCACCACCTGGATCCGGCCGCCGGCCCGGCCGGCCAGCTGACGCTCGTAGGCCTGTTCGATCCCCGACTGCCCGACGCTGTCGCCGGCCCCGTAGGGCGGGCCGAGGCTCTCGAGCTGGGCGGCGGTGACGGGACCGACGGAGCCGACGACGTGGACCGCCAGTCCCGCAGTGATGGCGCCGCGGGCCGAGTAGCTGCGGAAGACCGTGCCCGGGACCGGGTAGATGGTCGGCATGAGTTGCTGGTAGCGGGCCTCGGTGACGGCGAAGACGGGGACGAACCACTGCGGGTGGGCGGTGGCCGTGGCCAGCGCGGCACTCACCTCGGACGGTGTGGCGCCGGCGGCCACGAGCACCGCCGTCAGCGTCGCTGCGGACGTGATCCGGCTCCCTTCGACCCCCACCGTCACCATCTGGTTCCCGACGGTGAGAAGCGCGCCACCGGCGCCGAGGATGGGAGCACGCGCCGGCCACGACACCGTGGTCGCCACGGAGTCACCGGGCCCGAGCGCGGCGATGATCGAACGCGCCGACCACAGGACGCGCCAGGTGTCGTCGACGTCGGCCAGGCGCAGTGTCGTCCGGAGCGTCAGGGGACCGAGGGCGGTGACCAGACGGGAGGTCACCGTGGTGGTGGCGTCGGAGCCCGCGGTCGTCACCGGCCCGGCGCGGTAGACGCCGCGGACGAGGTCGAGTCCGGACGCCACCTGCCGGTTGACCGAGACGAAGTCCGCAGGAGGCCGACGAACGAGGGTCGCCATGGCGCCGTAGTCGGCGCGCGACCAGTCCGAGAGATAGCCGCCGATGGTGGCCGACGGGCTGGCGGGGCTGCTGCAACCGGGAAGGACGAACGCCAACGCGGCGAGGCTCACGGCGACGGCGACGGCGGTGGCGGCGGTGCCGGCGGCGGCGGTGCCGGTGGCGGGGGTGCCGGTGGACGGCAGGCGACGGGAGCGGCTCCGGAGCCGGGAGGCCGGCCGCGGCCGTCGAGCTCGGAGAGCCACGGGTCGGAACGCTACTTCCGATCGGCTCGATCGGCCCCGGGTGACCGGAGACCTCTACTCGGAGGAAGACAAGAGAGACAGGGTGACGCGAGCTACACCATCACGAGAGCTACAGGGTGAGGACGCCGCGCGCCAGCTTGCCCGCTTCCATGTCCTCGATGATCTCCCGGAAGCCTTCGAGAGGACGGGTCTCGGTCACCAGTTCGTCGAGCATGATCTTCCCGTCGAGGTACATCTCCACCATCAGCGGGATGTCGTGGTGCGGACGCGACGATCCGTAGCGGCAGCCGAGGAGACCCCGGTCGACATAGGCCAGGTTGTTGATGTCGATGGAGACCTCGCGAGCCGCGGGGGGGACGCCGATGGCGATGGCGTTGCCGCCCCAGTCGAGGGCGTCGACGGCGTTGCGGAGGACGGCCGGGTGGCCGACGCATTCGAAGGACCAGGTCACCCCGCCGGGTCCGAGGGCCCTCGCCAACGACTGGGGTCCGTGGGGGACGATCTTGCGGATCTCCTCGACGGCGTCGGTGACCGACGCGTCGACGAAGTGGGTGGCCCCGAACTGGCGGGCCAGGGCCTCCTTGGAGGCCATCGTGTCGACGGCGATGATCCGCGACGGCGCCCTGGACGCGCAGCGCCTGGATCACGTTCAGCCCGATCCCGCCCACCCCGAAGACGGCCGCCGTCTCCCCCGGCTTGACCGAGGCCCGGTTGAAGACCGAGCCGATGCCGGTGAGGACGCCGCAGCCGATGAGCGAGGCCGAGGTGAAGGGGACGTCCTTCGAGATGCGGACGGCCTGGACCTCCGGAGATGATCGTGTACTCGGCGAAGACCGAGGCGGCGGCGAAGTTCGAGGCCGGCTCACCGTCGTAGGTGAAGGGGGTGGAGACGTTCCCGAGGGTCTTGATGCACATGGTGGGGTGGCCGGTGTTGCAGGCCCGGCACATCCCGCAGGAGGCGAGGGTGGCCACCACGACGTGGTCGCCGGGCTTGACCGAGGTGACGGCCGAGCCGACCGACTCGACGATGCCCGGCACCTTCGTGGCCGAGGACCGACGGGTCCTTCCAGGGGATGGTGCCGTTCAGGACCGACAGGTCGGAGTGGCAGACGCCGGCGGCGACGATCTTGACCTTGACCTCCGTCGGGCCGGGGTCGGCGATCTCGAGCTTGTCGGTGACGACGGCGTCCTCGCCGGTGTAGACGATGCCTCTCATGTCCAGAGGGTAACAATCACGGACGGGGCTCCAGATTCTGGAGCCGGAGGTGGCCGAGGGCGACGAGGACGCCGTCGGTGGCCCGGGTCATCCGGACCTCCCAGAACTGCTGGGTCTGGCCCTGTTGGATCGGTGTCGCCTCCACCATGATCCGGCCGTCGGAGACGGGGCGGATGAAGTTCGTCGTATTGGCCACCCCCACCACCCTCTGGCCCCGGTCGCGCACCGCGAAGGAGGCGCCGTAGGAGGCGGCTTCCTCGACCAGCGCGGCGTAGACGCCGCCGTGGACGATGGAACCGGGCTGGAGATGACTGGGGCCGACGTCGATCCAGCCGGTGACCCGGGAGCCGGAGACCTCCTCCATGTGCATCCCGATGGAGGTGGAGAAGCCCGACGCCATCCCGAGGCCGGGTCCGTCGGGGCCGTAGGCGTGCGGGGTCCCGCCCTCGTCGGCGCTGAAGACATCGACCTCGCTCATCGAACCTTTCCCGCTGTGCTCATGGAGTCTTGCTTTTCGCCGCGCGCGCCCGGAGCTCGGTCTTCAGTACCTTGCCGCGACGCGTTCAGGGGGCAGCGGCGTCGACGATCTCGACGACCGCGGGGCACCTTGTAATTGGCCATCTGCTCCCGGGCCCAGCGCCAGGAGCTCATCGGGCAGCGCCGGCGGGTCGGTACCGGGCCGGGGGACGACGAAGGCGCAGCCGACCTCGCCCAGGCGGGCGTCGGGGACGCCGACCACCGCCACCTGGGACACGCCGGGGTGGCGGAGCAGGGCCCCCTCGATCTCGGCCGGGTAGGCGTTGAAGCCGCCGACGATGAACATGTCCTTCAGCGGTCGGTGATGCGCCACGTTGCCGGCGTCGTCCATGACCCCGATGTCGCCGGTGTGGAGCCAGCCCTCGGCGTCGATGGCCTCGGCCGTGGCCTCGGGGTCCTCGAAGTAGCCGGCGACCACCGTGTAGCCGCGGACCACGATCTCGCCCGGCTCGCCGCGGGCGACGGTCGACCGCCCTTGTCGTCGACGACCGGACCTCGATGCCGGGGATGGCCCGGCCCGAGGTGTGGGAGATGGTCGTCGGGGTCGTCGCCCTGGCGGCACATCGTGACGATCCCGGTGGACTCGGTGAGGCCGTAGGCGGTGAGGACGGTGGAGAAGGTGAGCTCGGAGCGCATGCGCTGGACGAGCTCGACCGGGACGGCCGCCGCCCCCGTCACGGCCAGCCGGAGCGAGGAGAGGTCGTGGTCGGTCCGGCGGGGATGGTCGAGGATCGACTGGTAGAGGGTCGGGCGGGCCCGGGAGCACGGTGATGCGTCTCGGCCGCCACCGTGTCGAGGACCTTGTCGACGTCGAAGACGGGCTCGGGGACGATGGTGGCGCCCGGCATGAGGCAGGCGACGATGCCCGCCTTGTAGCCGAAGGTGTGGAAGAAGGGGTTGACGACGAGGTAGCGGTCGCCCTCGGCCAGGCCGACGATCGAGGCCCAGGTGGCGAAGGTCCGCAGGGTCTGAGCGTGGGTGGTCATCGCCCCCTTGGGACGGCCCGTCGTGCCCGAGGTGAAGATGATGTCGGAGAGGTCGTCCGCCGGCCTACCGCCCGCCAGGCCGCCATCACCTCGCTCGTGGTCCGGGGGCGGCCGACCAGGACCCTCTCGCCCTCGACCACGCCGTCGGCCCCGGCCAGGAATTCGGCCAGCCGAAGATGGGGACCTCGTCGGTGGTGGTCGGCTCGGAGAGGGTGCCCTCGTCGTCGTCGCGGAGGAGGACGATCCGCTCGAGGTCGGGGATGTCCTCCTCCTCGAGCATGGCCGGGTAGTCGATGCCGAGGAAGCCCCGGACGGTGAAGAGCGCCTTGGCGCCCCGACCGGTTGCAGGACGTAGGCCGCCTCGGGGCCCTTGAAGCGGGTGTTCAGGGGCACGAGGACGGCACCCGGTCCCGAGGAGCCCGAGGGCGGCGACGACCCATTCGGCCATGTTCGGCGCCCAGATGGCGACCCGGTCGCCCGGGTTGGATGCCCGCCGCCATGGCCGCCGCGGTGACCCGGAGGGCCCCGGCCTCGAGCTCCGGAGAACGAGAGCCGGAGCGTCCCCGTCGACGAGCGCCTCGGCGTCACCGAAACGGGCGGCCGCCGCCGCCACCAGACCGGGGACCGAGGTGAAGGCGAGATCGGCCCGCGGGTCTTCTGTCTCATTCACGGTGCTGTCTCACTCATGGGTGCTGTGTCATGGGTGTTGGGACGAGACCGAGACGATCTCCCCGCTCATGTAGGAGGAGTAGTCGGTGGCCAGGAAGACGATGACGTTGGCCACCTCCCAGGTCTCGGCCGCCCGGCCGAAGAGCTCGGCCGGGAGCGGAGCGCTCGAGGCCGTCGTCGGAGATGACCCGGTTGAGGAAGGGATGGAGCGCCAGGCGAGGGGGCGACCGCGTTGACGCGGACGCCGTGACGCCGCGGCCTCGACCGCCGCGGTCCGGGTGAGGGCCATCACCCCGGCCTTGGCCGCCGCGTAGTGGGCCTGGTCGGCCTGGGCCCGCCACCCGAGCACCGAGGCGTTGTTGACGATGACCCCGGACTCCCTGGGCGTACATGTGGCGGAGCTCGGCCCGCACGCACCGGAAGGTGCCCGTCAGGGTGATGTCGAGGACCGTCGACCACTGCTCGTCGGTCATCTCCACGATCGGGGCCGTACCCCCCGAGGCCGGCGTTGTTGATGGCCACGTCGATGCGGTCCGTGCTCGGTCGCGGCGGTGTCGTAGAGGCGCTGGACCTGGGCCTCGATCGGTCACGTTGCAGGCGACGGCCAGGGGCCGGGTCCCGGTCAGCTCGGCCAGCGGCTCGGCCGCCTCCTCCAGGCGCCGGTCGTGGGCGTCGGAGATAACGACGACCGCACCCTCCTCGGCGCAGCGCTTGGCGGTGGCGAAGCCGATGCCCGGTGCCCGCCGCGGCGGTGACGACCACCACCTTGCCCTCGAGCAGCGCGTGCGGCGGCGGCGGTTCGGGGGCTTCATGTCGGGGCCTTCAGTCGGGGCCTTCATGTCGGGGCCTTCATGTCGGGGCCTTCATGCCGGGGTCCTTCATGCCGTCGCCTCACCTTGGGCTCGGGCGGGAGGCCGAGGACGCGCTCGCCGATGATGTTGCGCTGGATCTCGTTGGAGCCGCCGTAGATGGTGTCGGCCCGGCTGAAGAGGAAGATCCGCTGGAGGTCGCCGAGCATTCGTAGGGAAGGAAGTCGGCCACCATGGCCTCGGTCCCGAGGACGTCCATGGCCAGCTCGCCGAGGTCGCGGTGCCAGGTGGCCCAGAAGAGCTTCGAGATCGAGGCCTCGGGCGGGGCCACGGGGCCGTCGACACCGGTCAGTGACCGCAGAGTGTTGAGCCGGAGGATGTAGAGCCGGATCCAGGCATCGGCCAGGCGTTGGCGCAGGACCGGGTCGGTCGACGCGGCCGTTCTTGCGGGCGAGCTCGAGGAGCTGGTCGAGCTCCTTGCGGAAGTCCGACGATGTCGCCGAGTAGCCCGACCCCGCGCTCGAAGGCCAGGGTGGCGAGCGCCACCCGCCAGCCGTCGTTCACCTCGCCCACGACCAGGTCGGCGTCGGTGCGGGCCCCGTCGAAGAAGACCTCGTTGAACTCCGAGCGTCCCGGTGATCTGGCGGATGGGCCGGACCTCGATCCCGGGCTGGTCCATGGGGACGAGAAGATAGGAGAGGCCCTTGTGGCGCGGCTGCGTCGGGATCGGTGCGGACAGACGACGAAGCACCAGTCGGACCACTGGGCGTAGGAGGTCCAGACCTTCTGGCCGGTGACGACCCACTCGTCGCCGTCGCGGACCGCCTTGGTCTGGACGTTGGCGAGGTCCGAGCCGGCGTCGGGCTCGGAGTAGCCCTGGCACCAGAGCTCGGTCCCCAGTCCGGATGGGATTGAGGAACCGGCGTTTCTGGTCGTCGGTCCCGTAGGCGATCAGGGTGGGGCCGAGCAGGCCCTCCCCCATGACGTTGACCCGGGCCGGGGCATCGGCCCGGACGTACTCCTCGTTCCAGATGACCTGCTGGGACATCGAGGCGCCCCGGCCGCCCGTACTCGACGGGCCAGCCGACACAGGTCCAGCCGTCCGATCCCGAGCTTGCTGCTCCCAGGCCATCCGGAGCTCGCGGTCCTCGTGCTGGCGACCCGGCCCGGCCGAGCGCCCCGGGCGTCGGCGAAGTCCCCGACGAGGTTGGCCTCGAGCCAGCGACCGCGCCTCGGCGCGGAAGGCGGCGTCCTCGGGGCTGTCGTGGAGGTCCATGGGTGGGTTCGGCGCGTGCTCCCTGGCCAGGAGCGTTTCGGCGCGACGTTAGCAAAGGGGTCCCGAGCCGCCCCGGGACGCCCACGGCGCAGCCGCGACCCGGGCCGTGGATTCTTCGCGGATCGTGGAACTTGCCCCCGACGGCGTTACCTGAAGCATGGGAATACTCCAGAAGATCTTCGCCAGACCACACGACCCCCAGGAGGCTGCCGTGAGCCCAGAGACCGTGAAGCCCGAGATCGTGAAGACAGAGGACGAGTGGAAGGCCGAGCTGGGCACCGAGCGGTACCACGTTCTCCGCGAGAAGGGCACCGAGCCGGCCTGGACCGGGACCCTCCTCGACGTCCACGACCCGGGTCTCTTCCGCTGCGCGGCCTGCGGGGCCGAGCTCTTCCGGTCCGACGACAAGTTCGACTCCGGGATCGGGCTGGCCGTCGCTTCACCCAGGCCGTGGACGACGGGGTCGTCACCGAGCACGAGGACCGGACCTTCGGCATGCGCCGGACCGAGGTCACCTGCACCCGCTGCGGGGGCCACCTCGGCCACGTCTTCCCCGACGGGCCCGCTCCCACCGGCCAGCGCTACTGCATCAACTCCCTCTCCCTCGAGTTCGAGCCCGAGTCGAAGGAACCGGCGAGCTGAGCTGATCCGGCCGCGCGCCCCCGCCCCCGCCGGGGTCGTCGGCCGCTCGCCCGGCGCGATGGACGCGTCGTCGACCATTGACATACGACGGGTTGGGGACGACCATCCGAAGCGTGACCGGTGGCCCGTCCCTCGTTTCCCGGCGGCGTCGTCTGTCCCGCCGGGGTTGGCGCGGATGGGCGATAGTCGCGGGGATCGTGCTCCTCACGGGGCCCCTGCTCGGTTACGGGGTGGCGGTGGCGAAGGCTCCGTCGCTCGAGACCGGCAACGGCGAATACGGCTGGTGGTATCCCCGGGACGCGGCACAGCAGGTCAGGGTCCAGCGCGACGGCGAGGCGAGCAGCACGGTGCCGATACGTTCGGGCCACCAACAGGGCTTCGCCGTCACGGTGAACAATCCGAGCGACTGGACCCAGACCGTCCTCGGGGCGTCAGCCGGGGTGATCGCGCCGGGTGGCCCCGGCGCGACGATCGGTGTCTCGACGGTGGATCCGAACGGCCGTGGCGCCCTACCCACCGCCTTCGTTCTGCCCGGTGTGATCCCACCGCATCAATTCCGGATGCTCCGGGTTCTCTGGACGTTCACGGCGTGCCTGATGGTCGGCGGGAGCCAGGGGATGGACACGATCGCGCTCCGTGTCCGAGTCGGGTCGTTCACCCGGACCGAGGTGGTCCCGCTCGATCAGAGTTGGGACCTGTCGGGACCGAGCCAGGGCCCCTGCCACTAGGGCAACGCGCGCTCGTCCTTCCCGAGCGGGCGGTCCCCGAGTCGCCACGGCGGTGGCGGTAGCGTCTCAGTGACCCCGAAAGAGAGGGGGCGACCGATGCCCGTGTACTACAGCAAGAAGGACGAGGAGCAGGCGGTCTTCCATGTCTTCTTGGGCTGTTCCGAGGGCTCGAAGATCGAGATGGAGAAAAGAGTCGAGAAGCTGAAGAAACGCGCCATCTGCCAGGAGTGCCTGATCCTGATGAAGCAGGCGACGTGGGTCCAACCCCAGGACCATCCCGGCCATGAGGAACTGCACCGCCACACCGGTAGTTGATCCCCGGTCTTCGGCGTCGCCTCAGCGCATGTGGGGAAGCACCTCGATGAGCTCGAGGGAGTCGTCGGTGCGGCCGGCGAGCTCCCGACGGGCGAATTCCCGAAGGGCCTCCTCGTGGGCGACGAGAAGCTCCGACTCGGCCCGGTCGGCTTCGGCCACCTCGCCGATCCGGCGGTAGAGGGCGAGAAACTGGGTGGTGATGGACTCGAACGCTCCCAGGAAGTCGGACCACGACAGGGTGGCGGCCACCTCGGCCAGGGCCTCGGCGTCCTTCACGGTCTGAGGATCGGGGTCGGTCGGAAATCCGTTTCGCTCCATCGCCGGGACACACGCCTGCCTGGTCCGTACCTCGAGGTGACGCAGCACCTCGAGTTTCTTCCGGTGGTCCGGGTCGTCGGACCGGTCGGCCACTGCTCCGAAGAGGACCTCCCCCGAGACTTCGCCTTGGTAGGCCTTGGACCAGAGGGTCGCCAGGTCGTCGTCGGGGGAGAACACAGCATTCGGTGCTGAGGTGTCGGTGGCTCCTTGGGTGTCGTCCATCGGAGCTCCTTGGGTGTCGTCCATTGGAGCCAATCCTAGAACTGCCTCGGTGAGAAAGACTCGGGCATCGTGACGACAGCGTTTCGGGTCCCTCGGGACGGAGTCAACCGGCCACCATTCCGGTGCGTGGTAGGGGCATGAAGCCGGGCGCGCTCAGGCTCACACCCTTTCGACGGGCGCGCCACGGGCGGCCGTCGAAGAAAACCCTGCCCGCGTTCGTGGCGGCGCTCGTGGCGGCGGCGGCCGTCGCCACCGCAGTTGTCGTCGTGATCCTCGCGGGAGCGTGGAGCTCGTCGTCGACTCGTCCGAAGAGTGAGACGCGGCCGACCTCGCCGGCTCCGACGAACGCATCGTCCACGAGCACCTCTCTCGATCTCGACCGCGGACTTCCCGCTCTGATAACGCCCACCGCCGAGGCACCTCTCCGGGTGATCGAGATCGGCGATTCGCTCGGGATCGACCTCGGTCTCCAACTCCGAGCCCAGCTGGACGCGACGGGGGTCGTCGACACGATCGTCCTCTCCCAGGGTGACTCCGGGCTGTGCAACGCCACGTACTACGACTGGCCGGACCACCTGGCCGTCGATCTCGGCACGTACCATCCGGAATTCGTCGTGGTCTTCGTCGGGGCCAACGACGACCAGGGGATGTATGTCAACGGAACACCGGCGGCGCCCGACACGCCGGCCTGGAAGATCGCCTACGCGGGACGAGTGGACCTGATCCTGAAGGAGGCAGGGCGAGCGGGAGCCCGGGTGGTCTGGGTGGGGATGCCGCCCATGGGGGATGAGGACCTCGACGCCGCCGTGCAGGTCGAGAACGGCATCTTCGAGCAGGAGGTCCCGAAGTATCCCGGCACGCTCTACGTCTCGTCGGCGACCACTCTCGGCAATGCCGAAGGCGGCTACCAGTCCACCGGCGCCGACGGTCAGGGCAACAGTGTCGACACACGGACAGCCGACGGGGTTCACCTCACCTCCGCCGGCGCCGGCCTCCTGTCCCACGCTGTGATCCGGGCTCTGGACGCGCGGTGGCGGCTTTCTCTCGGGACTCTCTGAGTCGGCCGCCGGAACAAATCGGCGGCGACCAACGCGGTGGAACAGGCACGCACCTGAGTAGATGCTCTGGCGAACGAAGAAGAGTGATCGGGATCGGGCCGGGCGTCAGTACCGTCGGTCCGTGAGCGACGCGTCGTTGTCGGCCCTGTCGCCCCCCGCCGAGAACCTAAGTGAGTGACTGCCTGGCCAACGGCCTTGTCCGGCTGGCCGAGCAGGGACAGCCTTGAAAATACGTCGCCGTGCTCGCCTCGCCCGGTACGATCGCGGGATTGTTTTCGCTGCGGGGAGCCATGAGGGTCGCGTGTGGCCTCCCCTGCAGTTCCCAGGCTGAGAGTAGGTTTCGTTGATGGCATGCCGTATCAGTGAGCTCGTGCTCGGTTGCCGCGATCCTGAGATGCTGGCGCGGTTCTGGTGCGAGGTCCTGGACTTCGTCGTGCTCGATCGCGAGGACGACGGCTCGGTGGAGATCGGACCGCACGAAGGATTCGGCGGTCCGCAGCCGACGATCATCCTCAGTCGCAGGGATGAGCCGGAGAAGGGGAAATCCCGACTGCATATCGACGTCAACGCCACCGACCGCGATCAGGACGCCGAGCTCGAACGCCTTCTCAAGCTCGGTGCTCGCCAGGCCGACATCGGCCAAACAGGGCAGGAGCAGTGGCATGTCCTGGCCGACCCCGAAGGCAATGAGTTCTGCCTCCTCAAGACCCGCCTCGCCCAACTCTGACCTAACTTTGAGACTCGCCCTAGTCGCGCTGCCGATGCGTTCGCTCAGTGCCCATCGGTCACTATGGGCAGATCGCGACTCAGTTCGTCATCATCCTTACCCACCTTATGGCCTTCCGAAGCCAGCGATACACCCTCGTGGCATCTTGATCTCATGTGGGAGCCACCTGAGCCCGAAACTCTCGACGACATGTATGGCCACATGGACCAGGAACGAACATGGTTGACCGGTCTCGACTTCGACACGATGTCCGGCTTCCAAGCTACCCAAGTCCTCGAGTTCTTTGCCAAGCTCGAACGTCTGGCCATGGCAGGGATCATGCTGGCGGCGCCGAAAGTCGAGGACACCCATATCTGGCGCCAGGAGGGGCACAAGAGTTCTGCCACCTTCCTCGCCGAGAAGACGGGCACGACAGTGGGAAAGGCCATTGGTGTCCTCGAAACAGCCCGACAGCTGGGCGATCTCCCTGAGACCGCTGCCTGTCTGAAGTGGGGTCAGTTCTCGGCTGAGGAGGTGAAGGAGATCGCCTCGGCCGCCTCCGTCCATCCGGCGGCCGAGGGCGAACTTATCGAAGCAGCGGGACGATCAGGGTTGAAGGGACTGCGGACACGGTGCCAGAGGATGAAGGCCATCGCCTCCTGGGAAACAGACGAGGTGGGTCGAGAGAACGCCATCCGGAAGAGCCGTTTCTTCCGCCACCGGATTGACCCCGACGGCGCCGTGCGCTTGGAAGCACGACTCACCCCCGCCGACGGCGCCCGCATCCTCGAGGCCGTAAAGGCCAAGGCGGGTTACTACTTTGACCGTGCCCGAGAATCCGGAGTCTACGAGTCGATGAGCGCCTATTGCGCCGATGGGCTTGTGTCCCTGGCTGACGATGCGGTGTGCGGAAACGGCACTGGGATCGCCCGCCCGACAGTAATCCTACGAGTGGATCTGGCTGCTCTTCGGCGCGGAGAGCTCGAACGTGGTGAACCTGGCGGCGACGAGATCTGCGAGATTCCGGGAGTCGGTCCGGTCTCTTTGGCCACAGCGACTCGGGTGCTGGGCGATTCGTTCGTAAAGATCGTTGTCGCCGATGGCGTCGACGTGCGCAGTGTTTGTCACCTCGGACGGACCGTCCCCAGCCATCTTGCCACGGCACTGGAGGAACGAGATCCGATCTGTGCAGTGCCACGGTGTGAGGCGGACCACCTACTCGAGGTTCACCACATTGTCCCCTTCATCGACGGCGGACCCGCAACACTCGCGAACCTGGTTCGGATCTGCCGATGGCACCACCACCTCCTGACATACGAGCGCTGGAGGCTCGAGGGCCAGCCGGGGGCCTGGGAGTGGTACCCACCCGCAGACTTTGAAGGACTCGGTCAGGCGCCATAACCCAGAACGTGTCGGCTCAATATCAATCAACGACCAATCGACTCTCGAACAACTCGAAAAGCGCAGCAGCTCGCGCCGCCTCGACAACCCGACCCGCGCGGAGCAGCGCGCGCTCCACCTCCGCGCACACTTCGCATGCTTCAAATGCCTCGCCCTTCGTCAAGACAACGGCGGGCGCGAATCGTACGGTATGACGGTTCAGTCGCCTTTCGACTGTCATCGTGCCCTCGGACGCCTGACCCTGCCGAACGGCGAACTCAAGCTCGTTCGAGTGGTGGTCAGATCGCGGGTGCGGCACCAAAGAGCAATAGCCAGGGCAAGGACAAACACCCCGACCCCGGCAGCAACTCCGAGCTCAGACCAGCCCAGACATTGGCCATTGGGCCACGCAGGCAACACCATAAGCGCCCTCAGTGCGGAGAATCCCAACCCACCCACGCCCCTGCTTGGCGGAGACGAGCCAATCAATACCAATGCACCTGCCACAAACATCTTCGCTCCTTCGGATCAACAGCCCGCGAGGTATCCGACCGACGGACCCGGGTCCGCGACGCCAGTGCGTTGCGGACCCGGGCAACTTGTCGGTCAGGCGTCTGTCCTGGCGACCTCGGCCTGGCCCGTCAGGTCGGAGCCACCTGCCAGGTCAGCGGAGTCGGGAAGACGGCGCTCATTGCGGGATACCTCCGCTGTGGCAAAGCGCAGTGACGGGCCCACCTCGTCAGCGGTCACCTCGACACGACTACGGCGCTCACCTGCCTCAGTCTCCCAAGTGTGCTGCTCGAGACGTCCGGTCACGATGACCCTTGATCCCTTCACGAGACTCATCGCCACGTTCTCGGCGAGTTCCCGCCAACACACGACGTCGAAAAAGGAGGTGGCCTCCTCCCAGGTGTCAGTCCCTCTTGTCTGCCACCGCCGATTTACGGCGAGTCCGAAGATGGCGTTGGCCTGTCCGTCTTTCGTGTAGCGGATCTCCGGGTCGCGGGTCAGGTTCCCGGACAGCGTGGTCGTGTTGCTCATGGGTTTTGGCTCTCCTTCGTGTTGCGCACCGACTCGGTGGCAAGACGATTCTCTGAGCGCAACCTCTCCGACCTACTTGCCAGCAACCTGGCATGCCACTTCGCTATGCGATCAAGACGACGGAACTAGCGATTGGCAAACGGAGTCGAACGGCGCGACAGTGTCCGGTACAGATCCAACGTCTCCGGATGAACGGCATCGTATGGTTCAACGTCTTCCGCTACGAGTCGTACAAGCTCGGTCATGACCGATTCCACTCCGGCCGGATTCCCAGCCACATCCGCAGCCCGAAGCAAAATTCGATAGAGCCGTTCGTCGTAAGCACTCACCCGCAGACCTTGACGAGCAGACCACTCAGCACCTCCGGGATCCCCGACGGAGAGACGGTATTCGGCATACCTACTGGCGAGATCGACAACAACGGCTTCGATATTCGCCGCGATCCCCTCCAGGAGAACCCAGTCAGGAGAACGCAAGCCCTCGAACGGACGGCCACGAATCAACTCGAGGGCCTCACGCCAGCATTCAGGATCTGGGCGCTCCGCCAAGTCCGCAAATTGACTCCAGTCACTTCCGACACTCGGACCAAGAGACAAGCGCCCGTGGGCGCGGGGCAAATGGTCATCACCCGAGCTCGACACGCCCAGCGACCGACGCGCCGCGGATGCCGTGGAGTGCAGGCTTGCCGCCGCCATGATCCTGTCGGGCCAGAGAGCGGTCGCCCATTGGTCGCTCGACGCGCCTTTTCGATGCATCGCGAGATAAACGATCAACTCGAGTGCCCAGGCTCTTGAAAACGTTCGACTGGCACCCTCTATTTCGATTGGTCCCAGAACACGAACCAGAACCTCCCAATCACGGTCGGGATGCTCCGACGCATCGGCGGTGCTCGAGCCATCGGAGGGGAAGGCGTGGGTGTCAACCGGGCATATCGCGCCTTTGGATCCACTGTCAGCCGGTACCTCAACCAACTGGTCATAAGGCGGGTCGGTGGGAAGAACACCGTCCAATTGCCCTGCGATGTCTATCAAAGATGCGATTCCCTGTGAGACGTCTGAGTCGACGGGATGCGGGCCGAAGAATGAGGACGTCATCTCGGCCGTTCGCAACGCGATACGTCCGTCTTCCGCATTGAGATGCCAGCGCGCTCGACTCGCATCAGACGCCAATACGACTGCGACACCCTGGCCACCGCTGGCGGCTATTCGAACCAACTCAATCGCATTGTCCCGATCGGCATCAACTGCACGTCGCGCGCATATGACCACACAAAGGTCCCATGCGTCACCACCTTCGGTCCACCTGATCTCCCAATTCGCGGACCGTCCGACGCTCGTCAGAAGAGCGGATCGCTCCCGAATCCGTCGTTGGACCTTGGGTATGACATCGGCAATAGCGGACACGTGGTTCACTCGCTCGAGAGCATCAAGATCCCGATCGAATCCGACGAGGATGACTTCAACCTGATCAGCCCATTTGGCCGTGGCCATCTCGACGGCGATAGCCCTTAGTGTCCCTTCTGCGTTGGAACCCGCTACTTCGATCGACGCCGCCTGTTCCAGATCAATCAGCGCCAGCCCGAACTCGTCACGACCGACCGTGATCATCGCCGGAAATGGGGGATCCATCTGAACGATTGCTTGGTCCTCTCGAAGTGCCTGAATCGTCGTGAGGTCTCGAGACAGCAGCCAGCTCGTCGCACGCGAATCGGCGGTGAACGGTTGCGGCGGTACTCGGTTCGTCGAGCCTGCGTCGAGCACGATCTCCAGGGCGTGATCGCGGAGCCGTACAAGTGCTGCCTGAGGTGGAGTCATATCGCACCGCAGAGACTGGACCACCAACGCTCGGAGTCCCAGGTCAATGGCATCCACACCCTCGGGGTCGGAGTCGAGGCGGAGCCGCCGCTCCAGGGCAACGAGATCATCGTTCGGCAGGGCTATTCGCATTCCAACCGGACGATGGCGACGCTGTACCCGGCGCAGGCGTTCAAGAAGCGCTATCACTCCCGCCCCGAGCACCCCATAGGCAATCGCACCGGCAGGAATGCGCCGCCCTCCATGTGACGCGGTCTCTTCCGGTCCGGATGGTTCGAGTCGCCCCACACCAGAGGAACTTGTCCGATTACGTTCTTCAGCCTTTCCCGACGCAGGCACGGTAGGACCCCCCGGTGCCGACTGGACCCGTATCTCTGGAGTTGATCGCCTTGGGTCGGTCTCCGGTACCGCGAGGCGTTCAACCACGACTGAAGAGGTGCGGGTATCCGGCATGGTCGGAAGAATCAGGTCCCATCCCGGGTATATCCAATGGGCGTCCGTCAGCTGGCTGCCTCCAGATTGGACCCGGCCGTAGTTCAAGGCGGCTATCTCCCGCCACCGCAGCGGCGAGCCCAGTTCCCGTTCGGCGATCGACCAGAGAGTGTCACCAGGCTTGACCACATAGGTCGTCGCAGCGGTCGCCTGGTAGGTCCCATCCTTACCCACCATTTCCGGCCTATCCGCCAGGACGACAACCGGTCGATCCAGGGTGTCACTGGCAACCTCGATGCGAGTCGCCGAGTGCCCACCTCCAACCTGTGCGTGGAGAGCCACTGGAGCCGCCTCAAAACGCATGGGCAATCCATCCCTCGGGAGAGGGAGGACGGTCAGCGACGCTCCGACAAGGGCGGTTGCGAGTGACTGGACATGCCGACTCGCAGGTATACGAAATGCAGGTCGCCCTCGCATGGCGGCGACCACCTCGACGCCAACGCAGACCACCAGCCAGAGCCAGACCATCCAAGCCACAGACGCGGTTACGTGCGCGACGGCGGTGTCGGTCAAGGAACTATTCAGGTAGTGGCCGGCGATGCTCGGATGCGTGACCATCTGCCCCAGTCGTGCGAGTGGTGGCGTCACATGGAAAGCAACAAGAGCTACAGGGATACCCAGTACAAGTCCCGCCAGTCCGAGAAGAGACGCGATCCAGCGGAAGAACGTCCCCGGTGGGGTGGGATGCCGAAGTCTGGCGGCCGGCAGCACTCAATCCTCCTGTGTGAC
Source organism: uncultured Acidimicrobiaceae bacterium (assembly GCA_963706205.1). Lineage (GTDB taxonomy): Bacteria > Actinomycetota > Acidimicrobiia > Acidimicrobiales > UBA8190 > MFD10071-224. Next base: position 936,579 of record OY970155.1, on the reverse strand, counting down.
GCCGTGGACGTTGACTGCGCTTGCCGTGACGGAGACCACGATCCGATTGACTCCCACGATCCCGAGGATCACAGTCGGCTCGTCGGCCACGATATGGACGGTCACGGTCTGTCCGACGACAGACGTGCTTCCCACCTGATCAATGGACGCCAGGTATGCGGACGCGGCACGAATCGCGGCCGTTGGGTCGACGTCGATCTGTCCGGACCGTAGGGCGGCCAACGACAATTCCCCGGCGCCGGCACGCGCCGCCTGCTGCGCCTCAGTCATCGCCGCCGCCCGCGCTGCGACAGCCCTACCTGCATCAACAACCAGCCCGATTAGGACGAACAACGCCAGACACACGACGGCCATGAATGCAGTCAGTGAGCCGGACTGGTCAGGCCGCATGCATGCTCCCGAACCGATCTTCGGCGTCAGCACCGACGAGCACCTCTCCCTCCGGCCCAGATGCTGATCGCTCATTGGACCGAGCGGAAGGGATCGATCGGGGCACTGACCGCCACCTGAACCGCGGTATGTCCAGGCATCCCCGGGATTGAGAGATCCGTGAAGTTGATCTGGCAGGATACGACCACCTTCACAAAACCCCCAGGAACAAAGTGGTCGGTATCCGCCACCACGTTCAGCTGGGTACAGGAGTGCACCTGGTTCGCCACAATCGGGCTCGCCGCCGCGAGTGCGGCTTGTTGGGCGTCCCCGGCGGATGGCACAACCGAGGCGGCTTCGGCCGCAGCCCGAGCAGCACTGACCATCTCCTCTCGGACCAACTCGAACCGTCCGAGGGCCAACGCCACCAGGGCGAAGAAGACGATGACAGGAGTAAGGACGACCAGTTCGATCGCCATACTTCCCTTCTGCTCGTGGCCGTCACCAGATCGACGCTCGATCCTCATCCTGAGACCCGGAACTCCTGTCTGAGTCCGGTCCGAGTTGCCGATACTGGAAGTCGCAACCACGGAATGATCGCCTCCGTACTCCCCGAGACGCTGATCTCGACCAAGCCACCCGCCAGAACCTGAGCTTGGACGACGGGATGTATCACGACCTTGCTGGCGGTGGCCGTCAACTGCGCCCGGGCCTCGATCTCGCCAGTCGTCGGCGAACCACCCAGAGCCGTAGCCGCTTGCTCACCGGCGCTGGCGGCGCTTTGTACGAGGGTTGCGGCGTGCGCCCACAGGCACATCTGCACGGCCACCATCAGAATCACCATCGCGATCGGGATAATGACGACGGCCTCGACGACGACCGATCCCGTGTCCCCGGAGCCAGCTGATCGTCGTCGGTGCCCGCGTCCGACACCGACCGCCACGTTCTGACTAGTTGAGGTTGATCGAATTGGCCTTCGACGTGACCTTCGCCACGATGATCGCTCCGATCGCGATCGCCAGCGCGGCGAAGATCGCGGTGATGATGACGGTCTCGACCACACTCCCTCCTTCATCCGAAATGACGGGATCGATGAATCGGCTTCGGAGGTACATCCAAAGGACTTGGGTTTGAAGAACCATTGATCTCTTTCCCTTCTCATTGTTCGTGTCATGTCCACAAGGTCACAATCCAGCGGAGATCCGGGCGACGGCGGGATAGCCGATGAACAGGAGGAAACCAACCAACAAGAACACGCCCGGAAGAAAGAGCTTCGCGGTCACCATGTTTGCCTGCGATTCGGATGCCGCGAGATCGTGGCGTCTGATCGAGCATGCCTTCGCCGAAAGGGTCAGCCGAATGCGGGCACCTTCGGCACCGGCTAATTCCACCGCGGCCGCAAGTTCCGTCAATTCTGTCAGGCCAATTTCACGTCCGAGACGGTTAAGGGCGTCCCACGGACGCTCCCCACTGTCCTGAGCCAGTTGAAGTGCATTCAGGATCCGCTCCGAAACGTCGTCCTCTCCAATTCGAGCCGACGCGTGCAGAGCACCCTCAATCCCCATCCCGCCGGCCATGCACAGCACCACCAGGTTGAGGAAGGACCCGACGACTCTACGGGCAGACTGGCGCGCTCGAGTCGCTCTCGAGTGAAGGACGAGAACCGGTAGGAGCCCGCCAGCACAGCCCAACACGAGTCCCGACCAAAGCGGGACCGCAAAAGGGAGGCCCACACCGCCGGCCGTCAACACCACCCACCACAACCCGGGGAGGACTATTCCTACCGCGAGCCCCAGTACGACCTCCCCACAGAACTCTTGAACCGAGATGCCGGTGACAACGAGCAGCGGCCACAGCCGCGAGTACACGTAGTCATTCAGTGAGACAGCAGCGGCAAGTCGGGCGCCATAGAGGCGATCGAGACGTAGGCCGGACGATGGTGGGGGCATCTCACGGGTTCGTCCGGCGCCGATCCTCTGGCCTTCCAGCTCGGCCAGTGAAGCTCGCAATGACATCGATCGAGGCCGCAGCGCGACGAAGCACCCGATGACTCCCAGCGCAGAACCCAGGGCGGTCACCACGACAGTCGTCACGTCGGCACATCCCGCCGGATCTGTCGGTGTGGTGATGCGGCACGCACGAGCCGCACCATCAGCGTCAAGCCGGCCGCATAACACGCCCCGACGACGACGAGAACCAGCTGGCCGGTGGTCGATCCGAAGGGAGACAAATACGACTTGGCGACGACTACTAGAAGCGCCACGAAGCCAATCGAGAAGCAGGCGACCGTGCGAACGCTGCTTCGCGCGGAAGCGCGGCTGGCCTCTACCCTCAGTCGCATCGTCACCTCGTCCCTGGTCGAGTCGGCCAACGCGCTCAAAAGATCAACCAGCCGGTGGGCCCGCGCCGTCGCCGCCAACCGCAGTGCACACACGACCTCGTCGGCGCTCTGATCATCGACCTCGAATGCGAACATTTTCAGTGCGTCGTCCATGGGCACGCCGCTCATGATCCTGTCCGCCAGGTGTCCGACAGGCACTCGTAGCTCTTCAGGGGCGACCCCTGCAGTGGCGACAACCGCCTCCGCCAGACCCGAAGATGCGGTCAATGTGTCTCGGAGAAGCTCGGTCCATACAGCCACTGCTTCGGTACGACGCGTCGAATCTTGCGATGATGTCGACTTCACCACCGAAGGAAGGGCGTACGTGGCCAACCCTCCCAAAAGCGCGGCGACGGGCCAGCGAGTCACAACCGCGACCAGAAGTGCGCTGACCAGTGGCAGGACCAGCCTCCCTCCGTATCGATATAGAGGGAATACTCTCCCGTTTCCTCCCATCCCCAGTGCGCCCCACGGCCGTCCGGTCGTCATCACTCGGTCACCGGTGTCGACCGCAGGACGCCGTCTCAGTGCCACAACCACACCGCACAGTCCGACGCCCACACCGATCGAACAAGCGACGACGATCATGGTCACCGCCACGCCGCCACATCCGCCCGCATTGACGTCGGCTCGAACCCGTGGTCCACGAGATCCTCGAGGGTCGCGGAGCGAAAAGGCGCCCCCGTGACCGTCCCCAACGATCGATCGACGCGGTACACCTCGTTGGAGATGACTTGGAGCCCCTCGGCGTCGATCACCTCGCGGACTGATCCGACGTAGCGCCGACGACGCAGGGCGTCGAAACGGGAATGGTGGTTCACCGAGGCCTCGTCAGTGTCCGCGTAGCGCCAGGAGAGATACCGCATGTCTGACGTAGTCGTCCTTGCTGGTTCATCAACGACATCGACGAACACGACGAAATGTACGGAACCGGCGATCAATATGTTTGTGGCCTCGAGTGGCAGGCGCTCAGGCGCTTGGATCGCGTATGATGCGAGACGACGGAACACGCCCGAAGAAGAATCGGCGTGGATCGTACACATTGAGCCCGATCGACCCTGACTCATGGCATTCAACATCGGAAGAACCTCATCGCCGAGGACTTCGCCGACGATCACGCGATCCGCATTCATGCGCAGTGCCCGACGGACCAGACGAGCCGTCGTGATCTCACCTTCGCCTTCGGCGTTGGCGTTTCGCGCTTCGAGGGCCACCAGGTCCGGGTGACGGTTCGGCATGGAGTCGAGTCCGAGTTCGAGTGCCTGCTCGATCGTGACGACTCGCTCCCGGATGGGGATCTCGGCTGAAAGAGCGCGGATGAGGGTCGTCTTGCCGGAGTTCATAGCTCCGCCGACCACGATGTTCTTTCTCGATCTCACCGCCGCAGCCAGAAAGCTGTGGAGGAACACATCAACGGTGCCGAGAGCCTCGAGGTCACTCAACGACAGATCGACATAGCGGTGTCTTCGGATCGACACTGCCGGCCGCGAGACAACCGACATCAGTGCTGACAGCCTGCTCCCATCGGGAAGACGAAGGTCAAGTTCCGGGTGGGCCGTGTCGAAACGTCGCTCGGAGAGTCCAAATCGAGCTGCCGCCGACCGAAGGATCTCCACCAGCTCCGTATCTGAATCTGCGACCGGGTCCACCATGGACTTCTCGCCGCTTGCATAGGTGACCCACACCCGATCGCAGCCATTGACGTCGATGTTCTCTATTTCGGGATCCTCGACGAGTGCTTGGAGCCGGCCGAGGCCGAAGAGTGCGTCGAGGACCGCGTGGGCGAGGCTCTGTTCCTCACCCGGTTCGATGGGAGCCTGACCCAGTGCGACGCGCTCAGCGGCGACGTCTCGAAGGCGGGTGAGCGCCAATTGCCGTGCAAGCTCGCGTCGATCGGCGAGGGCCAACTCTCGTGCACCCGACAAGGCCAAGTCGTCCGCCACGTCGGAACGCAGTCTCGAGAGCATTGATCGGGGATCAGTGTCCACGGATGATCACGCCGAGGTGGCTCGCGGTCGTTGATCGCGTCGAACTCTTTCTGATCCATGTTTCCGGGGCTCCGGGCTGAGTCGCTTCAAAATCCGACGGCGGTTCTCGAAGTCTCCGCTCTCCGTCGGTCGCCTCCCACTGCCATCACCGTGTTCTCCGCAGGTCTGTGTGCCATCCATGACCGAGGCCACGACCTCCCTCGCAAACGCGACCAGTCCGGACCGGATGAACTCCTTGACAGTCCCCGGCGATCCCGAGGCCATCGACGCGGCGCGGGTGTCGAACGGAAGAACCCCCAAGAGATCCACCCCCAACTCCGCCACCACTTCCGCCGGCTTGTGAACGCCCACTCCGGCAATGACGACAGATGGAGCGACGCCAGACAGCTCGCGAATTCTCGAGGACGCCCACCGTGCATGAGCAATGCCCGTCACTTCGGGACGGATCAACAGAAGAACGCGGTCGGCGGTTCGGATCATCTTCTCTTGTCCGATGGCACCAGGCAGGAGACGACCGCAATCGGCCAGCAGGTCGCAGTCCCCGGAGACGAGCTCCGATGGCGACATTCCGATTTCATGGTCGAGCGCCATGGCAGAATCAGCTCCGGTGGGAGCAACAAGAACGTCGAGACCTCCGGGGAGCTGCTGCGTATGGGCCGTGTGGTCCGAAAGACGCGCCACTCCCTGACGGTCGGTCAGAACGAGACTGGTCATGCCCAGCCGGGTCGTTAACCCGAACCGTCCAGCCAGATCGCCTCCCGAGGGGTCGCACTCGGCGACCAGGACCGATCGCTCGGAGGGCCACACAGCCCCGAGCAGGCACGACAGGGTCGTCACCCCCGGAGATCCCTTCGCCGAGCAGAGCGTGACCTTGGTCATGATCCAGGTGCCACGACGACCAAGGCGATCTCACCGGCGGCCGACGCACTGGCGACCACGGGAGCCAAGGTGGACGGCGTGAGCAAGGACACGTCGACATCGTTGGAACCGGACGAGGCCGGCGAAGCAGCCGCCTCGAGCACGGTGGCGTCGGACACGAGAACGGTGCCTGCTGTCATAGGTTCTCCACTCGCGGTCACCGCGCCGGTGCTCGCGCTCTGAGCCGCCGTCGAGGCGGGACTTGTCCCCGTCGCCGGCTGGCCCGGCAGTCCTGTGAGGATGACGTCCACCGTCTCGCCGGGCGCCACGCCTGACGCCGGAAGCTGACCCTCCTTCGCCGCCACGCCGACAATCGACTCGCCCGACGGTGGCGAGAAGCGCGTCACGAGTTCGTTGGTCGTGAGCAGTGTGCCCGGTTCCAATTCCTCGGCGGCGCGGCGCCCAATCACCGCAGATGCCGCGGCAAGCGGCACCGTTTCAAATGTCGCTCCTGCGGAGATCTTGACGACCTTGAGGTCGCCAGCCCCCAGCACCTGACCCTGTGGAACGGACCGTGCGATCTCGAGCACCGAGACCTGATCCCCCGCCTTGAGGTACACGCTGACGAAAACCCCGACACAGGTGACAACGAGCGCCAAGGATCCGACGGCAAGTGCCGGCCGTCGTCGGTGACGAGCCGGCTCAAGTCGAAGTCCCGAGGTCCGTCTCCCCGGCCGAACCTCGGGACGTGCAAGCGTGGTCGACACAGCCCTTCCTCAGCTTCCGAGCGCGATCACTGGAAAACCCCAACCGACTCCACCTGTTCGACACGGATGGCCGTCGTCGACGCGGTTTGCAGTGACGGAAGCGTCCCACCCCCGGGTGCGCCCACTGCCGTCCAGGTCACTCGCCACGTTACGGTGGCGGTGACCGGGAACGCGCCGTCGTTCGGATCCCCGTTGGCGCTCGGCTCTCCCGCGGACGAACGCCGATAGGTATACGAGCATGATGGGGTTTGCAGGTCTGCAGCAAGAGCCGGATTGAATTGCGTACCGGGTCCGGCACAGTCGACCACTCCGCCGTCACCCATGGTCCACCAGACCGTCTCAGGAGTCGCCACCGCAGTGGCCGTCACGCCGCCCACTCGCGCAGTTGCTTCATAGACGCGCCACACGGCTGGGTCGATCGCCAACCACGTAGCCAGGTTCGCCACACTGAATGCCGCGGGGTTGACCGTGATCGTTGGCGGGGGCAGGACGATCGACGCGGCCGCTTTGGCCGCCGCCGCCATGGGTCTGCCGTTGGTGCCGGTGGCCGACGCCGTGTCAGTAGGCCCGGTTGGTATCCATTCAGGATTCTCACCGGACCCGGGACACGTCACGATGTACCAATTACCGGGTGTCGGCCCTCCCGGGTTCAGATCGAACCCGGCGGATGCAGCCAGTTCTACAGGGGTATACGAGCACGACGGCCCTGAGCCATCACCACTGGTGTCAGGGGCAGTCGCAGTCGAAGCCCCCGCCGACGACGACGAGGTATCGACCCCGACCGTCGCCGTGTTGCCCCCGTCCGTGCCCGACGTATCACCGGCGAAAGCGGCGGCGGACCACACCGCCAGCGCCACAGCGACGAGAAGGACGCCGCCGATCTTCACGCGCAGAGACATGCGTTCACCATCTTCTGGCTTTCGGGGGTGCACACCTGCGCCGAGGAACACGTCACGGGGCGATGCGGCCGCTGAAGGTCGGTGTCCTGGCTATGGGGGATGTCGCGTTCCATCGACATGTTTCGCTTCGCAGACCTCTCCCTGCTGTCGTCTTCCAAGGCGGCTCCGGCGATGGCTGCCCCGCGATTGACCGTGTCCCGTCGTCGACTTTGCCCCGGGCCCCACCGCACGGGGCCGAAACTATGAAGGCTCGTTGTTCCGCTCAATGGAAACTTTGTTCTCGTTAGAGGTCGCCCGGCGCGTAGCCGGACGGACCCTTCGGGCCCACCCGCCGCGTCCAGATCTGACGGATTCGCGGATGCCTGAAGCTTCGAGAGGACGTCCACGTTCCAACAGTGCGTCACGCGACCTTCCGATTACCTCGCTCAGAAGTTCGCCGGACCCCTTGCTGCCTGGGGAGCCCTCGCTCCCGAGCGCATCGAACCACTCGACTCGCGCTCCCCGGGGGCCTCTGCTCAGCGGCCGAGGGACGCGGCATAGGCTCCACCCCATGACCCAACGTGGGGGTGGGGAAGGGGGGCCGCAAGTGAACCAAATGACGGCCGTGGGCGTAGAGACTGATGTGCACGACTCTTCGCTCGCGCTCGGCTCTCCGGAAACCAACTCCACGGGCTCGGCCACCGTCACGACCACCGACTTGGCTCAGACCTTCGACGCGGTGGTGGCCAACGTCCGCTCCTCCTACCTCGGCAAGGACATCACCGTCCGGCTATCGCTCTGCTGCCTCATGGCCGAGGGCCACCTCCTGGTCGAAGACCACCCCGGCGTGGGCAAGACCACCCTGGCCAAGGCCCTGGCCCGCTCGCTCGGTCTCGGCTTCGGCCGCGTCCAGTTGACGGCCGACCTCCTCCCCGCCGACGTCACCGGGGCCGTCGTCTTCGACCGCGACACCGGCGTCCTCGCCTTCCGTCCCGGCCCCGTCTTCACCAACGTCCTCCTGGCCGACGAACTCAACCGCGCCTCCCCCAAAGCCCAGTCCGCCCTTCTCGAAGCGATGGAGGAACGCCAGGTCTCGGCCGACGGGATCTCCCACCCCCTTCCCCGGCCCTTCATGGTGATCGCCACCCAGAACCCCTTCGACGCGGCCGGAACCTTCCCCCTCCCCCATTCCCAGCGCGACCGTTTCCTCCTCCGCCTCGACCTCGGCTACCCCGACCGCGAGACCGAGGACCTCCTGCTGTCCTCGACCGGGACCCGCCCCGCCCCCGAAGACCTCGCTCCCGTCGGGAGCCCGGAATTCCTGGCCGCCTTCGCCGCCGCGGTCGACGCCACCTATCTGGCCCCCGAAGTCCGGGGCTACGTCCTCGACATCGTCCACGCCACCCGCACCCACCCGGACCTCATCACCGGCGCCTCGCCGCGCGCCGGGCTCTCGGTGGTCCGTGCCGCGGCGGCCGTGGCGGTGACCCAGAGCCGCACCTACGTGACCCCCGACGACATCAAGATCGTGGCCGAACCCACCCTGGCCCACCGACTCCAGGCCCACCCGGCCGCCGAGCTGGCCGGAGCCACCGCGTCGGCCACCGTCGCCGACATCCTCTCCCGGCTCCCCGTCCCCGTCGGCGCCAGCCGGTAAGAGATCCAGGCCAGCGGAGGCCCCGTCCGGTGTTCTCGTTCCGGGGGCTCCTCCTCTTCACCACCAGCGGCATCCTCGCCGTCCTCGGCCTCGGTTTCGGCGTCGAGGAGTTCATCATGGTCGCCATCGCCCTCGGCGTCCTCCTCGTCCTGGGCGCCCTCTCGGTGTCCTGGCGGGCCCGCACGGCGCGCCGGTCACTGCACTTCGACCTCGTCGTCCCGGCCATGGAGGTCTCTGTCGGCCACGCCGCGACTATGGAACTTCACGTCACCAATCGGGGTCGCCGCACCGTCGCTTCGGTCCGGATCGAGGCCCCGGCCCGTCATTGGACCGTCTCCTACCCCGGTCTCGGGGCCCGACAGACAGGATCACCGGCGGCCCCCCCGACGGCGTCGGCCGACGTCAACCCCATCGTCGGCCTCGCCCGCACCCTGGCCCGGTCGGTGCCCCTGGCGGAGCTGACCCGCGGATCGGGCACCACCTTGCGGATCCCCGTCCCCACCGCCGTCCGCGGTGTCATCACCCTCCACCCGGTCGGCGTCTGGTGCGAGGACCCGTTCCGCCTCTTCGCGCTCCGTGCCGCCGAGGGTCCTTCGGCGCACATGATCGTCTGCCCCATCCCGGACATGACCCAGGCGGCCCGGCTCCCGGCCCATTCCGTCGTCTCGGGTCGGCCGGCGGACCCGCGACCGGGCGCGGCGCCGTCCGCCTCGGTGGCCGGCGACGACCTGTCGTCGCTCCGCCCCTACGTCCCCGGCGACCGCCTGACCCGGCTCCACTGGCCGGCCCTGGCCCGCACCGGCGAGCTCGTCGTCCGCGACTTCACCGCTCCCGAATCGAGCCGCCTGGCCCTCCTCGTCGACCTCCGCCCGTCGGCCCACGGCGCGGCGTCGTTCGAAGCGGCCATCGCCCGCACCGCCGCCCTCGGGACGCGGGCCCTGGCCGACGGCGTCTCCGTCGAGCTCTGCACGAGCGCGGGAGAACGCCTGGAGCTTCCCGCCGGCACCGCCGGACGTCATGCGCTCGTCCGGGCCCTGGCCCTCCTCGGTCCTACCAACCCGCCCACCACCTCGGCCCTGCGCTGGACGGGACGCACCTCCGGTAGCGCCGTCTGGGCGGCGGCGGGTGTGGGCGAGGAGGGCATGGTCCTCGTCACCACCGACGCCGGCGCCTCGAGCGCCCTCCCCGAGGTCCTCCAGCGTCGCGCCTCGGTGGAAGTGGTCGGGTGACGACGTCACGCGCCCCGACCCGCGGGGGCCGCCCGCGACGCGACGTCCTTCCCGACGCCACGCTCCTCTTGGTCGCCCTGGCCGCCGGTCTCGGCGCCGCCCGGCTGGCGAGGACCCCGGGCACCGCCCATGTCCTTCTCCCCATCGCCGCCTGCATCATCGCCGGTCACGTCGTCGTCTCCCTGGCCCGCCACCTCCGGATCCCCGACCCCCTCCCGTCGGTGACCGGAGTTCTGGCCGTCGCCCTGGCGGCGGTCTGGACCCTCCTCCCGTCCGCCACGCGCGCCGGGCTTCCCACACCCACCACCGTCCGGGTCCTCCTCCGCCTCTTCTCCGACGCCGGGACCGTGATCCGCTCCCACCCCACCCCGGTGCCGGCCACCACCGGGGTGGTGCTCTGCCTGGCCGCGGGGGCCGGGTTGGCCGCCGTCTTCGCCCGCACCCTCTGGAGCTGGCAGGAGCTCCGGCCGCCGGGGTCCCGGCGTCCCCTCGTCGCCCTCTTCCCCACCTTCGGGCTCTTCTGCTACACGGCCCTTCTCAGCTCCGACATCGACCGCGTCACCGGAACCGCCGCCTATCTGGCGACGGCCCTCGTCTTCCTGGCCGTCGCCGACCGCCCGGCGCTGGCCCGGCGCCGGCCGTCGTGGCGCTCGGGGACATCGGCCGCCCTGGTCATGGCGGCGGTCGCCGTCGCCGTCCCCGTGGCCGCCGCTCCCGGTCTCTCCGGTCTCCGCCTCGACGCCATCCCCTTCTCCCACGGCGGGACCGGTGGACCGTCGGGAAGCGGTCGCGACGGCATCGACGGCGACGTGGCCGGCGTGGGGGCCCTCAACCTCATCGACGACATGCGCGCCGTGCTCATCTCGCGCAGCGACCTCACCATGTTCACCGCCACCTCGCGCACCCCGACCTACTGGATGGTGGCCACCCTGGCGACCTACGTCGGGGACACCTGGATCCCCGACGCCGCCACCAAGGCCGCCGCCGATGACGCCCCCCAGCTGGCACCGACGGCGCCCCCCGACCTCTCCGAGCCGCCGTCACGCCGCACCTTCACCGTCCACGTCACCATCGCCGACCTCCGTTCCAACCTCCTCCCGGTCCCCCCGGCCACGGTGTCCGTCGGCGACGCCAACTCCGTCCAGGTCGAGCCCGGGATCGGCGTCGTCCAGCCCTTCGCCAACCCGGCCAACCTCACATATTCGGCCACTGCCCGTCTCCCGACGGCCCTGGGGACGACGCCGGCGTCCTCGATCGCCGCGCTCGACGCCTCGGTACCGCCCGACGACCTCCTGCCGTTCCTGGCCCTCCCCTCGTCGATACCGGCGTCCGTGGTCCAGCTGGCCCATCAGATCGTGGCCCGGGCCCGAGGTCCGGCGGCCGAGGCCACCGCCCTCGTCCGCTTCTTCACCCAGGGCCGCCGCTTCCGCTACACCCTCACCCCGCCGACGGTTCGGGGTGACGCGCTCTCGTCGTTCCTCTTCACCACCAGGGCCGGCTTCTGCCAGCAGTTCGCCGGCGCCTACGCCGTCCTGGCCCGAATCGACGGGCTCCCCACCCGCCTCGCCGTCGGCTTCACCACCGGCTCGACCCAGAGCCGCAACACCTACACCGTGACCGGGGCCGACGCCCACTCCTGGCCCCAGGTCTACCTGGGTCCGGCGGCGGGATGGGTCTCGTTCGAGCCCACCCCGCCGTCCTCGAACGAGGCGCTCGGCGCCGGCGTCGTGAACGGCGCGCCGACGACGCTCCCGCCGTCGGGCCCGCCCCCCCTCACCACCTCGACCCTGTCCGAGCGCCAGCTGGGCCAAGGGGCCCGCCCGGCGGCCGGTGCCAACGGCCTGGGCTCGAACGCCCGGCCGGCCCCCACGACGACCGCCCCCCATCCGTCGTGGGGGCCGATCATCCTCCTCGCCCTGGTCACCGTGGCCGTGATCGTCGCCGGGGCGGTGGCCGGGCCCGGCATCTGGCGCCGCCGGCGCCCGCGTCTGCGCCGGCGTCGTTTCGCCCGGACGAGCCCACCGGGGACCGAGATCCTGGCCCGTTGGGAACAGGCGGCCTCGGTGCTCGCCCGCACCGGTCTCGGCCGACGGGAGTCGGAGACCCTCGACGAACACGCCACCCGGCTCGTCACCCAGACCCGGCGGGCGACGGCGACGACATCGGCCTTCGTCCCCCGCCCGGAGCGGTCCCCGGATCCCGACCTGAACACCGCCCGCGCCCTCGAGGCCTACCGGTCGCTGGCCGTCCTCGCGGCGCGGGCCTCCTACGTGCCCGACCCCTGCTCCGAGGCGGACGTCGCCGAGGCCCGCCGCTTGAGCGACGAATTGCGCGCCGCCCTGCGCCGCGGCGCCCCGGTGGGCTCGGGAACGGGTTCGCGCCTTTAGGCTCAACCCGGCATGTGCGGTCGCATCGATCTCCATACCCCACCGGCCCAGCTGGCCCGGCTCCTCGAGGTCCAGCTGGCCCGAGGCGTCGACCCCGACGGCGCACCCAGCTGGAACGTCCCCCCGACGAGCCGTCTCTATGCCGTCACCGAGGTCCATCCCCTCACCGACGACGGCACCCGCAGCGAGGACACCGTCAGACTCCTCGACCAGTTCCGCTGGGGTCTCGTCCCCCACTGGGCCAAGGACGTCCGCATGGGCAACAAGATGATCAACGCCCGGGCCGAGACAGTGGCCAAGACGCCGGCCTACCGCTCCGCCTTCACCGCCCACCGCTGCCTCATCGTCGTCGACGGCTTCTACGAGTGGCAGGTCCCGGACCGCTCCGAGCCCAAGAAGAAGGTCCCCTACTACTTCGCCCGCGCCGACGGCCGTCCCATCACCTTCGCCGGTCTCTACGAGACCTGGTGGGACAAGTCCCGGTCGCCCGACCCCGACCCCGAGACGCTCCTGCGGACGTGCACCATCATCACCACCGACGCCGGCCCCGACATGGTCGCGGTCCACAACCGGATGCCCGTCATCCTCGACGGCGACGTCGTCGACGGCTGGCTCGACCCCCACAACCGCGACGCCGACCACCTCCGCGGTCTCCTGCGCCCCGCGCCCGGCGGCACCCTCCTGAGCCATCCCGTCTCCACCGAGGTCAACTCTCCCCGCCACGACGGCCCCCAGCTCCTCGCCCTGGCGGCCGCCCCGTAGTGGGGCCACCCATCCGGATCGTCAGCCGTCGCGCTCCTCGTCGACCTCCGGCCCCGGAATGGGAAAGCACGCGACACCGACCTCCCGCACCGAGAAGAGCAACTCGGACTCGAGTTCGTCCTCGTCGGCGGCGCCGGTTGTTCCTCCACTCCGACGCGCTGGTCCACTCGGATGCATCGTCAGCTGCCGTGGCGGGTCCATGTCCTTCAGTATGCGCTTTCTCCCGAAGAACGGGTACTGAGAGGTAACAAGCGCCCGGTCACGCCCACATGCTAACGGGGCCCCAAGGTTCAACTTCGATCCGTGTTCACGATGAGCAGGTTGCAGGGGCACTGATGCGACACCTTGTTGGGAACGCTCCCGAGCACAAAGCGTTTCAGCCCCGCCATACCCTGGTTTCCAACGACGATGAGATCGGCGTCCACAGCCTCGGCGATGCTGACAAGCGCATCAGCCGGGTCACCCTCGGGATTGTGCAGTTCTGCAGACACTCCGTCGCGTTCGGCCTTGGCTAGCAGCTCCGTGCCGACGCGGTCAGCGTCGTCGCGCAGGGCGGCACTGGTGGACTGCGCAGTTCCGGGCACGTCAGAGAATCCTGTCGTGGCCGCGGGGTGAACTGCATGGACGGCATGGATCTTGGCTCCAGTCATCTTTGCCAGGGCAAAGGCCTCTTCGACGGCGACTTCCGCGCGGTCTGACCCGTCGGTGCCAACGACAATCGCTTTGTACATGGGGACTCCCCTTCGCCGCCGTCCCACCGCCGAAAGCACCAGCGCATGGGCGCTGAATATCCTCGGCAGCAATCTATGGCCACCTGCCCGCGGCTTCAACCGCTTCGTGGCAGGACGGTCAGAAATCCGCCGCCACGCACCACGGATCGTGACGCATCACGGATCGTGTCGCCAAATTTGACCGCCGTCAGGGTCCGCTTGGGCAACTTTCGCTGCCGCGGGCAATCCGTGAGAGCAAACAGGTCCCGTGGTCCGTGAGAAGGATCATCTCCTCAGTAGACCCAGACGGCCGTCCCGATCGGTGCGAGGTTGTTCGCCCAGATCCAGTCGATCGCCTCGTTGCTCACCCGCACGCAGCCGTGGGAGACCGGGTAGGGCGGTACCGAGGTGTCGCCGTGGATGGCGAACCCGGCGTCGAAGAACTTCGGCCGCCAGAGCTGTCCGAGCGAGTCGACCACCAGGCCGTCGACCTCCCGGTACATCTGGAAGTGGCCAACCGGGGTGTCGGCGACGGCGGTGACCCCGTCCTCGGTGTACACGTAGCCCCCGCCGGTGGAGGTGTTCAGCACGAACTCGACCCTCCCGTTCGTCACGAACATCACCAGGTCGTCTTCGATGTCGACCTCGATCACGTACCCGGAGGTGCTCCGCGGCTGCGGGACGACACCGTCGGAGAGCGCCGCCTCCGCCGCCGGCCCCACGATCCCGTTCCGGCTGAGGCCCGCCGCTTTCTCGAGGGCATAGACCGCCTGCTCGGTGCTGTCGCCGAACACACCGTCAGGGGTCCCGAGCCAGTAGCCGAGGGAGGTCAGCCGCTGCTGGAGCGCGAGCACGGCCGGGCCGGTCGAGCCGGGTCCGAGAGTCCCCGACAGGCTCGGGGTCGTGGGCAGCAGCCAGTAGCCGGTGCCGTCGGGCCGGGCCGCTATGGCCGTGATCGGATTCTGCAGCTCCTGGGCGCCCATCGAACCGAAGAACCCGGCGTCGCCGAAGGTGAAGACCCCGCCGTCGGCGCCGGCGAGCCAGTAGCCGCGACCAGTTGGGGTCACGGCCATGCCGATGACGGGAGCGCTGAGGTGGACGGCCCCCATCGATCCGGCGAATTGGGCATCGCCGAAGGCGAAAACACCTCCGTCGGAGGCGACCATCCAATAGCCCTTCCCGTCGGGGGTCGCGGCCATGGCCACCATCGGCGCGTTCAACCTCTGTCCGCCCATCGAGCTGTAGAATCCGGCGTCGCCGAAGGCGAACACCCCGCCGTCGGCCGCGACGAGCCAGTAGCCGTTCCCGTCGGGGGTCGACACCATGCCGACCACTGGGCGCACGAGGCGGACGGCTCCCATCGAGCCCATGAAATGGGCGTCGCCGAAGGCGAACACCCCGCCGTCGGAGGCGACCAGCCAGTAGCCCTTCCCGTCGGGGGTCGGGGCCATCCCGACCACCGGAGCGCTCAACCGGTGTCCACCCATCGACCCGTCGGGTCCCGCGTCACCGAAGCTGAACACCCCGCCGTCGGCCGCGACGAGCCAGTAGCCGTTTCCGTCGGGGGTCGAGACCATCCCCACGACGGGCGCGCTCAGCTGCACCCCGGCCAGAGACCCCAGGGAGCCGGCTCCTCCGAAGGGGACGGGCTCGGCGGCCACATCGGGGGATCCGGCCGCCGAGGCCGCCTCGGTTCCGGCCAGCTCGATGGTGGGGATGAGCAGGGCACAGCCCATGAACAGTGCGCCCAACCTCATCCGGCGCCGACCAATGAGATTCCGCATGTCAGAAAGACAAGCATCTCCCCCGATCAGCCGCCAATGCCTGTGAGGATGCGGGCTACCACCGACCGGTGGGCATCAACAGGTAGGCAGATTCCGCCGCCCCCCCGATGACGCCCGTCCCGATGATCCATCCCGAGCTGTTGACTCCCAAGGCCCACTGGAGGTTCGTCCCCGGGGGCGCCGTCACCTCGCCGTTGAGCACTTCGAGTTTCTTTCCGATCCAGACGATCGCTTCCGGTAGATATTGGTTCGTCCCGTCGACGGCCATGAGCCCGACCGTGAACGGGCGCCCGGCGGGATCGATCGTGACACCGAGCGGGCTGACGCCGCAGTGGGGAACGCTCTTGCTCGGGTTGTCCAATGTCACGCTCGCCGTGACCTGCGGTGTCCCGTGCACGTCGGACACGGTCACCACCTGGGCGTTGATGGGGCAACCGGGGGAGCACACCGGCACGGGCTGGTTGCAGCCGACGGTGGCGCTCGTCGTCGTCGTGTCCGGGGTCATCGCCAGGGTCTCCGAGCCGATGTAGCCGAAGTCGTGGACGAAGTGGGGTCCCCACAGCGCCGGTGATCCCGACGGGTAGAAGGCGGGTGTCTCCTCGACGCCTCCCTCGATGTCCCGGCCGGAGCCGCTCGAGATCGTCAGCGGGTCGTAGCCGCGGGCGAAGTGCCCGGCATGGGGATCGGTCCCCAGGGCGACCGGTGGGCCGTACGACCCGCCGGATCCACGCTTCCAGACGACTCCGACCGTGAGCTGGGGACTGGCGATGGCGCCGCTCACGTCGCCGTCGGTGGCGATGGCGCCGAGCCCACCGACTCCTGCATTGCCACCCTGGAGCGCCGTCCACGAGAACGATGCGGTCGGCGCGTCGACCGAGCCGTGCACGACGAAGTAAGAGTTGCAGTCGTTCACGACACAGCGCACGACGGTGAAGTCGCCGGCGTCGTTGAGGCCACCCACCCACGCCTGCGTGACGTCCGGTGGCGTCGGAACGACGACGAATCGACCGTTCTCGAATACGAACACGTGGGGAACCGACCGGCGGGCCGCGTCGGTGCGCCCGTTCAGCAAGGCCATGTCCGCCAGCTCGGACGCACCCGGCGCCGACGGCGGCGCGCCGGAGAACACCTCGCCGACCACTTCACCCGAGCCGTTGATGGCGACCGGGATCGGGGTGTTGAAACCGGCGGGAGTGAATGTCGTGAGGTCGACGAGTTTGTAGGGGGCCGCCGGCGCCGTGGCGGACGCCAGAGTCCCCGACGCCGGCAACGCGAGCTGACCGAGGGCCACGACGGCACCAACGGTCAGAACACAGACGACCTTGCCCAGAGCGGTCATCGCCGGACCTCCCCTCACCGCCGTCACCAGCCCCCAAAGTCTAACGGGGCTCGTCCGGACGGGCTCGAGCCGCCAGAACCCGACGACCCAGAACCCCGACGACCCAGAAACCAGACGACAAAGAACCCCGACGAGCCGGAACCCCGACGACCCGGAACCCCGACGAGAACTACCCGGGGCTGAACGAGAGCTTGTCGGCCTCCCAGAACGAACGCAGGGAGACGAGCTTGCCGGCGTCGTTCACCTTGTAGATGTTCACGATGGGAACGATCCCGACCTGATTACTGGGCAGGGTGATCCGGATCTGGCCGACGTTCGCCACCTCGGACCCGCATTCGTACGAGTCGCGGATGGTGAATTCGATCTTCTCGCTCGTGGAGATCACATTGTCGTAGAAGGCGGTGATGGCCTCCTTCCCGCGGTGCCCTTTGGCCTCGGGGTCGAACATCGACGGCCCGACGGGATCCTCGACCACGGCGTCATCGGCGAAGAGCGCCAACCATCCGTCGCGATCACGCGTCTCGGTGAGAGCCATCGACTGCTTGGCCATGTCGCGTGCCACACCCATCTGATCCCCTTTCTGTCGTCCACCGCCTCCGGCGCGGTCACCGCCCGGCGCGGGTCCCGGCGATGACGGTGTCGGCGAACCGTCGCAGATTATCGATCTTGACCTGGAGCGGCTCGACGTCCGGGCCGACCGCGTAGGGCCACCGGAATCCGACGATCACGTCGGTGACACCCTGTTCCTCGAGCCTCCGCACCCCGTCGATGCTGTAGGCGTCGAAGGAGATGACGTGGACCTCGAAGTCGTCGTCGCGGCGGCCGGCCTCCGACCGCAACTGGCCCAGCCGTTCGAGAAGTCCGGGCAGCGCCTCGGGTGCGCCGCCGCCGTGCATCCACCCGTCGCCGCTGTAGGCGGCCCGACGCAGGGCGGCCTCGCCGTGACCCCCGATCAGGAAGGGAACGGGCTCCGACGGGACCGGGGTCATCTTCACCGCCGGGACGTCGTACACCTTCCCGTGGAACTCGGCGTAGCCACCGGCGAGCAGCCCCCTGATGACGGCGATCGACTCGTCCATCCGGGCGCCACGGCCCGCCCACGGCACGTCGAGAAGGTCGTAGTCCTCGGGCCACGGGCTCGTCCCCACCCCCAGCCCGAGCCGGTTCCCGGTGAGAACGGCCACCGATGCCACCTGCTTCGCCACCAGGACCGGATGGCGGATGGGGAGTTTGATGACGAAGGTCACGAAGCGGATCCGGCTCGTCACCGCCCCGAGGGCCGGAATGAGCGAGAAGGGCTCGAGGAACGGCTTGTCCTCCAGGAACTCGCGCGTCCCGTCGGGATTGAACGGATAGATCGCGTCGGAGTGCTCGGGGTAGGCGATCGAGTCGGGGACGATGAAGGAGTCGTACCCCGCCTCCTCGGCCGCCCGGGCCAGGGGCAGGTAGAACGACGGGTCGGTCATCGACTCCGCGTAACTGAAGCGCACGGCTCTCTCCTCCGGGCGCTCTCGGCGCTACGCGCTCGGCTTCGGGTCCGAGGCGGCCGCCTTGGCCATGGCCTCGAGCCTCTCGATCCCGCCCATCTTCTCCACTCCGATCTCCCCGAACCGACCGGCGATGTCCTGCGGGGTCCACCGACCGTCGGTCGTCATCTCCCGCACTTCGACCGGCTGGTTCCAGACGGCGATGCGCGGGCCCACCACGGTGAACACCTGGCCGGTCACGTCCCGGGACGCGATCCGAGAGCAGGTAGACCACCATGGGGGCGACATCCTCGGGATCGCCGTTCTCGGTCAACCCCGACGGGACGTTGGCCGACATCCGTGTCCGGGCGATGGGCGCGATGGCGTTGGCCCGCACGCCGTAGCGGTGCAGGCCCACGGCGGCGGACCGCACCAGCGACACGATCCCGCCCTTGGCGGCCGAGTAGTTGGCCTGGGCCACACTGCCCACGTAGGCGCCGGACGTGAACCCGATGAGCGACCCCGACTCCTGCTTGCGCATGACGGCCGCGGCGTGACGGAACACCGTGAAGTGACCCTTCAGGTGTGTGGCGATGACGGCGTCCCACTCGTCTTCGGACATGTTGAACAACATCCGCTCGCGCAGGATGCCGGCCACGGCGACGACCCCGTCGATCTTCCCCCACCGTTCGACGGCGGTGTTCACGATCCGCTCGCCGCCGGCCATCGTGCTCACGTCCTCGGCCACGGCCACGGCCTCACCGCCGGCCGCCTCGATCTCTTTGACCACGGCCTCGGCCACCTCGCTGGTGGGGTCCTCGCCCGCCAGTCCGACACCGATGTCGGCCACCACCACCTTGGCGCCCTCGGCCGCGCACGCCAGCGCGCAGGCGCGGCCGATGCCGACCCCCGACCCGGTGATGACCACAGCCTTTCCGTCGAGGAACCCTGCCACCTTGCACCCTCCGGAGATCTCTCGGGGTCGCTACCCGGGCCACCGGCGCGTCGCGTTCGTACGACGCGTGCCGCGGGCAGACGGCTTGACGCCTACGAGAACACGTTCTAGCGTCGGTCGGTAGTCGAGCGCCAGTCCGGTGCTCCTGACCGGGCCGGACCGCTTCAGCGCCGATGTCCCGGTGACACGAGGGGGAAACGGCGATGGCCGACTTCGGGTTCTGGGCTATGGCGCAAGAGGAGCCGGGGCACCTCGCCCTCGTCGGCCCCGACGGCACCGAGCTCAAGGCGGGCGATCTGCTCGGCCGGGCCAACCAGGTCGTCCACGGGCTGCGCGCCCTCGGGCTCCAGGCGGGCGACACGATCGCCTTCGTCCTGCCCAACAGCATCGAAGTGTTCGAGATCTATCTCGCCGCGCTCCAGGCGGGCTGGTACATCGTCCCCATCAACCACCATCTGGTGGCCCCCGAGATCGCCTACATCCTGAAGGACTCAGAAGCCCAGGTCTTCGTCGGCCACGAGCGCTTCGCCGAGGCCTGCCACGCTGGCCGCCGAGGAGGCCGGAGATCCCCGCCAGTCGGCTGCCTGGCGGTCGGGCGACATCGCCGGCTTCGCCTCCTTCGCCGAGATGCGGGACAACCAGAAGACCGACCTCCCCGAGGACCGCAGCCTGGGCGACACCATGAACTACACCTCGGGGACGACCGGCAATCCGAAGGGGGTCCGCCGCGACGCTGTCGGGTGCCGACCCCGACGAGATGGCCATCGGCCTGGGCGGGATCCTGCTCCTGTTCGGCATCCACGTCCCGCGACGACAACGTCCACATCGTGGGCTCGCCGCTCTACCACACCGCCGTCCTGCGCTTCTCGGGGGCGGCCATCCACATGGGCCACACCGTGGTGCTCATGGACAAGTGGACGCGCCGAGGGCATGCTCGAGCTGATCGAGCGCTACCGGGTCACCCACTCGCACATGGTCCCCACCCAGTTCCACCGGCTCCTGGCCCTCCCCGACGACGTCGCGCCACACGCTACGACCTCTCGTCGCTGCGGCACATGATCCACGCCGCGGCCCCGTGCCCGGTCGACACCAAGCACGCCATGATCGAGTGGTGGGGCCCCGTCATCGACGAGTACTACGCGGCGTCCGAGGGCGGCGGCACCATCGTGAACACCGAGGAGTGGCTGACCAAGCCGGGCACCGTCGGCAAGGCGTGGCCCATCTCGGAGATCGCCATCTTCGACGACGACGGCAACCGCCTGGAGGCCAACCAGATCGGCACCGTCTACATGGCCATGCAGGGTCGGCCGACTTCGAGTACCACAAGGACAAGGAGAAGACCGAGAAGAACCGGATCGGCAACTTCTTCACCGTCGGCGACGTCGGCTACCTCGACGACGACGGCTTCCTCTTCCTGAGCGACCGCAAGATCGACATGATCATCTCCGGAGGCGCCAACATCTACCCGGCCGAGATCGAGAACGTCCTGCTCGGCCACCCCAAGGTGGTCGACGCGGCGGTCTTCGGGATCCCCGACGACGACTGGGGCGAGCAGGTGAAGGCGGTCGTCGAGCCCGTCGACGGCGTGGAGGGCACGCCCGAACTGGCGGCCGAGATCCTGGCCTGGTGCGAGGGCCGTCTGGCCAAGTTCAAGACTCCGAAGACGATCGACTTCACCGACGACATGCCCCGCGACCCCAACGGCAAGCTCTACAAGCGCAAGCTCCGCGATCCCGTACTGGGAGGGACGCCAGCGCGCCCTGTGATCCCGCAGAGGCGCGGTGCGCCTCTCTGCCGCGCCAACCAGGTGGGCGGTACTCTCTGACCGTGGGGGGACGGGCGACGACGGCATCGGAACCGGGCCAGGAGCCGTCGGTCCGCACCATCGACGCGTCCGAGATCGACGACTGGATCCGGTGCATGGCCACCGGCTTCCTCTCGCACCCCGCCGACGGGGAGGGCGCATACCGCCTGGGTGACATGGACCTCGACCGGACCTGGGGCGCGTTCGACGGCACCGCCGTAGTGGGGACGCTGAGGTCCTTCGCCACCCCCCTCACGGTGCCGGGGCCGAACGAGGTCGACGCCGCCGCCCTCACCAACGTCACCGTGGCCCCCACCCACCGACGTCGTGGGCTCCTCACGCAGATGATCACGCGCGACCTTCGGGCGTCGGCGGAGCGGGGCGAGGTGGTGGGCATCCTCATCGCCTCCGAGTACCCCATCTACGGCCAGTTCGGTTACGGCGCCGCCGTCGACGCCGCCACCTACACCGTCGACACCGAGAAGGCCCGATTCCTCCGCCCCGGTGTGGGCCGCGTCGAGCTCGTCGATCTCGCCGCCCTCCGATTCGAGGCCCCGCCCGTCTACGAACGCGTCCGCCGCGCCCAGCCCGCCGCCATCGCCCGCAACGACCGGTGGTGGGACCACGCGCTCCACCAGGTGGACGTGCCCGGCGCCACCCCGGTGAAGAGCTACCAGGCGATCTACCGCTGCCCGGACGGAGACGTCGACGGCTACGTGCGCTATACCGCGTCCCAGGATTGGGACCACATGCGGCCGAAAGGCACCCTCTCGGTGATGGAGCTCACCGCCGCCACGCCCGACGCCTATCTCCGGCTGTGGCGTTACTGCTGCGAGGTCGACCTCATCACCCGGGTGCAGGCCGGGGACCGCCCCGTCGACGAACCGCTCGTCTGGCTGCTGCGCGACGGCCGCGCTCTGCGACAGACCGGCCGTTTCGACTTCCTCTGGGTACGGGTCCTCGACGTCTCTTCCGCCCTGTCGGCCCGCCGCTACCCCACCGAGGGTCGCCTCGTACTCGAGGTCACCGATCCTCTCGGGATGGCCTCGGGCCGCTTCGTTCTCGAGGGGGGACCGACGGGGGCCACCTGCACCGCCACCGACGCCACGGCCGAGATGACCCTCCCCGTCGACGCCCTGGGATCGGTCTTCCTGGGAGGGATGTCGGTGCTGGCCCTGGGAGGTGCCGGACGCATCGACGAGCACGCGCCGGGCGCGCTGGCACGAGCCGACACCATGTTCCGTTCGCCGACGACCCCCTGGTGCTCCACCTGGTTCTGACTCCGCCGCCGCGGCACTAGGTCGGTGTCGGGGTCAACGTGTCGGGCCCTTGGGTGGGTTGCGTCTGGTTGCTCGGTACCGGGTAGGGCGCCGTGGTGGGATTCAGCTCGATCAACTGTGACGAGGAGCACTCCCCCTCGATCGGCGCTCTCTCGATGCTCTCCGACGTCCGCACCAGTGTGGGCTTCTTCGTGATCGGCGTGCCCAAATTGGGCAACGCCGGCGTGAGATTGCCGACGGTCCCCTGCCGCCATGACGAGACGTTCGGCACGGACACGCCGAAGCGCTCCGCCAGGAACTGCAGCTGGGAGGTGTGATCGAAGGTGTCCGAACACACCCATCCACCGGCACTGAACGGCGACACGACCAGCATGGGGACCCTCACGCCCAGACCGATGGGACCGGTGTAGCTCGATGCCGAGGCGGCGGTGACGAATTCACCCGGTGTCGCCGCGGGCGGCGTCGGGGGCGGGACGTGGTCGAACCACCCGTCGTTCTCGTCGTACATGATGAACAGGACCGTGCTCTCCCACACTTCCTTCCTCAACAGAAGGGTCTTCAGGATCTGAGCGCTGTACCACTCGCCCAGCGCTGCCGGCGCCGGCGGGTGTTCGTCGTACCCGTCGGGCGGCATGATCCACGACACCGCAGGAAGCTGATTGTTCATGACGTCCGACGCGAAATTATTCGGTCCGTGCGCGTCTGTGAATCCTGAATTCTTCCTCGACACGTTGGGCCCGTAGTACCCGAAGGCGTTCTGGTACAGCGTCGGGTTCACCGACTGTTGATATTGCTCGAAGTACATCAGCACGTTCTTGCAGAACAGCATCGAAGTGGAGCTGCCCGGCTGGTAGGAAGCCCCGTACGGGTTGTAGACCTTCCACGACACCCCCGCATCGGTCAGCACCTCGGGCATCGTCGTCCAGGAGCACGTGAACTCGAGGCTCTCCTTGGAGTTGGTGACGAGGACGGGCCCTCCGGCCACTCCGGCGGGGTCCAATGTGCCGGTCATCTGCATGAGCCGGTTCGGGATGTGTCGGCCCGAGTACCGAACAGAAGTAGTTGTCGCAGATGGTGAACTGCTGCACCAAGTCGTAGTAGAAGGGGATATCCGAACTGTCGTAGTAGCCCATCGTCAACGTGCCGAGTTCCGGGCCTTCGTACGAACCGGACGTGTGCGTGGAGACGAAGCTGTCCATCGCTCCGTTGTTCCAAGAGGCGTGCTCGGCGGCCCACGAATGGGACAGGTCGTAGGTGCACTCGGCGTGGCTCGTCGTGGTGTCGAGATGGAAGGGCAGCAAGGTCGAGCTGGCTCCACCCGGCCATGCCTGCGCGAACGCAGACGAACTGGCGTCGAATCCGTTGACGCCCCCGAGCACTCCGAAGTAGTGGTCGAACGACCGATTTTCGTGCATGAGGAACACGACGTGTTCGACTGCTCCCAGATCGGACCCGGCCGGTCGCACCGACGCCGCGGCCCTCACGATGGCGCGTCTCTCTGCCTCCTGTAATCCGGACCTGACCCCGCCGAGCGCCAGTGCGGCACCAAGTCCCCCGGCCAATACCTGCCTGCGGTTATATCGGGAATCTGCCATGAGCGAATAGTGCCATGAACGATGCAGCGAACGCGGAGGCGAGCCCACAGAGCCTTCCTTGCGTTACTTGTCTCACAAGCGGCGCCGATGCACGGGTGCAGATCTCGATGACCGGCACCGGTGACCCTCGTTCGGCTGAACGCTCGTCGATTCACCGTGAGCAGGGTGTGCAGTCTGGCCCAGGGGAAGGGCGCGAGGCATTCGCAAGCCGGTTCACCCCCGTGGCGCCACGTCATCGGGGGGGGCGGCGAGTGAGCTGACGCCCGGCGCCACGACCTCCTCCCGTCGCTAAGCTGGTCAGCTTTGCTCAAGCGACTCCCACTACCCGATCCCGGCGAGCCCGAGACGCGCTCGCCGGTCCGCTTCCTCGTCTGGTTGGCGGGCCAGCAGCTCGCCACCGTCGCCGCCGGAGGCTTCTTCGGCGCCGTCTGGATGGGCGCCCAGAGCCTGATCCCCGCCGCGCTGGGCGCCGCCATCGACGCCATCGTCCGTCGTGACCGGGCCGGCCTGTGGACATGGTCCGCCGTCGTCCTGGGCCTCGGGCTCGTCCAGGCGGTCGCCGGTGTGATGCGTCACCGGCGGGCCGTCACGAACTTCCTCACCGCCGCCGTGCGGGTCCAACAACTGGTGGCGCGCAAAGCGAGCGCCCTCGGCGGCGACCTGACCCGCCATGTCGACGCCGGAGAGGTGGCGAGCATCGGGACCACGGACGTCCAGCGGATCGGCCGCCTGCTCGACGTCAGCGCCCGCAGCACCGGCGCCGTGGTGTCCTACCTCATCGTGGCGGCCCTGCTCTTCTCGTCGTCGGTTCCCTTAGGGCTTGTGCTCGTGATCGGAGCACCTCTGGCGGCGCTGCTCGTCCTGCCCGTGATGCGGCCGCTCGAGCGACGGCAGAGCGCCGAGCGGTCCGCGCGCTCCGGCGCGTCGTCGCTGGCGGCGGACACGGTGGTCGGCCTGCGCGTTCTGCGCGGCCTGGGGGGCGAGGAGGTCTTCGCCGACCGCTACGCCGAGGCGTCGCAGCACGTGCGGGCGGCGACGGTGCGCACCGCGTTGGCCCAGTCGGTGCTCGACTCGCTCCAGGTCTTCGTACCGGGGGCGATTCTCGTCGTCGTCACCTACATCGGCGCCCACCTGGTGCTGTCCCGTGGCATCTCGCCCGGGCGCCTGGTCGCTTTCTACGCCTACGCCGCCTTCTTGACCCTGCCCGTCCAGACCCTCATCGAGGCGGCCACCCGCTGGTCGGCCGCCACCGTCGCCGCCGGCCGCGTGCTCACCGTTCTCCGCCAGTCGCCCGATCTCTCGCGGCCCACGATTCCGGCCCGTGAACCGCCGCTCGGTCCGCTCATCGACGAGACCACGGGGCTGGTGGTCGACCCGGGCACGCTGACGGTGGTGGCCGCCGCCGACCCCGACGAGGCGAGCGCGCTGGCCGCCCGTCTGGGCCGCTACGTCGACGGCCACGGCCACGGCCACGGCCACGGCCACGGCCACGGCGTCACGCTGTCCGGCACCGCCCTGGCCGACCTGCCGCTCGAAGTCGTGCGCCGGCGGGTGATGGTGGTCGACCGCGAGCCCCAACTGGTCGCCGGCACCTTGGCCGACGCCGTCGACGTGCCGGGTTTCGGTGCGGAGTCCACTGTCACCCCCAGGCCGACGGTGGCCGAGGCCCTCGAGGCGGCCGCCGCCACCGACATCATCGAGGGTCTGACCGACGGTCTCCGTACTGAGTTGCCCGAACGCGGGCGGACGCTGTCGGGCGGCCAGCGACAGCGCATCGTCCTCGCCGCCGCCCTGCGGGCCGACCCCGAGGTACTCGTCCTCGACGAGCCGACCAGCGCCGTGGACGCCCACACCGAGGGCGACATCGCCGAGCGCCTGCGACGGGTGCGGGTCGGTCGGACGACAGTGGTGCTGTCGACGAGCCCCTTCCTCCTCGAACACGCCGATGTGGTGGCTTTCCTCGACGGGCACGTCCGTGCCCTCGGCAGCCATCGCGACCTGCTGCGGTCCGAGCCGCGTTACCGCCGCTTGGTCACGAGGGGTGCGCCGTGAGCGTGGATCCCGGAGCCGTCCCCCTCGGCGAGTCCGGCATCCTGCCCGTGGCGTCGGGACGCGCGACATGGCGCCACCTGCGCCGGCTGGTCGGCGAGCAGCGTCGACCCGTCACCATCGTGCTGATCCTCCAGGGCGTGGCGAGCGCGGCCGGACTGGTCGGCCCGAGGGTCCTCGAAGACGTCATCAACCACACCACCCGGGGTGGCGGAGCGGGCCGGATCGACACCGCCGTCGCCATCTTCGCCGGTGCCCTTGTGGTCCAGACCCTGCTCACGGGTGTGAGCCACGGACTCGGCGCCGTGCTCGGCGAACGGGTGCTGGCCCGCCTGCGCGAGCAACTGGTCACCCGCGTTCTCGACCTCCCTCTCGGCGTGGTCGAGAGGGCCGGCTCGGGCGACCTCCTCACCCGGGCGTCCACCGACGTCGACGACCTGTCCTACTCCGTGCGCGCCGGGCTCCCGCAACTGCTGGTGGCGAGCGTCACCGCGGTGCTCGCCATCGCCGCGCTGCTGTGGACGGCGCCGATCCTCGGCCTCGCCCTGGTGCCGAGCATCCCCCTCCTGGCCGTCGGCACGCGCTGGTACCTGCGCCGTGCCCGCAGCGCCTACCAGGGAGAGATGGCCGCCTACGCCCGGGTCAACAGCGACATCCAGGAGAGCGTCTCCGCCGGACGCACGATCGAGGCCTTCCGCCTCGGGCCGAACCGCATCGCGCAGACCGACCGCCATATCAAGGCGTGGATCGACTGGGAGCGCAGGACACTCCGTCTCCGCACCGGGTTCTTCGGCGTCAGCGAGATCGGATACGTCATCCCCCTCGTGCTCACCATCCTCCTGGGCGGCCTGCTGCACATGAACGGCCGCCTCTCGGTGGGGGCCGTCACCGCCGCCGCCCTCTACGCGCAACAGCTGATCGGACCCGTCGATACCCTGCTGGCCTGGATGGACGAGGTCCAGGTGGCCTCGGCCTCGCTGTCGCGGGTACTCGGGGTCCACGAGATCGAACCGGCCGAGACAACAGCCGACGAGCCCGCCTGTCAACTGGTCGTGGCCCGGGACCTCCGTTACGCCTACCAGCAGGGTCACGATGTGCTGCGGGGGGTCGACCTGGCGCCGACCTCCGGTTCCCGCGTGGCCGTGGTCGGTCCGACGGGCGCGGGCAAGAGCACTCTGGCCCTCCTGCTCGCCGGCATCTACGCGCCGCGTGCCGGACGGGCCACGGTGGGCGGAGTGGACGCGCACCTGATCCCCCCGGTCCGCCTGCGCCGCGAGATCGCGCTCGTGACCCAGGAGCATCACCTCTTCGCCGCCTCGATCCGCGACAACCTGCGGCTGGTGGCGCCCGACGCCGACGACGAGGAGCTCTACACGGCCCTCGACGCCGTCGACGCCGGTACCGCCGTGCGGGCCATGCCGGACGGTCTCGACACGCGGATCGGCTCGGCCGGCTCGGTCCTGGCCCCGGGCGTGGCCCAGCAGATCGCCATCGCCCGGTTGGTCCTGGCCGACCCGCACACCCTGGTGCTCGACGAGGCGACCTCACTTCTGAACGCCGGCGCGGCCCGCCACCTCGAGCGCTCACTGGCCCGGTTGCTCCAGGGCCGGACGGTGATCGCCATCTCCCACCGGTTGCACACGGCCAACGACGCCAACGTGGTGGCCGTCGTCGAGGACGGCAGGATCACCGAGTTCGGCGGCCACGACGAGTTGCTGGCCGCTTCCGGCGCCTACGCCGCGCTGTGGCGATCGTGGCAGGGCCACGACACGGAGCCGGGTGCGACCGCATCCTGACGGGGTCGCGAAGGGGTCCGGGCACCGGGGTCCGTCGCGTGCTGTTCACCCGTGGACGGTCAGATCCCGAAGCGGGTGACGCTGAAAGGCACAAGCTCGTCGGACCACGGCTCTCCCCCTATGCCCCGGGCTACGAGCGCCGCGCTGTAGGGCCCGAGGAGAAGGCCCTCGGTGCCGTGGCCGGTCACCAGGTGGACGTTCTCCCACCCCGGCACGGGGCCGAGCACCGGGAGATCGTCTCTCGACACGGGCCGCAGGCCGACGCGGACATCGACGACGGTGGCGTCGGCGAGCCCGGGGGCAATCGTCAGACAGGCGCGGCAGGAGCTGGTCGAGACCGGCGATCGTCGGGCGCGTGTCGAACCGGGCGTCGGGTTCGTAGGTACCCCCGCACACCACCCTGCCGCCGGGCCAGGCCACGAGGTAGTGGTTGAGAACGGGCGACACGATCGGCCACCCACCGGTATCGACAGCGTCGCCGCCCTCCACCGCCGGGAGCTGCATATGGACGATCTGCCCCTTGACCGGCTCCACGGGAATCGGGTGACCCAGCTGTCGGCCGAACTCCTGGGACCACGCTCCTCCGGCGACGGCCACCGCCCCGCACGAGAGGATCCCGGCGTCGGTGTCGATGCCCACGACGCGACCGTGGCTGACACGCAGTCCGGTCGCCGTCGCCTCGAGGCGGCGCAGGCCGTGGCGTTCGGCGCCGTGGAGCACTGCGGCCGTCATCAAGCGCCCGTCGACCCGGGCCGCCGCCCGGTTGTGCAGGACACGCCGGACCGGTCCGAGCGGGGGGAAGAGCGCCCGGGCCTCGTCCGACGTCACCTCGGAGACCGTGTGGGGCGAACGACCGAGGGCGAGACCGGCACACGAGGCGAACCACTCGTCCTCGCCGGGATCGGCCGCCACCAGGAGCAGACCGCACTCGGCGAAACCGGTCTGGGGTGCTCCATCGGCGGCCAGGCGGCCCACCAACTCCCGGTAGTGGGAGGCGGAGGCGCGACCGAACGAGAACCAGCCGGCGTCGGGATTCCAGGTCGTCTCGGGCGAGAGGATGCCGGCCCCGGCATCACTGGCCCGACCGGGATGGTGCTCGTCGACGAGGACGACGTCGGCGCCCCGGACCACCAGCTCATAGGCCAGGGCGGTGCCGACCAGACCGCCACCGACCACGGCCACCTCGCAGGCCCGCTCGGTCACGGGGCGACCGGTAGAAGCACCCTGATCAGACGAACCCGTCGCCGATGTCGACAGCCGCGTTCGTAGCCGCCGACCGGTAGGCGGCCTCGACCAGCCGATGGGCCCGCAGCGCGTCGGCGAAACCGGGTACCGCCGGCTCACCCTGTCGGACCGCCCGCACCCAATTGCGGTCGGCCGGATAGGTGAAGAAGACGAAATCGCGCCGTCCGATGCCGAGACCGGTGAAGTGCGCTTCCCGCATCTCGGCCAGATCGAGACGCTGGGCGTCGGTGTCGGGCTGCTGGACGAGATAGCCGTCCTCGGCGGCGCCCACGATGAAGTCCGTCGTCACCTCGACGGCGCCGCGCTCGAAGAAGACCTCGAAGCGTCGTTCCTCGCGCCCGCGCACCCCGTTGAAGATGGTGAGGATGGTCCCTACGACACCCGACTCGTGCTCGACGGTCACGGCGGCGACATCCTCGACGTCGTAACCGAAGACGGCGCGGCTGCGGGCGTACACGCGCACCGCCGGTCCGAAGAGCCAGGACACGATGTCGGCACTGTGGATCGAGTGCTCGAGCAGCGCTCCGCCTCCAGCCTGGGTCCGGTCGGACCGCCAGGAGCTGTGGCCGGGGACGATGTCACCCGTCGGCCAGTACTGGTCGTCGCGCAGCGTGTACCCCATGGGCCGACCGAGCTCCCCGCTCTCGACCGTGCGCTGCAACCGGTTCATGATCGGGTGGAACCGCGAATGGAAGCCGACCTGCGCCGTCACCCTCGAGGACAGCACGGCGTCGCACATGGTCCGCACGTCGCCGAACGTCGGTGCCAACGGCTTCTCGCAGAACAGCGGCTTCCCGGCCTGCAGCGTCGCCCGGACCAAGTCGAGATGGGTGGCGGTGGGCGCCGTGATCATGACCGCTTCGACCTCCGGATCGGCGATCACCTCGAGAGGATCGTCGCTCATCCGCCCGAAGGGGCAGTTCCGTTGGACGGCGTGGCGGGCCTCGGCGGACGGATCAGCGGCGGCGACGGCCACGATCTCGCCGTCCTCGGCCAGCATGCGCAGGCCGTCGGCATGGACCTGCCCGATCATCCCGCACCCGATGAGCCCGATCGCCAGCGGTTCGTTCGCCACCGTCACCGTCTTCCGTCTCCGCCGATGGCGAATGTCTAGTCGCGCCGCGCTACGACGTCCGACGGCCCGACATGCGTTCCACCTGGGCGCGGATCGACGCCGTGGTCTGCGCCGAGGACCAGAGAGCCCGGATCTCGGGATCGACCACCGGAGCGTCGGCGGCGATGCGGTCGACGGCCGGGCGGCGCAGCTGGGCCTTGGCCAGGCGAAATGCCTCCGGAGCCACGGCCGCCAGCTCGCCCGCCACCACCAGGGCCCGGTCGAGCAAGCCGTCGGGGTCCACGATCTCATGCGCCAAGCCCACCGACAGAGCCTCGTCCGAGCCGTAAAGCTTCCCGGTGAGAACGACCTCCTCGGTCCGGTCGCCGCACGCCCACCGCAGGATCTCCAGCGCCGCCACCGGGAACGGCACACCGACGAGCAGCTCCGAGGCGCCGATCCGCCCCCCGGCGGCGAGGATCCGCCGGTCGCACGCGCAGGCCAGGATGCACCCCCCGGCGACGGCAGGACCGTTGACGGCGGCGACGACGGGCCGCGGGTACGTGAACAACCGTCCGAAGGTCGAGACCAACGCGGGGATCAACCGCTCGAGATAGTCGGCGCCACCGTCGAGCACCTGTTGCAGGTCGACCCCGGCGGAGAAAACGCGTCCGGTGGCGGTGAGGACGACGGCTCGGGCGTCCGAGCTCTCGACGGCGTCGAGGTTGGCGACGAGCGCGTTCAGCAGCACGTCATCGAGGGCGTGCACCTTTCCGTGGTCGAGCCGCACGACGGCCACCGGTCCGTGGCGCTCGACAACGATCATGCCGTGGTTCCGTCTCGATCAGCCCTGGGCATGGGGGTCACGCTACAAAACCAGCCGACCGGGAGGGAAGTCTCAGGCGACCCGCGCCGAACGCACGGCGTCGACCAGGGAGAGCAGGGCGCGCACATCGAACGGCTTGGTCAGGAAGCCGACGACTCCCCGACCGAGGAGCCGACGGACTTCCTGCGCGGCGGCATCGCTCCCCACCACGACCACGGGGATGGCGGCCGTCGCAGGGTCTGCACCAAGCGCGTCGAGTACGGCCGTCCCCGGCATGTCGGACAGATGCAGGTCCAACAGAATCAGATCGGGCCGACGGTCGCCCGCCAGTTCGATGCCGAGCGCACCGCCCATGGCGGACACGAGCTCGACGCCCGGCCGCCGAGCCAGCACCCGTTCGACCAGGTTGAGGTTGGCGACGTCGTCCTCGATGAGCAGGACTCGGAACGATCCGCGGTCATCGACGGCGGTGAGGCCGTCGGACCACCCGAGAGCCAGGCCGGAATCGGGCCGCACCTCGGGCGACCCGCTGGCGGTGGACAGCTCCACGAAGAACAAGCTCCCGACGTCGGGGTTGGACTCGAATCCGATCCGGCCATCCATCCGCTGCACCAGCTGCTGGGACAACGCCAGGCCGACACCCGTCCCCTCGACGGCGGACTGCTCGGCACCCAGCCGGTCGAAGGGCGTGAACACCCGGTCGACATCCTCGGGGCGGATACCCCGGCCGGAGTCGGCCACCACGAGGCGCACCCGTCCCGGAGCACTCTGGTGACAGGTGATGTCCACATGACCACCGGGGTGGTTGTACTTCACGGCATTGGACAACAGGTTGAGGAGAACCTGCAGGAGACGCTGCCGGTCGGCGCGGACCCGGACACTGCTCTCGCGATCGATGGCGACCCGCACCGAGACGTCGGCGCCCTCGGCCATGAGCCGGGTCAGCTCGACGGCGTCGTTCACGACGTCGGGGACAGCCACGGCCGTCATCATCAGCTCGAGGTGCCCGGACTCGATCCGGGCGATGTCGAGTACCTCGTCGATGAGATCCAACAGATGACGACCGGCCCTCAGGATGTGGGCGACGGCCGCGGACTGCTCCTCGGGGAGCTCGTCCATCTGCAGGAGCTGGGCGAACCCCAGGATCGAATTGAGCGGCGTCCGCAATTCATGGCTCATGCGGGACAGGAACTCGCTCTTCGCCCCGCTGGCCCGCTCGGCGGCCCCCCGGGCATCACGCAACCGCTGCTCGGACGAGATCCTGGCCGTCATATCGCGCGAGACGACCACGGCGCCGGCGACTTGGCCCGCCTCGTCGTACACCGCCTGACCACGCGAGTCGAGTGTCAGCCAATGACCGTCGTCGTGCTGGATCTGGAAGCGCACCTGAACACTGGGCACGTCTCCGCTCACCATTCGGGCGTAGGCATCGACGACGCGCGGGGCGTCGTCGGGGTGGACCCGGGACAGCAGATCCGGTGACCCCGCATCTCCGTACTGGCGTCCGAGCACCTCCTCGTGGGCTTCGCTGACCTGCTGCACCACACCGTCGCGGTCGAGAAGGGTGATGATGTCGGGGCTGGCCCGCAGGACCGTGGCCAGCAGCCGCTCCCGGCCCGCCAGAGCCCTCTCCGCATCGGAGCGCGCCGTGATATCGGTGGCGATCCCGCCCATGGCATAGGGCGAGCCGTCGTCGTCGACCAGCAGAAAACGCGCCACCCGGAAGTCGCGTACCCCGGCCCGGGTGTGCATGCGCTCGTCGGACACCTGGGGGAACCGGGTCGTGGTGAGGACCCGTTCGTGCTCGGCGATCGATGCGGCCTCGGACGGCCAGCACTGCTCCGCGGTGACGCCGAGCGCGTCCTCGGCCGGGATGCCGGTGACCCGTGACCACTGTCGGTTGACGATCAGATACCGTCCCTGAAGGTCCTTGACGAATATCGACGAGGGCGCACACTCGAGGATGGCCCGGAGCCGGGCCTCGTCGTCACGGAGCGTCGAAGAGGTCTCCCGGTCGTCCGTGACGTCGCGGCCGGCGCCATAGACCGATCGGCGCGATGTGTCGGCTCTCACCGTCCATTCGACCAACCGCCACGTCCCGTCCCTGCGCCGCAACCGCGCCTCCAGCCCCGAGACCTCGGTCCCCGCCATCAGGGTCTGACGGACCCCCCGGACGACGTCGATGTCCTCGGGATGCACCAACGTTGCGATTCTCATTCCGATCAGGTCGTCGGGCTCGTACCCGAGCGCGGATGTCATCGACCCGTTGCACCAGGTGATCGTGCCCTCGAGGTCGACCATGCACAAGATCTGGGTGGAGAGCTCGATCAGAGCCACCCGCTGCCCGGCATCGGCGACCGACGACCTGTGCCCGGCGTGGGCGGCGGCGTCCGTCCGATCGCTCGGGGTCCTGGTCACGGGCCGGTTCCCGGGTGCTGGGCCACCGCTTCGATCACGCGCAGAAGCTCGCGCACATCGATCGGCTTGGTGAGGTAGGCCGCCACGCGGGCCGCCTCCAGGTGTTCGATCCGTTCGGCAGTGGCATCGGCACTGACGACGACCACCGGTATCTCGCTAGTGGCCGGATCGGCGCGCAGATGTCCGAGGACATCGACACCCGACATGTCGGGGAGGTGCAGGTCGAGGAGTATCAGATCCGGTTGGTGCCGACGGGCCAATTCGAGGGCCGGTCCACCGAGCGTGGCCGCGATCAATTCGACTTCCTTGTGTCGCGCCAGGATCTGCTCGACCAGGGCGAGATTGGCGAGATTGTCCTCGACGTGGAGAATCCGGAGCGCGCCACGCAGCGCCGCAGTCTCGCTCACCTCCGGTTCGACCGAGCCCAACTCGTCCGGTACCTCCGTGAGTGGCAGGAGAACCGTGAACGTCGAGCCCACGTCCACTGACGAGTGGACGCGGATCTCCCCACCCATGCGTTCGACGAGATGCCTCGACAGGGTGAGGCCGACGCCGGTGCCCTCGATCCCACTGCGCTCCGCGCCCAAGCGGTCGAATGGCTCGAACACCCGCCCGATGTCGTCGGGGTGGATGCCGTGCCCGGTGTCGGTGACCGAGATCTGGGCCCGGCCATCGTCGGTCCGGGCCACGGCGATGTCGACCCGACCGGTCCGCTCGTTGTACTTCGTCGCATTGGAGAGCAGGTTGAGCAGGACCTGGAGCAGCCGTTGACGGTCGGCCAGGACATAGGTGTCGGCGAGACACGACGTCGTATCCACCGCCAGGCGTACGTCGCGCTGCTCGGCCTGGGGACGGGCCAGGTCCACGGCATCTCCGAGAACATCGAGTACGAGCACCGGCTCGACCGAGAGATCGAGGTGACCAGCCTCGATTCGGGCGATGTCCAGCACTTCGTCGATCAGGTTCAGAAGGTGCCCGCCCGCCCGCAGTATGTGTCCGACCGCCTGGCCCTGCTGATCCGGCAGGTCGTCCATCTCGAGCAGCTGGGCGAAACCGAGCACGGAGTTGAGCGGAGTCCGCAGCTCGTGGCTCATCCGCGACAGGAACTCGCTCTTGGCCAGGCTGGCCCGCTCGGCTACTGCAGCAGCGGCCAGGAGCTCCGATTCGAAGGCCAGGTCCTCGGTGATGTCGCGTGACATCACCAAGGCACCGACGGCCCGACCGTCTTCCCCCATGATCGCCTGCGCGCGTGAATCGAGTGTGACCCAGTGACCGTCGGCGTGGCGCACCCGGAAGCGGATGTCGAGGCTCGTACTCTCCAGCGTGAGGAGCCGAGCGTAGTCCCGTCGGATCCTCGGCAGATCGTCGGCGTGAACAATGGCTTCGAGCTCCTCGTGGACAGGATCGTCGATCTCGTATCCGAGTATCCGTGTCGATGCCTGACTCACCTCGCGGACATGCCCGGTCTGATCCAGGATCATCACGATGTCAGGAGATGCTTGGACGATCGTCTCGAGCAGGCGCTCGCGTTCAGCCGATGCGCATTCGATCGTCACCCGATCGGTGATGTCGGTGGCGATGCCGGCCGTTCCCACGATCCGACTGGCCCCGTCGCGCAGCGGGAACGTGACCGTCATCATGGTGTGGGGACCATCGGCGAGTTGGACCACCTCATCGCGCGTCACCGGTTCGCCCGCCTCGAGCACATCGGTCCCGACGTCCCCCGGGCGGTCGAGGGATCCCGGCCAGATCTCGACGGCCGTCCGGCCCAGGACGTCTTCGGATCGCAGCCCGAATTGTTCGAGGAAGGCCTTGTTGGCCAGGACATGACGACCGGCGAGGTCTTGGGCGAACATGGCCGACGACGAGTGGTCCACGATGGCTTGCAGACGGGCCTGACCCGATCGCACGGCGGCCCCCACCAGATGTCGCTCGGTGACGTCGCGGGCGGTGGCGTAGACGGTCTCCGTGCCGGCCGACCGGCGCGCCGTCCATTCGAGCCATCTCCACGTGCCGTCGCCGTGCCGCCACCTGGTCTCGACTCCCGAACCGGCGATGTCCGCCGGTCCGGTGCGGACCATCGCCTCGACCGACTCGATGTCGTCTGGATGGACGAGCTGGTCGAGCGGCATCCGGTGGAGCTCCTCCTCTGTGTGCCCGAGCGCGGCAGCCGTGGCCGCACTGGCCCACAGGACCCGGCCGTCGGGACCGTAGGCAACCGACAGCTCGGTGGACAGGTCGAGGAAGACGACGACGTCCTCGTCGGTCAACGTCACCGCGGTCCTACCGGGATGGGGACGGCGCCCGTCCGATCCTGACGAGGATCGCTGCGCAGCGTCTGGTTCAAGGCCCAACCGAGTCGTCCTCGCGTCCCGGCGCACCGGCCGGGCGCCTGTCCCTGGTATCGGCAACTGTTGGGCCTGCGTTGAGCCGAAAACCACCGCTCGTGGCGATTACCGCCGACAGTGGGCGGCGGGAGAACCGGTGACCGGTCGGGACCCCGCTCGTGGGGATGGCCGCCGGCGGTCAGAAGATCGTCAGCGGATCAACGGGGGTCGTCCCGTGAACGGTCGGGGAGGGCGTCGACCAGACCGAGCCTCTGGGCGTCGGCCCGGACCTGCTCGACCGCCTCCAGCGAGTCGGCGTTCTCGGCCACGATCTTCAGGAACCGCTGGGGAACCAGCTCGATGAAGATGCCCTCGGCTTCGGCGGTGAGAACGTCTCCGTGGTAGATCGCCCCCGTGGTGAGGATCTTCCGGCCATCGCGACTCGCGCAGCGGGCCTCGAGCCGCAGGGGGGTGCGCAGCGGGGTGGGCTTTCGGTACCGGATTGTCAGGGTCCCCGTCATCCCCGGGTTCCCGGCGAGGATGTTGGCCGCACCGAGCATCTCGTCGAAGACCATGGCGATCACGCCGCCGTGGACGCACGTCGGTGGTCCCTCGTACTGGTAGTCGAACCAGGCGGTTCCGATCAGCTCACCATCGACCGCCTCGACCACCACGGGCGGCGCCACCGGGTTGGCGAAACCGATGACCGGGCTGGTGGGAAAGAAGTCCTGGGGATGTCCGACGGGGTCGGGCTGAGCCCGCGGGCGCCGTCCCGCGCCGGCCGCTCGCTCCAATCGGTTCGCCACTTCGGCCACCGCCGTCGTCGCCGAAGCGATCTCGTCGTCGGTCAGAGGCGGGCCCACCATGGCCGATGTGATCCGGCGCACGGCGGTGGCGAGTTCGAAGCGGGGATCGTCGGAACCCGTCCCACCCGGTTCACGGACGACCTCTCCGGTGGAGATCCCGAAATCGGAGACCCCGGGCACGCCCTCGGGGGTCATCGCCGCCGGTATTCGGGAGCTCGTTTCTCGGCGAAAGCCTTCTGTCCCTCGGCGGCGTCCTCGGTGGCGAAGATGGGCCA
The DNA here is from genome assembly GCA_963706205.1 of uncultured Acidimicrobiaceae bacterium. Lineage (GTDB taxonomy): Bacteria > Actinomycetota > Acidimicrobiia > Acidimicrobiales > UBA8190 > MFD10071-224. The sequence continues at coordinate 899,575 of OY970155.1, read as the reverse complement.
GCCGATCTCGAGCTCCACCTTCAGTCCCTCGACCTCCGACAGTCCCTCCGTCTCGCGCACCGACCGGAGAATCGCCTCGACGGCGAGGGGACCGTTGGCTCCGATGACCTCGGCGATCCGCAAGGCCTCGGTGAGGGTCTCACCGTCGGGGACGACCCGGCCGATCAATCCGATCCGCAGCGCCTCGTCGGCGCTCACTTCGCGGGCGGTGAGCAGAAGGTCCATGGCCACTGTGTACGGGATCTGACGGCGCAGTCGGACGGTGGAGCCCCCCAAGGGAAAGAGGCCCCGCCGCGCCTCGAACACTCCGAACTTCGCCCCCTCGCCCGCCACCCGGATGTCCGTGGCCTGGAGGATCTCCGTCCCACCGGCCACCGCCCAGCCTTCGACGGCGGCGATCAGGGGCTTGCGGAGCTGGTAGTGACGCAGCAGCGCTTTCCAATGCAGGTCGGGGTCGGCCTCCCGCCTGTCCTTGTACTTCTCGGCCTCCGGACTCGACATCGACTTCAGATCCATACCCGAACAGAAGGTGCCGCCGGCGCCGGTCAGGATGGCGCACCGGATGTCGTCGTTGGCATCGATCTCCGCCCAGGCGTCGACCATGCCGACGAGCATGGGGAGGCTGAGCGCATTCTTGGCCTCGGGACGATTCATCGTCACGATGGCCGTCGTGCCCTGGCGCTCGAACGTCAGGTTCTCCGTGCCGATCACCGAATTCTCCCTGGCCTACGTCGACTACAGGCGTTCGATGATGGTGCCGGTGGCCAGCGCGCCGCCGCAGCACATGGCCACCAGGGCCAGGTTGGCGTCGCGGCGCTCGAGCTCGTGGAGCGCCGTGGTGATCAACCGGCTGCCCGTCGAGCCGACGGGGTGCCCGATGGCGATGGCCCCACCGTTGACGTTCACCTTGTCGGGATCGGCTTCGTGCACCTTGGCCCACGAGCAGACCACCGAGGCGAAAGCTTCGTTGACCTCGAAGATGTCGATGTCGTCCATCGTCATCCCCGCCTTGGCCAGAACTTTGGTGGTCGAGGCGATGGGGCCGTCGAGGTGGTAGTAGGGATCGGACCCGACCAGGACCTGGGCCAGGATCCGGGCCCGGGGCCGCAGACCCTGGGCCTTGGCCCGTTCCTCCGACATCCAGAGCACGGCGGCGGCGCCGTCGGAGATCTGCGACGAGTTGCCGGCGGTGTGGATCCCGTCGGGCAGGACGGGCTTGAGACCGGCCAGGCCTTCGGCCGTCGTCTCCCGGAGGCCCTGGTCCTTGTTGATCACCTGCCGCTCTCCGGTGGGACCGTCGGCCCCGACCACGGGGGCCTCGACCGAGAAGACCTCTCGTTCGAAGCGCCCCTCGTCCCATGCCCGCCGGGCGTTCGCCTGCGACCTGAGCCCGAGCTCGTCGACGTCCTCGCGGGTGATGCCGTACTTCTGGGCGATCCGCTCGGCCGCCCCGAACTGGTCGGGCATGTCCCACGGGAAATCGTCGGGCCGCGAACGGCCCGGTCCGTTGAAGGCATTGGCGCCGAGACCCACGCGACTCATGGCTTCGACACCACAGCCGATCCCGACGTCGATGGCACCGGCGCTGATCAGATTGGCGACGAAGTGGTTCGCCTGCTGGGCGGAACCGCATTGACAGTCGATCGTGGTGGCGGCCACCTCGTAGGGCAGGCCTTCGCTCAACCAGGCCGTCCGGGTCACGTTGGAGGCCTGCTCCCCGGCCTGGGTCACGCAGCCGCCGACGACCTGCTCGACCTCGGACGGCTCGATGCCCACCCGCTTGACCAGCTCCACCTGAGCGGTCCCGAGCAACTGGGCGGCGTGGAAACCCGACAACCAGCCGTTGCGCTTCCCGATTGGCGTCCGGACCGCCTCGATGATCACCGGTTGTCCCATTGTGCGCTACCTCCCACTGACGTCGGTTGGACAAAGGGTCCGTCGACCAGACGGAGGCGTCGCCGCCGTGCGGCAGGGTCCCGGGTCCGGTCAACTCGTCGGCTGCAGTATAGAACCGGTTCTAGTCACCTGTCGTAGGGCACCCGTGGGGCGGACCTCCCCCCGGAGGCCTCAACCGAAGGCGCCGAGCACCGCCGCCTCGAATGTCCCGGGGGCCTCCACCATCGGATAGTGGCCCACGTCGCGCAGAATGTGCGACGGTGCATCCGGGCGTGCCGCCCGGAGCCTCGGCACCATCTCGACCACCGCGATCGGATCGTCCGCGCCCCAGACGATGGCCAGCGGAGACGGGTGCGACTCGATAGCCCCGGTGTAACGGTCCTGGCTCCGTCGCCGCTCCTCGATGTACCGGATCGTCCGAGGCAACAGCCGGTCACCGCCGTGATGGGAGATGAGCTCCCACGCCGCGGCCAGCTCTCCGTCGTCGACCGACGAGTGCGGGCTGAACGTGGCGGCCAGGCCCGCCTTCATGGCCGAACCGTCGTTGGCGATGGTGTCGGGGAGACGCTCATCAGGGAGGCTGAGCAGTATCTCCTGGCCCGTGCTCAGATGGGCCATCTCGATGTAGATGCTGCCGTTGGTGATCACCCGACGCGTGATCTCCACCGGCCAGGCGCCTTCGGCCTGGCGGGCCAGAAGCTCGCCGCCGACAGTGTCGCCCATGTCGTGGGTGAGCATTGCCAGACTCGACACTTCGGCCTCGGCCACGAAGGCCTGCACCACGTCAGCCTGCAGGTTCATCGTGTAGGCGATGTCCGGCTTGGCCGACAGCCCGTAGCCGATCATGTCGAGGAGGAGGACCCGGCGATGCACAGCCAACGACGGGACGACATGACGGAAGTCGAACGAGCAGGTGGGGAAACCGTGGAGGATCAGAAGCGGCTCGCGCTCCTCGGCACCGGTAGGTCCGACATCGATCGTGAACGTCTCCCACCCCTCGAGCGTCCGGTAGACACCGCGGCGCTCCCAGTCCGCCACGGCCTCCGACTGCCATGCGTCTTTCGCGGTCACAACTTCTCTCTCCCCAGGACCGGTCCTGATCCCTGAACGGATGTACCCTGCGGGCACTGGCCGTCGCCTATTTTCTCGAGGAGACCCAGGCCGTCCGTCATCGGGTCGGACCGGTCATGGTCCGTAGTCGAGTTGCGCGTACCAATCCCCCCGGCCCTGTGGTGTGAGGTCGAGGAGATGCCAGACAGGGCAGAGCAGGTCGATGCCACGTTGGTCGATATCGTCTGCCATCGAAGGATGCGTGGTGTAGAAGTGCCGGAGCTCCCCGCCCGCGCCCTGGGTGAAGACCGAAACCGTGGAATCCTGATGTCCCTCGCCGTCCTCACTCCCGAGATCGTATTTGAACGTGTTCTCGGCGCAACTCAGCAACCGCAACCGGTCCCACCCGCGGGATCGGGCGTGAGCCCGTAGCGTGGCGACGTCCGCCGCGGCAGCCACGGCGACGTCGACGTTCGGAGCCAGGTGGTGGGCGACGCCGTTGAAGCCGTCGATCCACATGGTGCACATGGGACACGGGGACGTCTGGGCCTTCCCGTACATCAGGTGATAGACGACCAGAGACCTTCCCGGCCCGGAAAAGAGCTCACTCAGTCGAACGGTGGTCACCGGGCCGTCGCCATCCTCGAGGCGCCGCGGACCCTCCTCGAAGACATAGTCGTCGACAACGGGGCCCGGGGCCAGCTCTCGACGCAGAGAGGCGACGCGTTCACGCTGGCGCATCAGCTCGATCTCGGCCAACCGGAGATCCTCTCTCTGCGTTGAGTACTGCGGTTCCTCCTTGAGCCGGGTCTGGTCCATGTTGTCTCCTTTCGGTTAGCTCGGTGCGGAGAACGGTCTTCCCGTTCCGATCGTGCACAAGAGTCGGAGGCTCTCCAGGTAGTAGCCCCAATTGAAGTTGTAGACACCGTACGCGTCATCGCTGAGCTCGACGGCGTAGTCCTGCCAGAAGCGCAGGCGGGTGCGGCCGTGGTCGAGGGGGGCGAGCTCGAACCGGAAGGTGTTGTCCTGCCACGGCTCATGGCCCCCGATGCAACGCCAACCGAGTTCTCGTCCCTCGTCCATCGTCGTGATCTCCATCACCGGATTGAAGTCCCCGGCGAATGTCCACTCTGCTCGGACACCGATCGCCGGCGACGCCGTCCGCAGACCGGTGGACCACCACGCGGCCATCCGGTCCGCCTCCGTCAGGGCGGACCAAACCGAATCAGCGCCGCTGTCGATATCCAACACATGGTGGATCGTCTTCATACCCGTCCTCCCGGTCGTTCCGGCCCGTCCCGATCGATGTGCACCCACCACGTCCGCGGGGCCCGTCATTGCGGGACCTCCATGTCCGGGTGACGATGGAACCCCTCCTCGACCTGGGAGCGCGCCGGATCTCGTTCACGGCTGAGCACGAGTTCGAGGTCGCCCCCCAATTTCTCGCCCCATCCCCCGTCGAAGTCGGAGCGCGCCTGCGGCATGAGGCGGACGTGCTCCAGGCGCAGAAGTGTGCCGTCGCCGTCGGCACGGAGCCGAACGGTCACCGTGGTGGGAACGCCGTCGATCGTCCATCGACACCGCAGAAGGCTCGGAGGTTCGACCTCGAGGACCTCACCTTCGATCACGCCGTATCCGGGACGGGCGTCGAGCCGAAAGCGGTGCCCGACGGTAGGAGCGAAATCGTTCGGCATGAGCCATGCGGCCAATGCCGCCGGGTCGGTGAGCGCGTCCCAGACGGCGGGAACGGGGTGGGAGTAGCGGGCTTCATGCACAACCGTGCCGTCCTCGATCACGACGGCGCGTCCAGGTGCTCGCCCAGCCGGCGGAGTCGGCTCGCCCAGAAGTCATCGAGCCGGGCCAGCCACTGGTCGACCTCGACCAGACGGTCCCGCTGCAACGAGTAGTACCGATCGCGTCCGTCGCGCCGTTCCGCCACGATGCCGACATCGAGCATCAAGCGGAGGTGCTGGGACACCGCCGGTCGACTGACCGGAAGACGAGCGGCGAGCTCCGTGACGCGTGACTCACCCACGGCCAGCCGTTCGAGGAGGGTGCGGCGAAGCGGGTGTGCGATCACGCCGAACACATCGTCGACGTTGGGAGCACCGGCGCTGGCCACGCCCAGATTATATGTAAGGATAATCTAACGTGTCAACGAGAACCTGCCCGATCGGCGCCGGCGACCCGCCTCTTGAAATCTGAACAAAGAGGGCTACCGTGGCGTACCGCTCAGACGACAGAGGTCGGGCCAACGGCGTCAAAAGGGGAACATGGTGCGGAGGACTTTTCTCACCCGGGGTCAGACCGCGCCGACCGTCACGAAGGTTCCGGTCACGACTGAACGCGCTGAGCGGCCCGCGCGAGCCCTCTGACGAGAAATCGGCCACCGATGGCATCGATTACATCGAACCGCGACACCTACAACAACCCCGGCACGTGGAATCGACGCGGCGACTCCTGGACATTCCACGCCGATACCTGCGGCCAGGAGTACGAGGTCTGGAAGCGCTCTCTCGTCGAGAGCTTCCTCGATCCTTTCCTGGGACCCGGCGTAGACGTCCTCGAAGTCGGTCCCGGTTACGGCCGCTGGACCGAGTTCATGATCGGCCGCAGCCACACGCTCACCCTTGTCGACGTCAGCGACGCCTGCATCGAGGCCTGTCACAAGCGCTTCGGTGACGACCTGCCCGAGGAGGCGTTCCTGGTCAACGACGGCCGCTCGCTGCCGGTACCCGACTCGTCACTCGACCTGGTGTGGTCCTTCGCCACCTTTGTGCACATCGACGAGCCCGAGGTCGCCGCCTACCTGGCCGAGTGCCACCGCGTGCTGCGTCCCGGCGGCCGCTTCGTGATCCATCACGCCGGTTTCGGCGACCGCAGCTTGAACCTCCTCCCTGTGACTCGCCTCCTCGGCCGTCCGGGACGATTTGTCCAGCACCGCGTCCTGGCCGTGGGACGCTGGAGCCGAGCCGGAGGACGTGCCCCGATGTCCGGCCCACGCTTCGCCCGGATGGCCGTCAAGCAGGGCTTTGTCGTCGATCAGCAGACCAGCACCTGGGGCGACCACCAGGAATTCGGCGTCGCGTACCGCGACGTGATCACGGTGGGCACGAGAGCCGTACGCTAAGAAGGCGCGATGCGCGCCTCGCGCGTCATCGGATGGTTGCTCACGACGGTCGGCACAAGGGTTGCGGGAGGCGACACGCCCGGCACCTCCGATGTCGCCGTCGCTCCTGACGCCCCCGGCGCTCCCGGCGCCGGTCCGCCGATGCGTCGCCAAGTTCTGGTCCAGGAGATATGGCTCGTCTTGGCCCTGTCGCTCGGCACCTCGGCGGTCTACGCCGTTCTCGACCTGATCCGCTCCCTGTCAGCGGGGCCACCGCTGCGAGCCCAGACGGCGGTCCTCAACCCGTCGGCCGTCGCCAACAGCTCGCTGTTGGACCTGGCGTACCAGCTCGTCGGCATCGCTGTGGCCCTCGTTCCCGTCGCCCTCGTCGCCTACCTGCTCCGGCGGTCGAACGAGTCCCTCGGCGACTTGGGGCTCGATCTCGCGCACCCCGGTAGGGAAACGAGGTGGGCGGTGGCACTGGCGACAGGCGTCGGCGGTGCCGGACTTCTGGTCTACCTGGGCGCATACCACGCCGGACTGAGCGTCCGGGTGGTCCCGACCACGCTGCCTGCCACGTGGTGGCGGATCCCGGTCCTGGTGATGGCGGCGGCTCAGAACGGTGCGCTCGAGGAGGTGGTGGTCTGCGGTTACCTCCTGCACCGGTTGCAACAGCTGTCGTGGAGTGACAACCGTGCCCTCGCCCTCAGCGCGCTGCTGCGGGGTACCTATCACCTCTATCAGGGTTTCGGGGGCTTCCTGGGCAACGCCGCCATGGGGCTGCTGTTCGGCCGTCTGTATCAGCGCCAACGTCGGCTTCCCCGGCTCGTACTCGCCCACACGCTGATCGATGCCGGCGCCTTCGTCGGCTACGTCACGCTGCGCAGCCGGGTCTCCTGGCTGCCCTGACGACGGGGTCCGTTGACGAGCGTGCCGTGCGAGAAGTATGACTGGTGATGGTGCGGTTACTGAGCCGGTTGGGTCAGGACAAAGTGGTCGTCCTTGCCGGATTGGGCGCGCCACTGGCCATCTCGGCCGCTCTGGTTCCCTTTCGAGCGAGCTTCCCCAACACCGACGCCGCCCTCGCCCTCGTGGTGGTCATCCTCGGCGTGGCCTCCAAGGGCCATCGTCCCGCGGGTCTCGTGGCCTCCGTTTCCACGGCCGTCTGGTTCGACTTCTTCCTGACCCGACCTTATGAGCGGTTCACGATCACCCGGCGCACGGACATCGAGACCACCGTGCTCCTTCTCGTGGTGGGCATCGCAGTCACGGAGATCGCGGCCCGCAACCGAAAGCATCGGGCAACGGCCGTCGAGGAAGCCGGGTTCGTGGCCCGCATCCACTCCGCCGCCACGGCGGTGGCGACGGGAGAGCCGGCACAGTTCGTCGTCATGCAGGTGGCTGCGCAGCTCACCGAGCTCCTGTCCCTGAGGGACTGCCGGTTCGACCCGGCTGTGTCGGATGAACACCATGCCCGTATGGAGAAGAATGGCGACGTCGTTCTGGCCGGTCTGCGTTGGAACGTGGAGCAGATGGGACTCCCCGGAAGCGAAGTCGAACTGCCGGTGGAGTACCAGGGCCGGTTCTTCGGTCGCTACGTGATGGTGCCCACGCCGGGGAAGCCCGTATCGCGCGAAAGCAGAGTGGTGGCGTCGGCACTAGCCGACCAGGTCGGTGCGGCCTTGGCTGGCCGCCAAACCATCGGCGCCTGAGTACGTTCCCACCGTGCCCGAGGGCGAGATCTCAATCGACGACCCGCGAGCCAAGGACGTGGCTGACCTTCTCGACCGCCACCTGGCGTTCGCCAGGTCACACAGTCCGCCCGAAGACGTGCACGCGCTTGACATGGCGGCCCTTCTCGATGACGCCGTCCCGTTCTTCAGCTTCCGCCTCAATGGTGAGCTCCTGGCCGTCGGAGCGCTGCAGCAGCTCGATGAGGAGCACGGAGAGTTGAAGTCCATGCTCACGACCCAAGAGGCGCGGGAGTCGGGGGATCGGCCGCGCCATGGTCGATCATCTCGTCGGCGTGGCCTACGCACGCGGCCTTCACCGCGTCAGTCTCGAGACAGGGTCCACGGCGGCGTTCGCGCCGGCCCGGTCGCTCTACACGAGGGCTGGGTTCTCACCCTGCGGTCCGTTCGGCGATTACAGCCCGAGTCCGAACAGCACCTTCATGACCCGGATTCTCTATGACCGGGACCAGGCGACGTGACCGACCATCTGGAGACGGCGCAGCACCGAAGCTCCCGCGTGAGGCTCAGCTTGCTGTGATCTTGACCGTCTGTCCGCCCCGGCACCTATCATCGGCGTCGTGACCCCAAGCGGAGGGACTCCCAAGCGCTATGACGGAAAGATCGCCGTCGTCACCGGTGCTTCGTCGGGCATCGGCCGCCGCTTGGCCCTGGATCTCGCACAGCGCGGTGCTGCAGTGGTGGGACTGGCGCGGCGCGCCGAGTTGCTGGCCGAGCTCGAAGGGCAACTCAAAGAGTTCACACCGACGAGTAGGACCCTCGTCTGCGATGTCGGGGACGCCGACCGCTATCGCAGCGTCCTCGCCGACATCGAGAACGAGCACGGTCGGCTAGACATCCTCGTCAACGACGCGGGAACGGAACAGCTGACACCCGTAGAGGAAGGGTTGTCCGATGCCTTCCGACGCATCTTCGATGTGAACTTCTTCGGACTGGTCGCCGGGACTCTGGCCGTGCTCCCAGGAATGATCTCCCGCCGGTCCGGCATCGTCGTCAATGTCTCATCGGACTCTGCGCGTGCCCCCGAACCACGACACGGGGCCTATGCGGCATCCAAGGCCGCCGTGTCAGCATTCACAGAGACCGTGGCCCACGAGGTCGCCGACCGAGGTGTCCGTGTCCACGTGCTCTACCCCGCTTGGGTGCCGACGGCCATGGGGATGTCGGGAATGGAAGATGGGGGCCCTCTTCCCCCCAAGGCGGTGCGACGCAGCGAGGCGCAGGTTTCGGCCCTGGTGCTCGAGCGCATGGGCGGCCAGCGCATGGAGATCAATGCCGCAGCACTGCCCCTGTTGGCACCCATCGGGCGCACCGTCGCACCCATCCTCTACCAGAGGGCGATCCGGAATCGGGCCCACTGATCAGAGGCGGTCACCGACGAGGGGAAGAACGATCGTCGGACACGGCCTCATCCTCCTGACGCCGTGAGCCCTTCGAGCAGGAGACCACCCCGAAATGGAGCGGCGGGTCATCGGACGTCCCGGCCGTCGAGGGAGCCGACGGCTGCCTGCCGGCACCAACAACTGGTAGGTCAGAAGGTCGCCTCCGGTGGAGATGGAGAGCCTGGTGCGGCGGGTCTCCGGTGATCCGATCCGGATCAGTGGACGTGGTACGTGCAGTCGGACACCGTTGGCCCCGGGCAAGACATGGAACACTCCAGGAGCAAACAGTCCGATCATCGCCCGACGAAAAGGGTGTACGTCTTCTCGGCGGTCGAAGGCCCGTCTGTGACTTTCACAGTCACCCTACGCAGCCCTGATTCTGTTGGATCTCCCGAGATCTCCCCGTCCTCGGATAGGGCCAAACCGGGCGGCATCGGCTTCTTTGCGACAAAGGTTCGCTGTTGACCGATACCGCCAAGCGGACGCAATGTCACGGCGTAAGGTTGGTTTTTTCTCGCCTTGGGTAGCCGACCAACAGCCGGAAGTCGCAGCCGAGTAGACACGTCCGGGACGCTCACACTGAAGCCGCGATCGAGCCACATGCTCGTCTCCTCGAGTAACGGTCGATGTGACGAGGCATTGCTGTAATGGCTTCGCGACACGAAGAAGCCAAACATGATCAGCCAGATGACCTCTGGGTAGGCGGCAACCCGCTCCATCCCGCCTGGACCGAAGCCAAGATACTCATGCAGCGCGTAGAGGAGAATGGCTACCAGCGATACAGGGCTGCACCACAGCATGAATCGTCGTATTCGCCCCGGCAGAGGAAGAGAGAGGCCGAGGAGGAAGACTCCCAAGGTTCCGACGGCAATCGCCAACCCGGCCCCCAGCTCGTGCACAGACGTGTTCGTGTTCTCCGGAACCAGACCCACAATGATCGCCCCAACGCCCGCGAGGGTCTGAGCCGTGAAGGCGACGCGAGCTACCCAGACCTTGGCCGGGGTGTTCTCGTTGAATTCCTGATAGATGAACGGCGACCCCAGGATCATCACGGCGCCCAACAGGACGAAGGCAACGTTCATCCACACGTGGTCTGGTGACCACATCGGAGGCGTTCCATAGGTGAACTTGGCCGTCTGGCCCAGATCGCTGATCGTGTTGGCGAAGAAGCTGTAGGGGTGGTCGGGCGTGATCCCCGCGGGCCGTCGTGCCTGCGACTGCCAGTTGTACGCCACGGCCACCTGGGCAATGAAGAATACGATCGCCATCATCCAGAGGAATGGGCCGAAGAATGGATACCGATCCGTAAACCGCCCCACCTGGCCGGACACCTGGGCTATTCGCCCACGCGCACCGGAACGTCCCAGACTGCTCGGAGGAGCGGCCATGTACGCAGTCTGACATGAAAATATCCAACTGAAGTGGATCGCATCTTGCTGTTGCGGACAGACGTCAACTCTTGCGTTGTCGGCGAGCGATGTCGACGTCCCGTGGGGATTCAGACGCGATGCATCACCGGAACGCGCGCTTTCCGACGTCCAGTGAGGCATGCGAGCCGCGCTGCGGGATCTGCTGCGGTAATGAGGGTTCAGGGGTTGAGGAACAGCGCGAAACTCTTGGAGTCCGACTCTGCCCCGCCATGAGCGGTCACAACCACCCTGAACGTGTAGGAGGCCGGGGCATCACTCCTCTTCGGCTTACCCGTGAGCAGACCTGTCGTCTTGAGCTTGATCCCCTTGGGTAGGCCACCGAGGGTTTTCCACTTGTACGGCGTGGGTGCCCCGGTCGCTTGGAGCGCAAAGGTGTACTTCTTCCCCTTTTGCTGGCGGAACGGAGACCGTCGTGATCTTGAACCCAACAATGGGCTGGTACAGAAAGACCTCGCCGATGTCGTCCACGGTGGCGCAGAAGGTCGTTGACGCACATGAGACTGAGTCCAGATAGCTGTCGTAGCTCAGCGTGTTCGGAGATGACCATGTTCCCGCGCTGTAGCTGAGGACGGCTCCGTTGTCGTCCGTGGCGACACGATGATGTGATCAGGCACGAGACCCCGACGAGGTCACCTCCGATACCCGGGTCGATAGTCGTCGGTGCCGACCACGAAGTGCCATTGTACGAGAGCGCGTCGTCGACGCTGCGACCTCTTTGCACCACTCGTCGAGGACGGCACGGGTCTTTGTGAGTCCACTCCGCCAGACCCGATCGACCAGCAGAGCGAAGTCTCTCGATACCCGCAAGCTTGATCCGGGCCTTCCAGTGTCGGGCTCAATCCGAGGAGTTGCCGGCGGTTTCTCCTTGCCCGCTGATGTGTTTGTGCATAGCGTGGCGAACCAGGGAACGCTTTTGCCGAATCCGCCCGACTCGTACGCTTCTGTCCGCGCCAGGCGGGTTACATTGCGGGGAGGGTGACGATGAAGCCGCTGAGGATCGCCCAAGTCATCGCGCTTGTGCTTTTTGGGTTATTCGTGGGCATTGGGGCAGCCGGGGCAGTGGCGGTACACGCCACCTACGTCGTCGATACATCGGCAGACACGAACCCCGCGTCGCCCTCTGCCGCCTGCGCCGCGGGCAATTCGGGCACCTGCAGCCTGCGGGCCGCGGTTCTGACGGCCGACGCTGACGCCGGCAACGTCGACTCCGTCTCGATCCCCTCGGGTACGGACATCACGCTCTCCAACGGCTACGGCACCATTGTTCTCTCGAATTCGATGCTCATCGACGGGACCGGAGCCACGGTCAACGGTGGCAACGGCCAGGAGATCTTCGATGAGAACGCCGCCTCGGCCTCTGTCCAGATCGCCGGGCTCGAGATGACCCGTGGCAGTGCGTCCCAAGGCGGCGCCGTCTCTCTCGCCGCGGGCTCGCTCGTGCTCTCCGGCGTCGACGTGACCGGCAATGCGGCCTCATCGGACGGTGGCGGCGTCTCCCAGGACGGGGGCCAGTTGTGGGTCGACAGCTCCACGTTCTCGGCCAATGTGGCCGGAGCGGGCGGGGGCATCTACATCGCCCAGGGATCCGCGCAGATTCAGAACACCACGTTCGGCGGATCGTCCGCCAGTGCGGGCAATATGGCCGCGGTCGGGGCTGGCGTCTACAACGTCGGCGGCGATGTGATTGTGAACGGGTGCACCTTCGGCTTCAACACCTCGGGCGTCAACGTGTACGGACACGGCGTGGATATATACAACAACTCAGTCATGGACTTGACCAACAGCACCTTCGACCACACCAGTTCGACCGCCGGCGGCGAAGGAGTGGACGTCCTCGCCGATCAGTCCACTAACCTCACCAACCTCACGATCGATGACACTTCGGTCACCGGCGGTGGCGGCGTGAACGGCGGGGCGATCTACGCCGCTGGGTTCGCCACCAACCTGACCAACGTGACCGTCGACAACACCTCGGTGCCGGTGGCGGGCGCGGCGATCGCCGGTGGGGCGGTCTATCTCGCGAGCACTCAGGTCACCTGGAACGGCGGCAGCATCGCCAACACCAACAACGGCGGCGCAACTGACAACGACGCGACTGACGGTGGCGCCCTGTACACCAATTCGGCCGGTGCCACCGTAACGGGGGTCGCGATCTCCAACACCAGCACCGAAGCGGATCAAGACACAATCACGGGCGGCGCCGTCTACAATGCCGGCCCGGCGACTTACGAGCAGGTGTCAATCACCGGCACGTCCAGCCTCGGTGGCCAGATTGAGGGCGGCGTTGTCTATAATGCCAACTCTCTGGACTTGGCCGACGTCCACATCACCTCGACCGTCGCCCACTCGTCGCTCACCTCTGGCGGCTATGTCGAGGGCGGCGTGCTGTTCAACAATAGCTACCTGTCGATCAACGGTGTGAGTTCGGACGATGCCACGGTAACCGCGGACCTGGCTACGACCCCGACGCCGTCGTCGAATGCGACCGACGTTCAAGGAGGGGACTTCTTCAACAATGACTACGTGAATGCCAACAGCCTGTCGTTCACGAACACCACGGTGAACGCGGCAGGTGGCAACGGATACGTGCAGGGCGGAGGGGTGGACAACAACGGCGACTACATGAACCTCAACGACACCCAAGTCGTTGGCATGAGCGTGTCTGGCGATCAATACGTCGAGGGCGGCCTCTTCTACAACACCGAGAGTTTCTCGGCCCAGAACCTGACACTCGGGAGCGCCACGGTTTCGGTCCCAGGCACCGTCGACTCCGGCGCTCCCTACGACCAAGGGGCGATCCTCTACTCCAACGAGCCCACGAACATCATCAACGGGACGATGGCCAACGTCTCTTCAAGCGTCGGCACAGGCGGTGGCGTGAACTACGGCGTCTACATCAACCAGGCCACAGGTATGCAGTTCACCAACACTACGATCGCTAACGATGACATGACAGGTCCGGCAGGGGCTACCGACCTGATCTACATCGGCTCCGACGGTTCGCTGTCGTTGCTGAATACGATCGTCGCATCCAGCACCCCGGCGGCCAACTGCGGGTTCGCGGCCGGCGGCTCCATCGCCTCCGTCGGCAACAACCTCGACAGCGGCAACAGCTGCGGATTCAACCACCCCGGCGACCTGCTGAACACTGACCCGATGGTGGCGGCCCTGGCCGACAACGGCGGCCAGGTCGAGACCGCGGCACTGCCGGCAGGAAGCCCGGCTGTCGACACCGGCACCACCAACGGCTGCCCGCTTACCGACGCTCGTGGAGTCAACCGTGGACCGACGTGCGATATCGGGTCCTATCAGTTCGTCCCGGCTCCGATCGTCTCGGAGCTCTCTCCGAACAACGGGCCAGTCGGCGGCGGCACGGTCGTAACCATCACCGGCTCGAACCTCGCCGGAGCGACGGCCGTCGACTTCGGCTCCACCGCTGCCCTCATCGACAAGACGGTGTCGGCGAGCGAGATCGAGGTCACCTCCCCGAAGGGCTCGGGCACGGTGGACGTGACGGTCACCACCGCCGGCGGGACGTCGGTGAAGACCGCCGCCGACCACTTCAGCTACGTCGCGCGTCCGATCGTCTCGAAGCTCTCTCCGAACAAGGGGCCAGTCGGCGGCGGCACGATCGTAATTATCACCGGCTCGCACCTGGCGGGGGCGACGGCCGTCCACTTCGGCTCCACCGCTGCCCTCATCGACATGACGGTGTCGGCGAGCGAGATCGAGGTCACCTCCCCGAAGGGCTCGGGCACGGTGGACGTGACGGTCACCACCGCCGGCGGGACGTCGGTGAAGACCGCCGCCGGCCACTACACCTACGTGGCGGCGCCGATTGTCTCGAAAGTGTTTCCGAACATGGGGCCAGTCGGCGGCGGTACGGTCGTAACCATCACCGGCTCGAACCTGGCGGGGGCGAAGGTCGTCGACTTCGGCTCCACCGCTGCCCATATCGACAAGACGGTGTCGGCGAGCGAGATCCAGGTCACCTCTCCCAATGGTTCGGGCACGGTGGACGTGACGGTCACCACCGCCGGCGGGACGTCGGTGAAGAGCGCCGCCGACAATTTTACCTACTGAGCCTTGCTGGTGAGGGCGACGTAGGTCGTCTCAGGCAACGATCGGCGCCCATTTCCGCGCCGGCTCGTCGACCCTCTCCCGTTGTTGGGTCGCGGAGCTGAGGACTCCACGAATCGCGACGAAGCTGACTGCGTCATGCGGTGGCCGTGACCGTCGATGTCGGTTTCGACTTGTAGGCGGTGACCACGGTCCTTCTCCTTGGTGATCGGTCGTTCTTCAGAGTTCAAGAATGTCGAGCCCGTGGGTTCGTGCAGCAGCGGCGAGGAGTTGGGTGTCTCGCTGGGGAAGGTCCGGGGGCGGCAGGGTCAACGAAGTCGCCGGGGATCCACAGGTTCGGGTGAAGTCCTCGAATCCGGCTGGAGTGAGCAACAAGAGGAAGCGGGCCTCGGTCGAGTCGACGCGGAAACGGTGCTCAACCATGCGGGGACCGAACACGAAGGCGCCGGCGGACGCTGTGCGCTGCTCGTCGCCGAGCCAGAAGGTGAGTTCGCCGTCGAGGATGTACCACGCTTCGTCTTCATGGCGGTGCCGGTGGCTCGGCGAGCCGGAGCCTTGTGGCGCGCGCACCTCGGCCACCGCCAAGTTTCCAGACGTCTGGTCACCGGTCGTCTTGTACGTGAGCAGACCTCCGGAGAACCAGAGCGCCTCCCCCGATCCGGCATCGAGGATGTGGCCACCGGGCGCGACGTTCAGGGTCATGGCTGGTCGCTTGCTGAGCTCATGGCCTCGGCTGCCGTCTTGAGCTGCTGGAGCGTGTGCCGCATGCCTTCGAGGAGTTCGCGGTGTCGGTTGGTCGGGACATCGAGAATCCGAGCCCAGACGGGAATCCGCTGGACATCGTAGGACTCGGTGACCTGCGTGCCGCCGGCGACGGGTTCGAAGCGGTAGCGCCACACGGTGGACTCGTGGCCCCCCTCCTCAGTGGCGAAGGCAAACTCGCGTCCGGCGTCGGCGGTGAGCACGCGGCCGCCACGAGACCAGCGCATGAGGCCCCGCGGGCCGCCGCGGTTGTGGCCGACAAACCTGGCGCCTTCGGTCGGCCCGGTGGCGCCTCCCTCCCACTCGACGGCCTGGCACTCTGGGCTCCACTCCCCCATACGGCGCAGGTCGGCGACCATCTCATACAGGCGCTCGGGGGCGGCGTCGATGACGATCTGCTCGCTGTCCTGGGTCAGCCACCAGCGTTGGTTCTTCGGTGCCATCGGGTCCTCCCTCGTCGTAGTCCTGATCCGATGGATAAGCTACTGATATTAGCTCTAGCTGTCAAGGCGAGGACCTGATAAGATCGCGAACATGACGGGAGTCACGGCAGAGAGCCAGGCGCCGCGACCGCTTGATCGGCGGGCCCGACGTCGCCAGGAGACCATCGAAGAGATCCTCGACATCGCCGAGGACGTGATGGGCGAGGAGGGCGTCAACGGCCTCAGTCTGGCCGAGGTGGCCCGCCGCCTCGGTGTGCAGCCCCCCTCGCTCTACAAGTACTTCCCTTCCCTGATGGCCGTCTACGACGCGATCTTTCTCCGAGGCCAAGTCGAGCACCTCGAGGTCATGCGTCAAGCGATGACCGATTCAGAACCCGGACTGGCCGCCTTGACCGCCGGGCTGGAGGCGAGTGGGCGCTGGGCACTCGCTCACCGGGCGACGGCACAGCTCATGTTCTGGCGCCCCGTCCCGAGTTTCGAGCCCTCAGCCGGGGCGTTCGCCCCGAGCGTCGAGATGGTCGCCCTCCAACGCGCCGCCATGGCTGACGCTGTGGCCGCCGGACAGCTCGGTCCCGGAGCCAACTCCGATGAGGCGGTGTACCTCGTCTCGACACTCATCGTCGGAGTACTCAGCCAAGCCATGGCGAACGAGCCCGACCTCGAATGGGGACAGGGTCGATTCACCTCCACATTCCCGAAGCTGATGAAACTCCTCGTGGCCGCCTACCCCATTCCCACTTCCGGACCGAAGCGGAGCAGCAGGAGTCGCTAACCCGATCGCCATCGTCAGATCCGATTCGGCCCACCGAACGGCCTCTGGCTCCATGACGCTTGGACTGAGCGGCGCACTGGGATTGGCTAGCAACGTCGGAGGATTCATCCCGCTGTGCTGCCGGTTCGCAACAGGTGATGCGCCGGGTCATGACACTCGCTTGGTGGCCGGGCGATGCAGTAACGCGCGGCACCAACGATCACGAGCGGGTCGCCGCCAGGCTTGGTGTTCTCACGGCGGCAGGGAACGGTGTCGCTCGGCGACTCTCTACGCGATTCGAATCGGCAATTCCCGCATAAAGAGCAAAATCGGATTGAAGATCCCAAGGGACGTGTAGGAGGGTGCTCCCGCAAGCTCGATGTGCCGGGCGCGTTCGAAGAGAACCTCTAGAAGAGTGGCCAGCTCACGACGGGCCAAGTGGGCGCCGAGGCAGAAGTGCACGCCACCACCCCCGAAGGTCACGTGAGGGTTCGGGCTACGGGTGATGTCGAAACGATAGGGCTGATCGAAGACCTCCTCGTCTCGGTTGGCGGATGGAAACCACATGGTCACCCTGTCGCCCCGGGCGATGGGTATGCCTCGGATCTCAGTGTCCTGCGTAGCGCGTCGGGCAAAGTATGAAACCGGCGAGGACCATCGAAGAATCTCCTCCACTGCGAGGGGAATCGCCCCGGGGTCGCTACGGAGTTGCTCGAGCTGCTCGGAATGGTCGAGTAGCGCAACGAGGCCGTGGGACACTGCGTTCCGGGTGGTCTCGCTCCCGGCAATCGTGAGCAGCATGAAGAAAAGGTCAAGCTCAATGTCGCTGAGTACGGTCTTGCTTCCGTCATCGGTCTCCATCTCGACTGTCGATAGAATTGTCCAAACGTCGTCCTGTGGAGTGATGCGCTTCTCCTCGCCGAGCCTGTGTGCATAGTCGAACATTTGAACTTGGGCCTGGAGTTGCTGTTCCGGCGGTCGCGCGTTCTCAGGCAAACCGGATTGCAGAGCTTCACTCGTAAGTCTGAACAGCCAGTCGCGATCCTCAATTGGGATGCCGACGATGTCGGCGATCACGTGCATCGGAAGCTTGTAGGCGATCTCGGCGACGAAGTCGCACTCCCCTTGTTGGAGGGCGCGGTCTACAATCGAGACCGCCCATTGTCGGATTCGGAGTTCCAGATGTTTCACCATGCGCGGTGTGAACCCGGCGCTAACAAGCCTCCTCAACCGGACGTGCTCTGACCCGTCCATGCTGACCAGCATCGCCCCAGTAATCTCGGGCTGGTGGCTAAGTTGAGGCCCGTCAAAAGCGCTGAAGAGTTCAGGACTACGGCTTACGGTCTGGACGTCCTCATGCTTTGAGAGCACCCAGAAGCCGTCGTCGTGATTACCGGGGAACCCTTCGGCGAACGCTTGCCACATGACGGGAGCGTTCTGGCGCAAAGAAGCGAAAACCTCGTGCGGGAAGCCTTCGGTATAGAGGGCGCTTTGGGTGAGATCAACATCGAGCGGATCCGCGATGGTAGGTGTCATTGTTGAAGTGATGCATCGCGCTGATGACTATTGGGCTTACCGTTCATCTTAGGTCTCCTCGGCTTCAGACTCCTCGGCTACTCCAGCCTTAGCGTAGCTATCTCTCGGCGAGGTCGGCCCCGGACCTGCACGGTATTGCGCCGACTCGCGAATGGTGTGCTCGGTCCTCAGGCCGGGCTAACCCTTCCCGCGCCTCTCAACTGAGCTCTCAGCGCGTTACCTGAAACAGAGTCCAGACCCCTGGTACACCCTTCAGATCGTGCTTACCGCGTTCGCCGAACTCGACACCGGAACCAGCCACGAGGTCCTTGACGGTGCTGGAAACTAGGACCTCTCCGGGATCGGCAAGAGCACCGACCCGTGCAGCGATGTGAACGGCCAGACCAGCAAGGTCATTCCCGCGCACTTCACACTCACCCGTGTGCAGTCCGAATCGAAGGTCAATCCCGAGTGGTTCGGTAGCCCCCCTGATCGCCTGAGCGCAGCGAATGGCCCGAGCTGGACCGTCGAACGATGCCACGAAGCCATCTCCGGTCGTGTTGACCTCTCTTCCACGAAAGCGATCGAGTTGGTGCCGCACCGCCCGGTCGTGGAGGTCCAGCAGAGACCCCCAACGCTGGTCGCCGAGAGAAGCTGCGCGTTCGGTGGAGCCAACGATGTCGGTGAACAGTACGGTGACCAATACCCGGTCCGGTTCGGCCGGTTCGCGCACTCCGGTAAGGAACTCTCTGATCTCAGCCACGATGTCCTCGCCGTTGGCCCAGGGCGGATGGTCGGCCCCGGGCAGCTCCACGAGGTGGGCCCCAGGAATGCGCTGAGCGAGGAATCGGGCATTCTCCACGTGGCAGACACGGTCGTCGGTGCGGTGGAGAACGAGAGTCGGCACGCCGATACTTGGCACCACCGATCGGACATCGATGTCGAATGCCATTCGCATAAAGGCTTCCGCAGCGCCAGGTGTAGCGGCGTTGATCTGCAACCGGCCGGCCCAGTCGCGGATGTGTTGGTTGTCGGCCAGGCCGGGCGCAACGTAGTCGATGAAACCACCCTGGCCCCAGCGCTGCGGCAACTCCTCCATGCTCTCGTCGAACTCGGTCTGTACAGATTCCCCCCATGGCCAGTCCTCGGTTACACGCTCCTTAACCTCGGCACCGACAAGAATGAGTCCAACGGTTCGCTCGGGATGAGCAGCAGCGAACAGCAGCGAGAGGGGACCACCTTCGGACTCTCCCAGTAGCACCGCGTTCGGTGCACCGACGGCGTCCATCACCGCCCGCATATCGTCCATACGCTCGTCCAGGGTTCCGGCCTGTACGCGGTCGGACAGGCCCATGCCTCGCTTATCGAACCAAGTCAGCCGAGCGAACGAGCTCAGCTGCTGGCAGAAGCGTTGAAACGCTGGCAGCTCCCACATCGTCCCGAGGTGGGTAAATGCGCCCTGAACGTAGATGATGTTGATCGGGCCCTCGCCCAATGTCTGGTAGGCAACGTGAACATCGCCGCTCTTCGCATACAGCGTCCGTGGGATGTCCACGGGGTCTAATCCTTGCTGCGGCGGACCTCAGCGAGCAACTCGACGGCGTGAGGCTGTCCCGGGCGTCGGAGGAATCAACGGTCTCAGAGGGTCTGATGGGCCATGCGGTAGTGAAGGTGGACGACCCCACTGCGGGTCCGCCGCTCGTTAAGCAGTTGAAGGTCGAGGCGGACATGCCTGGGGAGGGCGTTCTTGCCGCCGCCCAGCACGACTGGCCAGAAGAACAGGTGGCACTCATCCACCAAGCCCGCCTCAAACGCTTGGGCAGCGAGATCAGCTCCGCCCACCGTGAGATTGTTCGTTGTGTCAGCCTTCATTCTCAGGATCGCCTCGACGTTGAACTCCCGTGCAACGGTGGTCCTATCGCTTGACACCGATGACAGCGTCTTCGAGAAGACCACCTTGTCGGCCGCTCGCCAGATGTTGGTGAAATCCACGATCCAGGGCGGCTGGCCAGCGATGGGTGCGGTCTCCCACAAGACCATGGTCTCGTACATACGGCGTCCGTAGAGATATGTGCCGACCGAGAGCTCAAGGTCGTTGATGAAACTGAAATACTCCTCATCAGGGGCGCCAAAGTCGATGCCACCGTCCGGGTCCTCGTTGTAACCGTCAAGTGACGTGTTCGCCACGTAGATGAGCTTGGCCATGTAGCCTCCCGATTGAGATCCGATCGAAGATAGTTCGCACCTACTGCTCGGGAATGCCGGATCCTTCACCCGCTCACCGAAGCGGTCTCGACGAAGAACCGACCGCAAGCGCTCTCGGCTGCGAGTACAGCACGGGTAGGCACCGGCCGGAGTGTCCACCGTCCCGGCAATGGCGACCGACCGACTCCGAGATATAACCGTGGTTGGGATCCCCGACTGAGTGTCACCATTCCTATCGTCCGGGCGGCCCCTCACCGTTGAGCCGGACCCCGGTCGGGAACGTATCGCTTCGATTTGGCCGACGCTGACTTCGGCGAACCGGCGGCGCCTGGGACCTCTTCAATGGCTACAATTTCATGCTGGTTCGAACGAGTCTGGAAAGCTAGATTATCTGACCTGCCAGGGACTCGACCTGTGCATCGGTGGCACCGAGCGCCATGACCTCGACCTGCGTATTGCCCTTGAGCACGAACACCTCGCCGGCACCTCCGACGAGGTAGTTTTCGTCGCCAAGCCCGGGCACGGTGGACAGCGTGATGTGACCACTGGCGACGTTCTGCTCGTCGACCTTGAACCCGGCGGGCGTGTTGACCGAGATGCTGACCTTGGTGGGCAGCGGGCCACTGCCGCTGTACGTGCAGATCTTGTACTGGGACGTCCCACTCACCACGGGGCCCGTGTCGCTCTGCCCGAGTGCCGCGTTCACCGCCGACGCCGAGGGGCACGCCGGCAGGGAGCCCGTCCCGCTCGCCGACGGTGCAGCGGTCGTGGTCGAGCCAGTCGCGAGAGACGAGGTCGACGAAGTGGATGCAGTGGGGCTGGACGAACACGCGGCCCCCAGCACACCGAACAAGACGATCGCACAGGCAACCGTGGCGCTTCGGATGTATATCTTCATTATTCCTCCTCTATTCAAGGATTGATCGAGCTGACCACGTCGTCGTTACCCACGGCGACAGAGGCTGATGGTGGGGCAGGACACTCCCCCAGGCATGCGGTTGGCTTGCCCGGCCAGTGACCTGGATGGAGTGGGCCTGGACGACTCCGGGGCGAAGGTGGGTCGCCGGTCACATTACCGACTTACCATAGGAAATCAGCGAAGGGCGACAGGCTCGTTCTCGACCCCGTTCTGGTCGGACAGCGCAGGAAGGGTGACAGGCGCAGAAGCACACAGGGCTCGGATGGCCTCCGAGCTGTAATGGCCCTTGACGGCAACCACCGCCACGTCTCGTCTCCAAAGGTGACCGCGTCCAGCCAGGCGACCGTTGGGATTGGCAAGTTCACTGCCCGTCTCGCGATTCAAGACTAAGCCCATCTCTCGCAACGGCTTTCAAGTGGTCGCCGCCGAGCACCACCTCGTGTCCATATTCGTACAGGCGCCCTCCGATCAGGCCACCGATAGCCCCAGAGCAAATGATGACAAAGCGCACAAGGGGATTCTCACATCTCGATTGGGCTCCCTGCCAGGTAGCGCTCGCCCGGGACGACCCGCCCGGAAATGCGGCACCGAGATGGAACAAGATCACCCGAACGGGCCGGTCATTCGCAATCGCGAGGCGAGGTCGTTACAGGTGGGTGCCCTGAGGGGTCGGCCTTGCTGGATCGGCACTTCCAGCGACCAGGCACTCAGGCCGCCTCGAACCCCGATGCCGACATCTCCGATGCCGAGTCACCGATCGGTCCTGGCTCATACGGTTCCGAATAGGGAGGGAGTAGGGATAGATCCGCCGAATCGTGGGCACGGGCCACCTTCGATCCCATTGAGGTTTCTACCAAGCAGCTTCTTTGCTATCACGACCCGCTGGATCTGGTTGGTGCCCTCGTATATCTGGGTGTTCTCCCAAGTACGTCCACCGGGTGACGCCCAGTCCGTTGACCTCGCTCTCTTCGGTTCTCCGTAGCACCCAGTCCGGCCCGTATCAGCCAGAAGTAGGGATGGACGAGGGATGCATTCCAGCCAATGGCCTCCATCGGGTCAGCGGAGCCTAGCGAGGCATGACGATCTGTGAATGGTCCTCCTCAAATGACACTCGAGCGTAGATACCGTTCATTCCGACGAGGCGCACGGTTCCCGACCGATGTCCCTCTCATGCGCTTCGTCCTCATGGCGTGGCGTCGACCATGGCAACGACTAGTGGACGGAAAGGGCTCCGTGGCCGTGCCGCGGCGGCGATTCCTCCGTTGCGCCGAGTCATAGAGAACTCGACAGATCGTTGCTAGGACATTGACACCCTTTTCGAACATGCCAACAACCGACCGCAGCGTGATGGAGTTCTCGTTGTATCAACGTTCGCCACTTCCAAGGTTCAGCGTCTACATCAATCGACCCAAAGGTAAGACAATCAATGTTGAGCAGCGGTTGTTCCGCGTGCCTAATCGCGTGCGTACATCGATGCAATCCAAGACTGCAAAGGCACAAGGGTTCAGAGACCGATCCGGACCTCCGACAACTTACTTATGGACAACAACTCCCATTCATCGCATCGGTTGACCAACACTTCCCACTTCCTCACCGTGCTAGCACTAACGGCGGTCTTAGCGGTGTTCCTCATCCCACTCTCGGCTCATCCCACCGGTCGGCGGACGGCAGTGCCCATCGAAACGCTCCGAAGTGTCGCCCATTCGAGGACACGCTCTTCCGTGTCGCAGCACCCTGCGACTACCACCACCGTCCCTACAACGGCGTCGCCCACGACCGCCCCAGTGCCAGTGACGACACCGACGACCGCCCCGGCTCCGGCTCCGCCCCGCGCAGCTCCCCAGGCTCCTGCAATCGAAGCGGTAGCGACCGTGCCGAGCGGAGACGGATGCGCCCCCGCCCTCACGTACCTGCAGGAGCATGCCGCACCTGGGTTCACCTTTGAATGCCCGGGCTGGGCTGACGGACATCAGGCGATGAGCTGCGACAACGTTGCCGACATTTGTCCGGGAGCAAAGGTGATAGTCATCTCGACACCATGCCCCGCTGCTTACATGAACGAGGCGAGCAACTCATGGGTGATCTTGGGTGAGAGCAAAGCCGCCCTCGACCCTTATGGTTACTGCCATTGAAACGTCGGTCCGCATACCTGCCTTGGACATGAGACAACCCACCGCCCTAGCGACGATGGCGATCGCGCTGAAGACCGTTCATGTCAAAACTGATTCCTTGTGCCTCCGGTGCGGGCGTGGAATTAAAAGCCTGGCACCGGGACCTGACCAAGGGCCGTCCTCGGCGCACGCGGCATTGGCCACGAGGATGTGGGCGTGGAGCTGCGGGTCGCCGGACCCCGAGGTCTGGTGTCCGAATCTGATTGAGCCAGTCCAGTTAACCCGGTCTTTGCAGTAACTGGCAGCCGAGTGCTCTGAAGTCGCCGCGTGCCGTTTCGTAGGCACATGAATGATCGCGAATCGACCGGTCGACGCGGTTGAGCGGTAGATGAACGCGGTGTCGGGTGTCTGACGTCGTTCCCACCGAAACAGGGGCGTGCTTCGTCAGGGCTTGGAACTTGTAACTTCGGAGGGTCGCCAGCCGATCGCGTCAGGTGACGACGATCTGCCAGCTGGGCAGACGCCCGAAGGCAGCGACCAGCTCGTCGTTCCACGGCCAACTCTCCGCCAGTCGCAACGTCGTGTGGCGGACGGAGCGCACGAGCACGCCGGCGGTGTGCAGAATCGTGTAGCGCAGGCGTTTGGGTTCGGCCGTGGCCAGGGGGCCTTCGAGACACAGCCCTTTCGTCCACGCCAACAGATCACCGGCCACGAGGACAACTGTCGCGGCGCTCGCGGAACCTCGCGTTTGGCGCTCACTGAAATTCGCGGTCCTAACTGAGGCCGCGCTCCTCCTGGCCGGGCATCCACCGGTCGGGGTCAGGGGCTCCCCCAGCCTGTCGGTGCTGGCAAGCAACCGACGAGCTGGAGGGAGCCGCACCGATGATGACCCAGGAGGAGTACATGAATGTGAAAGCGCTTCACGGAGCGGGCTGGACGATCAAGCAGATCGCCGAGCACCTTGGGTTCCACCCGGCCACGGTGTCGTCGTGGCTGAAGAACGGCGGGCCTCCGCCCAAGCGGGAGGTCCCCGTCGACGACCTGGTGGTCGACGAGCGCTGGCGGGTGCGCATCACCGGGCTGCTGGCCCACAACGCGCAGCTCCAGGGCAGCTCCATCATGCGGGTGATCGCCGCCGAAGGCTATGAGGGCTCGTATCAGACCCTCACCCGCTACCTGCACTCGGTGCGCGGCCCCACCCGGGGCCATGTGGCGGTGACGATGCCCATCGAGACAGGTCCGGCGGAGGAGTTCCAGTTCGACTGGTCGGAGTGCAACTACTTCGCCCGCCGCTGGGGCTGGGACCACGAGCTGCAGTGCTTCGGGTGCGTGCTGTGCTGGAGCCGCTACAAGTTCTGGTGGTTCGCACCGTCGATCGACCGGCCCCACACCCTGGAGGGGCTGGTGCAGTTCTTCGAGGCCATCGGCGGCATCCCCGCCGTCGGTCGCACGGACCGCATGGGCCAGCTGGGGCAGTCCCGGGGCAAGGCCTTCGTCTTCGCCCCGTCCGCCTTGTCCTTCGCCCGTCACTATGACTTCGCCCTGAAGGCGTGTGAGGCCCGGGATGCTCAACGCAAGGGGAAGATCGAGCGACCGTTTCGGGACCTGAAGCGGGGACTGCTCTCCGAGATGGACCTGGACCCGCCCGAGGACATCGGCGAGCTGAACCGCCGGACACCGCTGTGGTTGGCCCGCTACGTGCACCCGGTGGCGCACGGGACGACCAAGGTTCCCCCCGCCGAGCGCTTCGCCGTCGAACAAACGCTGCTCGGACACCTTCCCCCGGTCCGCTTCGACACCGCCGTCCGTGACACGCGCAAGGTGGGACGCATCCCCATGGTCGAGTGGGACACGGTCTTCTACTCGGCCCCACCCGAACTCGCCGGCAAGGTGATCGAGGTCTGTCAACCCGTGGGCTATCACGTGCTCGAGCTGCGCTTTCTGGGCCGCATCGTGGCCATCCATGCCCTGGCCCCGCCTGGCTCGGAGCCCCAGTGGCTGCCTGAGCACAAGATGGCGGCCGAGAGAGCGGCCCTCGGGCGCCGACGCCTCCAACCGGTCGATGACGTCGAGGTCACGGCCGTCCACGCTGTGGTCGGCGCTGTCGATCTGGGCACCGGCGACTACGACGTCGCCGTTCCCGATCTCTGGGCGATGGGCGCCATCGGCGGTGCGTGCGACATCGACCCCCCTGTGGATATCGCCGGACACGGCAAAACAGAGGACGGCGTCGGCTCCTTCGGAGGCGAATCATGAGCAAGACGACGCTCATCGAGCAGATCAAGGGCGACCTCGGCTACCTGAAGCTCACCCGCACCGAGGAGGTGTTCGCCGAGCTGGCCGAGCAAGCGCGCACCTCCAAGGAGGACCCGCTCGAGTTCCTGGCCAAGGTGGTGGCCTCCGAGGTCGACGCCACCCGCCAACGACGGCTGTCGGCTCGGCTGCGCTTCGCCCACTTCCCGTTTCGAAAGACCCTGGAGGAGTTCGACTTCGACTTCCAGCCCTCGATCGATCCCAAGGTCATCGGTGACCTGGCCGAGCTCGACTTCGTGCGTGACGGCCATCCCGTTCTCCTGCTCGGGAGGCCCGGGTGCGGCAAGAGCCACATCGGCATAGCGCTCGGGATCAAGGCTGTTGAGGCCGGCTACCGCGGCTACTTCACCGGGGCCACCGACATGACCAAGAACCTCGTGAGGGCCTGGGCCGATGGGAGCTTCAACCAGAAGATCCGCGCCTACACCGGGCCGAGCGTGCTCGTGATCGACGACGTGGGCATCACCCCGTTCGACCGGTCCGAGGCCAACGCCTTCTTCCAGGTCGTGAACCGCCGCTACGAACACAAGTCGGCCACCATCGTCACCACCAACCGGGGACTGCCCGCCTGGGGAGATCTCTTCGGTGGCGACACCGTGGTGGCCGCCGCCATCCTCGACCGCCTGCTCGAGAAGGCCAAGGTGATCAACATCAAGGGACCCTCCTGGCGCCTGCGCGAGCACGAGGCACTCACCAAGCCACTCGTCGACCTCACCGACCCACCCGAGCGGCCCTCGAGGAAGCGGAGCTAGCCTCTCAACCGGAGCACGGACTCGGCGCGAATTCCGGTGAGCGAAAAGCGCGAATTCCGATGAGCGGCGACAGACAACTGGGAGCCAGGCGGCGTTGATGGCGAAGCTGGCCGAGGGCAGATGGGTGAGCCCGGTGTCCTTGGAGTCGCGGATGCGGCACTCGCATCGCCCCCGACCCCGGTAGACGGCTTCCAAGAAGCAGATGTCGGTCGACGGGTGGTCGGTGATGAACACCTGGTAGCGATACCCGTCGGTGTCGGTGAAGGTGAGCTGGGCCCCGGGGTGCGGCTGCTCACGACGAATGATCATGCGGGTGCCGTCGGGCCAGGCAGACAAATCCACCCGGTCGGTGATCTCGGCCACCTGGCCCTGCTCGCCCTCGTCGGTCCCGTCAGCCGATAGGGCCTGTTGCCAGCACTTTTCGGGCACATCCAGGATCACCGAGGCCAGATCAGCGGTGAGGTTGTGGCCACTCACGAAGATGACATGCCGTTCGCGGCAGGCGTCCAGAAAAGCATGCGAGCACCCCGCCGCGTCGGTGCGCACCATGACCTCGGTGGTAGCGGGGTCGACCGGCAGCTGGGCTAGCGCGCCGGCGAGGACGGTGATGTGGTCGGCGGCGGTGCCCGAGCCGGCGTTGCCGGGACGAAGAAGTGCCGCCAGGGCCTCGCCGGTGGCGTCCAGATAGGCCATGAGGGGATAGAACCCAAAGCCCTTTTTGTAGGTGGCAGCGGCCCCCTCTTTGTCCGATGCCGACAGTACGAGCGTCCCGTCGATGCGATCACGTAGTAGCCCGGGTCGAGCCCCGCTTCCCACGCCACCCGGCGGGCCTCGGCCCGCGCCGACGCGATGCG
This sequence comes from uncultured Acidimicrobiaceae bacterium, assembly GCA_963706205.1. Classification (GTDB taxonomy): domain Bacteria; phylum Actinomycetota; class Acidimicrobiia; order Acidimicrobiales; family UBA8190; genus MFD10071-224. Next base: position 872,252 of record OY970155.1, on the reverse strand, counting down.
CTCGAGAGCAGCGTCGTCGATGGCCTCCAGGGTGCGCCAGGCGGTGGCCACCGAGGCCACGTCACCGAAAAGAGCGGGTTGATCGGACAGCGTCTTCAGATCCGAGATGGAGGTGGCGCCGTCGGTCAGGGCCACGGCCAGGTCCACCAGCACCTCGCCCCGGTCATGGCCCCGGCGCCGCTTCTTCGTGGGCGCCATGGCCTGCGACAGTGCAGTCGTGAGTCCCAGGTCATCGGCCAGGTCGCACAGCAGTCGACAGCTGGCGTGGGACACGACACCCTTGCCTCCGGTGGTCACTGACAGGCGCGGCAGACGTGCGGTAGTTTTCATTTCGGAGATGCCCTTCTTTGTGGGTTGACTGGGTGTTCGGCAACACCAGTTTCCCTTGCGAGGAGGGCATTTTCATGTCTTTCGACCCGCGTCAGACCTCAGTCACTGCAAAGTCCGGGTTAATGACCATCTGTAACGTTTGGGCAGTTCAACAGCCATCTCGCGTCAGTCCCGTGACTTGTCGTGTTGGGAATCTCAGGCGCTTGTTTCCCAAGATCTTCCCAAGAATGGCCCCCCGAACTGGTGGGTCTCGGGCCACGTTGGACTCATGAGCGTGCCGCACGAAATGTTCCTCTTCGGGCCTGCTCAAGTGACCGATGTTTGTCCCCGCCCCCGACCGGGATCATCCGGCGTGAGCGATTGGGCGCAGGGCCCACGGCGACCGAACCGCCGACGACGGGGCCGGATCCGGTAGTTGCGCGTGGTCTGCGAGGCCGGACACGTGACTTCGACGCCGGTCATATCGCCTGGGCGTTGCCATCCCGGCCGATTATGCGAATGGACGCCTGGTTGCTGCCGATAGCCAACCCGCCGGATTCGGAGGGCACGGCGGCGGTCCGACCTGCCAGCATTGGGCATGACTACTCTTCGTGACCTCTTGATTGACGCCGCAACACGAGCGCACCCTCGGGAACCGTGACGTTCCTGTTTACCGACATCGAAGGGTCGACTCGGCTGTGCGATCGGGCCCTGAGGCGATGCGGGCAGCCTCATCGCACCGGAGGATCCGGTAGTCGGCTGTCGCCCCAACCGGCGCCCCCGGCCGCACAGGGGTGGAAGCGATTGCGCATGGCCATGTTCGAAGAATGAAGGTCCAGAGGCGGGTCGAGTGATCAGACCGGACGATCGCTCGCTTGGACTGATCCCGAGCGGATTGTCGGAGGGCGTTCGGCCATTGGGTGATGGAACGGCTTATGCCATCCGTCGTAAAGTGAAAACGTGGCGTAGGTGCGGGCTCCTTGGGGCTCCTGACTCCACGGCAGGACGATCCCTCACTCTGTGGCATCGAGCAGACGAGCTTCGTGCATATCGTCTAGGCGACCCAACCGCAGGCGGGCAGAGGAAGATCGCCCCCAACATTATCGAGCATGGCGCTCTGCGTGATTGTCTTGACTCCGCATGAACAGTCGAACGGTACGACGTCGACTTCGAGCCCCGAGGAGTTCATCGTGTAAAACCGGTTGCCCGCTTTTAGCGCGTCACGAACCGCCCCGATGGTCCATTTAGAGCCCACACTGCCCGCATGTTTGCCGATTCCAACACTCCCAACGTGTCGGTGGCGCGTGTTCAAGTCGAAGCGCCCCGTGCAGATGATTCGGTAGCGGGCCACAGAATTAGTGGACTTCTTTGTGCACGGCCGCGAAGCCACGTTTCGAGTCGGTCACCTCACGATCGTAGGTGCGACCGCGGCGGCCGGTGGGGCGACGAGACTGGCCGCAGATGGTCGCCGAGGTGGCTAAGCCGATTGCTCCGACGACCATGAGGATGATCCCCACTGTGGAAATCCGGAACCTGTGACCTTGAGAGGTCACCGCCCAGCAAATGACAGCACCCGCAGCGATGGCACTGAATACCATTCCTGGCAGACCCATTTGTTGTGCCTCCAACTCGTTGTCTTGGCCGTCGGCCAGGTAAGAAGGAAGCGGGGTCTGGACCCCTTCGGCCCTCTCACCGTAGCACTTGCACCGTTCAGGGTTTCAGAAGGTTCTCTGCAAGAGCCCTACTTCCGCGTGACCCTATGCCTCCATCGTCCAACTCGTGATGCGGGAGTGCGACGAGGGGGCAACGAGTCCAAGGACTCTTCGACTACACACGTCTTGCCTTTGTGCTTCGGACGGTGGGAGGGGCGTGTTCGATGACGCCGAGATTGACATCTCGATCAGGGCGGCGCGTGGATGTCGTGATAGACATCCGTTTGTTGCCCTAGACCCCGGTAGCTCCCAACGAGGGAGGCGGGTTGAAGGCGATGCCACACAAGACAAGGCCGAAAAATGGAACCGCCTCTCCCCCGTTAGAAGTCGTGCCCCGAACTGGAAGGTGGGTGCGGGGTTACGCAATTCGGCGACTGCTTCTGCTCACCGGCGGAGTCGGATTGTCAGCTGTCTTTTCGGCGACAGCCTTCGCCGCCTCGCCACATCAGTTTCCGACGATCACCTCTTCTCAAGCCACGTTCAAGGTGCCGGCGGGAACTACGTCGACGTGGACGCTGCGGCTGTGGTCCCATGGCACACTCAAAGGATCAGCTAGCGGCACTTCGGGGGTCGTAGCCGTGGCGGTACCGGCCACCACCGACTGCAAGTTCCAAGCCGACGTGAAAGTGACGGCCCCCGGTAGACATCCCCACTATTACTCGGGGACGCGGGCGAGAGTGACCGATTGCGGGGTGAGACCATCCACGCAGAGCATCTCTGGCCACATCTACCTATGTACGGCAGAGGGTTCGTCTACGACCACCGAGGTCGCCGGGGGGACAATGGCTGCGACTGGGCCCCAGGCGGTGGCATCACAGCCCAACCCGTTGACGCCCACCGCCGCGGCTGTTGGCAGCTACACCATGACAGCGAATTCTCCCGTCGGATACCTGCTGGTCGTTTGCGGAGGCTCAGCCTCTGTTGGATCGGCGGGCCAGACGGCATCGGAATCGGTCACAGTGCCCTCCGGCGGCGCTGGCGTCGGCCTCTTCTACGCCTCGGCTCCACCGTTCCGTGCCGGCGGCGGCTCGACCGTCTCGAACCCGGCCTCCACAGCAGGTGGGGGGGCGAGATCCAGTCGGGACCCAGTCGCAGTCGATCGTTCCCCGGTACCGGTGACGAAAGCGACGGGCTCCCAGTTGGCCTTCACGGGAGTGAACGTGGGATCGCCCCTGCTTCTTGGACTCATAATGCTCGGTTTCGGGACGATGTTGCTCGCCTACTCTCGCGAACGGTCGGTCAACCCAAAGCGGCTCCAGTCGAGGCATCTCTTCCGCAGTCTCCCAAAGAGCCGATAGCACTCCTTAACTCGCCGTGGTGGGTTGAAGCCGTACCGGCCGGTCCGCACAGAAAGCACAAGCAGAAAGCAGAATACGGTGCGGCGCCAACCAGCAAGATGAGGGCCGCCTTCGATAGCGCCTGCCATGTCGGGGTGGGGCGAGGTGGGGCGTCCTGGTCCGGCCACCATTGGTGGACGCTTTCCGTGGCCCCGTTTTTGGGCGCACCCTTCGCCGAATCCTTTCAGGAGTAATGTGTCTCCAGGTGATCCCCCAACCGGTGGACACCATCGAACCTCGCCCCAGACCCCGGCGACGCTGAAGAAATGGACGGCGTTATGACCCGGGTGTCATTGCTTTTGCCAGATCCCTCTCTTGCGGGTCACGAATGTGACTCGAACTCAACACCGTGGCGCCAGTTCGCGCGTTGTCTCGGCCACCAGCCCGATTTGTGGTTTCCAATCGAGGCTGGCGGTGGCGCTGAAGCTGTGAGGATCTGCTCGACGTGTCCCGTTCGACCCGATTGTCTCGATTGGGCCATCGAGCACAACGAGCGCCAGGGAATATGGGGCGGCCTCTCGGCTAGGCGCCGCCAAGGGCTGATCCACGCCACCCGCCACGGTGGCCACCAGGTTTACGGCGGAGCCTTGAGCGACTCGGCCGGTACACGGTTTCGCCGTCGCGCTCCGGTGCAACTCAAACAGCCGGTCGCGCCGACCCACTCATCAATGCCAACCGCGTGGTCGAGTCGGACAGAGTTACCACGCGGCGCGGACGAATGGTTGTCGTCCGAGACCGAGCCGCAGCCGAGACTGTAGCGTCCTCACGAGTTGCGAGAAGGCCGCAGCCGGTCGAAAGCTTCAGGCTTCAGAGTGCCTTCAATAACGGCGCGAGCGGCGTCAACGAGGCGAAGATTGTGGTTGCGTGCGTGATGGCGAAGCCGCGCGAATGCTTGGTCCATGTCGAGCCCGGTCCGCTCCGCCACCACACCCTTTGCCTGCTCTATGACGATGCGGCTATTGAGCGCATGATTGAGCTGCTCGTTCACGAGGTGGGCCTCGGTTGCGGCTCGGTGATGAATGATGGCGATCGTAGCAACGTCGGCCAAGGCTTGGGCAGCCATGACATCACCCTCCTCCAGGGCACCGTCGCGGGTTCGGAAGAGGCTCAAGGCACCGATAGTGACGCTACGCAGGCGCATGGGTAGAGCGTGCACAGACCGGAAGTCGCATTCGATTGCTTTGGCCGCGAAGCGGGGCCAACGGCCATTGACACTCTCAAGATCCTGATTGACCACGGGCGCGCCTGTGCGGAAGGCGTCCAGGGAAGGTCCCTCCTCGGACTGCAGCTCGAATAGCTCGACGGCGCGCACTGCTTCACTCGAGTCGGCGACAACCCGTAGGTCACCCTCCGGGGCCACCAGCATCAAACCCGCGGCGGAAACCTCAAGTACCTCGACGCATCGGTCGGCCACCATCGTGAGGAGATCGACGACGTCGAAATCGTCCACCAGGGTGTCGACGATCTCCACGAAGGTCCGGGCCAGTAGGACTTCTCGTTCGGTTCCCCGCATAAGGGGCCTCCCCCGCAACCACGGGCCACCGACACTTCCCCAAGGCTCGAGGCCGCTCTTCCACGCGAATTCTACTCCCAATGGGCGCGAGAGCGGCGGCCACGGCCATAGTTCCACCGGCGGTTACGACTCGAAGCGCAGCTGCCTGGCCACCACCGCTTCAGCCGCCTCGTTTAACCCCAGGTCATGGCTGAAGGCATACGCCCGGAGTCGAACGAGGGCTTCTCCGACACTGACTCCGAGCTGAGTGGCCACCATGCCCGACGCCTGGTGCTCGACGAGGTGGAAGTTGGCACCGGCTTCAAGCTCCGTGGCCACTTTGTCCAAGGGTGCGTTGGCCTGCATGGCGAGGACGACCTGGGCAGCAACGCCGGCCATGACTAGCGCATCGGCGTGCTGGTCGTCGCTGAGACGGCCTGGCCGGTCTCGGTACAGGTTCATCGCTCCGAGACGGGCGGCTCCCACTTGAAGGGGAAAGCCGAACACGGCCCGGGTGCCCGCCGCCAACGCCGGGGGCGAAAAGGCCAACCAACGGGGCGTGACCGGGTCGGCCAGGTCCGGCTCGAGCACGGGGCGGCCCTCCTGGTGTGCGTCGACGCATGGCCCCTCACCAAGTGTGTATTGCAGCTCCTCGATCAGGTCGCTCACCGCGTTCGTGGTGCACACCGATCCCAATGGCGTGTCGTCGGACATGAGCATGATCCCGGCGCCGCTCATGGCCGAGACTTCAGCGCACACTTCGCACAGACGGGCGGTCCCCGGTTCAGTAGTGCCCCCCGCTGACAGCAGAGAAAGGACACGCATCAGTCGCTCTCGGGCCACTGATTCAGCCCGGTCCGCCACGAATTCTGTGAACGCTCCTCTGGTGTGTGCCTTCGAGAGTGCCCATCGACCGCCTCCTTCGACCAAGGCGCTGCCAACAGGGACTGGATCGCACGCGCACCACAGGCTGATCCAAAGACCAAGCCCTTCAGTCGAAGACTGTACATGAGAAACGGGGATCGAACGAGGGAAGGGCTCCACATTGCTTCTCGACGACTGGCGGTCCCAACAACGGCAGCCAGTCGACTCGAGGGGGCGCGCAATGGCCATCTCCGTGGCCGATGTCCTGACCGAGCAGAACGACGAGGGTGTCGTGGCTGGGCGCCACAAATCAGTCGCGTTAGTGGGCCAAGGCCAGACTCAGCGTTGACTTTGGCCTCAATGGCCTCGCCTCGAGGCCAGCGCAGCGTTGGTCTCTTCGGCTTTTGCCTTTTGCGGTAAGCGACTGAATTGTTCAACGGCGAATTGCACTATGGTTGGCGGAGAGCTGAAGGGGTCTGGACCCCGCTTCCTTCGCACCTGGCTGATGGCTGGGACAATGTGATGGAGGCAAAGGAAATGGGTCTGACAGGAATGGTCTTTAGCACTATCGCAATCGCTGTGGGTGCCGTCATGTACTGGGCGGTGACCAACACCCAAGGTCACGGGTTCCGGGTGTCCACGGTGGGGGTCATCCTCATGATCGTGGGAGCGATTGGCCTGGCTGTGTCGGCCGCTATCTTCGGCACGTCCCGACGCACCACAGGCCACCGTGCCCACACTTACGACCGTGAGGTGACCGATTCACAGGGCGGCTTCGCGGCGGTGCACGAAGAAGTCCACTAAGCCGGCTTCGGTCACGAGCCCCGCGTCTTCTCCCGGGAGACGCGACCCCTCATTACTGAACGGAGTCGAATAATGGGCCTCATTTTGTTGGTACTTCTGATCGCCCTCATCTTCGGCGGACTCGGATTCGCCACGCACGTGTTTTGGATCGTGGCTGTCGTCGTGTTCATCGCTTGGCTCATCGGATTTGGCGTCGCCCGAGGCGGGGGAGCCGGTGGCAAAGCCCGCTGGTACCGCTGGTAGCTGAAGACGGGCGCCCAGCCCGCGATTCAAGGCGCTGAGAAACGATCCGAGAGCAAGCCACAGTACAAGGAGGCAAGGGCACATGCGAAGCGTATGGAAAGGGCTCATCGTGGGCGGTCTGACGGGCGTCACGGCTGGCGTCGTCCTTGACGCCATCGCCGCGGCATCGAAGAAGGCACTGGCGGTCGGCGATCAAGTCCTTGAGCATGCTCCTGATGCTGGGCGGTGGTTGCAGTCGGTCACTGACAAGGCGGGCGAGTGGCTCCACGACACCGATGTCCCCGAGCACGTCCGAAATGTGGCCGAGCGCGTCTGGGAGTCAGATGCAGCGAACCAGGTGAAGCAGACCAGCAACGGCGCGGTGTCGAGCGCCAAGGAGGCCGTCGCCGCCCATCACGGCTGACGGTGCAAAGATCCAAAGAACGATCATCGCTTGATCGCATCCACGATGTTCGCTTCCTTCGATTCTGACCCTAGAGGCCTGTGCCTCTTCCGATCCCAAAGCGAGGACCCAGCCATGGCGACAACCGACAAGGCAAAGAACAGCGCCCAACAGGCGAAAGGCAAGGTCAAGGAGGCGGCCGGCAAGGTTACGGGCAACGACAAACTTCGGGACAAGGGTAAATCCGATCAAATGAAGGGCAACCTCAAGCAAGCCGGCGAGAAGGTCAAAGACGCATTTCAGAAGTAGGACAAAACAACGCTCGGGCGAGCTTTGTCCTCTCGGCACACCGGTCTTGTCCCGGTCCATAACGCGCCGGTACCCGGGTTCGTGGGGAGCGTACCGTCACGGCGCCAACGTCGGAGCAACTGGTCACGCCTCGTGTAATGGGTATTTGACGGCCTCCTATTGTCGACTTTCAAACCCAACCGCTTGCAGGTGATCGCCCGTAGGTTCGTACCGATCTCTCGTGACGGCCTTCGGCGACCGCAATGACGTCTCCGCGCATGTTCAGCCCCATCACTCAAATCGGATGATGACGGCCTCACCCTCGCTTCAGCATCAAGGAACAGGGTATGTTGTCGTCCTTGCCGCCCCAGCTGGTGGAGGCAAGCCGAAGAGCCTATGACCAGCAAGCCGACACCTGAAACCCCCGCCGAACCCTCCGGCCGCCAGCTGTACCACGGCGTGAACTTTGTCCTGCGCTCCTTCGGGACGCCAGACTCGACTCTCCACGAGTTCAACTTCTGGGACACGCGCTATGAGGGACAGCGATTGTTCTCTGAAGTGCTCGGGACCTTCTTCCTGGTTCTTGTCGCCGTCGGCGGCGTGATGGTAAACGCTCGATTCGGCGGCCACGCCGTCCCCTACGGCGCACGTGTGGTCGCACCGGCCCTCATGGTCGCCGCCATCATCTTGTTCATGGGTGCTGTATCAGGTGCTCACCTCAACCCCGGCGTCAGCATCGCTTTCGCTCTGCGCGGCGACTTCCCGTGGAGGCGCGTCCCCGCTTACATCGTCGCCCAGTTCGTCGGCGCCATTCTGGCCACGCTGCTGCTATGGGCCCTGATCGGCAAGCGGGGCACGGCAGGACTCACCCTGCCTGGACACGGCATCTCCACCGCCACGGCCATGCTGTGGGAGATCGTCCTCACCGTGGGCCTGGTGAGCACGATCCTCGGCACCGCGTCGGGCGCCCAGCAACTGGGACCGATCGCCGCCATCGGTGTCGGTAGCTACATCGCGCTGGCCGGCCTGTGGGGGTCGCCGGTGAGCGGTGCCTCCATGAACACGGCCCGCTCGCTCGGTCCGGCTTTGGTCCTGGACGACTGGATGGCGTGGTGGGCATACCTCGTCGGCCCTATCGCCGGCGCCGTCATCGCCGTGGGCATCGCCTACGTCCTACGCGGAGCCGGCGGTGGCCACAGCGGCCGAGACGCGGCACAAGGAACCCTGGGTGAGAAGTAGAGGCCAAGGCCGATCAAGGGAACATCCACCGCACCCGCATCACCTACCGCCTCGGGGAGTGTACCCACCGACACCGCGCCGATCTGAGCTGCTGCCGTGCCGATGCTCACGAAGGCGACCCCAGAGTGCCGAAGGCGAGAGGTCCACTCGCTCCTGCGACGCGAATCCCTGCCGTCCTATATCGCCGTGGCGCTGAGCGATCCCGACCGGTTGCACGTCCAGACAGCCCGGCTTGGGTCATGCAAGCCGGCATCATTTTCGTGCAGCCGAGATGGGCCACACCTTTGTCATGAACCTGAGGCTCCCAGTCACGATCTGCAGTCCAGGCCCGCTACGGACCTGGACCCGCTGGATCGCGCAAAAAGTGGCATCCGTGCTACGGTGAGAGGGCTGAAGGGTCCTAGACCCCGCCTCTTTCGCACCTGGCCCGATGGTCAGGGGATCGAAATGGAGGCACAAGAAATGGGTCTGACCGGAATGGTCTTCAGCGTCATCTCAATCGCCGCTGGTGCCGTCATGTACTGGGCGGTGACCAGTCAAGGTCACGGGTTCCGGCTTTCGACGGTCGGGATCATCCTCATGGTCGTAGGGGCGGTTGGCCTGGTTATCTCGACCGTGATCTTCGCGATGGCTCGTCGCCCAGCTGGCAGCGGGAATCGCACATTCGACCGCTCAGTGACTGACACCGCGGGTCGCACGGCTGAGGTGCATGAAGAAGTCCACACCTAACAGCACCGAAGGATGCATCGGCGTTGAGTGCCGAGACAAGCGTGGGAGCGGTCTGTGGAGCGACGACGGTGACAAGAAGGTCGACCCCAACACTGCGATGAGCCTCATTCGCCAACAATCGAGCGTCGGCTCGAAGGAAGTGACCGGCGGCGCAAAGGTTGCCTCACCCGAGGTCGCTTTGCGTCGTGACGAGGCCGATCCTGGTGCGATCGACGATCCGTTGGTCGTAGCCGCCGAGAAAGTCATCGAGTCTGAAGACCCCCTCCTGACGACAGAAGTCCAAGAGGTTGCGGCCCAGGCAAGCGAAGAGAACCCGTTTGGAGTACCGGGTCTTCCCTTATCGGAGCGATTCCCTCTACGAATCGGCTTCTCTGCCGGCATCGGACTAATGCTCGCGGCCGCAGTCGGCGTAACGGTCATATTCGCTAGTCGGGTACTCATCCTCTTGCTGGCTGCCGCGATAATCGCCACCGGACTTGAACCGGTTGTGGACTGGCTTTGTCATCATGGATTTCGACGTGGAGTTGCCGTCGCGGCAGTGGTGGTGACTCTCATCGGGCTCTTCGGTGCCTTCTTGGCGCAAGTCGTACCTGTTGTCACCTCTGAGAGCTCTCACTTCATTCACCAGCTGCCAACCATCCTTCACAATCTTCAGAAGAAAAACACTGAGCTCGGCCGGCTCAACTTGAAGTATCACCTCCAGGACAAAGCGAAGAACCTGAGCGCCGCGAAGCTAGCCGGTGGTGCCCTACATCTCGGCGGGATAGTCGTATCAGCAGTGGCCGCTGTCCTCGTCGTTCTGGTGCTGGTCGTGTATTTCTTGGCTGACTTCCCGACTCTCAAGCGAGCGCTCTACAGGATGGCCCCGAGATCACGTCGGCCTCGCGTCGGGCTCATTGGAGACGAGATCCTGTCCAGGGTGGGTGGATACGTACTCGGAAATGTTCTGACCTCAATCGTCGCCATCATTCTCAACTACATCCTGCTTCGGATCCTGGGCGTGCCATATGCGCTGGTGCTCTCGGTCTTCGTCGGATTGGCCGATCTCGTCCCCCTGGTCGGTTCCCTCATCGGAGGTCTCGTCGTCGCCCTGGTTGCATTTGCCAGTGTGTCACTCACCGCGGCGTTGATCACTGTCGGTTTCCACCTCATCTACCGCGCCTTTGAGGATTACTGGCTCAACCCTCGTGTGATGCGCCACACCGTCCAGGTCAAGCCTGTGGTAACGATCGTTGCCGTACTCCTCGGCGGCTCGTTGCTTGGCCTCGTCGGAGCCTTGATCGCGGTCCCCGTGGCCGCCGCTATCCAGTTGTTTCTGACCGAGGTGGTATTCCCGAGTCAAGATACAACGTAGGAGCGGTTGGATATTTCGATCTATTCATGTTCGACCCACCATCTGCACGGAATGAGGCCGACGATGCAAGCGGGATTGCTCTTGTGACCGGCAGGACGATCTTCCAAGCGGGACCGAGGCCGGGATGAACCTGATCGAGAAGGTTGTGCGCGGTGTTGATACCTTCCAGCAGCGACATTCCTTCACGGCATTGCTCTTCGGGGTTGTGAAAAAGTTCGGCGACGATGCCGGCGGCTCGCTTGCGGCGCTGCTCGCCTATTACGGAGTTCTCTCGGTCTTCCCCCTGTTGCTTTTGCTCATCACTTTCCTCGGACTCTTCAGCCACGATGCGGCTCTTCAACATCGGGTCGTCGATTCGGCGCTGGCGCAGTTCCCCATCGTGGGCAAGCAGCTAGCCGGCCCCCATGGGATCGGATCGCTCCGATCGGGAAGCACAGTCGGATTGGGAGTGGGGTTGGTCGGCCTGGTGTGGGGATCAATGGGAGTGACCCAGGCGGGGCAACGCGCCATGGCAGAAGTGTGGAACGTTCCCGGGATAGTCCGACCCGGTTTCGTTCCTAGGCTGGGCCGCAGTCTCGAGTTCCTCGGAGTCTTGGGTTTCGATCTGGTGGTCTCCACAGCGCTGGCGGGATTCGTCACCTTCGGAGGGCGGGCAACGTGGACGCAAGCGGTGGCCGTCGTGGCCGGACTCGGAATGAACATCCCGCTCTTCATCCTGGGCTTTCGTGTATTGACACCGAAATCGATCGAGACCAGGTCTTTGGTCACAGGAGCAGTGGCGGCGGCTGTTGGATGGAGTCTCTTGCAGTACGGCGGGACGTGGCTCGTGGGCCACCAGCTGCGTCACGCCAGCCAGGTATATGGCTACTTCGCCAGCATCCTTGGGCTGATCTCGTTCCTGTTCCTTGCTGCCGAAATCACCCTCTATGCGGCAGAGCTCAACGTGGTTCGAGAGCGACACCTCTACCCGCGCAGCATCGTCCAACCTCCGCTCACCGAAGCCGACGAGGCCGTCCTTACAGCCGTTGCGCGACAGGGAGAGCGTCGACCCGAAATTCACGTTCATGTTGAGGTCCCATGAGTAAGAATGCTCGGCGCACGGAGAGGCCAAATTTCCGCTGGATCGACGCAAGCTGCGAACGCAGAGGGCTATCCGAGTAGGCGTTTTGCGATGACAACCCGCTGGATCTGGTTGGTGCCCTCGTAAATCTGGGTGTTCTCCCAAATGCATCCACCCCGTGAGCTTCAGTCCGCTGACCCCGCTCTTTTCGGTTGGCCGTGACGTTCAGTCCGACCCGTATCGCCCAGAAGTAGGGATGGAGTAGGGATGACCGGCCTGGCGCGAACATTGGCCGTTGCCAGAGCGTTGTCCATCAACTCCTGAGCCGGACGCCCCATCGCGAATATCGGGCGCTGTTCGCTCCAACGGACGCCAGCGACCCCTATCGGTATCGGCACATACCGCCCGGCCCATTTGAATACACACGCTGTCAGATCCGAAGTCAGATCGGCGCTGATCGCGATCGCGATCACGCTGGGTCGCCTTGGCACCGTTGCCTTCGTCCCGAGGCTGACTGGGCAGGCGCTCCCATCCCCACCTACGCTGGCGTCGCTGGAGTGGGGGTGACTCTTGACGACCGAGAACGCGGCGATCCTGTTCACCGATGTAGTGGGCTCGACCGAACTATCCCAGCGCCTCTCGCCCGAGGTGGCCGAAGAGGTGCGCCGGGGGCACTTCTCTATCCTGCGCCAGGCCATCGCCGAGGCGGGAGGCACCGAGGTGAAGAACCTCGGTGACGGCCTTATGGTGGCCTTCTCATCTCCCTCTTCTGCCCTGTCCTGTGGGGTGTCGATGCAACAGGGCGTCGAACTTGATAACCGGAGCCGGGAGCACTGGGTGGGCCTGCGGGTCGGCTTGAGCATGGGAGAGGTCGCCAGGGAGGACGACGACTACTTCGGGGACGCCGTGGTGGAGGCGGCGCGGCTGTGTGCCACCTGCGAGAGCGGTCAGATCCTGGCCACGGACGTGGTGCGGGCCATGGCCGGTCGCCGCAACCGTCACGAGTGCCGTTCGATCGGTGGACTCACCCTGAAAGGACTCCCCGGCCCCATCGAGACCGTCGAGGTGATCTGGGAACCCCTCGGCGGTGCCGAGATCGCCACCATCCCGCTTCCCGCCCGCTTGGCCGTGCGCCCCACCGTGGGTGTCGTGGGGCGTGAGTCCGAGACGCAGGTAATCGCCGATGCGATGAAGCAGGTGGCCGCGAGCGAGGGGCGTCAGGTTCTCCTCATCTCGGGCGAGGCCGGGCTAGGCAAGACCACCCTGGTGGCCAAGGCGGCCCGCGCCGCCTTCGACAACGGAGCGGTAGTGGTATTTGGTCACTGTGAGGAGGGCCTGGCCACCCCCTACCAGCTCTTCGCCGAGGCGCTCGGATATTTCGTCACCCACGCTCCAGAAGATCGACTCCTGGACCACATCGCCGCCCACGGCTCGGAGCTGTCGAAGCTGACACCAGCCCTCGCCAGTCGCATCCCGGACCTGCCACCCTCCAAGGCCACCGACGCCGACACCGAGCGGTTCCTGCTCTTCGCGGCCGTTGTCGGTCTGCTCGCACAGGTATCGCATGACCAACCAGTTGTCGTGGTCCTCGACGACCTCCAGTGGGCCGACAAAGCCAGCCTGCTGCTGCTGCGACACATTGCGGCCTCCGATCAGGCCATGCGGGTGCTCGTGATCGGGACCTATCGGGACACCGAGCTGTCCCAAGGGCATCCGCTGCTCGACGCCCTCGCCGCCCTGCGACGGCTCGAGGGAGTGACCCGCATCGACCTGGCAGGGCTCGATGACACTGGGGTGGTGGCCTTCCTGGAGGCGGCCGCCGGTCAGGCCCTCGATGACGACGGGGTGGGCCTGGCGCACGCCGTCTACCGCGAGACCGACGGCAACCCATTCTTCGTGAGCGAGGTGCTCCGCCACCTTGTCGAGACGGGGGCGCTGTACCAGGACAGTACCGGCCGGTGGGTGTCCGATCTCTCCCTGGACGAGGTCACCCTGCCCGACAGCGTTCGTGAGGTGATCGGCGCTCGGGTGGGGCGACTGGGGCCGGATGCAGGCAAGGTGTTGTCGATGGCGGCGGTGATCGGCCGGGACTTCGACCTCGACGTCCTGGCCCGGGCCACGCAGACCTCCGATGACGACCTGCTCGACATCTTGGAGGCAGCGGCAGCGGTGGCCCTGGTGCGCGAACTGTCAGGTCGCTACAGCTTTTCCCACGCCCTGATCCAGCACACCCTGTCCGAGGACCTCGGTCCCAACCGACGGGCACGGGCCCACCGCAAGGTGGCCGACGCGCTGGAGGACCTCTGCGGTGACTGTCCGGGGGCCAGGGTGGGAGAACTGGCCCGGCACTGGTTGAGCGCGACCCAGCCCATCGACATCTCCAAAGCCATCGCCTACGCCCGCCAAGCGGGCGACGCCGCCCTGGCCGCCCTCGCCCCCGCCGATGCCTTGTCGTACTACGCCCAGGCCCTCGACCTCTATCCCCAGGCCAGCGATCCCGATCCGATCCTGGCGCTAGACCTGGCCATCGGCATCGGCACGGCACAGCGTCAAACGGGGGACCCGGCGTTTCGTGAGACCCTTCTCGACGCCGCTCATCGAGCCGCAGATCTCGATGACACAGGCCGCCTCGTTGCCTCGGCCCTGGCCAACAACCGGGGCTTCTTCAGCGCAGCCGGTGTCATTGACACCGAGAGGGTCGAGGTCCTGGAAATGGCCCTCGATCGGCTCCCCGCCAACCAACCCGACCGGGCGCTCGTGCTCGCCACGTTGTGTTCTGAACTCGCCCTTGGCAGTCCGCTAGCGCGCCGCCAGTCCCTGGCCGACGAGGCCCTGGCCATCGCCGAGTCCTCCGGTGACGACGCCAGCACCGTGCGGGTTCTGAGCGCAGTTTCGTATTCACTCCTAGTACCGTCGCTCCTCGAAAAATCGCTGACGTCGTCCGCTGACGCATTGATTCGGGCCGAGCGCGTCGGCGACCCAACACTTCACTTCCTCGCCTACCTGATTCGTATCGACGTCGCTGCCCAGAACGGTGATATTGACGAGGTCGATCGCGGTCTCCTCGCCTTGGGATCCCTGGCCGAGCAGCTGGACCAGCCGTTTTTCGGTTGGACGCATGCTTGGTTGCGGTCCACCCGGGCCCAGATCGCCGGGGATTGGAACCGAGCCGAACAGCTAGCCACGGAGGCTCTTCAGATAGGCACCGACGGTGGTCAGCCAGACGCGACTTTCATGTTCGGCTCACAACTCATAATTGTCAACCACCAACGCGGAACCATGGGCGAACTAATCCCAGTGCTGGAGCAGATGGTCGCAGATGCCCCCGATGTGGCCGGGGTGCTCACCGCGGCGCTGGCTCTGGCCCACGCGGAGGCAGACAGAATCGAGGAGGCGAGTCAGCTGCTCGAAGATTTCGCTGCTGCCGGGTTTGATCTTCCCTTCGATCCGGTTTGGCTCCTCACAATGGCTGAATGGGCAGACGTTGCCATCGTATGTCGGCACCGACAGTGCGCCGGTCCCTTGTTGGACCGACTTGCACCGTGGGCCTCGCAGTCGTGCCTAGCCCCCGTCGCGTTTGAAGGACCGGTCAGCCTTTACCTTGGTGGCCTTGCCACCGTCCTTGGGCGTTACGACGAGGCGGACGCCTACTTTGCTCATTCCTCCGCCTACAGCAGTCGAACAGACGCCAAGTTCGTCGCTGCACGGACCGACCATCTGTGGGGAACGATGTTCGCCGAACGCCAGGCTCCGGGCGACATCGAGAAGGCTCGGGACCATCTCACCAAGGCGCACTCCGTCGCAGCGGCCAACGGTTATGGGACCATCGAACGGCGAGCCGCTGACGCTTTGCAAACTGCTGGACGATTGAAGGACGGCGGGAGAGGTCGGGACCCGACTCGCTGACTGTCGCGAGCACTCCCAGACACCTGCGGGGCAATCTCTGGGCCGTCCGGTACTGCCGGTGATGTCCTGGGGCACATAGCTCGGCTGATGACCGGAGCCCCAAAGTATCGCTCTCGGCCGCGGATACCGATCGGTCGGGCCTCAGTGGCGAACTTGTGTTCTCACACGACGCACGGAACGGGACCTAGAGTTATACGTCAGGATACAGGGGGAACCGGCCGAGGATATCGCTGCAACGGCGCCGGCATGTAGCCGCGATACGCGCGTCGAGGACGTATCGGGCCTGGGAAAGACCGGAAGGTGCTGGGGAGGCCGTCGTGGCCCGCAGTGTGGTTGTGATGATGTCGGCTATCTCGTCCATCTCGGCTGGCCCGCATCCGAGGGTGGTGAGGGCGGGTGTCCCCAGGCGGATGCCTGAGGTGTACCAGGCGCCGTGGACATCGGCGGGTATCGAGTTGCGGTTGGTCACCACGCCGGCGTCGAGGAGGGCCGCTTCGGCCTGGCGCCCCGTGAGTCCCACGGTGCCGGCGACGTCGATGAGCACGATGTGGTTGTCGGTGCCGCCGGTGACCAACCGCGCACCCCGGCGGGCGAGGCCTTCGGCCAGCGCCTGGGCGTTGGTGACGATCGACCGGGCGTACTCGGCAAAGTCGGGCCGTCGCGCCTCGGCCAGAGCCACCGCCTTGGCTGCCATGACGTGGGGAAGGGGTCCGCCGAGGACCATCGGGCAACCCCGGTCCACGAATTCGGCGTAGTCGGCGGTGGCCAGGACCATGCCGCCACGAGGTCCGCGTAGGGATTTGTGGGTCGTCGTGCTCACCACATGGGCGTGGGGAACAGGGTCGAGGTCACCGGTGAGGACTTTGCCGGCCACCAAGCCGGCGAAGTGCGCCATGTCGACCATGAGCGTGGCGTCGACCTCCTCGGCGATCTCACGCAGTACCCGGAAGTTGGGGTTGCGGGGATAGGCGGAGTCGCCGGCCAGAAGTATCAGGGGCCGGAACTCGCGCGCCTGAGCCCGTACGGCCTCATAATCGATGAGTCCGGTGATGGGGTCGACGCCGTAACTGGCCTGGTCGAACATCTTGCCTGAGATGTTGGGGCGGAACCCATGGGTGAGATGCCCGCCGGCGTCGAGAGACATGCCGATCATCCGCTGGACGCCGAGCTGGCGGCGCAGTTCCTGCCAGGCATCGGAGGACAGATCGTTGACGTGGCCGGCCCCGGCGCCGTCTAGGAAGGGTCGCTCGATGCGGCACGCCAGGATGGCCCAGAAAGCGACCAGGTTGGCGTCGATGCCCGAGTGAGGTTGTACGTAGGCATGGTCGGCACCAAACAGAGCTGTTGCGTGCTCGGCGGCAATGCGTTCGATCTGGTCGACCTGTTCACACCCGGCATACATCCGCCGACCGGGCACGCCTTCGGCGTACTTGTCGGACAGCCAGTTGCCCATCGCCAGCAGGACCGCCGGGGAGGCGTAGTTCTCCGAGGCGATCAACTTTAGCTGGCGGCGCTGGCTGGTCAGCTCGGCCTCGATGGAGGCGGCCACGCGGGGCTCCACCACCGCCACCACGTCGAGGGCCGATCGAAAGGCGGTCTGCTCTGCGGATACGGCCATGCGCCCTCCTTGGACGAGTCCCCTCTCATCGCCCAGGCGCACGGCAGTCGCCGGCACGTCGGTCGGCGGGGCCGCTTCCCGGTGGTGCTCCACCTGACGCGCCAGTCACGGCCCTACCTAAGGGTAGCCAACCGGCGTCGTCACGTGCGTCGCGATCTCGGTACGGGTCTACCAAGTCGGCGATCGGAGCTGCCCGTCATGAAAGATGAGGTCGGTTTCGAGCCCACCTCGGTGAGGAATATATCGTCTCCGATTGCGGCAGCCCGCTTCGGTACTTGGCCATCGACCTGCCCCTTGTTGACGTCGGCCCGCCCAGTTGCGGCCGGTAGAGGGCAATGAGCCGAGGGTCAGGTCATCTCAGCCGAGCACGATCGGTTCTGGGGTAGGCCGGGATGTCGCCGTGACACAGGCGCCAGCGTCGAACTAGAGCCAACGACGAGACTCTCGAGCTTGACCTGAGACCTTGGACAGAACACCCTGCATTCGCGTGTACGGGCACGACGCCTTCGGCTCGCGACCCATTCGCAACTGCCGGTTAGCGCTGCGCAGTCACGGACAGTTCGGAGACGCGACCAGGCTGCATCGCTCAGTGGCGGCGATACAGGTTGGGATAGATCCGCCGAACTGTGGGAGCCGGTGACCTCGATCCGATCGAGAATGTTCTACCCAAGCAGCCTCTTTGCGATCACGACCCGCTGGATCTGGTTGGTTCCTTCGTAGATCTGGGTGCTCTCCCAACTATGTTTACACCGTAGCGTCAAGTCCGTTGACCTCGGTCCTTTCGGTCTGCCGTGACACTCAGTCCAGCCTATGATGCTGAGTCGGCGGATCGCTTGGGCTGCCGATCCTCTCGACCGTCTCCACCAGCCGTATGACCAGCGCACTGCGCCAAGGCGCTGCGGTTCCAGTCGCGCTCACGGATGGATTCAAGGGCGCGTTCACCGTGGCACCCTCTTACCTGAGAATGCTCGCTGCCCTTCACTGGATGCCCCGGCGGACGCCCTCGCGACGGTGGACTCAGCGGTTCAGCGCCACCACGGAGAGTCGACCCGCTCGGCAAGAGATCGCGTCGGTTGCGCAATCTCCTCCAAGTTGTCGGCCAGATGATCGAGGTGAAGCTGTATCCACACAAGCTGTCCGTCTTCCGCCGAATGATCCGAAGCGCCGAGATCGAGACCGGCGAGTTCTTCGGCGACGGTGTCAGGTGTGTGGCCCAGCCGCGACGCCGAGCGCGTCGTACTCGCCCGCCAAACGCACGGACTCCGCTATAACGGTCCGGGGACCTTCGCCTCGAGAGCGTTGGGGTGAGACTTCCCGCGCCAAGGCGTAGGCCACGAGGCGCAGGCGAAGAGCGGCACCCTCAAGAAGCCACAAATCCTCCTTCGCTACCCGCTTGGTCCCTTGTTCGGACAACAGTCCCCGCAGAGCGTCATCGAGACGATTTCCCGCGGCGACCGCCCTAGCGGCCCCGTCAGGTCGCTGGCTTCGGATGCCTAGGGCCCACGCGGTCGCCTGGACCAGATAGACGCCGCCGGAATGGAAGGCATCGGCTAGGTCCTTGGCCACGACAGCTGCGACACCCCTGGGCCAGAAGATGACGCCCACGACGGCGCTCACCGCCACGCCGATAGCCACGTCCTCGACCCGAAGTTCGCCTACCTTCCACCCGACTGGCGCTATCAAGTTGTAAAGCACGGCGATCGTCACCGTGAAAGCGGCTTGACCCACCGCCAAGGGCGCGGTACCAGGCGCATAGGCAGCAACCAAAATGGCGATAGGAAGGACCACCCACAGGACCGATGCGTGGTGCCCGATGGCGAGTAGCAGGGCTGCGCCAACGGCGAACCCGGCGACAGTGCCGCTGAGTGCTCGAAGAGCGGTGGCCCCGGTGGATGCCGCGCTTGTTCGCAGGACGGAAAGAGCGCCGAGCACGACCCAGAAGCCGTGTTGGACGTTGGTCCCGTCGGCTATTGCCACTGCCGCCGCAAGGGCGACTGCGCCCCGAATGCTGTTCACAAACCAGATCGACCGCAGACTCGCATGACCCCTGACAACGTTCACAACTGCGCGCAACACGGTGCGGCGCTCGACCCCACGGTCGCCCACGATCTGCTGACCCCACCACGAGCTCGCTTGTTCAGCCACCTCAGCCGGCTGGGCCCGCTTGACGGCGATGAGGGCGTCCGCCGCGACGAGGCGGGCTGCGACTGCCACCATGCGGGCTTCAAAAGCCCGGTGGAGGTCTTCGGTGCCGATCGTTCTGTCAGCGAATACCTCGTGTCGACCCAGACTCGTGTCGAGGTCGCGAAGGACGTCTTCGATTCTCGCCGGCTTGCCGTCTCTGATGAGCCCGGCGGTGAGCCTCAATGACTCGGCACTTTGCCCCAGTATCTCCCGGTCAGCCGACCGCGTGTTATCAAAGTTCCCGGCGCCGATCGACTGGATGACGGAGGTGGCGCACCACCGGAGCGACTCCACCAGATCGGAGATCGCCTGGTCCGTCAGCGTGAGCCCGATGGGCCGGTACGGCACCTCGGTGAAGGCGCTCAAGAGCTCATCTTTCGCACCCGTGAGAAGACTGAAGCCGGTGGGATCCGTTACACCGTTGATCGCGTCAGCGAGCTGCTCGGAAAGAACCGTGCTCAGGTGAACGATGGACGTTCGAAGACGGTCGGTCGGTGGCCGCGTATTGAGGACCAGCACCGCGACGGTGCCAGCAGCAGACGCCATCCACCATCCCGCCAACCGGTCGGGAATCATGCTGATCGTTCCTGGGGATGCGGCGGGCAGGATATAGGCAAGCAGCAGCGCTGTGGCCCCCGACGCTGCGTTCGCGCTAGCCACCCCGGCGAAGAGCACGCAGAAAGCCACGGCAACGGTGACGAGTGCCGCTATCCAAGTCGTGGAGTTCACCGCGGTGCCGATGACCAGCCCGACGCTCCCGGCGACCGCGAGTCCGAAGTGAGCGAAGAATTTGTCGCGCCGGTCTCCACCGAAATTGGCCATCACGAGCGTGGCAAACGCGCCGAAGGCTGCAAACGTGGCCACTTGCGGATTGCCGATAACCTTGCTCGACAAGGCGAACAGGCCAGACAGGACTACCGCGGCCCTCACGGCGCGCAAAGCCGCGAGCTTGGACCAGGTGGGGACCACGTTTCGGATAGCGCGATACAGCCGGTGCGACGGTACCTTTGGGGGATCGATGCCCGAGGTGACCGTCGGCGAGTTCACGTCACTCCTCCGGCCCTCATCGAGTGAGTCGAGCATCGCTGTTTGGTCTGGTTCGAGGTGGATCGACGTGCGGCGAGCTCTTCGGTGTGATGGGTTGGTAACCGTGGCTGAAGGCGTGGCTCACCACCTCGTCCGCCATCACCCTGGCGGGCCTGGCACGATCCAACACGCAGCAATCCGTCGGCTCTACCCGCTGCCTCGTAAGGCGTGTTCATGGACTCAGGATGGCAGATCGGGCGTTCCCGAGTCCGGGCTGCCCAATATCGGTCAGCGAGATCGTCCCCAAACTCCAACCAGATTGCACCGTGGCCAGCCTCAACCCGAGCCTCAGCATCTGCGATGCCGGGTCGCCGATCAGTCATGGCTCACAGGCGCCGAAATAGGGACGGATTGGGATAGATCCGCCGAACCGTTGGCACCGGCCACCCTCGATCCGATTGAAATGTTCTATCCAAGCAGCTTCTTTGCGATCACGACCCGCTGAATCTGGTTGGTGCCCTCGTATATCTGGGTGATCTTGGCGTCGCGCATCATCCGCTCGGCGGGAAAGTCCTTCGTGTAGCCGTAGCCGCCGAGTAGCTGCACCGCGTCGGTGGTCACGGACATGGCGGTATCGGAAGCGAAGCACTTGGCCATGGCTCCGATCATGGAGAGATCTCCGTCGGGGTCGCCGGCATCGATCACGGAGCAGGCCCGGTACACGAGAGTGCGCGCCGCTTCGGTGCGCATCGCCATATCGGCCAGCATGAACCGGAGACCCTGGAAATCGGCGATGGGTTGGCCGAAGGCCTGACGTTGCTTCATGTATGTCGCCGCTTGATCGATGGCGCCCTGGGCAATGCCGACCGCCTGGGCACCGATCGTCGGACGGCTGCGGTCCAGGGTGTGCATGGCGATGGTGAAACCCTGACCCTCCTCGCCGACGAGGTTGGCGGCCGGCACGCGGACATCGTCGAAGACGACTTCACCGGTCGGGCTCCCCCGCAGTCCCATCTTGTGTTCGAGTTTCGCCACCTTGACGCCCCAGTCCGCTTCGACGACGAAGCAGCTGATGCCCCGGTGCCCGGCCTCGGGATCCGTCTTGGCGAAGACCGTGTACGTGTCGGAGATACCGGCGTTGGTGATCCAGTACTTGGTCCCCGACAGGATGTAGTGGTCGCCGTCTCGTACCGCCCGGCACCGCATGGCGGCGACATCGCTGCCGGCGTCGGCCTCCGACAGGCAGTAACTTCCCTGCGCCTCACCCGACGCCACGCGGGGGAGGTACCGCCCCTTGAGATCGTCGGAGCCCCAGTTCATGACGGGCATCATGCTGAGCTTGGAGATCAGCAGGGTAACGCTCGTGGACGCGCACGCCCGGGCGAGCTCCTCGACCATGATGGCCTGAGTGACGTGGTCCGCTCCGGCCCCGCCGTATTCGACGGGGATGCCGATGGTGGGGAGCTCCAAGTCGACGCAGGCCTTGAAGCTGTCCCAGGGGTACGACGCGTCGCGGTCGACGGCGGCGGCGTGGGGAGCGATGCGCGCCTCGCTCAATTGCCGTACCGAAGCCCGGAACTCCCGGTGGGTGTCGGTCAGGGAGAATGACAGTGGTTCCATATCGGCAGTTTCCCATCTCCGCGGGCGTCGACGCGAACCCGGCCCGGTCGGGCTGGCCCGCCTGAGCGGGGGCCTAGCGCTCCATCGCCGGAGCGACCTTGCTCAGTCGACGACGAGAGCGCGCCAGGTCGGTAGCTGGGAGCGCACCTGGTCGGGAGCCATCCGCAGCGTCGATTCCGGTAGGGCCTCGACGATGCGGCGCTGCTGTCGGTAGTGGTGCGCGGCCGCCTGGAACAGAGGCGTCCGCCAGACGATCAGATCGGAGGACGCCCCACCGAGGAATCCGAACAGTACGAGAGCCAGCTCGACGTCCTTACCGACCGGAGCGCGCCCGAAGAGTGACGCCCGAGCGCTGGCTACGGCCGCACAACCGACTAGGGCGTCCTCCGCCGTGATGCCGGGACTCAACTCGAGACGGTCGGCGAACAGCTCATGGGCCACAAGGAGGGCGTAGCCCTGATCGGGACCCGGCACGCCCAGATCGCGACCTCGGGGGTGGACCGGTGACAGGTTCTCCGATACACGGTCTTGTCGCCAGTCGCCGGGGGTCCGCAACCGGTAGGCGGGGCGGACCTGGTCCGCCTCGACGATGGGTACATAGCTGGGTTGCGTCATCTTTCCTCCGTGCCGGTGCGCGATGTGCCGGCGTCCGAGGTGCCGGCGTCCGAGGTGCCGGCGTCCGATGTACCGGCGTCGGTCGTCTCGCCGTGGAGGAGACCGTAGACGATCGAGTCGAAGAGGGCCTGCCACGAGGCCTCGATGATGTTCTCCGATACACCGATCGTGGTCCAGACGACCTCGCCGTCGGTGGTGTCGATCAGAACGCGTGTGACCGCTCCCGTCCCCCGGCCGGTGTCGAGGACACGGACCCGGTAGTCGACGAGATGGATGCCGGCAAGCACCGGGATAGGACGAGCCGATGGCCTGGCGCAGGGCCGAGTCGAGGGCGTTGACGGGTCCGTTTCCCTCGGCGGTGGCCACCACCCGGGCGTCGTCGACGCGAACCTTCACCGTCGCCTCGGTCAGGTGCCGGCCGCTGTGGGCCGAGTTGTGCGTGTGGTCGGCGATGACTCGAAACGACTCGACGGTCGAAGAAGTCAGGCTCCCATCCCGTGGCCCGGCGAAGCAGGAGCTCGAGGGATCCGTCGGCCACCTCGAAGTGGTAGCCGCGGTGCTCGAGCGTCTTCAGGGTGTCGAGCACCCCGAGAGCGCGTCGGAGTCGAGCTCGAGCCCGAGCTCCTGGGCCTTGAGCGCCAGGGTGGACCGGCCCGCCATCTCCGATACGACGAAGCGGGTGCCGTTGCCGACCGAGTCCGGTTGGACGTGCTCATAGGCGTCACGGCGACGGGCGATGGCGCTCGTATGGAGACCGGCCTTGTGGGCGAAGGCGGCGACGCCGACGTAGGGCTGCTGTGGGTTGGGGGCCATGTTGACCAGCTCGGCGATGTGGTGCGACACGGGCGTGAGACGTTCGAGGCGGTCCGCCGGGATGGTACGGATGTTGAGCTTCAGTGACAGGTTGGGGATGGCGGCCGAGAGATCAGCGTTGCCCGTCCGCTCGCCGTAGCCGTTGATGCACCCCTGGACGTGGGTGGCGCCGGCGCGGACAGCGGCGATCGAATTGGCCACGGCGCAGCCCGAGTCGTTGTGGAAATGCACACCGACCTGGCACGAGAAATCAGACACGATCCCCGCCACGATCCGTTCCACGTCGTGGGGCAGCGCGCCACCATTGGTGTCGCAGAGCACCAAGGCCTCGACACCGGCCTCTTCGGCCGCCCGGAGGACCCGGAGACTGAAGTCAGGGTTGTCCCGGAAGCCGTCGAAGAAGTGCTCGGCGTCGAAGAACACCCGGAGCCCGTGTTCGCGCAGGAACCCGACCGATTCGGCCGCCATGGACACGGCCTCGTCGAGGGTGGTGCGCAGTGCATCGGTGACGTGCATCTCTGACGCCTTGGCCACGATGCAGACGGCCTCGGTGTTGGCCTTCACCAGGTGGCGCAACACCTCGTCGTCCTCGGGCCGGACCCCTGGGCGTCGTGTCGATCCGAAGGCCACGAGGGTGGCCGTCGACAGGCGCAGCTCGGCCGGGGCCCGGGCGAAGAACTCCTCGTCCTTGGGGTTGGCTCCCGGCCAGCCCCCCTCGATGAAGGTCACGCCGAGATGATCGAGTTGCTCGGCCACGCGGAGCTTGTCGTCCACCGTCAGCGAGAGGCCCTCCTGCTGGGACCCGTCCCGCAGAGTCGTGTCGAAAATGTCCACCGCCTCGGGAAGTTCCGGGAGGGCAAAGGCGTGGCTCGTGGCGTGGTGGTCGTGGCTCTGGCGACCGCGCTCCGCCTTGACAGGCGCTGATCGACTAGCGGACATGTTCGAGCCAGTCCTTGTAGCGGTCCACCTCGCCGCGCACGGCGGCGAAGTAGGTCTGCTGGATTTGCTTGGTGATGGGGCCGGGTCGGCCCGTACCCACCATCCGGTCGTCGACCTCCCGGATCGGGACCACCTCCGCCGCCGTGCCCGTGAGGAAGGCCTCGTCGGCTGTATACAGGTCGGTGCGGACGAGTGCCTCGTTGATGACCTCGTACCCCAGGTCGTTGGCGATGGTGGTGACCGAGGCCTGGGTGATCCCCGCCAGCGCCCCCGAATCCGACGTCGGTGGCGTGAAGACGCGGTCGCCCCGGACGATGAAGAGGTTCTCGCCCGTGCATTCCGAGACCTTCCCGTCGGGCGCCAAAAGGAGGGCCTCGTCGTAGCCGGCCTTCAGTGCCTCCACCTTGGCCAGTGACGAATTCAGGTACATGCCCGTGCTCTTGGCCGCCGTGGGCACGGCGTTCGGGTCGTGACGCTGCCACGATGAGACCTTCAGCCTGATGCCGTTGGCCACGCCCTCGTCGCCCAGGTACGTGCCCCACGGCCACGCCGCGATGGCCACACTCACCGGACAGGGCAGCGGGTTCAAGCCCATCTCGCCGTAGCCCAGGTAGACGATCGGTCGGATGTAGCAACCGTCGTCGAGTGCGTTCACCCGGAGCAGTTCCTTGGTGGCGTCGACCAACTGGACGACATCGAAGGGCACGTCGATCATGAGGATCTTGGCCGACATGAAGAGGCGCTGGATGTGGTCGGTGAGCCGGAACACGGCCACCCCCGCCGGGGTCGGGTAGGCACGGATGCCCTCGAAGACTCCGGATCCATAGTGCAGGGAGTGGGTGAGGACGTGGACCTGCGCCTTGTCCCAGTCGACGAATTGACCGTCGATCCAGATCTTGTCCGCTGCGGTGAGAGGCACGGGCCTAGAGCCTTTCTGCGATGGCGTCGCCCACGGCGACGGTGGAGGGGAACGGTCCGTCGGCAGGGTGCCCGGCCACATATGTCGCGATCGCCTTGGTGATCCGATCGGCGGCGGCGGAGGCGCCCAGATGTTCGAGCATGAGCGCCGCGGACCGAATGGCGGCGAGCGGGTTGGCTGCGCCCGTGCCGGCGATGTCGTGGGCGGCGCCGTGCACCGGCTCGAAGAGCGACGGACCCGTACGGGCCGGGTTCAGGTTGGCCGACGCCGCGAATCCGATACCCCCGGCGACGGCTCCGGCGAGGTCCGTGAGGATGTCACCGAACAGGTTGTCCGTGACGATCACGTCATAGCGGGTCGCCTGCTCGACCAGATAGATACAGGCTGCGTCCACGTGGTTGTAGTCGTGGCTCACACCGGGATATTCCGCCGACACGGCGGCTGTGGCGCGTTGCCACAGATCGCCGGCGAAAGTCAGGACGTTGGTCTTGTGGACGAGGGTGAGGTGGTGCCGGGGACGACGCGCCGCCAGCTCGAAGGCGAACCGGACGCAGCGCTCCACCCCCATGCGGGTGTTCACCGACCCCTGGGTGGCGACCTCGAAGGGTGTCCCCTTGCGCAGGAAGCCACCCTCGCCCGCGTAGGTGCCCTCGGTGTTCTCCCGGACGACAACGAAGTCGCAGTCCGGTGCCGGTGCGCCCGGAGTGCCCGTGAACGGACGGAGATTTACGTAGAGGTCGAGCTCGAAGCGCAGCCGGAGCAGCAGACCCCGCTCGAGGAGGCCGTTGGGGACGTCCGTCGAGCCGACGGGCGGGCCGACCGCCCCCAGCAAAACGGCGTCGAAGCCCCGTAGCTCGTCGAGGGTGGCGTCGGGTAGGACCTCACCGGTGCGCAGGTAGTGATCCGCTCCGAGGTCAAAGGGGGTGGTATCGAGCTGCACCCCGGCGGCGGCCACCACCTTGAGGGCCTCGGCCACCACCTCCGGTCCGATTCCGTCACCGCCGATGACGGCCACGCGTTGGGTGGCGGTGGGGCTCACCGTGTCCCCTTCTCTGTGTGTCGGTTCCTTCGGTTCATCATCAGTCTCTCTCTGGCAGTCTCTCTCTGGCAGTCTCTCTCTGGCAGTCTCTCTCTGGGTCTCAGCCTGCCCGTCCCGGCTGGAGCCGGGGTGATCGCCGGCCCCGAGCCGGCCGCCGTGGAGTGCCGGAAAATGAAAAACCGCCCACGAAGTGGACGGTCGGTCAGGCGCACGCCGGGGGGCGCACGCCTATTCGATAATGATGACGGTGGCGGTCGGCGTGGACATCGCCCACCAGTCTCCCCCACGCTGACCAGGACGTCAACCTCCCCGGCCCCCGAAATCGCCTGGCGAACGCCCCGAGGCGGACGGGTAGCCTCATGGTTGTGACAGAGCCCACACAACTCACGCGCGCCACCTACGAGCGCTTGAAGGCCGAGCACGAGGACCTGACCACCCGGGGACGGGTGGAGGTGGCGCGGGCCATCGAAGCCGCCCGTGCGCTCGGGGATCTCTCCGAGAACGGCGACTACCACGCGGCGAAGGACACGCAGGGGAAGATGGAGGCCCGGATCCGCCAGTTGGCGGCCACCCTGTCCGATGCCGAGATCGTGGACGGGACCACCCTTCCGGACACGTCGGTGGCCACCGGCTCGATCGTGGCCATCCGATACGAGGGAGACGACGAGATCGAGCGCTTTCTCGTCGGTTCGATCGAGGAGCGCGATGAGGAACTGAGCGTCGTCTCTCCCGGGTCGCCGCTCGGACAGGCGCTTCTCGGTCGGTCGCCCGGTGACGTCGTCGAGTACGAGGCACCCGGTGGCACCCTCCGGGTGGAGATCGTGAGAATCGGATCCTGACGGTGCCATCGCCCTCTGGTGACAAACCGAAGACCCTGATCGAGAAGGTCTGGGACCGCCACGTCGTCTATGCCGCCGCTGGCGAACCCGACATCCTCTTCATCGACCTGCACTTGATTCACGAGGTCACCTCGCCGCAGGCGTTCGATGGGCTCCGTCTGGCCGGACGGTCGGTGCGTCATCCGGAACTGACGGTGGCGACCGCCGACCACAACGTACCCACCATGGACATCGACCGGCCGGTCGCCGACCCCATCTCGGCCAGACAGCTCGAGGTGCTGTCGGCGAACTGCGCCGAGTTCGGGATCACCTGCTATCCGATGGGGGACGCCAACCAGGGCATCGTTCACATCATCGGTCCCGAGCTCGGACTGACCCTGCCGGGGATGACGGTCGTATGCGGCGATAGCCACACTTCGACCCATGGTGCCTTCGGCGCGCTCGCCTTCGGGATAGGAACGTCCGAGGTGGAGCACGTCCTCGCCACTCAGACGCTTCCCCAGATGCGACCGTCGACGATGTCGGTCGACGTCGAGGGGGATCTGCCCGGCGGGGTGACGGCCAAGGACATTGTCCTCGCCGTGATAGGTAAAGTCGGCACCGGGGGTGGCGCCGGCCACGTGATCGAGTACCGGGGTTCGGCGATCCGCGCTCTGAGCATGGAAGGCCGCATGACGGTTTGCAACATGTCGATCGAAGCCGGCGCCCGCGCGGGCATGGTGGCGCCGGACGAAACCACGTACGCCTACATCGACGGTCGCCCCCACGCGCCGAAGGGAGCACTGTGGGAAGAAGCCCTCGAGGACTGGCGGACACTAGGAACGGACGAGGGTGCAGAGTTCGGTACGACGGTGGCCATGGATGCCTCGACACTGCGTCCCCATGTCACGTGGGGGACGAACCCTGGTCAGGTCGTGGCGATCGACGGAATCGTCCCCGATCCCGAGAGCTTCGCCGAAGCGGGAGCGCGGGAGGCGGCAGTGCGGGCCCTGCAGTACATGGGCCTGACGGCCGGGACGCCGCTACGCGACATCGCCGTCGACACTGTCTTCATCGGATCGTGCACGAATGGGCGGATCGAGGACTTGAGGGCCGCCGCCACCGTTCTGCGCGGGCGCCGCGTGAGGCCCGGTCTACGGGCGCTGGTCGTGCCCGGATCACACCGCGTCAAGGCGCAGGCCGAGGCAGAAGGGCTGGACGAGGTATTCACGTCCTCCGGCTTTGACTGGCGCGAACCGGGTTGCTCGATGTGCCTGGCCATGAACCCGGACAAGCTGGCGGTGGGTGAGCGCTGTGCGTCGACGTCGAACCGCAATTTCGAGGGCCGCCAGGGCCGCGGAGGTCGAACCCACCTGGTGTCGCCGGGCGTCGCCGCCGCGACGGCCGTTGCCGGCCACTTCGCCACTCCGGAGGACCTGTCGTGAAACCCTTGCACGTGGTGACAGGCCGAGCCGTGCCTCTCGACCGGACGGACGTGGACACCGATCAGATCATCCCGTCGGACTGGCTCAAGCGAGTCGAACGGACCGGATTCGGTGCGGGGCTGTTCTCCGAATGGCGCGACGACCGCTCCTTCATCCTCAACCAGCCGGAGTTCATCGGTGCCACCGTCTTGGTGGCGGGCCCGAACTTCGGCACCGGCTCGTCTCGCGAACACGCCGTGTGGGCGTTGATGGATTATGGCTTCGAGGTCGTGATCTCGCCGCGCTTCGGCGACATCTTCCGCAACAATTGCACCAAGCAGGGTCTCCTACCGGCGGAGGTGGACTCAGAATTCGGGCGCGCCCTGCTCGACGCCGTGCTGCGCGATCCGTCGCTCGAGCTCACCGTCGACGTCGCCCGGGGGACGATCGAGGCTCCCGCCGCCGGGCTCTCCGGAACCTTCCCGCTCGACGAGTTCACACGCGAGAGGCTCCTCAACGGGTGGGACGACATCGGTCTCACGCTTCGCCATGCCGGGTCCATCGCCGACTACGAGACGCACCGGCCCGACTGGCTCCCCGTCACCACCGGCTGACCGGGCGGTCTGGAGGACGAGCCGGTGATTGTTCCCCCGATGGTGGAGCAGGCGCGGCAACGGGCTGACGCGGCCGGATTCGCGTTGTCGAGCGAACCGGAGGTGGGCGCGTTCCTGTCGTCCCTGGCGGCTTCCGTGCCTGCCGAGGGGCGGATCCTCGAGCTCGGAACCGGAGTGGGCTGCGGCGTGGCCTGGCTCGTCCACGGGCTCGGTGACCGCACCGACGTCGACATTGTCACTGTTGACGTCGACGAGCGGCTCCAGACCGATACCCGCTCCGCCCCGTGGCCACCGTATGTGCGCTTCGAGCGTGGCGACGGAGCCGCTCTGGTTCCCGGATTGGGTACGTTCGACCTCATCTTCGCCGATGCACCTGGTGGCAAGACAACCGGTCTGCCGGCCACCATCGACGCGCTCCGCCCGGGCGGCACACTGGTCGTGGACGATATGGATGTCACACGCCACGACGACGACGCGTTGCGGCTCGCCCTGACACGTGTGCGAGAGCGGCTGGTCGCCGACGAGCGACTCGTCTGTTCGGAACTGGGGTTCTCGAGCGGAGTGATCGTGGCCGTCCGTCGCCGCGAGAGCGCCGATTGCTAAACCCGTTGCCGTCCCCGTTCAACCACCGGGCGCCGGGGTGCTCGAGGGGCGGTTGAAGACGAGCTTCATGGGCGGATCGGCCAAGGCCGACGTGGCGTCGTCCCAATCGACCACCGCTGACGTGACCAGAGCCGGATTGAAGCCCTCCACCACGAGATCGAGCACCGACGGTATGGCCGGGCGTACGTGGGCCCGTCCGATCCGGAACGTGCAACAGCGCGAGTACATGGAGAACAAGGGCAGGATGGGATCGGTGAGATAGACCGAGGCGCTCGAACACGTCCCGTCGAAAGCGGTGCTGTTAAGGGCGCACTGCAACCCCACCGGGGTGCCACTCACATCGACGGTGATGGGAAACGTCCCTGCCCTCCTCGGCGGAGATCCGTCGATCACGTCGGCTCCGAAGGCCGATGCGATTCCGAGTCTGTCAGGGTCGTCATCGAGATAGACCACTCGCGACGAGCCGAGGACCACGGCCAGGCCGGCCGCATAGAGACCGATCGAGTTGGGACCTCCATCGCCGCCCACCACAAGTACCTCGGCGCCTGGTTCGTCGGCCAGTTGGGGTCCGACTGTTCGCCAGCCGTCGGGAATGTTGTCGCTGGCACTGGCGACTGCGACTGGGTCGATTCCGGAGGGGAGGGGGACGAGCATGGCGTCGGCATGGGGAACGACGACGACGTCGGCCATGAAGCCGCCCCATTCGAGACCTCCCATCGTCCCGAGCCCATAGGTGGACATCCGGGGATGGGAGGCACAGTTCCCTGTCCGACCCCGACGGCAGGGCGCGCACGCCCCACAAGAGATCTGGAAGGGGACAACCACCAGGTCGCCCACGCAGAACGTGGCCACCTCCTCGCCGACTTCGACGACCTGGGCGACGCCCTCGTGGCCAAACGGGTATGGCCCTTCCAGGGGAAAGGCACCTCTCAGGACTCCGACATCGAGGTCGCAGGTGGCCACGGCGACGGGGCGGACCAGAGCCCCGGCCGGTTCCGTGAGGACGGGATCCGCAACATCCTCCCAGACGGTCTCACCTTTTCCCTGGAGAATCAGACGCCGCACCGTACTCCTCCGCTCGACCGTGCTTGTTTGTCGGCCCTGCTCTTCGGTCGTTTCAGTAGTAGAGCACCACACTGGGCCCCCGCTCAGAGCTCGGGTCCATCCTCGCCTGCCGGACTGCCGGCTCATATCCTCGACAGCCGGACCCGGCCACGGCTGGAGGCCGCGGGTTCCGGCCCAAAGACAAAGGGGGAACGATGCTGAAGGACTTCAAAGCTTTCATCCTGCGGGGCAACGTGGTGGATCTCGCCGTGGGCATCGTCATCGGTGCCGCGTTCACCGCGGTGGTGACATCGTTCGTGGCCAACCTTCTGACGCCCCTGGTTTCGATCCCGGGAAAGACCAACTTCAAGAACCTGACCGTCACCGTCGGTCACGGCACGTTCTCCTACGGACTGTTTCTGAACGCCCTGATCGCCTTCCTGCTCGTGTCGGCGGCGGTGTTCTTCGTCGTCGTCCGTCCGCTCAACGCCCTGATGGCCCGCCGGCGGGCGGGCGAGGAGGCAGAGCCCGGCACCCGCGACTGCCCCGAGTGCCTGAGCGAGATCCCCGCCGCCGCCCGTCGCTGCTCCTTCTGCACGTCCGAGGTCCAGCCCACGGCCCCGGCGCCCGCCTGAACCGGGAACCCGCCGACCACGTCCCATCGCACGGGACGGGGCGTCGAGTCCAGCCCACGTCCGAGGTTTGTCCGAAAATTGGCACACCCTCCTTCGGCTCGTCACCGAGGATGCCGAATCGCTCACTATGGACTTCGGGGCACTCCTGCTGGCATGGCGGATCGGAGCTGACCGGTCCCGCCATTCGCCTGACCGGTCGCCATGATCGTGGCGACCTCCAGCCGGCGGCGCACCTCCCTCGACAGGGTGGACACAGCGGATCCGAATGCCGGGATCCAAGGCGATTTCTGGCTCAGGCAGATGTGGATCGGTTTCGGCATCTTCCTGGCCGAAACGGTCGTCGTCATGATCTACCTGGGCGTGTCACCCCACGGACCGCACCGGGTCCTCCTCTGGGCGATAGCTGCCGTCTGGCTCGCCTGCGCCGTGGCCAATCTGCTTCTCGCACCGTACGTTGCGGCCAGACACTGGGGGCCGACCGTGTCGGCCGCGTGGACCATGCTCTCGGCTCTGGCCGTCGCAGTGGTCGCCAGCCTCGACGGCGGCATCGACAGCCCACTCATCCTTCTGCTGTTCCTCCCGGTGGCCAACGCCGCGTTGGCCTTCACTCCCCTGGTCGCCGCACTGTGCGGATTCACCGCCATCGCCTCTGCCTCATTCGTTGTGGCCGTCGACTCGGACATAAGGATCTCCGACGGAAGTGCTCTCATGTTGTTCGCCGTTCTGGCCGGCGCCTCCGTGCTATCGGTGAGCTTCTCGATCAATCGGGTCGAGCGCGAACGACGCGAGCGACAACTCGCCGACAGGATCGCCGAATTGGCCGCCACCGACGGACTGACGGGATGCGCCGTGCACCGTGTGTTCTATGACCGCTTCGAGGAGGAGATCGCCCGCTCCCTGCGCTATGGCTACCCGCTGAGCCTCATGTTGATCGACGTGGACTCGTTCAAGTCGATCAACGACACCTTCGGTCACCTCGTCGGCGATCACGTCCTGGCCGGGATCGGGGCCATGCTGCGCACCCATACTCGGAGCTTCGACCTGGTTGGTCGGCTGGGTGGAGACGAGTTCGCCGTGCTCATGTCGAACACGGAGCCCCCCGCGGCCGCCGATCTGGCCGAACGGATCCGTCTGGAAGCCTCGGTCGCCACCGAGGTGGCGGTGACACTCAGCATCGGGGTGAGTGGCTTGGACCGGTCGGCGCCCACCACGGAGCACATGCTCGACGATGCCGACTTCGCTTTGTATCAGGTCAAGGGATCCGGGCGCGACGGCGTAGCCGTCCGGCACGCCGACGCCTCCGTCACCGGCGGTCGTACCGAGCGTCAGGCGACGTCGGCGTCATAGAGGCGCCGGGACAGCAGCGGACCTGGCACAACCGCTACGGACCGATCTCGACCTGGCGTTCCTCGTTGCGGGCCCGGATACGGACGAGCCGATTGACCGCGGCCAGGTAGGCCCGGGCCGAGGCCTCGACGACATCGGTCGAGACCCCGCGGCCCGACACCTTCAGGCCTTCGGCTTCGAGCTGGACGACGACGTCGCCGAGCGCGTCGATCCCGCCCGTCACCGAGGAGACGTTGAATCCGATCAGACGGGACTCGACACCCGTCGCGCCA
This sequence comes from uncultured Acidimicrobiaceae bacterium, assembly GCA_963706205.1. Taxonomy (GTDB): domain Bacteria; phylum Actinomycetota; class Acidimicrobiia; order Acidimicrobiales; family UBA8190; genus MFD10071-224. Next base: position 839,003 of record OY970155.1, on the reverse strand, counting down.
CGGATGGCGCGGCAGGCGGCGTCGATCATGCCGTTTCCCTCTTCGGACGCCTCGGTCTTGTCGCCCGCCCGGCTCACGACGACGCTGGCGCGGGGCATGCCCACTGTCCCCCCGGACACCTCGAGGCTCTCGAGCTGGAATCCTTCCAAGACGTCGTGGCCGAGCTCCTCGATCACGATGGCCTCGAGGTCGGCTTCGGTGATCTCCACCTTGCGGTCGGCGAACTCCTTGAAACGGGTGAAGGCCTGGTTCAGGCCATCACCCTGGACGTGGATGCCCCATCTTCTCGAGGGTGTTGGCGAAGGCATGGCGCCCCGAGTGCTTACCGAGAACGATCTGACGACCGACCTGCCCGACGCTGGCGGCCTCGATGATCTCGTAGGTGGAACGGTCGGCCAGGACGCCGTGCTGATGGATGCCGGACTCGTGGGCGAAGGCATTGCGTCCGACGACCGCCTTGTTGTACTGGACCGGATAACCGGTGAGACGGGCCACGAGACGCGAGGCGCGGGCCAACTCCTCCGTACGGACGCTCGTGGTCACATCCGGGGAACTGGTCCGGCCGGATGCGGATGGCCATGACCACCTCTTCGAGCGCTGCGTTCCCGGCCCGCTCGCCTAGTCCGTTGACACAGACCTCGACCTGGCGGGCCCCGGCCTGGACGCCGGCCAGTGTGTTGGCCGTGGCCAGGCCGAGATCGTTGTGGCAGTGGGTGGACAGGACGTAGTCACCAGCCACCTCCTTGCGGACGTGCTGGATGAGCGCGCCGAAGTCCCACGGGATCCCGTAGCCGACCGTGTCGGGGATGTTCAAGGTGGTCGCCCCCGCCTCGACGGCGGCCGCCAGTACCTCGAGCATGAAGTCGAGTGGGGTCCGGGTGGCGTCCTGGGGACTGAACTCGACGTCAGTCGTGTGCTCGCGCGCCCGGGCCACACCGCCGCGGGTCTCCGCCAGCACCTGTTCCTGGGTCATCTTGAGCATGTGCTCCATGTGTTGGGGGCTCGTCGAGATGAACACGTGGATGCGTGCGCGGTCGGCGTCGCGCAGCGCCTCCCAACAACGGTCGACGTCGGACAGCTGGGTGCGCGACAACCCGCAGATGGCGGGGGCGGAGGGACCGGAGCCGACCGAGCGGGCGATCGCCTGCACCGCCTCGAAGTCGCCCTGGCTGGCGACGGGGAATCCGGCCTCGATGTAGTCAACACCCACCCGGGCCAGCTGCTCGGCGATCTCGAGCTTCTCGGCGACATCGAGCGAAATCCCTGGCGATTGCTCTCCGTCGCGCAGCGTGGTGTCGAAGACGACAAGGTGTCCGTCGCCGACCGCTCGACCGGCAGCCGCGGCTGGCGAGGTGCTCTGTGCTTTCTCGGTGCTGTTCGTCATGGCTTCCTATCCTCGCTCCTCGTCGTCCCTTGCCCGTGCTATCTCGACCTGTATCTCGCGGCGGCCTCACACGTGATCGCCATATCGACCGGGCCCCTCACTGGAGTCGGCCCAAGAAGAAACCCCCTGGCCTTGCGGCTCAGGGGGCGTGTCGGCGAGCGCGATGTGGCGCTCGCCGTCAGGTAAGGAGCAGGTCGGTGACGAACACGTGCACACTCATGATCTGCCAATGCTTGCAAACAATGGCTCCCCGGTCAAGGACTTGGGCTCGGGACGCTCCCGATACCGTGCGGTCGGCGCCGGGAGGGACCCGCCGTCCACGTTGTTACGCTCAGGCCGTGAGCTGCGATCGAGACCCTCGCTCCTCGTCCCGAACGGTGGGATCGGGACCATCGTGAACGGAGGGGGATCAAAAGTGCGTCGGCTCGTGCGCCTGACGGTCCGCATGGTGATCACGTCCGCCGTCCTCGGAATTGTGCTCCGGGTCGGGCGGGCGATTCTCGGACGGCTGGCAGGGGTTCCCGGGGAGGCCATACGAACCGGCAGCTTCGACAGCTGGCCCACGGTTCCACCGGCTCCCGATCGGGGGCAGCCCGGAGAGTGAGGCCGCGGTGGCGGGGTCGCGCCACGCTATGAGCGGTCCCGACGCCTGGCGACCGGCGACCGGCGACCGGCGACCGGCGACCGGCGACCGGCGACCGGGCCCACAGAATCACGCTGGGAACTTGCCGGGGGAACCCGACGTCCAAGACACGGACCGGCCCGCAGGTGGGGGGCCGACGTCTTGGGACGCCCGGGAGGCTTTCATGCACTGGACCCGTCGGAGGATCATTGTTGGCATCGCCGCCGTCGCCGTGATGGTCGGTGCGATGGCCGGAGGGCGCCACCTTCTCGCCACGAGCTCGGCGCCGTCTGCGACCGGCACCGGCGGGCTCAGTCGCGCGCCGGCGCGCGCGTCCTCGGGATCGGTGCCGGGCGCCTTCGGGGTGGGTAGCCCCTCCAAGGGGGCAGCGGTCCCTGACCTGTCCGGCTCCCCGAGCCGCTCGTCGACCGACCGATCCGGTGTGGCCCGCGTGCCCGTGTTCGCGGTGACGCCCCTCGTGGTGCACACCGCCACGATCGACATGCGGGTGGGCAAGGGACAGCTGGAACCGGTCCTCCGGACGGTCGCCACCCTGGCCGGCATCGACGGCGGCTACGTCGACAGCTCGTCGGTGTCGGGCGGAACAGCACGGCGGTCACCGGTCGCCGGCACCATCAAATTCCGGGTCCTCGACTCCGACTTCGCCGATGCCATCAAGAAGGTGGCGGGTCTTGGAACGGTGGAGGACCAGCAGATCCAGGGCAAGGACGTCACCGCGCAGGTGGCGGAGAACGCGGCGTCCATTACCGTCCTGCAAGACGAGGTCACCCTGCTCGAGAACAAGCTCGCCGAGGCCAATGACATCGGCACGTTCCTGCAGATCCAGGCCCAGCTCTTCCCGGTGGAACAGCAACTGCAACAGCTTCAGTCGGCACAGTCCGTGGTCGAGAACTCCGCCGCGCTGGCCACCGTTGCGGTCAGCCTGACGGCCCCCGGGGCGCCGGTGGTGCCCACTGCGAGGCCCGAGCCGCACACCGATGCCGCCACCACCGCGTGGCGGTACCTGCGCCACAACTCGTTGGCCGTCCTCGACGCATTGGCCGTCGGCATCGGCTGGGCTCTCCCCGTGGTCGTCCTTCTGGCCCTGATCGGCGGGATCGCCCTGTGGGTCGTCCGGCGGCGACGGCGTCTCGTCACCCCGGCATGACATCGGTCGGGAAACCACGGTGGAGGACGTCGGACCCTCGTCGGTCAGGGCCCCAATCGGACGGTAGAGCGCCGACGGTCAGAGGGTCGTGCGCGCCAGGACCCGGCAACCCGTTCGGGCCACGACGACGGCGAGGTTGCTGGACGCCGGTGTCGATGAGGCACCCGTAGCGTGGACCACCACCACCAGTGCAGGCGTGTGGTCATAGGTCGCCGTGGCCACCAGTTCCAGTGTGTGCCCGGCACCGCCCGCTCCCTCGGCCACCGTCACGCAATGGGCGTAGGCGGGAGGCACGGAGCTGTTGAGGGTGTAATTGCTCGGCCCCGCCACCCCGGTGGTGAGCGGGGCGCCCTTGTCCGTGACCGTTCCCGAGGAGGCGCCCTTGCTGGGGCCTAGGGAGGCGAACTCGGGAGCGAGACGGGTCCGGAGTTCTCCTGCAGAGGTGACCGGGCCGAGATTCCGGATTGTGCCCGCCGCCGTGCCGAGCGCCGCGGGAGGGGACAGCGAAGGCGTCGCCGCGCGTTGTGTACTCGAACGGGGCACCGTGGTGGCGATGGCCGATGGCGCCGACACGGGACCACCGTGCGACAGCCCGAGCGGGACCGCCACGGCCGCCACCAGGACCGCGACGGCAGCGGCGGCGCCGACCAGCACCCGGGACTGCCGCGCCGGACGACGCGAGGTCAGAACCGCCACCGTCGGGACCGAGCCCGCGACGTTGCCGGGGCCGAACGCCTCGGAGAGGGCGGCCTCGACGGCCGCCGCCCGCACCGAGGGGGGGACGGCGACGACGGGCAGGCGCAGGAGGGCACGGGCCTCGGTCAGCGCGGCCAGGCGCTCCCGACAGGTCGCGCAGGTGGCGAGGTGCGCCTCGGGGGCGTCGGCGGGAACCGAAGCCTCCGAGGGAGCGCCGTACGGCTCGCCGTCGAGATGGGCCGACATCTGCTCGTCGGTCAGATGGTCATGGGTCATGGTGTGCGGTCTTCCGTCCTCTTGCCTGGTTTGACGTCCGGGCGACCCGTTGCGTTCCCCTCTCCGCCACTTCCCGGCTCACCGCTCTCCCGATCTCCCGTCATCAGGTCGGCCAGCGCGGCCCGCCCCCGGGCGATGCGCGAACGGACCGTCCCGATGGGAACGTCCAGGATGAGGGCGATCTCGTCGTAGGTCAGGTCACAGACGTCGCGCAGGACCAGGGCGGCGCGATGGTCGGTCGCCAGAATGCGCAGAGCGGCGTCGACATCGACCGAATCGGTCGCCTCGTCGGCAGGGTCGCGCCCGGTGCCGCCGAAAGCCGGCTGGAAGCCACCCCCACCCCGTCGCCCGGATCGGGCCCCGACGGGCCCGGTGCCGGCCCGTCCGGCACGGTCCCAGTCGTCGTCGACCTCGCCGGGGAGACCGACCAGCGGCCGGCGGCGGCGGCGGCGCAGCTCGTCGAGACACGCGTTGGTGGCGATCCGGTAGAGCCACGTCCCGAAGGAGCTGCGACCGTCGAAGCGGCTGATCGACCGCACCGCCGACAGCAGGGCGTCCTGGGCGGCGTCGACGGCATCGGCGTCGTTCCCGAGCATGCGCCGGCACAGCGCGTGGACGCGGTCGTAGTGGCCGACGAGGAGGATCTCGAGCGCCCGACGATCGCCCCCGCGCGCCGCGTCGAGCACCCCGGGGTCATCTGGCGGGACGGAGACGGGATCGTGGCCGATGCCCGAAAGGCTAAACGGCTGGTACCGCCGGTGGTCAGACCGACGTGATGCGGTGGATGTCGAGAATGCCGTCGGCCGCCCGGAGGCGGGCGAAGGCGTCGTCGGGCACGGCGCGATCAGTGGAGAGGACCATGAGGGCGGTGTTCGCCGCCCGCGAGGGGCCGACGGCCATCGACGATATGGAGACCCCGACTTCCCCGAGGGCCACGCCGACGACCCCGATCATCCCGGGACGGTCGTCGTTGCGCACGACGAGCATGTGCTCGGACGGTGGCACCTCGACCGTGTGGTCGTCGACGAGAACGATCCTGGGCTCGGACCGCGGACCCGACAGCGTGCCGGCCAGCGAGTGGTCGGTGGACCGAAGGGTGATCAGATTCACGAAGTCGCGGGTGGTTGAGGTGGTGACTTCGCGGATCTCGAGACCCCTCTCTTCGGCCAGCTGGGGGGCGTTCACGTAGGAGACCGGCTCCTCGGTCCCGGCCGCGAACACACCCTTGAGCACGGCCAGGGTAAGGATCGCCGTCGTCGCCGTGGCCAGGCCTCCCTGGTACTCCACCTCGAGGCGGTCCGGGAGCCCGTCGTTCAGGCAGGCGAAGCACCGGCCCAGTTGTTCGGCCAGAGGCAGGAACGGTCGGACCGATTCGGAGACCTCCGTGGCGGCCACGTTGACGGCGAAGGGAACGAAATCGCCGTCCAGGGCCAGGATCACCTGTTCCGCGATCGTCACGCCCGCCTTGTCCTGGGCTTCGGCCGTCGATGCCCCGAGGTGTGGGGTGACCACCACGTTGGGCAGGCTGAACAACGGCGAGTCCGTGCACGGCTCGGTGGCGAAGACGTCGAAGGCAGCCCCGCCCAGCCGTCCGTCACGCAGAGCCTCGGCCAGGGCCTCCTCGTCCACGATGCCGCCTCGGGCCGCATTGACGATCCGAAGACCGGGCTTGGCCTTGGCCAGGAGATCACGGCCGAAGAGCCCGGCCGTCTCGGGCGTCTTGGGAAGATGGATGGTGATGAAATCGGCTTCGGCGATGAGCTCGTCGAGGGGCAGCAGCTCGACGCCCATGTGCCGGGCCCGGTCGGGCGAGACGTAGGGGTCGTAGGCGCACAGCCGCATCCCGAAGGCGAGGGCCCGCTGGGCGACGAGAGCACCGATGCGGCCCAGACCGACAACGCCGAGAGTCTTCCCGTGGAGCTCGACTCCCTCCCACTTCGAGCGCTCCCACTTGCCGGCCACGAGGGCGGCATGGGCCTGGGGGATGTTGCGGGCCTGGGCCAGGAGCAGTGCCATGGCGTGCTCGGCGGCCGACAGGATGTTCGACTGGGGAGCGTTGACCACCATGACGCCGCGGCGGGTGGCGGCGTCCACGTCGACGTTGTCGAGCCCGATGCCGGCCCTCCCGACGACGGCCAGGTCGGTCCCCGCCTCGAGCGCCTCCGCCGTGACCTGGGTCGCCGATCGGACGATCAAGGCATGGGCGCCGGGGAGGGCCTGGAGCAGGGCCGCGGGGGGGAGCTCCAGTTGGACATCGACGTCGTGTCCCGCGTCGGCGAGCAGGCTGAGGCCGCGCTCGGCCAATTTCTCGGTGACGAGTACCCGTGCCATCGTTCGTTACCTGTCCTCTCCCTGGCTGGCCTACTGGGCCGTGGCGAACAACTTGGCCAGGCGCGTGACGCCTTCGGCGATGTCCTCGTCACCGAGGGCATAGGACATGCGGAGGTATCCGGGGGCACCGAAGGCCTCACCGGAGACGACGGCCACCTTGGCCTCGTCGATCGCCACCTGGGCCACCTCGTCCGAGGAGCCCACGAGCGTCCCGGCGATCCGCCGGCCGAACAGGCCCTGGACCGAGGGAAAGGCGTAGAAGGCCCCTTCCGGCTCGACGCACGTCACGCCCTCGCATTCGTTCAGCATGCGGTGGATCAGGCGGCGGCGGCGGTCGAAGACCTCGCGCATGGCCATCGCCGCCTCCAGGCCACCGGTCAGCGCGGCCAGCGCCGCGCGCTGGGAGACGTTCGATACGTTCGAGGTGGCGTGGGACTGCAGGTTGGCTGCGGCCTCGGTGACATCGGGGGGCGCGATCATCCATCCGACGCGCCAACCCGTCATGGCGTATGTCTTGGCCACGCCGTTGATCACGACGCACCGGTCGGCCAGTGCCGGCACGGCCACGGGGATCGACGCGAAGCTGCAGCCCCCGTAGACGAGGTGCTCGTAGATCTCGTCCGTAACCACCCACAGGTCGTTCTCCTGCGCCCAGCGCCCGATGGCGGCGACGTCCTCGGGGGGAGACACCGCACCGGTCGGGTTGTTGGGCGAGACGAAGAGCAGGATCTTGGTGGCGCTCGTGCGGGCCCGCTCGAGGGCATCCACGGTGAGATGGAACCCGGTGTCCTCGCTGGTGGGAACGGCAACCGGTACGCCGCGGGCCAAGGCGATCGCTTCGGGGTAGGTAGTCCAGTACGGAGCGGGGACGAGGACCTCGTCGCCGGGGTCGCACAAGGTGGCGAAGGTCTCGAAGACGGCCTGCTTGGCCCCGTTCGTGACGAGGACCTGGGACGCCGAGATCTCATATCCGGAGTCGCGTCTCGTCTTGGCCGCCACTGCCTCCTTCAGCTCGGGAAGCCCGCCCGTCGGCGTGTAGTGGTGATTGGCGGGGGCCCGGCACGCCTCCACGGCTGCCTCGACGATGTGCGCCGGCGTGGGGAAGTCGGGCTCGCCGGCGCCGAACCCGATGACGTCCTCGCCCGCGGCCTGCAACGCCTTGGCCTTGGCATCGACGGCCAGGGTGGCCGAGGGGGAGACGGCGGCGACCAGGGCCGAGACCCGCCGCCGCGGGGTGGCGGCGCCCGCGGTGCCCGCGGCGCCCCCAGGGGTGGTTTCGTGCACCGACGACATGGCTGCCATGCTTACACACGTGCCGAGCGCTTCTGACACCGCCGCCGCCGACGATATTCGCATCCCCGACGGGCTCAAGCCGACCGATGGGCGTTTCGGCAGCGGGCCGTCGAAGGTCCGTCCGGAACAGGTGGAAGCCCTGGCCAAAGCGGCGCCGACCTATCTCGGCACCAGCCACCGCCAGAAGGCGGTGAAATCCGTCGTGGGCCGATTGCGGTCCGGCCTGAGCGAACTGTTCACGCTTCCCGACGGATACGAGGTGGTGCTCGGCAACGGCGGCACCACCTGCTTCTGGGACGTCGCCACCTTCTGCCTCATCGAACGGCGCAGCCAGCACCTCTCCTTCGGTGAGTTCTCCTCCAAGTTCGCCGCCGCCGCCAAGGCCGCTCCCCACCTGGACGACCCCTGGGTGATCGAATCGCCCGCCGGGACCCATCCGGACGCGGTGGCCGGCGCCGACATCGACGTCTACGCCCTGACGCACAACGAGACCTCGACGGGCGTGGCCATGACCATCGCCCGCCCGGCCGGTGCCGCGGTACCGGCCGATGGCGGCGGACTGGTGGTCGTCGACGCCACGTCGGGGGCCGGCGGGATGCGGGTGGACCCGACGCAGTTCGACACGTACTACTTCGCGCCGCAGAAGTGCTTCGCCGCCGATGGGGGACTGTGGGTGGCACTGCTTTCCCCCGCCGCGCTCGACCGGGTCGAGAAGCTGGCGGCCACGGACCGGTGGGTCCCCGCCTTCTTCGACCTGAAGACCTGCGTGGACAATTCCCGACAGGACCAGACCTACAACACGCCGGCACTCGCCACCATCCTCCTCATGACCGAGCAGGTCGAGTGGATGCTGGCCGGTGGCGGCCTCGAATGGACCGCCGGCCGCTGCGACCGGTCGACCGAGATCCTCTACACCTGGGCCGAGCAGTCCGACTTCGCCAGTCCGTTCGTCGAGAAGGAGTCCGAACGCAGCCATGTGGTCGGAACCATCGACTTCGTCGAGGCCGTCGACGCCGCCGCCGTGGCGAAAGTCCTACGGGCCAACGGCATCGTTGACACCGAGCCGTACCGCAAGCTGGGACGCAATCAACTGCGCATCGCCATGTTCCCGGCCATCGATCCCAGCGACGTCGCCGCCCTGTGCGCGTGCATCAACTACGTCGTGGGGGCGCTCGCTCAGTAGCGGGTCCTCCACAGCCGTTCGCCTGTTGCCGGTGTCAGTGTCACCGGCCTGCGGGCCGAGCCGGGCCACGGTGCCTCTGCCGGCCCTGGCATTCCGGCCGGGGGCAATCCGGCTCCGTCCGCCGGGAGCCGCCTGTCAGTGGGTGGCGGCGACCGGCGTGTGAACGGAGACCGGTGAGGTACCGAGTGGCTCGGCTGCGGACGCGAACGCCCTCAGGCGCAGCCGTCCCCACCACGTCGATGCGCCCGAGAGAGAGCGCACGTCTGTGCCGGGACGGGGATGGTGCCGGCCGTGGCCGTGGGCCGACGCTTCGGCCACTAGCTCTCGACGGTGCTCCGCCGCAAGCTGCTCAATGAAGGTGGGATGCATGGTGGGGGTCTCCTTGGGGGTGGTTTACGAGGGCTGGAGTTGGCGGTGCGCGGTGTGGACCGTGTGGCGGCGGAAGCCGTCGGACATCATCGGGCCCGCCACCGGCACGGGGACTCTCGACTCGGAGTGGATCTGATCCGAGACGTCTTGGACGACGCGCAACGCACTCTCCATGTAGTGCGTGGTCGTCACCGGCCACTGCATATGGAAGGGGCGGAGCCCCACTTCGGTGGCCTCACGAGAGGAGACCAGGAGCTCGAGCTCGACGGGCACCGGGCGTCCGAGGACCCAGAGGGTGCCCCGGACGTGACGGAGAACCAGGTGATCTGCGTTGGCCGCCCCGACTCGCGGCCTCGTCCGTAGCCCTCTGCAGGGGCGCACGCGGTGGGTGAGAGTCAGCGGGAGGCTGCTGTACCACCGGTCCCATGTCGATTCGGCTTCCGACGGGGCCAGCGGGAGCGGCCGGGAGATGTAGACCGTATCGAACACGGGATCCCTCCTTTGTGTGGGTCTGTCTGGACGTGTCTGTCTTCGACTCATTGTGAACAGCGCGGCCGCTGGCGGGCAGGGGCAGCCGTGCCCAATTGCGTGTGGGTCGCCATGCCCCCCCTCTTGTAGGTCGCAGTGCCTCTGGCGTGTGGGTCGGATGACCCACCCCCGTGCGCACCGCCGACAGCCGAACGCGTGTCGACGGTGTCGGTGACGGCCTCGCCAGAGGCGGACGCCGGCGGGTGACGGACAACCGTCGCCTCCATCTGCCGGTACTTCATGTCTCGTGGTGTGGGTAGTTCCGCCCACGCGCGAATGGGGCGCTCCGACCCCTGCTCGAAACCGGTTGATGGGTTCACACTCGCCGTGATGGGCCGACGTCGCATCACCGGGACACCGGTGCGTCGACCGATACGAGAAGGAGGCGAACACACATGGTGCCGTTCACACGAGTCGCGTCGAGCCGTCTGCTCGATCGTGCACCGATCGTCCGGTCATCGTGCGACGTCAATCGAGGTGCGAAGCGCTGGCCCGTCGGCGGTGCCGTCGTCGTCGGCGTCCTCGTGGCTCTGTTCATCTCGCAAACCGTGGTCGACACGTTCGGCGCAGGGCCGGTGTCGGCTGCCGCCGCGGCCGCGCCCACGCCTGTCCGTCAGGTGTCCGATACGTCCGCGCCCGCCGCCGTCGATACCGCGCCTCGTGGCGACCTCGCTGACGCCGCCGTCGGGTCGGCCTCGGCACAAAAGGAGACGACGATCCCCTACTGCCACGAAGGAGGAAGCACCGAGACTCTCGACGTCTACGAGTCGTCCCCGGCGCCGACGAGGCCCGTTCCCGCCGTGGTCTACGTCCACGGAGGCGGTTGGACCGGAGGCGACGACACCATCGCTCCCGACACGCTGATCGGCCGGGCGGCGGCGGCCATCGGGGCCAGGGGTTGGGTCTTCGTCTCCATCGACTACCGACTCGCCCCCCGGTTCCCGTGGCCGGCACAGATCGAGGACGCCAAATGTGCCGTGCGCTTTCTCCGCCACGACGCGCTCACACTGCACATCGACCCTCGGCACATCGGCGCCATCGGTGACAGCGCCGGGGGACAGATCTCGGCCCTGCTCGGCCTGGCGGGACCACGCGCCGGCTTCGATGTCGGGCCCTATCTCCGACAGTCGAGCGCTGTCCAAGCCGTGGTCGATCTCTTCGGACCGACCGACCTCACCGCGCCGGATTGGAACGGCTCTTACGTGCAGGCCGACGCTCCCGGAGTTTTCGGAACGGTTCTCGGGCCCGCGGCCCGAGGGACGGGCGTGGCGGCGAGGTTGGTCGCGGCGAGCCCGGTCACCTATGTCGGACGACGCGAGCCGCCCTTTCTCATCATCCAGGGCGACGGCGACACGGTGGTGCCTCCCGAGCAATCGGTGGAGCTGACGGACAGGTTGCAGGCGGCGGGGAACGCACCCACGTTGGTGATGGTGCACAACGCGCAACACGAGTTTTCGCCGGCGTCGGCCGCGCCGGTGACGCCGAGTGTGGCCCAGCTCGCCGTCCTGGCCGTCGCCTTCCTCGTCCGGCATCTGAGCCGGCGGTGACCACGCCTCTTCGTACTACCCGGGCGCCCACAGCTCGACCCGCGTCCCGCGGCCGGGTTCGGACCAGAGTTCGACCCTGCCTCCGACGTCGGCGAGTCTGGAGATCATCGAGTTGGCGATGCCGAACCCTCGTGGACTGGACATCTGCTCGAAGCCCCGGCCGTGATCGCGGATGGTGATCTTCGTCTCGTCGCGCTCCGACGAGGCGCGGACGACGACCTGGGTGGTTCCCGAGTGCTTGAGGACGTTCACCAAGGCCTCCCGGGTCGCTTCGCAGAGAGCAGCGGCGACAGACGGTGCGCAGGGGGCGTCGTCGAGCTCGGTGACGACCATCTCGATCCGCAGGCCACGTTCTGCGAACTCCTCCACGAGGTTCTCGATGCCGACCCGAAGCTCGCCGAGTGGCGCGGGGCCGCCGGAGATGGCTCGACGCAGGGCGGAGGCCTCTCGGCGCGCCTGACGGCGAATGTCGTCGGGGACGACGCCGTCGCGTCCGGCCACTGCCTCCAGCGTCTGGAGCGCCGAATCATGCAAGAGGCGGTGCTGGCGATTGCGCTCCTGCTCGGCCGCCAGGCGTTCCCGCTCGCGCAACGTGTCCTGACGCGACCTCTCGAGCGACCGGGCATCGCTGCGGAGACGGCGGACGAAGCGGGCGGCGGCGAGGTAATAGTTGGCGTAGCTGGTGGTGTTGGCCACCGCCGTGGCCAGTTGGCTTCCGCCCCCCGCTGTCAAGCTCGGCCAGACGGTGGCGATGTAGGTTCCGGCCAGAAGCGTCGGCCACACGACAGCGGTGGGATTGTCGATGGCGACAGCGACCCCGGCGGCTGTCCCGAAGGTCAGCGGGCACATCCAATTGAGCCACGAGGTGCGGTCGTCCGGAGTTGTGGCGGCAGAGATCGCCACCAGTCCCACCACCCCGCACGCCGTCTCGACGAGGGCCGGGCCGGTCTCGTCGAAAGCCTGACGCCGCCAGCAGCGTCGTGCCAGCCAGGCGGACTCCGCCATGCTGCCCACCAGGGTGGCCAGGGCCAGGCGCGGTCTTCGGTAGGCGCGCCAACCGGTGACCGTGCACACGACGCCCGTCAACAGGTGCATGGCGCGCACGGTGAAGAACGCGATCAGGACCGCCCTCTCGTTGGTGGCGTACTGGTCGGTCGGGTGGCGATCGGAGGATGCGGAAGACATGGGTGAAGTTGAGGACACGGAGGAAATAAGGGGAACGGAGGAAATAAGGGGAACCGAGGAACCAGTGACGTCATCACCTTGATGTCTGGTCATGGGGGACCTGTGGTGGTTGGGGAATGTCGACTCTGGTAGGCAAGGAGCGTAGCCAAGGCCCGGTGGGCAGACACCGAGATCTCAGGTTCCGCCTTCTTCGGTGGGATGGTCGAACGAGAGGCGGGCCAACTCGGCTCGGCGTCTGTGTCCGGTCTTGTCCCGGATGCGATCCAGGTGCGACCTGACGGTGCTCACACTGATGAAGAGGCGCTCGGCGATGTCGGCATCCGTCTCCCCTTCGGCCAGGAGGGCGAGGATCTCCCGCTCCCGGGTCGTGAGCGTGAAGGGAGCCGTTGTCTGTCGGTCGCGGCTGTCACGCAGGAGAGACGCGGCCAGCACGGGGGAGACGTAGGTTCCACCGGAGGCGACCGTGATAATCGCACTGGTGATCTCATCGGCCTGTGACGATTTCGGCAGGTATCCGGACGCCCCCGCCCCTATGGCGTCGACCACGTGCTGTCTGTCGTCGGAGGCCGAGACCACCAGGATGTGCTCCTGGAGGGCCTTCACCCGACTGACCGCCGTGGCCCCTTCACTGTCTGGGAGGTGGAGGTCCAGTATCACGACGTCGACACCGTCGTAGCCGATCTGTTCCATCTCACCGACGCTGCCGACGGAGGCCACCAGATCGAATCCCGGTGCCTGCTCGATGATCTGGGCCAGTCCCTGACGATAGAGGGGGTGGTCCTCGACCACCGCAATGCGGATCACATCGGCGCCCATAGCTCCACCTTCGTCCCCCGTCCTGGTGATGATGAGATCTCGGCCCGTCCTCCGACCTCCTCGAGCCGGCCCACGATCGAGTTCTTGAGCCCGAATCCTTCCATTTCCGTCGACGCGTCGAATCCCGCGCCCTGATCCCTGACCGTGACCCGGACACCGTCGTCGACGGGGGCCGCCCGGACCACGGTGCTGGAAACGCCGGAGTGCTTGACGATGTTGGTCAGAGCTTCGCGACACGCGAGGCACAGGGCATAGGCGGCCGCCGTACCGGGCTCCTCGTCGACTTCGCCCACGACCAGTTCGACGTGGAGACCGCGCTCGAAGAACTCCCCGGCCAGCGCTTGGAGCCCGGCGATCAGACCGGTGCGTCCGAGTTCCTCCCCGGCGATGGCACGTCGCAGCGAAGCGGCCTCCTTCCGAGCCTGGGCGCGCACCCGGTCCGGGTGAAGCTCGTACCCGGCGGCGATCGCCTCGAGGGTCTGGACGGCGGAGTCGTGCAACAGGCGGTGCTCTCGGTTGCGGGCCATTTCGGCCGCCGCCAGTGCGCTCTGCTCCACCGCTCTGTTGCGCGCTTCGTCCACCTCGGCCACCAGGCGACGAAAGAGACGGACCGAGTAGTCACCGATGACGAAGAAGGCGGGGAAACTGACGGCGTTGGCGATGGCGGCACCCGACCTCCCGGAGTCGCCCACGATCGAATCCCACGTGGTCGCCGCATAGGCGGACCCGAAGGCAGCCGATATGAAGGCGCCTTCGCCGCGCCCCAGACCGCAGGCCGATCCCAGGCAACTCCCGACGCTCAGCGGCATCATCCAGTTCAGCGATGACGTCCGGTCCACGGGGCCGGTCGCCACGCTCAGCGCCACCAGACCACACGCTCCAAAGGTGGCGTCGACTCTGGCGGCGACGGCATCGTGCTCGCCACGTGAGAGATCCCTCTTGGCCAACCAGACCAGCTCGGCCATGGCCGCGAACGCGGCGGCGACGGCCAGGCGCGGGCGCCGGTACGCCGAGCGGGCGGTCAGGATGCAGGTGAAGCCCTGGATGACGTGGACGGTCCGGATGGCCAGCAAGACCGAGCACAGGCCCCGTTCGAATCGGGGACGCGAGCTGTGAACAGAGGTCCTACTACCCTCGACAATAGGGGTAGTAATGCCCTCGACCAGCTCCGACGTTTCCTTCATGCTGGCACGTAAGGTACCGGATCTGATGCGTACGATCACAGCCACACTCCAAGCAGACACCCCGCTGGCCCGGGCGGGGTTGGAGCGCGCCGCCGCCCTGGCGAACATCGTCGTGGTGACAGCCGGTCAGGACCCCACGATGTCCCTGCGAAGCGCGGGAACGGGACAGCCACATCCCACGCTCGACATCACCATCGATGTCGACCGTGCCGTCGTCACCATGACGACCCAGCCTTCGCCGGCGACATGGTCGGCGATCCACGCACTGCTCGCCCACCTGGCCGAGACGACGCAGTCGGCGGCCATGCCACCATCGGGAAACGACGGAGCGCCGTGACCCCGACGTTGCCTCACTGACGGACAGACGACGTCAGGTCCCGATGCGGGCGATGCCGACCACGGGGGCGTCGAGGCGTCGACCGCCGGTCGATCCGTAGAAGGGGGCATCACCGAAGGCGAAGATCCCGCCGTCGGCGGCGACCTCCCAGTAGCCGTCCCCGTCGGGTGTCGGGGCGATACCGACCACGGGGGCGTCGAGGAGCCGACCGCCGGTCGATCCGTAGAAGCCGGCGTCGCCGAAGGCGAAGATCCCGCCGTCGGAGGCCACCTCCCAGTAACCGCCCCCGTCGGGTGTCGGGGCGATACCGACCACGGGCGCGTCGAGGAGCCGACCGCCGGTTGATCCGTAGAAGCCGGCGTCGCCGTAGGCGAAGATGCCGCCGTCGGCGCCCACCTCCCAGTAACCGCCCCCGTCGGGAGCGGCGGCCATGGCGACCACGGGAGCGGCCAGGACGTGGCCACCGATGGACCCGTCATTGGGGGCATCGCCGAAGGTGGCGACGTGGCCCTGGCTGTCGACCTCCCAGTAGCCGCCACCGCCGGGCGTCGACGCCATCCCCACGATGGGGGCCCGCAACCGCCAGCCGCCGAGCGATCCGTCGAACGGCGCACCGAAGGCGAAGATCCCGCCGTCGGCGCCCACCTCCCAGTAGCCACCGTCCGGGTCGGCCGCCACCCCCACCACCGGAGCGTGGAGAGGTTCTCCGCCGACCGAACCTCCGAAGGCGGTGTGGAAAGAGAAGATGCCGCCGTCGTGGGCGGCCAATTGGTAGCCGTCGGGCAGTTCGGTGGGACATGACGGGGTCAACGACTGCGGCGTGGCCGACGGCCCGAGGAGAACCGGGGTCCCGTCCACCAGGCACAGCGGGTCCATGTGCAGGCTGCGGGAACCGTCGGGGTAGCCGACGTCCCCGGCCGTCCAGGCGTTGTAGGCCATCCACAGCGTGCCCGCAGTGTCGGCGAAGATCGACGGGGCCCCCGGGCCCGCCACCGTCCCCGCTGACGCGAAGACCGGCGTCGTGTTCGGATCGGCACAGGGCCCTGCCGGTCCCTGACAATTGGCGTAGGCGATGGAATAGGCGTCTGTCTGCCAGGGTCCGCCCGAAAAGAACAGGAGCCAGTGACCTCCGAGCAGGACCATGTCGGGCTGCTCGATCGTGGTCTCCCACGAGCGGTTCTGGGAGATGAGCGCGGTCGTCGCTCCCGAGAGAAATGCACCGGTGGCGTCGAAGACAACGGGAGAGGACCACAAGGTGGCTGGAGTGGTCGAGCTTCCGTCGTTGTTCTTCCACGCCAGGTAGTAGGTCCCTGACGGGCCGGGATAGGCGTCGGGATCGATCGACCCACCGTCGGTCGTCTGGCAGACGACGGGTCCGGCGGAGCCGTCGACATAAGGACCGGTCGGATCCCCGCTTTCGGCCACCCCGACGCAGTAGTGAGACACCGCCGGGTCCCATGCCGCGTAGAAGAGGTAGAAGGTGCCGCCCACCTCGATCATCGACGGCGCCCACGGCGACCCGTTGCCCGGTGCGCGCGTCGCCCAGGCACTCAGCCGGCAGTCGCCGCCCTGCACCGTGCCCGACTGACACGGCAGGGCGTCGGTGACGTCGGGGTCGAACAGCAGCGTCTGCGGCCACGACGACAGGTCGGTCGTGGTCATGACCGGGATGTTGTCGAACCCGTCGCCAGTGGAGAACGCGTAGTACGTCTCGCCCAGGCGCACGACATCGGAATCGGGGGTGTCCAACGGCGAGAGCGGATTGCCGTACGAGCCGGGAAGGCCGGCGGACGCCGGCGGTCCGCCCGCGCTCACGATGACCCCGATGGCGAGGGTTCCGAGTGTGCCGAGGTTCGCTAGGCGACGACCGAGTGCCCGATGGACAATCGGTTCCTGACCGTTCACCTGAGCGGACCTCCGGATCGAGAAGCACGAGACGGTCGGCGTTTCCACCGGCGCGGGTGTCCCCTCTACGACGCACAGGTGTCGCCGGAAGTTGCCTCGTACGGAAAAGATTTCCGCGCTCCGCACGAGCCGTGGTCGACGTGTCGCTGGCGGTCACCTCAGGCGGAGTCAGTCTCACACCGGACGGGATCAGCGATGACAACCAACCGATGACAACCAACCGGATCGACCAACCGGATCGAGCAACCGCACCAGCGAGGACGGCCGCAGCGACCCGACGAGATCACCAACCTCCAGAAAACCGCCTCACATTCGGAAACGGCGCGAGGAATGGACGCACTCACGTCACCCTCCCCCCTCCCGATGACACACGGCAAAGGAACCGGAGTGATGGTGGACGGGGCGGAAACGTCAGGTGGCGGGGCTGACCGAGCTCATGTTGAAGTCGGGAACGCGCAGTGCCGGCATCGCCGTGCGACTCTGCCAGTCGCCCCACTCCCGAGACAACGCCCGGACGGTGCCACCAGCCTCGGTCGCCCGGGCCAGGACGTCGATGGGGCTCTCGTTGAAGCGGAAGTTGTTCACCGCCCCGACGACATGGCCACCTTCGACGAGATAGACCCCGTCACGGGTGAGCCCGGTGACGAGAAGGGTCACGGGGTCGACTTCACGGATGTACCAGAGGCAGGTGAGAAGCAACCCTCGCTCCGTCGTGGCGATCATCTCGTCGAGGGAGGCGGTGGCCCCGGGCAGCTCGAGGACGAGGTTGTCGCCCGGAGGGGTGGCCACCGTCCCCGAACGCGCCGCCGCCGCCCGGTGGTAGGCGAGGGCATGGAGCCGCCCGTCGAGGACCCAGTCGGTGCGGGCGACGGGCAGACCGTTGTCGAAGACGGACACGTCGGTCCCCGACGCCGTGGCCATGACGAACGGCGCGCACTCGATCCCCGGTTGGGCCGGGTCGCTCAGCAGAGTGAACGGCAGGGGCGACAGGGACTCCCTCAGACGGGTCCCGCCTCCGGGCGCCGAGAATGCGCTGCGGCCGTCCTCGGCGTCGCGCCCGGACATCGCCTGGGAGAGCACGACCATGAGATCGGCGACGGCGTCAGGGGGAAGGAGTGTCTCGTAGCGCCCGGCGGGGAGATCGACGCGGCGCTCGGCCCAGGCGAGGCGCCGGACGAGCCTCTCGTGGAGGGCGTCGATCTCGACGTCGTCGAACCACGACGTCCCCGCCCCGGCCCAGGTCGAACGGGTCCCGTCGGCGCTGCGGGCCACCAGCTGGAGAGTGCCGGCGGGCTGCTCGTGGCGCAGGCGCAGCCCCGTGCTCGAACCCAGGTAGGTCGTCTCCACGCGGTGGGAGGCGAATCCGGCCAGGACGTGTCCGGCGTTGCGGGCACGTCCGAAGGCGTCGGCGAGTTTCCGGACCACGCTGTCGAGGGCGGAGAGGTCGGTCATGGCCGGTGGGCCGTCGAAGGCCGGGGTCTCGGGGACACCGCTCACGAGCGGCATGGCGTCGTCGGCCGGTGACGCCCCCTCGGCGTCGGCCTCGCTCGCCCGGACCAGTTCGGCGACATCGACGGCGCCACTGCGACTGGCCACACCCACGGCAACGCCTTCGGCCCCGTCGCCGCCCCCACCGGACCCCGAGCCGGATGCGGATCGGGCGGCCACGAAGCTGACGACGGTCACGCGCCGGTCGCGTCGCAGTCCGTTGGTCGTGGTGGTGTTGTTGGCGAAGCGGATATCGGCCTCGCTGCCATCGGAGACGATGACCACGGACCCCGTGCCACCCGACAGAGAGAGGGCGCGTTCGATGACCTCGGCGGCAGCCGGGAGCCGGTCGCCGTCGCTCATCGGCCCGTCTCGGCCCGGGCGTTCAGGACGTTGATGCCCCGGAAGAGCGCGGAGGGACAGCCGTGGCTCACCGGCGCCACCTGGGGCGGTTGACCCTTCCCGCAGTTGAAGGCGCCCCCGAGGACATAGGTCGAGGTCCCCCCCACGGCGTCGAGGGATCCCCAGAACTCGGTGGTGGTCGCCTGGTAGGCGACGTCGCGGAGCTGACCGGCGAGTCGACCGCCGTCGATCCGGTAGAAGCGCTGGCCGGTGAATTGGAAGTTGTACCGCTGCATGTCGATGGACCAGCTCTTGTCGCCGACGACGTAGACGCCGCGCTCGACGCCCGAGATCAGATCGTCGGTGGTGGGCCCGACGCCGGGCGCCGGGGCCAGCGAGACGTTGGCCATCCGCTGGATGGGGGCGTGGAGAGGCGAGTCGGCGAAGGCGCAGCCGTTGGACCGGCCGAGGTCGTTCTCGGCCGCCATCCGACGGTCGAGTTGATAGCCGACGAGGACCCCGTCCTTCACGATGTCGAAGGACTGCGCCGCGACACCCTCGTCGTCGTAGCCGACGGTGGCCAGTCCGTGGGGGGTGGTCCGGTCGCCCGTCACGTGCATCAGGGGCGACCCGTAGCGCAGCGTCCCCAGTTGATCGAAGGTGGCGAACGAGGTCCCGGCGTAGGCCGCTTCGTAGCCGAGGGCACGGTCGAGCTCGGTGGCGTGTCCCACCGACTCGTGGATGGTGAGCCAGAGATTCGACGGGTCGATCACCAGGTCGTAGGTCCCGGCGTCGACCGACGGCGCCGTGAGCTTCTCGCCCAGCAGATCACCCAGCCGGGACAGCTCGTCGTCCCAGTCCCAGGTGCCGTCGCTCATGTACTCCCAACCCCGGCCGACCGGTGGGGCCAGGGTGCGCATGGATTCGAACGACCCCGACACCTCGTCGACGGCGAAGGCCTCGACGACGGGGTGCATCCGGACGCGACGTTGGGTCGTGACCGTCCCCGAGAGGTCGGCGAAATGCTTGTCCTCCACCACGGCCAGGACGTAGGCGGTGACGTGGTCCACCACCGGGTGGGCGAGGAGCCGCGCGCTCATGTCTGCGAGGAGAGCCGTCTTGTCGGCCACCGAGACCGTGGTGGGATCGGTGTCGTAGGGGGACGACCACTCCACCGGGCCGTAGCCGGGCTCGCCGGCCAGATCGACGGGGACGGCCAGCGCCGGCGCCGTCGACCGCGCCATCTCGACGGCCCGGTCGGCCAGGGCGGCGGCGTCGTCGGGGTGGAGCTCGACGGTGGCGGCGAAACCGATCGAGCGGTCGTCGACGACCCGGAGGCCCACCCCGATCTCGGTGTCGTCGACCTTCGTCTCCACCTGGCCGTCGCGGACCACCACCACCTGCGACCGGATCCGTTCGATGCGGACCTCGGCATGGCTGCAGCCGAGGTCGACGGCCTTCTCGAGCGCCGCGGTCCGGACCGACTCGAGCGGGAGGGCGGCGAAGGAGGAGTCGGGGGCCACGCCGGACATTCTGCCCGCCGGGAGGGCTCAGGATGATCGGAAGTGAGAGAGTCGGAGGGTGGGAGGTCCTGACTCCGCGCCCGACGGACACGCGATCATCGATATCGCCCGGCGCAACATCATCAAGGACCTCCTCCGGAGCTATTCGGTCTTCATCGACGGGACCCTGGTCGGAAGGTTCCGGGCCTTCGGGTCCGGGCGCTACGCCGTAGCTCCGGGGCACCACGAGATCTGCCTCCGGGTGGGCCGACGGACAATGGCTGTGAGCCCGCAGGTCGAACTCGACGTCGATGCCGGCGATGTCCGGAACTTCCGGACCGGGAGCAAGCGCCTCGTCTTCTCCTGGCGGTCATTTCTGAGTCGGACCCCCGAGTGGGAAGAGGGACCGTGGATCACTTTGAAACCGTGGCCGTCCTCCCCTGGGCCCGTGTCCGAACGGTCGGAGGAACGCAGCGGCGGTCGTCGGGGTCCACCGGCGCCAGAACCAGGTCCTGTCCGCATCGGTGACGTCACCTTTCGAAAGAGGATGAGGGGCTACAACATCGATGAGGTCGACCGTTTCCTCGGAGAGCTCTCGGCCCGGATGCAAATGGGAGAAGCGGTATCTCGGAGCCAGTTGTCAGAGGTCACGTTCAATCAGGCGCTCAAGGGCTACGACATCGGTGAGGTCGATGGCTATCTGGCCACACTCGCGAAGGTCGTCAGGCCCTGACGTCTGCGCCCGGGCCTGTCCGCGACGGGATCAGCCCCCGGAGACGTCCTGGATGCGCTGACGGCCGGCGGAGATGAAGGGCATCATGGCCCGGAGTTCGGCGCCGACCTTCTCGATGGGATGGGCCGCTCCCGCAGAACGGAGCGCCTCAAAGCGCTTCCGGCCCGAGCGGTTCTCGGCGATCCACTCCTCGGCGAAGGCACCCGAGCGGATGTCGTCCAGGATCTGTTGCATCTCGGCGCGGACGTGGTCGTCGATGACCCTGGGGCCCCGGGTCAGGTCGCCGTACTCGGCGGTGTCCGAGATGGAGAAGCGCATGCCGGCGATCCCCTGCTCGTACATGAGGTCGACGATGAGCTTGAGCTCGTGGAGGCACTCGAAGTAGGCCGACTCGGGCTGGTAGCCGGCGGCCACCAGGGTCTCGAAACCGGCCTGGACCAACGAGGTGAGTCCGCCGCAGAGGACGACCTGCTCGCCGAAGAGGTCGGTCTCGGTCTCTTCGTCGAAGGTGGTGTCGAGGACCCCGGCCCGGGTCGCGCCGAGAGCGTGGGCGTAGGAGAGGGCGAGGTCGTGGGCCTTCCCCGAGGCGTCCTGGGCCACGGCCACGAGCGACGGGACTCCGCCGCCCTCGGTGTAGGTGCGCCGGACGAGGTGACCGGGGCCCTTGGGGGCCACCATGGCCACGTCCACGCCGGGAGGGGGGACGATCTGGCCGAAGCGGATGTTGAATCCGTGGGCGAAGAGGACGGCGTCACCTTGGCGGAGGTGGGGGGCGATCTCGGCGTCGTAGACCGACTTCTGTTCCGTGTCGGGGAGGAGGATCATGATGAGGTCGGCTTCGGCCGAGGCGTCGGCCACGGAGAGGACGCGGAGCCCGGCCTCCTGGGCCTTCTGGGTCGACGACGAACCGGGCCGCAGCCCCACCCGGACGTCGACGCCGGACTCGGCCAGGTTCAGCGCGTGCGCGTGGCCCTGGGAGCCGTAGCCGATGACGGCGACCTTGCGGCCCTGGATCAGTGTCGGGTCGGCGTCGGACTCGTAGTAGAGCTTGGCCATCTCACCCTGCCTCGTTGTCGGTGGTCGTCGGGTCGGAGGAGCCCCCGGCGATGGAGTGGAGCCGTGCGGCCCGGCGTTCCAGCTTAGGCAGGGCCACGCGGCCCGTCCGCTGGAGGTCGATGATGCCGTAGGGGCGGATCAGGTTCTCGAAGTCGTCGATCTTCGAGGGAGTGCCCGCGAGCATGACCGTCATGCGGTCGCGACCGACGTCGACGATCTTGCCCTCGAAGACCCCGACCAGCCCGATCACCTGGCCCCGGTCGGCCGGTGAGGCCGAGACGGTGGCCAGGACCATCTCGCGCTCGGTGGCGTCCTCGGGGGCGAGCTCGAAGATGTCGACCACGTTGATGAGCTTGTCGAGCTGGCGGACGATCTGCTCCAGGGGAGCCGATTCGACGTCCACGACGATGGTGATACGCGAGATACGGACGTCGTCCGTGGGGGCGACGGCGAGGGAGTAGATGTTGAAGCCGCGCCGCGAGAAGAGCGACGCGACGCGGGCGAGGACCCCGGCTTTGTTCTCGACGAGGACGGAGACGATGTGGTGGCGCGGCGGGCCGGTGACTGCGGCGCCGTCGGGGCCCGTCACCGGCCGCCCTCGCCCTCGGTGGGGCCGACGATGATGTCGTCGTTGGAGGCGCCGGCGGGGACCATCGGGTAGACCTTCTCGAAGGCGTCGGTGCGGAAGTCGATGACGACGGGGCGGTCGTCGATCCCGTTGGCCTTCTCGATGGCCGGGGCGACCTCCTCGGCCGACTCCACCTTGAGCCCGACACAGCCCATGGCCTCGGCCCACTTGACGTAGTCGGGGAGGTCGGGCGAGAGATAGACCTCGGAGTAGCGCTCGGCGTAGAAGAGCTCCTGCCACTGGCGGACCATCCCCAGGTAGGCGTTGTTGAGGATGGCGATCTTCACCGGGATGCGCTCGGCCGAGGCGGTGACGAGCTCCTGGGCCGTCATCTGGAAGCAGCCGTCGCCGTCGACGGCCCAGACGGTCTTGTCGGGCCGGCCCACCTTGGCCCCGATGGCGGCGGGGACGGCGAAGCCCATGGTGCCGGCGCCACCGGAGTTGACCCAGGTGTAGGGGTGGTCGAAGCGCCAGTACTGCGACGCCCACATCTGGTGCTGGCCCACCCCGGAAGCGACGATGGTGTCCTCGGGCGAGAGGTCACGGAGCTGCTCGAGGACGTACTGGGGCTTGAGCGCCCCGCCGTCGACCTGGTTGTAGGTGAGGGGGAACTCCTTCTGCCAGGCGCGGATCCGCGCCATCCAGGGGCCGAGGTCGGGGCGGGCCGCCGCCGGGGTCCCCGCCGCCACCGTTCCCGCCTCCCGACCCGCCGCGGAGGCGTCGGACGGACCGAGGCCGGCGGCGGTGAGGGCCTCGAGGATCTGGCCGATGACGACGCGGGCGTCGCCGACGATGCCGACGTCGGGACGGCGGACCTTGCCGAGCTCGGCGGGGTCGATGTCGACGTGGACGATCTGGGCGTCGGGGGCGAAGGCGGCGATCTTCCCGGTCACCCGGTCGTCGAAGCGGGACCCGAGGGCGACGAGGAGATCGGCGCGCTGCATGGCGGTGACGGCGGTGTAGTTGCCGTGCATGCCGGGCATCCCCAGGCAGAGGGGGTGGGAGTCGGGGAAGGTGCCGCGGCCCATGAGGGTGGTGACGACGGGGATGCCGGTGCGGGTGGCCAGTTCGAAGAGGGCCTCGGCCCCCCGGGCCTTCAGGATGCCGCCGCCGGCGTAGAGGACGGGGCGCTCGGCGGCCAGGATCATCTCCGCCGCCCGGCGGACCTCGGAGGGGTCGCCGGTGGTGCGGGGGTGGTAGCCGGGGAGGTCGAGCTGGTCGAGCGAGGAGGGCCAGTACCAGTTCATCATCTGGTTGGCGATGTCCTTGGGGAAGTCGACGAGGACGGGGCCGGGACGACCGGTGGTGGCCACATGGAACGCCTCGGCGATCACGCGGGGGATGTCGTCCACGTCGGTGATGAGCCAGTTGTGCTTGGTGATGTCCAGGGTCACGCCGGTGATGGGGACCTCCTGGAAGGCGTCGGTGCCGATGGAGGTGGTGGCGACCTGGCCGGTGATGACGACGATCGGGATCGAGTCCATCATGGCGTCGGCCAGGGGGGTGACGATGTTGGTGGCGCCGGGGCCGGACGTCACCATGGCCACCCCGGCGCGGCCGGTGACGTGGGCGTAGCCCTCGGCCATGTGGCCCGCCCCCTGCTCGTGGCGGACGAGGATGTGGCGGATCGACGAGTCGATGATGGGGTCGTAGACGGGGAGGATGGCCCCGCCGGGGAGGCCGAAGATGACCTCCACTCCTTGCATCTCGAGGCTCTTGATGAGGGCCTGGGCCCCGGTCAGTTGCATGGCTGGATGTCCTCGCTCGTCGGTGGCCCCCGGTGAGGGGGCCGGGCATCGGTGGAAGTGGGCGGGAATTGAAACGACCTCCCGTCGGGGAGGTCGTG
Organism: uncultured Acidimicrobiaceae bacterium; assembly: GCA_963706205.1. GTDB lineage: Bacteria > Actinomycetota > Acidimicrobiia > Acidimicrobiales > UBA8190 > MFD10071-224. The sequence goes on along the minus strand of OY970155.1, from coordinate 814,584 downwards.
AAGCGCACGGGGCCGCGGCGTGCGGCGGCGTGCGCTCAGGTCAGGACTACGAGAAGGAAGGTCGTGGTGGGTGCTCTCATGACCCGCCAAGTCTCGCACGGCGGGAGGGGGCGGGGCAAGGCCCCCCACTGTCCGGGCGCGGACGCGGCGGCGGGCCTACCGTGGGAGCGATGCGGATGTCACGAGTCGTGGGCGCGGTCAGAGCACGGAGCGCGGTGAGACGGGCGGCGCTGTCCCTGGCCGCCGCCGGGGCGCTCCTCGGGGGCGCCATGGCGGTGGCGACGGGTGGAACGGCGGCCGGGGCTTCGGGGCGGGCGGGACCGACCGAGTACTACCTGGCCCTCGGTGACTCCCTGGCGGCCGGGGTGGGCTCGTCCGACGGGAAGGGCTACGTGGCCGATGTCTACGCCAAGGAGCACAGGACACTGGGCGGGCTCGTCCTCGAGAACCTGTCGTGCTCGGGGGCGACGACGACGTCGATGATCGACGGTCCCGGGTGCTCGTACACGACGAAGACGCAACTGGGCGACGCCGAGGCCTTCCTCGCCGCCCACCGGGGGGCGGTGGCCTTCGTGACCATCGACATCGGGGCCAACGACGTCGACGGCTGCACCAACGGGACGACCATCAACCAGGCCTGCATCACGGCCGGGATGACCGCCATCACCGACAACCTGCCGGTGATCCTGTCCGGTCTGGACGCGGCCGGCGGGTCGCCCCCGATCCTCGGGATGTCGTACTACGACCCGTTCCTGGCCGCCTGGCTCCAAGGGTCGAGCGGGCAGGGGTTGGCCCGGGCCAGCGTGACCCTCCTCGATCAGCTGAACGGCATCCTGGCCGGTGACTACGGCGCGGCGGAGACCGCCGGGGTGGCCGGGGTCTTCCGGTCGTCGGACTTCGCCTTGCACGGCCACTACGGCGGGACGACGGTCCCCGTCAACGTGGCTCGGATCTGCAGCTGGACGCTCATGTGCACGGAGGGGAACATCCACGCCAACGACATCGGCCACGCGCACATCGCCAAAGCCTTCGAGAAGGTGCTGCGGCCCGTGGTTGGTGGCTGAACGTTTCAGCCGTCGCGGCCTGTTGACGGGCGCGGCGGCGGCCACAACCGTCGCCCTGGCCCGGCCGACGGCCGCCACCGCCGCCGTCGCGGTCACCGGGGCGCGGACGACCTCGTCGGCCACGACCGAGAGTGACGTCGAGGCCGACGTGGTGGTGATCGGTGCCGGACTGGCCGGACTGACCGCGGCAGTGGCGGTGCAGAAGGCGGGGCAGTCCGTCGTCGTGGTCGAGGCCCGCAACCGGGTGGGCGGGCGGACCTACGACGTCGAGATCGCCCCGGGGGTGGTGGTGGAGCTCGGCGGCGAGTGGACCGGGCCCGGGCAGACGCGCGTGCAGGCGCTGGCGGGCGAGCTCGGGATCACGCTCTTTCCCGCCTACGCGGAGGGCAAGAACCTCTATCTCAGAAACGGCCGACTGACGCCCTACAGCGGCGACATCCCGCCCGCCGCCGGCCCGTCGCTGGCCGAGCTGGGGCAGATCATCACAACCCTCAACCAGATGGCCAAGGCCGTGGACGCCGCCACCCCGTGGACGGCGGTCGGGGCCGAGGGCTACGACAGCCAGACGATCGCCACCTGGATCGCCGGGGGTAACTACACCGAGGAGACGGCCTTCCTCGGTGGTCTGGCCGTCCGCGGCGTCTACGGCGAGGAGGCGTCACAGATCTCGCTCATGGACCTGCTGGCCGAGATCACCGGCGTGGGCGGGGATTTCAACACCTCGATCGGGTCGGCCCAGAGCACCCGGTTCGTCGGGGGACCGCAGAGGCTGTCGCGGGGCCTGGCCGGTCGGCTGCACCATCCGGTGCACCTGGACTCACCGGTGCTGGCCGTCGGGCGCGGACGGCCCGCTACCGTCCACACCGCCAACCGGACCTACCGCGCCCGCCAGGTGATCGTGACCGCGCCCAAGTCGGTGACCGCCGCCATCCGCTTCGCGCCGGCGCTGCCGGCCGCCTTCTCCCAGTACTTCCAGCGCCAGCCCTCGGGGTCGGCGGTGAAGATCCAGGCGGTCTACGAGACGCCGTTCTGGCGACCGGAGGGGTTGAGCGGATCCGTCGTGTCCGACACCGGACCCGTCGAGATCGTCTACGACAACTCGCCCCCCGACGGGAGACCCGGGGTGCTGGTGGGTTTCGCCGAGGGCAATCAGGGCCGGGCCCTCTTCGGGCTGAGCGACAGCCGGCGCCGGCAGGCTGTCCTGGCCGGACTGGCCCGGTTCTTCGGTCCCCGGGCGGCGGCACCCACCCACTACGTCGACATGGTCTGGGCCCGCGAGCAGTACTCCGGGGGCGCCTACGGGTCGTTCAATCCACCCGGCGTGCTCACCGCACTCGGCGCCGCGGTGGCCGGACCGGTCGGGAACATCCGCTTCGCCGGGGCCGACTATTCCCCGCAGTGGCCGGGCTACATGGAGGGGGCGATCCGGTCCGGGGAGGCGGCCGCCGCCGGGGCGCTGGCCGCCCTGTAGGACCCGGACCGCCAGCTCGAGGCTCTCGACCGTGTTCACGCGACCCGACGATCTGCCGGACGACGTCCTGATCGAGGCGCTCTCGACGCGCTGGGGACTGGAGGTGGCGTCGCTCGGGTACAGGGCCGTCGGGTTCGGGAGCCACCACTGGGACGCCACTGACCGAGATGGCCGTCGCTGGTTCGTCACCGTGGACGACCTCGAGCCCAGACTCTGGTCGTCGGGTGACTCGGTGGCGGCCGCCTTCGGGCGATTGGAAGCGGCGTTGGAGACGGCACGGGCGGTGAGCGACGCCGGAGCCGGGTTCGTCGCCGCTCCGGTGGCGGACACCGACGGCGTCGTCGTCGCCCTGGTCACCGGGCGGTACGGCCTGGCGCTCTACCCCTACATCGAGGGCCGGACCCACCGGTGGGGCGATCGCCTGTCGGCGGCCGACCGCTTCGCCGTGGTCGAGCTGATCGTGTCCCTGCACAGGTCGTCGGCGGCGGTGACCCGCCGCGCCGAGGTCGACCGGTTCCTGATCCCGCAGCGCGACGCGCTGGCGGGCGCGCTCGACGACATCGATCGACCGTGGGATCACGGCCCCTTTTCCGAACCGGTCCGGGCCCTGCTGTCCGGACATGGTGGCGCGGTCGAGCGGTTGCTCTCGCACTACGACCGACGCGCCGACGAGGCGCGGGAGCAGTCCGGCCGCGTCGTGCTGACGCACGGCGAGCCGCACGCCGGCAACCTGATCTCGACCGACGGCGGTTGGGTGCTCGTCGACTGGGACACGGCCCTGATGGCCCCGCCCGAACGCGACCTCTGGATGGTCGACTCCGGTGACGGCGGCGTGGTGGCGGCCTACCGGGAGGCCACGGGGACCGACGTGCTCCCGTCGATGCTCGACCTGTACCGGCTCCGGTGGGACCTGGCCGATCTGGCCCTCTACGTGGCGCTGTTCCGGGCGCCGCACACGGTCACGGCCGACGTCGAGGAATCGTGGACGAACATGAACGACTGTCTCGACCGCCTGGCGCGCCGGCCCTGACCACAGTGCCCATCCGGCGCCTGAGCGTAAGTTCACCGGAGCCCAAGGTCGCCCGAGCGACACCCGGGCCGACCGCCGACAGTACGGATAGGCACGGGACGGGGGACTTGTCTCTTTGGTCAGCTCGCGTCGGTACCCTTCAAAGCGAACGCGATGGCGTCAGCTCGACTCAAATTACGCCCGGCTTGACAGGCGTGTTGGAACGCGGACTCCCCCATGATCCCTCGCAGAAGACCATCATCCGCTTCACGGAGTTCTCTGTCGATTGGATCAAGAACCACTCCGAGTCGGTCGAAGATCGCATCGGCCGCACCGTGGAGAGTACAGGCGCGCTCGACGTCCCCTGCGATAGTCGCAGACAAGGCAAGGCCCAAGAGACATTCGACGTCAATCGAATATGGATAGTTGAATCGACGTGCGGTGCGGAGGGCCTGTGTAAATGAACGTGTGGCGCTAATGTGATCCTTGTCTATGACATCCGCAAGTCCGGACATGTACAGAATTCCAAGAACCATCGTTTCGTCTTTTAGCACCTTCGCGATTCCAGACGCAGTGTCAAGGTGAGCTCGCGCCTTACTGACCTCTCGCTCTCCGAGCTCAGTGACGGCCAGATTGAGGAGCGAAATTGCGATCCGCTGTCGGTTCCCAGCCAATCGGAAATACATGAGAGCCTGACTGAAATCAGCTCTCGAACGTTCGACACTTGACTCCGACACTCCAGCTCGACAATCGAACGCCACGCCAACCAAATAGGGATCTCCGCATCTTTGGGCGCTGGCTAGCGCCTCTTCAGCAAGCAGGCGGGCGGCGGAGTAATCACCGCGGTTATGCGCAATCCAGGCGAGACCGCAGGTGAAGTCCGAAATGAGAGCGGCACTATCGGCTCGATTGGCGATTTGCAGTCCCTCTTCAGAGCGTGCACGGGCAGTGTCAAAGGCACCGCGACCGAAATGGAGTTCGGCGACCGCAGCCAGAGCCGCTGCCCTATGGAAAGAGTTGACCTCAATGTGTAGGGAACGATCCAACGCCGTCTCCAAGAAGTCGACACCCTCGCCGAGGCAGCCACGCGTGACCCAAAACCATCGCAGTGAGGCTCCCAGCCTCAGAGCCTTCTCGACACCAAGAGCCGCATCGCCAAGGAGATAGACGGCGGCAGCACGAAGGTTGTCATGTTCGGCGTCGAAACGGTCCATCCAATCGACTTGTTCAGTCGCGACAAGGTGGGGGGCGCCATCCTCGGCAAAGGACAGGAAGAGCTGAGCGTGGGCCGAACGGGCTCTCTCAGCTTCGTCGCCGACACTCACCTCGACCAACTTCTCTGCGGCATATTGCCGGATGGTCTCGAGCAGCTGATAGCGCACGGGAGTGGTCGAGGTGTCCGCCATGACCAGACTCTTGTCGACGAGCGAGCCGACCAAGTCGGCGACGTTGACGCCTTCGACCTCGCCGAAACCACACACCGACTCGGCTGCCTCAAGTTCAAATCCGCCGACGAACACCGACGCGCGCCGCAGAACCGCCTGCTCGAAGCCATTAAGCAGGTCATAAGACCAGTCGACCATGGCCCGCAGGGTCTGTTGCCGCGGCAATGCCGTGCGGCTGCCTCCGGTCAACAGGCGGAATCGCTCATCGAGGCGCTTGTTCAGGTCGACAAGTGACATCGACCGGAGCCGACCAGTGGCAAGCTCGATGGCGAGAGGAACACCATCCAGGCGTCGGCAGATCGCTCCGACGAGGACGGCATCGTCTGTGAGAGCGAATCCCACTCCTTGGCTGCGGGCGCGCTCCACGAACAACGTCACCGCATCGGAGGCGGCGAGCTCCGAGGGTTCCGCGGTGTCCTCGGGAGGCAGAGACAGCGAAGGCACCCGGAAGATCTGTTCACCGGCGATACCGAGCGGTTCGCGGCTCGTCGAGATCAGCTGTACTCGCGGACAGCCACGCAGCATGACCTCCGCCAGCTTGGCGCACGGCTCGATTAGGTGCTCACAGTTGTCGAGCACCAGGAGAATATTTTGGTCGGCGAGGGCCACCACAAGGGCGTCGAGCATCGGGCGCGCCGACTGGTCCTTGATCCCAAGAGACATTGCCACTGCGCCAGGAATGGCCCCCGGGCTGCTCACGGTGGCCAGTTCCACCAGCCACACGCCATCGCAAGTGCCGTGGAGCTGCTCGGCCGCCACCTGCAGCGCTAGACGTGTCTTACCCACTCCCCCCGGACCCGTGAGAGTCACGAGCCGCGACCCATCCACGAGCCGGCGAACCGCGGCGACCTCGGCGTCACGCCCAACGAAGCTCGATACCATCTCGGGCAGATTGTTCGGCAGACAGGAATTTTCGAGCGAACGCAGGGGGCGAAAATCCGCATCGAGGCCGTCCACCTCGAGCTGGTACACCTCTTCTGGTCGTCCCAGATCCTTCAGGCGATGGGTCCCGAGATCACGCAGACCGATGTCCGAACCGAGATGGTCGCGCACCACGTCAGCGGTCGCCCGAGAGAGAATCACCTGGCCGCCGTGGGCGATAGCTTGAAGCCGCGCTACCCGGTTGAGCGCCTGTCCAAAGTAATCGCCGTCTCTCTCCTCACATTCACCTGTATGAAGAGCCATTCGGACTCGCAGCATTGCCTCCGGCGGCCATTGCTCGGCAAGTAGGGCCTTCTGTGCCAAAGTCGCGGCCTGGACCGCCCCCTTCGCCGACGCAAACGCCGCACAGAACGCATCTCCCACCGTCTTGAAAACGTACCCGCCCACTCCTTCGATCGCTGAACGCAGAAGTTCATCGTGGCGCCTGAGGGCAACCGCCATGGCATCGGGCTGCTCGTCCCACAGGCGTGTGGATCCCTCGATGTCGGTGAAGAGCAGCGTCACCGTCCCCGTGGGTGGAATCCTCCGGAGTTCACCGCTCCACGTGGCGCCCGCCTCGGGATCGTCGCCGTGGGATGTGTCTCTGGATCTTTCGATGGGGATAAAGAAAGAGCGGACACGTTCGTCAGCCCCGGCGACACCGAGGGCCTGCGCCATGTCGACGGCGCTGGCGAAGCGTTCGGACGGCTCCTTCTCCAGAGCACGCAGAATGGCGCCGGCAAGGTCGGACGGAACTTCGGGCCCCAGCGTGGGCAGAGATGCCGGCGACGTCGAGGCCATGTCGGCGCCGGTGGGGGCTCGACCAGACAGGCATTCATGGAGCACGCACCCGAGCGAGTAGAGATCGGAAGCAGGGCCGAGAAGCCGGCCCGCCAGCTGTTCGGGAGAGGCGTAGGAGACGGTGCCCATGACGGCCCCGGCATGGGTGAGGTCCAGGGACTCGTCGGTCGCTTTGGCAATGCCGAAGTCGACGACCTTGGACATCCCGGTTCCGGTGATCAAGATGTTGGCCGGCTTGATGTCGCGGTGGATGATCCCGGCCTCGTGGGCGTGGGCCAGGCCGGACAGGACGTCGCTGGCCAAGTGGCGGACCTGGGCCGGGGGGAGAGGAGACGTTCCCGCCAGCACCTGTCGCAGACTCCGGCCCGCGACGAGCTCCATGACGATGAAGAGTCTCTCGCCATCGGTGCCGAAGTCGTGGACGACGACGATGTGGGGATGGGCCAGAGAAGCCACGTGGTGGGCCTCGAGCTCGAAGCGGCGTCGGAACGTCTCATCGGCGGTCAGGGTCTCGGACAGGACCTTGACGGCCACCTCGCGGCCGAGGCGCCGATCGAAGCCCCGCCAGACGGTGGCCATCCCGCCCGATCCGATACGGGCCCGCAGTTCATAGCGGTCGGCCAGCACCGAAGGCACTTGTTGTGGCCTCCTCATCTTTCCCCGCACGCGATTCTCATTCCGCATGGTAGTCGGGAGGCCCCGAAACAGGCCGCCTGGGCGGCCGGGCACGGGGTGCATCGACAACGCTACGTTTGAGCACCACAGCGCACGACGCCATTCGGCAAAAGAGCTCGGCTCCCAGGGAGGCGACGGGTGGCCTACCTCCAACAGAACGATCCCACCTCAACACGACATTCGATTGCGGGCCGCCGCCTCACGATCGGGCGACAGGACACCAACGACATTGTCCTGCCCGGTGATATGCGAGTTTCTCGGCACCACGCCGAGATCGTCGATCGCGACGGTGAATGGATCCTGACGGACCTGCGAAGTCGCAACGGGTGCCTCCTGAACGGCGAGCGCGTGACGGAGGGCCACCTGCGAGAGGGCGATCAGCTCAAGATAGGCGGCTCGATCTTCCTCTTCAGCGCCGAAAACGACCCAATGTCGACCATTGCCGACACCGGTGTCTCTCGGCGGACGACGAACCCCGCACTCTCCGAACGTGAGAAGGAAATCCTCGCACTGCTGTGTCGGGGTTCGACCGACCGGCAGATTGCCGATGCCTTGGCGATCAGTCTCGCCACGGTACGGTCGCACCTGGACCGCATCAGGGACAAGACCGGTTGTCGTCGTCGACCCGAGCTGACCCGCCTGGCCATCGGGCTGGGCTTGGACACGAGTCGCACGTAAGAACGCCGTTATCCCGCGACCATCTCCCCCGGTGGGTGAGGTTCGAGGACGCCAAATGAAGCCGGCGGCCATGAGCGTCGAATAGCTGACCGCCATCGACCGCGGCGAGATGACACGACTCCGCGGCATCCTCGCTGCCGAACGCATTCTCGTGGCCTTCGTCTCTGCCGGCCCGGTTGTCTTCGGAGGCTCTCATGGGCCGAATTGACCACCGGGAAGAGGCGGTCTGACCCCTGCCGCCGGCAGCCGACGGTCGTGCATAGTCGTCCCAAGCGGCCGAATCGGCTGTCGAGGACGGGATCCGTGCTGCACGACTCCGGCGGGTCCGGAGTCGTGCTCATCACGGAGAGCGACGAGCAAGAAGGAGCTGACATGAACCGACCCATCGGACCGCGCACGACTCTGAGAGGCCTTGGCCGTCGGATGTGCCTCGTGCTGCTTCTTCCTCCCCTTGTCCTCGGCGCCGGCATAGCCCTGGCCACCCCGGTGGCGGCGACGACGGTCCCCACCTTCACCTGGACCGGCGTCGACGGGGCGAGCGTCACCTCACCCAACTCCTCGTGGTCCGACGCCAACAACTGGACCAGCACGACGAATCCCGGAAAGGCGCCGACGTCAGGCGACGGTGCCGTTGACTTGATCTTCCCGCAGCTCACCTGCAGCGCATGCGCCGAATCGTTCAACGACATATCGGGACTCACAGTGCAGAACCTGACGATCGACGCCGACGGCGGGACACCGGCTCCTCCCGGTTATTCGATCGCCGGGGACTCGATCACGGTGCAGGGACCCGACGCGCTGGACGGCACTCTGACCATATCGGTCGGACAGTCGTACACACCGGCCTTCATCGACCTCCCCATGGTGCTGGGTCAGAACCAGGCGTGGACGTTGAGCGGTGGCTTGTCCCTCAACCTCGTCGGGCCTCTCACCGGCTCGTCGTCCGCTCTCGGTGTCACCCTCGGCGGCGGTTCGATCTTGGATCTCCAGGGCGACGACAACGTCGGCACCGTCACCGTCACCGGGCTGAACGCCTCCGGCACCGGGAACGGTGCCTTCGGAAACGGCATGTTGGCCGTCCTGGGCGGCGGTTCGCTCAACGCCGGTGACGGCAACCCCGTGAACGTCACTCACGGCGTGGTCTTCGGTTCCGCCGATGTCGGGCCTCTCACCATGGTCGGCGGTGACATGGCGCCCGGATCGAACCCCAACGCCGGTATCACGGCTGTCGAGGGATCGGCCAGCTTCGACGCCAAGACGTTCTTCCAGATCCTCAGCCTGGCCACGCCGGCCGTGTCGGGCTCGGCGCCGGTGCCGGGACGGGACAACCCTGAGCTGACAGCGCGCGGCGACATCGCCCTGGGCTCGGCCCAGCTGCAGATCAGCTCCGTCACCTGCTCCCTCCCGATCGGGGACACCTATACCATCGTGACCGCCGGAGTGGGTGGTGCGGGAACGCTCTCCGGCATCTTTACCAATGCCTCCGACCTGTCGCCCATCACCAACGGCGACATCATCTCGGTTGCCTTTGCGCAATCGTCATCGTGCTCGACCTACCCCACCGTGAGGATCAACTACACGGCGACGGGGGTCACCGCCACGGTCATCTCGTCTGAACCCCCGCCTGCACCACCGACGATCACGGCCATCAAGCCGGCCAAAGGCAAGGTGGGGAAGAGAGTCACCATCACCGGAACGAACCTGTCGGGGGCGACCCTGGTGAGCTTCAACGGCACGCCTGCGATCATCAAGACGGATACGGCGACCAAGATCACCACCAACGTGCCCGTCGGCGCGACCACGGGAACCATCACGGTCACCACGTCGGCCGGCGGATCCGTCACCAGCTCCAAGGTGTTCAAGGTGACGTGATCTCTCGGGCCCAGCGCAAGCGCACGGAGTCACGCGGTATCGGTTCCTCTTGAGGGGAACTGGGTGGCGGTAGCAAGGCTAAGCGGAAACGGCGGCTGATCGGTCGTCATGACGGAAGGGGCGGTCATGGGTGCAGGCAAGGTTTTGCGGACAGCCGGTCGACGCGACCCGGCGGTGCGCCGGTCCGGAGTGACGGGCTCCACGCGGTGGAGTCGCACCCTCCGCCGGTCCCGGTGGGCACGACTCTTCGTCGTGTGCTTTGCCATGGCCTCCACGGCAACGGGATCAGTACCGGCCACTGCCGCACGGCCGCCATCCCTGAGCGTGAAGGTTGATCCTGCACTCGAGGCGGAGACTGGCGGCAATGAGGTCCACGCCGTCGTCCAGGTCTCAGGGCCTGCGTTCGCCGGCGATACGGTGACCATCGACTCGGCTCAGCTGCAGGCCGCGTGCGCCGGGGGCTTCGCCTTCGAGACGCTCCAAGGTGGCTCCGTGAGCGCACCCGTCACCGGCGCCTCCCTCTCTGTCGTCCTCGACAATCTCGGCAGAGCGACCGTCAGCCTTTCTGGTTCTTTCTGCGCCCAGGGCTCCAGCACCATCGACGCCACCCTGGCGAGCTCACCCTTCAGGAGTGCTAGCACGAAGCTCACCGTTAGTTCGCCGACACCGACAACCCAAGGTCTCTTTGCGTTTCCCACCTCCGAGGTCGAAACAAGTGGCGGCGATGTGTACGCCGTGTTCGAGGTCGGATTTAGTCCCTCATTCACCGGCGAAACGGTGAGCATCGATTCCGCTCAACTCGGAGCCGACTGCGTCGGCGTTCGCTGGGAACCCGGAAACGGTGGAACCGCCACCACCTCTGGGTATGCCGAGACCACGCTTGATCAAAATGGCAACGCCGTGTTCGTCCTGGAGGGCAGCTCTTGTGGAGCCTTTCCATCTGTGGTCCAGGTTGATCTGGATGCCCCGCCCTACATGACCTACTTGTCCGACTTCAGGATCGTCAGCGAGGTTCCTGCCATCAAGAAGTTCACACCTGCCATGGGTGCTTCGGGACAATCGGTGACGATCACGGGCACCAGCCTGTCCGAGGCGAGCGCGGTGACCTTCAACGGCACTCCCGCCGTCATCATCAAGGACGACGCCACCAAGATCAAGACTCACGTCCCCGCCGGCGCCACGACCGGCACCATTCAGGTGACCACGCCGGGAGGAACGGCGACCAGCACCAAGCCATTCACGGTCACGTGACGGAAGAGGATGCCGCGGGGGCGACAACATCGAAACGACTCGAGGCGGTATTTGGCGCCGGGTGATGCTCAGTCGTCCTTCGCACCCGTGACCAGGTTGATCAGACGGTCGGGGACGTACACGATCCTCGACGGGACGACGGGAACGGCGGCCAGGGCGGCGCGCGCCACCTCGTCCTCCGCAACCGGTCGGTCGAGCTCGATGCGGGTCCGGAAGCGGCCGTCGACCTGGACGACGATCCGGGCCCGGGCGCTCTCCGATTCGGCCCGGTCGGCCGTCGGCCAGGCCGAGGTGTGCACGCTGGAGACCTGCCCCAGAAGCGCCCACAGCTCTTCGGCCAGATGCGGGGCCAACGGGGCCAGGAGCGCGACGAGGACGAGCTTGGCCCGATGCGACCGGACGCGGGGGACGAACTCCATGAGCCGGGCCAGGGCCACGTTGAAACGGAGGCGCTCTATGGCGGAGGTGACGGCCACGATCGCCTCCCCGACACCCTCCTCGACGTCTCCCCCGACGGCGTCTCCCCCGACGGCGCCGTCCCCGGCGGCGCCGTCCCCGGCACCGCCGTCCTGCGCCGTCGGCGCGGTGACGACTCTCCAGAGGCGGGCGAAGAAGCGCTCGATCCCGGCGATGGTGTCGTCGTGGAAGTCACCACCGGCTTCCCAGGGGCAGGTGAAGAGAAGCGCGCAGCGAAGGACGTCGGAACCGTGCTCCGGGAGGTAGGTGTCCGGGCTGACCACGTTGCCCCGGCTCTTCGACATCTTGGCCCCGTCCTTCACCAGAAGACCCCCGAGACGGATGCGGGGAAAGGGCTCCTCGAAGCCGACGAGCCCGAGGTCGTAGAGGGCCATGGTGAGGAAGCGGGCGTAGAGATGGTGGCGCTGGACGTGCTCGGGACCACCGGCGTAGAAGTCGACGGGCAGGAGCCGTGTCGTGCGCTCGCTGTCCCAGGCGCGGTCGTCGCGGTCGGTCGACGGATAGCGCAGGAAGTACCAGGCCGAGTCGACGAAGGTGTCCGAGACGTCGGTCTCCCGGTGGGCCGGGCCGGCGCACGCGGGACAGCGGGTCTCGACGAAGGCCCGGTCGGCGGCCAAAGGCGAGACGCCGGTGCCCGTCGGCCGGAAGTCCTCGAGCACCGGCAACAACACCGGGAGCTCGTCATCGGGCACGGCCACCGGACCGCACCCGTCGCAGTGGACGATCGGGATCGGTGGTCCCCAGTAACGCTGTCGGGAGATCAGCCAGTCCCGCATCCGGTAGCGCACCGCCGGGCGCCCGACCCGGTCGAGGCCGTCGGTGTCGAGGAGCGCGGCGTGGGAGACGGGGAGGCCGTGCTCGGCGGCGAAGCGGCGGTCCCGGTCGTCATGCGCCGGCACCCCCATGACCGCCCCCGTGCCGTAGGACTCGATCACGTAGTCGGCCGTCAGCACCGGCAAGGGCCGACCGGTGAGCGGGTTGGGGCGGCTGCCTCCCGCGGCGCGGTGACCGGCCGCCACCGCCAGGAAGGTCACGGCCGGCAGGGTGTCGGGGCGGGTGGTGAAGACGGTCAGGTCCCCGAAATCGATCTCCCGGCCTTCGGAGCGGCCGATCCACTGACGCTGGAGTCGTTTGGCCCGTTCGGGCCAGTCGAGGGTCTCGATCCCCGCCAGCAGGCGCTCGGCATAGGCCGTGGTGCGGAGGAACCATTGGCGCATCTGCCGCTCGGTGACGGCGGTGGCGCACCGTTCGCAGACCGTCTCGCCGGAGACGGCGTCGGTCTGCTCCCGGGCGAGCACGGTCAGACACGACGGGCACCACAGAACGGGCGCCTCGTCGCGGTACATGAGCCCGGCCTCGAAGAGGCGGACGAGGATCCACTGCGTCCAGCGGTAGTAGCGCGGATCGCTCGTGTCCAGTGTGTGCGCCCAGTCCCACGCCATGCCCCCGCGACAGCTGGGCCCGGAACGCCTGTGTCGTCCGGGCCGTGAGCCGCATGGGGTGCTCGCCCACCTTGAGGGCGAAGTTCTCGGTGTGGATCCCGAAGGAGTCGAGCCCCATGGGCTGGAACACCGATCGGCCCCGCATCCGTTGGTACCGGCCATAGGCGTCGGCGCCCGAGTACTTGAAGATGTGCCCGACGTGGAGCCCGTCGGCCGACGGGTAGGGGAACTCCACCAGGTTGTAGAAGCTCGCCCGGGGATCGACGGAGTCGAGGTCGAGCTGGTAGAGGGCGGTCTCCTGCCACCGCCGGCGCCACCGGTCTTCGATCTCGTGGACCGGGTAGGGAAGAGCCACGGGAGCTTCCTCTCTGGATGTCGGGTCTGGATGTCGGTAAAGCGGACAACAAAAAACCTCCTGCCGGAGCAGGAGGTCGAAGGGCGAGCGCGGTTGAGCGCTCGCCGTCAGGTAAGGAGGAGGGTGCCGGTCAAGAGGAACATGTCGCCTCCCAGTAAATGGGATCAGCGGATGTCTGTCAACGCCGCGGCGCCACGCCGGCGATACCGCCGCCTCGGGCGGGCGGGCGTGCCTAGGGTCGTCCCCGTGAACGAGGCGACGGACGAGCCGATGGAGGAGATTCGCGACGGCGACACCGTCTGGCGCTTCGACCGGGAATTCCTGACGTCGAGGTGGGTGTGCCTGTGGGGTCGGGGCTGCCTGGGCATCGGTCCGGTGCCGGCGGAGCATCTCGGTCTGGGGTGCTGCTCCCTCGGCGCCGACCTCGGCGACCACGACGAGGCCCGGATGATCGCGGCGCTGGCGGCCACGCTCGACCCGGGTCTTTTCGAACACCACGCCGAGGCGGCCGACGGCGGTATCTTCAGCGACCGCACCCGCACCCACACCCGCGTGGTCGACGGCGCCTGCGTCTTTCTGAACCGGCCCGGATTCGCCGGCGGCGCCGGGTGTGCACTGCACCTGGCGGCGGTCGAGGCCGGTGAGTCGCCCATCGAGTGGAAGCCGTCGGTGTGCTGGCAGCTCCCGATCAAGGTGGACTGGGAACCTGGTGCCGACGATACCGAGGTCGCCACCGTCCACCGCTGGACTCGCCGCGACTGGGGCGCCGAGGGCACGACGATGGCGTGGTGCTGCACCGAGGGCTCGGCCGCCTACGTCGGTGACCGTCCGGTCGTCGACTCGTTGGGCGCCGAATTGGAGGCCGTCGTCGGGACCGCCGTCTACGTGGAGCTGCGCCGGCGGATCACCGACGGGAGCGGTCCGCTCTAGCCGCGGTCCGCGACGGCGGTCACGGCTCGGTGACGGCGCCCCGTTCGGCCCCGGTGACGAGCGTGGCGTACTTGGCCAGGACGCCGGTGCGGTAACGGGGTTCGGGGATCTTCCACTGGGTGCGGCGCTCGGCGAGCACCGCCGCGTCGACCTCCACGTCGATCCGCTTGGCGGGGACGTCGATCACGATGCGGTCCCCATCGGCCACGAAGGCGATGGGACCGCCGTCGACGGCCTCGGGGGCGATGTGACCGACGCAGAAGCCGTGGGTCCCCCCCGAGAAACGGCCGTCGGTGATCAATGCGCAGTCGGCCCCGCGTCCCGCCCCCTTCATGGCGCCGGTGACGGCCAGCATCTCGCGCATCCCGGGTCCGCCCTTGGGGCCCTCGTAGCGGATGACGACCACCGTCCCCGGCTCGATGCTCCCGGCCAGGATGGCGTCGAGGGCGCCCTGCTCCCCGTCGAAGACCCGGGCCGTTCCGGCGAAGACGGGTGTGTCGATGCCGGCCACCTTCACCACCGAGCCCGACGGAGCGAGCGATCCGGTCAGGACGGCGATGCCGCCGTCGGCATGGATCGGGTTCGACAAACGGTGGATGACCTCGCCGTCGGGAGCGGGCGGGTCGAGGACGGCCAGGTTCTCGGCCACCGTCCGACCCGTCACCGTCAGGCACTCCCCGTGGAGCAGGCCGGCGTCGAGTAGTTCGCGCATGACGACGGGAAGACCTCCGATGCGGTCGACGTCGGCCATGTGGTAGCGGCCGTGGGGCTTGGTGTCGGCGATGTGGGGCACGCGCGCCGCCACCCGGTTGAAGTCGTCGAGGCGCAGATCGACGCGGGCCTCGTGGGCGATGGCCAGCAGGTGGAGCACGGCGTTGGTCGAGCCGCCCAGGGCCATCACCACGGCAATGGCGTTCTCGAACGCCTCCTTCGTCATGATCTGCCGGGGCCGGATGTTGCGCTCGAGCAGGCCGACCACGGCCCGGCCGGCGTCGAAGGCGCCGTCGTCGCGCCGGCGGTCGACGGCCGGCGGTGACGCCGATCCCGGCAACGCCATTCCGATGGCCTCGGCCACCGACGCCATCGTGTTGGCCGTGAACATCCCGGCACACGACCCGGCGGTGGGGCAGGCGTTGTGCTCGATGAGCGACAGCTCGGCGTCGCTCAAGGCACCGGTGGCGTGGGCCCCCACCGCTTCGAAGACGCTCACGATGTCGAGGGCCTGACCGCCGGCATGGCCCGGGAGTATGGAACCGCCGTAGACGAAGACGGCGGGCAGGTTGAGGCGCGCCGCGGCCATGAGCATCCCCGGGAGCGACTTGTCACACCCGGCGAGGGTCACCATCCCGTCGAAGCGCTCGGCGTGCATCATGATCTCGACGGAGTCGGCGATGACCTCGCGGCTGACGAGGGACGCCCGCATGCCTTCGTGGCCCATGGAGATCCCGTCGGAGACGGCGATGGTCATGAACTCGATGGGGAAGCCGCCGGCCGAACGGACCCCCTCCTTGGACCGCTTGGCCAGCCGGTCGAGGGTGAGGTTGCACGGCGTCACCTCGTTCCACGAGGAGGCCACGCCGATCTGGGGCTTGTCCCAGTCGTCGTCGGTCATCCCGATGGCCCGCAACATGGCTCGGGCCGGTGCCCGGGTGGGACCGTCGGTCACCTCGTAACTGCGGATCTTCGTGCCGTGCGGTCCGGGCGTCCCGGGGGACGGGTCGAGGGCGTCGGTCATCGACCCAGGTTACGCCGGTGGTCAGATCACCCGGCCCGGGTTACCCTCGTCGGTCTCGACGACCATGCCGGCGCGCGCCCACTCCTGCATCCCGCCCACCAGGTTGGCGGCGTCGAAGCCGGCGGTGGCGAGCCATTCGGTGGCCAGGGCCGAACGGCCCCCCGATCGGCAGATCACCACGATCGGTGCATCGCCGGCCAGGTCGCCCATCTGATCGGGAAGCTGACCGAGGGGGACGTGGCGGGCGCCGGGGGCGTGCCCCGCCTCCCACTCTTCGGGCTCGCGCACGTCGAGCAGCATTCCCCCGGCGTCGAGGATGGTGGCGGCCCCCGCGACGTCGACCTCGGCGATGTCGGTCACGGGACGCTCGTGCCCTCAGCCTCGCCGACGACGCAGTTCGGCCGCCACCGCCTTGCCGTTGGCCTTCTTGTCGGTGGCCTCCATGGCCTTGCCGGTCAAGAACCCGGTCAACTTGTCGTCCCCTCCGACGTAGCGCGCCCACTCGTCGGGATGGGCGGCGATCACTTCGTCCATCACCGCCGTCAAGGTATCCGCTTCGAGGGCCTCGAAGCCCCGGTCGCGCGCCAGTGCGGTGGGATCGCCACCCCGATCGAGCAGATCGCCCAGGACCACCTTGGCCTGGGTGGCGCTCAGCGTGCCCTCCTGCTCCATCCGCAACAACGCCGTGTAGCTCCTGTGGTCGAGGGCGCGGGCGCGCTCGGGTTCGGCCGACGCCTCGTTGGCCGTCCGGGCCAGGGCCAACGGAGCCCCGATCCCGGCGTCGACCGCCGTC
Organism: uncultured Acidimicrobiaceae bacterium; assembly: GCA_963706205.1. Taxonomy (GTDB): domain Bacteria; phylum Actinomycetota; class Acidimicrobiia; order Acidimicrobiales; family UBA8190; genus MFD10071-224. The sequence continues at coordinate 797,665 of OY970155.1, read as the reverse complement.
GTCATGAGCCGGTCGAGACCGTGTTCGACCACGGTGGCGATCTGGTCGGTCCGGGCCGCGGAGGTCCCGTCCGAACCGAACAGCGCCGCCAGCGCGGCGCGTCGCTCAGCCGGCATGGCGCCCACCGCCGCGGTCACCTCCGCCCGCCAGGTCGCATCGGGGTCGACCCGGACCAGGTCCGGTTCGGGGAAGTAGCGGTAGTCGAACGCCTCCTCCTTCGACCGCAGTGCCCCGGTCTTCCCCTGATCCTCGTCCCAGTGCCGCGTCTGCTGCAGGACGGTGCCGCCGGACTCGAGGACCTCGATCTGACGGGTGATCTCGTACTCGATGGCGTGCACCAGGGAGCGCAGCGAGTTCAGGTTCTTGATCTCGCAGCGCGTCCCGAACTCGTCGCCGGGCTGGCGGACCGAGACGTTGGCGTCGACGCGCATGGATCCTTCCTCCATCCGCCCGTCCGAAGTGCCGGTGGCGACCAGGATCCCCCGCAGCTCCGCCGCGTACAGCCGGGCCTGGGTCGGCCGAGCGGATGTCGGGCCGCGAGACGATCTCGACCAGGGGGACACCGGCCCGGTTGTAGTCGACCAGTGAGTATTCGGCGTCGTGGATCCGACCGCCCCCGCCCACGTGGGTGGTCTTGCCCGTGTCCTCCTCCATGTGCGCCCGTTCCACGCCGACCCGGGTCCCGTCGGGCAGCTCGAGCCACCCGTTGATGTTGATGGGCTCGTCGTACTGGCTGATCTGATAGTCCTTCGGCATGTCGGGGTAGAAGTAGTTCTTCCGGTGGAACAGCGACGGCCGGATCTCGCAGTGCAGGGCGGTCCCGATCCGCATGGCGAACTCGACGGCCATGGCGATTGAGCACCGGCAACGACCCGGGCAGGCCGAGGCAGACGGGGCAGACGTTGGTGTTGGGCTCGTCGCCGAAGGCGTTGCGACACCCGCAGAAGAGCTTCGTCTCGGTACGCAGCTCGCAGTGGACCTCGAGCCCGATGACCGGTTCCCATCCCCCGGCCGCCGTCGCCGTCACCGGCCCGTCCACGTGGCGGCGGCCAACGCCGGTGCCACCACCGCCGGCGCGGCCTGCTCCAGGACGGCGGCGACCCGGAAGACGAGCGGTTCGCACAACGCGGGCGCGAGGACCTGCACCCCGATGGGCAGCCCGTCGGCGTCGACGCCGAAGGGGATGGAGATGGCGGGATGACCGGCCAGGTTGGACGGCACCGTACAGACGTCGGACAGGTACATGGCCATGGGATCGTCGACCTTGTCCCCGATCCGGAACGCCGTCGTCGGGGTGGTGGCGCCGAGGAGGACATCGCGCGTGCCGGTAGGCGTTCTCGAAGGCGTTGATGATCAGGGTCCGGACCTTCTGGGCCTGGCCGTAGTACGCGTCGTAGTACCCGGCCGACAAGGCGTAGGTCCCGAGCATGATCCGACGCTTCACCTCGGCGCCGAAGCCGGCCGCCCGGGTGGCGCGTATCATGGCCTCGACGTCGTCCCCGTCCACTCGCAAGCCGTAGCGGACCCCGTCGTAGCGCGACAGGTTCGACGAGGCTTCGGCCGGCGCCAGCAGGTAATAGGCGGGCAACCCGTAGGCCAGTTCGGGGATCGAGCACTCCGTCACCGTGGCCCCGGCGGCCGCCAGCGCCTCCGCCGCCCGCCGCACCTGGGCCGCCACCTCGGGGGCGACGCCGTCGACGAGCTCCTTGGGCAACCCCACCCGGAGCCCGTCCACCCCCGCCTCGAGGTTCTCGACGGCCCGGGGGGCGGGCCGGTCGAGCGACGTCGAGTCGAGCGGGTCGTGACCGGCGATCACCTCGAACAGTCCAGCGCGGCGTCGGCCACGGTGGCGCTGAACGGCCCGATCTGGTCGAGCGAACTGGCGAACGCCACCAACCCGTAGCGCGAGACGGTTCCGTAGGTGGGCTTCATCCCCACCACCCCGCACAGCGCCGCGGGCTGGCGGATCGACCCGCCGGTGTCGGAGCCGAGGGCCAGCGGCACCAACCCGGCGGCCACCGCCGCCGCCGACCCTCCGACTGGACCCCCCGGGGACGCGATCGGCGGCGTAGGGGTTCCGGGTGGGGCCGTACGCCGAGTTCTCCGTCGACGACCCCATGGCGAATTCGTCGAGGTTGGTCTTGCCGATCACGATGGCGCCGGCGTCGTGCAGCCGCTCCACGACGGTGGCGTCGTAGGGGGGGCACCAGCCGTCGAGGATCAGCGAGGAGCACGTCGTCGGCACCCCGCGTGTGCACAGGTTGTCCTTCACGGCCACGGGCACGCCGGCCAGGGGCCCCGGGTCCTCGCCGGCGGCCACGCGATCGTCGATCTCCGCCGCCCGGCGCCGCGCCCCGTCGTGCAGGACGGTCAGAAAGGCGTGGACCGCCCCGTCGGACTCGTCGATGGCGGCCAGATGCCGTTCGGTGACCTCGGTGGCCGACACCTCCCCCGTCCGCACCTGCTCGGCCAACCCCAGTGCCGTCGTCACGGGACGTCCCCCAGGATCCTCGGTACCAGGAAGCGACCGTCCTCCACGGCCGGCGCCTGGCCCAGCACGAGGTCGCGGTCGAGCGACGGTTCGGGCACGTCGTCGCGCAGCACGTTCTTGAGGGGAAGGGGATGGGCGGTGGGCTCGACCCCGGTGGTGTCGAGGGCGGCCACCTGGCCGGCGTTGTCGATGACGACGGCCAGCTGGCCGGCATAGAGGTCGAGCTCCTCCTCGGTCAGATCGATCCGAGCCAGGCGGGCCACGTAGGCGGCGTCGTCGCGCGTGAGCTTCGCAGCAGTCACGAGAGCACCCGGGCGACGAAGGCGAGGGCGCGGGCGGTGAGCTCGTCGGCGTCGTTGTCGAGGGTGGCCACGTGGTAGCTCTCCTCCAGCCACACCCGCTCGACGGGACCGGCCGCGCCGGCGACGAGAACGTCGCCCGACGAGGACGGGACCACGTGGTCGTTGCGGCTCGAGAGAAGCAGCACGGGGCACGAGATCCGGGCCAGATCAGCGGCGGTAGCGTCGATCCCCTCGAACAACGACAGGGCGGCGGCGATCGGCGCCTCCGGGTAGGCGAGCTCGGCGATCCCCTCCTTCTTGATGTCCGACCCGACACCGGGGGCGACCTCCGTGCCCGACTCCAGGACGGCGCGCATGACGTCGCGGTAGACCTGGGCCGGCGGATCGATGAAGGGGTTCACGAGGGCCAGCCCCCGGATCTCGGGATGGTGCTCGGCCAACCAACAGCCGAGGGTCCCCCCGACGGAGAGGGCGGCGACGGCCACATGGTCACACGCGGCCGCCAGCTTCGCGTACGCCGATTCGGCCGCCTCCGACCAGTCGCCCCAGCGGGTGGGGATCATGTCCTCGACGGCGGTGCCGTGCCCGGGAAGCAGCGGGAGGTCGACGGTGTAGCCGGCGGCGGCGAAGGCCTCGGCCAGGGGCCGCATGGACTGGGGGTTACCGGTGAAACCGTGCAGTACGAGCACGCCGCCCGGACCGCCCGCCTGCGAGAAGGGCTCGGCGCCGGGGAGAACGGGGGCTGTCATCCGGGGCATGTTACCGGCGGTATCCAGGGGCCGAACACGCCGATCGGATGCCATTAGGGTGAGACCGGCCCGTTGCCCTGCCGGGGCGGTGCCGAGGGTCGAAGGACCCAAGACGGTCGAGACGAATCGAGAACAAGGAGCGCGTCCACGATGGCCACATTCCCGTTCCTCAGTGACCAGTGGGTGAGCGAAGCCCGCAAGATCCGTGAGGAGTACGAGGGCAAGGGCGCCGTGGTCCCCCACCAGATGAAGATGAACCTCGTCGTCACCGACGTGCCCTTCGGCACCGGCGGTATCGATGCCCACCTCGACACGAGCGAGGGGGCGGTGAAGCTCGAGCTGGGCCACATCGAACCGGTCGACCTCTCGGTCACGCTCGACTACGCCACGGCCAAGGCCATCTTGGTGGAGGGCAATCCGCAGGCCGGCATGCAGGCGTTCATGGCCGGCCGGATCCGCGTCGAGGGTGACATGTCGAAGCTCATGGCTCTCCAGGGCGCCACGCCCGACCCGACGGCGATCGACGTGGCCACCCGCCTCCGGGAGATCACCGAGTAGTCGCGTCGCGGTGAGCTGACCCGGTCCGCCCGTTTCGATCCACGTCGTCACGGTCGACTTTTTCCGGACATGGCGGGAGACCACCGGGATCCGCGGGCATCGAGACTGAGGGAGGTCTGTGAAGCCGCCGCCCGGTCCTCGTTCCCGGAACCGGTGTGGAGCCTCGAGTTCGTCCCCCGTCCGGACCGTCTGGCCGGCGCCGTGGTCGCATTCACCGGGGCTCACATCGTCGCCGCCGACGTCGACGAAGCCGAGGCCCGGGCCCGCCTCGACCCCGACGACATCGCCGCCGTGTTCAATCCCGTCTTCCTCGCCTGGCTGGGCGCCCGCCTCGGTGCCCGGGTCGGTCACATCGACGTCTGTCTGGCCCGCCTCGGTTCGGGCCGGGGTGACGACTGGCTCCGTCCGGTGACCGATCCCCCCGACTACGAACGGGTCCGTCGGGCCCGGCACCTGCGCTTGGACGTCCTGTTCCTCGCGCCCCCTGAAGGAGGTGCCGTCGTCACCTTGGGTGTCGGTTTGGGCGGGAGGCGCGAACTGTCGATGGAGATCGGGTCCGAGGCCGACCGCAACGTCGGGCTGGGCACACGCCTCGTCGGCGCGGCGGTGGACCGGGTGGCGGCCGACGAAGCGATCTTCGCCAGCGTCGCGCCGGGGAACACGCGATCGCTGCGCTGCCTCCTCCGAGCCGGATTCGTCCCCGTCGGCGCCGAGTGCGTCCTCGCCTCCCGCTGACGCGCAACCGATTCAGCCCGCCGCCGCCTCCGTGCCGACGGGTCGCGGATCGGCCACCGCCGCCGCCGGGGCGCCCGGCGCCGGGGCGGCGCCGGCGTGCACCACCGGTCGCCCGCCGGGGCGGTCGGCCGACCGGACGAAGGCGGCGCAGACCACCCCCCCGACAGCCACGATCCCGCCGACGAGGAAGGCGGCGTGGAACGACGGGAGCAGGGCGACGCCGTGCCCGTGGGCCTGCGACGACTGCACCGTCTGGATGACCTGGATGCCGGCCACCGTCGATATCTGGGTCATGAGCTGCTGGGTGGCGGCGGCCGTCCCCAGCGCGCTCTGGTCGAAGACGTTGGCCATGCTGGCGGCGATCGAAGGCGACGCCACCCCGAGGCCGACCCCCGACAGGACGAGCGCCACCTCGACGAGGGCGATACCCGTACCCCGACCGGTCAGGGCGAAGACGCCCATCGACGCCACCACGCACAATGTCCCGGTCACCGCGGCCGATCGCTCGCCGATCCGCACGGCCACGTAGCCGGCGATCGGCGCGATCAGCGAGAACGTGAGAGGCCGGGGGATCACGAGCAACCCGGCGGCCGACTCGCCCTTTCCGTAGACCTCCTCGAGCAGCAGCGGTGACAGGAAGAAGCCCCCGAGGTAGGCGAAGTTGGACAGCATCTGGGCGCCGATGGGAAAGGCGAAGTTCCGCTGCCTCAGATAGTGGAGAGGGACGAGCGGGTCCGCCACACGGCGCTCGACGAGGACCAGGACGATCCCGGTCACACCGGACAAGACGAAGGCGCCGATGACGACGGTGCTGCGCCACCCGAGGACCGGGCCGCGGTTGAGACCGAAGAGGAGACCTCCCACGGCGAGGACGACCAGGATCGCACCGGCGACGTCGAGCGGCGGTCCCCCCGCCCTCGACCGCACCCGGCCCGAGGCGTGCTCGGGCAGGACGAGCAGCGCCAGGAGAAGGGCGACGGCTCCGATCATCACCTCGAGCACGAACATCCACCGCCATCCGATGGTCTGGATGATGGGACCACCGACGGCCACGCCGAGAACGGGTCCGCCGGCGCCCACGAGCGACCACCACCCCATCGCCTTCACGCGGTCGCCGCGGTCGAAGGCCCCGAGCACGAGAGCCATCGACGACGCGCCGAGGCCCGCCCCGACCGCTCCGCCGAGGACGCGGGCGAAGATCAGCACGCCGACGTTGGGGGCCGTGGCCGACAGCGTGGCCACGACCAAGAGGTTGACCATACCGATGAGATAGAAACGTCGGTGGCCCCACCGGTCCGAGAGCTTGCCGGCCAGGGGGGCCATGACGGCCACGGCGAGCAGCGGTCCGGTGACCACCCAGGTGACGGTGGGGACCGTCGTGTGCAGACTCCGGGCCACTTTCGGCAGGGCCACCACGAAGACGGTGAAGAGGATGTTGCTCGACAACAACCCGGCCAGCGTGACGGCCAGGACCCACCAGCGGTAGCGGTCGCTCTGCCGGGCGCGGCGGTGCACCCGCTCGCGCAGGAGCAGGGGCCACGGCACGACGGCGAACTCCTCGCCCCCGCCGGCGCCGTAGGCCAGTTCGTCGGGGTCCGACCCCGTCGGCGCGTCGGCGCGACCCGATCCGTGGCGTGGCGCGTCAAGCTCCTCGGGAGGGTCGGGGGGCGGGCTCACAACGCCCCCAACGATAGTTCCGGGCTCCGGCGGCTCAGCCGGGGGCGTCGACCCCCACGACACCGGGGAGCCGCTCGGCCAGCTCGGCCACCGTCCAGCGATCGTCCTTCTCGAGGGTGTCGGTCATGGTCCACGGCTGGAAGACCCGGACCTGCCCCCCCTGGACGAACAGCACCTTGCCGGTGAGAGGGCAGGACTCGGTCGAGAGATAGGCCACCAGCGGCGAGATGTTGGCCGGGTTCCAGACGTCGAACGACGCCGGGTCGGTCGGCGCCTTCACGATGTCGCCCAGGCCCGGTGTCTGCTCGGTCATCCGGGTCCGCGCCGCCGGCGCGATGGCGTTGACCCGGACCCCGTACCGGGCGAGCTCCTGGGCGGCGATCACGGTGAAGGCGGCGATGCCGGCTTTGGCGGCACCGTAATTGGTCTGTCCCGGGTTCCCGAGCAGCCCCGAGGTCGACGAGGTGTTCACCACGGCGCCATGGACCTCGCGCCCGTCCTTGACCTTCTCGCGCCAATAGCCCGCGGCGTGCCGAGTGGGGACGAAATGACCCTTCAGATGGACATGGACGACGGAGTCCCACTCCTCGGGGGACATGTTGACGAGCATCTTGTCCCGCAGGATCCCGGCGTTGTTCACCAGCACGTGCAGATCCCCGAACGCCTCCACGGTGGCGGCGATCAACCGGCGGCCACCCTCCCAGTCGGCCACGTCGTCGTCGTTGGCCATGGCCTCGGCCCCCATGGCGCGGATCTCGTCGACGACCTGCTCCGCCGGGCTGCGGTCGTCGCCCGACCCGTCGACGGCCCCGCCCAGGTCGTTCACCACGACCTTCGCTCCCTCGGCGGCGAACAGCAGGGCGTGTTCGCGGCCGATGCCGCGCCCCGCCCCCGTGATGATCGCCACCCGACCTTCGAGCGCTCCCATGTCGCGTCCTCCCCTGCCGGCGGTGTCTTTCCCGGTCACGACGGCTTCCGGGCGCCGCCCACGTTGGCAGGGCGGCCCGGGAGGGTCAACTCGCTGCTCTCGATACCGTCAGATCGCGCCAGGGATCGACCAGATGACGCACCTGTGCCCTCTCCCCGGCCACCAGGACGTACTCGAGGTTCCGCAGCCGGCCCACGGTCCCCACCCGCTCCCCGGCGGGATTGTGGATGCCGATGCGCGCACCGACGTACCGGTTGGAGGGAAAGGCGAGGACCTCCACGTGCCCGCGCACCGCGGCACATCTCGGTCAGAGCGTCGAGACCGATCCACGACTCGTCGTTGTAGGAGAGGACGAGGATCCCGGCCCGCACGTCCCGCACCACCTGGGCCAGGGCGTCGGGCATGGTCCGGCGGGAATTGAAGGCGCTGCGCGGGCCGTCGCGGATCTCCATCCGCTTGCACGCCACCCCGTAGTGGTCCGGCGCGTCCCAGGCCACGAGCGTCTCCCAGATGTGGTAGTTGGCCTCGTAGCGGTGCTGGTTGTACGGCGGGTCCAGATAGACGAGGTCGAACTCTCCCAGGTCGGCCACCACTTGGCAGGCATCGCCGCGCACGGCGTGGCCCGGTCCGGCCAGGAGATCGGGCACCCTCAGCTCGAGTGGCCGGAAGGACCGGGGGGCCCACGCCTTCACATAGGCCATCTGCACGCCGGTGGTCGAGTCGACCCTGTCGGCCGCCTCCATCAGGCTGGTCACGAGAACCGGTTCGAGTGCGGAGCCCCGGTACTCGGCGGCGATGGCGGCGCGCACGGCGTCGATGCGCGCCCCGTTGTGGGGTTGGAAGAAGCGCGACTGCACGCAGAAGGTCTCGGTCACGTACCCGGCGCGTCCGGGAAGGCGGTTGAAGGCGTCGACCGCCTTCTCGAGGGCGCGCCGGTCGATGGTGTCGGCGTCGGTGGCGACATAGCAGCCCGCCAACACCGACGCGCACCGGGTGGTGTCGACGGCGGTGACCTCGGCGCCGGCCGCCTTGAAGACCTGGGCCACCCGCGTCGTCCCGGTGAAGAGGTCGAGGGCCGTCCGCGCCCGCGCCCGCTCCAGCAGCTCGCCCAGAACGGGGACCAGCCGGCGCTTGGACCCGAGGTACTTGATCACGACAGCGCTGGCCCCGTCGTCGGCTCGGCCAGCAGACGCGCCACCTCGTCGTCGCTTACCTGGGTGAAGTCCCGGTACCACTGACTGATGCCGAAGAAGCGGGCCGTCGTCGCCGCGCAGACGACGTCGTCGGCGACGCTGCGCAACGAGGCCACGGCCTCCGGTGACCCGACGGGCACGGCCACGACGACGCGCGCCGCCCCGCGTCGACGCACGACCTCCACCGCCGCGCGGGCGGTGAACCCCGTCGCCAGTCCGTCGTCCACCACCACGACAGGTCGGCCCGTCAGCACCACCGGCGGATCGTCCCCCCGGTAGGCGGCCAACCGGCGGTCGAGCTCGGCCGCCTCGCGTCCGGCCACGTCCTCGATCATCTCGGCCGAGACGGCCAACCGGGCCACCAACGGCTCGTTCACCACCCGCACCCCCTCCTCGCCGAGCGCCCCCAGGCCGAGTTCGGGCTGATCGGGATGTCCGAGCTTGCGCACGACCACGACGTCCAGCGGCGCACCGAGGATCCGGGCGACCTCGTGGGCCACCGGGACACCGCCGCGCGCCATCCCCACCACCACGGGACCCGACGCCCGCAGGGGCTCGAGGAGCGCCGCCAGTCGACGTCCGGCATCGACGCGGTCAGCAAACTGGTCGCCTCGCGCCGTCACGACGGACCCGACCGCTCCGGGGTGCTCGGTGCCACGGGGCGCCGTACCCGGACGAGGCCGTGTCCGGCGTCGGGGTCAGGGTCGACGGGGCGTCGCCAGACGCCTCGTCCACCAGTTCGGATCGCGGGCATGGGCGTGGAAGTGGTCCGGGATCTGGCGCATGACCCCGTCGTACGACCACACCCCCTCCCCGAGCACGTCGTCGGCCACGCGGCCGAGCTCGGCGCGCATGTGGTCGAGCTCCGCCTCGGGCGGTTCGGTCCCGTGCTGTCGCCACACCACCATGGGAACGGTGCAGATCTCACATTCGGCGATCCAGCACACCTCGTCCTCGTGGTACCAGGTGGTGAGCCGGGCGGCTTCGCACAACTCGCAGCCCCCGTCGGAACGGGCCATGACTACCGGCTGTAGAGGGTGACCGTCGTCCCGGGGAGGACGGACGTTCCCTGTGCCGGAGTGCTGTCGAAGACATGACCGACGAGAAGACCGTTGGCGGCGGGCACCAGCCCGTCGGCTTCGAGGGCGGCGATGGCCTGGGCCACCGTGTCGGTCACCACCGCGGGGACGACCACGGGCTGCGGCCCCTCGGAGACGCTGATGGCGACGGTCGAGCCCTCGAGCGCGGTGCCCGTCGGATTCCAGGAGATGACCTGCCCGTTCGGCACCGACGAGCTGTAGGCGGGCGTGCACTGGGCAACCAGGCCCACGGCCTGGAGGGCGGTGGTGGCCCCGGTGCACGTCGAGCCGGTGAGCGACGGGATGGTCTCGGGCGGGGGGCCCGACGACACGACGACGTTGACGGTGGAGAACTCCGTGGCCTGGCCCGTCGGTGTCCACGAGATGACGGTTCCGGATTTCACCGTCGTCGAGTTGGCGTGCGTGCAGGCGGCGCTCAGGTTGGCGGCTTTCAAGGCGGCGGCGACGGCCGGGCAGTCGCCGGTGACGGCGGCCAGCGAGGGGACCGGCACGGGCGGTGGCCCCGTGGACACCACCACCGACACCGTGCCGCCTTCCTTCAGCGAGTCACCCGGACCCGGGGTCTGGCTCAGGATCCGCCCGGTCGGCACCGTGGTCGACGGGCGGCTGCTCGCCACCCGCACGTGGAACCGGTCGCGGTGAACGCGTGCGGTCGCCTGCGCCGGAGTCAGGCCGGTGACGACGGGCAGCCGGTGACTCGGGGTGAAGAACTTCGTCCGCGAGGCGGCATAGGCACCGCCGGCGGCGGCCAGGGCCAGCAGCAGGAGGACGACCGCCACCACCCACGGCCACCGCCGCCGCGGGCGGGCCGCCTGATCCGATTCCGGTGACCGATCGGGTCCGGCCACACCCACCGCCGTGGCCAGGGCCAGGGCGTCGGTATCACCGTGGGCCCCCAGGCGGTCCGAACCCATGGCCGGACGGGGGCCTATGCCGTGCTCGGTGCGGTCCGCAACGCGCGCCCCCGCCTGGGCCACCCCGAGCCCCCCGGCACCGGCCAACGGGAGAGGCTGCGGAGCCGGGAGGTCATTGCCGAGCTCGGTCAGTCGGGCGGCCAGATCAGCGGCGTCGAGACGGTCGTCGACCCCCGGCGCCGATGCCGCGTCGAGAACGGCGGCCAGGGGTCCGAGCCCATCGTGACCGGGGATCCGGGCCCCCACACGGGCCATCAAGGTGGCGGCGATGGTGTCGGCCGTGAAGGGGACGACGCCGGTCACCGCCTCGTAGAGGACGAGGCCCAGCGCATAGACGTCGGCCCGGCCGTCGACGGGGTTGCCGAGCGCTTGTTCCGGCGCCGCGTACCGGGCCGTCCCCACGGTGGCTCCCGCCGGTTCGGTCATGGCCGCCTCGGCCAGGGCCCGGGCCAGACCGAAGTCGGCGATCCGCAACCGTCCGTCCTCGTCAAAGACGAGGTTGGCGGGCTTGATGTCGCGGTGGACGAAGCCGCGCCCGTGGGCGTAGGCGAGCGCCTCGGCCGCCTCCACCCCCATGGCTGTCGCTTGCGACACCGAGACGCGCCGACCGTTGTCGAGCATGTCCCGCAACGACCCGCCCCCCAGGTACTCGAGCACCAGGAACGGCCCCCGCTCGTCCTCACCCCAGTCGTAGACCGAGAGGATGTGCGGGTGGGTGAGCGCCGCCGCCGACTGCGCCTCGTACCGGAAGCGGCGCAGGAACCCTTCGTCGCCCACCAGGCCGGGGTGCAGCACTTTGATGGCCACCCGGCGCTGCAGGACGACGTCCCAGGCTGCGTAGACGGTCGCGGAGGTCCCGCTGCCGAGGGCGGATTCGATCCGGTAGCGGCGCGCGAGGACCCGTCCGATGGAGTCGGTGGTGGTCGACATGGGTCCGGCGTCCAGGCTACAGAGGCCGGAGCGCGCACCGGTGGACGGCCACGGATGGTGGCCGGTGATGTGCGCTGCGGCTACGTCAGGCAGGTCAGAGGGGCACGACGCGGGCGGTTCAGGGGGCGGGAACCTCGCCGGTGGTGAGGAGCTCGTCGAAGCGCGACCCGTCCACGATGGGGATCCCGAGCTCCTCGGCCTTGCGGAGTTTGGCCGTCCCCGGTTCGGACCCCACCACCACGGCCCACGTCTTCGACGACACACTCCCCGGCGACTTTCCGCCGGCCCGCAGGATCGCCTCCTCGGCCTCTTCGCGTGTGTGACTGTCGAGAGTGCCCGTCACCACCACCGACCGGCCGGCCAACGTGCCGGCCGCCGCCGACCCGCCGCCGTCGGATGATGCTCCGGTCGGCGCCGCCGGCACCCCTCCGCCGGGCTCGGCGAGCGCCAGACCGGCGCGCCGGAGCTTGTCGAGCACGGCGCCGTTGGTCGGCGAGGCCAGGAACTCGACCACGCTCTCGGCGATCACGGTCCCGATCCCGTCCACGGCGGCGAGCTCCTCGACCGAGGCGCCGGTGATGGCATCGAGCGTTCCGTAGGTTTGGGCCAGGGCCCGGCTCCCGGTCGGCCCCAGATGGCGGATCCCGAGACCGACGAGGACGCGCGAGAGCGGTCGGGACTTCGAGTCCTCGATGGCCCGCAAGAGGTTCTCCACCGACAGCGCGCCCATCCGCTCGATCTCGACGAGGACCGGCGCTTCGAGCCCGTAGACGTCCCCCACGTCGGACACCAGTCCGGCGTCGACGAGCTGGACCACCCTCTTCTCACCGAGGCCCTCGATATCCATCGCCCCGCGTGAGGCGAAGTGGACGACGCGCTGGACGCGCTGCGCGGGACACTCGAGATTGGTGCAGAACGTGTCGCTCTCCCCCGGCAACCGCACGAGCGGTTCCCCGCAACTCGGGCAGCTCGTGGGGAAGTGCCACGGGCGCGAGCTGCGCTTGCGGGCCGAGAGCACCGGCCCGACGACCTCGGGGATCACGTCTCCCGCCTTGCGGACGACGACGGTGTCGCCGGGGCGGACGTCTTTGAGGCGGACCTGGTCCTCGTTGTGCAGCGTGGCCAACCCCACCGTCGATCCCCCCACGAACACCGGCTCCAGCACGGCGAACGGCGTGGCTCTCCCCGTGCGCCCGATCGACACCATGATGCGCAGGAGCTTCGTCGTCCGCTCCTCGGGCGGGAATTTGAAGGCGATGGCCCACCGCGGGGCGTGGGACGTGGCACCGAGCCGTCGCTGCAGACCGAGGTCGTCCACCTTGACCACGACACCGTCGATCTCGTAGTCGAGGGCGTGCCGGTGGTCGCGCCAGTGGGTACAGAAGGCGAACACCTCGTCGACACCGTGGACGACCTTGATCTCGGGGTTCACAGGCAGACCGCAGGCGCGCAGTAAGGACAGGGCGTCGCTCTGGCTGTGCAGCTCGGGCCCGCCTTCGAGGGCGCCGATCTGGTACACCCAGATCGAGAGGTCGCGCGAGGCCGTCACCGACGCGTCTTTCTGTCGGAGCGACCCGGCGGCGGAGTTCCGGGGGTTGGCGAAGACCTTGAGACCGGCGTCGAGCTGCCGTCGGTTGAGCTCCTCGAAGGCCGTCACCGGCATGTAGACCTCGCCGCGCACCTCGATCACCTTGGGAACCGGACCGCGCCTTTTCGGCCACGCCAGCGTGCGGGGAACGGAGCGGAGCGTGGCCACGTTGTGGGTCACGTCCTCGCCCGTTGACCCGTCGCCCCGGGTGGCGGCCTGGACGAAGCGGCCGTTCTCGTAGGTGATGGACATGGCCAGCCCGTCGATCTTGAGCTCGCACTCGAAGTCGGCGCCGGTGACACCGGGATCGATGCGGGCGATCCGGTCGACCCAGGCCTGGAGCTCATCGACGTCGACGGCGTTGTCCAGGCTCATCATGGGAACCCGGTGGGCCACCGACGCGAAGAGAACGGAGGGGGCGGACCCCACTCGCTGGGTGGGCGAGTCGCCCGTGGCCAGGTCGGGATGTTCCTCCTCGATTCTCCGCAGCTCGCGCATCAAGGCGTCGAAGTCGGCGTCGGAGATCTCGGGCGCGTCCTCCTGGTGGTACTTCTGGTTGTGGTACGCGATCTGGGCCCGCAGCTCCTCGACGCGCTCGGCGGGATCCTTCGACGTGGGGTCCTCGGTGCTCACTGACGCCGGAGCGTACCGGCCTCTACGCCGCCACCGCCGAGCCGGTCACCACGTCGGTCTCGTCCTCGTCGTAGAGGGCGACCGTCTGTCCGGGGGCTACCAGCGGGTGCGGCCGGTCGAAGATCACTGCGTCACCGAGCCAGGTACACGGCGCGGCGGCCCCGTGGGCGCTCGTCTGGGCCAGGGCCCGGGCCCCGGTATGGAGGGGACAGTCGACCCACGACGGGCGCCCCACCCGGACATGCTCCGAGTACGCAGTATCGGCCCCCCCGACGACGACGCGGCGATCGTGGACGTCGACCGCCAGCGCATACAGACGCCGGCCGTCGACGGCCACCCCGAGGCCGCGGCGCTGGCCGACCGTGATCAATTCCACCGCTGGCACGGTGCCGACGACGGTGCCGGTCTCGCCGTCGACGATCTCGCCCGCGTGCAGGGCCAGCCGGTCGCCGAGGAATCCCCGCCGGCCTTCGTCCGATCGGATGAAGCAGACGTCCTGACTGTCGGGCTTGTCGGCGGTCCGCAGCCCCAGTCGCGTCGCGTGCGAGCGCACTTGGGCCTTGGTCAGCGCGCCCACGGGCAGCAGGATCTGCTCGAGGTCGGCCCCGGCGAGCATCGACAGCACATAGGACTGGTCCTTGGCCCGGTCCGTTCCCCGCCGCAGGCGCCTGCGCCCGGAGTCCCCCTCGACGCGCGCATGGTGCCCTGTCGCCAGGGCGTCGAACCCGAGCCGTCGGGCCCTCTCCAGGAGAGTGCCGAACTTGATGTGGCGGTTGCACTCGATACACGGGTTCGGCGTCCGACCGGCGGCGTGATCCTCGACGTAGGGAAGGACGACCGATGCGTCGAAATCGTCGGTGAAGTTGAAGACGTGATGCGGAACACCGATCTGGTCGGCGACCCGGCGGGCGTCGTCGACATCGGCCACCGAGCAGCAGCCCGAGTCCGACGCACCGCCCCACAGCTTCAACGTGGCGCCCACCACGTCGTGCCCGGAGTCGACCAACAACGACGCCGCCACCGACGAATCGACACCACCCGACATGGCCACCAGAACGCGCACGACCCACCACAGTAGGGGCGGCCGGCCGGGGCTCCGCACCGCAACCGGCGGCGATCAGCCCCGGAGCTGTTCGACCACCTTGGGGATCACCGCCAGGGCGGCGTCGATGTCGGCGTCGGTGGTGGTGTGCCCGAGGGAGAAACGGACGGCCGTGCGGGCCTCGGCCACGCTCAGGCCGAGGGCCAGCAACACATGGCTCGGTTCCAGGGCACCGCTGGCACAGGCCGCCCCGGCCGACACGTAGACACCGCCGTCGTCGGCGAGGAGCAACAGCTCCTCCTGGTCGACACCGGACACGAGGACGTGACAGCTCCCGGCGACCTTGCCGTCCCGGTTCGGAGGATCCTTTTCCGCCCGGCGGTGGCGGGTCTCCACCACCCGGGTCCCCGCCACCCCGGTCTCCACCACGCCGTCGACGGCGGCCACGAGCCCGTCGGCGAGCCGGTCCCGCAGTGCCCGAACCCGGGGGACCTCCGTGCCGCGCCCGGCGCCGACGGCGGTCAAGGCGGCGGCGGTGCCGACGATGCCGGCGACGTCGTGAGTGCCGGGGCGCCGACCGTGCTCCTGCGCCCCACCGTGGAGGACCGGACCGAGGGGCGTGCCGCCCCGGACCACGAGGACACCCACCCCTTTCGGGCCACCGAATTTGTGTGCGCTGACCGAGACCAGGTCGGCCGGTCGCGCCGCGGCGGCGACGTCGAGCCAGGGGGCGGCGGCGATGGCGTCGGTGTGCACGACGGCCCGGGGTGCGCGCTGGCGGACGATGGCCACCACCTCGGCCAGGGGTTGGATCGTGCCCACCTCGTTGTTGGCGAGCATGACCGAGACGAGCCCGACTCCCGGATGGAGAGCCTCGGCCAGGGCGTCGAGGTCGATCACGCCGGCGGCGTCGACCGGCACGGTGGTCCCCCCCAGGGACCGGCAGGCCAAAAGGACCGCATGGTGCTCCACGGCCGAGCACACGACGGAGCCGCCCACGGCGGCGTGCGCGCCCAGCACGGCCAGATTGTCGGCTTCGGTTCCACCTCCGGTGAACACGACCTCGCCCGGCTCACACCCGAGGGCGGCGGCAACGTCGTCGCGGGCGTCGTCGAGGGCCAGCCGGGCGGCCCTGGCCAGGGTGTGGCTGCCCGACGGGTTCCCGAAGCGATCGGTGAGGAAGGGCAGCATGGCCGCCACCGCCTCCGGCCGCATCGGGGTCGTCGCCCCGTGATCGAGGTACGTGGCCATCAGCTCAGGGTAGGCCGACGGCTCGGTACATCCTGACCGGCGTCACGGTTGGGCCACCATCAAGACGACGGCTGCGACAAAGACGACCGACAACGAGGCGGCGGCGGCCGCCACGCGACGGCAGTCGAGATCGAACCCACGATCGGTCCCCGACGTCTCCCCCGCCCCGGTCCCCCAGCGGGCGGACACCACCTCCTGGATGCGACGTTCGCCCGGCCACACCGCCACTTCGGCGACCACCGTCGCCGCCAACCACAGGGCGAGCCCGGCGACGACGAAACCGTCACCGACGGCGAACGCCCCCTGGCTGGACGCCACCAGGGCGAAGCCGAACACGGGCACGCCGTACAGCGTCCGCGCCGCCCAATTGACCCCGGGTCGGAAGTACCGTCGGACGCCGTCGGATCCGGCTCCGGCGGGCCCACGCCGGGCCCGCCGCGCCTGGACCCCGGTCACGGCCAGCGCCCCGAAGCCCACCACCGCCGAGGCCCCATGGAGAAGGAGGAGGACGCTGTAGGCGGCACCGGTGGGCACGGCGTGGACCGCCGAGGGGTGCGAGGCAGCAACCACAACGCCATCGTCGTCCCCACGAGGGGCCTCCCGCCACATGGCCCCTCGAGGCCGGGCGCCCCGGTGGCGCGGCGTCGGCACATCACGACACGACGGTCGGCCCGACCGCCCGGTACGACGGCCCGTTACGACGGCCCCCCGGCCCGGCACGTCACCGGCCCGGCCGCCGACCACGGTGCGGCGTCATCGACACCATTCGACCACCCACCGCCGTAGTTCTCACAACTTGGCGACAACGACCGAGGCTGCACCTTCCACCACCCGACGATGGCGCCGAGACATCAACGAAGAGACATGTGTCGGTTCGACCAGTCCGACGGCTAGCGTGGAGGTGGTGCAGTGCGGACTCGACACGACGGAGGACCTAGAAAGCCACTGATGAGCCATAAAGACACAATTCCCCACACCACGATGGAGGCCGACGCAGCCTGTCCGGGGGCTGCGCGATGAACCAGCTCCGGTTGGATCCGCTCACCGGACGATGGGTGGTCGTCAGCATCGAACGGGCCGAGCGCCCCAACAACTTCGCCCCCCGCACGGCTCCCGTCCAGGCCGACACCAGCCGACCGTGTTTTTTGTGCCCAGGGAACGAGGGTTCAACCGCCCCGGCCCTCGAGACATACGGCTCGACCGGCTCGTGGCTCGTGCGGGTCGTCCCCAATCTCTACCCGGCCTTCTCCGGCGATCACCCGTTCGTGGTCGAGCACCGGGGTCCGGTGTACACACAGGCGACGGCGGGCGGGATCCACGAGGTCCTCGTCTTGTCCCCCGAGCACTCCAACGGCTGGGACCGGCTCTCCGACGAGCAGGCCGGGCTCGTCATGGCAGCCATCCGTGACCGGATCGAGGAGCACTCCAACGTGCCCGGCCTGCGTTACAGCCAGGCCATCGTGAACGCCGGCCGAGAGGCGGGTGCCTCGATCGAGCATCCCCACGGCCAACTTCTCGGCATGTCCTTCGTTCCCCGCGAGCTGGCCGAGGAGCAGGCGGGATTCGCCCGATTCGCCGGTCGGTGCCTCCTGTGCACGACGGTGGACGCCGAGGAGGACGCCGGGTACCGCGTCGTCTATGCCGACGAGCGCGTCCTCGTCATTTGCCCCTTCTGGAGCGGGACACCCTTCGAGATGCTGGTCATCCCCCGGACCCACGGTCCGCACCTCCACCGCGCCAACCCGGCCGATCTGGTCGCCGTGGGCCGCACCCTGCGCACCGTTTTGGGCCAGCTCCGGGAGCGGTGCGGCGATGTCGCCTACAACCTGGTCTTCCATTCCGCCCCGTACCGCGCACCGGAGCCCTACCACTGGCACGTCCACATCTGGCCCAAGCTCACGACCCAGGCCGGGTTCGAGATGGGCACGGGGGTCCTCATCAACATCGTGGCCCCCGAGCAGGCGAGCGAAGAACTGCGCGTCGCCGTCCCGGCCCGGTAGACACCCCATACGCCGGCCCGGAGCCGGGCGGCCCCGTACCTTCAGCCGAGGAAGACCCCGGCCACCTCCCGGTACAGCGCCAGGTCGACCGTCTTGACCTCGGCCACGGCGGCGGAAATGGGGATGCGGACGATCTCACCGGCCCTGAGGGCGACCATCGAGCCGAAGGCGCCGTCGTGGACGGCGGCCACGGCGGCCACTCCGAAGCGGGTGGCGAGGACGCGGTCGAAGGCCGTGGGGGTACCGCCGCGTTGAACGTGCCCGAGCGTCGTGACGCGGGCCTCGAAACCTGTGCGCCGCTCGATCTGGTCGGCCAGCCATGTGCCGATCCCGCCCAGCCGGGCATGGCCGAACGGGTCGACCGATGCGCTCGACGTCGCCAGCCGGGCCGACTCGGCGACGGGGCCCTCGACCGGCACGGCTCCCTCGGAGATGACGACGATGGACGAGAACTGACCTCCGGCGTGGCGGCGGTGCAGCCGCTCACACACGAGGTCGAGGTCGAACGGGATCTCGGGAATCAGGATCTCGGCCGCACCCCCGGCCATGCCGGCATGGGTGGCGATCCATCCGGCGTGACGCCCCATCACTTCGCAGACGATGACCCGATGGTGCGATTCGGCCGTTGTCCGGAGGCGGTCGATGGCGTCGGTGGCGACCTGAACGGCGGTGTCGAACCCGAAGGTGACCTCGGTCCCGGCCAGGTCGTTGTCGATCGTCTTGGGGACCCCCACCACCGGAACCCCGTGGTCTGCTGCGAGTCGGTGGGCCACCCCCAAGGTGTCCTCGCCGCCGATGACGACGAGGGCGTCGACCCGACGCGCCGCCAAGGTGGCCAGGACCTGCGGCGGCCCTGTTTCGGTGGCGAAGGGATTCGTGCGCGACGTCCCGAGGATCGTGCCTCCGAGGGGCACGATGTCCCGGCAGCGCTCCGGCGTCAGCTCGACGCCGTTGTCCTCGAGGACACCCTTCCAGCCGTCGATGAATCCCACGGTGTCGTCGCCGTGATCGGAGCTCCCCGTGAGTACCACCGCCCGGATGACCGCGTTCAACCCCGGGCAGTCTCCACCGCCGGTGAGGATGCCGAGACGCACCTAGTGCCTCCTCGCTACGATCGCCGTCGGCGCCGACGGTCCCGTCCTCGTCGGCGTGTCAACGCCGGGACTGACGGGCGAGGCGGGCGGCCACTCTCTCGAGCTCGAAGGCGGCGACGAGGACGCGGACCACTTCGCGTCCGGGAGGAACGAGAGCGCTGATCCCGGCCACGCCCAGGTAGCCGGCGAAGAACGCCCGGCGGTTGCGTTGTTCCCACGCCTGGGCCAACTCCCCGAGCCCCTCGCGGCCGTCGGGATCGCGCTCCGCCGCGGCATCGATGGCGACCGTCCCCAGTGACCAGAGCAGGTCGGCCACGTCGGCCAGAGGGGACCGGAAGATGGGCTGGTCGCTTCCCGTCCGGCTCTCGGACGGCTCGTCGGGGGGGGCGACGATCCCGGCCTTTATGACCGGCTGACCGCCCGACGAGAAATCGGTGACGTACCAACCCTGCTCGGTGCGCGACACCCGGCCGATGTGGAAGTCGCCGTGGGTACGGATGCCGAAGCAGGGCACCGTGACGCCACGGAGCTCCTCGAGCAGGACCACGACGTCGGGACGGTCGAGCAGGGTGGGGGCGACCGGTCGTACCGCGTCCTCCAGGGCGTCGGCCCAGTCACCCACGTTCCCCGGGCGACGACCGAAGGCGTCCTCGAGTCCCAGGTGCATGCGGGCGGCCATGGTGCCCAACCGGTGCGCTTCCGCACCGAAGTCCCCCCCGGCCAGCTCCGGCGGCCCACCGGACGCGTACAGATCCCGCACGGAGGTGATGGCCAGGTCCCGGCCCGACGACGCGCCGGCCAGATACTCCTGGACGATCCCCAGATCGCGGCCGGTGCGGCGCCACACGGCCACCGGGGGGGCGATGTGGTTGAACCCGACCTCGTCGAGAGCGAGCAGGAGACCGAGTCCGGCCCGCGGCCCGTCGACCAACTCGGTGAAGACGGTGAAGGCCAGACGGTCCTCGACGGCGAGGGTCACCGACTGCGGCGTGTGGCCGATCTGGCGGACGCGCGCCGGATCGGCCTCCTGGGCGGACACGAGCCGCAGGAGCGCGGTCACCACCTCGGCGTCGTGCATGGCGTCGAAGGCGACGGCCAGGCCGTCGTTGTCCTCGAACACGCCGAGGACGGGGTCCTCGTCGCCGGCCAGGAACTTCGTCTCGCCCCCGGGCTCGCGTAGGCCCAAAGGCAGGTGGATCGTCCGTCCCCCGACGCGAGCGACCACGTCGACGATCCCGGGACGACCCCCGGCCAGCACCTCGGCCTCGAGGACCCGGACCGGGGTGTCGCCCATCTCGGCGCCGGCGCTGCGCACGAGGTGGGACGAGACGAGCCCGGCCAGGGCGTCGGCGGCGCTGTCGGTGAGCCCGGCCACATCGGCACCCGATGGCGTCATCGGGGCGCTCCCCCGGCCGGGCCCCTCGAGGCCGTCGGGTCCTGGCCCATCAGCTCGAACCAGTAGAAGCCGTAGGGCCCGAGCGTCACACCGTAAGTCGCCCCACCCACGGACGGGAACGGTACCCGTCCGAGCAGCTCGACGGGCGAGCGTTCCGCCCATCGGGCCAGGTCGAGCTCGGCCGGCTGGGCGAACCGGCTCAGGTTGTGAACGCAGAGGACCGGGTTCGGGTGGGTGACGGGGTCAACCCGGCCGGCGCCACCGCGCCCGCCGCGCCCCGCCCTCGCCGCCCGACCCCGCCCGCTCTTCTCCGGGACCCCGGTCCCCGGTGCCGGGGGACGCGGGCTGCGGACGTAGGCGAGTACGGACGGATTGGCGCAGGGGACGACCTCGAAGCTCCCGGTGCCGAACACCGGAAACTGCTTGCGTGTCTGCAGGATGCTCCGGATCCAGTGGAGGAACGAGCTCGGGTTGCGTTGCTGCGCCTCGACGTTGACCGCCTCGTAGCCGTAGACGGGATCCATGAGGGGGGGAAGGTAGAGCTGGGCGAAGTCGGCCCGGCTGAACCCGCCGTTTCGGTCCGGGCTCCATTGCATCGGGGTGCGGACCGAATCGCGGTCCCCGAGGTAGAGGTTGTCCCCCATGAGCAGCTCGTCGCCGTAATAGATCACCGGACTGCCGGGCAGCGAGAACAACAGCGCGTAGAGCAGCTGGGCCAGCCGTCGGTCCCCGTCGAGCAGGGGGGCCAGGCGCCGGCCGATGCCCATGTGGCGGCGCATGCGGGGATCCTTCACGTACTCGGCGACCATGTAGTCGCGCTCTTCCTCCGAGACCTTCTCCAAAGTGAGCTCGTCGTGGTTGCGAAGGAAGATGGCCCATTGACATGATTCGGGGATCTCGGGGGTCTGGGCCAGGATCTCGGTCACGGGGAAGCGCTGCTCACGGCGCACCGCCATGAACAGCCGCGGCATGAGCGGGAAATGGAAGCACATGTGGCACTCGTCACCGTCGCCGAAGTAGTCGATGAGGTCGGCCGGCCACTGGTTGGCCTCGGCCAGCATCACCCGGCCCGGATATGCAGCGTCGATCTCCTTGCGCAGCCGGCGGAGCAGGGTGTGCGTCTCGGGCAGGTTCTCACCGGTCGTCCCGTCGCGTTGGAAGAGATAGGGAACGGCGTCGAGGCGAAACCCGTCGAGACCCAGGTCCAGCCAGAAGCGCACGACGTCGAACATCGCCTCCACGACCTCGGGGTTCTCGTAGTTCAGGTCGGGTTGGTGCGAGAAGAAGCGGTGCCAGTAGTACTGCTGACGTGACTGATCCCAGGTCCAGTTGGACGTCTCGACGTCGACGAACACAACCCGTGCATCGGCCCATCTCTGGTCGTCGTCGTTCCAGACAAACCAGTCCGCCTTGGGGTTGTCGCGCGACGACCGAGACTCCATGAACCACGGGTGTTCTTCGCTCGTATGGTTCATCACGAGATCGGCGATCACCCGGATGCCACGCCGGTGGGCGTCGTCGAGAAACGCCACCAGGTCGTCGAGCGAGCCCAGATTGGGGTGGACGGTGAAGAAGTCACTTATGTCATAGCCGCCGTCGCGCATGGGCGACGGGTAGTACGGCAGCAGCCACAGGCAATCGACCCCCAGCCACTCGAGATAGTCGAGCTTGGCCCGGAGGCCGGCCAGGTCACCGATCCCATCGTCGTTGGCGTCGAAGAAACCCCTGGTCAGCACCTCATAGAACACCGCCCGGCGGTACCAGTCGGGGGGGCCGGCGGCGGGGAGAGCGGCCGGGCGGATCCCCGGCAACCGGGGACCGCCGGCACGGCGGGCCGACGGCACCGCCGGCTGGGTGCGCCGCGTCCGGGGCGAGCGGGGGGTCGGAGACATCGTCACAGACCGCCGCGATAGCCGGTCAACGACCGGTGAACCGGGCCCGTCCGGGACCGTGCTCGAGGAAGGAGTCGATTCCGAGACGGGCATCGTCGGTATCGAACACGGACACGAAGGCTGACGTCTCGTGATCGAGCCCCTCGGCCAGCGACGTCCCCACGGCGGAGTCGATTACCCGCTTGGCCATGACCTGGGCGACGCGTGCACCACGGGACAGCTCGGACGCGAGACGGAGTGCCTCGTCGAGAACGTCGGCGGCCGGCACCACCCGGTCGGCCAGACCGATCCGCAGGGCCTCGTCGGCTCCGACCTGCCGTCCCGTCAAGATGATGTCCTTGGCACGCGCCGGGCCCACGAGACGGGGCAGGCGTTGGGTCGCTCCGCCACCGGGGATGATCCCGAGAAGGATTTCGGGCTGACCCAGCCGGGCGTCCTCGGCCACCACCCGCAGGTCGCAGGCCAGGGCCAATTCGAGGCCGCCACCGAGGGCATACCCCGTGATGGCGGCGATCGTCACGGGACCCAGTGCCGCGATGGCCTGGGTGGCGGCGTGGAAGCGCGCCGCCACCATCCGGGGGGCGCCGGGGTCGGAGAACTCGGTGACGTCAGCGCCGGCGGCGAACACCCGCGGGCCGCCCCACAGCACGACCGCACCCGGCGGGTCCTCGGCCAGGCTGGAGAGGACCGTCCGGAGTTGGGCCAGCATGTCGGTCGACAGAGCGTTCAACTTGGGACGGTCGAGCCTGACGAGTGCCACACCGTCGTCCCGGCGCTCGAGCACCACGAACCTGCTCTCGGACCCACCCGGACGATCGGTCTCGAGCGCCATGCGCGCACCGTACCCCGAACGCCCCGTCCAACGGTGTTTCGGCGGCCCCGTCCGGAGTCGGATCAGTCGGCGCCCGGAGCGCGGCCTTCGTCGCTCACGTGGGCCAGCAGCTGGTCAGCGGCGGAATAGGGATCGAGCCGATGTTCCATGACGGCGGCGTCGAGCTCGGCGAACCGCGGGAGAGCGCTCATCCGGTCGATCTCCTTCTCGATCCGGGCCCCCAGAACGAGTCGGAATTCCCGGTGCAGGCGCTCGCGTCGGAATGGCCCCAGGAGCCCGGCCTCCGCCAGGTGGCTCCGATGGCGGCGGATCTCGGCCCACAGGGCGGCGACGCCATCGCCGGTGGTCGCCGTGGTCTCGACGATCGGCGGCCGCCAGTCGGTGGCCGACGACAGGTCGAGCATCTGCTCGAGGTCCCGACGGGACTCGGCCGCCCCGGGCATGTCCGCCTTGTTGATGACGAAGATATCGGCCGTCTCGAGCAGCCCGGCCTTGTTGGCCTGGATGGAGTCGCCCCATCTGGGGTTCACGACGACCACCGTGGTGTCGGTGGCCGAGGCCACCTCCACCTCCACCTGGCCCACTCCGACGGTCTCGACGATGACCAGCGGCGTCCCCGCGGCGGCGAAAAGTCGGATGGCCTCGGGCACCGCCACCGCCAGCCCCCCGAGGTGGCCACGCGACGCCATCGAGCGGATGAAGACTCCGGCGTCGAGATCGTGACCCTGCATCCGGACGCGGTCACCGAGGATCGCTCCGCCGGAGAAAGGTGACGTGGGGTCGACGGCCAGAACGGCCAGCTGGGCCACCCCGTCCGCTCGTGCCGCGGCGATCAGCCGGTCGACGAGGGTGGACTTCCCCGCTCCGGGGGCTCCGGTGACGCCCACCGTGTCGGCCTCGGCGCTGCTGCGGTAGGCCCACGACGCCGCGGCGCGACCATCGTCACCTCCGCGCTCGGCCGCCGAGAGAAGACGGGCCAGAGACCGGCGATCCCCGTGCGCCGCCGCGTCGACGAGCGCCCCCACGTCGAGGGCCGTCACGGTCGACCGGGGACCGGGTGGCGGGCCGCGGAGGTGGAGCTACCGACGTTCATCACGGTCGACCGAGCGTAGGAGAGCCCCGCCACGGTCGGGAAATCCGGCACCCCGGCCCGGTTACGTGGGCGACACGCGGGTCACGTCGGCACCGAGAGCAGTGAGCTTCCCGGCGAAGTCCTCGTAACCACGGTCGACGTGGACGGCTTCGGTGACGACGGTCTCGCCCTCGGCCACCAGGCCGGCGAGGACAAGGGCGGCCCCCGCCCGCAGGTCGGGGGCCCGGACCGGCGCCCCCGACAGTTGGTGCACGCCGCGCACCACGGCGTGGTGGCCCTCGTTGCGGATGTCGGCGCCCATCCTTCGAAGCTCGTCGAGGTAGCGGAAGCGCCCCGAGAAGAGGTTCTCGGTGACGATGCCCACGCCGTCGGCCACGCTCAGCATCGTCACCAGGAACGGCTTGTAGTCGGTGGCCACCCCCGGGTACGGAAGCGTCGAGATGTCGACACTGCGCAGCTGTCCGTCACTTTCCGCCCGTAGCCCTTCGGGCGTCTGCGACACGTGCACGCCCATCTCCTCGAGCTTCCGCAGGAACATGTCCATATGGCTCGCCCGGGCATCGACCACCACCACGTCTCCCCCGGCCAGGCCGACGGCAGCGAAGAAGGTGGCCGCCACCACCCGGTCGGGGATCACTCCGTGCGACGTCGGATGGAGCTCGTCGACACCCTCGACGACGATCCGCGACGTCCCCGCCCCGGTGATCCGCGCCCCCATGGCCGTGAGGAACCCGGCCAGGTCGGCCACTTCGGGCTCGCGTGCCGCGTTCTCGAGGACGGTGGTGCCCTTGGCCAGCACCGCGGCCATGAGAACGTTGTCGGTGGCGGTGTGGCTCGGGTACTCAAAAACAACCCGGTTACCGATCAACCGGCCGCCGGCACCGGCGTCGGGAACGGTACCTTCGACATAGCCGTGCACGGTCTCGAAGGTCGCGCCCAGGGCGGACAACCCCTGGAGATGGATGTCGATGGGCCGATTGCCGAAGTCATCGCCACCGGGCATCGAGACGCGTGCCCGACCCGTGCGCGCCAGTAACGGTCCGAGGACGACCACCGAGGCGCGCATCTTCTCCACCAACTCGTAGGGCGCCTCGGGGATGAGGACCGCCGGGACGTCGATGAGGAGGTCTCCCGGTCCCCCGTCGTCACCGTGCTCGGCCCACATCACCCGACCGCCGATGGACCGCAGGACATCGGCCATGATCTCCACGTCGATGATGTGCGGCACCCCCGACAGCACGTGGCGCCCTTCGGCCAGCAGGCAGGCCGCCATCAGCTTCAGTGCCGAGTTCTTGGCCCCTCCAGCGCGTACGGAGCCGTGGAGCGGGCCGCTGCGATGGACGACGAACTGGTCCATCCGATCAGTATGACCGGGTGCGAGAGACCGGCGAGTGACCGTGGCGGGTCCCGGTCAGACGACGGGATCCTCGGCCCAACGCCCGAACACCGACGCCAGCGCTCCCACGATCTCCCCGACGGTGGCGTAGGCGCCCACTGCGTCGAGGATGGCGGGCATCAGATTGAGGTCCGCCACCGCCGCGTCGGCGGCTACGCGGGCCAGGGCCCTGTCGACGGCGGTCGGGGACCGGCGTTGGCGGACCGAGGCGAGCCGCTTACGCTGGGCCTCGTCGACTTCAGGTCCGATCTGGAGCGTGGGCGGGGCCGGATCCTCGTTCCCCTCCGTGAACGCATTCACACCGACGACGACGCGTCGGCCCGACGCCACCTTGCGTTGGAAGAGGTAGGCGGCGTCGGCGATCTCGCCCTGGAACCAGTTGGTCTCGATCCCGTGCAGCACGCCGGCGAGGATCGAGCCCTCACCCCACTCGTCGAGCCGGGTGAAGACGGCCTCGGCCTGGCGCTCAATCTCGTCGGTGAGGGACTCCACGAACCACGACCCGCCCAGCGGGTCGGCCACCGACGTCACCCCCGTTTCATGGGCGAGCACCTGTTGGGTGCGCAACGCGATCCGGGCCGCCTTCTCGGTGGGCAGGGCGAAGACCTCGTCCATCGAGTTCGTGTGCAGACTCTGCGTTCCTCCCAACACGCCGGCCAGGGCCTCCACCGCGGTGCGGACGATGTTCACCTCCGGCTGCTGTGCCGTGAGCGAGACACCGGCGGTCTGGGTGTGGAAGCGCAGCTGCTGCGAGCGTTCGGCCGCCCCGTAGCGGCCCGCCATCCAGCGTGCCCAAATGCGACGGGCAGCCCGGTACTTGGCGATCTCCTCGAAGAAGTCGAGATGGGCGTTGAAGAAGAAGCTGAGTCGGGGAGCGAAGTCGTCGACGGCCAAGCCCGAGGCGACGGCCGCTTCCACATAGGCGAACCCGTTGGCCAAGGTGAAGGCCAACTCCTGTGCGGCGGTCGAGCCCGCCTCGCGGATGTGGTAGCCGGATACCGACACCGGGTGGAAGCGGGGCATCTCGGCGACGCAGAACCGGATCACGTCGACCACCACGCGCATCGAAGGCCGTGGTGGGAAGATGTACTCCTTCTGCGCTTGGTACTCCTTCAACATATCGTTCTGCAGAGTGC
The DNA here is from genome assembly GCA_963706205.1 of uncultured Acidimicrobiaceae bacterium. Lineage (GTDB taxonomy): Bacteria > Actinomycetota > Acidimicrobiia > Acidimicrobiales > UBA8190 > MFD10071-224. Next base: position 770,735 of record OY970155.1, on the reverse strand, counting down.
CGCCCAGCGCTCGACGGGCGGTACCGGCGCCTTCACCGGCGATCACGTACATGGCCAGAAGGATGGCCGCCGGCGAGTTGATCGTCATCGACGTGGTGATGGCACCGAGGTCGATGTCAGCGAAAAGATCCTCCACGTCGGCCAGCGTGTCCACCGCCACGCCGCAGCGGCCCACCTCCCCTTCGCTGTGCGGGTCGTCGGAATCGCGGCCCATGAGGGTGGGGAGGTCGAATGCGACCGAGAGTCCACCACCTCCGGATCGCAGGAGCTCCCGGAAGCGGACGTTGGTGTCCTCGGCCGTGCCGAACCCGGCGAACATCCGCATCGTCCACAACTTCGAGCGGTACATCGACGCGTACGGTCCCCGGGTGAACGGGGCCTGTCCCGGCATTCCGAGCCGGTCGATCGTCGCCTGGGCGCCGTCAGCGGGCGCATCGACGTCGGGTCCCACAGGCCAGTCCTCCGGCCCGTACACGGGCTCCAGCGAGATCCCCGACATCGTTTCGAAATCGGCGTCACGCAGGGGGGACGCATCGTAGGCGGCGCGCCAGGCGGCGCGTCCCTGCTCCGCGCCCCGGTCGTCGGCACTGGCCACCACGCCAGCCTACGGGCAGCTCCCGCGAAATGTCTGCCACAGGGTGTGACGCCACGAACACCGCAAAGCCCGCCCCGGCGCGGGTCCCCCAAAAGCGGAGGTCGTTGTCGGGTGGGCTGCGACGGAGCGCGTTAGGGTCGGGAGATGGCGCCTAACCCCCGGGCACCGGACCGCAACTTGGCCATGGAGCTCGTCCGGGTGACCGAAGCCGCGGCCATGGCCGCAGGACGCTGGATGGGCCGGGGCGACAAGGAAGGCGCCGACGGCGCCGCCGTCCATGCCATGCGGGTGGTTCTCCAAACCGTATCGATGGACGGCGTGGTCGTCATCGGCGAGGGCGAGAAGGACAACGCCCCGATGCTCTTCAACGGCGAGCGTATCGGGGACGGGTCGCCGCCCCCCACGGACATCGCCGTGGATCCGATCGACGGGACGACCCCGACGTCGCTCGGACGCGGCGGCGCACTGGCCGTCATCGCCGTCTCCGAGAGGGGCACGATGTTCAATCCGGGCCCGTGCGTGTACATGGAGAAGCTGGCCGTCGGGCCGAAGGCGGTCGGCGCGGTGGACATCCGCCGGTCACCCACCGAGAACCTCGAGGCGGTGGCCAAGGCCCTCGGGAAATCGATGCGCGACGTGACCGTCGTGATCCTCGAACGGGATCGTCACGCCGATCTCATCGGCGAGGTCCGATCCAGCGGAGCTCGTATCAAACTCATCACCGACGGGGATGTCGCCGGCGCCATGTCCACGGCGTGGCCCGATTCGGGTGTCGATGTCCTCTACGGAACGGGGGGCACCCCTGAGGGGGTGCTGGCGGCGGCGGCGCTCAAGTGCATGGGGGGCGAAATCCAGGGCCGGCTGTGGGCACGGGACGACGCCGACCGCACCGCCGCTCAGCAGGCCGGCTACGACCTCGACGCCGTGCTCACGACCGATGATCTGGTGCGCGGCGACAATTGTTTCTTCGCCGCCACCGGTATCACCGACGGGGAATTGCTCCAGGGCGTCCGCTATCACGACTTCGGGGCGACCACCCAGTCGCTCGTCATGCGCTCGCGCTCAGGCACCGTCCGCTTCGTGAGCGCCCGCCATCCGCTGGACAAGTTGCGCGAATTCAGCCAGATCGAATTCGGCTGACGGAGGATCCGCCGGTGAGCGGGCGTGACCCGGGTGGGCGACCTACCCGGTACCCGATGTGGAACGGCACCGACAACGAGGCGGCCCGCCTCGGCAAGCTCCAGGGTCTCCACGACGACGCTTCGGTCCGTCGTCTGCGTGCGCTCGGTGTCGGTCCCGGTTGGCACTGCCTGGAGCTGGGGGCCGGCGCCGGTTCGATCGCGTCATGGATGGCGGACGACGTGGGTCCGACGGGAACGGTGACCGCCGTCGATCGGGACGCCAGCCAGCTCCGGCGACTCGGCCAGAAAGGCAATGTCTCGGTCGTCGAGGACGACCTCATTTCGATGTCGTTTCCCGAGAACACCTTCGACGTCATCCATTCACGGTCGGTCCTCATGCACGTCGACGCGGCCGACGCCGTCGTGGCCAAGCTGGTGCCGGCTCTGCGGCCCGGCGGCGTCGTCCTGTTCGAAGAGGGCGACGGGGCTCCGGCGCTGACGGCGGTCGATCCTCCGGCACCGTTCGTCACGGTGATGGTTCCGCTGGCTCGGCGCTGGACGTGGGCCCGGCACCTCCCCCGGCTCCTGGCCCGGTTGGGGTTGCACGAGGTCCGCGACGACGTCCGCGACGCCCCCATCACGGGCGGGACGCCGGTCGGAGCGTTCTGGCAACACACGCTGCGGTCGATCCGCCCCTTTCTCACCGACCCCGAGAGGATGCGCTCAGCCGGCGGAGTGGTCACCGACGCGGCCACCATCGACGCCATGCTGGCGCTCCTCGACGATCCGGACTTCGTCATGCCCTTCTCACGGCGCCACAACGTCTCCGGCCGTCGACCCGACGCACGCGACGCACCGTCGCCGTGACCCGGGCGACGCTCGCCGGCGTCGAGCTCTACTACGAGGTGGCGGGAGCGGGAGAGCGCCTCCTTCTCATCTCGGGGACCGGGGGCGACCTCCGGGCCCCTCCGAACGTGTTCGACGGGCCGCTGGCCAAGATGTTCGAGATCGCCGCCTACGACCAACGGGGCCTCGGTCGGTCGTCAGTCCCCCCCGGCCCCTACTCCATGGCCGACTACGCGGCCGACGCCGCCGGCCTCCTCGACGTCCTGGCCTGGGAGGACGCTCTCGTGATGGGCATATCGTTCGGCGGCATGGTGGCGCAGGAGCTCGCTCTCCGTCACCCCGCGCGCGTCCGGCGGCTGGTCCTCGCCTGTGCGTCGAGCGGTGGCGGTGGTGGGGCGTCGTATCCGCTGCACGAGTTGGCCGTGCTGGACGAGGACGACCGGATCGCCCGGCACCTCGAGCTGGCCGACACCCGTTACGACGCGGCCTGGAGGGCCGACAACCCCGAGCAGTGGCGGTCTCTCGTGTCGCTGTTGCAGGCCCGGGCCGTCATCGGCAGCCATGAACAGGGTCGGGCCGAGGGTGCCGCTCTGCAACTCGATGCGCGGCGGCGCCACGACACCTGGGACCGTCTCGGCCAGATTCGCTGTCCCACGTTGGTCTGCGGGGGCACCTTCGACGGGATCGCCCCGCCGGCCAACGCCGAGCACCTGGCGTCGGCCATCCCCGGAGCGACACTGCAGATGTTCGAAGGCGGACACCTCTTCCTGCTCCAGGACCGCGACGCGTGGCCCGCCATCACCGCCTTTCTCTCCGCCTGACGGCGTCCCCATCGATCGTGGCGGGCGTCAGGCCCGGGCCCGGGTCCGCCTGCTCGAAGCGCACGGAACCGGGGAGCACGGCCCGACGAGCGGGGTGTGGCCGGCCTACTCAGCGAGGCTCAGGAACCGCTCCCAGCGCCGCTTGTCACGCTCGGCCACCCTGCGCCTCTCGGTATCCTCGCCCGCCTGCTCGATCTCTCGCTCGGCCATCTGCAGGCGGTCCCGCAACTCCGCCGCGTCCAGGTCTTCGACGGGATGAGCCTCCTCGACCAGCAACAGCGCGTGATTGCCACCGACCTGGAGGTAGCCCTCCGCCTGGGCGAAGCGAAGCACCTCGGTCTCGGTCTTGTACAGCCGCAGCTCGGTGGGCTCGAGCGTGGCCAGCAGCGGGGAGTGCCGGGCCAGAATGCCGATCAGACCCAGGGTGGTGCGCGTCGAGACCATCTCCACCTCTCCGTTGAACACCTCACCCTCGGGCGTGAGGACTTCGACGGGGAACTTGGCGTGGGGCATCAGCTCCCACCTTCTCCAGCGGCGTCCCGGATCACCTCGTCGATCGTGCCCTTCATGAAGAACGCCCGCTCGGGGAAGTCGTCGTATCTTCCCTCGAGGATCTCCTTGAAGCCGCGGACCGTCTCGGCAATCGGGACGTAGGCGCCTGGGGTCCCGGTGAACTGCTCGGCCACGTAGAACGGCTGCGAGAGGTACCGCTCGAGCCTGCGGGCCCGGTTGACCGCCACCTTGTCCTCATCCGAGAGCTCGTCGATACCGAGGATCGCAATGATGTCCTGAAGCTCCTTGTAACGCTGGAGCACCTGCTGGACCTCGGTGGCGACGCGGAAGTGCTCCTCGCCCACGATGTCGGCCTTGAGGATGGTCGAAGTCGACTCGAGCGGGTCAACGGCCGGATAGATGCCCTTCTCGGCGATCGACCGTGACAGCACCGTGGTGGCGTTCAAGTGGGCGAACACCGACGCCGGGGCCGGGTCGGTGAGGTCGTCGGCGGGCACGTAGATCGCCTGCACGCTCGTCACCGAGCCCCGGCGCGTGGAGGTGATGCGCTCCTGGAGTTGGCCCATCTCGGACTCGAGCGTCGGCTGGTAGCCGACCTGCGAGGGCATCCGGCCGAGCAGAGCCGAGACCTCGGAACCCGCCTGGACGAAGCGGAAGATGTTGTCGATGAAGAGCAGGACGTCCTGGCCCTCCTGATCGCGGAAGTACTCCGCCATCGTCAGACCGGAAAGGGCCACGCGCATGCGGGCGCCGGGCGGCTCGTTCATCTGCCCGAAGACGAGAATCGTCTTGTCGAGCACCCCGGACTCCTTCATCTCCAGCCACAGGTCGTTGCCCTCGCGCGAGCGCTCCCCGACGCCGCAGAAGGCCGACAGGCCGCCGTGCTCCTGGGCGAGGTTGTGGATCAGCTCCTGGATGATCACGGTCTTCCCCACGCCGGCACCGCCGAACAGCCCGACCTTTCCGCCCTTGACGTAGGGCGCCAGCAGGTCGACCACCTTGATGCCGGTCTCGAAGATCTCCGTGGTCGGCGTCATCGCCTCCATGGTGGGGGCCTCGCGATGGATCGGCCAACGCTCGACGGTCGGCTCCAACGGGGCACCGTCGTCGATCGGCTCGCCCAGCAGGTTGAAGATCCTTCCCAGCGTGACTCTGCCTACCGGAACGGTGATCGGGGCGCCCGTGTCGATCACCTCGGCGCCCCGCGCGAGGCCGTCGGTGGTGTCCATGGCCACCGCTCGGAGGCGGTCGTCCCCGAGATGTTGCTGCACCTCGAATATCAGGAACTCGTCTGCCCCGGAGACGTCGACGTCCTCCTCGGCGCGCGCCGACGCCGGTCGGCGCACTTTGATGGCGTGGTTGATCTCCGGAAGATGGTCGAGGAAGACCGCGTCGATCACGACGCCCTGGATCGACTCGATCCGGCCGACATTCTCATGACGGCTCTCCGCCGCCTGGACCTCATCTGTCACTGCCATGTCTCTTCCTCTCTAGCGATCTAGCGGAGTCCCTCGGCGCCGGCAACGACCTCCATGATCTCCTGGGTGATCTCGGCTTGGCGCGCCCTGTTCATCTGCAGCGTCAGGTCCTGCATCAGTTCGCTGGCGTTGTCAGAGGCCTGGCGCATCGCGGTCATGCGCGCGCCGTGCTCGGAGGCAGTCGACTCAAGCAGCGCTCGGTAGATCGAGACCTCGACGTAGTCGGGGACGAGCCTCCTGAGCACCGGCTCGGGGTCGGGCTCGTACTCCGGCGCGGCGCGGTGTTGCTGGCCCGCACCAGAATCCGGCTCCTCGGGCGCCTCCTCCTCGAGCACGGTGGCCCGCTGCAAGGGCAGGAGCGTCTCACGCCGGACGACCTGAGAGATGGCCGAGGCGTATCCGTTATAGAAGACCTCCACCTGGTCGACCTCTTCGTCGAGATAGGCAGCCATCAGCCGCTCAGCGATTCGGCGGGCGTCGGCGTAGTTGGGACGGTCGGTGAAGCCGGTGAAGCTGTCGACCGGCGCCAACCCGCGGAAGATCAGCGACGAGGCGGCTCTGCGGCCGGAAGCGAAGTAGATGACCCGCCGGCCGACGGCTTCGTGTTCGCGCCCGGCCGCGATCCCGGCGCGAATGATGTTGGAGTTGAAAGCACCGGCGAGGCCGCGATCCCCGGCGACGAGCAGCAGGCCGACCGTGCGCACCTCGGCGTGTTCCTGGAGGATCGGCACCCGTCCGATGGCCCCTGACGCCTGCGCGGCCTGCCGCGTCATCCGCCGGATGGCGCTCGCGTACGGCCGCAACGCCTCGATCCGTTGCACGGCGCGGCGCAACCGGGCCGCGGCGACCATGGCCATCGCCCGGGTGATCTTCTCGATATTCGTGACCGCTTTGATGCGGGTGCGTACGTCGCGAGGCGACTGTGGCATGGTGGTTGAGGCGCGCGTGCATCACTGCACTAACGCGGCCGCCTCCTTCTCCTCTGCCGACTGCTCGGTCGCGGCCGCCGCCGGGCTGGCGCGACGTGGCTCCTCAGCGCCCTCGACAAGCGGCCGGCCCTCTTCGTCCAGGTCGAAGCCGAAGTCCTTGGCGAACTGTTCGACGGCCGCGAGCACTCGGGCCTGGATCTGCTCACTCCAGTCCCCGCCTCCGATCTGCTGGAGCAGATCGGTGTCACTGGCGCGCACCCTCTCGATCAGCTCGGAGAGGAACCGTTCGACCTTGTCGATCGTGATCCGGTCGACGTACCCGTTGGTGGCCGCGTAGATCTGCACCACCTGCTCCTCGACCGGCATCGGGCTGCGCTCCGCCTGGTTCAGCGTCCTCACGAGGCGCTGGCCGCGAGCCAGTGTCCGCTGGGTCTCCGGGTCGAGCTCCGACCCGAACTGGGCGAACGCCTCGAGCTCGCGGTACTGGGAGAGCTCGAGCTTCAGGCGGCCCGCGACCCGGCGCATCGGCGTGCTCTGGGCGTTGCCGCCGACCCGCGAGACCGAGATGCCGACGTTGATCGCCGGGCGCACGCCGGAGTAGAAGAGGCTCGGCTCGAGGTAGATCTGCCCGTCCGTGATCGAGATCACGTTCGTCGGGATGTAGGCCGACACGTCACCGGCCTGCGTCTCGATCACCGGCAGAGCGGTCAGCGACCCGCCGCCAGGGAGCTTCTTCCCCGTCTTCGGATCGGTGACGTCATCGGCCAGCTTGACCGCCCGCTCCAGCAACCGGGAGTGCAGGTAGAAGACATCGCCCGGATACGCCTCGCGGCCCGGAGGGCGGCGCAACAGCAAGGACATCTGACGATAGGCGTAGGCGTGTTTGGTGAGGTCGTCGTAGATTGCCAGCGCGGCCTTGCCGTTGTAGAGGAAGTACTCCCCCATCGCGCAGCCCGCATAGGGCGCCAGGAACTTGATCGGCGCGGCCTCGTCGGCGGCCGCCATCACGATGATCGTGTTCTTCAGCGCGTCGGCCTCCTCGAGCACGCTCGCCAGTTGCGCGACGGTCGCTTGCGCTGCCCGATCGCCACGTAGACGCAGATCAGGTCACGATCCTTGTTGTTGATGATCGTGTCGATGGCGATGGCCGTCTTGCCGGTCTTGCGGTCACCGATGATCAGCTCGCGCTGGCCGCGGCCGATCGGGATCATCGAATCGATCGCCTTCAGCCCGGTGAGCATCGACTCCTTGACCGGCTGACGCTGGACGACTCCGGGCGCCTTGTGCTCGACCGGACGCGTCGTCGCCGTCCGGATCTCCCCCTTGCCGTCGAGCGGGTTACCGAGCGGATCGACGATCCGCCCGAGCATCTCCTCCCCGACGGGAATCTCCAACAGCCGTTTGGTGCGCTTTACGGTGTCGCCCTCGACGATCCTTTCCCACTCGCCGAACATCACGACGCCGACGTTGTCGGACTCGAGGTTGAGCGCCAGCCCGGTGACGTCGTGGGGGAATTCGAGCATCTCGAACGACATGCAGTTGTCGAGGCCGTGGATTCGGCAGATGCCGTCGGCCACCGACAGCACGGTGCCGACCTCGGTGAGGTCAGCGCTCGTGGCATCGAGGCCTTGGATCCTGCTTTTGAGGATTGAGGTGATCTCGTCAGGATTGATCTGCATTGAGTGGCTCCTTGACAGGCGGGGGTGGCCCTGCCCGTCCGACTTGCTTGCGAAGTTGGCCCAACCTGTTCCTAATCGATGCATCGAGGATGAAGTCGCCCACGCGAAGCACGAGTCCACCGAGGATGTCGGGATCGACGACGCTGGTGAGCTCGATCTTGTTTCCGGTCTGCGTTCCGATGCGCTCACCGATGTCGCGCACGACGGCCTCGTCGAGCTCCACCGCGCTCGTTACCTCGACCGGCAGCAGCTTCATTTCTGCGTCCCACAGCTCCTCGTAGCGCCCGCGGATGTGGAAGATCTCAGGCATCCGGTGACGCTCGACCAGAGTCTCGAGGAAGCTCATGAACGTCTCCTCGGCGCCATCGATCAGCCGTCCCAAGCCATCCTTCTTCTCCTCGGTCGAGAGATACGGGGAGAAGAAGAAGGTCTGGAGACTGTGGTTGGTGGACAGCACGTCGACAAACTGGACCAGCTGCTCACGAACCACGTCGAGCACGCCGCGCTCGTCGGCGACCTCAAAGAGCGCCCGCGCATAGACCTCTGCGACCTGTTCCACTAGCTGGGCCTCTTGGAACTCACGGTTGACGGCCGAGTCCGCCGCTCAGGACCGAGAAGTCAAGCTCGGACATGGCGTCCTCGACCAGCCGTCGCTGGTCCTCCTCGGTCAGCACCTTGCGCGTCACCAGTTCGGTGGCCATCACGGTGAGGTCGACGACATCCCGAAGGATCTCGTCGAGGACACGGCGCGTCTCGGCCTCGATATCCCGGCGCGTCTGCTCCATCATCTGCTCGCGCCGCGCCTGTGCTTCACTGCGCGCCTCCCGCTCGATGACTGCGTTCGCCTGGCGGGCACGCTCGACGATCTCTTCGGCCTCCTGGCGCGCATCGCGAAGCCGCTCGCGATACTCCACGAGCAGCTGGTCCGCCTCGCGCTGGGTGCGCTCGGCCGCGTCGATCGAGTCGTCGATCGCCTTGCGCCGCTGATCGAGCGCCTGCCCGATACGAGGGAACACGGCCTTTATGAGGATGAAGAGCGAAATCGCGAAAACGACGAGCGTCCAGATCGTCAGCCCGACGTCGGGCGTGATCAGCCAGGAACTCGATGCGGCGAGCATTTCGGTCATGTCGGAGAATCGCCTCTGTGAGCTTTATAGGAAGAAGGCGATGAAGCCGCCGACCAGGCCGTAGAAGAAGGTCGCCTCGGTGAGAGCGAACCCCAGCCACTGGATCTGCGTGATCTCGGCGCGCATCTCCGGTTGGCGGGTTGTCGACTCGATCACCTTGCCGAACAGCATCCCGATGCCCGCGCCAGCTCCAGCGGCGCCGCCGCCAGCCCCGACTCCGAGTGCGATCGCCTTACCAGCCTTCTCGCCTATCAAGTCATACGACTGTGCCGCAGCCGCGAATATCGAGTGAAAAAGGCCAGGACTAAAAGCGACACCGAAGAGATGAAACATTGCAGCTCCTTTTTGCTAATGACTTTCGACAGCGCCGCCAAGGTAGATCGACGTGAGAATAGCAAAGATGAATGCCTGTAGACCGGCGATCAATACGCACTCGAACAGGTAGATAGCGACACCGAGGGGCAGGGTAAACCACCCTATGACCGGCAGTCCCAGCAGCACCGCCATGTCACCCGCCATGAAATCGATAAGAAGGTGCCCGGCAAGTAGGTTCGCCCATAGCCGGATCGTCAGCGAGAGCAGCCGCAGGAAGTGGGACATGATCTCCAGTGGGAACAGGAAGAGCAGCATGCCTCCGCCCACGCCTGACGGAACCAAGCTCTTCAGGTACCCCGAGAACCCGTGGTGGCGGACAGCCCTCGACGTTGTACGCGATGAATACGCCGAGCGCCAGAACCAGCGGAAGGGCGACGTTGGTATCCGCGGCATAGATCTGGAACGACGGGATGTGCGCCCCGGCCACATTGAACTTCTCCGCGGTGTTGATGGGCAGCGGGATGTAGCCGAGGAGGTTGGTGACGAGTACGAACACGAACAGGGTGAATACGAGCGGAAACCACTTCCTGGCCATCTGCTCGTCCATGCTGTCGTTCGTCAGTCGCTTCGACAGGTCGTAGAGCCATTCGACGGCGGTCTGGACTCGATTCGGCCGCATCTGCATGTGCCGGGCGACCCACAAAAGTATGCCGATCGTGATCACGGTTGTGATCAGCAGGTAGAGCACTCCCTTGTTGATGTTGAGCGGGCCGACCAGGTGCACCCACGTCACAAGATGGAAGGGGGCGACGATGTTGAATTGAGTGTTCTGGTGTTCGTGTACGCCGAAGACGATCCCGAACACGGCCAAGCCCACGACATACACGAGAACGATGCCGAAGGTGATCTTCCTGCGGGGGCTCATGGTGGCCAGGAGGCTCATTGGACCGCCCTGCGCGATGGTGGACCCGTGATCACCTTGATGGCGAAAGCCACCGAGTACGCGCTGAAGATCACCAGCGCTGCGGTCAGTCCGTCGGCGCGTCCGCCGGCGACACCGGCGATGATGATCACTCCCGCCAAGAGCCAGATCCGCCCGAACGCCTCGAACAGACTGACGCCAAGTTGTTTCCGGGGCTCGGCCACTCTGCGGATCCAGCGCCGGTCGGTTTCGGCGACCACGCGCTGCAGGATCCATCCGCCAGCACCAACGGCATAGCCGAGGACGGGCGCTCCGAACGCCAGTGCGGGAGCCATCGCCAGGACCACGAGCGCCACGTCCAGATAGGCCCACAACGGCTGGCGCACCCGGTTTGTGTCATTGGTGTGGGAGAGGGGCATCGGATCCGTCGGATCAATACCTATCGGCGACACTGGAGGCAGCTTGCTCACCGGCTTCTAGGGGCCTGCGGGGGCACACAGGCATCTTCGCATCGAGGAGCAGCGTGAGGCAAAACGAAGGATGAGGGGGCCAAGGTCTTGTTGGGAGTGTTTCGTCGGCTCATTTCGGTCCGACGGATCGGGAGCCGGCCACGAAGAATCGGGCCACGGTCTGGATCTGATCACCCTTGGACACGGAACGAAGGCGTCGACCACGGTGAACGATGAGGGCTCCGGCCGCGGGACCTTGAAGACCTCGTAGATGGGTGACATCCCGATGGCCTGGGTCGTGACACCTCCCTGCGCATTCGTCGAATAGTGCGCCAGGGCCGAGCTCGGTGATCCGGCACCGACGGGTGGGCGATACGTTCCAGATGTTCCTGCATTGTAGAAGGGCGGCTCGGTGATGTGAGTAGAGGCCGTACATGGCCGACTGAACAATGAGCGGTCCTCGGGGTCGCGGCCGTCAGTCAGCGGGTCGGTGTAACGACTGGCCCGCCGTGCCCGGGGTCATTTGCTGCGCCTGTCACCGGGACCGTCTGCGACGATCGCCAAAGTCCAGTGGCAAGCACCGGCAGACACCCCATCATCCCATCCGGCCCCGTGCGCGGCCAAGCGAGCACCGAGTTCCCTGCGATCAATTGCTATCGGCAACTGATCTGGGGGCGACCCCCGGCGGCGCCGTTGGGACCCGGTAGGCGCCGTTGCCCTCCCGGGGGCTCGCGCCTCTCCCGTCGCCGCGGCCGACACCGGGTGGGAGATCGGTCCCCTCGGCCCTGCCGCCGGGCGGATCGGTCCCGCCGGTCGACGCGCGATCCGCCGGCGCCGGGACCGGCGCAGCGACGTCCTCGATGTCACCCTCGATCGGCGGGACGTCCTTACGCAGACCGGGATGGAACAGGGTGTAGAGGACCAAGCCCAGGATCACGGCGCCGAAGGGGATGATGGCATTGGCTTTAGTGGCGAACAGGGGGTACAGGACGAAGCCCGACAGCAATGCTGTCCACGCCCACAGGATCACCACGGTCCGGCGCGGCCCGTGACCCAGTCGCAGGAGGCGGTAGTGGACGTGATCCTTGTCCGGCGTGTGGAAGGGCGTGCCCTTGGCCGTTCTCCGGATGAAGGCGAACGCCATGTCGGCGATGGGGACGCCCAGGATGAAGAGGGGGATGAACAAGGGGGCGAAGAAGAAGAACGTCTGCCCGCTCCCCTCGGGTTGGCGTCCCCCGATCTCCATTGTGGCGGCGGCCATGAGCAGCCCCAGGAATAGGGCTCCGGCGTCGCCCATGAAGGCGCGCGCCGGATGGAAATTGTGAGGGAGGAAGCCGATACACACCCCGAAGGCGACGACGGCGATCAGCGGACCGAGGTTGTCGGCGGGGAGTTGGCCCAGATCGACCAGCCGCAGGCCGTAGACGGCGAGGGCACCCGACGCGATGGCCACGATCCCGGTGGCCAGGCCGTCGAGGCCGTCGATGAGGTTGACGGCGTTCGTGATGACGATGACCCACAACGCCGTGAGCAGCGGCGTCCATCCGCTGCCGGGTGAGAGGACCAGGAACCCGACGAGCGGGATCTTGAAGTTCAACATCGTCACGCCCAGGAACACCAGGACCATGGCGGCGAGCACCTCGCCGGCCATCTTGGCCGGCGCCGAGACGTCCTTGATGTCGTCGGCCAGGCCTACGGCGAAGATGACGGCGGCGCCGAGAACCACGCCTAGAGGTTCCGACGATCCCTGGAAGATGCCCTGGAGCTGTCGCAGCTGCGACGCCACCATCATCGCCACCAAGAAAGCGATGAACATGGCCACGCCGCCGCCGTAGGGCGTGACCCGGGTGTGGATCCGGCGCTCGTCGGGCTCGTCGACGAATCCGATCCGGACGGCCAGCCGCCGGAGGGGGAACATGGCGACGTAGGTGCCCACGGCGGCCACCGCGGCCACGACCGCGTACGCCCCCACGGGGGGCACGGCGTCAGCCCCCTCGACCGCCGGAGCCGGCGCCGTCGCCGACCCCCGATCCCGACAACGCGGGGTAGGGCGGGAACCGGTCGCACAGGGCGCGCACCGATGTCCGCACATGGTCCTGCACGGCCTCGTCGGTCCGTCCCCGCAGAGCCACGCCCATCAGCGCTGCGATCTCGGCCATCTCGGTCTCGCCCATGCCCGCCGTCGTCTCGGCTGCACTCCCGAGGCGCAGACCCGAAGTCACGAAAGGCGAGCGCGGATCGTCCGGGATGGTGTTGCGGTTCATGGTGATCCCCGACTGGTCGAGGACCTCCTGCGCCTCCTTGCCGGTGAGGGCGTCGTCGAAAGACCGCAGGTCCATGAGGATCAGGTGATTGTCGGTGCCACCGGACACGAGCCGGAAACCCTCGCGAGCGAGGGCGGCGGCCAGGGCGCGGGCATTGGCCACCACGGCCGCGGCATAGCGACGGAACGACGGTTGGGCGGCTTCGCGGAAGGCCACCGCCTTGGCCGCGATGACATGCTCCAGCGGTCCGCCCTGGAGCCCAGGAAAGACAGCCGAGTCGATGGTCTTGGCCAGCTCGGCGCGGCACAGGATGGCACCGCCGCGCGGGTCCACGCAGGGTCTTGTGGGTGGTGAGGGTGACCACGTCGGCCACTCCCACCGGGTTCGGGTGCACACCGCCGGCGACGAGACCGGCCGGGTGGGCGATGTCGAACATGAGCCTCGCTCCTACGGCGTCGGCGATCTCACGGAACGGCTCGGGCTCGATGAGACGGGGGTAGGCGGTGGCGCCGGCCACGATGAGCTTGGGGCGCTCGCGCTTGGCCACGTCCGCCACCTCGTCGAAGTCGATGACCTCGCCGGGATGCGTCGGGTCGTCAGAGGCCGGGGTCACCCCGTAGGCGACGAACCGCCAGATCTTGCTCGTGATGCTGGCCGGGGAGCCGTGGGTCAGGTGGCCGCCCTGGTCGAGCCGCATGGCCAGGATCGTGTCCCCGGGCTCGAGGAGCGCCTGGTACACGGCCAGGTTGGCGGTGGCCCCGGCATGCGGCTGGACGTTGGCGTGCTCGGCTCCGAACAGGGCCTTGGCCCGCTCACGGGCCAGGTCCTCGACCTCGTCGATGATCCGGTTGCCTCCGTAGTAGCGACGCCCCGGGTACCCCTCCGAGTACTTGTTGGTGAGCACCGACCCCGTGGCGGCGAGCACGGCGGGAGAGGTGAAGTTCTCCGATGCGATCAATTGGAGGGTCGTCGACTGGCGCCCGGCCTCGGCCCGCAACAACCGCGCCACCTCGTCGTCGTCCGCTAGCCAGGCGTCGAAGGGCGACGCGGCCACATCGGGGGAGGCGCTGCTGTCGGTCATTTTCGTCCCCTCGTCCAGCAAGGCGCCTCAGCGCGCCTCGAGCCCGGCAATCTCTTCGATCCGCTTCTCGTGACGTCCACCCAACGGTTCGGTGGACAGGAAGGTGTCTATGGCGTCCCTGGCCACCTCGTCGCCGACGATGCGACCGCCCATGCACACCACGTTGGCATGGTTGTGGGCACGCGCCAGCCGGGCGGTCGTGGCGTCGTGGACGACGGCGGCGCGGACGCCCTCGATCTTGTTGGCGGCGATGGCGATCCCGATACCGGTGCCGCAGGCACACACACCGAAATGGGCACTGCCGCCGATGACCGCCCGACCCACCGCCGCGCCGTACTCCGGGTAGTCGACCGTCGCCTCGGAGTGCGTGCCCAGATCGTCCACCTGGTGGCCAAGATCCGACAAATGCTCGGCCAGGAGTTGCTTCAGACGGTACCCGGCGTGGTCGGAGCCGACCGCGATGCGCATTGGCGAAGCATACGAGGGCCCCAACGGCCCCCGGGGCCGGGGACGGCAACCGGTACGCTCCGCGCCATGGCGCTCGATCCCCGTACGCCCGTGCTGGTCGGTGCCGGGCAGGTCATCGAGCGCCCCGACGACTCCCGTCCGATGACCGAACGACTCGAGCCTGTCGACCTGATGGCCCACGCCCTGCGAGCGGCAGCAGAGGATTGTCAGGGGTCCGGCAGCGGACCACGCTTGCTTGCCCGGGCGGGCTCGTTGCGCGTGATGGTCCCTCTGAGCTGGCGTTACATCAACCCGGGACTGCTGGTGGCCGAACGCCTCGGCCTCGACCCGGCCGAAGCTGGCTCTGACGGTGATCGGGGGCAACAACCCTCAGACGGTGGTGAACCGGACCGCCCTCGCCATCGGTGCCGGCGATCTGGAAGTGGCGCTCCTGGTGGGGGCCGAGTGCATCTTCACGCGTCTCGCAGCCCGCCGTGACCCCGAGCGACCCGTCCTGCCGTGGACGACTCAGCCCCCGGAGACGCCGGAGCCGGTCCGGCTGGGGGTCGACCGGCCGGCCGTGACCGACGTGGAGCTGGCGCGCGGCCTGGACCGGCCCGTCACGGTGTACCCCCTCTTCGAGAACGCCCTGCGCGCCGCCGCAGGCCACGGCATTGCCGAGCATCAGACGAAGGTCTCAAAAATGTGGGCCGGGTTCTCCGAGGTCGCCGCCGGCAACCCGTTCGCCTGGTCCCCTCGCCCACGGACGGCGCGGGAATTGCGCACGGTGGGTCCGGACAACCGGATGGTTTCGTTCCCCTATCCCAAGTTCTTCAACGCCAACGATCGCGTCGATCAGGGCGCGGCGATGATCCTGTGTTCGGTCGAGGCCGCGCGCTCCGCCGGGGTCCCGGAGGAGCGGTGGGTGTTTCCAGTCTCCGGCGCCGACGCGCACGACCACTGGTTCCTCTCGCACCGCCACGATCTCTGGTCCTCGCCGGCCATCAGGCTGGCGGGTGCCCACGCTCTGCGCGGGGCGGGTGTCGGCGTGGACGAGATCGCGCACATCGATCTCTATTCGTGCTTCCCGTCCGCCGTGCAGATCGCCGCCAACGAGCTCGGTCTTGCCATCGACGACGACCGTCCCCTCACCGTGACCGGTGGACTCGCCTTCGCCGGGGGCCCGGGCAACAACTATGTCAGCCACTCGATCGCCACGATGGCCGACACCCTTCGTCGCGACCCCGGTTCGATAGGTCTCGTAACGGGGATCGGGTGGTACCTCACGAAACACGCCGTCGGGGTGTGGTCTACGACTCCGCCGGCCGACGGCTTCGCCTACGCCAGCCCGCAGGACGAAGTGGACAGCCTCCCCCAGCGCGCGCCCGCCTCCGAATTCGAGGGCGATGCCACCGTGGAGACCTACACCGTCGTACACGATCGCGAGGGTGAGCCGGAACGAGCCATCGTGTCATTGCTCACGAAGGACGGTTCCCGCGGATGGGGGACATTCACTGATCGCGACACGCTCGGATCCTTGGAGGTCGAAGAGGGCTGTGGACGAAAGGCGCGCGTCCACCCCGACGGACAGGCGGAGCTGCGCTGATTCGACCATAGGGCGGATGACAGTGCCCGACAGGATTGACACGCCCGACAATGTCGAGGTCTCGGCCAAGATCGCGGCGACACCCGAGGTTCTCTATGCACTAGTGGCCGACCTACCCCGGATGGGCGAGTGGAGCCCGGAGTGCGCCGGCGGCGAGTGGCTCGGGGGGGCAACCGGGCCGCGTCCGGGCGTCCGCTTCAAGGGAAAGAACGAGAACGGTCGCAAGCGGTGGCAGACCGTCTGCACGGTCGTCGTGGCCGACCCCGGGCGCGAGCTGTCGTGGGAAGCGCGCGCCTTCGGCCGACCCGTGGCTCTCTGGCGTTACCGGTTCGCACCCGATGACGGCGGTGGCACGCTGGTCACCGAGTCGACCGAAGATCGGCGGGGCATTGTCTTCCGGGCGTTCGGATCGACCGCCAGCGGCGTGAGCGATCGCCGCACCCACAATGCCGAGACCATGCGTGTCACCCTCCAGCGCCTGAAGGCAGCCGCTGAGGCCGCCACCGCCGAGTGACGGCGACGCTCCCGGCCAGCGATCAGTTCCTCAGCATCCGTTGGATCAGGTTCCACGACACGGATCCTTCCCGGAGACACCGGACCTCCTCCCCAGTCGCGTCGACGACCGTCGACGGCGTTGCGTCGCAGACGCCTCCGTCGACAATCGACGTCACCTGGGCACCGAACTCCTCGGCCAGTGCAGCCGCAGAGGTGATCGGTGCCTCACCGTGCCGGTTGGCGCTGGTCGTGGCCAGCGGCCCGACCCGCTCGCACAGGCGTCGGGCGGCTTCATGCGCGGGACAGCGCAAACCGATGGTGCGGCCGTCGCCACCCAGATCCCAACCGAGATCGGAGCGCCGTTCCACCACGATGGTCAACGACCCGGGCCAGAACCGGGCAGCCAGGCGGCGACCTACCGGCGAGAAGCCGTCGGGACCGGCCAGGGCCTCGGCTTGAGCGACGCCGGAGACGAGGACCGGTAGTTCGAGCGCCGCCGGCCGGCGCTTGAGCGCAAACAGGAGACCGGTGCTACCCGGGCGCCTCGGATCGACGGCCAGCCCGTAGACCGTGTCGGTGGGAATGGCGACGACCTTCCCAGCCTTCAGGGCCGCCTCCGCCTCGTCCAGGGCGCGGTCGTCTTCTGTCCACGCCGGGCCTGACGGTGGAATTTCGGACGGTGTCTCACTCCGAGGCCTCTCACCCTGGGGCATCGGGCCACCTCGCCACCAGGGTGCGGCCCCGGCCGCTCAGATCGGGCCGGACGCCGACGTCGAGATATCCGGCGCTCTCGGCCGTCTTCGCCGTGGTGGCCGCCTGGTGCGGGGCGAGCTCGAGCACGAGGCTGCCCCCGGGACCAGCCAGCGGCGCGCCCGGTCGACGAGATGCTCGAGTGCCTCGAGGCCCGTGGCTCCGGCGACGAGGGCCACGCGCGGTTCATGATCGCGGATCTCGGGATCGAGCGCGGACCATTCCGCTTCCGAGACGTACGGGGGATTCGACACCACCAGGTGCACACGGCCCGCCAGAAGCCGCGGCAGCGCGTCGAACCACGACCCGTCCGCCAGGCGGACGCGCGCGGCGGCGGCCGGATGAGAGCCGCCGAGCCTGGACAGATTGGCCTGGGCCAGTTCCAGCGCCGACCGCGACGCGTCCGTCGCCCACACCTCCATGGGGGGAGCCAGTGCCCGAGTACGGCCGTGGATCGCCGGGCGCGCCACGCCGGGGCCGGCGCCCTCGAGAGCGAGCGACAGAGCGATCACCCCGGATCCTGTTCCGAGATCGACCGCCACCAAGGGGTCGGAGGGGTGACGGCCGGCAAGGTCCGACAAAAGGCGCAGCTCCTCCAACGCCACTTCGACCACCTGTTCCGTCTCGGGACGGGGAACGAGCGCACGGGCATCGACATCCACCTCGAGATGTCGGAACGCCCAGGATCCGAGGATGTACTGCAGGGGCTCCCCCGCGGCACGCCGCTCGACCATGACACGAACGGCCTCGACGGTGGCTCGGGACACGGGGCCGTCGAGGAGCGACGGGAGGTTGGCGGCTGGCACGTTGGCGGCCCGGGCCACGATCCACGTCGCTTCCGGCCCGTACCGCAACCGGGCCGATATCGAGGTCACCAGCCCGCCGACGGTGTCCGCCGGCGGGCCTTGGTCGAGATCGGCCGTGTTCACCCGCCCGCGGCCGCAGCGCCGCCTTCGTCGATCTGGCGGTCCCGCTCGTCTATGAGCAGAGCGTCGACGAGCTCATCGAGCTCTCCGTCGAGCACGCGGTCCAGCTTGTGCAGAGTCAGCTTGACGCGATGGTCGGTGACCCGGTTCTCCTTGAAGTTGTATGTGCGGATCTTCTCGGACCGGCCACCGCCACCGACCTGGTTCCGTCGCTGCTCCGACTGTTCGGAGGCCAACTTGTCCTGTTCCAGCTTGAGCAGCCGGGCTCGCAGAACCTGCATGGCCCGGGCCCGATTCTGGATCTGGCTCTTCTCGTCCTGCATCGAGACGACGATGCCGGTGGGAGCGTGCGTCACCCGAACGGCGGAGTCGGTCGTGTTCACCGACTGTCCGCCGGGACCGGTGGAACGAAAGACGTCGACGCGGAGGTCGGCCGGATCGATCTTGACCTCGATCTCCTCGGCTTCGGGGAGGACCATCACGGTGGCCGCCGATGTGTGGATTCGGCCTGAGGACTCCGTCACCGGCACCCGCTGCACGCGGTGCGTTCCCCCTTCGTGCTTCAGGCGTCGCCAGGCATCCTCACCGCGCACCACGAAGGTGATCTCGTTCAGACCCTCGCGTTCGGAGACATCCGACGAGAGCACCTCGAGCTTCCAATTGCGCCGCTCGGCGTAGCGCCGGTACATCTCGAAGAGATCGCGGGCGAAGAGGTTCGCCTCCTCGCCACCTTCGGCTCCCCGGATCTCGATGATGACGTTGCGTCCGTCGTTGGGATCGCTCGGCACCAACAGCAGGCGCAGCTCCTGCTCGAGGGCCTCGGCCTCGGACTGCGACCGCTCCAGTTCGGATTTCAGCAGCTCTCGGTCATCGGCCGATGCGTCCTCCAACATCTCGCGCGCCGTCTGCGAATCCGCATCCGCCTGCTGGAGGCGACGACCGGTGTTCACCAGCGCTTCCAGGGAGTTGTGACGACGCGACAGATCCCGCAGACGCGCGTGGTCGCCGGAGGCAGCCGCCTCGGACAGCTCGCTCAGAACCGCCTCGTACTCCCGCTCCCAGGCGGCTAGGCGATCGGGATCCACGTCACCAGGGTACCGATGTCCTTCGGCGGCGCCGGCGGACGGCGGACCGGCGCCCGCCGCGGGCGCCGGCGGACGGCGGACCGGCGCCCGCCGCGGGCGCCGGCGGACCCGACCGTCAGTGGATCACTTGCTCTTGCGTGTCCCGTACCGACGCTGGAACCGCTCGACCCGACCACCGGAGTCGACCAGCTTCTGCTTACCGGTGAAGAAGGGGTGGCACTCGTTGCACAGCTCGACGTGGAGGTCGGCCTTGGTCGAGCGGGTCGTGAAGGTGTTGCCGCACGAGCACCGGACGGCGGAATCCACGTAAGAGGGGTGAATGTCAGTCTTCATGATGTCTCCAGTGTAGGGGCCCGGTGCACCGGTTGAGCCACCCGGCCGCTGCGGGCGGCCCCACCACGCGTAGCCCGTGATGGTCCCCGAGCTCCCCGGTGGCGGTCGCTCTCAGGTGGCAGGGCCCTTGGCGATCTCGGCCAGGAACTCGTCGTTGCTCTTGGTCGTCCGGATCTTGTCCATGAGAAGCTCCAGGCCGGCGGCGGCATTGCCGTCGGCTGCGAGGGCGTTGAGCACCCGGCGCAGCTTCCAGACCTGCTGAAGCTGGCCCCGCTCGAACAGGAGCTCCTCGTGCCGGGTGGAACTGGCGTTGACGTCGATCGAGGGGTACAGGCGCCGCTCGGCCAGCCGGCGGTCGAGACGGAGCTCCATGTTGCCGGTGCCCTTGAACTCCTCGAAGATGACTTCGTCCATCTTGGACCCCGTCTCCACCAGGGCCGTGGCGAGGATGGTGAGCGAACCGCCCTCCTCGATGTTCCGGGCGGCGCCGAAGAACCGCTTCGGCGGGTAGAGGGCGCCCGAGTCCACGCCTCCGGACATGATCCGGCCACTGGCCGGCTGGGCCAGGTTGTAGGCGCGGGCCAGCCGTGTGATGCCGTCGAGGATGATGACGACGTCACGCCCGACCTCCACCAGCCGCTTGGCACGGTCGATGGTGAGCTCGGCGATCGCCGTGTGCTCGTCCGACGGGCGGTCGAAGGTGGAGGCCACGACCTCGCCCTTGACCGAGCGACGCATGTCGGTGACCTCCTCCGGCCGCTCGTCGACGAGCAGGACGATGAGATGCACCTCGGGGTTGTTCGCCTCGATCGAATGGGCGATCTGCTTCATGACTGTGGTCTTCCCCGCTTTGGGCGGAGAGACGATCATGCCGCGCTGGCCTTTGCCGATCGGTGAGAGCAGATCGATGATCCGGGTCGTGATCTCGGCGGCGCCCGGCGTCTCGAGCTTGAGCTTCGCGTCCGGGAACAGCGGGGTCAGATCCTCGAATCGAGGTCGGCTACGAGCATCGTCAGGTGACAATCCCGACACCGTGTCGATCCGGATGAGGGCGGGGAACTTCTCGTTGGACGCAGCCGGACGGCTCGCTCCTTCGATGTAGTCCCCCTTGCGCAGAGCGAAACGGCGCGCCTGGCTGATCGAGACGTAGACGTCACGTGCGCTGGGAAGGTAACCCTCGGCCCGCACGAATCCGTACCCTTCGTCACGAAGATCGAGCAGGCCACTGACGGGGACGAGCTCGCCCTGGTACTGCGCCTCTTGTCCGCCGCCTTGCAGCTCCCGCTCGCCGCCGGTCGCGCCACCGGGTCCCGTCCGTTCGCGACCACGCCGCCGGCGCCCTCGCCGGTTCGCCGGATCATTGGGATTGCCGCCGGCCTGGGAGTGTTGGCGATTGTTGCCCCTGCTGGCGGTTCTGGCCTGGGCCACCTTGGCCCGGCGAACCTTGACGAGCGGGCGCCGGGCGGTCGGCCTGGCGTGACCGTGGCGCCGTCGGATGCGCCTGCCGGCTCGATCGGAACCCGACGGTCTCGTCGGACGCGGCGGCCGTGTCGGAGGATCCGAGACGGCCCGTTGCTCGCGGCCGGCGCCGTTCCGTTGGCGTGGCTGTGGTCGGCCCCGTCCCCGTTGGTCGGCGCCGAGTCAGGCGGGGTCAGCTCCACATCGACATTGGCGGCCGCGCGGACGCTGCTGGCTCGCGACCGAGGTCGGGCCGGCGCCGTGCCGGCGCCGTTGGAGCTGTCAGCTCCTGTGGCGTCCACGCCTGCGGCACGCAAGATCTGGTCGATGATGTCGGCCTTCTTGCTCCGGGAGTTTGTGTCGAGCGCCATCGCTTCGGCTATCGCTCGAAGCTCCTCGCGCTCTTTACGTTCTAATACGGACCGCTCGAGCTGTTGCTCTGCAGCCATCAACCACCTCGCTAGTTTGTGTCCTCAGACACGGGTTTTTGGGCCCAGGATCAGAGAACACCGGACAGAGGGTAAAGCGTTCGGCACTGTTTCATACCGGTTCCGCTACGTTCCGCCGAGGCCCCCCTTGAAGGTTCGCTCGTGGAGGACAGCCTGTAGAGGCATGTCACCCGCGACTCCAGAAGTTACTTGAGCGGCGGCGGTAAACTCATGATACCGGACGCCGGGGCCTGAAGGCAACATCATGGGGATGGGTCTGAAATGTGGACCCGACCGGATCTCCTGGCCCCGCTGAGCCATGATCGGTGACGGCCTGAGTCGCCGCCACGCTCCCGAAGGGTCCAACGCCTCCGCTCCTGCGGGCATTCCCGACCGTTTCCGATCGTTCCTGACCGTCTCCGAGCGCCGGGACGCGCCTCGGGGCCGCCCCGGCGACCATGCGTCAGAGGGCGAGCGCGTCCAGGACTGCCTCGTATGACGGATCGACCACCGTGGGAACCGAGATCTGGCTGATCGCCAGATCGGGATCCTTGAGCCCGTTACCCGTGAGGACACAGACCACCGTGGAGGACGCAGGCACCCCCGTCTTGATGAGTCCGGCCACCGACGCGGCTGACGCCGCCTCGCAGAACACGCCCTCCTCGGAAGCGAGGAACCGGTATGCGGCGAGGATCTCTTCGTCGGTGACCGCCTCGATGGCTCCACCCGACTCGCTGGCCGCTGCGGTGGCTCCGTACCATGACGCAGGATTCCCGATGCGGATGGCGGTGGCGATCGTCTCGGGATTCTCGATGGGGTGCCCGTCGACGATCGGGGCCGCTCCGGCCGCCTGAAAACCGAACATGCGGGGAAGTCTCGAGGCGCGGCCGGCGTGGCGATACTCGCAGTAGCCACGCCAGTAAGCGGTGATGTTGCCGGCGTTGCCCACCGGGATGCAGTGGACGTCGGGCGCATCCCCGAGTGAATCGACGATCTCGAAGGCGCCGGTCTTCTGCCCTT
This sequence comes from uncultured Acidimicrobiaceae bacterium, assembly GCA_963706205.1. GTDB lineage: Bacteria > Actinomycetota > Acidimicrobiia > Acidimicrobiales > UBA8190 > MFD10071-224. The sequence goes on along the minus strand of OY970155.1, from coordinate 748,047 downwards.
GGATCCGGTAGGGGTTGATCGAATTCACCACGGTGACCGGCGCCTGATCGCCCAAGCGGCGAACGATGGCGAGGGCCTCGTCGAAATTGCCGCGGACCTGGAGCACCTTGGCCCCGTGGACAAGAGCCTGCGCCAGCTTGCCCAGGGCGATGTGGCCCTCGGGGATGAGCACGGCACAGGTGAGGCCGGCCCGGCGTCGCGTAGGCGGCCGCCGACGCCGATGTGTTTCCGGTCGATGCACACACGACCGCCTTGGCCCCCTCCTCCATCGCCTTCGAGATGGCCAGGGTCATGCCTCTGTCCTTGAACGAGCCCGTGGGGTTAAGACCTTCGATCTTCAGCAGCACGCGGGCATCGAGACGCTGCGACAGTTTCGGTGCCTCCAGCAAGGGGGTCCCGCCCTCGAGGAGGGTCACCACCGGAGTGGACGGCGTCACCGGAAGAAGATCGCGGTACGCCTCGATGATCCCGGGCCAGGCGGCCATCGATTACGCGTCGTCCTGATCGCCCACGATGCGCAGGACACCGCCGACCCGGTCCACGACGTCCAGCTCGCGGAGCCCGGTCATGGTGAGACGGACATCGCCGGCACGGGCCACGTGAGTCAGGAAAATGAGTCGGGCCTCGTCACCGAGACCGACCTGTTCCATCGACCGGATCGACACCCCCTGGTCGCCGAACACCCGGGCCACAGCGGCGAGGACACCGGGCCGGTCCGCAACATCGATGCTCAGGTACCAGGCACACCACAGGTCGTCGTCGGGACGTAGGCGTACGTCGACGCGCGGTGCCACACGGGCGGGGGAACGGGCACGGAGGTGGTGGGCAGCGTCAATGAGATCCCCGAGAACGGCCGACGCCGTGGGGAGCCCGCCCGCGCCACGGCCGTAGAGCATGAGCTCGCCGGCGGAGGCACCTTCTATGAAGACCGCATTGAACGAGCCGCGCACGGCGGCCAGGGGGTGCGTGCGGGGAAGCATGGCCGGGTGCACGCGGACCGAGATCTCCGGTGAGTCGGCGGCACCACCGTCGTGGTCGAAGCGTTCGGCCACGGCCAGGAGTTTCACCACATATCCGAGTCGATCGGCGAAAGCGATGTCGACGGGATCGACCGATGCGATCCCCTCGCGCGGCACGTCCGTACCGACGACGACGCACCGAAAGGCCAGGCTGGCCAGAATGGCGGCCTTGGCCGCGGCGTCATGGCCCTCGACATCGGACGTCGGGTCGCGCTCGGCGAGCCCCAGACGCTGTGCCTCGCTCAGGGCATCGGCATACGACATACCCTGCTCGGACATCGTCGTCAGAATGAAATTGGTGGTTCCATTGACGATGCCGACCACCCGCCGGATGCGTTCGCCGGCCAGGGACTCCCGCAGGGGTCGGATGAGGGGAATCGCACCCGCCACCGCCGCCTCGTACAGGAGATCGACACCCGAGGCGACCGCCGCATCCGCCAGCGAGGCGCCGTGGGCCGCGATCAGCTCCTTGTTCGCCGTCACCACCGGGCGCCCCGCCGCCAGCGCCGTTTCGACAAGGTCCCGGGCCGGATCGACGCCGCCGATCAGTTCCACCACCACGTCCACGTCGGCGTCGGACACGAGGCCCTTGGCGTCACCCGTGAGGAGATCAGGGGGTACTCCGGGGCGGGTCTTGGCGGCATCGGCGACGGCCACGCCCACCAGCTCGAAACGGACACCCGACCGGGCGGCGATGGCATCGCCCTCGTTCACCAGCAAGGCGACGAGCGCGCGCCCCACGTTCCCGGCGCCCAGGACCGCCACCCGAACCGGCTGGTCGACGGTATCGGAGGAGCCGCTCGACTGCCTCGCCTGCACCTTCGGCACCATGCGTTCACGCTACCGCCCGTTTCGGTGGCGACCCGTTGAGCGCCCCGCCCAACCCACGATGCCGGATCAGCCGTCGAGGCGCACGAGGTCGTCGTCCGTCTCCCGGCGCACGACCACCCGGGCGGCTCCGTCGGCCACGAAGACCACGGCCGGACGGGGCACCTTGTTGTAGTTCGAGGCCATGGAGTAGCCGTACGCACCGGTGACCGGGGTCGCCAGCACATCGCCCACCGACGCATCGGCCGGTAGGCGGGCGTCGGCCACGACGACATCGCCGGACTCACAGTGCTTGCCCACCACCCGAACGGCCCATGGCCTCGGAGCCCCCGGCTCCCGGGGAAGAAAGGCCTCGTAGCCGCTGTCGTAGAGGACGGGCCGAGGATTGTCGCTCATGCCGCCGTCCACGGCCACGTACGTGCGCAGCGCCGGGAGATCCTTGATGGTTCCCACCCGGTAGAGGGTCATCCCGGCGGTGCCGACGATGGACCGGCCCGGTTCCGCGGTGACCCGGACGGTGTCGGGAAGGCCGGCACGGCGGCAGGCGTCGTGCACGATCCGTGCCCACTCCGAGAGGCTCGGGGCGCTCTCTCCCGCCACGTAGGCCACGCCCAGTCCGCCGCCCACGCACAGCTCCTTCAGTCCGAGGGGTGCGAAGAAGCCGACGAGAGCTTCTACCTCGTCGCCGAAGGACTCGACCCGGAAAATCTGACTCCCGATATGGGCGTGGACACCGAGAAGCCTCACCCTGGGAAGAGCCCGAATGCGGGCCACTGCCTCCGCCGCGGCTCCGGAGGCCAGCCCGAAACCGAACTTCGAATCCTCCTGGCCGGTCCGGACGAACTCGTGGGTGTGGGCCTCGACGCCCGGTGTGACGCGTACGAGCACGTCGGGACCACTTTCGGCGACTGCCGAGCCGGTCGCCTTGGCCAACCTGTCGATCTCGTCGAACGAGTCGACGACGATGCGCCCCACACCCACCTCGAGCGCCCGGGCGAGCTCCTCGGGGGACTTGTTGTTCCCGTGCATGACGAGCCGTGCCGGCGGCACCCCGGCCGACAGGGCGACGTGCAGTTCACCGCCCGTCGATACGTCGAGCCACATCCCTTCTTCGTACGCTAGACGCGCCATGGCCGTGCAGAGAAAGGCCTTGGTGGCATAGGCGACGCCGTCGCCCCATGCGGTCACCGCCTCGCGACAGCGCGTGCGCAGGTGGGCCTCGTCGTACACGAAGAGAGGGGTGCCCATCTCGTCGGCCAAGGCCACGAGATCGACACCACCGACGCGAAGGCGCCCGTCGGAGCCACGGTCGGCGGTCATGGGGAGCAGCTGCGCGCCGATCGGTCCCTCGTCGGGATGGCCCCGGTCTCCCGGTGGAGACCCGGCCTCGCCTGCCATGGACACGAGGCTATCGGTCCACCCCTACGGCTTCGGGCAACTCCGGGGACGGCGACTACAGTGCGAAAGCACGGGCCACGGTCGGACGGTCCCGGCCTCGGTCTTTTCGCCACCGCACTCGCCCTCGTAGCTCAGCGGATAGAGCACCGGCCTCCGGAGCCGGTTGCGCAGGTTCGAGTCCTGCCGGGGGCACCAGGCTAAACTCCTGCTCACAGCGCCATTTGCAGGTGCGAGGCTGGAGGCCTACGGTTTCTGTCGATCACTCTTGACGATCAGTAGCTCCCCCGGAAGGGAGTGACAGATGGCCGGTTCTATTCGCCAACGAGGAAAAGCCTCGTGGCAGTTGACGGTTTACGTGGGGTATGACACCAAAGCCCGCAAGCGCCGGTACGCGTCCAAGACCGTGCAGGGCACCAAACGAGACGCCGAGCGAGCGCTCGCCAAGTTCGTTACCGAGATCGCTGAAGGCGGCCGAGTCGCCACCGGTCCCATCTCTGTCGAGCAGGTCCTCACCCAGTGGCTAGCGGCCCGAGGGCCACAGCTCGCACCATCCACCTCAGACCGCTATCGGGTGGCCATCAAGCTCATCCCCGAGGCCCTCAAGAAGATGCCCGTGGCGAAGCTACGAGCCCATCACATCGAGGATCTCTACGCCGACCTCCTCGTCTCCGGCCAGTCCGGTTCCTCGATCCGGAAGCTCCACTGGGCGCTCCGGCAGTCCATGGCCTGGGCTCACAAGCGTGGATTCACCGGTCTCGTAGCCACCGAAGGCGTCGACCTCCCACCCCTTGGGCCGAAGAAGCTCACGCCACCTACGTCGGCCGACGTCCGCAAGCTGGTAGAACACGTTCTCGCCGACAATCCGGATTGGGGAACCCTCTTCGCCGTCCTCGCGTGGACTGGGTGTCGCCGCGGTGAGATCTGTGGGCTCCGGTGGGAAGACGTCGACCTGGCTGGCCACAGCGTCCTCATCCACCGTTCGGTCGTAGCCGTGCCCGGCGGGGTCTCGGAGAGAGGCACCAAGACCGGCGAGGTCCGCCGGTTCGCCATCGGACCCCGGACCGCCACGCTTCTAAAGGAACACCACAATCGCTGCGCTGCCCGAGCCAAGAAATGCGGCGCCACACTCGACCCGGCATACGTGTTCTCTCCCGATGCCGCCGGAAGCCGCCCGTACAACCCTTACACCATTACCCGCACCTTCATAGCAGCGTGCACCGCTGCCGGCGTTCCTCGTATGAGGCTCCATGACCTACGACACCACTCAGCCACCACGATGCTCAAACAGGGAGCCAGTGTCGGTGAGGTGATGGACCGCCACGGGTGGCGAACGGTAGAGATGATTAATAGGTACAGGCACCTTCTCGAAGCCAAGGACGTTGAGGCGGCCAAAGCCCTGGAGAACGCATGACCGACCCCGTCGAGATAACCGTGCGAAACGCCGGCTACTGGGCCGATCATGCCCTGCAGCTCGCTCAACTGATCGGCGCAAGCGCGACTAGCCCGATCGGCGATCCGACCGGCAAGCCGCCAGATCCAGACTCGATGTTAATCGTCGTTGGCCGCCGCTACTGGGCCTCTCATCCACGCGAGCTACAAGAGATTCTCAACTTGGCTTCTGGTGGCACGGCGCCACCTGGCCACGGCCCAACGGGGTCAGGGTCCGGTGCCGCGCCCACGAGCCAGGAACGGCTTACTCTCACAGTCGAGGAAGCGGCTAGTGCTCTCGGCATCAGCCGGGCCTTCGCCTACGAGTCCGTTCGTCGAGGCGACATTCCCCACATCAAAATCGGTCGACGATTGCTTGTCCCGCGGGCGGCATTGGAAGAGATGCTTGCGTCGGCTTTTCCGACAGACGCGGATCAGAGTCCTCCCGGCTCGTCCTAACGTCGAATGCGACAAGTAGTGAAATCAGCTCAATCCGAAGCGTGCCGCTGACACACGACCCTTCCGTCGTTTCCAGTTGCTTCCGCTGAGGTTGTCACGAACGTCGCCCGACGCAAGGCGGTCCGAGCCTCCACTCCTTTCCGGTTCTCCCAGCCTTGGGCTTCCCTTGCCCCATGCTCCCGTTCGTGACCTGGCGCTCCTGACAACTTCACACGAAGGAGCAGGGCGATGACTTACAGCGTTACCGACATTGCTGAGCTGATCCGACACCACCTCGTCCTCTCCGAGCCCGACGAGGCGCGAGCGACGGAGAACCTTCGTCGGCTCGTGACCGACATCGAGGGAATGGCTCCAAATTCCCTGCAGACGGAAGCGCTCTGGCTGTTCTGCGACCGGTGTGGCGCGAGCGTCGACGTCGATGTCTTCGCGGTTGACGGATCGAACTTCAGTCCCGGCGGCGGCTTCTACTGCTCCGACTGCATTCCGGGTGGGAACGTGGACTCCGATTGAGATAGGCCCACCCAGCGGGACTCCGGGTAGGTACCATCAGCCATGCGCCCGACGGGGCAATCCTGGACATCCGTGGTCAAGGAAGCTATCATCGAACACCTGTTCGTATTTGGGAGCCCTCCACCATGACCAATCTTCACGAGCAGGCAGCTCTTCTGGCATTGACCGAGACGAGCCCACGGCCATGGCACGAGGTGGCCGGCCTCGTGGAGGGCCTAGGCAGCGCCTCAGCTGTCGTGGACGGATCCTCCGCTGTCGTCGACGAAGGTGAGAACGAGCTCCTTCGAGCGTTGACCGAGCGGACGACTGTGGACATGGTTGCTCGATGGGGTGAAGTCATCGAGGCGACCCTCGATCGGATCCCCGGATCTCATCTGCTCACCGTCCTAGATAGTGATTATCCAGAGAACCTTCGTAAGGTCTTCAACCATCCTCCGTTCCTCTTCGTGCGGGGAAAGATCAATCACGACGACGCTCGATCCGTTGCGGTCGTCGGGACACGCCGAGCCTCTCCAGAGGGCCGCAAACGAGCCCATGAACTGGCCGTTGAACTTGCGGGACGCGGCGTCACGGTGATCTCTGGGCTTGCTACGGGAATCGACACGTGCGCACACACGGGAGCCCTCGACGGCGGAGGCCGCACCATTGCAGTGATGGGTACGGGAATTGACCGGATCTACCCGAGGGAAAACGAACCTCTGGCTGAGCAAATCGTTGACCAGGGTGCTCTCATCTCACAGTTCTGGCCAGGATCACCACCGAGGTCTTCCAACTTTCCCTTGCGCAATGTCGTCACCAGTGGCATTGCTGTCGGAACCGTGGTGATCGAGGCGAACGCAACCAGTGGGGCGAAGATGCAGGCACGCCTGGCACTTGAACACGGCAAGCGCGTTCTCCTAATGGATGACCTTGTCATGCACGAGGAATGGGCGCAGCGATACGCGAAGCGTCGCGGCGCGCAAGTTGTCAGCTCCGTCGAGGACATCCTTGTGGTGCTGGACAAGGAATATGCCGTCCCGACGGCACTCCAGCTCTTCTGACCTACGACACCATGCCAACCGTTAGCGAGGTTGCAATCTCGCTAACCGGTATCTGCACGACTGTGCCACCGGTCGGCGACGGGATATGCAGCATTTGCCACGGATGTCCAAACCCTGGCTACGACACGTGCTGGAGTTGTGATTCGATTAGATCGCAGTTGACGAGACCCTGCGAGTTTGTTGTGCCAATCAGCCTCTACGACATCCCCTCGCAGCTCCACCACATCCTTCGTTACTACAAGAGCGAAGCGCACCCGAAGTTCCATGACGAGTTTGGCGCCAAGGTGGTTTCTCTATTGGCTCATTTCCTCGCGAAACATGCCCAACGCATAACTGAGGTCTCGGGGAGACAATGGGACCTAATTACAACGGTTCCTTCGTCGGGAGATCGCGGAGGTCAACACCCGCTGCTGACTGCAATAGACCGGGTGCAGGGCCTCGCAGGTCAACACGAGTTGCTACTTGAGCGTGGCGAAGGTGCCATCGATCACACGACTGCTAGTGACAACGGTTACAAGCCAATCCGACAGCTCAAAGGAGAGCGGATTCTTGTGATCGACGATACCTACACCTCAGGGTCTCGGGCTCAGAGTGCCGCTTCAGCACTTTCTCTCGCTGGCGGCGATGTGGTTGCAATCGTTCCAATCGGCCGCGTAATTCGGCCGGAGTTTAGCGACACCGTGCGTACATATTGGAAACAGCAGCGAAAGATACCGTACACATTTGACATTTGTTCCATCGATGAGGACAGGGGAGACGCGGACGAGTGGTGAGGTAGGTATCTCGGCACGACGACGAAGGGTTCCCGCGACCTCGCCGTCGGTGCACATCTCACATTGCTGGGCGTCGTCCAACTCCGTCGCCGTCGCCGATTGATGCTCCAGTCGAGTCATGCAATCAGCTACGAGCCGCAAGGTTGCGCCACACAACCCGTAGGCGTGTGTGACATGGACTCCCAAAACGTAGAAATCATTGGGCGCAACTACCTCGTCACAGCTGGTTCGAGACGATTTGGAAGTGGCACGCTCGGAACGCGATCGTGGTGTGGACCTCATCGCATACCTGGACTTGGACGAAACAGCGGGCGGGTTCATAGCATGCCCCATCCAGATGAAGGCCGCGACGACCTCCTCATTCAGTCTTTTCCAGAAGTACACAAAGTTCCCAAGACTGCTCCTTGCGTATGTTTGGTACGTGCACGACCCTGATCGCGAGTGCGCATACGCCTTAAGCTACATCGAAGCGTTGGGAGTGGCAGAGCAAATGGGATGCACCAGCACACTCTCTTGGCAACGTGCCGGATATTCCACGACGAGGCCCTCCAAGCGGTTGTTGGACTTGCTAAACCCCTCATGGCAAGAGGCACCAAAACCGTGCCCCAGATCTACGAGTGGAAAGATCATCCGGAACCGTTGGCCGCTATACGCCGTGATCCGAGGCGAATTATCGAGCAACATCGAGCCCAATCACAACGCCAATAACTCATGTCCCAAGAAACGCCCATTTGTTGCGAGGTTCGCTTGCTTCCGGGTTGGTTCCGGAATAGAGAGACTATGCGCCCTGAATCGGTGGCCAAGAATACCCAAATGATAGGCGCTGTTGTCAAGAACCAGACGCGGAACGGCGGGGGAATGATGATGGTCAAGTGGACGCGCTCCATAGCGACAATTTGGACAGTTAATGCCGGGCCTCACGTGGCTTCGGAGGCTAGATCAGCCAAGACAGCGCATCGTACAAGCGGAAGCCGTAACGGCAGATGGCTTCAAAGAATGGCACAGCCGCTCGCGTTGGCGCTGTTGGTCGGACTTGGAGTGCCGTCTGCCCCGCCCAGTAGTACGCCCGGACAGCCGCTCGCTCTCGGGCACGCTGTCCTGACGAGCTCCGACACGTGGGCGGTCCAACGGATATCTCCGAACATCACGGATATCAGTTGTGTTGCTCCCGATTCATGCATGGCGGTGGGGAGCGTCGGTGACGGCTCCTCGGCGCTGGTGATGACAACCTCGAACGGAGTCACATGGGCTAGTTCGACTGTGGCCAATGCGACGTTCAGCGTCGTTGCGTGTGCCTCGGCCTCATACTGTTGGGCTGGATCCGGCGCAACCGTGTGGCAGACGACCAATGGGGGCAGCTCCTGGACGTCGGCGTCGCTACCCGTTAACAATCAGGGCCATCAGGACACTCTCGCCGGTCAGCTCTCCTGCCCGACCAGTTCTGTGTGTTTCGCGCCCGCAGCAAATTACAACGGCCCCACAATCGATGAGTGGTCGAGCGGTGTTTGGAGTGAGACCACCTCACTTCCTTGCGACTCCAGTTGCGCAACCTCGGTCAACGATATCTCGTGCGTGTCTGCGTCTGTCTGTGTCGCGACCGGCTATACATCGAATGGGGGTTCACCAGCGGCAGTCCTGTACCGCACGGCCAATGGGGGAGGACTGTGGACGCAGGTGGCTGCCAATTTCAGAGCGAGCCCCGGTGACCAAATCATTGATGGGGTCTCTTGTCTTCCAAGCGGCTATTGCGAATGGGTCGGCTATGAATACCTGTGTATAGGGACGTGCCGCCTCTTCTACGCAAGCGGCTTTTCGACTGATTACGGAGCCACCTTCACCAACGAGATGAACGAATTCAGTGGAACTTCAGCCGGCGTGTCGTGTTGGGCTTCGGATGCGTGTCTGTCGGTCGGCGGCTTTCAATCAGGTTCGACGGCATACCTCGCCGCCGAAGGTGGAGGATCGCAGGCACCCCCTAGCCCTTGGACTCTCGAACTGTCGAACCCGCCAGCGATGCAACAGGTCACGACTCCTATGGGGGTTTCGTGTCCCTCGTCGGGTACGTGCTACATGGTGACCACCCAGGGCATCATGTTGACAACCAATGGTGGCGCGACGTGGCTTGCGGTGCTGAACTTCGTTAGCGGGCCGGCAACTAGCGGGCCGACACACGCCAGCAACGCTGAGGCGTGCCCGGGAACGCTGACGTGCTTCATGGTGAGCAGTAACGGCCAGGTATATCAAACGACGTCGGGAGGTCAGACATGGTCAGCCGGGCCTTTGGGTCTCGGTGCCAATTCGGGGAACGACGTCGGAGGTAACCCCTCTTCCCTGGCGGTGCTGTCATGCCCTTCGACCTCGACGTGTGTCGCGGCCGGCGCAACGACCAGCGCCGGGCCACCCTTGGTTATGCAGACGACCAACGCAGGACTGTCATGGTCGAACCTCTCGTCAGGGGTCCCGTCCATTGGCAATGTGATGGCGATCGCCTGCCCGAGCATGACCGAGTGTGTATTGGGTACCAATACGAATACGGACGTGGATGTCGGCAATCCCCAAACGAACTCGTGGCAGTCGCTGGTCTCATTGGGGAACGACGGTTCCGTGACAGGTCTTACCTGTCCCACGACCACCGAGTGCTTCGGTGTCACATCCAACGGGGACGTGCTGGCCGGCACGGGAGCCGGATTGTCTTCGTGGACCGTCACAGCCCCGGCCAGCGGCTTGACGTCGCTAAGTGGGGTGGCCTGCACCTCTACCACGGCGTGCGTCGCCGTCGGGAATGCCACGAGTGGCGGTGCGATATATGAGACCTCTAACGCCGGCAGCACCTGGAGTCTCGATTCCACCGCGACGGGGACCGATCTTCTCGGAGTCTCGTGTCTCACATCCGGAAGTTGCGTGCTCGTTGGCCAGAGTGGAAGTGTCTACCAGGGAAGCCCGGGCAGCTGGACGAACGTGACGCCGTCGGGGGAACCGCCGTCACCGAGCCCGGTGCCAACCGTCGCTTGTGACGGTTCAGGCAATTGCATCGCCGCGAGTACCGCTGACGGCGATAGCAATGCGATGTTCCTTACAAACGACGGTATTGCCGTTCCCGTCAGTCCCGAGGACGGTGAGATAGTCCCGAGCGAGATGTACGGCGGGCACGACGAGGCCGAACCGTGCTTCGCGTGCGCGCTCAAAGCGTACGGGCTGTCGGCCGAGGCCTGGTACGGGGACCCGGTGAACACCGCCGACGGCGACTACAGCGAGAGCTTTCCGCTGTTCAGCGTTCCCGCCCGCGGCCTGCCCTTCGGTTTTAGTCTGACCTACGACGCGCAGCTGGCCCAATCCCAAGTCGCTGCCGGGGCGACCTCATCCGGACCCTACGGCTGGGGCTGGACGGCGCCCAACGATCTATCGATCACGGCGGGACCGGGTTCGAGTCAGGTGACGGTGAACCAGGACGGCGGCTCCCAGGTCGTTTACAACGAAGGCTCGACAATGGGAGGAGTGACCGCCTATTCGGCCATGGACTCACACCGCGTAATGGCCACGCTCACGTTTTCCAGTTCGACAAATGAGTATACGTTCTCCTTGAACGGGGGCGTCGAACAGTATCTCTTCAGCGCCGCTGGTCCCGATGCGGCGGGGACGCTGGTGGCCGAGCAGGACGCCAACGGCAACACCACCACGTTCGGGACCGAGTCGGCGAGCAGCGGGCGATGCCCGAACACGGCCAGCAATTGCGACACGATCACAGATCCTGCTGGGCGCAGCATCACCATCGTAAACGCATCGTCGGCTCTGGTTTCCGAAGTCATCGACCCGGCCGGCAGCGCCTGGACCCTAGCGTATGACAGCAACGGGAACTTGACGTCGGTGACGGATCCCCTGACGAATGAGACCTCGTTTGACTACGACACAACCAACAGCAACGGCGCTTTGGTGCACGACCTGACAACTATCACCAAGCCGGCCAACCAGACTTCCGGTGCCAAGACGACAAACACCTACGACGACTCAGGGCGAGTGGTGTCCCAGACGGACCCGACGGGTCTCACCACGTCGTACAGCTACGAGGGCGACAACGAGTCCCCGACCGGGGGGACGACGACCATCACCGACCCCCACGGCAACGTCACTACCCAGGACTACGCCTACGGCGTGCTGTGGTCGACGACGAATGCCGTCGGGACGCCTGCGCAGGCCATCTGGAGCTACCAGCGCGACCCCGGCACCTTGATGCCGACTGAGGTGATCGACCCGAATGGCAACATATCGACGTCGACATTTGACACTCAAGGTAACCCGACATCGGTGACTGACGCCCTCGGCAACACCACGTCGACCACCTACAATTCCTTTAACGAGCCCCTCACGGTGACCGATCCCAAGGGGATCACGACGACCTACACCTACGATTCCCATGGCAACCGGCTCAGCAAGACTGTCGGAGGATCTCTCAACGTAGCCGACGTGCTCGGTTGGGCGTCTGCCAGTGTGGATAGCGGGTCCATCACAGCGGCAGCTTGTCCTGCCGTTTCGCTCTGCGTTGCAACGGATCAGAGCGGTCACGTCCTGACGTCGTCGAACCCGGCGGGAGGGCCGAGTGCGTGGACCAACAAGTTCTCCGTCGACTCCAACCTCATTCTGGCCGTCAGTTGTCCATCGACATCGCTATGTGTTGCCACTGACTTCAACGGTGGCAATATCCTCACGTCCTCCAACCCTGCTGGCGGATCGAGTGCATGGTCTTCTACCCATGTTGGGCAATCCCTGCTTCCCACCATCGATTGCCCTTCGACAACCTTATGCGTAGCCGGAGCCGGAGGTGGAAACATCCTCACCTCGACCAATCCCGCCGGGGGCGTGTGGGGGACGCCAACTGACGTCGACGGCTCGAACACCATAGCGGCCATCAATTGCCCATCGACATCATTCTGCGTTGCTGGTGATGAAGAGGGCAATATTCTCACCTCGACCAATCCCGCTGGGGGCGTATGGAGCACGCCAACCAACGTCGACGGCTCAACCAGATTTTTCTCGATGAACTGTCTTTCGGTGTCGGTATGTATTGCCACTGATGGCGCCGGTAACGTACTGAGCTCCGTCAATGGCGGTGCCTCATGGACGAAGGTCAACATTGCCGGTACGCTGGCTCTCCTTCAGATGAGCTGTCCTTCGCAGTCACTGTGCGTGACCAGTGACCAAGCCGGCGATGTCTTTACCTCCACCAACCCCACCGGTACATCGAGTGCCTGGTCGAGGATCGATGTCGACGGTGCGAACGATATCTATGCACTGAGTTGCCCATCGTTGGCGTTGTGCGTCGGGGGGGACGCCGCCGGCAACATACTCGTTCCCACGGCTTCGCCCTCGTGGACGCCGTCGCTTGTCGACTCCGGGAACTCAGTCTTGGCAGCGTCCTGCCCCACGACCACTATGTGCGTGAGCACGGACAACAGTGGCGATGTCGTTACCTCGACCAACCCCACGGGAGGGACGAGTGCGTGGACAACAAGGCACATCGACGGCACGGCCAAGATTGTGGCGATCAGTTGCCCTTCGACGTCCTTGTGCGTGGCTACAGCCAACAACGGCTACGTCCTCTATTCGAGCACTCCGACAGGAGCGGCGAGCACCTGGATCAAACGGCACGTCGACGGCACGGCCAAGATCAATGCCATCAGCTGTCCCACGGTGTCATTGTGTGTGGCCACGGACGTGAACGGAGACATCCTCTATTCGACTACTCCGACAGGAGCGGCGAGCACCTGGATGAAAACGCACATCGACACGTCCACCAGCATCAACGCCATTAGCTGCCCGGTGACGACGTTGTGCGTCGTCACCGATGCCAACGGCAACGTCATCACCTCGATCAATCCCACGGGAGGTACGAGCTTCTGGACCAATAAGTTCTCGGTCGATTCTGTCAACCTTCCCTCCGTGAGTTGTCCCACGGTTGCCTTGTGCGTTGCCACCGATGCCGGGGGGAACGCACTCAGCTCGACCACTCCCACAGGCGGCGCGGGCCACTGGACGAAGACAAATGCCGACGGTTCCACCGACCTGCCCTCCGTGGGCTGTCCCTCGGCGTCATTGTGCGTGGCCACCGACGCCCAAGGAAAAGTCGTCACCTCGACCAATCCCGGAGGGGCCGTGTGGAACTCGCCAGTCGACGTCGACGGTTCCGCCGCCATGAATGGAGTCACCTGTCCGACGGAGACCCTGTGCGTGGCTGTCGACGCCGCCGGCCAGGTCGTCACCTCACCCGACCCCGGAGGCTTCGCCACTCTGGCCACCGCCTTCACCTCCGACGGTAGCGGGGACCTGACCTCGATCACCGACCCCGACGGCAACGTGACCACCTACACATACGACACCTATGGTGACGTGGCCACCAAAAGCAGCACGGCCGGCGGCCAGACCGACACGACGAGCGACAGCTATGACAGCCTCGGCCGGCTCTACTGCCAGGTGTCGCCCAACGCATACGCGGCCTCGGTCACCTGCCCCTCTTCCCAGTCGACACGTGTGGCCGACACCACGAGTTCGATATTCGACGCCAATGGCAATGTCACGAGCACCACCGACGCCGATGGCAACATGACAAGCTACCTATACGACGCCGATGGCAATAAGACTTTGACAACGGACCCAGTGGGCAACGAAACCAAGACCCTGTACGACGCCGACGACCGAGTGACGTCGGGCACCGATGGCTACGGGTCGACGTCGCCCTCCACCATCACCTACAACTACGACATCGCGCCCGGTTCCGGCTCATGTTCGTCTCCACCCACGGGGACGACGTACTGCACCGAGGTCGTGAACGGCCTGTCGAATGGCACCACCAACTATTTCAACGCTCTCGACCAGATGATCGAGAGCGCACCGCCATATATCCCCGACCAGGCTGTCACCACCTACACCTACGACGGCGCGGGCAACGTCCTCACCATGACCGACACGGCGGGGGTGACCACCTACACGTATGACGCCGACAATCGGGAGAAGGGCATCAGCTACTCCGACACCACCGCAGGCTACGCCACTCCTCATGCCGTGACCTACCAATACGATACCGATGGCAATCGCACCCAGATGACGGACGGGACAGGGACCACATCTTATGCCTACGACGATTTCGGGCGGCTCCGAAGCGTCACCGACGGAGCCGGGAACAGAGTGACCTATGGCTACGACCCGGCTGGCTATGTGACCTGCCTCTCGTATCCCAACATTGGGTCGACGACCTGCCAGAGTGCAGAGACCGCCACAGGGCTCGTGGCCTACACCTACGATGCCGTCGGGCGCGTCGCGCAGATGGCGGACTGGCTCAGTCCGGCCAGCCCGACGGTGTTCAGCTATGACAACGACTCCAATCTTACGGAAACGACCCTGCCGCCGAGCACGACCACAACGCAGTCACATGCCTACGATTCCACCGATGCTGTGACCGACACTTCATATAAGATTGCAGGCACGACGACCGACCTGGCCAATCTGACCCGCAACGCCGACGAGTTGATCAAGACGACGACGCCGCCGTCCGGTGGCTCGACGACGTTCAGTTACAACCCGCTCAACCAGGTCACGGCGGGTACCACCACCGACTACGGCTACGACGCCGCCGGACAGTTGTGCTGGACCGGCACCACGTCGGGCACTCCCACGTGCTCTACACCCCCCACGAGCGCCACCTCCTACGCGTACAACGCCGACGGTCAGCTGTGCTGGACGGCATCGTCGGCCGGTTCGTGTACGTCCGCACCCGGCGGCGCCGCTACCTATGCCGACAACCTAAGCGGCGAAAGAATCAGTTCCACGCCCTCGGGCGGGAATCCGACCACCTACGGGTGGGACCAGTCGGGGGACCTGACGTGCGAGACGGCGGCCAACGCGTCCAGCTATAGCTGCACCGCTCCCAATTCGAGCGTCACCAGCACGTTCGCCTACAACGGCGACGGGCTGCGCATGTCCGACACCCCGTCGGGCGGCATGGCCCAGCCCTTCACCTGGGACACGTCCAGCTCTGTGTCGAACCTGCTGGAGGACGGCACCAACTACTATCTGTACGGGCCGAATGTAGGATCAGCTCCTGTTGAGCAGATTGTGATCTCAGGCTCCGCCCCGAGTTATCTCATCTCCGATACCACGGGGATCCGCGTCCAGATCGGGAGCACGGGTTCCCTCATTGGATCGGGGATGAGCTACGACTCCTATGGCAACCGGTGTGGTGGCAGTTGCTCGATCTCGACTCCGTTCGGATTCGAAGGGGAGTACACCGACGTCACAGGCCTCGATTACCTAATACACCGCTACTACGACCCTGCGACGGCACAGTTCCTCTCATCTGATCCGCTGGTGGACGTGACCGGGCAGCCCTACTCATACGCCGGAAACGACCCGGTGAACGGGAGCGATCCCTCTGGCCTCTGCGATGTCCCGTCGGGCGATTCCAACGAACCCTTCGTCCACACCCACAACGGCGCGTGCACCTCGGCAGAGGTCTATCTGATCCAGAGCCAGGCTAACGCCATCAATCACGGATCGTCGATTTACGCGGGGGAGGCATCTGCAGGAGGTAGTCTCGGGATTCAGTTCAACCCTGTGCAAGGCCTGGAGGGTGGAGTGAACACTCTCAGAGGGTTGGGCAACTCGGGACTGAAGTTCTACGACTTTACCGCCCACACAATCTCCCTGCACAACGTCAATCCGTGCTTTGGGGTTAGCCCGATATTTCAGGGATCCACCAATCCTTTGGTGGGATCTGACTTCAATATCGGCAACAATGTGGGCAACGTTGAACTCAGCACTCCCAGTCCAGAGGCATGGCTCGCTCGATCACTCGCGGCCGATATCTACCTGCACATTTTGCGGTTTCAGCTCGCTCGTTGACTAAACAAGACCGATCGTGATGACCAAGGGATCCAAAGAACCTGCTGCAGAGCGACAAGGACAACCTTGGTGGAGGCTCGACGTCAATCATCGAGGGGTAATCCCTACATCACGCAGACCTCTTGGTCCAATTCAGCAGTTCTTTTGGCAGTGGAAGAATTGGATAGTCATTGCCTTGATTGGCTCAGCGGTTACGATGTGGGTAACTCATAGTTCGTGGGCTTCTGGCGTGGTTGGTGGGTGCATTTTGATTCCAGGCACACTTCTATCGGTCCGCGGTCTTTTTTTCGACCTCAAGTATCGAGATCGGAGTCGAAGGGGCAAGAGTGTGCGTTAGTAGCAGCCGACCCGATAGAACAGCCGAGCAAGAACAGAGCTTGGAACGTCAGCCGAGATCGATCACAGAACCTTGGATCGTGAGGCACCGGTTCGTATTGGGCCCCCCATGGCCCTCCAATAAAGCTGTGCATGGCCAGTCTTCAGTCCGAGCTTTTGGCCACCAGAAGTCCGCACCCCTCGCGGTGATGTTCAATCCTAGGTGAGCTTCGGCGCACCTCCTCGCTGACGGGCTTCTTTCAGCCGAAACGACTCGCCGGAAGTGGCAACCACGATGCCGTGGTGCAGGAGCCGGTCGAGCAGGCTGACGGCTGTGGTGTGCTCGGGGAGGAAGCGCCCCCAGTCCTCGAACGGCCAGTGCGATCCGATGCCGAGGGACCGTCGTTCATAGGCGGCGGCGACGACGCGGAAGAACAGCTGCGTGCCGGTGTCGTCCATCGGAGCGAAGCCGACCTCGTCAACCAGAATGACGTCGGCTTTCAAGATCTGCTCGATCACCCGGCCGACGGAGTTGTCGGCCAGACCGCGGTAGAGGGTCTCCACGAGTTCGGAGGCGGTGAAGTAGCGGACCCGCATCCCCGCTTCCACCGCAGCGTGTCCGAGGGCCACGAGGCAGTGGCTCTTGCCTGTCCCGGCAGGGACGGCGACAGACTGCAACATCTTCGGCGGTTGCTCCCGTGCGAGGTCCGGGTCACCTCCACCGTTCACCCGCTATTTGGCCAACTTCTGCCGGCAACGGGCTTCAAGAGAAGCGACGGGGTGCTCTTCCTGATCGTCGTTCTGCCCGACGGATCGCCAGGGACGATCCCGGCGGCCGCCACCGACGTGTTGGGCGACGAGCCCACGGTGGCCCTGGCCACAGTGTTGTCGGTGGAGGGAATCCGTCTCCTGCAGGGGCTCGTCGGCACCCTGAAACGCCCGCGGCGGTCCTCGTCCAGTCCCAAGACGCGGAAATAGGCTCCACTCACCCTGCACGCGCCAACGAACAAGGGAGGTGAGCCTCTTTGCGAAGGCTCAGAATAGCCGCGCCCGCCCAGCTGACCCTGGGAATTCCCGGGCAACCCACCACGCCTAGCGAGCGGTGGTGGTCGCTGCCGGCCGAGGCCCAGGAAGCCGTGGTCTGCATCCTGGCCCGGATGATCGTCGGTGGCGTCATCGACGAGGAGACCCAGGAGGTGGACGTCAGTGACGCTCACGTCTGAGCTTGCCTCCAAGGTCACGGCGTCCCACTTGGGCCGGGACGCCTATGTCTATGTGCGTCAGTCGACGCTCACCCAGATGCGGGAGAACACCGAGAGCTTGGAACGCCAATATGAACTCGCCTCTCGGGCGCAGATCCTCGGATGGCCGCCGCAGCAGGTCGTGGTGGTCGATGAGGACCTGGGCCGTTCCGGAGCCGAGGCGACGGCCCGAGAGGGCTTCAAGCATCTGGTGGCCGAGGTGGGACTGGGCAAGGTGGGGATCATCCTGGGCATCGAGGTGTCGCGTCTGGCCCGCAACAACGCCGACTGGTATCAGCTTCTCGACCTCTGCGCGCTAACCGACACGTTGATCGCCGACGGCGACGGGCTGTATCACCCCGGAGACTTCAACGATCGTCTGGTGCTCGGCCTGAAGGGCACCATGTCGGAGGCGGAACTGCACCTGATCCGGCACCGCCTCACCGCCGGGCTCTTGCACAAAGCGGCCAAGGGCGAGCTGCGCCAGGGACTGCCGGTCGGGTTCGTCTATGACGAAGCCGACCATGTCCTACTCGACCCCGACGAAGCGGTCATCGAGTCCATCGCCGTGGTATTCCGGCGCTTCGAAGAACTCGGATCAGCCCGCCAGGTCATGATGTCGTTGCTGGAGGACAACCTGCTCATCCCTCGTCGCCCCACCGGGGCACGTCGGATCAGCTGGGCGCCGGCCAGCTACCCGGCCATCCATGACTTCCTGACCAACCCGACCTATGCGGGCGCCTTCGTCTTTGGCCGCCGACGACAAGAGAAGCGTCTCGACGCTGCCGGCCGCCTCGTGAAACGAACACGAGAGCTTCCCCGTGAGGAGTGGGCGGTGCTGATTCCCGATCACCATCCCGGCTTCGTCACTTGGGATCGTTATGTGCGCACCCAGGACCAACTGAAGGCCAACTGGCGGGCACCGCGCGGCCATGGCGGTGGCCCGGTGCGGGAAGGAACCGCCTTGCTCCAGGGACGGGTCCGCTGCGGACGCTGCGGGCGGATGATGCAGGTGGGCTACTCAGGCACGACCGGCAATACGCCGCGCTATCTCTGCGGCCGCAACAAACAGCTCTATGGCGGCGAACGTGGCTGCCAGAGCCTCGGCGGACGCAGGCTCGAGAACCGAGTGCTCGAGGAAGTCTTTGCCATGCTCGAGCCGGCCAGTCTGGGGGCGACGGCCAAGGCCCTGGCCGAAGCCGACGCCAACCACCGGCGCCGCGTTGCCGTCTTCGAGCTGGCCGTCGAACGCGCTCGCTTCGAGGCCGAGCGGGCGCGACGCCAATTCGACGCCGTCGAGCCTGAGAACCGCCTCGTCGGCCGGACACTCGAACGGTCACTCGAGGAGGCCCTCGTGGCCCAGCGACAAGCCGAAGCGGATCTGGTCACTCAGCAGCTCCGCCAGCCCACCAGGCTGACCGAAGAGGAGACGGCATGGCTCGAGCGGGCCGGTGCCGATGTCCGGGCGGTGTTCCAGGCGTCCACCACGACCTGGCGTGAGCGCAAGCAGCTCCTGCGCGCCCTTATCGCTGAGGTCGTCGTGAGCGTGGAGGCAGAGAAGCGTTCCGCAGCGGTGAACGTCGTGTGGGAAGGTGGAGCGACATCGAACTTTTCGCTCGACCTGAATAAGACGGGCAAGCACTTTCGGACGACCGACGAGGACACCGTCGACTTGGTTCGACGCTTGGCCGAACGCTATGACGACAAGACAATCGCTGCCGTCTTGTCGAGGCAGGGTCGCCGCACCGGAACCGGCTTGCTCTTCACGAAGACGCGAGTGCAAAGCCTCCGGGTGTCACGCGGTATCGCTGCCTATCAAGTACCAGCTGTCATACCCGACGACGATGATGTGCCGGTGGTCTCCATCACCCGGGCCGAGCAGATCCTCGGCGTGTCCAGGGTGACTCTTTATCGCTGGATGCACGATGGTTTCCTCACCGGCGAGCAGCTGACGCCCGGTGGTCCTTGGCACATCCGCATCACCGATGAGCTTCGCAAACGCATCGTTCCCGAGGTCCCTGATGGCTGGGTGGGCCTCGATCAGGCTGCCCGGATCCTCGGCGTGGCTCGCCAGACGGTGTTACACAAGGTCCAACGCGGTGAGCTCCAGGCGGTCCACGTCAACCGTGGACGCAGGAAAGGCCTGCGTATCGATGTGAACGCCACCGGGCCTGGACTGTTTGAAACACCCCAATGAAAGGAGAGTGCAGTGTCAACCACAGCCGGCCGGTCCCACGAGACATAGATTCTCCTTGGCCGCGATCCATTCGAGCGAGGCCAGATAGTCGAACGTGGCGCGTGGGATTGACGAGGCGTCGACGTCGAACTCCTCGAGGGTCTTCTTCACTGGGAAGGCCGCCGCTTGGAGCCGTCCCCTCGCGTTCGAGGCGTCACGCGAGGCGATCTCGGCCTCGACCAAGGTGCGCAGGAACTCCTCGGGGCGCCAGCGCTGGGTCTTGGCCACCACCAACAGCTCGGGACTGAGTCGGCGCA
This sequence comes from uncultured Acidimicrobiaceae bacterium, assembly GCA_963706205.1. Taxonomy (GTDB): domain Bacteria; phylum Actinomycetota; class Acidimicrobiia; order Acidimicrobiales; family UBA8190; genus MFD10071-224. Next base: position 727,654 of record OY970155.1, on the reverse strand, counting down.
TGGCCCCGAGCCGCAGGCGGCGCAGACCGGCATCGAGGTCGGCGGCGAGCGGCGGCGGACTGGTGCTCATGCCTCACCCCCGATGGCGTAGTCCCCGAGCGAGCGGACGGCGACACTGGGCAGCGCGACGATGAGTGCGTCACCGGGTGCCCGTGGACGGGGGACGCCGGTGCCCGCAGCCAGGATCGAGTGCACGTCGTGGGCGCGGAACCGGCCGAACTCGACGGCCCGCTCGACGGCCGCCATGAGTGCCCCCGTGCCGTGAGCTGCTTCCATGGCGCACAGCTCGACGAGGTCGGCGGCGAGGGTGGTCACCCCACTGGCGGCGGCCCCCTTGATGAAGGCCTCGGCGGCCGGGCCCATGGCGCAGAACGCCTTCTCGGCCGGGGTCTTCGGGCGCACGGCCCGGGCCGGGAAGGGCCGGGGACCGCCGTAGTGCTCGTCGAGCACAGCCGTCTCACCAGGGGCGACGAGGCTGTGTTCGGCGATGATCTCGCCCAGGAACACGACGTGCACGGTGCCGTCGGCCACCCGCAACTCGACCTGGCGGCCGATGTGGACATTGGGCACCGAGTAGCGGGCCGAGCCGAAGCGCACACAGCTGAGCCGGTCGACCTTGCGCTGGACGACCTTGCCGATGCGCGCCCGGAGCGACGGCAGGATCCCGAGCAGCGGACGCTCGATCTCGAGCCGTTCGGCCGGGATGGCCATGATCTCCGAATGCACCTGGGCGTTCACCTCGGTGCACCACACGACGCCTTTGGCGTTGGCCGTTGCGAGCTCCAAAACGCTGAGCTCTTCGGGGATCATGAGGTCGGACTTCACGTAACCGACCAACGCCTCGACGATCCCCTTCGACGCCGGGTCGGCACCCTCGCAGAAATCGGGGCGCGTGCCGTAATGGGTGACGAAGCGCACGTAGGCCGGTGTCGGGATGACGAGGCCCGCCACAGTCCCACCCTTCAGACAACCCATGCGATCGGTCAACAGGGTCTTGGGGACCCCACCGATGGTCTCCATGCACTGGGACAGCGCGGCCATGGTCGAATCGGCGCCCAGGTTGTCGGCGAAGTAGATGAAGCGGAACCGGCTCCAGGCCAACACGGCACAGAACACGAACAGCGGTCCGATCTCCCCCCAGTCGAACACCAACATGTCGCCGGGCACCCACACCCCGGGGCGGCGCCCCCGGTGGTGCTCGATGCGCCACTGCGCCTTCGCTTCGGCGACGGCCCGGCGGAGGTTCCTCGACGATCCCTCGTATCCGGCGGCCCGGACCACTGGCAGGAGCCGCTTGGCCGAGATGCGACCCTCGGTCTTCTCCACCCGCTGGGCGATGATGTCGGTCACGTCGTCATAGTTGTGCTGGACCACGCCTCGACCGTCGGCAGTGGCCGCCTCGGCCCTCCTGGCGCCCTCCACGGCCCTCTTGATCGTCTTGTCACTGGTGCCGCAGATCTCCGCTGCGGCTCGGTAGGTGCCCACCTCTTGGTAGGCGGCATACATGTCCATTCGGTCCCTCGCTGATTTCATGGAGGTCTCCCCTCGGTCGGTTGCGGCGGTTGGCTTGCACCGCCACCGTGACCGGCCGGGGGGGACCCTCAGGTGGATGCTTCAGCGAGGGGTGCGGACTTCTCGTGGCCAAAAGTGCGGACTGGTGGTGGCCACCAGTGCGGACTCTTCATGGCCAAAAGTGCGGACTTTTTCGTGGCCACGGACAAAAGCATGCCCAAAGAATCGTTCCCTTTGCCTCAGCCGCTGCAACTGCACCTTTTAGCCCCCCGAGGCACACGCCTACTCCCGCCGCCCCGCCCAAAACTGGAACCAATGCATTGTGATTGGTCGTTGACCCGTAGCCGACTTCAGCGGGCCAATCTCCAAGGTCGTTCTCGGCCTGAACGGTCTCATCCAATAGATTCGTATCCTGTTGAAGTTGGCTAGCGCTAGACAGGAGCATCTGCCCCTCCCCAGATGTCGCACACCCAGCAGCAGTCGCCCGGTTGAACACGAGATCATTTTGCGCGAATTGCCGCTGATCCTGCTGCACCTGCTGCAGCAAGCCCACTCGGAGCATATCGAGACGATACAACTGCACGCCGATCTGACAATCTTGGGGGTTATCGCAATTTGGCTGACTGGGGTCAATGGTCATCCCAGTCGGATCGGTCGCGTTGAGCGGGTTACCGGCAACATATCCGTAGGGACTGAGCGTGGTTGCAACTGCCGGATCAAGGGTCAGGAACTGAGCTGTCGTTGGGTCGTAGTAGCGAGCCCGGAGGTAGTAGAGGCCGGACTCCGCGTCCTGATATTGACCACCGTAGAGCAGCGACGTTGTGACCGGTCCCGTCGATGCCACCATGTTCCCATATGGGTCATACGTGTAAGTTGCCGGGACGGTTCCCGACGTATTCGTCAAGGCGCGCATGGATCCAGCTGGTCATGGGCGTAGAAGTAGGCGTTGATAGCAGAGTTGATCATCTCCACGGGCAGTCCACCCGGCCCGTAGATGTAAGACGTCGGGTTCCCTATCCCGACCTGCACTTGGAGGAGCGTCGGCACGCTGCCGGACTCGTCCGACGTGAACTGGGTGGCGGTTCCGCCCACCGTCTTGCTCATGCGCAGCCCTGTTCCGTCATAGTAGTTTCCGACATTGGTCGAACTACCGCATGACGATCCTATTCCGGTCTGAATTGACGTGAGCTGATCGACCTGGTCGTACTCATAGCTCGTGCCGGCGTTCCCCGGCGCTACCGACGACGATCGATTGCCTTGGTTGTCGTAAGTGACCAAGGTCGCACCCGTGGGCGCAGTAGAGCAGGCATTGGAGGATGCCCCCCTACCGTCCAGCACAGCTCGTCCGCCGCGTTGAACCGCTGCGTGTTCGATCCCTTGTCGGTCGAGTTCTCCGTAGTCGTGAGATTGTCGGCGGTGCCGTACGCATAGGGGTAGGAACTGGCCCAACTTGCCAAAAGGCGCTTGCTCTCTCAACGTCTTCCGTCCGTGAGAGCCTTGATCATTGCGTCGTAGGCGTCGTCCTTGTTCAGGTGCGTGTAGTGCCCGGCGATGACTTCTTGTGATGCACCGGCGATGATTGACAGCTGGATTGGGTTCATTCCGTTGCGTAGCATTTCCGTCATCCAAGAGTGACGCAGGAGGTGCGGATAGACGTGCTTCGTGATTTGAGCGCGCCGGAAACCGAACTTCACCACTTGATAGACGCCCATGCGAGTCAACGCGTCATGCATCTCGGCACGTCGGCGGTGAGTAAGGAAGATGTGGTCGGACGTCCGCTCCTCAGGTCGTGAGTCGATGAATCGATCCATCCGTCGGAGCAACGATGGAGGAATCGGCACGTCACGTGCCCTGCCTCGCTTGCCCAACACCCGCATGTGCGCCTGGCGCCCCGACCGAATGATGTCCTTGGCTTCAAGCCGAGTCAGCTCGTCGAGGCGCAGTCCGCAGTCGCCAAAAATCCGAATGATCAGTTTGTCGCGCTCATTGGGGAGTGCACGTTCGAGCGAGTCGATCTCGGCGCGCGTCAGAACATCGCGGATCGGCTTCTCTCGCCGCGGTAGTTGCGGCCGAGCTTGCACTTCTTCGCCCTCTCGGCTCGCCCAGTTGAGAAGGAGTCGGACCGGTCGGATACGCGTGTGAACGCCGTGCTTCGACACCTGCTTTCCGTCCCGGTTCGTCCGGCTTAGCAGCCACGTCGTGTACCGGTCGAAGGTGCTTCGGTCTAGCTCCGCCAGACGGGTGATTCGCTCTGACTGGCACCATTTCAGCAGGATCCGCAGCGAGTAGGAGTACTGCTCGTCCGTCCGTGGTGAAAGGCCACGAGCCCTGCAGTTCATCAGGTAGTCATCGACAAGTCGCTCCAACGGGGTCGGGGGATCCGAATTGAGAAGCTGTATGGCCATTGTGAGACGAGGTTGTCCCGCTGAGCGTGGAAATTTGAGATGACGGTCCCCCGCCTGATGCCTGCCTGATGGTAGGTCTCGGGCGTCCGTCGAAAGACATCCGATCAAGAAGGGGACCGTCGTGAAGAAGAACTATCAGACCCAGACCGCCAACGCCCGCATCACCGGCCGGACGACGCAGAAGAAGGCCAAGGCCGATCCGCACCGCCAAGCGCACGAGGCGGCGCTGGCGCTGCCCGACACGGTGACCGTGGCCATCGGTGAGCTGGCCGGCGAGCTCGAGGAAGGACTGCTGGCCTTCGCCGTCGGGGCCGGGCTACAGGTGCTCGGCGTCATCCTCGACAACGAGGCCACCGCCTTGGCCGGCCCGAAGGGCGTGCACGACCCCGCCCGGACCGCCGTGCGCCACGGGACCGAGGACGGGCTCGTGGCTCTGGGCGGCCGTCAGATCTCGATCCGCCGGCCGAGACTCAGAACGGCCGACCGCAAGGAGGAGGTGCAGCTGCCGACGTATCAGGCGTTCACGTCCACCGAGGTGCTCGGCCGGGAGACCCTCGCCCGCATGATGGCAAAACTCTCGACCCGCCGCTACGGGGCCGGCCTCGAGCCCATGGGGAAGACGATCGAGGCGGCCAGCCGTTCCACCTCCAAGTCGGCCGTGTCACGGCGGTTCGTGGCTGCCACCGAGACGGCGCTCACCGACCTGATGGCGTCGGATCTCTCGGAGATCGACCTGGTGGCCATCATGATCGATGGCGTCCATTTCGCCGGGTTTTTGTGCGTAGTGGCTCTCGGCATCGACATCGACGGCAACAAGTGGCCGCTGGCCGTGGAGGAAGGCGACACCGAGAACGCCACCCTGGTGAAGGACCTCCTCGCCGGGCTCCGTGAGCGGGGACTCGACATGACCAAGCCCATCCTGGCCGTGCTCGACGGGGCCAAGGCGCTGTGCGCCGGGGTGACGGCGGTGTTCGACCACCCCGTGATCGCCCGGTGCCAATTGCACAAGATCAGAAACGTGGAGTCCAAGCTGCCCGATGACGTGGGCCGGGTGGTGGCGAAGGAGATGCGTGCCGCCTACGCCAACCCCGACGCCCTAGCCGCCCAAGGGGCGCTTGAGGCCCTGGCCAAGCGCATCCAACGCTCGCACCCCGGGGCGGCCGGCAGTCTGCGCGAAGGGCTGGCCGAGACGCTCACCATCGCCCGGCTCGGAGTGCCTCCCACCTTGGCCCGCACGCTGCGGTCGACCAACGCCGTCGAATCCATGATCGAAATCTGCCGTGATCATTCCCGCAACGTGAAGAACTGGCGCGACGGCGAGATGGCTCTGCGCTGGTGTGCGGCGGGCATGGTCGAGGCCAAGAAGCAGTTCCGACGTGTGAACGGGCACCTCCACCTGAAGGCGTTGCGCACCGCCCTCGAGCAGCACGTCCAAGGGACCGTTACACCCCGTCGCTACAGTGCAGACAAGGAGGTGGCCGCCTGACCCAAAAGCCCGGGGCCGTCACTCAAAATCCACACCGGTCGGGACATCCTCTGTGAGACCCTCGTGAACAGTTTGATGCAATAAGTATGAATGTCAGATACCCAAAAAGGAACGCAGTGCATTGACGGACTGGGTGATTAATATGGCACTTATCCACAGGTCGTCGTTACCCGAACAATCTTGAAATCCCTTATAGCAAAAGGGATTTCTCGGGTTGGCTGGGGAGGATGGATTCGAACCATCGAATGCCGGATTCAAAGTCAGATCTCTTAGCGGTGCCCTCCTCAAACGGCTGTTTTGATCTCAGTTACAGTGACAGATACTCCAGGATAGTTGCACTGGAATGTCAGATTCGGTGCAGAGCAAATGTGGCAAACACACAATGCCACCAACCGATTGTCGCAGAGGTGATGCAGATAACGCACGGAGGCTCCCATCGAGACGAGCCCCAACAGGTCGGCGGACATTGGCCGCAGCAATGCAGCCTAAGGGTGTTTCTAAATCAAACTCCCCGGCGCATCACACGCGCCGTAACGGATCGGCAACGGACCTTCCCAACACCCGTCAGCGGCGTACCCTAACGCCGCAACCGGGTGCCTAGACGGCACCGAACCCCAGCAAGGTCGCAACCATGATTCAACAACACCTTCAGATTCCCAACGGAACTCCTCTGCCGGTCATGGTCGCGAGGACTATTGTCGTTTGTCAGAGTGTGGTTCTGGGGCTGGTAGGTGTCGGTACAGTGATTCTTGGTCTTCAGAATTACATTGCGGGCGCTAGCAGTGATTCGCCGGGTGCGTCGGGGCTGGCCGGTGGTTTCTTTGTTCTTGTCGCGGCGCTCGCATTTGCCGGAGGCGCCGTGCTCTACCGCGCTGGTCGGACCCTGCTTCGTGGATCGAAGGGAGGGCGACGACTTATCGTCCTCGTCGAGGGTCTGTGCGGTCTTGTAGGCATTCTCGCGTTTCCAAGCCAGCCGGGTCCATATCGATCTTTCGACCCAGCGACTCGGGTCACGACGCTTGTGACCCCAGTACCGCAAGACCTTACGGTGCAGCTCATCATTTGGACCGCCGTAATGACAAGCACCGCAATTACCCTGATCGCGCTGATCTTCCCGTCGCGAGGGTTCTTCACCGGTCGGCGATGAGAGCCAATCGACTGATGGACCTCATTCCTCTGCGGTGCCCTTTACGTCACAACGAATATCGCATTGGCGGTTGACCCCCCACTAGCGGTCGCATCCACGATGTATTTGCCCTTGGCAGATGCGGGCACGGTGAAGGTCGCAGTGGCAGCACCGATGCCGCTCGTGGTCACTGCGCCCAGACTCGGTCCAGTGGCTGAGTTCCACGTCAGAGCGACCGATTGAAAAGCCGGGAAACCGGAAAGCATGATGTGGACAGACTTGCCGGATGGCCCTCGTGAGGGTTTGAGCTTGACGCCTGACAACACGGTGAGACTGGAGTAAGCGACGCTGCCCATGGTGGGATCCTCGGCGATGATGCTGTGGGCCCCGTATGTCGTTTTTGGCACCTTTATGGTGACCGTGAATGCCCCCGAAGCGTTGATCGTGGCACGAGCGAAGGGAGTCGTTGAGGTGCGATCCCAGTACACGTCCACTTTGTGGCCTGGGGTGAATCCGCTGCCGACGACCGAGACATGCTTTCCCACGGCGGCCGAGGACACCGACGGTGCCACCAGGAACTGATTGACTCCCACGCTCGCATTTGCCGCCGAGTCATCAGCGTAGGCGCCCACGGCAAAGGGTGCGGTACCAACATTATTGACTGTTATGGAGGCTATCCCCGAGGAGTTGGTGGTGGCTTGCGATGAACTCAAACTCGGACCCGACGTACCGGCGATCTGAAAGTTCACAACCTGGTTGGCTTCCGGATTCCCGTTTGCGCCATCGAGGGTGGCCGTGATCTGGACGGTGGTGCCCGACGAAGATGAAGAAGACAGGGTTAGGGACATGGCCGGCGGAGCCAGCCCGGTCACGCTCACCTGGGCAAAGGTGGTCCCCGAATAGGCCGTGTAGGTGATGGTGTTGGCGGCTGTGACGCTGAAGGACGCAGCGCCATTCACATCTGTCGTGGCGCTCTGTGTCGAGTGGCCGTCCGACAAGTCCACCTCGGCGCCTTGCACCGGTTGGCCATTTGCATCGGTGGCGGTGACAGACACCGTCGTCGACTGGCCGTCGAGAACGCCGGGACCTGCTGTCGCCGAGATGGTGGCCACCGAGTCAGGCGATCCCAAGATCGTGATCTGGCCGACACCAGCTGGGACGCCGTCACCGGTGATCAACTCCACTGGTCCCGTTGTGGCTCCGGCGGGCACGGTCACATTCACTTGGGTGTCGCTCCACCCCGAAACCGTCGCGGCGAGTGGGACGTTGCCCACACCGTTGAATTGCACTGACCCGGTGTTCGTGCCAAGACCCTGACCGGTGATGGTCGCCGTTTGGCCCGGTGACAGCACCGTGGGCGCAATCTCACCCATGGGCGGTGCCGGAGGCGGCGCAGCGGCCTGCACCTTGGACTGGCCCGTCTTCAAAACCCCAGATCTCGACGCGTTAGATGTGAACACCGACGTTGCGTAGTTGATGACATCAGGGCAGTCCATGACAAGACCATGGCCACCAACTGGATCATTCCAAAAGTGCTCATTGGTCGCTCGGCTCGGGTAACAGGTGCTGAAGAAATCAAGGCCCGCTGGATTACATGAGCCAGGTCCAAAGCCAAAGCAGTTCTGGCCCGTGGCAAAGGTCAGTTGACTACGAATTCCCTTCCCTAAGTCGCCCAAGTCGTACAGCGGATCTCCGTCGGTTCCCACGGGGATGAATGAGCCGTCCTCTGCGTTGTTGATGTTCTGATCTTGGGTCTCCGCATTTCCCCAAAGCGATGAGAAGTAAGCCCCTAGGCCTGATGAAACATGGCCAAGCGAACACAAACCGCCCGTGCCTGGAGTCAAGCAAAACGCACCCCCAGCGACACCGTTGATAGGCGAGTCAAGAGAGAATTCAGCTGCAACTCCATCGGCAGCTGTGCCGTTGTGTACCTGGAACCTTCCTTTGTAGTACCACCAGGTCTCGGCGATCAGGCCTCCTTCGCTGTGGCCGGCGATGATTATCTTGGTGTTTGGCCACATGTTGTGGACCGACCACACCTCCTGATCTAGCAACGCAGCCTCGGTCTGAGGAATCTGATCGCCCGGCACGTTCGGATCGGCGGGCTGAACGGTCAGCGTCGGATCAGTCGGGCTGCCAGACAATGTCGCACCGTTGTAGCTGAAGGGAAGGATGGTCACCCCTTCAGCCCCCAATACGTTCGTAAGAAGCTGTGGATCCAGCTCGGGATCGGCACCCTTCAAATAGTCCTGCACGATCGACTGAAGCGGTGGCGGCATAAACGAATAGCCGCTGTCAGCGTAGGAATAGCCATTTGAAGCCGCGGTGGCCGTGAAGCAATAGCCCGTCGATCCGGGACCCCACCCTGCTCCGTTGATGTCAAGGGGTTGATAGCTACCACCAACGTTTTCCGATCCGATGCCGTCGGCCAGGATCAGCACACTCTTGGGTGTCCGGTCTGATGCCAGGGTTGGAGTGCAGCCCGCTGGAAGCGGGGGAGGGGTGATCCTTCCGATTGAACTGTCGAGGTCATCGACTGAGTTTCCGAGATTGGTGAACCACAGGGCGCCGTCGGGGCCGGCTGTGATGCCGTTGGGAGAGCTGATGCCTTTGCCCGTGTAGTTGGTCACCACCCCGCCGGTGGTAATGCGACCGATCGAGTTGGTGCCTATATTGGTGAACCACAGGGCGCCGTCGGGGCCGGCGGTGATGCCGTAGGGGAAGCTTGCGCCCGTGTAGTTGGTCACCACCCCGCTGGTGGTGATGCGCCCGATGGAGTTGTTGGTGGTATTGGTGAACCACAGAGCGCCGTCGGGGCCGGCGGTGATCCCGTAGGGACCGCTGATACCCGCGCCGGTGTAGTTGGTCACAACCCCGTGTGTAGTGATTCTCCCGATCGAGCCTGGATTGCCAGCGTTGGTGAACCACAGGGCGCCATCGGGGCCGGAGGTGATGCCATTGGGGTAGCTGACGCCGTTACCGGTGTAGTTCGACACCCGGCCGGCCGTGGTGATGCGCCCGATGGAGTCGTTGTCGACGTTGGTGAACCACAGAGCGCCGTCGGGGCCGGCGGTGATCCCGTAGGGACCGCTGATGCCTTTGCCCGTGTAGTTGGTCACCAACCCGCTGGTGGTGATCCGCCCGATGGAGTTGTTGGCATTGGTGAACCACAGAGCACGATCCGGACCGGCGGTGATGCCATAGGGATAGCCAATTCCCGCGCCGGTGTAGTTGGTCACCACCCCTCCCGTGGTGATTCGTCCGATTGAACTGTTGAGCTGATTCGTGAACCACAGAGCGCCGTCGGGGCCGGCCGTCATGCCGTAGGCACCGTCCATGCCGGGAAAGTTGGACACCACTCCGCCCATGGTGATGTGCCCGATCGAGTTGAGCAGGTTCGTGAACCACAGAGCGCCGTCGGGGCCGGCGGTGATGGCGGAGGGGGTGTTGATGCTCGGATCGCTAAAGTTGGAGACCACCCCGCCGGTGGTGATCCGCCCGATGGAGCCTGGATCCGTCGGGTGGCCCGTGCCCCCGTTGGTGAACCACAGGGCGCCGTCGGGACCGGTGGTGATGCCGCCTGGACCGGAAATGCTCGGATCGGTAAAGTCAGAAACCATCCCGGCAGTGGTGATCCGCCCGATCGAACTGGGGCCCGTCAGGTTCGCGTTGGTGAACCACAGGGCGCCGTCGGGGCCGGCGGTGATGCCGCTTGGATTGGAGATGCTCGGATCGGTGAAGTCGGACAACACCCCGCCGGTAGTGATCCGCGCGATGGAGTCGTTGCCCCCCACGAGCGTGAACCACAGAGCGGCGTCAGGGCCAGCTGTGATCGCATCCGGAAAGCAATTGCCGCACCCATCGGTAAAGTCGGACACCACGCCACCGGTGGTTATCCGCCCGATCGAACCGTGGTCCGTCCGCTGGTCGAGGCCCCCATTCGTGAACCACAGAGCGCCGTCGGGGCCGGCGGTGATGCTTCTTGGACGCCTGATGCTCGGATCGGTGAAGCTGGACACCACCCCGCCGGTGGTGATGCGCCCGATGGAGTTATTGCCGAGGTTGGTGAACCACAGGGCGCCGTCGGGGCCGGCGGTGATACCCCAGGGATTACTGATGCTCGGATCGGTGAACCTGGACACCACCCCGGCAGTGGTGACCCGCCCGATGGAGCTGTTGGCGTAATTGGAGAACCATATGGCGCCGTCGGGGCCGGCGACGATACCGACGGGTTCGCTGATGGCGCTGGGGTAGTTGGACACCACTGGGGCTTGGAGGCTTGGGTTGCCCCTCGGCGCGGCAAGAACACGTTCAGTCGTTGTTGATGCGGAAGCAATCAAGGGTCTGAATGCCGACGCAACCGGAACGAGGATCCCGGCAAGGAGGATAACCGCCAGGAGATCTGTCGCCGCGCCAGTGATCGAACGCATAGGCCGGACTGGGTGAGTAGCCGGTAGCGCGTGTCCCGTCATCGTCGCCCCCTTGCCGTTGGCGACCTCGACTGGGTTGCACACCCAACTTGATCAGTCCTCTACCCGCCCTTGGTGCGTAGAAGAATCGACATCTCCGCTTCGTCTGATCACGCTACATGGGAATTCCGGTCGAGCCAAGGGGCAGAAATACCCCTGATGACCCTGTCGGCGCCCTTGGTTCCTTTCGAGCCGGAAACGGGTCCCCTGTGCGGATGTCTCCAACTCAGACGGTTCAGCGCTAGGCACCAGCCAAGGCCCGGACCCCCTGAATCCGCCCAAGAAGCCGGTCAATAGCGTCGACCGTCGGGGTCTCCGCAAGCGCTTTGGCGATCAGGGCCAGCAATGATGCTGCGATCGGCCTGCCTCCCATGGCGGCGCTAACCGTCGCCGGGCTCAGCCTTGAAGCCCTGGCAAGGTCAACAGGACTCCAGCCCCGTCTGGCGATTGGAGTGATTTAGCCGCCGCCAAGGGGTCTTGGACCTGGCTCCATTCAGCGCTAGCTTGTCACCGGTGCGATACGTCTTCACGTGCTCGTTGCCGTCCACCCTCCACAGGCCGATCCATCCAAAAGCAATTCTAACGACGACACTCTTGACGGTGGTGCTCGGTGTTTCTGCATGTTCGCATTCATCACCGAGCGCCATTGCCCGCCCCCAGACAACAACGGTGAGGAACACCTTTCTTGGTCTCGCCGACGATCACCGAACGATCAATGTATTTTCGCCCGCCGACGTGACGATTTCGTTGCCGTATGTCAAGGGCTCACGTGACGGGTGGCAATTGGCGAGCGGCGGGGCCGGCTTCTCGCAAATCGGAAGCTCCACCTTTCAGCTCTCTCCAAATTCGACCATCAAGGGAAGCCAGGTCTTCCGTTTCCGGGTGACGAGCCATTCTCTGATCCCAATAGTTCTCGACTATGGCCCGGCGGGCCCTCTCACAAATACGCCAGTCAAGCGCTTCGAGGTTACGATCAGACCCCACATTTAGACGTCGAACTCACGATTAAAACTGATGCATTGTTCTGCTAACGATCGCATCGCACGACGAGCTGGACCTTGGGTCTGATTCAAGACGTTCGAGCGATCGGGTGTTGGACCGGAGGTCCAATTTCGTTCGCTTTGAGTCGAAGCGCCTTGAGATTGAACAGCTATCAACTACAAGATGCTCTGCAAAATAGAAAGCGGGTTCTCCTCCGACTCATAAGTTGTGTAGTTGGAGATTTGATCATTGTAATATTGTTCGGAATCTGGAGATACTCCCGTGATCGGAGCGTTAAGGTATTGATTCGCGGCTTGCTGGGCTTGGGTTGCCTGATTGTTAATCTTGTACAGGGTATAGATGGCGTCAGCTCCTTCAGCAATATCTCCTGCATACACAAAACCCTCTGGAGTATTCTCGGCGCTTGTCGCAACGTCATAGCCGTCTTCGATTGCAGTTTCCCAGGCGCCGAAGCTGCTCCAGTGATATTGCTGCACAACTCCGTTCGAACCCCGAACCGTGAACTCATAGTATCCCTGCCCCGATTCGACGCAGGCACCGGTAGGATCATTGAGCACAGTGGGTTGATCTCCCGAATACACATAAGGGGAGAGCGCTGAATCAGTTGGATTCTGCGGGAGCGGATCTACAGACAAGAATGCACCCACTGTCGGGTCGTACTGACGAGCCATCAGGTGGATCAGTCCAGTCGGATCCGTGAGCTGGCTCTCGAAACCAACCGGAAGGTTAGGACTCGAGGGATCGACCTTGTTCGTCGTGAGCACATTGCCATAAGGGTCGTAGGAGTACGTCGCCTCGGTCGCACCCGTCGCAGACGTGAGACCTACGACCGACCCCTGTGCATCATGAGAGACGTAATAGTCTGACCCGTTGGTGTGCACAGCTTGGAGAAGACCGTTCCCCCACAGGTACCTATCCAGGAGGTTGCCGGCGCCATCCGTTTCCAGAGTCAGGATAGGCACCGGGTTGTTGACATCGTAGGAGAAATTCGTCGTCGCACCACCTGAGGTGCCCGAGAGCCGATCGCCGAGTCCATCGTACGAATACGTGGTAACACCGGACGGAGCGGAAAGGGACGTTAGTTCGTTGGCTGCATTCCACTGATAGGTGGTCGACCCCATTGAGGTACGACGCCCATCGCTGTCATATCCATACGTCGTGGTACCCCCCGGTCCTACAGTCGACATCATCCGATTTGCCGTGTAGGTATACGTCACGGTTCCCGAGGACTTCACCGTAGTCCCTGAGACAAGCACCTCGGTCTTTCGATTCCCTGTTCCGTCGTACGTCCACGTTATCGATCCACCGGAGCAAGATGTTCCGTAGCAAACTGTCGCAAGGCGGTTGCGCGTATCGTACGAAAGCGTCTGTGTCTGACCGTTTGCGACAATGGTTGTCGGATTGCCAGCCGCATCATACGAATAGCCGTAGCTCGTTAGGGTGGCCGTACCTTTTGTAGCGCTCACAAGGGTTGGCCTGCCACTAGCGTCATAAGTAACAGACTCGATATAGCCGTTACCCGCTGGAAGAGTGGTACTGGTGAGGTCCCCGTTAGGGTCGTATCCAAACGAAACGGCCGCGGACCCTTCGGTCAATGATTGGAGGCGATCATCTTTGTCGAATACGGAGTTGATTAGTGTGCCGTCGGGATAAGTTCGAGAGGTGACGTCATTGTCAGCGTCATACGTGTACGAATACTCGGCTAATCCGTGAGTTACGGTGCCGAGCCGGTTGCCCGTGTCATACGTGTAGCTGGTTGTTCCCGAGCCGTCGACCATCTGCAGACGATTGCCGTCCGCATCATAGGTGTACGTGACCCCTGGCGTCCCATCGGAGTACGTGATGGTCTTCAAGCGATTGACGGCATCATAGGTTTCTGTCGTCGTCGCGCCGACAGCGTCCGTGATCGAGGTGCGATTCCCATCGCCATCATATGTATAGCGGTTCGTTCCAAGAGCTGTTGACACCGATGCCAATCTGTTCGCGGCGTCATACGACATGTTGGTGGTGTTTCCGTCTGCGTCCAATATCGAAGTGCGATTGCCATTGTTGTCGTATCCATAACTCGTCGTTGCAGGACCTGGCGCAGTGACTGTGGTGAGTTCGTTCGCCTTGTCATATCCGTAGGAGGTCGTATGGTTGTCTGGATCAGTGACCGACGTTCGGTTACCCACGGAGTCATAGCCGAACATTGTTACGTCGCCATTTGCGTTCGTGGTCGAAATGAGTTCATCGAGGGCGTTGTAGACGTAGGTGGTCGTATGTGCTGTTGGATTGCCGCCCGATGCGTTTCCTCTCGCGTCGACCATCGTGGCCCGGCGACCCGCGGCGTCATACGTGTACGTAATCTTCTCGACTAGCGGTGACGTCTGAGACGTGAGGTTACCGGAGCTATCGTAGACGTAACTGGTCAAGTTGCCGTTTGGATTTGTCATTGTCTTAATGGCACCCGTTGGGTACCTGGTGTAGCTCGTCGTTGCTCCATCTTGAAGGGACTTGACAAGGAGATTCCCGGATGAGTCATACGTGTATTTCGTGACGTGGCCTAGTGGGTCCGTATACGTCGCGACATCGTTCATACTGTCGTATGTCCACGTCTCGGTCGCTGGTAGGGCGGATGTACGAGATAACCTGTTGCCATTACTGTCGTAGGACATCGTTGTCGTATTGCCGTCGGGATCAGTCAACGCCGTGACATCGAGATTAGAGTCGTAGGCGTACGTCGTTGTTCCTTTGAGGGGGTTGATACGCTCGACTAGGACGTTCCCTTGGTACAAATCTTGCCATTGTTGTCCATCTGGATCTGTGTACGTACAAGTCTGAGTGCCGGTGTTGTATGAAAAGGTTGCCGACTTGTTCAGTGCGTTAACTTGTCCTGTGATACGCCCCGATGAATCGTAAGTGTTGGCGACGACCTGGTTTCCGTTCTGGTCAATCACTGTCGCAAGGAGCCCTTGTGAGTTATAGGTGTATTTGGTTACGCCCCCCGCTGCGTTAGTCACCAAAGTCAGTTGATTAGACGTGTAACTGTAAGAGATCGTTCGGCTACTCGATCCGCCCGGGAATACCAGCGTTTGCAATAGGTTCTGCGCGTTGTACGTAAAATTTGCGGTACGTCCAGCAAAATCGTTGACGCTCTGCAGTTGCCCCGACGAGTTGTACGTCAGGTTGAGGCCAATACCATTGCGGTCGACCTCGGATGTCAATTGACCGGCCGTATCAAAGGTAAGACGATCCTGATTGTGCCGTACGAGAAGCCATCCCCCACCCGTAACGGAAGTCAGTACTGACCTAACTCCCGGAGGTCCCGAGTAGCTGCCCCCTGACTGCTGGATATACATGACCTGCTGACCGTTCTCGTCGCTGATGGTTACGTTGCCCCCAGATGACTGCGCTGTGACGTTCATAGAGTCGGTCCACCCCACGCCGAGCGGCCCGGTCGCTGAATTACTTGAGGTGTAGGACCGCGTAAAGACAAAAGGGATTCCGAGCCCTCCAAGCTTTGCATCCGTCTCAGTTGTCGAAAATGCGCCGGTTGCTGTGTTAACTGGCTCCGCGAAATAGCCAGCAGTGTTGTACGCGTCGATCGACGACCCGTTCCCAAATAGCTGGGCGGCTGCCTCAGGCGGCGGCGGACACTTGACAAAAGCACCAGCGGTGGTCGAGGTCGTAATGGGTTGCCACGTCCCCGATGGAGGCAGCAAAGGTCCGCTGGCAGATGCCAGTTGCCCACTCGTACTTCCGGCTCGAATCGCAGTGACCGACGTCCCACACACAGGTGTATACGAGGTGTTCAAGACCAGATTTAGGTTAGCGACCGAGGCAGCTCCGCTCACGCTCAAGCTGCCAAATTGGCCGGGCCCCGCAGCGTCGAGCTGAATTGTCCCTGAGGAACTTGGCAATGACGTGACTCCGAGTACGACTCCGATGGCAAGCTCTAGCTTTCCACCCTGCATTGTGAGGTTCGAAACACTTTGGCCAACATTTGCGACGACATCGCCGTTGTCAGCGAAGGTACCGGCTCCACCGATTGCCGACCCACCGTTCAACGTCAGGACCGATCCGCCGTTGATCTGAAGCGTTCCCGACGCCAACTGCATGGTGCCTGTGTTCGTCGCCGTGAGGCAATAGCTGCCGGAGCCCAAATAGACAGTGCCTTGTGGACCGGGACTGGAAACCAGAGTGCCGGTGTTCGAGAACTGGACAGTTGAGGGGCATGTATCTTGGTAAGTACCCTCGATCGTCGACCCGAACTCCATCGTAAAGGAGGCGGCGTTGGTGACGACCGCTCCCGGGGCAATCGACAAGACGCCTGAAGGATAGATCGTGGCCGTGCCATCGTTCACGACCTGCCCTCCGCTAACGGTCGCACCGTTCGGAATGAGCCATGCGCCACCGCTCGCGACGGTGACTGTTCCCGGACCGGAGAGGTTCCCACCCGTCGTTGTGAGCGTTCCAGACACCGTCAGAGTGCCGGATCCCGACACTGTGCCACTGACCGCCATGGACCCGATCGTCTGATCGACGTTCACAACTAGCGAGCCACTGTCAGCGAGGGTCCCGGGCCCGGCAATCGACGAACCCGAGTTGAGCTGCAGTGTCCCGTTGTAATTCACGTCGAGGGTTCCTGAGGACAGCTGAATGATGCCGGCGTTTGCCGTCGTCAGGCAGTAATACGGGCTCGAACCCAAATACGCGGTGCCCAACGGACCGGGGCTGGACACCAGAGTTCCGGTGTTCGAGAACTGGACGGTCGTGGTACACGTCGCTTGGTAAGTGCCTTCGATCGTCGACCCGAAGTCCATCGTGAACGAGGCGGCGTTGGTGACAACCGCTCCCGGGGCGATAGAGAGGATCGCCGATGGGTCGACCGTGGCCGTCCCATCGTTCACCACTTGACCCCCGCTAACGGTCACACTGTTCGGAATGAGCCATGTGGCACCGCTCGCGATCGTGACCGTTCCCGGTCCGGAGAAGCTCCCGCCGGTCGTGGTGAGCGTTCCCGACACCGTCAGAGTGCCGAAGCCCGACACGGTGCCACTGACCATGAGGGCCCCCATCGTCTGATCGACGTTCACCATGAGGGAGCCACTATCGGCGAGGCTGCCGGGCCCCGTGATCGACGAACCCGAGTTGAGCTGCAGTGTCCCGTTGTAATTCACGTCGAGGGTTCCTGAGGACAGCTGAATGATGCCGGCGTTTGCCGTCGTCAGGCAGTAATACGGGCTCGAACCCAAATACGCGGTGCCCAACGGACCGGGGCTGGACACCAGAGTTCCGGTGTTCGAGAACTGGACGGTCGTGGTACACGTCGCTTGGTAAGTGCCTTCGATCGTCGACCCGAAGTCCATCGTGAACGAGGCGGCGTTGGTGACAACCGCTCCCGGGGCGATAGAGAGGATCGCCGATGGGTCGACCGTGGCCGTCCCATCGTTCACCACTTGACCCCCGCTAACGGTCACACTGTTCGGAATGAGCCATGTGGCACCGCTCGCGATCGTGACCGCTCCCGGTCCGGAGAAGCTCCCGCCGGTCGTGGTGAGCGTTCCCGACACCGTCAGATTCCCGAAGCCCGACACGGTGCCACTGACCATGAGGGCCCCCATCGTCTGGGCCACGTTCACCATGAGGGAGCCACTGTCGGCGAGGGTACCGACCCCCGTGATCGACGAACCCGAGTTGAGCTGCAGGGTCCCGCTGTAATTCACATCGAGGGTTCCCGAGGGCATCTGTATGCCGCTGGTATTTGCCATTGTGAGGCAGTAGCTGCTCGAACCCAGGTAGGCGGTGCCTTGGAGACCAGGGCTGGACACCAGAGTTCCGGTGTTCGAGAACTGGGCAGTCGAGGAGCACGTCGCCTGATAGGTGCCTTCGATCGTCGACCCGAAGTCCATCGTGAACGAGGCGGCGTTGGTGACAACCGCTCCCGGGGCGATAGAGAGGACTCCGGAAGGGTCGATCGTTGCTGTACCTTGGTTTACGAGCTTGCCTCCGCTAACGGTCACACCGCCGTTGTTCGGAATCAGCCATGTGGCACCGCTCGCGACGGTTACAGTTCCTGGGCCAGTTATGTTTCCGCCGGACGTTGTGAGCGCTCCAGTCACACTGAGCGTCCCAGACACGCCCAATGTGCCAGTTATGCTGAGACTTCCGGTCGACGTGGAGCTTGTGCCGCTGATGGTAAGGCTCGCACCGATCTGGAGTCCGCCGTCGTTTCGGAGTGAAGTGATTGTTGCCGACGATCCCAACTGGACCGGAAGGTTCTGTATCCCGGCCGGGATGCAGACGTTGTCGCTACTTGTGGGCACCCGATTCTGGTTCCAATCCAGGGCATCGCTCCACGAAGATCCGTCAGTGCCAACCCACACAATCGTGCAACCAGTTAGCGAGACGAATGTGAACCTGTCTGCTGCGGATGTGGCCGACGTGCCGCCACTTGTGGTCACCGTCACATCGACGGCACCAGCTGCACCTGACGGGCTAACCGCGGTTAGCACGGAATTGCTTTGGATCGTGAATGACGGCGAAGCGGTGGTTCCGAACTTAACGCCCGTCGCACCGGTGAACCCATCCCCAGTAATTGTTACCGCGGTACCTCCACTGGTCGGACCAGTGGTCGGGCTGATTGACGTCACGGTTGGCGCAGGCTCAGTTGCGCCGTAAGTAAACTCATCGGCCGTCGACGTCGCAGAGGTCCCTCCTGCCGTCGTCACCGTCACGTGGGCGGTGCCACTCCCAGGGGGGCTTGTCGCGATTATCGCGGAATCACTCTGAATCGTAAACGATGGCGCCGTCGTGGTTCCAAATGTGACTGAGGTCGTGGTGGTCAAGCTCGACCCGTTGATCGTCACGGTGTCGCCGCCAGTATTCAACCCGCTGTTTGGGCTGATGGACGTGACGACCGGCTTCAACACGAATGTGAAGTGGTCTGCGGTGGATGGCGCCGAGGTGCCTCCTGGCGTTGTCACCGTCACATCGACTGTGCCAGCCGATTCGGCCGGGCTTGTCACGGTGATCGAGGTGGCCGAGTCAGCCGTAACGGTACCGGCGGTGGTCCCGAACTTCACCGCTGTGGCGCTCGCCAGGGCCGTCCCCGTAACGGTGACCGTGGTGCCACCTGCGGTCGGTCCACTTGTGGGGCTGATCGAGGTGACCACAGGAGTGACTGGAGTGCCGTAAGTGAACTGGTCTGCTGCCGACGTGGCTGAGGTGCCCCCGGCGGTCGTCACCGTCACATCGACGGTGCCAGCCGATTCGGCCGGGCTTGTCACGGTGATCGAAGTGGCCGAGTCAGCCGTAACGGTACCGGCGGTGGTCCCGAACTTCACGGCTGTGGCGCTCGCCAGGGCCGTCCCCGTAACGGTGACCGTGGTGCCACCTGCGGTCGGTCCACTTGGGGGGCTGATCGAGGTGACCACAGGCAGCGGAGTGCCGTAAGTGAACTGGTCTGCTGCCGACGTGGCTGAGGTGCCCCCGGCGGTCGTCACCGTCACATCGACGGTGCCAGCCGATTCGGCCGGGCTTGTCACGGTGATCGAAGTGGCCGAGTCAGCCGTAACGGTACCGGCGGTGGTCCCGAACTTCACGGCTGTGGCGCTCGCCAGGGCCGTCCCCGTAACGGTGACCGTGGTGCCACCTGCGGTCGGTCCACTTGGGGGGCTGATCGAGGTGACCACAGGCAGCGGAGTGCCGTAAGTGAACTGGTCGGCTGCCGACGTGGCTGAGGTGCCCCCGGCGGTCGTCACCGTCACATCGACGGTGCCAGCCGATTCGGCCGGGCTTGTCACGGTGATCGAAGTGGCCGAGTCAGCCGTAACGGTACCGGCGGTGGTCCCGAACTTTACGGCTGTGGCGCTCGCCAGGGCCGTCCCCGTAACGGTGACCGTGGTGCCACCTGCGGTCGGTCCACTTGGGGGGTTGATCGAGGTGACCACAGGAGCGGGTGGCGGCGTGTATGTGAAACGGTCCTTAGCCGCGATCGGACTTGTATGTGCGCCGCTTATGACTCGGACATCCACCTTTCCTGCAGATTCAGCAGGGGACGTGGCATTCAGCTTCGTGGCGGACACGAACGTCACTGCTGTCGCAGGCACTGTGCCGAATTCGACAGTCGAGGATGCCGTGAACCTTTTGCCCGTGATCGTGACCACGGTCGACCCCGTGCTCGGACCCGACGAGGGTGCGATCTTCGTTACCTTCGGGCTAACCGCGGTGTTCGCAACTGCAACTACATCAACGGTGCTAGATGCCCCCGCAGGTTCAGGCAGTATCGATGATCCTGCTGCACCTATGAACAGCGCGGCGAGTCCTATACGCCAGCTCCGCCGACACCTCTTGCTCCCGCGCATCCCAAAACATTTCGCCCCCGCCACAGCAACCTCCCCCGCCGGTGTGTCGCCATGTCACTCCCGTCCCCGTAGGAGGAAGCCCGCCCATCTGGGCGTCAGGATCGTATCAAACACCTCAACTCAGAGTTTGGGGCGTCGATAAACGTCAGGATAAAGCGCTCTCTTCACTCGATAAACCCCAAAAAATGCTGACCCTCGTCCTCCTCTTGTCACCCGCCGCGCGGTTGCAGTGACTCAAAATCACATTCGATGCTCTGATTTGTCTGAGGCCAATGGCCTAATGGCAGCGCAACCAAATACCTCTCCGTCGACGTCAGCCAAGACCAGGATTGTCCAGACCAGGCACGAGCAGCCGGTCGATGACGTCGACGGTCGGCCTCTCGGCAAGTGCCTTGGCGATGAGGCTTAGCGAGGACGCTGCGATCGGCCTGCCTCCTAGAGCGGCGCTAATGGTCGCCGGACTCAGCCTTGCAGCCCGGGCGAGGTCAACTGGGCTCCAGCCCCGTCGGGCAATCTCCTGCCGAAGGCGTTCTGGGTGGACTGAGACGCTCATCCCGGGTGCCTCAAGCACAACCTCGCCCGGCCGACGACGCTGGCCCCCGCCTCTTGAAAGAAGGTCATCTGGTCATGCCCGCTTCCTGACGGTGAAGCAACCGGCGATTACGCGTTGCGATCGCAATTTCAGGGTACGCCGGGTCAGAACGCCCGTACTCGCCCATAGCCGATTCGTCACTGCCTGATCGTCAACTCGGCATCTCATCGTGACGCTCAAGGCGGGAGCATTAGCCTTCAGATGGGCGCTCCCATCTGGCCGAACGGCCCGCAGCTTCGATCTCCGGGACGTCTTCGAGGTATTCACGTCTCTGGGACCTCCTGTGAACAGTCTCCAATCGGACCTCTCCCACTCCATGACAGCCGTTTTTCGCACGTTTCGTTCGCCCACGCACCTACCTCCTGTTCCCATACTGTGAATAGGCCAGGAAAGCGCACCCCACCCACACATCGTGTAAAATTATGTGACTGGGGTGTGCTTTCCTGGTAGGTACGTGGGCATTTGAAACGTGCGTTGTGTTGAGGTCATGGAGTTGGGAGAGGTAAGAAAAAATCAAAAGAAAAATGAAGGGGAGATCCGGCGCGGAAGGAAACGAGAAAAGGATGAGGCGCGAAGTGGATCTCGAATATTAAAAGGTAGGGACAGAAATGGAGGAGAAGGCGAGGGATTGGCGTTGTTGTAGAACTTCGATCGAGAGGCTTCAAGATTGACGTGTTGTCTCCCCATCCTCCGAATTCACGGACTCCCTCTTCCCCCTCCCAGCGGGACACCTCTGCCCCTACCAATCGGGCGACGCCCTCGTTCCCAACGAGTCGACGACCCCTATGGTTGGCCTGTACATGAAAGCCACCGCCGGTCACCAGATCACCCCCCGAGACAGGGAGATCCTGGCTTGGATCGGCAAGCACGGCATGGTGACGACTGACCAGATCTCCAAACGATTCTTTGCAACCGCAACCACCAAGCGAGCCGCCCACCAACGACTCAAAATCCTGGAAGAGCTGCGCCTGGTCCACCGAGACCCGACCAACTTCCATCGGGCCCCATGGATCGTTCGGGTTACCCAGGCCGGAGCCGATGTTGGGGAGATAGGCCTGCGGCCGGCACGCCTTGTCGAAGGGGAAGTCCGCCACGCCGTAGCCCTCGTGGACCTCGTCGAGAAGCTCGCCGCCGCGACGATCGGAAGCACGCTGCGGACCGAGCGAGAGATCCGGACCGACCGCTGGCACCAGCGAAAGGATGGCAATCTCAGGCCCGGAAGGGGGAGGACGCCCGATGGGGAGCTGACCCTGAGCGACGGCCGGGTCGTCGCCATCGAACTCGACCTCACCCCGAAGAGGAGCAAGGACTTCGAGCGGATACTCCGCTCCTATCGCCAGGAGCGCTTCGACAGGGTGTGGTGGTATGTGGTGCCCGGTGCCCTCCCTCGGGTGACCAAGCTCGTCAACGACAACCGGTGCGAGGATTTCATCGAGGTCCGCCCGTGGCACGACCCCGCCGAGGCGGCTCCGGAGCAGCACTGATCCTCGGCCAGACGGACCCCCAGGGTGTTTCTGAGCCCTTGGCAGAGCTGTAACAGCCTGGTTGTCCGGACTTTGGTCGCGAGCCGCTGAGCGCAGACTTGGCCTATGGCCGCCATCGACGCCAACGGGCGGGTGGCCTTCGGCTGCCTCCGGGGTGATCCAGATGAGTGACACTCGGCCTGTCCCGCGGCCAGCGCAGGCCCACAACATCGACTACTCGAACGCACTGACCCTCTTCACTAGCGCCGGCCTTGTCGTTGCCGCATTCCCCGGGGCATTGATCGGAGTCCTTCTTTCATCGGCCGTGTGGCGTTTGACCAGGCCCGATATCGTTACCAGGTGGCTGACCGCCGGGCTTGGAGCGGCCACGTTGGCGGGCCTCCACTCGTCCGTGGTCATTGGCTGGCCTTGGCGCGCTCTCTTGCAAACCTGGATTCCGGGCCTGGCTACCGGCCTTTCACCTCACGCCGTTGCACTCTCCGTGCCGGCGGAGGTCTTGGCCGGGCCGGCCGCGCTCGTTCTTTTTCAGGCAGGCAACGCCCTGTGGGGACGCACGATCCATGGCCAAGAATGGGCGAGGTATCGGGACGTGGTTAGCCGCAAGAAGGCTCTCGAACGCCACTGGCCGGGACCCGCTGGGTCAGATCAGGGGCCGGCGTCGGAAGGCAGCCTTCGCCTCGGTGTCGGCACTCAGGACCGCCGACCCTTCGAGATAGGCGCAGGCGAACTCGCTCAGCACCTCTTTCTGCCAGGGGCCTCCGGGTACGGCAAGACCACCACTCTGGTCACCCTGGCAGAAGGCGCCTTGGCCAACGGCTACGGCGTTGTCATCGTCGACTTCAAGGGATCGGAACTGGGTGGCTTGGCGAAGAAGCTCGCCGCGCGTCACCATCTGCCCTTCACGGTTGTAGACCCCAAAGATCCCGCGTCGCTCGGGTTCAACCCGTGCGCGGGGGACGTGGGCGCCGTCGCCAACAAGATCGTCGGCGCATTCACCTTTACAGGCGAGGCGGAGATCTACAAGCACGTGGCCATGGGGGTCATTCCCGTTATCTCCCGCGCCCTGGAGGCGTCGGGCTCTGAGGTCAACCTCGATGAGATCCACGACGCACTCAACGAGGGTGCGATGTCCCGGCTGGGGCGACGTCCCGGAGCAGAAGCCTTCCGTGTCCGACTCGAGGAGCGAGAGCAACCCGGCAAAGTGGGACTCGCGGGTTACGCCGGCCTCCAGCACCGTCTTGATGCACTCAGGGAAAGCACCTTTGCAGACGTCTTCCGCAAACGTCCCGCACTCGACTGGTCAAAGCAATTCGACGGTCCGCAGGTCACATATCTCGCCCTCTCAGTGACGCATGCAAGCGAGGACGTCGAACTCTTTGGGCGAGTCATCATCCAGGACCTGAAGCAGATATGCGATCAGCGCATGCGGGCGATCCACCACGGGAAGGACGTCAAGCCAGTCCTCGTGATCATCGATGAATTCGCCGGACTTCATGAACCGACACAGATTGTCGACCTGCTCTTACAAGCACGTCAAGCCAGGACTCCCCTGGTCATTGCGACACAATTTCTGCCTGAGGAGGCGTCTATTCGACGCCCACTCATGGCCGCCGGGATACTCGTCGTTCATCGAATGGAAGCCGAAGACGCCGAGAAGGTCGCTGCACAGTTCGGTACGCATAAGTCGCCGATACTCACTGCACAGGTGGACTACGAAGCCGGAACAAGTGAGAAAGGTTCAGTGCGTTGGGGGGAGGAGTACAACATCCATCCCAACGACATCAAGGAACTACCAATAGGCGTTGCTGCTGTGTACGCACGTCCATCGCAACGACGAGCGATCGTCAAGATAGACCGCTCGACTTCTTGAGCAATGGAGGGGTGGAATGCCGAGCGACAGCACACCTACTGGACACACGCCTCGTAACGCGAGCCCTGCACGTCATGCGAAGCGGCTACCAGCTCCCGAACTTGTACCGCGAAGAATGGGAATAGCTGACGTGCTAAGTGGTATTCGCCGCTATCTCAACGGCGGAACCTTTCGGGAGCCTGAGCACAACGAGCAGGATTACGACATCGACGAAGACGATTGTGTCGATGTCGACACACACACGCACGAGGTAGACGACGAAGACGAAGACGACGCCGACGAACATATCGACGTCGCACATCGTGACCGTTCTCCGACCCAACCGTCTCAAACGACAGTCCAAGCACCCAGTGCCCCGCCCACGTCGATCGGCACGGGGGATCAGCGAGTGCGACGTGGAACTAGCGGATCATCTCGACGACGAGAACCTCTCCTGCAACGCGCCGAAGCGCCTAGAGCAGGAGTACCAGCACGTTACGACGACGGAGTCCAATGGCTGCGCAGTGGACTACGTCGACATCCCTGGGCTGTGGCGGTCGGTTTGATCTTTGGCTGGACAGGCGTCTGGATCGCTTTCTGGGGGGCGATGGCAGGTGCGTTTATTGGCCTCCTGGTCGGCTTCGGCGTTAGCGGTAGAACAATTCCGATCTTCTCCTCATTCGGAGTCGGCCAGGCCGTAACCGTTCTTGGGGTTCTCGGTGGTGTCGCGCTCGGGATCATCGGTGGGTTTCTTATTGTTCTCGCCTTCCTCGTCCGGCATCCAATCCCGTTGCTCGGCTCCATCATTTCGGGAGCGATCATCGCGGCGTTCCTCGTAGTCGGAAGTGCGGCCTTTGAACGGCTCGGTCTGCGAATACGCGGCTACCGACGCCTGAGTCGCGACGAAGCTCGCCGCTTGGCACCGCTAGTGAAAGAGATCGCCGAGACAATGGATCTGCCAGGATTGCCTCGGTTCGCAATGTCCGACCAGCTTGTCCCCAATGCCTGGGCGCAAATGCGCACCATCGTCCTCACGACAGGACTACTTCAGACTCTCGATGACAGCGAGCTGCGAGCGATTCTTGTGCACGAGCTATCACACTGGCGCAACGGGGACGCAGTCGGATTGCAATGCGTCTGGGCGGCAGCATGGCCGGTAGTCCTTCTATACAACCTCGGAACAATCATCGGCGGACAGACACCGAGTGATCGGATCGTCGTCAGCAACTCTCTCGCGAGCGCCATCCGTTGGATTGTCGCCCTTCTGGTGGCCTGGCCGGCCTGGGTCATGACCAAGCTCATCATCGCTCCACTGACGGCGGCATCTCAGCGTCGGTACGAATATGGGGCAGACGCCGTGGCGTACGAATTCGGCCTGGGAGCGCAGATGTCATCCGCACTTCGCAAGATCAGCGCGTTCGAAGCCGGACGGACGGGATGGGAAGCGGCAATGACCGCCACCCACCCGCCAACGGAGTTGCGTCTCGAAGCTCTACAGGCTCCTCGGCCGGATCATTGGGAGTACCACGAGGATGAGCTACGAGGTCCCTCATGGCCTGAGGTCCGTCGACTCTTTGGCGGACTAAGCCATGTAACACGTCGTTGAGTCTTTCTTCGTTACCGAGGATGTCGTCGTGCAGGCGATTCATTGAATCTGCGATTGACGAACCCTGCGGCAGCTAACGCTATCGCTGTACCTACCCAGACGACGCCGACAACGTCGCGGTGCGTAGGCCATGCTGTCAACGCAGCTGCGCCGACGAACGCCCACTCGGTCCCGAGAATAGCGAGCTGGAGAGTCACAACCCAAGTCCAGCGCCATACAGGTGTGCATGCCCCTGCACCAACAGTAAGTGGCAGCCATAACCACCAGAGCTGCAACAGGCCGCTAGCGTTCATCGCCAGCGGCACTGCTATCAGCGCCAACCACGCACACTCACGACGGTTAGTCCATGAGTTCCGCAACGCATGGATGGCTTCGACGACGACTCTCCGAACGTCGCTTCTGAGAGTCTCGACACTTGTTCTCCCGTCCATAACTGCTCCATGCATGCCACAATCAATAGCGCTTCGTCACATTTGTTTCCATGACATGCGTGTCACAGACTCCGGTTTTGCAGCAGGAGTTTGTCGACAGTTTATTCGGGCTCTTCGCAACGCCTTTCGAGTTGTTCCGAGTTGGTGTTGCTAATGGCATCTATGCGTTGACGATCCTCTACGTCGACTCACTCCTTGGTACGTGCTCCTTGTCGGCGTTGTGAGATGAACGCTTGGTGTCTACAAGTTCTATCCGCCCCTTGTTCGCCTGCTCTGATCGCACCCTGACAGGTGTCTCGCCGTATCGCCGCAAGCCCAAGACATGCTCGCTTCGCTCGGGCATTGCAGCTCGCTCAACCCCTGTCCTTCCCGGATGCGTCGCATTCGAACCAACGGGAGGACATCACGATGACCGAGACCACCAAGGCGAACATCCTCGACCGATTGACGGAGGGGATCACGCAGCTCACCAGTTCTGACCGGTGGCAGGATTGGCTCAACATGCAGAGTCGCTTCCACCACTACAGCTTCAACAACACGCTTCTCATCATGACTCAACGACCTGATGCAACTCGGGTCGCCGGCTACAACGCTTGGCGCGCGCTCGATCGATTCGTCCGCAAGGGCGAAAAGGGCATCTGGATTCTCGCACCGATGGTCTACAAGACCGATGCTGCTGATGACACCGCCGACGACACGACGGACCGGGTGATTCGCGGCTTCAAGCCAGTGCCGGTCTTCGATCTCTCGCAGACCGACGGCCAGAACCTACCGGAGATCTGTACACGACTAGACGGCGACGATGATGCGAACATCTTCCTACGCCTGCGCACGGTTGCCGCGGGTCTCGGCTTCAGCGTCGAAGATACCGACGAGCTGCTTCCGGGTGTCAACGGAGACTGCAGCCACCAGTTGCATCGCATCCGTGTTCGCACAAGCAACTCGCCGATGCAGCGAGTGAAGACGCTCGCACATGAGCTGGGACATGCACTCCTACACGAGCAATACGAGAATCGGCCACTCGCAGAGCTTGAGGCGGAGAGCGTAGCCTTCGTTGTCTGCGCCAACAGTGGAATCGACTCCGACGACTACAGTTTCGGCTATGTAGCGACCTGGGTCAGTGGCGACGACGAAGCGCGTAATGCAATCAAGGCGTCAGGAACCCGCATTCAGCGGGCCGCCGATCAGATCCTCACCGCAATGAGCGGTGAGGACATGGCGGAGGTGGCGTGACGCGGACTTGACGAACCAATTCGGTTAGCTCCCGAAATCCAGGGCCGTCAGCCCAGCGGAGGCATGGTAGAAGAACGAAGGCCGGTCGAAAGCAACGCCAGACCAGCATTCGATACCTCGCCACACCAGGCCTCAATCCTGTTCATTTCGGTGCGAGTCATGGTAGTCACAATGTGCTCACCACCTTGGAGTTTGATTAGTCCAAACCGATCGGGATCTTCATCTTCTTCGCCCTCACCGGGTCCAACCATGAATCGAGTGATTGTCGCATGAGCAAACAGGTTTCGTTGGCGCCGCACAGCGTCCACATCATCCAACCACCGAGCCACCCGCTCACGAGTCACTGAATCTAGTGTCGTCGCTGCGCTTCGGCCGACTCGAATTTGATCAACCCACCGAAAGTCGGAGACCGCCTTTGCGTGCTGGCCTAACCACTGCAGCAGTATCCACTGAAGGTAATGCTCGACCTCGCTCATACGAAGTCGAATCCGCGACTCCTGCAAGACGTACCACGGCTCATTCATTCTGTCCCCATCATTCCAGTGCGATCTCGACTCCGCCGCGGGTCTCACTCGTCGCCACTCCAGGCAACCCTTTCGGCGCGTAAGGCCTCCCGACGGAGGCCAGGCTCCAAGGCTGGATCTCCTCCCTTCCGTCAAGAGTCCGCTGCGCCGGCACGCTGTGCCGCTCTTGACCTCGGTGGCTGTAGCTCGGCCGCAGTGACGGCCGGCCCAAGCCGCTGAGTTTGCCGCACAGTCCCGGGACGGTTCTGCCTGCTCGGTCTGGTACATCGAATTGTCCGAGGACCTACTGAACGAAGCACCTTCCCGTTGTCGTGGATCTCAACGCATACGGCTACCAGGCCGTGGCCTACCCGCTGCAACCCCCAAGGCATGTCGCCTACGGCGAGGGGTATTCCGCTCGGCCTCTGGCCTGGCCATCACCGCTGCATCGATCCACACCAACAGGAGGTACATCCCATGTCCAGCAAGCCCCGCAACAGCAGCACGACCACTCCTTCCGAGGAACAGCCGACCCGGAAGGATTCCCGGGGTGCGTCCGTGAACAGAGCGATTATCGTCGGTCGGCTCGTGGCCACCCCCGAACTTCGGGAGACCGGCACCGGTGTCCATGTCACGACAGTTCGGGTTGCCACCAACGACAGAGAGCAGCCCGAGTTCCACGAAGTTGTTTTGTGGGCCCAGATGTGTGACTTCGCAATTGCTCACACGACGAAGGGGCGCCTCGTCTACGTCGAGGGCCGGCTCCAAAGCCGGACTTGGGCGGCGGCAGACGGCACGCAACGTCGCTCGGTTGAGGTAGTAGCAGATCGCTTCCAGGCGCTCTCACCTCCGACGACATCAGCCGTCACCTCTTGACGAATTTGCCCCGGGAGGGTCAGCCACCTCCCGGGGCTCTCCCTCATCGAGATCGTTAATTGCTGATTTCGGAGTTGCCTTCGGAGTTGCCTTGACACCCCATCTTCACCCCAAGAATTCTGGGCAGGGTGTTCGCTGCTTGAGAGCTTGATGTATCGCCGAGCCGGATATTGATGACGAACTGCGGCACCAAACTGGCCCGAACCAATGCTCATCGCTCCGACGTCTTCGCCCAGTGACTGCGTACGTCTATCGCAAACTTGCAGTGTGCCATGGCGGCGATGTAAGCAATTAGCCGCACTGACGAAGAGGAGAGTCCAATGGCACGGATTGAAGAAGTTACTGTGGCGATTATTGATGATTTTGACGGAACTGAAGCTGCGGAGACAGTCAAGTTTGCTCTTGACGGCAAGACGTACGAAATCGACTTGTCAAAATCGAATGCAAATGAGCTTCGCAGGACTCTCCGGCCGTATGTGGATCGGGCTCGGGGCACTCGCCGTAAGACGACCACACGTCGCAATACGAGCAGGCCTGCCGGTGGGGGCGCCCGCCGACCTGAGGGCTACGACCGTACCGAGGTGCGAGTGTGGGCCAAGGCCAATCGGATAAAGGTCAGCCCACGCGGCCGGATCGCAAACGATGTCGTTGAGAAATGGCGCAAGGCGAGCAGCAAATAGCTCTTTGCATTTGGTGTTGACACCAGTTCTCACAACTGCCGTTTACAATGGCCGACCCAGTGCTCGCACCTGGGTTTACGCAATGGTGATGGACTGCAACTGGGTCGCCGTCTGGTGAGTGGGAGTGCTCTTGTCGATGACCATGACGGTGAAGCTGTAGCTTCCACTCTTTCTAGGCGTACCGGAGATCTTTCCTGTGCGGGCATTCAATTTAAGGCCCTTGGGCAACTGACCTGAGATTCGTTTCCACGAATAAGGAGCGGTCCCTCCGCTGGCCGTGAGAGTCGCGGAATACTTGGCGCCCTTGGTTCCTCCGGGCAATGGTGATGTTGTCGTAATGGTCAACGGGCCAATTGGTATACCCAGATCGAACCACCCCGACCAGGTCCCGGAGTTGGCGCTGTACCACTTCTCCCAGGCGTGGCCCGCTGAGTCGATTCCGTAGACGTCTTCGTTGCCGGTGACGCCCTCGATAACAGCCAGGTCAGAAGTCAAGGCTGTGCTGGGCGAACCAAGTCCGCTCCAAGGCGACCAGACTCCGGAGTTCGATGAGTACCACTTCTCCCAATAGTTTCCACCGGTGTCACGAGCGAACACCTCTTCGTTTCCTGATACCGGCGAGGCCCACACGAACGGTCTGCCCACAAGAGCTTGTCCCGTCGGTGTGCCCAGGTCGAACCAGCCCGACCAGGTCCCGGAGTTGGCGCTGTACCACTTCTCCCAGGCGTGGCCCGCTGAGTCGATTCCGTAGACGTCTTCGTTGCCGGTGACGCCCTCGATAACAGCCGGGTCAGAAGTCAAGGCTGTGCTGGGCGAACCAAGTCCGCTCCAAGGCGACCAGACTCCGGAGTTCGATGAGTACCACTTCTCCCAATAGTTTCCACCGGTGTCACGAGCGAACACCTCTTCGTTTCCTGATACCGGCGAGGCCCACACGAACGGTCTGCCCACAAGAGCTTGTCCCGTCGGTGTGCCCAGGTCGAACCAGCCCGACCAGGTCCCGGAGTTGGCGCTGTACCACTTCTCCCAGGCGTGGCCCGCTGAGTCGATTCCGTAGACGTCTTCGTTGCCGGTGACGCCCTCGATAACAGCCGGGTCAGAAGTCAAGGCTGTGCTGGGCGAACCAAGTCCGCTCCAAGGCGACCAGACTCCGGAGTTCGATGAGTACCACTTCTCCCAATAGTTTCCACCGGTGTCACGAGCGAACACCTCTTCGTTTCCTGATACCGGCGATATCCAGCCGGAAGGGTTGCCAGCAAGTGTCTGCCCTGTCGGCGTACCGAGGTCAAACCAATCAGACCACGTTCCCGGGCCGGCGCTGTACCACTTTTCCCATGCGTGGCCCGCTGAGTCAATGGCATAGATCTCTTCATTGCCGGTCACGCCGATCAGCGACCAGGAGGTAGGCCGCACCACTGTAAACGGGGACGTAGCTGTGCCGGATGGGGTGGTGACCGAGATGCTGCCGGTAGTTGCCTTTATCGGTACCGATGTCACGATCTGCGTCGGAGTATCGCTAGCAACGCTGGCCGTCGCACCATAGAAAGACACACTTGTGGCACCAGCAAGGTCGGTCCCTGTGATCGTTACCTGAGTGCCTACATATCCCGAGCGAGGAGACACAGAAGTGATCGACGGCGATGGGGAGGTTCCAGTCTCCAACCACGATGCAGTCGTCCACGACCCGTGGAAGTCGACGCTTCCACTGTGGCTTCCGCTCAGGTCGACCTGAAGTGTCTGTTCCCCGGCGCTGTTCTCCGGGTCATTCTCGCTCATGATCGTGAACGAACCAGTAGAGGTATTGCTCGAAACGACGACGGCAGTGTGACCATTCACGGGATCAGAGCCGCCGCCGGGTCCTAAACTGATGACGTCGCCTGGAATAGGAACGCTGCCTGGACCGGGGCTTCCGACGGAAGTCGAAGGGTTACCTGAATGGACGTGACTAACTAGATCAGCACCATCCGTGACACCAGATCCCGGTCCTGCCCAGATGCCATCGATTGCCCACAGGAACCGTGCTGAAAGTTCCACACATTGCCATGCGTAGACTCCCGCTCCAGGGCTGTCGAAAGTGGTTGCCCCGGTGGTACTGCCGTCGCATGCGTAGACGTTGTCGAGACTGTAGGACGAAGCAGCACCTCCTGAGTATTGTGAGCAATACGTCGACCCAGTCCCCGTCCCTGGGGGAGGCAAGGCGGAAGCTCGCTGCGACACGACTGCAACTGTGACGATTCCCAAGATCGTGAATGCGATTCCAAATCGCGAACATTGCCTGAGGCATTTGCGAACTTCCAAACGTGTGCCGACGTCCCGCCGCCGCTTGCCAGCCACCGGCCACCTCCCCGCCCGTCATCACCATTCGGAGTGGGCACCGCCTATGGCCGAACAGCAGCCAACGTTCACTCGTCGTGCGTGACCAACCAGGTTGAACCTGGTGACTCACCAATTTGGTGAGGACTACCCCTTCGCCAGGGGCAGGGATATCGTGACTCCATAACACCTCTAGAGCCAACAATTAATAGTTGTGCAAACGACCGTTTGCGCGATTTTATCAGGCGTCGTGACTTCGGAAGCAATCTTCCATCGAATCATCGTCTAGGAACTTCTTACAGAAGACACGACAACCATGGCCGACTTGTCGGCACCTCGGCTAGAATCTGCTCGCAGTTTTACCTGGACCCGATTCACTCGCCCAACTCCGAACGATGACAATAAGGTCTCGCCGCGGTTAACCACAAACGCATCTACTCGCGCCCGGATATGCGACGAAGTTGCTCTCGGTGGTCCCTCAACCATCCGATGGCCACAACCACAGGCCTTCTAAGGCGATAAATGGGAGAAATTCCAGGTGGTCTTCGAACAATGAACTGTCCGATTCGAAGTAAAAACAGATTGACGATCGAATAAATTGTAATTCCGATCGCTGACACAATCTTGTCAGTCGTATTGCCGAGACTCCTTTTGACCACCACTTGAAAGAGCAAGTAGGAAAGAGCGAACACCGCGGCAGCTAGTAGGACCGTTATCAATGCATCGACCATGAGCCGCCGCCGGCGCATTCTTCGATGAAACGGACGACAACGTTTGAGGAGATCATCCGTCAGAAGATTCTCCACGACCGTTTTCGGTGGAACTGCTGCGATCCACAGTGTTGAGGCCACGAGGATCCCATCACTCTGAATTTTCGCGAGCATGACTGCTGGCCGGTGCGCCTGGAACTCTCTCAGAGTTGGCTTCGCATAGAGAAGAGGAATCCATTCGCGACGCCAATCCACAAAATACCCGCACCAGATCGACTCAGGGAAATTCGATAGTGGATCTCCGCCCGACAGAAAGTCGTCCTCGTCGTCGACGTCGTCCCTTGCAAACAGGGACTCATCGGGGTTGAGTCCGTTCAAGCGATACTGCGCCGCAAGCTCGTCGATGTCACATAACAACGGGTGTTTCCAATACTTCCGCGCCCGTTTTGCACGCTCACCTCGTCGGAATCGCTGCTCGGCAACGCCGCTATTGACCGTAAGCTCGCCGGCTCCGAAGATCGCATCGTAAGCCGCCTGTACAGGCAATCCTGCCACGGTCTGGCACTCGCAAAAGAGCACCAGACCTCTATCACGCCCGCGATTCCTTGCGGCGTCTGCGAACCGGACTCTTCCAATACGTTGGAAATACTCGAGGGTGGCGTCTGATTGTAGCGAGGGGTCGCCGTTTGCAGTATCCCATGAAACAAATATCGCGTCATAATCGCCCAACCAAATCTGTTTTCCTCGCTCCACTTCCTCCGCCACGGATTTCACGTCTGCCTGTTTCAGTTGCACTTTCCAAAAGCAAGTGCGCAGTCGTAGCTCGTGGAGCGAACCTGAATTGGTCTGAGGCGGTGAAACGCTCGCGGAGGCCGGATCGTTAAGAAACGGTGGAACGCGAGGGTGGGCCGTTGTGGGAGGCACAACGGCGGGGTCGGCCAGAACCAGGACTTTCTTCCCCCCCGCCACTCACGTATGCTATGAGGGGTGCCACAGTGGATCAAATGGAATGTCGGCAAACTCACGCTTCTGCTCAGAAGGGCGGCCGATATGACGACTCGCTTTGAGGTCCCCGTCCTTGCGAACAAGAACGCAGATCCTGACGCCCGGTGATCATCCGAGCTGCCGCTGACGCTGCCCCTCGTCCGGCTTCGACGCCCGACGAGACGATGGGAACGCAGTGGGTGGTCGTCGGGGCCGGGAAGTTGGGTCGCGGCTTTCTGGCCACCGTCGCAAACGAACTACAGATGCGATCCCTTCTCCTTGTCGCTGGGAGGAACACGACACAGCGTGAGATTCAGGAGTTCAATCGCCTCAGCGAGCAAGGTCTCGGCTACTCAGTTGAGATGAAAGCAACCTTGAAGCGATTACGGGTGACGAACTATCAATTTTACGCGCGAGACAACACGCAAGACTTTGGCGCGGTGGTGAGTGCAATCTCTGACGCCAGAACATCCGTGCTCTCGACTTCCGTCGGACTCGACCACTTGCGCGAGGTGGCGACGCTGGTCGCTGCAGGTTTACGAGGCCGCGCTAGCACGTGCGGGACAAACCCACTCCTGATCCTTGTCTGTGAGAATGGACGACCAGCCGAGCATCAAGATTTGACCGCCGTCGCATGGTTTCGCGAGTTGCTCCGGACCGAGTGCCGCCAGCTCAAGGTAGATCAAATTGCGGAGCTCCCCCAGCTTGTCGTCGACACGATTGTCCCTTGTCGTTCATCTCCTAACGAGGACATGACCATCAGTTCCGGGAAGCTGTTTGTGGAAGACATTCCGCTTGCACGGACCGTTCTTGGAGATGCCAAGGAAGTCGAGTTCTTGAAGCGACCTGAGATCGATGCGCTGGGGACGCGAAAGCTCTACTGCGTGAATACTCTTCAATGCATCATCTCGGTTCTGGGGTTCGCCTTGTCTTTGGACTACGTCAGGGATGTCGTCGACGAGAAGGACCTGCAGGGAGAGATCGCCGCGATCGCTCTCTCCCTTGCGGATGCGAGCCGTCGCCGATTTCCCAATGTAACCAAAGTCATTCATGGAGTCACAGCCGAGGACTATGTACTCGAAACACTGGTGCGATTTGGTGAAATTGCTGATCCAGTTGATCGAGCACTGGATCACCTACGATCTGGAACATACCTCACGGACTCGCGCATTGCGGGTGTTCTCCGGGATGGCGGTTTAGTCGACTCACCATCTCGGGCACCCGAGCTGGCCCACTCAATCGTCTTGTGTCTCTACTTTTTCGACCACTACGCCCGAGAACGTAACTCACGCCGAAACTGGCTCCTACCGAATAGCTTGAAGCATTTCAAGACTGCGGCTGGGAGAGGAATCACAGCTCGAATACGGCGAGGAATCAGCCTGCGTTCCCGTTCGCTTGCACTGGAAAGGGTCCTGGGGAAAGAGGGCTCTACTCGATCCCCCTTCGCCAATCTGCTTTACGACGACTACAAATGGCTGGATGAGTCGGGCGCCCCGAGGCTGTCGCGGCGGCAGATGTCGGCGTTTCTCCTTCGCAAGCCACGTGCATGACCAGCATCCAGAATGATGGCCATCGCTACGGTCGATTTGTGTTCAGCATCGGCAATGTGACACTGCAGTTCGGCCTTGATTCGGACTATGCGATCGATCCTTGAGGCATCAGAGATCGCAATCTCGCCGGGGTTCTGCTCCGAGCGAGCGAGCCAAGGTCGATCTGAAGGCCGGCGGGATTATCGTCAATTGCCATCGCTCATGTGGTTGGCTCGATGCGAGGACGTCCTCGTCGGAGCGTGCCTCCGGCACTCTTGATCACGCGAGTTACTGTGCTCGTGTGCCAACGCATTCCGCCTTGAGGTGATGGAACTCCTGTCCTCTCGAGGTGTCTCGCAATCGACGAAGCAGTCCATCCTTCGTCTCGCAGCTTCAGGATCTGAAGTCTAGTGCCGTCCGAGATTGCGGATGGACGTCCAAGCCGGACGCCTTGGTGACGTGCGGCCGCCAGTGCCTCTTTGGTTCGAACTGAGATCATCTGTCGCTCGAACTGAGCAAAGCTGCTCATCACATTCGCGACGAACTCTCCATTCGGAGTCGTGGTATCGACACCCAGGTCGAGTGCCACGAGCCGCCATGGCTCGTGTTTCATACGCTCGACAAGAGCGGTGAACTCAAGGAGCGAGCGAGACAGTCGGTCTAGTTTTGCCACGATCAAGAGCGCGTCGTCATGCGATCGACAAGCGGAGAGTGCTTGCTTTAGGCCCGGTCGCACTGTGGAGGTTGCGCTGACTCCAGCGTCCTCGTAGACCGCCCGCAAGGTCCATCCCCGGAGGTCGCACGCGGATCGAATCGCTGCGCGCTGGGCTTCCAGCCCCAGTCCGCCCGCTGCCTGTTCGGCGGTCGAAACTCGGACGTAGCCGAACGCGATCACCGCTCTGACCAGGGAGGACGCGAAATGTTGCACAACAGGTCGATTATGCAACGTTCTACTGGCGATAGTCGCCCGCGAGACCCTCGACCCGTCCCTTGAGCAATCGCCCGATCCATGACTGTCGACGTGGACCAAAAGCGACACGCGACGCAGGCGGACGATGCTTTCGAAATGCATGCGGCTAAGTGGGTTTCCCCTACGACACATGGCGCGGTCTCAAGGAGCGTGAGATAACGGCGTCTTTCACAGGGAAACCCGACGCTCCTCCAACATCACGGGCCATCCAAACAGTGGCGACTATGCTCTGAGAATCTCTGACCTCGGAATTGCGGTGCCGATCCGCTACATGGGCACAAAACGCATGCTCGCGCCCGTCGTACGGTCGGTCTTCGACGAGCTTGACCCCCGTGGGTCTGTAGTGGATCTGTTCAGCGGGATGGGAAGTGTCGCCCATGCCCTATCGCCTCGCTATGGGGTTACGACAAACGACCTTTTGTCCTTCACGACTGTCTTTGCTCGGTGTCGGTTCACATCAGAGAACAAGGGCAACCGCGATGGACTCCTGCGGGCAGTCGTCAGACGCTTCCACAGGCATCACGCCGAGCTAAGCGCCGCCTACCGGTGGCGCCTCAATCGCGAGCGGCGGGCAATAGCTGGCAGCCGCACGCAACTGGCGCTCTGGTTCGACGAGGCGCCACACGTGGGGAACTCTATCCACTACCAACGGGAGGCCAGCGCGGCGGCTCGGGACAGGACTGCTTGGAGGTACCGCCTCGCGACGCTCTATTTCGCGACTGGCTACTTCAGCACGGCACAAGCGATCGAGGTCGACGCGTTGCGCTATTCCATCGACAAGGCGCACCTGACATCTGACGATCGTGACTGGGCGCTCGCAGCCTGGCTCCTCGCTGCTGGTCGACTCGTGAGCGCCCCGGGTCACACTGCTCAGTTTCTCCGGCCGGGGTCAGCGGAGGCCTTCGACCGCATTCGTCGGACGTGGGACCGAAGAGTCTGGCCGCTGTTCGTCACAGCGCTCGACCACCTTGGTCCACTCGGCACGGCTCGGTGGCGCCACGGCAACAAGGTCGTCAATGATGAGGCGTTGCATCTCCTTGCGTCGTTGGACGCGAGGCAAGTCGGCGCGATCTACGCTGATCCCCCCTACACAAAGGATCAATATTCCCGCTACTACCACGTGTACGAGACGTTGTATCTATACGACTTCCCTGACTCGAAGGGACGGGCGCGTGCGCGAAGCGACAGGTTTAGTACTCCTTTTTCACTCGCAACTGGGATTGAAGAAGCCCTGGAACAACTCGTTCGGCTGACCTCGCAATTGGAGCGACCGCTTGTACTTTCGTACCCCGCCGACGGGTTGCTCGCGACGCGCGGAGTCGAGGTGGAGGACGTGATCGGTCGCCACCGTGATGTCACCCGCATGATCGAAATCAAGCACAAGCACT
Source organism: uncultured Acidimicrobiaceae bacterium (assembly GCA_963706205.1). GTDB lineage: Bacteria > Actinomycetota > Acidimicrobiia > Acidimicrobiales > UBA8190 > MFD10071-224. The sequence goes on along the minus strand of OY970155.1, from coordinate 690,158 downwards.
CAACCATGGGCGGCAGCCAAGGCTCAAAGCTCAAAAACACTACGGAGCGCATATATGTCTGCGTCTAATGTCAACGCCCCAGATCTAGAGATGAAGGCACTCCAATACCTGGAGGTCGATTCCATCGAACGCAACCCAAGGAATCCTCGTTTGCACTTCCCCGAAGATCTGCGACAACGTCTTACGCAGTCCATCGCCGAGAAGGGCATCCTAGTGCCGGTCGCTGTCTTCAAGAAGGCAGGCAACCCCGCGAAGTACGTCCTAATAGATGGCGAACGGCGCTGGATCTCGGCGCGCGATGTTGGTTACGACACGGTTCCTGCGGTGATTCGTGAGGAGGCGGACGACACCGAGATCTTGTTGGAGATGTTCAACATCCACATGGTCCGCGAGCAGTGGTCCAACATGCCCACGGCATGGGCTTTGAAACGGGTCGTGGATGAGACGGGAACGAGCGAGGCCGCGGAGCTATCCCGCTTGACTGGTCTATCGACGGACCAGATCCGGCGGCTACTGCACGCTCTTGATTTGCCACCGGACTATCAAGGTTACATCGACGAAGGCACCATCCCGCTCAACTTCTTCTGGGAACTTAAGACTCGCGTCATCGATCCGATCGCGAAGCTGCGCCCTAGCTTGTGGGAAGAGTTTGGCGAGGATGAGGTTCTGAAGTCGTTTGTCGCCAAGCGCCTCGCGAATGTTGTCACCGATGTCGTATCCCTTCGCAAGGTGCAACCCATCATCAGCATTGCGGCGCAACTTGCGGGCGACGATCCAAACGCCAGCTCGCCCCTCGATGACACGATCCGAGATCTTGTGCGCAATGTCGGCATCACGATCGATGAAGCGTACGAGGACACGGTCGAGGTGGCCGTTGAGAGCGAGCGGCTCATGCGCAAGAGTGACCGTCTCGTCCGAAGCTTTGGTCTGTTATGGGATAAGGCGACGAGCTCAGATGAGAAGCAAATGTTGCAGGGGATTGCCCGCAAGCTGATCGACGAGCTGGAAACTCTGCTCGATCTCTGATCGATCCAACTCAATCATGGTTGACGGTGAGCAGCTGGGCGACGATTTCGAACCGGCCCCAGAACGATATGACGGTGGCGATGTTGACCACGTTGCAAAGGTAATCAGGATCGCCGACGGTACGTGGGGCCAAGGGCAACGGATCCTTGACGGCCAACTGAAGTGGCGGCCACATTTATCGCGAGGCATAGATCATCTGCATGTCCACCTAGCGGACCAGCTGATGCCATATATGGTCGACCGATTGAGGGCGGCACGCGGCGAAGGTCTGCGGCCACACCTTGCGCTGCCGCTCCAGTCACTATGCGACGATGGGCTGGCCTGTCAGCTTGTGGAAGTCGAGCCGCGCGTGCACGTGATTGAAACGCTTGACAAGGTTGGTGAACCGGAGCCGTTGCTGGTCGCACTTGCTCGGCGGTGGCGAGTCGGTGCCGAGGCCCGAAAGTTCATTGGAGACGCGGCCTGGAGACTTGTTCTCTCAACCGGTAGCAACCAAGAGAAGGGCGAGCGCCTGGAAGGTCTCCTCTGCTTCCTTCTCGGCCAAGTCGCAGACTTCGAGGTCTCAGAGCACAGGCTCAACACGGCGACGGAGGAACTGGACGTGGTCGTTACCATTCGCGCTAACAGCGGGCGGTGTTGGGTGTCCGACGGTTCGCCTTTCATTCTCGTGGAGGCCAAGAACTGGCACACGCAAAGTGTCGGACAAAGTGAGGTATCGGCGTTTGGCTTTAAAATCTCGTATAAGCGAGGAACGGTCCGGATCGGTCTGATGGTCGGCACGAAGGGATTCTCTCCGGAAGCTAAAGAACAGACGCTGCGCACTTCGAAGGAGAACCTGACCATCGCTCTCTTGGGACCGGACGAGATGAAGAGATGGATCGACGCCGACGACGGAGACTCTGCCCTGGAGGACATCGTTCGCCGGGCAATGCTCTACTGATCGCTTCTTTCGGAGACACGGTTGTTACGTTGTGGCAGCGCCGGTCCACTGCCGCTGTGCTTTTTGCCGTCCATCGTGTCGAGCACCAGCATCGCAACAGCGGAGGAGGGTGTCCGTGGCCCTCAACGCCTTCAGCGATGACGGGTTGGGGAGGGATTCGAACCTCTATTGGGTTCCTCCAGCCGTTTGCCCTTGTCGCGGCAGGGAGCAGCGAAGAGACAGCTGCACCACAACTCGCGGAACGCAGAGCAGCAACCCGAGGCAGCACGGTGGTGGCCCTTCTGACAAGGAGCGGCACGGAGCCTCGGAGACCAAAGCGCCGGACCAGACCCGGAACCGGGTGTCGTGGAGTTAGTGGCAGCCATTGGATTGCCCTCCAAGAGAGCGAATTTTCAGCGTTCTCAGCTCGCCATCCCCGAAGGACACCGGGGAATCGGCCCGAGACCTGGCTCGCCTCGCCCGGGCCTTGTAGGGACCTCTCCGACCAGGGGAATGGCACGATCGAGCGACGAATCGATCAGACCGCCCAGGAAGTGGGTCAGTGACTCTTGCCGACTCCCACGGTCCCGGCCGGTGCCGGCGACAGGGTGGCGCCGGTCTTCGAGGCGGTCACCGGCCGGGGGGTCGGACATTTCCCCAGCAGCAGCCCCTTTTGGCGATCAGGACCGGCGATGACACTCTAAGCCGGAGCCGTCGCAACGTACATTCTGCCCCCGGTCTGGCACCAACCCCTCCTGGATCGACGGTGCGCCAAAACGATTGCGATGGGCAGGCCCCGTCGGAGTTCCCCCTGGAGCATCATTGCAACTACATGTGATTCGGTCAGTCACCGAGTTTCGGATGGCGCACAAGCAGGTGATATCGGTCGAGCGCGGAGACCTTCGGTTTCCCCAGGTACCACCCGCGGTGGCATCCTGGGGGTCGAGCGGTCTTGGCACGGTCTGAAGTCAATGAAAGCCGAGACGAGCGATTGCCTCTCTCCTTTGTAGTTGAAGACCATCGGACCGATAATTGAGAATCCTGGTCGTCAACCAACTTCGATCCTTGCCACGTGCCAGCTCCGCGATACCCAAGCGTTGTTCATTCAAGCTGCATCGCACTCTGGATCTGATCTGCAATCGCAGACTGTCCGGCTGCTGTCGGGTGGGGAATGTCATTGATATCAACGATTGCGTCGATTGACCAACCAATTCCGAGATACTTCCCCTTCTTGTCGACGCCAATGCTCGAACATCCCGAATCGAACGTTCCACATGTGTCTGTCGGAGTGAACTGAAGTTGCGTCGAGAGATTCCATATGCCGCAGAAGCGACGGGAACACCAGGCCCAAAGATCCATCCCCCGTTGCCACCCGGATAATCCTGACAAAAATCATGGCCGGAGAAATTCAACGGCACCGGCGTCACATTCACGCCATTCTTCTCAGAATCGGCGGCGGCCATCGCCAGGGCTTGGTTCAGCTGATTCTCGACCGACGCGGCAGTGCTAAAGAGATTGTCGTAGTATTGAGCGCCGCCCGAACCAATGTCGTTCGTCGCCAGAGTCTTTGCCGCGCCAGCCGTGTCATGGTCTTGGATAAACTGCTTTACCGCATAAAGCAGAGCAATGGTTGAACAGATGGAATTGGCATCTGTGGTCGAGTTGTAAGCGGGGGGCAGCGGGTCATAGTACTCAGTAAGTGTAATGGGAACAGCCGGATACATCTGATTGATCTGGCTGAGGACCGCTTCAACGTTCTTCTGCAACTCCGACAGATCTGCTTCGGTATTGGAGCATGGAGTAGAAATCTGTACCCCAATCAGGCCCGCAAAGCAGCCTGCAAAGGCAAGATCATTTCCGCCCACCGTTAGCGTCACGAGACTTGGATGCAGATCCAGCTTCTGCGCCGGAGGCAACTCGCCGTACAGGACAGTCTTCGCTTTGTCCCCGCAATTCGGAAGTCCAGTTGAGGCGCACGCGCCACTGATGGAGAAATTGTCGACGGCCCAGCCAAGCTGCGATCCGAGCACCGCCGGGTACGCATCCGGGCTATCGGTCCACTCGCCCTTCGCGTAGCCACAGTAAGGCGCCGGAGGAGAGGCTGAGCACGACTTACGGCTGAGCCCGGGCGGTACAGCGTTACCCTCACCGGCCGAGACTGAATCACCGAAAGCCACGACAAGCGCCGAAGTGTAAGTGAACTTGTCAGTCCGGTTGCTGGCGCTGGTACCGGCAGGACCGACTAACACGATGGCCACAATGCCTGGTGAGCCGGCCGGGGACGTGGCACTCATTTCGGAGTCGGACTGGACACTGAAGCTTGTCGCGGGCACTGAACCAAAATCCACGGCGGTGACGCCGGTGAAATCAGCGCCGGTGATTTCCACGATCGTTCCCCCGCTCGTAGGCCCGAATGAAGGCTCGACTGATGCGATGCTGGGGGATCCGTTAGATGTCGAGATCGAGGTCTCGATCAACCCTCCGTTCCCCCCAATAGTTGACTGGTACGGACCAACCGCGACGCAAGAGCCAACCGAGGGACAGGAGACAGAAACGAGTCCGGCATATTGCTTACCGTTGGCGTCGGTGCCGGCGTTGGCTGGCTCGGGCGCCCTGATTGCGGACCAATTCTCGTCCCTAACGTCTCGATGAGACCGTAGACGAAGTTCCTCTTGTCAGCAAAACTCCCCACTGCAGTGCAGGATTCGACGGCGGCGCACGACACGGAGGTGAGAGTCGCAAATTGATGCCCGTCGGCGTCCGTGCCGGCGTTAGCCGGTTCACGTGCTTCGGTGGCAGTCCAAGTCCCCCCAGACAGCGTCTCGATGAGTCCGTGAAGACCGCCGCTCGTGTCTGAGTAGGTACCCACACCGATGCACGATTCCGCCGAGGGACACGAAACCGATTCGAGGTAACCCGCCTGATAGGTGTCAGCATCGGTGCCGGAGTTGGCCGGCTCAGGCGCTTGAGTAGCGATCCAGGCGCCACCAGACAATGATTCGATGAGACCATCGCCGTAATGGTTGGCGTCGTCGTAGGTGCCGAGGGCGATGCAATTACCGACGACAGGGCACGAGACAGAATCAAGATAGGCATCCTGAGTTTCGTTTGCGTCCGTTCCGGCGTTGGCCGGCTCAGGTGCTTGGGTCGCCGTCCAGGTCCCCGCTGACAAAATCTCGATAAGGCCGTAGTCGTAGTGGTTTGTGTCGAAGTAATCGCCAACGGCGCTGCAGCTACCTGCTGCGGGGCACGAAATCGTCGTGAGACTGGACACTTCGTCCCCGCCAAAGTTGATACCAAGGTTGTTCGGTCCAGGTCCCGCAATGGCCGTCCAGCTTCCCCCTGAGAATGTTTCGATGAGCCCGTATTGAGTGCCATTCGTGTCGTAGTAGTCGCCGACGGCGGTGCAGCTATTGGCCGACGGACACGATACAGCCGAGAGGGAGAGATGTTGATGCTTGTCGGCGTCTGTGCCAGCGTTAGCCGGCTCAGGTGCCTCGGTGGCAGTCCAAGTTCCCGCAGAGAGCGTGTCGATAAGGCCATAGGTATAGGCACCTGTGTCCTCGTAGTAGCCCACGGCGACGCAGGAACCAGGGGCTGGGCACGAAATCGACCAGAGGATGACACCATCAGTGGCGGTGCTAGCGTTTGCCGGCTCAGGCGCCGCGGTCGCAGTCCAAGTCCCCGCAGACAGCGTGTCTACGAGTGCGACACTGCCCACATGCGTGTAGTACACGCCGACGGCGGTGCAGTCGTGGGTGCCGGGACATGCTTCCGAGGTGAGTTGGGCGCCAGTACCGTTGGTCGGAAGCGGCCCGCTGGCGGCAGTCCATCCTCTTGATGCTTTGGCGGGGCTCGCGGTCGCGGACGCCCCAGCTCTGTTCGTGCCTACGATGACGAGGGCAACGAAGAGGACTGCGATCACGATTCGATGGGTCGCTGTCATCCACCACCGGTAACAGGCTCGGTCGCTCGATCCTTCGACAGTCAACGCCGCTCCCTCAATTCGCCGCTAGCCGGAGTAGAAAACCTGAGCCCTGTGAAATGGGTCAGAACCTCCGCTAGCCTGCAAGATTGCCATGGAACCCTGAGTCCTGCAATGAGAACTGCGAACCGCAACATGTTCGTGCGATGTGCGGCACACCGGGCCAGATGATCGCTGCGCCATCAATCCCCCCGAACCGCGCTGCGACCCACGGTCGTCGGTGTGGGCGACATGGCGGCGTCAATCGTCAAGGCGATCACTGACCATCAACCCGCTTCGGTCGTCGATCACCGTGCGACCCGCCCTTAGGGGTCTGATGTCTCGCCAGCAGATCCCCACTTTGACGATCAGAAACGACGATCAATCTCAGCCGGAGCGGTCACAGCGTGCCTTCGGCCCCCGGTCCGGCACCGACCTCTCCTGTATCGACGGCCGTCGACCGATCGCGAACGGCAGGCCCTGTCGGGGTCACTCTGGCGCGTCACCTCAATCGGCACTTGGGTCCTGTCCCCATTGGGACAGGACGCAATGAAGTGGCGGCGATACCGCTCGGGCTGGCTACCCCTCGTTCGCTCGTCAGGCGTCCAGGCGTCCAGCAGTTGGAGTACTGCGGCTGGGCCGCGACAGCGAACAGCCTGAAGAGGACGTCGGACAGGTCCTCTACGTTTCTCTTCTAACCGCTGTTCGTCAGTCCTATCGCAGTGGGAAGAAGTTGATTTGCTATCGCTGTCTGACCGGCGATAGTGGGATGGGGAATGTCATTTACCTGAAGCGATCCTGTTACGGAGTACGCAGCGTTCGTTTTGTTTAGGGGCACCACTTCACAGCCACTCTTTTCGGCAACGGCGCACGAATCTGTAGGGACGATGTTTATGTTTACGGGCTGACCCAGGAACTCTCCACTAAGCGTCACTCCTGGAGCGAATACCCATCCTCCGTTGCCTCCGGAGTAGTCCTGGCACATGTCATGAGCAACAGGCTGAGCGAAGTTCAATGAAACCGTCGTTACCCCCATGTCCTCGATTAGTGCTGCCGCTGCGGCTGCTCCCAATGTGTTGTTTAGCTCACTTTCGAGCGCTTCAGCGTTGTTGATGGCGTTGTTGAAATACGTCTGCGCCGCGCCGCCGACATCACCACTCACCAGTGTCTGGACAGCCTCGCGGTAGTGCTTCAATTTCCATTGATCTAACACGTAAGCGAGCTTTGTGTCGTAACAGATCGAATCCGGATTTGTGCTTGGCAACGCGGACGGGAGCGGGTTGTAATACTCAGTGAAAATCACAGGTACACCGGGGAAGTCCTTATGGATCAACCCGAAAACGCTACTTAGGTTCGCCTCCAGTAGGGCGAGACCTTTGCTGTTGATCGAACAGTGCCCAGATTGCAGGCCCACAAGTGATTCGAAGCAGTTTTTGAAATTGACGTCATCGGCACCGACGGTCAAAGTGATGAGACTGGGATGAACGCCGAGCTTCTTCGCTGCGAGAATCTCCTTCAAGACCGATGATGGTCCGCTTTTGCAGTTTGGAAGGTCATTCTGGGCGTCATCGGGCCCGGCACAGGCCCCACTGATCGCAAAATTGTCAACACTCCAGCCGAGATCAGTTGCCAGAACCGCTGGGTAGGCGTCCGCACTGTCGGTCCACTGACGTTTTGAGTTGTATCCCTTATACGCCGGGTCACTTGCTGACGGGGTGAATCCCGATGGCGGGGGGTCGCCTTCACCGGCAGCAACCGAATCGCCGAAGGCCACAATCAGGCCTGGGGCAGTCGTACCACCCGATTGTGTCTCGATGAGACCGTTGCCGCTTGTGCCTTCGTAGTAATTCCCAACGGCAACACAGGAGCCCACCGCCGGGCAGGCGACGGTGTTGAGACCGTAGATTTCGGCACCGTTCGGAGGGAGCGGCGCTTCTGTGGCCGACCAACTTCCACCAGATAGCGACTCCATGAGCCCTTGATTATTGCTGCTCGTGTCTTGGTAGTACCCAATGGCCACGCAGGAGCCCACTGCCGGACAGGCGACGGAGTCAAGAGCCCCGACCGACGTCGCGTTCGCCGGTAGCGGGGCCCCTGTTGGTGTCCAGTTTCCCCCTGCAAGTGTCTCAATGAGCGCCCCGCCGCTGTAGCTACCCACCGCCACGCAGAAGCCCTCCGCCGGACAGGTTATGACGTTGAGGGGCCCACCCCGAGGAGCGTTCGTCGGGACCGGCGTTTCGGTGGGATTCCATATTCCGCCCGACAGCGTCTCGACGAGGCCTGCGCGGTAGGCCGGGACGTTGTAATACCCGGCGGCGACACAGGAGCCCGTCGCCGGGCAGGTTACGTCGTTGAGGGCCGAGTCCTGGTACGTCGTATCCGCGTTCGCGGGGAGCGGCGCCTCTGTTGCCGTCCAGTTCCCACCCGTCAGCGTCTCCAGGAGAGCCCGTTGGTCGCCGGTTCCGTCAACGTAGTGTCCCGTGATCACACAGAAACCCACCGCCGGACAGGCGACAGTTGAGAGCGCGATCGCTGGGTCCGGCCCGTATGCGTTCCCTGGGAGCTCTACCTCTGTGGCCGTCCAGGCTCCCCCCGACAGCGTTTCGATGACCCCCAAGGAGGAGAAGCTGGCCCCCGTGTCAGGGTAGTACCCCGTCGCGACGCAGGAGCCCACCGCCGGGCAGGCGACGGTGTTGAGCTCCGAACCAAAAAGCGACAAAACCGCGTTCCCCGAAAGGGGCGCCTCTGTTGCCGTCCAAGCTCCGCCCGACAGTGTCTCAATGAGGCTCTCAGCTCCGTAGCTGCCCACCGCCACGCAGGACCCCACCGCCGGGCAGGCGAGCGCGTTGAGGTAGCCGGTCTGACCCGAGGCGTTCGCTGGGAGCGGCGCTTCTGTGGCCGTCCAAGCCCCGCCTTCCAGCGTCTCTATGAGGGGCTGTTCGTAGCCGCCCGTGTCGCCGGAGTATTCCCCTATTGCCACGCAGGAACCCAAAGCCGGGCAGGCGATGTCACTGATGTACGCGCCGGGGCTTGTGCTTGAACCGTTTGCCGGGAGTGGCGGATCTATGGCCGTCCAGGTAGAGGTTTGTGCGCCAGCAGCGGTGGTTGTGCCGAAAACGGGCGATAGGCCAGAGCCAACGAAGATCCCCGCCGCAAGGCCAACAGCCCCTACGACACTTCCAACCCCACGCCACCCAGAGCCAAGCATTCGAACCCCCGCCATTGAACTGCCATAACGGTAGTCGGGCTTCGCTCGTAGATCTTGTGGTGAGCCGCTAGAGCAACCAGGCGGTGCACACGCCCTCACCTCGCTTCGATGAGTCAGCGTCACCGGAGGGCCCATAACGCTCAGGGCCCGAGTTTATGGCCCCCCGATCGAAACGTGTAGATTGCGCGCAGAGTATCTAGTGCCGCCTATCCACTGACCAACCGCACGTCGCTCCGGGCTTCTCAGGTCGAAGCGAACGCCGGGCACGACCCTGGGGCAGCCTCTTTGGGCCGGACCCGTCCACCGGAAGCTCCCTTTCAGCGACTGCTGCTGGCGGCAGAGTGGTAAACGGTGCCGGCGATATGGTGGCGTTGATCGTCAGGACCACCGACGATCAACCCATTTCAGTCGGCCATCAGGGGCACCCGCCTTCCAAGGTTGGGTGCGAGCACGAGTTGTTCATCGCGTAAGTGCCTGTCGATCAATCTTGACGATCAAATGGGGGCTACTGGCAAGGCGAGAACGAACAGCCAAGACTCGGAGCCCAGTGCAGAGGCACCGGAGTTCACTGACAAGACGCAGTAGGCAGCCCAGATTGCCCTAAGACTGTGGGCGCCATTGCGGCACATTGCTTGTTAGAGACTTCACGAAGACGACCGCCGGAGCTCCGGGCCGCCTCAACTAGTCTCCACAGCTCCCTCTCCTCAGTGGACGATGTCGGCCACGGCCACTTTGGCGCTCTTAACGGTCATTCCCGCCTTTGTCTGCTTTGCGATTCCGCTTCTCTTGCCGATGCCGCCCATTGAGGTACACAAGCGCGAAGTACATCGTGAACAGAAGGATGGCGCCTCCCACTGCTAGACACACGAACGAAGCAAAATATTGAAGCGGGTGACTGACGAAGCCTTGGTTACTAAGCCATATCTGATTGACGCCAATTGTCAGAATTACGACGGCGAAGCCGACTGCTATCGCCCAATCGCGCCAGAAGGCCCGTGGGGACGGTAATGGCTTCGCATCTTGGTAATGCATCCATCCGCGGCGGATCAGATAACGAACCACCGCGTTACCCTGATTCGCTCCATCAGACTTCCGCATCTCGGTTTCCCTCCACAACTGGCGCTCTCTCGGCACTGTGCCCCAAAACGCCTACAACGATCAAGCCGATAGTAGTCAGAGATGTGGTGCACCCTTCTGCAGTAGCCCGCGTTCAAAACAAACAGCGCTACCAACTGTGCACCATGCAGTAACCGCAATAAATAGAACACTTGACGCCGCATTTATGGCGCATGGACACCAATGCCATCGCCTCATGCCCCTAAGTTTAGCCATTTCGCGATGAAAATAAACCCGCAGCATCAACGGGCCACCGGCTTCGTAGTCGAAAATACGGGGCGGTCGGATCCAGCACAAATGGCGCCAAAAGACCTTGTGGAAACCTATTCGTCCGTCTGACCTCGACGAGTGGACGCCGCGAACTCGGCGTGGAGCCAACCCACCCTTCCTGACAGGCGGTTCCGCATGAGCTGATCTGAAGAGAGCACACTGCCATTCTCGCGTTGGTACTCAAGTTCGACCGGCAGCATCGTCTGGCGACTTGCGTTCACGGGCGAGGCACGCCGGAGAAGGCGCAGCCAGCGGCGGCCGAGGCCCCAACTATTATCCAACCCACAGGTTCATCATCGACGGCGATTTTGGCCAGGGCCTGCAATCTCCCGAAAATCCCCTCAGCTGGCTGTATCAGCTTTCTCGACCATAAGCCGGCGACAGCGCCGCGCGCGAGACACCCAGTAGCATTGGCTACGTCTTGTCCGAGGTGATAGCAACCCACGACCGCCAACGGCGAGCTGGGACAGCCTCCTGACTTCTGCGATGAGCCTGCCGAATGGGAGGACGATTTTGCCGAGTTCTGCGACGACACTGCATTGAAGAACGTCTCACAATTTTGGACTCCGAACTTTGCTATGCATCCGAAGAACTCTTGTGTTAGATGTGATTGTTGAGCCACCCAGCCCAGGAAATCAGCCGCCGAAATCTCGCCAGAAGGATCAGCGGCATTGACCGGATCGTCCTCAGCGTAGACATAGGGTTGGAGTGTCTTCGCCACCGCCGGGTCCACGGAAAGGAATTGCCCCGTCGACGGATCGTCGTAGCGATGATCAAGGTAGATGAACCCCGTCTCGTCAGTGTAACCGCCCTCAAAGCCGAACACCGTAGCGATCGAACACGTGCTGCAGGGGTTGCCGAAGGCGTCGTAGCTCGTCGAGCCAACCTTCGCGCCGGCGCTGTTGATCTGCTCCCTCACTCCGGTTGGATCCGAAACGAGATAGGTATGAGTACCGTCGCTGATCTTGATCTGCTCAATCGGCGCTGAACCAATGTTGGGCCCGTAGAGGTAGTACTCGCCAACATCTTCGAGTAGGCGCGGTACCGAGCTCGAGACATCCCAAGTAAAGTGTTCGGTGGATCGGGTGGAGGCGGGGATATCGGACATCCGCAGCCCGTCGCCGTTGTATTTGTAGTTGCTTGTTTCGCCGAACACCGGGCTCAGGCAGCTGGTGCCACTCGGAGTGATACACATCAGGTTCCCGGCTTGATCCCATTGGTATGTCTCGGTCGTGGCGCTGGGTGCCGTCGACGTCACCCTCTCGCCGACGGTGCTGTAGGTGTACGTGGTGGAACCGCTCGGCGGTGAGGTGCAAGTCCCCGTCGTGCTCCCTGTCCAGCACAGCTGTCCATCCGGGTTGTAGGAGTAGTCGAGGGCCGAACCTCCCGACGGCGTTACGCTGGACACCTCGCTGGCCGCGTCGTACGTGTAACCCTTCGTGGCTCCCGTGGCATCGAAGGGCGTCGGCCCGGCCGTGACCCGGTTGAGTGGGTCGTAACCGTACGTGACTGTCGATTCGCCCGGTGGCGTCGTTGTCGCGATCTTCTTGTCGGCATTCCTCGTGAGCGTGGATACGCCCGATACGCTCGTCAGCGAATCCGTGTTGTCGAATCCGTTGGTAACGACGAACGCGGTCGATGTTGGGTACGTAGTACCAGTCAGGTTGGAATTAGCGTCGTAGCTGAACACAGTGGGAGTCGCCGGGTTGATCCAGTCCGCCATCGAGGAAACGCGATTGGCATTGTCGTAGCTGTACGTGACAAGGCCCGTGCCTGACAAGGCGTTCTGGCAAGAGATCGACCCGCTGTTCGGGTAGGAGAGGCACATCGTATTGCCTGCCGGGTCGTACCCGTAGGTCACAGTGTCCGAGTTACCGTTCGTGACGCTCTCGAGCCGATTCAGGGGATCGTAGGTGTATGACGTGGTCCCTGTGCCATCCCCCATCTGAGTGCGGTTGCCGTCTGCGTCGTACTGATAAGTGACGGCGTTGGGTTGGACATACCCGGACGTCGTGTTGGTGTAGGTGATGCCAATGAGTCGGTTGTCCGCGTCGTAAGTGTAAATTGTCGTCCCCGAGCCGTCTGTCTTCGTAAGCACGTTGCCGACCCCGTCGTAGGTGTAAAGCGTTGGCAATTGGTCAATGACGTCCGGAGGCGAATTCTCGATCATCTGGCTGAGAGCGTTGTAGTAAGTGGTCGTCGTCTTCGAGAGTCCGTTCTGCACTTGATCACAGAAGGTCGTCTCCGTCGGTGCCGACGAGCACGACGACGCAGCTACGTCGTACGTATATGTCGTAGTAGCCGCCGAGGTGCTCCCGTAGCCGGCGACCACGGACGTCACCCGGTCATCGGCGTCATAGTTGGTTTGCGTTTCGTTGGTTAACCCATCAGTGATCAACGTCACGTTGTTATCGGCATCGTATTGGTAGAGAGTTTCATTGCCGTTGGCATCGAAGGTAGTTAGGACGTTCCCATCGCTGTCATAGTTCCACGTAGTCGTATTCGAGTTGTGGCTTCCCATGGCGGCGCATGCCACTGACAACGCGTTAGCGTTGGGCGAGATCTCGCAGTACTTTTGCCCGAGATTGTCGTAGCTGTCGCTTGTCTTCTCGGTCTGGGACCCTACGGTCACGCTCGTCGTGACCACATCGCCATACGTGTCATAGTTGTAGGTGGTGACATGCCCGTCGGGATCGGTGACGGCCGTGAGCTCTCCCGGATTGCTGTCTCCGTAGGTGTTGGTCGTGGTCGAGGTCACGATGCCTCCAGCGTCGGCCGAAGTCACAACGTTGCCCGAGGCATCTCCGGCCGCACACACGATTACTGTCGGACAGCTAACGGCGTCAAGAGCGGTCGAGCCATCCACGTCAGCCTTGGACCAGGCGCTGAGCCCACCCGTCGGGTTGGTGGTCGTGAAGATAGTGCCCGCAGCATCAGAGGCGACGCACAACGACACCGAGCCGCAGTTCACACTGTCGATGGCCGTGGAGCCGTCGATGTCGTACTTGGTCCACGACCCTCCGGTGGGACTGGTCGTGGTCAGGACATCGCCGCTAACGTCGCTGACGACACACAGGGATGTTGACGGACAGCTCGCCGACGTGATGTTGGCGGTACCGTCGATATCGGTCGTGGTCCAGGCCGAGGCGGAGCCGGTGGGAGACGACGTGGTGAGGACGTTACCGTCCGCGTCGGTGGCCACGCACTGAGTGGTCGTCGCGCAACTGATGGACGAGATGTTGGTCGTACCATCGATGTGAGTGCTGGTCCATGTCGACCCCGCTGGGTTCGTGTTGTACAGAATATTGCCGGCGGCATCCGAGGCCACGCATAGCGATATCGACGGGCAGCTCACGGCATTGAGGGTGGTCGTGCCGTCCGCCGACGTCGAGCTCCACGCCGACGACCCTCCGATGGGGTTCGTGCTGGCGGTGACAGTCTGACCGGAGGCACCCACCGCCACGCACAGACTCGTGCTCGGGCACGATATTCCGTTGAGGCTGTTGCTGTTGACATTGGCCTTGGACCAGGTACCGACTCCACCGGTGGGGTTGGTGGACCACAGCACGTTGCCGGAATGATCGGTCCCCACACATAACGTGGCCGACGGGCACGAGACGCCCTGGATTTTGACGCCGCTGTCGACCGTGGCCTTGGCCCACGAAGGTACGCCTCCAGCGTCGGGCGACATGACGACGTTGCCGGAGGCATCGCCCGCCACACACACGGTGACCGTTGGGCAGCTCACGGCGTCGAGAGCGGTCGAGCCGTCTACGGTGTCCTTGGACCAGGCACTGACCCCACCGGTCGGGCTGGTGGCGGTGAAGACTGTGCCGGCGGCATCGGTGGCCACACACATCGAGACGGAGGCGCAGCTCACGCTGTTGATGACCGTGGAACCGTCGATGTCGTACTTGGTCCACGACCCTCCGGTGGGACTGGTAGTGGTCAGGACATCGCCATTCACGTCACTGACCACGCACAGCGCCGCTGACGGACAGCTCGCCGATGTGATGTTGGCAGAACCGTCAATATTCGTCTTTGTCCACGCCGTTGCCGTTCCGGTTGGTGCTGAGGTAGTCAGGACGTTGCCGTTCTCGTCCGTGGCCACGCACTGAGAGGGGGTCGCACAACTGATGGACAATACGTTGGCCGTGCCGTCGATGTGGGTCTTGGTCCACGTCGTCGACCCTGCTGGATTCGTGTTGTAGAGGATGTGACCGGCGTTATCGGCGGCGACGCACAGCGTTGCCGACGGGCAACTGATGGCATTGATGGCGGTTGTGCCATCGGCCGTCCTCGAGCTCCACGCCGACGACCCCCCGGTGGGATTCGTGCTGGCTGTGACGACCTGTCCTGCGGCGCCCACGGCCACGCACAGTCCAGTGCTTGGACACGACACGCCGTTCAGACTGTGACTGTTGACATTGAACTTTGACCAGGCAGTGACTCCGCCTATGGGATTGGTGGACCACAGCACGTTGCCGGAATGATCGGTTCCCACACATAACGTGGCCGATGGGCACGAGATACCCTGGATTTTGACACCACTTTCGACTGTGGCTTTGGTCCACCCCGGCGGTCCAGTATCGGTACCCGGCGCGCTCACCGTCTTGGTGAGCTGGTTGCCGTTAGCGTCGTACGTGTACGCCGTGATGATCCCCTTAGGGTCCGTAACCGTGAGCGGTTCGTTGAATGTGTTGTAGCTCGTGGTCGTGCTGTGACCGAGGCCATCGGTGACACTGGTGGGATTGCCGTTGATGTCGTAGAGGGTGGTCGTCACGTGTCCGTCGGGGTCGATCACGCGTGCCGCTTGCAGACTGTTCGAATCTGGTTGGATGACCGTGGAGGCGGGCGTCGCCGTTCCGATGCCACTCGTCGTGGCCACCAGGACGTTGTTGGAGTACTCGTGGTTGGTGATGTTCCCGTGGGGGTCGGTGATCGTCGTCGTCCCCCCGGAGTCCGAGGAATTGCTCCCGCTGTATTGGTAGACGGTCATTCCGAACGTGGCGGGCGATCCGACGCCTGGACACGTTACGCTGGCAGCCTGTTCAGCTGGTGCCACCTGGCAATAGACCCGTCCAAGCGAGTCGTAGGCGATCAGCGTGTTGCCAACGTTGCGCGGCGGCGTGATCTGAACCAAGTCGTGGACGAGATTGGCGTTGGTGTTGCCATTGTCATAAGCGAACGACGTGCTATGGCTCCTCGGGTCCTCAATAGAGGTGAGATTCCCACTTGTGTCGACGAGAGCCCAGGTGTTGCCGGCAGGGTCAATGACCTCGGAGACAAATCCGGACGTGGCGTTCACGATGGTTATGGTCCGTCCAGCGGGATCGACGATGGTCGAGCAGTTCGTGACACCAGACGTGTTCGGGCACAAGCCGAGGTTCTTCGCCTCGGAACCGTATGTGATGGCGTAACCATTGGCGTCCTTCTCCGAGACAAGCGTCCCCGCGGCCAAGGGTCCCGATGTGGTGAAAAAGTCCTTCTCCAACCCATTGTCAAAGGTGAACGTGTACTGATTGGTCGAGCTCGAATAGGTCAATATCGTCTCGACCCGTGCCGACTCCGCCGGTGTATACGTGGGTACGCCTCCCGGGGTCGTCTCGTTGTAGACGACCTGAGCTCCCCCCTCCTGATTCACAGTCACCTGACTGGCGCCCGGCCCGGCCGTAACGGACTCATTGTTGGAGGCCGTCCACCCCCAGCCGTAGGGTCCGGCCGAGGAGGCCCCCGACTCCACCTGGTACTGGGCCAGCTGGGCGTCGTAGGTCAGACTAAAACCGAAGGGCAGACCTCGGGCCGGAATACTGACCAGCGGGAAGCTCGTGCTGTAGTCACCGTCAGCGGTATTGACACCGCTCGTCCACGCTTGTGGAGACTGTCCCTTGCTCTCGGCCGCGTTCCCGGCGAACGACTCACCTTGGGTCAGCGCCCCACCGACGGGTGGCACCTGCACATTGGCCGAGAGCACCGCTGTCGTGCCCGATGTCGTACCGGCCAGAACCCAACAGTCCGACGAGTCGGCGCAGGTCATGCTCGAAGCCGTCGTGTAGCCCGCAGGCAACGCGTTCAAGGTCGGCGACCAGCTCGTCCCAGCGTACGTGAGAGCCAGTATCTCGATCCCTGAACTGGTCGTTCCCACGATCGCTTCACAGTCATTGGCATCCGCACACGACACGGTGGTCTCGGCGTTGACCGACGCCGTAGAGAGCGTCGACCAACCCGTCCCAC
This sequence comes from uncultured Acidimicrobiaceae bacterium, assembly GCA_963706205.1. GTDB lineage: Bacteria > Actinomycetota > Acidimicrobiia > Acidimicrobiales > UBA8190 > MFD10071-224. The sequence goes on along the minus strand of OY970155.1, from coordinate 673,421 downwards.
CGGTGGTGGTGTACGCAAAGTTACCGGAGGCATTAGCGACGACACAGTCTTGGGTGTCGGCGCAGGATAGCGACGACTGGGTGAACGCACCCGTGCCGCTCAGAGGACTTGGAAGCGACTGCAACGTCCACGTCACTCCGCCATTGGTGGTCGCCCATACAGCACCGTCACCGGAGGTGTTCTGACCTACGACCCAACAGTCTGCACTTCCTTCACACGACGAGGCGAAGGTCTTGGTGATACCTGTCGGTGTTGTGAGGGTCGGGCAGGTGCCTGTGCCGGTGCACGGCCCCAAATGATCGAGAGTTGACGAACTGGAGTTGTTGTCGAAGTAGATGCAATACCCGCTGGTCAGACAGCTGAGTGCTTGAAAGGAGTCGGAACCACTAGTCGCGTCGTCAGCTTGCGTCGTCCACGTCTGCCCGTCGGAACTCCACCCCTGATCGTAGTAGCCATCTGTGGTCTTTCCGAGAAATCCGCAAAGGGATGTGCCGTTGCACCCTGAGTCGTAGACATTATTGGTCGGGCCACTGATACCTGACGTGCTCGAATTCGACTCGATGGTCGGCAGGTTTTCTGGGTACCAACTCCGACCGCCACCAGGGGATCGGAACGTGACATCACTGCCTGGGGCCATGAAGCACGCCGAAAGGGTCGCACAACTCAGCTGGGTGCCCGCCATGACGGGCGTGAGGAATGCTCCCGTCCAGGGCGCAACATTGTCGTTTCGAGAGGCAACGATGCCTTCTTCTCCACCGGCCAGACAGGCTGCCGAAGTGGGACACGAGAAGTAGTTGGGTCCATGTACCAAGAGGGCGTTTGGCAGCAGGTTGGTGGGGGGATCCCCATTTGTGAGAGAGCTCGTCCAGTTGGCGCCACCATTCGAGGTTGATAGAACGGTGCCTTGGTAGCCGATATCGCTGCCTGAGCCGTGGGTATCAGTAGCGTCCTGCATCCCACCGGTCGTGCAGACCGAGGCGCTGGCGCACGAGATACCGGCGAGGGAGTTGATCGAGAGTCCCAGGGTCAATGCGCTCCATGTGCTCGCCCCTGTCCCGATAAAACTCGATCCGCCCGAGAGCTCGGCTATCCCTGTGCCATTGTCGGTCGCGAAGCAGGTGGAAACGGTGGGACAACTCACCGCGTCGAGCGTGGGACTGGAGATGGGGGACAATGAGGTCGCACCCCAGGTCGCACCACCGTCGGTGGTGGCCAGGGCGTTCGCACCGGTGACCACCATGCACGTGCCGACTGAGCTACCTACCTCACACGAGATCGAAGGGTTCGTCACGGTTCCGCTTGGCGACACCGACTGCGCACTCCACGTGCTCCCTCCGCTGGTCGTTGCGTAGACCACGAGCGATCCGCTCATCACACCGGCCGCCCAGCAGTCATCGGCCCCTGACACCACCAGGCAAGAGACGGAATACATCGTGCCTGTGCTGCTTCCTGTTCCGAATGATTGTGCTGTCCAGTTGGCACCACCGTTCGTGGTCTGAAACACCACGGGGAGCGGTGAGCTCGCGCCGGCGCCGCCAACCGCCCAGCAGGTCGCGTCCGAAATGCACGACACGCTTTGGAATGAACCAGCCCCCGGGGACGTAAACTGGCCTTGCGTCCAGGTCCATCCCTGGTTTGACGTGGAATAGACCACCGGACTGTTGTTGTACGAGCCGACGGCCTCACAGTCCTGAGCATCAAAGCAGGTGGTTCCGTCGAACGAAGGCGGCGTGAATTGGGTGCCCCAGGTAAGGGACGCGTTCGACAGGGCTACGTGCCCAAGTGTCGTACTGCCACCAACGGACGTTGCAGTTCCGACGCTGGCATTCGATATCGCGTTGATCGCTGGGATTAGTCCCAGCACAATCGCTACTGAACCGAGGACGGACACAATCCGAGCCAGCACGCCACGATGCTCACGACTCCATCGTGCTCGAAGGGCTTCTGAGACACGCGACCGTAAGCCAGTCATCATTGTTCCCCCGTCCCTTGAGCTTCGGAGCTCGGGAAATATGACTCGTCGGGGCTGCTTTGACCTCAACGCCGAGACCCAACGATGTTTCTATTCCGAACTGAGATTGGTATCCAGCAACGTCGTCGCAACATGTCGGAGTCCAGGACAGCACCTGTGAAGAACGTTGCGGCTGATGTAATCGGTGCCACTGGTGTCCATATCGCGACAGCGCTACCGACGCGGACACTGGTCGCTTCTCCGACGGCTAGTCGTATCCTGAGGTTCCGAGTGGCTTCGTCGGGTCGGTATTCGGCGTGTGTGCATGGCCAGTCTTCAGTCCGAGCTTTTGGCCACCAGAAGTCCGCACCCCTCGCGGTGATGTTCAATCCTAGGTGAGCTTCGGCGCACCTCCTCGCTGACGGGCTTCTTTCAGCCGAAACGACTCGCCGGAAGTGGCAACCACGATGCCGTGGTGCAGGAGCCGGTCGAGCAGGCTGACGGCTGTGGTGTGCTCGGGGAGGAAGCGCCCCCAGTCCTCGAACGGCCAGTGCGATCCGATGCCGAGGGACCGTCGTTCATAGGCGGCGGCGACGACGCGGAAGAACAGCTGCGTGCCGGTGTCGTCCATCGGAGCGAAGCCGACCTCGTCAACCAGAATGACGTCGGCTTTCAAGATCTGCTCGATCACCCGGCCGACGGAGTTGTCGGCCAGACCGCGGTAGAGGGTCTCCACGAGTTCGGAGGCGGTGAAGTAGCGGACCCGCATCCCCGCTTCCACCGCAGCGTGTCCGAGGGCCACGAGGCAGTGGCTCTTGCCTGTCCCGGCCGGTCCCACGAGACATAGATTCTCCTTGGCCGCGATCCATTCGAGCGAGGCCAGATAGTCGAACGTGGCGCGTGGGATTGACGAGGCGTCGACGTCGAACTCCTCGAGGGTCTTCTTCACTGGGAAGGCCGCCGCTTGGAGCCGTCCCTCGCGTTCGAGGCGTCACGCGAGGCGATCTCGGCCTCGACCAAGGTGCGCAGGAACTCCTCGGGGCGCCAGCGCTGGGTCTTGGCCACCACCAACAGCTCGGGACTGAGTCGGCGCATGGCCCCGAGCCGCAGGCGGCGCAGACCGGCATCGAGGTCGGCGGCGAGCGGCGGCGGACTGGTGCTCATGCCTCACCCCCGATGGCGTAGTCCCCGAGCGAGCGGACGGCGACACTGGGCAGCGCGACGATGAGTGCGTCACCGGGTGCCCGTGGACGGGGGACGCCGGTGCCCGCAGCCAGGATCGAGTGCACGTCGTGGGCGCGGAACCGGCCGAACTCGACGGCCCGCTCGACGGCCGCCATGAGTGCCCCCGTGCCGTGAGCTGCTTCCATGGCGCACAGCTCGACGAGGTCGGCGGCGAGGGTGGTCACCCCACTGGCGGCGGCCCCCTTGATGAAGGCCTCGGCGGCCGGGCCCATGGCGCAGAACGCCTTCTCGGCCGGGGTCTTCGGGCGCACGGCCCGGGCCGGGAAGGGCCGGGGACCGCCGTAGTGCTCGTCGAGCACAGCCGTCTCACCAGGGGCGACGAGGCTGTGTTCGGCGATGATCTCGCCCAGGAACACGACGTGCACGGTGCCGTCGGCCACCCGCAACTCGACCTGGCGGCCGATGTGGACATTGGGCACCGAGTAGCGGGCCGAGCCGAAGCGCACACAGCTGAGCCGGTCGACCTTGCGCTGGACGACCTTGCCGATCCGCGCCCGGAGCGACGGCAGGATCCCGAGCAGCGGACGCTCGATCTCGAGCCGTTCGGCCGGGATGGCCATGATCTCCGAATGCACCTGGGCGTTCACCTCGGTGCACCACACGACGCCTTTGGCGTTGGCCGTTGCGAGCTCCAAAACGCTGAGCTCTTCGGGGATCATGAGGTCGGACTTCACGTAACCGACCAACGCCTCGACGATCCCCTTCGACGCCGGGTCGGCACCCTCGCAGAAATCGGGGCGCGTGCCGTAATGGGTGACGAAGCGCACGTAGGCCGGTGTCGGGATGACGAGGCCCGCCACAGTCCCACCCTTCAGACAACCCATGCGATCGGTCAACAGGGTCTTGGGGACCCCACCGATGGTCTCCATGCACTGGGACAGCGCGGCCATGGTCGAATCGGCGCCCAGGTTGTCGGCGAAGTAGACGAAGCGGAACCGGCTCCAGGCCAACACGGCACAGAACACGAACAGCGGTCCGATCTCCCCCCAGTCGAACACCAACATGTCGCCGGGCACCCACACCCCGGGGCGGCGCCCCCGGTGGTGCTCGATGCGCCACTGCGCCTTCGCTTCGGCGACGGCCCGGCGGAGGTTCCTCGACGATCCCTCGTATCCGGCGGCCCGGACCACTGGCAGGAGCCGCTTGGCCGAGATGCGACCCTCGGTCTTCTCCACCCGCTGGGCGATGATGTCGGTCACGTCGTCATAGTTGTGCTGGACCACGCCTCGACCGTCGGCAGTGGCCGCCTCGGCCCTCCTGGCGCCCTCCACGGCCCTCTTGATCGTCTTGTCACTGGTGCCGCAGATCTCCGCTGCGGCTCGGTAGGTGCCCACCTCTTGGTAGGCGGCATACATGTCCATTCGGTCCCTCGCTGATTTCATGGAGGTCTCCCCTCGGTCGGTTGCGGCGGTTGGCTTGCACCGCCACCGTGACCGGCCGGGGGGGACCCTCAGGTGGATGCTTCAGCGAGGGGTGCGGACTTCTCGTGGCCAAAAGTGCGGACTGGTGGTGGCCACCAGTGCGGACTCTTCATGGCCAAAAGTGCGGACTTTTTCGTGGCCACGGACAGGCGTGGTGGCCCCGAGACGCGATCCTCGAATGGATCACCTCACTGTGGATGCCGATATCGTGGCTACGAGATGCTCCAGATCGGCCACCTCGAGCGAGAATGAGGCAAAACGCGTGCGCCAAACCCCAATCCAGGATGGTGACCTGATTCGGCGCTGCGGTCGGGCAAAGGCGTCGCATCACCGGACTAGTACCGCGCTGGCAGTCGACCCGACACCATAGAGGAGCTATGACTCAACTTCCGAACCGCTCATAATCGGATCCCGTGTGCGTTGCGTATCGATCCCGCCCGGCAGGATGGGCAACGCGACGATGGATAGGCAATGAGGCCCCACCTCGATCAGTGGCACCCGCCGTTTGTGGTCGGGTGCGAGAGCGGGCGCCTCACCGCTGAAATACTTGCCGATCAAAGTTGCCGATCAACAGGGGGCTACTGGCAAGACAGCGACAGACTGGCAAGACTCGACTGCCAGCTCAGAGGCACTGGAGTTCACTGGGAAGACGTAGTGGACAGACCAGATGGCCCTCCGGAGCCGGTTGCGCAGGTTCGAGTCCTGCCGGGGGCACGAAAAATTTCCGGCCTGCGAAACATGGCAGGGGACGGCGGTGCTTCTCACCACAGTCCCGATAGCTGATCACGCCCGGATCGACCCACCGGCACGGTGCCAACGCCTGGACTTGTTGAGCAGGTGGCGTGGGAGCGGCCAATCGGCGCCAGATTGGTGGTGAGTGAGGGCCCGCGGGGGAGTGGGCACGCGGCCCCTCGACGTCGATCGCCTTCAATGACGGTGGGCGGCGATGAGCGCGGCCAGGCAGCGCTCCCACCCCTCTTGATGGGATGGTTCGCGATCCAACGGAAGGTCGCGGTGGGTGAGATTCACGATCGTGTCGGCGCCGTCCGCGACGAGAACCACCTCCACTGTGCTGCTCCCGGGCGGCAGTGTGGCGTCCTCGGGGATCCCCCAGGTGAAGACCACCCGGTGGAGCGGCTCCACCGCGACGTAGCTGCCGCGGGCGGCGGCCCCGCCAAAGTCGACGGCGAACGTCCCGCCCGGTAGGGGTCGAGGACGACGCGCTCCCCGATCCAGGTGACCATCAGTTGGGGGTCGGTGAAGTAGGGGAAAACCACCTCGGGGGGTGCGGCGACGCGCACACTGCTGCTGACCACGTTGGTCCTCCCCTCTGCGTGCGGGGGTGGTCTTGCTCGACGGACTGCTTAGCGGAGGGTTGACATGCAGCCGTTCGGCTGCTTATAGTCTGTTAGGCAGCCGTGTGGCTGCATACGACCGGGACACCGCCATTCGTCTTCGAGACGGCGGCAGAGGGCGACCAAGGGAGTGCGACATGGCTGACATACGGCACCGCGTCGGAATTGCGGCACCACAAGGGCGTGCCTTCGAGACGCTGACGACGACGGAGGGTCTCGCCCGTTGGTGGACCAGCCGCGTTGACGGTGACCCGAGTCCGGGCGGCATGCTTCGGTTCTTCTTCGGCCAGCCCGAGCCGAGCGCCGTGATGAAGGTGGTAGATGCAACTCCGGAACGCCCTGTCCATTGGACCTGTGTCGAAGGTCCCGACGAATGGGTGGGTACGAATATCAGCTTCGACCTTCAGCAGTCAGGAGACGAGACCGTGGTGCTGTTCCGCCATTCCGACTGGCGTGAACCGGTCGACTTCATGCACCACTGCAGCACGAAGTGGGCGATCTTCCTGATGAGCATGAAGGCGTCACTGGAAGGAGACGAAGGCACCCCGTTCCCCGACGACATCCCGATCAGCAGCTGGGGTTGATGGACGACGTATTCAGGGCCCTTGCAGATCCGAGCCGTCGTCGGTTGCTCGACAGCTTGAACGGGCGCAACGGGCAGAGTCTGCGAGAGCTGTGTGCCGGGCTGGACATGGCCCGGCAGTCGGTCAGCAAGCACCTGGCGGTCTTGGAGGCGGCCAATCTCGTAACCACGGTTCGGCGCGGCCGGGAGAAGCTCCACTACCTCAACGCCGCGCCCATCAACGACATCGCCGAACGCTGGATCGGCCACTACCACCAAGGACGGGTCCACGCCCTGGCGGACCTGAAGCGAGCACTGGAGGACACCACGATGCAGAAGCCCGAATTCGTCTACACGACCTACATCCGAACCACATCACAACGGCTGTGGCGGGCCTTGACCGATCCGGCTTTCACCGAGCGGTACTGGGGCCTGCGCTTCGAGTCCGACTGGACAACAGGGTCGACGGTGACCTGGGAGCAGAACGGGGTGACCATCATCGATCCCGCCCAGGTGGTTCTCGAATCCGAGCCCTATCGCCGGTTGGCGTACTCGTGGCACACCTTCACACCCGAGTGGGCCGCACTCCACGGATTCAGCGACGAATTCCTCGCCAAAGCGGCCGGCGAGCCTCGGTCAAAAGTGACCTTCGATATCGAGCCCCAAGGGTCGATGGTGAAGCTGACCGTCGTGCACGACGGCTTCGAGGCCGGGAGCATCGTGGTGGAGAGTGTCAGCCAGGGTTGGCCGAGGGTCATGTCGGGCTTGAAGACGCTCCTCGAGACCGGCGAGATCCTCACCGACGACCCGGATACGACGCCTCAGGACGAGCGAGTCGCACAACGGTGAGTTCCACGGTGACCTCGTGGTGGCGGTTGCCGTCACCGGTCACCGACGCCGGCGCAGGGCGGCGAGGCTGATGATGTAGGCCGTGCCGGCGACGGTGCACAGTAAGCCGTACGGGCCTGGATATCCCGTCCGACCGAGCTCGATGAGCGCTCCGACGAGGGCGACGACAACGACGACGACTCCACTGATGGCGGTGGCGTCACGATCCAGTCCTCGTTGCCGCTCGTCTCCGCCCAGCCGGAGTATCGCGGCTACGTCACCTTTCCGACCCGCCCACGCATACGCCATCAGAGCCAGGACCGCGTAGATGGCCATGGCCGCTAGTGCCCAGCCGTGGCTGCCGCCGACCCAACTGGCAACGGCTACGGCACCACCGCCAATCACCAGGACGCCGGCGCTCACCGCTCGATGACCCCTGACCGATGATCCATCCATCACGCCTTCTCCTTCTCCTTGAGCACGAAAATCTCCTCGACAGCCGCGTCGAAATGGCGGGCGATGGCCATGGCCAGGGGCAGCGACGGCAGATAGCGCTCGTTTTCGATCGAATTGATCGTCTGGCGGGAGACCCCGAGCGCATCACCGAGGTCCGCTTGAGACATCCCGGCGGCGCCTCGCAGCTCACGCACCCGGTTCTCCACCATGACAAGTCAACTTGACACCAGGCCACGTGTCAAGCTGACTTTCCACATCTTCGACCTCGGCACAAAGCTTCGCCGGGGGCGCCATAGTCATTTCCGGGCTGCCGCGGGCCGCACCGGCGATGCCGGGCAGACCTCTGGTCCAGATTTCTCCGGGCCGATGTCGATTCGGGGCGAGAGCGTTCGTGTGGAGGGTGAAGGGTCGGTGCGGTGCCGATCCGGGCGAGAGGAGAGATGAGATGACGCAGTACCTGCTTGCGGTGCACATGGTCGAGGGCGAGCCCATCCGCTCGGACGAGGACGCACAGGCGGCCTACAAGGCGGTCGAGGCCTTCAACGCCGAGTTGCAATCCACCGGGGCGTGGGTGTTTGCCGGTGGCCTGCAGCCGGCCACGGTCGCCACCGTGGTGCGGTCCGAGAACGGCAAGGTCCTGACCACCGACGGACCCTTCGCCGAGACCAAGGAGCAGCTCGGGGGTTTCTGGATCGTCGAGGCGCCCGACCTCGATCGCGCTCTCGAATGGGCCGCCCGGGGTTCCGCCGCCTGCGGAGCTCCGGTCGAGGTCCGTCCCTTCCAGGGAGTGCCCGAGGAGTAGGACGTGGAGAGAGTTGACGCGGCTGCCGTCGAGCACGCCTTCCGGCAGGAGTCCGGCCGTGCCGTCGCCATCCTGGTCCGTCTCTTCGGTGACATCGACATCGCCGAGGAGGCGGTCCAGGAGGCGTTCGTCGCCGCCACCGAGCGATGGGCACGGACCGGGGTGCCCCCGAGCCCGGCCGGCTGGATCGTCACCACCGCCCGCAACAAGGCCCTGGACCGGCTGCGCCGGGAATCGTCCCGCAGCAGTCGCCAGGCCCAGGCGGCTCTCCTGCACGCCGAGACAGAGCTCGAGGATGTGGGTCCGGTGCTCGACGACCGCCTTCGCCTGATCTTCACCTGCTGCCACCCAGCGCTCGGATCCGAGGCACAGGTGGCCCTGACGCTGCGACTCATCGCCGGGCTCCAGACATCGGAGATCGCACGCGCCTTTCTCGTGCCCGAGTCCACCATGGCCCAACGCCTCGTCCGGGCCAAGCGCAAGATCCGCGACGCCGCCATCCCCTACCGCGTGCCGAGCGAGGCCGAGTTCCCTGATCGCCTGCCGCTGGTGCTCGCCGTCGTCTACCTCCTCTTCAACGAGGGCTACACCGCTTCGGGTGGCGAGGAGTTGGTGCGCTCGGGTTTGTGCGCCGAGGCGATCCGCCTGGGCAGGCTGCTGACGGAGTTGATGCCGGACGAGCCCGAGGTGCTCGGTCTGCTCGGCCTTCTGCTGCTCACCGAGGCCCGGCGCCCGGCCCGGACCGCGGCGGACGGCTCGCTGGTCCTGCTCGCCGACCAGGACCGCACGCTGTGGGACCCCAGCCTGATGGCCGAAGGCCAAGAGTTGGTCCGGGCGTGCCTGCGCCGCAACCGCCCCGGGCCGTATCAGCTGCAGGCCGCCGTCAACGCCGTGCACAGCGACGCCCCCGACGCGCGCCGGACCGACTGGCCCCAGATCCTGGCCATCTACGACCAGTTACTCGCCATGTCACCGACGCCGATCGTCGCCCTCAATCGGTGCGTGGCCGTCGCCGAGGTGCACGGTCCGGCCCTCGCGCTCGAACTCGTCGAGAACCTCGATCTCGGCGAGTACTACCTCTTCCATGCCACGCGCGCCGACCTGCTCCGACGGCTCGACCGTCGGGCCGAGGCCGTCGCCGCCTACGCAGTCGCCCTGGCCCTCACCGTCAATCCGGTGGAGCGCACTTTTCTCGAGCGCCAGCGCAGCGCCCTCTGACTCGGTTCCCGGCCCGGGCCTAGGCCCTGGGCGCGGCGCGGTGATCGGCCCGCCGGGTCTGCTAGGGATCTGTTCCTACGGCAGCTGGGCCAGTACCCAGAGCCACCGTTCGGGCCCGAATGGGGTGTCGTCATGGACGATGTCGGCCCGGTCGATACGAAAGCCGGCGCTGCGCAACATGCGTTGGCTCGTGTCGGGGCTGAATCCATTCGTCCAGTTGGTGGCGCCCAGCCCCAGGAAGTCCTCCTCGTCCCATCCTCCGCAGTCGCTCATCCCGAAGGTGGCGAGCAGCCACGCCTGCGGATGCGACCACTCGACGAGGCGGGTGAAGAGCCAGTCCCACTGGGCGCGCGCGATGTGGGTCAAGGAGAAGAGGGCGACGACGGCGTCGAACGATCCCGGTTCGAATACCGCCTCCAGGACGTCACCCACGAGGAACCGTCCGGAGGGCACCTGGGCACGGGCCAGTTCGATCTGACGCGGCGAGATGTCGATCCCGGTGACGCGATGTCCGGCGCGGGCGATCGCCGCCGCGGTCGGAACCCCCGGACCGCATCCGACATCCAACACCGAGCCACCGGCGGCGAGGCGACCGAGAAGAGCGTCGATCCACTCGGTGCGGGGGTCGAAGCCACGAGGCCGGGTGATCACTTCCATGTACCGCCCGGCGATCAGGTCGTACCCGTCACGCACCTTTCGCGCCCTATCGCCTTTGTCCACTAGCGAGTGCGCTCCACGTGGGCGGGTCCGCTAAGGAGTGCGGCCGCAGAAGTTGAGGAACCGCGTCTGGGCGTCTGCTCCCGGCGCGGGAGCGATCTTGGCCGCGAATCCGCCGGGGCGGCGGATGGCGTCGTCGATGGAAGTGAGTGAGTCCAGCGCCTTCGTCACCGCACCGGCAACGAGCGTCTCGTCCTGACCCGTCGCCCGGGCCAGATCCCAGGTGTGGACGAGGGTGTCGGCGCACACCAGGCGGCCGACGAGGGTTTCGAAGGTCTGTTCCCCGAACATCCCCCCCACGAGTGTCGACGCCCGGGAGTCGTCAGCCAGAGCCTCAGTGATCGCACCAGTCGCCGAGCGCCACTGGGGGCCGAGGTCGGCGGCGAGGTCCACTTCTATAGGTTCGGTTGCGACCAGGGTGGCGATGACCCTCCGGTGGGTCATGGTCACGTGGGCGACGAGATCCCGGACCGACCAGTCCGGGCAGGGCGTGCTGGCCGACCAACGGTCGGGTGGGACACCATCGACCCGGAGGGTGAAACCCTCGGCCACCGCCGCGTACCGTGCAGTGACCTCCGACATCTCGGCCACCGTACCGGCCGGTCGTGGGGACCGCCCGGACCCCGTCCGGTGGTCATGAGGTGACTACCTCGCCCCCGCCGGTGCCGCCGCTGTACTCCTCAGGTTGCGTGAGAAGGGCTGGGCGGATCCAGCATCTCGGCCTTCAACCTGCCCTCGACCACGGCGTGGGCGACGTCGACGAGGCGGAGATTGTGGTCGCGGGCGTACTTCCTCAGCCGTGCGAAGGCGTGGTCCATGTCGAGCCCGGACCGCTCGGCCAGAATGCCCTTGGCCTGCTCGATGGCGATGCGGCTGTTGAGGGCCAGAGTGAGCTGCTCGTTCACCAGCTGGGCCTCACTGGCGGCGCGGTGATGGAGGATGGCGATGGTGGCGACGTCGGCGAGAGCTTGCGCGGCGATGAGGTCGAACTCGCCCAGGTCGCCCACATCGGCCCGGAACAGGTTGAGGGCCCCGATGACCGCTCCGCGCAGGCGCATGGGCATGGCGTGGACGGACCGGAAGCCGGCATCAAGGGCCACGGGGGTGAAGTTCGGCCAACGGCCGTCGACCTTGGCCAGGTCCTGGTTGACGATAGGCAGGCCGGAGCGGTAGGAGTCCAGACAAGGACCTTCCTCGGCCTGCAGTTCGAACAGTTCGACGACGCGCACGGCTTCACTGGAGAAGGCGACCACCCGAAGATCCCCTTCGGGAGCGACGAGCATCAACCCGGCGGCGGCGATGTCGAGGACTTCCACACAGCGATCGGCCACCAGTGTCAGGAGATCCACGACATCGAAATCTTCGACCAGCGTGTCGACGAGATCCACGAAGGTCTGAGCCAGCAAGGCCTCTTTTGTCGATCCATCCATTGGGGACCTCCTCTGCCGGGCCTGCCACGTGCCCTGGGCCTGAAGGGCCGATTTCCGACCCCCATGTTACTCCTGTGAGTTCCCGCCTGATGGCGGCACCTATTGCGATAGCAACGCTAGGACATGTCGAAACGCAGCCGCCGGTCCACGACCGCCTGGGCGACCTCGATGAGCGCCTGGTCGTGTCCGAAGGCGTGGGCCCGCAGTCGGATGAGGGCTTCGGCGACGCTGACGCCGAGCTGGGCGGCGACCATGCCCGAGGCCTGGTGCTCGATGAGGTGGAAATTCGCTCCGACCTCGAGCTCCACGGCCAATGTCTCCATGGAAGCATTGGCCTGCATGGCGAGGACCACTTGGGCGGCCACGTCGGCCAGGACCAGCCCATCGGCGTGCTGGTCGTCGCTGAGCGGCCCCGGCCGGTCGCGGTAGAGGTTCATGGCACCGAGACGGGCGGCTCCCACCTGAAGGGGGAAACCGAACACGGCGCGGGCGTTCGCTGCCAGCGCCGGAGGCGAAAAGGCCAACCAGCGCGGCGTCTCCGGGTCGGCCAGATCGGGCTCCAGTACGGGGCGGCCTTCGTTGTAGGCGTCGACACAGGGACCCTCGCCCAAGGTGAACTGCAACTCCTCGATCAACTCGCTCACTGCATTGGACGTGCACACCGAACCGACGGGTACGTCCGATGACATGAGCATGATGCCGGCGCCACTCATGTCCGACGCCTCGGCGCAGACGTCACACAAGCGAGAGGTCCCCGGTTCGGTCTGGCCCCCGGCGGACAGCAGGGCCAGGATGCGCGCCAGTCGTTCGCCGGCCACGGATCAGTTCCCGCCGTCGCCGACACCCGTCGTCCCGTTACGGTCTGCGGCATGTTGCGTGCGCATCTAGTGCCTTCCGTGGACTGGGGCAGGAGTCAACGGGGACTGGATTGCACGCACCCCGGGCTCATGGGGGACCGAGCCCTTCACTGGCAAATTGTAGACGACGAACACAGGTCACGGCGCCGCCTGTCTGACCCAATGGCCCGTGACCCAATGGCCCGTGACCCAAGGCCCGTGACCCAAGGCCCGTGACCCAAGGCCCGTGACCCAAGGCCCGTGACCCAAGGCCCGTGACCCAAGGCCCGTCTGAACGAACCGGGCGGATCGAACAGAGGCCCGGATGCGCCGACAACAGATCGATCGAACAGCCGGTGACCGACGTCACCTCTCCGACGGCCACTGTCTGTGACTAAAGCCCCATAACCTTGTTTCGGCCCATTACCGCCGGGTATCTTTGCAAGACGGTCGTATGCGACCGGTTCGTCAAGTCCCCGCGAACGTTCGTCAAGACCCTGCGAACGACAGAGCCCTCCAGACAATGGAGCTTTTGTTTCGCACGGGAGATGGCGCAAATGGAACTCTCACCGGGTGTCGCCGATCCACCGGTGACCATGCCGAAAGGCATGATCGACTATCAGTCCTTCGTCGTGGAGTCGCCTGACGTCCATGTCGTGACCAGCGAGCACGGAGTGTTCCGCTTCGTCTCTCCCGGGTCGCTCGGCTTGTTCGGCTGGGAGCCCGCCGATCTCGTGGGGCACAACCATGACGAGTTCGCCCATCTCGACGACGTCGCGTCCCTACACGAGAGCCGCGACGCGCTACTGGCGGGGGCCGAGCACGCCACGGCGACATTTCGGTTTCTCTGTCGTGACGGCAGCTACCGGTGGACCGAAGCGCGCTCACGCTGTCTCGAAACCGACGACTCGACGTTCGTGGTGTCGTCGATACGCGACGTGAGTGAACGTCATCAACTGACGATGGCGTTGAAACACGAAGCATCCACCGACCCCCTGACCGGGGTGGCGAACCGGACCGTGCTCATGGACAGACTGCGCCAGGGGCTGCGCCGGATGGAGCGCGGTAGCGGTGTCCTGGCCGTTCTCTACGTCGACCTCGACCGGTTCAAGGTCGTGAACGATTCGCTCGGTCACCGCGTGGGCGACGCCATCTTGTTGAAGATGGCGGAACGACTGACGCACCACATCCGACCGGCTGACACTCTGGCCCGCCTTGGGGGCGACGAGTTCGTCATCGTGGCCGAGACGATGGTCGACGAGAATGCCGCCACGGTCCTGGCCAAGCGGATCATCGAGGCCGGACGTGAACCCTTCCGGGTGGGCATGGAGGAGTTCGTCTGCACCCTGAGCGTGGGCGTCGCCTCGACGGCCGACTCCCAACGCGCCGCCGAGGACCTTCTACGCGAAGCCGATCTGGCGCTCTACCGGGCCAAAGACCGGGGCCGGGACCGGGCCGAGGTCTTCGACGAGGAGCTGCAGACCAAGGCGGTCGGCAGGCTCGTCACCGAGCGCATGCTGCGCCGCGCCCTGGACGAAGGCGGACTGGTCGTCGAGTACCAGCCGATCATCGACCTGAGCACCGGGGGCGCCGTCGGCTCCGAGGCACTGGTCCGGATGCGGGACCCCAACACCGATGGACTGCTCCAACCCGATTCGTTCATCGACGTGGCCGAGGAGTCGGGTCTGCTCATCGCCATGGACGAGCGGGTGCTGGCCGACGCCATCAAGCAGGTCAGCGGCTGGCGGATCCGGTTGGCCGGGACCCAATTCGCCGAGGTCGCCATCAACGTCACCGCCCGCCACCTGGCCGACGTGGGGTTCCAACGATCCGTCATCGACCAGCTCGCCGCCCACGGGGTGGAACCGCGCAACCTCCAACTCGAATTGACCGAGAGGGTGCTGATGGAAGCATCGAACTCGGCCATCACCGGGCTGCGGGGCCTGCGCGACGTCGGGGTCCAGGTGGGCCTGGACGACTTCGGCACCGGGTACTCATCGCTCGCCTATCTGCGTCAATTCCCCCTGGACTTCGTCAAGATCGACAAGTCGTTCATCGACGACATGGTGCGCGTCACCGGCAACCTGGCCATCGTCGGCGCCATCATCAACCTGGCCCATGCGCTCGGATTGACCGTCGTCGCCGAAGGAGTGGAAACGGCACAGCAACTCCGGATCCTCGAGGGCCTCCAGTGCGACCGGGCCCAGGGTTTCCTCTTCGCCCGGTCCATCGAACCCGGTGCCATCGACGAGTTCGTCCACGCCGGACCGAGCCCCGCCTTCGAGGTTGCCGCCATCTGATCCAGCGCCACAGTCCCTTTCGGCGCGGAGAAGTCAGGACGCCAGGGCGCCGGCGGCCGATCCCATGAGATCGACGAAATTGTCGCGGTAGAAGCGTCGCCTGGCGTCGTCGTCGATGCCCGCCAGTGACGCCTCGAATCGCTCGATCGGTCGACGGCCGCCCTCGACGTGGGGATAGTCGGACGAGAACATGCAGAGCTCGGGACCGCTCTGTTCGATGATCCATCCCACGTCCTCGGTCGGGTACGGCGTGAACCGCACCTGGCGGCGCACGAACTGCGTGGGCCGGAGGCTCAAAGCTCTGAGCCTGTCCTCGTGGCGGACGAATGCCTCGAAGGCGGCCTCCATCTGCCGGAGCCACGACGGCACCCAGATGGCCCCCTGTTCGATCACCCCGATGCGGAGGTCGGGGAAGCGCTCGAGCACACCGTCGAAGATCAGAGTGGCGAGGGTCTGGGCCGGAGGTCCGGGGATGCCCATGTAGTCGACCGACCTGAAGTTCTCCTCGCCGCCGTGGAAGTCGGGCGGAACGGGCAGACCGTTGCGGAAGTAGTTGGGGTCGATGAGATCCCCGGTGCCGCCGACATGGAAGACCACGGGGATGCCGGCGTCCTGGGCCCGGGCCCAGACGGGGTCCAGGGCCACATGGCTGGGCGAATGCGTCGGGGGGGAGCCCGACGCCACCAGGAGCGCGGCGGCCCCCATGGCAATCGCTTCATCGGTCATGGCGGCGGCACGATCAAAGTCCACGAGGGGCACGTAGCAGGTGGGGAGGAGGCGGGGATCGACGTCGCAGAACTCGACCATGGCACGGTTGTGGGCGCGCGCCGCTCCATAAGCGAGATCGAGGTCACCGCAGTGCTCCCAGTCGTGCAGGCGCCGGTTGTGGAACGTGTTGAAGACCAGCTGGCTGGAGAAGCCCAGGAGGTCGAGAGCGCGGGGCCGGTCCTCGGCGATGAACGACCCGGTGGCGGCGAAGTTCTTGCGCGCCATGATCTGGTCGGCCTCGTCGCGGCGGTAGTCGTCCGACTGGTGGAGATCTCGGAGCCGGTCGAACGATGCCCGGAGATCGCGGGTCTGCTCGGCGGGGTCGCCGGTCTGGCGCAACTCGTTTCCCCCCGGATACCGCAGCGGCGCGATCTTGTCCCGGATACCGGGATCAGCGTGGTCGCGCAGCCATGTCGGTGTTTCCATGACGTGGGCGTCGGCATCATGGGCGATGCGCCCGGCGTTGTACGGCACGGCTCGTACCTCCACCCCAAGTGTGACCCATGACGTCCACGGATGCCGGGGCGACCTCCTTCTGTGCGGGCCTTGGACCGCCCAGGGACCGCTCAGGGACCGCCCATCGACCGCCGATGGACCGCCGATCGGCCTCCCTTCGGCCTCCATTCGGTCTCCGGGCAGTCTCCGAGACCGGCGGCAGAGTCCCCCTGACCGGCACCCCCGGCGGGCCGGGCCGCCGCCGAGACGCTCCTCGGACGTGGATTAGCGTGTGATCGATGCTGAAAATTCTTCTCGCCGTCGTTCTCGGTCTGTTCGTCTCCCAGGTCGCGCTGTACCTCACCACGATCTACCTCCACCGCGCGCTGTCACACCGGGCGCTGGTCCTCTCGCCGGTGGCGACGGCGGTGTGCCGGGTCCTCACGTGGTTGCTCACCGGGATCCGGCCCCGTCAGTGGGTGGCGGTGCACCGCAAGCACCACGCCCATACCGACAAGGTCGGCGACCCGCATTCCCCCGTGCTCCTCGGGTACGCCAGGGTCCAGTGGACGAACGTCGCGCTGTACCGGAAGGTGGCACGCAATCCCGAGGAGGTGGCCCGGTACGCCCGTGATCTACCGCCGGACCGCTTCGACCGCGTCCTGTTCGACCACAGCCTCCTCGGCCTGGGGATCGGGATCGGGCTTCTCGTCGTCGTGGGGGGCTGGGAGATCGCTCTCGTCGCCTCGGTCGTCCACACCGTCTTCTATCTGGTGGGCAACGGCGCCATCAACGCCGTGGGGCACCACTGGGGCCGACGCCCCTACGACAATCTGGCCACCAACAACCAGTGGCTGGCCTGGCTCGTCGCCGGCGAGGGGCTACATAACAACCACCACGCGGCGACCACCTCGGGTCGGCTGGCGCTGGCCAAGGGTGAGATCGACCCGGCGTGGTGGGTCGTCCAGGTGTTGGTGCGGCTCAAGTGGGCCACCGTCCGCCACAACTCGATCACCCCGAAGACACCGAGGCGGCTCCCGGTCGGCGTCTGAAAACGGTCGGCCCGGGCGTCGCCGGGCGCCAGATCAGCCGACCCGGCGCCAGTAGATGACGGCGTCGTCACCGTCGACAGCGTCGGGGAGACGGCCGATCTCGCGCCAACCCAGCTCCTCGTGGAGGGCGCGGGCGGGGTTGGAGGCGAAGACCAGATTGAACTGGATGGCGTCGAATCCGAGGAGGGGCGCCCGCCAGAGGGAGTCCTCCACCAGGAGCCGGCCGAGGCCCCGGCGGCGATGGGCGGCGGCCACGGCGTAGCCGGCGTTGGCGATGTGGGCGGCGCGCCCGGGAAAGTTCGGCTTCAGGTAGTAGCCACCGACGACAACACCGTCGAGCCGCGCCACCACGACCAGGGTCACGGGTGTCACCCAGGTGGAATCGAACATCGGCCTGGTGAGCGGCGGCGCGTGCGGAAAGCCGTCACCGCTCTCGACGATGTCGGCGAAGAGGGCGAAGAGGGAGTCGTGCTCGGTGTCGACGACGGGGCCGAGCGCGACGGGGTCCCCGGTCCGGGTGACGAGCGAACGTTCTTCCGACGGTGACGGGGCCACGGGGCGTCCCTCCTCGGCCGGCGCACGGGCGCTGAGGCGCACCGGCGTGACGGCGGACGGCGGCGTCGCCGCCCGTGGAATCATCGTCCCCCATGGACCGCGACAGGGTGGTCATCGTCGGTGGCGGGGTGATCGGGACCATGCACGCCCTCGAGGCCGTCCGGCGGGGGTGGGAGGTGGTCCACCTCGAGGCCGATGCCGGTCCGCGCCGGGCGTCGGTACGGAACTTCGGGCTCCTGTGGGTGAGTGGACGGGCGGTGGGCGAGGAGCTCGAGCTGGGACTGCGGGCGCGCCAGCTGTGGGAGGAGGCGGCGGCGGTCGCCCCGGGGATGGGCCTGCGGGCCAACGGTTCGCTCACCGTGGCCACCGACCCGGCCGAGCTGGCGTTGATGGAGGAGGTCGCGGCGCGGCCCGACGCCGCCGCCCGCCAGCTGAGCGTCCTCGACGCCGGGGGGGTACGGGCCGCCAACCCCGCGGTGGAGGGAAAGGTGCTCGGAGGCCTCGTGTGCCGACGCGACGCCGTCGTCGAGCCCGGTGCCGTCCTGGGTGCGCTGCGGGCGTACCTCCTCGACGGCGGGCACTACCAGTGGCGACCCGGGCGCCGCGCCGTGGAGGTGGGCACGGGACGGGTCGTCGACCATGGCGGTGCGACCCACGAGGGGTCGCTTGTGTTGGTCTGTCCGGGCGACGCCCTCAACGGTCTCGGCTCCACGGTCGGGGCGGCGCTGGACCGGGCGCCGGTGCGGCGGTGCCGGCTGCAGATGATGCAGACGGCGGCGGCGGCCCGGACGCTGACCACGTCGATCGCCGACGGGGATTCGATGCGCTACTACCCGGCGTACGACGTGCCGGGACGCGCCGGGCTGGCACCGCCGTCGGAGGAGGCGGCGGCCTTCGGGATGCAGCTCCTGCTGGTCCAACGCGCCGGTGGCGGCCTCACCATCGGCGACACACACGTCTACGAGGAGCCGTTCGACTTCGCCGTGGAGGAGTTCCTCTACGACCGGCTGCGTGCGCGGGCCGAGGAGATCCTCGGGTGGACGGTGCCTCCGGTCGTGCGCCGGTGGGCCGGCGTGTATTCGGCCACCACCGATGCCCGGGTGTGCTTGCGCGAGGAGGTGGAACCGGGCGTCGTCGTGATCACGGGTCTCGCCGGTCGGGGGATGACGCTCTCGCCCGCCATCGCCGAACAGACGTGGACGGGGCTCGTCCGGTGACGTCGCGCATCCGTCTGGCCGCCCTCGACATGGCCGGGACCACGGTGTCCGACGACGGGGTGGTCGAGCGCGCCTTCCGTCAGGCCCTCGACGAGGTGGGCGGCGTCGGGGACGGGAGCCCGGTGGGCGACGCCGACGAGTTCGTGACGAAGACGATGGGACAGTCCAAGATCGTGGTCTTCACCGAGCTCTTGGGGGGCGACGTGACCAGGGCCCGGCGGGCCAACGCCGCCTTCGAGGCCGCCTACGAGGCCGCCGTGGGCCGGGGGGAGATCGCCGCCATCGCGGGGGCGGAGCAGGCCATGGCCGAGATGCGCGCCGCCGGCGTGCGGGTGTGCCTCACGACCGGCTTCGCCCCGACCACGCGCGACCGGATCCTCGACGCCCTGGGATGGGCGGGGTCGGTCGACCTCGCCCTCTCCCCGGCCGACGCCGGGCGGGGGCGGCCCTGGCCCGACATGATCCTGACGGCCGTCATCCGGCTGGAGATCGGCGATGTCCACCAGGTGGCGGTGGCCGGGGACACCGCCAACGACCTGTGGGCGGGCTGGCGGGCCGGCGCCGGCATCGTGGCCGGCGTGCTCACCGGGTCCCACGGACGGGCCGATTTCGAGGCCGTGCCGCACACGCATATCCTGGGGAGTGTGGCCGACCTCTCCGGGTTGGTCCTCGTGACCTGACCCGGAGGTCCCCGGCGTGAACGTCCTCCTGCTCGTCCTCGACGGTTTGTCACCCCGTCACGTCCGGCCCGACACCATGCCCACCCTGTCGGCCATGGCCGAAGCGGGGGGCTGGAACCGACGCGGGGGGGTGGCGGTGATGCCGGCGTCGACGTATCCCAACCACGCCACCTTCGTGACTGGGGTGGCCCCCGCCGTGCACGGGCTGTGGTCGAGCAAGATCCCGGGCCCGGCACCGGGCGGAGCGTCGCCCGCAGGCGGAGCGGGCCCCCTCGTCGAGGCCTGGGACGTGGGTCCCGCGTCTCCGACGGTCTTCGACGTCTGCGCCCGGGCCGGGAGGTCCACCGCGGCGGTCCTGGGGGACCACCACCTGGTGGGCGCGATGGGCGCCGCCGCGGCCGACACGGCGTGGCCCGACGGGGGCGAGTTCGGGGCCGACGTGAAACGCGACGCGCTCGAGTACGCCGACGACGCCGCCACCGCCGAGAAGATCGCCGGCGTCGTCGGGAGCAGGCCCGATCTGGTGGTCGCCCAACTGAACGGGCCCGACACCGCCGCCCATCTCTACGGACCGGACAGCGACGAGGCCTTGGCGGCCTATCGGTACAACGACGACGCCATCGCCGTGGTGCGCGAGGCGCTCGGAGCTCGGTGGGACGACTGGGTGGTCATGGTGGTGAGCGACCACAGCCAGGAAGACGCCGGGGACGAGGCAATCGACCTCGACGAGGTGATGCGGGCCCGGGGGATAGAGGCGCGGGTGATCCGCGACGGGTCGGCCGCCATCGTCACCGGTGAAGGAGGCCGCGATCCCCGGTGGCTCGACGACGTCGATGCCGTGGTGGGCGTCGAGCCCCTGGCCGACGACGCCGTCGTCGTGTGGGGACGTCCCGGGAGCTCGTTCGGCGAGTACCCGTGGGGTGTCCCCGGGATCCACGGCAGTCCCCGGACCACCCCCCAGGTGGCCGTGGTCTCCGGCGGTCACGGGGCCGTGGGGCCGGTGACCGAGTGGGTGGAGGCGGCGGCGCCACCGGCGACGGCCTGGGCCCGGGTGGTCTCCCGACTCCTGCAGCTGCCGAGCATCGGGGGCATCCCCCGGTTGGCCGCCCCCGGCGCCATCCCCGGGTAGGAGCCGGTCCGGCCCCCTCCCGGGACCCGGTGCCGGCCCGCGGGGCGGGCCAGGGGGCCCTACATCTGGTCGGGGGCGGCGATCCCGAGGAGGTCGAGACCCTGGGCCAGGACCCGGGCCGTCAGGTCGGAGAGCGCCAGTCGGCTGTGGCGGAGGTCGTCGGTGGGGGCCTTCAGGACGGGGCAGGTCTCGTAGAAACCGGTGAAGGTGGTGGCCAGGTCGTAGAGATAGGCGCAGAGACGGCTCGGGTTCCACGACGAGAGCGACGACGAGACGGCGTCGGGGAAGCCGAGGAGCGAGAGCGCCAGCTCCCGTTCCGCCGGCTCGGCGACCACCGGGCGATGACCGGGGGCGGGGACCTCCACACGTCCGCGCCGGAAGATCGAACGGATCCGGGCGTGGGCGTACTGGAGATAGGGGGCGGTGTTGCCGTCGAAGGAGAGCATCCTCTCCCAGTCGAAGACGTAGTCGCGGGTGCGGTCGGTGGAGAGATCGGCGTACTTGATGGCCCCGATGCCGAGCATCTGGGCCACCGCCGCGCGCGAGGAGGCGTCGAGATCGGGGTTCTTCTCGGCCACCGCCGCCGCGGCCCGGTCGACGGCTTCGTCGAGGAGGTCGACCAGGCGGACACGGTCGCCCGAACGCGTCTTGAACATCTTGCGGTCGGCATCGAGGACGTTGCCGAAGGAGACGTGGGCGACCCGGACGCCGTCGGGCAGCCAGCCGGCCATGGCGGCGGCGGCGAAGATCATCTCGAAGTGCTGGGCCTGGGGCGATCCCACCACGTCGAGAATTTGGGTGGCGCCGACGCGCCGGACACGGTCACGGATGGCGGCCAGGTCGGTGGCCGCATAGCCGAAACCGCCGTCGGACTTCTGGACGATGAGCGGGAGGGGGTCGCCGTTTCGGTTGGTGAAGCCGGGGGGGAAGACGCACCGGGCCCCGTCGCTCTCCACCAGGAGACCCTGCGCGTCGAGCTCGGCGACGACGTCGGCCAGCTCCGGGTGGTAGAAGCTCTCCCCGACGATGTCGTCGTCGGTGAGGAGGACCCCGAGTTTGGCGTAGACCTCGTCGAAGTAGCGGACGGACTCGGCCACCAGGACCCGCCACAGCCGCAGGGTCTCCTCGTCACCCGACTGGAGGAGGACCACGCGGCGGCGGCTGCGCTCGCGAAACGTCTCGTCCTCGTCGAACGAGGCCCGGGCCTGGCGGTAGAAGGTGTCGAGGTCGCCCATCGAGAGCTCGAGAACCGCCTTTTCCTCGCCCAGGTCGACCAGGTGCTCGATGAGCATCCCGAAGGGCGTGCCCCAGTCCCCGATGTGGTTCTCGCGATGGACGTCGTGGCCCACGAACGTGAGCATCCGGGAGAGCGCGTCACCGATGACGGTGCCGCGGAGGTGACCGACGTGCATCTCCTTGGCCACGTTCGGCGAGGAGTAGTCGATCACCACCGTCTCGGGCTCGGCCCGGGCCACACCGAGGTGGGCGTCGCCGGCGAGGGCGGCCACCTGGTCGGCGATGAACGGCGTCGACAGCGTCAGGTTGATGAAGCCGGGCCCGGAGACCTCGACCGTCTCGCAGAGGTCGTCGAGGGAGGCGGCGCCGACGATCTGTTGCGCCAGCTCCCGCGGGTTGCGGCCCAGGCGCTTGGCCAGGGCCAGGGTGCCGTTGGCCTGGAAGTCGGCGTGGTCCGAGGGACGCAGGACCGGGTCCGCCCCCGGCTCCACGGTGTCGAAGGCCGACTGCAGACGGATCTCGAGCGCGGTCTTCGTGTCGACCATGGACCATCATCGCGCCCGCGGCCGACCCTCCCCGCCACCACCTCCGCCCGACCCGTCAGGGTCGGGTGCTACTTGGCGCTGCGGGCCTGCTTCTGAGCCGCCTGCTTCTCGTGCTTGGCGGCGCGCTTCTCCTTGAGGGACTTACCGGGTTTCTTCGGTTCGGCCGTGGGTCGTGATTTCGTTGCCATGGTCGAGAGCGTAGGCCCCGGGCCGCGGTCCGCGGTGACGGGCGGGCGGGCGGCGGTGAGAGGGGTCGCCGGCGCCGGTGGGGTGGCCGGCGGCGGCGGCGGGACCGGCGCGGTACCGTCCTGAGCGTGCAGACGCGCCGGCTGGGACGGACGGGACACCAGTCGTCGGTGGCCGTCTTCGGCGCCGCCGCCCTGTGGGACGCCGACCCCGAGACCGCGGCGCGGGTGTTCGACGAGGCCCTCGCCGCCGGGGTCAACCACCTCGACGTCGCCCCCCAGTACGGGCGGGCCCAGGAGTTGCTCGGACCACTCATCCCGGCCGTGCGCGAGCGGCTCTTCGTGGCGTGCAAGACGCTGCGCCACGACCCGGGGGGAGTGCGGGCGCAGCTGGAGGAGTCGCTGGAGCGGCTGCGGTGCGACCGGTTCGACCTCTACCAGATGCACGCGGTGACCGATCTGGCCGAGCTCGACGCCCGGGCCGGCGCCGTCGCCGCCATCCTGGCCGCGCGCGACGAGGGCCTGTGCCGATGGGTGGGGATCACCGGTCACAACCTGACCGCACCGGCGGCCCACGCCGAGGCGCTGCGGCGGTACGACCTCGACACGGTGATGTTCCCGGTGAACCCCCGGCTGTGGGAGGACGTCACCTACCGGCGCGACGCCGAGACCCTTCTGGAGGAGGCGGCCGGACGCGACGTGGGCGTGATGGCCATCAAGGCCGCCGCCGCCCGGCCGTGGGGGGACAGGCCCCACAGCGCCGGGACCTGGTACGAGCCGTACACGACGGCCGACGAGGTGGGTCGCGGCGTGCGCTTCGCCCTGTCGGTCCCGGGGGTCCACGCCTTCTGCACCCCGGGTGACACCGGCGTCCTGGCCGTGGCCCTCGAGGTGGCGGCGACCTTCACGCCGATGGACGAGGGCGAGCGCGCCTCGGCGTCCCGTGCCCTGGGCGCAGAACCGCACATCTTCCCCATGCCCACCGGCTGAGACGGTCCGGCGTGCTCCTGCTCTCGGCCAACCCCGAGCTCGACCGCCACGACACCGGGGGCCGGCACCCGGAGCGCCCGGCCCGGATCGCCGCCGCCCTGGACGGGATCGCCGACGCCGACTTCCGCGACGCCGTGGTGGAGCTCGCCCCGCGTCGGGCCGTCACCGAGGAGCTCGTCCGGGTCCATCCGGAGCGGTACCTGGAGCTGGTCGAGGAGTTCTGCCGCAGCGGAGGTGGCGCCCTCGACCCCGACACGATCGTGGGGCCGGGCTCGTGGGACACGGCGCTGTTGGCCGCCGGCGGTGTCCTGGCCGCCGTCGACGCCCTGGCCGAGGGCCGGGGCGAGACCGCCTTCGTGGCCGCCCGGCCGCCCGGTCACCACGCCCTGGCCGAGCAGTCGATGGGGTTCTGCATGATCAACAACATCGCCGTCGGCGCCGCCGCGCTGGCCGAGCGCGGCGAGCGGGTCCTCGTCGTGGACTTCGACGTCCACCACGGGAACGGGACGCAGGCGATCTTCTGGGACGATCCCCGCGTCCTGTACATCTCGACCCACGAATGGCCCCTGTACCCGGGGACCGGCCGGGCGGAGGAGACCGGCGGGTCCGGCGCCCCCGGTCTCACCATGAACATCCCGTTGCCGGCCGGCGCCACGGGAGACGTCCTGCTGAAGGCGGCCGACGACGCCATGGCCCCGGCGGTGCAGCGTTTCGCCCCCACCTGGGTCCTCGTCTCGGCCGGGTTCGACGCGCACCGGGACGATCCGTTGGCCCGGCTGCAGCTCACCGCCGGGGACTTCGCCGACCTCGTCCGCCGGATCCGCGCCTTCGCCCCGGGGCCGGGGCGGACCCTTCTCGTCCTCGAAGGGGGCTACGACCTCGACGCCCTGCGCCTCTCGGTGGGCGCCGCCCTGTCGGCCGTGCTCGACCGTCGCTACCGACCCGAGGCGGCGTCCGACGGTGGTCCGGGCGCCGACGTGGTTGACGCCGTGCGGCGGATCCACAACCTCTGAGCACAGAGACCGCCGCCGGCGCTCACCGCAGCGATGCGCCCCCGTCGACGGACAGGACCTGGCCGTTGATCCACTCGCCGTCGGACGAGACGAGGAACGCCACCATGGCCGCGATGTCCTCGGGCTCACCCAGGCGCCAGGAGCGCGTACCGCGCAGTGCCATCTTGATGAATTCCTCCGAGAGCACCGAGCGGGGACCGGCGGTGAGGACCAGACCGGGGGCGACGGCGTTGGCCCGGATGTGCTTGCGACCCCATTTCGACGCCACGTGACGGACGAGCGCGTTCAGCCCGCTCTTCGACATGGCGTACGACGGCCGTTCCGGCTCGCCCATGAAGGCGGCCCCCGAGCTCGTGTAGACCAGTGCTCCCCCGCCGCGCCTGAGCATCTCGGGGATGGCCGCCCGGGTACAGAGAAGATGGCCGCGGAGGTTCACGGACAGGGCCCGGTCGAAGGCGTCGAGCGGCACGTCGAGGGCGTTGGAGTCGCGTCCCAGTGTCCCGGCGGAGAGGTCCGCGGCGTTGGCGTGGAGGATGTCGAGGCCGCCGAAGCGCTCCACCGCCAGGGCCACCAGCGCGGCGACGGACTGCTCGTCGCTGATGTCGACACCCGTACCCACGGCGCGTCCCCCGGCGTCGGTGATCTGCCGGGCCACGGACAGCGCCGCGTCGTGGTCGAGGTCGCCCACGACGACCGACACCCCTTCTTCCCCCAGGCGCACCGAGGTGGCCGTGCCGATCCCGCCGGCGCCACCGGCCACGACCGCCACCTTGTCTTTCAGGCCTCTCACGGGTCCCCCGGGGCGGCGCGCAGCCGGCGGATGCCGGCGTTGACCGAATCGGTGATCAGACGGTCGTTGTCCTTGGAGATGAAGCGGTGGACACGTCGTTCGAGAAGGAGGCGCATGACGGGATTGAAGGCATGGTAGGTCTCGGAGAAGTGGATCCGGGTCCGGGCCGCCGGTAGCTCCTCGAACCGGGTCCGGCCTTCGGCCACCGACCACAGCGGCTTGCCGATGGCGTCGTACTTCCACGACTCGTACGGCGTCACCTCGGTGAGCCATTCCCAGGAATAGCCGATCCCGCCCGTCATCAGGTACCGGGGGACGCGGAATTTGCAGTGGCGGATCAGGCCCTCACCGACCTCGTCGCCGGGGTGGAGGATGTCGATCTTCACGCCGTCGTGTTCGGGACGGCTCTTGCGGTACCCCCAGAAGAGCTGCCAGACCTCGCGCGGTGACCCCTCGACGTCCACCGAATACTTGTGAACCTGCATCGCAGACTGTCTACCCGGCGCCACTCACCAGGGCGAACCGAAGGTGTCGCGGTGGGCCTTGTCCGCCACGGGAATGCGCCGCGGCGGTCCGAGCGGCCGCGTCGGCCAGCCCAGCGGGACGACCGCCATGGGCTGGACCTCGAAGGGGAACCCGACGATCTCGGCCAGCTCGTCGCCGAAGACGAGGGGCAGGGTGGTCAGCGCGGCGCCGAGCCCGAGGGCCCCGGCGGCCAGGAGCATGTTCTGGATGGCGGGGAAGATCGACGCGGCGAGCACCCGGCGGTCACCGACGCGCGTGTCGCCCCCGACGACGACGAGAACCGGCGCCGCCGCCACCCCACCCTGGGCGCCCTGGTCGACCTCCTCGAGGAGCGTCTGGGTCAGGCGTCCCTCGGAGTGCGAGCGACCACCGCCCTCCCAGGCCCGCCGGTTGAGCTCACCGATGGCCGTCCGGCGACCCGGGTCGCGGACGACCACGAAGACCCACGGTTGGCGGTTCTCGGCGCTCGGTGCGAACGTCGCCGCCTGGAGGACCCGTTCGACGACGTCGTCGGTCAGGTCATCGGGTCGGAAGGCCCGGCAGGCGCGCTGGCGCAGGACGACGTCGAAGAAGTCGGGCATGGCTGCGGATCGTAGGGCGTCGTGACGCCCGGGCGCGGTAGGGTCCGGCATGACCGACCTGTTCTCCATCGCCGGGAAGACCGCTCTCGTCACCGGCGGCTCGCGCGGGATCGGTCGGATGATCGCCGGCGGCTTCGTCGACGCGGGGGCCAGGGTCTACATCTCGTCGCGTAACGCGGAGGTGTGCGCCGCGGTGGCGGCCGAGTTGTCGGAGAAGGGCACGTGCATCGCGATGCCGGGCGACCTGTCGACGGAATCGGGGTGCCGGGCGCTGGCCGACGAGCTGGCCGGCCGCGAGGACCGGCTCCACGTGCTCGTGAACAACGCCGGCAACACCTGGGGGGCACCGCTCGAGGAGTTCGGCGACGCGGCGTGGGACCGGGTCCTGTCGCTCAACGTGAAGGGTGTGTTCCACACCACGAAATTCCTCATCCCCCTGCTCGAGGCCGCCGCCACCGACGACGATCCCGCCCGGGTGGTGAACATCGGATCGATCGACGGGATCCACGTCCCGATACTCGAGACGTACTCGTACTCCGCCTCCAAGGCCGCCGTCCACCAGTTGACGCGCCATCTGGCGAAGAAGCTCGCACCGAGGATCACGGTGAACGCCATCGCGCCGGGGCCCTTCCAGTCCAAGATGATGGCGGCCACCCTCGACGCCTTCGGCGCCCAGATCGCCGCCGGCGCGCCGATGAAGCGGATCGGCCGGCCCGACGACATGGCCGGGGCGGCCATCTACCTGGCGTCGCCCGCCGGCGCCTACCTCACCGGCGTCATCCTCCCGGTCGACGGTGGCATCGCCACCGTCGGCTGATGGAGCGCAACGAAAGGAGACCCCCATGCGGCTGAGCACGATGCTCGACTACTCGCGGGGCATACCGGGTTCTCTCGACGCCGTGACCGATCTGGAAGGCGCGGGGCTCGACATCGTGTGGGTGGCCGAGGCCTACGGCTACGACGGGGTCAGCCAGATGGGCTACCTGGCGGCGCGGACCGAACGGATCGAGATCGGATCGGCCATCCTCCCCATCTACTCGCGTACCCCGACCCTGTTGGCCCAGACGGCGGCCGGACTCGACGCCGTGAGCGGGGGCCGTTTCATCCTGGGACTGGGGGCGTCGGGGCCCCAGGTCATCGAAGGTTGGCACGGGGTGCCGTACACGGAGCCGCTGGAACGGACCCGCGAGATCATCGAGATCTGCCGACGCGTCTGGCGGAGGGAGGTCCTCACCAACACCGGGATCTACCCCATCCCGCTCCCCCCCGGTCAGGGCACGGGTCTCGGGAAAGCCCTGAAGCTCATCACCCATCCCGAGCGCGAGACGATCCCCATCTGGATCGCCTCCATGGGGCCGAAGAACGTGGAGATGACCGCCGAGGTGGCCGACGGATGGTTCCCGTTCCTCTTCATCCCCGAGAAAGCCGCCGACGTGTGGGGGAAGGCTCTCGACGCCGGACGGGCCCGGCGGCCGGCCGGCCTCGGTCCCCTCGAGGTCGCCGCCGGAGGGTTGGTGGCCATCGGCGAGGGTCTCGAGCACCTCCGCGAGCTGGCCCGGGGGATGACGGCGCTCTACGTCGGCGGGATGGGGGCGCGGGACCGCAACTTCTACAACACCCTCGTCCGGCGCTACGGCTACGAGAAGGAGGCCGAACGCATCCAGGACCTCTACCTCGACGGCCGCAAGGAGGAGGCGGCCGCCGCCGTTCCCACCGAGCTCCTCGAGGAGACGTCGCTGATCGGACCCCC
The DNA here is from genome assembly GCA_963706205.1 of uncultured Acidimicrobiaceae bacterium. Classification (GTDB taxonomy): domain Bacteria; phylum Actinomycetota; class Acidimicrobiia; order Acidimicrobiales; family UBA8190; genus MFD10071-224. The sequence goes on along the minus strand of OY970155.1, from coordinate 644,849 downwards.
CGGCTACGTCAAGGAACGGATCGCCGCCTACCGGGAGGCGGGCGTCACCGTTCTGAACGTCACGCCCGTCGGTCACGATCCCCTCGCCACCTTGAGCCAGCTGCGGGAGTGGGTCTGACGGACCCGGGCCCCGGGCGACCGTGTATCGATTGACGCTCACGTGGTTCAGCGATTAGATGGCGGGTGCCTTCCCGGCGCACCCGGAGTTCGGGAGGGGGGGCAGAGCGGGGGCCGCAATGGGGGACCACAGGACCGGTGAGTTCGTCCGCGCCGCCGGCGCACTCGTGGTGGCGCTGGGTTGTGTCGTGGCGGCAAGCGCGGCGGTGTCGGTTTTCGCCCCGTCGACAGCCGGTGCCGCCGGACCTGCGCCCGTCGCCTATGTCGTGAACCACGGCAGTGACACCGTCACTCCGCTCGACACCGCCACCAACACCACCGGGACACCGATCCACCTGGGCGGCACCCCGCCGAGCTCCTACGGCGTCGCCATCACCCCCGACGGACGCACCGCCTACGTGAGCAACGAACAGGACAATGACGTCAAGGTCATCGACACGGCGACGAACAAGGTCGTGGCCACCGTGCCCGTCGGCCTCGCCCCGTTCGACATCGCCATCACACCGAACGGGGCGACGGCCTACGTGGCCAACGAATCCGACGGGACGGTCACACCCATAGACACCGCCACCAACACCGCCGGAACCGCGATCACGGTGGCGATCGCTCCCGAGCAGCTGGCGGTGACCCCCGACGGGGCGACCGTCTACGTGGTGGACGACGCCAGCGGCGCCGTCACACCGATCAGCACCGCCACCGACACGGCCGGTACCCCCATCACCGTCGGCAGCAACCCGGACGCCATCGCCATCACGCCCGACGGCTCGACCGCGTACGTGGCCAACAGCTTCAGCAACACCGTTACCCCCATCAACATCGCCACCAACATCGCCGGCACTCCCATCGCCGTCGGGAGCCGGCCCGACGCCATCGCCATCACCCCGAACGGCGCCACCGCCTACGTGGTCAACGGGCTCGACGCCACCGTCACCCCCATCGCCACCGCCACCAACACCACCGGGACACCGATCGGCGTGTCCCCCAGCTCAGAAAAGATCGCCATCACGCCCGACGGCTCGACCGCTTACGTGACCAGCAGCTTCGCCGACACCGTCACACCCATCGCCACCGCCACCGACACCGCCGGCACCCCCATCACCGTCGGAACCGCCCCCGTCGGCATCGCCATCACCCCCGACCAGGCGCCCGTGGCCCGGCTGTCGGTCACCCCCGCCCCGGCCACCATGCCGACGTCCTTCGACGCCACGGCCTCGACGGCCCCGGGTGCTCCCATCGCCTCGTACTTCTGGCACTTCGGTGACGGGAACACGGCGACCACCATCACGGCCACGACCACCCATACCTACGCACTCCCGGGGACCTACACGGCGACGGTCACCGAGACCGACACCGACGGCACCTCCACCACCCAGGTGTTCACCGGCCAGACGGTGACCGACAACGGCGGCCCCGGGGCGGTGGCGTCGAACACCTTCACCATCGTGAGCTGCACGGCCAACAGCACCTGCAGCGCGAGCATCTCCACCCCGGACCAGTCGGTCTCGGCCACCGGTGTCTCCACTACGAACACCACGCTCACCTTGTTCGACACGGTCACCACGCTCGACTGCGGCACGAAGTACGACTATCCGACCACGGTGTCCACTCTTCTGGAGTCGAACTTCACCTCCACCTCCGGTCTCGCCGTACAGGTCACCCAAGCGAACGAGACGACGACCAAAGGGGTGAAGGTCTGCTACCAGCCGGCCATTCCGTCGCCCCCTCCACCGGCTCTGTTGAAGAAGTGTTCCGGTCACGTTCCGGCGCCGTGCTACGTGTCCATCTCCGAGTCGAGCGGGAGCGTGATGACGTCGCTCAAAGTCCCGGCCGGCGATCCCCGGTTCTGGGTGGGTAGTGGAGCGCTCGGCTTGAAATCCTTCTCACCCACCTCAGGCCCGACGGGAACCACCATGACCGTCAAAGGCAAGGCCCTCGGGGCGGTGACCGGCGTCACCTTCGGGGGGACGCAAGCGGTCGGGACGAACCTGAGAATCTCGCCGTCCGGTTCGTCGCTCACGGTGACCGTGCCTCCGAACGCCTTGTCGGGAGCGGTGGAGATCGTCGGAGACGGCGGCGTCTCCCCGTCCAAGAAACCGTTCAAGGTCACCTGACCGGCGTCAAGCCACCGCGTCAGCCCCCGCGTCAGGCCCCCGCTGTCGCCCCGGCGTCGAACCAGTCCCACTGCCAGGGGACGATCGTCTCCAGTGGTCCGGCGTGGATGACCCCGTTGGGGCCTGGGTCCCGGCTCCGGACGACCGCGGCGAGCGCCGGCGAGACGTCGAGTGGCGCCTTGTCCAGGTAGCAGACCGTGATGCGACGGTGTCCCGGTCGCCAGACCAGTCGGCGCTCGGCCTCCGAGACGAAGGTCCAGACCCCGGCTACCCCGTCGGTGGCGAGCAACGCCTCCGCGTCGACCCCCGTCGGCGCGTCGGGCGTCGGGAGATCCTCCACCACGACGTAGACGCCCCGGTTCGGCCGGTAGGCGACGGCATCGGCCGAGATCGCCACGCGCTCGGCGGCGGCGCAGGTGGCGAGGTCGAAGGGCCCCGAGACAAGGGCACGACGGTGCTCGTGGAACCGGCCCAGCTGGCGCAGCCGTCCGCCCAGGGCGTGGAATTCCTCCAGGGTCGGCTCGACCGGTTCGGTCATGAGGTACAAGGTGACGTAGTGGACCGGGGCCAGCAGCGTTTCGTCCACGGCGCGCGCCGCGCGGCACGCCGGGGTGGATACCCAGCGCTGGCCGAAGGCCAGTCCCGGCAGCGGGTACTGCTCGGGCATGTGGTCGAGTTGGTGCCACTCGTTGTAGGAACGGTGCTCGGACGGATCGGTGATCTCGGTGAAGGAGAAGAATCCCACCTTCACCTTGTTCACGGCGCGCTCGTCACGGTGCCGGGTCTCACGATGTGAAGCGGGCGGCGTCTTCGGACCCGCCGGTGGCGTCGCCGGCGCTGTAGGAGTGGGCTCCGGCCCCCGCCAGCTTGCCGCCGGCCACGATCAGGTACTCCTCGCGGATCGGTCGGTCCTCGAACCAGCACTCGAGGATCTCGCGCGTCCCCGCCGCGTAGCGGGCCTGGGCCGACAGCGATGACCCCGAGATGTGCGGCGTCATCCCGTGATGGGGCATGGTCCGCCACGGGTGGTCGCGCGGCGCCGGCTGGGGGAACCAGACGTCGCCGGCGTACCCGGCGAGTCGTCCGCTCTCGAGGGCCCGCACGACGGCGTCACGCGTCGCAGATCTTCCCCCGGGCCGTGTTCACCAGATACGAGCCGCGCTTCATGGTGCCAAGCAGGGCGTCGTCGAAGAGCCCCTCGGTTTCGGGGTGCAGTGGGGCGTTGATGGTGACCACGTCGCAGACGGGGACGAGTGAGGCCACGTTCTGATGGAAGGTGAGTCCCAACTCCTCCTCGACCGCCTCGGGCAGCCGGTGGCGGTCGGTGTAGTGGAGCTTCATGTCGAACGGCTTGAGCCGGCGGAGCACGGCGCTGCCGATCCGGCCGGCGCCCACGGTCCCGACCGTCATGCCCTCGACGTCGTAGGAGCGCGCCACGCAGTCGGCGATGTTCCAGCCGCCACTCGTGACCCACCCGTAGGAGGGGAGGTAATTGCGGACGAGGCCCAGGATCATCATGACGACGTGCTCGGCCACGCTGATGCTGTTGCAGTACGTGACCTCGGCCACGGTGATGCCGTGCTCGATGGCGGCCTGGAGGTCCACATGGTCGGAGCCGATGCCGGCCGTGATGGCCAGCTTGAGCTTGGGCGCCCGGTTGATCCGGTCGGCCGTCAGGTAGGCGGGCCAGAAGGGCTGGGAGATGACGACGTCGGCGTCGACCAGCTCCCGGTCGAGGACGGAGTCGACCCCGTCCTTGTCGTCGGTGACGACGAAGCTGTGCCCGGCGTCCTCGAGGAACCGGCGCAGTCCGAGCTCACCGGACACGCTCCCGAGCAGCGCCCCGGGGACGAAGTCGACGGCGTCCGGGGTGGGCAGGGTCTGCCCCCCGGGATAGGTGTCGAGAACGGGGATGCGCGTCACGCGGGTAGGTCTCGGGATACCCGTCGACGGGATCCTGGTAGAGCACGCAGACGACCTTGGCCATCGTTTCTCCTCGTTGGTTCGGCCACACCGGAGGTGGCTGGTGCCGTATGGGGGTCGGGACCGTTGGTCAGGCGTCGAGGACGACGACCGAGCGGAGCACCTCACCCCGTTCCATGCGGTGGAAGGCCTCCTCGACGCCGTCGAGGGGGATCGTCTCGGAGACGAACCGGTCGAGGTCGAGGCGGCCCTGGAGATAGAGGTCGACCAGCATCGGAAAATCGCGTGATGGCAGGCAGTCGCCGTACCAGCTGGGTTTGAGGCTCCCGCCGCGGCCGAAGAAGTCGATCATGGGCATGTCGATGCGCATGTCCGGCGTCGGCACGCCCACCTGGACCAGTGTTCCGGCCAGATCGCGGGCGTCGAAGGCCTGGCTCATCACCGTGGCGTTGCCCACCGCCTCGATGCAGACGTCGGCACCGAAGCCACCCGTCAGCTGGCGGATCCGTTCCACGGGATCGACCTCGGCGGCGCAGACCACGTCGGTGGCGCCGAACTGGGTGGCCAGCTCGAGCTTGCGGGGATCGAGGTCGACGGCGATGACCTTGGCCGCACCGGCCAGTCGGGACCCGGCGACGGCCGCGCACCCCACCCCGCCGCAGCCGAAGACGGCCACGGTGTCGCCGTTGGTCACCCCGCCGGTGAACATCGCCGCGCCGAGGCCGGCCATGACGCCGCAGCCGAGCAGCCCGACGGCCTCGGGACGGGCGCGCGCGGTCGACCTTGGTGCACTGACCGGCGGCCACGAGCGTCTTGTCGGCGAAGGCACCGATGCCGAGGGCCGGCGACAGTTCGGTGCCGTCGGCGAGGGTCATGGGCTGGGTGGCGTTGTGGGTGGAGAAGCAGTACCAGGGTCGGCCCCGGCGACAGGCCCGGCATTCCCCGCAGACCGCCCTCCAGTTGAGGACCACGAAGTCACCGGGCGCCACCGCCGTCACGTCGGGTCCGACGGCTTCGACCACCCCGGCCGCCTCGTGACCGAGGAGGAAGGGGAAGTCGTCGTTGATGCCGCCTTCGCGGTAGTGGAGGTCCGTGTGGCAGACGCCGCAGGCCCGGACCCCGACCAGGGCCTCGCCCGGGCCCGGGTCGGGGACGAGGACGGTCTCGATCCCCACCGGTGCACCCTTGGTCTTGGCGACGACGCCGCGCACTTCGTGAGCCACCCTCCCCTGCCCTCCTGGATCGATCGTCCTGAATTTCTCTGGCGCAACCTACAGCGCTCCGGTCATGGGATCGACACGGCCCGCCACCCGGCCCCGACGTCGGGGTACCGGTCCATCAGAGCTGGTCCGCGAACGCCTGGATGCCGGTGGCACCCTTGCCTTCGCGTCGCAGCAGTCCCCGGTAGACGAGATAGCCGGCGATGACCGCCGCCAGAGAGAAAATGAGGAGAAGCGTCGCCAGCGCGTTGAGCGCGGGCGTGGGCGCGGCGCGGGCGGTGTTGTAGATCTTCACCGAGATCGGCTCGGTCGAGGCGTCGGACGACAGGTAGCGGACGATGACGAAATCGTCGATGACATCGGCGAAGACCAGAACGGTGCTGGCGAAGATGGCCGGATAGAGCAGGGGCAAAAGGACGCGGCGCAGGGCCCCGACCTGCGATGCGCCCAGGTCCACAGCCGCTTCCTCGTACTGCTTGCCGATGGTGAGCAGGCGGGCCCGGACGATGACGACGGGGTACGACAACTGGTAGACGACGAGACCGAACACCTGGGAGGTCGTGCCCAGGTGCAACGGCGTCCGGACCAGCGTCACCAGGAAGAGAAGGCCCACACCGAGGAGCAGTTCGGGCACGACAAACGATAGGAGCATCACGAAGGTGAACGACGAGGGTAGGCGGCCGCGCCACCGGTCGACACCGAGGGCGAAGGCGACGCCGATGGGGACGGTGATCACGGTCGTGATACCCCCGAGCAGCAACGTGTGACCGAGAGCAGTGCGCAGGCTGGGGTCGTGGAAGACCGACAGGTTCGGATCGCCCCAGTACCACCGGAAGGAGAACCCCTGCCACACGGCACGCGAGCGCCCGGAGTTGAACGAAAACACGACGGCGATGATCACCGGAAGCAGCGACCACACCAGGTACACGGCGGTGACGACGGCGAGCGCGTGAGGAGCCCGCCACGGGTCGCGCCACCAGCGTCGCGCCGACGGCCACTTCGCCCGGCGCGGCCGGCGGGGAGGAGCGGCCACACCGGCGCCTTCGGGAGGTGCGGCGACGGGATCGGAGATGACCGGGGCCGGCTCGATGATGGTCGTCACGATCGGGCCCCCTCGGCGCGGTTGCTGCTGCGGACGTAGAGGAGCATGGGAACGATCAGGAGGCCCAGCAGCAGGAGAACGAAGGCGGCCGCCTCGGGTTCGAGGAAGTTGGTCTCCGTGGCGGTGTTGATGAGGTTGCCCACCATGGACGTCCCCGGGGAGGCCGACAGGAGGTCGTTGGTGAAGTAGTCCCCGAACATGGGCAGGGTGGTGAGCAGGAGGCTGGCCACGATGGCGGGTGCACTCAGTCTGAGCGTCACCCGCCGGAACGTCTCGAAGCGGTTCCCGCCCAGATCGCGCGCCGCCTCCAGCATGTTCGGGGGGATCCGGTCGAGCCCGGCGAAGAGGGGCAGGATCATGTACGGGACGTATCCGTAGAAGAGCCCGAGAATCACCACCACCGGGCGTCCCTGCAACCAGTCGACATGGACAGGGAAGAGTCCGTCGAGACTGACGGCCCTGTTCACCAGCCCGTTGGTCTGCAGGAGATTGACCCATGCCAACATCCGCATCATGTAGCTGATCCAGAAGGGCGCGATCAGCAGAGCCAGGAGGATCCCCTTACGGCGTCCGGCCAGGCGGGCCACGTAGTACGCCACCGGGTAGGCGACGACGAGACACAGGGTGCTGGCGATGGTGACGAAGACCACCGTGCGCAGCAGCGCCGGCCCGAAGATGCCGTTCGCACCGGCGATATGGGAGAAGACGAAGCCGAACTCGTGAGCGTTCCACTGCAGGGGATTCCAGACCGGGACCGGGGATTCGAAGATGGGATTGATCTTCCCGAAGGCGACGGCCAGGACGACATAGAGGGGAAAGACGAAGAGGAGCACCAGCCACACCGCACCCGGCGCCGCCAGCCCCGGCCACAGCCATCGGCGACCTCGGCGGGAGCGGTCTCGGCGGGCGCCGGTGGGCACCTCAGCCGCCCGCTTTGAAGACCTGCCAGACGGCGTGCCACGCCTCGTCCACGGTCGGCCGGAGCTCGAGGGTCCGGTACCCCTCGTCGAAGTACTGCGGCAGGACCACCGCCGGCCGCAGGCTGTCGGGGATGAAGCTCTGGGTCACGAGCTCCTGGGGATTGATCCGGTTCTGCGGCGGCTGATAGCCGATGGCCTGGAAGTTCCCGAAGGCCACGTCATAGTCGAGCATGTGGTTGAGGAAGAGATGGGCGAGGACGGGGCTCTTCGACGTCTTCAGGATGACCATGAGGTCGTTGTCGACCTCACCGCGGCCGTCGGGGGGGAACCAGTACTGGAGGATGGACGGATTCTCCCCCTTCGAGAGGTAGCCGATGGCGTTGATCATGTCACCCGACCAGGCCTGGCTGATGTTGACCACGCCGGAGGGAATGTCCGTGTAGTCGGTGACGTCGACCTTCGGGTGGGTGGCGCTCTCCATCTGCAACAACTGGTTCTGAACGAGCTTCAGCTGCGTGGCGTCCCCGGTGTTGATGTCCGTGATGCCGTTGCGCAGCAGGACCATGGCCATGCACGAGCGGTAGTCGTCGAGCACCGCCAATTGGTGGGCGTCGGCGCTGTCCCAGAAGACGTCGTAGGGGTTGGTGCGCGCCGCGATGCTCTGGCTCACCTTGTCGGACCGCCAGCCGATGCCCGTCGTGTAGATGGTGTAGGGCACCGAGTAGTGCCAATCCCCGTCGTAGAAAGGGTTCTCGAACTGGGGCCAGACGTTGGCGATATTGGGGACGTAGGAGTGGTTGAGCGGCTGGAGCAGGCCTCCGGTGCTCAGCTTGCCTATGGCGTCGTAGCTCGGGAAGTAGATGTCGAAGTCGACCTGACCCGATCGCAACTTGGCCAGGGCTTCGTCCTCGTCGTTGAAGGTGGAAACGACGACTTTCACGCCCGTCGACTTGTACTTCTTCTCGAAGGACTTGAGCGCCTTGGGGTCGATGTAGTCGGCGTAGTTGTAGAGGTTCAAGGTGGCACCGTGCTCGGGCGCGAGCCGCGACGCGATCGGTCGGTTGTCGGATCGGATCGGCCATGTCACCGGATTGCTCGGACTGGCGATGGGGTATGACAACGTCGCCGGGCTGCCGTTGCTCGAGGAGCACGCCTCGAGCAGGGTGCCGGCCGCCGGCGCGGCCAGGGCCAAGAGAGCGGAACGCTTCAACAGGGACCGACGGCTGAAACGCGTCGTCGACCAGCCGTCGCCGCGGGGGGAATCGTGTTCCACAGGCCGCCACCTCCGCTCGTGTTCCGGCGTCACGCCGGGTGTCACCGGTGCCTCCGGGTCGCCGTCGACCCTTGCGGTTCGCAGCAGCGTTGCATAGACTGAACGGTCAGTCAACAGCCCGCGTATCCCGGGGGAACGGAGCAGATCGTGGCCGTCAGCGCCCCTGCCGCCAAGGACATCTCCTCGCGACTCGACGCCGTGATCGCCGAGCAGGAGGAGATCTTCCTCGAGCGACAGCCCCGTTCGCGCCAGCTGGTCGAACGGGCCTCGCGCTCGCTGGCCGGCGGCGTCACCTCGAGCTGGCAGATCTCACGCCCCCAGGCCGTCTGGTTGAGCCACGGCGCCGGGTCGAAGATCTACGACGTCGACGGAACCGAGTACGTCGACCTGCACGGCGGCTATGGCGCCGGCCTCGCCGGGCACGCGCACCCGGCCGTCGTGGAGGCCGTGCGGACCCAGGTCGAGCTCGGTACCCACTTCGCCCAGCCCACGGAGACGGCCATGGTGGTGGCCGAGGAGCTCGGTCGCCGCTTCGGTCTCCCGGTCTGGCGTTTCGGCAACTCCGGCACCGAGGCCACCATGGACGCCGTCCACCTCATGCGGGCGATCACGGGACGGGACCTCCTCATCAAGGTCGAGGGCGGGTACCACGGGCACCACGACTCCGTGCAGGTCTCGGTCGCCCCCGAGGAGGAGCTCATGGGGCCGGCGGGCCGGCCCGAGAGTGTGGTGAGCAGCAGCGGGATCCCGGCCGTCATCGCCGGGCTGACGAAGGTGGTCGGCTTCAACGATCTGGAGTCCCTCGGACGCCTGCTCGATGACAACCGGGGTGCGGTGGCGGGCATGATCGTCGAACCGATCATGATGAACGTGGGCATCATCCTCCCCGACGAGGGCTACCTCCGCGCGGTCAAGGACATGCTCCACGCCGACGGCGCGCTGCTCACCTTCGACGAGGTGAAGACGGGCCTGACCGCTGGGCCGTCGGGCGCCACCGGTATGACCGGGGTGACTCCCGACATCATCTGTCTGGCCAAGGCCATCGGCGGCGGCATCGCCTCGGCCGCGGTGGGAGGGACGGCGGAGGTCATGGAACACGTCGCCTCGGGCCACTACGAGATGGTGGGGACGTTCAACGGCAACCCCCTCGCCATGGCCGCCACCCGCGCGATGCTTCTGGAGGTGGCGACCCCGGCGGCCTACGCGCGCATCGACCGGCTGAGGATGCGGGCGGTCGGCGGCGTCGAGTCGGCGCTCGAATCCGCAGGACTGTCGGCCCGGGCCCGGGTGGTGGCGGTAGGAGCCAAGGGGTGCGTGACCTTTTCGCCCACTGCGGTCCGCAGTTATCGTGACTTTGTCGTCATCGACGACCGCTACAACCACGCCCATTGGCTCTTCCAGCACAATGGTGGGGTGTTCCTTCCCCCCTGGGGCAAGACTGAGCAGTGGCTGATCTCGATGCAACACGACGAAGCCGACATCGACCGGTTCGTCGACAACTTTGGGCGCTTCGCCTCGTCGGTCGGGGGGTGATCGGTGGCGGGCGGGATGATCGAGCTCATCGGACTGACGAAGTCCTTCGGCTCGGTACCAGCTGTGCGCGGCATCGACCTCTCCATCGGCGCCGGAGAGTTCTTCTCCCTGCTCGGTCCGTCGGGTTGCGGGAAGACGACCACCCTGAGGATGCTGGCCGGATTCGAGCGCCCCGATAGCGGGTCGATCGTCGTCGACGGCCGCGACCTCGCCCCCGTGCCGCCGAACCGACGCCCGGTCAACACCGTCTTTCAGAACTACGCCCTCTTCCCCTTCCTCGACGTATGGGACAACGTCGCCTTCGGTCTGCGCTACACCGACGCCACCAAACAGGACGTCACCCGGCGCGTTGGCAACGCCTTGGCCCTGGTGCGGATGGAGGACTACGCCCGCCGCCGCCCGGCTCAGCTGTCGGGGGGGCAACAGCAGAGAGTGGCCCTGGCCCGGGCCCTCGTTCTCGAGCCTGCCGTCCTGCTCCTCGACGAGCCGCTCGGTGCCCTCGACGCCAAGCTGCGCAAGGCGCTCCAACTCGAGCTCAAGTCCGTCCAGCGAGAGGTCGGGATCACCTTCGTCTACGTCACCCACGACCAGGAAGAGGCCCTGACGATGTCCGACAACCTGGCCGTCATGAACCAGGGTCTCGTCGAACAGGTGGGATCCCCCGAGCAGGTCTACCAGGAGCCGGCCAACGTCTATGTCGCCGATTTCCTGGGTTCGGCCAATGTTCTCGACGTCGAGGTGATCGAGCGCTCGAGCGGAAGGGTCAGGTGTCGACTCGGGGCCCATGTCCTCGACGTCGACGGAAGCGCCGCCCGTGGTCCGGCCAAGGCGGTCGTTCGCCTCGAACGGGTGGAACTCACGGCCGCGGGCCCTGATGCCCCGACAGCAGCCAACACCGTGACCGGCCTCGTCGACCGGGTGACCTACCTCGGTCCGACCACCCAGGTCGTGCTCCGGTTGTCCGATGGCCAGGCGCTGCTGGCAGCCGTGCCCAACACCGCGGGCGCATCGTCGGGTGCGTTCGCCGCCCAGGGCGCGCCGTTGTGGGCCCGGATTGCTCCCGACGCCATGCGACTCCTGCCCGGCGACACGGCGGGCACCCCGACGGGCGACGACACGGGGACGAACGGTACAGGGGGCGAGGATGCACTGTCGGCCGCCGCATCTGAGGCGGGGGCACCACGCGACGGCCTGTCAGCCGGTCAGGCGTCGCCTCCGCGGTGACGACCGGCGACCGGTGGTGCCCGCACGCGCCCGGGTGCCGTCGAAGCCCAACTGCTCGCCGGCGAAGCGCATGCACATCTCGAACGCCCGCTCTCCGGTGATCACGGCGTCCTTGAGCGCGATCTGGATGGCCAGCCCGTCAAGCAGAGCGGTGAAGCACAGGGTGAAGTCGTCGCGCACCGCGTCGGAGAATTCACCCGAGGCCTGTCCCTCGGCCACGATGGCATTGATCGTCTGGCGCCACCGGCCGTCGAACTCCTCGCGCACACGCGCCACCTCGGGGTGACGGACCGCCTGGGCCCACAGGTCGAGCCACAACACCCATGACTCGGCCGGACCGTCCCCGTCGTCGGGAATGCAGCTCATGCGCACAATCTCCTGGAGCCGTTCGCGGGCGCTGCCGAGCGCCTCGCTCCGACGGGCGCCGGCGTCGTAGAAGAGGTCCTCGGCGTAGCGCAGCGCCTCGACCAGCAGGTTGTCCTTGGTCTTGAAGTAGTAGATGACCAGGGCGGGGCTGGCGCTGGCCCTATCGGCGACGTCGGCGATGCGCGTCTCGGGGAACCCGCGCTCCACGATCACCTCGACGGCGGCCTGGAGCATCTGCTCGCGGCGGGCATCGGCCACCCCCGCCAACCCGCTGTCTTGCACCGTCATCGATCCACCCTTGCGGCGACCTCTCCACCGGCCTTCGCAGGCCGGGGCCGGCCACACCTCCGAGTCGGAGGGGCGGCGCCGGCGGCTTTGCTCCTTGTTCCGAGGGTAGCAGGCACTTAGACTGAACAGTCAGTCAATGACTCCCGGACGGAGAGGAGCGGCGAGATGACACCGACGTTCGATGCGATCGTGGTGGGCGGGGGCCACAACGGCCTGGTGGCGGCGGCCTACCTGGCCCGGTCGGGTGCCCGAACGCTGGTGCTCGAGTCCAGGTCCACCACCGGCGGCGCCGCTACGACCGAGAGTCCGTGGCCGGACGCACCGGAGTTCAAGGTGACACGGCTTTCGTATGTGATGAGCCTCATGCCTCCGACCATCATCCGCGACCTCGACCTCGAGCGCCACGGCTACAAGGTCTATCCGATGGGGCCCTACTACCAGGCCTTTCCCGAGGGTGGGTCCATCAAGATCTTCGCCGACGACGCCCAGCGCAACTACGACGAGATCGCCCGGTGGTCGACCAAGGACGCCGGGGCCATGCCCAAGTGGGACGCCTGGCTCACTGGCCTGGCCGACGTCCTCGGTCCGTTGCTGCTGACCGTCCCCCCCAAGATCGGATCCCGCAAGCCCAAGGACCTGCTTGACACGCTCCGCCTGGCCTGGCGCCAGCGGGGCCTCGACGTCCGGACCATCGCCGACGTGACGAGGCTCATGACAATGAGCGTCGCCGACCTCCTCGACGACTGGTTCGAGTCGCCCCAGGTGAAGTCGGCCATGGCCGTGAACGGCGTCATCGGAACGTGGGCGGGGCCGTGCGAGCCGGGGACGGCATATGTCATGGCGCACCATTCGATCGGCGACGTGGGCGACGGCCACCTCGGCAATTGGGGATTCCCCGAAGGCGGGATGGGCGCGGTGGCCGACGCCATCAAGGCCGCCGCGCTGGGCTTCGGCGCTACCGTACGCACCGATGCCGATGTGATCCGGCTCCTGGTCGACCGAGGTCGGGTGCGCGGAGCGGTCCTGCGCAGCGGTGAGGAGATCCTGGCACCGGTGGTGGTGACAAGCCTGCATCCGCGCACGGCCTTCCTCGAGCACATCGAGCGCCACGAACTGCCCGGCGACTTCGTCGAGGACATCGAGCGGTGGAAGACGCGCAGTGGCGTCGTGAAGATCAATCTGGCGCTGGGCGAACTGCCCGACTTCATCGCCGACCGCGGGACCACCCTGCAGGAGCACCACACGGGCTCGGTGGAGATGGCCCCGTCTGTCGAGTACATCGAGCGAGCCTTCCAGGACGCCCGCGAGGGCCGCCCCGCGCTGCGCCCGTTCAGCGACGGCGTGATTCCCACCACCTTCGACCGGACCCTGTGTCCCGACGGGACCCACATCATGTCCCTCTTCACGCAGTGGGTCCCGAGTGACTGGGCCGGCCAGCCGCACCGAGCGGAGTTGGAGGCCTACGCCGATCGGATGATCGACTGCTACAACGAGCTGGCCCCCAACTTCAAGGCCTCGATCCTGCATCGCGACGTGGTCGGCCCCTACGACATGGAGCACGACTACGGTCTCGTCGGCGGCAACATCTTCCACGGTGAGCTCTCGCTCGAGCAGCTCTTCCACATGCGGCCGGCGCCAGGGTTCGCCGACTACCGCACGCCGGTGAAGGGCCTGTACTACGCCAGTTCGGCGACCCACGGCGGAGGTGGGGTCTGCGGGATCCCCGGCCTCCAGGCGGCCACGGCCGCCATCGCCGATCGGCGCGTGGAACAGTCGGGCAGCCGCGTCGTCCGCCTCCTTCGCCGCGGGTGATCGAGACCGTCTCACCGGGGACCAATCGAAGCGCCCTGCAGGCGCTCCTCGAAGCTCGCTCGGTGGCCATCGTGGGGGCCAGCCCACGGCCGGGGACCTTCGGCCACCGTATGGTGACCGAGGTGTCGAGGAGCACGGCCGCGCCCGACGTCCATCTGGTCAATCCCCGCTACGCCGAGATCCTCGACCGTCCGTGCGTGGCCTCCCTGGCCGATGTCCCACAGTCGGTGGACCTCGTGCTCCTGGGCGTGCCCGACTCGGCCCTCGAAGACACGTTGGCCACGGCCGCTGACCGCGGCGATCGGGCGGCGGTCATCTTCGGCAGCGTCTACGAGACACCGGCCGCCGGCCGGCGGTCGCTACGGGAGCGCGTGGCGACCATCGCCGGCGCGGCCGGGATGGCGATGTGCGGCGGTGGATGCATGGGGTTCGTCAACGTGCTCCACGGCCTACGGGCCGTCGGGTACGTGGAGCCCGACGAGCTCCCGGCCGGCCCCGTGGCCCTCGTCACCCATTCGGGATCCGTCTTCTCGTCGATGTTGCGGACGCACCGCAGGATCGGTTTCACCCTGGCCGTCTCCTCGGGTCAGGAGCTCGTCACCACGGCGGCGGACTTCGTCCACTACGCCCTCGACCAACCGGAGACAGGCGTCGTGGCCTTGGTGTTGGAGACCTTGCGTGATCCCGAGTCGTTCCGTCACGCGCTGTGCCGGGCCGCGGCACGCGACGTCCCCGTCGTGGCCCTGACCGTCGGCGGGTCGCCGGCGGGCCGGATCATGGTGGCCGCCCATTCGGGCGCCCTGGCCGGTGCCGACGGGGCCTGGGAAGCGCTCTTCGACGCCTACGGCGTCCTGCGGGTGGGTGATCTTGACGAGATGGTCGACACTCTCGAGCTCTTCGCCGCCGGCCGCCGGGCCGGTCCGGCAGCGGCGGACGGGGGGATCGCCACGGTGCACGACTCGGGTGCCGAACGAGCTCTGGTCGTCGATCTCGCTCACGACCTCGGCGTCCCCTTCGCCACACTGGCCGACGGCACGCGCCGACAACTTGCGGGGATCTTGGAGCCCGGTCTGGAACCGACCAATCCGCTCGACCTGTGGGGCAGCGGCGACGACGCCCGTGCCACCTTCACCACCGCACTCTCGTCTCTCGCCGACGACGAGACCGTCGCCGCCGCCGCGCTGTGTGTCGACCTCGTGGCCGAATTCGACGGCGACAAGTCCTACCCGGCGGCCGTTCTCGACGCCCAGCGCCGAACGGACAAACCGGTGGTCGTCCTGAGCAACGTGCACAATGCCGTGGACCAAGAGGTGGCCTCCCGGTTGCGCGCCAAGGGTGTCCCTGTGCTCGAAGGAACCCGGTCGGGGCTGCTCGCCCTGCGTCACCTGCTCGAGTACCGCGACGCCCGGAGCCGCTTGGCGGCACCAGCGGCGACGGCCGTCGACGAACGGCGCTCGACAACGTGGTCGCACCGCCTCGCCAACCACGGCGTGCACGGGGTGGAGGCGTTCGCCCTCCTCGCCGACTACGGGATCCGCGTCACCGAGGCGGTGTCGGTGTCGGGCGTCGAGCAGGCGGTGGCCGCCGCGCAGGCCGTCGGCTTCCCGGTCGTCGTGAAGTCCGACATGCCCGACCTCGCCCACAAGTCAGACGTCGGTGGTGTCGTTCTCGGCCTGGAGGACGAACCGTCCGTGGCCCGCGCCTACACGGCCATGGCGAAGCGGCTGGGAGGGGACGCACTGGTCTGCGCGACCGCCCCGGCCGGCGTCGAGATGGCGCTCGGCATCGTGCGCGACCCTCTCCTCGGCCCTCTCGTGGTGGTGGGCGCCGGTGGCGTCCTCGTCGACCTCCTCGGAGACGGCGCCGTCGGACTTCCGCCGGTCGACGGGCGCGGGGCGCGACGCCTGCTCGACCGACTGGCGGCGCGACCGCTGCTCGATGGGGCGCGCGGCGCTCCGGCGGTGGACATCGAGGCCCTGATCGGGGCGATCGTGGCCGTCTCGACCATCGCCGTCGAGCTCGGTGAGGAGATCGACGCCCTGGACATCAATCCGCTGCGCTGCGGACCATGGGGGGCTGTCGCCCTCGACGCCCTGATCGAGCGCCGGCCGCCACCTCGGGAGCGCAATCGGACTGAAGATGGCAAACAGCCCGTAGGAAATCAGAAGATGACGTAGAGTTTCCGGATCGTCTCGTGGATGTCCCATGTTCCCGTCCAGCCCCGGGGGAAGAGAACGGTGGCACCGGGTTCGACCTCCACGGGCGTGTCGCCGTCGGCGGTGACCGTCATGCGACCGGAGAGGATGTGGACGAACTCGTTCGTGTCGAGCGTCCACCGCGACGGGCCCGGGGTGCACTCCCAGACGCCGGACTCCGCCCCGTCGCCCGACTCCCACAGGGTCTGACCCGAGGTCTTCATGGCGGGCCCGGTGGCCTCCTCGAGATCCCCCCAGTCCTCGAGATCGATGGCTCCGGTGGCGACGGGCAGGAAGGGGGCGACGGGGCTCACGTCGGTCATAGTGTCGGGGTCCTTTCGGGGAACGGTAGGTCAATGGGATCGGAGGCCAGAGAGCTGCGGCCGTCGGGGTCGAAACGATCGAGCCCGAAGGGCCCGGCGTCCACGACGTCGGTGGTCCCGCTCAGGGCGATATCGGCGGCGGCCTGGGCCACCGCCGGTCCCCACATCATGCCGTGACCGGCAGCCGACGCCACGGTGACGCCGATGATGCGGTCGCCGTCACGCAGCGCCGGGCCGAGGAGCGGGAGATGGTCGAAGGTGAAATCGATGGTGGCGGCCCACACCGTGCGGATCCCGAGACCCTTGACCGCCGGCACCAGCTCCTCGAGGCGACCGCGCATGGCGGTGAGGTAGGGCCAGTCGAGGGCGCGCGCCTCGCCCGCCTCCTCGTCGGGATTGCTCATGCCAAAGAGGAGGCCACCTTCGTGGGGCCGGCAGTAGAGCCCCGAGGGGACGTCGAAGACCATGGGTGTCCGGCCGGGGTCGAAGTCGCCGTGGGCCTCGGTCACCGCCACCTGATGGCGGACACCTCCGGCGTGCAGTCGCAGACCGGCGAGCCGACCGACCTCGGCGATACCGGGACCGCCGGTGAGGACGACGGCGTCCGTGGCGATGGGGCCCTCGCTCGTCTCGACGGCCGTGACCCGCACGCCGGAGGTCGTCAGACCGGTGAAGGCGACACCCTCGTGCAGCTCCACGCCGGTGGCGGAGAGGGCCACGGTGTAGGCCATGACGTTGCGGGAGGGGTCGATATAGCCGTCGCCGGGGGCGAACGTGCCCCCTCGGTGCGAACCGCGGGCGAGCACCGGGAAGCGACCTGTGGCGGCGTCGGCGTCGAGCCACTGCACGTCGAGGCCACAGCCACGTTGCATCTCCACCCGGGTCTGCGCCGCGGCCACCTGATCGTCGTCGAAGGCGGGCAGGAAGTACCCCTGGGCCACGAAACCGGAATCAATGGCGAGCTCGTCGCGCTGGGCGAGATAGAAGTCGCGGCTCCACATGCCCAGGCGCACGGTGGCGGCGGTCCCGCCCTGGCACCGCACGATGCCGGCGGCCCGGGAGCTCGCTCCCCGGCCCAGGGTGGCGCGTTCGAGGAGGGCCACCCGCCGGACGCCCTGGCGGCGCAGGAAATAGGCGCACCAGGCCCCCACCGTGCCACCGCCGACGACGACGGCGTCGGCGGTGGAGGGCACGCTGGGCATGGCCCCGACCGTCGCATAAACTGAACATTCAGTCAAGAGGACCGGAGCGAGGGGCCGCCATGTACCAGCTGGACAGTGACGATCTCGAGATCCAGGCGCGCGCCCGACGGTTCGTGGACGAGCTCATCCCCTTCGAGGTGGAAGCCGAGATGAACGGAGGGCGACTCCCGCCGGAGGTTCTCGACGAGCAGCGGGCGCGGGTCCACACGCTCGGTCTCTATGCCACCAACATGCCGCGCGAGGTCGGTGGTGGTGG
The DNA here is from genome assembly GCA_963706205.1 of uncultured Acidimicrobiaceae bacterium. Taxonomy (GTDB): domain Bacteria; phylum Actinomycetota; class Acidimicrobiia; order Acidimicrobiales; family UBA8190; genus MFD10071-224. The sequence goes on along the minus strand of OY970155.1, from coordinate 626,984 downwards.
CTACACGATGCTCCAGCAGGTCCTTGTGCAGGAGCAGGTCGGTCGGGCCACCAACGCCCTCGGGTGGATCGCCCACACGCCGGCGTCGTGGTTCGTGCCGGTCGCCACGACCTACCAGACGCAACGGTGGATCCTGCCCACCGTCCGCGGCGAGATGCAGGAGTGCTACGCCATCACCGAGGAGGGTGCCGGGTCCGACGTCGACGCCATCGTCGCCACCGCCCGACGCGACGGCGACACCTATGTCCTCGACGGGATCAAGTGGCACGTCACCTCGTACAACGACGCCTCCTACGCGTTCGTCCAGGCCAAGCTGACCGACGGGCCCCACGCCGGCGAGCACGCGCTGTTCGTCGTGGACCTCCCGTCCGACGGTGTCCGGGTGCTGTCCAACCCGGCGTACTCCCACACCATCAGCCATCATCACCCGATCGTCGCCTTCGAGGGCGTGCACGTGCCCGCGTCGCACCTGGTGGGATCGGAGGGCGGCGGAATGACCTTCTCCTACGACTGGTTCCGCTACGAGCGGATGATGGTCGCGGCGCGCTGCCTCGGTGCCGCTGAGCGCCTGATCGACGAGGCGACCGCCTTCGCCACTCAACGGCGGGTCGGAGGCCAGCCGCTCGTCGATTTCCAGGCCATCGGGATCATGCTCGCCGACTCCGTCACCGAGCTGTTCGCCGCCCGGGCCATGACCTACGAGGCGGCGCGCGGTGTCGACACCGGTGACGATCTCAAGCTCCAGCACGCGCGGTGCTCGATGGTCAAGCTCTACGCATCGGAGATGGCGGGACGCGTCGCCGACCGGGCTGTCCAGATCTTCGGCGGACGCGGCTACATGCGCGACAACGTGGCCGAGCGCTTCTTCCGCGAATTGCGGGTGGAACGGATCTGGGAGGGCACGAGCGAGGTGCAGCGCGTGATCATCGCCGCGCAGCTGGCCAAACGCGGCGTCACCGCCCTCGTCTGACCCCCCCGCCTCGTCGTCAGTGAGTCGGTACCGCCACCGACCCGAGGGGCAGTCCGCTGTAGCCGCGGGCCACCATGGTCACGTACTGGTAGACGCCGTCCTCGTCGGGTGACAACGGCCCCGGGACGTGATGCTCCGACGTCAGGCCCCGTTGGACCGACTCGCAGGCGGCCCAGTCCTGGCGGTTGGTGATGTCCCAGAAGTCGATGGCATAGGACGGATCGAACTCGGGTCGCGCGAGATCCTCGGGGGAGAAGGACCACCCGCACTGGATGCGGGTGCGGCCGGGCTCGAGGGGCGTGAGCACGTGGGTCATGACGTAGTCGGGATGCAACGACAGCAGCACGTTGGGGAAGACGACGAGATAGATGACCTGTCGTCGCGCCGCGGCGTCGAGCCCGCGCAGCGGCGTTCCGTCGGTGTGGCCGTCGAGGGACATGGTCTCGGCGTCGTCGACCAGGGACATCCATCCCCCGACCCAGGCACCGCCGCCACTCGACGAGTAATTCTCCCCGCTGCGCGGGGGGCTCACCCGGCACAGCTCGGGGTGGATCATGGCGCAGTGGTAACACTCCTGGTAGTTCTCGCTCAGCACCTTCCAGTTCGACTCCACGACGTAGTCGTGGCGTCCGGCGGTCCGCAGGCGCTCGGGCTCGTACGGGGCGACGAGGCTCTCGAGACCCTGCACATGGTCGGCGAAGGGACCGGCCGAGCCGGAGGCGTCGACGAACAGCAGTCCGTGCCATTCGGCGGTGGGTAGTTCGGCGAGGCCGTGCTCGGCGGCGGAGAACCCGTCCAGCGCGTCGAAACCCGGAGCCCCGCGCAGGGTCCCGTCGAGGTGGTACGACCACGAGTGGTACGGGCACACGACGATGTGGAGGTTGCGCGACTCACCGCAGGGGAGCAGCTCGTGGCCCCGGTGTCGACAGGCGTTGGCGAAGCCGCGCACCGCTCCGTCGGGTGCCCGCATGAGGAACACCCCGGCCCCGCCGACCGACTCGGCCCGCTGATCGCCGGGAACCGCGACGTCCTCGCTGCGACCGACGCACATCCAGCCCCCCCGGAGGAAGTGGCGCTGCTCCCAGGCGAAGACGTCGTCGTCGACGTACGCCTCCCGGGGCAGCATCCGGCTGGTGCCGAACGGTCGGAGGGCGGCGGCGAGGCCCGCTGCGTCGATCGGCGCCGTTGCCCTCCCGCTTTGACTGACCATACAGTCAAAACTAGGCCGTTTCGGAGCCGGCGTCCAGAGTCTGACGAGGGCCGGAGTCCGCCGCAGGACGGCGCTGGGGGGCGCGACAGACTGGGCCCGATGGGCGCACCACGACCGATACCGCCCGCGACGCGTCGCGTCCGGTGGGTCCACCGGCCTCGCCCACTGGTACTCGCCCTGGTGGTCGTCGGGGCCGCCTGCGGGATCACGCCCGGCACGACGACGTTCCCGGCGCGCCGCACGACGACGACCACCTCGGCCGCCTCCCCGACGACGACGACCACGGCACCGGCCGCGGCACCATCGGCGCAGTGGACGACGTACGGCGGAAGCTTCAGCCGGACCGCCTTCGACGCGTCGTTTCCGGCGGTGACCACGATGCCGACCCGGCGGTGGACGTCGCCGGCCCTTGACGGCGCCGTCTACGGCGAACCGCTCGTCTACGACGGCCAGGTCCTCGTCGCCACCGAGAACGACACCGTCTACGACCTGTCGGCCGTCACCGGGAAGGTCCAGTGGGCGGACCATCTGGCCACACCGGCACCCTCCGGGGCACTCCCGTGCGGGGACATCACACCGACCGTCGGGATCACCTCCACCATGGTCATCGATCCGGCCACCGGCACGGTCTACGCCTCGGCGGAGACGGGGGCGGGCGGGACCGTCGGCCATGTGGTGTTCGGCATCGGCATCGCCACCCACCGGGTGCTGTGGAGCCGCGACGTCGACCGACCGGGCTGGACCGCCGCCGCCCAGCTGCAGCGCACCGGGCTCGCCCTCTCCGACGGCCGCGTCATGGTCGGATTCGGGGGCAACTACGGCGACTGCGGCGACTACCACGGCTGGGTGGTGGGTGTCCCCGAGACGGGGACGGGAGCGCTGTCGGCCTATCGGGTCCCCACCGCCCGCGAGGGGGCCGTCTGGGCCCCGGCCGGGATCACCGTGAACGCGTCGGGCGACCTGTTCGTGGCCACCGGCAACGGCAGTGCCGGGGCCGGGCAGCGCTTCGACCACGGCGACGCCGTGATCGAGCTCTCCGGAACCCTGGCCGAGCTCGCGTACTTCGCCCCCACTAATTGGGCGGAGGACAACGCCGACGACGGCGACCTGGGATCGACGGCCCCCGTTCTGCTCCCCGACGGGCGGCTCTTCATGGTGGGCAAGCAGGCCACCGCCTACCTGCTCGACAGCGCCGCGTTGGGAGGGATCGGAGGGCAGGCGGCGTCGCTCGCCGTCTGCAACTCCCAGGGGGCCAACGCCTACGACGCACCCGACGTCTACGTCGCCTGTCCCGACGCCGGTACCGTCGACCAGGTGCACATCGGTCCCGGGAACACAATGCAGAGGGGCTGGACGTGGAGGTCGCCCACCGGCGGGGCGAGCTCGCCCACCATCGCCGGCGGTGTGGTGTGGACCATCGACGGCGGGTCGTCGGTGCTCTACGGGATCGACGCCGCCACCGGCGCCACCCGCTTCTCGCTGCCCCTCGACGTCGGCAACCCCGAGCACTTCGCCGCCGCCGCCGTGGCCGGGACAATGATCGTGGTGGCCGGGTCCTCGGCCGTCGAGGCCTTCAGCTGAAGCGACGCCCACCGCCGCCTCACACCGTCTCCCTCACACCCGGCACCCTCCCACCGGCACCCTCACACCAGGACCCGGGTCCAGCCCTCGCCCACCGGGGTCATGAACACGGTCGTGAGCTTCATCGAGCGATGGAGCCACGTCCCTTCGACGCGGGCGTACTCGTCGTCCTCGTATCCGCACATCCAATAGGACGTGCCGTCGGCGCGCCGGCACGGGCTCAGCAGGTCCCAGCGGCCCGTGGCCGTCTCGCCGACGATGTCGACGACGATGCGCGGGTTCATGAAGAAATGGCGCGAGAAGGTGAGGGTGGGATCGCCCAGCCGCGCCGCGATGGCGTCGCGGCCGGTGGCGGTGCCGAGGCCTGGACCTCCGTCCCAGACACCGTCGGAGGTGAAGAGGGCGGCGACGGCGACGGACAGGTCCGCCAGGGTGGGGGCGTCGACGACCGCCCCCACCGAGAAACGCCGGTCGACCAGTTCGCCGTAGCGGGCCTTCAGGGCCTGGATGGCGAGGACGCCCTCGCTCGACGCCACCCGTTGCCGGAGGGCGGCGACCGCCGCCGCCAGTTCCTCGATCGTCACCATCGTCAGACGTTCACCCGGGCCATGTGCTCGGCCGGGTACCGGTCCCCCGTGGTCACGCCCTTCGGGGCCACGTCCTCGATGGCGGCGAGGTCGCCGGCGGTGAGCTCGACGTCGAGCGCGGCGACGTTCTCTTCCAGGAACGTCCGCCTCTTCGTCCCCGGAATGGGAACGATGTCGGACCCCTGGGCCAGGACCCAGGCCAGCGCCAGCTGCGACGGCGTGACCCCCGCCTTCTCGGCCAGCTCGGCCACCTTGTCCACCACGGCCAGATTGCGGTCGAAGTTCTCCGGTTGGAACCGGGGCGAGAACCGCCGGAAGTCCCCGGCGGAGAACTGGTCGGGGCTCGTGATGGTCCCCGAGAGAAAGCCGCGCCCGAGCGGGCTGTAGGCGACGAAGCCGATACCGAGCTCGCGCACGGTGGCCAGGATCTGGTCCTCGGGGTCCCGGGTGAACAACGAGTACTCCGACTGGAGCGCCGTCACCGGATGGACGCGGTGGGCCCGGCGGATGGTGGCCGGCGCCGCCTCGGAGATCCCGAGATGGCGGACCTTGCCCGCGGTGACCAGCTCGCTCATGGCTCCCCAGGTCTCCTCGACGGCGACGGTGGTGTCCACCCGGTGCTGGTAGTAGAGATCGATGACATCGACCCCGAGCCGCTCGAGCGACGCGTCGCAGGCGGTCCGGACGTAGTCGGGGTGACCGTTCACACCGGCGAATGTCCCGTCGGCGCGCCGTTCGTTGCCGAACTTGGTGGCGAGCACGACCTCGTCGCGCCGTCGACCGATGGCCCGACCGACCAATTGCTCGTTCACGAACGGCCCGTACATGTCGGCCGTGTCGAGAAAGCTGACTCCGAGATCGAGAGCCCGGTGGATGGTGGCGATCGATTCGGTCTCGTCCGCCGGTCCGTAGGACTGGCTCATCCCCATGCACCCGAGGCCCTCGGCCGAGACCACGAGCCCCTGGCCCAGTGTCCGCGTCTTCATCTGCATCGTCCCTCTCTCGCGCCGTTGTCGTCGTCATGGTGAACCCGGTGGTTCGGCACCCGGCGAGCCGTCCAGGATCCGTCCCATGTCGCCGAGGTGATGGACGGATTCGTGCACCGTGTGGCGTCCGATCCAGTCCACCGTCCGCACCTCGGTGGTGGGCCAGTGGTAGACGCCGGTGCGTTCCCAACCGGCGCCGTCCAGCGCGTCGAGGGTCCGGGCCACGGTGGTCGCCGCGGCATGGATCTCGGAGGCCACCACGACGCGGTCCTGACCGTTGTAGTCCTCTTCGAGCGCCCTCTCGTCGCGTCGCATGGACGCGAAGTCCGGCCGATCCTCGGTACACGCCTGGAGGATCCTCGCCCCCTGGACCCTGTGGACGTCACGGACGTGGCAGGCGTACTCGAGAGGAGACCAGACGTCGCCCCCGGGGCGCGCCCGGAGGCGTCCGGCGTCGACCTCGGTGAGGAGTTCGCCGTAGCGGGCGGCGAGGCTGCGGAGCTCGGGCGCGATCTCCTCACGCCGCAGGGCCGAGTACGAGTAGCCACACTCGGCGCACCGCTCCATGCCGACCGACCATAGCGACACCGGCCGATGACACCGCCCGACAGCCCCGCCCCGACAGCCCCGGCCCGACAGCCACGGCCTGACGACGGGGCCCGGCGACGGGGCAGAATGGGCCTATGGCCTCCGGATCCCCCTCCCTCGACAGCTTCTCCACCCGCTCCGACCTCGCCGTCGGCGACCGGAGCTTCGCCATCCACTCGCTGCGAGCCCTCGACGGCCGGTTCGACGTGGCCCGGCTCCCCTATTCGATGAAGATCGTCCTCGAGAACCTGCTCCGGCACGAGGACGGGCGCCACGTCCACGCCGCCGACATCGAGGCCGTGGCCGGTTGGGCCGTCCGCCAGGCGGCCGGGACGGCGGTCGACCACCGAGATCGCCTTCACCCCCGAGCGCGTCCTCATGCAGGACTTCACCGGGGTCCCCGGCCGTCGTCGACCTGGCCGCCATGCGCGACGCGCTCGCGGGCCATGGGCGGCGACCCCACCCGGGTCAATCCGCTCGTGCCGGTCGAGCTCGTGATCGACCACTCGGTGATCGCCGAGTCGTCGGGCCTGGCATCGTCGTTCGCCACCAACGTGGACATCGAGTACCGGCGCAACATCGAGCGCTACCAGCTCCTGCGGTGGGCGCAGCAGGCCTTCGACGGCTTCCGGGTGGTCCCTCCGGGCACGGGCATCTGCCACCAGGTCAACCTCGAGTACCTGGCCCGGGTGGTCTTCGCCACCGACGACGGCAGGCGCCTTCCCCGACACCCTCGTGGGCACCGACTCCCACACCACCATGGTGAACGGCCTCGGCGTCCTCGGCTGGGGTGTGGGCGGCATCGAGGCGGAGGCGGCCATGCTCGGCCAGCCGCTCACCATGCTCGTGCCGCCGGTCGTGGGCCTCCGGCTCACCGGCGAGCTGCCGCGAGGGGACGACCGCCACCGACCTCGTCCTCACCATCGCCGAGCTCCTGCGCCATCACGGGGTGGTCGGGCAAGTTCGTCGAGGTCCACGGCCCAGGTCTCGCCCAGCTCCCCCTCGAGAACCGGGCCACCATCGGCAACATGGCGCCCGGAGTACGGCGCCACCTGTGTGATCTTCCCGATCGACGACGTCACCCTCGACTATCTCGCGCTTCACCGGTCGCGACGAGGACCACGTGGCGCTGGTCGAGGCCTACGCCAAGGAACAGGGCCTGTTCCACCGGGCCGGGGGACGCCGAGCCGGTCTTCTCCGAGAGTCGGTCGAGCTCGACCTCTCCACGGTCGAGCCGAGCCTGGCCGGCCCGTCGCGGCCCCAGGACCGGGTGTCGCTGTCGGCGACGAAGGCCGGCTTCCGGCGCGCCCTGGACGCCGGCGCGCCAGAGCGCCGGTGCGGCGCCGTCGCGCCGGACGGCCACGGCCACGCTCGAGGACGGCGACCGCGCCAGGAGATCGGCGACGGTCACGTCGTGATCGCCGCCATCACCAGCTGCACCAACACCTCGAACCCGCAGGTGATGCTGGCGGCCGGACTCCTGGCCCAGAAGGCGGTGGCCCGCGGACTGCGGTCCAAGCCGTGGGTGAAGACCTCGCTCGCCCCCGGGTCGCGCGTCGTCATGGACTACTACGAGCGGGCCGGGCTGCTCGAGCCGCTCGACGCCCTCGGCTTCGAGCTGGTCGGCTTCGGGTGCACCACCTGCATCGGCAACTCGGGTCCCCTGCTGCCCGGCGTCTCCGAGGCCGTCGCGCGAGGGCGACCTGTCGGTGGCGGCCGTGCTGTCGGGGAACCGGAACTTCGAGGGCCGCATCCACCCCGACGTCCGGCTCAACTACCTGGCCTCGCCCGCCGCTGGTCGTGGCCTACGCCCTGGCCGGGCACGATGGACCTCGACCTCACCACCGAGCCGCTCGGGACCGACACCGACGGGCGCGCCGGTCTACCTGCGCGACCTCTGGCCGACGTCGGCCGAGATCACCGAGGTCATCCGAGCGGTGCGGTGACCTCGGAGATGTTCCGCACCCGCTACGCCTCGGTCTTCGACGGCGACGAGCGCTGGCGGACGATCGCCGTCGGCGACGGTGACACCTTCACTGGGACGCAGGACTCCACCTACGTCCTGCGGCCGCCGTTCTTCGACGGCATCGGCCGCCGAGCCCGGCGCCGGTCGCCGACGTCGTCGGGGCCCGGGTGCTCGCCGTGCTGGGCGACAGCGTCACCACCGACCACATCTCCCCGGCCGGGTCGATCCGGCCCGAGCTCACCCGCCGGCGAGTACCTGATCGAGCACGGCGTCGACGCGCTCCGAGTTCAACTCCTACGGCGCCCGCCGCGGCAACCACGAGGTGATGATGCGCGGGACCTTCGCCAACGTCCGCCTCCGCAACCTGCTCGCCCCGGGCACCGAGGGCGGGGTCACCCGCCATCTGCCCGACGGCGAGCAGATGAGCATCTACGACGCCGCCATGCGCTACCAGGCCGACGGCGTCCCGCTCGTGGTGCTGGCCGGGCCAGGAGTACGGGTCGGGGTCGTCGCGCGACTGGGCCGCCAAGGGACCGGCGCTCCTCGGGGTCCGGGCCGTCATCGCCGAGAGCTTCGAGCGCATCCACCGCTCCAACCTGGTGGGGATGGGGATCCTCCCCCTGCAGTTCGCCGACGGCGACACTCGCACCGGCCTCGGCCTGACCGGCGAGGAGACCTTCGACATCGTCGGCCTCGACGCCTTCCGCAGCGGCGACGTGCCCGAAGGAGATCACCGTCCGCGCCGGCGACGGTCGAGTTCAACGCCCGGGTGCGGATCGACACGCCCATGGAGGCGGAGTACTTCCGCCACGGCGGGATCCTCCCCTACGTTCTGCGCCAGCTCGCGCGCTGAGACATTTCCCGCACCCCCCGCCCTGACACTGGCGCCGATGCCCCGCCCGGTGCCGGTCACCCGTGCCCGGCGTGGGTCCTCGGCGCCCTGGCCGTGGTCACCGCGGCGGGCATCGGCCCGGTCGCCGCCTCCGCCGGACGCGCCTTCGCCGCCCCGGCCGGCCGGACGGCGTCGGTCGTGGCCGACGCACCGGTCTACGACGCCGACGCGCCCGATCCCGACATCATCCGGGTCGGCTCCGTCGTACTACGTGTACACGACGGCGGGAACCGGCGGCCACATCCCGGTGCTCTCGTCCACCGACCTCCAGCACTGGGGCATACGTCGGTGACGCCCTCCCGGTCCTGCCGTCGTGGGCGAGACCCGGTCAGACGTGGGCGCCGGGGGTGGTCGTCCTCGGCGACCAGTTCGTCATGTACTACGCCACCGCCCGGCGCAGCGACGGTGAGGAGTGCATCTCGGAGGCGACGTCGCAGACTCCGGCGGGCCCCTTCGTCGACTCGAGCGCCACGGCGCTCGTCTGCCAGCCCGACCTCGGCGGGTCGCTCGATCCCCAACCCTTCGTCGACCCGGGCGGGACGCCGTATCTCTACTGGAAGTCCGACGGCGGCAACGGCGCCCTGCCCATTCCCGGCGACATCTGGGTGGCCCAGCTCTCACCCGACGGCTCCACCGTCGTCGGCGACGCCGTGAACGTCCTCACCGAGACCCAGTCCTGGGAGACCACCGTGGAGAACCCCTTCATGGTCTACGAGTCCGGCGCCTATGTCCTGTTCTATTCGGCCGGCCTCTGGAACAGCGCCGGCTACGGCGTGAGCTACGCGCTCTGCCAGGGCCCGACCGGTCCCTGCGGCAAGCCGGTGGGGGGCCCGATCCTGCACTCCGACGCCCACCGGCTCGGCCCCGGGGGCGAGGCCCTCGTGACCGACGCCGAAGGGAACTGGTGGATGGCCTACGCGGCGTGGGACGGGCCCGCCAGCGCCTACTCCTACGCGGCGGGGGACTTCCGCAGCCTCTGGATCGCCCCCGTCACCTTCACCGGGTCGACGCCGGTCATCGGCGCCGGCGAAGCCCCCGAGGGCTACGACATGTCCGCCTCCGACGGCGGGATCTTCTCCTTCGGGGCCGCCGCCTTCCACGGGTCGATGGGCGGACAGCGCCTCGACGCACCCATCGTCGGGATGGCCGCCGACCCCGCCGGTGGCGGCTACTGGCAGGTGGCCATCGACGGCGGGGTCTTCGCCTTCGGTGACGCCGGGTTCTACGGCTCGATGGGGGGAAAACGGCTGAACGCCTTCATCGTGGCCATGGCCGCCACCCCCGACGGCCGCGGCTACTGGCTGGTGGGCTCCGACGGCGGGGTCTTCGCCTTCGGCGACGCCGGGTTCTACGGCTCCACGGGGAACACCCGCCTGGCCAAACCGGTCATCGGCCTGGCCGCCACCCCCGACGGCCGCGGCTACTGGATGGTGGCCTCCGACGGCGGGGTCTTCGCCTTCGGGGACGCCGCCTTCGACGGTTCGACCGGGGGCGTTCCGCTGGTGAAGCCCGTCGTCGCCATCGCGGCCATGCCCCAGGGGGGCGGCTACTGGCTGGTCGCCTCCGACGGCGGGGTCTTCGCCTTCGGCGCCGCCCAGTTCTTCGGCTCGACCGGGGGCGTCGCGCTCGCCCGGCCCATCGTCGCCCTGATCCCGGGACCGGGCAGCGGCGGCTACTGGATGGTGGCGTCGGACGGCGGGATCTTCACCTTCGGAGACGCCCAATTCCTCGGTTCATTGGGCGCCGTCGCCCTCACCCGGCCGGTGGTCGGGGCGCAGTCGGCCTGAGCCGCCCCACCGGGCTCGATCCGGGGTTACCGGGACCTTCCGGACTCGTCACCCGGACTCATCGCCCGGGGCCGGCCATGATCACCACCGGCTCCTCGGTCAGGACGAACGACAGGCGGTCCACGTCGAGGAAGTGCGGGAGATCGGCCCAGACCTCGGCGAAGTCCGTCTCGGCGATGTGCGCCTTGTACTCGTCCATCGACGCGAACCACTGGACAGTCACCCCGTCGTAGCCGCCGTCGTCGCTGTCGCCGTAGTCGTCCAGCGGGCGGTGGTGCTGCTCGTAGCGCACGACGTGGCTCCCGCTGCGCGTCGATGCCACCAGGGGCCCGTGGCGCTCGCGCCAGTAGGTGTGGAAATCCTCCGGTGACATCCCGTCCTTGCGCCGGACCAGGCAGGTGAGCGTGATCATCGGGGTTCCTCCGTCCTCGGGCCCGCCGCCGTGCCCGGGCCACCGTGTGGACCGAGAGGTTGCCACGAACCCGGCGGCGGTGGCGACGGGAGCGACCTGCCGTCATTGGGCCGCCCCGTCGCCCCCGTCGCTGTCGCCGCCTCGAGTCGTCACCGCGGGGAGCCGTCGCCGCCTCGAGCCGTCGCCGCGGGCCCTGGTCCCGTCAGGCGGCGGGACCGGGGTCCGGCGCGGCGATGGTGACCGAGACGGTCAGCTCCTCGACGCCGCGGACCACCGCAAGTTCGACCGGGACACCGGTGCCGGCCCCCTCGAGTACGGCGGCCAGTTCGTCGACCGTCGTCACCAGCGTGCCGGCCACGGCCACGACGAGGTCGCCCTGGCGGATCCCGGCGGTCGCCGCGGGGCCGCCGTCCTCCACGGCGCGCACGAGGATCCCCTCGCGTTCGGGCAGACCCACGGAGCGACGCAGGCGCCGGGCGACCTGGGAGGGTGCCACGGCGATCCCGAGCCGGGGCCGGTGCGGCTGCTCGCCGCGGCCCAGGGCGTCGACCCGTCGGCGCAGGTCCCCGTCGGCCGGGACGGCGAGGTAGAAGCCGTCGCCCACCCGGTGGGTGTCGATCCCCACCAGCTTCCCGGCCCCGTCGACGAGCGGGCCGCCCGACGATCCCCGGGCCAGGGGGGCGGTGTGCTCGAGGGCCCCGCCAACCTTCCGGCCGCCCGGTCCCCGGAAGGCCACGTCGGCGGCGGAGACGAATCCGACGCTGACCCGCAGCCCCCGGCCGCCGGGATTGGCGCAGCCGAGGACGGCGTCGCCCACCCCGGCGGCGTCGGTGCTCCAGGACAGAGCCGGTGCGTCGCCGGTGTCGACCGACAGCACGGCCAGGTCACCGTCGATGTCGACCCCGGTGGCCCGGCCCGGGGCCCGCCGGCCGTCGGCGAAGGTGACCACGGTCTCCTCGCCCCGCAGGTTGTGGGCGTTCGTCACCACCACCCCGGCGCTGACCACGGCGCCGCTGCCACCGGCACCCACGCCCACCACCGAGGGCCCGACCGTCTCCGCCACCGTCCGCACCGCGGCCGACAGCTCCTCCAGAACCTTTCCCATCTTCCCTGCCTCTCCATTCGGGCGCCGGCGTGACCTCCGGCCCCATTCCTCCGTGTCATCAACTGTGCCATCAAACTAGTCACTTGCAAGTTACTATTAACTACCACACGGGAGGATGGCATGGGTGCGCGACCGGTGGGGCTGAGCGAGGATGGGGCGGTGACCTCCGGGCTCGACGAGGCGATGGCCAGGGTCGGCGACCGGTGGACCCTCCTCGTGGTCGACGCCCTCCTCGAGGGGCCGCGCCGGTTCTCGGAGCTCCAGGCGGACATCCCCCGGCTGGCCCCCAACGTGCTCACGGCCCGGCTCCGGCGTCTCGAAGGTGAGGGCCTGGTCCTGGCCGTGCCCTACTCGGACCGGCCCCCGCGCCTCGAGTACCGGATCACCGAGGCCGGACGCGAGCTGGCCGGGGCCCTGCGACTGCTGGCCCGCTGGGGATCACGGGAGTCCGGCGGGGCCGCCGAGGGACCGCACCACCGGTCGTGCGGGACCGCCCTCGAGACACGCTGGTTCTGCCCCACCTGCGCGCGGGTCACCGACAACGCCGACGACGACCTCCGCTGGATCTGACCCCGGTCCCGGGGCCGACGGCGGCCCGCCGGTTCCCGGTCAGACCGTCCGGACCCGCGGCCCCGCAGCCCGCGTGGCGGTCGTCCGCGTCCCGCGCCGCGGGGCCTCTTGCCGACTGCGGCTCTCGAATCGGGCGACCAGTTCCTTCATGGCCGCCATCTGCGCGGCGAGCGCCGCGTCGCCGGCCCTGGTGATCTCCACCCAGGTGCGCGGCCGCCGTCCCTCGTAGCCCTTGGTGACCGAGATGAGTCCTTCGCCGGCGAGCACCTCCAGGTGCCGCCCGAGGTTCCCGTCGGTGAGCTCGAGAAGCGACTTGAGGTACGGGAAGTCGGCCCGCCCGCACTCCGAGAGAACCGAGAGGATCCCGAGCCGGGCCCGCTGGTGAACGACGTCGGTGAGCGCCGTCGTCGGGTGGACCGCCCCCGCGTCGCGACGCTCCGGGTCGTCCTCCGGCGGATTCCCACGGTCCATGGTCACCGCGGGACCGACTCCCTCCGGCGGGCGTAGACACCGGCGCCGATGAGCGCCACACCGAGCGCGCCGTAGACGAGCGACGATGACCAGGAGAAGTACCCGTCGCGGGCGCGGGCGAACCCGAGGGCGTCGGCGGCGCCGTACAGGCGGTTGCTGACGGCGGCGAGGGCTTCGAGTCCGCCGATCACGCCGTACACCACGGCCCAGGCCCCCAGGTACCAATTGCGCTGCGTCAGCGCGATGGCCAACAGTCCGACGCCCACCAATTCGTAGGCACCGAAGAGGAGCACGAGCGGGAGGGTCACGACCGTCACCACCGCGGCGAGGGCATAGGGACGCGTCCGGCCACCGACGCCCGTGGACAGCTCCCGGCGTCGGTAGTAGAGCGCCACGACGACGAACCCCGCCGGCGCCAGCAAGAGCAGGACGGCGTCACCGCCGGGGTCGAGGACCGACCGCAGGAGGGCGTCGAGGAGGGTGATGGCGCCGAAGACGAGCAGCGGGACCGAGGTCGCCCGTCGGTCGCCCCGGGCCCGTCGCCGGAGGTCGCCCACCTGTTGGATCAGTTCGTCCGCTGCGATCGCGTGCACCGCGCACCCCCCCTCTGCCCGATTCACTCTACGTTACAGAGTTCTCTGCGTCAATGTACGCTGCGTCGATCGAAAGGGCCGAGTGCTCAGGGTCCCTCCGGGCGGCGCCCCTCAGGACCGCCTGGCGGTGTCTTTCGCCGTCACCGCCGAGGCGAGGGCGATGAAGCGTCCGAAGACACGGCGCCCGGCCGCCTCGACCTCCCGCCGCTCGGGGCCGTCCAGGCGGATGCCGGGGGGGAGATCGGGCGCCCAGCCCTCGGCGATCTCGTCGTCCACCTCGAGGTGGAACTGCAGGCCGTAGACCCGGTCGCCGTAGCGGAAGGCCTGGTTCTCGTACCGGTCACTCGAGGCCAGGCGGACGGCCCCGTCGGGGATGGCGAAGGTGTCGCCGTGCCAGTGGACGACGGGCAGGCGGTCCCCCTCGGGTCCGAGGACGGGGTCGGCGCGGCCGGCCTCGTCGAGCACGGCGTGGCCCACGCCGATCTCGGGCACCTCGCCGGTGGTCACCTCGGCGCCGAGGGCCGCGGCCAGGAGCTGGGATCCCAGGCAGACGCCGAGGACGGGGAGCCCGGTGTCGACGGCCGTCGCCAACCAGCGTCGTTCGGACGTCAACCACGGATACTCGGTGGTGTCGTGGACACCCATGGGACCTCCCATGACGACCACGCCGGACACGACGGCCGGCGCCGGGAGGAGGTCGCCGAGGTCGAGCCGGACCACCCGGACGGGCACGGCGACCTCGTCCAATGCGCCGGCGAGGAGTCCGGGGCCTTCGGTGGCGGTGTGCTGGACCACGATCCAGGGGCGGCCGCCGTGGGTGGGGGCGGTCATGGGGGCTCGACCGCTCAGGGCGTGGCCACGACCCGGAAGGACTCGGCCAGGCGTCCGTCGGCCAGTCCGGCGGCCCGGGCCCCGGCCGACAGCCACTCGCGGCAGGCGCGCCTCGAGGCCGTCGCCGTCGCCGACCTGACTGCGGTGACAGAGCAGGGCGGCCACTTTGCGGTCGAAGGCGTCGGTGACGTCGACGACCCGGTCGACACCCGGCGCCGCCATGATCCAGAGCTCCGACACGGCGTGGGGCTCGAGACCCTCCTCGAGGAGCTCAGGGTGGGCGAAGGGGTTGCGGGCGTCGGGATAGGCGGCGCAGACGGCCGCCTCCCCGGCGGCGAGATGGTCGGGGTGACTGGCGTAGATCCGGTCCCACATGCGTTCGGGCGACGGACAGACGAGCCGCTGCGGGCGGTGGACGCGGACCTGGCGCGAGATGTCGCGACGCAACTCGATGCTGGGGACGAGCCGACCGTCGGGATAGCCGAGGAAGGTGACGTCGGTCACACCGACCTCGGCCGCCGCCGCCCGCTGCTCGTCGCGGCGGATGACCGCCATCTCCGGACGCGAGATCGTACGGTCCGATCCCCCGGCGTCGCCGTCGGTGACGATGCAGTACGCGACCTCGATCCCCGACTTCACCCAGGTCGCCACCGAGCCGGCCACACCGAAGTCGACGTCGTCGGGATGGGCCGTCACCACAAGGATCCGCTCCACCCCGGAGGGATCGTCGACCGTGATACCGGGTCCCGGCGTCGCCGCATCGGCCATGGCGGGATCCTACCGGTCGGTTCCCGGCGCCCGACCGGCGGCGCCGGCGCGACCGAGACCGGCGGAAGCCAGCCGGTCGAGCGCGTCGCCCACCCCCCGGGTGGCCCGGACACCGAAGGACGACCAGGCCCCGGGGTCGTCGCCGAGGCCGTCGGCCTCGTCCCAGAGGGCCTCCTCGAGGACCGACAGCTCGGCGCGGACCACGCCCAGGGCGGCGGCGTCACCGCCGACGTCGTCGCGGACCGCCGCCAACCTCTCCCAGACGTCGCCGTCGCCGACCGCCGCCGCCAGCGGCGGACGAAACTTCGGCGACTCCGCCCCGGCCGGATCGGGGACGGGGATCGGCACATAGACCGAGACACACGGGCTGCCGAGGGCCACCCAGGCCCGGGCCCGGAGCCCGGGGTCGGCCGGGACCTGGGCCACCATCGAAGCCGTCGTCACCGGGGTCTCCCCGGCGTGGAGGCAGAGCGACCAACCGGTGCCGTCGGCCGAGACCGCCCGGGGATCCGGTGCCGGCGGCGGCGGTGCCGGTGGTGGTGGTGGTGCCGTGGCGGTGGCGGCGGCCGGGCCGTGGCCGGGCGCGCCCCAGGGCCCGGACCCGTGATCACGGAGGGCGCCGACGACGGCCCGGGGATCACAGCCTCGTCCCGCCGGCGACCCGGCGTGCTCGACGAAGGCCCGGCCGGCGGCCAGGCGGGCATCGGCGAACCCGGTGGGGAGAGCGCGGTGCCGCCAGCCGTCCACGTCGGTGCCGGGCGCCACGTCGGCCGACGCCCTGGTCCAGTCCCGGCGCAGGGTCAGGCGGTTCGAGATCGCCGCCCCCGACGCCACCGGGCGGGCCGCCCAGGTACGGCCGGAGGTCTCGAGGACCCAGGCCGACGTGGGGTCGACGATCAGGAAGGACGACCAGTAGGCGGAGCCGTGGATCTCGTCACAGATCCCGCCCTGGCCGTGGAGGCCGAGGAGGGTCGTGATGACATCGAGCGCCTCGTCGGCGTCGCGCCCGCGTTCGAGCCCGAGACGGACGAGGTCCATGCCGATGAGCGCGGGCGGGGCCTTGCTGGCGTCGGCGGAGGTGAAGACGGCCTCGTTGCCGATGACGACGCGGTGCTCGTTCATCCCGTGCTCGGCTCCCCAGAGCCATGTCGGGCGCGACAGCACCGTGGAGAGGGCGCCGGTGTCGGGGATCTCCACGTACTGGGTGTGCAGGCGCCCACCGGCGCGGCGGCGGGCGAAAGCCGAGACGGTCTGGGGCTCGGACATCGGGCGGTCCGAGTTCTTGGCGAAGAGGGCGACGCCGTCGCCGAGGACGCAGAGGGTGTCACACACCGGGCGGCGTCACCCTGGTCGTCGTGTCGCCATCATCGTCACCGGCGCGCCGTGCGGGCGGAGTCGGGCGGGCCTCGGGCTGGCGGAGTCGGGCGAGCAGAGGGGCGGGCGGCGGCGGGGCGGGGCTCAGGCGGCGCCCTCGTCGGCCTCCCAGCCGGCGAGGTCGGCCAAGCGGGGGTCGTTGGAGAAGATCTCGTCCATCGGGGCCACGAGACCGAGGCGCTTCTGGATCCGCTCCACGTCGAGGATCTGGTCCCAGAGGACGAGGGTGACCACGATCCCTTTGCCGCCGGCGCGGGCCGTGCGGCCCGAACGGTGGAGGTAGGCCTTGTGGTCCTCGGGCGGGTCGTAGTGGACGACGACGTCGACATCCTCGATGTCGAGACCCCGGGCGGCCACGTCGGTGGCGACGAGGACGGGGAGCTTGGCCGAGGTGAAGTCGAGAAGGGCCTTCTCGCGGCTCGACTGGCGGAGGTCACCGTGGATGGCGGCGGCGCGGACCCTCTCGCGCTGGAGCTGCTCGACGAGGCGGTCGGCTCCGCGCTTGGTGCGGACGAAGACGAGGACCTTCGACGCCCCCTGGCAGATGGCCGCCGCCACCTTGACCTTGTCCATCTGGTGGACGCGGAGGAAGCGGTGCTCCATCGAGTCGACGGTGGGCCGGGCCGAGGCGACCTCGTGGCGGATGGGATCGGTCAGGTGCCGGCGGACGAGGCGGTCGACGTCACCGTCGAGGGTGGCCGAGAAGAGCATCGTCTGATGGGGGTTCTCGATCCGGCGCAGCACCC
Source organism: uncultured Acidimicrobiaceae bacterium (assembly GCA_963706205.1). Taxonomy (GTDB): domain Bacteria; phylum Actinomycetota; class Acidimicrobiia; order Acidimicrobiales; family UBA8190; genus MFD10071-224. Next base: position 609,547 of record OY970155.1, on the reverse strand, counting down.
AGTCGACCTGGGGGAGGAATCCCATGTCGGCCATCCGGTCGGCCTCGTCGAGGACGACCACCTCGACGTCGGCCACCGAGACCTCGCCCCGGTCGGAGAGGTCGATGAGACGTCCCGGGGTGGCGATGACCACGTCGACGCCCTTGTGGAGCTTCTTGATCTGGCGCTCGATGTCGGCACCGCCGTAGAGGACGACAGCCCGGCGGCCGACGGCGTCGGCCAGGGGCTTCAGGACGTCGGCCACCTGGATGGCGAGCTCCCGGGTGGGAACGAGGACGAGACCGCGCGGCCGGCGCGGGGCGGGTCGGCCGAGTCGCATGAGCAAGGGCAGGCCGAAGGCGAGCGTCTTGCCGGACCCCGTCTTGGCCTTGCCGCAGACGTCACGGCCGGCGATCCCGTCGGGGATGGTGAGGGCCTGGACGGGGAAGGGGGCCGAGATCCCCTGGGAGGAGAGGACGGCTACCAGTTCGGGGGCCACCCCCAACTCCTCGAAGGAGGTGGCCAGAATCGGTTCAGGTTCGGAGGGATCCCCCTCCGAGGGACGTTCGATCGTCGTGGTCATCGCTACTCTCACTCACTCTTCGTGTGCGGCCGCCCATCGACCGCAGGGTGCGGGTCCGCCTCGGGTGGCTCCGAAAGCGCCCGCTTCCTCGGAAGCGGGAACGAAGAGAACGGGTGAGGAAGACCCCGGTGCGGGCAGCGACGCTGCGAGCACGCACTGTCAAGTGTAGCGGCCCGGGGCCGGAGAACGGGGGTGCCGGCGGCGACCGTGTGCCATCGTGGGACCGCCGCAGCCACCGGGGAGGACTTCCATGGCCACACTCGACGCCGGGGACACCGCACCGGCCTTCACCTTGCCCGACCAGGACGGGGCCAAGGTCTCGTTGAAGGACTTCTCCGGGCGGCCGGTGGTGGTCTACTTCTACCCGGCCGACGACACCCCCGGCTGCACCAAGGAGGCGTGCCAGTTCAACGACAATCTCCGGGCCTTCACCCGGGCCGACGTGGCCGTGATCGGGATCTCCCCCGACGGGGCCGAGAAGCACGTGAAGTTCCGGACCAAGTACGGACTCAAATTCCCGCTGCTGTCGGACGCCGGTCACACGGTGATGGAGAAGTACGGCGCCTGGGGCGAGAAGACCCTCTACGGGAAGAAGACGGTCGGGGTGATCCGGTCGACCTTCCTGGTGGGCGCCGACGGGAAGATCGCCCGCGCCTGGCACCATGTCCGCGCCGACGGTCACGCCGAGAAGGTCCTGGCCGAGGTGAAGGGCTGACGCATCGCGTCGTTGAGAGAACTGTCACTTCTGGTGACGCGGGCACCAGTAGGTGGTCCGGCCCCCGACCGTCGACCGCATCAGTGCGGCCCCGTCGCGGGGGCAGCGACCCCCTTTCTGGCGGGCCGCCATGAGTTCGCCCATGTGGGAGCCGCCCCGGGCCGAGAGCTCGGTCAGGGTGGTGCGGAGATGATGGTGGAGTCGACGGGTCTCGGCCGGAGTCAGTGAGCCGGCCCGTCGGGTGGGGGCGAGCGAGGCGCGCCAGAGGATCTCGTCGGCGAGCAGGTTCCCGATCCCGGCGATCCGGGCCTGGTCCATGAGGCGGGCTTTCAGCGGCGCCGCGCTTCCCTCCAGCGCGTGACGGAGCTGGGCCGGAGTGAGAACCACGGCGTCGGGTCCGAGAGCGGTCTCGTCGGGGTCGAGAGAGACACCGCCGAGGAGACGGGGATCGTGGACGACGAGGTCTCCCCCGTCGGCGAAGCGCACACCGAAGCGGTCCCACCGGGCCCCGCGCGCCTTGGACGAATAGATGAGCTCGTCGATGGCCGAGTGGCCGTCGACGAAGAGCGAACCGGTCATCCCGAAGCGGACACCGAGAGAGTGACCGGCGGCCGGCTTCGTCCCGTCGAGGTCGAGGACGAGGAGCTTCCCGATCCGGCGGGCGGCCGAGAACGAGGCTCCGGTGAGGACGCGGCGGAGTTGTCGGGGTGTGGTCCCACCCCGGAGATACCGGAGATCGCGGAGATCGACAGCGGAGACGGGACGATGGAGCGCCTCCTCGGCCAGACGGCGATACGCCTCGACCTCGGGCAATTCGGGCACGGGGCACGACGCTACTGTGGGTCTCCATGCCCCCCGAGAAGCTGCACTGGGCCCATCTGTACAGAGAAGTCGTGACGTCCGGCCTCTGCACCGGATGCGCGGCGTGCATCGTGGTCTGCCCCCACGACGTCCTGCACTACAACGACGGTGACGGCGTCTACCGGCCCTGGAAGGTCGAAGAGGACGGTGGTCCGACCGACTGCACCCACGGGGTCAAGGGCTGCACGATGTGCACGCGGGCCTGCCCCCGGTTCGGGACGTGGGAGACCGAGATCGACACCTTCATGTTCGGCCGTGAGCGGACCGAGGACGAGGTGGCCGGAATAGCCGGTGACATCCTCCTCGTGCGGGCCACGGACACCGACGTCCGCGACCACGGGCAGGACGGCGGGCTCGTCTCGGCCATCTTGATCTGGGCCCTCGAGCACGGGGTGATCGACGCGGCACTCGTCTCCGCTCTCGAGGGTGACGGGACCACGTGGAAGGCGGTGCCGGCCGTGGCCCGGACCCGCGACGAGGTGCTGGCGACGGCCGGATCTCGCTACACCTACTCGGCCAACACCCTGGCCTACGCGCAGGCGGTCGAAGGAGGAGCCGAGAAGCATCGCCCTCGTGGGGATGAGCTGTCAGGCCTCGGTGCCGGCGATGATGTCGGCCCGGAAGGCGGGGAAGGTGGCTCGGCGGCTCTCGCTCTCGATCGGGCTTCTGTGTTCGAAGACGTTCGACGACGCCATCTTCGAAGACCTCTTCGAGGCGACGTACGGGCTGAGTCGCGCCGAGATCAAGAAGATCAACATCAAGGGCGTCTTCCAGATCTGGACCCGCGACGGCGGGTACCACGAGGTGCCGCTCAAGGAGGGTCACGCCTGGACCCGGGAGGGATGCAAGGCGTGCCCCGACTTCGCCGCCGAGCACGCCGACATCTCCACCGGCGGGATCGGTGCCTTCAACGACTGGACTCTCACCATCGTCCGGACCGACCAGGGTCGGGAGATCATGACGGCGATGGCGGCCGACGGCGTCATCGAGACGAGGCCGGGCGACGACGACCCGGGGGCCATCGAGCTGCTGCACAAGCTGGCGCGCGTGAGCCGACGGCGGTGGCCGGCCACGGCCGTCGACGCCCCCCGGCGCATTCCCGCCCCCGCCTGACGCCCCCCGGCTGACGACCCCGCCCGACGAACAGGGCCCGCCCGACGAACAGGGCCGCTCCGACGAACAGAAGTATGAGGTCGTGGTGTCTAGATGTAGTGCCCATAGGCCTTGCTGACAGGATCCACCCATAGCTGAAGCCTCCGAGGCGAGTGTGTAGCTACCACAGCACCCACTCTCCAAGGAGGCTTCAGATGCACCGTAACGCTCCGCTCACGCCCGAAGGTCGACTGCGGCTCTGTGAGCGCATCGAGGGAGGCTGGCCGGTCGCCCATGCGGCCGCATCGATGGGCATCTCCAGGGACCGGGCCTATGTCTGGTGGCGCCGCTACCAGGAAGAAGGTGTCGCCGGACTCGAGGATCGGTCCTGTCGCCCGCAGCGGTGTCCCCGCCAGACCAAGGCAAGCGTCGAGCGACGGATCGTGACGCTGCGCCAGAGTCGGGGACTCGGTCCGGCCCGCATCGCCGGCATCGTGGGCATGCACGCCTCGACCGTCCACCGGGTCCTCGAGCGCCACCAGATGAGCCGACTCTCCGATCTCGATCGGACGACCAGGGAGCCCATCCGCCGCTACGAGAGGAGCCGACCTGGCGAGCTCGTCCACGTGGACATCAAGAAGCTGGGCCGGATCCCGAAGGGTGGCGGCTGGAGGGCCCACGGCCGAAGCCGGGAACACCACGGAGGCCGGCACCAGGTTGGCTACGCCTACGTCCACTCCGCGGTCGACGACTACTCCCGCCTGGCCTACTCCGAAGTGCTCGACAACGAGCAGGGAGCCACCGCCGCCGACTTCTGGCGCCGGGCACGGAAGTTCTTCGCTGCCAACGGGATCAAGGTGGAACGTGTCCTCACCGACAACGGCAGTTGCTACCGGTCCCACGAGTTCGCCCACGCCCTCCAACTGGCCCGACACAGCTTCACCAAGCCCTACCGACCTCAGACGAATGGCAAGGCAGAGCGCTTCAACCGCACCCTGCAGGCCGAGTGGGCCTACGTCCGGACCTGGACATCCGAAGGCCAGCGCAACCGGCGACTTGCCCACTGGCTCCACGTCTACAACCATCACCGTTACCACACCGCTATCGGAGGGCCACCGGCGAGTCGTGTCCGCAAACTCTCAGGGCACTACATCTAGACGTCTGCGGCGAGCTCGAGGGCGCGGGCGAAGACGGCGTCGAACATGGCCTCGGTCAACGTCCCGGTGAAGGTGTTCTGCTGGCTCGGGTGGTAGGAGCAGAGCACGGCGCGGCCGTCGGGGAGAAGGGCCTCGACACCGTGGCCGAACCGGGGCCGGGGCCGGAGCCCGAGTTCGGCCGCCACCGCCTGATAGGCGAACTGGCCGAGGACGAGGATGACGCGGACGTCGGCGAGGAGCGCCAGCTCGCGGACGAGGTAGGGCGCGCAGGTGGTCCGCTCCTTCGGTGTCGGTTTGTTCTGCGGTGGTGCACAGCGGACGGCCGCGCTGACATAGGCACCGGTCAGCTCGAGACCGTCGTCGGATGCGACGCTCGTCGGCTGATTGGCCAGCCCGGCCCGCCACATCGCCGCATACAGCCAGTCGCCCGAGCGGTCGCCGGTGAAGACCCGGCCGGTCCGGTTTCCCCCGTGGGCCGCCGGGGCCAGGCCCACCACCGCGACACGCGCCCGGGGATCGCCGAACCCGGGGACGGGACGGCCCCAGTACTCCTGGTCGGAAAAGGCGGCCCGGCGTTCGCGGGCCACCTGCTCGCGCCAGTCCACGAGGCGCGGACAGAGCCGGCAGGACACGATCTCGGCCGTCAGCGCGGCCAGCGCCGCTCGCCTGTCGGCCGGCTCCGATCGGGCGGGAGCCGACGGGGGGCGCACGGGCGACAGCGTACGATGACCCGGCGTGCCCGCTCGACGTCGTCCGGCTCCGGCCGTTGCCCTCCTCGTCCGTCACGGGCGGACGCCCACCACCGGGACCGTGCTCCCCGGACGGGCGCCGGGGCTCCACCTGTCCGACACCGGCCGGGCCCAGGCCGAGGCGGCCGCCGATCGCATCGCCGCACTGGCGAAGCCCCCCGTGGCCGTCTACGCGTCGCCGCTGGAACGGGCGGTGGAGACGGCCAAGCCCATCGCCTCGAGGCTGGGGTTGCGCGTCCGCGTGGACAAGGGACTGCTCGAGTGCGACTTCGGCGACTGGACGGGCAAGAGCCTGCGCCTTCTGGCGCGCCGACGCGAATGGCGTACGGTCCAACTGCTGCCGGCGTCGTTCCGCTTCCCCGGTGGCGAGTCCTTCGTCGAGATGCAGATGCGGATGGTGGACACGCTCGACCGTCTGGCCGACCGGCACCGCGGGGCGACGTACGTGGCGGTGTCCCACGCCGATCCCATCAAGGCGGCGGTGGCCGCCACCGCGGGGGTGCCTCTCGATCTGTTCCAACGCCTGGTCGTCTCGCCGTGCTCCGTCACGGCACTGCTGCGTGACGAGAACGCCAACCACGTGTTGTGCGTCAACACCACCTCGACGTTGGCCGAGCTGGCCCTGTCGTGAGTGCACCGTCGTGAGCCCCGCGCTCGACCTGGGCGACCTCGACCTGTTCACGGTGGGGACCGAGGGCCCCACCGGACGTCGCGTCTTTCTCCTGCAGTGCCGCAGCGGCGCCACCGTTCTCACCTTGAAGGTCGAGAAGCAGCAAGTCTCGGTGTTGGCCGAGTACCTGGGCCGCCTGCTGTCGGACCTGGAGCGACCGGGCGAGCTCCCCGGCGATCTCGAGCTGGTGGAACCGTCGGAGCCCCACTGGGTGGTGGGCACCCTGGGCGTCAGCTACGACGACGCCATGGACCGGATCGTGCTCGTGGCCGAGGAGCTGGTGGCCGAGGACGAAGAGGGCGACGTGGCGCGCTTCACCGTGACCCGAGAGCAGGCGGCCGCCTTCGCCGTGCGGGCCACCCTGCTGGTGGAGGCCGGGCGACCCCCGTGCCCGTTGTGCGGACTACCGCTCGACCCGACCGGACACCAGTGCCCGCGGACGAACGGCCACCGGCCACCGCGGTCGTGACCCTTCTCGCCGAGGGCGAGATCGAGGTCGTCGGTCGAATGCCGTGGAGCTCCAACCAGACCTTCCTCGTCACCTGCACCTCGGGAACCGAGGAAACCGGCGCCGTCTACAAACCAGAGCGCGGCGAGCGACACCTCTGGGACTTCCCCGGCGGGATCTTCCGGCGCGAGATCGCCGCCTACCGGCTGTCGGCCGCCCTCGGCTGGGGCCTCGTCCCCGAGACGATCTCGAGGTCCGACGCCCCTTTCGGGGAAGGGTCGCTCCAGCGGTTCGTCGACGCCGACTTCTCGCAACATCACTTCACCCTGATCGAGGACGAGGGTTATCATCACCGCCTGAAGACGATCTGCGCCTTCGACGTGGTCGCCAACAACGCCGACCGCAAGAGCGGGCACTGCATCCTCGGTGACGACGGCACCGTCTGGGCCATCGACCACGGCCTGTGCTTTCACCGCGAGCCCAAGCTGCGCACCGTCATCTGGGAGTTCGCCGGCCAGGACGTCCCCACCGGTCTGCTCGACGATCTCACCGCACTCGACGACGCCCTACCCGAGGCGTTGGACGGCCTGCTGTCGCCGCCCGAGATCGAAGCCGTGCGCCGTCGGGCGCGGCGGCTGGTGGACAGGGGCCGGTTCCCGGTCCCCGACCCCGATTCGCACTGCTACCCCTGGCCCCTCGTCTGACCGATCCGGGCCGACCCGTTCAGCGGGTGGGGAGAAACAGCTCCTCGAGACGACCGCAGCCGGCCACGATCTCGGCCCACCGTCCGATGTCCAGGGCCAAGATGGCCAGCGCGGCGGTCGGGAATCCGGCCTCGAGACGTGTCCGGCCGTCGGCATCGTCGGCCGAGACAAGGAGAAGCGCCAGCTCGTGGAAGGTGGGGTTGTGCCCCACGATCATCACGGCCCCGGTCTCATCGGGGACGAGGCGGAGTCGGGTCACGATGTCATCGGGGTCGGCTCCGTAGAGGGCGCGTTCGATCTCGAGAGGGACGCCGGCAGCGAGGGCGCCGCGCGCCGCCTCGGCCGTCCGGCGGGCGCGGACGGCGGACGAGGAGATCACGACGTCGGGCGTGGGTGCGCCCGACGTCACCCGGTCGGCGAAGAACGCGGCCAGCTCCGTTCCCTGGCGGCGGCCCCGTCCGGTGAGGGGTCGGTCGTGGTCGTGACTGTCGCGCCCTTCGGATACCGCCTTGCCGTGGCGCAGGATCCAGAGGTGTCTCATGGTGCGGTGGCCCGGTGCGGCGCGTGGCGGGGATCAGCCGCGCGACTTCAGGGCCTCGATTAGCTTCGGGACGACCTTGTGGACGTCGCCGACCACGCCGAGATCGGCCACCGAGAAGATGGGGGCGTCGCGGTCCTTGTTGACGGCCACGATGTTCTTCGAGCCCTTCATCCCCACGAGGTGCTGGGTGGCACCGGAGATGCCACAGGCGATGTACAGGGTCGGCTTCACCGTCTTGCCCGTCTGGCCGACCTGGTGCGAGTACGGGACCCAGCCGGCGTCGACGATGGCCCGGCTGGCGCCGGCGGCGCCGTGGAGCAACCGGGCCAGCTCCTCGATCATGGCGTAGTTCTCGGCCGATCCGAGACCCCGACCGCCGGACACCACGACCTCGGCCTCGTCGAGCTTGGGGCCGGTGCGCTCCTCGACGTGGCGGGCCAGCACTTTGGCCGTGTTGGCGGCACCGCGGTCGGGCACCGGCGCCGTGGCCACCTGGGCGGGTCCGCCGCCCGAGGATTCGGCCGTGAAGGACTTGGCCCGGACGACGAAGATCCAGGGGTGATCTCCGGTGAACCGGGCACTGGCCACCTGGGCACCGCCGAAGAGACCGTGCTGCGACCGGACGTCGTCACCGTCGACCGTGAGTCCCACGACGTTGGTGATCACCGGGCTGTCGATCATGGCCGACAGGCGGCCGGCGATGTCGCGCCCGTCGTAGCTGGCCGGGATCAAGATGACGTCGGGACGGTCGCCCGACCCGATGAGGGCGGCCATGGCGGCGGCCACCGGAACGCCGGGGAGCGCGTCGGAGAGATCACCCGTGTCGTAGACCGTCGATGCCCCGAAGTCGCCGAGCTCGGCGGCGGCCGCGGCGGCCACGCCGCCCCACGTCACGGCGGCGACGGTCGAGCCCATGGACCGCGCCTCGGTGAGCAGTTCCAGCGTGGTGCCGGTGGGCGATCCGTCGACCACTTCGGCGAGGACCCAGATCTTGTCGATCGACATCGTGTGCACTCCTGAGATCGTTGTCCGGCGCGATGAGAACGAAACGGTGTCGGGGACCCGGTCGTCCGGGCCGCCGAGTCAGATGAGCTTGAGCTGCTCCAGGAAGCGGATGATGCTCTGGTAGCCGTCGCCGTCGTCCTCGACGATCTCCCCCGCCTGGCGCTCGTCGGCGGCCGAGACGTCGGTGACTTCCTGGCGCGATCCCTTGGCCCCCACCTGGCCGGCATCGAGGCCGAGGTCGGCCGCCGTCAGCTGGTCGAGCGGCTTCGACTTGGCCGCCATGATGCCTTTGAACGACGGGTACCGGGGCTCGACCACGCCCGCCGTGACGGTCACGACGGCCGGCAGCGGGCACTGCACCTCGTCGTAACCCGCCTCGGTCTGGCGGTCGACGACCACCATGCCGTCACCCACCGACACCTTCTTGGCGAAGGTGATCGAGGGCAGCCCGAGCAGCTCGGCCAACTGGACCGGGAACGTCCCCGTGTACCCGTCGGTCGACTCCGTGGCGGCGATGATGAGGTCGGGCTCGGCTCTCTCGATGGCTTTGGCCAGGACCTTGGCCGTCGACAGGGCGTCGGAACCCTGGAGGGCGTCGTCGCTCACCAAGATGGCTCTGTCGGCCCCCATGGCCAGCGCCGTGCGCAGGCCCGAGGTCTCACCGTTGGGGGCCATCGACACCAGGGTGACCACATCGCCAGCGGCCTGGTCGGCCAGTTGGAGACCCATCTCGACGCCGTAGGCGTCGGAGTCGTCGAGGATCAGCTTGCCTTGGCGGACGAGGGTCTTGGTCTCGGGGTCGAGCGCCTGGGGGGCGGCCGGATCGGGGATCTGCTTGACACAGACGACGACGTTCACGGCCGCGATTGTCGCCGAGGATGGGTGGGTCCGACCAATCCGGTCCGCATCCAGGCTCGATGAGGCCCCTCGTCACCGTCGGCCCAGGGCCTGGCATGTGGCGGTCACCATGTCCGAGATCACCGCGTCCACGCTGGCGGCGGCCATCGCGGCCACGTCGCCGGGTTCGTTCACCGTCCACGCCACGACCCCCATGCCCATGGCGTGGACCATGTCCACGAAGTCAGGGGTGATCTGGGCGAGGAAGGGGTGGACGGCGACGCAGCCGAACACGGCTGCCTGGTCGGCGGCCTGGGCGGCGTCGAGCGCAGGGGCGACGAGCAGGCCCGTCGGGACCTCGGGGCCGCTCGTTCGGACCGCCACCAGGATGGCGGGCCAGAACGACGACACGATGACGTGCCCCGGTGCGGGCCCGGGCCGTGACGCGGCGAGGACGGCGACCACCTCGGCGGCGAGCGTCTCGGCGGCGTCGAGACCGGGCCCGACCGGTGCGTTCTTGATCTCGACGTTGACCGTCGCCCCGGCACAGGTCTCGAGCGCCTCGTCGAGCCCCGGCACCCAGGAGGGGAGATCGCCGGCGCGGAGCTCGTGGATCGCCCCGATCCCCGGGATCTCGGCGTCGTGGTGCACCACCAACCGCCCGTCGGCGCTGCGGCGGACGTCCAGCTCCACCCCGTCGGCCCCCAGCCGCAGAGCACCGGCGAACGCCTCGAGGGTGTTCTCGCGCCAGGGCCCGGAGCCCCCCCGATGGGCCAGGACGACGACGGGGTCGTCGCGGCGCCGCCGGGGCCACCGGACTACCTCCTCAACCATGTCTCACCCTTTTCCTGGTGTTTCACCGATTGTCATCCCTTATGACGTTTGCAGGGTCGGGAGCTTGGGACTAGTTTCACTAACGGTCCATTCACAGGCACACCCCCACCCTTGTGGCCCCTCATGTGAACTGAATCACAAGTTCAGCGCCCCCCCACGGACGCACGGCACCGGAGGAAGATCAGCATGGCACTGATGTGGAACCGGTCGGTCGATTGGGACGCCGACGACTGGCGCAATCTCGCCTCTTGCAGGCACACCGAACCCGACCTCTTCTTTCCTGTGGGCACCACCGGTCCGGCCATCGAGCAGATCGAAGCGGCCAAGCGGGTGTGCCAGGCCTGTGAGGCCAACGAGCCGTGCCTGGAGTTCGCACTCGCCACCAACCAGGAGTCGGGGATCTGGGGCGGGACCTCCGAGGAGGAACGACGCAAGCTCCGGAAGGCCTGGTTGGCGGCGCGCCGCCGCGCCTCCTGACGCTTCCACCGGTCCCGATGCCGTTCGGGGCCACCCCGCCCACGTCGGCCCGTACCTGATCTCCCCACTCCGCGCCTGAATCCCCCGCCTCACACCTGACAGTCCGTCGGCTCACCCCGACGCCCGGCGGCCGCCCACAACAGCGGCTCAAGCCTGAGGCGCCGGACGACGAAGGTGTAAGGGTGAGTGTTGTGACAATGACGGACGACGAGCGGACGGTGCTCGTCGCCGAAGACGACCAGGCCAGCCGCACGGCGACACGGCTGTTTCTCCAACGCGTCGGCTACCACGTGGGTGAAGCCGTCGATGGGCCGTCCACCCTGCGTGAGGCCAGCCTCGGGCAATACGATCTCGTCCTGCTCGACCTGGGCCTTCCCGGAATCGAAGGCGACGAGGTCCTCTCCCGCCTTCGCCGCGACGGCGCCCTGCCCGTGATCGTGCTGACCGGCCGGTCAGAGGAGTCCGAGCGGATCCGTGTCCTCGATCTCGGCGCCGACGACTACGTCGTGAAGCCGTGCTCGCTGCCCGAGCTCGAAGCCCGTATCCGTGCCGTCCTGCGCCGGGGTCATCCCGCCCAGACCGTGAACAGGGTCGAGCACGGCGGACTCGTCATCGACCGGGCCGCTCACCGGGTCGAGGTCGACGGACGGTCGGTGGAACTCACTCCCAAGGAGTTCGATCTCCTCTCCTTCCTGGCCTCCGCCTCCGAGCAGGTCTTCAGTCGCGAGGAGCTGCTCGAGCACGTCTGGGGGTCGACGCAGGAATGGCAGGATCCGGCCACGGTGACCGAGCACATCCGGCGACTGCGATTGAAGCTCGAACCCGACCCGGCGCAACCCCGGTGGCTCCACACCGTGCGCGGGATCGGCTACCGGTTCTCCGCTACCCCGGACGCCTGAGCGGCCCCACAGGGAACCGCTCCGGAGCGACCGGTCATCGCCATCCGGTCATTTGCAACCGTCTTCGCCACCGGTGTCATCGCCACGAGAGACCTTCGTCGACGACGGGGACGGGGATGTCGAGAGTCACCAGCGTGCCGCCACGACTCTCCATCACGATCGTCCCTTCGAGTTGTGTCGTCACCAGATCCCGGACGATGGACAGGCCCAGCGACGAGGTGGCCTCGATGTCGAAGCCGGGAGGAAGCCCCACTCCGTCGTCGCGGACCTGCAGGGTGAGTCGCCGCCCGTCATTGGCCAGAACGAGGTCGACGCGTCCCGACGGTTCGGCCCCGGCGCTGTCACCCGACCCGTCGACGGCACTGGAGGGGAAGGCGTGCTCCACGGCGTTCTGGAGCAATTCGGCGAGGACGACGGCGAGTGGCGTGGCCACATCGGCCCCCACCTCTCCGATGTCGCCGGTCACGTGGATGTCGACGCGGTGGCCCGACACGGCCGAGTCCTCAGCCATGCGGACTAACGAACCGACGATCTCGTCGAAGGGCACCTCGTCGCCCGGCTCACGCGACAGGATCTCGTGGACGACGGCGATGGAGCGGACGCGCCGTTCCGCTTCGCGCAGCGCCTCCTGTCCCTGACCGGGTGCCAGACGCCGGGCCTGGAGCCGCAATAGCGACGAGATCGTCTGCAGGTTGTTCTTCACCCGGTGGTGCACCTCGCGGATGGCTGCGTCCTTCGACAGCAGCAGGCGGTCGAGGCGCCGGAGATCGGTCACGTCGCGCAGCAGCACCATGGCCCCGGTGACGGTGCCGGCCACGAGCAGCGGCGTGCAGTGGACGAGGACGATCACATCCGGGCGGCGTTCGACCTCCTCGATGACCGGGCAGCCGGCGGCCAGGGCACGGTCGACGGCCGTCTCCTCCACTCCCAGGTCGGGGAGCCGTCGATTCTCCACGGCTTCGGTCACACCCATGCGGTGCAACGCGCTCATGGCGTTGGGGGACGAATAGACGATCCGGCCTTCGGTGTCGACCAGGATCAGGCCGTCACCGACGCGTGGCGCGTCCTCGGTGGTGACGTCCTCGCCGGCGAAGGGATAGTCGCCGGCCGCCACCATGGCCGCCAGGCGTTGGTACAGATCGCGGTAGACCCGCTCGAGGCGGTAGGACCGGCGACGGTCCTCGAGCGGTCCGATACGCACCATGACGGCGCGTGCGGACCCGCTCAGGGGGACGGGAACACACTCGAACTGCGCCGTGTCGGGAACGGCCGGGACCTCGCCGGTGTCCGACGAGTCCCCCTGCACCGGCCACGACTGCATCGGCGCCGGAAGCGGGGTCGGTGCCGGAACGTTGGCGACCCCCGAGACGACCTTCCCGGTGCGGATGGCCTCGGCCGCCACCTGCCAGTCGTCGGCCGACACCACCTGACCGACCAGATCGACCCGCAGCAACGTGGCGCTCGTCGTCGGTCGGATCTGTCCGAGAACGAGAAGGTTCTGACCGTCGGATCCCTTGGCCGGGACGAGCAGGAGGAGGTCGGAGAACGAGAGGTCGGACAGCACCCCCCACGACCCGAGCAGACGCTGCAGGTGGTCGAAGTCGACCTCGTCGAGGTCGGTGAACGAGACGGCGAGCTCGGCCGGTGTCATCACGGGAGCTGCACCCTCCCGTTTACGGGCACGTCGCACGGTTTCCGGCCGCGAAAAGCCCGGAGGGTCTCGACATCGAGGGCGGACAGGAGCCCGGCGAGGTCGGCCGTCCTGTCGGCCACGTGGGCCAGGCGATGGGCATCCGACGCGGTGGTGAGAGGCACCCCGGCCCGGACGAACCTCTCGAGCAGAGGAGGCGAGGGGTACGGCTCGGCCGCCGGCTTGCGCCAACCGGCCGACGACAGCTCCGCCGCCATCCCCGACGAGACGGCCGCCTCGACGAGCCTGTCCCAACACTCCTCGGGGGCGACGGGCCGGTGACCGGCGACCTTCACCAGATCGGGATGGGCGAGGACGTCGCAGGTCCCCGAGGCGGCGAGCTCTTCGATGGCCGTCACGTAGTCGGACCACGCGTCGTCGATGTCGCGCGCCGGCCACTGGTCCATGGAGACCGGGTCGTCCATGTCGTCGAAGCGCCAGGTGCCGATCCAGTGGACCGAACCGAGCAGGACGTCGAAGGGGTAGCCGTCGAGAAGGGTGGCGACGTCATCCATCCGCCCACGGTAGTAGTCGACCTCGAGCCCGAGGACGACAGGAAGACCTGCCGCCTTGGCGGCCAGGACACAGTCGACGTAGCCGTCGAGATCGGCGCGGGCGTGTTCATCCCAGTAGACGTTCATGGACGTGCGTAGTGCGGCATCCGGCTCGTCGTCCCAGAACCCGTGCAACAGGCGATCGGCCTGAGTGAAACGGAAGAGGTGCTCGGTCAGGGCGATCTCGGTGACCCCGTGGTCCCGGGCCCGTTCGCAATACGCCGCCACCTCATCGAGCGTCGGAGCGGTCTCGCGTTCCCCGTGCGGCCAGAGATGGAGGTGGTAGTCGAGCACGGTGTGCCTTGCTCCGTCCCGACCGGCGCTACGTGGCCGCGCCGGCGTCGTCGGCCCGGCGGATGAGCGTGACACCATCGCGCACCGTGACCTGGGCGCACACCACCCGCCCGTCGGCCACGACGGCGTCGTTGAAGGCGCGGATGGCCACCGTGTCGGGAGACCGGTCGCCGTCGTTGACGACGTTCCCGCTCCACAGGGTGTTGTCGACGGCAATGAGGCCACCGGGCGCCAGCTTGGGGAGGACCGCCTCGTAGTAGGCGGAGTAGCTGGTTTTGTCGGCGTCGATGAAGACGAAGTCGAAGGGGCCGGGCAGCGCGCCCAACGTATCGATGGCCGGTCCTTCGATGACCTCGATGCGATCGGCGTAGGGACTGGCGGCGATGTGCCGCCGGGCGGCCTCGGCGTGGACGGAACTGAGCTCGCAGGTGGTGATCCGGCCGTCCGCCGGCAGCCCGGCCGCCATGGCCAGGGCCGAGTAGCCGCTGAAGGTCCCGATCTCGAGAACCCGGCGCGGGCGCCGGGCGAACACCAGCATCTCGAGGAACCGACCCTCGAGCGTGCCCACCATCATTCCCGGGAACTGAAGCGCCTGGCGCGTCTCGCGGTCGACGGCGACCAGATGCGGGGGCGGCGGTGTGGTGTGGGCTTCGGCGTACGCTTCCAGGACGGGGTCGACGATGTCGGTCATAGGGCTCGCACCTCCGACCGCATCGTAGGCGGCCGGGCCGGTCGACCACACCGCCGAGATCCGCCCATCCCCGTCGATGGAGAGGTCCGTGACCGGACCGTCCCCGCAGACCGAGGACTAGATCCGGCTCCCCGTCACGAGGCCACCGCCGGACGCGCATTCTTCAGAACCTCGTTGAGCGATTCCATGTACTCGTGGTGCGAGACGGGACTGCCGTCACGGGCCGCCACGGCGTAGGTTGCGTGCAGGCGATGACGAGTGGCGGTGACCTGTCCGGCGGACGTGGCGCTCTCGGCTCGGTCGATGTCGCCCAAGAGCGCCTCGAGCCTCCGGGCATCGAGGTGGGAGAAGTTCTTCACCAGTCGTTCGAGATGCCCCCCCACCTCATCTCCCGCCGCCGTGGTGTCGGCGTCACCCGACAAGACGGCGAGGTGACGCTGCCAACGGTCTTCATGGGCCACCACCAGAAGGGCGCCGACGAGACCGAAACGCTGGATGACGGCATCGCGCGCCTCGGGGGCGGCATCGGGGGACCCGAGGAGGGCCAGGGCGACGGCAGGATCGGCCAGGAGCCAGTCGGCGCAGATACCCTCGGCCTCCGCATCCTCGTGCGACAGGGCGCGGGCCAACAACACCGCGGCGCGCCGGCGACGGTCGGGCGTCGCCGGGGACGACGCGTCGGTAACGGGGGGCCGGACATGACCATGAAGTGCCGCCCACCTCACGACGTCGGAGCGACGTCCCGCTCCGGTGCACGGATGTCCCGCCCGGCAGTAGAGCTCGTCGTCGGCCACGTGGTTGGCGCACGGCCGTCCGGTGGTCGTGAAGGCGAACCCGCACGTCCGTATGGCTACCTGCTTGTCATCTCTCACCATGGACCGCTTTCTCACGATTCTCTGTCGGCAAAGAGGGCGCACCACTTCAACCAAGGGCGCACAACCCGAGACCGCCCAACACCGTGACCCGTGTCATTGTGTGTGGGCGGCGGGGCCAGCGTGACGAGAGCGCACACCGGTGGCACAACGGTGACCCCACGGGGAAAGGGACTGCGACCATCAGTCGGGTCGAGGTCCCGGGTCCCCGGAGCGACGTGCCGGTGGCCGCGATCCCGCGCCACGTCGAGGAGTACCCCGACTCCGGCACAGCTTTCTCAACCGCCGTGACGGAGCCCCACACACCGTTGACCTGATCTTCCGCACCGGTTGCCGCTCCGGTTCGCGCGCTGGCGCCGTCCACGACGCGTGGACACGCATCCCCTCCTTCTTCGCCGACCACCTGAACGGCGCCATCGACACCTGATTCTCCGCAACGGACGCACAAATCACGTCCGGGCCGCCTCCGCCGGGGTGTACTCAGGTCAACCCGCGCCATCCCGGAGCCGATGGTGACCGGGTGAGCACGGGGGCACTGGCGTAAATGGACCAGGACGGTCTGGTCGACGTCACCCGTTGGCTGCCCGACGCCGTGGTCGTGATCGACCAGATGGGCGACGTCATGTGGACCAACGACGCGGCCGAGCGACTGTTCGGACGAACGGCGGCGGATCTAGTGGGGACGAACGCCTTGGACGTCGTCCACGCCGAGGACAAGGAATTGGCCGCGGTCGCCCTCACGAGCATCCAGGACAAGACCTTCGGGACGCCTCTCGAGCTCCGGGTCCGCGTCGGTGATCGGTGGAAGCTCGTCGAGCTCATGGCCTCCAACCTCCTCGAGCACACCACCGTGGGCGGCTTGGTGCTGTGTATCCGCGACCTCACCGAACGACGGCGCTGGGAGGTGGCCAACGGCGAGATAGATCGCTTCCGGTCCCTCGTCCACAACGCCGCCAACATCATCATGCTGCTCAGGCCCACCGGCGAGATCGAGTCCGTGTCGGCGGCCATCACACGCCTTCTCGGTCACGACCAGGAGTTGGTCGAGGGCCGGCCCCTCTCCGACTACGTCGTCGCCCGCGACCGTCCGGCTCTGTCCTCAGCCGTGACGCGCGCCGCTCGACTCCCCCGAGTGGAGCACCGGTCCGACCAAGGTCGAGGTCGAGATGGTCCATCGCGACGGACGGGCGTCGGTGCCGTTCGAACTCAGCATCGTGAACCTGGTCGACGACCCCACGGTCTGCGGACTGGTCGTGTCGGGCAACGACATCAGCCAGCTGCGTGCCACCCAGGCGGTTCTCGACGAGCTCGCTTCCCGTCGACCTCCTCACCGACCTGCCGAACCGCGACGCCTTGTGCCGCCGGCTCGAGCGCTGCCTCGACGATCCGTTGACGGCGGTGATATTCCTGAATCTCGACGGGTTCAAGCCGATCAACGACGAGTTCGGACAGGCCGTCGGCGACGAGTTGCTGCGCATGCTCGGGCACCGCCTCCGGCAGTCCGTCCGGCGCGCAGCGACTTCGTGGCCCGTTACGGGGGAGACGAGTTCGTGGTGGTGGCGCGTACCCAGAACGACCGGGAGCTCGAGAAACTCTCCCAGCGGCTGGTCGGAGCCATCGAGCACCCGACGAGCTGTCCGTCGGATCCATCCGTCTGAGCGCCAGCGTCGGTCTCGCCCATCCCTATCCGAACGACACCCCCGACACCATCCTGGCGCGGGCCGACACGTCCATGCTGACGGCCAAGATCCACGGCGACGGCCTCCCCCACGTCGTGGCGCCCTGACCGCGGCGCTCACTGGCCCCACAAGCCGGCACCCAACCGCATGAGCCCGGCGAAGTCGTAGACGTCGGTGTCGAAGTACGGGACGCTGACCAGAGTTTCGCGCCGCGGTGGACAGCTCGGCGCGTTGCTCGGCTTCGCTCTGGGCCACCAGCCGGTAGTCCATGTAGTTCTGACCCACCTCGACCAGGACCCGGCGGATCTGGGCGGCGTCCGCCACCTTGAGGCTCGGGTGCGATGGCGTCGGCGATCTCCTCGGCGCGGTCGCGCAGGCGTCTCGGCCACAACGGCACCTTTGCGGGTCGCGCAGGTAGTCGGGCAGGACCTTGTTGAGGACGATCGCCCCCAGATGCAGCTTGCGTTCGGTGATGGCCTGGGCGAAGAACTCCGCCTCGCGCAGAGGCACGGTCTCCAGGGTGGAGACCACGATGAACGACGTCCGCCGGTCGGCCAGCAGGCGTTGGACGGCCCGGGCCCGCTCGACGAATCCGTCGTACATGCTCTGGAACAAGATGAAGAACTCGGCGATGTCGGCCGAGGAACTGCGTCCCCAGGATGCGGTCGGCCACCTGGTAGAAGGGCCTCGAGGCCAAGTTCACCAGCCGTGAACGGTAGGGAACGATCAGCCACCGCAGCAGGCGGCTCGAGAAGAACTCGGCCATGCGCTCGGGAGCGTCGAGGAAGTCGAGCGCGTTGCGGGTGGGGGGCGTGTCCACCACGATCAGGTCGTACATGCCCTCGGAGTGGATCTCGAACAGGCGCTCCATGGCGATGTAGTCGTGGCTCTGGACGAAGCGGCCGGAGATGTTGCGGTACAGGGGGTTGGACAGGATCTCGTCGCGCGTGCGGTCGTCGGGGGCATGCGTGCCGGATCAGAGAGTCCCACGACTCCTTGGTGTCGAGCATCGCCGCCCAGAGCTCGCCCCGGGGCGTGACCCCGGCCGAGGCGAAGGTCTCGTCCGGGACCCGTCGCTCGGTGTTGCCGATGCCGTCGAGACCGAGTGCGTCGGCCAGCCGACGGGCCGGGTCGACGGTGAGCACGAGCACCTTCCCGCCGCCGTGGGCGGCGGCCATGGCCGCCGCCGCCGCCGCCGTCGTGGTCTTGCCGACACCTCCGGGTCCGCAGGCCACGACGATCTCGCTGCGAGGCCAGCAGGCCGTCGAGCGACCCCCGGCCCGGCGGGAGAGGCCGGTCCGCGTCGGGGCGTCATCAGAACCCCAGCTCCTCGCCGAGCGAACGCGGCCACCTGGCGGATGGTACGCAGGCCGTGGAACCGGGTGAAGAGAAACGGCAGGTACAGCATCGGCACCGTGGGGTCGATCGGTCGAGCGCAGGTGTTCGAGGTGTCCGGCGTTGGTGCGTCGCAGGGTGACCGCCAGGCGTGCCGCGTCGAGGACGGGCGTGGGGTCGTCGCCCGCCAGGCGGCGTCAGCTCGGCTCGACGGCGTCGGTCGCCGCACAGCGGTCGAAGACCTCCTCCTCGCTGCGACCGAACAGCTCGGGCAGGACCCGGTTCACGATCACCGACGCCAGCTCGACCGTGGTCTCCTTCCGCGACTCGGTCGACGCAGCTCGATCGTCTCGTTCACCGGCATCTCCTCGGGGGTGGTCACGATGGCCACGGCCGTCTGCTGCGGATCGGAGAGGATGTCGAGCATCCAATCCGTCTGGGAGCGGATGAGCCCGACCTTCACCAATTCGTTGATGGCCTGCGGCGCGGCCAGCTGCCCGACGATGTGCCCGGTGGCCGGAGCGTCCACGACGACGAGGTCGTAGTGGCGCTCCCGCACCTCGTAGCAGAGCTTGCCGACGGTGAGGATCTCCCGCACCCCCGGCGCGGCGGTGGCCACGAAATCGAAGGCCCGGGCCAGCGGGCCGATGCGGCCGACGACGGGAATCCGCAGGTTGAGCCGCAGGTACTCCCGCAGTGACGCCTCGGTGTCCATCGACATGGCCCACAGGCCGGGCAGTGCCTCGCTGGCAGTGAAGGCGGTGGGTCCCGTCTCGAGGAACGCGGCGACATCGCCCTTGGCGTCGACCTCGCACAACAGGGTGCGGCGACCGTGCTCGGAGGCGAACAGGGCCAGGGCGGCAGCCACCGTCGTCTTGCCGACGCCACCCTTGCCCGTCACGAAGACGAGGCGCCGGTCGAGGAGTCCGACCATCGTGCACGTCCTCCCTGACTCGCTCGGCCTAGGACCGCTCAGGGCGCGCCGAAACCGACCCGGCGCTCGGACACGGGAGCCCCCACCTCGACGTAGGCGACCCTGGCCACGGGCACGGCCACACGCCGGCCGCGGCGGTCCGTGAACCACAGCACGCCCTCCGCCTTGCCGAGGGAGCCCTTCGATCTCGGCGATGACCGAGTCCCGGTCGACGTCGTCGGCCAGCTCGACCTCGACTTCCTTGGCGCTCTGCACGATCCCGATGCGCACATCCACCTGCTTCGTTCCTCCGATCACCGCCGGCCCGGAGACGGGCCAGCCCCGACGATACAGCGGTGCGGCACACTGGGACCCCGACAGACGATCCCCGGGTGGCGACAGGGCCGCCGTCGCGACCCGCCATAACCGACGGACCACCGAGGAGGCAGGCACGACCATGGAAGGTGGACCGCCGGGCATCGTCGAGAGCGACCGCGGCCGGAGGTGGGTCGCCACCATGGCCGGGCACCGGGGATCCGGCGTGCGCACCGCCCACGCCGACTCGACCGCCGCCATCGGCTCCACGCCACCGGTCACCGCATGCACCCGCACGGATCGCGAGCGTGCGCAGGACGAGCTGGCCGAGGGGGCGACCCGGGCCGTCGGCGGCGGGCGCAGGGAGGTGGAAGAGGAACCCGATCCCTACCGGACCTGCTTCGAGCGCGACCGGGACCGGATCCTGCACTCGGCGTCGTTCCGCCGCCTGGCGGGCAAGACCCAGGTGTTCATCTTCCCGGCCGACCACCAACGGACCCGGCTCACCCACGCCCTCGAGGTGGCCCAGGTCGCCACCGGCATCGCCCGCGCCTGTCGTCTCAACGTGGCGCTCACCGAGGCGATCGCCCTCGGTCACGACTGCGGCCACGGTCCCGGCGGACACGCCAGCGAAGACGCGCTCGGCATCTTCCTGGCCGACGGGTTCGACCATGCCGTGTGGGGAGCCGACGTGTCACTGGCGGGGCTGAACCTCTGTGTGGAGACTCTCGACGGGATCCGCAACCACTCGTGGTCGCGCCCGGCCCCGGCGACACCCGAAGGGGAGGTCGTGAGCTGGGCCGATCGCATCGCCTATGTCTGTCACGACTGGGAGGACGCCGTCTCGGCCGGCATCGTGACGCCGGCCATGCTCCCCGACGTCGTCCGCCGCCGCTGCGGCGAGACCCGGTCGCACCAGCTCCGCTCCTTCATCCAGGGGGTGACGGAAACGACCTTGTCGTCGGGGAGAGTGGCGATGGACGAGGAACAGGCCGACGCCCTGGCGGAGTTCCGGCAGGGCAACTACGAGCAGGTGTACTTCCGCCCGGCGTCCGTGTCCCAGGGGACAGCCGTCGTGGCGATGCTGCGCGCCCTGGTCGAGCACTTCGCCGACCGACCGAATCGCATTCCCGGTGTGGACGACGGCGGAGGGGTGGCCGGGGGCAGTGACGAAGCCGTGCAGGCGGCGGTGGCCTATGTGGCGGGCATGACCGATCGCTTCGCCATGGCCAGTGCCGTCGCCGATCTCGGATGGGACCGCCGGGACCTCCCGCGCGGTATCGAGGACGTCGGTCACCGCTGAGCCGGTCGGCGTCGACCCGGTCACCGCCGTCGGCGGCGACGCACGGCATCAGCGCAGGGTGAGCTCCCGCCGGTAGATGCGGGCCGGCCCGAGGGCCTCCACCCGGTCGGCCAGTGCTTCGAACGCCTGCGCCGCCTCGCCGTCGGGATCCGATATCCGCACCGGCACCCCGTCGTCGGCACCCCGACGGACGGCGGGAACGAGGGGGATCCGTCCGAGGAGCGGGACTTCGAGCGTCGTGGGCCAGAGCGTCGCCCCCACCGGCGCCGAAGAGCTCGTAGCGCGTACCGTCGTCGCCGGTGAACCACGACATGTTCTCGATGACACCCCGCACGGGCAACGACAGCTGCTTGGCCGCGTACGCCGAGCGCTGGGCCACTCGCTGGGCCGCCGGTTGCGGGGTGGTGACCACGACGACCTCGGTCCGCGGGAGGTACTGGCCGAGCGACAGAGCCACGTCACCGGTCCCCGGAGGCATGTCGATGAGAAGGAAGTCCGGCTCCCCCCAGTAGGCGTCGACCAGGAACTGCTCGAGCGCCTTGTGCAGCATCGGTCCGCGCCAGATCACCGGCTGTTCGTCGGGGACGAAGAAGCCCATCGACAGGCAACGCACCCCGTGCACCACCGGCGGCACCAGGAGTTCGTCGATGGCCACCGGGCCCCGGGTCACACCGAGCATCTTGGGGACCGAGAAGCCGTAGACGTCGGCGTCGAGAAGGCCGATCTCGTGGCCCCGTGCGGCGAGCGCCACCGCCAGGTTCACGGTCACCGACGACTTCCCCACTCCCCCCTTGCCCGACGAGATGCCGATCACGCGCGTCCGCGTCCCGGGGACCATGAAGCGATTGGGTCTGCCCTCCTCGTGGTCGAGAGGACCGGGCGCCGCCCCCGGTGCGCGGGGTTTGGCGTGCGCGTGGCCATGGTCGTCGGCCCCCGTCGAGGTGTGACCACCGTCGGTCCCGACCGCCGACCCGGGCGACGTGGCCAGGCGCAGGTGCAGCGCGGCGCGCTCGTCGTCGCCCATCACCACCACGTCGATGTCGGCGGCGCCGGCGGCGAAGCTCTCGAGAACGACACCCACGGCCTGTGTCACGGCGGAGGCGGCCGGCCACCTGGCCACCGGCATGGCGAGGACGACGCCCAGGGACCGGCGCTGGACCCGGACGGAACGCACCATGCCCAGCTCCCCGATGGCCCGTCGCAGGTCGGGGTCCTCGACTGCCCCGACCGCAGCGGCCACCTCTGCTTCGCTCGGGGCCACCGAATCGTCCTTCCAGGTCAGATACAGGCACCACCAGGGAATATCCGGCGCCGCCAGGTAGACTAGTGCCGTGCAAACGGTTGCCGACCCAGGGGACCCGGTTCCCGCCGACAGGCGGTTCTCGGCCACTGTGGCCGCGGTGACGTCCGCCTTCGGCGACCCGACGCGCCGCGAGATCTACCTCCACGTGCGATCGCATCCCGGTTCGACGGCGTCGGAAGTGGCGACCGCCTTCTCGCTCCACCCGAACGTCGCCCGGCACCATCTCGACCGTCTGTCGGCCGGAGGGTACCTGGAGGTGAGCCTGGAGCGTTCCCCGACGGCGGGAGCGGGCCGGCCGTCGAAGCGGTACCGGGCGGCCGACGCCACCGCGGGCGATCCCACCCTCGATCTCGTCACCCACCTCGACGACCTGCTGGTGACACTGCTGGTCGAGGCACTCGAGCTCCTCGGGCCCGTCGAAGCCGAGCGGATGGCCGAGCGGGTCGGCGAGGAGCACGGACGCCTCCTGGCCGAGCGGATGGAACCGGGTGAGGGACAACGTTCGCTGCGCGGCGCCATGCATGCCATCGCCGACGCCCTCACCGCCCTCGGGTTCGCCGCCCACGCCGAGGACCGGGGCGACTCCACCGCCGTCGTCGCCGAGAATTGCCCGTTCGGGGACGCCGCCGCCCAGCACCCGGTGATCTGTGCCGTCGACCGCGGCATGGTGCGGGGGCTGCTGGCCGGACTGTGCGGGCAGGAGGCCGACGCACCCATCTCCGTGGTGCTCTCCTCGCGGGCGCGCGGCGACGACGCGTGCGCCGCTCTCGTCTGACCCGGACACTCCCCGCCGGTCACCGGTGACGCGTCACTACCTCGACCACGCCTCGACGTCTCCACCGCGCCCCGACGTGGTGAAGGCCATGGTGCGCTGGCTCGAATCCGCCGGCGGAACCGGGGCCCACGAAACCGAGGACGGGGCGGTGGCCGCCGCCGATCCCGGTCGGGTCCACACCGAGGGCCGCATCGCCCGGGCCGTCGTGGAGGACGCCCGGGACAGCGTGGCCGGCCTGTTCGGCGTCCGGGCGCGGCAGGTGGTGTTCACATCGGGAGGGACCGAGGCGGCCAACGCGGCGACCTGGGGCGCCACACGGGCCAAGCCGGGCCAGCCGGTCCTGCTCGCCGGCGTGGAGCACTCGTGTGTCCGCGACGCGTCGCAACGACTGGCGCCGGTCGTTGCCCTGGGGGTCGACGGCACCGGTCGGATCGATCCCGAGTCGGTGGACGACGCCCTACGGCGAACGGCTGTGACCGGCGCCGTGCCGGGGCTCGTCCACTGCCAGGCGGCCAACCACGAGGTGGGGACCGTTCAACCGGTGGCCGAGGTCATCGACGTCTGCCACCAGCACGGTGTCGTCGTCCACGTGGACGCGTGTGCCGCGGCCGGTCACGTCCCCCTCGACGTCGACGAGCTGGGCGCCGACCTGGTGTCGGTGAGCGCGCACAAATTCGGGGGTCCTCCGGGGGTCGGCGCGTTGATCGTGCGCCGCGGACTCCGTCTCGATCCCCTGCTCGTCGGCGGTGAGCAGGAACGGGCGCGACGCGCCGGCCTCGAGAACGTCCCCGGCATGATCGGTTTCGGGGCGGCGGCGGAAGCGCTGGCCCGGCCCGGCGTGCTCGAGGCGGAGGCGACCGCGGCGCGGCGGCGGACCGGCCGCCTGCTCGAGGCGGCCACCGCCGTCGACGGCGTCCGCGTGGTGGGCGACCCCGACGGGCGCGTCCCCCACATCGTGTGCGTGACGGTCGACGGCGTCGAAGCCGAGCCGGTCCTGCTCGGTCTCGACCAGGCGGGGATCGCCGCCCACTCGGGATCCTCGTGCTCCTCGGAGTCGCTCGCCCCCTCCCCCGTCCTGGAGGCGATGGGGGTCGACGCCGAGCGATCGCTGCGCCTGTCGGTGGGGTGGTCGACCACCGACGACGACGTCGACGCCTTCGTCGACGTGTTCGCGGCGGTGGTGGCACGGTTGAGGGGACTGCGGGGCTGAGTGTGGTCCGCCGCCGCGCCCTCACATCCGGCTGTCGTTGACGTCAGCTCGACTCTTTGCGTCCCACGAGATGAAAAGGACGACTGAGTTGGCGGTAGGGGTCTCGTCGGCTGGCTTCGAGTTCGACTGCCGCCATCGCCGCTATCTGCTTTGAATCGTTCAGGTCCAACTCGGCTCCACTGAAATCGAGCCAGTCGGTGAACAGCCATACCCCGTACCAGCGCACTGGCTCCACGCCCTCGTTCTGCATGAGTCCGCTGAGGTGCTCCACCGTGTCGGCCCGGGTCGGCACTCCCAGCACCCCAACCTCGCCGGTGGCGTCGAACGCCGCCAGGGCGTCGTCCCACCGGCGCTCCAAGGCTGGGCGCACCGCCAGTGTCTTGGCGTTCCCCGCCATGATCGACACCACGCCACCGGCGGCGGCGCACCGGCACAGCTGGTTGACCAACGGCTCGGGCCGCTCGAGGTACCCGAGCACCCCGTGACACAGCACAGCGGCGAAGCGTCGCCCGTCCACCGCCTCGACGGCGTTCTCACCCTCGGCCTGCAGGAACGTCACCCGTCGCCGGGCCTCACCAGGCAATTCCTTCAGTCGATGGTCGGCCTTGGCCAGCATCGCCGGAGACGGGTCAAGCAGCGTCACCTCGTAGCCGTCTCGGGCCAGCGGGAACGATTGATGGCCCGCACCACCGCCGACGTCCAACACCGTGGCCGGTGGTTCCGGCAGATGCTCGAGCAGCTGCTGGTGCAACACGTAGGTGCGCACCCGCCCCTTCACCGAGGCGTACGCCCCATCGGCGAATTGGTCAGCCAAACCGGCCCAGGTGTCATCGCCCACAACACCAAGATACGTTTGTTCCGGACCACGAAGGCGCTGTTCCCGGAGCTCGTCGGCGACGGGGACGCAGTACTACGAGTTGATCGCCGACCGCACGCCGACATAGCGGTCACGGCCGGGCAGGGGGCTCTCCACCGTATCGACCGTGAGCCCCGCGGTCCGGAAGGCCGCTTTGTAGTCCCCGGGTGCGAACAGGGTGAGCTCGTGGTGGTCGATGAGGTACTCGATGCCGTCGGCGGTGTCGACGAGATGGTGCATCTCGAGGTGGGTCCGGTCGCCATGGCGACGCGACCGGGTCATCCGGACGACCGTGACCTCGTCGGTGACGGCCGTCGTGACCTGCGTCGGCCCCCCGCTGATCCACTCGTCGGGGCGAATCCATCCGTCGACGATCAGGACACCCCCGGGGTCCAGGTGCCGGGCCATGGCGGCCACGGCATCCGCCAACTCCCTGGTCGACCGCAGGTAGCCGACGGAGCTGAACAGACAGACCACGGCATCGAAGCTCTCGCCGAGGGCCAGCGTCCGCATGTCGGCTTCGACGAGAGTGACGCCCGGGAGCTGCGGACGCGCCTCGCCGAGCATGCCCGGATCGATGTCGACACCGGTGACGTCGTAGCGGCGGCGGAGATGCCGGAGGTGAGTGCCCGTCCCGCAGGCCACGTCGAGGAGGCGACGCGCCTCCGGCATGCGCTCGGTGATGAGCCGGTCTATCTCCGAGGACTCCTGGGCGTAGTCCTTCCCCGAGGCCTCGTAGAGCAGGTCGTAGACGTGGGCGGTGTGGCGGAACATGGTGGCTCCCGGACGTCTCCAGGATGCCAGAGTCCGCGCCCGTCTCCTGGCTCCACGGCGACGTGCCGGTTCCCCATCAGGAGAAGACGAACCGCCCGCCGTCGATGACCGTCTCGCCGCGCTGGTTCTCGGTGCGGAAGGCCGCCTCACCGTCGTGGACCCACATGGAGACGGTCAGGGTGTCCCCCGGGAAGGTGGGACGCGAGAACCGCGCGTGCATGGACCGGAAGCGCTGCGGATCGGAACCGCACAGGGTGTGGAGCAGGGCCCGACCGGTGAAGCCGTAGGTGCAGAGCCCGTGGAGGATCGGCCGGTCGAAACCGGCGCGCTTGGCGAAGACGGGGTCGGAGTGAAGCGGGTTGCGGTCACCCGACAAGCGGTACAGCAGAGCCTGATCGGGGCGCGTGGCGTAGCTGACGACCTCGTCGGCCTCGCCCTCGGGGGCGGCCGTCGACGACGACGGGCCCCGGTCCCCCCCGAATCCGCCCTCGCCGCGGATGAAGAGCGCCGATCGCGTGGTGAAGCACGGCGTTCCCGTCGAGGCGTCGACGGACTGCGACTCGAGCACGGCCAGGGCGCCCGATCCCTTGTCGTAGATGCCCGCCACCGTGCTCGTCGTGGTGACGGCGCCGTCGGGGGCGATGGCACCGTGCAGCTCGATCGACTGCTCCCCGTGGACGAGCATGGCCGGGTCGAACGTCCCGAGCGTCGACCGGGGGCCGCCTCCCACCCCCACGATGGTGGCGAACGTCGGCAACACCCGCTGGGTCACGTCGGCGGAGTTCTCGGTGGAGAACTCGAGCTCGAACCCGGTGGGATCGAGGGCGCCCACACCGACCCCCAGGGCGTAGAGCAGGCAATCGGTCGACGTCCAGGAACGCGTGACGGGGTCCGACGTCGATCCGACGGCGTCGAGGTTCATGGGCATGGTGCCTCCTCTGGCGGTCTCTGGTGCTTGGCGTTTCAACTGTTACATCAATTCATGTTACAATCAAGTGTGGGCACTCGCCGGGGAGGTGCGGGATCATGAGCGGGGAGGTCGCGCTGACCGTCGACCAGCTGGCCCGGCTGACCGGGACCACCACCCGCAACGTCCGCGCCCTGCAGACCTTGGCCCTGCTCCCCCGCCCGGCACTGCGCGGACGCACGGGTCTCTACGGTCAGGAGCACATCGACCGGCTCAGGGCGATCCTGCGATTGCAGCGTGACGGCTTCTCTCTGGGGGCGATCGGTGCCCTGTTCGATGCCTGGCACCGGGGGCTCACCCTGGATCAGGTGCTCGGCGTGCAGGCATCGGTGGCCCGAGATTCGCCCCCGGCGACCGGAGACGGTCCCGACGAGCTGGGTGCGTTCGCCGACTGGCCGGCGAGTCGTGGCGCCGGGGGCCTCGCCGTCGTCCCCACGACGGTGCTCGAACACGTGGCGTCGTAGTCAGCCGGCGGCGGCCGACGCGCCCAAGGGGAGCGGCGGCGGTACCTCGTGCACTTCGGTGAACGCCTTCGTGATGAACGGCGCCGCCGACCGCACCGTGGCCGTCGGAGGATGGTCAGCCAGGAACTGCCGGTACTGGGCGACGGCCCCGGCGGGCTCGCCCTGGGCCAGCAACATCGAGCCCAGGTACAGATGGGGGGCGAAGGCGCCGGGCGCCACGCGTTCGGCCTGCTGCTCCTGGCGCTCCCCGACAGCCAGGAGGGTGCCGTTCGCGCCCTGGGCACCCGCTTCGTACTCGAGCCAACCCACCTCGGCCAGCGCCTCTTCCTGGGTCGGGTCCCGGCGCAGGACCGAGTCGTACAGCTTGACGGCTCCGACGGCGTTGCCCTGGCTCTCGAGCGTCTCCGCCTGGGCGAGGGTCCGCGCCGTCTGTTGGGTCGGCGTCAAGGTCACCGACCCCGTGACCGTCTCACCGGGAAGCCGGGCGCCCACATGGTCAGCCGCCGCCCACACCACCGAGGCGACGACGACCGCAGCTGCGGCCGCCACCATGATCCGCTGCCGGCGCCGGATCGCCCGGGGCGCGCCGTCGACGTCCGACCCAGACGCCGCGTGGCCGCGTCGGGACGGCGTCGCCGGGCGGTCGGTCGACGCGACCGCCGCCGGCGATGCCCCGTCCATCGACCGGAGCACCTCCGCCGTGCGGGCGATGTACCCGTCGCGCAGGACGGCGTGGTCCTCGTCGGACAGGTCGCCCGCATCGTGCTCGCGGTCGAGGTCCTCGAGCGAGCGCAACAGGAACGTGCGCTCGTCCTCGAGCTCGTGGCGCGTCATCGTCCCGGTGACACCGCGCCACCGGCGGCGTCGCCCCCGGGCGCGGCCATCGCCCGCTCCACCAGGGCGCGGTCTTCGGGCGTCACCCGGACCCCCGCCGGCCGGCGCCGGCGCCAGAAGAACACGCCCAGGCCCCCGACGCCGCCGGCCGCGGCCAGCAACGGCGCCACCCACACCACGGCCGTGAGGCCGGTCGTCGGGGGGCGCAGGAGGATGCTCGGTCCGTACCGGGTCTCGAGGAACTGCTCGATCTGATGGTCGGTCTGTCCTTCGACCACGCGGGTGAAGACGACCTGGCGCACGGCTGCCGCCGAAGAGGCGGAGGAATCCTCGACCGATATCCCGTCACAGCTCGGGCACTTGAGGACCGAGTCGATGGCGGCGGCACGCTGAGACGCAGTGCGCGTGCCGTTGCCCCTCGACACGCTGAAGACGAGGACGACCGCCAGCGCCACCGCCAGGACCACCCACACCAGTCCTGACGAGGCCCGAAGACGGTGACGGGAGCTCACAGGCCGGCGGCGCGCGCCGCGGTGATCTGCTGATCGAGATCCGCCGCCGTCACCGCCCCGTCGAGGTGGGCCACGACCGTGCCCGTCGGCGAGATCACGAATGTCTCGGGTGGCCCGCGCACCCCGTAGCGCAGGGCGATCTGGCCCCCCGGGTCGACGACCGACGGCCACGTGGCGCCGGAGGACGCGCCGAAGGCGAGCGCGTTCGACGCGGTGTCGTCGTAGACGACCCCGACGAGCACGGCGTCGCCGGGGGCCCGGTGGTGATAGGCGAAGGCGACGAGCTCGGGCTCTTCCTGCTGGCACGGCGGGCACCAGCTGGCGGAGAAGTTCACCACCGTCCACCGGCCCCGGTAGTCCGACAGACCGAATCGACCACCGGACAGCGTCGTCCCCGCGATACCCGGGGCCGGCTTGCCCAACAAGGGGGTGGCCACTTCCGTGGCCGTCGCCGGCGGACGTGTGGCCAGGAGGGCGACCAGGGCGGCGATCGCCACGAGGGCGACCCCGGCGATCCACCGGGCCGTGTGCCGGCCCCGGCGCGGGCCCATTCCCGGTACGCCGACGCCATGTCCGGCATCCATTACTGCGGTGTCCGGCACCGCCTCCACGGTCATGGCGATCCGGCCCGAACGCGTTCGTCGGCGCGCCCATCCTCGAGCT
The DNA here is from genome assembly GCA_963706205.1 of uncultured Acidimicrobiaceae bacterium. Classification (GTDB taxonomy): domain Bacteria; phylum Actinomycetota; class Acidimicrobiia; order Acidimicrobiales; family UBA8190; genus MFD10071-224. The sequence goes on along the minus strand of OY970155.1, from coordinate 579,992 downwards.
CACCGACCGGCACGGTCACGGGAGCGACCGCGGGGCCCCGGGCGGCGGCCCCGTCGTCGTCGTCGTCACCGACCGGACGCCGGCGCCCATCACCGTCGCCGTCGGCCATGGCCGGAACCGGCGCGGACACCGGGTCGGTGGGCCGGCGGCGACGACCGGGGATGGCCGCCAGAACGGAGCCGAGGACGAGGATGGCGCCGCCCACCCACAGCCAGGTCACGAGCGGCTGCACGGTCACACCGATCCCCACCGCACCGGCGGGCGCGGCCGGCAACGAGTCGATGGTGAGGTAGACGTCGTGGAGGATGTTCGAGTCGATGGCCGGCGTCCCCACCGGTTCGGTGTTGGCGCCGTACTGGCTCACCGCCGGACGGTAGGGTCCGTGACCGTTCACCAGGACGAGGGCCTCGGTGGCCGTGCGGGCCGGTGATTCCACCTCGACGAGTTTCTCGAAGGTGATGTGCTGGCCTTCGATCGTCGTCGCCGTACCCGGCCGAAGCATCACCTCGGCCCGGTGCCCGAGGGAGCTGGCCGCGGCCAGGGCGACGGCTATCACGACCACGCCGATGTGCACGACCATGCCCCCGTTGGCACGACCCACCAACCCCCGCCACGCGCCGACCCCGTGTCGGTGGGCGCCGCGCGCGGCCAGGACGAGTTGGCGCACATTGGACGCGGCCGCGAACCCTCCCAGGCAGAAGGCGAGGACGGCGCCGACACCCCGCACACCGGCGATCACGCTCACCGCCGCCACCAGCACGCCGACAGCAGCGGGCACGAGCAGTCGGTCGCGCAGGGTCCCCGTCGTCGCCTTACGCCACGGCAGTGCCGGTCCGATGGCCATGAGCACGAGTAGGGCGAGGCCGATGGGAAGGGTCATGGCGTCGAAGTAGGGGGCGCCGACGGTCACCTGCTGGTGCTCGAGGGCCTCGTAGAGCAACGGGAAGACGGTCCCCAGCAACACGATGACGGCCAGGAGGACGAAGAGCAGATTGTTGAGCAGGAACGCTCCCTCCCGACTGAACGGGGAATCGATGCCGCCCGGTGAGCGCAGCCGGTCGCCGCGCCAGGCGATCAGTCCCACCCCGGTCACCACCACGAGACCGAAGAAGCCGAGAAGGAGTCCCCCGATGTCGGAGTCGGAGAACGCATGGACCGACTGGATCACACCGGATCGGGTGAGAAAGGTCCCGAGGATGGTCAAGCTGAACGTCGAGATGACGAGGGACAGGTTCCACACCCGCAGCAACCCGCGCCGTTCCTGCACCATGACCGAGTGCAGGTACGCGGTGGCGCAGAGCCATGGAAGCACCGACGCGTTCTCCACCGGGTCCCAGCCCCAGAACCCACCCCAACCGAGCACCTGATACGACCACCAGGCGCCGAGGAGGACCCCGACGGTGAGAAAGGCCCAGGCGAACAGTGTCCACCGCCTGGTGGCGATCTGCCACCCCTCACCGATGCGTCCGGTGACGAGCGAGGCCACGGCGAAGGCGAAGGGAATCGTGAAGCCGACCAGGCCGAGATACAGAAGCGGCGGATGGAACGCCACCAACGGGTTGTCCTGGAGCAGCACGTTGGGGCCGAGGCCGTTGACCGGCGTGTGTCCCGCCACCGTCCGGAAGGGGTCGGCGGGACCGGCCATGAGGGCGAAGAAGAAGGCGGCCACCACGTACGTCACCAGGGTGGCCCACCCCACGAGGGGGTCGGCAGCCTGTCGGCGGAACCGCCACACCATCGCCGCGATGTACCCCGACAGCACGAGACCCCACAGGAGGATGGAGCCCGCCAGGGCCGACCACATACCGGTGATCGTGTAGAGCAGCGGGGTCGACCGGCTGTTGTTCTCGGCGACGAAGGCGATCGAGAAGTCGTGGGTGACCAGTGCGCGTTGCATGGCCACGGTGGCGACGACGGCGCCGAGGAGGATCAGCCCTGCGTATATCTGGCCACCACGCACCGACGACGGGCGGTTGCGGACCAACCCGCTGACGATGACGACGGCACCGACCACCGACGCGACCGAGCCCCAGGAGAACGCCGGTGTGGCCCAGGGCCGCGTTCACCGCGTCGACCCGTTGGGCGCCCTGACTCGGTTGGGGTACTGTGGCCACGTACTGAGCGGTGTGGTCGACGATGATCTGGTTCGACACGAAGGTGGCACCGGCGAAGTGCCCGACCACGACCACGGGGATGTCGGGTTGGAAGAGCTGGGGAGGATTGCCCGTGTTGACCACGTCCACACGGTCCCTGGAACCGGCGGCGACGAAATCGACACCGCCGTGGCTGCGGTGGACGGTCCCCGGGACCACGAGGCCCTCGAGCCGGAACGTCTTCGTCCCGAGCATCGCCTTGCTCTGGACGGCCTGGTCGACCGTCTCGAAGTAGTCGAGCGAACTGCCGAGACCTTTCACCAGGAGAAAAACGAAAGCGGCCACGAGGACGGCGCCGACCACCAGCAGCCGCCGGCGCTGGCGCCGGGCCGCCGGGGACGGCGGAGACATGGCGGCGCCGGGGCTCCGTGGCGGCGCCGCCGGTGCGTCGGCCGTCGGTAGCGCGGCAGCGTCGGCGGTGTCGTCCTCGACCGGCCCCGTCAAGACGGTGGGAGGACGGCTCACCGTGTCCCCTGGCGGTCGACGCGTGCGGCCAGTCGTTCGAGGCGTCGGCGACGCCACCACAGCTGGCCCGCGTAGGCGGTCAGGACGCTCAGGGCGATGATGTAGCCGGCGTCGACGTAGCTCACGGGACCAATTCCGCCGGCTGCGGGTCGCGCTCGTGATCGCCGACCGCGGGCCCACCGTGGCCGCCGACGGCGGGGTCGGACCCGGTGGCGGGTGCGGCGGCCGGGTCGGCCGTCGACCCTTCGGCCCAGCGTTCGTGCAGGGCCACCTCGAGATCGGCGCCCTCCAGGAGCTCGGACAGGACCTGGATGCGGTAGCGGACCATCAGCATCCAGACGAACAGCAACGTCATGGCCACGAAACCCAGGAGCAGGGTCCAGGCCATGGACCCGTGGATCGTGGGGGAGAGATTTGCGTTCAGGACGGTGGCCCCTTGATGCAGTGTCCGCCACCAGTCGACGGAGAAGTGCACGATGGGAACGTCCACGCCGGCGATCACCGCCCCCACGGCACAGCGACGGGCGCGGGCGTCGGCGTCACCGGGGATCCGGCGGAGGGCCAGGTACCCGAGCTGGAGTACGAGCAGCAAGGCGGTCGAGGTGAGCCGGGCGTCCCACGCCCACCACACCCCCCACGTGGTCCGGCCCCAGATCGAGCCGGTCACGAGGGTGAGCGCGGTGAAGACGGTCCCCACCTCCATGGACGCCGCCGCCAGGCGGTCCCAGAACCGGCTCCGCGTGCGGGGCCACAACCACAGCACGCTGGCCACACCCGCCGTCCCGAAGGCCAGGTACAGCGCCACCCAGGCGATGGGCGGGTGGATGTACACGAGACGGACGAGTTGGCCCTGCTTCTTGTCCGGCGGCGTGACCCACAGTCCCAGCCACACCGTGGCCGCCAGGGAGACGGAGGCCACCACGGCGAGGACGCGCCGCGGCCATCTGCGCTTCACCGACAGCGACGACGACAGCGGTGACGATGACGGCGGCGACGTGGTCATCCGGATTCCTGTAGGGACCCGAAGATCACGACGCCGAGAGACAGGTACACCACGGCGAACACGAGCAAGAGGCTCAGCCACGGGTCGACGCTGTCACCACCCGGTACCGGTACCGAGCGCCACCTGCCAGGCCCTCGTGCCGGCCAACAGCACCGGGGCCACCACCGGCAGGAGGAGGAACGGCAGCAGCGTCTCGCGCACGCGCAGGCCGACGGCCAAGGCGCCGTAGAAGGTGCCCACGGCGGCGAGGCCCGCCGTTCCCGCCGCGCAGGCGGCGACGACCGAACCGTACGAACGCACGTGGGCGCCGTAGAAGAGCACGACCCCACCGGCCAACAGCACCTCGAGGACGACCAGCTGCGCGGCCACCGCCGCGGCCTTGCCCAGGAAGATCCCGGCGGGGTCGAGCCCCGACAGACGCAGGCCGTCGCGCGTGCCGTCGTTGGCCTCCAGGGCGAAGCTCCGTTGGACGGCGAGCACGGCGGCGAACAGCACGGCCACCCAGAACAGGCCGGCCGCCCCCTGCACCATCGGGGCGCGGTCCGGTCCGAGAGCGAAGGCGAAGAGGCCGAGGACGACGACGGCGAACGGCATCACCTGGTTGAGAACCACCCGCGAGCGCATCTCGATCCGGAGGTCCTTGCCCGCCACCAGCAGCGCGTCACGCCACATGGACGTCTCCCACCACGTACGGCCGCGGCCGCGGTTCGACGTCGGCGGGGGCGTCCGCCGATCGGTCTCGGGACAGGCGACGGTCGTCGACGACACGCCCTCCGGCCAGCGACACGACCCGGTCGGCCAGGGGTAGCGACGCCGCCGGCTCGTGGGAGGCGAGCAGAACGGTGGCTCCCTCGGCGACGGCCGAGCTGACGACGTCGCCGAGCAGCGCCCGGGCGTCGGCGTCGAGCGCGGCGTGCGGCTCGTCGAGCAACCACAGCGCGGGGCGGCGGGCAAGCAGGACGGCCAGCGCCACGCGGCGCCGCTGACCGGCGGACAGGCGCCCCACGGTCGTGCGCCGGAGCCGTCCCACGAGGCCCAGCCGGTCGAGAGCGTCGTCGATTCCGGCGACGCCGGCGCCCGCGGCGCGCACGGCGAAACGGACGTTCTCGACCACGCTCAGCTCGTCGTAGAGGGCCGCCGCGTGCCCGAGCATGCCCACCTGGCGACGGACAGCCGACGGGTGGCGCCGCAGGTCATGGCCGAGAACCACAGCCTCCCCGTCGGTGACGGGCAACAAGCCGGCGCAGGCGCGCAGCACGCTCGTCTTCCCGGCCCCGTTGGGCCCCTCGAGAACCACGACCTCACCCGGGAGGACCGTGAGGTCGATGCCGGCCAAAGCCGGGAATCGCCCGGTCAGAGCGACAGCGGCACGGAGGAAGACTGCGGAGGCCATGGGCAGGCGCCCATGCTACGGGTGGCCCGCCCCCGGAATCCAAGCGGGGGAACGTCCCAGGAGCCGGTTCTCAGCTCACGGTGAGGCGGCCGAGTCCGACGGCCGACAGGGCGTGGCTCACCGCCGAGGTCACCCAGTGGAGATTGTCGGATAGAAGAAGGACGCCGAAGACCATGAGGCATATGCCGGCCAGGGCGTTCACCATTCCAACCCGGCGACGGACCTGGGCCATCACCTCGGTGAGGTGGCCGAAGGCCAGGCCGGTGACGAGGAAGGGAACCCCGAGGCCTAGTGAGTAGGCCACCAGAAGGACCAGGCCCGACGTCAAAGTGGGCCGGGAGGCGGCCAACCCGAGGACGGCGCCCAGGACCGGGCCTATACACGGCGTCCAGCCGAAGGCGAAGGCCATGCCCATCACCGGGGGAGCCCAGACACCGAGGCGCGAGGGACGGGGGTGGAAACGTCGTTCGCGCAGGAACAGACGCGGGGTGCCCGACTCCGGCGAGCCAGAGACCGAGGACGGCGATGAGGGTGCCGGCGGCGATGTCGAAGTCGCGCTGGTGATCGAGAAGTAGGCGTCCGAGGCCCGATGCGACGGCGCCCTCGATCGTGAAGACGATGGTGAAACCGGCGATGAACCCAAGGACACCAACCAGCAGAGGGGCGATGTTGCGTTGTCTCGCCGGCCTCTATCTCCTCCGCCGACAGTCCCGAGACCATGGAGACGTAGGCGGGAACGAGGGGCAGGACACAGGGCGAGAGAAACGAGAGCATCCCGGCGCCGAAGGCGACCAGGAAACCGAGTGGGTCGGCCGAGATGGTGAACTGCTGGACGACGCCGACGAGGCCCACGGCCGGCGTCCTCGCTCAGCGCCCGGTGGCGCGGACGAGCGCCAGATCGGCGTCCACCATCATGGCCACCAGCTCGGAGAACGACACGGTCGGCTCCCAGCCCAATTCGACGCGGGCCCGACTGGCGTCGCCCACCAGGAGATCGACCTCGGCCGGCCGGAGAAAGCGCTCGTCGATGATCACGTGCTCGGCCCAGTCGAGACCCACGTGGCTGAAGGCCTCCTCGCAGAGGTTGCGGACCGAGTGGGTCTTCCCGGTGGCCACCACGAAGTCCTCCGGCTCGTCCCGTTGGAGCATGAACCACATGGCGCGGACGTAATCGCCGGCGAATCCCCAGTCGCGCTGGGAGTCGGTGTTACCGAGCGAGATCTTGTCGTCCAGTCCTTCGACGATTCGGGCCACGCCGTGGGTGACCTTCCGGGTCACGAACTCGAGTCCGCGCCGCGGGCTCTCGTGGTTGAAGAGCATGCCCGACGAGGCGTGGAGCCCGTAGCTCTCGCGGTAGTTGACGGTGATCCAGTGGCCGTAGACCTTGGCCACCCCGTAAGGGCTGCGCGGATAGAACGGTGTCGTCTCGGTCTGCGGCACCTCGCGCACCTTGCCGAACATCTCCGACGACGAGGCCTGATAGAAGCGGATCTCGGGGTCGACGATCCTGATGGCGTCGAGGAGGCGGGTGACGCCGAGAGCGGTGGTCTCTCCCGTCAAGACAGGTTGGCCCCACGACGTCTGGACGAACGACTGCGCGGCGAGGTTGTAGACCTCCACTGGGCGGTGCTCGCGCAGGATGCCGATGAGCGAGACCTCGTCGAGGAGGTCGCCGGCGACCAAGGTGAGATCGTCCTGGATGTGGGCGATCCGCTCGAAGGTGACGGTGGAGGACCGCCGCACCATCCCGACCACTTCGTAGCCCTGCTGGAGGAGGAACTCGGCCAGGTAGGAGCCGTCTTGCCCCGTGATACCGGTGATCAGCGCGCGCTTGGCCACGTCACCGTCCCGTCCACTGCGGCGGGCGCTTCTCGAGGAAGGCGGTGATGCCCTCGGCTGCGTCGTCGGTCTGGTTGGTGAGAGTGAGCATGGCATGGAGATGGGGAAGAGCATCGGTCGCCGACATATCCCAGACACCGTAGAACGCCTCGCGACCGAGCTTCATCACCGCGGGGGACTTCGACGCCAGCGCGGCGGCCAGCTCGTCCACGGCGGCGTCGAGTCCGCCGTGGGGCACCACCCGGGTCACGAAGCCGATGCGCTCGGCTTCGTCGGCGGCCACGACGCGCCCGGTGAGCATGAGCTCCAGGGCCTTCTTGGGTGGCATCGAGCGCATGAGCGGGACCGTGATCATGTACGGCCAGAGGCCGACGTTGATCTCGGGGGCACCGAAGCGGGCCCGGTCGGACGCCACCACCAGGTCGCAGGCGAGGGCCAGACCCAGGCCCCCCGCCATGGCCCATCCCTGGACGCGGGCGATCGTCGGTTTCCCGAGGTGCCAGAGGTCCTCGAAGACGCCGGCGAGCACGCCGCGCGACTGGTGGCGGTCGAGGAAGCCGTCGTCGGCCGGGCCGGCACCGCCCATGGCCCCCAGGTCGGCTCCGGCGCAGAAGGCGTCGTCACCGGCACCGGTGAGGACGACCACGCGGACGTCGGGATCCGCCTTGGCCCGCCCGAGGGCCTCCCGCAGCCCGGTCATCACGCCCCAGGACATGGCGTTGCGACGTTCGGCCCGGTTGATGGTGATCCGGGCGACACCCCGGAGTCGTCGTAGAGGACCTCGCGGCCCGCGGGGCCGGCGACGGACGACGAGCTCTCGGACATGCGCTTGCGACGGTAGCGCCCCTGCCGCCCGCCACGGAAGTCCTGGGGTCCGGGGCCGATTAGGGTGACCGCCTCGTGGCCACGCCGGGCGCCGCCCTCATCTCCTTCCGCCTCGGCGGTTCCGACGGGGTCTCGGTGGAGGCGCAGAAGTGGCGCTCCGCCCTCGAGATCCTCGGGTTCGACGTCCGCACCGTGGCCGGCTCCGGGCCCGTCGACCATCACCTGCCCGGCCTCGCCATCGACGCGCCGGATCCTCCCACCGACGGCGAGATCGATGACGCCCTCAGGGCGGCCGACCTCGTCGTGGTGGAGAACCTGTGTTCCCTGCCTCTCAACGTGGCGGCGGCGGCGGGGGTGGCGAGGGTGCTGCACGCCCGGCGGGCCGTTCTCCATCACCACGACCTGCCGTGGCAACGTGAGCGCTTCGCCGACGCACCGCCCCCGCCTGATGATCCGAGGTGGGTCCACGTCACCATCAACGACCTCAGCCGTCGTCAACTCGCCGACCGGGGGATCGCCGCCACCGTGGTACACAATGCCTTCGACGTCGACCCACCGGTCGGCAACCGGGCCGGGACGCGCGCGGCACTCGGGATCGCCGAGCACGACCGCCTGCTGCTCCAGCCGACCCGTGCCATCCCCCGCAAGAACGTGGGAGGCGGACTGGCCCTGGCCGCCGGCATCGGCGCCACGTTCTGGCTCCTCGGGCCGGCCGAGGACGGCTACGGACCCGAGCTCGATCGCCTGCTGGCGGCGGCCGATATCCCGGTTGTGCACGGCCACGGCCCTGCCGGCGCCGGCTCCGACATCGCCGATGCCTATGCCGCCTGCGACGCGGTGGCGCTGCCGTCCACGTGGGAGGGCTTCGGGAACCCGTCCGTCGAGTCGGCCGTGCACGATCGGCCTCTCGCCATCGGACCCTACCCGGTGGCGCGGGAACTGCGGGACTTCGGCTTTCGATGGTTCGCCCACGACGATCCCGGACCATTGGCGCGATGGCTCGAGGCACCGGAGGCCACGTTGTTGGAGCACAACCACCACGTGGCCCGGACACACTTCTCGTTGCGCGACCTTCCCGACCGCCTGGCCCACCTGTTGACCGGTACCGGATGGACGTCGTGGTCGGTATGACGGTGGGCGGGGGCCGGTACTGTGGCCCGATGGCCCTTCACGCGTCGGACGACGCCGCAACGACGACGAGGCGGTTACCGGCCGACCGGCGGCGGCAGCAATTGCTCGACGTGGCTCTCACTCTTTTCGCCGAACGTGGCTACAACGCCACCACCATGGACGACACGGCCGAGGCGGCCGGGGTGACGAAGCCGCTGCTCTATCAGCATTTCGACTCGAAACGCGCGCTGTACCTCGAGCTCGTCGACTCGGTCGCCACCACCATGCTCGACGCCATCGCCAAGGCGGTTTTCACCGCCGAGGGCCCGCGCCAGCAGGTCGAAGGAGGTTTCGCCGCCTACTTCCACCTCGTCGTGACCCACCCCGCCGCATTCAACCTCCTCTTCGGCAGCAACGTCCCCAACGATCCCGAGCTCTCACGGGCGGTACGGAAGGTGCAGGACACCATCGCCGAAGCCATCGATCCGCTGATCGACGCCGGACTCGACGAGGACCACCGGCGCCTGCTCGCCTACGCCATGGTCGGCATGGCGGAAGGAGCCAGCCACCATTTCGTCGCCACCCGGAACCCCGTCGAACGGGGAACGGAGGAAGCGGAGGCGGGCCGCCTGGCGCGACGGCTGGCCGACCTGGCCTGGGCCGGATTGCGTTCGGTGCACCCGGACTGAGTCCACCTCGTCCCCCGGGCCGGCTCCGGCCGCAAAACCCGACTGTCCCGGTAAGATTTAGGGTCGAGTCGAGTCCGGCGGTCGCCGGGACGAAGGAGATCATGCGAACGACGCTGCGGTCCGTCTTCAGCTTCCCGAATCCGGTGAACGAGACCGCCGCCCGGGTGGTCGCCGGCGGGGTGGTCGTCCTCGGCGCGGCGGCGATCGGCTTCCGCCAGCCCTGGCTGCTCGTCCCGCTGGCCTACGGGTTCTGGGCCCGGGTCCTGACCGGACCCACCGTGAGCCCTCTCGGCCAGCTGGCCACGCGGGTGGTGGCCCCCCGGTTGGGAGCGCCCCGGTTCGTCGCCGGACCACCCAAACGGTTCGCCCAGGGCATCGGCGTCGTCTTCTCCACGACGGCGTTGATCCTGTGGTTCGGCGTCGGGGCCCACACGGCGGCGTGGGCCGTGGTCGGCGCTCTGGTGGCGGCCGCCGTCGCCGAGTCGGCCTTCGGATTCTGTGTCGGGTGCCGCATCTTCGGCCGTCTCATGCGCATCGGCCTCGTCCCCCACGAGGTGTGCATGGCCTGCGACGACATCAGCCGGCGCCACCCCGAGATCACGCAGCTGCCGGCCACCGGCTGACCCGGTCGGCGGACCCCGGGCCGATCAGCCCGGTTGAACCCGGCCAGCCCCGCCGACCTCGATCAGCGCAACCGAGCCGCCAGCTCGCCGACCAGGCCCGACAGATCGACGGCGCAGGCCGAGTACGCCGCCTCGTCCCCCCCGGCGGGGTCGTCCACGTCGCCCTGGTCGGCCGGATCGACGTCGGCCAGGTCCAGCTCGGCCACCCGCGTGGACAGGGGCGCGGGACCACCGGGCAGGTGACCGACGAGCCAACGCAGCGTGGCCGTGCGGTCGGAGGCCTGCGGATGGCGGCGCCGTACGTACCGGACATGCTCGGCCGCCATGGCGATGACGAGGTCGGCGGCGTCGAGATCGGCGTCGGTGAGCTGACGACTCCGGTGGGACGACGCGTCGAGACCGATGGCCGCCAGCGCGTCGCGTGTCCGACGGCTCATGGGCTGGTGCTCGACCACGTGAGTGCCCGCCGTCACGACACGCACCGGCGCGCCCTCGGATTCGAGCATGACGCCTCCCATGACCGAGCGGGCGGCGTTCCCGGTGCACAGCACGAGCACGACGGGGCGTTCGCCCGCCGTTTCGCCACGGTGCACGGCACCTATCCCTTCGGGGAATTCAGGACTGCGGGAGGTAACGTCGTCGCCGTGGTCGGCCTGGTCGTGGTGGTCTCGGCCGGAAGGCCGAGGTCGTGGCGCACGGCGTCGGAGTCGACCTTCTCGGTCTTCTCCGCCTCGATCAACTTCAGGTTGATCTGGGCCATGTTGATCACGTTGCTCTTGATGCTCTGATTTTTCGCCGCGGCCACACCCACCTCCTTGGCGAGCTTGGCCATGTTGTCGAGAATGCCCACCAGCGCCTTGGCGTCGTGCTGCATGGACCGGGGGAAGGTGAGCGCGTGGATGGAGCTGGCCGCCTGGCCGAAATCCACGGAGTACTTGAAGTCGGTGGCAGACGGGTTGTGACTGTTCGTGTCCCTGGCCAGCGCGGCATTCGTGCGCGTGATGATGACCTGGAATTGTTGGCCCAGCGTCGCCACGCTCGGCGCTGACGGCGGTGAGGAGCCGCAGGCCGAACAGGTGACCGCCGTGGCGAGAGCGACGGAGGCGAACGCCATCGAGTGCCGCGAGACCTTCACTGGGACCGGAACTGTAATTGGTATTGGCGCCGTGGAGAGGGAGGGCGGCGGTTCTCCGGTGTCACACCCCGGCGGTGGTCGCCGGGGTCCGACGCCGGTCTCAGGGCAGCGGAATCGGGTTGTACGGCGCCGGCGGGCTGACCGTGTAGTTGGTCACGAAGGTGTCACCGGTACCACCCTCCACGTCGGCGATCACCGTCGAGTCCCCGGCGGCGCACGACGTGCCCTCGAAGATGAACACGGCGTTCCCGTCGTCGTCGAGCAGGGTCTGGGCCCCGGTGGCCCCGCCGGTGCCACCGTTCCCGGCGCTCCAGTGCGCCCCCAGTCCGCAACGGTCCTGGAGCTGAGCCGACGAGATCTCCACCGGCGTCTCGGCGTAGACGGGGTTCTCCTCGACGTAGAAGACGGCGTAGACGTCGGAGTTGCCGCTGGGTCCGTTCGGACCGGTGGTGGTGTCACCCGTCTCCACTTCCGGGTTCGGGTACCCGGTCACACCGGCGGTGGTGGGAACGGGCGGGTTGGCCACGAGGGTGGTGGTGGCGGTGTAGTACGGGGCCTTCACGAGGTCGGCCTCGATCACGCTGGACCCCGGTGCGCAGTCGGTGGCGGAGAGCTCCACCGTGGCGTTGCCGTCGTCGTCGAGGACCACGGTGATTTGGCCCCCGTACGGAACCGAGAGCTCACCGGAGGCACTCGAGTAGAAGAGCACCGACTCTTCTTCGCACGAATTCACCAGCTGCTGCGAGTCGATGAAGACGGGGTCCCCGGCGAAGTTCGGGGACGTCTCCACCTGGATGATGGCGTGGATCTCGGACTGGCCGGTCTCGATCAGCGGGTTCGGGGAGACCGACACGTAGATGTTGGCCGGGGCCCCCCCGGTGCCTCCGCCGCCGCCCTTCGCGCACCTGTGGGGGTGCTTGGCACACTTGGCCGCCGTGGCCTTCGTGGTCTTGGCCGAGGCCACGCCGGACATGGCCATGAGTGGCATGGCCAGCACGACCGTCAGTGCCGTGATCCGCACAAAACTACGATGGGGGATGAATCGAGCGCTCTTCGTTGCAGACATGGACCCATCTTGGACGGCGGGACCTCCGGCTGCCATCGTCAGGGATGATGAAAATGCACTGAGAAATCATCTGACCACGATGAGCGAAGGTCCGAAACAACCACGGCTCGTGGCCGGGCGGTCACATCCTCCTCCCCGTGGCCGTCGGGCCCGGCCGGAAGGTGGCCGGGACCAGGTGGGTCGGAACGAGGTGGGCCGGAGCTAGGGGATGTGGTGGCCCGAGATGGCCCGGGCGATGATCAGCCTCTGGATCTCCGACGTCCCCTCGAAGATCGTGTAGATCTTCGAGTCGCGGTGCCAGCGCTCGACGGGGTGCTCGCGGATGTAGCCGTATCCCCCCATGACCTGGATCGCCTGTTCGGTCACCCAGACCGCCGTCTCGCCGGCGTAGAGCTTCGACATCGACCCCTCACCGGCGGTGAACGGCTTGTGGTTGGCACCCATCCACGCGGCGCGCCAGACGAGCAGGCGGGAGGCGTCGATGCGGGTCTTCATGTCGGCGAACTTGAAGGCGATCCCCTGGTTCTCGATGATGAGCCGCCCGAACGCCTTGCGCTGGGTGGCGTAGTCGAGCGAGTACTCGTAGGCGGCGCGGGCGATGCCGAGCGCTTGCGCCCCCACGGCGGGCCGGGTCGCCTCGAAGGTGGCCATGGCCGCCTGTGACTTCGATCGCTGGCCCTCACGGGCGCGGGCCAGCTTCTCGTCGAGCTTGTCCTTCCCGCCCAAAAGGCAACGTCCCGGCACGCGGACGTCGTCGAAGATCACCTCACCGGTGTGCGACGCCCGGATGCCCATCTTCTGGAATTTCTGTCCGGCCGAGACTCCGGCCGTGCCCGGCGGGACCACGAAGCTGGCCTGCCCCGCGATCCGAGCTCGGGGTCCACCGACGCCACCACCACGTTGAGGTCGGCGATGCCCCCGTTGGTGATCCACGTCTTGGTGCCGTTGATCACCCACTCGTCGGTGGCCCCGTCGTAGACGGCGCGAGTGCGCAGGGAACTGACGTCGGATCCGGCGTCGGCCTCCGACACGCAGAAGGCGGCCGTCTGGAGCTTGTCCGGAGTCCCGAAGCACTGGGGACCCCACTCCATCATTTGGTCGGGGGTGCCGTTGGCGGCGATCCCGGCCAGACCGAGCGAGCTGCCGAAGATGGCCAGGGTGATCCCGGCGTCCCCCCACGCCAGCTCCTCGCTGGCCACCGGCAGGGTGAGTCCGGTCGGGTCCAGGAACGACTGGGTGAAGAAGTCGAAGGAGTAGAGGCCGATCTTGGCCGCCTCCTCGATGACCGGCCACGGTGTCTCCTCGCGCTCGTCCCAATCATGGGCGACCGGTCGGATCACGTCCTCGGCGAAGTCGTGCACCCATTTCTGGAGCTGCACCAGGTCCTCGTTGAGCTCGAGCGAGAAGTCGGCCATGTTTTTCCCCTTGTGTCGAGTCCGCCGGCCGCGGGGCCTCGTCGTGCACCACTACGGGAGGGAGAACGGACCCACCCGGACCGTGGGCCGGCCCCCTAGCTACATCGTTTGTTACCCAACGGTAACCTACGGGGAGCCGATTTTCCAGGACATGGGCCGCGTTCACGGAGGGGCCCCCGCATCCCCAGGTCAGCGGTGCAGCCGGGTCCCCTCGGGGCCGTCCTCCACCACCCAGCCGTCGGCCTCCAGCCGAGAACGGATGACATCGGCGCCGGCCCAGTCCCGAGCGGTCCGGGCCGCGTCACGCTCGGCCACCAGGTCCGCCGTGGCGTCGTCGAGGACCGGCCACCCGTGCAGCGGCACGCCCAGGGCGCCGCACAGCAGGGTCACGGTCAGGGCCAGCCGGCGTCCTTCGTCCTCGTCACCGGCGTCGGCCGCCACGTTGGCGCGGCGGGCCAACTCGAAGATGCCGGCCACCGCCGCCGGGGTTCCCAGGTCGTCGTCCATGCTCGTCATGAAGGAGGCGACGGCGTCGAAGTCGGCGCCCAGAGCCAGAGCCTGCGCGGCGGTGCCGGCGGCGACGGGCCCGGTATCGAACCGGCGGGCCAGCGCGTCCAGGCCGGCGAGGGCCTCCTCGGCGTCGGCCACGGTGGCCGGGGACACCTCCACCTGCGACCGGTAGTGGCTGCGCAGGAGCAGCAACCGGTAGGCGCGGCCGTCGGTGCGGGCGAGGAGGTCGGTCAACGAGGTGAAGTTGCCCAGGGACTTGGACATCTTCTCGCCACCGGTGACGAGGTGCCCGTTGTGGACCCAGTGCCGGGCGAAGGTCCGGCCGGTGGCCACGGCCTGGGCCCGCTCGTTCTCGTGGTGGGGAAAGGCGAGGTCGATCCCGCCGCCGTGGATATCGAATCCGTCGCCGAGGAGATCGAGCGCCATGACGACGCATTCGGTGTGCCATCCGGGTCGCCCGGGCCCCCACGGCGACTCCCAGGTCGGCTCCCCCGGCTTGGCCTTCTTCCACAGGACGAAGTCCAGCGGTGAGCGTTTCTCCTCGCCCGGTTCGACCCGGGCCCCCGATCGCAGGGAGTCGAGGCTCTGGCGCGCCAGCAGGCCGTAGCCGTCGACCCGGTCGACCGACAGGTAGACGCCGTCCGAGGTTTCGTAGGCGACGCCCCGCTCCACGAGGTCCCTGACCAGCGCCACCATGTGCTCGACGTACTCGGTGGCCCGGGGAGACACGGTGGGCCGCTTGATGCCCAGCCCGTCGACCGCCTCCCACCAGGCCGCTTCGAACTCCACGGCCACTTCCGTGGGTGTCCGACCCTCGTCGTTGGCCCGGGCGATGATCTTGTCGTCGATGTCGGTGATGTTGGAGACGTAGCGGACCTCGAGGCCCGAGAACTCGAGATACCGGCGCAGGATGTCGAAGGCCTCGGCCATGCGGCCGTGGCCGATGTGGGGGACGCCGGAGACGGTGAGCCCGCAGACGTACATCGACACGCGCGCCCGGTTCCCGCAGGACGAGGGGCTCGACGGCACCCGTGGCTGTGTCGTGAAGGCGCAGCACTCCGGTACGGTACAGCGACCATGGACGAGACCGCGACGACCACTCTCCAGCGCCTTCCGCTCGAGCGTCCGCGGCAGCCGGACGTGCCCGAACGACCCTCTCTGGAGGGGCTCGAGGCCAAGTGGTCGGCGCGGTGGCACGACGACGGCACCTACGCCTTCGACCGGACGGCGCCACGCTCGAGCGTCTTCGCCATCGACACCCCTCCGCCCACCGTGTCGGGTGAGCTGCATATGGGTCACGTGTTCTCCTACACGCACACCGACGCCGTGGCCCGTTACCGCAGGATGCGGGGCAACGAGGTCTTCTATCCGATGGGATTCGACGACAACGGGCTCCCGACCGAGCGGCGCGTCCAGAACTACTACGGCGTGCTGTGTGACCCGGGACTGCGGAAGGATCCCTCGTTCCGCCCGCCCGAGGCGCCGGGGAAGCAGCCGGTGGCCGTCTCCCGCCCGGACTTCATCGAGCTGTGCGCCCGGTTGGCGGCCGAGGACGAGAAGGTCTTCGAGAATCTCTGGCGCACCTTGGGACTGTCCGTCGACTGGAGTCAGACCTACGCCACCATCGACGACGACGCCCGGCGCGTGTCGCAACGGGGCTTCCTCCATCTCCTGAGCGGCGGCCACGCCTACAGCGCCGAGGCCCCCACCCAGTGGGACGTCGACTTCCAGACGGCGGTGTCCCAGGCGGAGATGGAGGACAGGGAGGTCCCCGGCGCGTATCACCGTCTGCGCTTCGCCCGGGCCGGAGCCGACGGTGTCGTCGAGATCGAGACCACGCGGCCCGAGCTGTTGCCGGCGTGCGTCGCCCTGGTGGCGCATCCCGACGACGGGCGCTACCGGCCGTTGTTCGGCACCGAGGTGGTCACGCCCCTGTTCGGGGTCACGGTCCCCGTCCTCGCCCACGAGCTGGCCGACCCCGACAAGGGGTCGGGGATCGCCATGATCTGCACGTTCGGCGACACCACCGACGTCACCTGGTGGCGCGAACTGTCGCTGCCCACCCGCACCATCGTCGGGCGCAACGGTCGTCTCCAACCGGTCGCCTGGGGTGAGCCGGGTTGGGAGAGCGTCGACGCCGCCGGCGCTGCCGCCGCCTACGGGGAGATCGCCGGCAAGAGCGTGACCCAGGCCCGCACGCGCATGGCCGAGATGCTGGCGGGCGCCGGCGCCATGGTGGGCGAACCCCGGCCGATCGTCCACCCGGTGAAGTTCTACGAGCGCGGCGACCGGCCCCTCGAAATCGTCTCCAGTCGGCAGTGGTACGTCCGGACGCTGCCGCTGCGCGACCGCCTGCTCGCGCGCGGGCCGTGAGCTGCGGTGGCACCCGCCCTACATGGTGCACCGCTACGAGGCGTGGGTGGAGGGGCTGAACAGCGACTGGAACATCAGCCGGCAGCGCTTCTTCGGCGTGCCCTTCCCCGTCTGGTACCCGGTCGGAGACGACGCCACGGTGGACCACGACCACCCGCTCGTGGCCGATGAGGGCCGACTGCCGGTTGATCCGTCGAACGACGTCCCCGACGGGTACCGGGAGGATCAACGCGGTGCACCCGGAGGATTCGTGGGGGACCCCGATGTCATGGACACGTGGGCGACCTCGTCGCTCACGCCCCAGATCGCCGGCCGCTGGGGACGACGATCCGGAACTCTTCTCCCTCGTCTTTCCCATGGACCTGCGACCGCAAGCCCACGAGATCATCCGGACGTGGCTGTTCTCCACCATCGTGCGCTCCGAGCTCGAGCACGGGACGCTGCCGTGGACCGACACGGCCATCTCGGGATGGGTGCTCGACCCCAACCGGAAGAAGATGTCGAAGTCCACGGGCAATGTCGTCACCCCCCTCCCCCTGCTCGAGACCCACGGATCCGACGGTGTGCGCTACTGGGCGGCCAGCGGCAGACCGGGAACCGACACCGCCGTGGACGAGGGCCAGATGAAGGTGGGGAGGCGTCTCGCCATCAAGGTGCTGAATGCCTCGCGGTTCGCCCTGTCGCGGATCGCCGGCGGCGAACTCCCCGGTGCCGAGGCCGTCACCGCGCCGATCGATCTGGCCATGCTCACCGATCTGGCCCGGGTGGTCGACGAGTCCACCACCGCCTTCGAGGCCTACGACTACGCCCGGGCCCTCGAGCGGACCGAGGCGTTCTTCTGGTCCTTCTGCGACGACTACCTGGAACTGGTCAAGGGCCGCGCCTACGAGGATCCGTCGCGACCGGGCCCGGCCTCCGCGCGCGCCGCGCTCGGCCTCGCCCTTTCGGTGCTCCTGCGGCTCCTGGCCCCCTTTCTCCCGTTCGTCACCGAGGAGGTGTGGTCGTGGTGGCACGCCGGCTCCATCCACCGGTCACCGTGGCCCGGCCCCGACGAACTGCCCCCCGCCGCGCCGGGACCGGCGGGCGACGACTCCGGCGGTCCCGAGGGACCGGGCGACACCGTCCTCAGCGTCGTCGCCGAGGTTCTCGGAGCCGTGCGCCGGGCCAAGACGACGGCCAAACGGTCGATGCGCGCCCCGGTGGCCCGACTGACCGTCGTCGACGACCCGAGCCGCCTCGCGCTCCTGGCTCAAGCCGAGACCGATCTGCGCGACGCCGGCGGGATCGTCGAGTTGGTGACGAGACCGGGCCCGTCCGACGTGACCGTCGAGCTGGGCGACGACGCGACCCCCTGACCACACCGTCGCCGGCGACGCCGTGGCCGCGAGCCTGCGTGCCGGCGGCGCGTGGCGCCGTGGCGCCGTGGCGCCGTGGCGCCGAGCGGAGGTCAGAGCTTCAGGACCTTCACGGCGTTGTCGCGGAGGAACTTGGGCCAGACGTGGTCACGGAAGGGGACGTCGGCGAGCTCGGTGAAGATGCGCTCCAGAGTGAGGGCCATCGGGAAGTAGCCGGCGTACATGACCTTGTCCGCGCCTCGGGTATTGGCGTAGTCGATGATCGGCCTTGGGGTAGTACTTGGGGGCGAATGCGCTCGTCATGTAGTAGAGGCCGGGCCATTTGAGCATCAGCTTCACGGCCAGCTCCTGCCACGGCTCGGCGCCGTGGCGCATGACGATGCGGAGATCGGGGAAGTCGTAACAGACCTGGTCGAAATGCATGACGTCCTGGCACGCGGACGGGACCCGGGGACCGGCGATGCCGGCATTGACGAGGATGGGGATGTCGAGGTCGATGCACGTCTGGTAGATCGGGTAGTACCGCCGGTCGCTCACCGGGACCTGGGGGTTGCATCCGGCGGGGAAGGTCGTGACCGCCTTGATGTCGTACTGGTCGTGCGCCCGGCGTATGCGGCTGACCGTCGTGGTGATCTCGTTGGGGTCGATCTCGAGACTGGCCTTGAAGCGGTCGGGATGTTCACGCAGCGCCCGGTCGGTCACCTCCCCGGCCAGGCCGACCAGGCCGACGGCGACGCCGTGCCGGTCCATCTCGCCCAGGGTGACGGCGACGGGATCGATGTCCCCGTCGATCTGGCCGGGGTTGTCTCTGAACATGTAGGCGATCGGGGTCGCCATGGTGGCGCTCTCCTCGTCGCGCAGCTGGGGCTTGAGGAAGTCGAACCGCTTGCCCGCTTTGGCGCTCGGGAAGCCGATCATGAGATCGACGGCCCCGACGTCGGTCGGCATGGACACCGGCTCTATCCCTCGGGGGTGCCCATGTACGTGCTCATGAGGTCGTCGCCCACCTCCGCCGGGGTCCCCGAGCGGACGATCCGGCCGTGCACCATGACCGAGACCTGATCGGCCACGGTCAGCGCCGTCTGGGCGAACTGCTCCACCAGGACCACGGTGATCTCCTCCGACGCCACCAACTGGCGCGACGAGCTCGTACAGCTCGTCCACCACCAACGGGGCCAGGCCCATCGATATCTCGTCGAGCAGGAGCAGCCGGGGGTTCGTGTACAAGGCCCGGGCGATGGCGAGCATCTGCTGCTCGCCCCCCGACAGCCGGCCGGCCAGTTGGCGGCGGCGTTGGCCCGAGAACGGGAAAACGGGCGTAGCTCTTCTCCTCCAGATCGGTGATCTTGATCTCCCGGCCCCGGAATGTGTACATGAGGAGGTTCTCGGCCACCGTCAGGTTCGGGAAGATGGCGCGTCCCTCGGGGATGGCGCAGACGCCGCGGCGGGCCAGCTGTTCCGATGTCGACTTCGAGATGTCCTCGCCGTTCAGCTGGACACGGCCCCCGGACGGGGACAGCCGGCCGCTCATGACCTTGAGGAGGGTCGACTTTCCCGCCCCGTTGGGACCGAGGAGGGCCAGACACGAACCGCCGGGAAGCCGCAGCGACACGCCGTTGACCACTTCGATGCGTCCGTAGGCGGCGCGGACGTCGACGAGTTCGAGGACCGGTGTGACCACGCTGGGCACGGCACCGTTGTCACCGGTCGCCGGGTCGGAGCGCCGGGGGACGGCGGGACTCTCGGGGTTCACCGTGTGCGGCGCCTCCTCGGTGCCCAGATAGGCGGCCTGGACGGCGGGATCGGCCTGGACCGACGCCGGGTCACCGGAGGTGATGATCTCGCCGTAGTGGAGCACGGTGACCTTGTCACAGATGCTCATGACGAGATTCATGTCGTGCTCGACCAGGAGCACCGCCATCCCCTCCGACGCCAGCCGGACGAGGATCTTGCCGAGTGCGGTGGTCTCGTCCTGGTTGAGTCCGGCGCTCGGTTCGTCGAGGAGGAGGACAGAGGGCGTGGTGGCCATGGCCCGGGCCAGCTCCACCAGGCGGGCCAGCCCCGTGGGCAGGGAGTCGGTGGGCTCGTCGGCGATATCGGAGATGCCCACCTCGGCCAGGAGCCGCTCGGTGATGCTGTGCGGGTTCGTCCCCGAGGGCAGTCGGCGTCGTTGTGTCTCCGCCGCCATCTGGACGTTCTCCCGGGCGGTCAGGGTGTCGAACAACTCCAGTCGCTGGAACGTGCGCGCCATGCCCTTGCGGGCCCGGACGTGGGGAGAGGTCTTGGTGATGTCGGCCCCGTCGAACTGGACCCGGCCCCGGGTGGGGGGCTGGAGGCCGGTGATCACGTTGAACAGGGTTGTCTTACCGGCCCCGTTGGGCCCGATGAGCCCGTGGACGGTCCCGGCGGTGACCGACACGTCCACCTCGTTCAGAGCCTGGATCCCGCCGAAGCGGACGGTGATGCTCTCCGCCACCAGGTCAGCCAACGGAGCTGACCTCGGGCTCGATGGCACCGCTGGGCGACGGGGGTGGGTCGCTGCCCACGGAGGCGTGCGCCCGGGCGGCGCGCTGTTCCCGGAAGTCCGAGAGCACCACGTAGAGCGTGCCGATCCCGTTGGGGTTGCGGCCGGCGACAACGATGCCTATCCCGATCAGGAGCTGAGGGAGGTTCAGGAAACCGAGGCGGGCGGCGATGACGGGGAGGACGGCGACGAAGATCCCGGTGGTGACCGCGCCGGTGAGGACGCTCATGCCGCCGAGGGTCACCCCGGCGAAGATCAGGATGCTGAGCAGGAACTGGAATTGCGACGCTCCGACCGAGGTGTTGAGCCCGCCGTAGAGGGCGCCGGCCAGACCCGCCAGCCCGGCCGAGAGCGCGAAGACGGCCAGCTTGGTGACGGTGAGGCTCAGGCCCACAGTGCTGCAGGCCGCCGGTGAGTCGCTCATTCCCACCAGGCGGCGCCCGAAGGGACCCCGGCGCAGGGCGCCGACGCCGATCAGGCAGAGGGCGAGGACCACGGCGATGAGGACGTCGAATGACCGGTTGGTGGCGAAGCGGAGGCCGAAGATGTCAGGTCGACCCACCTGGACCGCACCCGAGCTCCCGAAGACGGAGTTCGACGTGAAGAAGACGTCGTCCATGACCACGGCGAACGCCAACGTGGCCAGGGCCAGGTAGATGCCGCGGAGACGCAGAACCGGAAGGGCGAGGACCGCTCCCACCGCCGCGCAGAGCCCCACGGCGAGGAGGACGCCCAGCACCGACCCACCGCCGTCGACCCAGTGCATGGAGAGGGCGCCGAGCCCGAGGAACGTGTACTGGCAGAGCGAGATCTGACCGCCGTAGCCCGACAACAAGGTGAGGGACAGCGCCAGCATGGCCAGGGTCAGGCCCGTCCCCAGGGTCAGGAGATCGCTACCGGTGAGAACGGTGGTGAGGACGACGACGGTGACCACCAGGAGGCCGCCGCCGACGTAGGTGGTCGTGGCGCTGGCCACGCGCGGGGCGCGGACGCGGACCACGCGGCCGATGGCCAACCGGACCTCGGGGATGAGGAGGAGGACGACGAAGAGCATGACCATGGGCAACGCCGCCTGGATGTCGGAGACGTCACTGGCCGGTCCGTAGCCGACGACCATCGAATTGCCGATGCCGAGGATCATGGCGCCGAGGAAGGTGAGCGGGATGCTGTGCAACCGGCCCACGACGGCGGCCGCGTACCCGAAGATGACCAACTCGATCAGCGGGAGGATGGACATGTTGGACGAGGGGGCGATCAGGATCCCCGCCAACCCGGCGAACATGACACCGATCATCCACGCGTACGACGCGATCCGCCCCGAGGGTGCCCCGGCCAGGGAGGCCAGGGCCGGGATCGTCGA
This sequence comes from uncultured Acidimicrobiaceae bacterium, assembly GCA_963706205.1. Lineage (GTDB taxonomy): Bacteria > Actinomycetota > Acidimicrobiia > Acidimicrobiales > UBA8190 > MFD10071-224. Next base: position 558,154 of record OY970155.1, on the reverse strand, counting down.
CGACGGCCCGCATGGCCACGCCGGTGCGGGTGCGCTTGAAGAACAACCGGAGGAACAGTGCCGCCGCCACCGCCACACCGATGGTGATGAGCTGCTCGTAGGAGAGGTTGACGCCACCGATCGAGACCTGATCGCCGCTGAAGAACTCCGGCATGATGTAGACGTTCGACTGGTTCCAGATGCTGGCCGCCGCCCCCTCCAGGAGAGGAGGAGGCCGAGGGTGACCGCCAGCCGGATGTTCGTCGACACCCCGAAGAGGGGGCGCATCACCACCCGCTCGATCACGACTCCGAGAATCGGCGCGGCGACGAGGAGGATCGCGGCCAGGGCCAGGAGCACGGGCCAGATGCCAGCCCTGCCAGAGCTGCCAGAAGAGATAGGCCAGGACCATCCCCACGGCACCGTGGGCGAAGTTGAAGATGCCGGTGGTGTTGTAGGTCACCACCAGTCCGCTCGCGCTCACGGCGTAGATCGAACCGGTGACGACCCCGGCGATCAGAAGGCTGATGAACAGGCTCACGGCGTGGCGCCCCCTCGGTCACCGCCAGGAGTCGGACCTTCCCGGCGCGCCGTCATGCCGGCACCCTACGACGAGGGGGCCGGCCGGACCTCCGGCTTGTAGCCGGGCGCCGGCAAGAGGCCGCCCGGACTGCAGATGAACCCCGTCGCCGGGGTGGGAGCGACCCGGACGATCGTGACCGTTCTGGACCTGGGCGAGCACCACGCAGTCGCCGCGGGATGTTCTGCGCCGGATTCGCCGGCGAGAGCAGTCCGCTGGCGTTGAAGCTGGTGATCTTGTCCAGCGCCGCCTCGAGCCCGGCCCGGGTGGGCGGGCTCCCGGCGTCTCTGCAGGCGCCTGGACGAACAGCTGGGCCGAGGCCCATCCGTAGACCGACTCGATCTCGAAGTTCGGCGTTGGAGTCGGCCTTGTTCATCCACTTGTCGAAGAGCTTCGCCGCCGGCAGGTTGGCGTCGGTGTCCCAGGTAGAGCACGTAGCCGATCTCGATGTACATGTTGTTGACGGCGGCGCCGCCGTCCTTGATCAGGTTGGCCGAGTAGGCGTCGCCCTCGACGTCGATCGGGCGAGAAGTTCTGCTGCTGCATCTCCTTGGCCACGGTGGCGGCGTACGTAGTCGGGCAGCTGCGGTGGTGAAGAACATCTGCACGCCCTTGGACTTCATGGTGAGGACGTTGGGCAGGAAGGTCGTCTGGCTGGGGGTGAAGCCGTGGTCGTAGACGATCTTGAACCCCTGCGACTTCGTGGCGCGTTCGAAGGACTTCTCGGCGGTCGCCGTCGACGGCGTGGCGTTGGCCCAGAGGATGCCCACGTGCTTGATCTGCCTGGGGAACTTCTCCTTGAGGACCTTGAAGATCGTGAGCGGGTAGTCGCTGTCGTTGTTGGGGGCGGGGCTGTAGGAGTTGGGGAGGTTCGCCGAGGTCGGGGTCGAGCGGATAGGCGACGTCGGGCATGCTGGCCGCCTTCGACGAGCGGCTCCTCGGCCGCGTCGTCGAGCGAGAAGCCGCCGACGAGGGCGAAGTCGCTCTTGATCTGGGCGCTGGTGGCGTTGGCCACGGTGCCGTCGTTGTAGGCACTGTCCTGGGCGTCGAGCTTGATCATGCGCCCGTTCACCCCGCCCAGGCTGTTGATGTAGTCGAAGTAGGCCTGGGTGCCGTCCTCGGCCCCCTTGAACAGACCCGGCGATGGGCGACGTCAGGTCGTCGACCTGGCCCACGGTGACCGAGGTGGCGGTGACCCCGGGTGACGGCGTCCCCGCCGTCGTGGAGGCGGTCGTCCCCGAGGTCGTCGGGGTCGTGGACGGAGGAGGACTTCGCCGGGGGGGTGGAGGACGAACAGGCGCTCGCCACCAGGGCGACGACGGCCACGAGACCACGAATGCCCGGGTGACCATCCCGGGAACCGGCCTGTCGGCCACGGCGGCGTGGTCGATCGATCTCTGCATCAGGCCGTCCACAATTCCCCCTTTGGTCTCACCTGTCACAGCGTCCCCTCCCTGAGGTCCGTCAGCTTGTCACACCGTCTCCGGTCCCCCGCAGGCGGGGCATTCCGTGGTAGGGCCAGAACAGGTTCTAGCCCGAGCTGATGCTACGTCAGGAAATCCGTGGTCGCCCGGTCCGCCGTCGCCGGACCGCCGGACCGGCCGCGCGCCGGGACCGGGACGGTGGCGAACGCCCTCCAGGAACCGGACCACGGCGGCGACGGCGTGGGCGCTGCGCACCGAGGGCAGGACGTCGAAGGCGTGCTGCGTGTAGGGGAGCTCGGCGTAGATGCACGGGGGCGTCGGACACGGCCCGGAGCGCATCGACGAACGCCCGGGCCTCGGCCACCGGGACGAGGGTGTCATTGGTACCGTGGACGACGAAGAACGGCAGGGGCATGGCGGTTCACCCGTCGGAGGGGTGAGGCGTCCTCGAAGAGCTGAGGGTCGTCGTCGAAGCGACGCTTGAACACCCGGCGCTCGAGCAGGTTCATCAGACCCTGGTCGTAGTGGCTCGTCCCCCGGCCGCTGGTCATGTCGTAGACGCCGTAGAAGGGGACGCAGGCGTCGACCTGTGTCGAGACGTCCTCGAATCCGGGCTGGAAGGCGGGGTCGCCGGGCGTCAGGGCCAGCCATGGCGCAGAGATGCCCGCCGGCGGATCCTCCGCTCACGGCGACGAACCCCGGATCCCCGCCGTATTCGGCGATGTGGTCACGGACCCAGGCCAGGGCGCGCTTGCAGTCGACGAGGTGGTCGGGCCAGGTGGCGCCGCGGGCTCAGTCGGTAGTTGATGGTCACCGTCACCCACCCGCGTCGGGCCAACTCGTGCAGCAGCGGGAGCCCCTGCTCGCGTTTGTCGCCCGATGACCCAGGCGCCGCCGTGGATGTACAGAGGACAGGTGCGGCCGTGGGCGGATCGACCCGGCGGCGGATGATGTCGAGTCGATGACCATGGAGCCCGTCACCGGCGTAGTCGATGTTGCGGAACGCCCGGACCGACCGCGCCGGTCGGGGTAGCGGGTAGACGAGGCGGGGGAAGCGCCACATGGTGTCGCGTCCGCCCGCGGGAACGACGACGTCCTCGGTCGACGGGAACGGGGTGTCGTCCTCGAGGGCGGCGAAGACCCGGCCGGCGCGGCGGCCGATGACGGCGAGGACCCCGAGGCCGGCCCACGACGAGACGGCCACGCCGAGGCCCACCCAGCCCGGCCACGAGTCGAAGGCGCCGGCCAGTGCGAAGCCACCGGTGGCGACCGCCTGCCAGACGATGTGCCAGACGGGCATCTCCCCCGTGTACCAGCCGGCGAAGAAGCTCGGGACGAGCAGATACTCGTTTCGCTGGGGCCGGAAGGCGTTCAGGACGAGAGCGGCACCGAGCAGACTGAGAGCCAGGTAGAGCCACGCCCACGCCATGGCACCATCATCGCCTACGAGGCCCGGCTGACGTCGCCGGCCACCGGGGCCGCCCGCTCGTGGTCGAGGAGGCGTCGCTTGAGCTCCAGGCCGCCGCCGTATCCGGTGAGGCTCCCGTCCGACCCGATGACCCGGTGACAGGGGAGGACGAGGGGAAGGGGGTTGCGGCCGTTGGCCATCCCCACCGCCCGGCAGGCCTTGGGATTGCCCAGGCGGGCGGCGAGCTCCCCGTAGCTCTCGGTCGCCCCGTAGGGGATGTCGGCCAGGGCCGACCAGACCCGGCGCTGGAACTCGGTCCCCGACGGATCGAGAGGAAGGGAGAACCGGGTGAGGGCGCCGGTGAAGTAGGCGTCGATCTGCTCGGCGGCGGCCCGGACGGCGGCCGGCGCGCCCGCCCGGTCGGGGTCGAAACCGGTGGCGGTGAAGGAGCCGGGGAGGTGGACGAAGTGCACGGCGGAGTCGTCTCCGATCACCATCATCTCGCCGACGGGGGTGGTGATCACCGTCCATTCGTCGGTGGTCCCCAACGTGGGCGTCACGGTCACGGTCATGTCATCTCCTTCGCTGGTTGGCCGACGAGTCCCGACCAGAGGTAGTGCAGGGCGTAGGCCCGGTAGGGGCGCCAGCGCTCGGCCAGACAGAGAGCCGAGCGCTCCCCTCCGGACACCCCGATGCGTTCGAGCGCCCGGCGGACACCGAGGTCGCCGGCGGGGAAGGCGTCGGGGTCCCCGAGAGCGCGCATCCGCACGTAGGCGACCGTCCACGGACCTATCCCGGCGACGGCGAGCAATTGCCGCGCTCACCTCGTCGCGGTCGGCACCGGGATCGAGGACGATGTCGCCGAGGGCGAGGAGCTCGGTGATGCGCAGGAGGGCCCGGGCCCGACCGTGGGGCATCGGGAGATCGGCCGGCGACAGGCCGGCGATGGCCGCCGCCGTGGGAAACGTGTGGGTGACGCCCCCGACGGCCACCGGGAGGGGACGACCGTGGGCGGCGGCGAGGCGCGCCGCGCTGGTCCGGGCGCCCGAGACGGTGACCTGCTGGCCGAGCACGGCCCGCACGAGGAGCTCGTCGCCGTCGACGGCACCCGGGATCCTGAGGCCGGGGGCGGAGGCGACGGCCGGTCCCAGGAGAGGGTCGGATCCGAGGACCTCGCTCACGGCGGCCGGATCGGCATCGAGGTCGAAGAGATGACGCAGACGCTTCGCCGCCATGGTGAGGTCCCGGAGGTCCTCGAGCTGGAGAACGCAGCGCAGCGCCCCGTCACCGTGGTCGGAGACGGTCGCCACGGCCGGACCGTGAGGGAGGGCGAGAGCACGGCGGTAGGACCGGTTGTCGCCCTCCTCCACCCCCGCGACGGCGCGGGTGGCCAGGAAGTCGAAGAGCCGCGACGAGGAAAAGGGCTGGCGGTAGGCGAGGCGAAGCGTCACCGAAGCCGGCGCTGGACGGTCCCCGGGGTCCACGCCCCGAGACGCGGCCGGACCGTCGGTTCTGTGCGGCGACCGTCGGGCGCGTGCGCGCATCGCCGTGGGCGCCTCCCCGAAGACGGATCGGACGGTGTCGTTGAACTGGCGGACACTTCCGAACCCGGCGGCGAAGGCCACGTCGGCCGCCTTGAGCTCCGTGGTCTCGAGCAGGATGCGCGCCGTCTCCGCCCTCTGGGCCCGGGCCAGCTCGAGGGGTCCGGCGCCGACCTCGGTGACGAGCATGCGCTGGAGTTGGCGGGCGCTGTACCCGAGCCGGTGGGCCAGACCGGCGACACCCTCGCGGTCGACGACCCCGTCGGTGATCGAGCGCATGGCCCGGCCGACGGCGTCGCCGCGACGGTTCCACTCGGGCGAGCCCGGTGCGGTGTCCGGTCGGCAGCGTTTGCACGCACGGAAACCGCCCCGCTGGGCCGCCGCCGAGGTCGGGTAGAAGCGGACCCGGTCGCGGCGGGGCATGACCGAGGGGCAACTGGGGCGGCAGTAGATGCCCGTCGAGGTCACGGCCACGAAGAACCAGCCGTCGAAACGGACGTCGCGGGCCTGCATGGCCCGGTAGCGCGGGTCGTCGTCGCCGGCCACCACGTCGCCGGGGTGGATCTGGGGGATGACGGGGGTCACCAGGCCAGTATCCCAAGGGGACGGCCCTGCTTCTGGCGGGTTTCGGACATCCGGATGGGGGCCGGGTCTACGGCACTGCGCAGGTCGCCGCGGCGTCGGCGTACATCAGTCGTTTGTGCTCGGCGACCACCGTCCTGTTCTTGCCGGCCCCGGCGGTGGCCAACGCCACGGCGGTGTCCACGACGGCGCCCTCGGCGACGGCATGATGGGCGATGCCACCGGTCACGGCGTCGGCGGCGCCGTAGCGGCGGCCCGTCAAGATGGCGTCCTGCAGGGTGGCATGGGGCACCTTGGCCGCCAGGACGGCGTACATCGCCTCGGTGAGCGGCAGACCCAGGTCCACCTCGGGGAGGCACCAGTAGCCCCGGTCCTCCCGCATGACAACGACGTCATGGGCGGAGGCGAACATGGCACCGGCGGCGAAGGCGTGGCCGTTCACGGCCGCCACCGTGAGGGCGGGGAAGAGCAGGAGCCGGCCGAGGAGGCGATGGACGTCGTTCACCATCGGTCCTGCGCTTTCGCCCGCCTGCGCCATCCAGTCGAGATCGAGGCCGTTGGAATAGAACTTCCCGTCACCGGTGGTGACCACCCCGGTTGCCGTTCGATCTCGTCCAGGTGTCGATGGAGGGAGTCGACGGAGTCCCCGTTGAACCTGTTCTCGCCCGAGCGCATCCGGATGATCCAGACGGCGTCCACCTTCTCGACGGCGATCATCTTCCTCCCTCACTCGTCGGCCGTGCGACGGCGACGTTTCTTATATGTTCGGCCGGTGGCACTTGCGACGGAGGACTCCGGCGGCGCCGGGGCCGACGATCGGGTGGCGACCCGGAGATGGGTGGTCGGCGCCGCTGTCCTCACCAGCGTGGTCGAGGACCAGATCGACCGGATACCCCCCGAGTTCTTCTTCTCGGACGCGACCACCGATGCCGTCGGACGCCACCGGTGGCTGGTGCCGGACTACGCCGATGCCGCCGGCACCATCTCCCTGCGGGTCCAGGCCTTCGTGATCGAGGTCGCCAACCTAACCGTCCTCGTCGACCCGTGCGTGGGGAACGGGAAGGTGCGGACTCTGCCCTTCTGGCACGAGCAGGACTGGCCGTTCCTGGAACGACTGGCGTCGGCCGGGTTCTCACCGACCGACGTCGATCTCGTCGTCCATACCCACCTCCATGCCGACCACGTCGGCTGGGACACACGGCGCGACGGCGACGCCTGGGTGCCGACGTTCACGCGCGCCCGGCATCTCTACACCGCCGCCGATCTGGAATTCGTCCGGTCGTCGGGGATGGAGGGCGAGGACGTCTACGGCGACTCGATCGCCCCGGTCTTCGATGCCGGCCTGGCCGACGTCGTCGCCGCCGACGCCGACCTCGGCCACGGGCTCGTGCTCGAGCCCTCCCCCGGGCACACTCCCGGTCACGTCTCGCTCTGGGTCGAATCGCAGGGCGCCCAGGCGCTGATCACCGGCGACTTCCTCCATCACCCGGTGCAGTTCGCCGAACCGGACTGGGCCGAGATCGCCGACACCGACGTCGAACAGGCCCGAGAGACCCGGCACCGGATGATCGCCCGGGCGGCGCAGACGGGGGCCCTCGTCCTCGGGACCCACTTCGCCTGCCGGCCGGCGGGTCGGGTGATCGCCGACGGTGACCGATGGCGCTTCGAGCCTGTGTGAGCCGTCACCCCCGGCGCGCCGTGTCGCGATGAGATGGGACGGTCCCGACGGCTACTGGGTCAGTGACGACCGCTCTCTCGTCGACCTGGCGCGCGTCCACGGGTGGCTCGGTGGCCCGGGGCCGGACGTACGAGGTCGTGGCCCGGTCCGTCCGGGAGTCGCTGACCCTGGGGCTCTACGGACCCGGGGATCAGGTCGGGGTGTGTCGCTGGGTCACTGACTATGCGACGTTCGGCTGGTTGTCGGACGTGTTCGTCGATTCCTCCGTGCGGGGAAGGGGGCTGGGATCGTTTCTGGTGGGAACGGCGGTGGCCCATCCCGATGTGCAGGACCTGCCTCTCGCGGTCCTCGGGACGCGTGACGCGCACGCTCTCTACCGGCGGTTCGGCTTCGAGTCGGTCGCCTCGCCGGAACGGTGGATGGAGCGCCGGCGGTGACACCGTGACCGCCGCCGCCTGCAGGTACGGCGTCGGGCGTCAGCCGTGGGCCGCCTCGGCGCGGCCGAGACGGGCCACGGCCGACGACACCTCGATGCCGTCGTGAAGGTCGTCGGCGTCCAGGGGAGCGGAGAAGTGTGGGGTGATCGGAACCTGGCCGGCCCAGATCGGTAGGGCGAGGTCCTCGACGTCGTCGGCCGGCCCACCCACGCGGATCTTGGCCGAGGCCTCTTCGATGGGCATCCGCAGGACGGTCGTCTGGCGCAGCTCGAGGTCGTTGGGCGGGCGGGCTTCGTCCCACCGGCCCGGGGTGATGTGCTCCACCACCGCCCGCAGGGCGAGCATCTTCTCGTCGCCGTCGACCGACGTCGCCGTGCCCACGATCACCACCGACCGGTAGTTCATGGAGTGGTGGAACGCCGACCGGGCGAAAACAAGCCCGTCGATCAGCGTGGCCGTGAAGCAGAGGTCGATCCCGCCGACGGCGGCGGTGCGCAGCAGCTGACTGGCGACCGATCCGTGGAGGTAGAGGTCGTCGTCCACCCGACCGAAGAGCATCGGGATCACGACCGGTCGCCCCTCGCGCAGGACACCGACATGGCCGATCATGGCGGCGTCGAGGATCCGGCGGACCGTGGCTCGGTCGTAGGCGGCGCGCCCGGGCAGTCGCCGGACCCGGGCGAACTCGGAGGGAGGGCCGACGTCACTGTCCATGACCTGATGATACGGGACAAGTGGATCAGAACTATGGTCCAGTTTTGTGGAATCCGACAGGTCCACTTTCGGGGGCCGCGACCTTCACCTCGACATCGGCGGGCCCGGGGGGCGGCGGTCCTCCCTGGAGGCGGCGCTCCGGGAGGCCATCCGCTCGGGACGGCTGGCGGCCCCGACGCGCTTGCCGTCCACGCGTGCGCTGGCCGCCGATCTGGGTCTAGCGCGGGGAACCGTCACCGACGCCTACGACCAGCTGATCGCCGAGGGGTGGCTCGTCGCCCGGCAGGGCTCGGGCACACGGGTGGCGTCGGCCCCCGGTCCGGCGGAGAGGTCCTCCTCGCGTCGGCACCGACCGCCCGAGATCACGGCGACACCGCGCCACGACTTCCGTCCCGGACACGGCGACCTGTCCCACTTCCCGCGTCGGGAGTGGGTGGCGGCCCTGCGTCGGGCGCTGCGCGAGGCACCCGATTCCGTTCTCGACTACGGCGACCCCCGGGGACTGCGGGTGCTGCGCGAGGCACTGGCGGCGTACGTCGGGCGCGCCCGGGGTCTTCCCGTCGATCCCGACCGTCTCGTCGTGTGCTGCGGATGGGTCCAGGGCTTCGCGCTGATCGCCGAGGCGCTGCGCGACGCCGGTGTCACACGGGTCGCCGTCGAGGATCCGTCGATGGCCCGCAATCCGGCGACGCTTCGTCGCTTCGGCCTGGGGGTGGTGTCGGTGCCCGTGGACCGCCATGGCGCCGATCCCGCCGCCGTCACGCGACGCGGATCCGTGGCGGCCGTGCTCCTCACCCCGGCCCATCAGTACCCGACGGGTGCGACGCTGTCAGCCGACCGGCGGGCGGCGTGGATCACCTGGGCCCGCCACCACGAGGCCGTTCTCATCGAGGACGACTACGACGGCGAATTCCGCTACGACCGCCAACCGGTGGGCGCCCTGGCCGCTCTCGACCCCGAGCGCGTCATCTATGCCGGGACGACGTCGAAGACTCTCGCTCCCGGCGTGCGTCTGGGCTGGATGGTCCTTCCGCCGCGCTGGCTCGAGCCGGTGGTTGACCTCCGGCCCCTCGTCGACCGGCACAGCAGCTCACTCGACCAGCTGGCCCTGGCCGAGATGATCACCTCGGGGGCGTTCGACCGTCACGTGCGGCACTCCCGGATGCGCTACCGGCGTCGCAGCGATCTGCTCCTCGCCCTCCTGGCCGATCAGGTGCCGGCGGTGACGCTGCACGGCATCGCCGCCGGGCTCCACACCGTGATCGACCTACCTGACGACGGGCCCACCGAGAACGAGGTGGTCGAGCACCTGGCCGGCGACGGTGTGGCCGTCCACGGGTTGGCCGGGTACCACCACCGCGCCGGGGCCCGGTCGCGACCGGCTCTGGTGGTGGGATTCGCCAGCCCGGCCGAGCACGCCTTCGCCGTCGGAGCCCGGGCGTTGGCGTCGTCGCTGGCCGGGCTGTACCGCTGACGGACGGGTCACTGGCTGGCCAGGCCCATCCGGTCCTCGGAGGGTGGGGTCCGTTGGGCGTTGGCGAACGTCTCGATCACGACCCGGGTCAACGCTCCGGGAGTGACGTCACGCCGTCCGGCGAAGTCGGGGTTGATCGCCGAGCCGCGCTGGTATCCGACGGTAAAGCCGGCGACGCCGACGGTGACGAGCGTGGTGCGGGGAATGTGGCCCTGTCCCACGGGTACGTCGCCGTAGAAGAGGGCCACGTCGCCGGCATGAGCCCCCGTCGGGGTGAATTCGATCCGGGCCTCCACGGGCCCGGGGGGCAGGGTCACATCGGCGGCGACGGTGGTCAGCGTCGTCCCCAGGTGGTTATAGGTGAAGTACAGACGCCGATGGTGGACGAAGGCGACGTAGCCGCCGGCATGGCTTCCGTGACAGACGAGCGCGCCCTGCGCACCGCCGTCGGGCACCACCAGCTCGGCGCGCAGCCACCAGGCCCGGTTGCTGACGTTCGGAGCCACCAACTGGGGGATCGTGCCGATCCCCGGATAGAAGATGTAGCGACTGCGGCGATAGCGGCGATCGGCTCCGGTGATGGGCATGTTGGTCACGGGGAGGACGCTGTAGCGCTCGGCCTCGCGCCACCAGGTGTCGACGAGCTCGGCCAGCTTCTCGGGATGATCCGCGGCCAGATCCCGGGTTTCGGAGAAGTCCTCGGCGACGTGGTAGAGCTCCCAGTCGTCATCCTCGTACGACCGGAACGGATCGTCGTTCTCGGTGTAGCGGACGAAGGCCAGTGGGCGGAAGACGACCGCCTTCCATCCCTCGTGGTACAGCGCGCGCGATCCGAGCATCTCGTAGTACTGGGTCGTGTGACGGCTGGGAACGTCGCCATCCCACAGTGTGTGGGTGAAGCTGACGCCTTCGACCGGCCGTTGGCGGAACCCGTTGATCTCCGGGGGCGGGTCGATCCCGATGAGCTCAAGGAGGGTGGGCATGACGTCGATGGCGTGCACGTACTGCCTGCGGGTCTCCCCGGGCCGGCCCAGTTTCCGGGGCCAGTGCGCGATCAACGGGTCGCAGACCCCGCCTTCGTGGGTCTCGCGCTTCCAACGCTTGAGCGGAGTGTTGCCCGCCCATGCCCAACCCCAGGGATAGTGGTTGTAGGCCTCGGGTCCTCCCAGCTGATCGATCCGGGCCAGATTCTCCTCCAGGCTCTCGGGTTCGAAGTTGAAGAAGAAGAGCTCGTTGAACGAGCCTCGGGGGCCGCCTTCGGCCGATGCCCCGTTGTCGCTCATCACCAGGACGACGGTGTCGTCGAGCTCGCCCAGCTCGTCGACGAAGTCGAGGAGACGCCCGACCTGGGCGTCGGTATGGGTGAGAAAGCCCGCGTACACCTCCATCATGCGTGCGTACAGACGCTTCTCGTCACTGCTCAGCGAGTCCCACGCCGGCACCCAGCTCGGTCGGTCGCTGAGCGCGGTTCGGGGCGGGAGCAGGGCGGAGGCGACCTGCCGGGCGAAGACCTGATCGCGCCAGGCGTCCCATCCAAGGTCGAACTGACCCCGGTAGCGATCGATGAATTCCGACGGTGCGTGGTGGGGGGCATGGCACGCCCCCGGGGTGAACCACAGGAAGAAGGGCTTCCCCGGTGCCACCGCCCGCAGATCCTTGATGAACAAGGTGGCGTGGTCCACCAGATCCTCGGTGAGGTGATAGCCCTCGCCCGGACCGCGGGGGGGATCGACCTGATGGTTGTCGTAGACGAGGTCGGGATGGAACTGGTCCGTCTCGCCGCCGAGGAACCCGTAGAAGCGCTCGAAGCCGCGACCGAGCGGCCACTTGTCCTTGGGCCCTCCCATGGCCATCTCGCCGGTGGGGGCGAGGTGCCACTTTCCGACAGCGAAGGTCGCATACCCGTTGCGCAGAAGGATCTCCGAGAGGAACCCGCTGTCCTTGGGAACGGTGGCGTCATAGCCGGGAAAGCCGGTCGCCGTCTCGACGATGCGACCCATGCCGTTGGTGTGATGGTTGCGGCCGGTCAGCAGGGCCGCCCGTGTCGGGGAGCACAGGGCGGTGGTGTGGAAGTTCGAGTACCGGAGCCCGTTGGCGGCCAGCCGGTCGAAGGTGGGCGTCGCGATATCCGAGCCGTAACAGCCGAACTGTGCGTACCCGACGTCGTCGAGCAGGACGACCACCACGTTCGGGGCACCGTCGGGAGCGGTGGGAAGCGGTGGCCACCACGGCGTCGACGTCTCCAGGGTGCGCCCGATGACTCCTTCGAAGGGTTGCTCAGTGGGCATGGGCGGCCGTCGATCCGCGTTGGGGGGAGCTGGCGTGTACCGACGGGCGCCGCCCCGGGGGCGGGGACAGGGTCTCGCCGAACGGCACCACCATCGCCACCAGAAGGGCCACCGCCTGCTCAACCCCGAGTGACTCGCGATCGATCTGATCGGCGAGGCCGAAGACAGCGTTCACGATGGCCCACACGATGGCGCGCGCCTCGGGATCGTCGCGTCCGGCGTTGCGGAGAAACCCGGTCCAGCGATGGAGGATGCGCTCGCGCAGCTCTGATTCGATGACGGCCAATTCCGGGCGGTTCCATCCGGATCCGTCGACAAGGGTGCGCAGGATCTTGCGATCGGCGGGGACGAGGGCGAACACCTGTCGGGCGGCGAAAGTGGCCAGCTCGATTCCGGTCGAACGGACCTTGGCCGCGTCGATATTGGCGTCGAGCGCAGCGAAGCGGTCCTCGATCAGGGCCCGGTAGAGGTCATCGAGATCCGAGAAGTGCTCGTAGACCCATTGACGGCTGACGCCTGCTTCCACCGCCACACCGGCGATGGTGAGGCTCCCGAGGCCGCCTCGGCCGATGATGGCGGCGGCGGCATCGAGGAGCTGGGTCCGCCGGGCACCGGCCCGCAGATACGGCCGGGGTTCGGAGGCGCGCCGGGACACGGGTCGAGGCTAGGGAGATATTTACTCGGCGTCAACTTCCTACTACCGTGGCCCGGTGAACGCGCCGACGCCACCACCGACGGGGGAGCAGGCGAACACGGGCCCCGGCGGTGTCGATTTCCACTTCGACATCATGTGCCCGTACGCCTACCAGACGTCGATCTGGATGCGCGAGGTCCGTGATCTTCTCGGGGTCGACGTGCGTTGGCGGTTCTTCAGCCTGGAGGAGATCAACCTGACCCCGGGCAAGAAGCATCCCTGGGAACGGGACTGGTCCTACGGCTGGTCGATGATGCGCATCGGGGCCTATCTGCGTCGCACCGACATGGAATTGGTCGACCGGTGGTACTGGGCGGCGGGAACCGCGCTCCACGTCGACGGGAGGAAACCCCATCGTCCCGAGGTCGCCATGGAGCTGCTCGAAGAGCTCGGACTCGACCCGGGGATACTCGCCCTGGCCCTCGACGACCCGACGACAGGGGACGAGGTCCGACTCGAGCATGAGACCGTGGTGGGCAAAGGCGCCTTCGGTGTCCCCACCCTCGTCTTCGACGACGGGCAGGCGCTCTTCGGCCCGGTGCTGATCTCCCCGCCCCGGGGTCGAGCCGCCCTGCGCCTGTGGGAGCTCGTCACCGGCTGGCTCGAATTCCCAGCCGTCTACGAGCTCCAACGTCCGAAACAGGCGGCCGACATCATGTCGATCGCCAGCGCGTTCGCCCCCTACCTGGCGGCTCGGGACTGGCGCAGCGTGCAACGGAAGGCCCCGTAACGGACATCAATTCCGTCGGCGAACGGCAAGGACAAGGAGGACCCCGATGGCCACCCCGAGTCAGGTGACACGAACGCTCCAGGACGTGCGCGGACATCGTTACGGCGAGATCCTCGTGGTCACGAGCACCGACGATGGCCTCGTGGCCGACGTCTACAACAGCTACACGCTGAACGACTGTCCCCAGGAGCTGTGGGACGCACTCGACCCGGCCGCCATCGCCCGGTCCGAAGGAGCGCTGGCGGCGGTGGTCAACGGACCGCGGTACTGGCTGGTCGATTCCATTGAGAAGTCGGGCCCACCGAGCCCGGACGTCCGCGACTTCGGCGGCATCCTGATGGCCCGGGCCGCCACCTTGAACCTCGGCGCGGCCGGGTTCGACCCGTCCCCGTACAACGGCAGGAGGGTGGCGCGCGCGGCGATGTTCTCGTTCCATGCCGACTCTTTGGTCTACGAGCTCACGGATCCCGACGGTGCCGTGCACGTGATGCAGTCCTGGTGCACGGCGGTCGACACCGGATTGAGTGAAACCGATCTCACGGCCCTCGGAGAGCGGCTCTCGCTCCCCCAGGGCTGGGCCTACGGGTGCCGCCGGCTCGAGGAGCCGTTGCATGTGATGACGACGACCGAGGACGCCGTGGTCCTGCAGGACGAGCTCAAGAACTCCTACTGCCTGGTGGCCTGAGCCCGACCTCCGGACCTGCCTCGGCGCGGCCAGGAGCACGATGGGCGGCGCCGAGGGCGAGGAGGACGGGCGAGGCGAGAATGTTCGAGCTAACCGGGGACGCTCTTCGTATCCTGGGGTGAGATGACACTCATGGCCCCGGACATCGCCGGCCTGACGAGGGCCGAGCCCGGCGTCGCCGCCCGGCGCGTTTATCGCCCGTCGTTGGCTATCGCCGCGGTGACCGGGTCCCTCGTGTGGGCGGGCACGGCCACTCTGGTGGGCCGCGGTCGGTTGGGCGCGACCCTGGCCGACGGGTGGGTCGAGCTCGCCGGGCCCGCCCTCATCGCCCTCCTGCTCGCGGCGGTGGTCTGCGAGCGGATCTGGCCGGCCCAACGGCGGCGCCTGCTGGCCGCCGGACACGTCCAGGACGCCTGCTTCTTCCTCCTCCACGCCAGCTGCGTGGTGCCGGTCATGACGCTGCTCGGGGTGGCTTTCGCGCAACTGCTCGGCGGCCATGCCGGCTGGTTCGACGCCCCGTGGACGGCATCGTGGTCCCTCTGGCTGATCCTGCCGCCGACATTCATCGCCATGGACGCCGCCAACTGGGTCGCCCACTTCGCCGACCATCGGATCGGCGCCCTCTGGCGGTTCCACGCCGTCCATCACTCCCAGGAGGAGCTGAACGTCCTCACGTCGTTCCGGGCCCACCCACTCGTCCATGCGACCGGTTTCTTCCTCGCCACCATCGCCGTTCTGGCCCTGATGGGCGACCGGCCGGTGGCACCGGCACTCATCACCTTCTACGTGTGCGTGGGAACCTTCGCCCACGCCAACGTCCGGTGGTCGTTCGGTCCGCTCGGCAAGGTCATCGTGAGTCCCGCGTACCACCGGATCCACCACGCCGTCGACGCTCGGAGTGGAGCGAACCTCGGCATCGTGCTGACCGTCTGGGACGTGCTGGCCTCGCGTGCGGTGTTCCCGACGCCGGGGACGCCGGCGTCAGCAACGGGACTGGCCGGCCGACCGCTCGCCGTGGAGCAGTCAGACCGTCGACCGCATGTCCGGATCCTGGTAAGCCAGCTCGTCGAGCCTTTCCTTGCGCCGGCGCCGACCGGACCTGTACCGGCTCGGAGATACGCTTCGATGGTCGGACGATCTCGGCACAACGCTGAGTAGCTCGTCAGCGCCGCCGACGAGCGTCCATCGGAATTGGCGAAAGCAGGCTGATGTCGACCTTGCCGCGCTCGGGGCTCCCTCTCACCGACGGCCGCGTCACTCTGCGATCGTTCACGCTGGACGACGTGCCCGCCGTGACCGCCGCCTGTCAGGATCCGGAGATCAGCCGGTGGACGGCCAACATCCCCTGGCCGTACGAAGACGAGCATGCCCGGACGTGGATCTCCGCCCACGATGCGCAGTGGGAGCGCGGCGAAGGCGCTGAATTGGCAGTGACGGCGGCGGCGGACGGTCGCCTGTTGGGCGCCCTGGCTCTTCATCCCTTCGACTGGGACCGTCGGTCCGCATCGGTCGGGTATTGGGTCGTCGCCAGCGAGAGAGGGCAGGGCGTGGCGACCCGGGCGGTGCGTCTGGCCGTGAATTGGGCCTTCCAGACCGTGTCCCTCGTGGCCGTGGGACTGGTGACGATGATCGGGAACGTCGCCTCGGAGCGTGTGGCCGAGAAGGCGGGGTTTCGCATGGTCGAGGAGCTCTCGGACTACAGGCATCCGTTCGGACCGGACCGGCGGTACCGCGTCAAACGGTGGACGTGCCAACCCGAACGGTGAGTGACGCAACCCCGACGTTCCAGTTTCGGGCCCTCGGTCGACAGGACTTCGCCCTTCTGTCGCAGTGGTTGGCCGCTCCCCACGTCCAGACCTGGTGGCGCGAAGAGGCCGGGGACGACGCCGTCGAAGCCCGTTACGGACCGGCCGTCGACGGCACGGACCGGACCGAATGTTTCGTGGTCGAGGTGGACGCCAGGCCGATCGGGTTCGTCCAGCGGTACCTGCTGGCGGACAACCCCGCCTGGCAGAGTTCCCTGATTGTGGCCGGCGCCCCGACCGACGGAGCCGGTATCGACTACTTCATCGGCGTGGAGACGCTGATCGGGAGCGGACTCGGACCCGAGATCATCGATGAATTCGTGAGGGACACCTGGATCCGTTACCCCGGCATCTCCGCCGTCGTCGTGAATGTCTCCCCCGACAACCGCCGCTCGTGGAGGGCGCTCGAGAAGGCTGGTTTTCTCCGCGTCTGGTCGGGCACGCTCGCCTCCGAGGACCCGAGCGATGCGGGACTGAGCTACGTCTACGTGCGCCACCGACCCCCGGCGTAAGCGGGGGAGGGCCCGGCACCGCCTCAGCTCCAGCGAAGTCGACCGGGCAGGCGAGGCAACGTCGATCAGCCGGGACCCGGCCGTCATCCGGCTCGTGAAGAGGGGTGGCAGGGACCGGCGGGACCGGCGTCACCTCGCAGTCGTCGCCTGACATCCCGTGCCTGAGCCCCTACTCCCGGTGGGATCGAGCGGGCCGGGGGCCCGCCCCAGGCGTGAAGGATCTCGGGAACTCGGGACCCCTTTGGGTCCCGCCGCCGTTACAACTCGGTGACCGACCATTACAACTCGATGACGACAGGACGACCGTCCGTAACATATACTGCGCCTCCATGTCCCCAAGGCGAGTGGCAGCCGAGGACGTTTCGGCTGCGCGCCGTCGTCGTTTGATGGATCGGTCCGTCCTTCTCCAGCTGGCCGTGCTCGAAAGCGTCACCATCGCCTTTCTGACATTCGCCGTGACCATGCTCGACGACGTGTCGCGGTACTCCTTCATGGTGCTCAAGCTGGCCGGCGCCTGCGCGCTGGGCCTCTTCGCCCTCTACGGGGTCATCGAAGCGTGCGCCGCCATGCGGCCCCCGAGGATCCCCCCGGTCCCCGACGGGTCCCTGCCTCCGACGACAGCCATCGTTCCGGTCTACCTCCCCAACGAGGCGTCGATCATCCTCGAGACGGCCGCACACCACCTGACGACCGGCCCCGCCGAACTGCAGGTGATCATCGCCTACAACACCCCGACGCCAGATCCCTTGGAACACGTACTAGCTCGCTTGGCCGACGACAATCCGCGCCTGACCGTGCTGAAGGTCGATAACAGCAGATCCAAGGCCGAGAACGTCAACGCCGCACTCGAGGTCGCCACCGGTGAGATCATCGGCGTCTTCGACGCCGACCACCACCCCGCGCCGGACAGCTACGAGCGGGCCTGGTGCTGGCTGGCCGGCGGAGCGGACGTCGTTCAGGGTCGGTGCGTGGTGCGGCGCTCGAAGGACGCCCGCCGTTCGCTGGTCTCATTGGCTGTCACCGCGGAATTCGAGCAGATGTACTCGGTTGGCCACCCAGGCCGGACCCGGGTCATGGGCATCGGACTGTTCGGTGGCAGCAACGGGTTTTGGCGGGCCTCCGCGCTGCGGGCAATCCGTCTCGACCCCACGGCGCTCACCGAGGACATCGACGCCTCCGTGCGTCTGTTGCGGGCCGGCGGACGGATCGCCACCGATTCCAACATCGTGTCGGGCGAGTTGGCCCCTCCCTCGTTGGGGGCCCTGTGCAATCAGCGCCTGCGTTGGGCCCAGGGATGGTTCCAGGTCGGTCGCCGCCATCTGGGCAGGGTGATGATCGATCGCAACATCTCATTGAGAAAGCGCATCGGTGTCTTCTGGCTGTGGGGATGGGGAACGATCCTCCCCTGGATCGGAACCTTGAGCATTCCGCTGACCATCCACGGATGGCTTCATCACGACGTCTCCCCCTGGTCGCGGCTCATCGGATACATCCTGTTGTTCGGGACGGTGTCCTTTCTCGTACACGTGGGGGTGGCGTACCGCAAGGCCGTCCACGGCAACCGGGGGCCCTTCGTCTTCGGCTCCTACATCGCCGCCAACCTCGTCTTCTACGCCTACCTCCGGGTTGCGATCGCTCGATTGGGCCACATCCACGAATTCGCCGGCCGGACGGAATGGTTCGTCACTCCCCGCGCATCGGGCCAGACGGCGATCAAGAAGTCACGCCGCGGCCCCCGGTTGGGCCCGGTCCCAGCCCCGTCGGTACCGCTCGGATGGGCTCCGTCGCTCAGCGTCGGCGTGCTTGCCACATCAGCGGTGGGCGACGTCCACGAGCCGGAATGGAGCAATCGGTCACCGGAACTGGTCGGCCACGATGCTCGTCACCTCTCGACACACCCACACCATCGTGCCGGGAGTGCCCGACGCTTCGGAACGGCCCCCAAACGAGGGGTCGCCGCCGGCGTTCCCTACAACGACGTCAACCGGGAGGCGCTGCAACGGGTCCGGCCCGTCGCCTTCCATGGCATCAGCCCCCCTCGCTGAGGACAGTTCCCCGTCTCGATTCGATCAGCGGGAGAGCACCTGCGTGGCCGTCACCTTGCCGGCCCGGTACTTGATCCTGAAGTAGTCCGTGCAACGGGCACCGATGGGTGTGGCCTCGATGATGTCGTTGTTGGCGATGGTTCGGCCGTCGGAACCGGCGAACGTGCCGCTCACCGATGCCCCCCTCACGATCGTGAAGGAGTCGCCGACGACCGTGCTGCAGGCTGAGTCGAGGCGCAACACGGCGGAGCCCAGGGTCACGTTGCCGGACGCCAGGAGCTGCGGGTAGCCATCACCGGGCGTCGCGGACCCCAGGTCGTCGAAAGTCACGCGCGTCGCGCTGTCCAAACTGACGTCGCCACTCGAGGCGAGGCGCCCCGGACCTCGGACACCGGGTACATATCCATGGCCGACCGTGATGGACGCGTCGGTGGCGGCGAGAGGGCCTACGCGCCCATATCCGCCAAGTTGCACATTGACGAGGGACATGGGGAAGGTGCCACCCCCGTTGAGATCACCGCCGGCCAGGAGGATATAGGCCCGCGAAGGTCCGCCGGCGGACGCACCGATTACGTTCAGGTCACCGACGTCGAAGTTCGCCAACACTTCGAGCGCCGTGGTGGCGGTCAGGTGCATCGTCAACGCACTACTCCCATTGACCGCGCCCTCGAAGAGGGTGGTGCCCCGGC
This sequence comes from uncultured Acidimicrobiaceae bacterium, assembly GCA_963706205.1. Taxonomy (GTDB): domain Bacteria; phylum Actinomycetota; class Acidimicrobiia; order Acidimicrobiales; family UBA8190; genus MFD10071-224. The sequence goes on along the minus strand of OY970155.1, from coordinate 538,889 downwards.
CGATCTGCCACACCTGGTCGGCCCAGAGGGTGATGGGGACCCCGACAGTGGTCCGCGACGAATCCGCCTGGGAGTGGATCGTGAGCCCCCCGTTGCCAAGGGCCAGAGAACCGCGTGTCGACGTGAACGCATATCCACCACTGCCGTTCCCCTGGTCGATCGTGATCGCACGAGCGGCGTCCGTACCCAGGTCGTCGAGTCCGACGCAATAGGCGGTTCCGCTTGGCTCGTCACATGGTGCTAGGGCCGGGAACACCAGGTCGTCGCGAGTGACGGAGCCCGGCGGCGCCTCGGCCTTCAGCCAGTTCCGGGCGTCCGACAACGCGTGGCTGCCACCGGTGCCGGCGGCGCCCCCGCTCCAGGTGTACGTGGTCGTGATCGTGGCCGCCGCTGATACGCCGCTGAACGCGAATGCGACGGTCGCCGCCGCCGTCACCACCGAGAGTTGGAGCGCCGAGGTCACCGACCAGGTTGCACGCCGGGGGCGAGATGCCCGCCACCACCACAGGGCCATGATGACCACCAACGCAATGAAGACCGCCATGAGCACCACCGCTCCGGCTGGAGGGGACCAGGGCGCGGTGGCGTCTGACCGGTGGAGGCCGAAGCGGTAGCGGTTGAGGACATAGCGAAAGGCGACGACCTGCACGCCCACGGTGAGCACGGCGACGAGTGCCGCCACCGACACGAACAGCGGCTCGGTGAACGGGCGGCACGCGTATGCACCGACCACGACAACTCCCGCCACCAGCGGGACCCAGTACCGACCCTGCCCGACGATGCCTGTGGTTCCGGCTTCGGCGGCGACGAGGAGGATCGGGAGCGCGACGGAGAGGACGGCCAGAGCGATGGCCACAATGCGCATCCTGCCTCGAGCGAGGAACAACCCGAGGGCGACGAGACCTCCGCCGATTGCGAACCAGACCAGGTACGTCCAACGGGGAAGGAAGGTCGCGTTCCACCAGCCGAACATGCCCACCATCTCGACGAGGTCCGAGCCGAAGCGGATCGTCGACCCGTTGAGGGCGACCAGGGCTCCCGCATGAGGCGGCAGAAACGCACCACCAAGGAGGGCCAGACCGCCGACCTTGATGGTCCATGACACACAGAAGGCGGCCGACAGCGCCACCACGAGGGCCGCCAGCCTGCCCGTACGATCGGCCAGGAGCCGGAGGAACGGGCGGACACCGAACAGGCCCACGAGGGTTGCCACCACCACCGCTCCGAAGAGCGGCCCAAGACCGCGCAACTCCACGAGCACGGCCAGGGCGAGCGCGAATCGGATGATCAGGCGCTTGTCCACCAGTCGGTCGGGTTCACCGACCAGCACGAGGCCTGACGTCCAGGCGCCGATGGCCGCCGTCATCTCGAGACCGCTCGGATTGACCGACCCGGCGAAATAGAGAACATACGGGGTCATGACAGCCGCCAGCGCGACGAGCAACAACCGGTGGGATCGGGAGCTCGCCGCGGATCGGAAGGCACCGGCCAGGAACAAGGCAGCCAGAAAAGCGGAGATGCCTCGCATCAGGTAAATGGCAAGGTCACCCCGGACCAGAAGCGTCGGCCATCCTACAAGCGCGTAGTAGAGCGGTGGATAGCGGCCGGCATATGTCGTCGCGGTAACGACACGGGTGCTGTCGGACAGCGTCGGCTCGCAACTCGCGGGCACCGATCTCTGGAAGACGAAGCACGTGTACCGCGTTCCTACGATCCCGGCGGGGACCTCGACGGCAGTGTACGGTCCGGACGCGCGGCCTCCGACGAGCTCGCCGCGGACGACGGCGGCTGCCTTGATGACCTGAGTGGGCTCATCGGGCACGGCGAAGATCGGTGTCGCAAGCCCCCAGCACAGCGCCAGACCGGCCAGGATCGGAAACGGTCCCCGGAGCGCAGCCGCGACACGAGTACGACCGGGCCGGCCCGGGGGGCCAACGGGGCCGCGCGAGAGGTTATCGAGGTCTCCGGATGCGCTCAGAGGACCACCCTCGGGAATGCGACCGGAGCCGCGTCGCGCGCCACGTACCCGCTAGGACAGGACTGCGGAAACCACGCGCACGCCGTCCATGGCCGGGAGCGTACCGCACGGACAGGCGGAAACGGAGAGCGGCCGGACAGGTCGAGCGTCGGCCAGAAGGCTCGGCGCGGTGTTTGCAGGCCCGTTGGTGCCGTTCGCGGTCGGGCTGTCGAGAAACCGCACCTTCTCGTCGTCAGGCGAGGTGACGGGTCGACCAGACCCGGGGATGCACGGGATCGCCGGGTCGTGACCCACCACCCGGCTCACATGGCGTCGAAGCGCCCGTCCGGGGTCACGAGGCTGAACATGGGGGCGATCTCGGCTCGGAATCCGTGTGATGAAGCCATCGCCGGATCACCGTCTCGGATGGATGCTGCTTCATTCATGTCCTCGGCCATCACGATTCCGATCCCGTAGTGTCCGCTCGGATCGTCGACGGGTCCGAAGGCCAGGACCTTGCCCTGTTGGGTGAGCCCTGACCAGTAGGCGAAATGGACGGCCATCGTCGCCCTCTCGTCGCCGGTCGTGGTGGTGGCGAAATCGGGACGCGGAGGAATCAGTCCGAAGACGAAGCCCGTCATGACGGATTGGAGGCCGGAGCGCCTTCGAGGCGCGTGGCGAACCTCTGCAGCCCGACAGCCCATCCGTCGGGAGACCCCACGGCGTCGCGCATCTGTTCCCAGCCATCGCCGTGGCGGTGGATGTTGCGGTGTTCGAGGACGACACGGGTCCGCTCCGGTGTCTCGGCGGAGAATCTGACCTCCACCTCGCTCGTCTTGTCGGGGTCCGCCTCGAGCTGCCACTCCACGCTGATGTCCCAGGTGAATACAACCCTCTCGGGAGGTTCGTAGGCCAGGACCCGAGCCCAACGGCATTCGGTCCCGTCGACCCCGCGGTCATAGACGTGGCCGCCCGCGTGGGGCTCGAACACCATCTGAGCCAGCTCCACTTCGAGTATGTGGTGCTCGGGCGGCCACCAGCTGCCGATGTCCTCGGTGAACACGGCAAACGCCTGGTCGATCGGCACGTTGACCACGATCGACGACTGGACCGACGTACTTTGTGAGTCACTCATCCGGCTCTCCTCTACTCTGCTCAGCTCGTGCTTTGAATGCCGACAAGGCGAAATTCCAAAATCTGTCGAGATAGTCGCGTACCTCGGCGATTCCACCCGGATCGAGCCGGTAGATCCGCCGGTTTCCGTCCCGCTGATCGGTGACCAGGCCCGCCTCTTTCAGTACCTTCAAGTGCTGCGACACAGCGGGCCGGCTCACGGGGACCAGGCGGGCCAGATCGCCCACGGCCGACGGGTGATCAGCCAGGTGTTCGAAAATGGCCCGCCTCGTTGGGTCCCCCAGGGCCGCCAGGCCAAGTGCGTTAGTCATAACTAACGGTAAGCATATGCTTACGTACATCCCAAGTCAACGTCGTCGCCGTGGATCTCGCGCCTTCGCCCTGTCCCGCGGACAGACATTGACTGACTGACTCAGTCAGTTATAGGTTGGGAGCATGCCCCGGATCCCTCCCAGGGAACGGCTGACGGCGCTGGCCGGGGCCGCCACCAAAGTGTTCGGCCGCCTCGGGTACCGAGGGACACGCATGGCCGATGTGGCCGCCGAGGCCGGGATGTCGTCAGGGTCGGTGTTCACCTACGTCGAGAGCAAGGAGGCCCTCTTCCATCTTGTCTTCGCGCACGGCTTCGGTCATCTGGACGCGACGCTCCCGGCGTTGCCGCTGACCACACCGGCCCCGGGTGAGACCGTCGGCCTGATCGAGCAGAGCATCCGCAGTGTGCCCGTCCCGAAACTGCGTGCCGTATTGGACACGGCGGATCCAGCCGACGTGTGCGCCGAGCTCCGCGGGATCGTGGAAGAGCGGTACGCGATGCTCGAAAGCCTGTGGCCGGTGCTCACGGTGATCGAACGCTGTGCCGTTGACGTGCCCGAACTCGAGGAGTTCTACTTCCGGCGCGCCCGAATCGGGTTTTTCGGTCAACTCGCCCACTATCTCGAGGAGCGCGCGTCGCAGGGCTACCTGCGGACAACGCCCGACGCCGCCGTCACGGCGCGCATCGTATCCGAGTCGATCGCATGGTTCGCCTGGCACCGTCATCAGGGCAGAGATGCCCTTCTCTATGACGACGACATCGTCCGACGGTCCGTCGTCGAGTACATCTGCGCCGCGCTCGTGGAGCCGAGACCGTGACGGCGCCGGTTGTCGTCAGGCCGCCGCGACTCCACCGGAGGACTGACGCGGAGATCGTTGCGCTGAGCAGAACTCCGGTGCTCGCCATCGCAGCCGGGTTCATCGTGCTCGAGCTGGCAGTGGCGGCCAGGTACGGATACCACCGGGACGAGCTCTACTTCTTGGCCTGCGCCCGTCATCTGGCCTGGGGGTACGTCGACCAACCACCGCTCGTGCCCGCCGTGGCCTGGGTGTCGACCCATGTGCTCGGATCCTCGGTGGTGGCGCTCAGGGTCCTCCCCGCCTTCGCCGGTGGAGCCGCCGTCGTGCTCACGGCGCTTATGGCCCGTGAACTGGGTGGGGGCAAGAAGGCTCAGGTGCTTGCGGCGCTGGCCGCCGCCACCTCCCCCCAACTGCTTGCAGCCTGCCATCTGCTGTCGACCACCGCGTTCGACTTGCTCTTCTGGTCGGCCATCAGCTTTGTCACGGTACGACTGCTCCGTACAGGAGCGGATCGTTTGTGGATGGCCATAGGGGCCATCTCTGGCCTCGGCCTGTTGAACAAATTGAACGTCGGATTCCTCTTACTGAGCCTGGCCATTGGTCTCGTCGTCGGCGGCCGGGGTCGCAACCTCCTGAGCCCATGGCCCTGGGCGGGGGCCGGACTGGCCCTCGTCATCTGGTCGCCGAACATCGTCTGGAACGCCCAGCACGACTGGGCGGCGCTGGCCATGCTGCGAAGCCTTCACCAGGAGAACGCCAGCCTGGGCGCCTCCCTCGGCTTTATCCCGTCACAGGTGATCGTGGTCGGGCCGCTGCTGATCGTCTTCTGGCTGGCCGGACTGCGCGGCCTGCTGCGCCACCGGTTCGCACGACCGCTCGGGATCACCTATCTCGTCCTTCTGACCCTCTTCACCCTCACGGGGGCGAAGTCTTACTACCTGGCCGGCATGTACTTCGTCCTGTTCGCGGCAGGCGGAGTGTGGGCCGAGGAGCGCCTGGCCAGGCGACCGTGGCGCGGGACGCGGGGTTGGGTGGCTTTGATGCTGGTCGGTGCGTTGATCGCCCTGCCGTTGACACTCCCCGTCCTGCCCGAGAGCGCGCTGGCCAAGGGACCGTGGGAGGGAAACATCAACAAGGACCTGAGCGCCACGGTCGGCTGGGAGGACTTCGTCGGACAGGTCGCCAACGTCTCGGCCCGGCTACCGAAGAACCAACGCGCCCACCTTGTTGTCTTCACCGGTGACTACGGTGCCGCCGGTGCGATCGACTTGTACGGCCCGCAAGACGGGCTGCCGCGGGCCATAAGCGGTCACAACTCGTACTGGTGGTGGGGACCGGCAGGGGCTCGCGACGGTGCCGCCACGATCGCCGTCGACCTGTCGCGGTCGTATCTTCTTACGATCTTCTCTCGGGTGACTCTGGCTGGCGCGGTGACCACCCCCAATGGTGTCTGGAGCGAGGAGAGGGGAGACCCCATATGGATCTGCCGTGACCAGAAGACGTCATGGCGCACGGCGTGGCCCGACGCCCGCCACTACGGCTGAGCGGCTTCGGCGGCCGGCGGGAATTGCCTCGCGGGCACTACGACGAACGCGACGCCGCTCCAACCACGGGTGGTTGCAGACGTTTGAGCGTCTTCGGGTTGCCCTTCGTGTGAAGGCCCAACTTCCGGGCCTCTGTGAGCGTGAGGCGACCACTGAGGACGCCGAGGATCAGCAGAGGGGGGGCCCGCAATTCGAGGTCGGGGAATTCCACCGATCCCACACGGGTCCTCACCTCGCCCTCGGCCGCCTCGATGACCACGGGTTGATCCCCCGTTTCGAGAGCGATCGTGATCGGCTGTCCCTCCGGCTCGGTGTCCCGGAGGAACTCCGAGACGGGGAAGGCGAGCCAGTGACTCCGGAACGTCTCCTCGCCCGTCGGCTCGGGCATGAATCGTGTCCCCCACCGACCCAGGGCCGTCAGCACCGGCTCCAGATCCTCACCTGCCTCGGTCAAGTGAAAGAGCGTCGTGGCGATCGGTGGGGGGGCGGCCTCACGACGCACGACGCCGACCTGCTCGAGCTCGCGCAGACGGTCACCGAGGAGATTGGTGGCGATCCCCGGAAGTCCGTTCTGGAGGTCGGTGTACCGGCAGGATCCCCGGATCATGAGCTCGCGCACGATAAGGAGGCTCCAGCGATCCCCGACCGCGTCGAGGGCCTTGGCCACCGAGCAGTACTGGCCGTATGTGCGCACACCGCGAGGATAACCCCAACGCTAGTTGAGAATCCATAGTTCTAACTTGACTTTCTCAAGGTTCGGCCCTAGAACCTCAGCATGCGCTCGAAGCCCATGATCCTGGTGGCGCTTCTGCTGGCCGCGTTCGCCATCAACCTCGACACGACCATTGTCAACGTGGCCCTGCCCACCCTGGTGAGGGAACTGCACGCCTCCACCGCCCAGCTGCAGTGGGTGGTCGATGCCTACAACCTCGTCTTCGCGGCGCTGCTCCTGACGTCCGGCAGTCTCTCCGACCGCCTGGGACGAAAGGGAATGCTGTTGGCCGGGCTCGCCGTCTTCGGTTCGGCCAGCTTGGTCGGAGGCTTGACGACATCGCCATCGCAGTTGATCGCGGCACGGGCGGTGATGGGCCTCGGGGCAGCCCTCATCTTCCCGGCCACACTCTCGCTGATCGCCAACGTCTTCACCGAACGCAAAGAACGGGCCAAGGCGATCGGCATGTGGGGTGCCAGCGCAGGTGTCGCCATTGCCCTGGGTCCCATCGTCGGGGGCTGGCTGCTCGAACACTTTTCCTGGACGAGCATCTTCTTCGCCATGGTGCCCGTGGCCGCCGCCGCTGCCGTCTTGGTCATCTTGTGCGTGCCCAGCTCGAAGGACTCAAAGACCCAGAGGGTCGACGTCTCGGGATTCACGCTGTCGACGTTGGCGGTGGCGCTGCTCGTGTTCACGATCATCGAAGCGCCCACGTACGGATGGGGCAGCCCCCTAAGTGTGGGTGGCTTCGTCGTCGCCGCCGCGTTGATCGGGACGTTCATCAGTTGGGAGCGGCGGATCCCGGTGCCCATGCTGGACGTCAGACTGTTTCGCAATATGCGCTTCACCGCGGCGAGCGCATCGGTAACCGTCGCCTTTTTCTCTCTCTTCGGGTTCATCTTTCTCATGACCCAGTATTTTCAGTTCATCCGGAACTATGGCCCACTTTCGACGGGCGTGCACCTTCTTCCGGTGGCGATGTCCGTCGCCGTCGGATCGGTGCTCGGCACACGGCTCGCCGTCTCTCTGGGTACCAAATTGGTGGTGACAACCGGCCTGCTCGCCGTGGCCGGGTTCTACGGGTGGGTGGCCGTGATCTCAGCCACAACCGGCTACGGGACGATCTCGCTCCAAATGGTGCTGTACGGGCTCGGTCTGGGATTCACCTCCGCACCGGCGACGGAATCGATCATGGGCGCGGTGTCACGTCAGAAGGCCGGTGTCGGCTCCGCCGTCAATGACGCCACCCGCCTTCTGGGTGGCACTCTGGGCGTGGCTGTCATCGGCAGCGTGTATGCCTCCCTCTACGGTGGCCGTCTCAGCACACTGCTACCGGCGCGCCTTCCCTCGTCTCTCGCCGACGTTGCTCACCATTCCGTAGGGGCGGCCCTCGCCGTTTCGACGAGATTGTCCGGGTCAGGAGATACCGTGCTCGGTGCGGCCGTTCACCGCGCCGCGACCCAGGCCTTCATCCATGGCATGAAGGTGGGATGTCTCGTGGCCGGTGGCGTGGCTGTGGTGGGGGCGCTCCTGGCCGCCGCCTTCCTGCCCGCTCAGCCGCCACGCTCGGTACCGTCCGACGTCGATCCGGAACTCACCCCGGCTCCGTCACTGGCGGCCGTGGCCACGGCGCCATGATGTCCCTGGCGTACGCGCGCACTCATGGCTGGTGCCTTTGAGCACACAGAGCTGACAAAGACCCAGGGAGCTGATGACGGCGGGGCCGATGTCAGTTTGAGCTCACGGGGTCAGGGAGGCCTCGAGGGTGATCTCGGGCACGCCGGCCAACGCTCGGCTCACTGGACACCCGGCCTTGGCCGCTTTGGCGTGCTCGACGAACGCGTCTTCGTCTAACCCGACGACTTTCCCGACGGTGACCAGGGCGATACTGGTGATGCTCGGTACGCCGTCGACAGGTCTCAGGGTGACCGTGGCATCGGTGCGCACCGAATCGGGCGGGGTACCGGCCTGGGCGAGGAGGTTCGAGAGTGCCATGGAGAAGCATGCGGCGTGCGCCGCCGCTATCAACTGCTCCGGATTCGACCCTGGTCCCCCTTCGAACCGGGACTTGTACGTGTAACCCCCGTTTATGGTGTCGCCCGCGGTGAACGTGCCAGTACCCGTCGGGACGTCACCTTTCCACTCCGCACTGCCCTTTGCCGGCATATCTTCCTCCTTGGCTCTATATGAACAGTGTCCATCGGCCACCACCAGGGCGTCGACAGAATCCAACTGACCTGCTGATCCCGAGCGACCACAACCCTGGAGCGCGCCCGCCGTGGGCTCGGGAGTGCAGCATCGACTTTCGAGCGAGGTCGCAGGGGCTGTCCGGCGGGTCGCGTTCGTTGACCTTCTTGATCACGCTGACGGCGTAGAACTACCCCAGGCGCGCCAGCACGTTCCGGGTGATCTGTTCAATCTGCTGATCCCGCCCTGCCAGCCCGTGAGCCCAGTCAGTCGACCCCGACGTCACCACTGTTGCACCCGCCTTGTTCGTGTACGCACCCAGAACCGCGTGGCCGTGACGGATGCGTTCTATCGCGTCGGGCTCACGCGTCCCGAACAAACGTGACGCGATGTACTCCAACTCGCTCGGCTCGCCCGGCTTGGGCGGACGAGGCGCTGTCTCGCGCGTGAAGTGCTGCGTCGGGCACGTGCCGAGGATCTCAAAGGTCGAGGGCGTGCCGTCCTCACCGGTCGGGTACGGCAACCCATCGCGGTATGTGAACACGCACCCGTCGCACTCGTAGCCGACGACAGTGGCGCCGGCACCGAGCACGTCGCCGTAGCCGAGCCCGGTGCCCTCGAAGAGCCAGTGACCGGCGCGGTGCACGGTGTATCCGCCGAGGCCGGCAGTCACATTGCGGCCTATGCGGTGATAGCCCCCGCGTGTGAATGAGACGCCGGTCATGGAGTTCTCGGGACGACCGACGACAATGTCGGACCAGAACGTCGTGACATCCACCTCTCGGTCGGTTCCCATCAGCGGGTCGGTCTTGAAGAAGCCCTTGTACCCGACCATCACATCGTGATGGTCACCCTCGATACGCACCTGCCACAGCGAGGTATTGCCGGAGAAGAACGCCGCATTGCCGCCGCTCGCTATGAACGCTTCGACCGTGTCTCGCATTCCGCGAGACCAGTACTCGTCGTGGCCGACGGACAAATAGAGACTGGCGCCGTCCAACACCTCGGGGTGTTCTTCGAGATCAGCGTTCGTGCACACACCGATCTCGAAACCCTCGCGCTCGGCCCACTCGATGAAAGGAAGCTCCCAGTCGGGCCAACCCGCCGAACCGGCATAGCCCGAAAGATGATTGATCTGGACGTAGCCGACGTGGGAGGCGTTCTGCGGATCGGGCGCGCCGGTACCGGTCACGCGACGGCCCTTGCCCGGCGGCTTGTAGAGGTAGCCCGCCGCCATCGGCCGCTGCATGGCAACGTGGGTGCCCCCGGTGTACAAGTTCGGTCCGCCAAAGTCGTTGTAGGCGTGCCATGTATTGGTCGCCAGCGCGATCACGATGCGCGCACCTGAAGACGGACGCACGACGAAGAACGCGTAGTCGCGCCGCACCGCGTCATCCACGTCAATCTCCATGACGACCTCGTAGTAGCCCGACCGCCACGTTGGATCGACGTCAAGCGTGAGAGCGATAGGCCAACCGCACCCTTTCGAGGAAGCGTCCTTCTGTATCTCGTGCTCGTCTGCTGCGACCGCGTCAGAACTGAACACAACCTCCCGTCGCGCTCCGACCCGTGCCACCTCGACGCGCACCGGTCGCCCGCCGGACGACGACATGTGCAGACCGACCTGGCCGCCGGGGCTCGCTGATTGCGGCCAGCAGTACCCCGTCACCACATCGCGCCCCACCTCCCGACATTAACCGGGACAGATCACTAGCTGCGTCCGAAGAAGGGCCCCAGCGCCAACGTCGCGGCGGGGTTCGTGACCTCTGGCCTTTACCAGCCTCCCGCCGACAGGGTCCGGCAGGACTCGGGCCGAACGAGAACGGCTCCGGACATCAGTGCACTGAGCCGGACGGGTCCATCTCGACTTGGCTCTTGAGTCCAGGCCCCCTTCTGAAGGGGCCTGGATTTCAGACAGTCGGGAGCCGGTCTACGGGACTTCTTTGGGATTCGGCGGGGCGTCGGATGGCCTTGGGCCAAGGCAGCGTCGAGCGGCACCTCAGCCGCATGCCGGGCGGCCGGCACAATTGCTGGGTCCCCGTGGTCGGAAGGCCTTGGACCCTCAGTTGATCGCAGACGTGTCGATGTGCGACAGGATGCGGTCTGCGTCGCGACCAAGCTTCCGCAGTCGCTCGGGTGACAAGAGGTCGATGACGAGCGACCGGACATGTTCGATGTGGCCGGGAGCGGCTTCGGCGAGTGTCTGAAACCCGTCCCCCGTGAGAATTGCATTGGTGAACCGCCCGTCCGTCGGATCCGGCTCGCGGCGCACCAGCCCCCGCTCCTCGAGGCGCTTGACGACGCGCGACAATCGTGACAGGGACGCGTTCGTGACCTCCGCCAGCGCGCTCATCCGCCTCGTTTGCTCCGGACTCTCCGACAGCATGGCCAAGACCTGGTATTCGACCATCCCGAGCTTGGAGTCGCGTTGCAGCTGCTGGTCGATTGACCAGGGAAGCCATGTCATCAACCGCACGACTGAAAGCCAGGAGTTGAGCTCCTCGGCGGTCAGCCACTTGACGCCGGGCTCGTCCGTGACGCTTCGCTCGGATCCGGGCACTTGGTGAATAGTACTCGTCAACTTACAACGTCAAGTGACATCCGTTTCCATGCCTCCTGGAAATTCACAGGCAGGTATTGGGAGTCCTGCGCAGAACGCCTGGCCCAATGTCGATATCACTTGACACAGCAAGTTAATCTCCCTAGAGTCTGACTTGACAGCGCAAGTGATAACCCGAGGCTCACTCCACTTCGGGCTCGCTTTGTGGCGACCCGCCCGGCCACGATTTCGCAACTCGTTCCCCGCTCGTACCTCGAGCATTCCGTCGACCGAGATAGGAGGCGATCAGACATGAAGGTGGCACTCACCGGAGCAACGGGGTTCATCGGATCTCACATACTCGTAGAGCTGCAGGCCCACGGTCACGAGGTGACCGCCCTTGTCCGTGACGACGCTCAATCCGACACCGTCGCTGCTCAAGGCGCGACCCCGGCTGTCGTCGATCTCTACGACCGACCCGCCGTCGTCAAGGTTTTCAGCGACGCTGACGGCGCCATCCATGCCGCCAGTCCGGGGGATGCCACGAGCGCAGACCTGGATTCCGCGGTGGTCGACGCGGCGATCGAGGCATTCGACGGCACCGGCAAGCCCTATCTCCATATCAGTGGCGTGTGGATCTACGGTGCGAACACGACGATCAACGAGGACTCGCCGTTCGACGCACCTCCGATGGTGTCGTGGAAGGAACCGATCGAGCGCCGAGTGCTGGAGACAAGCGGCATGCGCGGTGTCGTGATCGTGTCCAGCCTCGCCTACGGCGACGGCGGAGGAGGGATCCCCGGACTGCTCCTCGGCTCTCCCCGTGACCCCGCCGGCAACTTGGTCATGCTCGGCACCGGACAGCAGCACTGGTCGACCATCCACGTCGCCGACCTGGCAGATTTCTTCCGGCGGGCATTGGAACGCGACTCGGCCCAGGGCTATTACGTCGTCGGGAACGGTCTGAATCCCACGGTCGCTGAGCTGACGAGGGCCGCTGCCGCCGCCGCCAGCGCTCCTGGAGCGGTCCCCGGCTCAGATGAGGAAGCCCGCGCCCGCGTCGGCGACTACTTCGCCGAAGTGCTGTTGCTCGACCAGGGCACGGCAGCGACCAAGGCACGATCTGAACTCGGTTGGCTTCCCACCCGTCCGGGGCTCGTGGACGAATTCCGCCACGGCAGTTACAGCCACTGACCATTGCCCCGCCTCCTGCCATTCTGCGGCCTGGCGGTCGGATAGCCGTCCGCTCGTCCAGGTTTGGCCGGTGAGTTCTGCCGATCGCCTAGCACGGACTCGTCGGGGAGAGCCATTACGCTTCGGCTGCGTAGCCGACAGCTAGGGTCTTGATGAACGGCGCTTCGCAACACGAGGTCTATCAGGTAGCAAGGATCCTCCACACTTGACCCGCCGCCAGCCTTCAGGACCACGCCGTGCGAGGTCGGTCGAGGCCTACCTCCGACAAACGCGACTCTTAGCCATCCTCGCCGTGGCAGTCGCGATCGTCGGCGTGGCATCTGATCTCACCAGCGGGAGCTTCTGGGAGCGCCACGCCTTGCTCACCGGCCTGGCTTCGAGCGTGATTGTGGTCATGTTGTCGGTCGCGGTCATCAATGAGGTGCTCGAGCGTAGAAGACGGCAGCGCTGGAGCGTCCTCGCGCAATTCGTCATGTTCGAGCTGGTTCGCAATGCGCGCATGATCTGGACTGGAGTCCTGGACCTAGCTGGCCTGTTGCCAATCGAAGCGAATCAGCAGCAGTTCGTCGAGTTGGGTGCCCAGATTGTTCGAGACACCTCCCGACTCACCGCCGCTGTTCGGGAGATCGTCGATGACGACGATCTCCGTAGTCGTCTGCACTCCGAGATCGCCTTCCTCGCCCAGCACGCAGACGAAGTGCTGGGCCGATGGGCGGCAGTGATGCTCAATGCCGAGGTGTACGCCGAAGTCATTGATCGCCACGTCGAATTGGCGGGCGACCTGGCCTGGATCGGCGGTGCCTTGGACGCGGGCTACCCGCCGGACGACGTGCGAAGGAGGAAGAGGGCTCGCAGTAGCCCAGCAGTTCAAATCGAGCCTGATCTCGGCGGCGAGTGGCTCGCTGACCGGATCGTCGTTATCACCCAACTGGCCGAGAATCTCGATCGGGGTACCACCGAGCTGGCCCTGCGGATCGTACCGGTCCAATGGTGGGAAGCGCGTCTTGGCACGAACACTCCGGCCGAGCACCGCGGATGACTACCGGTCGCCCTCTCGGCCCTACGAAGGCGAATCAGCCGTTGTCGTGCGATTGAGAGGAGGCGCTATGCGCAAGCTGGCCGTGGTGGAGTTCGTCACACTCGACGGCGTGATGCAGAGCTTGGGGGGACCCGACGAGGACCGCGAAGGCGGGTTTGAGTACGGAGGGTGGAGCGCGCCCTATGGCGACGAGGTGTTGGCTCGCCACGCCAGATCCGGATTGGGTCAGATGTCTGCCTACCTCTTCGGCCGCAAGACCTACGAGCACATGGCCGCACATTGGCCGCACGAGCCTGTCGAAAACCCCTTCGCCGCCAGCCTTAATGCCACGCCAAAGTACGTCGTGACGCGGACGCTGCGTCGACTCGACTGGGCCAACTCCCACATCCTCGACGGTGAGGTCGTCAAGTCAGTCCGGGATTTGAAAGCGGACGGTGACGGATTCATTACCGTTCTCGGGAGCGGAGTCCTGGCGCAGACGCTCTTCGCGAACGAACTGGTCGACACGTACCGGATCATGTTGCATCCACTCGTCCTCGGCGCCGGCAAGCGGCTGTTCGGTGAGTTGGCCCGTCCTCTGCGGTTGCGACTCGTCGACTGCACGCCCACGACCACGGGGGTGTTGCTGCTCAACTACGAGCGCGAGGCAGAGCCGGCGTAGTCGAGGGCCGCGTCGTCCCAGACATGCGGGCGCCACCAAGGCTGGTCAGAGCCCGGCTACGGCGCCGATGAGGACTGCGGAACCGATGCCGCCGCCCCACGCAATCGCCACGATCGCCATTTCTTCGGCTCAATGTCGGTGGGATCGCTGACCAACCCTGACGAACTCCTGCCCTCGACGATCTGCTGGGTGCGGCGCCACTACTCGATGGGCTGGCGGCTCACCAGGGACGGCTGGCGGCCCGAGAACACGAAGCCACCGACAGCCGCCACCACGGGCAGGCCGACCACAATGATGAGCAGGTTGGGCAGCGGCACGTGGCTCAGGTTGCCGAACACGGACTCCCCGAACTTGCCACCCTGGAAGTAGCCGGCGCAGGCCAGATACCCACCGGCGGCACCGAGCAGCATCCCCAGGAAGCCGAGCGCGCCGGCCGTTGCCGCGGTGATCGACCTTCGGCTCCAGCTGCTGGCGCCGGTTGCGGCCAGCGTGCGCAGGTCGCTGGCCGTCTCGGCCCGGATGAGCCCAACCGTCATGACCAAGATGGCGAGGGCGAGGGCGATACCGGCGGCAGTGGCCCAGTTGACGACCTCCCACGAGCTGGGCTCGTCGTTTTTGGTCTCGATGGTCATCTGTGCCGTCGATGCGGTGGCGCTGGCCTCAGTGATCTGGGCCGCCGTGAGGGATCCGGGGGATGAGATCAGCCACCCAGAGACGGAGGCCTGGTCCTGGAGGTGGAGCTGTGAGAGGGCGTGCTCGGTGAGGAGGGTGTTGGGGGCCGATGTCCCCGAGGGCAGCTTCGGTACGTACTGGATGACAGGGTTGGCCCGGCACGAGCTGGCCGGGCACGGCACTGTCGACCCGTTGGCGGGTTGCCCACCGGGACCAGGTCCTTGCTGAGAACCTCCGTTACCCCAGACCATCTGCATGTTCCCCAACGTGTCGAGGCCGGGGCGCATGGTGAGGAAGTCGGCGCTGGGGTTGATCTGGCTCTGCGAGATGCCGAGGGCGTGCAAAAGCTGGGGCGTGGCCACATAGATCTGCCCGTTGAACTGGACGTTGCGCTCAACGGTGCCGTACTGCAGCTGCGCCGGTGCCTGCTCGAGGGGAACGGCGCCATGGGCTGCGCCGAGGGAGCGGGCGATGCCGCCGGCCACGCTCGTCTGGGTGGCCATGCTCGGGATGGGCGCGCTCGAGGATGCCGGGGGGTTCACGCCTTTCGGCACGACGAGCACAGAGCCGGGTGGGGGCGCCGAATCGGCGGTGACCACCAGCTGGTTGCTGGCGAGGTTGGGACCGGCGTAGTCGAGCACATTGCTATAGCGGGCGCTGGCGGCGACGCAGATGACGACGGCGATGAGCACGCCGAGGCTGATGGCGGCCAGGGCCGAGGCGGAGCGGGAGCGGTAACGGGCCAGGTCGCGCAGGGCCAGACGGGCGGTGACGGGCAGACGGCTTCCGAAGCGGCCGAGGAGGCTGACGGTGATGGGGGCCAGCAGGATGATGGCCGCGATGAGGCACACGAAGCCGAGGAGCAGCGGGAGGGTGCCGCCGCCGTTGCTGCTGGCGCCGGCGGTTCCGAGCAGGGCGAAGGTGGCCACCAGCAGCACCAGCCCGGGAACGGCCGAGCGATGTACCGGCTGGGGCGGGGCCGGGCGGCCGGACAAGGCCTTGACGATAGGCACCTTGGTGATGGTGCGGGCGGGCCGGGAGGCGGCCAGGAACGGCGTCACCATGGCGATGGCCACGGCGATGAGCAGCACGGTCCACGGCAGCTGGAACAGCCCGATCACGTGGTGCGAGCTCGCCTCGAGGTGCGGCCGGTAGAAGGCCCAGAGGGCGAAGCCGAGCACCGCACCCGTCAGCGCCCCGACGATGCCGACGACGGCGCCGTTGGCCCGCACGACGAAGCGGACGTGCCGGTCGGTGCCGCCGAGGGACTGCAGCATGCCGATGGAGCGCAGCCGGCGCTGGGCCAGCACGGTGAAGCCGGCGATGGCGACCAGGCCGATCAGCATCATGCCGACGACGGCCAACAGGAGGGTGATGGTGGCCGGTGAGATCAGGTTGGTGTTGACGTTGGCACTGGCGGCCGAGATGATGTCGCTTCCCGTGGGCGTCACGCCGGTGTGGCTGTCGAAGAGCGCAGTGATCTGCGTGCTCGACGTCAGCGGAAGATGGCCGGGCGCCACCAGGGCGAACTCGTCCAGCAGGCTCTGGGGGTTCTGCACCATTCCCTCGACCAGCCAGCGCTTGCCCTCGAAGTGCCAGACGCTGCCGACCCTCAGGTTGAAGTCCTGGGCCACGCCCTGGGTGATGGCGACCTCGCCCGGCAACGTCGGGTAGCGGCCCGACAGGAGCTGGAGCATGGGTTGCCCGTAGGTCCCCTTGGGGTTCTGCGAGCGGAAGTCGAACGTGAGCAGCGAGCCCGGGACTGGCGTCTTGTCGTTCTCGATGACGTCGAGGGTTCCGTAGGTGTGCGACAAGGAGGTGAGGCGGGTCCGATCGTGGGCGGGGGTGCCGGAGATGTTTGCCTGGTACTGCGCGGTGCCGAAGCCGGCGTTGGCCGGCGTGGGCGAGTCGGTTGAGACGGAGGCGCCCACGATGAGGGCGGCCACGGCGAACACGATGAGGGACAGCACGAGCATCTGCTGGCGCCATTCACGGCGGAAGAGCCGCCAGGCCCAGCGGGTCACCGCCCGGCGGGCGGCCAGGCCGCCCTCGCCGCGGCTGATGTCGACCGCAACGGTCGACCGTTCCAGGACGCTGGTCATTGGGTGGCGCGGGCGAGGAGGGACTCGGGACCCATCGGCTTTGTGGTCTGGTCGACCATGCGCCCGTCCCGGATGAACATGACGCGGTCGGCCCACGAGGCCAGCTGCGCGTCGTGGGTGACGACAACGGCGGCAACGCCCTCACGGCAGGCCGCCAGCACCATGCGCATGACGGCCTCGCCGTTGGTGGAGTCGAGGGCGCCCGAAGGCTCGTCGGCCAGCAGGAGGCGGCGCTCTCCCACCACGGCGCGGGCGATGGACACCCGCTGGCGTTCGCCGCCCGAGAGCTCGTCGGGGAAGGCGCCGGCCCGGTCGGCCAGGCCGAGCTCGTCGAGCATCTGCAGCGCGGTGGCGTGGGCCTTGCTGGCCCGCAGGCCGTCGAGCTCGAGAGGAAGCGAGACGTTCTCGGCTGCAGTGAGGCCGGGAAGCAAGTTGAAGTCCTGGAACACGAAGCCGATCGAGCGCCGTCGGAGGCGGGACTTCTCGTCACGCGACATGTGCGACAGCGCGGCGCCGCCGATCATCACCTCGCCGCGGGTCGGGTCCTCGAGGCTGCCGGCAATGGTGAGCAGGGTGCTCTTGCCGGAGCCGCTCGGACCCATGACGGCGACCAGGCTGCCAGCCTCCACCTCGAGATTGATGTGTTCGAGGGCATGGACCTGGGAGGGGCCCTCCCCGTAGGTCTTCGACACGTCGTGCAATTCAAGGAAGCTCATCGGGTGACTCCTAGTCTCCGTCGCAATTTGGGCAGGCCGGGTGCCGACTGCGATCCGGCGGCCCCGGGGAACGACTTGTCGAATTCGGCGCGCCTGAGACGGCCGTCGGCGGCGTCGAGCCAGCGCACCACCGAGTCGAGGCGGAACAGTTCGGCGTCCACGACGAGGGCGAAGCTCACGTCGAAGCTGGCTTCGTCCTCCTTGAGCCGGGTCCACTGCTGCATCAGCTCGACCAGGTAACGCCGGTGGGACTGGATGACCTCGCTCACGTCGACCCCGGGGACGCGCAACGCGATGAGCACCTTGATGACGAGCTCGTCCCGGGGCGGCTGGCTGAGGTCGGGCGGCGTGTGGAGCCACTGGTCGAGCTCCTCCCCGCCTTGTGCGGTGATGCGGAAGCCCTTCTGGGGCCCGTCGCCGCCGTCGGTGTCGTCATCGGATTCGATCAGCCCGTCGCGTTCGAGGCGCTGCAGGGTCGTGTACACCTGCCCGACGTTCAGGGGCCAGACCTCCCCGGTGCTGGCCTCGAATTCCTGCCGCAGCTGGAGGCCGTACTTGGGACCTTCGCTGAGGAGGGCGAGGAGGGCGTGCTTGACGCTCATCTCGGTAGGAGATTCGGTAGCATACCGAGTACTGTACCGGAGAAGGCCAACTAAGTCCACGGGGTCTGAACAGGGAGTCTGTCGGAATTAGCCCGGCGAGGGGCGTCAGCCGTCCGTCGGGGCCCCTCTGGTGGCCACGAGGTTCCTGCCAATGGTGATGTTCGTCTGCGTCGCTACCAGCAGTGCCTGGCCAACCTCAATCGACCGATAGCGATACGAAATAGGGCACACACTCCGCCGAGGCCCTGGCCCCCCAGACTTCGTCGTCGTCTTCGAACCGGCGCTCTCCCTCGCGGCGGCGCTCAGTGCCGGAACGCCGCTCACGGATCCTGGAGCAGACCGAGGACGTTTCCGTCGAGATCGGTGAAAGTGGCCACCAGGCGGCCACCACCGACGTTGCGCGGCGGCTCCTTCACGGTGCCACCCGCGGCGGTCACCTCGGCCAGCTTCGCCTCGATGTCCGGTACGTGCCAGTACGTCACCGGCGACGTCATGGCCTGCGGTCCACCGCCCGGCACCAGCCCGATGTGCTGTCCGGCGGCATCGAAGCCGACGTAGTAGGCGGCGTCCGCTTGGGGTTCAATGCCGAGCAAAGCGGCGTACACGGCCTTGCTCTTGCCCACATCGGACACAGGGACCAGAACGGTCTTGATTCCCTCGGTGGAAGCGCCACTCATGATTCGCTCCTCAAGTCGTGGGTCAGATCGACCCGGTGAGTCTGTCACGAGGATGACGCCGCCGACCATGAAGATGTGACATGAGCGTGCCGCGCCGCAGTCCGGCTCGTCCGAATCGGGGAGATCAGCTCCCTTCCGCCGTTGCGTAAGGCACGTGCACTGGGCACACACCTGTGCAGACCTCAAGCTTCGGCCCTCTTGGCCACCTAGAGCCTTGAACCCGCTGGTCAGAGGCGCGTGCCGGCATGCCCAGGGCTGAGCACGCAGAGGGTGGTAAGCCCTGAGAAATCGTCTCGAGCAACCGCGATCTCCGACTCGGCCTTCGGTGCGTCCCGCCTTGCTCGTCAGCGTGGTCTTGAGTGAGCGGCACCAATCACTTCGCAGCCGAGGCGGACAAGCCCGACGAACGGCGCGCAACAAGGCCGTCTCTTCGTCGACGACAATCACCCGGGTCACCGCCTTCGTCCTATCCCACGAAGCGCTCGCCTATCGGACCCAGGATGAGCATGGGCAGGTAGATGAGTCCCCCCACGATCTCGATCACAGCGTCAGCGGTGATCCGATTGCAGGCCCAGACCATCAACGCGGCGACGAGAAAGAAGGCGACGATGGTGCCGACGAGTCGGACGTCACTCATGCCCGATACCGGGTCGGTGGGGGGCGCAGGACAAGTGACGACGATCGATCACGGGCCGGCGAGCGGTGCGCATACGTTGTCGTCGGCGGCGCCATCGACGAGCCCATCCTCCACCACCGGGATCTGGCGACCCGGGCTCGTTCCGACGTTCCCATCGGTTCACCACGAACAGGGCCATCGTCCCCACCGCGAAGACGAAGGCGAAGGTGACGAGGGTGGCGATCGCATTGTGCAGGAGTCACCATGGGCGATCGATGCCAAGGGCGCGCACCTGGCGCCCGGGTGAGGCCCCCATGTGGTCGTCGGGGCCGCACCGGTCGATGTCGGCCAGAAGAGAGCGGCGAAGCGAGCGGGCTCGCTGGGCTCGTCGCGCCGCCCACCACCGCGCCAACGCCGTGGCGGCTGCATCGCGGCCGACGAGTTCAGCGCGCGCCAGACGGGTCGCCGCTTTGGCTGCCTCGTCGCACCGGAACTCGAGCGCGTGAGCCGGGCAGAAAACACCGTCGGAAGGTGAGCGTCGACACCAGGATCCGGATTCTGGGTCGAACGCCAGACATCGATTCCAGGATCGAGAATGCATGTCTTCATTGAACGACCATCAGAGGGGCCGCACCAGCGCTTTTACGTTGTGTTTACGATTCCGGGGAGCGAATTTACGCCGTGTTCACGCCGGTTGCCTCCGGCGCCGTGCCGCATCGACGACCAGACGGGCGCGACGCTCGGATGGATGGTCAATATCAGTTTCGTTATCCGGTGAAAGTGCGCTCGGGATACGTTGGTACCGCACTGCAATGTCATCTCGATCGTTGGAGCTTGGAGCCCTGTCGATGAACGAATATCTGTCGCAGACGTTGGGGGCGGACATCTTCAGCCGGGAGGGTCACCTGCATCTCGCAAAGGCGAAGATCGACTTCTATTCGCGGCCGCTGCTGAGTCCGGAGCTTGCCGCACAGACTCACGCAGCGATCGACGGACTTCTCGGAGATACTTCGAAGCATTCAGGTGCGACTCGCTCCCCGGCACGGACGGATCCGTGAGCAGTCTCGCTGCTGTACGCACGGAGGGGCTTACTAAGCGTTACGGCGCCGTGGTCGCTCTGCGCGACCTGACCCTTGAGGTGGGGCGCGGCGAGGTCCTCGGCTACCTCGGACCCAACGGAGCCGGCAAGACTACGACGATCCGTCTGCTATTGGGACTGATCCAACCGACGGCAGGCCGAGCCGAGATCTTCGGGCTGGACTGCCACCACAGACCGGTCGAGGCTCACAGGCATCTGGCGTACGTACCCGGCGAGGCGAACCTGTGGCCAGGGCTCACCGGGGCCGAAACGCTGCACCTCCTCGGCCGTGTCCAAGGCAAGGTGGACGTGTCCTACCGGGACAAGTTGATCGCCCGCTTCGAACTGGACGCGGACAAAAAGGTCCGGGCGTACTCCAAAGGGAACCGTCAGAAGGTCCTGCTCATCGCGGCCCTCATGGCCCGGCCTGACCTGCTCGTCCTAGACGAGCCGACAGCGGGACTCGACCCACTCATGGAGCAGACCTTCCGACATTGCATCCTTGAGGCCAAAGAACGAGGCCAGACCGTGCTCTTGTCGTCGCACATCCTGAGCGAGGTAGAAGCGCTGTGCGACCGAGTGGCGATCCTGCGCAACGGACGGCTGGTAGAGACCGGGACCCTGGCCGATATGCGCCACCTTTCTGCCGTCACGGTGGAGGCGACCTTCGACGGGCCGATCCCGGACCTCACGCAGGTGCCGGGGGTGAGTGCGGTCCGCACAGACGAACATCTCGTGCACCTCGAGGTGAAGGGCTCGGCAGAACCGCTGCTCAAGGTCCTCGCCGGGTCCCATGTGACCAAGCTACTGAGCAGGGAGCCTTCCCTCGAAGAGCTGTTCTTGACCCTCTACGGCGAGCAGGAACCCGTCACCGAGCACTCCATTGTCAACTGAAGCCGCATTCACTGGCGTCGCCGTCCAGGCTCCCCTTCACGAAGAGCGCTGGTCGCGCGTCGTCGTCCTACGACAGACCGCACGCAAGGCGGCGCGCTCTGGAGCCATCTCGGGTTACATCTTCGGCGTCGTCGTGGCGTCATCGGCCGTCAGCTACACGCGGATCTACAAGGCCCAACCCGAGCGGGAGCACCTGGCTGTGGCTTTCGGGTCGAACAACGCGGCACGGGCCTTGTTCGGTCCCGCCCCGCAACTCCAGACAGTGGCCGGCTTCACGGTGTTCAAGACCTCGATGACCCTTATGATCCTCGGCGCCCTGTGGGGCCTGCTCACGTCCACCCGATTGATGCGCGGGGAAGAAGACTCCGGTTGCTGGGAGTTACTGCTCACCGGGCAGACGACCCGGCTGGGAGCGACTGACCAGGCACTCGGTGGCCTGGGTGTCGGCGTCGTCTTGTTGTGGACCATCACCGCCGTGTTCACCGTGGCCGTCGGGCAGTACTCCAAGGTCGAAATCCCCCCCGGTCCGGGTCTCTTCTTTGCCTTGGCGTTGGTGTCGACCGCCGTCATGTTCCTGGCTGTCGGCGCCCTCACCAGCCAATTGGCTGCCACCCGCCGCCAAGCGGCCGCTTATGCCGGGTGGTTCCTCGGTGCCTGCTACGCCCTGCGAATGGTCGCCGACGCCGGCGTCGGCATGCACGGGCTCGTCTGGACATCGCCGCTCGGTTGGGTCGAAGAACTGCAGCCGCTCACCGCGCCTCGGCCGCTTGCCCTCCTTCCCATCATCGGGTTCACCGCCGCGACGGCGCTTCTAGCCGCGCGTTTGGCCGCCCGCCGCGACGTCGACGCGAGCATCTTGCCCGACCGAGCTCGGGCCAAGGCCCGGCCTCGGCTCCTCTTCGGCCAGCTTGGGCTAACCGTCCGACTCGTGCGCCCAACAGTCATCGCATGGATCGGTGCTCTGGCCGCGACCGGACTGGTGCTGGGCCTGATCGCCAAGTCCGCAGGTACGACGATCTCGGGCTCGTCGGTGAAGACCGTCTTCTCGCGACTCGGGGCCCCCGGCACCGGATCCGAGACCTTCCTCGGCGTGTCGTTCCTGATCGTGGCCGTCCTCGTCGCCTTCGTAGCGGCCGGACAGGTCACTCAGGCGCGCCTGGAAGAAGGACAGGGCCGGCTCGACCACCTCCTGGTCCGTCCGGTCTCCCGGCTTTCTTGGCTCGCTGGCCGGATCGGGGTTGCCGTTGTGGTGCTCTTCACGGGCGGACTCGTCGCCGGCATCGCGACCTGGCTCGGCACCACCTCGCAGAGCGCTCAGGTGAGTACCGGAACGCTGCTCAACGCTGGGCTGAACGTCGTCCCACCGGCCCTGTGTCTTCTCGGTATCGGGGTCCTGGCGATGGGCGTCTGGCCGCGGGCGACTTCGCATGCCGTCTACGCCGTCTTGGGCTGGTCGATTCTCGTCGAAGTCCTGGGTGGCATTGTCACCACCAGCCATTGGCTTGCCGACACGTCGCTCTTCCACCAGATGGCCGCCGCGCCGGCCGTGAACCCGAACTGGCGTACCGGGACGGCGATAATCGGCATCGGAGTCGTGTGTTGCAGTATCGGCGCCCTGGCCCTTCGAATCAGAGACGTGCAAGGTGAATGACCCGACCGCGTCGGGTGGCTTCACTCGGTGGGCTCTGTAAGGGCCGACACGTGACACAGCCAGCTCTTGCTTTCGGCTCAAACCCCCGCTTGGGCCGCCACGGACAGAGCCGAGGGGAACAGGCTTCAGCCGACGGTGACGTCCGTCGCCAGAAGTGGCTGATTCTTTTCTCGGGACATGCCGGCGGCCGGTCCCGAGAATGCATTCGCAACTCTGAGAGGGAGTCCGCGGAAGACGACCCCTATGTTCTCAACCCCGGGGCGCTGCGCGGAGTTGGACGGTGACGCTCCTCGTGGCCGGTGACAATGTCACGGTCCCGGTCCGTTGGTCGACCCGACCGGCCGAGGTGGTGGCGATGTTGTCGATGAACTGCGGCAGCTGGAAGAGCACCGGGCCTGACGGTGCCTTGCCGCGCAGCGTGAGCGATACCGACCGGCCACTCGATGAGATCCTGAGGCTCAGCCTCCGGCCATCGGTCGTCGGAAAGTTCGTAACCGAGATTGGCCGTCCACCGCGGAGCCATTGGGCGGGGACCCCCCGGCCCACGATGATGGCGCCGTCGGTGCGCAAGGCCACCAGCGAGGCCAGCAGCACGCCGTTGGCCTGCGACATTCCCCAGGCGTGGGGGGAGGCGCCCTGCCCGCTCGCCGGGTGCCGTCCCAGCCACGGGTTATCGGTTGAGGGAGCAGATGAGCTCTCCCACCATGAGTATGGGCCGCTCTGGCTGTTAGCGATCATGAATTCGTAGCTCAAAATCCCCTGGTCCCGGTGGTGCTGGCTGGCGAGGCCGGCCGTCCCGTAGCCCGCGTTGTAGCCCGTCGAGTAATAGTCACCGGGAAAACCACCGAAGGTGTTGGGTGGGAGCTTGCCCTTGAGGCGGGCGAAGCCGTAGTCGTAGGTGGCGTCGATCATGGTGGAAGCCGGGCCGTTAACAGTGGCCCTGAAAAGCGACGCGTCCCAGGCCCAGGCGCCGAGCGGGGACATCCAGTTCGCGTCCTCAGGATCGTTGCACCGGTTGGCCGTGTTGGGTTGGAGGATCGAGCAGGGCACGTAGTCGAGGTGGTAGTGGGTGATGGTCGCGTCCAGCGTCCTGTTGGTGGCCGATAGCAGGCTGGCGTACTGCTCGGTCGCCCAAGCCGCCTGGCCGGCGTCCCCCACGCGCTGGGCGAGGTAGTGGTACGCGGCCAGGCCGATGAGCGCCGAGTAGTCGTCGGTCGTCCAGGAGCCCTGGGTGTCGATGTCGCCGGTGGCCGCCATGATCCCCGTGGGGCTGGTCCTGCCGGCGGCGATCGCCTGGGCGGTCTCCTCGATGCTCGGCTGCGCAGCGCCGAGGGGTCCCGGCGAGTCGAAGTTCTTCTTCACGAAGGCCAAGTCGCCGGTCTTCATAAGGTAGATGGCCCAGGGCACCGAATACGTCCAGACACCGTCGTTGTAGAAGCCCTGACCCGGTGCTTCCATGGCGTTGCGCGCTTCGAGAAGGAGCGCGTGGGCATCGGTGAAGTAACCCTGGTTGAAAAGGTTGGACAAGATGCCGATGACGTCGTGGTTGTACTCGGCCTCATAGCCGTTGACCCCATCGTGCAACTCGTCGCCGCTCCGGGCGATCTGGGTGTAGATGAACCCGCTGCGGTAGGCGTCGTCGAGGGACCGATCGGGGACGCTGATCCTGGTGATGGCGGCCAGCTGGTCGTTCCAGAAGCTCGCCATGTGGGCGAAGTGCTGGTTGAATGAGCCGGCGCCGGCCAGCGAGGCTGCGCTCGGCCACGGGTAGGTTCCCCCGAAGCGGTCGGAGGCGATCACGTAGTCGTGATCGACCGAGGTGTGGGGGGCCACCGCATCGGGCGCTGCATCGAGCTGCACCAATCCGGGGGAAGCCTCGGGGTTCGCCTCGACCACCTGGTCTGTCGGGTTCGTCACCGCGACCCGGCTATAGACGGCCACAAAGGCCTCGCCACCGAGTACAACCTTGTCGCAGAACTCGGTGATCGAGACCCTGGCACCGTCCCGGCTGAACGACGTGATCTGCGCCGGGAGGTAGCCGTCGGCATCAGTCCAGGTGGTCGGGCCACCGTCGTAGATGCCGAAGCCGTAGTTGTTGCCGAAGCCGATGCCGTAGTTCTTTAAGAGGGTGTCCTGGATGTAGAACACCCCGCCGAGGCAGGTGACGACGCCCTGCCGGTTGCCCTCCCAGCCGATCTCCGAGGCGGTGCCGGCGGCGCCGGTGAAGGCGGCGTCGGCGGGTCGGACGCTCAAGGCGCAGTCGTACTGGCTCGCCGGTCCGCTTCCGGACGTGGACGGTGACGTGTCCGCCGAGGGCGCTGCCGCCGCGGGCAGCTCCGCTGCCAACCCGGCGACCGGGCCGACCGCCACCACGAAGGCCACTGCTGCCGCCACCTTTCCCCCGAGCATGGCTCTAACTCTGGCATGTATTCCCTTAAACATGTCTGTAACTCTGGGACCCGGCCGTTGTCGATATCGCAACGCTCGAACCCTCCCGCCGGTCGAAGCGCTTTGGGCAGGGCAGGGACGGGTGCCCCGTCAGGTCGCGTCGGCCGCGCTCTCGAGGCCGTCGAGGATGAGGTCGAGACCGAACGCGAACTCGTCGCCATAGTCGTAGCCGGGCTGGAGGATGTGCTCGACGGTGAACTCGGTGAGGTGGGGGTACTCATCGGCGGGGACCTGCGCCATCATCATCAGCGCGACCTCGACCGTCTCCTCCTCGGTATCGCCCATGGGCAACGTGGCCTCTTGGAGAGCGAACCCGTAGATGTAGCTGTCGAGGGCGGAAAAGGCGTGGGCGGCTATCGGGATCGAAAACCCCCCGGCACGGAGACTCCCGATGACGGCGTCGTGGTGGCGCAGCGTGGCGGGGCCCGGCGAGGTCCGCGTCGACATCAGGGCGATCGCCCAAGGATGGCGCCGCAGTGCCTGCCGGGCGGACTGCGCCCGCTCACGCATGGCCGTCTTCCAGTCGTCTCCGCCCGCGGGCAGGTCGATCTCGCCGAAAACCAGGTCGACCATGCCGTCGAGGAGCTGGTCCTTGTTGGTCACGTGGTTGTACAGCGACATGGCCTCGACGTCGAGGGCTTCACCGAGCTTGCGCATACTGAGTGCCGCGATCCCGTTCTCGTCGGCGAAGACGACCCCAGCGAGCAGCACTCTCTCCCTACTCAGAGGGATCCGGGCCCTTGGGGCCGGCTTGATCTTTGACGCCATCTGCTTCCCTCCGAGTCCATGCCCTTGACTTCCTTACACCGTAAGTATACTCTTAACTTACGCCGTAAGCTACGACCATCGGAGAGACCATGACGAGAGCGACGCTCAACCGGCCCACCGACCCGACGACCGGGGTCCCGGACGCCGGCACGATGTCGGCGGCCCACGACTTCGGTTCCCCACCCGACAACCCGCTTCGAGGGGGCGAGGCCAACAGGCTCTTGGGAAGCCTCACCATTCGCCGTGACGCCACCATTGCGGGGGTCGGACTCCTGGCCATGTCGGTGCTCTCCGCCCTTGGATACCTCGTCGCCGTCAAAGGGCTCGTTGTTCCGGGGAATGCTGCACGGACAACCAGGAACATCGCTGGCCACGAGGTTTTGTTCCGGTTCGGCATCCTGAGCCTGTACCTCGTGGCCGCACTCGATGTCGTCGTCGCGTGGACCCTGTATCGCGTGTTCAAGCCCGTGAGCGACGCTCTCTCGAAGTTCGCGGCGTGGCTCCGGATTGCGTACACCGGGGTCTTCATGGTCGCCATCGGCCAGCTCGTCGGAGCGCCCCACCTGCAGACCCAGGCGCTCCGGCACATCAATTCCTTTACCAACATCTGGGATGCTGGGCTCGTCCTCTTCGGCCTGAGTCTGTGTGTTCTGGCCTACCTGGCCTACGGGTCGAAGTACGTCCCGACATTGCTAAGCGCCCTGCTCGCCATCGCGGGTTTCGGCTATGTGCTCGACACCGTCGTCCGGGCGCTGGTTAGAGGATCCTCGTCTGATGTCTCCGCGATCACGGGCATGGGTGAGTTTGTGTTTGCGCTCTGGCTTGTTATACGGGGACGCCGGATCACGGTGAGCGACTCTGAATCCCATAACAACTCGATTGGAGCAGCCCGATGACGGCGAAGAACAAAATGACGAATACCCCAACGCTCGATGACTCGTCGGAGCCGGGGCTTGAGCCCATTCACGCCCTGACCATGAAGGCGATCGTCCAGACCGAATACGGCTCCGCCCCTGAGGACGTCCTCCGGTTTGAGGAGATCGGCCGGCCCGCCATCGGCGACGACGAGGTCCTGGTGAAGGTGCGTGCCGCCAGCGTCGATCGGGGAACCTGGCATCTGATGACCGGGCTGCCCAGGCTCATGCGCATCATGGGCTTCGGGTTCCGTCGGCCCAAGGCGTCCAACCCGGGCCGGAGTCTGGCCGGCATCGTCGAGGCCGTCGGCCAGAGCGTGACCGAATTCGAGCCGGGCGACGAGGTCTACGGCACCTGTGACGGATCGTTCGCCGAGTATGCACGCGCTCAAGTGGGGCTCCTCGCCCTCAAGCCAGAGAGCCTCTCCTTCGACCAGGCGGCGGCGATCCCGGTCTCTGGCGTCACCGCCTTGCAGGGGGTGCGTGACCGCGCCCAGGTGCAACCCGGGGAGAAGGTGCTGATCATCGGCGCCTCAGGCGGCGTCGGGACGTTCGCCCTCCAGATCGCCAAGGCCTTCGGCGCCGAGGTTACCGGGGTGTGCAGCACGGCCAAGGTTGACCTGGTCCGGGGCCTCGGCGCCGATCACGTCGTCGACTACACACGTGACGACTTCGCCGGTGGCGAACAGCGCTACGACGCCATTCTCGACATCGGCGGAAACAGCCGGGTGTCCCATCTCCGTCAGGTACTCACGTCTGGAGGAAGGCTCGTCATCGTCGGAGGCGAGACCGACGGACCGTGGCTGGGCGGCTTCGACCGCCAGCTTCGGGCGATGACGCTGTCCCCCCTGGTGAGCCAGAAGCTAGGAAACCTCGCTG
Source organism: uncultured Acidimicrobiaceae bacterium (assembly GCA_963706205.1). GTDB lineage: Bacteria > Actinomycetota > Acidimicrobiia > Acidimicrobiales > UBA8190 > MFD10071-224. Next base: position 510,792 of record OY970155.1, on the reverse strand, counting down.
CGAAGGAGAACTCGGCGGACCTGTCACTTCTCCGGGAGCTCGTCGAATCGGGGAAGGTCGCGCCGACGGTCGACCGGACGTTCCCGCTCAGCGAAGCCCCCGCGGCGATCCGCTACTTGCAGATGGGTCATGCTCGAGGCAAGGTCATCATCACCGTGTGAACACGGCGAGCACCTCACAGGTCTCGTAGATGATCCTCACGCCGCGTTCAGGCGCCCGCGGTCAAAGTCCTCAGCTCGTCTAGCGACTCTCGGATGAGTTTGGCAAAGTCATGTTGAGCGGGTTCGCTGATCCAGCGTTCGAAGGCAGCTTTGAAAACGGCGATTCCCGCTTCGGCAGTCAGACTCGCGGCTGGATCGCTGACGCCGCGCCGGCGCAACTGGTCGGCGATGGCCGAGGCAAGCGTTGCCAATTTGATCAGCTCCCGGTTACGCAGATCAGCGTTCGCGTCAATGACGGCCTGGCGCCGAGTGGAGAATTCGCGACGCTCTTGGAAGAAACCGGCAGTTGCCTCGAGGGCCGAGACCACCACATCGATCGGAGCCGCAGAATCAGGTGCTTCAGCAACGAGGGCTACGAGGAAATCCTGCAGGGCGGCCGCCCCCGAGAACAGAACCTCGGGTTTGTCAGCGAAGTACCGGAAGAACGTTCGCTCCGTGAGTCCCGCCCGCTTAGCGATCTCCGCCACCGTGGTCTGTTCGAACCCTCGCTCGCCATAGAGGTCGAGGGCTGCCTGCTGGAGCCGATCGTGTGCGTTGGGCTCCCAACGGGCCATCTGGTCATCGTACTTGATGACAGCCGCTGACAAATTCCTGGTGGAGAGGTGACAGTGACTGACATTCCTGATATGATGACAGTGGCTGACATCCACAGGCTTCAGCTGACCGTAACGGCTATCGACCGGCCCACGCCCAGCGGCGAGGACGGTTGTTTCCCAAATGGAGGTTATTCATGCGCGTCTTCGTTACCGGTGCGTCGGGCTGGATCGGCTCCGGACTCGTCCCCGATCTCATCGCCGCCGGCCACGAGGTGGTCGGCCTGGCCCGCTCCGACGAGGCGGCGGCCGCGGTCGTCGCCCTCGGCGCCAAGGCCTATCGCGGATCCCTCGACGACCTCGACGGCCTAAGCGCCGCGGCAGAATCTGCCGACGGTGTGATCCACCTCGCCTTCCGCCACGACCTGGCCTTCACCGGCGACATGTCCGGGGCGGCGGCCGCAGACCGCCGGGCCATCGAGGTGTTGGGTGAGGCCCTGGAAGGGTCGGAGCGACCCCTCGTGATCGCCTCCGGGGTCTTCGGGATCGCCCCCGGACGGGTGGCGACCGAGCAGGACGCCCCCGAAGAACCCGGGAGCACCGGTGTGCCCATCGAAGGTGCGCATGACCGGTTGGCCAACGCCCACTACACGGTTTCACTCGCTTCTCGCGGCGTCCGTTCGTCCGTCTTGCGGCTCCCGCCGACGTGCCACGGTGATGGTGACAATGGCTTCATTGCGATGCTGGTGGGCATTGCCCGCGACAAGGGTGTCTCGGGATACGTCGGCGACGGCTCGGCGCGCTGGCCCGCCACCCACCGGCTCGACGTGGCGCGGGCCTTTCGCCTGATGCTGGAGCGGGCGCCCGCCGGCTCGACGCTGCATGCTGTGGCCGAGGAGGGCGTTCCCGGCCGTGCCTTCGCCGAGGTCATCGGGCGGAAACTCGCCATCCCGGCCGTCTCAGTCTCCCCCGAAGTCGCGGCGCGACACTTCGGGTTCCTGGGCTTCCTCCTGTCCATGGACTGCGTGGCCTCCAGCGAGCGCACCCGCGAGGTGCTCGGGTGGGAGCCGAGTCATCCGGGGCTCCTCGAGGACCTCGGCGAGAACCATTACTACGCCCTCTCCAGGGACTGAGGAGCGTCGCCCGCGTACCTCGGGTGAGACCTTGCCCAGATGGCCGATATGCGCGGCGCCAGTCACCATTCGCGATCGCTGTCGACGGCCTGCCTCCTCAACATTGAGCCGGCGGACCTCTGAAGCGCCGGGTCGACCAGGCGGCGACTACGGGGTACCGCCGCCGTCCTGGGGAGCGTGCACCACGGTGCGGCCGATCGTCGCCCGCCGTTCGAGGTCCTCGAGTCCGGTGGGGACCTCCGCGAATTCGATCTGCCGGCCGATCACCGGGCGGATGGTTCCGGCCCGGGTGAGATGCAGGATGCGGTTCCAGATGTCGATGCCCTGGGCGGTGGACACGAAGTTCATGCCGAACGGACGAGCCGGCCGTGGCGAGTCCACATAGGCGAAGCAGATTCCCACCAGGTCGAAGTTCCCGTAGATGCTGGGCTGGATGGGGAGGGGACGCTCTTCCTCTTCGATACCGGAGGCGAACCCGATGATGAGATGGCGGCCGTTGAATGCCATCGCCCGGAAGGTGTCCGTCGTCACCGCGCCACCCACGGTGTCGAACGCCACGTCCACACCCCGCCCGTTGGTGACGTCGTCGACGAAGACGACGAAATCCCAGCTTCGGTAGTTCACGCCGTAGTCGGCGCCCAGCGAGCGGCAGAAATCGACCTTCTCGTCTGTGCCCGCGGTGGCGATCACCGTGGCCCCAAAGGCCTTGGCCAGCTGGACGGCGGCCGATCCCATTCCGCCGGCGCCGGCGTGGACGAGGACGACCTCACCGGGCGATACCCGTCCCCGGACGTGCAGGGCGAGGTAGCTCACCTGGTAGGGGAAGTACATGGCCATGGCATCGGCCGTGCCTAGCCACGCCGGGACCTGCTGGGTCGTGGCGCCGTCCAGCAGGGCCACCGACGCGTACCCACCCTGCACGCCCGCGGTCGTACCGACCACGCGCCGGCCGAGCAGGGCCTCAGATCCCGGCCCGACGGCCTCGACCGTGCCGGCGGCGGCCATGCCGATGACGAAGGGGGGTTCGAACTTCAACAACCCGTAGCGACCCCGGATCGTGTCGATGTCGTTGAAGTCGAGGCAGAACGCCTCCACCGCGATGCGCACCTGGTTGACGCCCGGCTCGCCGACCTCCACGGTCTGCACCTCAAGCGCTTCGGCGGGTGGGCCCAGACGGGTGACCATCCACGCCGACGCCGTCGTCATCGGGAGATCCCGTAATCGACCGGCAGGTGCTTTATGCCGTTGAGCCACGAGGAGCGCAGGCGCGACGGCGGGCCCGCCAGCCTCATATCGGTCAGCTCGTCGGCGATCACGTCGAACATCACCTTCAGCTCGAGTCGGGAGAGGTTGGCCCCGATGCAGAAGTGGGGGCCGCCGGCGCCGAAGGTGACATGGGGGTTCGGGGCGCGGCCGATGTCGAAGCGCCGGGGATCGTCAAAGGCGGCGGCGTCGAAGTTGGCCGAGGCGAAGTAGAGGGCCACCCGCTCGCCCCGACGCACGAGCTGCCCGGCGACCTCGGTGTCCTCGGTGGCGGTGCGCTGGAGGACCACGGCGGGCGAGGCCCAGCGCAGGATCTCATCGACCGCAGTGACGGGACGTTCTGTCCGCCACCGTTCCCACTGGTCCGGATTCTGGAGGAAGGCCAACGTCCCGTGGGTGATCGCCTGCCGGGTGGTTTCGTTGCCGGCGACGGCGAGGATCATGAAGAAGAAGGCAAACTCCTCGCTGCTCAGAAGCTGGCCGTCGGCATCGGCTTGGACGAGCCGGCTGGTGACATCCCCGAGGTCCTTCTCGACCCGGACCTCGGCCAGAGAATGGGCGTAGCAGAACATTTCGACGACGCCCGAGAGGTCGGTGCTGGCGTACTCCGGGTCTTCGCTGCCCGCCATCTGGTCGCTCCAGTGGAAGAGCCGCTGGCGATCGGAGTCGGGGATGCCCATGAGGCCGGCGATGGCCTGCAAAGGCAGATGGCGGGCGACATCGATCACGAAGTCGCCGGTGCCCTCGCTTTTGGCCGCCCAGATGATCCGGTGCGCCCGTTCGCGCAGATCGTCCTCGAGGCCCGCCAGGGCGCGCGGCGTGAAGCAGCGGTTTCCCACCCGGCGCACCCGGGTGTGGCGGGGCGGGTCCATGCACAGCAGGAGGTTCTTCGTGGATTCGCCCGTGGGGTCGGACTCGTCGAGCCGCCGGACGAAGGCGGAATTGGTCTCCACCGACCACGCCGGGCTCCGGTTGACCGCTGTCACATCAGCGTGACGGGTGACCGCCCAGAACCCGCCGTCGCCGTAAGCGGCAGAGGGGCCTTGCGGGTTCCACCGGACCGGTTGGTTCCGGCGGAGCCAGGCGAATTCGTCAAGGGGCAGGCGATCGGCCAGCAGGTCGGGATCGCTCAGATCGAGTCGATCGTCGACAGGCGTCAAGGACACGACGGCAGACCTCCATGGCTGACACCGTTTGGTAGCAGAGACCGTAGGCTTTGAAACCGGGCAGTGTCAACTAGGGTGGGCGACGTGCAATACCGAGTGACGATGCCCTTCAAGGGGATCAGCGCGGATGACCGGCGCAACGATCGGCGCAACCGCGTGGTTGAGGCCGCCTACGAAATCGCCGGAACCGACGGCGCCGGTGCACTCGGCGTCGGCCGGGTTTGTCGGGCCGCAGGGCTCACCAAGAGGTACTTCTACGAGAGCTTCGCCTCTCTCACCGAGCTTCAGAGCGCGGTGGTCGACCATGCCATCGCGGTGATGTCGGAGCGTGTCGATCCGTTCCGGCCGACAGAGCCGAGCGGACCACCGCAAAGGTGGCTTGCGGCGTTCGTCGGCGCGTTGGTGGATGACCAGTGCCTGGCGCGGGTGTTGCTCACCGAGACTCACGGCGGTGCGCTGAGCGCTTTTCGACACCAGATCATCGACGTCGCCGTGGCGGGGTTGGCGCCCCCCGGCTCCGACCCCCTAGGGGATCTTCGTGCCCGCCTTGTCGCCTACGCCCAGATCGGCACCCTGAGCGAGCTATGCCTGGCCTGGCACCAGGGGCAGTTGGTGATGGACAGGGCGCTCCTGGTCGACGTGTTGGCCGACCTGTTTGTCCGCATCGGCGACATCGAAGGACGTTCCGGCGCAAGCGCAAGCTCTGGCGATTCGCCGATCGTCGGTTCGTCGCGTCGTGAGGACGCCGGACAAGACGCAACCGCCTCAATAGAGCGAGCTTGACAGACGATGGACAGGAATTTGAAGCCTGAGTTGTTCACTGCGGACGGCTTCGCCGGAACAACCAGTTCGTCTGTCTGGTCACCCAATTTCAACTCGGCATGGCAGGCTCCCCTCTCAGGGCGTCTGCCAGGGCCTTTGTAGTGGCGCCTGAACGGCACGGCAGGGCGTCCGCTATCAGTGCCCGCAAGTTGCGGATCAGCCAGCTCGCTAAAGTTGGGTCGGGTGGGTAACCGGACTTCGATACTTGCGCAGGCGACGGAGCACTTTCACGAGCACGGGTACGCCGTCCTTCCCGGATACCTGTGGGAGGACGACCTCGCGCCAGCGCAAGCCGAACTCGAGCTGATGTTCCCGACCGCCGAGGAGTACCACGCCGGGGTCGATCCGGCTCGCAACGCCCGCTTCACCGGCGACGCCTTCGCCGGCATAGACCTGTTCCCGTACTCGAGCGTCGAGTGGTCCCTCCTCGGCCTGAGTCCACCGATCGCCGCCCTCGCCGAAGCGCTCCTCGGGACGGCGGCCATCCGCTTGTACGAGGCGCACAACTGGGCGAAGTACAGCGGCGCCACGGACTATGACCAGCAGCTGCACTGCGATTACGGGAACCACACGCCCGTAGTGCCATCGGATGATCCGAGCTTGGCCGAGGTCGAGATGTTCATTTATATCCACGGGGTCCCCGAAGAACTCGGACCCACCCACGTGGTATCGCAACACCACACCAGAAACCTCCCGATGTGGCCGCCGCGCATAACCCGCGAGGAGCACCCTGAGATCTACACCTGTGAGGTCAGCAGCGCCGGTCCGGCCGGAACCGTGCTGGCATACAAGACGAACACCTACCACCGCGGGACGGCAATGAGCGCGTCGAGAGGTGCCCGCTTCTCGCTCAAGGCCAGCTATCGCACCGTGAGTGACATCTGGTTCGACAAGATGAGCCTGACGGAGCGGCTGGGCGAATCTTGGTACCGATTCGTCGAGCAAGCCACACCTCGGCAGTTGGAGTTGGTGGGTTTTCCATCCCGCGGCCATCGCTACTGGACCTCCCGCACCTGGAGCGACGTGTGCGATCGATACCCTAACGCCGACTTGTCGGCCTTCCGGCCTCAGTAGCGGTAGTCGTCCGATCACCTGCGTACGATGACGGATGGGATCAACGGGTATCCCAACGTGGTTACGACGGTCCAGTACTGAGCACCTAACGCGACAACCGCGGCAGTTTTCGACCGTCGTTGACAGTTGATCATCGGCTGACACGCGGCACATGGCGCATCACCCGGCATTTCCGCGTGAGGGCGTTGGCGATATCGTCGGCCCGTCACAGTGGCGATACCGGACGGCCCCGCCCGGGCGAAAAGAAGAGGAATTTCTGAGCGGATGAACGGTCGCAAGCGGGTCTGGACGAACGAATAGCGCCCACCTGACCGATTATCGAGGCCCCCTCACTCCGACGAAGGTCGGCATGACGTCTGCGGAGAAACGCTCGAGAGGCACGACGTCTGCCGACCCAAATCGCAGCACCACGTGGTCGACCCCAGCCTCCTCCAGCAGGCGGAGGTCGGCAGCCACCTCGTCGGGCGTGCCGACGAACCTGGGTCGGTTGTCACCCGCCACCCATGCCTCGGGTTGATAGCGGAACTCCGAACCCATCGGCGGACGTGTCGCCGGCGGTGGCCATGACCGGCGGTCGGAAAGGACGGCCGTGGTCATGCAGCTGTAAGAGAAGGTAAATGGCCCATTCAGGCCAGCTTCTTCCCGAAGGGCGAGAATGCGCTTCCGGGAGGCTGCATACTTAGCGGCCGGCGTCCACAATGGATGCCAGCCGTCACCGAGCAGAGCGGCGCGTCGCTCGGCTGCGCCGCTATTGCCTCCGACCCAGACCGGCACCGGGTCTGGTGCGGACAGGACGATCGCGTCCTCGGGAGGCGAACGAAGGTCGGAAAGGACGGCCTCGGTGCGAGCTGCACGCTCCTCGAAGGGTCCAGCGCCGAGCGCCGCGAACTCACCGTGCAAGTACCCGATCCCGACCCCAAGAATGAGACGGTTACCGGCTAAGTGCCCCATCGTGGCCGCCATTGCCGCGACGAGCAAGGGGTGGCGGTACGGGCCGACCAAGATGTCGGTGCCGAGCACGATCCGCCTTGTGATGCCGAGCCCGAAGGCGCAGCTCGCCAGGGGCTCGAAGAATGGTGGAGAGAGGTTCGGACCTGCGGCCTCCTTCGGCACCACAATGTGGTCGGGGAACCAGGCCGAGGCGTAGCCCAACTCCTCCGCTGCCACGAGAAGGTCGCGGACGGCAGGTCCAAGGGCGGAGGTGCCGTAGGACGGAATCGCCACACCGAATCTCACCGTCTCATCACCACCAGGTTTCGTACTTCATCGATAGTGTCGACGAAGATCGCCCAACAGCAGCGGCCGGATCCGGCGCGCCGCGAACCGCCAGGCGGACTCGGCCAGCTCGAAGCGGTCCTCATAGATACCAGTAAGGATGACCTCGATCGGGGCGCCCACCTCTACGCCCTGCAGAACGACGAACGTGCAGACCGAGGAGGCGGTGCGACCATCGGGTTCAACGTTGATCGTCAGGTTGGAGATCTGGTGAGTCGTACGGGGCATTCCTTCGTACAGCTGGACCCGTTCGAAGATTGTCCGGATGGCCTCGGCGCCGCGGAGCACGGGCTGGTCGGAGTCACCCGACCTCCACTCGGCGTTCTCGAAGAGGGACGCCACGCCGTCGAGGTCGCCGGCGTCGATCCGAGCAGCGTAAGTATGCACAAGGGCCGTGATAGCAACTCTCGCTTCGCCCGCCCCAGCGTTCACGACCTCACGTTTAGCAAACACCGGCCCAAAGAGCGAGCGAATGTGCGTTTCCTGTGTGATGGATCGACCACTAGGCCAGGACCAACCCCGCCTGATTTTGATAGCGGTGGCCACGAAAATTGGATCACCTGGCTGACCTGCCCAGAAGCCGCCCGCTCATATCCTCCCGGATGTTCCCAACGACGGGCCCGCCCCCGGGCGCCGTTCGACCACCGGCATTTTTCGCGCGGTCGATCCGGGTTAGACGTTGAAAACCTCGGCGACATTATCGAGCAGTCAGAAGCCGGCATTGTCAACGTTGATTCTTTCCGACGCCCGAGACAGCTTCACGCCGTCAGGTTGCTCTCTGAGCTCCGGCGCAGAAAGGATTTGACTCCGTGGACGTCCCTCGGACGCTCTATGCGAAGACCGGCGAGAGTAACGGAGTAGCAACGAAGACGAAAAAGGTCCTGGCAGATTCCCTTCTCAGGTCTACCAGGGCTCTTTTTAGTGGCGGGGGGAGGATTTGAACCTCCGACCTTCGGGTTATGAGGGCGTTGACAGGCGTCCACGAGTCGTCGTCAGTCTGCCACCGTGCTTCTGAGCTGCACCGCCGGTCCACGTGGTCCAGCTGACTGCGCCCAGATTCTCTGAGTTGTAGTAACGCTTGTAGTAACACAACTGATGTTCGCTCATTGGATGCAGGGCGAGGAAACCGGCCGCGTTCCCTTCATATCCGTAGTGGCTAACGACTTGTTTGAGGGGAGAACTCTGGTTCCACTTTGCGACGTCGACTTCGGTCCCGATTGATTTGCGTCGGCAGAAGTTGGGCGCGGAGGTAACTTTAGAACTATCTGGTCTCGCGAGCTGCTGAGCCAGAGTTGGATTCCTCCGTCGAGTGTCGACGGTTCAGTGGACGTCTGACCACTCGCCAAAACGACGGAATCTGTCGGGTGATATGGTGAAACAGCGGTTGGGACCCAACGGGTCGAGCCGGCAATCGTTGCTCCAGATCCCGGCGGCGCAGACGCTGAGCTTTAGGAGGGGCTGGAGATGTCAAAGTCGGCTTTCTCGACGTTTCGGCGTCCTGACCTGGCAGGACTGTATGACAACCTGCTCGACCATTTTGGGATTTTTCTGGGATGGCCGTCGGCTGGTCGTCTCTCAGGTTGGAAGTCGCGCGATCATCTGGATGTCGCCGGGCCCTACTGACATGTGGCTTGTAGGAGTAACCGGCAGGGCGAGTCGTCAAAGGAGTGGCCAGCTACCAAAAGCGGTGGCTCCGGCATCGACACGGTGCACTTCAACTTCGAAGCCCCCGTGCGATATCGTGCGGTTGCTAAGGAGATAGCCGGCCACTGCTGCCCACTCGCAAGCGGCACTTCCACCCCGGTCCAGTTGGATACTCAGCCGCGCGCTACCGGATGCCCTGAATCGACAAGTCAGAACGGGTAGACCGCGGCCGGGGCGGATCGGACACAGGTCCCGCGGCACAGGCATGTTACGCACGGGCTTCTCGTTCGGCTCAAAGGGAAGCGGTGTCCGCTTGCTGGTGTAGTACACCAGAAGGCGCTCGGACCCAAGTCTCCTATTGGCCCGCGACGAACATTTGGCCGTCAACCCATTCGTCGACCCGGCACCACGCCTCGTCAAGCCAGACCAGCCGCTCGTCCTTGGCCTCGGGGATCTCTGCATTGGGGAACCGCCAGGCCGTCACCCGGAGAGGGGCGGTCAGCGGCGCACCGCGGGCCAACTCCATGAAGCTCGGATAGGAGTCGAGTCCGGCATGAGCGATGACCACGACATCAACTCCGGGGTTGGCGTCGAGCAGGACGTCGACGCCTCCGGGGCGTGGCGGGAGCACATGTCGGAGTCCCGAGAGACGATGGCTGCGGGTGGCGTCGCTCAGCGCGAGCTTGTCCAAGTACCTGCTCAGCAGCTCGGGACGAAAGAGCCGACCCTCCGGAAAGATGACTATGGCCGTCTTCGGGTCATCGCTGGCTCGGAGCCGGGCGACTGCCTTCCGCGCTTCGGGACCGTTATCCCGGGGGATGAATACTGATCCGAGGCGTCCGTAGAGCAGGTCGAAGCCGGGATCCGCGAGGAGTTCGGCCATGATGATGCCTCGCACGTGATAGCCCCGCTCCTGGTACAGCAATGCCGGGAGGGATGAGTCCACAACGTTGACGTGACGGCACAGCACGATTACCGGACCAGGTTCCTCGAGCGCAGCTACTCCCTCGGCATCGATATCCACTGTCAGGCCAAGGAGTTTGTCGGCCCGACGGGCCATCACATCAATGGACCACCGCTGGAGGCGTTCGTGGCGGCGGATCGATGCCACCGAGTCAATGCCAGTCCCGAACCCAGCCGCCAACCAATACGGCCCGGAGAGGAGGATTTCGGTGCTGTCGTTGACCAAATACTGCGTCACGAACAAGAACAGGCGGAGGGTCGGCAAGCGGAAGCGGAAGCGGACGACATCGTAGATGACAGCCCCGGCCGCGATAACCGGTGAGAAGAGGACCGCTGCAGCTGTAGCGCCGAGCATGGTCGGGATGGTGACAGCGCGTCGCTTCCATCGCACCGAAGCCGGTTCGCTCGTCCGACCGTCGGTCCCTCCACCGATCATGCCCGAATCATAAATTCTGTGGCCGCAGATGGACAGAGGCACCTCCGTCGCTCTGGGAACAGCCAATGCGTGCCTTCAGCGGTTCAGGGAAGGTGCGGTTTCAGTGCCGGTGGAAATCGAGGTCCCTCCAAGGAGGATCCAAAATGTGACCGCGCTCGTCGAACGACCATTGGACCAGAGCGTCGCCCTTGACTCCCCCGAGACTCAGCTCGGCCGCTGACCTGCAAGCGCCAGTTCCCGAATCTCGTCGGGAAGGGCGTCGGCGCACCCGCAAGCAAGCTCCTCGGAGTCGCCGGTACGGCCTACATCGTCAAGAGTGCTCCCCGTGACAGCATTGGAATGGATCGTGGCCACGACGAGTGCCACTGCCTCGGCGTTCCACTGCGAACCGGCGTGCTCGGAAAGCACTGCGATGGCTTTTTCTGGTCCCATGCCCTGGCGGTAGTGCCGAGTGTGACACATGGCATCGAAGGCGTCGCAGGTGCTGATAATGCCCACTTCCAGGGGAATCTGGTCCCCTATCAGGCCGTCGGGGTAGCCCCGCCCGTCGTGGCGTTCGTGATGAGAGCGCACGAAGGATGCCGCGGGGGCGAGCTCGTATTCGCTCAGCATGAGGCGCTCGCCGATGGCCGGATGGGTGCGTATAACCTCCATCTCATCATCGGTCAGGGCACCGGGCTTGGTCAGAATCTGTTCGGGGATCTCGAGCTTGCCGAGGTCGTGGAGAAGAGCGGCCAGACCAAGGTTTCGAAGCCGGGTTCCCCGTATGCCGGCGCGCTCTCCGGCTCGGACGGCCAGCTCTCCCACCCGAGTCACATGCTCTTTTGTGACAGGGTCTTTGCGGTCCAACAGTCCCACAAAGCGATGGACGGCGGGCGACAGGCCAAGATCGAGAGCGACCAAGGGGTCTCGTGTCAGCACCGGTGCGATCAGCTTCGTGATGGAGTGTTGTGAGCGGTAGCCGACGGCGAGCGCCACGGCCGCGCCGGCCACGCCTCCGATGTCCAGAATGTGGGCGGTCCAGAACCCCAGCGAGAACGGACTCCGGCCCAGCCACACGAGGCCCGAGAGACCTAACGACAATAAGGTCAATGAGGTGACAAGCGAGGCGCGGAGCCTGCCCACCCAGTACAGACGCAGATGGCGGATCGATAGCGCCATGGTGACGACGAGGGAAAACGCACCCAAGACGAGGGGAATGAGGGAGCCCATGGTAGGGGCTTGGAGAATGTCTGGGCGGGTGAGAAGCACGGCGGCACCGGCCGCACCCAAGGCCGTCCAACCGACCGCCCAACTGCGCCAATGTCGTCCGAGCATGGCTCCTACCCCTGACTGTCGGGCGAGGATGGGGATGGCGGCCACGAGTGCTACTGGCAAGGCGAGGAAGGCGGAACTCAATACGGCATTGTTCGGACCATAAAGGATCCCGGGAACGGTGAGGCCGTGAACGACGCCGAACCCCGACTCCACGGCAAGGGCGGCGCCGAGGATGGCGAGTTCCGCCAGACCCCGCCGCCAGCCGACGACAATCACCACGACGGAGGGAAGCCAGCACAACCCGGCGCCAATGACGACGAGCCAGAACAACACCACCGGCGACACCAGCTGAACACTGGCCCATGGCCCCCGTAGCCCCGCGACCAGGAAGCCACCCAAACCCGCCAGGACAGCCCACCAGAGGAATAGCCCGGGTCGGGCCCTCCTCGCCCGCTTGTCGTCCATCTCCTCAGTATCGGATGATGCCAGGGCGTGCTTGAATGACCCACGATGAGCGGTCAGCTCAAACGAGGCTGTTCACCAGGACTTACTTGCGGGCCCCCGACCTCTTCACCGCGGCGATTCGCTCGGCCTCATCTTTTATGCCGGTCATGGATGTCTCGACGGTGCGTTCCCAGGGTCCGGCGACGAGCCCTGCCCACCACCTCCCGAAGGCCCACAGATCCGCACCGATCTCTCCTGAGTAGGTGAATCGCGTGCCACCGTCGGCGGGATCGAACTGGAACGTCTCTCGAACATGGGGTACTGGCCCTCGCACCAGGTTGAACGAGATGGTGTTTGGGCGCTCGAATCGAACGGTCTCCACTGTTGTGGCTGTCATCCCACCAGCAACCGGCGTGTAGTGGGCCGCCAACACCATGTCGCTGCCGCGTTGAAGGACGTCTAACTTGCCTTCCATGGCTCGTGGAGTCTTTCCTAGATACGGCGCGGCCACGACATCGAACACCGTTTCGGGATCCGCTGAAATGTGCATGTGACGTGGACCGAGCGGTCGGATTCGCCGACCCACTTCCAGGTCCACTGTCAGTGCCCCTCGTACGGTGAGTACATAGGTGCCGGCAACGAGTCCGCCGACGATCGCACCGAGACCGGCGAAGCGAGAGATCTTCACTGTCGGCCCTCCAGTAGTTGCTAAATCAAACCAAGCTGCGTACCTCGTACTCTTGCACACCCGTACTGCTCGTCAACGTCGAAGTGGAAACAGTTGTCCACGCGGTTCCAGGGCGCCGTGCTTGGGCGAAGAGTTGAATGGCCTGATGATGTTGTGGCACACCTCGCGAGGCGCCGGCCATCGAACTGCGAACGGAACAGTTCATGGCAGCGCATACCGAAGAAGACTGGGCCAGACCAGGCCAACCTATATCACCGCACCTTCCTTGACTCATTCCCCAAGAAGGCCATCCGGAAATGCCGGCTACCGGGAGAGCTACGAGATAGCCCGGACCGGGCCGGCCATCCGCAATCGCGCGGCGAGGTAGTTACAGGGTGGTTGACCGGAGGGGTCCGTCTTGCTGGATTGGCACTTCTCGGATGCCCTCTACTTGTAGGTCGGGGAGTTAGGCCGTGACCCACTCCTCGCTGCGGCGCCACAGCTCCGCCGCCAACTCCGGGGTGGCTGCCGCGTTGGGCTCCTTCACGCCGCAGTCGGTGTAGTAGCGCCCGGTGTCGTCGGCGACCTCCGGCGAGCTGGCGCAGTAGACGCTGGTGCGGGCGCCCCCCTCGGGCGATTTCATAAAGCGGGTCATGACGAAGCGCATGGGCCCGGGGACGTTGCGCCAGATCTCCGAGGCGACCACGCCGGGGTGCAGGACGTAGGTGTGGATGCCGCGCTCACTGACCCGTCGGGCCAGCTCCTGGCTAAACAACACGTTGGCCAGCTTCGACACCGCGTACTCGGGAAGCCCGGTCATCGAGCGGGCGGGACGGCTCACGGCGTCGAAGTCGATCCCCTTGGCCTGGTAGTGCGATTTGCTCGCCACGGTGACCACCCGCCGAGGCGCCCCCTCGCCAAGTGAGTCGAGGAGGCGGGTGGTGAGGAGGAAGTGGCCGACGTGGTTGGTGCCGAAGGCCAGCTCGAAGCCGCTAGGAGTGAGGCCCCGGCCCCGGCCTCCGGCCAGACCGGCGTTGTTGATTAGGACGTCGAAGCGTGGCAGCCGCTCGGCGATGGCGTCCGCCGCGCCCCGCACGGCGTCGAGGTCGCCGAGGTCGATGGGCACGACTCCGAGGGCCGGGGTGCCCGCGGCGGCCAGCTCGTCGAGCACCGGGGCGGCCCGGGACTCGGAGCGGCACGCGAGGAGGAGTTTCGCTCCCCGGGCGGCAAGCGCTCGGGCGGTGGCCGCCCCGATGCCGCTCGATGCGCCGGTGATGACCACGGTGGTGCCGTCCAGGTCTGACATGGCGGCAGTCTGTCCCATCCCCCCGACAGATGCTCAGGCATCCAACATCGCACGGTATTGCCCGGTTACATCACTCCTTGATTGAGGGTTACTCGTGCGGTACCCATCCGGGATCGCTCGGCCACTGATAGCGGGCAGTCGTCCCTACTAGAGTCGTCCCTGGAGTCGTCTTCAGTCTGCGAGTTGCTCCTGAGCTGGACCGTCGGTCTAGGTGGTCCACGCGAAGGCCTCCAGTTGCTCGGAGTTGTTGTAACGGTTGTAGTGATGGCTGGCGCCAAACCTGCCTCTCGCTAATTGGATCCGAAGACCAGGGGACGACAGCCATGGCCTCGACCGTTACATCCGAAGCGGCACCGCTAAGCGCTGACAGAGCTGGCGTGCCGGCATGTGACGGACTGACCGAGGAGCACCCGTGTTCGAGGCGAGGGATCTGTGCCTCTTGTTGTATGACGGGGTCACAGCGCGTGCGGCGTGGATGACCCGCCCCCCCCGCCTTCGGCTGCCTCCACCGTTGACGGCGGCAGCCTGGAGTGTCACGCTCTGAACAGAGGGGCCGCGTGGAGCCCCGGATACGAATGCCCGGCGACGCGCTCCGGCCACTCGCATCTCTCCAGCGTCGCCCCGCACCACAAGGGGTCCGAGGATCCCGAATTCGAGCACCGAAGGAATCTCCTCGAGGCCTCAAAGTCCAGTGTCCGGCCTTCAATGGTAGCCGGTGTCGGAGCGCCGCTTCATCGTGGCTCCGACCCGCAGAGCTGGACTATGTCACGGTGAACAGTTTGCTCGATACCTTTTCACCGGAGGCGGACGTCACCGTGATGTACGTGGTACCGATGGCAGCATTGGGTGACAGAGTCACCTCCAGCTTGGTCGCCGTCGACTTGCTCGAGATGCTGGCCGTGGCGCCGCCGATGGCCACTGAAACAACTCCGCTCAGGTTCTTCCCCTTGATGGTCAGAACGGACTGCGGAGCGCCGGTGGCCGGCGAGAAGCTCCTCGGGTCGGGCGAGGCGTTCCCGGTCCAGAACCGGGGGTCGGTCGGGGGCGCCAGGAAGGTGGCCACCACCGAGCCTCCCGATTCGGTAAGCGACTCAAGACACGGTGCCTTCATCGAGTGTTTACAATGATTGAGGAACGCCCCTTGTGTCGGATTCTGCCCCGTTCCGTAACAGACCTGCACTCCGGCCGTGCTCGGTTCATTGCCCACCACTTCGGTCACCGTCAGCGCCGCGTTGTGGACAAAGCCTGTGGCGGACAGCGTGGAGACGACGGTTGGGTAGTCATAGTCGCTGGCTATTGACGCCCCACAGCTGAGCTTGTCCGTGTTTACGGTCAGGCTGGTGGACGATCCGGGAGAGGAGGTACCCGAGTCCCCTGTCACCGTAACGCTCGTAGCATTCAGCGGAGAGCTCTCGGTGTTCGTACAGTCGGGACTGCAGGGGACTGTCTGGGGAACAGTCTGGAAGACGGTATAGGTGTATTGGTCCGCTGGGGTCACGGTCGACGGTCCGACCGGGGTCGTCACGGTCACGTCAACCAGGCCTGCTACCCCCACGGGAGACGTCGCCGTGATCGAGTCGTCATTGACGACCATGACGTTTCCGGCCGCCATCCCGTTGAAGTCCACCTCGGTGGCACCGGTGAAACCAGATCCCGTGATGGTCACAGGGGTCCCTCCCGTAGTGAACCCCGTGGAGGGGTCCACTTCGCTCACGATGGGGAGCACGGCCGGTGAGATCGTGGTCGACGCAGTGGCTGACTTCGTGTCCGAGGAAGTGGATACCGACACCGTGACCGGTCCGGTGGTCGTCGGGTTGGTCACCGCGTTCAGGGTGACAGTCACCGCATCACCGGCGGACACCGAGTATCCGTTGTAGATCAGGCAGGTGACGGTGGTCCCGCTGGCCACCGCGCAGTTGGAACCGACTGTCTCGTCGGTGGTGGTGTCGGCGACGTCGCCACCGGTGAACGACCCCATGCTCGTCCCCGTCGGGAGGGTGACCGTGATGGTGCTGCCGGCCGTGGCCTCGAGGTCCCCCGAGGACGAGGTGGTGAACCCTAACTTCCAGGTGGTTATGGCGCTGGCTACCGACGACTGGGGCGTCACGGACAAGGACTTAACTGACTGCGCCGATACGATAGCGGCTGAGGCGGTGGCCGACTTCGTGTCCGAGCTAGTGACGACCTTCGTCATCGTCGACCCAGTGGTCGTCGGATTGGTGATTCCGCCGATGGACGCTCTCACTGCATCACCGGCGGGCACCGAGTATCCGTTGTCGATCAGGCAGGTCACGGTCGTCCCGCTCACGACCGAGCAGTTGGAACCCACGATCTGGTCGGCGGTGGTGTCGGTGATCGTACCTCCCGTGAACGACCCCAGGGTCGTGTGAGTCGGGAGAGTGACCGTGATGGTGCTCCCGGCCATGCCTTCGAGATCGCCCGACGGCGACGTGGTGAAGCCCACCGTCCAGGTCGCCAGGGCGCCGACGGCTGAGGACGAGGGCTTAGCAGTCGGCGCCGCCACCGACTGCGCGGTGGTGATCGCCGTCGAAGCCGACGCGGCCACAGTGTCCGACGTGGTCGACACCGACACCGTGGCCGGTCCGGTGGCGGTCGGGTTGGTCACCCCGTTCAGGGCAACCTTCACCGCATCACCGGCGGGCACCGAGTATCCGTTGTAGATCAGGCAGGTGACGGTGGTCCCGCTGGCCACCGAGCAGTTGGAACCGACCGTCCGGTTGGCGGTGGTATCGAACACGGTGCCCCCGGCGAAGGATCCCAGGGTGGTGCCGGTCGGGAGGGTGACGGAGATGCTGCTCCCGGCGGGGCCCTCGAGATCACCCGAGGACGACGTGGTGAAGTCCTCCGTCCAGGTGGAGAGGGCCCCGGCAGCCGACGAGGACGCAGTGGCCGACAACGACGTGACCGAGCGGTCGGCGGTGATGGAGGTCGACGTCGAGGCGGCCACAGTGTCCGACGTGGTCGACACCGACACCGTGGCCGATCCGGTGGTGGTCGGGTTGGTCACCCCGTAGAGCAGGACCGACACCACGTCACCGGCGTTCACCGTGTCGTAGTAATAGATGGGACAGGTGACGGTGGTCCCGCTCACCACGGTGCAGTCGCCATAGTCGTAGTAATAGGGATCGCTCACGACCTGGCCGGTGGTGACGTCGGTGACGGTGCCGCCGGCGAACGACCCCATGGTCGTGCCGGCGGGGAGCGTGAAGCTGATGGTGCTGCCGGCCGTGCCCTCGAGGGCACCCGAGGACGAGGTGGTGAATCCGATCGTCCAGGTGGAGAGCGCCCCGGCGGCCGACGAGGACGCAGTGGCCGACAACGACGTGACCGATTGGGCGGTGGTGATCGAGATCGAGGCCGTGGCCGGTGTCGTGTCCGACGTGGTCGACACCGACACCGTGGCCGGTCCGGGGGTGGTCGGGTTGGTCACCCCGTTCAGGGTGACCGTCACCGCATCACCGGCGGGCACCGAGTATCCGTTGTCGATCAGGCAGGTGACGGTGGTCCCGCTGGCCACCGAGCAGTTGGAACCGACCGTCCGGTTGGCGGTGGTATCGAACACGGTGCCCCCGGCGAAGGATCCCAGGGTGGTGCCGGTCGGGAGGGTGACGGAGATGCTGCTCCCGGCTGGGCCCTCGAGATCACCCGAGGACGACGTGGTGAACCCGATCGTCCAGGTCGCCGGGGCACCGGCGGCCGACGAGGACGCGTCCACAGTCGGCGCCGCCACCGACTGCGCGGTGGTGATCGCCGTCGAAGCCGACGCGGCCACAGTGTCCGACGTGGTCGACACCGACACCGTGGCCGGTCCGGTGGCGGTCGGGTTGGTCACCCCGTTCAGGGCAACCTTCACCGCATCACCGGCGGGCACCGAGTATCCGTTGTAGATCAGGCAGGTGACGGTGGTCCCGCTGGCCACCGAGCAGTTGGAACCGACCGTCCGGTTGGCGGTGGTATCGAACACGGTGCCCCCGGCGAAGGATCCCAGGGTGGTGCCGGTCGGGAGGGTGACGGAGATGCTGCTCCCGGCGGGGCCCTCGAGATCACCCGAGGACGACGTGGTGAAGTCCTCCGTCCAGGTGGAGAGGGCCCCGGCAGCCGACGAGGACGCAGTGGCCGACAACGACGTGACCGAGCGGTCGGCGGTGATGGAGGTCGACGTCGAGGCGGCCACAGTGTCCGACGTGGTCGACACCGACACCGTGGCCGATCCGGTGGTGGTCGGGTTGGTCACCCCGTAGAGCAGGACCGACACCACGTCACCGGCGTTCACCGTGTCGTAGTAATAGATGGGACAGGTGACGGTGGTCCCGCTCACCACGGTGCAGTCGCCATAGTCGTAGTAATAGGGATCGCTCACGACCTGGCCGGTGGTGACGTCGGTGACGGTGCCGCCGGCGAACGACCCCATGGTCGTGCCGGCGGGGAGCGTGAAGCTGATGGTGCTGCCGGCCGTGCCCTCGAGGGCACCCGAGGACGAGGTGGTGAATCCGATCGTCCAGGTGGAGAGCGCCCCGGCGGCCGACGAGGACGCAGTGGCCGACAACGACGTGACCGATTGGGCGGTGGTGATCGAGATCGAGGCCGTGGCCGGTGTCGTGTCCGACGTGGTCGACACCGACACCGTGGCCGGTCCGGGGGTGGTCGGGTTGGTCACCCCGTTCAGGGTGACCGTCACCGCATCACCGGCGGGCACCGAGTATCCGTTGTCGATCAGGCAGGTGACGGTGGTCCCGCTGGCCACCGAGCAGTTGGAACCGACCGTCCGGTTGGCGGTGGTATCGAACACGGTGCCCCCGGCGAAGGATCCCAGGGTGGTGCCGGTCGGGAGGGTGACGGAGATGCTGCTCCCGGCTGGGCCCTCGAGATCACCCGAGGACGACGTGGTGAACCCGATCGTCCAGGTCGCCGGGGCACCGGCGGCCGACGAGGACGCGTCCACAGTCGGCGCCGCCACCGACTGCGCGGTGGTGATCGCCGTCGAAGCCGACGCGGCCACAGTGTCCGACGTGGTCGACACCGACACCGTGGCCGGTCCGGTGGCGGTCGGGTTGGTCACCCCGTTCAGGGCAACCTTCACCGCATCACCGGCGGGCACCGAGTATCCGTTGTAGATCAGGCAGGTGACGGTGGTCCCGCTGGCCACCGAGCAGTTGGAACCGACCGTCCGGTTGGCGGTGGTATCGAACACGGTGCCCCCGGCGAAGGATCCCAGGGTGGTGCCGGTCGGGAGGGTGACGGAGATGCTGCTCCCGGCGGGGCCCTCGAGATCACCCGAGGACGACGTGGTGAAGTCCTCCGTCCAGGTGGAGAGGGCCCCGGCAGCCGACGAGGACGCAGTGGCCGACAACGACGTGACCGAGCGGTCGGCGGTGATGGAGGTCGACGTCGAGGCGGCCACAGTGTCCGACGTGGTCGACACCGACACCGTGGCCGATCCGGTGGTGGTCGGGTTGGTCACCCCGTAGAGCAGGACCGACACCACGTCACCGGCGTTCACCGTGTCGTAGTAATAGATGGGACAGGTGACGGTGGTCCCGCTCACCACGGTGCAGTCGCCATAGTCGTAGTAATAGGGATCGCTCACGACCTGGCCGGTGGTGACGTCGGTGACGGTGCCGCCGGCGAACGACCCCAGGGTCGTGCCGGCGGGGAGCGTGAAGCTGATGGTGCTGCCGGCCGTGCCCTCGAGGGCACCCGAGGACGAGGTGGTGAATCCGATCGTCCAGGTGGAGAGCGCCCCGGCGGCCGACGAGGACGCAGTGGCCGACAACGACGTGACCGATTGGGCGGTGGTGATCGAGATCGAGGCCGTGGCCGGTGTCGTGTCCGACGTGGTCGACACCGACACCGTGGCCGGTCCGGTGGCGGTCGGGTTGGTCACCCCGTTCAGGGCAACCGTCACCGCATCACCGGCGGGCACCGAGTATCCGTTGTAGATCAGGCAGGTGACGGTGGTCCCGCTGGCCACCGAGCAGTTGGAACCGACCGTCCGGTTGGCGGTGGTATCGAACACGGTGCCCCCGGCGAAGGATCCCAGGGTGGTGCCGGTCGGGAGGGTGACGGAGATGCTGCTCCCGGCGGGGCCCTCGAGATCACCCGAGGACGACGTGGTGAAGTCCTCCGTCCAGGTGGAGAGGGCCCCGGCAGCCGACGAGGACGCAGTGGCCGACAACGACGTGACCGAGCGGTCGGCGGTGATGGAGGTCGACGTCGAGGCGGCCACAGTGTCCGACGTGGTCGACACCGACACCGTGGCCGATCCGGTGGTGGTCGGGTTGGTCACCCCGTAGAGCAGGACCGACACCACGTCACCGGCGTTCACCGTGTCGTAGTAATAGATGGGACAGGTGACGGTGGTCCCGCTCACCACCGAGCAATTGAAACCCACCGGCTCACCGGCGGTGGTGTCGGTGACCGAGCCGCCGGTGAAGGACCCGAAGGTTGTGCCGGTCGGGAGAGTGATCGTGATGGTGCTGCCGGCCGATCCCTCGAGGGCACCCGAGGACGAGGTGGTGAATCGGATCGTCCAGGTGGAGAGGGCCCCGGCGGCCGACGAGGACGCAGTGGCCGACAGCGACGTGACCGATGTGGGAGGACCGGCCCAGGCTTCGCTCGGCGGAAACCCGGCGATAACGCCTCCACAGAGGAACAGACAGGTAATGACGCGTTTGAGCGCGGTGACGCCTGCCTTTCGACCTCGCCTCGGAAAAAACGCCGCGCGACAGTTTCGATCGCCGCCCATGAGCACATGGCCGTTCATTGGCCTTGCTCCCCGCCTCTTCGAGACCTAAGTCTGGACCGCCCCAGATTCCCTCACCCATCGTCTCATACGATCAGTCGACTCGCCATCGTCACCGTCTCAGACCTATGACACCTCGATCGCGCCTGGGCGATCAGGCGTTGTTTCGAGTGGTGGAGCCGACCGGCGTCACCGGGACCGCTTCCTCAGGCCCGATCAGCGGTCAGGTGTGCCCGAATGGCAATTCCCATGGCTGTGGGGAAAATTTGTCGGTCAAGGTACTTAAGGGGATGGCACCACCGGTGGCGTCCTCGGCGAAGACGTCCCAGACGGGCGGGACCGGTGAACTCGGTGGGCTTGACCATGGCATAGATGTCCGCCGTCGTCGGGCTGGCGGCGATTCCCGTCATCACGTTGCCCGAAAGACCGATCGGAGAGTACTGACTGCCAACTATCACCTGCGAGCCTCCAGCTCGCAAGTTCATCATCGTCCCGCTCGAGTTCGCGAGCAACCTGCTTCCCGAGATCAACCGGGAGGACGTCGACGTCGGCAGCACGAGGAACGAGATGATCGAGACCCTCTGCCGCCACATCCGAGACGAAGGGCTTCTCGAGTTCCGTCGAGGAAGAGGCACTACTGTCACCGGGACACCTCAGCGCAGCGCCGTACTCCGGCAGGTGCCGGAGCCGATGGACTTTGCTCGGCTCCGGGGCTACCACCGAGAGGACGTCATCGGGATGATCGAGAATCGCTCATGAGCACAGGGCATCCCCGTCGATGACTCCATTCACCGCTTTCAAACGCTGTTCCACCGAATCCAGCTCCACCAGCATTTGCGGCCTCCTTCACAACTGTGGATGTGACTCTCCACAGCAAAGGGCGCGAAGGCGGGATCCGACGTGAGGTGTCAAGCAGGTACCGGAGCCACCGTCGCCCGGGTGGCGGAGCCGCATACGGAAGTGTCACCAAGGTGCCGGAGCCACTGGGTTGAAAGCATGAACCGGATATTCAGAGGGCGTTGTCCGTCGTCCACCGGGTCGTCGTCAGTCTGCGGCGTGCCCCGGAGCTGGAAGGCCCGTCCACGTGGTCCAGCTGACTACCTCCATGTTCTCTGAGTTGTAGTAACGGTTGTAGTAATTGCTGGCGGTCCTGGCCGGTCCGGGGGTGATCAACTGCCAACCGTCCGGCTTCCTCGCCGACCCCGGCCGGCTCGACCGCGGGCTGGCGCCGTGGTCTGCGGCTGCGACCGCTGCCCTCAAGACATGGAGGTTTGGCGCAACGGCGTGGTGTCGCGATAGCGGTCACTGAACGCCTGAGATGCGGCCGGGCCGGCGGTGAAGACGAAATCCCCTCCGTCAACCGGGCGACCGGTGGCACGGTCGACAACGATCGGGTCGGCCTCCTCGCCGGTCTCAGCATCAACCAGCACCATGCTCCGCTGCGACGGCTTTAGCCTCGAGTTTCCCCAAGCTGCCAGCGCAACGAGCACCGGGCGCAGCGAGCGGCCCAGAACAGTCAGGACGTACTCATTGCGCGTCGGCTTGGTCTGATATGCACGACGCTCCAGCAGGCCCTCATCGACCAGGGTCTTTAGCCGGGCGGTAAGCATGCTCGTGGAGATACCGAGGTTCATCTGGAACTGGTCGAAGCGGGTGTAGCCGTCGAAGGCGTCGTGAAGCAGCAGCACCGTCCACCACTCACCGACGGTCGCCGTGGCCCTCGACAGTGGGCACTCACGGTCCTCCAACCTGGTCCTTGCGGGCACCTGTGCGACCCCTCCTCTGCACGACTGCTAACTTAGAAGTTAGTAACTTCTAGGTTAGCAGTTTGTCGGCCTCGCTAATGCTTCGGTGCGGCCCCGGCCGTCGAGACCCCGAGAGAAAATGGAGAAGCCCGTGACGATCAGCGACAACTTGGGCGATCGCAAGGCATTGGTGACCGGCGGAACCAAGGGGACAGGTGCCGCCGTCGCCGCCCGCCTGCGCGAGGCCGGGGCTGCGGTTATGACGACCGCTCGGTCGCTGCCTGAGGACTACGAGGCTCCAGGGCTTTTCGTCGCGGCCGATCTGACCACTCCCGAAGGCGCCGCCACGGTCATCGAGCGGGTCCAGGCACAGTGGGGCGGTCTTGACATCATCGTGCACACCTTGGGCGGCTCGGAGGCCCCGTCTGGCGGGTTCGCCACGCTGACCGAGGCCGGCTGGGCGTTCGAGTTGAACCTGAACTTGTTCGCCGCAGTGCGCCTGGACCGCGGGCTGCTACCGGCCATGATCGCCCAGGGCGCCGGGGTCGTGGTGCACGTGACCTCGATCCAACGCCGGATGCCGTTGTTCGACGCCACCTTGGCCTATGCCGCGGCCAAGGCGGCACTGACCACCTACAGCAAGGGCCTGGCCAACGAGCTCGGTCCTCGGGGGGTACGGATCAATACGGTCGCGCCCGGCTGGATCGACACCGACGCCTCCAAGGCCCTGGTTGCCCGCATCAGCGAAGGCCAGCAGGTCAGCCAAGACGAGGCCCGCCAGCAGATTCTCGACGGACTCGGAGGCATCCCGATCGGCCGACCCGCCCAGCCAGCCGAAGTCGCCGAGCTGGTCGCCTTCCTGGTCTCTGATCGGGCCGAGTCGATCAATGGCGCCGAGTTCGTCATCGACGGCGGCACCGTCCCCACCACGTGACCTAACCCGCCGACGAAAGGACTCCTGACGATGCCACTCGACAACGAGATTCCCGAGCCGATCCGCCGTTACTTCACCCTCGCCGCCCAACCTGACCGCGGCGACTACTTCGACCAGTTCGCCCCCGACGCCGTGGTCGAGGACGAGGGCACGAACCACCACGGGATTGACGCGATCCGCTCCTGGCGCGGCGAGGTCCCGCTCGTCACCTATACGCCCAGGACTATCCACCACAACGACCACGGCTACGACACGCGAGTCGAGATTGCCGGTGAGTTTCCCGGTAGCCCGGTCAACCTGACCTTCCACTTCGAGTTCGACCCAGCCGGGAAGCTTCACGTCCTCACCATTCACCCGTGACCTCCCGCCGCTGACCTCGGACGATGTCGAACGGTCTACACCTTGTCGAGATCCGAGCCCCGCCGACTAGCCGGAGAAGTACAGTTTTGTGGCTGAGCCGGCGACTGCGGTTGGCAGATCCGTAGGAAAATGCCCGGGTCGACCTCGAACCAGGGTCGAGGTAATTCGGAGTAGGAAATGATTCGAGACGTCGTGGTGAAGGATGCCGGTGTAAAGGGCATGGGTGTCTTTGCATTGCGTGCTTTTGAAGCTGGCGACTTCATTTTCCGACGACGGCATGAACGAATCGTGAGCAACGATGACCTCACATCTCTGAGTGATGACGATCGCCGGCATTTGTGTGAAATCGACTTCGAGAGGAGCGCGGTGCTCGCATCACCCGGCTGCTACCTCAATCACTCGTGCGATCCGAACGCCATGCGCAGTGGGGTAAAGGTGCTTGCTTGGCAGCGAATTGAACCTGGTGACGAGATCACAATCGACTACCGCCTGAACGCTTTTGACGACAGCCAACGCTCACAGTGTCTTTGCGGCGCGACATCCTGCACCGGAGAGGTCACAGGGAGCTTCTTCTCACTCAGCGGTGAACGGCAGGTGCAATATCTTCCGTACGCCCCCAGATTCATTCGCGATGAGTACCGGCGACGCATGGTGGGGGTCTGAGTGGAGGAGAGAAGCCAGAGACCACCAATTCGGCCATTGCTAGCATTACGCTCGCCCAAGGTGGCAACCACCAAAATCATCGGTGTGGACGGGCACGGCGGAGCTGGCAAATCAACGCTTGCTGAATTGCTTGCTCGTCAACTTGGGGCCGAGGTGGTTCATACAGACGATTTCGCCAGCTGGGATAACCCAAAGAATTGGTGGCCAAGACTCATCGAGGAGGTTCTCGATCCAGTAGCGGGCGGTGCAATCGCTCTGGACTACGAGAGATCCCAATGGTGGCCTGGCCATCGTCGTGCACCGACGGAGAATCAGCCAGTGACCGAGATCATGATCCTCGAGGGAGTGAGCGCGCTCCGCAGAGAGTTCCGTCGCTACCTGACTCTTGGAATCTTCGTCAAGGCCCCGCGGGAGGTCTGCCTAAGGCGAGGTCTGACGCGTGATGCTGCGATGGGTACTGCTGAAGAGATCACACGGAATTGGGACAAGTGGTACCGAGAGGAGGAAGGCTACCTCCAAAGGGACGATCCGGAGCGCCATGCGGACCTAGTCCTCGATGGAACTCAGCCCTTTGAAGGGCAGATCGATACCGCAGTTTGACGCAACAGTGTCACCAGCCCCGGAAGAATCCTTAGTGGCGGGGGGAGGATTTGAACCTCCGACCTTCGGGTTATGAGGGCGTTGACCGTCGTCCACCGAGACTTGACCCGTCTGTGTCTTGTTCCTGAGCTGGACCGCCGTTCTACGTAGTCCACGTGGTTACCTCTCGACTCTCCGAGTTGTAGTAACGCGTGCTCATCACAGCTGCGTTGCCGGACCTTCTGGTTCGTGACCCAACGATCCCGTAGCGGTCGTGCCATCTTGGGAGAGGTTCGCGTCCCCTCCCCACTACGACGTAAACCTGCCTCACGTGGCTCGGAAGCCCCTCCGGCAGATGCGCCCAGAGCGAGGCCGCCTGGTGGCAACCTCGTACCAGTCGGCCTGCCACCAGCCGAACCCGACGCCAGAACCCGCCGTCGAGCGAGGTAGGACCAAGACGGTCGCTCTTGGCCAGCCAGCAACAGCTCGGGAATATGCGGGAGGCTAAGGCTACTGAACGTTGCTCAGAGGGTCATTTTGGCGGTTTCAGCGTCTGCCCTCTGGGTCAATTTCTACGGTCATCTGACTGTCACCGTGACGATGGACGACCTTCCAGGCGCCTTCCTCTCGCCGGTATATAGACGTCGCTCTCAGACTCATTTCCTCCGTCTCACCGTGGATATGCCGAGTGAGCCGCTCAAGCTCGACTGTGAAACCGAACGTATCGTCGAAACCGGTGACGAGGTTCTCGGCGCTCCAGGTTTCGTAGTTGAGCGTCTTGGCTGCTGCAGTCAGGAGCCCGCTAACGGCGTCAAACCCGACCTGGTGACCGCCAACCCCTCCCATTAGCGAAACGTCATCAGCATTCGACCACAGTTCAAGATACGACCGCGGGTTACCACCAGTATGCTGCCTGAGGGCGTCATGACACCGCTCGAGAAACTCGAGGAACTCGGCCGCGTCTGCATCCGCTTCAGCTGTCGCATACTCCATAACATTCTCCTCCTGTTGCAGAAATTCCGTCGGTTTGAGACCCATTTTGCTCTCACCCTCGTGACTCGAGGCCGGAGTTCCGCTCGGACCGGCGCTTCGGGTTTTCCCTGCTCATCGAGTTGCCCTCCTATCAGCAGAAGCCCCGCGATATCACGCGACTAGTTGACCTTGGACAAACGCCTCGCGACTGTCCGAGATAGTGGCAGCGGTCGCGACGCCCACTACGACGAAAACCTCACCCACGTTGGCTCAGAGAATTCCTGACCGCTCGGTGGCAACCGCGCTGGTTCACGCTTTGTCCGGATTTACGAAGACATCCTGGCGGACCGCTACACGGCCGTGTCCCGATCGGTCCGCGTCCGGGGCGGGCTCGGATTAGAGCTCCCCGCTGACCGGGTTCAGGGCCCAGGCGAGGGCGAAGTCGGCGATCTCTTCCCACCCTTGTTGGTCAAGCAGGAAGTGCTGGCGGTCGGGGAACTCCTTGTACGCGGTGACCGCGTGTGACTTCTGTTGATGCTTGAGCTCGGACCGGTTGATGGACACGGGCGACACATGATCTTGGCCCCCGGCGATGATCAGCAGCGGCGCCCGCTGCTCGTTGCGGTAGTCGACCGCCGCAGGTGAGTGCGGGGTGAAGTTGGCAAACGCGGCCTGGAACAGCGGGCGACCCGGCCCAGGCGCCGCGTAACGCTCGTAGACGGCCCGGGACTCGTCCTCGGTCATCGTGTTGGTGAAGGCGTAGTGAAACTCTTCGGAGGTGAGCGTCACTGCCCGGTGCGTGTTGGCCGGGTTCTTCAACGCCGGCCAGCCGACTCGAACGGTGCTGGGCGGCACGACATGGACTCCTTTGAACGGCGCCGAGTCGAGGGCGATCCCGGCGACGCCGAGCCCCCGTCCGAGGAGAAGCTGGGTGATGAGACCGCCGAAGGAGTGGCCGATGATGATCGGTGGTCGATCGAGATCGGAGACGATCTTCTCGTAATGATCAGCCACTTCGGCGATCCCCAGATCATTGATGTCCGACGTGTCCTTTCGCAGGGCCTCGATGTCAACATCCATGCCCGGCCAGCTCTTGGCGATGACCGTGAAACCTTGATCGGAGTACCGCTCGACCCAGCGCTCCCAGCTTTTCGCGGTGAGGAAAAGCCCGTGGATCAAGACGATGGTGTCCGGTGGGCTGTCGGTGTGGTCGGTCATGGAATCTCCTTGTTTAGTCAGGTGGTTTTGATCAGGCCGCCGTCGATGATGTAGTTCGCGCCAGTCACGTTGGCGGTGCGCTCGGACGCGAGCAGAACTACTAGGGTGGCGACCTCCTCGGCGGTGCTGAACCGCCCTGTCGCGAAGCCGCCCATCCCTGCCACTATCCGGTCGCGGGCCGTGGCGGCGTCCACGCCGGTGGCTGCGGCCACAGTTGCGGCGACACCGTGGGAGCCGAGCCACAGGTCCGTGCTGACGGGGCCGGGCGAGACGGCGTTGACGTGAATGCCCTTGGGCCCGAGCTCCTGGGCGAGTGACTTGGTCAGGTTGGCGACGGCGGCCTTGCTCGCACCGTAGTCAATGGTCGCGCCATCCGGCTGGTAGAAGGCGTTTACCGAGGCGATGTTGACGATTGCCCCATTTCCCCGCTCGACCATCACCGGCACGGCGGCCCGGGTCGCTCGCAGGGTGGTGAAGAAGTTCATCTGCAGGGACCACTCGAAGTCTTCGTCGCTGACGGCCAGAAACCCCTCGAGGCGGAGTTTGACGGCGCCGACGTTGTTGACGAGCACGTCGATCGTGCCGTGTTCGTCTACTGCTCGCTGGACGAGCGCGGCCGGAGCGGCGGGGTCGGACAGGTCCAACGCCATGGCCGTGACCCCGGCCAGGTCGGCCAGGCTGTCGGCGGTCTGGGCCCCGGCCACGACGCGTGCGCCCTCCTGGACGAGCGCTTTGGTCACCGCCAGACCGATGCCTTTGCTGGCGCCGGTGACGACCGCAATCTTGCCGGCCAGCACCAGATCCATCTCGGCTCCTCCGTCGCGGTTGCCACCATGGCCGTCTTCCTGCTCCCGCACAGCTTCACTGACGAGATGGCCGCTTCGAATCCTTGACAGTCCATAGTCCGCTCGGGGCTCCCCATAGGGAAGGACTTCACGTACCCGGGGGTGGCCTGCCGGCGATGCCCCGACCGCCAGCCCGGCTGAGACATACGATCACCGGTGGTGGCGAGCCTTGTCGGTAGAGAGCACGAATGCCGGGCGCTCGATCAGCTCCTCGATTCGGCCCGGCGAGGGCCTAGCGCGGCGTTGGTCGTCCGGGGCGAAGCAGGTATCGGCAAGACGGCTCTGCTCGATTACGCCGCGACGGCTGCTCAGGACTTCCTCGTCGTGCGCTTCACCGGCCTCGAGCCGGAGCAGGACATCGGGTTCGCCGCGCTCCACCGGCTACTAATGCCGATCTTGCACCAGATCGGCCGGCTACCCGAACCGCAACGCGACGCCCTGAATTCGGCGCTGGGATTGGCGGCGGGCCAACCTGGCAACAACTTCCTCGTCGGATTGGGAGTCATCAATCTGGCTGCGAACGCGGCGAGAGCTTGCGAACGCCTTCTGTGCCTGATCGACGATGCACATTGGGTCGACCGCGAATCGATCGAGACGCTCGCTTTCTGGGGGCGTCGACTTCAGGCGGACGGGATCGCCCTGATCTTCGCGGAGCGAAGCGGACCGGAGTCGGCGAGCCCGCTCGAGGGGTTCCCCATGCTGGAGATCGACGGTCTGACCGATGAAGCGGCGCATTCGCTGCTCGCCGCCGAGGCAGGGTTCGGCGGCGATCGTCAGGTGGCGGACCGGATCGTCACGGAGGCGAGGGGCAACCCGCTGGCGCTCGTCGAATTCGCCAAGGAGCCGCACCCCGGTCAGCTGATCGGTGCCGCGGCAACACTGCAACCGCTCCCGCTGAGCCGGCGGTTGGAGGAGCGCTTCGCCCGCCAGGCCCGGTCTCTACCCGTCGACACCCAGATGCTCTTGCTTCTGGCGGCGGCCGATTCAACGGCCGACACCGCCTTTCTCCTCCGGGCGGCGGCGATCCTGGGGGTCAAGACCGAGGCGGCGGCGGCCGCCGAAGCTGCCGGGCTCGTGGTCCTGGGGTCGACCGTCGCGTTCCGGCACCCGCTCATCCGCTCCGCGGTATACGGCGGGGCGCGACCGGCCGATAGGCGGGCAGCGCATAACGCGCTCGCCGCCGCCACCGACTCGGAGGACGATAGTGACCGGCGGGCGTGGCACCTGGCGGCGGCATCGGTCGGCCGGAACGAGGAAGTCGCCGCCGTCTTGGAGCGGGGCGCGGAGCGCGCCCGTGAGCGAGGAGGCCACAGCGCCGCCGCCGCCCTCCTGAGCCGATCGGCTGAACTCAGCCCGTCCCCGGAACGGGCGGCTGTGCGCCGCATCGCCGCTGCGGAGGCGGCGCTCGCCAGCGGCGCGTCCTTCCAGGTGCATGCCCTGATCGCGCTGGCCAAGCCGGCGCTCCAAGACCCGGTGATGACGGCTCGAGCCGATCGACTGGACGGCAACGCGTGGCGACGCGAAGGCAAGACCGCCATCGCAGCTCCACTTCTGCTCTCTGCGGCTGTCGCACTGATGCCCACTGATCCGCTATTGGCACGCCAAGCCCTCCTCGAGGCCATCGAGGCCGTCCTCATCGCAGGAAGCGCAGCCGGCGACAACATGATCAGCGCCGTGACCGAAGCAGTCCGCGCGACCCCACCCGGCGACGACACCATCGTCGACCTGCTCCTCGACGCCTTCGGAACCTATCTCGCCGCTGGTTTCGTGGCTGCGGCACCCGCATTGCGCGTCGCGGTCACGGCGATGAGCAGTCCGGAGATACCCGCCGATCGGCTCATCCGATGGGTCCAGTTCGCCATCTTTGCCACCCGCGCCCTGTGGGACGACCGGGCGCACAACAAGTTGACGAACCGTTTGGCCCAGGCCAGTCGGGAGCAGGGGGCGCTCATGTGGCTGGCGGTCGCGCTCAAGGCACGGGCCACTGATGAGGTCTGGGCTGGACGGTTCGATGCCGCCGAAATCGACCTCGCCGACGCCGCCGACGTGAGCTTGGCCGCGGGCGAACATCCGATGAGCATCGAAATGATGGACCTCGAGCTGGCCGCCGTACGAGGCCGCGTCGCGCAAACACGGGCAAGTGCCCGCACAGTCATCCAGAACGCCGCCGAACTCGGCTCGGGTTCCGCCGCGCTGTTCGCCGACCACGCCATGCTCCTACTCGACCTCGGCGCGGCCGAGTACAGCGAAGCTCTCGGCCACGCCGTTACTGCGATGACCGGCCGCGTCGGCTGCGGACACCAGGTCCTGGCCGACGTCATCGAAGCGGCCGTGCGAGCAGGCGAGCCCGGCTGGGCACGCGCCGCGATAGACAGCCTGGCCGAACGGGCCCCGGCCAGCGGCACACCGTGGGCCATGGGACTTCTCGCCCGGTGTCGAGCACTCCTCGCAGATGACGACGCCGAGCAGTTGTACCAAGAGGCGATCGACCTACTCGGATCCACCCGAATGGTCGTCGAGCTGGCTCGGGCCCACCTGCTCTACGGTGAGTGGCTCCGCCGTCAAAAGCGTAAGATGGAAGCCCGGGACCAACTACGCCTCGCCCACAACATGTTTATGGGCATGGGCGCTGACGCCTTCGCCAACCGGGCCCGCCACGAACTGCTCGCCACCGGCGAGCGGGTACGAAAGCGTAGTGTTGAAACATCCTCCGAGCTGACACCGCAGGAACATCGCGTAGCTCGCCTAGCCGCGGCCGGCGACACCAACGCGGAGATCGCCGCCAAGCTGTTCATCGCCTCCAGCACCGTCGAATACCATCTGCGTAAGGTATTCCGGAAGCTCTCGGTCACCTCACGCCGCCAACTCAAGGCGGCATTTTTGAGCGAGGCGTGCGAGTGGCGCAGGTCGTGAAGCCGTAGCCTTGGCACACCTGCCCTCGCCACCGGGCGGTTGAACGTCGAGCTGGACCGTCACAGCTCAGCGGCGCGACGATTCGGTTTCGACGTTGTCCATGCGACTACCTCCAGTTTCTCTGAGTTGTAGTAACGGTTGTAGTAATTGCTGGTGTCAGACCGCTGGTCCGTGATCGAAAACAAAAGGGACACCAGACGGCTTTCTGACCCGTAGCCGGGCCCTGTCCGTCTGCGCCGTCTGCCTCTGTCCATTGGTCCAGCTCAGTTCAGTCGCTGTGTCCGTCCTGGCCCCCAGGATCCTGGCCGTCACTGCCACCCGAACCAGGTTGTGCGAATACCCGGTGGAGTTGCTGGTCCCGCAAAGCGCGGATCCGGGTGGTCTTCTCACGTGTGATCGGACTCGGTGGAGAGTGATCACCGTCTGACTGTATGCAGCCGAGGTCACTGCGCGTGTCAGCGTCGCCTTGGCGTTCAAGAGTTTTCTGCTCAGGGGTGTGGCGCCGTAAGAGATGCCTGCTGTGGCGCGCTGTGGCGCCGCCAACCTTGCTGTCACCGATAATCAAACGTTCCGAGGGTCAGATAGCGAGATCGGACGAGGGATCGACCAACCGCCCATCAAGTCGCAGCGAACTCTTTCTCCGCGATGTATTCGTCGCTCTTTGGTGATCGTCCAGAGACCCTGCGTAACGGGAAACTCACCCGGACCGACAGGCCGCCCGCGGGCATAGGATCGGCCGTGATGGAGGCGCCATGTGCAGAGGCGATGGCGCGGACGATGGAGAGACCGAGTCCGTGGCCGTCGTTGTTGACTGCCCGGCGCGGATTAAGCCGCTGGAACGGTTGGAAGAGGCGTTCAACGTCGGCAGAAGGAATCACGGGCCCTGTGTTGGCCACAGACAGGAAGGCCTGGTCTTCTGTCACGCCAGTCATGACCTCCACATCGCCTCCGACGACGTTGTGGCGCACGGCATTGGTGAGCAGGTTGACAACGAGCCGCTCGACCAGCAAGGAGTCTCCATCTAGTAGCGCCGATGCCGTCGTTTCATCGACGTGGATCTCGAGTCGTGTGATCTCCGGCTGGAGCCCAGCAAGTGTCCCTTCCACCATGCGCGCGAGGTCTACCGGCTCGCGTTCACTCAGACCACCTTCGCTGCTGGCGAGGGTAAGCAGGGCATCGATCAGATGTGCTTGTTCGTCGTTAGAGGCAAGCACTTCTTCTGCAGTGGAGCGCCATTCGGCGTTGCTCGTGTCCGGATCGTCGAGCGCAACCTGAAGGAGGTTGCGTTCGGCGGTGAGTGGGGTGCGCAGTTCATGGGAGGCGTTGGCAACGAAGTGTTGTTGGGCGTCAAAGGCACCTTCGAGTCGAGCGAAGAGGCCGTCGAGGGTGTCGCCGAGCTCCTTGAGCTCGTCCTGCGGGCCGCCGAGGGCCAGACGCTCGTGAAGGCTGGTCGAGGAGATCCTTCGGGCGGTGCGGGTGATGGTTCGGATGGGTCGCAACATTCTGCCGGCGACAAACCATCCGGCGAGGAGGGCGAGTACGGCGACGATCCCGAGCGCGATGGCCGAGTTCACCAGCAGCTCGTGCGAGTCGGTGGCGCGCTGTGCTGCTTGGATCGAGCCTGATTGGGCCAATTGGTGCACCGCCTGCGCCAGGTGATTGGTGGCCTGCGCCAACTGATGCTGGTCCTGCTCCAGGCGAGATTCCAAGGAGGCGACGGGCCCGGATACTTCGAGCGGGGGATTGGTCGACGATAGGGGACCCGCTCCTGCAGGTTGTCCAAGCAGATTCAGGATATGGACCACTTGACCTTGGTCGTTTGCCACTGCCGCGAACGCCTTTGGGAGCGGAAGGTTCTCCAGATCCTGGAGTGAAGGCGCGCGAGGGATCTGGGGTAACGCTGGCCTAATGAATGCGGTCGCCCGCTCAAAGAGGAGGTAGGTGGCGGCAACCAACGCGCCGCCGGAGATGAGGAAGAGCCCACCATAGAGAGCGGTGAGGCGGATTCGGGCGGTTCGCCTTGGCACGTGCAGCCAGGCGGGCCGTCCGACCTCAAGACGGGAGATGGGCATCATGGTCCTCCGATGCGGTAGCCGCTGTCGCGGACGGTATCGATGATCGACGGTTCTCCGAGCTTGGCCCGCAACCGATTGACGGTTGCCTTGACGGTCGTCGTGAACGGGTCCGTCATGGAGTCCCAAACTCGTTCCAGTAGCTCCTCGGCCGAGACCGGCTTGCCCTGGGCAGCGAGCAAGCATTCCAGGACGGCGAACTCTTTGGGTCGAAGAGCGAGGGTGCGCCCGTCCCGGGTCGCCACCCGCGAGATGGGATCCAGGCCCAGATCGCCATAGGTCAAGCGGCCGCTCTGGGCGGCTCCGGGGCGCCGCCCCAAAGCCTGCACCCGGGCCACCATCTCGGTGAAGTCGAACGGCTTGGGCAGATAGTCATCTGCTCCCAGGCCGAGCCCTTCCACGCGGTCTTTGACCGAGCTGGCAGCGGTGAGCATGAGGACTCGGCTCTCGGAGCGTTGAGCCACGATGCTCCGGCAGATGTCATCACCGTGAGTCCCGGGCAGATCCCGGTCCAAGACCACGACGTCGTAGCGGTTGGCGTCAAGGTGGGCGAGGGCGTCGTCGCCATCGAGGGCCACGTCCACCGTCATCCCGTAGCGACGAAGCCCGGCTGCGACTGACCGGGCCAGGCGTTCGTGGTCCTCTGCTATCAGCACCCTCATCGTTTCTCCTGGTCACAAGCGTGGCACCGCAAGCGTCCCGGAAGGGGGCGACCCACCAGAACGACGGCGCCTAGGGCACAGAATCGCAGGTGGCAGGTCACACGCAGGTCACACGTGTGACCTGCGTGTGACCGTACATTTCGTACAACGGTCCCGATGCGGAACGACGCCGTGACCACAGCGAGCACCGTCGAGAGGATGGGTCGGGTCTGGAGCGACCGGCGATCAAGCGCCGCGATACTCATCGCTTTGACCGCACTGGCGCTGGCCGCGTGCGGCGGCGCCCACGGTGACCCGCAGGTGGCCAACCTTGGCAAGAGCAGCGGAAGCACCAATGACAGTGGCACCTCCACGACGACTCAACACCAAAGCAGCCCCACCCAGGAGCTCAATGAGTGGGCCGCCTGCATGCGCAGCCATGGCGATCCCAACCAGTCCGATCCGACCATAACGGCCAACAACGACATTGACATCAATTGGAATCCGGCCATTCCAGGTGGGATTGACGGGACCTTCAAAGGCGGGCAGGGCAATGACGGACCTGGCCAGTATTGCCGGGCATACCTAAACGCAGCACAAACCGCCTTGGGGGGTGGCCAGTCTGGCCCGAACTATTCGCAATCCCAGGAAGTCAAGTTCGCCGAGTGCATGCGGACAAACGGGGTAGCGGACTTTCCTGACCCAACGGGGGGCGGCTTTGTCTTCCACCTCGGAGGTAACAGCGACCTGAGTCCGAACAGCCCGGCGTTCCAGAACGCGTCCAAGGTGTGCACTCAACAGACCGGCGTGCGGTTGCCCGGCATCAGCGGGCCGCCCCCATCAGGAACGATCGAGCTCAACGGCTCCTCTCCGTTCGGTGGAGGTGGCACCTAATGCCGTTGTCGTCGACGCCCGTGAATCCGAACAAACCGGCGTTCCAGAACGCCTCGAAACTGTGCGCAGAAAGGGCCGATCCGCACGTTCCCGGTGAGGGTAGGGCCGCCAGGGTGAGCAAGAACGGCGCCGCAGATCCGCTCCCCAGTGCCAGTGCGGGCGCCAATGGCTGAGCTCACCTTGAGTCGCATTTGCACACTGCGTTTCGAACAGCTCCATCAGACATCGTTTCGACCCCGAAGGCAGAGCAAATGAAAGACACCGAATACCAGGGCGCGATTGGCTCGGCCTGGACTACGCAGCGACGGTGGCGAGACATGAGATCGATATACCGCCGATGGAGCGGACTCACGATCCTCGTCGCAGCGGCCGCTGTTGGGTTGACCGCGTGTAGTGGCGGTTCGCCAGACTCCCCGCGCGTCGCCAATCTGGGCACGAGCACCACCACCAGCGGCGGCCAAGGCGGCGCGAGCACGACCACGGCGCCAAAAGGCGGCAACGCGACCCAGCTGATGGACGAGTGGGCCACTTGCATGCGGGCCAATGGCGACCCCAACCAGACCGATCCGACGATTGACCAGTACGGGGTGATCAACATCACCATCCCGGGCGGGATCTCTGCGACGATCTCCAATCAGGTTCACGGGAGTACCGGCCCCTGCAGCCAGGACGAGCTTGCCGCAGAGAACGTCCTGCGGGCGGCCAACCCCGTTGCGCCGCCGCCGACCCAGGCGCAGTTGATGCAGTACTACGGCTGTATGCGGACCCACGGGGTCCCCAACTTCCCTAACCCCGGAGCCAATGGCGAGACCAATTTCATAGCCGCCGGCGTGGACCCGAACAGCGCGTCGTTTGTGAATGCCGACAAGATTTGTAGCCGCCAGATCAACGCTCCGGCGTGGTGGAGCGCCGGCACGGGACCGCCCGGCGACGTCTCTGTTTCAAGCGCTGGGATAGGTCCCAACGGACCTATCCCTGGCAACCGGCCTGGGGGGGGAGTCTCAGTGCCGGGCGGCCAGAACGGGTCGGGTTCCAATGGCTGAGTTCTCCCCGAAGCGGATCGTGGCCATGGCGACCATCGCCGGCGCCCTGGTCGGAGGTGCGGTAGCCGGCGCGGTGGCCGTGTCCACCAGCGGCAACAACGACAGTCCGGTGTCGTCATCGGGGGCCAACAGTTCGGTCAGCACCGCGGCCGTGGTGCGGACCACGCTCGCCACGTCGGTGCAAGAAGGTGGCTCCATCGGCTTCGAAGGTTCCTACACCATCGCCGCCTCGTCGGGAACGAGCGCCCAGGAGATGGCCCAGGACCAGCAGGCCGTGGCCAAGGACAAAGAGAACCTCTCCGCCGACGAGCAGGCCGAAGCCGACGCCTCGAGGGCGGACAACCAGGCAATCGCTGCGGCCCAGAGCAGTGTCGGCGCTGCAGCGTCCACCTTGAGCGCAGACCGGGTCACCCAGGCCCAGGATTGCCCCGGGTCGGGCGCATCAAGCCTGGCGTGCAGCTCGGACACCCAGAAGGTCAGCCAGGATCAAACACAGTTGACCCAGACCAATCAGCAGCTGGCCGCCGCTCAGAACGCAGCGGCCCGGGATCACGATCAGAACCAGGCCAAGGTCGCCTCCGACCGGACGCAGCTGCAGGGTGATCAAGCCACTCTGGCGCTGGCGCAAGCGAGCGCACAGAACCCGGGCACGACCTACACCGCGCTCCCCAGTGTGGGCGATGTCATCAAGGAGGACCAGTCCGTCTACTCGGTGAGTAACGAGGCGGTGCCGCTCCTCTACGGCTCGGTCGCCGCCTACCGGGCCTTCTCCGTCGGCATGTCCGACGGTGCCGACGTGGGCGAGCTTACCGCCGACTTGATCGCCCTCGGCTACGGCGTCGGGCTCACCCAGTCCAACCTCTACTCCTCGGCCACGGCCGCCGCGGTCAAACGTTGGCAGAACGCGCTCGGGCTGCCGGCGACCGGCGAGATCCTGCTTGGCTCGGTGGTCTTCGAACCCGGTCCCATCCGGGTCACCGCTGTCACGCCCTCGGTCGGCTCGGCCCTCGGGGGTGGTGGCGGCGGGGGCGGCGGGGGCGGGGGCGGGGGCGGCACCGTGCTCACCGCCACGAGCACCACCCCTGTCGTCACCGTCGACCTCGACGTGAGTCAGGAGTACCTGGTGAAGCCCGGCGATTCGGTCTCGATCGTGCTGCCCAACGGCACCTCTACCGTGGGCGGGCATATCGAGACTGTCGGCAACGTGGCCACCTGTCCGAGCGGCACCGGCGCCGGGTCCGGGGCCGGTGCGGAGAGCGGCAGCAGTTCGGCTAGCACCTCGACCTGCTCGTCGGGCGGCAGCGGCACCAACCCGGGCCCGACGGTGCCAGTCACCATCACCTTGGACAGCACCCCGGAGCTGGCGACTTTGGACCAGGCCCCGGTCAACGTCAATATCACCACCCAAACCGCCAGCAACGTTCTGGCCGTGCCGGTGAACGCTCTCTTGGCCCTCCAGGGCGGCGGCTACGGCGTGGACGTGGTGACCGGCAGCACCAGCCGCCTGGTCGGGGTCACCACGGGCCTCTACGCCAACGACATGGTCCAAGTGAGCGGCCCGGGCATCAGCACCGGCATGCGCGTCCAGGTACCGTCGTCATGAGTCTGATCGTCCCCGATCCGACTCTCCCGCCTCCGGCCCAGCCGCCTGTCAGGGCGCCGGTCCTCGAGCTGGTCGACGTGGTGAAGGAGTACCCCGGGGACCCTCCGGTCGTGGCCCTCGCCGGCGTAGACCTCCGCGTCGACCAGGGCGACCTGGTCGCCATCGTCGGTCCGTCGGGGTCCGGTAAGAGCACGCTGCTCCACGTGATGGGCACCTTGGAACGACCCAGTGGCGGCGTGGTCCGCATCGCCGGGGAGGACACCTCGACCATGTCGGACCCCCAGCTCTCGGGGCTCCGCGCCCGGCGCCTCGGCTTCGTCTTCCAGCAGTTCTTCCTTCTCGACGGCCTGAGCGTGCTCGACAACGTCGCCGACGGCTTGCTCTACCGGGGCGGCCGCCTGGCCGAGCGGCGAAAGTTGGCGCAGGCGGCCATCGAGCGGGTGGGGCTCGGCCACCGCATGGGTCACCGGCCCAACCAGCTTTCGGGCGGCGAGCAGCAGCGCACGGCCATCGCGCGGGCCCTGGCCGGCCGTCCTGCCCTGGTCATGGCCGACGAGCCGACGGGGAACCTCGACTCGGCGACGGGGGCGTCCATCCTGGAGCTCTTGCGCGAGCTGCACGACGAGGGCACGACCATCGTCGTGATCACCCACGACCACGAGGTGGCCTCCGCCATGGCGCGGCGCGTCGAGATCAAAGACGGGAGGATCATCGGTGATGCGCCGACCGGTGCGTGAAGCCGGCGGCTCCCGGCTAACCGGCCGCGACCTGCTCCGGGTCGGGAGCCTCGGGCTGCGCAGCCGGCGGGTGCGAGCGGTGCTGTCCGCCCTCGGGATCAGCATCGGAATCGCGGCGATCGTGGGTGTGCTCGGCATCTCCCAGTCGTCGAAGACAGGGTTGCTCAACGAGCTGGGCCAGCTCGGCAACCTCCTCACCGTCCAGGCCTCCGGCACCGCCTTCGGTCAGCAGACCGAGCTGCCCACCACCGCCGAGGGCATGGTGGCGCGCATCGGGCCGGTCACGAACGTGACCGAGATCGGCGCCATCCCCAATACCTACGTGTACCGCACCGCGCTTGTGCCGAGCATCGACACCAACGGCATCTCGCTCACTGCCACCGACGCCGCCCTGCCATCCACCCTCGGCGCCACCATCGCCCACGGCGCCTTTCTGAACGCCGCCACCGCCCACTTCCCGGCGGTCGTCCTGGGAGCGGAGGCGGCCAGCCTGCTCGGCATCGAGAACCTGGCCCACCCGACCCAGGTGTGGATCGGCGGGCACTGGTTCACTGTCGTCGGCATCTTGAATCCCGTGCAGCTCGTCACCCAGATGGACTCGATGGCCCTCATCGGCTTTCCCATCGCCGAGCAGTACTTCGGTTTCGACGGACATCCCACCGAACTGTTCCTGCGCGCCGTGTACACCCAGGTCAGCGCCGTGGCCGCTGTGCTGCCCGAGACCGTGAACCCGCAGAACCCGACCACCGTGGCGTGGACCGAGCCGGCGGACATCTTGAAGGCCGAAGTGGCGGCCAAAGGGGCCTACAACGGGTTGTTCCTCGCTCTCGGTGCCGTGGCTCTCCTCGTCGGCGGCGTCGGCATTGCCAACGTCATGGTCATCTCCGTCCTCGAGCGGCGCTCCGAGATCGGCCTGCGGCGGGCCCTCGGCGCCACTCGGCACCACGTGGCCGAGCAATTCCTCTCAGAAGCGGTACTCCTCTCGGTCCTCGGCGGCGTGGCCGGCACCCTCATCGGCTTGGCCGCCACCGCCATCTATGCGAGAACCCAGCACTGGTCGGTGCAGATCCCGGCGGTGGCCCTCTATGGCGGCGTGGGTGCCGCCTTGGTCATTGGCGGCGTGGCCGGCCTGTATCCGTCGATGCGGGCCGCCCGCCTGTCGCCGACCGAGGCGTTACGCACGGTATGAGTCCCCGCGACAACTCTCCTGGCCATCCCGTGGTACCGACCCGGCGGACGACCGAGTTTCCGTCCCGTGGAGCCGCAGTCGGCTCATGCGAATCGTCTGGAAACAGTCCTGGTACCACGATCCAAACTACGCACAAGGAGGAAGTGAGATATGACGACGAGGGACCGACGACGGGGCGGACTTGTGGTCCTCGTCGCGGGGGCCACCATCGGGCTGGCCGCATGCTCGGGGTCCAGCTCTCCTCATGTCGCGAGCTTGGGCAAGAACAGCGCCGACGGCTCCGTGAGCACCACCACCCTGCCCGCCCGCAGCCCGACTCAGCTACTGGACGAGTGGGCCGCGTGCATGCGCAGCCACGGGGATCCCGACCAGGTCGACCCCACCGTGGATACGACCAAGGTGATTCATATCACATTGGCCGCCGGATACGCCGGTGGGATGCGCGGCGGGAATGGTGCGTGCGGCGCGTACCTGAGCGCGGCCGAGACGGCGCTGGGCGGTGGCACGCCGCCCGCGTCGTCGAGCGAGCCGACCGCCCTGAAGTTCGCCCAGTGCATGCGGGCCAACGGTGTCCCGGACTATCCCGACCCGACCGGTACCAACAGCCAGGCCGTCCACGCAAGCAGTGGGAGTGACTTGAATCCGGCCAACCCGACGTTTCAGGCCGCCTCCACCTTGTGTACCAAAAAGACCGGCTTCGCTTCGAAGTTCAGCACCGGCGCCCCCCAGCCTGGTTCGATCAATCTCAACATGGCAGGTGGGTTTGGGGGCAAACCGTGAACTGGGCGGCAACGGCGAGCCGGGCGTTAGCTCTGGCGGCTGAATGCACACATGGCTCGTTTCTCTACGAATCCCAATGCCGTCGGGTGCATTTGCGAGAAGGCACGCAAGACGGCGAGATGGGAAGACCGCGTACTGACACTAGTCATGGGGACTAACGGCGTGTGGTGGGTCCAGCTCCCCGCGCGTTGCCAGCTTGGGTACGAGCGGTGACACCAATGGCAAAACGGGAACCACCTCGACGGCCATTGGTCACGTCAACCCGACTCAATTGCTGATGAGTGGGCCACATGCATGCGCAGCCACGGCGATCCCGACCAGGTCGATCCGACCATCACACCCAACGACGTTACTGACGTCAGGTACCCCACCGGCTACGACCCCAAGAGCCAAGGGGGGCGTGCTTCGAACAATGCAGGCAAGAGCTTTCAAACCTGTTGTTGCCGGGCCTTCGGGTTCTGGACCCGAAGAGCCGTTCAGCACGTGCGACGTGGGGTCACAACCCTCCACGGAGATCACCTTCACCGTTGTGGACGTAATCAGGGCGGAGTCCCCACGCGACCGGCACGCAGTTCGGTTGCCGATCAGAACGTCCGGCACGGATCCGTTGTAGTAACGGCTCAGAATAGAGGCTCGGACAGGCTCACCTCTCAGGGCGTCTACCAGGGCCTTTTAGTGGCGGGGGGAGGATTTGAACCTCCGACCTTCGGGTTATGAGCCCTTGCCGACCCGTCCAGAGCCTTCCACCGGGTCCGCTTTGGTCCTCTTGAGTCCTCATTGACCTGGGCATATGTGTGAGTCAGGCTCAAGCACCAGCATCTTTACCGTGACATGGTTTGAGCCTATCCGTGGGATTTTTGTGGGATGGCCAAATCCCTCAACGAGGCGTGGGGCCGCACGTGCGAGGCGCCACTCAGTCGAAGTCGCCATCGGCGCCGCGCACCCTCCGGTCGGTACCGCCAGAAGAAGCGGTCGATCGAAGCTAAACGGCAGCAGATTGAAGGAATATCGGGTGGGTGCCCTTCTCAGAAGTGGTACGCGCTACCGGCACATCCAGGTCGCGACATTCGGAATACAGATCGACCGGAAATTGCGATTATGTGCACCGTGGCAACTCCAGATCCGTCGATCTGCGTCGTTATGAAGGCCTCGGGTGGACGGCGCCTGCGGCGCACAGATCTGCTGTTCGGAGTTCTTGACCCAACGATCGGGGCGGCGCCCCGCCGTTCACGGCTCCGTGCAGACAGCAGTCAGGTGGTGCTCGGGGTTGACCTCTTAGTGCAGGCGCTGTTCACCGCCGCTCGATGCGACCAGGCCCTGCCCGGGTCGCCACACCTCGATGACGAGATGGTCGGCTGGCACGCCAACGCGAGTATGGACAACCTCGTGGATGTCGATACGGAACTGGTGCGACGAGTCATCAGCGTCCGCTGGGGGAATCTCGTGAGCTGTGCCAGAAACCTTCGCGTCATCGCACCACGAGCGCGGATCCTCGCCTTGGGGAGGAGGGTCGACGGTATGGGTGTGGAGCGCGCCCCGGGGATCGCGTCGTAAGTCGGCGGCACGCAGTGCCCCCCATCATGCCGAGAACGAGCTGGCCGCCGATGAACTTGACTTCGGTCCCGCTAATCCGCGGCGAACCGTCGCGCCGCAGGGTCGCCATCATGTGGTGTTGTGGCTGATGAACAGCTCCTGCACCAGGTTGGCGAACGCAGCGTCCAGTGACTCGAAATCCTGCCATGTCATCATGGCACGATCCTTGTATCCCGCTTCGACACACAGATCGACGCCAGGCGTTCAGGCAGGCCGATGGCCAGCTGCGACAGCCATAATCGGCGCTCGGGGCGCAGGATGTCACGACCGCCCGAGCCGTCGATCTGGCGCGACCTTGAGATCCGTTCCACACGTCGCAGCCTCTTCCAGACGAATCTATGCATGAGGTGACCGAAGTCGGCGACCAACGGTTTGGTGGGCCATCGACAGAACTCGCCGACCTGGGCATCCGGCACCCACCGAAACAGCATTTCCACGCTGTTGGCTCGAATTTCCCACTGCTCTGACCAGGAAGTTTCTAGGTGAAGATCTCGTTCTCGACCTAGTGGGCCGTCGGCCCGACTCCCCTCAACCGCCGGTCGGCACGGCCCTCACGATCTTGGCGACCGAGACTCCGAGACCGGTGAGCGACCCCGTGAATGCAAGATGGTCGAGAAACCTCGAGGGTCGATGTCGAAGGACCGCATTCCCGTTCGACGTACGTGCGAGAAAGTACCTCTGAGAAACCACAAGGAGAGTGATTGAGATGCCGCG
The DNA here is from genome assembly GCA_963706205.1 of uncultured Acidimicrobiaceae bacterium. GTDB lineage: Bacteria > Actinomycetota > Acidimicrobiia > Acidimicrobiales > UBA8190 > MFD10071-224. The sequence goes on along the minus strand of OY970155.1, from coordinate 468,330 downwards.
TTTCATGGGATTCGTGCGGATGGAAGAGGGCGTCGGGACGCCACCGCAGGCACTGTTCGACGCGATGGACGAGTACATCGGCGAGCGGGCCGCCAAGGGCGTGTTCCTCGATGGGGGCGGTCTGTACGGGACTGAGGACGCCGTGAACTACGTCGTCCGTCAAGGCGAGGTCACCCGCGTCGACGGGCCGTACGCCGAAGCCAAGGAGGTCGTCGGCGGCTGGGCCATCATGGAGTACCCCAGTCTCGAGGAGGCCGCGGCAGACCAGCAGTCGTTCGCCCAACTTCACGCGAAGTACTGGCCCGAGGTCACCGTGATCTCCACCCTGCGCCAGATCTCGACCGGCCCCGAGGCGCCCGGCGTGTGACCCTGGATCCGCCGATCCTTCGCCATCCGACGGCAAGGATCGGCGGATCCAGGCTGAAACCGGGCTCACTATGCTGGCGTGGTGCCGGCAGAGACCCGTTCCGGTGATCCGAACTTGGCCATCTACGCCGCCTGGCGGGCCGAGTCGGCGCGCCTGGTCGGTGCCCTCACCCGGATGACCCGCGATGTGAGCCTCGCCGAGGACTCGGCGCAGGACGCCCTCCTCGCCGCGCTCGAGCAGTGGCCTGCCACGGGTGTCCCGGACAACCCGGTCGCATGGCTGATGACCACCGCGAAGCGGCGCGCCATCGATCACTTCCGGCGTGCCGACAACTTCCGCCGCAAGGTCGCGGAGCTCGAATATCCCCGAGGGAGAGTGGAGGAGGCGATGCCCGACGTCGAGAGCCAGATCGACTACATCGAGGACGACGTACTCCGGCTCATCTTCCTGTCCTGCCACCCGACTCTGACGCCCGAGTCCCGGGCCGCACTCACGCTGCGACTGGTGGGCGGGCTCACCACCGCCGAGATCGCCCGGGGATTCCTAACCACCGAGTCCACGATGGGCCAACGGATCTCGCGAGCGAAGAAGACCCTGGCCGAGGCGCACGCCGAGTTCGAGCTTCCCGTAGGGGCGGAGCGGACCAAGCGGCTCGACGACGTCATGGCTGTGATCTACCTGATCTTCAACGAGGGCTACACCGCCACCGCCGGCGAGGAGTGGATGCGCCCCGACCTGGCGAACGAGGCGATCCGGCTCGCGCGCATGCTGGCCGCTCTCGCTCCCGACGAGCCCGAGGTGCTCGGCCTGCAGGCGCTGCTCGAGATCCAAGGCTCGCGGATGCCGGCCCGGCTCGATGAGGACGGAGCTCCGGTCCTGCTGGAAGCACAGGACCGGAACCTCTGGGACCAGCTGCTGATCCGGCGTGGCATGGCCGCCCTGGAGAAGGCGGGACAGCTAACCGCCCGCGGGACCCCGGTCGGGACGTACTTCCTGCAGGCCTCGATTGCCGCGCAGCACGCCCGTGCGGTACGCGCCGAGGACACGGACTGGCGCCGGATCGCGGTGTTGTACGACGTCCTGGCCCGCGCCGCGCCCGGCTCGGTCGTCGAGGTGAACAGGGCGGTCGCGCACGGGCGGGCGTACGGCCCTGGCGCCGGGCTCGCCGTGCTGGAGGAGATGGACGGCGATTCACTCAGCGACTCACCGCTGGTTCCGAGCGTGCGCGGGGACCTGCTCGAACGGGCCGGGCTGCACGCGCAGGCGCGCGAGGCGTTCACCGAGGCAACCTCGCGTACCGCGAACGCGGCCGAACGTACCGCCCTCCAGCGCCGAGCCGACAGGAACCGGTCGCGTGGGTCGGACTCGGATGAGCCGCCCCAGCCGACGACAGTTTGATCAGATCAGACCAGCCTTCAAGTACGTGGGGCTGCTTCCTCCGCGGAGGGCCACGGGAGCCTATATGTCCGCGAGCGAGCTCACGGTTCGACACTCGGTCAGGATGCTGTGGATTGTGCGCCTAGGACCGAGAGGCAGCGATGAGCCCTCTCCGCAACGAGGTCAACCAGTTTCACCGGTAGCGGGCGATCAAGTGTGAGCACGTCAGGAGTCTTGGCTGAGTCAGCGAAGGCCTGCGGTGCAACCATGAGAAGCTCCTGGACGCGAAGGCGCAACGCCTCCTCGTCAAGTCCGAGTTCCCGGGCGGCCAAAGGCCACGGGTTCTTGTAGGGATACACCCGATAATCGCCGCCGATCTTCATGGCAAGGCGCAACTTCTTCTCATGCATATCGTACGGAAGTGCCGACGCGACGTCATACAGAGGAGCGAGACGAACTTGGCTGCCTGAAATCAGCAGGGAGTAGTTCTTTGCGTGCGCATCGGTTCCGGCGATGATCCAGTTCCAGATCAACGCGTCGGCGAAACGCTGGACGGAGCCATTCACAACGCGAGGGGATAGAACATGGCGAAGAAGATCTGCGATGTCTTGTGGTCCAGGCCCACCTTCGTTTTGGTACTTCTTCCACGGCGGAATCCCCAAGGCTTGACACGTGTCTTCTTGATGAACGCGAGTGATCGTGTCTCCACGGATTTGCCGGTCATAGCGATCAACCACGATCGCACTTTCGTTTGCGAAACGGGAGACGCGGGTTCGAACTGCGAGAAGGCCTGCGCGTCGCGCGGCATCAAGACAGAGATGTTCGTTGAGATCGTGATCGTCGAAGCCCATGACGGCAGGCTTGAGGATGTGCGTGGTGGGGGTCGCTCCGGAGGGGACCCCCCAGCGTCCGTTGTCGTACAGGAGAGCGGTCTTTGCCTGGGCTCCGGCAAGACTGAACTGGCCGGTAAAGGACTTGCCAAGCCAGGCGGTCGAATCCTCGCGGAGATCGCGGAGTCGTCCAGCAACCTCGTCATCCGTCAGCCAGGTGACGTCGCCACCCCGGCGCAGAATCTGGTCGAGGCGATCTGGCGGCGCGAAGCGCACTGCGCCGGGACAGTCCTCGCCAATCGGGGTCGATAGGAGTGAGAACGGCGACGATCGGGAGACGTGAAATTCGCGTGCCCATCGATCGATGACCGCCGGGTTATCGGGTAGGAGGTTCCACAACCACGGTGTGATGACGTGGTCCGGGTGGGACCCGACCTCGACGGGCATCGACACGGAGAGCGGAGTAGCACCCGGGCGATTGCGATAGGCGTCGTCGTAATCGAACCGCAGGCGGCCGTGGGCGACACGAGTCACGGTTCCGGCAACAGAGTCGTCCAGGACGACGACCAGAGTGTCCGTCATCGGTTGTTGTACTCGTCGAGGAGGGCGTCGAGGTCGGTTGTGGAATCGTCCGCCCGCGGTGGTCGGTCGGTCACTTCGAGCTGGAGCCCGAGGGCGTCGAGCAGGCGGATGACCAGCCCGATGTTGGCGGTCGGTTTGCCTGCCTCGATCTGGCTCAGCCAGGGCCGGGAGACGCCCACCCTGGAGGCGACGTCTGCCTGGGTCAGGCCCAGGGCGAAGCGGCGACCCCGGATCGCCGAAGCCAGATCTCGTGTCGTGATGATTTTCGTGTCCATATTTGGTAAACGTTCGTTTACATGAGGTTCCTGTAGTCGTTCGTTTACAACTGTACCATGTAGTTGATCGTTTACAAGCGTATTATGTCAGCGATCGGCTACATCCGTCCAAAGGTTAGCCTGAACAGGACTTTCGGGCTGGACGGTGCCGGCCCATAGGGATCGTCGAGGCGCTCGCCTCACGACGCAATGATCCGAGTCTACGGGATCCCCCCGGGACCAAAAGGAAAGAGCCGGCCCGAAGACCGGCTCTGACCTGGGGTTTCAATGGTGGCGGGGGGAGGATTTGAACCTCCGACCTTCGGGTTATGAGCCCTTGCCGAGCCGTCCAGAGCATCCAACGGCGTCCGTCCTTATCCTTCGGAATCTGGGTCTAGCTGGGCTTATATCTAAGGGAAGCCCGGGACCAGGATCGACCTCGCGACACGGTGAGACCACATCCGTGGGATTTTTATGGGATGGCATCGACCGGGACCGCCTGTGTGGTCTCGGGAGATCCTTGACAGGTTGGCATCAGGAGATGGTTTACATGGCCTCACCTGATGCTTGACAGTGTCTCGGGTGATCCCTTCCGCTGTCTCGGGTGATTCCTTACACTTCGAAGCCTTTGAGCAAGCCAGTGAAGCACCGTCCCGCGGGTCAAGGCATACGGACGTTGAAGAAAGCTGCGCAGCTCGCCAGCGACGACGGAGTTACGAAGGCGAGCTGAGTTGAGAGATGGTGGATTTCCGGCGCGAATAGACTTTTTGGGTCGAATGAGCGAGGGAATGCATAATGCACACGTCGGAGACTCAGCTCGCAGTGAGTGCGGCTGTGTCGACTGCCTCAGCACTTGGTCTGAGGGTCGATGAGGTCATCGTTCTTCACGATTCGAACCGGCTCGCTCTTCACCTACGACCTTGTGACGCTCTAGCTCGAGTCGAGCCCATGGAGGGCGGGGGACGCCCAGAGTTCGAAGTCAAGCTCGCTCGTCGGCTCGCTGAAACCGACGGCCCCGTAGCTTTGCTCGATACTCGGGTGGAACCGCGCGTCTACGTGCATGACGGCTTTGACATCACTTTGTGGACCTACTACGAGCCTGTGTCCGATGGTGACGTCGCACCAACCGAGTATGCGCAGGCGCTTGAACGGCTGCACGCAAGCATGCGGCAAATCGAATTCGCTGCGCCCCACTTCACGGATCGCGTCGCCGAGGCGCAGTCGCTGGTCGACAACCGCGCACTGACCCCGGATCTCCGGGATGCGGACCGCGAGTTTCTGAGCAACACATTGCGAGAGTTGACGCGGGCGATCGGTCAGCGTGGCGCCGCCGAGCAGCTGCTCCACGGCGAGCCGCACCCTGGCAACCTGCTCAGGACGACGTCCGGATTGCTGTTCGCGGACTTGGAGACTTGTTGCCGGGGGCCAGTCGAGTTCGACGTCGCCCATGCGCCGGAAGAGGTGGGCACACACTACCCAGACACTGATCAAGGGCTCCTGTACGAGTGCCGAGTTTTATCGCTGGCAATGGTCGCAGCCTGGCGCTGGGATCGCGATGACCAATTCCCTAACGGGCGCCGAATGGGCACAGTGCTTCTTAGCCAGATACGGAACGAGATCAGCTGAATCGAATCAGAGCCCATAGGCGGGTGGGGTCGTTCGGCCAGGGTCGCGCTCGCGAAAGTTGCATACGCCCGCAACGGCACGTTGGAGACAGGGTGGCCAGTCCTATAGTCAGAGGGCGATTCCAGATGACAGGAGGTGAGCGAGTTGGCACACGCCGTCGTCATCAGAGTCAAGGTTGACCCCGACTCCGACGTTGAGCATCGTCACTCGGTTCTGAATGACTATGTGATCCCGGAGGCAAGGGCGCTTCCTGGGTACCAAAAGGGCATGTGGATGAATGATGGTGCAGGCACCGGCACTTGCGTCCTCGTTTTCGATTCTGAGCCGAACGCACAGTCAGCGATTGCGCCGATGACACGAGATGGCGGTCCACAAGTTCTCGACGTCGGAGTACACGCAGTCGAGATCGAGGCATAGCCACCACGGATGGCCAGGTGCCCCCAACCGCCGGCTCGGCGGCGTTACCGTGATTCCGTGGATCTTCCCGAGCTACTGGTCACCGATGCTGCCGAGTGGCGGACTTGGTTGAGCGAGCAGCACTCAAAGTCAACAGGCGTATGGCTGGTGCTGGCCAAAAAGGGCACCACCCATCCGACGGCTCTCATTTACGACGATGCGCTTGTCGAGGCGATCTGCTTTGGCTGGATCGACGGACAGCTCGCACGGCGTGATGAGACGACCTTCCGGCGACGCTTCTCGCCTCGTGCTGCTCAGAGCCCCTGGTCGAAGCGGAACGTCGCTCTCGCTGAGAGGCTGGCCGCCTCCGGCCGAATGCACCGATCTGGGGAGGACCAGGTTCGTCGGGCGAAAGAAGATGGTCGCTGGGAGGCCGCATACGCCGGACAAACCGACGCGCAAGTGCCGGAGGATCTAACAGAAGCGTTGACCGCCAACCCTCGTGCTAGCGAGAAGTTCGGGACACTCACGAGTGCTAACCGCTACTCCATCCTCTATCGCATCAGCACGGCGAAAAAGGACGAAACGAGGGCCAAACGAATCAAGCAGTTCGTTGAGATGCTCGCCCGAGGCGAGACCATCCATCCACAAGGCCCTAGATAGCAAGGGATCCCGGCGGGGAAACTGCCCTCCAACGCCGGCCATGGGCGCACTTTCTGGCTCGCGCACCGTGGAGTGCTTGCTTGTCGCGATCGCTGGACCCGCCTAGATCCGAAAGGCCGGTTATCCACAGGAAAGGGCGTTACCCAACTCCCCTTCCCCGCACCCCATCCCCTCGTTTCTACTGCTACTGAATGTGTAAGGAATCTCCTGACGCCAAAGTGTCAACCCTCAGGTGAGACTCCACACCGAGATTTTACAGTGTGCTCGCGCTGCGCGAACTGCCCATGATCGGCACCTTGGGGATACTGGTCAACGATCACCGGAGCAGCTTCGTTGACCCCTGTCGCCCGGCGGCGACATCTCGACCGGTCCGTGCGAGTCGAACGTGGGCTACGGCTGGCGAACATACCTGTTCAATGCACCGGTAATTACCAGCGCTGGGGCCGAGATCGTCGAAGAGTCGTTCACCAGCACCGAGCAAGACCGGCACAATCGCCAGATGTAGTTCATCGATTAGCGAAACACGAAGGTATTGCCTGATGGTGGCTGCGCCACCTCCGACAAGGACATCACGTCCACCCGCTGCGTCGAAGGCTGTGCTGAGAGCTGCCTCGATCCCGCCGTCGACAAAATAGAAGGTCGTTCCCCCTTGCATCTCAACTGAGGGATGTGGGTGGTGAGTGAGCACGAAGACCGGGTGATGAAAAGGGGGATTCTCTCCCCACCAGCCGTTCCATTCGCTCTCGCCCCACGGGCCACGTATCGGTCCGAACATGTTCCGACCCATGATCGTGGCACCCACACCAGATTCCCGCCCCGAGAAGAAGTCATTGTCGAGCCCCTCGCTCCCGCCTTCTCTGCCAATCATTCGGTTGCCGCTTCGGGTAGCGAACAACCAATCGTGGAGCTGCATACCACCCACCCCGAGTGGACTGTCGAGATCCTGATGGGGTCCAGCGACGTAACCATCCAGCGAGATCGAGAGATTACGCACTAGCAACCTCGGCATTGGGATTGTCCTCCCCGTGTGGTTCCAAACGACCGGACTAGCCGCAGTACAGACTGTCTGAGGACACCGAAATCATCGGGCCGGAAATCGGTGTTGGGGTATCCCTGACCGCCGGGACGTGGGCGGTTTTTCATTTGCTCAAGCGGTAGTGGAGGTGGACAACGCCGTTGGCAAATCGACCCTCGTCGAGCAGCTCAAGCCGTGTCCGGACCTCGCTCGGCAGAGCCTGCTTCCCACCTCCCACCAATATCGGATTGAGAAGGAGATGACATTCGTCGATCAACCCGGCCCGAAACGCAAGCGCGGCCAGCTCGGCACCAGCAACAGTCAGGTCGCTTTTCGCCGAGGACTTCATCTTCTGGATCATCTCAGGGTCGAACGTCGCCTCGATCCTGGTTCTTGTGCTCGATGCCGTCTCCAACGTTCTGGAGAACACGACCTTGTCCGCTGCACGCCAAATCTCGGCAAAGTCCACCATGACAGGCTGTCGGTCCCCGATGAACTCATCGGTCTCCCATCCGGCCATCGTTTCGTACATACGGCGGCCGTAAAGATAGGTACCGATCGGCCGCTCAAGATCATTGACGAAGGTGAACACCTCTTCGTCTGGTGTTGCCCAATCAAACTTGCCGTCCTCGTCCTCTACGTAGCCATCTAGGGATGTGATCGCTGAGTAGATGAGTTTGCCCACGGCGGGATTCAGTCCGTGAGAAGCCGCTCGAGCTTGTCGAGCTGCTCCGACCAGCCCTGCTCTGCACCGCCCATCGCCTCGGGGGGCGGCATCGGCTCGAAGTAGGACTGTCGCATGGTGAGCGCGGTACCCCCTTCGCGAGCCTCAAAGGTCACCTCAATGAGCGTTGCGAAGATCTCGCCCTGCTCGTCGTTGACGGCCCGGCCGCTCATAACCAGACGATGCGGACGATCTATCTCGTAGTACTCGCCTCCCATGTAGTGCGAGAACTGCGCTTCGGTAGGGATCGAGCCCGGCCACTCCATCGCGAGCCGGTACGTCCCCCCGACGCGAAGGTCCACCTCGGCGGCGGGGCAGGTGAAGCCGTTGGGCCACCACCATTTCGTGAGTTGGTCCGGGTCGGTGAAGGCGTCAAAGACCCGCTCTGGCGAGGCCGTGAGGGTGCGTTCGATGACGAGCTGCTTGACCACAGTCGCAGATCGGACGTCCACGGCGGCACGGGTCTCAGGCATCGGGGATCTCCTCATTAGTGGTTGATTCGGTTTGGGCGGCAAGATGGGCTTCGAGACGGTCGAGGCGGTCGGACCATTCCGCGTGCGCGCGGCGGAGCCAGTCGTCCACCGGGGCCAAGCCGTCGAGCTGAAGCCGCGCTGGGCGGCGCTGGCCGTCACGGGCCCGGCCGATCAGACCGGCTCGCTCCAGCACCTTGAGGTGCTTGGTGATAGCAGGCTGCGTCAGCGTGGAGGCCTTTGCGAGTTCGACGACGCCAGCATCGCCACCCGCGAGGCGCTCCAGGATCGCCCGGCGGGTGGGGTCTGCAAGGGCCGCGAAGGAGCGGCTCAGTTGATCGTTAGCAACCATTACCTAAAAGTTATATAACCAGATGGTAAAAGTCAACCGGCGCATTGACCATGCGGTGGGGCATCTCCTGACGCCAAAGCCTTCCGAGGTCAGGAATACCCTCGTCGGGCCCACTTTCGCAGTTGAAACAAGAGCCTGAACTGGTATTTTGTCTGGAGGTCGATAGTTCACGAAAAATGTGTACTCGACGCCACGCTGATGGTATAGTCCTATAGGTAGTTGGTAGTAGTACACATGAAACGTGAAAGAGTGACACCAATGGCAAACAATCGAGGTCTCCAACTCCTGGACCACCTGGCCAGCGAAGGGCGGACCGCCTTCACGACGGCCGACATACGCGCTGACCTGGGTCTATCCCCTCAGGCAACCTCGAATCTCCTCACAAGGCTCACCGCGTCCGGCCTGGTGGACCGTATCGCCATGGGCCGTTACGCCATCCGGCCGATTGGAGCACTCGGAACAGCCGCTGTCTGGGACGACCTCGGCTCAGCCGTCGCAGCGGTGTTCGCGGGGCAACCTCATCGCATCGGCTTTCTGACCGCCCTTGACCATCACGGCTTGCTCGTCCACCCTGTCCGGAGCGTCCAGGTCGCAAGTCCATTCAGAGCTCGACTTGCCGGTCTTTCCGGCCGCCCGCTCCACGTCGTTCGCGAGCAGCCGGACACGATCTACCTGGGAAGCGAGCCGGTTGGTCCGTCGCGTGTGTCGACAGTCGAGCGGGCACTGATCGAGACGGCATCGCGCCCTCAGCTGACCGGCGGAGCGGCACGGCTTGCCGAGGCACTGGCCGCCGCTGAGGAGACGTCGAACCTTGCGGATCTCGCGTCGCAGCTGAACGCATCAGCGGCATACCGTCGCATCGGGTCGATCGCGACAACGTTGCAGCTACCGATCGCTCGCGATCTCCGCCCCAAGCCGTGGGAAAGCCTCGTGGAGCTAGATCCCACCTCCGATCGTCATCGAGGCTGGGTCGATAAGACATGGGGTGTCGCTTGGCCTTATCCCTCGTCTGAACTTGAGTCGGTGGCAGCCGCGTGATCGCACGGGGGCCGATCACAAAGCGCGCGAACGAAGACCAGCTTCCGGCCCAAACAATCGAGCGGGATTACGTCCTGGCTCACATCTGCGCCGAGATTGGAGCCCGGAGCGGGACGAACCTTGTCTTCAAAGGCGGAACATTTCTCCGACTTTGTTGCTTCGAAGAGTACCGCTACTCCGCAGACTTGGACTTTTCGGCAATCGATGGTCTGTCGCGCCCAGAGGCGATTGATCTAGTGGCAGCTGCAGTCAAAGCTTGTCGAGATCGAGTGGAGATGCCCGAGCTTGCGATCACAGACGACCGTGGCCCTATGACATGGATCAGATACGTGGGTCCGCTCCGGTCCAAGCCGCGCCGGCTCAAACTCGATATCTCAGATAACGAGCTTGTCGAGGGTCATCACCGTGTTGCGCTGCAGCCTCGCTGGCCCGATCTACCTGATGGAGCCACTATCGAGGCATACACAATGCTGGAAGTTGGCGCTGAGAAATTGCGTTGTCTTGCAGAGCGAGTGGAATGTCGCGACCTAATCGACATCGACGAACTTCTCGAAGGGGAGCACATTGACCCGCTGGAGGCCTGGGATCTGTATCTGCGCAAGGCAGAGAACGATCGAACGAACGGAAAGCAGCGGACAAAGCCACATGAATGGGCACATCGCTTCGATGATCGGATGAGAAGTTATAGAGCCGGCTGGATGGATGAACTCCGCGAATACCTCACCGATCCACCGCGATTCGACGATGTCGAACGCAGAACGCGGCGACGTCTCTCCGGCCTTCTGGCTGAGGCGGCCAAGCTGTCGCGTTGACCCGCGTATTCCGAAACAACGCCGGACCGTATATCGGCGTTCAACGAGAACGGGGCTACGGACTCTCTGGTCCTTGACTGAGAGCTGAGGGAACTGGGCTCGTCGAGCGCGCGAGATGGTGGAGGCGTCGTTCGAGCAGGAGGGTTGCAGACCGAACCTGCGACATCTGAGCGCAAGTACGGAGAGTCTGTGGCTCTCGTGGATGCGGGCGTCGGTACGGCGATCATTCCAGGCGATGCTGTTTGGCCAGGGGATCGGAGAACAGTTCATCGACTCCTGCGGGCGCGTGGGGACGTTCACGCCATCCATTGGAGGAAAACGACGCACGGATCGCCAACCTTCTCGCTCAGGCAAGACACCTACCATGGACATCGAGATCCAACGAGCCAGATGGCGTCAGTTCCGCGACGACGTTTCCCAGTACGTAAACATCTCCCCGTTGATTTCGGTAGGGACGTCCTTTGGGACACAGGAGAGCCCTCCCGACTGGGAGGGCTCCGACCTGGACTTACGTTGGTGGCGGGGGGAGGATTTGAACCTCCGACCTTCGGGTTATGAGGGCGTTGACCGTTGTCTATCGATACCTCTTCGGTCTGCGCCGTGCTCCCGGGTTGGACGGACAGTCCAGGTCGTCCACGTAGGTCCGTCCATTTGCTCGGAGTTGTAGTAACGGTTGTAGTAATGGCCGGCGCTAGCCTGCCCTGCGGTTCGGGGCACCCGCGAGCAGAAGTCCGCTGTCAGCTTCCGCTAGGTGATTCGCATGGCCCCGAACCCGAGGCCGACGCACCTCGATGGCACCGCCGACCGCAAAGGTGGAGTTCGTCATCGTTGACCTCCTTCCTCCGGTGAGCAAGCAGATCGTAAGGGCGTGTTCGCCCCGTCACTTGGAACATGCAGGTAGACGGTCGTAGGGCGATGAGTTCATGCGACGAGGTAGACGTCGTAGATCACGCCTCCAGGCTGCCGTCCGCCGACACTGATAAAGACCCATTTGTTCAGCCAGTCCAGATCGGCTGTCGCCGTCTCGATCTGCGTCGACGTGCGGAACACGTATTCACTCCCGTCGACCTCCTCACCGCGACCGAGGCGGGCGAGAACCTCCGCGCTGGCGTGGCGGACTCCCTGGATCGGACGTAGAGCACGTCACTGCGATCAGTCCGAAGGGTGTAGCGGATGTCGCCGAGCACGGTGCCATCCGGCAGAACGATCTGCCAATCGGCGCTCGCCCCCGGGAGGAGTGTTCCGTTGAGCTCATGCCCGGCAAAGGTGCCTCCTGTCAGAGGAACGATTCGCCGACGTCCCTGCGCCACGTTCCCTATATATGACTAACTGACGATTCTGTGGGCTGATTCCGGTCGATCTCCGACCGGGGGATCAATTTCAGGAATCTGCAGGCTTGGCGCATCGTGGTGATCGCCGGGAAACAGGGGTGGAGGCTCTGGTGGCCGGAGCGTCCGAACAGGTCATTGACGGTAGCGACGCCTTCGAACAACTCACGTCGCGGCAAGAGCGGTTGGCATTTCGGCGATCCCGACCCCGCTGGAACAGGTGTTCCAAGTGGGCATCAGGGCCCCTACTAGCAACTACTTCAGGAACTATTCGGACGTCTCGCTGTCCAGGTTGCTATTCGCTGAGGAGTCGATCCACCGCAAGCTGCAGCACCTGGGAGCGGGACTTGCCGTGGTGCTGAGCTGCTATGGAGTAACTGCCGATGGCCAACGCATAGGCAAGCATGCTACGGGCCTCAATATCATTTTCATCCTGGCAGACCTGTCCGAATAGGGAGCGCAAATATTCCATGCGCCGATCGTCGACTCGGCGCACTCGCTCGGCCACGTCTTTGTCGCGACGGGACCAGTCCCGAATCGCGAGTTCTATTGCAATGGACGGGCGTTCCTCAAAGAGCTGGCGCAACCTGGCACTCGGCTCGGCCAGCCTGTCCTCAACGCGGGCGATGATGTCTTCGGTTCCCGCCTTTTCCCAACTGTCGAGCATTTCTTCGAGCAGTGCCTGGCGATCCGTGAAGTGCCAATAGAAGCCGCCTTTGGATACTTCGAGGGACGCAGCCAATGCCTCGACCCGGACGGCATCCAGTCCGCCTGTCGCCAGGGCCCGCAGCCCTGCGTCGATCCATGCAGTGCGCGGAGTCCGGACGTTGGCCACCGCATATCTATACGCCACCGTATTGACGGAGGCAAGCACCCTTGCTACCATATATACGGTGACGTATGGATCAACGACCAAGCCCTAAGTCTTGGGTGACCGACTCGAAACTGAGGGTCCGAAGTCGAACACGAGCAAAGGACGAGGAACGATGTCGGAGCTAACCGAGATGACCATTCAGCGCGAGATAACGATTTCGGCCAGTCCGAAGACCGTGTGGGGGTTCCTAGTGGACGCCGAAAAAGCGACACGCTGGATGGGTACGGCCGCGACCTTCGATCCCGTGGTTGGGGGCGAGTATCGCGTGGAAGTCGTTCCCGGCAATGCCGTACGAGGAAAGTTCCTCGAGATCGACGAGCCGCGCCGTCTCGTGCACACGTGGGGCTGGGAACCTGGGAGCGTCAGTCCGGTCCTTCCGGGGTCAACGACCGTCGAGTACGAACTCATCCCCGATGGAGAGCACACGATTGTGCGCCTGACGAACAGTGAACTACCGACTCTGGAGTCGGTCGCCCAACATACGCTCGGCTGGGAGCACTATCTCGGGCGGCTCCAGATTGCCAGCGCGGGCGGCGATGCCGGTAGGGATCCATGGGTTGACAGCCCACCGTCATGAACTTTCACGCGAATGAGCCCGCTGGTAGCCGTACCGGAAACCTGGCCAGCGCGACCGGCACCTGGCGGCTGGACCCGTCGGCCAGCACAGTCGACCTTCACACCAAGACCATGTGGGGGCTGGTCAACGTCACAGCCGTCTTCAAAGCCACTGAGGGCGGCGGAACGGTGGGAAACGACGGAAGCGTGGCCGGGACGCTCGTCATCGACGCATCGTCAGTGGCAACCAAGAACAACAAACGAGACGACCACCTGCGCGGCAAAGATTTCTTCGAGGTCGAGACTTACCCGATCTTCACCTACACCGCCACCGGGGCCCGCCCGGCCACCGGCAACCAGGTCATGGTGATAGGCACCCTCACTGTGCACGGTGAAAGCCGCCCACTCGACGTACCAGTGATCGTCACCGAGACCGGACCCAACCAGGTTCTAGTCACCGGCGAGGCCAAGATCGACCGGAGCAAGTGGGGCCTCACGTGGGCCAAGATGGGCGCGAGGCTCATTAACCGGGTCACTGTGGCCGCCGTCTTTACCCGGGCTTAACCCACCGCCCCCGCCGGTTGCCTGCCCGGCGAAAGCTGCGCCTGAACCCTGGAGCCACCATGAATACGGATCAGCCAGCAGTAACGATCGTCGGATCCGGCATCGCCGGTAGTGCACTCGCGGCCGTGCTGGCGAAGGCCGGGGTCCCGGTCCTAGTCCTGGAGCGGACCGAGCAGTTCGTCGACCACGTGCGGGGCGAATACATGCACCCCTGGGGCGTCGCTGAGGCGATGCAGCTCGGGCTGCACGGCGACCTTATCGAGTCCGGGGGCAACGTCATCTCACGTTTCGTCGGCTACGACGAGGTCTACTCCGCGGCAGAGGCTGAGGCCGGCGCCTTTTCGCTTGCTCACCTGGTGCCCGGTGTCCCGGGTGCCCTCGGCATCGGACACCCCGCGGCCTGCCAGGCCCTCTTCGACGCCGCCGTGCGTGCGGGCGCACATGCCGTCCGAGGCGTCGAGAAGGTCAAGGTGACGCCCGGCGAGAGTCCCGAGGTCCGATACGTGCACGGCGGCAGAGCGCACGAGGTCCGACCTCGCCTCGTCGTCGCCGCCGATGGACGCGAATCCTCGACACGGCGCAAGCTCGGCATCGAGCTCAAGACGACTGACCCCCGCATCTTCCTCGCGGGCATGCTCGTCGACGGCCTCCGCGACTGGCCGACCACCGACTCGGTCATCGGCACATCCGGCCACACGATCCTTTACGTATTCCCCCAGAGCGACGACAGGGCGCGGCTCTACATCGGCTATTCGATCGAAGACAAGACTCGCTTGGCAGGAGCCGACAAGGCCAAGACTTTCCTGGAGGCCTTCCGCGTGGATACGATCCCCGACTGCGGGCGTTTCGTCGATGCCAACCCGGCCGGGCCGTGCGCTGCCTATCCCATGTTCGATTCCTGGTCCGATGCCATCGTCGCCGATGGCGTGGTGTTCGCCGGTGACGCCGCGGGGTTCAGCGACCCCACCATTGGAGAAGGTCTGTCAGTCGCCCTGCGCGACGCGCGCATGATTCGCGACGTTCTGCTCAGTGGCGACAACTGGTCGAAGGAGGCGTTCACACCGTACGTGGAGGAGCGGACAGAGAGGATGCGGCGGCTACGTTTCGCCGCGCAGGTTTTCACCGACGCCCACATTCCGCTCGGGCCTGACCAAGTGTCCGAACGGCGGCGCCGCTCGGACATGATGACGCAAGACTCGGATCTCTTCATGCTTGTGGCGGCCACGACATGCGGGCCGGAGCTGGCGCCTGAGTCCTGCTTTGCCGACGAGATTAGGCAGAAGCTGCTCACCCCGGTTTAGCCTTCCGGCGGGCGTCGACCTACGGTCGTCCCGGGTCAGTTGCATGGTTGCACAGACGGGTTCAGCGCACGCGGTACCGCCGATTGCAGCCGCAATGACGAGGACTTTCTGCTGGTGGTCCAGACGGCACTGCCACCTGCTGCTGACGAGCCGGTCTCTCTCGCCGAGATCCCAGGCGCCCGGGCAAGCGCGCCTCAGACATGTACACCTCGACCCCGATGAGCCAACATGCCGAGGTAACCGACTAGACATTCGGCCCGACAGGAGTCGACGACGTGGTCAGATTGGGAAGCGGCGAGGGCGAGAGGCCGGCGCCTGCGCAAACGGGTGAACGTGCAGCTCCAAAGGCACGTTGAAGGCCTACTGCTTACCGTCAAGGACAACGAGTTCCGAGTGCTGCTGGGCGGGTCCTCGCCCACCGACGGACGTCGCCTCGGACACTACCGCTGGAGGGCCCCCACGACCTTGGCCGATCTCCGAACCAGCTGCTTAACGCTCGAATTAGCGCTCAAAAACGGGCGTCGCCCACCCCTAGGGCGTTCGATCGTCACGTCGGGAACGCGACCTCTATCATTGCTGCCTAACCACATTTGTTGTTCAGGGGGCAAACGGTGAAGACGCCCACGGAGTTGACCCAGCTGTTCCGGGATCGGGGTCTCAAGGTAACAAATCAACGCCAGTGCATCTTCCGAGTCCTGCACGGCAACGGCTCCCATCCGACCGCCCATTCGGTTTTCGAGTCCCTCCATGAGGAGATGCCGACGCTCTCGTTGCGTACCGTCTACCAGACCCTCAACGACTTGGTGGCGCTGGGTGAGATACAGCAGTTCGATGTGGGGACAGGCGCGGCTCGTTTCGACCCCGCGACGGGCGCCCACCATCACCTGGTGTGCACCAGGTGCGGGGCGATGCGCGACGTGCACTGCGACCTCGCAGACCTGAGCCTCGCGGCGTCCCAGAATCACGGCTTCACCATCTCAGGCGCCGAGGTCATCTTCCGGGGCCTGTGCGCCAAGTGTTCACAAGCAACCAGTCATCACAAGGATGCTGCGAGAGAGTAGGAGAATCGACATGTCTGACAGAGGCAGCGAAAGCGAGAACCCCGTCATCCCTTCCCCGATTCCCACGCAGCATCGGCCCATGTCGAACCGCGACTGGTGGCCGAATCAGCTGGATCTCTCGATTCTGCACCAGCACTCACCCCTGTCCAATCCGATGAGAGAGGGCTTCAACTACAAGGAGGAGTTCAACACCCTCGACCTCGAAGCGCTCAAGCAGGACATCGTCGAGGTGATGACGACGTCGCAGGAATGGTGGCCGGCCGACTACGGCCACTACGGGCCGCTCTTCATCCGGATGACCTGGCACGCCGCCGGCACGTACCGCATCGCCGATGGCCGGGGCGGTGGCGGCACCGGCGCTCAGCGCTTCGCCCCCTTGAACAGTTGGCCGGACAACGCGAACCTCGACAAGGCGCGCCGATTGCTGTGGCCGGTCAAGCAGAAGTACGGCCGGAAGATCTCCTGGGCCGACCTGATCATCTTCGCCGGCAACTGTGCCTACGAATCGATGGGATTCAAGACGTTCGGCTTTGGGTTCGGGCGACCCGACATCTGGGAGCCTGACGAGATCTTCTGGGGCCCGGAGGACACCTGGCTTGGAGACGAACGCCACGTCGGCGAAGGGGAAATCCATGGGCCTTTGGGCGCCGATCATATGGGCCTGATCTACGTGAATCCGCAGGGGCCGAACGGCAACCCGGATCCGCTCGCCGCGGCGAGTTACATCCGAGAGACCTTCCGCCGCATGGCCATGAACGACGAAGAGACGGTGGCGCTCATCGTCGGCGGCCACACGTTCGGCAAGGCCCATGGCGCAGTCGGTGAGGAGTACGCCGGTCCCGAACCCGAGGGTGCATCCCTCGAGGAGCAGGGCTTTGGCTGGCGCAACACCTTCGGCAGTGGCAAGGGCGACGATACGCTCACGAGCGGGCTGGAGGGCGCCTGGACCAACGAGCCGACGAAGTGGGACAACGGGTTCCTGGACAACCTGTTCAAGTACGACTGGGAGCTCACCGAGAGCCCCGCGGGTGCGAAGCAGTGGAAGCCCAAGAATCCCGAGGCGCAGGGCACCGTGCCCGATGCCCATGATCCGTCGAAGCGGCACGCTCCGATGATGCTGACGACCGACCTCTCGCTGAAGCTTGATCCGATCTACGGGCCGATCGCCAAGCGCTTCCACGAGAATCCGGACCATCTGGCCGACGCCTTCGCCAGGGCGTGGTACAAGCTGTTGCACCGCGACATGGGGCCCGTCGTCGCGCTACCTGGGCCCGTGGGTTGCGGAGCCGCAGCTGTGGCAGGACCCCGTCCCCGCTGTCGATCACGAGCTGATCGGGGACGAGGACATCGCCGTCCTCAAGGGCAGGATCCTCGCTTCGGGATTGTCCGTCTCCCAGCTGGTCTCCACCGCCTGGGCGTCGGCGGCTACCTTCCGCGGCACCGACAAGCGGGGCGGGGCCAACGGGGCACGGATTCGCCTCGCGCCGCAGAAGGACTGGGAGGTCAACGACCCGACCGAACTGGCCAAGGTGCTGCAGACCCTCGAACAGGTCCAGCAGGACTTCAACAGCTCACAGTCCGGTGGAAAGAAGGTCTCGCTGGCTGATGTGATCGTCCTGGGCGGGTGCGCGGCCGTCGAGCAAGCGGCGAAGAACGCCGGACACGACATTACGGTCCCGTTCGCGCCGGGGCGCACGGACGCCTCGCAGGAGCAGACCGACGTGGAGTCGTTCGCCGTGCTCGAACCGACCGTTGACGGGTTCCGCAACTACCTCCGAGCAGGAGAGAAGCTGTCGGCGGAGGAGCTGCTCGTGGAGCGAGCGTTTATGCTCAACCTGACCGCTCCCGAGATGGCGGTCCTCGTCGGCGGCATGCGGGCCCTGAACGCCAACGTCGGGCAATCCCGACACGGCGTCTTCACCGGTCGGCCCGAGACCCTGACCAATGACTTCTTCGCGACTCTGCTCGACATGAGCACGGAGTGGAAGGCATCCGTCTCGGGTGAGAACGTGTTCGAGGGTCGCGATCGAGCCACGGGCGAGATCAAATGGACGGCCACCGCCGTCGACCTCGTCTTCGGATCTAACTCCCAGCTCCGAGCCATTTCGGAGGTCTACGCATGTGACGACTCGAAGGAGAAGTTCGTGCGTGACTTCGTGGTGGCGTGGGACAAAGTCATGAACCTCGATCGCTTCGACCTTGCTTGATCTCCCTCCTCAGAGTTTGGTGACGCTTCCAAGGCAGGCTTGCCCTCGCTGAGCTCGGCCACGTACTTGGCCAGGGCCGTCTCGGACTCACGTTTGGACCCCCGGCAGTCCTGGACCGGCCTGCCGCCGGCGTCGCGTCCGACGAAGACCCGGAGGGTCCAGACCCCGGGCTGGCGCTCGTTCATGGTTCCCCGCACGCGGGTGATCGTGGTAACGGCGTAGTAACGGACGAGAAAAAGGCCCTGGCTGACTCCCCTCTCAGGGCTTCTACCAGGGCCTTTGTAGTGGCGGGGGAAGGATTTGAACCTTCGACCTTCGGGTTATGAGGGCGTTGACCGGCGTCCACCGAGTGGTCGTCAGTCTGCGCCGTGCTTCTGAGCCGGACCGCCGGTCCACGTGGTCCAGCTGACTGCATCCAGTTTCTCTGAGTTGTAGTAACGCTTGTAGTAACACAACTGATGTTCGCTCATTGGATGCAAGGCGAGGAAACCGGCCGCGTTGCCTTCATATCCATAGTGGCTACGACTTGTTTGAGGGGAGAACTCTCGTTCCACTTTGCGACGTCGAGTTCGGTCCCGATTGATTTGCGTTGGCAGGAGTTGGGCGTGGTCGGCGAGACAGTGAGAGAATCTCATCGCCTGCGTCACAAGCTCTCCGTCAAGGCCACGCTCGAGGGATCGGTCAAAGCTAACGCCCTATGTGGCCGAGATAACGGCTGGGTGAACATCCGTCTATTTCGTCGAAACGCAGAGGGGGGCAATCGCAGTTGTCAGATTTCCTTCCGTTCATCGTCATAGGTATCACCACCGGAGCGGTCTACGGCCTGGCGGGCGTGGGCCTGGTGTTGACCTACAAGACGTCGGGGATCTTCAACTTCGCCTACGGCGCCGTCGCCGCCCTAGCGGTATTCGTGTTCTACTGGTTGCACACCGAGCACGGTGTGCCCTGGCCCTATGCGGCGGCCCTCTGTCTCTTCGTGCTCTCGCCGCTCGAGGGCCTGGTCCTGGAGCTGGTCGCCCGCACGCTCGAGAACGCCACGGCCACCTTGAAGGTGGTCTCCACCGTCGGGATCCTGCTCTTCATGGTCGGCCTGGGGGAGATCTGGTACGGACACTCCAACACCTCCTTTCCATCGTTCCTTGACACCAATACCGTCCGGCTCCTCGGCGTCAATATCGGGTTCGACCAGATCACGGTGATGATTGTCTCCGCCGCCGCGACGGTCATCTTGTATTACTTCTTCCGCTTCGTGCGCCTGGGGGTGGCCATGCGCGGCGTGGTCGACAATCCCGAACTCGTCTCGATGACGGGCACCAATCCCGTGGTCGTGCGTCGCTGGGCCTGGATCATCGGCACGACTTTCTCCTCCATGGCCGGCCTCCTCATCGCCCCATCGCTGAGCCTCGATGCCTACACGATCGCCTTGTTGGTCGTGTCGGCCTTTGGCGCGGCGGCCATCGGCTACTTCTCCAACCTCCCTCTCGTGTTCGTCGGCGGTCTGTTCGTCGGTGTGGTGGACGCCCTGGCCGCCAAGTACGCCGCCGCCATCTCGTGGCTGGGCGGGCTCTCGGCCGGGCTGCCCTTCATCATCTTGTTCATCGTCCTGATCGTCATGCCCCGGGCCAGGCTGGCCGAACGTCGCGTGGTGACCTCGGTGCCACTGCGCCAGTCGTGGTATGCGCCGACGCGGATGCGGCTGGTGGCGGCCGCAGTCGCCCTGGCCCTTTTCGCCTCCGTGCCCGCCTTCGTCGGCACGCAGCTGGTCACCTGGTCGAGCGGTCTGGTCTATGTCATCCTCTTCTTGTCGCTCGGCCTGCTGATCAAGACCTCCGGTCAGATCTCGCTGTGCCACCTGGCCTTCGCTGCCATTGGGGCGGCGGCGTTCGGGCACTTCGCCGTCGACTGGCACGTCCCGTGGCTGGTGGCGCTGCTTCTGGCCGGGCTGGTGGCCATGCCGGTGGGCGCCATCATCGCCATCCCGGCCATCCGCCTCTCGGGGGTCTTCTTAGCCCTGGGCACCTATGGGTTCGGGATCTTGTTCGAGCAGATGTTCTACCAAACGGGCCCCATGTTCGGGCCGACCACTTCGGGCATCCCGGTCCCCCGGCCGGACGTGACCATCTTCGGTTGGCAGCTCTTTAGCGACAAGGGGTTCTACTACGTACTGCTCGTCTTCGTGGTGCTGACGGTCGTCGCCGTGCAGTCCATTTTGGGCGGCCGCATGGGACGCCTGTTGAAGGGTCTGTCCGATTCGGCCGTCGCCCTCGAGACCCATGGGGCGACGACTAATGTCATGAAGGTTCTGGTGTTCTGCATCACGGCGGGACTGGCCGCCATCGCCGGGGCCCTGCTGGCCTCCCTGTACGACTTCGGCCTTGGCACCAACTACAGCTCGTTCTCCTCGTTGACCATGGTGGCCATCGTCGTACTTATCGTGATGGGCGATCCGTGGTACGCCTTCGTGGCCGGGATCACCTTCGCAGTCATTCCGGGCTACATCCACCTCGGGAACATTTACTACTACGAGTCGATGCTCTTCGGGCTCTCGGCCGCCACTTTTGCGGTGCAGGTGAACCGTGTCCCTTCGGTACCCCTGGGTCTGCGCAGGGTCATCGACCGCTGGGGCGGCCGAGCACCCGAGACCGTCTTGGCGGAGGGCGAGCTCGAACAGCTGGTGTCGGACGCGGCGGTGGACGAGAAGCGAAGCGCCCAGGCAGATCGCGAGATGGCCCGACGCGTGTCGGCAGGTGTCCCGGACAAGGGGGGTCTTGCGGTGCGCGAGCTATCGGTCCAGTTCGGCGGGGTGCGGGCCGTCGACAACGTCAGTCTCGACGCGCCGATGGCGCGCATCACCGGGTTGGTCGGGCCGAACGGGGCCGGCAAGACGACGACCTTCAACGCCTGCTCGGGTCTGCTCAAGCCGACCGCAGGGAAGGTTCTCCTGCACAATGGGGACGTGACGGGGATGGGTCCGGCGGGGCGGTCGCGCTTTGGGCTCGGGCGGACGTTCCAGAAGGCCGAGCTGTTCAACTCTCTCTCCGTGCGCCAGAACGTCGTGCTGGGGCGCGAGGCGGTCATGGCCGGGGCCAACCCCATCACCCAGTTGGTGGCGAGACGTCACGATCGCGGCGTGGTGCAGCGAGCGGTCGACGAGGCGATGGAGCTGACCGGGATCGGCCGCCTCTCCGACGTCCAGGCCGGCCTGCTCCCCACCGCCCAGCGCCGCCTGGTGGAGCTAGCCCGAGTCCTGGTGGGGCCCATCGACCTGCTTCTCTTGGACGAGCCCTCGGCCGGGCTCGATGCCACCGAGACCGTCCAATTGGGCAACGTGCTGACCGGCGTGGTGGCCGAGCGCGGCACCGGAATCCTGCTGGTCGAGCACGACATGGCCCTGGTACGACAGGTCTGTGCCCACATTTACATGCTCGACTTCGGCCGCCTGGTCTTCGAGGGAACCCCGAACGAGATGTTGGACAGCGACGTCGTCCGCGCTGCCTATCTCGGTTCCGAGAGCGTCGCCGCCGCGGCTGGCAGCCCTGCCCAGGAGGGCGCTGCGAGCGAAGGCGGCGTCGAGCCGGCATGAGCACCCGAGCGGCGCGGGCGAGAGGGGAACCTCAGTGTTAGAGCTGGAGCACATCACGGCCGGCTACGGCGACACGGTGGTGCTGCGCGACGTGACCCTGTCCGTTCCCGACTCCAAGGTCCTGGCCCTCCTCGGGCCGAACGGAGCCGGCAAGACGACGCTGTTGCGAGTGGCTTCGGGCGTCATCAAGCCCATAAGCGGGAGGATCATCCTCAACGGGGAGGACGTCACCGGGAAGCGGCCGTACCACATGTCTCGTCGAGGGATGTGCAGCCTCCCCGAGGGACGGGGGATCTTCCCCTCGCTGACGGTGAAGGACAACCTCATTCTCCAGTCGCCAAGGGGCAAGGAGTCCGCCACCATCGAGCAGGCCGTGACGTCCTTTCCGGCGCTCGCCACCCGCTTGAAACAGACGGCAGGGAGTCTCAGTGGGGGGGAGCAGCAGATGCTGTCCTTGGTGCGGACATTCGCCTCCGAGCCCAAGATCGTGGTCGTCGACGAGGCCTCCCTCGGGCTCGCCCCCATCATCGTGGACCGCATCTTCGAGACCTTGACAGAGATCGCCGCCACCGGGGTGTCGGTTCTCCTGGTGGAGCAGTACGTCACCCGCGCCCTCGCCGTGGCCGACTCGGCCTGCCTGCTCAACCGCGGTGAGGTGGTGTTTGCGGGATCGGCCGATGAACTCGAAGGCGACGAGATCTTCGAGCGCTACTTCGGGATAGAGTCAAGCGCCATTCAGTGATCGAGTTTCAAAGGGGGAGAGGGCATGGATCGTAAGGTCTCGCTCTTGGTCTCGATGCTGAGCGTTTCCGTGGTCAGCTTCCTGCTTTCTGGCTGCGGACCGGCCCCTATCTCCGCCGTATCGACCATAAACGTGGGGTTGATTTGCAGCTGCACGGGACCATATGCCTCGAGCTTGGTCGGCGACGAAGCCACATACAAGGCTTGGGCGAGTGCCACCAACGCGGCAGGCGGCATCAACGGGCACAAGGTCAACGTGTTCTTTTCCGACGATCTGAGCAACCCGGCAACGTCACGCAGCGAGGTTGAGACGATGATCACGGCCGATCACGTGGTCGCCATCACGGACGATAGTGGTGTTGACACTGCCTGGGAGGCCTATGCCAATCAGCACAGCGTTCCCGTCGTGGGCGGTGGTCTAGGGGGGGCAATATACAATACCGACCCCGATTGGTTCCCTGAGGGTCAGACTGCCAATGCGTTGGAAGCTTCAGTCGTCGTGGCGGCAAAGAAGGCGGGAGCCAAGAGCACAGCCTTCTTCTATTGCGCCGAAACGCCAGGCTGCGCCGAAGCCGTACCCTACATAAGAACCTTGGCGACGACCCTCAAGACGCCCTTGGTCTACACCACACAGATCGCCTATGCAGCTCCGAACTACGTGGCGCAGTGCCTTGCGGCCAAACAAAGTGGGGCACAGGCCCTGATTGTGGTCGAGGCCGCTCTGGTCGTTCAAAGCGCAGTGGCGGACTGTGCAAAGCAGGGCTACACCCCGATAGATGTGGTGGACGGGAGTGCCGTCGCTCTCAGCGATACCTCGACGCCGGGTCTGAGAGACAATCTTCTCGCCATCCAGTCGGACATCCCTTTCTCGGTGAAGGCGAACGCAGGAATGAAGGCAATGAGGGACGCTCTGCACAAATACGCCCCTTCGGTCCTCACCTCTCCTTCGTTTGGCGAGACGATCGTGTTCCAGTGGGTATCGGGGCAACTTCTCGCTGCGGCTGTCAAAGCCGCTCACGTAGAATCGACAGAAGCCGTGACGTCCGCTGAAATCAAAACCGGTCTGTATTCTCTCCACGGAGACACTCTGGGCGGCATGGCTCCGCCTTTGACCTTTAAGAAGGACGCGGCGCATCCCGTCGACTGTTGGTTCTGGATGAGGCTCAAGGGCGGCGTGTTCACGACGCCCTATGGGCTGACGACGACGTGTTACAGATAGCCGCCGCCACGTCCGCGTTGGTCAAGTTCGACATGTCAACTCCTCTCATACGAGCTGACGGGCCACGGGACGTGGATTGCCGGCGCCGTTCGGGCCGGCAGCCCGGCTGTCCAGGGCACGGCACCGATCCTTCTGAACTGGAGCACGCCGATGTGTGACAGAACCTCGCTGTAGGCCACGAGCATCAAGGCGAACTGCCAGATGCCCACCGGTGATGTCGTGGCGGAACGAGAAGCGTCCGACCGCTTCAGCTCCGGTGTGGGTGACCCAGATGGCGAAGGCAAAGCTTGCTCCCATCCCGAGCACCCAGAGGAAGGCGGTCAGGACGCCGGTGCGGGACGGAACGCTGTCGCCCTGATGCCAGACACTAGTGGTCATGCCGCTCAGCGTTCCGAGGGTAAGGCCGGCGGCAACCGGCACCGCGATCAACGTGAGATTGTTGCCAGCCAAGGATATGGGGTGCAGGTAGGCGATGCCCGCCCCGGCCACCAGCCCCAGTGGTAGCAGCAGCGAGCGCAGGGGCAGTGTGCGAACCCGCATCTGTAGCACGACGACGGCGATGAGCGCCGATGTCGGTGATGTAGTCGAAGGATGTCATGGAGTTTCCTCTCGTGAAGTCGCCTTTCATCGAGGTTGACCGAGTGAGTGGGCTAAGTCTCGAGTCCGGGACAGATGACCTTTCGGCACAAGTCGGGGCGCCTGTTGTAGCGGGCCGAGACGGTCGTGCCCGGTGCCCACCGAGGTAGTTTGTGGGATGACTGGGGCAAACCACCGAGTCAGGCGTCGCGGTGCGACATCCGGATCGAGGCCCCCGCCACGGCGATCGCCGCATACACCCCGAGGACCACAACGGCAGTGCCTGGCCTCAGGAGTCCCGCCGAGTGGTTGACCGTGACGGCGGCCTGGAGTGCGGTCCCAGGCACGTACTGGCGGAGGCCGGCCGGAAGGAGCTGGCCGATCGTGACGCCTCCCACGACGACGAGCACCAGTGTCGTGGTCGCCGCGGCGGTGTGTCGGATGAGGCCGCCGATACCGACCCCGATGACGGTGATGAGGCTCACGGCCAGGGCACCGAACACCACCGCTAGGAGGACGCCGGGGTGAGCAAAAGACACTTCGAGGTGCTTGCCGGTGAAGACCCGTTGGCCGACTACGAAGCTGATCACCGTAGTGAGCAGCGCTACCGGGAACACGAAAGCCGCCGTGACTCCCGCCTTGGCTGCCAGTACAAGCCGCCTCGTGGGCGTGGCGGCGAAGGTGGACCGAATCATCCCCGTCACGTACTCGGAGGTCATGGACCGCACCCCAAGTGCCGCCAGCAGCATCGCACCGACGAAGACGACACCGAAGAGGGAACAGGCGGTTGGGTCGAACGTCTGGCGCTGCCCCGCGGTCATCTTCGACCACTGTTGGACTTGGGAGACACAGAGGATCGCCCCCAGGCCAACCGAGATGACGAAGGCCATGACCACAGCCCTCCAGGTGGAAGGCAGGGTGCGCAGCTTGGTCCACTCTGCCTTGGCGATCCTGCGGATCGTCGGTGTCCGCACCGACGGAGCGGGTGCTGTGAAGAATGTCGCATCGATGGTGTCGGTCGCAGTGCTCATGTCAAGCTCCTTTGGTTGCGCCGACCAGCTGGCCGGCGTGGTAGTCGGTTTGGTCCTTGGTCAGGTCGAAATACGCCTCTTCGAGCGACGATCCCCGTGGGGCCAGCTCGACGAGGGTGATGTCGTGGGAACGAGCGGCTGCGCCGATCGTTGCGGAGTCCATTCCGGTCACCACCATGGCGCCGTCAGATCCACAGTCGATCAGCGCGCCTCGCTGGGTCAGGGCCTCAGCCAGATCGGCCTGTTCCACGGCCCGGACCCGGACACTCGAGGCGGTGTGCCGGTTGATGAACTCATCGGTGCCGGCGTCGGCGATGATGCGGCCCCGACCGATCACAATGAGGTGATCGGCGGTCTGGGCCATCTCGCTCATGAGATGGCTAGAGAGGAACACCGTGCGGCCTTGTGATGCGAGGGACTTCATCAGGTTGCGGATCCAGAGGATGCCCTCCGGGTCGAGCCCGTTGATCGGCTCGTCGAACATCACCGTCGCGGGGTCGCCCAACAGGGCGCCAGCGATGCCGAGGCGCTGGTTCATGCCGAGCGAGAAGGTCCCGACCTTCCTTCCTGCCACGTCGCTGAGTCCGACGATGTCGAGCACCTCGGCCACCCGTCGGCGGGGGATGCCGTTGCTGTCGGCTAGCCACATGAGGTGGTTGGCGGCGCTGCGGCCGCCGACAATGGCTTTGGCGTCCAAGAGCGCCCCGACCGACCGGAGTGGGTCGGCCAGCTGGCGGTAGCGCTTGCCGTCCACCCGGACTTCGCCTGAGGTCGGGGCGTCGAGGCCCAGGATCATGCGCATGGTGGTCGACTTGCCGGCCCCGTTTGGTCCGAGGAAGCCGGTCACCTGTCCGGGCCGGACGGTAAATGAGACCTCATTGACGGCCACAGTCTTGCCGTAGCGCTTGGTGAGGTGCGTTGCCTCGATCATCTGTTTGTCCTTTCCTCGATGGGCTATGTGAGGTGTGGTGCGTGACTACTGGGCAACGATTGGTGGCTCGTCTGGGCCAGTCCGGTCCAGGGCCGCGACCGAGATCAGCGTCAGGCCGAGGTCGCGGATCTTGTCGAGCAAACCGTGCAAGGCGGCCTGATCGACCGCCTGAGCGCGGATGGTGGTGGTGCCATCGCCTTCATTGGTGAGGCTCAAGGCCTCGAGCCGGGTCGCCCAGCGCGGAGCGAGATGGCCCCGCAGGCGGATCTCGTAGAACCAGACCTCTTGCTGGCTGCCAGCTCCCGAGGGTGTCTGGTTCATGGCGTTCCTCCCTTGTTCTGGTCGGTTGCGAATCTCTCGCTCGTTGATGGCAAGGTATGAGCGAATGTGATGACCAGTCCTCACCACATGAGGTGATTCACCTGGTGAAACACGGTGGATTGGCCGTTGGAGGGTGCCGATGGGCGACAAAGGCCCTCTTATGACGGGCCTGTCTCTATTGCGCCAGGGAGGGCCTAGTTCCCAGGTGGTAGAGCTGCCCGGCCTCGTCAAGAGGCGCGTCTGACAGGATTGTTTGCCCGGATCATCCACCGGCCCACTCGAGAGAGGAGACGCCCGTGGAAAGCGCGCTGGTTGCGACCAAGTTGCACGTGCCCGCACCGCGGTCGGGACTCATCGGGCGGGCGAGGCTGATTGATCGCCTGGAGCGTGGGTTGGCGTCGAGACTGGTCCTCGTTTCGGCGCCTGCCGGGTTCGGCAAGACATCCCTGCTCACCCAGTGGCTCGCGGCGGTCGCAGGCCACGGCCACACCGTCTGTTGGCTGGCCCTCGACCAGAGCGACAACAGAGCCTCCACCTTCTGGCCTCATCTCGTTGCCGCGGTCGAGACCGCCGTGCCTGGTTTCGGCGCCGGCCTCCTCCCGCTCCTCGAAGCAGGCGGGTCCACGACCGAGGGGGTGCTCGCCGCCCTGGTCAATGAGCTTGACGCGCTATCAGACGAGTTGTATTTAGTGCTCGACGATTACCACCTCATCGATGACCAGGGCATCCAAGAGGGCGTCACTTTTCTGCTGGAGCACCTCCCGACCCACGCCCACCTGCTCATCACCACCCGCGCCGACCCGCCGCTGCCGCTGGCGCTGCTGCGCGCACGGGGAGATCTGGTGGAGATCCGCGCCGCCGATTTGCGCTTTACTCCCGAGGAGGCGTCGACGTATCTCAACGAAGTCATGGGTCTCGACCTACGACCCGAGGCCGTGAATGCGCTCGAAACCCGTACAGAGGGCTGGATCGCCGCCCTGCAGCTCGCAGCACTTTCGATGCAAGGACGCGACGACGTGGCCGGCTTCATCACCGGTTTTACCGGCAACGACCGGTACATGGTCGATTATCTTGTCGACGAGGTGCTCGCCCGACAGCCCGACGAGGTCCGAGGCTTTCTCCTGCGCACGAGCATCCTTGACCGGCTCAGCGGGCCGCTGTGCGACGCCATCACCGGAACTGCTGGTGGCAAGGCCATGTTGGAACGGCTCGAGCGAGCCAACCTCTTGGTCATCCCGCTCGACGACCGGCGCCAGTGGTACCGCTACCACCACCTCTTCGCCGACGTCCTTCGCGCCCACCTCGAAGAGGAGCAGACGGAGAAGATCCCAGACCTGCACCGTCGGGCGAGCGAGTGGTATGAGCAGCAGGGGGAACGCTCCGAGGCCATCCACCACGCACTCGCTGGTGGAGACGTCGAGCGGACCGCGGCGCTCGTCGAATTGGCGATCCCTGAGATGCGCAAGGCGAGGCAAGAAATGCAGCTGCGGGCGTGGGTGGACCCGCTCCCCGACGAGGTGGTCCGTCGTCGTCCGGTCCTGGCCGTAACCTTCGCCGGGGCGTTACTGATGAGCGGAGAGTTTGCTGGCGTTGAGGGCCGCCTGGACGACGCCGAGCGACGGATCGACGCGTTGCCCGGAACCGGGGTCGGCGATGAGGGTGAACTGCGTCGGGTCCGGGGGGACATCGAGGTGTACCGGGCGTCGCTGGCACAGGTTCGAGGGGATGTGCCCGCTACGGTCGAGCACGCACAGCGGGCTAGGGAGGTGGCTCTCGAAGATGACCACGTGGTGCGGGCGGGGGCTGCCGGCTTTCTCGGCATCGCCTTCTGGACCGGCGGCGACCTCGAAGCCGCCCATCGGGCATGGAGCGAGTGCTCGGCGCGGCTCGAGCAGGCGGGACACGTCGCCGACGCAGTTGGGGCCACCCAAGCCTTGGGTGACATCTGCATAGTGCAGGGTCGCCTCCAGGATGCGCTGGGCACGTACCAGGAGTCCTTGGAGCGTGTACCCGAGCAGAGCCGGTCCCTGGTGCGAGGAACGGCGGACATGCACGTGGGGATGAGCGAGGTTTTCCTCGAACGCCTCGACCTGGCGATGGCCA
This sequence comes from uncultured Acidimicrobiaceae bacterium, assembly GCA_963706205.1. Lineage (GTDB taxonomy): Bacteria > Actinomycetota > Acidimicrobiia > Acidimicrobiales > UBA8190 > MFD10071-224. The sequence continues at coordinate 439,429 of OY970155.1, read as the reverse complement.
AAGAGCACCTCCAGGAGGCGCAGGAGCTCGGTGAGTACGCCGGGATGGCGAAGTTCCCGTATCGCTGGCGTGTCGCCACCGCCCGAGTACGGGCAGCGGAAGGGGATCTGGACAGAGCCCTGGCGCTTATCAACGAGGCCGAACACCTCTACGTCAGCGACTTCTTCCCCAATGTTCGACCAGTTGCGGCACTCAGAGCACGCCTGTGGATCGCCAACTCACAGCTGCGAGAGGCTCTCGGGTGGGCCCGCCAGGCGGGCGTGTCGGGCGACGATGAGCTGAGCTACCTGCGCGAGTTCGAGCACATCACCCTGGCAAGGCTGCTTCTGGCGCGAGCGAAGTCGGAGCGCACAGAAGCCCTGATCGGCGACGCGCTCGCCCTGCTCGGGCGTCTCGGCGAGGAGGCCACCGCCGGGGCCAGGGCCGGCAGCATGATCGAGATCCTGGTACTCGAGGCGCTCGCCCTTCAGGCCCAGGGGGACACCGCCGCCGCGCTCGGTGCGCTGGAGCGCGCCCTGACGGCCTCGGAGCCTGAAGGCCACGTGCGGGTCTTCATGGAAGAGGGCCAGCCGATGGCCTCCCTGCTCAGGGAGGCCGCGAGACGCGGCATCGCTCCTGCCTACATCGCGGAACTCCTCGACTCCGTTGCACCAGGGCGTCATTCGCCGAAGAAGCAGGGGCTGATCGAACCGCTCAGTGAGAGGGAACTGGACGTGCTTCGGCTCCTTGGGTCCGAGCTGAGCGGCCCCGACATCGCTCGCGAGCTCATGGTGTCCCTCAACACCCTCCGGACCCACACGAAGAACATCTACATGAAGCTTGGCGAGAACAACCGCCGGGCGGCCGTTCGCCGGGCCCAGGAACTGGACCTGGTGTCGAGGACCCATCACGCCTGAGTAGAAATCCCGGGCCTGAAGTACCACCGTGACCAGGTCTGATACCTAATCACCACCTCGGTCACATCACCTGGTGATGTCGGGTCACCACATCCCTTCGTACCGTCCAAACAGCGTCGGAAACCACCCCGCTCGGGACGAAGGAGTCCAGTCATGACCATTACGACCACCCGCCTCACTCGGGCCGCCGGCATCTGTGCCGCGGCGGCCGGACTGATCTTCATCGCCGTCCAGATCCAGCACCCACCCATGAACGTCGCCTCGGTCACCACCAACGACTGGTTGGTGCGCAGCATCGCCAAGGTGGTCATGGCGGCGCTGGCGCTGGTGGGCATCACCGGCCTGTATCTACGCCAGGCCCGCCAGACACGCGTACTCGGCCTGGTTGGCTACGTGGTGTTCGGCGCCGGGTACCTCCTCATGCTCAGCACCGAGGTTATCGCTGCGTTCGTGCTCCCAGGTCTGGCGCACTCTTCGCCCGGCTATGTGAACAACGTGGTTGTCGCTGCTTTCGGTGGCACACCTGCCCACAGCATCGGCGGAATGCAGACCTTCTTCGTCCTCTCTGGCCTCGCGTACCTGGTTGGCGGTCTCCTCTTCGGTATCGCACTGTTCCGAGCCCGCATCGTGGCCCGATGGGCCGCCGCACTTCTGGCCGTGGGCACCGTCGCTACTGTGGCGCTCAAGGTACTGCCAGAGTCGTTCAACCGGCCGATGGCTATTCCCACGGGCGTTGCCCTCATCGGCCTTGGCATCTCCCTGTGGCGTGACCAGCGCACCACCGCCACAGAGGTTGCTCACTCGATCAGTCGCTTGGACCATGCTCCGGCCTAGTAGGCCGGATTTGCATCCCACTTTCATTCTCGCACTTACCGAAAACCCAGTTGCGGGATCCACCGCGTTTTCCGCAGGACCGAGGGAAGGAATCGTCATGAAGGCAAAGCGGATCTACAACCCCAGTCGGATCGTTGCCCTGGTGGTCATCGGGGTGTTATTGCTCGGCCTTACCTACCTGCGAGTCTCGTCCAGCCCGGCAACGGTCTCGGTCCCGCAGGGGGCGCACGCCGGCCAGCTGACCATGCACGCGTGCACTTACGCGACCCAGAGGGGTGCGATGCCCGCGGATTGCGGCACGTTGGTTGTGCCGGAGAACCGAGCGAGCTCGAAGTCGCGGCTGATCGCGCTGCCGGTGACCCGGATCCTGGCTCGCTCATCCCACCCGCTGGCGCCAATCTTCCATCTCAACGGCGGCCCGGGCATTACCAACATGACGTTCCCCCAAGCGGACCGTCTGGCCGCCGACCACGATGTGGTGATGGTCGGCTACCGTGGCGTCGACGGTTCTTCGGTGCTGAACTGTCCCGAGGTGACGGCGGCGCTCGAGAACACCAGAGACTACCTCGCCAAAGCGTCGCTGAGTGCGTACTCCCAGGCCTTCGCTTCCTGCGCGAAGCGGCTTGAGCGAAGCGGCATAGACCTCGCCGGCTACACGATGGAAGAGCAGGCCGGCGACATCGAAGCCGCTCGCGTCGCGCTCGGCTACAAGCGCATCGACCTGCTCAGCGATAGCGCCGGCACCCGTCTGGCGATGATCTACTCGTGGATGTACCCAACGAACGTCGACCGCTCGGTGATGGTCGGAGTCAACCCGCCCGGGAACTTCATATACAGCGGAGCCGAGATCGATCAGGGGATCGAACGTTACTCAGCGCTGTGCGCGAAGCAGCCTGCCTGCCGCGCCCGCACCGCCAACCTCGCCGCCAGCATGAAGCACACGGCGGCACACATGCCGAGCAGTTGGTACTCCCTGCCGATCAGGCCGGGCAACGTGCTGGTCGGGACGTTCCTCGGGCTCACGGATGCGACCCCGGTACTTTCGCCACTGGGTGGACCGATGACCCTCGACTCGTGGATCTCCGCCGCGCAGGGCGACCCGAGCGGCTTCTGGCTGCTATCGATGTTGGCCAATATCTCCCTTCCACAGTCGTTCACCTGGGGCGAGTTTGCCAGCATCGGGATGGCCGACGCGCAGCCCGTCGAGCGCTACTTCAGCTCCGGCGCGGACCGGGGCTCGATCATCGGCAATCCCCTCGGGGAGTTCTTGTGGGGCGCAGGAGGCCTTGCGCACGCCTGGCCGGCCAACCCGGGTGAGAACCAGTACACCAGCGTGCAGAACTCGAGCGTCCCGACGCTGCTCATCGGCGGGACGCTCGACTTCGAAACACCGGCCCAGAACGCCACGAAGGAGCTGTTGCCGCACCTTGCCAACGGGCATCAGGTCATTTTGTCCGGGCTCGGGCACTCGGAGGACTTCTTTTCCTACGAGCCGAGCGCCAGCACGCAGTTGCTGACAACGTTCTACGCCACCGGCCAGGTCGACACGTCGCGCTACACCCCGAACGTGGTCAGCTTCGCCACATCGCCCACGCAAACAGCGCAGACCGCGATTGCCAAGGACCTCCTTGCGGCAATGATCGGCTTCGCCCTGTTGGCAGTGCTCTGGCTCGTGGTGTTGGCGATCCGGATCCGCCGCCGAGGCGGTACCGGCCGCAAGACGGGCGCATGGATCCGTTCGGCCGGTCCGATCGTGTTCGGACTCGGCGGATGGTTCCTCGGCGCACTGTTGGTACTGCGGTTCTGGCCGAGCCGGCCGCTCGACGACCAGCTGCTGGCATTGGTCTCAATCGCGGTGCCGATCTGGCTCGGGGTCTACGCCGGCTGGGTCCGCACCGACACGCCGAAGGCGATGCGGGCCAAGGGCATCGGTGCCGCGGGTGTCGGTGCGGTGGTCGGAGCCGCACTCGGTTTCCACGCGAGCAGCGGGCTCATGGCGTTGATCACTGCGATCATCGGTGCGGCGGTCGTGTCGAACCTGAGTCTGCTCGTGCTCGACATCTGGACCGAGCGGGCCGCCTCCCGGAGAACGGCCGCTCCGGTGGTTGATCTGTCGGAGACGGAGCACCTGTCGGAGACGGAGCACCTGGAGCCGGCCCTGCACTGATCGCCCGAACCGTGACTTTGCGCTGATCGCCGCAACCGTGTCGGGGAAGCCTTGGAGGATTCCCCGACACGCGCGCGACGAGCGCCGGCTGGAGGCCGGACGCCTCATAGGCGAAGACGATCGCGTGGTTGCTCATCCGGACGGGGAACCGATCCATCCGGACAGTTTCTCCCAGACGTTCAACCGCCTGGTGGCAAGGGCGGGTGTGCCGAGGCTCCGGCTTCACGACCTGCGCCACACGCACGCCTCGCTCATGTTGAAGGAGCGCGTGCCTATCAAAGTGGTCAGTGAACGCCTCGGCCACGCCACGCCCGGGTTCACGATGGCTACCTATCAACACGTCCTGCCAGGCATGCAGGCCGATGCCGCACGGATCTTCGCGAGCCTGCTCTCTCTACCGGCTTCAACCCGGTAGAAGGGTCGGTAGAACGACCTTTCGGCGCGGAGAAGTCCACGCCAGAAACGGGCTCTGACCTGGACTTCCTTAGTGGCGGGGGGAGGATTTGAACCTCCGACCTTCGGGTTATGAGCCCCATCTGAGCCGTCCACGCGCTCCCCCCGAAACCTTTGGCGTCCTTCGTCGTCGCCGCTGACCAGGGCTTTCTCGGATTTCGGCCTGCTGAGCTGGCCGGGCTCCATCACAACTCACTCGATAGTTTTGGGATTTTTCTGGGATGGGCAAAGGGCGATCGTCGGTAACGACGCTGCCGAGGCGTCGAAGCAAGAGGAGCGTGCTCAGTTCGACCGGAGCGGACCAGGCCCCGATCGGCGATGATCCTGGCATGCCGGAACGGACGGTCAAGACTGGTAAGCGGGCCGAGGTCTATCAACACGAGGACCAGGCCGTCCTCCGGCCGGAAGTCGGAACGCAGGCTCAGTTCAAGAAGCGGCGGGAGCCGAAGCGTTACCGCTATGACGACTCACTATCCCCCGCGCTCGATTGGGACGGCCAGAACCCTGGGCGCGAGCTGGGGGACTGGCTGCTAAAGCAGGTCGAGGAAGCGGCCTCCCTAGCGCCGCCACATCTGTTCCTGGAACCTCGCGCGTTTGGAGACGTCGAGGTCTCCGGACTTTCGGATGCCGTATCTCAGCTCAAACTGTTGGGTAAGCCGTTCCTCAATTGGGCCGGCAAGGCAGAACGCGTGTCTTTCGACGTCCCTACGCTTCCGCTGTTCGTACATGAGCGTCTATCGACCAAAGCAATTTTGGAAACGCTCAAAGCGCACGAGCGCGACCAGCAGATGGAGCTACAGCTCTTCGGTGATCCACGCCTCTCGCTTGCGCAACAGCTCGAAGCGTACGAGCACACCGGCGGATGGGTGAACCGTCTCATCCTCGGTGACTCATTGGTGGTGATGAATTCGCTGCTGGAGTACGAGGGTCTTGGGGGGCAAGTCCAGACGATCTACATCGACCCTCCATACGGCGTGAAGTTTGGATCAAACTTCCAGCCCTTCGTTCGCAAGCGAGACGTAAAAGACGCTTCCGACAACGACATGACTCGCGAACCCGAGATGGTAAAGGCGTACCGGGATACCTGGGAGGTTGGACTGCATTCGTACCTTACGTATCTGCGTGATCGCTTACTCGTTTCGCGCGATCTGCTATCTGACTCGGGCAGCATCTTCGTGCAGATCTCGGATGAGAACGTCCACCACGTTCGTGAGCTGATGGACGAGATTTTTGGCTCAGAGAACTTTGTTGTTCTCATAACGTTCGTCAAGACTTCCAGTGCAACGAGTGAATACTTGCCTTCGACCACGGACTTCATACTTTGGTATGCCCGCAATATCGAACGGCTCAAGTACCGACCTCCGCTCGTACATGCGGGTGCAAGCGACAGAACTGGGTACCGCTGGCTGCGGTTTCCGGATGGCACAAGTCGAGGCATGACCCGTCGAGAAGAGATCGGTGACGACCCTCTACCGGATGGCGCCCGAATCTATAAGCCTGACAATCTGACCAGTTCTCGACCACCTGGATCATTCCCAGTCAAATTCAATGGGAAGACATTCACGCCCGGCCATTCATACTGGAAAACCGGCGAGACTGGTATGCAGCGCCTTATTGAAGCTGGTCGCATCCACGAAGCGGCGAACAGTATCCAGTACGTGCGCTATGTAGATGACTTCCCGGCACGACGGTTGTCGAATATTTGGACGGATACGGGAACGGGGAATTTCACCGAAGACAAAATCTACGCGGTGCAAACTGCGGTCAAAGTAATTCAACGATGCTTGCTGATGACTACCGACCCCGGTGATTTGATCCTAGACCCGACGTGTGGATCCGGGACGTCCGCGTACGCTGCTGAGCAGTGGGGACGACGTTGGATCACGATAGACACGTCGCGTGTACCTCTCGCATTGACTCGACAGCGTCTCTTGACGGCAACCTTCCCTTATTACCAACTTCGAGACGCTGCACGCGGCCCGGCCAGTGGCTTCGTCTATAAGCGCCGACAGAACTCGAAGGGTGAAGAGGTGGGCGGAATCGTGCCTCACATCATGCTCAAGTCGATTGCAACTGACGAGCCGCCTGATGAAGCGGTACTTGTCGACCGTGCCGAAGTCAACTCCAAGATCACCCGCGTGACGGGTCCGTTCTGTGTGGAAGCCACGATACCTACACCGCTCGAAGCGGATGCCGGAGCAGACGACGGGCACGTGGATGATGGATCCTTTGTTGAGAGGCTCCTGGAGGTGTTGCGACGGAATCCAGTTCTCCAACTCACGGCAAATCGTAGCGTCACGCTGACCAACGTTAGGCCTCCATCACGGTCTCTCAGTCTTTCCGGCGAGGCGATGATTGAGGACGACCCGGTGGCGCTCGTATTCGGACCGGAGAACGGTGCAATCAACGAGAGACTTGTCTACGAGGCAGCACGTGAAGCACACGCACGCAGTTATACACAGGTTGTCTTCATCGGCTTTGCGATCGAAGCCGGAGCCCGTGAACTTGTAGAGAAGAGCGGCGATCTCGTAGACATTCCAGCGTTCTACGTTCAAGCGACGCCCGATTTGGTCATGGGTGACCTACTGAAGACGATGCGTTCCAGCCAGATCTTCAGTGTGACCGGGCTGCCAGACGTGGCTATTCGGAAAGTTCCGCCGGAGCAGAAGGGTGATCCCAGCCGTTACCAGGTCGAGCTACGGGGCCTGGACGTGTTCGATCCAACAACGATGCAAGTCGATCATCGCGATGGGTCGGACGTGCCGGCCTGGTTCCTTGATACTGACTACAACGAGATGTGCTTTCTCGTGTCGCAGGCTTTCTTCCCGCGGACGAGCGCATGGGAGAACCTGAAGCGCTCTTTGAGCGGCGAGTACGAGGACGCGGTCTGGGAACACCTGGCCGGTGCAACAAGTGCACCGTTCCTGTCAGGGGACCGACGCAAGATCGCGGTCAAAGTCATCGACGATCGAGGAAATGAGCTGCTGGTCGTCAAGGATCTCGACCAAGCCCGATGACTGACGTCGATGTGACTTCGTTCGAGGTCGATGAACCGATCCTCTCATCGCCGTTCGAGGAGCCGCCGGAGCACTGGCAGATCGAGGAGGGGAAACTCCCAAAGCGACAGCCAGGTCGTCGCCCAGCCGGATATTTCTACCGGGACCCCTCAAAGCCGCCGAGCGATGACGGCATTTCGCGAGGCGAGTGGGTCGAGCTGGATCTCATCAACCTGGTACGAGGGAGGCTCGCGGAGTGGCGGGCCAGCGACTATGCCGGAGCTACGCGCACAACGAGGGAGCTGATCGAGTTTTGGCGCCGTGACGGCAAGCACTGGCCGCCGTTCTTCGCACAGCTCGAAGCCGTTGAATCGATCCTGTTCCTGCGAGAGGCTAGGTCGGATCTGCTTCAAGGGATAGATGTACCCCGCGAAGAAGGCGGGGATTTCCTTCGCTATGCCTGCAAGATGGCCACGGGGTCGGGCAAGACGATGGTCATGGGGATGGTTGCGGCGTGGAGCATCCTCAACAAAGTCGCAAGCAAAGGAGATGCTCGCTTCTCAGACGTGGTCTTGGTGATCTGTCCCAACGTGACCATTCGCAATCGGCTTCGAGAGCTTGATCCGAACGGGGCAGAGGCGTCAATCTACAGGGCACGCGATCTGGTTCCATCGCACTTGATGCCATCGCTGCGTCAGGGTCGGGTGCTCGTGAAGAACTGGCACGAGTTTGAGCTCAAGGGAATGCAGGCCGGTGCGAAGGTGCAGAAGCGTGGCAAGCCTGAGACATTCCGAGTAACGATCAAGATTTCGGAGAAGACGACCACCGGTCGTGGCGGACGTTATCTAACCGAGCAAGCGCTCGATCTGGCAATGGCTCAAGGCACGATGCGCGTAGTCGAAGATCGCCGGCCAGGTAAACCGGAGGTTGTTGTCGAAGAGACACGGTACGTCGAAAGTGACGCGAAGTGGATACAGCGCGTTCTTAGCCGCGATGTCGGTGCGAAACAGAACATCCTGGTGCTCAACGATGAGGCGCACCATGCGTACCGGATTCGGCAAGCCGGGTCGGATCTGCTCGAAGAGTGGGAGGCGCTGGACGAAGAGGCAATCGAAGAGTTTGCTCAGGAGGCGACCGTCTGGATCGACGGACTCGATCGCATCCAACGGCTTCGGCGAATCAACTTCTGTGTCGACCTGTCGGCCACGCCGTATTACCTGGCGCGTGCCGGGGCTGAGACGAACAGGATCTTCCCTTGGGTTGTCAGTGAGTTCGGCTTGACGGACGCCATCGAGTCCGGGTTAGTCAAGATTCCGCAGCTTGCTATTTCAGATCCGACGGGTGAGGAGCGTGCGGCGTACTTCAACATCTGGCTCTGGATCAACAAGAAGCTGACAGCGAGGGAGAAGGGTGGGCGACGAGCACCCACGAAGCCGGAGGCCATCCTGAAATGGGCGAATACGCCCATCGAGCTTCTGGGTCAGGATTGGGAGAAGACACGGCAGGAGTGGGCGGCAAACGATGAAGACAAGCGTCCGCCAGTGCTGATCCTGGTGTGCAAGAACACGCAGCTCGCCAAGACGATCTACCAGTGGCTCGCGGAGGGTATTGCTCCGGCAGGAGTGCCCAGCGCTGACCTGCCGACGCTGCGAAATACCGACAACGAGATCAACACCATTCGTGTGGACTCGAAGGTCGTTCAGGAGACGGATGGTCAGGGGGCGAAGTCCGATGAGACGGCGTGGATGCGTCAAACTCTTGACACAGTGGGCAAACTCGACTGGCCGCGAGATGATCAGGGACGTGCCGTGTATCCGGAAGGTTTCGAGGACTTGGCTGCCAAACTTGGGCGACCGCTCAGCCCCCCAGGTCGTGACATCCGCTGCATTGTGTCGGTAGGAATGCTGACTGAGGGATGGGACTGCAATACGGTGACGCATATAGCCGGCCTGCGTCCGTTCATGTCACAGCTCCTGTGCGAACAGGTCGTCGGGAGAGGATTGCGGCGTCGCGACTATGAGCTCGGTGAGGACGGCAAGCTCACCGAAGAAGTGGCCAAGATTCTCGGCGTTCCCTTCGAAGTCATCCCGTTCAAACACGTCGGAAAGCGTTCCCCAGCGAAACCGAAGCGCTATCACGTGCAAGCTCTGCCTGAGAAGGCAAAGTACGAGATCGACTTCCCACGGGTCGACGGTTACCAGCAGGCGATTCGCAATCGCATCGCTGTCGAGTGGGAACGGGTGCCACCCGTCCTGGTCGATCCAATGAAGATCCCTGATGAGGTCCAGGTGAAGGCGGCGTTGCCGAACAATCAAGGGCGCCCCTCACTCTTAGGTCCGGGGAAGTTAGAAGGGCTGGATCTTACGGGATGGCGGCGCGAAGTTCGGATGCAGCAGCGAGTGTTCGATTTGGCGGGGGGGCTGACCCGTGAGTACGCAGGACGGCCCGAGTGCGAGGCGCCGCCACACGTTCTGTTCCCGCAAATCCTTGACATCGTGCAGCGGTTCGTCAATGAGAAGGTTGAAGTCGACGACGAGGACAAGCGCGTCGACGTGTTTCTCTCCCCGTATTACGGTTGGGTCGTAGAACGATTGGTCGAGGCGATCAGGCCCGATGTGTCGGAAGGTGAGCCTCCGGAGGTTCCCCGGTACGAGACGAGCCGTCCCCAAGGTTCGACATCAGACGTTGACTTCTGGACGTCGAAGCCGACGCGTGAGGTAGTCCATTCGCATCTCAACTACGTCGTTGCGGACACGAAGACGTGGGAGCAATCAGCGACTTATCGCATTGATACGCACAAGCGGGTTGTATGCTTTGTCAAGAATCAGGGACTCGGATTCGCCATCCCGTACCTGTACAACGGCCAGATGCATGACTACGTGCCTGACTTCATTATCCGCCTCGATAACGGGGTACAGCTGATCCTTGAAACAAAGGGCTACGACGAGCGGGCGGACGTGAAGATCGCTGCGTCACAGCGTTGGGCGGATGCGGTAAACGCCGAGGGCAGTTTCGGAACCTGGCACTATGTTCTAACGCACAACCCCAACGAGATTCCGGCCATCATCGATGGTGTTGCAGACGGCGAGGAACTCGACGGCGTTCCGGATCTGACGGATCGTCAATAGCAGTCGGAACCGAAGCTGAGTACGCGCGGACCTCTCAGGCCGTCGCGAAAGGCTGCCCGGTCGGCGCCCGCTTGCCGGACTGCGCCCTGAACTCAAGGACGCCGTCAGGGAGATGCTTTTGCAAGGGCCACGACCTGCCGGTGGTCTACATCGGAACCCCGTTGGTACGCATAACCGCGAGCCTCGATCTCGTACTCCGTTGAGCAGAAAGGGATGCCGAGCAGACCCTGCCCGGTGCGTTCATCCTGGTTGGCAAATGACGCGCCGATAATGGACTCCGCCGCGATGGGAAGATTTTTGTAGATACGGCCATCGGGCCATGTGTCGGACATGGTCCACCTCGCAATCCGAAGAACGGCCTTGCCGCGATCGAATTGGTCCTGTCGACGAGTCCACGCGAGGGTGGCCACGAAGAGACAGGCAGATTCTAGCGTGAGGCTGAGCGCACGGCGCCCCGATGCCTCGAACGACGTGCCGAATTCTTGGTGAAGATCCTCGATCAGCGCGAAGCACAACGGTTCATCGGCCATGAAAGTGGCGAAGCGCTGACTGGGCATGGTCAGTTCGGCCGCTCCGATATCGCAGAGATCCTCCTCCTCGGCGCTGGGATCAATGACATCAGGGCTGATCTCTCGAAAAAAGGTGTGAACGATCTCGTGGCCGAATGAGAAGTGACGACGCTCCTGAGGCTCGTCTACTTTGACAATGACGATGTATCCTCCGTCGCGCGGCACCAAGAGCCCGGAACACTTGGTGTCCACAGGGATTTGTCCGGGCTCACACCCGCGGATCAGGCGTATCGAACCGAGGACGTTGAGTGGCGATGGGCCGCGATCGGTAGGGCACGCGTCCTGCAGCTCGCGACATAGGCGAACGATCAGTGCGGCGGCATCCGTCTCACCGTTGCGATGACAAAGTTCAAGAACAACGGGATCGTGCCAGGTCATATCTCGCGGTCAAGACCGCCCCTCCGAATACTTCTGGATCGTCCAATGGACGTGTTTCCAATCTTCAGCGGTTGTTGGCGTACGTCCACGTGCTCGAATGCCGGCAAGCATCCGTGCATCCTCAGGTGGGACCTTGTTCTCCCGCACATACTCGGCAAGTCCGGGCGGCCATGATTGCACTTCGTCCGAGGATGGCAACGTCTTGCCCAGAAGATCCCCGACTGAGACACCAAGAGCTGTTCCGATCGCATACAGGGTCTCTGCGGACGGCTTGCGCGGTGTCTCTGTCGTCTCATTGAGAAGCTCGGAGAGATACCCCTTTGCTATCCCCGACTCGCGGTAGAGATCGCCGAGTGTCATCGTCCGGTCGTCGAGTAGACGCCGGATCCTTTCGCCCACCGTGGCGGAACCTTGCAGGAGGTCGAACAGGTTGGTCATGAGGGCAGCGTACCAGAGGTGTTCCTGATAGGGAACCAGTTCGTTCTCGACCCTTGACACAGGTGTTCTCTATCCAGTACGGTCATGGTAGCGACCCAGAACCCCGGGATCGCCGAAATGGGAGGTCATATATATGAGTGAGCTGACGACACACGAGGACGAAAAGAAGGAGCACAGGGGCGTCGACGTCTTCATCAACGGCGATCGTTATCACTTCGACTCGGACGACACGACCGGCGAGCAGATCGAGAAGAAGGCTGGCATCCCGGCCGACTACTCCTTGTACCTCCGGCGCGAAGGCGAGAACGAGCCGATTCGTCCCGACGAGAAGGTAGAACTGCACCACGGGGAGCACTTCTTCTCTCGGCCGCCGTCAAACGTCTCATGACCGAGGAGGAGTTCAACACTGGTGTCGCCGCGGTTCAGGCAATCTACAGCGACACCCGCGTGCTCCCAACGACAGACTCGACCCGACCGCTGAGGGTGGCCCCGATTGCGATCCCGAAGGAGTTCTGGGGAGGCGGGATCACGCGGTTGCTCGTCGTGTTCGATCTGGCAAACCACGATTCCGCCCGGCCACGGGGCCTGATGGGCGACGAGTGGCGCCTCTCCGGAGGCGGCGTGCCGCACAACGCGAGTCCGGTCTACGAGTTTGGCGAAGCCTGGCAGGCGTACTCGTGGAACTTTGCGTGGCCGCCTGTTTTTGATGTCTTGCCGACTGTTGAGGCATATCTCGGGAGATTCAATGACCACCAGTGAGCTGCGCGTCCCCGGCGATCTACAGACGAGACTCTTCAGGGACATCACGCGGCCCGAAGAGTGGGCGGGCTATCTGTTGTGCGGTGTCAGTCGGAACGACGACCGCGAACTCCTTCTCGCCCGTGACTGGGTTCCGGTCCCGGCTGAATACCAACTGAAGGGTACGGGTCACGGGTTCAGTTGGCATCCCAATTTTGACGTCCAGATGCTCAACCGGGTTCAACGGGAACACCTGGCCTGTGTCGTCTTGCACTATCACGGCGGCCCGTCGCCAACCCTGGGCGAATTGAGTGACCGTCAGACCGCCAACTCTCTCATGCCGTTCCTGTCGAGCGAAGCTTCTGGTCGCCCTCACGTCTTCGGTGTACTGGGAGAGCACGCAGCGAGCGGCATGGTGTTCCGAGACGGTCATGAGACAGGGCAATTGGACGGCATGCGTGTGAGCAGCTCCTCCCTTGATGACTGGAGCGTTAGTCGGGAGAAACCGGACGAGCCCAGCCATGACCCACGACATGATCGAATGATCCGAGGATTCGGCGTGGAAGCACTCCGACGTCTGCGTGCGTCAACCGTTGGCGTCGTCGGCTGTGGTGGAGGTGGATCGCACGTTGTTCAGCAATTGGCCTACCTGGGCGTGGGTTCGCTCGTCGTCATCGATGATGACGTCGTCGAGGACACGAACCTCAATCGCCTCATCGGTGCAGTGCCTGCCCGACATCGGCGTTCAGTGATCGACCGAATCATGCGTCGAGGTCGGGGGGACGTCGGTCGCCCGAAGGTAGATGTGATGAGGCGACTGGTGAGCTGGATCGATGAAGACACGCAGACCAAAGCGATCCAAGAGAAGTTTCCCAGTCAGGGGACGGTCGAAGCTCTGCGTCAGTGCGACATCGTCATCGCGTGTGTCGACAAGCTCCAAGTCCGAGATGATCTGAATCGCCTGTGCAAGAGGTACCTGATCCCTCTTCTCGACGTCGGGCTGGAGATCACTCCCTACCCCGGAGGTGCAGGGGCCGTCGCCGCGGTCCCTGGGAGGGTAACCAAGGTTCTGGCCGACGGTCCTTGCCTTCGTTGCCAAGGCGTGATCGACGACGCCAAGCTCGCCGCCGAGCGGGACGGCCAGCCTTTGGGGTACACGGGTTCAGCCCGGATACCCGACCCGGCGGTCGTCACCTTGAACGGCATCGTTGCATCGACGGCCGCAACGGAAGTTTTGCAGCTTCTCACCGGGTTTGCGGGCGACAACGCGCCGAACTGTGGCTGGATTTACGACGGACTGCGTGGCATGACGGAACGGGTGGTGAAGCCGTTCCGAGGATGTGGCGCCTGCCAAGCCGAACGAGCGCTCGGCGATGTGTAGACAACAGAAATAGGAATAACCAGCCGACGCAATGATCGGCGCTGCGTTCACCTACCGGTGGATGCAGGTGAACCAATAGGGGGAATGCATATGACTGATGTTCCGCAGACCATGCAACTCGACTTTGGGGGATACTGGCTCAAGACCACCTCGCTACCCGCCGCTTCGGGCATCTACTGTGTCTACGCATGCGTCGACAAGCCCGAGACGGTTTCGATCGACAAGCTCCTGTATATCGGAGAGTCCGGCGATATGCGGGACCGAGTTACCAAGCACAATCTCTTAGAGACCTGGAAGAAGCAACTTACGGCCGGACAAGTGCTCTGCTTCTCGGCGGCGCAGGTCGCCACGAACACAACCCGCAAACGAGCCGAGGCGGCTCTTATCTTCAAACACAAGCCGCCAGTAAACGACGAGTACACGAATTCCTTCCCGTTCGACACGACCACGATCAATGCAAGCGGCAGGACCGCCAAGCTCACGACGAGTTTTACCGTCAAGGAGAATGCGACAAGCTGACGGTCTTTTCGACTTCGACTGCTCGTCGAGAGCTGCGTAACGCCCTAGCATTAAACGCAGTAGAACTCGTCGTCGTCAGAATAGTAATGACCGTCGGGGTGCCCAGATCGGCTCGGATGCGATGCTACTCGAACGTGCAATCACTAGGTGTTGCCGGATAGCTCGGTGTCCTCGACGTGGTATCCGATGGACTGCGCCACCGCCACTAGCTTGCCTGGTCGTTGAAGTATGAGGAGATCACGAACACCCCGAACTGGCGGAACCGGAGGCCGATCCAGATCAGGATCCTGAAGGCTCAGCTAAGCTAAGCTTCAGCCTTTTCGTTCACCAGCTCGAACATTCGAGCAATCCGGCCCGGCTGCGCCCAATTGGTTGTTCCTTCCATTCCGTGACGCAGAAGTTGATCTTGGACGTTCATCAGGCTTAGCAGACGAAGAACCTTGTCAGCATCGGTGTCGCTCCAGCATGGGATGTACGCATGCATGGCTTGATTCGCCTGCCACTCTCCAGACACTTTCACGGCCCGAAATTCCTTTTTCCCGTATGCCTCCCACATCACCTTCCAGGGCGCAAAAGTATATCTACCGACTCCAAACAACGACCAAAAAAACCCCTTGCTAATTTGCGACTGAATCATCACCCCTTTTCGCTGCCTCAGTAGGGATTCGTGCGCGCTCAAATACGTCCACACCGAGGGCATGGATTCCAATGCGCACGCCGTAAGCGGGTCACCTGTGTTTGCATCGTAGGGTAAGAACACCCATTTCATCGGACCTAAATCTAGCCCGTCAAACAGCTGCCTCGTAGCTAAAGGAAATACAAGATGACTCGGCGCGACAAGCGTGTGGCCTCTCTTGTTCGATACTTCTACCTTGTCAAAATCCAACTGCCTGAAAGAGTCGAACACAAATAGATCAGTAGCGCCACAAGTATTGACTCCTTGACGAGGTTTCTGAAACGCGGCAAGACGGGGACGCTCGAACTCCAAGATAGAAGTGCCATCCGAAGATTCCTGCCATCCGCCTAGTGGGTCGTTCAATGGAGGTGCAACAAACGTGTGTTCCCACCTATTGGGGGCAACGTATCGCTTCGCAGGAACGGGCACTTCCTGAGACGTGTTCTTCCTGAAGACCGCTGCGCAGTACAGGGTTTTTACGGCAGGGAAGACGGCCTTCCTTTGTGAATCGAAGAGGAATAGAGTCTCGCACGCGTAGTCTTGGCCGTCACAGCTGAATTGCCTAAAGTTGCGGTTTGCCCCCTCATTGAAGAAGATAGACTTGGGCAACCAAAAGGCGGCCAGACCGTCGTTCGACAAATTCTCGCTAAGTGCCTTCTGCACTACGAGGGCCGCAACGTCTGCTCTGCTCGCACCAAGCAACACATCGCGTCGATTCTTTACAAGCCCGTATTTTTCAAACGCCTTCTTGACTGGCTCCTTGGCGCTCTCTGAAAGATCCGCGAAGTTAGCCCATGGTGGATTCCCCACCACACAATCAAAGCGGCCCTCGACCGTCTCCAATAAGAAGTCTGTCGTCGTGAAATGCGATTCCGGGAAATCCAGGCTGTACTCTGCTCTTATTCGACGGCGGAACGCGTCCCGGTCGTCCTCGACAATTTCGTTCCCGTAGAGGCGATTGAGACTAGAGACCTCAAAGTGTCCAGCATCAATTGCCAGATGAATGAATGCTTCGAGAAACGCGCCGTTGCCACAGGTCGGGTCGAAAACCGTACCTCCATCTTGCCAACAGTGGAAGGCCCCAGACTGATCGATGAGCCAGCAGGCCCATTCGAGAGGCGTAAAGACTCGGCCAGTGTAGGGTTTAGAAGGCAAAGCTCTGGTACCCACCAGACCGAAACCGCTTCATCGCATTGAATCTTTTCTGGGAGTCGCTGCCGACCCTTTGGTAGTGCTGCATAGCGATATCGGTAAAGATGTCAAAAAACAACTCGAGGCCTCGTTCCCAATCTATTTCGTCGTAGAGTTGAGCAATCGTGTAGTTCAGTCGAACTTGACCTGTTCCGAGGTTTTCTATCCGGTATGCGCTTTGCGGGAGTAAGTGAAACGGAGCCAGGCGGATGTACTCTAAATCTCTGAGATCTGTACCCAACTTTGCTCGGTTGTGACCAAACTCGACCACTACAAAGACTCCGCGATCGTTCGCGAGGAACTTCAGCAGGTTGCCGACCGCACACACTCCACCATCCGAGTATTTGTTGGCGTCCAAATCCTTGGTCTTGACGTCAAGGCCGAAGAAGACGCCGTCAATGGTGCAAGCAAAATCATAGATGGTTCGCTTACCTGGGACAGCTTCAGGGGTTGCCCCTATCGCTTCGCAGACCGTGCTCCAGTTGTCGGTAATGCGTCGTTCTACCATGGCTCCAAATGCCCTGGAATCTTCGCGCTCCGACATGCCCGACCGGAGCCCAGAAAAGAGATCGTCAAGAGAGGTCGTAATTTCGTCGCAAATCTTTCTTATAGGCCTATTACCGGTCACTTTGGCGCCGCCGATGGGAGAGAGGGACGCAAGGTCGAGTTCCGAGAACCTCTTGACAACCGCATCGGAGTCAGAATGTTGCTAGGGGACAGCGCTAGGTAGGAGAAGCGGCCGTTCTTCCTGCTCTCGACGTTTGTGGAGCCGCGGAGAGCGGCCGGCGCCTGGCGTTCCTTCATTGTGCGCTGGATTGTCGGTCCGGGACGCCACCGAGCGTTGGTTGCTTCCGGGCAGGATTGGTCGGGGCCGGAGGTGGCGAATGCTCGGGCTATAGCTGCTGCAGTCCTTCCCACCTAGCCATGATGGCCCAAGTGGGAGGGATGGCGTGGGTTTTGGTGCTTAGGTTCCGTGACCAGGGTCAGCTCGACGTTTCAGCTCCTGGCCGATCACGATTCCGCCGTCGGCGAGAAGCGCTCTACCCCGGCGAGGTCGACGTATCTCCAGTCCAATCGGCGACAAGGTGGCGGCCTGCACAGAATGGTCTGGGTCGCCCCTTGATCCGAGATCGGGGCCCCAGTTCAGGGCGGTCGACGGCAGAGAGAGAACGATAGGGGAGGCGGTCCGGCTGCGCCGACGATCAAGGGCGTCCGAGCTTCACAGGCCTTCGGTCTGATGACGGCGATCCCGGGTCCCGAACCTTGCCATGCAGCATTCACATCAAATGCTGCAGCTATCGGCTTCTTTCGCGGTGACGGGGTATCTTCGACGATCTATGAAGTTGATCGACGGGCGTGTGCGATTCTCTGCAAGTGACGTGTCCAACTTCCTGGGCTGCCGTCATCTCATCCGCCTCGACCTTCTCGCCGCACACGGCCGCATCAAGCCGGATAAGGCATTCGACATCGGCTTCGAGAAGCTCGTGGAGCGTGGCGAGGTGCACGAAGCAACCGTCCTACAACGGTTCCGTGATGACGGCCTGGAAGTCGTCGAAATCAACGGGTCCACTGATGCAGACGCGGCGCACGCCACTCACGACGCTATGCGCGGCGATGTTCCGGTCATCTATCAGGGCGTGATGTGCACCAATCCCCGTAACGGTGGCTCAGCTCTGCTGGGGCGGCCCGATTTCCTGGTCCGTGCCGACATTCTGCCGCCCGGTGATGGTGCACAAAACGACATTCCGGCGATGTACGAGGTTGTGGACGCCAAGCTGGCCCGCACGGCCAAAGCCCGGGCCGTTCTGCAGACGGCCTTCTACAGCAGCTTGCTGGCTGAGCTGCAGGGCGTACAACCACGCCGGATGCATTTGGCCCTTGGGAATGGCGACTTCTCGTCGTTTCGCGTTGCCGAGTTCGCCGGATACGAACGACGGATTCGCCGTATGTTGGAATTGTTCATCGCGGATGGCCCCGGGGACAATCCGCCGCTTGATCCCTATCCTGAGCCGGTCGAACATTGCGCAATCTGCCGCTGGAGCGCGAACTGCAGCGCGCGGCGACGAACAGACGATGACTTGTCGCTGATCGCCAGCATGCCGACCAATCAGCGCATTGCCCTCAAGGATGAGGACATCGGGACACGCAGGGGCTTCGCAGCACTTCGCACACTTCCAGACGTAGGTCGGCTGAATCCGACATCGTTGGCACGCTCGCAGATGCAAGCACGACTACAGGTGGCGAGCGAGGATGCCGGACAGATCGAGTACCAACTGTTGGAGCCGGAGCGTGATGCGGACGGAGCGCTGGTGCCAAACCGCGGGTTGCTTGCATTGCCAGAGCCATGTGTGGGTGACCTCTTCTTTGACATCGAGGGTGCGCGCTATTACTCGGAAGATGGTCGGGAGTTTGGTCTGCAGTATCTCTTCGGCATCGTCGACACGGCGGACCTCGACGGCACAGGACAACCTCGATACACGCAGATCTGGGCATTTGACCGCAACGATGAGAAGCTCGCCTTCGAAGCGCTGATCGATTTCATCAGTGTTCGGCGCGCACGCAGTCCGGGACTCCACGTATATCACTACAACCACTACGAGCCAACGTCGATTGATCACCTCACGGAATTGCACGAAACACGGGAGGAAGCGGTCGGACGACTCATGGGACGCTTTGCGACACACGAAGACGCAGTGGACGACCTCTTCCGACTCGGAGTCTTTGTCGATCTATATCGAGTTGTTCGGCAAGGTATGCGCGCCGGAGTCGAGAGCTATTCCCTCAAGAGACTCGAACCGCTGGTTGGATACGAGCGGCAAGTCGATCTGCACGATGCGACCGTTCACTTGATCGCTTTCGAGGCCGCGCTGGACGAAGGCCGTGCAACCGATGACGAGCAAAGTCAGCTCGGCGTGGCGGGGTACAACGAGGACGATTGTCGTGCCACGTTGGCGTTACGGGATTGGCTTGAGGGGCGACGTCCCGAACTCGCAGCCACTCTCGGCGTCGAGCTTCCCCGTCCGCTTGTCAGGGAGGAAGCGCATGGGACCGAGGATCCGGAGATCGCACGTCTGAAAACAGAACTGCTTGCTGGCGTTTCGAATGACCGCGACCATCGCAGTGACGAGGACCAAGCCAAAGCCCTGCTTGCCGATCTGCTTGAGTGGCACCGACGGGAGGCGAAGCCGGCGTGGTGGCGGTTCTTCCGGGTGAGGACTTTGTCGAGCGCTGAGTTGGTCAGCGAGCCAGACGCACTTGGTGAACTGAGCGGTGGCGATGAGATCGGGCAAGTCGCCAGGTCGGTAGTACGCCGGTTCGCCTACCCTTCACAGGAGCACGGATTCTCCGTCGGCGATGTGGCGATCGACTCCGAAACGAACAAAGGATGGACGGTCCACGGTCTGGACAACGAGCGCGGGACGATCGACCTCAAGATCGGCAGGAACAGTACGGCGTCGCTCCCGTCTGCGCTGGTGGAGGGAGGTCCGGTCAATACGGACGTGCTTGCGGATCGGTTGCGCGATCTCGGAAAGCGAGCGGTCAACGATGGGCTCACGGGCGACGATCCCGCAATGGCATTGCTGCTGCGACGCAGACCTGCCGGAGACCTTGCCGACAACGGGCCACTACGCACCCCGGGCGAGGCATCAGGTGTCGCAGGGATACGTCTGATATCTGGGCTGCACAATTCCTATCTACCCATTCAGGGCCCACCGGGTACGGGGAAGACTTACACGGGCGCTCAGGCCATCCTCAAGCTTGTTGCCGAAGGTCGCTTGGTGGGCATTACGGCGCCTTCGCATGCCGTCATTCACAACTTACTGAATGAAGTCGTCAAACGTGCAGGCACCAAGTCCTCGTCTTTGCGAATCGCCCAACGCGCAGAGACGGACAACCCCTTTCGCCATTTTCTTGCACAGAACCTGGACTACGCACACTTGATCACAGCAATTCAAAATCGCGATCTCGACATCGTTGCCGGAACCGCGTGGATGTGGGCACGCGAGGACTTTGCTTTGAGCGTTGACACCCTTTTCGTCGATGAAGCCGGGCAGATGTCACTAGCAAATGTTCTTGCCATTGCCGGAGCTGGGCGCAACCTGGCACTCTTGGGAGATCCGCAACAGCTTGCGCAGCCAAGTCACGCAGCACATCCTCCCGGTGCGGGACTCTCGGCATTGGAGCACGTCCTGGGTGGCCACGCGACGATGCCAGACGACACAGGGCTGTTTCTCGATCAGACGTACCGCATGCATCCGACGTTATGCGCCTACTCGTCTGAGGTGTTCTACGACGGACGATTGCAAGGTGTGGCAGGTCTGGAGCGACAATCGTTGCATGGTGGTGACGGCGTCCAGGCCTGGACAGGCTTGCACGTGGTCGAGGTTCACCATGAAGGGAACACCAATGCCTCACCAGAAGAGGCGGCGGCGGTCGCAGAGTTGGTGCAGAAGTTGTTGGCTTACCAGTGGACGGATAACGGAAGCGTCGCGAGGGCGATGACCGCCCATGATGTTCTGGTTGTCACTCCATACAACGCACAGATTCGCGCCATCGATCGGGCGCTTGCCCAACTTCATGTGCGCGGGGTTCGCGTCGGAACAGTGGATAAGTTCCAGGGCCAGGAAGCGCCCGTCGTGATCTACTCGATGGCGACATCCTCTGCCAACGATGCACCGCGGGGGTTGGAGTTCTTGTTCGATCTACACCGATTGAATGTGGCAACGTCTCGCGCTAAGGCTGTTGGCGTCATCGTGGCGAACCCAGATCTGGTGCGAGTTTTCTGCGGCACAGCGCGGCAGATGCAGCTCGTCAACGCTTTGTGCCGAGCATGGGAATGGGAGGCGGAAAGCCGAGGCACAATAGGACCGGGCGAGGGTCCTCAGAGCTCCCCACCAAGACCCCAACAATCCGCGCAGTAGAAGTCGCCATCGTCGGAGTAGTGGTGCCCGTCGGGATCGATGAGGTCGGTGTCGACCGATGTCCCACAGCGGTCGCAGAAGACCCAGGTGGCCTCGTGCCACAGCGGCTGACTCGCCAAGTTCTGGACGGCAACAGCGAGCTGTGCGAGGTTGCGGTCGGCGCTCGTTTCATCGGACTCGCCTAGGACGAGGTGGTAGTGGATCAGTTCTGTGATGTCGGCGACTGTGTAGGCCATGTGAGGAACTCCCTTCCCTTCTCGGTTTGTTGGGCACCGATAGGCACGAAGGGAAAGCACGGGGGCAAGGGGATCCATAGGACGGGAGAACCGAAACGCAGTGAAGGCTCGGACCGCCTTGCGGCCGTGTGGCTTCGTGACAGGCTGACCACAACCACGCCGAGAAGGGACTCGGGAGTTCCGGATACCCGGTGACTGGACCTCCAGCATGGCGCCGCTGTTTGCTAAATGGGATCGCGTGATGCCTTGATGCCGACCACCGCCACGCAGCCGATAACCGGTGCAGGCGATACAGCCGTACAATCCCGGGCCATGGAAGGCTCCGGTGACGACGGCGGATCGCCAGATCACACGCGGAACACGCGACTGGAGCCGCCGCCAGGCTCTCCCGACCCGGGGGTGCCACATCCACCGAGTCCCGTGCCTCCGATACTCCGCGGTTCTCCGGTGGCGCTTGGATTCCAGCTTGCGTGTGGCGCCCTATTGGCACTTTTTGTGGCGAGCTTGATCGTGGGCGCTGCAGTCCTGGCTGGTGTTGCAGCCAGCAGCAAACTCAAGTCGTCGTCAACTCCGCAGCCCAATACAACGGTCAGCAGTTCACCTTCGCCAATGCACGCCAGTCACTAACTGGTTTTACGACGTCGTGATCCAGAGTGTCCAAGAAGGATCCGCATCCTTTTCCGCTACCGGAGAGACCGTCGCGTTATGCGACGGCCTCTTCATCGGCTTCGAAAGACCGCAGAATGTTTGCGGCGGTTTTCTGGATCCGATCGCAGGATGCCTTGATGCCCGCCACCGCTTCGTCACCACTGCCCGCCCACGTTGCGACGTAGCCGAACGAGTAATCCTCGGAGTTGATGCCAAGACTGGCACAAACGACAAAGGCAGTGGACTCTGCTTCCAGTTCGGCGAGACGCCGGTCCTTGAAACCCTCGTGCAGGATCGCGTGTGCTATCTCGTGTGCGAGTGTCTTCACCCGCTGGGCGGGTGAATTCGTCACCTCGACTCGGATACGATGAAGGTCGTATGTGCAGTCACCGTTGGTACTTCCCGGAAGCTCGGCATCCTCGACGTGGTATCCGATGGACTGCGCCACCGCCAATAGCTGGGCGAAGATGCCCGCAGGATCATCTCCGGCGAGCCGGTTGCAGATTGACGGCAACTCTTCGCCGTCGGTCTGCCCGACGTCGAACACCGGAACCCACTTGAAGCCCCGAAGGATTCGATCGTGGTCACCCTCGGCGGCCTCGGCATTCTTGTACACCATCGGTGCGAGGATGAAGATCGCCTTCTCGCCCTTGCGGACGAAGCGATCCATCTTTTGCCAGGCACGGAACCCGGCAACCTGTGTCGCCTCGTGACACTGTGCAGCAATGAGAAGCACGTTGCCGAAGCTGTAGTGATGGAAGCGACTCTGGAAGTCGAGGTAGCGCTGCCACTCGTTTGATGTCGTCAGTCGTTGCACTCCCTCGGTCAGCTGTGCAAGGAGTTCTGGGCGACTGTTGCTGGTGCTCATTTGGAATACCTCCGGTTTGGCTGATGCGACGCAGCCCCGTAGGCCAGGTCACGGCCGGGCGGAATAGCCCCGAGCGCAGCGAGTGCACTTCAGGGCTTGCAGCCCATAGGCCGTGACCTGGCACGGTGCGCCCAGAGAGGAAGCCCGATCGGAGGTATGTCCATAGCGCCACGACCTCGCCCGACACCTTGCTGACCGACGAGTCGATCTAGACACCAGCGTCGGTGGGCGAAGACCTCAGAACTCGACGATGCGCTCGTGCTCAGATCTGTCCCCTGATCCGCACAAGGGTCATGTGAGCCCCCAAGCCGGTTGCTAGCCAGATGTGTCATTGCCACTACTGACAGTGCAATCGCTTCGATGGCGCGCCGCTCGACGCCAACGGGTCCGTAGTGCGTCAGAGGGCCTGCCGGGTTCGGCGTGCAGGCATGCGAGACGCTCCTGGTCGGTGGTGATCCGCCGCTCGACACTGCCGACTCGCATCTGCTGGCCTGCAAGGTCATAGCGAGCCTCGCCTACGGCTCGGACCTGTTCCGGCCTTTGCGAAATCGGCTGGGAGTGAGCGTCGTATCCACGCTCAGGAGGAGCTCGAAATGGCTCCCACACCTCGACCGGCAGTCCAACGACTGGCCGCACTTATCCACGCTGCCGCATTCACTGCGCGGCATCTTTTGATCGCAGTAGTGCTCGACCGCCTTGCTGCGGTCGCGCACGTGCCAATCACGGTTCGAGTTCTGTTGACTCTTGGGGTCATCGTCCGACACTGGCGGGTGCGCAAGCGGCCCGCGTGACTCACCATTACGTTGGTGATGCAATCATGCATTGCATACACTGACGCCGTGGTCTTTGCGCCTCCGACGCTCGAATCGTTCCGCCGACGGATCGATTCACTTCCCAAAGACGTCGCTCCCAGCGACATCCAGAATGATCGGTTTCTCCTGGGCCGAGAAGGGCGGATTGCCGTCTACTATGCGCCGCTCGACTGGATCAATGGTGATGCGCGCATTGTTCTCGTCGGTCTGACCCCAGGGTGGTCTCAGACCAAGATTGCATTCGACGAATGTTGCATTGCATTTCGCCAAGGCCTCAGAGACTCGGATGCATCCAAAGCAGCGAAGGCACGGGCGTCCTTTGCCGGCATGCGAAGGCGAATGTGCGGATGGCTTGACGACCTCGGAGTCGATGACTGGCTGGGTGTAGACACAACTGATGAGTTGTTTGATGAGCAACGCACACTTGTGCACACGACAAGTCTGATCCGGTATCCGGTTTTCGTCGGAGCAGACGCACGGAATTACACGGGATACAGTCCGACGCCTGTCAAGAGTCCACTGCTCCGTTCGATCATCGACGGCGTCTTGGTCCCGGAGCTGAGACAACTGCCGGATGCACTGATCGTTCCCCTGGGTCGTTCAGTGGCGGCAGCGCTCGACGCTGTCGGCGTGGACGCCGATCGCTGTTTGTTCGGTTTCCCACATCCCTCGGGTGCCAACGGTCATGGCCCGAGTCAGTTTGCTTCTGAGCGGGACGCAATGCGAACAGTGGTAAGACGAATGCCCACGAGTGCCCTATAGAAACTTTCGGGCACATAGTGTGAATCACACCTCGACGAGCTTTCGGAACTAGTTCGACGGTGCAGGATGCGCATCTTCCTTCGCACCGCCATTACCTCAAATGGTTCGCCCGACTGTCATGCCAACGGATGTGTCCCCGGAGTAGCTGTCCGATTTCGTCACTCGCTCCATATTCGGACTCGCTGCACTGCGAGCATTCCGCCCGGAATCCGATCTCGCCACGTTGGCCCCAGCGTGCCTCGGGATCGACTTCGCCGTTGGTGGCGCTAATGGTGAAGACGATTTCGTCGTGGTTGTTTTTGATTTCCGACATCACATGTACCTCAGTGAAAGTGAATAATTATTTTGCAGAGGTGTAGTGGAAGGCCGTCCGACGACGACCTTCCACCTTGCCCTCACGCCGCAGACTCAGCAGCCTGCTTTGCCGACAGCGACTTGAACTGATCAGCAACCACCTCGACGGTGCGCCGCTGACTACCGTCGGCTGCCTCCCAGGTACGCCCCTGGAGCCGGCCCTCGACGTAGACCAGACGGCCTTTCGTCAGGTAGGTGACTGCGAAGTCTGCGTGCTGACGCCAGAGGACCACGTCGTGGAACTCGGCCTGCTCCCGGTCATTGGTCGCAATCCGGACGGTTGTGACGTGGATGCCGTTGCCGGTTTCCCGAAGTTCGGGGTTGGCGACCAGTCGCCCGACGAGGATGACCCGGTTTACGGATGTTCCCCGAGAGGACTTTGTAGTCGGTGTCGACTCAGTCGACGTCTTGCTGGTGCGGGTCCTGCTTGCCATTGGTTGTACCTCCAAGTTGTGGATCGATGCAGCGGTGTCATCCAGGTCAGATGCCGAGCGGAACAGCCCCGAGCGCAGCGAGTGCACTTCAGGGCTTGCAGCGAAAAGGCGTCAACCTGGTAGCCGTATGCGTTGAGATCCATGACATGGATGGGTACGCCATGAGCGGGACTTGCGCGGCAGATGCCGGATGAAACTTCGCCCGACGCAAGGGGCTCTTGAGACATTGGTTACACGGTGTCTCGTCTGCAATGGTGTCTGCCGCTACTGGCGAAACAGGCACCCCACACGTGACCGCGAGAGGCGGTCGGATTGAGCCGCCGGAGAGTCAAGGGCGGTGGATGCCGGCGAAGCGAACCCTTGACCGAGGCGTCACCTCTGATGATGGGTGGTGACCTCCGACGAGGAGGTCCTGGCGGCCAAGTCGGCGGGTGCTGACAGCGGTCGAGGCGTCGATGCGCGAGTGAGTGCGACACGTGAGTTCATCCACGCAGTCGAGACCGGTTCACACGAATGTGCGCTGTATCGCAGTGATGACAACAACTGACGTACTCGAATACAGAAACAGCGAAACCTGAAATTAGGTGCACATAACTTGTGCATTAGTCAGTAAAACTCGTGGTGCTACAAGGGCTTTTGTGACATCCACGTCATCGATGGTGCATCAACTGCATGCTCATGATGATAAGCAGGCGACGCACTATTTGTGTGGTACGGGAAATGACAACACTCAGCGGTGTAACGCAACGGACTCGACGATCCGACGTCGTAGTGATCATGCAGCGAGCGTTCGCGACGATGACGGCAACGTGGACTCAGCGTCGAGACCGACCGTGGTTGGGGCTCATGGCGGTACCGCTTGCAATGAACGCGAGCGGCTTGATGCAACTCTGGTGGCTATGGGTTCCGCTTGTTCTGGGAGCAGCTGCATGCACGCCAGCGTGGCGATGGTCGTGGGTGCTGAGTTTTCAGCTTGGGGTTGTTGGCACCGAATGGGCGTACGTCGGTGCAACCTCGCTCGCCCAATGGCCAGCGCAGCGTCCACTCGTCGGAGCCATTTGGGCGGGTGTGGCGCTGTATCTTGCTGGTGCGTCGAGCCTCCACCGGCAGTTCCGGGAACTACGCCGGCAACGGCGTTGGAGCTAGGGAATATCGGCACCGGGAAGTTGCCGCGTTGAAGACAGCGTGCAACAAGGTGGTGTTTTTTGTGTGCCGGCAAGGACGGCACCGTACCCTGCTCGGGCCATGATGAACCAACCACCGCAGCCGGGCCAGTACTCCCCGGACGGTCAGTGGTACTGGACGGGTCAACAGTGGGCCCCGGTTGCACGAGGAGCACCAATACCGGTGCCGGTTCCGGTCATGATGCAGCCGCAGTCGTTCAGTCGAGGTTTCTTCGGCGTCTGGGCTTTATGAGCGCGAGCTGCCTGGTGGGCGTCGTCATATTCGTGTTGCCCATCGTTGTGTTGTTTGCTGGTTGCGCTGCGGCTCTCCACTCGACGAATCAGCAACTCCAACACATCACGCCATTGGCGATACCGACAAAGAACGGCGGGACCGCCGTAACGCCCTAGGACCAGCCGTTATCTGACTGCCTCACGACACCTCGAAGCCCGCCGAAGACCCGGCGAACCTCACGCCAGTCCGGACCCCTCAACTCCTCTTCTTGATACTCCCAGTCGTCGGGGCTGGGCGCTCTCAGAGCTTCGATGCGCAGCTCTGTTGGCGGGTGCGTTGCAGTGAGGGCCGCTTCCCAACCCGTCCGGGCACCTTCCAAGGCTGTCATCTTCCGGAGCGCCGACGCCATCTGGGGGCCCAAACCAATGGCGGCGGCAGCCTGATCAGCCTGGTATTCGCAGCGCCTCTGGGACTGGCGGACCACGGGGATCAGCACCCACCGAATAAGGACTGCTGCTGGCCAGGCGATGAACCAGCCGACCAACCCCAACACCTTTTGTGTGATCTGCCCCGTACCCACGCCAAAGGAGGACCTCCCCCTTGCCATCCAGCATCCGAATTTGTACATCAGGACGGCCGGCAACGACGCTGCCCAAACGAAATGCAGCGCCACGGAGTCTCCGGCCTGCCAATGCTGCAGCTCGTGGGCGAGGACCGCTCGGATCTCTCCGTCGTCGAGAGACTGGAACACCCCCTTGGTGATCACGACGGTGCGCATGTGAGCGTATGCGTTCGGGAGATCGGCGTCCTCTATTGCGAAACGAGGGAGCGCAGGCAGGTTCATCGCGTCCGCAACATCCTTGACCAGGGGGGCGAGCTGGCGGACCTCGTCCTGGCTGAGGCGGCGATACCCCCGGAGCCGCAGACTCGTCCGCTCGAAGCATGCGGTGATGACCACGATCAGAGCGCTGATCAGGGCGCCGGAGAGGACTTGCACGACCGCTTGAAGCGGATGATCGAGAAAGAGGAACTTGATGACAGTCAGGAACCCCAGAGGGATCCCGATGGCTCCCCCGACGAGGACGCTGGTAAAGGTGCTCGACTGGCCCAGCCCGAGATTGAAGAGATGGGTCGAGATCGAGGCGCTGGTGAACAGGCCGAAGCCGACCAGCACCCCGGCGAACAGGCCGGCGACTGCCCCCCAGAGGGCAAGCCACGCCCCGGTCCAGCCGAGCAGGACTCCGATCACGCTCCCCCACCTCGACTGGCGCAGCCCGGCGGCGAGCCACTCAACGCCGTCGTCGTAGCGAGCCGGGACTCCGGCTCGGGACTCTTCCCGCTGTCGGAGGAATGGAAGTCGCCGACGCGGCGAGCCCGGCTGCGGAGCTGGAGGCTCGGGTGTGGACGGACCGGTTGGAGGCGGTGCATCTGACGATCCGCCGGCGGACGGCGAGACGCCCCCTGGACGCGCTGAGCCTTCTCGGGGACCGGATGCCCCCGCGCTGGATCGCGAATCGGCTGTGGCCGCCGTCGATCGAGGCGACGCTGCCCGCGGCCGGATGGCGGTCCCGGTGTCGACCGTTGGCTTCGGTGCGGCCACGGCGGACGATTCCTTTGTCGCCGCCGTCTTGGGCGGGCGCGGCTCGCGAGCCGGGGGCGTCTGCCGCCCCTCGGCCGGTGGCGAGATTGGTTCCCCGGCTGCCTCCCTCGACGCCAGCCACTCCAGGGTGGAGTCGTCCAGCAGCTCGCTCAGCAGCATGCCCGGACCGGCGTCCGGGTAGTCGGTCTGAGGCTGAGATGTCGGGTCCACGGCTCGCCGGACAACGGCGGCGGCGTTGGCAGCAGCCCGCTCTGCCCAGCCTGGATCCCCCGGTCTCCCGATGTCAGAAGCGCCGACCCCGGGATCGGCGATCCGGTTGGGATCGACCTGTCTCGGGTCGGGACTCCTCAGCATGCCGTGACCGGCGTCCCGGTCGTCGGTCTGAGCCTGAGAAGGCGGGGGGAACGCTCGCCGGACGGCGGCGGCGGCGTTGGCAGCGGCCTGTGCAGCAGCCCGCTCTGCCCAGCCTGGATCCCCCGGTCTCCCGATGTCAGAAGCGCCGAAATCGGGATCCGCGATCCGGTTGGGATCGACCTCCCCCGGGTCGGGACTCCTCTCATACATCCAACGAGGTATCAATGCCCCCTCCTTCGACCTAGAAGGTCGTGACGTTCACCTTGACGATGGTCCGGCGTTGGCTCGGCCGGGAATAGACGGCCGCGACGCCGTTGGGAAGTTCTTTCAGGACGTTGGGATGGACGTTGAACTCCTCGACCCAACGGACCGACCCTTTTTCGCTGGTACCGCTCTCGTAATCCACCTGGGCGGTGTGCATCGGGACCGTGTGGGTCCCGAACTGCGCCGCGATCATGTCGGCGTCCTCCGCCTCCAACCGATGAGCGATCAGGACACCGGCGGAGAGGACAGGACGCCGGATCGAGGGGTCCTCGGGAAGGAACTGGGTCGCGACCACCAGCGGTGTCTTCGCCTGGCGGGCCTGGAGGAGGAGATCGACGACCTGGGTCGCCTCCCGCAAGGCGGCGAACTCGTCGAAGACGAGCAGGACCGGCACGACGTCCTGATCCCGGGCGGCAGACGCGCATCCGCTCGTCGCAGAGCTGTTTGAGGTCCTGAAGGATGACCCGGCCGAAGAGTTCGACGTCCTCCCCCGCCGCCGTGGCACTCAGGGACAGGTAGGTCACATGCGGCTCCCGGGTGACCGCGGCCCAGTCCAGAGCCGGCCTTGTGCGGAAGATCTCGCCGAACGCCCCCTCCATGAGGGCTCCCAACCGGCGTTGGAGGCCGATCACCCCTGCGGCTCCGACGCCACGGGGCTCGTCGAGGTCCTCAAGCCGGACGCGCAGGTCTTCGTGATGGCGGTCGAGCTGGCGGGCCAGGCGGGTCAAGCCGCCGGGACGCAGTGCGTCGTAGATCGTTGCGAGGCTGATTTCCGTGCCGGCGGCCGCCAGTGCCCGGCAGACGATCGGGATCACCTCCATCGCGACCTGCTTGTAGATCTCCGCCTGACCGGAGAAGGTGAAGGCCCCGACGATCTTGTTGGCGACGGCGGCCGGTTCTCCCGAGCAGGGGTTGTACCCGGTCGTCGTGGGGTCCGACGGGTCCACCACGGTGAAGGGCACGCCGTGCCGGTCGGCGAGCTTCTTCGCCGCAGTGCCCAAACCCGAGCCCTTGAAGTCGACGAAGACGGCGCCGTAGCCCTGGGCGAGGACGCCGTCCGCGAGGGTGACGATCGTGGTTGTTTTGCCCGTGCCCGAGCTGCCTGGGATGAAGACATGCTGGGAGAGTTCGCCGATTTCGAGGTCGAACGGTCGGGCGGCCGAGGCGTCGAAGCCAAGAGGGATCCAAATGGTCACGATCGGGCCGTCCCCCGTTGGGCTCGGTCCCTGCCAGTGACGCTCCAGGGCCTTCTTGCGGCTAAGCACGGCTCGATACCTCGCCCATTCCTGACCGTGGATCGTCTGTCCCCACAGGGCCAATCCGAACTGAAA
This sequence comes from uncultured Acidimicrobiaceae bacterium, assembly GCA_963706205.1. Lineage (GTDB taxonomy): Bacteria > Actinomycetota > Acidimicrobiia > Acidimicrobiales > UBA8190 > MFD10071-224. Next base: position 409,082 of record OY970155.1, on the reverse strand, counting down.
GACCACGAGCAGGGCCGGACCCATGAGGGCTTCCACGGGAATCGAGTGGGCCACGTTCTGTGGGGTCAGCCCAGCGGCCAGCGACGGTTGCCATGGACGCAGAAGCGCCCGCCAGGGCCATCCAACCGCCACGGTGGTGCGCAGGATTGCCACCGTCGCCACCCCCAATCCAGCGAGCAACCACTGAGTCATGGCGTCGGGCCTGGTCACTCGCCAGACGGCCCATGCCAGGACCGCGCCCAGCAGGGCCCCCGGGAAGGCTGCGGCGATTGCGGCCGCAACCATGAGGAGCGCCGCCGCATTGGCGTGATCGACGTTGTGGACTTGCGCCGGCCTCGGCACGTGACCCGTCGACATCAGAGATACCGCCGGACGATGGCCATGCTCCGCCAACCCGCCCAAGGGGATCGGCCGAACATGTATTCAGTGTGCGCTCGGTAATGACGTCGAAATCACAGGGCTGCAGTTCTGTGACAGGAAGCGGAGGCGTGTTGTGAATCGGGCCACCGCTCAACGTGCTCATTGTCTGTGCCAGAGGATGTCCCGACCGGTGTGGATTTTGAGTGACGGCCCCGGGCTTTTGGGTCAGGCGGCCACCTCCTTGTCTGCACTGTAGCGACGGGGTGTAACGGTCCCTTGGACGTGCTGCTCGAGGGCGGTGCGCAACGCCTTCAGGTGGAGGTGCCCGTTCACACGTCGGAACTGCTTCTTGGCCTCGACCATGCCCGCCGCACACCAGCGCAGAGCCATCTCGCCGTCGCGCCAGTTCTTCACGTTGCGGGAATGATCACGGCAGATTTCGATCATGGATTCGACGGCGTTGGTCGACCGCAGCGTGCGGGCCAAGGTGGGAGGCACTCCGAGCCGGGCGATGGTGAGCGTCTCGGCCAGCCCTTCGCGCAGACTGCCGGCCGCCCCGGGGTGCGAGCGTTGGATGCGCTTGGCCAGGGCCTCAAGCGCCCCTTGGGCGGCTAGGGCGTCGGGGTTGGCGTAGGCGGCACGCATCTCCTTCGCCACCACCCGGCCCACGTCATCGGGCAGCTTGGACTCCACGTTTCTGATCTTGTGCAATTGGCACCGGGCGATCACGGGGTGGTCGAACACCGCCGTCACCCCGGCGCACAGCGCCTTGGCCCCGTCGAGCACGGCCAGGATGGGCTTGGTCATGTCGAGTCCCCGCTCACGGAGCCCGGCGAGGAGGTCCTTCACCAGGGTGGCGTTCTCGGTGTCGCCTTCCTCCACGGCCAGCGGCCACTTGTTGCCGTCGATGTCGATGCCGAGAGCCACTACGCACAAAAACCCGGCGAAATGGACGCCATCGATCATGATGGCCACCAGGTCGATCTCCGAGAGATCCGACGCCATCAGGTCGGTGAGCGCCGTCTCGGTGGCAGCCACGAACCGCCGTGACACGGCCGACTTGGAGGTGGAACGGCTGGCCGCCTCGATCGTCTTCCCCATGGGCTCGAGGCCGGCCCCGTAGCGGCGGGTCGAGAGTTTTGCCATCATGCGGGCGAGGGTCTCCCGGCCGAGCACCTCGGTGGACGTGAACGCCTGATACGTCGGCAGCTGCACCTCCTCCTTGCGGTCGGCCGTTCTGAGTCTCGGCCGGCGGATCGAGATCTGACGGCCGCCCAGAGCCACGAGCCCGTCCTCGGTCCCGTGGCGCACGGCGGTCCGGGCGGGGTCGTGCACGCCCTTCGGGCCGGCCAAGGCGGTGGCCTCGTTGTCGAGGATGACGCCGAGCACCTGTAGCCCGGCCCCGACGGCGAAGGCCAGCAGTCCTTCCTCGAGCTCGCCGGCCAGCTCACCGATGGCCACGGTCACCGTGTCGGGCAGCGCCAGCGCCGCCTCGTGCGCTTGGCGGTGCGGATCGGCCTTGGCCTTCTTCTGCGTCGTCCGGCCGGTGATGCGGGCGTTGGCGGTCTGGGTCTGATAGTTCTTCTTCACGACGGTCCCCTTCTTGATCGGATGTCTTTCGACGGACGCCCGAGACCTACCATCAGGCAGGCATCAGGCGGGGGACCGTCATCTCAAATTTCCACGCTCAGCGGGACAACCTCCTGTGCCATGTCCCTCCCCTTTTGAGAAGGTTGCGGGCATGTCGGATCCGCCAGACAGAAATCCGGAAGTGGGCGACCGGTCCCTGGAGGCACGTCAGCGGAACGAAGCCAGGCGTCGCCAAGCAGAATTGGATTCCGATGATCGGAAACCGCCCGAATCGCCGTCGTCTCCGGATCAGCAGGCTCGATATGAGACGGAGCGTCTCGCCCGGGAGGCGGTCGTGACCGCATCGCTTCGGATCCTCCCGTACGACTCGGCATCGAGACAGGCCACCGAGATTGCCAATCTGGGTCTCGAAGTGCTCCGCCAGACGTCCCGCAGGTTTGTACGGCTTGAGACCGTGGTCGCAGGCACCGGCGCCACAATCCAGATCGGGCTGTACCGATTTGGCGGCCCAGTGGTCAAAACATGCCGTTACAACGGGCAGAACATGTTCACATTCACAGGCCGCCGCGGGCGGACTTGGCGCGGGAGAGGCCCGACGCCCGCCACCGTGGTTGAGTTCATCAAGCAGCGATCTACGATCATCTCGGCCGTCGACGCTGAGAAACAGCGGATCATGGATGCTGGGGCGAAGCGACGACGGCGGGGCAGGAGAGACTCTTTGGGGCTCTGAGGACGGGTTCTGAAGATGGGGGGTTCGAGATCTGCCTTGTAAATGAGACGTCAATGCGGCGGCGCCTCCCCAACCAGTTGCCAGCTTTCGGGTGAGACAAGGAAGGGCGATGCCTGCTTCAAGGCCGCGAGGATCGCCGATCTCAGACGGGGAGCGGACCAAAGGAGGGACTGGTACTCCGTGAGTTGGGATTGGGCAAGGATGTCCGCCGTCTCACGGAAGAGGCACCCCCAGTAGTCCTCCGACAGCGACTCCAGCGCCCGGATGACATTCCGGCGAGAAGCGGGGTCGCGCGCGAAATTTCGCCGCAACCCAAACCATCCAGGACGAGGGGCCGTCAAATGACATCCCCTCGATCCCAGGTTCGAAGCCAAGCTCGCTCGGGAAGGAGCCGCTCCACAGGGCGTTCGTCACCCTCTTCGCCCACCCGGGGTTGGGCAGACCCGACTTCGGCAGGTCGAGGGCGCGTCTGACCTTGTCGTCACGATCGGTTGTTTCGAACCAGAGCGCCCGAAGCATGTCCCGTGGGGCCGGTTGCCGCCGGAACCCCTCCGCAAAGAGATGAGCCTTGCCAGAGGACTCGAAACTGTTGAGGATCCCATACCAGCCGGCCCGCTTTGAGCCCCACGGATCGAAGGCCACCCCGGGCCACTGTTGGAGCGCCACAAGCGCGTTCTCACGGGCCTGGTCGTGGGGGGCGTGCCGGAGGAGCACGCCGAATGCCCAGGTTGCGTACGGGTCTCCTCCCGCGACTGTTGACCGTGGGTCTTCCCCTCCAGTCAAGAGGACTGGCGGATGCCCCTCATAGAGGGAGCCCGCTGCCGCTTCCAGCTCGCGGTAACTCCGTCCAACCGCCAGTTCCTGAAGGTCGTCGGGGACGCCGATCCGCAAGGGAAGGCCCTTATCGAAGTACGAAAGTCCGGTCAGCGGCCGCCAAAGGCCGCTCTTCTGCGGCGGCGGAGGAGGCGACGTGGCCTGCGGCGCCGAGCGGCCGACGTTTGGGGGAACGAGCTTGCCGTCGGGTCCGGGACGCCACCCTTTCGCGATCAGACCGCTGATGTAGGACACCGCTTCCTGGGTTTGTTGCTGGAGATGCTGACCGGGACTGACCACCGATAACAACACTATTGATCGCGATCGAATTGTGAAAGCGAAATCGGGGAGAGATTTTCGCTTCTCGATTCCCCAATGCCGTCGCCGTTGTGTCGTGATGACCGACTGATGTTTAGAGATCTTGTTGGCGGTTTAGCGTCCGTCACAGTTGATTACGGTTTGGTTGCGATGGCCGGCGGAGGCGAACGGGATCGGAGGTGGGAGGCGAGAGAGGGGTCAGGGGGTTCGGGGGATGGGGAGAGATTGCCTCGCACCTCTGTCTGTGCTCGGCATCGTTGTCGTCGTTGTCGTCCTGCTCGCCATCGTCATCTCCCTTGTCTTCTTTCTGACTCGGATGACGATGGTTCTCTCCTCTTTGTTCTTCTCTCCATCGCTCCCCATCCCCCGATTGTCTTCCTGCTCTCTCACTTCCTTTCCATGAACCCAGGCCGCCCACGCCCCCGTCCTGTTCCCACACCCCAGTCACACTTTTTTGCACGTTGTGTGGGTGGGGTGTGGGAGGAACATCCGAGGAATCGAGATGGTCCAAGGACGGGGGCGTGGGCGGCCTGGGAAGGGAAAATGACGCACCACGGCGCGACAAAAGTTCACACGCGAAGTGAGGAATCCGCAGTCATACGAGTGTCCTCACCTGGCTCGACCTACGGGACGACGACCTGAGCGATCGTAACAGCTGCGCCGGGCAACACAGCCGATGTGTTGTGACCTCGACGGTGCGGTAAATCTCGTGGCGGCGCCGGGCTCCGAGCGTTGCTGCCAGAGTTGGCCAGAACGGAGCTGACGACGTTGTTGTGACAGTCCGTCGACGCCCTCCGAGAGACGTGGACTGCGGCGTAGCGTGGATCTCGGAGAGATCCCGACAACAGGCAGCATGTCCATCGGGACGCGGTGCGGATCATGGATCGATGGCGACCCTCAGCGACGGCGGGGGTCGAGCCATGACAACCGTGGGTGGCGTCGCCGGTCCCGGAGAGTGGGGTCGGCCCATCCGGACACTGGACCCAAAAACTGTGAGCCAGTTGGTCGGTAGCGTTTGGGGTTGGATGGCCGGGGGGACGCGAATCACCAATCGGGACGTTGAGATCCTGACGTGGATGGGGCGCCACGGGGTGGTGACCCCTCAACAGGTCGGGCGTCGCTTCTTCGTCCACGAGGGAGCCGTTGCCCAGAAGCGGGCCTACCGCCGGCTGGCCAAGCTGGAGGAGCTGGATCTGATCCGGCGGGACACCCCCTTCGCCCGGCACCCCGATGTCCTCCGACTCCGCTCCCGGGGGGCGGCGCTGGCCCAGGGCGATCTCCCGCCGGCCAGGTACGTCCTCCGTGAGATTCCCCACGAGCTGGCAGTGGTCGACCTCGTCGAGGGTCTGCTCGCCCAGCACCTGGGAGCGACCGTCCAGACCGGCAGGGAGGTCCGCCGGCAGCGGGCCGGTGAGCGGCTGGATGGGAACCGGAGCCCCGGGCGGGGTCGGACCCCTGACGCGGTCCTCATCCTGAAGTCCGGCAAGACGGCCGCCATCGAGCTGCAGCTCACGACAAGGCGAGCACGGGACGACCTGACGGTATTGGAGGGCTACGTCCAAGAGCGCTTCGATTACGTCTGGTGGTATGTGCCGGAGGCCGCAGTCCAGCGGGTGCGGAAACTGGTGGCTGACCGCCGGGCAGACGACATGGTCGAGGTTCGAGCAGGCCCCGGTTCGGCGACGAGCCAGCCCGAGATCACTGCCCGGGATGTCGAGGTGCTGACTTGGACCGGACGGTACGGGATGGTGACCGCGGCTCAGGTGGCGAGGCGGTTCTTCTCGGGGGACGGCAGGGGAACCACAAGCCGATCCGCCCGCAATCGCTTGGCCAGGCTCGAGTCGCTCGGTCTGCTGCGCCGCGACATTCCCTCTGCCCGCCACCCCGGGGTCCTTCGCCTCACAGCTGCCGGGGCGGAGCTGGCCGACGCCCACATCGCTCCGGCGGGCTGGGTGCCGGCGGAGATCAGCCACTCCCTGGCGGTCGTCGAGGTGATGGAGATGTTGGCCGGCGAGCATGCCGGCTCGACGGTGCGAACTGAGCGGGAGATCCGGGCCGACCGCGGCGCCAAGGGTCGGGGGCGGTCGATCGGTACCGACGGCCGGATCCCCGACGGGGAGTTGGTCCTGAAGTCAGGAAAGGTGGTCGCCGTGGAGCTAGACCTGACGCCCAAGCGCAGCCCCGACGTGGCCAAGATCATTCGGTCCTATCAAAGAGCCGAATACAGCGCGGTCTGGTGGTTCGTGCGGCCGAGGGTGGTTGGTCGGATGACCAATGTCGTTCTCGAAACCCAGGCGTCGAATCTGGTCGAGGTGCACCCCTGGGATAGTTGAGGGCCTTGGCTGCTGGGTGAAGCGCCTCGTAACGGCACCGTTACAAGTCACCGATTGATGGCCGAAGCCCTCGGGGCCGCCCTATCGTGAGTGCAGGACCACAAGTTTGTCGGAGCGGCTCTCGGGAGCCGGGGAACCAATGGACCGACGAATGGGGGGAAGCCCACGCCAGGGCGGGCGGCCGACGGTGGCCACGGGGGGAAGGCCATGAGTGTCATGGTGCATCCGGCGCGCCTGCGCCAAGAGATCACCCGGCGAGGCTGGAGCCCCCTCGATCTTGCCCGGGCGGCGCGGCTCAGCCCGGCGACCGTCAGTGCGGCATTGAATGGCCGGCCAATCGCGGCCTCGTCGCTGAACCTTATCGCCCGGGCCCTGGCGAAAGCCCCGGTGGTCGAGGTCATCGACAGGCTGTTGCTGGGCGACTAAGCCGAGCGCAGTTGCCAGCTATCCGTCCGGTGTGAAGCGTTCATCGCCGACTCCCAAGTTCTCGGTCCCCGTCCAGGGTTTCGTCGACAGGTGCCAGAACAGCTGGGTCGACGTGGAATGGACCGGAGAGACTCCGTGCAGCAGCAGTCTTCGCGTCACGTCCATCAGATTCTCTTCGTCGAACGTTGGGTTCCGATCCACTCTGACATTATCCCGACGATTGGAACCATCCCACCGCTGCACCAAAGATTCCAAAGAGGACAGCCAAACCAATCGCAAGGCCAGCTATCCCAATGCCGATTCTCATCTGCCGCCCCACCTTGTACGTATGGTAAAACCGCGCAGCGGGCCCTCGATCGACTATCAACCCTCCGACAACCACCATAAGCACTATTACCGCGAGGGCGGGCACAGCCAATCCGAACATATTAGTAACCAAGCCAGGTTTGCGCCCACGTATGGGCGTATCCAAACTGGTATCCGACCTGTACTCCAGGCACGCCTACTCCGCCAGATAACCTCGCCTTGTGTCGAGATCGACAGTGCGAAGCCAGATCTGAAGCCCAAAGGTCGCAATCCACCAACGTCACTAAGCTCTCTTGTTCTTCGAGCGGCGGCATCTGCGATGAAGGCCTAGCTCGATAGCTTCGCGGTATCGAGGTCCTGAATGCGGGAAACAAACTCCTTAGCAGGCCAGACTTCATCAGTGATGTCAACTGGAACTCCATGTCCTGATAGCAGCGCTCGCACTGAGTCCAAATCGAATCCAAACAAGGGCCACCTTTCAGCACCAAGTGGGTCGTGATGGAGAATCACTAGAAACGGCGCGGGCTGGTGGCGGCGGCTGACGCGAATTGGACGGATAGCAACGCAGGTGATATTGCCAACCGAATATTCGCCTGCACCCCATGCCTTTCGAACGGAAAGTAGCGTGTGATCGATCGAAAGCGAGGCTCTTTGAAAGTAAGTCACGCTGTCGACGATGCCCAACACCACGACGACCCCAAGTATGGCTGCGAGGGCAAGCGTCTCAGTGGCACTTTGCGGGCGCCCGATCGAAAAGGCAATACAAGCAGCAAGCCAGGGTACGGCTAGCGCAAGTCGGCGAACAAAGAATCCCACGGACGGAACGCGGGGACGCAACGGCACCTGAGGCACAAACGTTGATTCCGACCCAGATATGACCATTCTTATGACCCGCTCCGTTTAGCATGTCCCAAAAAGTAAGAGGCGGTTGAGGATAGCCATCCTGCGAAGTCGAGTGCTGCGTGATTGAAGGCGTCCTCTGGAACTATAAATCCAATTCCCCCTGTGAATACTCCAGCAACGTCCCAGGCAGTTGCATGCTGAGCGTCGGCATCTCCACCGATGTCCAGAGGGATGTCAGTGACAACGGTAGCCACGCCAGCCGCTTCCGCGACCCCCTCGATGGGAACGCAGACCGTCTCTCCAACGCCACCAGTGGGTAGCAGCACCGCTCCGGCGCATCCCGCCGCGACCAGCGACGCGCCCCTTGCAACTGTGCTTGTAAAGCTGTTGATCCCGTGGACAACCGCGCCACCCCAGTCGAGGGGGTGGAACCAGCTCAGCGAGTCTTGGGCGGCAGCACTAACCTTGGCTTTGTTGGCACCGGCGATCCTCGCGGCCTCGGCCTTCTTGGCTTCAGCCGCCAGGTTCGCCTGCGACTGGGCATCCGCCTGCGCGGCGTTGGACTCGGCGATGATCTGCTCTATTCGTGATCTGTTCGCCTCGTCATACGCCAACGCCTGTTGTCTCCGCGCGACGGCTTGCGCGTAGCTCAAGCCGTAATCCGCTGCTGCGTAGCTGTAACAGACATGGCAAACGGTCCCGGCCTGCATGTCGAGTACCCCAATCCCTGTCGTAAAGAACAGTCCACTCGGATCAGCGCCATTGATCGGGTCCCCCACAGCGTACGCGTAAGGCGACATCGTTTCCGAAACATCTGGATCAATCGTCAGGAACTGACCCGTTGCCGCGTCGTAGTAACGAGCACGGAGGTAATACAGACCACTTTCGCTGTCCAGATATTGACCGTTGAACAAAAGGTTGCTCTGGACGCTACCGGTGCTCGTCAGGTTGCCGTATGGGTCGTAGGTATCGGTGTCCTGAGTCGTGCCAGTTGAGTCGGTGAGAGCCCGCGTTGAGCCAAGATTATCTTTCGAGTAGTAGTACTTGCTGCCAGACGGCAGGATTTCTTCGATCGGGCCCATCGGGCCGTACACATAGTCGGCGGTATTCGACCCCGTGGTCTCCTCAAGGAGCGCAGACGTGCTACCAGAATCGCTCCAGTTGTACGCCGTGGTCGAGCTGCCGGTCGTCTTACTCACGCGAAGACCATCGCCGTTGTATGCGTATGTCGTTGCGGTGCCACTTCCAAGCTGATACTGAGTCAGTTGGTTCAGAGAGTTGTATGTGTACGCGGTTGCACTTCCACTCGACGGCGTCATTGCCGTACGGTCTCCGTTGGTGTTATACGTGTACGTCGTAGCGCCCGTCGGCGCGGTACCGCAGGCATTGCTTGATGATCCCGAGACAGACCAACAGAGTTGGTCGGCGGTGGCGTTTGTCGTGCCGAAAGCTTGTGTCTTGCCGTTGTTGGTAGTCACGTTGTCTGCAGAGTCGTAAGCGTATGTGGGCGTAGAGGTGCACGTCGAAGAACTCGTTGATTCCGCGTAACACACCTGCTTCTTGCTGGTGTACTGGAACTGCGAATTCGTAGGCTGAGAGGTATCGCCCGTCACCAGGTTGTCAGCGTTGCGGGTGTAGGTCGCCGCAAAGATCGTTGTGGTTCCGTCCTTGTCGGAGATAGCGGAGATATTCCCAACTCCATCGTAGGTGTAGGAGTTCGTCACGCCGTTGGGCAGAACCTCGCTGGTTACATTCCCGGACGCGTCGTCCGCATAGGTCGTCGCTCCGGTGGGCGGTGAAGAGCACCCGGCACTGGATGAGCCGACGTATGTCCAGCAGATCTGATTGGCCGCGTTGAACGCCTGGCTGATCACGGTGCCGTCGGCATACGTCGTCTTCGTCTGATTTCCGTTGGCGTCGGGCGTGTACTGAACCTCTTTGCTATTGCCGTTGGTATACGACGTCTCCTGCCCCAGTGTGTTGTAGGTCCAGGTCGACGTTCCGGTGCCATCGACCATGGTCAGCCTCTGACCGTCCGCGCTATAGGTATAGCTGGTAGCACCAGTTGGAGTGGAGCCGCATGCACTGGACGATCCGACATACGTCCAGCACAACACGTTCGCCGAGTTATACGCGTACGAAATCACCGCCGAAGAGGGCGCTGTCGTCGTCAGGGGATTGCCGTTGGGATCGTAGGTATACGACGTGGACGCGGTTGGCGCCGACGAGCACGAGTTACTTGAAGTTCCAAGGTATGTCCAGCACTCCTGATTGTCGCCGTCGTACGCATTGGTTGTGACGTGCCCATCGGGGTCGGTCACAGTGAGAACGTTGCCGTTGTGGTCATATGTCTTGGCGGTCACACCCGACGGAGGTGAAGCGCAAGGGTTGCTTGCTTCCGTTGAAGATGTCAGTGTCCAACACAGCCGGTTTTTGTTGTCATATGTGTTCGTCGTCCAGTTGCCGACAGCGTCCTCCGTTGCGAGCAGGTTTCCGTTGCCGTCGTAGGTGTTGGTGGTGGTATTTCCATTGGCATCCTTCAGCGTGAGGACGCGGTTGTACCCATCGTACGTGTACGTCGTGGTATATGTGCTCGCACATCCACAGCCCGACACATTGCCGTCAGGGCTGACCTCGGTCAGAACGTTGCCGTCTCCGTCGTAGGTGTATGTCTCCTCCAAGTTGAGGTGAGGGCTGCTGCCCGGGTCCACGGTCACGGACATTTTCTGATTCAGGGAGTTATAGGCATAGTCGGTCACATTGCCGTCGGCGTCTTTCGATGTCGCTTCGTTTCCATCCGCGTCGTATGTGTGTGCTTTAGCGCCCGTGGGAACGGAGCTACATGAATTCGAGGAGGCTGACGACGCAACCAGCTCCCAACAGAGCTCCGAGTCAGCATCGTACGTCTTGGTTGTCCAATTCCCGAGAGGATCCTCGCTGGTCAGGAGGTTGCCGTCAGCGTCATAGGTGTTGGTGGTGACCGCCGTCCCGGACCCTGTTGGAGACGGAGCTGTCACGGTCAAGACTTCGTTGAGGGGGTTGTATGTGTAGGTGGTTGTATTGGCCGTTGCACAGCTGCATCCCGACACGTTCCCAACTGGCGTGACGCTGGTCAGCTTCCGCCCGAGCACGTCATACGTGAAGGTGCTCTCGTTTCCCAGCCCATCGGTCGAGGTCGCCACATACCCGTAATGGTTACTGTCATAGGCAATCGTCGTTGTGTGGGCAGAACTGCATCCACAGCCCGACGTGTTGCCATCTTCGTCAGTTATCGACGTCGGTAGACCGGGGTCGGACGAGTCCCCGTAAACGTATGACTTCGCCCCTGATGGGACGGACGAACACGTATTACTCGACGTCCCGACCAGAGTCCAGCAGAGATCTCCAGTGCTGTTGTACGCGTCCGTCGTGACAACGCCGTTAGCGTCTGTCTGCGTCAGCGGCTCGTTGAAGGAGTTATACGTCGCCGAGGTGGTCGTGGCCGCGCCCACCACCGGAGTCACTACCGACGACAGAACGTTCCCGTTGGCGTCACGGGAGTGGGACACCATATTTCCATTAGCGTCGGTCTCAATGTACAGCCCCAAGGTGGTGGGGTCGTACAAGTAGGTCGTCGTCGCCGGATTTGAACTTCCATACCCCGCAACGACTTGAGTCAACAGAGCGTAGGTGAAGGTGTACTGCGTTTCGTGAATGACACCTCCGACGGTAGGATCCGTTACTAGGGTAGCGGTCTCGTCTGTTCCAGGAACGGAGTACGTGTATGTGGTTTCGCGCGACATCGGATCGGTCTGCGTCAGTACCTGCCCAGTAGCAGAATAGGTAAAGGTCCATGTGTTTCCCAGCTTGTCCGTCTCGGTAAGTAGGTCGTGATTGCCGTCATATGTGTAGTAGACAGAGTTGCCATTCTGATCCTTCACTTGGACCAAATCACCTGATGGGTCATAGTAGTAATAGACGAATTGACTGTATGGATCTTCGACTTTCGTGATATTGCTGCCGGTCCACGTGAACGTCAGCGTCCGGCCGGCGGGATCGGTGATCATTGTCAGCTGGCCACTCGTGTACGAGAACGAGGTCGTGTTGCCATCGCGATCAGCTTCTGATGTCAGGTTCCCCGATGAGTTGAACGTGTAGACAGACTTATCCGACCGCGTGTAGGTCCAGTTACCACCGGACGAAGTCAACGTGGCGACGTTGTACGCGGGAGCAGTCCAGGTTGACCCAACCAATGTAAATGTGACCGGACTACCCGATTCGTCGGTGATTGTCACGGACGAAGACGAGGTTTCATCCAGGGTCATCCCGGACGCACCGAGCTCGAATCCAGACAAGTTCACGCTGGTACCCGGGATATTGGACGACCAACCCCAACCAAAAGGACCATCCGCCGCTGCTGATTCCCAAACGTTGAATGACCCTCCCATCGGCACTCCAGTCCCAGACGGAATAGCCCACGAGCTCCCATACTGCTCTACGAGTTGTTGGTTGGGGTTCCCGCTTGGCATTGTTGTGTAGTTGCCCACTGACCAACAATTGGAGGACGACAAACAGGTAACGGCGTTCAGGAAATTATTGTCCGGAGCCCCTGCATTCGCCGGCGCAACAATGCTCCATGAACTGACGTACTGTTCGCTCAGTGTGTCGTCGGATCTTCCGGTTGTCCCGTTGCAGGAGCCCGTCGTGGAATCGCAGTAGTACCCTACTGCCCAACAATCTGACGACGAGACGCAAGTTACTCCCGTCAGGAGGTTGTTTTCAGAGGTGCTCTCGTTTGCCGAGGTCGCGAGACTCCACGATGTTCCGTTATACCTATCGATCAAGGTCTGGTCAGAAGACCCCGATCCACCGTTACAAGAATTGACGTTTTCACAGTAGTACCCGACCGCCCAACAGTTGGACGATGACGTGCACGTAACGCCTGTAAGGAAATTGTCATCTGATGTGTTGGCATTAGACGGGGTGGCTGCAGTCCAAGTGGTTCCGTTGTACGACAATGCCAGCGTCTGCTCCGGCTGACCAGTGCCCCCGTTGCAACTGGACGTATGGTCGCAGTAATACCCCACTGCCCAGCAATTCGAGGACGATGTGCACGTGATCGCACTTAGAAGATTGTTTTCTGATGAGCTTGTATCGCCTGACGTGACAGTACTCCATGACGTTCCGTTGTACTGTTCGACAAGTGTTTGGTCAGAATCACCGCTGCCCCCGCTAGGACATTTGTCACTAGTGGACTCGCAGTAGTATCCCACCGCCCAGCAGTTAGCTGATGAGAGGCACGTAACGCCATCGAGAAGATTGTTCGCCGATGCACTCGAATCAGCCGATGTGACAATGCTCCACGTCGAGCCATTGTACTGCTCAATCAGCGTCTGGTACGACTGACCGCTTCCGCCATTGCAGGCACCATCATGTTCACATGAGTATCCGACGGCCCAGCAATCCGACGATGACAGACACGAAACTCCATCAAGAATATTGTCAAGTGCCAGACTCGTATTGGGAGACGGGACGGTTTCCCAACTCGTCCCGTTGTAGTTTTCGACGAGAGTCTGATCGGCGTTGCCATCGCCGCCGACGCAACCGCCATTTTGAACGCAGATATAGCCGACAGCCCAACAGTCGGAAGACGACACGCAGGTGGTTGCTTCCAGGTAGTTGCCCATACCGGCAGTGCTTTGCGGTGAGTTGAACGTGCGATCGACAGCGAGCCCTAGTCCGCGGCCGGGCACATTAACGTCGGTCGCAGTTCGATACAGGGCGCCTGAGTTCACATTGACCGACCCAACGATGTTCGACGGGGCGCTCGGTGACGATGCAGTGGCGTCGCCGATACCAGCTGCTGCGGACCACGAACCAAACGACGTCGGTTGGTTCTGAAGCGACCCTGTGTACCACCCCTCAATGTCGATGAGGACATCAGCGGCCGCCTGAGAATAGATTCGAATGTCACCGTCACTTCCGAGCGGAACGACAGCCTCAAAGTTGGCGTTCGTGTCTGATGCCGTGTATTGGTCGTCTGATGTGTTTGGGGGACTTGCGCCATCGGGCCAGACCTCCGAATAGCCACCGCCGCTCGGGTTGACGATGGTGACATTGATTGCGACAACTGTGACCCCCGAACTAGGGAGCCCACCCGGAAGGGAACCGGCGAGCGAATATGCGACCGAATCCGTCGTCTTGTTGGCTCCTCCCGGGAGGCCACTGCCGGAACACGCGAAGCCGCTCCCTGTTCGCGTGTCACACGCCCGATTGACCGCGGCTGGATTGGTGAACGACCCCGACGAACTGCTGCTGTTTGTTATCCAGCCATCGACGTCGACGACAGCATTGGCCGTTTCCCCTGTGTTGTAGATGTTGATCTCTCCGCCTGTTCCAACCGGGATGATGAGCCGTGATGTCCCGATGGTCGTTGACGTGTACCCGACATTCGACGGCCCGGGTGGCGTGCAGGGTGGCGATGCACACGTGGGGTAGACGTTGAAGGAGCCGCTCCCCGAACCGCTGGAATAGATAGCGGTTACTTCCATCACGACTGCTTGGACGCCTGAGGATGGAATCCCGCCCTCACCGGTGACCTGCAACGAGAGTGTCCCCCCGTTGGAGATTGCGCCCTTGCTGTCGCAGTCGGTTTGGTATCCACTCGTTCGCGTGTCGCAGATTCGTGCCGCGGGTGACAACGCATTCATCAGCCCGGATGAGTTGCCAAGCGCGGTGGACGAGTCGTATCCGACCAAATCGACGACGGCGTCATTTGATCCTGCCGAGTAGTTGTAGATGACAGCGTCACCAGCCGTTCCACCCGTGCCGGTGCGACCCAACGGGACTGTGACCAGATTCCTGGTCACCGAACTCGCCAGGAAATTCAGATTTGACCCAAGGGGTTGCGCAAGGCCGGATGGATACACAATGAAGGCTCCAGGCGACGCTCCCGACACGGCGCTGAGTTTGAAGACGGCGGCAGCCGCATTCGTCGGAACGCCATCCACTCCCGCGACGGCAAACGTCAGCGACCCATCGGCCGCAATCGTGTGGCTAGAGCAAGGCGTTCCGGTTCCGGAACGTGTATCGCAAATTCGATCGAGAGTCACGGGCACGTATGCGCCGGTGTTGACGAAGAGGAACGCGTTGGCAGCTCCAGTTGAAGAGGTGCCGTTTGAATCGGTGACTTGGACGTACACCTCACCGGCCGGCATCGCCGGCGTAATTGCGTACAGCGTTGTCGTTGGGTATGACGTGCTGTAGGCGACACTTGGACTCGGTATTCCGCCGAAGTCCACGGTGGTGTTGCCGCTGACGAATCCTGAGCCAATAATGGTCACAGTGGTGCCGCCGTCCGTAGGCGCAGATTCCGGTGCAACCGAGGTCACGGTTGGCGAGCCCGTTGCGAGTGCAACGTATGGAAATGCACCGCCGATCAGGGTGGCGAGTCCAGTCGCGATCAGAACCCTATGCTTGAACGACACGGCGGCACGCTGCGGCTTTTGCGCCATTTGACCCACCCTCCGGATACCGGCCCTCACGGAGAACAAAGCGCGCCGATTTGCAGTGGCTCCGCAAAATTCGGGCGAGAAGGTAACACACACGGTCGGTGACTTCAAGATCCAGTTGGACCTCTTAATCAGGTACGAATGGACATCTTGAATTCACTCGTACTTCCGCGTGAACTTGAGTCGGTTGCATGGTCTGAAGCGACGTGCCAGCTCGTCATACCCGACGCTCAACGAAACGCTAATGAACAGTTCTCCAGCCCGCACCTAGCGGTCATACGACGGCCGCGACGTTGGGGTTGCTTCGTTGTTTGACTTAGGTACGATGACCACCCATGTCGATGAGAAGTCAGCTCTTCATGGTTGCTTGGCTGGGCGTCGTCAGCCTTCCATTCATCGCTTCATGTGGCTCGGACTCCGTGTCTGCAACGCAGAACCCTGGGTTCGCAGCATCATCTGCACCTGCATCACCGCCTTCGAAGCCCGGGACTGGAAGTGCCACGGTGTCGGGACAGTTTCCGGGAGCCATGTCGGTGTCAACCGTGACGTGTGACGCGGCAGCGAACGACTCGGCGCTTACCGTTCAACTCACGGGTATCGCAGATAAGACCCTTCTTGAAGTGTCACTGCTCCTCGACCCTGATAAGGGCCCGGGCACCTATGACCTTACGAAGGAGGCCGGCCAGGGCGGGGTCGCCATCAGTGATCAGACTCCTCCCGGTGGCGACTGGGGACCGGCGGTGGAACCTTCTACTGCTACGTTGGATTCCGCGGGAACGGGCGGGACCTTCTCTGTCACCGCGGACCGATATGGCTACTCCCCGATACAAATCGCCGGTTCGTGGAATTGCAGCAGAATCATCTGAGCCGCGACGCTACCGGCCGTGTGCGACTCGTCGCACAATATTGTTGACGCATCGGTCATGTGCCGGCCTACGGCAACTCGCTCTCCCACCATCAACCGGGATCTTCATTGAGCTTGATCGCGAAGGCGCTTGCCTCAAAGCCGACGGTCGACATCACCAACCGGATACTCCTCGGGGACTAGAAGCGACCCTCATGGAGAAGGCGGACAAATTAACCAGCAGCGTCTTATGCGTTACCCCAAGTTCCAGGGCCGCAATGAGGGCCGACATCGGATAGTACTGAGCTTGACGACGCGATCAGCGTTATGCATGAGAAGACGAGAGCGCCGTCGTATGTAACCGGCGTGGTTAGAAGTACTCCCGACGACGGATAACTGTTGATGCTCCCCGATGCGCAGTCTGGGCTACAGGTCTTGATCATGAGGTCGCCCGTGCCGCTCGCGGTCGTTGCGGTCCAAGTCGTCCACGTAATGCCACTTATCGTGACCCCACCGTCCGCGCAGGCTGTCGTGAGGCCAGTTGGGTGTGAGAGAGGGCTGTCACTGGGGTCAGCCGGTGCGCACCATGCAACGAGCGGCAATGGAGCCAGAGTCGGTACTGGTGCCGGCGGCGGACTGGGTTGAGCCGATCGAGACGCCGCGGTCGAAGGGACTGCGCTCGGCCTCACGACGCTGGGAGCCGACGAAGAGTCCGAGCCAAACCCTCGCACGTTCGCACACCCGGTGACTCCGATAGCGGTTGCGATGACCAAAAGAGGGAGGCGACTATTCACGATTACAACTTATCCCGAGTGTTGGGCGCTTGACTCGTGGAGAGAGAGGGATGTGTCTGTTATTAACGTCGAACTTCAATTGCAATCTGAGTATGCATCTTGGTCCAACTAGCCGGCCAGAACCGCGTGGGCGACAGCTTCAACCTCGGTCAGATTTGCTTGAGTCACCGTTATCGTTGGGGTATTCATGGTCACATTGAATCCGGCTGCAGAGGTAACGTACACGTCGACCTCAACAGCCTGTCCATCTGTGGTGCCACCGACTGCCGCAGTCCCCAGGCCCGACAGCGGAGGTCCAATTCCGGCCTCTCGCGATTGGAATTGGCTCTGCGACTCCATGGGAGCCGTGAAGATCACGTTCACTTCATTGCCGGCGCTGTCGTCGTACGCGCAAACGGGAAGACCGGCGGCGTTATCCGGAGCAGGCCCTTTGTAGGTATCCCCCATCGCTGTCGTGATCAGCGATGGCGCCGGGCAGGTCCTGGAAAGAACCAGAGACGGCCCCGTTGCCGATGGCGTCGGCGACGACGATTGTCTCGGACTGGACACAAGCACCGCCGTCAGCACTCCGCCACCCAGAAATGCGAGGACAAGGAGCGGCACTGCAACGTGCCACCATCTAAGCGTGTCTGTGTCGCCTCGTGCGCGTTGTACATCAGTCGGTGTGGGAATTTCCACGCTGTGATCACACATTTCTGATACACGGGTGTCGTGCGTGACAATCACAACCGGCCGCGTCTTCGCAAGATCCTTGAAGACGGCGACCACCCCGTCGACAAGCGTCGGATCGAGGTTTGCGGTGGGTTCATCGGCGATGACAAGTTCAACGTTTCTAGCCAGCATCCTCGCAATCGCGACTCGCTGACGCTGTCCCCCACTGAGCATTGCGCTCTTGCGATCAATGAACTTGGAAAGCTCAACCTGATTGAGCGCCGCGGTGATTCGCTGATCACGCTCCGTTCGAGTGACACCGGAATCGGCTAGGTCCTGAGAGAGAATCTCGCGGACCGTTGAGGTAGCCAGGAGTCCAAAATCCTGGGGGATCAATCCAATCCTTCGAAGATGCTTCTGACGGTCAGCATCGCGCTTGAGATTATTCAAGTTGACACCAAGGACAACGATGTCGCCTGCGTATAGTTCACGCAGAGTTCCGGCAATCAATTCAACGAGCGTGCTCTTGCCAGAGCCGCTCGGTCCCGTTATGGCCGTTAATCCGCGCCGCGGGATGTCAAGCGACGGAATCTGGAGAACATCGTGATCCGTTCCGGGATACTTGTAGCGAAGACCGAAGATCCGGATAGCGGAGTCAGCGGGATCCGGGACCGACATCAAGCGCCCCGGCGCAAGAGCGCGGGGCTCGCACTGGCTGCTTGCCATGCCGGCCACAGTGTCGCAATAACCGCCAACAAGACCGTCACTGGGAATGCTGCGAATAGCGTGACGGGTGTGAATGTCACGGGCAACACCGTCCACGAGGCCAGTGCCTCTCCTGCTGTGATGCCCACCACCTCTCCAGCTATCCCACCGATCAGGCAGATGCGTAGCAGGTGCCCTACGAACTCCACCAAGAGACGAGAGCGAAGTACCCCGCTCTGCCGGCGAAGTGCGATCTCCTCTCCGCGTCCCCGCATGGTCGTAATACCCATTGTGAAGGTTGCTACGGCTGTCTGGAGCAGCATCGCGGAAGTCACCACGACTGTTAGCAGATTGAGGATTGCATCAATCCGATCGATATCTATTGCACGAACTGAGTTCAACTGGCCCTGAAGCTGGTCTGACACGCCCTGCGAGACACTCATCAACAGTACGGAGAATGCGACGCCACAGGTGATTGCGGTCCCCGTGGCAACAGCCCAGGTGGACGGTCCCTTGGATTTCATCCAGGGAACGCCCTGCCGGTAGAGGTGGCGGGTAACTTCGTCATTTTCCGCATTTTCCTCGCTCTACTCGTCCGGGGCCTGCCATTAGACACTTTGAGGATTCTTGATACAGGATCTCAACGACAGCGGCCCGACCCATCCGCCTCGAAGGATATGAGCAATGGCGAGCCTCACCCGGCAGGGTGGCTCAGCCACTTGCGGTCGAGGGATGCTCATTGATGGGCCGGCACACCAGAGCTCTGCTCAGTCGTGCCCGCGCCGCACGACTCGTCGGCGCCGACGACCTCGACGGAATACTGCCAGTGGCGGCCTTCGAACTCGGGCTAATCACCGTATCGACAGTTGGATCGGCGGCTCGCAGCGGCGGGCGATCAGATTTGGCAACTTGGATGTCGTTGATGGTCAAAGGGCTGACTCTGGAACACGCTTCGAGCGCCGCAACGCCCGAGATTCGTAGATCCAGCGACTGACCCCCGAGATCGCTATGGTCTCGAGATGGCGAACAGGCCAGCGCCCAAAGACCCTCTCGAACGAGGCCCAATGGTTGCGCACACACGTCACCAGTTCGAACTGCTCGCATTTGCAATGGATCGGCTCAGGACGCCACCTGATGAACGGAGCTACCAAAGCAGATTGGAACACGCAACGACTCGGGTCGCGGAACTAACGGCGCTAAGGACCGTCATTGATTTCTTCAAGAACATGGCCGGTGATTACATGACGAATATGACCGCTAGCGATTACGCAACCGGCTGGGACCCAGAGTCTGGGCGCATCGCTCGTAACTTGGCGGATCTGTCAGACACGCGAATCAGGATCAATGAACGAGTCGCACACACGGACGTTCAACGAGCTCGAACGAAGGCCCCCACTGCTTCGGAAAGCACGATCCGGGAGAAAGTGAACCGGCTCATGCGTGAATTCACCGAGGAGGTCGATGACCAGTGGCGGGGATGCTTCTACCCATCACTCGATGTCGCCATTGAAGTGATCTCCTTAGCCGATCCAGCGGGTCCGCCCTTACGTCTTCCCCTTCAGCCTGATGGCACGGTCATGCCGCGGGAAGCATGGCCCCGATGAGCCTTGAATTTGTCGCGATCGCGCCGTCGTCGTCAGGTATATTCCTCGATACGGCACGACGATCGCGAGTGAAGCGCCAGTCGATATATCGACGCTCTTGACAGGATACTTGTCGCCTTTGACCGGCCGATTTTGCAATACTCCCCTGATGTCAAAGGGGCTTTCGAATAGCGGGAACGTCGCTAGATGAGTCATAGCTCTACAGCGGATTCTCGGCTTCGGTCGTTGCTACGGAGATCGAAGCCAGCGTTTTAGAAGGGCGTTGATATGAGGCCACATTCTTGGTCCGGACGATTCACCCAGTCTGACAATGCAGTACGAGCGTTTCTCAGTGTCCGGTGTTGTAACTGAGATCAAAATGCCGCTGAAAGGAGGGCCGCAATAAGGTAAGAGATTTTGGATCTGGCATTCGAAGGTTCGAATCCTTCCTCCCCAGCCAACCGAAAGGTCCCTTATTTCATAAGGGATTTCGAGATTTTTCGAGTCGGTTCGAGCTGTGGATAACTTCACAAAGTTTCACCGAATCAAACGATGCACTGCGTTCCTTTTTCGGAATCTGGTGTTCATACTGAATTGCAGCAATCGCATCATGAGGGCTCAACATGGCCGTACACCTTCTCGCCGCGGGGAGTGCGACTCCCCTGGAACGACTCGTCGATGACTACCTGATCAGCTGCCGTGCTCGTGGCCTGTCGCCGCGGACCGACGAACAGTATTCCTACGCCTTGGGCGTCCTGCTCAAGTGGTGCGCCGCCGAAGGCATCACGAACCTCGACGGGCTGGACGGCCGCACCTTCGACCGGTACACGACGTGGTTGCTCACTCGCCGAAACCGCGACGGCAACCCCGTTTCGAAGCACGGGGTGCACACCCTGATCCGGCCGGTGCGACTCCTCTTAAATTGGGCTACGAGGGAGGGTGAGGAAGTACTGGCACGTCCGCAGCTCCCTCGGCGGGAGAAACCCATTCGGGACGTCCTCACGCGCGACGAGATCGATGCCATCGAGCGAGCGGTCCCCAACGAGCGGGACAAGGTGATCATCCGAATCTTCGCCGATTGCGGCCTCCGCCTCGACGAGCTGACCCGGCTCGAACCCGGTGACATTACCCGTTCCGGACGCCAGGCTCATCTCCGGGTGATGGGCAAACGCGGACGGAGACGGGACGTCCCGATCCCTCCGTCCCTTTTGCGCCGGCTGGATCGGTTCATTGACTCACGGCCGTTGGAACGGACGTCCGATCACATCTTCCTGACTCACCGTCGCCGTGAAGGGATGCACGATGCGTTGACACGCATGGGCGTGTACCAGGTGGTGAAGTTTGCGATCCGTCGGGCTCGCATTACGAAACACGTGTATCCTCATCTTTTTCGTCACTCATGGATGACGGAGATGCTGCGCTGTGGGATGAACCCGATCCAGCTCTCGGTGATTGCCGGCGCATCACCCGAGGTGATCGCTGGGCACTACACACACCTGAACAAAGAGGATGCATATGACGCCATGATCAGCGCGTTGACGGTGAGTCGGTAGTTACAGGCACGTCCTGATCACCTCATGCGGCCGAGGAATTCGACTGCCTGGTTGGAACTCGGATCAGACGGTCGTCCACGGACAACGTCAGTCGTACCCAGTCGTGACCACGGGGTGGGATTTGGTTGTCCACGATAATGATCTGCAGCTGTTCGCCATACGACTCGCTGACATCGGCCAACAGGTCGTACATGTCGTCAAGTCGTTCCGCGTCGTACCCTTCTTTGCCGACGTTGCTGCTCGCACCGTCGATGATGAGCATCCCTGGCAATGGAAGATCTCGATCAATGGCGACGGTGTGATGGGCAAGCGCGTGCGCAACGTTGACGAGCACCATGAGTCCCTGCGAACTCAAAGTCTCAAAGGGTCGGTCGCTCACGACCGGCATGTAGGTATTCATGTTGATGGCGCCTGAAAGAGGAAGGTCGAACGTTGGAATCCGAAGACGCTGGAGATACTCGAAGAACCTCTCCTCCAACGCTGCAACATTGGACTGCCCGATCCGCAGGCGCTTGCTGGAGTCGTCCAGCTCCTGCCGGATCGCCAAGCGGCGCTCGCTGAGCTGAGCGATTCTGCTTCCCGCATCTTCTGCGCGCTGCAGGATCATCAGGTACTGGTCGTACTTGCTGATCTCGGCCGCGAGCTTGGAACGTTCGGCAGCGATCTCGGCGATCTCCGTCTGGCGGTCCGATACGAAGGCTGCCATGGTCTCGTCGAGGCGGCGGCCCATTAGTGCTCGCTCCGTCTCCAACCGATCCACCGCCACGTTCATCTCGTCGATCTCATTAGTCCGACCGTCGACAAGGTCCAACGTGTCGACGATCTGTTCCTCGATCCTGTCTCGTTCCTTTCGCAACTCCCCTGGATGCGGAGAAGGTGGCGGTATCTGTAAGCAGAGCATGCAATGCTCGCCGTCAGTCCGAGTGTCCGTTACTGGGCTTCCACAACGTGGGCAGATGATGAACTCAAAGTCGACAAGCGCCTCCCCCGCAGATGCCGCCCGTGTCAGCCGAGCTTCCTGGCTGCGCAGCTGCTCTACGAGTGCCGAGAGGTCGGCAAGCTGCGCCTTTCCGTCAGCGAGCCGCGCCTGTGCGGAAGCCAACTCGTCCGACAAGCGTTGCACTGTCGATCGCAGCTCCGTATCGACCGGTGTTGTACGAGCGCTGTTACTAAGCGCCACCTCTTGCACGGTGAGACGTTCGACTCGCCCTAGGCGTTCCTCGCGCGCAACACGGACTGCTTCGATGCTCTCCAACTCCGTTCCCGCAAACATTCTCGTGGCCGCCGCTGCCTCTCCCCGGAGATACGTAAGTTCCGTCTCAATGGCTCTTAGCTCGGTCTGCAGTTCCGCAAGAGAAGAGTCAAAAAGGCCATATGCAATCTCGAACACGTACTTCCGCTTGATGTCTCGGAACGGATCTCGGTGACCAAAGACAGAACTGTCGATTTCGTCCCCCCGAAGGATGCAATAGTTGAAAAAGTCGGCGAACGTAACGGGCGTGGGCTCACTTTCCGGCCTCGATGGTGCAGCCGGAACGCTGACCTTGGGCAGATCGAGCGCAGAAAGGAGCCAGTCCGAAAAGGTTTGCGGATGCGCCACAGTGGGTTTACGTGCCGGAGCAAGGATGGTTTCACTCGCCCCGACGATCTCTACGAGAGACGTATCTGTCGTGGTCAATCGACGAAGGATGTTCCAGGAGTCTCCACCGATGTGACATGTCGCGCGTAGAGATGGGAGCTGCTGTGCCTCCGGAGCGAGGTCGGCGGGCATCGAAGTGAACAGCGCTCGCATGAGCTTGACGAAGGTAGATTTGCCCGACGAGATCGGTCCGAGAACAACATTCAGTCCCTGCTGGAGATCGACACGTCGATCACCGCCCACGAGCTCAATGGTGTCGACCTGGAGTTGTCTCACAGCTCCTCCCTCCAACGGGCGGTCGCGACCTCGGGAAAGTGTTCGTATATAAAGTTCTTCAGCGTGTTGCCAGCCAAGTTGAGGTGGCGACGCAGCAGGCCCGTCGAGGCTGAGACCTCTTCCCAAGCAGAGTCAGAGCGCATTCTCGCGGCAAGACTTGCGCCCATCTCGGTCGTCTTGTACCCGAGTCCACGGTTGTAGGGAACCATATAGATGAGCCCTCGGCCCAAAAGTGATCCGAGCAACGCGAAATAGCTGGGATCCCAGGGGCCGTAGCGGTATCGGACCATGCGTTCCTCGATTGGGTTGGGGGACATGAATGATTGGTCAGCGGCGAGCGTGACATGTCGAATGTCGAGGGCGCGGCGGAGAAAGGCTGGATATCGGAGGAAGAAGTCCAGTTTGGCAAGCTTCGTCCTCCCTTCGAGGCCGCCAGTCTGATTGCTGAAGGCGTCAATGAGAAGCAGCAGACGAATCTCTCCTTCGGCAGTCGGGAGAAAGGTATCGCGGTTCACGGCGCCCGCCATCCAAAGAGGCATTCGTCAGAGAGACAGCAAAGGAGTCCCACGAGGGCAAGGCGGTCACGATTGAAGAGCGAAGCCTGATCGCTGTCCTCGATGCTCTGATCGATCGTGAGGTGCGCAAACAAATCGTTGACTGATTCGCCGTTCGTCTTGCAGAGTTGTGCACGCCCCTCAGCGTGAATTCGCACGCGGCTACACACGTCTTCTAGCTGAGCATCACGAGAAGTTGGACCCGCCAGCAACTCAAGACGCCGCATTTCCGACATTGCCCGCAGGCCTCTCGCTCGTTGGATGACTTGGGCGCTTGCCCCCGCTGCTATGAGCTTTTCTTCCAGCGCCGTTGCTGGCTTACCTGTCATGGAGCGTTCTATGAGCAAAAGAGCCTGGGGTTGGTCTGGAACCGGGACGAGTCCTGCGAGGACGTGGCGCGACAGGCGCTTGCACGCTACGACCTGTTCTGCCGATGGCTCCCCGACCAAGAGATAGGCCAATTGGGCCTCAAGAAAGCCGATCCCTTCCCCGATCGCATCGTGCGAAGCATCTTGCGCTCCCTCGACGATCTGCAGTAAGTCGTCGAAGAGTTTGGTGACATCGCCTATTCGTAGCGTTGGCGCCAGTTGCCCAAGAATTCGGATGCACTTGTCGTTGATGTCCCGCTGACTGGGCTGGTGAGGACGAATGCGCAGGCGAGAAAGGAAGTCTTCGACCTCGACCCCTGTGGCCTCACGACCCAGAGCAGCAGTCAGCAGGTCACGAATCTTGGTCCGCAGTGTTGGACTGGCTTTTGTGCAGTCCTCGACAAACGCTGCCGTTCCAGGGGACGAGGTCGTCGGTCCCTCAAGATGTAACTCAAAGGTGCACGGACGGTCCTTCGCCACGGCGTATGCCCTCGCCAGAGAATCAACTCCTCCGCCATCCGAACACATGCCGTCTGCGGTCCAGTTCCCAGCCGTTATCGCTCTGGTCTTGACCTGAATGAAGACCAAACGGTCCGCGTACTCCAGAAGAATGTCCTCGATGTGCTCGGCGTAAACGACCATCGGCCCATCATCGGTTAGCGTCCCCAACCAGTAGATCAGGGTGAGTTTGGCCTGATAGCGGTACCGCGCAAACGTGTCAGCTCCGCTCGGTTCTCCGCTGGGAAGCCCGTCCGCAGGTCCGGTCACGAGCGGTGCGCTTTCGGTGCCATGGCTGAGGACTCTAACGACCGACTAACAACTGGAACAGGCGGATCACCGGCCTGCGACATCACAGAGGCTAAGTGGCACCGCACGCTAGGGCTTCGCATCTCGCCACCCTGTGCTGGCAAGGTATCGCTCTAAGGCCGCCTTCGGTACGAGGATGCGTCGACCGATTCGCATCGATGGAATCTCGCCGCGCTGCACCGCTTCGTACGCAAATGACCGGCTGATTCCCAGCAGTTGTGCAGCCTCTTCAACGGTGAAGACGAGTCGCTTCTCGACGGGTGCAACAGCACCAACGCCCCTTGCAGACCCTGACGCCGCAGTGCGGGTTTCGCCAATGGCAAAGGCGAGAGCATCACGCAGCTCGCGGGGATTCTCAGACCAGAGTCTTGGAAGGGCGAGAACAACAATCTCATTTGGTTGGATTGATTGACCACTCGGATCGCGAATGGCGGGTGCGGTCGATGTCGCCAACAGGTGGGCTAGTTGTTCTGGGTTGTCGGCCCAATATCTAACGCCTGTGACTGTGATCTCCGGTGGCGATGTCATCCGGTGTCCAGCTCAGTAGAAGTCGTGTCACGCGGAATCAGCACACGACCGATCACATCGGCAGCTGCGCGGTCGCGTTCTTCCAACGCGTGCGAGTACACACGCAAGGTGACGGACGGATCGGAGTGACCCAAGCGGCCTGCAACAGTACGAACGTCAACACCGGCGCCGATCAATTGAGTAGCGGTGAAATGGCGTAGGTCGTGGAGACGAACGTGATCCAATCCGAGCGAGTCACGTACCCGGGTGAAGAAGCCGGTGACGTTGTCGGGCCGGAACGGTTTCGACGCATCGACCGCATGAGAAAAGACATAGCCGTCAGGGGCGATTGTCACCTCCGCCTGGCGTGCCCATTCTTCGACGATTGCCCGATGGTGTGTCATGAGAGCAACACCAACCTCATCGAGTGCCACGGTGCGGAAACGGTCGTTCTTGGTTGTCTTTTCGGCGACACCACCCGGAATCACGACGAGGGATCGGGACACGTCCAGCTCTCCGCGATGGAGATCAACGTCCGTCCAGCGAAGGGCACACAACTCTCCACGTCGCATACCAGTCAGAGCGGCCAGCATCAGCAATGGCGCGAGTCTGGGATCACGCTTCTCGGCAGTGTCAATCACCAATCGAATCGCATCGACCGACGGTGCATTGACTCGACGCAGGCCGACACGGGGCGCTTTCGCCTTCTCGGCCACGTTCTCTCGGACCCACTCCCACCGGACCCCTTGGTGGAGTGCCGAAGAGATGATGGCGTGATGGTTCCGGATGGTCTTGGCCGATCGTCCCTCGTCCTTCATCTGGCCGTAGAGGTCGTCGAGGTGTTTGGGCGTCAACCGGGTGAGGAGCACCTTGCCGAGCCGAGGACGGATGGTGTGGTCCACCTGCGCGCGGTAGGTGCGAAGAGTCGTCGGCGACAAGTCCATCCGTTCGGACTCCTCCAGCCAGCGATCCAGAAGCTGACCGAAGGTGGCGCCGAATCCGTCCTGCTGGCCCTCACCGTACTTGTCGACGAGGTCACGGAGGGCGTCGTCGGCAGCACGCGCTGGACCACGGAACGTCCTGGACATCTGGCGGTACTTGCCGGTCGCCGGATCCTTGCCAAGGGAGACCCGCAACTCCCAGACACCTGGTCGTAGCTTCCGCTTCGAACCCTGCACGTCAACACACTATCCCGAGTTTTTGGGATGGCCTATGGGATACCAGTACGGGGAGCAGAAGGGCCGGCCCTCTCGGACCGGCCCTGAGCTGCACTTTCTTTGGTGGCGGGGGGAGGATTTGAACCTCCGACCTTCGGGTTATGAGCCCGACGAGCTACCAGACTGCTCCACCCCGCGTCGTGGGTTTGCAGGATAGCACCGAGGCCAGCGGGCATTCACGGCGCCGGTGGGGCGCCAGGCCGTCAACCCGTGGTCGAACGGAGGGCGACGCCGCTCGGCACCGTGGTCGTGGTCGTGGTCTTTTTTGACGGGGTGGTCGTGGTCTTGGGGGATGAGCCGGTGCCGACCCCCGAGTCCTGGACGAGCTGTTGGATCACCTTTTGGAGGGCGGCCTCGTCGGACCCGTAGGCGGCGAAGTTGCCGGCCTTCAGGTCGGTCTGGGCTTGGGTGAGATCGGTGTTGGCCTGGTTGATCAAGCCCTGGACGGTCGGGTTCACCGTAGTCGTGGGTCCCGTCGGGGGCGTGGTCCCGGTACCGGTCTGGCCCGGCAGGGACACCTGGAACAGATACTGGAGTGCACCGGTCAGGGTGGTCGCGAAGCC
This sequence comes from uncultured Acidimicrobiaceae bacterium, assembly GCA_963706205.1. Classification (GTDB taxonomy): domain Bacteria; phylum Actinomycetota; class Acidimicrobiia; order Acidimicrobiales; family UBA8190; genus MFD10071-224. The sequence continues at coordinate 381,812 of OY970155.1, read as the reverse complement.
GACCTTGCTCGTCCCCTGGGATCCGGCGTAGACGACGATGTAGTAGTCGAGCTTGGGGAACTGGTTCCGCGACGACGACACATAGAAGGGCCGGAAGTAGAGCATGGAGTTGCCGACGGGGACGACCTGGAGCGTGCCCAGCAGGACGACGGAACCTTGCTGGTTGAGGTAACTGATCTGGGTCGAGACCGCCCGAGTCGCCGAGATGTCGGCGTCGATGAGAGCGGGTCCGTCGATCGCCGGCGTCTGGAACACGGTCAGCTTGCCGTAGTCCGACGGGTCCGATCCGGCCACGATGAGACTGGCCATCGTCTGGATCTGGTCGCCCATGGACACGGGGACGAAGGAATCCACCAGGTTGAACGACGGCGCGCTCTGTCCGGGAACCTTGAAGAGCTCGTAGATGGGTGAGCTCCGGGCCACCTGGCTGGTGACGCCTCCCTGCGAATTGGTCGAGAACGTCTGCGGGCAGCGCCTGGTCCGGTGATCCGGCGCCGGCGCTGGGCGAGACGTTCCAGGCGTTCGTGGCGTTGTAGAAGGCCAGGGGCTGGATGATGTGGTACTTGCCGTACATGGCCGACTGCACGGTGAGGAGGTCCTCGGGATAGCGGAGGTGCGCCCGCAGCGACGCCGGCATCTGCGACACCGGGGTGAACATGGAGGGGAAGACCTTTTCCCACGTCTGCAGGATCGGATCGGTCGTCTTTGTCAAAGCGGTCACGTCGTAGAACTTCATTTGGCCGGAGTAGGCGTTCACGACCACCTTCACCGAGTTGCGGACGTAGTTGAGGTTCTGGTTCAACCCGCTGTTGGAGGGTAGGGACGTGATGTTGGCGTTTTGGGCGTAGGGATAGTTGTCGCTCGTCGTGTAGGCGTCGAGGACCCAGTAGATCTGGCCCCCCGAGAGGACGGGATAGGGGTCGGCGTCGAAGCTCAGGAAGGGAGCCGCCTTCTGGGCCATCTGGGTGATGTCCCGGACGAACATGAGCCTCGATTGAGGCGTTACCAGGTTGGAGACGAAGAGGTTGAAGTCGCCGAAGCGGATGGCGAAGGCCGTCTTGACGAAGAAGTTGTTGAGCTGGACGCCCCCGCTCCCGTTGTAGGTGCTCGTCTTCGGGTTCTGGTTGGCCGACGCCTGGTAGTCGATCTCCGGTTGGCGGGTGTTGGCCAGGACGTAGGCGGCGTCGCCCCCGTTGGGGTTGCTGACTCCGAAGTAGACGCGCGGCTGGGTGATCCGGGGCGCACCGGGCGAGGAGCGGGCCGGCACCTGGGAGATGGCGAACGACGGTTGGTTGCTGGTCGAGGCGTTGGCGGGGGCCAGGATCATCCCGTAGCCGTGGGTGTACTGGAGGTGGGTGTTCACCCAACCCTGGGACGGAAGGTCACTGTCGTTCACTTGGCGGACGCCCACGACCATGGGAACCGTGGTGGCCGGGTTGCCGGCGCTTCCCTTGATGGCGTAGCGGTCGATGGCCAGGGTGTTGAACGAGTAGTAGGACCTCGTCGCCTGCAGTTTCGTGTAGGTGGCGGCGACCTGCGTCGGATCCCAGAGCTGGACGTCGCCGAGGGTGGACTGGTTGGCGACCACCTGGGCGGCGGTGAGCGACTGGGTGGCGCTGAACGTCGACTGCGTCACCTTGTTGATGCCCATCGCCGAACGGGTGGCGGAGATGTTGCGGGCGATGTAGGGCTGCTCGAGCTTGTTCTGCGCCGGCGTCACCTTCACCGCCTGGACGATGGCGGGGTAGATGGCGCCCACGACGATGGCCACGAAGGCCCACAACCCCACGCCCAGGACGGGCAGCGCCCAGCCTCGCCGGCGGATGTTGATGAGAAGGATGACCGCCGCCAGCAGCGAGATCCAGAAGAGCAGTGTGAGTGCCGGTAGGCGGGCGTGCACGTCGGTGTAGGTGGCGCCCTGGACGTACCCGTTCTGGGAGAGGTCGAGGTTGTAGCGGGCCAGGATGTATCCGACCGCCTTCACCAGGGCCATGCAGGCCAGGAGGACCGAGAGGTGGACCTTGACCTGGGGGGCCACGCTGGGGGACCCCGACGGCACGCGGATGCCGCCGTTCAGGTAATGGGCGATGACGACGATCACGGCCATGACCACCAGCGAGACGAAGGCCCACTGGACGATGAAGGAGAGGAAAGGGAGCTTGAAGATGAAGAAGCCGATGTTCTTGTGGAACTGGGGATCGTTGCGGTTCGGGCCCGTGAAGTAGACGCCGTCGGTGAAGAGGAGGTAGTTGCGCCACTGGCCGATGGCTCCGGAGGCGGCGATCAGCGCCACCACCACCGAGACGAGACTCCGGACGAGAACGGCGCGGGGTCTCACCCGTTGTTGGTAGCGACGGACGAGCTCGTCCTCAGGGCCGAGGGCCAGCTCGCTCGGGGCCAGGCGATCGACGACGGCCAGGTTCACCCAGAGGAGGACGAAGAAGATGGCTGCGAACCCGAAGAAGAGTTCGGCCTTGACGGCAAACAGGTGGCGCCAGACCGAGCTGAGATTGACCGAGGAGAACCAGAGATAGTCGGTGAAGAACGTGGCCAACGTCTTCAATGAGGCGAAGAGGACGATCAGGATGACGACGGCGACGACGATCCAGACGCGGCCACGGCGCGCCGAGCGGCGCGGCAGGTGAGAGAGGTCTTGCGGGGAGCGCACTGGGGCGGGAGCCTACGCCTCGGCCGGAGCCAGGAGACATCGGCAACCGGCGTGAGCGGGCGGACTCCGGTGCCCGGTGGGAAAGGTCTCGCCGCGGCGAAGGGGTCCGGCCAACGCGTTGTCGTCGCAATCGGGACACTGCACTCCCCCGTCGTCGACGATCCATCGCAGCGAGACCGCGTCGGGCGTGGCGGCCAGGGAGGCCTGGGAGAAGGCGGCGAGGGCCTCGTCGCCCGCCAGGCGCTCCACCCGCGCGCCCTTCCATTCGCGAAATGCCGCCCCCACGTGTTCGACGAGGGCGGTGTCGTCGCCGGCCTCGACCGAGCCGCCGGCCCCGTCGAGTCGACGGCGGAGGGGGACCACGATGGCCGCGGCCAGGTCGCCGGCGACGGCGTCGACGGGAGGCGCGTCATCGGGCTTGCCTCCGGCGAAGGAGGCCCCCGACCGCGCCGCGTCCTTCAGGTGCTCGATGGCCGCGGCCACGTAGCGGCGTTCGTGGTCACCGGTGGGAGACAGGACGTCGGGTCCCCATCCTCCGCCGGCCCGGACGCGGTCGAGGATGTCGTTCTGGTCGTCCTGGAGAGCTCGCTTGAGTCGCCGGGCCAAAGTGGAGACGATGGGGGTGAGCATTTCGTCGCGCTCGGCCAGGCGGAGGTCGGGGACCGCCGCCCCGGTGTCGGCCTGCTCGGCTGGCGACGCCGGCGGGCCCGGGACGGTGTCGGCCGAGGACGAGAGGGGGGCCTCGGGTGCTGTCACCGACCGGGTCCGTTGCGGGTCGGGGTCCGTGTCCCCCGTGGCCCGGGCAGCGGCGTCCGGACCGGTGTCGGCCCCGTCGGCGGCCCGGTGTCGCTCAGCGCGCAATCGGGCGAAGAGCTCGTCGACGGCCTGCTTGCGGCTCGATTCGTCCTCGTCGACCGGTCCCGTGCCGATCTCCTCGGGGGCGAGAGGGCCGTCGGTGGTGGTGGTGATGGTGGCGCCGGCGGGCGACCGGGTCGGTTCCTCCGGGGTGTCGTGCGCGGCCGCCTGGCGCCCCGCCGCCTCGGCGGCCAGACGGGCCTCGTCCTCGGCCCGGAAGAGGTCGTCGGTGATCCGGTCCACCGTGTGGCGGACGTCGTTGATCGTCTCCGCCAATCGTTCCCGGCCGGCCCGGAGCTGTTCGATCTGGCTGTGCAGGACGCGGCGCCGGCGGGTGAGGTCGGCCAGGACCCGGGCCCGGACCTCCTGTGCCTCTTGGACCATGGCCCGGCATTCGGCTCGGGCCTGGGCGACGAGCTCCTCGGCCTCGAGCTTGGACCCCTCGAGCCTCGACGCCACCTCCTCCTGGGCGCGGTGGCGGACGTCGGAGGCCACCGCTTCGGCCTGGGCGATCCGGTCGGAGGCACTCTGCTCGGTGCGGGTCTGGAGCTGGGCGGCCCCTTCCTCGGCCTGGGTCCGCAGCCGCGATGCGTCGGCCTCGGCTTTCGAGAGCAACTCGGCGGCGGCGTCGTGGGCCGAGCGCAGGACCCGGGCCGTCTCCTGACCGAGCGCGGCGGTGAGCGTCGCCTCGTCGAGGACGGGATTGGCGGCGCGGCGCTCGGCCGCGTCGACCAGATCGTGGAGCTGCTGTTCCCGGTCGGCCGCCACCTGCATCTCGTGGGCGATCTGCTCCAGGAACACCCGGACCTCGGCCGGGTCGAATCCACGGCGCGCCGTCCCGAAGGTATGACGGGCCACCTCGTCGGGGTGGAGGCGGGACGACGTGGAGATCGTGAACCGGCGGTCCTCGGGCATGGGCCAGAGCCTACGACGGGTTAACGGCAGGTGACGGCTTCGCGCGGGGCTCGCTCACGACCACGGGGACTGCTGCCAGTCGTTCGGCACGGTGCCGCCGCCGGGCCCGGGCGGTGGCCCGTGGGCGGCGGTGCCGAGGCGCCCCCCGAGAGACTCCAGATCCTTCAGGACCTGACCCAACGAGGACACCGGGAAGACCTTGAGGTTCGACGTGGCTTTGGAGCGGGCCGGGTCGACCGAGTCCGGGTAGTCGGGAACGAAGAAGACCGTCCCCCCGGCGCGTTCCACGGCGACGGTCTTCTGCTCGACGCCGCCGACGTCGCCCACGCTGCCGTCGGGACGGATGGTGCCGCTGGCGGCGACGGTGCGGCCACCGGTCAGGTCGCCACCCGACAGGCTGTTCAGGATGCCGAGCGTCCAGGCCAGTCCGGCCGACGGGCCGCCGATCTGATCGGCGTTGATCGTGATGCGCAACGGCATGTCGTAGACCGGTTGGGTACCCATGGAGATGATGCCGACGAACGGGACGACCTTGCCCGCGTCACGGCCGCCGGCGAGCCGGACCGAGACCGGGTGTCCCGGCATCGGATGGGTGATCGAACCGACCTGCAGGGTCACCGTCTGACCGGGTGCGTGCGAGCGGATGGCGGCTTGCAGAGCGTTGGGGTTGGTGGTCCGGACCCCGTCGACCGAGGTGATGACGTCGCCCACCGTGAGGGCTCGGTATCCGGGCGTACCCGGTTCGAGCGCGTAGACGGTGGCACCGACGTCGTGCTCGGGGACGGAGTAGCCGAGCTGACGCAACGCCACCGATTCGGCCGTCATCTGCGACTCGGCCATGTCCACTGTCCCCTGGGCGTTGAACTCCGCCTGGGGCAGGTTGCCCGTCAGATCGGCCGTCCTGACCAGAGTGGCGTCGCTGTCGAGCCACGCCGGGAGCAGCGCGATGAGGCGGAGGTTCTCGACGAGCCCGACATCGGTGAGGAGCACCTTCCCGTGGAGGCGATGACCGGCGCCGGGCGGAACGGCGATGAGCGTGGAGACGGCCACGTCCTGCCCGGGAACGAGCTCGTCATAGGGGACGGTGACGACGGAGGCCACGATGAAGAGCGCCACCAGGAGGACCCCGATGGCGAGCAGCACCATCGGGGTACGGCGGCGGCGGGGGTCTTTGGCCACGACGGCGGGCGGTAGCGTGATTTCGGAGGTCGACATGGCGTTGTCTCGAGCGGACGGTCTTCAGCCTGCCATGAAATGGCGCTCCCACCGGGGCGCGGGGTACCCGTTTCCGGATCGGCGAGGGCGGCCCCGATGACCAGCGACGACGCCGCCGGGGGGTCCGGGTCAGCCGGGGACGACGCCGGGATGCGCCGGCGGCGAGCGGTGGTGGCCGGCCACGGCGGGGACCGCGACGGCGCCGCGGCGCTGACCGGGGATCGCGATCCCACCGTGCGCGCCGCCGCCCTCGGTGCGTTGGCGCGCCTCGGTGCGCTCGACGACGACGGCCTTGTCCGGGGACTCGGTGACCCCGATCCCGGGGTGCGCCGCCGGGCGTGCGCTCTGGCCGGGCGCGCCGGGGCGCCCCGCACCCCGGGCGCCGAGGTCGGCGACGCGCTGGCCCGGGCCACCCATGACACCGACCCGTCGGTGGTCGAAGCCGCGGCATGGGCGCTCGGGGAAGCCGGCGCGCAGTGCTCCACGGGGGCCGTGGCCGAGCTCTGCCGGGTGGCGGCCGACCACCGTTCCCCGGTGTGTCGCGAAGCGGCGGTGGCCGCCCTCGGCGCGGTGGGGGCGCCGGCCACCTTGGCCGTGGTGCTGGCGGCCCTGGACGACACGCCCAACATCCGTCGGCGCGCCGCCATCGCCCTGGCCGCCTTCGACGATCCGACAGCCGAGGATGGTTTGCGCCGGTGTCTCGGAGACCGCGACTGGCAGGTGCGGCAGGCGGCGGAGGAACTGATCGGCGACGGGTGAACGAAGGTGGTCCGGAGCCGGGTCAGGCTTCGGCGGCGACGAAGAGGTCGCGCAGCGTGTCGAAGGAGTCGAGGCAACGTCCGGCACCGAGCGCCACGCATTCGAGCGGCGTGTCGACGAGGTGGACGGGGACCTCCGTCTCGTTGGCCAGGCGCCGAGCCAGTCCCCGCAGGAGCGCACCACCCCCGACCAGGTGGATGCCCTCGGAGATGATGTCCTGGGCCAGTTCGGGAGGGGCCTCACCGAGACAGCGGACGGCGGCGGTGATGATCTGGTGGACCTGGTCCTCCACCGCGTCGCGGAGTTCGGCCGGGGAGAGCACCACCGTCTTCGGCATTCCCGTCATGAGCTCGCGCCCGCGGACCTCGGCCTTCACCTCGCCGCTGTAGGGCGCCGCCGATCCGATGGCCAACTTGATCTCTTCCGCGGTGCGCTCACCGATGGCCACGCCGTGCTCGCGCCGGACGAAGGCCTGGATGGCCGTGTCGATGTCGAAGCCACCGCAACGGATCGCCTGCGACGCCACCAGTCCGCCGAGAGAGATCACGGCCGTCTCGGACGTCCCGCCGCCCACGTCGACCACCATGTTGCCGATCGGCTCGTGGATGAGGAGGCCGGCGCCGATGGCCGCGGCCATGGGCTGCTCGATGAGATAGGCGGCCGAGGCGCCGGCCCGGTGGGCGGCCTCCTTCACCGCCCGACGTTCGACGGAGGTGATGGCCGACGGGACGCAGATCAGGACGCGGGGCCGGTTGAGCCGAGAGACACCGCAGCGGTGGAGCAGGAGTCGGATCATCCGCTCGGTGATGTCGAAGTCGGTGATGGCACCCTGGCGCAGCGGTCGGACGGCGACGATGTATCCGGGGGTTCGCCCGATCATCTGCCAGGCTTCATGACCGACGGCGAGAACTTCTTGGGTTCGCGTGTTGAGGGCGATCACGGTCGGCTCGTTCAGCACGATGCCTTTGCCCCGCGCGTAGACCAGGGTGTTGGCGGTGCCGAGGTCGATGGCGAGATCCCTAGCCACGTCGCCTCTCCGCCACGGCGCCATCGTACGGCGTGGTCACATCGGGCGCGGAGGTCGGCGCCGCGCGCCACTGTGCGCGACCTCCCTCGAACAGGGGGCACCGGTAATCTCGTAGCCGTGGAAGGAAGCGGGCCGTTCAATTTTGGTGACTTTCAGGACGACCCCGACGACGCCGCCGAGGACGATCTCCGGCAGCCGGCGTGGCTCCCTCCCGAGGACCGCCTGTGGCGGCACCCGTCCGAGGTCGCCCGACACGGACACCCCCAGGATGGCCCGGGTGCCTTCCCGGTCACGCTGCGCACCGCCCGACGGGACCGTCGCTTCGCGGTGACCGCCGGGGTGGTGGGGGTGGCGGCCGTGGCCACCGCCGTGGTGGTGGCCTTCACGGTCACGTCCCCACCCGGAACCACGCCGGCGGCGACATCGGGGACCCCCGCCCGGACCGCCAGTCTCGTCACCGAACCGGTGATCACGGGGATCGCCGCCCCCATCGTGATCCAGATGGTTCAGGCTCTGCGTCCGTCGCTCATTGCCATCGGGCCGGTTCACGGGAGCAACGCCGCGCACATGACCGGGATCGTCCTCGCCGGCGGCAACCTGGCCGTGACCTCCGCCGCCGCCGTGGGGCGGGCCAAGCGCGTCGACATCGTGACGTCCTCCGGACAGCACCGCCAGGTGCGGGTTCTCGGGAGCGACCCGCATTCGGGAATCGCCGTCGTGGGCACCGGTGGGGGGCTCACCCCCGCCCCCTTCGCCGACGGAGACGTCCAACCCGGGGAGCTGGCCATCGCCGCCTGCCTGTGCGGGAGCGCCACGGTGGCGGCCGCCGCTGCAGCCAGTGCCGCCGTGGCGGAGGTCCGTGATGCGGGGACGGCCGTCACGTTGGGCAGCGGGACGGGCCTGGTCGACACGATCGAAGCCGACATGCCGCTCGGTCCCGCGCCCCTCGGGGGAGTGCTGCTCAACGCCCAGGGCCAGGTGGTCGGCGTTCTCGACGCTCGGAAGGCCACGACCCGGGGTCGCATGGGCGTGTTCGTGCCCGCCGATCTGGCCGTGAACGTCGCCCAGACGTTGGCCAAGTCGCACGAGGTGGACCACGGGTGGTTGGGGATCAAGTGCACCGACGCCCCCGCCGACGGAGGGGCGCGGATCACCGCCGTGATGGCCGGGAGCCCGGCCGCCTCCGCCGGCCTCCGGCAGGGTGACGTGGTCGAAGCCGTGGACGCCCACCCCGTCATCTCCCTCGCCGACCTCCAGGCCAGGCTGTACACGAGCCCGCCGGGGACGCCGGTCAGCGTGATGCTGGTCCGGTCAGGCGAGGACATGATGACCACGATGACACTGGCGGTCTCGCCCTCGAAGTGAGCCCGGACGCCGGCGGGCGGGATGCCGGTGGAGGCGCGGCCGGGACCCGGACCGGCGCGGCCTACGATGCCAGAGGTGGACTTTCCCGGCTCCGGTGGGGGTGGCAACTCGCTCGAGCAACTCCTGAGCGACCTCCTCCAGCTCATGGGGGGCGCCACCCCGGGGGGCGGGCGGATGGAACTCGCTCGTACCCTGGCCCAAGGGGCGGCGACGGACGGGCAGCCCGAGGGCAACGTGGATCCGAGCGAGCGGATCCGGTTCGAGGAGCTGGCCCGGGTGGCCGAGATGCACGTCACCGAGCTCACCGGTCTGTCGGTGACACCGACGGGAGCGCCGGTGGAGATGACGGCCGTGGGACCCGGGGCCTGGGCGTGGCGCACCATCGAGGACTGGCGGTTCCTCCTCGACGAAGGTCCGGGCGATGCGGCCACCGGCAGCACCGGGGCCACGCCCGGCGACGGGACGGCCCCGGGGGCCGGCCCCGATGCCTCTGGCGGCCCCACGCCGGAGGGGACGCCGGCCGGTCTCGGCCTCGTGGACCTCGGCCCGGCGGATTTCGGCGAAGACGAGGCCGGTCAAGGGGTGGGCCCGGCGGACCTCGTCTCGCGGTGGATGGCGACGATGGGCCCGATACTGACCGGCCTGCAGCTCGGCTCGGCCGTCGGTCACCTCGCCCGGAGCACCCTCGGTCAGTACGAGCTTCCCATCCCCCGCCCGTCCTCGGGGTCGCTCCTGGTCGTCCCCGCCAACGTCGAGGCCTTCGCCCGGGACTGGAGTCTGCCCGGTGACGAGGTCCGGCTCTGGGTGTGCCTGCGCGACATGACGATCAACGCCGTGTTCGCCCGGCCCCACGTGGCCGACCGCCTCCGGGGTCTGTTGGCTGAGGTGGTGGCGGGTATGGCCGGGGATACCGACGCACTGGCGGAACGACTCCAGGGACTGGATCCGTCGGATCCGGACTCGCTGCAGAGGCTGTTCGGCGATCCCGATTCCTTCCTCGCCGGCGACCTCCCAGCGGAGCGCCGACGGGTGTCGGACGAATTGGTGGCCGTCACCACGGCTCTGCTCGGCTACGTCGAGCATGTCCTCGATAGGGCCGGTGACCGCCTCCTCGGGGGACGGACGGCGCTGGCCGAGGCGTGGCGGCGACGCCAGGTCGACCGTGAGGGGGCGGACCGGACGGCCGAGCTGCTCCTCGGGCTCGATCTGAGCCAGACCCAGGTCGAACGGGGTATGCGCTTCGTGCAGGGTGTCGTGGAGCGGGCCGGGGAGGAAGGACTCGCCCGTCTCTGGTCCGCTCCTCGGACGCTGCCGACACCGGCGGAGGTCGATGCGCCGGGCCTGTGGCTGGAGCGGATCAGCCTGGACTAGTGACGACGTCTTCCTCCTCGGGGATCCCGAGGTCCCATTCGAGTTCGAGATGTTCCCGCTCGGCGTCGCGCACGACGCGTTCGCGGTTGCGGCGGAACTGGGGGTCGTGAGGGGGAAGGAGTGTGAGCCTGGCGATCGTCCGGTCGCGGAACGGGTCGATCACGGCCGCGTCGCCGTAGGTCGACTGGACCTCCCAGTGGGGCGCGACGGGTCCCAGGTAGACCACCCGGATATGGCCCTGGGGCGGCTGGGGTTCCTCCTCGCTCTCCTCGAATTCCTCGGGCACAGAAATCTCGTCTCCTTGTTGTCGCCTCGACCGGTGACACCGCCGCTGTTCACACCGATGGCCCTCTGGCGTGCGCCCGGCCGACCGGTGCGATCGGAACGGGCCGACAGCCTACCAACCCTGGGCCCCGACGCCGAGGGGCTGGTCGGGGCGGTGATGACGCATTGCCCGCTCTGAACCGTAGTCAGAGCAGCAGGGTGGGGAAGATGGCGCTGGTAGTCTGACCTGGTATCGGAGGTGCGATGGACACCGGCTGGATGGCTCGAGGCAAATGCCGGGAGATGGACCCGACGGTCTTCTTTCCGAGCGACGGAATTGGCGTTCAGGTCGCCCGCCGCACCTGCGCCGAGTGCCCCGTGAAGGCGCCGTGCCTCGAATACGCCCTCACCAATCGCGTCGATCACGGCGTGTGGGGAGGAACGTCCGAGCGCGAACGGCGACGCATCCTCCGGGCCCACCGCATCGCCAGACTGGCCTCCGGCCACAACTGATCAGGTGGCACCCGTGGGCGGGTGCTCCCCCGAGACGTCGGGACCGGCTGCCCTCGCCTGCGTCGTCAACATCAGTGAGGGTCGCGACCGTCGCGTCATCGGGGCCATTCGTGGCGTCGGCGGCGGGGTCGTCCTCGACGTCCACAGCGACCCGGACCATCACCGGACGGTGCTCACCATGGCGGGCGAGAATCTCGAAGAGGCGGTGCGGGCCGTGGCCCGCCGCACCGTCGAGATGATCGACGTGCGGGGTCACAGTGGTGTCCACCCGCGTCTGGGCGCCCTCGACGTCGTGCCCTTCACACCGCTCGACGCCGAGGGGAGTCCGGTCATGGGGGACGGGGACCTGACCGGCGCCATCGCCGCCCGCGACCGTTTCGCCACCTGGGCTGGCGACACGCTCGCCCTTCCCTGCTTCCTCTACGGTCCGGGTCGGACGTTACCCGCCGTGCGCAAGCAGGCGTTCGCCGGCCTCGATCCCGACACCGGTCCGGCCGTCGCCCATCCGACGGCGGGGGCGTGCGCGGTGGGCGCCCGCCTGGCGCTGGTCGCCTACAACCTGTGGTTGTCGACCGGTGACCTCGAGGTGGCCATGTCCATCGCCGCCACCATACGGGGACCTGCCGTACGCGCCCTCGGCCTGCGGACGGCGGCCGTGACCCAGGTGTCGTGCAATCTGGTCGATCCGCTCACCGTCGGGCCGGCCCTCGTCTACGACGAGGTCGACCGACTGGCCCGGGACGCCGGTACCTCGGTGGTGCGGGCCGAACTCGTCGGATTGGCACCGGCCGCTGTCGTCGACGCCGCCCCCAGAGGTCGGTGGCGAGAGCTCGATCTCGACCCCTCACGGACCCTCGAGAGCCGACTCGAGACATCCCGCTCCGGATGAGGGGACGGACGGGCCGCGTCGAAACGGCCCGCGACGATCAGGCCGACGCCGTCTCCGACACGCGGCGGCTCATCGCCCGGGCCCGGCGCAGACGGCGGCGCTCACGCTCGGACAGTCCGCCCCAGATCCCGAACTTCTCGCCGTTGGCCAGCGCGTACTCGAGACAGTCCTCACGCACGACACATCCCCGGCAGACCTCCTTGGCCTCCCGTGTGGATGCACCACGCTCCGGGAAGAAGAGGTCGGGGTCGACCCCCATGCAGTTAGCTCTGGTCTGCCAGTCGCGATCCTGGCGGCCGTACAACAGTGAAACGAGGTCCACCGGTACGCCTCCCCTCGCCATCTAGTGGCATAGGTGTAGTTACAACGATGTCATCTTTCACCATCGTCACGGCGCATGCAAGAGGGATATCGCCGCCGCCGCTGACGAATGTCACGTTGAGTGACGAAGGCGAAACGGTGGCGGGAACGGAGGCGGCTGTCGCCGGTGGAGAGGCGGCCGGGTCAGGCGCCGCGTCGTGACGCGGAGCGACGACGTCCGTCTGTGCTCGAGGAAGTCGACGAGCACGTAGTCACCGAGGGTCTCGGGTGTGGTGAAGAAGGCCCGACCCCGGTTGAGCTTGGTCATCTGTTCGACGAAGCCCTGGAGGGACCGGTTGGCGTCGATCATGAACGTGTTGATGGTGATGCCCGCACGCGTGCAGCGGACGACCTCCGACAGCGTGGCGCGCACGGTCTCCGGGACCGGCGGGTAGTTGAAGAAGACCTCGTAGCCGTCTCCACCCGCCTGGGGTACGAGGTGAGCGGTGGGCTCACCGTCGGTGATCATGATGATCTGCTTGGTCCCCGGTCGGTGCGCCAACATGCGTCGGCTGAGCAGAAGCCCGTGCTGCATGTTCGTGCCGTAGACGAAGTCCCACGACACCTCGGGCAAGCTCTTCGGGTTTGATCTCGCGGGCCACCTCCGAGAAGCCCACCAGGCCGAGGAAGTCGCGGGGGAACCGCGTCGAGATCAGGGTGTGCAGCGCGATGGCGACCTTCTTGGCGGCCAGGAAATTGTCACGCATCGGCATCGACAAGGACAGGTCGACCATGAGGACCGTCGACGTGCGGGTCAGGTGCTCGGTGCGCGAGATCTCGAAGTCCTCGGGCGAGAGCTGAACCGGGGTACCGGTCCCGATCCGTCGCACGGCGTTGTGGACCGTCCTCTGGATGTCGATGTTGAAGGGGTCCCCGAACTCGTAGGGCTTGGTCTGGCCTTCGGGTTCGTGACCCGTCCCCACGAAGACGTTCGGATGGGCGCCCAGTCTGTCCTTGGCCAGTTTGGAGAACAGGTCCGACAGGGCCTGCTGGCCGATCTTGCGGATCCCGAGAGCGGTGAGCTCGTAGCGACCCTCCCGTTGCTCGATCAGGCCGGCCTCCTCGAGCTCCTTGGCCAGTCGGGCCAGGCTGTCGAGCGATCGCGCCCCGTCGTCGCCGAGGTACCTCGCCACCTGGTCGAGATCGACCTCGGCCAGCGCCCCGGGGGACGACGCCGAGCGCAGGAACTGCTCGAGTTGATCCATCTCACCGAGGCGCCGCGCCGAGGCGGCGGCGTCGGCCAGGCCCATGGGGTCGGACCCGCTGAAGCGGTACCGCCTCCCCCAGCCGGCCCCGGGCACGGCCTGCTGGAGATTCTGAGCCAGCCGGTCCACCTGCCAACGGAGGTCGAGATCCTCGAAGAGGGAATCGGCCAATGCCTGCAGCTGGGCCCGTTGCTCCGGTGACAGCGAGTCGAGGGCGGCCTGGACGGCGGCCATCTGGGCGGCGAACTGCTCGAGGAGCTCGTCGAGGGTCTGGGGGTTGGCCGGGGAAGAAGTCGCCGAACCGGCTCATGAAGTCCTCGAAGGAGGGGTCGATCGCCTCCCCCGCCTCGCGCTGCTCGATCATCCGGTTGAGCGCGTCGAGCATCTGGCGGACACGCTCCAGCTGCTCCGGATCGGGACTCGTGAGCGCCTCGGACATCTGATCGAACCAGCTCTTGGCCACTTCCTCCCGCAGGCGCTCCAGGAGCTGCTCGAAGTGCTCGCGCGCCTGTGACGAGGTGAAGTCGTACTGCTGCAGTCCCCGCACCCGGCCGGCCAGGTCGGGGGGCAACAGCTCCAACTCGACGTTCCGCTCGGCCACGACCTCGTCGGTGACCTCGCGTCGACGGTCGTCCCCCGAGTTGCGGGCGTCTTCGGCGAGGGCCTCGAGCCCGGCGCGCTCTTCGGAGACGACCTGTTCGAGCTCCTGGGCCAGCTCCTCGAAGGCGCCGCCCAGGTCGCCCTCGTTCGAGCTCGGCCTGGCGCTGCTGGCGGAGGCGCTCCATCATCTCGCGCAGCCCTTGCACCGTTCGCCGTCGGGTCGTCGGAATCCCGACGTGAGGAGGCGGCGCAGCGCGGCGTCGGGATCGCCGTGGTAGAGGAGGTCGTCGGCCAGTTCCGAGAACAGAGCGTCGACTTCGTCCTCGAAGCCGCGCTGTGAACCGTCCCATCGCCGGTAGGACCAGCGGCCCGTCATGGGGACGGCTCCGTGGTCGTCACCCGCGTCCGCGGTACGTCGCCTTGGCGCCGGCCGCCTCCTTGTTGAGCCGCTTGGTGAGGTGCAGTCCTTCGAGGATGAACTCGATGGCACTGGCCACCGCCCCCGGTGTCTCGCTCCCGGCCAGGGCCAACACCGGGGACTTGATGGCGGGCAGGGCGGCGAGGACGTCGGTGTACGAGGTGACCGGCAGGTCGTCGCCGGCATGGATCACACGCGAGTCGTCGAAGGCGGCGACGACCGGTCCGAGTTCTTCGGTGGGGCAACGACGACGGAACACGGTGAGGACGGCGGCGGAGACGAGCCCGTTCAGGATCCGGTCCTCGCGACCTTCCTCCAGCGACTCGATCTCGATCTTCCCCTGGGTCGAGGCGATGAGAGCGGCCAGGTCGCTCACGCGGGGGACCGCCTGGGCTTCGCCGAGCTTCAGGGCTCGACGCACGGCATTGGCCTGAAGGGTCTCGTAGTTGGAGATGCTCAGCCGCACCGAGACACCCGAACGCTGATTGACGTGCGGGCTCTGCCGGGCCAGCTGGGACAGCTCGGCCACCACCTCGGCCATGAACGCCGGGACCTCGACGCGCGGCGATCCCGCGGCGCTCGACCGGAGGTCGCGCCTCCTGGTGGACGATCTCGAGTTCGGTGGCGGTGTCGGGCGGATAGTGCGTGCGGATCTGCGCACCGAAGCGGTCCTTCAAGGGGGT
Source organism: uncultured Acidimicrobiaceae bacterium (assembly GCA_963706205.1). Lineage (GTDB taxonomy): Bacteria > Actinomycetota > Acidimicrobiia > Acidimicrobiales > UBA8190 > MFD10071-224. The sequence continues at coordinate 366,705 of OY970155.1, read as the reverse complement.
GATGATGCGCCCTCTGTTGGTGTAGTCCTCGGGGTTGGCCGTGGCCACCAGCACGATGTCGAGGGGCAGGCGGACGGTGAAACCACGGACCTGCACGTCGCGCTCCTCGAGGACGTTGAGAAGACCGACCTGGATCCGCTCGGCCAGGTCGGGCAGCTCGTTCACGGCGAAGATGCCGCGATTGGAGCGGGGGACCAATCCGAAGTGCAGGGTCATCTCGTCGGCCAGGTAGCGACCCTCGGCCACCTTGATGGGGTCGACCTCTCCGATGAGGTCGGCGATGGAGGTGTCCGGCGTGGCCAGCTTCTCCGAGAAGCGGGTGTCGCGGTGGACCCAGTGGATCCGGGTGGCGTCGCCTTCGCTGTCCACCACCTCGCGCGCCGGCAACGACACCGGACGGTAGGGGTCGTCGCGGATCTCGGACCCGGCGACCTCGGGCAGCCATTCGTCGAGCAACGACGTGAGGGCCCGGACGATGCGGGTCTTGGCCTGGCCACGCTCGCCCAAGAGGATGATGTCATGGCCGGCGAGCAGTGCATTCTCGAGTTGCGGGAGCACGGTGTCCTCGAAACCGAGCACCCGCTCGACCAACGGCTGTCCCGCCGCGATCCGGGCGGCGGCGTTGCGCCGGAGCTCCTCATGGATGGGAAGCGACTCCCAGCCGGACGCTCGTAGTTCCCCGAGCGTCCCCGGCAGGTCGGGGGGCGGGGCGGGGGGGAATGGGGCGCTCATGGCGACGAGCCTAGGCCGCGGGCGCACGAACCCGACAGGCGGCAGGCACGGGAAGAGGGTTTCGCCCCGCTCGGCCCCAGGTGGAATGATGATGAGCCGTCGTCGCCCCGCCGGCTTCGACCGGTACCCGTTCCGGCCGCACGGGCTGGGCCAGCGCACCGTGGTGACCGCGGCCATGTCGCGCCGGGATGGTCGAGAGAAGGGGACAGCAGGCGTGAGCACCGTCGAGGACCTGAGACCGGTACCGGTGATGCTGGACGGGGTGAGGGGGGGGCCCGATTCCCGCACCTTGCGCCCGGACCGCTGGTGGGCGACCCCGACGGCCACGGTGGCGTTTCTCACCGCCTTCGTCGTGTACTCGACCTGGGCCGTCTTCCAGAACGGCAACTACTACGTGGGCGCCGCCGCGCACCGCGACCTCATCTCCCCCTTCTTCTCGCCGTGTCTCACCGCCAGCTGCGTGCACGGCGCCCGGGGGGCGGTCTTCATCACCTGGTGGGCGATCTCGCCCGGAATCCTGGTCCTCGGTGGGCCGCTCGGATTCCGGCTCACGTGCTACTACTACCGCAAGGCGTACTACCGGAGCTTCTGGCAGTCGCCACCGGCTTGCGGGGTGACCGACGGACACGGCAGCTACAGCGGCGAGACGCGCTTCCCGCTCATCTTGCAAAACGTCCACCGCTACTTCTTCTTCATCGGTCTGGCCTTCAACACCATCCTCACCATCGATGCCATCATGGCCTTCCGCCTGCCCGGTGACGGTGGCATCGGCGTGAGCCTCGGAACGTTGTTCCTGGTGGTCAACGCCACCCTTCTGTGGCTCTATTCGCTGTCCTGCCACGCCTGCCGGCATCTGTGCGGGGGAAACGTCAAACAGTTCTCCCGCCATCCCCTGCGCTACCGGGTGTGGCGGACGCTCACGCCGCTGAACGCGCGGCACATGCAGTTGGCGTGGGCCAGCCTCGTGTTCGTCGCCCTGGCCGACGTGTACGTGCGGCTGGTGGCGAGCGGCGCCTTCCACGACCCGAAGATCTTCTGAACCCGGCCATGCCCGACTACGAATCCCACGACTTCGACGTCATTGTCATCGGCGCCGGCGGCGCCGGACTGCGTGCCGCCATCGAGGCGAAGGAGCTGGGCCTTCGGACCGCGCTGGTCTGCAAGTCCCTGCTGGGCAAGGCGCACACCGTTATGGCCGAGGGTGGCGCGGCCGCGGCCATGGGCAATGTCTGGCCCGAGGACAACTGGAAGGTGCACTTCCGCGACACGATGCGCGGCGGCAAGATGCTCAACAACTGGCGCATGGCCCAGGTCCATGCCCAGGAGGCACCCGACCGGATCTACGAGCTCGAGCGGTGGGGCGCACTGTTCGACCGGACCGCGGACGGTCGTATCCTGCAGCGCGACTTCGGGGGACACCGGTTCGCCCGCCTGGCCCACGTGGGCGACAGGACGGGGCTCGAGTTGATCCGTACCCTGCAGCAGACGGGCCGTGGCCGTCGGCATCGAGGTCTTCATGGAGGTCAAGGTGCTGCGCCTCCTCAAGGACTCCGAGGGCCGGGTGAGCGCCGCCGTCGGGTACTGGCGCCCGAGCGGCGAGTTCGTCATCTTCACGGCCCAGGCCTTCGTGCTCGCCACCGGCAGCATCGGCAAAGTCGTGGCAGTACACGTCCAACTCGTGGGAGTCCACCGGCGACGGACACGCCATGGCCGCGTGGGCCGGCGCCGACATGATCGACATGGAGTTCGTGCAGTTCCACCCGACGGGAATGGTGTGGCCCCTGTCGGTGCGCGGCATCCTCGTGACCGAGGGGGTGCGCGGTGACGGGGGTGTCCTACGCAACTCCGAAGGCAAGCGGTTCATGTTCGACTACATCCCCCCGATGTTCGCGGCCGAGACGGCGGACACCGAGGAGGAGGCCGATCGCTGGTACGACGATCACATCAACAACCGTCGTCCTCCGGAGCTCCTTCCCCGCGACGAAGTGGCCCGTTCGATCAACGCCGAGGTGAAGGGGGGCCGGGGCAGCCCTCACGGCGGCGTTTATCTCGACATCGCCTCACGCCGCAGCGCCGAGTACATCCGCCGGCGGCTGCCCTCGATGTACCACCAGTTCAAGGAGCTGGCCGGCGTCGACATCACGGCCGTCCCGATGGAGGTCGGTCCCACGTGCCACTACGCCATGGGAGGCATCCGGGTCGACGCCGACACCGAGGAGACGACGGTTCCCGGGCTCTATGCCGTGGGCGAGGTGAGCTGGGGGGATGCACGGGGCCAATCGTCTCGGGGGCAACTCGCTGTCGGACCTCCTCGTCTTCGGCCGGCGGGCCGGAATCGCCGCGTCTGATTTCGCCAGACTTCGCGACCGAGCTCCCACGGTGGCCGACGCCGAGATCGCCGCCGTGGTTGCCGAGGCCACCGCCCCACTGGATCGCACCGACGGGGAGAATCCCTACGACCTTCAACACGATCTCCAGGTGACGATGCAGAATCTGGTCGGGATCATCCGCACCGAGTCGGAATTGACGAGTGCCCTCGACGAGCTCGACAAGCTCGAGGAACGTTCCGCCGCCATGGCGGTGTCCGGTCCGCGCACCTACAACCCGGGATGGAACCTGGCCACCGATCTGCCCGCCATGCTCACGGTGTCCCGATCTGGTCACGAAGGGAGCCCTCGACCGCCGCGAAAGCCGTGGCGGCCACACCCGCGACGACCACCCCTTGCCCGACCCCGAGTTCGGGAAGGTCAACCTCGTGCAGCGGATCGGCGCCCGGAGGCGAGTACACGCTGGATCGTGAACCACTCCCCCAGATGCCCGACGAGCTCGGCGCCCTGTTCGAAGAGGAGTCGCACTGATGGCCGACGTGACCTTGACGGTATGGCGCGGCGATGCGTCGGGTGGGGCGTTCACCGACTACGTCATGCCGTCGGTCGAGGGCGAGGTCGTCCTCGACGTCATCCACCGGATCCAAGCCGGCCCGGCTCCCGATCTGGCCTGTCGGTGGAACTGCAAGGCGGGCAAGTGCGGATCGTGTTCGGCGGAGATCAACGGCCTTCCGCACCTGATGTGCATGACACGGATGGACGAGCTCCCCGCGGGCGAACCGGTCGTGGTTGCACCCATGCGCACGTTTCCCATCATCAGAGATCTGGTGACCGACGTGTCGTTCAACTACACGATGGCCCGCCAGGTCCCACCGCTCGCCCCCCGGGAGCCCGACGCTCCCGACGGTACGTTCCGGATGATGCAGAGTCGACGTGGCCCGGGGCCAGGAATTCCGAAAGTGCATCGAGTGCTTCATGTGCCAGGACATCTGCCACGTGATCCGGGACCACGAGGAGAACAAGGAGCGCTTCGCCGGGCCACGGCTCTTCATCCGGTTCATGGAGCTCGAATCGCATCCGCTGGACACCAACGACCGCCGCGAGCTTCTGCGGCAACGGATGGGGTTGGGGATGTGCAACATCACAAAGTGCTGCACGGAAGTCTGTCCCGAACACATCAAGATCACCGACAACGCCATCATCCCCTTGAAGGAACGCGTCGTCGACGCCTCGTATGATCCCGTCGCCTGGCTCGGCCGGAAGATCCTGCGACGGTCGAAGCGCTCGGCGGCCGACGTCGCCCGCGACGCGCCGGCGCTGGCGGCGCCGACGACGGCCGACGAGGCCACGGCCACGAGGCGGGTGCCGGCGACACCCTGAGCGCGGAAGCGGCTCGGATCTCGAAACCGCCACCGGGTTTGCCGAGGAGATCGCAGTCCGTGACCGAACGTTCGCCACCTGTGTCGACCGGCGACGGACACGGCGAGGGGGTGCAGGTGGCCGGCCCAGGTCCGGGCCGCGGCGACTCCTGGCCCCGGCGGCCCACCGAGGTTGTTGGAACCCACTCACTCCAGCCCCTTCGGCCCCGAAGGGGCCCGGATGACGGACCGAACGGCGTCGACGACCATGACATGCCGACGGGGGCCGGGGTAAACTGAAACTCAGGAGGCGTCCGACGCGGGACGCCGGAAGAGGGAGGTCCCATGACCGTGCCCGGTGTGCTCGACGATCAGGCCCTTCGTCGTTACCGCGAGCTACTCGATGCCGAGGACGCCGCCTTCGACGAACTGGAGCACGCGTACGAAGAGGGCGACCGTGTCCACTTCGACGCCGACCTCGACGCCTGGCGCAGCGCGCTGTCACGGAAACTGGCCTTCCTGCAACGTCGCGGAATCGATATACCCGTACCCGCCACCGTCTGAACGCAACACCGCGGTGTGATGGCGGGAAGCTAGGCGCGGTCGCCGCGGTGACCGGGGTCGAACTGAACCCGTCGGCTCAGACAGGTCCGAGAAGCAGATCGGCCACTGCCGTGCGCTCGGACTCGAGCTCTTGCGTGGTCAGACGGATCGCTCTCGACGGCGAAAGCGCTGTGGTCGAACCCGGTCGCCACCCGCCAGCCCGAGCCGTCGCTGTGGACGGGGAGGCCGAAGACGAGACCTTCGGGCGTGTCGTATTCGCCGTGCGACACGACCGCCAGCGAGACGCAGTCACCGGGCGACGTCGGTGTCACGATGCTGCGCACCGAGTCGATCACCGCGTTGGCCGCCGAGGCTGCCGACGATGCGCCGCGGGCGTCGATGATCTGGGCCCCGCGTTGCTGGACGGTGGTGATGAATTCCCCCTGGAGCCACGTCTCGTCGATCACGTCGAGCGCGCCTTGGCTGTCGATCTGCGCATTCTCGAAGTCGGGGAACTGCGTCGACGAGTGGTTCCCCCAGATGGCCATGTTGGTGACGGACGTCACCGACACTCCCGCCTTGTGGGCCAGCTGACTGACAGCGCGGTTCTGATCGAGTCGGGTCATGGCGAACCAGCGTTCATCGGGCACGTCCGGTGCATGGGCCCGGGCGATCAGACAGTTGGTGTTGCAGGGGTTGCCGACGACGAGCACCCGCACGTCGCCCGACGCGTGGGCTCCGATGGCCTCTCCCTGAGGGCCGAAGATGCCACCGTTGATGGTCAGGAGATCGTTGCGCTCCATACCCGCCTTGCGGGGGATCGAACCGACGAGCAACGCCCACGACGTCCCGTCGAAAGCCGTCTTCAGATCCGAGGTGGCCTCGATCCCGGCCAACAAGGGAAAGGAGCAGTCGTCGAGCTCCATCGTCACACCCTGCAGTGACTGCATGGCGGGCTCGATCTCGAGAAGGCGCAGGACCACCGGCTGGTCAGGTCCGAGCAACTGTCCGGACGCGATGCGGAAGAGCAGGGAGTAACCGATCTGCCCGGCAGCACCGGTCACGGTGACGTGGACGGGGGTCTTCGCCGTGGCCATGACGCCGAGGCTACCGTCGCCCATCGAGGACCGGCCAGACCGGGCCGACGCCCCGGTCAACCGGAGACGGACGCGCCCCCCGAGACGGGTCGTCGAGGTGGGGTCAGAGGCGGTCGACGATGGCGGCGGCGAATTCCGACGTCTTCACCTCGTGGGCGCCGTCCATGAGCCGGGCGAAGTCATAGGTCACGATCTTGTCGGCGATCGTGGCTTCCAGCGCCCGGACGATGTCGTCGGCCACCTCGGTCCAGCCCAGGTGCTCGAACATGAGCGTGCCCGAGAGGATGAGGCTTCCGGGGTTCACCTTGTCGAGGCCGGCGTACTTCGGAGCGGTCCCGTGCGTCGCCTCGAATACGCCGTGGCCGGTCACGTAATTGATGTTCCCTCCCGGCGCGATCCCGATCCCACCGACCTGGGCGGCCAGTGCGTCGGACAGGTAGTCGCCGTTCAGGTTGGTGGTGGCGATGACGTCGAATTCGTCCGGCCTCGTCAGTACCTGCTGCAGGGTGATGTCGGCGATGGTGTCCTTGACGAGCAGCCTGTCCCCCGGCTTCCCGTCACAGTCGTCCCAGCCGACGGCGGCGTCGGCAAACTCGTCCCGGACGACCTCGTAGCCCCAGTTGCGGAATGCCCCTTCGGTGAACTTCTGGATGTTCCCCTTGTGGACCAGCGTCACGCTGGCGCGCTTGTACTTGAGTGCGTAGACGAGCGCGGCGCGGACGAGCCGTTTGCAGCCGGTCTCAGACATGGGTTTGATGCCGATGCCCGAATCGGGCTTGATGTCCCACCCCATCTCGTCTCGTAGAAAAGCGGCCAGGCGCCCGGCCTCAGGTGTTCCCGCCTGGACCTCGAGCCCGGCGTAGACGTCCTCGGTGTTCTCGCGGAAGATCACCATGTCCACCTTCTCCGGGTGGAGGACCGGTGAGGGAACGCCGGTGAACCATCGCACCGGACGCAGGCAGACGTAGAGATCGAGGATCTGGCGCAGGGCCACGTTGAGTGAACGGATCCCCCCGCCGATCGGGGTCGTGAGCGGTCCCTTGATCCCGATGAGGTGGTCCCGGAAAGCGGTGACCGTCTCCTCGGGCAGCCACTCGCCGGTCTCCTTGAACGCCTTCTCCCCGGCCAACACCTCTTTCCAGGCGATCGTGCGACCGTGCTTGGCGGCGGCGGCGTCGAAGACGAGACGTGACGCGGGCCAGATGTCGACGCCGGTGCCGTCGCCTTCGATGAACGGGATGATCGGTTCGCTCGGGACGACGAGGACGCCGTCGTCGCCCACAGTGATGCGCTCTGCCATGTCGAGGAGCCTAAGGGGTAATCCGAGCGGCCCACCACACCGGTTGGTAGATCCAGCTGACTTGGAACTCTGTGTGGCGCCAGCTCGAGGTCCGGGGTCCCTCCCGGAGGTGTGCCTCGACCAGGAATCGTGACTTGTCCTCCGCCGAACGTCCCACCTAGGGGTTTCGCCTCTGCCCTGACTGTGACACATCAGCGAGCCACGCTTCGCCGATGTCCTGATTTCAGATTCAGGCGCTCTCCCCGAGCCACGGTTGCAGGGCTCCATCCCGGGTCACGGCGGCGGGGTGCTGCCACATGGGCTTCGGACAAAGACCCGCCCAAGTCCGACATCTATCGGGTGGCCCGGCTCGTCAACCTTGATGAGCCGTGCGTTCGAAGATTCCCCCGAATGACCATCCCTGCGCGCTGCGTTTGAGGTGAGAGTTCCCCCATCTTGGGTAGGAGCCGTCGTTTCTCGCAAGCGCCCTTGTTATCCTGTCGTCTGAAGGGGGCGGCGAGTTGGGTCGACGTCACCTCGCGGTCGATCTGGTCAGGTCGAGAAAACCGATGGAGAGGACGTCAACCATGCGCCGGACCGCTTCCCTACGCCGTGCCTGCTCAATTGTCGCGGGCTTCGTTGTCGTCGCGTCGGTCGTCCTCGGGACCGCGCCGATGGCTTCGTCCGCTTCTCCGCTGAACCTGATTGTCAACTCGACGGCCGATACCCACGCGGTCAAGCCCGCCAAAGGCAAGTGCGCCGACGCGAAGCGGCGCTGCACCCTGCGAGCCGCCACCGAGGTGGCCAATGCCCAGGCCTCCGGCAGGCTGGTGAACATCACGGTGCCGGCCGGGACCTTCAAGCTGACTCACGGCGCCCTCACCCTCAAGCACAACGCCGTCGTTGTCACTGGGGCCGGCGCGACCACGACGGTGATCACGGCCCAGGGGGCGAGCCAAGTTCTCACTGTGGCCGCCTCGGCCAATGTCACCCTCAACCAGATCGAGCTGACCGGGGGCGCGGCCGCCAGTGGCGCAGAAAGCCAGAACGGCAGCGACGGCGGGGGCATCCTCAACGCCGGCTCCTTGACCCTTACCAACAGCACGGTGACGGGCAACAGTGCTGGCTCCGGCGGGCAGGGATTGAACGACACGGGCGGGGACGGGGGGAACGGGGGCGGGATCGCCAACACTGGCATCCTCATCGCCACGGGCAGCACGATCAGCGCCAACGCCGCCGGGTGGGGCGGTATCGGGCTCTACGGCAACGAGCTGTCGGGTAACGGTGGCATGGGTGGCGGCATCTACTCAGGGAGCGGGTCGGTCACGCTCACCGACAGCGTGGTCTCGGGCAATGCGTCCGGCTCCTCCGGTTCGGGAGGCGACGGTCCGGCCAACGCCGGCGGCGGCGGCGGGGTCTGGAGCGCCGGGACCCTCGTCGTGACGGGTAGCACCTTCTCGGCCAACACCGGCGGGAACGCCACAGGCTTGGCTGCCAACGGCGGCGGCATTTCCACAAGCGGCACCGCCACAATCTCCTCGTCGACATTCACTTCCAACACCGGCGGGCAGGGCGGCTCCACCGGTGGCGACGGCGGCGCCATCGCCACCTCGGGGACCCTCACCCTGTCCACCTCCACCTTGTCGGGGAACGCCGCCGGACTCGGCGCGGTCAGCGGTGGGGCCGGCGGCGGCCTGGCCGTCAGCGCCGGGACCGCCACGCTCACCGGGGACACAGTGAGCTCGAACGCCGGTGGTGCGGGTGCGAACGCGGGATTTAGCGACCCGGGGTGTCTGCGACCCGGGACCGGTGGCGACGGCGGCGGCATTTTCTCGACCGCCACTCTCAGTGTGACCAACTCCACGGTGTCCGGGAACATCAGCGGGGCCGGCGGTTACTACGAACTTCCGTGCGCCGGTCAGGCTCCTTCTGGTGTCGGTGGCGGCGTGGCGACCAACGGCGGGACGGCGACATTGTCCTACGTGACCGTGGCCGACAACTCAGATGGGATCGACAACCTGGCCGGCACGGTGAACCTGGGTGGCACGATCGTGGCCGACAGCACAGGGTCGAACTGCAACGGCACGATCACTGAGACGACCGGCTACAACCTCGACAGCGGGACAACCTGCGGTCTTGTGGCCGCCACCGACATCACCGGCACCGAACCGCTTCTCGCTGCGCTCGGTGCCAACGGAGGCCTCACCCAGACCCAGGCCCTGCCGGCTGGCAGCCCGGCCATCGACCACGGAGGCACGGCAGGCACCGGATGCCCGCCCGCAGACCAGCGCGGCTTGGCTCGTCCGGACGAAGCCGGAGACGGAGGCACCTGCGACATCGGCGCCTACGAATCCCAAGGCATCGGGTAAACACCGGATCCCGGACCCCAGCCACTCGGGAGGGGCCGGCTTTGCTGGCGCTGCCAGAGAGGACCCGCCGACCAGCGCCCTGCTCAGCCCAGCCGGCCGTGACGAAGTGGACGTCGGACGCCGGGTAACCCCGGCGTCCTGCATCTTTGCCTTCAGGTGTCGTTCGCGAGTCAAGGCGCGCCGCGTGTCGAAGGGCTCACCCGGTGGCAGACGTTCGCAACCTTTTGGCGATCCATCGACCGGGCGTCGCCTACCCGGTGCCCACCATTCCCGTCAGTCCCAGCGCGGCGTGGATCTCCCGGGTCGCGCTCGAGCGGTTGAGGGTGTAGAAGTGCAGGCCGGGTGCACCCTCCGACAGGAGCTTGGCGCACAGCTCGGTCGACAGGTCGATCCCCGTCCGGCGGACGGCATCGTCGCCGCCGACAGCCGCCGCCTCTTCGAGGCGCGACAGCGCCCACCCGGGCACCGCCGCGCCCATCTGGGCCATGCGGGGCACGGACCGCAACGACGTCACCGGCATGATGCCCGGGAGCACCGGTTTGGCCACCCCCCGTGCGGCGAGGTCGTCGACCAGCCTCAGGTACTCGTCGGCCTCGAAGAAGAACTGGGTGATGGCGAAGTCCGCCCGACGGAGCTTCTCCGCCAGCATGTCCCGGTCGGATCGCATGTCCGGCGACGACGGGTGTCCGGCGGGGTGGGCCGCCACCCCCACCGAGAAACCCCCGATAGCCCGGGCCAGGTCGACGAGTTCCACGGCGTGACGCAACTCGCCCCCGACGGCGTCGGCGTCGGTGGGGGGATCGCCGCCGAGGGCCAGCAGGTTCTCCACACCCGCCTTGCGCAACGCCACCAGGACCTCCGCCAGCTCCAGGCGCGAATGCTCCACGCAGATGAGATGGGCCATGGGGGTGAGCGACGTCGTGCGCAGCATGCCGGCCACCAGGTCGTGCGTCCGTTGGCGTGATTCACGCCCGCCCCGGTAGGTCACCGAGACGAACGACGGTGTCAGGGGCTCGAGCTCACGCAGGGTCCGGACAAGGGTTGCCTGCTCGGTGTCGTTCTTCGGCGGGAAGAATTCGAACGAGTAGGTCGGACCCCTCGCCAGCATGTCCGAGATCCAGGTCATGGACCCACAAGCCTACTTGCCGCGTCGAAACCTCGGCCCCCGACGCCCCGGCCCGGGCGGCGGCCCGGACGGTGTTGCGCAAGAGCATGGCCCGCGTCATGGGGCCGACGCCGCCGATCCGGGGCGTGATCCACCCCGCCACCTCGCTCACCGCCTCGTCGACGTCAGACAACAGCGTCCGCCCCCGAAACGACGTCCCCGCCCCGACGACGGCGGCGCCCGGCTTCACCATGTCGGGGGTCACCAACCCGGCCGACCCGGCCGCCGCCACCACGATGTCGCCCGTACGCACGAGGGCAGCGAGATCGTCCACGCCGGTGTGGACGACGGTGACCGCGGCGTTGCAGCCAGGCCGCTTGAGCGACAGGAGGAGGGCGAGCGGTCGACCAATGGTGAGTCCCCGCCCGATGATGACGACGTGACGGCCTTCCACCGTCACGTCGTAAGCGGCGAGGAGCTCGACGATCCCGGCCGGCGTGCACGGCAGGGGGCCGGGCGTGCCCATCACGAGCCGGCCGAGGTTCTCCGGGTGCAGGCCGTCGACATCCTTCTCCGGGTCGACGGCGAGCAGAGCGGCTTCCTCGTCGAGGTCGCCGGGAAGAGGGACCTGAACCAAAAAAGCGTGCACCGACGGGTCGGAATTGAATCGGGCGATCACCGTTTCGAGCTCGTCCTGGCTCACCTCGGCGGGGAGGTGCTCATGGAACGACGCGATTCCCACCTCGGCGCAGTCGGCGTGTTTCAGGGCCACGTAGCGGGCGCTGGCGGGATCGTCTCCGACCAGGATCGTCCCCAGACCGGGCTGGGTCCCGGCCCGGCGCAACTCCGCCACGGCGTCGGCCACCTCGGCGCGGATGCGGGAGGCCACCGCCTCACCGTTCAGGATCTGGGCCGTCACGACGTCGCCGCTCAGTGCCGGAAGTGGCGCTCGGAGGTGAGGACCATGGCCGTGCCGTGCTCGTCGGCGGCGGCCACGATCTCGCCGTCGCGTACCGACCCGCCGGGCTGGATCACGACGGCCACCCCGGCAGAGGCGAGCACGTCGAAGCCGTCACGAAAGGGGAAGAAGGCGTCACTGGCGGCGACCGCCCCCACCACCCGCTCCCCCGCCTTGCGCACCGCGATCTCGGCCGCCTCCACCCGACTCTGCTGACCGGCCCCGATGCCGACCGCCTGGCCGGAGGCGACGACCACGATGGCGTTCGAGGCCGTGCGGGCGCACACCCGCCACGCCAACTCCACGTCGCGCCACTGGTCGGCGGTCGGAACGGCCTTGGTGACGACCTGCCACTGCGCCCGGGTGGACTCGAACCGGTCCGCGTCCTGCACGAGATAGCCGCCGCCGAGGCTCCGTAGCTCGAGCGCCGCGCCCCCATACGGAGGCGCCTCGAGGAGCCGGGTCGACTTGCGCCGGGCCACCAGGATGTCGACCGCTTCGGGTTCCCACGATGGTGCCACGATCACATCTGCCTGGGGCCCGCCGGCCACCTCCCGGGCCACGGCGGCGGTGCACGGTCCGCTGAGGGCCACGACCCCACCGAAGGCCGACACCGGGTCACATTCGAGCGCCCGCCTATAGGCGTCGGCGAGATCGGCGGCGAGCGCGGCTCCACACGGGTTGGCGTGCTTGATGATGGCCACGACGTAGTCGTCGCCCGATCGCAGCTCGTGGACGAGGCGCCAAGCGGCATCGGCGTCGAACAAGTTGAGGTAGGACAGCGCCGTACCACCGTGCTGGATCACCCCGTCCCACCACGTCGGTTCACCCGTCGCCCGGTAACGGGCACCGATCTGATGGGGATTCTCGCCGTAGCGCAGCTCCTCGGCACGTTCCAGGGCGAGGTGCAGCGTGGGCGGGAGGATCTCGGCCCCGCCCCCGGCCCCACCGGCGTCGAACCAACCGACGATGGCCGCGTCATAGGCCGCCGTGTGGGCGAAGGCGGCGCGGGCCAGGCGCCGACGGGTGTCGGCGGACAGCGTGGTCGACTCCCTCAGTTCCGTCAACACGGCCGGGTAGTCGGCCGGATCGACAACCACGCCGACGTGGGCGTGGTTCTTGGCCGCGGCGCGCACCATGGTCGGGCCTCCCACGTCGATCAACTCGATCGAGGGATCGGAGCGAAACGGGTAGAGGTTGCAGACGACGAGGTCGATCAGACCGATCCCCTGGGCGTCCAGGTCGCTCATGTGTTGCGCCTTCGACCGGTCGGCCAGGATCCCGCCGTGGATCGTCGGGTGCAGCGTCTTCACCCGACCTCCGAGCATCTCGGGGGCACCGGTGAGCGCGGCCACCTCGTTGTGGGCGATCCCGGCCTCGGCCAACGCCCGGGCGGTGTTGCCGCTGGCCACCAGCTCCCATCCGAGATCGACCAGGCCGGACGCCAATTCGGTCAGGCCGGCCTTGTCGTAGACCGAGAGGAGCGCCCTCACCGGCTGCGGTCCCCGGGACCGACACCGGCGGCGATCACCTTGCGGATGGTCGCCGGGTACAGGCGCCTCTCGACCTCCTTGATGCGTTCGTGCAGCGAGGCGACGGTGTCATCGGGGCGCACGACCACCTCTTGCTGGGCCAGGATGGGCCCGGCGTCCATGTCGACGGTGGCCACGTGGACCGTGCACCCGGTGACGGTGGCGCCGGCGGCGAGAGCGTCCTCGACGGCGCGCCAGCCCGGAAAGGCGGGCAACAGAGCCGGATGCGTGTTCAGGATCCTGCCCCCGTAGACGTCGTGGGCCGCTTGCGTCAGGACGGTGCCGAAGCCGGCCATGACCACCAGGTCGACGTCATGGCGTCCGAGGACGTCGACGACGCCCCGGGTGAAGGCGTCGCGCTCGAATCGCTCTCCGAAACCCCCGAACGCCCGGCGGTCGACGAGCTCGGCGGACACGGCGTGATCGGTGGCGATCTCGAGGCCCCGGCACGGCCGGTCGGCCACGACCACGACGACAGGCAGGCCCTCGGCGAATAGCGCGTCGAGAATGGTTCCTGTACCCGATACGAGCACTCCCAGGCGCACGTCGGTCACGCTACCAGCGCGCCGGCCACGCTCGACCACGTCAGACGAGGCCCTTCACCACTTCGACCATCATCTCCCCCGCTTCCGTGGGGTTCTGGGCCACGCGCACCCCGACGGCCGAGAGGGCTGCGATCTTGGCCTGCGCCGTGCCCTGGGAACCGGAAATGATGGCGCCGGCGTGGCCCATCTTGCGGCCCGGTGGTGCGGTGACCCCGGCCACGTAGCTGACGACCGGTTTCGTCACGTGCTCGGCGATGAACTGGGCCGCCTGTTCCTCGGCCGAACCCCCGATCTCGCCGATCATCATCACCGCACGTGTGTCGGGATCCTCTTCGAAGGCGGCCAGGCAGTCGATGAAACTCGTCCCCGGCACCGGATCACCGCCGATACCCACGCAGCTCGTCTGACCCACACCCTGTTGCGACAGTTCGTGCAGCGCCTGGTAGGTGAGCGTGCCCGAACGGCTGACGATTCCCACCGGTCCACCGGCCAGGGCGATGTCGCCCGAGGTGATCCCAATGTTGCATTTCCCGGGCGAGATGATCCCCGGACAGTTCGGTCCCAGCAACCTGGTGGCGGGGTGATCACGCCGTAGCCGGTTGTAGAACAGGGCTTCGTCCTGCGCCGGGATGCCCTCGGTGATGCAGACGATGAACGTCACCCCCGCGTCGGCCGCCTCCACGATGGCGTCGGCGGCGAACTTCGGAGGAACCACGACGAAGGAGGCGTCCGCCCCGGTGGCGGCCACGGCATCGGCGACGGTGTCGTAGACGGGCACGCCGTCGACGTCGGTGCCCCCCTTGCCCGGCGTCACCCCGGCAACCACCTGGGTGCCGTAGTCGCGGTTGCGCAATCCGTGGAAGCGCCCCTGTCCCCCGGTCAGGCCCTGGACGATCACCTTGGTGTTCTCGTCCACGAAGATGCTCATCGTCCGCCTCCCGCCAACGCCACGGCCCGGCGGGCGGCGTCGAGCATCGTCGGTTCCATGATGAGGTCCTCCGACAGGTGCTCGGCCAGGATCTGCCGCCCGGCCTCGGCATTCGTGCCGTCGAGACGCAACACGATCGGCGACTTCAGATCGACCCGGCGCAGTGCCTCGACGACCCCGTTGGCCACCTCGTCCACCCGGGTGATGCCTCCGAAGATGTTCACGAAGATGGCACGCACGGCGCTGTCGCTGTTGATCACGTCCAGGGCGGCCGCCATCACATCGGCGTTGGCGCCGCCGCCGATGTCCAGGAAGTTGGCGGCCGTTCCCCCCACCTGGGTGACCACGTCCAGCGTGCTCATGGCCAGTCCGGCGCCGTTGGCGATGATCCCGACCGATCCCGAGAGGCCGATGTAGTTGAGCCCCTTCTCGCGGGCCAGCTTCTCTCGTTCGTCGAGTTCCTCGTCGCCGCCAAAGCTCTCCCACTCGGGGTGCCGGTACGCCGCGTTGTCGTCGAGGGTCACCTTGGCATCGAGAGCGCGGACCCTGCCTTCGGTGGTCAGTATCAACGGGTTGATCTCGGCCAGATCGCAGTCGCCCTCGACGTAACACCTGTAGAGCTTCACGAGGAGGGCGGCGGCCTGCTCCTGCGCCTCCTCGTCGATCCCCGCATCGACTACGAGGCCGACGGCGGCTGCGACCGAAAGCCCGTCCACCGGATCCACGTGCAGGCGGGAGATGGCGTCGGGATCGGTGGCGGCGACCTCCTCGATCTCCACGCCCCCCTTGGCCGACACCATGCACAGGTGGAGCTTGGCGGCGCGATCCAAGGTGAAGCTGGCGTAATACTCGCGGGCGATGTCTGACGCCCTCTCGATCCACAATCGGTGGACGACGTGTCCATGGATGTCCATGCCCAGAATGTTCGAGGCGTGGCGGCGGACGGCCTGGGCGTCGTCGGCCAGTTGGATGCCTCCGGCTTTTCCCCGCCCGCCCACCTTGACCTGAGCTTTCACCACCACGGGGTAACCGGCGGCGTCGGCCTGTGTCACGGCCTCCTCCACTGTGTCGGCCACCCCGCCGGGTGATATCGGGATGCCGAACCTGGCGAAGTACTGCTTGCCCTGATACTCGTAGAGATCCACCGACTACTCGCTCTCTGCTCCACTGCGAATGTGCTTACGTCGTTCTGGCGGTCTGTCGTTCTGCGCGGTTTCTCCCTCGGAGCGCCGTGAGCGGCAGCCGGTGGCATCCGAAGCGGACGACCCCGGCCGCGCGCTGCGGGCGCCTCGACCCGTGTCGTCACGCTCCGACGGGGCCCTCCTCCCGTCGGTCCAGCGCGTCGGCCACTTCTTGGACGATCGTGGGCAACGGTGCGCCTGGGGTGAAGACGGCGGCCACACCGAGTTCCTTCAGGGCCGGGATATCGGCGTCGGGGATGATCCCGCCCACGATCACGAGGACGTCGCCGAGGCCCTCGGCCCGGAGCCCGTCGAGAACACGGGGGACGAGGGTCAGATGCGCCCCCGACAGCAGCGACAGGCCGACGGCGTCGGCATCCTCCTGCACAGCCACCTGCACGACCTGTTCCGGGGTCTGATGCAGTCCCGTGTAGATCACCTCGAAGCCGGCATCCCGCAAGGCGCGGGCGATGACCTTGGCACCACGGTCATGGCCATCGAGGCCCGGCTTGGCCACGATCACCCGGTAGGGACGCTTCATCGGCCACTGAGTGTAGGCACCCCGGCCGCGCCGAGCGCCAAACGGACGAGCGCCGACGCGGCCTGGCGACCGGTCCTGCGCCGGGGCCGGTGGCAGACTGACCCGATCACTTCGTCAGGAACGAGCCCGTTCAAAGGATCGTCAACGCTCCCGTCGGGAGCGCCCGACGCGCCCCCGGCCGTTGCCGGCTGGACGCCTGAGGTGTGGGCGGGCGTCTCACCGGAGCAGGCCGACGAACCGATAGGCGAGACCGACGCCTGGATGGTCGAGCGTTGCGCCTGGACGATGGTCTGGCTCGGTGTCTTGGCCGGCGGCCTCAGTACCTGGGGGTCCTGGTCGTCGTCTCCGGTGCTGACGGTCCTGGCGCCGGTTCTCGTCGTCGCCGCCACCGCCGGGATCGTCACCGCGTGGATGGCGGGGAACCCCCGGTCGCGCAACCTCCAACTGCTGGCCCTCGCCGTCGTCGTCGTGTCGGTGCTCGTGTCGCAGTACGGCGTCATCCACACGCGCCGCTTCTACGCCACCGACTCCGCCGCCTTCGACCACCTGGCCGCCCAGACGTTGCTGAGCGGGCGGGACCCCTACGCGGTGTCCATGTCGGCGGCGCACTGGATGCTGGACATCCCCGATCGCTACTGGACGTACACCACCACGGGGGGTCACGTCACCGACGTGTCCTATCCGGCGGGGTCCTTCCTGCTCATCGTTCCGGCCATGCTCCTCGGGTTCCATCACCATGTCGTCGACTGGATGGACCTGCTGGCTTGGCTCGTCGCCGGGGTCCTGATGTTCGCGCTGCTTCCGGCCGCCCTGCGCTGGTTGGCCGCCCTGCTGATTCTCACACCGGTGTTCGTGGGCGCGTTCACCTACGGGGGAACCGACGCCCTGTTCCTTCCGTTCCTGATGCTCGCCGTGTGGCGTTGGGACCGCTACGGGGGTGGCCGGCAGGCGGGCCTGGCCGCCTGGATCGGCCCCGTCGCCCTCGGTCTCGCCTGCTCCGTCAAGCAGAGTCCGTGGTTCTGCGTGCCGTTTCTGGTCGCCGGCGTGGCTCTCGAGGCACGGCGCGCCGGGGGCCGGCCGCTGCACACCGCCGGCCGCTACGCCGGCACCGTTCTCGCCGTCTTCGCCGCCGTCAATCTGCCCTTCATCGTCTGGCACCCCGGCGCCTGGTGGCACGGGACCCTCACGCCCTTCGCCCAACCGTTGGTCGCCGATGGACAGGGGCTCGTCTCACTGGCCACCCACGGGATCGTCAGGGGCGTCGACCTCACCTATCTGACCGTCAGCGGTGCCCTCGTGTTCCTGACCGTCCTGATCCTGTTCGTGACCACTTATCCACGCGTCAAACGCGTCTGGCTGGTGGTGCTACCGCTGGCCATGTTCGTCTCACCGCGGAGCCTGGGGAGCTACCTCATCGACTTCATCCCCGTCGCCTTGCTGGCCGCCCTGACCGTGTCCACAGGACCTGCGACACGTCGACGGGTGCGGACGGAGGGGATCGCGTCGCCCTTGCGGCCGACTCTGCCGGCGGTGTTGTGCGCCGTGCCCGCTCTCGGTGCCGTGGCCGCCGCCGTCCTCGCCTTCGCCGGCCCCCCGCTCCAGCTGACCGTGCTCCGCGTCGACGAGTCCGCCGGTGGACGGACGCTGACGGCGATCACGTTGTCCGTGCGCAACCTCACCGACGCCCCCGAGATGCCACATATCACCGTCACCATGGGAACGCACCTGAACGGGTACTGGCTTCCGCTCGACGGCACGATGGATCCGATCCCGCCTCACGCGGTGGCAACCATGACCGTCTACTCGCCGATCGTCACGACGCCCGCCGCGCCCGGCGTCCAGTGGCTGGTGTCGGCCTACACATCGAGCCCCCGGGCGCTCAGCACATCCGCCCTGCTGGTCGGTCGGGGGCCGGGCCCCGCGTAGGCGCCGTCATCGTCACCGCTGTGCCGAAAGGGCCCCGCTTCGCCGGACGACGCCACTCCTCCCAGACCGAAGCGACCACTCCACAGCCGATAGCCCCCGAGCGCAGGGCGCGGTTGAGGGGGAACACGGTCTGCAGGTACCAGCGCAGGGCGTCGGCCTTGCTCGCCATCAGGTGCAGGGTGATGAAGGCGTCGGCGTAGTCGACGAGCCCCGCCGTCGTCACCGCCGCCAGTGTCCAGCCCGGCCAGTCGGCCAGCAGCCCGTACACGAACACCCACAGCATGTACTGCGGGGAGAACACCTTGTTCAGAAGCATCAAGACGGCGAAGGACGCGGCGGCGGCGACAGCCGGCGAGGCGCCCCGACGGACCCAGAGAGCCAGCACGACAACGGCGGCCAGCACCAGAGCGGCGCTCACGGCGTCGACCACGCCGATGGGCCAGCCGGACGCCAGGTGGAGCTGGTAGAGGAGCCCGACACCGCCGCCCCTGACGGCGTTGAAACGGAGGAAGTCGGCCCACCCGGCGAAGTTGACGATGACGAACGGCACGTTGACGACGAGGGCGGTGGCGATGGCGCTGAGCGACATCGTCGCCGCGCCGCGCCCCGCCCGGCGGTCGTCGCCGTCGGACCACGCCGCCACCACGCAGAAGAGGAGGAGCATCACCGGGAAGAACTTGGTGCACACCCCCAGCGACAACAGCACACCGGACCATCCGTATCTCCGCCGCCGGAAGCAATCCCAGCCGGCCAACATGAAGAAGATGGCCAGGAGGTCCCAGTTGAGAAGGGAGTAGACGAGCAGCAACGGCGACAAGGCGCCTATCCGTGCGCATCGGGGCGAGATCCGGTGGAGAAACACGATGCAGCCCCACGCGCAGCCCAGCAATCCGATGGAGCTGGCCAGGAAATAACCGCCGACGCCGGGAAACCACGCCGCACACCACATGAAGAGTCCCGTCAGCACCGGGTACTCGATGACGGTGTGCACATAGGGGAAGGCGTGATCGGCCAGATGGTGGACGCGATACAGCCTGAGCAGGTCCGAATAGGCGAGGTGGCTGTACGCCCAGGACCCGTACCGGACCAGAGGCGGGTGGGTGGATGTGACCGAGGCCGGCGGTCGAAGCCGCAGGTACGCCCACAGGATCCACCCGGTCGTGCACGCCAAGGGCACGGCCAACGACCGGACCCCTCGGCCGCCAAGGCGGGTCCGGTCTCCGGCGGCTGTCGCGACCACGGGGGAGGCGCCCGTCGCCGTGTCCACGGCTAGGGGAACACGGCGCGCGTGTCGACCGAATAAAAGGTGAGTGCCACGAGGGCGATGGTCGAGGCCACGACGACGACACCGAGCGCCTTCCCCCCCACGTGCGCCCCGAACGCCGCCACCAACGGGAAGGCGTCGAGTACGAACCGCGGTCGCAGCCCGACCGGTGCCGTGAACAGGGCCAGCAAGGCCACCGTCAATCCGTAGAGGAGGAGCGCAGCCGGCTGGCGGTCCCGCCAGGCGAAGACGGCGCCGATGGCGGCCACGACGGTTCCGGCCACGATCACGTTCGTGTCGGCGGTGCCACCGAGTGGATGGGTGACGAACGACGACACCACGTGCCACGGGTACTTGACCGACAAGTAGCTGCTCCAACCCCCGCGTTCGGTGAGCATCCACGCCCACAGATTGCCGCTGTGGCGCCACAGCCAGAGTTGGTAGCCGACGAATCCGGCCGGGACGAGGGCCGGGGCGACCAGCGCCCGCCGGGTGCGCGTCCGGCGCACCTCGACGACCGCCACCCACAGGCAACTGATGGCAAACGCCAGCGCCACCGGCGAGGTGGCCGTGGCCACGGCGCCGGCCCATCCGGCCAGCCACCACCGCCGGCGCCGGAGGGCCACGAGCCCCCAGGCCACCAACGTGATGGCGGTCCCTTCGGCGTAGGCCATGCTGAAAACGAATGAGCCGGGGAACACCGCCACCAGCAGCGTGGCGCGGTCGGCGGCCGCCGAGCCGGCGTAGTCGCGGACGAGGACCCAGACGCCCGCCACCGCCGAGAGCCCGGTGATGGTGGACAGCGTGACGGCCGTCGCCAGCAGCGGGGCACCGGTCAGGTGGGCGAGCCAGCGGCTGGCGAGGGGGAAGACGGGGAAGAAGGCGATGGTGGTGCCGGTGACGTGCCCGTGGACGGTGACGAGATGCCGGGGCCAGCCGTTGGCCGCAGCCCGCAAGAACCATCGGGAGTCCCACCGGTCGATACCCGCCGCGAACGACAGATGCGCCATCCGGGCGGCGGCGGCGATGGCCGCCACCGTGACGACGCGCGAGACCAGATAGATGACCGCCGGGCGGACGAGCGCGTCGTGACGCCACCGGTCACGTCGGACGGGAGCCCGTAGCAGCCGCACGACGGTGCCGCCGTCAGGGACGGGGCGTCCATCGGGGACGGTGCCGAGGGCGGTGCCCGAGGAGACCGTGAGCGGGTCAGACAACGGGGCCCAATGCCACGGTCGCCCAACGACGATCCCGGACGAGCCACAGGCCTCCGATGGCGCATGCCCCCACGACGAGCAGATATGCGTCGCCCCGCAGGACCGGGGCGCCGCTCGGACCGACGACGAGCATGGCCGCAGCGGCGACCACGGCGACGGCCTTGGACCGTTGGGCGGGAGTGGCCGCCAACAGGCACAGGCCCCAGAGCAGATACCAGGGCCATACCGTCGGACCGGCCAGCACCACCACGGCCAGGGCGCAGCCGAGGAGACGCACCTTGTCGTAGCGACGGGCGTGGAGCACCAACCACGACACCGCGATCACCGCCGCGCCGGCACAGACCTCCTGGGTGATGGTGATCGTGGCGGGAAGACCGCCGTGGACGCCGACCCAGCCGAGGAGGTGCGACAAAAACGTTCCGAGCGCCACCGACGGGGTGGTGGCAACGGGAAGTTCGGTGGGCACCCGCAACGCACCGGGACTGAGCCACGCCCATCCGAAGCCGGAGGCGTAAGTGACGGCGACCACGGTGGCCACGGGGACGGCGACGACGAGAGCGAGGGCCCGCAGGCGCTCACGGCCTCTCGTGGAACTGAGCCAGCCCACGCCGACGAACACGATGGCGGCGGCGGCCGGGAGCTTCACGGTCATGGCCAGTGCGCACAGGCACAGCCCGGCGGTCGGCTTCTTCTCGCTGGCGAGGGTCAGGCCCGCGATGAGCAACCCGAGCATGAGCGCATCGTTGTGACCGGAGGCGATGAAGCTGAACAAGGCCAGGGGGCTGAGCACCCCGAGCCACAGCGCCACCGCCGGCTCCGCGCCGAGATTCCTGGCCAGTCGGGGCAGGAACCGCATGGCCATCGCCACCCCGGCCAGTTCGAGGACGCGCAGGGCGAGCACATCGGCGATAAGCGATCTACCGAAGACGGCGGCGATGGCGCGCGCCGCGGTCACGAACAACGGCCCGTAGGGCGCCGGGGTGTGCCGCCAGGCGGCGGCCACCGAATCGAGCAGCGGGCCCCGACCGAGCACCGACGGTCCGGCGGCGTAGGGATTGATACCGCCATGGGCGACGAGCCCCTGGGCGACGTAGCTGTACAGATCCCGACTGAACAGCGGAGGACCGAGGAGAAGAGGGGCGCCCCAGACCCCGAGCAGCAACCATGCCTGGCCCGTCGACAGCTGACCGGACCGGGCCTGCACGCCCACCCCGACCCAGGCCGCCACGAGCACGGCGGCGGCGGCGTAGAACACGACACCCAGGACCGACACGTTCCCGTGAGGCACGGAGAACCACCAGCCCGTGTCGCGCGGACCGGCACCGACCCGGGTACCGCAGACGGCCATCCCGGTGGAACCCGCGCCTCCCACGGCGGTCCAGATCCGAATCGATCGCCGGCTCCCCATCGCTCGGGGCCGGTGGCGCGGGTCGCTCACGGGAACAACACCGTCACGTTCGAGACGGCCTCCGGGCCGGGTCACCAACCCCACCGGCAGCCGACCACAGGTCGCGCACGGGTCGGCATCGCAGAGACTCTACCCTCCGACCCATCACAAATACGCAACGAGTTCGCGCGCCGTCCGACATATTCACCTCTCCATAGTCACCCCTCGACGAGGGGCGGGCGGGGACGGCGCCACCGCCGTCCTCCGATGGCCGGCCACCGCCACATCACCAGCAGGAGCAGGACGCCGCCCACCGTGCACCACGCCCCGGCGGTCAACCCCGGGGTCGTATAGCGCCAGGTCACCACCCCGCGGCCGGCGGGGACATCGACGGCCTGCACGATCCCGGACGATCGGACGGCCAGAGCCAGGGCGGGGCCCCGGCCCCGGGGCCGCCAGGTCGCCGACCAACCGGGGATGGCCGCCACCGCCCGGATGACCTCCGCGCCGTGCGTCGACGACACCCAGGCGGAGGTGGGATCGAGGCGAGGCCCCGTACGGGCCCCCACCGAGGCCTCCCCCGCGCCCGTCCCGGCGATCGCCCGCACCGTCAGCGGAGGTCGCGCCCGATTGTTGGTGTAGTAGGCGAAGGGGCCCCGGTCGCCGGCGAACGTCCAGTGCCCGGTGGCCAGAGCGTCCTGGAGGTCGCCCGACGCGTCGAAGGAGTCGCCCGGCACCGTCCGGACCACGGGTGCTCCGAACGTCCCCGCGGCGATGGTCTGCACCACCAGTCCGATCCCCGCGGCCGGCCGGGCGAATCCGATCGCGAGCGCCCCGGAGGAACTCGTCGTGACGGTGACCGGGAGCCACTCGAGCCGGCCCCCGGGCTCCTCCAGGGCTACACGCCATGAGCCGGCGCCGGGGACGGGGGCCGCGGCGCCGGCGGCGGCCTTCCAGCGCACCGCCACCGACGCCACCCGGATCTGTTCGCCGAACACCCACCGGGCCCGGCCACCGGCGGCCACGGGCCGATTGCCGGTCGCCGTCGGCCGGGGGCCGCCGCCGGCCACCACCAGGTAGCGCGGCAGGGTGACCAGCGTGGTGGTGTCGAGCGAGTCGAAGACTCCGTTCACCAGAGCGCCCGGCACCAGGTCGTTGGTTCCCTGACCGACGGCGGCGTGTGACCCCGTCGCCTGGGCGTAGGGCCCGTTGACGATGGAGCTGTAGCCCTGGGCGCTGAAGGTGGCGTCGGTGAGATTCACGTCCGGTTGCCCCAACGCGTGGAGGGCCGACTGGTTGTAGGAGGGAGGGTCGTAGATGACGAACCGGCCCGCCGTGCCGGGGGGTGCCGGCAGGTGCAGCGGAACCGCGGAGGTCCCCCGGGCGAAGGCATCCACCGCCGGGGCCGGGCCCTGGCCCAGGCGCGTCGCCACCGACCAGACGCTGGTCAGATTGAAGAAGAGGAGATCGGCGGTGACGAAGATCACGAGGAGCCGGGTGAGCCGGGGCAACGACATCCGATCGGACCGCACCACCAGCGTGCCGAGGACGACGGCAAAGAGGACGGAGACGACGAACAGGGGGCGTTGCGCGGTGGCCTCGACAGCGTGCCCGGCGGTGGCGTCGGCCAGGCGGGCCAACGCCTCGGGACTGACGACGCCGGACACGCCGAGGGCGACGGCGCCGACCAGGGGTACGAGGGCGGCGGCGGCGAACCGTCTGCGCCCCCGGACTCCCGCCCCTCGGCCGTCGTCGGGGACACGGTCGAGCAGGTGGTCGACCCCGTAGGCGAGCAGGACGACGAGAGCCAGGTCCGTGAGGGCGATGTTCCGGCTCTGCAGACGTTGGCTTCCGAAGAGCGGCACGTGGACGAGCAGATGACCGAGCGGGGTGTTGGCGCCGAGGGCCAGAACCACCCCCACGGCGGCGACCACGTACCAGACGAACCAGTCCGGGAGGCGGCGGCGCACGGTGCCGAGCAGACCGAAGGCGGCGGCCACCGGGAGCAGGCCGACGTAACTCATGACCTCGGGCAGGTTGTAGCCGGTGAGCCAGCCGGCGGTGCCGAAGGACCCGCTCCCCCCGAGCACCCCGGGCACGAAGGCCAGGCCCAACCATCGCCAGGGCAGCGACCCCGATCCGTAGAGGGCGTAGGTGTTCAGTGCCCGCTGCGATGTGCTGACCGCCGTCACCCCGGGGAGCCACTGCACGGCACTGACGAGGGCGGCGACGACCAACCCCACGCCCACGGCGCCGATGAAGGGAACCGCGGGGCGAGGGCGGCGCAGTGCCGTCCACACCACGAAGATCAACGTCACGATGACGACCGTGTCGATGGCCCGGGGTTCGCCGGCCAGCACCACGAGGGCTCCGCCGAGGCCGAAGACCGCACTCCACCGGAAGCGTGCGGCCGTGGTCTGCGCACGCGCCACCTTGACCGTCGCCAACAGGATCAGCGGGGCCCAGCTGGTGCCGGCCACGAGACCGAAGTGGGGCAGGTGCACGTCCAACGGCCCGGCAAAGGCGAAGGACATCGCGGCCAGAAAGCTCGCCATCGGGCGGCGACCCATCGTCCGCAGAAAGCCGTAGAGCCCGAGGGCCGCCACCCAGTAGACGAGGCATTCGTTGATCGTCCAGGCCAAGGTGGCCGGGACCACGGCGAAGAGGAAGGTGAAGGGGTAGAAGGCACCGGCGTTCCAACCGCCGAGCAGGGGCGAGCCGCTCCAGATGTAGGGGTCGTAGACGGGAAGCGTTCCGTGCCGAAGCTGCTGGCCCACGAGCACCCGCAGGGGGAAATTCTGGACGAGGTCGTCGCCGGGGATCAAGGGATGCCCGACCAGCGCGGGGACACCGAACCACACGAGCGGGACGACCCCGAGGACGATGACGGCCGTCAGGTCCCCCCGATTCGGCCACCGCACCGGGCGCCTGGCAGCCTGCGCGCTTACGGCCATGGCTGCAGGAGCCTACCGACGGTCGTGCGGACCATCCGAGCCCGGCGGGGAGCGGCACCGACGCCACCGCCGGGACCAACGCCGGTGGTAGCGTCACTGCCAGCCTCGGTTGGCGATGCCGTTTCCTCGCCGCCTGCTCCCCCCCCCAGCCATGGTGCGTACCGTCGAAACCGAGCAGGGAGGACCGGTCGTGGCCACTGGGACTCCCCACTCCGGTCCCGCCACCGCCCGGGCCCTGCTGCGCACGGCCCGGCCCCGCCAATGGTCGAAGAATCTCCTCGTCTTCGCCGCACCGGGCGCCGCCGGAGTCCTGTCGCACGGCCACGACGTCGTGCGGGCGACGGCCACCTTCGGCGTCTTCTGCCTGGCGGCGTCGGGGACCTACTTCGTGAACGACACCCTCGACGCCGACTCGGACCGCCACCACCCCACCAAACGCCGGCGCCCCGTGGCCGCCGGCGAACTCAGTGCCACGACGGCGTCGGCGGTGGGCGCACTGGCGGAGGTCGGGGCGGTCGGACTGGCCTGGTGGGTCGCCGGGTGGCGGTTGGCTCTCGTCATCGGCGTCTACGTGGCGCTGTCCACGGGCTACTCGGCGCGCCTCAAACACATCCCCGTGATCGACCTGGCCTGCGTGTCGTCGGGTTTCGTGCTGCGGGCCATCGCCGGCGGCGTGGCCACGGGCGTGCCGTTGTCGGACTGGTTCGTCATCGTCACCTCCTTCGGTTCTCTGCTCGTGGTGGCCGGGAAGCGCAGCGCCGAGTACGCCGAGAGGGGCGAGGACCGTGGCGCGTCGCGTCGCGCCCTGGCTGCCTACCCTCCGGCGTTCCTGCGCTCCGTGCGCGTGATCGCCGCCTCCATCACCCTCACCGCCTACTGTCTCTGGGCTTTCGAACGCGCCGGGCAGGCGGACGGCGCCCATCACCCCCACCCGTTGTGGTTCGAGTTGTCCATCGTCCCCGTCGTCCTGGCCGTCCTCCACCTCGAGCTCCGATTCGAATCGGGTCACGGTGAGGCGCCCGAGGAACTGGCCTTCCACGACCGGCTGCTGCAGATCCTGGGGCTCGTCTGGGTCGCTCTCTTCGCCGTCGGTGTCTACGCGTGACCCGTCTCGTGGCCCGGCCGACGTCGACCCCGACCGCTGCCCCCGCCGCACCCACCGCACCCGCACTCGCCACCGTCGCCATGACCCGGAAGGTCCTGAGTGGCTGGGGGCGCACCGCGCCCAGCGCGGCGGACGTGGTGCGGGTCACCAGCGCCGCCGACATTGACGCCGTGTTGGCCGCCGCCGGGATCCAGGACCGTCGCGTCCTCGCCCGCGGGCTCGGCCGCTCCTACGGCGACGCCGCCCTGTGTGCGGGCGGGGTGGTCCTCGACACCACCGCCCTCGACTCCATCATCGAGACGGACCTCTCCACCGGGACGGTCCGGGCCGCGGCCGGTGTCAGCCTCGACACATTGATGCGGACGCTGCTGCCCCGGGGGTGGTTCGTCCCGGTGAGCCCCGGCACGCGTTTCGTGACGGTGGGGGGAGCCGTGGCCGCCGACATCCACGGCAAGAACCATCACCGCGACGGGTCGTTCTGCTCCCACGTGGACCGCCTGTCGCTGGCCACCCCCACGGGCCGTCACGACGTGGGGCCGCAGATTGACCCCGAGCTGTTCTGGGCCACCGCCGGCGGGATGGGACTGACCGGCATCGTCGTGGACGCCACCGTCAGGCTGCTGCCGGTGGAGACCACCCAGATGCTCGTCGACACCGAACGCGTCGACGACCTCGACGACTGCATGGCCCGCATGACGGCGCGCGACGCACGAGTACCGCTACTCGGTGGCCTGGATCGACTGCCTGGCCCGGGGCCGGCACCTGGGCCGGGGCGTGATCACGCGCGGCGATCATGCCCGCGTCGCCGACCTGCCGGCGCCCCGGCGCGCCGGGGCTCTCGACTTCGATCCGCCCCGCCGTCCGCCGGTTCCGGTCACGGCCCCGTCCGGTCTGCTCAACCCGGTCACCGTGGCCGCCTTCAACGAGGCGTGGTTCCGCAAGGCCCCCCGACATCGTCGCGGCCACCTCGAACCGATCGCCTCGTTCTTCCACCCCCTCGACGCCGTCGACGGCTGGAACCGCCTCTACGGCCGGCGCGGATTCGTCCAGTACCAGTGTGTGGTCCCCGACGACGCCGGCGACGCCGTCCGCCGTATCGTCGAGAGCGTGAGCGATCAGCGCGCCGCGTCGTTCCTGGCCGTGCTCAAGCGCTTCGGCGAGGGCGACCCCGGCCCGCTCTCCTTTCCCATGGCCGGGTGGACCCTCGCCCTCGACCTGCCCGTGGGCGGGTCCGGGCTCGGCCCCCTCCTCGACACCCTCGACACCGTCGTGGCCGAGGCCGGTGGACGCGTCTACCTGGCCAAGGACGCTCGGCTGCGACCCGAGCTCCTCGAGGCCATGTACCCGGAGCTGCCCCGGTGGCGGGCCGTGCGAGAGCGGGTGGATCCCGAGGGGAGGATCGTGTCGGACCTGGCTCGTCGCCTGGGTGTGATCGACCCGTCCGGACAACGGGTGCCGGCCACGGGGAACGGGGTGCGATGAACGACGCCACCGGGATGCCCCAGACGGTGGTGGTGGTCGGGGGGACGTCGGACATCGGCCGGTCGATCCTGCGCGCCCTGGTGGCCCGACGCCTGCGCCGGATCGTCCTGGCCGGACGCGACCAGGGGCGGCTCGAGACGGTGGCCGACGAGCTCCGCGCCATCGGGGCCACGTCGGTCGAGACCGTCGTCTGCGACGTCACCGACACCGCCTCCCACGCGGCGTTGGCCGAGGACGCGGCCGCCCGCCTGGGCCAGATCGACCTCGTTCTGGTCACCGCCGGCACCCTCGGCGACCCGCGGCGCGACGAGGTCGAGTCCTCGGACGCGGCCCGGGTCCTCGACACCAATTGCACCGGCCCGGCGGCCGCCATGGTGGCCTTCGCCGCCGTCCTGCGGGCCCAGGGCCACGGCCGCATCGTCGTCCTCTCGTCGGTGGCCGGTGTGCGCGTCCGCCGGTCCAACTTCGTCTACGGCGCCTCCAAGGCCGGCCTCGACGCCTTCGCCACCGGCCTCGCCGACGCGCTGCGGGGCACGGGAGCGTCGCTCATGATCGTCCGGCCGGGGTGGGTGGCCACCGCCATGACCGCCGGCCTGACACCGGCACCGTTCGCCACCACCGCCGACGCGGTGGCGGCCGACGTGGTCACGGGCCTGGGACGCGGCTCGGCCGTCGTCTGGTCGCCGGCGGTGCTGCGGTGGGTCTTCGCCGTCCTGCGCGTCGCCCCCGGCGCCCTGTGGCGGCGACTGCCGGGCTGACCGCCACCCGACGGACCCCGCCCGGCGTCAACCCCGGCGGGCCTCGATGTTGAGGCGCACGTAGTCGATGACCGGCTCCCCGAGGGCGCGCGCCACGGCGTCGAGGAAGGTCGTCTTCTCCCCGGGGTCCATGGGAGCGACGAGCGTCCGCAGGCAGACCGTCTCCAGGTAGGTCCCGAGCTCGGCCGGCTCGATCGGCGTCGGCTCCGGATGGGTCCACACGTCGATGTCGGTGAACCCCGACGCCTCCAGACGTCGGCGCGTCTCGTCCGCGGTGGCGTAGAACCAGGCGCCGGTGCGTTCGAGCCCCGTGGTCCGCACGGCCTCGATCAGTCGGCTGATGTTCCCGGCCGCCCCGCACTGCGCCACCAGTCGGCCACCGGGGCGCAGAACCGCCGCCAGGTTGGCGAACAGCCGGTCGTGATCGAGGACCCAGTGGAACGTGGCCGTCGACAGAACGGCGTCGACCGGGTGCCAGGCCCCGAGGAGCCCGGGCCCGAGCTCCAGGAGGTCCGCCTGGACGAAGACGACGCGGCCTGCGAAGCGCGCCAGCCGCCGGCGCGCTTCGGCCAGCATCGTCGGCGCCGCGTCCAACGCCACCACCCGTCCGTCGACGACGCGGTCGAGGAGCATCTCCGTGACCCGGCCCGTGCCGCACCCGGCGTCGAGAACCGTGTCCCGCGGCGACGGGTCCAGACGGTCGAGCACGTCGCGCCCCCACCGGGTCATCGGATCGGAGATCCGGTCGTAGGTGCGGGCGTCCCAGTCGCCGCTCGACGACGCGGGCACGGCTCCGGTCAGGCGCCCGACCGGAAGCGCTCTTCAGCCATCTTCGGCAGCCGGCTCCGCCGACCGGTTCCGGTCGGCCGTCGGGGACGCTCGGTGGCGGCCGTCGCCCGGGGACGCCCGGGGTCGGGCACGGTCCGGGCCGGCACCGGTGGCGCATCGGTGGCGGTGTCGTCGTCCCACGGGTCGGGATCGTGCCAGGCGTCCTCGTCGTGCGCCGTGTCGGCGGCGGCCGACCACGTCTCCTCGTCGGCTTCGACCCCGGGTCCGGGGGCGCCGGGCCGCCGGCGCAACCGGGCGGAGCCCAGGCGGGTGGGATCGGGGCGCAGGACCGCCGATCCGCCGATGTCGCGGACGAGCTCGGGCGGGATCTCGGACAGGAACCGGCTGGGGATGGCGTGACTGGTCGATCCCCACAAGGTCCGGCTCCAGGCGTGGGTGACGTAGAGATGGCGCCGGGCCCGGGTGATCCCCACATAGGCCAGGCGCCGTTCCTCCTCGAGCTGGAGGGGGTCGTCGAGGGAGCGCAGGTGGGGGAACACGCCGTCCTCCATCCCCACCAGGAAGACGGCCGGGAACTCGAGGCCCTTGGCCGTGTGCAGGGTCATGAGCGACACCCGGCTCCCGTCGTCCTCGATCTCGTCGGCGTCGGACACGAGGGCCACGGACTCGAGGAACTCGTCCAGGGCGTCGTAGTCGGTGGCCGCCCCCATCAGCTCGGCGATGTTCTCCAGCCGGCCCGCCGCCTCGAGGGTGTCCTCGCGCCTCGAGCTCGGCCACGTACCCGGTCCGCGTCGGCCACCGCGTCGATGAGGGCCGCCGGGCCCGCCCCGGCGTCGGTCTCCGCCCGCAGGTCGTCCAGCAGCAGGCGCCAGCGACGCCAGCCCCGCCGCCGCCCGCCCGGTCACCCCGGCCTCACCCGCCCGGTCGAAGGAGTCGGCGAAGGCACGACCGCTGGCTGCGCGCCCAGGCGGCGAGACGGTCGACCGACGTCTCGCCCACCCCGCGGCGGGGAACGTTCACGATGCGACGGGCGGACACCTCGTCGGACGGGTTGGCCACCACCCGGAGGTAGGCCAGGAGGTCCTTCACCTCCCGGCGGTCGTAGAAGCGGGTGCCCCCCACCACCTTGTAGGGGATCGCGGACCGCACCAGCGCCTCCTCGAGGGCCCGGCTCTGGGCGTTCGTCCGGTAGAAGATGGCGACGTCGCCGTAGCGCAGGCCCTCGGCGTCGGTGCAGCCGGCCGATCTCCGCCGCCACCCACGCCGCCTCGTCGTACTCGTCCTCGGCCCGGTAGCGGTCGACGAGCTCACCGCGTCCGCCGTCGGTCCACAGTTCCTTCGGCACCCGCGAGGTGTTGTTGACGATCACCGCGTTGGCGGCGTCGAGGATCGTCTTCGTCGACCGGTAGTTCTGCTCCAGCGGGATGACGGCGGCGTCGGGGAAGGCCTTCTCGAACTCGAGGATGTTGCGGATGTCCGCCCCGCGGAAGCCGATAGATCGACTGGTCGCGTGTCGCCCACGACGCAGACGTTGCGGTGCTCGGCGCACAGCAGCAGGACGAACTCGTTCTGGACGCGGTTGGTGTCCTGGTACTCGTCGACGAGCACCTGTGCGGAACCGCTTGCGGTAGCGACTCGAGGACGTCGGGCTGCCCGGCGGAACAGCTTGACCGTCTGGAGCAGAAGATCGTCGAAGTCCATGGCCGACGCCGCCAACAGCCGCTGTTGGTACTCCACGTAGACGTCGGCGATCCGCCGTTCGAAGACGCGTCTGCGCCTGGTCGACGAAGGCACCGGCCTCCATCATCTCGGCCTTGGCCCCCGAGATGGTGGCCTGCACCGACCGGGCCGGGATCTTCTTGGCGTCGATGTTCAGATCGCGCAGGATCTGCTCGATCAGTCGCCGGGAGTCGGTGTCGTCGTAGATGGTGAACGACTTCCGGTAGCCGAGCCGGTCGGCGTGGGCCCGCAGGATCCGGACGCAGGCGGCGTGGAAGGTCGAGACCCACATCCGCTCGGCCACCGGTCCCGACCAGACCGACGAGCCGCGACCGCATCTCGTCGGCCGCCTTGTTGGTGAAGGTGATGGCCAGGATCTCCCAGGGCCGGGCGTCACCGGTGGCGATGAGATGGGCGACGCGGCGGGTGAGCACCCGGGTCTTGCCCGAACCGGCACCGGCCACCACCAGCAGCGGCCCGCCCCGGTGGACGACGGCGCGTCGTTGCGGATCGTTCAGGTCCTCGAGCAGGACGTCGGGGTCGGGGACGCCGTCGCTCCACCGTGGCTTTCTCGGTGCCGGCGTCGCCACGGTCTCCCCACCGTCACCGTGGCGCTCTCCACCGGCCCCCTCACCATCACCGGCCCGGTCACCGTCACCGGCGCGGTCGGCCACGGCGAGGTCCTCGAACTCGTCGATCCCGTCGAAGGAGCCGAGCCCGCCGAAGTGGTGCAACGGGGAACCGGTCACGGTCACTCCCACTCGATGGTGCCCGGGGGCTTCGACGTGATGTCGAGGGCCACCCGGTTGACGCCGTCCACCTCGTTGATGATCCGGCTCGACAGCCGTTCCAGGAGGTCGTAGGGCAGCCGGGCCCAGTCGGCGGTCATGGCGTCGTCGGAAGTGACGGCCCGGATCACGATGGGGTACGCGTAGGTCCGCCCGTCACCCATCACCCCCACCGTCCGCACCGCCGGGAGCACGGCGAAGCTCTGCCACAGCTGGCGGTAGAGACCGGCCCGCCGGATCTCCTCGACCACGATCGCGTCGGCCGCCCGCAGGATCTCCGCCCGCTCGCGGTGTGACCTCGCCGATGATCCGCACGGCCAGTCCCGGACCGGGGAACGGCTGGCGCCAGACGATCTCCTCGGGGAGCCCCAGCTCCTCGCCGACGGCGCGCACCTCGTCCTTGAACAACAGCCGCAGCGGCTCGACGAGGTCGAAGGCCATGTCCTCGGGCAGACCGCCCACGTTGTGATGCGACTTGATGTTGGCCGCGTCCTTCGTCCCCGATTCGATGACGTCGGGGTAGAGCGTGCCCTGGACGAGGAAACGGGCGCCCTCGACGTCGGCGCGCCACCTCCTCGAACACGCGGATGAACGTCTCCCCGATGGCCTTCCGCTTGGCCTCCGGATCGGTCAGTCCCTTCAGGACACCGAAGAACCGGTCGACCGCCTTCACGTGGACCAGGTCCACGTGGAACTGGCTCCGGAACGTCTCCTCCACCTGGTCGGCCTCGCCGCTGCGCATCAACCCGGTGTCGACGAAGACACACGTGAGCTGGTCGCCGACGGCCCGGTGGACCAGCGCCGCGGCCACGGCCGAGTCGACCCCACCGGACAGGGCGCACAGCACCCGGTCGCCGCCCACCTGGGCCCGCACGGCGTCGACCGACGATTCGATGATGTTGGTGTGGGTCCAACTGGGCCGGGCCCCGCATACGTCGAAGAGGAACCGCTCGAGCAGCTCCTGCCCACAGTGAGTGTGCTTCACCTCGGGGTGGAACTGCACACCGAGGATCCGCCGCTCGCCGTCCTCGAGGGCGGCCACCGGCGCGTCGGGCGTCGACGCCGTGGTCACGAAACCGGCCGGCACGTCCGTGATCGAGTCGGCGTGGCTCATCCACACATCGGCCTCGGCGTCGGGGGGCCAGTCGGCGAACAACGGCGAGCTCCCCGTCCGGCGCAGCGGGGTCCGGCCGTACTCGCCGCGTCCGGTCCGGCTGACCGTCCCCCCCAGCTGGGCGCACACCAGCTGGGCGCCGTAGCAGATCCCGAGGATCGGCACCCCGAGCTCGTAGATCCCCGGATCGAGCAGCGGCGCCCACTCGGCGTGGACCGACTCCGGCCCCCCCGACAAGATGATCCCCTTGGGCCGGCGGGCGGCCACGCTCGTCGACACCGATGTCGTGGCGGACGATCTCCGAATAGACGCGCGCCTCGCGCACCCGTCGGGCGATCAGCTGCGCGTACTGCGCGCCGAAGTCGACGACGAGGACGGTCGTCGCCGGCACGGTCGGCGGTCAGTGACCCATCCCCACACCCTGGGACCGCTGCAGCGCCTTGCCCTCGGTCTGCAGGGCCGGGGCGATCATGACCTCCGCCTTCTGGAACTCCTTGACCGACTGGTACCCGCAGGTCGCCATCGACGTGCGCAGCGCACCGAACAGGTTCATCCGACCGTCGTTCTCGTGGGCCGGGCCCGAGCAGGATCTCCTGGAGCGTCCCCCGCACCGTCGTCCGCACCCGGGCGCCGCGGGGCAAGGTGGGGTGGAAGGTGGCCATCCCCCAGTGGAAGCCCCGGCACGGAGCCTCCTGCGGCCGACGACAGCGGCGAGCCGAGCATCACCGCGTCGGCGCCGCAGGCGATGGCCTTGGCGATGTCGCCGCCCCGGCTCATCCCGCCGTCGGCGATGACGTGGACGTAGACGTCGGTCTCGTCGAGATGCCGCATCCGGGCCCCGGCCACGTCGGCGATGGCCGTGGCCTGGGGCACACCGATCCCGAGCACCCCCCGGGTGGTGCAGGCGTTGCCCGGGACCGACACCCGACGAGCACGCCCACCGCACCGGTCCGCATCAGGTGCAGGGCGGCCTGGTACGAGGCGCACCCGCCCACGATCACGGGGAGGTCGAACTCCCGGATGAACTTCTTCAGGTTGAGCGGCTCCACCGTCTTCGAGACGTGCTCGGCCGAGACCACCGTGCCCTGGATGACGAGCATGTCGAGCTCGCCGGCGAGGATGGCCGGGCGCCAGCCCGGTGGTCCGCTGCGGGGTCACCGAGCGCGCACGACGTCACCCCGGCGGCGTTGATCTCGCGGATCCGCTCGGTCACCAGCTCCGGCTTGATCGGCTCCAGGTACATCTGCTGCATCCGGGCGGTGGCCTTGTCGTCGTCGAGCTGGGCGATCTCCTCGAACAGGGGCGTCGGGATCCTCGTAGCGGGTCCACAGCCCCTCGAGGTTGAGCACGGCCAGCCCGCCGAGCCGACCGATCTCGATGGCCGTGCGCGGGCTCACCACCCCGTCCATGGCCGCGGCCATGAGCGGGAGGTCGAACCGGAAGGCGTCGATCTCCCACGAGATGTCGACGTCCTCGGGATCGCGGGTCCGCCGGCTGGGGACGATGGCGATGTCGTCGAAGCCGTAGGCCCGGCGGCCCGACTTGTAGATGCCGATCTCGATGTCAGCCACCTGGGTGCCTCCTCGGAACGCTGTCCGTGTCGCGCCGTCGTCGCCCGCCAGCGTCCCTCCACGATACCGTCCGGGGCGGACCCCGCCGGCCGCCGGCGCCTCGAGCCGACGACGTCGGCCGTCAGACGTCGAGGACGAGGCGCAGCAGCTCGACGAGCATCCGGGCGGTGGCGCCCCAGACGGTGTCGTCGGGCAGCTCGAAGAACCAGACCGGGAACGAGCCGTCCGGGCGTCGGCGACCCGCGTCCGCGGCACCGTCCACCACTCCTCCCGGAAGATCCCGTCGGTCGGCCAGCTCGGCGAGGGACACGTCGAAGACGTGCTCGACCTCGGTGGGGCTCGGCCACCAGGTCCGGGCGTCCGGGGAGCAGGCCGACGACCGGGGTGATGGTGCTGCCCGACGCGAAGGTGGTCACCGGCGTGAGCCGACCCACCAGTCGCCACCGGCCCGGGATCGAGGCCGATCTCCTCGGCCGCCTCGCGCAGGGCGCCCGCCTCGGCCGTCTCCCCGCCGTCGAGCCGGCCTCCGGGGAAGCTCACCTCCCCCCGATGGGACCGGAGATGGGCGGCCCGCCGGGTGAGCACCACCCGGGCCTCGCCGTCCCTCGTCGAACAGGGCCACGAGCACCGCCGCGGGCGAACCCGGATCGGGGAAGCCGTCGGGCGGCAGCCGGGGCCGCTGGGTCGGTCGTCCCCGGGGGTCCGCCGACCGCCCGGCGCACCCGGGCCGCGGTGATCCCCCGGCGGTCGCTCGGCCGGGAGCCGGGCCCAGGGAGCTGGCGACCCGGCGCGGGCCGCCGGGGGCCGGGGGATGACCTGACGCCCCCCTTCCCGGGGGGTCGGGGCGATCCGGTCGTCGGCGACGGTCGGTTCGGTCCCCTCCATCGGCTGCACGCTACGCCGTCCACCGGGGTGCCGATCGTGCCCGTTGACCTGGTCCGATTGGGCTCGGATCGGGAACCGCCGGGGCCGGGCGCGACGGCGGCCGGGCCCTGGGGCCCGGCCGCCTCGTCACCTGTCGACCGCACCGCCGTGGGCGATGAGGCCGGAAGGTCGGTTCGTTACATCATCCCCATGCCACCCATACCGCCCATCCCGCCCATACCGGCGGCGGCAGCGGCGGCGGCGCCGCCGTCGGACTTCTCGGGCTTGTCGGCCACCAGCGCCTCGGTGGTGAGGAGGAGACCGGCCACCGACGCCGCGTTCTGCAGCGCCGAGCGGGTGACCTTGGCCGGGTCGATGACGCCCGCCTTCACCAGGTCCTCGAACTCCCCGGTGGCGGCGTTGAGGCCGATCGTGCCCGGTCTCGGACTCCACCTGGCGGACGATCACCGCCCCCTCGAGGCCGGCGTTGATGGCGATCCACTTGAGCGGCTCGTCGAGCGCCTTGGCCACGATCCGGGCCCCGGTGGCCTCGTCGCCCTCGAGGCTCTTGGCCACCTTCTCGACCGCGGCCCGGCTGCGGACCAGAGCGGTCCCACCACCGGCCACGATGCCCTCTTCGATGGCGGCCCGGGTCGCCGACAGGGCGTCCTCGATGCGGTGCTTCTTCTCCTTGAGCTCCACCTCGGTGGCGGCCCCGACGCGGACGACGGCGACACCGCCGGCCAGCTTGGCCAGGCGCTCCTGGAGCTTCTCGCGGTCCCAGTCGGAGTCGGTGTCCTCGATCTCGCGCTTGATCTGGGCGATCCGGCCCTTCACGTCGTCTCGGATCACCGGCACCGTCGACGATGGTCGTGTCGTCCTTGGTGACGATGACCTTGCGGGCCGGACCCGAGCAGGTCGACGGTCGTGTTCTCGAGCTTCAGGCCGATCTCCTCGGAGATGACCTGACCGCCGGTCAGGACGGCCAGGTCCTGGAGCATGGCCTTGCGGCGGTCGCCGAAGCCGGGCGCCTTGACCGCCACCGACGTGAAGGTGCCCGCGGATCTTGTTCACCACCAGGGTGGCCAGCGCCTCACCGTCGACGTCCTCGGCGATGATCAGCAGCGGCTTGCCCGTCTGCATGACCTTCTCGAGCACGGGGACGAGGTCGTGGACGGCCGAGATCTTCTGGTTGGCGATCAGGACGAAGGGGTCGTCGAGGACGGCCTCCTGGCGCTCGGGGTCGGTCACGAAGTACGGGCGAGAGGTAGCCCTTGTCGAACTGCATGCCCTCGGTGAACTCGAGCTCGAGCCCGAAGGTGTTCGACTCCTCGACCGTGACCGTCCCGTCCTTGCCCACCTTGTCGATGGCGTCGGCGAGGACCTCGCCGATCGACGGGTCGGCGGCCGAGATGGAGGCCACCTGGGCGATCTCGTGCTTGGAGTCGATCTCCTTGGACTGCTTCTTGATGGCCGCCACGGCCGCGGCGACACCCTTCTCCATGCCCTTCTTGAGCGCCATCGGGCTGGCCCCGGCGGCCACGTTGCGCAGACCCTCGTGGATCAGGGCCTGGGCCAGCACGGTGGCGGTGGTGGTGCCGTCACCGGCGACGTCGTTGGTCTTGGTGGCGACCTCCTTCACCAGCTGGGCACCCATGTTCTCGAACGGGTCCTCCAGCTCCACCTCGCGGGCGATGGTCACGCCGTCGTTGGTGATGGTGGGGGCGCCGAACTTCTTGTCGATGACGACGTTGCGGCCCTTGGGCCCGAGCGTCACCTTGACGGTGTCGGCGAGCTTGTTCACGCCGGCCTCGAGGCCGCGGCGCGCCGCCTCGTCGAACTTCAGGATCTTGGACATCTCTGACCGCCCGACTACTTCTTCGAGACCTTGGCGAGGACGTCGCGGCTGGAGAGGATGAGCAGATCCTCGCCGTCGACGGTGATCTCGGTGCCGCCGTACTTCGAGTACACGACGGTGTCGCCGACCTTGACGTCGATGGGGACGAGCTCGCCCGTGTTCTCGGCACCGACGGCCGGGACCGACGGCGAGTACCTCGCCCTGCTGTGGCTTCTCCTTGGCGGTGTCGGGGATGACGAGGCCTGAGGCCGTGGTCTCTTCGGACTCGCCGGGGCGGACGACGATCCGGTCCTCGAGGGGGTGGAGCTTCATGACTGACGAGCCTCCTGTGGGCCTCTGTTAGCACTCTAACCTTGCGAGTGCTAACGATAGCGGGCGCCGCGGGCCGCGGCAACCGCGCCCCGCCCTCGAAGGCGCCGGCGCCGGAGGAGCGGGGGCAGGGAGAGCCGGCGAGCAGGGTCAGTCGAGGAGCCTGAGGCGGAGGTTCGGGTCGGCGCCGGTGTCGAGGGGGCTCGGCCCCAGGTGCTCGAGCTGCCACCAGCCGGCGGCGGCGATCATGGAGGCGTTGTCGGTGCACATGGCCCGGCTGGGCAGGTAGACGGGGATCCCCAGCTCGGCCCCGGCGGCCCGCGAGCGCGCCCCGCAGGGGCCCGTTGGCGGCCACCCCCCCGGCCAGGCAGAGTCCCCGGGCGCCCACCTCCAGAGCCGCCCGGACGACCTTGGCCACGAGCACGTCCACCACCGCCTGCTGGAACGAGGCGGCCACATCCTCGTTGGAGGCATCGGGATGGGCCTCGCACGGCGCGGACGACGGCGGTCTTCAGGCCCGCGAACGAGAGGTCGAGGCCGTCGGCCAGCATGGCCCGGGGGAACGAGAAGGCCGAGGGGTCTCCGTCGCCGGCGGCCCGCTCGATGGCCGGGCCGCCGGGGTAGCCGAGGCCGAGGAAGCGGGCCACCTTGTCGAAGGCCTCCCCGGCGGCGTCGTCGAGGGTCTGGCCGAGCAGCCGGTAGCGACCCGGGCCCTCCATGGAGACGATCAGGGTGTGGCCCCCCGAGACGAGCGCCACCACCAGGGGCCACTCGAGGCGGGCCGGTCGGGGTGGGGTGGTCGAGGGCGGGGTGGTCGAGGAGGGCGGCGAAGAGATGGCCCTCGAGGTGGTTGACCGCCGACGAAGGGGACGTCCCAGGCCAGGGCCAGGGCCTTCGCCTCGCTCACGCCCACGAGCAGCGACCCGATGAGGCCCGGGCCCGAGGTGGCGGCCACGGCGTCCAGGGCCGGGGCGCGGCGGGACAGGCCGGCGTCGTGCGAGGGCCGCGGCCAGGACGGCCGGGAGGAGCTCGAGATGGGCCCGGCCGGCGATCTCGGGGACGACGCCGCCGTAGGCGGCGTGGCAGGTCGACCTGGCTCGACACCACCGACGGACCGGACCTCGCCGGCCGGCGGTCGACCACGGCCGCCGCCGTCTCGTCGCACGAGGTCTCGATGCCGAGGAGCACGGCGGCCCCGGCGGCCGGCGCGGCGGGTCACCGGGGCCGGTCCAGGGCCGCCTCGATCAGCGGCCAGGCGGTCGACGTAGGCGGGGGTGTCGACGTCGCGGGCCCACATGACGATGGCGTCCTCGCCCGTCTCGGCGTAGTAGTTCTTCCGGACCCCCACGGGGGCGAAGCCGAAGCGGCGGTAGAGCGCCTGGGCGGCGGCGTTGCCCACCCGGACCTCGAGGGTCAGGTGACGGACCCCGAGCCCGGGCGCGGCGCGGGCGAGGTCGAGGAGCAGGACCGTCCCGATACCCCGGTGGTGCCAGGGGGGATCGACGGTCAAGGTGGTGACGTGGCCCTCGTCCCCCACGATCATCAGTCCCGCGTAGCCGACGACGATGGGCCCGATGGCTGCCCGACCGTGTAGCGCCGCGACGCCCGCTGGGCCAGCTCGGAGAGAAAGAGGGTGGCCGACCACGGCCGCGGATAGGCGTCCTCCTCGATGCGGACGACCGCCCGGAGGTGGCGGCGGCGGAAGGGGGCGATCCGTACCGCCCCCGCCACCCCCCCGCCCGGGCCGGTGTCGGCCCCGGCCTGCTCCCAGTCACCCTCGGACATCGTCGACCCCCGCCGCCGCCGCCGGGGGCCCCCGGCGGGCGCGGCGCTGTTCCCAATTGATCCGGGCGTCGGCGTCGCGGAGGTACCGGGGCATGACGTCGGCCCCGTCGTGGACCCGGCCGGCCCGGGCGGCGGCGACGGCGAGCTCGGCCAGGGCGGTGACCGGGGGGGCGCCGTAGGCAGGGCCGGCCAGGGTCACCCCCGGGACGCCCACCAGGAGCGCCGCGTGGCGCAGGGCGCCGTCTCCGGCCAGGACCGACGGTTCGGATCCGGCCCGCAGACGGGCGGCCAGGGCCTCGGGCGTGTCGCGCTCGGCGGCGGACTCCGACGCCGGATCGGCGGTCCCGGCGACGGCCCGGAAGCGGGCCCAGAAGACCTCGCCGCGGCGGGCGTCGACCACGGGGACGAGGAGGCGGCCGTCGACGGCCCCGGACCCGGCCACGGCGTGGGCCAGGACCTCGAGGCTGGTGGCGGTGACCACGGGGAGGTCGAGGGCGAAGGCGAGCGCCTTGACCGTGCCCACCCCCACCCGGAGCCCGGTGAAGAGCCCCGGTCCGACGTCGACGCCGAGCGCGTCGAGGTCGGCGAGGGCCACCCCGGTCCGGTGGCAGAGGGCTTCGATGGCCGAGGCGATGGTCTCGGTGTGACGACGACCGCGGGCGACCACGACGGACCCGAGGGCTCCGTCCTCGTCGGCCAGTGCCACCGCCGCGGTGTCGGTGGCCGACTCCACCGCCAGGACGAGCATCGGCTCTACGCCCCCCCGGCCCGCAGACGGCGGCCGGCGGCAGCGGCGGCGTCCGGCTCGGCCCAGGGCTCCAGCCGGGCGGCCAGGGCGTCACGCCGGGGAACCCAGGTCCCGCCGGCGACGACGGTCACGATCCGTGGCTCGTCGGGCCGTTCGTCATCGGGCCGGGCCCCGTCGAGCCGCGTCAGATTGGGCCGGCCCCCGGCCGACGGGTCCCGGTCGGCGGGGTCGGCCAACCGGACGGTGAGGACGTCGGGCCCGAAGACCGACGCGGCGACGTCGCCCCACTCGACGACGGCCACCGAGTCGTCCTCCACCATCTCGGCCAGACCGAGGTCGACGACGTCGCTCAGCCGGTCGAGCCGGTAGAGGTCGGCGTGGAGCAGGGTGGAGGCAGCTCCGGCGGCGCAGGGGTAGGCCCGGACGAGGGTGAAGGTGGGGCTCGTGACCGGATCGGTGACCCCGAGGCCCCGGGCCAGGCCCTGGGTGAAGGTCGTCTTGCCGGTGCCGAGGGCGCCGACGAGGAGGAGGAGGTCCCCGGCGGTGAGCTCGCCGGCCAGCGCGGCGGCGAGCCGGCGGGTCTCACCGGGCGATGAGGTGCGCGCCACGATCGGCGCCGCCGTCACGGCGTCTCGCCGGCGAGAAGTCGCTTGGCCCGGACCAGATCGGCCCGCATCTCGGCCACCACCTCGGCCCCCCCGCGCAGCGCCGCCGCCGGGTGGTAGGTCGGGACCAGGTGGCCCCGGCGGAAGGGGTAGACGCGTCCGCGGAGCTTGCGGATGCCCTCGGTCGTCTCCAGGAGGAGCCGGGTGGAGAAGTTCCCCAGGGTCACCACCACCGAGGGATCGATCAGCTCGAGCTGAGCTTCGAGATAGGGGCGGCACGACTCGATCTCGGCCGGGAGCGGATCCCGGTTCCCCGGCGGCCGGCACTTCACCACGTTGGCGATGTAGAAGCGGTCGCGACCCAGGCCGAGCTCCTGGTGGACGAGCTTGTCGAGGAGCTTTCCCGACCGGCCCACGAAGGGCTCGCCGGCCAGGTCCTCGTCACGGCCCGGGCCCTCGCCGACGAACATGAGGTCGGCCGACGGGTCGCCCACGCCGAAGACGACCTGGGTACGGGTCCCGGCCAGGGCGCAACGGGTGCAACCGAGGGCCTCGGTCCGCAGGTCGGCCAGGGTACCCACCGGTGGTCAGGAGATCTTGGCCGTGAACTCGTCGACCAGACGCGAGAACTCGTGACGCCGCTCGAGCATGGGCATGTGCCCGCAGCGGGGCAGTTCGACGAGCTGGGACTCGGGGAGGGCCCCGGCCATGCGCCGGGCCAGGCGCGGCGCGGTGAGCTTGTCGTGGGAGCCGACGACGACGAGGACGGGGACGTCGAGGGTCCCGAGACGCGACGAGAGATCGAAGGTGGCGAGCGACGGGATCAGGGCGGCCAGGGTCCGCGAGGGGGTTCCCCGGTGCATGGCCTCGACGAAGCGGACCTGGACGGCGGGGGCGTCGGCCCCGAAGCCGAGCCGGGTGAGCCACCAGCGCAGGTCGCGCGAGGGCAGCGCCTTCGCCCCCCAGCGCTCGCCGATCAGCAGCGCCCGGGCGGTGACGGGCCCGGTGGCGCGGACGACGCCGGCCCACCCCGGGAGCGAGGCGAAGGGGCCGGCGGTGGTCGAGACGAGGATGATCCCGGCGACCCGGCGGCGGCGCTCGGGGAGGGGGAGACCGGTGACCAGCTGGAGGGCGACCATTCCGCCCATCGAGTGGCCGACCAGGACGGCGTTCTCGACCCCGAGGGTCTCGAGCACCACGCGGACGTCGGCGGCCAGACGGTCGATCCCCGCCGGTGACGAGCCCGGGAGCGACTGGCCGTGGCCCCGGAGGTCGACGGCGATGACGCGGTGGTGGTCGGCCAGGTCGCGGAGCTGGTGGACCCAGAGGGCCGAGCTCAGCATGATCCCGTGGAGCAGGACGAGAGGAGGGCCCTGGCCGCGTTCGACGACGTGGATCCGGCCGCCGTCCTCGACGTCCACGAAGTGATGGCGGAGGTCGTCGGGGAGGGTGAGGCCCTCGGCGGTCATCTCCTGGGCCGTCACCGACGAGCGGGAAACGGCGCGGTGCTGGAGCGCCCACCCCGCCGCCCCGGCCACGGTGGCGATCCCGGCCCCGAGCGCGACGGCGCGCCCGCGACGGCGCTGTCCCTGGACCTCTGATCTGCTCATGATCGCTCCTCCTGATCGGGCACCCCGTCGGCCGGACCGGTGTCGACCACCACCCGGGGCACCCGTGACCCGATCTCCGTGAGGACCTCGTTCCCGATGGTGCCGAGGACCGTGGCCCAGTCCCAGACCGTCAGGCATCCTCCGCCCTGACACCCGATGAGCACAACCTCGTCGCCCACCGAGACCGGTGCGTCGGATCCGCAGTCGACGACGATCTGGTCCATGGTGACGGTACCGGCCAACGGGCGGCGACGACCGCCGATCAGCACGGTACCGCCCGCGGTGAAGTAACGCCGCGGGACGCCGTCGGCGTAGCCGATGGGGACGGTGGCGACCAGGGCGCGACCTTCGAGGGAACGGCGCCGGCCGTACGAGGGGCGGTCGCCGGCGTCGAGCGACCGGACGAACGACACCGCGGCGCGCAGCGTCAGGACGGGCCGCAGCGTCCCGAGGTCGGCCACGGCCGGGTCGTCGGCCAGGACCGGGTCGAGAGCGGGCATGGGGACCACCCCGTAGAGGGCGATCCCGCACCGGACCATGTCGAGACGCGACGGCGGGTGGGCGATGGCGCCGGCCGAGTTGGCCAGGTGGACCAGCGGGGGATCGCATCCGGCGGCGGCCAGCGCGGCGCGGGCGTCGGCCAGGCGTCGGATCTGCTCGGCGGTGAAGGCGCGGTCCTCGTCGGTGACGGCGTCGGCCACCGCCAGGTGGCTCCAGAGGGCGTCGAAGCGCAGGGCGGGCGAGGCGTCGACGGCGGCGACGAGGGCGACGAGGTCGGCGGCGTCGGCCCCCACGCGGTGCATGCCGGTGTCCACCTTCACGTGGACCTCGAGCGACGACCCCGGCGACGGAGGCGGCGCGCCCGGCGGCGGCGATCCCCTGCGGTGTGTAGAGCGTCGGGGTGATGCCGCGGGCGACGACCTCGCCCATGGCCTCGGCGGTGGGTTCCGAGAGGAGGAGGACGGGCGCGTCGATGCCGGCGTCGCGCAGGGACAGCGCCTCTTCGACCAGGGCGACGCCCAGACAGGTGGCCCCGCCCTCGAGCGCGGCGCGGGCCACCGGTACGGCGCCGTGACCGTAGGCGTCGGCCTTCACCACGGCGCAGAGGGCGGCCGGGGCGGCGATCCGGCGGAGCAACCGGGCATTGTGGCGGACGGCGCCCAGATCGACCTCGGCCCACGCCGGGCGCAGTCCCGGGTGGCGGTGGCCGGTTCCCGGCGCTGTCCCCGTCTCGGTCACGCTTTCGACCACGCGCACGCTTCCCACCACACGGTCACCCACGGCGGACGTCCGAGAGCCACCGGGCGAGGAGGTCGGCCAGGTCTCCGGCCACCAGACCCTCGGGGGGGCCGAGGGAGGCGGCCCGTCCGTGGACGTGGGCGGCCAGGCCGGCCGCGTCGGACAGGGGGAGCCCCCGGGCGACGAAGGCGCCGATGGCGCCGGAGAGCACGTCGCCGGTGCCCGCCGTGGCCAGGCGGGGGGACCCGGCGGTGACGAGGAGAGCGGTGCCGCCGGGCTCGGCCACGACGGTGGTGGGACCCTTCAGGAGGACCACGGCGCCGCAGCCGGCGGCCAGGGACCGGGCCGCCTCGATCCGGTTCGACCCCCGGTGCGGCACCGGCCAGGGCGCGCGAACTCGCCGTCGTGGGGGGTGAGGACACACCGGACACCGTCGCCACCCCGGACGACGTCGCCGATCTCGGTCCCCGTCCCGAGGGCCACCAGCCCGTCGGCGTCGACCACGGCGGGGACGTCGGCCCCGGCCACGAGGGCGCGGACCTGGGCGGCGGTGCCCTCGGCGCGACCGAGGCCGGGACCGACGACGAGGGCACGGCAGCGCGCCACCATCTCGAGGGCGGCGGGTGCCCAGCCGTCGGCGGTGAGCCCGGTGGCCACCGCCTCGCCGCCGGGGAGGAGGGCCGGGTCGGCCCCGGGCACCCCCAGTCGGACCATGCCGGCCCCGGCGCGGTAGGCGGCCCGGGCACAGAGCTCGGCGGCCCCGGTCATGCCCGGCGAGCCGGCCAC
Organism: uncultured Acidimicrobiaceae bacterium; assembly: GCA_963706205.1. Lineage (GTDB taxonomy): Bacteria > Actinomycetota > Acidimicrobiia > Acidimicrobiales > UBA8190 > MFD10071-224. The sequence continues at coordinate 322,332 of OY970155.1, read as the reverse complement.
CACGGCGACGGCCGACTGCCACTTGTAGGCCGCCCGGGGCCGGACGGGGAGCAGCCGGGCCACGTCGGCGTCCTCGACCACCCAGAGGCGGGCGCGACCGGTGTCGAGTCCGATGTCGACCACCTCCACCTGCCCGGCGAGGAGGGGGCCGTCGCCCTGGAGGAGTCCGGGTCTTGAGGGCGGCGAAGGTGACGGTGACGTCGGCCCGTAACGGTTCGCCGCAGGCCTCCCCGGTGTCGCCGTCGACACCGGAGGGGATGTCGACGGCCAGGACGCGGACCCCGGCGGGGACCGACGGGGCGCGGTAGGTGCCCCGGAAGCCGGTGCCGTAGGCGGCGTCGACGACGAGGTCGACGCCGTCGTCGCCGGCGATGCGGTCGGGCGCCTCGGCCGCCTCCACCACCGCCACCCGGGCCCCGCGCCGGCGCAGCCGGGCCGCCGCCACCCGGCCGTCGGCGCCGTTGTAGCCCTTGCCGGCGACCACCACCACCCGGCGGCCGTAGGCGCCGCCCAGCAGGCGCAGGGCCGAGGCGGCCACGGCCGTCCCCGCCCGGTCGACCAGGACCTCGTGGGAGACCGTGGCGTGCGCCTCCTCGTCGATGGCGCGCATCTCGGCCACGGTGACGACCGGTTTCACGGCGTCGACCCTCGGCCACGACCGAGGCCACCGCCACCAGCTCGGTGTGGGTGAGCGAGAGATGCCACCACCGGACCCCGCGCTCGGCCGCCAGGGCGGCGGCCCGGCCCACGAGCGACAGGCGGGGCGCCCCGCCGTCACCGCGGACGACCTCGACCTCGCGGAACCCGGTGGCCCCGATGCCGACGCCGAGCGCCTTCAGGACCGCCTCCTTGGCGGCGAAGCGCGCCGCCAGGCGGGACCCGGGATCCCTCCCCGACTGGGCGTAGGAGCGTTCGGCGTCGGTGAAGAGGCGGTCGGCCAGGCCCGGGACGACGGGCCATGACCATCCGGAAGCGGGCCACGTCGACGGCGTCCACCCCGATGCCGCGGACGCGTCCCCGGTCGACCTCGCCGGCGGGCGCCGTCACTCCACCGTGACGGTCTTGGCCAGGTTGCGGGGACGGTCGACGTCGAGACCGTGGAGAGCGGGCGAGGTGGTAGGCGAACAGCTGGAGCGGGACCACGTCGACCACCGGCGCGAAGAGGGGTTCGGTGGCCGGGCACCCAGAGGACCTCGTCGGCTTCGGCCGCCGTCTCCTCGTCGCCGTCGTTGGCCACGAGGAGCACCGTGGCCCCCCGGCTGCGGACCTCGGCGATGTTGCTCATCATCTTGTCCCACAGGCGGGTGCGGGTGGCCACGGCCACCACCACCGTCCCCGGTTCGATGAGGGCGATGGGACCGTGCTTGAGCTCGCCGGCGGGATAGCCCTCGGCCCGGAGGTAGGAGAGCTCCTTCAGCTTGAGGGCCCCCTCGAGGGCGACGGGGAACCCGACGTGTCGACCGAGGAAGAAGAAGTCGCGGGTCCCGGTGAACCGGCCGGCGACGGCGGCGACGTCGTCCTCACGTTCCAGGGCGGTTCCGATGAGCCCGGGGAGTTCGGCCATCTTGGCGAAGAGATGGCGGGCGTCGGCGGGGGCCAGCGTGCCGCGCAGCTGGGCCAGGTAGAGGGCCAGAGTTCGAGGGCGACGATCTGGGAGAGATGGGTCTTGGTCGACGCCACGCCGACCTCGGGGCCGGCGTGGGTGTAGAGGACGCCGTCGGCCACCCGGGCCATCGACGAGTCCACCACGTTCGAGATGACGAGGACCTTGGCGTCCCACTGGCGGGCCTCGGTCATGGCCTGGAGGGTGTCGATCGTCTCGCCCGACTGGCTGACGCCCACGACCAGGGTGCGGTCGATCGAGGACGGGGTCGCGGTACCGGAACTCCGAGGCGATGTCGATCTCCGTGGGCAGACGGGCCCAGCGCTCGATGGCGTACTTGGCCACCATCCCGGCGTGGTAGCTCGTACCGCAGGCGACGATGAAGACCTTGTCGACGTCGCGGAGGTCGTCGGGGGTGATCCGCAATTCGTCGAGCCCGATGGTGCCGTCGGGGAGGAACCGGCCGAGGAGGGTGTCGGCCACCGCCCGGGGCTGCTCGTGGATCTCCTTGCCCATGAAGTCGGGGTACCCGCCTTTTTCGGCGGCCGCCATGTCCCAGTCGACTTTCAGCTCGGTCGGCTCGACCACCTTGCCGGCGAGTGTGGTCACCCGCATCGAACCGGGGCGGAGCTCCACCACCTGATCGTCGTCGAGTACCCAGAAGCGCCGGGTGTGGCCGAGCAGCGCCGGGATGTCGGAGGCGAGGAGCCCGACGCGGGACTCGTCGCCCTCGCCCATCCCGACCACGAGCGGCGAGACGCGGCGGGCGGCGACGATCGTCCCCGGCTCCGACGCGGCCACGACGGCCAGGGCGAAGGCCCCCCGGACGTCGCGCAGGGTGGCACGGACGGCGTTGGCCAACGACGCCCCCGAGGCCATCTCCTCCTCGACCAGATGGGCGAAGACCTCGGTGTCGGTGTCGGAGGCGAGGACGTGCCCGCTGTCGCGCAGTCGGGCGGCGAGCTCGCGCCAGTTCTCGATGATCCCGTTGTGGACGACCGCCACCCGGGCGCTGCAGTCCAGATGGGGATGGGCGTTCATCTCGGTGGGGTGACCGTGGGTGGCCCACCGGGTGTGGCCGATCCCGGCCGTCACCCCCGCCGGGGCGTTCTCCACCACCTTGCGGAGATCCGCGAGCGAGCGGGTCCCGGTCGCCGCCCGCGGCCCGGTAGAGGCCGCCGTCGTGGTCGAGGGCCACCCCGGCCGAGTCGTAGCCCCGGTACTCGAGCCGTTCCAGACCGTCGAGCAGGAGGTCGAGGACGCCGTGATCACCGGTGGCTCCGATGATGCCGCACATGGGCCCAGGCTACGGCGTCGCGTCGGGGACCGAGGCGGCGCGCTCCACCACGGCCGCACAGCCGCGTCCACCACCCGGCGTGGGCCAGGTCCTGCGTCGGCCGCCTCGACCATGACCCGGACGAGCGGCTCGGTCCCGCTGGCCCGCAGGAGCACCCGGCCGCCGGCGCCGAGCTCGAGCGTCCACGGCGTCGACCTCGGCCTGGACCGTCGGCGCTCGCGACCACCTGCGCCGGGATCGACGGCGGGGACGTTCACCAGGACCTGGGGGAGGCGGCGCATGACCTCCCGGGCCAACTCGGCGAGCGGTCGGCCCGTCCGCCGCAGCAGGTCGAGCAGGAGCACGCCGGTGAGCACCCCGTCGCCGGTGGTCGCCAGCTCCCGGAAGACGAGATGTCCCGACTGCTCGCCGCCCAGGGTGAGCCCGTCGGCGTTCAGCGCTTCGAGGACGTAACGGTCGCCGACCTGGGCGTCTCCCGCACGGTGATGCCCTGCTCGGCCATGGCCAGGCGGAAGCCCAGGTTCGACATGACCGTGACCACCACCGTGTTGCCGGCCAGGCGCCCGCGCCCGGCCAGGTCGGTGGCGAAGAGGGCCAGGAGCTCGTCGCCGGTGGTGGCGGCACCGGTGTGGTCGACGGCCACCAGCCGGTCGGCGTCGCCGTCGAGGGCCAGGCCGATGTCCGCGCCCCGGGCCACCACCTCGGCGCCGACGCGTTCGGGGTGGGTCGACCCGCACCCGTCGTTGATGTTCGTCCCGTCGGGTTCGCAGGCGATGGCGTCGACGGTGGCCCCCAGGCGCTCGAGGACGACCGGGGCGACGGCCGAGGCGGCACCGTTGGCGCAGTCGACCACCACCCGCATTCCCTCCAGGGCGCGGCCGTCGAGCGCGGCCACCAGATGGTCGACGTACCCGTCGGCGGCGGTCGGCATCCGACGACAGGCGCCCGACGGCGTGACCGGTCGGTGACTGCGGACCGCCGACCTCAGCGGCGAGGACGCGGTCGAGCTCATCCTCGACGGCGGACTCGGTCGGCGTCGGGCAGCTTCAGACCGCCGGTGGCGAAGAGCTTGACGCCGTTGTCGGCGAAGGGGTTGTGCGAGGCCGAGATCACGGCGCCCGGGAAGGCCGCGCGCGGCGCGCAGTGCCAGGCCACGCCGGGGGTGGGCAGGACACCGAGGTCGACGACGTCGGCGCCCTCGCTGGCCAGGCCGGCGGACAGCGCCGCCTGCAGCAGCGGGCCCGACTGCCGGGTGTCGCGCGCCACGAGGAACGTCGGCGCCGGCAGCGCCCGCGCCGTGGCCCGGCCCAGGGCGAGGACCAGCTCCGCTCCGAGCTCGGCGTTGGCGACACCACGGATGCCGTCGGTGCCGAACCGGACACCCACGGCCGACTACCGCTTCGAGTACTGGGGGGCCTTGCGGGCCTTCTTGAGGCCGTACTTCTTGCTCTCCTTCTCGCGGGCGTCGCGGGTCAGGAGGCCGGCCTTCTTGAGGGTCGGGCGCAGCTCGGGGTCGAGTTCGAGGATCGAGCGGGCGATACCCAGGCGCAGCGCCCCCGCCTGGCCCGAGACCCCCCCACCGTCGATGGTGGCGTCGACGTCGTAACCCTCGACCAGGTTGGTCAGCCGCAGCGGCTCGGTGACGATCATGCGGTGGGTGGCGGAGGTGAAGTACTGCTCGATGGGTTTGCGGTTGACCGTGATGGTCCCCTGACCGGTGCGGACGCGGACGCGGGCCACCGCCCTCTTGCGGCGCCCCGTCGTCTGGCTGAGCGGGGAGGGGAGCTTCGGCTTGGTGGACACGTGCGGTTCCTGTTCTTTCTGAAGGCCCGGTAGGGAGAAGCGTCTACGTCCGGGCCCGGGCGCCGGGGACGTCGAGGACTTGCGGCTGCTGGGCTTCGTGCGGGTGCTCTGGCCCCCGCGTAGACCTTCAACTTGGAGAGCTGCTGGCGCCCCAGGCGGTTGCGGGGGAGCATGCCCCGCACGGCGCGGCGGACGACCTCCTCGGGACGGGTCTCGAGGAGGTCCGCGTAACTGGCCGCCTTGAGTCCACCCGGATAGCCACTGTGGCGGTAGACGAACTTCTTGTCGGCCTTGCCGGCGCTCAGGACGACCTTGGCCGCGTTGACCACGATGACATGGTCGCCGGTGTCGACATGGGGGGCGAAGATCGGCTTGTGCTTGCCCCGCAGGATGGTGGCCACCCGGGTGGCCAGCCGGCCGAGGACCATGCCGTCGGCGTCGACGACGTGCCACGTCCGGTTGATGTCCACGGGTCTGGGCGAGAACGTGCGCACGCGGGTCCTTGATCGTTGTTCGCGGATGGTTCCGACCGCCGGGCGCCGGTCCTGACCTCGGCCGGCGCCACTGACGGAGGGCGGATGGGACCCGCCCCCGTCACCAGACGGACCTCTCACACTAGATGCTGGCGCGGGGGCCGGGCAAGCGCTGGAGGGAGAATCCCCTGGTGACACCGGTGTCCCGGGGTCCGGGGCCCGGTCACGAGCCGTCGGCCCCGGCGTAGTCGACCGACAGCAGGCTGAGCCCGTGGGGAGGAGCCAGGGTGACGCCCTGCGAGCGGTCACCGGTGGTGAGCATCCAGGTCACGTCGGATGCCCGCCGGCGCCCACGCCCGACGTCGGCCAGGGTGCCGACGATCGAGCGGACCATCTGATGGCAGAAGGACTGGGCCGTGATGTCGAACCGCAGCAGTCGGGCGTCGGCGTCGAGCCCCCCGGCGCCCAGGACTCCTCCCGCCACGACGTCTCCAGGACGCGCCGACGGATGGGTTCGCCGGGGGCCGTGCCCGGCGGGCGTCGGCAGAAGGCGCGGAAGTCGTGCTCACCGAGGAGCGCGTCGGCCCCGGCGGCCATGGCCCGGACGTCCAGGGGGTCGCGGACGTGCCAGGCCAGGGGGGCGAGGAGGGGGTCGGGGCCTTCGCCTTGGAGGATGAGGTACCGGTACAGGCGCGTCCGGGCGGACCGGCGGGCGTCGAAGCCGGGCGGGGCCGCAGCCGCGGTGCGCACCACCACGGCGGGACCGAGCATGGCGTTCACGGCCCGGACGAGAGCGACACAGTCCACCGGGCCCACCACGTCGGTGTGGACCACCTGACCGGCGGCATGGACACCGGCGTCCGTGCGGCCGGCACAGGTCAGATCGACCGGCTGGCGCAAGGCGGTGGACAGGGAGCGGCAGAGCTCGCCGGCCACGGTGCGCTGCCCGGGCTGGGCGGCGAAGCCCCGGAAGCCGGATCCGTTGTAGGCGACCACCAGCCGCAGCCGGATCCGTTCGGGCCCTGCTCGGGCGTCGTCCGCCCGGTCCTCGTCCCCCGCCGGCACCGCGCCGGCGTCGGGGGGGTCGAACAGCGTCAAACGAATTCGATGCGCGCCATGGGCGCACTGTCGCCCTGGCGGGGCCCGAGCTTCAGGATCCGGGTATAGCCGCCGGGCCGGTCGGTGTAGCGGGGGCCGATCTCCTCGAAGAGCTTGTGGGCCATGTCCTTGTCCCGGATGAGCGCCACCACCTGACGCTGGCGATGGACGCCACCTTTGCGCGCCGCGGTGATGCACTTCTCGACCACGGGGCGAAGGGCCTTCGCCTTGGCTTCGGTCGTCACCAACGATTCGGCGGCGATCAGGGAGGCCACGAGGTTGCCGACCATGGCCTTCTCGTGGGCGGCGTCGCCACCCAGGCGCTTGCCCTTACGGGGGATGCCACGCATCGTCTCGGAGCCTTCAGTCCTTGACGCGGAGGGACAGGCCCCGCTCGTCGAGCCGCTGGATGACCTCGTCGAGGGACTTCTGACCGAAGTTGGTGATGGCCAGCAGGTCGTCGTGCGGTCCGTTCGACCAGCTCGCCGATGGTGTTGACCTGGGCCCTCTTGAGGCAGTTGCGGGGCCGCTCGGACAGGTCCAGGTCCTCGATGGGAAGGTCGAGGTCGGGCGACCCGCTGGTGGAGGTGCCCACCTCGCCCAGCTCGAGGCCCTGGGGCTCGTCCTCGAGGTCCGCCACCAGGCCCACCAGGGACCGCAGGGTGTCGCCGGCCGAGGCCAGGGCCTCGCGTGGCGTCAGGGATCCGTCGGTCTCGATGTCGAGCACGAGCCGGTCGAAGTCGGTGGACTGCTCCACCCGGACGGGCTCGACGGAGAAGGCGACGCGCCGGACCGGGGAGAAGATGGAGTCGACGGGGATCACGCCGATCGTGTTCGACCGCTTGTTGCGCTCGGCCGACACGTAGCCGCGTCCCTTCTCGACCGTCACGTCCATGGCCAGGCGGCCCTTGGCGTTCAGCGTGGCCACCGGCAGCTCGGGGTTCAGGACCTCGACGTCGGCCGTCAGCTGGAGGTCGGCGGCCGTGACGTCCGCCGGTCCGCGCTTGTCACAGCGCAGCGTCACCGGGTCGTCGCTGTGCACCCGCAGGACGATGTCCTTCAGGTTCAGGATGACATCGGTGATGTCCTCCTTCACGCCGGGCAGAACGGTGAACTCGTGGAGGGCGTCGTCGAACCGGACCTGGGTGACGGCGGCGCCGGGAATGGAGGACAACAGGGTCCGGCGGATCGAGTTGCCGAGCGTGTGCCCGAATCCCGGCTCGAGAGGACTGATGGCGAACCGCTGACGGCTGCCCTCCTCCTCGCCGAGGGCCTCGACGGTGGGTCGCTGGATGATGAGCATCTGGATCGCTCCTGGAGGTGGTCGGTGGGTGGGGAGAAGAGTGGTTACTTCGAGTACAGCTCGACGATGAGGGACTCGCGCAGGGGCTCGTCGATATGTTCGCGCTCGGGCAGGGCCGTCACGCGCACCGAGAGCCGCCCCTCCCCCGCCTCGAGCCACAGCGGGAGCTGCCGGTCGAGGGTGTCGAGGTTGCGGCGGACGATGTACATCTCACGGGCCGAGGGCTTCAAGGACACGACATCGGACTCGCGGACGCGGTAACTGGGGATCGTCACCCGCTTGCCGTTCACGAGGATGTGCCCGTGGCGCACCAGCTGCCGGGCCTGGGCACGGCTCGCCCCCCAGGTGGCCCGGAAGGCGACGTTGTCGAGCCGCAGCTCCAGCAGGCGCAGGAGGTTCTCGCCGGTGATCCCGGGCTGCCGGTTGGCCTCGGCGTAGACGATCCTGAACTGCTTCTCGAGGACCCCGTAGATCCGCCGCGCCTTCTGCTTCTCACGCAACTGGGCCAGGTACTCCGAACCCTGGCGCATCCGGTCGCGCCCGTGCTCACCCGGTGGGTACGCCCGGGAATGGCGGTCGCTGACCGCGTCGCTGACGGGACACTTGAGCGAGTAGCAGCGCTCGCCCTTCAAGAACAGCTTGGTCCGCTCGCGCCGGCACAGACGGCAGACGGGCCCGGTGTAACGCGCCATGATCGGTCGTACTCCCTTCGGTCCCCGCCCTCAGACCCGGCGCCGCTTCTTGGGGCGGCAGCCGTTGTGAGGGATGGGGGTGACATCTTTGATGCCGGCGACTTCGATGCCCACGGCGGCAGCGAGCGGATCGCGGTCTCGCGTCCCGAGCCGGGGCCGCGGACGAGCACGTCGACCTTGCGGACACCGTGCTCCATGGCCCGGCGCGCCGCCTGCTCGGCCGCCAGTTGGGCGGCGAAGGGAGTGGACTTCCGAGATCCCTTGAATCCGACGTTGCCGGCCGAGGCCCAGGCCAGGACATTGCCTTCGTGGTCGCTGATGCTGACGATCGTGTTGTTGAACGAGCTCTTGATGTGGGCCACGCCGTAGGCGACGTTCTTGCGCTCCCGCTTGCGGGGACGGCGTGTGGAGGCGGACTTGGGGGACTTGGCGGTCTTGGCCATCTACTTGCGGACCTTCTTCTTCCCGGCGACCGTCTTCTTCGGTCCCTTGCGGGTGCGGGCGTTGGTGTGGGTTCTCTGTCCGTGGACGGGGAGCCCACGGCGGTGCCGGATCCCCTGGTAGGACCCGATCTCCATCTTGCGCTTGATGTCCTGGGCGATGTCCCGGCGGAGATCACCCTCGACCTTCAAATTGGCGTCGATCCAGGTCCGCAGCCGGGTGACCTCTTCGTCGGTCAGGTCACGCACCCGGGTGTCGGGGTTCGTGTCGGTGGCGGAGCAGACGCGCTGCGCCTGGGTCCGTCCGACCCCGAAGATGTAGGTCAGGGAGATCTCCAGCCGCTTCTCGCGGGGGATGTCCACACCGGCGATCCGTGCCACGCGCTGTCCCTTCTCCCTCGTCCTGAACCGCTCAGCCCTGGCGCTGCTTGTGCCGGGGGTTCTCGCAGATGACCATGACCACCCCGTGCCGGCGGATCACCTTGCATTTCTCGCAGATCGCCTTGACGCTCGGTCGTACTTTCATTTCGCTTCTGTCCATTCTCCGGGCCCTCGGGCCCGGGACCTCACCTGCGCATCCCCACCCGGGGAGCCTCGGCGCCGGCACCACCGGGTGCGCGCCTCGGTGCGTCCGGATCTCTCACTTGTACCGGTACGTGATCCGCCCTCTGCTCAGGTCATACGGTGTGATCTCCACCTGCACCCGATCACCGGGCAGGATGCGGATCCGGTGCATCCGCATCTTTCCCGAGCTGTGTGCCAGAACCTTGTGGCCGTTCTCGAGCTCCACGCGGAACATGGCGTTCGGCAACGGCTCGACGACCGTCCCTTCCAGCACGATCGCATCCTCTTTAGGCTTCGGCAGGTGACTCCTCCTAATCCTTTCCACCGGGCACGCCGCACCCAGCCAGGTGCCATGTCTCCCGGTCCGCTCGTGCCGCTCCGGGTGGGGTCCCGGTCCGAGCGATGGCGACCCGCCTCCCCGGCCTCAGCCGGAGCGATCAGACCCAGGTCAGGCCTGGCGAGCCGACCTATGAGCATAGCGGTTCCGGCGCCCGGCGGCCACCGGCGGCGTCCGTCCGGTCAGGGCAGGGTCAGGACCTCGGGGCCGTCGTCGGTGACGGCGATGCTGTGCTCGAAATGGGCCGACAGGCTGCCGTCGGCCGTGATGACACTCCAGCCGTCGTCGAGCACCTTGGTGGCCGCCCCCCCGGCGTTGACCATCGGCTCCACGGCGAAGACCATGCCCGTCTTGAGCATGGGACCCCCGCTGCCGGGCCAGTAGTTGGGGACCTGGGGTTCCTCGTGCATGGCGGTCCCGATGGCATGGCCCACGTACTCCCTGACCACGGAGAACCCCGCCTTCTCGGCGACCGCCTGGACGGCCCGGCCGACCTCGTGCAGGCGGTTCCCGGACCGCAGCTGGTCGATTCCGGCCCACAGGCTCGCTCGGTGACCTCGATGAGCCGCGGGCGGCGTCGGTGTCACCTCCCCGATGGCCATGGTGAAGGCCGCGTCCCCGTGGTAGCCCTCGATGATGGCCCCGCAGTCGATCGAGAGGATGTCCCCCTCCTGGAGCGTGTAGTCACCGGGGATGCCGTGGACGATCATGTCGTTGGGCGAGGTGCAGATCACGGCCGGGAAGCCCCGGTAGTGCAGGAAGTTCGACTTGGCTCCCCGCCGGTCGAGAACCTCCCGGGCCACCGTGTCGAGGTCGGCCGTGGTCACCCCGGGCTTGGCCGCCGCTCGGGTCGCCTCGTGCATCTCCGCCACCACCCTCCCGGCGCGGCGCATCTTGGCGATCTCGTCGGTCGTTCTCTTCATCGGTCGGTCCTGTCCGGGTCGGTCCTGTCCGGGGCGGCCCTGTCCCGGGCGGCCCTCTCCGGCTGGGTGCCGAGTCTCATCGAGAACCACCCCGGCGGTTCTGACGCCGCTCCTCCACGGCCCGGATCACCCGGCGCAGCACCGCGTCGGGAGAACCGATGCCGTTCACCTTGGCCAGTTGTCCCCGGGCCGAGTACCAGTCGATCAGCGGGGCGGTCTGGCGTTCGTAGAGCTCGAGCCGGCGCCCGATGGCGTCCTCGATGTCGTCCTCGCGCTGGATGACCTCCCCTCCGCAGACGTCGCAGGTCCAGTTCATCTTCGGGCGGCAGCGACACCGAGTAGTTGGCGCCGCAGTCGATGCAGACCCGCCGACTGGCGAGCCGACGCATGGCCTGGATCGTCGGGACCTCGATGTCGACGGTGACGTCGATGATCGTCAGGCGTCATGAGCGCGGCCAGGACCTCGGCCTGGTGCGTGGTGCGCGGGCAGCCGTCGAGGATGAAGCCGCGGGCGCGGGCGTCGGGCTCGGCCAGACGCTCGGCCACCATCTCCATGATCAGATCGTCGCCCAGCAACTCACCGCTGTCCATGTTCTCCTTGACCTTGGAGCCGAGGTTCGTCCCCGGTCTTGACCGCGGCGCGCAGCATGTCCCCCGTGGAGATGTGCGGGACCACGTAGTGATGCGACAGTCGCACGCACTGTGTCCCCTTGCCGGCCCCTTGTTTGCCGAGGACCACGAGCCTGACGCCGGGTACCACTCCGCTACTTCAGGAAGCCCTCGTAGTTCCGCATCATCAGCTGGCTGTCGATCTGCCGCATCGTCTCGAGCGACACGCCCACGGCGATGAGGAGAGTGGTCCCGTAGAACGGGTAGCGCCGGTGATGTGCCACGAGCGCCATGAACAGTGACGGCAACACGGCCACCAACGCCAGGTACAACCCGCCGGGGAGCGTGATGCGGTTGAGGATGCGCGCCAGGTAGCGCTCGGTGGGCGGACCCGGCCGGATGCCGGGGATGTACCCGCCCTGCTTGCGGATGATGTCCGCCTGCTGGTGGGGGTCGAACGCCACGTAGACGTAGAAGAAGGTGAAGGCGAAGATCAGGATCCCGTACAACGAGACGTAGACCAGGCTCGTGGGGGTGATCTGGTTGTTGACGAAGTTCCGGAACGCCGACCCACGGGATGACGTTGGCCAGCAGGACCGGGATGTAGAGCAGCGAGTTGGCGAAGATGATCGGGATGACGCCGGACTGGTTGACCTTGAGCGGGATGTAGGTGGAGGATCCGCCGTACATTCGGCGGCCGACGACCCGTTTGGCGAACGTGACGGGGATCCGGCGCTGGCCCTGCTCCATGAAGACCACGAAGACGAGAAGCACCAGGGTCAGCGCCACGATGACGCCGAACTTGATGCTTCCCACCCTGCGACCAGACGGCAGTGCCGCCGGCCGGGACGGCCGGCGACGACGTTGGCGAAGATGATGATCGACATCCCGTTGCCGATGCCGCGCTGGGTGATGAGCTCACCGAGCCACATGACGAAGGCCGTCCCGGCGGTGAGAGTGAGGCAGATGAAACCGGCGCGGTACAGCGTGAAGTGGGGGATGAGGTCGATGTTGGACGAGGTCGAGCCCAGGAGCCCGGCCGCACCGTTGTGGAACACGTAGACGAGACCGGCCGACTGCAGACAGGGCGAGCCCGATGGTGAGGTACCGGGTCGTCTGGGTGATCTTCTTCTGGCCGACCGCACCCTGGTCACGCCACTCCTCGAGCTTGGGGATCACGGTCGAGAGGAGCTGGATGATGATCGAGCTGGTGATGTACGGCATGATCCCGAGGCCGAAGAGCGCCATGCGCAACAGCCCGCCCCCGGAGAACAGGTTCAGGAAGCCGAGGATCCCGGCCGCTTGGCTTTGTCCTCGAGCAGCTGGATCTGCTGGATGGAGACGAAGGGGACGATGAGGTTCGCGCCGAGCTGGTACAGGCCGATGATGAGGAGGGTGAACACGACCTTGTTGCGAAGGTCCGGAACCTTGAAGATGTTCTTGAGGCTCGAGAGCACCGCCCCTCCTCGTCGCGTTTCGGCGCCGGGCGCCGATACCCAAGGTGTAGAGGCTACCGGTTGGTGAGCGCGTTTCCCCGCGCAGGGGGCCGTCCGTGGCCGAAGGGAAGGGGGAGCAACTCCACCTGGCCTCCGGCGGCCTCGATGGCACTGCGGGCGGTGGCCGACACCGCGTGCACCTCGACCCGCAGGGCGCGGTGCAGCTCACCCCGGCCGAGCACCTTGACCAGGGCCCCTTTGCGGACCAGGCCGACGGCCTCCAAGGTGGCGGGCGTGGCCACGTCCCCGGTGAAGTTCTCGAGGGTGTCGAGGTTGACCACGGCGTAGGCGACGCGGAACGGGTTGTTGAATCCCTTGAGCTTGGGAATGCGTTGGGCCAGCGGAAGCTGGCCGCCTTCGAAGCCCGGCTTCACCGTGTTGCGGGCGTGCTGTCCCTTGGTCCCCCGGCCCGCGGTCTTGCCACCCTTGCCGGCGATGCCCCGCCCCACCCGTCGGCGGGCCCGGTTGGAACCGGCCGGCGGTCGCAGGTCGTGGAGCTTCATGAGTCGTGCCTCCCCTCGGCCGACCGGCGTGCGCGTCGGGTGGCCTGCGTGCGCAGGTGCTGGGCGGCCGCTTCGTCGGGCTCGGCGGCCTCCACCGTCACGAGGTGGGGTACGCGGGCGATCATGCCGCGGACCTCGGGCCGATCGGGCAGGATGCGCGACCGACCGACGCCGCGCAGACCCGAGCGCCCGGAGCGTGCCCCGGTGCTTCGGTTTGGTGCAGATGGCCGAACGGACCTGGGTGACCTTGAGCTCGACCGCCCGATGCCGACGCCGTCATGCCTCGCACCCCCTGGAACAGATCGGAGGCGCGCTGCCGTTCGCGGTAGGCGCGCAGCACCCCGCGGGGATGACCTCGTCGGCCGGCTTTCCCCGCAGCCGGGCCACGTCCTCGGGTCGCTTCAGAGACTTGAGCCCGGCGATGGTCGCATGGGCCACGTTGATCCCGTTCGACGAGCCCAGCGACTTGCACAAGATGTCGTGGATCCCCGCCATCTCCAGGATGGCGCGCGCCGCGCCGCCGGCGATGACCCCGGTACCGGGCGCGGCGGGCTTCAGCATGACCCGTCCGGCCCCGGCCTCACCGATGATCGGGTGGGTGATGGTGGAGCCGGCGAGAGGGACGTTGAACATGTTCTTGCGCGCCTCCTCGATACCCTTCTGCACGGCCAGCCCCGCTTCCTTGGCCTTGCCGTATCCGAGACCGACGCGACCGTTGCCGTCGCCCACCACCATCAGGGCGGTGAAGGAGAACCGTCGGCCTCCCTTCACCACCTTGGCCACCCGGTTCACCCGGATGGTCCTCTCTTCGAATTGTCCGTCGAGCATTGTCAGAACTCCAGTCCTGCTTTGCGGGCGGCATCGGCCAGGGCGGCCACCCGCCCGTGATACCGAAAACCTCCGCGGTCGAAGACCACCTTCGTGACCCCGGCGGCCGTGGCCCGCTCGGCGATCAGGCGACCCACGCTCTGGGCGGCCGCCGACGTTGCCCCCGGAGCCGGATCGCAGCGCGGCCTCCACGGTGCTGGCGGCGGCCACGGTGCGACCGGTGGCGTCGTCGATGACCTGGGCCGAGATGTGACGCGCGGACCGGAACACGGCCAGGCGGGGACGGGACGTCGTCCCCACGATCTGCTTGCGCACCCGGGCATGGCGGCGGATACGCAGCGTGCGCTTACGTTGAGCGGTCGTGGCCATGGTTACTTGGCCGCCTTCCCGGCCTTGCGCATGACGCGCTCGCCGAGATACCGGACACCCTTGCCCTTGTAGGGCTCAGGCTTGCGCAACTTGCGGATGTCGGCCGCCACCTGACCCACCTTCTCCTTGTCGATGCCCTTCACCACGATCCGGGTCGGTGTGGGGACCTCGAATGTGACTCCGTCCGGAGCATCCACCGTCACCGGATGGGAGAAGCCCAGCGCCAGCTCCAGCGAACGCCGGCCCCCGGGCGGCGGCCCGGTAGCCGACCCCGACGATCTCGAGCTCCTTGGTGAAGCCGGCAGTGACCCCCGTCACCATGTTGGCCACCAGCGAACGGGTGAGCCCGTGCAGGGCGCGGTTCTGGCGCTGGTCGTCGGGGCGCTCGACGATGAGGTTGGCAGTCCTCCTGGCGCACCGTGATGGCACCGGGGAGCGGGCGCGCCAGGGTGCCCTGCGGTCCGGCCACCGTGACCAGGGGCCCGTCCACCGTCACGGTCACGCCGCCGGGCACGGCGATGGGAGAGCGGCCGACGCGCGACATCAGACGACGTCCACGGAGTGTGGGTCCACCTGGCCCCGGCGCCGCGACCGATCACCGGACAGAAACGGACTCACCAGACATAACAGAGCACCTCCCCGCCGACGCGACGCTTGCGCGCCTCGCGGTCGGTCATGAGACCTTGGCTGGTCGACACGACGGCCACACCCATGCCGCCGAGGACGCGCGGCATGCGGTCGGCCTGCGCGTAGATACGAAGACCGGGCTTGGACACGCGACGCAGGCCGCCGATCGTCCGGGTCCGGTCCGGCGCGTACTTGAGCTTGATCTCGAGGACGCTGCCCGGGCCCGTGCGTCGACGGGGCGACGTCGAAGCCCCGATGTACCCTTCGCGCTCGAGAATGTCGGCCAGCGACTCCTTGAGCTTGGAGCTCGGCATCTTCACCGTGTCGTGCATCGCCGTGTTGGCGTTGCGGATACGGGTCAGCATGTCGGCGATGGGGTCGGTCATCGTCATGAGCGCGGTCCTCCCCTCACCAGCTCGCCTTGGTCACGCCGGGGATCTCCCCCGCGTGCACCATGACGCGCAGGCAGATCCGGCACAGCCCGAACTTGCGGAACACGGCCTTCGGCCGTCCGCACCGTCGGCACCGCGTGTAGGCCGCGGACCTTGAACTTGGGTGTGCGCTGCTGCTTCTCGATCAATGCCTTTTTGGCCATGGTGCTAGATGCTCTCCTGCCTGAACGGGAACCCGAAGGCGACGAGGAAGGCGCGGCCTTCGTCGTCGTTTCGGGCTGTGGTACAGATGGTGATGTCCATGCCCCGCGTCGTGTCGACGCGGTCGTAGTCGACCTCGGGGAAGATCAACTGCTCGGTGACCCCGAAGGTGTAGTTGCCGTGACCGTCGAACGACGTCGGCGAAAGGCCCCGGAAGTCGCGGATCCGGGGGATGGCCAGCGCGATCAGGCGGTCGAGGAACTCCCAGGCCCGGTCGCCGCGCAATGTCACCTTGGCCCCGATGGGCATGCCCTCGCGGAGCTTGAAGGCGGCGATGGATCTGCCGGGCCCGGGTGACCACCGGCTTCTGGCCGCTGATCACCTCGAGGTCCTTGACCGCCCCTTCGATGAGCGAAGGCTGCTGGGTGGCCTTTCCGACACCCATGTTGATCACGATCTTCTCCAGGCGCGGCACCTCCATGATGTTGGACAGCCCCAGGTCGAACCTGCAGCTCGCCGCACGCGTCGTGGTGTCGTAGCGCTCCTTCAGGCGGGGGCGGGTGCGGGTCGCGGCGGCGGTCATCCGAGCTCCGTTCCGCACTTGCGGCAGACACGGATCTTGCGACCGGTCTCGTCGATCCGCATCCCGATCCGGGTGGGACCGTCCACCGGGCAGACGATGGCCACCGCCGACACGGGCAACGGCATGTCCTTGTCGATGATGCCGCCCTGCATGGTGGCCCCACGTTGCTTGGTGTGACGCTTGGCCAGTTGGCGCCGTCGACGATCACCTTGCCCTGCTCGGGTATGGCCAACATGACCTGGCCCCGCTTGCCCCGGTTCTTGCCGCTCAGGACCTGGACGGTGTCACCCTTGCGTATTCGCATCACAGCACCTCCGGAGCGAGCGAGACGATCCGCATGAACCTCTTGTCGCGCAGCTCACGGCCCACCGGTCCGAAGATGCGGGTCCCCCGTGGCTGTTGCTGCTCGTTGATGAGAACGGCCGCGTTCTCGTCGAAGCGTGATGTAGCTGCCGTCGGGCCGGCGTCGTCTCCTTGGCCGTGCGGACGACCACGCAGCGGACCACCTCACCCTTCTTCACGGCAGCTCCGGGGATGGCGTCCTTGACCGTGGCCACGAAAACGTCGCCGATGCCGGCGTAGCGCCGGCGTGACCCACCGAGCACCTTGATGCACAGGACCTCGCGGGCGCCGGAGTTGTCAGCCACCTTGAGCCGGGACTCCTGCTGGATCATCGGGCACGCTCGAGGACGTCGGTGACGCGCCAGCGCTTGAGCTTGGACAGCGGCCGCGTCTCCATGACCCGCACCCGGTCACCCAACTTGGCGTCATTGTCCGCGTCGTGGGCGTAGAGCCTGCGTGGTGCGCTGCACCGTCTTGCCGTAGCGGGCATGGCGGACCCGCTCGACGACGGCGACCACCACGGTGGCCTGCATCTTGTCGGAGACCACCAGTCCTTCGCGAACCTTGCGTCCGTTGCGCGGTGCCGGCGTGGACTGCTCGGTCATCACTCGTCCTCCTCGTCGGCGTCCGTCGGCGACCCGTCGTCCCCGGCCATTTCGGTCTCGGCTGCCACATCTCCGGTGTCCGCCTCGGCGTCGAACTCGTCGGTGATGTCGTCGTCGGTCGTCTCTTCGCCCGTCGTCTCGAGTCGGCGGCGCGGCGGGCGCACCGGGTGTTCGAAGATCACCGGACCGGCGTCGCGGCCCTCGGCCAGGGCGATCTCGCGATCGCGTAGCACCGTGAAGACCCGGGCGACGTTGCGCCGGGCGAGATTCAGACGCGCGTAGTTGTCGAGCTGTCCGGTGGCCAGCTGGAACCGCAGGTTCAGCATCTCGCGGCGGTACTCCGTCGAGCCGGGCCTCGAGCTCGTCGTCGTCGAGCTCTCGCAGTTCGGTTGCGGTGGGCATGGCGCTACACCTCCACCTCGGCCGTCCCGTGCGTTCCGGGACGGACGACGAAGCGGGCCTTGAACGGCAGCTTCTGAATGGCGCGCTCCATGGCCGCGCGTGCCAGATCCCGGTCGACGCCGGCGAGCTCGAACAGGATGCGGCCCGGCCGCACCACGGCGACCCAGTGCTCGGGGTTGCCCTTGCCCGAACCCATCCGGGTCTCGGCCGGCTTCTGGGTGACGGGCTTGTCCGGGAAGACCCGGATCCACACCTTGCCGCCGCGCTTCACGTGGCGGGTCATGGCGATTCGGGCGGCCTCGATCTGGCGCTGCGTGATCCACGCCGGCTCCAGCGCCTGGATCCCGAAGTCGCCGAAGGTGATCGTGGTGCCGCCCTTGGCCGATCCGCTCAGGCGCCCGCGCTGCTGCTTGCGGTGCTTGACCTTCCGGGGCATCAACATCAGTCCGACTCCTTGCGGAAGTGCGGCGTCTCGTGGTGCTCGTTGCGGGTCCGGCGCTCGATCTCTTCTTCCTCGGCCAGGAGGCGCTCGAGGTCGTCGGGCTCGCCCGTCACCGGCGTACCCGGCAGCGGCGTCGTGGGCGCCTCGGCGTCGGTATCGGCGACATCGTCGGTCGTCTCGGTGGCGTCGCCGGCGTCGGCGGCCGGTGCACTCCCGGGCTCGCCCTGCTCGGCCCGACGACGACCACCGCCGGCGGTGACCAGTCGGCGGGGACCCGACTGACCCGACGTCTCGCCCGCGGCCATGGCCGCCTCGCGCGAGATCTTGTCCTCGGACGACAGCTTGTAGGGCAGGATGTCGCCCTTGTAGATCCACACCTTCACCCCGATGCGGCCGAAGGTGGTCTTGGCCTCGCGAAACCCGTAGTCGATGTCGGCCCGCAGGGTGTGCAGGGGGACCCGACCTTCGCGGTACCCCTCCTTGCGGGCCATCTCCGAGCCGCCGAGGCGTCCCGAGCACTGGACCCGCACGCCCAGGGCACCGGCCTTGGTCACCGTCTGCATGGCCCGCTTCATGGCCCGGCGGAAGGCGACACGCCGGGCCAACTGGTCGGCGATGCTCTGGGCGATGAGCGCCGCATCGAGCTCGGGCTGCTTGATCTCCTGGATGTTCAGCTGGATGCGGTTCCGCAGACCGGTGATGTCCTCGAGCTTCTTCTTCAGACGGTCGGCCTCCGAACCGCGCCGGCCGATCACGATGCCCGGTCGGGCCGTGTGGATGTCGACACGCAGCCGGTCGCGGGTCCGCTCGATCTCGATCCGGCTCACGGCCGCCGACTCGAGCTGCGACATGAGGTAGTCGCGGATCTTCCAGTCCTCGATGACGAAGTCCTGGTAGTTGCGCTCCTCGAACCAACGTGACTTCCAGTCGGTGGTCACGCCGAGGCGGAACCCGTACGGGTTGACCTTCTGGCCCATCGTCAGTCCTTCTCCTCGTCGCTCGGCCGCCGGTGTCGCGCTCGGCTGTCTCGGTCGTCGCTCCGGGCACTCGGCGTCGTCCGACTCCGGGCCTCATCGCTCGGGCCCTCGTCGTCCTCGGCTCGTCGTCGTCCTCGGCTCGACGTCGTCGTCCTCGGCTCGTCGTCCACGTCGTCGCCCCGGCCGGCATCGCTCGGTCAGCTCGGCGTCGGTGCGTCGTCGTCGACGGCATCGTCCAGTCGGTGCCGTCCTCGCTCGCAGCGCCGGCGCCGGCGTCGGCTCGGCGGCTCGGCCACCTGGCGGCGTCGCGAAGCGGCGCACCCGTCGGGACGCGCACCGGCGGTGGTCTGCACCGCCTGACGGGCACGGCGGCGTTCGAGGCGGTCCTCGGGTAGGCGGCTCACGATCACGGTGATGTGGCAGGTCCGCTTGCGGATCCGCGTGGCGCGTCCCCGGGCCCGGGGTCGCCAGCGCTTGATCGTGGTGCCCTCGTCGGCGTAGCACGCCGACACGAAGAGCTCGTCGGGGTCGAGCAGGTCGTTGTTGCGGGCGTTGGCCACCGCCGAGGCCAGCACCTTGGCCACCACCCGGGCCGCCTCGCGCGGCGTGGCGCGGAGGATCTCCTGCGGCCCGGTCGACGTCCTTGCCCCGCACGAGGTCGAGGACCTGGCGCGCCTTGTAGGCCGACATCCGGTAGTGGCGCAGGACCGCGCGGGTGCCGGCCACCTCGTTGGTCTTGACGCCCGGGCATGTCAGCGCCTCGCCTGCCGTTCCTGGCCGGCGTGGTACCGGAAGGTCCGGGTCGGGGCGAACTCGCCCGAGCTTGTGACCCACCATCGACTCGGTCACGTAGACGGGAACGTGCTTGCGTCCGTCGTGGACGGCGATGGTGTGGCCCGACCATGTCGGGGATGATCGTCGAGCGGCGCGACCAGGTCTTGATGACCCGCTTCTCGCTCGTGGCGTTGAGGGCGTCCACCTTCTTCAGCAGGTGGTCGTCCACGAAGGGTCCCTTCTTCAGGCTACGCGGCATGAGGCGTGGCTCCCTCGGACTCCGGTCATCGCCGCGCGCCGCGGGTGCGGCGTCGGCGCACGATCATCTGGTCTGACGGCTTGTGCCGGGTCCGGGTCCGGCCCTCGGGCTTGCCCCACGGCGACACCGGGTGGCGGCCACCCGACGACTTGCCCTCGCCGCCACCGAGAGGGTGGTCGACGGGGTTCATGGCCACACCCCGGGTCTGGGGCCGCACGCCCTTCCACCGGTTACGGCCGGCCTTGCCGATCGAGATCAGCTCGGCCTCGGCGTTGCCCACCTCGCCGAGCGTGCCCCGGCAGTCGATCGGCACCCGGCGCATCTCGGTCGACGGCAGCCGCAGGGTGGCGAACGAGTCCTTCCTTGGCCACCAGCTGGACGCTCATCCCGGCACCGCGGGCCAGCTTCCCGCCCTGGCCGGGCCGCAGCTCGATGTTGTGGATCGTCGAGCCGACCGGGATGTAACGCAGCGGCAGGGCGTTGCCGGGCCGGATCTCCGAGCCCTGGCCGCTCTGCAGCACGTCGCCGACGCCGCACCTGGGCCGGGGCCAGGATGTAGCGCTTCTCGCCGTCGTAGTAGTGCAGGAGGGCGATCCGGGCGTTGCGGTTGGGGTCGTACTCGATGGCCGCCACCTTGGCCGGCACGCCGTCCTTGTCCCGCTTGAAGTCGATGATCCGGTACTGCTGCTTGTGGCCGCCACCGCGGTGGCGTGCCGTCTTGCGGCCGTAGCTGTTGCGGCCGCCGGTGCGCGGCTTGGGGACGACGAGCGACCGCTCGGGCTTCGACCGGGTGATCTCGGAGAAGTCCGAGACCGTCTGGAACCGGCGACCGGCGCTGGTGGGCTTGCGCTTGCGCAAGGGCATCGGTGGCGTCCTCTCAGCTCTTCTCGAACAGGTCGATGCGGTCGCCGCCGGCCAGGGTCACGATCGCCCGCTTGGTGTCGGGACGCTTGCCGACGGTGTTCGTCTTGCGGTTGCGCCGGAGCTTGCCCTTGCGGTTCAGGGTGTTGACGTTGTTCACCCGCACCCCGAACGCCTGCTCGACGGCGTAGCGGACGTCGATCTTGGTGGCGTCGGGGGCGACCACGAAGACGTACGACGCCGTCCTCCATCAGGGCGTACGACTTCTCCGACACCACGGGCTCGCAGCAGCACCTGGCTCGGCGTCTTTCACTGGTCGCTCCCCTCGTCTCGGCGGTCACGGCGTCCTCGGCGTCGGCAGCGTCGGTGTCCCTCGGTCGCCCGTCGGCATCGGCGGCAGCCGCCTCGGCACCGGCAGCAGCCTTCTTGGTGGCCGGGGCCCGGCGCGCCGGGCGGCGGGGCGCTCGCGGCGGCGGCGACCGGCGTCGGTCTCGCCCGGCAGCGGTGGCGTCGGTGAACACCACCCAGTCGCTGCGGAGGACGTCGTAGGCGTTGAGCTCGGCGACCTGGACGGTCTGGACGTCGCGGCAGGTTGGCGAAGGAACGGTCGGCGATCCCGTCATCGGGACCGAGGACGACGAGCACCCGACCCTCGAGCTCGAGCGCGGCCAGAGCGGCGACGGCGTCCTTGGTCCTCGGGGCCGGCGAACGACCACTCGTCGACGAGCAGCGACCCTGCCCTCGCGCGGCCCGGTCCGACAGGGCCGAGTAGCAGCGCCAGCCGGATCATCTTCTTGGGCGTCCGCTGGCGGTACGAGCGGGGCTTGGGGCCGAGGGCGATGCCACCGCCCGACCCACTGCGGCGAGCGGGTCGAGCCCTGTCGGGCCCGGCCGGTGCCCTTCTGGCGGAACGGCTTGGCCCCGCCGCCGCGCACCTCGGCCCGGGTCCGGGTGGACTGGGTGCCGGCCCGGGCCGCCGCCAGCTGGGCGGTGACCACCTGGTGCAGCACCGCCGTGTTGGGGACGATGCCGAAGATCTCGGGGGTCGAGGACCACCTGGTCGATGACGGTGCCGTCGATCACGCCGGCGCTCGACGGTGCGCCGTTCGGGCTCGGGCCGCTCCCGGCGACGCTGACCGAGGGCGGCCGGGCCGGCGAGTCGACCGCGCTCATGAGGCGCTCCTCGCCGTTCGTACCCTTGACCGTGTCGCGGAGCACGACCATGCCGCCGCGCGGCCCGGGGACGGCCCCCTTCACCAGGATCAGCTCTCGCTCGGGGTCGGCCTGGACGACCTCGAGGTTGAGCGTGGTCACCTGGTGGCCACCCATCCGGCCCGCCATCCGGGTCCCCTTGAAGACCCGGGCCGGTGTGGCGCAGGCCCCGATGGACCCCGGTGACCGGTGCTTCTTGTGGTTGCCGTGGGCGGCGCCCTGGCCCTTGAAGTTGTGCCGCTTCATGGCCCCGGCGAAGCCCTTGCCCTTGGACACGGCGATGGCGTCGACCCGCTCGCCGGCGGCTCAGAACGTCGGCGGTCAGCTGCTGGCCCACCTCGAAGCCGCTGGCGTCGTCGATGCGCAGCTCGACGAGGTGACGGCCCGGCTCCACCCCGGCGGTGGCGAAGTGGCCCTGCTCGGGCTTGTTCAGGGTCGCCGCCCGGCGCACGCCCCAGGTGACCTGCAGGGCGGAGTAGCCCTCACGCTCGGGGGTCTTCACCTGCACCACCCGCACGGGCGCGACCCGCAGCACCGTCACCGGCACGGCACGGTTGCTGCTCGTCCCAGACCTGGGTCATGCCGACCTTCTCGCCGACGATCGCCTTGGTCGCCACGGTCGATGTGGAGTCCCTTCCGTCCTCATGCTGGAGCGCCTGCCGCGCTGGCCGCAGGTCACCGGTTCGGTTCTTCGGCACCGGCGCCGGCGCCCGGTTCGCATGCCAACGCTCCGCCCGGGAAGACCCGAGCGGAGCGCTCGCCAGGTTGTGCCCCGAGGTCCCCACCGCAATGCCGGTGGGCGCTCGGAGACGTCGATCCGGCTTGCAGGGCCCGAAATCGGCCCGACCTGCGACGTTACACCATGGGTCGGGAGGCCTGCCAGCGGGATTTCGGCCCCGGGAGCAGGGTCGCGGCGGGCTCAGACGTTCTGGATCTTGATCTCGATGTCGACCCCGGCGGGCAGGTCGAGGCGCTGCAGGGAGTCCACCGTCTTCGGGGTGTGCTCGACGATGTCGACCAGGCGCTTGTGCACCCGCATCTCGAAGTGCTCGCGGCTGTCCTTGTACTTGTGGGGTGACCGGATCACGGTGTAGCGGTGCTTCTCGGTGGGCAGGGGCACCGGGCCCTGCACCTTGGCCTGGGTGCGCAGGACCGTCTGGACGATCTTCTCCGTCGACTGGTCGAGGATCTCGTGGTCGTAGGCCTTCAACCGGATCCGGATCTTCTGGCGCGCTGCGTCTGCCACCGTCGTCGTGCCTCGATCCCCTCGTCCGTCGCGCCCTGACCCCTACTTGAGGATCTTGGTGACCCGGCCGGAGCCGACCGTGCGCCCACCCTCGCGGATGGCGAAGAGCAGGCCCTCGTCCATGGCGATCGGCTTCTGCAGCTCGACCGTCATCTCGGTGTTGTCGCCGGGCATGACCATCTCGGTGCCCTCGGGCAGGGTGATCGAGCCGGTGACGTCGGTCGTCCGGAAGTAGAACTGCGGCCGGTAGTTGTTGAAGAAGGGCTTGTGGCGGCCGCCCTCCTCCTTGGTCAGCACGTAGACGTTGGCCTCGAAGTTCGTGTGCGGCGTGATCGACCCCGGCTTGGCCAGCACCTGGCCCCGCTCGACGTCCTCCTTCTTCGTCCCCCGCAGCAGGGCGCCGATGTTGTCGCCGGCCCGGCCCTCGTCGAGGAGCTTGCGGAACATCTCGACGCCGGTGACGACGGTCTTCTGGGTGGTGCGCAGGCCGACGATCTCGACCTCCTCGCCCACCTTGACCTGGCCCTGCTCCACCTTGCCGGTCACCACGGTGCCACGGCCGGTGATGGACATGACGTCCTCGATGGGCATGAGGAAGGGCTTGTCGATGGGGCGCTCGGGCTCGGGGATGTAGTCGTCGACGGCGTCCATGAGCTCGAGGATCTTGGGCGTCCACTCGGGGTCGCCCTCGAGCGCCTTCAGGGCGCTCACCCGGATCACGGGGACGTCGTCGCCGGGGAAGTTGTACTGGGTGAGCAGCTCCCGCACCTCGAGCTCGACCAGGTCGAGGAGCTCCTCGTCGTCGACCATGTCGGCCTTGTTGAGGGCCACCACGATCGAGGGCACGCCCACCTGGCGGGCGAGCAGCACGTGCTCACGGGTCTGGGGCATCGGGCCGTCGGCGGCCGACACCACCAGGATGGCCCCGTCCACCTGGGCGGCGCCGGTGATCATGTTCTTGATGTAGTCGGCGTGGCCGGGCATGTCGACGTGGGCGTAGTGCCGCTTGTCGGTCTCGTACTCGACGTGGGCGATCGGATCGTGATGCCCCGCTGCCTTCTCCTCGGGGGCCTTGTCGATCTGGTCGAACGGGGTGAAGGACGACGTTCGGGGTTCGTCTCCGACAGGACCTTGGTGATGGCCGCGGTGAGCGTGGTCTTGCCGTGGTCGATGTGACCCATCGTCCCGACGTTGACGTGTGGCTTCGATGCGCTCGAACTTCTTCTTGGCCATGGCTGTCGCTCCGGCTCCCTGATCTCGGGCGGCACCCCCTCGGGCACCACCGTCCTCTGTGTCTTCCGTTGTCCGTGATCTGCTTGTGGATGTGCCGCTGTGGGTGTCGCCCTGGTGCCCGCGGGGCGCCTCAGCGACCTGCCCTACTCGCCGCGTGCCCGGGCGATGATCTCGCGGGCGATCGAGTCCGGGACCTCGTGGTACGCGCTGAACTGCATCGTGTACGTGGCCCGACCCTGGGTCCGCGAACGCAGGTCGGTAGCGTAGCCGAACATGTCGCCCAGCGGTACCAGGGCCCGGACGACCTGGCTCGTGCCCCGCTGCTCCATGCCCTCGACCTTGCCCCGCCGGGAGGACAGGTCGCCGATCACGTCGCCCATGTAGTCCTCGGGGGTCACCACCTCGACGGCCATGACCGGCTCGAGCAGAACGGGGCTGGCCTGGCGGGCGGCCTCCTTCACGGCCATCGACCCGGCGATCTTGAACGCCATCTCCGAGGAGTCGACGTCGTGGTACGAGCCGTAGGTCGAGGGTGACCCGGACGTCGACCATCGGGTACCCGGCCAGGACGCCGTTGGTGAGGGCCTCCTGGATCCCGGCGTCGACGGCGGGGATGTACTCCTTCGGGATGACCCCGCCGGTGATCTTGTCGACGAACTCGTAGCCCCCGCCGGGGCCGGTGGGCTCGAGGCTGATGACCACGTGGCCGTACTGGCCCCGGCCGCCGGTCTGGCGGATGTAGCGGCACTCGACCTTCTCCACCTTCTTGCGGATGGTCTCGCGGTAGGCCACCTGGGGCTTGCCCACGTTGGCGTCCACGCTGAACTCCCGCAGCATCCGGTCGACGAGCACCTCGAGGTGCAGCTCGCCCATGCCCGAGATGACCGTCTGGCCCGGTCTCCTCGTCGGTCCGGACCCGGAAGGTCGGGTCCTCCTCGGACAGCGAGAACAGGGCCTTGCCCAGCTTGTCCTGGTCGGCCTTGGTCTTCGGCTCGACGGCCACGTGGATGACGGGCTCGGGGAACTCGAGCGCCTCGAGGACGATCGGGTGGTCGGGGTCGCACAGGGTGTCGCCGGTGGTGGTCTGCTTGAGACCCACCGCGGCCACGATGTCGCCGGTGAAGATGGCGTCCTTGTCCTCCCGGTGGTTGGCGTGCATCTGCAGGATGCGCCCGACCCGCTCCTTGCGGTCCTTGGTCGAGTTGAGGACGGCCGACCCCTTGGTCAGGGTGCCCGAGTAGACCCGGAGGTAGGTGAGCTTGCCCACGTAGGGGTCGGTCATGATCTTGAAGGCCAGGGCGGAGAAGGGCTCGGCGTCGTCCGGCTTGCGCTCGATCGTCCTCGCCCTTGATGCGTGACGCCGATCGTGGGAGGGACGTCGAGCGGGCTGGGCAGGTAGTCGACGACGGCGTCGAGCATGGGCTGGACGCCCTTGTTCTTGAAGGCCGAGCCGCACAGCACGGGCACGACCTGGCTGGCGATGGTGGCCCGGCGAAGGGCCCGGCGGAGGTCGTCGGCGGTGATCTCCTCCTCGCCCAGGTACTTCTCCATGATGGTGTCGTCGTAGTTCGACAGCACGTCGACGAGCTGGTGCCGGGCCTCGTCGGCCTCGGCGGCCAGCTCGGCGGGGATCTCCTCCTGGCGCCACTTCTCGCCCATGCCGTCGTCCCAGACGAGGGCCTCCATGGCGAGCAGGTCGACGACGCCCTGGAAGCCGCCCTCGGACCCGATGGGGAGCTGGATCACGGCCGGCATCGGCGTCGAGCCGGTCCCGGATCATCTCGACGGCGCGGTCGAAGTCGGCGCCGATCCGGTCCATCTTGTTGACGAAGCAGATCCGGGGGACCTCGTACTTGTTGGCCTGGCGCCACACCGTCTCGGTCTGGGGCTCGACCCCGGCCACGGCGTCGAAGACGGCGACGGCGCCGTCGAGGACCCGCAGCGAGCGCTCGACCTCGACGGTGAAGTCGACGTGGCCCGGGGTGTCGATGATGTTGATCCAGCAGTCTCGCCACTTGCAGGTGGTGGCGGCCGAGGTGATGGTGATGCCGCGCTCCTGCTCCTGGACCATCCAGTCCATGGTGGCGGCGCCCTCGTGGACCTCGCCGATCTTGTAGTTCTTGCCCGTGTAGTAGAGGATCCGCTCGGTCGTGGTGGTCTTGCCCGCGTCGATGTGGGCCATGATCCCGATGTTGCGGGTCCGGGCGAGGGGGAATTCTCGGATGGGGCGTGCGTCAGCCATGGTCTGTTCAGCTCTCAGGTGGTGCTCGTCGATGGGCCCGGTACGCCGGCACCGGGGCCCGCGGTGCCGTCCTCTACCAGCGGTAGTGGGCGAAGGCCTTGTTGGACTCGGCCATCTTGTGCATGTCCTCGCGGCGCTTGACCGCCGCGCCGATGCCGTTGGCGGCGTCGAGGACCTCGTTGGCCAGCCGCTCGGCCATCGTCTTCTCGCGGCGCTGCCGGGAGTAACCCGACCAGCCACCGGATGGCCAGGGTGGTGGCCCGGCGGGGACGCACCTCGACCGGCACCTGGTAGGTGGCGCCACCGACCCGGCGGCTCTTCACCTCGAGCTCGGGCCGGGTGTTCTCGACCGCCTTCTTCAGGATCGAGACCGGGTCGCCGCCGGTCTTGTCCCGCACCGTCTCGAGGGCGTCGTAGACGATCCGCTCGGCCAGCGTCCGCTTGCCCCGGGACAGGACCTTGTTGACCACCTGGGTGACGAGCACCGACCGGTAGACGGGGTCGGGCATCGAGCTCGCGGCGGGCGGCGGGGCCGTTGCGGGGCATCTCAGGACTCCTTCTTGGCGCCGTAGCGGACTGCGGGCCTGGTTGCGCTCGCGCACGCCGGCGGCGTCGAGGGCGCCCCGGATGACCTTGTAGCGGACGCCGGGGAGGTCCTTCACCCGGCCGCCGCGGACGAGGACGATGGAGTGCTCCTGGAGGTTGTGGCCCACGCCGGGGATGTAGGCGCTCACCTCGATGCCGCTGGTCAGCCGGACCCGGGCCACCTTGCGCAGGGCCGAGTTCGGCTTCTTGGGGGTGGTGGTGAAGACGCGGGTGCACACGCCGCGCCGCTGGGGCGCGCCCTTGAGAGCCGGGGTCTTCGTCTTGGACTGCTTGGTCGCCCGTCCCTTGCGGACGAGCTGTTCGATCGTGGGCACGCGTGACCTCTCGGCGATGGATTACGGGACTTGACTCGCAGGAACTGCGACTGCGTGGCGCGTCCGGCAGAGCGCCACGCCGCAGCGCGAGCACGCAATGATAGAGCCTACGGCGTCTGCCTCGGGGCAACGCGCCGGCGGTCGCGGAGCCGTCCGGCGTCAGGCCCCGGCCTCGAGCTGGCCGTTGCCCTCGGCGCCCATGGCCGGTGCCCGTCGCCGTTGGGCGTCGCCGCCCAGGCGTCGCCGGTCCCGGCGTCGAGCGGACCCCAGCCGGCGGCGCCGCCGCCGGGCTCGCCGAGGGCGCCGTCGGCCGGTCGCCGCGCCGAGTCCGGCTGTCGCCGCCCACCGTGGGCGCCACCGACGTCGCGCAGCCAGGCGGCCAGGTCCTCGGTCTCCTCGTCGAATCCGTAGGTCCGCAGCGACACGCCGGCGGCGTCGGGCAGGTCGACGGCGATGTCGCGGTAGCGCTCCATGCCGGTGCCGGCCGGGATCAGCTTGCCGATGATGATGTTCTCCTTCAGCCCGAACAGCTGGTCCGACTTGCCCTCGATGGCGGCCTCGGTGAGCACCCGGGTCGTCTCCTGGAAGGAGGCGGCCGACAGCCACGAGTCGGTGGCCAGCGACGCCTTGGTGATCCCCATGAGCTCGGGGCGGCCCTCGGCGGGGCGCTTGCCCGTCCTGGACCAGATCCCGGTTGACCTCGGCGTAGATCTGGGTGTCGACCCGCTCGCCGGGGAGGAACGGGGCGTCCCCGGGCTCGGCCACGAGCACCCGCCGGAGCATCTGGCGCACGATCAGCTCGATGTGCTTGTCGTGGATCGACACACCCTGGTCCCGGTAGACCTTCTGGACCTCTTCGACCAGGTACTGCTGGGTCTCGCGGATGCCCTTGACCTCGAGCAGCTCCTTCGGGTCCTTGGGCCCCTCGACGAGGGCGTCGCCGGCGGCCACCTCCTGGCCGTCCGTCACCTCGAGGTGGGCCCGGGCCGACACGAGCACCGACTCCTCGGTGCCGTCGTCGGCCACCACGGTGATCCGGCGCCCGCCCTCCTCGTCCTCGATCCGGACCACGCCCGAGTGGTGGGCGAGGACGGCGGCGCCCTTGGGGGTGCGGGCCTCGAACAGCTCGACCACCCGGGGCAGGCCGTGGGTGATGTCCTCACCGACGACGCCGCCGGTGTGGAAGGTCCGCATGGTCAGCTGGGTCCCGGGCTCGCCGATCGACTGGGCGGCGATGACGCCCGACCGCCTCGCCGAGCTCGATGATCCGCCCGGTGGCCAGCGACTGGCCGTAGCAGGTGGCGCACACCCCGTGCTCGGACTCACAGGTGAGCACCGAGCGGACCCGGACCCGGTCGATCTGGCGGGTCGTCGCGGAGCCGAGCCACGAGGTCGTCGTCGAGCACGGTGCCGGCCGTCGAGCACGGTGCCGTCGGACAGCGTGACGTCCTCGGCGAGCACCCGCCCGTAGGCCCGGGTCTCGAGGTACGACCGCCGTCCCGGCCTCGTCGGGGACGACGCCCTCGAGCCAGATGCCGCGAGCGGTCTCGCAGTCGTCGATCCGGACGATCAGCTCCTGGGCCACGTCGACCAGACGCCGGGTCAGGTACCCGGAGTCGGCCGTCCGCAGGGCGGTGTCGGCCAGACCCTTGCGGGCGCCGTGGGTCGAGATGAAGTACTCGAGGACCGACAGGCCCTCCCGGAACGAGGACTTGATCGGGCGGGGGATCATCTCGCCCCGCGGGTTCGAGACCAGGCCCTTCATGCCGGCGATCTGGCGGATCTGCTGGGAGTTCCCTCGGGCACCGGAGTCGACCATCATGTCGAGCGGGTTGAAGGCGATGGCGGACAGCGACTTCTCCATGGCCCGTCCCGACCTCGGAGGTGGCCGACGTCCAGATCTCGATCTCCTTCTGGCGCCGCTCGTCGTCGGTGATGATGCCCCGCTTGAACTGCGTCTCGGCCTTCTCCGCCTCGCGCTCGTAGCGGTCGAGGATGGCCCGCTTGTCGGGCGGCGTCCGCACGTCGTCGATGGAGATGGTCAGACCCGACTGCGCCGCGTAGCGGAACCCGAGCGCCTTGATGCGGTCGAGGCTGGCCGCCACCACGTGCTTGGGGTCGGTGGCCGCGACCTCCTCCACGATCGCCGCCGATCGGGGTGTTGCGCTTGCCGACGACGTCGTTGACGTAGCGGAAGCCGTTCGGGCAGGGCGCTGTTGAAGAACACGCCGTCCCGGCGGTGGTCTCGATGCGACGAGGCTGCTCCCCGATCATCGGGCATCGTGCCTCGAGGGCCTTGGCCACGCGCCGTGTGGCAGCGACGAGCCGGGGTCGGGACGGAGCATGATCTTGGCGTGCAGGTCGATGTCGCCCGCCTCGAAGGCGCGCTCGACCTCGTAGGCGTGGCGGAAGACACGGCCCTCGCCCTTGGCCCCGTCGACCTCGAGGGTCAGGTAGTAGACGCCGAAGACCATGTCCTGGGTGGGCACGGTGATGGGCCGCCCGGTGGCCGGCGACAGGATGTTGTTGGCCGACAGCATGAGCACCCGCGCCTCGGCCTGGGCCTCGGCCGACAGGGGCAGGTGGACGGCCATCTGGTCGCCGTCGAAGTCGGCGTTGAAGGCGGTGCACACGAGCGGGTGGACCTGGATGGCCTTGCCCTCGACCAGCACCGGCTCGAAGGCCTGGATGCCCAGGCGGTGAAGGGTCGGGCGCCCGGTTCAACAGCACCGGGTGCTCCTTGATGACGCCCTTCGAGGACGTCCCAGACCTGCGGCCGGCGACGCTCGACCATCCGCTTGGCCGACTTGATGTTCTGGGCGAGCTCCAGGTCGACGAGCCGCTTCATGACGAACGGCTTGAACAGCTCGAGCGCCATCAGCTTGGGCAGGCCGCACTGGTGGAGCTAGAGCGTCGGCCCGATCACGATGACCGACCGGCCCGAGTAGTCGACGCGCTTGCCGAGCAGGTTCTGGCGGAACCGACCCTGCTTGCCCTTCAACATGTCGGACAGGCTCTTGAGCGGCCGGTTGCCCGGCCCGGTGACCGGGCGGCCGCGTCGGCCGTTGTCGAACAGGGCGTCGACGGCCTCCTGGAGCATCCGCTTCTCGTTGTTGATGATGATCTCGGGCGCGCCCAGGTCGAGCAGCCGCTTCAGCCGGTTGTTCCGGTTGATGACCCGGCGGTAGAGGTCGTTGAGGTCCGACGTGGCGAACCGACCACCGTCGAGCTGCACCATCGGCCGCAGGTCGGGCGGGATCACCGGGACGACACTCGAGGATCATGGCCCGCGGGTCGTTGACCCGCCGGCCGTGGTCGTCACGGCGGTTGAACGCCGTCACGATCTTGAGCCGCTTGATGGCCTTCTGGCGGCGCTGGGCCGACAGCGGCCGGCGCCCGTCGGCGGCGTCGATCGCCTCGCGGAGCTTGATCTCCTCGACGTCGAGGTCGATGCGGTCGATCAGCCGGGAGATGGCCTCGGCGCCCATGCCGCCCTCGAAGTAGTCCTCGTAGCGGATCTTCAGCTCCCGCCACAGCAGCTCGTCCTCGATGATCTTGCGGGGGAAGAGGTCACGGAACTCGTCGAAGGCGCGCTTGGCCAGGTCGATGTCGCCCTCGGACCGCTCGCGGACGGAGCCGATCTCCTTCTCCGACAGGCGCTGGCGGGCCTTGATCTCGGTCGTCCTTGGCCCCGTCCTTCTCGAGCTCGGCCAGCTCGCCTCTCGAGGACCTTGAAGCGCCGGTCGATCTCGAGGTCGCGCTGCTTCTCGAGGTCGGTGATCTCCTCGGCGAGCTCGGCCTCGAGCGTCGGGCAGGTCCTCGTGGCGGCGCTCCTCGTCGACCCAGGTGACCAGGTTGGCGGCGAAGTAGATGACCTTCTCGAGCTGCTTGGCCTTCAGCTCCTCGCGGGCCTCGGTGCCCATGAGCAGGTAGGCCAGCCAGCTGCGGGTGCCCGCGCAGGTACCAGATGTGGACGACCGGAGCGGCGAGCTCGATGTGGCCCATCCGCTCGCGCCGGACCTTCGAGCGCGTGACCTCGACGCCGCAGCGCTCGCAGATGATGCCCCGGAACCGGACGCGCTTGTACTTGCCGCAGTAGCACTCCCAGTCCTTGGTGGGACCGAAGATCTTCTCGCAGAAGAGGCCGTCCTTCTCCGGGCGCAGGGTCCGGTAGTTGATGGTCTCCGGCTTCTTCACCTCGCCGTTGGACCATGAACGGATCGATTCGGCCGTGGCCAGGCCGATACGAAGCTGGTCGAAATTGTTGACGTCCAGCACGGCTAGAAGCTCCTCTCCGCGGCGCGGCGCTCGTCCTCTTCGTCCGACCCACGTTCGGGCCGGCTGATGTCGATGCCCAGTTCCTCGGCCGTCCGGAAGACGTCCTCGTCGAGCTCGCGCATCTCGATCTCCTCGCCCGTGGTCGAGAGAACCTCGACGTTGAGGCACAGCGACTGCATCTCCTTGATCAGCACCTTGAAGCTCTCGGGGATCCCCGGCTCGGGGATGTTCTCGCCCTTCACGATCGCCTCGTAGACCTTCACCCGACCGAGCACGTCGTCGGACTTGATGGTCAGCAGCTCCTGGAGGGCGTAGGCGGCGCCGTACGCCTCGAGCGCCCACACCTCCATCTCACCGAACCGCTGCCCACCGAACTGGGCCTTGCCGCCCGAGGGGCTGCTGGGTGATCATCGAGTACGGACCCGTCGAGCGGGCGTGGATCTTGTCGTCCACGAGGTGGGCCAGCTTCAGGATGTAGACGTAGCCGACCGAGATCGGGTTGTCGTAGCACCTCACCGGTCCGGCCGTTGTAGAGCGTGGCCTTCCCGTCGGTGCCGATGAGCCGAGTCCCGTCCTGCGAGTCCGAGTGCAGTCTGCTCGAAGAGCTTCCGGATGGTGGGATGCCGGCCGGCGTCGTCCTCCTCGTCCCAGTGCGCCCCGTCGAAAGCGGGGGTCGACACCCACACGGCGGGGTCGGTCCTGGGCCGGGTCTTCGCATCGAGGACCCCGGTCAGCGGTCTCGAGGCCCTCCACCCCTTCCCATCCCCACCGGGCCGCGTAGCCGAGATGCGACTCGAGCACCTGCCCGACGTTCATCCGGCTCGGCACGCCGAGGGGGTTCAGGATGATGTCGACGTGGGTGCCGTCGGACAGGAACGGCATGTCCTCGACGGGGAGGATCTTGGAGATGACCCCCTTGTTCCCGTGCCGCCCGGCCAGCTTGTCGCCCTCGGAGATCTTGCGCTTCTGGGCCACGTAGACCCGCACCAGCTGGTTCACGCCCGGCGGCAGTTCGTGGGAGTCCTCGCGGGAGAACACCCGGACGTCGATGACCTTGCCGGACTCACCGTGGGGCACCTTGAGCGACGTGTCCCGCACCTCGCGTGCCTTCTCACCGAAGATGGCCCGCAGCAGCCGCTCCTCCGGGGTCTGCTCGGTCTCACCCTTGGGCGTGACCTTCCCGACCAGCACGTCACCGGGGCCGACCTCGGCCCCGATGCGGATGATCCCTCGCTCGTCCAGGTCGGCCAGGATCTCCTCGGACAGGTTGGGGATGTCCCGGGTGATCTCCTCGGCGCCGAGCTTGGTGTCACGGGCGTCGACCTCGTGCTCCTCGATGTGGATCGAGGTGAGCACGTCGTCGCGGACGAGACGTTCGGAGAGGATGATGGCGTCCTCGAAGTTGTAGCCCTCCCAGGGCATGAAGGCCACGAGAAGGTTCTTGCCCGAGCGCGAGCTCGCCGTTGTGGGTGGCGGCGCCGTCGGCCAGTACGTCGCCGGCCGACACCTTCTGGCCCTCGTCGACGACGACCTTCTGCGTTGATGCAGGTGTTCTGGTTGGACCGACGGAACTTGGCCAACCGGTAGCGTCCGGCGACCGAGCTCGAGACCGAGGCGATCACGCTGCCCGGCCCGGTACTCGACGACGACGCTGTTCGCCCGGACACCTCGACCACGGTGCCGTCGCCCTCGGCCAGGAGCACGTCGCCGGCGTCCTGGGCGGCGCGGGCCTCGACCCCGGTACCGATGTAGGGAGCCTCGGGCACCACGAGCGGGACGGCCTGCTTCTGCATGTTGGCGCCCATCAGGGCCCGGTTGGCGTCGTCGTGCTCGACGAAGGGGATGAGGGCGGTGGACACCGACACGATCTGCTTCGGGGAGACGTCCATCAGGTCGACCTCGGCCGGTGGCACGTAGTCGATCTCGCTGGTCGTCCCGTAGGAGGTCGTCGTCGCCCCCACTCGGACCCCGGCACCTTGCGGGCCGCGGCGCACCAGCACGCGCTCGTCGACGAACCGCCCGCTGGCGTCGAGCTTGGCGTTGGCCTGGGCGATGACGTGCTCTTCTTCCTCGTCGGCGGCCAGGTACACGATCTCGTCGCTGCACCCGCCCGTCGACCACCTTGCGGTAGGGGGTCTCGATGAACCCGTACTCGTTGACCCGGGCGTAGGTGGCCAGGGCACCGATGAGGCCGATGTTCGGGCCCTCGGGCGTCTCGATCGGGCACATCCGCCCGTAGTGGGAGCTGTGCACGTCACGGACCTCGAAGCCGGCCCGCTCACGGGACAGGCCACCGGGGCCGAGGGCGGACAGCCGGCGCTTGTGGGCCAGCCCCGACAGCGGGTTGTTCTGGTCCATGAACTGGCTCAGCTGGCTCGTGCCGAAGAACTCCTTGATGGCGGCCACCACGGGTCGGATGTTGATCAGGGTCTGGGGCGTGATGGCCTCGACGTCCTGGGTCGTCATGCGCTCCCGCACGACCCGCTCCATCCGCGACAGGCCCACCCGGACCTGGTTCTGGATGAGCTCGCCCACCGACCGGATCCGGCGGTTGGCAAAGTGGTCCTGGTCGTCGATCCGGTAGCCGGACTCACCGTCGGCCAGGTGGAGCATGTAGGTGGCGGTGGCCAGGATCTCCGACGGGCTGAGCACGCCCTGGTCGGGCGCCGGGCGCTCCAGATCGATGTCGAGGATGCTCGAAGCCATCCGCTCGATCTCGGGTCCGAGCTTCCGGTTCAGCTTGTAGCGGCCCACCCGGGTCAGGTCGTAGCGCTTCGGGTTGAAGAAGGCGTTCTCGAAGTACCCGCGGGCGGCCTCGGCCGACAGCGGCTCGCCGGGCCGGGCCCGCTTGTAGATCTCGAGAAGAGCCTCCTCGCGGGTGGGAGCCAGATCGCGCTCCTTCTCCCACTGGCCTTCGAGGAAGTCGAAGTGTCGGACGAACCGGTTCAGAAACCCCTCGTCCTCGTAGCCCAGCGCCCGCAGCAGCACGAACAGCGAGAGACGACGCTTGCGCGCCACACGGGCGCCGGCCGTCACGTCCTTGGACGGCTTGGCCTCGACGTCGAACTCGATCCACTCACCCCGGTAGGGGTGGACCGTGCCGGTGACGATTGTCTTGGCGTCGCGGCCCGGCTGGAAGATCACGCCGGGCGAGCGCACCAGCTGGCTCACGACCACCCGCTCGGTGCCGTTGATGATGAACGTGCCCTTGTCCGTCATCATCGGGAAGTCCCCCATGAAGACGGTCTGCTCCTTGATCTCTCCCGTCTGGGCGTTCATGAACCGCGCCCGGACGAACACGGGGGCGGCATAGGTCATGTCCTTCTCCTTGCACTCCTCCTCCGGAACTTCGGAGGCGGGCGCAGATCAGGATCGGTCGGGTCGAACTCCAGTTCCAGGTTCAGCTGGCCGGTGAAGTCCTCGATGGGGCTGATGTCGGCGAAGGCCTCGGCCAGACCCCTGTCGAGAAACCATCGAAAGGAGTCACGCTGAATGGCGATGAGGTCCGGCAGCGGCAGGACCTCGTCGAGGTTGGCGAAAGAGAAACGTTCCGGGACTCTTGGACCGTGCAGGCAACGGCCTACTCCTCCCAGGCGCAGGGATGATGGGGACAGGACGGGGGTGGTGCGGGGTGAATCAACAGATCCCGTGTAGGGCGGAGGGTGGAATCGGTACTACGGGGAACTGGGGGCGGTCGGAACGGTGACGTGGGCGGGCGGCCGAACGCCGCGGACCTCGGCGAGGGACACCTGGGCGCGCGTCGTTCAGAGGTCAGATTTCAAGAGTGGCGCGAAGACGGGGCACGGCAACCGGACAGTATACGCGCAGGCACCCCGCGGGGCAACCCTGCTTCTGTTGCCCCCGACAGGGTACGGACGCGCCGGGATGGCGTCAAGGCCGTTTCCGGCCCCTTACTTGACCTCGACAGTGCCTCCGGCGCCCTCGAGCTGGGCCTTCGCCTTGTCGGCGTCGTCCTTGGAGACACGCTCCAGAACCGGCTTCGGCGCGCTGTCGACAAGGTCCTTCGCCTCCTTGAGGCCCAGGCTGGTGAGCGCCCGGACTTCCTTGATGACCTGGATCTTCTTGTCTCCGGCGGCCGTGAGGACGACGTCGAATTCGGTCTTCTCCTCATCGGCTCCGCCGGCGTCCCCGCCACCGGCGACAGGGGCGGCGGCCACGGCGACGGGAGCGGCGGCGGTGACGCCGAACTTCTCCTCGAATTCCTTGAGGAGCTCGGAGAGCTCGAGGACCGAGAGGTTGGCGATCCCGTCGAGAATCTGATCCTTGGTGAGGGTCTTTTCAGCCATTTTCGTTGTGCTCCTTGTGGTTTCTAGATTTTTCGACCTTCGACGTGATGCCGGTGTTCTGCGACGATCTCACGCTCCTTCGCCCTCCCCGCCCGTCTCGGCCGGTGCGGCGGCCGGCGATCCTTCGGCCTCGGCCCCTGGTTCCCCGGCCTCGGCGGAGGCTGCCACCTCGGATGGCTCAACCTGGGCGGACGCTTCCGCCGCGGGTGCCTCAGCCTCGGCCGACGCCTCCGTGGGTGGTTGCTCAGACCCGGCGGACGCTTCCGTCGGGGGTGCGCCGGCGTCGGCTGACGCCTCCGCGGCCGGTGGCTCCGCCTCGGCGGAGGCTTCCACCGATGCAGTCTCAGCCTCGGCCTCTTCGACGGCTGAGGCGGGTGCCCCGCCCTTCTGGTCCAGAAGAGCCGAGAGGCCGTACGCCAAGCTCCGGGGGAGCGCCTGGAGGAGACCGGCAAGCTGCTGCATGGGTGCGGCCAGGGCACCGGCCATGCGTGCGAGGAGGACGTCGCGTGGCGGGAGGTCGGCCAGGACGCCCAGATCCTGAGCCGACAGGAAGCCTTCTGCGTGCAGGCCCCCCTTGACGACCAGGTTCGGGTTGGATCGGGCGTAGTCGCGCAGGGCTTTCGCCACGGCGCTGACCTCCCCCGCGACGAAAGCGATGGCCGTGGGGCCCTCGAGGAGGGCGTCCAGGGGCTCGTGGCGGCCTCCGGCGATCGCCAGCTTGACCAGGGTGTTCTTGTACACCTTGTAGTCACCGCCGGCCGCCGAGAGGGCCTGGCGCAACGCCGCCATTTCGCGGACCGTGAGACCCCGGTATTCGGTGAGGATGGCGGCCTGGGACCCGTTGAGGCGCTCGCGCACCTCGTCGACCACGGCCACCTTTTCGGGCCTCGGGTTCTCCATCGTTGCTCCTCTGCTCGGATGGTGCCTGTGTCGCACCTATGGGGCCGTGACCGCAGCCACCGAGCAGGGACCGAAGCAGGCCCTGTCGAGCGGATCCTGGTCGTCACCTTGTCGGGCGGGCCCCTTCGGGCCCCTTCGGCGCCGGGAGGCGCAACCGGGGGTCTACGGCAACGGCTGTGTGTGGGCGATCCGGAAGATCGCCGGGGAGAACTTACTACGCCGAGGCGACCAGCTCCTCGGGGACAAAGCGGGCCTGGGCCGGGTCGATGTGCACGCCCGGGCCCATGGTGGACGAAACCGAGACCGACCGGAGGTACCGACCCTTGGCCGCCGCGGGCTTGGCCCGGACGAGTTCGTCGATCACGGCGTGGAGGTTGGCCAGCAACTGCTCGGGTGTGAAGGAGACCTTGCCCACCCGGACATGGACGTTTCCCACCTTGTCGGTGCGGTACTCGACGCGACCGCCCTTGAACTCGGTGACCGCCTTGCCCACGTCGGTCGTCACGGTGCCCGTCTTCGGGTTCGGCATGAGGCCCCGGGGGCCCAGGACCCGGCCGAGCTTGCCCACCTGTCCCATCAGGTCCGGTGTGGCGATGGCCACGTCGAAATCGAGGAATCCACCTTCGACCCTGGCCACCAGGTCGTCGGCACCGACTTCATCGGCCCCGGCCTCGCGAGCCTCTGCCGCCCCGTCACCGGCGGCGAACACGACGACCCGGGCGGTGCGCCCGGTCCCCGAGGGAAGGCTCAGCGTCCCCCGCACGATCTGGTCGGCCTTGCGGGGGTCGACGGCGAGGCGCACGGCCAGCTCGACCGTCTCGTCGAACTTGGCCGTTGCCATGTCCTTGACGAGAGACACCGCTTCCCCTGGTGAATACAGGTTCTCCCGGTCGAACCGTTCCAGCGCGGCTAGGTACTTCTTGCCCTTGTGCACGACAGTTTCCTCTCGGTGTCCCTGGTCCGACGTCGGCTCAGCCGCTGACGGCGATGCCCATCGATCGGGCCGTCCCCGCCACCTGGCGCTTGGCCGATTCGAGGTCGTCAGTGTTCAGATCCGGCAGCTTGACGCGGGCGATCTCCGTCACCTGGGCGTCCGTGATCGACCCGGCCTGCTCCCGGCCCGCGGCGACCGCGCCCTTCTCCAGACCCGCCGCCTGCCGGATGAGGACCGGCGTGGGTGGCGTCTTCAGTACGAACGAGAAGGTCCGGTCCTCGTAGATGGTGATCTCGACCGGCACGATCGTGCCGCGCTGGTTCTCGGTGGCCGCGTTGTACTGCTTGCAGAACTCCATCGTCTGCACGCCGTGGGGTCCGAGCGCCGTCCCGACCGGGGGCGCGGGTGTGGCGCCCCCAGCGGGGAGCTGGATCTTGACGACCGCGAGGACCTTCTTCTTCTGGGGGGCACGGTGAGTCTCC
The DNA here is from genome assembly GCA_963706205.1 of uncultured Acidimicrobiaceae bacterium. Taxonomy (GTDB): domain Bacteria; phylum Actinomycetota; class Acidimicrobiia; order Acidimicrobiales; family UBA8190; genus MFD10071-224. The sequence continues at coordinate 283,775 of OY970155.1, read as the reverse complement.
TGGGACTAGAGCTTGGCGACTTGGCTGAATTCGAGCTCGACGGGGGTCTCCCGGCCGAAGATGTTGACGAGGACCTTCAGCTTGAGCTGGTCCTCGTTGATCTCGTCGATCTGACCGGAGAAGTCGGCGAACGGGCCTTCCTTCACCCGGACCGTCTCACCTTCCTCGTACTCGAGCCGGGGCCGCGTCTTCTTGGTCGGCTCGACCCCACCGGCGCCGGACACTGGCACCTGCAGGATGCTCTCGACCTCCCGCCGCGACAGCGACGTCGGCTTGGTGCCCGGGCCCACGAACCCGGTCACCCCGGGGGTGTTGCGAATCACCGACCACGAGTCGTCGTCGAGGTCGCACCGGGTGAGCAGGTAGCCGGGGAACACCTTCTTCTGGACGACGACCTTCTTGCCGTTCTTGAACTCGACGACGTCCTCCATGGGGATGACGACCTCGTAGATCCGGTCCTCCATGTTCATGGACACGATCCGGCTCTGCAGGTTCGACTTCACCTTGTTCTCGTACCCGGCGTAGGTGTGAACGACGTACCACTGACCGGGCCGGTCGTAGGGGCTCTCGATGACGACGGGATCGTCCTCCAACTCATCATCGACGATCTCCCAACCGGGAGGGGGGCCGGAGGACACGGCCGCCGGTTCGGGGGACCCCGTGTCCGCGTCGACGGGCTCGGCGGTGTCAAAGGGCTCCGTGGCGTCAACTGGCTGCGTGGCGTCGACTGGCTGCGTGGCGTCGACCTCCGCAACGGGCTCCGGGGTGTCGACGGACTCCGTGAGACTTTCGCCGGTCACGACGGCGAGGCCGGCGTCGCCCGACGACTCCGGTTCGTCACCCCCAAGTTCGAATTCGCTCATGACTTAGGAGGCCGGCCGGTAGAGCCAGGAGATCGAGTGGGAGAAGGCGTAGTTGAGGAGGAAGATCAAGACCACCAGCACCACCAGGGTGATGAACACCACGGTCGCCGAATTGGCCACCTCGGCCCGGGTGGGCCAGGCCACCTGGCGGAGCTCCGAACGCACCTCTCGGACGAACTCGGCGACCCGGGCGGGAGGGCTCAGGCTCGGGCTTGGCGGCGCGGTCGGGACGAGGCGCGGCGGCGCCGTGCGGTCGGGCACCGCGGGTGAGCCATCGGCCTCGACCTGGCCCTGGCGCTGCATCATGCGCTTCATCTCTCGGTTCACGGTGTCGTTCGCCTTTCGACGGACAGCTGGTGGCAGGGCAGGAGGGAATCGAACCCCCAACCGCCGGTTTTGGAGACCGGTGCTCTACCAATTGAGCTACTGCCCTACGGCGGCCGGGACTCCGGTGCGACCGGCCGGCCCCGCGGGTCCAGGAGCCAGATTACCATCCGCCACGCCTGGGTTGCCGAGCACCGCCACCCTGGTTCAGGGGTTCAGCCAGGGCGGATTCGTAGCAGTGGGTCAGCCCACCCCGAGGGTCAGCGGGTCTCCTTGTGGAGGGTGTGTTTGCGGTCCCAGCGACAGAACTTCTTCATCTCGATCCGCTCGCGGTCATTCTGCTTATTCTTCATCGTGATGTAGTTCCGCCGCTTGCAGACCTCGCAGGCCAGCGTCACCTGGACACGCTTCTCGTTCTTGGCCATTGTCCTGCCCTTCTTGTTCCGGCCACCCCTTCGATGGGGACCTTCCGTGCCTGCACCGGTAGCGGCGGCGGGACTCGAACCCGCGACCCCACGATTATGAGCCGTGTGCTCTGACCGACTGAGCTACGCCGCCGGGGAGCCCCCTGTCGGAATCGAACCGACGACACCAGCCTTACCATGGCTGTGCTCTGCCGACTGAGCTAAGGGGGCCGACCTAGCGCCTCCGCGCCGGACGATCATAGTCGAGGCTTCCCACGCCCCCCGGGCCCGTCCGGGGGTGACGCCACCCCGCCGGTACCATCGGCCGATGGAGATCCGGCTGGCGCGTCCGGGCGACGCCGAGTCGCTTCGGGCCATCTACAACGTCGAGGTATCGGGATCCACGGTGACGTTCGACATCGAGCCCCGCAGCCACGCCGAGCAGGTGGCATGGATCGAGCGCCACCAGGGGGTTCATCCAGCCGTCGTCGCCGTCGACGACGGGACGGTGGCCGGCTTCGGCTCGCTGTCGGCGTTCCGTGACCGCGCCGCCTACGCCACCACCGTGGAGGACTCCGTCTACGTGGCCGGTGACCGGCGTGGCAAGGGCGTCGGGCGTCTGCTCCTCGACGAGCTCGTGAGCCTCGCCACCCGTCAGGGCTTCCACACCGTCATCGCCCGCACCTCAGGCGACAACGAGCCTTCGATGGCGCTGCACCGGGGGTGCGGGTTCGTCCTCGTCGGCATCGAACGGGAGGTGGGTCGGAAATTCGGCCGCTGGATCGACGTGGCCGTTCTCCAGCGGATGTTGTGAAGGCCGGGAGTCACCCCTCCCGGTCGTCTCCTGACCCCGGCCGGTCCCTGCGGGGTCGGGTGCCGAGGGTTCCGGCCGCGGGTGATCGGCACCGCTGGCTCGACCGCGGCCCGGCCGCCTCACGGAGACCCTGTCGGCTGGCGACCAAGAGCCGCTGACGGCCCCACGGGGAGGCGGTGGAACTGGTGGGCCGGGAAGGATTTGAACCTTCGTAGGCAATGCCGGCAGGTTTACAGCCTGCTCCCTTTGGCCACTCGGGCACCGACCCGCGGGGCGAGACCATACCGCGGTGGCGGACCCGGGAGGAGCCCCTTCGACATGTGGGCAGCCGGGGCACCCCGCTGACTATGGTGACCCGCATGCCGACGTTCGACGTCGTGTCCGAAGTTGACATGCAGGAAGTCCGCAACGCGGTCGATCAGGCCAACCGCGAGGCCGGTACCCGGTTCGATTTCAAGGGTACGGAGTCGGAGATCGACCTGGGCGACAGCGAGCTCGTCATGCGTTCCTCGACGGAGGACAGATTGCGCGCTCTTCACCAGGTCCTCGAAGAGAAGCTGGTGAGGCGCCAGGTGTCGTTGAAGGCTCTCGAGGCGGGCAAGATCGAAGAGGCGGCGAAGGGTTCGGTGCGCCAGAAGATCGCCATCCATGCCGGGGTCTCGTCGGACCACGCCCGGAAGATCAACAAGTTCATCAAGGACCACGCGGCCAAGGGCGTGTCCTCGCAGACGCAGGGCGATCAACTTCGGGTGTCGGGCAAGAAGCGCGACGACCTGCAGGCGGTCATCAAGGCGCTCAAAGAAGAGGATTTCGGCATTCCCCTGCAGTTCACGAACTTCAGGGATTGAGCGTCGGCCCGATCAGCCGAGCGGCCCCGCCTCGACCAGCTCTGATCCCTCGTCGCGCCCCGAACTCCGGTCCGCCTTCGCCGCGTGGCCGACCGGCGCCAATTTGAAGAGCCGGTTGAAGGCCAGGAACTTCACCACCCACAGGATCCCGAAGGCCAGGAAGTTGGCCCCCAGAACGAGCACCGTCCGGGCCAAGTGGTCGTGCTCGAAGTGGGCGATACCGATGTGGCGCGCCTCGGACTCGGTGGCGATCGACAGCAGCATGCCGGCGATCGAAAGTGTCCAGAACGGCAGGACCTCGCGCCTCACATGGGAGCGGCCCGTCTTCCCCCAGGCCCACGAACGATTCAGGTAGTAGGAGGGCACGGTCGCCACCAAGTTTCCGAACAGGGCGCTCGGAACCTCCGTCCACACGCGGAACACCCCGTAAACCAGGAGGAGCACAACGGTGGACACCGCGGTGGAGACGACCGACACCATGGAATACCGGAACATCTTCTTGCCGGTGGGGGTGTGGTAGTAGCGCCAGAGGCGCACAATGACGCCGCGCATCCCGGTCAATCTACTCCGGTGGACTCCCAGGGGATATTCACCGGTCAATCGGGAACCACAACGGCATTGTTCCGGGCCACGGCACCGAGCCAGGCGGCGCTCGGCTTCGCTCGTCGCTCGAGACTCTGGCGGTCGACGGCCACCAGACCGAACGTCGGCGCATAGCCGAGCACCCACTCGAAGTTGTCGAGCAGGCTCCAGTACACGTAGCCGCGGAGGTCGATACCGTCGTCGAGGCAACGCTTCACGCCGGCCAGGGCGTCGGTGACGAAGGCGATCCGCTCCGTGTCGGTGGCCGTGCCGATCCCGTTCTCGGTGACGAGCAGGGGTGTCCCGCCCGTGACGTCCCAGGCCCGCCGGATCACCGCTTCGAGCGCCTGCGGCCAATACTCGTAGCCCATCTGGGTCACGGCGACGCCGTCCTCGGGCGCCAACGCCCCCGCCGGCCCTACCCGCATCCGGGAATAGCACTGGACGCCGACGAAGTCGTCGCCCGTCGTGGCCTCGAGGAACACGTCCTCCATCGACTGACGAATGCGATCGCGCCGGGCATCGCCGCCGTCGACCGCCTGGTAGTCGGTCATCGACAGGGTCAGCCCCACCGGGAAGTCCCCCGGTCCGGCGCGCAGCGCATCGGCCGCCAACCGGTGGCCACGGCAGAGCGCGGCGTTCACCGCCCGTCTCCGCTCGACGTCGCGGACGCCCGGCGGGAACACTCCCACCAGATAGCCCATGTAGGCCACGATGTTGGGCTCGTTGATGGTGCACCCCCAGCCCACCAGGTCACCCAGATGGCCCACGGCATGCTCGCAGAAGCGGGCGAAGCGCTCCGGTGCGTCCGGCGATTCCCATCCCCCGCGCCGGGTCAGCCATGTGGGCGTCGTGAAATGGTGGAAGGTGACCAGGGGCACCAGACCGAGCTCCCAGGCGGCAGCGCACTGGCGCCGGTAATGCTCGAGGGCCGCCAGGGACCACTCGTCTTGTTCCTGCTCGATCCGACTCCACTCGATCGAGAACCGGTAGCCGCCGAATCCGAGCGACGCCAGCAGCTCGAGGTCGTCGGGCCACCGGTGCCACGAGTCGCACGCGTCTCCGCTCGGTTCCGTGCACGGCGTCTGCGGGGCGTGCTCGAAGGCCCACCAATCGTTGTTGACATTGCCACCCTCCACCTGATGGGCAGCCGAGGCCGCCCCCCACAGGAATCCGTCGGGAAAGGTGGACGTGGGCACGGCTCCCAACCGTAGTGGGGCGCACTCGTCGCAGGCCTGCCCCGGTCACCACCCTGAAAGTCGCCCCGATTGACCGGGCGCTGACAGGATGGAGCTGTGAGCGACGCCTTGGACTTCCTCGTCAAACTGCTCGACATCGAGCCCATCGAGGTCAACATCTTCCGGGGCGTGAGTCCCGACGAGCACCGTCAACGGGTCTTCGGGGGCCAGGTCGCCGCCCAGGCGCTCATGGCGGCGGGACGCACGGTGGAGCGAGGAAGGGTCCATTCGCTGCACGCGTACTTCCTCCGACCCGGTGATCCGAACGTCCCCATCCTCTACGAGGTGGACCGCATCCGTGACGGGCGGTCGTTCACAACCCGTCGGGTGGTGGCCATTCAGCACGGCCAGGCGATCTTCAACATGTCAGCGTCGTTCCATGTCGACGAGGAAGGGGCTTTCGACCATCAGGTGGCCATGCCCGACGTTCCCGGCCCCGAGACTCTGCCCAGCTTGCGAGAACGTCTCGAGCCCCTGCGCGATCAGTTGGCCGACTGGTTCGCCCGGCCCCATCCCATCGACCAGCGCCACGTCGGGGAGCTGCCGTGGATGCAGCACGAGAGCCGGGATCCCGTCCAGCGCCTGTGGATACGGGCCGACGGGACCCTGGGCGACGACCCGCTGCTCCACGCTTGTATCGCCACCTACGCCTCAGACATGTCTCTGTTCGACACCATGCTCGCCCCTCATGAGGTCCGCTGGGACGACGCCGAATTCATGGGCGCCAGCCTCGATCACTGCATGTGGTTCCACCGTCCGTTCCGGGCCGACGAATGGCTTCTCTACGACATGGACAGTCCCAATGCCTACGGCGCTCGCGGACTGGCACGTGGGTTTCTGTTCACCCGCGACGGCACCCTCGTCGTGTCGATGGTGCAGGAGGGTCTGATGCGTCTGGTTCCCCGTCCCGCGTCCTGAACGCGGTCAGCGCCTGTCGATGGGCACGTAGGGACGCTCGTCAGGACCGGCGTACAACTGGCGGGGGCGGGCGATCTTGGAGTCCTGATCGAGCAGCTCCTGCCAGTGAGCCAGCCAGCCGGCCGTCCGGGGAATGGCGAAGAGGACGGGGAACATCTCGAGCGGGAAAGCCCATCGCCTGGTAGATGAGGCCCGAGTAGAAATCGACGTTGGGATAGAGGCGCCGCGAGGTGAAGTATTCGTCGGAGAGCGCGATCTCCTCCAGAGCGAGGGCGATGTCGAGAAGGGGATTCTTCCCGGTAACGGTGAACACCTCGTCCGCCGTGCGCTTGATGATCTTGGCCCTCGGGTCGTAGCTCTTGTAGACGCGGTGGCCGAATCCCTGCAGCCGACCTCCGGTGCCCTGCTTGACCGAGTCGACGAACGCGGGAACGTTCTCGATCGAGCCGATCTCCGTCAGCATCCGGATCACGGCCTCGTTGGCGCCGCCGTGGCGCGGTCCGTACAGCGCCGCGCACGCAGCTGCGCAGCAGGAATAGGGATCGGCGTGCGACGAGCCGACCACCCGCATGGCCGTGGTCGAGCAGTTCTGCTCGTGGTCGGCGTGGAGAATGAACAGGATGTCGAGTGCACGCGTCAAGATGGGGTTGGCGTCGAACCGCGGCTCCGCAACCTTCCACATCATCGACAGGAAATTGGAACAGAAGTCGAGCGAATTGTCGGGGTAGACGAACGGCATGCCCACGCTGAAGCGATGGGCGGCAGCGGCCAGGGTGGGCATCTTGGCGATCAGACGGGTGATCTGCTTGTGCCTCGACTCGGGATCGAAGATCTCCTTGGCGTCGAGGTAGAAGGTGGACAGTGCCGCCACCGCCGATACCAGCATGCCCATGGGGTGGGCGTCGTAGTGGAAACCCTCGAGGAACCTCTTGCGCACGTTCTCATGGATGTACGTGTGCATCGTGATCTCGTTGTGCCACTCGTCGAATTGCGCCGGCGTGGGCAACTCACCGTGGAGCAAGAGATAGGCGACTTCGAGGTACGTCGACTGCTCGGCGAGCTCCTCGATGGGGTAGCCGCGGTATCGCAGGATGCCTTCGTCACCATCGAGATAGGTGATGGTGCTCTCGCACGCGGCAGTGGACACGAAACCCGGGTCGTAGAACCAGATCCCGGGGAGGAGCTTCGACCATTCAGTGGCCACCACCCCTCCACGGTCGATGGGGATCTCGAGCTGGTTCCCCGTCCGGTTGTCGATGATGGTGATGCTCTCTGCCACGACGCTCGGACCCTCCTGTGATGTTCCCCCGGCTCGATCCTAGGGCTCCGTCCGTCTATTGGTCATCCCGGGGAGGGCCGAATTACCCGGGGTGCACGGTTGTGGAGGTTGCCTTGGAGGTCGCTTTGGTGGTCGTGGTCGTGGTGGTGGTGGGTGACGGTGGGACGACCGACACCCGCACGGGCACGGACACGGACGCCGTCGCGCCCGTCGGTGCCGTTGCCGTGATGTCGAGGACGTACGACCGGCCCGGCCGGACCGACAGCACGGGGGGCGAGAGGGCCACGGAACGGCCGGCGGCGATGTCCGTCCTGGCCCGAACCGGGGCCGGTGCCGGAAACGTCCCCTGGGCCGTGGCCATGACGACCAGGCTCACCCGCGCCTCGTCGACGTCCCCCTGGTCGACCAGTACCACCCGCACCTGGAGGGTGGACGTCGGCGGCAGCACGCTCACACCGGACACGCCGGGCACGCCGAGAGGATCCGTGGAAACGGCGACGAGGGCCAGGCGATGGACCGGCGCCAAGGAGGCTGAACTCTCCAACGCGGCGACGAGCTGACCCAGGGCGACCTGCCCCCAGGCGTCGCGGCGGGTCACCCACACCGACGCCGGCAGCCGGGCCGACCCCGGGGCCCGGCGAAGCGACCGGCGGCAGGCCGACCAGGACGCATCGGCGGACTCGAGCGTGGTGCCGGCGACGGCCAACGCGCCAGCGGCGGCGGCTTCGTCGCCGCCACCGACACCACGCGGGCCGCCGAGGAGCCCTTCGAGAGCCGCCCGGACCCCGACCGCGGCGCGTTGGCGACCTCGCATGGTGGTCCCGCAGAGTGTGGCTGCGTCACCTTGCGGCACCGGAGGAGTCAGCGCCGCGAACTGACGATCGTCCTCGGTGGTCGCCGTGGCGAGCGAGGAGAGATCGGAGAGGAAGGTCGTCCGCCCCAATGAAGGACCGTGGCTCAGCAGAGCTCTCAGCGCGGAGCCCGACGCGTTCGACTGCGCCACGATCGGTACGGCCAGAACAGCGAAGCTGCGATCCACGGTGCGCCGGTCGGGTCCCGATGCCCGTCCGATCTGAGCGACGGCGCCAACGGCGAGGATCACGACGACGGCCACGATGACCAAGGGAACAACGACGCGGGCCACCGAGCGTCCTACGCCGCGTCGCCGACGGAGCCGACGTCGTTCCCCGACCACCTCAAGGACCCTAATGGTCGTGGTACCGGGGGCCCCGGTCGGCCACCAGGCACCCGCCCTGACGGCGAGGGCCGGCTCAGCCCACGTGACAGTCCTGGCGTCGCCTGGTCATGTCAGTCGCCGGCGCGCTTCGACCCACGGGGGGGCCGGCGACCCTGAGCCGGGCGGCGCCGCTCAGCCGGCGCTGATGCCGGCGGTCGGCCGCAGCATGCTGGCCGTGTTCCGCCACTGCACCGTGGGCCGGATGGCCTCGGGGTCGACCCGGTCGCGGTGACGGTCGACCACGGCCAAGAGCGAACGGATCGTCGCCGGCTCCACCAGGTGGGGGACGAGCCCGAGGTCGAGCAGCTTGGTGTGGGCCGCCCGGTAGTAGTGCTCCTCCTTCTCCACCCGGGGATCCTCGACGTGCTCGATGCGGGCCGCTCCGGGATAGTTCTCGGCCACCATTTCGGCCATCTGGCGCACGGAGAAGGACTCGGTGAACTGGTTGAAGACCCGGAACTCGCCCTCGTCGGCCGGGTTCATCAGCGCCAACTCGACGCAGGCCAGCGTGTCGCGGATGTCGAGCATCCCCCGGGTCTGGCCACCCTTGCCGTAGACGGTCAGGGGATGGCCGACGACGGCCTGGACGCAGAACCGGTTGAGAACGGTGCCGAACACGCCGTCGTAGTCGAAGCGGGTGGCCAGGTCCGGGTGCAGGTCGGTCTCATCGGTCTCCTGGCCGTAGACGATCCCCTGGTTCAGGTCGGTGGCTCGTAGTCCCCAGATCCGCAGGCGAACTGGATGTTGTGGCTGTCGTGGACTTTCGACAGGTGGTAGAAGGACCCCGGTTGCTTCGGGTAGGGCAGCGTGTCGGTCCGACCCTTGTGGGTGATCTCGATGAAGCCCTCTTCGATGTCGATGTTGGGAGTGCCGTACTCGCCCATCGTGCCCAGCTTGACCAGATGGATCGACGGGTCGCGCTCGGCGATCGCGTACAGCAGGTTGAGCGTGCCCACCACGTTGTTCACCTGGGTGTACACGGCGTGCTGACGGTCGATCATGGAGTAGGGCGCCGATCGCTGCTCGGCGAAGTGCACGATCGGCCTCGGGCTCGAAGCGCGCCAGAGGTGTTGTCCACGAACGCGGGATCGGTGAGATCTCCGACGAAGGTCTCGAGCCTGAGCCCCGACACCTCTTCCCAGCGCCTCACCCGGTGCTGGAGATGGCGATGGGGACGAGACTGTCGACTCCCATCTCGAGGTCGTACTGACGGCGGCACGAAATTGTCGACCACACCCACGTCGTGGCCCCGACGCGACAGGTGCAGCGCCGTCGGCCACCCCAGGTACCCGTCGCCACCGAGCACGAGGATCCTCAACCGTGCCACCTCCTCTGACCGCCCCTATGCGCCGTGACATCCGATTGCCAGGTCCCGATCCGGAGCGTTTCGCCCGGGACCCCACGGCGGTGGACGGCCACTGCCCATGCCCGTCCGGACCCCAAGGATCCCCGACCAAGCTGGGAGGAGGCTGGGAAGGATTGCAAAACGCCCTGTGAACTCGGAGAAAGGCTCATAAAATTTCCTCTCGGCCCCGTCGTTGTGTGCCCACGTGGCCTTGCCTAGCGTTGCCCGCCTCCCACCCATTTCACGAAGGGCGTTTCGTGCCGCCATACCCGTCAAGCCATCTGATGCTGCTTTCACAGCATCGCACCCATGTACTGACCCGGTCCGTGACCCACAGCGCCGTGCACCACCCGGTCAGCATGTTCCAGGCGGTAGTGCTGGGCGTCCTTCAGGGCGTGAGCGAGCTGTTCCCGGTCTCGAGTCTGGGCCACACCGTGCTGTTCCCCACTCTCTTCGGCTGGCACTCGGTGGTGACCGCTCAGTCGGACCCCGAGTCGTTCTGGTTGGCGTTCGTGGTGATGCTCCATGTGGGCAGCGCCGTCGGCCTGCTCGTCTATTTCTGGCGCGATTGGTTGTCGATCATCCGCGCCTGGTTGCACACCCTCGTCACGCGCCGGATCGAAACGCCGGTCGAGCGACTGGCATGGCTCATCGTGTTGGCCACCATCCCGGCCGGGGTCATCGGGATCGCCTTCGAACATCCTCTCCGGGTGGCACTGGCGAAACCGACGTCGGCGGCCTTTTTCCTCATCTTGAACGGTGTCATCCTGCTGACCGCCGAGCGGTTGCGCCGTCGGGCCGACGTGCGCGTCCTCGCCGTCCGTGAGGGCGCCAAAGTCGATGGTGGCCGGAAGCTCGAAACCCTCGACTACAAGGAGTCACTCGTCATCGGCGTGGCTCAGTCCTCGGCCCTCATTGCCGGCATCAGCCGCGACGGCGTCTGCATGACAGCCGGCCTCGTCCGTGGACTCGATCACGAGGACTCTGCCCGCTACGCCTTCCTCCTGGCCACGCCGATCATCCTCGCCGCCGGGATCTTCAAGCTGTCCGACCTCACCGGGCCCCTGGGGAACGGGGTGCGCATGCAGGCGATCGTGGCGGCCTTGTGTGCCGCTGTCACGGCGATCGTGACCGTGCGTTTTCTTGTTGGCTATTTCAAGACCAGGACGCTCACCCCCTTCGGTCTCTACTGCCTGGCCTTCGGCACCGCCATGGCCATCTACACGATGGTGGACTGACTCCCCCCGATCGACCACAAGTCCGGCGGAGTGAGGGTCCCCACTGCGGAGCCGTCGCGTACAGTGAAATGCGCTCCCAATCGGGCGGCGACGCCATCCGGCTGAGCACGGGCCGGGACGAAAGGGTCGGTCGTGGGAAGTCGAGGACACGACAGGGGCACCGCCGACGGCCATCCGGTGGCCGCGGCGGGAGCGGCGGTCCCGTTCCCCGCAGCAGCGCTGGATGTCACCGTGGTCATGCCGTACTACAACCCCGGAGACCGTCTTCGGGCCACCGTCGAACGGGCCGTCGAGGTGCTTCTGGCCTCAGGAGCGTCGTTCGAGGTGGTGACCGTGTCCGACGGATCCACCGACGGGAGCGAGACGACGCTCGACGGGCTCGCTCCCGACGTCGTCACCCGTGTCGTCCTGCCCACCCGGGGCGGGAAGGGTCAAGCGGTGCGCGCCGGGCTCGAGCGCGGACGGGGCCGCTACCTCGGGTTCATCGACGCCGACGGCGACGTGCCCCCGGAATTGCTCGCAGACTTCGTCGACGTGGTTCGGACACAGAGCCCCGACGTCGTCCTCGGAAGCAAGCGCCACCCCGGCTCCCAGGTGGTCTACCCCCCGGCGCGCCGTCTCTATTCGTGGGGTTACCAACAGCTGGTCCGGTTGCTGTTCCGTCTCGACGTCCGTGACACCCAGGCGGGGATCAAACTGGTCCGGCGCGATGTCCTGATCGACGTCCTGCCGTCGATGGTGGAGCAGGGCTATGCCTTCGATCTCGAGCTCCTCGTGGTCGCCCGCTTCCTGGGGTACCGCCACCTGGTGGAGGCTCCCGTGCGCATCGGGCGACGTTTCACGAGCACGGTGTCGCCCAAGGTGGTGGCCGAGATGCTGCGCGACACGCTGGCGATATGGTGGCGGCTGCGGGTTCGTCACGGCTACGGCATCCAGGGCGAGCGACCGCCATCACCACATGTCCCCGACGCCGGTGGCGTCACGACCGACCACGGTTCGCCGCCGTCCTGACGGCCGTCAACGCCACAACGGGGCCGTAGCATGCGCGGGTGATGCACGGTTCGGCTCCCACTGGCGCGGCCGACACCGCCCTCGAGGGGTTGGCCCGGGAGATCGCCCGGGCTAAGGGGGATGACCCGCTGGCGCCGGTGACGGTGGTGGCGGCCTCGGGTTACGCGGCGGTGTTCGTCCGCCGGGCGCTCGGGACCGGGATCGGTGAGGGCCGAGGCTGGGCCAACATCACCTGCACGACGGTCCCCGCCCTGGTGCGGAGGCTCGGGGGACCACCGCTCGCCGCCCGTGGCCTACGCGTGGCCCCACCGGTCGTCGACCTCGAGGTGATCGGGACTCAGGCGCGAGCGGCGAAGGGCCGGCTCGGGCGGTACGCGTCCCATCCGGCGGCGGTCGTCGAGCTCCAGCGCACTCTGGTCGAATTACGACGGTGCCCGCCGGCGACGCTGGATGCGATCAGCCACCGGCCCGGACTGGGGGCCGACCTCGTGGCCCTGCTCTCGGCCGTCCGCCGGAACCTGCACGACTGCGGACTGGCCGACCTCGCCGACCTCGCCGGAGAAGCCCTGACCGCCGCCCGCCTCGGGTCGTCATCGGCACGGGCGCTCGGTCCCCTGGTGACCTGGCAGCTCGGCGCCACCACCCCGACGGGGTGCGCCGTTCTCCACCACCTGGGGGCCCGGCGCAGCGAGGGGGAGTCCCCGGGACACCGGGTCGACCCCCTCACCGAGGTCCGCCCCTGCCCCGACCCCGACGAGGAGGCACGGAGCGCGGTGCGGTCGATCATCGCCGCGGCCGAACTCGGGGTACCGCTGTGGCAACAGGCGGTCTTCCACCCCCCGGGACCCACCTACGCCCGCATCCTGCATCAGCACCTGGCCACCACCGGGGTGGCCACCAACGGGCCGGACCGGGGCCGTCTCCACCGTTGTGCGACGGGTCGGGCGCTCCTCGGCCTGCTCGACCTGGCGGCCGGCGACTGGCCTCGTGACCAGGTCCTCGGGTGGCTCTCGGCCGCGCCGATCACGGCCGGGCCCGGGGGGCGACCCATCCCCGCCAGCCGGTGGGACGTCGTGTCCGCCGACGCCGGAGTCGTGCGGGGGGCCCGACAGTGGCGGGAGAGACTCGGGCGCGTCGCCGGCCGTGGCGGTCCGGAGGCCGATGACGCGTCCGACCTGGCGGCGTTCATGGACGTCCTGGTTCGCCGGGCGGCGCCGCCGGGTCGCTCGTGGGAAGCGCTCAGCGGGTGGGCGGTCGGCCTCCTCGATCACTATCTGCCACCCGGAAGCGGTCGGGAGCGGTGGCCCGCGGCCGAGCTCGCCGCCGCCCGACAGGTCCGCTCGGTGGTCTCCGCGCTGCGAGACCTCGACCACGTCTCCTCCGGAGCCGATCCGACGTCTTTCCGTCACATCGTGCGGGCGCAGTTGGAGCGGACCGCCCTCGACGTCCACGAGCTCCCCGACGGCGGCTTCGGAGACGGGGTCTTCCTGGCTCCCTACTCCGCCGCCCGAGGTCTGCGGTTCCACACGGTCGTGGTCACCGGCCTGGCCGACGCCCTCGCTCCCGGCGGTGGGGGAAACGACGGCCTCCTCGGCGATGACGTCCGACGACTGGACACGTCGGGCACCCTGCCGACGCGTGGACAACGCCAAGACGCTCTGCACGGCGACCTCATGTGCGCCGCCGCCTCCGGATCCTGTGAGCGCGTCGGCACACTTCCCCGCGGTGACTCCCGGACCGGACGCGCCCAGGTGCCGTCGCGCTGGTTGGGAGATCTGGTAGGCCCCGAGACGCGCTGGCGGGAGGTGAACTCCTTCACCGCCGGCCTGGCGGCGGCAGAGCCCGTCCTCTCGGCCCGCGAATTCGAATTGCGCGAACTCGACCGGTGGGTGCGCGGCGGAGGCGATCCGGCGTCGGCACCCTCCGCCGGCGACGACCGCCGGGCCCGACGATTCGAGGCCGCCCGCAGTCGTGCCGCCGCGCCCTTCACCCGCTTCGACGGCGACGTCGGCCGGGGCCGGGTGTCGGCGCTCGACCCGGCCACCCCGGTGTCGGCCACCCGTTTCGAGACCTACGCCAAGTGCCCTCGGCGCTTTCTCTTCGAACGCGTCCTGAGGGTGTCCGAACGTGTCCGGCCCGAGGAGCTGTGGCGCATCGAGCCGATCGCGCGCGGCACCCTCGTCCACGCCATCCTGGAGGAGTACGTCGCCGAGCGCGTGGCCGGCGCGTCGCGGTCATTGGAGCGGCTCCTGTCCATCGCCTCCGCCCGTCTCGACGACGCCGAAGCCGGTGGTCTGGTGGGCAAGCCTCTGCTCTGGCGCATGGACCGGTCCGCCATCCTGCGTGACCTGAGGCGTTTCCATGCGGAGGAAGGGGCCATCGAACCCGTCGCCGCCGAGTTCTCATTCGGCGCCGGCGACGGTGATGACGCCCCACCGGTGACGGTCGTCCTGGGCGACGGTCGAAGCGTCGCCTTCCAGGGCAGCGTCGATCGGGTCGACCGGACGTCGTCCGGACAGCTGATGGTGTCGGACTACAAGACGGGGCGTCAGGGACGTCTGAGCGACCTGACCCGTGACCCGGTGGCCGGTGGCAAGCTTCTGCAATTGCCCCTCTACGCCATGGCCGCGCGGGAGCGCTTCGGCGGACCGCAGCCGGTCCATGCCCGGTACTGGCTGCTTTCCGGTGAACGCAGTGCACCGTGTTTCCATCTCGTCGTCACGACCGAAGTCGAGGCGCGCTTCCGCCAGGTCGTGCGGCTGATCGCCGACGGGGTGGAGGACGGGTGTTTCCCCGGTGTCCCGGGGCCACCCACGTTCGGGACTTTCGCCAACTGCACCGGGTGCGCCTTCGATCGCGTGTGCCCGACGTCACGCGACCGACAGTGGAGTCGCGAGTACAACACCCCCGAACTACGCGGAGTGGTCACCCTCGTGAACGGTGACGTACCGGACTCATTGGCCGGGTCTGTGGTGAAGCGATTCGTCGATCCGGACACGCCATGGTCGTGAGGACCGCTGCCGGCGACGGGGCCGCCCGCCTCACGATCGCCCGGGACCTCGACACCAACATCATGGTGGTGGCCGGAGCCGGCACCGGTAAGACGACGGCACTGGTGGGCCGCATCGTGGCGCTGGTGCGGACGGGTGCGGTGTCGCTACGGGAGATCGCCGCCATCACCTTCACCGAAGCCGCCGCGGCCGAGCTCCGCACCCAGATCCGACGGGCGATCGACGTGGGCGCCGAGGAGGGCGACGACCGTCTGGTGGCGGCGAGCGCCGAGGTCGACGACGCGGCCATCTGCACGTTGCACTCCTTCGCCCAGCGCATCCTCGGGGAGCACTGCGTCGACGCCGGGCTTCCGCCAGGATTCGAGGTGCTCGACGACACGGCGGAGCGGGCGGATTTCGATGCTCGTTGGGCCCGATTCGCCGATACCCTGCTCGACGACACGGAAGCCGAGCGCGCCCTGGTTCTGGGGTTCTCGGTGGGTCTGCGCCACACCGATCTCGCCGCCGTGGCCTGGAACCTGCACGGCGATTGGGACAGGCTCGAAGACGGAGTTCTCGAGTATCTGCGACAGGCGCCGGTCTGCGACGGTCGGTGGCCCTCGACCGACCCGGGTCCGCTCATCGAGACGCTCGACCGCGCTCTGGGTACCAGCAGATGGTGCACCGACGATGACGACAAGTTGGCGCTCCACCTGCGCGCCACGGTGTCCGACGCGTGGGTGTCGCTGACGGAAGGGCACCCCGATACGCTGGCCGTGCTCCAGCTTCTCGACACCCTCCCGACGTTGCGTTGCGCTCACGGCCGACAGGAGAACTGGGGCGGCCACATCACCGAGGCGCGTGCGGCCTGTGCCGAAGCCGAACAGGCACGCCTCGACCTCGTCGACGGTGTGCGGCGGGCCGTTCTCGGGGATCTCGTCGCCCGGGTGGCCGCCTTCACGTTGGCCGCAGCCGAAGAGCGGCGGGTCGAGGGGCGCCTCACCTATCACGACCTGCTCGTCCACGCCCGGCGGCTATGTCGGGCGACGGGTCACTGTCGGACAGTGCTGCGTCGGCGCTACTCCCGTCTGCTCATCGACGAGTTCCAGGACACCGATCCGATCCAGGTGGAGCTGGCGACTCGGCTGGCCGCCGTGGTCGACGGTACGGCCGAGGTGGGAGGGGCGCGTCCCGGCGCGCTGTTCGCCGTGGGTGATCCGAAGCAGTCCATCTACCGTTTCCGGCGGGCCGACATCGAGCTCTTCGAGCGCGTCAGCGCCGAGATGGGCTCGACCGTCGTCATGCAGGACAATTTTCGATCTGTTCCCGGCATCGTCGACTTCGTCAACGTGGTGTTCGCGGAGATCTTCGGCGCCGGACAAGTTCCCGGCCAGGCCGCGCACCACCCTCTGTACGCGGCACGTGAGGCGCCGACGAGCGTCGGGGCCACGTCCGAAGCCGGGGCCCCCGAACCGGTGATGGCCAGGGCCGTGCAACTGGCCTTCGAGGGCCTCGCCCCCACGGACCCGTCGGCGACACCCGGGGGCCGGGCCACGGACAGCACACGGTCGCCGCGCCTTCCCGTTCCGGTCGTCATGCTCGGCGGAGCGCTGGCCACTTCCACGCCCGACGTCCGGCGGCGGGCGGCGGCCGACGCGGCGGCGGCGATCGACCACATGGTCGGCCGTGGATGGCTGGTGGAGGACCCCGGCGACGGGGCACGCCGCCGCGCCCGATGGAGCGACGTCGCCGTGTTGATACCGGCCCGGTCATCGTTGGCCGCGCTGGAGGATGCCTTCGAGGACATCGGCGTCCCCTACCGGCTCGAGGGCGCGGCCCTCCTGTGGGGCGCCGAGGAGGTCCGCGAGGTCCTGGCCGTGCTCCGTGCCATGGACGACCCGGCCGACGCCGTGTCCGTCCTCGGCGCGCTGCGATCGCCGGGCCTGGCATGCGGCGACGATGACCTCGTGGCCTGGCACGCAGCGGGCGGGGCGTGGGATCCGCGCACGGCGGCGCCCACGGGCCTCGAGGACCACCCGGTGGCCCTGGCCATGGCGGTCCTCGACCGTCTGCACCGCCGGCGGTGGTGGTCCGAACCGTCGGAGATGGTGGCGGCGGCCTACGACGAGCTGCGCAGCTTCGAGCTCGCCCTCTGCCACCGCCGTCCCCGTGACCACTGGGAGAGACTGCGCTGGCTGCAGGACCAGGCGCGGCTCTTCGACGAAACCCCGGGGGGGACCATGCGGGACTTCCTCACCTGGGCCGACCTGCGGGCCGAGGGGGACGGGCGCGTCGGTGGGGTCGGACCCCCGGATCCTGACGACGATGCCGTACGGGTCATGACCATCCACGGCGCCAAAGGCCTCGAGTTCCCCATGGTCGTCGTGGCCGGGCTGGAGCGCGATCAGGCCGACGGACCGAGACCACCGGCGGTGCTCTGGACCGAGCACAACCTCCCGGAAGTGCACATCGGCCGCTTCCGCACCGCCGGCTTCGAACAGGCGAGCCTGCGCGAGCAGCATCTCGACGTCCTCGAACAGCGCCGGCTGCTGTACGTCGCCATGACCAGGGCCCGCGACCACCTCGTGGTGTGCCTCCACCACAAACAGAAAAACGGCGGCCCCGATGCGAGCCTGGCCGCGCTGGTGACGAGGATCTGCGCCGAGAACCCGTCGCTGTGGCGGAGACTGCCCGACATCGTCACCACCCCGGCGACGGCAACCGGTGAAGACGACATGCGCCACGCGCCGGGAGCGGGGGCGACGCCACCGGCGCACTGGGAGGCGGACCGTACCCGCATGTTGGACGCCCTTCGCCGCCGGCCGGTCACCACGGCGACGGCGGTCGCCCAGCACGCCGACACCATCGACGGTGACGGCGCAGGCGCGCTGGCGACCGCGGTTGATCCCGGATGGCCCGACTCCCCCGTCGTCGAGTCGGATCAGGCCGACGTGGGTCGCCAGGTGGGACGGGCCGTGCACGCCGCGCTGACGGACCTGGACCTGTCCACACGATGTGACGGCGCCGGCCGGCCGGCCGACGACGTCGCCCGCGCCCGTGCCCTGGGCCACGGTGTGGCCGCCCGGTCGTCGGAGGTGGCGGCCATGGTGCAGCGCGCTCTCGCCAGTCCGGCGGTGAGGCGCGCCGCATCCCGCCGGCACTGGCGCGAGGTGTACGTGACGACCCCCGTGGCCCACGGTGGGGTCCTGGAAGGATTCGTCGATCTCCTGTTCGAGGACGACGACGGCCTGGTCGTGGTCGACTACAAGACGGACCGTATCCACGGTGGTCGTTCCGTGGCCGACGCCGCCACGCCCTACCGGCTCCAGGTCGCCGCCTACGCCGTCGCCCTCGAAGCTTCGACGGCCCGGCACGTGGCCCGGTGCGTCCTCGTCTTCGTGGGAACCGGTGAGCCGGCCGAGGACGTCCTCGAGGGCGACGATCTGGCCCTGGCCATGGTCCGGGCGCGCCGGCTGGCCGACGATCTCGTCGTCACCTGAGGGAAACGCTCAGCCCTCGGCCGCTCCGGGAAGGTCGCTGCGCACGTCGCCCGACCCCTCGAGCAATTCCAGCCCCGGCGGTTTGTCGCCATGGGGCCCGATGGTGTCGCTCAATTCGGGCGACTGCAGGCGGCGGGCGACCGCGTCCACTTGATCGAGCATCGGTACGTCTTTGTCCGATCCGCCCACGCCCAGCTCCTGGAACCGACGAGCCTGTGGCATCACGTTGCGCTCGAGGGACCCGACAGCCTTGTTGTAGGCGTCGACGGCGCCGCTGAGGCTCTTGCCGGTGCGAGCCATGTGTTCCCCAAAAGTGGCCAGGCGCTTGTAGAGCTCACGACCGATCTGCTGGACCTCACGGGCGTTCTCGGCCAGTGCATCCTGCTGCCACCCGTAGGCGACGGCGCGCAGGAGCCCGATCAGGGTCGTCGGGGTCGCCAACAGGACGTGACTGGTCACAGCGTGCTCGAGCAGCGACGAGTCGTGTTCGAGGGCGGCGGCGAGAAGAGGGTCACCGGGGATGAAGGCCACGACGAACTCCGGTGAGTCGTCGAACTGCTGCCAGTACGACTTCTTCGACAGGGCGTCGACGTGAGCCCGCAACTGGCGGGCGTGACTGACGAGGTGTGTCTTGCGCGAGGTTTCGTCGGTGGCGTCGGTGGCATCGAGGAACGCCTGCAAGGGCACCTTGGCGTCGACCACCACCCGCTTGGCCCCGGGCAGGTGGACGACCATGTCGGGACGCAGCCGTCCCTCGTCCCCCTCGGTGTGGACCTGTTCGTCGAAATCGCAGTGCTCGAGCATCCCCGCCATCTCCACCACCCGGCGCAACTGCATCTCGCCCCACCGCCCCCGCGTGGCCGGCGAGCGCAGGGCCGTCACCAGGTTCCGGGTTTCGGACTGCAGACGCTCCTGGGACTCGGCCAGCTGCCGCACCTGGGCACTCAGCCCGGTGTAGGCACGTTGCCGTTCCAGCTCGAGCAGCCGCAGGCCCTGTTCGTAGCGGCCGAGCTGATCGGCCAACGGGGTCAGGAGTTGCTCGATGGCCTGCCGGCGCTGGTCGAGGTCGCCCTGGGCCGCCTGCCGGGCCTCCATGAGACGAGCGTCGGCCAGCGCCAGGAATTGGGCGTTGTTCTGCTCCAGGGCCCTGGTCGACAACTCGGCGAAGACACCGGCCGCCAGCTCCCGTGCCTCCTCGTGTGTGGCCTGCCGTTCCTCCACGGTGGCACGCTCGTGGTCGAGCAGACTTCGGAGTCGGATCACCTCGGCCTCGGCCGCCGCCGAGGCCGCGGCGTGTTGCGATTGGAGCATCGAGTGGGCGGTCGACGCGCGGCTCCACGCCGCCACGAGCACGACGCCCCCGCCCAGGGCCATGCCCGCCACCATCCCGACGACGAATCCGATGATCACGAGCGCCGACCCCCGGTGTCCATGGCTTCCTTCCGGGCCGGTTTCGTTGGGAACCGGCCCTACGCGACCGAGCGTACCGGGGGGGTGTAACAGCGACGGGTATAGGTACGGTCGTGGTGGGCTGCACCGACAGGGTCGTCCCCCCCGTGAGCACGATGACGCTCTCCTACGGGCGGGCGAAGCGGTAGCGTCGGAGACGATGCACGACGCCACCGGGGCTGACGCCACCGGGGCAGGGGCCGAAGGGTCGATGTCCGCCGTCGAACCCGACACCGGGCGCTCGGGGAACGGCGCCACGCCCGACCACGGCGCAACCCGCGGCGCCGACGTCCACCGCGGACCGCTGGGCGCGTTCGCGGCGGTCGAGCTGGTCGAGGATTTCCGACTCGCCTGCGTCTCGCGCGCCCTCGACGACCGGGAGATCCTCCTCCAGAAGCAGAGCCGCGTGTTCTTTCAGATCTCGGGAGCCGGACACGAGATACTCCTCACGTCGCTGGCCCGGTCGCTGCGTTCCGCCTACGACTGGTTCTTCCCCTACTACCGCGACCGCGCTCTGGTTCTCGCCCTGGGTGTGACGCCGCGCGACATCCTGCTGGAGGCCGTGGGCTCCTCGGAGGACCCGGCGTCGGGCGGTCGGCAGATGCCGTGCCACTGGGGCGACGCCAGCCGCAACATCGTGACCCAGTCCAGCCCGACCGGCAGCCAGTGTCTTCCCGCCGTGGGGTGCGCGGAGGCGGGCCGCTATCTGGCGCGACGGCCGGCTCTCCCGGGATGCCGCTCCCAGGGCGACGAGCTGACCTACGTATCGCTGGGCGAGGGCACGACGTCGGAGGGGGAGTTCTGGGAGAGCCTGAACACGGCCTGCCGGTTGCACCTTCCCGTTCTCTACGTGGTGGCCGACAACGGCTACGCCATATCGGTTCGCTCGGCCGACCAGGCTCCGGCACCGGTGTCGGAACTCGTCCGCGGCTTCCGGGGACTGGCGGTGACCAAGGTCGACGGGTGGGACTACGCCGCCTGTCGCACGATCGGCGCCCGGGCGGTGGCACGGGTGCGCGCCGGCGAGGGCCCGGGACTCATCCATGCCCGCGTCACCCGGCCGTACTCCCACTCGGCGGCCGACTCCCAGGCCAAGTACCGCGGTGCCGACGAGCTGGCCCGGGAACTGGCGCACGACCCCATCGACACCTTCGAACGGGCCCTGGTGAGCTGCGGGGTCCTGACCACCGACGAGGCCGCGGCCATCCGAAACGGGGCCCGCGAGACCGCCTCCCGGGCGGCCGACGAAGCCCTGAGCGCCGCTCGTCCCGACCCGGCCACGGTGACGGACCATGTGGTGGCGGCGTCCACCTCCCACCGGCCCGCGCCCACGCTCGGGGCCCGTCCGGCGGCCGAGCCCGTGCTGTTGGCCGATGCCATCGGCCGGACCCTCCACGAGTTGATGGCGGCGGACGAGCGGATCAGGGTGTTCGGCGAGGACGTCGCCGACGCCGACGACGACGTCCTCGACGACGTCGAGGGCAAAGGCGGGGTGTTCGGCGTGACGCGCGGGCTGCAGCGACGATTCGGATCGGCGCGTTGCTACAACACCCCGCTGGCGGAGTCGAACATCGTCGGACGCGGTGTCGGCCAGGCGTTGCGCGGACTGCGTCCGTGCGCCGAGATCCAATTCTTCGACTACATCTGGCCGGCCATGCAGCAGTTGCGAAGCGAAGCGGCCACCATCCGCTGGCGCTCGAACGGAGCCTTCACGTGCCCCCTGGTGGTACGGGTGGCCGTCGGCGGTTACCTCACCGGGGGCGGCATCTGGCATTCCCAGAGCGGCGAATCGATCTTCGCCCACATCCCCGGTCTCCTCGTGGCCCTTCCCTCGCGCACGCGTGACGCCGTGGGTCTGTTGCGGACGGCCTTCGCCTCCGAGGATCCGGTGCTCTTCCTCGAGCACAAGCACCTGTACCGGCAGCGTTATGCCGCCGATCCCTATCCCGACGAGGGCTGGACCCTCCCCTTCGGTCTGGGGACGGTGGCACGACCCGGGCGCGACCTCACCGTCGTCACGTGGGGGGCGACAGTCCAGAAGTCACTCGTCGCCGCCGGTGAGCTGGCTGACGAGGGGTGCAGCGTCGAGGTGATCGATCTGCGGACGGTGGCTCCGTGGGACCGGGATCTGGTCGCCGAGTCCGTCGAGCGCACGAACCGTCTGCTCGTCGTCCACGAGGACACCCTGACCGCCGGATTCGGAGCCGAGGTGGCCGCCTGGACGGCGCAGCACTGCTTCTGGGCGTTGGACGCGCCGGTCATGCGGGTGGCGGCGACCGACACGTTCGTCGCCTATGAACCGTCACTGGAGGCCGCGATCCTCCCGCAGGTGGCCGACATCACCGCCGCGGCCCGGGCCCTCGTCGCCGTGTGACCCCCGGGGAGCGGGAACCCGGAGAGCTCACGGCCATGTCATCCTCTCGGGGCATGGACCGCGTCGTGGTGATCGGCTGCGGCTTCGCCGGACTCAATGCCGCCCGGCAACTGGCGCGACGTCCCGTGCAGGTGACGCTCGTCGATCAACACAACTTCCACACCTTCCAGCCCTTGCTCTACCAGGTGGCCACGGCCGGACTTGATCCGTCCGACGTCGCCTACCCGGTCCGGACCATCGTCCGGCGGGCTCCGAACATCGTCTTCCGCCACGGCGCGGTGGCGTCGGTGGAGCTCGGGACGCGCCGGGTCACCCTCACCGACGGCGCCACCGTGGACTATGACCACCTGATCGTCGGGACGGGGGCCACGGCGGGGTTCTTCGGCATCACCGGTGCCTCCGAGCACGCCCTGCCCCTCTACACCCTGCGCGATGCCCGCCGGTTGCGCAACGCCGTGCTGGCCACTCTGGAAGCGGCCGACGCCCGTCCCGAGGACTACGACGGGGGGGCGCCGACATTCGTCGTCGTGGGCGGAGGGGCCACCGGGGTCGAGACGGCCGGGGCGCTCATGGAACTCCTCGACGTATCGGTCCGCCAGGACCGGCTGCGTATCGACCCCCGACGCACCCGCGTCCTGCTCCTCGATGCCGGTGACCGGTTGTTGGCCGGCTTCAGCACCGCCCTGGGCCGCTACGCATCCGACACGCTGCGTTCGCGTGGCGTGATCGTCCGTCTGGGCGAACCGGTCCAGGAGGTGACACCGACCGGTGTACGACTGGTCGGCGGTGAATGGATCGACGCCGCCGTGGTGGTGTGGGCCGGCGGTGTCACCGTCGACGGCACCCTCGGCGGCGCACTGGCGGTCGACCACGGACGCGGCGGCCGGGTGGCGGTGGAGGACGACTTGTCGCTCGCCGGTCACCCCGAGGTCTTCGTGGCGGGGGATGCGGCGGCCGTGCCGGCGGCGCCCGGCCGGTCCGATCCCTGTCCCCAGCTGGCTCAGGTGGCGATCCAGTCCGGAGCCCATGCGGCGCGTCAGATCCTGCGCCGCCAGGCGGGAGAGCCGACCCGTCCCTTCACCTACAGGGACAAGGGGATGATGGCGACCATCGGTCGCGGCGCGGCCGTGACGGAGTTTCCCGGCGGTCTCGTCCTGCGGGGGTTCCTCGGATGGCTGGCCTGGCTCGGGCTGCACATCGTCTATCTGATCGGCTTCCGCAACCGCCTGATCGTGCTTCTGAATTGGTGGTGGCGGTATGTGAATTGGCCAGGCGGGCCACGACTCATCGATGCCGACATCGACACCTAATATGAGGGTTCGTAACCACGAGCCGTGGGCGGCGACGGGGGGAGTCCGTGGGTGAGCTGACCGTCGAAGTCGACCCTGGTGCCGTGGGTCTCGACCCGCAGCGTCTGGCCCGCCTCGATGCCCACTTCGGGAGATACGTCGACGAGGGGCTGCTACCGGGATGGCTCATCCTGGTGAGCCGTGAGGGTCGCGTGGCCCACCTGTCGACCTACGGCCGACGTGACATCGAGGGGGATCTTCCCGTCGAGCGCGACACGCTGTTCCGCCTCGCTTCGATGACCAAACCGGTCACGTCGGTGGCGGCCATGGTGCTCTACGAACGGGGGGCCTTCGAGCTGAAGGACCCCGTCAGCCGTTTCATCCCGTCGTTCGCCGACGTTCGTGTGTTCCGTTCGGGCTCGACGCTCAATCCGGTGACCGACCCCGTCGTCGAACCGATGCGCATCTGGCACCTTCTCACCCACACGGCCGGGCTCACCTACGGCTTCCACTACGCCCACCCCGTCGACGCCATGTACCGCCACGCCGGATTCGAATGGGGGACACCCAAGGGGTGGGACCTCGAGACGTGCTGCGACGCGTGGGCCGGGCTTCCCCTGCTCTTCCAACCGGGACGCGAGTGGAACTACTCCGTCGCCACCGACGTGCTCGGACGCGTGATCGAGGTCGCCTCGGGACAGACCCTCGACGAGTTCTTCTCCGACCATATCTTCGGACCGCTGGGCATGAACGACACGGCCTTCTCGGTCGACGCGTCGGGGCGCGATCGCCTCGCCGCCCTGTACGTGCCCGCACCGGGAACCCGGACGGCGACGCGCATCGACGATCTCGGGGGGTCGCCGACGACGCGCCCGGCATGTCTGTCGGGAGGCGGTGGCCTCATCGGCACCGCCTCCGACTACCACCGCTTCATGCAGGCGCTCCTGGGTGGTGGCGAGCTCGACGGCGTGCGTGTCCTCGGGACGCGCACCGTCTCGTACATGACGCGCAACCACCTCCCCGGGGATACCGACCTCGAGACCTTCGGCCGTCCCCTCTTCGCCGAGACGACCTTCGACGGTGTCGGCTTCGGACTCGGGTTCTCGGTGATGAAGGACCCGGTCAAGAACAAGGTGCTGTCCCGGGCGGGCGAATATGCATGGGGCGGCGCCGCCAGCACCGCCTTCTTCGTCGACCCGGGCGAGAGGATGACGGCGCTGTTCATGACGCAGCTGCTCCCGTCGAGTACGCACCCGATCCGGTCGCAGCTACGGCAGCTCGTGTACCAGGCCCTCGTCGACTGACCGGCCCGCCGGAACCCCGTCGCCCCGACGCGCCGCCGAGAGATCCACGTCGAGGGCCAGCGTCAGACACCGGCACCCGCCGCCCGCCTTCAGGAATTCGCCGACGGGCGACACCGCCACCGTCAGACCGGCGGCCTCGAGGATGCGACCGAGACGCGGCGTGCACCGGGGCATCACGATCACGTCGCCGACCACGACCGAATTGGCGCAGAACGAGGTCGCTTCGTCGTCGGTCAACCACACCGGTTCGGGCACCAGCTCCTCGAGCACCCGGCAGCCGTAGCGATCGAGACCCTGGGGGGCGATGAGGGCGCGCCGCTCGTCGAGCGGACAGAACACCAGATCCACGTGGTAGAAGCGCTCGTCGGCGAGCTCCACCGTCCGCACCGGCACTCCGAGGAGCGAGCCCAGATGCGTCTGGGCACCGACGGCCGACCGTGTCCGGTAACCGGCGACGAGCACCGGCGCGCCACCTCCACCGGGTCCTGCCCCGAAGGGCAGGACGTCGCCCGCCCCCTCGAAGGGTTCGTCGCCCGGCAGCGGGGTGACCCGGTAGCCCCGGGCGGAGAACCATGCCGTGTCATGGACGGTCTCCCCCTGGCGTTCGGGATGGCGGAAGCGACTGGGGACGAACGCCCCCCCGTCGACGACGCCGGCGTTGGCCGTGAAGACGAGGTCGGGGAGCCCGGGAACCGGTTCGAGGAATTCGACCTCGGCGCCGGCCTCCCGCAACGACGTGACCAGCCCGTCGTGCTGGGTGAGGGCCACCTCGGGGTCGGGGTGCACCTCGACGTGCATGTACGGATTGATCTCATAGGCCACGGTGAAATGCACGGGCCGGCAGAGCAGCAAACGGCGACCCCACCCGAGGGCGCTCACCACCGACGCCCGGGCTCGGCACCGCAGAGGCGATCGGCCAGCTCGCCCATGAACAGTCCGACATCGGTGACGATGCCGAGAGCCTGGTGGCTGCCGCGATCGGCGAGTTTGGTGACGACCGCCTGGTTGATGTCGACGCAATAGGTCTCCACCCCCGCCGGTAGGAGGTTGCCGGTGGCGATGGCGTGCAGTGTGGTGGCCAGCATCAGGGCCACGTCGACGTCGTCGAGCAGTGACCTCATGGCGTCGGCGGCGGCCACCGTGTCGGAGATCACGTCGGGCAGCGGCCCGTCGTCGCGCACCGAACCTCCGAGGACGAAGGGCACCCCCGCCCGCACGCACTCGTAGAGGACGCCCCCGCGCAACCAGCCGGCCTCGACGGCGGCGGCGATGGACCCGAAGCGTCGGACTTCGTTGATGACCCGGAGATGGTTGGCGTGCCCGTGTTCGGACAACACCCCTTCGCCCAGCGACACCCCGAGCGACGTTCCCAGGACATTGGACTCGATGTCGTGGGTGGCGAACCCGTTGCCGGCGAAGAGGACCTGCACCCACCCGTCGCGCACCAGCCGCGCCAGCGCCGGGGCGGCGCCGGTGTGGACCACCGCCGGCCCGCAGACGGTGAGGACGCCGCCGCCGGTGCCGCGGGCGCGCCGGTCGCGTGCGTCGCGGATGCTGGCGGCCACCCGGGCCAGGCTTACCGCTTTGGGCTTCTCCGAGGAGACCTCGGAGGTCATGAAGCCGAACCCGTCGGCGTCGTCGGCCCGCGTGGGGGTCTCGACCCGCACGCCGCGCCATCCGACGACCACCCGTTCACCGGCGCGTACCCGGTGCATAGGGACCATCCGCACGCCGGGCGCAGCGGTCGACGCGACGGGGTCGACGACGAGGGCACAGTCCATCTCCGGGCGGCTGCTCGGTATCCAGTGGCCGTCCACCCGCACCCAGGTGGCCAGGTTCGTCGTGGAATAGAAGTCGGCCGGCAGGACCCCGTCCTCGGTCGCCTCCACCAGCTCTGCGTCCGACGCGTCCTCGCGGTTGACCCCGTGGACCTGGACATCGGCGAGCAACCGGTCGAGGGTCGCCTCGTCGGAGGCGCCGACCCGGATCCGGACGTGACTCTCGTCGAGGACGGTGGTGCCCATCTCCAGTTCGAGGATCTCGTAGGTGGCTCCGGCGTCGACGATGGCGTCGAGCACTTTCGGCAGGAGCAACGAGTCCACCACGTGGCCGTCGAGGCGGACGATCTCGGAGCTGGCTCCCTGGCCGGGGGCGCTCATCGGGTGCCCCGCGCCGAGACGCTCCCGGGCCACCGTCCCCTGGCTCGCATCACCCCACCGACGGTACCGTCCCGACATCGGACACCACCGGATGTTCGGCGACCCTTCGGGCCCGGGCGCCCATCGTTGTCCGAGCGTTGTGACCGCAGAGGTCGGGCGGCCGTGACGTCGGGCGACCGCAGAGGCCGGGTGGCCGTGACGTCGGGCGGCAGGGGTCGGGCGGCGGTACGGTGGCGGCGTGGCCCGGCGCTTCGCACTGCACATCGGCGGTTCCGACGAGGTCAGCGAGAGCCTGGACCGCATCGACCGCGAGATCATCCAACTGTTCGCCCTGGTCGGTGAAGGTGTGGCGGGAGCGACGCACTCCCTGCTGGCCGGCGACCGCGAGGCGGCCCGGGTCCTGGCCGACAGCGACGAGATGATCGACACCCTCTACCTCGAGGTCGAGCAGTTGGCCCAGCGCCAGCTGGCCCAGAGGGCGACCGGCCCGGAGGAACTGCGCTACCTGGTGGCCGTCCTGCGGATGCTCCCGGACCTCGAGCGCAGCGGCGACCTGGCCGAGCACGTCTCCCGGCGAGCCGTGCGCGGACTGGGGATGGAGCTGTCCCACCGCGCCCGCGGGCTCGTCGAACAGATGGGTGAGGTGGCGAGCGAGATGTGGCGGGCCACGGCCGACGCCTACGCCGACCGCTCGCCCGATGTGGCCGAGCACGTGGAGTCGCTCGACGACGAGCTCGACGAGCTGCACGTGACGCTCACGGCCGAGATCGCCAGCGGCTCCATGCCGCTGCCCGTGGCCATCGAAGCCGCCCTCGTCGCCCGCTTCTACGAACGCTTCGGTGATCACGCCGTCAACCTGGCCCGGCGCATCTCGGTCCTCGCCGGCCGGGCCGCCACCGGCCGGCCGTAACGCCGAGGCCTCCGCCGTTCAGGAGCGTCGGGCCAGCAACGCCTCGGCGATCTGGACGGCGTTCAACCCGGCACCCTTGCGCAGGTTGTCCCCGGAGACGAACAGGGCCAGGCCGTGGGCCACCGTCGGGTCCCGCCGCACCCGCCCGACGATGGTCGGATCGGTGCCGGCGGCGGCCAACGGGGTGGGCACGTCGACACGGCGGACGCCCGGGGCTGCGTCGAGCAGGGCGACGGCTCGTTCGACACTGAGCTCGCGCTCGAATTCGGCGTTGATGGCGAGGCTGTGGCCGGTGAAGACCGGCACCCGGACGCAGGTTCCCGAGACGGCCAGTGCCGGGATGCCCAGGATCTTGCGGCTCTCGTCCCGCAGCTTCTGCTCCTCGTTGGTCTCTCCCGAACCGTCGTCGAGCAAGGTGCCCGGCCAAGGGCAGCACGTTGTGGGCGACCGGACCGGCGAAGACCGTCGCCGCCGGGAAATCGACGGCGGCCCCGTCGAAGGTGAGCCCGGCGGCGCCCTCCACCGTCTTCGCCAGCTGTTCCTCGAGCTCGCGCACGCCGGACGGTCCCGCACCCGAGACGGCCTGGTACGTCGAGATCACCAGTCGACGCAGCCCCGCCTCGCCGGTGCAAGGGACCGAGCACGGGCATGGCCACCATGGTGGTGCAGTTCGGATTGGCGACGATCCCCTTGGCGATGGTGCCGAGCGCCTCGGCGTTGACCTCCGGAACCACGAGCGGCACGTCGGGGTCCATCCGCCAGGCGGAGGAGTTGTCGATGACGATGGCTCCCGCTGAGGCCACCCGGGGGGCCAGCTCCCGGGAGGCGGCCGCCCCGGTCGACATCAGGGCCAGGTCGATACCGGCGAAGTCGGCGGTGGCGGCGTCCTCGACGTCGACCTCGCCCCCGGCCCAGGGCAGGCGTCGCCCGACCGAGCGCGCCGAGGCGAAGAACCGGACCTCGTCGACCGGGAAACCCGCGCTCGACCAGGACGGACCGGATGACCGTCCCGACCTGGCCGGTGGCGCCGATGACCGCGATCCGCATCTCTCAATCCTATGTGACCGGGGGTCCCGTTTCGACGGTCAGTCCGAGAGGTCGAAGGCCGCGTGCAGTATCCGGACCGCTTCCTCCACCACGTCGGACCGCACCACGCACGAGATGCGGATGGAGGAGGTGGAGATCATCTCGATGTTGATGCCGGCCTCGGCCAGGGTCTCGAACATGGTGGCGGACACGCCGGGATGGCTGCGCATGCCGGCACCGACGAGCGACACCTTGGCGATGCCGTCGTCGGACAGGACCTCGCCGGCGCCGATCTCCGGTGCCAGGGAGCCGACGATCTGCATGCTGGTCTCGAGATCGACCTTCGGCACGGTGAAGGAGATGTCGGTCGTCCCGTGCAGAGACGTGTTCTGCACGATCGTGTCCACGTTGACGTCGCGGTCGGCCAGCGCCCGGAAGAGATGGGCGGCCACGCCCGGACGGTCGGGCACTCCGGTGACCGTGACCTTGGCCTCCGAGGTGTCGTGGGTGATGGCGGTCACGACGGCCTGTTCCATGGACACATCCTCCTCGACGACCCACGTCCCCGGTTCCCAGGTGAAGCTCGAACGCACGTGCAGAGGGCACGTGGTGATTGCGGGCGAACTCCACCGAACGCAGCGACAGGACCCGGCCCCCGCTGGCGGCGATCTCGAGCATCTCCTCGAAGCTGACCCGGTGCAGCCGGTGCGCCTCGGGCACGATCCGGGGGTCGGCGCTGAAGACACCGGGGACGTCGGTGTAGATCTCGCACGCCGTCGGCGCCCAACGCCGCCGCCAGCGCCACGGCCGTGGTGTCGGAGCCGCCGCGTCCCAGGGTGGTCACGTCGCGATCGGTGCGAGACCCCCTGGAACCCGGCCACCACGGGGACCCGACCGGCCTTGAGCGCCTCGCGGAGCCGGTCGGCGCGGACCTCGATGATCGTCGCCCGGGTGTGGGTGGTGTCGGTGATGATCCCGGCCTGGCTTCCGGTGAAGGACACGGCGTCGATACCGAGCTCGGCCAGGGCCATGCACGAGTAGGGCCATGGAGACCCGTTCCCCCGACGTGAGCAGCATGTCGAGCTCGCGCGGTGGCTGGACCCGGCTGACGTCGCTGGCCAACCGGATCAGGTCGTCGGTGGTCTTGCCCATGGCGCTGACGACGACCACGACGTCGTCACCGTTGCGCCGGGACCGGGCCACGTGGTCGGCCACGGCGCGGATCCGGTCGGCGTCGCCGACCGAGGTCCCGCCGAACTTCTGTACGACCAGTGCCATCTCCCGACGCTACCGCCGGTCCTCGCGGACCCCGGACCCTGGACCCCGGACCCCGGACCGGACGTGGCGATGCGGCGTCGGACGGTCCGGACCTCCGCCGCCGGGGCGCCGGCCGTCGCTGGGGGCACGACCGCGGCCCCGCCGACACGCCGGACAACGGTCGGCCGGGTAGGGTGTCCGGCCATGCCGAGCGATAAGCGGGCGCGCAAGCGCGCCGCCAGAGAGGCCAAGCTGGCCGCCCAGCAGCGGGCTCAGAAGCGCCGATCGACGGTGCGACGCACGATCACGCTCGTCATCCTCGTCGCCGTGGCCGCCGGGATCTATGCCCTGGTCGGCGGCAGCAGCCCGAAGTCCAACGCCGGCAAGAAGCCGGGGACGAGCACGACCACCAGCAGCACGACCACGACGCTGCCCGCCGCCCAGGTTGCCGCCGATGCGGCCTCGGTCGCCGCCGGGTGCCCCTCGAGCCCCAAGACGCCGCTCAACAAGCCCACCTACAAGACGGCGCCGGCCATGACGATCGTCAGCACCAAGACGTACACCGCCACGGTGAAGACCGATGTCGGCACCTTCGTCATCACGCTCGACGCCAAGGAGTCCCCGGTGGCCGTGAACAGCTTCGTGTTCCTGGCTCAGAAGAACTTCTTCAACTGCGTCATCTTCCATCGGGTGATCCCGGGCTTCGTGGTCCAGGGGGGCGACCCCACCGGCACCGGGTCGGGCGGCCCCGGATACCAGTACACGGAGTCCGGTCCGCCGGTCGCCGCCAACCCCGCCCAGCAGTACCCGCTGGGATCGGTGGCCATGGCGAACTCGGACAGCCCGGCGACAACGCATCCCTCCACCAACGGCAGCCAGTTCTACATCGTCACCGGGACCCAGGGTGAGTCGCTGCCCAACGACTACGTGTTGTTCGGGCAGGTGACTTCCGGTATGAGCGTCGTCGACCAGATCTCGAAGGACGGCAGCACCGCCGGTGTCCCGCCCACGATCACCCACCGCATGCTGTCCGTCACCATCGCCGAGTCCTACGAGGACCTCCCATGACCTTCGAATGCCCGGACCCGTCCGGTTCGAGCCCGCAGCGCCGAAAGTTCGATGCCGAGCCACCCATGTGCATCGACACGACCAAGCGCTACACGGCTGTCATGGAGACGTCGATGGGAACGATGACGATCGCGCTCGATCCCGTCTCGGCGCCGCGCACGGTGAACAGCTTCGTCGTCCTCGCCCGCTACCACTACTTCGACGGCATCGTCTTCCACCGGGTCATCCCCGGGTTCGTCCTCCAGGGCGGCGATCCCACCGGGACGGGCACGGGTGGCCCGGGCTACAAATTCGCCGACGAGCTGCCCAAGCCCGGGCGCTACGAGCTGGGGTCGCTGGCCATGGCCAACGCCGGATCTGACACCAACGGCAGCCAGTTCTTCGTGATCTCCGGTCCCGACGGCATGGCCCTACCGCCGAAGTACTCCCTCTTCGGCAAGGTCGTCTCGGGACTCGAGACGGTGGCGGCCATCGACGCCGTGGGCACCCCGCAGGGCAAGCCGAAAGAACGGGTGACCATCGAGAAGGTCACGATCAGCGAGTCCGACGACTGACGACGGGTGCGGGGCGGATCGCCGCCCGGCCCGATCAGTGGGGCAGGGCGTCGAAACCGGACGGCTCGCCGCTCACGAAGACCTGGACCTCGCCGTGTCCCGCCTGACGCCACCCGCCGTCGGGGTCGCGGATGAGAGCGGTGCGTTCGGGAATGCCGACGACGGGCAGTCCCGGAGCGGCCAGGGCGATCGACCGGTGGACCTTCTCGGCGTTCTCGTTGCCGAAGTGGGGGATCACGGCGATCTGTTGCACCATCCCGAGACCGACGGTGAGAGCACCGCCGCGCGAGTCCACCATGGGATCGGTGAGGACCATCGCCCCCGCCGACGAGCCGGCCACCACGGCCCCGTCGCGCCACGCCTCGAGGAGAGCCTCCCAGAGGCGAGACGCCTTCAGGACCGAACGCAGGTGCATCGACGATCCGCCCGCCAGATAGGTGAACGGGCTGGCCTGGACGGCGGCCGCGTTCGCCTCGTCCTCGGCGTCGGGCCGGCCGAGGACCATCAGTCCCCGGACCACGCCCCCGAGCGTCTTGAACCAGGCCTCGGCGGTGTCCACCACCTTCTCGGGATGTTCATAGGCGGCGGCGGTGGGCAAGACGAGCACGTCGGTTCCGCCCGACGCGGCGAGCAGGTCGGCGTCGAACTCACAACCCGGGCGCCACTCGTCACCACCTACCAGAGCCAGCGGTCCACAGCGGCCACGCACGGCAGCCACCCTAGAGCGGCCCGGTCATGGCCCCGGGTCCCCGGCCCCTGGGACCCGTTTCGTACTGCTTGGTAACATACGGCGATGTCCCTCAAGCGCATAGGAATCGTCGGTTCCGGCATCATGGGTTCCGGGATCGCCGAGACGGCGGCGGTCCACGGGTTCGAGGTGGTCCTCCGCTCCCGGGCCAAGGGGACCGCCGACGGGATGGTCGCCGGCATGGCGAAGTCCCTGGCCAAGCAAGTCGACAAGGGGAAGCTGTCCTCCGAGGACCGCGACGGGGCGCTGGCCCGGGTGACGCCCGTGTCCGATCTCTCGGAGCTGGCGGGCTGCGACCTGGTGATCGAGTCCGTGGTCGAGGACCTCGCCGTCAAGAAGCACCTCTTCTCCGAGCTCGACCGGGTCTGCGGTGAGCACACCATCCTGGCCACCAACACCTCCACCCTGCCGGTGGTGGACATGGCCATGGAGACGGGCCGTCCGGACAAGGTCTGCGGGATCCACTTCTTCAACCCGGCGCCGGTGATGTCGCTGGTCGAGATCGTCCGGCCCATCACCGCCTCGGACGAGACGGTGGCCTCGGCCCGGACGTTCGCCGAGACCTGCGGCAAGTCGCCGGTCGAGGTAAAGGACCAGGCCGGCTTCATCGTCAACGCGCTGCTCTTTCCGTATCTCAACAACGCCGTGCGCCTGGTCGAACAGAACGTCGCCACCCGCGACGACATCGACACGGCCATGAAGGGAGGCTGCGGCTTCCCGATGGGGCCGTTCGCCCTGCTCGACCTGGTCGGTCTCGACACCAGTCTGGCCATCCTCGACGCCCTCTACGACGAGTATCGCGACCCCAACTACGCGGCCGTTCCGCTGTTGCGCCGCATGGTCTCCGCCGAGCTCTTCGGGCGAAAGTCCGGAAAGGGCTTCTACGACTACCGCACGTAGAAAAGGGCGGCGTCCGACGGACGTCGGCGGCGGGGACAGAGAGGGAGGTGAGCCGGGTGGCCCGACCTGACCATCGGCATGACACGTCCTGGGTGATGCGCACGTACTCGGGTCACTCGTCGGCCCGGGCGTCCAACACCCTCTACCGCACCAATCTGGCCAAGGGCCAGACCGGCCTCTCGATCGCCTTCGACCTGCCCACCCAGACCGGCTACGACCCCGACGCCCCCGAGGCGGCCGGCGAGGTGGGGAAGGTGGGCGTCCCCGTCGCCCACCTCGGGCACATGAACCAGCTCATGGACGGGATCCCGGTCGAGACGATGAACACGTCGATGACCATCAACGCCACGGCGGCCTGGTTGCTCGGCCTCTACATCGCCCACGCCGAGGACACCGGTGCGGACCCGCACCTTCTCCAGGGGACCACCCAGAACGACATCGTCAAGGAGTACCTGTCGCGCGGGACCTACATCTTCCCCCCGGCCCCGAGCCGGCGGCTCATCGTGGACATGATCGCCTACACCGTCCGCCACGTCCCCAAATGGAATCCCATCAACGTCTGCAGCTACCACCTGCAGGAAGCGGGGGCCACGCCTGTCCAGGAGCTGGCCTACGCCCTGGCGACGGCCATCGGGGTCCTCGACGCCGTGCGGGACTCGGGCAAGATCGACCCGTCGGAGCTCCCCGAGGTGGTCGGCCGCATCTCGTTCTTCGTCAACGCCGGCATCCGCTTCATCGAAGAGACCTGCAAGGTGCGGGCCTTCACCGGCCTGTGGGACCGGATCTGTCGCGAACGCTACGGGGTCGACGACCCGAAGCTCCGTCGGTTCCGCTACGGGGTCCAGGTCAACTCGCTCGGACTGACCGAGGCCCAGCCCGAGAACAACGTGCCCCGGATCGTCCTCGAGTCGCTGGGGGTGACGCTGTCACGTGACGCCCGGGCGCGCGCCCTGCAGCTGCCGGCCTGGAACGAGGCGCTGGGCCTGCCCCGACCGTGGGACCAGCAGTGGTCGTTGCGGATCCAGCAGATCCTGGCCCTCGAGACGGACCTGCTCGAGTACGACGACATCTTCGAGGGTTCGAAGGTCATCGAGTCCAAGACGAGCGAGCTGGCCGAGGCGGCGTGGGGCGAGCTGTCGGACGTCCTCGGACTCGGGGGTGCGTTCGAGGCGGTCGACGAATTGAAGCGCCGGCTGGTGGCCAGTCAGGCCGACCGTGTCCGACGCATCGAGACCGGTGAGCTCCAGGTCGTCGGGGTCAACTGTTTCACCGAGAGCGAATCCTCGCCGCTCGTCGCCGGCCTCGATGGTGCCGCCACCATCTTGAAGGTCGACCCCGCCACCGAGGCGGAGCTGCGGGCCGACGTCGTCGCCTGGCGCGCCGGGCGCGACGCCACCGGTGTCCGTGACGCCATCGACGCGCTGCGCCGCACCGCCTCCGACACCGACGACAACGTCATGCCCGCCACCATCGCCCTCGCCCACGCCGGTGGGACCACCGGGGAGTGGGCGGAGGCGCTGCGCGAGATCTTCGGCGAGTACCGCGCTCCCACCGGCGTCACCGGGGGTGTCGGCCACCGCGGCGCCGAGGTCGCCGGTGTCCGGGCCCGCACCCGGGCCCTGGCCGAGCGGACCGGCTCCCCACCACGTCTCCTGGTGGCCAAGCCCGGCCTCGACGGGCATTCCAACGGGGCCGAGCAGATCGCCGTCGCCGCCCGAGACGCCGGGTTCGAGGTCGTCTACCAGGGCATCCGGCTCTCCCCCCGGCAGATCGTGGCCGCCGCCGGCGACGAGGACGTCGACGTCGTGGGCATCTCGATCCTGTCCGGCAGCCACCTGGAGCTGGTTCCCGACATCCTCGACCGCCTCCGGGCCGCCGGGATCGACGTACCGG
Source organism: uncultured Acidimicrobiaceae bacterium (assembly GCA_963706205.1). GTDB lineage: Bacteria > Actinomycetota > Acidimicrobiia > Acidimicrobiales > UBA8190 > MFD10071-224. The sequence continues at coordinate 248,253 of OY970155.1, read as the reverse complement.
TGGTGGTGGGAGGGATCATCCCCTCCGACGACGCCAAGGTGCTGCGCGACAAGGGGGTGGCGGCCGTCTACACCCCGAAGGACTTCGAATTCGGCCGGATCATGGGCGAGCTCGTGACGCTGGCCGAGGAACACCGGGCCACGGCCGCCCGCTGAATCGCCGGCGCCCATGGCCAAGACAGTGTTCCTCGGTGCCGGCAGCACCGTGTTCGCCCGGAACCTGCTCGGCGACATCCTCGGCCACGACGAGCTGGCCGGCTCCGAGATCGTGTTGCACGACATCGACCCCGAGCGCCTCAGCACCTCTGAGCTCGTCGCCCGTCGGGTGTGCGAGGCCTTGAAGGCACCGGCGACGATCACCGCCACCACCGACCGGCGCGCCGCGCTCGACGGCGCCGACTACGCCATCAACATGGTCCAGGTCGGCGGCTACGAACCGTGCACCGTTACCGACTTCGAGATACCCAAGCGTTTCGGCCTCCGCCAGACGATCGGTGACACGGTGGGGATCGGCGGCATCATGCGCGGTCTGCGGACGATCCCCGTGCTGATGGCCATGTGCGACGACATGGAGGAGCTCTGCCCCGACGTCTGGTTCCTCAATTACACCAACCCCATGGCCATCAACTGCCGGGCCATCAACCGGACGAGCCGCATCAGGACCGTCGGTCTGTGCCACAGCGTCCAGGGCACGGCCTTTGAGCTCGCCCGTGACCTGGACATTCCCTACGGCGAGATCGACTACCGGGCGGCCGGGATCAACCACATGGCCTTCTACCTCACATTCGAGCGCGACGGAGAGGACCTGTATCCCCGCCTGCGCGCTCTCGGTCGGTCCGGGAGCATTCCCGACGACAACCGCGTCCGGTACGAAGTGCTGCGCCACTTCGGTTACTTCGTCACCGAGTCGAGCGAGCACTTCGCCGAATATGTGCCCTGGTTCATCAAGCACGACCGCCCCGATCTCGTCGAACGTCTCAACATCCCCCTGGACGAGTACCCGAGGCGCTGCGTGGCCCAGATCGCCGAGTGGGAGGGGGAGCGGGCTCGGCTCGAGGGGGACCGTGCCATCGATGTACGCCCCAGCTTCGAGTACGCGGCGACGATCATCCGGAGCATCGAGACGGGCAAGCCCCGGGTGATCTACGGCAACGTCGCCAACGTGGGTCTGATTGACAACCTTCCCTCCGGCTGCACCGTCGAGGTTCCCTGTCTGGTCGACGGCAACGGTGTGCAGCCGACCCGGATCGGGGCCCTACCCCCGCAGGTCGCCGCCCTCATCGCCACGAACGTCAATGTCCAGGAACTGACGGTCGAGGCGGCACTGACCGGGCGGATCGACCACGTCTACCACGCCGCGATGCTCGATCCCCACACATCGGCCGAGCTCGATCTCGATCAGATCACGACCCTGGTCGACGCCTTGTTGCTCGCCCACGGCGATTGGACCGCATTCGGGTCGTGACACCGGTGGAGTTGTCGCCGGGGGGCCGTCTTCGTCAGCCCGGCCGGTCGCGTCGCGCCGGCAGAGGCTTCGACCACCACCGCCCGCTGAAGCGCCAGGCCGAGACCCGCTGTCGGTCGGAGTCGTCGGCCGCCACCGGCCGGGGCCACGCTTCCTCCACGGCGGCCACGATGGCGGTGAGGACGGCCGGCGGGGGGGCCGGATGGACGGCCACCACTTCGGTGAGCTGGTGGGACGCCGTCACCCGGGATTCGGTCACAACGGCACGTTGCCGTGCTTGCGCTTGGGGAGCTCCTCGCGCTTGGAGGCCAGAAGGCGGAGGCTGCGCGACGAGAACACGGCGGGTCTCCGACGGGATCGATGACGTCGTCGACGTAGCCGCGTTCGGCGGCGATGTAGGGATTGGCGTAGCGCTCGGTGTACTCCTCGACCAGCTCGGCGCGCCGGGCCACCGGATCGGCCGCTTCGGCCAGCTCCCGGCGGTAGACGATCTCGACGGCTCCCTGCGGGCCCATGACCGCCAGCTCGGCCGACGGCCAGGCGAAGGCCAGGTCGGCCCCGATCGACTTCGAGTTCATGACGACGTAGGCGCCGCCGTAGGCCTTGCGGGTGATGATCTGGATGCGGGGGACGGTCGACTCGCAGTAGGCGTAGAGGAGCTTGGCGCCGTGGCGGATGATCCCGCCGTACTCCTGGTCGGTTCCCGGCATGAAGCCGGGGACGTCGACGAAGGTGACGAGAGGGATGTTGAAGGCGTCGCAGGTCCGGACGAAGCGGGCCGCCTTCTCCGAGGAGTCGATGTCGAGGACGCCGGCGAGGACGGCGGGCTGGTTGCCCACGATCCCCACGGCACGGCCGTCGATGCGGGCGAAGCCGCAGGTGATGCTCATGGCCCAGTGGGGGTGGACCTCGAAGTAGTCGCCGTCGTCGACCACCGCCGCGATGACCTTCTTCATGTCGTAGGGCTGGGTGGCCGACGCCGGCATGAGGTCGACGAGCTCGGGGGTCCCGCGATCGGGATCGTCGCCCGGTATCGACGATCGGCGGCTCCTCGAGGTTGTTCGACGGGAGGAAGCTACAGGAGGTACCGGACCTCGTCGAGACAGGTCCGTCTCGTCGGGGGCGACGAAGGTGGCCACACCGGACTTGGTGGCGTGGCTCATGGCCCCGCCGAGCTCCTCGAGGGTGACGTCCTCGCCGGTCACCGTCTTCACCACGTCGGGACCGGTGATGAACATGTGGCTGGTGCCGTTCACCATGAAGATGAAGTCGGTCATGGCCGGGGAGTAGACGGCCCCGCCCGCGCACGGGCCCATGATCACGCTGATCTGGGGGATGACACCGGAGGCGCGGACGTTGCGGTGGAAGATCCCGCCGTAGGAGTGGAGCGAGACGACGCCCTCCTGGATGCGGGCCCCGGCCCCGTCGTTCAGGCCGATCATGGGGACGCCGATCGACTCGGCCAGGTCCATGACCTTGTGGATCTTCTCGGCGAAGACCTCGCCGAGGGCTCCGCCGAAGACGGTGAAGTCCTGGCTGAAGACGCAGACCCGGCGGCCGTCGATGGTCCCGAACCCGGTGATGACGCCGTCGGTGTAGGGCCGGTTCTCCTCGAGGCCCATCCCGTGGGCCCGGTGGCGGGCGAGCATGTCGAGCTCCTGGAACGAACCCTCGTCGAGGAGGTACTCGATCCGCTCCCGGGCCGTCATCTTGCCCTTGGCGTGCTGACGCTCGACGGCGCGCGGCGTTCCCGCGTGCAGAGCCTCGTCCTTGCGGGACTTGAGGTCGGCCAGGCGTTGGGACATGGGGTGTTCCATGAACCGTGAGGCTACCAACGGGTTCCGGAGCCCTCAGCGTGCCCGGACGTCAGCGGGGAGGCGTGCCTCGCGACTCCTCCACCAGTTCGATGAGGGTACCGAAGCCGCCCGTGGGTGGATGAAGGCGACGGTCGTCCCCCGCGAGCCGGGCCGGGGCGCCTCGTCGATGGCGCGTCCGCCGTTGTCCTTGACGCGCTGGAGGGCGGTCGGCGCAGTCGTCACCCGGTAGCCGACGTGGTGGAGACCCTCGCCCCGCTTCTCCAGGAACTTGGCCACCGGCGAGTCGTCGCGGGTCGGGCGAGACCAGCTGGACGTAGGAGTCGGCCACCTTCGAGGAGGGCCTCCTCGACGCCGTCGGAGGTCGACCACCTCCCGGTGGGCCACGTCGGCGCCGAACCAGTGTCCGGTAGTAGGCGACCGCGGCGTCGAGGTCGTGGACGGCGATGGCCACGTGGTCGATGTCGGTCAGGAGCGGACCGTCGTCGCCCGCTGGCACGGTCACGCCCCGTGCCTCCGGAACAGGGTGATCCGGTCCTCGCCCACCTTGGCCCGGAGCTCGGGGTCGTCGATGCCGAGACCCTCCTCGGGAGCGAGGCAGAGCACGCCGATCTTGCCCTCGTGGAGATTGCGGTGGACCTGGTAGGCGGCTTCGCCCACGTCCTCGAGCGGGTAGACGGCCGACAGGGGGGGCACGACCTTGCCCTCGCAGATCAGCTGGTTGGCGTCCCAGGCCTCGCGGTAGTTGGCGAAGTGCGAGCCCTTGATCGTCTTGAGCTTCATCCAGAGGTGACGGTTGTCGTACTCGATCATGTAGCCCGGACGTGGCCGCGCAGGTGACGATGGTGCCGGCCCGCTTGCAGACGAAGACCGACGCCCCCATCGTCTGGCGCCCGGGGTGCTCGAAGACGATGTCGGGGTCGTCGCCCACCAGGGCCCGGATGTCCTTGCCGAGGCGCCGCCACTCGCGCCTCGTCCTGGGTGTGCTCGTCGCTCCAGAACCGGTAGCCCGCCGCCTTGCGGTCGATGACGGCCTCGACGCCGAGGTCGTGGAGCAGGGCGACCTTGTCCGGTGACGACACCACCCCGACGGGCGTGCCGCCGCCGTTCAGGACGTGCTGGACGGCGTAGCTGCCCGAGACCCCCGCTGGCACCCCAGACGAGCACCCTGTCGCCCTGGGTCATCTCGGCACCGTTGCGCGAGACGAGCATCCGGTAGGCGGTGGAGTTGCACAGCGCGTTGATGGCCGCCTCCTCCCAGCTCAGGTGGGTGGCTTTGGGCATGAGCTGGTTCGCCTTCACCACGGCCAGGTCGGCCAGGCCGCCGAAGTTGGTCTCGAAACCCCAGATGCGCTGGTTGGCGGCCAGCATCGAGTCGTCGTGGGCCGAGGGGTCCTGGTCGTCGACGTAGTTGCAGTGCACGACGACCTTGTCCCCGGGCGCGCCAGTTGCGGACCGCGAGCCCACCCGCGAGCACGACACCGGAGGCGTCGGAGCCGACCACGTGGTAGGGCAGGGCGTGACGGGCACCCCAGGCGCTCTCCTGGCCCAGGCGGTCGAGGAAGCCGAAGGTCGGCAGGGGCTCGAAGATCGACGTCCAGACGGTGTTGAAGTTGATGGACGAGGCCATCACGGCCACGTAGGCCTCGTCCGGGGCCAGCTCGGGGACGGGCACCTCCGCCACGTGGAACGACTTGCGGGGGTCCTTGTCGGCCGAGTCGACCCCGGCGAACATGTCGACCTCGTCACGGCGTGACGAAGGCCGCCCGGTACGACTCGGGCAGGGGCAGGGCCGACGAGTTCGTCCCCGTCCGGCACCGGCCAGGATGGCCTCACGGATCGCCTGCATGGGTGAGCACGATACCCCCGGCGCCGCCCGGTTACCCGTGGGTCACTCCGGCTCGACGCACGGCCGGGGGTAGCCCCGTAGAATGGGCGCCACCAGGCGGTCCGGACGGGGCCGTCGACCCGTTCGGAGGTTCTCATGCCCGGTTCCGTCATCCTCGCGGGAGCCCGCACCCCCATCGGCAAGCTCTCCGGTGCCCTGGCCGGATTCAGCGCCATGGACCTCGGCGGCTTCGCCATCGCCGCCGCCCTCGAGCGCGCGGCGTGCCCGCTGACCAGGTCGACTACGTCTTCATGGGCCAGGTCCTGCAGGCCGGGCCAGGGGCAGATCACCGCCCGTCAGGCCGCCGTCAACGGCGGGATCTCCATGTCGGTGCCCGCCACCACCGTCAACAAGGTGTGCCTGTCCGGGCTGAACAGCATCTACCTGGCCGACCTGCTCATCGCCGCCGGTGACGCCGACGTGGTCGTGGCCGGAGGGCATGGAGTCGATGACGAAGGCGCCGTACCTGCTGCCCGGGGCCCGGGCCGGCTACCGGCTGGGCGACGGCGAGCTCGTCGACTCGATGATGTACGACGGCCTCTACTGCCAGTTCGACCACTGCGCCATGGGACTCGAGCACCGAGCGCTACAACGCCACGGCCGGGATCACCCGCGAGCGCGCAGGACGGCTTCGCCGCCCTCTCGCACGAGCGGGCCGCGGCCGCCATCAAAGACGGCCGCTTCGCCGACGAGATCGTCACCGTGTCGGTGCCGCAGCGCAAGGGCGACCCGATCATGATCGACACCGACGAGGGCGTGCGTCCGGGAACGACGGCCGAGTCGCTCGGCGCCCTCAAGCCCGCCTTCGACAAGGACGGGACCATCACCGCCGGGAACGCCAGCCAGATCTCCGACGGCGGCGCGGCGGTGATCGTCACCTCGCGTGCCAAGGCCGAGGCGCTCGGCGTGACACCGCTCGGAGAGGTCGTCGGCTACGGGCAGGTGGCGGGGCCCGACGCGTCGCTCCTCGCTCCAACCGGCCAACGCCATCCGTGCAGGCTCTGGCCAAGGCCGGGCAAGACGGTCGGCGACGTCGACCTGTTCGAGATCAACGAGGCGTTCGCCGTGGTGGGCCTGGCCTCGATGGCCGATCTCGGCATCACCGACGAGGTCACCAACGTGAACGGCGGTGCCATCGCCCTCGGACACCCGATCGGCATGTCGGGCACCCGGCTGGCCCTGACCCTTCTGCACGAGCTCCAGCGCCGGGGTGGCGGTCTCGGTGCCGCCAGCCTGTGCGGCGGCGGCGGCCAGGGCGACGCCCTGCTCGTGCGCACCCTTCCCTGACGAGCGACTCGGCCCCCGCCGGTCAGCGGTCCGCGAGCGGCACCGTCACACCCCGGTACTATCAATCGAACGCATGATCGATCGATCGTTCCTCGAACCGGTACGCGGGGTTGACGGTGGGAGCGGGCGGAGCGGCGGGAGATGGCCTCGATGGCCAGTGAGCCGTCGCCGCAGGCCCACCTCCACCTCCGCCTTCGGCGTGGGTCGGCGCGAGAGTCACGACGCCAGCGGCTTCTACGACCGGTTCACGGCCCCCGTCTGTCAGCCCCGACGACACCGTCGTGCGTTCCCCCATCAAGGAGAAGATCATCCTGGGCGACGCCCGCCACATGGACGAGGTCGAGGACGCGTCGGTCGCCCTGGTCGTCACCTCCCCGCCGTACTTCGCCGGCAAGGAGTACGAGGAGGCGCTGGGCGAGGGCCACATCCCGGCCAGCTACCTCGACTACCTCGAGCATGCTCACCGACGTCTTCGCCGAATGCGTCCGCACACTCGAGCCCGGTGGCCGCATCGCCGTCAACGTGGCCAACCTCGGTCGCAAGCCCTACCGGTCGCTGTCGGCCGACGTGATCGCCATCCTGCAGGACCGGCTCGGGCTGCTGCTGCGGGGCGAGGTGATCTGGCACAAGGCCCGGGGGGCGAGCGGGTCGTGCGCCTGGGGCTCGTTCCAGAGCCCGGCCAACCCGGTCCTGCGCGACCTCACCGAGCGGGTGGTCATCGCCAGCAAGGGCCGGTTCGACCGGGCGCTGTCCCGCCCGAGGCGCGCGACGCGCGGGCTGCCGTCGGAGATCTCGGTGACCAAGGAGGAGTTCATCGAGGCCACCACCGACGTGTGGGAGATCGCCAGCGAGCGAGCCACCCGCGTCGGGCATCCCGGCACCCTTCCCCGTCGAGCTCCCGCTGCGGCTCATCGAGCTGTACACCTACCGAGGACGATCTCGTCCTCGACCCCTTCATGGGGTCGGGGACGACGGGGGTGGCGGCCGTCCGGGCGCGGACGCCGGTTCGTCGGCTACGACACCGAGTCGGCGTACGTCGAGATCGCCGAGCAACGGATCAGGGCGGAACGGGAGCTGCGGATGCACGACGCCGGCGCCGTCGACCCGCCACGGTCATCGCGCAAGCGGTCGCGCGCGCCACGGCCGCAGGATGCCGGAGACCCGGATTTCGTCGCCTCGGCCATGAGTCGGGGCGCAAGGCGCGGGAGCTGGCCAGAGACCTTCTCGACCACTGCGGATTCGTCGACATCGTGGCCGACGTGCGGACCGGCGGTGGCACCGACGTCAGCTACTCGGGACGCGACCGCACCGGACAGCAGTGGCTCTTCGACGTCTCGGGGGCGTTCACGAGCACACGGGCGGGCCTGCGACGGACCGACACGCTGTGGAAGGCGCTCGGCAAGGCCGCCGTCGTGCACGCGTCGCATCCCGAGATTCCGTATCGTGCTCGTCACCACGGACGCCCCCGAGGCGGGCAGTGCCGGTGGGCGGGCCCTCGGACGCTCACGGGCGGCGGGCGGCCCGACGGATTCGGCGTCGTCTTCGACGTCATCGAGATGGAGTCGGTCGACTGTCGGAACCGCTTGTCGGCCTACGCCTCCGGGGGTCCGGGCGCCAGGGAGGGCGACGTCGGACCCCACGCGTGACGCCCGGCCCCCGTTGCCGGACGGCGGCGACTGCCGGAGATGAAGTTCCGTGCCCGATGACCGCACGACGGTCACCGAACTGGCCACCGCCCTCGGCACGTTCGGCCACTCGGCGACCTGCGGACGGCGCTGCGGGCGCGCCCGGGAGAGCTCGCCATCCCCGAGGTGACGTGGTACCAGCTCGACGATCTCCATCGCACCGGGGCCTTCGACGACGAGTTCGCCACCGCCTTCGCCAACGGCCGGGCCTTCCTCGAGGCCGCCGACGCGCTGCGCGGGACGACGCCCGCGTCTCGTCGAGTGGACGGGGGGGCGCCGTCCGCCCGGTGACGAGGTGGCGCCCGGTCGACCTGCGCATCGACCACGTCTATCTCGTCAGCTGCAAGTACCTGTCGCGCAACATCGCCAACCCGTCGCCGGCCCGACTCTTCGACGGGCTGCTGGCCACCGCCGGGGACTGGGACCAGACCGACTGGTACGAGGTGGACGGCGCCCGACGAGCTACCGGGCCCTCTACGACGCGTGCCGGACGGCGACGGGCCTCGACCGATCTCCCCGACGACCCGGCGACGCTGACACCGAGTCGACCGGCAGCGCCTCCGACGGGCGTTGCCCGGACGGTCGTATCCGCCCGAGGCGCGCCAGGCCACTACCGCGCGCTGTGCACCCGCGTGAGCACGGACTCCGCGCAACGTTGGCACGACAACGTGGTGCGGCAACGCTCGGCGGAGCGTCAGGCGTGGAGGCTGCTGCGGATCGGCAACGCCACCTACTTCCTGCTCGGGGCGGACGCCCCGCCGCTCGCTGCGCCTGCGGGTGGCGAGCCCCTGGGACTGGCGCCAGGCCTATCGAGTTCCTGGATCTCGACATCCGGCCCGCCGCCGTCCGGCCAGCCCCAGGTGGACTGGGCGGTGACGTACGCGAACGTGCGACGGCACGCGCACGCGATCGGTGCAGGGGCACGTCGAGGTGCGCTGGAGCCACGGCCGTTTCGCCCAGCCACCCGAGGCGAAGATCTACCTCGACACCGCCATCGACGAGCTCCCCGGATACTTCCCGCTCGAGCGCCGGGTCCGACCAGCCCCGTCTCTGGGATTGACCGGTCTGTCGGACCGAAGGGGTTTCGGACTGACGTGACGCGGGCGCGTCAGGCGTCGACCTGGCGGCGACCCTCGAGGGCGCGGCCGAGGGTCAGCTCGTCGGCGTACTCGAGATCGCCACCCACCGGCAGTCCGCTGGCGATCCGGGTCACCGATGACGGTCGAGCGGTTTGAGGAGCCGGGCCAGGTACATGGCCGTGGCTTCGCCCTCGAGGTTGGGATTGGTGCAGAGGATGACCTCCGTCACGCCCTCGTCGTCGAGGCGGGCCAGCAGCTCGCTGACGCGCAGCTGATCGGGCCCGACCCCCTCGATGGGATTGAGCGACGCCGTGCAGGACGTGGTAACGACCACGGAACTCCTGGGTCCTCTCGACGGCCACGATGTCGCGGGGATCCTCGACCACGCAGAGGATGGCTGCCGTCGCGACGAGGATCGCGACAGATCGTGCAGAGATCGCCCTCGGCCACGTTGAAGCACTGGGGGCACAGGGTGATGCGCTCCTTCACGGCCACGATCGCCTCCGCCAGCCGGGCGGCGTCTTCGGGTGCCACCTTGAGGAGGTGGAAGGCGAGACGCTGAGCGGACTTGGGCCCGATACCGGGGAGACGACCGAGCTCGTCGACGAGGGACTGCAGCGACACCGTGTACACGGCGTCAGACCTCCTCGGCGCCGGGGAACGCCTGCTTCAACCGTTGCTCGGGCGACATCGCCGCGCCGGCCAGCTCCGTCTCCGCGGCCAGGACGGCCGGGTCGAGCAGGTCGGGTTGTCCGGCGTCGTGGTCGACATCGATGTCCGCGATCGGCAGGGGAGCGGCCGGCGGGCCGGCGCCCGACCCGCCGGTGGCGTCGGGTCCATCGCCGTCGGCCTCGTCGTCCACCACCAGCCGGAGCGGCACCGCGGTCCCGAAGTGGCTCCCGAGAGCCGACTCCACCTCCGTCCGGACGTCCTCGCAATAGGACCGGTGGGTCTCGTTGGGCAGGGCGAAGACGGCGGTGCCGTCCTCCACGGCCACGAACCGTCCGACTCTGAATCGGGCTCGGGCCCGGTTGGGCAGCGAGGCCAGCAGTCCGTCGCCCCAGACCTGGACCAGCTGGTCTCGCGACACGGCACCGTGGCGCCGACTCCACCCGGCGGAACCGACGAGGGTGCCGAGACCGGTCCCGGTCCCGACCGGGAGGCCGGTGCCGTCCCCGGAACCCCGGCGGGTTCCGGCGCGCGGACCGGAGCCGGCGGCGTCGGCCCGCCCGCGGGCACTGCGCCCCGGCGTCTGCCGCTTGATCGCGCCCAGGGTCCGCCGGGCCAGTTCGGGACCGCTCACGTCGGACTCCTCGACCGCGGCAGAGGTCGCCGGGCGACTCCGACGCCGCCGGTGCGGGGCACCGGTTGCTCCGCGGCCCTGCCGGCGCCGGCCGGGGCCGAGGCGGGAGCCGGTGCCCCGGCGGCGCGCGGTGTCGACCGGCGCCGCCTCCTCGCTCGGACCACCCTCGGCCAGGGCCCGTTCGAGCCGTTCGATCCGTTCCAGCAGGGCCGCCGGCGAATCGTCGGCCTCGGGGTGGGTGAGCCGGATCAGGGCCACCTCGAGGTGGACCCGGTGGTCGGGCGCGTCGCGCATGTCGACCTGGGCCTGGCCCAGCACCTCCATGGCCGGACCAGCGGCGGCCAGGCCCATCCGACGGGCCGTGTCCTCCACCTGGGCCCGCTCCGTCCCGGCGACCGCCACCAGATCGGGGGCCACCGATGGCCAGGAACCCCTGGCGGAGATGGTCGGCCAGGTCGCCGGCCAGCTGCTGGCGGGTCGTGGCCGGCCTCGCGACGCCTGGGCCACGCGCCACGAGGGCCCGGCCGGGGTCGCGCTCGGCCAGGGCCTCGGCCAGCTCGGCCAGCATCGGCGAATGTCGTCGTCGACGACTCCGCCCGCGGCCACCTGGTCGAGAGCCGACAGGGCGTCGCGGGCCGATCCCCGGCCCCGGCGCACGGCCAGCGTCGATCGCCTCGTCGGGCAGCGTCGAGGCCGGCGTCGTCGCGGACCTGGTCGAGCAGCTCCGACCAGCGTCTCGGGCCCGAGAAGCCGGAACTCGAAGTGCTGGGTGCGGCTGCGGATGGTGGGAAGCACCTTCTGGGCGTCGGTGGTGGCCAACACGAAGACGACGTGACCGGGAGGCTCCTCCAGCGTCTTGAGCAGCGCGTTGGACGCCGCCGTCGAGAGCATGTGGACCTCGTCGACGATGTAGACCTTCCACCGGCCCGGGCGTGCCCAGTGCGGCGTGGGAGACCAGGTCGCGCATGGCGTCGACGCCGTTGTTGGAGGCGGCGTCGAGCTCGTGCACGTCGAGCGATGTGCCGCGGGCGATCTCGACGCAGGAGTCGCAGACCCCGCACGGCTCGCCGTCGTCGAGGTGCGGCGCAGTTGAGGGCCTTGGCCAGGATCCGGGCCGTCGACGTCTTGCCGGTGCCCCGCGGCCCGCTGAACAGGTAGGCGTGGCCGACCCGGTCGTCGCGCACGGCGTTGCGCAGGGCCAGGCTGACGTGGTCCTGCCCGAGCACCTCGTCGAAGCGTTGCGGGCGGAACCGTCGGTACAGCGACTGGTACGGAGCGCGTCCTGCGGGCGTCGGCCACGGCGCGGGCTACGGCCGACCGAGCCTACCGGTGGGCAGTCGCACCGGAACGCGTCGCACCGGCCGGTGATCGGTGCGACGGCCAGGTTTGCTACGGCACACGGCCGGACCCGCTGAGAGCTGCTGCCTTCCGGCCCTGACTCGGTTCACGGGCGACCGTTGCGCAGGACCCGGCCGCCGCACGGAGCACCGGGCGATCGCAGGCGCAGACGATAGCCTCCCTGCTGCTGCGCACCGGCAGCCTCCGGAGGAGTGCGAGAGCGGCCGAATCGGCACGATTGGAAATCGTGTGTGGGGAAACTCACCGTGGGTTCAAATCCCACCTCCTCCGCGGACGGGGTGCGGACGGCGAGGCAGGAACGGCGCCTGCCCTGCCGTCTGCCCTACCGTGGCGACGGTGGACGACCGAACGGCAGCGGACGACGCCGGGCCATGGAGCTGGCCCTGGTCGAGGCCGAGGCGGCGCTTCGTCCACGGCGACGTCCCCGTCGGGGCCGTGGCGCTGGTCGACGGCCGGGTGGTCGCCTCACGCCACAACGAACGCGAGCTGCGGCAGCGACCCGACCGCCCACGCCGAGATCCTGGCGCTGCGCGACGCGGCCGCAGGCGCTCGGCACGTGGCGACTCTCCGACGTGACCCTGGTGGTGACCCTCGAGCCGTGCGCCATGTGCGCGGGTGCTCTCGTGGCCGCCCGGACCGGGCGCCTGGTGTTCGGTGCCGCCGACCCGAAGGCGGGCGCGTGCGGATCGCTCTACCAGATTTGCGCCGACCCCCGGCTCAATCACGAGCTCCCCGTGACGTCGGGGATACGGGCGGACGAGGCGGGGCTCCTCCTGGCGCGCTTCTTCGCCGCCCGGCGTTGAGGTATCGAGGACCCGACGGCATCCGGTGCCGCCCCGGCCGGGCTGACTGCTCTCACGCTCGTCACATCCCGGTCACCGTCCTTTGAACCAAAGACGAGCACGTGGGGTGCGCCTGTCGATCACTGAGACATGCAGGGTCCGGCGCCCATTCCGACAAGGTCCCGCCGTCGACCCCAGCCCGAGCTTGGCGGGCGATGCCGCATCGTCCCGGTAGCATTGGCGTTCCGTGTTGCCCTAGCCCACCACATCCGTCGTCGGACGAAACGAGGTCCGGGCGGGCTCGGAGACACAGAATTGCACTTGGAGGAGTGCGAGAGCGGACGAATCGGACGGTCTCGAAAACCGTTGTGGTCGCAAGGCCACCGTGGGTTCGAATCCCACCTCCTCCGCTCGTGTCCGAAAATACAACATCACCCCTGGCCATAACCCCAATTCCATCTCCGCCCGCCTGACGGGCAGATGAGTCCCTTTCAAACCCGGCGGCAACTCCTCGTGTCAGGGTCCGCAGGCAGGTCGTGGGCGGGTTCGGTAGCGTCTTGCCATCTCAGGCGGGGGTGCATGCGACTAGGCGAACCTGCGGGTATCCGTGCGTAGATGGCGGCTCCTCCTGTTCCCAGTCGCGCTGGTGGGGCTCCTTGCGGCCTGCGGCGCACCGAGCAGCCCGTCCTCAGGGTCGAACCGGCACAAGGCGGTCGTGGTCCTCTCGGACCAGTCCGTCATCCTGCCTGGTGCCGGGGCGAGCTACAACTTCCACGCCGAGGTGCGCGGCCCTTCGGGGCCGCTGCCGGGGGCCGCGCTGCGGTGGGTATCCAACAACCCCTCGGCGGTCTCGGTCACCGGCTCCGGCCTGGCCACAGCCCGGGGACCTGGGGGCTCAGCCTCGATCACCGTGTCGTCCCCCGGGTCCGCCTCGGCCCTGGTGGACGTGATCGTGGCCATTCCGGGCCCAAAGACGCATCTGGTAGCCAGCAGCGACGTGGTCTCGGCCACCCCTCGGGAGGTAGTGCTGCGCACCGGTGCTGACACGGCCAAGGTGGGGGTGGGCAGCATCTTGGTGAGCGGGTCCAAGAGTGGCGTGCTCGCCAGAGTCACCGCAGTCGGGGCCCGTGGGTCCCAGACCGTCACCTACGCGGTGGCGCCGGCCGGTCTGGCCGAGGCCTTCGCCCAGATGACGGCCAAGGTGGCCAGCCTCCCGACGAGGGGGACGGTGCGCTTCGCCCACAACCACTCCTCGCTGCGCATCGTCCAGGTCCAAGTTGGCGCGCGAACCGTCCCCGTCGATCCCTCGCGCAGCGCCAGCCCCATCTCCTGCAAGGCCCCCGACGACTCGAGCGTCCCCGTGTCGTTCAGCGGTCCGAGCTTCACCACCGACGTCACCTTCCAACTGGTGGCCAACCTCGACATCGGGTTCTTCACCGTCCAGGACTTCACCTTGGAGGCGGAGGCCAGTGCGGGTGTGGCCATCAACACAGGATCACTCACCTTCGATGCCTCGGTGGGTCCCGACTACACCTGCACCATCCCGCTCCCCGATGACATCACCATCCCCTCACCGATCTTCATCGGCCCGGTCGAGCTCGACGGCTCGATCACACCGAGCGCCGGAGTGGAGGTGAAGGCCACTGCTTCGGGAACCCTGACCATCGCCGGGCCCAGCGCCAGCGACATTGTGACGGCTACCGACGGGGTTGAGTACGCCAACGGGGCTTGGCAGACCATCGACGACAACACCAACACCGGCCTCCAAGTCATCCCCGCGGGCATCCGGCTCGATGCCGCCCTCAAAGCCGCCGTCGACCCCTTCTTCCGGGTGGACGCCGGTTTCTCTGCCAACCTCGGCAGCGTCTACTCCCTGGCCAACATCAATCTGGCGTATATCGATGCCACCGGGGACCTAAGCCTGGGGCTCTCCTCCCCATTCTCGGACTCAAGCCTCGACTACACGGGTCCGCAATGGAACGCCGGATTCGAGCTCCAGGCCGGACCTGAGCTCGCCATCTCAGGGCCCGTCTACGACGAAATCCAGCAGTTCCTCTCCTGGATCGGCGTCAGTCTCAATGTCAACATCACGTGGGGCGCATTCGACCAGCGGATCCCCTTGGCGTCGTCGCCCACGGTGCAGGTCACCGCTCCAGCCACCGCTGGAGTTGGCCAACCCGTGAGTCTCACCGCGCTGCTTCCACCCGGCTTCGGCGGGGACACCGTGAAGTTCGAGGGCTTCAAGGGCGCCGCCAACGCGGGCACCATGCTCGCATCCGCCACGGTCTCTGGGGAATCGGCGACGGCGACCTGGGCACCCACAGCAGCCGACGTTGGGACCTATCAGATCGGGGCGCAGCTCTTCGACGGCATATTTGGCCCCTTCAACCTGCCGTACGAATCGGTGACGGCCCCACCGGCCTATGCCACCCTCGCCGTCGGAACGTCGTCACCTTCGACGACCGCAGGGTGCGACCCGAGCGCCATGTGGCAGATATTGCAGACGCAGACATCCGGATCTCCGAGGGCGTATCCAAACTATCTCGCGACTCCCCCGGGTGATACTCCCTCGGGACTAAGCGCTCATTGCGTCGGAGGATGGGCCGAACTCCAAGGATTCCCGATCAACGCAGGGAGTGGGTCTGGACTCGCACTATTCAAGGAAGCGTCAGGCACATGGCAATTCGTGATGTTCAACGGTGAGACCGGCGGTGGCGGACCAGGCTTTGATCCCTGCGCGCAGTATCCGCCGGCGGCAGTTCAGGCGTTAGGTAGTTACTTACCGGGGTGTCCCCCCTCACCATCCACAACGCCCAGCACGTCGGTTCCAGTTTCGTCTATTCCGGATCTCTACGTCTCTGTCCCCTGCATGACTAGCGGTGGCGATATCTACTCATCACCATTTCCCTCTGAGTTGGCTCCATGGGGCGAATGCAGCGACCTTCACGCTTATCTTGGAAACCTCGTCTGGACAGCCAGCATGACCACCGCTACGGCTACCGGGACCTACTACGACGTGCCACTCGGTCCCCCAGTTCCTCCGAGTCAAGTTCCAACGTATTCTGCAACGGTTACGGCAACAGACCCCAAGACGTGTCCAGTGCACAACAACCAGACAGGGCAAACCCAGGATCTTCTTGTCTTCAACCACCTGCAGGTGGTGGCTTCTGGACTCGGCGGAGCGCCCTTCGTCTTCAACGCGCCGTGTCCCTAGGTTGATCTGGTGCGGGTCTGCTTGACATCTTTTGCCAGGATGGTCCTGGCAGAAAGGATGGAGGCATGCCCAAGAAGGTCCCTGCCGAGTTAAAGCGTGACGTGGTGGCCGCCGTCGGTCTCAACGCCCCGACGGAGTCGGTCCACTCGCTGTTGCTGACGAAGAACGTACTCAACCGTCGGCGTAGGGCGACGCGCAGCGAACTGCACAACGCCATCGTCACCTGGATCGAGCACACCTACAACCGCCGTCGCCGGAAAGCGTGCGCTCGGCAAGCTTACGCCCGTCGAGTTCGAACTCGCCTTCACCCGTCGTGAGGTGGCAGCCGCAGCAGACCCTTCCGCACGCGCAGGTTGAAGAGCCCACCCAGGTGACTTGTCTGTGGATTTTGAGACGAATCGTTCGTAGTGGCACGTTTCGGTTGCACAGTGTTGACCTTCTGTGACACCCTCGTCACTCACACGGGTTGGAAGAGATCCTGGGTCTATTGGTTCAAACGCGATGTCGGGAAGGCTCAATGGTTCCGACGCCTGCGACGAAGGTCAGATGGAGCTGCTGTCGGTCATGACCAAAGCTCAGCCGAACGGGGCTGCTGACGATTGGGTTCCACATCGGGTGTGGTGTTGTCAGGCAGCTCGGAGCGTAAGACCGACCTCTCCGGTCTATGCCCCAAGGCTCTTTGGTCTGTTGCTGGACCAACGACGTCACCAAAAGGCCTCAGGAGCTCAGATCGACCCGCTGGAGGCCCCTTGGGGACCAAGAAGCAACATGAGATAATCAGTCAGCAGGGAGTACTCCCAGGTCAAAGAGCCGTACGACCTGCGGCGGAGGGTTTGAAAACAGTCCCATGCTCTCCGCCCTTCCTAGATCTACAACGATCACCCCAGACAAACACCCGATTCAATGTCGGATCGCTCAACTCGAGGATGAACCTCTTTCAAACCCCACCGAAGTAGCGGCAGCAGGCCTGATGGGGAATGCGGAGCCGATCCTCAGTCGCGGCGCGGGCCCCGTTCGGTTCTGCGGGGACCGGCGAACGGTTCGAGCTTCGCTGGGTTAGCCTGTCGGGGACCAACGCGAGGTCCCGAGACGATGTGCGGCGTTCTGCGCCGATAAGGGCCAAGCACAGGGACGGGGGAACAATGACCGATCTGGACGAACGGTCCGAACGCGAGCCGGCCAACCAGGGTTCGACTACCACTCGGGCCCGATTTCGCCGGCAGTTTTCTCGGCGAGATGTCACGGCCGGGGTCTTCGCTCTGGTCCTCATGGGGGCGGTGCTCACTGCCGTCGTAGCCGCCACCTCAGCATCCCCTCGGCGTGCGCCTCAGCATGTGGGCACGGTCACGCTGGTGTCTCCGTCCTACAGGCCCAAAGCGGCCGTGGGGAGCACCGACGACTACCACTGCGCCTTGCTCAACCCTCACGTCACCCGGGACTCCTACATCATCACCAGCCAGTTCATTCCCGGCAGTCCCGAGGACCACCACGCCATCCTGGCTTTGGTCCCGCCATCCCTCGCGCCTACCGCTCTCAAAGACAACGCCAACACCGGGAACAGGGGGTGGACGTGCTTCGGGGCACCGGGGCTGCCCGGGGCGTCGCTCGCTGACTTCTTGGGTCTTCACTGGCTGAGTGTTTGGGCCCCGGGTCACGGCGCTGACGATCTGCCGAAGGGGACGGGGATCGAGCTTCCTGCCGGGAGTCTTGTGATCATGCAGGTGCACTACAACCTGCTCGTAGGTGACAAACCGGTGCAGAACTCGCTGACGCTCGACACCGTTCCGACCTCGACGCCGCTCTTGCCGCTTGGAGGCCAAATAGCGCTCGCTCCCCCGGACATCCCTTGCCCGACCGGGGTGACCGGACCGCTATGCAACCGGGCAGCATCGCTCGCCAACCTGGGACGGCGCTTCGGTGCGAGCGGGGTCGAGACGGTGAATCTTCTCGAGCAGGTCTGCGGGCGCAATCCTTCGAACCCGCCGGTGGGTGACGCGACGTCGTGCGTCTGGCCTATCCGCAAAAGCGGTTACATCGTTCGCGCTCAAGCCCACATGCACCTGCTCGGCCGCAGCTTCTCGATGGTCCTCAACCCAGGGACACCGCAAGCCCGGACGGTCCTCAGCGTCCCCGCCTACAACTTCGATTACCAAAAGGCCTACAACTTGAAGACTCCCATCCCCGTGCGTGCAGGGGACAAGCTCCAAATCACCTGCACCTATGATCCGACCCTTGCTCAAAAGTTGCCAATTTTGCGCACGGTCCCTCCCCACTTCGTGACCTGGGGTGACGGGTCATCAGACGAGATGTGCCTTGGAGGGGCCTGGACCACGACCTCGATCCCCAACGCCCACGACTCCCTCTGACCAAACCGCCACACGCCAATCGGCGTTCGAGTTGCCGACCTCGAATGTTTGAAGATGAATCCGGCAACCTGGCCCTGAGCCCGGTCGGAAACGACCGCTGAACGTGACGTCTCTTTCGGCGAATAGGTCGATGACCTGGAGGATGTCAGGAACGGGCGAGTTCGAGGGCCTCCAGGAGCAATTTTGGAGGGTTTGAATACAGTCTCAGGCTCTCCGCTCGTGGCCGTATTCACAGAGTTGCCCCTGGTCACGGGGCAACTCTGCTGTCCGTCAGCCGGGCAGCGTGTCTCATTGACGTGAAACCCCGATTCGACGATGTATGAGACCGTCGCTCCCGTCCTCTCATGGCACCGAGACGAATCGTCGGCCTGGCGCGTCGTTGGAGGCGCGGCTCAGCCTCCGGTGACGGTGAAGACGGTGGGTGAGGTCACCGATCCGGCGGCGGCCGTGACGGTGAGGACACCGCTCTGGGCGGACGAGGGCACGGTCACCTTGACGTCCTTCTTGGCGGCCTTGGCGATGTGGGCCGACGCCCCTCCGATGCTCACGCCCACGGCCCCGGTCAGATAGGTCCCTTTGATAGTCACCGTGGAGCCGGGCGCGCCGTGGGTGGGAGTGAAGGTGGTCACCTCGAGAGGACCATCCCCCGTCCAGAAGCGCGGATCGTTGGCGTTCACGACCAGGGTGGCCACCACGCCGGCGTGGCCGTAGAGCTCCGACAAGGACTGGATGCAGGGGGCGACCACGTGGTGGTGGCACTTGGACAGGAAGGTACCGGTCGGGGCGATCAAGGGCGCGTAGCAGACCTTGACCCCTTTGGTGCTGGGCAGATCTCCCACCGTCTCCGTCACCGTGACGGTGGCGTTGGCGGCGAAGTTGGTGGTGGAGAGGGTCGACACCGCCGCCGCGTAGTCATAGGCGCCGGGGCAGGGCAAGGTGGCGGCGTTCACCGACAGGTCGAGTTCGGCCCCCACCTCGCTGGAGGCGCCGGCGGCCAGCACGGTGGTGGCGGCCAGGGGGGTGGCCACGGCCACCGAGCAGCTCGGGTTGCACGGTTGCATGGTGGGGCCCGCCGCCACCGTGTAGGTGAACTGATCGGTCGAGTTCACCGCCGAGGTGCCCGCCGTGGTGGCCACGGTCACGTCCACGGTGCCGGCCGATCCCGGTGGGGAGTCGGCCGTGATGGTGGTGTTGTTCATCACGAGGACGGCGGTGGCGGCCGCGGTGCCGAAGAAGACGTTCGTCACGCTGTAGGTGGTGAAGCCCGACCCCGAGATGGTGACGGGCGTGGTGCCGCTCGTGAGCCCGGTGTAGGGCGCCACCGCGCTCACGTACAGCCCGGCCGGCGAGGCTGGGGTGTACAGCACGGCGTTGCCGTGGTTGTCCACCGCCGCACAGAAGGTGGGCGAGGGGCACGACACCGAGGCGAGGGGCAGGCTGCCGTCGATGTCGGCGCTCGACCAGGAGCCGGCGCCGTTGACGGTGAGCAGGGCGTTGCCGGCATTGTCGACGGCCGTGCAGAAGTTCTCCGTGGCGCACGACACCGACGTCAGTGCCTGACTGCCGTCGATGTCGTCGGGGAGCGACCACGTGCTGCCGCCGTTGTCGGTGGTCAGCGCGTCACCTCCGCCCTCGACCACCACACAGAAGCTGGCGGTGGCGCACGAGACCGACGAGAGCGAACTGGCGCCGGTCAGAGCCGTCGTCCAGCCCGACCCCTCGTCGGTGGTGGTGATGATGTTCCCGGCGGTGTCGATGGCGGCACAGAAGGTGGTGCCCGGTGCGCACGACACACCCACCAGCTCACTGGGATCGACCTCGGCGTGGTCGGTCCACGACGACCCGTTGTACACCAGGCCGTCACCGGCAGTGTCGACGGCCACGCACGAGTCGGCGCTGGCGCAGGACACCGACAACATGTTGATACCGGCGATATTGTCGGGTGCGGCCCAGCTCGAGCCGTCGTACGTGACGACCTGGCCGGCATCGTCGACCGCCGCGCAGAACGTGGCCGTCGGGCACGACACGGAGTTGAGGGCGTTGTTGTCGACGCTCCCGGGAGATGCCCACTTGTCACCGCGGTAGGTGACGGCGTTGCCCAGGGGGTCTCCGGTGACGCAGAAGGCCGACGTGGCGCATGACACGGCCAGGATCTGGGTAGGGGCATTGTCACTGTCGACCGCTGGCCCTGACCAGGAAGTCCCCGAGTTCGACGTCGTGGCGTAATCGCCCGAATCGTCGACGGCCGCGCAGAACGAGCCGCCTTGTGGGCAGGACACGGCGTTGAACGCCGTCGCACCGGGTGAGGGAGGTAATGACGACCAGCTGGTGCCGTTGAATGTCCACTCCACGGCGTGGTTGTCGACTGCGGCGCAGAACGACGCAGTCGCGCATGACACCGAGGTGAGGGCGTAGATGGTGATAAAGCCGTAGTTGGTCCAGCTCGATCCGTTGTACGAGTAGGCGTAGCCGAACTCGTCCACCGCCGCACACCGCGTCGACGGGGTGACGGTGCACGACACGACGACCTTGGTCGGGGGATTGGAGTCCACGTTGCCCTGCGGGCTCCAGCTCGAACCGTTGTACAGGAAGGCGTTGCCGTTGAAGTCGAACGCCATGCAGAACGTGGTCGTGGGGCACGACACCGAGTCGAAGGAGACGCCCGGATCGATGGTCGTGCCGGTCCAAGTCGATCCGTTGTACAGGACAGCATCGCCGGACGCGTCTCCGGTGACACCCATGCAGAACGTCGTCGACACGCATGCGACGTCGGACAGGTCGTAGCCGGCGTTCGTCACGGTCCAGGTGTGACCGTTGTAGATGATGGCGTGGCTCTGGTCGTCGGTGGCCACGCAGAAGGAGTGCGACGCGCATGACAATGCGAACGTGCTGGGAGTCGAGCCCTCATACGTGGTCGTCGGCGACCATGCCGACCCGTTGTAGGTCGTCGCCTCGTTCTCGGTGTTCGTCCCGACGCAGAAGGTCGTCGTAGGACACGACAGCTGCTGGAGGACCACGGGACTCGAATCGTCGACCGCCGTGGGGGACGACCAGCCGGTCACGGCGGAGGCGACCGTGGCGAAGGGCACGGCGAGGAGCAGCGAGCCCGCCAACACGACCAGGGCTCCTGCCACCAGGCTCAACCGGAACTGACGAACCCGTCTCATCGTCGACCGTCCCTCTCGGCGGCGCCCCCGCCCCCCGCCGGGACAAAATGCTAGCCAAAGAGTCACTTTGCCCACAACAGGCCCCAGCCATCGTCGTGGACATCATGGTCGTCCTCGACGCAACGGCCATCTGTTGAGGGACAGAGCTGGGCGCCCAGCTCCGTGCCCTCATGGGGTCGTCACTACTCGTGCCCGCAGCAACAGCACGGGGAGCAGCCGCATCTGCAGCCGCAGTCAGGACAGACCTTCATCGTGCGCACCTCCCTTCTGGAATCCGACGTTGCAAGCCCATTCGTCCACCGGGTCGGCGAGGCACTCTTCGTTGCGCTTCTTGAGGTTCAGCAGCTGCCCGCGCATGGCCGTCAATTGTTCGATCTCTGCCTCGACCTCAGCCAGCCGGCGCCGCACGAGGGTCTGGGTATGCCCACAGGGACACTGGCCCCGGTCCCGCACGTCGAGCAGTTCCTTGATGTCCCCGAGGCGCAGGCCCATCCGTTGTGCGCCCTTGATGAACAGCAGCCGTTCACCGGCTTCCTCGTCGTAGAGCCGGTAGCCGGCCCGGCTGCGTTCGGGCGGCGGCAACAGGCCGAGGCGCTCGTAGTAGCGGACGGTGTCCGTCCTGAGCCCGAGGCGGTCGGCGAGGACCGAAATGGTGTGCGCCATGCACGGAACCGTAAACCTTGGAGCCGGCTCCAAGGTCAAGACCCCCGTGCTGGAGCGGGGGCTGATCGGACCGACTGGCGGTCTTCCCCTCCCCGGCGTAGGTCTTTTGTGATTTTCCGATGCATTTCATGTTCATCTTCGAAATACCGGGCGGACGTGCCGGCCTCTTCGGCGCCGTCGGGACGCACCAAATCGCCCACCGACTCAGCTGCCCGTGGAGGCTTTGTAAGGGCATCAACAACGTCATTTCAGTTTTCCGCCCCACCTGCCGATTGGAGACCTTGCGCGCAAGGAAGTGCGCACATTGGACGGTGTGGGGGGGTTCCGCCGCACCTGGCCCACCGGGCCATCTCATGGACGAGAGGAGTAGTCGTGCGACGAAACAAGAGGACGCTTATCGCTGCTATTGGGGTCGGAGCACTCGTGCTCGCCGGCTCTGCGGCGTTCACCAACAGCATCACCGACAGCACCCCGGTCAACGCGCCGGCCGCCTACGGCTCGCTGCACGCGTCGGGTGCCACCGTGACGTCGATCACCTACACGCTGGACGGCAACAACCCGTCGAGTGTCACGGTGGTCACGTTCGTGGCCACGGGTGACACCTCCGGTTCGACGGCCCAGGTGGGCTTCAACGGTACGGGCACGATGGACTCGACGGGGTGCACCGGCACCTACAACGGGACCACGCACACGACCTACGCCTGCACCTTGAACACCCCTGAGTTGGTTTCCGTCATCACCGAAACCGACGTCGTGGTGGCGCCGGGCGCATAACGGCATCCGAACCGGGGCGGTGCAGGCCGAACGTGGCCTGCACCGCCCCGACTTCGGGAGGGGGCACGCATGGCGGGGCGACGATATCGACGGATCGGCGCCACCCTCGTCACGGTGGTCGGCCTCATCGTCATCCTGGCCTTGTCCACCGGCGAGGTGGCGCTCGTCACCACCCACGGGATCAGCATGGAGCCGAGGTTCCACACCGGGGACCTCGCCGTCATCGTGCCCGCCGCGCAGTACCGCACCGGTGACATCGTCGGCTACCACAGCCCACTGCTGCACATCGTGGTGCTCCACCGGATCGTGGCCGAGCACGCCGGTCTGTTCACCTTCAAGGGCGACAACAACTCGTTCCTGGACCCGGTGAAGCTCCCGCCGTCGGCCGTCGAGGGCCGGTTGTGGCTCCACATCCCCGACGGCGGAGCCGTGCTCGGCTGGTTTCGATCGCCCGTCGTCTTGGGCGTCATGGCCTTCTTCGTCGTCGCCCTCGGCATCGGCGGTGTGTCGCGCCGGCGCCGTTTCCGGGGGCGGGTCGCCGGGCCCGACTCCTCGGCCCCCGGGTCCCACCGCTCCGCCCCGTCCACGGCGCGGACCGGGTGGTGGTCGATTGCCGTCGCCCTGACGCTGGTCGCTGCCTTCGGCCTGCTCGCTCTGGCGTCGGGCCTGCGACCGACGACGCGTCCGAGCGAGAGCGCGCTGCCCTATGACCAGCACGCCAGCTTCTCCTACACCGGTACCGCGCCCGCCGGCATCATCTATCCGACGGGAACGGTGACCACCGGCGACCCGGTGTTCCTCCATCTGGTCAATGCGCTCGAAGTCGGGGTCCGGTACTCCGTCAGACCGGGTACGCAGAGCCCGGCCACCGCGGCGGTGGCCGCCGTCACCGGCACCATCGGTGCCACGGCCACGATGCAGGGGCCCGGGGGGTGGACCGGGCAATTGGCGGATGCGGCGCCGGCGGACTTCTCCGGTCCATCGGCCGGTGTCGAGGTGACGCTCGACTTGGCGCGGATCCCTGCGCTGGAGGAGGCGTTCACCGCCGAGACGGGGGTGCCGCTCGCCGATCCGCAGATCGTGGTGACGCCCGTCGTGCACGTCCACGGAACGATGGTCGGCGGCTCGCTGGTCACGACCTTCGCGCCGGCCCTCACCTTCCAGGTGGAGGGACAGGTCCTCGACCTGGTGTCACCCTCCGCCCGAAGCGGCGCAGGCGCGCATGCCCCGCTGGTCGCCAACCGGTCCGGCTCGGTCGTGCACCGGACCGTCGTGCCGGCGCACATGGCGATCCTGGGGCATTCGGTCGCCGTGTCCGGGGTCAGGCGTGTCGCGCTCGGCGGCCTCCTTCTCTCGCTCCTCGGCGCCCTGGGCGCGTGGGCGTGGCGGAGGCGGAGGCGGCGTATGGACGAGACGGCCCGCATCCACGCCGACTACGGGCGCGACCTGGTGGCGGTGTCCGCCAGCCCGGCGGTGAAGGCGCCCCTCGTGGTCGACGTGGAGACATTCGACGAGCTGGCCCGCCTGGCCCGCCGCTACGAGTGCGTGATCCTCGAGCACGCCCACGTAGGCGGGCACGCCTACTACGTCGAGACGGGTTCCACCCTCTACCGGTCCGGGGTCGAGTACGCCGAACCGGCCCCCGTACCCGTCGACGACACCGACCACTGCGCCACCATCGCCGCCCCGGTGGTGGCGGCCGACGGGGCCGTGGCCCAGACGGACGACCCACCCGCGCGGCATCCGGCGCAGACTGCGTCCGAGCCCCCCTGCGACCGATCCCGACACGGCCAGGATCGCGGACGAGGTGGACGTGCTCACCTGTCTGGCCAAGGCGGAGTTGGTCTCCGGAGTCGGTGACGCCGGCGCACACCTGCGCGAGGCGGTCACCCTGGCCAGGAAGGCCGGGCTGGACGGGGCGTTGATCGAAGCACTCCTCGTCAACGTGCGGACGTCTTTCGACGAGGAGCAGCAGAGCGACCCCGAGAAGATCGAGCTTCTCGAACATGCGCTGGCTCTCCCCGGTGACACGCCGGCACGTCGAGCTCGACTGCTCGGCGCCCTCGCCGTCGAATCGATCTTCGTGGGGGACGCCACCCGCCGCGGTCCGTTGCTCGACGAGGCGCTGGAGCTGGCCCGCCGGTCGGGTGACCCCCGGGCTCTCGTCGAGGTGTCGGCCGGCCGCTTCCTGGCCCGCCCGCGATCGACTTGGTCGGCCGCGCAGTTCAAGGCCGACCGTCCTCTCTTCGGCGAGGCCGTCGACGCCGCCGCCATCCTCGGTGACCCGGTCGCGGTGGCGACGACGCAGACCCACGCCGCCTTCGGCGCCCTCATCGTGGGCGACGGGGAACAGCTGCGTACGCACACCGCCGCCCTGTCGCAGACGGCCGCGGGCGGTCAGAACCAGATCGCCTTCCGGGCCGAGCTTCTCCTCGGTCAGTGCATCGCCACCCTCGAGGGCCGCCTGGTCGACGCCGAGGCTCTGTCACGGGAGGTCTCCGACACGTGGCGCATGACGGGGTTGGCCGAGACGGCCGCCGGCCGCGCCGTCGCCCATATCGCCCTCCGGCGCGAACAGAGCCGACTTCCGGAGCTCATCGCCGCCCTGACCACCGGCGGCGCGTCGCGCCCTCCTGCCGCCGCGTCCACGGCGGCCACGGCCTATGCGCTGGTCGAGTCCGGAGCCCGCGACGATGCCGCCATCCTCCTGCACAGGGCCGACCACGCCGGCTTCCACGACATCCCCGACGATGTCGACTGGCCGATGGCGTTGGCCCTGTGGTCAGAGGTCGCCTCACGGATCGGTGATCGCCACGCGGCGGCGGAGATCTACGAGGTCCTCCGACCCCATGACGGGACCCAGATGTGTACGGGTTCGGTGGGCGGCGGCCCGTCGGCGCGGCTGCTGGCCATCTTGGAGAACCTGCTCGGCTGTCCGGCCGACGCCGATCGGCATTTCGCCGAGGCCATCGCCTTCAGCCGTCGACTCATGAGCCCGGTGTGGGTGGCGCGCTGTCAGCTCGACTGGGCCCAGACGTGGATGGAACGCGGCGAGACCGCGTGGGCCGCCCAACTCGTCGACGACGCCGATGCCGCCGCCGGCATGCTGGCGTTGCCGGCCCTCCGCCTGCAATGGGGGTCCCTACGGGACCAACTCGATCGGGCCTGATCGTTCGCGCTTCCTAGCGTCGGCGCCCGGCCCGACGCTGACCCCGCCCGAAGGCGAAGCCCGCCAGCCAGAACACGAAGAAGACGATGGCGACGATCCACAGGAGGTGGGCGACAAAGCCGACGCCGGCGAAGACGAGAGCGAGTAACAGGAACAGCGCCACGAGACACCCCATGGCTCCTCACGATAGGTCGTCGACCCACCTGCCTCCAGGTCGGCATCGGGAACGTCCCCGTCGGACGAGCCGGTCCGGTTACCGCGCCGCCAACAGCGAGAGAGCGACGCATAGTAGAAGTCGCCGTCACGGTCACAGTCCTCGCCACCGCCCCCGCCACCGCCCCCGCCACCGCCACCGCCCCCGAGCTCACGGCGCAGCCGGCGTCTCCCCGCCACACGGGTCGCCGACGGTAGCGTCATGTGCATGCCCTTCGCGCACGGCCAGTTGGAATCTCCGGAGGCCGCGCCGGCGACGGGAGAACACGTCGTCCGCCTGGCCGACCTCCGCCACGCCGTGGTCGTCCAGATCCTGAGCGGTCGACTCGAGCGGCCGATCGACTATCGGCAGGACGAGGACGAATGGGTCGTCGTTCTGCACGGACGGGCCACGCTCGATGTGGAGGACGAGCGAATGCACCTCGGACCCGGAGACTGGGTGCTGCTCCCGGCCGGGACGGCGCACCGCCTGGTCGAAACACACCCGGGGACGACGTGGCTCACCGTCACCTCACCGGTCGGTGCCGCAGGTGAGGACACGTCGTCGCCCTGACTAGTTGGTGACCGACTTCTCGTCGGCCTGACGCAGTCGTCGCGCCATCTGCTGGAGCAGCTTGTGGGCCACGCCGGGCCACGAGTCGAGGACGGCCGAGAACTCGCGTCGTCTCAAGGTGATGAGCGTCATCGGGGTACGGGCGGTAACGGTGGCGTTACGGGGGGACTCGTCGAGCAGGGACAGCTCCCCGAAGTACTGGCCCGGGCCGACGGTCGCCACCGGACGCCCACCGCGCGAGACCTCGGCCTCGCCGGTCACGATGAGGTAGAAGTCCTCCCCGGCGGCTCCCTCCTCCACCACAACGGCCTGGGAATCCACCGACACCTCGTCACAGGCCCGGGCGATCTGCGCCAGTTCCTTGTCGGTGCAAGCGGAGAACAACTGCACACCCCGCAGCTGTTCGGTCTTCGTGTTGCGAGCCATGTTCCGGTCCTTGTCGGTGGGTACGGTTCGTGTGCCGGCGTTCGGTCAGCTGGCCCCCGCCCTACGGCGGCCGATGATCGTGGAGACGAGAACGGCGAGGAAGAGGGCGCCACCGTTGAAGGCGTCGTTGATCCAGTCGGCCACGCCGGCCAGAGACAGACCGTTGACGGTGAAGGCCAGGAAGAAGATGGCGATCATCGTCCCCACCACGTTGAACCGGCCCGGTTTGATGGCCGTCGCCCCCAGATAGGCGGCGGCCAGCGCTTGCAGGGTGTTGAGGATGGTCGCCGCCTGTGGGCTCCCGCTGCCGTTGCGGGCGACCAACAGGACGCCGGCAACGCCGGCGAGCGTCCCCGAGAGCACAAAGGCGAGGAGCACCAGGCGCTCCACCCGCAGTCCGACCAGACGGGCCGCCTCGCGGTTGGAGCCGATGCTGTACAGATAGCGGCCATAGGGCGTGTGCTCGAGCATGTAGTAGACGCCGATGGCGGCGATGACGAGGAAGTAGAGGGTGGTGGGCAGACCCGAGCCACTCGCCCGAACCGAGATTGATCAACCCGGTGGAGATCCCGTTGATGATCGACTGGCCGTTGGTGTACCACTCGACCACCCCGAGGAGGACCGACGAGATCCCGAGGGTGACGATGAGGGAGTTCACCCCCACCCGGGCGACGGTGTTGCCGTTGACCAGGCCGATGAAGGCGCCGATGGCGATGGTGGCGAGCACGACGCCGACCACCGGCCAACCGAGGCGCGCCATGAACCCGGCACACAGGACCTGGATGAGTCCGGCGTTGTTACCCACCGAGAAGTCGAACTCGCCGCAGACGAGGGGGATCATGATGGCCAGGGCCAGGATGCCGATGACCGACTCGTCGCCGAGGACGTTCTTGATGTTGGAGGCGTGGGGGAACGTACTCGAGGTCTTCGACCACAGGCAGAAGAAGACGAAGGTGACGATGAACAGCACGACCAGCGCGTACCGTTCGGTGAGGTCGAGCAACAGCTCACGACGGCGGCTGCGCCCGGCGGGTCCCGACCGGTCGGGGCCGGGGGGGCCGCCGGCGGGCGCGCTCTCTCCGGCGGTGGCGTCGGCGACGACGCTCATGAGGCCACCTCCTGGGTACTGAAAGCCAACTCGGTCAGACGGACGGGCTCGATGTCGGCCCCGTGCAACTCGGCGGTGATCCGGCCGCCGGCCAGGACGAGGGCGCGGTCGGCTACCCGGGACAGCTCATCGAAGTCACTGGTGACGAGGAGCACGGAACACCCCTCCCCCACCGCCTTGCTGATGAGCGAGTAGATCTCGGCCCGGGCGTTCACGTCCACACCCTGGGTGGGCTCGTCGAGCAGCAGTACGCGGGGGCGGCGACTGAGCCAGCGGGCCAGGACCACCTTCTGCTGATTGCCACCCGACAGCGTGCCCATCTTCTGCTGTTCGGACGAGGCCCGGATGAAATACCGCTGGATGATGTCCCGGGCGTCGTGGTCGATGGCCCGGTTCCGCAGCTTCAGGGCCCGCCAGTAGCGACCGATGGACGAGGCCACCACGTTGTCGGAGAGGGTCTGGTCGAGGAAGGCGGCTTCGCTGCCGCGGTCCTCCGGTACGTAGGCGATGCCGGCGGCCATGGCGTCACCGATGTCGCGGAAGCGCACGGGGCGCCCGTCGACCAACAGGGTCCCCGATTTGATCGGATAGGCGCCGAAGATCATCTTCAGCAACTCGGAACGGCCCGACCCGAGCAGGCCGGCGATCCCGAGCACTTCCCCGCGCCGCAACTGGAAGTCGACGCCGCGCAGCGGCCCTCCCGTCAGTCCCCGGCCCTCGAGGGCGACTTCGTCGCCGGAGACGGGCGGCATGACGGGGTACATGCGGTCGAGGGCGCGACCGGCGATCAGCTCGATGAGCCGCTGCTCGGTGATCTCGTCGCCGACCAGGGTGCCCGCCAGTTGCCCGTCGCGCAGGACCGTCGCCCGGGCGGCGGTATCGATCACCTCGTCGAGCCGGTGGCTCACGAACAGGATCGTCTGTCCGGCGGCGGCGAACCGGTTCAGGGCCCCCATGAGGCGGACCACCTCGGCACGCGGCAGCGACGCCGTCGGCTCGTCGAGAACGAGCACTCCGGTGTGCTGCCCTTCCTGGTCCTGCAGGGCGCGGGCGATGGCCACCATCGAACGCTCCGCCGGCCGCAGGGACCGGACGAGCGTGTCGGGACGCACGTTGATCTCGAACCGGTCGAGCAGGGCCTGGGTCTGGCGACGCAGGCCCCGCCACCGGATGGATCCGACGACGGAGGTGTCGAAACCGTGACCGATGACCATGTTCTCGGCCACGGACAGATCGGGGAACACCGCCGGGTTCTGATGCACGAAGTGCAGGCCCATGGCCCTGGCCTTGGCCGGGGTGGTGTGATCGGCGGCCACCGTGGTGTCGCCCACGGTGATGGTGCCCCCCGGGTCGCCGTGGTACACGCCGGCCAGGATCTTGATCAGAGTCGACTTGCCCGACCCGTTGCCGCCGACGAGGGCGTGGATCTCACCGGGCTGCATCCCGAAGGACACGTCGATGAGCGCCCGGGTCCCGGGGAAGGTCTTGGACAGATGGTCGACCCGCAGAGCCGCTTCCGTTGGCGGCCCTGCGGTCGGCCGATCGTCGTCGGCCGGCAGGTTCTGGTCGGGGGACTCGGGATCACCCGGCTGGCCGGGCCCGGACATCAGCCCGCCACTCCCCAGGCCTTCTTGTACTCGGTCTTGTAGTCGACGGGCGGGATGTAGTCGCTCGCCGGGTCGGTGGGCAGGTTGTGGGTGGCGTCGACGAGGGTCCACCCGATGCCGCTGTCCACGGGCTTCGTGTGGTTGAAGATGCTGTTCAGCGTGTCGACGGCGGCCCAGCCCGTCCAGTCCGACGAGATGGCGTTGGTGGCCGAGATCTTGCCCGACCGGATGTCGTCCAACTCGTCGTGGAATCCTTCTCCCCCCATCACCTGGATGTGGTTGGGGTTCGTTCCGAGCGCCGGGACGATGCCGATCGTGGTGGCGTAGGTGAACGGGCTCTTGATCCAGGTGGCGTCCGGATACCGCTGCAGCTCCGCCTGGATCTTGGTCACGATGTTGCCGTCGAGGATGTCCTGCTGGGTGATGTCCAGGGTGGCGATGATCTGTGACCCGTGGGAGGCGGCGATGGTCTTCTGGAATCCGGCCAGCGTGTAGTAGAGCACCGTGAATTCCGGGTCCTGGATGGCGATGATCTTCGCCTTGTTGTCGGACTTGTCGATGATGTAGTTGGCCTGGTCGGATCCGTAGGACTCGGTGAAGGCGTCCAGGTTGGAATTCTTGGCCCCGTAGTTGGTGATGCCGTCGAACAGGCTGGTCGTGCCACCGCCGGCGTGGGGGTCGTTGCAGTCGAAGGCGTACATGGCGGTGACCGCGATGCCCGCCGCCTTGGCCTGCTGGAGCGGTCCCTTGACCGTGTCGCAGTCGATGGCGTCGAGAATGATGCCGTTCACGTGGGCGGCGATGGCCTGGCGCACGAGGTCGGCGTAGTTGGACGGCATGAGCTTGCTGTCGTAGATGGACACGTTCCAACCGATGGCCTGCGCCGCTTCCTGGGCGCCCTTGACGGGGACGGCGTTGCTGTCGGCCGCCTGACCGGCGGAGATGATCACGATGGACTTGTTCTTCGCCGCCGGGCGTGACGTCGGATCGACGTTCGTGCTCGTGCCCTTGTAGCCCGAGGCGGTGGCGGCGACGGCGGCCGCGAGCGCCGACGAGGCGCTGCCCGTGGTGGTCTGGGTCGTACCCGAAGATGAGCCCGGCTTGTTGCTGGAACCGCATGCCGCCAGCACGAGCCCCGACATCATCAGGACCGCCCCGATGCGGATCAATGCACCCTTGTGGATCATGTGGACTCCCCTCCCTGTTCCCCTGGTTGCCGGGTCCGCCGGCGAGACGACGACACCCTAGTTGGGGATCGTGCTCGGGGCTTTGTCAACGCCCGGTAGAACCCGTTCCACGGACCCCGGCACCCGGCCCGTCGGCGACCGGGTCGCGGAGGCGTCGGCCTACAGTGCGCTGAGTGGGAGACGCCGCGCTGTACCGCATGGTGGACAAGATGAGGGTGTACGTCCACCCCGACGGAGCCAGCCTCGGGCGTGCCGCGGCCGACGCCGCCGCGGGCGCTCTGCGCCGCGCCGTCGGTGAGCGGGGGGTGGCCCACGCCATGTTCGCCACCGGCAACTCGCAGCTGGCGTTCGTCGACGCCCTGGTCCGCGACACCCCGGGCGTGCCGTGGTCCGACGTCGTCGTCTTCCACATGGACGAGTACGTGGGAGTCGGCCCCGATCATCGGGCCGGCTTCCAGCGCTGGATCCGTGAGCGCATCGTCGACCGCGTCGGTCCCCGGTCGGCCCATTACCTCGACGGGTTGGCCGACCCCCGCTCGGAGTGCGAGCGCTATGCCGAGCTGCTCCGGAGCCATCCGCTGGATCTGTGCTGCCTCGGCATCGGGGAGAACGGCCATCTGGCGTTCAACGACCCCCCCGTGGCCGACTTCGCCGATCCGCTGGTGGTCAAGCCGGTCGAGCTCGAAGACGCTTGTCGCCGGCAACAGGTGAACGAGGGCCACTTCGCGTCGCTCGCCGCGGTCCCGACCGAGGCGGTCACGGTCACCATCCCCGCCCTGCTCGGTGCCACCACCGTTCTCGCCATCGTGCCCGAAGCCCGCAAGGCCGAGCCGGTCCGGATGGCGCTCGGCGGGCCGGTGTCGACGTCGTGCCCGGCCTCCATCCTCCGGACGAAGCCCCACGTCGCCCTTCACCTCGACGCCGGTTCGGCCGGCGGCCTCGGATGGGTGTGACCGGCCGAAGGGCGCTCATCCTCGGTGCGCTCCTCCTCGCCGCAGCCGGGTGCTCGTCCACCACGCCGGCCCCGGTCTCCGCCCCTGTGGTCGTACCCGCCGGGGCGGACCACGCCTGCGTCGTCCCCGGCTCGGGCCGGCCCGCGGTGGCGTGGTCCCGTCTCGCCGATCCCATCCTGAGCGAGCCCGGGGCCGGGGTGAAGGACCAGGCCCTCATCTGGTCGGACGGTCGCTGGCACATGCTGTTCAGCGACGTGACCGACGACGCACACCTTCCCGGAGGCGTGCGATGGGACATCGCCACCGCCACCAGCGACGACCTGGTGCACTGGTCGTCCCCGGTGTTGTGGCCGGCCCAGCCCGGGGTCGTCGGAGTGGCCTCGCCCGACATCGTGCGGAACCCGGCGGGAAGCTACGTGGTCACCTACGACTCTGGTCCGGGCGAGGTGGGCGGCGGGCAGGCGAAGCTCTACTACCGGACGTCGGTGGATCTGGTGACGTGGTCGGCTGCCCATCCGCTGGCCCACAGCCTCCACCCCGGCCCGACCGGGCGGATGATCGACCCGACTCTGGCGTGGACCGGCCACGGCCTCATCCTGGGGTACAAGTACGGGCCGCCCACCACCACCGGCGCCCAGCATTTCGAGGTCGCCTGGTCGCGCAGCGGGTCTCTCGCCGGCCCGTGGGTCTCGGTGGGGAGGCCGGACATCTCCCTCTACGGGGACACGGTGGAGAACCTCGAATTCCTCACCGTCGGAGCCGGATGGCGCCTGGTGGCGACGTCCAACACCTTGGACCAGCCGTGGATCTTCTCTCTCGTCGGAAACCCCCACGCCCCGACCTCGTGGCTGCATTGGACGGCGGGGACCGAACTGCAGATCCCCGCGCAGTCCTGGGACTCCGGGCCGGGCGTGTCCAGCGTGACCTACGAGCACGCCAATTCGGTCTTCCTCTGTGACGCCTACGCCACCACCGGCCACTACTACGCCACGTACGCCGGCAGCGACGAGCTCACCGCCTTCGGTGGTTGGGGCCACGCCAAGATCGGGATCGCCCGCAGCACCGACCTCGTCCACTGGCAGGTCCCGGGGTAGCGCGTCCGCCGCCGGGCGTGGCCGGGCGTGGCGGAGGTCAGCCCGCGGCGCTGCCCAACCAGTCTTCGAGGAAGGGATAGGCGTCGACGCCGTACCACTGGTGACCCCCGTCGTAGACGTCGTGGACGAGGCGGTCCCCGTCCACGCCGAGAGCCTCGTACACCTGGCGCAGCTTCTTGCACCCGGCGGCGGCCACCGGGGCGGGGAACAGTTCGTCATGGAGACCGCTCTCGACGAGCATCGGCCTCGGAGCGACCAGGGCACCGAGATCGACGTGCTCGAGCCGGCCCAACATCCCGGGGAGAACCTGCGAACCACACATGTTCCAGGGCATCTTGTGGGCTTCGGCCCACGACGAGAAGTACCCGCTCACCACGCAGGCCGCCACACGCTCGTCCCACGCGGCCAGGAAGAGCGTCAGGGTGGCGCCGTAGGACAGACCCACCATGCCGATACGACCGGGGTCCACCAGCGGGTGGGCTTCGAGCACGTCCACGCACCGGGCCATGTCCCAGAGGTTCTGTGTCAGCGGGTTCTCCCCGGCCATGACGGCGTGCACGAGGTTGGTGTCGCAGCCGTAGTGGTCCGGGGGGTTCCAGTCGGCACGCTCACCGAAGCACCGGAGGTCGGGAGCCAGGACCACGAATCCCCGTCGGACGAGCTGGACGGCGTAGTCACCGTTGGGCGCCGGGGTCTGCGCCAGCCCGCAGACGAGCGACTTCCCCGGCCCGTGGCCGTGGACGGCGAGGACGGCGGGCCCGGGAGCGACGCGATCGTCGGGGACGAGGAGATAGGCCGGTACCGACATCGTCTCCTCGGTGTCGAAGACGATCGTGTCGCGCCGGTACCCCGGGCAGGCGACGCTCTCGAGCGTCTCGAGCTCGAGGGGCACCGGTGCGGGGAAGGGGCCGAGGAGAGCCGCCAGCCGGATCCGGCACCGTCGTCGCCACTCCTCGAGGGCGCCACCGCCCCCGGTGGGCGGAGGATCGACGAGCGCCTGTGCCTGGAGCCGGACCATCCACGAGTTCCAGGGTGAGAAGTTGCGCTGCCGGCGTTCGGTGTCCGCCGGCGCTGCGGTCTCAACCCGTGACAAGGGGCCTCCAGCCCGAGCGGACCTCCCAGCAGGTTCCCTGCGTGATCTTCTGGGAGGTGAGTGCGCACGCCGAGGACGGCGGGACGTTGTTGTGGATCTCGACCACCTGGTACTGGTCGGGCCCGGCGAACGTGTCCGGCCCGTAGCTGAGTGAGCTCGAGTAGGTGCCCGGGAAGTTCTTGATGGTCGCCATGGCCTCGACGAAGCTGCGCCGGGTCAGGTCGCGCCCGGCCTTCCTGGCCGCCGTGGCGAACAGTTCGACCCCCTGGCACCATCCCGCGATGGGGCCCTGCTGCTCGATGTACGTCGATGCGGATTCTCCGTGGATGAGGGTCTGTCCGGGGATCGGCTTGGGGTGAGCGGCGTGCCAGATCTTGTAGCAGTTCTCCACACCGGCGTTGTAGCCGGCCTTGCCGCCCTGTGACGGTGGGGCGGCGCCCAGTGTCTCGGCCGTGATGCCCTGCTGTCCGTTCAGTTCCTTCTCGTAGGGGACCGGGATCAGCCCGAGGGAGGATGCGATGGAGCCCTCGTAGTCCGACAGAAGGAGCTTCGGGTAGTAGTGCTGCTGGGCCTCGGCCTGGAAGTACGGGAACATGGCGTTGAACGGCATCAACGGGACCACCGACGTGATGCCGGCGGCCTGGAGGCGCTGGACGATCAGCGGTGCCGCGGACCCCGTCGACGCCGAATCCGAGGGATTGGCGGGAATGGTCTCGATCGTCGGGGTGGGAATCCCGGCGCGCCTCAGATCCGGGAGCAGGTAGTTGTTCAGCGCCACCTGGTCACTGGTGCGGTCGCCGGCCACGATGCCCAGCTTCTGGGTTCCGCCGATGAGCCCCGCACCCTTGGCCCACACCACCAGCGTGGCCAGGATCGACGCCTGGTCGGGACCCGTCCACCACAGATAGGGGGCACCCTGCTGTGTCCAATTGGTGGTGGTCGTCCACTGGCCGATGAAGGGGGTGTGTCCTTCCTGGGTGATGCACAGTTGGTTGTCCCCCGTCCAGGACCCGAGTCCGTCGACGACGGCGAACACCGGGGGGTTGCCCTCGGTCCACTGCAGGCACTGGGCCCGCATCGTGGACTCGTTGGTGGGATCGAAGTCCTCGATCATGGGGTTGATCTTGCGCCCGTTGATACCTCCGTTGGCGTTCACGGCATCGACGAACGTGTTGATGGCGGTTTTCTGCTGAGCGAACTCGGCGTCTCCGGCGAACCCGAAGTTCGAAGCCAGGTTGGTGAGATTCGACACGGGGAAGACCACGTTGATGGACGTGGCGGTGACGCCGCGGCTGCTCGTGCTGGCGCTGTCCAAGACCCTGACGGCGGCGGCGAGGCCTCCCGTCGGCGCCGATGTCCCGGTCGGGGTGGCCGGCGGCTTCTTGGACGTTCCCGCCGTGGTGGCCACGACCACGGCCACCACGACGACGATGACCACCGCCGCCGCGCCGATCTGGACCCCCACCGGCCGGCGCCGCAGCCGCCGCCATGACCTTGCCAACCCTCCGGGCCCCGAGCTCGCCATCGCGTACACCCTCCTCGTCGCCGAGCGTCCGGCAACCTCAGGACGCGACCGGTGCTTCGCCGGTCGCACACGATAGGCGGCGCGGCCACGACGCACCGGGCGCGGTTGTGGTCACCCTTCGCCTGGGGCACCATGGTCGGGATGGTCATCGCAACCGATCTCGACATCAGACCCATCTCCCCCGTCATCGGGGCCGAGATCCACGGCCTCGACCTGGCGCGTCCGCTGGGCGACGCCGTGGTGGCTCAGGTCCGGGCCGCGCTCGCTCACCACCTGGTGCTCTTCTTCCCCGATCAGGACCTGAGCCCCGAGCTCCAGACGGCCTTCGCCCGGCAATTCGGCGAGGTCACCCCCGCGCACCCGGTGATCGCCCCGCTCGAGGGTCACCCCGAGGTGCTGCCCATCGACGGACGTGAGGACCGGGCGTCGTGGTGGCACACCGACGTCACCTTTCTGGCCACACCCCCGTTGGGATCGATCCTCCACATGCGCGAGGCTCCGACGGTCGGGGGCGACACCATGTGGGTGAGCCTGCAGGCCGCCTACGACGCGCTCTCCGACCCCATGCGCACATTCTGTGACGGCCTCATCGCCTGGCACCACGATCCCTTCTTCGCGGCCGATGTCGAGGCCAACGGCGGGTACGAGTGGGACGGCAAGCGCCACGACAAGCTGCTGCCCACCTCGCACCCGGTCGTGCGAACCCACCCCGAGACGGGGCGCAACGGCCTCTTCGTCAACTCGCAGTTCACACGCTTCGTCGAGGGCTTCTCCCCCCTCGAGAGCGCAGCGCTGCTCGATCTGCTCTACCGCCATTGCCAGCGTCCCGAATTCAGCTGCCGTTTCCGCTGGACGGTGGGCGCCGTCGCCTTCTGGGACAACCGGGCCACCTTGCACTACGCCCTCGACGACTACGGCGACGCCTTGCGCATCGCCCACCGGGTGACGCTGCGGGGCCCCCGCCCCTACGGCCCGGCCCGGCCGCCGGACCCGTCGGCCTGACACGTCCCCACCCGAGGGGACGGTGACGCCGATGACGGACGGCCCGGAGCCGTGGCTCACGTGACGAAACGCTCGGCGTACCCCTCGTCCGGTTCATAGGCCACGCCTTCGGAGATGAGCGTGTCGATGTCCCCGTCGCGGTAGCCGACGTCGCGCAGCACCTGACGGGTGTGCTCTCCCACGAGAGGAGGAGGTCCGGCGGTGCGCCCGGGGGTGTGCGACATCTGGATCAGTTGGCCGAACTGGCGGAGCCGACCGAGGACCTTGTGCTCGTAGTCGGCGACGAGCCCTAGAGCCACGTTGTCGGCGTCCCGCAGGATCGTCCGCCCGTCGTCGGTGTCGACGGGGACCTGATGGGGAACGCCGGCGCCGTCGAGGACCGCGGCCCACTGCGGTGCCGTCCGGGTCAGGAACGCCGCCTGCAGGAGGTCCCCCAATTGACCACGGGCGCCACGGCGAAGCGTCGTCGTCGAGAAACGGGCGTCACCGGCGAGATCGTCGAGACCCATTGCCGCGCACAGGTGGTGCCACTGGTCGTCGGTCACGGCGGTGATGCAGATCCACCCCTCACCCGCGGTGCGGTACAGACGGTGGAGGGCGTCGAGGCCGTAGAGACCCTGGTCGAGCTGGGGCCGGTCCCAGGCGGCACCGTCGGGCCCGGTCCAGGCATCGGAGGTGAACACCATGCCCCCGTCGTGCAGTGACGTCCATAGCTCCTGGCCCTCACCGGTGCGCGCCCGGTGGACCAGCGCCAACAGGACGCCGACCACCGACAGCATGGCGTTGGCCGTGTCGCACATCCCGAAGCGCAGGTAGAGAGGGTCGTTGCCGTGGCGCACGGCACCGGCCTCGAACTCGAGCCCCGAGGATGCCTGGTAGAGCGGGTCGAGGCCGCCGAAGCGACCCAACGGATCCTCGCGGCCGTAGGCGTAGGTGTTGCAGTAGATGATGTCGGCCCGCAGCGCCCGGCACGCGTCGTAGTCGATGCCCAGCCGTGAGGCCACGCCACGGGTCATGTTGTGGTGGACGACATCGGCGCCGGCCACGAGACGCTTGGCCGCTTCCAACCCCCTCGGCTGTTTGAGGTCGAGGGCCAACGAGCGCTTCCCGCGCTGGCAACCGATGAACGGCTTGGCCGAGAAGCGCATGGAGTCACCGTGCACCGGCTCGATCTTCACGACATCGGCGCCCAGATCGGCCAGGATCATGGGCCCGAAGGGTCCGGCCAGGTACTGGCCGAAATCGAGGACCTGCACGTCACCGAGAGCGAATCCGGGATCCGGCGCCCGCGTCCCGGAGGTGGCCGCCCGGGCGGGGACCGGATCGGGCAGGGACCGCAGGACGTCGTCGGTGTGCTCGCCGGCGCGGGGTTGGGGTCCGGTCACCGCCCCCGGGGTACCGAGGAGGTGGATGGGGACCCCCATCTGCCGGGTCGCCCCTCGATCGGGGTCGTCCACCGTCACAACCATCTCGTTGGCGATCGTCTGGGGATGAGCCAGCACGTGGTGGGCCGGTACCACCGCCTCCGCCGCATGGTTGTTCCCCCGCAATTCCTCCACCAGGCGGTCGCGGTCCCACGACCGCATCCGCTGCCGGCGGCGGACGTCGAGCTCGGCGCGTTCGGTCGGGGACAGGCCCATCAGGGTGAGGACGTCGGGAGCGTCCTCCAGACCGATGACCTCGTCGAGGGTCTTGAGCGGCGGCAGGCCGGACATCACCGAGATGTGGATCCATCCTTTCTCGGCGCACTCGTAGAGCATCGTCTGGTGGATGCCGGGCGGATATGTCTTGGCCATGAGCTCGTGGTAGCCGGGCCCCGGGTTCCCCACGTCCTGGTACAGCTGGGTGGTGTAGAGCAGCGCCCCCTGGAACAGAGACGTCTGCACGTGCTGACCCTGTCCGGTCCGTTCACGCGCCGACAGAGCGGCGAGGGCGCCGGCACCGACCAGGAACGCCGCACCCATGGAGGGCACCGGCATGTGCAGGAAGATGGGGCCGTCGCGCCAACCCGGCTGGGCCCACATCTGGCCGCTCGACGCCTGGACGTGGGCGTCGTAGGCGGGGCGGGAGGCGAGGGGGTGGCCGGGCGGATAGGCGGGGCAGGATACGACGATGAGCCGGTCGTCGAGGAGGCGGAGATCGCCGTACCCGAGTCCGAGACGGGCCGCCACCTCGGGGCGAAAGCTCTCCACCACGACGTCGGCGCTCGCCGCCAGCCTTCCGAACCGGGCGCGTCCCGCCTCCGATCTGAGATCGACGGTGACGGATCGGCGGCTGCGATTCCAACAGCGGTAGCCCTCGTACGAGCGGAAGGGATCGCCACCCGGCGGCTCCACCTTGATCACGTCGGCGCCGTGCTCGGCCAGGAGGAGCACACCCAGGGGTCCGGCGATCCCCTGGGAGAGATCGAGGACGCGGATCCCGTCGAGAGCACCCGCCATCAACCACCGTCCTCCGACAATGGGGGGATGGCGGCCGTGTCATCCGAGGGCGCGGTGACGGGAACCGCCTGGACCGACGACGCGGCCAGAGGGCCGGACACGTTGATCGCCTCGTCGCTCGCCCCCAGGTAGGCGGCCAGGGCCCGTGGGTCGCGGCGGACCTCGTCGGGGGTGCCGGCGGCCACGACCTCGCCCGTCTGCATGACCACCACCTTCGAGCACAGCTCGAAGACGAGGGGAACGTCGTGCTCGACGAGGAGGATGGTGGAGTCGGTCACTTCATGGAGCCGCCGTAGGAGGGGGATGAAGGCCTCGGCCTCGCGCTGGGCGATCCCGGCGGTGGGTTCGTCGAGCAGCAGGAGGCGGGGATTGGCCAGGACGATGGACGCCAGGTCCACCACCCGCCGCGTGCCCGTCGACAGGTGGGCCGTCGAATGGAGCCGGAACCTCTCGAGCCCAAACGAGGCGATCACGCCGTCGATGGCCTTGCGTTTCTGCCCCTCGGCACGGCGGGCCCACGGCATCTGCAGGGTTGTCGACAGCACGCCTACCCGGTGCCGGGCGTCTTCGCACAGCAGGAGAGTGTCCTCCACGGTCAGTTCGGGGTAAAGCCGGCAGTCCTGGAACGACCGGACGATGCCGAGTCGGGCTCGCTCCTCGGGGATGTAGTCGGCCAGGTCGGCGTCGTCGAGGATCAGGCGTCCGCTCGAGGAGGGACGAGGCCGGACACGGCGTCGAGCAGTGTCGTCTTGCCCGACCCGTTGGCCCCGATGAGACCGACGATCGAACCGGCCTCGATGGTGAGGCTCACGCCGTCGACGGCGCGCAACCCGCCGAAGGCTACGGCGAGCTCCTTGATGTCGAGTCGGGCGGGCCCGGTCCGGGGCGCGTCCGGGTCGGCGGGGCGGTCGGGAGGAGCGGTGGTCGGCATGGCGTCGGTCACGGATCGGCGATCGAGAGCGCCGCGGCGCCGGCCGGGCTGCGCTGCCCCTCTCGGGGGGCAGGCGGATCCGCCGACGGCACACCCGACGGATCGAACGGATCGGACGGATCGGCCGGCTGGGCACCGCCACGCCGGGCGCGCAGGTTCTCCACCCCGGCGGTGACGAGATCGCCGAATTGGTGAAGCAGCTGCGCCATGCCGCCCGGGAGATAGAGGATGAAGGCGAGCAGCCCGGCGCCGCTGGTGAGGAACTCGACGGTGGGAGTGGACCCGAAGATGGCGGGAAGGCCCTCCAAGTACAGCGCACCGAGGATGGCACCGGGGATCGAGTCGAGCCCGCCGATCACCACCATGGAGACGACCAGGATCGAGAACGTGGGATCGAAGGTGGCGGTGCTGAAGCGCTCGGTGGCGAAGGCCAGGCACACCCCGGCGTAGCCGGCCATGAAGCCCGACAGGGCGAACGCCAGGAGCTTGGTCCGCACGACGGGGATGCCGGCCGTGCCGGCCGCGATCTCGTTGTCGCGCACGGCGATGAGCCGACGGGCCACTCCCCGGTCGCGCCAGACCCGCACCATGAGCGCCGAGAGGACGAGGACGCCGAGCGAGAACCAGGCGAAGGCCTGTTCCGACGACAGATCGAGCCCGAAGAGCGACGGCCGGGCGATCAGGGTGGACTCGGGATTGGGCAGACCGGAGCAGATCGTCCGGTGGATGAGCGGGAGGGTGAAGCACGGGGTGGCCAGGACCGACGTCTGCATGAACAAGGCGAAGCCCAGCGTGCTGACGGCCAGGTACAGACCACGGATGCGCAGGGCGGTGAGTCCGACCAGCACCGACACCACGGCCGTGGCGGCGCCGGCGGCGGGCAGGAGGAGCACGATGGGGAGGCTCGACCCGAAGTGGGCGGCGATGTCGGCGCCCACGGCGACGAAGCCGAACTGGCCCAGCGACACCTGGCCCGACCATCCCGTGAGCACGGTCAGCGACAGGGCGATCACGCCGAAGATACAGATCTGCGACATGAGGAAGGAGTGACCGACGCCCACGACGAAGGGCAGCAGGGCGACCGCCGACGAAGGTGATCACCACCCCCGACCAGCCCACCTTCTTGCGCAGGGCGTCGCCGGTGGAGCGGAAGGCGGCGGTGCCCATGGCCCACGACGACCGCTCCCCGACGCGGGCCCCTTTCTGAAGCGAGGCGGCCCGCACGAGCAGGGCGCCCAGCAGGAGGACGAAGAGGACGAGCTCGACGGTGGCCGGTCCCGTCGAGGGATTGGTGATGTTCCACTGCAACAGGTCGAGCACCACCCCCACGCCGATGCCGGCGATGAAAGCGACGGGGAGGCTCACCATTCCCCCGATCAGCGCGGCCAGGAGGGCCAGAAGGAGCAGGTCCGGGCTGAGGACCTCGGTCAACGCACTGGTCTGGCCGGGAGAGGCCAGCACGGCGGTGACGGCCGACAAGGCGCCGGCGAGGGTCCAGGCCACCGTCGACGTCCGGCGCACCCACACCCCGGACAGCCGGGCCGACTCGGCGTTCTCGGCGGTGGCCCGCATGGCCAGTCCCCACGACGACAACCTGATGAAGGCGGCCAGGGCGATCACGACGATGGGAGCCACGATCAACGTGAGGACGTCGCCCGATGAGAAGAGGAAGGTGCCGATGTGGAACGTCCAGTGGATGGGGACCGGAAAGGCGCGGTACAGCTTCTTCGGCCGGATGAAGGGGAACACGGTGAAGAGGAACAGGACCTGTGACAATCCGATGGTCGCCACCATGACCATGACACGGGGGCGGTTGAACAGACGGCGCAGGATGAGCTCCGACAATGCGCCGGCGGCGGCGGCGAGACCGACGGCGATGACGAGGGAGATCCAGTAGTTGAAGCCGAAGTCGTAGTAGAGCTTGACCAGGAACACCGCCGCCACCACACCCAGTTGACCCTGGGCGAAATTCACGACCCGACTGGTGCGGTAGATCAGGACGAGACCCACCGCCAGCAGCCCGTAGTCGAGACCGAGGATGGCACCCTCGAGCACGACCGACGGGGGTATCGACACGGCCTGCTCTCAGTCTGCGGTCAGGCTCGCGTTGGCCAGGAAGACCGGCCGCAGGAGATCGTCGCGATCGAGGAGGTCGGCGGTCGGGCCGTCGAAACGGATCTCCCCGCGTTCGATGAAGAACGCGTGGTCGCGCCAGGCTCATGGCCCGGTTCACGCTCTGCTCCACCAGGATGACGGTGGCGCCGTCGGCGTTGACGCGGCGGACGATGGCCATGAGGCGCTCCACCGTGATCGGGGCCAGCCCGAGGGCCAGCTCGTCGATCATGAGAAGGCGCGGGGTGGTCATCATGACCCGGGCCAGCGCCAGCATCTGCTGTTCACCGCCGGACAGAGTCCCAGCCGGCTGGTCGAGGCGCGGCTTCGAGCTCGGGGAACAAGGCGATGGCTTCGTCGAATGCCACCCGGGTCCGGGGCGCCTCGCGGCGGAACGAGTATTCGCCGACGCGGAGGTTCTCGCGGACGGTCAGGCCCGGGAACGTCATCTTCCCCCCGACCAGCAACGCCACATGTTGATCGATGATCTGTTCCGGTTCGAGGTACGTGCAGTTGGTACCGAAGATGCGGATGACGCCCCGGTGGGGGTGGTCGAGCCCCGACACGGCCCGCAGCAACGTGCTCTTGCCGGCGCCGTTGGTCCCCAGGAGGGCCACGATCTCTCCCTCGGGGATCTCGAGGTTGATGTCGAACAGCACCTGCTGGGTCCCGTAGAAGAAGTCGAGGTTGTGGATCTGCAGGGCCGGGATCTCCCCACCCGACTGGCGCCGCTTGCCTTCGGCGTAGCGCTCGAGCACGTCCTCGATGACCAGGGTGATGTCCCGGCGCACGTAGCGCGACCCGACGACCAGCAGGGCGCCGCCCACCAGACAGACGGGGCCGATGAGGGTGAGCGCCGTCCGTCACGTTGGTGGCGTCGCTGACCGCCCCCAGGATGATGCCGCCGGCGAAACCCCCGAAGATCGGCTGAGTAGACGCCGAACATGGCGAAACAGATGGAGCGCATCTCGGCCGGAGCGGTGGCCGCCAGGGTCTGGAAGATGCAGATGGCGATGGGCGCCACCGCCGCGTTGGCCAGGAACTGGATGAGCACCACCAACCACAGCTTGGGCATGTAGAGCGACACGCTGTAGAGGGTTCCGTAGACGGCGATGCAGATGCCGGCCAACACCAACGGGGCCTGCGGGGCCCGCCGGAAGAGGCGGTCACCGAGCGTGTAGGCCAGCGGCAGGCCGAGGAAGGCGGCCAGCCCGATGATGGAGTTGATGAAGCTGCGGTGCGCCGTGCTCTGATGCCACACCCGCACGAAGTAGAGGTTGCCGAAGAGACCGGCACTGATTCCGAC
Organism: uncultured Acidimicrobiaceae bacterium; assembly: GCA_963706205.1. GTDB lineage: Bacteria > Actinomycetota > Acidimicrobiia > Acidimicrobiales > UBA8190 > MFD10071-224. The sequence continues at coordinate 204,688 of OY970155.1, read as the reverse complement.
GAAGCCGAGGACGGCCACGGCCACCAGCTCGTAGTAGAGAGAGCGGATCCGCAGCAGGCGCGTCACCGCCGACCCCAAGAGGACCCGGGGGGCGCTCTGTTGCTGGGAATGCACGTCCATGCCCGACGCCTTCAGGATGTGGCTCGACTCGTTGGCGCCCTTGTCCGGCTCGTGCAAGCTGAACAGGGCCAGGGCGATGGGAACGCCGGCGGCCGCCACCACCAGACCCCATCGCCAGTCGTGGGTGTACGTCACGATGGACCCGAAGATCAGGATGCCCACCGTCTGGGCGATGGGATCGGCCAGGTAGTGCCAGCTGAACACCCGGCTGCGCCCCTCGGTGGGATAGGCGTCGGCCAGAAAGGAGTTGTGGACGGTCTGGTTGACGCTCACCCCCAACGAAGCCAACAGGTAGAGGAAGCACGAACCACCACACGTTGGGGGACAGGCCCATCAGGGTGCCGAACACGCAGAAGATGAGCAGGGCCACGGCCGCCACCATCTTGCGGATGCCCCGGTCGGCCCACAGGGCCAGCGGCACGGCCCACAGGAACTGCGACACCGAGGCCACGAAGGCCACCGCCCCGAGTCCGGCGTCGCTCAGGTGGAACGACTTCTCCAGGTTGTTGCCGATCAGGTTGACGCCGGCCCCGAACGTGCTCGGGACGATGGCGGCCACGGTGAGCAGCACCAGAGGGGCGTACCCGGCCTTGCGCAGGATCCCCAGAAGCGGTGGGGGCTTCCCTTCCCCCGTGCCCGGGCATGAGCTGGATGTCGGCGACGGTCTCCTGGTCGGGCAGGCGGGTGACGGCCTCTTTGAGCAGCTCGTCGGGGACCGTGAAGCTCGAACAGCGCCCCCTCGGACATCGCGGCGCACTCTATATCCCTGACGCAGGTCGTCAGTCTGGCGGCCGGGCGTCGCTCACGTGGCCGTGGCGACGGTGAGCGGCCCCTGGGGCAGCACGCAGAGGCGTCCGGCGGGACCGGCCTGGTCGAGGGCACGGGCCACGGCGTCGGACACGTCGCCGACAGGAGACAGGTGCGCGGCGCGGACCTCGTCCTCGCTGAGGCCGTCGGTGTGCAGCCACACCGCGGCGCGGCGCAGACACGCGCCCGAGCACCTGGACCTGCCACCGGTCGGGCGCCGAAGCGCCGGTGACCGACACCAGGTCATCGGCGCCGCGCGCCTCGGCCAGCAGCCGGGCGAACGGACCGCCGGCGGGGAGGCCGTCGGCGCAGGCGGCAGCCATCACGATGGTGCCGCCGTCGACCACCACCCGCTCCGCCGCGGCCATCCCCTTCACGGCCTGGTAGAGGTTGCGGTCGAACGGATAGCCGCCGTTGGTGGTCAGGACCACGTCGAAACGTCCCGCCACTCGTTTGGACGGCCGTGTTCTCGACGAAGTCGCACGCGGCGCGATGACCGTCGGGGAGCGGGCCGGCGAACACCGCGGTCAGTTGGCGTCGGTTGTTGATGGCGACGTCGAGCGACAGGGTGGGAGGTGCCAGGGCCGTCGCCGCCCGGACGAAGTCGTGGACCGGGTTTCCCTCCGTGACGAGCCAGGTGGCCCGCGGGTCGGCGATGCGTGTCGGGCTGTGCGCATCGAGGATGGTCTCGGTGGCGGCCAGGCCGGGGCAGACACCCTTGGGGCCGCCGCTGAATCCGGCGAAGAAATGCGGCTCGACGAAGCCGGTGAGGATGCGGACGTCGGCATCGACGTAGCGCGAGTCGATGCAGGACCGGGGTGCCGTCCACCACACCCACCTCGACGTGGGCGTCGTCGTCGGCCCGGTGGTCGTGGACGGCGTAGCGGGCGACGACGTCGTCACCGACGAGTTCGGCCATCTCCTCGGCCGTGGCCTGGCGGTGGGTACCGGTGGCGCAGAGCAGCTCCACGCGGTCGGGACCGGCGCCGAGTCGCTCGAGCTCGGCCAGCAGCGGCGGCAGAACGGTCCGGTTCGGCATGGGACGGGTCAGGTCGGGGAAGACGACGGCCACCCGGTGGCGTGAGCCGACCAGCTCGGCCAGAGGCGGCCCGAACGCAGGCGCCCGCAGGGCGTCGAGGACGGCCGACGCTTCGTCGGCGACCCCCAGGAGGTCCGTCGGGGTGACCACCACGGCGGCGTCGGGCACGCGGGCCACGAGACCGTGACGCCCGTAGGCGAGGCGGACCTCCTTCACGGCGCCGGCTCCCCGAGAGCCAGCACGGCGGCGGCCGCCTCGTCGACCCGGCCGCGCAGATCCGCATAACGGTCGACGGTCGACGGATCGGGGTCCAGGGTGTCGACCACCGGGTCGAGACGGTCGAGGTCGTAGTGGGCGCCGATGGCTCGGGCGGCGAGGAGGGCGGCACCGGCGGATGCCCCCTGGCCGGAGCGCCGGCGCACGACCGGGAGCCCGGTGACCGCGGTGAGGACCTCCGGCCACGGTCCCGGGCGCCGGTCGGTCCCGGTCAGAGCGAGGGAGTCAGCCAGCGTGGCACCACGGGGTGGCGTCGGGCCACCGGAGGCGAGAGAGCCCGTGGCCGCGAGGCATCGCCCGACCTCCCATGCCACCGACTCGACCACGGCACGGGCCAGGTCGCCGGAGTCGTGGTCGAAACTCAAGCCCAGGAAGGCGCCGCGCGCTTCGTCACGCCACCACGGAGCCCGCGCCCCGCCGAACCAGGGCAGGGCGACGACGCCGCGGGCGCCGGCGGGCGACGCGGCGGCTCGGTGCATCAAGACGTCGGGGTCGAGACCGGTGAACGCCGACAACCAGGTGACGAACGACCCGGCGGCGGAGAGGCCGCCCTCGAGCAGCCAGCCGTCGGTGGCGGCGAGGGTGGCCGTCACCCCGGCGGGCGGAGGATCGGGGAAGGCGTCGACCGGCACCGAGACATTGGCCGTCGTGCCCCACGAGACCATGGGCCGTTCCGGCGATGCCGCCGTGCCCAGAACTTCGCAGGCGCGGTCTCCGGCACCGACCACGACCGGCACTCCGGCGGGAACGCCGAGATCGGCGGCCGGACCGGGTGCGATCGACCCGGCCACGGCGTGGGGGGCGAGGACCGGAGGGAGCCGGTCGCCGACGGCGGCGACGAGTTCGGCCACGGACGCGCCGGTGATGTCGCAGAGGCCGGCGGCCGACATCATGGTGAAGTCGGTGACGACCTCTCCGGTCATGCGCCAGACGACGAGATCGCGCGGCGTGAGGAGCCAACGACTGGCCGCCAGCCGGTCGGGGTCGTGGGCGGCCAACCATGCCGCCTTGGCGGCCATGGCCGCCCCGTCGAGGACGGAACCGGTCCGTCGGCGGGCCGCGTCGGCGCCACCCAGCGCATCGGCGAGGGCGCGGGCTTCCGCCGAGGCGCGGCGGTCGGACCAGACGATGGCGGGCCCGAGGGACCGGCCGGCGGCGGTGACGGGTACGAAGGTCTGACGGGCGGCGGCGAAGCCGACGACCTCGACGGCGGCGAGGCAGTCCGGCGCGACGGCACGGGCTTCGGCGCAGGCCGCCACGACCGCCGGCCACCAGGCGGTGGGGTCCTGCTCGGCTCGGTCACCGGCGGAGAAGGCGGTGTCGACGGTGGCCCGTCCGGCGGCGCTTGGTCCGTCGCCGTCCCAGACGACGGCCTTGGTGGTGGAGGTCCCGAGGTCGAGGGTGAGGATCAACCGCCGTGCACCGCGTCGGCCACCAGACGCGCCATCTCCCCGGGATGGGGGTCCTCGAAGACGAGGCGACCGATGGCCATGCCCGCCGCACCCCCGGCCATGACGTCGCCGACCTCGTCGAGGACGGCCCGCCGACCGGCGTCGGCCCGGGGTCCACCGAGGAAGAGGACGGGGACGCCCACGCTCTCCACCACCCGGGCCACCGCCGCGATCCGCGGCGGGCCCGGAGCCACATCGGGGACGGGCACCTTGAGCAGAGGGGCACCGAGGTCGTGGGCGATGACCGCCGCGAGGACGATGGCGTCGGTGTCACGGGCCATACGACCGTCGCGTCCAGGACAGCGATTCGATCAGGGCCTCCACACCGGCCGACCGGGAGTCGTCGATGACCCGGCCGAGGAGCTCGAGGGCGGGAGCGGTGAGCGGGTCGGAGAGGTCGATGCGGGTCATGTGCTTGACCCCGGTCCACCCGGCCGCGGCGGCGGCCCCGACGGTCGTCACCAGACGGTCGTCGAGCTCGAAGGACGACCCCGCCAGGCCGGTGCGGTTGATCGACAGGTAGGTGCGGTGATCCGGGCCGATGGCCCCCGACGTGGCCAGGTCCTGCAGGGGCTGGCGGCTGGCCAAGATCCCGTCGCAGGCGGGAAGGGCGGCGGTCAGGGCGGCCAGATAGGGCCCGTAGCCCTCGATGGTCATCACCGCCGCGGGCGCGGTGGTCGGCGGCCAGGATGAGCGCGGGCCGCCGGAGGGGTTCGGTGGACGGCGGTCTCACTCCACGCCGGCGTCACGCAAGACGACCTTGGCCAGCGCCGAGAAGTCCTCGCGTCCGTACCCGGCCGTCGAGGCCGCCGTGAGGACCTGACGGGCGCCGGCCGTGGAGGCCAGGGGGACACCGGAGCGGGCCCCGTAACCGAGGGCGAGATCGAGGTCCTTGGCCATGAGGTCGGTCATGAAGCCGGGCTTCCAGCCGTTCGACGCCGGACTGTCGGGCAGAACCCCGGGAACGGGCAGGCGGGTCCGGACGGCCGTGCAGTCGCCCGTCGAATGGAGGAGGACCTCGAGCAGCTTGGCCATGTCCACCCCCGATCGAACGGCCAGAGCCGTGGCCTCGGCCGTGGCCACCATCTGGGCCGCGTAGATGAGGTTGTTGCAGAGCTTCACCACCTGGCCCATTCCCGGACCGCCGACGTGGACGACCAGTCCGGCCACGGGGTCGAAGGCCGGGCGGACGCCGTCGAGAGTGGCGGGATCTCCCCCCACCATCACGGTGAGCGTGCCCTTCTCGGCCCCCACCGTGCCCCCCGACAAGGGGGCGTCGAAGTACCTGGCCCCGGTGGCACCCACTTTCTCGTGCTGGGCGCGCTCGACATCGGGATCGATGGTGGAACAGTCGACCACGACCGTCCCCGGACCCAGTGCCGGGAGCATGGCATCGACCACCTCCGCCACCTCCGGAGAGTTGGGGACGCAGAGGATGACGACCTCGCTGGCGGCGGCCAGGTCGGTGAGGGTGCCGGCGTCGGTGGCGCCGCCGGACACCGCCGCGTCGATGGGTCCCCGGCTGCGCGACGCCACAGTGACGTGATGGCCGGCCCCGAGGAGGTTGCGGGTCATGGGCAGCCCCATGGCCCCGAGTCCGACGAAGCCGATCTTCATTGCGGTGACCTCCGTGAGCGGTGGCGCGTGGGGCGTGGCGTTCGAGGAGTCAGGAGCGCGCGTCCGCGAGCGAACTGGGGCAGCCAGCGCGCGTGCCGGCCAGCAGATCGTCGACCATGGCCTCGATGGCCCGGAGGTCGCCCCGGCCGGCCAGCGGGTCGAGGGCGAAGGCCTGCAGCGCGATGCGGCGGTCACCCGCCACGGCTGCTTCGACCGTCAGCTCCTGGACGGCCACGTGGCGGCGCACCAGCTCGGTGATCGGCGCCGGCGCGCGGGCCTGATCGCGGCCGCGCATGCCGTCGCCGTCGACCACGCAGATCGACTCGACGACGACGTCGGTCGGAAGGTCGGGGCACTGGCCGGCGTTGGGCAGGTTCACGGGGAGTTCGCGGTGGCGTGCCGGTGACGAGCGAGTCGATCACCGGGGCGACGATCTCGCCCGAGTCCCAGGTCTGGAGCGTCGTCCGTGCCGGCGAGCCAGCGCGTCGACCTCGGCGATGTACTGCTCCTGGTGCTCTTGGCGACGCGACGATGGGGGTGAGTTCGACACCCCACGTCGCGCCCCAGTCCGACGCCTCGGTCAGACGCCGAGGGGATGAACTCGGCCACGTGGCGGTCACCGGCACCGGGGAGGGCGCCCTAACGGTCGAACAAGGTCAGCTTGAGCGCATGGCGCCGGGCGAAGTCGGCTCCCGGGAGAAGGGCTCGGCGTTCGGGCCGCGACGGATCGGGACGCAGCGCCTCGAGACCTCCGAGCTCGTCGACCATTTCCCGGATCAGGGCCGAAGCCGTCGGCGCCGTCGATGTCGAGGGCGGTGATGACGGGGAAGTGGTTGACACCGACGACGGTGGGACGGATGGCGGTGTGGGGCTTCCCGAAGGCGATGGCCAGGTCCATGCAGAAGTCGCCCACCTCGTGGCAGAGGCCCACCGTCTTGATCGACGTCTCGCGGCAGACGGATCGGGTCAGGCAGGTCATGGGGTTGGTGATGTTGAGCATCCAGGCGTCGGCGCAACCCTCCTCCATGTCGCGGCCGATGCCGACGAGGACCGGGATGTTGCGCAGCGACCGACTGATCCCTCCGGGGCCGACGCTGTCCCCGACCGACTGGCGGATGCCGTAGCGGGCAGGGACGTCGATGTCGACGGCCATCGACTCGAAGCCGCCGGTCGAGATGGTGACGATCACGAAGTCGGCACCGTCGACGGCGCGACGTTGGTCGGTGGTGGTGGACACCGTCATCTTGGTGCCCATCTTCTCGTTGGCCAGCCGGGCGAAGGCCTCCATCTTCTCCAGCGGGGCGGGGTCGATGTCCTCGAGGACGAGATGCATGTCGGCCAACGGCGCCACCGCCAGCAGATCGGTGATCAGCTTGGGGGACCACTGGTAGCTACCGCCGCCGATGATGGTGACCTGCATGCCGATCAGCCCCCCGTTCGAGTACGCCGGGTGTGCCGTGAACCCGGTGTGGCGGGTGCCATCATGCCAGGCCCGGACCCCCCGGTTCCCCCCGACCGGCGGCGCGCGTCTCGAGCCAGCGGCGAAACCCGGCCGCGTTCGAGTGGACACCGTTCAGCGTCTCGAGCTTCTCGCGCTGTGCCGGCTCCACCTCGCCGATGTCACCGGCGAAGGCCTCGTCCAGAGCGGCGGCGATGTCGGCGCCCTGCGCGCCAGGCCCGCTCCGCCACCTCCGCCCACCGGCGCAGCGTGTCCTCGGCCTCGTCGAGCAGCGTCGACGGGTCGGGCACGCAGTCCGTAGTGGGCCAGGGCGAGGCCGGCGGGACGGCGCCGCGGCGAACCGCTGCAGCGAATGGACGGCCTGATCGAGGTCGAAGTCCGGCGGCGGCGTGGACGGACGCAAGCACCCCGGCGTCGGGCAGCCGGACCCCGACGGCGTCACCGGCGAAGAGGATGCCGCTGGCCGAGTCGTGCAGCGCCAGGTGGTGCTTGGCATGGCCCGGGCGAGTCGACCGTGACGAGGACACGGTCCGGGCCACACCCGGATCTCCTCCCCGTCGTCGAGCACGTGGATCCGCTCGGCGGGGGTGGGGTCGAGCCGGCCGTAGAGCGAGTCGAGCAGTCGCTCCGTAGACGCGCGCGGCGGAGTCGATGAGGCGTGTCGGGTCGACGAGGTGACGGGCCCCCTTGCTCGTGGACGTAGACGGTGGCCGACGGGAACGCCCGGGCCACGTCGCCCACCCCGCCGGCGTGGTCGAGATGGATGTGGGTGACGGCCACGCCGGCCAGATCGTCCGGGCCCGACGACCGAGGCCGTCGAGCGCGTCGAGCAGGAGCCGGGACCGAGCTCTGGCTGCCCGTCTCGACCAGCACCGGGGCCGGCGCCGGTGACGAGGTAGCCGGCCGTCACCTGCTCCCACCCTCCGAGAAGGGTGTCGATCTCGATCGACGCCGGGAGCGATCTCGGTGGTCACCGCCTACTCGCCCTCGCGCTCACTGGCCGATCTCGATGACCACCTTGACGTCGTCGGGCTGACGGGCCAGCGCCTCCGAGCCAGTTGTCGAGGGGCACCGTGCGGCTCACCACGCGCTCGAGCCAGCCGTGGTCGGCCTTAGCCAGAGCGGCGGCGGCCGCTTCGTAGTGACGGCGATTGGCGTTGACCGAGCCCACGACCGACTGGTTGGCGAGGACCATCGACCGGTTGAGCATCGCCGCGTCCACGCCGCAGAGCTGCGGCCGCTCGAGGACACGCCGGTCAGACAGACCACGCCGTTGGGCCCCAGGTGCTCCATGGCGTCGAAAACGAGCGACGCCCACGCCGGTGCACTCGATGACGACATCGGGAGCCGTGACCGAGTCCTCGATCGTTCCGGTGTGATACGTGGCACCGAGGGCGGCGACCAGGTCGGGCTTGAGTGCCGGATGTCACCTGGTCGAAGACGTGGACCTCCAGGCCGCGTTGGACGCCGATCAGCGCGGCGAGCAGCCCGATCGGTCCGGCCCCCGTGATCACGGCGCACGTCGGCGCCCAATGGGCGCGTCCTCCGATGCGGTCCACCTGCTCCCATGCCTTGGCCACCACGCTGGTCGGCTCGAGGAGCACACCGCAGCGCACCGAGGGCGGGGTCGAGCTTCACCACGAAGTCGGACTCGATCCGGTAGCGCTCCGAGCAGTACCCGTCTACGCTGCTTGATGCCACGCTCGGTGTACTGGCCGTTGCGACAGAAGTCCCACTCGCCGACGGCGCAATTGGCGCAGGGCACCGAGTCCGGACGTCGGACGATCCCCACCACCAGATCGCCGGCGGCCACCGGGGCATCCGCCGGTGCTTCAAGGACACGGCCGAGCGACTCGTGGCCGAGGACGAGGCGGTCACGACCCGGCGGCGCCCACCCGTAGGTCCCGGACGTGATCTCGATGTCGGTGCCGCACACCCCAACGGCCAGGGTCTCCACCAGAACGGGACCGTCGGAGAGGGGTGGTTCGTCGACGTCGTCCAAACGGGCCGATCCCGCCGTCATCGGTTGCACCGTCAGTGCCTTCATCGGGCCGGCCTCCTGTGAACGTGGGATCCCGCGCCTCCGCGGCTCGCCGACCGGCCGCGACGCCACTGGCGGAGGTGCAACTGGGCCAGCCGTGGCAACTCCGGTTGGATTCTCTGTGGGTCCATCTCGGGATGGCCGCTCAGGTTGTAGGCGGCGTTGACGAGAGACACGTGGGAGAAGGCCTGGGGGAAATTCCCGACCTGGCGCCCCACCCGGGCGTCGTATTCTTCGGAGAGAAGCCCGAGGTCGTTGGACAACCCGACCAGTCGCTCGAAGAGAGCGACGGCGTCGTCGTGACGCCCGAGGAGATGGAGGCAGTCGGCCAGCCAGAACGAGCAGGCCAGGAAGGCCCCCTCCCGACCGGCCAGGCCGTCTACGTCGTGTGCGTCCGTGGCGCGGTACCGCAGGACGAAGCCGTCCTCGGTCAGGTCCCGTTCGATCGCTTCGATGGTGGAGCGGACCCTGCTGTCCGTGGCGGGGAGGAATCCCATCAGGGGGATCATGAGAAGGCTGGCGTCGAGGGCATCAGATCCGTAGTACTGGGTGAAGGCACCGACCTTCGTGTTGAAACCCTCGGCACACACCTGTTTGAAGATGGTGTCCCGCACCTCGCGCCATTCGTCGACCGGCCCCGACTCGCCGCATTCGTCCACCATCTTGATGGCGCGGTCAAAGGCGACCCATGCCATGACCTTCGAGTGGGTGAAGTGACGACGCGGACCACGCACCTCCCAGATGCCGTCATCGGGTTCCTTCCACCCGGTCATCAAGAACCCCATGAGGAGGCGTTGGAGGGCCCATGCCGTTTCGCTCAAGTTGCCGCCCACCCTGCTCGCCACATACAGCGCCGACATGACCTCGCCGTACACGTCGAGCTGGAATTGACCGGCTGCCGCATTGCCGATGCGGACGGGGGCCGACCCTTCGTAGCCCGGCAGCCAGGGCGCCTCCCACTCGTCGAGACGCCGTTCACCGGCAGGCCCGTACATGATCTGGAGGTCGGCGGGGTCACCGGCGACGGCTCGCAGGAGCCAATTCCGCCACTGCATGGCCTCTTCGAAGTAACCGCCCCGCATGAGCGATTCCAGCGTCAGGGTGGCGTCGCGCAGCCAGCAGTACCGGTAGTCCCAATTGCGTCCGCCACCCAGCGTCTCGGGAAGGGAGGTGGTCGGGGCGGCAACGATACCCCCGGTCGGGTTGTACGTCAGAGCCTTCAAGGTGATGAGCGAACGCATGACGGGATCGCGCCACTGACCCTCGAAATTGAATGTCGATGCCCAGTCCTCCCACCACATCTCGGTGTCCTCGACGGCGAAGCGGGGGTCCACCGGGCGGGGGGCCTCCTGGTGCGAGGGAAACCACGTCAGGACGAAAGGAACCTGGTCACCGTCCCGCACGGTGAATTCGGCCACCGTCGTCATGTCCTCGCCTTGTGTATCGACCGGCGTCCACAGAGACAGTGCGTCGGGACCGGCGATGGCCGTCGTCAAGCTGCCGGAGCGGCGTACCCAGGGCAGGACAGAGCCATAGCCGAAGCGCATGGCCAGCTGCATGCGGATGTCGACGGTCCCGCTCACTCCCTCGACGATGCGAACCACCTGGGGATTGACCTCGCGAATGGGCATGCAGTCGACGAGTCGGGCCACGCCGCCGGGCGTTTTGAATTCCGTCTCGAGCACGAGGGTGTCCCCTCGGTACCTCCTGCGAGTGTCGATCTGTTCGGCCGTGGGGGCGATACGCCAGAAACCGTGGCGATCGTCCCCGAGGAGCCGGGCGAAGCAGGCGTCCGAGTCGAACCGAGGCAGGCACAGCCAGTCGATGGATCCGTCGCGACCCACGATGGCCGCCGTGTGGGTGTCGCCTATGAGCCCGTAATCCTCGATGGGGAGCGCCACGCCCACATTCTTACCCCGGGGTCCGGAGGCCAGGTGCGTCACCTTCCGGAGGCGGACCACGGCTCAGCCCGAGATGCATCCTCCGGTGCCGACCGGCCCCGAGGAGGGACCGACCCGACTCACGTCGGCCCGGACGGCGGCCATGGCCAGTGCGTACCCGACATCGGGGTTGATCGTGGACCGGGCGAACACGACGCCGATCACCGTGCCGTCTGGGATGTGCCGGGCGGAGTCGCCCGAGGAGATCAGGGGTCCGCCCGAGTTGCCCGGTCGGACGATGGCGTCGATCTCGTACACCTGTCGCAGGGTCTGCGTCTTGCCGTAGATGTCGAGGCCGGTCGCCCAGAAGGACGCGGCGACCGCCGCCGGCCTGTAGTCGAAGGGTCCGCCCCCGGGGTAACCGAGAACGACGCCGGAGGTGCCACGGTCCACGGTGCTCGTGTCGATGGGCAGAGCCGGGTCACCGAGCCCGGGGACGCGCAACACGGAGAGGTCGAGTCGCGGATCGAAGAGTACCGGGGTGGCGGCATGGCGCCCGGTCCCGTCGAGGACAACGGGACGGGACACACCGGCGACGACATGGGCGTTGGTGACCACCAGCCCCGGAGCGACGACGAATCCCGATCCTTCCTGAATGACGCCGCAGCCCGCACCGACGATCTGCACAGTCGACCGCTCGGCTTTGACCACCGCGGCCCGCACGGCCAGATTGGAGGGCAGCGAGACGGGGGGAGCCGCTTCCGGCGGGAGGCCGGCGAAGACGACGGGAAAGCCCGCGGAGGTCAAGAACGACTCGACCCGGGAAAAGACCGACGGCACCGGCGGGAGGATCCTGTCCATGGCGTGCAGGATGTGTGACCGGTCCACGGCGGCGTCGAGCGTGGTGAAGCGGCTGTTGGCCACGAAACTACCAACCAGCCACGCGGCAATCAGGGTGGCGACCATGGCGACCGCCACGCCGCCCACCGAATCCACGCCACCGAGGCGCACGCGCCGGAGGGCGCTGGAAAAGCGGGCCCCCAGGAACCGGCCCGCCCCACCGAGAACGAAGGCCGCGCCGAATACCACGCCCATCACAATCAGGCTGCGTGCATTTCCCTTGACCGATCCGACCAACGCCGGCACAACGAGGGCTCCTAGGAACAGTCCGAGGCAGAACCCACCGAACGACAGCACCTGCGACGCCGCGCCGAGTCGCAGACCGCGAATACCCGAGACGACCACCAGGGCCAGCAGCAGGACGTCAACCCAGTTCATCGAAAGAGATCCTTCCGCACTTGGACTGGTCCCGCGCGAAGATTGGCCGGACTTTCAGGCGAGCGCCGACGGCCGCCCATTCTGACCGAAAGCATGCCCATGTCCGACGACGCAAGCGGAGAGGACAGTGGCACGGACGGGGAACCGCGGGCACCTCGTGCGCCCCCGCCGCCCCAGTACCCGGCGGAGCAGTACCCGGCGGAGCAGTACCCGGCGCCGCAGTACCCGGCGCCGCAGTACCCGCCGCCGCAGTACCCCCCACCAGCACCGCGGTCGGATACCGGACCGCCGTCTTTGGCCAACCGGTACCGTCCCCACCGGTCCGGCCTGGTCGACGCACTCGGCCGACCGATGGCCGAGTGGTGGCAGCGGGCGGTGGCCTTTGTTCTCGACCTGGTGGTCCTCGCCGTGCCCAACTCCATCATCATCCGGGTGATCGCCGGGAGTGAGGTCTCGACCGGCGTGATCAGGTCCAGCAACGTCGGCCCGCACGTCTGGGAGGCGATCGGTGTCAGCCTCGTCGTGAGTCTCGGATACTTCTCTTTTCTCGACGGCGGTCGTCGCGGCCAGACAGTGGGGAAAATGGCGATGGGTATCGCCGTACGGGATATCGACACGGGCGGCGCCGTGGGAGCGGGACGGGCACTCTTGCGTCGCTTCGTCTTGGTCGCCACCTACTTCGGCCTCATTCTCTTCGTGCTCAATGCGCTGTCTCCCCTGTGGGACCGCAGACGCCAGGCATGGCACGACAAGGTCGCGCGATCCTGCGTCGTCAGCATCCGCTGATCGTCGGAGACCGGCAGTGCGGCGCCTCGTCCACGCGGGGATACTGGTGACGTGCCGGTCATCGACCTCAATGCCGACGTAGGTGAGGAGGCAAGCGGACCCGACGGTGACGGAGCCCTGCTCGACGTCGTGACGAGCGCCAGCGTGGCGTGCGGTTTCCACGCCGGTGACCCGAGCGTGATGCGCCGGACGCTCGGCGACGCCGTGGCGCGCCATGTCGTCGTCGGCGCGCATCCTTCGTATCCGGATCGGTCAGGATTCGGGCGCAGGGTGATGGACATCTCCCCCACCCGCCTGACCGACGACCTGCTGTACCAGATAGGCGCCCTCGACGGGATCGCCAGTGTCTATGCCACCCGGGTCAGCTACGTGAAACCCCACGGCGCGCTGTACCACCGCATGGGTGAGGACGATGCGTGCGCCAAAGCGGTCTGCGACGCCCTGCGCGCCTACGGGGGCCTGACCCTTCTCGCCCCCTACGGGTCGCCGGCGATCGCAGTGGCAGAGACACTTGGGGTTGACGTCGCCACTGAAGCGTTCGCCGACCGTTCCTACCTTCCCGACGGGCGGCTGGTGCCGAGAGGGGAGTCCGGCGCCGTCGTGACCGACGCCGACGAAGTCGCGGCCCGCGCCGTGGCGCTTGCGGTCGACCACCGGGTGACAGCCGTCGACGGGAGCTGGATACCTGTCTCCGCCTCCTCCATCTGCGTCCATGGCGATACGCCGGGATCAGCGGACCTGGCGCAACGAGTGCGCCGCTCTCTCATGGCGGCGGGAATCGACCTTCGACCGTTTGTGACATGACGTCGGCACGTCCGGTCCGTGCATTCGGCGATGGCGCCGTTGTCGTCGACGTGGACAGTGTCGACGACGCGCACGACCTGGCCGCCATTCTCCAAGACGGCGACCACCCCGGTGTCGAGGACGTGATCGTGGGCTTCCGGTCGGTGACCGTCGTGGCCGACCCGACGGTGACGGACGTCGTCGCCCTGGCGGAGACATTGGCCTCGACCGCCCTCTCCGGACCCAACCGGTCCATCGCCGATCGCGTCGAGATCCCCGTCGCCTTCGACGGGATTGATCTCGACGATGTCGCCCGTTGGGCCCGGATGTCGCCGTTCCAGGTAGTCGAGCGTCTCACCGGGGCAGACCTCCAGGTCGCCTTCGTCGGCTTCGCGCCCGGGTTCGCGTATCTGGTCGGACTCCCGCCCGACCTGGCCGCGGTCCCCAGGCGACCGACTCCGCGCCCGATGGTTCCCGGCGGATCGGTGGCTCTCGCCGGCGGCTTTGCCGGCATCTACCCTCAGCCGTCGCCCGGTGGATGGAACCTGGTCGGTCGCACGGAGATGGGTTTGTTCAATCCCGACAGGCCGCCCTACTCGCTACTGAAGGCGGGAGACCTCGTTCGTCTACGGGTCGGGGAGATCTCCGCCGCGACCTCCCCGGGGGCCACCACAGGCCGGCGTCCCTGCTTACGGTCGGATTCCGATCGCAGCATTCTGGTCGAGGATGCCGGCCTGTTGTCCTTCGTGCAGGACCGCGGCCGGGTGGGCGTCGCCGGTTTCGGGGTGCCGCGGGCAGGGGCGGCCGACCCCTATGCACTGCGGATCGCCAACCGGCTGGTGGGCAACGACGAATACGCGGCTGCCATCGAAGCTACGGCGCGTGGACCCACCTTGAGATTCTCGGCATCGGCCCATGTGGCCGTGGTGGGGACGGCCGAGGTGAGTATCGATGGACGCATCGTCCCGAGCGACTCCATCGTGCCCGTCGGTGCCGGCCAGACGATAACGACGGGAGTGGACCGCCGAGGACTTCGTTCCTACATCGCGGTGGGCGGAGGCATCGAGATCCCCACCGTGCTCGGCAGCCGGTCGTCGGACATTCTGTGCGGTCTCGGAGCGGGCGCCCTGGTCCGCGGCGACGTCCTCGGCATCGGCCCTCCCAGGCGACCTGGCGGCCTGATTCGGCCCGAGGATCGTTCGGGGCCGACGGCCGCCATCCGTCTCATGGTGGGACCGGATGTCTTCCCGACCACCACGGTGGACCAACTGGTATCGACGACCTGGGAGGTGGACGCCGCGAGCGATCGCATCGGTATTCGCTTGCGATCGGAGACACCACTGGAGGTCCCGGCTTCGACGATCGCTTCGCGAGGGATGGTCACGGGTGCCATCCAGCTTCCGCCGGACGGTAAGCCGATCGTCTTGCTCTGCGACCACGCCACCGTCGGCGGGTATCCGGTGATCGCCACAGTGGTGAGTGCCGATTTCGGAGCGCTCGGTCAACTCCGACCGGGTGACGCGGTGCGCTTCGAACCCATCGACCTGGTCGAGGGTGCCCGGGCCCGAGCCTGGCGCGAGCGGACGGTCCGCGACGCGATCGTCGGCTGGTACCCCGTCCGGACCGATTGAGATCGACGACGCCCGACTGACTACCTCCGCGACCGTTACGCTGGTCCGATGGCACGCATAGACATCCCCTCCGGCGAAGGCGGCGACGCCGTCCAGATGTGGACGTTGCGCCCCGAGATGGGCAGCGCCGTCAATCGCTTGGTGGATGCGGCGTACAACAAGAGCATGCTTCCGGTACGAGTCCGCGAAGCCGCCCGCATGCGCATCGCTCAGTTGAACGATTGTCCGGTCTGCCTCTCCTTCCGTGCCGCATCGGTCAAGGAGAAGGGCGTCAGCGAGGACTTCTACGCCCACGTGGCCCAACACGACACGTCGTCTCAGTACTCGGAACAGGAGCGCCTGGCCATCGCCTATGCCGAGCGGTTCGCCGCCGACCACCTGGCCATCGACGACGCCTTCTTCGACCAGCTGCGCAACGCCTTCACCGATGCCGAGATCCTCGACCTCACCATCTGCATGGCCACGTTCCTCGGACTGGGCCGCCTCCTGCGCGTCCTCGGTATCGACGAGACAACTCTCATCGACGTGTAAAGGCCGGCAGCCTGCCGCCCTCAGGAGCCCATCACAAACCAGGCCACCACAACGTCGGTCTTCGGCTTCTTGGTCAGCTTGAGGGTGAACGAATCCGCGTCGGGCACGGCGGCCGCCACCGCGATCCCCTTGGCCACGGTCTGCAAGGTCGCCAGCACCATGCTGGTGGGGGTCACGCCCGGAAAGGACACGGTCACACTCGTCTTCCTGGCGGCGATGGTAGCCAGGCCACTGCGAGAGAACGTGGCCGGCCCCTGGACCTCGAGCGCCGAGCCGCTGCCGTCATTGAGGGCAAGGACCCCCGGACCGGTACCGGAGCTCTGGCCCTCGACCCCGGGGTTCGAACCCACGCTCGCGCCCCTGACCCCGGGACCGGTGCCCTCGCTGAATCCGAAGACACCGGGACCGGCGCCATTGCTGTCGCCCTCCACGGCGGCGCCGCTGCCGGCGCTACTCCCGTAGACGGCCGCCTTTGTATTGCGGGGGTTCGTCAGCTCGCCGCAAACGGCGTGGCCGGTACCCGTTCCGTTGTCGGTCCCCAGAACGCCGGGACCCGGACCGTCGCTCTCGCCCTGGACCCCTGGTCCGGTGCCTTGGGTGAATCCGTACACGGCGGGCTGGCTGTTCTCGGGGTTGGTGACGGTCCCGAGCACGCCGACGCCGGTGCCCGAGCCGCTGTCGGTGCCGAGAACCCCGATGTCAGCGCCATGACCGCTAACCCCGGTGCTGTACGGGCCGCCCGGGGCGGAGGCGATGGGGTCCGCCAGCGCGGCCCATTCCGTGGCACCGGAGGCGAAGACCCCCGACCGGGCGGCGGGTGCGGCGGCGTCGGCCGGCGGATGACCCTCCTCGGATGTCAATGGATCGTTCGTTGTCTCCGACGTCGACCCCGGATCGCCCTGCCTCACAACGCCGCGCGCCTTGCGACCCGAAGCCGGAGGGTTGTCGTGACCGGCACCGGTGGGCGCGTCGGCCGAAGCCGTCTTCGCGCCCTCGGCCGGGGCGGGATTGACCACATCGTCACGCTTCGTCATCACTGACCCTCTTGTTGCTGTGGCAGTACCGCGCCTTGCGCCCGATCGTGGACCGGCTGTGACAATCACGCCCGGAGCCCGCCCGGCACCACGAGACCGATACCCCCTGTGAGCCGCACTATACGGGTAGGTGGCCGCCGGCTCACAGTCCCCGCCCGGTGACTCCTGGCCTGGTTCTCAGGCCGGCTCCCCCCGAAAGCGGCGACCTGAGGCCCGGCGGGACCTCGCCAGATGGAGCCTCGACCCGGGTCTGTCTACGACGTCAGGGGAGAGACGTAACCAGAGAGGTGAGCGACCGAGCCGTTCGGGATGTCGGCCACGACTTCGTCTTGACCCCTCTCGACCACGCTGAATCCGTTGTGGTCGCCGTCACCATTGACGACATTGGGACCACGGGCGCCTGGTGTGAAGCTCGTCACGACAGCGACGTGCTGGGCGACCAGGGCGGGAACGTCGAGTCCGTAGACGGCAACGTCTCCGGGTTGCGGTGTATACCCCGATCCCGCCGGGTGCCACGTGCCCCGGGCCATTCCCCATTCATAGAAGCTCGCGGCCGACGAGTTGAGGTCCCCGTTGATGTACTGGTAGTCGACCGTGGCACCGGCTGACTTCCACACCCAGGCAGCAAAGTCGGCGCACCATTCCTCGTCGAGGTTGCCGTTGCCACAGTCATTGCTCCCCGACACCCAGTAGGCACTGAACTTGTTGCAGTAGGTGTTCGACGGATCACTCGAATAGCCAACCTGCTTCTCTGCGATGGCCACGATCCGGGCCTGCAGAGGGGTCATACCTGCGGGATCGGGAGATGGCGGACCGGGGCCGCCGGATCCTGCTTTGCTCGTGGGGCCGCCGATCACGGACAGGGCGAAGCCCAGGACCAGGACAATCGCCACGATGACCGCCGAACCGACAATGCGGGTGCCGCGACGCGCGGATCGCTCAAGGCGCTCGGCCGGGCCTTCCGCCCCGCGTCGGTCCCGCTGGTCGGGGGGTGGGCCGCCTCGTCCGGATGAGCCGCTGACAGTCAGTGAAATCGTCCCCGGTGCTTGATGCCGATGCAGCACCGATACAGGCACCACAGCGAACAGGTGAGGCACCCGAGGATACCGAGAAGCAGTCGGAATCTGCGGTCAGGGTGACGTTGGCGATCCTGAAGTCCCCATCGCGCCTGTGAGCCCGCTGTGATCGTCGGCGCGAGCTCTATCCTCGCGGACATGCCTGACATGGATGTGGTCCCTCTCACCACCGTCCTGGGCGCAGAGGTGACCAATATCGAGCTGACCCCCGACCTCGACCACGTGGTCGTGGCCGCACTTCGCCATGCACTTCTTCGTCACAAGGTCCTGTTCTTCCGCCGGCAGGCTCTCGATCCGGGCGCGCTCACCGGTCTGGCCCGACTCTTCGGCGAACCGACCGAGGCGCATCCGGTCGAGCCCAGCGTCGAGGGCCATCCCGAGGTACTCGAACTCGATTCGGAGGAGGGGGCCAGGGCCGACGTCTGGCACAGCGATCTCACGTTTCAGCGGCGTCCTCCCTTGGGCGCTCTGTTGTTTGCCCAGGTCGTACCCGATGTTGGCGGAGACACCATCTGGTCCGACATGTCGGCGACCTACGACGCGATATCTCCGACACTGCGGGGATTCCTCGACGGGCTCATCGCGTCTCACACCCCGGCCAAAGCGGGCAGCTACTTTTCGCAGCGCGACTCAGATGGTGACAAAGCTCGCGACACCGCCGCGGCCGAGCCCGCGCACCATCCGGTGATACGGGTCCACCCCGAAACCGGCCGGCGCAGCGTCTTCGTCAATCCCCTCTTCACCGACAAGATCGACGGGCTCCGTCGGAGTGAGAGCGATGCTTTGCTAACAGTGATCCATCAGGTCGCCATTCAGCCGGAGCGCCTCGTGCGGTGGCACTGGCGCGCCGGCGACGTCGCCTTCTGGGACAACCGGTGCACCATGCACTATGCACTCCTCGAATTCAGCGGGCCTCGAAGGATGAACCGCGTGGCACTCGAGGGTGAATGTCCGGTCGGCGTGGGTGCCTGAAAGACTGCGGCGCAGGCGGCTCAGCCCGAAGCCACGAAGTCCAGAACGACCGGCGGGAGGGTAATGCCCGTCACTGTCTCCAGACGCATGACAACGCTGAACGAGCCCGGTGCCGACGCCGCGACCGTGAGCGGTTGCATCACGGGACCCGGACTGGAACAGCCTGAGGACGGAGGAGGTGTGAGGACACCGCTCTCGGCCGACAGAGTCAGTCCCCGTACCGTGCCAGCGCTCCAGCGCACGGCAGGCCCCCCAGCGGCGATCTCCTTGATTCCGAGCTGAATTGTCGCGGGCTGGCCAACGTGCAAAGACATTCCACCGCTTGGCGTTGAGAAACCCACGGCCGGGAGGCGGCCCATCCCGAACGAGGGAGGACTGCTCGCCGGTGAGAATCCCCACGAGGTGTCGGGCGTGTCCGAGAGCCGGTATGTGAGCGTGCCGCCTGTGTGGATGACCGACGCCGGCAGCCAGGGTCGGTCCCAATTCCGGGCCTGAGAATTGCCCGTCGGCCTCGCGCCAGAGGGACAGGAAGCCGTGGAGGTCGGGAGCCTGGCACCGCTGATCGACACGGAGTGGATATAGGGAGCGGTCGCGGCGGCGTTCGGTGCGTGGAGAACGAGGTGTCGGTTGTCGGGAAGGGTGAGCAAGATCTGCGGGAACAAGGGACTGGCCAGCGCCAGATTGGCCGATCCCGGCGTCACGGGAAACAGGCCAATGGCGGCCCACACATACCAGGACGAGATGGCGCCCAGATCGTCGTTGCCGGGCTCGTTCGCCGGATGATCCGAGTAGAGCGTGGTGGCGATCCGTCGGACCACTTCCTGTGTCCGTGACGGCGCGCCGAAGTAGTCGTATTCCCACGGTGTCCACAGGCTGGGTTCGTTCCCCGCCCAGTCATAGGGCAGATACCGTCCCGCATTCAGCTGGGTAAAGAAGGTGTTCAGCTTGGCCACCGCACTGGCGTTTCCGCCCATGAGACCGCCGAGGGCCGCGAGGTCCTGAGGTACGGACCAGGTGTACTGGATCGCGTTGCCTTCCTCGAAGCCGACTTGACCACCGTCTTCGAACATGGCCGTCTGGAAGGCCGGTCCCTTGGGGAAGCTCCCGTCTGCGTTGCGCGCCTGCATGTAGCCGGTGGCGGGATTGAACAGGTACTCCCAGTTGTGGGCGCGCTGCATCATCGTGGTGGAGAGCGTCCCGTCGCCCAGATCCGACGCCAGCTGCGCGATCGAGAAATCATCGATGGCATACTCGAGAGTGACGGAACCCCCGTCCGAGTAGTCGATCGAATCGAGATCCAGGGACCTCGCATCGACGTAGTGCTGGGTCAGGTACTGACTCAGGTACTGGCGCTCGATCTCGAGGCCGTGAATGGGCTCGGACTGCGTCGCGCCCTTCACCATGGCCCTGAGGGCCGCCTTGGCGTCGAACCCACGGACCCCGAAGGCATAGGCGTCGGCGATGATCGGATCGGCCGAGTCGCCGTTCATCTGCGAGGCGTCACCACCGACAATGGCCCATTTCGGGAGCCACCCTCCCTGCTCGGCGTCGTTCACGAGCGACTGGACCATGTCGCCGGCTGAGCGGGGTGCCAACAAGGCGATCAGTTGGATCTCGCAACGGTAGATGTCCCACTCGGAGAAATTGGCGTACTGCTGGTGGCTCCGTGACCGGTGCACGCGCCCGTCCGATCCGGCGTACTCACCGTTGTCATCGCTGACCACATTGGGATGGAGCAGGGAGTGGTACAGGGCGGAATAGAAGGTGCGCTGGGCCGAACGCGGTCCACCTCCGATGCGGAGGCGCCCGAGCAGGGTATTCCACCGTTGCCGGGCGGCGGTTTCGATCGTGTTGAGGGACCACCCTGGGTCCTCGTGATCCAGATTCTGGGTGGCGTCGCCTTCGCTCACGAAGGACACACCGACCTTCATCAGAACGGTCCGATCGGTCACCGCGTCAAAGGATGCGAAACCACCGCAGGACGTTCCGTCGCAATTTCGACTGCCCGGCGTGACACGGGAGCCCTCCCAGGTTCCCACCGAGGAGAAGGGACGGTTAAAGCGGGCCGTGAAGTACAGCGTGTACGGCGTCCCGGTGCCACAGAATTGGCCACTCGTCACCTGACCGCTGATCTCGTCCGACCCGATGACCCGCAAGGCGGAATGGGTGACGCCGTTGGCGCTTCCGGACACCTTCAGCAGGACGTTGGCCCGATCGGTGGCCGGAAAGGTGAAGCGGGACAGGCCGGTCCGCGTCGTCACCGTGAGTTCTGCCGTGACTTTGGATCGGCCCAGTGTGACCCTGTAGCGCCCAGGGGACGCCTGTTCTTCGGCGTGGGTAAACGGGGCGCTGGCATTCTCAGGGTCGTTGCCGACTGATCCGACCGTCGGAAGGACGGGCACATCTCCGTAGCTGGCGCACCCGGTGCCGCTCATGTGCGTGAGGCTGAATCCGGAGATGTGCGAGTCGGCGTACGAGTACCCGCTGCCGTCAATTCGGTCCGGGGTGGTGTCCGGGCTCCACTGCACCATCCCGAAGGGCACGTCCGCCCCCGGGAACTCCCCGATGTTGCCCGGGGCGATCGGTCCAGAACCGGTGCCGGACAGCGGGTCGACCAGGCTGGCCGGATTGCTCGTCAGCCTGGGGGCGGCCGCCGACGTGGACGCGGACGCGCTCCCCGTATCGGCCGGTAGAAGGCATCCGACGACAATGAGAACGGCCGCCGGAGCCAGGACCGCGAGCGGCGGTGTGCGGCTCACCGGGTGCCTCCCCACGATCGCCGAAGGTAGCAAACCTGTTGCCGTCGAGGTCGAACCTCACCCTGAACGCACTCGCGCGGGCACGTCTGTCCATCGGTCCGTCGATTCCCACCGGCGGGCGGACCTCTTGCGTCGTTTCGCGCCAGAATCTCGCTGTGGATGACCGGTTGGTACAGGCGATCGTCCTCGTCACCGATCTGCGAACGGCACGCAGCCATATGGAGGAACTCGGACTGGCGGTGATGGAAGGAGGGCGTCACCGTGGGCGGGGTACCGCCAATCTGATCGTGCCGTTCGGCCGGCACTACCTGGAGCTTCTCGCCATTGTGGACGAGCCCGAAGCTCGTTCGTCACCCCAGGGACGTCCGGTCGTGGCCGCGTTATCGTCGAGAGGTCCGGGTCTGGCCCGCTGGTCGGTGGAACCCGGCGACATCGAGGCGACGGCGATGCGGGTCGGACATCCGATCGAACGGCGACACCGTGATCTCCCTGAGGGAACCACGGTCAGGTGGAGGTCGGTCGCCGTCGACACCGCCTGGCGTGAGCCGTGGCGCTGCGCCTTCATGACCTGGGACGATCCTGATGACCATCCCGCACGCACTCCCCTGCCTCACCCCAACGGCGCAACCGGTTTCGCTCGGCTCGAGGTCGAGGTGCCGGACATGCGAGCGGCGCTGGACTGGCTCGGTGGAACGGTGCCCCCCGGAGTGGTGATGACAGAGGGGGCTCAGCCCGGAGTCAGAGGACTCTTCCTGTCGTGTCCGGACGGCGACGTCCAGGTCGCATAGCCCCGGTCGAGGGTGCGCGTCACCGGCGAAACACTGCCCTCATCCGTCGTTACAGGCTCCAGGTACGGTCGCACCCACCGGGATCGCTACCTCGTGATGCCCGTGCACCCGACGGCCGACGCGTGTCCATCGGCAGGATCGGCGACTCGCCCCCCGGGGCCCTCCACCTGTTACCGCCCTGCCCGAGGATCCGTCACACGCGGGGCCATTACCTCACGGGACCTCACCATGACCACCAAGAACAGTCGACCGGATCTTCTGGCCCGGTTGGAAGAGGGCATCGCCACACTCACGTCCTCCCGCGCCTGGGAGGACCACCTCGACTTCCAAAGCCGATTCCACCGCTACAGCTACAGCAACGTTCTTCTCATCGCCGCTCAGAATCCGAGGGCCACTCATGTCGCCGGCTTCAAGACCTGGCGTCGGCTCAACCGCGTCGTACGTCGAGGGGAAAAGGCGATTTGGGTCCTCGCCCCCATGGTGGCCAGGCCGACGGACTCCGCGGAGAGCGTCGACGAGCGGGTCATTCGAGGTTTCAAATACGTGCCCGTCTTCGACATCTCACAAACCAACGGCGAAGACCCGCCGACCGTCTGCACGAAGCTTTCCGGCGGCGACCCCGACAATCGCTACGACCAGCTCCTCACTGTGGCCATGTCCATCGACTTCACGGTTGAAGATCACGAGTTCGGTGACACCACGAACGGCGACTGCTCTCCATCGCACAACCGCATCCGTGTCGGCACCCGGAACGCACCGGCACAACGAGTCAAGACTCTCGCTCATGAGCTCGCTCACGCCCTACTCCACGATCGCGTCGAAGATCGGGGACTCGCCGAACTTGAGGCCGAGTCCACCGCCTATGTCGTCTGCCAGAGCCTGGGAATGGACACAGGCGACTACAGCTTCGGCTATGTCGCCACGTGGGCCGGTGGTGGAGCCCAGGCGATCATCGGGATCAAAACGTCGTGCGACCGCATCCAGAAGGCTTCCGCGTTCATCCTCGGATCCCTCCAGAGCGGGCGTGCACATGCGGCGTGATCGACGCCGAGGGGCTCTCGGGCCCGCGACCAACCACTTCTCGGGCGACCTCGGACGGCTACTGACGACGCTGGGCGTACTCGATGACCCGGGTGACCACCGTGTCGCCCGCTTTGGCCAGAGCGCCGGCGTCGAAGGGCGGCTGGGGGTCGTATTCGATCATGAGCTGTGCGGCCTCGGCGGCGGTGCGGTCGACCAGAAGCTCCACCAGACGCAGCGCCATGTCGATGCCGCTCGACACGCCGGCGGCGGTGATTATCCGCCGGTCCAGATGTTCCACCACCCGCTGAGCCGTGGGCTGGGCTCCATGTGCCTCAAGCTCGGGGTAGCACGACCAGTGCGTCGTGGCGGTGAGACCCCGGAGCAGTCCAGCGGCGCCGAGTACCAAGGATCCGGTGCAGACCGACGTGGTGAGCCGGGTGGTGGCGTGGGCGTGGCGCACCCATTCGAGTACCCGATCGTCGTCTTCCAGGAGACGGGTACCGACACCCCCGGGGAACACGATGATGTTCGGCTCGGGAATGTCCTCGAAGGTGGCGTCGACGGTGATGCCGAGCATCCCATTCTCGCTGCGCACCTCGCCTCGTCGATGGCCCATGAAGATGACGTCGATCTGCGGGATCCGCTGGAGCACCTCATAGGGCCCCACGCCGTCGAGTGCGGTGAACCTGGGGAAAAGCGGAATGGCGACCTGGATCTGCTCTGTCACGCCGGTCTCCTTTCGTCGACGACGCGAAAGCGTCTCCGATAGGAATCAGGGGCGACACCGATTCGTCTCTGGAAAACCCGCCGCAGCGTCTCACCGGTCCCGAAACCACAACGGCTGGCGACCATGTCGAGAGTGTCGTAAGTCGTTTCCAGGTCGCGCCGGGCCGCTTCGAGGCGGACGCGCTCGACGAATCGCCCCGGGGTCTCGCCCACTTCAGCGGTGAAGACCCGGGTGAAGTGACGCAGGCTCATGGCTGCGGCGGCGGCAAGCACGGGAAGCCGGTGGTCTCCACCGGGCGCGACCTCCACCAGGGTTTGCACCGCCCGCACCGCGGAGCGCTCGGCACGCGGCACCCACACGGGTGACGCAAACTGCGTCTGTCCACCCGGCCGGTGCAGGAACATGACGAGCCAGCGGGCAACGTTCTGGGCCACTTCGACGCCGAGGTCGTCCGCCACCAGGGCCAGGGCCAGGTCCATGCCAGCGGTGACGCCGGCGCTGGTCCAGAACTTGCCGTCCCGGACGTAGATCGGATCGCAATCCACGATGAGGGAAGGGAACTCGGCGGCCAGCTGCTCGGCGCTGGCCCAATGGGTGGTGACGCGGCGACCGTCGAGCAGCCCGGCCTCGGCGGCCAGGAAGGCACCCGTGCACACGGTGGCCACCCTCCGACACCGGGGGGCCACCGCCACGATCCACGACAGAAGCTCGTCGTCCCGCCGGGCCGCCTGCGCCTGACCACCTCCGGGAAGCACCAAGGTGTCGATCCGTCCGGACGGGTCGGGGAGCGCCTCCGTGCACAGGCCCACGCCGCTCCCGGCCCGAACCGGCTGGGCGTCGGTCGAGACGAGGGACACCTCGTAACCGGGCCGACCGGACCCGTGGGCCGCTCGCGTGGCGCCGGCGAAGACCTCGAACGGGCCGACGGCGTCGAGAGACTGAATTCCGGGAAAAGTGACGATCACCACGCGTCGTTGCTTCATCCAGGTCAGCCTGCATCGCCGAGCCCGACGGCGTCAATGACACGATCCCCACAAATTCGGCCATCAGGGCGGGTCTGCCGGCGTCCGATGGTTAGCCGCCGCTGGCCCCCTGAACTCCGATGAGAGCGCGGATCAGTGCTACGAGCCAACCGACGGTGCGGCACCGCGGGCGACAACATCCCCGGGTGCGAGTCGGTTGAGCCTTTATTGATCCGGTGGAGAGCGGAGGTTGACGACCAAGGCCCACGCTGTCCGTGGAGCATCAACGACGGTCGCATCTGCGAGTTGTCTCGGGGGGGACAATGACACGAAACAGGATCCACGCCGACGCCGGGTCACGGCGATGACGACAGTCCCCGTTCTCGACGTTCTTCTCGTCGTCCTTGAATTCGTTGCTCTGTTTGTGGCGACGTGGGTCACCTGGTTCGTCATCATCACGCTGTACCAAGTCGCGTCCAGGAGAACGAGGGCCCGCCACGGCTCACTCCACACGGAGGCGCGTCCTACCCGCGCTGCATGATCTCCGTGGCGGCACGTTCACCCGAAAGGATGGCCCCGTCGATGGCCCCGTGCGACGTCGTGGACGTCTCCGTGCCCGCCCAGTGCAGCCGACCGAGCGGCTCGCGCAGCAGATGCCCGTAGCGCGAGAGTATCCCTGGCGGGAAGTGCGCCATCGAACATCCGCGCGTCCACTCCTCGGTCCACCAGGGGGTCTCGATGACGTCGATCGGTGACGCGGCGCGTGGACCGAACCTGGCCGCGAGCGCATCAATGACCGCCTTCCGCCTCTCGTCGTCGGCCATGGCACCGACGCGCTCGGCCACCGGTCCGAAGGTGAACGATGCGATGACGCCGGGACTTCCCGTGGACGGCGAGGCGTCGAGGGTGACCTCGGACACCGAATTGGGCTCGGCGCTCTGGCCGCTGAAACCGTCACTTCGCCAAAAGGGCTCGTCGTAGACGACCAACGTCTTCGTCTCGGGCCCGGCCACGGCGCTCGAGTAGAGCGCTCTGCGGTCCTCGGGGAGCGTCGGATCGAACACGATATCCAGGGCGAGTACCGGGGGAACCGCTACCACGGCGTGACGAGTCGTGACCGACACACCATCGGCCGCGACGACGACGTGATCGTCGAGTTGTGTGATCCTCCGTACGGGTGCTCTCAACCGCACATCACCCCCCAGAGCGTCGGCCAGACGTTGTGCGATGGACCCGGCGCCACCGTCCACCATGTTCTCCTGGCTCCCGCCCGTGATCGAGAACAGCGTGTTGATGCTGCCGTGGGCCCGGACGAGGAAGAGGAGGTGGAGAAACGACGTCTCGCTCAAGTCGCCGGTGAACAAGCCACGCACGGCCATCTCGAACAGGTCCCGCCCGGCTGTCGACCGCACGCCCGAGTGCTCGAGCCACTCTGCGACCGTCCGGGCATCCCATTCCTCGGCACGCTTCGCCGTCCACGGGGCATCGAGTGGGACCTTCTTCGAGGTCCGGTCGAGGCGCGCCTGCGCCAGGGCGATGGTGACGACGGCGAGAGGACTAATCTTGGGGATAAGGCCCGTGTACCGACGTATCCGACCTCCCGCCACGAGGAGGTGGGAACCCTTCACCCATGTCTTGTAGGTGGAGATTCCGAATTCCCGAGCGAGACCGAAGGCGGCATCGTGGCGCGGAGCCAGCCACGCACCGCCACGGTCAACGGGAGAACCACCCGGCAAGTCTTGCGTCCACACGCGACCGCCCACACGATCACGAGCTTCAAGGACGATGACGGACTTGCCCGCCTGATGCAGCCGCAGGGCGGCGGTGAGCCCGGCGAACCCGGCTCCCACCACGCACACGTCGGCCTCTGTGCGTTCTGCCATGCACATCGCACCGTACTAAGCGCTGCCTCACTCTGCCCGGGGCGAGAAGCCGGCGTCGCCGTGCTCGGTTCGGAGGCGGCCAAGGCTCCTGAACTCCGTGCAGAGGCCGCTCATTCGCTCACCGCCCGGTTCGACGACACGTCGACGTGTGCCGCGATACCTCAGCGATGTCGACCACCGCCCTTGTGGTGAGTGGCTGTGGACGCCATCTCCCGGTCTCCAACGACGCGATCCAGCCAGGCTCCCTGGTCGACCGAAACCGGGGTCACGATGTATCCCGTCTCCGTCTCGCCGAAGATCCGGCAGCGGTCGAGACCGTGGGTCCAGTAGTAGAGGGCGGTGTAGGCGCAGATGTACGAGTCCAGTTCGTCCTCAGCCCGGTCCA
Source organism: uncultured Acidimicrobiaceae bacterium (assembly GCA_963706205.1). Lineage (GTDB taxonomy): Bacteria > Actinomycetota > Acidimicrobiia > Acidimicrobiales > UBA8190 > MFD10071-224. The sequence continues at coordinate 177,380 of OY970155.1, read as the reverse complement.
AGCCGGCCCCGGTCTGAGCTAAGCGGATCTCCTCGGTGAGCTCGATCCACCGTTGCGACGCCCCGAGGTCGAGAGGAGGATTCGCCGCCGACAGGGACTCCAAGAGGGCGGCGCACGTGGCGAACTCCTGCTGTCGGCCAGCCAGAGTTCGTCCTCGCTTGCCTTTGTACTTCAAAGTCCGGGGCAATCCGAAGAGCGCCACCAGGGCTGTGTGGGGATAGACCTCGATCGCCCGGCGCGTCGGGCTCCCGATCGTCAGGGACGGGTCCGTATCGAGCGCCAGACGCCGGGCAAGCTCGCTCGCCCGGCCGCCGGTCCGAAAGGACGGGTTGGCCAGGTTGGACGAGTGGGCGGCGGCTTCGTACCTCCCGAAGCAGCGGCTGATCAGGTCCTCACACGGTCTGCGTCCACTCGGGTTCTGCACAATCAGAGGGGCATCAATGGCAACAAGGCAGTCGACGTTCGTGTAAGGGTCCAACCAGCTGACGATCTCGTCCAGCGTCCGCCGGCGCGTCGCGTCGATCACGCCATCCTTCGACACGACGCACAGTCCGGTCCCATTGCGTTCTCCCCACGCGAGATCAACGCCGATGAAGTTCATCGAGTGCCGTGTCTCCTTCGCCTGTGCCCGACGCACGGCCTCCCACCGCGGACCGGAAGCCGGTTGCGACGGCAACATTACGACTGGCGGTTCGAAATTGCCGAGGTCTTCCCACATCTGGCGTGACGGGCAAAACTGAATCCCTGTGAGCATCGAACGCCGACATTTCCAACATGGCGCTGTCCTGCTCTCGGTTCTCGTCCTTGTGGGCTCCGCGGTTCTCTTGCTTGTTGATTCGACTCAGGCGAACCGGAGCTACGACGCGCTTGCCGCACACCGCGTCAGCATCACCGGGCAGATCCAAGATTGCGGCGACAATGTCTGCGAGGTCCGCTATCGGTACAGCGACGGCTCATGTATCAGAGGGGAACAACGTCCTGCTTGATCAGCGGCCTTTTGGCGCTTCTCTCGCTTCCTTGTACTTTCGGTGCGCCTCAAGGATGAGCTCATGCGAGGCACCCTTGGTCGGTACGTCCGGGTGGTGGTGCCGGCACAAAATATACGGTGTCCCATCGAGTGGGTGATGGCCGATCCTCCAACAACCCTTGGTGTGGCAGTTGACCTTACGGACACCGGTGTATACCCCGATGCCGACCGCACTGATGAGGGTTGCCTCGCCGAGGTCGGAACCGAAGCCGGACCAGAAGTTGTAGTAGAGGTCCGGGCCTCCGTGGAGCGTGCCGGTGTGAAGGGCAAACCAATGTCGTACGACGTCGAAGAATGCGATGAGGAAGGCAAGTCCCACGACCAGGAGCAGGAGAACAGGGGCCAACCTGACCCACCTCGATGGTCCACCCCCGGCGCCCACTGCTTCCCCATGGCCGGTCCCGCCCTGGGGTGGCAATGTTGTAGGTGGTGCGCTCGTCTCAGTCGCAGCAGGCGGATCGGGCATCGCCCATCCAATCTACGGGGTGGCAGGTCCGTGAGGCATGCAATGTCCGCCAGGCCCATGTTGTCGCGCCACATCGGGATCGCCGACCTTCCTCGTTTCGTATGTCCGTGAGAACCTTCAGAAAATGGGTTGGGGAGCATTTCACCCTCAGACGAGCTATGGAGCGCAAGGTGGACAGTGGAAGATGAGGCTCGCCAACGGGACAATGGCTTTCGCTCAACTCGGCTATCAGGTTTATGTGAGTTGGACAACTCCGGCTTGTAGATTGCGGGTCAGATGATCTGCACGGACGGCTACCTAAGACGCCAGCGCCATCCCTGGGAGATTTTTAAGGCGTCTGGTCAGGAATGTGCCGCACATCATCCAGCATCGATAGGACGACGGCTAACTCCCGAGCGTGCTGGTCGCGGTATCAGCCACCAGCCTCGACCCCGACGGCAGGCTCCCCGCAGTCCTTTTGAACGCACGTAGGGGGCCATCGGCAGCAAAGCTAGGCCCTGGGAAGGTGCTGGGCCTGCCCGATAAGGCTCGACTCAAGCTGTCGGTTGGCTGAGCCGATACGGATCTACCGTGGCCTTCACGACCTCTGATCCCATGTGTCCACGGTGCGGTGGTGATCTCCGCCGGTCACAGATGTACCCTCACGGCTCAGATGCGGACGGGGTCATCTATATGGCCAGGTTCTGCCGAACACAGGCTCTGATGTTCGGACGGGCGGCGGACGGATCCTGGTCGGTGCCGGTCCTGCCGATGAACTTCAACTAATACGGCATTCCCCGCGTCGGGGACCGTGCGGCCAGGTCAAGAACGATGGCCAGTTCCATACCGTGCTGCTGGCAGTACCGGCCACCGACAACGGCGAGCGGCTCCACACAGTCCCTGTGTCTGCATGTAGGAGCCATGAGACCAAGGCTGAGGCCCCGAGCCCGTAGGATTCATCCTGGTGCGCCGATTCGTCATTGTTGTGGCCTTCCTGTCTGTAATGGGGTGTCGGCCACCGACACTCATCCTGAGCGACGCGGGCAGACGGTAGCAACGTGGCGTTCGTCTGGGTAGCGGTGGCCGTGGCCGCAATCGTCGGCACGATGCTCAGCGGCATGACTCTGCTCAACCGGATACTTACGAGACAGCGACGCCGGGGAGACCGTCACGACCCGTAGGCTCCGGCTCTGGGGCCCTCAGTGGGCCTGCCGGAAGAGCCCGTCCACCGCACGGGATCCCCAAGTACGGGATGCTATGTGCCCGCCCCAATATGGGCAGCGGCGTTGGATCGGCACTTTCAGGATGGCCCCGCTTTCCCAACGGAACAGGCGACTTGCGCACTCGGAATGCAGGACGACTGCGTCCCAGGAAGAGACGGCGGTGGAGACTTGGGGGAGGATGGGATACCAGGTCCGGGCAGATTCAAGGTCTGGGTCGTAACGCCGGTCGCAGTCGAGACGATCGCAGCAGTGATGTTCGCGCTTCCGGGCCACCAGGCAACGAACGCTCCGTTTCCGCTGGTCGCCGTCACATCGGTCCCGTTCCCCAACGAGAGCGTCACGCCAGTCACGCCTTTCCCGGTCCGCCCAACGACCAGCGTGTATGAATCACCGTCACGGGCCCCAGAGCTGATCCGGTCGACCACGATCGCACCGGGACCCACCGGCACTCCCGATAGGGCAATCCAACGCACCGATGTGTTGTCCGAAGTCGAGATGCATAGGACTTCATTCTGAGAGCCATCACCTAGCAACGTGAGCGTGTAGGGACCGCGAACGTCGCTCAACTCGGGCACAAGGGATGCGGAATCGGCGCCCATGTTGGTGGAAGGCGGAAGCTGCGTAAGGCTCGCCTGACATTCGGTGCCGGCACTCGTGAGTTGGCCGCTGGCGGGCGCTGTCGGGGAAGCTGACCAACCAGCGAATGCAGAGGGTGGGCTCCCTCCAACGAGGACGAGTGTCGAGACCGTGGCGGCCAAACCGGTCGCACCGGCGAGGACCACCCACTTCACCGGCCTGCGACGCCTCTGGGGAAGGGCAGACACGAGCGCCGCCTGGCGCGAGATAATCCACGCCTCGCTGAGTTCGGGCACGGGTGCGGGCTGCAAGTCGATCATAAGGACTCCTTCAGGACGGGGTGAGAGTTAGTAGTAAGAGCAACCTGGAGCTTGGACCGAGCCCGTGAGAGGCGTGATCGTACGGTGCCGACAGGTATCGCCAGCGCCATGGCCGCGTCCTCATAGGACAGACCGCTCCGCAAGACCAACATGACCACCTCCTGCTCCCGATCGGGGAGAGCGGAGATGGCCTCAAGGGCGTCCCGCAGCCCGGCTTCGGTCACGGAGCGAGCGATAGCCTGGTCTTCCGCTGGGGGGACTACCTGCGGGGCAGGAAGCCGCTCCAAGACTTCTTGGTATCGGCGTAGCCCCCGCCTGGCATTTCGCACCACGTTGTTCGATACCCCAAGGAGCCAGGGGAGTGCACTGCCAGCGTCTCCCGATGGCAATCGGTCCTGATGCCGCCAGGCCTCCAGGAAGGTGATGGACGTGAGGTCTTCTGCCAGGGCCAGGTCGGCCGTTCGACGCGCACAGAATGTGTAGACGGCCTGGGCGTGACGACCGAAGAGCTGACCGAAGGCGACGGCGTCTGACGACTCACCGGCAGAGGTGGCGCCGGTCGTCTTGGTAGGCCTCACACCTAATAATGTCCGCCGGGCGCCACGATTGGTTCCCGTCAGGGCAGGATCACACTTGGCCAGTCCGACCTCGGCTCTAGCATCCCGCGTTAGATGCTTGCAACCGGCGCCTTTGGGCCGGTGTTGGCTCTCCGGTGGGCGGCGATTGGCATCGAGCGCCAATGATCGACAATAGAAACATCGCTGGAGTAGCGCGGGCCTCTTTGCACGATTGGTCTGCTCCACCAAGTTCCGACAGGGCGGGCCATGAACAGATACGACAGTGATGAGCAGAGATCTCGCCTCAGATCCTTTCGATCTGCGTCCTTCCTTACTCCGGGGACCCTTGCCGCAACCCTCACCGTGATTGTCGCCACGATGTCAGTCTCGGTGCTCTCCGCCCAGGTAGCCGCAGCAGCCTCCGACGTCGTCACCACTTGTGCGAGTTCGGGTCCCGGCTCACTCCCCGCGGCGGTGGCCGACGCTTCTGGTACAAGCAGCACGATCAGCTTCTCGGTATCGTGCCCAGCGAGTTCACCGATCGTCCTCACTAGCACCCTCGACATCAACGTCGATCTTCGCATCGATGGCCCGGGTGCCAGGGAGGTGGTGATAAGCGGTAACAACGCCGTCGAGGTATTCGACGTCGCCCCTGGCGGTTCGGCCATTCTCAATGGCCTGACCATCGAGGACGGCAATAGCGACAGCAATAGTGACGGTGGCATCAATACGGGTGGTGTTTCGAACAACGGGTCGCTGAGTATTGAAGACAGCATTGTAGAAAACAACACCGCTAGCGGTGCCGGCAGCAATGCAATCAACACCGGAGGCATCGCCAATGCTCCGTACGCAATACTGGACATTTTGGACACGACGGTGGCGAACAACAGTGCGACCGGATCCGGGACGGATATCAATACCGGCGGTATCTATAACGCCGGAACGTTCAACGACGTCGTCTCCACTCTTTACGGAAACAGCGGGATCGGAGGGACCGACACGGGGGCTATCTACTCAACCGGAACGCTCCAGACCGTCAACAGCACCATTGACGAGAACAGCGGACTCGGCGGTGTCGGCGTCAACACTGGTGGGATCGACGCCGCCTCCGGTACCGCCGCCGTCGGAACCACGGTTCTGGCACACAGCACAGGAAACGACTGCTTTAGCGGAGGTGGTCACTTTGGCGACGCCGGTGCGAATCTCGCCGATGACAACACCTGTGGCTTCGTGGGCCCGACCGACCTCTCTGACACACCATCCGGCCTTGACCCCTCCGGTCTCGAGAACAACGGTGGACCGACTCCGACAGTTGCCATAGAGCCTGGGAGTGCCGCCATCGGTGCTATTCCCGACATGATCCACTGCTCACTCCCCGACCAACGAGGAAAGACTCGCCCCGTCCCGTGTGATATCGGCGCCTTCGAGACCGACGACTACTTCAGTCAGGCCATTACCTTTACCTCCACTCCGCCCACTCCACCGATGGCGGGCGGGCCGACCTATTCGGTCTCGGCTAGCGCATCCTCCGGTCTTCCCGTTGTGCTCAGCATCGACCCCTCGGCATCATCTATCTGTTCACTGGCGGGCTCGAGCGTGAGCTTCACAAACGAGGGTGTCTGTGTCATCGACGCCAATCAGGCGGGCAACGGTGGATACAGCGCCGCCCCTCAGTTTCAACAGAGCTTCTGGGTCGATCCCGCTCCACCAGCCATCACGAGCGCCGACTATGCGACGGCAACGGTCGGCGGACCGTTCTCGTTCACCGTGACAACATCCGCGAGTCCGGTGCATTCAATCGCCGAGAAGGGCAAACTGCCCAAGGGTGTGACCTTCGTCGAAAACGGCAATGGCACGGCAACCATGTCGGGCAAGCCCGTCAAGGCGGGAGTGCGCCACCTCGCTATTCGTGCCACGTTCGGAGCGGGTAGAACCAAGGTCGTAGTCACCCAGGCGTTTACTCTGACTATTGAGCGCGCTTAGGGAGCGCGGACGCACCCCGTAGGCGCCCGGCCGGATGCGAGTCCGACAATTGATCGGTTCTGAGTGTGGCTACTCGGCTCGGCTCCCAAACCGGGAGTGCCATTAGCTGGGCGGGGCGCCACCCCGATTTCAGAAATGCCCGGTGACCTGGACTTCTCAGCGCGCTTGGAGGGACTCGAACCCCCAACCTTCTGATCCGTAGAGCCTTATGGCCTATTTGTCGGGTCCGGTGGCGTTGTGTTTGGGCAGGTCACGTGGAGCGTTCGTCGGCTGGGGTTGGACTGAGTCGGCCTGAGCTTGGCACTCTGGAGGGCCAATTGGAGTGCCCGAATCACCATCTGACGACCATCTGATTCGTGTGTAGGGCCTGTTCGGGGTGACGCGATCCTGGTCCTCAAGGCGGACATTGTCTGCGAACAGGTCACCAACCGGCAGGCGTGCCCCTTAGCTCACCCACTGGCTCCAACGCCGTGCCGGCACTGATGCCGGGACTGCTCCCCGTTCCTAGGCCTAAGCCCCTGGTGGTGGTGATTTATAAGTGGTGCGAGTGATTGGTCTGGGTCTCGACTGTCGTCCGTCCGCAGGCTGTCACTGGGGCATGGAACTGACACGACATCGGGACTCAGTTGTGCACGTTCTGGTAATTTTGCTGGTTGAGCACTTTCACCCCCGAGGCGTCGGGTCTGCGGAGTGCGCGACGAGGGGGCGGGGTGGCTGCAATCGCCGGGCGGATCGTGTTGACGCGCATGACCGGACTATTGCGTCGGAGGTCATCGCTTCGACGCGCCAAGGTCCTTGCCTTGTCTGCGGGCGCCGTCACGATCGCTGTTTTGACGACTGTTTCCGGTGATGCCGGCGCGTCCCCGGCATGGCCCAGCGTGATTCAGGCAGCGCAGGCGGTGGGACCGGTGAATGCCCCCGTCGTTACGGCAGGGCAGTTCATCAGTTGCCCGTCTTCTACAGAGTGTGTCGAGCTTGGAAGCACGGCTGGCAACAACGACAACCTGCTTCCGTGGATAGGAACCCTCAGTGACGGAACGTGGACGTTCGTCACTGGTCCCGTACCGAGTGACGCATCGTCGGTGAATGCCAGTGTCCAGATAAACGGACTCTCGTGTGCCAGCGGCTCGTCGTGCGTTGCGGTAGGGACGTATGACGACGCCAACGACGTGCAACAGGGGCTCCTGCTGACCATGACCGACGGTTCCTGGGAGGCGACCACAGCCCCCGTCCCCGCCGGTGCGGCAACCGACGGGCAGGTCACGAACACGGAGTACACGTACCTCAACGCCGTGTCGTGTTGGACCGACGGTGGCTGTGTCGTTGTAGGGACCTACATGCTTCCAACTGGGACTCATGCCACAATGGCTCTCCAGCTCAACAACGGGACGTGGACCCCGACCGCAGTCGCACCGCCCTCAAACGTGTCGACGATCGGTCCCGACGTCAATCTGACCACAGTGGCGTGCGATCCATCGGGGACATGCGTCTCCGGCGGCATCTACACCCCGATGTTTTCGTCGTTCAGCTCGGTACAGCTTGCGACCAATGCCGGCGGGCCCTGGAGCAGCATCGAAGCTCCAGGTTTCTTTGATTCCGTGTCCGCCATCGCCTGCCCGGCGACCGGTGACTGCACTGCTGTGGGTGACGATGAGGACGTCAATGGGTTCCAACAGGCCCTCGTCCTCCAACAGTCGGGCTCCGGTTGGACAGCCACGACGGTTTCCACTCCCGGGGAGTCCACGCCGGTCGCTCCGCCGGCTCCTGAAGCCCCCAACTCGTGGGTGTTCATCAATGCCCTCTCGTGTCCCGCTCCCGGCTCGTGCGTGGCCGACGGCACGTTCCAGACGCCGCAAAACGAGACGCTCGGGGTCATTCTGGAGCAGACCCCGGGGGGATGGACGGCGCAGCAGGCACCCCTGCCTGCGGACTGGGAACAGGGCACCGCGGGAGTCAGTCTGGGAGCCGGATCGCTGTCGTGCCCGGCGGTCGGCGAGTGCACGGCGGTGGGGAGCTACCAGACGCAGTCGTCGACAAACACCGAGATCGGCCAGGCCGGCATGGTCCTGACCCAGAGCGACGGATCCTGGGTCGTCGCTACCCAGCAGGCATGGCCCCCGGGTTATGTCCCGGGAGGGCAGGACAGCATCGTGTACAGCCAGCTCTTTGGCGTGTCCTGCGCCTCGGCCCAGAGCTGCTGGGCGTTCGGATGGGTGAAGAACCACAACGACAGTGGCAACGACTACCAACAGGACGTCGACTCGATCGCCACGACACGCCCCGGGGTGGGGACGACAGCGCCGACCGCATCGCTGTCACCCTCGAGCGCCACCGTCACACCGGGTGGGTACGTCACCTTCGCGGCCACGGTGTCCGGCAACGCTGCCGGAGGAAGCCCCGATGACCCCGTCAGTTTCTACGTCTGCGGACCAACGGCGACCCCCGCTCCCTGTACGTCCTTCTCCAATCCTCTGGGTTTCGTTGGTCTGACCTCGGGAGCGGGTGACACGTCGACGGCGACGTCGCCGGCATTCGCGGGGACCGCGAGCGGTTACTGGTGCGCCGCCGTGTACTACTACGGCGACTCCAATTACGGCCCGGCGTCGGATCTGACCACCGACGGGTGCTTCGATGTGACCCCGGTCATTGTCAGCCCGAACACGACCACCTTCACTGAAGGTACGTCCGCCAAACCCTTCCAGGTGACGGCGGGGCCGGACGCCGCTCCGGTCAGTTTCACCGGTACCGGGACGCTCCCCCCGGGAGTCTCGCTCTCCTCCGCCGGCGTCCTCGCCGGAACACCTGCCGTGGAGGGGAACTTCCCGCTCACGATCACGGCCACCGACACCACCGGACACAGTGCGACCCAGGGCTTCACGCTCTCGGTCGCCTCGTCGTCGTCTTTGCAGATTGTGACGGCATCTCCGCTTGCAGCCGCACAGGTGGGATCCCCTTACTCGGTGACTCTGGCAGCAAGCGGCGGCAGTTCTCGGTACAAGTGGATGCTCGTCTCATCGTCGCTTCCCAAGGGACTGAAGTTGGACAAAAAGACGGGGACGATCTCGGGGAGGCCCAAACGCTCCGCTGTCGGTACCGACAGCTTTGAGGTTCAGGTGAATAGCGGCCTGAATGTTACGGCCGCCATCTTCTCGATCTCGGTGACCTGACGGAGAAAAGAGTCAAGGCGGAGTGAGCTCGCGCTTTTCAGGCGGGCTACAGACTGAGATCCCGGTTGAGGTGGATCCTCTAATTCGGGCGAAGTTCCTAGTCAAGGGTGATGTCAGACGCTCTATTCGTGACCGTTCACGACTGCCTATCGCTGGGCGTGCCCGTTCGCGTGGGCACGAAGTGGAAACGAAAGGCGGTGGCAGCACATCGTGGTCTGACAGTGATCCTCACAGTCAGGTCAGGACTGCAATCGGGCTGGCGTCGAGATTGATGAGGACCCGATTGCCTAGATGGCTTCGGAGCTGGACGACCACCTCCCGCCGGTACCCGACGAACCTGCGTGGTCCTCGCGGACCGTGGTCAAGCCCGACTGGTATCACTGCTACGGCGTGATCGGACTCGATGACCTCCGACCTTGGGTAGTCCACCCACTCCGGTGGGCCCCCGATGAACTCGAAATGCAGGGTGTAGTCATCGGGCTCGATCCTCGACAGAACGGCGATATGGGCTCGGCCGCCAGTCGGCGCTGGTGGCCCCGACGGCTCACCGGGCTGCCATTGGTTGGCGGCGACATCGGGGTCAAGGATCCAGAGTACGCCCAACAGTTCTCTACCCTTGAAGAGCCACGCGGGGAGGATGCATGGCCCTCTGTCAGTGGAGAATGACGTCTCAGACCTCGTCGCATCGGTGATAACAAGCGGACCGGAAGTGAAGCCAGAGTGCTGTCCGGATGATCCCTTCCTACGGAGGACGGCGAGCACACTGTTAGGCACCGGCCCCTGCACCTCGACATCGCCCCGGAGGAAAGCGGCCTTTGCTTCCACCGTCCTAAAGCCCTCTACGGGAATCGTGATTGGTCCCGTGAAGACCAGGGGACGAGGGTCTTGATCGACTGGAAAATCGGCCCATCGCTCAACGGCCCATTTGGCCATGGCCTTTTCTCGAGCAAGGCTCATGTCTACTCCCCCGTCATATCCGCCAGCCGAAGCCGGAGTTCACCAAGAGCCTCCGAAAATTCGGGATCACGAGGATCGGAGCCGCTCCGATATTCGTCTCGGAGTTGGTCGGCGGCCCAGGCCACCGCGATAGCGAGTCGGCCACTCTGATTCGTTTCCATGAGGCTGAAATGCAATCCGTCGAGGGCTACTGCCCTTCGGAGGGCGACTTCATCCTCGGGCCGATCAAGCAACGTGATGGTTCTCTCGGCCAGAGCACGGAATGCCCATCGAGCAACGATCCACGGCTCGTAGTTGGGTACCTGCACCACTGCCACGACAGAACGCTAATGCCGTGGAAAGCGTGTGGCCCAGTGGGACGGTCTGGTCGGATATGTGCCCGACCACCATCCGCCGGTATCTCCGATTGTGGTGAGCCGGACCCGCTCGACCTTCGGACAACTGATTTGGCAAATCCGTGCGGTCCGGGAACCATCCGCTTGACCTGTGCGTCCTATTGGTGTGAACATTTTCAGAGTGAACCAGCGAGTCTGGGTCGTGGTCCTGGCCGTAGCGCTCGTCCCGTTGACGCTCTCAAGCTGTACCGGTAGGCAGGTCGCGATTTCTTGTCTCTTCGGTACGCACCATCCACCAGGGCGACAGGGCACCTGCGTGACGAACGTCACCCCTTCCATCCGGGCGACCCTCCTGACAACGGCTAGGCGGTCGGCCCAGGAGAATCAAGGAACGGTACAGCGGGCCGTGGCCGTGGAGAGCACTAGTGAAAAGGCGTTTCACTTTATAAGTGGAGGCTCCACCGGAGTCAATGAGGTCGTCTGGGTAGTTCAAGCCTCCGGTCATTTCAAATGCGGACCCGACTGCTTCGGCGGTCCGAATTCCGGGAGCGTCCCCACTCATAGCATCCTTACTTTGGACATTGACATCAAGACTCTCAATGTGACCGGGCTCGACCTCACCAACAAGTGGGTCGATCTCTCCCAACTTGGACCAGTCGTTGTCTTGCAGTCGTGAAACGCCGAACTCAGCTGTGACAATCATTACCAGGGCTATACGCCGCCAGCCCGGATTGAGAGCTTCGGATCACCCACATTTGTTGACCCCGCCGGCACCGTACCCAACGCTGGATGGGACATCAGATTTCATTAAGCACCACGGTCATTACTCGGATGGTTTCGGCCTTGACGTGAGAGGCGTCACCTGAGATGGAGACGGTTACCAGGTATCCGTGCTTAGAGGCCCACAGTGCCCACGAGGGCGGTTTGAATCCCTCTGCCCAATAAGCACGTGGTCGGCAAGCTCAATCTGCTGGGTCCCCGGGTGCCCCGCAACGTTTCTGTCAGCATCGGCTGCGTTGACAACGCCCCCTTGTCCTTCGACCACCAAGACAAGCTGAAGAGGTACTTGTGACGGACTGCCGGATGTAGGTGCGGTTGTGCTGTAGTCCGCAGAAGAGGAACCGAGAGTCGGCCCCGCCTCTGAGTAGCAATGGACCGACTGGCTTATGATCGAACTGGCCTTGGCGGCCCCTAGCATCGCACACGCATTTGGAGCTTCGGCTAGGTGACTAGAACTGCATCCGGCGGCCAAGCCAGGAATGCCAAGGACGACAAGCAAGAGCCCGGGTCTCCCCACGAAGACAGTCTGGCATCCAATTCGGTTTCGGATGGATACGGGGCGGATCCGAGTGTCTGATCCGCCCGGAGTCTTGGAATCCGGTACTCGTTGAAATGTGGGTGATGGACTCGAGCTGTTCTGACTCACCTCCGACCATCCGATATCTGTCGGGAGCGGGATTGGTGCTCAGCTTGGGAAGCGACATCAGAGCCAGAGTCCTGACACCGGTGAATACGGTCTCCGCGCTTGAAGCGGAGCGCTGCATATGTCTGTGAGGTACCCAGACAAACCGCCGTTCACCACCGCTTAGGGCACGCAGAGGGCACGCTCACCCCTTATGCAGCCGACCCATCCCACGACCTCAGCCCTCTGAAGGCACTTCACCCCAACTTCCCCGCTGGGCCAGACGACAGTTCGCCCACGTCTCCTCGAAATCCGCCCGGCGCTATTTGCCAAGAATCACCGCAGTCACCCGTCCCTATGCCTGTGGCGTACGGTCGAGCGGCTCTGTTGCTGAGTTGACCTTGTCACGCTGAGCGATATGTCTCTTGGGCCCAAGCTTGGTCTCGCCTCCGGATAGGTGATGCTCGGCGGGGACGAGCACTATAGGGATTGGGGTTTCTCATTTGGATGGTGCAGACTGGCCCGGCGGGAGGGCAGCATCCCGCTAATTCGAAATGAGGGACCTCGTGCGCCAAGTCTTTCGCCGCAACAGTCTGATTCTCCGTGGCGCCGCGGGGTTCATCGTTTGTCTCCTCATGCTGGCAGGCTTGACTGTGATTGGGGCACCGTCGGCGGTCGCCGCCTCCAACGGCACCATCAGCGGCACCGTGACAGCTGCTGCGGGGGGCGCACCCCTAAATGGTGTCAGTGTTTCCGTATCCGCGGTCCCATGCTGCAGTGGTGGTGGCGGAACCACGACTGCATCCAATGGAACGTGGTCGGTCAGCGTCCCTGCTGGGGCCTACACCGTTTCCTTCACGCTCAACGGCTATGCCACGCAGTACTGGCAAAACACCACCAATTATTCAGACCAAACTCCGGTTACTGTGACGTCGGGCGGTACCACGCCCAATATCAACGCTGCTCTCGCGGCCGACGGCACCATCAGCGGGACGGTGACCGCTGCTGCCGGAGGCGCACCTCTCGGTGGAGTCACTATCTATGTGGGGGGATATCCCGCAGCTGTTACAGCGGCTGATGGGACCTGGTCGGTGAGCGAACCGCCTGGCTTCTACTACGTATCATTTGCGCTCAACGGTTATGCCACGCAGTACTGGCAAAACACCACCAACTATTCAGACGAGGCACCGGTTTCCGTGACGTCGGGCGGCACCACGCCTAACATCAACGCTGCTCTCGCGGCCGACGGCACCATCAGCGGGACGGTGACCGCTGCTGCCGGAGGCGCACCGCTCGGAGGCGTGAGTGTCTATCTAGGCTCGTACCCACAGGGATGCTGCGAACCTTCCGCCGTCACTGCTGCCAATGGGACTTGGTCGGCCTTAGAAGCGCCAGGCTACGATTACGTGACGTTCTCGCTCAACAATTACGCCACGCAGTACTGGCAAAACACCACGAACAGCCAAAATGCTCAACCGGTGGTTGTTACCTCCGGCGGCACCACGCCTAACATCAACGCTGCTCTCGCGGCCGACGGCACCATCAGCGGGACGGTGACCGCTGCTGCCGGAGGCGCACCTCTCGGCGGAGTCAGTGTCAATGTTTACCCAAACTCATGCTGCGGTGTTGGGGTCTTGGCCGTCACTGCTCCAAATGGAACCTGGTCGGTTAGCGAACCGGCCGGCTCCTACTCCGTTTCGTTTGCGCTCGATAATTACGCCACCGTGTACTACGCCCAACCGGTCACTGTCACCCCCGGCGGTGCCACGCCTAACATCAACGCTGCTCTCGCGGCCGACGGCACCATCAGCGGGACAGTGACCGCTGCCGCCGGAGGAGCACCTCTTGGTGGAGTCAGTGTCCAGGTAAACCCATCCGTCTGTTGTGGCGCTGGCGCCTCCACCAGCACTGCCGCCAATGGCACCTGGTCGGTAAGCGTGCCCGCGGGCGCCTATGCCGTTTCCTTCTCACTCAACGATTACGCCACCCAATACTGGGAGAACACTGCTAATCCTTACTTGGCAACCTCGGTCGAGGTGACCGCAGGAATGACCAGCCCTAACATCAACGCGGCTCTCGTGGCGGATGGCCTCGTCAGCGGCACGGTAATCGCCGCGGCTGGTGGATCTCCCCTTGCAGGTGTCACAGTGTCCTTCCAAGATCCGACAACCGAAGTATTTGCGTCGGTGGACACCGATACAGAGGGCAACTACAGCAGCCGTCTGCCACCCGGAAAATACCTTGTTTCGTTCCAGGTAGCGGGTTTCTCCACCCAGTATTGGAAGAACACATCAGATGAATTCAGACCAACTCTGCTTGCTGTCTCAGCATCTGGGACAGTGTCCAATATCAATGCCTCGCTCGTCGCTCCCGGCTCGATCTCCGGAAACGTAACCGGCCCGGACGGAACGCCGCTTCCCGGAGCGACCGTCTACGTGAAATGGCCCGGCACCGGGTTGTCGTTCACGTCGGTACTCACCGACAGCTTGGGAAACTACTCCGTCGCAGTACCGCCTGGGAGCTTTCTGGTTCGGTTTAGCGCCGAAGGCTACGTCGATTCCTATTACCAAAACAGCAAGACGGCGCAGAAGGCGAAACTCGTAATCGTTGCCCCAGGGCAAACTGTGAGTGGAGTGGACACCAGCCTCAAATGGTCAGGCAAGGGCCCGAAGGTTCCGTCTGTAACACATGTGAGTCCATCCACGGGCCCATCAAGTGGCGGAACCACCGTCACCGTAACAGGTCAGAATCTGGCAGCGGCTGAAGTTCAGTTTGGCTATGTTCCGGGAAGCAACGTGGTCGTGAACAAGGCTGGTACATCGTTGACCGTCATCGCACCCGCAGAATCCTCAGGGCCTGTGGACGTGACCGTGACGACGGTGGCAGGCACCTCCCCGGTAGTTGTGGCGGATACGTATACGTATACCTGACAGGAGTTCTCGGCAGTCCAAGTCGGTCTCCGACCTCAGCATTATCAGTGCAAATCGGCCCGGTCCTGCTATCAGAACAAGGGCCCAACCCCCCAGTTCAGAAATTCCGAGTGACCGTAGTCGGCCAGGAATCACCGTCACTAACCACCCCTTCGCGCCCGTAGCGCGCCCAGGCGGTCGCCACCATCGACCTTGTATCGCGAGTTCTAGACGGCCTGGAGGCCCCTCCCACCCACACGAGAACCGGTGTTCGCGATTCGGGCCTGTCCGAATGTCACCTCGCGGCAACTTACTGGCCCTTAGCCGGACGACAGAGAACCTTCATAGATACAAGGGGCACCACCGGGCTCGCCCAGATCGTAAAGAGCGCCCACGACCGGCGCCTCGACTGCTGGCGGCCATGACGCACCTATTGGCTCAGTCGAGGTCGAGGTGGAATACAAGGCCAACTCAGTACCAGGGCAGTCCTTGTAACACATGAAGTTAGGAACGGTCGCTTTGTCGAATGTGTGCGTACCCCCGGTCAGCACGTAATCCCAGCCGGGTGTCAGACACACAGGGCCGGTTGTAGTTATCGGTGGGACCGTCGTCGAAGTCGGAGGCGCGTTGGTCGCGACGGTAGACACTGTTGTCGTAGTCGATAATACCGTCGTGTTGATTGGTGGGACCGTCGTCGTGGTCGGAGTCGTTGTCGTGGGGTTGGCGGTCAGAATCCTGCTGCCACATCCAGCCATCGCCACGCCGGTCACGGTAGTGGCAACGAATAGCAGTATCGCGTGGCCACGACGCATACCTGAATGGTAAGCGGTAGGTGGGGTCCTACGGTTTTCCTCATTCTCAGCTTGGGAAAATCGTCGTGACTGATTCGGCGGACGTCGGCGGACGAGAACAGCAGGTCAGCGACTCGGTGGAACCCGGCGAACGTCTACGAACGGATACGGATGCGCCATAGATGGGCCATGACGCTGCTCACCAGGCAGAATTCATGGGTGACTAAAGTGGGGTCAGGCTGGTCGTGGGCTGCGTCGCAGGCGGAAGCCGACGCGTACCAGGCCGAAGCAACAGATCTCGTCGGAGTGACGATTGGCGCTATCCGATACCTGAACATCGACTATTTCGCGGAACGCTTCCGGCATGGTGAGATCGGGCCCCGCCGGGTGGTGGATGACAAGGAATGGGATCAACCCACCTGGCGCCATCCTGCATGCGACACCGTCGACTTCGCCGTCGAGATTGATACTCGGTCAGGTCGCCACTTCACCATCGGATGGGAAAGCCCAGGGGCTCGTGAAGGCCTTGGGCTTCGTGAACTTTTGGCTCTCGGAAACGCATTTCGTGAAGATACCGAGGTCGCCATCTGGGACGTGGGTAGGCAGAGCGAGTGGCGAGACCTGGTGAGAAACGTGGTCTCCGCAGTCGTCCTTCACTACGAGCGATGGGACAATGACGGCGCTCTCTGGTGTCCGTGGATCACGGTCGAGATCGATGGCCAAAAGGTGGAGTTCTTCCTCGGAGAGGGCCAGTCAGACAAGCCTGACAGCCCAGAACCTTCCGCCACCAATGTGGCCGTTATCTTCGGACCAGCTGCTCTCCCGAGGTGGCTTTGACAATCGACGTAGCGCGCATCGAATCGCTTCGGAAATACCGTAGCCCTCGGTGGTTCGTGCTCAGCTTGGGAAGCCCCGAAGCCGGAAGGCCTCGAGCAGCGGTATTTGCTATTGGCGCAGGCTGAGAGGAACCTCAAGGGTCCCCTCAGTACCGCCATGAACCGGTACTTCCGCTCAGGATGTGGTCTGTTTGTGGTCCCATTCGACCATGCGACAAGGGCCACTCCCGAAGAATGAGGCGCCGTGCCTTAGCTTTTCGGTTTTGAGAGCAGACCTGGCAGGTCGCGTAGCTGCGGTGGGACGAATCCGCGGGGCCGATTGAACAGCCAGATACTGCCGACGACGAAGGCTCCGAGTACCGAAGGAACCGCGAGGAGCAGTACCGGGGCGATGACCCACCCCGCGTTGGGGAACAGGATTATCAGCCATCCCAAAGGGATGATGAATCCACCCCAGATTAGCGCTGCGGGCGCTTGCCGTCTGACGGTTTGCTGGATCGGCCGAGCCTGCTCAGAGAAGGTCGCGAATGTTGGGGAGGCTCCCCAAAAGGTCTGAAAGCGGGCGATCTGAACAAGCCAGATCACGGTGAAAACGGCCCAAAACACGATGCCGCCGGTGCCCAGAGGCTTTATGTGAGTGCGGGGATCGTTACCCAAAGCGGCTTGAACCGCTAGAGAGACATCGGCACCCATCTCGCACCCCTCCGGCCTGTTCCCCCAGCCCTCGGCCAGGTGTGAAGAGAGCGGGGTCCAGGCGTCTCCAAGTGCGTTCATTCTAGCTGAGGTGCCAACAGGTCACGAACGGGCGTTCGGAGTAGTTGGCTGGCCTTGACAAGACCAAACGAAGGGAATTCTCAGCTTGGGAAAATCGTCAAGCCCGACTGGGCGAACGTCGACGTACTACAACGGCAGGCCATCGACTCGGCGAACGAGGGCGAACGTCCAGGAACGGATACGGATGCGCCATAAATGCGCCATGTCGCCGACGTCAGTGTTAACTGTCACGTGGAAGCGATGAGCGACACTGGGAGTGATACCGAGTGGGCTGTTTCGATCTGGAGGGGGCGGCGGCTAATGTCGTGCGGCCCCTTAGGCGATGGTCGGGCCCATCGATAGCGGGTGTTTTACGCTCGCTGAGTCGCCCGTAGTCGTAGTCTTGACGGCATGGTCAGGGTCGAAACGGAGACCGGTGCGTTGAGAATCGCAGAGGAAGAATGCGCCCGGAGGGGACTGACATGGCATGACCCGGCCATCAAAAAGGGCTGGTTCAGGTGGCGGATCTTGACTCCGTCTGGCCAGCGTGGAGGCAACGCTGTCCTGCACGTGCGGCGGAAGGATGGCTTGACCAAGGTGAAGGTATACAACCGGTAGAACGGTCCATGCGACTCCGAGTTCTGGAATGTTGGTGATAAATGAGTCAACTCCCACCCGATGACCAGCCGGACGAGGTCTGGGTGGGATCCGTCGGCCCGATCCCAGTCCACTATGAAGACGACCCACGACTCGTATCGGAAAGAGCAAGATGGCATGACGCAAATGTCCGTTCTCAGGCCCTGCTGACCGCGGATGAACTTCTTGAGGGTCTTGAGGACGAGGAATGGAGAGTCCGTGTTGGTGTGGTTGACCGTCTGGTCGCTAGGGCGCACAACGACGAGCGCACCGTCTCTAGTTTGATTGAACACCTTCTGACCGATGCTGCATGGCAGGTACGGGATGCAGTCGCGATGGCGCTGAAAGCCTTTCCCGGTGAAGAGCGAGTCCTGAAGGCGCTGAGAACTGCAACCGCAGATGAAAACGATGAGGTGCGCTGGTCCGTGGGTTTCGCTCTAGCGCAGTTGGAAGGCGGTCGGTAGCGAAGGTAGCGCGCCGAATGCTGAGACGGACCGTCGTCGAGATCTTCATGTCGACCAGCTAGGTTCTACCTATCAATCTCAATGCAACGTGACAGAATGGACTCATGGTCGGGTTTCGTGTTGGCGTCGTGATCGTGCCGGCAGTCCTGATGCTGGCTGGCTGCGGACCACAGACCATCGGAGCGAAGGTCCAAGGTCGCGCTTCGTCCACCACTTTGTCGAAGGCGCCACCATCCTCCACAACGACGACGACGCCTACGACGACGACGCCTACGACGACGACGCCTACGACGACGGCGCCCGAACAGCCCCTCAATCCCTCGGCTCGCCTAACGATCAGCTCTACGAACCTAACTTCTGGGGAAGCCGTAACAATTGGCGGCACGGATTGTCCATCGGGACTGTTTGGCACCTTCACTTTGGGGCCTTACCCATACGACGGATCTGATTCTCTTGACGTCGCCAATCAGCTCCCTGAACCCGACGGTAGATGGACATTTACCGGGCAGGTTCCAATGATCGACGGCCCAACAGATCTCACCGGACTTTGCGAGGCAAAAGTCGGCAATGGTGCGAACGTGAACGACCGGACTGCGGGCCAGTTCACGTACTCAGCGATAGCGGTCACAGTGAGGAATCCATTTCAGCTAGAGGTGAAGCCGAGCACCACAGTCAGCTCCGGTGACCACCTCATAGTCACGCCACTGGGCGGAGGATGTATTGATGCACGCACCGCCGAAGTACTCGTGTCCATAACGACACCCGGCACACGCCCCGAGACGTTGCTTCCCGTGACCGGCTCAGTTGAGTTTGGGATCGGTGATCCTCGAGGAGCGTGGCAAGCTACGCTCACGGTGCCACCGACACTCTCTGCTGGTTCGTATCAAGTCAATGCCGAATGCACATACGAAGAAGAAGGCGTCGTGGGAACATACGCACCGGTCCCAATGATCGTAAAGGCGGCAGGCTAATAGCGACGAAAAACTGTTTCACGGAACTACCCTCTCTATGACAAAGGCCTCAGAATATGGGATTGTTTGAAATCCTTGAATCGTCTTGGGAGCACCAGATTGCTGAGCAGAACCGGGTGGTATTCCCCACCCATGAGAAGGTCCGGTGTCAAGAGCAGGGGCAGTTGAACGGAGCTCCTGGTCAGCGATTCGCGTCGACCGCAGGCGGGGTCAAGGTGGAGCGCCCGGAGCGCGCGATAGCGCGCGAGGACGAACGACCTTGACGCCGGCGAGGACCGGCGCATCATTTTGGAGGAGCGAAGTCTCGACGGAGTTGGTCTCGCAACCACCCATTCGGTCCCAATCGGGACGCACGACGTCGAATGCGGAAGCCGGGCTGTCTCACTCAAATATTCGGCGCCTTAGGCGCGCACGGGGATACCTCGGACTCGCCCGGCCGATCTAACCAATCTCACGAACATTGGCACTGCTCGTCTTCGATGGCCTTCAGCGCGTAGAAGGCCTCGGTGAGGAGCTTGCGTGACACCCGCACCAGAGCGATGCCTGTGCCCCGACGTTGTTTGGTGGCGAGGAAGTCGGAGTGGTAGGGCTCCTTGCGGACGGCTGTCTGGGCCGCTTCGGCCAAGACGTGGCGCACGGCGGCCGGACCGGCTCTTGTGATGTGACCGTGGTGCACGGTGCGGTCCGAGTTGCGCATGGAGGGGATGATCCCCGCCCACGCACACAGCTTCCGTGCCGTGGCGAAGCGGGTGATGTCCCCGATCTCAGATACGAGGGTCATGGCGCTCAGAAGCCCGATGCCGTGGATAGCGGTGAGAACATCGATGCGCTTGTCGGGCTTGGCCTGACGACGGATCTCGGCCTCGAGGAGCGAGATCCGTGAGTGGAGAACGTCGAGGAGGGCCTGGCAGTCGGTCACCACCCAACGGTGCATGGGCGAGAGGTCCAAGGCGTCGAGCCAGGTGGCTCCTTGTTTCGTCCACAGGCCGTGGCTCGGAGCCGGCACACCCTCATCGGCGATCTGGGCCCGAATCCGGTTCTTGGCCGTGGTGCGGATGCGCACCAACCGAGCGCGTTCGCGCAGCAACAGGCGCTGTTCACGCACCTCCTTGGGGGCCAGCCAGGCCTCGGCCAGATAGCCGGTGCGCAGCAGGTTGGCCAGCGTGCGGGCGTCCACCCGGTCGTTCTTCAACTTGGCGTCGGCGATGGCCCGACATCCCGAAGGATGGGCCAGGTGCGCCTCGAAGCCGAGGTCGCCGAGAAGTTCGGCGATCCATCCGGTGCCGTAGGCGGCCTCGAAGACAACCGGGGTGCCCCGTCGGAGTCCGGCCAACTCCTTTCTGAGCGCCTGGCGGTCGTTGGTGACGTTTCTGTTGCGGACCTCGTTTCCCTTGCGGTCCAAGACGCAGACCTGGGTGCGGTTGCGGTGCACGTCCATTCCGACGAACATGGCGATGGGCCTCCTTCCCGAGCTCGTCAACGGTCCTCGAGGGGACCTTGAGCGGACCGTCAGGTTCCAGCTCGTAAGGAGTCTTACTCCAGTGAGCACGGAAGGAGGCCCGCACTCATAGCGTCAAATATGTTCCGACCCCGTCTAGGCATTTTGCGATCACCTTCCACGACAGTACCTTCGAGTGCCCTAGCGCATGTAATTGAGGGGTTGTTCACCAACGACGCATGGGACCTCATGAGATCTGACGCCGGATTTGGCGGATTTGTCCCAGTCGAGAGCCAGGCCACGTTCTGCCCTCGTCGGGTAGACGTTGGCTCGAGTCGGTTCCAGTTTGGGGAGCGTTGGAGTGGCTTTGGAGTGCCCGGGCGCCATGTGCCGAGGTTCTCCCGACGATCGGCTTGGCGTCGGTAACCTGTCCTGCGCCAGACGGAACCGCAATATTGAGCCCACTTGCAATCGGGCATCGGGCGTACGGGCCCTGCTCACGACCAACGGTCTCAAAGTGCCTGTCTAGTCCAAGATGTCGCGGCGATACGGATTTAGCCACCACCCTCGCTGGACCTTCATGGCGGGGTTCGCCGCACGAAGCGCCGCGATAAGTCCTGCAAAATCGACCATCTGTCGACAGATCCGAAATGAGCCTCGAGTGGTTCGAAGTAAGAGAGGTTGATACTGCCATACGTCACCAGGCGTCCTTTTGAGCGAGATGGCCTCTCCTGGCACGATCGTGACATCTCGGCCTCGCGTGACGATACGAATCTGTCCGTCGGTATAAGAGTCGACGCGTGACGCAGTTCGTCGAACAATGAACCACAGGGCGATGAGCACGAAAAGACCCCACAAGGCCATCCACACGAAGCCCACCCGAGCGTTGTCCACCCCCCATGGATGGATTAAGCCGACGATCCCTCCAACAAGCGCCGCTAGTCCGATCGTGAACATGGCTACTGGTATCACGGTCCCAAAAAGGGACAAGCGAGAAAGCGCCCACGATCGCTGTTCAACGGCTGTCATGAGTCCAAGTATGGATCTACTATGGCTTGATCGGAAGCGAAGAGACTCTCCGAATCGCTCAGGGTGGTCAGATTGACCGCGGCCCTCGGGCCTGAGTTTGGAGGCATCCGAGAGACGTTGGCCCACAGTTCCAGCCGATGGCGCCAGGAATAGCGGTCGTACGACCGCCTAGAGGGACTATCCCTGCGACGAAGCACGTATACCTCGCCGACGGCCCAGCGGGCCTGGTCATAGCCAGCATTGCCGATGTCGTAGTTTGTAGGAGTGACTCTGACCTTCGGCGAGCACCCCGATGTCCTATTTGCTGATGCCCCGTTGGAGTCTGTCCTGTGTCAGATCCGCTTCGCACCGATTCTGGCTTTACTCGACCGAGCTGGAGTCGCAGGTTTCCAGGCCGCGTTGCGAGATGAATATCCGGAGGCCGATCAGGACATGCAGGCAGCGGTATCGTTCACGCCCGAGAGTGCATCCGTTCAACGGACCGCGCCGGTGTGGCGATTCGCGACCGAAGCGGGGACGTGGCGGGCCTCGATTGGCGTTGACTTCGTTGCACTTGAGACCTCAGATGCCTCCTCTTATCGGTTTGAAGAGTTTCGGACGAGGCTAGACGTGGTCCTTGCCGCAGTCGATCTTACGGTTCACCCTGGTCGAGCGAAGCGAATGGGACTGAGAA
The DNA here is from genome assembly GCA_963706205.1 of uncultured Acidimicrobiaceae bacterium. Lineage (GTDB taxonomy): Bacteria > Actinomycetota > Acidimicrobiia > Acidimicrobiales > UBA8190 > MFD10071-224. The sequence continues at coordinate 154,888 of OY970155.1, read as the reverse complement.
AGGTCAACGTCTTCCAGCACCCTGACGTGTCGTCAATCAAGGAGTGGGTGCCCTTTCTACGTGAGGAGCTACTAGGGATAGCCGCTGTTGACGTTATGCCGAATGAAGTTACGGCAGAATACGCCGAAATACACTTTCGTGATGATCAGGGCGGAACGCTGTCGGTTCGTCATGGTGCAGACGATGCACAATTCAGCAAGTACCGCCTCGACCTGGACTACTGGAATGAACATCCAGTGCGGCTCACGGACGCAACCAAGATCGGGGATGAGCTTCAAGAATACGCGAAGTCGATGACGTCCTTTTTTCATTGGTGCTTGAAGAAGCCAATGTACGAGTTTCTTAGGCCAACCCCGAGAATGGATTAGCCGTTATGACGTCAATTGCTTGGCCCAATCCCGTCAGCGCCACAACGATATCCGAGGACATCTTTGGACCGAAAAGCTCACCGACGACGACACCTGGCGCCGACCCGACTCTACTAGTTAACGAACAAGAGCTGAAGAAGACGATCCGTCTCTTGACTGAAGAGACCTCCTTAGACGATAACGAGCCGCGGAACTGGTCAGTAGCATTGCGACTACTTCTCGCATGGCTAACCGGCCTTCGATATGAGGAAGCGGCCGTCATCGTCGGAATCCCACCAGACAACTTGACCAGAATTCTCCATGGTGACCTTCGGTTGCAGCAGAGCAGGCACAGACGTATCGACCGAATGCTAAACCTCATGGTCGCCTTGCGAACGCTTCTCGATGCAGGCGACGTCGCCACTTGGTTCCGCGGCGAGATTCCAGCGCTTAAGGGCGATAGCCCTATCGAGGCTGCTCGGAAGGGCAAGATCGATAATCTTGAACGTGTCGTCTCGTCCTACTTCGACACTCGGTACGCTTAGCCTTGGCAATGGCGTTCGACCTCCATGCGGACGGCGCTTGGATTTCAGCTGGAACACGATTGCTGTACCGATGGATTCCTCCGAGAGTTCCCTATGGTGTGGTGGCGCCCTGGCCAGGAATGGGCCGATTTGACTGCGGTCCGCCCACGCTGTATTTCTCCCATTCACCGGAGGGAGCGTTAGCCGAGTATTTTCGTCGTCATCCGGAGCTTCTCCCGTACCAGGAGCGATTAAAGGCGACGCTTTTTCAGATCGGCTTAACTGCCATGGACGTTGGGCTCGACGTATCGGAGCGGCATCTTGCGCTCGCCGTCGGCGTTCCATGGGACCGGCTGCGCTCAAATGATCTTCGTGCCTCGAAGCGCTACGCCGAGTGCCAGGGGCTCGCTTCAGACGTAAACGCGAAAGGCGGATGCACAATTGTCTACCCTTCGGCCGCTTACGAAGGTGAGACGAACTTGGTGACACTTGGGGATGAGGGCAGCGGATGGACCACCGCACCGCCGGTCGAGGTAGCCGATCGGCCCTTGGTGGACCCCGACATGGTTCGAGCGCTCCCGATCGGAGCCGATCTATAGTCCAGTCGTGGGTATTACGACTAAGGCGCAACTTCGCACATTTGAGGACCTGCGTTCTCGATCTTCGTAGAGGGAATTCTCACACACACCCAGCCCGGACCCTGAGCCCTCAGGTCCTGCTGCCTTGCGATTCCTCTGAACTGGTGTGCGGCATGCCGGCGGGCCGCCGAAGGTGGCCCAGCCGGCGTACCCGCTAACACCATGATCGATATGGAAAAAAACCAATTCCCGTCTCCGGAACCTGGAAAGTCTCTGCTTGTGAACGTCTGAACTGATAACCAACGATTCGCATGAATCCAAACCGGGCCCTTGTCATCATCCCAAGGGATCAGGGTGAGCTCGCACTGGGCAGCCTGGGCACCGCTGGCATCAGGTCTCCGCGCTGGTCATGCGTGGGCTGAATGCCGGCTCGGCGACCTGATCGTTGGCGCCTTGCCCTTGCTCTGAGAGCACCGGGTGCCATCGAATCCGTCACAGGACGCCTGATCCCCTGACCCGTCAGTCGACAACGGAGGCTGCGCAGCGGCCGAGGGCGTCAGCGCTTGTGGCGACGTCGGAATGGCCGCACCGGAGCCTCCGCCGGGGCGGAAACCGGCTCCCGGACCACCCGAGACGTCATATGAGACCGCCCCTCCGGCGCCTCTGGATGGTGTGTCGTCGAAAAACGATCCGATGAAGACCCAGCTCAAAGTGGATCTTCTTCTCACAGTACGTTCACCGTACGTTTCACATGACGGTCCGTCGGCACGGTGTCCCTCATGGAGCCACATCCGTTCGACCGAGTGCCGCCTGTCGTGCCCGCCGCGTCAGGACCCCTCCCAGCCGAGGGACCGGGCCAGGGGCTCGAGAAGTTCGCTTTCATCGGGGAACCCCTGGTCGAGGATCCTCATCCGCCGGCGCAGCTCCGGTGGTCCCCCGATGGCCGAGCCGAGTCGCAGATGGTCCTCGCGGGCCACCAGAGATTCGGGAAGACAGCGAAGCACCCGGGACGTTCCGGCGTCAGCCGGAGCCAGATCGCCAGATGCGAGACCCAGCGTGGCGAGCTCGTGGCCCGCCTTTTCGACCGCCACCTCGATGTGGTGGATCAGGTCCCCGGCCCAGGCATAGGGGGAGTTCCGACCGGAAAGGGCGGCCTCGAAGGGCGCCCCTCGCAGAAGGGTCAGGGCCTCGGCCAGGTTCTGGGCCCGGTCCTTGTCCAGTGCGACCAGGGCGCAGAAGCGGGCCCAGTCCGACGTGATGGTGTCTGCCAGCGAGTGGTGGAGACCCTCCTTCACCATCGTCCCCGGTGGCATGGCCCGGTTGAGCGAGGCCAGGTAGTTGCGAAAGGTCTGCGCCTTGGGCTCGTCGCGTCCCACCACCCAGATGGCGCTGCGCAGCTGTGTCGAGGTGAAGCGCCTCCCCGGGGTGCAGGGCCAGGAACACGAGCAGCTCGCGTTCGGGGCTGAGGTCCAGGCGGTGGACGAGCCCGTCGATCTCGAGGGGCCCGAGGATCTTCACCTCGACGGGGCCGTGGGCGGCACCACCAAGCCGAGGCGGGCTCGTCTCGCCCCTCTCGGTTGGTGTCGTGGCGCGGTCGGGGATCACCGGAGGCGAGTCGATGATGACCCGGCCCTCGTCGTCGGCCTTGCGGTAGGTGCGGCGGCGCCAGAGGGGGATCACAAGCAGGAGCACGACGACGGCTCCGCCGGAAGCGGCGCCCACCGTCTCCGACGTCGTGAGTCCCGCCGCCCTCCGGTGCCGCACGGCCGTCACCGAGTGCTTCGGCTCCGGGCGTGGCTTGGCAACCGGTGGCTGTGTCGTCGTGGCGGTGGCAGCCACGGGTGGGGGAGGCGGTGGCACCACGATCGTCGCCGTGGAGGAGCGGAAGGTGATCGACGTGATGGTCCCACCCGTGCCGACGGCCCCGGGGTACTCCGCGGCCGTCACCGTTCCCGGTGCGATCTCGAGCGTGGCGCTGGTGGTCGAGGCGGGGACCACGAACGAGTAGGTCCCGTCCAGGAAGTCGAGTTGCGGTCCGGGTCCTTCGACGCCGACCACCGTCCCGCCCGGCAGGGCCAGCGTGATGTCGGCCACCGGCACGACGTCGAAGCCGTTGAAGCTCGGCCCCGTGCCGGCACTGGGATCTGTCGTCATCGAGACGTTCAGGAAGTCCGAATCGGGACCACCGGGACTGGCTCCCGGAGCGCCGGGGGAGACGCGGCTGAGGGTGACGTCCGTGATGTCGGCCCCGAGCTCCAATGCCGTGCCGTCGGCCGCCCGGCCGGCGAAGGAGATGACTGGCGTGGTCGCAGTGGTCGTGGTCGCCGGGGTGGCGGCGTGTGCCAGCTGCGGGACCGCGGCCCAGACGCAGATCGTCAGCGCGACGCCCACCACCGCCGTCCGGAGCCCCCCCACCACCGGGAGTCTCCTCCGAGGCCCCGGTCGAGCGATAGAGGAACTCGATCAGCGGCTTTCGGGCGACAGATGTCCACGGATGTTCCGTGGGTGGCCGGGCGACCGGCACAGGAAAGAAAGGGCAGGTATGCGATTCCCCGTCGACATCGCCAAGATCCAACTCATCTGCGGAGGAGCTGCCGAACCGTCGGTCGTCTTCGACACCGGCGAGCAGCGCACCAACCGCAAGGGTGAACCTTTGTTCCAGGTTCAGCTCATGGCCGGAGGCGAGGACAGACCCATCGTCATCCCCGTGCGCACACCGGTGGAGCCGAAGGGGCTGTCCTTCGGGATCCCGGTGCGGGCAGTGGGGCTCACCCTCGTGCCCTGGACGTCGCGCAGCGGTCCCGGTGGTGGCGTCAACTACGAGGCCGACCGCATCGAGCCGGTCCGTCAGGCCGCCTCGTGAGCGGGGTCGGGAGGCTCTGGCTGCGCTTCGCCGTGGCCGGGGCCTTCGTCCTGGCGGTGGCGGGGGATCCTTTCCTGGCCGCTGTCATCGTCGGGATCCTGACCCTGCTGGTGAAGATCGAGTCCCGGCTATGAGGACCCGCCGGCGCCAGCACGAGCACCCCCTCGAGACCGTCCTGCGGGTGCCCTGGGGACGTCGCATCGAGATCGCCGTGGCCTTCGTCGCTGTGCTCGGCCATCGGACGCTCTCGCATCTGCCTCTCCATGCCGGTCAGGTTCTGCTGGCCCTCGGCGCCGGAGCCTTCATCATGGCCGGCGCCACGCGGGGTTGGTTGGTGGAGGCGCTGCGCCGGGAGAGCACGGAGCGCCGGTTCGCGCAGGCCACCGTCGACGCCGGGGTGGCCCCGGCCGAGGTCACCGCCATGCGGGCCGTGCCCTCGGGCAACCGGCTCACCCTGTCCATCCCTCCGGGATCGACGGCCGAGGACTACGACAAGGCCGCCGAGGCGCTGGCCGTGTGCTTCCGGTCCCGAGGGGTCCGGGTGCTGCGTGACCCGGCCAACGCCGGTCGGGCCGAGCTCACCATCGTCACCTGTGACCCGTTGACCGGGGCGGGGACACCGTGGCCCGGGGTCGGAGTGCCCGAGACGAATCTGTGGGGGGCGCTGCCCCTGGGCCTCGACGAGGACGGAACCCCGGTCTGGCTCGACCTGGCCGGGCACCACATGCTCGTCGGTGGGGAGCCGGGGGCGGGCAAGTCCAACGCCCTGTCCATGATCGTGGCCACCGCCGCCCTCGATCCCCACGTCGACCTGTGGTGCCTCGACGCCAAGCTGGTGGAGCTGGCCCCCTGGCGCGAGGTGGCCAAGGCCTTCGTCGGCCCCGACATCGCCGAGGCCACCGTGGCCCTCGCGGTCCTGCAGGCCGAGATGACGGCCCGCTACCAGTGGCTCCTTCGTCATGGGCTGCGCAAGGTCACCCCCGACACCGACCTTGGTCTGGTGGTGGTGGTGATCGACGAGCTGGCCCTGTACATCCAGGGCAAGGGCAAGGAACGTGACGACTTCGCCCTGGGCCTGCGCGACCTGGTGGCCCGGGGCCGTGCCGCCGGCATCGTGGTGGTGGCCGCCACTCAGAAGCCGGCCGCCGATGTCGTCCCCACGGCGGTGCGCGACCTCTTCGGCTACCGCCTGGCTCTGCGCTGTTCCACCAGGGAGGCGTCCGACACCGTGCTCGGCTCGGGTTGGGCGGCAGCTGGCTTCAGCGCGGCGGACATCGACCCTGCCAGCCGGGGGGTGGGGCTGTTGCTGTCCGACACCGGCGTACCGCGCCGGCTGCGGTGCCACCACGTCACCGACGCCGACATCGAAGCCATCGTCGACCGGGCTGTTCTCCTGCGCAGCCATCCCGGAGACCGGCCATGACGGGTCTGTTCACCGATCCCCGGTTGCCATCGGCCCTGGCCCGCCTGGCCGCTCCCGGCGGTTATGTGGCCTTCGAAGACCAGGTCCGCGGCGCCCGCTTCTGCCGGCGCCCGGTGAGGCTCAAAGGCTCGGTGGTCCAGACGGGAGGCGACGGAATCGCCCGCGTGCTCTTCGACTCCGCCAGCCAACCGGACCGGGTCCTGCTGAAGGCTTGCGGCACCCGACGACAGACGCTGTGCCCGCCGTGCGCCTCGATCTACCGGGGTGATGCATTCGCGTTAGTCGCGGCCGGGCTCCGTGGTGGAAAGGGCATGCCCGAGGCCGTGTCCGAGCACCCAGCGGTGTTGCTGACCCTGACCGCCCCGAGCTTCGGGCTCGTTCACAGGACCTGTCGCGACGGAAGCTGTCACCGCTCGGGACCACGCTGCCCCCACGGCAGGGCTTTGCGATGTGGCCGACGTCACACCGAGGATGATCCGGCTCTCGGTCAAGCTCTCTGCCCCTCCTGCTACGACTACGAGGCCGCTGTGCTCTTCAATGCCAGCGTGTCAGAACTGTGGCGCCGCACCACCATCTATGCCCTTCGGGCCCTCGGGAACCTGGCCGGCACGAGTGTCCGGGCCGTAGCCAAAGAGGTGCGCCTCAGCTACGTGAAGGTGGTCGAGTTCCAACGCCGGGGCAGTGTCCACCTGCATGCCGTGGTGCGGCTGGACGGAAGGTGCGACGGGCTCTCGGCCCCGCCTGAACGCTTCAGCGCCGAGCTGCTGGCTGCTGCGCTCGAGCTGGCGGCTCGAAGGGTGTCGGCCCCGTTGGCGGGAGCCGACGCCGCGGACCGGGTGCGCTGGGGCAGAGAGCTCGACGTGGCCGTGGTCACCGACAAAGACGCCGGCCGTCGGCGAGCGGCGGCATATCTGGCCAAGTACTCGACCAAGTCGACCGAGGACCACGGTGTGCTCGACCATCGACTGCGGACCGGGGTGCCCGATGCATTCGAGCTGTCGGACCATCTGCGCAGCCTCGTCGAAAGCGCGTGGCGACTGGGCGGCGCACCCGGAGGTCGAGAACTGCGCCTGAGGGCATGGGCCCACACCGCCGGCTACAGAGGTCATTGCCTGACCAAGTCGAGGCGCTTCTCGACCACCTTCACTGCACTGCGGGCTATCCGACAGGAATGGCGAGTAGCGGAGAAGCGGGCCGTCGTAGGACCGACGGCCAAGGGCGGGACTGAGGATGATAACGACGGGATCGTCGGTGAATGGACCTTCGTGGGTATGGGCTACACGACGACCGGCGATGCGTGGCTGGCCGAATCGATCGCCGAAGAGGAGCGCCTGGCTCGCCGCTCCGCCTACCAAGAGCGGCAGGACGAGTTGAGGGAGGATCGGTGACGAAACCAGGCGCAGGCCATGGCCGTGAGCCGCGTCATATTCGTGTGGCCGATGTTGGATCCGCCGAGGTCGGAGTCGACGGGCAACGCCCGGGCCCCGATCGGACTCAGAATGTTTTGCCGGATCTCATCGACGTCGAGACTTTGGCTCGTCATCTGGGCGTGACTGTGCACCACATCCGTCGGTTAGTTCAGGAGCGGCGGATCCCGTATCTGAAGGTCGGGGTGTTCGTCCGTTTCGATCCGCAGGAGGTTGAGTCCTGGCTCGAGGAACGCCGAGTTCCTGAGCATGAAGAGCGTCCAGCTCGAGCGTGGGAGCCGGTATCATGACTCCTGCCGTCCCGGTTTCGCCGGGCGTGCATCGCGCAGAGGGCCGACCGCCCGGAGGCGCCCATATGGAGATACGCCCGCGTTAACGGGCGTGCGGGGCACTGAGGAGCGGTCGTGGCAAAGCGTCAATTCGGAAACGTTCGGCGCCTTCCGTCGGGTCATTGGCAGGCTCGCTATCGCGATCCGGCGAGCGGGCGTCTGCTGTCGGCTCCGCAGACCTTCGCTACAAGAGCGAACGCGTCGCTGTGGCTGTCGGTGGTCGAAGCGGACCTTGCGAGGGGTTGCTTCGTCGACCCTAATGCCGGTGACGTAAGCGTGCGGGACTACGCCGAGCACTGGCTGGATCACCGCGTGCTGCGCCCTCGAACCATCGAGCTGTACCGGGGTTTACTCGATCGCTACATTCTTCCGTCGCTGGGCGAAGTGCAGTTGGGCAAACTCACCCCCCTAACGGTGCGCGGTTGGCACTCCCGGATGGCTAAGGCCGGTAAGCCTGGCCCGATCACGATCGCAAAGGCGTACCGCCTGTTGAAGACGATCTGTTCGACCGCCGTTGCGGACGAGCTGATCGTACGCAACCCCTGCAACGTCAAAGGGGCTGCCGTCGAGCGCTCTAAGGAGCGACCCGTTCTGAGCGTGGCTCAGATCGACGCGCTCGTCGGTTCGATCGATCCCCGGTACAAAGGGATGGTGCTGCTCGGATCTTGGTGCGGGCTACGGCTGGGTGAACTCTTGGCGCTCACGAGGGGCGATGTCGATCTTGTGAATGGCCTCGTCCACGTCACCAAGTCGGCCGCCGAGCTAAAGAGCGGGGAGCGTGTGGTCGGACCGCCAAAGACCGCGGCTGGAATTCGTAAAGTGGCGATCCCGCCCCACGTGGTGCCGGCCGTCGAGGCGCACCTCGACGAGTTCACCGGCCCGGAGACTGCCGACCTCGTGTTCGTGGGGACCAGGGGCCAGGCTGTGCGTCGAGCCTCGCTTTACGCGGCCTGGCTAGCGGCGGTGACTGGGGCTGGTCTTGAAGGGACCCACTTCCACGACTTGCGACACACCGGGGCGACGTTGGCGGCGATGACCGGGGCGAGTACGAAGGAATTGATGTCCCGCCTCGGCCACGCGTCACCAGTGGCAGCACTTCGCTATCAGCACGCCACGGAGAATCGTGACGTCGCCATCGCCGAGGCGCTCAGCGATCTCGCAAGGGGACGAGAGAATGGGAAACCTTCGTGAACTGCTGCTTCGTGGTCGTCGATCCGACAACTTTGACGGGATTGGAAGAACGTCGGTCGGTCCCTATGTAGCCTTGGCTTGGCTTCGGGTTGGGAACTTCTGACCGACTAACTGGCGTCCGACCGGCCGCTTGGCCGAATGGGTAACCCATGATCCTGACGATTTCAACAACATACGAGCCGGCGACCGACCTCGGCTTTCTCCTGCACAAGAACCCTGAACGCCATCAAACGGTCGAGCTCAGCTTTGGCACGGCGCACGTGGTGTACCCCGAGGCGTCAACGAATCGTTGTTCAGTGGCGCTTCTGGTTGACGTCGATCCTGTAGGCCTCGTTCGCAATCGTCGGGGACCGGGTGGGAACGACTTCTCGCTGTCTCAGTACGTAAACGATCGACCGTTCGTGTCGTCGTCGTTCATGTCGGTGGCGCTGGCCAAGGTCTTCTCGACGGCGATGGGCGGACGGAGCAAAGAGCGCCCCGACCTGGTTGAGCTTGAGATCCCTGTTGACGTGACATTGCCGGTCGTTCCTTGTCGCGGCGGCGAAGCCGTCCTCAGACGCATCTTCGAACCTCTCGGCTATGAGGTGGATGCTTCGGCCATCGCACTGGACTCGCAGTTTCCTCAATGGGGAGATAGCCGTTATCTCGCCGTTCGTCTCACTAGCACCAAAAGGGTGAAAGACCTGTTAGAGCACCTCTTCGTTCTTCTCCCGGTACTGGACGATGAGAAGCACTACTGGGTGGGACCCGATGAAGTCGAGAAGCTGCTCCGTCGAGGCGGTCTATGGCTGGCCGCCCACCCGGAAAGAGAGTTGATAGCCAACCGCTATCTCCGTCACGATCGGCATCTCACACGAGAAGCAATGAGTCGCCTCTTGGAAGATGATCCGGTTGATCCGGACGAGGACGCAGCGGCGCACGACGCCGAGGAAGAAGCGGTCGAGCGTCCGATCAGCCTGAACGAGCAGCGTCTCACCTCCGTCACCGACGTCATGACCGGCCATGGAGCTCGCCGAGTACTCGATCTCGGCTGTGGCCAGGGCAAGCTCGTCCAGGCTCTCCTCAAGCTCTCGACGATCGAACACGTCGTGGGTGTTGACGTCTCGTACCGGACTCTCGAAATTGCGGCCCGGCGTCTGCACCTCGACTCCATGGCACCTCGTCAGCGCCAACGGGTTGAGTTGCTCCAGGGGTCACTGACCTATCGGGACAAGCGCCTAAAGGGCTTCGACGCCGCCGCAATCGTCGAGGTCATCGAGCACTTGGAGCCGTCGCGTCTGGGGAGCTTCGAGCGCGTCGTCTTCGCCCATGCCCGGCCGGGGCTCGTGGTGGTGACCACTCCGAACGTCGAGTACAACGTTCGGTTCGAGAACCTTCCGGTCGAGACACTGCGACATCGTGACCATCGTTTCGAATGGACCCGTGCTCAGTTCTCCGCTTGGGCACTGGCAGTGGCCGAAAGGCACAACTATGGGGTGACGATCTCAGGCATTGGCCCTGTCGACCCTGAAGTCGGGTGCCCCACGCAGATGGCGGTCTTCTCCCGATGATCATCAAGATCCCCGAACTTTCGCTTATCACCCTCGTCGGAGTGTCCGGCTCTGGCAAATCGACGTTCGCGAAGCGCCATTTTCTCCCCACGGAGGTGCTGTCGTCCGACTTTTGTCGAGGGCTCGTCAGCGATAACGAGAACGACCAGACTTCGACCAACGCCGCCTTCGACGTTCTGCATTTCATAGCCGGGAAGAGGCTTGACGCCGGGCGCCTCACCGTCGTCGACGCCACCAACGTGCAGGTCGAGGCGAGACGAGGCTTCGTGAATCTGGCCAAAGACCATCACGTCCTCGCCGTCGCCATCGTCCTCGACGTCTCCGAGCGGGTCTGCGCTGACCGCAATGCCTCACGTATGGATCGACAATTCGGGGCGCATGTGCTGCGCAACCAACAGTCTCAACTGCGGCGTTCCATAAGGGGTCTTCGTCGGGAAGGCTTCCACCGGGTATTCGTGCTCTCCGGCGAAGAGGAGATCGAGACGGCCAGCTTCGAACGAGAGCCCCTCTGGAACGACCGACGGGCCGACTCCGGCCCCTTCGACATCATCGGTGATATCCACGGGTGCCACACGGAGCTGGTCGAGCTGCTGTCGCTGCTCGGTTACGAGGTGACGCCTGAGGCCACGACGGCTCGCCATCCCGATGGGCGTCGGGTGCTCTTCCTCGGCGACCTGGTTGACAGGGGGCCGGCCACGCCGGCTGTTCTCCGCTTGGCCATGGGCATGGTGACCGACGGCACTGCCCTCTGTCTACCGGGGAATCACGAGGTCAAGCTGCTCCGGGCACTCAACGGGAAAAACGTGACGACGGCCCACGGGCTTGCCATGAGTCTGGAGCAGCTCGCCGCGGAACCGCCCGAGTTCTCTCAGACGGTGGCCAAGTTCATCGACAGCTTGGTCGGCCACTATGTGATTGATCAGGGCAAGCTCGTGGTGGCCCACGCAGGACTGCCCGAAAAGATGCAGGGTCGGGCGTCGGGGGCGGTTCGTTCCTTCGCCCTCTACGGCGACACCACGGGCGAGACCGATGAATATGGGCTCCCCGTGCGCTATCCGTGGGCCGAGGACTACCGCGGTAGCGCCCTCGTCGTCTACGGACACACGCCCGTCCCCGAGGCGGTCTGGATGAACAAGACGATCTGCATCGACACAGGTTGTGTTTTCGGTGGCCGGCTCACGGCCCTGCGGTACCCCGAACGCGAGCTCGTCTCGGTGCCGGCCCACGAGGTCTACTACGAGCCGATCCGTCCCCTGGCGACGCCGCAATCGGTCCCGGCCGAAGACCGGGAGCCGACCGATCTCGATCTTGACGACGTCGTGGGCAAGCGGATCATCGAGACCAGCCTCGCGCCTTCGGTCACCATCCGCGAAGAGAACGCCATCACCGCCTTGGAGGTGATGAGCCGTTTCGCAATCGATCCGCGCTGGCTGGTGTACTTACCACCCACAATGGCGCCAACGGCGACGTCGGATCGGGAAGGCCTTCTCGAGCATCCACACGAGGCATTCGCGGCGTTTCGAGCCGGCGAAGTCGAGCAGGTGGTCTGTGAGGAGAAGCACATGGGCTCACGGGCCGTCGTCGTGGTGTGCCGGGATCCCTCGGTCGCCGCTCGGCGATTCGGCATCGAGTCGGACGTTGCGGGAAGCATCTTCACGAGGACTGGCCGCCCGTTCTTCTCCGATGGCCGGACGGAAGGAATACTCCTCGACAGGGTCCGGACGGCCATCGACCGTTGCAGGCTCTGGACCGATTTGGAGACCGATTGGCTCGTCCTCGATTGCGAGCTTCTGCCATGGTCCGCCAAGGCCGAGGAGCTCCTCCGCCGTCAGTACGCGTCGGTGGGTGCCGCGGCCACGAGCTCGCTCACGGCGGAGCGGGCAGCACTTGATGCAACCGCGGCCCGTGGGATCGAAACTGATGGGCTCGTCGACCACGTCCGGGAACGGTCAGCGATGGTCGATGGCTTTGTCGCTGCCTACCGGCGGTATTGCTGGCCGGTCAATGGCGTCGACGATCTGAAGCTCGCCCCTTTCCAAATCCTGGCCGGGGAAGGCGTTGTTCATGCTCTGAAGGACCACCTCTGGCATCTGGAGATACTCGGGAGGCTGGGAGATGCCGATCCGGTCACGTTCCGACGCACCCAATCGATAACCGTGGACGTAAGCGACCCTGGGTCAGTAGACGTCGGCACGACCTGGTGGGAGAAGCTCACCTCCCAAGGTGGCGAGGGAATGGTGGTGAAGCCGGTCCAGGTGGTCCACCGAGGCCCGAAAGGGCTGGTCCAGCCCGGTATCAAATGCAGGGGTCGCGAGTACCTGCGGATCATCTACGGGCCCGAGTACACGGCCGAACGACACCTGTCGCGCCTGCGGTCGCGAGGACTCGGCCTAAAACGATCTTTGGCCCAGCGAGAGTTCGCACTCGGTATCGAGGCTCTGGAGCGGTTCGTGGCCTTGGAACCGCTCTACCGGGTTCATGAGTGCGTCTTCGGAGTCCTCGCTCTCGAGAGCGAACCCGTCGACCCGCGACTGTAAAGAGCGAATGTTGGAATGCCGTTGCCGTTGCCGTTGCCGTTGCCCTGTCGTTCTACCGAAGTGGCACGGGTGTGGCACGACAGCGAGTTTCTGCCCAACTGTGGTGTCGGCGGACTTGACAAACACTGCCGCTGACCAGGACTTTCGAGTTGGAGCGGGCGAAGGGAATCGAACCCTCGTTCTCAGCTTGGGAAGCTGATGTTCTGCCGCTGAACTACGCCCGCGATCGTCGGCCCACACTATCGTGCTGCCCGTGGTGCTCTCAGACCGGTCGATCCGAGAAGAGCTGGACAAAGGGCGGATCATCATCGATCCCCTGGACCCCGGCTGCATCCAACCGTCGTCGGTCGATCTCCACGTCGACCGCCATTTTCGGCTCTTCCGAAACCACTCCATGCGGGTCATCGACGTCCGGGAGGACCTCGAGGACCTGACCGAGCTTGTCGATGTTCCCGAGGGGGACGCCCTCATCCTGCACCCGGGCGAATTCGTGCTGGGATCGACCCGCGAGCGTGTGTCGTCTCCCCGACGACCTCGTGGCCCGCCTCGAAGGGAAGTCGTCGCTCGGACGGCTGGGGCTGCTCATCCATTCGACGGCCGGGTTCGTCGACGCCGGGTGGGACGGGCACCTCACCTTGGAGCTCTCGAACGTGGCCAACCTGCCCATCACCGTCTATCCGGGGATGAAGATCGGCCAGATCAGCTTTCTGCAGATGACGACGGCCGCCGAGAACCCCTACGGTTCGCCAGGGCCTCGGTTCGAAGTACCAGGGCCAACGGGGGCCGACTCCCAGCCGGTACTTCGAGAACTTCCGTACCTGATCAGACCCTCAGCTGACCAGACCCCTCAGGAGGAGATGTGCCCGTCAGGATCGCCATCGGCCTGACGTGACCGTCGTCGCCCTGACCGTCGCCGGTCGCCGGTTCCTCTTTCTCTACCGCCTGGTCCGGTCGGGCAAGGCGGACTCGGGCCGCTTTCGTGACGCCCCCAGCCGGGTCTGGGCCGAGCTGTCGGAGGTGGCCGGACAGCGCAAGCTCCTGAAGAAGCCCGTGGCCGGCCTGGCCCATGCCTTCACGATGTGGGGTTTCACCGTCCTCCTGCTCACGATCATCGAGGCCTATGGCGACCTGTTCTCGAAGACGTTCGCCATCCCCGGGATCGGGCACTCCCCCGCGCTCGGGTTCATCGAGGACTTCTTCGCCTCGGCTGTCCTCGTGGCCCTGGGTGTCTTCGCCGTCATACGACTGGTGAATTCCCCGAAACGACGCGAGCGCGCCTCACGGTTCTACGGGTCGCACCTCGACGCCGCCTGGATCACCCTGGGCATGATCGCCGGCGTCATGCTCACCCTCCTCGGGTATCGGGCGGCGCAGACCCGGACACCGGGGGACTTCCCCTACGGCCACAGTTGGTGGCCCTTCGCCTCCCACGGCATCGGTGAGGCGTTCACCTCGGTCAGCTCGGGCACCGCCGTGAACCTCGAGACGACGTTCCTGATCCTGAACCTCGGCTTCATCACGGGCTTCCTGGTCTTTCTCTCCTACTCGAAGCACCTCCACATCTTCCTGGCCCCCATCAACGTGGCCGCGTCTCGGCGCCCGGTCGCCCTCGGGCCGCTGTACACGACTCCCGACATGGACATGGAGAACGTCTCGGAGGACACGGTGTTCGGCGCCGGCCACATCGAGGACCTGAGCTGGAAGCAGCTGCTCGACACGCTCACCTGTACCGAGTGCGGACGCTGCCAGGACGCCTGCCCGGCTTGGACCACGGGCAAGCCCCTATCCCCCAAGCTCCTCATCATGGGCCTGCGGGACAACCTCTTCGAATCGGCTCCGCGTCTGGTGGGGGCCGGTCGGACCGCGCCGACGAACGGCGCCGCCGGCGCCGAGGACGGTTCCACCGAAGTGGCCGGGAGCCTCGCCGACGTGCCGACGTTGGTGCCCGGGACCATCGACCCCGACGTCCTCTGGTCGTGCCTGACATGCGGAGCGTGTGTGGAGGCATGCCCCGTCGACATCGAGCACGTCGACACCATCGTCGACATGCGTCGCTACGAGGTCCTGATGGAGTCGAGGTTCCCGAGCGAGTCCGGCCTCATGCTGCGGAACATCGAAAACCAGGGCGACCCCTGGGGGCTCGGTGCGGCCAAGCGGGCGGAGTGGACCGACGTCCTCGACTTCGAGGTCCCTGTCGTCGACGGCACCATCCCCGACGACATCGAGTACCTCTATTGGGTGGGCTGCGCCGGTGCCCTGGACGAAAGGGCCCGCAAGGCCACGCAGGCCACGGCGCGGATGCTCCACCGGGCCGGCGTCCGTTTCGCCATCCTCGGTCCCCGGGAGTCGTGCACCGGTGATCCCGCCCGCCGGCTCGGCAACGAATACCTCTATCAGGAGATGGGGAAAGCCAACATCGCCACTCTGAACGAGGTGGGGGCCAAGAAGGTCGTGGCATCGTGCCCGCACTGTTTCAATTCATTGTCACGGGAGTACCCGGATCTCGGCGGAAATTTCGAGGTGATCCACCACTCGCAGCTGCTCGGCCATCTCATCGAGACGGGCCGGCTCACGGCGGGGACGATGGACGCCAAGGTCACCTACCACGATCCCTGCTACCTCGGTCGCCACAACCGGATCTTCGACGAGCCGCGGTCCGTGCTCGACGCCATCGACGGGGTCGAGCAGATCGAGATGCGCCGGTGCCGGGAGAAGAGCTTCTGCTGCGGGGCCGGCGGGGCTCGGATGTGGATGGAGGAGGACATCGGCAAGCGGGTCAACCTCGAGCGGACCGACGAGGCACTCACCACGGGCGCCGACGTCGTCTCGACGGCGTGTCCCTATTGCCTGATCATGCTGGATGACGCCGTCCGGGCCCGCCAGCGCGAGGACGATGTGCGGGTCCTCGACCTGTCACAGGTGGTGGAGGCGTCGCTGGCGGCGCCGCCGGTGGGGGCACAGGCCCCGAGTGCGATGGCAGAACCGGGCGACACCGACTGACAGTCGATCGGTGATCAGCCGATCGGTGATCAGTGGAAGGCCTTGGCGTCCGCTTCGCGTAGGCGTTCCGACATGGCCACCAGCAGCTTGTGGGCCAACGCCGGCATGGCGTCGAGGAGCCCGTTGAACCGCCGCTGCTCGAGGACGAGGAGGGTCATCTCGGTATCCGAGATGACCGTGGCCGACCGGGGGCGGCGGTCGAGCAGGGAGAGCTCGCCGAAATAGCCGCCGGGCCCGAGGGTGGCTGCCTTCCGCCCGTTTCGTCGGACCGAGGCGGTTCCGTCCACGATGAAGAAGAACTCCCGGCCGACGCTGCCTTCCTCGCACAGAACCTTTCCGGCCGGGATGGTGATCTCGTCGACCGTCCGTCGCAGGGTGCGCAATTGACTGGCCGAGAGGGCAGAGAAGAGCCAGATGTCTCCGAGGTCGATGTCTTTCGGTCGCGGCGTCATCCACGGGAGGCTAGTCAGCGCCTCTTGGCCGTGCTGGCGGCCGACGCGGGGCGCGCGCGCTAGCCTTTCCCGATGCCCGGCAGTCGCTCTCCCGACGGCTCGGAGGGCGCCCCTCCGCCGCTGAGCCTGTGGCAGCGTGTCCTGCTCGCCCTTCCCCGGCTGAAGCACGACGGGACCAGGGCCCACCTCGGCGAGCGGTTGCGCAACGCCCTGGTGAAGCCGGCCGAGCCCGGCACGGCTTCCAAGGCCAAGGCGGCGGACGGGCCGCAGTCGGTCGGGGAGCTGGAGGAGGCGGTCAGATCCGCGGACGACAAGGAGCGCCTCGTCGGATTGCTGCTGGCGCCGGTAGCCGCCGCCATCGGGGTCCTCATCATCAACGCCCTGATTTCGAACGACCCGGCGGCGCTGCTGAAGAACGGCCGGCCCAACAGACTCCACGTGAGCCCCGGGCTCTACCACGAGCTCGAGCTGGTGCTCCTGGCCCTCGCCCTGGCGATGCTGGTGATGGCGATGCTCCGCAAGCGCCTCTATCTCGGCATCGTGATGGCCCTCTACGGACTGGCCGTGTTCAACCTCCACTACTGGGGCTTCGGAATCCCCTACATCCTGGCCGGCGCATGGCTGCTGGTCCGGTCGTACCGACTGGGACGGGATTTGAAAGAGGCGACCGGCGACGCCCCTGGTCGTCCCGGGTCCCGCGGACGCGGGGCCGCCGGCAACGGACGGCCCCCGCCCAACAAGCGCTACACCCCCCCGACTCCACCCAAACGGTCGCCGCCCCAGAAGCCGGAGAACGAACAACGAGCGGGCTGACTCCGTCGCTCAGGCTCTGCGCAGGTGCCGTCGCCTGAGGAGGAGGCCTCCCACGGCGAGGGCGAGAACGACGAGCAGCACAGTGGGGAGGATGAACACCCTTGCCGAGGGGTGCTGGGTCGCCAGAGTTCCCACGGTGGAGAACAGTCCCGGATCGTCCCGGACTGTGACGCCCCGGAGGGTCGCTCCGGGAAGGTGCAGGGCGTTGCCGGGGATGGCGTCGATGTACCGATGACCGCCGAGGGTGAACGTCCCCCGGCAGTCGAAGCCCACCGGGTTGCTGCCGCTTCCCCCCAGCAGGCCCGTGCACCCGGTCACCGTGACACGGACCCGCACCCCGTCCTGGCGCAGGCGCGTTATCTGATCGTTCTGATGCGCTCCGGCGACGAACAGGACGCCGGCGAGGACGGCCAGGGCGCCCAGAGTCATCCCGACGAGGACACGTCCGACACGGCGCACGTCCACGTCGACGCCGGCGCCACGGAGGGTCGTGGTGGCTTCGCCGACCGGATCGGCCTCCGCAGGGTCGGGGGTCGGTCCTTTGGGTGCTCGGGCGATCCGAAGAGAGTAGTGGCGGGGCTGCCGCGCCGATCGGGACCGTGCCTGAGCCCGACCTAGTTCACGTACTGGTAACACTGGCGTGACGATCCGGAAACGCCCGACCTGCATCCTGTGGGCGGCAGGGCGGACTCCTGCTGTGGCCTTGGCGGACCCGGATTCCGGGTGATGCCCCGTCCACGGCGCGGGGCGCCAAGGCGTAGTGACCGTAAGAGAGGAGTGCCGAGCCGTGCACCTGCTAGGGGCTGCAGTTTCCGTTCCGTATCCCAGTTGGGTGAATACGGGCGACAACACGTGGCAGATTGTTGCCGCCACGTTCGTCGGCCTGATGAGTCTCCCCGGTCTGGCGGTCCTCTACGCCTCCATCGTCCAGAAGAAGTGGGCGGTAAACGTCCTGGCCATGATGTTCGCCGGGTTCTCGCTCGTCCTCATCGCCTGGGTGCTTGTGGTCCTACAAGATGGGCTTCGGTGCCACCTCGATCGGGGGCGGGGTGCACGACGGGGTCCAGACCCAGCTCTCCGGCGTGGGATGGGTCAAACACTTCTTCGAGAACTTCGTCGGGAAACCGGGAGGGATCACCGACAGCGTGGGTGAACAGGGCCAAGCGGTGTCGGCAGCCAACACCGCCATCCCCTTCCACTTCCCCACGACGACGCTGGCGTACTTCCAGTTCGTCTTCGCCGCCATCACCCCGCTGCTGTTCCTGGGCAGCGTGCTGGGCCGGATCAAGTTCAGCGCCTGGTGCCTGCTGGTGCCGCTGTGGTCGACCTTCGTCTACGGCGTCGACGCCTTCCTCCTCTGGGGCGGCGGCTACTTCTCCCAGGAGGGCTCGCTCGACTTCTCCGGGGGTTTCGTCATCCACATGTCGGCCGGTGTGTCGGGCTTCGTAGCCGCCTGGGTCCTCGGACCCCGCCTGCTGCGAGACCGACAACACGCCATCCCCAACAACCTGGTGATGGCGGCCGTCGGGGCCGGCATCCTGTGGCTGGGCTGGAACGGCTTCAACGGTGGTGACCCGTACTACGCGGGCACCGACGCGGCCGCCGCCGTGGTCAACACCAACGTCGCCACGGCCGTCGGCGTCATGGTCTGGATCGCCATGGACGCCTGGCTCTCCAAGGCCAAGAAACCGACCTTCCTGGGCGGCCGTGAACGGCATGATCTGCGGCCTGGTGGGGATCACCCCCTGCGCCGGCTGGGTCAACGGCCGGGGCGCCATCTACGTCGGGGCGATCGTGCTCCGCCGTCGTGTGGATCTGCCTGGAACTACCTGTCCAAGGTGCGGCCCTTCTCGAAGGTCGACGACGCCCTCGGGGTCATCTACACCCACGGCATCGCCGGCTTCTTCGGCGGCATGCTGCTCGGCATCTTCGGCGACCCGAACATGGTGGAGTACGGCTGTGGCCACCTGAACTCGGCGGGCCAGGTGGTGAACACCTCGGCCGCGGCCTACGTCACGCCCCAGGGGCAGTGCGTGCCGTTCTCGGTGAACGGCCTGATGTACACGGGTTCGGCCCACCAGCTGTGGGAACAGTTCCGAGCCGCCCTGTTCGTCATCTTCTGGTCGGCCCTCGTCACCTTCATACTGATGAAGCTCATCGGGCTCGTCCTGCGAGGGGCCCGCTACAGCGACGACATCCTCGAGATCGGCGACCTCGCCATCCACGACGAGGAGGCCTTCCCCGAGGAGACGTTCGCCCAGCGGATCGGCGCCAGTGCCTTCGAGTGGCCGGCGACGCTGCGTCGGTAGCATCGAAGAGACCCGACGAGTCGGACCCGCCGTCCGGCGAAGCCGACACCTGACCGGACCACTACGAGCCGAAGGAGAGATTCGCCATGAAGCTGGTCGTAGCAGTCCTCAAGCCGTTCAAGCTCGACGAGGTGAAGGAGAGCGCTGAAGACCCTGGGCGTCCAGGGCATGACGCTGACCGAGGCGCAGGGCTTCGGTCGCCAGCGGGGCCACACCGAGGTCTACCGGGGTGCCGAGTACGAGGTCGACTTCGTCCCCAAGATCCGGGTCGAGGTGCTCGTCGACGACGACGCAGGTGGACGAGGTGGTCGACACCATCGTCGCGCACGGCGGCCACCGGCAAGATCGGCGACGGCAAGGTGTGGGTCATCCCCGTCGAGGCCGTGGTCCGGGTCCGCACGGGGAACGCGGTTCCGACGCACTCTGAGAAGTGACGGTGGAACTCGACGGGGTCGGCATGTGCCGGCCCCGTCGAGTCAGCCGCCGCGGTGGGTCCGAGACGTCGGTGCGTCGCCCGCGGGTGTGTCGCCCGCTGGTGTGTGTCAGCCGGTGTGTGTCAGCCGGCCTGGTGGGCGGTCGCCCGCTTCGCCGCCTCGATGGCGTCGGGATCACCGAGCTGGCGTTCTCCGGTGACCGAGAGGTCGTCGGCCAGGCGGAACCACCACGGCACACCGGTGGGGATCTCCAGACCGACGATCTCCTCGTCGGTCAGGTCCATGAGGTACTTCACAAGGGCCCGCAGTGAGTTGCCGTGGGCGACGACGATCACGCCGTCGAAGGCGTGGAGGTCGGCCACGATGACGTCCTCCCAGTAGGGGACCATCCGGGTCACCACGTCGGCCAGGCACTCGGTGGCCGGGCAGGGCGCCGGCCGGGACCTGGCGGTAGCGCTGGTCATGGACGGGGTGGTGCTCGGCGTCGATGGCCGGCGGGCGGGTGGTCGTAGCTCCGGCGCCAGACCTTCACCTGGTCGATCGCCGAACTTCGGCCGTCGTCTCCTTCTTGTTCTTCCCCTGGAGGGCGCCGTAGTGGCGCTCGTTCAGTCGCCAGTGCCGGCGGACCGGGATCCAGGAGCGTCCCAGCTCGTCGAGGGCCAGGTTCGCCGTGCGCACCGCCCGGGTCAGCACCGATGTGTGCAGGACGTCGAGGACGAGGCCGGTCTCCTGCTCGGCCAGGAGGAGCCGACCGGCCTGACGGGCCTCCTCTTCGCCTTCGGCCGTCAGGTCGACGTCGACCCATCCCGTGAAGAGGCCTTCGGCGTTCCAGGTGGACTGGCCGTGGCGGAGGAGGACCAGATCGGGCACGCTACCGAGAGTAGCGGCGCGCCCGCCGAGGCGTCAGAGGCCCGGACGGTGGGTGAAGCGTCCGCCCTTCGGACCCTCCCCGGACGCGCCCCGGACCCAGGGCGAACCCTGGGTCCGGGTGGCGCCTCCATGCGCCGTGTGACCGGTGCGGTCCGGGCAGTTCTCGGACGGGGGCTGAGAGCAACTGCCCACGACCATTCTCCACCGTCGCCGGCGCCTGTTGAAGCGGGAGACCACCTGGTCGTGACCCGAGATACCACGTGGAGTGACCGTGCCGCTGCCGGTGGTGCTTACAGAAGAGCTGTGTCCGAACTGGACTTCCGGGAACGGAGACACCGTGTCCACAGGCATGACCGCCGCGAGCCCAACAGCGTCCCGATCTAGTAACCTGACGATTCAGGAGCAGAAATCTTGACTATATAACACTCAAGATCGCTATACTGATGTGCATCAGTCAAGGTCAGGCGAAGGTCGTCGGGCCAAGAAGATTCGGAGGCAGCACAGATGTCCAAGGCCGTCGGTATCGACCTCGGCACGACCAACTCGGTCGTGAGCGTCCTGGAGGCCGGCGAGCCGGTCGTCATCCCCAACGCCGAGGGGGGCCGGACCACGCCGTCGGTCGTCGGCTTCTCCAAGTCAGGCGAGGTCCTCGTCGGTGAGGTGGCCAAGCGCCAGGCCATCACCAACCCGGACCGCACCATCCGGTCCGTCAAGCGTCACATGGGAACGGCGCTGGTCCATCGACATCGACGGCAAGAAGTACAACGCCCAGGAGATCTCGGCCCGCATCCTCCAGAAGCTGAAGAGGGACGCCGAGTCCTACCTCGGCGACACCGTCAACCAGGCCGTCATCACCGTTCCCGCCTACTTCGACGACGCCCAGCGCACCGCCACCAAGGAGGCGGGCCAGATCGCCGGCCTCGAGGTGCTCCGGATCATCAACGAGCCCACCGCGGCCGCCCTCGCCTACGGGCTGGACAAGGAGAACAAGGAGCAGACGGTCCTCGTCTTCGACCTCGGCGGCGGGACCTTCGACGTCTCGATCCTCGAGATCGGCGACGGCGTCTTCGAGGTCAAGTCCACCTCCGGCAACACCCACCTCGGTGGTGACGACTGGGACCAGCGGGTCATCGACTGGCTGGTGACCGAGTTCAAGAACACCGAGGGCGTCGACCTGTCAGCCGACAAGATGGCCCTCCAGCGGCTGAAGGAAGCGGCGGAGAAGGCCAAGATCGAGCTGTCGTCGGTCCAGGAGACCCAGATCAACCTGCCCTTCATCACCGCCACGTCCGAAGGTCCCAAGCACCTCGACCTCAAGCTGACGCGGGCCAAGTTCAACGAGCTCACCGCCGATCTCGTCGACGGCTGCAAGGGCCCGTTCGAGCAGGCCATCTCCGACGCCGGTCTGTCGAAGTCCGACATCGACCACGTGGTCCTGGTGGGCGGCTCGACCCGGATGCCGGCGATCCAGGACCTGGTGCAGGGCCTCACGGGCAAGGAGCCCCACAAGGGCGTCAACCCCGACGAGGTCGTGGCCATCGGCGCCGCCGTCCAGGCCGGCGTGTTGAAGGGCGAGGTGAAAGACGTCCTGCTGCTCGACGTGACCCCGCTGTCGCTCGGGATCGAGACCAAGGGCGGCGTCATGCACCGGCTGATCGAGCGCAACACCACCATCCCGACCAAGCGCTCCGAGGTCTTCACCACGGCCGACGACAACCAGCCGTCGGTGGAGATCCACGTCCTCCAGGGCGAGCGCGAGATGGCGATGTACAACAAGACGCTGGGCAAGTTCCAACTCGTGGACCTGCCGCCGGCACCGCGTGGCGTTCCCCAGATCGAGGTGACCTTCGACATCGACGCCAACGGCATCGTGCACGTCTTCGCCAAGGATCAGGCCACCGGCAAGGAGCAGTCGATGACGATCACCGGCCAGTCGTCTCTGGCCAAGGACGAGATCGACCGCATGGTCCGCGACGCCGAGTCCCACGCCGACGACGACCGCCGTCGCCGCGAGGAGGCGGAGGTCCGCAACAACGCCGACACGCTCGTCTACCAGACCGAGAAGCTGCTGCGCGAGCAGGGCGACAAGTTCGAGGGTGACGAGAAGGACAAGGTCGAGGCCGCGCTCGAAGGAGCTCACTGACCGCCCTGGCGGGATCCGACGTCGAGAAGATCAAGGAGGCCACCGAGGCTCTGGTGAACGCCAGTCACAGCTTCTCCCAGAGGCTGTACGAGCAGGCGGCCAAGTCCTCGTCGGGACCGTCGCGCCGGCGGCGAGCGACGGTGCCGACCCGTCCGATGACGAAGTGGTCGACGCCGAGATCGTGGACGAGCCCTCGGCATGAGCCCCCACGTCGATGACACCGGTGGCAGCCGCCACCGGCCGCCGGGCACGGGCGCCGAGCGGGACACACCCGCCGGCGCCGGCGCGCCCCGGCGGGGCGGCCCGCCGTCGGTTGTCGGCACCGAACACACGGCCGCGTCCGCCGGCGCAAATCCCACCCGACCCAAGCCCGCGCCCGTCGCGCCCGTCGCGCCCGTCGCGCCCATCGACACCGTCGACACCGTCGACCGGGAGGGTGACGGGGCCGACGGAGGCGTCGGCGTCGAAGCCGAGGACGAGCTGACCGTGGTCCGGCGTGAGCGCGACGAGTACCTCGAGATGGTCCGCCGCGTGCAGGCCGACTTCGAGAACTACAAGAAGCGGATGATCCGTCAACAGACCGACCAACTCGAGCGCGCCACGGAGAATCTGGTGGCCAAATTGCTACCCGCACTCGATGCCTTCGATCTGACGCGCGCCCATCTCCGCGACGAGGACAGCGCCTCGGCGGAGGTGAAGGCATTGCTCCAGGCGTCGGGGTTGATGGGTGACGTGATGGCCAAGGAAGGTCTCGAGCGGATCGACGAGGCGGGGGCGCCGTTCGATCCCACCGTGCACGACGCCGTGGAACACGTGCCGCCGGCCGATGCCGGTGTGTCCGGCGCCGGCGGGGGGGCCGACGATGACCCCGACCGTGCGTCGTCCGGACCGGTCGTGGCCGATGTCCTGCGTCCGGGATACCGGTGGAAGGGCCGTGTGATCCGCCCGGCCATGGTGCGCGTGCGCGGGTGACCGGCGCAGAGCGCCGGTGTGACGACCCGGCGATCGACCTGACGCCACGTATGCGAACAGCAGTGGATGCGACCGGACGCAGCGGGTCTGACCAGAAGCGGATGTGACCAGAAGGAGGTGAACGGTGGCCGCGCAACGTGAATGGCTCGAGAAGGACTACTACCAGACGCTCGGTGTGTCGTCGACGGCCACCGACAAGGAGCTCACGCGCGCCTACCGGAAGTTGGCCAAGCAGTACCACCCCGACGCCAACCCGGCCTCCGAGGACAAGTTCAAGGAGATCACCGCCGCCTACGACGTTCTCGGCGACGCCGCCAAGCGCAAGGAGTACGACGAGGTCCGCCGCCTGGGCGCGGCCGGGTTCGGCGGGGGCGGCTTCGGTGGACCCGGTGGATCCACCTTCCGGGTCGAGGACCTCGGCGACCTGGGCGACCTCTTCGGGGGTCTGGGCGGCTTCGGCGGCCGGCGTTCGCGCGGGGCGGGACCGCGTCGCGGTGCCGACGTGGAGGCCGAGCTCCACCTGTCGTTCGAGGACGCCGTCCGCGGCGTGACCACGTCGGTCAACGTCGCCGGCGAGGCGCGCTGCGAGACCTGTCACGGCAGCGGGTGCCGCGCCGGGGACCCGCCCGTCACCTGCCCGACGTGTCACGGGACGGGTGCGCTCGCAGGACAACCAGGGCCTGTTCTCCCTGAGCCGGGTCTGCCCGCAGTGCAGCGGTCGGGGCACCATCATCGAGACGCCCTGTCCCACCTGTCGGGGGACGGGCGTGACGCGCCGGACCCGGTCCGTGAAGGTCCGGATCCCCGCCGGCGTGGAGGACGGTCAGCGCATCCGGGTCAAGGGCCGCGGCGCCGCCGGGCGCGCCAACGGGCCCGCCGGTGACCTCTACGTCGTCGTCCACGTGGACGGGCACCCCGTCTTCGGCCGGCGGGGCAAGAACCTGACCCTGACCGTCCCCGTCACCTTCGCCGAGGCGGCGCTCGGGACGACCGTCACCGTCCCCACGCTCGACGACCCGGTCACCCTGCGGATCCCGGCGGGAACGGCGTCGGGTCAGACGTTCCGGGTCAAGGGACGCGGCGTCCCCTCGGGCGGACGCCGCGGGGCGAGGCGATCTCCTGGTGACGGTGGAGGTGACCGTCCCGAAGAAACTGACCGACGAGCAACGCGCGGCCGTCGAGGCGCTGGCCCGCGTCTCCGACGCCGCACCGCGTGACCACCTGGGGGCACCATGACCGTGAACGATCCACAACCGATTCCCATCCCCATCCGGGCGACCGGTGGCGGGGGCGAACACGAGGCGTCGACGCGCGCCGTCTACGTGATCTCGGTGGCCGCCGAGCTGGCCGGGGTCCATCCCCAGACGCTGCGGGTCTACGAGCGCCGCGGGCTGGTGGACCCGTCGCGCACCGGCGGCGGGAACCGCCGCTACTCGCAACGCGACATCGAGCAGCTCCGGCGGATCCAGGACCTCACCACCGCCGGGCTCAACCTCGAGGGCGTCCGCCGCGTCCTCGAGCTCGAGGCCGAGGTGGCGCGCCTGCGGTCCGAGCTGGACCGGATCCGGGCCGAGGCCCGTGAGACCGTCGAGCGGACGCACCGTCACTACCGCCGCGACCTGGTTCCGGTCCGGCAATCCGTCGTCGTGGCCGGACCCGGTTCCGCCGCGGCCCGCAACCGGAGGAGGTAACCGACGATGGCCATCGACCCGAACCGTTGGACGATCAAGACGCAGGAGGCGTTCGCCGCCGCCGTCCGAGACGGCCCGGACCCAGAACCACGCCGAGATCACCCCCGACCACCTCCTGGCCGCCTTGCTGGCCCAGCCCGAGGGACTGGCCGTGCCTCTCCTGGCGCGGGCCGGGGTGGAGCCGACGGCGCTGGCCCGGTCGCTCGAGGAGCGCCTCGGGTCCCTGCCCAAGGCCTACGGGAGCGCCGAGCCGTCGATGTCGCGCGAGCACGAGCCGTGTCCTCGACGACGCCGACGAGCTGCGCCGGGACATGGGCGACGAGTACCTCTCGGTCGAGCACCTGCTCCTGGCCCTGGCCGACCGGATCGGGGTCACCCGCGACGAGCTGCTCGACCGCCCTGCGCCAGGTGCGGGGCAGTCACCGGGTCACATCGCAGAACCCCGAGGAGCAGTACCAGGCCCTCGAGCGTTACGGCCGCGACCTGACCGAGGCGGCCCGCCAAGGGCAAGCTCGACCCCGTCATCGGGCGCGACGAGGAGATCCGCCGCGTCATCCAGGTCCTGTCGCCGCCGCACCAAGAACAACCCCGTCCTCATCGGCGAGCCCGGCGTGGGCAAGACGGCCATCGTGGAGGGCCTGGCCAACCGCATCGTCGAGGGCGACGTGCCCGAGGGCCTGCGCGACAAGCGGGTGGTGGCCCTCGACCTCGTCGTCCATGGTGGCCGGGGCCAAGTACCGCGGCGAGTTCGAGGAGCGGCTGAAGGCGGTGCTGAAGGAGATCACCGACGCCGAGGGCGAGATCATCACCTTCATCGACGAGCTCCACACCATCGTGGGCGCCGGCGCGGCCGAGGGGGCCATGGACGCCGGCAACATGATCAAGCCCATGCTGGCGCGCGGCGAGCTGCGCCTGATCGGCGCCACCACCCTCGACGAGTACCGCAAGTACATCGAGAAGGACGCCGCCCTCGAGCGGCGCTTCCAGCCCGTCGTACGTCGGCCAGCCGTCGGTGGAGGACACCATCGCCATCCTCCGCGGCCTGAAGGAGCGCTACGAGGTCCACCACGGGGTGCGCATCCAGGACGCCGCGCTCGTGGCGGCGGCCGTGCTGTCCGACCGCTACGTCACCGGGCGCTTCCTGCCCGACAAGGCCATCGACCTCATGGACGAGGCGGCCAGCCGGCTGCGGATCGAGATCGACTCGCATGCCCACCGAGATCGACGTCGTCACCCGGCGCATGCGCCAGCTCGAGATCGAGCGGATGGCGCTGGCCAAGGAGACCGACGCCGCCTCGGCCGAGCGGCTGAGCCGTCTCGACGAGGAGCTGGCCAACCTCCACGAGCAGGCCGACGCCATGACGGCGCGCTGGCAGGCCGAGAAGGACGCCATCGCCGCCATCCGGACGCTGAAGGAGGAGCTCGAGCGTACGCAAGGGCGAGGCCGAGCGCTTCGCGCGCGACGGCGACCTCACCCGGGCCTCGGAGATCCGCTACGGCCAGATCCCCGAGCATCGAGCGGCCGATCGAAGAGGCCACCCAGACCCTGGCCGAGCTGCAGGCGGGCGGGGCCATGCTGAAGGAGGAGGTCGACGCCGAGGACGTGGCCGAGGTGGTGAGCCGGTGGACCGGTGTGCCCGGTCACCCGGCTCCTGGAGGCCGAGCTGGCCAGAAGCTCGTCCGCATGGAGGAGGACCTCCACGAGCCGGGTGGTGGGCCAGGACGAGGCCGTCCGGGCCGTGGCCAACGCCATCCGGCGCAGCCGGGCCGGGCTGTCGGACCCCAACCGGCCCATCGGCTCCTTCCTGTTCCTCGGTCCCACCGGGGTGGGCAAGACCGAGCTGGCCCGGGCCCTGGCCGAGTTCCTCTTCGACGACGACCGGGCCATGGTCCGGCATCGACATGGGCGAGTACCAGGAGAAGCACACCGTGGCCCGCCTGGTGGGGGCGCCCCCCGGGTACGTCGGCTACGAGGAGGGCGGCCAGCTGACCGAGGCGGTCCGGCGCCGGCCCTACGCCGTCGTGCTCCTCGACGAGATCGAGAAGGCCCACCCCGACGTGTTCAACGTCCTGCTCCAGGTGCTCGAGGACGGGCGGCTGACCGACGGCCAGGGCCGGACCGTGGACTTCACCAACACCGTGCTGATCATGACGTCGAACCTGCCGGGGGATCCCCAGGACTTCTTCAAGCCCGAGTTCTTCAACCGCATCGACGAGATCGTCCGCTTCCGCCGGCTCGACCGAGGACGACATGCGCCGGATCGTGGACATCCAGCTCGACCATCTCCGGCCGCCGGCTGGCCGAGCGCCGGCTCGGCCTGGAGGTGACCGACGCAGCCAAGGACTGGCTGGCCAAGGCCGGCTACGACCCCGATCTCGGGGCCCGTCCGCTGCGGCGCGTCCTCCAGCGGGCGGTGGAGGACCCCCTGGCCCTGGCCCTGCTGAAGGGCGGCTACGGCGACGGCGACACCGTCACCGTCGACGTGGCGCCCCGACGGCGCCGCCCTGACGTGCCGGTCACCGGCTGAGGCGGCGGTCCCGGCGCCCGGGCTACACTGGGGCGTAATCCGGAGTCGTTGACGGAGGAGAACGCGTGCCCGCAACCGTGGTCGTCGGGACCCAGTGGGGCGACGAGGGCAAGGGCAAGCTCACCGACCTGCTCGCCCGGGACATGCAGATGGTCGTCCGCTACCAGGGCGGCCACAACGCCGGGCACACGGTCGTGGTCGACGGCGAGTCCTTCGCCCTGCAGCTCGTCCCGAGCGGCGTGCTCTACCCCCACATCACCCCCGTCATCGGCAACGGCGTGGTGGTGGACCCCGGCGTCCTGCTGGCCGAGCTCGACACGCTGGCGGCCAAGGGGATCGACGTCGGCCGGATGGTGGTGAGCGGGAACGCCCACCTGATCATGCCGTACCACCAGGAGATCGACCGGGTCACCGAGCGCTTCCTGGGCAAGAACGCGCTGGGCACGACGCGCCGGGGGATCGGGCCCGCCTACGCCGACAAGGCGGCGCGGGTGGGACTGCGGGTCCAGGACCTCCTCGACGCCAAGATCTTCCGCCAGAAGCTCGACGTCGCGCTGAAGGAGAAGAACGCGGTCCTGGCCAAGGTCTACAACCGGTTGCCGCTCGACGTGGAGTCGATCTGCGACCGCTACCTCGGCGAGTACGCGCCCCGGATCGGGCCCATGGTGGGCGACACCGTGTCGCTCGTCCACGACGCCCTCGGAGCCGGTCGCAACGTCCTGCTCGAGGGGGCCCAGGCCACCTTCCTCGACCTCGACCACGGGACCTATCCCTTCGTGACGTCGTCCAACCCGGTGGCCGGCGGCGCCTGCACGGGCAGCGGGCATCGGACCGCGCGACATCGGCGAGGTCATCGGGATCGCCAAGGCCTACGTGACGCGGGTGGGTGCCGGTCCGTTCCCCACCGAGTGTCTCGACGAGGTGGGCGACGTCATGGTCGAGCGGGGCCACGAGTTCGGGACCAACACCGGTCGGCGGCGGCGCTGCGGCTGGTTCGACGCCGTGATGATGCGCCAGGCGGTCCGGCTGAACTCGCTCTCGGAGGTGGCTCTCACCAAGCTCGACGTCCTCGACACCTTCGACACGGTCAAGGTCTGCGTCGCCTACGAGTCCGACGGTGAGCGCTTCGTCCATCCGCCCTACCACCAGTCGGTGCTTCCACCAGGTCGTCCCCGTCTACGAAGAGCTCCCCGGGTGGCGGGCCGACCTGTCGGGCGCCACCGAGCTCGGCGACCTCCCCCCGCGGCGCGCGAGTACATCGCGTTCCTGGCCGACCAGATCGGCGTGCCGATCAAGCTGGTCGGGGTCGGGCCCGGACGCGAACAGTTCGTCCGGTTCGCCGCATGAGGGTCTGCGTCCCGATGAGGGTCTGTGTCGTCGGGTCCGGCGGGCGGGAGCACGCGCTGGCCCTGGCGCTGGCCCGGACGGCCGAGGTGGTCGTCACCCCCGGCAACCCGGGGATGGCGGGGGTGACGGCGTCGGGATATCCGGTCACCGTCACCGACCTCCCCCCGGAGTCGGTGGTGGCCGACCTGGTGGTGATCGGGCCGGAGCAGCCGCTCGTCGACGGGCTGGCGGACCGGCTGCGCGCCGACGGGCGGCTCGTCTTCGGTCCCGGGGCCGACGGGGCGCGCCTCGAGGGGTCGAAGGCCTTCATGAAGGAGGTCCTCGACGAGGCCGGGGTGGCCACGGCGCGCTACGGGGTCTTCGACGAAGCCGGCCCGGCCCACCGTTTCCTGGCCGAGCTGCCCGGGCCGTGGGTGGTCAAGACCGACGGGCTGGCGTCGGGGAAGGGTGTCCTCGTCACCGACGACCGGGCCGAGGCCGAGGCCGACGTGGTGGCCAAGTTGTCGGGCGACGCCTTCGGTGACGCCGGGCGCCGGGTGGTGGTGGAAGAAGGTCTGGTGGGGGCCGAGTGCTCGCTGCTGGTGCTCTGTGATGGCAGTCGCATCGCCCCCCTGCCGGTGGCCCAGGACTACAAGCGCCTGGGCGACGGCGACCGCGGCCCCAACACGGGCGGGATGGGGGCCTGCTCGGCCGTCGGGCTCGTCCCCGATTCGCGCGTCGACCGGATCCTCGACGAGTCGGTCGAACCGCTCGTGGCGGCGCTGCGGCGGCGGGGGATCGACTACCGGGGGGTCCTCTACGCCGGGCTGATCCTCACCGCCGACGGGCCGAAGGTGCTCGAGTACAACGTCCGTTTCGGCGACCCCGAGACCCAGGCCGTCCTGCCCCGGGTGGACGAGGACGTGACCGGGCTGTTGGCCGAGGCCGCCTCCGGGCACCTGCGGACCGATCCCCGCCCGACGACGGCCGCGGCTGTCTGCGTGGTCATGGCCTCGGCCGGCTACCCGACCGCCCCGCGCACTGGTGACCCGGTCGAGGGTCTCGAGATGGCGTCGGTGCTTCCGGAGGTGACCGTGCTCCACGCCGGGACCGGTCTCGACGACCAGGGCCGGCCGGTCACCGCCGGGGGCCGGGTCCTCGGCGTCACCGGCACCGGGCGCAGCCTGGCCGATGCCCGGGCCCGGGCCTACGCCGGGGTCGACCTGATCACCTTCGACGGCGCCCAGTACCGCACCGACATCGGCCTCGTGCCGGCCCGGACGGGAGCGGCGTCGTGATCCCGCGATACTCGCTGCCCGAGATGGCGGCGCTGTTCACCGACGAAGCCCGTCTCGAGAAGTGGCTCGAGGTCGAGCTGCTGGCCATCGAGGCCCGGGCCGCGGTGGGCGAGATCCCGGCGGCGACCGCCGCCGCCGTCCGGGCGCGCGCCCCCAAGGTCACGAGCGACCTGGTGACAGCGGTGGCCGAACGCGAGAGCGTCACCGACCACGACGTCGCCGCCTTCGTCGACGTCGTTCAGGCGGCCATCGGTGAGCCCGAAGGGTCACTCGTCCATCACGGGCTCACCTCGTCCGACGTCGTCGACACCGCCCTCTGCGCCACCCTCACCGCGGCGGCCGACCTCCTGATCGACGCGTCCGACGCATGGGTGGCGGTGCTCAAGACCCGGGCGCTTCAGTTCATGGACGTCCCCATGGCCGGCCGGACCCACGGGATGCACGCCGAGCCGACCACCTTCGGAGCCAAGCTGGCCCTCTGGTGTCTCCAGGCCGACCGCGACCGCCAGCGCCTCCGCGCCGCGCGCGCCAGGGTGGCGGTGGGGAAGCTCTCGGGGGCGGTAGGGACCTACTCCAACATCGACCCCGAGGTCGAGGCCTTCGTCTGCCGGGCGCTCGGCCTGACACCGGTCCCGGCCACCCAGGTGATCGCCCGGGACCGCCACGCCGAGCTCCTCTGGGCCTGCGCCGTCGGTGGGGGCCACCGTCGAGATGGTCGCCACCGAGATCCGCCATCTGGCCCGGACCGAGGTGGGCGAGGTCGAGGAGGCCTTCGGGGCGAGCCAGAAGGGCAGCTCGGCCATGCCCCACAAGCGCAACCCCATCCTCTCCGAGCGGCTGACGGGACTGGCGCGGGTCCTGCGGGGTTACCTCGGGTCCGGGCTCGAGGACGTGGCCTTGTGGCACGAGCGTGACATCAGCCATTCCTCGGTGGAGCGCGTCATCCTCCCCGACGCCTCTCTGCTCACCTACTACGTCCTGCGCCGCGGCGCCGGGCTCGTCGACGGGCTGGTCGTCCACCGCGACCGGATGCGGGCGAACGTCGTCGAGGGATCGTTCGGGCTCGTCTTCAGTCAGCCCGTCCTGCTGGCCCTGGTGGCGTCGGGCATGAGCCGCGACGCCGCCTATCGTGTCGTCCAACGTGACGCGCGGGCGTCGTGGGAGGAGCGCCGGTCGTTCCGGTCCGTCCTCGAGGAGGACCCTGACATGACCCTGGGGACCGACGCCTTGGACGAGGCGTTCGACGTGACCCGGTCGTTGCGCCACGTCGGTCGGTTCGCCGAGGCGCTCAAGGAGGTGGAGGCGTGAGTCTGGAGCTCGTCCATGCCGGCAAGGTGCGCGAGTTGTACGACGCCGGGGACGGCCTGCTCGTCATGGTGGCCTCGGACCGGATCTCGGCCTTCGACGTCGTCCTGGCCGAGCCCATCCCCGACAAGGGCCGGGTCCTCACGGCCATGACCATCTTCTGGCTCGACCTCCTGGCCGACCTGGCCCCCAGCCATCTGGTCTCGGCCGATCCGGCCCGCCTGCCCGCCGCCGCGGCCGCTCTGGGCGGCGACGCCGGGATCGACGCGATCGCCGGTCGGGCCCTTCTCGTCCGCAGAGCCGCCATGCTCCCGCTCGAGTGCATCGTCCGCGGCTATCTGGTCGGGTCGGGCTGGGCCGAGTACGAGACGTCGGGCACAATCGCGGGACACCCCTGCCGGCCGGACTGAAGCAGGCGCAGCGCCTGCCCGAGCCCATGTTCACCCCGTCGACCAAGGCCACCGAGGGCCACGACGAGAACATCTCCTTCGACGACGCCGTGAACCTGGTGGGCAAGGAGACGGCCGAGGAGGCCCGCGACATCTCCGTCGAGGCCTACCGCCGGGCCGCCGCCGCGGCCGAGCGCCAGGGGATCATCGTGGCCGACACCAAGTTCGAGCTCGGCGTCATCGACGGCCGGATCGCCCTCTGCGACGAGGTCCTCACCCCCGACTCGTCGCGCTTCTGGCCCGCCGAGAAATGGCGAGAGGGGACGAACCCCCCGTCGTTCGACAAGCAGCCGGTCCGCGACTGGCTCTCGGCCACGGGCTGGGACAAGCGGCCGCCGCCGCCGGCGCTCCCGCCCGACGTGGTGGCAGCCACGAGCGAGCGCTACGTCACCGCCTACGAGCAGATCAGCGGGCGGTCACTGGCCGACTGGTACGGTCCGACGACGTGATCCGCCGGTGAGATTCGACGTCCTGGTCGAGGTCCGGCTGCGTCCCGGGATCGCCGATCCGCAGGGCGCCACCATCGAACGGGCCCTTCCCGCTCTCGGCTTCGACGGGGTCGACGCCGTCCGGGTGGGCAAGGCCATCCGCTTCTCGGTGGAGGCGCCCGACGAGACCGCGGCCCGGGCGCGGGCGGCGGAGATGAGCGAGCGGCTCCTCGCCAACCCGGTCATCGAGGACGCCGTCGTCGAGGTCACCCCTTCCGACCGGGCCACACCGTCGGCGACCGGGGTGGGAGCGCACCGGTGACGACCAGGATCGGTGTCGTCGTCTTCCCGGGGACGAACTGCGAACACGACGTCGTCCGGGCGCTCGAGATCGTCGGCGGGGTCGACGCCGAGCTCGTCTGGCACGGCGACACCTCGGTCGACCACCTCGACGTCGTCGTCCTCCCCGGCGGGTTCGCCCACGGCGACTACCTCCGCCCCGGCGCGCTGGCCCGCTTCTCGCCGGTCATGGAGGCGGTGCACGCGCTTCGCCGCCGCCGGCGGCGCCGTGATCGGCATCTGCAACGGCTTCCAGGTCCTCACCGAAGCTGGTCTCCTCCCCGGCGCCCTCCAGAAGAACAGCGGCCTGCGCTTCGTCTGCACGACGGTGGGGGTCCGCGTCTGCAGCACCCGCACGCCGTTGACGGCCCACACCGACACCGGGGCGATCCTGCGCCTGCCCGTCAACCACTTCGAGGGCAACTACATCTGCGACGCCGCCACTCTGGACCGGCTCCGGGCCGAGGACCGGATCGTGCTGCGCTACACCGAGAACCCCAACGGCTCGATCGACGACATCGCCGGCATCAGCAACGCCGAGGGCAACGTGGTCGGTCTGATGCCGCACCCCGAGCGCGCCTGCGACGCGCTGACCGGTGCGGTGGACGGTGCCGAGCTCCTCCGGGGCCTGATCGCCGTGGGCGACCGCCCGGCGCCGGTCACCGCCTGAATCACGTCTTCTGCGTCACGTCTTCTGCGTCACGTCTTCTGCGTCACGTCTTCTGCGTCACGTCTTCTGCGTCAGGTTTTCGGGGCCCGGCCGCGCCCGATGCCGGCGCGCTCGAGGACATCGGCGTCGACCCCGGCGGCGCGCCAGGCGCTGTAGCCGATGGCCTTGCGTTCCCCGTAGGACTTGGCCACCTTCAAGAACCTGGCCTCGAGGTCGGCCAGGTCGTCGCCGGCCCCGGCGCGCCCCAGCTCGGCTTCGAGGTCGGCGCGCTCCTGCAGGAGGTGCAACCGCGCCAGCGCGTCGGCCCCCGACAGCTTCTCGTTCACCGCGTCGAGCCGGCGGGTGATCGATTCGGGGGTCCGCCGCCGCCCCGGACGCGGGCGCTGCTCCTCGATGGCCTCGAGATAGAGCCGCACGGCGCGTCCCTCGTCGCGGCCGCGGGCGAGGGCCTCTTTGTGTTCGGCCGACATGGGCCGCTTCGGGCCTTTCTCCGCTGCTGCCATGAGGCCATCATGCCGGTCGCCCACCGCCGGTGCAAAGGACCGCGGGGTGCCGTCGGCACGGTACGGTGACGACGATGGCCGACAGTGACAGGGCCGGTCGAGATGACAGGGCCGGTCGTGACCCGGTGGCGGTCGACGCGCAACTGCACCGTGCCCTCGGTCTCACCGACGACGAGGCGGCCCGGATCGCCGAGATCCTGGGCCGGCCGCCGAACCACCTCGAGCTGGCCATGTACGCCGTCATGTGGAGCGAGCACTGCTCCTACAAGTCGTCGCGGCTCCACCTCCGGCGCCTCCCCACCGAGGCCCCCCAGGTGCTGGTGGGGCCGGGGGAGAACGCCGGCGTCGTCGACGTCGGCGACGGGATCGCCGTGGCCCTGCGCATCGAGAGCCACAACCACCCCTCGGCGGTCGAGCCCTACCAGGGGGCGGCCACCGGTGTCGGCGGGATCCTCCGTGACATCTTCACCATGGGGGCCCGCCCCATCGCCCTCATGGACCCGCTCTTCTTCGGTCCGCCCGACGACGCCCGCAGCCGGTGGCTGGTCGAGGGGGTGGTGGCCGGCATCTCCGGCTACGGCAACGCCGTCGGTGTCCCCACCGTGGGCGGCGAGCTCACCTTCGCCGCGTGCTACGCCCGCAACCCGCTCGTGAACGTCCTCTGCCTGGGGGTGCTGCCCGCCGGAGCGCCTCGTGCTCGCGGCGGCCCACGGCGCCGGGAACCTGGCCGTCCTCCTCGGGTCCACCACCGGGCGCGACGGCATCGGCGGGGTGAGCGTGCTCGCCTCGGCCGGCTTCGGCGACGACGGCGACGACGACGGCGACAAGCGTCCCAGCGTCCAGGTCGGCGACCCCTTCGAGGAGAAGCGCCTCATCGAGGCGTGTCTGGAGCTGCTCGGACGCGGCCTGGTCGTCGGCATCCAGGATCTCGGCGGCGCCGGCCTGGCCTGTGCCACCTCGGAGACGGCGGCGCGCGGCGGGATGGGCATGGACGTCGACGTCGGCGTCGGTGCCCGCGGCGGGAGCCGGCCATGGAGCCGTTCGAGGTCATGACCTCCGAGAGCCAGGAGCGCATGCTGGCCATCGTCACCCCCGCCGACCGCGCCGAGGTCGAGGAGGTCTGCCGGCGGTGGGAGGTCCGGGCCACCGTGATCGGGACGGTCACGGCCGCCGGTCACCGACGACGGCGCCGGGGGCCGCCTCCGGATCCTCGACGCGGCGGACGGCGAGGTCCTGGCCGACGTGCCCGCCGCGTCGCTGTCCGACGACGCCCCGCTCTACGACCGGCCGATGGCCCCGCCGGCCGACCTCGAGCGCCGGCGGGCCGACGACCCGGCCGCCCTCGACCGCGCCCGTCCGACTGCGGGGCCGACGTCCTCGCCATGCTGGCCGACTCCTCGTGGGTGTACCGCCAGTACGACCACCAGCTCTTCCTGAACACGGTGGTCGGGTCCCGGGGGCGACGCCGCGGTCCTGCGCCTGGCCGCCCCCGGACTGCCCCTCGAGCCGTCGGGGCCTGGCCCTGTCGACCGACTCCAACCCGCGCTGGTGCGCCCTCGACCCCCGCGCCGGCACGGCCCTGACCGTGGCCGAGTCGGCGCTCAACGTCGCCTGTGCCGGTGCCCGCCCGGTGGCGCTCGTCAACTGCCTCAACTTCGGCAACCCCGAGCACCCCGAGGTCATGTGGCAGCTGTCGGAGTCCATCGACGGGATGGCCGAGGCGTGCCGGGCGCTCGACATCCCGGTGATCGGCGGCAACGTCAGCCTCTACAACGAGAGCGGCGGTGCCGACATCGACCCCACGCCGGTGGTCGGCCGTCCTGGGCGTCATCGACCGACCTGGCCGCGCCGCCCGCCCGGGGCTGGCCTTCGCCGCGGGTACCGCCCTGGTGCTCCTCGGTGCCACCGATCCGTCGCTGGCCGGGTCGCGCTGGGCCGTCGAGCGCCGCGGCCACCGCGGGGGCGTCCTCCCCGGCGCTCGACCTGGCTGCCCACGGCGCGCCTGCTCGGTCTGGTGGTGGCGCTCGGTGACCGACGGTGATGCTCGTGGCCGGGGTCCACGACGTCTCCGACGGCGGGCTCGGCCTGGCCCTGGCCGAGATGTGCCGTGCGCTCGCGGGCCTGGGCTGCGAGGTGGCCGGCGTGGACGGACACGCCGAGCTCTTCTCGGAGTCCCCCGGCGCGGGTGGTGGTGGGCACCACCGACCCCCACGAGGTCCTGGCCCGGGCGGCCGCCTCGGGGGTCCCGGCCCGCATCCTCGGCCACCGCCGGCGGGGACCGCCTCGTGGTCGAGGGCCTCGTCGATCTTCCCGTGTCCGAGGCCGCCGCCGCCTGGCGCCGGGCCCTCCCCGGCGCCCTCGGTCAGCCCCCCGCTGCCTGAATCACCGACCGCGGCCCTAGTGACAGCGGCCCCCAGTGACAGCGCCCCTTAGTGACAGCGGGCGGCGAGCTCCTCGAGGGCCGAGTCGGGGACGTCGAGGTCCCCCGTCCCGGTCCCGACCTCCAGGTCGGGTTTGAAGGAGCCGTGGTAGTCCGATCCGCCCGTGGCCACCAGGCCCTGTCGGCGGGCCATCCGTCGCAGGGCGCGTCGCTGGTCCGGGCGTGTAGCGAGCCGTAGATCGCCTCGATCCCGCCGAGTCCGGCCTCGGCCAGCTCCGCCACCAGCCGTTCCAGGTGCGGAGGGGTCGAGTCCGAGACTGAGAGGGTGGGCCAGCACGGCCACGCCGCCCGACCCGGTGGCCAGGCCGGGCCACGTCGGCCGGTGTCGAGCCGGGCCTTGGGGACGTAGCCGGGGCGCCCGTCGGCCAGGAAGCGGTCGAAGGCGTCGTCGATGTCGGCCGCCGCCCCCGCGCTTCACGAGCGCCCGGGCGAAATGGGGTCGGCCCAGTCCCGCCTCGCCGCCGGCCTCGGCCACCACGTCCTCGTAGGTCGACGGCCGTCCCCGAGCTCGGTCGAGACGGGCCGCGAGCTCGGGCGTTGCGCTCGGCCCGGTCCGCCGCGGAGCCTGACCAGCTCGTCCTGGAGTGGGCCGTCCCCGGGCTCCACGAAGTAGACGAGCACGTGGACCGACCCCGCGATCGGCCGCCCGGCCCGGCCCCGGCGCCGGTTTGCGGCACGACACCTCGCAGCCGGGGACGAGGGTCACCCCGACCTCCGCCGCCGACTCCCGCGCCTCGCCGATGCCGGCCAGGCTGTCGTGGTCGGTGAGGGCCACGGCCGTGCACCCCGCCGCCGCCGCCAGCTCGCGGGATGCGCGCCGGGGGCTTCCGATCCGTCCGACACCGTCGAATGGGTGTGCAGATCGATCACCGGGCGAGGTTACTCGGTGCGCCCGACGACCTACCGGTGCCTGGCCCGAGCCGAGCCGGGCGCGGTTCGAGACCGTCCCCGCGGCACGGGACGGTAGGCTCGCAACGAGGTGAGTGATGCGCCGGCGATCGGGGCCCCGACAGGTCCGGCGCCAGTGAGGGCGACTCGATGAGGGCCGAGTGAAAGAAGCCTGCGGCGTCTTCGGTGTCTACGCCCCCGGCAAGGCGGTCGCCCAGCTCACCTTCGACGGCATCTACGCGCTGCAGCACCGCGGCCAGGAGTCGGCCGGCATGGCGGTCAGCGACGGCGAGGCCATCACCGTGGTGAAGGACATGGGCCTCGTCACCACCGTGTTCGACGAGCGCACCATCTCCTGTCTCCCCGGCCACCTGGCCATCGGCCACACCCGCTACTCGACGACCGGCGCGTCGGAGTGGCGCAACGCCCAACCCGTCTTCCGCGCCGTCGGGCGGGCCGGGCTTCGCTCTCGGCCACAACGGCAACCTGACCAACACGGCCACCCTGGCCGAGAAGGCCGGCATGCTGCCCGGTGTGGTGGCCTCCGACAGCGACCTCGTGGCCGAGCTCCTGGCCCGCGAGTTCCCCGTCCCGGCGGAAGGCGCCTCCACGCCCGACGGGGCCCTCGAGACGGCCCTGCGGGCCGTGCTCCCGGTGTTGGAAGGGGCCTTCTCCTTCGTCGCTCCTCGACGCCACCCACGTCATCGGGGTGCGCGACCCCGACGGGTTCCGGCCGCTGTGCCTCGGACGCCTCGGCCCCGCCGAGCCACCCGAGGGGTGGGTGCTGGCGTCGGAGACGCCCGCCCTCGACATCGTCGGGGCCACCTTCGTGCGCGAGCTCGAGCCCGGCGAGACTGGTCGTCATCGACGACAACGGCGTGCGATCGGTCCAGGCCATTCGCCGGCTGAGCGGGTCGACCCCCACCTGTGCATCTTCGAGTTCGTCTACTTCGCCCGTCCCGACAGTCGCCTCTACGGGAACGAGGTGCACGGCGGCGCGCCGGCGCATGGGGGAGCTGCTGGCCGCCCAGGCGCCGGTGGAGGCCGATCTGGTCATGGGCGTCCCCGAGTCGGGGGTGCCGGCCGCCGAGGGCTACGCCCGCGCCAGCCGGTATCCCCCACGGACAGGGTCTGGTGAAGAACCGCTACATCGGTCGCACCTTCATCACTCCCGGCCAGGGCGCGCGCGAGCGACGGCGTGCGGCGCAAGCTCAACCCGCTGCGCGAGAACATCGCGGGCAAGCGGATCGTCGTCGTCGACGACTCCATCGTGCGGGGCACGACCCAGCGGGCCGTGGTCGCGGATGCTGCGCGAAGCCGGAGCGCCGCGAGGTCCACCTGCGGATCTCGTCGCCCCCGTTGACCGTGGCCCTGCTTCTACGGCATCGACATCCCCGACCGCGACGAGCTCATCGCGGCCACGAGCACGACCGTGCCGAGATCGCCGAGGCTTCCTCGGACGTCGACTCCCTCGACTACCTGTCGCTCGACAACCTCGTGGCCGCCATCGACGCGCCCGGCGCCGGGTTCTGCTCCGCCTGCCTGACCGGGAACTACCCCGGCCGCCCGTGCCCGTCGAGCTGGGAGCGGTCTCGGTCCGCGCATCCGCGTCAGGCCGCCCCGGCCCCCGCCTGAGGTGACCGGGAGCCCGGCGGACGGGTCCCGGGGCGCCACCTACGCCGTCGGCCGGCGTCGACATCGCCGCCGGCGACACGCGCCGTGGAGCGCATCCGCCGGCACTGGTGGCCTCCACGGCGCGGCCCGAGGTGCTCGGCGGCATCGGCGGTTTCGGCGGGTGCTTCGCCTTCGACCCCGGCCGGCTACTCGCACCCGGTGCTGGTGGCGTCCACCGACGGGGTGGGGACGAAGGCGACCGTGGCCGCGGCGACGCCGGCCGCTTCGACACCATCGGCATCGACCTCGTCGCCATGTGCGTCGACGACCTCGTCTGCGTGGGGGCCGAGCCGCTGTTCCTCCTCGACTACATCGTCACCGGGAAGCTCGACCCCGATCAGATGGAGGCAGCTCGTGTCCGGCGTGGCCGACGGGTGCCGGCAGGCCGGCTGCGCGCTCCTCGGCGGCGAGATGGCCGAGCACCCCGGGTCCATGGCGCCGGGCGAATTCGACCTGGCCGGTTTCGCCGTGGGGGTCGTCGAGCGCGACGCCATGCTCGGCGCGGCGCGGGTCGACCGTCGGCGACGTGCTGGTCGGCCTGGCGTCGCCGGGTCTGCGGTCGCAACGGGTACACGCCTGGCCCGCCACGTCCTGCTCGAGCGGGCCGGCCTCGCCCTCGACGATCCGGCCTGGACCGGCGCCGGCCACACGCTGGCCGACGAGCTCCTGCGGCCGTCGGTCATCTACGCCCCGGCGGTCCTGGCCGCGGTCGCCGCCGGCCGAGGTGCACGCGGCGGCCCACATCACCGGAGGGGGCCTCCCCGGCAACCTGACCCGGGTGCTGCCCGCCGGATTGCGACGCCGTGGTGGAGCGCCGGCGCGTGGGACGAGCCGCCGATCTTCGGGGAGATCCAGCCGGCTCGGCGACGTCGACGACGACGAGATGGCGCGCGTCTTCAACCTCGGCCTCGGCATGGTGATGGTGGTCGGCGCCCGACGCCGTGGACGCCGCGCTGGCGGCGCTCGCCGGTGCCGGCGTCGAGGCCGCGGTGGTGGGGCGGGTGGTGGCCGGACACGGCCGGGTGCAGATGACCGAGGGCCCGTGACCGGCGCCGGCGGACCCGATGTCGGTGCCCCCGACGTGGATCCGGGACTCCGAGGCGCTGCGGGACGCATCTGCTCGACGCACTCGGTGCGCACCGGTGACTTCGTGCTGAAGTCGGGGCGGCGCTCGACGTGGTTCATCGACTCCAAGCAGACCGTGTGCCGGCCCGGCGGCGATGCTGCTCGTGGCCGACGGCGTGCTCGCCGTCGTCCCCGACGACGCCACCGCCATCGGCGGACTGACCATGGGGGCCGATCCCGTGGCCTTCGTCACCGCCGGGGTGGCCGCCACCCGCGGGCCGCGCGCTGAAGGCGTTCAGCGTGCGCAAGGAGGCCAAGGACCACGGCGGCGGGGGCCGGATCGCCGGCGCCCTCGATCCCGGCGACCGGGTCGTCGTCACCGAGGACACCGTCACCCGCGGGCACGTCGCTGCTCGAAGCGGTCCGGGCCGTGCGCGGGGCGGGGGCCGAGGTCGTTCTGGCCGTGGCCGTGGTCGACCGTGGTGGTGCCGCGAAAGCCCTGCTGGCGGGCGAAGGAGTCACCTTCGCCGCCCTTCTCGGTGCCCCTGACCTGGGTTTCGACTACGACGAGCCCTGAGGCGGCGGCACGGTCTGTGACACCCTCCCGGTAGCGTGGGGTGCACGACGTGTAATTACTCCCCGGGCGGGGAAGGATTGACGTGTCGGCGGGGTCCCCTCCCCGTCGCCGTCTGATTCCAAAGCAGGTCGGACCGTCACCCCCCAGACCCCGGGGTCAAATCACGGGAACTCCGCAATGGCCGATCTGATGACAACGGCGCAGCGCTGCGATCTCCTGGGCTCGCGCTACGGCGAGGTCCGACAGACGACGGAGATCCTGTCGGCCCCGCTGTCGCCCGAGGACCAGACGGTCCAGTCCATGCCCGACGTGAGCCCCACCAAGTGGCACCGGGCCCACACCTCGTGGTTCTTCGAGACATTCCTGCTGGAGCCGAGGCTGGCCGGCTACCGGTCGTTCCACCCGGCCTTCGCCTACCTGTTCAATTCCTACTACGAAGGCGTCGGCGCCCGTTATCCCCGGCCGCGGCGCGGCGTGGTGTCGCGTCCCGGGGTGGCCGAGGTGGCCGCAGTACCGCGCGCACGTCGACGAGGCGATGACCCGGCTGCTCGCGCGGCGGCCTGGCCCCGGACGTCGGTGAGCCTCGTCGAGCTCGGCCTCCATCACGAGCAGCAGCACCAGGAGCTGTTGCTCATGGACATCAAGCACGTGCTCTCGTGCAATCCGCTGCAGCCGGCCTACGCCACGGTCACCGTGGCCGAGCCCGACCGCCGAGACCCCGGCGCGGTGGATCGAGCACGACGGCGGCCTCGTCGAGATCGGGCCACGACGGCGCCGGCTTCGCCTTCGACAACGAGTTCCCGCGCCACGCCGTGCATCTGGAGCCCTTCGCCCTCGCCGGACCGGCCGGTCACGTGTGGCGAGTGGATGGCGTTCATCGACGACGGCGGCTACGACCGCCCCGATCTGTGGCTGTCCGACGGCTGGGCCACCGTCGCAGGCCGACGGGTGGGACGCCCCGCTGTACTGGTTCCAGCGTCGTGGACGACTGGTGGCTGTTCACCCTGGGCGGCCCGCAGCTCGTCGACCCCGCCGAGCCGGTCTGCCACGTGAGCTACTACGAGGCCGACGCCTTCGCCCGCTGGGCGGGGCCCGGCTGCCCACCGAGGCCGAGTGGGAGACGGTGGCGGCCGAGCGGTCGGGGACCACGCCGCGGGGCAACTTCCTCGACCTGAGCGTCCTGCACCCGGCCGTCCCGCCGGAGGGACCGCGCCGTTCTTCGGCGACGTCTGGCAGTGGACCTCGAGCGCCTACAGCCC
Organism: uncultured Acidimicrobiaceae bacterium; assembly: GCA_963706205.1. GTDB lineage: Bacteria > Actinomycetota > Acidimicrobiia > Acidimicrobiales > UBA8190 > MFD10071-224. Next base: position 112,686 of record OY970155.1, on the reverse strand, counting down.
CTATCCCGGGCTTCCAGCCCGCGCCGGGGGCCGTCGGTGAGTACAACGGCAAGTTCATGGTCAACCAGTACGTGCTCCGCGGCGGCTGCTGCGTCACCTCGCCCGAGCACATCCGGCCGACGTACCGCAACTTCTTCCCCCCGTCGGCGCGCTGGGCGTTCTCGGGTCTGCGGCTGGCGCGCGACTGCTGAGAACCTTGTGACCTCCACGGCCGCTCCCTCCATCGACATCCACCTGACCGCGTGACGACCTGCGGGCGGCGCTGGAGAACGACGTGCGGACGGGGCTCGACGGCTGCGCCCAAGTGGCTGCCGCCGGTCTGGTTCTACGACGACAGGGGCAGCGCGCTGTTCGACGAGATCACGCGGCTGGACGAGTACTACCCGACCCGCGCCGAGCGCGCCCTGCTCGAGGCCCATGCGCCGGAGATCGCGGCCCGCTCGGGAGCGGACACCCTCGTCGAGCTGGGGGCGGGGACGTGTGACAAGTCACGCCTCCTGCTCGACGCCTGGTGGCGGCGGGGACGCTGCGCCGCTACGTGCCGCTCGACGTCAGCGACGGCGACGTTGTGGACGGCGGCCACCGTCCCTGGTCGACGAGTACCCCGGCCTCGCCGTCCACGCCGTGGTGGGGGACTTCGACCACCACATCGACCGGCTACCGGTCGACGGCCGACGGATGGTCGCCTTCCTGGGGAGCACGATCGGCAACCTCCATCCCGAGCACCGCCGGCGGTTCCTGTTCGACCTCGACTGCACCATGGCGCACGGTGACAGCTTCCTTCTCGGCACCGACCTCATCAAGGACGAGAAGAAGCTCGTCGCCGCCTACGACGATGCCGCCGGGGTCACGGCCGAGTTCAATCGCAACGTGCTCCACGTCCTCAACCGCGAGCTGCACGCCCGCTTCGATCCCCTGTCCTTCCAACACGTGGCCGTGTGGAACGAGGAGGACAGCCGCATCGAGATGCGCCTGCGCTCGCTCGTCGACCAGGTGGTGCCCATCGCCGATCTCGATCTCGAGGTGTCGTTCGCCGCCGGCGAGGACCTGCTCACCGAGATCAGCACCAAGTTCACCCGCCCCGGCGTCGAGTCCGAGTTGTTCGAGGCCGGGTTCATCGTCGACGCCATGTGGGAGGCGCCCGACGGCGAGTTCCTCCTGACGCTGGCCACCCCTTACTGCTGAGGACCCACCGTTTCGGTCGCCGGGCCGTTCAGGTCGCCGGGCCGTTCAGGTCGCCGGGGCCGTTCAGGTCGACAGGGCCGCCAGCGCGTCGAGGATGCCGCGGTGGAAGGTGGGGTAGGCGTAGATCATGTGCCGCAACTGTTCGGTGGGCACCTCGGCGTGGACGGCCAGGGTCAGGAGCCCCAGCACCTCCCCACCGACCGGGCCCGACGACGTGGCCCCCACCAGGACGCCGCGCCCTGCGTCCTCCACCAGCTTCAGGAAACCGTCGTTACCGGCCTTGTGGATCCAGCCCCGGGTCGATGTCGCCACCAGGGACACGCCGCACCGGACCTCGATCCCCGCGGCTCGCGCCGAGGCTTCACTCAGGCCCACCGAGCCCACTTCGGGATCGGTGAAAGTCACCCGCGGCACCGCCCGGTAGTCGGCCGGGGTGACCGGCTGTCCCAGGATCTGGGCCACGACGATGCCGGCCTGGTACATCGACATGTGGGTGAAGGCGCCCTTGCCCGTGATGTCGCCGATGGCCCACACCCCGTCGCACACCCGGAGGTGGTCGTCCACGGGGAGGAGCCGCCCGCTCTCGTCGACCCCGACGGTGGCGGCGCCGATGGCGCCCAGATCGACATGCCGGCCGGTGGCCACGAGCAGCCGCGCCGCGGTCAGGCGGGCGCCGGTGTCCATCTCGACCTCGAACCGTTCACCGTCGTGGCGCACGGCGGTGACGTGCGTGGAGGTGTGGACGGCGATGCCCTCGCGCCCGAAGACCTCGGCGATGAGTCGCCCGGCCTCGGGCTCCTCGGGGGGCAGCAAACGGTCCGCTCCCTCCACGATCGATACCGACGCACCGAAGCGGGCGAAGACCTGGCCGAGTTCGGCCCCGATGGCGCCTCCCCCGAGCACGAGGAGCGAGGCGGGGACCTCCTCGGCCTCGATCGCCTCGCGGTTGGTCCAGTAGGGGGTTCCGGCCAGTCCGGCGATGGGGGGGACGAAGGCCTTGGTCCCCGTGTTGACGACGACGCCGCGGCTCGCCTCGAACACCCGGTCACCCACCACCACCCGGCCGGGCCCGTCGAGCCGGCCCCACCCGCGGACGAAACGGGCCCCCGTGCGCTCCAGCCGTTCAACCGCCACGCGGTCGTCCCAGTCGTCGGTGGCCTCGTGGCGGATGCGGGTCGCCACCGGGGCCCACTCGGCGGTGACGGTGGACTGCCCGGCCATGCCCGGGATGCGCCGGCCCTCGGCCAACAGGTTGGCCGCCCTGATCATCATCTTGGAGGGGACGCAGCCCCAGTAGGGGCACTCGCCGCCCACCAGGCGCCCTTCGATCCCCACCACGTCGAGTCCGGCGTCGGCCAGCCGTCCGGCCACGTCCTCGCCCCCGGGGCCGAGGCCCAAGACGACGACGTCAGCGCTGTCGGTCACGAGTCACCTCCGCGGTGGCGAACGCCGGACGGCCGATCCTATTGCCGGTGATTTCCACCGCGGGCGACACGAGTGCATCATGTCTCTATGGAGCGCGTCGGTTCTGACGGCGTCGAGTCGGGAGGTCGCCGATGTCGGAGGATCACGACACCATGGAAGCCCTGGCGCAGCAGGTCCGCGTCGCTCTGGAGGCGGCCGATCTCTCCGCCTTCGGGCACCTTCTCGACCCCAATGTGACCTGGGGCGCCCCCGGCGCCCGTCGACCGACGTGCCAGAACCGCGACCAGGTCCTCTCCTGGTACCGCCGGGGCAAGGAGTCGGGCAGCGAGGCCCGGGTGTCGGAGGTCGCCGTCCACGGAGACCGGATCCTGGTGGAGATGACGGTACGGAACACCCAGGCCGCTGACGAGCGCGGTGGGGCGGCGCTGCGGTGGCAGGTCCTGAGCGTGCGCGACGGACGGGTGGTGGACATCGTCGGCTTCGACGATCGCACGGAGGCGGTGGCGCGCGTCGGAGCCTGACGCCGATCAGGCGCCGGGCGTCGACCCCGTCGGTGTCCGCAGCGATATCCAGCGCTTGTGCACGGCCCGGACGTGGGGGAGGCTCCGCACCACGAGATGGTCGACGGGCCCGCCGAGGGCGAACAGCAGTGTGGTGACGCGCGTGCGGTCCGGGTAGAGATCCATGAGGAACTGATTGTCGGGGCTCGAGCACGTGTCGAGCCACCGGGCGTCGGTGGCGTCGTGGAACTGTTCGAACACAGCCGAGTGGAGCCAGACACCGGGACCGTAGCGACTGAAGGTCTCGTCATAGGCGGCCTTGATGGCGAAGAGCCCGTCTCCGGCGCGCAGCCAGACCTGCATGGCCAGCGTCCGGTCCCCCCATCTGAGCGCCGGAACGACGAGATTCTTGGCCGAGGCGAAGCGCTCGCACATGTCGCGGAAGTAGGCCATCTCGCCGGGGACCGTCGCCAGGGCGACCCCGTTCTCGGACTTGTAGCCCGAAGCCTCGAGGTCCATGAAGGTCTCGACGGCCGACGGGTCATGCGCCTGGTCGCCCAGCTGGGGAGCAGACCCGAGCTCCCTGAGCGCCAGTCGTTGCCGGCGCCCGAGGTTGCGGCGCGTGGTGCCGTCGATGTCGTCGAGGTAGGTCGGCTCCGGGCGGCGGACGACCATGGCCCGCTCGAAGTCCTCGTGCACGTAGACGGGGAGCCCGAGCTCCGCTGCCGCCGCATGGACATGGTGGGCGACGGGCCCGCCTTCGCGCAGCGAATCCAGGCCGAACAGGCGGTAGCCGAGAGAGCGTCGTTCGTCGGCCAGACAGGCGAGCAAGGTGGCCACCGCCGTCGTGCCGTGCGTCGGGTCGACCAGCGGCGTCCCCACGTAGGTGCTCCGGCGCACCTTGTTGGCCATGACGGGGTAGCGGATGTTGTACCAGTTGGAGACGGGCCGGACGGGGACACAGGCGTGGAACCGGCCCTCCTCTTCGGCCACGACGAGCGAGATCTCGTCTCCGAACGACTGATGACGGGCCGCGGGGATGACGCAGTCGGCCTCACAGAGGGCATTGGGCTCGGCCGCCCGCTCGGCCAGGTCGCGCCAGGCGTTCTCGTCGCCCGCCGACATGCCGCGCACCGAGACGAGCCGACCCCTCATACATCCCCTCCCGACTGGTGTACGGCCGCCGTGCCAGCGCCGTTCACGAGTCCGCCGAGACCAGCGTAGGCGTCGGAGACGCGTCCGGTGCCCTCGCCCCCCACAACAATCCGTTGTCCAAAACGGTCGTCGGGCGGGCGGCCTCAGGGTCATCCCCGATTGTCGTCCGCCGGCCGAGCCGCAATCGGGGTCCCCATGAGCGGGCACGGGCACGCTGGACGCGCCGCTGCGAACCGTCTTCGAGAACGTCGGCGGGCCCAGACCGTCGCTGACCGAATGGGTCGATGGAAGGTCACCCCAGAACCTCTATCCCACCGGCTGGAGTGCCGATCGCAGGTTGGCGAGGCGCTGGCGGTCGAGGGAGTACCAGACCCATTTGCCCCGGCGGTCACCGTGGACGAGGCCGGCGTCGCTCAGGATCTTCAAGTGATGCGAAATGGTGGGTTGGCTCTTGCCCAGGGGTGCGACGAACTCGCACACGCAGACCTCGCCGTCGGCCGAGGCGGCGAGCAGGCTCAAGACCCGGAGACGGACCGGGTCGGCCAGGGCCGTGAATCCGCGCGCCAACTCGGCGGCCTCAGAGGCGTCCAGAGGCGAAGCCAGCACCGAGGGGCAGCACTGTTCGGGGGCCCCGGGATCGATCGTCGCCCCCCGTTTCGCCATGAGAACCTCCTCTCATTGACAACTGTCAATGCATCGATGATACTCCATGTATCGACACTTGTCGATGACATCGGAGGTACGACATGTCCCGTGTCCAGCTCGCCCTCAACGTCAGCGACATCGACGCCGCCGTCGACTTCTACACGAAGCTGTTCGGAGCGGAACCGGCCAAACGGCGTCCCGGCTACGCCAACTTCGCCATCGCCGAGCCACCGCTCAAACTGGTCCTCGTCGAGAACGGGGCCGGACGCGGCACCGGCGTGATCGGCGCGCTCAGTCACCTGGGCGTGGAGGTCGAGTCGCCCGAGGAGGTCCAGGCGGCCACCCGTCGGCTCTCGGGCGAAGGGCTCGAGCCCGACGTGCAGGAGTCGACCACGTGTTGCTACGCCCTCCAGGACAAGGCCTGGGTGAGCGACCCCGATGGCGCCCCATGGGAGGTCTACACCGTCCTGGCCGACGCGCCCGAGCAATCGGGGCTCGGATGTTCGACCGAGAGTTGCGCACCGGTCGAGGAAGGGGCGGTTGCGGTCGCGACCGCATCGGACCGGCCGGCCCGCGCCTGCTGTTGACCCAGCCGGAGCGAGATGGTCTCGGAGGCAGTGGCGGTGGACGAAGCGGCGTTGTGGCGCCGCCTGGTGGCCGAATTTCTCGGTAGCGTGTTTCTGGCGGCCGTGGTCATCGGCTCGGGCATCGCCGCCCAACGGCTCTCTCCGGGGGCCGTCGGCCTCGAGCTGTTCGAGAACGCCGCCGCCACCGCCGTCGGTCTCTTCGCCATCATCTTGATGTTCGGACCCGTTTCGGGAGGACACTTCAACCCGGTCGTCTCCTTCGTCGACGCCGCCTTCGGGGGTCTGCCCTGGCGTACCGCCGCCGCCTATCTGCCCGCCCAGGTGGCGGGGTGCGTCGGGGGGGCGGTCATCGCCAATCTCATGTTCTCCGAGGCGGCGGTGAGCATCTCCACCAAACACCGGGCCTCAGGCGCTCACTTCCTGTCGGAGATCGTGGCGACCCTGGGTCTGATCGTGGTCATCTTCGCCCTGGCCCGCAGCGGACGGAGCCGCAGCGCTCCCGCCGCCGTCGGGGCCTACATCGGCGCGGCGTACTTCTTCACCAGCTCCACCAGCTTCGCCAATCCGGCCATCACGGTCGGACGCATGTTCTCCAAGACGTTCGCCGGGATCGCCCCGTCCTCGGTCCCCGTCTTCGTCATCGCCCAAATGCTCGGCGGGATGCTCGCCTTCGTGGTCATCAAGACCCTTTACCCGGGGGTGACACCGCACGAGGCGGCGGACGTCATCTTCCCTCACCATGAAGGTCCCGTTCCCCGCCCGGGGGAGGTCGCTGTCCCGACCAAGGAAGCACCGTGACCGACACGCCCGTCGTCTTGTTCCTCTGTACCCACAATGCCGGCCGGAGTCTCGCCGCCAAGGTTCTGCTCGACCACTACGGGCGCGGTCAGGTCGACGTGCGGTCCGCCGGATCGGAGCCGGGCGACCGACTCAACCCGGCCGTTGTCGCCGTGCTCACCGAGCGGGGCCTCGACCCGGCCAAGGAGTTCCCGAAGCCATTGACCGACGAGAGCGCCCGGGAAGCCGATGTGATCGTGACCATGGGATGTGGCGACACATGCCCCGTCTACCCCGGCAAGCGCTACCTCGATTGGAACCTCGAAGACCCGGCAGGCAAGCCGGTCGAGGTGGTGCGGCCCATCGTCGACGAGATCGACCGCCGTGTCCGGATCCTGGTCGACGAATTGATCGAACCCGGGGAGTAGGCGGGACGACAGGGCTGGGGGCGACAAATGGGGGCCTGACGGCTCCTCCGAATCGGACGGTCGTAGCCTGAAGCCAGATGTCAAGACGGCGATCGAGTTCGTGGGTTCTCCTGGGTGTCGTGATCACCCTCACTTCGGCCAGCGCCGCCTGGTCAGTCTCCACTTCCCCCGACGGGACGCCAAGAGGTTCGAGCGCTCTGCGGCCAAAGGCGGACGCGCTTGCTGGGCCCACCACCGGCGCGGCGGCTTCTGCGGTGGTGCCGACGCTTGCACCGGGAGTGTCCGCCTTCGCCACGGTGGCGTCCGGTCCCGTAGTGACGGTGCATTCGATCGCACCGGCGGGCCCGGGTCAGGGCACGATCACTGTCGCCGTCTTCAACCCGGCACGGACCCGACTCGTCCTGCACGCTGGGAGCCTGCAGCCACTCGCCGGCGGGACGTGGAGCTACGGACCCCAGGTCAGCGCACAGGAGCGGACGGTGCTCCTTGCTGCGTTCAACGGCGGGTTCAAGACGGTCGACGCCCGAGGCGGCTGGGTTTCGGAAGGGCGGACCGTCGTTCCGCTCGTCCCTGGCGCGGCCAGTGTCGTCATCTACGCAGACGGTGGCACCGACATCGGGGCCTGGGACGTCGAGGTCCCCGCACCGCACCGCACGGTCGTGTCGGTCCGGCAGAACCTGCAGCTGCTCGTCGACGGAGGTGTACCCCAGAACGTGCTGACCACCAGCCAGAGCCAACTGCAGCAGCTGTGGGGTCACGCTTATGCCGGCGCCCCGCTGATCTCCCGCAGTGCCCTGGGCATCACGGCGTCGGGAGCTCTGGTGTGGGCGGCGGGGACCGATATCACCGTGGTGGCACTCGCCGACGCCTTGGTGGGACAGCGGGTCCAGCGGGCGCTGGAGCTCGACATCAACGCTCCGTTGGTCCGGGGTTTTCTGTATCCCGAGCCGGCCACCCTCACCACGACCATGCCGTTGGTAGGCGGAATGCTCCCGTTGGTGGCCGGTCAGACCGAACCCGCCGCCGGTCAGAGCCCGACCGGTGCCGAGCCCGTCCCGCAGTGCACCTACCTCACCACCTGCAGTCGAGACTTCTTCACGGTGCTCATCCGAGCGGCCGAGACACAGCGCTCGACGCGCACACCGACGTCGCCGGGATCGACGCCCACGGCCTGAGCGTCGATCTGGTGTCACCCGACGGACCGGTCGGTGGCATCTTACGGTTGTGGGGCGCCCCGACGACGGTGAGATCTACGCGAAATACGCCGACGAATTGGTCCGCTTCGCCACGGGGCTGGTCGGCCCGTCCAACGCCCAGGACGTCGTGTCGGGAGCGGTCGTGCGTTGCCTCGGCTCCCGATCCTGGGCCACGGTGCGCAACCCCCGCGCCTATCTGTACCGAAGCGTGTGGGCCGAGGCCCGCATGGCTCATCGTGGGTCCGTGCGTCGTCAGGTCCGGGAGCGGAATGCTGCTCGGCCCGAGTTCGCTGCGGGTCCGGACGTCCAGCCCGAGATCCTTCGTGCTGTCGCTTCACTGAGCCTCCGCCAGCGTGCCGTCGTCGTCCTCACCTATTGGGCCGATTTCGATCCGCCGGCAGTGGCTCTCTTCCTTGGCATCCGGGAGGGATCTGTTCGCCGCCACCTGGCACGCGCCCGAGCTCGGTTGCGGGAGGTATTGCATGACTGGAACGGAGGCACCGAATGACTGAACTCGAAGAGCGTATCCGCACCGCGACCCTCATGCTGGTAGAGACGTCGCCGCCACCACCTCGATTCGAGGACCTGGTTGCGTCCGCTCCGAGGCAACGCCCCAGGCGAAGGTTGGTCACGCTCGTTGTCGTCCTCGTCCCCGCAGCCCTCGTCCTCGCCCTGATCCTCGGTGTCATCGACGGACCGCGCAGTTCGACGAAGGGGAACAATCCCGGTCCGGTCACGCAACCTGGTCCCGGTGTCGTCGCACTCGGACCAAGGATCACGCAGCCCGATGTACTGGCAGCGGGCAAGGGAAAGCTCTGGGTCACCGGCATCTCCCCAGACCAGGGTTCCGCGTCGCTCCAGGAAATCGACGAAGCGACAGGGAAAGTCCTGAGCACAATCAGTCTGCCCGACAACTGGCCGGGCGAGATAGCAGTGGGTGACAACGCCATCTGGTTGCGCACCCAGCAGGGCGAGGAGTCCACCCATCTGGTCAAGATCGTCGTCGCGACTCACCAGATCATGGCGAACGTCACCTTGCAGAAGGACGGTGGGCTGGCGGTCACTCCCGACGCAGTGTGGACCGTGAACGGATCACTCGGGCTACTCCGCATCGATCCCCAGACGGGGCATACGGTCGCCGCCGTTGCGCTTCCCGGCGGCCTGTACGCACCGCTGGGCCTTGCCAGCGGACCGCTCGGCGTCTTCCTGGGAAGCTCCTATGACGGCAGCGTCCTGCGGGTCGACGAACAGAACAACACCGTGAGTCTTGTCACCCACATCGGCACACGGGTCGACCAGATGGTCGAACTCGGCACCTCACTCTGGGTCAGCACCGGGACGGCGCTGGTCGAAATGACAGCGAGCACGGGGGTCGTGGGGCAGACCATCGATCTCGGAGCGCCTGTACTCAGCCTGGCGTCCGACGGCCACTGGCTCTGGGTCCTAACTGACAAGCCCAAACTCGGAGCGGTCCGAATCGATCCCGTCTCCGGCCAGATCAGCCACGTGCAACTCCCGACTGACGTCACGAATGTGTTCGCGGTCACTTCCGACCCGACCACCGGTGAGGTATGGGCCACGGCATCGTCGCCAGATCCGTCACTGGTCCGGCTCGAGCTTCAACCCTGACGGGCAGTTCCCGGCCTCCCTTGTCAACCCCCACATGCCGCCGGGCGTGAGAGGCATAGGACGTGGCCCGCTTCTCACGTACGGGGCCCGGAGCAAGACGAGGGGTAGTCGTGGCACGCAAAGACGGGAACCCGACATGTGGGCCTCCAAGTGATGAGCCCGCCCATGTCTGGCTGGCTCTGGACGATCCCGACACCTCGAATCGAGACTGGCGCCGACTGGTGGCGATGGCCGCGTCGGTGGCATGCCTGGTCGCCGTCGCCGTGCCTCTTGGACTGGTGATCGCGTCGGGCAAGGGGGCGGTCACGACGAGCGTCCATCGCCAGAGACACGCCGCTCGCATCGACAACGCGGTCCATCTCGGGAGGGGCCGGGCCGAGCATCAGGTCTTACAGGCACTGGGTGCAACCACAGCCTCGGGTAGCTTCGACGTCGCCTATCAGTTGACTGAAACCCCCGGAACGACGGCGACGCCGTCGCCTGCCGCCGGGCCCGGTCCTGAAGACACGACGGTGGTCGGACAGGGCGTGATGAACGTCGAGCCGAAGGCCATGGTCATCTCGGCCCAGGTGCAGGGTCCCCTTGGTGTGGATACCGGGGTCCGGGTGGACGGCACACACGTCTGGCAGGTGAGCAGCGACGACATCGGATTGATTCCCCATCAGAACGGCGGGACAGGACAACCACTACCGGACTTCGCCGGACTGGTGGAATCGGCACTCGATGATCGTGCCGGTGCGGTGGCCATGATCGGCATGGCGAGTCCCACCGGCTATCTGGATCTCGAGCAACAAGTGGTCACCGGAGCCGATGAGGTGGGGACCAGCACGTTCGAGGGCGTGCCGGTCACCGACTATCAGGTCTCGGTCGATCCGACGCTGCTTCTCGCGATGTCAGGACTGTCGAGCGACGAGGTCACGACGATCCAGGATGCCTACCAGGTGCTCGACCGGCAGCGGTACACGGGCACGACGGTAACGGTGGCGGTCGATGGCGCTGGCTACATCCGTCAGTCCACGTCGGTGGCCACCTTTTCGGACGGAGGCAAGGTGACCCTCACCGCGTCCATGTCGGACTTCGGCTGTGCAGGAACGGTGCTGATGCCCGGCCAGCAGGCGACCACCACCTCGGCCCCCTGTGGCTCGTCTGATTCCACGACCACACCACCACCGACCGCTTCAACTACCACCGGCAGCACGGTCGCACGGCCCACCGGGGATCCGCCGACGACCGCGACGGTCGTTGCCAGTCCGACAACCGTCGTTTCCCAGCCATCGACGACAACAACGACGACGCCCTGAACACGCGCCCCAACGTGCGGCCCGTATTCATGAGCCCGCCTGACGTTCACCTCCAGACTCGGTAACTTCATCCTTCTCCGAAGTGAGGTGACGATGTGGGTGACTTCGATACCGACGCCTTCCTGGCGCAACCGCTGACGGCTCGAGTCGCCACCAACGGTCCTACCGTTCGACCCACCTGGTATCTCTGGGAGGACCGGGCAATTTGGATCCTCTCAGGCCCATGGGCCAAGCTGCTCGGCCGAGTGAGGGCCGACCCCGTCCTGGCCATCACGGTCGACATCTGTGACACCGCCACGGGGTTGGTGCGCCAGGTGATCGCCAGAGGTACCGCCGTGATCCTCCCCTTCGACGTACCGCGAGGGCGCCGCTTGCTCGAGCGCTACCTCGGTCCCGACGAGGTCCAATGGGACGCCCGCTTCCGTCACTATCTCCTCGATGATCCGGCCGAAAGCGGCACAGCGTGGATCCGGATGCACCCCGTCTCATTCACGGCGACGGAAATGAGTTACCAGGTTTCGATCACCGAGTCTCCGTAGGAGCGCTGGAGTGGAGCACCCCGGGCGGTGGTCGGTACCACCTGTGGGTCGCCGAGTGCGTGGCCTCAACCCGTGGCTTACCCTTGAGACACCCCGAAGGGAGGAGGAGAGGGCGTGCATACCAGGGTCAGCGACATGCTCGGAGTGGAGTTTCCCATCCTTGCCTTCAGCCACTGCCGCGACGTTGTCGCCGCCGTCACGAACGCCGGCGGGTTCGGGGTCCTCGGTGCAGTGGCGCACACGCCGGATCAGCTCGAGATAGATCTAACCTGGATCGAGGATCAGACCAAGGGTCGAACCTATGGGATCGACCTCCTCCTTCCGGTCAGATACGCGGGGGCGGAGGATGGCGGCCTCACGGCGGACGCCGTCCGCCAGCTTCTACCCCCCGCCCAACAAGCGTTCGTCGACGAGATCATGCGCCGCTACGAAGTGCCCGACCTCCCTGACGACACTCCCGCAGCAGGTCGTAACGCCCTGGCCAATGTCGCCGCCAAAGGGTATGAGCCGCTTCTCGACGTGGCGTTCGGCCATCACATCGGACTGATCGCCAGCGCCCTCGGGTCTCCGCCGCCGGCGCTCATCGAACGGGCCCACCGGACCGGGGTGGTCGTCGCCGCGCTGGCGGGAACAAGGACCCACGCCGAGCGCCACCACGCCGCGGGGGTCGACCTGATCGTGGCCCAGGGGACAGAGGCGGGCGGGCACACCGGGGAGATCGCCACCATGGTTCTGGTACCCGAGGTTGTCGATGCCGTCGCCCCCACTCCGGTGCTCGCTGCCGGCGGTATCGCCCGCGGCCGCCAGATCGCCGCCGCCCTGGCTCTGGGAGCCGAGGGGGTGTGGTGCGGGTCGGTATGGCTCACGACTGAGGAGGCGGAGACGCACCCGGCGGTCAAGCAGAAGATGTTGGCCGCCACCTCTAAGGACACCGTCCGTTCTCGTTCGCTCACGGGCAAGCCCGCCCGCATGCTGCGCAGCGCCTGGACGGACGAATGGGAGGGGCCCGACGCGCCGGAGGCTCTGCCCATGCCCTTGCAAAGCGCCCTCGTGGCCGATGCCCAGTTGCGCATCAGCCGGGCCGCCACGACCGCAGGGACCGGCGCCCATTCTTTGGCCAATTACTTTGTCGGCCAGGTTGTCGGGCAGCTCGAGCACATCAGACCTGCACGACAAGTCGTCCTCGACATGGTGACGGAGTATGCCGACGTCGCAGAACGGTTCGCCGATCACGTTGCCGAAGCCGGCCACTAGAAGTGCCTCGCGGCAGAATCGTTGGCCGGGTGTCTTTTATTTCGGCTAGTTCGCTCACAAGCGAAGGCGAGTTGGCGAACGCCGACGAGACATGTCCCCGGCCGATGCCTTTGACCATGGGGACGTTTCGGTGGTCGGGACCGGTGGTTTGAGGCGGAGGTTAGCGCGACATTCCGGCCATGGCCTAGGGGGCAGGCTCAGCGCGACGTCACCGATTACGATCGTGGTGGCGAACAGTGCACTCTAGGGAGTCAGGGAGCCAGCCGGTGCCTTCGGTACTTGCCGACCGCTATGAACTGCGGGCCCGTATCGGCTCGGGCGGGATGGCCACGGTCTGGCGAGGCTTCGATCGGCGCCTGGGCCGGGAGGTGGCTGTCAAGGTCCTGTCCGAGGCCCTCACGGCCGATGAGACCTTTCGACGCCGCTTCGAGCGAGAGGCCCGCCACATTGCCTCGCTTGCCCATCCCAACATCGTCGCCGTCCACGACTTCGGCGTCGACGGCAACCAGCCCTTCATCGTCATGGAATTAGTCAAGGGGAAGAACCTGCGCCAGCTTCTCACGGAGTCCTCTCCGTTGGCGCCACAGGTGGTCACCGTCCTGGCCGCCGACATCTTGGCGGGCCTGGGCCACGCCCATGACTCAGGGATCCTTCACCGCGATATCAAGCCGGGCAACATTCTGGTTACCGCAACCGGCATGTCCAAGCTTGCCGACTTCGGCATCGCCAAGGCGACTGAGGAGACGGTGGACCTTACCGATAGTGGGGCCATATTCGGCACGGTCTCCTACGCATCACCTGAGCAATTGTCGGGCCATCCCCTCGGTCCTCCTTCGGATCTGTACTCGCTGGGCTGTGTGCTCTATGAGTGCTTGGCCGGACGCCCTCCGTTCGTGGCGGACAACATTGCTGCGCTGGTCTCTCAACAACAATTCGCGGCGCCCGAGCCGCTTCGAGACATTTCGTCCGAAGCCGTGTCCGAACTTGATGACACGATCATGCAGGCGCTGGAGAAGGATCCCACTCAACGGTTCGGCAGTGCGGGCGAAATGAAGGTGGCGCTTGGCGCTGTTGTGAGCGCCACACTTGGGCGCCAACCTTCTCGCTCTACCAAGAAGACTCGTTCGGGAGCACAAACGGCGACAGTGACAGTCCTGTTTTGCGACGTCGTGGGCTCCACTGCACTACAGGTTGCCATTGGCGATGACGCCGCTGACGAGATTCGGCGAAACCTATTTGGCTTGTTGCGCTCGGTCGTAGAAAGAAACAAGGGCGACACAGTCAAGACTCTTGGTGATGGGTTGATGGCGGTCTTCCCAGAAAGCGCCGTTGATGCGCTGCATTGTGCTATCGAGATTATCCGGTCCGCGCCCAATGTCGCTGACGGTTTGGCAATGCGCGTCGGAGTCAGCCATGGAGAAGTCACGTCCGAGGGAGGCGACTGGTTCGGCACGCCGGTCGTTGAGGCCGCTCGCTTGGAGTCGGCCGCAAAACCCGGGACCGTGCTGGCCGCCCAGGTGGTCCGAATAATCGTCGGCTCCCGCGGCGGATTCGTGTTCGACGGGTTACCCCCAATCGCCCTAAAGGGACTTCCAGGACCGGTACAAGCCGTCCGGGTACGAGATGCCAATCTCGCATCGCCTCCTGCAGATGCCTCCGGCCTGATCAACCGGATCAGAACTGCGCGCAGACCCCGACGATTGCTGTCTCGACAACGCATCGTTGCCGGAGCCGTGCTCGCCCTTGTCGTTCTTGCCGGCAGCTTGATCATTGTCACCGCCGGGGGGAACTCGCGAGCGCGGCTATCCTCGGCCCAGCTGACCCAGACTGATGTCGGATACAGACCGAGGCTTGCGTCTGTCACGTGCCCACCCGATGCTGGTGGGGGACCAGGCGTGACTTGCGACACCCTTATTGTCCCCCAGGATCGGACTCATCCCAAAGGCCGCCAGGTTCGTCTACTTGTCACCCGGTTTCGGGCCGAAACATCGCGACCGGCACCCGACCCGGTTCTCGACGTGGGCGATCCCGCGAACAATTCTGTAGGGGGAACCTTCAGTACAGCGCGGCTGTATTCGGATTACATCGAGCTGAGTATGCGCGGCAGCCAAGGCTCCTCACCGGAGTTGGCTTGTCCCGAAGAAGAGGTAGCAGCCGAGGCCGCTCTTGCCCTGCCCCCTTTCAGTTCAGAAGCAATGACCAATGAGATAAGGGCGTTTTCGGCATGCCGACGGCGGTTGGTAGCGTCGGGGATTGACCCCAATGACTACGGTGCCGACGCCATGGCCGCCGATGTTCGCGACCTCCTTCGCGCTTTGCACGTGGGGCGTGTGAATCTGGTTGCCGCAAACGCAGGTTCGACCGTGGCGTTCGACATCGTGCGTCAATATCCAGAACGTGTTCGGACTGTCGCGGTCCAAGACCCTATTCCGCCCAACTTTGATGTGGATTATTCGACGGTCGCCGACCTCAACGCCTCCCTGCAACGCTACGCAGCGCTGTGTGCCGCCGATCAGCAGTGTCGTGTCGCATTTCCCGATATTCTTGGCCAAGGGCAGCGTGACTTTGTGCAATGGCAGAATCACCCCGTCACGGTGAATGTCTCTTTCCAACCGGGGAGGGCAGCGATCCCGGTGCTCGTGGACGGGCAGAGCGGTGATGAGGCTCTGGCCAGCGCACTGGCAGGTCCGGGGATGACCGTGGTCGCGTCCGAACTGTATGCTCCTAATCCCGCTCTTGTTGCTGAAACGGCGGCCAGCTACTCGTTAGGCAATGGTGAGTTCCCCTGGGGAGTGTACGCATCGTTTCTCTGCAAGGACGAGCTTCCCGGAACTCCTTTTAATCGGCAACAAGAGGAGGCGGCGGACGCTCTTGCCTATCCGCAGCTCGCCGGTGTCGATGCAGCCGCCCAGCTCGACCCTCGTCTTTGTCAAGCATGGAGCGTGCAACCCGATGATCCGAGTGACTTCATGCCAGTAGTGAGCGATATCCCGACATTTCTCTTCGGGGGTGCCATAAACCCATACGAAGCATCAGCGGGGATCACCCAGATCGCCCAAGGACTCCCCCATGCAGTAACGGTCATCTTCCCGACTCTGACCGCATCGAGCTGGCAAACCGGCACTGCCCCCACGTGTTTGACGCAACTCCGACTAAAGTTCCTCCGCCACCCGACTTCCCATCTCGAGGTTTCGAAATGTACAGTCCAATCACCACCTATCGCCTTCGCGGGCGCTTAGCGCAGCTCACGTTCTTCCTTGGGACGTAAATTCTCGAAGAGCACACGTGCCATCGCCTTGAGGGGTCTCACCCCTAGTTCCTCTCGGCCGCCACTCGCGTGGTATCACTCGCACTTTCGACAAAGCCGGTTACTTCACCCCAATCATGCGACCTCGAGAAGTCCCGAACCCACTCGGTATTGCTCGTGCTGGCTCTCGGCGACGCACAGGGCGGTATATGCAACTGCCATCTGATCCGTGGAGGCATACCTCCTGTTTGTCGGATCCTGTGCCGTTGTGTTTGAGCAGGTCGTCGTGGGCTGGAGTTGGCCTGGTTCGGCCTGAGTTGGGCACTCTGGAGGGCCATTTGGAGTGCGCGACGGACCATATGACGACCTTCTGATTCCGGGCTGATGCCCTCCATCTCCCTCTGAAGCTGAATGACACCAGGTTGGCCACCATGGTTGGTGGTGCCTGGAGACCTTGCGGCCACACGAACGTGGAGTCGGTGCATCCAAGGCACCTACCGTGGCATTCGGTAAGTTCTTCTGGGTGCGGCGCCGCAGGTGGCCGAGGTCAGCCCTGACGGCTGTCGGTATCACCGTCCTGGCGGCCGGCTGCGGAAGTGGCAGCGCCGGTGCGTCTGGTCATTGGGGTGGAGCGGAGACTCTCGCTGGCGCTGGCATCACGCTCGTGTCGGTGTCGTGCCCCTCGAGGACGTTCTGCGCGGCTGTGGGCCAGCCCACAAACGGGTCCGGGAACACCGGCTACGCCGCCATCTATGACGGATCATCGTGGACTTCACCCGTGGTCGTCGATGCGTCAGGTGCGCTGACCAGTGTCTCGTGTGTCTCGCCCTCGTTCTGCATGGCGACCGACTTGAACGGTGGCTTCACGACCTTCAACGGATCGTCGTGGGCCTCTCCGACACCCCTGCCAGGACCCGGCTTCGCGGTGTCGGTGTCGTGTCGGTCGACCAGATTCTGCGTCGCCGTCGGCGCCCCCTCCTCGCCCTCGGCCGCTGCTGCCTGGGTCTTCGACGGGAAAGCGTGGACTGGACAGATAGTGGGCCAGGACATCTACTTGACGTCGGTCTCATGTGCATCTGAGGCCTTCTGCGTCGCCGTTGGCGGGACCCTGTCGAATATGCGGTTCTCCTCCGGAGACGCGCCACCAGCGCAGGCCACTCTCTATGACGGGCTGTCGTGGAGCGCCCCACAGTCGGTGAACCACGGATTTGCGTTCGCGGCTCTCTCCTGCGCGTCGCCGCACTTCTGCATCGCCGGTACGGGAGTACCGGTAACCGAGACGGGGCCTGGGGACGTTATTCAATTCGATGGGTCGATTTGGGGCGCGCCCGTGAAGGTGGCTTACGACAGTTCGCCGTTCGGATGGATCTCGTGTCCGGACAGTTCGTTCTGCATGGCCGCCGATTCCGGTTCCAAGATCGTCACCTACGAGGGTTCGACTTGGAGTTCACCACGTTCCGCTCCCGGCTCTACGCCCCTGTCGGCCTTGACCTGTGCGTCCTCGTCATTCTGCGTCGCCATAGACGCCGGCGGCCAGGTATACCAATGGACCTCGAAAATCTTGACCTAGCGCAACAGGAGGCGCCATCTACGGCCCTGTCTGCCGTCCGTAGACCGACTCCCAGACTTAGCCTCGAAGGTCACCAGTGGGGTGATGCGTCAGAAGCCAGATATCCATACGTCGGTCTGACTTCGCCAGCTTCGGTTTCCCCTTCCCCACACTCCTTCCCCCCATGCCGGTGGGGCACGGGTGGGGCACGAAATCATGGGACCAAAGAGACAAGTCCCGGGCCGGTGGCTCTGACTTGGGACGTTTCGGTGGTCGGGACCGGCGTCGATCCGGTGACCTCACGCTTTTCAGGCGCGCGCTCTGCCAACTGAGCTACCCGACCGAAATCTAGGCCCCCACACGGGGCCTTGCGGTCCTGACGGGATTTGAACCCGCGACCTCCGGCTTGACAGGCCGGCGTGCACTCCAAACTGCACCACAGGACCCCGGTTAGCTACCCCCACCGGGTGCACCCCCAACGGGATTCGAACCCGTGTTACCGCCTTGAAAGGGCGGCGTCCTCGGCCACTAGACGATGGGGGCTCGGACCAATCAGGGCAGCCGCAGGTTATCAGGTCCATCTCGAGACCCACCGGGGTCTGGGCACCGACGGGCGACGCTCAGGGCGGGGGATCCGGGTCGGAGAGCGCCCACGAGACGCCGTCGGAGGTGTCGCGGACCTCGACGCCCAAGGCCAGGAGGCGGTCGCGAACGGCGTCGGCGTCCGTGTAACGCCCGCCGGTGCGCGCGTCGGCCCGCAGAGTCAGGGCCAGGTCGACGAAGGGCCCGACCACGGAGGCCGGATCACGTGTCCCGGCCTCGGCCACCCGGCCGAGCTCGCTCACCATCGCCCGCAAGGCCGCGCGCCCGCGATCCATCTCGTCTGATTGGAGGGTGTCGGCCCTCCACGACCACATCTCCTCCTCCAGACCGAGGATTGCGCCCACCATGGCGGGCGCGTCGCCGGAGTCACGACCGGCCCGGAACGTCGCCTCGTGGGCGCGGATGGCCTCGAGGAGAGGAGATCCGTGGTCGCCGACCGGCCCGCTGCGCCCACCGGTCGTCCCGGGAGGCGCCGCCGCGTCCGCGGGAATCTCGATAGCGGCGGCGGAATCTTCACCGCCGGTCCCCATCGACGAGTGGGCCAGGTCGTCCGCCATCTCGGCCAGTTGGGCGATCGGGAGCGTGCGCCCCGATTCGATCCGTGTCGAGTGGCCCCGGGCCCGGACCGTCACACCGCCGTGCCCGGCGACGAGGGCTGAGCCGTCGTCGAGGTCGAGGCAGAGCGCCGTGTGCTCGTCGACCCCGAGGACGAACAGGCCGTCGGGGAGCTCTTCCTCGAGCCGGGCCAGGCGCTCTTCGCCCAGATACGAGTACCGGGTGTCGTGGGTGCCGCCTTCGGCGTTGTCGTAATGGGGGATGAGCGCCACTGACAACCCGAGAGGGCCGAGCAGATCGAGTCCCTCGACCCAGCGGGCGTCCTCACCCACCTTGTAGACCTCGTAGACGGGTACGGACTTCGCCCCCAGGGCCAGCGCCGCGGCGGAGGCGAAGGTGACGGCGCCGCCGAGGGCCAGCTTCTCGGCCAGGACGGCGGGGACGAGGGTGCCGCGCCACTGCCGCAGTGCGTAGGTGGGGCTGCCGGGCCCGGAGAAGACGAACGGAGCCGCGGCGATGCGGGCGATCACGGCGTCGCCGCCGGGCGGTTCCAGGTCGGCAGAGGAGCGCAGGCCCGCCACCTCCAGGGTGGCCCCGACGCTGTCGCGGAAATAGTCGACGGCGCGCGCGGCGATCTCGGGGGCGTTCGTCTGGAAGCCGAAAGGCGTGTCGAGGAGGATGCCGTGGACCGGTCCCGGGCCCAGGCGTTCGACCACCGACCGGTGGACCTTGATCATGGTGGGCGCCGTCTCGCCCGACCCCATGATGGTGAGGAGCCGGGGCAGGCGCCCGTCGGCGTCGGCCGTCACGTGGCGTCGCCGTGTCCGCTGGCCCCGCGCCCGGCCGTCCCCGCCTCGGGGAGGGCGGCCGCCAATGCCTCGACGATCTCCTCCTGGACCATGCTCAGGTAGTGGTAGACGGTGAACTGCGCCGAGCGGGGATCGGTGTCGGCCATCGTGGTGCCGTCCTCCGACACGTCGAGCTGGGTGCCGAGGACGAGGCGGAGGACCTCGACCGCGTCGAGCCACTCGTGGATCTCGCTCTCGTCGATGGTGGCGGCCCCGGCGGTGGCGGCGAGGGTGTCGAGGGACCGCTGGTGCAGGTGGAGGAGCTGGGTGCCCATCATCTCCCGGTAGTCGGCCTCGGCCCGGGCGTCGTCGGTGTAGGCCACGGGGAAGACGCGCGCTGTCGACGGGTCGTCCTGCTCGAGCAGCTCCTGGACCTGACGCGGGAGCATCGAGAGCAGGTTCCGCTCGGGATCCTCGAGGCCCAACCGGAAGCGACCCTGTCGATCACGTCGGAAGCGGTGGCGGGCCATTAGGGCGGGCCGTCCATCTACGACGTCTGTTCCATGGTGGCCCAGAGCCCGTGCTCGTGGAGCCGGTAGACGTCGAGCTCGGCGCGTTCGCGCGGTCCCGAGGTGACGACCGCCCGGCCCTTGTAGTGGACGTCGAGCATGAGACGCGACGCCTTCTCCTTGCTGTAGCCGAAGAGCTTCTGGAAGACGTAGGTCACGTAGGACATCAGGTTGATGGGGTCGTTCCAGACGATCACGAGCCAGGGCCGGTCGGGACGCAGATCGGTGTCACTGGTGGGTAGGTCCACCTCCGCCGGCGCCGCCCCGGGCCCGGTGCCCGAACCCGACCGGTTGGCGGGACCCGTCACCGACCGGATCCGACGGTGCTCACAGACGCCGTCGGTGGCGCCATCTCGTCCGGGACCTCCGCCGACCTGACCCATTGGGCGCCATCGGACCCCTCGGCCATCGGGGTGACTTCGGACGGCGACCGGTGGTGGGTCAGGCCGTCGTAGAACCAGATCATGGTCGTCCACAGGACGGTGACCCCGAAGACGTGGACGCCGACCAGGATGGCGGGGAGATGGGTGAAGTACTGGGTGTAGCCGATGACCCCCTGGGCCACCATCACCGCCAGGAGGACCCGGCCACGTTCCACCACCCGGGCCGGGGCCCGGGTCCGCTCCAGGAGATAGAGCAGCGGCCAGGGTGAGGACGGCGAGGACGATGACGATCTCGGCGTGGGTCCGGGCCATGTCGGCCAGCGGGACGGGGATGCGCTTGGCCCCCTTCCCCCCGGCGTGGGGGCCGGCGCCGGTGGTGGCCGTCCCCGCGGCGATGGCAAGGACGAGGACGCCCACCATCACCTGGGCCAGTCGCCGGACCGCTGCGGTCACCATCGACGGTCCCGGCCCGGGTGCCCGCCCGGACTGCAGCGCCAGGACCACGGCCACGGTGAGCAGGGCGATGCCCACCATGAAGTGGGTCATGACCACGTAGGGGTTGAGCTTCGAATAGACCACGACGCCGCCCAGCACGGCCTCGGCCAGGATCCCCCCGATCAGCCCGACCGACAGCGCCGTCAGGTCCCGCCGGCGCGGCTGGAGACGGAGGGCGGCGAGAAGAGCGGCGGCGGCCACGACGCAGAGGGCCACCACGACCAGGCGGTTGGAGAATTCGATGGCCGGATGGAGCGACAGAGCCGGGGTGAGGTGGTGGTGCGAACAGGTGGGCCAGTCCGGGCAGCCGAGGCCCGAATCGGTCAGGCGGACGGCCGCCCCCGAGACGATGTTCACGACGGTGAGGCCGAGCGCCACCTGGGCGACGCGCTGAAAACCCCGGGGTCCGACGTGGGGGAGCACGGGGAGAATGGTACCGGCGGGCACCTCCGGGCTCGAAGGGGCCCCCGTGCTTTGTCCGGCGACCGATGGCACCGTAGGCTCGCCGGCGATGGCCTCGCTGTCCGCCTCCGTGCCGGTTGTCACCCTGGAGAAGGCCCGCAGCTATCTGGCCCTCACCAAGCCCCGGATCATCGAGCTGCTGCTGGTCACCACCCTCCCCACCATGTTCGTGGCCCGCCGGGGCGTGCCCGGGGTCTGGCTCATGGTGGCCACCCTGGCCGGAGGGGCGTTGGCGGCGGGTGGGGCGAACGCCATCAACATGGTCGTCGACCGCGATATCGACAAGGTGATGCACCGGACCCGGAACCGGCCCCTTGTCACCGGGGCCATGACGCCGCGCGCCGCCCTGGTGTTCGCCCTCACCCTCGAGGTGGCCGCCTTCGCCGAGTTGTGGACATGGGTGAACCTGCTCTCGGCGCTGCTGGCCGTCTCGGCCACCGTCTTCTACGTCTTCGTCTACACGCTGTGGCTGAAGCGGGTCTCGACCCAGAACATCGTGATCGGGGGCGCGGCGGGGGCGGTGCCGGTGCTCGTCGGGTGGGCGGCGGTCACCGACCACCTGGGATGGGCGCCCGTCGTCCTCTTCGCTGTCATCTTCATCTGGACTCCGCCGCATTTCTGGGCCCTCGCCATCCGCTACCGCGACGACTACGAGACCGCCGGCGTCCCCATGCTGCCGGTGGTGGCCACCCTTGAGCGCACGGCCCGGCAGATCCTCGTCTACACGGTGCTGCTCGTGGCCGTCACTCTCCTCTTCGCCGCCGTCGGCCACATGGGCGTCCTCTATGTCGTGTCGGCCGCCGTGCTGGGGGCCCTCTTCCTCGTCTACGCCGTCCGGTTGCGGCAGCGGGCGACCCCGCGGTCG
Source organism: uncultured Acidimicrobiaceae bacterium (assembly GCA_963706205.1). GTDB lineage: Bacteria > Actinomycetota > Acidimicrobiia > Acidimicrobiales > UBA8190 > MFD10071-224. The sequence continues at coordinate 90,549 of OY970155.1, read as the reverse complement.
GCGATGAGGCTCTTCCAGTACTCGATCACCTACCTGACGCTCCTCTTCGCCGCCATGGCCGGCGATGTCCTTGTCCGCTTCCACTGAGGGGCCCGGACCCGGCCGCCCGACGGGGGGCGCGGCCCGCCGTCGGTGGCTGTCGTTGGGGATCGGCCTGGTTCTGGCCGTCGGGCTCTGGCTGGGGCTCACCGGCTTCACCGCGGCGGGGCCGACCAAGGCGCCCCCCTTCTCCTTGCCCAGACTCGGACCGGGACCTGCGGTGTCCGTGCCGATCGTCGGTGAGGGGGCCCACCACCCGGTGGTGGTGACCTTCTTCGCCTCCTGGTGCGGGCCCTGCCACACCGAGCTCCCCACCGTGGCCCGGGTGGCGCGTCGGGCGGCGGCGGCCGGGGACAGGGTGCGGTTCATCGGGGTCGACGACAACGACGCGTCGTCCAGCGGTCTCGCCTTCGCCCGGGCCAGCGGGGTCGACTTCCCGGTGGGGAGCGACGCGCTGGTGCGGGTGGCGCCCACCTTCGGCGTCCAGTGGAACCCGTCCACGGTGTTCCTCGACGGCGACGGGGTCATCGCCAAGGTGGTGCGGGGACCCATGACGGCGGCCGCCCTCGAAGCGGAGATCGCCCGGATCGACCGGACATAGAGGCGACGCCGCGCTTTCGAGACTCCGGTGTCGGAGCACAAACCGTGTTCGAGGAGACCGGGTTCGGGGAGAGACCGTGTTCGAGGAGAAGGAGTACTCCGGAGATCACGTCAATGGACTGGTGGCCGACGGGGCCGTGGTGGACGACGTCCGCTTCGACGGGTGCGCCTTCGAGCGGAGCAGCTTCCAGGGGGCCCGTTTCCGGTTGTGCGTGTTCGACGACTGTTCCTTCTCGGAGTGCAACATGGCCCTCGTCGAGGTGCCCGACAGCACCTTCTCGGCACCGACGTTCACTCAGTGCAAGCTGACCGGTGTGGACTGGTCCGAAGCGGTCTGGGGATCGATCGTCGAGCCGTTCCGGTTCGTGACCTGCGTGCTCGATCACTCGGTGTTCATGGGAGTGAAACTCGATCGCGTCGTCTTCCGGGACTGTTCTCTGCGCGACGTCGACTTCTCCGACGCCAGTCTCCGCCACGCCAACTTCGTCGGGAGCGATCTCGGCGGTGCCCGGTTCGTCCGCACTGACCTCCGTGAGGCCCGGCTCGAGGCGGCCCACAGCTAGGTCATCGACACCAACGAGAACACGGTCAAGGGCATGCGGGTGTCTCTGCCCGAGGCCGTCTCGTTGATCTCGTCGACGGGCGTGGAACTGGTGGAACGGCGCGAGCAGTAGCGGCCGCTCGGGCGCTTCGCTAGAGGCGCCGGCGCGCCGCGAGACGCTCGCTCCCGCGGCTCAGGGCCTGTGCCGCCGCTTCGTCCGCGCCGAGCGCCGGCACGATCCCCTCGACGCGGGCCCCGGGGCGCGCCAGCTCCCACGTCCGCAGTCCGATGACCGGCGTCTCCGCCTTCAGGGCCAGGGCGATCTCGCTCAGTGTCCCGAACTCCCCGCCCACGGCCACCACGGCGTCGGCCGTCGCCACCACGACGGCGTTGCGGGCCTCGCCCATCCCGGTGGCGACGGCGATCTCGACAGACTCGTTGGCGTCCAGACGGTCGGTTCCGGGCAGGATCCCGACGGTCGTGCCACCGCCGCTGCGCGCCCCGCGGCAGGCGGCTTCCATCACCCCGCCCAGGCCGCCGCAGACGAGAACGGCGCCGGCCTCGGCGATCCGCCGTCCCACCTGCTCGGCCGCCGCGCACTCCGCGGAGGAGGCGTGCGCCGCCCCGATGACAGCCACATGGAGTCGCGCGGCGCCGGTCAACGCCATCGGCCTATTCCCATCGGCCAGTTACTCCCATTGTCCTAATCCCATCGGCCAGTCACTCCCATCGAAACGTCATCACCGCCACGGCCGGAGCGACGACGGCCCAGAGGACGAGAACAATCCAGGCCCACCCGGGCACCGCCGTCCCGAGCCCCAGGGCGTCGTGGAGGGCCTGGGCCAGGGCGGCGGCGGGGAGGAGCTTGGACAGCTCCTCCAGCCACCCCGGCAATTTCGACAGCGGGGCCAGCATCCCGCTCACCAGCAGCAGCAGAAGCCACAGGCCATTGGCGGCGGCCAGGTTCACCTCGGCCCGCAGGACGCCGGCGAGCAGCAGTCCCAAACCACCGAACCCGGCCGTGGCCAGCAGAACGACGGCGACGGCCACCCCGGCACCGCCGGCGGTGGGTCGCCACCCGAGGGCCAGCGACACCGGCACGAGCACGGCGGCCTGGAGAACCTCGACGGCCACGACGGCGCCGATCTTGGCCCCGAGCAGCGAGGGTCGCCCGAGAGGAGTGGCGCCGAGACGTTTCAGGACCCCGTAGCCGCGTTCGAAGCCGGTGGCGATGCTCAGGTTCACGAGCGACGTTCCCATCACGGCGAGGGCGAGGACTCCCGGCGCCAGGAAGGAGATCGGATGACGGGTCCCGGTGGGCAGGAGGTGGACCTCGGAGAAGAAGACGACGAGGACCACGGGAATGGCCACGGTCAGAAGGAGGGACTCGCCGCGCCGCAGGGTCATCCCCACCTCGGCCCCGGTCTGGGCCACCAGCCGCTGCAGCGGGAGCCGGCTCACGCGTCCGGCGCCACACCGGCGCCGCGTTCGTCTTCACCGGGGCCCGGCGCGCCACGGCCACCCGCACCCTTCATGGCTTCCAGATAGGCGTCCTCCAACGAACCTCCCCCGGCGCGCAGGTCGGCCAGGGGGAGATCGTGCTCGTCGAGCCAGGCGGCCACCGTTGCCACCCGCCCGGCCGTGGCCGCGCCCACCACTGAGTACTCGCCCGGGCGTTCCTCCACCACGTCGTCCGGCGCCACCCCGACGGCGCGAGCCAGCGCCGCGGTGTCGACGCCGGACGGGGCGCCGAAACGAATGGCCGGTGACGAACCGGCGGCGGCCAGCTCGGCGACGGTGCCCCGGGCGACGGCCCGACCGCCCGAGAGGATGACGACCTCGTCGGCCAGGCGTTCGGCCTCGGGCAGCTCGTGGGTGGTGAGCACCACGCAGACGCCGCGGGCGCGGAGCTCGGCGATGACCTCCCGTATGGCCATCCGCCCCTCGGGGTCGACCCCGGCCGTGGGCTCGTCGAGGAAGACGACCTCCGGTCGGCCCACCAGGGCCAGGGCCAGCGACAGCCTCTGCTGCTCGCCGCCCGACAGGCGCCTCCACGGTGTCCGGGCCACCGCCCGCAGACCGACCAGATCGAGAAGCGCGTCGGGATCCTCGGGGTCGACTCGTAGTACCGGGCGAAGAGCCCCAGCGCCCGCCGTGCCCCCATCACCGGGTAGACCCCGCCGCGCTGCAGCATCACCCCCATCCGGGTCACGAGCACCCGGTGGTCGCGGCACGGGATCGAGCCCGAGGACGCGGACCGCCCCCGACGTCGGCCGCCGGTAGCCCTCCAGGGTCTCGACCGTTGACGTCTTCCCGGCGCCGTTCGGGCCGAGCAGAGCCAGGACCTGGCCGCGTTCGACGGCGAGCGACAAACCGTCCACCGCCGTCCGCGCCCCGTAGCGAACGACGAGGTCGCGGCAGTCGATGGCGGGCATCGCGGCGAAGGCTACCGTTGGGACGACCATGATCGACATCCGCCTGGCCAGGGAGGATCCGGATGCCGTCAAGGCGGCGCTGGCCCGTCGCGGCGTCGACCCGGCCGAGGTCGATCTCCTCGTCGATGCCGATGCCCGCGCCCGCAACGCCGTGGGTCGGCGCGACGAGCTCCGGGCCCGGGTGAAGGACCTCTCGCGCCAGGTGGGCGAGGCCCGGCGCGCCGGTGACGACGGTCTGGCCGAACGTCTGGCCGACCGAGAGCCGGTCGATCAGCGACGAGGGGACGAAGCTCGGGGCCGACGCCGACGCCGCCCAGGCCGAGGTCCGCGACCGGCTCCTCTGGCTGCCCAACCTCCCGGCCGAGGACGCCCCCGACGGGCTCGGTCCCGAGGACAATCCCGACCATCCGCCGCTGGCCCGCCGAGCCCCGGACCTACGCCGAGCACCAGCGCGTCCCGCACTGGGAGGTGGGCGAGGCCCTCGGGATCCTGGACATGGAGCGCGGGGCCAAGCTCTCGGGTTCGATGTTCCCCCTCTACCGGGGGGCGGGGGCCCGGCTCATCCGCGCCCTCACCGCCTTCGCCCTCGACCGCCACGCCGACGCGCTTCGAGGAGATCCGGCCGCCGACCCTGGTCCGGACCGACACCATGGTGTCGACCGGTCACCTCCCCAAGTTCGCCGACGACGCCTACCACGTCGAGCGCGACGACCTCTGGGCCATCCCCACGGCCGAGGTCCCGCTCACCTCGATGTACCGCGACGACATCCTCGACGAGTCCGACCTGCCGATGCGGCTGACGGCGGCGACGGCCTGCTTCCGGCGCGAGGCGGGCGCCGCCGGTCGCGACACGCGCGGGCTCCTGCGGGTCCACGAGTTCGACAAGGTCGAGCTCTTCGCCTACGCCACCGCCGACCAGGCCCCCGCCCTCCACGCCGACATGGTCGAGCGCGTCGAAGTCCTCCTGCGCGCCCTCGAGCTCGAGTACCGCGTCCTCGACCTCTGCACCGGCGATCTCGGCAGCTCGGCGGCCCGGACCTTCGACCTCGAGGTCTACGCGCCGGGATCGGACATGTGGCTCGAGGTGTCCTCGGTCTCGTGGTTCCGCGACTACCAGGCCCGCCGGGCCAACATCCGCTACCGGCCCGGCGCCGGCGGCCCGCCCGTCTTCGTCCACACCCTGAACGGCTCGGCCCTGGCCTGGGCCCGCATGTGGGCGGCGCTGATCGAGACGGGCCGGTGTCCCGACGGATCGGTGGTCCTGCCCGACGCCCTCTCCCCCTACGTCGGCGGGGCCACCGTGCCTGACCGTCGGCGCGGGACTTCGAAGCGGTAGCCGACCCCGCGGACGGTGGTGATGATGGAGGGCGACGAGGGGTCGCGCTCCACATGGGTCCGCAGCCGCTTGATGTGGACGTCGAGGGTCTTCGTGTCGCCGACGTAGTCGGTCCCCCACACGCGGTCGATGAGCGTGTCGCGGGTGAGCACCCGACCGGCGTTCTCGATCAGCAGGGCCAGCAGCTCGAACTCCTTGCGCCGCAGATGGACCTCCTGGCCGCGGACGAACACACGGTGACGGTCGGAGTCCACCTTCACGTCGCCGACGTCGCGCGAACCGGAGTCCGTCGGCGTCGATCCTCGCCGGCCCGCGGCGTGCCGGGGCGCGGGGCCGCGCCGCAGCACGGCGCGCATCCGGGCCACCAGCTCGCGTAGCCGGTAGGGCTTGGTGACGTAGTCGTCGGCGCCGACCTCGAGTCCCACCACCGTGTCGATCTCGGTCCCCTTGGCCGTGACCATGATGATGGGCACCGAGGACCGCGCCCGGATGGACCGGCAGACGTCGATCCCCGACAGCTTGGGCAGCATGATGTCGAGCAGCACGAGGTCGGGCTCGAGCCGGTCGAACAGCTCGAGGGCCTCGTTCCCGTCGCGGGCGACTGTTCACGTCGAAGCCCTCGCGCGCCAGCCCGATGACCAGGGCGTCGACGAACGACTCCTCGTCCTCGGCCAGAAGGACGTTCACCCGGGACCCCTCGGTGGCGTCGGCCACCGTCACCCCACCTCGGACTGGGTGGGCAGGATGAGCCGGAAGGCCGAACCCTCACCCTCGCGTGACTCGACCTCGACGCGGCCCTGGTGGTTGGCGGCCACGTGGCGCACGATAGACAGGCCGAGGCCGGTGCCGCCCGTCGTCCGGCTCCGGCCCTGGTCGACGCGGTAGAAGCGCTCGAAGATCCGGTCGAGGTCGCGGGCCGGGATGCCCACGCCCGTGGTCCTCCACCTCGAGCCGCACCTCCCCGCCGCCCACCGTCCCGGTGAAGCTGACGATGTTCCCGTCGTAGGAGAACTTCACCGCGTTCTCGAGCAGGTTGTACAGGGCGGAGACCAGCTGGCGCCGGTCGCCGAGCACGGCGACGGGCGGGGTGGGCTCGGCCAGCTCGATCTTCACGTCCGCGTTGCTCGGCCGCGGCGCGCATCCGTTCGACGGCCTCGGCCATCACCAGGTTGACGAGGACGGGCTCGCGCGGCGGCGCCTCCTCGGACTCGATCCGCGACAGGTCGAGCAGGTCGTCGATGATCCGGCTGACCCGGAACGCCTCGGTGTGGATCCGGCTGGCCAGGCGCTGGGCCACGGTGGGGTCGGTCTCCGCCACCAGCGTCTCGGCCAGCAGCCCGAGGGCGCCCATCGGTGTCTTCAGCTCGTGGCTCACGTTGGCCACGAAGTCACGGCGGATCTCCTCGAGGCGCCGGCGTTCGGAGACGTCGTCGATGACGGCGATCACCCCGAGGGTGCGCCGGCCGTCGTCGATCAGCTGGGTCCGCACGGCCAGGGTCCGCCGGGGCGGCCCGTAGAGGTCGAGTGTCTTGTCGGCCGCGCCCGTCTTCCACGCGTCAGCCAGGAGCTCGACCACAGCCGTCGCCGCCAGCGCGTCACCGTGGCGTCCACCCATGAGGCCGACGGCGCGGGCGTTGCGGAAGACGACCTCCCCGTTCTCGTCGCAGACGATGACCCCCTGGGGGAGCGTGTCGAGCGCGCGCCGCAGACGGATGGCGTCGGCCGACGACTCGGCCACCGCCTCGGCGGCACGATCGGTGACCTGTTCCAGGTGGTGGAGCGCCGGCTCCACCCCCGCCGGGTCCTCCTGCGGGGTCTCGACGCCGAGGCGGGTGGCGAGGGCCGACAACCGCTGCTCGAGCGAGCTGCGGCCCGACCGCCGACCAAGCGCGGTGGCCAGCGCGATTGCCACCAGGGCCAGCGCCCCGAGACCGACGAACCCGGCGATGGCGACGGAGTCGGAGATCCCCCCGGTCGTGCCGACCATCGTTCTCCAGTCCATCGCTCCCCAGCATGGCAGGCCCGGACGTGCACCCGGCGCCCCGGTCCGGTCCCCCACCACGCCGTGGTCGGATCCCGAGGCGCCCGACGTCCGACCCCGCCCGGCTCCGACGCGGCCCGGTGGCTGAAACATGAAAAATCATGAAACATCTTGAAAGGCGACGACGGATTCCGTAGGGTGCGGACCATGATGCTGACGGACGTGACCCTGAACCCCGATCCCGCCGACCTGCCCGGAGGTCAGGTGCTCCAGCACCTGACCAACGGCCTCGGCGGCTGGGCGTTGATCGGCGCCTTGGTGGCGCTGCTGATCGGGGCCGCCGCGTGGGCGCTCGGGTCGCACGCGCAGAACTACCAGCAAGCGCTCACCGGTCGGCGCACGGTCCTCGTCGCCGGGCTCGCCGCCCTGCTGATCGGCGCCGCGCCGGCCATCGTCAACTTCTTCTTCCACGCCGGACAGGGCGTGCACTGAGGTGCCGGTGGCAGGCGCCGCCGGCAGCGCCGCGGCCGGTGTCGCCGGCAGTCTGGTGGCCGGTGTCGCCGGCAGTGTGGTGGCCGGCGTCGCCGGTCACGTGGCGTCGAGTGTGGTGGGTGTCGGTGTCTCCGCCGTGTTCGACGCCGCCGGTCAGTGGGTGGCGTCGGGTGCCGTCTGGCTGCTCCGTGAAGTCGGCCGCGCCATGTCCTCTACCACGACCGTCGACCTGTCGTCGGGATGGTTCGCGTCACGCGAGTCGGTGATGGCCACCATCGCGGCCGCCGTGGTCCTTCCCTTGCTCTGCGGCGCCACCCTCCAGGCTCTGTATCGCCAAAGTGGGTCGATGCTGGCACGCGCGTTCCTCGTCCAACTCCCTCTGTCTCTGCTTCTCACCGGTGTCGCCGTCGAACTGGTCCAGATGGCGCTGGCGGTCACCGACGCGCTCTCGGCGCAGTTGATGGCCAGTGCGGGCGTGGACACCGCCAACATCCTCACCCCGGTGTCGGAGTTCCTTCTGAGGGTCGGTGTGATCGCTCCCCCCGTTCCCGCCTTTGTGGTGTTCGTGAGCGGTCTTCTCGTCGCCATCGCCGCCCTCGGACTGTGGCTCGAGCTCGTCGTGCGCGCCGCCGCCGTCTCTGTGGCCGTTCTCTTCCTCCCCCTGGCCCTGGCCGCACTGGTGTGGCCTGCCGTCGCCCACTGGTGCCGTCGGTTGACCGACACCCTGGTGGCGCTCGTCCTCTCCAAGCTGGTCATCGCCGCCGTCCTCTCCCTCGCCGTCGGCGCGCTGGCCGGTGGTTTCGGCGTCGGGCCCGCCGGTGGCGACGGCGGTGGTGGTTTCGCCGCCGTGATCACGGGCATCGCCTTGCTCCTGATCGCCACTCTGGCGCCCTTCACCCTCCTGCGCCTGGTCCCCGCCGTCGAGGCCGGGGCGGTCGCCCACCTCGAAGCGTCCCGCCACCGCCTGAGCGCCGCGGCGCGGGCCCCGGTGCGCGCCGGCAACCTGGCCGTCGACGTCGCCCGCCAGGCGTTCTCCGGCGACGGCACCGCGGGCGCCCGCGGCGTCGGGAGCACCGCTCCTTTCGTCCCGATGGTGGCGGGGACGGCCCTACCGCCGGCCCTGGCCGCGTCCTTCGGTGCCGCCGCCTCGGACAGCGGCGGATCACATAGCGCCGGATCACACAGCGCCGGATCACACAGCGCCGGATCACACAGCGCCGGATCACACGGTGTCGCATCACACAGCCCCGGATCACACGGCGCCGGATCGACCGGCGCCGGATCACACCGCGCCGGCACCGGGTCCACTGATCCCGTCTCCACGGTGCGGACATCGGACGGGCCGTCGCCACCTCGCACCCGGTCGTCGGACGGTGCGATCGATGACACCGGTGGCTGAGGACGAAACACCGACGCGTTACCGCTTCGGCCCGCTCGAGCGTCGGGGCCTGGTGGCCGGGTGGCGCGGCGGCCAGATCGCCGCTGTCGCCAGCGGTCTCGTGGTGGCCGTCGGGATCCTGAGGGTCAAGCCCTCGCCCGTTGGCGCCGTCGTGGCCTTCGTGGCGGTGGCGGTCGGAGTGGCGACGGCGACGTGGCCCGTGGGTGGTCGCACGGCGGAACAGTGGGCGCCCGACGCGGCACGCCATGTCGACGCCGTCCGGCGCCGGCGCCGGCTCCGTCACCGCGAACCCTTCGCCACCATGCGGGTGCTGCGTGTCGATCTGGGAGCGACGGGGACGGTCGGAGACCGACCCCGCACCCCGACGCCACCGGCGGCCCTGTCCTCCGATGGTCGCAGCGTCGGTGTCATCCACGACGTCGCCGGCCACACCTACACCGCCGTGCTCCCGGTGTCGGGTCCGGGGTTCGTGCTCCTGGGTGCGGGGGACAAAGCCCGTCGCGTCGGGCGATGGTCGGGGGTCCTCGCATCTCTGGCGCGCGAAGGCACCGCTGTCCACCGGGTGCAGTGGATCGAGCGCAGCCTGCCCGATGACGGGGCCGAGGTCCGTCGTCACGTCCTCGAGCGGGCCGTGCTCGACGCCGACAGCGTGGCCCACCGCTCGTATACCGACCTGGTCGATGGTGAGGTCGCCGCCGTGCACCGCCACGAGGTGATGGTGGCGGTCACCATCCACGCTGGCCACGCGGCGCGGGCCGTTCGTGCCGCCGGTGGCGGACAGCGCGGTGCCTGCGCGTTGCTGCTGCGCGAGACGGCCTCGCTGGCCCGCCGCCTGCGGGAAGCGGGCTTCGACGTCTCCGGAGTTCTGGCCCCCGGCGCGCTGTCGGACACCGTCCGTCGGGCCTTCGACGCCGACACGCCGGCGTGTGCCACGTCAGACGGACGCGCCCACCGGGACCCGGCGAGGGCCCCGTCCCACTGGTCGTGGCCCGGGCCGAGCGGGTTGCTCACCGAGTGGGGACGTGTCCGGACGGATGCCACCTGGCACACGACCTACTGGATCGCCGAATGGCCACGCACCGACGTCGCCGCCGACTTCCTCGGTCCCCTCCTGCTCGCCTCCGACATCCGTCGCTCGGTGTCGGTGGTTATGGAGCCGGTGCCGCCGCTGCGCGCCGCGCGGCGGATCGAGCAGGCGCGCACGGCCGACATCGCCGACGCCGAGCTCCGACGACGCGGCGGGTTCCTGGCCACGGCGCGACGCCGGCGCGAGGAGGACGTTCTCGTCCAGCGCGAGGCGGAGCTGGCCGACGGGCATGCGTCGTTCCGCTTCTCGGGATACATCACCGTGAGCGCGCCCGACACCGACGCACTGGAGGAGGCCTGCGGACGGGTGGAGCAGGTGGCCGGACAGTCCGGACTCGAATTACGCGTCTGCTACGGGGACCAGGCCCTGGCCTTCACCTGCACGCTTCCCTTCGGGCGTGGGCTCGTCTAATCGGTCCGGCAAGGACGACGGTGAGGTGACGTGTCCATGGTCCGCCCATGAGCGTCCCCGCACACCACGCCACCACCCGGCACCTCGGAGCCGTCTATCCGTTCGCGTCCGAAGCCGGGCTCGGCGGACGCGGCGTCCTGATCGGACGCGATCTGCTCGGTGGCGCTTTCGTCGACGACCCCTTCGAGCTGTACCGAACTGGTCTCCTGACCAAGGTGAGTATCAAGGCGGGGTGCAAGGCACCGGCCGAGCTCGCGAGGTGTGTGAGGGTGGGCGGCCAACAACTTCAAGCCCAGATCCAACTAAACGTCGATCTCCACTTCGCAGACAGCGCTGCTGATGACTGGGGGGCCACCCACTGGTGTCAGCGTGGTCACCGCTGATTTGGCGTTGTCCTCGGAGTCGAACACGACGACGCAGGTGCCGGTGCCAACGCCGTCGTTCATCCACGTCCCCTTCTGGAAACCCGGCAGCGCCTTCACCTCCGGAATGACAAAGTCATTCAGGATCGCATGTCGGTGTTGGATGTCCGAGTTCAGGTCGAGCTTCACTTGGATCAGAACCGTGTGTGCCATCTCTCGGATCGCCTCCATGTAGACCGGCTCTCCCAATTGTACTGCCACACAATGCGCCAACAATGGTCGAACCCAGACAGCGTGACGCGATGCTCAGATGAGAGGTATATGGCCAGGAAGCCGGCAAGGCGTCCCGTTTATCGTCGGTCCATGGGAGTTCCCGCGCACCAGGCCACCACCCGCCACCTGGGTGCCGTCTATCCCTTCGCATCCGAAGCCGGGCTGGGCGGTCGTGGTGTCCTGATCGGACGCGATCTTCTGGGCGGAGCCTTTGTCTACGATCCCTTCGAGTTGCATCGAAGCGGGCTCCTGACGAACCCGAACATGATGGTGTTCGGTCAGATCGGACGGGGCAAGAGCGCCTTCGTGAAGACATACCTCTGGCGCCAGGCCATATTCGGCCGTCGGGCCTGGGTGGTGGATCCGAAGGGGGAGTACGCGGCGCTGGCCCGGGCCTGGGGGATCGAACCGGTTGCGCTGCGACCGGGGTCGCGCCTCCGCCTCAATCCGCTGGACGCGCCCTCGACCGGTCCGGGGTCCCCGGTCGAGGACGTGAGCCGTCGCCGGGCGGAGCTGCTCTCGTCCCTGGCCGCCGCCAGCCTGGGCCGGTCGTTGGCGCCGACCGAGCGAACCGCCATCGAGCTGGCCGTGGCAGAGGTGTCGGGGACCGACGGGCGACGGGACCGGCGTGGCGACGCGCCCACGTTGCCCGACGTCGTCGACGCGCTGCTGGCACCGACCGGGTGGTCCGCCGACGCCGTGCGCACCACCGTGGACGCCCTCGCCACCGACGGCCGTCAGGTCGCTCTCGAGTTGCGGCGCCTGGTGACGGGAGACCTCCAGGGCATGTTCGACGGCCCGACGACTCCGGGCATCAGTCTCGACGGGCCCCTGGTGGTGCTCGACCTGTCCGCCGTCTACCACTCCGCCGCCCTCGGTGTGCTCATGACGTGTGCCGCTGCCTGGTTCCAGGCGGCGGTGTCGGGGTTGGCGACCCACGACGACCGTAGGTCGCCGTCGGACGTCGGCGACGGGCCGGTACGCCATGGCGATGTCGCGTCGGTGGTGGGGGCGTCGGGCGTGGTGGTCGTCGTCGACGAGGCGTGGGCCATTCTGGCCAACCTCGGCGTGGCCCGGTGGCTCCAGGCCAGTTGGAAGTTGTCACGGGCCTGGGGTGTGTCGAACATCGCCGTCCTCCACCGACTGTCGGACCTCACGTCGGCTGGAGCGTCGGGATCCGAGCAGGTGGGGTTGGCGCAGGGTCTGCTGGCCGACTCCGAGACTCGGGTCATCTACGCGCAACCCCCGGGCGAGGTCGACGACGCCGGAGACCTCCTCGGCCTGTCCTCCACGGAGTTGGAGCTCGTTCCCCAGCTCCAACGTGGAGTGGCGCTGTGGAAGGTCGGAGGTCGTTCGTTTCTCGTCCAGCATCGGCTCTCCGCCCTGGAGACGGCTCTGGTCGACACCGACGCGCGCATGACCGGTACCGGATCCTCCGGACCCCGCTGAGGTCGCATCACATGGGTGCTGTCATATTCATGGTCGCCGTGGCCGTCCTGTTGTCGGCCTGGCTGGCCACGCGTGGCCCCGATGGGCCCGGCCGGCACGTTCCTTCGTCCCGATCCCGCGCCGCGTTCCCAGCGCCGCCCGGTGGCCGGCGTTCAGGGGACGACGGCGCGCGCTGGGCCCGTCGGCGCGACCTCCGGTCCCTGGTGGTCGCCGCCCCCGAGGTGGGTCGGCTCACGCTGGGTATGGCCTGTGGGCGGCTGGTGGCGGCCGACGCCGGGCATTCACTGCTGGTCGTGGGTCCCACCCAGAGCGCCAAGACGACGGGGCTGGCCATACCCGCGTTGCTCGAATGGCAGGGTCCGATCGTGGCCGCCTCGGTGAAGGGCGACCTGGTCCGTGACACCGTGGCCTGGCGCCGGACACAGGGACGGGTATGGGTGTACGACCCCACGGCGTCGACGGACCTCGAGCGCGCCCACTGGTCGCCGCTCACCGCCGCGTCGACGTGGTCCGACGCCCGTCGCATCGCCGACGGCCTCGTCGAGGCGGGCCGGACGTCCGCGGGCGCACTGACCGACGGGGACTTCTGGTACGCCACGGCGGCCAAGCTCCTCGGGCCGCTCCTCCTGGCCGCGGCCTGCTCGGGGCGCACCATGGTCGACGTCGTGCGTTGGGTCGACGAGCAGGAGAGAGCCGAGGTGGTGGACGCGCTCGACGCCGCCGGCCAATGGCAGGCCCTCCAGGCGCTGCAGGCCACGTGGGGTCGCGACGAACGTCAGCGCAGCGCCGTCTACACCACGGCCGAGACGGTGGTCGAGGTGTTCTCCGACCCGGCGGTGGCGGCGTCGGCCGTCCCGGGACGATGCGACATCGACCCTGTGGCACTGCTCGACGGACACCACAGCCTGTACCTCTGCGCCCCGGCCCACGAGCAGCGCCGGCTCCGGCCCTTGTTCTCCGGCCTCGTCACACGGGTCATCGAAGCCGCCTACGACCGCGCCGCGAGGCGAGGGCCGCTCCACCCGCCGCTTCTCGTCGTCCTCGACGAGGCCGCCAATGTGGCCCCGTTGGCCGAACTCGACGTCCTGGCGTCGACCGCCGCGGGCCACGGAATCCAACTGGTCACCGTCTGGCAGGACCTGGCCCAGCTCACGGCCCGCTACGGACCCCGGGCTTCCACGGTGGTGAACAACCACCGGGCCAAGCTCTTCCTGTCCGGCAACGCTGACCCCGGCACCCTCGACCATGCCAGTGCCCTCATCGGCGAGGCCGAGCAACCGCTGGCTTCCACCACCGTCGACCGCGACCGCTCGGCGTCCACCACTGTGTCGGCCACGTACCGCCGGTTGGCCCCCGCCGACTCGTTGCGCCGGATGGTCCCGGGAACCGGGGTGTTGATCTCGGGGCACCTCCCGCCGGCACGCGTCACCCTGCGGCCCTGGTACCGCGACCGCGAGCTTCGGCGCCGGTCAGAGGGTCGGGCCTGACCCCGTCGACGTCCGCCGGACCCCGAGACATGATCGATGACGGTCACGAGAGACGGTGTCGGACACCCCGCTGGTGGACGAATGGTAACAGATATGTTACCGTAACCTCTACGTTACCGAAAGGGTGGAAGCCGTGAGCGTAACCGTCGTGCGGTACCGGACCAAGTCAGACAGAGCCGAAGAGAACCAGGCGCTGATCGAGAAAGTGTTCGGACAACTCGACGTCGAGCGGCCCGCCGGGTTGCGGTACGCCAGCTTCCGGTTGGCCGACGGAGTCAGCTTCGTCCACATCGCCTCGGTGGACACCGACAACGGGGCGAATCCCCTGCTGGCCACGTCCGCCTTCTCGGAGTTCGTACGGGAGATCGCCGACCGCCTGGAGGAGGGGCCGGTGACGTCGGACGCGACGGTTGTGGGTTCGTACCGGTTCTGGCCGAACGACGATGGCTGACGGCGACGGACGTCCCGGTCGTCCGTGGGTGCTCACGACGCCCAGTGGCGGTTCGCAGTTCACCGCCCACCGCGACGAGACCCTCGACCCCGCCGCGCTGGTCGTGCAGGTCGGCCGGACCGAGCTCCGCTACCGCCTGAGCTGCATCGACGATCTGCACGCCATGCTGATCGAGCGGGGGGACTGGGTGCCGCTGGGCAACGCCGACGAGCAGAAGCCCGCCGCCGACGGAACGGTCGAGGCCTGGGGTCGGGCCGCCGACAACCCGGTGGGTGGGTGGTACGGACTGAAGAAGGGACTGCGTGGCCGTTTCGCCAACTATGTACCCCCCGTGCTCGAGCGACTGGGACTGGCCGAGGTCGAGCACAACGCCCGCAACAACCGCATGCGCGCCATTGCCGGCCGCTGACCGACGCCGCGCCCCGGCGGGTGATCCCTTCGAGGCTCTCGGCGATCCGAACCGGCGGGCCATCGTCGAGCTGCTCGGTTCCGGTGGTCGGTCGGTCGGCGAGGTGGCCGACGCCCTGCCGATCAGTCGGCCGGCCGTGTCGCGCCATCTCCGCTTGCTGAAGGAGGCGGGACTGGTCGTCGAGGAGGCGCAGGGGACCCGCCGGCTCTACCGCCTGCACGTCCAAGGTGTCGAGGCCGTCGAGGCCTATCTCACCCAGGTCTGGGGTGACGCCGCCACACGTTTTCGGCTGATGGCCGAGAACACGGCTCCCGCCGGGACGCCACCGGGCCGACGCCGACACCGGCGCCCGGCGCCATGACGTCCCCCTCGAGCGAGGACCCGGAGCCGCTGCGGCTCAGTTTCGACATCCGGTGCCCGGCCGAGCACGCCTTCGAGGTCTGGACGACGCGGTGGTCGTCGTGGTGGCCGACGGGCCACTCCGCATCGGGGAATCCCGACACGCTGGTGGTGCTCGAGCCGCGCCTGGGGGGCCGGATCTACGAACGGACTCCGGAAGGCACCGAGATCGACTGGGGCGAGATCACGCAGTGGAGTCCACCGCGCCGTCTCGGGTATCTGTGGCACATCAGTCGTGACCGCAGCGACGCCACCACCGTCGAGTTGACCTTCGTGGATCTCGGTGGGGGCGTGACCCGGCTCGACATCGTGCACTCCGGATGGGAACGCCTCGGCGCCCAGGGACCGGCGTTTCGGGAGGCCAACACCTCCGGATGGAGCGCTCTCATCCCTCGGTTCGTGGAGGCCGCCGAAGCGTAGGGTGGATCGTGGCCGGACCTCGCGACCCGCGCCGCCCGCGTCTGGTCCCCTGCGCGATGGCGGCACTCGTCCTCGTCGGTGTGGTGGCCGCCGGGTGTTCCCGGGGCGCGGTGACGACGGCGCCGCCGCGGGGCCACACCGCCGCACCGTCGTCCGGCTGTCGCCGGCCGGCCCCGGTGGGCGCTGTGCCGTCGGGTGGGGAACGGTCCGAGACGCTGGTGACCGGCGCCGTCAACGGTTCGTACGAACTGTCGGTCCCGGCGGGCCAGCGGGTCCACCGCCCGGCGGGGCTCATCCTCGCCTTCTACGGATTCGCCTCCGATCCGGCCCGGTTCTCCACCCTGACCGGTCTGCCGGCGGAGGGCTCGCGCGCCGGCTATCTGGTGGCGGTGCCGCACGACCACAGTGGCGAGGCGGAGTGGCAGTTCAACGGCCACGGGACCGACGCCGCCTTCGTCGACGCACTGATCGGCTCCCTCGAAGATGAGTACTGCGTCGACGAGAGTGCCGTCTTCGCCGTCGGGTTCTCCGCCGGGGCCGCCTTCACCATCGCCTATGCCTGTGCCCACGAACACCAGATCGCCGCCATGGTCACCGTGGCCGTGGAATTCCAACTCGGTTGTACCCGGCCGATGTCCATCCTGGCCTTCCACGGGACCGCGGACCCGCTCGTCCCCTACCGCAACGGCGCCACCGGCCTCTCGCTGCCCGGGGTGAAGGTGCGCGGGACGCAGCTCAACATGGGGGACTGGGCCCGGCTCGACCACTGCCGGGTGCGACCCCGGCGCACCGTGATCGGTTCCCAGATCACGCGGCAACAGTGGGAGGCGTGCCGGGACGGGACCCGGGTCGTGCTCTACACCATCGTGGGCGGGAGCCACACGTGGCCCGGCGCCGATCCGAAGCTGGGCATCGGCCTCACCACCCAACAGGTGGGTGCCACCCCACAGGCCCTGTCGTTCTTCGACGGTTTTCGCCGCTGAGCCGCGCTGCCGCCGACGGTGTGCCGGTCAGCGCGGCGGTCAGTGCGGTGTGCCGGTCAGTGCGGCGAGCCGGGGGCCACGAGCGGCCAGGGGCGTTCGCGTTCGGCCACCAGGGCGAGGTCGAGGAGGAGCTGCTCCTCGTGGTGGCGACCGATGATCTGCATGCCGACCGGCAGCCCGTCGAGGGTGCCGATGGGGATCGAGACGGCCGGATTGCCCGAGAGATTGGCCGGCATGGTGAGGGCACCGTTGTTCCCGAGGGCGCGTTCGAACCCGAACTCGGCGATCAGGTCGCGGCCACCCACCGTCGTGGCCATCGGGCCGGCGGCGTTGAAGGCGACATCGGGGTTGGTGGCGGCGAAGATGAAGTCCACCTGGGCGAAGGTGTCGGCCATCACCTCATTGAAGGCGACGCGGAACATCTCGTTGGCCCCCGCCATCTTGAGGTCGAAGCGGCTGAAGGCGACGTTCACCGCGAATTGGATCTCGGGGGTGAAGAGCTCCTCGCACGCCGGGTAGCGGTCGCCGAGGTCCCCGATCAACGTGACCAGGTTGCCCATGGCCCATTCGAATCCGGCCTCGGGGAACTTCATTGCGATGTCGACCCGCTCGAGACCGACGTCGGCGATGAGCGCCTCGGCGGCCGTCACCACCCGGTCGACCATCTCGGGGCGGACGATGGCGTCGCCGATGTCGACCACGATGGCGGCGCGCTTGGTGCGCAGGTCGTCGACGTGCGTCCCCAGATCGCCTTCCCATCCCGACACCCGGGGGAGGCTGAGGGTGTCGCCGGCATCGAAGCCGTTGCAGGCGTCGAACCAGCGGGCCGTGTCGCGCACCGATCGGCTGATGCAGCCGAGGACGACGGTGAGCGGTGTGTGGTGGGTGCGCGGTCCACGCGGGATGCGTCCGAACGTCGACTTCAATCCGAACGTGCCGGTGAATCCGGCCGGGATGCGGATGGACCCGCCCCCGTCACCGGCCGTGCCCAATGGGAGGATGCCGCCGGAGACGGCGGCTGCCGTGCCTCCCGAGGAGCCTCCCGGAGTGTGCTCGGGATTCCAGGGATTGCGCGTCGTGCCGTGGAGGCGGGTGTGGGTGTAGTTGACGCCACCGAACTCACTGGCTGTGGTCTGCGCGGTGAGGACGGCACCGGCACCCGCCAGTCGGGTCACCATGGTGGAGGTGCGCGTCGCCACGCGGTCGGCGAACACCAGCGAC
The DNA here is from genome assembly GCA_963706205.1 of uncultured Acidimicrobiaceae bacterium. GTDB lineage: Bacteria > Actinomycetota > Acidimicrobiia > Acidimicrobiales > UBA8190 > MFD10071-224. Next base: position 72,774 of record OY970155.1, on the reverse strand, counting down.
GCCTCTGTCTCGGGCCAACCCTCGACGAGGTCGAGCTCCTTCACCGCTACCGGGACCCCACCGAAGGGCAGGGAGATATCGGCCCGGCCGGCCGCCGAGCGCGCCTCGGCGGCGGCGACATGGCTGAAGGCGTTGAGCTCGGAACGTTCGATGGCGGCCAACGAAAGGTCCAACGCCTCGGGAGGGGTGATCTCACCCTTTCGGAACGCATCGACGAGGGAACACGCGTCGCCGGGCCACGGTTGGTCGGTCATTTGCGCAGGTTACGCCATCGCGTCCAGCGGTGGTGAGGCGGATCCGCGTAGCGTGGGGTCATGTCCGAGGACCTCGAAGGCCAGTCCGTCGCCACCGTTCCCTCCGTCGCCGTGAGCCCGGGGGTCCCCCCGCCCCCGCGTCGACGACCCCGGTCGGGCCGCTCACCCTGGCCATCGACATCGGTGGCACCGGCTTGAAGGCGTCGGTTCTCGACGCCCACGGCGCCATGGTCGCCGACCGGGTCATCGTGAAGACGACGTACCCGTGCACACCGGCCAAGTTGGTCGACGATCTGGTGGCGTTGGTGGCACCCCTGCCCCCCGCCGAGCGGGTGTCGGCCGGTTTCCCGGGCATGATTCGAAAAGGTCGCGTGCTGTCGGCTCCGCACTTCGTCACCGAGGCGGGGCCCGGTACCAAGGTGGACGAGGACCTGGTGGCGCAGTGGGCCAACTTCGATCTGGCCGGAACCTTGCGCAAGCGGCTGGGCAAGCCGACCCGGGTGGCCAACGACGCCGACATCCAGGGAGCGGCCGTGGTCGCCGGCAAGGGTCTCGAACTGGTGATCACCCTCGGCACCGGCGTGGGGACAGCGCTGTTCTACGACGGGCGCCTGCTCCCCCATCTCGAGTTCGCCCACCACCCGTTCCGCAAGGGCGAGACCTACAACGAGCAGATCGGTGACGCGGCGCGCAAGGAGATCGGCAACGGGCGGTGGAACAAGCGGGTCCGGCGCGCCGTCGAGACGTTGCGGGCGCTCACCTTCTTCGATCACTGCTACCTCGGCGGCGGGAACTCCAAGCACCTGACGGGTGAGCTCGGGGACGCCGTGAGCACGGTCGACAACACGGCCGGGATCCTGGGCGGGATCAAGCTGTGGGAGAGCCGACAGATGTCGATCTAGGAACGGAGCGCCATGGTGGACTCTCCGGCTGACGCCGCCGGACCGCAGCAGGCTCCACGGGTCCGGCGTCGCCGGCCCCTCAACCCTCGGGCCGTCGGTGCCGTGGTGGTCGCCGCCGTCGTCGTGGTCTTCGTCATCCAGAACTCGCAGACCGTCGCGGTGCGGTTCTGGTTCGTCACCGGCCATGTCCGGCTCATCTGGCTCATCGTCGTCTGTCTGATGGTCGCCGGCGCGGGGGGCTTCGTCCTGGGCCGCCGCGTCCGACGTCGTCAGCGACGACGCGCCGCCAAGAGCTGACGTCGGCCCCGGTGATCGGGCGGGTTCGGAACCCGGCGCCACCACGCGCGGCGGCGACTACCGTGGCCGCCTGAATTACGCCCGAATTGAAGGAGCATCGCATGCAGGCCGTGACCATCGTCGACGGTGAACTTCAGTGGGCCGGCCGCCCCGATCCCGTGCCCGGCGACACCGAGGTGGTGGTCGCCGTCAGAGCGGCGGGCATCAACGCCGCCGATCTGATCCAACGCCTCGGGTTCTACCCGGCTCCACCCGGGGTATCGCCCGACATCCCCGGGCTCGAGGTGGCCGGCGTCGTGGTGGCCGTCGGTGCCCGGTCGTCGCGGTTCGCCGTCGGGGACCGGGTCATGGCCGTGGTGGGAGGCGGCGCCCAGGCCGAGATGGCGGCCATCGACGAGGACTGCGTGCTTGCCGTGCCCGACGGTCTCTCGTGGCCCGAGGCCGGCGGCTTTCCCGAGGTTTTCTCCACCGCGTACGACGCCCTGTTCACGCAGTGCGGGTTGGCCTCGGGCGACCGGGTGCTCGTCACCGGTGCCGCCGGCGGGGTGGGAACGGCCGCCGTGCAGCTCGCTGCCGTCACCGGCGCCCGGGTGGTGGCCTCGGTGCGCTCGCCGGAGCGGCGGGCGGCGGTGGCGGTCCTGGGGGCGCACAGCGCGGTGGGGCCCGAGGAGGCCTTGACCCTGGGACCGTTCGACGTGGTCCTGGAGCTGGTGGGGGCGTCGAGCCTCCCCGGGTGTCTCGACGCGCTGGCCATCGGCGGACGGATCGTGGTGATCGGTGTGGGCGGGGGCGGTGCCCGGGCCGAGGTGGACCTCATGACGCTCATGCACCGCCGGGGTCGGATCTCGGCGTCGACGCTGCGGTCCCGCTCGCTGCACGACAAGGCGTCGGTGGCGGCCGCCGTCGAGGCGCACGTGCTTCCCCACCTGGCCTCGGGACGGATCCGGGTGCCGGTCGGCGAGACGTTCCCCCTCGAGCGCGCGGCGGAGGCCTACGAGCGTTTCTCCGCCGGGGGCAAGCTCGGGAAGATCGTACTGGTGTCGCCCGGGCCCGGTTAACGCTGGAGTCCGGGCACGGTGGCGGCCAGGCGGGCGGCCACGGACTCGAGCCCGGCCGGGGCCGGCGTGGTGCAGATGGCCTCCCGGTCGCGCAGCCACGCCAGGTTGCGGCGGTGGAGGTCGGAGGCAGGGTCGAAGCGGTTGAGGACGACGACGGGCGCCGGTCGGTGGCGTTTGTCGCCAAGGATGTCGTCGAGCGCGGCCATGGCGAGGCGGACCATGTTGATGGTGCCGAGCCCGGCGTCGGCGATGAGGACGAGATGGTCGGGGGCGATGGCCGCCGCCAGGTCGATGACGTCGCCGTCGTCGGCCTGCGGGGACCGGACCCCGCCGGCCGTCTCCACCAGGCCCACGTCGACGGCGCGGGCGGGCCAGGCGAGCTCGCCCACCAGATCGGCGACCGTCGGCGCCGGGCGGCCCAGTGCCTCGGCCGCCATGGGCGGGGCGAGGGGGACCGGATACCAGCGCGCCGGCGGGCACACCGTGGTCGCGTCTTCGCCACTGGCCGCGCCCAGGACCTCGGCGTCGGTGGGTCCCGAGTCGGGGGCGAAGGACTGGGCCGGCTTGCGGGCCGCCACCGAGAGGCCCGCGGCGCGCCACGCCTCGAGGAGCCGCGCCCCCACCCAGGTCTTGCCGACGTCCGTACCGGTCCCGGTCACCAGGACGACGACCGCCGGGCGGAGTCCGCTCACCGCACCTGCGTCGTCGTGTCCGGATCGGGGTCGACCGGCGCGGGGAGGGAGGCCAGGGCGTCGAGGAGCAGGGCGATGTGGTCCTCGGTGTGGGCCGCCGAGACCGTCACCCGCAGGCGGGCCGTGCCCGGCGGCACCGTCGGCGGCCGGATGGCCGGCACCCAGACGCCGCGGTCGCGGAGCATCTGCGATGCGGTGACCGCCCGTTCGTCGGATCCGAGGACGATGGGGATGATGGGGCTGGCGTGTCCCGGGGCCACGGACTTGACGTGGGCGGCGAGCCGGTCACGCAGAGACGCTCCTTCGGGTGACACCAGGACGCGCAGTGCCGCCAGCGCGGAAGCGGTGTCGGGCGGGGTGGGTGCGGTGGTGAAGATGTAGGAGCGGGCGCGGTTCTCGAGGTGGTCGATGAACGGGCGCGCCCCGGCCACGAAACCGCCGAGCGATCCGAGCGTCTTGGACAGCGTGCCCACCCGCAGGACGTCGGTGTGGGCGAGATCGGGGGCGAGGGCGGGGCCGAGGACGTGGTGGGCCTCGTCGAGGACGAGGAGGGCGCCGTGGCGCCGGCAGGCGGCGGCGATGTCGCCGACGGGGGCGACGTCGCCGTCCATGGAGAAGACGACGTCGGTGACGACGAGCGTGAGACCGGGCGCCTGGTCGAGAAGTGTCTCGAGGTGGTCGACGTCACCGTGGCGGTAGACGGCCACCTCGGCGCGCGCCAGGCGGGTGCCGTCGATGATCGACGCGTGGTTGAGCTCGTCGGAGCAGATACGGACCCCGTGGTCGCCGAAGGCGCTCAGGACACCGAGATTGGCGGCGAACCCGGTGGGGAAGACCACGGCGCGCTCGGTTCCCTTCCAGGCGGCCAGCGCCTCCTCGAGTTCCCCGTGGCAGGGGCGGCTGCCGGTGACCAGTCGACTGGCTCCGGACCCCGTGCCCCAGAGGTCGAGGGCCTCGTGGGCGGCGCGGACCACCGACGGGTGGACCGAGAGGCCTAGGTAGTCGTTGGAGGCGAAGGCCACGACCTTGCGTCCGTCCTCGGTGAGGACGCCCTCGGGTCCCCGGGCGTCGAAGGTGACGGGATGGCGCCAGCGGTCCTCGGCGTGGAGCCGGGCGTTGGACTGCTGGACCCGTGACGACCACACGCTCGCCGACCGGGGCCGAGATGACACGGTCACGGTGTCGCCGGTGCCGCCCCCGGCGCCCCATCCGGTGTCCCGCCCAGTGCCCCGTCCGGTGAGTGGTGGCCGCCGGTGTCTTCGGCTGCCACCTCCGCCAGCGCGTCGGTGAGGGCCGAGACGATGCGGTCGATCTCGTCGGCCGTGATGGTGAGCGGGGGCATGATCACGACGACATCGCCGAGGGGGCGGAGCAGAACGCCGCGCTCGACGGCGCCGGCACAGACCCGCCGTCCCCAGCGCCGCCCCGGCCGCGGGGCGCGAGCTCGACGCCGACCATGAGCCCCCGTTGGCGGACGGCCTTCACCGTCGGGAGAGGGGCGATGCGGCGAGCCAGGAGGGTCTCGAGCTGGGCGGCGCGCGCGGCGACATTGCCGAGGACGTCGTCGCGGGCGATCAGGCGGAGGTGCTCGAGGGCCACCGCCGCCGCCAGCGCGTTCCCGGCGAAGGAGTGGCCGTGGTAGAAGGTGCGCGGTCCGAGGTCGTCGCCGAGGAAGGCCTCGTAGACGTCGGCCGAGGCCACGGTGGCCGACATGGGCAGGTAGCCCCCGGTGAGACCCTTCCCCAGACAGAGCAGGTCGGGTCGGGTGCCGGACCATTCGGAGGCGAACAACCGGCCGGTGCGGCCGAATCCGGTGGCCACCTCGTCGGCGATGAGAAGGACGTCGGACCGCCGGGCGGCGTCGGCCAGGCGGGCCACCTCGCCCGGGTCGGTGACGAGGATGCCGGCGGCGCCCTGGACGAGGGGTTCGATCACTACCGCGGCGAGCTCGGCGGCGTGGGCGTCGACGGCGGCCACCGCCTTGTCGACCCAGCCGGGATCGTCGTAGCCGGGGGTGCGGACCACGCCGAAGCGCAGCGCGTCGAAGAGGTCGGTGCCGAAGCCCCCGTCGCCCAGCGAGAGCCCGCCCACGGTGTCGCCGTGGTAGGCGTTGCCGAGGGCCAGGTAGCGGGTGCGGCCCATTACCCCCCGGTTGACCCAGTACTGGAAGGCGATCTTCAGCGCCTGCTCCACGGCCGACGCGCCGTCGGAGGCGAAGAGGACGTGGGGGGCGTCCACGGGGACCACCGCGGCCAGGGCCTCGGCCAACTCGACGACCACGCGGTTGCCGTGGCCGAGGAGGGTGGAATGGGCGACGAGGTCGAGTTGGCGGCGCAGCGCGGCGTCGAGCTCGGGGACCCGGTGGCCGAGGGTGGTGACCCAGAGCGACGAGATGGCGTCGAGATAGCGGCGGCCGTCGACGTCGACGAGCTCACGGCCTTCCGCGTGGTCGACGATGACGGGTCGGTTGGCGCCGTAGGTGGACATCTGGGTGAAGCCGTGCCAGACGACCGCCGCGTCGCGCGCCACCCAGTCGCGACCGTCGTCGCCCGGCGTCGTCGGGACGGGGGTCACGGGGGCGACACCTGGGAGCGGCCCCGGTCGACGACACCGCGCCGGCGCCGCTCGATGTCGGCGGGGTCGACACCGCCGCGCTGGAAAACAGCGGCGGCACGGGTCTCGACGTCGCGGGCCTCGGCGCCGGGGACGCGGCTGACCTCTTCGTAGGTGGCGAGGACGGCGCCGACGGCCCGCTGGTCGGAGGAGACGATGTCGGCGGCCAGACGGCGGGCGAAGGGGAGGAGCTCCTCGTGGTCCACGACATGGTTGACGAGACCCCAGTCGAGGGCGAGGCGGGCGTCGACGTAGTTGCCGGTGGCGCTCATCTCGCGGGCCCGGCGGATGCCGATCGCCTGGGGGAGCAGGACGGTCAGCCCCCAGAGAGGGTGGACGCCGACGCGGGAGTGGGTGTCGGCGAAACGGGCCCGGTCCGAGGCCACCAGGAAGTCACAGTTGAGCGCCAGCTCGAGACCGCCGGTCACGGCCGCGCCGTTCACGGCGCCGATGATCGGCTTGGAGGTCGGGAGGGTGATCCCCCGGGCGAGACGGCGGGGCTCGACGGTGTCACGGCCGTCGGTGTCACGGCCGTCGGTGTCAGGGCCGTCGGAGGTGCGGCCGTTTGTGGATCGGCCGGTGTCGGGAAGGTGCTTCAGGACCCCGCCGTCGTGACCCAGCTCCTTCAGGTCGAGACCGGCGCAGAAGGCCGGGTCCGCCCCGGTGAGGATGAGGACGTCGACGTCGTCGCGGGCGTCGGCCTCACCCACCAGGCGACCGAGCGAGGCGATGAGCTCCGCCGACATGGCGTTGCGCGCCCCGGGCCGGTTGAGGGTGACGGTGGCGACCCGGTCGGCTACTTCGAGAAGGACGACTTCGGCCACGGGAGCAGACGGTGGGGCCGGCTACTTGGTGACGACGACGCTCGAACCGTGGCCGAAGAGGCCCTGGTTGGCGGTCACCCCGACCCGCGCCCCGTCGACCTGGCGGCCCTGCGGCCTGGCCGCGGAGCTGCCAGACGAGCTCGCAGACCTGGGCGATGGCCTGGGCCGGGATCGCCTCACCGAAGCACGACAGGCCGCCGCTGGGGTTCACCGGGATGCGACCGCCGACGGCGGTGTCGCCGTCGCGGAGCAGCCGCTCGGCCTCACCCTCCTTGCACAGGCCGATGTCCTCGTACCAGTCGAGCTCGAGGGCGGAGGAGAGGTCGTAGACCTCGGCCACGTCGACGTCCTCGGGGCCGATGCCCGCCTCCTCGTAGGCGGCGTGGGCGATGGAGTGGCGGAACGCCGGGTCCGATCCCGGCCTCGACGGCGACGGCCGAGTCGGTGGCGAAGTTGGGCATCTCGATCACGGTCTGGGGAAAGCGCGGCGTGACCGTGGAGACCGCCGGGATGGTGACCGAGGCCGCTCGCCCCGGCGTGACGACGGGCGAAGTCCATGCTCGCCAGCACCAGGGCCGCGCCCCCGTCGGAGGTGGCGCAGATCTCCAGCAGGCGCAGCGGGTCGGCCACCATGGGTGAGGCCAGCACCTCGTCGGCGGTGACCTCCTTGCGGTAGCGGGCGTTGGGGTTGGACAGCCCGTGCACGGGCGTTCTTGACCTTCACCGCCGCGAAGTCGTCCTCGGTGGCGCCGAAGAGCTCCATCCGCCGCCGGGCGTAGAGGGCGAAGTAGGTCGGGTTGGTGGCCCCGAGCAGATGGAAACGGAGCCAGTCCGGGTCGTCCTTGCGTTCGCCGCCGACCGGGGCGAAGAAACCCTTGGGGGTGGTGTCGGCCCCGACCACGAGGGCCACGTCGCACAGGCCGGCCAGGATCTGGGCCCGGGCCGCGGCGATGGCCGTGCGCCCCCGAGGCGCAGGCCGCGTAGGCAGCTCGACACCCGGGCGCCGGTCCATCCGAGGGCCTGCGGCGAAGGTGGCGCCGGCGACGAAGCCGGGATAGCCGTTGCGGATGGTGTCGGCCCCGGAGACGAACTGGACGTCGCTCCAGGAGAGTCCGGCGTCGGCCAGGGCGTCGCGCGGCCGCGGTCAGGCCGTACTCGACGAAGTTGCGTCCCCACTTGCCCCAGGGGTGCATGCCCACGCCGAGGACGGCCACCCGCTTGTCGTCAGGCATCGGCGTCTCCCGCGCCGTCGCCCGAGGCGGTGGGACGCCATTTCCAGACGAGGTACTCGTGGTCGTCGTCCTCGTAGAGGACGTCGAGTGACGAGCTCGACCTCGGTGCCGACGGAGAGGTCGTCGACGCCGACCCCGGGCACCACCTGACCCATCACCACCATCTTCTCGGCGGCCAGCTCGACGGCGGCGATGCAGAAGGGCACGTAGGGATCGGCCGCCCGTACGGGCGGCGGGGGTTGGTAGCGGGCGTCGGTGTACGACCAGATCCTGCCGCGACGGCTCAGGGCGACGTCCTCGAATTCCTGTGCCGTCGCACTCGGGATTGCGACAGAAGTACGTCTCACGGGGGAAGGCGTAGGTCCCACAGGTGCGGCAGCGGCTGCCGACGAGCGAGGGCGGTCCGTCGGTCGTGAACCAGCCGTCGACGGCGGGTATCGCGGGTCTTGGTGGGGGCCATCGGCGAGTCTAACGCTCCGTCAGATATGGCCCCAGGACGGATGCCGATGTCCGCCGGCAGCCGGGGCGGGCCGGTCGGGACCGGTACCGGGCGGATCGTAGAGTTGGGGTATGCCCTTCGATCTCACCGTGGTGGATTCCTTCACCGACCGACCCTTCGCCGGCAACCCGGCGGCCGTGGCCGTGGTCGACCGCTTCCCGGACGACAGCGAGATGCAATTGATCGCCCGGGAGATGAACCTCTCGGAGACCGCCTTCGTCGCCTCCCGGGCCGACGGTTCCTACGATCTGCGGTGGTTCACCCCCGCGGTCGAGGTCGACCTGTGCGGGCACGCCACCTTGGCCACTGCCCATGTGCTCGGGGGAACCGGCCGTTTCGTGACCAAGAGCGGGCTGCTCACGTGTACGACCGGCGAGGACGGGTGGATCGAGATGGACTTCCCGGCCGACCCCCCGACGGTCGCCGACGTACCGGGGACCCTCGGAATGGCCGGTGTCAGGTGGTGCGGACGCGGGCGCAGCGACCTTCTCGTCGAACTGGCCGACGCCGGTGCGGTGCGAGCGGTCGAACCGGATCTGGCCGCCATCGCCGCGCTCGGGGTCCGGTGCGTCGTCGTGACGGCCGGAGGCGACAGGCCGGGGATCGACTGCGTGAGCCGGGTCTTCGCCCCGGCGGTGGGGATCCCCGAAGACCCGGTCACGGGTTCGGCCCACTGCACGTTGGCGCCGTTCTGGGCCGACCGCCTGGGTCGGAACGACCTGGTAGGCGAGCAGGCCTCTGCCCGCGGGGGGATCGTCCGGATGCGGGTGGCCGGTGAGAGGGTCATCCTCGGAGGCCGGGCCGTGACCGTGTCCAACGTCCGGATGCTTGTCTGACGCACCGGCCGGAGACGGCGGGGGGAGCTGACGTGAGGAGCATGGGCAGATGAGCACGCCGACGACGGCCCGACGGATGTGGCGGGTCTTCGACACCCTGCACGCGGTGACCTACTTCGCCCCGGAGGCGGACGAGGAATTCCGCGCCACGGGGTTGAAGGGCTTCTGGATGGGGTACTTCGCCGGACGGTCGGCGCCGATGGGGGCGGTGGAACCGGAGGTGGTGACGGCCACCTTCTACAACTTCGCCCCCCGGTTGGTGGAACGCGCCCTGCCCGACGCATGGGGATTCGCCTCTCCGGCGAAGGTGCTCGACGCCCGGTTGGCCGGACTCGACCGGGCCTTCGGCCGCATCTTCGGATCCGACCGCAGCGGTCGGGAGGTGGTGTCGGCGGCGGAGATCGCCCGCCGGGCGGCGGAGAGCGTCACCGTCGTGGGGCGTCCCCTGGCCGCGGGGAATTCGGCGTTGCCGTGGCCGGCCGATCCGATGCTCGCGCTGTGGCAGGCGACGACCGTCCTCCGGGAGCATCGGGGCGACGGACACGTGGCCGCCCTGGTGGATGCCGGGCTCGACGGGCTCGAGGCCCACATCTCCTTCGTGGGCGCCGGCGGTGTGTCGCGTGGCGTGCTCCAGCCGGCCCGGGGCTGGAGCGACGAGGAGTGGGAGGACGCCGAGCGCGCCATGGTGGGGCGCGGGTGGTTGGACGAGACGGACCCGCAGAAGCTCACCCCCGTCGGTGTCGCCGCCCGGCAACAGATCGAGGACGCCACCGACCGGTTGGCCCTCGAGCCCTGGCTGCGGATCGGCGACGAGGCCACGGCGGAGCTGAGGACTCTGCTCAAGCCGATGGCCTCGCGGATCGCTGCCCTCGGGCTTATCCCCATCCTCAACCCCATCGGACTGCCCCCCGAGGGGTAGGGAGGCCGCCGCTGCCAACGAGGGAACACCCCGGTGGGGGAGGTTAGGATCGGCGGCTGTCGTCGTCTCGAGTCGGTCCGTTCCCGAAGCCCTCGAAACGGCGGCGATACCACCCGGCGCTTGTAGCTCAATTGGATAGAGCATCTGACTACGGATCAGAAGGTTGGGGGTTCGAGTCCCTCCAAGCGCGCTGACCAGGGAAAATAGGTTTTTGAAAGAGTCTAATTCAGTTGCACAGCGCAGGCTAAGCGTCTAACATATGCCTACAGCGGCTCCCATTTAATGGCCGCCACCAGGAGGAAGACGACATGGCCCAGCAGCTAAATATCGAGGGATTGGATACCATTGAGGCGGTGTTGCCCGACTTCGCACTGTCCCTGCGAGCGCGGCACCGGTCGCCCCGGACCGTGCAGTCGTACAGCGAGGCGGCTCGCCTGCTTGACGAGTTCCTCACTGAGCGTGAGATGCCGCGGGAGCTTCGGGAAATCGGCCGCGAGCACGTCGAAGCGTTCATGGATGACCAACTAACCCGGCACCGTCCGGCGTCGGCCGCGGTCCGCTTCAGGAGCCTTCAGCAATTCTTCAAGTGGGCGACCGAGGACGGGCAAATCCCTATCTCACCAATGGCAAATATGGGGCCGCCGCAAGTGGTGGCACCGTCCGTACCCGTCGTGTCCGCCGAGCACTGGACGCGCCTTCTGGCCACCTGCGACGGCAAGAGTTTTGAGGACTACCGAGATATCGCCCTCTTGTCGATTCTCATGGACACCGGGGCACGGCTGAGCGAGGTCACCAACCTAAAGACGTGTGATGTTGACAATGGCGAGGACCCCGAGATCCGCGTGACGGGGAAGGGTCGCAGGCAACGGACGATCCCCTACGGCGTCAAAACCCGCAAGGCGGTGCGCCATTACGAGAAGGCTCGGTCCCTCCACAAGCTGGCCAGCCTCGAATCACTGTGGCTCGGCAACCGCGGGAAGGAATTGACCCAAAGCGGCGTGGCGCAGATGATCCGGCGGCGGTGCAAGGTCGCCGGCATCCCCGAGATCCACCCGCACCAGTTTCGCCACACGTTTGCCCACTCATGGATGGCCAATGGACGCGGCGAGGGCGACCTCATGCGCCTGGCGGGCTGGTCGTCGCGGGACATGCTGGCCCGGTATGGAGCATCGGCGGCCGACGAACGGGCGCACGAGGCATACCGCCGCGCCGGCTCACCGGTAGACCGAATCTGAGAAATTTGCAAACCGGGCCCAAAAAGCCGCTGACCTGGACATTTGAACAAACGGTTTTGTTGACTTCGCACAGCGCTCGCGGATACGGTCTTGCTTACATCCTTGTTATTTAACTAATTCACTTTCTGATACCCAAACAGTCGGAGGCAGTACCCCTTATCGCTTCGCGCCCCCGGCTGAGAAGGGGCATCAGAAAGTGTCAACGTCACTCACACCCGAACAACGCACGATGCGGGCCCGCATCGGAGCCTTTTCGCTCCATGCACAGCGCAGTGCTACCGAAACCACCCAGGCGGCCCGGACCGCATTTCTTGATCGCTTCGAGCTTCAGGTGGACCCCGAGGGCGTCCTCAGTGACGACGAGCGCCGGCGCCGAGGCCAAGCGGCACTAAAGGCGCACATGACCGCCCTCGCCTTGAAATCGTCGTTAGCAAGGTCCAAGTGCGCCCCCGGTGACGCGTCATGACGAGACACCGATGCGCACGAGGATGCACTGGACCCACGGCGGCGGTGGGGCGTCGGCCCGGCCATTTTTTTGGCCCGTCAACGGAAATACTGAAGGCAATGACTCAATGACGGAAATAACGCGCCGCCCCTATGGGTGGGGATCGCAGGAACAGAACCGAGCGCTGAAAGCTCTTGACGAGGCAGCCGCTCTCATCGACTCGATGCGTCTCGACTTCCGAGACGCTATTTTGAGAGGGTCGTACTCGTCGGGCATCAAGAAACACGAACCGGGCGAACTTGGCGAGATGGAAGGGACGCCACCACCCGTCTACAGGGGAGAAATGGGGCAGCCTGACACCGATCGGACCGGTGAAGCTGCGGTGTTCGGCGAAGTAGACGACCGGGTGGGCGGTGTCATCATTGACATCGCCGACACCGCGCTAAGGCTCAGCAACACCGCGCTGGTGCTTCGCAACATGGCCCGTTGGGTTCGGGATCAAGGACCGGCACGACTTTTCCCGGTGTGCAAAGAATGCGGCCGACCCATAGAGGGGCGCGTCGTCGCCGGCTGCCACCGGAGCTGTTATGACCGGCGGGCATGGCAGAAGCGGAAGACCGCGCGCGAGGCCAAAGCCCCAACAGGCCCCAAAACATCACCTGACCTGCGTGTTTGATCTTCGCCCCAACAATGCCGCGTCACAATGGGTTTGGAGGGCTAAATACGCGCCCATGCCGCATTTTCTGGGCACACCCGAGCAATATCACCAACAACGAAGGAGAGCCGTAATGGCTGGCATTCCCGCACCGTTTCCGGATGCAACCGAGACGCCACTACTGACGATTGACGAACTCAGCAAGGTTCTCCGGATCTCAAAAACCAAAGCGTACGAGATGGCAAAGACCGATCGCCTGCCGTGTCCTGTCGTCAAGGTCGGTTCATCGTACCGGATCCCGACCGCGAGCCTGATGCGAGCCCTTCGCGTCTCCCCCTGAACGCGAGAAACCCCCGGCCTGTCCGCCGAGGGTTCCTCCACTACCTGAAAGTTTCCAATGAGCACTATATCAGATCGAAAACTAAACGCGATCCTTGATCGCCCCGGTGTCTCCGGGTTGGCCCGGAAGCTCGGCGAAGTCGAGCCCGGCTACTACAGCCGCCCGGAACTTGGCCACCGTGTCGCCGGTGAGAACCGGATAGACCGATCCGACTTCTACTGCCTTCTTGACGCACTCCTGGACGCTGGGGAGCTTCTGTGTTTTGAGGTGATGCACGCCAAGAGGCCCCTTCGGTGCGTCGAAATCGAAGCCGACCGCCTCCGCGAGCTTTTCGGGGGGATCGAGTGAGGGCCGAGAAGCAACCGCTATTCCACGAATGCGGGCCCTTCGCGGTCATACCTCAATGGTTGTTGCTCAAGCCCAAGGCGACCGACCGGGCCATCAGGCTTTACGCGGTCCTGTGGACCTACACGACCGAGGGTCAGCGAATGGCATTCCCCAGCCGAAAGACTCTCGGCGAGCGAATGGGTGGCTGCGGAAGAGACAAGGTCGACCAGGCTATTAGCGAGCTGGTCGCTATCGGCGGAATTATGGTCACACCGCGCGTCCGGGCCGGAACGACTGAACGCGCCTCGAATCTCTACGAATTGGTCCGAACCGAGCGGTCGGTGCCGTTTTGCCTCACCTGTGGGCACGACGAGGTGGGGTGCAAATGCACCCTACGTAGGGGGCAAATGCCTACCACGTGGGGGGTAAATGCCCCCCACGGTAGGGGGCAAATGCCTATAGCAGAAGTAGAACCACCTGAAGAAGAACAACTTAACAAGAACCACTTATCTTCTCTCTCTGACACTTCGGAAGCGAAGGTGTCGAGGGAGGCCATAGTTAAAAAATCTAAGAACCTTCCCTGCGACTCAGACATCATCCTTGAATGCATGAGACAGATGTCTTACGAGTGTTATGGGAAGCGCCTTTCAACAATGACTGACGCGAAGTTCAAGGAAATCAAGAGAACCGTTGTGGACCTAGCAGGCACCATGCTCCGCAACGGCTACGACAACGCCTCCCAGTTCCCCGCCTACATTCATGGCTTTGCTGCGTGGTACGAGTACAACGAGGAGAACCACCCGAATTATTACCATCCTGCTCCTGAGTCGTACACGAGGGGATGGGATGACGTTGACTGGCGGGAAGACTGGCTGATGAAGGAGATGAATGAGTGGCTCCGGCTAGAAGCCGAGGAACCCGAACACCCTCACACTGCCTGTTATACGTGGAGCAACGGAAAAGCCTCGTGAGCGTGAACCGAGCTTTTCGCGTCGTTTGCGCTTACACCGTCCTTCACCCGGCGACCGCGGAAGCACTAGAGCGCTTTGCACCCAACGCCGAACTTGTCGACGTGTCCAGCGACGATGAAGCGTACTGGCGGCTCGTCCGTGACCTGTGGGCCGATCAAGAGGATTTCCTACTGATTGAGCACGATATCGAAATCACCGAAGATGTTCTGCGCTCGGTCGCTGATTGCTCTGCGCTTTGGTGCGCCGTCCGGTTCGACGGTTGGACGATGGACACCCACCCCAAGCCCTTTGCTCATATCAGGCCGGAATCTCGTCGCCTCGCGTTCATGGCAGAGCAGAACTACACCAGGGCGCACCGGAACGGCCCGCCGTTGCCACCGTTCGTAGATCCCGACCCGACACCGTTCCCACGGCTTAGCTGGCTTGAGTGTTGCCTGACGTGTAATCGATTCCGTCGCGACGTCATGGTCAACTGTCCCGATCTTGTCCAAGGTATAGAAAATCGGTCCTGGCGGTCGCTTGACAGCAACTTCCTTCCGCGGCTTGAGGCTCGCGGCATCCTTGTGCATCCTCACCTGGACGCTCGGACGATTCACCACAAGGGGCGCTCAAAATTGCCGCAAAATCGCCCCACCACTCACGAAACGATGCGCGACCGATGAGCAAAAGCAAGGAATACGAACTACAGCCGACGACACGCGCTGACGGAACGCCTACGCTGCCAGCGCGTAACTACTCGTGGCCACCGTTTGAGGACGGCAATACCGCTGCTCTGACGCATGGGGCCTACAGCGAGTCAGTAGTCACCGAACGCGCCGCACAGGTCACACACAACTTGTTTGCGCTGGCACCTTGGCTCGCCGATGACCCGATCTATGTCATTCCGGTAGCGCGGTTCTGTCGGGTCGAAGCGCGGAGCCAGCTTCTCGCCGAGGCGATCGCCGAGAAGGGCGCTGATAAGGGAATCTTGACTGTCGGTGCCCGCATGATCGAGGCAGCGGCGGCAACGGATCGCCTAGCGGCGAAACTCGGTGATGATCTCGGCTTGTCGCCCCTTGGCAAGGCGAAGCTAAAGGCGCTCACTGCGGCCGGTGAGATCGGCATCGCGTCGCTTGCCGATTTGGCGGAACGTGGCAGCGAGATACGTAAGCGCCGACAGGCTGCGATAGACCAGGAAAGCGACCAGGACGCACCTGTAGCGCCCACAGAGGCTCCGCAACGTCTTGAGAGTCCGAAGGATGCCTGAAACGGCACAAGGCCGCCGACAAGGGCATTTTGAGCGTCGGCGCCCGGTCCCGGAGGTCGCTTGGGTGCCCGCAACGGCCACCATGTCCGGGCACCAGAAACGCGGCACATCAGATGCTATTAAAGCCGTCTGACGCAGGCACTAAGCGCGTTACCGCAGGTCACGATACATAAAGCAATAGCGATCTGATGCAGTGTCATGCACTCTATGCGTGTAAGGGCTGACTGTTCGCGCAACGTCGACCATGACCAGGGCACCAGCGACGGCGGCGGGTGCGACCTGGTCTCGGCGGTGATGTCGCGACGGCACGGCAGAGCGGCGAGCGACCCAAATTAACTTTTGAGTCTTAACAAAATCGTGTCTTCGCGCGCGCCTGACTTGTCAAAACACGGGCACCAAAAACGTAGGGTCCCCATAGCGCCGTCGCGCATACCGCCAGATTCAAACGAGCGGTGCACTGTGAGCGCGCAGGGGCTTTCAAACACCGCAGGGGTCGTTTGATAGCCGCGAACCCGAAATCCCGCTTAGAACGAATCCTTACAAGTTTATAGGGAATTGAGGCGACATTATGAAACCAAAATTACAGGACGGCCAAGCCATCCCGGCGACCGGTTGGGTAGCAGAGCGCGTCGAAGACGATGGAACGCGCACGGTGCTGCCACTTGCCGGATGGTGGATCACGACAGAAGGCGACGCACTGCCGCTACCGCGGAACCTCGACCACACCTGGACGTGTCGACCTCAAACAGCAGACGACGAACGCATGATCGCGGCCACGGCGAGCCGAATGCGTCCGCAACCCAAGAGAACGGAATATTTCCAATAATGAATCAAATTACGAAATCTGAACCCGTGGCCAAAGCGGCGATTCGGTGCAGCAAGTGCAACAAGTATCGCAAACACACCGAATACACCGCCCCATTTGGTACCGACGACGACCCGAAACGGCCGATTTGCGACAAATGCAAAGCCAAGTCTGGTGAGAAGGCACAAAAGGCCCTGGCGACACTCGACGCCGTCCCTGTCATTGCCTTGACACCTGACGGACGCGAGCGGGAAACGACCATTGCGAAAGCCCTGGGCAATCTAGCGATCAGCCAACGCGACCCGATCGGCAATTTCGGCAAAATGGTCGCGTCCTACCGGCGCGAGTGGGCGCTAGAGGAGTACGGCGAGCAGCTAGCGGAACACACCTTCGGCATGGTCAAGGCCGAACTGTCGCGACGCAGAGTAGCGGCGCTCAATGCGAGGACCGCCGACCTCATGCAGAAGGCCGAGGCAGTGAATGTGGCCAAGGCCGCAGCCGATGACCTCCTAGCCAAGGTAATGCAGCTTCAAGACGACGTGAATCGGCACAGGGAGGAGATAGGTGCCCGTGTCGCGGTTGTGACCGCAAACGCAGAGCGAGCGTACAAGGCAACCGAATTGCAACGGTGCCGTATTGCTGCCGCGGCTGAAGCTCGTGACGAACGCGTGCGGGAAGACTGGCTATTCAAGGCCGGAAGCACGACTGACCCCATTTTGCGCATGGCCTACATGGCAAAAGCCGATGGAACGGACCTTGACGACGATGACGACTGACTACGACCTGGACCGAGCAATACGCGACACCGTAATTGCCGCTTACGACTTGTTTGCTGATCACGAAAGCGACGAGACGACAGAGCGGCACTACCGGGACCGTGCAAACGCAATGAGAGCCGAATCATGAGCAACGAAATTGAGCTAGAGATCGCCATTACAGAGATAGAAGAGTTTCTGCCGACCAGGATTGACGGCGTAGCGACACCGGCCAACGGTGCGCCGTTCTTGATGCTGAAAAGCGTGAACGGCGTCCCGGTTGAGCCGCGCCCCGAGCCTTCGCATTACGAAGCCCTAGCGAATGCGACGAACGATCAAGTCCTTGCAAAGGGGTACCGGAAGCTCGCTAAGAAGGCGAAGAGATCCAAGAAAGTGAAGCGATCAAAGAAAGTGAAATGTGCCAAGTGATCCGGCATCAAGGGATTGAGAGTCAGGTGCTTGATGCGCTGCGCTCGCTCAACCTACCGAGCACAAACGAGGTCGTTCGCGAAGTCAACCGCAACGGTGGCAACGCCGGGCGCCCATCCGTGAGCCGTGCGCTGCGCGTCCTCCAAGTCGAGGGACGCGTGGAAAACATCGGGGATATTGCCGACGCCTGGCGACTGGCATGACCGCCCCCGTCACGATCTTGGGTCCATGGGTAGCGGAGTGCAGCGGGAAGCGCAGCTACACCCAGAAGAAGGCGGCGAAGCTGGCGGCGAAACAGGCAAATGCACGGTTCGGTGGTGCGCGTGTCCACGCCTACAAATGTGGCACATGCGGAAAATTTCACGTAGGGCACCAGCCGCGCTGGTCGCTAGAGGAGATTGAACAAGATGTTATTTCGACGCAAGAAAGCGGCACATATGTCGCAGATACCGGAATCCAACCCACTACGACGGCTCAAGAATCTTGAGCGAGCCCATGCCCGCGTCGTGGTGCAGCTCGCGAATCCGAACTTGTCAGCCAATCACCGTCCGGACGTGATACGGCGATTAGACAGCATCTCGGAAGAGATCGCACAACTACAGATGATGGCAAAGTGATCTCCCGTGACCTTTGGGCCTATCTCACCATGACCGGAGCGCTCAAGGATGAGGAAGCCGATCGCGAATGGTTTGAAGCCGCACGCGAAAGCTCACGAGCGGCAAACGAGTTTGCCAAGGCCGAGCGCGATCGCGAGCTAATGCAGATCGTCAGGGAAGGCTATGGCGATTATGAATCCCCTTGACCTACTGGCCGCACTCGTATTGGAGGACGGTAGGCGATGGGGTGACATAGCCGCGGATTTCCAATGGGAAGACGCGGAAGCGATCTTCAGTGACGATGGCCCGCTATGGCATTTCCTGACACGTGCCCGTGGTGGATCGAAGACTACCGACCTCGCCGGTGTCTCGCTTGTATGGCTCGCAACCGATGCCCGTCCGGGTGCACGCGGTTACGTGTTTGCCGGTTCCAAGGATCAGGCTGCCATCTTGCTCGATGCGGCTAGCGGACTCGTGGATCGCACACCGGAGCTTCGCGACGTTATCGACGTTCAAGCAACGAAGCTCATAGCCCTGGGTGGAGGTGCGACCGTCGAGGTGCGCGCCGCTGAGGGTGGCAACGCGTTTGGGTTGCGCCCGTCATTCTGCGTTGTGGACGAGCTAGCCCAGTGGGAGGAATCCCGCCGGGCCCGCCGACTATGGACTGCCATTGTTAGTTCTCTTGCCAAGGTGAGTGGCTGTCGGTTCGTATGCCTCACGAGCGCCGGGGAGCCGGGTCACTGGTCGCACAAGGTACTTCACGACGCAACGGCAGCCGCCGACCGTTGGCACGTGCACGAGGTACCAGGACCGTTGCCGTGGGTTGACCCGACTGACCTACAGGCACAGGGATTGCGCGACAGCGAATACGCACGACTCCACCTCAATCAATGGACCGCCGCCGAAGATCGTCTAGTCAACGCGGAGGACCTTGCCGCCGCGGCCGTACTTGAGGGGGAGCAAGAAGCGCGGCCGGGCATTGCGTACACCGTCAGCGTTGACCTTGGACTCGTGAACGACAAGACCGTTGTCGCGGTCGGTCACGCTGAACCCACCGGTGAAGCGGGCGCACCTAAGCGCGTCGTTATCGACTCACTGAGGCGTTGGCGCGGTACGCGTGTCCGACCCGTTCAGATAGGCGAGGTGGAGTCATATTTAGCCCTGACGGCCAAGCGATACAACAACGCGAAGATACTTGCCGACCCGTGGCAAGCCGCGGGGATGATTCAACGGCTGCAATCGCAAGGCGTGCGGTGCGAGCCGTTCCCATTCACTACGACCTCAACCGGTCGCATCGGTCAGGCATTGCACCTGGCGCTACACAATCGCCTGCTATGGATTCCGAACGACGAGAATCTACTGAGCGAGCTTGCCCGCGTCCGTCTACGCGAGACAGGCATCGGCCAAGCGCGTTTGGATCACGACAGCGGCGACCACGATGACCAGGCGGTCGCGCTGGCCATCATTTGCGGCGAACTAATCGGCAAAGCTAGATCGTCGGGCTTTGTGGATTGGATGGAATCACTCCACCCAACCCACGCTTGCGGGCAGCCGAATCCACGTGAGGCACGCCAGTGCTCCAAGTGTCATGAGGCGCTCACACCGCCCGAATCCGAACCCGAACCGGAGCCCAGCGCCGCAACCGGAACCGGGGAGACGGTGCAAGTGCCGTGGTCGCCATGGTCTCCGATTACCGACACCATCCCCGCGAATGCGACGACCGCCGCCGCGCTCCGCATGATCGCAGAAGCAAAGCGTGGTGATAGTAGCGGCTTCCAACAGCAGTGGCGTAGTTAGAAACTCTCTCGACGGGAGCTGGTCCCTTTCTGTCGGGACGCTCGTGGGCGACTCGTAATCGCTCACGAGCGCTTGTCGCAACGGACTAGCAAGAGACGATGACACAGGGCCGACAACGGCCGTCGTCGTAGCTAGTCAAGCGATAGCAACAAACCGCCGCCGATGCGGTCACAGTCGGCAATGAGAGGGCGCAGAGACATTTGCACAAAGAGCTTCGGCTAGTGCGCGTGTGGTCGCTTTTCAACTACACACCTTCTCGTAGAAAGGATGCAAAATATGGCACGATTGCCAAACGCATCTATGTTGTACGGGGGAGACCCCATTATCTGTGACGGGAAACCGACTCCCGATTCGCCCCTTGGGCGAGTGAAGCCCGGCAAGGTCGCTGATCGACACGACCAACTCGTCAAGGCCATGACGGCCGCGGTTGCCGAGGGTGTCAGCGGCGAGGTTATGCAAATCCCAACGGAGTCGGGCGTCCCGCTCATCAGGTCGCGCAAGACGTACCAGCGCGAACAAAATGCAGCGATGGGCGGCGACTTCAATAAGAGTCTGAGCGATCCGGCTAACGAACGACTGTCCGATTACTTGAACGGTCCTAGTGCTAACAAGCTCGCAAAAGAGTGGACTCTCGGAACGCCTTTAAATACCGGATTAGTTCCGTTCGACCTCTTCGGGGTCGCCGCGTAGCGATACGCGTGAACAAACTTCGCTGTATCGGTGAAAGTCTCGTATGAGAAAACACCGAGGCAACCTGCGCAAGCAGAGAGTCCGTAGAGACCACACGCGAAGCCCTGCGTTAGCAGGTGAAGATATGGTCCGATCTGCATGGCGACATGCAGAGACTGACAGAAATGATCAGTCCCGTCGCAACCGCGACGAGTAACAATTGCGCGAAGCACCGGCGAAATTAATATTTCCGAGACCGACCCCGTTCAGAAACTCTCTGCCCAGACTTCGCGGGCAGGGAGCAACCCGAAAATTTAAGGTCATCACGGGAATTAGTGGGTCCGGCACTGGTGGCATTAGTACCATCCAAGGTGGATTCAACGAGCAAACCACAAACACAACGGGCCCCGGTGGATTGCAATTCAACCGGCCCCCCTATATCGCCTATGCGGGTATAGATGTCTCACAAGCTTACGTTTCCTATGGTCTGTCTGACCAAGTGTCATGGCAAGCCGAGTTTCAGGGCGCTGGGTTTATGGATATTCGCTCGTTAAGCGCAACGACGTTACTTTACGCCACCATGCTTTGGTCTCCCAGAGCCGCCGCTTAGCAATAGGCGGACGACAACGCAGAGAATTGCTGGAAAGACTGAGTATCTACAACGCCACAACGTGACCGGAAACGGTGAGCGTGACGGCTTGAAAAGTTGTAGTGCAGTCAATCAGCAGCCGAGCCGCTTAACTGCGGAAGGTTCAACGACTAGGTACTGCGCACCCCACGTGGGTGAAGGTATAGTCTGGTCTACTTGGCGACAAGTAGAGCTAGGCAGAAATGGCCTAGCCCGTGGCAACGCCACGAGTAACAACAACGTTGGAGGAAAGATACATCCTCTATGGGCGCGGTACTGTGGCCAACGGCTACCAGGGCCCGCTCGGCACTCCTGCGAACGTCACCCTTGCGGCTGTGAGTGCATCAATCACACCGAACGGTGTGTCTACTCTCACGAGTGGTTCACCGTGGGTCATTGTTTCTGCCGACGCTGGGGACATCCTCGGCACTAACGGCACCACGATGCACCAAGGACCGTGTACCGCGGCGGCATCCGTTGCGATCACGACTGGTCAATCAATTCAGGTCACCATCGGCACAGACGTTCCGGGTGCGCTTGGATACAACCTCTACGTTGCGAGTGTTCAGGCTGGCCCGTATTACTACGCGGGTCGTACTGGGTACAACGTCGGCTACATCGGTTCGCAGCCTTCCAGTGGGCCAACCACGACGTCGGGTGCGGCTGATCAGTCTGCGGTGTCAACAAACTTCGACGGGATGCTAACCAACCTGGCCGCGTCTGCGGGATACGTCAAGCGCCTAAACGCGCCGTTCTCAACGACGAGTCCGGGCGCCGAGTATCAGACTGCGTTCGCGAGTCTCTATGAGAGCACCAAATCCGACCCGGACGAGGTGTGGCTCAACGGCTTTGACCGTCTGCAATTGTCGAATGCGTTGTTCACCAACGCGGCAAACTCGGCATATCGCGTGTTCATTGATGACGCCAACCTAGGCGCCGTCAAGGTAGGCGCAGTCGTGTCAACCATAATGAACGAAGTGACGGGCAACGCGGTCGCGGTCAACGTGCATCCTTGGATGCCTGCCGGAAACAGTATTATCCGTTCAATCAATTTGCCTCTTCCGGATGCGAACATTAGCGAGACGTTTGCGATGGCGCTTCCCCAAGATTACGCAATGATCAATTGGGCTCCGCAGCAATTCACGTGGGACAGCTCGACCATAACCATCGGTACTCTTTGCAGTTATGCCCCAAGTTATTCGGGCCTTCTGCAAGGAATCGCATCGACGGGCATCGGGCAGGTACCTCCGAGTTACAGCGACTCCTAACACCTAACGGTGATCCGCATGCGCGGACACTGTGGGTTTGCCAGTGCCTCAAAACTGGTCGCCTGGCGTCGGGTCAAACCGGCGTCGGGCACGCTGTGCGGGTTCGTCATCCTTACGCGAACCGCGTACGCAACATGCGGCGCTATAGGGCCCATCTTCCCCCCGATGCGCCGTGCCGTCGACAGTCTCCCTACACAGGCTGTCGGCAATCGGGGCTTGAGCGTCGGTCGCTGGGTGGCCCGCCTTTCCCACCCGCGGCCCGCGCTCGCTCCGAAGGTTAGCGTCCTCCTAGGAACTCAACGAGTCTTAGGAGGGCACTGTGATGGCAGGACCGCACTTGTCGTTGGCACTGGATGGGCGAAAGCACTTTCAGTATTGGACCGACTTACTAAGGGAGATCGCTCGCGAGCGCGGCGCGCCAGACGCCACGCTGCGTGCGGAGATTGAGGAGATAGAAGTGGTTCGGCGCGTTTCGTTCAAATTCATGAACGAGCAGTTTGTGGCGGCGAATGTGGGAGAATTTCGTACGTACGGCTCGTGGGATGACATTCTGGCGGAGGAAAGCTCGCCGGGGTCTTAGACGGAACTCTTCGCGAAAAGACGGCGCACCGGAGCGGACCGGTGCGCCGTCGTCCGCTTGCTCCTCCCTTCCTTCGCCCGTATCCGATTGAGGGGGCTCACCGGGCGAGGGTTCCTGGCCGTCGACAAGAAACCAGTCCGCTCGCCCGGTGGCGCGTCAGCCCGAAGGCGGGTCCGAGCTGACGATCATTAGGCCGCGTCTCGACGGTCGGCGCGCAGCACCCACCATCCGACGAGGGCGGCCACGAGCACGCCCACGCCCCCGACGTAGGGAGCAGCGCCACGGTGGCCGGTGGTGATGGTGACCGCCATAGCGGCACACGCGGCGGCAACGACGAGGACCGTTGCGACCAACCGGCGCCGGGTCATCACGTCCAACTATCCGGCGCAGCGAACATCCCAGCCCAAGCGGCCCACGGCCATATTGCAGCGTCGTAGTTAAACTCCATGACGGCGCCTAAGCCTTCGTTATAGATCGCTTGGAAATACCAGACGAAGTAGGCGGTAGCCGCTGCGAAAACAAAGGCACACACGACCACCCACGGGCCGAAGGTTGGACAAATGGTGGCGATGGCAGCACCCACGCCTTGACCGGCGACGTACCAGAGCCACGCACCGAGGTCACTGTGATAGAGGTGGACATAGACCATCCACCCGAAACTGACCGACACGTCGCCCTTCCCTTTGCACGGGTTAGCGGATTGTTTCGTGCCGCTCTTTACCGGCTTTAGGAGTGCGGGAAAGTGTCCGCTGCGTTCGTACTTCGCTGCGACCTTGCTGGTGTAGCCCGGTGCTGGCACGGCCTGGCACGACTGTGTGATGGTCGGTTTGGTCCACACCGGGTCGGTTTGAGCGCTGGCCGTTGATGGTACAACGGCAACAAGCCCGGTCACCACGATTGCGAGCGACAGCGCGCTAAGTATGATGCTCTTTTTGCCTTTCATTGTTCCCCCCTCTTAATTCCGATGGCGCTCCATGCGTCATCGGGACCAGACGATCTATTGACCTCGCGGCGATGTTCGGCCGCGTCGTGACGAGCAAGGGCGCCGAACGTGATCACGAGAACTACAGCAACGCCGACGATGGCCGGTATCGGATACTGGACACCGACCAGACATGCCACGACGGCCGCTAGCAGGACCCAACTGGCGGCGCGGCTCACGACTTCACGCAGGCGTTATCGAAGCGGTCCTGCGCCATCCGGTTCAGCTCCGCCCACCACAAGGTCACCCGGTGTTGGCAGGCGGGACAGAACCACAGGGGCGCATCAGGACGCCCACGACCGGGACGGGTCCAAGCGACGCCCAGCGCCACGGCGGTTGGGGTCCGATTTGGACAAGTGGCGCACTGGACGACAGTGCCGGGATCGGCGTGGCGCCGGTCGGTTTCCTGTCGGCGGTCCATGGCTGTGACCATTGGTCAGGTCTCCTTGTCTAGCCCCCCTGTCATCTGACAAGGGTACCTGACAAGATCATCACTCAGAGGCATGGGGGAATGCAAGGGTATGGAGGTGCCCGATTTGGTCTCGATCGCTGAGATAGCAGAGCGACTCTCAATCAGCCGTCAGCGGGCGGACCAATTGAGCCGTCAGGTCGGATTTCCGGCACCAGTTAGCCGTACGCGGGCGGGGCGCTCGTGGGCCCTAGGGGCCATTCTGAAGTGGGCCCGGGAGACTGGGAGGGCAGTTACCGAGCCGGATTAGGGAAAGTACCGCGCAATAGCGTCTAACTTTCCCGTTTTCGCTCCCTTCCAACCTGCAAAACCCCTGGTAAGCACACCGTTCCTGGCCAAATGACTACGGATCAGAAGGTTGGGGGTTCGAGTCCCTCCAAGCGCGCTGAGAAAGTCCAGTTCAGAGGACATTTCTCCAATCTGGTTGGCAAGCAACACAGGCAGATGGCACTCTAATGGCACTCCCGGTGTGGGAGCTGAGCCGAGTCCCAGGAGCCATCGGTGCAGGGTCACATCCGTCAGCGGAACGCCGGATCATGGCGCATCAAGGCGTACCTGGGTCGTGACGAGTCGACCGGGCGCAAGCGGTATGCCGAACGCACGGTCAGGGGGACCAAGCGCGAAGCACAGACGGCTCTGGCCAAGCTCGTCACCGAGGTGACCGAAGGGCGCTATGCCTCCCCGGGGACGACGACCGTCGACGAACTGCTCGAGCGCTGGCTCGAGTTGAAGGCTCATCAGATCCAGAGGGGCACTCACGACAGCTACGGCTGGATCGTCGAGCGCTATCTCTCGCCGAACATCGGGCCGGCCCGGCTGTCCCGGCTGAGGACGGCCGATCTCGACCGCCTCTATGCCTCACTCCTCCGGTCGGGTGGTGAGGGGGGCAAACCGCTTTCGCCACGGACCGTCAGGCTCTGTCACGTGGTCCTGCGCCAGGCGCTCGCCCAGGCTCGACGTTGGGGCATGCTCACCGTCAATCCTGCCGATGACGCCACCCCCCCACGGAGCGTCCATCATGAAATCGTTCCGCCATCGGGCGACGACGTAGCCCGACTGCTCGCCGGCGCAACGGGGGTCGATCCTGACTTCGGTGTCTATCTGAGAGTTCTCGCCGCCACCGGCTGCCGGCGGGGTGAGGCTCTGGCCGTGCGCTGGCGCGATCTGCAGCTCGCCGCCGACGGATCGACGTCCCTGAGCCTGGCCCGCTCGATCGCCTTGTCCAGCGACGGGATGGTGGAGAAGGACACGAAGACACACCAGAGTCGCAGGGTCGTCCTCGATGTCGGCACCGTTGAGATCCTCGCCACCCACCGCCGGCAGCAGGAAGAAAGCGCCGTTGTGGGCGACGCCCGAATTACCGAGGAATCTTTTGTGTTTTCCAATGTTCTCGACGCGTCGGTACCTTGGCGGCCCGACGTGGCCAGCAATCGTTTCATCCGCTTATGCAAGGAGCTCGGAATAAGCGGTGTCCGCCTCCATGATCTCCGCCACTATGTAGCGACCAGCCTCGGTGCCGCAGGAACCCCGATTGCCACGATCTCGACCCGTCTCGGACATCGTGATCGTGCGACCACGCTCAACGTCTACTCGCACAGCCTCCCGGCGCTCGATCACCAAGCGGCCGACGTGATAGGTGCGCTTCTTGACAGGGAACCATCCACCAATCCCCCTGATCCGCCAGGGAGTTCTCGGGGTAGCCACACTCAGAACCGATAAGGCCGGACCCGCATCCGGCCGGGCGCCTCCGTGGTGCGTCCGCCCTCCCTAAGCGCGCTCAACAGTCAGAGTAAACGCCTGGTGGACTACGACCTTGGTTCTACCCGCTCCGAACGTGGCACGAATAGCCAGGTGACGCACTCCCGCCTTGACGGGCTTGCCTGACATGGTTGCCGTGCCATTCCCGTTTTCGACGAAGGTCACACCCTTCGGCAGTTTGCCCTTCTCGGCGATTGAGTGCACCGGACTCGCTGATGTTGTCACGGTGAACGAGAAGGGTTCGCCGACCGTTGCCGTCGCATAGTCGGCGCTCGTGATGGCTGGTGGAGCGGGATCGACCCAGAAGCTCTGTTGAACCTGAGGTGCAGC
Source organism: uncultured Acidimicrobiaceae bacterium (assembly GCA_963706205.1). Classification (GTDB taxonomy): domain Bacteria; phylum Actinomycetota; class Acidimicrobiia; order Acidimicrobiales; family UBA8190; genus MFD10071-224. The sequence goes on along the minus strand of OY970155.1, from coordinate 46,363 downwards.
GCTGTATCCACCGTTGCCCGCCTGATTGGCGTCGATGACACACACACCTTCGCTTGTGAAGCTCACGCTCGAGCCCGCCAGTGAACAGATCGATGATGCCGAGGGGTCGATGCTGGGCACAACGGGAAGACCGGAGGATGCGGTAGCCGAGACCGAATAAGTCGGCCCCCCCGCCATCGGTGGAGTGGGCGGAGTGGAGGTAAAGCTAATGGCCTGACTGAAGTAGTCGCCGGTCTCGAAGGCGCCGATATCACACGGGAAGGGGCGAGTCTTTCCTCGTTGGTCGGCGAGTGAGCAGTGGATCATGTCGGGAACAGCACCGATAGCGGCACTCCCAGGCTCTAAAGCAACTGTCGGAGTCGGTCCGCCGTTGTTCTCGAGACCAGACGGGTCAAGGCCGGACGGTGTGTCAGAGAGGTCGGTGGGGCCCACGAAGCCACAGGTGTCGTCATCGGCGAGATTCCCACCGGCGTCGCCAAAGTGGCCACCTCCGCTGAAGCAGTCGTTTCCTGTGCTGTGTGCCAGAACCGTGGTTCCGACGGCGGCGGTACCGGAGGCGACGTCGATCCCGCCTGTGTTGACGCCGACACCGCCGAGTCCGCTGTTCTGGTCAATGGTGCTGTCGACGGTCTGGAGCGTTCCGGTGGAGTAGATAGCCCCTGTATCGGTGCCTCCGATCCCACTGTTTCCGTAGAGAGTGGAGACGATGTCGTTAAACGTTCCGGCGTTATAGATACCGCCGGTATTGAGATCGGACCCGGATCCGGTCGCACTGTTGTCGGCCACCGTCGTGTCCAAAATGTCCAGTATTGCGTACGGAGCATTGGCGATGCCTCCGGTGTTGATTGCATTGCTGCCGGTACCGCTGGCGGTGTTGTCTTCTACAATGCTGTCTTCAATACTCAGCTCCCCGTTGTTGGCAACGCCACCGGTATTGGTACCGCCGTCACTATTGCTGTTGCTATTGCCATCCTCGATGGTCAGGCCATTGAGAATGGCAGAACCGCCAGGGGCGACATCGAATACCTCGACAGCATTGTTACCGCTTATCACAACCCCCCCGGCACCCGGGCCATCGATGCGGAGATCGACGTTGATTTCGAGGGTGCTGGTGAGGACGATGGGTGAACTCGCTGGACACGACACCGAGAAGCTGATCGTGCTGCTCGTGCCAGAAGCGTCGGCCACCGCAACCGGGAGTGAGCCGGGACCCGAACTCGCACAAGTGGTGACGACGTCGGAGGCTGCCCCGGCTACCTGGGCGGAGAACAGCGAGACTGAGATCGTGGCCACAATCACGGTGAGGGTTGCGGCAAGGGTCGCCGGAGTCACGAAGGACGCAGATCGATAGGATCTGAGGCGAGATCTCTGCTCATCACTGACGTATCTGTTCATGGCCCGCCCTGTCGGAACTTGGTGGAGCAGACCAATCTCGCAAAGAGGCCCGCGCTACTCCAGCGTTGTTTCTATCGTCGATCATTGGCGCTCGGTGCCAATGACCGCCCACCGGAGAGCCAACACCGGACCAACAGCGCCGGTTGCAAGCATCTAATGCCGGCTGCTAGAGCCGAGGTCGGACGGGCCAAGCCGATGGCCGGCGGATAGGTCTTGTTGCGGATAGAGGAGCGGGAGCCACACTGTATTCATGGGATCTCGGGTGAACATCAGGCTGCCCTGTTCAGAGCGTCACGGCCAATCGTCCTACTGCAGCTTTCCAGGGACCACTGAGCGATCGACTCTTTCCAGTGCAGTTCGCATGGCGATGTCGCCTAACCGACGCTGTCGAGCAGCCGTATCAATGATGACAAGGGAACGACCAGTCGTCGCCCGAGGCGCAGAGCGGGCAGTTTTCCCTGCGCCACCATCTCGTATCCGAGCCACTTTGAGATCCCAAGAAGTTCACTCGCCTCGTCGACGGACACGGCCAGTCGGCTCTCTCGTTCGTGAACAAATGACTCGCGGACGACCACAGGGTTCGCCGATTCGGGTTCCTCTTGGTCAGGGTATATGTGGTTCATTCCCCGGTCTCCATCCTCGAGTTCTGTCTCTCCTCGTACGCCGACCGACGAGCCAGGCGCTCCTCTTCGGCGATCGATTCCGCAAGCCACGCATCGCCGACCGTCGTGTACCCCATGCCAACGAAGGTCCACTCACTGACGATCCCGTCGGTGTCATCCTCAGTCCCGGCTTTGGCCGTCGGTACTGTGGCGGCCCGGTTCTCGGCTACTCGCCATTCCTGGCGGATGGCCCGCAGCGCAGTGAAGGTGGTCGAGAAGCGTCTCGACTTGGTCAGGCAGTGACCCCTGTAGCCGGCGGTGTGGGCCCATGCCCTAAGGCGCAGCTCTCGACCTCCGGGTGCGTCGCCCAGTCGCCACGCACTCTCCACGAGATTACGGAGATGGTCCGACAGCTCGAGTGCGTCGGACACCCCGGCCCGCAGTCGATGGTCGAGCACACCGCGGTCCTCGGTCGACTTGGTCGAGTACTTGGCCAGATATGCCGCCGCTCGTCGCCGGCCGGCGTCTTTGTCGGTGACCACGGCCACGTCGAGCTCTCTGCCCCAGCGCACCCGGTCCGCCGCGTCGGCTCCCGCCAACGGGACCGACACCCTTCGGGCCGCCAGTTCGAGCGCAGCGGCCAGCAGCTCGGCGCTGAAGCGCCTCGGCGGGACCGAGAGCCCGTCGCACCTTCCGTCCAACCGCACCAGGGCATGCACGTGGACACTGCCCCGGCGTTGGAACTCGACCACCTTCACGTAGCTGAGGCGCACCTCTTTGGCCACGGCCCGGACACTCGTCCCGGCCAGGTTCCCGAGGGCCCGAAGGGCATAGATGGTGGTGCGGCGCCACAGCTCGGAGACGGTGGCGTTGAAGAGCACGGCGCCGTCGTAGTCGTAGCAGGAGGGGCAGAGAGCTTGACCGAGAGCCGGATCATCCTCGGTGTGACGTCGGCCACATCGCAAAGCCCTGCCGTGGGGGCAGCGTGGTCCCGAGCGGTGACAGCTTCCGTCGCGACAGGTCCTGTGAACGAGCCCGAAGCTCGGGGCGGTCAGGGTCAGCAACACCGCTGGGTGCTCGGACACGGCCTCGGGCATGCCCTTTCCACCACGGAGCCCGGCCGCGACTAACGCGAATGCATCACCCCGGTAGATCGAGGCGCACGGCGGGCACAGCGTCTGTCGTCGGGTGCCGCAAGCCTTCAGCAGGACCCGGTCCGGTTGGCTGGCGGAGTCGAAGAGCACGCGGGCGATTCCGTCGCCTCCCGTCTGGACCACCGAGCCTTTGAGCCTCACCGGGCGCCGGCAGAAGCGGGCGCCGCGGACCTGGTCTTCGAAGGCCACATAACCGCCGGGAGCGGCCAGGCGGGCCAGGGCCGATGGCAACCGGGGATCGGTGAACAGACCCGTCATGGCCGGTCTCCGGGATGGCTGCGCAGGAGAACAGCCCGGTCGACGATGGCTTCGATGTCGGCGTCGGTGACGTGGTGGCACCGCAGCCGGCGCGGTACGCCGGTGTCGGACAGCAACAGCCCCACCCCCCGGCTGGCAGGGTCGATGTCCGCCGCGCTCGAAGCCAGCTGCCGCCCAACCCGAGCCGAGCACGGTGTCGGACGCCTCCCTGGTGGAACAGCGCAGAGCCAGGCGGTAGCCGAAGAGGTCGCGCACCGCCGTGGGGACGACATCGGCGGCCGGCTTCTGAGTGGCGGCCACCACCACGATGCCGGCGGCACGGCCCCGGGCCACCAGGTCGCGCAGGCCCAGGGCGAAGTCGTCACGTTCCTTGCCCTTGCCCTGGATGTACAGGGCCAGCTCGTCGATCACCACCACCACCAGACCAAGGTCGGTGTCGGGGGTGACCTTGCGCAGCCCATGACGAAGGAGCCACTGGTAGCGGGCCGTCATCTCGGCCTGCAGGACCGCGAGGGCCACGGTGGCCTCGGCGATGTCGGGGCCGACGAAGGCCTTGGCCACCTCGCGCCAGGGGGCCAGCTCCACCAGCTTGGCGTCGAGGCACCACAGGTCGACGTGGGGATCGAGGGCGGCGGTGGCCACGATCATGGACAGGGCGTTGGACTTGCCCGCCCCCGGCTCCCCACCGACGAGCATGTGGTGCCCGGCCAGGTCGAGCCAGACCGGGGTTCCGTCCTCGTCGAGGCCCAGGGGCAGCGCCCCCCACAGATTCGTCTCGGGCACTCCGACCCCGGGCCACGGTGTCCCCGCCCCGGTCAACGGGTCACAGGTGACGATGGTGAGCTCGGCCCGACCGGCGTTGGCCGGGTCACGCAGCACCCGGACCCCTCGGGACCGGAAGCACACGGCCAGCGCCTCGGCGGCCTTGTCGTAGTCCTCGGCCGTCGATCCCGGAGGGATGGACAGGGTGAGCCGGTTGCCCGAGGGCACGGCCCGCATGGCGGTGACCTCGGCCGGGGCCACCCCGGCGTCGACGGTGGCCTGCGCGAACCGGCGCTCCGTGCTCTCCCGGCGCAGCGCCTCCACCAACCAACCCCGCGTGGCGCCGGCCATGATGAAGGCTCCGGCGCCGAGGGCCAGCAGAACCTGACCGGCATGGAGAGGCAGATGCGAGAGCGTCCGATGGCCGAGCACAGCGACGAAGGCCACGGCGATCTCGATGCGACGTCCCCAGGGCACCCGCAGGACGGTCTCGAGGGGGTGCTCGTGCTGGCGCCGGCGGGTCCTCATAGCCGGGACTCGATCTTCACCAGCAGGGTCAGGATCCCGACGATGACAGCGGCCAGGAAAGGATCCCCCGCCACCGCCAGGACGAAGGCCCCGGCCACGGCGAAGCGCAGCCAGAGCCTCCCGACCCCGCTCACGAGGCGGCCTGACGGACCGGCTCGATGCGGTCGGCCTCGTAGTTGACGCCACCACCGGGACCGCTGCGCGACGTCCAGGGCACGAGGGTGAGCCCCACTGCCCGCACCGGGATCCCGAAGGACAGCCCCTTCGGCTCCACCGGTGTGCGCACGGGGATGACGATGGGTCTGTCCTCGCCTCCGGCCATGAGCTGAACCTGGAACAAAGGTTCACCCTTGCGGTTGGTGCGCTGCTCGCCGGTGTCGAAGACGACCGACGGTTCGGCAGCTCCTCCGCAGATGAGTTGGATCTTGGCGATGTCGACGGGGAATCGCATACCTGCCCTTTCTTTCCTGTGCCGGTCGCCCGGCCACCCACGGAACATCCGTGGACATCTGTCGCCCGAAAGCCGCTGATCGAGTTCCTCTATCGCTCGACCGGGGCCTCGGAGGAGACTCCCGGTGGTGGGGGGGCTCCGGACGGCGGTGGTGGGCGTCGCGCTGACGATCTGCGTCTGGGCCGCGGTCCCGCAGCTGGCACACGCCGCCACCCCGGCGACCACGACCACTGCGACCACGCCAGTCATCTCCTTCGCCGGCCGGGCGGCCGACGGCACGGCATTGGAGCTCGGGGCCGACATCACGGACGTCACCCTCAGCCGCGTCTCCCCCGGCGCTCCGGGAGCCAGTCCCGGTGGTCCCGATTCGGACTTCCTGAACGTCTCGATGACGACAGATCCCAGTGCCGGCACGGGGCCGAGCTTCAACGGCTTCGACGTCGTGCCGGTGGCCGACATCACGCTGGCCCTGCCGGGCGGGACGGTGGTCGGCGTCGAAGGACCCGGACCGCAACTCGACTTCCTGGACGGGACCTACTCGTTCGTGGTCCCCGCCTCGACCACCAGCGCCACGCTCGAGATCGCACCGGGAACGGTGACGGCCGCGGAGTACCCCGGGGCCGTCGGCACGGGTGGGACCATCACGTCGATCACCTTCCGCTCCTCCACGGCGACGATCGTGGTGCCACCGCCTCCCCCACCCGTGGCTGCCACCGCCACGACGACACAGCCACCGGTTGCCAAGCCACGCCCGGAGCCGAAGCACTCGGTGACGGCCGTGCGGCACCGGAGGGCGGCGGGACTCACGACGTCGGAGACGGTGGGCGCCGCTTCCGGCGGAGCCGTCGTCGTGCTCCTGCTTGTGATCCCCCTCTGGCGCCGCCGCACCTACCGCAAGGCCGACGACGAGGGCCGGGTCATCATCGACTCGCCTCCGGTGATCCCCGACCGCGCCACGACACCAACCGAGAGGGGCGAGACGAGCCCGCCTCGGCTTGGTGGTGCCGCCCACGGCCCCGTCGAGGTGAAGATCCTCGGGCCCCTCGAGATCGACGGGCTCGTCCACCGCCTGGACCTCAGCCCCGAACGCGAGCTGCTCGTGTTCCTGGCCCTGCACCCGGGGAGGCGCTTCACCTCGACACAGCTGCGCAGCGCCATCTGGGTGGTGGGACGCGACGAGCCCAAGGCGCAGACCTTTCGCAACTACCTGGCCTCGCTCAACCGGGCCATGCCACCGGGGACGATGGTGAAGGAGGGTCTCCACCACTCGCTGGCAGACACCATCACGTCGGACTGGGCCCGCTTCTGCGCCCTGGTCGCACTGGACAAGGACCGGGCCCAGAACCTGGCCGAGGCCCTGACCCTTCTGCGAGGGGCGCCCTTCGAGGCCGCCCTTTCCGGTCGGAACTCCCCCTATGCCTGGGCCGGGGACCTGATCCACCACATCGAGGTGGCGGTCGAAAAGGCGGGCCACGAGCTCGCCACGCTGGGTCTCGCATCTGGCGATCTGGCTCCGGCTGACGCCGGAACGTCCCGGGTGCTTCGCTGTCTTCCCGAATCTCTGGTGGCCCGCGAGGACCATCTGCGACTCGGCTCGGCCATCGGGGGACCACCGGAGCTGCGCCGGCGGATGAGGATCCTCGACCAGGGGTTCCCCGATGAAAGCGAACTTCTCGAGCCCCTGGCCCGGTCCCTCGGCTGGGAGGGGTCCTGACGCGGCGGGCACGACAGGCGGCACTCGGTCGAACGGATGTGGCTCCATGAGGGACACCGTGCCGACGGACCGTCATGTGAAACGTACGGTGAACGTACTGTGAGAAGAAGATCCACTTTGAGCTGGGTCTTCATCGGATCGTTTTTCGACGACACACCATCCAGAGGCGCCGGAGGGGCGGTCTCATATGACGTCTCGGGTGGTCCGGGAGCCGGTTTCCGCCCCGGCGGAGGCTCCGGTGCGGCCATTCCGACGTCGCCACAAGCGCTGACGCCCTCGGCCGCTGCGCAGCCTCCGTTGTCGACTGACGGGTCAGGGGATCAGGCGTCCTGTGACGGATTCGATGGCACCCGGTGCTCTCAGAGCAAGGGCAAGGCGCCAACGATCAGGTCGCCGAGCCGGCATTCAGCCCACGCATGACCAGCGCGGAGACCTGATGCCAGCGGTGCCCAGGCTGCCCAGTGCGAGCTCACCCTGATCCCTTGGGATGATGACAAGGGCCCGGTTTGGATTCATGCGAATCGTTGGTTATCAGTTCAGACGTTCACAAGCAGAGACTTTCCAGGTTCCGGAGACGGGAATTGGTTTTTTTCCATATCGATCATGGTGTTAGCGGGTACGCCGGCTGGGCCACCTTCGGCGGCCCGCCGGCATGCCGCACACCAGTTCAGAGGAATCGCAAGGCAGCAGGACCCGAGGGCTCAGGATCCGGGCTGGGTGTGTGTGAGAAGTCCCTCTACGAAGATCGAGCGCGTGTTCGGTGTTGTCTTCGTCATGGAGGCCCCGCCTACCTCATTTCCCTCTGGGGCCTTCAGGTGGCGTCTGATTGATAAACGCGAGGAACCGAGATCCCAGTCTGGTCGTTCGTTTGGCCCACACGCCGGCACCGGTCATGGTGACTCCGAAGCTCACCGAGGCCAATCCTCGTAGGTTCAGGTCATTGGCGAGAAGGTCTCGCCATTCCTGATTCGCGGCAATCGCCGGAAGGGCGTCGCGCAGAATGGTTTCAAGTCCGCCCATCGACAGATTCGGCTTTGTGATCCCGTTGGCGTCGAACCATTTGTCGGGATCGTCAAGAAAGGTGAGGAATCGCACGTGGGCGGCGGTCAGCTCGTCCACGAACCGCAAGAAAGTCATCTGCTCGTCATCGCTGGGAGCTCCCTCGAGAGCTGCGTTGGTCACAGCCGCCTGCAACATGTCGAGCTTTTCATCCTGGTGGTCTTGGCAGCGATGATCGTTGCTTGGATCACGGAGCTCACGAAGGACTCGTTCTCCTCAAGGCTCCGCGGGTCGAAACCATCCAGGCGCTCCTGCAGGTCGATAACAACATCGCTAAGGCGATGGAACCAGGCCTCTCGCCGGCGCCCCAGGCTCGGGGCTAGGACGACCTCGAGAAGCGCTGCTGCTGGGCCACCTGCGAGAGGTACCGCGGAGACAGCCGCCTCGAGGACCCCTGCGGCCACTTCTGCCTTCGCACGTGCAGGGAAGTCTCCGAGATCCCCGGGGTTGTCCACAGCGCCAGCCTAAAACCACGCCATCCCTTGCGACTCAGACTCTTCGCCGATCCAGAGGACGTCGTCGATCTGGCGGTATTCATGCCGGATAAGGCCCAACGCACCGGACGTCTTCGACCCCCGATTTCGGCCACGCACCCCCCGTTCGCCCCATCCGCTTAGGAAGCGGACGGCAGCGCTCGTCTGGGCTGACCCACCGTGGTTTTCGGGCCGAGGACTTACGGCCACTCTCCCGGAACGATCCTGCCGCCCAGTGGGAGCGGGTGAGGACGGCCGGCGTTGGGCACCGGCAGGACCGTGAGGGTGCCAGGTTCGTCGGTCGCTGGCGTGAGCCATGCGACCGCCGAGAGGGCAGGGGCAAAGCTGATCGGAGTATCTGAGCTCCGCATCCTCACTCTGGCCGGACCGACCTCGTCAGGACCCCCATGGAGGGGGAGGATGAAACGGGGTGCTCTGACCACCGCTCAGGGCCCCTCGCAGGAGGTCCAGACTCATCGGAGCGCTCGACTCCGCCGCCAGCACGACGACAAAGGGCAAGTGCAGCCGATCGCAGAGATCCGCGTACCTCTTAACCTTCTGGCGGATCGTGTCGACAACATCGCTGACGTTCATCCAGCCGCCCGGGTCCGGCTCCGACAGCCTGGCCGCGGTTCCCCTCGGGAGCTCCTGGACGGCGTGGAACATGTAGCCATCGATCTCGGTCGCCTCGAGTGCCCCGCCACTCCGCCAGAGCCAGTCGCGAAGGCCGGCGACGATCCGCTTGGCCGTTGCCCCGTCAGGAGGGTGCATCTGTCTCCCGACGGACTCCGCACGATGAGGGCCACAGGCACCTGAATCTGGCCGACCCTTTGTGATAGGGCCCGCCAGTCGCGAGCCTGGGTGCGGAAGGCGTCCGATCGGAAAACGGCCAACCACTTCAGCGATCAGCGCCCGGCAGCCACCCGCCAGCGCCAGCAGGTCCGGAGTCCGGTCCTCGAGCGAGGGCTCGTACTCGGTGGTCAGGCCCGCTCCCTGCAAGATGGCCGCCGTCGCGAGCTCGTGGTACGTGGCGAGAAAGCCTCGGTCATCCCTGAGTTTTGCACCAGACGCTCCCGACTCGGTGACGGCACAGCGAGCAGGCTGGCGTTCATCCACGCCCGCTGGCAAGAGCGATCAGGAGCAGTGGCCACCAGCCATGTGTCCGGTCGCTCCCATTCGGGACGATCCGCAAAGCGCCCGAGCAGTTCGTCCCGGTAGGCGTCGTCGAACATCGCCAGACCAGTCTTGCCTACCGACTCCGAAGGCCCGAACGTGAGGGGCGGCGCCCTCGTGCCACCCCAGTCGCCTTCACGACAAGTTCTCGGGTTGCAAATAAAGCGAATCCGACGCTCGCGCCCAGGAATCCTTGTCTGCATGTGACAACCGCGAGTTACGTGCACCCAACCTGCAGTGGATGCCCACCCAGGCGACTTGGCGTCAGCCCAAATGTCACCCAAAGTCTCGGTAGTGCCACTTCGCGCGGTCCGCGCGAGACCCGTCGCTGAGTGTGAGAATTACAAGGATGTTGTTTGCTTACCAAGCCGCCCATGCCTCGACCTAGCAACACCGCCCTGATCGACCGCGTCGATAGACGCAACAAGCCCATCGGCGTCGTCCCACGCGGTGAGGTACTCGAACTGGGTGCCAACTTCCGCACGGTGCACGTATTTGTATTCGACCACGACCGAAGGATGCTCCTCCAGCAACTGAGCGCCACCAGGGAACGCCACCCGCTCCTTTGGGGCTCGTCTGTCGCTGGCTACTTGTACGCCGGAGAGTCTTACGGAGCCGGAGCCAGACGGCGCCTCGTAGAGGAACTGGGATTGTCCACCCCAATCCGCTGGCAGGGCATGGTGGCCATGGAGGACGAACACTCTCGCAAGTTCGTCGGCCTGTACACCACGACAGCAGACAATCCAACGATCGGCGAACCCGATCACATTGCTGCGCTGGAATGGCGAGCCCTGGACACGGTCGTCGACGAGGTGGCGGATGATCCTTCCCAGTTCACGCCCACGTTGAGACGCCTTCTGGATTTCTACGTGCGATCCTCTAGGGGTGCCTGACGAGGCTGGGCCAGACTCACTCGAGCTCTACAAGATCGCCACCGACGAATACCGATTTCAGGTCACGCTGAACTGGAATCGAACGCAGTACTACCTTGGACTCAACGTCGCCATCATTGGTGCTGGAACTGGCATCTTGAAGTTGGGTGGGACGCACCGCGCTGCCCTGCTTATTGCCAGTGTCTTTGGAGTTGGTCTTGTCATAGCCGTCTTCTCTCTAATCGTCACTTTGCAACAACACCGGTACTACCAGGTGACCCGTGGCCGGTTGAAGGCCATTGAGCAAACGCTTCAATTGCCCGAAGCGTTTCAGTTGAAGACGACTGCGGGCATGAGAGGAGAGAGCCGAAAGGGTCTCTCCTGGTTCACTGTCACAAGACTCACGGGGATCGTCTTCCTAGTTCTTGCTGTCATCGATGTGACCGGGATCATCTACACCGTCACACATTGAAGACAGGGGGATGTGGAGGCTCGTTCAGTCGTCAGGTGGAACTGGTTTCGACGCATCAGACACGTCTACCGACGCGCAACCGCCCGCCGACCCCGAAGGGACGACGGACGGCGGTCGCGGCTCGTTGCTGGTTTACGCGGCGGCCTTTGCGGGCACGTACTTGTAGAGCCAGTCCGTCGCTTCTTTCGTGAAGCCCACCGAGGCCCACGAAACGCCGGTCACCTCCATGACGAGCAGTTTGTCAGAACTCCCGATCTGGGCCTTGAGCTCGTCGCGCAGACCTGATGTGGTGACCGTGTCACCGGCTCGGATCAACCACGTCGAGTCCAGGTTGTGCCACCAGGTCCCGTAGCTCTTGAGCTTCTCGATCAGGGATTTGTAGTCCTGATCCGGCTTGTCCAGGTCGTATCCGACAAGGAATGTACGCATCTCCACTACCAACTTTCTGGCCGGTTCTGGCCATTATGTTGGACTTGTCGTAGAGTGGAGACCGATCGGAGAGCTCTACGAGGCTGTCCGGTTGCAATGTATGAGGAGGAGGGCGACCCGCAAAGTCGTGCCCTCCTCCTCTGCCGTTAGGCCACCTCTCCTCTCTCGATCTCCGCTTCCCGCTCATCATCAGCGGGCTCTTGCAACTTCGACTCAGCGACGCGTCGGATCATGATCGTCGACGGGTCGTTCTCCTCGTCCTCTCGAGGCAAAGTGATGCGCGCCGTCATGCGTCGTCGGCACTCGCCCGAACCATCCATCTCCTCGAACAGGAGGGCGAACGAGATGTCCTCCCCGGTTCCGCGGGAGTGCACGCTATCGTCCTTGTACTTGAACTTGATCTCCGACAACTGGTCTGACTTGCAGCCGTGGCACGGCAACGCCTCCTGGATGACCATCGGCAGGAGGTGCAGCGCCTGATCCGAGACGATCGATCCCTGGACCACGTCCTCGAGCTCGGCAATGACGATCTCACGGCGCAGGACCGCGCCGGTCAGGTAGCGCCACACGGGCAGCACCTCCTTGACGCAGGGCACCGGGACGCCGCGCCCCCGGACCTTCAGGACGAAGCGAAGTTGTTCCTTGGCGATTGCCGGGTACGCGCCGCCCCTCGACCCGATGCGGGCGGTCTTCGGCAGCAGGCCCTCGGTCATGAGCGACGTCAGCTTCCTGTCGGTCATGGGCAAGCCCTTCTTCTTCGCCCACGTGAGCATCTCGCGTTTGGTGATCATGTCGAGGTTGTCCTGTATCCGCAGCAGCTCCATAAACTCGGTTTCCTCGTCCACGTCACCACCTCCGGCTTGGGTGTTCGTCGCTTACGGTTCAAGTGTAACGACACGCTTGTAAGACGTCAAGTGGCGCCGCCCGAACCGTAAAACAGCTGGTCACGGGCTTGAGCGACAGCAAACGGCGCAACCTCACCTCGACCTCAACGTCGGGGTGGTCACAGGACGGCCAGCGGTGGACCCTGATCGTGTCGATGGCCGTCTGCTCGTCTTGACCGATGAGATTGGCCGCTTGGCTAGCGTGTGCGCCTCGTGACCGTTCCGACGCTGGCGATGATTCACGCGGTCGAAGCAGAAGACAGACCACATTCCGACCGGAACTAGTGGTCGATGATGGTACCTAGTGGACCCTCAAAGTAGATCCCAGCCTGCACGGATGGCGAAAATGGCTGCTACCGATAGGCCAGCTGCGAGGCTTCCCAAGCTGAGGCCTCTTGGACTCAGACGACGTAAGGGCGACTTGGATGGTCCTCGTTCCACGCCGCGATCACCTCGGGGTGCAGGCGGCCGCGTTCACCGACTTGAAGACCCCGCGTGCTAGCCCAAGTCCGTACTTCTGCGGTCGAAGGCGACCGGGGATCTCTTGGCGCACGTTGTTCCATCCCCTCGAACCCACCCGAGAAGCTCTCGCCGGGTCGCGTTGACCGAACGGGGAAAGGGGGCGGAGTCCGTGCGAGCGGATCGAGGGGCGCTTCGGCCATTCCCCGAACCCAGGAGATCGGCTCTTCCGGTTGTGGCGCGAAATCGCCGGGCCACTCTCGGTGGAGGAGCGTCGTAGGAGCCTCTCCAGCCCAGTCGCCCTTGGGTATGCCCAGACTCTCGAGCCGAGCCCAGAGCGGCTCGAGAGCAGCGTTTCGATCTCGGTAGAACGCGGAACCGCGAATGCGTTCAAAGGTCCACTGTGACCGCTCAAGAACGGTTTGCCGAGCTCGGTCATCGTCCCAGCGATCAGGGCCATGCCAGTAATCACCGTCGCACTCGACGGCTAGCCGGGTCTCGGGGCCTTCGACTACAAGGTCGATCCGATACCCACCGACGGGGTACTGAGCAATCACTCGCGAATACCCCGCGTCGAGGATACGCCTGAGGACATCACGCTCGAACTGCGACTCGGTCTTATCGAAGGAGGCCGTCGCGGTTGTTGTCTCAGCTGGGAAGATGCAGTGTTCGAGCAGCGCCTTGCGAGGGTCATCACGGTGCAGGCTCTCAGGCCCGATCGAGTGGACGACCCAGAGTTGATTGCAGGCCCGCGAGGCGGCAACGTTGATCCTCCGAGCGTCAGCAGCCTTGTTCATGGCTCCGATGCGGCCTTCAGTGTCGTGGGCCACGACCATTGACAGGATGACAACGTCGCGTTCGTCGCCCTGGAAGCTGGCCGGGTCCCCGACCCGGATTGCACGCTCCTCGATGGTGCTCGGCCCGAGGCGGTCAAGGAGCAGACCTGAGATCAACGGCGCCTGGCCACTCCCCAGAAGAGTGACGATCCCGAAGGTCATACCGTCGTATCCCGGGTCGTCAATGAGTTCAGCGACAAGGGCCACAATGGCGTCCGCCTCCGCCTGGTTCGTGTCGTCGCTGCGGCGCCGGGTCCCGCCGGGCACAAAGACCGAACCGAGCGGCTGCCACCCGGGACATGGCGGTTTGTCCCGCAGCGCCACGATCGAGTCGTTGTACCACTGGTGGTTCGAGAACTCGATGATGCGCGGCAGGCACCGGAAGTGCTCTCGCAATTGGACGATCTGCGGGAACTGTTGCCTGGCGATGTCGTAGAGGCTGTTGGTCGGGGCGAAACGGGTGCGGCGGTCCCCGATCGCGCCGAGATGGTCGTCGATCATGTCGAACACCTCTTGCTGGAGGGTGCCGACATTCTCGGGACTGGTCTGTTGGTCGTCACCGACGACGATGGCCCTCTTCGCCAAACCCAGGACGATGACCTCGAGCAGACCCACCTGGCTGGCCTCGTCGATGATGATCACATCGAAGGGAGGGTCTGCGGCCGGGCGGAAACTGGTGATGACCGTGTGGATCGGCATGATCCACACGGGTACGGCGTCCTTGGCCTCGTTCATGGCGTTGCGTAGTTCCGCCTGCCACATCGGGGCATAACGACCGGTGCCCTTACCTAGCTTGGCGTTCGCCGTCGTGAATCGGTTCAGGGCCGTGCGGCGGCGGTCGTCCAGTCCGTCTGCGACCGCCGCCCATGCCCTGGCGGCGACGAGACTTGAGGTCACCCGTCGGAGGTCTTTGGACAGCTGTTCGAGCTGGGCCTGGAGCTCGGCAGGCTCCGGTCCGTCGTCCAGGGCACCGAACCAGACATCGAGCTGCCGCCACGCCCATGCCTGCTCGTATCGGCCAGAGTCGATGACGTTCTCGCGTGCGACCACCTGGTCTGTGAAGAGCGGCGCGACAACTCCGATCCTGTCGCGGAGCTGCTTGCGACGGATGGCGTCGGGACGAAGGGTGAGCAGACGCGACGCCTCAGCTCGGTCCCTGTCCCATCGATCATCAGCACAGTCGGCAAACGCATCGGCCAGTTGGGTCCAGAGTTGAGAAGCGTTGTCTTCACCGGCTTGAAAATGCAAGCGGGCCCCGAGGGCCTCTAGCTCCTGAGTGATCTCGACTAAACGAGCTCGGCGGACGAGGGTGCGACACCTGTCCGCCAAGGCCGCGACGTCGGCACCGTCAGCCTCGACGGGCGCGCTGATCCCAGCCGCGCCGAGATGCTGTAGGAACGCCGGCCAGGTGTTCGGCCGCCAACCGAGTGCTGTCTGAACGGCGACGATCAGGTCCCCGATCTGATCCTCGACGGGCCAATCGCTGGTGACCTGCGGGCCACCCACCCGCGGGGCGATGTTGGCCCATCGGGTGGCGAGGCGCTGGCGGTAAGTGCGGCGGGTGATCTCATCGAAGACGAGGTCAAGCTCGGCGACCGAGACCGGAGTCCGCCCGTCGATGGAGCACGAATCCAGGGCCCTTCGTGCCGACCGATGTGTCGCACCCACGGACTTGCCCCCGGCCATACGAGAACGAGCCTCAGTGAGCGACTTAACGAACTCTGGAGGCGGGACGGCACCGGGTGGCTCGATGGCGAGAGAAACGGTATGGGCGGCCAGAGCGCGGCTCGCAGCGAGGACGGATTCCCGCTCGGTTCCACCGCCAGTGCAAAAATCCTCCCATCCGGCGAGCAGGCCGGGGTCATGGGCATCCGAGAGGACGTGGGCGACCCACGTGCCGGCGATCTTCATGTGCCAATCGGCCCATGCATCAAGGTCGCCCGCCAGAGCCGTGAGTACCTCGGGCCCGGCTGCATCGACCCTCGTCCAGTCCACGACACGGTCCTCGATGTCGGCGAGCAGTCGCCGCAGATCCTCGGCTTCGAGGCGGATCGAGGCCAACCGGGCGCCCGTGGGGAGGGATAGGGGGTCAGGCAGCACTGCCAGTGCGCCTGAGGCGTCACCCGCCGAGAGAGCGCCGCACAGTCGGTCAAACTCGTTGAACTCCGCTGCGGTCAACGGAGGTGAAACGTGTTGTCCGATGGCATCGGGGATCCCGGAAAGGTGGTCGCGGTTATCAGCTAGCCATGCCGCCGCTGTGGACGGGGTCCACTCACCTGGGTTACGGCCGGCCGGCATCCCGGGGGCCGTACCCGTTTCGGCCGCACGGCTAGCCTTGAGCGCGTTCGTGGTGGCCGCATAGCGCGCTTCGAGGTTGTCGAGTTCCCCCTCGAGACGGCTGATGGCGCCGCGATCGGCGCGTTGGTGAGCTGCATCGGCGATGGTCGTGATCGTCGCCTGAAGCCGGGAGCGCGCAGCTGCATCGGAACCGAGGACCGGCACGCAGAGCTGGCGGATCTCCGCGGGGACCTTGTCGATGAGGACATTGAGAGCCTGCTCCTTGGCGGCCGTGACCAACACCCGGCGTCCGTGAGCGACGTAGTGGGAGATCA
Source organism: uncultured Acidimicrobiaceae bacterium (assembly GCA_963706205.1). Taxonomy (GTDB): domain Bacteria; phylum Actinomycetota; class Acidimicrobiia; order Acidimicrobiales; family UBA8190; genus MFD10071-224. The sequence continues at coordinate 30,230 of OY970155.1, read as the reverse complement.
GGTTGGCGATGGTGTGGCTCTTCCCGGTTCCCGGCGGTCCCTGTGCTGTCACCCCGGCGCGGCTCTGAGCCAGCTCGACGATCTGCATCTGCTGGTGGTTGGTGGCGAGCGGGAGCAGAAGTCGTTCACCGGGCTCGTCCCCGGTGGCTCCACTATCAGGATCGCCCGGGCTGGCCGGGTCGGGGCTCGAATCGAGAGCCGAAGGCTCGTCGATGACGAGAGCGGCGAAGGGGTCGGGCACGATGGCACCAGGTTCGCTGTAGAGGTGCCGCTGGTCGTCGAGAAAGCCCCGGAAGTTCGGCTGCCGGCGTCGAACGAACAGGGCCCAGTCCTCGGCGTCGACGATGGCATGCGCCTCAAGCCGGGGGGCGTCATCGCCATCGACAAGGACACCATCGTGGTCGATGGCCCGTAGGAGGCTCCGCACCAGGGTCGAGGTCTCGGGGCTCCACGGATCGAGAATCACCTGTTCGGCGGAAGTCCGCTGCTCGTTGTAGCCAGCCCGGTCGCTCAGAGGGAGCCCGACGGTCCAGGCGCTTTCTATGTCCGGAGCGCCGGCGGGACTGACCGAGATGCGCCCGGAACGCTGGTCGAGTGTGAGCTCGATAGGTACGCAGATGAGCGGGTGGTCCACGCTCACCGCGTTCCGCCCATCCACCACGGGCTTCCAACGGAGGCGGGCGAAGCCCCACACGCACTCCGACATATCGCGCTCGCGTTCCATTCGGGTTCGGAGGTCGAAGAGCTCTTTGTAGAAGACTCGGCCACGCTCGATGTCCAGCCACCGCACCGACCACGGTTCCCATGTGCTCGCCAGCCAGGCTCGGAGCTGTCGAACCGTGTCCAGGAGTTCGTCATTCGCGTTGATCGCAGCAGCGTCGACCTCGCCGGGTTTGATACCCGTGATCCCGAGGGAGGCCAGCTGATCTGCGTCAAGATCATCGAGGTCGACTGACCTCCCGTCAATGAAAGGGGGATCGTCGAGCAGCTCGATGAGTCGGCGGGCGACGGAGTCAGGATGCCGAATGGTCGGGCGCTCTCGTGCGATGACTGACCCCTCCACCCAATCTGCCAGTTCCGGCGGCAGCCTCGGGACGGGAGGCAGGTCGACGATATCGGCCGTCAGCCAGACTTCCCCGCCCTCGGTGAGGGTGACCCCCTCGGCGGTGGGGAGATCCGACCGGTTTATCCGGACGTCGTCGTAGGAACTGATGTCGTGGATCGGCGGAAAGCGAATCGAATAGTACGCCTCCAAGAAGTCCAGGAGCCGCAGAGACCGTTCGCGGGCTTGAGTGCGTACGCGCTCCAGAATGCCCCTACCCGCGTCGTCGCCTGGGGCAGTCACGTCCTCGGCCCGTGCCTACTCGTTCGTGCGCCCACGTTCTCATGCACCGTTACTCTTTTCTCAGGCCTCGTGAGTGCCCCCGCTAATTGGCGAGGGAGACCCCGATTCTTTGTTGTCGCATGGAATACCTACTGTAACGATCAGCCGACCTTGGCCGCTAGGGCGTGGCGCTCCCTCTTTCGTATCGGTCCAGGGTGGATACTGTTATCAATCCGATGGAAGCGTTTGAGCAATTCGTTGCGGTGTTTCTCGAACAAAAGGGCTACGTGGTCAGCTCTGCCGTAAAGTTCCCGTTTGCAAGGCAGACTCGTAAGGCAGACCATATCGAGGTGCAAACTCACGGCTACGAGATCGATCTTGTCGGTGCTCGTGCCGACAGTCTCGTTCTGGCGACCGTCAAGTCATTTCTGGGGTCCAGGGGCGTGGTCGCCGAGCACGTCGACGGCACCTCGAGCCACATTGCCGCCAACAAGAGATATGCCATTCTGAACGATATTAATCTCCGGTCCTCCATCGTAAGACAGGCCGCTAAGCGCTATGGCTATTCAACTCGTCAGGTTCAACTGAGTCTCTTCGTTGGCCGGTTCGCTGGCCCAACCAAGGGTGACCACGAACGCCACGTCCGCGATTGGTGTCGGCGTCAGCGCACTGGAGCCGGTTCGATCCATGTACACAGCCTTTCGGACATGGTCGACACCGTTGTCGAGGCCGCGATAACCGGCAGGCAGTACCGAGACAATCCGGTCTTGGTGACGATGAAGCTCTTACAGGCAGCCGGCCTTCTCTCACCCGGGCTGGGCCCGATTCCGGCTGAGAGTCAGGACAGTCCCGAATAGTCACACACCCTCGAACGTCCTACCTGCCGTCGCACCCACACCAGAGGACTGGTTGCTTCGAGTTTTCGTGCCCCACCCATGCCCCACCGAACGGGAATTGCCGGTCAGCAGCAGTCTCGAACGGTCATGAACAGTCTCTCAGAACTGGCCTTTGACCAGCGCCTTCGCCTGAATCACGGTGGTTTCCACGGGCTATAGAAAACGCCGTTGCCCGCCTGAAAAGTGGGAGCTCACCCCATCACGAACCACATCGTGACTGAGAGAATGGCTCCTGTGGAGACTGGATCTCGTCGCAACCGAGGGACTGGGCTCGCGTGAACACTCGAGAAGACGATCTGGAAGCGCTCTGGAATGAACTGACCAGCCAGATCAAGGCTCAGGAACATCCTGGCAGTGATCTCAAGGACCTTGGAGCGCAACTACTCCACTTCCTCGACGTGGGTAACGAATGGAGGTCTCGATTGGCCGACGGGGCTGTTCGGGATGCCAAGATCGCCACCGCTTTGCAAGAGGCGCTCCTCCTTCGAGAGCGAATCTTTGCCGACCTCGTCGGGCTGGACCGACTCGTCAAATGCTGGTGCGACTCGCTCGGCGAGGGCCCCGGCCAGACCGACGATCCATGGATTGGCTGGCCCGCGCAAGTGATGCACGGCTTGATCCCACGACTCGGCTCATTCACGACGCTAGAGGCATGGGGCGTGGTCATGCGCCTGCTCGATGTTGCTCCCAACGAGTGGGTGATTGCGAATATCGGGTCTGGACCACTTGAGGATCTGCTGAGCGCCGATCCGGAGGTGGTGGCGGGCCTGATCGAGGACGAGGCACCGATCAGGCCCCGTTTGCGAGAAGCCCTTGTCCATACCTGGCAGTTATTCACGCCGGACGACGTCTTCGCACGCGTTAAGCGCTTCGCAGAGCCTCAAGACGATGAGCGGTGATGTCCCCACCGAGCAGTACATCGCGACCAGTGGTCGACCAGGGTGGGGACACGATTGGCGCCCCTCGCTGGGTAGCAGCCAATAGCGCCCGCATGACGCACGGTCGTCCGTGAGGCCAAGAACCCGAATCAGAAGGTCGTCATATGGTGCCACGGGCACTCCAAAAGGCACTCCAACCCGCCAAACGGGAGCCAACTCGAGCCAACCCCACCTGATGGGGACAGAACCTGACCTGCTCCAACAGGACGAGACCCAACCCAACAAACGAGCCGTAAGCCACTACGAATCAGATGGGATGAGGCCCAATCAGTCCTTCGGTGCAGACCATTTGTCGTCGTGCCGGCCGCAGCCCTAGAGAGATCGCCAGCGTCCGTCGATCGGGCCGTTGCCTAGGACCCTTAGCGCATTCCGAGCCGTCGACGCGGAAGTCGCATGTTGTGAGCACCAACGGCGGCCAAGGCGGTCAGCGCAACGAGCACCATGAGCACGCCGACGGCGGTGTGCCCGGGGACGAGAAGATTCGCGTGTTCCGTACCGGACGCGGTTGGTGCGGCCAGCCAGCGGGTGCAGACGATCACGAAGACAGCCATGACGGTAACCACGCCACGGGACATCGCCATCCGGGAACGCGGGGTAGCCGACGAGCCGGGAAGGCAGAGAGCCAGTCGGGCCAGGCCGACCGCCATGGCCAGGCAGCCCAGCGGCGCCAGAAGAACGGCGATCAGCTCGCCGGCCGGCATGTGCCCGAAGAGCGAGGGATGGATCCAGGCCGGGGTGATAGGGGCGACGACCCCCCGGATCCACAAGGTCGCCAGCTTGGCCCCACCCCCGTGAGGCAGCGCGGCGCCAGCTGGTGTGAACCAGTGCGCCTGGTCGGCCGTCCATCCGACGACGGAGAGCGTTCCCAAGCCGCCGACGAAGAGCAGACCCGGTCCGAGCAGTCTCTTCGCCGCTGTCGTCCGAACGGCACGGAACATACCGATGGCTCCGCGGGCGGCGGCGAGGCAACACACGACGAGCACGAGGACCAGAAGCCCCGACAACAACTCACCCCACACCCGCACGACGACCGGGGTCGAGCCGCCAGAAGCCTGTGTCTCGGTCAAACCGGTGCGCAGTTGGGACACAATCCCGCACGCCAGCCCGACGAAGACGATCAGACAGCTGTAGACCATCGCCGTTCCCGCCCGGACCCGGTCGACCGGATCCGATCCAGCCAGCCGGAGCCCGACCTCCCGCAGGCGTTCGTGACCCGCACCCCGCACCACATCCGCCCGGAGACGAAGCGAGCTTCCGGACTCGGCCATCTGCTCGGTCAGGACAGCGGCCATCTCCTCGCCATAGCGCTGGCGCCACGACCGGGGATAGAGGCGGACGAGGCGACGTACTCGCCGTTCGACCTGGTCCATCAACCCGCCATCCACGGCATCGAGCCTCTCACGCCATGCCCCAATTGCCCGTGAGTCGCCGGAGCCCGACATCGGCAACCCGACGCTGCCGGGCCAGCTGTTCCTTCAAGGCCCCGGCCCCCCGGGCCGTCAGGCGATACGGCCGGCGCCGGTCCTCGCTCGGTTGAGCCTCGATGAGACCCTGGGTCTCGAGTCGTTGCAGCGCTCCGTAAAGGGTTCCCGGCCCCATTTGCACCCCAGCAAAGTGCCCGATGTCCTTGATCAGGGCGTAGCCGTGCTTTGGGCCCTCGGCCAGGCTGGAAAGGATGAGGGTGGCAGGGCCGGCGTAGCGCCCGAGATCCTCCAAGGAGCCGGCGGCCCCGGACATCGGCTCGCTCGATGTCGATGGGTGATCGGACGACGTCATGGCCGGGGCAACGATACGACTGATGGAACCGGGACGGCGAGGAAGGGGATCCTGGTGGTGAGAAAGCGCCGAGACCATGGATCACGCCCCCGCCACAGTGTGGCGTCGACAACGAAGTGGGTCATCACGATTCCGAGGTACAGACCGTAGAGGAGCTTGAGGCTGTCCGACCGCGCGGCGTGCAAGCTGGACAGGAGACTCAGGATCACCCCGCCCGCCAGCACCACGCAGCCGAGAGCGGCCAGTGCCCGCGTCCGTTGCCCGAAGCCGACCGACAGCTCCAATGGGCTGCGGACGGCGGCCATCGTGCCGAGCAGCCACAGGTACTGGACGCCGTGGGCGATCACCAACGGGGCAACCGCTTCATACGGCGGACGAAAGATGAACACAGGGCCAAAGAACAGCAAGCCCGACGCGTAACACAGAAGAAGCGCCGTCGGCCGGTCAGTTCGGGGCCGTCTGGTCATGGCCACCAGCCCAGTCAGTACCGAGCCGATCCACAAGGCGCGGGCGAAGAGAAACAGCCAGGCCAGCCGGTAGCCGGGATGGAGATCGAGCAGCGCCGGATGGGCCACCAGGGCGGCGATGCCCGACGCGCCGGCCAGGAGAAGGGCGCGGCGTTCAACCCGGCCGAGCGTCGGCACTCGGTAGGCGCGCGCACTCATGGCGGCCAGACCCAGGTTCTGCTTCTGGAAGTGATCGAACTGCCAGACGAAGAAACCGAGCAACAGCCAGGGGCGACCCGACGACGACACGAGACAGGCAGCCACGCAGACGCCCACAATCAGGGAGGCGGGAATCACCAGCAGACGGACGGGGCGATAGCGCGTCATGGTTCGTAGCTCGGGGAACCGAGCCAGCCAGGCCGTGCTGGCCACATGCCCGGTGTAACCGAAGACGATCAGCCCGCCGAGCAGTTGGGTGGCTGACGCGCTCCTCATCCGGTCCAGGACCACCACCGCGGCCGAGACCCCCAGCGTGATCCCGATGGAGCCCATAGTCCATGCCCGACGTGAGGACGGGCCTCGACCTCTCAAGGCGGTCAATGAATCAGCCCCCGCCGCCGGTCGGCCCGGGGTGGATGGCGTGCAACACGTAGGGGGCCAACAAGACGATGGCGACGATGAAGGTCGACGTCAGGCAGAGCCACAGCAGGGTCCGGCCTTGGTGCCGGAGGCGGCACCGCGGTTGCTTCATGGCGACGCACATGGAGCAGGTCAACGACGGTGGCGCGTGCTGAATCATGAGGCCGAGACTAGTACGTGCGCCGATATATCGTCAACCGACTATTATTTCCGGAGGGCGGTCCGGGACCTCCATGTCACCGACGACGGTGGAGCCGATTGGCGCCTGGTGCACATTCGCTTGAGATTCGTGCCACACACCAGAAGGTTCTCAGTTTCTCATGGCACGTCCTTTTTTCTAGGAGGAGTTCCAAAATTAGCTGAGGACGATTTCGTGCCACCTACGTGCCACTTCCAGCGCAGAACAGTGCATAACGGTGCAGACTCATGCGCAACGGAATCATGGGCCGACCAGGACATTCGACGAGTTGTCGCTGGCCCTGAAATGGCCACTTAGATTTTTCCCAAGCTGAGAACGCGGGTTCGATTCCCGTCGCCCGCTCCGATTGTTTCCCAGGCCAGTCCACTTTCTGGGGGCCGTGGCCACCGCTTCGATCCATGAACGCCGGTCGGCAGGCCACAATAGACCGCACCTGCCGTAACCGTCACTGCGCCGGACACGATGACGGATGGGTTCGCGTCGGCCACAGCACTTCCGGGCGGCGGTTGGCATACGGGTACAGCGAATTCACTTGATCCGGCTAGGTCGCTGAACCACCTAGCGCATACTGGCACCGGACGATCGACTCCTGGAACGCCCTGTCCCATTCTCCGACGTCGTCGTCACCGGGGATACCGAGTGCTGCAGCATCCTCTGAGTCCACTTGATGCGGATGTTGCAGTCGCCGGTACTTGTACGGTTCGGGGTCGTCAACGGTACGTCCCGGAGCGGGTGTTATGAAATTCCTAACCGCGTCAAGGGAGCGTAGCCTCGTCTCCTGAGCGGGCCAGCGCGGGGCGCTATTGGCGACCCCTATCTCGCTGGCTCGCTCACTGCATCTGGGATCCGAGATCGTCGGCGGGCTGCGGGTGGGATCGAGTAACGCTCGGCGATGATCGCTCTGGCCTCTTCGCTGTTGACCGGGGTGCCGTCGACGTCGCGCACCACGTAGAGCTGCCCCGAGCGCATGCAAGCGGCGACCCGGGTGACAAGGGTGGTGGCCAGGTGACAGGTCGCCGAATAGTGATGGAGCCGGCGCTCGATGATGAGCCGGTAGTACTTGGCGGCCAGCTGGGGATCCTGGTGGCAAGCCCGCTCGGCGGCGAGGTACAGATCCCGCCGCAGGCCGGGATCTCCCTGTTTGGTGATGCCGGGTCGGGTCTCGGTGAACCCCGACTGGTTCACACCGGGCACGATCCCCGAGAACGAGCGAACGGCCGCCAGGTTGGCGAAGCGAGTCGCGTCGCCCAGGCGCCCTGCGATCCCCGCCGAGAGCACCGGGCCAATGCCGGGCGCCGAGCGCACGATGCCTTTGGGGTCGGCCAACTGGTAGAGCTCGGCGATGCGATCATCGAGTCGTTCGACCTCGATGTCGAGCTGGCCGATGAGCCGGACCTCCTGGGCGAGGTCCCAGGCAAGCTCGTCGAAGTCGAGACATCCGCCTTTCCACAAGGTCATGGCTTCCGTTGCCGCCTGAAGCAGCCCAGTGGCGTACTCGGCACCCAGGTGGCCACCGCTCGTCTTTCCCACCAGGTCGGTGAGCCGGGAAAGGCCCAGTCGGTGCAGGGTTTTCGGGTTCCCATAGCGCTCGAGGACCACAGCGCTGGTCTTCGTCCCTCGGCTCCCGAGCGCCTCGTGGTAGGCGGGGCCCAGCAGATCCAACATCGCATCGATGCGTTGGGAGCAAGCGCGACGCTGTTCCACCAAGTCCACCCGTCGACGAACGGCACGCCTGAGCGGCTCGGCCGGCCCGAGCCCACTCACCTCCTTGAGCCCCTCCGGATGAAGAAGCGGCACACGCGACAGCACGAGTGAGTCGAGCCGGTCATTCTTGGTGTGTTTCTTGTAGTACTTCCGTAGGTCCGCCGACTGCTCGGGGGCGATCATCACCACCTTGGCCCCGGTGGCCCGGAAGTGCGCCGCCACAACCACCCACGCACTGCGGGTGGGTTCCATCACCACCGTCAGCTCCGCGGCTGGTCCAACTGCCGCGCTCAGGGCCGCCAGGTCATCAGGATGGCTCGTAAAGCGCCGACGAGACCAGACGACCTCCCCCCGCTCGTCGCTCAAGGTGGCAACGTGCGCAGCCCGCACGGCCAGATCGACTCCTAATGTGCTCACAGACCCTCCTCGGCTCGCAGTCGATGTCGATCCACGGCCGGCCGGTGATGCGCAGGTCCCGAACATCACTAAGAGGGCTCTGGCCTCGCCAGTCCCGAATTCCTAAAACAGGGTCTCCACGCCCACCGGGCTGGCCCGTCCTGCCCGCCGTTCATAACACAGGAGTCGGATTACTCCGCTTCGGCGCTCTCGTTTAGACGAGACAGGACGGGATCAACCCGACGCACCCTATGACCCCAGAATCCCGGGGTTTGGAGTGTTCGTCCTGTTTAGATGCCGCCCATCCTGTCAAGTAGCAACGGGATATGCCGCCCATCGCCGGGGACATGCCGTCCCCGGCGACCGCGGCCAGTGGTGATCAGTCGGGATCGAGAGGCCGCCCCCTTTTCAGGTAAAGGCGTCTGAAGTCTGTCGTCACGCAGTTGCCTCCCCGAGCGCGTCGAGCAAGGACTCATAGAGTCCCTGACGCGCCTGCTGTCCGTGCACGGCTGCGTGCTCGGCCTGACGGGTCAGAGTGTCTTTGAACTCGACGGTGGTGGCGAAGAAGCCACACCCCTCGCACATGGCCTCGAAGCTGCAGTCGAGTTCGGCTGGCCGTGTGCACCAGCCGTTGCCCAGCATGCGGGTGTGCTCGGCCCGAACCCGGCGCATGGTCGGTCCCTCGGCGTCCGCCCCGAGTGGAGCGTCGCTGTAGAGGGCTTCGACCTTGGCCGTCACCGCCTGGTACTCGTCCGCCACAGTGCGGTTGGCGATGCGGGCATAGACGATCGTCATGCGCAGGGATCGGTGTCCGAGCAGCGCGGCGATGGCCTCGAGGCGCATGCCCCGGTTGATGGCCTGGGTGGCGAGCGTATGGCGCAGCTGATGGGGGTGCAGGTGTCCCAGTCCCGCCCGTCGCCCGGCCCGGTTGACCATCCGGGTCACGCCATGGCGATTGAGAGGCCGTCCACCGTTGGTGAGCAGCAGCCCGAGGTCACCGTCGTCATGACGGGCCCGCCAGGCGTCGAGCAGCGGGAGAAGCGTCGGGTGCAGCGGCACGTAGCGGTCGTTGCGGAGCTTCCCCACCGGGACCCTCAGCCAGAAGCCCTCCCCGATCTGCACCACGGAGTCGCTCTCGAGCGCACACAGCTCGCCGACGCGCATACCGGTGCGCATGAGCAGCTCGAGAACAAGACGCCGAAGCGGGTCGGTCTCCGCCGCCACCGACCGGGCGAAGCGGGTGGCGTCGCCGTCGTCTAAGAACTTGGGCAACGGTTCGTCCGCCTTGGGCATGTCGCTTCCGAAGATCGGGCACCGGGGCGGGGCGTCGTCCCACTCCCATTCGATCGTGCGGTCGAAGAAGACCCGCAGCATGCTGAGGCGCTGGCGCCGGGTGTTGGCGCTCAAGGGCTTCCCCTTCTCGGTGATGTGAGCCCCGAGGTGGGCCTTGAAACCCTCGATCTGCGGTCGTCCGACGGCGCCGAAGCTCGTGATCTCCGGGTGCTCCTCGATGAGATAGCGGCAGAAGTTCCGCAAGCTCGCATCAATGCCCACCACAGACGCCGGGCGCAACGACAGAGCGACCTGGTCGAGATAGCGAGCCGTCACCGACGCCAGACGGGGAGCCACGGCGTTCATCTCCTCCCACTCGAGCTGTGACTGCGATCGGACACCGTTGGCGACGGCGACGACGGGGGCGCTCATTTGGCCACCGCCTGGATCTCGTCGCGCCGTGATGCCTCGATGATCTCCGCCGCCCGGACGTACTCGGCGGCCAGCCAGTCATTTGCCAGGTGCAGATACACCCGGGTGGAGTCGAGGGAGCGGTGCCCGGCCTGAGCCTGGATGGCTTCCAAGGCCATGCCCGCCTCGCGCAGACGGGTGAGACAGGTGTGGCGCAGCTCGTGGCAGGAGCAGTGAAGAAGGCCGGCGCGCTTCTTGGCGTTGGACATGATCTTGTCCAGGCCGTCCTCGGCTAGCCGCTGGCCACGGGCCGTTCCCTTCAAGGCCACAAACAGCAGCTCCGTGTTCGACTCCTTCGGCCGTTCGGTCTCCAGATAGAGAGATAGGGAGCGGAAGAACCGAGGCGACATCGGCACCAGACGCTGGTGCCCGCCCTTGCCGTCGGCGATGAACACCTGATTCTCACCTGGGCGGAGGTCCTCGAACCGCAGCCCCAGCACCTCGCAGCGACGGAGCCCTCCGAGGAGCATGGCCTCGACCATGGCCCGGTCCCGGTGGGTGCGCAGGGCCGCCATGAGGGCGTTGACCTCTTCGGGCGTGAGGATCTTCGGCAACGTGCGGGGCGCGCGGATGAGGGCCGGTCCCCGCGATCCCTGTCGTCGCGTGGCCAAACCCCGGGGAACAGGATTCGTGGCCACGTCTCCGCACAGCACCAGATAGCTGAACAGTCCCGACACCGACGACAGCCGCCGCTTGATCGTCCGGGCCGCCAACCCCGACTCACCGTCGGCCAGCCGCACGACGCGTCCGTCGCCCTTGGGCTTTCGCTGCTCGGTGACGAAGCCGGGAACATCCGCTGGCGTGACGTCGCCCGGCGCCTTGTCGACGACCCTGAAGAACGCCTTCAGATCCGACGCTGTGGCCAGCACCGTGTTGCGCCGGGCGCGTGATTCGACGAACTCCAAGTACCGGTCGAGCACGGGATCGCCCAGACGAACCACCCTTGATGCGCGCGCCGAGTGATGGTTTGGCTTGTGCATGGAACCCTTCCTCTCAGCTCCTCGACCTGTGCCGGTGACAGGCCATGAAAAGCATTAAGGATGGGCGGCATATCTAGTGATCTCGATCCCCCCGCCGGCCCTCTTGCCGTAGGCGTCGCTGACTGGTTGGAAGGGTTGCTCAGTTCATTGTCAGGGGGATGGTGGCGGCGACCGTCGTTCGCGTCTTGACCTTCTTCTCACCGTTGAGGGTGGTCACCGTCTCAGTCACCTGAGCCACCACGGAGTACGCCCCTGGGACCAGTTGCTTGCGCGGTTTCCCCGACAGCACCCCGACCGAGGACAACTTCAGGCCCTTGGGTAGTTCGGTCCCGAGCCACTTGAAGGTGGTGGTGTAGGGACTGACGCTCATCCCGGCTTCCTGGGTCGCCAAGGTGATCGGGCTATAGGCGGTGCCCGGTGTGGCGTTGGGCAGCGAGGTGGTCGTAATGAGGAAGCCCCCCTCGACCGCCCCGATGGTGCAATTGACAAAGCTCGCCACGCCCCGCTGGTCGGTGCGGGGACAGACAGAGATGAAGTCGAGCGTGGTGCCCAGGGGGACGGCTCCGATGGCCGGGCTGGTAGCGGCGGGAAGAATCGTCTGGGTGGGACCGCCGTTGTTGGCGAGGGTGCCGAGGCCGAGATCGGCTGTGGCCACGGTCAGGTCGGTGGTTTGGTTCAATCCGCATGAGAAGTCGTCGGTCGCGTTGTAGCCGAGGCTGGTGACGCCGCCGGAGCAGTTGCTGCCCGTCGTGCTGTTGGCCACGATGCTGGCGCCCATGTTCACCGTGCCGGCGTTGGCGATCCCGCCGCCGCTGCCTCTGCTGCCGTCTGGGGTGCCGGTGCCGCCGGCGCCGGTGCTGTTTCCCGAGATCGTCGAGGAAGTGATCGTGAGGGTGCCGGGGCCGGCGGCGATCCCGCCGCCGCTACCACCGTTGCCGCCGACGATCTGGGTGCTGGTGCCGCCGGCGCCGGTGCTGTTGCCCGAGATCGTCGAGGAAGTGATCGTGCCGGTGCCGGCGTCGTCGATCCCCCCGCCGCTCCCGCCGTTACGGGCGGTGTTCCCGTTGCCGCCACCGCCGGTGCTGTTCCCCGAGATCGTCGAGAAGGTGATCGTGAGGGTGCCGGCGTCGTAGATCCCCCCGCCGTTACCGGCGTAGCCGCCGCCGAAGGTGCCAGTGCCGCCGTTGCCGGCGTAGTTGCCCGAGATCGTCGAGGAGGTGATCGCGAGGGTGCCGGCGTTGTCGATTCCCCCGCCGCTGCCGCCGTTGCCGCCCGTGCCGTTTAGTGAGACATATGAGGCTCCGTTGCCGGCGTAGTTCCCCGAGATCATCGAGAAGGTGATCGTGAGGGTGCCGGCGTTGTCGATCCCCCCGCCGCTGCCGCCGTTACCGTCTTCGCCGTTGGGGGGGCCGTTCACGCCGCCCGCGCCGGCGCTGTTCCCCGAGATCATCGAGGAGGTGATCGCCAGGGTGCCGGCGTTGTCGATTCCCCCGCCGCTGCCGCCGTTGCCGCCGATGCCGCTCGGGCCGCCGCAGCCGCAGCCGGCGGCCGCGCCGCCGGCGCCGGCGCTGTTACCCGAGATCGTCGAGGAGGTGATCGTGAGGGCGCCGGCGTTGTCGATGCCCCCGCCGTTGCCGCCATTACCGCCGTTGCCGCCGGTGCCAAAGCCGCTGCCGAGGACGCCGGCGGCGCCGGCGCCGGCGCTGTTCCCCGAGATCGTCGAGGAGGTGATCGTGAGGGTGCCGGAGTTGTAGACCCCCCCGCCGTTCCCGCCTTTACCGCCGTTGCCGCCCGTGCTGCCACCGCTGCCGCCCGCGCCGGTGCTGTTATTCGAGATCGTTGAGGAAGTGATCGTGAGGGTGCCGGCGTTGTCGATTCCCCCGCCGTTGCCGCCATTACCGCCGTTGCCGCCGGGGCTGCCGGTGGTGCCGACGGCGCCGGCGGTGGTCGTGCCGTGCTGGATGGTGACCCCGGAGTTGTCGAGATACACGCCGGGATTCACGGTGAGGACCGTCTCGGTACCGCCCCCGTCGAGGGTGGGGTTAGTCACCCCGGCAGCCGGCTCGATGGTGACCGGGGAGGTGGCCGAGGTCCCCGAGGTGGCGACGGTGAAGCCGCCGGAGTACACCGAGGAGCTTCCGGGCGTGACCAGTTCGATAGTGCCGCCGGCGGCGACGTGGCTCAGGGCGGAGGTGAGGGTGCAGGCGTCGACGGCGTCGAGGCAGGTCCCTGTCCCCAGTGCAGTCGGAGCAGCCGCATACAGCGTCATTCCGCTGGCCGAGGCCGAGGGTGCCTCCACGACCGTGGTGGCCATCACCGCTCCGGTCGACAGTCCCACCATGACGGCGGCAGTGGCGAGCCGCAACCCGCAGCGCATGGGACGTCGAACCTGGGTCGGTGTCCGCATGGGTGTCCCCCCTGGCGTTATGGCCTCCAACAGGCAAAGGCACGAAGGCTCGCCACCTTAGGGGGCAACGGGCCGGAGAAGAATCGTCGAAAATGACGACCCGGTGATGGCGCATCGCCATGGCGTCACGCGGAGTGGCCGTACTGACTGAAAATCGGGATTGTGCGTGGCCTTGGATCCGTCGGTGACGCGTCGGGTTGGGCCATAGTCGGCCGGCATGGCGAACGGGCGGCCCACCCGGGATCGTCGTCGCAGCAATACAGATCGGCCCCAATCACACCTGGACAACATTCCAGCTTGAGATTCGTGCCACAGCGTTCTCAGTTTCTCGTGGCACGTTCTTTTCCAAGAAAGTTTCCAATATGAGCTGAGAACGATTTCGTGCCACGTACGTGCCACTTCCAGCGCAGAACCCTGCATATCGGTGCAGACTCATGCGCAACGGAATCGAGGGTCGACCAGCCCATTCAACGTGCTGCCGCTGGCTCCGAGATTGCCACGTAGATTTTTCCCAAGCTGAGAACGCGGGTTCGATTCCCGTCGCCCGCTCTCATCGAAGTCCTGGTCAGACGCAACATCCGTCGATGCTTCAGTTGTTGCATCGTCAACCATGGCGCATTCATGGCGCATTTGCTGTGCCATTGCGCGCCGACGCGACGACCTGTGTTCCTCGAGCGAAGTCACGTTCGACAAACGATCGACGGACTCGGATCCTTGTCCGGTTCCTGCCGCCACGGCCGACTCCGCGGCGTTGGCGACCATCTCGTTAAGGCGGGCAGCGATGGCCGCATCCCGCTCGCGTGTCGCATGTGATATGCGAGGGCGGCTTCGGCACTTGCATGCCCCATTCGGGCCATGAGCTCCCGGGTGCTCGCCCCAGTGGCCGCCGCCAGCGTGTTCCCCGTATGCCGCAAATCGTGAAAGTGGAGGTGCTCGAGGGCCATAGATTTTCGTGCCTCGTTCCAGGCCCTGAAGAGCACAGCCCGGCGCAGCGGCCCTTTGCCTCCATGAAACAGACGACCCCCGGGACCAGCCTCAGCATGCTCGGCCATATGGGCGGCCAACTCGTCCATCATGAACGCCGGGAGGGTCACCACCCGGCGTCCGGCGTCGCTCTTCGGTGGGCCGACGACGTAACCCCCTTTCGATCGCTCCTGGAGCTGTTCGATGATGGCGACGGTTCCGCCTTCGAAGTCGATCCGCTCGCGGGTGAGGGTCCCCGGTTCCGGTCTCTGAGCCCTGAGGCTCCTCCGGCCAGGGCCAACTCGGCATCGGCACAACCGAGATGGTCAGGATTCCGACATCGGGCGGTCCCACATCTGAAGGTGTGTCTTCACCGACCACGATGCAATCGTTGTCCGATCTGGTTCGGCTGGTAACGAATCGTCTTCCGAGAGAGCTTCCAGCTCGGCGTCTAGAGCCAGAGAACGGCTCCACCAGTCCTCGAAGGACACATCACCCCGCCTCACGGACCGAAGCCACTCCGCGGGTTCTCCTTGCATAGGAAGGTTGAGGCCTCCTGTCTGGAGTAGTTCGAGACCCTGGAATCCGAGCCGGGCGCAGTGCATGGCGTACTTCGTGTCATATCCGTGGGTATCGATCAACTCCTGACGCTGACCCCCTCCTCGTCTCCCATGCCGGCCACCAGCGAGACCAAGGAGGCGTTCTGCCTGTGACTTCATATATCCGCGGTAGCGGGGAATGAAGTGTCTTCCGATGAACAACTCGCCCATGCCTTGAAGCTCGCGGCCTTCGTCGGTGGTCTCTATGACCGGCGCCCAGAACGTCATGAGAATCGAGGGGTTGCCCGTGATCGCCAGGAAGAGGAATCGGCGAAGAGGATGGATCGTCCGGTCGGTGTCCCCTGGTCCTGACTGTACGCCCTCTGGCTGCGTGCGCTGCATGACCGTTGGTGGGTCTCCGTGCTCCAGCCCCAGCACCTGCTCGGCGCTCTCTACCACTACGGCAGTCTCATCCTGGTCTTCGCCGCCCGGGAGGCCAGTGCCATGAGCTGTGGACCCGACTTCGACCAAGAGGATGGTGCCTTCTGGGAGGGGAGGTATTTCCATAGCGCCATCCTTGTCTTCGGCATCACCGGACCGGTCATTACTGTGTGCGGGGCTCAACTATCCACCGGGTCAGCGCAACGAGCACGCTGGTGCGGTCACATTCCACTGCCGACCCGACGCTCCCCGTCTACCCTTGACCCGAACCCGCCCAAGGCTCGCCCACCCGGTAAGGGCGAGTCCCAGCCCGCAGTCGGTGAGGGTGGCGGCCCGTTCGAGCCGGGCCGGGTCCTGGACGACCTCGTGCTGCGGGCACGATGGGAGTCCGCTTATGCCGACCGGCTCTGGCGGGCGACCCTGGACACTGACATCGCCGTCATGGCGCATTCATGGCGCATCCGTGTCCGTTCCTGGACGTTCGCCCACGTTCGCCGGGTCGCTGACCTGCTGTTCTGGTTCGTCGACGTTCGCCGATTCGGCCTTGACGATCTTCCCAAGCTGAGCACTAGTTATGGTCCGTATAATTGGTCATACCGGGAGTTCCCGACGCTCCGGGCACTCCGTCGTTACCCGGCGTCCCTCCGCTTCCATCTGAGGCGTTCCCGCTACCGGGGGCGCCATTTTGGCCACCGTTCCCGCCACCACCTGCGCCGCCTCCAGTTCCAAAGGAACCAGAGCCGGTGCCGCCGGTGCCAGCTGTTACGGAGTCACCTGAGAACGTGCTGGTGTCGCTGGTTGGCGTTGTCACAGTGAAGACGGCCCCCCCTTCACCATTACCGCCGGTGCCACCATTACCGCCATTACCGCCGGCTCCACCGCTACCGCCATTACCGCCGGCTCCACCGCTACCGCCTGACAACTGGACAGCCCCGGAGAACCCACCAACACCGCCGATTCCACCGGGTCCGCCGCTACCGCCATTGCCTCCGGATTCGCCGTCACTCCCGCCGCCGCCGTTTCCGCCGGTGGCTGAGTCACTGTTGAAAGCATCATTTATGAGACTCACGGCACCGGTGCAGTAGACCGCGCCGCCCAGGGCGTTGCCGCCCGTACCGCCGGTTCCGCCTTTCTGACCGGGCTGTCCGACGCCTCCTTGTCCGCCACCGCCACCGTTACTCCCCTGGCTGCCAGAGGCGCCGCTTCCGCCGCCGCCTCCCGTTCCTCCGGCACCGCCGTTGCCGCCGGAACCGCCCGCTCCTCCCCAAGCCCCCGTGCCGCCAGCTCCGCCGAGGACATAGTCCGGATTGGCGGCAGTGCCTAGGAGGTAGTCCTGAAGCGTCATGGTCTTGCAGTAGATCGCCCCACCGAGTGCCTCACCGCCCGGCCCGCCGGCGCCGGCGAGGCCCGCAGTGCCCGTGGTTCCCGCATCACCACCCGTTTCTCCCGCCGCGCCGCCGGCACCCACTCCTGAAGGGTTCCCGCCGACCGTGCCGCCACTTCCGCCGTTGCCGCCGCCGCCGCCGTAACCGCCACCGCCGCTGTTGCCGCCGTTGCCGCCGTCTACTCCGCCTCCACCCGCGCCACCCCGGGCGTACGAGCGATCGATCGAACTTGCCGACGTCGAGTCTCCCGTGATGGACAGGGTGCCGGTAGAGTAGATCGTGCCGCCTGCGGCCATGCCGCCGGCCGCGCCGGGCGGTCCCGAGGCGCCATTGCCACCGGCAGCGCCGGCCACACCGGCGACGCCGACCACACCGTTGCCTCCCAGTCCGCCGTTACCGTCACCGCCGCTGCCACCGCTACCGCCTGAGCCGGAGTACCCGGCCGTTCCTCCGCTTCCGGCGCTGAACCGACCGAACTGACCGCCGCCTTGGCCTCCAACGGCATTGCCCTGCGAGAACGCGGTGGTGTTCACGGTTGCGTGTCCGGTGCTGAAGATGAAGCCACCGAACGCGTTCCCGCCCGTACCGGCGGCGCCGTCCGGGCTCGTAGCGCCCCCCGGAGCGGGGGCTTGGGGCGCCGCACCACCGCCCGGATTCCCACCGGCACCGCCACCTCCGGACGGATTCCCGCCGCCTGCTCCGCCACCGCCGCCCTTACCGCCACCGGCGTTGTCGCCGCCGCCTCCGCCGGAACCACCACCGGCGCCGTTTCCGCCGTTACCGCCGTTTCCGCCGTACAGATTGGTGAAGCCGAAGGAGCTGTTGGTGATGGTCACCGTTCCGGTGTTATAGAGCGATCCGCCCTCGGCAGCGCCTCCGGCGCCACCCTTACCGGCTGTCCCGCCCGGCTGTCCAGCGCTGTTCGTGCCCGACGTGGCGCCCGAGCCGCCTTGGCCACCCATTGCCCCGGCTGTGCCGGCGGCGCCGGATCCGCCGCTGCCGCCGGCGCCGCCGTAACTGCCGTAGCCGCCGCCGCCGGCGTTTCCACCGTTACCGCCGTTTCCGCCGTCGGCGATCCCCGACAAGGAACTCGAATTGATAACAAGTGTCCCGGCGTTGTAGATGTCCCCACCCTGGGCGACACCGCCGGCCCCGCCGTTACCCGCGCTACCGGCGGTGCCGGCGGTGCCGGCTGGAAAACCAGGTGTCCCGTTGGCACCTGACGAGCCATTGGCACCCCCAGCGCCGTTGCAAGCGTTACCCCCAGTACTACCGTTACCTCCGTTACCCCCCGCACCACCTACAGCCGAGCTGGCACCGTTGAAGCTGTCACTGTTCAAAGTGACGGCGCTGGGCGCTTTGATCAGCAGGGCACCACCTTGTGCATTAGCGCCCGCTTTTCCTGTGACGCCGTTGTTGCCGTTGGTCCCGGATCCCCCCGGATTCCCTGAGCATGAACCGACCGAGTTGCCCGGTGAGCCGGTCGCTCCCGCCTTCCCCACTTCCTTGCCGTTCTCGAGCGTCAGTCCCGAAAGGGTGAGCTTGCCGCCCTTCACTTCAAAGAGCCGCGTGAGTTGATTTGCCGTTGAAGGCCACCGAGAAGCCGTTGGCTTCGATGTCGACCACCTGCGATTTCCCAATCTTCAACTCGGCAGGGCGACCGTGTTCAGCAAACACCACACCGGATCCGGTGCAGGGCACCTCATAATCAATGGTGCCACCGAGAGCCACGTCTGCCTTTAAAGTCGAAAATAAACAATTTGTGATGTCGGTGGTGGCCCACGCCGGCGAGGCCGTGACGACGCCGGTGACTGCCATTCCACCGACCAGCGCGATTGAGCCCATAACGGCACGAGCCGGCTTACGTTTGGCCCTTTCGCCCCCACCACTGATGTCGTAGTTCACGACGGATATCAGTGACAGCTTCGCTCGCACTGCCTCCAACGGTCGCATCCTGCGCACAGTGGCCTCCATGCGTTGGGAGCACGCCCCGACACACGTCGCAGGAGAGCCCGCCCAGGTTTACAGAAGTGTGACCAGGGTGTTTCGAACGACGCCCAGTGTCCCCGAAACCCCAAATTTGGTGATTCACGCAGAGTAGCTGCGCGTCGATGGAGAGAGATCGATGGCAGACGTGACTGCCGTCATGACATTGATTCGCGACCCGTCCCTTCATGTGCCCTGGTCCAGCCTTTGCAACCTGAATTTGTCCGGGCCGTCGACCGGCGGGCGGTCGAGGCATCCCCCTTGGCACCACTCGCAGACTGCTCGCCTGACAAAAGCAGTGACGCTACGAGGACGTCGATGCTTGCCACACGGCCGCGAAATGAGAACTCAGTACTGGCCTCAAGCGCGGAATACTGAGGTCTTTGGACTTCAAACAGGACTACAACTCGCACCCTTTTGCATCGTCGGGTGCCATGGCGTGCCGGCAACGTCCCAGCTCAGATCATGTGGTGCCTTCTCGAAATCGTCGCATCAGACGAGCTTGATCGATTTATCAGCGCTGCGCTCTACCCGGCACGCCCCTGCAACAATAGCGATCACTTCAGTAATTTGCGACGGCTAGAACTTGCCAGGAAGCAGGTGACGCCGCGGACATTCAAGATGGTGGTGCTACCTCAACCCAGTGGGAACCGTCGGTGGTACGCCAAAGGCCAATTCCCGTGGCGGCCCATCCGTGATCGGCATCAAGGAAGGACACGTACGGCGGACCCTCGGCGTCTGCGTCCGGATCCGGGAATGCGACCATCCAGTCAGCACCTCCATCAGTGGTGGCCCACACGCCGCCCCGGTCGAATGACAACCAGGCACGATTGGGTACCGACGCTATGACGCTCAGCGGACCGAAGTCCCCCATCCTGGGTAGCGGCACATGAAATGGACCCGAAGGGAGGACCACGGACGCAACGAGTGTCCAGTGGTCTCCTCCATCGTAGGAACGGTAGACCCACTTCGACGACTCATCAGTGGCCGGTTGCGAGAACTCAACCAACCACAGATCGTCAATCGACAGGGCAATCAGGTCGAGCCCCTGGGCGATGCCATTCTGCGGGAGGCTCGTCATCTGCCAGCTTTGCCCACCATCCTCAGTTCTCACTAGACCGTTAGAGTTGCAGCTTGGGGTCTGGAGGCAACCAAAGACATAGGCAACCGTCGTGCTTACCCGACTGAGGCTGGAAGGACTAGACAGAGGCAATTTGGCCAACGGAGTCCAATTTGTTCCACCATTTGCCGAAGCCTCCACCGCTGAGTTTGTAAGAGCCCAGAGATTGCTTCCGATAGGAGAGACGGCCTGCCCACCGCCGGCGACGGTCAGCGAATCGAGCCATTGTGCACCACCGTCATGGGTCACGTAGAGCGTTCCGTCTCCCCACGCATAGCCCGTCTGGGCGTCGATGAACTCCAGCCTCGAAGGGTACGAGGATAGGGGCATGGTCGTAACGACTTTCCACGTGAAGCCTCCGTCATCTGTTTCGACGAGATACGGAGCGTTGTTCGTCAGGTTCTTATAGATCCCGAAGCCCCGGTAGTCGTCGATGAACGAAAGGGGTCCCACGTCGCTGCCTGAGACTGATGTACCGGCGGATAGGGCCGAGGGTGGAGGGTTCGTGGTGGACGTCGCCGGTACAGTCGTCGTTCTGCCACCCGCTGGCACCTTTGAGGTGCTCAAGGAGGCGTGAGGCGAAGAACAGGCCGAAAGCAGTAAGCCGCAGGCCAGGACTGAAACCGCCCCCCACGAGGCTGTCCTACTCCGCGTCCCCAACTAGATCTCCCTCGACGTTCCCACCGTTCTCCACGCCGATAGCGACCCGAACGTTGACAGACGACGGCCGGTATCCCGAACTAGGGCGATCCAGGGTGGACCGACGAGCCCAAGTGCCGGAAAGCCGTTCGCCGAGACGATGACCTGCCGTTCTAGTTCGCCCACGTTCGCCGAGTCGGTCTTGACGATTTTCCCAAAGCGATAGAGCGCCGTTGCGGTGCAACGGGTTAAACAGACCCAACACACCCTGCCTCTATGGTTGCCAGTGTGTGCGAACGGGGCGTCCAAAGACGCTTTCGGAACCCGGCAGATCGTGCGATTCTGCTCCGGCTGTCCGAAACGAAACTTGTGCCGCCCATTCTTCATCTGGATGACATCGAGGCTTGCCTCGAACGTTGTGATCGATTCGACACCTGGTGGCCGGCGGCCAGCCACAGTGACCGGACCGAGATGGGACAGCGCGTCGCTTCAGCCATCCGCCGAATGCACGCCCAAGGCGTCTGCCACCGCGACCTGCACCACCTGAACGTCCTTCTTCGGAATGGCTCCGATCCAGTCTTCATCGACTTTGAACACGCCGTCGTGGTCGAGCCGGCTGTTCGCTGCTACGACCTCTTTGGCGCGGGAGCCGTGCCTCTGCTCGTTGACCATGAACGGTACGGGGGCGTTCTTGGGACCAATGGCATTTGGTGGGGTGCGCCAGTGGATCCTCGGTTCAGCCACCAATGCATCCCGATGGGAGCGATCTTCGGGCCGTTGGAGTGCTTTCCGGCCGAGTGATGCTCGGTGGAAGCTTGTCAGTTACCCTTGCGGGCGTCCGTTCCCCCGTGCGACACGCATCAAGGCACAAGTGTCTCTGGGACAGCCGAGTCCTTGACCGTCACCCTCGCTGCCGTGGGCCCGGACGTTCCTCACGATTGCCCACGCGTCAAGGTGGTTGTGGAAACTGTCGAAATGGGTCCGCCGAATTCGCCGGGTGCGCCACCGTCAGTCGTTTCGCCCAGCACGCTGATCGAGCATGGTCCATTAGGAGGCGATACGCGCCGTGGCCGAGATTTACGCTCAGTAGACGGACCGATGGTTGGCGGTTGGCCAATTCCTCGAGATGGTCGAGTCTGCCCAGGGGATCGTCCCCGTCAGCGTGAAATATCAAGAGCGGGACCCGAATTTTCCTCACCGCTGTGGTAATCCCCGACGGCTCGAGGGTCTCTATTAGTAGAGGCTAGGAATGTTCCGTGGAGAGGTTGGGACGCAGGCCCGTGGAGGACGAGTTTGAGGGCTTCTTCGCCGATGCTGAACCGCGCCTACGACGAGTCCTCATCGCCATGCTCGGCGCCCAACGCGGACGTGAGGCGACAGCCGAGGCGCTGTCCTACGCATGGGAGAACTGGGCACATGTTCAACAGCTCACGAACCCGATCGGATACCTCCTCCGGGTCGGCCAGAGTCGTACTCGTCCTCGAAAGATCCGCTCGATCTTCACTCGGCCAGAGGAGCCCGAGCCGTGGTGCGAGCCCGCCCTCGGACGCCTCTTGGCCCAGCTCTCGGATCGTCAGCGGACCGCCGTCGTCCTTGTCCACGGCTTTGGTTGGACGATCCGTGAGGTGGCCGAGCTCACCAACACCAAGGTGACCACGGTGCAGAACCACCTTGAGCGGGGCTTGGCACGACTCCGGAGCGGTTTGGAGGTGACCCCTCGTGAGTGAGCTGGCCGACGACATCCGTAAGTACATTGACAGCGCCGCACCACCTGTGACTCTCGACGAGGTTCGTGGAAGACACCACCTTCCGAGTCTCGCCGATCATCCGGTCGAGCTTCTGGTTGCCACTGGCATGTCGACACATCCCGCCCCTTGGCGCCTCACCACAATGCGGGTTATCACTGCGAGCGTTGTCGTCGTTACTGTGCTCGTAGGTGTGGTCTTCCTTGTCGCACGCGGACCGCGGTCGTCAAGCTCCACGACCACGCCACCCACATCTGCCCTGGCTCATTCGCACCGACCGCTGATGAACGCGCAGCAGGCCATCGCCATGGAGCTTCCCGGCGTGGAACATGTCACCCGGACGGCCGCAAAATTGACCACCTACGGACAGGTTCTGGCGGCGATGGAACACCAAGCGTCGTTTCTGGGGACGGAGGCGCCTTCGGACAGGGTATGGGTAGTGGCGATTGCCGGCACCGTGGATCCGCAGTCCACATTCGGCCTGGAACCTGAGAACTACAAGTGGGAGGCTGTGATCATCGATCAGCGAACCCGCCAAGAGGTGGGGTCCGTGGCTGGGAGTACCGGCGCCTGGCCACCGTTCTTCAATGCCCTTCCTGACTTGTCGCACGCACACGCGACACCGAATCCGGCAGAGACGACATTGCCGGCGAGCCGCCCGATTTTGCTCAGCGGGAACGGCATTGCGTCGGCGGTCTTCGGACAACTAGAAACATCGGCCATTCCCAACCTTGAGAAGGTGCTCGGGGCGCCGCTCCGCGTCGAGCCAACGCCATCCAACAACTGCACCGTCGATGCATATCTTCAGTGGCCGACGATGACCGCCTACTTCTACCGTCAGCGCTTCGTGGGCTACGGCACCGGTTCTCTCGGCGGTGGACCTGGATACCGGGAAATCCCGAATGTGACCACAGCCGCGGGGCTGCAGATCGGGGCCACGCTCCCGCAGGCACAGCGCATTTACGGGGCTGCGCTCAGGACCTCCCTGGCCCAAGGAGGGAGCTGGTTTGCAGCGACGCCCACAGGGACGCTAAGCGGCAACTTGACAAATGAGATCAACAGGCGCACCCCGACGCCTCGGATCGCCGACATCACGGCCGGATCTGTCGGCTGCCCCGCTGCGTCACCCTGATCTCCGGCACCCCCATCGTGGCTTCTGGCCACGAATCAGATGGTCGTCATATCGTCATTCGGGCACTCCAAAAGGCCCTCCAGAGTGCCAAACTCAGCCCGATTCAGGCCAACTCGAGCCGACCAAGACCCGACGTGACCTGCCAAGACACAACGGCACCTGACCCCACAAACAGGCCATATGCCTCTACGAATTAGATATCCTGGGTACCGTGAAGCGTCGGTCGCGCTCGGTAATCGTGGTTGCCAGCGGAGCCGTCGTGGGCATGGTTTGCTACCTTGTCGCGCTTGCGTTAGGGGCCACCCAAACCATTTGCTCCAGTAGCGCTTCCGCTCGCTACTGCGATACCCACCCCCGACCAAGCGCGATAGCCGCCCTACTGCTGGGAGTCCTCTGCGGGGGGGCCATCGCCACCTGGACCCTTCGCCGCCTCAAGGCTGCACCAAGCGAATAGGGACCCGGCACACCGACGGGGCGCCAAATTTTGAGGGCTCCTCGTGCAATCGCATTCGGAAGTCGACTTGCAACGGGTCGATGCCAGACCAAAAACAGACCACATTTCAGTCGAAAGTCGTGGTCCCCAACGCGACAATGTCTCACGTCACCTACGCGATCATGCAATCGCCCTGGCCTCCAAGTCTAGTCCCCGGGGCTTTCCAAGCTGAGCACCGCCATCACTCCCGGAATACAACGCCTCCCACTGGTCGCTCCTGCCTGCTTCGGCCACTCGGTGCTGGCCGCAGCACTCTCCAACGGTTGGCAGAGCGGCACGGTGAAATCCACTTATTTGGCTAGGTCGCTGAACGACCTACCGCAGCCTGGCACCGGACGATCGACTCTTGGAACACCCGATCGGAATTCCCTGGCTCGGACCTCCGTATCGACCACCGACGAAGCCATCTTCCACCAACCATTTTGTGGTGATGGACGAACCCGACTTAGCCTCGATACACCGATGAGCGACTGGAGTAGATAGCCGCGTATCCGCGGAAAGTGCCTCCGTGCTTGGGAAAATAGCGGTGTCTAAGACGCCAATTTCCCACAAGCCAGGAGGCACTTTCAGTGACAGCAGTATCGCGCGGAATCGACCGCATCGAGGTGACCTTCGACGAGCCCAATCTGGTGGCCAACGCCGGGCTCCTGCTGGTGGCCACTTTGACCGTCCGGCTCGGGATGGAGCGCCTCATCAACGCCACCGTCGACCTCTCGGGTCGGGTCGGCGGCGCTCGGCCGGGTCGCAAGGTGCTGACCCTTGTGCACGCCATGGCGGCGGGCGGGTCCCATATCGACCATGCCGACATGCTGCGCTCGGGAGCAACCCAGTCGGTCCTCGGTCACCGGGTGATGGCGCCGTCGACGCTCGGCTCGTTCCTCCGGTCCTTCACCTTCGGCCACATTCGCCAGCTCGACCGGGTGCTGGCCGAGACGCTGCGCCGGGCCTGGGACCTCGGGGCGGGACCGGGCGCCGAGCAGCTCGTCATCGATCTCGACTCCACCATCTGCGAGGTGTGCGGCAAGACCAAGAACGGTGCCGGCTATGGCCACACGAAGGTTCTCGGCTACCACCCCTTGATCGCGGTGCGGGCGTGGACGGGCGAGGTGCTCCACGTCCGCATGCGCAAAGGGGCGGCCAACACCCAGCGGGGGGCGGTGCGTTTCGTGGAGGAGGTCGTGGCCCGGGTGCGCCGGGCCGGGGCCACCGGGGAACTGATCATGCGCTTCGACTCCGGCTTCTGGTCCAACGCCACGCTCGCCACCCTGGAGCGCCTCGACGTCGGCTACACGATGGGCGTGCGCATGGTCACAGCCGTGACCAGGGCCGTCGAGGGCATCGAAGAGTCGGCCTGGACGCCCATCGACTACACCGCCGACGGCGAAGCCGAGGTGGCCGAGTGCCTCTACAAGGGCCGGCGTCTCATCGTGTGCCGGACCCGGCTGGTCGGGCGCCAGGCCACGCTGTGGCCCCAATGGCGTCACTTCGCTTTCGTGACCGACATCGACGGTGACTGTGTCGACGTCGACGCCTTCCACCGGGCCCACGCCACCGTCGAACTGGGCATCCGCGACCTGAAGGAGGGTGCCGGCCTCGAGCACGTCCCCTCGGGGCAGTTCTTCGCCAACTCGGCCTGGCTCCTGTGCGCGGCGATGGCCCACGACCTCATCCGCTGGACGGCCATGCTCGGCGACATCACCCCCGAGGACCACCTCACCGTGGCCCGCACCGTGCGCACCCGGTTCCTGTCCGTCCCGGGCCGCCTCGTCAGTCGCTCGGGGCGACCGAGACTGCGAACGCCGCTCGAGTGGCCGTGGGCCGACGCATTCAGCCGTGCCCTCGACCTTCTGCGCGCCCTGCCCCCGGTCCCCGTGTAGCTGCACCTTCCGCGGCCGGCGCACCGCAGATGACCGCAGGAAGGCGCTGACAACCGAAGCGAAATTCACGAAGGCTTGATGACGGGCGCCCTGCCTGCTGTTGCGGACTCAAGGCTCGGCCCTTCACCCCGGTGCGGTGCCAATCACCGCAAACGGGTGCCCACAAGATCGCCGATCGGTGGATCGAGGCTTAGTGTCGCCACTTGCTTGCGGGATGAACTCGATCTGCCCGGTGCACGTAGACGTTATCTTTTGATCGTTGGGTGTATTGTAATTCACGACGTCACCGCTTGGTGCGATAAACCGATCGCCGTCGCGTGCAGCCATTCCATCTGGTGCCAAGTGTGTTTCTATTCGGTGGTCCTGAACCCAACCTCGGCGACCCTTGAAGCAAACAAGCCAGACCCTCACCCCGTCGGACATCGACTCGGTCACCGAGACATCGAGGTGGCCAGTTTTCTCGAGGCGGTCCTGGAATTCAGCTCGTCGATCTTGGTGGTACCACCAGGCCATGACGCGTTCAGGGCTGGCATTCACAGTCCCGGCCATCTGATACGACCACTCCGAGCGTCCCACATTGGAAATTTTAGATGGCAAAACCGGGCACCAAGGCGTTGGGTGCCCCCTCTTGGTCATACTTGGCGTCTGTGGAGTCGCAACGGCCCAGCGAAGTGAGCCTTGCTCGAGACAAGGCCATGGCCAAATGGGCCGTCGAGCGATGGGGCGACTTTCCCGTCGACCAAGACCCTCGTCCTTTGGTCTTCACGGGTCCAATCGCGATACCTGACAAGGGCTTCACCACGGGGCAAGCAAAGCTTGCGTTCCTCCGGGGAGATATTGAGGTGCACGGGCCGGCCCTTGACAGCGTCCTCGCCGTCCTCCGTACTGCGGGGTCACTCGAGCAGCACCCCGGCTCCATTCTGGGTCCGCTGATCCTTAACAATCCCACGAAGGCCGAGACGTCGTTCTCCACCGACAGAGGGAAGCGTGTTCTCTCGGCTTGGCGCTTCGAAGGCACGGAGCTGCTCGGCGTGCTCTGGGTCATTGACCCCGAGATTGCCGCCAACCAGTGGAAGCCCGTAGAGCCGCCCAAGCAACCAGCGCCGACCGCCGGCCGGGCCCCCCGTCCGGTCCGAGCCCGCATCGAATCCGATGGCCACACCCTGCATGTCGAGTTCACGGGAGGCAACCCTAAGTGGGTGGATTACCCAAGATCGGAGGTCACCGAGTCCGATCACGCCATAGCCGTGAGTCCCATCGGGATTGACCACGGACCGCCGGGACCACGCTTAGCTCTGGGGTATCGGCGGGAGGTGGTCGTCCAGCTGAAAAGCCGGTTGGGCAACCGGGTCCTCATCGATCTCAACGCAAGACCTGTCGCAGTCGAGACATAGCGCCAGTCCGACCCTGCCGCTCTGATCGAGAATTTGGGAGTGAACCGGTCGGTGGGAGTGAGAGCTCAGCTCTGACCTCAGGCACGGAATGCTGAGTCCTTTGGACTACAAAAGGACTACAACTCGCGCCTCTTTGCGTCGTCCGGTGCCGTGCGGTGTCGGCATCTTCGCAGTTCAGACCTTGTGTAATGTCCCGAATCGTCCCTTCAGACGAACCGCATCGATTTATCAATGCTGCGCTCTACCCGGCACGCCTGCAGGATAACGATCACGTCGGCAATTTACGATCGGTTCGAACTTGCACGAATCAGCCGGCCTTGCAACAAATCGGAGACATCCCGCCCAGCCCGAACGGCTACAGGGGTACTCGGGATCCATAGATATGCCGGTGATCCTTAATGCTTTTCAGAGTCCGTCACGCCGACGGGCTATGAGAGGAAAGGAACACCGCATTGACTGGTCAAAGGTCCACTGAAAAGAGCTCCTCGCTCGGTCATCCTCAACTCGATCGGCACATGGAGTTTGTCGCCGCGAGGAGCCGACCCAACACGGTCCTGGCGACGGCTTCTGACCTGAAGCTGTTCTTCGACTTCATCGGCAAAGAGCCTGTCGACGTCACGACAGCAGACGTCATCGAGTTCATCGCCCGACAGCGTGTGCCTCGCGCCGAAGGAAAGGTCGTTCGTCTTTCGGACGGAGAGTCGGGGTTGAGTGCGCATACGATCAAACGCCGACTATCGAGCGTGTCGGGGCTGTACGCCTATCTAATGATGATGGGCGAGCACGATCGCAACCCGGTGCCGAGAGGGTTGTCCATCCGGCGGAGTGTCCGCAGACGACGTGGTGCGTTCACACCTCTCGTGCGCACCCCTCGGCTGTTGCCGAAGGTCCTCGAGCCCGCCGAGGTCGACGCCCTCATGTCTGCTCTGCGCCATCACCGTGATCGAGCGATGGTCCAGGCCATGGTGTTCGGGGGGCTGCGGCGCTGTGAGGTCCTCGGACTACGCCTCTGCGACCTGCGCCCCGGGGAGGAGAAGGTGTTTGTGGCCAACGGCAAGGGTGGGCATCAGCGTCTGGTGCCCATGTCGGGACGGTTCTTCCGCTCCGTTGCCGCCTATCTCGAGCAGGAGCGTCCGAGCGAGGGCGTCACGGACATGGTCTTCTTGGCCCTGAAGGGCCGGCGGCGGGGACAGCCGTTGTCGGCCGACGGTCTCGACGAGATCGTGCGCGCCGCGCGACTTCGGGCGGGACTGGCCCACTGCACGTGCCACGAGCTGCGCCACACCTGTCTGACCCGACTGCGGGAGGCGGGCATGGCCTTGGAGGCCGTCCAGGCCCAGGCCGGACACCGTTCGATCGAGTCCACCCGTCTGTATGTGCACCTGGCCAACGAATGGCTGGCCGACGAGTACACCCGTGCCCTGCAGGCTTTCGACGGGCTCTTCGTCGAGGCGGTGCAGAAGTGAGCGCCCTCGCAGAGTCCGTGGCGCAGCGTGAACCCGATGCTCTCGTCGGTCCCTGGGGCCCGGTCGTCCTCGCCCGTCCCCAGATGGCCGCCACGACCGAGCGCTACCTGGCGCAGCTGTCGGTGTCGCTGCGCCCCGCCAGCGTGAAGGCCGCCAGCACCGCCCTGCGTCAGTTCTGTCTCCACGTGATCGACGAACATCCCGAGGTGGAGTGCTTCTCCCAGGTGCACCGGGGCCACGTGGAGTCGTTCAAGGTCGAGTTGGCCCACCGGCCGACGTCGGGAAACGTGGGGCTTAAACCCAACACCATGCGGCTTCGGCTGCTGTGTCTGCGCAGCTTCTTCGACCGGATCATCGAGTGGGGGTGGCCGGAGGCGCCGACCCGTCCCCCTGTGTTCCTCACCGATGTGCCCCCCAAGGACGAACCCCTGCCACACGCCCTCGACGACGCGGCGTCGGCGAGGTTCCTGCAGGCGGCCGCGGCCGAGGAGGACCGAAGGCGCCAGCTCGTGGTGGAGCTCCTGGCCCGCACCGGAATGCGCGTGGGTGAACTCTGTGAGCTGCAGGACGACGCCATGGAGCACCGCAGTGGCCAGTGGTGGCTCCGGATCCCGCTCGGCAAACTCCACACCGACCGCTACGTGCCTCTGCACCCCCGTCTGGTGGACCTGCTCACGGCGTGGCAGAAGCACCACGACGACGGCGGGACGGGGCTCCTCGTCACCAACGCCGGCCGACCGCTCAACCGTCACATGGTGACGAGGATGGTGAGACGGGTGGCCAAGGCGGCCGGCATCGGCCACGTTTACCCGCATCAATTGCGCCACACCCTCGCCACCCAGGCGATCAACAGCGGAATGCGCCTGGAGGCCATCAGCCAGCTGCTCGGACACAAGACCCTCGAGATGACGGCCGTCTACGCCCGCATCGCCGATCGCACCGTGGCAGACGAGTACCGGGCCGTGTCTCAGAAGATCGACGCCCTCTACGCGTCGGAGCCTTCGGACGAGACCCCGCAGATGCGCCGTCTGCGCCGGGAGCACAGTCGGCTCCTCGGCAACGGCTGGTGCACTCGGCCCAAAGAGATGGACTGCAACTTCGAGTCAATCTGTGAGGGCTGCGGCTTCTTCGCCACCACGGTGGAGTTCAAACCGACCTTGCAGCGTCAACGCAATCACGCCGCCGATCACGGCCATCCGAAGCGGGTTCAGACGTTCGACCGGTTGCTCAAGGACCTGGAAGAGGGTGCGTCGTGACGGAGCACCACGACTACGAGACAAGCTTCGTGATCGACGATGCATTGAGTGTCATCGTCTTGGTCCAACGGCTCCCGTCGGACAGCGTCGCCGCCAAAGAACTCCAGGCGGCGGTCGACCCTCGAGCCGGAGGCTCGGTCCCGACTGGCTCGTCTGGTCGCAGACCCCGGAACGAAGAGGCATCGTCGGGCTGAGATCGGCCACATCCTCGGCACCGGACGTCTCTTCGCCGCTTGTCGTTACGGGCCCTTCGTTCGACGAAGGAGACGCCACTCGCACTCGACTGACATACACCGGAACCGTAGGCCTCACCTCCTCAACGGGGTGGTTGAGCTCGCCGATCACC